>NZ_CP140772.1:0-4800000 GCF_037893185.1 Chitinophaga sp. 180180018-3 | reverse complement strand
GTATACCCGTAGGGCCTGGAAACGGTAAGTGTAGAAAATTAAATAGCAAGATCAATAATTCAGATATGGAACGAATATAAGCGGAAATTGAGGAATTCCCATCTTACTATAATTTCCTATTATTGTTCTTCTATAAAGCGAATAATGAAATGGAAAGAGATTTGAATTACCTGGTCGACATCAATGGAAATGAAGCACTGCTCGAAAAATTTATCCAGGCCATCAACAACGGTAGCTGTAGCACAGATAAGGACGACGCCCACGTATATACCCTCAGTACCGGTGAACGATTTCTGAATACCGCCGTACTGAAGTATTTTTTTCAATCAAGACCGCTCTCTAAAAGCCTCTATACCGAATTTGTAGAAAAGCTGCGGAAGCTTGCTCCGGGTGGCTTTGGCATGATCAGCTACACCATTGGCCTCTGGATCGAAGAACATGTACAGAACAAATTTTTTGATCCGCCTGCGTACATCTGGAACGGAGAATACACCCTGAAGCCGGGTGTTGATACCAGTGGCGTTAATCCGGAAGTACTCAGCTTTATCGTTTATATAGGTATCTGTCATATTAAATATGGCGCCAGTTATGAAACCGTAACTGCCAATAAATACTTCAAATTTGTGGAAGACCTGGGTTCCGATGAGGTGAAACGCCTGAAGAAGGAGGGCAGTGGTGCCCTGCCCAAAAGAGTGACGGCATATAAAGATGCAAACGTCGACTGCAAAGCGAACGACGTTTTTGCGACTATTAGAATAAAAATACTTCATGAAGGACAGGAGGCTTACAGCAGCGCGTTGACCTATATCAATACCCTGCTCAGAACGGATTTTCCCGGAAGCTATGCCATTGAATTATCTGCCAAAACCAAAAATGTACTTCCCATCAAGGGACTCGTGAAATGCGGAGCACATCATTTTTTCGCCAATGCTGCCAGCTACCCGGATCTTTATCCACAGTTATCTGAATATATAGATCTGGCAATGAGCAAGTGGGAATGGTACATCAACCTGCAGGATGAGAAATGCGCCATGCCATCCACTTTCGCCGTATTTGCCCTCGGCCTGGCTGGAGAGCAGTATTTCGATACCGTGATCAGGTATATGGAAACCGTGGATGAAGAACATCAGTCTATCCAGGAAAAATTTACCGTGGCTTTCGTAGAAAAATATGGTATCAGCCGGCGTTCTATTGTGGTGTATATTAAATGTATTATGTCGATGCAATCGCATCCGCATCACAAAATTTTCCTGGAACATTTCAACCATGCCGAAAGCCTGGAGCGCTTATTGGAATGCAGGAACAACTTTGGCAATTTCTTTACTGCCGATGAAATAAACGACTTTCAGCAGGGTGGGAGCAGCGTAGCGGAGATGACAGATGATGTGTGGCAGGAAGTATTGTATACCACTTTCGGAGATCCGAAACACTACGCCGGCATAGTGAAGAAAGCGCCGGCAGCATTGAAGGGACTGTACGAAGAATTGTTTAAAGCATCCTGATATCTGACCCACTCCACTGCCTGCCGAAATCCGGCAGGTGGTGGAGTATAATTCCCGCTCATACATTCTAATCCCGGCCCGGCTAACTAAATTTGACAATTAGTATTAAATTTACCCTTGCTTCAGGCAAAAGCGGAGATGTTCCCAGCATAATGAATGAACAGGAATCACTTAAACAACTTGCCCTTGGCAACAAGGAGGCCTTTACTGTTATATATCAGCAGTATCATGCCGGTATATATAATTACCTGCTGAAATTCACCAAGAATCCGGTACTTACAGAAGACCTTGTGCACGATGTTTTCCTGAAGATCTGGGAAATCAGGGCCCAGCTGGATATTAAGTCTTCTTTTTCCGCCTACCTGTACCGTCTGGCCCGGAATGCCGCCCTTACCCAATTGAACAGGATATCCCTTTTCGATACCATACGCGATGAAGTGATGCACCGGGTTTCCCTGGGAATCAACGACCAGTCGCTCATGAATGCCCTGGAAACAAAGCAATATGAAGAGCTGCTGCACAATGCAGTGGCCAACCTGCCGCCACAGCGGCGCGAGGCTTTTATACTATGCCGCCAGCAGGGAAAATCATACGAGGAAGCAGCCGCATTGATGAATATTTCCCGTAATACGTTTAAGCAGCACCTGTCGCTCGCCGTAAAATCGATCCGTGAATACCTGCTGGAGCACGGGCATATTTCCCTGCTGATCCTCCTGGTTTCAATGAAATAAAAAATTTTTTCCCGGGCATCCACCCATTTCTTTTACTCATTAGTCTTATGTATATGGAACCGAATAATTTTCCTGTAACAGACCTGCTTCAGAAGTACCTGAACGGCACCATCACCGAAACGGAGAGTGCCGAGCTGTTTGCTTTGCTGCGGGAACGTGCGCCGGAAAATGATGGCAACGTGGAAGCCATCCTGCAGCAGGCATTTGATGCCTCCTTTACCGAGCAGCCGGCGCTCAGCGCCGATGCCGGCAAACGTATACTGGACCGGCTGATGGTTTCCATGGAAAATACGCAAATGCCGGTATGGGAAGATAAGCGGGTACGGCGTCTGAACAGGCCCTGGGTACGTTACGCCGCCGCGGCAGTATTGCTGCTGGCCGTAGGAGCGGGGATCCAGATGCTAACGGGGAAGCATACCCCGAAAACGCCGCTGGCAACTACCACGCCCATACTGAGCTCCGGTGGTAATAAAGCAATCCTGAAACTGGCCAATGGGGAAGAAATTGTGCTCGACAGCGCCCATGGCAGTATTGCTCATCAGGGAAATCTTAATATAAGTAACGATAGCGGTAAGCTCGACTATGCCGGCAAGGCAGATGTGGTGGAATATCATACACTATCAACCCCCCGGGGCGGCCAGTATAAACTGCAGCTGCCGGATGGTACAGACGTTTGGCTGAATGCCGCTTCCAGCATCACTTACCCCACCGCCTTTACTGGCAGCGAACGTAAAGTGAAGGTCACCGGAGAGGCTTATTTTGAAGTAGCAAAAAACAAGGAACAGGCATTTAAAGTAAATATCGACGGCAGAGCATCCGTGGAAGTGTTGGGGACCAGTTTTAATGTGAATGCTTATACAGATGAAAACAGCATACATACTACTTTGCTGGAAGGTAGTGTGAAGATGGTCCTGCATCAGCAGGCTGTTGTACTAAAACCAGGCCAGCAGGCACTCATCGTAAATGATAAGATGAGCGTAACCGATCACACAGACCTGGATATGGTGATGTCATGGAAGAACGGCTCTTTCCAGTTCGATCATGCCCGCCTCGATGAAGTGTTGAAACAAATGGCCCGCTGGTATGATGTGGAGGTAGCCTATGAACATGGCGTACCGGATATTATATTCAGCGGTGAAATAAAACGGAATCTGGATCTGCCGCAGGCATTGACAGTATTAAGCACGATGGGCGTTCGTTACAGGATTGAAGGAAGAAAGCTGATTGTTATGCCATAGGAATTTACGATAACGGGAAGCATAATTACACAAACCAATTACGACGAATGAGTGAACATACCAGCCGGTAATGGCTAAGGGGAATGGTATGTTCAATTGATAAAAAAGCTGTTTAGCTAAGGGCGGAGCTATGCCCTGACCCAATGCAATAAAAGGTATATCCCGCCTGCATTGCCGGGTTTATTTGACAGAATGGATAATAGTTATTTAATCAACCAAAATGTTGTTATGTTGGAATTAAGTCAGCACAAGCAACCGGCCCGGACAAACCGGTTGTTCAAACAGTGGATGTTGGTTTTTCTACTGATTGCCGCACTGGGCCTGCCCCTGATAGGAAAGGCGCAGGTGATCAGCTACAGTGGTAAGAAAGTGACACTGCAACAGGTATTTGCAGAGATAAAAAAACAAACCAGCTATGCCGTGGTATTCAATCCTGAACAGGTGGATGTTTCACAGCTGGTACAGGTGAATGCCAAAAGTATGACGTTGGATCAGTTTATGAAGGCGTTACTGGCAGGTTTGCCGCTGAACTACACCATCGTTGGTAATACCATCGTGGTATTCAAAAAAACAGAAAAGCTGCCAAAAGAACTGGAGCAGCAGCTCGGCGCAAAGGATATATCGGGAGTGACGTACGATGAAAGAACGACGCTCCCGGTACCCGGCGTCACCGTTTTTGTAAGCGGCACCAATAAAGGAGCACAAACAAACGAAAGAGGCGAGTTTACATTGAAAAATGTAGACGACGGCGATGCGGTTGTTTTTACCAGCATCGGCTACGAGAAACTGACTTTACGCGCAGGCGGCATTGGCGGACATGGCCTCGTGAAGATGAAAATGGCTACCAGCGAACTGGATCAGGCGGTGGTACAGGCTTATGGTATCACCAGCAAACGTCTGGCTACCGGTAACATCACCAAAGTGACAGCGCGGGAAATTGAAGAACAACCCGTGATGAACCCCCTGCTGGCATTGCAGGGCAGAGTGCCTGGTTTGCTGGTTACACAAACCAACGGCTATTCCAGCTCTCCGGTTAAGATGGAAATCAGGGGAAGAAATTCTCTGGGTACCAATTTTACAACAGACCCTTTGTATATCATCGATGGAGTGCCTCTCACGGTACTGAACGTAGGTAATACCTACAGTCAGGTACCTGGTGTATCTACGGGCCTCATCCAGAGTGGATTCTCTGCTACCAATGGTCAAAGCCCATTATTTGGGATGAATCCTAAAGATATCGAAAGCATTGAAGTGCTTAAAGATGCAGATGCCACGGCTATATATGGCTCACGTGGCGCCAATGGTGTGATTATTATCACCACCAAAAGAGGAAAAGCTGGTAAAACAGCTTTCTCATTGGATGTTAAACAGGGTGTGGTATTCGTACCCAAGCGCTGGAAATTGATGAACACTTCGCAATACCTGCAAATGCGCAGGGAAGCGTTCAGGAACGATGGCGCGATTCCTACTCCGACAACTGCTCCGGATCTTACCCTCTGGGATTCGACCCGGTACACCGACTGGCAGAAGCAAATGCTGGGCACCGGTTATCAGACTTCCGTATCCGCCAGTCTTACCGGCGGAGATGAACAGACTAATTTCTACGTAGGAACCAATTATACCAGGCAACAGGAAATGCTTAAAAAAAGTGGCTCCAGCCAGGTTGCCGCTTTAAATGCCAATGTCAGGCATTCCAGCAAGGATCACAAATTCAGTATTATGCTGGGCTCCGAGGTGAATTACACCTCCGTAGATGCTGTGGGAGGGATTTCCAGGGCTTATACGCTGGCTCCCAATGCGCCTCCCATATTCGACAGCAAAGGAAACCTGAATTATGCAGAGTGGGATAAAGAACAAGCCGGTGAGACTTTTCCATTCGCCGCATTGCTTCAGCCAACCAGCAGCCAGATAAATCAGTTCAAATCCAACCTCGAGGTCAGGTATGAAATAGTAAAAGGGCTTACTTTTACCACAACAGGCGGATACCAGTTTTCCAGCGGCTCCAATAAAGTGACGATGCCAATGGCGTCTCAAAATCCAGCCGCAAGTCCTATGGGCATGGCCTTTTTCGGTACCACGAAAAATTCTAACTGGATCGTTGAACCACAACTCGCTTATAGCCGCCTGATTGGTAAAGGAGATTTATCTGTGCAGGCAGGTGGTTCCCTGCAATCGGTAACTACAGACGGTATCACGCAGGCTGGCCTTGGCTATGGCGACGATAACCTGATGGGTACCATTGCCAATGCCCCGATTCAGTCAGTTACCGAAGGATATAGCCGCTATAAGTATGCAGCCGTATTTGGCCGCATCAACTATAACTGGGCTAACAAATACATCATCAACCTGAATGCACGAAGAGACGGCTCCTCCCGCTTCGGACCAGGCCACCAGTTTGGTAACTTCGGTTCCGTGGGCGCTGCCTGGATATTGTCGGAAGAAAAATGGATGCGGCAGTTAATGCCCGCCTGGATGAGTTTTGCGAAACTCAGAGGCAGCTACGGCCTGACCGGCAGCGATGGCGCTATCGGCGACTACCAGTATCTGTCGCAGTGGAGCGCCTCTTCAGGCGGATTTCCGATTCCCCGTTATGATGGCGTACAGCCTTTCATTCCCATCCATGCAGTGAACCCGGATTATCATTGGGAGAACAATAAAAAAATAGAAGGTTCTCTTGCGCTCGGATTCCTGAATGATAAAATCAATCTCGAAGCGGCCTATTACAAGCACCGCAGCGGCGACCAGGTAACTAACTACCCAACGCCACTGTATACCGGCTTCCCATCTGTTGTCGCCAACTGGGCGGCGGTGGTACAGAACTCCGGCTGGGAAGGATCTATCAGGGCTAATCTGATCAGCAGGAAAGACCTGTCGTGGTCCGTATTCGTTAATATTTCTACTAATAAGAATATACTGGTATCTTATCCGAACATAGAAAAATCACCTTTTTACAACATCTACCAGGTAGGATATTCCCTTTCAACAAAATACAAGCTGCATTATCTCGGCGTAAATCCATTGACAGGCCAGTATGCCTATGAAGATCATAATAAAGATGGGATAGTGAATCTTGCCGACGGTTTCCTGAACGCCGACAACTACCGGGCTATCGATATGAACCCGAAATATTATGGAGGCGCAGGATCGCAGTTTTCTTATAAAGGATTCCGGCTCGACTTTTTCTTCGACTACAAAAGGCAATTGGGAGTGGATCCGTTCATGACGGCTACACCTGGTCTGATGATGAATCTGCCCGTGAAAGCGCTCGAGAACCACTGGCAAAAGCCGGGCGACAATGCCAGGTATGCCCGTTTCTCCGCACTTACCGGCGCTTCCGCCACTGCGCTTAACAATTCCGACGGTCCAATTGTGGATGCTTCCTACTTCCGCCTGAATAACCTCTCCATCAGCTATGACCTGCCTGGAGCCTGGGTGAAAAGAGCGCATATGGAGAGCTGCCGTTTCTTTATTCAAACGCAGAATCTTTTCACGATTACGAAGTATCCGGGCCTGGATCCTGAAGTGCAGGATCTTAACTCTCCTCCATCTTCCAGAACAGTTACCGGTGGATTTTCATTTAATTTCTAAAATTTCAGTCATGAGGATATACCAACAAATAATAACAACCGTCATTAGCTGCCTCGCATTGGCTGTAACAAATTCTTCCTGTAAAAAATTAGTAGAAGTGCCTGCTCCCATCAGTACCATCAGTACGCCGCAGGTTTTCAATACGGAAAGCCAGGCGAATGGCGCTATGGCCGGGATTTATACGGTAATGATCAACGGTACCAGTTCTGCCCTGATCAGCGATATCTGGCAACGATCATTTGCCGCAGGCCTTAGTACAGCGCTCGGAAGTTTATCGTCCGATGAAATGTATGTATACGCCGGAGTGCAATGGCCGTCCTGGTATTATCCCAATACCAACAAGCTGACACGTTTTACAAATGATAAAGTGAATGGGGTATGGACCAGTGCGTACACTGCCATCTATGGCGCTAACTCTGTAGTAGAAGGAATTGCGGCGTCTACATCTACTACTCTTAAAGATAGTGTAAAGAAGGCCCTCACAGGAGAAGCGAAGTATGTACGGAGTTTATGCTACTTCTACCTCACCAATTTTTTTGGTGATGTGCCACTGGTGTTGACTACAGATTTTAACAAGACATCTAACATGCCCAGAACGCCCCAGGCGCAGATCTACCAGCAGATGATACTTGACCTGAAGGAAGCTTCAACTACTATGGGTGAAAGCTATCCGACTACTTCCGGCGAAAGGGTACGCCCCAATCGCTATGCTGCTGCGGCTTTGCTGGCAAGGGTTTCACTCTATGCCGGCAATTATGCAGATGCGGTAGCTGCTGCTACAACGGTGATTAACAACAACGCCATGTACTCGCTGGAATCTGATCTGAACAATGTTTTCCTGAGTACCAGCAAAGAAGCGATCTGGGAACTGAAACCAACCGGGCAGGGAACGGGTATCGGTAATGCGACTCCCGAAGGATATGGCCTGGGCATGGGCGTAGGCGGATACAGTGCTCTCTGTTTGACAAATGACATGGTGAAAACGTTTGAGCCAGGGGATAAGCGGCTGGCCGCATGGACCGGCAACTTTAAAGGTACCGGAACGAATGCAGTCTATTATGCCAGTAAATATAAAATCGGCGCTACTAACAACTCCGTAAGTTTTCCCCTGGAATATTATGTAGTACAGCGCCTCGCGGAAATGTACCTGGTAAGGGCTGAAGCTGCCGCAAATGGCGGCCCAGGCGGACTTACAGCGGCTATTGCCGATCTGAACGTGATCCGCAACCGCGCCGGGTTATCTGCATTGCCGGCTACGCTGGGTAAAGATCAGGTGCTGGCGGCTGTTGCCAAAGAAAGACGTACAGAGCTCTTTTCGGAATGGGGCCACCGCTGGTTTGATCTGAAACGCACCGGCAAAGCACATGACGTGTTGTCGACTATACCGCTGAAACAGCCGTGGCTGGGGGATTACCAGTTGCTTTATCCAATCCCGACAGTAGAATTGAATGTCAATCATTTGCTCACTCAAAATCCAGGGTATTAATATGTCATCAGTTATTTCCAGATATATCGTAACAGGACTGGCAGCGTTGACAACACTGATCAGTATCTCCTCCTGCAAAAAAGATAAACAGGCGCCTGGTACAGCCTCGCTGACAGTCATCAACGCAGTGGTGGGAAGCCGTGCGCTGATCACTAATTTTAAGGGCGGAAACCCATTCGATTATTACAACTCGGATTCCCTGCAATATGGCGTATTCAACCCGGTGGCCAATAGCTTCGGTTCTTACTCCGGCCAGCAAACACTGGCCCTGTACCAGTTTCCTGATACAACGGAGAAAAGTAAACCGCTCTTCAATCTCGTGCTCGACCTGCCGATCGGTTCCATGCAAAGCCTGTACCTGACCGGTACGCCCGCGCAGCCGGATACGGTATTTACAAAAGATGCAGTGCCCTACCTGCCGGCAGCCGACAGTAATTTTACACTGCAATTCGTCAACCTTTCTCAGGGAGTAAAAGCCGTGAATATCAATATACAGGGCAAAGCAGGTACTCCGGAAGTCAGCAGCCTGCCTTATAAAGGTATTACAGGTTTCAGAACCTATTCCGGCAGAGCCGCACAGGATGAATATGTTTTTGAATTTCGGGATCCGGCCAGCGGAACAGTCATTGCCAGCCAAAGAACAAAAGACCTGCACCCGGCCCAGGGATCTTATATCAGCCCCTGGCTTTACCAGAATTTCACACTGGCACTGATAGGGAAACCTGGCGGCCTCGGGAACGACAGTCTGCAGATATTGATGATCAAGCATTAACCCGGCGGTATACATCTGCATAAAGTATTAAAAACGTATTATGAGCAGCATATTAAAAATCGACAGGCTTTCGCATAAGTACAGCTCTGCCTGGGCTATACGCGATATTAACATGGAGATCAGCCAGACCGGCGTAGTGGGCCTCCTCGGCTCCAACGGCGCCGGGAAGTCAACCACCATGAATATCATGTGCGGAGTATTGAACCAAACGGAAGGCGATGTTTATATCAACGGTATTGATATCAGAAAGCAACCGGAAGAAGCAAAGAAAGAAATAGGATTTCTGCCCCAGAACCCGCCTGTGTATACCGATCTGACGGTCGACGAATACCTCACCTATGCAGCAGGCCTTCGCCTGATTGAAAAGAATAACATCGGAAAAGCAGTCAAAGAAGCTAAAGACCGCTGCGGGATCGCGCATTTCAGCTCCCGCCTGATCAAAAATCTTTCCGGTGGTTATCGTCAACGTGTCGGAATCGCGCAGGCCATCATCCATAAACCAAAGCTGGTAGTGATGGACGAGCCCACTAACGGGCTTGATCCAAACCAGCTCATCGAAGTACGAAAACTGATCCGCGAAATTGCCAGAGAACATACCGTGCTGCTTTCCTCGCATGTACTCTCAGAAGTACACCTCCTCTGCCGTGAAGTGGTGATGATAGAAGGCGGCCGCGTTATCTTCTCCGATACCATGGATGCTTTCAATAACTACGTACAGCCACATAGCGTACTGACCCGCATGGAAAATCCACCACCGGTATCGGAACTGCAGAAAATCAGTGGCGTCACCAAAGTAGAAATGCTCAGCGACCGGCAGATACGCATCTATTTCGATGGCGATCAGGATATCACGGAAAGGATCATCGCCGCCAGCGTGCAAAACGAATGGCGCCTTCGGGAAATCAGTCTCGATAAAAGCCTGCTCGACGATATATTCAAGCAACTTTCAAATCAATCGCTCCAATAATTTTTATACATGAAGATGATATTCAAAATTGCGAAAACGGAACTCAGGAACCTGTTTTACTCTCCGGTCGCCTGGTTTTTAACGATCGCATTCATGGTGCAGTCCGGGTTTTATTACAGCAGGGAGCTGTTGAACCTCGCCAAATGGCAGGATATAGCTTTGAAAAATAACCCTCAGTTCAAGGATTGGGGCGTTCCATTGACACCTGGTATTTTCCTCGGCGGCGATGGCATTTTCAGTAATGCTTTACAGAACCTCTACCTGTTTGTGCCACTCCTGACGATGGGGCTCATCAGCAGGGAAATCAATAACGGTACTATCAAGCTGCTCTATTCTTCGCCGGTGAAAACAAGAGAGATCGTATTCGGAAAATATCTCGCTATCATGCTCTATAATTTCATGCTCGTATCTATTGTAGGTATCTTCATGATGATGGGAATGGTGCAGATAAAATCGGCCGACTATGGCATGTTATTGTCTGCCGCACTGGGATTTTATCTGTTGGTATGTACCTACACGGCTATCGGACTTTTTATGTCGAGCCTGACTAACTACCAGATCGTTTCCGCGATTGGCAGCTTTATCATCATATTTATACTGGGCCGCATTGGTGGCTTATGGCAGAAGTATGATTTTGTAAGAGATCTGACCTATTTTCTTTCTATATCAGGTAGAACTGTGAAGATGTTGAGAGGACTGATCACCACCGCTGATGTGATCTACTTCCTGATGATCATCTTTATGTTTGTATCGTTCACCCTGATAAAACTGAAAGCAGGCCGCGAATCCAAAAGCTGGCTGATAAGGGTATCGCGTTATATAGTAGTAGTGGTAATTGTGCTGGCCACCGGATACTTCAGCTCACGCCCGGCTTTCATTGGTTACTGGGATACTACTGCCAGAAAGATAAATACCTTACATCCGAATACGCAGCAGATCATTAAAGAAATGGGCAACGGCCCGCTGGAAGTGACGTTGTATACCAACCTCCTGGGAGGCGGAGCTATCAAAGGTTTCCCGGAAAACCGCAACGATTATTTGTGGAACCTGTGGGAACCATATCTCCGCTTCAAACCGGATATTAAATTCAATTATGTATACTATTACGATACCGACGACAACGATAGCACCCTGTATAAAATGTGGCCAGGCAAAAACCTGGAACAGATTGCCAAACAAATGGCAGAAGGGTTTGAACTGAACCCGTCGATGTTCAAAGCGCCGGCAGAGGTTCGTAAAATGATCAATCTGCAACCGGAACGTTATCGCGTGGTAATGGAAGTAAAGTATAACGGCCGCCGTACCTTCCTGCGCACGTTCGATGATCCTACTTTCTGGCCGGAAGAGCTCCAGGTGGCGCCTGCGTTGAAACGCCTGTTACAGGCGAAGATGCCTAAACTGACTTTCCTTACCGGCAACCTGGAAAGGGATATCTATAAGAAAGGAGAAAGGGAATACTATGGCCTGACACAGAATAAGGCAGAGCGCGAAGCGCTGATCAATATAGGATTCGACTCCGACTCACTTTCCGGTGAAACTCATGAAATACCGGATAGCATTGCTACCCTGGTACTGGCAGATCCTAAAACGGAACTGAGCCCGGCAAAAAAAGAAAATATCAGGCGGTATCTCGACAGGGGTGGTAACATGATGCTGCTCGGAGAGCCGGGTAAACAACAAATACTGAACCCGGTATTGCAACAGCTGGGAATACAGCTGGAAGAAGGCACACTGGTAGAACTCTCGAAAGATGAAATGCCGCACATGATTAAGCCCTATATCACCAGGGCAGCTACTTATCTTGCCGGCAGCGGTTTTTTTACAGATCTCAGAACCATGATGGAACAAGGGGATACTATTCCTCAGCTGATGCCTGGTGCTGCGCCCATTACTATACTGGATAGCAGCAAATATAAAACGGAGGCATTGCTGACCACCTTTAATGGTAGGGACTGGCTGAAGAAAGGGGCGCTGGTAGTAGACTCGGCAGCGCCGGTGTTCAGTCCGCAGGAAGGCGATACCAGGGCTGTTTCCTACGCAACGGCAGTATCGCTGACACGGCAGGCAGGCAACAGGCAGCAACGCATCATTGTAATGGGCGACGCTGACTTTATGAGCTCATTGCGGCAGGGCGGTGGTGCTATGAGCAAGGCTATGTTCAGCTGGCTCGACTATGGCGCTTTCCCCATCTATACGCCCAAACCCAAGCCTGTAGATACGCTGCTCAGGATTAGTCCGGCTGGCGCCAATACAGTGAAGTGGCTCTTCGTATGGATACTACCGGCCCTTGTTGCTTTAGCCGGTACCATATTACTGATCCGTCGTAAACGACAATAAAAACGGAACACATGATCTTGCATACAGACGAACAAACAATTGATGATCTCAGGATTTTTGGAAAAAGGGATGTGGGCGGTATCTATGATATCTATAATAATACCCACACCCGCGGTGGCGAAACGATCCTGGAAGAAATGTTCCGTAATCCGTTGTCAGACAAAGACAGCATCAATAAACGAAGCAGCATTATTGCCGGGTTCTCGCGCCTGAATGTTGCGTTCCCGTTCAACTCATCACTGTTTGATATGGCAGAGAAATACCTGGCTATCGGCGACGCACAAACGAAAAGCGCCAATCAGCAGGTAACGCTCAGCGAAAAGGAGATCAACAACGGCGTAACGGCAGTTATAGAACTTATTCAGCAAACCAACCAGTTTATACAGGGCAGCGATATTTCCGCCATTGCTGCCTATGCACCAGAGCGGACGGCCATTGCAGCATTGCTGGCCGATCCGGCCCTGGAGCCGGCACTGAATGAAAAGCAGCCGGGTAAGCTGTCTTATGGCGCCATCACTGCCTACGACCTGCTGTTCAGAACCCGCGAACGCAATAAAATTGCACAACTGCTGGGATATATCTATTACCTGGATGTATATGCCTCCGTAGCCAAAGTGGCTACGGACAGGAAATTCATATTTCCGAAGGCACTCGATAAAGGCCCCTGCAAGCTGAAACTGGAAGGAGTATATCATCCTTCCCTCAGCAATCCTATAGGCAACAACGTGATGATGAATGGCACGCGCAATGTCATTTTCCTGACCGGCGCCAACATGGCCGGGAAATCTACTTTCCTGCGCTCACTGAGCACGGCATTATACATTGCACACATGGGATTTCCGGTGGCTGCACGGGCCATGGAATTTGCCGTGCTGGATGGCATCTATACGACCATTAACCTCCCCGACAACCTGGGGATCGGCGCCAGCCACTTCTATGCAGAAGTGCTGCGCGTGAAAAAGATTGCTGCGGAACTTAACAGTGGCAAGGCACTGCTGGTGATATTCGACGAGCTTTTTCGCGGCACGAACGTAAAGGACGCCCATGAAGCTACGGTGGCCGTTACTGCTGCGTTTGCAAAGAAGCATAACAGTATGTTCGTTATTTCTTCGCATATCGTGGAAGCCGGGGAAGACCTGGAACAACACGCTGGTATAGGTTTCCTGTACCTGCCCACCCGCATGAACGGACATACACCGGAGTATACCTACACGCTGGAAGAAGGGATCACCGACGACCGCCATGGTATGCTGATCATCCGTAATGAAGGAATACTGGATATATTGAAGAACGGAAAGAAACCGGTGAAATAAAGTAAAAATATAACCATGAGTTTTAGCATAGACAGGCAAACAATGGATGAGCTGAACCTGCTGGGTAAATACCGCAGCGGCTCTGTATACCATTTGTTCAATGAAGTGAAAACAAGAGGAGGGGAGCGGTTATTGGACGATATGTTCCTTCATCCGCTGGAGGATGCAGCAGCCATCAATACACGGAGCAGTATTTTCCGTTACTTTCAGCAGCTCCAATTGAGCTTTCCTTTTGATGTACCACAGCTGACATTAATGAGGGAATACCTGGATACAGGTACCGGAAAAAATGCTGCCCTGATTTTGGGAGACATTTTCATGAAGAAAGTCCTCTCCGGCCTGACCCATGATGAGCGCTACCGCAAGATAGTACAGGGTTTACAGGCCACCATCGTAACGCTGAAGCGGTGTTATGGCGTGGTGGAAGGAATGGCCGCTGATAGCAGTCCCTTCGCCGGCCGCATCACTGCCATGCGGCAGATACTATCCGGCAAAGAGCTGGAGCGCCTGCTGAACATGGACATCTATCAGGCACTGCCCGTGAAAACACTGGCCTACTACGATAACCTGCTGAAAGGTAAGCTGAGCAGGGAAATGGAGGAAGTGTTGGCATTTATATACGAACTGGATGTAAATATTGCCGTGAGTAATGTAGCCCGTGAAAAAGCGTTTACTTATACGCAGGCGTTACCTGCGGAAAAGAATACTTTCGCAGTAACCGGGCTTCGTCATCCCTGCATCGCGAAAGCGATTGGCAACAACATCTCCATGCAGGGGCACAGCAATGTGCTTTTCCTGACCGGCGCCAACATGGCCGGTAAATCCACGCTGATGAAAGCAGTGGGCATCGGCATGTACCTGGCGCATATGGGTTTCCCTGTTGCGGCTGATGAGATGCAGTTCTCCGTACGGGAAGGGCTATACTCTTCTATCAACGTAGCCGATAATATCCACCTGGGCTACAGCCATTTCTATGCGGAAGTAGTGCGGGTGAAACACGCCGCAGAGGCGGCGGCTACCGGTAAACGCCTGTTGCTGATGTTCGATGAGCTATTCAAAGGTACTAACGTAAAAGACGCATACGACGGTACACTGGCCGTAACAGAAGCCTTTGCGGAATATACCAACTGCCTGTTTATTGTTTCCACGCACATCATTGAAGTGGGTGAAGCACTGAAAGGACAGGGGAATATACAGTTTTCTTTCCTGCCTACGGTCATGGAAGGATCCCGGCCGCGTTATACGTATCGGCTACAGGAAGGTATTACGGAAGACCGTCAGGGTATGATGATCATCCGCAACGAAGGCATACTGGAGCTGATTGGCTCCTGATCAGCACAAGGCACCGAAACATTATTGTAAAATAAATAAACCATATGAAGAAGTTGTTGACGTTTGGCGCTGCCGCCATCCTGGGATGTTATTGCCTGAAGGTATCTGCCCAGGAGAAGAAATTGTCGAACCTGACGAAGGAAGATTTTATTTCGGATTTTAAACTGGCTGTTGACATCCTAAAGAAACAACATCCCAATCCATATAAATTCATCGACGCTGCTGTTTTTGAACAAAAGGTAGATTCCCTGCTGAAAGGCATGGCTCAAACAAAAGATATTTACGCCTGTCTGCAGTATTCTCCTGTTTATCTTATCAGGGATGTACATACCAGTCTGCGTCTTTCAAATGATAATTCCAGGGAACTATACAGCAGCATCCGTTTCTTTCCGTTTCCGGTAGTGATAGAAAGAGGAAAAATATTCATCAATATCAAAGGCGCCAGCATTCCGTTTGGCGCAGAAGTGACCAGTATTAATAACAGGCCGGCAAGTGAAATATTGAATTCTCTGGCTACTTCCGCTTACAGCGATGGCTATGCCAATACTGGCATGGACCGGGTTTATGGCGACTTTCAGGTGGTGTTCAGCCTGGAATCACCCATGCAGCAAAGCTATCAGGTATCGTATGTAATGCCTGGCAGCACGGAAACAAAGAAGATCACCCTGCCCGCTGCAGGCCCTACCCAGGCCTATCATGCCACCCGCCAGGCAGTATATCCGTACAACCTGTTACAGCATGCCTACTATATCTACAATGATTATTTTGATGATACACAAACCGGCCTGCTCACGGTAAATACCTTTGCGATCAATGAAGCCGACGCGTATAAAGAATTCAGCGAGTTCTTCAAAGAAGTGAACAAACGCAAATACAAACAGGTGATCATCGATATCCGTAATAACGGCGGTGGTAACCCGGCGATATCAGCCCTGCTTTATTCCTTCATGACTACAGGGCCTTTCCGGAATGTTTATAACTACCGGACACGCACCATCGATATTGCTTATCCCGAATATGCTGTAGCAGAAAACGGAAGAAGATTATCTGATGAAGATATCCAGAGCCAGAAGAATTTCTTCTATCAACGTTTTGATAAAGATACAACTGGTTTCTTTGTGGGAAATGCACGCCTGAGAGATGGCCTGCTGGAGAACTTTCCGCCGGATAAAGATGTGTTTCATGGAAAGGTGTTTGTGCTGACAGGTGGCGGTACCGTATCGGCGGCAACTTACTTTGCTTCCCTGGTGCAGAAGAATAAGCGGGGTGAAATTATCGGTAAAGAAACCGGTAGTGGTGCGGAAGCAACAACGGCGGCCTGGTTCACCAGGTATCTGCTGCCCAAAACGAAATGTGTACTGACAGTGCCATTGTCGGAACTGTATTTCTTCAACGCTACCACCGATAAAGGTCGTGGTATCCTTCCGGATGAAGAAGTACCGATGAATAAATTTATAGAATACATCCAGGCAGGTAAAGATCCTGAAATCGCCTATACATTGGATTTGATTACCTCAGGCGGCAAGACTGTACCTGCCCGGAAACGGTAAACCGGGATGAATGCATGGTGAATGAAGATGTATGATAACGGCCATGTGCTGTTATCATCATCTTCATCATCACTGTTTCGGATACACGAAGTTGGTATCTTCCTCCTTCATCTTCACTGGCCTTATTTCTATAGAGGCGGATGGCACATACTCAAATTCAGGATTGTTCCGGGCAATAGCAATCGCTTCTTCCATATTATCTGCCCGGATGTGATAGTACCCCACTTGTATTTCTTTCCCCGCGTCAATAGCTTTGTTCACCCATCCGTTGTGATTACGGGAAAGCATAGTGCCTTCTCTGATCAATGGCTGCGCTGCAATCAGGCTGTTGGATGCCTGTAGCTCCCGGATATATACCTCACATTTTTTTATGAAGGCAAGATGCGCTTCAGCAGACAACGCTGCTTTAGCGTCGCCTGCATTCCGGATATACAGCATGAATTCTTTTTTCATGGTACTGCATTTTAAAATATTTCACAGTGGTTGGATACTACTCAAAATTAACGATTAGTCATAGAACCGGTGAAAAGGGAGGGGTGTTTTTTTTACCGGCCGGAATCCCGTTTTCGCCGGTATAGCCGCGGATATTAGCCGGTATAAGCTTTATGGTGGAAGTAGGGAGAGATACCTTTGGCATCACATCTCCAAATGTTAATTCTTATGCAAACCACATCTAAAAAAGCTGCTATCAGCTTTATTTTCATTACGCTGCTGATTGATGTAATGGGCTGGGGGCTGATCATCCCGGTAATGGCCGATCTGATTGCGCAGCTGAAAGGTATTCCGGTTAACGAAGCCAGCCCTTACGGCGCCTTGCTACTATCTGTTTTTGCGATTGCCCAGTTTTTATTTGCGCCGGTGATCGGTAATCTGAGCGACAGATATGGCCGCCGGCCGGTATTGTTACTTTCCCTCCTGGGCTTTGGTATCGACTATATTGTACTGGCGCTGGCGCCGGCTTATGGCTGGTTGTTCATCGGTCGTGTGGTGGCAGGTATAACGGGGGCCAGCTTTACCACAGCTACCGCTTATATCGCCGATGTCAGCACCGATGAAACAAGTAAGGCAAAGAATTTCGGCCTGTTCGGCGCAGCATTCGGAATAGGCTTCATCCTGGGCCCTGCGCTGGGTGGACTGCTGGCACACTGGGGGATCAGGGCGCCTTTTTATGCAGCTGCCATATTGTGCCTGGTGAACTGTATATACGGCTATTTCTTCCTGCCGGAGTCGCTTAGCAAAGAGCACCGCCGGCCTTTCGAATGGAGAAGAGCCAATCCCTTCGGGTCTCTGAAATTCCTTGCCCGTCATCCGGAGATCGGCGCACTGTCGGTGAGCTTTTTCCTGATGTCGCTCGCCGGACAGGCAGTGCAGGGCAACTGGAATTTCTTTACTATCTACCGTTTCCACTGGACTGAAAAAATGGTGGGCATTTCCCTGGCATTGGTGGGTTTAATGATAGGATTGGTACAGGCCGGGCTTACAAGAATACTTAATCCAAAAATAGGCAACGAGAAAAGTATTTACCTTGGCCTTTCGCTTTATACGATCGCATTGGTATTATTCGCATTCGCCAGTCAGGGCTGGATGATGTTCGTTTTCCTCGTGCCTTACTGCCTTGGTGGCATCTGCGGACCTTCACTGCAGTCGGTTATTTCAGGGCATGTGTCAGCCAGTCAGCAGGGAGAACTTCAGGGCGCCCTTACCAGCCTGATGAGCATCACCACCATTATTGGCCCGCTCATCATGAACAATACTTTCAGCTATTTTACCAGTAACAGCGCACCATTCTATTTCCCGGGTATACATTTCCTCATTGCCGCTGTACTCATGCTCGTCAGCATATTTCTCACGGCGCGCGTATTGCGGAAAGATCATAAGACGGCCCCCAAACTGCTGCCGGTAACAGAAGATGAGATATTCAGTGAGGTTCGATGAGCGGAAATTTGCGATATACATGCCTGCAGGAGCACGGTTCCTGCAGGCATCTTTTTTTTTCCTAATTTTGCGGAAATTAAAATTGAAATGATATGAACAAGTATGAAAGATTAAAAGTCGAGCTGGAGGCGATAGGCTCGGGGAAGATGAAAGCCTTCGGCACCTCCATGCTCCCCATTCTGAAGAGCGGCAGCCTGCTCACCTTTGAGAAAGCCGCAGCGTATCAGATTGGCGACATCGTATTCTGCAAAGTAAAAGGGCATTATATTGATGCACACAAGATCGTTAAGATCGACCAGAACAAAGGCTTCCTGATTGCCAATAATCATGGCTTTGAAAATGGATGGACCAAAACGATTTACGGCCGGGTGGTCACCGGTGAATTTCAGAACAGGGTTATTTATAAAAGAGGATAATAACCTGTTGAAAAACCAGCTGTAGCCCCACTTCCACAACTACTTACCCGTACGTATATACGCCGCTGCCCGTTCCAGTACTTCATCCCTTCTTTCCCTTAGCGCATTGATTCCCGGGCGCACAGGAATATCCGGCCGGATGCCAACACGCTGCGCTTCCTTTCCATCAGGATAATAAACCCCCAGACCGGTAAAGTAAGGTTGTCCTTCTCCGTTGGGAAGTTTTATGGATGCAACATTGCCCAACGCCCCGGCGGTCTGACTGCCAGCCAGTACAACACCAGGTATGCGTTGCAGCGCCATCGTGGTGTATTCTCCCATACTTTGCGTGTACTCGTTGATCAGCAGTACTACCTGTCCGCGGTAGTAATGCCTGTTATGGAATAACGGCCCCACTTTCCACAATCTGCCATAGCGGAAGGTTCCGGGATAATGAAGATTAGGGGAGGCGATCCTGGCAAAGCCTGTTCTTTTGGGCATCAGGTACCTGCTAAGTGCGATCGCAGCGGTTGTCGGATATTTCCGCATATCTATAATCAGCCCTTTCGTATGCCTGAACGTACGCATGCCTTCCCGGATGTTACGCCGCGTTAATTTGCTGATATTAAAGTAGCCAATCTGTTCATCCAGTTGCCGCCATGCGGCTGCTGTATCGGGTTCCGGAGAGAGGCGAGCGTTCCGGACATGCCACCGATGCATAAGCGTATTCCGGGTTTGTCCGTTTCGATCTACTGTTACCGAAACAGTATCTTCTTTTCCGGACATCAGCAAATGCCAGGTACCACGTAGCCTGGCCGGCTCGTTGGAACCACTCATATAAGGTCTGCACGAATCAATGTATTCCTGTAAAGGCCTGCCCCTGATGGCGGTGATCACATCGCCCGGTGCCAGGTCTGCAGCCTGCATCAGCGAATCCTGCAAACTTTTTCTGATCACTGCCTTGCCATCTGCGATGTCATAATAGAAGGGTGGATAGTACGGCCCGAAATGATAGAACATTTCGGTAGAAGTATAACCGGAATGGCTATCCTGTAAACAGGCATCCAACCGCTGTAACGCTAACTGGTATGCAGTAGCATCAGGTGCATCTGCAAATAACGGAACCATATTGTTCAGCACCCCATTCCAGTTTGGCTGCAGATGGTAGGTACACGGATAAAAATACCGGATCACATTCCAATACCTGAACAGTGCCAGTAGCCGGTATTCTTTCGAGGGGTACCGCGTATGACTATACGTTTTTTCGTGACGATAGGATGTTTGCACGCGGAAAAAGCGGTATCTTCTTTCATAGTAATAATGCCTGCCCCTGTTAGGATTGTCGCGGATGTAAACAAGCCGCGCTGAAACAGCCGGACTGAATACCGATGTATCCTGTAGCCAGCTGAAATCAGGCGCCGGAGGGGCCTGAACCAGCTGATGAACACTACAGTTGTTGCAGCGCCGTACTTTACCAAGAGCTTCCAGCCATGCTGCATAAATTTCATTCAATGTTTCCTTGTCCTGCGCTGCTAATACCTGTGGTATCTTCTCTATCAACTCCTGGTCCCAGTTACGCTGCTCGCGGGCAACATGCGGATGGTAATACTTCAGGAAACCCCATATCCTGCAAAGGCTTTCCAGTCGCTTTGTTTCACTGACCGGTGTATGCGTGGCCGTTACAATAACAGGAAATAAAATACATAGTAATAGTATAGGTCTGTGCATAAAGTGATGGATGATACGGTGTTTAAATTAATCATAAACGCTATTGGCTGATGACAGTCTGCACAACTTTAACAAATCCTTGTAGTAGCTATCTGTTCATGATGAATCTAAACCAAAATGATTAAGTTTGTTTAATAACCTCGTGTAGCTCGATGATATAGCTATTCATAGTGAATTTTAAATGAAGCACATGCAGTACAGGCATTTCTTTTTGGCAGTATTATTTGTATCAGTCTGTGGTAGTACACGGGCGCAGGATCCCTGGATGTTGAAATCAGGTAATATCAATCCGGCGGAATATTACGGCGCTACCGTCGCCAATGGAATGATCGGCATCGTATCGTCGCCGGAGCCCTTTAAAGTAAAAGACGTAGTATTGGCCGGTGCATATGATCTGTACGGCCGGGGGCGGGTGAGTAACTTCCTGCGGAGTTTCAATCTTCTGAATATGTATATGGATATTGACGGGCAGCGGGTGAATGCAAAAGACGCACGAAACTTTGAACAAACGCTGGATATGAGGCACGCGGGGTTCACGTCCAGCTTCGATTATACCGATAAGGCTACAGTATCTTATACCTACTATTCTCTCCGGCATCTGCCGTATACAGTACTGATGGAAGTGAATGTAACGGCGAAGAAAGATATCACCTTCACGGGCAGCAGTGTACTGGAAGCGCCGGATGCCTTAAAGGATGTGCAGAATTACTACAATGAAATCGACCGGCCACATGTGCTGATCAGTTTACTGACATCCTCTGCTAAAAGTCCTACCGGCAAGCTGTTAATGTGTGCCAGCAATACTTTTCTGTTCAATGAAAAACACGGTCAGGAGCCACGTGTCATCCATGAAATGTGGGATAACAACCTGCACCTGCTGAAGTTCAGTAAAACCCTGAAAGCGGGAGAAACTTATCAGTTCTCCATTGTAGGGTCTTCCATCACCAGTGCGCACGACGAAGATCCGCTGAATCAGGCGGAGCGGCTCACCATCTACGCTAAACTGGAAGGCCACGACCGGCTGCTTCAGTTTCACCGTGCGGCATGGGACAGCCTCTGGAAAAGCGACATACAAATCGACGGGGATGCGCAGGCGCAACAGGATGTACACAGCATGTTGTATCATCTGTATTCTTTTGTGCGTGAAAACAGCAGCTTTTCAATTTCTCCGATGGGCCTGAGTGGCCTGGGTTACAACGGGCATGTGTTCTGGGATGCAGATCTGTGGATCTACCCGGCCCTGCTGGTGATGCGGCCGGAGCTGGCTAAAAGCATGATTGAATACAGGTACGAACGCCTGGAAGCCGCCCGCCGCAATGCATTTGCAAAAGGATTCCGGGGCGCCATGTTCCCTTGGGAAAGTGCTGCCAGTGGCGCAGAAGAAACGCCGGTATGGGCGCTGAGCGGGCCATTTGAACATCATATTACCGCGGATGTGGCCATCGCTGCCTGGAACTACTATCAGGTAACACAGGATAAACAATGGCTGCGGGAGAAAGGCTGGCCACTGCTGAAGGAAACCGCTGATTTCTGGAGCAGCAGGGTGGAAAGGAACGGGCCGGGGCAATACGATATCAAAAATGTGGTAGCGGCCGACGAATGGGCTGAAAACGTCGACAATAACGCATTCACCAACGCCGCTGCCAGGGCTAATCTGGAATACGCCACGAAGGCAGCTGCTGTGCTCGGGCTGAAAGCTGACCCGGATTGGATGAACGTAGCAGCCAATATACCAGTGCTCCGTTTTTCTGATGGCGTTATTAAAGAACATGCCGCTTATCATGGCGAACCAATCAAGCAGGGCGATGTAAACCTGCTGGCCTATCCGCTGAAATACGTAACAGATGCTGCCCAGATCAAAAAAGACCTGGCCTATTACGAAACCCGGGTGCCGGACGCCGGCACGCCCGCAATGACTCAGGCCGTGTTTGCGCTGCTGTATAGCCGTCTGGGTAATCGCGCTAAAGCCCTGGAATGGTTCCGGGATGCCTATTACCGCAACCTGAACCCGCCTTTCCGGGTCATTGCGGAAACTAAAGGGGGTACCAATCCGTACTTTGCCACCGGCGCCGGCGGTATATTGCAAAGTGTGATCATGGGCTTTGGAGGTATCGATATCGCCCCGCAGGGATTGCAGCAGGTGAAGTCGGCGCTGCCGGAAGGCTGGAAAAAACTGACCCTCACTGGCGTTGGGCCCCAGCGGAAAACATTCGAGGTGAAAGCAAATTAAGCAATGTAGCCAGGAGGTAGTGAAGGGCCGGCCTGTTCATAATTGAACAAACTTTCGTCCGCTTCCGGACACCTATTCGGGGGAAATCCGCCAGTACCAGTGCTTTGCAAGATGGCAACTTTCTTGCGGCAGTGAGAAAAACTGATTGGTATGCTGATATACTACCTGAAGATAGCCTGGCGAAATCTTGGTAACAGGCTGCATGCGGGCATCAATATTTTAGGTCTGGCTACAGGCCTGGCTACTGTTATGATCATCGGGCTGTGGGTGTATGATGAGCTGGCGTTCGATAGGTGTCATCAGCATTATGACCGTATAGTACAGGTGATGCAAACGCATAACTACAGCGGCGACATACACACGAAAACCAATCTGCCGATGCCGCTGAGAGATGCGCTGGAACAGTCGTACGGCGCTAATTTCAAGCATATCGTTTTATCATCATGGATATATAGTCACATTCTGACAGTTGGTACTTCAAATATCTCCGGAACAGGGGCTTTTATGGATACTGCTGCCCCGGAAATGCTTTCTCTGCATATGCTGCGCGAATCAAAGGAAGGCCTGAAGGAAACCGCTTCCATTTTTTTATCCGCTTCTTTGGCCAGGTCGCTCTTCGGAGATGCAGATCCACTGGATAAGATGTTGAAACTGGATAATAAATTACAGGTGAAGGTAACCGGTGTTTATGAAGATGTTCCGGATAATTCCACCTTTAAACGCCTGCAATTTATCACGCCCTGGAATCTTTACGCGGTAATAGATGAGGGGGTGAAAAATAGCCGGGATCAATGGGAGAATAATTCTTACCTGCTATATGCGCAGATGAAGGATAATGCCGACATTACCAAAGTGTCTGCAGCCATAAAAGACCTGAAATTGCAACACCTCAGCAAGGAAATGGCAGGCTCAAAACCTGTGATCTTCCTGCATCCTATGAGCAGATGGCATTTGTATTCGGAGTTCAGAAATGGCGTGAATACGGGTGGGCGTATACGATATGTATGGATGTTTTCAATCATTGGCGCTTTTGTGCTGTTGCTGGCCTGCATTAATTTTATGAACCTCAGTACTGCCCGTGCAGAAAAGCGCGCAAAGGAAGTAGGGGTCAGAAAGGCAGTGGGCTCTCTGCAGCGGCAACTTATCACCCAGTTCTTTGTGGAATCCCTGCTGGTCAGCTTCATAGCCTTCCTGCTGGCTATTGGGATATCGGTGGCAGCATTGCCGCTGTTCAATGGTATAGCCGGTAAAAGCATGTACATACCCTGGAACAGCCCCGTTTATTGGGCACTCGGACTTACCTGCTGCATTGTCACCGGATTACTGGCCGGGAGTTATCCGGCATTTTATCTGTCTTCCTTTAATCCTGTAAAAGTATTGAAAGGCACCTACAAAGCCGGCCGCATGGCCACAGTGCCCCGGAAAGTACTGGTAACGTTCCAGTATACCGTTTCAATAGTATTGATCGTGGGCACCATAGTAGTGGCCCAACAGATCATTTATTCGAAGAACAGGCCGGTGGGCTATACCAACAATGGGCTTATAAGCGTAAAAGTAGTATTGGACGGCATGCATCGTCATTTTGAAGCTTTCAGGCAGGAACTGAATAACGCCGGTGTTATCACGGCAATAACAGAGTCCAGCAGTCCGGTTACCTACCACAGCTCTTTCAGTGGCGGCCTCGAATGGAGGGGCAAGCCGCCCGGCATGGTGGATAATTTCGGGCATATGGGAGTGACGCCTTCCTTTGGCAAAACAGTGGGATGGATAATAAAAAACGGACGCGACTTCTCCTCCGATTTAGTCACTGATTCCGGAGGTATTATCCTGAACGAGGCTGCTGTGAAATATATGGGGCTCAGGCAACCGGTAGGGGAAACCGTTACCTGGGATAAACCCTATACCGTGATAGGAGTGGTGAAAGACATGATCATTGAATCGCCCTATGAACAGGTAAAACCGGCATTTTTTTACCTGAATCCCAATGCAGGAGAAGTATTTTTACTGAAGATAAATCCCCGGATGAGCACCGCAGGAGCATTGGACGCTATAGCGTCTATCTACAAAAAAATCTTCCCGGAAGTCCCATTTACTTTCAAATTTGTTGACGAAGAATATGCGAAAAAATTTTCCGATGAAGAACATATTGGTAAACTGGCTGCTTATTTTGCATTTCTGGCCGTATTTATCAGCTGTATGGGGTTATTTGGACTGATCACTTATGTAGCGGCACAGCGGACAAAAGAGATCGGTATCCGCAAAATACTGGGGGCTTCCGCGTCCGGTATCGTGCTTTTCCTGTTCAGGGATTTTCTGAGGCTGGTGCTGATCGCCGTTATTATTGCCACACCGCTGGCCTGGTATACGATGAATAGCTGGTTGAATAATTTTAACTACCATACGGCACTGAGTTGGTGGGTATTTGCCCTGGCGGGCATAATTGCGTTGTTGATTTCCGTGCTGACTATCAGTCATCAGGCTATCCGCACGGCGATGCTCAATCCGGTGAAAAGCCTCCGGTCAGAATAGAAAGCCAGAAGCTAAAAGCTTGTTAATATTTCTCTGATGTTTGCTTATCTTTCCGTCCTGTCTTAGATTGGAAGCGAAATGGGCATTAAAAAACTGTTACAAAAGGCTGTTATTTTCCTGATACCGGTGTTGTTAGCTCAGGTGGTGGTAGGCCAAATGCGAATTATCAGCGGTACGATATATGATCGTACGGCGCGCTATGGCATGGGTGGTGTAAGTGTCAGGAATACCTCCGGCGGAGGCACCGTAACTGACTCTGCAGGGCATTATAACATCAAAGTACAACCTGGCGACTCTATCAGCTTTTCCTATCAGGGAAAGAATACGGTGAAGTTTCCCATAACTGATATTCCTCCTTACCGCACTTTCGACATGAGCCTGCATGTGGATGTACACGCTTTGCCCACGATTGTTGTATCCGCAACAAGGCCTCAGAACTATCACCTCGATTCCCTGGAATTCCGCAATGAATACCGGAAAGTATTCGATTTTGCGCCCGAATACCTGACCAGTGGGAATGGAGGTGCCGGCGTCAATCTCGATGCCCTGTTCAGCATCCGGAAAAATAAAAGAATGGAGGCCTTCCGCGTTTTCCTGGAGCGCGAAGAAAGAGAAAAATATATTGACCACCGCTTCAACAAAGCACTTGTACAAAAGATCACCGGACTGAAATCCCCGGCGCTGGATACTTTCATGGCCCGCTACCGGCCCAGTTATGAACTGCTGGTATCATTTGAAACGGACTATGAGTACTACAGATACATCAAAGACCTGAGCGAGTATTTTTCCGAATCCTGGAACAAGCAGCAGCGGGGGGGATACTCACCCGGAGAGCTGTTTCATTGAGGAATTAAGAATAGGGAAAGAAGAATTAAGAAATAGCGCGAATAATAAGGCGGATAACAATATCATTATCCGCCTTATTATTCGCGCTATTTCTTAATTCTTCTTTCCCTATTCTTAATTTCAAAAATTTTAGTACATTTGTACTAAATTATAAAATCATGGAAGACATTACCGTAAATGATCAGCAGGAGGAAAAGAAAACAGTATTCCAACGGATCAGAGCCAGTGTGCTGCCGATAAAGCCCACGGATTCCGTTCCGGTAAAAGTGGCTAAACAGGTGGGCTTCGCTGCCTTTTCGGTAGTGGCGGCCGTTGTTACGGCATTGCTCGCCATCGCCGTTTCTTTTGCTTTATAATCTGATAATATGAAACAGTCGTTACTGACCATATTGGTGGCTGTGTTGGCCTGGACGGTCGTGCATCTGGTCCGGTATTACAGCCTGCCGTTGCCGGCCCTTATCAACGGGCAGCTGACCGATTTTCTGGCGGTACCGGTGATCGCGCATATTGCTTTAATAGTGGTGCGACTGTTTGTAGTAAGGAATCCTTATTATATAATGCCGTTGTATTATATACTGTTTATTGTGGGCTATGTATCAGTGGTGTTTGAATGGCTCATGCCTGCCGTTTCCGCTAAATATACGGGTGATTGGCTGGATGTGGCTGCTTATTTGGCGGGTGGGATCTACTTTTATGTAACAGTGAATCTTGCTGCAAAATTAAAACGCAGGCATGAGTTTATAAGATAGACATCATCCTTTAGTACCCTCTCTTTGTACGGGGATCATCAGGGTTACCTTCACCCCGGTACCATCTTTCTCTTCTTTATCGGCAATGATCAGGGAAGCGAGTTTGCCAGTCTGTTGACTGAGTATTTTCAGCCGCTCCTGGGTAATAATACCGGAGAGAGATGTTTTTTCCTGCTCAGTCGGTTCCTGCTTCCGGAGCCCGAGTCCGTTATCTTCTATGGTGCAATGCAGCATGCCTTTGCTCAGCTGCAGCGTTATTATAATCCGGCCTTTGTAGGGGAGGTTACGCATTCCGTGCTGTATGGCGTTTTCCGCGAAAGGCTGCAGCAGCATCGGGGGGATAAGGATATCCTGCTCTTCACAGTGTTCTATATTATTGATCGTATAGTCGAAAACGTTATCGAAGCGTATAGATTGCAGGGCGAGATAATTTTCGAGCGCTTCCACTTCCAGGTGGAGCTGTACGAGGTTTTGCCGGGAACTTTCGAGGTTGAGCCGCAGCAGGCGGGCGAACCGGCTCAGGTATTTGATTGCTTTGTCTTTTGCATCGTGGCGGATAAAGCTCTGCAATACCGACATTGTATTGAAGATGAAATGTGGTTCCATCTGGCTGCGTAGCAGTCGCTGCTCCAGCTCGGCCGCCTGTTTCTCCGTGCGTAGTTTCCTTTGCCGTATAAGCACCACCGTTAGTATGATGCCCAATACCAGTACCACCAGTAGGATGACAAGAATGATCCGCTGCTGGCGCAGAATGGTGCCCTGGCTGCTATACTGGCGGCTCAGGCTGAGTGTTTTGTTTTGCTGTATTTTGAGCTCGCTTACTGCCTGTAATTCTGCCACTTTTTTCAGCTGCTGTTCCTGCAGGTTCTGCAGAGCCATGTTGGCGGCCGAATTGAGGGCTGTCACAGCACTTTTGTAATCTCCCATATCATAATAAATACGGTACATGGTGCTATAGGCGGAACTGAGATCTTCCTTGTTTTGTATCTTCATGGCCTTCTTAATGGCCTTGTCGAGGTAAGCGAGTGCACCGGGAAATTTTTTCTCTTCCATCAGCATCTGGCTGTAATTCAGGTACTGCTGGAAGGTAATGTTACCATGTCTTTCCCGGATCCCCATGCCTTTTTCCATCAGGGCATGTCCGCCGGCTTCGTCGCCATTACGTTCAACCAGCACGCCCAATGCGCTGTAAATATTACCAATCCTGAGTGAGTCCGGTTCCGGGGCACGCTGAGCCAGGTTCAGGGCACTGTCTTCCAGCTGAATAGCTTCCTCCAGATGCTGTTGCCGTTCGGCAATACGCGACAGGTTCTCTAAAAAGACGGCCTGCATATAGCCGTTGCCTTTATCCGGATAACTGGCAATGGCTTGTTTGGCAAAAACGGCTGCCTTGTCATATTCTCCATAACGGAAATTTTCTTCCGCAGCAAGATCATATACCCGCCAGATGTCGGCGTAGTGGAACTTTTCAGCTATTTCAATAATGGCAAACAACTGTGTGAAAGTGCTGTCGTTCACTTTCTGTTCAATGGCTACGTGTTGCAGCCCCAGTAGCTGTAAGGTGAGCAATTCGATGTGTGCGGCCGTATCCTTTATGCCGGGTGGGAGCATCCGGCGATAGCTGGCAATGGCCGCCTGGTCGCTGTCGGCCATCCAGTAATAGTATCCTTCGAGATAATAATACAGGCCTTTGGCTTTACTGCCCTCCGGAAGGGGTGCTACCTGCGCTTTCAGCGAAGGCATTTCATGTGCGATGACGCTGTCTTTGCCACGGGGGCCTTTATTTATCAGCAATCGCAATCTGTTGACCACCGGAGGGTCAGTAATATCAGCCGGCGGAAGGAAAGAAGGTTGCTGCCTGACACAGCTGTATAGCAGCGTCAGCACAACAATCAGCGGAATAATTAACCGGTGGCAGGCGCGCATGTTTTTGAGATTATGATTCACCGGTCAGGAATTGCCGGACATATTCCCGTTTCCGGGCAGATACCGGTATTTCAGTTCCATCCCGCAGGATCAGCAGACCATCTTTCTGAAAACGGTCGATGAAGTGATGGTTCACGATATACGACTGATGAGAACGTATAAACCAGGTTTCAGGAAGCAATTCTTCATACTCCTTGATCGGTCTGGACACTGTCACTTTCTTTTTCCCGGTCAGGAAAAAAGTCGTGTAGCTGCCATCACTCTGGCAATACAGGATTTCCTCAAACGTTACTACCTGCAGGTATTGCTGCGACCGCAGCACAATACGCTGCTGTAGCCCCGGCCGTTTATTCTGCAGGTGACTATCGGCAATCTCAAATTGTGTTCTGCCATTCACCGGAGGTTCGGACTTCAGCCGCTCCAGGGTGGCTGTTAGTTCTTCTTCATCTACAGGTTTCAGCAGGTAATCGTAGGCGCCGAATTTAATGGCCTTGATGGCATGCTGGTTATACGCCGTGATGAAAATCACCCGGAAGCTTCTGTCCGGGAATTCCCGAAGCAGATCGAAACCGGTTCCATCCAGGAGCTCTATATCCAGTAGCAACAAGTCCGGTTCCGTACTGGGAATGATTACTCTGGCTTCGGCAATGCTGCCGCAGCTTCCCAGTACAACAAAATCCGGGTACCTTTTCATCAGCCATTCCAGATCTTTCCGGATGGCCGGCTCGTCGTCTATGATCAGCGTTCTTATCATATTGTCTACATCCTGTTCTCCCTGTAAAATAAGCATTTCACAGGTAAAGGATAAATAGTGTTCCTAATGTACCGATTTCTCACAGGCTTCGGGATTCAGTTGGAGGTTATCAATAAAAAGATGAAAGGCCGGCTATAAATTTCCCGGGGCGGTATTCACCAGCACATTGGCTTCACTCTGAAAAGCTTCAAACTCACTTTTATGTGTACTCCGGAATATCTCCTTTGCAACCAGTAGGCCCAATACCATCGGAATGGCGCCTCCTATACTGACCATCAGCTGCTGAAACAGTATACTGTAGATGAGGGTGAATAAGGCAAAGGATCCCAATATTCCGCCCAGTATCCATAGGGCAGGCGGGGTGAAGTCTACCTTCAGGTTCCCGTTTTTATTCCGCAACAGGAAATGAAAATTCCTGTAAGGCACCATAATAACCTGTGGGCCCAGGAACTGCTTTTTCAGCTTCGCGTTAGGGTAGTACCGTTGTATATCGCCGAATATCTGTTCTAATGTTTTTGTTTGCGAATTGGTGATGTTCATGGCGTGATGTTTAAGGCTGAACTGTTTGCTGTATTAATATGGCTGCAAAATAGTACGGCGGGCTGCCTTTAAAGGTGTGAAAACTATATTCGTGTATTTATTTTGTAAATTCGTTAGCGAGGACGCTACAACAACCATATATGTCGTACTATGGAAGAAAATACACCCCTTTTTACCGAAGAGTTCCTGCGCGATACTGCTATTCGCCGCAGGGCAATCATTCCCACAGGAATGTACGCACTGATGGCCATCATACTGGTCTACTTTGGTATTTCAGTCATCCAGGCCGGCATCAGGCTATTTGAGGCCGCCATCATGTACAGAATACTGGCTGTCGATATTTTAGGCACCCTGGTCCTTTCATCCCTGCAGGTCCTGGCCGTTATTTTCATCTGGCTGGAAAAAGATCGGGCCATACAATTTGCCCTCATAGCAGTAGGGCTGAAGTTGCTCTCTATCCTGGTGTTATTTATTTCCCACAATTTCTTCGGAGGCTATTTTCATTACAGCATATACGAAGTCCTGAGCTGGATGATTGAACTGATGTTCGCGGTGCGACTGTTCAAGATAAGAACAGACTGGGAATTAAGACCAAAATCTAGATAATTTTTACTAAATTCCTATCTTTACAACACAATGATGAAAACACTATTGTAATCTACCGGTCTTATGAAAGCTGAATATGCACCAGTCCGCCCAGGATTCCCTGAAATGCCAGTAAATACTTACTTTTCAGACATTGGCACGAAATATGCAAAGGGAGGTGTGTCGACAGCTTTTCTAGAAAAGGATAGAAAAAATTACCATCTTTATTTGAATCTCCATCTTGTGTTATACCGAATATATATCAGGACAACTATCGGGTATCATGAGGCCAAACAAAACCACTTTTATTAGGGACACTTTTAATTTGTGCATCAGCGCAGGGGCAATTTATGTGCAACCGTATCATCTAACCATATTTAGAGACTAAGCAAGGGGTATTCAAAAACTATCAAAAAAAAAGCTATGTGTAATAAGATTCTTTTAGTAGAGGACGATGAATTTACAAGTAAGGCCATTAATATCATATTAACCAAATACGGGTATACAGTAACAATTGAAAGGAATGGGAAAGATGCACTGGAAAGTCTTAAAAGCTCAAAATTTGACCTGGTGATTTCCGATCTGATGTTGCCATATGCGAGCGGTCTTGAGTTTATCAGCAAAATGAGGGCTGACATGAAGTTAAACATACCGGTTTTAGTCCTGTCTGCCATTACCCACGAAAACACTATTACCGAAGGCTTTGAAATAGGCGTGGATGATTATCTGAAGAAACCTTTCAACCCATCGGAATTAACATCAAGAGTACATCGTCTTATAGAACAAAGTAAAAGATAATTTTCAGGCCGATTTTTAACGAATACACCATGAATGCTAATTCGTCGTTTAGCCTTTGGCTGGAGGACCTGATTTATTATTTTGCCTATTTTCCGCTGATCATTCAGATAGCGATCATTGTAAGCGTCTTTGCGATTGCAGGAACTGTGCTGGCTTACGGCTATCTGATCATTCACCGGCTACGCAGAAATAATCAGCTTCGTAAAGAAGCACCTTTACGGGAGCAGGTAAATAACCTGCTGCTGGAACAGGTGGTTTTTCAGTCAGTCAACAAGCCAGGAGAAGAAAATACGGAGTTGGCCAATATATTCCGTTCTCTTCCCTTGAATAAAGACTGGGCGCGCGGGGTGATTATCAGCCAGTTGCTGGAACACCGCAGAAGTTTTACAGGAGATATTGCCACCATGCTGCGAAGTCTTTACCTGGAGCTGGGACTGGAAACGAATGCCGTTGCCGGCCTTCGCTCCCTCCACAGAAAGAAAGTGATTGCTTCCCTCGTGGAGCTGTCCGGTATGGGCGTTTTATTGGAAGAAGCGCATATTTTAACGCTTACGCAAAGCACTGATAAGTATATACGTGAAATGGCACGTTGCTACATGGTCCAGTGTTCGGAAACCAATCCGTTTGGGTTTCTTGACCAGGTGAGTACGCCGATGCTTTCATGGGAACAGTTTGAATTGTTCCGCATTATATCCCTTCGCAAGGATATAACCGTCCCATCTTTCGCAAGATGGATTGATCCGGCCTTCCATCCGTCGGTTATTGACCTCAGTATTAAGTTGGCTACTTACTATCAGCAACCCGAAGCAATTCCGGTGATGATAAGGTTACTGCCAACTGTTAGCGAGTCCCTCAGAGCTTCCATGATCAACAGTCTGGGTAAACTGGTTGCTACCGACGCAGAAGATGTATTGGTGGGAATGTACCAGGAACAGGCTTTACCTTGCCGAATGGAAATACTGAAAGCGCTGGGCCGTATAGGCACCGGGCGCTTTCTGGATTTCCTGGAGCATGAACTGGAAACGTCCGATGAATTCCTGCTGATCAAGAATGCTGCGCGCTCCATCGTTGCCCACCACATGCTGGCGGCTCAGCGGATAAAGGAACTGCAACATCAGCTTACCGGTGCCAGGTTACTGGCACTGCAGCATAGTCTTAACCCGTTGATCACTTATTAATATGATTTCTACAGCGCTACGATATATCACCGACTTTTATGAAAATGCCATCTTCTTCTATTGTGGCATTCTCTTCCTGTTTTATATACTGCTGGCAGTATTGTCTATTGTTTCTATCCGCCGCAGCCGGTGGAAGGAAAAAATCAGAGCTCAGCAGATGCTGGTGGCTTCCCCGCTTACACCAGGGATCTCTGTTATTGCGCCTGCGTATAACGAAGGCGTGACCATCATTCCGAATGTTCGCTCACTGCTGGCGCTTAACTATCCACGCTTTGAAGTGGTGGTGGTGAACGATGGCAGCAAAGATGATACCCTCGAACAGCTGATCAGGGAATTTGATCTCGTAGAGGTCGATTTCTTTTACCGCCAGCAGGTACCCTGTCAACACATAAAGAGGTTTTTCAAATCTGCCAGCTCAGCCTATTCAAAACTGCTGGTGGTAGATAAAGTGAATGGTAAAAGTAAGGCAGATGCAGTAAATGCCGGTATCAACGCAGCTTCGTTCGATTACTTCCTCAATACCGACGTGGATTGTATCCTTAGTCCGGATACCCTGCTGCGCCTCGTGAAGCCATTCATGGACGATCCTGTGAGAGTGATTGCCACCGGTGCCCCGCTCCGCGCCGCCAACTCCTGCGTGGTGGAAGCCGGTGTGATTAAAGAGATAAAAGTGCCCAAAGCCATATTACCCCGGTTCCAGGAAATGGAATATATCCGCTCTTATCTGCTGGGGAAAATGGGATGGACTTCCATCAATGCCATACCCAACGTATCCGGCGGTCTTGGTTTGTTTGATAAAGAAATAGTGGTCAAAGCGGGTGGGTACGATCCGGCTTCTTTCGGAGAAGACATGGATATCACTGTTCGTATCTGTATGTATATGTGCGAACAGAATTTACCCTACCGGGTGCATTATATCCCTGAAACGCTTTGCTGGACAGAGGTTCCTGCCACACTGAAAATATTTACCCGCCAGCGGGTGCGCTGGGCGAGAGGATTGTTCCAGATTTTCGTGAAGCACCGGAAGGTGTTGTTTAATCCCAAATACAGGAAGATCGGGATGATTGTTTTTCCGTATAATTTCTTCTTCGAACTACTGGCGCCGCTGATCGAGTTTGCCGGGATCACCTACTATATCTACATCGTAGTGGCCCACCTGATCAACTGGGATTATGCTTTGATCCTGCTGGTATTTACTTACACGTTTTCCATCCTGATTACTTCCATGTCGATGTTGTGGGATCAGCTGATCTTCCGCTACTATGGCAGCTGGAAAGAAGTGTTCCGGCTTTGTATTATGTCGCTCGCGGAGCCTTTTGTGTACCATCCGATGGTACTCTTTTGCGCGGTGAAGGGATACTTTAACCAGGTGACCGGCAAGCAACACACCTGGGGGAATATGCAGCGCCAGGGTTTCAACCAGGCACCTGCTGCACAGCATAATGTTGTTAAGAGTCAAGTTAATGCAAGTAATGAAAAGATATAGTATCATCATTTATTTCCTGGCAGTGAGCTTATCCGTAAGTGCACAACGGAGCGGCCTTGTGTCGTCCGACGTGCTGCTGAAAATGGCATTGGAAGCCAGGAGAGATCAGAAAGATTATCCTAAAGCCATAAAGCTTTGTAAGAAGGCTTTGGCGCAGAGTCCTAATTATACAGACATAAGAATATTACTCGGACAGTTATATAAAGAAACCGGTAATCCGGTGGCAGCAGCATTCGAATGGAATGTGGCGCTGAAAAATGATCCCGGGAATACGGATGTGATGCATGACCTGGTAAATCTTTACTATGGAGAAGGTAAAATTTCAGAAGCAGTTTGTTATGTAGATCTGCTGCTGGAAAAAGAACCAACCAACAAAGACCTGCTGATAAAGAAATACGGGCTGGTACAGGAAAGTGGTGATGTACAGGGGCAGGCAGGAATGATTACGAAACTGCGCACATTATATCCTGCGGATTCCACAGTGAACCGCCTCGTGAAAGATTACCAGCTGTCCGCCGCCAACAGCGGACGGAAAAGCGGCAACCTCGAAGGCGCCCGGAAAATGTATGAGCAATCCCTGCAGGCCAACAGCCACAACAAAGAAGCGCTGGAAGGCATGGCTACGGTATTGGCCAGCCAGGGCCGCGGGCTGGAAGCCATCCGCTACTATGATCAGCTGTTGCAGCTGGATCCACATAATACTACTTACCGGCTGAAAAGATCGTCTATTCGCCTTGCTGCGGGACAGTATGCTGCCGCGCTGGAAGATGCACAACAGCTTTATCGCGCCAATCCCGGACAAAACCAATTCAGGCAACACCTGACCGATGTATATGAGGGCATGATGAAAACAGCGCCCGATCCCGCGGTTTACGCGGAACAACTGGTCACCCTGCAGCCCCGCAATAAATCGGTGTATGAAGTGTTGATGAACCAGGCATATAAACAGGACGAGTATGAAACCGCCCTTAACTGGAGTAACAAGGCCCTGGCTGCATTCCCGGGAGATGAAGACCTGTTGCGCCGGAAGGCCGGGATACAGGAAAAACAGGGCGATTATGCCGGCGCTGCTGCCACAGCGGCCGAACTCCTGCAGGTACGCCGGAGTGCGGTGAATGAACAAATTTATACCGATCTGCAAGTGGCGAATGCCAATCGCTTAATCCGGAGCGGACAAACAGCGGCAGCTGCCACTGTATTGGAAACAGCCCTGGCAAAGCTTCCCCGCCGGAAAGAATTTTTGGCGCCCTTGTCTAACGTAAAAGCATTACAGGGAAAACCACAGGAGGCAGTGGCCCTGCTGGATCAGCAGCTGGCTGGTCAGCCACAGGACACCGCATTGCTGCTGAAGAAATCAGGCCTGCTGGAATCCATGCACGAATACGCTGCTGCAGCCGCTATCAGCCGCCAGCTGGTAACAGCATATCCCAACAGCCAGCTTTTCCGCCAGGTGGCCGCCGATCAGCAACTGCTTATTGCCAGAGACGCCATGCAGGCGGGCCGTTATCAACCAGCGAAACAGGCACTGCAAACAGTGTTGCAGCTGATGCCATCGAACCGCGACGCTCACATCTACCTGGTGAACCTCGAATATCAGCAGGGAAATAAACAGGCTGCGCTGGATGCTATCAGTAATGCCTATACGTATCTTGGAAAAGATTCCCTGTTGTTGCAGAAACAATCTGCCATTCTGGAACAGTTAGGAAGATACCGGGAAGCCAGCGCTATCAGTGCCGCGCTCTGCCAGGCATTTCCTGCTGATACCGCTTTGAGGAATATGTATGGCGGTCAGTTGCTGGAAGAAGGGAAAAGGCTGCGGCAGCTGCAACAATGGGATAGTGCGCAGCTGGCGTATCAGCAGGCATTAACTGTTGGCGGCCCGGATACAACTGCCTTCATGGGACTGACAGCAGTGGCTGCAGCGCGCCATCAATACGATTCGGTGATTAGCTACGCCAATAAAGGCCTGGCGCTTTCGCCGGCGAATCAGGCACTCCTTTCTCAAAAAGCCGGCGCGCTGGAAAAATTACATCGCTACAGAGAAGCGGCAGTAGTGGCAAACCAGCTGTATGCACAGGATCCCCGCGAAAAAAAATGGCGCGATTATGCTGATCATCTCGATGCTTACGGTTATCAGAACCAGGCCGGGGTGACCTGGCTGCAATCGGCATACAGTAAGGATTTCAGGCCGGCCAGCGTACTCTCTCTTCAATACATGCGACGTTACGATCGCGGCTCCATTCTGGGGAGAGTTAACTACGCCTCAAGAGAAGCAGGAGATGGCATACAATTGGAAGCAGAAACATACTATAAACATAATCCGAAGTATTACTCCTACGCATACCTGGGATGGGCCGATTCCAAAGTGTTCCCCACGCTCAGAGTAGGATACTCCCTCTTCCGGAATTTCAATAAGGGCTGGGAGGCCGAGCTGGGAGCAAGGTATGTGCGGACCGACAGCATCAACAACTACTCAGCCGTTGCTTCCGTGGCCAAAACATGGGGCAACTACTGGGTGAACCTGCGGGGCTTCCTCACTGCCGACGACCAAAGATGGTATCAGGCCTACACCCTCACTAACCGTTTTTACCTGCATGAGCAAAAGGATTTTATTGCGTTGATAGGAAGTGTGGGTACCTCTCCGGACGACCGGAGCCGCAACTACCAGCTGGGGCGTGTAGCCGGACTTACTGCAACGTCGCTTACAGCAGGATATCAGAAATTGATCCGTGGAAGGGCAACAGTAGGTGCCTATACCACCTTTACCAATCAGCAGCTGGCGCCAGGCCGGTATGTAAACCAGTACGATGCCTATCTGCTGTTCCTCTGGAACTTCTAACCATCATATAAGAGCTTTGTTGAAAACCAGTGGGGCCCATGTGCTTGTGAGTGCATGAGGGCCCCAAATTTTTTCGCGTAGCCGCCGGACACACTCTCCCATAAACAAATTGGTTCCTGTGAAAATATCTCCCCAAAATATTATCAGCCTCTTTAGCTACATTTGATGAAATTGCAAAAAACACTGCTTTTGTCCGATGGGAGTATGTGTGTTTTTAATGTTTGTTATACATTGATTTTTAATTTATTGTAACTTATGTAGTCGTTTTGTAGTCATTGTTTTTTGCTTAGTAGATATTCTGTAGAAATCAATTGTTTGGCAAAAGGAATCAAACTTTTGATTTTTGTATCACTTTCTAAATCATATAAAAAGTACAAATAGTTGAGCTGTTGAAATAACGTTGATAAATAACGCATAGTTATTTTTTTAAATTTAAAATTGAAAGGGTAACCCCAAAGGACATTCATCAGTCAACAACTACTAAAATTGTAAAACAGCAATGAACAAGAAATTGGACAAGATAATCGTATCCGAAAAATCTTACGGTAGTAATGATCCTTACGAATTGATAGGTTCTAATATCAGCGTCGTAAATCTATTAGCAGAGGAAGGGATTGATGAAGAATATATACACGAAGACGCGGTGACGAGTTACTATATTGATTATTACATGGCCCAATATAAAAATGGAAACTTTTCCCAATTTGTGTGGAATACCCAATGGTCGCCCGGGATGAATGAAATCATAAAAAGTGGATTAAAGAAAATAGGGGCACTAAAGCATTTGGATTTATTTCTCGAACAATGTTCAAAAGTAGAGGCTTTAGAAAAAGAAGCGCTTCAAAGCTATTTGGAAAGCCAGTATTTTGGACCGAATGCAACCAGAGACAAGTTGAAAAATGACTCGTTTTACAGTCTGGGAGAAGATCTTATTGATTTAAACTCGGCTTGGTTGAGGAATCACCCCGACCTGCAGGTGTTGACAATTGACGGTATGTTTTTGGAGTTGGAAAAAATCGTAGGCCGGAAAATTGAGCGGTAGTATGCTGGCTTAACCCCCTGACTGATAAACCGCCTCTGAGAAATTGTTTTAACCATATAAAATATATACCAGCATATGAACCTGCCATTTATAGAAATCATCGAAGCAATCACACCGGATCCCAATCTGCTGATGTGGAAATACAAAGATGAAGACAAGGAAATCAAGAATGGTGCAAAGCTGACAGTGAGAGAATCCCAGGCTGTCGTATTTCTTAATGAAGGACAGCTTGCGGATGTTTTTGCACCGGGGCTGCATACCCTGAGTACCGAAAATATCCCTCTTTTGAGTAGATTAAAAGGTTGGAAATATGGTTTCAATAGTCCATTTAAAGCCGACGTTTATTTTGTAAATACCCGTCAGTTTGTCAATAACAAATGGGGCACGCCGGCTCCGGTGATGATGCGTGATCCCGAATTTGGGCAGGTTCGGATACGGGCGTTCGGGACATTTGATATCCAGATTCGCGACTTTGGAACATTCTTCCGTCAATACGCAGGTTCTTATGAAACGTTCAATATTTTCGAATTACAGCACGAGTTAAGGGATTTTATCGCCCCTAAATTTGGGGAGGTATTGGCGCAGGAGAATATGTCCGTAAAAGACGTAGCAGGCAATCTCACGGAACTGGGCAGGAAAGTAGCACCTTCCCTGAAGCCCTATTTCGCACAGTTTGGTATCGAACTGATAACGTTTACCATCAGTAGTGTAACCCTTCCCGAAGAAGTGTCGGCCCATTATGATAAAATCACCAACATGAACATGGTGAGCGACATGGAAAAATACGCCCGTTTTAACACGGCTAATGCTATAGGACAGCAGGGAACTGTAGCCAACCAGGCTACTGCCAATGGAATGATGGCCGGCATGATGATGAACCAGATACAGCAACAGGCCCAATCCCCAAATAATACAGATGATATCACAGCAAAACTGCAAAAGCTGAAAACCCTTTTTGAGGGCGGATTGATTGACGAATCCGAATACAAAGCGAAAAAAGCGGAGCTCATCGACAAACTATAAAGCTATGGAAGAAAACAAGAAGCCGCTTTCTCTTTTAGAACGGATGAAGCAGAAAGCCCGGGAACAGCAGACCTATGGCGGTGAACAGGAAGATAAAGCCGCTGGCATGAAAGCCAAAGACTGCCCTAATTGCGGAGCAGGACGCGCACAGCAGGATGGGCTGACGCATTGTGCTTATTGCGGTTTTACTTTTATGTCGGTAACATTAACTGATGGTATTAATATAAAGAAAGAAGATAACTCTCCACAACATTAAAATAATTCATGAGCTACGACCCCTCTGTTATCAGGAATGAAATGCGAGACACGCAACAACGCTTTGTTACGTTTGTAGACAAATTAAAAGCCAGGCTGGAAGAGTTTGGAGAAGCTTCTATCTCCGAGCTTCAGGAAATGAACAACAATGATGATGATGCTTACAAGCAAGCTTATCATCGGATGAAATCGGCAGTATTAGGTCAGGTTGAAAGCATTCGTAAAAAAGCGCATGACGTGATGGAAGAAAAGATCATTAATTACGAATATCCCCGGCATGATGCAGCACTAAGCAAACTCTTTTACGACATGCGTAGCGTTTGTTATGACCGCTACAATGACCTGGATGAATTGGTGCAGCGTTACCGGGAGAGCATAGATGCTACATTTTCAGAAGATTTGGAAGCCCAATACCAATATATCCTGGACGAATATGAACGCATAAAGGATAAATTCCTTTGTACGCAATGTGGAGGCGGTTTAACCATTGATAAAGTTTACTTCACGACCACTTACATTACTTGTCCGTTTTGCGGGACCCGAAATACATTTGAGCCCAGTTCGCAGGCAAAGTCGTTAGAACATCTTGGTCGCTCGTTGGCCGAAAAAAGAACCGACCATTTATTAAAAGCTTATCAGAACAATGCCCGGTTGGAGCAGGAAATGTTTCAGCAAAAGCACAAACTGGAATTGGATGCTGCTTTTGAACGAAACAGCCATGAAAAAAGCAAGCTGGCAGTGGCATTGACAGACGCTATACAGCAATGGGAAAATGCCGGAAGGGACACTATTAAGCTATATGAAAATTATCTGCGGGCGATGTTTGATGAGTGGAATAAGATTAACCCTGCGCTTACCGCGGAGCATGAGCGGTTTTATCAACGAATGCTTCAGGACTATCATGAGTCAAATTCTAAAAATTAAAATATCAAAAATAACAAAATATGAGTAATCCATTATTAGAGCCCATTCACGGCGTTTCACTTTATGATTATGCCACTATTTCCGCAAAAATTGCGTCAGGAATATCGCAGGACGACATTCTCAAAGCATTAGGTATTGAAAATGCCGTTTATGAAGAAGCTTCGGCATTGTGGGTAACCCGTATGCAGGAAGACAAAAACTTTGAAATCATCACTGTGTTCGGTCAGTATTTTGGAGAAGCAGATAATCATCCAAAATTAAGTGGTCTGAAACCACAAACCAGTGCCGAAGGCAATGAGAATCTTGAAAAGCTGAAAGCGGACCGCCATTTCTACGAAGAACTTTGTGGCGCCAGAATAGCGGCCTACCAGTATGGTTATGATGGTGCGCAGTGGATATTAGACAATTTCGGAATTACATTGGGCGATTTCCAGAGCGCGGCCGTGAAATGGGCAAATGCTTCTCAGGCAGAAGCCCAAAGTGACAATTATGAGCAAGTGCACTATTGGGCCAATTATCAACAACAGAAACAGGCGGAATATGCTGAGAAATTTGCGAAAGAACAAGGTGGAAATATTGGTGATGATGTGGAATTTTAAACCGTCGCGTCAGACGTTGATGAATACGGGTTTTCGGCAGGCAGGCACGTAAATCGATATGAAGCCTGCCGTTGCTGACCATCATATAGGAGTTTTGTTGAAAATTATTGGGAGCCTCACATGGCTCCCAATTTTTTTTCCCACTGCAATAATACGTGAGTGGGGCATGATAATTTGCGAACGGTCTAGACCATATCTCTCATTAAAACCTTAAAGAAACATGACTATCCTATTTTCTTCCCGTGACCGGGAAGCGATTGACCCGCACGTGTCTCCCGATTTCCACCCACATGAAACACTGGTGTCCTTATTCCGAAAAACGGCGCATAGCGTGCCTGGGAACATTGCAGTGGACTTCAACGGTAGCAAACTTTCTTACGAAGAGCTGGACCAGCGCAGTAACCAGCTGGCCCGGTTGCTTACTGCCCATGGCGTTAAAAAAGGCAGTTATGTACCGGTTTACCTGGAGCGATCTGTTGAATGGGTGATCGCTGTGCTGGCGGTGCTGAAAACCGGCGCAGCCTATGTGCCCATTGATGCAGCTTATCCGCCAAAGCGGGTAGCCTTTATTATTGCAGATGTGGAGGCAACGGTGATCATTACCCAATCGTCCCTGTTTTCGCGGTCAGTACAGCTGCAGGATACTACGGTGTTGTATTCGGATAAGCTGCCAGCACTGCCCGCGCCGGAACCACTGGAACTGGTACCGGATGCCGACGATCTTGCTTATGTGATTTACACCTCCGGATCTACTGGTCAGCCTAAAGGCGTAATGGTGACCCATAAAGCGGTGCAGCATCTGATCACCTGGCATATCCGGCATTTCGGGGTAAGCAAAGAATGCAGGCTTACGCTGGTAGCCGGACTGGCATTCGACATTTCCGTCTGGGAGTTATGGTCGGCGCTGCTGTCGGGCGCAACGCTGTTTATCGCCACAGATGAGGAAAGGATTGATACAGCGCAGTTGTTTGCCTTTTATGAACGTAATGGTATCACCCACGCCTATACGCCAGCGGTGCTCGCACCGGAAATAGTGGCGCTGAGCCGGGAGCAGTCTGGTTTGCAGCTACAGTATTTATTTACCGGAGGGGAGAAGCTGAAACCGGTGTTGACAGATGGCCTGTCGTACCAGCTGGTAGATTACTACGGACCTACTGAGTATACCATATTTGCTACCTGGCGTCAGGTAAGGGATGTAAATGGGGCGTATGTATCTTCCATTGGTCAGCCAATTCCCGGAACAAGGGCTTTAATACTTGATCAGCATTTACAGCCAGTGGCGGAAAGTGCTGTTGGGGAGCTTTGCCTGAGTGGAATTGGCATCGCCAAAGGGTATCTCCATAATCAGCAGCTGACAGATACAAAATTTGTAGATCATCCGTTTGCGCCAGGTCAGAAGCTCTATAAAACCGGTGATCTTGCCCGTTGGCTGCCGGATGGCAGCATTGAATTCCTCGGCAGGATCGATAACCAGGTGAAGATACGCGGCTTCCGTGTTGAGCTGGGAGAAGTGGAAAAGGCGCTGACACTGCTTTCTCATATCAGCAATGCCGCGGTGATCACCATGGAAAACAGCCGTAAGAATAAATACCTCGTGGCGTTCATTGTGCAGGAGCATCCCAACGAACAGCAGGGCATTGCGCTGGCGCGGCAGCAGCTCAGGGAAGAGCTGCCTGGTTATATGATCCCGGCCCGTTTTATTTGTTTGAATGAGATTCCGGTAACGGCGAACGGAAAAATGGACAAAGCCCGGCTGGTGGCGTTGGCAGAACAGGCAGCACCGGAAAATATGGAACAGGAAGAAGGCGGCACAGCTACAGAACAGCTCATTGCACAGGTATGGGCCGGGTTGCTGGAACGGCCGTTTGTACATTATACCGATAGCTTCTTCGACATTGGCGGGGATTCCCTGCTGGTGGCTGCAATGGCCACACAACTGAGATCCCGGCTGAATATGAAGATTTATATCCGCGACGTATATCAGTTCCCGGTACTCCGGGCGTTGGCCGCTGAAATCGACAACAGAACGAAACTGGCTTCCACCGTGGAACCGGGCCTGGAAGATGTAGAACCATACGTGGAGCTGCAAAAGGATGCATGGCTGCTGCCGGATGTCACGTTCCGGAACGATTTCGATTATTCCGTGCTGGAGCATCAGTCGGCCGTGATGCTGACGGGCGCCACCGGTTTCGTTGGGATACACCTGCTGCAGGAGCTGCTGGATCATACGCGGGCAACGGTGTACTGCCTCGTGAGAGCGAAAGATGAGTACCATGCGATGGAAAAGATCTATCACACCTTTACGACCTATCATATCAATATCCGTGAGGCGCAAAAGCACCGGATTATACCGGTGGTAGGCGACTTTTCGCAACAGCACCTGGGCCTGTCGCAGGAGAAGTTCGATGAACTGGCAGAGAAACTGGAGGTGGTTTACCATTCGGGCAGTTCCGTCAATTTTATCGAGCCGTATTCCTATATGAAACGCCCCAACGTAGATGGGCTGAGGGAGATCATCCGTTTTGCAGGTGCAGGAAAAACTAAATGTCTCGCTTTGCTTTCCACTATTTCTGTTTATAGCTGGGGGCATGTATTCACCGGCAAAACAGTCATGAAGGAAACCGACGACATTGCCCAGAACCTGCTGGCGGTGAGTAAAGACATTGGTTATGTAAGAAGTAAATGGGTAATGGAAGCCGTAGCAGACCTGGCTGCCGCACAGGGGCTGCCGGTGATCACTTATCGTTTGGGATACGCGATGTGCCATAGCGAATCCGGTGCTTCCGCTCCTTACCAATGGTGGTCAGGTCTGGTGAAGAACTGCGTGGAGTATGGTTCTTATCCGCTACTCCGCGAGTTAAGAGAAGGACTTATCACGGTGGATTATATGGCAAAAGCGATTGTGCATATCACAAAGAACCGGAATGCGATCGGACAAAAGTTCAACCTGATTGCCTCGCCGGAGCATAACCTCACGTTAACCGCCTTTTTCGATCTGCTGTTGCAACACTATGACCTGAAGATGAAAGGACTGCCTTATAAGGAGTGGAGAAAACAGTGGGAAGACGAGCCAACAAACCGCCTGTATCCGCTCACCAGTTTGTTCAGGGATAATATGCATGAGGGGTTGTCGACGGTAGAGCTGTACCAGGATACCTACGAATGGCACAAGGACAATGTAGACGAGTTCCTCCATGGCTCAGGAATTGAGGAGCCGGTGTTTGATAAGCAGCTGCTGGACAGGTATCTTGGTTATCTGGGGATAACAGCAAAAGAAAGAGTGTCTTAAAGCGCGCTATGTTGAGTTAGAATAGGAAACTCCGGTTCTTTCAGTGGGTAAGCTGGGAGGCCGGGGTTTTTGTTGGTAGCCTGGACTATTCTCCGACTCTAAACTGGACTACGGAGAAATACTGTTTGCACTAATGCTGATAGCAGGATGGAAAACCCGGTTGGCAGCAACAGGAAGTGGGGTACTGACTTTATTGTTTGCATTAGCAATGACTATGGCGCTTGGTGTGCAGCAGCCTTTGAATTATTCAGTGTTCACGGCCAGTGCGGCTAGCTTTCTGTTGGCTACGTTGCCGGGATATCGTTGGAGTGTGGATAGGCGAATGAATTGATCAACGTTGATTTTTCAAAACTGGTGATCTGGATCGATAAAAACTTCAGGGACCGGAAAATGGGTGCTGTTCCCATCTCCCGGTCCCTGGAAGCCTTAGAGGTCTCCATTAATGCCGTCTATTTAATTGTAATTGCTACTATTCGATCCGATGGTTATCATAATCTGGAAAGGAAATAACGGAGAGGAATACACGAAATGAACTAAAATGGTTGTTTTGTCGAGGATATCAGTCGTTTTATAGAATATATTATTGATCTGTTATTATTGGCCTAATTTCGCCCCGCTTAAATTCTAATATTCTGCTAGCACTCATGATATTACCCTAGCTTAATTCACCAATATACTTTGTTAATCTTTCATTGTGAATATGTCTTTAGTCACAGTGAGCCAAGCAGTCTAATATGTTCAAAAATCTACAGTTACCCATTATTCTTCTGTTATTTAGTGTCCTCTCGTTTGTATCCTGTTCGAAAACAGAAAAAGGCTCTCAGCTTGTGGATCCAACTATTGCAGCCGCCCAAAAATGGTATTCTTCGTTTATCCACAATAATACTACAGGTGAGCCTGATTGGGAAAATGCCCGGGTAACGTCTGCAGTTAAGGGTCAAAAAGAAGTTGTAGTGCCATTTCCTTTTTCCAACCGCTTCGAAAAAAGAAGCAGGACTATCAGAAGAATAATTATTACCAAACGAAATGGGAAATTCGCGGGTAGTGTTGTTCTGATCATGGCAAAACCTGAATTTGTAAAGAAGCATCATTTTTTTGATCCCACTACCTTTACCGGATCAGCTGTAAGGTTCGACCTCAATATGAATCCATTATATGGTGGATATTACGAAAATGGGGTACGCAAGTTCAATGCCAACTATCAGGTATTCAGAAATAAGCAGGCATTTGAAAATCAGGCAAAACCTGAAATTACCTGTTTTTATTACGAAGACACCTATTTGGATGCAGATGGAGTATTCACTGTACATGGATATTCCGTTTGTATAGATATGGGGGTCGGTGGTGGCGGAGGCAGCAATCCATGGGATCCTAATCCAGGTGGTACCGGTGGTGGTGGCACCGGTGGTAGTGGGGGGGATGGAGGCATCGGCGAAGGAGAGTTTCCTTATGATCCGGAACCACAAGAGCCACAAACCGATGTCTCTATTGTAAAGAATCTCTGCGACGAAAGGCAAACTATTGATAAAAACATGAAAATCCCTGCATACAGTGCCCCCCTGAAGGAATTAAGGGATAAACTTGCAACATCTCCAAATGAATGGGGAGTTGAGCAGGTATTAAGTGCCAAATATGGTGCTGGTAAATGGATTCAAAAACCGATTTATTCCGATGGCAAAATAGATCAGCTAAAGTCTAATTTTACATGGAACGACAAGGACGGTTATACTGTAGGGTTTGTGCACAGCCATCCTAACGGGAGTACACCTACCCCACAGGATATATTTGATATTGTGGAGTGGGCACTAGATAGTCCAGAGTTTCAGAGCGGCTGGATAGAGCAGGATTTCTTCGTTAATAATGCGAGTGTTACTATTGTAACCAAGTCAAATAATTTTATTGTTACTTTAAACGATTGGAATCAGATTAAATCATTGCATGAGTCATTCAAATCAAATCCGGCTGCCTTTGAAGACAATTTTCAGGCAAAATCAGCTGAGTATAGGTCTGGTGTAGCTGCACTTTCTGTAATTTTTGGATCGTCCATAAATCTATATATCGATCCGCTTGATGGGGGTGGTGTGATGCCAGTATTATTCAACGGCACATCGAAAGAAGTCATTGCGATACCTTGTAAATAAATTAAAATTGAAAGTAAAAAATATAAACATGAATAAAATAATTTCTTTATTTATAGTAGCTATTATTATCTCATTTTCGTGCTATGCTCAAGAAGCTGGTAATAATACAATATCATTTCAATTACCTAAAGGGTTTAAGAATACTTCTCTGGCAGAATACAAGACTCAGATAAAAGAACATCTATCAAAGCCAAAGGAATATTTGGATCGAGATCAATATTACTATAATGACAAAGGTATTGGTATGGTCGTTAGAGAAATGAAACCATTTAAATTTGACCCTTCCAGTCTTGAAGCAAGGAAACAATTTTTTGACGGTCTATTTCAGAAGCATTTTGAGACTAAGAGCAACTCATCTAATTTTAAGGACTACTCATCTGTAATAGAGTCTTACAATGGAGCAAGTTTCATGGTTGTCAAATATACCTATGATGAAGACTGTTATACAGAAATCGATTCTGATTTGAAACAGGGTAGATATGCTATTATTGTACTAGAATACAACAAGATGATGTCTGAGGAAGTAAATAGCATTGTGGAATCAATCAAAAAGACTATACGTTTAAAATGAGTAAAGAATTTTCCTGAAATTCTTTAATGTAATCGGGCTTCAATTTGTGAACTTTTTTTTGAAATTGAAAAGAGAGGACTTGCACCAGTAGCCTACTGGCGCAAGTCCTTAATAATGCTTTACAAAAGTCATTTCAAACTGATGTTTACCATATTACCCCACTTTACGGCTGCTGAAGGATTAGCAGCATCCGGATTCCAATACACTTCACGCACCGTTAGCATTTGAGTTTTCGCATCCAGCACGGCAAAATGAAAAGACAGTTTGGTTTCATCGGCCGCCGACACTACTCCCTTCATCGGGGAATCGGCGCCAACTGTTGCTAATGACACATCGTTGTCGGGCCCGGTATAGGTATAAAACTTGCTTTCGTGCACATGGCCATGTAAATATGCTTTGATATTGGTATGCTTTTTCAGGAAAGCAACAAATCCGCGCTGCTCTGTAGCATCTGCTGTATTTGCTGTCTTACCTGATTTAAATACTTCATCCAGTACATTATCAAATTTATCAGTATTGTTAATGCTATGGTCGCCATTAGGGTTGGTAAAGTGATTGGATACAACCGCAGGCTGATCATGTGCCACGATAACTACCGGAGTAACAGCCGGAACTGCCTGCAAATCTTTCTCCATCCAAACTCTTACACTCGAATCGGGCCACATCTGGATAAAGCAGAAGTGAACGCCTGCAATTTCTTTTGAGTAGTTGATTCTGTCGGCTTTAGGGTTGAAGTTAGCCGCAGTTTTAATACTGGTGTTGAACATCAGGTTATAGATGTTGGCCATAGACGTAGCGTCTGTTATCGGCGACATCGCTGTGTAGTAGCCAATGCTGTTGGATACATCATGATTGCCGGGCACCATCAGAACTGCTGCTTTCTGACTATTTTGTCCTTTGATAGTAAGGCTTTGCAGGTAATCTGTTTTGAATTGCTCCCAGGATGCGGCACCTGTTTGCACATTTGATGAAACTTCCATACGGTTCGCAATATCACCGGCTTCAAAGAGGTAGTCGATGCTGCCAATCTTCTGGCCGGCATTTAAAGCGCCATCTGCGGGAAGTGTTACATCAGGCATGCCATTGATTTTGGCAATCATGGCAGCATTTACCGTATGTGCGTCAACGTTGGTTTTACCCTGAAACTTAGCGCGGGTGATGCCATAATGGGCATCTGAAGTGAAAATGAATTGAACCTGGCCCGGTTCTTCTTTTTTGTCGTCGTTTTTATCTTTCTTACAGGCGCCAAACAATATGGCTGCTACCGGAAGGAGGTACAGTGCTTTGTGAATGGAGTTTCTCATCTTAATATAGGTTATAATGGTGAATGAGGACCGGGAAATGAGTATGTTCCCATTTCCCGGTCCCCGAAAATCTATTGCTGTTTATCAATGCTGATTACCCGAACCATTAATCTGGAAGCAGCCCAGATCCACACCTGGAGGAGTTACTTCAGATGCGCCATACACAGCATCCAGCGGCACTACCACCAACGGATGTACGCCGGTATAGCCCTTTCCTGCTAAGGGAGAGCCTGGCTGTATATGGAAATTGTAGCTGCCGATCGATGTCAGTCCCCACGGCGAGTAAGGACTGGGCAGTGGATAATTAACGAACATCGGATTCAGTTTCTGTACTACCGGGGTACCATCGTATTTCGGATTGGTATAATCGAAGTTAGCCGGCAGATAGGAAGCCGGATTCGGCAGGTCCGTAGGCTGTGGCCGGGTACATACAGTACCGGAGGTAAAGAAGTTGTTGGCAATCACCAGTGAATCGGCGTACTGGTAGTTGTTGCTGTAAGTAAGGTGAGCCGTATCAGCGGCGGGATTGTTTACTACGCGGTAACCTACGCGGCAGTTTACGGCTACGTTGTTATAAAAGGCGCCTCTGGCCCCTTCTTCGAAGTTGACTGTAGAACCCCTCTGGCCGGGCACCACACCACGACCACCATTCACGAATGTACTGTTGTACATCACCACGCTTGTTTGAGGAGCACCGATTCCCTGACCTTTGTTGGAAGCTTTCTGGCCATTGTAGGCTGTGCCGATGAAAAAGTTATAGGCCATGGTGCCGGTGGTGCCACCTTTTACATTGACGCAGTCGCCACCTGTACCTCCGGTTTTTTCAAATGTATTTCTGAAAACATGGATCTTACCGCTGGATACCCTGATACAGTCGTCTGTACCACCCCAGAGCCAGCAATCCTCTACAATGAAATATCCGTTGGGATTCTGGAAGAGCAGGTTGAAAGAGGTTCCTGCTTTCTGTTGTACTGCCGGGCCAAAGGTTTTACCATAGGCTGCTCCTGCGAAATCGATATGCGTCCATTTCAACACCAGCATGGGGCAGGAAGTATCGCAGGCGATCCCTTTCCAGAGGCGGTTGCTGCTATGCGCGGAATCGGCAGCGTAGGAAAGTCCGGGTGTATTGTCTTTTGCCAGTCCGGGTACAGTCATAATAACCGGCTGCGACCTGGTACCCTGGCTCACCAGTATCCCACGCACGGCAATACCGGAACCGTTCGTTACATTGATGGTTACACCTGGCTGAATGAGCAGGGTGTCGCCCTGATTGACGTAAACATCACAGCCAATGGTATATGTCTTCCCCGACAACATTACGCCTTTGATGGAGCCACACAACGGAGTGGCATCACTTACCGGTTGTCCGGCAGGAGGATTATATTTGTAGATATCAGTTTTTTCATCTGCCCATTTCTTACATCCGCTGGTGAATATCAGAACGGAAAGTATGGTAACAACAGGAAATAATATTTTTCTCATTATTGCTGATATTAAAGTTTGAGTTGAGTGTCTGAATTAAAACTTGTATTTAATTCCGCCCAGGAAGTTGAGGTATACCACCTGTTTTTGCATGTTAACGATATGGCTGCCCGCTTTCTGACCTGGCAGGCCCTGAGAGATGAAATTGTCCAGCACGGCTTCATCTACTTTTATGTACAACCTGTTAGCCGAATTGGTGATGTTGTTGATTTTGGTATAGAAGAAGAAGTGTTTAGACAAACTTTTTTCCAGTGAGAAATCCAGCTGGGTGTATGGCTTTTGCCAGATATCCAGCCCATACCAGGAAGATACCTGCGCGATCCGCTTACCGGTGTAGGAAAATGCCAGCTGCATATCAAGGCCGATCTTCGGGTTTTTATACAGGAGCGATGCGTTACCCACGTGATCTGCCTGACCCTGTAAAGGGCGGGTTTGGGTAGTGGTACCGGTTAATGTTTGCGCTGATACCTTGTCGTAGTACTTAGTGGTTTTGGGCGTAGTCACTTCTGAGTGGGTGTAGGTATAGTTTGCAGACACCCCAAATTTGCCGAAGAATTTTGTATAAACAGCTTCAAAACCGAAATTGGTGGCTTTGTCGGTGTTCTGTGCCTGTATGTTCAGGTTACTTGGGCCACCTTGGTTGATAACAAAATACTCAATAGGATTCTGCAGTTGTTTGTAAAAACCTCCGAGTAATAACTGGTCGGAGCCACCGGGGAAAAGCTCGTAACGGGCATCAATATTATCGGCCCGCACGTGTTTCAGGTAGGGGTTACCCATTTCTGTAAACTGCTCGCCCGGAATAGAATAGGGCACCAGTTCTCCGAATCCGGGTCTGCTGATGGATTTAAAATAAGATAAACGGATATTTTCTTTGCTATCCAGCATGTACTTGAAGTGTATGCTGGGCAATACATCTGTATAACGGATGGTACCATTTTTTCCGGAGAATTCAGCTGGCATCACTGTAGTGAAATCCTGTTGCGTATTTTCTACCCGCACGCCGCCGATGACCTGCAGGGCCTTTAATAACAGGAACCTGGCCTGTATATAACCGGCAGCTATTTTTTCATGGGCAGTATAACTATTGGGGGTCAGCGCACTCACGCTGCCACTTCCGTTTTGTGTAGGGTTGAATGCCAGGCTCAGGGTATCAATGGTATGAAATGCCTGGGTACTTCCATAGAACGGTTTCAGGCTATAGTCGTTGTAATAGTTATCTCTCGTTTTATAACGATATAAACCACCTCCGTCTAATTCTATCTCCTGGTTAAAAATAAACGGCCGGTAGGTAAGATTGGCATATCCTGCCCAATCCTTGTCAGAATTGCGCTGCCAGATATGCCGCACGCTCATACCATAAGTAGAAGAGTCGGCGCCGGTGGCATTGCCTTTTCCATCGAAGAGTACATTGGAATTAAAATCGTACGACGCCATATCCGGTACATTACTTTTAGCAATGGAGTATACACCGCTCCAGTCGAACGAAACCTGGTTACTCAGCTGATGCGCCCCATGTAGGGTAGCATTGTAAATATCCTGTATCTGCCATCTGCTCCTGTATTCTACATCTACCGACTTTTGAACAGCAGAAGAGTTGGTGCCGAAAGTGGTATCATTGGTATATCTTGTCTGATACTCATTCTGATGCACATAAAAATTATAGAGCGAGATGGTGTTACGGTCGTTGAATACGTAGTCAATTTTATTATGCAGGGCAATCCTGTTGGTTTGTGTGGAGTATTCTCTGTCCAGCACATCTGTGATCATCAGGGTAGTGGGCTGCGGAATAATGTTGGTATTGGCACTGGGGATGATCGTTTGTGTATTGGAGCCCCTGAAGAAATTCTGGTAGCTGGCAGAAACGATTACACCGAGTTTTTTATTAAAGAACCGGTTACCGATGGTGAGTCCCGCTGTAGTATTTACCGGCGATGATTTATCGTGGTAATGAAAATGATTCAGCCTGAAATCAGCAGCAGTTGCCGTATATCCGTTACCGTGAATTTCGGCCGGAGAAGGCGACTTCATACCTGCATGATCGAATGCGCTGAATGGCCTGTCGGAAAAGAGGGTGGAATATCCACCAGCCAGGCTTGCGTTGAGCATGAAATGGTCTGGTGCACTTTTCATCACCAGGTTCATCGTACCACCAATGGCATCTCCTTCCATTCCTGGTGTCAGGGCTTTGATTACTTCCAGCCTTTCCAGCATATCGGATGGAAACAGATCCATCGGAACAAAGCGGTATTTATCGTCGGGGCTTGGGATCTTCACCCCATTCACCAGCGTATTGTTATAACGTTGCGCCATACCGCGGATGATGGCGTAGCGTCCTTCACCGCTGTTATCGCGCTGAATAGTCACGCCACTGACACGTTGCAGGGCATTGGCAACCGTTACATCTGGCAGCAGTTGAATAGCTCTCGCAGAAAGTATATTCTGCACTACATCCCCGTTTTTCTCCATGGCACGTACGTAGCTATCACTATGCTTGCTGCCTCCGTTTATATTCACAGCTCCCAGTTCCTTAATCTCATCTTTTAATTCAATATTACCGATGGATTCGATACTCCTGGCATCTTTCAGGGTTACCTTGAATTCTTCCGAAGACTTATATCCAATGAATTTGATCTTTACTTCATAGTTTCCTTCAGGCAGATTTTTGAATACGAAACTACCATCAAGATTCGCCACGGTTTTGTATTTCATCTTTCCGGACTCCGCTTCTATCACCGCCCCCACAATGGGTTCGTGAGTTTTGGAATCGGATACTTTCCCTTTGATGATACCGGCTAGGGTTGGTAAGGAACAACATATACCACCTAAAAGTGACAATAGTTTGCATGTGGAGGTAGACATGAGAAATTTTGGTTTAATGCGACAAATCTCTTCAAAAAGACAGTAGGCCTGTAGCGGGTTTGGGTCAATTAACTATTAAATAATATTTATTTAACCATTTGATATCATTTAATTGATAAATTATACCTAAGTGATAATGCAGTTAGGGGGTGTTTATCAAGTGAGGAATTGCTACTGTGGCCAAAATGGAGCAAAATTGGAGAAATCCTGTATTGCTAAAAGCTAATGGCTGGCAGCTATTCCTGATTCGCAATTCTCATATATCAATAGTTTTTTCTCAACTATGCCGGTCACCTGGATATAAAGCCGACTTTCTTCCTATATTTCCAATAGACAACCAAAAAGAAATACCTGTTGCAACCACGTTTTATCATGTGAAATGTACAACTGTATCTCAACTAATAACAACCATCAGCAACCATTATATCAATAAAACCACATGAAATATCTGAGCTTCCTTTGCTGGGCCTTTTTCACCTTACCACTGGCAAATGCACAAACAACCATCTATGTTTCGCCACAAGGCAACGACCAACACACCGGCAGCGCTGCAGCGCCACTGGCTACTATCCACAAAGCAGCGGAGAAAGCCGTTGCTAAAAAAGAGCAACACGTCACCATCCTGCTGCAGCCCGGTACCTACTACCTTCAAAGCGAACTGCACTTAGATGCAGCCAGCATGGCCTGTAACAGTCTGGATATCAAAGCCGCCGGCAATCAGCCCGTATTCATCAGCGCAGGAAAGAAACTGGCCCTGAAATGGAAGCCCTGGAAAAATGGTATTTATACCGCAGCTGTTCCGGCCGGAAGCAGCTTCGAACGGCTGTACGTCAACGGCCGGCTGCAGGTGCTGGCACGTTATCCTGACTACGACAGCACCGCCAGGGTGTTTCATGGCACCGCTGCGGATGCCCTGGAACGTGCCGCCAAATGGCAACACCCGGAAAACGGCTACATACATGCCCTGCATGCATACGACTGGGGCGGGTTTCATTATCGCATTACCGGTGTGAAAGATGGCCAGCCGCAACTGGAAGGCGGATGGCAGAACAACCGCCCCAACGGCCTGCATAAAGATTACCGCTTCGCAGAAAATAACCTGGAAGAACTGGATGCGGCAGGGGAGTGGTATCTCGACCGGAACGCTCATCAACTCTACTACTATCCTCCTGCAGAAGTGAACCTGGCAACCGCCCGGGTGGAAGTATCCAATCTGAAGAACAGCATCGTGCTGAAAGGGAGTGAACACCATCCATTGCGTAATGTAACATTGCAGGGATTGAACTTTATTCACAACGAACGCACGTTCATGGATACACGGGAACCACTGCTGCGCAGCGACTGGACTATCTACCGCGGCGGTGCCCTGCTGCTGGATGGTACAGAAAACTGCCGCATCACCGATTGCAGCTTCGCCGGACTGGGAGGCAACGCCGTCATGTTGAGCAACTACAACTACCACGATACCATCAGCGGCTGCTATATTCATGATATAGGAGCCAGCGCAGTATGTTTTGTGGGAGATGTGAAGGCAGTACGGTCTCCGGCGTTCCGCTATGAAGACTATATCCCCTACGCGCAGCTCGATAAAACGCCTGGTCCCGCTACGGGCAACTATCCCCGCGAATGTGCAGTAATCAACAACCTGATCCATCATGTAGGAGATATCGAAAAACAGGCAACAGGCGTGGAAATCACGATCTCATCTGCAATTACCGTAAGCCATAACAGCATCTACAATACTCCGCGTGCAGGTATCAATATCGGCGATGGCTGCTTCGGCGGGCACGTACTCGAATACAATGATGTGTTCAACACTGTGCTGGAAACCGGGGATCATGGTGCTTTCAATTCGTGGGGGCGTGACCGTTACTGGGCGCCTGACCGGGCTTATATGGACAGCCTTGCTGCTGCCCATCCCGAACTCATACTGCTCGACGCGCAGCAGCCGGTTACGATCCGCAATAACCGCTTCCGCTGCGATCATGGCTGGGATATAGACCTCGACGATGGTTCGTCCAATTATCATATATACAACAACCTTTGCCTCAACGGCGGCTTGAAGCTACGGGAAGGCTTTCACCGGATCGTGGAAAACAATATCATGGTGAATAATTCTTTTCATCCGCATGTATGGTTCCGGAACAGTAGCGATGTATTCATGCATAATATTGTAACGAGAAAATACTTCCCCATAGAAATCAAAGACTGGGGAAAAAGGGTGGATGAGAACCTGTTCCCGGATGCAGCTGCGCTACAGGAAGCTCAATACAACGGAACGGATAGCCATAGCCTGGCCGGAGATCCGTTGTTTGCTGATCCCCCCAAAGGCGACTATACCGTGCAACCGAACTCTCCGGCATTCCGCATCGGGTTTCATAATATTCCGATGGACAGCTTCGGGGTGATGAAGCCAGCGCTCAGGAAAATTGCGAGGCAGCCGGATCTTCCGGTATTCACGATGCCCGGCGGCACCGCTGCAGAAAACGCCGCGGGAACCGATTTCCTCGGTGGGAAAATCAGGTCCGTCAGCGGCCCTGGTGAGCGCTCCGCCTACGGCCTCCCCGATGAATCGGGCGTACTGGTGCTGGATGCAGGCAGTAACTCCCTGCTGGCACGTGCAGGATTAAAGACGAAAGATGTGATACGTATGGCCGCCGGCCACCCGGTAAGAAATGTTGCAGAACTGTTACAACAGGTGGAAGCGGCTAACTGGAAAGGGAAGATACCGGTAACGATTATACGAAATCAACAGGCAAAGGAGATGGAACTGCAGATGAAGTAAGCTTTTAGTGAACAGCAGGAAAGAGATGCTCAGCCATCTCCTTCCTGCTGTTATTGTTAATTTCTACCCACCATTACGCCACCATCTATGCCCCAAATAGCAGGCTTGCTTCATTTCCTTTTATTTTATAGTTTTTTCATGTCAATGACGAACCTGTAATGCACGTCCCCTTTCAATGTACGCTCGAAGGCCTCATTGATATAATCCGGTGCAATTACCTCCACGTCAGCAGTAATGTTATTCGCGGCGCAGTAATCCAGCATCTCCTGTGTTTCGCCGATGCTGCCAATCAATGAACCTGCCAGCCTTCTTCTTTTTGAAATCAGCATATAGGCCGTCAGTTGCGGAGCTTCCGGCGGAACGCCAAGTAGTATCATCGTACCATTTTTTTTCAGTAGGTTTAAGTACATATTGTAATCATGTTTGGCCGACACGGTATCAATGATAAAATCAAAAGAGGAAGCTGCAGCTTTCATTTGCCCGCCGTCCAAAGTCAGTACAAAATGCGTCGCTCCCAGTTTCAGTGCGCTTTCCTTTTTTGAAGGAGAAGTACTAAGTACGGTAACTTCAGCGCCAAAAGAGGAAGCGAATTTTACCGCCATGTGGCCGATGCCTCCAAGTCCCAATACAGCCACCTTGTGCCCTTTACCCACTTTCCAGTGACGCAGGGGAGAGTAAGCTGTAATGCCGGCGCACAACAAAGGTGCTACACCAGCTGCCGGTAATGTTTCCGGTACCTTCAGCACATACTTTTCATTCACTACTATACTGTTCGAGTAGCCTCCTTTTGTAACGGAACCATCCGGTAATTTTCCGTTTTGTGTGGGCGTAATACCATGCTCACAATATTGTTCCTCACCCTCGTCACAACTACTGCAATGCCGGCAGGAGTTAATGAAATAGCCAACACCCACCAGGTCGCCCGTTTTATATCCCGTCACCTGATCACCTGTTGCTTTAACACGTCCCACAATTTCATGCCCCGGTATTAACGGATACACGGTACCTCCATACTGGTTCTTTGATTGATGAATATCGGCGTGGCAAACACCGCAGTATAGAATATCAATCAGCAGGTCGTTTGCTTCAGGTTCCTTTCGCTCAAAATCGAATAGAACCAATGACGCTTCGGCACTATGCGCCGCATATCCTTTTGCTTTGATCATTTTCTGAGCTTGAAGAAAAGATGCTGTCGTTCGTAAGAGGCAGCATCTTTTCTGTGTTAACTAAAATACAGCTAGGCCACTGTATATATTCTCACATCAGGCGTGTCTTTTAAGTAAGGTTTTAATGCTACTACCACGTCGTTATTGAATAGTTCGCTGGTTAAGTACGCCTGCGCATCTGCTGCAGATTCGAATCCGTGTAATACCTGTACATCTTCGGTTCTTACCAAAAGCTCCTTTGATAGGGCTCCTTTAATGTTTTCCAGGAACGGTGCTTTATATTTGTTATACACACCTGCTGCATTACCCCTGTCTGCTTCATCAACTTTCAGACTGATTGCTAAATAAGCTTTTGCCATTGTATAAAGATTTTAAATTTATAAGGCAAAGTTCCCGATTAGCCTGTTCTGCGGAAATGGATAGAAGTGAAATTAAATGGTAGATTTCGGAAACGTATTTAAGAAATGGATTTCCTGAACTCTGAAGGAGAAATATTAGCGTGCTTCTTAAAGTATTTTACAAAATAGGACGGATCGTCAAATCCCAAACGATAGCCAATTTGGTTAACATTAAGATTGGAATGTAAAAGTAGTCGTTGTGCCTCCAGAATAATACGTTCCTGTATCATCAATGAAGGCGTTTTGTTCAGTGTCTGATTGGTCAGGTCTGATAAAGTACGGGTGGAGATGTGCATTAAATCCGCATACTCTGATACCGTCAGGCCTTTATTGTAGTTTTCATCTATTAGATTGATAAAATGAATAAGCTGCGTTCTTTTTTCATCCAGCTCAAATGGTGTTTCACTATCTTTTTTTTCAAAATCATTTTTCCTGCGCTGCACCTGTATCAAAAAGGCCTTCAGATAAGCCCGGAGCAATTCTTCCCGTGCAAACCCGCCATCGTTGGCCAATTCGGTTTCGATCTGCCGGATATATTCTTCCAGTAGATGCTCAGTTTCATGACCAATGCAGCAGGAAGGTGTTTGATATGGGTTATTAAAAAGATTGCGTTTTACAAGAAAATCAATTCCGTTGTCACTATGCCCCAGAAATAACTCGCTGAAATGGATCAGCACTCCTTCATAATCTGTTTGCTGGTCAAAATAATGTACCTGATTTTTAGCGATGAAAAATATGGCATTTTCAAAAACATCGTAGGCCTTGAAATCAACAAAATGCTTACCATGCCCTTTTTTAAACCAGATAATCTGGTAATAGCTATGTATGTGTGGTTTGGTGGTGTCGTCCGGATAGGCTTTAAGGTAGTCCTTTAAATTATGTATGACAAATTGTGCCTTATCAGGCTGATGCTGATGGAGATGATATTCCCTGATGGGATCTGTTTCTTTCTTTGCCATATGTTAATTAAAAATACAAAATAGTGCAGCATTCAACAACTGCCGTTAAAGGGTTGCTGATAACTACCATTGTTTTTCCGATATGTACAATAAAATTTTGTGTCAAATGATCAATTTCGCAGGATGGAGTTAAACGAACGAATTATTATTGTCGGTGGTGGTTTAAGTGGACTTACTTTAGCATGGTTACTATCACAAAAGCATATCAAGGCCAGTGTTTTGGAAGCATCCTCAAGATTGGGCGGAAGAATTCAAACGGTAAAAGGCATATTGGAAACACCTTTGGAATTAGGTGCCACCTGGTTTTCGGATGTACATCCTCATCTGTTATCCCTGATGGAAGAATTAGGATTGACCAGGTACCCGCAATATTCAAAAGGCATTTCCCTCTTTCAAACAAAATCATTTGAGCCTCCCCAAAAATTTTTCGTTCCTGAAGCAGAAAGCCCATCATACCGGATTGCGGGAGGCACGCAGGCATTGATTGATGCTTTGGCCCGGAAGTTACCGGCTGAAAATATCCATTTAAATAAACAGGTTACTGCCATTAACGAAGCGGCAGATCAATTGCTGCTGCTCACCGCTGATGGCGGGAAATATTACGCGGAGAACGTGGTTGTTTGCGTACCTCCGCAGTTGGCATCTTCAAAAATAAAATTCTTCCCCGGGCTGCCTGATGATGTCCGCCACCTGCTGCCCGCCGTTCAGACGTGGATGGCTGGTGCGGTAAAATTTACATTGGAATATGCAGCACCGTTCTGGCGCGACAACGGTTATTCCGGCATGCTGTACAGCCATGCCGGAATCATTGTGGAAATGTACGACCATACCAATTTTGAAGAAAACAAATTCGGGTTCACCGGTTTTCTGAATAGTGCTGCAGCATCTTATCAGCCGGGCATAAGAAAAGAATTGGTGTTGCAGCAGATCAGCGATTTATTCGGAGAAAAGGCAAGGAGTCCGGTTACTTATTTTGATAAAGTCTGGGCAGACGAATTTGTGCTGGATGGAAACCCTGTCATACATCGGCCTCACCAATATAATGGACATCCGTTATTGCAAAGTACTTATATGAATGGAAAATTATCTTTCTGTGGAACTGAAACCGCCAGTGGGTTTGCAGGGTACATGGAGGGTGCAGTGATTGCCGCAGATTTTGTTTCCAAAAGATTTTGAAATGCTTTCTGCTATCTTTATTTTGTACATCTTTCTTAATCTATAAAGCAATGCCCAGGGAATGTTACCAGATATTGCAGAAAATATCCCCGCAAGTAAAGCAACGAAACTCAAAGAAATTGCTTTTTCCTGTTTAAAACTGGGAACCATAGGGTTTGGCGGCATCGCCGGTATGGTGGCCACTATCGAAGACGAAATGGTGGTCAGGCGGAAGTGGATAGATCACCAGCATTTTATGGATGTGCTAAGCACGTCCTACATCATTCCGGGGCCTAATGCAGTGGAGGTAGTGATGCACTGCGGCAAGGAGAGGGGCGGTCGCCTGGGACTGGTAGTGGCAGGGATTTGTTATATAACGCCGGCTATGCTAATTTGTCTCCTCTTCGGATATTTTTATCAGCAATACAGCGCGTTGCCGGATGTACAGCATTTCATCTGGGGCATCAGACCCGCTACCACCGCATTGGTCATCGGCACGGTGTTCCGGCTTTGGAACAAGACCCTGAAGAATAACCGGGTCCTTATTGCGCTTTGTGTGCTGGTTTTTGCGTGCTCATTATATGGCATGAACGAAGTACTGCTGATACTGGGGGCTGGGGTAGCAAATTACTTCGCTGCTACCGTAAAAAATAAACTGCCTTTATTTGCCGGCTTATTATTTCTGCCACTGCTGCAGCAAAGTTCTCCCCGTTTTTCGGAAGGCAAACTCTTTCTGATATTCCTCAAAATAGGTGCTGTTTTATACGGGAGCGGCTATGTACTTTTCGCGTATATGGACGAAGCCCTTGTAAGAAACAACAGCTGGCTAACCCGGCAGCAACTGATGGATGCCATTGCCGTTGGCCAGATTACACCCGGGCCTATACTATCGAGCGCCACCTTTGCAGGATATCTTATCAGCGGAACAACAGGTGGCGTATTAGCTACCATCGCCATTTTCTTGCCTTCTTTTTTTATCTCATTCTTCCTTCATCAGCTGCTCTCATCTGCCAGGAAGAGCGAAAAGCTAAGACTATTTTTAGACGGGCTCAGTGCTGCATCCATTTCAATTATTGCCGCAGTAGGACTGCATCTGCTGACCTTGTCCGTTGAAACATGGAGAAGCGCGGTGATTTTAATGGTTTGTCTGTTGCTGACCCTTTTTATGAAGAAATTAAGTACCGTGTATATTATACTGATCGGTAGTATAGGTGGATTTCTGTTACAATTGTTATAACCGCACGATACCTTTATGGGAGTTTTTGAATAAGCACATCGTATTTTAATTACTTTCTACTAAAAACTGGTAGCTATTAACCGGAACTGACTCCCAAAAGCAAAAAAAGCGATAGTTTACTGTCATTTATTAAAAAGTGTTACGATTTACCGGAAAAATTTTATTTTGTGGTATGCACGTGAACATGGAAGAGTTACTTTATCGCATACAATTTCATGACGACCAACAGGCATTTAAGGCGCTTTACGAGCAGCTGGTGTTCAGATTATACCAGTTCGCATTCGCCTTTCTGAAACAACGGCAGGCAGCAGAGGAGATAGCAAACGACGTTTTTGTGAAGCTATGGGAAAGGCGCTATACGCTTGATAAGATTGGTGATTTGAAAGTGTATCTCTATGTTGCCGTAAAAAATGCGGCCCTCAATCACCTGCGCAAAAAGGATGTTATCGGGGCTGACCTCGATTCCCTGCACGTACAACATTTTCACCTCGAACCAGACACCGAAAACCGCCTGCTCACACATGAGTTGCAACAGGCAATTGATGACGCCATCCGGCAGCTGCCCTCTAAATGCAGGCTGATCTTCAAATTGGTGAAACAGGATGAGCTTTCCTACAGGGAGGTCGCCAATATCCTCGGTCTCTCTACAAAAACAATCGACGCTCAGTTAACCATCGCGATGAAAAAACTGGCAGGAAGCCTGCAATCTTTTGCGCCCTGCAACACTACTCCCCGTACGTCCGGAAAGGTGGGCACCGCCTTAAAAAAATTTTTTTCCCTCTTTTAGGGAATTCCTGTTTTAGGGGTGTCCCTATACACATATCCTATCCGGAATTCAATGAAATCAGAAAGATTAGCAGCCCTGTTGGCAAAAAAAGCAGGACAATCAGCTACCCAGGAAGAACTGGAAGAATTAGCACAGTTGCTGGCTACAGATCCTGACGCCGCTTTTATGGAAGCAGTGATCAGCAGGGTGGGCGCCAGTGACGTGGATGCTGCGGAAAAAACAGCTTTCGCGGAAGTCGGCTGGGATAAACTGGCCTCACAGCTCGAGCCGGGAACCTTACAGGTGGTCAGCCGGCGCCGGCGCTGGTGGGCCGTGGCAGCTACTGCGGCTATATTGGTGACCGCCACTTCCATAGGGCAATGGCTTTACCGCACCAAAGCAAGAGAAGTAGCTGCTGCTACGCAACATATTGTTGCACCGATGGGCAAAACCATCAAAGCTATCCTGCCCGATGGTTCCACCGTTTGGCTCAATGCCGGCAGTGAACTGAGCTATGATGGCGGATTCAGTATCACCAACAGAAATGTACATGTCAGCGGAGAGGTTTTCCTGGACGTGGTAAAAGACGAGGTCCGCCCTTTCGTGGCTCATACCGCTGATATGGATATACATGTATTGGGCACTTCTTTCAATATCAAAGCATATAACGACGACCGCCGCGCTGAAGTGAGTGTTATCGGCGGAAAGGTACAGGTGGTAATGCACAGCCGGCCCGATAACCGGGTTATCCTGCTGCCAAATGAAAAACTGGTCATGACCGAACCTGCCGCTTCCAACGGCAAGGCCCCTGCACTCTCTGAACGCCTGAACTATGAGGTGAAACACCTCGCCGTCAGCGCCGATTCGAGTCTTGTTGTGGAAACAGCCTGGAAAGAACGAAAGCTGGTATTCACCAACGAAACCTTCAGAGAGGTGGCCCGCAAAATGGAACGACAATTTAATGTAACCATATCCTTTAAGGAAGATAGTATGAAAAACGAGGTACTCAGCGGCGGATTCGAAAAAGAAGACATCGGGAAAGCATTACGGCTACTGCAGATGATTACACCATTCCACTATAGTATTAACGGACAGCACGTAGAACTGTACAAATAACGGATCATCATTTTATCAACTCAAAAATTCACCTGTAATGAACACACACGCACATAGACAAGGTAGTTCCTGACAACACAAACAAAAAGGAAGAGCGCTAACTCTTCCTCCAAAAAGGCTGTTATGTATCAACAGGGGTAAGCTGGCTTCGAAACTCTGCTTACGCCCTACTTTACAAACCTTTCTAAAACAAATCTATGAAAAAAAGAAGATTTGGAGGGACTTCCTATGCGCCCGGCCAGACCATCAAATTATTCCTCATTATGAAGTTATGCTTTGTTGTGGTGTTGCTCTCCTGTTTGCATGCTTCAGCGGTGGTATTTTCGCAGGAAAAATTTACCCTTTCCTTTAGCAGAACCGACGCAGACAAGATTTTCGAAAAGATCCAGAAAGAAAGCGATTATCGCTTCTTTTATAACTACAACACCATCCGCCGCCTAGGTAAAATAGACCTGCACGTTAAAGATGCACTGCTCGCCGAAATCATGAACAAGATTCTCGACAGCACCATCTCTTACCGGATCGTAGACCATAACCTGGTCGTGATTGCTCCGCGCGCCGAAGCGGCCGATAATACTGTTTCCGGTCATGTGGAAGACAGTAAAGGCAACCCGCTCGTAGGGGTATCTGTTAAAGTGAAAGGCAGCAGCCAGGGCGCTGTTACGGATGCAAAGGGAAACTTTTCGCTGCAGGCTTCCTCCGGTGCCGTATTGCTGATCACTTATATGGGATATGAATCGAAAGAAGTGACAGTAAACGGTAGTGCACCGCTGGCAATCGTACTCGAGGAATCTACCAGTGGCCTCAATGAGGTAGTGGTGATCGGTTATGGTACCCAACGCAAAAAGGATGTAACAGGGGCTATCAGCTCCATCAGCAGCAAAGACCTGCGCAACGTACCTGTACGCAACGCGGCAGAAGCCCTGCAGGGTAAGGTGAGCGGCGTAACGGTGTCGCAAAGCAGCGGTAGCCCCGGATCTCCGCCGGTAGTACGCATCAGGGGAATCGGTTCCATCAGCGGCGCCAACGCTCCGCTTTATATCGTGGATGGTTTGCCTCAGACCGATATCGGCTGGCTGAACCCTAACGATATTGAATCGATGGATATCCTGAAAGATGCTTCTGCGGCAGCTATCTATGGAGCCAGGGGCTCTAACGGCGTGGTTATCATCACTACCCGCAAAGGCAGCAAAACCGATCAGAAAATGCATGTGACTTTCGACAGCTACACCGGCATACAATCTGCCTGGAAACGCCCGCACATGCTCAACGCCTCAGAATTCATCGAATATAAGAAAAGAGCTTACAGCGCGGGTAACTCCCCAATGCCTACCAGCCTCGATTCTGACGCCAAAATAGCACAGGTGCTGAAATTCGTTGCGGAGAACACCGGCAGTCCTAACGGCACCGACTGGTGGAAAGAAATCATGCGCGATAATGCCGTTGTGCAAAGCTATAACCTGGGCCTCACCGGTGCCGGTAAAAATCTTACCTACAATACTTCTGCCGGCTATATGAAACAGGAAGGTATCGTGAAAGGATCCGATTACCAGCGCATCTCCTGGAGAACCAATGTGGGAGCCGATATCAGCCCGCGTGTGAAATTCAGCAGCAACATCGGACTGATCTACGAAAGCCGCCGCAATGTGGATGAGAACAATCCTTATAGCGGTACCATCTTCAGCGCTATGGCAGCAGATCCTATCACACCGGTGTTCCGCAATAACCTGAAAGATATACCCTCCACACTCGGTACTATCATGGACGGCTATGATGCCAGCAATCCTTATTCCCAATATGCCGGTATACTCTATTCCAACAAGCCCAACCCCGTTGGCCAGGTAGAACGTATGCAGCAAAGCATCTGGGAAGGTATCGCTATCAAGGGAGGCGCTGCACTGGATGTGAAAATCCTGGAGCCCCTCGCTTTCCGCAGTAACTTCGGAATGGACCTGGCACGTGGCATCTCCAAAGGATTCACGCCTTCCTACTACCTGAATCCATTCGATTACGCCAATCTCAATACGGTGAGCAATACCTCCGACTGGAATAACTATTTCGTATGGGAGAACACACTCACGTTCGATAAAAGCTTTGGCCGTCACCATGTAACAGCTATGGCGGGCGTGGCTGCTGAGCTGAGGAAAGAGCTCAACTATGGTGCTTCCAAACAAGGAATAGTTAACAACGATCCTGATATGCGTATTATCAATGCCGGTACTTTAAATCCAGGCGCTTCGGGTTATACTTATTCCAGTGCGTTGAATTCATTCCTCGGACGTATTAACTACGTATATGCCGACCGTTACATTCTCGCTGCCAATGTGCGCCGCGATGGATCTTCCAGCTTCGGCCCGGGATACCGCTGGGGTACTTTCCCCTCTGTATCTGCCGCATGGCGTTTCTCCGAAGAAAACTTCCTGAAAGATGCTAACCTTCCCTGGCTCACCAGCGGTAAGCTCCGCGCCAGCTATGGCAGCATCGGTAATCAGAACGTGGGCGGAGGAAGCGGTTTGTATCTGTCTACCTACGGTAATACCTTCTATCGCTACCTGTTTGGCAACACCAATAACCCCTACCTGGGCGCTGAACGCAAAACGATGGCCAATCCTACTTTGCAGTGGGAAACCTCTACGCAGGCCGATGTTGCCCTGGAACTGCAGTTCTTCAAAGGGGAACTGGATGTAAGCGTGGATTATTTCAATAAAAAGGTGGGGAACATGCTCGTGCAGGTGCCACTCCCCGCTGCGATGGGATACCCCGCCGGCAGCCCATACTGGATCAATGCCGGTAAAATGGTCAATAAAGGATGGGAAGTGTCCATCGGACATACCCACTCCTTCGGCGATTTCTCCTATAACGCCCGCCTGAATGTTTCCACTTTCAAAAACAAAGTGCTGAGCATGGGTGGTGGCGAACCTATCTATACTACTGCGCACCTCGGTGAAGTAATCAGTAAAACGGAAGAGGGGATGCCGGTTGGTTATTACTTCGGATGGAAAACTGATGGCATCTTCCAAACGCAGGACGAAGTGGATAAAAGCCCGCAGAAGGGTATCAGCACTCCTGGTGATCTCCGCTTTAAAGATATCAACGGTACCGATGCCAACGGCAAGGTAGTGCCTGGTCCGGATGGAAAACTGGATGCTGCCGACCGTACCATGATTGGCAATCCCTGGCCCGACTTCGTATACGGTATCAACATCGGTCTGAACTATAAACGCTTCGATCTGACCATGTTCTGGCAGGGCTCTCAGGGTAATGATGTGATGAACATCCTGCGCTATGATACAGAAGCCGGCACCGGCTGGTACAACGCTCCGAAAGGATTCCTGCAGAAATCCTGGAACGGCCCCGGCTCCACCAACAAATATTATAAGATCTCTTCTGTTGCCGGTCTGAATAACAGCGTGTCCGATTATTTCGTGGAAGATGGTTCCTATCTGCGCCTCAAGAATATCCAGGTAGGATACAACTTCCCGTCGAACTGGCTGGAACGTGCACATATACCACAGTTACGGATATACGTAGGCGCGCAGAACCTGTTCACATTTACAAAATACAGCGGTCTCGATCCGGAAATGGGTAGCGAAAATCCCCGGCTGGTGGGTATCGATCAGGGATACTTCCCCCAGGCCCGCACTTTTATGATCGGACTTAACGCCAGGTTTTAATCACTAATACCGCAACTCATGAAAAAAATCGTATATACTTTACCGTTAATAGTTGCATTGCTCGCCGTTTCCTGTTCGAAGGATTATCTGAACAGGCCTCCGGCTGGTCAGCAAACAGACGATAACTTCTTCAACTCGCCCGGAGCCGGCTATAAAACTGTCGTGAATTGCTATCTCGGCTTTTATAACTTCTGGGGCTACCAGGCTGCCATCGCTGAGTTGGGCAATATGGCCACCGACGAATCAGATAAAGGTGGATCTGATAACAACGACCGCCCCTTTGTGCTCGATCTCGGATTCGGCCGTACGCTCACTAACAACGAAACACTGAATGGTCTCTGGGGTGCCTGTTACGCCGGCATTGCCAGTTGTAACGTAGCATTGGAACGCCTGCCCGGCGCCACACTCGTAGACGATAAAGGTACACCGGTGCCCGACGATACCCGCAAGCGTTACCTGGCAGAAGTTCACTTCCTGCGCGCGTACTATTACCTCGATCTGCTGCGTATTTTCGGCGGCGTACCCCTGATCACGAAAACAGTGGCAGTAGCTGATCGTAATAAAATAAACCGCGCTTCTTCCACCGAAACATACCAGTTCATTCTGGCTGAACTGGATGCCGCTGCTGCAGAACCGGCACTCCCTTCCCGCAACGATATACCGGATCTGGAACTGGGCCGCGTTACAAAAGAAGTGGTGTGGGCCCTGCAGGCAAGAGCTTATCTCTTCTTCGCGGAAGACGATAAATCACTTTACGCCAAAGCCCGTGATGCTGCAAAGAAAGTGATCGACTCAAAGGCCTTCAGCCTGGAACCACAATACCAGCAATTGTTTTTGAAAGATGGTTACAAAAGCAGGGAATCCGTTTTCCCGATCATCTTTGGAGATGATCCCGGCTCATTTATCTACGGATCAACTATACCTGTATACTGCTCTCCCCGCAGTGCAGGCGGCTGGGGCTTCGATTGCCCTACTCAATCGCTGGTGAACGAGTTTGAGCCGGGCGATCCCCGCGCCCTGTTTACCCTGCTCGATCAGGGCGATGTATTCCCGAATCCGCGTAACCCGGAAGTGCTCGACTTCTCCACCTATCCCAACACCGGCCATCATAACAGGAAAGTATTCCTGACATACGACCGCCGCGGACAAGGCTGGGGCGACGATGCATGGACCATGTACCTGATCCGCTATGCAGATGTATTGCTGATGTACGCAGAAGCAGTATTGGAAAGTGGTGGCGATAAACAAACGGTAGCTGATTATATCAACCAGGTACGCACCCGCGCTTCCGGATCATCCCACACAGATGTGGAAGCGATTTCCCGCATACGCAAGATCCCCAATACGCCGCTGCGAATGGTAACTGCCGGCGACGATCTGCGCACGGCTGTACGCCACGAGCGCCGGGTAGAACTGGGCTGCGAATATACCCGCCTGTTCGATCTGCTGCGCTGGAATATCTACGTATCTACGATGAAAGACTATTCCACAAAATCCTGGTCTAACGGCAAAGGTGGCAGCTTCAAAGCCCCTGCCGGTGGCAGTAAATACCTGTTCCCGATCCCACAATCGGAAATCGATAAAAGCGGTGGGTCCATCAAACAGAATCCGGGCTACTAATTATTATTCCAACAACGGCAGATGGGAAACCATCTGCCGATATTTATGACGAACCATGAAGAAATTAGTTCAACTGTTGTTGTTAGTGCTGCTCTTTGCCTGTACCGGCAAGAGATCCACGACCCGTATCCTTTGTTACACAACCAATCGCGAAAGTAGCTGGGTAAAGTCAATCCAGGAAACCGCCCGCAAGGAAGGATGGCAGCTGGTGTTGACGGGCGACCGGCACCTGTTCAAGGAAGATTCCCTGCGGGAGTTCAGCGCTGTTTGTCTGCCTTTTTCTTTGTCGGATAGTCTCGGTTTCAGACAGGTACCCGCATTGAAACGCTACGCTGAAGCAGGTGGTGGTGGTATCCTCGCTATAAAGGATACGGCAGATCAGCGTAAAGACTGGACGTGGCTGCATGAATGGAAAGACCTGGCAACAGACAGGGAACTACAGCAGGACGGTGGCAGGTTATACATCGTTTCACCCAATGCCGATGCAGGCGCTGTTAGCAAAGCAATGGGCTATCTGATAGGTGGCAATAAACTGCCGGATTATACAAAAGCTTCGCTGACGCTGGCGCCGCCGGATACTAACCGTTACACCTATACGGTGTTAGACCATGGGCTCGATGAACCAATGGAAATGTGCATACTGCCTGGTGGTAACGTCATGTTTATTGAGCGTAAGGGAGATGTGAAAATGTATGATGCCGCTTTACGCCAAACCAAAGCGATAGGTCATTTTGATGTGTTCAGTGGCATCGAAGATGGATTGCTGGGTGCCGCACTGGATCCGGATTATAAAACCAATCACCGCGTATTTTTCTACTATGCACCCGCCGGTGAAAAGTGGTATAACAAACTCGTAAGAATGGAATTGCGTGGCGATACGCTGGATCGCTCTACCGAAAAGGTTGTGATGGAGGTGCCAACACAACGGCGCTATTGCTGCCACTCTGCCGGCTATCTTTCCTTTGGCCCGGGTGGCTTATTGTACCTGTCTATCGGTGATAATACCAATGCTGAAGAAACAGAAGGCTATACGCCGGTAGATGAACGGCCAGGCAGAGGCCTCAGCGATGATCAGGGCAGCGCGGCCAACAGCAACGACCTGCGCGGAAAAATCCTCCGCATCAAGCCGGAAGAAAATGGTACCTATTCCATCCCCGATGGTAACCTCTTCCCGAAAGATGGCTCCAAAGGACGTCCGGAAATATACGTGATGGGATGCCGCAATCCTTACCGCTTTCATGTAGACATGAAGAATGCATTCTTATACTGGGGCGACATCGGGCCCGATACCAAGGTGCCCTCGAATGAAGGCAGCACCATCAGCTTCGATGAAATCAACCAGGCACGGAAACCAGGCTTCTTCGGCTGGCCTTATTTCAATGGTAACAACCAGGCTTATCCCATCTGGGACTATGCCGCTAAAAAAGAACGACCTGCTAAAGATCCATTGCATCCTGTCAACAATTCTCCCAACAACACCGGTATCAAAGAATTGCCGCCTGCACAGCCAGCCATGATATGGTATGGAGATGCTGCATCTCCCATATTCCCGCAAGTAGGGAAGGGGGGAGAGACATTACTGGCAGGCCCTGTATTCTACAGCGATCTGTATAAGGATGCCCCTTATAAATTATCGGATTATTACAACGGTAAATTATTTATATACGACTGGGTACGTCATTGGGTGAAAGCAGTGACACTCGATAAAGATGGAAACTACCTCCGCATGGAGCCTTTCCTCGAAAATATTGAATTTGCTGCACCGGTCGATATGCAGATCGCTCCTGATGGCAGTATCTATATGCTGGAATACGGTACCAACTGGTTCGCTAAAAATTCCGACGCCAAACTCGTGCGGATCACCTATGCGGAAGGCAACCGCAAACCGGTAGCCGTCATTAAAAGCAGTGAACTATATGGCGCTGCCCCGCTGCAGGTGCATTTGTCGGCCACCGGCTCAGTGGACTACGACAAAGGCGACCAGTTGACCTATTCCTGGAAGGTTGGCAATGAAACGCTCACAGGTGCTGAAACTAATTACACCTTCAAACAACCGGGTATCTACAAAGTAATATTGTCGGTGAAAGATAATCACGGCGCGGAAGGTACCGCTGCCCTGGATGTTAAAGTGGGCAACGCTCCTCCGTCGGTGAAAATCAATACCACTGCCAACCGCAGCTTCTATTGGGATAATGTTCCGCTGGACTATGAGGTAGTAGTAAAGGATCAGGAAGATGGAATACCGGATAGCAGCACGGTACAGGTCTCTTTCGACTATATGCCGGTGGGCAAAGACCTCGCGCCTGTACTGGCCAAAGGCACGTCGGCAGCGTCTTTGCAGCATGCTAAAGGCAACAGCCTTTTCTGGTCGCTCGACTGTAAAGCCTGTCACGCTGAGAAGGCTACTTCCGTAGGGCCCAGTCTAACGGATATCTCTAAACGTTATTCCGCTGATGAAGCCACCATCAGTAAACTTGCCGCCAAGATCATTGCCGGCGGCAGCGGCAACTGGGGTAATCGTACTATGTCGTCGCACCCGGATATGAAGCAGGACGATGCACGCGAAATTGTGCAGTACATCCTTTCCCTGAATAACGCCGGCGCTTCGCTGCCCATGCACGGCACGCAGCTGCTGAATAAACATATCGGCAAAGGCAACGATGGCGCTTACCTGCTGATGGCATCTTATACTGATAAGGGCGCCAATGGCATAGAGCCGCTTACCGGACGTGATTATATCCTGCTTCAGCATCCGACAGTACAATTGGAGGATTTTGATGAAGGGAATATGTTCATCAGCACCGTCACCACATTGGCCTTGTCTTACTGCTATGCCAACAACAACAGCTTCTGCCACTTTAAACAGCTTTGGCTGGATAATGTAGCAGGTATCCGCTACAATGCACAACTGCAGGGAGCTGGCGGTACTATTGAGGTGCATCTCGATAAACCCGATGGTCCGGTGATCAGCAAGGTGGTAGTTCCTGCCGGCACCGCACCGGATGCAAAGAGCGGTTGGAAAGTGATCAGTGCGCCGATGCAGCCGGTAAAAGGGCAACATGATCTCTACGTTATCACCAGGAGCACGGACGGCAAAGATGGTCACCTGTTTAACCTGGACTGGATGTATTTCTCAAACCGAAACTAAGTTATGTCTCCGTCCGTTCGAATCCGTTTATCTGTACTGATGCTGCTTCAGTATTTTATCTGGGGCGCATGGTACGTAACCATGGGCACCTATCTCATGGCATCGCTGAAAGCGGATGCAGTGCAGGTAGGTGCTGCCTATGCTAACCTGTCGATCGCCGCTATCATTTCGCCGTTTTTTGTAGGCCTGGTAGCCGACAGATTTTTCTCAGCGCAACATGTGCTGGCTGTACTGCACCTCGCCGGGGCTGCAGTGCTTTACCGGATCAGCATGGTGCCCGATTTCAACAGCTTCTGGTGGCTTATCCTGTTGTATACATTGCTCTATATGCCTACCATGTCGCTCGCCAACGCCGTATCCTTCCGGCAGATGGAAGAGCCCGGGAAAGAGTTCCCGTCTGTTCGTGTATTCGGCACCGTAGGATGGATCGCAGCCGGACTGCTCATAGGATCACTGGAGGTAGAAGCCACCGCCATGCCTTTTCGTATAGCCGCCGGCAGTTCGTTGCTGCTGGGCCTGTACAGCTTTTTGCTGCCACCGGCGCCACCGGTACGGCGGCAGGTGAAACTGGCGGATATACTGGGACTGGATGCGCTGATACTATTCAAAGACCGTACATACGTGGTATTCTTTATAGCCGCCATCTGCATTTGTATTCCGTTATCGTTCTACTACAGCTTAACCAATCCTTTTCTCAACAGTACCGGGATGGTAAATGCTGCCGGGAAAATGACGCTGGGCCAGGTATCTGAGTTTGCATTCCTGCTGCTGATGCCTTTCCTGTTCAGCCGGCTGGGAGTGAAGAAAATGCTGCTCACTGGTATGTGCTGCTGGATACTTCGTTATGTGTTCTTCGCATTCGGTGATAATCATTCACTGGTCTGGATGTTGTATGGAGGCATTCTCCTGCATGGCGTATGTTATGATTTCTTTTTTGTAACCGGACAGATATATACAGATCATAAGGCAGGGCAGGCGGTGAAGAGTGCCGCGCAAGGGCTCATTACGTTTGCTACCTATGGTGTAGGGATGCTGCTGGGCTCTTATGTGTCGGGCTTTGTAGCGCTGAAATACAGTGTTGCTACGGGTAACAACATACAATATCACTGGACAAACATCTGGCTGATGCCCGCCATAATTACGATGGGAGTGATGATACTTTTTATCTTTCTATTCAGGGAAAACAAAAACAAACAATAAAAACTTTTTTATGGGAAGAAAAATTGCCATGCTGGGCGGAGGTTTCATCGGCAGGTTCTATGCCGATTCCATACAGGGACAAAGAAGCAGGGATAAAATAGTCAGCATTTACTCACGCAGGGAAGCAAGCGTACAGCAGTTTGCGGCCGATTATAACGTGCCGCATACCACTACCTCCATGGAAGAAGCAATCAGTCATCCGGAAGTAGATGTGGTATGTATTGCCCTGCCTAATCATCTGCATGAAGCAGCAGTGGAATTATGCTGCAAACATAAAAAAGCAGTGATCTGCACCAAGCCGCTGGGTCGTAATGCAGAAGAAGCCAAACGTATGCTGCTGGCAGTAGAAAAAGCAGGCATCTTCCATGCTTATATGGAAGACCTGGTATATACGCCGAAATTTTCCAAAGCGCTGCAAAGTGTGCAGGATGGCGCCTTAGGCCGTATCCTCTGGGCAAAATCGAGGGAAACACATCCTGGTCCGCACAGCGACTGGTTCTGGGATAAGGAACAGGCCGGAGGCGGATGTATCCTCGATCTGGGCTGTCATTGCGTGGAAATTTCCCGCAGCTTTATCGGGAAAGATATCAGGCCGGTGGAAGTTATGTGTTGGGCAGATACACAGGTAAAACCTATCGAAGCGGAAGACCATGCCATTGCACTGGTGAAGTATGAAAACGGCGCCATTGGTCAGTTTGAAGTTAGCTGGACATTCCGCGGTGGCCTCGATCTGCGCGACGAAGTAATGGGCACCGAAGGTACGATCTGGCTGAACAGCTTCCTGCGTACCGGTTTCGATATGTTCACTACCGGAAAAGGCGCCGACTATGTGGCAGAAAAAGCAGAAAGCAACAGTGGCTGGCTGTTCCCTGTAGGAGATGAACTGAATGAGCTCGGCTACAACCACATGTTCGCCGATATGTTTGATGCCATCGAAGAAAAACGCGCACCAAGAGAAACTTTCTACGACGGCTATGTAGTGAACGCCATCCTGGATGCCGCCTATCGCAGCGCTGCCAGCAAACTGTGGGAACCGGTACAGCTGGATATTTGGAGAGGACAAACAGGCCTCAGCAAACCTGCTACACTGGTGGATTACGATGAGCAACACTATCTCATCAAAGAAGAAATTACGCACTTCGGCAGCACTAAGCTGATCCTGAAAGAGAAACAAAGTGGTAAGATCATAGAAATAGTAAAATAATTCAAAACAACAGGAATGAACAGTGCTTCAAACAGCCGCCGGCAGTTTATCCGCAACACCACACTGGCCGGCCTCGGCCTCGGACTGGTCGGAAATGCAGAGAAACTGCTGGCAGGCACACTGCCCACCGCAGGCCGCAGGGTAGGCATCATCGGCCTGGATACTTCGCATAGTGTCGAGTTCACTAAAATGCTGAATGCCGCCGTACCCGATCCCGCTTTCCTCGGATACCACGTGGTAGCCGCCTATGCGCAAGGTAGTAAAGACATCGCCTCCAGCCTGGAAATGGTACCGGGAAATCTCAAACACGTCAAAGAACTGGGCGTGGAAATCGTAGACACGATTCCGCAACTACTGAAGAAATGCGACGTAGTACTCCTGGAATCCAACGATGGCAGAGTACATCTCGAACAGGCTATCCCTGTTTTCAAAGCAGGCAAACGGGTATTCATCGATAAACCAATCGCTGCTTCTCTCGCAGATGCCAAAGCTATATTCAATGCCGCTCAGCAATACAAAGTGCCGGTATTCACCTCCTCCGCACTTCGCTTTATTGAAAGTATCCAGCAGGTAAGAAACGGCAGCATCGGCAAAGTAACAGGAGCGGATATTTACACGCCATCTCCTACAGAATCAACCCATCCGGATCTTTTCTGGTATGGCATTCACGGCGTGGAAATGCTCTACGCCATCATGGGCACCGGCTGTAAAAAACTCACCCGCATCACTCAGCCCGACATGGATTACATCACCGCTGTATGGGCCGATGGACGAATCGGTACCCTCCGCGGTGTGAAGAAAGGCCCCTATGGCTTCGGTGGCCACGCATTCGGTGAAAAAGCCATCGCACCCATCGGCGACTTCAATTCCTATGTGCCGCTGGTGAAACAAATCACCGCCTTCTTCGAAAGCGGTATCCCTCCGGTGCCTCCGGCAGAAACGCTCGAAATGATGGCCTTCATGGAAGCTGCTGATGAAAGCAGGAAGAGGAATGGAACGACAGTAGAATTAAGAATAGGGAATGAATAATGAAGAATGACAGCGGAGATAGTAGCGAATATGATCTTCGCGTTTACTATCTCCGCTGTCATTCTTCATTATTCATTCCCTATTCTTAATTCCTGCGAAGCAGGCTATCTATTTTCTTCGACATCTTTTCCGCTCCAACTCCATTCAAATGATCTCCGTCATAAAAATCGCTGAGGGTGAATGAAGAGTCGCGCAGGAAATTATAGTAGCTGGTATTACTGTTTTGCGATACGAGTTCAGACATGGTGGAAAGCGTAAGCGCCAGTTGTTTTGGCTCCAGGTTGTTATAGTAAGTAGAGTAGGCCGGGGCCGTAAAAAAAAGCACCCTTGCATTTTTCTTCTTCGCAAAAGCAATGATCTCTTCTAAAATGGCCTTATGCGCCGGATATAGTTTCTGCAGGTTGGCAACCCTATGTTTTCTGGCGCCTTCAAACCCGCTGGCTGCTACATCCTGGTTCACCGGAAAGGGAATTGCCCAGCCGTTGCTATCGCAGCCTACAACAGGCCGCCGGAGCAGATAGTATCTGATGAGGCGCCTTAAATTAAGCTCCAGGCTACCACAAAGTATTTCCGTGTATTCGTTGAATTTATGAGAGGAATGGAACTGGTAATACAACATGTAGTACTTTACACGCCAGTATTCTCCGGCTTCTGAGAGATTGCTGAATAAGGTAAAATAGGAAACAGGCAGTACAATGTATTTCAGACTTTTCCAGGAGGTATCGTATTTCTGAAGTATCTGCAGGTCGTAATCAATGCTCTGGCTGCTGAGCGCCGCGTTGAAAGTATGCGGTGGGAGATAGGCCGGATTCAGATCGAGGTAACCGTGGGAACTGCCTAATACCAGTACCTGAATACTGTCGGCATGCTGCAACATATACTGGTTCTTGTACGAATATTCGTTGGGAATACGGCGCAACATTGTCTCAAATACCAATGCAAGTATTATCACCGGTAAAAGAAAGATGCCCGTTTTTATAATAATATTCTTCATGCTTAAAACTGGAAATAAATAAATTGCTGATCTGTACCCGCGAAATAAAAGATACAGAACAGGATAACGTAGTACACTGCCCAGCGGAATACCCGGGGCCTGCGGAAGCCCAGCCGGGCAATAGCATAAGGTTGTTCCCTCCCCATCCACTCAATAATCATGAATATGCTGATCAGCACGATCTCCTTGATGGGCATCAGTTCCGGCTGTTTGAATAAGGAACGCGAAAAGATGCCGCTGATATAGTGGTATGCCTGTGAGATGTTTTCCGAACGGAAAACAATCCAGGCAAAGGTCGTTAGGGTGAATGTCACCAGCATTTGTAATATCTCCCGTAAACCTGGCAGCATTCTGCCCTGCGCCACTATTTCCAGGTTGTTGCGGTTCCTGTTGAAGATCACCAGTGGCATGATATACAGCGCATTTAATGCCCCCCATACAATGAAGGTCCAGTTAGCGCCGTGCCAGAAACCACTGACCAGGAAAATGATAAAGGTATTCCTGACCTTCATCCAGGTGCTGCCCTTGCTGCCTCCCAACGGAATGTAAAGGTAATCCCGGAACCACGACGATAACGAAATATGCCAGCGTCGCCAGAATTCTGCTATATCCCTGGAGAAATACGGATAGGCAAAATTACGCAGCAGGTCGATGCCGAACAGCTTTGCTGTACCTAACGCAATATCAGAGTAACCGGAAAAGTCGCAGTAGATCTGGAACGTAAAGAATAACGCTCCCATCAACAGCGTACTGCCGGAATAGTGCTGATAATTATTGAAGATAAGATTGGCATAATAAGCACAGTTGTCGGCAATCACCACTTTCTTGAACATGCCCCACAATATTTGCCGGAAACCATCTACCGCCTGAGGATAGCTGAACACCCTTTCCCGCTTGATCTGCGGCAGCAGGTGAGTGGCACGCTCAATAGGTCCGGCTACCAGCAACGGAAAGAAGCTGACGAAAACAGAGTACACCACAAAATTACGCTCGGGCTGTATCCTGTTTTTATAAATATCTATCACATACGACAGTCCGTGAAAAGTATAAAAAGAGATCCCCACCGGCAGCACTACCTGCAACACCCAGGGATGAACCTGTACCCCCAAAAGGCCCATCGCATCGGCAAAAGAGCCGGCGAAGAAATTAAAATACTTGAATACGCCGAGGAACCCGAGGTTGATACACACGCTCAGCCAGAACCATCCTTTCTTAGCGCCCTCACTCCGGGCTTCCGACATCTTAATCCCTGTAAAGTAATCCAGCAATGTAGAAAAGATCAGCAGAAACAGAAAACGGTAATCCCAGCAGGCATAAAAGAAATAGCTGGCTACCAGCAACAGGAAATTTTGCGCCTTCAGGCTTCTATTGGTAACAAACCAATACAATATGAACACAATTGGCAGAAAGATGGCAAAATTAATTGAGTTGAAAAGCATGAAAAGGACAGGTTGTCAATGAATTGTCTGCGATTGCCGAAGGTAGGAAAAAAGAATTAAGAAAAGGGAATGAAGAATTAAGAAATAATGCGAAAACCTCAGCGGATAATGTTGTCAAACGGCAATATCCGCTGAGGTTTTCGCATTATTTCTTAATTCCACATTCTTCATTCCTAATTCTTTCTCGTACCTTTGTGCCCATTTTTAAAGGACAATATGAAGCTGAACGAACTATTAGCCCAAAGAAGCAACGGGCATTGCGAATTATGCGAGGCGGCAACCAATCTGAGCATCTACGAAGTTCCGCCACAAACCTATACAGATGAGGACAACTGTATCATGATCTGTGATACCTGTAAAGCCCAGATTGAGAAAAAAGCCGAACTGGACAATCAGCACTGGCAATGCCTCACCACCTCCATGTGGAGCGAAGTTCCGGGCGTACAGGTAGTATCCTGGCGAATGCTCAACCGTTTACGCAACGAAAGCTGGGCGGCCGACAGCCTGGATATGATTTACCTGAACGATGAAGCACTGGCCTGGGCCAAAGCTACCGGCGATCATGAAAGCGATGGCTCCGTAGAACTGCACCGCGATTGTAACGGCCAGCAACTCCTGAACGGCGACACGGTAGTCCTCACCAAATCGCTGGATGTAAAAGGATCTACCCTGAATGCCAAATTAGGTACCGTCGTGAAAAATATCCGCCTGGTACCAGATAATACCGAACAGATCGAAGGAAAGATAGAAGGACAAACAATTGTCATCCTCACAAAATATTTACGGAAACAACAATAAGAGCCTGCACTAGCTGGTAGGCTCCAGCTTCTGGTGACCTAGGCGGATATTTTCGCTTAGGTCGCTGGAAACAGCAGGTACTTCCTGCTTCACGAAGAACGGCTCCAGCACTATCTTCAGCCAGACGATGGAGCAGAACACTGCTTTTACCGCATAGGGCTCCACATAATTCCTGGCGATCCAATACGGCGTGATCAGGTCGGTAGAAGAGAAGGAAGTGAATACCAGTGTAAGTACCACCAGCGCCGTATCCAATCCCGACGGCCTATCCTGCGTAAAGTACCAGATCGCTACGCCGGTTAATGCAATAATGTAAGTAGGCGATTCCCCCTTGTGATTGAATATCACCACCCAGATCAGTACAGACGCAAGCATGCTCAGGTTGTACTGCTTTTCTTTTTTATAGAGGATCGGAATGAAGGGCAGCATGAATATAACGGCTGCCGTCAATACAAAGAGTTGTTTGTTAAAGGTCAGGTGGAACCAGGTATGCCACCAGCCCATCACAGATACGCCATAGGAAACAGAGTAATCATGCGTCAGCAGATGCGCCCAGCTTTTGTAAAGGAACATCAGCTGATCCCAGGATACTACTACCAGCGGCATTACCGCGATAACAGCCGCCCAGAATATTGTATATAAGGCCGATTTCCAGCGCTGAGGATACAACAGGAACAACGACATTGCCACTACCCCGAATATCTTGATATATACCGTAAACACCAGCAACAGCGCGGCCAGCCATATTTTTTTATTCTCCATGCAATACCAGGCCAGTATGAATACACCCGCCATGAGCACATTGATCTGGGAACTGGTGAGCGCTATCATCATATCAATTGCCAGGAACAACAGCATCACCGGCAACTTTTTGTTCTTTATAGGCAACACCTTCATTGCCATGATGAACACCGCTACGTTCATCAGGTTCCAGCAGATCAGCGCCGGCAGATCCGGCATCCAGGCGAAAAGCCCCATCCACAAGGCAAAAGAAGGACTATACTTATAGAGATCGAAATACTCGCAGGGATAATAGAGGTACAGATCCTGCTGATGAATCAGGTGGAAAAAAGACCGCTTGAAAATAACGAAGTTGTTATAACGGGTCCAGTCCGACAGCTCCAGTGGCATGTCTTTAGACGAATACCAGGAATGAATGGATACGGCCACCGCCATTAACAGGAACAAACCAAATAAATACTTAACAGGAATATTGCTGATAGCTTTACAAATCGCCTCCCAACGGTTCCTCACGGTTAACCTTTGCATGTTACTCTTTTAAGTTTTGACAGTTGTAGTTTCTTTTACCAGTTGTAGTTTAACTCGCCTAGTAGGTTTCGTGACAAAACTATATAAAAATTATTTTAATTATGAAGGTCTTAACGTTATTTAAGACTTAATTATCATACGTGGTGGCGTCCGGTTATAAACAATGCAACAGTTTTGCAGCCCTTTTATAGTATTTCGGGTAAGGAATTCGTGTATTCATTAAAGTTACCGAGGCTCATATTATGGACCTCCCGGTAAGAACATGCTGAAAAGTAGTTTCAGATAGTATTTATCTCTCTATAATTAAATTATTATTATAAACAATTGTTGTAATTAATTGATAATGAGAATATAAATATTTTAATTATATAGTATAAAGATAGATGATATGAAAGATGTATCAAATTTGAGTTAACTGCCATTTTTTGCTGAAAAGAGCGACGAAGCATCTTTCTGTCTCCCGTATCCCCTTTAAACCATTAGAGAAAAAGTTAATGCTATTATGTTAATGAAAAACATCCATCGGTCGCTGCTGACCGCTTTACTGAGTAGTGTTGTCTCCGGTTTATTTGCGCAAACAGATTACCGCATGCAACCTGTTGCGATTCAGTCGCGCTGGGCTAAAGAAGTAAGCCCGCAAAATGCGTTGACTGCTTACCCGCGCCCGCAGCTGGTGCGTGAAAACTGGCAGAACCTGAATGGCATGTGGGATTATGCCATCACCAGTGCTGCAGCCAGTCAGCCTTCTTCCTTCGAGGGCCGGATACTGGTGCCATTCCCGCTGGAATCGGCCCTGTCGGGCGTGAAGCGCTTGCTTCAGCCGGATCAGCGGCTCTGGTATCGTCGTAGTTTTCAGATAACGCCAGCCGCCGGCGAAAAGGTATTGCTGCACTTCGGGGCGGTCGACTGGCAGGCCCAGGTATTTATTAATGGAAAAGAAGCCGGTGCTCATACCGGTGGGTATACTGCTTTTACACTGGATATCACGCCGGTGCTCAAAACCGGCGAAAATGTGCTGGTGCTGAAAGTCTATGATCCCTCCGATAAAGGGATCGGGCCACATGGCAAACAGGTACTCAACCCCGCCGATATTTATTACACTCCCAGCTCCGGTATCTGGCAAACAGTGTGGCTGGAAAGGGTACCGGCAGATTATATCAGCGACTTCGATATGGTGCCGGACATCGACAAAGGCGTATTGCACCTTACCGTAAATGCGCCGGCCGGTTACGAGGTGACTGCCATCGCGCAAAAAGATGGCAACGCCGTAGCTGAAAGCAAAGGCAAAACCAAAGCGCCCCTGCAACTCAAACTGAACAATCCGGAGCTATGGTCGCCCGGCCATCCGTTTCTATACGATCTGACCATTCGCCTGCGGAAAGGGAATAAAGTAGTGGATGAAGTAAAGAGCTACTTTGGTATGCGGAAGATTGCTGTTGCGAAAGATGAAAAAGGAGTGGACCGCATCTTTCTGAATAACAAGCCCTATTTCAATCTGGGTACGCTGGATCAGGGTTTCTGGCCCGACGGTTTGTACACGGCGCCCACTGACGAAGCCCTGGCATTCGATATCAGGGCCATCCGGGGAATGGGTTTCAATACCATCCGCAAGCACATCAAGGTGGAGCCGGACAGGTGGTATTACTGGGCCGATAAACTGGGCATCCTCGTGTGGCAGGATATGGTGAGCCCCAACCACCATTTGCCGGAAGGCGCCAAAGCAGTCTTCGAACAGCAATGCAGGGAAACAATAGCCCAGTTGCGCAACCATCCCTGTGTGACTACCTGGGTGCTCTTTAATGAAAAGTGGGGCCAGTTCGATCAGCAACGGCTAACGGAATGGATAAAGCGAACAGACCCCTCCCGCCTCGTGAACGGTCATTCGGGCGAGTTCCTGTATGTAAACGACCGGCTCCGTAGTCCCAGTCCGAATGCCTATGTTGGCGCTGATATGACCGATGTGCACAGCTATCCTAATCCGATGAATGCGATACGCATGCCGGGTAAAGCCCGCGTCCTGGGCGAGTTTGGCGGTATCGGCGTATTCATTCCGGAACATCAGTGGAATACCAGCAGCGCCTGGGGCTATATCCAGGAAAAGCCCGGTGCATTGAAAGCGAAGTACGCCGTCATGAACCAGCATCTTCAATTGCTGCAGCGGCAGGGACTTTCGGCCAGTATCTACACACAACCCTTCGACGTAGAAGGCGAACAAAACGGCTTGCTGACCTACGACAGGGAAGTGATCAAGATTCCCTTTGCTGAGATCAGGAAAATCCATGCTCCCCTGAACCCCGATATGGGAGAGGCTCCGGAGCTTTCGGTACGGGATGCAGACCTCACCGACCCCGTAGCCCAATACAGCGATATGCTGCAGCAATACATCGATGGAAAACGAACACCTGATTTCCTGAAAGAACTGGCCATGAGGGCTATTCAGGCCGGCGATAAAGAAGGGGCTGCCACTGTTGGCAACGACTACGTGGCATTAATGAAAGCACCTTATTCAGAAGATGATCTGCGGTATGTGATGCTGGTGACAGGCCGCGTTTCCGATACCGGCTTTAGTATCATCAGCAACAATAGGGAAGCGATCGATAAGGCGATGGGGCCGCGGCAATCGACCATCAAAATGATGAATGTCATCTATCAGGATCTGATCGCTCCGGGCATTCCCGAAAGGGGGGCAGACCCTGACTGGGAAAGTATCGGCAGCCTGGTAAAGCCTTATGGTGCACCCGGTGAGGAAATTTTTCTTCGGGCAAAAACGATCTTTCTGCTGAATAAGCAGGATAAGGCCGGGTTCCGGCCGGTTGCTAAGGAATACCTCGATAAATACGGGCAGTTTGTAAAGCTCGATGAGAAAAAGAAGCTGGAAGAGTTTATGAACTGATTAGTCGACTTGCGCTGGCAGACTGCTTTTATGCCCCAACCACAACAGGGCACCTAATATAAATCTATTCTGCACTTCATTGCTGAATGTGGCGGAAAGTTCCCGGTTACTATGGTGCTCATAGTCGATGTCGTTATGCCCCATATTCATATATAACATCCGGTATTTTTTATTCGTCCATGCTACCGGGTAATATCCGCTATGCCATATTTCATCAGCTTTCGGGCCGGTGCCCAGCGGGAAGCTGCGGGAGTCTATTGCCAGCAGGATGCTGATGTCCGGATTGAGCCGCAGGTCGTTGCTCCAGCGGTACCACTCGTTGGGGGCCGATGAAAAGGTGTCTGGCAGATGCTGTATGGCCGGATGTGTTTTATTGGCTACACGTAGTACGGCAGATGTGGGGCGCCAGGTGTTGCTCACATATGAGCCCGAGCCCAGGAAGATATTATGGTACCAGTTCCAGTTTTGCGGAAAAGCAGAAGGGGTGAGTGCAAATGCGGAAAAGTGAAACCCCAGCCAGCTGCCTCCCTGCTCCATGTATTCGCGGAAGGCCTCGCGTTGCTGCGGATCTTCAGGGCGCGAGTCGAGGAAGATCACCACCTGGTAGGCGGAGAGGAATTGTTTGTTGAGATGGCTCCAATCGTTGGTGGAATCGTAGCTGAAATGATACCTGGCGGCCATTTCGGGAAACCACCGGTTGGCTTCATGCACAAAACTGATATGTGCGGGATCGTGTTTGGCAGTATAAAACGCAATGACTTTGAAGTCAGGAGCCGGCTGGGCCATGCCGGAGAGGTATACCTGCAAACAAAGCAGGAGCAACACATAACGGTGGAATCGTGATTTCATCATAAGGCAGCGGCAGCATGCAACTGCCGGTTACAAAATAATCGATTTCTCCGGTTTATCCGCTGCTAGTTTCGCAGCCATTCTTTCAGGATGTTGAGGCGGTTATCCGGGAATTGTTGTTTAGCTGCAAACCTCATTGGGTTATAGGCCAGGTATAAGGTGTTGGAGGTAGTGGCATTGCCTTTCCATACTTCTTTTAATCGTCCGTTCTTTATTGGTTCTTTTACCATATAATCTGCGGCTACTGCCAATCCTTCACCGGCAGCTACTGCCTCTAAGAGAATATGCATATCGGGGATGGTATACTGTGGTTTCATGGCTGGTCGTTTGCAAAAGTTCTCCAGCCAGAAGCGCCTGATCACGGCCAGGTCGCTGCTGTAAGCAAACCACTTCTGTTCCAGCAGCCACGCCTCTGCCAGTCCCATGTCTTTTTTCTTCAGGTGCTTCCGGAATGCGGAGCAGTCGAGCCCGGGATGCGATACAATCACGAAATGCTCTGTCACCACCGGTTCGTAAGTGATGTTCTTTTCTTCTATCAGCTGGGTGGCGATCACCGCATCCAGGTCGCCTTTCTGCAAGCGTTGTATCAGGTCTTTCGTAAGCCCGAATTCTGTGATGATATTGGCAGGTACATTGTTGATGCGTTTGGCCATTACTGCCTGAAAATATTCCTTCACCGCGCCGAGATGTATATTGGGCAGGTCTTTCGTGATACAGAAATGCCGGAAATCGGCTTCTACATGCTCCAGTTTCTCCAATGGTTCCACCACTTGCGTATAGAATAATTTGCCGTAATCCGTGGGTATAAATTTGGGTTTCCGTTCAAACAGTTGTTTGCCTATATATGCCTCCAATGCCGAAAGATGCTGACTTACATTAGGCTGTGAGATGAACAGCATTCTGGCGGCAGCTGTTAGTGAGCCTGTCTGATATACTGCTTTAAATGTTCTGTACCATTCCAGATTGACCATGCCGCAAGTTATAAATTAATTTATGAAAGATGATAAATCATATTATTTTCCTTATAAATAATCTAACGCCAAATTTGTGTCTGAAAAAGTAATTGTTCAGCAAAAAAGAAAAATGAAACGGATAGCATATATCGGAAGTCTGGGTTTAGTAGGCATTATTACAACAGAGTTTGGCGTCATTGGTATTTTACCTCAGATAGCGGCGTGGTACCATATCAGTATTGAAAAGGCAGGCGGGTTGCTCAGTGTCTTTGCGTTGGTGATTGCATTGGCCGGCCCGCTGATGACACTTTGGTTATCGGCATTCAACCGGAAAACGGTGATGGCCATCAGCATATCCATGTTTATGATAACAGGGATCGTATCATCGCTGTCGCCTCCATTCTGGTTGTTGATGCTGGTGCGGATGCTGCCTGCATTTCTGCAGCCGGTATTTATATCAGCAGCCGTAGAATCGGCCGTGGATGCGGTCGACAAGAAAGACGCCCATAAGATGATGGCGATTGTATTAAGCGGAATCGGTATTGCCACTGTTACTACGGTGCCGCTGGCAACGTGGATAGCAGGTATTTATGATAAGTGGCAGTACTCGTTTATGGTGCAGACCATTGTGAGCGTAGTGGCTTTTGTTGGGATGCTTACAGCGTTGCCTTCTATGCCGGTGAAAGAAAAGAAATCATTTGGAGCACAGCTGCGTATCCTTACCAAACCCTCCTTCCTGGCCTGTTCGCTGATGGTGGCTGCTATGGTGGCAGCTATGTTCACTACCTACAGTTATTTCGCCGATTACCTGGGGAAGGTGAATGGTATGTCGCCCGCCACCATCAGTGTGATGCTGTTGTTATTTGGCGCCGCGGGTATACCCGGTAACTTCCTGGCCGGCAGGATGCTGAGCAAAGGGATAAAGCGGGCAGTGGTTTTCTTCCTGTTGGGTATTACGCTGATATCAGTAGGCGTATATTTCCTGCCACTGATGGCGGTGCCGCTGATCATCATCTGGGGATTCCTGCATACACCGAATTTTCTTACCGGGCAGGCATATATGATAGCTGCAGCACCGGAGGCCCCGGGTTTCGCTAACAGCATTTCCATTTCCTTTGGCAACCTCGGCGTCACGCTGGGAACGTCAATAAGCGGGTGGGTGATCTCTTCGTTTGGGATTCATTATGCCCCCTTTGCCATGCTGGCGTTGGGTTGCCTGGCACTGATACTGTTGCTCGTAAAGGAAGCGCTGGCAGCCAGGGAAGAAAGGTCGGGCATGCGTAATAACTGCCCGGATATAGCTTTGTAACAACTAATAGCTCGCTTAAGTATAGCAGGCCGGTGGTATCTACTGCCGGCCTTGTTGCTATTATCTCCTCCGGCAACTGAAAAATCCGTATGTTACAGCACTATTCCCGACTGCCTGTGACGGAAGGCTAATGATGCATTATCTGTCTTCCGTAAAAATATTAGTTTTATTATACTGAAAGATGAAACAGGTTTTAGTATTATGTACCGGCAACAGTTGCCGCAGCCAGATAGCGGAAGGATATCTCCGGCATTTCGCCGGCAGCAGGGCCCTTATTTACAGCGCCGGTGTGGAAACTCATGGCGTTCATCCAAACGCTGTTGCCACGATGGCTGAGGATGGTATTGATATTTCCACGCAAACATCCAATCATGTGGATGAGTATAAAGACATTAATTTCGACTTCGTGATTACTGTTTGCGATCATGCCCGGGAAAGATGCCCCTGGTATCCTTCGGTGGCTATCAAATTCCATGAAAATTTTCCGGACCCGGCGAAAATAGCCGGTACGCCGGATCAGGTACAGCAGGCATTCCGGAGCGTAAGGGAACAGATTAAAAGCTATACGCGTCATTTCGTGGAAGCGTATATTTAATTGTCGCAGGTGCCCCTTAGGAATGTCGCTTTTGCACCGTAAGGAAAAGTAGCAGGCCGGGTATCTTTGTAACATCTTAAATTACCCTGTTATGCAAAAGTTCACTCCCTGTTTATGGTTCGACAATAATGCGGAAGAAGCAATTGACTACTACCTGTCTGTTTTCAAAAACGGGAAAGTAGTATCCAAACGTTACTATGACGATGATTCCCCGATGGCCGGTGTATTACTGGTGGCCACCATCAGCCTCGATGGTCAGGAGTTTGTGTTACTCAACGGAGGTCCTGTTTTTCACTTTACAGAAGCGATATCTTTTGTGATCGACTGTGCAGATCAGCAGGAAGTAGATTACTACTGGAATAAGCTTATTGCAGATGGTGGTGAGCCCAGCATGTGCGGCTGGCTGAAAGATAAATACGGGCTTTCATGGCAGGTAACACCCCGCATATTGCTGACCTACATGAACGACAGCGACAAAGCAAAAGCTGCGCGTGTAATGGCGGCGATGATGAAGATGTCGAAGATCGAAATACCTGCAATAGAAGCCGCTTACGCAGGATAACTGGCAGCATCACTGGCGCGAGTTGCCCTCAAAATTAACCAGCCAGTGATGACCGAATTTATCGGTGAGCGTACCAAACAACGCTCCCCAGAAGGTGCTGGCGAGGGGATAGGTAGCTTCGCCATCGCGCGACAGCAGGGAGTAACAGCGCCGGGCTTCATCTTCCGTAGTACAATTGAGCAACATGGATACCGTATTCCCGTTGGTCAGCCCCATTTCAGGGACCATATCCGATCCGGTTAATACCAGGGAGCCTTTCGTAAGTGAGGAATGCAATACCAGGGATTTCATATACGGTGGAATATCCGCCGCCATGGGCGTTTCTCCGATAGTTTGCATCACGAGCTCTCCACCCAGGCAGTCGCGGTAAAAGGTCATCGCCTCCCGGCAATTGCCGTTGAATGTAAGATAGGTGTGGATGATGCTCATGCGTAAGCGGGTTTTTGATATACTTTATATCGCAAAAGTCGTAAGGCGCATTGACATATACAGGGGTAGATAGCGACAATTCGCAGGTTGATTGCGGCATTATATGAATAATTTTCCGAGATATGATACATATTTCCATCCTGGTACCTTTGGGGCACACCAGTTTAGTAAACATCGAGGGCAGCTATCAGATCTTTTCCGATCTGAATAATTTCCTTGCGGAAAAAGGGCGGACGCCTTTGTTTGAAGTGCAATTGGTAGGACTGCAACCAGAGATCAGCCAGCGGAACCATTTGTTTTCCATCAGTCCGCAGGTGCAGATAAAAGATCTGGCAAAAACGGATTTGATCGTTATTCCGGCCCTGCATGGCGACCAGGCCAACGCAGTGGAACTGAACCAGGCATTCCTGCCGTGGATAAAAAAACAATACAACAATGGCGCCTCCATCGCCAGTTTGTGCCTCGGCGCCTTTTTCCTTGCAGCAACGGGTTTGCTGGATGGAAAACCCTGTGCCACACACTGGAAATTTGCCCGCCAGTTCAGGGCTATGTATCCGCAGGTACATCTCATGGACGACAGGGTGATCACTGAAGAAGACCGCATCTATACCAGTGGTGGCGCCTATTCTTATCTTAACCTCATCCTGTACCTGGTAGAAAAACTTGCGGGGCGCGACATTGCCATCGCCACAGCTAAAGCTTATGCCATCGACATCGACCGGCAAAGCCAGTCGCCTTTCATTATTTTCGAAGCTCAGAAAAGTCATAACGATGCCTCTATTCTCAAAGCGCAGGAGTTCATAGAATCCAGTTACCAGGAGCGGATCACCGTGGATCAGTTGTCGGAGCTCACAGCAATCGGGCGGCGTACATTTGAGCGCAGGTTTAAGAAATCGACCGGTAACACGGTAGTGGAGTATATACAGCGTATTAAAATAGAAGCGGCGAAGAGGGATTTTGAAACGAGCAGTAAGAATGTGAATGAAGTGATTTATGATATCGGTTATGCAGATACGAAAACGTTCAGGACTATTTTTAAGAAGGTGACGGGGTTGACGCCGCTGGAGTATAGGAATAAGTATAACAGGCAGGTGTTGGTGGAGGAGGAGGATTGAGGGGATTTTTTACAGATTAATTTGGTATAATGAAATTCATTTTACATCCCGTTTTAGCTTTAATCTTCTTTAACGTTACCTATGGCCAATTTCAGACGATCGACACATTGGTGGATGTTGGCGGATATAAACTGCATTTTCATATTATTAAAGGAAAAGGAATACCTATACTTTTTGAAGCAGGTGGAGGAGAGGACGCAACGACCTGGAAAAACATACTGAAACCCATTGCAGATGTAACAGCTGCGACATTAATCACCTACGACAGAACCGGTTTTGGTAAAAGTACTTTTGATGTAAATAAACATGGTATCTTAAATGGTATCAAAGGGTTAGAAACCGGATTGCAAAAATTAGGTTATGATGGCAATATGATGTTGGTAGCCCACTCTCAGGGGGGCTTATATGCTACACTCTATGCATCCCGGCATCCTGATAAAGTTAAAGCAGCTGTACTCATTGACGCTACCACCAGTTGCTTTTATGATGCGGACAGGCTAGCCACTACACAGCAATTAATTGATGCACATAATAACGACAGTATAAAGACCGCCACCCCTGGGTCTTACTATCAGGGAGCAGATTTTAGCAATAATATCAATTTTATAAGAAATATTGTTTTCCCGGAAAGCATTCCTGTAGTAGATTTTGTATCAGAGCATACACCATTTTCAGATGTAAAAGATACAACAGACTGGAAAAGGTGCCATCGGGAGTTTGCGGGTATGGCGGCTAATCGCAAAGGTATTATGGCATATGGATGTGGTCATTTTATTTTTGAAGATAACCCGCCACTGGTGATTAATGCTATCGTTAGGCAATATGCGGAAATAGTCGATAAAGCCGGCAGTGATAAGGTGTTGAAACGGAGAGTTGATTTTGCGGTTGATGTGGTTAATGCTAATCTCAGCATAATTTTTTCGGGTGGCCGTAGGTGAATTTGGAGAGATCACAGCGGCTTGCATTTTGTCAGATGCTTCATTTTTTGAGATTAAGAAGATAGGAGTATGTTTCGGGAGATTATGTTTTCGGAGCAAAATAGTATTGGTTTTGGGGCTGGCTGAGACTGGTTTTGGCGCTCGCTGAAACTGGATAAGGTATAGGCTCCTTAGAGGATGATATGAGGATGATATGAGGATGAGTATATGAGGGATATAGGATGGATGCTCAATTGATTGGGAAATAGTGAGTTGTACACATTTGGAAATGAATACGATGTTCATGAGAAAGGTGATTTTGATAGTATTTTAACGTTGGTAGTGCACGAAAGGGACTATCCCTCACACTCATTTATAGGTAATGTTATTGGCATAAAAAGTCTGGTGTAAACTTGGAGATGTATTGTAATTGAATTAGAGTGTTAGTGAAATTCAAAAAAATAATTATCTTCACAACAGAGTGATATGTGATGGCCCTTTTACAAAATTATCATAAGTATTGTAGATCAATTTAAGAATCAACCCACTTTAATTGTTTGTCCTGAGTTTCATATAGCAAGTACCTAAATAATCTCTGGCTATGAATCTGTTTAATAAGGCTATTTTGTTTGTTATCTTGATCATAACTAGTTTAGTAATCTTCAATAGTTGTAATAAGAAGAGTAGTGATAGTAAAATTCCTTCTGAAGCTATAGATGTAGAATTGATTAAGTCAAATTATTACAAGTCGTCATTCAAAATGATTAGCTCCAAAATTAACGATTCGTTATTCATTATTTGGAGGCCTATGTGGAATCAAATTACCCTTGGTACTGAAGCTGGAGGCAAAGTTTATTATATTCCGCTGAATCCAGAGGTAGCAAGTGGAAGAATTTCGATGAATAGAAAGGTAGAGTCGAATGAGAAGAGATTTTTGGTTGCGCGTCTTGCCAATGGTAAATTTGAGTATTACACAGCCAGCCGAATTGATGCAAGTGAATTAAAAGACGCATCCGGTCCATTTACCGGGAAATTACTATTTAACAGACTAGGCAGCCATTCTGGGATATATCAGAGCTACAGCAATGGAAAAAATATTCAGAATCCAACAGGCGCGAATGTAGAAGGCTGTTTGTATTACAGTACCTGTACTTGGGTTGGCTATTGCGACGGCGTGCAGACGGTTGTGTATACGAGAGGGCAAGGAACATCAACTAAAATAATTGATTGTGGTATACCTTACAACCCCAATTGCCCCAATACTACGTGGTATTCAGGCTGGAATGGATGGGATGTATATTGCACCGGAGATGAGATTGCTCCTTTGCCGCCACCAGCCAACCCGAATAACCCTGCACCAGGTGGTGTTGGTGGTGGCGGTGGTTCTCTGGGTGGCGGCGGCGGTGGCAACTACAAATTGGATACAGTATTGATTGCTCCTAGCCTGACTGATCCTTGTTTCCAATGGGCAGTGAATCAGGTACTATCTAACAATATGAAAGATATCATAACCTCAACGTTCAATATGATATTTGGGGGTAACGGAGAATATACAATTGTATTCGATCAGGGATCATATGGAGATCAATTTATGGCCAAAACTCATCTCGAGAGCCTTTATTATATAGATATCGTATTTAATACAGATCAACTTTCCCATTCTTCAAAAGAATTGATAGTGGCTTCGGCACTACATGAAATGTTGCATGGAATTTTTGACGCCAGGAAAACCATTACCAATGATCCATTAGTATGGAATGAAGCATTTCAGCATAACATTATGGTGTCTAATTATATAAATAACATGTCAGAGGCACTTCAGTCTTTATTCCCTGATTTAAGTTGGGAAGATGCGCAAGCCCTTTCATATGGAGGATTGCAATCTACAAACTGGTGGACTTATTTTAAGCAAGGTAATCCCGTTGAAGCAAATAATATTTTATTACGCGCTCAGCAATTTGATAAAAATAATACTAAAGGACATCGATGTCCATAATTTACTTGCCATGAAAAAATTACTCTATTCTATCTATCTGGTACTAATTTTAATGTTTTTGCCATTCGCAATACAGGCACAGAATCAGGCATCACCGGGTGCCAGTGATTCTTTGCTAAACATCCTTAAAAGAAAAGCAGGAATGCCCTTAGAATTAGCAGAAAAAAAGCTATCCGCTGTTTTCGCAATGAAGCTGGTACTTTCATCATCAGGAAAAGTTTCTAAAATAGAAACATCAAAGTTCTTTCCTGATAAATTAATTCCGCGTTTAGCGGTTCCGGATCTTTATAATGGTATACATTGGGAGCAGATTTTTAAGCGAAAGATTAAAAATGGAGATATTCTTATAATACCATTTGTTGCATATGATCCTTTGGAAAAGAATGCTACATTTTACGAATATACAGTAGAAGATATTTTCAAGTTTTCTGATGATAAAAATTTATTTATTAATTGTCTGATGATGCAGCCTTTCCCGATCAAATATGGCAGTGCTCAAAAATAGGTGAAGAGGAGCTGAAAATATCAGTATGTTCTGAGCTTACAGTAAAGCAACAAATACAATATTCTATTTTGTACTGCCAAGCGATAATTCAGTTAAATATTTATATTCCCCATCAGGAGCTTTTACCAGCACATAGTTATTCCAAAATGCCCGATCATCAAGTGTACAAGATGAGTCCAGGTAACCGATTTCATTCCAATGAGAAATTTTGGACAGATTTTCAATAATGACGGAGGAATAGTGATGGTTTATACCAGCCACTTCCGGCTCAAAGTAGGTCCAGGTATACATTTTTCTATCAGCAGTATGCCAGAAAAAATAATAGAGCCGATATGTACCCTGTATATCTTTTACGAATGCAGGTATTAATATATACTCCCTCGTGTTCGGATAGATCATCGTAAAATCATTGCTGTATAAGGGAGTAAGGGCCGAAAACTCTTCATACCGGAATACCCTGAGACGCTCTTTGAAGGGCAGAAATATATCCTGATTCATAAAGTGTGTGAATGCCCGGCATATGGCTGATTTTTGTTGTTGCTTCTGATAGGCGACCAGTTCAGGAATGCCAACAAACTCCAGGTATTCGACTCCCCGAGGTAGCTTCTCCTCATCTTGTCCGCTAATTGAAAAGTACGGCTCCATTGGTAGATAAATTGTATTATTCAGAAACGAAGCAAGCTCGCCGCCCGCACTAAGTCGGTCCTGTGCCGCCTCCCGGGATATATGTTCCCCAAAATAAGACAGCTCCTTCAGGATATACCACCATCCATCGTAGAAGCAACCATAAAACTTAATAGCATAAGCATGGTACAATCCTTCCTGAATGCATTGATCGTGGCTTTTCATCGAATAGCATCGGCCTCCTTCTGAATAAACCCGGCTTTTTTCTTCATCGCTTCCCCATACGCTACATCCACTGGTAATGAATCGGCTGAGTGACGACGCAATTTCATAGTCTTCCGGCCTCAAATTCACAAAAGTATAGGCGTAAAACCGGCCCACCTCAGCGTCAATGACGTCAGCTTTATAGCCATTTAATAGATATTCTGAAACCTGCCTTTCTAATATGCTATATACATGGGTTTTAATCATAGGCTTTAATTATCTTTTTTAAATGTACATTAATAAATGTAATTAGATTCTTCCAAAAACACATGCCAGGAGGAAATAACGTTTTACTATTACTATTAATATAGCAGGATGAAATAAGTATAAACCGCCTTATTCTATCAGATGAAGAAGGCGGTTTATACTTTAACTAGCTATTGTTGAATAGCCTCTCGCGCTCGTTTTACCTCAATTCAGAAACATCCCCCTCACTTCACCACCGTCGCCTCCAACTCTACCGTCAACCCCGCAAATAACCCCTTCACCTCCAGCAAACTGGTCGCCTGCTTAATCCCATACTTCTGCAGAAAAGGCACATACACATCCATGCAACCCGTGAAAAATTCCTGCGTTGAAGTCGTATACACATTCAATCTCACAATATTCTTACACTCATACCCCGACTCACTAATCAGCTGTTCCACATTCCGGATAGTCTGAATAAGCTGGGTACGCATATCCGCACTACCCGGCACGCCATTGGCATCTATGGCCGCCTGTCCGGAACAATAAAGCGTTCCTTCAACATTTTTTACTTCTACCGCCTGTACAGAATTCGTGTTGGCGCCCCATGCCCAGGGATCAATTGTTCTTTTTTCCATTTTAATTTTGATTTATGAAGCAAAACTAAAATGGGGCATTGACAGCCCTATGTCAGGGGTAGGAAAAAAATCAGTGGTATTTTTCAAAATATTCCTGCAACGTCATTTCATGTGGTTCAAATTTCTCCGATAGTAGTTGCAGCTTTTTTATTCTGTCTAGCCGGAAATACCTGAACTCACGGCGTAATCTGCACCAGGCTATTAAAAGCCAGTTTTCCTGTGTGCTTAATAAGGCAAAAGGCTCTATTTGCCGGCTTGTCGTACGGTTGTTTTCGTTGGTATAGTCGATGTTAACCAGGTTGAAATTGGTAAGGGCAAACTGTAAATCAGACAGGTTATTGCTATTCCGTTCCCGGTTGATGTTTTGCTCGAACCGGGTTCGTTCAGTAAGTAAATTCACTTTATCTTTCTGACTATGCTTTAACACTGCCTTTATCTTTTCAATAGCTTCCGAATAGTCTTTAATAAAAGAAGCATCCTTGCTTTTCTGCACCAGTTGTTCTGCGAGAATTAAAGCATTGGCTTGCTTTTCCGTAAACATGACCGGCGGTACGCGATAACCCTCCATCAGCGTATAGCCTTTTCCGTCTTCAGTGATAATGGGTACTCCTGCCTGTTCCAGTGCTTTGATATCCCGGTAAATAGTGCGTACACTCACCGAAAATCTGTCTGCCAGGCCTGTTGCGGTCAACAGCCGTTTCGTCTGCAATTGGGTCAGGATGGCTGTGAGCCGCGACAGCCGTTTGGTATCATTATCGCTCATGCTGGGAGTGATTTAAGTCCGGCAGCAATAATACCCTAAATAATCACGCCTGTTCCGTAAAATTTTTATATTTGTTTGTGTTTATCCAAAATACTTAAACTATCTGGGGCGTTATGCCCCCTTTTTTATTATTACTGATAATATGATGTTCCGGAAATCGACAATCTCCTGCCTGCTACTTTTTTCTTTTCTGAAACTATCGGCACAGGAAAGTTATGAGCTTAACAGCGGATGGCAATGTATCAACACAACACAGGTAAAGGCAACAGGAGAACAGCTTTCGGCGCCGGGCTACCAGCTTACGGGCTGGATGCCGGCAACTGTGCCGGGTACCGTGCTAACTACCCTGCTTAACAACAAACAGGTGCCTGATCCCATGTATGGGATGAACAATGAGAAAATTCCGGATATCTATCATACCGGCAGAGAGCATTATACCTATTGGTTTGTAAAAGATTTTAGCGAGAAGGCAGGCGCCGGGGATGCACAGGTATGGTTACATTTCAGAGGTGTGAATGATGGCTGCGATATCTTCCTGAACGGACATAAGGTAACCCCGGCTACGCACTATGGCGCCTATCTGCGCCAGTCATATAATATCACGCCCTGGCTGGCGAAGAACGGCCAAAATCGCCTGGCTGTGATCGTATACCCACCACAGTTTCCCGGCAATCCCAACGGAGGCCAGGGAGGCGACGGTACCATCGCAAAGAACGTAGGCCCCCAGTACACCGCAGGGTGGGACTGGATACAGCCTATGCGCGACCGTAATACCGGTATCTGGGATAAGGTAACCATTGAGCGAACCGGTGCGGTACGTATCAAAGATCCGCATGTTATCACCCGGGTACCGGGCAAACGTATACCAGGCGGCTCTCAGGCGCCGGCGTTGATACAGGTTTCGTCCGAATTGCAGAACGCCAGTGCCAAAAGCATCACCGGTACCCTGCAATATACCCTGGGCGGCAGCACTATTTCCAAAAAAGTAACCCTGGCGCCGCATGCTACCGTTAACGTTCAGCTTCCGGAGTTGTCGCTGCAACAGCCGCAGCTGTGGTGGCCAGCCGGCTACGGCCCGCAGCATTTGTACAACCTGCAGCTGCAATTCATCAATAACGGAAAAGCAGATGATAAGGAGAATGTAGAAATAGGCGTACGGGAAATCCAAACCTACTGGAATACCCATACCAACAGCCGCGAAGTAGCAGTAAACGGCCAGAAGATATTTATCAAAGGTGGTAACTGGATCACGTCCGACGCCATGTTCCGCTTCAGCAAGGAAAGATATGATGCGGAAGTTCGCTTCCATCGCGATATGAACCTCAACCTGATCCGCATCTGGGGCGGTAGCCTCACCGAGCGGCCGGAGTTCTTTGAAGCATGCGATAAATACGGTCTGCTGGTATTCCAGGATTTCTGGATCTCCGGCGATTGTAACGGCCGCTGGCAGGACCCCGCCAAAAAAGAAGATCAGTGGACGCGTCGTAAGTACCCCGATGATCATCCTCTGTTCCTGCAAAATGTGACCGACCAGGTGAAGATGCTACGGAATTATCCTTCTCTCGCTTTCTGGTGCGGAGGAAATGAAATTACGCCTCCGGCTGATATTTTCGCGGCCATGAAAGATTCCATTATACCATCGCTGGATGGTACCCGCTATTTTTTCGATTACTCCAACTCAGATAGCATGTCGTATAATGTTATCGGCGGAAACGGCGATGGCCCCTACGGTATACAGCCTGTAGAACATTTCTGGGGTTCCCGTACCTTCCCGTTCAATTCGGAAGTAGGCTCCGTTGGTACCGGCGATTATGAATCACTGGAACGCTTCCTGCCTGCTGCTAATCTGGTACCTCCGGATGCACAGACCGGCAAACCGGATGCTGTCTGGGATTATCACAAATACATCGCTTACAATAACGCGGTAGATCCGTACGGTAAAACCAGCGATCTGAGAGAATGGGCGAACAGGGTGCAAATGGTCAACTATGATCAATACCGCGCCCTGATGGAGGGTTTCAGCGCACATATGTGGGACTGGTACACCGGCGTTATTATCTGGAAAACACAAAACCCGTGGACGGCCCTCCGCGGTCAGATGTACGATTACTACCTCGATCCCAATGCCTGCCTGTACGGCACCCGTAAAGGATCCACTCCGCTGCATGTGATGTGCGATCCTGCCGATGGCATGGTAATGATCGTAAACAATACGTTCAGCTATGCCCGCAACCTCATGCTGGAGCTGAAAGCATACGATATGCAGGGCCGCGATAGCCTGTTGACGCAGGTATTCGTAGAAGCAGGCCCATCTACAGTGCAGAAATATCTCAGTGTAAAACCGGTATTGGATAAGCTGAGAGACAAATCAGGGATATTTTTCTCGCTACGCCTCCTCGATGCTGAACAGCGCGTGGTAGACGAAAACCTCTATTGGCTGCCGGATGGTAAAGGGAATTACTCCGGCTTACAGCAGATGCCGGCCGCCGGAGTAAATGTTCATGCCGCACAGCTGAATGCCGACAGTATAGCCGTAACAATCAGCAACCCGGCCGGAAGCCCTGTCGCATTTTTTAACCGCATATCTTTGGTAGATGCTGCGCAGAAAAAACGTATCCTGCCGGTGTTTTACAGTGATAACTATATTTCTGTTCTGCCCGGCGAACAACGCACCATTGGTATCAGTGGCGTTTCCGCTGCCGGTAATAAGGACGCACAAATAGAAGTGTATGGTAATAATGTCAAAAAACAATATATAACCATTAGCCACTAGCTGTTGGCTTTTCGCTGCCAGTGGCCATTTCGCGAAGGTCACTGGTAGCCCGAAGCCGGTAGCTAACAGCTGTTTATTAATCCACAATATCTATGTCTCTCTCTCAGGTTACAACAATCAGAAAATTAGCCCCGGGCGATAACATGCCCTACGACCTCCTTTTATTGGCCGACCCTTCAGTTACCATGATCAATGCTTACCTCTCACTTGGCGAAGTATATGTAATGGAGAAAGAAAAACAAGTGATTGGCGTTTATGTACTGGTGAAGGAAGGGGAAGATACTGAAATAAGGAATATTGCCGTAAATCAGGCCTGGCAAGGGAAAGGACTGGGCAAAATCCTGCTCCAGGATGCAGCACAGAGGGCCAGGGCCAATGGAAGCAGAAGCCTCTTCATTGGCACCGGCAACTCCAGTATTGCACAGTTATACCTGTATCAGCGCCAGGGATTTGAAATCTCTGCTGTCAGAAAAAACTATTTCACACTGCATTATGATGAACCGATTTATGAAAACGGTATACAATGCAAGCACATGATTGTATTAGAGAAGACGTTAAACTGATCCGGCGTTTTTTGTTTTTTCAATATACGCCCGGGTTTTAGGTAAACAGTCAGGGTGATGCTCTCGTACATATTTGACCATGTTTTCCCGTATGTAGCAGCGCAAATCAAAGGCATTGCCGGAACTGGCTGCGCTCATCAGGGTTCGTACTTCAACGGTACGCTCGCTGGTATTGGTGACCTGTAGGGCTTTGGCCCGCCTGTCCCACAAAGGCGACAACTCCAGCAATCGCTCGAACTCCGCTCTCAGCTGGTCTACAGGAACACTGTAATCGAGATAGAAGAAAGCTGTTCCTAGGATTTCGGATCCCGTGCGGGTCCAGTTCTGAAATGGTTTCTCTATAAAATAATTAATCGGTAATATCAGTTTTCGCTGGTCCCAGATATTTAACACCACATAGGTGAGTGTAATTTCTTCCACACGTCCCCATTCTCCTTCCACTACCAGTACATCGTCGATCCGGATAGGCTGTGTGAATGCCAGCTGAAAACCCGCCAGCAGATTGCCCAGCGACTTCTGCGCTGCAAAACCGATAATGATACCGCCAACACCTACGCCTGTCAGTAAACCGGCGCCCAATTTCCGCATACTGTCGAAACTCAGTAATATAACACAGGCGGTAAGCGCCAGTATCACCGTGATCGATAATTTACGGATGAACTGTAACTGTGTACGTATCTTCCGCTCCCTCAGGTTGTTCGATTTCTTCAGGTCATACGTATGGTATACGTAATCTTCCAGCACCTTTATTGCGCCTATCAGCAGCGCTGCAAAAGACAGCGTGAGCGCAATTTCCGCGACTTTACCAACTGCGTAGGCATACTTCGGACTGAGGCGCATCATGGGCACTGCCACATTCAGCAGCAACAACGGCAAAAAATAGTTAAACGCCTGACCGAGCCGCAGCAATGTGCTGTGCATCAATGAAAAATCCGCTTGTTTGTTCAGGGATCTGCGTAAAAAAAATGCCAGTAAAAACTTAATCAGCCATCCTGCGACGACTGCAATGCCTGCCAGTATCAGATTCCATAGGAAGTCGGGCAGGTGGTCCGTATTCTCTATAAATTGATTCCACATGCGCGCCTTTGCCCCAAAGATGATGCCGTTGTGACCGTGCCAGCGTTATTTTTACTCTACATTCAGATCAACTCCATACAGGAAATTAAACTGCTTGCGTGCAATACTGTGTGGTGTACTACGGATAAGACAGTTACGCAGCATGGATCCGACCCGGCTTTGAATAGCGGTGATCCTGCCCAGGAACCACGACATCTTCACAACCCGCTGCGCCCGATGCATCCGCCTCTGCTGGTATTTACTGAACGCATCGGCCAGCGATCCGGTGGTAGCCAGACACGCAGCAAGTATATAAGCGTCTTCAATAGCCTGACTTGCTCCCTGTCCGAGGTTGGGGGTAGTGGCGTGTGCAGCATCTCCCAATAACACCACATTATTTTTATACCATCCGCTGATGGGTTTGATATCGTATAAATCGCCATGAATAAGCGCTTCAGGTCTCATGCGCTCCGCAACCTTTTGCGTCTGCGGACTGAAGTCTGCCAGTTGTTTTTTGATAAAAGCATAGGCTTCCTCATTACTGAATTTATTGCCGGCAGGCATTGCTTTGGTAACCCAAAGATATACCTGGTTAGGGCCTACCTGTGAATAAGATGCACGCACACCACCCTTCGCACTCCAAACCTCGCCACTGCTAACCTGTTCTGCCTGAGGGAGGGTCATATCCACAATGGCGCGCCAGCAGGTTTGTCCGGAATAGCGGTACTGCGCCTGCGTAACGCATTGCTCCCTGACAACAGAACGGATGCCGTCAGCACCAATGATCAGATCACCTGTGGCCGTACTGCCATCTTCAAACAGTACCACATTACCGTGAACCGCCTTACATCGCTTGCCCAGATGTATAGGCGCCTTCACCGCATCGGCAAGGATCTGCTGCAGGGTGCCCCGATGGATGGCATGAGTACCGTTGCCGAATAAACGCTTTATTTCGAGATTGTCCACATGCTGCAGCAACCTGCCTGTAATGTCCCTGATGTAAACCGATTCGAGGAATACAGCGTTGGTCTTGAGTATATCCGCCATCCCCAGCCTTTCATATACATTCATGGCATTGCCGCCGAGCCAGATACCAGCGCCTATGGGCCTCAGTTCCGGCGCTGCTTCATAGATCTCAAAACTGATACCCCGCTGCTGTAATGCAAGAGCTGTGGTGAGTCCACCGATACCTGCACCTATGATGATCGCTTTCATATATTTTATTTTAGTACAAATGTACTAATTTTGTACATCTGTACAAAAATGTTTATTTTCGTTCATTATGAGTACCAAAGAAAGAATATTAGCAACGGCATTGCGACTGTTCAACGAGCAGGGCATAGATGTAATCACCATCCGGCACATTGCAAAAGACATGGGGATCAGCCATAGTAACATACAGTATTATTTCAAGAATGCGGATGAAATAATAGCGGCTATTTACACCAATCATATTAATGAGATGGATGAGCTGCCGGTGTTTTCAGAGCAGGAGTTTCAAAGCCTGAAATCCCTGGAAGAATCTATCACGGCAGTAATGGAGCATATCTACAATTATCGTTTTATATATATCCATTTCGTAGTAATCGCAAGGCGGTTGCCGGAGGTGAAGAAAGTATACGCAAAGCGGTTTGCGATAAGAAGGGAACAGTTCCTGTTGTTGTTTGAAAATTACCGCAGACATGGAATCGTACGGGACGATATTCCGGAAGAAGTGTGGGAGAACCTGGTGAGGATGCTGTATGTCATTGGTGATTTCTGGATATCAGCGAACGAGCTGACCACAGGATTGAAGGGTAAGAAAGCGGTCGCGTTTTATGTGAAGATGGTAAAGGACTTGTTTTTTCCATATCTGACAGAGAAGGGGAGGAAGATGGTATAAAAAAACGGCGCGTTCTATAGAACGCGCCGCACATATAATAAAAATTCCCCTAAAAAACTTACTGTTGTGCCTGTCTCCTTTTCTTCTTATCTACCAGTGCTCCTGTACCTGCACCAACACCAGCTCCGATCAATGTACCGATAGCGGCGCCTTTTCCGTGGTCAGGATTTACAATAGCTCCGGTGATGGCACCTGCGCCTGCACCTACTACAGCTCCTTTAGCAGTATGACTCCAGTCTTTCCAGAACCGTTTTCTTGTACGGGTTGGAGCGGCTGGCGCTGTTGCGGCAGGGGCTGCACTATATCCAGGATCTGATACTGCGGCTCCACCACCCGCGCTGCTCATTACAGGCGCTGCTTCATTTCCACGGAAGTGATGATGTTTAAGATTGTTCATTGAATCAACTACTTGCTGTTTAATTGCACTTACATTGTTCATTGAATCAATGGTAGCTCTTTTTGCCTTTTCAATGGCGGCATTATTCTGTGCATTGCTGTTACAGGAAACTACAGCTACAGTTGCCGCTAAGGCTATAAGTATCGTTTTCATGGTTAAAACTTTCTTTACCTGCCTATTGTCGAAAACTATGCCAAACTAGCTTCAGTCAGACTGGAAGCCGCATTTCTACCAATGTTTTACTGAATCCAGCCTTTTCATATGCCTTTATGGCGATAATATTTAATGTGATTCAGGTGCTGCTACAGGAGCGATAAAAATGAGCACACAATTTACCGGAATTTTTTTTGGAAGATGATGTTATAAATGAGCTGTTTTACGGCTGCGTATCATAAGCACGAGGCCCGCCAGCACCAGCAGGGCGCCTACCCAGGGGGTAGCGCTCAGGCCCAGGGAAGAATCGACCACAAATCCACCCGTGGTGGCGCCTATGGCTACGCCTGCATTAAAGGCCGCGATATTAAGTGAGGAACTGACTGATTCTGTACCTGGCAGATATTTCTCCGCCAGTTGCACAATGTAGAGTTGCAGGCCCGGTACGGAAGAAAACGACAGAATGCCCATCGCAAAAAGTGTAATAACAGCCGGTATCCTGTAGTGCATCGTGAATGTAAAGATCAGCAATACTGCTGCCTGTAAGGCAAACATGATGATCAACGATGTTGCAGGCCGGTGGTTGGAGACCTTACCTCCCACCACATTCCCGATAGCAATGGCAACGCCGTATACCAGCAGCAACGGGCTTACGTAAGTGCTGGAAAAACCGGTGACTTTCTCCAGCAGGGTGGCGAGGTAAGTAAATGCCACAAATGTACCACCGTAGCCGAATGCTGTGATAGCCAGTACCAGCAGGATATGCGGGTTCTTCAAGACTTTCAGCTGTTCTTTCAGTAACACCGGTGTGCCATTGGGGATATCGTCGGGTAATAACAGCTGATTGGCAACAAGACCAACAACTCCCAGTATCGCCACGCCAACAAACGTAGCTCTCCAGCCCCAATGCTGGCCGATGAAAGTGCCCAATGGCACTCCGGCGATGATCGCAATGGTGATCCCCGAAAACATCATGGCAATGGCAGTAGCCCGTTTATCTTCCGGTACCAGGTTGGAGGCAATAGTGGCGCCCGTTCCGATGAAAACGCCATGCGCAAAGCCGGAAATGAAACGCGCTGCCAGCAGGAAAATAAATCCCGGTGAGAGAGCAGCTGCTATATGGCCTAATACAAATAATCCCATCAATGCGATGAGCAATGGTTTCCGCTTCATATGATGGGTGAGCGCGGTTAATATAGGCCCGCCTATAGCTACTCCCAGGGCGTATAATGTTACCTGTAATCCTGCCGTAGAAACGCTGACACCGAGCTTTTCCGCTACGGTTGGTAAAATGCCCACCATTACAAACTCGGTGGTGCCTATTGCAAACGAACTGATCGTAAGTGCCCATAAAGCTGTGGGAAAACCTTTCCTGGCGGGCAATACAGCCGTAGCCGCGCCCTGTTGATCGTACTTCATATACTTGATTTCTTTTCTGAAGCACAAATTTAGATCGGTCTATCTTATCATCATAATGATTTAAATGATAGCTTTGTTTCATTAAAATGATAGATCATGATGCTTAATTTTGAGTGGCTGCGAACATTTAAAACGATTTTTGAGACAGGATCACTGACAACTACTGCCAGGGATCTGTATATCTCTCAGTCGGGGGTAAGCTTGCACCTGAATTCGCTGGAAGCATTTGCAGGCTATAAACTATTCGACCGGGCGCCGCGTAAAATGGTGCCCACTGAAAGGGCGAAGGTCTTATATAATTTCACGATCGATGCCATTAACCGGTTGGAAGCAGCAGAGCAGCATTTTCATAAAAGCGGGGATGCCAATAAAGCTACCATCACCATTGGTATGTGCCTCGAAACATTCCAGTTTACATTGGAGCAACATATCGCTTCACTGCCGTTTAACGTCAATATCAGGTTCGGGGAATATCCTGATATGCAGCAGGAGCTGGATAATGGACTGCTCGATCTGATCGTTACGCCGCAGAAAGGCAGTCAGGCTAACCTGGAGTACACACCTTTTTCGCGGGAAAGGATTGTACTGATAGCAGGCGGGAAGCAGGATTGCCGGGAGTTCAATAAGCTCCTCCATGCGGACCGGATCGCGGACGCAGAGGCCTGGCTGAAGCAACAGATCTGGTACAGCTCAGCCGCCGATACGGAGAGCCTCCGCAAATTCTGGCGTCTTAACTTCAGTCATCATCCCGATTTTAAGCCCAATTATATTGTGCCCAATAAATGCTCTATTGTTCGCTGCCTGAGCAATGGCAAAGGGTTTGCCGTTATCCCTGATTTTCTCTGCCGCCAGGAGATCCTTACAGGAAAAGTAAAATTAGTTTGGGAAGGAAATGATATCATTGAGAATACCCTTTATTTCGGCAAGAGAAAGAAAACCATGTTTGCAGAAGAAATCAGCCGCATAGAAGGATTGTTTAAAGAACAGGCTGAGCAGGTGGCCTGAAATTTTTTTTAAGACTGCTGACATAGGGTTGTCATACCCCATAGCTTTCTTTGTATCATAAAACAAAAAGCTATGGAAAGCAACATCCTTACAACTGCCCCCGTTACAGCCGTTATTACATCAGAACAGTTATTGTCGCACTGGCAGGGCCACCGGCAACTGACCCGTAAACTGATTGAAAAATTTCCGGCCGATCAGTTCTTTACTTTTAGCATAGGCGGCATGCGCCCGGCCTCTGCTTTGATAATGGAGATGATTGGTATGGGATCATCTGGAGTGCACGGCCTGGCCACCGACCAATGGACGCCAATGACTACGCTGCTGGCTCATACCGGTAAAACAACTCCTCAAAACAAAGAAGAATATCTGGAGCTTTGGGATATTGTGACAGAACAAATCGATGATGAATGGTCAAAGATTTCCGAGGCCAGGTTCCAGGAAACCGCCAAAGCATTTGATCAGTATGAAGGTACCGTGATCAGTCTGCTGCTGTATTTTATCGATAATGAGATTCATCATCGTGGTCAGGCTACCGTATACCTCCGGGCATTAGGCATTGAACCGCCTTTCTTTTGGGACAGATACTAACAAACACGTTCGCGCTTACAATTTTTCTCATCTCACGGTATTAAACTTCTCCCGGTATTCCGAGGGTGTCATGCCTACTGTTTTACGGAACACTTTTCGGAATGCTTTGGGGTCGTTATAACCGGAGTTGTAGATTACTTCGGCCATCTGCTGTCCGGTTTGTTCCAGTAATTTCTTGGCCGCTTCTATGCGGGTGTGTTGCAGATATTCGATAGGGGTGACACCGGTTACCTGTTTAAATCTTCTTACAATATTCCGGCGGCTGGAAGGAATGTCTTTGATCATTTCTTCGATGGTGGCAACGTCCTGGTAGCAGGATTCGATTTTAAGCTGGGCAGTGGCCACCAGGTCGTCGTGGTGATTGCGGACTGGCTGGAACGTGCTGAAATACCATTGCCGGTCGCGCCCCATATCTACGGCAAATATCTTTGCTGTTCTCACGGCTATTTCTATTCCGCAATAGCCTTCCAGCAGATGCAGCAACAGATGGAACGTAGAGGTAGCGCCTCCGCTGGTATAGATGCGGGTATCGTGCGTAACGATCTTATCAGGCATTAGTGTTACAGCAGGGTAGGCACGGTTGAATTCCTTGCATGCATCCACATGGGTGGTGGCAATTTTTCCGTCAAGAAGTCCTGATGCACCGAGTAAAAATGCACCAGTGCAGAAGCTCGCCAGCTCAGCGCCGTTTTGGTACTGCTGACGCAACCAGGGCAGATAGTCCTTGTTGGCAGCAACAGACGCAGCAAGATTTTCAGTCGTAAATGAGGGGATGAGCACCAGGCCAAAATTGCCCGCTTCATCAATAGATTGTGAGGCATATCCGGGAAATGCCGCTGTCAGGTGCGCCATCTCTTTGGTATAAACCAGGTTAATGTGGAACGGAGCTGCCTGCTGCCCGTTATGGTAAATTTTATTGACTGTTTCAAGCACGTCTGTGATAGCGGCCAGACTTAAAAGCTTGTAATGCCGGATAAGCAGAATACCTATCTGTAACATACGGTTTTTTGTTTGGTGATCTTTTCTCAAACTTAATGATTTTGTCGCAAATACCCCCTAAGATTGACTGCAATAGCAACATGAGGTGCAGGAAATAACTGGTACCTTACAAATAGTTTGTAAACCAAAAAAGAAACAAATGGAAACTGTTAGTATCCGGATGCGCGGCATCCTTCCGCTGTATGATATGCAAACCAGTTTTTATCCGAAAGTACTGGATGGTATTTCTGATGATGATGCTCACAAGCGCCTGGAAACTCAGGCGAACCATGTTGCATGGCTGGCTGGCAGCCTTGTTCAGCAACGCTTTGATACAGCCGGATTACTCGGTGTGTCAGATAAATCATTTGCAGATGAACTATTCAGCAACTTTCAGGGCATAAAAAACGGCCAGCGTTATCCATCTCTCGAAACATATAAAAAAGACTGGGAAAAAATTACACCATTACTGAGAGAAAAACTGGCGCAGGTAACAGATGAACAACTGGATCGTATCCTGCAATTCCCCGGAATGAGTATGCCGTTATGGGATCTGCTGGCTTTTAACTCTTACCGGGAAGCCAATTGTATAGGCCAGATCGCGCTGTGGCGAAGATTGCTGGACTATCCGGCAATGAAATACATGTAATCAAAAATTTTTTACCAGATGGTAGAAGTATTTAAGACAAATGTTCAGCGAAGTTCCGCTGCTAAAGAAATCATCTCTGTATTACTGCGTAATTTCCCGGGTAGTAAAATCAACTTTGATCTGGATGACTGCGACAAAGTACTGCGCGTGGAAGGTGAGGATTTCCAACCTGGAAAGATCATGATGATTGTAAACGAGAATGGGTTTCAGTGCCAGGTGATGGAAGAATGAAGAATAGGGAATGAAGAATTAAGAAACAGCGCGAAGATTTTAGCGATTATTATTATCCGCTAAGATCTTCGCGCTGTTTCTTAATTCTTCATTCCCTATTCTCAATTCCTTCTCACTCTGTGATCTCCTCCTCCACCGCCACCTCTTGGTCCTCCGAAATTACCCGCCGGGCGAGGATTACCGTTGAAAGACGGGCGGCTGTAATTGCCTGCAAACCCCTGATGCATACGTGGTGGCTGGTTGTTGTTAAATCCTGCCGGGCCGTGATTTCCAGGATTACCAGAGAATCCCTGTCTTACGCGGGGTTGATTAAAATTACCGGCATTGTTGTTATTAAACCCTGCCGGTGTGCGGTTACCGGGATTGTTGGTGAATCCCTGTCTTACCCGCTGCTGACCACCATTGTTAATATTAGGGTTGTTATGTTGTGCCAGATTGTTATTGATGTTATTGTTGGCATTGGGAGCAACACGGTTGCTCTGATTGTTGGTGAATCCCTGTCTTGCGCCTGGATTGTTAATATTGTTATTACTATTGCGTGGCGCCATAGCGCTGTTAGGCTGAGGAGCATGATCACCATGATCACGAATAGCCATGCTGGCAGGGCGGCCGTTATTTACTGATGCAAGTTGCCGGCGATCAGTCCGGGCTGTTTGCTGGTTGGCCATCTGTACATTGGTGGCATTCATGTGCTGATCGCGGGCAGCAGCCATTTCTACACGGGTAGGCCTGCTGGTAATACCACCTGCACCATTGAAACTGGTACGGCTGTTATTCACCACGGTGTTGTTGTTGATCACCGTATTGTTGACGTAGGTATTGTGTACGATGGTAGTATTGACATTGGTCACTGCAGTATTGTAGCGATAAACGTTTCCTGACCATCCACCACCGCAGAAGCCTACGCCACCATATCCGAATCCGTAGTTAATACCACCGTAGAATCCGACGTGAGGCCCCCAATAGCCCGCGTGCCAGGAATAAATACCACCTACAAAACCCCAGTAGCCGGGCGTCCACAGGAATCCTATCCGTGGGGGCATTACCCACGCACCGGGTACCCAATAATATCCGTCCGGACCATAAGCCCAATAGCCGGGAGTCCAGATGTATCCGTCGTACGGACAAGGAGGCTGTGTATATACCGGAAGAACAGGAGGTGCGATGTTGATAGACAGGCCTACGCTAACCTGAGCCTGTGTTGTGTTAACTGTGCCTATAGCTGCACATAGCAGCAAAGCAAGGATGAGCTTTTTCATGATAGACTGGTCTTATTCCACCAGTAAGACATGAGGTGCAAAGAAAGGTTTAACTCTTAACATAGTATTATGAATGAATTAAGAATATGGAATGAAGAATTAAGAAACAGAGCGAAGACATTAGCGGTTAATCTTCGCGTTTACTATCTCCGCTTTCATTCTTCATTCTATATTCCCAATTCTTAATTCTTAGTGTTATCTTTTCGGCATAAAAGTTAAAAACAGCACTATGGAAAACAATCATGCAGAAGAGAAATTAGCGGCCCTTGGATTGGTATTGCCACCTGCGCCAACGCCCTTAGGCGTTTACAAGCCTTGCCTTATTGACGGGAAATACCTGTATCTCTCCGGGCATGGTCCTGTTCAGAACGACAAATCCCTGATCATTGGCCGTATCGGAGATGCACTGGATATGGAACAGGGCAAGCTGGCAGCGCGGCAGGTGGGATTAACGATGTTAGCGACTATCAAAAAGCATGCAGGCGGGCTGGATAAGGTGAAGCGGGTGATCAAGGTATTGGGTATGGTGAACTGTACGCCGGATTTTGAGCGTCATCCGTATGTGATCAATGGATGCAGTGAGTTGTTTGCTGCTATCTGGGGAGAAGAAAACGGGATAGGAGTAAGAAGCGCCGTTGGTTTTGGTTCGCTGCCCGACAATATCCCTGTCGAAATTGAAGCATTGTTTGAACTATACTAACGGTCATGCTACAACAACACCGAAGCCAGGTAATTCTTCCTTCTATATTCTTCATTCTACATTCTCAACTAATATGTTTGCAATAGACGCGCATTTGGATCTCAGCATGAACGCGCTGGAATGGAACCGGGATCTTCAGCAGCCGGTGGCCGCCATTCGCGCAAGAGAAGCCGGATTGAATGATAAACCCGACAGAGCCAGGGGAGTAGTGGCTTTCCCTGAATTAAGAAAAGGTAATATAGGATTGGTGGTGGCTACCCAGATCGCGCGTTATGTGGCGCCTGAAAATCCGCTTCCAGGCTGGCACTCGCCGGCGCAGGCCTGGGCGCAAACCCAGGGACAGCTGGCCTGGTATAAAGCTATGGAAGATGCAGGTGAAATGGTGATGATCCGGGATCTTAAAGGATTGGAAGCTCATCTGCAGTTATGGAATGATGGTACCCCCAACGATAAGAAACCGATAGGCTATATACTCAGCCTGGAGGGAGCCGATTCTATTATCAATATCAATTACCTGGAGCAGGCATATAATAAAGGCCTCCGGGCGATTGGCCCGGCTCACTATGGCCCGGGACGTTATGCCAATGGTACAGATGCTACCGGTGGACTGAATGCACAAGGAAAGGAATTGATACGGGAGATGGAAAAGCTGAATATCATCCTCGATGCCACGCACCTTTGTGATGATGCTTTCTGGGATGCCATGGAACTCTTCAATGGTGCGGTTTGGGCCAGTCATAATAACTGCCGGGCACTCGTAAATCACAACCGGCAGTTCAGCGATGATATGATCAGAGCGCTGATCCGGAAAAATGCCGTAATCGGCGGTGCACTGGATGCCTGGATGATGGTACCGGGATGGGTGAGAGGTAAATCTACTCCTGAGGCAATGGGCTGCAACCTCGAAAAAATGATCGATCATATGGATCATATCTGCCAGATTGCAGGAAATACGCTGCATGTTGGCATTGGCACTGATCTCGACGGGGCTTTCGGAAAAGAACAATGCCCCTATGATCTCGAAACTATCGCGGATATCCAGCTGCTGCCAGGCCTGCTTTCCAAAAGAGGCTATAGTCAGCAGGATATTGAAAACGTTATGCATGGCAACTGGATTCGGTTTCTCCGGAATGCCTGGAAATAGTTGTTGGCCTTTAGTCTTTAGTAAAATGCAGCGGAGATTATAATATTAGCATACTATGTCATCTCCGCTGCATTTTACTAAAGGCTAAAGACTTTTTCCCTACCTTGCACGAATGAATTTTCTTGAAGTATCTCACATCAGCAAGGAACAGCACGGTGCTTATAGCCTAAAAGACATCAACTTCACCATACAGCAGTTTCAAAAGGTAGTTATTGCCGGGGAAACAGGTTCCGGCAAAAGCTCCTTAATGAAAATAATCGGCGGAATGGGACAGGCGGATTCGGGTACCGTGTTGTTTGAGGGTAAAAAGGTAAAAGGCGCACTGGAAGTATTAATCCCCGGACATCCGGGAACAGCCTATCTGTCGCAGCATTTTGAGCTGAGAAATAACTACCGTGTTGAAGAGATCCTTTCTTACGCCAACAAACTCTCTGAGGAAGAAGCTTCAGAGATCTATCATATCTGCAGAATCTCGCACCTGTTAAAAAGAAAAACCGACCAGCTGTCGGGCGGAGAGAAGCAGCGCATTGCTATGGCGCGCCTGCTGATATCTTCTCCCAGGCTGTTTCTGCTGGATGAGCCCTATTCCAACCTGGATATGATCCACAAAGGGATGCTGAAAAATGTGATTGCTGATATAGGAGAGAAATTAGGTATCACCTGTATGCTGATCTCTCACGATCCGATGGATATTCTGCCCTGGGCTGATCTGGTGATTGTGATGAAAGATGGAGAGATCGTACAAATGGGAACTCCGCAGGAAATATATCGTCGCCCGGCAAATGCCTATGTGGCGGGGCTTTTCGGAAAATACAACCTGGTGGCTCCCGCCAGTGCTAAAGCATTTGCAGGATTGCCCGGTATCTCCCTGAATGGCAAACATATTTTTCTGAGGCCGGAAGATCTTAAAATTACTGGTCCGGGAAAAAATGCGATAACCGGAAAAGTGGCCGGTATCGCCTATTACGGCAGTTTCCTCGAGGCAAACGTGGCGATTGGAAATGAAGTACTGACGGTGAGAACAGATGATGAGGCGCTTGCGGCAGGTACGGAGGTACATCTCACACTGGCTGGCGAAAATGTCTGGCACTTCAGCCATTAATCATTTCTTTCCTGTAAACCCGGTATAAGGCTTGTTTTGCAGCATCGCCAGGGTTCTGTCGTACGATACGGCATAATGTACCACCAATATTCCCAGTACTCCATACGCCTGTTGGGGATGTTGCATAGCTATCAGCGCAGCAACGGCAAGGCCAAATAATCCCCATTCCAGCAGTAATCTTAATACTCCGGGAATGGCTACCGGCGCTGGTTTAGGGTCATTGGGTATCCGGAAAACTCCCCAGAGTACTGCGGCTGTCACCGGAAATAAAACCGCCAGCAGATAACATTGCCATATGCTGTCATTGCCAAGATGCCAGCCCCAGTTCCCCAGTACAATCAACATCCATATTTCCAGTAAAAAGCGAACAGCCAAATTCAGCGGGTGCGTATTCATACTATCGAAATTAAATATTTTCTTTTATCTTAAGGGTTTGCAGATCATCTATTTATTATGAAAAAGATTGTATTATTTGCTTGTCTGGCTTTATTGTTTGCTTCCGGTAACCTCCTGGCACAGGATCCGCGCCGGTTTGAGCATGACATACAAACCATCGTGGACTTCGATAAGATGTACGCTCCGCCGGTACATCCGATTTTATTTGTGGGTAGTTCCTCTATCAGGAAATGGGACGATCTGGAACGTAATTTCAGCAAATGGGTAGTGTTGAACAGGGGATTCGGTGGCGCAGAAACCAATGATGTTACTTACTATGCCAACCGCATTATCTTCCCGTATCAGCCACGGCAGATCGTTATTTACGTAGGAGAAAATGATCTTCCGGCTACTGCTGTCACTGCCGATACAGTGCTGAGCAGATTCAAAATACTGTATGCCACTATCAGGAGTAAGCTGCCCGATGTGCCACTGGTCTACATTTCCATGAAGCCAAGTCCTTCCCGGGCCGCTTTCTTTGAAAAGGCCAAAAAAGCCAATGGATTTATCCGCCAGTTTCTGGCATCGGAGAAAAATACCAGGTTCATCGACATCTATCCGAAAATGCTGGATAAGAATGGTAATCCCCGGAAGGAACTGTTTCTTGAAGATATGCTGCATATGAATAAGAAGGGCTATAAGATATGGGAAGATGCGGTTAAGCCGTATCTGAGGAATTAAGAATAGAGAATGAAGAATTAAGAAACTGAGCGAAGACTTAAGCGGATAATCTTGTTTTGCCATTATCCGCTTAAGTCTTCGCTCAGTTTCTTAATTCTTCATTCCTAATTCATAATTCTTTCTCTATATTGCCAACTGAATTTATACGCATGATACTGGACACACTGCAGAATGCACCTCTTTATTACAGGCTGGGACTGAGGTTTATCAAGGCATTTGAATACCTGGTACAAACAGACCTGGTAGCCATTGAAAAAGGGAAATACGAAATAGACGGGAGTGATATTTTCGCCATCGTAAATGAATATGATACAGTAGATGCAGCTGCAGAACAGATGGAGTCGCATAAAAAATACATCGACATACAATATATAGTATCCGGCTCGGAGCTGATTGGTCATGATTTTCTGAGAGATCAGCAACCTTCCAGGGCATATGATGAGGCGGCCGATTATCAGTTATTTGGAGAAACGCCTATGTTTTTCTCCCGCCTGGAGCAGGGGATGTTCGCGATATTTTTTCCGGGCGACCTGCATATGCTCAATATTATGGTGAGTAAACCGATGCCTGTCAGGAAAGTTGTTATCAAAATAGCAGTAAGCTGATAAAGTGGCTTCCGGGTGGCCCATGGAAACCCGGAAGCCGTTTTCCGTATCCACTTTATGAAATAGTAGCGTCGAATGAACAGTGAGCAACCTACATCTTTCCCCGAACAATCTGCTGGCGGTGTTCCGGCTGCTGATGCAGCCCGTTTTACGCTGTTGTGGAACCGCGTTCGCCTGAGTGAGCAGACTGCGCTCGTTTCCCTGTACGAACAATTGTATTTCTATCTTGTAAATTATGGCCTCCGCATTTGTGGGAATATGGAAATTACCAGAGATGCCATTAACGACCTGTTCCTGGAATTGTGGGATCACAGGCAAAAGCTTCCTGAAGTATCGAATGTAAAGTCTTACCTGCTGACCTATCTGCGTCGCAAGATCTTTGCAGATATCCGCCAGGCACGGAAATCGAATGAGGCAGCGGATGCCTGGTCCGATACCGCAGCGGTTCATGAACTTTCCTATGAAGAGTGTATAGTAGCGCTTCAGACTTCAGAGGAAATAAAGCAAAAGATCAGAAGGGCCATGGCGGCACTGACTCCCCGTCAGAAAGAAATGATCCAGCTCCGGTATTTCGATGGGCTCAGTATGGAAGAGGTGGGCCAACGGACGGGCATTACTACAAAAACGGCCTACAACACGCTGGGAGCGGCTTTGAAGATTCTTTCAACAGAGCTGATAATAGCGCTGTTGCTGTATATTCTTGCCTAGCCGGGAAAAAATAAAAATAGTCGCATTTTTTTTGGGAATAAATCCCACTTTCCTACACTACTTATTACTAACGCCAATTATTAACAGCAAAAATGGATCATCAATTTAATGCTGCCGAAGATTTCCTGTTAGACGATTCCTTCCTGCGTTACTGCATCGGAATCGATGAGCAGGATATTGCATACTGGGAGAAATGGATCGCTGATCACCCTGATAAGCGCGCAGATGTAGCGCGTGCCCGGCAGATATTTGATATCATCAATGGCAGGCAGGGGCGTCTTGACGAAGAGGTGAGCCACTTCAAAAATCTGCTGGAAGAGCATATCGGCCGGGAAACCGCCGTAGTACCTAAAGTACGGCCTATCGGCAGGTGGAGGGCAGCTGCGGCCGTGTTGCTGCTGCTGGGAGCTGCAGGCGCCTGGTTGGCGTATCGGCACTGGCACGCACCTTCCGGTCAGGAAATCGCGCTTGTAAAAGGTGAAGATGTACAACCCGGCGGAGCCAAAGCCCGCCTGCAGTTGGGAGATGGCACTTCCGTAGAGCTCGACTCATTGAACGGGAATGGACTGAAGGAGAAAGACGGTACCCGTATCGGGAAAGATAATGGCAAGCTGGTATACGACGTAACGGGGAACTCTGCTAATGAGATCACCTATAATACCCTGAGCACACCCAGAGGTGGTGAATTTCAGCTGGTGTTACCGGATGGTACCAAAGTATGGCTGAATGCTGCTTCGTCGCTCCGTTTCCCCACCAAGTTCACCGGAACGGAAAGAACAGTATACCTCAGTGGGGAAGCTTATTTCGAGGTGGCACAGCAGGCATCACAGCCTTTCCAGGTACAGGTCAGCAACGGACTTAAAGTAGCGGTGCTGGGCACCGGTTTCAATATCATGGCCTATGACGACGAAAACGTTATGAACACTACCCTGGTATCGGGTAAAGTAAAAGTAATCGCCCCGGGAGGCAACAGCGTGTTATTGTCGCCCTCCGAGCAGGCCGTATTGGCCAGGGGCAGCCACGATTTGTCGGTAAGTGAAGCCGATATCGATAAAACCATCGCCTGGAAAATGGGCATGTTCGAGTTCGACGACGATGATATATCCACTGTGATGAGACAATTAGCAAGATGGTATGATGTGAACGTGAAATTTTCCGGCCCGGTGCCAGACAAACATTACACCGGATCTATCCGGAAACAGTCCACACTGTCGCAGGCATTACACATTCTGAAAACTGCCGGAGTACAGTTCAGCATTAATGGAAAACAAATTGTTGTCGAAGCAAAATAGGATTACCAAAAATACAGATACAATAAACCAAATGTAACAACCAGGATCATCGTGGGATGATACTGCAGGTAAATGAAACCGGGAACGCGGCAACGTTCCCGGTGGAATTTGTCTGGCGGGCATCTTCACGCTTATTTGTCGTAAACAGCTTAACGCTCACCAAAAACTTAACAAATCTATGCAATTTAGACATGCAGGCAAATACCCTGAACGTAGGGTATGGGCACAAATGCTGAATGTTATGAAACTAACTGCCTTTTTGCTGTTGGTACTGGCTTTGCAGGTAAGTGCAACCGGTTACTCGCAAAAACTGACCCTCAACATGCACAATGTGTCATTGTCGAAGGTCTTCAAGGAAATCCGGAAACAAACCGGCTATACCTTCTTTTATAATACTGAAATGCTGGACCAAACGGGAAAGGTTTCGGTGTCGGTCGTACAGGCCGACCTGGAATCCGTATTGAGTAAGTGTTTGCTCAATAAGAACCTCAATTACAGCATTGAGGATAACACTATTATCCTGTCTGTTAAACCCGGCGAGCAACAGGAGGAAGCCCCCCGTCCGGTTGCCAATATATCTGTATTTGGCCGTGTAACCGACGCGGTGACTCACGAACCCCTTACCGGAGCATCTGTAAAGCTGAAAGGCACTACCAAAGGCGCCAGCACAGATGCTAAAGGAAATTATGCCTTACAGCTGCCCGATGAAGGCGGCGTACTGGTAGTTTCATTTATCGGTTATGAAAGTGCCGAACAGGCTGTTACCAAAGCTGGCCAGATGGATATTGCCCTTACTCCCAAAGCTGTACAAACGGAGGAACTGGTAGTAGTGGGTTATGGTACCCAGAAAAGAAAAGATGTAACCGGTGCTGTATCTTCCGTAAGGGTAAAAGATATCAGTGCAGGTGTTTCTAAAAATATCAGCGGTGCTATCCAGGGCAGGGTGCCAGGCGTAGCAGTGGAATCGTCCAGCGGAGCTCCGGGAGCAGGATTGCTCATTACTATCCGTGGTATGAGTACCCTCGGTAACAACACGCCGCTGTATATCGTAGATGGTGTGTTCGTTAGCAGTATCGATGGTGTAAGCCCGAACGATGTTGAATCCGTTGAGGTACTGAAAGATGCAGCTACTGCCAGCATCTATGGTTCCCGCGCTGCTAACGGCGTAGTGATCATCACCACTAAAGGTGGCCGGAAAGAAACACCTCCACGGCTGGATGTTGATACCTGGTTCGGTGTACAGTCTGTGCCTAAGAGAATGAGCCTCCTCAATGGAGAACAGTGGTCTACGCTCATGAACAAATACATCACCGGGATACCTGCTTATAATGGTATCAATACCAACTGGCAGAACGCCATCTTCCATCCGGGATTGGTAACCCGCACCAACGCGAACTTCAGCGGCGGTACCAAAAACTTCATCTACAGCCTGTCTGGCGGATATCAGAAAGAAGAAGGTGCCATGAAACATACCAACTACACTGCTGCCAATTTCAGGATCAAAACTGAATATGAAAAAGGAAGATTACGTGTAGGGGAGTCCGTTATCATTAAACGTGGCGATACCCGCAGAAACCCTGCCGGTGGCGACCAAACCCATAGCATCGTGGGAAGTGCGCTGATGATGCCTGCTACTGTGCCTGTATACGATCCTACACAGGATCTTGGCGGATACGGCCGCAGACCGGTTTATATGAAGAACCTGTCGAACCCCGTTGCATTACTCGAGAATGTTGACAATGGCGCCAAAGATCTCTCCATCATCGCCAACGGCTTCGTGGAAGTGAAACTGATCGATGGTCTCCGGTATAAACTGAACGTTGGTCTTACTGAAGATCAATCCAACACCCGTCTCTTCTCCGGCACCTACAACGATGGTAACGTAGCGCTGAGCGCTCCTCAGCTGTCGCAAAGCACAGGTACTACCAATTCCTGGCTGCTGGAAAATACCCTCAACTATTCTAAGAAATTCGGTAAACACAATATCGACGCGTTACTGGGGTATACTGCCCAGAAGAATATCTACAGCGGATTCAGTGCTTCCAGAACCGATCTGGCAACAGGTACTACCGTACTGGACGGCGGTTCAGCTACTTCGCAGCTGAATGGCGGTAGCGCTAATACCAGCTCTATCGTTTCCCGCTTCGGCCGTATTATGTATTCCTACGATTCCCGCTACATGCTTACCGCTTCTGTAAGAAGGGACGGTTCTTCCCGTTTCGCACCGGGGCATCAGTATGGTTCTTTCCCCTCCGTTTCACTGGGTTGGAGTGTGCATAACGAGAAATTCTTTGCAGGCCTCACCAACATTATCAGCACGTTGAAACTGCGTGGCAGCTGGGGCGTACTGGGTAACCAGGAAGTGGGCGATTATCTGACACAAAACAACATCAACAACGGTCTTAACTACGTGCAGGGCAATGTGCTGTGGCCGGGAGCTACCGCCAATGCTTACGCTTCTCCGATAGATCTGACCTGGGAAGAAACCAAAATCATCAACGGTGGCGTGGACCTGGGCCTGCTGAATAATAAACTGTTTGTGATATTCGACGTCTTTAAGAAAAACACCACTGGTGTACTGCTGAGCGTACCTTTTCCTTCATCAGTAGGAAAGAACGGATCACCTACATTGAATGCAGGTGCTATTCAGAACACCGGATATGAAGTATCATTTGAGTACAACGACAGGGCTGGTGAACTGAATTACCGGCTGGGTCTTAACTTCTCCCATATCAACAACAAAATGACGGCCATCAACGTAGGTTCTGGCCGCCAGGAATTCGGTTACATTTCAAAAGCGAAAGTCGGCTATCCCATTGGCGGATTCTGGCTGGTGAAAACAGATGGCATCTTCAACTCTAAAGAAGAAGTAGCTAACTACCAGAAGAATGGTAAGCCCATCCAGCCTAATGCGCAGCCCGGTGATATCCGCTACGCGGATGCTAACGGCGATGGTATCATCGATAACCAGGATGAACAATACATGGGCAGTCCGTTCCCCAATCTTACGATGGGCTTCTCTGCTAATCTCTCCTGGAAACATTTCGACCTGGGCCTCTTCCTGGAAGCCATCACAGGCAACAAGATCTACAATGCCAGAAGAATATGGCTGGAGAAGATGAACGAAGTAACCAACTATTCTACTGATGTGTTGAATGCATGGACTCCGGAAAATCACACCAACTTCCCCCGCTTTACATTAACAGATCCTAACAACAACAACCGCGATAACAGCACCAGGTGGCTGGAAGACGGTTCCTATCTGCGGCTGAAACGCGTGGAACTGGGATATACCCTGCCTAAAACACTGCTCAGCAGATACGGTATAGAAAGAGTAAGAGTATTCACTTCCGGCGAAAACCTCTTCACCATCACGAAATATAAAGGCTACAACCCTGATATAGGTGGCTCTGGTCCTGTAAAATCCGGAAATGGTTGGAGCTCCTCTGCCACACTTTCGAGAGGTATGGATAATTCATGGGATGTTTATCCTTTATCCCGCACTTTCCTGTTTGGTCTGAACCTTACTTTTTAATTGCTTAACAGCATTTCATTATGAAAAAATCAATCAAATATATAGGAACACTTGCGCTCGCTTTAACAGCAGCAGCGGCGTGTAATGAAAAGAATTTTCTGAGCCAGAACAATCCGAATCAAACTACAGATGCCAGCTTCTGGAAAAATGAGAACGACGTAAGTGCAGGGCTGGCAGCTACATATAGTCCCTTGCGTTCTTCCCTTTATGGCTACTGGGGCTCTTATCAGGGTATACAGGATATTAATACGCTGGGCGACGATGTATTCACACTGCCGGGTGAAGAAACCGGAACCTGGGCGGTGGCTACTTTTACCAACGATGAGAACAACGGCGACCTGGGAGCTATTTTCTCTAATACCTACCAGTGTATACATCGCGCCAATGTACTGTTAGGGAAGATCGGGAATGTTAATATCGACGATTCCAAAAAAGCCTTGTACATCGCCGAGGCCAAGTTCCTGCGCGGATTGGCTTACTACATCCTGGCGTCTAACTGGGGTGGTGTACCTATAAGAACTTCTCCTGTGGAAACAACCGATGGTTATGCCCTGGCCTGTAGTTCAAAAGAAGAGGTATGGAAACAGGTGATCAGCGACCTGACAGATGCTAAAGCCGGGTTGCCTGCAAAACGTGATTCCAAGGAACAGGGCAGGGCTACCAGCGGTGCTGCAGTTGCTTACCTGGGAAAAGCTTATATGTTCATGGAAGATTACGCCAAGGCAGAAGCTACCTTCGATCTGCTGACACAGAGCCCTTACAGCTACGACCTGGTTGACAATTTCGAAGACAACTATACCGATAAGAACGAATACAACGTAGAATCGATATTCGAATGGACCTTTGCACCATTGGGTAATCAGTATGGAGCGTGGAGCACAGAATCACCGAACTCGCCGATGTATAACTACCTGCCGCAATTCATAGGCCCGCCGGCAGGAGGTGGATGGTTTAAATATGTACCGTCTAACTACCTGGTAAATGAGTTTTTGAAAGAAAAACGACCAGCCGGTTCCGATACCAAATTCGATAAGCGTATGTATGCTACCCTGATGTGGAAATACTCCACACTGGGAGAAAAAGATACCACCTGGTACGATGGCCAATCCTTTGATGTGCTTTGGAATTCCGCTCTTTCCAAAACCAAGCGTTTATACCCGGATACTAAGCTGGATACCACTACCAACGGACGTTTCCTGATTAAGAAAGGCACCAGCGCCTGGCGTAATGTGAAGGATGCAGACAACTACTGGGGCGCTTCTCCTTCCACTGCAAACTACAGGGTATTCCGCTTTGCGGAAGTACTGCTGCTCCGTGCAGAAGCAGCCGCGCAGAATGGTAATCTCGGAAAAGCGATTGGTGATATCAACCGGATCCGCCGCCGCGCTGGCCTGGTCGATAAAACTGCCGCTGATCTGGCGGGAAAAACACAGGTAATGACGGAAATCGATCACCAGAAACTGCTGGAAATGTTCTTTGAACAAAACCGCGTGTATGACCTGAGAAGATGGTATAAAGATGCCGGCCAGTTGCAGGCTATGCTGACAGCCCACGAGAAGCAGGGCGCCAGCAGCTTTCAGGGTAAACATTACGTTTTCCCGATCCCGGCGAGTGAACTGAGATCGAATCCGAAAGCAACACAGAATCCAATCTGGAAATAACAAACAACCGGAACTAGTTGCCAGTAAATGGCAGCTGGTTCCAAAATTTATCAAAATATCCTTTCGCCAACACAGTACCGTTAACCCCATCTTTTATTTCATAATCATACCAGCCGGTTTCCTGTAAATCAAGATCTATTTCCCGGCTTAACGGATCGTTGGAACCTAGTAAAAGGATATACTTCTGAGCATTCAGCGGATTGGGATAAATCAACGTATACTCCAGATGGGCCCCCGCTATCTTTTGCTGGCCTATCACCATGGAATCTTTGAGAATCTTCACAGGAAGGGTGGGCGTCAGCAGACGTTTGATCATCGCATTGGTACCGGGATTGCCGATGAGTATCAGGTTATGATGCGCGATGTCATAAGGCGTAACCGCTACATCACGTTTCACCGGACAATCAGCGAAATTATTTTCCCGCCAGTTTTTAACGAATTTGTCAACAAGACTATCATTCACCGCATTTTCGCTTTTGCTGCCGGTTGTACCGCGTACCACTACGAAGCTCTCTTTAAAAAGATCGTTCACAGGGCCTTCCGTGCTGCTTGTCTTCTCCCGTAAATTAAAAACCTTTTTCCCCGGAACCGTTATCACAATCGTTTTTGTGGCATCCGGGAAATTGAAATAAGAGGTGTCGTTGTTGGTAGTGATCAGTAGTTTTTTCCCTGGGGCTACTTTAGGCATACCCGCTATGTCAACAGTATATCCGGCAATGTTTTTCGTGCTTACCTGTACCACATTATCTTTATAAACTGCTTTGATGTTAGCCTGCCGGTGTAAGGTATCCAGCCTGTTGATAGTAATCCAGTAGGCCTGATTATATTTTAGCTGGAAAGTAGAAAAATTAATTACTGCAGGCGGAGTAATTTCTTTCCCTTTGAAGAAGGAGAAGATATTATGCTGTATTATTTCTTCCGGATAAAGATCAAGAGAAGGTGTTTTAACAACGAGAGGTACGCTATCTAATACAATATCAGCACCAGCCCGTTTCGCAAGGTCAAACAGCCGCCGGGAAATATTGTAATCTGCTTTCTGATCGCCGGGGGCGTGACTGAGATAAATAGACACATTCCTGAAATTATTGGCGGACTTCAGGATGTTATTTTCTTTGACCCAGTCTTTCGGTGGACAAAAAGAATAATTATGCTGACCTGATTCGGTTTCGCAGGTGGTATAGCTGAGTTCGGGTCCTTCCACGCCAACTGCCGCAAAGAGAGAAGGATACCTGTTGGCGATCTGTAAGGAAAATAAACCTCCTGTACATATACCGTATAAGTATACACGATTTTTATTGATAGAATAATCCTGGCTTACTTTCCGGATCGCTGCAAAAGTAGAGGCCGATACTATCGGATTCAGGTTGTATTGCTCATGAATCCTTGAACTGGACCACAACACAGCATAGCCGAATTTATCTGCCAGTTGCATCATCGTTTCTATTTTTCCCAGATAGGCTACATGTGGTCCTTCTGCGTAAGGCATCTTGCGGTATACCCAGGGCATCACCACTACAAGGGGTATGAGCTGTCCTTTCTGATACGATGGGGGTAAATAAACCATGTAGTTTTCAATACTGCTGTCGATGGGGGAAAGATACCCGCGTAAATGCCAGCCTTTTTTATCCGCAAACAGATTGGGCTTACCCCTGTCGTTGATAATAGACTCGATTTCGTACAGTGTGATGGCGATTTTCCGGTATAACAGGTTGTCGAATTTATTCCGGATACCGAAATCCTCCAGGAAGCGGAACCGGGAAAGCAGGGTACGGGTGTTTATCCGGAAATCCTGGTCGCCTTTCACGGCTGCCAGTGTAGCAGAGTCTTTATTAAAAAGTGCATTATAGTTGCCCACTACAAATATCTCGCTGATAGTATCTGTTTTCGTGAGCACCTGGCATTTGTAAGCACCCGGCAACATACTGTCTACCGGGATTTTCCAGAAGGTATCGGCCGGAACTTTTGTTGTAAATACTTTTTGTTCATTGTTACTGAAGATATGTACCGCAGCGGAATCGCCCATCGTCGTGAAATGCGGATTGACCCTGATTTTCAGCGTATCCTTTGTGTTAATCAGACAGCTTTCAAGCAGGTCGCTTGCAAACAGATGCTGGTAAAACTCGCTGGCATATTTTACGGAGCTGATATTCAGGTAAAATGCCCAGCCCCTCGTAAGATTGTTGGATTTTACGACCACGGTGTTGTCACCTTTCTTCAGATGAACGGCCACTATATTGGTATTCCGCTGAAGTGACCTGGCATCATCTACCCGGAAACGCAGGGTTTTATTGACCCAGATTTTTACGCCATCATCGCTGCCGAGCAGGAAGGCTACATCCTGTTCTACAGGGCTTTTGATGGAAAATAAAACGTAACAGTTGGCTCCCTGAAGCGGGCCGAATAGCGCGCTGAGGTCTGCGTAATATCCTTTCGATTGATATACCTCATTTTTCAGCGAGCGGAAATTGTCATTGCTAAGGTCTTCTTCTTTTATTCCATACCTGGCAAGATCATTGGTGTCGATGCGATGTTTTTCACTGGTATCACCTGTAAAAGGTCCTATTAATATAAACCGGCTCACATTGATTTCTTCGCTGAAGTTGTCAGGTGAGGGGAGCGTGATAGTCGGGATATGATGGTTGTTGTTTGAACAGGCATACAGCAACATTAGCAAAACTGGCCATAGGGTGCTCTTAGATAGTTTCATAACGGGTTTGAGGGTTTGGATCTTCTTTTAAGATACACATATTGTTATAATATGTCAATGTTTGACTGAATTAAAAACACCGTCTTTTATTCTGATTAAAATCACTATCTTGTTACACTTAAACATCATCAGTAGTGATCGTGCGAAACATTGATTGCCGGCAATCTTTCGCCAGAATCCGGAACGTTATCAACCTCCGTCTGCATGTATAGATTCGGGTCACTGAACAATGAACAATTGTAATGCGAATGAAATTATACCGGTATCTTATCATTTTATTGGGCATCTATTCCTGTCAGCAGCATCACAAGAAGCCGCTTCCATATTGGGTGCAGGAAGGATTTAATCTCGATAACCCACAGCCGCAGTTGCCTGCTGGTTTCAAAGAAGGATATGTATTGCTGAGCCGTCGCGATGAACCGGGGGCATTATATCTGCTCGACGCCAACGGAAAAGTTGCCTGGTATCATCAGGTGAACGGCACCGGATTTAAAACGGCGCACTTTACAGAAAAGAAAACATTGCTTTGTATTCTCGGTGGTAAGGAATTTCCCACCAGTTATGGCAATGAAATCATGGAGTTGTCACTTTCAGGCGATACCCTGCTGCATTTGAAGAAAGGACAAAATGATTTTATTGCGAACGCACATCATGAAGTGTTACTCAGCCCGGGGAATAATATTGTGTTGCTCAGTACTGCCGAAAAACAATTCGACCTGAGTGCCCGGGGCGGCCACGATGCTGATACCGTCAGGAGCGACGCTATCCTGGTGCTGGACCGTCAGGGACACAAGGTGTGGGAATGGACCGTGTTTGATGCACTGGATCCCCGGGAAGACAAGGATATACTACGAACCCGTATGGACTGGATGCACGCCAACAGCCTGAGTTTCGACAAAGACGGCAATTACCTGATCTCGTTTTATAATAACGGACAAATCTGGAAACTGGACGCGCGTACCGGTAAGATCATCTGGAAATTCGGGCGGAACGGTGATTTTCAGCTACCCGATACCGCGGCCTTTGATATGGGGCATGCAGTACACCGCAATGAGAACGGCGACCTGATGTTGTTTGATAACGGGGTTTCCCGGCAGCAATCGCAGGTGCTGGCCTTTCATCTCGATGAGGCTTCCGGAAAAGCTACCGTTACCTGGCGTAGCCAGATTCCGTCCTATTTGTTCAACGACCGTATGGGCAGCGCCTACCTGGTAGATCACCAATACATACTGGCATGTTGTTCCAAACGGAATACCGTGTTGTTGACAGATAAAGCCGGAAAGCTGCTATGGCAGCTTCACTGCGCTTTTATTCCCTATAGGGCTGAATTTATATCCAAAGCGCTATTACCTGATTTTATCACCCATTAATTTTTAGGAAGACAAATAACAGTGCCAATGATGAAGTATCCCTTTCGTATTGTAAATAGTTGTTTCCTTGCCGCTACCATTGCGGTAGCTTTTTACGCCTGCCAGTCAGATGCAAAGAGTGAGGCCAAAGAAAAAACACCTGCAGTTAAAGCAGCTGTTTTATTACAGGCAGACAGTACCAAAATACCAACAGATAAATATGGCGAAGCCGTCAGGTATGGCCAGGAGCTGATGTATAACACCGCCTATTACATAGGGCCTGATGGCGTAAATGGTCATTACCTGGGCAATAAAATGAATTGTACCAACTGTCATCAAAATGGTGGTACCAAACCGTTTTCCTTCAACCTGATGGAATCGCATGAGCATTATCCTCAATACCGGGCGAGGGAAGGCAAAGTGCTCACTATGGCCGAAAGAGTGAATAACTGCGTGACAAGGCCGCATAACGGCCGGCCCTTACCGCTCGATAGTAAGGAGATGGTGGCTTTTCTGGCGTATTTTCGCTGGATCAGCAGTTTTGTTCCGAAAGATCAACCTTACAAAGGAGCTAAGAATCTGGAGATAGCATTGCCGGATATTGCTGCCAGCCCGGAAAGGGGAGAGCAGCTGTTTGTACAGCACTGTGCCCGTTGTCATGGTAAAGAAGGAGAAGGGCAGCTGCGCGAAGATAAAGTCACCTACGTATATCCGCCATTGTGGGGGCAATATGGTTATCAGCCAGGCTCAAGCATGCATCGCATTATCAAGCAGGCCCAGTGGCTGAAAGCAAACATGCCTTACGATAAAGCTACCTGGGATAAGCCGGTGCTGTCCGATGCAGAAGCGATGGATATCGCCGCGTTTGTAAACGACGACAGCCGCCATCATCGCCCGGATGTGAAAAGTTTCGATTACCCTCATATGGAAGAAAAAGCATTGGATTACGATAAAGGACCATTTGCAGATACTTTCTCTATCGCTGCGCATAAATACGGGCCTTATCAGCCAATTATTGATTACTGGAAGAAGAAGGGAATGAAAGCCAGTTATTAAGCGAACTGACGGTAACATTAGTAGAAACAGAACATATTTCCTAGATTTAGGAATGCGTTCTGTTTTTCTTTTTATACTGAGCCTGCTACTTTGCAGCAGTGCTTTCTCCCAGCGGCTTCGTGTAGCCGTTGCCGGAGTATCACACGGGCATGCCGGCTTTATTCTGGGTCGCCCGGATAAGGGCGATGTAGAGATCGTGGGTATATACGAACCCGATACGGCTGTTGCGAGGCTGCGTGCACGGCAATACCATCTGCCACAACGACTTTTCTATACGAACCTGCCCGCCATGCTGGATGCAGTAAAACCCGTTGCTGTATTGGCCTTTGGCGATATCAAATCCCATCGGGAAGTGGTAGCTGCCGCTGCGCCCAGAGGCATTCATATCATGGTAGAAAAACCGCTGGCTACCACGGTGCAGGATGCCGTGTTCATGGATTCGCTGGCCCGGCGCCATAATGTACGGCTGCTGACAGATTATGAAACCAGCTGGTACCCTTCTGTTGCCAAAACCTTACAGCTGGTGGAAGACAGCAGCTACGCCGGAAAAGTAAGAAAAGTAACGGTGAACGACGGGCACCAGGGGCCTAAAGAAATTGGCTGCGGACCTGAATTCCTGGCCTGGCTCACCGATCCGGTACTCAACGGGGGAGGAGCATTGATGGACTTTGGCTGCTACGGCGCCAACCTCATGACCCGCCTGGCGAAAAATCGTATGCCCGTTTCCGTTACCGCCGCGGCCCGGCATTTCAAGCCGCAGATTTATCCTAAAGTAGAAGACGATGCTACCATACTCGTGGATTATGGCGATATGCAATGCACTATACAGGCCTCCTGGAACTGGAGTTTCAGCCGGAAGGATATGGAGGTGTATGGCGACAAAGGCAGCCTCGTGGCGGCCGACAAATACACATTGGTGCAACGGAACGATGAAAGAAAGCCGGCTCAGACGAGGCATGTAACAGCAACGGATATACGCGTATATGAAGATCCGTTCAGTTACCTGATTGATGTATTAAACGGAAAGGAAAAAATGCCGCCTTATGGTTTATATGCACCGGAGAATAATGTAATAGTGGTGCGCATACTGGAGGCAGCGCGGGAATCGGTACGTACAGGTAAAACGATATATTTGTAGGCAATGGGACCCATGCGATATACCTGCGGGCAATGCGGAGAAACGGATTATTTCAGTCCCGCTGCGATGACGCAGCCACAGATAACCTGCAAACACTGTGGCCATACAACCGTGAATCCACCTGAAACCATTGAAAAGATAAGCCTGATGATACGGCAGACCGATTGGGCTGCCGGTTTTGCATCTTTGCTGATGGATCTGGAAGAAGCGCTGCATATCACCTATGAAGATGAAGAGTTTCCTGAACTGTTTGTAACTCCCCGTCAGCTGGCGGCTGTTACCCGGAAAAAGATGAACAACGTTGCAACTGAAGAAGAAATAATAGCAATGATTGCAGCGATAGGTAAGATACCTATCGCTGATCCCGACATGCCGCTGGAAGTGAATTAAGCGTGCTCTAAAATCCGTTGATCGCCTTCCTGTACCTGATTTGCGCCATCAGGTATTCGTACGCCGATTTGATATATTGTTCTTCTGCATTGTTAATGGATCTTTCTGTTTCCAGCAGGTTGTCGTAAGAGAAACTGCCCAATGTAAATTCCGCTTGTTGCTGTCTGAATATTTTTTCCGACAACTCGTAGTTTTTCTGTGTTGTTTGCATGCTGCGCAAGGCATTGTTCAGGGCCGTTGCCGTTTGCTGTATTTCAAATTTTACGTCTGCTGTTTGCTGGAGCAGCCGGGCCGATAGTTGCTTCGACTTTAGCTGGTATTGTTGTATGTCGTGATGATTTTTGATATTTCCTGAAATGGGGATGCTGATTTTAACGCCTGCGTAGCTAAAGGGCATCCACCATTCCTGTTGTGTATATTTGAAATCGTTGTAGAGGTATTGCTGGGAATAGTTAGCAGTCAATGCAATAACCGGGATGGCATATTGAAATGCTTTCCTCAGCTGCAACCGGTTACCGGTTTCCTCGAGATGTAGTTGCTTTATTTCAGTGCGGTTGGCATATTGGCTGTCATCCGCAATTATCGGTTGTCCGTTGTTGCGGAGTGTATCCGTTAGCGTTATACCGGTGGTATCCGGCAGATTCATCTGGTATTTTAACTCATTCATCGCAAGCAGATAATCCTGGCTCGTATTCATGCAGATGAGTTTTGCATTTTCCAGATCCAGCTGCGCCCGCAGGTAATCAGTTTCAATGAGTGCTCCCTGTTTGTACCTGCCTTCCGCAAGGGTATAATATTTCCCGAAGCGCCACTCGTTGTGAAGCGCAATTTCCTGCTGCAGTTTTTTCAGCAATACATTGTAATAGGCCGTGGCAATCAGTACCGAGATATTGATTTCGTCGGCCCGGTTACGCTCGCGTTGCAGTTCCAGCTGGGTGCGGGCAATGCTGATATCTGTATTTATCGACGGTTGCAATACCGGCTGATCCAGGGAAACCCCAAATATAGTAGCGTTTTTTGCGCCCAGCGCCAGCAGTTTGGGCTTGTCGAGCCCGCCGAAACCAGCCGGCACAAAAGTAGCCTGCAGCTGTGTATTGTATCGGACGGAGCCATCGACCCTGATATCCGGGATCCAGGCTTTACGGTTCTTCTGCAGGGTATTACTGCTTATAGAGATGTTGTATTTATTGGCTTGCATATCGTAACGGTTAGCCAGCCCGGTGGATATCGCTTTTTGCAGACTTAGTTTTTCCTGGGCCCGGGTGTTCATCGTGGCGGCAAGGCATATGATGAGGAAGATCTTCTTCATGTAATTGTGTTTAAAGTCTTGATCAATGAGCATCCATCACGGCAGCACCCTTCGCTGGCTGATGCCGTATCATGAGTATAACTGGTACAGCCAGCAGCATCAGCAGGCCTACCATCATAAATCCGTGATTGTAGCTCACCAGCAGCATTTGTTTCTGGAGAGCAGCATCGGTGAGCTGCCAGGCCAGTTGCTTGGCTTCATCAGGCCCGTAGCCATTTCCGGACATTCCTTCGGCAATGCTGTTCACATAGGAGGTACTGACCGGGTTATAAGGACTGATGGCGGAAATCATGTTGTTCCGCACGAAGGCATTTTCATGACTGATATAAATATTCATGAGTGCTACACCCACTGCACCACCCAGTTGGCGGAGCATATTCGATAAGCCTACCGCCTGCGCCAGATCCTTGCCGGTAAGTCCGGCCGTTGCCAGTCCCAGCACCGGCATCACCATCATCACAGCGCCAACACCTCTCAGCATGAATGGCCAGAAGAAATGGCGCCCGTTGGAATCGGGCGAGGAAAAGGAAAGCATTACCAGGTATATCACCGTCAGCGCCAGGCCGGTGAGAATAATGACCTTGGGATGGAGCCCTTTCTCAGTGGTTTTCCTGGCAATCATCATCCCTACAATGGTCATCAGCATACCAGGGATCATGAAAGCACCGGTTTGTGTGGCTGTCCAGCCCAGCGATACCTGTACGAACAATGGAAAGATGAACAACGTGCCGGTCATGATAATGCCTACAATCAGGTTCATCAGGCTGCCCATAGCCAGGTTGAAGTTTCGGTACAGCCGCAGGTTCACGGCCGGATAATCTATACTGAATTCCCTTATAACAAAGGCAATCAGTCCAATCATCGATAATATAAAGAAGAATGTGATCTCGCTGCTGGCGAACCAGTCGGCGGTAGTACCTTCTTCCAGTATATACTGAAGTGATCCCACACCTATCGCAAGGAAAATAATACCTGCCAGATCGATACGCGGTTTTTCCACCCCGGGGAGATCTTGTACGTATTTCCACGAAAGGAAGGCCGCAATTACGCCGATAGGCACATTGAGGAAGAAGATCCAGTGCCAGGAGAAATTGTCGGTGATATAGCCGCCAAGTACGGGGCCGAAGGAGGGTCCGAGTATGACACCCAGACCGAAAACCATTAAGCCGGTGGTACGTTGTTCCGGTGGAAAGGCATCCATGATGATGCTTTGAGCGGTCGACAATAAGCCGCCGCCGCCTATGCCTTGTATGAAGCGCCAGCCCACCAGCACCCACAGGCTGGTGGAACAGCCACACATAAAAGACGATAGCGTAAAGATGGCAACGGAGCAGGTGAAATAAAGCTTCCGGCCAAAGAGATTCGATAACATCCCCGACAACGGAATAACAATGACATTGGCGATACTGTAAGCAGTAATCACCCAGGCGATTTCGGTAGTAGTAGCGCCTATATTGCCGCTGATTTCCCTTAGTGATACGTTTACCACGGTTGTGTCAATCAGCTCAAGCATGGCGCAGGAAACGGCGGTGGCCAGCAAAATCCATCTGGCAGCGCCGGTAGGGTAGGTGAGTGCAGGAGTATTCATATTACCTGATGTTGATCTTTACAAAAGCGCTTAGTCCCGGGAACAGGGAACTGATGCGAGAGGCAGCCATGTTATCAATAGCGATCCGAATGGGAAATCGCTGCGTGATTTTGATAAAATTACCGGTGGCATTGTCAGGTGGGAGCAGGGAGAACTTTGCACCGGTAGCACCGGAAAACGAGGCTACGCGGCCCGATAGCGGGGTGTCGGGATAGGCGTCCAGTGTGATTTCGACTGGTTGCCCGGTTTTTATCTTCCTGAGTTCTGTTTCCTTAAAATTAGCTGTCACCCAGATGTTACGGGTATCGATGAGGGCAAAGAGCGTTTGGCCGGCGCTTACATATTGCCCTTCTTTAATGCTTCGTTTAGTGACAAATCCATCGAAGGGTGCGAGTACACAGGCATGGCTCAGGTCATCCTCAGCGAGTTTCAGTTCAGCGCGGCGTTGCTGCACGAGTGCCTGGGTCGCGGAAATCTGGCGGTGTTCTGCCCGGGCCTGTATTTCCAGTCCTGCTGAGGTGGTCGACGTACTTTTTTCGCGGCTGACGGCTTTTTCATAGTCGGCTTTTGCCAGCAACCATGCGGTTTTTACAGCTTCCTGCTGTTGTTGGGTAGTAGCCCTGATACTGAGCAGTGCGGTGGAACGATCCATGTCGTGGCTGGCTTTATCCAGGTTCGCTTTTGCGGCAGCAATGGTTTGCTGATCTGATACCGTGTTCAGCAGCGAGGCATTGGCATTGCGGCTGCTGGCAAGGGCGCGCAGATCAGCAGTGTTGAGGTTTTGTGCTGCATTTTCCAGTAAGGCAACAGCCTGTTGTACTTTAGCGGCTAATGCAACCGTATTGAGTATTACCAGGGTATCTCCCTTTTTCACCGGCTGGTTATCACTGAACCGGATGGCTTCTACCCAGGAGGTGACCCCGGAACGGATGGCAACGATGTCACCGTCGACCTGCGCGTTATCGGTACTGGCGTAGGCCCTGTCCTTTATAATGAAGTAGGCACCGGTGCCTGCTGCAATGGCGATGACGGCGGAGAGAATGAATAGCCGTATGTGCTTCTTTTTCATAAGAGATGTTTATTCGTTTGATGGCATTGGATATTATGGTGTTTTGTTTCTGTCGATAGTTATTGGGGGATGATTAAATTCCGACCGTTCGGTATGTAACCGCGCATAAAAAGACAAATCTCTCCCCGGCCGGCAGGGAGTTTTTCCTACGGGCAAAAAATCTTCATAAATAATATCTAAATTCCGACCGTTCGGTATGTGAACCTGTCTTAAAAAAGGAATGGCGTATCCATTCCATTATATCAGACGCAAACGGCGTGCTTATGGCCGCCGGATAATCCCCATCATAAATATCTATTCCATTATATCAGATGCAAACTAACAAACATCTTTACCGGCTATTCCCTTCCGGAAAGCATCTTATACAATCCCTCCCAAAGCGGTATCAGTTCTTTCTGTATACGATCCAGCGACCCGGAAACGATGGTGTTAACTCCCAGTCCATCGCCGACATATACAAACATCTTCGCTACCTGGGCGTCTGTCATCTGAGTTTTTATTTCGTTTTTTTTCCTGGCGATTTTCACGATCTCCGTCCATGCCCTGATTTCCTCCCGTTGCCTTATCAAATGTTCTTCCCTGAATTTCGGCAATATCTTCATCGCATCGAAGATGAGCATGTAATGGTTGCTGACAAAGCTCTTCTGGCCATCTGCCCCAACTGCATATTTTGCTTCCTTCATTTTCCGATCCATATACGCCAGGTAGCCAATATAAAAATCACGCAGCGATTCTTTGGAGAACTGTTCGTATTTCACCGTCATCATATCTCCATAGAAGAAATTAATCACTTCTTCAAAAACCTGTTCCTTACTGCTGAAATAATGATAGAATGCGCCTTTCGACATACCCGTTTCTGTCACTATCTCTTTCATGGTTACCTCTTTGAAATTCTTCTGGAGAAATAATTTCAACGAAGTAGTCAGTATATGCTCTCTCGTATCATTCATTGTAAACCGACCATTTGGTATGTAAAAGTAGGCTTTAAATTCAAGCTACCAAATTTTTTTTTCGGGCAGGATAAAATATCATTTCCCTGCTATATACAATATGATGCCATTCAATAATCTTTACGTTTTTTTCCGGCACTCGTTTTTTTAGGCTAAAGAAATCGTAACTTATAGTATAAACAGAGTAGGCGTTAACGTTATTTCATGTTAAGTGAAAAAATGGCACTATGAAATTTAACTGTTTCTATATTGTTATCCTCATTATGACAGCCGGATTTCCAAATACTGTTGTCCGCGCTCAGCAACCGCTTTTTTTTAATAACACCTATCAGCAACTGACCCGTTTTATTGATTCTGCGCTGGCCCCGATGAGAGGCGGTACAGCGAGTCTGGCTTTTTCAATGAAAGCAGAAATAGAGCAGGGTGCTATCGTTAAGCTCGACTGCTCTACGAACGTAGCCAGTGATCTTAAACCACGCCTGTTTCATCTGAAAGAAGTGGACATAAAATGGAATAAATTTACCGGTAAAAGCGGCCACTATTACGTGATCATACCGGTGTATTTTATTATGGAGCATACGACGGGGAAGGTGCAGGTGAATTCGAAGACGGAGTTCACCAATGGATTTTATTTCGATGATGGCGACCTGTTTGATAACAGGGTGTTGAATAATTATTACTTTCTAAAACCGATCTACCTGCAACGCTACCTCTGACAGCTGCTGCCTGTATTGCGAAGGCGTCACACCTTCGAACCGTTTGAAGAATTTAGTGAAATTGGAATTATCGAACGTCAGTTTCCCGGCGATGGATGCAATGCTCAGCCCGGGATCCTGCAACATCTTCCTGGCTTCTTCCATCACACGGTTCTCAAAAAAATAGCAGGGCGCATAACCTGTATGTAACTTAATCGTATTACTGAGATGCACCGGATGAATAAACATCAGTGCCGCAAAATCCCGGATGTGATACATCCGGTCTGCCTCGCCTGTCAGGATCTGATCTATATGTTTATTCACGGCTGCGATGAACGCTTCGGTGATGGCTGCTTTTCTCGTCTGGTATTTTTGCGGAAGTACTGGCATAATGTAAATGATAATAAAGATACACCAATTTTACATGTTCCGCATTTTAACAAATTGGAAAGGTTACCTTTTTCCGGTAAATGTATAAAGGGTAAATTTCCTGTTATGCGCCTATCATTCTATTACCTGGGTATACCCCTGTTGGCACTCTGTGCCTGCTCCAATATGAAGGAATCTGATCTGGTAAAAGCAATGGCATCCACGGCAGACTCCACTGCCTTTGCACAGGATATCAGTACCAGTCTTAATTCCGGCTCCCGCAAAAGAATTAAATCGGCCGACGTGCGATGTCGTGTCAGCAATGTATTTGCCGCTACCTCCAGCATAGAGCAGCTTGTTAACCGGCTGGATGGTGTGGTAGTAGAAAGTAATCTGCAGAATGAATCTGTGGCGCATTACAGTCTGCCTTATTCGGTGGACTCTATCAAGAGCGTACAGCTATATACTCCGGTAGCAACCCTAACATTGCGGGTGCCGGAAGATAAGCTGGATTCAGTTGTTTATTCACTCACTGCTATGGCTGCTTTCATTGATCATCGCATAAAGAAGAATGAAGATGCAACGATGAAATATCTGGCCAATGCACTGAGAAATGAACAGCGCGGGAAGAGCGCTGCCAACGAAAAAGTAGTGCCTGCAAAAAACGGTACTGCGGTGGATGTAGCCGAGTACAAAGACAATCAGGATGCAGCAGTTGTGAATCGCCGGGTGGAAAACCTTTCCATACTCGACCAGGCGGCGTATTCCACCTTTACCGTACAATTGTTTCAACCACAGGTAGCAGATGTTCAGATACTATTCAACCCCGACAGAGCGAGTCGTGCCGGATTTGGCACGGAGCTGGCTACTTCACTGCGCACGGGCGCGGAAGTGCTGCGCAATATCCTGCTTTTCTTCGTGAGCATCTGGCCTTTTGTGATTGCAGGAATCGTTGGTTGGGTAGGATATAGGAAGCTGAGAGTTAAGCATTGAAAATAAGGCATGAAGAATGATCAATTCTTCATGCCTTTCAGAAACTCTTCCAGCACCTGATTGAACTCCTCAGGTTTTTCCATCATTGGGGCATGTCCGCACTGCGTCAGCATCACCAGCGTGGCATCCGGCAGCAGTCGCTGGAATTCGCGCGCAACATCCGGTGGCGCTATTTTGTCATCTTCTCCCCATATCAGTAAAGTATTAACGGGTATTTCGGGTAATAAAGCACCTACGTAATTTCTTTGCGCCGACTTAGCCATTTTCACGATGTTATAGCATTTCCTTGCATTGGAAGTAGTCTGGAATACTTCTGCTACCAATGCATCTGTGGCAGTGGCAGGATCATAGAAAGTGTATTCCACCCTTTCCCGTATATAAGCGTAGTTGCCGCGTTTGGGATAGCTGCCCATACTGGTATTTTCGTATAACCCGGAGCTGCCGGTCAGCACCAGTTTAGCAACCGTATGAGGATGCCGGTGAGCATAAAGAATAGCAATATGTCCGCCAAGGGAATTTCCAACAAGTATTACATTACTGAGCCCGGCGGCAGAGATATAGTTTTCGAGAAATTGTAGCAGGAATTCGAGGTTGTCGCCTGAATGCTGATCATATATAGGCAATGGAGGAATGTGAATATCATAGTTCGTCTGAAAGTGTCCAACAACGCCTTCCCAGTTACTCAGCCCGCCGAATAGTCCATGCAATAAGATCATGCTTTGCTTCATATCTTTTTTGAGACAAAGCTATAGTGCCGTTAACACATCTTCCGTGATCTCAATCACAAAAGTTCCGGCTCTGATCCAACAGGTATAAACGTGCCCGGCTGAGGGCTTCCCGGCTGATATAAAGGTACCTGGCGATATTGGTCAGGGAAATCTTCTGAATAATGGCGGGCCGGCGCTCCAGCAGAAATTTATAACGCTGCAACGGGCTTTTAAGTGAAAGTATATATTGGTGTTCCGATTGCTGTTCCATGAGCTCCTGGTACAACTGAAGATTCACATGCAGTAAATTCATATGGAGATCATACAAGGGCTGCAGCTTTTTGATATTGATTCTCAATATTACTGCATCCTCCATCGCAATGATACTAACTGCAGAGGGAGCTTTTTTATTATAGCTTTCGCAATTAGCCAGGAAGTCATTAACAAAACCGAATTTTATAATCTTTTCAGACCCTTCCTCATCCTGTATGGCAAATTTAAATATCCCGGAAATGACAAATGCCGAATAGCGCGCTACCTTACCATAGCGAAGAAAGGCATCTCCCTTTTTAATATGTTTTACGGTGGCAATAGTGTCCAGCAGCTGCCATTCCGCAGGGGATACAACCGGGTATTTCTTCATCAGACCTTCGTACCAGTGAGGCAGGTTGTGGTTCATTGGGTCAAAATTTCAGAGCAAATTAGGAAGATTTTTGGAAAAGAGTTACGGAAGAACAACACTAAACTATCATGATGCTCAAATTGTGATTCTATACACAGCTGTTTCCGCATATCTCGACGCTACCACTATATTCGTTCCGGCTGCATGCTGATCGAACAGTGCTTTCACGAGCTCGGGGTTGTTGTTATCGCGCGAGAGGTGAGAGAGCAACAGATGACTCATGAAAGGCGGCCGGTGAGTGGTGAATACTTCAAGGGCCTGGCGGTTCGATAAGTGCCCTTTACCACCTCTGATCCGGTTCTTCAGGTAATAGGGATACCGGCCTTTTTCCAGCATATCCTCGTCATAGTTAGCTTCGAGAAAGGCCGCATGACATTGCTGAAAATGCCGGATCAGGTGTTCACAGGGAGCTCCGATATCCGTGAATATGCCGATGGTCACTTCATTCCCGGCTACTACGAAACTATGCGGCTCAGAAGCATCATGATGCTTGGGAAAGGCCGTTACTGCAAGTCCACCTACCTGTATGGGGTCGTAGGCAGAAAACGACCTTACAAACTGCTCGTCAAGGTTAAGGCCGCCATGCACCATGGTGCTGTTGGTGATATAAACCGGGAGCCGGTATTTCCTGACGAGTACCGCTACTCCACGGATATGATCTATATGTTCGTGTGAAATGAATATGGCTTTTACCTTATTCATCGTAAGCCCCAAACGGGCCATGCGCTTTTCCGTTTCCCGGCAGGAGATGCCGGCATCTATCAAAACTGCCTCTTCTTCGTTACCGATATAATAACAGTTCCCGTTGCTTCCCGAATTCAATGATGTAATAAACAGCGACATGAACGCAAAGTTAAAGTTTCAGCAGGAGATTTAAATAACCATGTTAAATGGAATTTTTTATCTATGTTTACATTTATGCAACATTGTTGCGTTTTTATTGAATGTTATATGATGATGTTTTTATATTGGGGAATATCGCCGGAAATATTTCACATCGGCGGATTTGCGCTGCGCTATTATAGTGTGGGATTTATGCTGGCGTTTATCAGCGCTTACGGAGTACTGACTGCCGTTTTCCGCCGGGAGCGGATAGCTCCTGCGTTGTTAGACCGGCTATTGATATACATCGTGGCGGGAACGCTGGTAGGCGCGCGCCTGGGGCATTGCCTGTTCTACGACTTCGACTGGTATAAAGAGCATCCATGGGAAATAGTATTGCCTTTCAGATGGGGTGCAGACGGATTTCATTTTACAGGTTACGAAGGCCTGGCCAGTCATGGTGGAGCTATCGGGATCCTGGTGACGGCGTGGTTATTTGCACGGCGGTATCAGATGTCTTATACCTGGCTGCTGGACCGGCTGGCGATGGTAGTGCCGCTGGCAGGATGTTTTGTCCGCATCGGTAATTTTTTTAATTCGGAGATTATTGGTATTCCCACCAAACTGCCATGGGCAGTGGTTTTTAGCAGGGTAGACCAGCAGCCCAGGCATCCGGCCCAGTTGTATGAAGCCTTCTGTTACCTGCTTATTTTCGTTTTTTTATGGTACTGCTATAAAAGAAACGCCCGGCCTGGCATCCTGTTAGGATACCTGCTGGTATTGGTTTTCAGCGCCCGCTTCCTGATCGAGTTTGTGAAGGAAGATCAATCTGCCTTTGAGCATGCATGGCTGCTGAACATGGGACAGCTGCTGAGTATACCAATGATTGCTGCCGGTATTTGTTTATTGTTTGCCGGTTGGTATAGGAAGAAAACAACGGCGTAAAAATTTTTTATGGAAAATCAGGAAGATGGCATCTAACAGGGAAATTCATTGTTATGTACCTGACACGGATCTTTCTGCTTGTATATGTTTTATTGAATGGCCTTTGTTTTCATCTTGCTGCACAGCCACGGACCATTGCCAGTATCCCGCTGCCACCGGGCTTTAAGCGGGTGGAGCAGCCGGCCGGTAGCTTCGGCGCCTGGCTGAGAAGCCGCCCCCTGAAAAAAGATAATACGGTATATCTCTACGATGGTCGTCTTAAAAGGAACCAGACGGCACAATATGCAGTCATGGACATCTCCGTTGGAAAAAAGGATCTGCAACAATGTGCAGATGCGGTAATACGTTTGCGCGCCGAATACCTGTACGACTCCGGCGCCTACGATAAGATCGCCTTTCATGCAACCGACGGTTCATTGATGGATTACCGCAGCTGGATGCAGGGATACCGTTTTCGCCTCAAGGGCCAACACCTGGCGAAAGTGAAAGCAGCCACTCCATGCAGCAACAGTGCCTGTTTTGCGGCTTATCTTGAAACTGTTTTCAGTTGGGCCGGCACGTTGTCGCTCAGCAGGGAACTACTACCGGTAAAGGATACACGCAATATAACTCCCGGCAATGTATTTATCAGGGGAGGAGCCCCCGGCCATGCAGTAACCGTGGTGGATGTAGCTCAGAATGCAGCCGGACAACGGATTTTCCTGCTGGCGCAGAGCTATATGCCGGCGCAGGATATACATGTATTAAAGAATCCTGCTGCTGCCAGCCCCTGGTATGCCGCAGGATTTACCGGGAAGATGGTAACGCCGGAGTGGGTGTTCGATGCGGGCGAGCTGGCAGCGTTTAGCCGTTGACGTTTAGTATGCTGCTGTTGTTTTTAAAATCAATGTACATCTGCCACTATTGCTTTCTTTCTGTTCTTTATCAGTAACACAAACGGAGCGCATACCAGAAATAATAAACCTATAGTCGTATATACGTCCATGTAAGATAGCAGCGTAGCTTGTTTATTCACGACGTTATCCATTAGTTTATAACTATTTTTCCATGCCATATCTTGTGTGAATCCTTTGGATAAAAAGGACGTGTGCATACTATGCAGCCGGCCAGATACTACGGGATCAGCCAGATTCAGATGACTGACAAGATCTGTACGATGCAAAGCATTGCGTTGGGTGATATAGGTGGTGATGATAGCAATGCCAAAAGAACCGCCCAGTTGTCGTAACATGCCGGTGAATGCCGCGCCCTCCGCAATTTCATGTGTCTTTAATGTAGAGAAGGCAATAGCGCTCACAGAGAGCAGTATCATATTCAATCCGAAATACCGGAATACCAGCACGAAGAAGAATACGTTGAAACCGGTATCGGGCGTAAGTATCCGGGAACTCATGTAGCAGTTGCCGAAGAAAAGTATCATGCCGGCAAACATCACATACTGCGGCCGGATACCAGATTTTAACAATCGGGTGGTAAGCGGGAAAATCAACAGGCTCGATAATGAAGTAACGCATACCAGCAAACCGGCATCCGTAGCGGGCCACCCCAGTTGCGACTGGGTGAACAGCGGCACAATAAACGTAGAGCCATAGGAGCCAAAGCCATAAATGAAAGAGAATAAAGTGCCTGCTGCCAGCGTGCCATTCTTTAATACCCGCAGTGCTACAATAGGATGATCATATGTCCACTCACGCCAGATGAAGAAAAATATGCCCATACCCGCTACCACCGATAATATCGTAATGAGGTGGCTGCTAAACCAGTCTTCTTCCTGTCCCTTCTCCAGCACAAACTGCAACGCGCCTACTGCAGCCGCGAGCAACAGGATGCCCAGCCAGTCGACCTGTTTGGCGGACATCTTATTGCCATATTGCGGTGAGCGTACAAATTGCAGGGTCAGTAAAGCCGCTAAAATGCCAAGCGGAATATTGATATAAAAGATATAAGGCCAGCTGTAGTTGTCGATGATATAGCCACCGATCAGCGGGCCCATCGCCGGACCAATAATGACGCCCATCATGTAGATAGCGTGTGCCTGTCCTCTTTTTTCGATGGGATATGATTCGGTAATAATGGTCTGAGAAGTAGCCAGCAGTGCGCCACCACCCATACCCTGGAAAAAGCGGAAGGCGGCAAGTGTCCAGATGCTATTGGCCTGGCCACATAGCAGCGAGCATATGGTGAAGATGAGGATGGAGCCGGCGAAATAATTCCGTCGCCCAAACTGCCGGGATAACCAGCTGGTCATTGGTATAATGATCACATTGCCGATACCATAAGCGGTTACTACCCAGCTGACTTCTGATAATGTTGCGCCCAGGTTGCCCTGCAGATCATTCAGCGCCACATTCACGATAGTAGTATCCAGTAGTTCAAGTATAGAGCAAAGCATGGCCACCAGTGTAATAATCACCCTTCTGTAGCCGTATTCAGTCATGGAGGCTGTGTGCATCTTTGTTGATTTAGACAGCAAAGTTGAAGCAGGGGCAACGGGAAATAGTTTGAAGAAGGGATTAAAAGGTATGCAGGGAGTATTTTTTCGGAAGAATACCGATCTTTGAGGATCGTAAAGGAAGAACTATGTATGCAACCACATTGGAAAAGTACGGGATCCTGGCTGAAACCGGCCATACGAAAGGGATGAAGGAACAATATTATACCATGAAGCCGGAAGATGGATGGGCCGGCAATGGTTCTTATACCTCACTTGACGGAATTGATGTGCATTACAGCCAGGTGTCTGCATTACAGACTATGCGGGTGGATCTTGTTTCGCCGGATGATTTTGTGGAAATGCATTTTTCCCTCAGCGGCCGGCTTGCTGCGAAAAGTCCTGTATTAAGGCATCTCAGTACGTTTGATCAGTTGCAGCATAACCTGTTTGCCGTGCCGGCTAATAGTATCACCAATTACGACTACCAGGTATCCAATGAGCCGGTGGCTATGCTGGAGATACTTTTCAGGAAGGAATATTTTGAATCCATCATGCATGAGCAATCCGCGTTGCATAATACTGTGCTGGATCATATCGCCCGCAAAAAAATGATGGCCGCGGACCAAAGGCATGCAGGCATTACCCCTCAAATGCTGTCGGTACTGAGTGATATTATTTATTGCAAGCGTACCGGCTACTACAAAAAAATATTCCTGGAAGCCAGAATTATGGAGCTTTTCCTGTTGCAGACAGAGGTACTTGAAGAACGGTCCGGACGAAGCGGATGTAATTTTCTGTCTGACTTTTCTGCTGATGTAGATAAGATATATTTTGTGAAGGAGATGATAGACAAAGATCCTATCGCTGATTATTCCCTGATAGGTCTTAGCAAAAAAGCGGGCCTTAACACATTCAAGCTGAAGAAAGGATTTAAAGAGGTTTTTGGAGAAACCGTGTTTGGATATATACAGGATCTGAAAATGGAGAAAGCCCGGAGAATGTTGCTGGATGAGGGAATGCAGGTGAGTGAAGTGGCATATGTGCTGGGCTATAACAGTCCTAATAATTTCAGCACAGCTTTCAGAAAAAAGTTTGGTTTAACTCCCGGAAAGATGAAACAGTAGCAATTAATTTTTTAAAAATGCAACGAAGATAATGATATCTCCGCTGCATTTCTCTAAAGACTAATAGTTATGTTTTATATACTCATTCTCCACCTTTCCATCTTCATATAACTTCAGAATAGCATAGCCGGGAGGTGTTTCGAGATAATATCCTTCTCCTGCAGACTCCTTATCTCCTTTTCCCCACCAGTAGCCACTCATAGCGCCATTACAGCAATAGCGCACATCGTTATAAACGGCGTTGTCTGACAGATGATTATGGCCGCTAAGACATATCTTAACTTTATCGCGGTGTTGATAGAAGAGTGATTTCAGTTTCTGGTGATCGCTGTGGCCGCCGCCTACCAACACGGGAGTAATGCCAAGGATGGGGTAGTGCGACATTAACAGTGTGGGAGTGCCCGCTGGTAATTGTTGCAGATCCTGCTCCAGCCATTTATACTGTTCTTCATCCAGCGACACGTTTTCGTTGTTGCCGTCGAGGATGATAAAATGCCAGCCCTTGCGGTTGAAGCTGTAGTAGCGGTGCGGAATATTCAGCCGTTTCACGACGTAGTCTTTACCGTACATGCTATCGTCTTTGGAAGGAGCTTTCCACCAGATATCGTGATTGCCGATACAGCTGTAGATGTCGTAAGATTTCAGCCCGCTGATACAGTCATCCCATACACCCCATAGCTGGGTAACTCTTTCGCGCTTCACGTTATCGTAAGAGGCATCGAAGATAGCGTCGCCTCCATTGAGAAAGAAATCAATCTTTTTCTTTTTGATTTCTTCCAGGCATTTCTTAAAACGTGCCGGTGCATCCAGGTCTTCCCGTATATGCACATCCGTTATATGTGCTATCGTGAGCACCGGGCCCTTTTTCCCATTGTTCGCTGCCTTTAAGGCTGCCGGTCCCAGCAGGGTACCGGCAGCCATGAGGCCTCCTTGTTTCAGGATGTCTCTTCTATTCATAGATGTTATTTATTGCCAGCCGAATATTTGCGTCAGTTTCGGATTGAGCGCCACTTGCGTATAAGGAATGGGGCAGTAATAGTATTGCGGTTCCTTGAAAGTACGTTTAGTGGTTTCCGTTACCAACGTGCCGCCAGCGTTACCATTTCTCAGGTATACGGTGACGTTGTCGCCGAAGTTTCCAGCTTTATAGTATACCAGTATAACGCCCAATGAGTTCTTTTCTTTCTTGTCGTCTGTTGGTATATCCTGCCCTTTGTCGATGAGAATGATATCTTCAATTCCATCGCCGGTCATATCGTATTTCCCCAATCCCGGGAAGAACATGCCTTCGGGAATATTTTCCAGCAGTTTGCCGGCGTGCCACCTCATCAGGTCGGCGAAGCGGTAGCCTTCGAGCGCATATTCTACCCTTCTTTCCCTGCGTATTTCCAGGATAGCACCTTTCATCGCATCGGTAACATCCGGGTATTGGGCAGCCAGCACCGGATCAGGATTGGCAAGGGCTACGCCGAGGTTCAATGATGGCATGCCAGCGCGGGCACGCAGCAGGTTGATGGATTTATCGAGGTCACTCTGTGTGAGCGTGTTCATTTCCGCTTTTGCCTCAGCATAGGTGAGGAGTGCTTCTGCATAGCGGTATACCGGGAAGTCGGCACTTCCGGTAACCACCGCATCGGTGCTGTTGATATATCCTTTCAACTGATGGTAGCCGCTGAAATTCTTGTTCAGGCGCTGTATATAAGGTTTGGTATCTCCGGCTCTCACAAAGCCCGGTCCTGCCAGTGTTTGCGCCATACGCGGATCGCGGTTGGCGAATTCCTGAACGAAGATCATTTTGTCGTAGCCCGGAACATCGGTGAAACGGCTGCCGTCTTTCATCAGGTAGGTCTGCACCAGGTCGTGCGACGGAGATTGCTCATAGTCGCCGAATACCGTACCGTTTACGTTGCCACTCAAACCTTTGTTCAGATCGAATGGACAGGTAAGGATCACTTCTTTGTTCTGAAGCAGATCCTGGCTGGAGAACAGGGTTGCATAATCCTGATCGGGCTTGCCGGTGTTATAGATGGCGAAGTTGCCAGAGTTCATGATATCCTGCGCCTGTGCGCGGGCGCTGTCGAGAAACCGTGCGGCGGTGGCAGCAAGATTTAGCTCAGGGTGATACTTGCGGAAAGTACCTTCAAACAGGGCAAACCGGGCATACAGCATTTTGGCGGCCCACAGCCCGGGTGTGCCTGTTGGCACTTTGGCCCTTACATGCTGTGCGGCGAAGGAAAGGTCGGCCATGATGCTGTCTACTACCATTGCCCTCGGATCCCGTCCTTTAAACAGTTCCGGATCGCTGGGATTGAGCGCCCTGCCATACCAGGGAACATCGGAGTAACGGAGTATTTTATCGAAATAGAAACGTGCCCTGTAAAACCTTGCCACTCCGGCGTAGTGATCTTTTACGTCCTGTGTTACCGGGGTTTTACCACAGTTGTCGAGAAAGTAATTGATATCCCTCAGCCTGCCCCAGTCCCAGCCAGAGGTGATACTCTGGGAGCTGGGGGTGCCCGTCATAATGTTTTTAATTTCCATGTTGCCGGTGGTGGCGGAGTTGTCACTGTTCTGATCTCCCAGGTAACTACCGGTACCGGGCAAACTGAGCAATCCGTTTACATACAGGCTCAGGTCCTCTTCTGATTTGAAGAACAGCTCAGGAGAAATGGTGGTCTGCGAATAGCGATCCAGGAAGTCTTTCTTACAGGCGGAGCTGACGATCAGCATTCCGGCCAGGATATAATAAGTAATTTTTTTCATGTCAGATGGTTTTATGGTCTGGCTTACAAGTCAAGATTCAGTCCTATTGCATATTTCCGCTGGTATGGATAAGCCCATCCATAACCATCGATGATAGATTCCGGATCTACGTATTTTTTGATGGCAGAAAACTCGAAGAGGTTTTCTCCGCTGACATAGATACGCAGGCGGTTAATATGATAACGGCGGGTCAGTGATGCCGGAAGCGTATATCCCAGCGTAACGTTCTTGATACGCAGGTAGGCGGCGTTCAGCAGGTATTTAGTTTGCGGAATATCCAACCCTTTTCCGTTGTTATTATCTGCCAGCCAGGATTGCAATACCGGGTAATAAGAATTGGTGTTGGCATCAGCAAGTCCGGCTTTAATATAAGAGGCGCTGTGTTGTGCACGGGTAGCTTCATTATCCGCAGTAGCCCTGTAGAAATCCAGGTTCCAGGGGTAAATGTTGGCGTATGGTTGCTGGAATGGCCCCCAGAAGAGGTAGTGATGCGGATAATAATCCATTTTACCTATTCCCTGCATAAACACCGCGAGGTCGAATCCGTTCCAGTTCATATCGAGATTAATGCCGAAACGGTAGCGTGGTGTTGTGTTTCCGATCACTTTGAGATCCCCCGGATTTTTGGCGGAGATCCCGGTTTCTATTTTACCGTTGCCGTCCAGGTCTTTATACTTAGGCCATCCTTCTACGATCTCCAATGCGCCCCAGGGCACAATGGCAGACTCATTCAGCTTATTGACTTCATCCTTGCTCTTGAAGTAGCCGTCGTTGGTTAGTCCCCAGATTTCTCCGAGTGTTTTACCGGTCCAGTATTTACTGCTGAATAATTGTTGCTCGTTTTTATACCGGGTAATTTTGCTTCTGTCGTCGGAGAGGGTAGCTTTGATGCCGAATGACAAAGGTTTAGAACCGGTATTGATTTCACTCCGGTAGCCCAGCATCAGTTCCCATCCGCGTGTGCTCAGGTCGGCAGCGTTTTGCATGGGGGCGCTGGTGCCCAATACGCCGGGAAGCTCTTCAACCGGGGCAAGCATACCCGTGGTATTGCGGATGAAGTAATCGAAGCTGCCCTGGAGCTTATTCTGAAGGAAGCCGATATCAGTACCTACGTTGGTAGTGGTTACTTTTTCCCAGGTGTAGTTGGCAGGGTCTACTTTTAACGGAGGCGCGCTTTTGATGATAGTCTGTTTGAAGTTACCATCTATCAGGTAATTTGATTTATCTGTGGGCAGTGTTTGCTGGTAGCCGTAATAGTTTACATTCTGGTTACCCAGGCTGCCGTAGGAGGCCCTGAATTTCAGCACTGACAATACGGAAGAAAGACTGCGCATAAAGTTTTCCTCGCTGGCGATCCAGGCACCGGATACAGAGGGGAATAAGCCCCAGCGTTTAATGGCAGGGAAACGGGAAGAACCGTCGTAGCGACCATTCAGCTCCAGGATATATCGGTCTTTGAAGGTATAGTTGATCCTGCCAAAGAAACTTCTGATAGCGTAGGAATTGTAAACAGCGCTTACACTGGCATCACCACTGGTGAGCGACAGGAAAGGAAGAGAAGAGGAGATCAGCTTTTGCTGGCTTGCATTAACGAGGTGTTCTTCATAATTCTCCTGGTTGTAACCAGCCAGCAGTGTGATGCTGTGGTCATGGCCCAGTATTTTATGGTAGTTCGCATACAGGTCAAAAACATCATGGGTAATAGCCATATTATTTTCCGTTACGGAGCCGTTGGGGCCTTCGAGGCGAACGTCGTTAGGGCCATAACCAATTTTGTATTTTTTCTGATCAGTATGATATTTCCATAATTCTCTTTTGAAACTGGCATCTCCGGTAACCTGGAGGTCATTGTTCAGGAAGGAAGCAACGCCTCTGATCATATCCTGCAGGCCAAAGCGGGTAGTGGTGTTTCTGCCGCCATCCGCAAGGGAGGCTGCCAGCCGGCCGGCTCCTGTATTAGCCCAGGTGCCATCCGGGTTTACTGCCACCTGGGTAGGTTGCAGGTAGTAAACGTCGGTGATATTGAACGCCGGAGCATCTGTTTTAGTCTGGTAAATGCTCAGGTTATTATCTACCTGCAGCCAGCTGAGTGGCTTCAGGTTAATCTTTGAGCGAATGCCATATCTGTCCCAATCATCTTTTGCCAGTTTATTCAACCCGTTTTCTTTTGTATAATCTGCAGAGAGCAGGTAGCTGATAGGCATTTTTTTGGCCGTTTCTGCGCTGCCGCTTAATGAGATAGTATGGTATTGGGAAAAGTTGCTTTTACTGAAGAAGTAATTGTTCCAGTTATTGCTGCCCATGTAGGCCCATCTGGTAGGATCGCTGGGATCTATACGCGTATCCGGGAGAGAAGGATTATCTGATCTTTCCTTAGCCCATTTGTAGTATTCGTCGGAAAAGCTAACGTAATCCCAGGGCGTATTGTGGGTGGATGTTGCCAATACGCGGGAATAGATATATGGATCGGTAACGGCCGTAGGCATCACGGTGCGGCGCGATTGTGCAAAATAATTGCTGTAGCTCACCATCTGTTTACCGCCGGCAGCACCATCTTTAGTGGTGATGAGTATCACGCCGAATGATGCACGGGCACCGTAAATAGCGGCAGAAGCAGCATCCCTGAGTACAGAAATGGTAGCGATGTCTGAAGGATTAAGACGGATCAGGTCTTCCGCGGTGGAAGAAACACCGTCGATAATGATGAGCGGAGTCTGGTAACCGGTATTAGTGCCGGAGCCGGCGTTGATGGAGGCAATACCACGGATATTGATATTGGGTGTTTGTCCAGGACGGCCACCAGGATAACTGATATTCAGTCCGGGGCTCAGGCCCTGTAAACCCTGCATCACATTGGCAATAGGGCGGGATGCGAGTTGTTTGCCGGAGATCTGGTCAACAGCACCGGTAACATTAATTTTCTTCTGTGTACCATAACCTACCACAATTACTTCATCCATGGAGTTCTTGGACGGCTCCATTGTAACGGTCAGTGTTTCGCGGCCGCCCAGGGAAACTTCCTGCTGATCGTATCCTACGTAGGTAACAGTCAGGATGGCATCTTGCGGTACTTTTAATTCAAATTTTCCATCTGCATCTGTAGTAACACCGATGGAAGTATTTTTTAACCGGATGGTTACACCCGGAAGTGCCTCTCCGCTGGTATTTACCACGCGGCCTTTCACCAGGTTGTCTTTATCCACCACCGCTGCAGGCGCAATGACGATCAGTTTATCCGACATCTTGCGGAATTGCAGGGCACTGTTGCTCAGCAATAAGGTCAGTGCCTGATCGATGCTCATATCATGGGCATCCAGCGAAACTTTACGGTTAAGTGGTAAGTTATCATCGTTATAAACAAACCGGTACGGGCTGTTTTTTTCCAGCAATGTCAACGCTTTATCCAGCGCCATTTGCGGTATCTTCAATGTAATCGTAGACTGTGAGTGCACCTTGGCGCTTACGTGTAAACACGCCAGCGTGACAAGCAACATGGAGATCTTCATAAAAATTAACAGTTTATACAGCTTCCGACCAGGTGGAAGCCAATTGCCCACTGTAGTTTTTTTCATACATTTGTTTTGTTGGTTAATAAATTGTTGATGGAACATTAGGCCAATACAATACTGTTAACCGATATATGACGGGGAATGGTGCGAACATTTCCCGTTTTTTTACGGCTAAAAGCGTGCATTCAGATCTTAATAAATCAGTGTTTGTTTACTTTGTTGTTTTCAATATTTACAAGTGAAAAGAATGAATTTACGAGTGATCAGAAATCTTAGTGTATTTAGTGTACTTAGCGTATCCAGATTTTACCCGAAGCATCGCGCGACCAGGTAAATGATAAGGTCGTTTCCAGGGCGTTCAGCACCTGTTCGACATTTTCCGTTTCAAAAACTCCGGTAAAGTATAGCTGTTTTTTACTGTTATTTTTAAAGCCAATTTCCACTCCATACCATTGTTCCAGCATGATGGCGACTTTCTCCAGTTCCAGGTGTTTAAATGCGAGCTTATTCTGTACCCAGGCTGTTTCCGGAATAATATTATTCCTGACTGGAGCGAGTTTACTTTTATAGATGACCACAGGAGCAGCGCTGGCAACGGCTTTTTCTTCGGTGGCAACAGTACTGTGCACCGGAATGGTCAGCTTTTCATTAGGTTTGAGCGCTACCACCTGGTTACCGGCATCGGTGAGCACTACTTCTACAGCTCCCTGTACGAGAGACGTAACTGCACTGTCTTCCTGCGGATAAGCGCGAACATTAAACGATGTTCCCAACACGCGGATATGGAAGGTACGCGTTTGCACCTGGAAAGGCCGTTGGGCGTCTGTTTTTACATCGAAAAAAGCTTCTCCTTCCAGACTTACCTGCCGGGGGGCCCTGGGAGCAAATTCCCTGGGATAGCTGAGTTTACTGCCTGCATTCAGCCAGACCCTGGAGCCATCAGGCAGCACCACCTGCGACCGCATGCGTTTTTCCGTCACCATCTGTGCCAGCGGGATGGCAGTTTTTTTTATTGGTTTCCGGGACCACCAGAAACCAGCTGCAGCAATGAGTATCAAAGCACTGGCGGCAAGGCCTATATATAATGTCCGGTAGCTTCGGGTGCGTAACGACGGGCTACCCGTTAACCTGTGGTCGGGCAGTTCCTGCATACGCAGCAGGTGTTTCTCCAGTAGTTGCTGTGGCTGGAGCGGTGTATATTGTTTTCCCGACGATTTCCAGTCCTGCGAAAATACTTCCCGGATATAGCTGGCATCAGGGTACTGCTGCAAGAGCTGCTGCAAGGCAACGGTTTCTTTTTCCGTCAGTTCGCCGGCCATTTCCCGGGCCAGCAGTGTATAAAGTTTTTCGCGATCCATAGTATCAGGGCCGAATAATGCAGGTATCCTTTTACCTGTGAGTAGTAAATTTATTCCGCCTCTGAAAGAAGGACCGGAAAAGTTTTGAAAACTCCCTAAAGGAAATCAAAAAAAAATCAGGAATCGAGGCGAAGGTAACTTTGTACTGTTTCATCCGAGAGATCGAAACGAATAGCCCGGGATATTTTCTTAACAGCAATGGTCAGCTGCGCATCCACTGTTTTAGCGGAAATATTGAGGAGTTCAGCTACTTCCCGGTAGCTGAGGCGGTCTTGTTTAACGAGGCGAAAAATGAGCTGGCAGCGATCGGGCAGACTGCGGATCGCTCTTTCAATTTTCTGGGAAACCTCGGCAGTGACCATGCCGCTTTCCGCTTCCGGCGCGATAACCAGCATATCGGTATTGAGCATTTCCAGAGAATGGTGCTGATGTCTTTTCTGTTGCTGCCGTGTATTGAGAGAAAGATTTTTGGTGCTAACGTAAAGATATACTAAAGGATTATGTACATGCGTCAGGCGGTTTCGCTTTTCCCATAGGGAAATAAATACATCCGACACAATCTCTTCTGCCAGATGAAATGAAGACACAATGGATGCAGAAAAATGTATCAGGCGGGTGCAGAGAGCAACATATAACTCACTGTATGCCTGCGTGCTGTTGTCATGGCAAACCCTGTCAAAAAGCATTTTTATCTGCTCATTTTCTCTCATTGCGCAAAAATATATAAAACAAGATAAGCGATTTATTAAGTGTATGTTACTAAAATGGCCTGCATTCTTGCTTACTTATACATTATTCTCCTTTATTAACAGTAATTTCACTGCCCCCGGCAAAAAACAGGAAAGGAACGTTTTGCTTATCTTTACTATTCACAATGAACGGAATATCTTTCATAAAGCTATCTGCCCTTACAGGGAAGATCCAGCAAACCTTGCATCAGGCGTTTGCTGAGCAGACCTATTGGGTAGTGGCAGATATCACCAATCATTCTTTTTACCAGCAGAAAGGATATCATTATTTCGACCTGGTGGAGAAAGATGAATATGCCGGTGGCATAGTGGCACGGGTGGCTGCGGTAGCCTGGGGAGCAGGCGCGCTGCGGATAAAGGAGTTTGAAACCGTTACAGGACAACAGTTCCGGAACGATATACATGTGCTCATTAAGGTAACCGTTGGTTATCACCAGGTACATGGATTACAGATCACGCTGCAGGACATTGATACCAGTTTTACAGTGGGAATGCTGGAACAGCAGAAGCAACAGACCCTGCTAAGGTTAACCACGGAGTGCGCAGATTTTATCCAGCGTTCGGGTGACCGGTATATCACCCGGAACAATCAGCTCAAATTAGGCCGGGTGATTCAGCAACTGGCTGTGGTGACTTCCGGGAATTCCGCCGGTTACCAGGATTTCCTGCATACGCTGGAGCATAATCATTTTGGTTATAAGTTTACGGTAGATAAATACTTTACGGTAGTGCAGGGCGAAACCAAAGCGGAGCTGGTGCAACAACGCCTGATCGACATCTTTCAAAGTGGCAAGCCTTATGATGCGGTGGTGATCATCCGTGGTGGCGGTGCACAAACCGACTTTCTTATTTTCGATACCTTTATCCTGGGCAGAGCCGTAGCGAAGTTTCCTATACCGGTAATCACAGGCATAGGTCACCAGAAGAACGAAACCATTACCGATATGATGGCGCATACGGCTACCAAAACGCCGACAAAGGCTGCAGAGCTGATCATTGCGCATAACCGGACGTTTGAGGAGGCCGTAATCAATATGCAGCAGAATATTGTAATCCGGTCCCAGCAACTGCTTTCAAGAAATTTTCAGTTGCTGTCGTATCTCAACAGTAATATCATTAATCAATCCAGAACGTTGCTGGCCAGCCACAAGGATACACTCCATGCCTGCAACAATGTGGTGGCGCATACGTCGCGGGATATTCTGTTGCATCGCCACCGGGAATTACTGGCGGCGTCTAATGCAGTACTGTCTACGCCAAGGATATTGGTATCCAACCGGCTGAACGATCTGGAAAACGTCACCGGTACATTGCGTTCGTTCTGCCGCCTGTTCGTACAGAGCAAAAGAGGACAACTCACTCACTACGAATCATTATTCCGGTTGATGAGCCCTGACAACATCCTGAAGCGGGGATTTGCCATGATCTCTCAAAACGGACGTATTATAGGCAGTGCGGAAACGCTGGAGCCCGGCCAGGAAATCAGGGTAATCATGCAGGATGCGTTTTTGGATACAACCATCAATAAAAAAACAACCAACGATGAACGAGGAACTGACATATGAAGCGGCTTATAACGAATTGCAGCAGATAGCCGGAGAGATAGAGAATGAAGCTGTTTCTGTAGACCTGCTGGCAGAGAAGGTAAAGCGGGCAGCTATACTTATTGAATTCTGCCAACAGAAATTACGGGCCACAGAAACGGAAGTAAATAATATTATCAGGCAGATGGAAGGCAGGCCGGGAGGGCCGCTACCCGTTGTTTAATCAACGAGTAGCTGTGTCACGGCGGCAGTATTTAACGCCCATTGTAATGTATATACTTCATCTGCTTCCGCCTCGCTGACCACTTGCAGGTGCTGAGTGCGGGCTTTGGCCTCCAGGAGTGCACCGATGCTTAATTTGCTGTTCAGTTTTTTCAGGATGGATTTGACATTTGCCAGGTCCAGGTTTTGTATGATCTGACCATCGAAACTCATTTCCAGCCAGATGATCTCCCGGGCGGCAACGTCCAGTATACCGAATACGAGTCCTTTTGCAAGCCCGCCGGTAACGCGTACCATATGGTCTACACAGGAAGGATCGTACGCCACTCCTGTTTTTTCATCGATGGTGATCTTGTTTTTGCTGTCCATCCATCCGAGGGTCAGGTTCATGGCAATAGCTCCCTGGCTGTACGCATTGCAGGTGAAGGTGACATACCGTGCGCCGGCTGCAGCCAGTTGGGCAACGTTTAACCGGATATATTCGGCAGTACCCACCTGGTCAGGGATGGAGCGTATATCTCCACTATGCAGGCAGCCGGTGGTGTTCAGCCGGGAATAGGAGCAATAGTCTTTATGCTTGTCGTAAGCGATAAAGCAACTCAGATCCATATCCAGGTGTTGAGCCGGCATTCCCTTTCCCCATTGCATGAAGAGGGTGATCTCATCGCCTGCTAATTTGAAGCGGGTTCCCATCAGTGCGCCCGGCAGGTCTTGTACCTGTTCGCCACGGTCGCCGATCGCCAGTGGGATCTTATGCAGCTCCGGAGCGATGTAGATGGTACGGGCACCGGTAGGAACAGCCGCAAAGCGTTGCTGTACGACACCTATACAAAGATTAGTTACGGCATCCTGCATTTCGCGCAGCTGGTTATCATCGTACATGGTTACCAGCCGGTTGGCAGCAACGCTTTTACCAACGCCTCCCAGCGGTTTTACGGCACGGGTAGTCGTTTTGTCGAAATAATATCCGGCATACATCTGCAAGGTTAAAATCAGCCGCGCGGGTACTTTACCCGCCACTTCCGCGAATGCCGCGATCACCGGCTCATGCCCGAACCACAGCATATTGGCGAAGAGTGAACGCGCAAATAATCCCGGGCGCTGTTGTAACAACAACAGGGTGTTAGCGGCATCATTCCGCAGGCGGAAATGGTTTACAGTTCCCTGCCATACAGTATAATCCTGGCGATAGAATTTATCCATCATTTCCCGGAGGTGCTCAAGCCCTTCACGGCGACTAAATTCCGCCAAACGGAGCGCGCGAATGAAGCGTACCCACATGTTGCGGTGCGGATGCATGATCTCGCACATCGCAGCAGCTTCCATTGGAAGGTTATTCAGCCAGCGGGCCACCATAATGCCCTGGTGGCGGCTGTATTTCAGTTTCAGCTCCGTTTTCAGCTGTAGCATTTTCTGCGCGCCACCGCCTTTAGCCACCCGGAAATGGATATCGTTTTTTGTTTTGCGGGCAACAATGGTTTTAGGTCTGATCAGCTGAAGGAACCCGGTGTGTTTATACCAGAGGTAACGGAGTATATCCGTAGGCGTTGAAAACAGTTCAGCAGCTTTAGCATCTTCGTTTCCTGCTATCAGCTCATCTATCACGGCCATCAGCGTTTCCTTCATGGCCGGTTTTACATCCGGTAACGGCAGCACCGCCAGCAGAGACTTCAGGTTTTCGGCCTGAGTGGCATCCAGCGCAGTTTTGGAACGTAACAGACCTTCCAGGTAAGCAGCAGCATGTTCAGTTGTCCACAGCTCCAGGATTTTTATTTTACTTCCCTGCTGAAAATTGATAATACCGCTGGTTTCAAACGGAGTGCCGCAGAAAGGGCAGCCATTGTATCTTTCCAGCGGAAAAGTGTCCGGAGGAATAATATGGCCGCAACGAAGCGTAACGCCATCTCCCTGAAATATATTTGTCAGCCAGGTAACCAGGTGATCCGTCCAGTTGGTGTTTACGGGAACAGACCAGTTTTTTACCAATGGCGCCCAGTTATTATCTACTCCCATTACTTCCCTGAAAGCTTCCAGGATTGTAGCCTGATAAGCAGGAGTGGTACGGTTCAGCGATTGTAACAGCTCTTCTGTTACCCCAAAGCCCAGCTTTGCCAGATTGGCTACCAGCAATCCTGTAGCAGGCGTGATGTATTCCTGTTCAGCTGATTGGGCATTTTCCGGAATAAAAATAGCTTTCTGTCGTAATCCAACTTTCAGTAAGGAGTTCATATTATTTCATTTTAATAACCAGATAATTTTGTTGCTGTTCCCAAAAACGAAGTAAGCAACAATTGACCTCGGTCTTGTAAAGCAGGCCGGATTCGAACCAGCACCACCGTTTCCCTCCGGAATAAGTTCTAATTGACCATCAGGTTATCTCAGCACTTAATAACGGTGTTTTACCATTCAACTACTGCTTTGCCGTCCTACACGATGATGACAGATGTAAGGTAGTTAGATACGTTGAAGTAACATCTGTTTGACCGCTGTTGACAACACAAAGATGCAAGCATAAGTGCGCAGTGGAACTGCGTAGTAAAAAGTTTTTTAGAAAATTATTTCAACTATTTGATAATCAATATAATATATTCTTAAAATAATATCAGTCTGCCAAAGTGCGCAAATAGAATGCGCACACCATTTCTATCTTTGTATAAATTCGCAGTATGTCCATCAATAAACTTGCCCTGATCCGGTATAAAGCCATCGATGATTGTTTGCGTAACCGCTATCGTAAGTGGACGCTGGAAGATCTCATTGAAAAAGTTGCCGAAGTGTTGTACGATCTAGAAGGAATTACATCCGGAGTAAGCCGGCGTACCATACAGGCGGATATACAGTTAATGCGCAGCGATAAACTGGGATACAATGCCCCCATCATCGTGAAAGACCGCAAATATTACACTTACAGCGACCCCGCCTTCACCATCGCCAGCGCCCCCGTGAACGACGCCGACCTGGAAAAAATGAAGGAAATCGTAGCCGTATTGAAACAGCTCAACGGCTTCAGTTACTTTGATGATATGAGCGATATGATTGCCCGGCTGGAAAACAATCTCTATAAATCGGCCGACAGCCATCTTAACTGCATTCAGTTTGAAAGCAACCAGCAATTGCAGGGGCTTTCTTATATCAATCCGTTATACCAGGCTACTCTCCGCAGGAAAACGCTACTGGTGACTTATAAATCGTTTAAAGCCGATACAGCCCAGGAACATATTTGTTACCCGTATCTGCTCAAAGAATACCGTAACCGCTGGTTCCTGATTACAAGAAACAAACACCGGCCACAACTCATGACCATGGCGCTCGACAGGATACAAAGCATCCAGGAGCTGCCGAAAGAACCTTTCATTGCATATGAAGGGATGCCCTTCGATCAGTATTTCAGTGAGCTGATAGGCGTTACCAGAACGGAGAAAGACCAGGTACATAAGGTAGTACTACAGATCGATAAAAAGCATGCTCCCTATGTACTTACGAAACCACTGCATCACTCACAGGTGGTGGTGAAAGAAACAGCAAACGAGCTTGTTATTGCCATTAAAGTGATACTGAATTTTGAGCTGGAACGTGAGATCCTGGGTTTTGGGGAACAAATGAAAGTGCTCGCGCCACGGAATCTTGCCAAAAGAATTGCCGCCAGGACCATCCTGGCGGCACAGGATTATGAATAGGATTATCCGTTGGTTTTGTGATACACCATCGTATCAGAAGCCAGTTGTTGCAGATGACCACCAGTGTCTATCTTCAGCTTAGGTAGTTGCTGCTGCAATTGCTGTATCTGTACGGCTGGTATATTGGCTCCATAGAGATATAGTTGCTCCAGTTGTTTGTTTTGCCGGATACCTGCCAGCGCATCTCCTTTCAGCGATGTTCCCGCCAGGTTGAGATAACGCAGCCTGCTGCATTTATTCAATGCCTGTATTCCGGCGCCTTTTATAGCTGTATTCCGCAAATCCAGCCGGGTGAGCTGGTGCAGCTGCCCCAGCACTGCAAATGCACTGTCGGTAACAGCTGTGCCCGACAAATCGGCCCAGATCAGCTGTTCTTTCAGCGGAAGCAGTAACTGCATGTCCCTGTCACTGAACGAACCGGCGTTAATACCATCTATCAGCAGGTAATTACTACCAGTGCCTACCGGCAGTACTTTCATGCCTTTGGCCGTCAGCGGACTGATATTTTTTTCTGATGCTTTTGTAACGGTTCCTTCCGGAACAAATATGTTTTTATCTATTGCTCCCGATGGTTGCATACCATCCAGTACAGCCAGCACACGTGGTGTTTTACTCAGCTCCTTCACCGTTTTACCGGTAGGGGCTCCCTGGGCTATCCACCAATGCAGCAGTTCCAGCTCAGCAGGAGTGAGGGAAGGTTTGCCTTTGGGAGGCATGCGGTGTTCGTCATCTTCCGGTAACAATAACCGTTTAAACAACTCACTCTCTTCCGGCAGGCTGTCTTTCAGTACAGGCCCATGTTCTCCGCCTTTCCGTATCAGGGCTACTGATTCCAGCCGCAGGCCACCCTTCAGTTTCTGCTCATTATGACAGCCATAGCAACGGTTCATCAGTACCGGTTGTACCAGATCTTCATACAAGCGGGCATCTCCTATATTCGTATAGGCGGCATGGTTAGCAGCGGTTGTTTTAATGCCTGTAAGCTTCTTCAAACCTTCGGGCATAGCAGCTGTCAGGTAATCGTCGCCGTGGGTAAGACTACCGCCATAATGCCCCGCAGCGCTGATGAGCAGCAGCATACCGGCTGCCACAAACATACTTGCACGGACATGCCGGCCTGGTTTTCGTTCCAGTATATAAAGCAGGATGCTTACAACAGCAACGCCTATCCCAAGATACATATGCGTTTGCAGCAGCTTTTCATCGTAACCACCGTCGAGCGACAACAAATAGCCGGTGATACAGGTAAATACGGCTGATATCACTGCAGCCAGCAATATAGCAGGCAGAGCGGCTTGCCAGTGACGCCATTTTTCGCGACGCGACAGTAACATGATCAGCAATGCAACGATCAGGATGCCAATGGGCAGATGTACCAGCAGTGGATGTGCACGCCCGGTGAAGGCCGTCCAGCTGCCGGTGCTAATCAATAATTTCATCATTGGCCGTAACGCTGTTTAAGTTGTTTCATCATATACACATTGATATCCCATTGATTGGCGACGGGCTGCCTCGTATAGGGCAAAGCCGGCAGATAATCCACCGGACCAAATTCCGTGAGGAAGGTGAGTGGTTTTCCTGCGGTCTGATGATACTTCACCACCTGGTCCCACCAGGAGAAATGGGCTTTGACGGCATCCGTCCATTCCGGAGCGCGAGGATCATTCACCTGCGGCCCTTCGGGATGCCCGATACGGGCATGTATATGCGAAGCACGTTCCAGTGCTTTGGCAACGGTGGCAGATTGATCCTGCAGCAGGCTTTCATGTACATTGCACCAATGGGAAATATCGAGCGTCAGCCGCAGCTCCGGTTTGGCTTCAATGAACTGACGGGCAATATGAGCGGCAAACAGCATACGCGACCGGTGTGTTTCATGGTATATCGGAACACCCGATTGCTTTGAGATTTTCGTAGTAAGATCTATCAGCGCGCAGTTCTGATCGAAAGTGAAATAATCCCTGCCTGAGTGAGAATTAATATAAAGCGGTTTTATTTTATGATGGCTGGTAGCGGCTTTCAGCATGGTTTCGAACTGCTGTGCATGTTTCGTATAGTCGCTATCGTAGCCTGCACAGAGATAGCCCACCTGCAGCTCATATTTTTCCAGTGCGGCAAACAATTCCTCCTGGGCGGCTGTTTCGGCAGGCCACCAGATTTCCAGACCGTCATAACCGGCCTGCTTTATTTCCTTGCAAAATTCGCTGATGCTTCTCGTATATCCCCAATTCGTAGCCAGTACAATCAGGCGGAATCCTGCGCGTACTGATCCGGCAGGCGGTGCAGCAAACGATGGCAGTGAAGAAAGGCAGAATGCGGAACTCATTATGGCGGATTGCCGGATAAAATTTCTCCTGTTACTGTTCATGTAATATTTAACTTAAGATAGGTGTGATCACTTTACCGCCAACATCGGTCAGCCGGAACGGCCGGCCCTGGAATTCGTAAGTCAGCTTCTCATGGTCGAAGCCCAGTTGTTGTAGTATGGTGGCATGTATGTCGTTGATGGCAACTTTCCCTTTTACTGCGGCATAGCCTATTTCATCCGTCTCTCCATAAGAGTATCCTTTTTTGATACCGGCTCCGGCCATCCACATCGTAAAGGCTTCTACGTGATGATCGCGGCCCATGAAAGGCATATCTTTTCCGTTACGGTTTTCCTGCATTGGGGTACGGCCGAATTCACCACCCCAGACCACCAGGGTTTCATCCAGCAAACCGCGTTGCTTCAGATCCTGCAGCAGTGCGGTGACCGGACGATCGATCTCCCGGCATTTGTTGCGCAGGCCGTAGTCGATAGAAAGACTTTCATCCGTTCCATGCGCATCCCAGCCCCAGTCGTACAGCTGTACGAAGCGTACTCCTTTTTCCACCAGCTTGCGTGCCAGCAGGCAGTTGTTGGCGAATGATTCTTTGCCTGGCTGCGTACCATACATTTCATGGATGTAAGCCGGCTCCTTGCTGATATCCATTACCTCAGGCACAGAGACCTGCATTTTGTAAGCCAGCTCGTACTGTGAGATGCGGGATAAGGTTTCCGGATCACCGAAGGCGCCGTATTCTTCTTTGTTGATATCGTTGATTGCATCAATAGACGCTTTGCGAAGATCCCTGCTCATACCATCCGGATCGGAGAGGAACAATACCGGATCTCCTTTGGTACGGCATTGCACACCCTGGTATACGGATGGCAGAAAACCGCTTCCCCACACGCTTTTACCGGCATCGGGTGTTTTGCCACCGGAAGTAAGTACTACGAAGCCGGGGAGATTACTGTTTTCGGACCCCAGGCCATAAGTTACCCAGGAGCCAATGCTGGGCCGTCCGAGTCTGGCGCTGCCGGTTTGCATCAGCAACTGTGCCGGACCGTGGTTGAACTGGTCGGTTTGCACTGCTTTCAGGAAGCTCACTTCATCCGCCATAGTGGTGAAGTGGGGAAGATGATCGGAGATCCATGCACGTGATTCTCCATGCTGTTTGAAAACTGCCTGAGGCCCCAGCATTTTTGGAACGCCTTGTATGAATGCAAATTTTTTTCCTTCCAGCAATGAAGGCGGACAAAGCTGGTTATGCAATTTTTCCAAAGCAGGTTTGTAGTCGAACAATTCCAGCTGCGACGGCGCTCCGGCCATATGCAGATAGATAACACTTTTGGCCCTTGCAGGGAAATGAGGTGCTTTGGGCGCCATCGGGTTACCTGCAAAATCGGTGAGGATGTTTTTGGAACTGCTGCCACAACTGGTCAGCAAAGAACCCAGTGCAGCGGCTCCCAGTCCTGTCACACAATCCAGCAGAAAGTGCCGGCGGGTAAGGTAACGCAACTTCGCCTCGTTCGCTTCTTTGATCAATTTTTCATACTTGTTCATACTGCTCAGGATTTAGTCAGGAATTCATCCAGGTTCATAATTGCATTGGCTACCACCAGCAGGGCGGCCAGTTCCAGGTGTTGCTGTGCAGCAGGATCGCCGTGCACCAGCTTGCCGGCTGATCCCGGATTTTTCCGGAAGTCCTGCAATGATTGCTGGTAAAGATGTTGTAATACTTTTAGTTTTTTATCGGGTAAAGACTGGAACATAGCAGCCTGATAACCCCAACGTATACACGAATCAATATTGCTGCCGCCATTTTTCTGCATATGCGTTGCCAGCGCCAGCGCCATTTCCACATATGCAGGATCATTGAGTGTTACCAGCGCCTGCAGCGGGGTGTTGGTGCGTATGCGGCGTTGCAGGCATACTTCCCGGCTGCTGCCATCGAAGGAGAGCATGGAGGGATAAGGACTGGTACGTCTCTGGAAGACATATAACGCGCGACGATACTGATTGCCATCGTCGTTCTTTTTCCAGGTTTCGCCACTCCATACTGTCTGCCAGATATTATCCGGCTGATAGGGCATCACACTGGGACCGCGAAGATTTCTGTTCAGCAGGCCACTGATGGTTAATGCCTGGTCCCTTACTTCTTCGGCAGTGAGCCTGAAATGCGGCCCCCTCGCCAGCAGGCGGTTAGCGGGATCTTTGGCTTCCAGCTCAGGAGAAGAAACAGATGATTGCTTATAAGCGGCCGATAATACTATCTCGCGGAGCAATGGCTTCATATGCCATTTATAGTCGTGCATGAATTTCCAGGAAAGATAATCCAGCAGCTCCTGGTGTGAAGGAGGGAAGCCCTGCGTGCCAAAGTCTTCCAGTGTTTCTACTATACCGGTACCAAATATCTGTTCCCAGAAACGGTTAACCATAACCCTTGCTGTAAGCGGATTACCGGTAGAAGTGAGCCATTCCGCCAGCCCCAGCCGGTTGCGCGGTGCGCCAGCCGGGAATGGGTTCAGGGAATGAGGTACATCCGGTGTAACCACTTTCCCTTTCACGAGCCAGTTGCCACGCTCAAACACATGCGTGGTGCGGGCCATGGCGGTGTTGTTTTCGATCATCACCGGGATGTCTTCGGGATTTTTATTGATCACCGTCATCAGGGTACTGTTGATCTTATCATACCCTGGTTGCCCTTTACCCGGCAACGGATCCCTGTAGGCAAACCATTCTATTGTACAAACATCCGCTTCCGGTTTTATGGTTGGATTGCGGAATAATATGTACAGGTCGTGTGTGCCTTCTACTGCCTTCATCGGTATGGCTGCAACTTTCGATCCTTGCGTTGGCTCTATCTGGTAAGTAGCTATGGTAGCACCTTTCAGACTATCGAGTCGGAACTCCAGCGTGCCGCCCTTACTCCCTGTCCAGTAGTTGAACAACAATGCTGTTTTTCCATCAAGATGTTGTTTGGGCAATCTGGCTGTACCATTAGGCCTGCCGGTGAGGAACTTCGAATCTGCCAGTGTACTGTTCACATACTGGTCGCAGTCGTGCGCATGTACTTTGGGTTCCAGTACCCGGAGAAACTGCTGTACATCGTGCAGTTGCGCCGTGTTGCCATACTGGCCAACCCAGGAGCTGATCTGCTGCACTTCTGCCGTACTAACGCTATCGTATAAACGTAATTTAGGATGTTCGGCGTAGGTGTCTTCGTCGCGGGTGTTATTCATAAATGCCAGCAACTTGTAATAATCCTCAAACCTGAACGGATCGTAGGGATGGCTATGGCATTGCACACAGGCGATGGTCACACCCTGGAATACATCCATGGTGGTGCTCACCCTGTCCATCACGGCTGCTGTACGGAACTCTTCATCCACCGTACCACCTTCGTCGTTTTCCATGGTATTACGGTTGAACGCAGTGGCCACCAGTTGTGCATCTGTAGGCTGTGGCAGCAGATCGCCGGCCAGCTGGTCTATGGCAAAGCTATCGTATGGAAGGTTGTTGTTGAACGCATCTATCACCCAGTCGCGGTACCGCCACATTCTGCGGGAAAGATCCCTTTCATATCCCTTGGTATCAGAATAACGGGCAAGGTCGAGCCACATCGCTGCCCAGCGTTCTCCGAAATGGGGCGATTGCAGCAGGCTGTCCACTACTTTTTCATATGCCTTCGGATCGTTGCTGGCAGCGAACCATTGTGCGGTAGCAGGCGTAGGAGGAAGCCCGGTAAGATCGATGCTTACGCGGCGCAGCAGCGTCATTTTATCGGCTTCCGGCGAAGGTTTCAGCCCTTCTTTTTTCAGTTTGGCTCGTATGAAGCGGTCGATATCGTTTCCGTTATCAACGCTGATATCCGGTACAGTAATGGCTTTGAGTGGTACGTACGACCAATGCTCACCCCATTCGGCGCCCTGTTTCACCCAGCGGGTGAGCAGGTCTACTTCCGCTGTGGTAAGAGGCTCGCCCTTTTGAGGCATCCTTTCTTTAGGATCCTTACAGGTAAGCCTGCGGATAAATTCGCTCTTCTCCGGATGACCGGGTATAATAGCGGGCTTGCCGGACTTGGTATTGCCCAGCGCTTCTTCCCTGAAGAGTACACTAAAACCGCCGTTTTGCTTTACGCCACCATGACAGCTGATGCAGTGTTTGTTGAGTATCGGTTTGACTTCAGCGCTAAAGTCCACTTTTTTGTTCGATTCACAGGCACCAAAAAACATGGTTGTTCCGGCAAATAAGCTGAGGAAAGCGGCTATCCTCATCGTGGAAAAATGACCCATTAGAAATTGATTGACATCTGATGTAAAAGTAGTCAGCACAACCGATAATCCTGCTAGATGAAATGCTGATTATGATGGATTATCTTACGATTACACTTTCTTTTCCCGGTACTGATTAGGCGATAGTCCCATTACCTTAGCAAACATTCTGGAGAAATAATAGGGGTCTTCCATACCCAGTCTGGAGGCTACTTCCTTGATACGTAACGGGGTGAAAAGCAGGTACTGACAGGCTTTCTGCACTTTCAAATGATTGAAATACTCGATAGGAGAGAATCCTGTATTATTCCTGAACAGCCAGGAAAAATGAGACTGGGAGAGATTGGCAGATTTCGCCATCTGTTCCAGGGTCAGCATCTTATCGAGATGCTGGTTCATGTAATCAATGGCTACATCTATGGCATCGTGCCGATGCTGCTTGCCTGCATGGGCCGAATCCGGATAAATGCAGGACGAGAAGAACGACCAGAAGTTCATGTTGGAGTAGAGCAGGTTTTCCTGCCGGTATCCTTTCTCCAGCTGCTGATAAATACGATCAAACTGCTGTGTGCGTTCAGGAGAATAGGGCAGAAAAGCTTTGTGGCCATTCCATTCCCTGACGGCCGTTTGTACCAGCGAATCTGCGCCGCTGCCCAGGAAATGCGCCCAGTAGATCGTCCAGGGATCGTTTTCATCGGCACGGTATTCATGCGGCACCTTGCGCGGCAGCAGAAAGCAATCGCCCGCTGTTATGTCATAGCATTCGTTCTTTAATTCAATGGTTCCTTTGCCTTCCTGGCAGTAGATAAGTATATGCTGATCGGCTCCCGTAGCCCTTTTACGGTGATGAAAGAAAGCTTTGGGATAATAACCGATGTCGGTAATGAACAGCGGCGAAAGCGCTGCATCCTTTGTGCAGACGGTGTTTAACACATTTCGTGGAATAACGATCATCCGCTGGCCCTGGAACCCTTCTTTCTTCCGGATCATGAGATATTGGTTTCCGCCAAAGTAAGAAAATCCATGTTTATTTTCTGGTCGCCGGTATAGAAATGAAACCCTTTATGTAGAAAAAATGCCTTTTATAGTATATTCCAGTAATGTTTGAAGATTTAGCAGAAAAAGCCTTTTCTTTAGGGCTTAGCATAAGATTTATTAATATCAGAGGAACAATGAGAGAGAAATTATTATTGTTGGCGCTCACGACAGCAAGCCTGCCGGGATTTGCGCAGCAATTACCCTTCCAGTTGCAGACGCCGGAAGTGGTATCTGTGAACAGGATGCCGATGCGGGCATCTGCTTTTGCTTTTGAGAATATGCCGCTGGCAGAGAAACGTGAAAAGGAACAGTCTGCCTTTTTCCTGTCGCTCAATGGCCAATGGAAATTTAACTGGGTACAGGATCCCCGTAAACGTCCGCTCGATTTCTACAAAACAGATTTCAATGATGCCAGCTGGGGCAACTTCAAAGTGCCCGCCAACTGGGAAGTAAATGGCTATGGCCTGCCCATCTATGTAAATCAGCCATATGAATTTGCCGGCCGTACCAAAACCGGTGGCGACCTCCGGCCTCCTTTTGATATTCCGGAAGATAATAATCCGGTGGGGTCTTACAGAAAGAAAATCAATATACCAGACAACTGGAAGGGGCGGCAGGTATTCATTCACCTGGGCGCTGTGAAGTCGGCTTTCTTTATCTGGGTGAATGGTCAGCAGGTTGGCTATAGCGAAGACAGTAAACTGTCGGCTGAGTTTGACATTACCAAATATGTAAAACCCGGTGAAAACCTCATCGCGTTGCAGGTATACCGCTGGAGCGATGGTTCTTATCTCGAATGCCAGGATATGTGGCGCATGTCGGGCATTGAAAGAGAGGTGTATCTCTATTCCACTCCCAAACTGGATGTGCGCGATATGAAAGTCGTCTCTACGCTGGATAACACCTATACCAACGGACAGCTGCAGGTGAACCTGGAAGTAGATAATTATCGCATCGACAAAAATACCAACCACAGCAAGCCTGATACATTTGCGGTAGCAGTGGAGCTGCGCGACCCTGCGGGGAAAACTGTTTACAGCGAAACTACTCCCGGCGTACAGAAAGTGTTGGGCAATTATAAAACAGCTGTCAGCTTTAATAAGGAGATACCGGCAGTACAAACCTGGTCGGCCGAAACGCCAAATCTCTACACGCTTTTCATTACGCTGAAAGATAAAAACGGACAAGTGCTGGAAGTGGTACCGCAACGCGTTGGTTTCCGTTCTGTAGAGATCAGAGACAGGAACTTCCTCGTCAACGGTAAACGTGTGTTCCTGAAAGGTGTGAACCGGCATGAACACAACGCTACACAGGGGCATACACTTACACACGATGATATGCGTAAAGATATGGAGATGATGAAGCAACTCAATGTAAATGCAGTGAGGCATTCCCATTATCCTCCTGATCCTTACTGGATGCAGCTTTGTGATGAATACGGATTGTACGTGATAGATGAAGCAAATATCGAATCGCACGGCCGTTACTACGATCTCGCCTATACGTTTGCCAATGATAAGCAGTGGCGTATTCCGCATCTCGAAAGGATACAGCGTATGTATGAGCGCGATAAGAACCATCCTTCCGTGGTGACCTGGTCGCTGGGAAATGAAGCCGGTAATGGTTGTAATTTCTATGAAGCATACGACTGGCTCAAGGCAAAGGACATACGTCCTGTACAATACGAACGCGCTGAATTCGACTATAATACCGACATGATCGTACCTCAGTATCCTTCTCCGGGATGGCTGCCGAAATACGCTCAACATAACCCCGACCGGCCACTGATCATGAGCGAATACGCGCATATTATGGGCAATAGTCTTGGTAATTTCCAGGAGTACTGGACGGCCATAGAAAACAATCCCTACCTGCAGGGTGGCTTCATTTGGGAATGGATAGATCAGGGTATAGATACGGTGAAGAATGGGAAACGTATCCTTGCCTATGGTGGCGATTTTCCGCTGAGTGGCCCCGTGAATGAAGATTTCAGCGACAACAACTTTTGCGTGAAAGGTGTGGTGACGGCCCATCGTGGCCTGACACCAATGGCAGTGGAAGTAAAGAAAGTATATCAACATATCCACACCAAATGGGACGGAGGCAATAACGTTGTGGTACATAACGGTTATTTCTTCCGTGATTTATCGAATTACCGTTTGAACTGGGAGTTATTGGAAGATGGGAAAATAGTGGAGCAGGGTAGCGTTAAAACCCTGAACATAGCGCCACAACAATCTGCCAGCCTCCCGCTGGCAATCAGGTACCAGCCTGAGACAGGCAGGGAATATTTTCTGAATGTGCGTTATACACTGATAAAACCTGAGCCATTCCTGCCAGCAGGATTTGAAACAGCTGCCGAACAGTTCAACTGGAAAGCAGCTGCAAAACCAGTTCTGGCGCCGGCTACAGGGGCATCGTTAACGGCCGTAACAAACGGCAACATCCTGCAACTTAAAGGAAGCGGATTTGCCATCAGCTTCGATATGAAGAAAGGTATCATGAGCAGTTATGTGTTGCAGGGAGAGCAACTGCTGCAGCAAGGCCCGGAACCCGGCTTCTGGAGAGCGCCTACAGATAATGATATCGGAGCCGGATTCAATCATTCATTGCGTAAATGGCGTAATGCCGCTGCAGAAGGCAAACTGCTGAAAGCAGATCAGGCGAAGGATGGCAATGGGTACGTGGTTGTGTTTAAGAAAGAGTTGCTGGGCGGAGAAGCCGCTGTTACCCAAACATTCCATGTTACCGGCGATGGCGCTGTACATGTAGAAAATCAGCTGAACACCATCAGTGGTAAATATCCGTTATTGCTGAGAGTAGGTAATGATCTGCAACTGAATCATCAACTGAATCAGATTACTTATTATGGTCGCGGTCCCTGGGAAAACTATTGGGATAGAAAAACAGCTTCGTTTGTTGGCATCTACCGTCAGCAGGCAGATAGCCAGTACTTCCCTTATGCACGCCCGCAGGAAAGCGGCAATAAATCAGATGTGCGTTGGGTAAATATCACCAATAAGAAAGGAAAAGGATTACGTTTCGAATATGCCGATAGCTTGCTGAATTTTTCCGCACTGCCATACAGCATGGATGATCTGGATCCGGAGGCCGACAAGAAGCAATATCACTCCGGGGAACTGACGCGCCGCGATACGCTGTACCTGCATGTAGACCTGCAACAGTCGGGGGTACAGGGAATCGATAGCTGGGGCTCCATGCCGCTGAAAGAGTACCGGATACCTTATAGTGATCACTACTACAGTTATTGGATTAAACCGTTGAAATAGCGCAAGGCCCGGCACAAAAAGCCGGGCTTTTTAATATCTTTACATCGCTTCCGGCGTGCAAGATGGAGAACGATTCAAACACCAGACAACGAAAGATTATTCATATCGATATGGATGCTTTTTATGCATCCGTAGAGCAACGTGATAACCCCGTTTATCGGGGGAAAGCCATTGCAGTAGGCGGCTCTCCGGAAGGCCGCGGCGTAGTTGCCACCGCCAGCTATGAGGCACGCAAGTTTGGCGTGAAGTCCGCCATGTCATCTAAAAGAGCACAACAGCTATGCCCGGAACTGATATTTGTACGCCCCCGCTTTGATGTATATGGGGAAGTATCAAGACGCATCCGGGAAATATTCTCCCGCTATACGGACCTGATAGAGCCCTTGTCGCTCGACGAGGCTTATCTGGATGTGACCATCGATAAACAGGGAATCGGCTCTGCCATTGAGATCGCTAAGCTCATCAAACAGGCCATCCGGGACGAGCTGCAACTAACTGCTTCTGCAGGTGTATCAGTGAATAAATTTGTCGCCAAAATAGCTTCCGACCTCAATAAGCCCGATGGCCTGACTTTCATAGGCCCTTCTTCCATCACAACTTTTATGGAAACGCTGGCAGTGGAAAAATTTCACGGGGTAGGGAAGGTAACGGCAGATAAGATGAAGCGCATGGGCCTCTTTACCGGGGCCGATCTCAAGAAGCTGTCGGAGCAGGAACTGAAGAATCATTTTGGTAAGGTAGGCAGCTTTTATTACCGCATTGTCCGGGGAATCGACGAGCGGGAAGTACAACCACACCGCGAAACCAAGTCGGTGGGAGCAGAAGATACTTTTGAATACGACCTCACAGAAATTGCTGAAATGGAAGCACAACTGGAGAGAATCGGGAAAATTGTATACGACCGCTTACAGCGTTATCAACTGAAGGGCCGCACTGTTACGTTGAAAATAAAGTACAACGATTTTAAGCAGATCACGCGTAATCATTCGTTCCCGCAGCCGGTGGGAGAGTATGATATTATTGTAAACACAGCCAAACAATTGTTGGCGGCTACATTGCCGGAAGACAAGCCTATCCGGCTGCTGGGCATTACGTTGTCTAACTTTTACGAACTGGCGCCCGGTATCGACAGGCCGGGGCATACCGGCCAGCTTTCACTTTTTGATTTTGATGAATAACGATTTCTTTTACCTTTGCCCCCGTATTTCACCTCACTGTGTTGCTACATGACCGACCATAATAATGCCGAATCAGCCAATTGGTTGTCCTTTTTACAGGGCAACAAGCGTGCGCTGGCCGCGTGTTATAACGATTATGCAGATTATCTGTATAACTATGGCTGTAAATTCACCACAGATACGCTGATGGTGGAAGATACCATACAGGATCTCTTCCTGAAACTATGGAAAAACCGTGAAAACCTCGGCCAGCCGGCTTCCGTAAAGAATTACCTGCTGAAATCATTACGGGGATTACTGATACGTAATATCTCCAGGACTCAGCGTCATGCGTCGGACGAGCTGGAAGAGGAAAACTATGTTTTTGAACTGGAAGGTTCTCCCGAACATATACGCATTGCCGGCGAACAGGCTGCCCAGCGGTCGTTGTTGCTCAATACTGCGCTTGCCCGGCTTACCCCACGTCAGCGGGAAGCTGTTTTTTTGCGTTTTTATGAAGATATGTCGTATGAAGACATCTCCGATATACTTTCCATTACCGTTAAAGCCACCTACAAGATTATGGCGCGTGCGCTGGAAGCCCTGCATGGACAGCTGGGGGAACAACTACTGTAGCGTTTTATATCTTCCTGAAAATTTTTTTCTTCATCCGTGGGGTAATTTCTAAAATCCCTGCGTAATTAAGGTAAAGGCATCCCTGTAATTGCCCGATAACAGTTATGGACGTACGTAAATATGAAAATTACGATGTATCTGCATTACTGGCAGATGAGGATTTTCAGCGCTGGGTATTGCATCCGGATGCAACAGGGAATGCTTTGTGGGAAGCTGTATTTGCGGCCTATCCCGAAAAACGGAATACAGCAGCAGAGGCGGCGCAAACGCTGAAACAGCTTCAGTTCCGGGCGAATGAATTTCCGGCAGAGCGGAAGCGCCGGCAATGGGAACTTATCGAGCAGCAACTAACAGCAACACCCGTGAAGCATATCCGTATCAGGTGGTACGCAGTTGCAGCAGCGGTACTGGCATTGATAGTGGTGGCAGGCGCCTGGTGGAAAATGCAGGTACCCGCAAATACTATTTACCTGACTGGAAATGGAGAAATAAAAACAGTGCTGCTGCCAGATAGCTCTGTCATAGTGCTGAATGCTAATTCCAGGCTGGAATATAAGACAGGCTGGGATAACAGCCGCGACCGCGAGGTTTGGATGAGTGGAGAAGGGTATTTTTCAGTTGCTCACCGCTACAATGGCGGACAGCGTACCCGGTTTACCGTGCACACCGGTAGCCTGGATGTACAGGTATGGGGCACCTCTTTCAACGTAAACACACGCCGGGGTACCACCAGGGTGTCGTTAAATACGGGAAAGATCAGCGTCGGCTTCCCCGGAAAAAAAGCCGCCGATGTAATGATGGCGCCGGGCGATATGATTGCATATACGCCTGCACAACATAAACTTACCTCCAGTCATGTAGATCCTTCGAACTACAGCAGCTGGCGGAACAGGGAACTGGTATTTAACAATACTCCCCTGCGTGAAATGGGCAACCAACTGGAAGATATATACGGGTTTAAAGTACAGATCACCGACAGTGCAACTGCAGGCAGAACCATTAGTGGACGCTTATTGGCCAAAAGCGACACCATGCTGCTGAACACCATAGCAGCTGTCTTCAATCTGAATATCAGCTTCAGGGACTCTGTAGTACTGATAGCACCCCGGAACTAGAAAAATGCGCATGGCGCTATAAACTAACCATCTTTTATTAACCAAAATTCGTAACATGAAAATGATATTTTCGTGTAGGCGGCACCGTTTGCCGGTGCTGTCTGCGGGAATGCTATTTCTTCTTATTACTGTAGATGTCAAAGCCAACCAACCAACCATTTTTTCTCCACCAACCGACTATTTGCAGACGAAAACAGGAAAAACATTCCGTAACACCCTGGAGGAAATTTCAGGATACTATAAAATACGGCTGGTATATGAAACCAGTATGGTCGAAAACCAGCCATACATAAGGCCTCCGGCACATATGGCCACAGTGGAGGCGGTATTGAAGGAAGTAACCGCCGGTACAAATCTGCGTTTTATTAAAGTAGACGACAAACAATATGCGATTGTGCAGGCGCCTGCCGAAACAATACCTGCCAAACATGGCATGGTGGCTTCGGAAAACATTGTTCAGGATGTGCCGGCAGTACAGCAGGTGGCAGCAGTGCAATCTTTGCAACGGCCGGATACAACGGCGCCGCGCCGCCTCGTACGTGGTACGGTAAGCGAGGAAAACGGCGACCCCATTCCAGGTGCTACTGTGGCTGTTCCCGGCACCTCCGTAGGTGTCAGTACAAATGCAGCCGGTAACTTCTCGCTGAACCTGCCGCCGGAAGCCGGTGCACACCTGCTCGTATCCAGCATCGGGTACATCGCTCAGAAAGTGCACATAAAACCGGACGGTATACTGGCAGTGGTGCTAAAGAAGAACGTCAGCCAGATTCAACAGGTGGAAGTAAATGCCGGGGTTTTCAAACGGCCTGCTTCCAGCTTCACCGGCGCAGCTACTACTATTACTGCCGAACAACTGAAACAGGTGAGTAATAAAAATGTGCTCGAAGCATTGAAAGCATTGGACCCTTCTTTCAAAATGCCCGACAACCTTCAATTCGGTTCCGACCCCAACCGGCTGCCGGATATACAGGTGCGCGGCGCTTCCAGCTTTCCCAATATGAAAGGGGATTATAGCTCCAGCCCTAATCTGCCGCTCTTTATACTGGACGGCTTTGAAGCTTCGCTGCAACGCATCTTCGACCTCGACATGAACCGCATCGCTACGGTTACATTGCTGAAAGATGCCTCTGCTACTGCTATCTATGGCTCCCGTGGTGCTAACGGCGTATTGGTGATCGAAACGCTGCGACCTGAGAAAGGAAGACTGCGACTCAGTTATACCAACGACTTTAAAGTATCGGCGCCCGATCTTACAGTGTATAATCTGCTGGATGCAAACGAAAAATTACAGCTGGAAAAAGATGCAGGCCTGTATACCTACGTTACTAACGGACCTGATTTTTATATTCCGTACCCTGATACAAAAGAAGCACAGCGACTCGAAGAGCTGTACAATCAGCGGCTGACCAATGTACGGCGTGGTGTAAATACCTATTGGCTGTCGCAGCCCGTGCGTACTGGTATTTACGACCGTCACTCATTATATGCAGAAGGGGGAGATGATTACGTAAGATATGGACTGCAACTGGCTGCCGGAAATGAACAGGGAGTAATGAAAGGCTCCGGAAGGAGCAACTATTCCGGCGAAGTGTCGCTGGCCTATCAATATAAGGCGTTACGCTTCAGAAACTCGCTGACGGTGAACTATAATAAATCCACCAATTCGCCTTATGGCAGCTTCTCACAGTTTGGGCTGATCAATCCTTATTACAGCATGTACGATGAGGAAGGGCACATGAAGAAAACGCTGGATAATGGTGTTGCCAACCCCATGTATAATGGTACGCTGTTCGTAAAGGACCAGAGTAACTATACAGAGTTCATCAACAACTTCTCCGTGGAGTGGCAGATTATGAAACCACTTCGCCTGATCGGTAATTTCAGCCTGATGAAGCAAACGAACAGTGCTGAACAATTCCTGCCGGCAGAGCATACTGCATTTTCTGATTATAGTCTGGAAGATAAGGCCCGCCGCGGTTCCTACGCTATCCAGAATGGGAATAAGATGAACTATGAATCCAGCGTTACAATGAACTATGGCCGTGCCGTAAACGGATCATCGTTATACGCATCTGCAGGTTTTAACCTGGCAGGCAGCAACGATGATTTCAACGGCTATAAGGTGGAAGGATTCCCGAACGATCGCATGGATGCCAGCTGGTTTGCCAAACAGTATGAAAAAGACGGGCACCCAACAGGGAGCGAATCCGTTACCCGCAGAGTAGGCGTGCTCGCTAACGTCAACTATGCGTATTACCAGAAGTATCTGCTGGATCTTTCCTATCGTATCGATGGATCATCGCAGTTCGGCGCCGATAAACGATTCGGCGAATTCTGGTCGGCCGGGATTGGCTGGAACATGCATAAGGAAGACTTCCTGCGCAACAGCAAAAATATCAACCTGCTGAAACTAAGGGCCAGCTATGGAGCCAGGGGATCATTGAATGTACCCGCTTACCAGGCACTGGCTACCTATAATTATTTCAACGACGTTTACTACTACGATTTGCTGGGCGCTTATATGATGTCGCTCGGCAACCGGGATCTGAGCTGGCAGAATCGGTTGTCTGCCAATATCGGTGCGGATATGGCCCTGTTCCGGAACCGCCTGAATATAGAGTTCAACTATTACCACGACGTCACAAAAAATGCCATCGCTGATATCAGCACACCTCCTTCCGTTGGATTCGAGATGAACAAAACCAACTTTGGCGAACTGAAAGGCAATGGCCTGGAACTGTATCTGCGCTATATGATTATACGCAACGAGCGGCAGAATATTTATTGGAGCATCAATGCTTCCGCAGTACGCAACCGCACAGTGATCACCAATATTGCGGATCGTTTCCGCAAGTTCAATGCAGATCAGAATACCAAACCTCAAACAGGACCGGTTACCCTGCTGGTAGATGGCTACGGCCTGAACACCATCTGGGTGGTGCCTTCGCTCGGCATAGATCCGGGCACTGGTAAAGAGCTCTTTCAACGCGCCAATGGAACCGTTACCAATCAGTGGATAGCTGCTGATAAACAGGCAATGGGTAACATGGACCCGAAGTATGAAGGCACCTTCGGTACTTTCGTTGGCTATAAAGGTTTTAACCTGAATGCGTTGATGCGCTACCGTTATGGCGGCCAGATATTCAACGCTACACTGCTCGATCGCGTGGAGAATGCAGATGTTGCCTATAACGTCGACAGGCGGGTGTTTGAGCAACGCTGGCGCAACCCGGGGGATGTTACGTTCTTCAAAAATGTGGCCAGCAGGGAAAAAACGAAACCTTCTTCCCGCTTCGTACAGGATGAGAATACTTTGTCGCTCGAATCGGTTTCCCTTTCATACGACTTCACCCGGCAGCAGATCAGCTTCCTGCGTATGCAGAACCTGCGGTTGACACTCTATATGAATGAAGTATTCCGCTTATCGACTGTAGCGCAGGAGAGAGGCCTGGATTACCCTTTTGCCCGTTCTTTTTCTTTCTCATTGAAAACACAGTTTTAATCTGCTAATAAAGGTATTATGAAATTTCGTTTATACGTTCCTGTTATCATATTGCTGCTGCTCATAACATCCGGTTGTAAGAAGTGGCTGGAGGTAAGTCCGCGTTCTCAGATACGGGAGGATGAGTTCTTTACCACTCCTGGCGGATTTGAAGATGCACTTACGGGTGTGTATGCCAAACTGGTCAGCCGCCCGCTATACGGTGATTACCTGACGATGAGCTTCCTGGATGTACTGGCGCAGCGGTATCGACCAGCCGATTATTACCACGTATTTAAAGATGATGCTCAGTTCCTTTACCAGAATGCTACCGTGAAAGCGCACATTGCCGACATATGGCGTGCCATGTACAGCGCGCTGGTAAACGATAATAACCTGTTACGCTACCTGGAGTTGAATAAAAAGGTACTCACCACACAACGTCATGACCTGATCCGGGGCGAAGCGCTGGGACTGAGAGCATTAATGCATTTCGACCTCGTCAGGATGTTTGGCCCGTCGTATATAACGGGCGCCGGTAAACAGGCCATTCCTTATGTGACGGAAGTGACGCAGAAGCCCACTGCCATTTCTTCCACCAGCGAAGTAACCGATAAAGTACTGACAGATCTGCTGGAGGCACTTCCGCTGCTGGAGAAGAACGATCCGGTGAACGGCGGTGTCGACGATGGCAGCGCGTTTATGAAAAACAGAGTAGGCCGCATGAACTACCTGGCGGTGAAAGCAATACTGGCAAGGGTTTATCTCTATAAAGGTGACAAACCAAACGCATATAAATATGCAAAGGAAGTAATTGATGCGGCGAAGATCACCTGGATTACTCCCCGCCAGATTAATAACCGTACCGACTATACGTTTTCGCAGGAACATTTATTCAACTTACAGGTGAATAATATGAAAAACTGGGTAGATCAGTATTTCAAGTTTCATGAAGATGAGACCTATACCAGTGGCAAAGCACAATACGAACTGAAGAACGATAAAAGCGTTACACAACGCGTATTTGAAACTGCTACCGGGGGAAGTACAGATTACCGGTATGTTTACCTGTTCAAGGATCAGTCGGGCTTCCAGTATCATATCAAATACTGGCAGGACGATAATTCCAAATATAACCTTCCCTTCCGCTATCTGATACCCCTGATCCGGATCACGGAAATGTATTATATCGTAGCAGAGTGCACAGCTGACCCAGCAACAGCTGCGGGCTATCTGAACACCGTGCGTTATAACCGGGGCGTTGTGAACCTGCCTGCCGGCCTTAATACGGTGCAAGTCCAGGAAGAGATCCGGAAGGAGTATCAGAAAGAATTCTTCAGCGAAGGACAGTATTTCTTTTACTGCAAGCGGATGAACCTTAACAGAATAGGCGACAAAACGGTAACACCTGAAAAAGTATATGCGTTGCCGTTACCAGATAATGAAATTGATCTACGATAAAAATATTTATATGAAGAAGTGGTTATTACACGGCATGGTGTGCCTGATGCTGGCCGCCTGCAGCAAAAGTGAATTGACGGTATATAACGACAATCCACGTATGTATTTCAGCATTGCTTCCTTAACTTATTCATTCGCCACAAAACCAAGTAAGCTGGAGAAAGATACTATTGCCTTCCGGCTTAACTACAGCGGAATGACGCTGAAATCACCATTGGCTGCACGCATTTCAGTGGTGAAAGAAAAATCTACCGCAGTACAGGGAACAGATTACGAATTGCTGAATAACTATGCCATGCCTGCAGGGAAGTTCTTTGATTCCCTCCGGCTGGTGGTAAAAAGAACGCCGGGAATCGCTGTGACTCCGGTAACGCTGGTGGTACGGCTGGAGGAAACAGAAAGCTATAAAGCCGGACTTAATACCAACGGAAAAGAAATCACTTTTACCATCAGTAACATCCTTGTTAAGCCCGATTCATGGGAATCTTACCTGGTACCCTATTTTGGAGCCTACAGCAAAACCAAGTACAGGTTCATCATCGATACACTTAACATATCGGATTTTCCCTGGGAGATGACCCGTAACGGACAGCTGTTGTATCTGAAAACGAAGCTGGCCCTGGCCCTGGCAGCGTATGAAAAGGCCAACGGCCCGCTTGTGGACCCGGAAACAGGTAACACGGTATTCTTCCCGGCCTGAGATTATTCAACATCACAATCCCTCTGAAATGAAAAGATATATCATACTATCGTTGCTGCTATCAGGATTGGCATCCTGTTACAAAGACAAGGGGAATTACACTTATCATCCCCTGAAACAAATCACGATCGATTCGCTGGTAAACCTGAAGCGGTTTTACATGGATTCCCTGGTGATCAACCCGGGAGTGGCGGTTGATAAAGGAACAGAAAGTGAGCTTGACTTTCAGTGGAGCATGTTTCCTACCACTCAGTCGATGGAAGCCCTGCCAGCTCAGCCAGAAATCATTTCCAGGAGTAAAGTACTGCGAATCAGGTTGGAAAAGGCTGTACGCCAGTATCCTTACGTAGTGATATTGCGTGTAACAGACAAGGCAACGGGCGTTAGCACTTACCGCCGTTTTGAGCTGATGATCAGCAGCCCGTTTGCATCGGGATGGCTGGTGCTGAGCGACCGGAACAATATATCCGACGTGGACATCATTACCCGGGAAGACAGCGTGATCAGCAGGATCTACGAGCTGGTAAACGGTACCGCGATTAAAGGAAAGGGGACGCGCCTGCGTTTGCTGGGCGCCTATTCCGGCGCAGATGAGTTATTTATTCAAACCGAAGACAACCTGCTGCAGGTGCGCAATCCTGAATTCAATCTGTTGCAGGATGCTACCGCTATGTTCTACACAAAGCCCGATCGCGTATCTCCGCAGTATCTGGCTATCAACGATTATGGAACCCAGCGTTACCTGGTGAACAGCGGAAAAGTATTCGGTGCATCTACACTGAACAATGGAAAATACGGATTGCCGTACATCGGCGATTATGAAGCAGCGCCATTTATTGCGGGTGGCAGCTATTCAGCAGTGTACGACAAGAAGAACGGCCGTTTCCTGAAGATACCGGTGCTGTCGAATTCCGTAACGATGGAAGCATTCACAGAACTGAAGCCAGATCCGGCATTTGACGTAAACAATGTCAAAGGCGATCTGATGTATATGGAACAGGGACCGGACCTTTCTTATCACTTTTTCAGGGAAGCGGGTGGTAATATCCGTTTGTACGGGTTGAATACCTACAGCAATGATGCCCCCGGAGCATTTACACAGCAGGTGGCAGCCACGGAGCTGAAACAGGCCACTGCCTTTGCTATTTCGGGCACACTGCCACTGACTTACTTCGCCGCAGGTAACAGCTTATACCTGTACGATATTGGCGCTAATCAGGCACGAAAACTCTACGATTTCCCGGCAGGGTCAACAGTTCCGGTGATCAGGATGCTGAAAGACTGGAACAGCGACGACGATAATTCCTTCCTGGCAGTAGGGGTGAACAGCGGCAGCAATGGCACCGTCTATTACTTCAAACTGGCGGGCACGGGCGAGTTGGCAGGCAATACGTACAAAAAGCAATTCAACGGTTTCGGACGCATTGCCGATATCATTTATAAAAATAAATAAACAACGATATGAAAAAAGCATTGGTGCTGCTAGGTTTGTTGCCTGTTGCGCAATTACTGGCGCAGGGATCAGACAGTACATTTACCATCGAAGGACGGGTAACTGGCAAACGTCCGCCAGCGAAAGTATTCCTCGATGTGCAGCGTAAGCTGGATTCGGCGGAAGTAGTGAACGGAAAATTCAGTTTTAAAGGCCAGGTAAAAGATGCGCCGGTGATGGCTTATCTGCTGTTCGATCATAGCGGCAGCGACCTGCACGATTATAGCCGGCAGCGCGATTTCCAGGGCTTTTACCTGGAAAACGGCCGGCTTAAAATAGAAACCCGGGATTCGGCAAAGCAGGCACGTATCAGTGGCAGTAAGGCGCAGGCGGAGTATGTAAAACTACAGGCTGCGACGAAACCAATAGAAACAAAACAACAGCTGCTGATCCGGGAGAACAGTGCTTTGCCGGAAGCAGAGCGGGAGAGTGGCTCCGCTCAGGAGGCGTTCACCAGGCGCTATATGGCATTGCAGGCGGAGAAAAATATGGCAGTCATCCGTTTTGTCAACGAACGTCCGGCATCGGTAATTGCTTTGCGCCAGCTGTCGGAAGCCCTGATGAATGAGGCCGACGCCAGCCAGGTAGAAGCAGCTTTCAGTAAACTGCCAGCCGCCACCCGCGAAACACCGCAGGGGAAACGCCTTGCCAGGGCAATTGAAACCGGGAAGGCAACAGCCATAGGAGTGATAGCCCCTGATTTTGCACAGGCCGACACTTCAGGCCGGGAAATACGGCTTTCTTCCCTGAGGGGAAAGTATCTGCTGATCGACTTCTGGGCCAGCTGGTGCGGGCCATGCAGGGCTGAAAATCCTAACGTGGTCAAAGCATTTGAGCTGTATAAAAACAAAGGTTTCTCTATCCTCGGGGTATCCCTGGATTCAAAACGAGAATACTGGCTCCATGCAATTGCCAGCGATAAACTTGATTGGCTTCAGGTATCTGATCTGAAAGCCTGGAATAATGAAGCAGCCCGCCTGTACGGCGTAAACGGGATTCCACAGAATTTCCTGCTGGATCCGGAGGGTAAGATCATCGCAAAGAACCTACGTGGAGACGCCCTGGTGAATAAGTTGAAAGAAATACTGTGATAACAGGTTGGTGACAGGTATCTGGTTGCTTGCTACAGGCGCCAGGTACCTGATTCCTTACATGACTGGATGGTTCCGCCAGAATTCAGGTAAATCAATTTCCGCTTCAATTTCTTCGCTTCTTTCCTGCATCATATCCAGCAGGTGTTTGTGAAGGTCAGGATGCGCTTCCCAAAAAGAGGCAGGTACATCCAATACTGTTTTCAACAGATCGCCGGCATACATCCCGGCATTTATCAGCATATCATGCTGCAGGATCTCAAGAGCCAACGGTACCAGGTAAGCAGGATTAAAGCCCTGTCCGATCAGTAACCGCAATTCACTGGCAGATAATTTGGCAACAGGTATTTTTACCAGGGCAAGGCATTTTTGCATTAATGCCGAAATTTCCACTGTTTCGTTTTCCCAATGCTTGTTCTCCAGCTGCTCCAAAGATTTATATCTCCAGATATCCTTTTTGTTCATAAAATATGTGTCTCTCTTTTGTACCAATAAAGTTGTTACTTATGAAGATGATTTCAACGCGCAATTTTTATCTTATGATGTAGTCATCTGTCAGAACCTGCGGAGTATTGCAGGTGTTGCGTTAGCCGGTCAGCGCCGGCGGTTGTAAGAAACCAGGATCAACAGCCGTAAATATAGTGAATATTGTGGATCGGAAAAGAAAAATTTGAACCTTTAACATTTTTTGTAGAAAGGATCCCCCGGGTGCAGCGGGGGATTTTTCGTATAATCTAAGGCGTTAGTCAGGCTGCATTCTGGTATTTCGGCAAGACCAGCAGTTTAACGATGGTATGCGCCAGGGCCGACAGCACCAGGGCGATAGCCAATAACAGCGCGGCTTTCCCCGGGGTATTAAATACGTCGATTACACCGGAAACGCCTTTGCCCGCAAAGAGGAGCGCTATCAGCATGGCCAGTGCACCTGTAATCCACAACGTGATATGCGACCACAGGTATTTTTGTTTTTGAAAACCCTTTTTTCCGAAAGATGTGAATAATAAATACACATGCGCAACAAAAAACAGTGCGGCAAGGATAGTAAGTGTTGTGAGCATTCTTGGTTAATTTAGGTACTGGTAAATAATCTGTTTTCTCAAAATATGGAATCATTTCCATATATACAACTATTCGCTAATGCAACTAAATCAACCGGAACGGGCAGCACAATTATTATTTGTTAAAATCTTCCTCCTGTAAAGCCCTGTTGATGGCTGCTCCGGCCATGGTGCCGGCTGCCACAGCTGCCGCCACTGCGCGCATAGGAGTGGTGGCGTCGCCGGCGGCAAAAATACCGGGCACTGTGGTAGCCTGCATGATATCTGTTTTAATATGCCCGGAGTCGGTTAATTCACAGCCCAAAGCTTCCGGAACCGGGCAATGCTGCCGGAAGGCCGGCCTGGCATAGAGCGCATGCAGCGCCTGCCGGCTGCCGTCATCGAAGAGCAGGGTGTTCATACGGCCGTTCTCATGCAGGATCTCGCTGACCGGTTTTTCATTGACTGATATATTACGGGCAGCCAGTTTTTCCAGTTGCTGTGGCAACAACGCTGCTGGTCCGTTAGAGAAGATCGTCAACTGATCAGTCCAGTTGCTGATCAGTTTCGCCATCTCCCAGGCATCGTCGCCCCGGGCCAGGATCCCGGTGGGCTGCTGTCTTACCTCATAACCGTGACAGTACGGACAGTGAAGCACTGAAATTCCCCAACATTCCGCAAAGCCTTTCAATGAAGGTATTTCGTCTTTTATGCCTGTGGCAAATAGTAATTTCCGAGCCTCCAGTTGCCTGCCATCTGCTGTGGTAAGGCGGAACCCTTCATCGGTTTGTTGCCCCGTTGTTACAATTCCCTGCAGGAATGAAATACCGGGATACTGCGCTACCTGCGCCCGGCCGGCGGCCGCAATGGCTGCAGGGGCTACACCATCCTGGGTGAGGAAATTATGTGAAAAGGGGGTTTGCCTGTTGCAGGGCAGGCCACTGTCGATCACCAGCACCCGGCGTAATGCCCTGCCGAGCGACATTGCCGCAGCCAAACCCGCATAGCTGCCCCCGGTAATGATTACTTCGTATTTCTCCATATCGATATATTATATGTCGGCAAAGATAAATAAAATGCAACATTGTTGCGTTTTATTTATCTCACCTCTTCTCCTGCATCGGCCCGGATCATGGAAATATGTTCTGCAATCATATGCAGGCGGTAGTAGTATTTTTCGAAGATATCGTCGTACATACGGTGCCGGTTTTCCAGGAAAGCATTCAGGGCTTCATAGATGAACTCCTCAAAAGTAACTTCCTCGCTGACCCGAATAACACATTCAAATACCGGTTCCATGCTGGTAGCAAATTTGGTTTTTACCAGGATATCGTCCATACAGGTGATCATGTATTTATACAAATCCGGTGCTTTCGCAAATGGCACATAGTGAATGGCCGTGAACCCGTCTTCATCATACACGTACTTATCTACCTGCTCGGCCAGCAGGAACTGCACAACTTCACGGTTGTTGTTATGCCGGGTTGCCAGCAGCAGGGGAGTATCCCGACTGGCCAGCACGAAATTAAAATGGATGTTGTGTTCGATCAATATCAGTAGCAGATCGGTGATGGCAGCCAGCCGGTGGTGTTTGAAGATATATGCGATGGCAAAAAGATAATCCGGGTTACTGATCCGGAGCGATGCCCCTTTCTTTAACAGGTACAGCACAGCCTGCGGCTTATTGGCGCCTACTGCACAGAAGATAGCAGGAATAATCCCTTCCCGTTTATAATGGATATCCGCGCCGCCTTCTTCTATCAGCAATTCTGCCGCCTCAAAGAATATTTCCTGATACTCGAGCAAATCGCAAAGCAGTTCCGAACGCTCATCGCGTGTAAAGAACGAGAGGTTATAGCCCAGCCAGGTAATGATCTCATCAGGATGCTGACTGCTTCGCAGCTTACGTTTCAGGTCCGACAGCGAAATTCTTTGCATAGCGCTTTCATAGGTAATGGGCGGGATAGAACCTTATCGCTGGATGAAAACGGATCTGCAATGATAGAAAATATTAATAAAAAAACCTATTTGTTTTCCTGGTGTTTCCATAACTCCTGGAATACCGGGCTGCTGTGCCGCAGTTCCTGGAAAGTTCCTTCTGCCACAATGCGGCCTTTGGCCAGCACATAAATATAATCGAACCGTGGTAACAGGTGCAGGCGGTGCATGGAGGATATTATGACCTTATCTGAAAAGGCTGCAAACATTTTTTCGTAGATCATCGTTTCGGTTTTCGGATCCACGCTGCTGGTAGGTTCATCCAGCAGAATCACCTCGCTGTTGCGGGCAGCCAGTATACCTCTTGCCAGGGCAAGGCGTTGTTTTTGTCCACCTGAAAGATTGACTCCCTTCTCCCGGATATCCGACTGGAGCCCCTGCGGTAACGAATTCACCACATCAGAGAAATGGGCGCTGTTGCAAACTTCCAGTATGTCATCTTCCGGAAAAGGCAATCCCAGGGTGATATTATACTCAATGGTATTTTCAAATATTTCGGGCTCCTGCGGAAAGAGTGTAACACTCTCATTGAGCGTAGCCAGGGGCATTTCGCGATTATCTATCTTCATCATCACACCTGCTTCGGGTTCATATAATCCGCGAAGAATAGCCAGCAGGGTACTTTTACCACTGCCGCTTTCCCCGATCAGCGCAATCCGGTTGCCTTTGATCATACGGAGATGCAATCCGTGCAGGCGATGAGCCGCATCGATATTGTCCAGTCCGGCCTGATGCGAGAAGCTCAGGGAGCTGATGGTTATCTGTTGCCAGCTGGCCGGTATCTCTGGTGCTGCATCCGGGCGGTGATGTTGACTATAAGCTTCACTGATCTTACCGGCGGTTTCAACAGCGGTATTATGTTGGACGATGTCGGTATACTGCCAGGCGGCATCCTGAAATACGCTGGTGAATTGGTTTACATAACCCAGGAGGGTTACCAGGCTGGCCACATAAAAGACTTCTCCCGGCACCCAGTGCTGGAAGATATACCCCACGGCAATCACACAATAAATCAGTGTGATCATCATTTCCGCTACAAACCATTTCCATTCATTGATGACCGTATTCTTTCTGAAGGGCGACCATATCCGCTGTACCTTTCCCAGGAGGCCTTTTTCCATGCTCTTCTCCAGCCGGAGGGTAATAACTGTCATGATATTGGAAAGACTGTCGAACAGCGTGGCCGATACCACATGCTCTCTCTCGTTCATTTCATCCAGTGTTCTGATAAAGGGCTTATCAAATTTCAGCACAAGCCACATGCAAAGCACGCCCAGCACAATACCAATGGCACCATAAAGTGGTGAGAAGTAGAGCATGGCCAGCATGGAAAATACCAGTTTTGAAAGCGCATGGAGGTACATAAAACCATGCTCAAAAAATTCTTTCAGGGCTTCATAGGCTTTACGGATGCGGTTAATGGTAGATCCGCTGTGATTATCCTGATGCCATTTAACCGGCAGGTGCAGGGCCTGATGGTAACGTTCCTGCAGAAAGTTACGGCTCAGGTTAAACGCCAGTTTCCTTTCCATAACCCTTGCCGGGCCATGAAAACACCATTCGAGCAGGTGAAGCCCGAAATAGCCCCCCATAAACAACAGCGTGTTGCGGGGCAGGTTAGCAGCATCTTTCTGTATGGCGCCGATAAACCATCCGAACAATATCGGGTTCAGAGAGAAGATCAGGTTAGCCAGCAGGAACATCGTATAAATCAGGAGGTACTTTTTTCGCTCTTTGCGGGCATACTTCCAGGCGGTCTTCAGTAGAGAAATATAAGGGTTTGGCATGTTTCCGGTTTCCGATATTTTATATCGCCACCTAAAAGTAAGTCATTTGCGTCATCTGCAAATTTGTATATTGAACAAAATTACCGGCCGGCTGTTATGGTACGATATTCGCGCCTCTTTATATGTAAAAATTCAGTTTATGAAAAAGTCCATTCTATTTAAAACCGCCCTACTCCTGTTGATGGTTGTAACTGTTTCCGGCAGCCTGTCTGCGCAGGAGACCAAAGCACAGAAAAAGGCAGAAAAAGCGGCTCAGATAAAAGCATTCATCGATGCGCAAAATTATACCTTTGTTGCGCAGAATGCCTTCCCGATGGGAGGCCGCATGAGATACATCACGCCAGACTATAATCTCACCGTCACCCGCGATTCAGTGGTCAGCTATCTGCCGTTCTTTGGAAGAGCTTATCAGGCCGATTATGGTTCCAACAAATCGCCCCTGGATTTCAAAACCAAATCGTTCGATTACACTGCCACTCCGGGAAAAAAGGATGGCTGGAATGTAACGATCAAACCCAAAGACAACAGGTCGGTTCAATCCATGAACTTAACGGTATCCAGCGAAGGCTATGCCTCTCTGCAGGTGACGAGCAACGACAGATCTGCGATTAGTTTTAATGGGTATGTATCGGAGGCGCCGGTGAAAAAAAAGAAGAAATAGTAAAGAATTAAGCATATGGAAAAACAGGCAAACATCACCACGCTGTTCCTTGATATAGGTGGCGTGTTATTGACCAATGGCTGGGACAGAGCGGCCCGTAAACAGGCATATGAAACATTTAAACTGGATGCAGTAGAAACAGAAGAACGGCATCACCTCACCTTCGATACTTATGAAGAAGGTAAGCTGACACTCGACGAATACCTGAACAGGGTGGTGTTCTATGAAGAGCGTAGTTTTTCCCGGAAACAATTCAGGGATTTTATGTACGCGCAATCGGCGCCGTACCCCAAAATGCTGGAACTGGTAACTCAACTGAAGGAAAAATACAAACTCAAAATAGCAATCGTCAACAACGAAGGCCGGGAACTGAATGAACACCGGATCCATCATTTTCGCATCAGCCATTTTGTTGATTTTTACATCTCCTCCTGTTTCGTGCATATGCGTAAACCGGATGCTGATATCTACCGCATTGCACTGGACATTGCCCAGGTAAGGCCTGCAGAAGTAGTATACCTCGAAGACCGCTCCATGTTCGTAGAAGTAGCCAACGGCCTCGGTATAAATGGTCATTGCCATAAGGATTATGACAGTACTGTGGAACGGTTGGCGTCTTTTGGGCTGAAGCTGTAAAGAAAGAATTAAGAATGAAGAATGAAAGCGGAGATAGTAAACGCGGAGATCAAATTTGCGTTTGCTATCTCCGCTTTCATTCTTCATTCCTCATTCTTAATTCTTTTTTGCCGTTTATGTAATTTTCCCCACCTATATCCTTGCTTTCTTACAATAAATATCTATTTTGTTGCCACGATTCAAATTTAGCGCTGCTCCACGTTTGGCATAGTTGAAACTTTAATTTCCGTTAACAATTGGAGTTACCTATAGTTAGAACCGCAACGTAGTGATCATGTAGCTAAATGCATTTAGCAATCATGTAAACATCTAACATCTATAAAAATCCAGATCTATGCTCAGATGGAGTAAGTTCCGTCCAAAGTTGACACAGTTACGTGCCTACGACAGGAGAACTTTGGTTTTGCTTTTAAGCATCGGCAGCTGTCAGTACCTGATGGCCCAGAATAAGCTGCCATTAAATGATTTATCGGCTTTTCAGCAGCCAGGCGCCAATTGGCGTATAGCCGGCGGCGTTAAGGCCGACCTGGCGCAGAATAATGTATTGGAAACTACCAATGGTACCGGTATCCTGGTAAATCTGCCGGAGAAGAATACGCATGGTAAGGATCTTTTCAGCGCATTCCAGCATGGCGACCTTGATCTGGAGTTTGATTACATGATGTCTAAAGGATCTAACTCAGGCGTGTACCTGCAGGGAAGATATGAGGTACAGCTGCTCGACAGCTGGGGAACTACCGCTGCCCGGGCTTCCGATAACGGTGGTATCTATGAAAGATGGGATAACAGCAAGCCTGCGGGTCAACAGGGCTACGATGGCCATGCTCCCCGCCAGAATGTAAGCAAGGCTCCCGGTCTGTGGCAACACATGAAGATCTCCTTCCAGGCTCCCCGCTTTGATGCTGCCGGCCACAAGATCGCCGATGCGGTAATCCTCCGGCTGGAACTGAACGGTGTAACTATTCATGAAAACGTGGTGCTTTCCGGTCCTACCCGCGGCGGCATGGAGAATAATGAAGTTCCCCAGGGGCCACTCCGTATCCAGGGCGATCACGGAACAGTGGCTTTCAGAGACATAGTGGTGAATAACTTCAGCGCTCCCCGGCCTGTACTCGGAGAAGTGAAGTATAATATATATAAAGGCCGCTTCGATAAAGAACCGGATTTCAATACCCTGAAACCGGCTGCCAGCGGTACTGCTGCACAGATTACCTCCAACCTCACCGGCCTGCCGTCGAACGAGTTCCTGGTAAGATACCAGGCTACCCTCGACGTAAAAGCTGCCGGAAGATACAACTTCAATCTGCATACTTCCGGTGGCCCCGGCATGCTGAAGATCAACAACCAGCCAGTGATCACGCCCCGTGGCTGGGATGGCAAAGGCAGCGTCGACCTCCAACCCGGCAGCTATCCGCTGGAACTGCTCTATGGCAAAAACACGGACTGGGCGAAACCCTCCGTTACACTCGCGGTGAGTGAAGCCGGTGTGCGCGAATTCGTTATCAGCGATACCAACGTGCCTGCAGACGATGCCACCGATCCGATCCTCGTTACCAATAATGAAAATACCGTGTTGCGCAGTTTCATGGATGTGCGTGGCGGTAAAAGGGTGGTACATGCGGTTTCCGTAGGCAGCCCCGCTAAAGTGAATTATACCTACGACCTCGACAATGGCCTGCCATTCCAGGTTTGGAGAGGAGAGTTCCTGAATACTACGCCTATGTGGCACGACCGCGGCGACGGCTCTTCCCGTCCGTTGGGTACCGTACAGGTACTGTCTGCCCAGCAGGCAATGTCCATTGCTAAACTCGCAGGGAAAGACGCTGCCTGGAGCACAGACACTACCGGCACAGGTTACCGTCCGGGTGGCTACGACCTGGATGCAGCCGGCAAACCTGTCTTCCATTATCAAATATATGGTTCAGCTGTTACCGACGATATCAGCATACTGCCTGAAAACCAGGGCATACATCGTACACTGTCTGTACAACAGCCCGGTGCCGATCTGTATCTGCGTATAGCCACTGGCGATAGTATAGAACAATTGTCGCCCGGATTATTTGTGATTGGCGATAAATCTTATTACGTGAAGATGGACGAAGCCAGGGCAGGCGCCTTTATCCGTAATCAGAACGGACGCGCTGAACTGGTTATACCGGTTCAGGAAAAAACAGGTTATGCGGTTATCTTCTAAGCAGCAATACTAATGACTATTATGAAACTGAAATATAAAAGAATTACTGCAGGAATAGCCGCCGGCATGTTCCTGATGACTACAGCCATTACTTCCGTTAAAGCACAGGAATCGCCTAAGGAAGAAGATTTTTTCCGCATCGCACGGATCAGTGCTCCTGAAGGTACACTGCTGGAAGTAGGCGGATTGTGTACACTGCCTAACGGCGACCTTGGCGTGGCTACCCGCCGCGGAGATATCTTCATCGTGGAGAACCCCACCAGCCGCCAGCCTTACTTCAGAAAAGTAGCTTCCGGCCTGCACGAAGTACTCGGCCTGGCCTATAAGAACGGCTCCCTTTACTGCGCACAACGCGGTGAGCTGACTAAAATGACCGATACCAACATGGACGGTAAGATCGATAAGTTCGAAACCGTATATGCATGGCCGTTATCCGGTCACTATCACGAATATAGTTTCGGTCCGGTAATGGGTCCCGATGGATCCTTCTTTGTATCCGGCAACGTGGCATTCGGAGATGAAGAGTGGTGGCGTGGCGAAAGCCGCGTGCCCTGGAGAGGATGGATGATGCATATTACAGAAGATGGAAAAATGGAACCCTGGGCAACAGGTTTCCGTTCGCCCTGCGGCCTGGGGGTAATTGACGGGGAATTGTTCTACACCGAAAACCAGGGCGATTGGATCGGTTCCGGCGGACTTACCCATGTTAAGAAAGGCAGTTTCGTTGGGCATCCTGCTGGTCTTCGTTGGACCAACATGCCTAATTCACCGGTGAAACTGACTACTGAAGCGCTGTACAGCAAAGTAGATCCGCGCTACCGCCGCGATGCCAACGGTCGTGCTATCAAACCGGAAAACGTGGAGAACGAAAAATTCGTAACGCTGTTCGATATGAAGAAATACTTCCCGGAAGTGCAGTTGCCTGCAGTATGGCTGCCGCATGGAGTGTTGGGTATTTCCAACTCTCAGCTGGTAACCATCCCTGAAGGTACATTCGGACCATTTGCCAATCAGGTGCTGATCGGCGATCAGGGCCAGAGTAAGATTATGCGTGTTTTCCTGGAGAAAGTAAATGGCGAATACCAGGGTGCTGCCTGGGATTTCAGAAGCGGTTTCCAGTCGGGCGTACTGCGCCTCGCCTGGGGTAAAGATGGTTCCCTCTTCGTAGGTGAAACCAACCGCGGCTGGGGTTCTGCCGGCGACGCCAATCAGGGCCTCCAGCGCTTGGTATGGAATAACCGTGTGCCTTTTGAAATGAGAACTGTCAGCGCTATGCCCGATGGTTTTGAGATCACCTTTACTTTACCGGTAGATAAAAAGTACGCGGAAGATATCGCTTCCTATAACGTAGAAAGCTTTATTTACAAATACCATCCGGTGTATGGCAGTCCTACTGTAAATACCGAAAAACTCAATATCAAAGGCGTACAGGTATCGCCTGATGGTATGAAAGTGCGTCTCGTGATCGATGGCCTGCGTCAGTACTACATTCACAAGTTGTCGCTGAACGGTATCCGTACAACGGAGAACGCCTATTCGCTGGTACACCCGGATGTATACTACACACTGAATAACATTCCGGACGGAGCTAAGCTTCCTGCTTCAGCGCTGAGCACCAAAAACACCGCTAAATCCGCACCTGCTGCCAAAGCAGCAGAAGCTAAAACCGGTACTGGTGGCGTTAAATCCGTTGCTTCATCAAAAGCGCTCACCTATGAGCAGATCAAGCCGCTGTTGAACAAATACACCTGTTCTTCCTGCCACAACCCTGATAAAAAGCAGGTAGGGCCAGGCTTCCGCGACGTAGCAAAGAGAAATTATTCCGTAGCGAAAATACTCGCCCTCATCAAAAACCCGAAGCCTGAAAACTGGCCGGGCTATGCAACGCCGATGCCTCCTTTCCCGCAGGTACCACAGGCAGATGCAGTGAAGATAGCTACCTGGATTAATTCTTTGAAGTAGCTGTTGGAGCGCAATTAGGAATAAGGAATGAAGAATTAAGAATGAGGGCGGAGATAGTAGCGAAGTTAATCTTCGCGTTTACTATCTCCGCCCTCATTCTTAATTCTTCATTCCTTATTCTTAATTCATCAGTTCCTCTATCTCCTCTACCTCTCTCGGGATGTTTTCCATCAAATCTTCATAACCGTTCTCTGTGACGAGCAGGTTGTTTTCTATTCTTACCCCAATACCTTCTTCAGCGCAATAGATGCCAGGTTCATTAGTGATGATGGTACCGGCAGGCATGGGCTCGTGATAGTAGCCGATGTCGTGTACATCGAGCCCCAGGAAATGGGAGACGTTGTGGTAACTGTATTTGCTCAGGAAGTAAGCGGCGCCTTTGTCTTTGATATCCCGGGGGGTGCAGAGGCCAAGTTTGATAAGCTCTTCCAGTATCATTTCGTTGGATGCCTGCCAGAGGTCTGTGATCTTAATGCCTGCTTTTACATGTTGGCGCAGTTGTTTATGTACCCGTAATACGGCTTCATAGAAGGCTTTCTGACGGAGCGAGAAGCGGCCATTGGCAGGAATGGTACGGGTAAGATCTGCGTTGTAGTATTCCCAGCTGGCGGCGGCATCTATCAGTACCAGGTCGCCATCTTTACACGCTTTTTCATTGGCGCGGTAATACAGGATGCAGGTATCGGCGCCGGAAGCAACTATGGGCTCGTAATCGGCCCAGGTGGCGTTATGCTGCATGTATTCATGTATCATCTCGGCGGCAACCTGGTGACCGGTTTTGCCGGGTTTCAGGAAACCCAGTACGCTGCGGAAGCCTGCTTCCGAGATCCTGGAAGCTTTTCGCATCAGTTCAACCTCTGCCGGCGTTTTAACGGTTCGCTGCCTCGCGAGCAATGGGTAAAGGCGGCCGTATTCGTGCAGCGGATAAAGGCGCTGGCAATCCAGCAGGAGGCGGTCTTCCCGGGTCTGGGTTTCGTTTTCGGAACGGGCATGCTCGTTACTATACAGCATGATGATGCGGCTGAGTGGGATGACCCGCTTCATGGTCTGCCAGAATTCATCTGTATAGTAAACGGTGCTGATGCCGGATAACGCTGCGGCATCTTCCCGGCTGATACGGTGTCCCAGCCATTTCACGTACAGCTGGTCGGTGCGCCGGATGAACAGGATTTCCCGCAGGGATTTGTCAGGATGCCCGGGGGAAAGTACCAGCATGGCATCGTCTTCTTTGATACCGGTAAGATAATACAGGTTAACGTTAGGGCTATAACGCATGGTCCCATCGGCGTTGGTGGGCATTACATCGTTGGCGGTGAGTATAGCTGTTGCATCCGCCGGAAGCTGAGCTATCAGTCGTTGACGCTGATCTGAGTACATAGCGAAAGTGTTTTATGCAACAAACTTAGGCCTGAGCAGAAAACGGGTTGGTGTAAAAATGCGACAGTTTACCGGACTGCCGGCGGAAGTCTTTGCGGAAATGGGGGAAGTCGTGATACCCCAGGGTTTCCCAGTCTGCTTTGTATCCCCATTGCAGGTATTGTTCCACGGCCTGGCGGAAGCGGAGTATACTAAGACATTGTTTCGGACTGATATCCAGTGAGGTCGAAAAATAGCGTTCCAATGTACGGGGAGAAACAAACAACAATGCGGCGAGTTTCTTCAGCTGAAAGCCGGATTGCTGTAGCAACGGGCTGTTGAGCGATTGCAGTACATACCCGAATTGCCGGCTGGTTTCGGGGAGAGGGCTTTGTTGCCGCAGGAACCCGTCCAGCAGCGCTTTGACGGCTTCCGGGTTAACGGCTTCATATACAGCCGATTCCAGGCTGTTGATATGCTGCAGTACATCTGTTGCAGCCAGGGCCTTTCCGCTGATATCTTCCCCCTTTACATGGAACAGGTAATTGAGGGACGCGGGTCTGAACTTAATGCCCACGAGGTGGTTGTTAAAAAGATGGCGATAGGCAACAGGGGTGGGCCGGTAACCGATCAGTTCACTTTTTACGCTGGTATGGAGGTGGCCTTCGAGCGTATCATACATTTCAAAGGGAGCGCCGAAGTTCAGTATCAGGGAGGAGCACATATTAGCCAGCAGGATCTCCCTGAACTCCGCCTGTTGCAGGCCAGGGTTACGAAGATCCAGCATCCAGTAACAAACCACATGCTCCGCCAGGTCGGGGGCGGGAGCCATATAGTGATACTGGCTGGAAAAGTATTGCTGGTCTATCAGTTCAACGGCCTGCATATGGGTAATATACTGATCTGATGCCAAGGTACAAATATCGTCGTAAACAAATCTGTAAGGTCCGTGAACTTTTTCCGTCTCGTTCTGTTAAGTATGTATCGCTATGAGAAATATCAATTCAAACAGCTGCACTTCGACTATGTTTTCCATGACCAGATTTGAAAGAAACGGTTGATAAACAGGCAAAACATCTTGCAGATTTCTTCGAGATGTGCAGGGGCGGGCCCCTGAGCGATGAAGCGCCCGCCCTTTTTTATTTCAGGTCAGACTAAACATAAACCCTATCCCATAGATATTCCTGATAGCAATATTCTCGTTACCCCTGAAGTACTTCCGGAAGCGCGATACAAACACGTCGAGGCTTCTCCCCACAAAATAATCATTGGCGCCCCATACCTGGTGGAGTATGTCTTCCCGGCGTATCACCTTGTTGCTGTTGTGATAGAAATGAAGTAGTAACTCGCTTTCAAGAGGGGTGAGCAGGGTTTCTTTTCCGTTGGGAGATACCAGCTTTAATGAATCTTTATGGAAACGCATACCCCCGAGGTCTATGGCATTGGATCCGGGAGCAGGTGCGTCGGGAGCTGGCCTGCGTTTGAGAATGTTCCGGATACGGAGCACCAGTTCATCTACATCAAAGGGTTTCGTGATGTAGTCGTCGGCCCCGATCTTCAGGCCATAGAGACGGTCTTTCTTTTCGCCCCGTGCTGTCAGGAATACAAAGGGCAGATCTGGTTGCAGTTTAACCAATTCCCTGGCCAGTTCAAAACCATCTGCGCCGGGGAGGTTAACATCCAGCAGTACGATATCCCATGATGGCGGGGAAGTGGTAAAAGCTTCCAATACGGATTTCCCGCTCTGTTGCCAGTCGACGGTAAAATCCATCAGCTCCAGGTATTGTTTCACAACATTACCCAGGTCTGTTTCATCCTCTACCAGCAGAATGTGATGTTTCATGGTATTGTATTTTATAAGGTATGGTAATGACAAATGAGCTGCCTTCGCCGGGTTCACTGAAAACCCGGATGCTCCAGCCATGGGCTTCCACACACTGTTTCACATAATATAATCCCAACCCGAGGCCCTTGGTAGGCCTGGACAAGCGGGGTTGATGGCGGTAGAATTTTTCGAAGATGTGTTGCCGGGTATGGGCATTCATGCCTATACCATTATCTTTTATTACCAGGTCCAGTTCGCCGTTATGCGAAAGGAGCGTGATAGAGATCTCTTTATGAGGCTGATCGTTGTATTTCATACCGTTGTCCAGTATGTTCTGGAGCAGGGTGGTGAAATGAAAGCTATCGGTCACAATCAGCAGGGTTTCGTTGTTGTGTTGGAAACGGAAGATGGTATCGGGGTAGTTCAGGCTATACACCGTAACGATGCTGCCAATTAATCCATCAAGATCTGTGGCGGCGGGTTTAAGTGTCAACTGTTCGGTGGCAGCAACGTCCACTACTTTTTCCATCAGTAGTTTGAGTCGTTCGGCCTGCCGGTGAATCACCGTGGAAAGCGCCTGTATGCTTTGCTTGTTTTCGAGCGTCTTCTCATTCTGTATATTCCTGTTCGCCACAAGGATAGCCGTGATGGGGGTGTTGAACTCGTGTGTAATATTATTGATGAAATCCGATTTCATATCGGAGAGATGTTTTTGCCGTATCCATTTATGCAGGGTGATGCCGAAGAGAGATATTACTGCGAGCAAAGTCAGTATACCCGGAAGGATGGTATATTTCATTTGTTGTAGCACCAGTGCTTTCCGGTTCACGGGATCCGCATAAAAGGAAAAAGAAATGGAATAAGAATAAGGAAGGGGGGAGGCCGCCACCAATGAAGATGCGGCATTGTGCTCACTGAGATGCGACAGATTGCCGCAGATGTACAGGCCCATATCGTGTTGGCGGTTGGGCGGCAGCAACGGGTATTTCCTGAAGCGGTTGTAGATATTAACATATTGCGGAGCCCGGAACCGGATATCCAGGCGATGAATGCATAGTGCATACAACAGGGAATCACGGATGCCATTGGTATATTTGATGGCTTTCAGCATGCTGTCTGCATTTTCGTGTTGCCGCAGTACGCTCACGATACGGTTTACCAGGTGTTGAGCAGCGGTATCAAATGCGTCTTTGTTGTTGTTATGAAGACGTTCGAGATACGCATATTGTGGGATAATGATACTGTCGATCAGCGGTTGCCCGCCTGGAAACAGCTTATCATCCGCGATAGCCAGGTTGTACGCTTCTCCGATACGTCCTTTTTCTATGTAGTTAAAGCGGCTGTCGAGCAGCAGATAGGTATTATATAACAGGAAAAACTGCACGATCGCCAACGCGACGATACATATAACTGCTGTCAGGATATACAGCTTGATGTTGTGCCTCATGCTCTTCGTAATTACTTTGGTTGACTTCTTTTTCCTTTCCGGCGATGATCCGGTTTATGCCCTCTTACGTTCTCTTATGTTCCCTTGGTTGACCTTCGAAAGATACTACTTTTTTTATAATAGAAAATCGATTTAGCATAATTGGGGAAAAGTAGGGGAGATGGCGTATAGGAAGATGGGAAAGCGCAGCGGGTTTTGAGTAAAAACGGACAGGGCAAGCGGTGTGCAGGTGAGTAGTAATTATTCATGATGCGCACGTTCCGCCTTATACCCGTATCCGCTATCCGTCAGGAATGTGCATTGTTGATGACTGTAGGCATATGGCTTAAATATTAAATAAAAAATCTATGCTATGCTATGCTTTGCTTTGCTTTGACATGCTGTGCTACTTAAAGGCTTTAGCTACGCCGGGAGAAATACTTACAGGAGTTCGCGATGTTCCATCAGGTAAGCCAAAGCTTCTTTCACTGCCTGTGTGTTGTTCTTTGGACTAAATCCCAATTCATTTTTTGACTTGGAAATATCAAAATCCTGCTGCAATCCCGAAAACATAGCAATTTCTTTCGTAGTTAGTATAGGTGGTTTTCCTCTCATTTTGGCTGAGAATTGCATAAAGCCTGCGATTGCGTACAGCATGAACTTAGGAACAGCGCCGGGTACTTTGAGATTTAATTCCGGATAAAGTTTTTGCGCCAGTTTAGTGGTATCGGTAATAGTCATACATTTTTCGTTGGCAAGAATATATCGTTCGCCGGATCGACCTTTCTGTGCGGCAAGATAACAGCCTTCTGCTACATCTTTTACATCGATCCAGTTCAGGGTAATTTTGGTATCTATGGGAATTTGTTTGTTCAGGATCAGCCTCAAAACGCCATAGGAAACATTCAGGGGAAGAGATGCTTCACTTCCAATCATTGCACCGGGCATAACAGACACTAATTCTATACCGAGTTCTTTAGCCAGTTGAAAAGCGAGTTTTTCGCCGTCATTTTTGGAGTTGTAATACATATCCCTCCGGTCAGTATTATATCCGTTGCTTTCTTTGGTGGGTAGATGGGTATAGTCTAATGCAGCAATGGAACTCACATAAACAATTCTTCTTACTCCTGCCGCCGCCGCTGCTTCTATTGTATTCCGGGTGCCCTGCATATTCACATCATAGATTTCGCTTTTGGGATCTTTAGCCCACAATTTAAAAGCAGCACCCACTGCATAAAATGTATCAACATCCTGTAGCGCGCTTTTAAAGGAAGCCTTATCCGTAATATCAGCCTCAACTACCTCGCAATTCAAATCTTTGAAACATTCTTTATGCCTGATGTTGCGAACAGAAGCCCGTACAGGAATGCCTTTCTTTATTAGTAATCTCACAAGATTATTGCCCAGATGTCCGTTGGCGCCGGATACCAATGCCAGATTTTTATTTGTCATATTCATTGATTTTAAATGATACGACAAAGTTCAGTGTTGCCTGTTCAAAAACGCTTCACAAATGTTACCTAATGATTTGTTTGCGGATGCGGCTTAAACTTTTAGGATTCATTCCAAGAAAAGATGCGATATACTGTATCGGAACATGATGGAGTAATTCAGGATGCTCGTCCATTAGTTTTAGATAACGCTGCTCTGCATTAAGTGTAGCCAGCTCTTTTGAACGTTTTTCATTATAGGACAAAGATTGCCGGAACACTAACATGCTAAAGTCTCTGAATGCCGGACTTTGCTGCATGAGAAGATCAAGGTCGGCTTTCGTAATGCGTAGAAGTTCACAATCGGTAATACATTCCAGGGTATCTTCGGATTTGGTTTGATCGACAAAATCAGAATAGGAGGTAATGAAACCAGGTGGACAATTAATGTGAGTTGTTATCTCATCTCCCTTGTCGTTGTAATGGAATAAACGAACAAAACCCGAAACGACAAAATACAGGTAGCCTGGAATTCTCCCTTTTTCTTCAAGTACCTGATTTTTGGGATATATCACAGGTTCAAAATATAGCAGGCACCAATCCCTTTCCAAATCAGAAAGTTTTACGTTTTGTGTAATAAGACAAATAAGTTGATTGTGCATACAACAAAGGTAAAAATATACTGCGGGGAATAGTGAGAGAAGGTATATTTCTTATTACCCAAACAAAACAATGATGCCTCAAATAGTTTATCGGCAGTGTCGCGCCGGTTGCCGGTAAACGCATACTTCATGCATTTCTCATCTCCCAAAACAATAATACTATATTATAAATAAACGCCATATGAAAAGGCCCTATATCATGTCCCCCAAAGGCACATATACCCGTTATTTATTAAGCAATTATTAAGAAAAATTAAAAACAGCTTAAAATATTTTCATAAATAGTTTATTATAAATATATTATGAGTTATTGAAATTAATATTTAAACAAACGATTAAATAAACGATTGTTTAAATTAAACGTTTGTTTAACTTTGCTCTGTCAAATCTAAAAAAGGAACATGGAAGAGTATAGTGAAAAACAGCTCTCAATTTTAAAGGTTGCGGAGCGGCTATTTGCCGATCAGGGCTTTCATGGCACATCGGTAAGAGATATAGCCCAGGAGGCGGATGTGAATATTGCCATGATCTCTTATTATTTCGGATCAAAGGACAAGCTGCTGGAAACTATCTTCAAATACAGAATGGAAGCGACACGTAAGTTTATCAGCGAGTTGTTGGAAAACGACACGCTGGAACCTCTGGATAAAATGAATACGCTGATTGATCGGTTCATTAACAAAATGATGGGAGAACGTTACTTCCAGTGCATCATGAGCCGGGAACAGCTGAATAGCCAGGCCAGTCCGGTGAGAGACCTGATCTGGGCACTGAAGGCGGAAATGCTTGGGCTGATGCTGCCTATCGTTACCAACGCTCAGGAAACGGGGATCTTTCATAAAGACGTGGACGTGGAAATGCTGATGACTACTTTATTCGGGACTATCCATCAGGTAATACCTGCTCAACATAGACTCAGAGACAGCGCCCAGTACAGAGATATGGACGAGGAGCAATTCCGGGAAGCTGTCAAACTCAGGTTAAGTACACATTTAAAAAAATTGTTCAAAGCAATCCTAACACATGAATTCTAGAAGCATATACACACGATTATATGCGCTTGCCTCGGGAATACTGCTGACTTTTTTCTATCAGTCAGCATCCGCACAGGAAAGTGTAAAACCGCTTTCGTTAAATGAAGCCATATCGCTGAGTATACAAAACAGCAAACAACTGAAAGTGAGCCAGGCAAAAGTAGATGAAGCCACAGCCTCACTGAAAACAGCTAACGAACGTCAGTTACCGGATGTAAGCATTTCAGGATCTTACCTCCGTCTTACAGAACCCAACATCGATCTGAAATTAAATATGGGCAGTGGAGGCAGCGGTGGTTCAAAACCTGCCATGCCTAAAGTTAACTCCGCAGCTTATGGAATGGCCAATGTTTCCGTTCCCATCTTTTCTGGTATGATGATCCAGAGCGGCAAAGAATCTGCCCGCTACCTGGCTCAGGCTGCCCGTCTGGATGTAGATAAAGATAAGGAAGATGTGATCCAGAACACCATTGCCGCTTACAGCAATTTGTATAAGGCTAAGGAAGCCGTGAAGCTTGTACAGGAGAATATCAAACAATCCGACGAAAGGGTGAGGGAGTTTTCCAACAAAGAAAAGAATGGTCTGCTGGCACGTAATGATCTCTTAAAGGCCGAGCTGCAGCAATCGAATTACCAGCTGGCCCTCATGGATGCAGAAAACAACCTGAAGATCTCCAACCTGAATATGGATATTATGCTGGGCTTACCGGATAATACTGCTATACAGGTAGATACTACCATCTTTAAAACAGATAGTAATGTAGATAGCAGGGGAGTAGCAGAGTTTGAACAGCTGGCTTACCAGCACCGTAAAGATGCAGCATCCCTGAATGCTAGAGAAAAAGCAGCTTTAGCCGGTGTGAAAGGTGCTAAAGGTGAATATTTCCCGTCTCTGGCAGTTACCGGTGGTTATGTAGCGGCTTACATTCCTAATGTGCTTACCATCACCAATGCTGTTATGGGAGGTGTAGGACTGAAATACAATCTCTCTTCCCTCTGGAAAACAGGTTCTAAAGTAAGTGGTGCAAAAGCACAACTGGCGCAGGTTCAGGCAAATGAACAAAAGCTGGTCGACGGTATCCACCTGGATGTGAACCAGTCGTACGAAAACTACCTGCTGAGTCACAAAAAAATGGACACTTACATAAAAGCAATAGAACAGGCAGAAGAAAATTACCGGATCACCAAGAACAAGCACGACAATAACCTGGCTACTACAACAGATCTGTTGGATGCTGATGTTGCCAAGCTGCAGGCGCACCTGAACTACGCGTATGCAAAAGCTGACGCACTGGTTGCTTACAATAAACTGTTACAGGCCGCTGGTATACTGGAGTCCACCAATAAATAATACCAACAAACCAATAAATCAGAAAGCCGTGGAAACGCAAACACAAACTCAAGCAAAACCTACTAACAACATAAATATGCAGGAAACTACCGCTCCTAAGAAAAGAAGCAAAGGGTTCATCATTGTACTGGCTGTGCTGGTACTGGGTGGTGGGGCATTTGGTATCTCCAAATACATTCATGGTCAGCATCACGAAGAAACCGATAACGCGCAGATCGATGCTAATGTGAGCCCGGTTATACCCCGTGTTTCCGGTTATGTGAAAGAAGTTAGGGTAAAAGACAACCAGCAGGTAAAGAAAGGGGATACCCTTGTAGTGCTGGACGACAGAGACCTGGCCCTGAAAGTACAGCAGGCTGAAAACGGACTGTATACAGCACAGGCTAATCTCGGTGCAGCAGAAGCTACCACCGCAGCCGCAGAAGCCGGCATCAGCACTGCTCAGGCGCAGATCGGTACTATTGATGCACAGATCGAAGCAGCTAAAGTAAACCTCTGGAGAGCCAGCCAGGACTTTGAGCGCTATAATAACCTGATCAAAGATCATTCTATCACGCAGCAGGAATTTGAGCAGGCCCAGGCCGCCAAACAAACTGCTGAGCGTCAGCTCGACGTATTGGCTAAGCAAAAAGCAGCTGCCAGCCGTCAGACGCATGTGGTAACTTCCCAGAGTGGAGCTACTTCCAAACAAATCAATATCGCGAACGCTTCTATCAAAGCCCGCGAAACAGATGTGGCAGATGCAAAACTGAACCAGTCTTATACTGTGATCACTGCTCCGGAAGATGGCATATTGTCTAAAATCTATGTACAACCTGGTCAATATGTGACTGCCGGTCAATCACTCTTCAGCGTGGTAATGAGCACTGCTCCATGGGTGGTAGCCAACTTCAAGGAAACACAGCTGGATAAAATGAAACTTGGCCAGAAAGTAACTGTACATGTGGATGCTTATCCCGGAAAAGGACTGGAAGGAAAAGTAACCTCCTTCGCGCCGGCTACTGGTGCAAGATTTGCGCTGCTGCCTCCGGATAACGCTTCTGGTAACTTCGTAAAAGTGGTACAACGCTTACCGGTGAAAATCGAGTTCGACAACCCTAACGATGAACTGGTAAAACAGCTTCGTCCGGGTATGAACGTACTGGTAGACGTGCACCTGAACTAATCATAAGAGAGGAACGGCAGTTTACCGGGAGTTAATAATTAATGGAACCATGCAATAATTAACGACAGGAAAAAATCGATTCAACACAGGGCACATCATCAACGGAAAGGTCTTGTACGTCATTAATTATTAACTCCGGGTAAACCTGCCTTCACTTAAAATATAAATGCTGCATGCAACAAGAATCATTGATAGAATACGGCTCGCGCAGGGTGATCATTACGATCACCGCTATATTCTGCGCCTTGCTGGAGATAGTGGATACCACTATCGTGAATGTGGCGTTGAATGACATGCGTGGTAATATGGGTGCTACCGTTAGCGAAATCAGCTGGGTGATTACAGCTTACGCAATTGGTAACGTAATCATAGTACCAATGACCAGCTGGTTATCTCAACAGTTTGGGCGGCGTAATTACTTTGCGGTATCTATTGTCATATTTACCGTCACCTCTTTCCTTTGCGGTAACGCCACCGCTATGTGGGAGCTGATCCTGTTCCGGTTTATACAGGGTCTTGGCGGGGGAGCGCTGCTGGTAACTTCACAAACCATTATCACAGAAAGTTATCCGCCTGAAAAACGTGGTATTGCACAGGCCATCTATGGTTTAGGTGTGATCATTGGCCCTACGCTGGGACCTCCACTGGGTGGATATATCACCGATAACTACTCATGGCCTTATATCTTCTATGTTAATATTCCCATCGGGATCATTGCTACCCTGCTTACCCTGCAGTTTGTACGCAGCCCGAAGTATGGAGAGAAGAAAGCCCTCAGCGAAGTCGACTTCCTCGGCATTATATTGCTGGCGGTTACCGTAGGTACACTACAGTTTGTACTGGAGCGCGGACAGGAAGACGACTGGTTCAATGATCCCCTCATCACGCTGATGAGTGTGATCAGTGCCATGGGATTGTTCTTCTTTATATGGAGAGAGCTTACTTATAAGAACCCGATCGTAGAGCTGAGAGTATTGAAGAATGGGAACCTGAGGGTAGGTACGATATTATCATTTATCCTTGGATTTGGGTTGTACGGTTCTACTTTCATCATCCCGTTGTATACCCAGAGTACATTGGGCTGGACAGCCACCCAATCGGGTATGCTGATGGTGCCTGCAGCGCTGACCACAGCGTTTATGATGCCATTGATCGGGAAGATGCTGGAGAAAGGTATTCCTCAACAATACATGGTGGCCGCGGGTATGTTGTTGTTCTTTGTATTCAGCCTGTGGGGATATATGATTCTGACACCATCGGATACCGGTTCTGATGCTTTCTTCTGGATGTTGATTGTGCGTGGGGTTGGTATGGGGCTGCTCTTTATCCCGATCACCACACTGGCACTGTCGTCCCTGAAAGGACAGCAGATAGGCCAGGGTGCTGCCTTCACCGGTATGATGCGTCAGTTGGGCGGTTCCTTCGGTGTGGCACTGATCACTACCTTCATGGCGCGCCAGAACATGGTACACCGCAGTGATCTCGTATCTAAACTGGATACCAACAACCCGGATGTATTGAATCGTGTAAATGGAATGGCGCACAGTTTTGCTGCGAAAGGAATGGATGCCGCTACTGCCTTGAAAAGCGGGTACCGGGCAATCGACTACAGTGTCACGAAACAGGCAGCGGTAATGTCGTACATGGATGTGTTCCTGTACCTGGGGCTGATGTTCCTGATCTGCATTCCGTTTATACTGATGGTAAAAGCCAAGAAATCAGGTAAGCTGGATGCGTCCGCCATGCACTAACAGATTAATCGTTTCCACATAAAAATATTGTTGCAATAACAGTGTAACAGTTGTAGGTTTAGGTAAATAAGCCCCGATCTTAATCGGGGCTTTATATTTTTCTACAACCTGATTCCTGCTCTGCGGTAGATAAAGCTGAGCAACCAGGCAGGACCTATCAGCAGAAATTGAAGATCTTTAAAGAACGATGGTTTAGCCCCTTCTATCTTATGACCGATAAACTGGCCAATCCATGCCAGTACGAAGATGGCCAGTGCCAGCTGCCATATCACAATGGGCGTGGCAGCTATCAGGTTCCACAGCCAAAGGCATATTATCCCGATCAGCAGCATACCACCCGCCAGGGAAGGCGATAGTCGTGCATAATAGAGTATCAGGAGCACCAGGGCCACATGCGCCACACTGATATAGGCATGAATGCCCGGTAGCGGCAGTGGAATGGCGTAGAGGAAGCCAACGATACTGAAGAATATAGCAGGCACGCATATCCAATGGATCAGTTTATTGGTAGGGTTACGGTGGCTGGTGCCGTAATCATCCAGCCACTGCTGTATAGTTTTCATGGTGGAAGTGGTTTATGTGTATATAAAATACGGTAAATAAACCGGTTTTGGGTGTTTTATTTGGTGATGGAGATGTTTTTGATGCCTGTTCGTCCATAGAATACCGGGAAATACATCATTTCTGCTTTGGCAGGATTCAGATGATAATAGCCGGTGTAGCGAGGCATCAGTTGAACCGAAAAAGTATGAATACCCTTGCTGAGATAGCCGCAGAAAATGCTGACTTTATTTCTGAAATGTTCCCGGTGTACTTCGCCGGAAGCCCAGCCCTGCTCTTTGTTGTGGTAAGAACAACCGGCGGGTATGGGAACTTCTATCATAACATATTCCGCGCTGGCGGCTACCTCTGCTTTTATTTCCAGTGTAACCGGTTTACCTGCGGAGAGATGGCTTACTTCATTGTTATCCTGTAGGAATCTGCTGCTGACGCTGAACTGATGGCTTGCTTTTTCCGGTGCAGGATTCCAGTGTTGCTGCCAGGTAGTAAAATAAATACCTGCGCCACCCTGTTTACTTAGCTGCAGGGGTCGCCCTGCCGGCAGGGAAGCGGAATACGGGAAGGTGTTGATCCGTTGCCCGTTGATGTTCAGTACTGGTGGCTGTTGTTCGCTGGTCTGCAATACATCCGGCAGGATGGTAGCGAGTATCGAGGCCGACTCGTAGGTGTTGCGCCAGTTGCCGCTGCGACGGTTTTCCATGAACCAGCTGCGGATGCGGCGCAGCAATTCATCGTGGCCACCTTTGGCGCGAAGTATGCGATAAGCCATCAGGGTGAGCTGTACGCTATTGTTGAACAGATCGTAGCTATCCTTACCCCAGTAAGGATTTCCCATCGCGGTAGTGTGCTGTTGAGTCAGTAATGCAGCGGTACTAACGTTGATCCCCACACGCTGTTTAAGCAATAGTAGCCGGTAGGTGTTGTAGTCGTCGCCCGACGGTATGTGCAGGGTATCCAGCCAGGAAGCATAATTCAATCTGGCATCCAGTAGCTGAAGCGTTTCCAGTATGCTGAGTTTGTCTTTATGAGAGGCGCTGTTAAGTTGGAAGACGTAATAATTAATCAGCGTCTGTTTGTCGGGCACGGTGGTGAGCCCTTCTTTTTCCGCCATCAGCAATGCCTGTGTTACGTGATAGGTTATCCAGTATACCGGGTTGCTTTTATTCCACCAACCCCAGCCGCCGTCGCTGCTTCTATTTTGCTGAAGCCTGTGTATCAATACTGATATTGTTTTGGAAGAAGAGAAAGGCTGGCCAAGATATTTCCGGGCTTGTTTTTCCAGTAGCAATCCGATTAGTTTGGAAGCCATCTGTTCATTACACTGGTACTCGTAACGTTGTAGCCAGGCTGCTTCCTCCAGCAGAACCGGCAACATGCCTGTGCATGCAAAAAGATGCAGGGTGTCTTTACCGGCAGGAAGTGTAAAACTGGTATCGCCATGTAACGCAGTGAAAAATCCGCTGGTTTCTTTTACTCCCTGTGGAAACACAGGAATGGCACGGGATTCACCGTCGCTGTATTGGTCGTTGCCCGCAATGGTATATTTAAATACAGCACTGTCGGTTGATGGAATTGTGACAGGGAAAGTATCAATATGTGCGTTCCTGACGCCCACTGTTCGCTCATTTATCAATCTGGTACCCTGGTAAAAGCTGCGATGAATAGATACACTGTCTTTGCCATAGTTCAGCACTTTTCCTATAACGTTCAGACTGTCGCCGGCCACCGCAAACTGAGGCAGACTGAGGCTGGCGCTGAGTGGCTTGTATGACCTGATCTGTACGGAGGCATTGCCGGTTTGCGCCTGGCCGGTAGCCGCGATCGTGTGCATTTTCCAGTTGGTAATATCATCCGGGAAAGTAACATCGAAGGATACTTCGCCATTTTCGTTGGTACGTAACCGTGGTAGCCAGAAAGCATCATCCCTGAAATTGGTACGCAGGGAATAGGCCTCGCCAGGTGTTGCTTCTCCGGTGTTGGCTGTATTCTTTTTGCGGGTAACGATAATAGCCCCGCCGTAGGCCCGGGAGCCGTAGAGTGCTGTTGCCGCTTCAGTTTTTAGTATGTTGATGCTGGCTATCAGGGATGGATCCAGGTCATTGAGATTTCCCGTTTGCGGAATACCATCTATAATTAAAAGGGGAGGGGTAGTCTCACTATTAACGCCTCGCACGACTACTCCGGCCGCTCTTCCTGAAAGCCCCGCACGTGTAAATTTCTCGCCAACGGCGGCAGTCAATTCCCTCCTCATCACAGTGGAATAACCTGTTACCACTACATCACTGAGTTGGCTGGATGCGGGCAGCAACCGGATGTTGAAGTTATCGTCTGATCCCAATGCTAATACCTGTGTCTGGTATCCGACAAATGAAACCCTGATGCTGCCGGATTCTGTTACCTGTAAGCTGAAGGCGCCTTTCGCATCAGTAACAACCCTCAGGCTGGTACCGTTGAGCACCACAACTGCACCGGCAATGGGGCCGGTGGCACTGCTTACGACACCTTGTATACGCCGTGTGAGGGTCGACTTATCCAGGTACCGGTTATTGAATGGTATGGTGAATTCATTGGAAAATTGAGAGGGCATTGGGCGCTCACGCTGGTATAGTTGGTCTGTTATTGCTTTGTGCAGCGATAGTGCTATCGTATCATTGTTATACACTCTGTTTGCATGAAGGCGATAGAAAGTGGCGCCACCGGCTGTCACTTGAAGGCTGTCGGCTACGTAATATTTTTTTTGCTGCAGCAATACCAGCAGCCGGTAATAACCAGGCGAAAGCCCATACAGTGTGGAAGTAGCACCGGGGTAAATACTTACAAACCCCGGATCGTTGTAGCGATAAAGGAATAGTTGCCGCACTGGTAACAGTGATGCTAAAGTATCTGGTTCAATAATGAGGCGGGGCTTGTAAGCATCCCGGTCTTTTGCTGCATCAGAATAACGATGGTCATTGATTTGCAACAGATCTTCGTAATTACGCCAGGAGCTGTCTATATTTTTCGCACTGATAAGCTGATCATAAATACGCCCGGGCATCCAGTTTTTGACCAGCTTCCGCATGAGCCCCGGTATTTCATTCACTTCTTTTTCCTTTACCAGTCCGGGCCCGATTGTAAAAGTGTAATGAGGCTCCGGCGTGAAATGCTGGGAAAAGTTGTTTAGTGAAGTATAGGTTGCCTCCATATTCCTTAACGGACCTGCCAGCGACCGGTACGCCAAATTATCAAAATAATTGCTGGTATTGAACCAATAGACATTTTCTCCCTGACTGATATACGTATGTCCGTTATCGTTATTTACGATAAACAGCATCATGTATTGCGACCAGTAGTTTATTTCAGCAGCAGTGAGCTTCTCCGGCATTTTTTCTGTGCGTATACCAGGCAGGATCTTATCTGCCGGTATACTGATCCATGTTTTCATACCATTAGCAGCAAAAACATTATCTACGATGATCTTTTGATTGGCCATACGAAGCTCCAGGCGATGCTTTCCGGGCTTTACGGCAAAGCTGTAAGCTTTTCTCAGGTCGGTGCCATCGAAATAAACGGGCTGCTCATCTATCTTCAGTAATGAAATACATTGCAGTGTTCCGTCTTTAGTAACAAAAGGACTGATCTGTGTAATGCTATCCGGTGCGGGCGCGCTGCTATAGTACAGGTTGCCGGCGTGCACAAACTGATAATAAGTGATACTGTCCAGATGCATTTCATTTTTCCATCTTTCCCAGGTCATTGTAACCGTGGAAGCATGCGGCGATTTCATATTAAGCAGATGGACGCCATAATCTTTTCGTACCCGGTGCTTTGAACTAAGGTAGGGAGGCGCAGGCAGGGTATAGTCGGGGAACTTGCCGGTAATGGCCCAGGCAGTAACGTCTGCGTCTTCCACGGGCCGGTTTTCAGCATCTGTTACGGTAATGCCTATACGGGATGTTTGACCGGGGAATACGGCAACAGGATTGTTGATGGATACCTTCAACTGTTTGTCAGCATACGGCACCATGAAATGCTCGTTGACCAGTTTATCGTTGTAGATGTATTGAATGGAGATGGCATAGAATCCGCTGGTGATGGCTGCTTTAGCCTGCGATAACTTATTGCTGTAACCCTGTTCCAGCAGTTTGTTGCCGGCAAAGATGCTGTACCAGAACCAGATCCCGGATGGATTTACCACTTGCATGAATATGGAATCTTTTGTATGGGCGGCATTACACTGTAATACTCCCTGTTGATTTCCCGGTGTCCAGGTATTCGTAAGGTTATTGGCTTTAACAAGATAAGTGCTTGCAAATGGATGCAGCGGTACGATCGCAGGCAGGTAGATGGTGGCTGTAGTAACGGTATCTGTGCCTGAATTCAGCAGGTAAAGTGTTGCGGGCATGCTGATAGTACTATCGGAGCGCAGATACCGGATGGCAACACTATCTGTCTGTTTTTCGAAACGAATTTCATCCGTATTATAATCATAGAACTGGCTCAATGATTCCGATTGGCTTTCATTGTTACTGTTCAGGAAGGTGGCGTTAATATGATAGTGCATGGAAGCTGCGGGGAAAATGCTGTCCGGTATCGTTACTTTGGTTTCTCCGACCGGATCCAGCGTAGTATTGTATTCCCATAGTTTCTCGGGGATAAACACTTTTGACTGATGATAACGGCTGACATTACCTGTGGTAACGTTGACGGATACACGTCCATCCATGATTGGCAGATCGTTTTCATCGGTTGCTTTCAGGTAGAGGGCAAGAGGGGTACCGCGTGTATGGGATTTATGATTGATACGGGCGGAGAAGTGAATGGATTTTAGTTCATATTCTTCATACGTAAAAGTCCCTCTTATGAATACCTTGCGCTGTGCAAGGTATTCCCGGTCCGACAGATCCGTATCATTGTTGTCAGAAGTGAAGCGTTTGCTGTCAGGAGTTTCCAGGGTTACCTGGTAATCCTTGTCCAGTTTCATGTTTAGTCCTGCTCCTGGTACAAACCGGTATTCATAGCCACCTGGCCGGTAGGGAGCAATTGTTGTTAAGATGGTGTCTATATCTTCATTGTAAGAAATGAGGCGAAGCAGTAACGGGGTATTAACGGGATGATTCTTTTTATCATAGATAAAGGCTTTCAGGCTAACAGTATCGTTTGGCTTGTATTTAGGTTTGCTAAAAACCATAAAGCCCTTATGTTCAGCTTCCGACGGTGTGTTTCGGTAGTAGTCGGGTATTTCGCGGTATTGACGTTTGCGTTTAAATTTATTCAAAAAACGTTTCCACCAGGACATGCTGGTAAATCGCGGTGGTTCAGTGCTGAAAATATTCATGATGCCCTTTGAAGTAACCGTGATAATACCGTTACCCCGGAAGCGTGGCAGCCGGTAGCTGTGGGTATTGGGATCCCAGTGCACATTGCGTTTACCAGCCTTCACTTCTGCGTTGGTAATAGGAGTACCATCTTTTTCATGAACAAGCAATGCCAGATCATAATTGTTGTTCAGCATTTTCAGCTGCACATTCTGCACTGGATGAAAGCTGTATTCGAGGTTATCGTATTGAGCATACACCACCACGTAATTGCCGGGTGCCATGCCTTCGGGGAAAGAGGCGCGACGGGGGTAAGTACCAGCGAGGGTATGAAGATATTTTTCATTGCCCCATGGTTCCTGCCGGATGGCGCGTTGATATATTTCCAGCGCTTCCTTATCAGTTAGTCGGTAAATATAACTCAGGACACTGCCCGTTGTACTTTCGGAAAGAGGCGTCTGGGCATTGGCTAACATACAATAGCAGCTCAGCAGCAGTAAGAATAATCTTCTCAAGATAAAAGGGATTAGGAATTATAAGGAAATATAAGAAAAACTATCACCGCAACAAATAATCCGCCACAAACGTTATCAGTTACAAACCATTAACAGCAAGTATATGGACACTATAGGATTTATCGGAACAGGGCATCTGGGATATCCCATTGCAGAAAATCTGCTGAAGGCAGGATATCCCTTGCGGATTTACAACCGTACACGTGAAAAAGCATTACCCCTGGAGCAGTTGGGCGCGGTATTGGTGAACAGCCCTGAAGAAACAGCAACGAAAGGAGGTATTGTAATGAGCCTGATCGCGGACGACAAAGCGCTGGAAGCGGTGACAACAGATGCGCTGTTAAAAGCGTTAGGAGCGGGTGGTGTTCATGTTTCCATGAGCACTGTATCGCCGGATATTTCGCGGGCTTTATCTGCCAGGCATGCGGAACACGGAGTGACTTTTGTAGCCGCACCTGTTTTTGCAAGACCTGATGCGGCAGCGGCCCGGATGGGTAACGCGGTCGTTTCAGGAGCTGTTGCTGCAAAAGCCAGGATCAAACCCTTGCTGGAAGCAGGATTTGCGAAGAACGTTTTTGATATGGGGGAAGATCCGGGAGCAGCAAACGTATTGAAACTGATCGGCAATTTCATGATTGCCGGCGCCCTGGAGATGATGGCAGAATCTTTTGCACTGGCGGAAAAAAACGGACTGGATCCCCGGGCGGCCTATGAAATGCTGACCACTACATTATTTGCCAGCCCCATCTTCAGGAATTATGGGGCCATGATACTGGATCGTAAGTTTACAGGCAGCCCGTCGTTTAGTGCGGCCTTAGGGTTAAAAGATATGGATCTCGTGCTGCAAACTGCGCGAAGGTCATATACCCCGATGCCATTGGCGAACCTGGTACAGTCGAGGTTAACTACTATCCTGGCTAAGGATGTACATGATGCCGACTGGACGGCCCTGGCATCCGGTGCTTTGGAAGATGCCGGGCTAATCAATTAACCTTTATCGGCCATGGCTGTTTCGGAGACAGTGGATGTTTTCTTCGGAGCCATGGCTGCTTTTCTGTGTGCTGTGCCCCAGTCGGAGATGTGTTGCAGCAGCCCCTCCATACTCCATCCCAGCGGGGTTAGCTCATATTCTACTCTGGGAGGCACTTCGGGATATACGATCCGCTTAATGAGCTGATCGTTTTCAAGCTCTCTCAGCTGTAATACCAGTACCCTTTCAGAAACGCCGGAAATGGATTTCTTCAGTTCGTTATAGCGCAGTTTCCCATCCAGCAACCGCCACAGTATGCTGGCTTTCCAGCGGCCACCAATAAGAGACAGCGTATAGGCGGTGCCACAGTCGCCACGCAGCTGCCTGCCATTGATCGCATTGGAAGAGTTTTCTTTTCGCATACATCTTCTTTTTACATTTCTATCCTAAAGATACATAAAGCCCTGCTATAGTAGAGGAAAGTACTATCCTTTTGGTTACTCTGTTCCATTCCAACCTATTTCGCTTTACGTTTGTTGTATTAATAAAATCCGTTAAATATGAAAGTACTTCCTCTATTGGGCAGGATCCTGTTTGCCCTCATTTTCCTGATGTCTGGTCTGAATCACCTGATGGGTGCGGGGGCCGACTACGCAGCGGCGGCAGGTGTGCCGATGGCTAAGGTAATGGTACCGCTGGCCGGTTTGCTGGCCTTCCTGGGCGCCATCAGTATCTTGTTGGGTTATAAAGTAAAATATGGAGCCTGGCTGATAGTAATCTTTATCATCCCGGTATCATTCGCCATGCATAAATTCTGGGGTATATCAGATCCCATGCAACAGCAAATGCAAATGGCAATGTTCATGAAAAATGTGGCCATATTGGGAGGAGCATTGCTGCTGGCTTATTTTGGGCCGGGGCCATACAGCATAGATCGAATTAAGAATAAGGAATAGGGAATTAAGAATGAAAAGCGGAGACCTTAGCGAACTTTCCAGATTCGCTAAGGTCTCCGCTTTTCATTCTTAATTCCCTATTCCCTATTCTTCTTTCTTCTTCGCTACTTCTTCCAGCAGTCGCAGGCCCAGTAATCCGCTGATAGGGCCGTTGGCGCCATCGCCGTTGCCGATGAGTACATCCGGCATGATACGGATCTGTTGAGAGCCGATTGCTTCCATTACTTTCAGCTGGGTGAAGTTGTTGCCACCCATTGCCTCAACGGCCAGTTTATAGGATTCGGCGCTGGATTGGCCGATAGCGAGGATCTTTTCAGCCTCTGCTTTACCTGTAAGGGCAATTTTTTCTGCGTCGGCTCTGGCAGTCAATTCAGTGCGCTCTGCTTCTGCTTTTGCGAGCAGTCTTACTTTTTCGGCTTCACCGGCGGCGAGCAGTTTCATACGGTCGCTTTCGGCGTTGGCCTGAAGCCGTACGCTGTTGGCGTCACCGGTAGCTTTTTTCACGGAGGCGTCGGCATGACGTTCAGCGATCCATACACCCTGGTCGGCTTTAACGATTTCCTTCTGCATTTCGGCAATAGCGGTTTCTTTTTCCAGCGCCTGCCTGGTTTCCTGGGCCAGTCGTTCGGTATCGTAGGTCACTTTTTGTTCTTCCGCAATCTTACGGTCGGTGAGGGTTTTCATCAGTGTTTCGGGAGGAACGATATCCCCGATAAGAGTATCGACGCCGAAAACGTTGTACTGATCCAGCACCTGGCCGATATGCTCCTTGGCGGAATTCTGGCGTTCCTTACGGCTGGAGAGGAAACTGATTACATCCGATCCCTGGGCCGAGTTACGGAAATAGTTACCGATAGTGGGTTCCAGTACCTGTGTTACCAGGTTGCCCATGTTACCGAAGCGGGCAATAACTTTCGGCGCTTCGTTGGTAGGAATGTGGATGATTTGCGCTACATCCAGGTTGAAGGTAAAACCGTCGCGGCTCCTCACGGTGATGGTCGACAGGTTCTTGTCGAGCTGGTGCGCCTCACTTCTGGCTGTAGCCCAGTTCAGTACCAGGTTAGTGGTAGGAACCAGCTCTACTTTCATGATATAGGGATTAATAGGGTACTTACCGGGGCCTAAAGGTTCGGCCCATACACCTTTATAGCCTTTACCAACGATGTTACCATGTTTGAATTCAGCTCCGCTGAGGTCTTCGCCGTCGTTGCCCACAAAAGAAATCACGACGCCCACATGTCCGATAGAAATCTCGGTCATTTTAACCAGCTCCAGTTTAGCAAACCAGGGATTGATAAAATAGGAACCAGCGAGAATGACCTGTTCCTGTAAGCCTTTATAACCACCGTTTTCAAGGAAGGAGTCTACATCCTGATAGTTGTTGTGGGAAGGGATGGTTTTACCGGCGATAGAACCGGGCTCGATGGCTTTACCTTCCATAGTGGTAACGATGCCTACCGCATTTTCGGGGACCGATAGCATATCAGTTATTTCCACTTCAAAGAGGAACGTATTGATACGATAAGATCCGGGAGTAATGATGGCAGTCTGCCGGCCTTTACGGCCACCGTTCTGCAGAAATGCCACGGCATCCTGGAAGGAGTCGCAGGGCACTTTGCGGGCCAGGATGGCGCCGGTTTCCAGTTCGGAGCCGTCTTTCGCCAGTACCAGTCCGATTTTACCGGTAGGAATAATGGTGAAGGGCTGGAATGTAACGCTGTATTGCCAGATCCATTTCCAGAAATACACACCGGGGGCCAGTGTCTGAGCCTGGAAACCAGCTTCGCCGTTGACGGCCAGGATACGGCCTTCCGGTAATTCCTGTTTACCGAAGAGCACAAATTTTTTCGTAACAAGGCCGATCCGGTCTTCCGGAACAATGACTACGCCGAAGCATATACGAAGAATAACCTTATACAGAATAAGGCAAAGTATGGGCACGCCAATGAGCAGCGCCCACTTGAGAACTGTGTTTTCCATTGTAGGGTTGTTAGTGTGTGATAAAATAATATATACGGACGGATTACCGCTGATGTTAAGTCAGATCAGTATTTGGCCGGGCAGTTGTTATGAGAAAACTGGGGGTGAAGTATTGAAGTTGGTAGCTATAAAGGTAGTCAACACAAATTTGCCGGAGCAATTATCAGATTCCATTGTAAAATGAATTACGACGTAAAATTGATAATTATTTTTCATCTGTCAAAATATTTTCTTCCCAAATACTTTTCATGGTTTCTGATTTTTTCGAAAAACACGTTATATTGGAATCTATTTAACCAAAATTCAGCTAAAACGATTTTTCGGAGCAAATCAACCAGATTCTTTTTTATATTTGTGAAGCTTAAACGATTTAGCATTAATTATCTTTAGTTTTTTATGAAGAATTCCACGGCATTGGGAATAGATATCGGAGGCTCGCATATCACGGCTGCATTGATAGATCTCGGTACCAGGTCTATAGTTGAAGGATCCTGGAACCGCACACGTATTAATTCACAGGGAGCGGCAACGGACATCATTAAAGCCTGGGCTGCTGTTATCCGGGAAGTATTCTCCGGCAGCGAAGATGGCACACGGCATATTGGCATTGGCATGCCCGGCCCGTTTGATTATGAGCGGGGGATCAGTTTGATGCGTGGACAGCATAAGTTCGATGCCTTATACGACCTGAACATAAAAGAACTGCTGGCGGCTGAGTTGGAGATTACGCCTGCGCAGATCCGGTTTATCAATGATGCCGGCTGTTTTCTGCAGGGTGAAGTATTCAGCGGCGCCGGTCGCGGTTATCAGCGCGTAGTAGGGCTGACGCTGGGCACAGGACTCGGCTCCGCCGTATACCGCAATGGCATCGCCAAAGACGCCAACCTGTGGTGCTCTCCGTTCCGGGATGGTATTGCTGAAGACTACCTCTCCACCCGCTGGTTTGTGAAACGCTACCAGGAACTCCGCAATGAATCCGTGCCCGATGTGAAAGCCCTGGTGGCAAGAATAAATGAGGATACCGCTGTAGCCACGCTGTTCGATGAATTCGCCACCACATTTGCTGTTTTCCTCACCTGGTTTATCCGCACCGAACAACCGGAAGCCGTAGTAATCGGCGGTAACATCGCCAATGCTTCCGACCTGTTCTTCCCCCTCCTGAAAAAAGAACTGCTGAAACAAAATATCGACATCCCCATAGTAACAGCTACCCTGGGCGAAGCTGCTGCCCTGATCGGAGCAGCAAGCCTGTGGAAGAATTAAAAAAGTGAGAATATAGAATTAAGAAATAGCGGGGAGATGGTAAACGCGAAAATTAGTCCTCGCGTTTACCATCTCCCCGCTATTTCTTAATTCTATATTCCCAATTCGTAATTCTTTTTTATCTTGGCTTATCAACCACTTCTAAATATTTGCTGTTTGAAGGACCGTCTTATTGCAGAAAACAATGTCTTATGGGAGCAGGTTATCCATGGTGATCAGCAGGCCTACAGGGTATTGTATGAGATGTATGGAGATATGCTTTTCCGGTATGGGCTGCGGTATATGAAAGATACTGCTGCTATCAAAGATTGTATTCAGGATCTTTTCACTGATTTGTACCACTACCGGCGGAACCTGGCCGTTGACGTGAATATCCGCTATTATTTGCTCGGATCGTTCCGGAGGAAACTGCATCAAACGATAAAGAAGAACACCAGAGTAAACCCCGATGCAGCGGATGACTATTTTTCGATAGTATATGAACCCGACCCCGAGCAGCAGCGTATTGCTGCCGAAAATCAGCAGGAGCTGCTTGGCCGGCTGGCCAGGGAACTGAATGCGCTGCCTTCCCGCCAGAAGGAAGTATTGTTCCTCAAATTTAACTGCGACCTTTCCTACGACGAAGTAGCAGGTATTATGAAGATAAGTATCCCTACCTGCCGAACCCTTGCCTACAGAGCTTTTCGACAACTGCGTACCAATATGGAAAAAGTGCCGCTGCTGCCACTGATCATGTTACTGATGTCTGTTTTCGCCCACCGTAACTCCTGAAAAAAAAATTTTCTTTTGAGAGTCTATATCCTGTCTGTCAGCTTCTCTATATAACAAAGCATGTGCATGAACGCTGATAAACAACACCCGAAACTGGAAGATATACTCGGGGAAGATCATATTACGTCTAATCAAAGCAACGATCCTGCTCAGCAGGAGCTGGCTGATGCTACCAGGCGCATGATCCTCCAGGCAGGGAATGAAAGCTGGGATCCTGCAGATAAAGAACAGCTGTGGGCACAGATTGCAAGCGGGCTCATACCCGTTCGTTTCAGTTACCGGCGTTTATTACTCCGCGTAGCAGCCGCATTACTGCTGCTGGGAGGCCTGGGTACCTGGCTGTGCTGGCCCCATCAGCAACAAAACAACCTGGTACAATTTGCATTAACGCAACCTGTTAGTGAAAATAATGGCGATACCAGGCTGTTGCTTGGGAAGAATGCAGTGGTGGTGAAAGGACATAATTCTTCACTGGTATATGGAAACAACCAGGTAACGATCAATGCCGATAGCACTGCTCAGCCCACTGCTGCTTATAACACCCTGCTCGTGCCATATGGAAGGCGCTCGAAAGTACAACTGGAAGATGGTACCGTCGTGCAGCTCAACGCAGGATCCAGACTGGTGTATCCATCTTCTTTCGATAAAAATAAAAGAGAAGTATTCCTGGAAGGTGAAGCTTTCTTTGAAGTAGCCCCCAATGCCGGCGCTCCCTTTTTTGTGTATACATCAAATATGGAGACAGAAGTACTGGGCACCTCTTTTAATATTTCCGCCTATAAAGACGATACACGGAAAAGCATAGTGCTGGTCACCGGAAGTGTGCAGCTAAATCTTCCACAGCATATGATATTCGAAAAAAGTTCCCGTCAGTTGAAGCCGGGAGAGATGGCAACACTGGGAGAAAAACTGGCAATAAGTAAAGTTGATGTAGCAGCTTATATCGCCTGGAAAGATGGACGGCTGCTGTTTTCCGGCACACCGTTGAAAGATATCCTTAGAAAACTGACACGTTACTATAATATAGAATTGGTACTTGATTCAACACAACCAGGGTTAGAAACCTGTTCCGGCGACCTTGATCTTGAAAATAACCTGGACGATGTACTTGACGTGATTTGTGGTACAAACTCCCTGCAGTATGAGCACAAAGGACAACGCGTGATACTTAAAGAGAAAGACTAAACAGAAATATCAACACAAAAAACCGGAAGATGGTGGCACATCTTCCGGTGGCTCATCTCCGCAAAACGGGGACAGGCTGTCTTTTTGCTTAACAAAAAAACCGAAGCGAAGTTATGAAAAAAATTTATGCACTCTGGCGGGTACCGCCGGGCAATACCCTTGCCCTTAAATTACTCAGAACAATGAAACTAACTGTAATTCTTTTGTTCACCGGTATTTTGGGAATTTCTGCTACCGGCAGGTCGCAGGACGAACACCTGACCATCAAGCTAAGCCAGGGAACCCTCCCTCAGTTATTTAGCCAGATACAATCGCAAAGCCGCTGGCGTATCTTCTATAAGGATGAACTGGTACGGAAAGAAGCGCTGTTAACCATGGATGTGCGGGACAGGAGAATCACCGAAGTATTGGATCAGGCGCTGGCCAACACGGCACTCAGCTATCGCATTACACGTAATCAGGTAGCTATAATTCCCAGAGAAAAAGTAAAAAACAGCATCTCCGGAGGGGCGTTACCGGTAGTAGAAGATACCACCTATTTCTTACGTGGACGGGTATACGATACGCATGAACCTCCACAGGCTTTACCCGGTGTAACCATCCGGATGAAAGAAAACAACGGGGTAGGTACTACCACGGATGCGGACGGATATTTTACAATCCGTGTAAAGAAGGATGCCGTGCTGATCTTCAGCCAGATGGGCTATCAGCCGATGGAATATATGGCAATACGTAATCAGAATGCACTGAATATTTCCCTGAAAGAAAATGTAGCAGCATTGGATGAAGTGGTGGTAGTAGGACTTTCAGAACAGCAAAAGAAACACATCGCCAGCTCCATTGCATCCGTGAATGTTGCGAGGCAAACGGAGGGCAAACCGATTACCGCGCTTTCGCAGGCGCTGCAGGGCGGCGTTACCGGACTACAGGTAACCCAGGGATCGGGCTTGCCGGGCGGCGACGCTGCTGCCATTAAAATCAGGGGGATCAGCACCCTGAATCCCGGTAATGCCAATCCGCTCATATTAGTGGACGGCGTACCAATGGATATGAACTACATTGATCCTGTTACCGTAGAAAGTGTCACCATTCTTAAAGATGCCGCCGCGGCAGCGGTTTACGGCGCGCGCGCAGCCAATGGCGTTATATTGGTAAATACAAAACGAGGGGTAGCAGGAAGAGTGGCTGTTAGCTACGACGGATACTATGGGGTGCAAACACCTTCTGCTATGCCGAAGCTGGTTGAAGCGCCTGAATTTATGCGGATGTATAATGAGGCACAGGTAAATGCCGGTAACCAGCCGTTCTACTCTGATGATGATATCAAACACACTGAAAACGGAGATGATCCGGTGAAGTATCCTAACACCGACTGGCAGAAACAGATACTGAACAAGGCTGCACCTATTACCAGCCACTCGCTTGGTGTGAGCGGAGGAAACAGCATGGCGCGTTTTGCACTTACAGCCAACTACCAATACCAGGATGGGATGATTCCATTGAATCACTCCAATAAATATAATATCCGTGCTAATACTTCCGTGACGTTATCAAAGAAGTTCACCGTATTCCTGGATATGCTGGCTATCAAAAGAAATACATTCTACCCTAACAGACCCAATGGAAACGCCGGTAACCGTATACTGGAAGATATTTTCCGCGTGCCGCCCACTATTCTTCCCAAGTATCCTGCAAAAGACGGGGCGCCTGTTATTTATGGCAGATACGTAGATATCGTAAATCCGGTGGCTTATGCGGAGCACGGAGGCCGTGTGACCAATGAATACGGACAATCCAGTATTAACCTGCAACCGAAGTGGGAGGTATTCCCGGGATTCAATCTCCGTGGTCAGTTCAGTTTCCGTCTCAACAGCGATGTGTACCGGAGCACCCGCGATAACTACTACTTTTTTGATTACTACAGTGGTCAGCTGGTACAAACATGGGGTGTTCAGCGGGATGCCAGTATGGGTAGGACTACTTACTATTATGCCGGCGTTACGGCGGATTATACTTACGATGTAAAAGATCATCATTTTTACGTGATGGGTGGTTATTCGCAGGAAGAGAATAACAGCGGTAACTGGGAAGTAAGATCGTTGCTGTCGTTTTACGGAAAAGTGAATTATAGCTTCAAAGATAAATACCTGCTGGAAGGCGCATTGCGTACAGATGGTTCTTCCCGCTTTGGTCCTGGTCACAAGTATGGCACTTTCCCGTCGGTAGCGTTGGGCTGGAACGTACATAAAGAAAACTTTATGCAATCCGCCCGGTTTATCAACAACATGAAAATCCGCGCGTCTTACGGACGCCTGGGTAATGAAAACGTAGACCTTTATCAATATCAGAACCTGATAGACGCCGGTAACGGAACTGAGTCTGTTTACGGTAACCCTGATATCACCTGGGAAACGGTAGACATGCTGGATCTGGGCATGGACCTCGGGCTTTTTAACAGTAAACTGGAACTGACATTTGACTACTATAACAAAGCTACCAATGGCATCATCCTGAATCCGCCGGTATCTTATGTAGGCGGTATGGGCAAGCCTCCGATTAACGCAGGTAAGCTGCGCAACCAGGGGGTGGAGCTGTCGCTCAACTATAACGGACGAATTGGTAAAGATCTAACATTGTCGATCAGACCGGGCATCTCTTATAACAAAAATGTGTTGACAAGCCTGCGCGGAGGGCCATATATCGATAATGCCAGTATCAATAAAGAAGGATATGCCCTGAACAGCATTTACGGCTATAAGACCAATGGATTATTGCAGGCATCTGATTTTAAACCAGACGGAACACCACTGGTGCCCATTATTGCGAATGAGAAGCCGGGTGATATTAAGTATGTAGATGTCAATGGCGATGGAGTGATTGATGGCAAAGATCAGACAGTGATCGGTAATCCCACACCTAAAGTGGACTACTTCGCCAACTTCCGTCTGACTTATAAAAGATGGGAATTAGAAGCGTTGTTCCAGGGCGTTAGCAGAACCGACGCTGTATTGGGAGGGATGCTGGCTTATCCGCTGGATATGTCGTTCGACGGTGGGGTGCCTACCAGGTATTATGCAGATAACTACTGGACACCGCAACGTACCAATGCACGCTTCCCGCGCCTGACTACATCTCCCAGTATTAATAAACTATCATCTGATTTCTGGTTCCAGAATGGTGCCTATATACGTGTTAAATACATACAACTGGGATACAACTTCAGCAGTGATCGTCTGAAACGTATAGGCATTAACGGTGCCAGGGTATATGTAAACGCGCAGAATCCTTTTGTAATTACTTCCATGAAGCTGGTAGACCCTGAAAGTCAGGGTAATCAATGGACCTATGGTATTATGAAAATGTATACCGCAGGAATAAGTATCCAGTTATAACCTTTAATTTTTTTAGTATGAAGATGAAACTCCACATGACTATGATATTGGGGCTCTTATTGACAGTGGCCCCGGGGTGTAAAAAATTTCTTACGCATGATAACCCGAGTGGTGTAACTGATGCAGAGTGGTGGAAAACAGAGGGGCATGCCTACAATGCTTTGGCTTCTATTTACGCAGGTGTACCTGCTGGTTCGGGTGGCCGGAACGTAATGTTCTGGTCGGGCCTGAGTGATGAAGCGGTTTGCCGGGGCGACTTCCGTGGTAACTATGATATCTATACCCGCGGACTGCAAAACCCTACCTGGGATGTAGCAGAATGGATATGGCGTGATGACTATATTGATATCCGGCGGGCGTGCAGGTTTCTGGAAAATGTAGATAAATGTTTTATGGACGACAAGCTGCGCACCCGTATGAAGTTTGAAGCAAGGGCACTGCGCGCATATTATCATATGGAGATCATGCTTTTCTTCGGTGATATTCCCATTGTGACAAAGTCGATAACGCCTGCTGAAAACCACCTGAAGCGTGATGGGGTAGATAAGGTATATCAGTTTATCCTCAGTGAGTTGCAGAGCTGTGCCGACAATCTTCCTAAAGAATACGACAGTGATGAAACCTGGAGGATTTCTGCAGGTGCCTGTAATGCTTTGATTGCGCGGCTGGCGCTGTATTTTCATCACTATGATGTGGCAAGGGATGCAGCCGCCAAAGTGATCAGCTCGGGCGTATATGAATTATATCATAGTCAGAAGCCGGATGTTAACCACTATGCAGAGTTATTTAGCTACACCGGTAAACTGAATAAGGAACGTATCTTTTTCAGCAGTAATGGTTGCAGTAATGCCTGGACTACATTCGCACCTTATGGTATTGGCGGAGAAACTTATGTATCGCCCACGCAGCCGGTAGTAGATAATTTTGAGACAATGCAGGGCAAAACACCGGCAGAACTGGGACCTGATTCACTGGCTATTTACAGGAAGCAGCCTAATTATAATAATAATCGTGATCCGCGTTTGAGCGCTTCCATATTATATCCGGGAGAATCGTTCCTCGATGCTAACTACATATTGGCGCCATTCGATAATGCTACCACCAATACCGATAAAATAGGCGTGCAAAAATCCACTGCCACAGGTTATTGGATAAGGAAGTACCTGGATGCCCGCGATCGTCAGAGCAGAACAGGTTCGCTCGATTTTATGATTATACGTTATAGCGAAGTGTTGTTGTCGTATGCAGAAGCACTGATTGAGCTGGGCGACTGGCAAAATCCTGCGGTAGTGAATGCCGTTAATCAGGTACGCAGCCGGGCAGGCATGCCGGCTGCAGATCAGCAACGATATAACAGCCAGGATATGTTACGCAAACTGGTTCGGCGTGAAAGGCAGTCGGAACTTGCGTTTGAAGGTCAACGTTATTTCGATATACGCAGATGGGGTATTGTAAAACAGGTGATGAACGGAGAAGTATATGGGGCCACCAATCCGGCTACAGGCGTAGCTGTGAAAGTGCAGGACCGCGCATATACCGATCGCGATTACCTGTGGCCGGTGCCTGAAAAAGAAACTTTATCAAATCCTGATATGGTACAGAACCCGGGATATTGATGAGTGTTTTTTTTACCGCTCATCACAAAATTCTTTTTTGAGCTTGTATATCACCTGGTATCATTATAACTTACCAGTCTGAAGGCCAGAATCTAACAAGACAGTGAATATAGTATTATAAGGGTGAAAATTACACCAATCGATGAACGAAGTTATCAAGGCTTTAGCTAAAACTATCCAGGCATTCAATTAAACAAGAATATGGCGAAACAAAACAGTGATTCAAGGCGGGCATTCCTCAAAAATTCCCTTGGGGCGCTTGCTGCATTTACTATTGTGCCCAGACATGTGCTGGGCCGCGGTTACCTGGCGCCCAGTGACCAGCTTACCAAAGCCGTAATTGGCACCGGAGGTATGGGACGTGGCCATTTCGGCTATGCAGGTACCCGCGTAGTGGCTCTTTGCGACGTTGACAGCAGTCATCTCAAACTGGCAATGGATCAGTTGGGAGAAAAAAGCAGAGGAGTCAAAACCTTTTCTGATTACCGCGAAGTAATCACCCTGCCGGAAGTGGATATTGTGCATGTGGCTACACCGCCGCACTGGCATGGTATTATCGCAGCAGATGCTGCACGTGCCGGTAAAGATGTATGGTGCGAAAAGCCCATGACCGCTACAATAGGAGAAGGCAAACGTCTTGTTGAAGCCGTACAGCAACATGGCAGGATATTCCGCCTGAATACCTGGTTCCGTTTTGAAGACCGTTTCTATGGAATGGGCACCACTGTTAAGCCAATCAAGAAACTGGTGGAAAGTGGATTACTTGGCTGGCCATTGAAAGTTACGGTGAGCAGGCATACAGGCTTCGACTGGAAATTTTATTGGGTGGGTAAAACCAATCTCGAACCAATGCCGGTGCCTAAAGAGCTGGACTATGACATGTGGTTAGGCCCTGCACCTTACCGTCCTTATAACCCGCACAGGGTACATCAGACCTTCCGCGGTTACTGGGATTATGATGGAGGTGGATTAGGTGATATGGGACAGCACTACCTTGATCCCATACAGTATTTCCTGGGCAAGGACGATACCAGTCCGGTTAGCGTGGAAGTAGACGCACCGCAACAGCACCCGGATGCAGTAGGTACCTGGAGAAGGATTACTTATACATATGCAGATGGTTGTCAGATTATATTAGATGGAGAAGGAGCGGACGAAAAAGCGGCTTATATCGAAGGGCCCAATGGTAAGCTATATCCTGGTTTCCGTTCCGACATTCCGGATCTGGAGAAAAAGCTGGCAGCATTCCCTGACCCTGCACCGCAGCAAACCGACTTTGTTGATGCAGTGAAGCGCCGCCGGAAATTTGCGCTGAATGAGGAAAATGGTCATCGTTCCGCCACTTTGGTGAATATGGGTAAGATTGCATTGCGACTGAACCGTTCGCTGAAATTTGATCCTGTAAAGCAGGAATTCATTGACGACGCAGGCGCCAATGCGCTTATTTATCAGCCTATGCGTGGACCGTGGACCATTTAAAACTTGTAATTGAATTATGAAAAAAATATCATCCTTACTCATCGCAGCACTCGTTGGCTGGAACAGCCTGGTTTCCGCGCAGGGGCCATCGGACCAGCGGGCGTTTCATACAAAAGTAGCAGATATACTGGCCCTGATGCCATCGCCTGATAAGTCCCAGTTCAACTCGCACATGGAAACCATTGGCGGACTGGGAGAAGAAGGGCTGGTAGCCATCGCCGGTATGATGGCGGCTCCCGGAAAAGGGAATAATACCCAATTGGAATATGCATTGGCGGGATATACATTTTATGTAACCCAACCAGGCAGGGAAGCTGCCCGTAAACAGGCCTCAGAGGCTCTCTGTAAAGCACTGGGTAAAGCAGCAGACCCGGAAAATAAATTCTTCCTGATCACCCAATTACAAACACTGGCGGAAGATAATGCGGTAAGCACACTTCAGTCGTACCTGACTGATGCCCGTCTTTGCGACCCGGCTGCCCGTGCCCTTGTAAAAATTAATACGGCTGCTGCGCAGCAGTCGTTAGCCGCTGCGCTGGCATCAGCCGGTGGTAATAATCGTATCACCCTTACCGAAGCGTTGGGGGATAGCCGTTATGCTCCTGCTGCCGCTGTTATTGCACCGCTGGCTGGCAGCGACGATAAGAAGCTGGCCAAGGTAGCGCTTTATGCCCTGGCGCAGATCGGCGCACCTGCCTCTGCTCCGGTATTGGCAGCTGCCGCAGCTAAAAGTGGTTATACGTATGATGTAACAGATGCTACGGCATCTTACCTGTATTATGCAGGTAATCTGTCAGATAAAGCTGCAGCAGCTAAAATAGGAGATGCGCTCCTGACACAGGCTAAAACAGTAGCGCAGATACCTACACGCACGGCAGCATTAAAGCTGATCACCGCTGCACGCGGAGAACAAAGTATGCCGCTGTTACTGGCAGCAGCAGACGATAAGAACAACGCTTACCGCGATGCAGCCCTGAAGTTTGCAGGTCAGTATAACCTGGCAGGTAACGCAGGGTGGCTGAAGAAGCTGGCCGGCGCTGATAATGCTGGTAAAGCAGCTGTAATTGGCATGCTGGGCGATAACAAAGTAGCTGCGGCATTACCGGCGCTGCTGAAATTATTGTCGGCTAAGGATGAAGGCGTGAAGCTGGCGGCTATTAAAGCAGCCGGACAAATAGGCGGTGCGAAGGCGTTGCCTGCATTACTGCCGATAATGAAAACCGGAAATGCAGCTACCATAGATGCAGTGAAGAAAGCACTGCTGATTATGCCTGGCAGCGAAGTGGCCGAACAATCAGGCGCTGCGCTGGCTTCCATGCCGGCAGCTGCACAAACTGCACTACTAACGGTATTGGCTGCACGTAAAGCGGATAGTCGCGTTAACGACGTATTGCCGCTTACAGCAAGTACTGATGCCGCTACCCGTAGCGAGGCAATCAATACCCTGAAAGATGTGGCCACCAAAGCCAATCTTCCTGAATTGTTTACGTTGCTGAATAACACCGGCAACGAAACAGATTTGTCTAATATACAGGCAGCATTGATCAGCGCAGGCGCTGGCAGCAGCGATGTAATGGCGCAGATGAAGCAGGCAGGCGCCGGTAGCCAGGCCCGCTATCTTCCTGTACTGGCTGGCATAGGAGATAAATCCGGTTTATCATCCGTACTGGAAGCATTCAATAACGGAGACGCAGCTACGAAAAAAGCAGCAATTGCTGCTTTATCTTCCTGGAAAACTCCGGCCGCCGCACCAGCGCTGTTACAGATAGCCCGTGATAACGCCGCCTCCCGCGAAGACGCGCTGGCAGGCTACGTAGGACTGACACGCAGGTCTTCTTTCCACGCAGATCAGAAACTACTGATGTACCGTAATGCCATGGAGCTGGCTACAGCCCCTGCTTTACAGCAAAAGATACTGGAAGGCATCGAACAATGCAAAACGTTGCCGGCGCTGCTGTTTGCCGGTAATTATCTCGATAATGCGTCCGTGCAGCAGGCAGCTGCCAATGCAGTGATGAACATTGCGCTTGCAGATAAGAGCTATAGCGGCGCTATAGTGCGCAATCTGCTGGAAAAAACAGCACAGGTACTGAAAGGACAGGATGCAGATTACCAGCGCCAGTCGATCCGAAAATACCTCGCGGAAATGCCGGCCGGAGAAGGTTTTGTACCTATGTTCAACGGCAAAGACCTGACAGGCTGGAAAGGCCTCGTAGAAAATCCGGTTGCCCGTGGTAAAATGGATGCGAAAACCCTGGCTAAGGCGCAGGACAAGGCAGACGACATCATGCGTAAAGGCTGGTCCGTGAAAGACGGGCTGCTGGTGTTCAACGGTCATGGCGATAACCTGTGTACAGAAAAAAAATACGGTGATTTTGAAATGCTCGTTGACTGGAAGATCACCCCTCAGGGCGACGCAGGTATCTACCTCCGTGGCTCGCCGCAGGTGCAGATTTGGGATACTTCCCGCACCGATGTAGGAGCACAGGTAGGATCGGGCGGATTGTACAACAATCAGCACCATGAGAGCAAGCCGCTGAAACTGGCCGACAACGCCATCGGAGAGTGGAATCACTTCCGCATTCTCATGAAAGGCGACCGCGTAACTGTATACCTGAACGGAGAGCTGGTAACAGACAATACCATCCTGGAAAACTACTGGGATCGCGGATTACCGATCTTCCCGGAAGAACAGATAGAATTGCAGGCACATGGCACCTACGTAGCGTACCGTGATCTGTATATTAAGGAGCTGCCACGTCCGAAACCATATGTGCTGAACGACGAAGAGAAGAAAGCCGGATATAAAGTGTTGTTCGATGGAACCAACATGCATGAGTGGGTAGGTAACACCAAAGATTACGTAATCGATAATGGCGACCTGGTTATCTTCCCGACCAACGGTGGCCACGGTAACCTGTATACGAAAGATGAATACAAGGATTTCTCTTTCCGTTTCGAATTCCAGCTTACTCCCGGAGCGAATAACGGATTGGGTATACGTGCACCGCTGGAAGGCGATGCGGCTTATGTTGGAATGGAATTACAGATCCTGGATAACGAAGCGGACGTCTACAAAAATCTGAATGTATACCAGTACCACGGTTCCGTATATGGGGTGATCCCGGCTAAGCGTGGTTTCCTGAAACCAGTAGGAGAGTGGAATATAGAAGAAGCCATTGTCAAGGGGACGCATATCAAGGTGATATTGAATGGTACCGTTATTATGGACGGCGATATTGCTGAAGCAAGGAAGAATGGCGCCATGGACCATAAGGACCATCCCGGGCTGAAGAATGAAACAGGCCATATCGGATTCCTGGGGCACGGATCAATAGTGCGTTTCAGGAATATCCGTGTGAAAACATTGTAGTTTTATATTGAGTATGAGAACCGTTCCTGCGTCTGCAGGAGCGGTTTTTTATGGGCGTAATTTGCCGTATTTTGTTTCCTCAAAAATTATCGGAATCGTAATAAAAATATTACTATTATTGCAAGAGAGTAGCAATTGAATTTACCCAAAAAAACATAACTGTAGATTTAACCCGTTACCAGATAATGTCATAACTCCTGGGGTCACTTTTAATTTTACGAGTATTGTTGGCTTTAGGTGGAATGTGTAAATAACGACCTATGAAGTATCGTTTTATCCTTGTTAGTTTACTGTTGGTATACATATCCAACGCCCCAACCCCGGTATCTGCCGGCGGTGCGTATCCTGGCGCAAATATCCGGGATAGTCTCCTGAAACATAATCCTGTTACAAAAGCCAGGGATAGCCTTGTGCAGAAAGCAAACCGCATTCCCGCGAAGTACCTGTCGCAGGTAAAGCAGAAAACAGACAAGATGGAGCGGATGATCACCAGGCGGAGTGAACAGGCGCTGACCCGTTTTATGAAGCAGGAAGAAAAGCTGAAACGCAAGTTAGGCCGGATCGACTCACTCCGGGCCAATAATCTCTTTGCCCATTCAATAGATTCGCTCGGTAGCCTGAAGACCCGGGTAAAAGGTAAACTTGGAAAGTTGGGAAGTGTGATGGACCAGTCCGGGGGAGGGCTTTACCTCGACAGCCTCGGCAACAGTCTTTCTTTCCTGAAAGATTCCAAAGGCCTGCTGGAACAATCGAAAGGAGTTACTGATAAACTCAATGGTTCACTGAAATCAGTGGAAGCGTTAAAAGATAAGCTGCAACAAGCGGAACAGATAAAGGCGTTTATACGTGAACGTAAACAGCAGTTAAAGGAGCAATTGAGCCAGTATACCGGCTTTGCCAAGGATCTGCAGAAGATGAACAAAGAAGCTTATTACTACGCACAGCAGCTGAGGGAATATAAAGAAGTATTGAAAGACAGGAAAAAAGCAGAGCAGAAAGCGATGGAGATTATCCGGAAAGTACCTGCTTTCAATGATTTTATGCAGAAGCACTCGCAGCTGGCCAGTCTTTTTAACATACAGGGAGCCACTGCTTCTGCCCAGAGCCTCGAAGGATTACAAACCCGCAATCAGGTAGAGCAGCTGATCCAGCAGCGCCTGGGTGGCGGTCCTAATGCAGGTGCAGCCGTGAGTCAGCAGATGGCGGAGGCGAGAAGCCGGTTCGAAGAGCTGAAAAGCAAGTTCCCCGACCTGGACAATGCCGCAGAAATGCCGGACTTTAAACCGAAAGAAATGAAAACGAAAAGCTTTTTACAACGGCTGGAGTTTGGCAGTAATTTACAATTTCAGCGGAGCAACCGTTTCTTCCCGACAACCAGCGATCTGGCGGGGCAGGTAGCGTATAAGTTCCACAAGAATGGGAGTGTTGGCGTGGGGATGTCTTATAAACTGGGTATGGGAACAGGGTTCAATGATATTCATTTCTCCGGCCAGGGTATGGGAATACGTTCATTCATCGACTGGAAGCTGAAAGGGACTTTCTTTATGAACGGCGGGTATGAGCAGAATTATATGCCTTCTTACGAAGGGCTGGCAGATGGCCAGGGGCAGAAGTGGACGCAGAGTGCGTTGGTGGGAATTAGTAAGAAGTATAAGATCAATAGTAAGCTGAAGGGAAATATGATGGTGTTGTTTGATTTTTTGTATAACTCGCATGTACCGAGGACTGATCCGGTGAAGGTGAGGTTAGGGTATAATTTTTAGAAGTTTGTGTTGATTTGGCTTTTGTCAGTGAATTTAATAACCTATATCTGATTTAAATGAAAGCAATATCTGTTAGCAAGGTGTTTTGTTTGTTCCTGCTTTTTCTGAATCTGAGTACTGTAACAGTTTTTTCGCAGGTAGACGCTAAAATAGTTCCTCCAAGGCCGGTTCCGCCATCGCCTGAAGTTGGATCATTGTTCAAATTCAGCGAATTACCCGTGACGCATTATACCGGGTTACCTCAGGTGAATATCCCTGTTTATGAATTAAAGCTGAAGGAGATTACTATTCCTGTTGGGCTTCAGCATCATACAGGAGGGGTAAAGATAGACGAGGTGGCTTCCTGTGTTGGTATGAACTGGAATCTTACAGCAGGTGGAAGCCTGAATGTGATGGTAAGGGGCAAGGAAGATCTGATGGCAGGATATCCTGTAGAAACCCACAAACTCAGGAATTACTACCATGAAGCTAAAAAATAATCCAGATATTGTCTTATTGCTGCTTTTCATAATCACTTGCACTGGATGCAACAAAGTATTCTTTGTCGATAAATCAAGGGTCCTAAGAGAAATGAGTGGGTACATATTTGAGCAGAATAACCAGGTGTTATTCATTCCAATGGATACAAACAAGGATTTTTTAAGCCAATTGCAAGGCAAGGACGCGTATCGTATTTATGAGTATCCTGGTTATGAAGCCGCCAAATATTCTCAAGAAGATAGTATTCAGATTGAGGCACATTATTATGATTCTGTAACTAAACATGATGTTGGCATTAAAGAGAATATATATTTAGTTAGGGTTAATATTATTTATGTTGACGATAATAATAGCCGATCTCCTGAAAAAGCCAAAATTGAATTTGAATATGACGGGAAGCAATATCTATTTACAGCATATGCTAATCGATTTACTCAAGTTTACCAGGTAGTAGGAGTAACTTCGGTGTTGGATAGAAGGTGAGAACACTTCATTATTATTTTAAAAACAATGGACTATCTATTTATCCGAAATAGTAATAGAACACTAATTTTAATTTTTTAGTGAGAGCGGTCAGAAGTTAAATGGCAAGCCAGAGTACTACGCAGGGCAATTACTTAATAACAGATAATATGAGAGCATTTTTCATAGTTACTATTATAATTTTTATTTCAATATGCGGCAACTGCCAAACGCTAAGGAAGGATCTCATTACTAAAAGTGATAGGACGAAAGGCATTTCCTTTAAATTCAGCTATTCAGCCAAAGACAGCTATGGTGTTGTTAGCTTAATACTGAACAAAGACAGTACTTTTTCTTATAGTTCAAATACATTTGCAACTCATGAAATAAGTGAGGGTAAATGGAAAATGTCTAAGGGCCTGTTGATATTGGAAAGTACACTTCAAATGGATAATATTCCTACAGGGATAAGTTATGGAGGAAATAGGAAATTTGTTGATAGTTTTGATATTGCTGTTATAGAAAATATCAAATATGAACTTCTGACAGATACTTTTGTAGTTGTTAATAATGACACTATAAAATGCCTCCCAATGATTGGAAAATGTAACAGCTTATTTGAGAAGATAGATAGGGTGAAAATTGTTTTTGAGAATGGGATGTCTTCAAAATGGATTCCAGTTAAGTTTAATGAAAGAAAAATAACACTTACAGTTTTGACTGATGTTCCCATCAGTAATTATGTTGTTATGAACTAGCGAAGATTTAAGGTGAATGGAAACTATTTAAGACAGCTGTGATCGCGAATACTATTGTTAAAGGAAGGGTATTATTATCCGTTTGAACCGACGATCCTGGAGATATTTTCTAATGTTTTGAAAGGACAGTAAAATCTATTGCCAGAATATAGAAGTAAATCTATTAATGTAACAACATATTTGTTATATATAATATCACCTAATCTCTAGTGTAGTAAATGATTTTTTTATAAATGATCATATATGAATGACGCGATAAAAAACTGGTATTAGGATTGGGGCAAAATTCGCGACTGACAGAAGCAGCATTTAATGCTGTTCTCAATGAAATACCTTTTGAGCTTCCTTTAGATTATATTGATTATATGATATGAAAGGCTATAATGGGGTGGCGAAGGTTTAATAGGAGAAGATGGATGGTATGTATGTTTCTGGCCCTTGCAGGAACTATTGGAAGCTAATGAAGGCTATGCAGTGAACGAGTTTGCTCCCGAATTTTTTTTATAGGTTCCGATGAAGGGGAGCTGCCTTGGAATAAGGATAGAGACGGGTGTTTTTATAGACGTTCCTTTTATTGGAATGTCTGAGGAAGAAGCGACCGACAGAGGGAGAACATTCGAAGAGTTTTTGATATTTTTGTCAGCGCCACTGATTTTTTAGTTATATAGATAAGATGTACTCTTTCAGGAAAAGTTATGATAACATTAAGGTAATTTCACCAGGGTTAATGTTTTTATTATGTATTGTATTGTTTTCCTGTGTACGTAGTGTTGACCCTGAATTATGTGATGTTATAAATGATTTCTCAAGGAACAGCATTTATTTGCGCCTGAAATTAAACTGTCATGGTAAACAAGGTATTTATCTTGTTAGAAATATAGATTGTTACCTGTATCTTCATTCTCATTTAGACATTGATAAAGAGGAGTATAAGAAGCTTATGTTGCGGCAATTGACCTCTGAAAAGGCACTCGATATTAGAGGGAGCTATGATAGTGAATCACCATTTATTTTAGTTAGCGGCAGTTTGGATGACCTTCCTATAGATACACTATTCAACAGGTATTTTGTAAGGAGGAATAAATATTTGATATTAAATTCCGATGGCATTACTAATAACTTGAAATGGGATATTATTGCAATACTGTTCAAGAAAAATGTTTATTGTAGAGATGATGATGAAACAGGTAATTTAACAATTATCGAGTAATTGAATAATAAGAATGTGAAATTGTTGGCGAATAGGTAAGAACATCTATTCCGAGGTATTATATATTCCCTAATAGATCAATAGATACATATGAATCGGATAATGTTTCTCGGACTGATATCGTTATTATTTAGTTCCTGTAATTACGCACTATTTGTCCCCAAAAGCAACATATTTCATGTTCGTACAGGATATCTTATTTATTTCAACAACCGGGAATATTTTTCCCCAGAGAAAAAGATTAAGCAAAATGATTTTTTTTCTAAAAGAGCGAGGAAGAATGGTTATCTATTAAGTATGAGTGAGTGGGGCAACGACTTCTCAACAATTAGTCAAAAGTATATTATTGAGAATTATTGCGCTGTCAAAGATACTTCCATACTAATGGAAGATTCTATCAAAATCATTCCGGTAGAGGTTGGATCCATGCCTGCACACTTTAAAAGTAAAGTTGGTACGGCTGATTGGCAATTGAAATATAACGGGCGGGATTTCTTGCTAAAATATGCAAATACCAATAATGAATACGTTTGGACGCTATATCCAATACTCGATAGTGACAAGTCAAGAATAAAAGATTAATGCCAGATCAAATAAAGGCAGATACCTTGACAATTATTGGCGATCTAGAATCCTTTGTTCAAAGGTATAGTTTGTTAGATTGAATAGACGATTGTATACAATATCATTTTAAAAAACTTTTTTTTTCTAAAATCAATTTTGTCTTGTTATGTTCGAACGGAGATTTAAATTGATCAGAGATAGCGTTAAATCAGTCTTGATCGTCATATTTTTATCGAGTATTATTGCCGGCAGTCTGTTTTGGCTGTCGGTAAATGCCGAACGAAATAAAGCAGAAAAGCTTGATAGAATCAATCAAGGGTTTAATTATACCAAGGGGGTTATTGTTAACAAAAGTTCTTATAAAGGTCACTCAATAAAGGTAAGGTATGTAATAAACGAAACTGTCTACGTTTACGAAGGTGGTTGGGACAAAGATCCTAACAACTTATCGGTTGGAGATTCCATCAATCTGAAGTATGCTTTATCTACCCCGGAACTGGCAATTACTGAATTAGAAAATGAGTATTAAAGGACGTTTCAACAAATTTGAGATTACATATGCCTAAGTGCATTTTTGTCTCCTTACTGTTTTATCAGCTTATGGCCTGTACCAAGAGCCTGAATTCGATAAACAGATACAATCCTCCCACCCCTACTCCCTAACCCCCCCCATCCTTCTTCCCCGGATCCTGCCTGAATATCCGCGTCAACATCCTATACAACTCCGGATGCTTCTCCGCCAGCAAATCCGGCCGCTCAAAGAAATACTCCGATATCACCGCAAAAAACTCCGCCTCATTCACCGCCCCATACGGATTGATATCTGTATGCCCCTCCGAAATCTGCTGTATCGTCTGGTGCACCAGCTTCATCCACGGAATGGAATAACTATGCTCCAACAGCTTGCTCGGCAACCCGTCTATCACTCCGTCCGACTTATCCAGCAGGTGTACAAACTCATGAATCGCGGTATTGTTCTTGTCAGTTGTATTGCTGAAACCCTCTCTCAACGCACTCCTGGAAAGGATCATCTGGCCGTTGAGCGGACCGCTGCCTACCATGCCCAGTATATTACGCCGGTTACCCTCGTACTGGTAACTTTCATCAAATGTATCCGGATATAAAATTACATTGGTAAGATTGAAGTACTCCCAGTCCTTGAAACCAAAGATCGGTATGATGGCGCTCGCCGCTACCAGCACCCGGTCCAGCGGTTCTACAACAACGCCCACTCCCTCGATATGCGTTCTCTTCAGGAAACGTTGCACCATTCCCTCGAAACGCGTTTTCTCGGCAGCAGAGAGCTGCTGATAATAACGTACATGCGCTTCCAGCAGCGATTGATATTCATCCGGTACGGCTGTTTTCTTCAACTGCCTCCGTTTGTACATATTCACGAAATACAAAAAGAGGATCCCGGCTATCAGTATTAATCCAAACAAAGTCATTTTCTATACGCTTTAAACTCTGATCCCTGCTTCCAGACAGGGAAATTCTTTTCATTACTTAAATGATAACCTACGTCAAATAAAAGACGTACGTCTTCTACCATGCCATCCATCACCCAGGTTGCCGGATCAAATTCATCAGCAGGGGAGTGGTAACGCAAACGGTTATACGCTGCTATCTGCTCTTTTCCCCATCCCTGCTCATGGCCGATGGCATTAGTGCCCGCCCCGATATATAACCCCGGTACTCCCTTTTTCGCAAAGTTGAAATGGTCCGAACGGAAAAACCATCCGCCTTCCGGATTGGCCTCTGGTACGGTAATCCGCCCCTGCCGCGCTGCTGAACGGCCTGCATACTCGTCCAGCTCAGATTGCCCCATCCCAATCACCGTCACATCTTTAGTGCAACCGAAAGTATTCAATACATCCAGGTTAATGTCGGCTACTGTTTTATCTAAAGGAAAAACCGGATGCGTGGCATAGTATTCCGAGCCCAGCAAGCCTTGTTCCTCACCGGTCACCGACAGGAAAAGCACTGAACGCTCCGGCGCCACCGGCAGCTTTGTAAATGCGGTGGCCAGCTCCAGCAACCCGGCGCAGCCCGTGGCATTATCTACGGCGCCGTTGTAAATAGAATCCCCTCTAACGGTTTCGCCTATCCCAAAATGATCCCAGTGGGCGCTATACACAACGCATTCCTGCGGCCTGCTACGCCCCGGCAATATACCGAGTACATTATGCGAAGTGGATCTCTTTATGCTGTTATGAAGCGTCACCGAAGTGCGCAGATGCAGGTCCACTGCCTTAAATCCCGGGGTACGCGCCTGCTGCATAATATCGGGCGATACGCCCGCCAGCTGAAATATCTTCCCGGCGGCTTCCTGTGTAATCCAGCCTTCCAGCGCGGTACGTTGCCGGTTATTGTCGGCTGTTTGCAGGTACAATTTAGAATTCGACCAGCCACTGCGCACTACTTTCCAGGGATAGCTGGCAGCGGCTGTTTCGTGGATGATGATCACGCCCGTTGCACCCTGCCGCGATGCTTCTTCAAATTTATAGGTCCACCGGCCGTAGTAGGTCATCGTGCGGCCCTTGAACAGGGTACTGTCTGCAAATCCGGGATCGTTGATCAGCACGATCACTGTTTTCCCTTTTACATCGAGCCCTTTGTAGTCGTTCCAGTTATATTCAGGCGCTACGATGCCGTACCCGGCAAATACCAGTTCTGTACCGGAGAGACTTACTTCCGGCACGATACGGCGGCTCCCGGCCACGAATTCGTCGAGGTACTGCAGGGTTACTGCTCCTTTGGCGCCTTTGATCTCCAGGTTGCTGGCGGGTTTGCTGCCGATCGATACCATCGGTACTTCTTGGTAGTAGCTGTTGCCATTGCCTGGCCTGAGCCCCAGCTGCCTGAACTGCGCGGCTATGTATCGGATGCTGCTGTCTTCCCCGCGGGTAAAGGGTTTGCGCCCTTCAAAAGCGTCGGATGCAAGCATTTTTATATGCTGCGAGAGGCCGGCGGCATGAATTGCTTTGATGGCGGCGGAGTCCTGGGCTGCCAGCTGCAACGCCAACAGCAGGCCGGCTAATGTAAATGTTATTGTTGCTTTCAACACACCAATGGTTTGGTTTCGTGCAAAAATTAGCGGAGTTCAGCTAGAATTCCAAATCCGCTTACCGGATCAATACGGTGGTGCCTTTTCTGAATACCTTTTTGCCGGTTTCCTTTTCGGTGTATTGCAGCATCCATACGTAGGTGCCTACGTCCGATGCACGGCCGTTCACAGTGCCATCCCATTTCCTTCGCCAGTCTGTGGTTTCAAACAATAGCTGACCATAACGGTTGTATACGGAGAAGTGCAGGTCCAGCGCTTTATAAGCATTCAGCGGGTAGAGGTAGTCGTTTTGCCCGTCGTTATTAGGACTGAACGCAGTGGGTACATCTATATAACAACTGGTAACCGCTGTGATATAATGATCTGCGGTGTCCATACAATGAACATTATTTTCTACGATCAGCCGGATGCGATAGTTTTCTTCTTTCCTCGTAGGATAGTATTGCAACTGCGTTGGAGTAGGTCCACCACTCAGCATGCCGTTACCATAATCCCAGAACCAGGAAGTGATGTTACCTGTGCTCTTGTTTTTCGGCGAAACGATGTCCATCGGGCAATAAGGCCCCGGATCTACGTCGAATGCCGCCGTTACTTCGCTGGTAAGCACGAAGGAGGTGTCGTGTACAGCGGAGCATATGCCATTGGAAACGATGAGGGTAATGCTTTTGGTACCAAGACTGGTATAAACTTTCACCGGATTTTGGTCGGTATAATTGCTGCCATCATCAAATACCCAGTTCCAGCTGTTCACTGCATGGGCGCCATCATGGCTGAGTTGAAGGGTGGATACTTTGCAATGCTGTTCCAGACTGGTGCTAAAAACAGCAGACACGGTATCGGCTGTACGAAAAGCCACCTGTTGCCCTGCAGCTGCCAATTGCCAGCATGCACCCTGCAGGGTGTTCCCGTCTGTGCCGTTGACCAGCTGAATAGTATAATCTTCTCCATGATAAACAGGACCGGAAAATTGCAGGTCGATGGAATCCGCAAGGCCATTGCTGTTACACACTCCCTTTGCACTTGTGATCGTCACCGGCTTTGCACTGGTGAAAATAAAGTCGCTGCCATCTGCGGCAATGGAAGCGCAACGTACCGGCTGGGATATGCCAATCCTGATGCCGGAAAGGCGGCAGGTAACCGCACTGGCGCCTCGCAATAGTACATCGGGTTGCTGATCTATATGAAAGTTTGTCTGTGCGCCAGGAGGTGTTTGCACGTGGCATTCGCTTTCCACCGTATTTCCATCGGGACCGGTGACGAGGGTGATGGTGTAGTCTCCACCCGCAGTGATACGCCGATCCAGTTTAAGCGTAACAAAGGAGGTGGTATCATCCGCATTACAGGTGGCAACAGCGCTGGTAATTTTCACTGGCGCGGGTCCGCTGATCACAAAGTCGCCCCCATCCGGGGAAACAGAGCTGCAACGGATAGCCTGAGGAAAGGTTAGTTGCAATTCGTTGGGGCCGCAGGTAAAAGGTGCTACGCTCCCCATCGCAACCGGCGGGGTTGATGCCACCGTGAAACTAATCTGCTGATTAACTTGCATCGCGTTGCCGCAGGCATCCAGCAGGGTATTTCCATCGGTACCTGTTTTAGACACGATGGTATAAGTACCAGGGGCCAGTGGCTTATCTACCTGTAATACCAGCGAATCCATATCAAAACCATTATTACAGTTAACTCCTTTGGCACTGAGTATTTTAGGGCCAGCGATACTAAAAGCAAAATCGCTGCCGTCGGCCGCAAGACTGTTACACTTTACATTCTTATTCAGTTTAATGCCAATGGTTACCGGAGCGCAGTAATAGAACGCATTTTTAAACTGCGGAAGGGTAGGATCCGTGATACTGGCGGTGCCACCACCAAAGGTCAGCGAATATCCGCTTTGGGAATCTGAAAAATGGCTGATGAGCAACAGGTAGTTGTGCCCTTGTTTCAATGTAGCCATGGCACTGAATGTAGGCAGATTAAATCCGCCGCATACATCCAGCGAAGTGCCGGCGGAAGAGGCGCCGGTAGTCCCGGTTTCGCCCGACCAGTTCATGGTCAGGTAAAGACTTGGATCCGTATACACATCATCGGGCTGGTGACCCGTGATATCAAATATCTGCCAGTCGTAGTCTTCACTCAATATATTGGGCGTGATGGTAAAACCCAGCGTGCCCGGAGTATAACAGGTGAATTTATACCAGAATGGATTCTTGTCCATATGTGGACCATTACCCGGATTATTGCAACTTGGGCCGGGAATGTTCCTGACTCCGCAAATGGGAACAGATTGTTGCTGAAACGTTTGGATACCACAAACCGGAAAGGCAGTAGAAGGGTTCTGGCCAATAGCAGTGCAAGTTTGAGCCCGGACACTTTCTGTAAGGATTAACAATATTACCCAGAATAAAACGGTTGTTTTCATGTGCATGGGAGAGGGTTAGTGGACCCCGCTAAAAATAACCAAAATTTCGGAGCCTGATCGAAAATTTACACCGATCATTTTAGTAAAAATATTAATAAGATACAGCAGGCTTATAAGGAAACTACTTTCTGTGAGACTGTTATATTAACTGAAAATATTTATTTTTATCTTCCAACAATTATCATGTTATATGCTTGCTGATATCGGTAAAAAAGCCGCTGGCGAAAGAGCGGCAGGATATATTAAACCGGGAATGACCGTTGGTTTGGGCACCGGTAGTACGGCATATTATACCATTATGCGTATAGGCGAGATGGTTAGAGACAGCCTGGAGATCCGCGCAGTGGCTACTTCTGCACAGTCGGAGGAGTTGGCCCGGGAACAGGGAATTCCGCTGATTGGATTTGAAGAAGTACAACAGATAGATCTTGATATTGATGGCGCCGACGAAGCCGACGCACAATTACAACTGATCAAAGGCGGCGGCGGAGCGCTATTGAGGGAAAAGATTATTGCGGCAGCATCAAAGGAGATGCTGGTGGTGATAGATGAGAGCAAGTTTGTGAAAACGCTGGGCAAATTTCCTTTGCCGGTGGAGGTAACCACTTTCGCCTGGGAGCTCACTGTACGTCATCTCGAAGCTATGCACGCACAGCCGGTATTGCGTATCCGGGATGGAAACCGTTTTGTGACCGACAATGGAAATTATATTCTGGATTGTCATTTTCAGAAGATACATAACGCAGCGGCATTGCATACGCAACTGAATAACATACCAGGGGTCGTGGAAAACGGATTATTCCTTCATTATGCCACCAAACTGATCATTGGCAACAATGATGGCGGTATCCGGGAAATCACGCATCCTTATCCAGCAAAGACGTCTTTTTAGTATCTCTGGAAGTGGCATATACCAGCAGCGAAATGAATATGCAAAAGGTCACATACCAATAGTAATACGATTCTACCCCGATCTTTTTAAAATATAACGCGATCGGTTCCGCTGTTCCTCCGAATAGCGCTACTGTCAGGGCATAAGGGAAACCTACTCCCAATGCCCTTACTTCGGCAGGAAACATTTCTGCTTTTACTACCGCATTGATAGAAGTATACCCGCTGACGATCATCAGCGCAGCGAGGATCAGCCAGAAAGCCACCCATTCTGAACTGGTGCCGCTTACAGCCGTAAGAATGGGGACCGTCAGCAGCGTGCCCAGCACGCCAAAACCTATTAATAAAGGTTTTCTCCCGTATATATCTGATATCCATCCAAATACAGGTTGCATAATTGCAAATATTAACATCAGGAAGAAAGTGAGGGTAGTAGCCCGCTCAATGGTCATATGCACCGTATTCACCAGAAATTTCTGCATATAGGTGGTATAGGTGTAAAACGCCAGGGTACCGCCCATGGTTAGTCCCACTACCGTTAGCACTGCCCTGGGATGCTGGCTGAACAGTCGTTTCAGGGAACCTTTTTCTTTTTCTGCTTTTATTTTTTCGAAAGATGTGGACTCCTGCATATGTCTTCTCAGGTAAAGTGCAAAAAACGCCAGGGCTGCCCCGATTACAAAAGGAATCCGCCATCCCCAAGTATGCAGCTGCGCCGATGTCAGGAAAACCTGCTGTAGCAGCAGTTGTACGCCCAACGCTATCAGCTGTCCGCCGATAAGTGTCACATACTGGAAACTCGAGTAAAAGCCCCTCAACTCCGGCGTAGCCACCTCACTCAGATATGTGGCAGAGGTGCCATATTCCCCGCCTACGCTCAACCCCTGCAACAACCTCGCTACCAGCAACATCGCCGGTGCTGCCAGGCCTATTCGCTCATAGCCCGGCGTAAAGGCAATCAGCATCGATCCCAGCGACATCAGCAGCACGGATAATGTCATCGACGCCTTCCTGCCCTGCTTGTCTGCTATCTGCCCAAACATCCAGCCTCCTATGGGGCGCATCAGGAAACCCACCGCAAAAATGGCCGCTGTATTCAGCAGCTGCGCCGTGTAATTCCCCTTGGGAAAGAAGACAGGCGCGAAATACAGAGAAAAAGTCGCGTAAATATACCAGTCGTACCACTCTACCAGGTTGCCTGCAGATCCGGTCAATATTGCTTTTATTCGCCAGGTATCAGGATGTTTCATATATATACTTAAATTATATTTTAATGTGGAATAATGTGCCAGCGGCTCTTCCGGACAAAGAAAATCGTAAAAAAATTAGGGTAGTATATAATAAACTCCTATCTTCGTTACGCTTCTTAAAGATATTGTATTTCAATTCTGTTAGTAATCTCTTCTTACGTTCAGCTTTTTTTTACAGTTTTTCTTCTAGTCGCCCAGGGAGCCGCCTGTCGAAAAAATGGCAAGAATACGTTCACAATTAAATATTAAATATAATGCAAACAGGTGTAGTAAAATTTTTTAATGAAACTAAAGGTTTTGGATTCATTAAAATTGAAGGAACCGGACAGGAAATTTTTGTTCATGTATCTGGTATCAAAGAAAGCATCAGCGAAAACGACCGCGTAGTGTTTGACGTGGAAGAAGGCAGAAAGGGCCCGAACGCTGTTAACGTAAGACTGGCATAATTCTTTTATAATAGTTTTATTGTAAACCGCCCTGGTTATTCCAGGGCGGTTTTTTTATGCTATTTATTTTCGGATAACCACACTATTTTTGTACAGCGGCATGAGGTGCGCCGATCACATCCCGGTACAGGTCCGGCCGGCGCGCCTGGCGGTAACGATGGCCTCCCGCCTGGATCAATTTATTTCGTGTAAGCGTTACCGTTACTACAAGCAATATCGGCGGTGTTTTCGCTGCTTTTCTGTATATTCGCGTTTTCAATTTTAAATCCAATGCCCCAACCAGATAGTTCAAATACCATCTTTCACCTGGCGGCAGATTTCGTAAACCATACACACCGCCATATTTTCCTGACCGGTAAAGCCGGTACAGGGAAAACCACATTCCTGAAATACATCAAAGAACATACGCGTAAAAACACGGTCGTGGTAGCGCCTACCGGCGTAGCTGCTATCAACGCCGGTGGGGTTACCATGCATTCTTTCTTTCAGCTGCCTTTTGGCCCGTTCATACCGGGCACCAAAAGAGGCTTTGGTATGGATGAGATCAGCACCACGGATAAGCACAGCCTTTTCCGGAATATCCGTTTCACAGCCGATAAAAAAGTGCTCCTGCAGGAAATGGAACTGCTCATCATTGATGAGGTGAGCATGGTCCGCTGCGATATGCTCGATGCTATTGACACCATTCTCCGTCACTTCCGCAATAAACCATTATTGCCCTTTGGCGGTGTACAGGTGCTGTTTATCGGCGATCTGTATCAGTTACCTCCGGTGGTGCCGGATGCAGAATGGCAGATGTTGTCGGAATACTATAGCAGCACGTTCTTCTTCTCCGCTAAGGTGATGGAACAGGCGCCGCCACTGTATATTGAGCTGAAGAAAATCTACCGGCAAAATGAACAGGTGTTCATCGATATCCTCAACAGGATCCGTAATAACGAAGTACTGCACGACGACCTGGTACTCCTCAATGAACATTACCAGCCCAATTTTAAAGGGGAAGACGGAGAATACATCGTACTCACTACGCACAACCGGAAGGCAGATGAAATCAATGCACGCCGGCTGGCTGATATGCCCGGAAAGGTATACCGCTTCGAAGGAAAGATAGATGGTGACTTCAGCGATAAAGCCCTGCCTACTGAATTATTATTGCAGTTGAAGGTAGGGGCGCAGGTGATGTTCCTGAAAAACGACCTGGCACAACCCCGTCGTTATTATAACGGGAAACTAGCCACCGTAAAGGAGATAGATGAAGAAGAAATAGTACTGGTACTGGCAGGCTCTCATGAAGAGCTGAAGCTGGGCAAGGAAACCTGGCGTAATATCCGCTATTCCTACAATGCAGAGGAAAACAGCATTGAGGAAGAAGAGATAGGCAGCTTTACACAATTCCCGATAAGGCTTGCCTGGGCTATTACCATTCATAAAAGTCAGGGCCTCACCTTCGAAAGAGCTATTATTGACGCGGGCTATGCCTTTGCAGCCGGACAGGTATACGTGGCGCTGAGCCGTTGTACCTCACTCGATGGCATGGTGCTGCATTCCCGCATAGGCCACGGTTCTATTAAAACAGATCCGCTGGTGATTGATTTCGCCGAAAAGGAGAATGAGGCAAATGAGCTGGTAGTGTTGCTGGAAATGGAAAAGAAGAAGTTTCAGGCTACTTCGTTGCTGCAGCAGTTCGACTGGTACCGTATGCAGGCCATGGCCAGGAGTCATGCCGTATGGATTCAGGACAAAAAGCTGCCCGACTTTGATGCAGCCATTAAACTGAGCCGGACCCTCTCTGCCAGGATCGAACAGCAGCAGGAAGTTGCCGCCCGGTTTGTGCTGCAGCTGCAACAACTGCTCGATGTGGCCGTGCAAACCAGTGAAATGGACCAGCTGCAGGAAAGAGTGAACAAGGCGATCGGCTATTTTGCGCAAAGTATTCACGATGACCTGATCCTTCCTTTACAATCGCATATAGCAGAGATAAAGAAGGCAAAGTCAAAGAAATATCTGCTGCAGCTGATGGCCCTGGAAGGCGATTGCTGGAGTAAACTGCGTCATATCTGGGAGGTCAGCTATGCCGACCTGGTATTTACCACCGGGCTGAAAGATTATATCACGCAGCGTGACAAGGAAAATGAATCCGGCGCTCCGCCAATAAAGGAAAAGCCCGTCAAGGGAAAAGTGGAAAGAGGATCAAGCCGCCGGGGTACGCTGGAGCTATACCTGAAAGGGCAAACCATTCCTGAAATAGCTGCTGCCCGCCAACTGGCGGTTAGCACCATCGAAAGCCACCTCGCACAGTGCGTGGAAGCCGGCGAAATGGATATAGAGCGCTTCGTGCCCGAAAAGACCATGCGCCTGATCCTGAAACATATCGGAGAGCTGGGGGCCACCGCCGCCGGCCCGATCAAGGAAAGGGTAGGTGATGCAGCCAGCTTTGCAGAGATCCGTGCGGTACAGTGGTACCTGAAGAAGAAGCAGGAAGAGAAGATAATGAATGATTGATATTTAGAATTACGAATTACGGACCAAAGCGAAGACCCAAGGCGGATAATGGCATTTAAGTAATCCGCCTTGGGTCTTCGCTTTGGTCCGTAATTCGTAATTCCTAATTCGTAATTCTAAAATACAGGATGGACCGGGTTGCAACTCCGCTCATTCCGGCTTAATTTGTATCCCATACAGTACCCTGCCCGGACTGACAAATTCCCGCCCTCATTTTCGGGCTTTGTCCAAAATCGGGGTGCCGGTGTTGATTCAGGTAAAAATAGTTCAGTAACCGGTAAAAAAAAGGGAGGAATACTGTTGTCCTGCCAGCTAAATTTGCAGGTCAGCTCAGACTAAATTACTTTATCCGTGAAAGTAGGATTATTTATACCATGTTATATCGACCAGTTTTATCCGCAGGTAGGGATTGCCACCCTGCAGCTACTGCAAAAACTAGGTTGTGATGTAGAATATCCGGAGGGGCAAACCTGTTGTGGCCAGCCAATGGCCAACTCTGGTTACGAACACCTGACCCACCAGTGCAATAGCCTGTTTATCCGGAATTTTGCCGCCTATGATTATATAGTAGGCCCTTCAGGCAGCTGTGTGCTCCATCTCAAAGAGCATCTTCATGATGAAGAGCCGGCAGCCGAAGAAAAAGCAGCGGGGATACGGCACCGTATATACGAATTGACAGAATTTCTAACAGATATATTGAAGGTAGAGACGCTGCCTGCGCGTTTCCCGCACAGGGTAGGGCTGCACCAGAGCTGTCATGGACAGCGCGGGCTAATGCTGGCGCAGATGAGTGAACTGGTGGCCGCACCTTTTTCCAAGCCGGAGCAGCTGCTGCGGATGGTAGAGGGGGTGGAGCTGGTGCCACTCGACCGCTTGGATGAATGCTGCGGTTTCGGCGGAACATTTTGTGTAACCGAAGAAGCCGTATCCGTAAAAATGGGAAAAGATCGTGTAGCCGATCACGTTAAGCACGGCGCCGAGGTCATTACAGGCACCGATGTAAGTTGCCTGATGCACCTGGAAGGCATCCTGCGCAGGCAGCACGCCGGCGTAAAGGTGATGCATATTGCAGAAATCCTCAATCAGAATATCCATGAACAGGCAAACAGCTGATCACGCCGCACTGGCGGATAAATTCAACCAGGACGAGCCGAGGGTGAACTGGCACGATGAAACACTCTGGTGGGTTCGCGCCAAGCGCGACCGTATGGCATGGAGCATTCCTGAATGGGAACAGCTCCGTAATACTGCCTCTGCCATCAAACTCAATGCCCTCGGGAATTTGCACGACTACCTCGTACAATTCGAACAAGCGGCCTTGCAAAATGGCGCTGTTGTACACTGGGCGGCAGATGCAGCGGAGCATAACCAGATTGTAACGGATATTCTGAAAAAGCATGGCGTTACACATATCGTTAAGAGTAAATCCATGCTCACAGAAGAATGTCACCTGAATCCGCATCTGAATGCTAATGGGATTGAAGTGGTAGATACAGACCTGGGAGAACGCATCGTGCAACTGGCAAAAGAACCACCCAGTCATATTGTATTGCCATGTATTCACTGGAAGAAGGAAGAAATAGGAGCGTTGTTCCACGAACACCTCGGTACTCCTGCCGGTAATGCAGATCCGCAGTTTCTGACAGCAGCAGCCCGCCAGGCCCTGAGAAAGGAATTCCTGCAGGCAAAGGCCGCTATCACTGGAGTGAACTTTGCGGTGGCCGAAACAGGGGAAATGGTGGTATGTACCAACGAAGGAAATGCTGATATGGGCGCTCATCTCGCCGATGTACATATTGCCTGCATGGGTATAGAGAAGATAATTCCCGAAAGAAAGCATCTCGGGGTATTCCTACGCTTGCTGGCACGCAGTGCTACGGGGCAGCCTATCACTACTTATTCCAGTCATTTCCGCAAGCCCCGGGAAGGGCAGGAGCTGCATATTGTACTCGTGGATAACGGGCGTTCCCGCCAGCTGGGCCGGGAAGACTTCCGGAATTCATTGAAATGTATCCGCTGCGGCGCCTGCATGAATACCTGCCCGGTATACCGACGCAGTGGCGGGCATAGCTATCATACAGCCGTAGCCGGTCCGATCGGTGCTATCCTGGCTCCCAACCTGGATATGAAAAACTACGCCGACCTTCCGTTTGCATCTACGCTGTGCGGTTCATGCTCCAATGTATGCCCGGTGAAGATCGATATTCATCAGCAGCTGTATAAATGGCGTCAGGTATTGGTACAGGAAGGATATACCAAAACAACGAAAACAGCCGGCATGAAAGTAATGAGCAGCGTGTTGTCGGGTCCGCGTAAATACAAGGCTGCCGGCAAAATGGGTCGTTGGGTAATGAGAGCCTTTCCCGGTATGGTAAATAACCGGATGAACCCCTGGTACAAACAAAGAGAAATGCCGGCGCCTCCCACGCAGTCATTCTCCGAATGGTATAAGAAAAACAAAAAATCTTCATGAGCAGCAGGGATAAAATATTAGCAGCAATAAAACAAAACCAACCCGAAATAGCTCCGTTGCCTTCGCTGGCCGGTCTCGCAGGCTCCATGCCTGGTACGCTGGATGCCTATCGGAAAGTGCTGGAGGCGCTGGGTGGTCAATTGGTGGAAGTAGCAGATGAAGGAGAAATACCTGCCTTGCTGGAGCAACAGCATCCCGGTCTCAGGCGTATTATTTATGCAGGTGCCTCCCAACGGGAATGGGCCAACGAAGATCCGCATCTCCTGCAGGACGTGGACATTGCTGTAGTGCCCGGCCAATGGGGGATAGCTGAAAATGGTGCCATATGGCTTACTGAGCAGGAGATGGCGGTGCGCGTATTGCCGTTTATTTGTCAGCACCTGGCTATTGTGCTGCCCAGGCACCGGATCCTGCCCACTATGCACGATGCCTACGAAAGGATCGGCGCTCCTGAAACAGGCTTCGGCGTATTCATTGCGGGCCCATCCAAAACAGCCGATATTGAACAGTCGCTGGTGCTGGGTGCCCACGGCGCCAAAAGCCTCACCGTATTTATCACCGGCGCCTGATTACGTATATCCGACAGGGTTAGTGGCCTGTTAGCATTATGCAACAGACCGCTAACCTCAGAAAAACAGAAACCCCCGTTAATTCGTTGCCCCAACGTTAACAGCTACACGTAAAGTATCCCCTTGTCGATAAGCACTCCTGATCATCTGTAATGCCCTGCTCATAAGCTTTTTCAGAGATTTGTATCTTTTGGTTTAAATAATCTTTTTTAGTTATTTTTTAATAATTGATGAGTTTTAATAAATACTTCATAACTTTAGATCGCGAAAATCAATAATTTATGAAAACTGGTATGGTGTTTGTCTTAAAGAGCATATCGTATTATTATTGACCTAGCGCAACTTTTGTAGCCATATCTTATTACCATATTTTTAGTAGTAGTTGCGTTGACCAGAAAAAATTGAAAGACCATGTTGCACCTTTTTAACACTTTAGAGCGAACTAAGAAAAGCGAACTGTCTGAATATATAGTACTGTTGCATTGTAAAAAGTGTAGCATAACTGGAGATTACCGTACACCAGGTAATTGAAACATCAGCAACGCTGATTAGTACTGCTTCGTAGGTCCGATAATGTTATACATTCTTAAATCAGCTTACAGTAAAGGTTTGAGCCAATAGCATTAACGGGATGTAGTTTTTATAGCCGCTTGTCAGAGCTGGTTCGGTATCCTCATTGTATCATGTGAAGACTGAAATGTGAAGTGTGAATAAATTTTTTTTCATAGTTTACTTTTTAGTAACAGAACATATCAAATTTAGTATTTACTTTGTGCTAACTTTGAAAACCGAGAAAAACCGAATGCGATCTGAAAATTATTGAAGCGCCTCTATGAAAACCTTTAATCCTGCGCTGTAGTAGTTGATCAGACAAGCGTTTATACATTTAATAACCATATCTTATTATTGAACCTATGGTGCGTAACTCATCGTGGATTACCCCATCGTGGCTTATATTGCTGCTTGATCTGGGGTGTTCTGTCCTGGCAATTAATTTGGCATTTCTGCTCAGATTGAATTTTGATGCTGACGCTATTGCAGCTTTCCCATTAAGGAAAATTGCGCTGCTGACAGGAACAGTAACGTTATTACTATCACTGTTATTGCATACTTATCGCGGAATTGTCCGCTTTACCAGCCTGGCCGACATTGGCCGGATCGCTGCTCTCAATATCTTCGCCTGCGGTATCTATCTGTCTGTCAGCTACAGCCACCTGCTGGATGAAGATCAGATGCTGTTTCCCGTATCTGTTATCCTCATTAACTTTTTCATCAGTTCTTTTTTACTACTGTCGTACCGGCTCATGGTAAAATGGACCTTTAAGTATTATAATAATTTTCGCGCTGTAAGTAATGCACGTGCTGCCATCTATTATAACGGCCATTCCAGCCTGATTCTGCGTAAAGCCATCGCTGATGCACCGGGGTCTGATGTACGTATTGTCGCTTTCATGGCTGCTACCAATGCCCATGCCGGTAAATCACTGGAAGGACTGCCCATCTACGCTTACCGCAAAGGGGAACTGTATAAAATGGCGCGCCAGGCGAAGATTTCCCTGCTGCTCATTCCGCAGGAACATCTGGACGCACGCCATCTCAATGAACTGGTAGAAGAATGCATGACCTTAAATATTCGCGTACAAAAAATTATTCCCGTGAGCCAGTGGACTGATGGTAGCAACAACAACAGCAGCAGTAGCAGCATTCAGCTGAAAGATATCCATATTGAAGACCTGCTGGAAAGGTCTGTGATCGATATCAAAAATATGCAGCTCAGTAAAGAACTGAGAGGGAAAAGCATACTGGTAACCGGCGCCGCCGGTTCTATCGGTAGCGAAATAGTACGGCAGCTGCTCAGGTACAACCCTTCTGCCATCATTTTGTGTGATAAAGCGGAATCTCCGTTGCATGAGCTGGAATTGGAGATCGCTGATAAATCAGGTGCTGTACAGGTAATTCCGTTTATCGGCAATGTATGCGACCGGGTACGTATGCAACAGCTTTTTGAAATCTACGCACCTGCTATCGTATATCATGCTGCGGCTTACAAACATGTGCCAATGATGGAAAAAAATCCTTCCATCGCTGTAATGAACAATGTGCTGGGTACTAAGATAGTGGCTGAACTGGCGGTGGAAAACGGGGCTGAAAAATTTGTAATGGTATCGACCGACAAAGCAGTTAACCCGACGAACGTCATGGGTGCTTCCAAACGTATTGCAGAAATCTTCTCCCAATCATATAATAACCATTTAAATGAACAGTTCCAGAAGCTGGGCCCCGTGTATGGTACACCACCAACACGTTTTATCACTACCCGCTTCGGTAATGTACTTGGCTCTAACGGCTCTGTAATTCCACGTTTTAAACAGCAGCTCGAAAAAGGTGGCCCGCTGACGGTCACTCATCCTGAAATTACCCGCTATTTCATGACCATTCCTGAGGCATGCCAGCTCGTACTGGAAGCCGGCACAATGGGACAAGGCGGTGAGATCTTTGTGTTCGACATGGGAAAACCCATGAAGATCGCGGATCTGGCCCGCAAAATGATCCGTATGGCCGGAAAGGAACCTGGTAAAGACATTCAGATCGTTTACACTGGTCTGCGCCCGGGCGAAAAACTGTATGAAGAACTGCTGAACAACGCGGAAAACACCATGCCTACCTATCACGAAAAAATCATGATCGCGAAGGTACGCGCATGCAATTTTAGTGAAGTGAATGAACAGGTAGACCAGCTGATTGAATCGGCCAGGAAACACTACCTGACACCCACTGTAGCCCGGATGAAGCAACTCGTACCGGAATTCATCAGCAAAAATTCTGCTTATGAGGAACTGGACAAAGACAAAATGATCATCTAAAAAAACAGAAACAGTATAATTAGTATGGGGGAGCGATTTATCAGTAATCTGAAAGGTTTGTTAGTATTGGTAGCAGCGGGCATTACTTCCTGCTCAGCGCCAAAGAACATTACTTATTTCAAAGACATTCCGGATAGCGTCCGGCAACAGGAGATACAACAGGCTGCTTATTCAACGCCGCTGATTCAGGCAGATGATATTCTGCAGGTAACTATCCAGACACTGGATCCGGCTGCAACTGCTTTGCTGAACCAGGCCACCGGCGGTGCCGGTGCTGCGCCGGTCAGCAATAACATGACGGCGGCCCCGGCAGTAGCGCCTGTGAGCGGATACCTCGTCGATAAAGACGGTTATGTGGTGCTGCCGCTGATTGGTAAAGTGATGGTACAGGGGAAAACAACTGATAGTGTAAGAGAAGAAATAAAAAGTAAAGCAGCTGTATACTATAAAGATCCGGTAGTGAACGTACGGTTTGCAAATTTTAAAGTCACTGTACTGGGGGAGGTAAATAAACCTTCTTCGTATGTGATGCCAAACGAAAAAGTTACCCTGTTGGATGCGCTGGGCGCCGCAGGTGATCTCACTATCTACGGAAAAAGAGAGAATGTATTATTGATCAGAGATAAAGAAGGAAAGAAAGAATTTGTAAGATTCAACCTGAACCAGAGCAACCTCTTTGCTTCCCCCTACTTCTACCTGCATCAGGGAGATGTAGTGTATGTGGAACCCAATAAAGCGAAGGTGGCCAGCACTGATTTTACGCAGGTGAAACGAATATCCATTATGGCATCTGTCTTATCGTTGTTGATTGTTGCGGTGTCGCGTGTTAATTTTTAACTCTTTAATAAGAAAAAATGCCGGAGCAAATTTTTGTAAGAAACGCTGCCCATTTAAATGGAAATGGTCAGGAACCAATGGTACAGGAAACCGACAGCGGTATCACTCCACGTTATGTCCTGGATACTTTTACACGCCATTGGTACCTCTTCCTGCTTTTTGTGGTAGCCGGTGTGGCGGCCGCCTGGTTATACCTGCGGTATGCTACCCCCAGTTATAAAATAAGCGCTAAAATACTGGTGAAAGATGACCAGAAAGGCGGCGATATTCCCGGTCAGGAGATATTGCAGCAGCTGGAAGTCTTTTCAAATAAAAGCAGCGTCGACAATGAAGTAGAAATACTGAAATCACGTACGCTGATGCAGAAAGTTGTTCAGAACCTGCAATTGAATACTTCCTACTTCGCGGAAGGCAGGATCAAGGAAAGCGAGCAATATGGCAATCTGCCTTTTGCCCTGCAATGGCTTTCCCTCAATGATACCATCAACAAAGTGTCTTACACGATTGCTCCGGTTGGTATCGATAAGTTCCAGCTGTCGGGGCCTAAGGGAACCCGTACCGCTTCCTGGAAGGATACCCTGCATCTGCCGGAAGGTGTTGTGAAAATTGATCGCACAGCAGCTCCCTTTGCTCATCCTTCCTACACTATCAAGGTAGCTTCCATTGATGAAACCACCGGCAACTACCAGCAATTACTGGATGTACGCATACCCAATAAACAGGTGAGCACCATCGATCTGAACCTGGATGCCAAAATTCCGGAGAAAGGAGAGCGGATCATGAACAACCTGCTCAATACTTATCTGAAGGCGAGTGTGGAAGATAAAAACCGCATTGCCGATAGTACAATTGCGTTTATAGATAACCGTTTGATCATTGTAACGCAGGAACTCTCCGGCGTAGAAAAAAATATTCAACAGTTCAAACAGGCGAATGAACTGGCCGATATACAGGCACAGTCAAAACTGCTCGTGGAAGGTACCGGCGATGCCCACAAACAGCTGCTGGAACAGCAGGTACAATTGAATGTGGTGCAGTCGCTCGAGCAATATATCCGCGCGGCTGAAAATGATAAACGCGTGGTGCCTTCTTCGCTTATCGTGCAGGATCCTACTTTCGTAGGACTCGTACAGCGCTATAACAACCTGCAGCTCGAAAGGGAACGTCAGCTGATGTCCAGCACTGCCAGCAATCCGGTAGTCGTAAATATGGATCAACAGCTGTCTGGTATCCGCGCCGATTTGCTGAGTAACCTGTCTTCGCTGAAGAAGGGTATTGAAGTCGGCATTTCAGAGCAGGAAAAGAACGCCAGTGCCTTAACCCAGAAAATCCGGCAGGTACCTGGTAAAGAAAGGGTATTTCTTGATATCTCCCGACAACAGGCTATTAAACAGGAACTATACCTGTTCCTGCTGAAGAAAAGAGAAGAGTCGGCTATTTCCAAGACATCCAACATGGCCATTGCCCGTATCATTGATGATGCGAAAAGCGATGCGCTGCCATTCAAACCCAAGCGAATACTCATTCTGCTGTTAGGGCTGGTAATGGGCATTGCATTCCCTGCCGGCTACCTGTATATGAAGGAACTGCTCAGCAGAAAGGTCAGGAATAAAGCAGATGTTACCAGCAATACTCCGGTGCCTGTGTTGGCTGAGATCGGGCATAATGCAAGTGGATATGTAGTGACGGCATCAGGCTCCCGCTCTCCGGTGGCAGAGCAATTCAGGGCCCTGAGAACTAACCTCCAGTTCGTACTGGCGGATATCACCCAGAAATCGGTCATCATTACTTCCAGTATGGGAGGAGAAGGGAAAACCTTCGTATCTACCAATCTGGCTGCTATCCTGGCCATGTCGGGTAAGAAGGTGGTGCTGATGGAAATGGACCTGCGTAAGCCTAAGATCGCGGAAAGACTGGGCCTCAGCAACCATGAAGGATTCAGTACCTATGCGATCGGAAAAACGGATATCAACACCCTGATCAGACCTTCCGGTATTCATGATAACTGCTGGATCATTTCGTCTGGCCCGATTCCGCCCAATCCTACTGAACTGCTCCTGCAAACGAGAACGGAGGAGTTGTTCCGGAAACTCAACGAACGCTTCGACTATATCATCATCGATTCAGCCCCCATTGGTCTGGTAACAGATGCCCAGGTGCTGGCCCGGTACGCGGATGCTTCCCTGTACCTGGTACGCCACGGCGTTACGCTGAAACAGCAGCTTCAGATCACGAAAGACCTGTACCATCAGCGTAAACTGCCACGGCTCAACATCGTCATCAACGATGTAACCAGCAAGAGCGGTTATGGCTATGGATACGGCTACGGATATGGCTATGGTTACGGCGCGGACGCCAGTGAAAAGAAAGGCCTGCTGGGAAAATTGGGAAAACGGGCCGCCCTGAACGGGAAGTAGCCTTTGTTCATCGCCCTTCAACCCATTAAAGCCATTGAGGCAGGAATAAAGAAAGATATTAAAAATTAAGACAGACAATAAATTTTATGGTTAAGAATAGTAACAGCGTTGAGAATGTTCACCTTGCCATTATAGGCCTTGGCTATGTTGGTTTACCTTTGGCAATCGAATTTGGAAAGAAGTACGATGTGCTCGGATTTGATATTAACAAGGAAAGAGTGAAGGAACTGTCCGAGGGGGCCGACCGTACGCGGGAAGCCAACCTGGAAGACCTCAGCGCCGTGATCGCCCTCAAAAAAGCCCCTAAATCTACGATCGGACTTTCTTTTTCTTCCAACGTGGAAGACCTGAAGAAAACCAATGTTTTCATCGTAACCGTACCTACGCCTATCGATGCCTTCAAAGCGCCGGACCTGCGCCCGCTTATCAGGGCTTCTGAAATGCTGGGCGGCGTCCTGAAAAAAGGTGATATCGTGATCTACGAATCAACTGTTTATCCGGGATGCACGGAGGAAGACTGCGTACCGGTGCTGGAAAAAGTTTCCGGCCTGAAATTCAACACCGATTTCTTCGTCGGCTACTCGCCTGAAAGGATTAACCCGGGCGATAAAGTGAATACACTTACGAAGATCAAAAAAGTAACCAGCGGCTCTACGCCTGCAATTGCAGACAAAGTGGATGCACTCTATGGTTCTATCATCGAAGCCGGTACCCATAAGGCTCCCAGCCTGAAAGTGGCGGAAGCTTCCAAAGCGATCGAGAATGCGCAGCGCGATGTAAATATTTCTTTCGTCAATGAACTCGCACTCATCTTCGATAAGATCGGTATTGATACCAACGACGTGATCGAAGCCGCAGGTACCAAATGGAACTTCCTCAAATACAAACCAGGCCTGGTAGGTGGTCACTGCATCGGCGTTGATCCATACTACCTGGCACATAAAGCGGAATCCGTAGGCTATCACCCACAGGTCATACTTTCCGGCCGCCGTGTAAACGACCACGTCGGACACTTCGTTGCCAACAAGGTAGTGAAACTGATGATCGATAAAGATCATAAGATCAAAGGCTCCCGCGTACTCATCATGGGGATCACCTTCAAGGAAAACTGCCCGGATGTACGAAATACCCGCGTAGTCGATATCTACCACGAACTGAAACAGTTTGGTCTTACAGTGGATATCTACGACCCCTGGGCCGATCCTAAAGAAGTAGAAGAAGAATACGGCGTGAAAATCCTCAGCGCTATCGACAAAGCCGCTGTATACGATGCGATCATCATAGCCGTTGCTCATAAAGAATTTTTAACCTTTGATTACCTGAAATACAGACGTAACAACGGTGTCATCTTTGATACCAAAGCTTGTGTAGACAGAAGCCTCGTTGACGGAAGGCTCTAAGCTAAGAATAAGAGAAATACATATATAATTAATTCGGAAATTGATAGATGATGTCAACGAAAGGGGTGAGCTATGAGATGTCGTTAAACCTTGGGACGAATTTCCTGGCGCTGGTATTGAATATTTTACTGGGCCTGGTGGTAGTTCCCTTCTATATTTCAAAGATCGGAGTGGATGGCTATGGTATAGTAGCACTGGCCACTTCCTTCAGTGCCTACCTGTCTATCGTCACGATCGCTATCGATGCGGCCGTAGGCAGGAATTTCACACTGGCCATGAGAAAAGATGATCATGTGGCTTCCAATGCTATCTATTCATCTTCCATCATTGCAGCCATACTGCTGATTCTGGCACTGTTGCCGTTTATCGCGTGGTTTTTATATGATATAAAAGATATCATCAGCTACAGGAGTTATCCCGCGGGAGAGATGCGATGGGTGTTTGTGGCGATTATCACCTCTTTCATCCTCACCTTTATCCGCGGACTTTTCCTGGTGCCGGCATTTGCATCTAACAAGATCTATATTCAACGCTTCATCGCCATTCTTGAAATAGTGGTGCGAACAGCGCTGATCTTCTTACTGCTGAATGCCTCCGCGAAACTAAGCCTGATAGGGATGGCCTTCTTCCTTTCATCGCTGGTATCGTTTGCTGCCGCGCTGATCTGGATAGGTCGCAAGTTCCCTTTCCTGAAGCTGAGGATTCGTCATTTCGATAAATCCATCGTTCGCTATGTGGCGTCGATGAGCTTCTGGCTGGTCATCAACCAGATCGGAACATTGCTCTTTATCAATATCGACATCATTCTGCTGAATCACTACTATGGTGCTACAGCTACCGGTGAGTTCAGCACGGTGGCGCAATGGCATACGCTGCTGCGTTCCTTTGCAGGCGTGTTTGTAGCCATTTTTACACCGGTGGTATACAAGTATTATGCAGATAAAGATTTCAGCAACCTGCTGAAATTTTCGAAGTATACCGTGGTGGCAATGGGACTCGTACTGGCTATTCCCATAGGTATCATTGTGGCGTATTCCGATGTGATTCTGAAACTATGGGTGGGAGAGCGGTTTACACATTTTTATCCGCTGATGATCCTGCTCACAGGGCACCTGATCTTTAACCTGTCGGTACTGCCCATACTGTCCATCAACTCGGTGTACAATAAAGTGAAGGTACCGGGGCTCACTTCCTTCTTTTGCGGGATACTGAACCTGGTACTGGGTATACTGGTGATAAAGAGTTTCAACTGGGGCATCTACAGTGTGGCAGTGGTTTCTGCGGTATTGCTGACGGTTAAGAACCTGATCTTTTCGCCTACGTATGCAGCGAAGATCCTGGAACAAAGTCCCTGGTTTTATTATCCGAGTATACTCAGAGGCTGTGGCCTCTTTATTTGGGTACTCGGGTTATCGTGGCTGGGCCGGCATTTATTGCTGCCCGGATCATGGGCTGGCCTGATGTTATCGGCCGCAGTGATTGGTTTATGTAGTATTCCTTTTGCATGGTTTGTAAGCCTGAATAAAGATCAGCGCTTACTGATCGGAAAATTAATCAGACGACGAATATGAAAAAGGCATTGATCATTAATGAAGGCTTCTCTAATAACCTGGGCGATCAGGCTATTCGTGAGAGCATGACGCAATTGCTGCAGGATAGCGGCTTCAGCGCCGATTTTGCCTATTTCACCAATCCGGGGATGCAACAACTGCCAGCCTACGGGTACCTGGAAGCAGGCATTGGTGCGATGGCGCCGGCATCCCTGTCGTTTGCCCGCCGGGTAAAGCTGAAGCTTTCCGGCATATACTGGATTGCACAGCACTATCGTCATATCAGTAATATTTTAAAGAGACAGGATTATGAGCTGGTAGTCATTGGTGGCGGTCAGCTCATAGAGTCTTCCGGGAAAGATTATCCCAGCAGATTTGCGATTGCCATATACTGGTGGACGCGCCTGGCAAAGAAATTCACGAAAGCAAAGATTTGCCTGATAGGAGTGGGAGTAGGTACTACGTTTAATGCGAAAGAAACTTCACTCTTCTCCCAAGCCCTGGCCCTGGCCGATCTGATATGGGTAAGAGATACCTTTTCGCAAACTGCGATCCGGTTTAAGTTTGGTCACGCTGCTGTTTTGACGCCCGATGTTGCGTTTTATCACGGCAGCAACCGCGTGGAAACTACTAACGGCAACCGCCGGGCGCTGATAGGCATCACCAGTTATAATGAAGTATTTGCGAAATACAATGAACCCGGGAAAACCCGGCTGGACTACTACAATGAGTGGTATGGAGTGGTGAGGAAGTATTTACAGCTGGGTTTACCTGTGGTGCTTTTTTACACCACCATCACAGATGCTGCTGAATCAATTGCCTTCCGCGATTATCTACGGCAACAGCATCAGCTGGAGTTGCCCGTAGCTAAACTGCATACGGTAAGCGACCTGCGGGAGCTGTACGAGTCGGCCTCAGATGTGTATTCCGGCAGAATGCACGCACTGATACTGGCCATGAAATACCAGTGTAACGTGAACGCCTATCTGATTTCACAGAAGCTGAAGTCGTTCCATGAAGAGTATATCCTGCCGGGAAACAGAAGTCTGGAATACAGCAGAAAGATCAGGGAAACATTCAATGGGTGTATACTGCACCAGGACCATGAAAACAGTGTTGCATATGAGCACGAAACAATTAATCAGATCTGATCTGTTCCGTTATCACGGGAAAACCGGCACACTGCAGTTCCTGAAGGCATTTTTGCTGATCGAGGGATTTCGATATATGTTCTTTTTCCGATTATATAAAAACGCCGTTCAGCCGTTCAGGTTATTCCTGCGGCTGATGCTCCGGCGTTACTCGTATAAGTACGGATTCCAGATACCGCCCACTGCTTCTATCGGCTACGGGCTGTATATCGGGCACTTTGGTACCATTGTCATCAACGGCAATGCAACGCTCGGCAACAATGTAAACCTTTCGCCAGGCGTGGTGATAGGCCAGGCCAGCAGGGGCAAATTAAAAGGCGTGCCCGTTGTTGGTAACCGCGTTTGGATCGGATCCAATGCGGTGATTGTTGGAAAGATTAATATAGGCGATGATGTATTGATTGCACCAGGCGCCTATGTAAACAGGGATGTGCCGGCTAATTCGCTGGTGATGGGCAATCCCGGAGTTATTTATGAAGGAAAGAATGTAGAAGGATATATCCTTAATGAATGGGGAATATGAAAAAAGTTTTGATCATATCGTATGAGTTTCCACCTATCATCGGAGGTGCGGGCGTGTATGCCCACGATCTGGCGATAGGCCTGGTAAAGAACGGGCACCAGGTAAGCCTGCTGACGTACAAAACTGCGCGCAACGCAGATTTCCTGGCATCGTTCGAACAAAAGTACCATGTCCGCTGCCATACGATCCCGGATAAAAAGTATATACATTTCTATCTCTTTTTCCGTGAACTAAAGCAAATAGTAAAACAGGAAAGCTTCGATGTTATCATCTTCAGCGATGCAAGAGCCAAGAAGATGGGGGCATTATTCCGTCCTGCACTGAAACAGCTGGGAAGCCGCTCCCTTGCCGTATTACACGGTAGTGAAAAGGCCAGTTTCTTTGAAAAGCCATCGCTGCTGTTAAGAGCTTTCGGTATGCAGCGTCGTATGCTCGATTTCCTGCGCCATCAGAAAAAAATCGTAGTGGTGAGTGAGGCGGAATATGAGCTGTGGCAGCAAACCAGTCTGAAAGAAAAATTACAACTCATCCGGCACGGCATCGATACCGATATTTTTCATCGCCGCACACCGGATCAGGTGGCTGCTATCAAACAACAATATGGCATCGATCCTGCCAGGCCCATACTCTTTAGTGCTTCCCGCCTCGTAAAGGAGAAGGGGCAGGAGTTGATCATCGATAGCCTGCAGCATATTATAAAGGATGTGCCCGATCTGCTTTGTATCATTGCAGGCAGCGGTAATTATCTCCCTACACTACAACAAAAAGTAAAAGACCTCGGGTTGGAACATCATGTATTGTTTACTGGTGGCGTATCCCGTGAAATATTGTCGGGCTACTTCGCTATCTGCGATCTGTTCATACTGCCCAGTCAGTTTTACGAATCATTTGGCCTGGTATATCTCGAAGCAGCTGCCTGTGGCAAAACAGCCATTGCAGGCAACAGGGGTGGTACCAACGAAGCGGTGGTAGACGATGTAACCGGGTACCTGGTGAACCCCGTATCAGTAGAGGAGATCTGCCTTAAAGTTGTAGCCGTACTCAAAGATCCTGCGCTGCGCGAACGCCTGCAACGCACAGCTTATGAGAGAGCTGTTACCCGCTTTACCAATGTGGCCATGGCCGATAAAATTATTGAGATCTGATGAAGAATAGTAACGCCAATACCAATCTGCTGCTCCTGCTGAATTTTATATTCGCATGTGTTGCCGGTATTGTGTCTGTAAGTGTGGCTACTTTTTTACTGAACGCACTGTTGTTGGGTATTGGCCTGCTGGGTATTAACGCCATGTTTAAAGACAAGCCCCGCCGGCAAACGGGGATGGTCCTGTTCCTGTCGTTCTTCCTGGTGTATGGCATCTTTATGATGATCACCAATACGCTGTATATACAGGATCCATTCCGGGATATTTTCTACGCGAAGGATTCGGTGACTTTTTATACCTATATCGACAAAGTGGCTTCTATGCGCACTATCGGTGAGATCACGGAATACTACCGCACGGACTTCTTTGCATCCGACTGGAAAGGTTTCGCCTGGATGGCCAGTGTACTGGGCTTTCTGGCGAAAAATATCGACACTAACTCGCTGCTGTTACAGAAATTGCCAATTGTATTTTGCTCGGCTTTTATACTGGTGATCCTGTTTAGTATGTTATCGACCTATATTAACAAAGACACCAGCCTGCATTTTACTATCGTATATGCGTTACTGTCATATAACTTTTTCTTTTCCGCAGTGTACCTCCGTGATGTGCATATCGGGCTGCTGTTCGGGCTGTATTTCCTGCTGCTCATCAACAGGCAGGGGATTGCCGGAATCTTTTACTGCATTGTGCTTACCGTGCTCATCTTCCTGTTCAGGCCAGAGCATGGTTACTTCAGTGCTTCCCTGCTGATGGCATATATCTACCTGCTGGTAACGGATAAGAATAACAAGACGCTGAATAAATTCAAGATTCCCATATTGATATTATTGGCTGTTCCTGCGCTGACGCAAATAGTATTGCTGAAGGAAGGGCTTAATACCATCCAAAGTACGAGTGAAAACTATCTCGATTCTTCCATGTCGGGCGCTGGTATGGGATCTTTCGGAAGCATGCTGTTAAAGTTACCTTTCGGGGTGAGGCATATCGTAGTAGGATTGTTTTCGCAAACACTGCCATTTCCTTTTTACGTGGTGCTGGACGAAAATCCTTTTTTCTTCCCCTGGGCAATTGCGGCATTGTTCTGGTTTGTGGTATGGGGCGTGTTATTGTATACGATGCTGATAAAGCCACGCAATCCGTTTTTTAAGATCCGTGAACTTCGTTTCCTGTTTCTGATTGCGGCGTTGCTGATTCTTGGAGCGAGCTCCAATGCAGACACAAGGAGGATCATGTCGGTATACCCGGTGGTATATGTGGTGTTCGCAGGCGGATTTTTATCGCTGGATATTAAAAGACGCAAACAGCTGATAACAGCTTCTTTGTTGTCTTATTTCGGATTGATATTCGTTTATGCGTTGATCAAATAACAAAAATATTTTGCTATGATGAGGCCAGTCTTTTTTTTGTTAGCTATTTTCATGGGACTGCAGTTTTGTGCAGTGTCGCAGCAACCTGTTGCCGGTATACAATGTACGGTAACACCGGCGCCTAATTATAGTCTTACTAAAAACGACAGCAAGGTAAGCTCGCTTACAGATGGCGTATTTTCCTCCGGTATTTCTTCTATCTGGAAAGATCCCGGAACATTGGGCTGGCAGAATATAGAGAAGGTAGTCATCAATATCACCCTACCCCGGGAACTGACGGTGGGTTCGGTGAATGTTCATAGTGTAACCGGTCAGAAGGCGCAGGTGCTGCTGCCGCTGAGTGTGCTGGTATTTACCAGTGAAGATCAGGAAAACTGGTCGTTCGCCGGGGATATGATGAAACAGCATCCTGTAAAAGATGAGTATTACAAAGTAGTAGCACTGTCGCTGGATCAGATTGGCCAGTCGGCAAAATATATCAAACTGGTTGTAGTGCCCAACGGTAGCTATTTCTTTACAGACGAAATACAGGTATTCGCCGGCAATGCGCAGTCTGCCAAAAAACTCGCAATGGTAGCCACCAATGGAATTGATGCATTTGCGAAGCAGCAGCGGGAGGGTGCTATCAATCAGCGTTTCGCCGCATACAGTGCTCCGGTGGCGAAAAGCGCTGCTATCGCTACACTCACACTCGCGCCGCTGAACTCCGGTATGGCCGACATGAACAACGTGGCTGCCGGTCCGGTGAATATTTATACGATGAAAGGCTTAACAGAGTATGCTGCTTTTGTATTGTCTAATGGTACCGGAGATGATAAGAACGTCCATATTTCTTTCCCTGCTTCCACCCCGGCCATCAGTTATCAGCTTTATTGGGCTAAACCTGTGAAGAGCCGCGACTTCAGGATTGTACCGGATGCGTTGGAAGAAATAAAGAATGGCGCCGATATCAGTGTAGCCAAAGGCGAATCAAAACTCCTGCTCGTGAAAGCGGTAGCCGCTAACAGCGGTACATATCAGTTTACGCTTACGGCAGGCTCGCTTACCGCTCAGGCAAATATTACCGCCGGCAATGGTGATCTGACTGCCTACAAATCGCTCCGGCCCGATGTAAATGTATGGCCTTATTTCAACGACCCTTTCTTTCAGGGACGTGAAGCAGGCGCCAAACAGGACCTGCTGGGGCATTATGTGAATACGTTCCTCGTTCATCCCGGCATCCTGGCGCCAGATAAAGCTTTTGCTTCCAATCAGCGCTTACAGGATAATCTTGCCTATGCCAAAGGTTTCCGGCAGGCACTGTTGTTCCTTGATTTTTCAAGGAAAGGAAACGACCTGTTATCGGACAGCTGGAAACAGACATTCCTCAACTGGTATGATGCTATTATACCTGCATTACAGCAACAGGGAATTACCGCAGATAACATCTACCTGTATCCGTTCGATGAAATCAAACCTGCCCAGTTGCCGGTATATCAGCAGTTTGCAGACTGGATCCGCTCAGTCAGAAAAAACGCAAAACTGTTTGCGACCGTCTCCAATGCAGCATTGCTGAATACCATGGCCGCACAGGCGGATGCCATACAACTCTATAATGATGATCGTGTACTGAGTGCCTGGCACGGCCTGCGCAATGCCCCTTCACGGGTATGGCTATACGATACGAAGAAACCTACGAAGTCTTTATCGCCTAACGGTTATTACCGCCTTATGGCATGGCATGCGTTCGCTGAAAATATTACCGGTATTGGGTTCTGGCAATATGCGGATGTAGGGCACGAGCAGGGAGCAGAATCTGTGTGGGACGACTTCGACGGTAAATCGGCCGACTACGCTGTGGTATATGATGAAGGCAGCCGGGTGATCCCCAGCCGCCGCTGGGAGGGATTCAGAATGGGAGTGGAAGACTATATGCTGTTACAGGCTTATTCGAAACGATATGGAAGGAATGCCGCATTGCGGTTGTGCAATAATGTATTATCCAATGCAGACGATCCGCAGAAAGCAGACCAGGTAAGAGCTCAAATAGTTAAGGAATTAGGAAAATAGCAGACCATGAAGCAGACTTCGAAATTACTGATATTGGCTACCATGCCTCCTCCGATAGGAGGTGTGACAGTGCATATCCAGCGATTGCTGAAATACCTTGATAATAACGGGTACGACTACTCGTTTACGGATTTCAGAAGAAGTAGCAAGGGTACAGTGTGGAAGCAGATCAGGCAGCACCGGTATATTCATTTTCATATATACCACCCCGTAGTCCGTTTTTGTTTTGTACTGCTGGGCACCGTGTTGGGTAAGAAGATGCTTTTTACATTACACGGGAATGTTGGCCGTCATGGCTGGTTTTACAATCTCCTGGATCAGTATGCTTTCCGGGTAGCTTACATGCCTATTGTACTCAACCAGCGGAGCTTCGATCAGGGGCGTAAATGGAACAGCCGCACACAGCTGATAGGCGCCTTCATTCCGCCTCAGCAGGAAGAGCAGCTGCAGTTGACCGTATGGAACGCCGTGAGTGCTTTCAGAAATAAGTATGCCATCGTATTTGCAACGAATGCTTCTACGGTGTCGCTGGATAAAGCAGGCAACGAAACTTACCAGGTATCGCTGCTGGTAAAGATCTTTAATAAAATGCCACAGGCAGGGTTGCTGATCTCGGATGCCTCCGGTAAATACCGGCAGTATCTGAAGCAGCAGGGGCATCCTATCGCACCGAATATTCTGCTGATCAGTGAGCCTCATCCTTTCTTTGAGATACTGAAGATAGCCGATGTTTTTCTGCGAATCACCACTACCGACGGTGATTCACTGTCGGTGAAAGAAGCTTTGTTCCTCGAAAAACAGGTGCTGGCAACAGATGTGGTGAACAGGCCTCCGGGCACACAGCTGGTAGGATTGAATGAATGGGAGATAGAGGATGCGATCAGCAAAATGCAAAGAAGCAAAACAACGTATATACCTCACCGTATGATTAATGGCGGAGAGGAACTGCTTGAATTATACAAACAAACCGTAGCATAAACAGACTTTGAAAAAACCATATTGCGAAACCACCTGCTGAAGAAGCAGGTTCGAACCATATTAAAACCATATCGATATGAAGTTAACCATTATTGCGGGTGCGCGCCCAAACTTTATGAAAATAGCGCCTATCATCGCTGCTATCCAGGAAAAACAAGCGAACGGGTATGATATCAGCTTTCGTCTGGTACATACCGGCCAGCATTACGACAAAAACATGAGTCATTCATTTTTTGAACAGCTGGGCATTCCTGAACCAGATGCTAATCTGGAAGCGGGGGGCGGCACCCAGGCGGAACAAACCGCTAATATCATGGTACGCTTTGAAAAAGAACTAATCACTCATCCCTGCGATCTGTTGCTGGTGGTAGGAGACGTTACTTCTACGCTGGCCTGCGCCATCGTTGCTAAAAAGATGAAGATCAGGGTAGCACACGTGGAAGGAGGTATCCGTTCCGGTGATATTACTATGCCGGAAGAAGTTAATCGCCTCGTAACAGATGCCATCACCGATTATTTTTTCACTACCTCTGTAGTGGCTAATACCAATCTTCAGAAAGAAGGAAAAGCCGGTGCGCAGATCCTCTTTGTAGGAAACACCATGATAGATACGCTGTTGAAACAACGCAGCCGCTTCATACCACCGGCGATCTGGGAGCAGGCCGGGTTGCAGCCCCGCCAGTATTTCGTGATGACCTTACACCGCCCTGCCAATGTGGATGAAGAAAATAACCTCGGCCTGCTGATTGGTGAAATCATGGACAACAGCAGGGAACTGCCGGTCATTTTCCCGGTACATCCGCGCACAGCTAAGAGCCTGGAAAAGGTCGCCGTAAATCATCCCCGTCTCCACCTGGTGGAACCGCTGGGCTACCTCGAGTTCAATTACCTCGTAGAAAATGCTAAGGCAGTTATTACAGACTCCGGTGGCATCACGGAAGAAACGACGGTAATGGGTGTGCCCTGCATGACCCTCCGCGATTCTACCGAAAGACCGGAAACCTGTCTTACCGGTACTAATGAGCTGCTGGGCACCGACCCTAAAGCACTGGCCCCTGCCATGCAGCGGCTATTCGAAGGTAAATGGAAGAAGGGCGCTATTCCTGCATTGTGGGACGGTAAAACTGCAGAGCGGATTGTGGCGCATTTAATTGAATTGTTTGCGGTGAAGGAACAACCAGCTGTTGCATATGAGTAGCCTGAATACAGTATTTAATGGCATTAAGGTAGTGCGGAACATGGGCCTGCGATACGTCGCATTCCGTTCCGCACATGAGTTGAATCGCAGAACCGGGCGCCTGAAAAGGCGTTTCCCGAAAGCGCCTGCGTTCCAGCGTTACCTGTCGCTCGAAGAGTGGAAGCAACAATCAGTTAACTTCTTCTTCAAAAGCCGGGAAGACGTTAAAGTACCCCGGCAGCCTGCTCCGGAAATTGCACAACGCTTTGAACGGATCAGAAAAAATGAGCTCATTTTTTTCAACGGCGTAACCCTGCCGCTGGGACCGGATTTTTCCTGGCTGAGGAATCCGGATACCGGCTATGTTTATAACGGTGCGGCACACTGGACGGAAATAAACGACTATTCCGCAACTGCTGGCGATATCAAGTTCGTCTGGGAACGGGCCCGCTTTGCCTGGTTGTACGATGTGATCCGGTACGATCATCACTTCGGTGCAGATAATGCGAAGCTGGTATTTGAGGCGATCCTTTCGTGGATTGAAGCCAATCCTGTGAATTGTGGCCCTCATTATAAGTGCAGTCAGGAGATAAGTTTGCGCGTATTGAACTGGACCTTTGCTTTATACTTTTATCGCCATTCACCGGCACTGACCAACGAATTATTCGATCACATACAATATGCTATCTATTGGCAGCTGCATCACGTATATCATAACATCAATTTTTCGAGGATTGCCGTAAGGAATAATCATGCTATAACGGAAACGCTTACACTGTATCTGGGAGGCTTGCTCTTTCCTTCCCTGCCGGAGGCTGCACAATGGAAAGCCCGCGGCAGGAAATGGTTTGAACAGGAAATTGCCTATCAGATATATAACGACGGTACCTTCCTGCAATTCTCGATGAACTACCACCGGGTAGTGATACAACTACTTACCTGGGCGCTGCAATTGTCGACGCTCAATGGAGAAGTATTTGCTCCGGTAGTGAGGGAAAAGGCGCTCAAATCGCTCAGTTTTCTCCGGGTTTGCATGAATGATGGCAACGGATGGTTGCCTAACTACGGTGCTAACGATGGCGCTCTCTTCTTCGGGCTGAATAATCACCACTACCGCGATTACCGGCCGCAGCTGCAGGCCTTGTCCATGTTGCTGCAGGTAGATGCTGCGTTCCCTGATATCTACGAAGATACGTGGTGGTACGGCATCTCCCCGTTCGAATTTAAAACGAAAGTGCTGGAGGAGAACAAAGCGATATATGCTTTTCCGGAAGGAGGTTATTATATCTGCAGAGAGAAAGATACGCTGACGATGCTTCGCTGCGGAAGCCATAAAGACAGGCCCTCTCAGGCGGATAACCTGCACCTCGATATCTGGCATCATAACGAAAACCTGCTCATGGATGCAGGAAGCTATAAATACAATACCGACGAAGAAACGCTGCGCTACTTTATGGGCACAGCTTCACATAATACGGTGATGCTGGGTAACTACGATCAGATGCTGAAAGGCCCGCGCTTTATCTGGTATAACTGGTCGCAGTGCTCACGGGCAAAGCTATACGAAACAGCAGAAGAATATATATGGGAAGGCGCTGTCAGTGTATTTCAGCATGTAGGCGCTGACATTGTACACATACGCCAGGTGCGCAAGAACAAGCAACAGCCGGTTTGGGTGGTGAAAGATCATATACTGCACAAACCTCCCTACCTGGATATGCGCCAGCTATGGCACATGCCTTCTGCCGAAAAGCTGACGTTGAAAGCGGAAGACAGCAAGGGCGCCATCTTACAACCACATTTTCAGCCAGGGATGTATTCTTCCCTGTATGGTGTAAAAGAAGAGAATGCCACTGTTGTATTTGCTTCGGACGCTGATACTATCATTACGGAGATTATAATTTGATTTAGCTATGAAAATTCTACTGATTCACCAGTACTTCCTGGAAGAAGATGATCCGGGAGGTTCAAGATGGAACGAAATCACAAAAACCTGGACGGAGCAGGGCGCGGAAGTAACTGTGCTCGGAGGAATGATGCACTACAATGGTGCCGAGAAAAGGCCGGAGTATAAAGGAAAACACTTTGTAAAAAAACAGCAGGGCAACGTCACCGTATGGCGTTGTCATGTATCGGAATCTTATAACAAAAATTTCCTCGGCAGGCTCTGGGGGTATTTCTCATTTATGTTCTCATCGCTTTGGGCTGGTTTATTCAAGGTGAAGGGCAGTTTCGACGTAGTGATTGTTACATCGCCGCCTTTATTCGTAGGCTTTTCAGGCTATTTACTGTCGCGCCTGAAACGCATGCCGCTGGTGTTTGAAGTGCGGGATCTGTGGCCCGAATCGGCTATCGATACAGGGGTATTAAAAAATAAACTCGTGATTAAGCTGGCTTATTGGGTGGAAAATTTCATCTATCGCAAAGCCGCGCTCATTAACGTGCTGACGCCTGCTTTCTACAATACGCTGAGAGATAAAAAGAAGGTGCCGGTAGATAAGCTCATTTTCATTCCCAATGCAGCAGACTTTTCTTTATCGGATCACCTGCTGCAATCGTTCGATCGTGAAGCCTTCCGCAAACAGCATCAGCTCGATGGCCGTTTTGTCATCACCTATGTAGGTGCACATGGCGTGGCCAATCACCTGGAGCAGCTGCTGGATGCGGGGAAGGCACTGGAGGATACACCTGTATTATTTCAGCTGATAGGACAGGGAATGGAAAAAGCACGCCTGCAACAACTGGCTGTTGACAGGCAGGTGAAGAATGTGCGTTTCCTGGATGCGGTACCCAAGCAGGAAGTATTCCGGTATATCCTGGCTTCTGATATGGGCGCTTCCGTACTCAAGAAAGTGGATACGTTCAAAACAGTGTACTCCAACAAAACTTTCGACTACATGGCCTGCAAGAAACCTATTCTGATGGCGATCGATGGGGTATCGAGAGAACTGGTGGAAACCGCTGAAGCAGGCTGTTTTGTAGAACCTGAAAATGCAGAGGCATATAATACCGTGATCCGGGAATATCTCCGCAATCCTGCACGGTTACAGCAGGAAGGGGAGAATGGTTTCCGTTATGCCAAACAGAATTTCGATCGGCAGGTGTTGGCGCTCCGGTATCTGAATTTTATCGGAAAGAAGATCACTAAAGAAATACCAGTAAAAGATGCATTGGTACAGGAACATATTTAAACCGCTGGTAGATGTAACGGTAGCCCTGGTAGCGCTGCTGCTTTTATCGCCGGTGCTGCTGCTGTTAATAGTATTGCTGGCTATTGCCAACAATGGCAAACCATTCTTCCTGCAGCCAAGGCCGGGGAAGGATGGCCGCATTTTCCGCGTCATCAAATTCAAAACCATGAACGATCGCAGAGATGCAGCAGGGCAGCTGCTTTCGGATGAAGTAAGGCTCACGCCGGTAGGAAAGTTCGTCCGCAAAACATCGCTCGATGAAATTCCTCAGCTGATCAACGTCGTGAAAGGAGATATGAGCCTGATAGGCCCCCGTCCGTTGCTGGTCGATTATCTGCCGCTATATAATGAAGAGCAACGCAGGCGCCATGAAATGCGCCCCGGCATTACAGGCTGGGCGCAGGTGAATGGCCGGAATGCCATCAGCTGGTCGCAGAAATTTGCTTACGATGTTTGGTATGTAGATAATGCCAGCCTGGCACTCGATATAAAGATTGTATGGAAGACCATGCAGAAAGTTATTACATCAGAAGGTATTAATTCAGTAGGGTCTGCTACCATGGAGCGTTTCATGGGAAACGGACAGAATGGTTAAAAACATAAAATTATGTATTTGATCGGAGCAGGCGGACACGCCAAAGTAATCATAGAAATATTGCAGTCGAAACGAATTGCAGTACAAGGGGTATTTGATGATAACCCCGCCGTGAAGCAGCTCTGGAAGTATCCTGTTACCCCTCTTGCTGGTTCAGGAGAGCAGATCACTTCCGGTATGATCATCTCCATCGGCAATAATGCTATCCGGAAAAAAGTTGCGGAGCGCCTGCATACACGCTTCGGCGTGGCCATACACGAAAAGGCCAATTTGTCGCCCACAGCGATGGTCGACGAAGGTACGGTAGTGATGGCTGGCGCCACTATCAACGCAGATGTGAAGATCGGCCGGCACTGTATCGTGAATACCAATGCCTCCATTGATCACGACTGCATACTGGAGGATTTCGTACACGTTTCTCCGAATGCAGCCCTGTGTGGTAACGTAAGCATAGGAGAAGGCACGCATATAGGCGCCGGCGCTGTGATTGTGCCGGGTGTCTGCATCGGCAGGTGGGCCGTAATAGGTGCCGGCTCAGTGGTGACGAAGAATGTGCCGGATCATTGCGTGGTGATGGGAAATCCGGCCCGCGAAAAAATAGTCTCTCAACAATTAAACTGATTATAATGAATAACAAAATGTGGTTGTCGTCTCCGCATATGGGAAACGCAGAATTCGATCTGATCAAAGCTGCGTTCGACAGTAACTGGATTGCTCCGTTGGGAGCACACGTAGATGCTTTCGAAGAAGCACTGGCAGCCTATACGGGCAGCGGATATGCGGCAGCGTTATCTTCCGGAACTGCTGCGCTGCACCTGGCACTGATCCTGGCTGGCGTGCAGCCGGGCGATGAAGTGATCTGCCAGAGCATGACCTTTTCCGCTTCTGCCAACCCTATCGCTTACCTGGGCGCAACGCCTGTTTTCGTGGATAGTGAAAGAGACACCTGGAATATGGACCCCGCATTACTGGAAGTGGCTATCAACGAACGGATCATGGTAGGGAAGAAGCCGAAAGCGATCATTCCGGTTCACTTGTATGGCATGCCCGCGAAGATGAAGGAGATCATGGCAGTGGCAGCAAAATTCGGCATACCTGTTATTGAAGATGCAGCCGAGGCGCTGGGATCTCTGTACAACAAAAAAGCGTGCGGGAATATTGGTCAGATGGGTGTGCTGAGTTTCAACGGAAACAAGATCATTACCACCAGTGGCGGCGGAGCTTTGCTGGGCAATGATCCCAAACTGATACAACAGGCTCGCTTCCTTGCCACACAGGCAAGGGATACAGCGCCTCACTACCAGCACAGCCATATCGGCTATAACTATCGCCTCAGCAATATCTGTGCAGCCATTGGCTGTGGCCAGATGCTGGTGCTGGACGAGCGCGTAGATCAACGGAGAGCTAATTTCGACTTCTATCGCAAACACCTCTCACACCTGCCAGGGATATCTTTTCAGCCGGAGCCCGACAATTGCCACAGCAATCGCTGGCTTACCACCCTGCTCATTGATCCTAATGTTACCAATGGTATAACAAGGGAAACTATCAGGCTGGCGCTGGAGAAAGAAAATATTGAATCAAGACCTTTATGGAAACCGATGCACCTGCAGCCGGTCTTTGCCGATGCACCTGCATATGTGAATGGCGTGTCTGAAGAACTGTTCAATAACGGTCTGTGTTTGCCAAGTGGCTCTAACTTAACCGCTGAAGACCTGACGCGCGTGTTGACTATTATTAACCGTTGTTTCGAGGAAAGTCCGGTGCTGGCGGAGAACCATTAGCTTATATTGACGGATGATCCCCGTTTTTTTCCGGCACAGATCATCCGTCAATTGTCCCTCAAAAAATAAAGCCGTTGTCATGAAATCACTGCTGTATAAATGCCTGCAACAATGGACTGGTGTATGGAAGTACGTTGCAGCAGTACTGGTATACTTATTAAGTGCCTTGCATCCCCTTACCGCACAGGATATTTTATTGAAAAACCCATCCCTGGAAGGAACTCCCGGACAAGGGAAAGTTCCACCCGGCTGGAGGGGCAGGGGAACGCCGGATATACAACCCGGTACCCTGAACATCACACAGCCTCCCTCAGACGGTGCCACCTATGTTGGCCTGCACAGCGGCCCTAACTGGCTCGAATCTATCAGCCAGGAGGTGCCGCTGAAAGCAGGTAAAACCTATACCGTTGCTATGGACCTGGCGTATGCGCCTACTTATGCTTTCCTGGCCTGCTATGCCAGCATGACGATATATGGGGGAAACACGCCCAGCGATACGGCGGAGCGGTTGTGGAGCACAGGTGATTTTTACCACACCAATTGGGCCCGTTATTCTTTTGTGTTCAGACCAACCCGCGACTATAAGTTTATTACGTTCATGGCTGATCCGTGGAAGCCCTGCGACAAGAGCATTTATGGATCAGCGCTGCTGATTGATAATATCTCCGGTGCGTTGCTGGAAACGCCCGAACTGGCGGTGACCGTGAAGAATACCTGTAAAGGTGAAAGCAGGGGAGAAGCCAGCGTAACAGTGAATGGCGTCACTCAGCCTTATACGGTGCAATGGAGCCCTGGAGGGGAAACTACGGAACATATTACCGGCCTGGCTGCCGGTAATTACGAGGTTACCGTTAAACTGCCTAATGGTACCAGTGCCACCAAACAGGCCACAGTAGGCGCCTGGGAAGTGAAAAGCAAGGTAACGGTTACGCCTTCTGCCTGCTATGGCCAAAACAACAACACCATCGAACTGGCTACCGATGGGGGAACTGCTCCCTATCGCTACTATTTCAACGGCAGCAAAAATGCAGTATACACGCCTTCTTTCACTAAGCTAACACCGGGTGATTATAGTGTATTGGTAAAAGATGAAGAAGGTTGTGCGGAGCCAATCGATCATATCACAATAACAGAACCCGCACCATTGGAAATCACAGGCGTACGTACAAAGGATGTGAGTTGTTCATCTACTATGGACGGAAAGATCAGGCTTGAAATAGCAGGGGGAACGCCTCCTTATGCGTTTAGTCTTGATAACAATGGATGGCAGGCCGACAGTAGCTGGGGTGGACTCGATGCGGGTTCTTTTCATTTTCGTGTAAAGGATGCACATGAATGTCCGGCTGAAGGGAGTGCAGTGATCAATCGCAATATACGTGAGTGTGCGGTGTTTGTGCCCACTGCTTTTACGCCGAATAATGATGGGCAGAACGATCTGTTCCACGCCAAAGTGCATGATGATGTCAGGGAATTCAGATTGGAAGTATATACCCGCTGGGGACAAACAGTGTTCAGTACCACTAACCCTGAAGGAGCCTGGAACGGGGATTTCCGGGGAAGCCAGCTGCCTGCGGGCGCTTATGTATGGGTGCTCACATATATCGATAGTAAGCAACAGGCACGTAAGCAAACCGGTACGGTGATGCTGATCCGTTAGTACCGGTTATAAGGTATAATTCAAGAAAGGGTATGCCTCCAGTGTTTTACGTAGTTTGTGTTGAGATGCGATACCGGCAATAGCCTGCAGGTGCCGCTCGTGGTGAAGGTCCGTTCCGGCATAATCGATCAGTCCTGCTGCAAGGAGCTTTTCTGCTGCCAGCTGCACCTGCTTGCCATAATATCCTGTGAGGGATAACAGGTTAACCTGCAGCTGGCAGCCCAATTGCTTTAACTGGCGGTATTGATCTATATCTGCATGATAGTAAGGATATCTTTCCGGGTGTGCCATAATCGGCTGGTAGCCTGCGGCCTGTATATCAAACAGCCATCCGTGTAACTGCGGTGGCGCCGCAACAAAAGATATCTCCACAAGAACTTTGTTGCCCGAAACGGTTAACAGCGGCTGTTGCAGCAATGGTACAAATTGTTCATCGAGATAATATTCTGCTGCATGGTGAAATGGTATTGAAATATTATTGGACTGTAACGCCACTGAAACCGCCTCATAAGGCTGCGCCATGGTAGCAGCTGAATTAGGATACCGGTCCATGATAATATGTGGCGTGGTCACTATTTTCCTGACGCCCATATGCTGCAGCCGGCTGATGAAATTCACCGACGTATCTGTGTCCCGCACGCCATCGTCGATGGCCGGCAGTAAATGAGAGTGTATATCTGTATGCAGAAATGATAATAGCTCAGCTGGCAACTCTCCATTCTTATTGCGTTTGCGGAAAAAAAACATATAGATCTTTCAATAAAGCGATGATAAAAGTCGCTTTTCTATAACACAATCAGTGCCACAATTTGCTCGAGATACTGCTGATCAGTAGCATCGAAATGAGCGAGGTGCTCGGAATCCACGTCCAGTATGGCTTTTACTTCGCTGTTATAAATGAGAGGTACTACTATTTCAGATTGCGATAAACTGCTGCAGGCGATATGACCGGGAAAAGTTGCTACATCCGGCACGATCAATGTGGCAGCCTGGGCCCAGCTGGTGCCACAAACACCCCTGCCCTTACGGATACGGGTACACGCTACAGGCCCCTGAAACGGCCCCAGTACCAGTTCTTCTCCTTTCACTATGTAAAACCCTACCCAGAGCCAGCCAAACTGCTCTTTTAATGCAGCCGCCACATTGGCCATATTGGCCACCAGATCGGGTTCACCGTCCAGCAAACCCTTTATTTGCGGGATAAGTGATTGATATTGTATTGCTTTATCTCCTTTGATAATGTGCAGGTCTTCCGCCATATTTGTTGTGTTAAAGAGTACAAAAATCCGGAAAATTTAAATTAAATTAGCTTAATAACCGTTAAAGAATTAGCGTTAACCATTCAACCGGTATTTGTCTGTACAGGAAAGTATATTTTATTATCTTGCTGTTTTCAGCTGCCGGCTGCAAAATTATTTGAGGAACTATGAAATCACCTGACATTATACTAGTGAACGAACAGGACGAAGCTATTGGTACGATGGAAAAGATGGAAGCCCACGAAAAAGGACTGTTACATCGTGCTTTTTCCGTATTTATCATCAATGATGCAGGTGAAATATTGTTACAGCGCAGAGCGTTGGAAAAATACCATTCACCCGGATTGTGGACAAATGCCTGCTGTAGTCATCCGTACCCGGATGAAACTACGGAAGCTGCCGCCCATCGCCGTCTCGGCGAGGAGCTGGGTTTTGATTGTCCCCTTCATGAAATTTTTTCATTCACCTACAGAACGGAATTTGATAATGGTTTAACAGAGCACGAATTTGACCACGTATTGCTGGGTACCTATAACGGTGATATATATCCCAATCCCTCTGAAGTATGTGATTACCATTTTTTAAAGACCGACCGGATACTTGATTTAATGAGAAGAGAGCCCGCGTCATTTACCTTCTGGTTTCATCAGGCATTACCATTGGTACTACAGCACCTGAAAACCGGGACCAATGCCACGGAAGTTTAATTTAAATGATCGCTATGCCAATTTATTTTTAACCGCAATCATTTAAGATTACCTGCACCTAGCCAGCTGTTTCTACTGCTTCACGTGGTGGGATGACGCTGTATGTCCACCTGTCACATGTTTACCTGGATCTGCTCCCGGTAACAGCCTTGTTTTTCCATAACCCTCAATAGTTAACTATTAAATTTAAATCACATGACAACCATTCAATTACCTGTGATGAGGTATCCCTTCCCTTCAGCAGTAAACCATTATGCCAACGAAGCCCAGGAACATGTTACAGACTGGGTACAGACTTATGGTCTGCTAAAAACAGAAAAAGCATTCCTGCGTTTTCAAAAAGCGCGGTTTGCCTGGCTGGCGGCCAGGGCGTTTCCTGACGCAGGACTACACGAACTTTGCATTATTGCCGACTTCAACACCTGGTTGTTTATCCTCGATGATCAATGCGATGAAGCGGCTGTAGGTCGCCGGGCAGAGTACCTCAAAAGCCTGATGGCTGGCCTGATGAGCATCCTCCGTTACAACAAACAGCTGACTGCCACTGAAGGAGGGCTTCCGGCGGCGCTCAGCAGCATCTGGGAACGGATGAGGGCCGTGAGCAGCCCTGCCTGGCGCCTCCGGTTCATCCGTAGCATGGATGACTATTTCCTGTCGTGCATCTGGGAAGCCGAAAACCGCGAAGCCGGCCGGACGCCTTCCGTGAGCGACTATGTGCGCATGCGACCCTATACCGGTGCACTGCTGGCTGATATCGAAGCCATCGAGATCATTGAAAAGATTTATCTCCCGCGCCCCGTTGCTGAACACGCCCTGTTGCAACGAATGATCGAAGCATGCAACAATATCGTCTGTTGGGCCAACGACCTGATGTCCTGTGCCAAAGAAGCCCGGCAGGGCGACGTCCATAACCTCGTACTTGTGCTCAAAGAAGCCGGCAACCTTTCCCTTCAGGAAGCCATTAATGAGGCCCTGCGTATGCACAACGAAGAAGTAGCCATCTTCGTTGCCCTCGAAAAACTACTTCCACTCACCGGCGCCGAATCCGATTACGAATTGCTGCGCTACGTTTCCGTGCTCCGCTCCTGGATCATGGGTAACTACGACTGGAGCACAAAAGATACAGGACGGTATGGATTGAATTAAGAATAGAGAATGTGGAATTAAGAATGAGAGCGGAGATCTTAGCGATTAATAGTAACAAACATTACTATCCGCTAAGATCTTCGCTCTCATTCTTAATTCCACATTCCCTATTCTTAATTCCGCTCAGGGGTTTTCCATCTTATGAACCAACCGCAACGTATTCCGCTTCTTAATCTTCAGCCGGAAATAATTAAACAGGGCCAGCGCTGGTATCATCAGGTAACTGACACGCTGGTACGACAGGTTCTCCGGAAACAGGAAATACGTCATGGCAATAACCGTAAATCCGGTGGCCATCGTAAGAAAACTATATTTCAAACGCTGATACAACAGCTCTTTTTCCATGTGATGCCCGGGAACTGTCAGGTCGGGGTTTTTCTGGAAAACATAATAGCTGATCCAGAACAAAGCCGCCAGACAGGCCGTCAGATTACAGAGATAGATAAAGAATGGCAGCATAAAATGGGCGTTCGTATGTAGCAGGGCGTTAGTAGAGAAGGGGAATGTCACTATAAAAAATAAAAAGAAAAGATTACGGTGTATCAATCCTTCCTTGTAATTTTGAAGAAACCTGCATAAATTGAGATGCCGGACCCAAAAGTTTCCGATTAATATAAAACTTACTGCAAATGTCATGAATTGGAGGGCAGTAGGTCGTAATATCTCCCAATAACTGTTAACAGATATTTTCTCCGGAAAAGGAGGCAGCCTGATTTCAAGGATCAACAATACAATAGATACGGCAAATACAACGTCACTGAAAAGGATTAGTCGCTCCAGCTCAAATTCACGATGAAAGGGTTTGGATTCTTTGATGACAGACATAGACATAGTTAACAATAACTTTTCCGAAAGATACGAAAATAGCGCGTTGCTGTTCCTGGCCCTTTGACGGGTTTCGTCACCAATGGCCCTATTTATCTTATACAGAACCTTTTTACCTGTTTGTTGTTAAATATTTATCAATCATCATATACTTTCAAAGTAACAAGTATGCATTGTCGACTTTTTTTATTCACCTTTCTTTTATTGTCAGGGTTAACAAGAGCTTATGGGCAGAAGGATACGACGCAGCCGGGGACGTTTGCTTTTAATCTGGCAAATTGCATACAATACGGTCTGGAACATCAGCATGATGTCGTAAATGCCCGCCTGGATGAGCAGTTTTCAAAGGAACAGATCAAGGAAGCTACGGCTAAATTGTTTCCTCATGCCACTATCAATGGCAGCCTTACAGACAATCTCAAACTGGCTACTTCGCTGATTCCGGATTTCAGTAACCTGAGCTCCGGCAAAAAAATACCTGTCCAGTTCGGAACCAAATTCGCCTCCTCCGTTACCGGCCAGGTGAACCAGACGATCCTGAACAGCGACTACTTCATCGGACTGAAGGCTTCTAAAGTCTACGGCGGGCTGGCGCAAAAGACCGCCAAACGAACGGAGATCGATACACGCGTGGCCATTACCCAGGCCTATTACGCTGTATTGGCCAACGAAGAAAATATCCGCCTCTCCAAATCCAACATGCAGCAACTGAAGAAAACCCTGGATGATACTAAATCCCGCTACGATGCCGGGGTGGCGGAAAGAGTGGATGTAGACCGTATCCAGGTGTCCTATAATAATGTTGTCACCGATATTGAAACCCAGATCCGAACCCTCGTATATACGATGCAGTTACTCAGGTTCCAGATGGGGATGCCACAGGAAAGCCAGCTGACCCTGACAGAAACCGTACAGGATCTTAATGTAGCGTCTTTTATCGCCGATACAATAGATTATAAGGTACAGGACCGTATCGAATATGCGCTTCAGGTTAACCAGATCGCTATCAATGAACTGAGCCTTAAAAGCAAGAAGATGCAATATCTTCCCACTTTAAGCGCTTATGTGAACTATGGCTGGAACTATTTCTCCAGTACTTTCGGCGACTTGTACAAGACAGGTTTCGGCGCCTCCGCTCTCGGCCTGACCCTGTCGTGGCCCATCTTTACCGCCACCGAACGGTTGCACCAGATCCGGGAAAGCAAAATCACCCTGAAAAAGTCGCAGAACGACCTGGATTACCTGACCCAGCAGATCAAAGTGGACGTTGCAAATGCCAGCACACAATATCTCAATAATAAAGACAAATTCACAACGCAGAAAACCAATATGGACCTGGCTCAGGGCATATACGACAGAATAGTACTGAAGTTTGACCAGGGAGTGGCTACCAGCCTGGATGTCACTTCCGCTGAAAATGACCTGAAACAGGCCCAGGTGGGCTATGTACAGGCGCTGCTGAATACACTCATCAGCAAAACAGACCTGGACAAGGCTATGGGTAAGATCAAATAAACCGTTGCTTTTACTTTTTCTAATCGCAATCTCTTTCTAATATGTATCTGATAAATAACAAGCGGAACTTTTATGTGGCAGTTATGATAGGCTGTGTGGCCTGCGGCAACAGTAAAAAGCAACAACAGGCCGCCATGATGATGGGGAAGATGAAACCTACGGTGGTAGCTGCGGAAGTGGTGCCAGCCGTATATACGGTGGCAGAAAAATTTCCTGCAACCCTGGTGGCACACGATGTGGTGGAGCTCCGGCCCGATGTCAGCGGCTACCTGGAGTCGATCCGGGTCGCAGATGGCGCCAGCGTTACTAAGGGGCAGCCTTTGTACGACATCGACAGGAGCCGTTATTCAGCTGCCTATAATCAGGTAGCCGCCGCCCAGCAACAGGTAGAAGCTGATCTGGCGCTGAAGCAACGCGATTACGACAGGTACAAAACCCTGCTGGAACACGATGCCATCTCCAAACAAACCGTCGACCAGGCCCATACCGCCCTGCTGAGCGCCCAGGCAAACCTGGCTGCCGCTAAAGCCAATGTGGCCAGAGCCGGTACCGACGTGAGCCATGCCATTGTAAAAGCCCCCGTTAGCGGCAAAATAGGCATCGTTCAGATCAAAGTCGGAGATATCGTTAATGCCGGTCAGACACTCATCAACACAATCGTTAACGAACATCCGATGTTTGCCGATATGGATGTGCCTCAGGCACGCCTGCCCGAATTCCTCCGTATCCAGAAAGGACAAGGCGATCAGCAGTTCTTTATCCAGTTCGGGGATGGTACCCGCTACGAAGAATCCGGTAAGATACTGACCATCAACAATATTGTAGACCCACAAACCGGTACTGTACGTGTACGGCTTGTTTTCCAGAATAAGGATAATATGCTGAAATCCGGTATGAGCATCGTAGTAGTGATGCAATACGGTACCGCCAATACGCAGCTGGCCATTCCCGCCAAAGCTATCATACAGAGTTTGTCGGAAACAAGCGTATTCACACTTTCTAAAGATAATGTGGTAAGTTCCAAATATATCGTACCGGGACCGGTAACGGATACTATGCAACTGGTCAACGGCGGACTGAACGCAGGTGACCGCGTTATTATAGAAGGCGTGCAGAAAGTGAAACCCGGCGACACAGTGAACATCGCAGGCGCAGCAGGGGCTGCACCAGCAGCTCCGGGAGCAGGTAAACACTAATACTAAATCACTATCACGGTATGATCTCGAAAACATTCATAGAGCGGAAGAATACTACGATCGTAATAGCCATCATCATTGTGATTGTAGGGTTGATCTGTATGTTCAACCTTCCTATTGCACAGTTGCCCGATATTGCTCCCCCGGTAACTTCTGTAAATGCTAACTACGTTGGGGCCAACTCCAGTACGGTGGAAGAAACGGTTACCACGCCCATAGAAAACCAGGTAAACGGTACCCCGGGCGCTATGTACCTGCAATCTACCAGCGCCAACGATGGCTCCATGAGCATTACAGTTACCTTTAAGCTGGGTACCAATCCGGATATCGCCACCCTCGATGTACAGAACCGCGTGAGCCTGGCCCTGCCCAGTACTCCCGATGAAGTACGGCGTGTAGGGGTGACCGTTAAAAAGCGTTCCAATGATATGTTGATGGTAATTGCCCTGAACTCTCCCAAGGGAAAACACACCCGGGAGTTCCTCGACAACTACCTGAATATATACCTCAAGCCTGAACTGGCCCGCGTTGCCGGGGTAGGTGATGTAACCGCCTTTTCGCAGGACTATAGCATGCGTATATGGTTGAACCCGGATAAAATGGCGGCGCTCGGGCTGACGCCTGGTGATGTGGCCGGCGCTATCATGGAGCAAAACCAGCAGGTGCCTGCCGGTAGCATCGGTGCGCCACCCATGGATAAGAAACAGGCGTTCGAATATACGGTTAGCGTAAAAGGTCGCCTTGCCACTTCCGAAGAATTCGGGAATATCGTGGTGGCGAAGAGCAAAAGCGGCGCGCTTGTGAGGCTCCGCGATGTAGCCCGCATTAACCTGGGTTCCTTTACCTACGCCATCGAAGCCAAAGCAGATGGTAAAACCGGCTCCGGTATGGCCATTTACCTGGCTCCGGGCGCTAATGCCCTGAATGTGAACGACCTGGTAATGGCCAAGATGAAGGAAATGTCGAAAGGCTTTCCGGAAGATGTACAATGGCTGGTACCTTTTGAAACTACGTCCTTCGTAAGAATATCCATCGAAGAGGTGGTGCAAACCTTTATCGAAGCGCTGATACTGGTGGTGATCGTGGTATTTGTGTTCCTGCAGAACTGGAGAGCCACGCTCATTCCTATCCTCGTTATTCCGATCTCCCTGATAGGTACTTTCATCTTCTTCCAGCTACTGGGCTTCTCTATCAATACCCTGACGCTGTTTGGTTTCGTACTGGCGATCGGGATAGTGGTGGATGATGCCATTGTGGTAGTGGAAGCGGTGCAGCATCATATCGATGCCAACCTGATGACGCCGAGAGAAGCTACTTTCAAAGCCATGTCGGAGGTACAGGCCCCGGTTATCGCCATTGCCCTGATCCTCGCGGCGGTGTTCGTACCCGTGGCATTCATCCCCGGTGTGAGCGGGAAGCTGTATCAGCAGTTTGCATTGACGATCGCATTTTCCGTATTGCTGTCGGCCTTCCTGGCGCTGACGCTTACGCCTGCATTAACAGCCATCCTGTTGCGGCCTGCCCATCTCTCCCAAAAATCTCATGGGCTCAATAAACTCTTTTATAAATTCAACGAAGGATTTAACCGCTTTACCGAACGTTATGGCCGTGGGGTAATGCATTGCATACGCTTCACGCCGGTGATCCTGGTGATCATGGTAGGCATATTTCTCGGAGCGTTTTACCTGTTCAAGAAAACGCCCACCACATTCGTTCCGCAGGAAGATATGGGTGCGATGTTCATTGCGTTGGAACTGCCCGAAGCAGCTTCTTCTCAACGTACCCGCGAAGTGGTATCTGAAATCAATAATATTCTGCTGTCCGACAGTGCTGTGGCGCACTTCTTCGGCATCAGCGGTATGAACTTCGTGGCCAATGCTGCCAAACCTAATGCCGGTACCTTTTTCGTGAGCCTGAAACCCTGGGATGTAAGGTATAAGCATGGCGACGATATCGGAACCGTGCTTGGCAGGATACAGGGCGCTACCAGCCGGATTGTGGGCGCTACCATTATCTGTATTCCGGCGCCTACCCTGAGAGGATTGGGTAACTCCGGTGGTTTTTCGTTTATGCTGGAACAACGCAGCAACCCGGATATCAATCAGTTTCTGCAGGTGATGTACCAGTTTCTCATGGCCGCCAACCAACGGCCGGAGATCGCCAGGGCGTACGCTTTCTTTAGTGCCAATACGCCACAATTCAATGTGGATGTGGACCGCGATAAATGTAAACAACTGGGGGTAGCCGTAAGTGATGTGTTCAATGCCCTGCAAACTTTCCTCGGCGGGCTGTATGTGAACGACTTTACCAAATTCAGTCGCAGCTTCCGCGTGGTGCTGCAGGCCGATTCACTTTACCGTACCAGCATCAATAATCTGAGCACCTACTATGTGCGGAATAATGTGGGGCAGATGGTGCCGCTCAGTGCACTGATTACTACGAAAAACGCCACCGGCGCGCCGGTAATCAACCACTTCAACCTGTACCGTTCCGTGGAAATAGACGGGGATGCTAAAACCGGCTACAGTAGCGGTGATGCTATCGAGGCCCTGAAGGAGGTAGCCGCAAAAGTACTGCCCGAAAACTTCTCCTTCGAGTGGGCTAATATCTCATTGCAGGAAATTGAAGCCGGTAATAGTAGTGTACTGATATTTGCATTGTCGATCCTGTTCGTATTCCTGCTCCTCACTGCTTTGTACGAAAGCTGGTCAGTACCGTTCTCTGTATTGCTGGCGGTGCCTATTGCCTTGTTCGGATCTATCCTTGCCCTGTCGCTGACCCGGCAGGCAAACAGCGTATACTCACAGATTGGTTTGATTACCCTGATCGGGTTGGCCGCTAAAAACGCCATCCTGATCGTGGAATTCTGTAAGGAGCGGGTCGACAGGGGGATGCCTTTGCTCGATGCTACGCTGGAAGCGGTGAAACTCCGTCTCCGTCCTATTCTGATGACTTCCTTCGCCTTCATCCTTGGGGTGCTGCCGCTTTGTACGGCGAAAGGCGCCGGTGCTGCTTCCCGCGTGAATATTGGGTTTACCGTAGTAGGAGGGATGCTGGCAGCCACAATGCTGGGAATATTTACCGTACCTGTACTATATGTATTGATCACGAAGCTCTCTTATGGTAAGAAGAAGCTGGCTGATCTTGAAGCACATGGTAATGAAGAGAAAAAGCCTAAGGGTTTGGGAGAATAGCCCTAACTTCATTACGCATGAAAAAGAACACTGAACGATTTAGTTCCCGCGTAGATAATTACGTGAAATACCGGCCGCATTACCCTGCGGCCGTTATTCCTTTTCTGGAGGCCGAAGCTGGTCTTACCCGTGAGTGGGTAGTGGCGGATATCGGCGCTGGTACCGGTATTTCCGCCCAGCCTTTTTTGGATAACGGCAATAAGGTATACGCTGTAGAGCCTAATCCGGAAATGAGAGAAGCCTGTATCGCGCTACTGCAGCGTTATCCGGGCTTTAGCGCCGTAAACGGCACGGCTGAACATACCACATTACCGGATGCATCCATGGATCTGATTGTGGCCGGTACGGCTTTTCACTGGTTCGATCAGCAGGCGGCTGCACCGGAGTTCCGCCGCATTGCCCGAAAGGGTGCGCAAACGGTGCTGATGTGGAATGTACGGCAGGCAGCATTGCCTTTCGAAAAAGGGTATGAAAAACTGTTGCACCAGTATGCCAATGATTATAAAGACATGACCCACCGTAATGTTGGCCCTGCTGAGCTCTCTGCTTTCTTTTCCCCTGGTACTATGAGGGAAAAATCTTTTCAGAATGCACAGGTATTTGATTTTGCGGCGCTGAAAGGTAGATTGTTGTCATCTTCCTATACACCTGAAAAAGGTGAACCGGCTTATGAGCCTATGATCAGTGCGCTGGAAGACCTGTTCGAAAAACACCAGGAGCAGGGAATGGTAAAGTTCCACTACGAAACAATGTTATATATCGGGAACGTATAAACGCCAGGCGCAGGTAATGCTACGCCCGGCTGTTTCAGCTGGTTCAGGCCAGGCTGTTGTACAATATCTCCACCGGGTGTAATGCTTTCACTCCGGTACCATCTTTTACCTGGTGACGGCAGCTGGTGCCCGGCGCTGCTATAATAGTACCTGCAGTGGCGTTACGTACTGCCGGGAACAGCACCAGTTCTCCAATTTGCATACTCAGATCATAATGCTCTTTTTCATATCCAAAGGAGCCCGCCATACCGCAGCACCCGGAGGGGATCACCTCCACGGTGTAATTCTTTGGCAACGACAGTATTTGCTGGCTGTACGCTGCAGATGATAAAGCTTTCTGCTGGCAATGGCCATGCAGTTTTATGTGTTGAGGCTGCGTGGTAAACTGTGCAGCGGTGATATGCCCTTTTTCCGCTTCTGCGGCAAGAAATTCATCCACGAGGAATACATGCTTAGCCAGTGTTTTGGCCTGTGCCCGGAGCCCTTCGCTGACAAGATCCGGATACTCATCGCGGAAACTCAGGATAGCAGAGGGTTCTATACCTAACAGCGGCGTATTTTCGTTAATAACGTCGCTGAATATACGAACATTCTTATCTGCGTATACGCGTGCTTTGCGCAGCAGGCCTTTCGACATATACGCGCGTGCACTTTCCGGGTGGTCGGTCATCTGCACATCGTAACCGAGGCGATGCAGCAGCTGTACGGCTTTTATGCCGATTTCCGTATCGTTATAGTTCGTGAATTCGTCGCAGAACAGGTATACCTTGCGTTGGCCGGTAGCGCCTTTCTTCTCCTGAGGCCATTTTTCAAAGAACCATTTACGCAGGGTGGTGCGGTACAGTTCCGGCAGGGAACGTTTGGCAGCGAACCCGGAGAACTGGCGGATGATACCTCCGGTGAACGGATTATTGATCAGGGCATTGTAGATGCCTGGTGCTATCGCAGCCAGGGCAGAGAGTTTGGAATAGTTGCCGATCATATTGGCCCGCATCGGTACGCCGTTGGCATCGTAGTAATGCTGCAGGAATTCCATCTTCAGTTTGGCCATGTCTACATTCGATGGGCATTCCGACTTACAGCCTTTACAGGCGAGGCAGAGGTCCAGTACTTCGTAGATTTCTTTATGATCGAAACGGTTTTCTTTGGTACTGTGCGTCAGGAATTCGCGCAGGATATTGGCCCTGGCGCGGGTAGTATCTTTTTCATTCCGGGTGGCCATATAGCTGGGGCACATGGTACCGCCACTCAGCTGGGTTTTGCGGCAATCGCCTGAACCGTTGCACTGCTCTGCATGTTGCAGGATGGTTTGTTCCGGGAAATGGAAGATGGTATTGAACGCCGGCGTTTTTTGTCCGGGCTCATAGCGCAGCATACTGTTCATGGACGGTGTATCCACGATCTTATTCGGATTGAAGATATTCTCTGGATCCCAGGTATACTTGATCTGGCGCAGTAATTCGTAGTTTTTTTCGCCCACCATCTGTTTGATGAATTCGCCGCGCAGCCTGCCATCGCCATGTTCGCCACTGAGGGAGCCATGATATTTTTTTACGAGGGTGGCAATTTCTTCGGCAATCTTACGGAACAGCAGGTTGCCTTCGGGTGTTTTCAGGTTGATGATAGGGCGCAGGTGTATTTCGCCGCTACCCGCATGGGCGTAGTGTACGGCGTAAAGGTCGTATCGTTTCAGAATATCGTTGAAGTCGCGTATGAAATCGGGGAGGTCTTCCACGGCCACGGCGGTATCTTCGATTACCGGCACGGCTTTTTCGTCGCCCGGCAGGTTACTGAGCAGGCCCAGACCGGCTTTGCGCAGGGTCCAGATCTTTTTGGTATCGGCGCCGAACAGGAGAGGGAAGTGGTAACCCAGTCCTGCTGCCCGCAGCCTGGCTTCGAGCTGGCCGGCAATTTCAGTGATCTCTTCCCGGGTGTTACGGCAGAATTCTATTACCAGTATGGCACCGGGATCGCCCTGTACGAAGAAACGGTTCTTGCTTTGTTCGATGTTATCTTTTGTACATTCCAGGATATAGTGATCTATCAGTTCGCTGGCGCTGGGTTTGAATTCCATGGCGGTAATGTTGGCACGCAGCGATTCATCGATCGTGTTGAAGTGAATACAGAGCAGCCCTGTTTCCTTTGGAGGCAGGGGATCTATATGCAGCTTTATTTCGGTAATGAAGGCCAGGGTCCCTTCTGAGCCGGCGATCAGTTTACAGAAGTTGAAATTTTCCGTACCGGCGGTGAACGGGTTGGTTTCCAGCAGGAGGTCTACCGCATAACCGGTATTCCGGCGCGGAATGCTTTTCTTGGGAAACTGCCGCCTGATCTCTTCCTGGTAGTTGTGGTTGCCGAGCGCCGTACGGATCTGCTTATAGATCCTGGTTTCCAGTGTATCCGGTCCTTCGCATTTCTGATGGAAAGCTTCTGTGTCCAGGATGCCGAAAGTAGCTGCTGTACCGTCGCTCAGCAGGGCCTTTACCTCGAGGAGGTGTTCGCGGGTGCTGCCATACACCACGGAGTTGGAGCCACAGGAGTTGTTGCCCACCATACCGCCGATCATGGCGCGATTAGCGGTGGAGGTTTCGGGTCCGAAGTAGAAACCATGCGGTTTCAGGTACATATTCAGCTCATCGCGGATAACGCCCGGTTGAACGCGTACCCATCCTTCTTCCTTATTTAGTTCCAGTATATTGGTAAATGTGCGGGAAACATCGGTAATGATCCCGTTGCCTACTACCTGTCCGGCCAGCGAGGTTCCTGCTGTACGGGGAATCAGGGAGGTTTTATTTTCACGCGCAAAGGCGATCAGCGTTTTGAGATCTTCCACATGCTGTGGAATAGCTACTGCCAGTGGCATTTCACGGTATGCCGACGCGTCGGTGGCATAGAGGGTTCGCATGGTATCGTCTGTATAAAGCGTGCCATCCATTTTCTGGGCCAATTGCTCTAGCTTATCGCGCATCATGATATGTACCGGTTTTGAGAGGGCGAAAATAATATTTCAGTCCGGCTTTTTTTAGCAAAATTCCCCGGGTAGTATTGAAAATGTGGCCGACTGGCGCTTTATTCCACGAATTTGGGCTTTTTTACCGGTACCCCGCATACGGCTTCGATCTTGTCGGCCAGGTAGGCCGCCAGTTCGGGCGACTGTGCCTCATCGTGCATATGCATGAAGAAATACACTTCTTTCAGGCCCTGATCCAGCCAGTATTTGATACGGTTGGCCCAGTCGTCGATCCGGGTATAATCCGTTGGATGCAGACTGTTTCCCACGAAACGTATAAAGATCTTCGGTACGGTCAGGTGCATATGGCACACGTCTCTTCTGCCGGAAGTATCGGTGATAATGGCGCCCACATTCAGCTGGCGCAGTTTTTCGAACAGCTCCAGGCGGATGGCCTCATCTTCATACCACTGTTTATGTCTTAATTCCACAAAAAACTGGAGGTCTTTCGGTAACGAGGCCAGATATTGGTACAGGTTTTCCCGTTTCACCGGCCCGAATTTATCGCTCAGCTGCAGGAAGATCGGTCCCAGGTGCTGTCCGAAGGCAAACACGCCTTCCAGAAAAGCGCTGGTTTTATCGCCGGCATTCACCAGCGTGCTGAAATGGCTAATGCTTTGTGGCACCTTAGGGCAAAACTTAAACGACAGCCCCCTGGCCTTTGCATCCCATTTGGCAATGGTTTCCGGACCATAGATCTGGTAATGCGTGGCATTCAGCTCAATACTGTTGAAGTGATGTACATATTCCCCCAGGAAATCGGCCTCTTTAGTGCCTTTGGGATATATTTTACCCAACCATTCCTTACGACCCCACTTGGCACATCCAAGCCAGATCTCCGGTTTTTTCACTGGTTTCCCTTTAAGTACTTTCTTGTTGAACACCGGCTCAGCAGGTAGTTTAAAATCGATGTCCATCAGCATGGAGGTAGGAACGGCGCCGAAATCCATAAGCTTCTGTGTTAGAGTTCTATCAAAGATAGAAAATAACAATTAAGAATTGGGAAGGAAGAATTAAGAAACAGCGAGAAGACCTAAGCGGATAGTATTATTTGCCTGGGTCTTCGCGCTGTTTCTTAATTCTTCTTTCCCAATTCTTAATTTTTTCTTTGTTTTCTAGTTTTTACATTTTAACTTAATAAAGACAACCAACTAATTAGCATGGAGATTTTACACGTCAGCGCGGAATGTTACCCGGTAGCCAAAGTGGGTGGCCTGGGGGATGTAGTGGGAGCACTCCCCAAGTATCAGCATCAGGCAGGTAATTTTGCCAAAGTTGTGGTGCCTGCTTACAGGACCCGTTATTATGATACGCATGAATTTGATGTCGTGCATCAGGGCGGAATGTGGCTGGGCCATAACTGGTACCATTTTAATGTTTTGAAGGAACGCAGCAACGAGCTGGAGTTCGACCTGTATCTGCTCGATATTCCCGGCCTGCTGGATACAACGGGCGTGTACGGTTATCAGAATGATACCGAGCGTTTTCTGGGCTTCCAGGTGGCGGTGCTCGACTGGCTCAATGAATGGAATCATGCTCCTGATGTGATTCATTGCCATGATCATCAGGCAGGAATATTGCCTTTCCTGCTCAATTACGGATATAAATATGCGCGGCTGTCGCATATTCCTACGGTATTGACTATCCATAATGCCCAATACCAGGGCCAGTTTGGATGGGATCAGCAGTACCTGCTTCCTGCGTTCGACCTGTGGAAGTCGGGTATGCTCGACTGGAACGGGGCGATCAACCCGCTGGCGTCGGCCATCAAATGTGCCTGGAGGGTGACCACCGTTTCCCCGGGATACCTGGAAGAGCTTTATAGTAACGCCAACGGGCTGGAAAGCCTGATCAGCGCGGAACGGGGGAAAATGATGGGTATCCTCAACGGTATCGACTCGGTGGTATGGGACCCTGCGGCGGATCATATGTTGCCGCAGAACTATGACCTGGGTTCGGTAACGGAAGGCAAACATGCCAATAAATTACAACTATGCGAGCGTTTCGGCCTGGATGCTTCCCTGCCGCTGGTGTCGTTCATCGGGCGACTGGTAGGCGATAAAGGCGCCGATCTGCTCCCTGAAATAATAGGCCGTTCCCTGCACGAATTGCCGGGGGAAGTGAACTTCCTGGTGCTGGGGAGCGGCGATCCGCATATCGAATGGTCGTTGCAGCAAACCCGCCAGGTGGTCAGCTATGGCTTCAATATCCACCTGGGGTACGACGAAACCCTGTCGCACCAGATCTATGCCGGTACCGATTTTCTCCTGATGCCTTCGAGAGTAGAGCCATGCGGGCTCAATCAGATGTATGCCCTGCGTTATGGCGCTGTGCCAATGGTGCGTAGCACCGGAGGATTGAAGGATACTGTAGTCGACTTTGGAGATAAAGACGGAGTGGGTATCCGCTTCAACCAGGCCTCGGCCTGGGACGTTTGTTATTCCGTTAAAAGAGCCATAGAGTTGTATCATGACACCAGTCATCTGAAAGAGATCCGGCTGAGAGGCATGAGTATTGACCACTCCTGGGTAAGCTCCGCACAGCATTACCAGGAAATGTACAATAGCCTGAAATAGTTTAGAATTTTGAATGATGATCATCTAAAACCAATTCCATTTATGACAAACGATGTAATGTCCATTATTCTCGGAGGGGGGGCCGGCACCCGCCTGTATCCGCTTACCCGCCGTCGTTCGAAACCCGCGGTGCCCTTGGCCGGTAAATACAGATTGGTGGATATTCCCATCTCCAATTGTTTGAATGCTGATCTGAACCGCATTTTTGTACTCACGCAGTTCAACTCCGCTTCCCTGAACAAGCATATCAAAAACACTTATCACTTCAGCAATTTTGATAAGGGTTTTGTGGATATTCTTGCAGCAGAACAAACCCCCGATAACCCCACCTGGTACCAGGGTACAGCGGATGCGGTTAGGCAGTGTATCCATCACATGGAGAACTTCGAGTTTAAGTATGTGCTGATTCTCTCCGGCGACCAGTTGTACCAGATGGATTTCGCGAAGATGATTAAGCACCACATTGAGAACAATGCCGAGATCTCTATTGCCACTATTCCTGTTAGTGGAAAGGATGCTTCCGATTTTGGTATTTTAAAGGAAGATGATAATGGCGCTATCGTTTCCTTTACAGAGAAGCCTTCCCAGGCTGCTTTGCCGCCCTGGGCTTCGGAAGTAAGCGAGGAGATGCAGCGGGAAGGACGTATATACCTGGCCAGTATGGGTATCTACATCTTCAACAGGCAGGTGCTTTTCGACATGCTCAATGCACAGCCGGAAGCCGCGGACTTCGGCAAGCAGCTGATTCCTCATGCCATCGAAAGTAAACGCCGGATCTTCAGCTACCAGTATGAAGGATACTGGACAGATATCGGTAATATCCAGTCATTTTTTGAAGCGAACATCGGCCTGACCGACGATATCCCCCTGTTTAACCTCTTCGATAAATCGCAGGTCATCTATTCCCGTGCCCGTATGCTGCCGCCTACCAAAATTTCCGGTACCGCTGCCCAAACAATGATCGCCGATGGTTGTATTATAATGGCAGAGAAGCTGGAAAGGGTAGTAGTAGGTATCCGTACGCGTATCGGTAAAGGCTCGGTGATCAGCAATGCCTATATCATGGGTAGCGACTATTACCAGACCCTCGAAGAAATTGAAGAATCCAGGGCTTCCGGCAATCCCCTCATGGGAATTGGCGAAAACTGTGTGATCAACAACGCGATCATCGATAAAAACTGCCGCATAGGCAACGGTGTACATATCAATGGCGGTAAACACCTGGCCGACGGGGATTTTGAAAAATATACAGTGAAAGACGGCATCGTTGTTGTGAAAAAAGGCGTAGTCCTCGAAGATGGATTCAGTATTTAACTAATACCGATACACATGCGTTTGTCTATCGAACGGAAAACGACGAAAGTATACCCTGACCTGAAAAGGGTGGTAGCAAGGTTTTTCTTCAATGGCGAAGCCAGAGCTAAATCAATCATTCAGCAGGTGGCCGCCATGAGTGATTCCGAAGTGGACATAACGATAATGCCTATACTGAGAGAATTTTCACGCCGTCATAGAAATATCACGCGTATTTTTGAACGACATGCAGACCGGTTGCGACATTTGTTCCCCGGTCTGCAAATCGATTACGAGAACCTGTCGCTGAAACGTAAGCTGTTGACAGGCTCTTACTTCACCAATGAATATTCCATCGAATCAGCCGCTTTTTTTAATCCTTCACTGATTGAAGATGTAGACCAGAGCGGGCTGGAGCTGGGAGAGAAGAGAGTGATCCTCAGTTTCCGCGCAGTGGGCGAAGGCCATGTGTCCTCCATCGCTTTCCGTTCCGGTGTTATCAACAAACAAAATGAGATTACCCTCACAGATGCCGGCAACTATGTAGATGAAGCAGAGGTCATACGCAATTCTATCTACCACAAACAATCTTTCTTTCAAAACGCCGTGTCCATCCATCTTCCGGACTCATTGATACAGGAAATACAAACCAGCCTGCCGGATCAGTTCGAATATATGGCACTGAAGAAAGTGATCCGCGAAATGCAGCAACGATTCCAGGTGGATCATCTCCTGAAAAAAAGCCTGGAAAGGGTGCTGTGGCTGGCTGATTCTTATTATGAACTGAATTTTTCACTGGATACGGATCTGTCGGACCGTGTGATATTCCCCTACTCAGAAGCAGAAAGCCGGGGTATTGAGGATGCACGTTTTGTAAAATATACCAGTGAAGACGGTACGGTAACTTATTACGCCACCTACACCGCTTACGATGGGATGACCATACAGCCCAAACTCCTCGAAACAAAAGACTTTTACTCCTTCCGGATCATGCCATTATACGGAGAAGGCGCCCAGAATAAGAACCTGGCGCTGTTTCCCAGGAAGATCAACGGGCGCTATGCCATGATCTCCCGCATTGATGGCATCAACGGCTATATCATGTATTCCGACAGGATCAATATCTGGGAGAATCCCCAGATCCTGCATACCCCGAAATATGCCTGGGAATTCGTGCAGGTGGGCAACTGCGGCTCACCCATTGAAACAGCGGATGGGTGGCTGGTGATTACGCATGGTGTGGGGCCTATGCGTACCTATTGCATCGGCGCCAGTCTGCTGGACCTCGATAATCCTACCCGGGAAATAGGGCGGCTCCGGGAACCGTTGCTAATGCCTAATAAAGACGAACGGGAAGGGTATGTACCTAATGTATTGTACTCCTGTGGATCTATGATACATAATAATGAATTGGTGATCCCCTATGGGTTGTCTGATTATGCTTCCGGGTTTGCTACGGTTAATCTGGAGAGTTTGCTGGCGCAGATCAGGACGGATGGGGTGTAGGGTATTTTGTAAGAGGCTTCATTTTACTTTTTAGTCAGCCCTCTCTCAACAATTATTATCTTCAACAATACAGTGATCGGGAAGCCGTACACTTCAGCGGAAATGCAGCAATTCAAAATGGACATAACAGGTAACAGTGATCTCGAGTAGCCAGGGCATACTGAAATCTTTGGCCACAAGGTATTCATGTGGGTAAGTGAATACCATATTGAAATTTCTGTTTCGGGAACAAAAGATGGCAACCTGTATGATGTTTCGGAAGCCGATCTCGAAGTTTGCCTGGAGCTTGAGAAACATTTTGAGGTTTTGGGTTGGCTACCAATGCAGGTATAATTCCTCGTCGTCATAGGAATCTTCCCTTTTGGGGTTGTTGCCGTAAATAACCTTGTTTTGTTATCATAGTATCCAACAGGCTAATTGAGGCCTGAGGTCTCACAATTCATGGGGCAGTTTGAAGTATAGATGCCCGTGGCAGTATTAAGGTCGTAGTATAGGAGCCGGTTGTAGTACAAGCCCCTCTCCGCATCTTCGTACTGGTCCTGGTAGCGGAAGGGGTAACTGCCCAACCCGCCCTGTTGGAGGTGCTGCAGCCGTAGTACAATGATTTCTACCACAATTTGGCCTCCATAGTGTCTAGAACATTATTTAACCATGCAAGTAGTTTAGGGTCATCCGAATTTTCTTTTAGAGATAAAAGCCATTTTGAAAAATTAATAAACTCTGGATAATTTTCTACTGTAACCCCATAGATATTATCCATATGCGAAGTTTGTAGTGAATCTAATATAGAAATAAAAGCACTTTTATTCTGCAATATTTCATTCGCAGAAATAGACATTACATCAGCTATAATTTCATATTCTTGTTCAATAGACATAATAGTTGGCAACAGGTCTACCTTTTTTACTAAAGATTCAATTGTCATTGTCTGAATGTTAAAATGGTGAGTTACCTAGTGGAAAGTGTGCGCTATCCTTCATTTGGTAGGGAACTCTACCGAGATTCCTTTGGAACTTACGTACAAGGAGCCATCTACATCTTCAGCATAAATTTTGAACAATTGAAATCCCTGCTCTATACCAAAATTGATATTTATTGTTCTTTCTTCCTGTATATCGGGTATTTCAAACGCAGTTGTTTTTGTATTAGTTTTCCACTCATAGAGCATCTGCATAAAGAATACATTAGAGAATGTTATGACAATATCGTAGTCATTGCTAAAGCCTGTTTTTCCTCCTATACGCAGATTGCCTTTTAAGTCTATGATTTCAAAGTCGCACCATTGGTGACTCCGTAAAAATTCATTTATCTTATCAATTTGTTCTTGCATGTTTTTCTTTTTAGGTTATCCCTAATTGGCGGTTTGGTTATATAGATTGGGATACCAGACTGTTCAATCGTAAAAATCAACTGGAGGATCTTTGTAAACAACATGAACATCTTCAACCAGGCATTCGAAATAGCCCCACTTGTTCCAGTTGGCGCATAGCCATGCGGTGTTTATAGCGTAGCCCTCATTCCTTTCGGGAATAGACTCCTGAGGCAGCATAACGAATGTTAGTCCGGCCTTGTACCCTGAAACTACCAGCAACGAATAAACAAGCTTACCTTCATCAGAGGATTCAATTACCATAAAATCAACATAGTCCTCGTAAGGATATTTTCCTTTGCATCTCAATATTGCTCCTCTTTCTATGTTCTCTTTTAACGCTATTAATTTTGTATTTTTCATAAGCTTATTGACAATGATTTTTGATCCTTGCTGGCTATATGTTTTAAGGAATTGCATATCTGACGTGTCAAATCGTAATCAGGAACCTTCATGATCATCAGGCATAGCAGGTTACGATTTTTCTTTTATCTCAACAATCAATTAAGGCATTTACGTTTTTACCATAAAAATCAGGGAACCCAAATTTTTCCTTTAGAAGTTGGTGCATTTGCGCTAGCTCATTGATATTTGAGAAATCCAATTCCATTTTTTTAAACATAACGTGTTGTGCTATTTAAAAGCTATTTCTAATAAAATTTTTCTTTGATAAAGTCAATATTATATGGGCGTTTGTCTGTCAGCCATGAACATTCTATTACCGCAATACGGCCGCCATTTTTAATGAACTTTTTCCATTCTAATAGCCCTCGTCTAAAGCCCATGGTATAAACAGAACCCTGTGTCCAAAACAAAGCAAATTCATTGCTAGAAAAGGATAATTCCTCCATTGAAGCGGTATTACCTTCCACCTTATTTTGTACCCCTTTGGCTTCCATTCTTCAAATCAAGCTCCGACTTCGGGCTTGATCTGTTATTTTTTATGCGTTAGTCTTTTTATTTTTCAGCTTATCTACTTGAATGGCTATTAATTTGGGCAAATAATTAGGTGTGCAATTTTTAGCAACCATTTCATCTTTATACAGCCCTGTACGTTCTCCAAGTGCAACGCATCTTGAACGATATTTTTCTTCAAAAATTCCAATTTGAGCCGCAGTAAAATTCATTGCCCATTGTACTTCCGGCACTTCCTTTTCAATACGTGTTTCAATTTTAGAAAGTAATTCTTCACTGTTTGGCGGCGGTGTTTGCCCAACCCAACGTAAACGAGCTTGATAATACCAAAAAACTCTTCTTTGTAGTGAAGACTGGCTGTTTTCCCAAGTTTCCATTAATGAAATTGTCTTTTTGTCTTTGGAAAGTTGGTTTGCCATTAACCAGTCAATTAATTGAAGTTTTTCATCTTCATTATGTCGCCTAATGTCGCTATCTAAATTGTCAATGACCTTTTGCGAAAGTTGCTTTTTGTCCATAATCAAAATTGCCAACTGTCTGGGTAAAAATTGACCTGTTGACCAAAGTTCCAAAGCCAATTCGTGGTCTTTTTTAATCTCACCCGCAATTTTTCGTAGGTCTCCCAGCTTAGTTTCAGCATTGATTTGAGTCAGGATGTTTTCTGCTTGTGAAGAGCGTTCCATATCAATCTTTTGTTTTTCGAGACAAATAAATAAATTCTGACGTTGAATAATCGTCCGCTTACTTTGTTGTTGTCGGTTCAGAAAAATATTTCTTTGTGTTTGCTTCGATTGTATTTTTCAGCTTAATCAAATTCGTTTCCTCTTGCTTTTTAAGAGAACCGCTCATAAATACCATCAGTGATTTAGCTAATATTCCATTTCCTCTAACAGTAGTACTTGAACTAATTTTTGTTTTATCACCGATTGCAGTCATTTTAACAGCATATCTCTTAAAAAAGATCTTAGTTGTCTTGGTTTAAAACCTCATCATATAGATTCTCTGTTTTTATTTTCTTCCACTCTCCAGATGGGACTCAGGTTTATAATGATACTTATCTCCACCATTCTTTGTTTTTTACACATACCTCTTCCAAAACTAAATTATTTGGCAGCTGAGAAATAAAATCATAATCGTCGTCATAAGGATAAGGTAAATTAAAGCAAAAGCCAAAATCATTATCAACAACCAAATAACCATGTATTAGTAATTGTTTTTGAGTTGCTGCAATAATTTGAGCAATTGACATTGATGGATATAATACCCCTTTATATTTTCCTTTGTACGGACTTCTACACGATAGATTTAATATAATTCCATCTTGATCTGCATTAATCGTAATCAAACCGCCGTCGATTTTATAACTATGTAGTTTTGTACCTGGATTATCATATACGTTTAATTCAACCTTTCTGTTTTCCTGATAAATGGACGGTAAATAAAGATCAATAGATCTTCCTATTTCAATATCGCCAATTGATTTTCCTGAGATTATTTCTGCATTTATATTCATTCGCTTTTTTTTAATTGACTATTCCTCCATTAACATAAACTGGAGAGTCGGTTATCAAATCATAATTAGAGAAACCTTCATGGCCAATCCGACCATAAACAACTTTTTCTCCGTCTACAACTTTATATACTTTCCAATAATCATTTCCGTGAATATTAGGTTGCGTAGAACTCCCACCGGGATGGTAATCTAAAATATAAGTGTCACCAGCTTTTGTCGTTCTTGTAAACACGGTGTGTTGTATTTTATTGGGATCCCCCGCTTGTGGATATGATTTTGCCCATCCCTTTTTATCTAATAGGGCCTCAACATCGCCTGGTTTTTTCCCGGTTAAAATGCCAACCCATCGCTCAGTTATTGCTTGTTTCTTTTTGAAACTCTTAGACTTGCCACATGCTGCCTCCAGCCCAAACACATCTATCCAACTATTCGGGTCTTTTACGTATCCATATAATGTAGGATTTTCACCCTTCAACCCGATTGGATCCTGACTAACATACATCCCTTCTTCCGACGAGTAATAACGGAATCGGTTATACGCCAACCCCGTTTCTACATCCACCACCTGCCCCTGATAAAGATACCCACAAAATCCCGCATCTCCATGCAACATCCTCGCATTCCCGTAGCTGTCTATTTCCCGCTGCCAGATTAAATCTCCCGTCTCATCATATCCCTGTATAGGCGTACCTAAATGATCGGCAATAATACTATATTTCTTATCACCTTTTATTTTAGCAGTTGGCGAGAAATTATTCTCATTGAACACCCATGTGATTAGGTCATCCGCACTACTTTCCTTTGCATCAAACTCCTTCCATTCATGCAACGGCTTATTCCCATCCCACACCCAGCGGGTGATCGTATGCTTATACCGTTTCTCTATCCGCCTCCCCAGGGCATCGTATTTAAAACTCACCCTTTCGCCGTCCGGTCGTAGCACGCCTTCCAGCATCCCGGCAGGGTTCCATTCATATTGCCACACCCGGCCACCACTTTCTTCCTTACGTATGAGGTTACCCAGCTGATCGTATTTATAACTGGCTTTCCTGCTTCTCAGCAGTCTTCCGCCTTTATCATAAGTCCGGTCTTTTTGCTGCGGAGTTTCAAACAGGTTCCCCACGGCATCGGGCATACGATATTCCACGCTGCCGTCGCCATAGATCACTTCCGCCAGGTTACCATAAGTATCATGCCTGAATTGCTTAGTACCGGTAGTACTATCGTGGATACCCGAGAGCCGGTCGCCATCCCAGGTGTAGCGCCGCTGCAGCCGCTTGTTGCCTTTAGTAGTGAATTGCTCTACCTGCCGGCCGGAAATATCGTACTGATTCTGCTGGGTCACGCGGCCTGTCATGCTGCGCTCCGTTACCTGACCGAGGTTGTTGTACTTTAATTGTGCGCTCCAGCCGTTAGCGCTCATCTGCTCCAGCCAGCTCATGGCGTTGTTGTACTGCATGCTAAGGTCGGCACCCAGACTGCTTTTAAGCGCGGTGCGTTGCCCCAGCTGATTGTATTCGCTGCTTAGTATATGTTCATTACTTTTTTCCTGTGTAATCAACCCCAGCAGATCCCGCTGCAATTGCACAGAGGCATGACTGTTCTGTGCGCTGATGAGCTGCCCCATGGCGTTATAACCAAAGGTTTCGGAGCTGCCGTCTTTCTCATAGTATATGGTAGCTACCTGTCCGGCGGCAGTGTATTCATATGCCTGCTGGCTGCCATCGGGCAGGGTGGTACGCATCACCTGCCCACCTGCATTGCGTGTATACTGCCGCGTTAGTCCGTCAAATCCTTTTTCGGTAATTACATTACCTTCCTCATCCAGTTCGAAACTGTAAGTTTCCCGGTGTTCATTGATGATATGACGCAGCTGTCCTTCTTTATCATAAACGAATTGAATACCTGTATTGCCCTGTTTCCGCTCCACCACATCGCCGAAGAAGTTATAACGCAGGGCGACCGACTGATGCCGGTCGCTCACGGCAATGGCATTGCCCATGCTGTCGTATTGCAGCTTCACGGTATTACCGGTACTGTCTTTTATCTGAACGGGGTTGCCCAGCAGATTATACTGCCGCCGTAAAACAGCGCCGGCGGGGTCTGTAATGGTTGTCATCCGCCCTTGCAGGTCGTAGTTATATTTGATGCTGCTGCCATTGGGCAAAATGACCTCACTGAGCAGGTGCTGCGCGTTGTGTTGCAGGCGGGTCACCGCTCCGAGCGGGTTGATGATCCTGCTGAGCCGGCCTTCCGTATACTCAAACTTTGTGGCTGCTCCTAAAGGATTAGTACGCTGTACCAGGTTGCCTGTCTCATCATAGATATACTGCCACACTCCACCATTAGGCTGAGTAACGGCAACCGGCTGTTGCTGCTGGTTATAAGTGATACCGGTTGCTCCCTGCCCGGGTAATTGCAGACTGGTCAGGTTGCTTCTCTCGTCGTATTCATACGTGGTAGCCGTCCCCAATTCATTGGTTTCAGCTACCAGGTTATCTGCTTCATCATAGCTAAATAGCTGCGCGGCGCCGTAGCCGTTCACTATTTTGGTGACGATGCCATCAGTATGATAGTATGTCTTTTTATGCCCCAGGCTATTGGTAGCTACCGTAAAGCCTTCTAAATAATCAAAAGTGTAACTGAATAAACCATCCGGCCCTAAAGCCGCTGTACAACGGCCCTGCCGGTCGTAATGGAAGGTAAACGTAGTGCCGTTGTTAAAACGACGGGCAATGATATACCGGTTCTCCCACTCAAAGCTATTGTGATGCCCTTCGGCATTATACATTTCTTTGAGCGTACCGCCGGCATGGTAGGTATAACGCACCATTTCCACCAGTATGCCCCGGTCGCCCAATTCCGGATGCGGCGCCTGTACGGCGGTAATCAGGCGGTCTTCATTATACCGGATATAAATATCGCGGTGAGCGCTGTCGTTGATCTTTTCCAGCAGTCCGCCATCGCTGTAATAAAAACGGATAGCAAACCCATTGCGGTCGGTAATACTGCGCAGTTTACCATGCCCCTGATCGGCGTACCGCGGGCGATCAAAATGATATTGCAGGCCGCCTCTGTCGCTTACATAATACTCGCCTGCTGTGGTGCGATGCAGTTCATATTTTTCCTTCGGGTTGTAAAAGCTGGCTCCCGGCTCCAGCAGTGGAAACACCACCGGTCTGCCGGCCGTATCGTTCATCACTACCACGCCATCTTCATCGCTTACCAGCAGCGAGATATCGTAACTATGATAGATATTCTTTCCCAGCGGGCCGTCGTAATGGCTATCGCTGTAATAATTAGCTTCCCAGGTAAAAGGAATCGGACCAGGGAGGCTGAATCCCTCCAGGTAACTGGCCATATGGCCACTGGCGGCGTCTACCGGTTCTCCCAAAAACTTACAGATAGATGGCTGAACAGCTGCCCTGAACTTGCTGAACTTAGGGGAACGGGCTTCTATTTTTGCTAATACTTTGGTGAGTAACTTACCCAGCATTTTCAGCGCAAACTTCAATCCGTGCATCAGCCCCATAAAAAACAGGGCATTGAGCAGATCAGAGAGTTTTAACTGCTGCTCTTCTTTGACACCTCCGATCAGCACCGGTTTGCCGATGGGGAGTACTACCATCACGGCTGTCAGGAAATTAAGATAGAAGCCGCCGGTAGGATTATTCATCAGTATCTTTCCTATATCCTGGCAGGAATAAGCGCGGCATAACCAGGTGCTCTGGTACATACCCTGACTGATCACCGTTTTGCTGCCATGCGACAGCTGGCCTTCATGCGGGTGAAAGAATTTTGGCAACAGGAACAAAGGATGTGGTATCACGGAATGCAGCAGGTTGAGTTTGCTGACGATCTTACCCAGCCCTTTGAATTTCCCCATGAAAGGAGGCACGGAGGGCATCCCCCAGAGGGCGCCCTGAGCAACGCCTTTGTGCATGCCGTTGAAGTATACGGTTCCGCCCATGGGCACATTCCGGGCAATCTGAAACCCTTTTTCCGGATCGTACACCGGAATAGCAGGCAGGGTGATATGGATATAATCCATGGGATCAAAGATCAGCGCAGCAAAGGGAGTGATGGGGCAGGGCGTGAATGGCCAGGGTACTTTCAGCATGTGAAAATCGAGCCCAAGAACAATATCAAAGTGTTTAGCCACGGGCTTAGGATCAACAGAGGGGTGTGGCTGTAATGGTTTATTCTTAATTCTAATATATGCCATTAGTGACGTATTTAGAGATAGATATTATACACACTCCGGCTGCTGTAAAGAAGCATGATGACATAGGGTTACCAGGCATTTTGGCCATCACGTTGGGTCATACAAAACAACAACTTTTCAGAGGTGCGGTTTTTCAATAGGCGATAAATCTACATTATATCTACCAATCAACCAATATTCTGTTCAACCAATTAAGTATTTACCTAACTTCGTACATTCAAAAATTTCGATGTATTGGCACTGCATCGTTTAAACATTGATCATTTGTAATTCGGAACATAATATGCTGGAGTATATTCCTTATGGGAAAACTGGTTATTTCAACCAGCTGGTCACAGATTTTTTAGCTGAACATCCGCAAATCAAATCATTTTACACTTATTCCCCTGTACATCCTGATTTTGCTGCAGCCATCAACGCCCGGCAGCAGTTCGATACACCCAGGGCCGCGCTGGTAGCCGCATTAGAACAACAATACCAACCGTTGCCTCCAGAGAAGGCAGTTCAGGATAATATTACCGCATTGCTGAAGCCAGGCACCTTTACGGTATGTACGGCCCATCAGCCTAATATTTTCACCGGTTATCTTTATTTCGTTTATAAAATTCTGCAAACCATTAAGCTGAGCACTTCCCTCAAACAGCAATACCCGCAATTCGATTTTGTACCGGTGTATTATATGGGCAGCGAAGATGCGGACCTTGATGAACTGGGCAGCATCTACCTGGAAGGGCAAACGCTTACCTGGAAAACCAATCAGCAGGGAGCCGTGGGCCGTATGAACCCGGAGGGTCTGGAGCTGCTGATTGAAGAAATAAAACGGATGCTGGGATATGCTGTGCATGGCGCTGAGTTGATAGAACTGCTGAGCAAAGCCTATCTGGAGCACCCCAACATACAGGATGCAACCCTTTACCTCGTACACCAGCTGTTCGGGCGTTTCGGCCTTGTGACCCTGGTTCCGGATAACTCCGCGCTGAAACGTTTATACGTTCCTGTTATAAAGGATGAATTGTTTAATCAGGCATCTTTTGGCATTGTAAATAATACCCTGGAAAAACTTTCCCAACATTATAAAGTACAGGCCAACCCCCGGGAGATTAATCTTTTTTATTTGCAGGATGGATCCCGGGAGCGGATCGTCCGGGAAGGAGACCAGTGGAAAGTATTACACACCTCATTGAGCTCCAACGCCGCTGAGTTGATGGCAGAGCTGGAAGCTCACCCTGAGCGCTTCAGCCCGAACGTTATCCTGAGGGGCATGTTCCAGGAAACGATTCTGCCGAATATCGCCTTCATCGGCGGGGGCGGTGAAATCGCTTACTGGCTGGAGCTGAAACAGCTGTTTGCCCACTACAAAGTACCATATCCAATATTGTTGCTTAGAAACTCCTTGTTGCTGACAGACGAAATGTCGTGTACCCGTTTACGTAAGTTGGGGGTTCCGGTTGTTACTTTGTTCCAGCCAGCGGAAGATATCGTGAACGACTATGTGAAGCAGCATACGAATGCAGCGCTGGTGCTAAAAGATGAATACGCCGCCATCGATCATCTCTTCGATGCATTGGAAGAAAAGGCCCGCAGCATAGATGTAACGCTGGTAGCCACTACGGCGTCTGAGCGAAAAAAAGCGCTGAAATCTATTGGTAAGCTGGAGCATAAATTTCTGCGTGCAGAAAAGAAGAAATTCACCTGGCAAACGGACCAGATTCGTCAGATACGTAGTAAATTATTCCCTGCTGGTTCGCTGCAGGAGCGGAAAGAGAATTTTCTGCCGTGGTATGCGCAGGAGGGGCCGGCTTTCTTTGATCGGCTGCTGGCTGCGATGAACCCGGTGAGTGATATGTTGTTGATTTTGGAGAAGGGGAAGGAGGTTTTGAGTGTTTAGCGTAAATAGACTAAAAAACTAAATGGAGCGACTCAGCGTTATTGGATGTTTATCTTCAGGGAGGTAAGTCTATTGTTAATAGACGATGACACTTTTTAAAACATCGTCTTATATCAATATCCTCGGAAATTTGTAATTTCTATCACAGGTATTAAACCGGATTAAGTCCATGATCGAGTTTATCTGCGATATTAGACGCTTATACTGGAATGGATATGCACCTGGGGTACTTTTTATATTACCGTTCCTGCTTTTTGCAGTGTCGGTAAAAGCTCAGCAATCATCAATGCCCTTAGGTATCAAAATACTGAATAACTATCATCTCGGTGATAGTGTTAGTACGATCAGGGGGCTAACTCCCATTGATTCACTAAAAGATCCATTTAGCATTGAAATGTATTTCATTCCCTTTAAGATCAATTACATTCTTAAGACGGATACATCAGGAACAATAAAGCTTATCGCATTTTCGGTTTTTGAAAAAAAGATCGCTGCAGTTCATCTGCTACTTTTGGATTCCGATAGCATATTGCCAGCATTAACAGGCCAATATGGCGCCTTCGATTTAAAATTTACCGGTATTGGAGGTGGATACTCCTATCATTGGAAAAAAGACACCAGTCTTTCTTATGGTAATGTAACAATATCTCCTGCAGCGTTGCAATCTTTGGGGGCAACCGCTATTACCAAATATGAACGCAATAAAATGAAGCACATAGTTATAAAATCAATAGTTCATTTGATAAAAGATTAGTGTTCAATTGCGAAAAAAGTACTGGTTTTGGACAAGGACGAGACAAGGACGAGACACGGACGAGACAAGGATATTCTGAGCATACTCTGAGGATGGTCTGAGGAAGACCGAATGAGAACCGAAGTATACCCCTGCAATGATTTGCAGATCAAATAGTTGTAAGTATATGAAAATATATCATATTATCGTTGCTACAACAATTTTGATAGTATTTTAACTGTCTTTAAAAAAATCCTGCAAAACTGATTGTTGTCTTTCCTGGTCCCCCGGATTTTTAACCAAACTATCCCCCCATCAACTAAACGCCTTCTTCATCTCCCTCAGCAAATTCAATATCGTCACCAGCTGATCATGCACCTGCTTCGTCTCCAGCATCTCATCTCTTGTCGCAGTAGCTCCCTTGCCTTCATTAATCTCCTGCTGCCGCAGCTGTACCAGGTTTTCAAGATGCGCATCCAGCCGGTCGAAGGCATGTACCTGCGGAGAAATGGTAACATCAGTTGCATTCGCCGGATTGGTCATCAGCGCCAGCTGATCCATGTAATGGAGCAGATAATCAGTGATCTCCCGGTATTCAGGCCGGGGAAACTGCACGCCGTGATGCAGGTTGTAAGCCGCCAGGGTGGCGGTGTGCGAGGTAAGCGTATGACTCAGCACCACGTAGTGATATATCTGTGAGGCATTCTTTTGTTTGCTCTTGGGCTCCGACAGCATCCGCTGGAAAGCCGACATCATATTGGCCGTCGCCACGTAATTATCTTTACGTGCGAGCTTAAAATCCGTAACAGATACCTGTTCATTGGAATAGGCCCGCATCACCAGCTCAAAATACCGGCGGTTGGTTTCCATCATTTTCTTCATGTAATCTGGCAGGAAGCTGCGCTCCCAGGCTGGCCACAGCAGCATATTAGCCACGAAGGCAATACCTCCGCCGATGAAGGTATCCAGCACCCGCTGCGTCACGTTCAGCAGATCGGCAGGGTGCAGCAGATGCAACAGGAAGATGACGAAAGGCGTCACAAAAAATACACTCAGCGTGTATTTGAAGCTCATGAAACTATAGGCGCCCAGAATACAGAGCAGCATCATCACAAAGATCACGGTGTTGTTCTGGGTAAGATACAGCACGCCGGCGGCAAAGAGCGCACCGGTAACGGTTCCGATAAGCCGCTGTATGCTCCTGGATTTGGTGAGGCCGAATCCCGGTTTCAGGATCACTACAATTGTCAGCAGTATCCAGTAAACCCGGTCCAGCTGAAACACCAGGCCCAGGGTATAGCCCGTTACCGTGGCAATGCTCACCCGCAGGGCATGGCGGAAGATATGCGATTTAAACGTCAGGTTATCGCGGAAGGTTTCGAAGTCGTATTTCTGGCGTGTTGTAAACTTCGACAGCTCCAGCCTGGGATCTATGGATTCGTCTTTCAGTCGCTCCAGCCGGGTCAGACGGTGGAGGTTATAAATACGTTGCGCCATATCCTGCAGGTTTTGCAGGATGTTGGTAAGCGGAATGGTACGGGTTCTTTCCTTGAGGGTGGGCAGTTGCAGGGTGATATCGGCGATGGCCTGCTTTACCTTTTCCATCTCAAACTTCAGGTTGGCACGGGGCAGCGAACGTTGTCCGGATGCCACGGCCATACCGATGTTCCGCAGCTCCTGGGCAAATTCCATGATCAGGGCATGGAACTTTTCAAGGATATCCTGCTCCTTAAAATCGGCCTGCAACGCGTTATAATCGGTTTGGGAGGCCATGATCTGTTCCTGGAGGTCTACCATATCCAGGAAAATAAGCACCATGCTTTTATTGATGCTGGTAGTGCCCTGCTGGGCAGCCCTTCTTTTCAGCAGCTGTTCCCTTACATTCTCCTGTTTCTCATTCACGACCACCTGCTGGGCCAGCACCTGTTTATAATTTTCGGTGACATCCACACCGGGAGTATAGAAATTAGCCCTCAGCTCCAGGTAGCGGGCTGTTTGCAGGATGCAATCGCCCAGGGCCTGCTGTACGTTGAGGTAAGGCCGTATCTGCCATAGAATCAGCGCCAGCGTCGCATACCAGATGCTTCCCAGCAGTACCATCGAGGAATGCAGCAGTGTCAGCTGGGGCGTCAATTGAGGCTCACCCAGTATAGATACCATCACAAGCAAACAGCCAGTGCCTATGTTGCCTCCCCGGTTGCCATAAACCAGCATCATCGCATATACGAAACAGCAAACCGCTATCCAGATCGTCATCAGCGCATGATAAGGCATCAGCAGACCGGTGCCCAGCGCTGTCAGGAAAATGAGGATGGTACTGATGATAAGACCATTCCGCTTGTGAATGATCGTGCCCGGCACATCGCAGAGCGCCGTACACAAACCTCCCATCGATGCGGCAATACCCAATCCCAGCTGCCCAAACCAGGCAAATACCAGCGAAGGAACTACCACGCTGATGGTAGTACGCATACCGTTGCTGAAATGATAACTGTAAAGGAAATTTTTGATTTCGTTGATCTGCTGTTCTCTACGCAAGCGATTCCGGGTTTTGAGCGGCAAAGATAAGAAAATAGCTGTTAGCTGTCAGTTGCCGGCGGCTGGCAACTGACAGCTGACAGCTAACAGCTATTTTCCCCCATCCTGTTAAATTCCAATTGTTCTTTTTACTATATTTATAATCAGTCTCTTAAATGGTGAATGTTTTTCCGGAAAAGAGGCGATCAGGCGGGAACTGTGTATAAAAAATTGCGATACATTCTGGCATCTCGCTTAAATTACTTTTGATTCGGGTAAAATTATATCTTTGACGCCTTAAAAAACTCCGGAGTACGACGTGCGCTTAAAAACACTAGAAATTAAAGGCTTTAAAAGTTTTGCTGATAAAACCGTTTTACAGTTTGATGAAGGGATCACGGGCGTAATTGGACCTAACGGTTGCGGTAAAAGTAATATCATCGACTCCATTCGCTGGGTAATCGGGGAGCATAAGATCAGCAACCTCAGATCGGAAAACCAGGCCGGACTTGTATTCAATGGCTCCAAAAGCCGCTCCGCCAGCGGTATGGCGGAAGTTAGCCTTACTTTCGAGAATACCAAGAACGTACTGCCCACCGAATTTACCACGGTGACGATTACACGTAAATTCTACAAAAACGGCGATAGTGAATACCGGCTGAATGATGTTGCCTGCCGTTTGAAAGATATTCATAACCTGTTCATGGATACCGGCGTGAGTACCGACTCCTACGCCATCATTGAACTGGGGATGGTAGACGATATCATCAAAGACAAGGAAAACAGCCGCCGGCGCATGTTGGAACAGGCCGCCGGGATTTCCATCTACAAAACCCGTAAAAAAGAAGCGAAAACCAAGCTGGATGCTACTGAAGGCGATCTGAACCGTATTGAGGATCTGTTGTTTGAAATCAATAATAACCTCAAAACGCTGGAAAGCCAGGCCCGTAAAGCCGAACGCTTCTATGAAGTGAAAAAGGAGTACCGGGAAATCAGCATCGAACTCGCTAAAGCCGCCCTGGAAGGCTTTAATATCACCTTTAAAGAGCTGTCAGATACCCAACAAACGGAAAGCGACCGGAAACTGGCCCTGGAAACAGAAATAACTGCAGCAGAAGCCGCCGTGGAGCAGGATAAGCTGCATTTTGTAGCCAAGGAAAGAGAGCTGCAGACCCTCCAGAAATCGTTCAATGAACTGGTTTCAACGATCCGCACCAAAGAAAACGACAAAAACCTCGCCTCGCAGCAACTGACATATCTACGCGAACGGGAAAAAAATATCAGCGACTTCCTCGGCAATGCAGAAGGACAGTTACAGGGATTAACCACCTCCATTGAGTTTACAGAGAAACAGGTAGAAGAAGAAGGAGAGGTGTTTGAAACCATGGCCGATGAGCTGGATACGCTGCGCGATATGGTGGAAGAAAAGAAAGAACGCTTCCAGCAAAAGAAACAGGGCCTCGAAACCCTGCGCAACGACCAGCAACGCTGGCAACGCCAACAGTTTGAAGCTGAAAAGAAAGTAGCCGTTGCGGATACCTCCGTACTCAACCTCCAACGCAGCATTCAGCAATTGCAGGAAGAGAAAACCGGCCGCCAGCAACAGATCACCCAGCTGGAATCGGAAAAAGGTACCCATCAGCAAACCCTCGACACTGCCAAAACAGAGCTGGAAAATATGGTCCGCTTCCAGGAGGAAACAAAAAGCAAAATCCTCGCTACCCAGTCGGATATCGAAGGACTACGCGATCGCCTCGTGGATGAAAACCGTACCCTGGATGCCAAAAAGAATGAATTCGACCTGCTCAAATCGCTGGTCGACAGCCTGGAAGGCTATCCCGAAAGTATCAAGTTCCTCAAGAAAAATCCGGATTGGAATAATAACGCGCCCATACTGAGCGACATCTTCTTCTGTAAGGAAGAATACCGCACCTGTGTGGAAAATCTGCTGGAGCCATACCTGAGCTACTACGTGGTCAATAACGTACAGGAAGCAGTACAGGCCATCCAGCTGCTCGACGCCAACAAAAAAGGGAAAGCTAATTTCTTCATACTCGATCAGTTCCGCACCGATGCCACGCCTTTATTGGCGCCGCCGGGAACCATCCCTGCGCTGGAAGTGGTGGAAATCGACGAAAAATACAAAGGCCTCGGCCAATATCTGCTGGGAAAAGTATTCATAGGGGAAGATCTTACCCGCCTGGAATTCAGTCAGCTCGCGGATGAGCGGATACTGCTGGTAGAAAAATCCGGCCGCATGCATCGCGGAAAATACAATATCAGCGGTGGTTCGGTAGGACTTTTTGAAGGGAAAAAACTGGGGCGTGCTAAAAATCTCGAGAAATTAGAAATCGAAATCAAAGATCTCGAAGCCGTGGTAAGTGGCCTCAGAACTGCTCTCCAGGAGAAACACAACGAAGTGCTGGGCTACAACAGCCAGCTGAATGAAAATAATATCAACGCTGCCCGTGAAAGGGTTAATCAGTTGAATAACCAGTTATTCGGCCTGCAAAACAGGATCGAGAACTTCCACCACCTCATCGAAGCAGGGGATAAAAGACTCGAGGAAATGCAACAGTCGCTGGATAACAACCAGGCCAGCATTTCCGGTGTCAGGGAAGAACTGGAAAACCTGAACGATCGTGTAAATGAGCTGCAGGATGGCATCACGGAGGCCGACAGGCTGGCCCAGGAAGCCGAACAACAGTTCAATATGGCCACCGTTCAATTCAACAACCAGAACCTGCAGCATACCCGCCAGCAAAGTAAGGTGCAGGCGCTGAAGCAGGAACTGGAATTCAAACGCAAGCAACTGGCGGATCTGCATGTGCAGATCACCAGCAATAAAACCCAGCTCGAAGATGCGGTGGCCAACATCGCTGCTGCACAGGAAAAGCTGAGTCATGCCGACGATGGCCTGGTGGAGTTGTTCCGCCAGCGCGAAGAGGAAGAAAAAGCCCTCAATGAAAAAGACCAGGAATATTACAACTTCCGTAACCATCTGCAGGAGCTGGAAAGCACGCTGAGAACCAAACAGCGCGCTAAAGAACAGCTCGAACAGCAGCTGAATACCATCAAGGATAAAGTGAATGAACTGAAGCTGCAGCTGACTTCTATGAAAGAAAGGCTCAGCGTGGAATTCAAAGTAAACCTTGATGAAATTATTGATGAACAGCGCAGCTCCGATCAGTCGGTCGATGAACTGCAGGCCGGTGCCGAGCGACTGAAGAAGCGTATGGAGAATATGGGAGAAATCAACCCCACGGCTATCGAAGCTTTTCAGGAGATGAAAAAACGCTACGAGTTCATCCTGGAACAGAAAACTGACCTGGTGAATGCGAAAGACTCGCTGCTGGCTACTATTCAGGAGGTAGAGTCGACCGCCAACCAGAAATTCCTGGATACTTTTAACCAGGTGAAAGAGAACTTCATCCGGGTATTTAAAGCCCTGTTTACCGAAGAAGATCAGTGCGATATGATACTGAGCGATCCGGAAAACCTGGCGGATACCGGTATTGAGATCATCGCCAAACCGAAAGGGAAACGCCCGGCAGCCATTACACAGCTGTCTGGTGGGGAGAAAACCCTGACGGCTACTGCATTGCTGTTTGCTATTTACCTCATCAAACCGGCGCCATTCTGTATCCTCGATGAGGTGGATGCGCCACTGGATGATGCCAACGTGGGCAAGTTTACCAATATGATCCGCAAATTCTCAGATAATTCACAATTTATTATTGTAACGCATAATAAACAGACCATGGCCGCTGTAGACGTGATCTATGGCGTAACTATGCAGGAACCGGGGGTCAGTAAACTGGTACCGGTCGATTTCCGGAGTCTGAACTAGTAACCTGTTTTGGTTGTTGTTAAAAAGAGTTTATTATTTTTATTCAATATTCTGATAAAATAAAAAAAGTACTAATTATGGGCGCATGGGGCACCAGGAATTTTGAAAATGATGGATCACAGGACTGGGTTTTTGATCTGATTGATAATAAAGACGGGGGTCTTGTGACAGACACACTGGCACGTATCGTCAACAATAATGAAAAACTTGAAATACCGGACTGTGAAGAAGGGCTGGCGGCAGCAGAAGTAGTTGCTGCCCTCGTAAGCAAGCCAAGCGAGGATTTCCCGGAAGATCCGCTTGACCGGCTGGATGTCCTGAACCTGATCGGTACACGTGCCCTCAGAAACCAGGCTATCGCTGCTGTTAATAAAATACTGGCAGCTTCAGAAATGAAAAATTACTGGGATACCGAAGGACAAACCGATTCCTGGATGAATGTGCAGAATGATTTGCTGAAGAGATTAGACTAGAGAATTACGAATTAGGAATTACGAATTACGAAATAACGCGAAGACCTAAGCGAGTGACTATAATTATATAATAGTTATCACCCGCTTAGGTCTTCGCGTTATTTCGTAATTCGTAATTCCTAATTCGTAATTCTTTAAAATAAATCCTTAGCTTTAGCCCCGTGTGATTCCCCGTTCATGAAGTGTATCCCTCAATAGCACTGTCTTAAACCAAAAATAACCATGAAGCCCAAAAACGATGCTTACCGGCTACTAGTGGCCCTTCTACAGGAAGCTGCCCAGCTGGAACACTGTCTGCTGAACGCCTACCTTTACACGGCGTGCAGTATCAAGAGTACTCCCCAGGAATTCGAGAAAACAAAAGATGGACAAGACAACCGGCGTGCCGCCGTTCAGTTTGAACTGGCCCGATCGTGGAAGCAATCCATTTTGTTCGTTGGTCACGAAGAAATGTTGCATCTCCACTATGTGCAATGTATGCTGAGAGGAATAGGAGAAAGGCCCTGTTTTACCCTGCCACCACGCGACAAAACTTCCGGCAACTGGATCATCAGTAACTGGAAAGCCACCATCGGAGAAGTGCCGGTAGATGATGGAAAGGGCGTACAAATCCCGGTGAATAAGCTTACCCTGGAGAATATACAGAACTTTGTGCTGTATGAATCCACTGACGCGCTGCAAGACCAGGATCCTTTCGGACCGGCATCGCTGGCCCTTTTCAAACAGCTGTTTGAGCTGGAAATGAACTTCCGGATCGAGAGCATGTTGTTCAATGTAGCAGACGATGAAAAACGTAAAAACCTGTCGGACCGGCTATACGATATCTACATGAAACTGCCGCCACTGGAGCAACCCGCTGCTGTTGCCAGGGAAATGGCAGAAGCAGCCGTAGGACTGCCTTCGCTGGAAGAACTGCATTTCCAGTCGATCGCAGATTTTTATCAGCAGGGAATACAACCCCTGTATGCGGAAGCCTTCCATAATCAATGGGTAGTGAATAATAACAGAAATCTCGTCAATGAGTTACTGAACCCTGAATATGCCGGCGAAGGCTTTCTTCCCATAGGCCCTGTATATCGCAGTAAAAACTTTACCACCTTCAACAAGAAAAATACAGGCAGCTCTTACAGAGATGTAAAAACAGTGGACGATATCATCAAAGAGATCGTGGAAGAAGGAGAGGGAGCTACCCATTTCGAAGAAGGCGCAGCAGCCCTGCTGGCCAAGGTAGCGGAATTGGGAGGTCCCCGGGCTTACCTGCTTGCCTATCAGGCCAATTACAATTCCAGGGGAAATACAACCCCTCAATGGATGCAGGATTGCGAGAATATACGCCAGTCGCACCTTTACCGTTTTGCCATGATCATGATGGGCCTGCGGAACGAAAACGACCTCGCCAAACAAAGCAACCTTACATTTGAAGCATTCCGGAAACCACTGGATGCCGGCAACAATGCTTACCTCCAGAAAATAACGGCCCAGATCCCGCAACAGTTCAATGTTTGCTACCTGGTGATGATCATGTGGCTTTCCCGTATGTATGAAACCTACGACTGGAATGCTGATGAATCGCGACGTGAAGCCATTGAAATGCTGGCTTCCTGGCCTATTATGTCAATTGCCATCAGGCCGTTCCTGGAACTGGCCTCGATGTTTAATATCAATAAGCAACAACTATTTTCCTTCGACCCGGCCGATCTGCCAGTGTTGCCGTTATATGCACGGCAACTGCTGGAACTTTACACAGCTGATGCGAGAAGCGAGGCCATTAATGATGAGATGGATTATTATGCCATTAATGCTTTGGAAGAAGTAGCGAAATGGGCTGCTGCGCAGATAGAACCCATCAAAACTGCTGCCATCGCTGATGAGCACCTGCGGTCGATGATACTGACAAGGTTGGATGCCTTGTCGGTTGTAGGCGAATTCAAGAAGCAGTTTCCATTCAGAGAGCATGGCGGATATTCCGGTAAAATGCCCGACCTGACCTATCAGCAGGATCACCCGGAGAGTGATGTATATGAAGAAGCGCCGGTAGGGGACAATGGCGGCAAGACTTTTCAGGATGCCTTTTTACTAAGACTTCGTTTTGCGGGTTGGGGCAAGGTGCAGCTGTCTACAGATCCCGATCCTCCAACAGACGAATCCGGTTGCACAGGCACGCATATGCTGCATTCCGCTGATGGTAACAGGAAGTTGAACCGTGCCCTGGTATGGCAGCATACGAACGACTCCCAGATACTACGGGAACCGCTCGATAAACTGCCGGAGCTGGGCGTCAACTGCGTGGACATTTCCTTAATGGCAGCGGGCAAAAACACTAGTGTGGGCTTCGTTCCCCTGCAGGTAATGCAATCTGTTGGCGCCGTGCAAACCAGCGGCGTGCAACAGAAATTGGCTGTTACTGGAGTGCAGTCGCTGTTTAATATCGCGCCGGGTCAGATCACCGGCAGCGATCAGAAAAAGATCCGGATGGACCTGTTGCCGAAGAACGGTCTGAATCCGTTGCTGCTGGGAGAAAACCACCTGGTATGGCAGGATGGGGAACCCATAGATCCCTTTATTTTGGCAGTGAAGATGGACACCGGCGCAGATGCACCTGTATTACTTACGCAGCGGGAGATCTATAACGAAGGCAAACGGATGATAGATATGACGCCATTGGAAAGGATCTATACCAACCGTGCTCCGGTAGGTTTCGATTCGGTGAATAATATCCCCGCCTGGGCCAGGAAAGGGTTTTCTGCCCCGGAAAAAAAGATGATCGGCGGCAATGGTTATCCGATGAGCTATCTGCGCAACAGGTCGCAGCAATTGGAAGATGCCCTGCAGCAAAGCCTGCTGAATAATGAGTCGCTGACTGCACAAAAAGTAAGTGAAGTGGTTTCCCTTGCTGAAAGGATGTCGCTGGTAGCAATACCCCGTGGCACCACGGTAGCCTGGCTCAATTACACGCTTCACTACGGCCATACTGTTAGTGGCAACCTGCAAAACGGCAGCAGTAACCCCATTCTCGACTTCATCACAAAAAATACCGGCCTCGTATGCAGTGTGGCCGCACCTAAGAACAGAAGTGACGCCAATGCCCGCTGGCTGGTGAATTACACAAAAGGTATCATGGATACCGACGCTTTATCTGATTTCGTTTTCGGAGAATTGTACATACCGTTGACTATTTCCAATGTCAATGGAAACATTTCCTTTAAGCGCACCTGGAAATACAATATCGCGCTGTTGCAACCCCTGCAGGGCTTTGCCTGCCAGTTTCAGCATCCGTTCTGGAACAACGATTATGCAGTACAGGGCAACACCCGCACATTGAAAGTCAGTAAAGACGTCACCATTACCGAAACATTGGATAACACCACATCAGCAGGCTATTCCTACGCACTGGCCGGATATCCTGGTATCACCAGCTGTACCCAGACTGTTGAAATGGCTGCAGATACCACCTCCAATACCGCTAACCTGAACTGGACTATCCAGTTTACTGCCACGGACCAGCAGGCATTGATAAGCTTTGCCCTTTTCTTCGTGAACCAATCCAATGCAGTAGCGGACGCGTTACATCAGTTTACGGAACCGGAGTAAGGAATTAAGAATAGAGAAAGAAGAATTAAGAAACAGAGCGAAGACCTAAGCAAATGTTTAAAACTATCCGCTTAGGTCTTCGCTCTGTTTCTTAATTCTTCTTTCTCTATTCTTAATTCTTAAAGCAGTATTCCCGCTATCGTTGCAGACATATAAGACGCCAATGTTCCGCAAAGCAGGGCTTTCAGGCCAAGCCTGGCGAGGTCGGATCTGCGGTCGGGAGCCAGTTCTCCGATACCACCGATCTGCATGCCCACACTGCTGAAGTTGGCGAAACCCGCTATGGCAATGGTAACAATGGCAATGCCTTTTTGAGATAGTACGGGTACATTGTGGCTGGTAAGACTTTTAAATGCCACGAATTCGTTGATAGTCAGTTTTTGTCCCAGCAGGGTGGCCACGCTCTGTACATCCGTTGAAGGAACACCCATTGCCCAGGCCATCGGCGTAAATATTTGTCCGAAGATCCAATCCAGGCTCAGGTTGAAGTTAGGATTGAATAAGTGGCCGATGTGAATCAGTATCCAGTCGATCAGCGCAATGAACGCGATGAAACCAATCAGCATCGCTATAACGTTCATGGCTATCTTAAAACCATCGCCGGCGCCATGTGAAATAGCGTCGATGACGTTGGTATAGTTACTTTTTACTTCCATCTTAACACGACCCATCGTAACACTTTCCTCTGTTTCCGGAAATACAATCTTGGAGATAACCAGCGCGCCCGGAGCCGCCATCAGGCTGGCCGTGATCAGGAATGGGGCAATATGCATACCTGCCTGCGCACCCATGTTTACGTATACCACCAGGATACCACCTGCAATACAGGCAAGGCTGCCGCTCATGGAAGCCAGTATCTCACTTTTAGTCATGCTGGATAAATAAGGGCGTATCATTACCTGTGCTTCCACCTGGCCCACAAATGCACTGGCTACGTTGCTCAGCGCTTCAGCGCCGCTTACCCGCATCACAAAATTCATGGCCCTGGCAATAACCGCCACTACACGCTGCATGATGCCATAGTGGTATAATACCGCCACCAGCACACACACCAGGATGATGGTGGCTGTTACATTAAATGCAAATACAAAACCTCCACCCGCATAGTCCTTAAATAAACCGTCGGGCTGCGAAACGCCGATGCCTCCATATACAAACGCTGCACCCTGACGGGCAAAGGATTCCAGCTTACCCATCGCATCGCCTACCAACTGAAAGAACTTCGTGATAACGGGCACCTTGAATACCAGGATACCAATCAACGCCTGTAATCCTAAACCACTAAACACCAGCCTGTAATTGATCCTCTTTTTGTTATTGGAGAATAGAAAAGCAATGCCGAGAATAAGTACAATGCCTATGATGCCCTGTAAGCGTTCCATAAATGCAAATAAATCGTAAAATGTAAGCAATAAAGCGACGAAGATAAGTTTTTTTGCCTTCGTACAGTTACGTAAAAAGCAGCTCATATAATTTTTCGGAAAAAATATTTTCAGAACAGTATTTTTACTTTTTGCAATCGAATTAAAAAAATGCAACGTATTCATTATCTGTTTATTACCACATTGTCGTTAGGCCTTTATGCCTGTGGGGGGAACACGACACAACAACAATCAAACAGCCGCGAAAAAGATTCGCTGGCCATGCGTCAACAATTTGCGGAGTCGCCGGTGCTGGACGCCAAAACAGCCATTACCCATATGGAGGTGGATAAGGGCCTGGAAGTGCAGCTGGTAGCGGCGGAGCCAATGATAGTTGCTCCCGTGGCCATGACCTTCGATGAAAGAGGCAGGCTGTGGGCAGTGGAAATGACCGGCTTTATGCCGGATACGGCCGGTACCGGAGAAGATAAGCCCAATGGGAAGATTGTTATACTGGAAGATACCACCGGCGACGGTATCATGGATAAACGGACCGTATTCCTGGACTCTCTCGTACTGCCCAGGGCCGTTTGTTTGGTGGAGAATGGCGTGCTGGTAGCTACGCCGCCCCAGCTGTGGTTTATTGAAAACAATCACGATAAAGCAGGGAAGAAGACGTTGGTCGACGACCAGTACGCAGCCGGAGGTAACGTGGAACATCAGCCAAATGGCCTGTTCCGTGCCATGGATAACTGGATTTATAATGCCAAATCAGATAGGCGTTACCGTAAGGTGGGCAACAAATGGTTGAAGGAGTCCACTCATTTCAGGGGCCAGTGGGGTATTACCCAGGATGATCAGGGACGTCTTTTTTATAATAATAACTCCGAAAACCTTCTGGGCGATTACTTTCCACCAGGACTCGGAGGTACCAATCCGGAGCAGCAGAACACTGCCGGCTTTAACCAGAAGATCGTACCGGATAACCGCACTTACCCGATACGGCCTACGCCGGGGGTGAACCGTGGCTATCAGAAAGGCTCGCTGGACGATAGTCTGCGCCTCGTGAATTTCACTGCTGCCTGTGGGCCGTTGATCTATCGTGGTGCACTGTTGCCGGCCCCTTACGCGGGCAACGCCTTCGTGGCCGAGCCTTCCGCTAACCTGATTAAAAGAAATCTGCTGAAAGACAGTAGCTTCGTGGTGAGCGGGGTACAGGCTTATCAGCACAAGGAGTTCCTGGCCAGCACCGATGAGCGTTTTCGTCCGGTGAACCTGATTACCGGGTTAGATGGAGCACTGTATATCGTGGATATGTATCGTGGTATACTGCAACATAAAACCTACCTGACCGAATATCTGAAGAATGAAATAAAGATGCGTAAACTCACGCTGCCGCTGAACTGCGGCCGCATTTACAGGATCGTTCCGGCCGGCAGCCATCCGCAGCCGGCAAAGATCGAGCTTACGCCCGCTGCGCTGGCCGCGCTGCTGCATAGCCCCAATGGTGCGCTGAGAGATAAAGCCCAACAACTGATCATTGACCATCAATTGAAGGATATGGCGCCGGAGCTGCGGAATATGCTGAAAGACAGCCATGCGCCACTCACCCGCATACATGCGCTCTGGACACTGGAAGGCCTGCACCAGCTGAATAATGCTGATCTGGAAACAATCTGGCAGCAATCCGATGCAGCACTCAAAATACAGGGCCTGGCAGCGTTACCATCCATCGTCAGTGCGCCGGGCATCAAAGCACTCGACTCATTGTCCGATAATCCGTACCTGGCCCCCGCGGTGGCATTCATATTGCCCGCAGTTGCCAAAGCAGATAAAGCAGCTGCTTCCCGCCTGGAAGATAAACTGATGAAAGCGTATGCCCGTAACCGTTATGTATCGGCAGCGTTGGTGAATAATGCCGCCCGTCGTGAAGCGGCATTCCTGAAACAGGTAACAGCCTGGAACCCCGATACTGCGCTGGTATTGCGCCGTCAGCTCGAAACAGTGCTGAGAGGAATGGATGATATGGCCAACGCTAAGAAGATGGAGGTGTTAAAGAAATCGCTGCCACGGGGTTATAAGATATTTAATACCGTTTGTCAGACCTGTCATGGTAAAAACGGAGATGGCATCGCCTCCATGGCGCCGCCACTTAATGAAAGCAACTGGGTGAACGGCAATAAAAATGCATTCATCTCTATTGTGCTTTATGGTCTTACCGGACCGGTAGACGTGCACGGCAAAACCTACAAGGCGCCTGAAATCAACGGCGATATGCCGGGAATCGGCGCCAGCGATGAGTTCAATGATGCAGATATTGCACAACTGCTTACTTTCCTGCGCAGCGCCTGGAAAAATAAGGCTGATAAAATAACAGCAGCCGATATACAACAGGTACGCAAACAAAACGCAGGGCGCCAGAAGCCTTTCACAGCGCCGGAATTGCCGAAGAATTAAGAATAGGGAATGAAGAATTAAGAAACAGAGCGAAGACATTAGCGATTGAAACGTTATTCGCTAATGTCTTCGCTCTGTTTCTTAATTCTTCATTCCCTATTCTTAATTAATTTCTTATATTTGCCGGATACAATTAGTAATAATTGAATCCGGCAATTTTCATATTACCCACATATCAAACTCCTTGTGCAGCCAAATGCACGAGCGGGTTTCTGTTGCCGTTCTTATCCTGTCCTAAAGACTTCAACAAGTAATCCCGGGCAACTTTTATCTGGTAAAATGTTGTACCCGGGGGAATAACTGCTTTATACTGTAGCCTAGCTTTATTCCATTAGTATTTCCAAAACAATCTTATAAAATCAGTTTTATGAATCATCGGATAGCACGATGGGCGGTTTATTTTTCATGCCTGTTGCTTGATGTGAGTGTGGCAGCAAGCCTTTATCGCGGATATTTAAGTGGATGGTTCCTGTTGCCGGTAGCAGTGGGGCTTTCTCTGCTGACAATCTACGACCGGTTCCAGGGAAAACATGCACTGTTACGTAATTATCCCTTATTAGGACGACTGCGTTATCTGCTGGAACAGATCCGGCCGGAGATGCGCCAGTACTTTTTTGAATCAGATACCGACGGGCGGCCGTTTAACCGTCGCCAGCGCGCAGTGGTATATCAGCGCGCGAAAGATGTGAAGCAAACCGTTGCCTTCGGCGCTTTGGAGAATATGTATGAACCAGGCTATGAATGGGCCTCGCATACAGCGTTTCCGATCAGGGTAAAAGCTGAATCGCTGAGGGTGGTGATCGGCAACGGACAGTGCCACAAGCCTTATGATGCCAGCCTGCTCAATATCAGTGCGATGAGTTACGGCGCATTGAGCAAAACAGCCATTGCTTCTTTGAACGGTGGCGCCCAGATGGGTGGCTTCGCGCATAATACCGGGGAAGGAGGTATCAGTCCTTACCATTTACAGCATGGCGGTCACCTGATCTGGCAGATAGGCACCGGCTACTTCGGTTGCCGCGATGAACAGGGCAATTTTTCATCAGAGATATTTGCTGCATCTGCTGCCGAGCCGGCGGTGAAGATGATCGAATTGAAACTGAGCCAGGGAGCCAAACCTGGCAAAGGAGGCGTATTGCCGGCAGCAAAGAACACACCGGAGATTGCCGGTATCCGTAAAGTAAAACCGGGTGTCAGCGTATTATCGCCCGCAGCACATACCGCCTTCCATGATGAGTATGAAATGCTCGCCTTCCTGCAGCAGTTAAGGAAACTTTCCGGTGGCAAGCCCGTAGGGTTCAAGCTGTGCGTAGGCCGGGCTGATGAGTTTGAGCGGATCTGCACCGCCATGGTGAATACAGGGATCTATCCCGACTTTATCACCGTGGATGGTGCGGAAGGCGGTACGGGCGCGGCGCCGCTGGAGTTTACCGACTCTATCGGGATGCCATTGTTTGATGCGCTTGCACTGGTGACCGGCCTGTTGAGGCAATATCACCTTAAGGAACATATCCGTATCCTCGCAAGCGGCAAAATCATTACCGGATTCGATATCATGAAAGTACTGGCATTGGGTGCAGATGCCTGCTACAGTGCAAGAGGCATGATGCTGGCGCTGGGCTGTATTCAGGCCTTGCAGTGCGATAGCGGCAGTTGCCCTGTAGGTGTGGCTACGCAGGATCCCCATTTGTATCAGGGCGTGAACGTAGCAGACAAACGGGTGCGCGTCGCGAATTATCACCGCAATACCATCGCCGCACTGGCCGAACTGATGGGCGCCTGCGGATTCGCCTCGGCCGATCAGGTAAATCCATCCGCTGTATTCAGACGTGTAACCAGAACGGATATACGAAGCTATGAAGAGATTTATCACAAAAAGAAACCTTTAGCTGTTAGCGCTTAACATTCCAGGCCGGCAGCGGAACATTTTAACAAATGCTTGCGGTGCCGGTTGAAAATCAGCACCTGCACCACAGGCAGATCTATTACTTATTCTTAAATCCGATATCATGAAAAAGAAACAGATTATTGTATCCCAACATGATTACGAAATTCTCAAAACGCTGTGTTATCATTCGCCGGGTTCTGAGAAACTGAAAGAGGAGCTCGAAAGGGCAGTAATCAGAAAGGGAAAAGTACCCGAAGATGTGGTGCAGGTGAATTCTACCCTGCAATTCAGAGACGAGCGCAGCGGCGCTGTCCGCAATGTACAGCTGGTATTACCGGCTGCCAGCAATATTCAGCTGGGAAAATTATCTATCCTTTCGCCGATAGGCACTGCTTTGCTGGGATATAGTGCCGGTGACGTGGTGGACTGGGAAGTGCCTGCCGGTAAAACGCAGCTGCACATCCTGAATGTTGCGAATGCGGAAGGATAGCATACGCAAGGCTATCATGTTAGCGATCAAATATGTATCAATAGGAGCGAAAAAAGCCCTGGCGTCTGCCAGGGCTTCTCTTTTTATTTTATCTAAGATCTACTGGTAGCTGATCTTATCTCCATAACCAATATGATACTTATCACAGAAACCGCCATTTACTTCCAATACATACTTCGCTTTCTTATAGGAAGGAAGACTTTGTTCTGAAAGGGGAGTGGCGTACTTCTGGATAGATACGATTTCCATCTTGTCATCTATATAAACAATATCCAGCGAGATATAAGTGTTCTTCATCCAGAAGGCCCTTTCTTCAAGGTCCGGGAAGATGAACAACATACCCTGGTCGTCTGTCATCGACTTACGATACATCAGTCCATCGGCGCGCTGCTCATCGGTTTGCGCCAGCTGGATATCAATTTTGCGAAGGGTATCGGCACCCGCTTTGGAAATGAATGTCAGCGCGCCTTGTTTCTTAAACGTAAGGCCGTTGGAACTTTCCCCGGTAGCATCCGTACCGGAAGTGGCAGCCGCACCGGAATTGTTATCGGTACCAGCATTGGTATTGCCGGCATTGTTCTGATGACAACCTGCGATATACAGGCTGGCGATCAGTATACATTTCAGATGTAATTGCATAAGATACACGGTACTATTTGGTCAGCAGTTCTTCATCAGAAAAAACAACGTCGGTGTAATCCTTTATTTCGTTATACACGGTATCCCTTTCCACAGGCCTTCTGCCAGCCTGCCTGATCAGTATCGCCAGCTGGGCGGTACTCATAGAGGGCGTTTGCTCTTCTGCACCGGCCATGGAATAGATCTTCGTGGTATCGTCGATCGTACCATCCAGGTCGTTCACGCCGAAAGCAAGGGTCAGCTGCGCACTGTTTCTGCCCAGCATAGGCCAGTATGCCTTCAGGTGCGGGAAATTATCCATGTACAGGCGGGCTACCGCATAAAGCTTCAGATCTTCCACGATGGAGCTTTCCGGGATATCCGCCATATCGTTGCCTTTATTGCGGAATTTCAGCGGGATGAAGGTGTTGAAACCACCGGTTTCATCCTGCAGTTGCCGCAGGCGTTCCATATGATCGATACGGTCGGCATAGGATTCTATATGACCATACAACATCGTCGCATTGGTATGCATACCGCGTTGGTGCGCCGCCTTGTGAATGGCCAGCCAGCCGTCTGCATCTACCTTATCATGACATATTTTAGCACGTACTTCAGGCGCAAATATTTCAGCGCCCCCACCGGGCAGAGATTGCAGTCCTGCTTCATTCAGGATGCGCATTCCTTCCTCCACGCTTACTTTCGCCTTACGGAACATATAATCCAGTTCCACTGCCGTGAAGCCTTTAATATGCAGGTCGGGCCGGTGAGCCCTGATCTGGCGGATCAGTTCCACGAAGAAATCGAGCTGCATTTTGGGATGTACGCCGCCTACGATATGTACTTCGGTAACCGGCTGGTTATCGTATTTTTTAACGATGTCCATCATCTGATCGATGCTCAGTTCCCATCCATCTTCCCTGTTTTTGTACAGGCGGGAATAAGAACAAAAGTGACAGGTGAATACACAAACGTTAGTTGGCTCGATATGAAAGTTGCGGTTGAAGTAGGTTTTATCACCATGCATTCGTTCTCTTACATGATTAGCCAATGCGCCCAGCAGGCCTATATCACCTTTCTCAAATAAGGTCAGCCCTTCTGCGGGCGTAATGCGTTCCTTCCGGAGGATCTTTTCTGCAATGCTTTTTAATGCTGCGTCCAGGTTGGGTTGCTCAAGGAGCGTTTGAACAGCCGTGTTATCTTGTCTCATCGTCATCTTACTTTCATTATTTTGATGGTGTTGGCCCTGTTCCTGTAAATTAATTTCACAAAATAAACACCATTTGGCTCATTTACCAAATTAAAGGTCATGCGGTTGCCAGCGCCAATATCTGCCGGTGGTTTACTCATCACCAGCTGCCCCTGAACATTATAAACAGATACCTGCACCAGGTCTTCCGGTAACTGGTAAAAAGTAACCCAAACCTGCCCATCGGTTGGGTTCGGATTCACCAATACCCCTTTTTCCTTCAGGGTGGGATTCACCGCTTTGCCTACAATTTTAATATTATCTATGTAAATGTTATTCTCTGAATTTGAGATGTTTCTGAAGGCTACCTGAAACTTCCCTTTACGTATGGTAGCGGTCAGATCCACCGAATCTCTCCGCCATTCGCTGGCAGTTGGAACAAACTCCGTATGCAGCGCACCGGGATGCGTGATGAGGTTAGGGCCCCATTTTGAATACAGTATCTGGCCGGTTTGGCGGCAGTCGGTAGTGACGATCACTTTCAGGGTATCCCAGAGGTTACCGGGTGTTGTGGGATCTGAATAAACGGCAGCGGCCACATCAAAAAACAGGAATACGGAGTCGGCCTGCTGGGGATCTACCACCGGCGTAATCAGGTCGTCTACCTGGCCATTGACATTATAGCCGAGGTTGCGCATGAGTGCAGAAGCGCTGCTGCCTTTGCCCACATTCCGGGCGCGTTCCCAGGTGAAGCTATGGTCGGGGTTGTAGATGTCCCATCCCGGTGGTGGGAAGCTGTCGTCTTCAAAGCCCTGTTCCATTGGCAGGGTGGCTTCGGCATCGTAACGGAAACGGGTACTCGCAGTATCATTGCTGGTATTGCCATCCGGCTGCCCATTGGGCGATTGGGTGAAGGCAGTGAGTGTATAGTTACCGATCGCTACACTGCTGTTGGGCAATGTAACGGTGGTTTGCTGCAGGCTACCCAGGTTGCCGGTCCAGCTGAAGGAGGTGAGCGCGCCGTTGTTCACCTTATACCAGATATTCACTTTGCTGAGCGGCTGTAATCCCTTGTTGCGAAGGGTGACCACCGGCTGAATGTTATTGTTGCAGATTTTTCCCTGTGGAGAGAGTACGTTTACCAGCGCGGCGTCGTTATCGAACATTTGCGGTATGGAGCAGCCGTTGGAGGTCATCAGGCTACTGGTGATGTTTTCCAGCACATATCGCATCCGGTTTACCTGCCCGGCGGTGAACAAATGCATACAGGCATCATCGGTATAATCCATGTAATTCATGAACATGATACCCGGCCATGTGGGGGTACAGACATCCAATTTCGGAAAAGAAGGGCAGCCGGTGGTGTAGTTACTCTGCGGGGGAGTATCGGCGATGCCATCGTCGGTGGTACAGTTACCGGTGTTGGTTCCCCAAACATGCTTTAATCCGAAGTAGTGTCCTATTTCGTGGGTAGCGGTACGACCGAGATTATAGGTAGGGCCTACGCTGCCGGTGGTGCCAAAGGTGGTGTAGTGTATCACCACACCTTCTTCTACCACCGGAAAACCGAGTCCCGGCGGGGCAGCTACGCCCAGGTAGTTACCGGAAAGGCGGGTGACCCATATATTGAGATAACGGGTATGGTCCCAGCCATCTGACCCGCCATCACTGCTGTATTTCACGTCAGGGGCGCCGTTGGTGATCGGATAACTCTGGCCGGCAGCTGTTTGTACCCTTATGATGCCAGTGGTGGGCTCATTGTCGGGTGTGCGTTGTGCCATGCAAAAATTGATACGCGTATTACCAATGAGCGGCTGCCATACAGGTGGCACCTGGCTGATATCCGGATTGGCGGCGTTATAGTCGCGGTTCAATACTGCTATCTCAGAGGCTACCTGTTCATCTGTTACGAGCGACGGATTATCGAGTACGATATGTACTACTACCGGGATGGTTACCTGCTGCGGAACAGCTTCCACATGAACCTGTTGCTGGCCCTGTTGCATCATGGCTTCGTTCCGGTTGACCAGCTGCTGTAGTTGAGGGTTGTCTTTTATCCTTTGCTGTATTACTTCGGCGGTACCACATTTTCGTTGCGCAAAAGCTGTTGCGAAGCTCATGCAGGTTAGGATAAGGGTAAGTAAATTTTGGCGCAAAAAAGTAGAATTTGGCATCAAGATACAACAATGCCAGTTGATTATTATGAGGATTATAGTTGAATGACGAATTAGGAATGTAGAATTAAGAAATAGAGCGAAGACCTTAGCGATTTGAAATTATTCGCTAAGGTCTTCGCTCTATTTCTTAATTCTACATTCCTAATTCGTCATTCCCCCATTAGAGGTTTGCCTGGATCTTTTTATCCAGCACAGATTTAGGCACTGCGCCTACCTGTTTGTCTACCACCTGGCCACCTTTCACGAAAAGGATAGCAGGAATGCTGGTAATACCGTAGTTGATAGAAAGCTGCGGATTCTGATCTACATTCACTTTACCAACGTTTACTTTACCCGCATAGTCTTTAGACAGCTCTTCAATTACGGGACCGATAGCGCGACATGGGCCACACCATTCTGCCCAAAAGTCGATAACAGTTAATTTATCTGAGTTCAGAACTTCTGTTTCAAAGTTCGCGTCAGTGAATTCTAAAGCCATATTCTTAAATTTAATGTTTTATTTAACGATTGTTTTGATTTTTACGATCGGTATATATGGGATCAAATCCTGATCCGAATGCAAATTACTGCATTTTTGACATCTTACTTATTGATTATCTCTATGAACACATCGATATCCGGCTGTTTGTTCAGGAAACCCGCCAACTCGTCATTCATTTCAATATTACGGTTAAAGGTATGCAGCTTCGCCTGGGTGTTATCGTCCCGGTCGGTCAGGTGTACGTGCAATACACTGTTGCCAGGGAAACGGGTGACGTTTTCCACCAGGAAATCAACGGTTTCGCGTTTGATGAGCTGGGGCAGGGTATTGAGATAAACCTGTTTGGTATGGGTTTTCTTCACTTCCTGCAACAGTTGTATACTACTCACCTTGAATTCGTATTCGTTGTCGTTAAAGCGCTTCGATTTAAACCCGCCATTGATGAACAGGCACAGCCCTGGTTTCAGGTAGGGCGCAAAACGGATAAAGTCTTCACTCCATAAAGCGAACTCAAATTTGCCGGTGTAATCTTCGATGGTCATAATGCCGAACTGGCGATTATTCCGGGAAATCCTTTCCTGGGCGCCGGTAATGTACACAGCCAGCCGGAAATTGCGCTCTTTGGAGCGGCCTCCGGTATTACCGGGTTGGGCTATCTCTGTCTGATATTCTACCAGCTCCTGAACGGTATTCATATGATAGTGCTTCAGTTCAAAGCGGTAGTCGTCCAGCGGGTGACCGGAAATATAGATACCGGTGATTTCCTTTTCATTATTCAGCTTCATGATCAGCGGCCAGGGATCGCAGTTGGCGATCTTAGGCGGTTCCACATCCGGCATATCTTCATCGCCGAAAAGGCTGCCCATACCAGAAGAGCCTGCTGATACCTGCTGCCCGAATTTCACTATTTTATCCAGGCCGGAGAGCTGTTCGCCTTCCGGTTTGTGGAAGTACTGGGCACGGTGGAACTGAGGGAAGCAGTCGAATGCGCCGGACATCACCAGTGCTTCGAGCGACTTCTTATTCACCGCGCGCTGGTTCACGCGTTTGATGAAATCGAATATATTCTTGAAAGGTCCGTCTTTCTGTCTTTCTTCCAGCAGGTTTTCGATCGCTGCTTCACCCACGCCTTTGAGGCCACCGAGTCCGAAACGGATCTGGCCCTGTTTGTTTACTGCAAAGCCTTTGAAGGATTCGTTCACATCCGGCGGCAACACGTCGATACCCATACGCTTACACTCTTCCATGAAGAAGGTGATCTTTTCAATGTTGCTGGCGCAGTTCAGTACACCGGCCATATATTCAGCAGGGTAGTGGGCTTTCAGGTAAGCCGTCTGATAGGCCACGAAAGCATAACAGGTGGAGTGGGATTTATTGAACGCGTAGGATGCAAACGCTTCCCAGTCGGTCCATACTTTTTCGCAAACCTTGGGGTCGTGCCCGTTTTTGGCACAACCTTCCATGAACTGCGCTTTCATTTTGTTCAGTACGGCGATCTGCTTTTTACCCATCGCTTTACGCAACACGTCGGCATCTCCTTTGGAGAAGCCGGCCAGCTTCTGGCTGAGCAACATCACCTGCTCCTGATATACGGTGATACCGTAAGTATCGTTCAGGTATTCCTCCATTTCAGCGAGGTCGTACTGCACGGGCTCAAGGCCATGTTTACGACGGATAAAAGAAGGAATGTACTCCAGCGGGCCCGGACGATACAAGGCGTTCATCGCAATGAGATCGTCGAAACGGTCGGGTTTCAGTTCGCGGAGGTATTTCTGCATACCGGGCGACTCGAACTGGAACGTGGCGTTGGTTTCGCCTTTCTGATACAGCTCGTAGGTTTTGGCATCGTCCAGCGGGATATAGTCGATTTCAATAGCCAGTCCGTGGTTTTGCCGGATCATTTCCAGGGCGCCCTTGATGATGGTGAGGGTTTTCAGCCCCAGGAAGTCCATTTTGATTACGCCGGCCGACTCGATGATGCTACCTTCAAACTGGGTTACGAGGAGGTCGGAGTCTTTAGCGGTGGAAACGGGGATCAGGTCGTAGAGATCCTGCGGAGCAATGATGATACCGGCAGCGTGAATACCCGTGTTGCGCACGGAGCCTTCGAGTACGCATGCTTCGCGGAGCACTTCACCCTGAAGGTCTTCGCCTTTTATCAGCTCTCTCAGTTTCTTTACATTCTCAATATCTTCACCGGCCAGGCCTTCCTTATCACCCAGGCTCTTTTCTCCTTCCAGCGGGGCATTGAAGATACGATCCAGCTGTATACCGGGTTTGTCGGGTACCAGCTTGGCGAGGCCGTTGGATTCTACCAGTGGCAGATCCAGTACACGGGCCACGTCTTTGATACTCATCTTCGCGGCCATGGTACCATAAGTGATGATCTGGGCTACCTGGTTACGGCCGTATTTCTGAACAACGTAGTCAATTACTTTCTGACGGCCTTCATCATCGAAGTCCGTATCAATATCGGGCATGCTCTTACGTTCCGGGTTCAGGAAACGCTCAAACAGCAGGTTGTACTTGATAGGATCTATATTGGTGATACCGATACAGTAGGCTACTGCCGAACCGGCGGCAGAGCCACGGCCCGGGCCGATGAACACGCCGAGGTCGCGGCCCGCTTTGATGAAGTCGGCCACGATAAGGAAGTATCCGGCAAAGCCCATGTTCTCAATAACGCCCAGCTCAAAGTTGATGCGTTCTTCTACATCGGCCGTCATCTCTGTATAACGGGTACGTGCTCCTTCAAACGTCAGGTGACGCAGGTATTGGTCCTGGGTAATGAATTCCTTCGGAATAGGGAAGTTGGGCAACAGGATATCCCGCTTGAGATCCAGCAGTTGCACCTTGTCTACAATCTCGTTCGTATTATCGATGGCCTGAGGAAGATCATGAAACAGCTGGCTCATTTCTTCCGTGGTCTTGAAATAGAACTGATCGTTGTAGAACGCGAATCGCCTGTTTTTTACGGCCGATTCATCATCTGAGAATTCTTTATTGGTAGGCGTGCTTTTCTTCTCGCCGGTGTTGATACAAAGCAGGATGTCGTGTGCGTTGGCATCTGCCTGATCCACATAGTGTGAGTCGTTGGAAGCAATGATCTTTACATTATACTTCTCAGCAAACCGGAGTAGCACGGCGTTTACCTGCTCCTGTTCCGGGATACCGTGGCGTTGCAATTCTACATAATAATCTTCTCCAAAAATATCCAGCCACCAGCGGAATTCTTTTTCACCCTCTTCTTCTCCTTTACGGAGGATGATCTTGGGAACAGAAGCGCCGAGGCAGCAGGTGGTGGCAATAAGCCCCTTGTGATATTGAAGGATCAGCTCTTTGTCGATACGGGGGTATTTACCATACAGCCCTTCCATATAACCAAGAGAGCAAAGTTTGATAAGATTGCGATAGCCTTCATCATCTTTAGCGAGCAACACCTGGTGATAGCGTATATCTTTTTCCTCCCTGGTAAACGAACGTTTATGCCGGTTTTCCACGAGGTAAAATTCGCAGCCTACGATAGGCTTTACTTTCAGTCTTTTATCTTTCGGATCGGCCGGATTGAGTTTATTGTTATATGCTTCTGCCACAAACTGAAATGCGCCAAACATATTACCGTGGTCTGTAATCGCCAATGCCGGCTGATTAGAAGCCATTGCCTTTTTGTACAACGACTTGATGTCGGCGGCTCCATCCAGTAAAGAGAATTGGGTATGAACGTGTAAGTGGGAAAAAATCATCTGCTAATCTATTTCGTCAAGCGACAAAAATAAGGTAAAAAAATAACTATAGGTCCGGACGACGCAGGAAGTTATGCACCCTTTATTGAGATTATATTTCATGAATTCTGCAATTTGTAAATCGCTATATATTTGTATTTTAGCGAAAATTTAGCCAGAAGCTTATGATCAGAGTAAAGGGACACTTAGTTGTGAAGTTATCGATATGTGCATTGTCACTCAGTTCCTGCGCCTCCCTGAAGAAAACCAGCGCGAATAAGAAAACAGTCAACACACCCACTGCGAGCAGGAATAACGGACGTATTGAATTCATTAACGGTATTTCTGCCAGCCGTCATTCCCGCAATAATTCTTCCTCTTCAAAAGACGTCAGCATCAGCAAAAATATTACGATGGGGAGCGCCAGCCTGGAAAATGCGCAGGGCTGGCAGTTTAAGTATGCCCAGCTGCTGGATGTTCCTGTAGAAGATGTGTTGAATCAGCAATTGTATGGCTTCATCGAAGAATGGTATGGTACGCCGTACCGGCTGGGGGGAAAAACGAAAGACGGCATCGATTGCTCCGGATTTGTGAATACGCTGATGAATACCGTATTTCAGATGGCATTGTCGGGAAATTCTGCTGACCTGTTCACGCAGGTAAAGCGGCTCGGGCTGAAGGATCTGCGGGAAGGTGATTTGGTTTTCTTCCGTATCCATCACCGGCGTATTTCTCACGTAGGTATTTACCTTGAGAACGATAAATTTGTGCATGCTTCTACCAGTGCCGGCGTGATGATCAGTGATCTGAACGAACCTTACTGGAAGCGCTATTTTGCCGGCGCAGGCCGGTTATAGCCCGGTTCTCATATTTGTTTTATTGTTAATTTTATACGATTTTTACCCTTTTTAATTCAGCGCAGTATCTTTTCATAACATGGAATTTGCTCCCATCGTATTATTCGCATATAACCGGCCAGAGCTGACTTTAAGCACCTTACAGCATCTGAGTGATAATAAGGAAGCGGGGGAAAGTACTCTATATGTTTATTGTGACGGGCCGAAGGCCGGCGCTTCTGATGCTCAGCTGGGGCTGATCAGGCAGGTGAGGGATATTGTGCACAGCCGTCAGTGGTGCGGGCAGGTGGTGGTGTATGAAGCGGTGAAAAACAAGGGGCTGGCTACTTCCGTGATAGATGGGGTTACTGAAGTCATCAACAGGCACGGCCGGGTGATTGTATTGGAAGATGATCTTACCGTATCGCCTTTCTTCCTGAAATTTATCAACGACGGACTTAACCGCTATGCCAATGCAGAAAATGTAATGGCAGTACATGGTTTTTTATATCCGTTTGAAATGCCGGCAGATTATCAGGCATCTACCTTTTTGGTGCATGATCCAGGCAGCCTGGGCTGGGCCACCTGGCAAAGGGCCTGGGATAAGTTTGAAAGAGATACCGATAAAGTAATTGAAGAGATAAAAGCAAAACGGCTGAAACAGGCATTCGATTTCTGGGGTGCTTATCCTTTTTTCCGTATGCTGCATCAGCATAAACAGGGGAAAGTAAGCTCCTGGGCTATCCGCTGGCGGGCCACTGCTTATATACACGATATGCTGACGTTGTATCCGGTGAAATCGCTCGTAAGGCATGATGGTAATGTGGCAGCTGCTACGCATCATTACAAAGAAGAAGACTGGCTGTATACGGAAATATATCAGCATCCGGTGGAGGTAGACGCTATCCCGGTGACGAATAATCTGCAAATGGAAAAACTGTTTGCAAAATTTCTCCGGGCAAATGCAGGAATGACCATCTCCGCCAAGATTAAGAACAGGCTTAAAAAATACTGGAAGAAAATAACAGGGCATGCTTAAAGTAATCCGGAAAATATTCAGGAAGATGAAGCGGGAGGTGATATCACCTGTTGCCTGGGACAGTTTGCGGCGTCTGCAGCCATTGTCTACCACCTTTGGGTTCGACAGGGGCACACCGGTAGACCGGCATTACATCACGGATTTCCTGCGTTCGCATTCCGCCGATATTCACGGTCACGTACTGGAGATTGCGGAAAGCAGCTATTCGAAACAGTTCGGGGCTAATGTCAGCAGCTTTGAAGTGCTGCATGTGCAGCCGGGCAGCCAGGTTACTATTGTGGGAGACCTGACGAACAGGGCATCTTTACCAGAGAATCATATCGACTGTTTCATTTGTACGCAGACATTTAACTTTATATACGATTTCAAAACCGCCATAGAAGGGGCGTGGCACCTGTTGAAACCGGGAGGGGTGCTGCTGGCCACACTGGCCGGCGCCACACAGATCTCCGCTTATGATGCGCAGCGCTGGGGCGACTACTGGCGCTTCACGCCACAATCGGCAGAGAGAGTATTCGGAGAAGTGTTTGGAAAAGACAATGTTGAAGTGACCAGCTATGGCAACGTACTTACCTGTACTGCCATCCTGCAGGGCATTTCAGCAGAAGAGCTGTTGCAGGAGGAATTAGATTACCGGGATCCCGTATACCCGGTTATCATTGCAGTGAGGGCAACGAAAGTGTAACCTGATAAAAAGCCAATTGAACTGATGGGCAACCTGAGCGATAAGATATTTTCTGTAGTGCATTATGTAGCTAATAAAGTGCAGCGGCCGGCAGTGGTGTTGCTTTATCACCGTGTTACCACCTTGCCGCAGGACCCACAGGAGTTGTCGGTTACACCCGCTAATTTCAGCGCCCATCTGGCGCATCTGGCATCAGATTATCATGTATTGGATGCCGATCAGTTTTTGTATCACGTAAAAAATAAAAAGCCATTTCCGGAAAGGTCGGTATTCATCACCTTTGATGACGGGTATGCAGATAATTACCTGGAAGCCTTGCCATTGCTGGAGCAACACCAGACGCCTGCGCTTTTTTACATTACCACTTCTAAAATTAATACCGGTTACGAGCTTTGGTGGGACGACCTGGAACGTGTGCTGCTCACCGCTGAAAGCCTGCCACCGGTGCTGAATATTGGCATTAACGGGCAAACGTGGCAGTATGCTACCAATACGCTGCAGTCGATAAAAGATACGTATTATGCGCTGCAGCAGGTACTTCGCTTCTGCAAGCCGGATGTGATCGACGCCACTATGCAACAGCTGTATCAATGGGCCGGCACAGATGCCGCGGGGCGTGTATCGCACCGGCTGATGACCTGGGATGAGCTGAGGGCAATGAGCGGATCGAAACAGGTGACCATAGGCTGCCATACACACCGTCATCCGGCGGTGGGCATGCTGAGCTATGATGAGCAATATCATGAAATAGGCCAATCGAAGGAAATACTGGAAGGAGTGCTGCATGCGCCGCAGGTACATTTTTCTTATCCTTTCGGCGGACGTAAATTCCTGGGCAGCAAACGATATTATAATGCAGACAGTATAAAAGCCTGCAAGGCGCTCGGATTGCAGCTGGTATGTGCCAACTATCACGGTCAGGTACATACGTGGAGTAATCCTTACGCATTGCCGCGGATACTGGTGCGCGACTGGGCGCCTGATGTGTTCAGCCGGAATATGCAACAGTTCTTTAAATACTAGCCGGTGAAAGTATTATTTATCAATAAGTATGAAAACAGTGGCGGAGCAGCCATTGCAGCGCAACGGATTGCGGAGGGGCTTGCTGTTTATCATCAGACGGAGAATCACTTCGTGGTGGGCGACCGGCATACTTCCGCCCCGAATGTGACCCTGACCCGGCCGGGTACGTTCAGGCATGTTACAGAGCGTGGATGGAATGTGGTGAGTAACAAGCTAGGGCTGCAATATCTTTATTTTCCGTTTTCTACTAACGCTATCATGCGCGCCGCGCAAAGCTTCCGGCCCGATGTGATCAGCCTGCACAATATTCACGGCGGTTATTTCGATGCCGGTTTATTGCCAAGGCTGTCGGCCCTGGCGCCGGTTGCATGGACGCTGCACGACATGTGGGCACTAACCGGCAATGCTGCGCATACTTTCGGAGATACGAGCTGGAAAAACGGACGTGCAGGAAAATCGGAGCACCGGCATGCGCCGGCGATGGGACTGCCCACCGGCAACTACCTGATGCGGCGTAAGCAGCGCCTGTATGAGGCAAGCAATCTGCACATCATATCACCGTCCCGCTGGTTGTATGACATGACGGTGGAAAGTCCGCTTACAAGGCAAAAGCCGCTGTATCACATTCCCAATCCCATCGATACCGATTACTTCCGGCCCCAGGACAAGGCGGCAGCCAGAGCATCGCTGGGCTTACCAGCTACCGCGCCGGTGATCACCTTCGTATCCGAGCGCCTGTTTGCCAGTGAATTCAAAGGCGGGGCTGAATTAATGAAGATCCTCCGGCTGCTCGATGAACAGCTGGATCATACCGTATATCTGCTCATGATAGGCCGCGACAGGTTGCCAGGAGAGTTCAAACATCTGCAGTGTGTATACACCGGCTATGTGAAAGACACCCTGCGAATGATGCAATGTTACAGCGCCAGCGATATCTTCTTTTATCCGACAAAGGCAGATAACCTGCCCAATGTGCTGATAGAAGCAGGCAGCTGCGAAACAGCCTGCATTACTTTTGATGTAGGTGGCTGCCGGGAAATAGTGCTGGACGGCGCTACAGGTTATGTAATCCCCCCGGGAAATCATGAGCTGTTTGCTACCCGCACGCTGGAACTATTGCAGCAGCCATCTACCTGCCAACAATTCGGGCAAACCGCCAGAACCTATATCACACAGCATTTTGGGATGAAGGTAGTAGCGGATCAGTATTATCGCCTGTTTCAGCTGATACAGCGCACATCGTAATCAACAACAGCATGAACGACACTGTTTCACCGGTATTAAGCATTGTCACCGTATGTTTTAACGCCGAAAAATTTATTGAAAATACCATTCAGAGCGTGTTAGCGCAAAGCTATCCGCATATTGAATATATTATCATAGATGGCGCCTCTAAGGATAACACCATGGGCGTAATTGGAAAATATCGCTCCGGAATAGCCAAAGTGATCTCTGAAAAAGATAAAGGCTTATACGATGCGATGAACAAAGGCATGCAACTCGCCACCGGCGATTACCTGCTGTTCCTCAATGCCGACGATGTACTCGCTGATAATGATGTTATCCGCCGTGTATTTGCCTCCGGCCCCAATGCCGACGTGTATTATGGAGAAGCTATGTTCATGGATGAAAACGGCAACGATATCGGCTTACGCTCTGAACAAACGCCGCACAAAGTGCCGGAACAACTCAACTGGAAAAGCCTGAAACACGGCATGGTAGTATCTCATCAGGCTTATATTGTTCGCCGCAGCCTGAGCCCTCTGTATGATCTGCAATACAGGATCTGCGCTGACATCGACTGGATGATCCGCACCCTGAAAGCATCTCATAACATCTGCAACACGCATCAGGTGATATCCCGCTTTCGTGTAGGCGGTACTTCCAAACAGCATCAGCAGAAAGCCTGGAAGGAACGCTACAGGATACTTAGCAGGTATTACGGGCATTTACCGAATTTCACGAACCATTTGTGGATAGGCGTGAGGTATTTCTTCAGGAAACGGTACTGAGGAGAATTAAGAATATAGAAAGAAGAATTAAGAATGAAGGGCGAAGACCTAAGCGAGTGTGGTTATTATACATTCGCTTAGGTCTTCGCCCTTCATTCTTAATTCTTCTTTCTATATTCTTAATTCTTTATAGGCTTGCCATGCAAACGCGAGCAACACGAGTATCAGCAGCAGCGTTGAGGACGTGCTGGCTATTTTCAGGCCGGTGAAGAAGGTTTTGGGATAGAATTTCATTTCTATCTTATGATCGCCGGCGGGTATTTTGAAACCGCGAAGTGCATAGTTGGTACGGATGATATCTACCGGCTTGCCATCGATGAAAGCATCCCAGCCGGCAGGGTAGTAGATTTCAGAGAACACGCCGAAACCATCCTGGCTGTTATGGGAGGTATATTCCAGTTTGTTCAGGCCATACTGCGTGAGTTTGATGGAAGCGCTGCTATCGGCGCCGGGTTTGAAGGTACCCAGTTGTTTTTCGAAGCGTTTGTCGATGACCGCAGAATCGCGTGTATTCAGGTAATCCAGCGTTTTCATTTCCGTATTGGCGTCCGGCGCCCAAACGATATCCTTCACGAACCAGGCATTGCCATAGGCGTCAGGGTTGCGCTGCGCGACAGGTTGACCGGTTTTCTGGTCGGGCACGATGATATATTTGGCGTTGAGCATATTCAACACCTTCATGTTGTTTTTGGAGATCTGATGTGTGATGAGATCCTGGTAGATCCACAGTTTGGCGGGGCTGTAGCCACCGATGTTTTTGTGGAAGTAAGATGGAGAAGCATCATCGAACGGAGCAGTGGCTACGTTCAGCACACGGTAATAAGGATCAGGATCCTGCCTGATCTGCTGGTCGGCTGCGGAAGGCTGCAGTTCCTGCATGAAGCTGATATCGTCCACGAAGCTATCGTTGTTGAGGTAGTTCCTGTCTACGCCGATCAGGTCGATCGTTACGGCAGCAACGATGATCAATGCAGCAGGCATCCACTTCAGTTTGCCCTGGAGATAAGCCCAGATGGCGCCGGCAGCAATCAGGATAAATATAACGGAGCGGAAGCTGTCTTTCAGCAACAGGCTGCTACGATCCTTTTCCAGCGCGCGTATCAGGAGTTTGCCATTTTCTTCACCGCCCATCATCTGGGAGAAGTACTGCAACATGCCTGCATCGCTGGCGCTGCTGAAGCCTGTGAAGAAATTGGTGATGAGGAAGAAACCAACGATAAAACCGCCCGTGATGAGCAGGGCCTGTTTCAGTTTTTTCAATAACTCTTCTTTGGTATGATTGCCGGCAGCTACCTCCTGCAATCCCCAGCAGGCCAGCACCACAAAGGTGAGGGAGGGGAGTACCAGTGCCTGTGCAGGTGCACGGAACTTGTTGTACATGGGCAGGTGATAGAAGAGGAAGTCATTGATAAAGCCGAGGTTCTTCCCCCAGGCCAGTATGAAGCCGATAATGGTCACAGCAATGAGCCACCATTTGTGCCAGCTCTTTACTAACAGCAACGACAATACGAAAAGGAAGCAGATGATGGCACCAACATAAACGGGGCCGGAAGTGCCTTTCGACTGTGCGCCGTAATACAGCGGCAGTTTTTGTTGGGAAAGGAACTGATCGACCTGGGCAGCGGGAACACCAATACTGATCATCTGCTGGCCGAAGTTGGAACCGGCGCTGAGGCGCTGCCCGGAAGAATTGCCCACATAGCCGGGGATCAGGAATGTGCCGGATTCGGCTTTACCATAGCTCCAGTCGTACGCGTATTCTATTTCCAGCCCGGAAGATTTCTTCTGGGTAATATCGTCTTTATCGAGGGTCAGTTCTGATTTACTTCCTCTCATGGTATAATCGGCATACTCATGGAAGATCAGGAGGTTATCCATTGCCGTAAGCACTGCCAGGGCGCCGCCGATGAGGAGGAGCACAGACGCTTTGAAAAATTGCGCCAGCTGTTTTTCGCGGAAGGCGTGTATGAATGCACCTACTGCGAGCACCGCCACCATGATCACGGTGTAATAGATCATCTGGAGGTGGTTGAAGTAAATCAGCAGCGCGGCGGCCAGTGTGGTCAGGGCCGCACCGGTAAGCAGGTTGCCACGATAGGTAAGAATAATACCGGCCAGCACGGCAGGCATCAGCGCGATGTCGTACATTTTGGTAACGTGGCCCACGTCGATAAGGATCACATTATATGAACAGAATGCAAACGCGATGGCACCCATAATACGGATCCAGTATTTAAAGTCGAGCACACATAGCAACAGGTACATGCATAGCATCGCCAGGAACAACATGTTTACCGGAACCGGAGTAAAAAGGGTCAGGTACTTGGGGATATAGGCTACCTTATTAATACCGCTAGCGCCGGTATAGACCACATAGGTAGGCATACCGGAGAACATACTGTTGCTCCAGAGTGCATATTCGCCGGTTTTCTGATAGTAGTCCTTTGCCTCTTTGGCCATTCCCTCAACATTCTTCATATCAGCCTGGTTTACAACCTTGCCTTCAAGGGCGGGAGAGCAGTAGACCATTGCCAGCAACAGGAAGATACCTATGGCTGCCAGATGCGGAAGAATGGCTTTTAGCCGGTTTTGCTTCATCGGATATTTTTGATTTAGTTTTAAAGAAACAAAAATAACTGTAATTTATCCGAAATTTCAATATGCGCTGGATACGCTTTCTTTTAAAAGTGACTTTTATTTGTAATCTGTGTTTTCTGATCAGCGAAATTCTGCGTATCACCACCTATGATCATTCGCTGGATGCAGTTGTGAATCACATATTGGTGTTAGGTGTAGGTCTGGCATTTCCCCTGAATGGGCTGGTTTGTTTGCTGACCGCCTTATTACTGGGGTTAAAAAAAATACAATGGAAGACATTGCCGCCCTGGTTATATTTGTTCAACATAGCCATCTTTATATTTCAACTTATAGTTAATTACTGATGATACGGAACCTGTTAAATGATAAGCCTACCAAGCTCTTTGTTATATTCGCCTGCTTTTTTGTAGCCAATGCGCTGATTGCAGAGTGTATCGGCGGAAAACTATTTTCCCTGGAACAGCTGCTGGGCAGGCAGGTACACACTTTTACCCTTTTCGGGGAAAGTGGCCTGGCATATACGCTTACAGCCGGGGTGCTGTTATGGCCTCTTGAATTTGTGATGACGGATGTGGTAAATGAATATTTCGGACCTAAGGCAGTGCGGCGAATTTCCTATATCGCCGTGGCGCTTATATCCTATGCCTTCCTGATGTTTTGGGTGGCGATGAGCGTGCCTGCCGATACCTGGTGGAAAGGCAGCAAAGCGGCGGATGGCGTGGCAGATATGCAAACTGCCTTTACGAGTATATTCGGACAGGGTATGTGGATCATCCTGGGTAGCCTCACAGCTTTCCTGGTGAGCCAGATTGTAGATGTGACCGTGTTTCACCGGATTAAACGGCGTACGGGCGATAAGCACGTGTGGCTGCGGGCAACCGGCTCCACTATTGTGTCTCAGCTGGTCGACAGTTTCATTGTACTCTACATCGCATTCAAGCTTGGGAATAACTGGAGCTGGCAGCGGGTACTCGCTATTTGTATGGTGAACTACAGCTACAAGTTTATTATAGCCATTGCACTTACTCCGCTCATCTATCTGCTCGAACACCGGATAGAAAAATATCTTGGCCATGAAACCGCCAGAAAAATGAAGGCAGCCGCTATGGGCAAGGAGCATCCCTTCGAGAAGCCGGTACCGGAGATATAAGCTAGTAGCTTTTTTTCACCATCCCTGCTACGACTTTGTCGATAGGAAGTGAAACAGATTCAGGGGAGAACTCGTCCCAGTTAATCCAGCGGGCGTGTTCTACCTCTTCTACTCCTTCAGGAACGGTGAAGTCGAACGGTTTGCTGAGTGTTTTTGCCGTGAAAGGCGACAAAGGTGTTACGAGGTAATAGATAGAAATGATCTGTGTTTCATTGTCGAAGGCAGATATCTGGAAGAAGTCGGTAGTATAGATATGTTCCACTACTTTAACATCCTGCCCCAGTTCTTCCTGCCATTCTCTTACAATGCACTCCAGCGTGCCTTCTCCGAATTCCAGTCCGCCACCGGGAAATTTGGTATAATAACCCCCACGGATATACTCATCCGTTACCAGCACCTGCCGCTGATCATTGATCATAATACCGTAAACGCGTACGTTGAATCCTGTTTGCATAGTCGTCTCTTTAAAACCACTTTTTCTTCATAAAATACCAGCTGATCACCACCGAAATTGCAATGGAAAGAATGATCGGTATGTAAAAAGCATGTATCGTGTGCTGGTAGGGAAGATCCACGTTCATGCCATAGATACTGGCCACCAGCATCGGAAAGGTAAGGATGATGGTAATGGAAGTCAGCCGTTTCATTACCACGTTCAGGTTATTGGAAATGATGCTGGCAAAGGCATCCATGGTACTACTCAGGATGTTGGTATACACATTAGCCATTTCCAGCGCCTGTGAGGTGTCTACAATAAGATCCTGCAGGAATTCTTTTTCATCTTCGTTCAGCCCGAGGAAGTTGGTGCGCTCCAGCTTCATCAGCAACAGTTCATTGCTGCGGAGTGCAGTGACGAAGTACACCAGGCTTTTCTGTATCCGCATAATACCCAGCAGTTCTTCGTTCCTGTTGGAATCGTATAGCTTGGTTTCAAGGATATTTCTGCGCTGATTGATCTCTTTCAGATAATCGAGGAAGTTGATCACCACTTTCTCGAATATTTTCAGCACCATCATGTTCCGCTTTTCAGGAGAACGGTTGTGAAAAGTATTCAGGAACCGTTTGATGGCCGCGTTATCAAAGGAATTGACGGTAATAATCTGTTGGTGCGTAAGAATGATAACGATAGGGATGGTGATATAAAACGCATCGCTTTCGTTGATAGAATTGTTTTCTGCGGGCGTTTTCAGGACAATCAGCTTCACATTATCTTCCAGTTCATACCTCGATCTTTCATCGATATCCAGCGAGTCTGTCAGGAAGTCGAGCGGTATCCCCAGTTCGGAGGACAGCTGTTCAAACTCGGCTTGCCGGAGGGGAGGAGTGATGTTTACCCATGCGCCGTTTTCGGGTTGTTTGATCTCTACAGTCTTGGAATCAATATTGGTAAAATACTGGATCATCGGGCGCAAAAGTAGTTAAAATGTTGAATCCTGTTAGGTTTTGTGTAATATTGTATCCTGAAAGATAGTTAAATTTTCTATATATAAATGGGCGTTATTAAACATCAGAGCATCAGGTCAGCCGTGCTTATATATATCGGATTTGCGATAGGAGGTATCAATACGCTGTTCCTGTTTCCTCATATTTTCTCTGACAATGAGTTTGCGCTGACCCGCCTGTTACAGGATATCGCGGTGATTCTGGTGCCCGTTTGTACCATCAGTGCCGTGCCTACTATCAGCCGTTTTTTTCCTTACTACTCCAGCCATTTGAAGGATAAAGATAATGATATGTTAACATGGTCGGTGCTGGCCACGTTGATAGGTTTCAGCCTGTTTGTGCTGGCCACGTTCTTTTGCCGGAGCTGGATCATACGGGAGTTTTCAGAGAATTCGCGTTTATTCGTTTCTTATTTTTTCCTTGTTTATCCGAATGTATTGTTGTTTTCATTGTTCGGAATTTTTGAGAGCTACAGTGGTTCGCGGCATCTGACGGTATTCCCGAATTTCCTGAAAGAGCTGGTACTGCGATTGCTGACAACGGTGCTGGTAGTGATATATTATTTTAAGTGGATCGATATCGATGCATTCCTGTGGTTGTTTTCCCTGTTGTATGGTATGTTGTTGCTGGCCTTGTTGGTATACCTGTGGCGGCATCGTTTCCTGCATTTTACTTTCAAAGTGAGTAATGTTACCAGGCGGTTGTCGGGGAAGATATTTACCTACTCCCTTTCCTTGCTGGGGGCTACTTTGCTGACACTGCTGGCCAAAAATGTGGCACCTTTGATACTATCGCATTCCAAGGGGCTGAATAACGTAGCTTATCATACCATTGCCAATTACATTTCGCAACTGATCCTGGTACCACAGCGCAGTATTTCTGCCATCGGGTTGCCGGTGCTGGCCCAGGCGTGGAAGAACAAGGATATGGATAAGATAGAAGATGTGTATACCAAGTCTTCTCTGTTGCAGCTGATCTATTCCCTATTTATTTTTCTGGCAGTAGTGATAAATATAGACAGCATTTTTGCGTTGCTGCCGCCCAGCTACAGCGCAGGTAAATATGTAGTGATTGCGCTGGGAGTTGCCAGGGTGGTGGATATGGGCACGGGGCTGAACAGCCAGTTGCTGAGTACTTCCCGGTTGTGGCGGTTTGATTTGTATAGCTCGCTTGTGTTCCTGGCGTTGTCGTTGCCGCTGAATTATTATCTCATAGAACAATATGGCCTTACCGGATCCGGATATGCCGAGTTGATTTCTGTATTTGTGTTTAACCTGATCCGGTTTTTATTTATCTGGAGGAAATTCGGACTGCAACCATTTACTGTTAACAGTATTAAAGCGATCGGTGTGGCATTGGTGGCTTATTTCGCCTGCGCGTGGATACCGTTGCATGTACATCCGTTGGTGGATATAGCGGTGAAGGGGACGGTATTCGCTATTATTTTCGGTGGATTGATACTGGCCCTGCGGGTATCCGGAGATATCAACAGTACGGTGTCAGAGGCTATTAATAAGTACATCAGGAAGAAAAGCTAAGAGCGTAAGCGTGGCCTTCGGTAGCCTCCATCATGTCATGGTTTACCCAGAAGTTCTGAAAGTACTTTCATTTTTTTCTCCTGATCAAACAGTGTATCCATTACCGTTATATTATGCCGGATGGTTTCTTCCTTCAGCGGTGTGATGAAATCCCGGAAACTGGTTGTTTCGATTTCTGCCGAATCGAATGCTGTAATATTATGGCTTTTCAGGAATTCGTAGGTGGTACTTTTGTTGTGTACATATACTTTTTTTCCGCGGTACAGGAGGGCGAGCGTATTTCCCGTAGCCTGTACCCGGTAATGGTACATGACGGCTACATCAACACTTCCAAGCAATTTGTAATATTCGCTTCGTTCCATGAAGCTTCTGAGGGCGATTACCTTATCCTTACCAAATATCCGGATGGCTTCCTTTTCCACAAGATCGGCATATGGTACGTTGCCATAGTTTAGCGGTATCAGCAGGCGTATGGGCTCATCTTTATAAACAGATAAAGCCTGCAGTGCTTCGAGGTGGTTATTGGTAGAGGTATCGGAATTACCCAGCAGAATGGTGGTGAAAGGTACTTTGGAACGTTCAGCCATTATCTGCAGTTCTTCCGGTCCGGGTTTAGGATTAAAATTATAGTAGAAATACCGGAACTCCGCCGGTGTCTTATAATGTTTCAGCAGCCATTCATAATCAATATAGCCCCAGGTGAGAAAAAAGTTTAGTCGCCCGTAGAAAATATCGCGGCTGCGGGCGATCTTCTTCTCAGGCGCTGTATAGCCCAGGTAGCGTTGAGCGAAAGTGGTAAGCAGCCGTTTAGGCCGCATCGGATTCCATTTAACCTGCGGGCGCTCTTCGTTTTTCTCAAAATATTTGAGGCTCAGCGGGCCGTAGACGGTTCTTTTAAAACGCGAGAAGGGGATTTCAACCACATCACCGCCCCAGAAGAACAGGCCTACGGGAACCTCCTGCGGCAGTGACAGGGCGGCCTGAATGGCTTGTTCAGAAGCCCAGTGAATAAATACCTTGTCGTTCGCAGTAATATTTTTCAGGATAGTTTTGAACGCTGACGTATAGAATGGCGCAAAGGTTACCTGGTCTGACTTAACAAATTTTGATTTGTTTTTCCAGGTATCAATTATATAAATGTTATTACCGGGTGCGGCTCTTTCTGCCTCCGTAATAAAATCATTTATAAACTTGTCGTCGACCATTAAGTGATAGTTCATGCTGTCCTGTTATGATATTGATAAGTGCAGTCTTTCCGGGTGTGCTGCTGGTAGTAATGGCGTTGACGGGAACGGCCCAAAACAGCAGTCATCATTACACAGGAAAAAGGCAGTGCATTAAGTCAATGATTATTTCATGGTGATATTTCCTTCAAACACAAGCGTAGCAGGACCGCACAACCAGATATTTTCAAAAGTACGTTCGCCGGTTTTGGTGAATCTCACTTCCAGCTGGCCACCCAGGGTTTGCACAGGTACGATGTATTCCCTGTCTTCCTTGCCGGCGAAGGTGATGGCAGCAGCGGTAACGCCGGTGCCGCAGGAATAGGTTTCATCTTCCACGCCTCTCTCGTACGTACGTACGAAGATCCCTGACTCGAACGGCTGTACGAAGTTTACGTTAGTACCTTCGGCTGCAAAGCGGTCGTTGTAACGGATAGTGCGGCCTTCGGAGAAAACGTCTACCGCCTGCACATCGTCCACGTACTTCACGAAGTGTGGGGAGCCGGTATTGAGGTAGTAATAGAGCGGACCATGTTCTACATCGTCCACGTTCTGCATTTTCAGGTTCACCCAGTGATCGCCGTCCATGGTGGCTTCATGTTCACCATCTACAGCAATGAAATACAGGTTACCATCGCCCACGCCCATTTTATGTGCAAAAGCGGAGAGACATCTGCCGCCGTTGCCGCACATAGAGCTTTCGCGGCCATCGGCGTTGTAGTATTTCATGGCGAAGTCGTAGTCTTCACTCTTATTCAGCAGCATCAAACCATCGGCGCCGATGCCAAAACGGCGGTCGCACAATTCGTTCACATGTTCGTCTGTAAGCCAGTCGTATTGCCCGTTCCGGTTATCGAGGATAACGAAGTCATTCCCGGTTCCCTGGTATTTATAGAAGTGGATATTGTTCATGTAACAAAGATAGAAAATATATTGAATGTCTTACAATGCAGCAATGATGCCGAGTCCCTTTTCGATGAGGGCAGCTACGGCAGCGCCGCCGTCTTTACTGAACTCTTTCCGGATACGGTTAGCAACGATCACACTGATGGAGAGGGCTTCGTGGTTGAGTACCCTGCCCATACCGTAGATAGCGGATGTTTCCATTTCGAAGTTGGTGATGCGATGCGTTTCATAATTGAAGCGGGTGAGGTCGTCGATCAGGTTCGGGTTGGCGAGCGGTCCGCGGAGTTTACGACCCTGAGGGGCGTAGAAGCCGGGGCAGGTAACGGTGATGCCTGTATGAAAACCATCCCTGAAATGATCGTGCAGTTTGGAGGAAGCTTCAAAAATGCATGGATTGGCGCCTCCGGGGCGGAGCGGCACCTGGCCGCGGAATGCCTGCAGTAGTTGTTTTTCAGCTGGTGTATTTTCGAAGGCGTAGTAATTCATCAGGTTATCGAGGCCTAGACCATGGGATGATACTACGAATCCGTCGACCGGAATGCTTTCCTGTAAAGCGCCCGAAGTGCCGAGGCGTATGATCTGCAGGGTAGTGAGATCGGGTTTTACCTGGCGGGTGTCGAAATCGATGTTCACCAATGCGTCCAGTTCGTTAAAAACGATATCGATGTTATCGGTACCAATGCCGGTAGAAACTACAGATAAGCGTTTATTTCCGATATATCCGGTATGGGTAACGAATTCCCGGTGCTGATATTTTCCTTCAATTTTATCAAAGTGCTTACTAACGGCGCCAACACGATCCGGGTCGCCAACGGTGATAATAGTGTGTGCCAGTTCCTCCGGTCTTACGTCGAGGTGATAAACGGCGCCACGATTATTAATAATCAATTCTGATTCAGCGATACGTGTATCCATGATGCTAATTTTTATATTTCACAAATCAACAAATCCAATTTCCTGCCCAATATTCCTTCGTTCTGCCTTATTATCAAAATATTTTTTAGATATTTTTTAAATAATATTTGGTGGTAATCATAAATTTGCTACTTTTGCAATCCCACAAAACGATGAGATGTACGCCAGTGGGGCATTAGGGCGGACATTATTGAATAGATGGTTCCGTGGCCGAGTGGCTAGGCAGAGGTCTGCAAAACCTCGTACAGCGGTTCGAATCCGCTCGGAACCTCTTCTTTTTTTTTTCTAAAGCCGCATCTATTGCGGCTTTTTTCATTATAGCCAATGAACATGGAAATGTAGCCTGTTGGCTGTATGTTAAGTAGCCGGAACAGCCCGTATTTTCGTTACAGTACCCGAATATATAATGCAGCAACTCCTGAAAGGCTCTGGCCGTAAATTATTTTTTTCAATATTCTTCCATAAAATAGTATCTTAATGGCCTTAAGATTGGGTAAATTTATATAATGCGAACTAAAAATTTTCCCACCAGCTGAATAAGAGGTCGAAATTTATTGTATACCAACTATAACCCCCTGTTACCTGGAGGGTTCCTTGTCATATATGTTATATGATGAAAAGGGGCCTGGCCGGTGATTTGTAAAACCATAAAACAGACGCCTGTATGAAAATTTATCTTTTATTAATTGTGGTATTTTCCTCATTAATATTTGCCTGCAAAAAAGACAAAGACAGCCTCATCGTGTATACTGGCACGATGAGTTATAATTTATCAGGGAAGGAGTTTAATTTTTATAATGCCTATCAGAAGACACCTGTTGAGACCCTGAAGATGAAAGATGCTAAAACCAAGAAGTTTGTTTATCGGATCTATGCAAAATCATTGGATGACCGGGATGGAATAGCTGTTAAAATAGATACTGACAGTTTATTGTTAAACACCCCCTATAAAGTAGATACAAAAGAATTTTTGTATGTGCGTAACGGCGTGTCTATAACCGGTGCTCAGCCAGACCTGACAGTTGTTATTACCAAATATGACAAGAGTACAATTGATGGCACTATTAGCGGAAAGATAAGTACCAGGGATTCGGCAGATGCCTGGTCAGATGCTATTCTCTCAAACGGGATATTTAGTATGAGAGTGTTTTATATATATATTTAATTTTTGCAGCCAGACAAAATAATCTCCGAAAGTAAGCCGGCAAAAAAAGGCTCATTTATCTGATCTGTCGATAATCGCGGTGGTATAAGGGTATTTATCATTGTAATGCCGGTGGAGTAGAGCGTATAATGTTTCTTTTTATTTAATATTATAGATGTATTTATTTCTTTTTATATTGATTTATAATATTTTATGTTGAATTTTTAGCTTGAAATATTATTTATAAAGTGTTGAAAAGAAATACACTTATTCTGATGTTTATATCACTTCAAAACCTTATATTGCATACCCCGCAAGAGGCAGGAAGGATTTACAGAAGGTGAGTATTGAATATTTTACTATTACTACATCAAACGGAACATGTAACTGATAATAAGATATGCGGCGGCAATTTTTCCAGCGATAAACTGCTGCCAACATTTTCCAGGTAAAAGCCTTCTGCTTGCGGAAGGCTTTTTGCGTTTTATATACAACAAAATGGAGGGTTATGACAGAAGTAATAAAAGTAACCGCCGAAGATAGGGAACGCCTTGCACAGGTGAAACTGCTTTTCCGCGAATATGCCAACTGGTTAGATGAAGATCTCAGTTTTCAGCAATTTGATGAGGAACTGGCCCAGCTGCCAGGCGCTTATGCCACACCTACCGGTGCATTGTTCATCGCGTTGGTCGACGGGCAACTGGCGGGTGGCGTGGCAGTACGTTCGTTTGATAACACAACAGCGGAAATGAAACGTCTTTTTGTAAGAGAAGCGTTCAAAGGCGCCGGGGTTGGTAAAGCCCTTGCCAGTGCCGCCATAGAAGAGAGCCGCCGGCTCGGATACAAACGTATCATCCTGGATACGCTGGCGCGTATGCGGCCTGCTATAGATTTGTATACATCATTAGGATTCCAGCCAATAGCTGCTTATTACGACAACCCCATCAGTGATGCGGTGTATTTGTCGCTAAGCTTTTAGCCTTTAGTGTTTAGTCTTTAGTTAACCGATGAGATTAACTAAAGACTAAACACTAAAGACTAAACACTACAGCGTCCGTATCCAGATGTTTCTGTAGCTGACAGGATTGCCGTGATCCTGCAGGGCAATGGATTTCGGTCCGTGTTTTACATAAAAGGGTTTGCCGATATACTGTGTCTGCCCTTCGAGCTCCACATTGTTTTGTACCAGCACACCATTTTGCAGGACGGTAGCACGTGCCGGCGACTTCAGGGAACCATCTTCGTTAAAGCGGGGCGCTGTCCATATGACATCGTATGTTTGCCATTCACCCGGTTTTTTGCAGGCATTCACCAGCGGAATCTTTTGTTTATAGAAACTACCTGCCTGGCCATTCGAGTAGGTGCGGTTGTTGTAATTGTCGAGTACCTGCAGCTCGTAGTATTCCTGCATGAAAATACCGCTGTTGCCGCGGCCCTGGCTCTCCCCCTTTACTTCTTCCGGCGTACGCCATTCGATATGCAGCTGGAAATCTTCGAATTGCTGTTTGGTTTTAATGACACCTGTTCCCTTAACTACCGTCATCATGCCGTTTTTTACGTCCCATTTAGCGGGGCCTCCTTTATCTGATTCCCAGTTATCGAGATTTTTACCGTCGAACAGGATGGTGGCATCGGAAGGAGCCGAGAGGGTTTCCGTACCGGGAGTGATGACCTTGGGCACCGGTTCCCAGACTTCCGTTTCTTCCGGTTTCATCTGAGTTTTATTCTGGGCAGCTGCTGAAAATGCCAGCAGCGTACAGGCGGAAAAGAGTAGTGTACGCATGTTGTATTGTTTTGGGAGATGTTAATAGTGAATAGCTGGCAGTTTGTATCCGTTGTGATAGGATGCCGCGAGTAATCGGTTGGCTCGTTTGTCGGTGAATTTAGCGGCAGTAGCATCCCAGTATATTTTTTTGCCGGTGCGATAGGCAATATTGCCCATCTGGGCCGTGGTGGCCACAAGCGCGCCTACCTGTACAGGAGCATGCAGGTCGTTGAATTGCCGGGATTTCACTACTTCCACGAAGTTAGTCGTGTGCAGATCGAGGCCATTATCTACTGAAGGCTGGTGTGCTACTGCTTCCATCTTGTCTTTTTCCGGGATCACTTCCCATCCGCCACGGTCGAGTACCAGCGTACCATTGTTGCCGATAAAGGCAATGCCATGGGTGCGGCCATAGGGGCCGTCATCGATGCCGGTAGCCTGTTCCCATTGGATGTTATAGCCGTCGAATTCGTAGACAGTGGTAAGCGTATCAGGTGTTTCTGCGGCATCGTCCGGATAGGCGAATTTACCGCCGGCTGCCATGATGGATTTAGGAGCGCCGGATTGCATGCCGAGCAGCGCGTAATCGAGCAGATGTACACCCCAGTCGGTCATGAGGCCGCCTGCATAATCCCAGTACCAGCGGAAGTTGAAGTGAAAGCGGTTGGGGTTGAAGGGGCGGGTAGTGGCCGGGCCTAGCCACGACTGATAATCCACTCCTGGCGGGGGCGTACCATCGGGCTGCACGGGGATGGATTTCATCCAGCCCATATAAGCCCAAACCTTTACCAGGCGTATTTTTCCGAGTTTGCCGGAGTGAACAAATTCAATGGCATCCCTGAAATGCTGCTGGCTGCGTTGCCATTGCCCTACCTGCACCGCGCGTTTGTACCGTTGCTGCGCGGCCACCATGGCGCGGCATTCGATAATGGAGTTGCCCATCGGCTTCTCCACGTATACATCTTTGCCGGCTGCGCAGGCATCCGTCATTTGCAGACAGTGCCAGTGATCCGGCGTACCAATGACAACGGCGTCGATGTTTTTATCTTCCAACAGCTTACGGTAATCGCCATAGGCTTTTACCTTAATGCCTTTGGCAGCGAGTTCGCCCACTCGTTTGTCGAGCACATTCTGGTCTACATCGCAGAGGGCTACACACTGAGCAGCCGGGTTTTTGAGCATGGCGGTAAGATCGGACCATCCCATGCCGTTAATACCGATAGCAGCCACATTGAGGCGGTCGCTGGGTGCTACAGGGTTGAGCGATAATGCTTTCAGGGAAGATGGCAACGCGGAAACCAGGCCGGCCCCTGCCATGATGGTAGATGCCGACCTGATAAATTTTCTACGGGAATTGTTCATGTAATAAAACGTTTGTGGAATTGTGGAATTGACACTTATAACTACAAAATAGGGAAAAAAACAGATTTATTCTTCCTCTTCGGGTTCTTCTCCATCTCCACCAAGACTGAAATTCATCATCGTGCCCAGCAGGTCGCTGAAGCGGGTTTCATTTTCCACTACTTTTTTGCTGATCAGAGAGTAAGAGGAGAGTCCGTGCAGTACAAATTCCATCAGCAGCAATGCTTCCTTATTGCCTGCCTTCGGAAAGCGTGCCTTGACCAGTTCTTTCAGTCCGGTTACTTTGCTGAGCGTAGTTTCATATTGTTTGTCGCTGATATCCTGAAGCAGCTGTACCGCATTTCCCTGATCGAACCATTGAATTACGCTCCGGTATGGGTTTTCAGCCGGACCGGCCTGTTTCTTTTTCTTGAAAGAATCCGGGTTCGGGAAATAGGTGGCAAACAGGGTACGGATGGATTTATCGAGGAGGTTGTGGGCTACCTGCAAGGGGCCTTCCTGTTCTCCTTCATACACCAGTTCTATTTTACCGGTGATAGCCGGAATGATGGCCTGGAGGTCGGCAATGCGTACCTGTGTTTCTTTTTCGCCGTTGATGATGGCACGGCGTTCGCCGGCACTGACCGCATTTTCGTATGCAGCAATAGTGAGGCGGGCGGATACACCGCTTTTTTTATCGACATATTCGCTGTTACGCGCTTCGAAGGAAACCTGTTCTATCAGGCGTTTCACCATATCGGAGATCACTACTTTCGACACCTGATCGTGGTGTATATCGGCTTCCTGTTCGGTGATGAGCAGGGAGTTCTCTATTGTTTTCGGGTAGTGCGTGATGATCTGGCTTTCGATCCTGTCTTTCAGCGGCGTCACAATGGAGCCACGATTCGTATAGTCTTCCGGGTTAGCCGTGAACACGAACAATATATCCAGTGGCATTCTTACTTTGAAGCCTCTGATCTGAATATCACCTTCCTGGAGGATATTGAAGAGCGACACCTGGATACGGGCCTGGAGGTCGGGCAGTTCATTGATAACGAAGATGCCGCGGTTGGAGCGGGGAATGATTCCGAAGTGGATCACCCGTTCATCGGCGAAGCTGAGTTTCAGGTTGGCGGCTTTGATAGGATCGATGTCGCCTACGAGATCGGCTACGGACACGTCGGGCGTAGCGAGTTTTTCGCCATACCTTTCACTGCGGTGCAGCCAGGCGATGGGAGTCCGGTCGCCTTTTTCGGCAATCAGATCCCGTGCGTAGCGGGAGAGCGGATGGAAAGGATCGTCGTTTACTTCGGAGCCTTCCACTACGGGGATGTATTCATCCAGCAGTGTTGTCATCTGGCGGGCCATGCGGGTTTTCGCCTGTCCGCGTAATCCCAGGAAAAGGATGTTGTGCCTTGAAAGCAGCGCCCTTTCTGTATCGGGGATGACCGTATCTTCATAGCCGATGATGCCGGGGAATGAATCTTCTTTGGTTTGCAGATTTTTTATCAGGTTGCGTCTGATTTCTTCCTTAACGGAAACTGGTTTATAGCCACTTTTTTTTAACTCGCCTAATGTTTTAATGCTGATGCTCATAGAAAAAAATTACAAATGAAAAATCAGGAAAAGACTGGCAGGAATAAAACATGAGTGGTTCCTGCTGTGGTTTCCCCTGTTGTTATAAACCGTAACTTTTGCGGCTAATAGAATTTCCTTTTTCCGCTTTCGAAGTCGCGGAACAGGAACTGGCCCAGTTTATCGGTTCCTGAAAAGAATGCCTTCCCGCTATTGGTTTCCGTGAATTCCTGTACAAATTGCTGGAGCCAGGGATCGGTAGCTACCATGAAAGTAGTGATCGGGATTTTGAGCTTTTTGCATTGAGCGGCCAGGTTCAGGGTACGGTTGAGTATTTTCCTGTCGAGGCCGAAGCTGTTCTTATAGTACTGCGATCCTATTTTCAGGCAGGTAGGTTTTCCGTCGGTGATCATGAAGATCTGTTTATTTGGATTGCGCCTGCGGCGGAGCAGATCCATGGCCAGTTCCAGGCCGGCAACGGTGTTGGTATGGAATGGTCCTACCTGGAGATAGGGCAAATCTTTGATCTCTATCTGCCAGGCATCGTTACCGAATACGATGATATCGAGTGTATCTTTCGGATAGCGTGTGGTGATCAGCTCTGCCAGGGCCATAGCTACTTTTTTAGCGGGGGTGATGCGGTCTTCCCCGTAAAGTATCATGGAGTGGGAGATATCGATCATCAGGGCGGTAGAGGTCTGCGTTTTAAAGTCGGTTTCCTTTACCTCCAGATCGTCCTGCTGAATGGAGAAACTGTCGATTCCGTGATTGATCTGGGCGTTCCGGATAGAAGCGGTAACATCCAGCTGATCTACGCCATCGCCGAACTCGAATGGCCGGGTTTCCGCATTGAGTTCATCGCCCATGCCGGATTTGCGGATATTGTGATTACCGCTGGTCGATTTTTTAAGTTTACCGAAGATTTCTTCCAGCGCGTTTTTGCGGATGGCCTGTTCTGCTTTGGAAGTTATTTCTATAGCGCCCGTTTCTTCATTTTCACGGATATACCCTTTATTTTTCAGGTCCTCGATAAAATCACCGATTCCGTACTCATCGTTGGTAAGCTGGTATTCCTTATCCAGTTCGGTCAGCCATTGCAGGGCTTCCGTTATGTCGCCGCTGGTATAAGTAAGGAGTTGGGTAAAAATGTCCAGTAACTGCTGGAAGGGTGTTTTCTTGTTGTCGTCCGGATTAAACCTGGTAAATTGAATTCCTCTCATAACACTTCTTCTGTCATTAAATTTACCACTTTTCGGTTACAAAGTACATATGCCCTCCTTCAGCGGTGGGGCTTGCTGTAATTTTTACACTTAAAACTTGCATTTTAAGTTGAAAGCAACTACTTTCAATCATCAAAAAAAAATCTATATGAAAAAACTGAGAAATGCATTGATGCTGGCAGGCGGACTGGCGGTGGCATTATTTGCAGGATCTGCCTCCGGACAAAGCCGGGCAGATGCGCTGGGTTGGAAACTGGGTGCGCAGGCATGGACGTTCAATCATTTTACGTTAGCGGAAGCATTGGATAAGATGGACAGCTGCGGTATCCAGTATGTAGAGGCTTTTCCCGGGCAGGTGATTGGCGGAGGTATAGAGGGCAAATTTGATTATCATATGTCGCCCGACAAGCAGGAGCAGGTAAAAGCCCTGTTTAAGAAGAAACATAAGGTGTTGATAGCTTTTGGCGTAGTAGTACCTGCTTCTGCTGCAGAATGGCGTATGCTGTTTGATTTTGCGAACAGGATGGGTATCCAGAGCATTACTTCCGAGCCTAAGGCAGAAGACCTGGACCTGGTATCATCCCTGTGCGATCAGTACCAGATCAAACTGGCGATTCATGATCACCCGAAACCAAGTCCGTACTGGAGCCCTGAGAAAGTACTGGAAGCCATAAAAGGCAGAAGTAAACTGATGGGTGCCTGCGCTGATATCGGCCACTGGGTGCGTTCCGGTCTGGATCCGGTAGAGTGCATCAAGAAGCTGAATGGTCATATTGTAAGCCTGCACTTCAAAGATTTGAATGAGAAATCTCCTGAGGCACACGATGTAGTATGGGGTAACGGTGTTTCCCAGATGCCTAAAGTAATGGAAGCACTGAAGGATCAGAAATTCAAAGGACTGTTTTCTGCAGAATATGAATATCACTGGGATTACAATGTACCTGAAGTAAAAGAAAGTGCTGCTTACTGGAGAACCATGGTAAGCAACCTGTAGAGAATTAAGAAATAAGAATATAGAATTAAGAATAAAAGGCGAAGACCTTAGCGATTTGAAATTATTCGCTAAGGTCTTCGCCTTTTATTCTTAATTCTATATTCTTATTTCTTAATTCTACCCGTGTCTTTTGCAGCAGGTGTTGCGTTGGAATCTTCCGTACTCATCTGGATAACGCCTTCTTTATTGCGTTTTGCGCCGTTTACGCCGAAGTCGCCTTTCATCTGGTGTAACCAGGCGATAAACTGTTGGGCGTTCTGGCCATCGCGCTGTAAGTCGCTCGTCATTCTGCTCGGAGGCAGAGAGCTGTAGAAGCGCAGCTGTTGTTCACAATCCCTGGTCACTTTATCGGCCAGTTCATCTCCTTTCTTCGGATCTCCGGCCATGTAATAGGCGTAGATGGTTTGAATGGAGGTATAGTTGTGCATGTTACCCGGACTGGTCATCGCATATGGGAAGTTAGTTTCCAGTATGTTCTTATCCATATACTTCAGTACATTCAGGGCGCTGTCTTTGGCTTTTCCTTCCTGTACCATAGCGATAGACAGTTTAGTGAATGCCTGACGGAGGTACATCACCATTTTCCTGTTAGGCTCATCGAAGTAAGTGCCTTTGGTTTGAGCGCCACCGAATTCGAACTTGTGCATGAGGTTATCATACATGGCGTTTACGTTGGCGTTGATATCCATGCCCAGCGGATCCTGGGTGGTTTGTTTTTCCAGCGGTACCAGGTGGTAAGCCAGGCCATCGGTTTGCAGGTAATCGTTGAGGCCAAGATCGGTTGGGCTGGTAAAATAGATAGGCCGTTTCCAGTTATTGGCAGCAATGATATCATATACCGCGAGGTCGTTTTTCAGCAGGAAGTTCTTGCTTACTTTAAATGGCACAGAGGCAAGGATGCGGGCGGTGTCTTTCGTATTTACCACACCATATTTCACTACTTCGGCTTTATCTACCGGAATGAACAGCTGGCGGGTTGGCAGGAAGTTTTCGTTACCGCCATCCTGGGTAGTTATTTTGCTGTTGGCATCATCGCTACCCATGAAGTTCATGATTTCCTTCAGGTTAAAGTATTTATCAGCAGGAATATTTCCCGGATCGAAGAAGCGGATGTAGTTACGGGTTTCACCTTTGTATTTATCGGCCGACCAGGTCATCGGAATAGCAGGACTTTCATTCACAGCTCTGCGTGCCTGATCGATGTACCAATCAACCCCGAGGAGGCTCAGGTTGATCACTCTGATATCCGGGCGGATGCCTTCCACTTCCTGAGCATACCAGAGCGGGTAAGTATCGTTATCGCCGACGGTGAACAGGATGGCATTTTTCTGACAGGACTCCAGGTAATCTTTTGCAACATCTCTGGCAACATATTTAGTAGAGCGATCGTGGTCGTCCCATTCCTGGAAGCCCATCAGTACAGGCACGGCCAGCAGGCAGATACCGGTAGCGAGAGCCGGGGAGAGGGCGCTCTTCGTTTTCTTTTTCAGGAAGTTGTATACAGACAGTACTCCGAGGCCAATCCAGACAGCATACGCGTAGAAGGAGCCTACATAAGCGTAGTCACGTTCACGTGGCTGGTTGCCGGCCTGGTTCAGGTACAAAATGATGGCAAAGCCGGTAAAGAAGAACAACAGTGATACTACCAGGGTATCCTTACGGTGATGGTTATACTGGAAGAAGAAGCCCAGCAAACCGAGGATAGCCGGGAGGAAGAACATGGTATTGTGTCCTTTATTGTCTTTCAGGCTATCGGGCATGAGTGACTGATCGCCATAGAAGAAGTTATCGATAAACGAAATACCGGAGATCCAGTTACCATCACGTACGTTACCATAACCCTGGGTATCATTTTGTTTACCTACGAAGTTCCACATGAAGTAGCGGATATACATGAAGTTCACCTGGTATTGCAGGAAGAATTTGATGTTATCGCCAAAGCCGGGTTTTTCGCCCTGCTGGAGGCCCAGCCAGGAGCGGTAGAAATCGGCGTGGCCCTGATCGTTGCTGCCATCCCATACACGGGGGAACAGCATCATATCATCAGGAGCGTACACAGGATCCATTTTTTTGCCGGATACTTCATATTTCTTAGCGCCGCGGGCGTAGATATTAGCGCCTTCCTTGTATTCAGTAGGACGGGCAGTGAATACCTGGCCATAAATGAGCGGGAAATCGCCATACTGTTCACGGCCGAGATAACCTACCAGAGAGATCGGGTTATCTACATTATACATATCTACCGAAGGGTTGGCAGTAGAGCGTACCATGGTAGTAATATAAGTGGAGTAGCCGAGGAGCATAAACAGGAGGAACATGATCGTGAGCCGGCTGAAGTGCACCGCTTTGCTCTGATTGAATTTCACACCTATTGCTTTCAGTATCCAGGGGATCGCCACAAAGAATGCGGCCAGCACGAATTTAAAGAAGATAGTGCCGGTGCCGGGATCATTGAAAGCCGGTACGATGATGATCGTAGCGATAACGATGAGTGGGGCATAGATACTGAACTTCGGTTTTCTGTAACCAATGAAGAGGATGGCTACGATCAGGGCGAAATAGAAGAGGAACCCTGTGAAGAAGCCCATACCGAGCGAGTTTACGAAGAAAACATCCATATAGCCGGAAGCTTTCACCGTATCCTGTATGAAATATTTCTGCACGATACCGGTGATGGCACAGCCCATCATGAAGGCCCAGAAGGTGCCCCAGCCGGTAACTTTATAACGTCTGAAGTAGTATACCATCACCATAGCCGGGATGGTCAGGAGGTTCAGGAGGTGAACGCCGATGGAGAGGCCCAGCAGGTAGCCGATCAGCACGATCCAGCGGTCGGAGTATGGTTCATCGGCTTCATGTTCCCATTTGAGGATGGCCCAGAAAACGATGGCGGTAAAGAAAGAGGACATACCATATACCTCGCCTTCCACTGCGGAGAACCAGAATGAATCGGAAAAAGTATAGGCCAGTGCACCAACAATGCCGGCGCCCATAATAGCGATCATTTTTTCGCGGGAAATTTCTTCGCCTGGTTTTACCATGAGGCGACGGGCGAAGTGGGTAATGGTCCAGAACAGGAACAGGATAGTAAAACCACTGGCCAGGGCCGTCATGGTATTTACTCCTAATGCGGCCTGGGAAGGTTTAAGGAACATACTAAACAATCTTCCAAGCAACACAAACAAAGGTGCCCCGGGCGGGTGAGGAATCTGTACTTTATAAGCACTTGAAATAAACTCGCCGCAGTCCCACAAGCTACCTGTAGCTTCCATTGTTTTAATGTAGACAAAGCAGGCAATGATGCAGATGACCCAGCCGACCAGGTTGTTGGTCCTTTTGAAATTCATAAGGTTGTTTTAAGGTCCGACAAAAATATAAAAAACGGCAAATTATGCTAATCTGACGAACAGTTTTAACTTTTTGTAAATATCTTTTTAATTGTTAACTATTGAAATCGGTGTAATCCCTTTGATAGAAAGGATTTGGGAGGAAATAAGAATTGGGAATGAAGCAGCAGGAATTGCCGGGAACAGGCTGATAAAGGATTAGAAAGTAATTAAGAATTAATAATCGGGAGAGGAAGATGGTTAAAAGAGATGGTTTTCAGGAAGAAATTTAAATTATTTATTTAATTAATATATTCGGGGCCTGTAATATGATTTTGCTAGCGACTTATTACTATCGGCTGGCAGCTCCAGGCCTGGGGTTTGGCGTTGAACAGGACTTTAGTGGCGGCCCAGGTTTCGTGGAAGAGGGAGGAATTCCGGTAGGATTCGAGGGCGGCTTCGGATTCCCACTGGCTGAAGGTGAAGAGGATATGGGGTGTTGCTGTATTTTCCCAGAGTTCGAGATGGAGGCAGCCGGGGAAATTCCGGATGAGGGATTGTTGTTGGTGGAAGAGGTGACGGAAGACAGGTACCTTGTCGGGTGCGAATTCCATTTTTACTATCCGGTTGATCATTGGAATATGATTCTTACAGTTTGATAATAGGAGAGTTGCTGGTAGCCGGCGGGCTGCGTGAGTTGCTCGCGGCGGAAGCCCTGCAGGCCGAAGAGGCCGGCGGCATTGCCTTTATTGATGGCGATTTCGAGGTATCCGGCGGCATTGAACAGGGCCAGTTTGGTGCCTTCCGGAACATCGGCATAGGTTTCACTGATCTGGCTGATCACTTCATCGCGGCGGAAGAAGATCCGGAATTGCCGGTTCCTGCATTGCTGATAGAATTGCTGCCGGGTGATGTTCACCACTACATTTTCGAAGCTGTCGATATGAATGATCTGCCCTTCGATGAAATCGTCGCCCACGAGTGGCTGCAGGTTATGTTTTACCTGTATCTGCTGGGTCATGGGGCCGAGTTCACCGAGTGCTTTGCCGCGGCTCAGCTCCCTGGCAGCGGTAGCGAGCAATTGGATGATGGTAAAAGTATTTTTAGGTGCGTCGGCAGGCAGGGGGAGTTTGATCACTTTCTCCGGCATGCCACCGGCGATCATGGTTAGCAGTCCGTTATCGGCGCAGCCGATGTACTGGCCGTTATGTTCAGCCACGAGCACATGATCGGGGCGTTTATCGAACAGGTTGATCAGTACAAAATGGAAAGTGCCCAGCGGGAAATAGGCGAAGGCGCTTTTGCAGATGTAGGTTGCCTGTGGGAGGTTAAAGGGACTGATATGATGAGAGATGTCCGTAACATGACATTCCGGGCAGTATTGCCAGAGTTGCCCTTTGATGGCCCCTACCAGGTAGTCCTGCATTCCTATGTCTGATGTTAATGTTATAATGGACATGCCAGATAATCTAAATCCAAATCCCAGTGTTCGAAACCGTTACACCAACCTGCTTTTACAACTCAGCCCGGGTACAGTTTTTCAGAATAGCAAAATAAAATGTGCGCAGTTCTTCAAAAAAGGTGCCATGGGGGTAATGAGCTAAACTAATTGCAAAGAAAGACAAAAAACAGCTTGTGATCATTTTTTGTGCCGTTTTTTTTCACACTAACGTTAACGGCTAGCGTTTCTGTTTATTGAAGCGGCGAGCCGGGTTCTTTTTTGAAGTGGTTATAAACGAGTTTGTCGAGCAGGCCGGGTGCGAGTTTGCTGAGTAACACGGTGAGTTTTCCCTGACCGGTGAGCACGAGTGTACGTTTGCGTTTGAAGATGGCTTTGGCAATAGCATTCGCTACTGCTTCGGCGCTCATGAGCTTACCTTCGTCGAGCGGAGTTTCGCTCTGGGCCTGGCCCTGGGGGTTGAGTGCCGTATTACGTATATTCGATGCCGTGAATCCGGGGCAGACCCACATGACGTTTACGCCGGCGTGCAGGTTTTCGGTGCGCAATGCTTCGAGGAAGCCCTGCATGGCGAATTTGGAAGCAGAGTAGCCGGTGCGGGCAGGCAGGCCTCTGTATCCGGCGATAGAGGAAACACCTACAATAGTGCCTTTATTAGCAAGGATAGAAGGGTAAGCATATTTAGTGCAATACACTGTTCCCCAGAAATTGATATCCATCAGAGATTTCAGTACATCCACATTGAGATCTCTGAACATGGCCCGCATGGAGATACCTGCGTTGTTGATGAGTATATCTATTTTACCGAATGTAGCAATGGTGCTTTCGATGAATGATTTGCAGTCGGCTTCGACGCTTACATCAGCTACAAAAGTAAAGAGACGTTTATTATTCAGTTCGTTTTGCATGGCATCGAGGGCGGGTTGTTTTCTGCCGCAGACGGCCACATTGGCGCCGAGTGCAAGAAATTCCACAGCGAGTGCTTTACCGATACCGGAGGTACCGCCGGTGATGACAACTGATTTGTTTTGAAAATTCATGGGTATAATTTAGCGTTACAAAAATAGGATAGTTGATACAATTGTAATCAATAAAATGAGTGGAATGTGGGATGGATGTGGGTTAACGGAATTTTTAAAGAAAAATTTGGCTGGAAAGATTTTATTACTATTTTTGCAACCGCTTTACAGCAAAGGATTCCGTAGCTCAGTTGGTAGAGCAATACACTTTTAATGTATGGGCCCTGGGTTCGAGTCCCAGCGGGATCACAAGCAACTTTCAAACCTCGCGCTAGTCGCGGGGTTTTGTTTTTTAGTTGAGTTCCTTTTGTATAGCCCCGATTTCTTTCCCTTACTTTATACAGGTTAATCAGCTTTTACTAATATACGAAACATCTGCATTGAAGTTAACTTACCTCAATACTGTTGAGTGATTAAAGATTAAGGGATATAGTTTATTGCCAACATTTTGATGATTGATTGTACTGGCTATTTACTCAACGTTGGTATATTCCAAATTGATACCTTTAAAAAGTTTAGGAATTCCCAGTTCTCTGGGAAATTCAATTACTTCGAATTCATATTTCGTTTTATCAATTTCAATATTAAGAACTCTGCATTCCTCTGGCTCTATGGGTTCCATATCAATAAATGTTTGATCAAAAGCGATTATCCCGTAGCCAATTCTAACTGTGGGATACTCCCAGTAATGTACGCCTATGAAAGACCCCTTCAGAAACTGCCATTTTTTTAAACTGTCTTCGAGATTCGTATCTATCCATCGTATATTTTGAAAATACGTGAAGATTCCCTTTTCAGATTTTTCCAGTAGGGACCGGAGGGCGGAAACAATCACACCTCGAAGCTGATCTCCGTTTTGCGCTTTGTACGGAATAATGATCACATCTTGAGGAATCCCTGAATCGTCGGGATAAATAATAATTCCAGATACTTCAACTAGTTTTAATCTCTGCCTATGGGTATAGTTTTCCTTATACTCTTCCTGATCCATTTCCTGTTAAATTGTTTTTTGCTAAGTAATAATAACCAATAATATATTAGTAACCTCATAGAAAATTAGTTTTAACATGGGGTATATACCCTTAGAATTACTGACTGTACAGAATATATTAGACCAAAGTCTAGGATATATTGAAATATAATAATTAGAAAGAGTATCGTTTACACACTTTCTCTTTTGATGCTATCCAAATCAACTTTTAAAATTAATTCTAATGATTCATTATACTTGTTCATAGGTCTTTGCCCAATTTGCTATTCCGAGAAAGATGCTTTGATTTTCCCGATATCATTTGCAGCAATGACTTCATGATTGCGCTCGCCTTTCCTGCAAGAAATAAAAGAGACAATACCAACACGAAAAAGTAGGAGATAAATAGTGTTTGGGTTTCATTTTTCATTGGCTTGGGTTAAAAAATGTACCATGAACTAACAAAGAAATCAGACTTTCTTAGAGTTATATATAAAGCAGTCCAAATGATGAATGCAGGCTATTTTGCTATATCTACAAACATTCCTACTGAAAATTGAACTACAAACTAGTTAAAAATAGTAGCAGGCCATTTTTGCAACCCGTTCATAGGGAAATTATTGTTCTTGGAACCAACCATTTCGAAAAGTCTTATGGACAAGACAAGCGAAAATAACAGGTTCATTTAATTTTCGAGAGATAAAATGACGAATGCTGTTCATTGCTGATGAACGTCAACTTGTTCATTAAACAACACACATATAAAATTTATTCAGACTCATGACAGATGATTGAAGGCGTTTACAAAAGAGTACCATCCAATTCTTTTTGCCTAAAATTCTATTTTTTGTTACTTTTCCACCCTAAGCATTGGAACAAAGGACAACATATCATAACCACGAACTTTTGGTTCGCATCGCGGAAGGGGACGAAAAGGCTTTCCGTATCTTTTTTGATAAGTACCGAAATCGTTTTTATGCGGTGGTGCTAAAAATGACGAGATCCGAAGCTTTAGCGGAGGATATGGTACAAGAGATTTTTCTCAAGATATGGCAAAATAGAGCCTCTCTTCCGGAAATTACTAACCCAGATTCTTATTTTTTTACATCGCTTTACCGGCAAGTATTTCGCCACTACAAAAGAGCCGCTTTGGACAGGAACCTATTGAAAATGGTGGCCGAGGCGCCCAGTTTTCAAAGTATCACTGACGAGACTGTTCTGGCGCGCGAAGGTGAACGACTAATCGAGGAAGCTATATCCCGATTACCAGCTCAGCAGCAACAGGTATTTAGGCTTAGCAAACAAGATGGGTTCAGCCGCGAACAAATTGCAGAACAGCTTAATATTTCACCGCACACAGTCAAAAATCATCTTGCCGACGCTATGAAGTCCGTTAAATCCTATTTAAGCCATTCTATATTGATTTACATTATGTTAGCATCGTTATTGGATTAAAAACAGCGCCGCTTAAAATTTTATTTTCAAGTTGGGTAGTACAAATGAATTGTTCGAGTATCTGTCTTAAGACCAGGGATTAAGCTGCGGGTAGAACTTGTTATTTTTAACAAACTAGTGAATTATGCAGTTCAATGAACGGATATTCTACTTGCTGGAAGCCTATACTTCCGGAACTGCCTCGACTGGAGAGGAGCAGGAGCTTATGACTTGGATGGCTGATGCAGAGGAAGATTCAGAACTTAAGGAATACGTCCGAAAGTTTTGGTCAAATTACAAGCCTGACAACGTCTATGATAAGATAGATTGGGACAGCATGTTTAATAAAATAATTGTAGGCAACAAGGGGCCGTCGTTGTCTCTCAAGGCTTCGTTCCATTGGCGTTGGTGGACGAGGGCTGCTGCTGCCGCAGTGATTATACTCGTTGGGATGTTTTATTGGTTATTTTCTACCATCGGCTCAAAGCAACACAAAAATTTTGTGGTTAAGAGTCCTAATGAAATAAAATCTCCTGCAATCAACAAAGCGATGATTACTTTGGCAAATGGCCAAAAGATATACCTCGATAGTGCCAATAATGGCACCATTGTCACCCAAGGTAGCATGCAATTGATAAAGCTGAGTGATGGTCATATTGCGTACGAGAAAAAGAGGGGAGATGGTGCTCTGTCCGGAACAAATGGCTATAATACGTTGTCAAATCCGAAAGGTAGTAAGGTCATTGACATGCAATTAGCTGATGGAACTCGTGTATGGCTAAATGCTGGAAGTTCCATAGTCTATCCTGTGGTTTTTTCTGATAAAAAAAAGGTATCCATTACTGGCGAGGCGTATTTTGAAGTGGCTAAAGAATACAATCGACCATTTCTGGTTTCAGCAGGGGATATGGAAGTACGGGTGCTAGGGACTAAATTCAATATCAACGTTTATTCAGATGAAGCCATACCCAGAGCCACCCTTGTCGAAGGGGCTGTATCGGTCAAAGCCAATTCCACTACTGTTTTATTAAAACCTGGAGAAGGGGTTCATTTGGACAAAGATGGCGGTTTGCACCTGCAAAAACATGTAAATGTCGAACAGGTTTTATCATGGAAGAACGGCTATTTTTCTTTTAAGGATGCGGATTTATCTTCTATACTTCTGCAAGCATCACGCTGGTATGACGTAGATGTCATATTTGAAGGAGACATGCCCATTGTACGGTTCTCCGGCGACATTGACAGGGGGCTAACATTGAACCAGTTTTTGAGCATTCTGGATGAGACTAGGATTCATTACCGCATAGAAGGTAAAAAACTGATCATTATACCTTAGATAACGAATTTCCAATGTATTAGACGCGTTAATAAAAAGAAACCACTTCGTATGCAAGACGAAGCAGCAGAATTTTGGCTTACCCTATACATGAGCCTATACAAAGTATATACAACCAAATCTAAAATACTGTATGAAATTAACTGCTAAAATGTTGTTAGCTATGAAGCTTATAGTTATCCTGTTGATTACGGCTGCTCTTCAAGCCCGTGCACAGAGAAACACACAAAATATTACCTGGTCGGGCCAGGACGTGCCTATTGAAAAGGTATTGGAGGCTTTTAAAAAGCAAACCGGTCTTTTCTTTTTCTATCGCAATGATGATATCGCGAAGGCAAATCATGTGACAGCCGATCTTAAAAGTGTATCAATCGAGCAAGCCCTTACTACCATTTTCAAGAACCAATCGTTGACATATTCTATCAAAGGGGCCACGGTAATTGTTAAGGCGAAGCCGGTGGCCTCGAAATCTATGATTGTTGCAAACGAAAGCAGTCTTCCGCCATCCTTAGAAATAAGAGGTGTGGTTGTTGGCGATAATGGCCCAGTGGCAGGAGCTTCTATAGTCGTAAAAAGAACCGGCGCTGGTGTGATTGCAAATAGTAAGGGAGAGTTCGTGGTTAAAAATGTGTTGGAAAGCGACGTAATTGTCATTACTGCCATAGGGTATCAAACCCAGGAACTTACCTTCAAAGGTGTCTCTTTCCTTTATGTACAACTGAAACAGGCTGTAAGTAAGTTAGATGAAGTTTTGATAAGGCCGTATGGTCAGAATACGACACGGAGGCTGAATACAGGGGCGGTATCTAAGGTGTCCGGTGAAGATATCTCCAAACAGCCGGTAAACAATATTCTCCAAGCTTTAGTTGGTAGGACGGCAGGTTTAAGCATCAATCAAACAACAGGTCTTGCAGGTGGCGCAGTAACTTTTCAAGTTAGAGGACAGAATTCATTTAATGCTGACGCTTATACAAGTGCTCCCTTAGTCATTGTAGACGGAGTGCCCTATCCGGGTGTTCCGATTAAACACCCTTCTTCAAATGGGGGCAATCAAATGGGTAATGATCTTGGCCCTTTGGGATATGGTAACACGCTTTTTAATTTGAATCCGGCAGACATTGAAAGCGTTGAAATTTTGAAAGATGCTGACGCTACGGCAATATATGGTTCACGTGCAGCAAACGGAGTAATGCTTATTACTACGAAGAAAGGAAAACAAGGAAGGACCAGTATCACGGTCAATGTAAATTCTGGAATAGTAATGAATACCCGACAGGTTAAATTATTGGATACGAAACAATATATTGCGTTGAGGAAAGAAGCATTTGCAAATTCAGGGACCACACCTGCTCTGGCAACCGATCCTGATTTGCTGACATGGGATACTACTAAAACCACGAATTGGCAAAAAAAACTACTCGGAAATATCGCTCATTTAAATGATGTGAATTTAAGTATTAGCGGAGGCCAAGGTGGGACATCTTTTCTGATATCTGGTAATTTCCATAATGAAACCTCTATTTATCCGGATTCAAGAAGCACTAACAAAGAGAATTTTCACTACTCATTAAATCATTTATCAACCGATGGGAAGTTTAACATCTCGTTATCAGGAATAGTAGATGCAACTCAAATAAATCTTCCTTCGGGGGCAAATTCATTGGGCGGGTTTGCCTATTCGATAGTACCTAATTTTCCAGCGTACGATAGTCTGGGTAAATTGAACTGGATGAGGAGTCAAAATCCCTACGGGGTCTTGAATCAAACTTATTCCAGTAACACACTGACGTTAACCAGTAATCTACTTCTTAGATATAATATACTCCCTGGCCTTGACGCCAAAGCATCACTAGGTTATACGCTTGTTCAAACAAGCGATGATAACGTACAGCCATTGTCTGCATTTAACCCCAACCCAAACAGTGGAGCGTTTTCCCATCATATAGTTGATCTGTTTCGTAATACGACAATAAACTTTGAGCCCCAATTGACCTATAATACGCATGTGTCCAAAGGCAGATTTGATATTGTAGCAGGTTCCACTATTATGAAAACAGTTGGTCAGATGCCCTTTTATTTAGATGCATATAATTTTCCGAGTGATGTCTATATAAATAACCTTGTGCTAGCCGGTAAGAGCCTTGTGAGCAATAGTTATACTGCCTATCATTATTTGTCACTTTTTAGCAGGGCCAGCTACAATTGGGACGACAGATATATTTTAAGCGGAACGTTCCGCCGCGATGGTTCTGACCGGTTCGGAGCAGATCATCGATTCGGAAATTTTGGAGCTATCGGAGGTGCCTGGATTTTTTCCAATGAGTCATTTTGGAATAACCTTCCCTTCTTAAGCTTTGGCAAGCTTAGGGGTAGTATCGGTTGGGTTGGTTCTGACAATGTTGATAACTATTCATATTTAAGTTACTACACAGGTATTACTACAGGTACTTATAATGGTGGAGCAGGTGTTACACCAGGCCATCTCAGCAATGCTAATTTTGGTTGGGAGAGCACTTCTAAAATCGATGCTGCTGTTGAGCTAGGATTTTTTAAGGACCGGCTTTTGGTAACGACGTCGTATTTCCGAAATCGTACTTTCAATCAAATTGTACAATACCCTGTCAGCGGTCAAACGGGTTTTGGTAGTTATACCGCAAATCTTAAAGCCGCAGTCGTACAAAACAAGGGCTGGGAAGTAGAATTGACAAGCATTAATATTAAAAACAATAATTTCAGGTGGAATACCTCCTTCAATATCACCCTGCCTAATAATAAGCTGCTAAAATATGACAATGTTGAGCAGTCTCCATTCAGTGACCGTTTGATCGTGGGAGAAACTATTAACGGAATTTATAAATACCATTATACTGGAATCGATCCGGCCACAAATCTTCCCACCTATCAGGATGGAAATAACGACGGGTATCCTACCAGTACTGCAACCTATCTCGCAACACCTGCCTTGGCTATCTATGGTCAGGGGGATCTTTATTATGTTGGAAGCCGGGATCCCAAATACTATGGAGGACTTACCAATACCATCTCCTACAAAGGCATCCAACTTGATTTTACTTTTCAGTATACAGTGGGCGCAAAAAAGGAATCATATCTGAGCACAGTTAGCCAGCCTGGGCGTTTTGTAGGAATAACAGGCAATTTGCCTGAAAAAGCGCTGGAACAAATCAAGTCGTGGGGATTGGGTAAGGCGTTCATATCGTCCAATTTTGTTCCTCAATATGCCTTCTTTATAACGAGCAGCGATAAACTAATACAGGACGCCTCTTTTGTTAGAATGACGAACGCCGCGCTGTCTTATAATTTCACCGGAAAAGTTGTCAAATCATTACATGCTAGTGCATTGAGGGCTTATATCCAGGCACAAAATCTTTTTGTGATCTCTAAATATGATGGCTTTGATCCGGAATCCGGTGCGAGCGCGGTTCCTCCTTTACTGAGGATCAATTTCGGTATTCAATATTCATTTTAAAAATTCAGCAATGCAAAATAAATTAATCAATATAGCTTTTCGTTGGAGTAGCACGGTCCTGCTATTGAGCCTGGTTTTTTTACTGGTTGCGTGCAAAAAGTACTTAGAACCGGAATTCAAAACACAGATTTTGACAAGCGATATTTTTGCGAACGACCAGAATGCACAAAGTGCAATAAATGGTTTATATATCAACATGGCAACAGTCTACTCATCTTTTAATGTAAACGTAACACGACTGGGAGGTTTTGCATCGGATGAGCTGACATATTTGAATCAATCGGATTTTGATAATCAATTTATGAACAATCAGATCAACACCACTAACAGCAGCGTGAAGAGTTTTTGGGATGATTTTTATAAAATTATTTATCAATGCAACAGTATAATTGAAAATTCAAAAGCTTCCACCGGGATGTCGCCGTCCTATAAAAAGCAAATTATTGGCGAGGCTATGTTTTTTCGTGCGTTTAGTCATTTTTACCTGGTTAATTTCTTTGGACCAGTACCGGCTATCACATCAACCGATAAAAACATTACAGCGTATCTTCCGCGGACGTCAGTTGACTCAGTCTATACGCAGATTAAGACTGACTTAATTGGTGCTATGGACAGTCTTCGGGCAGATTATAGCATTTCCGGGGGGAATCGGGTGAGGGCGAACAAGTGGGCAGCTGCAGCTTTGCTTGCCAGAGTCTATCTCTATCAAAAGGATTGGGCTGATGCTGAAGCGACCTCCAGTGCGCTCCTGGGCAATGCACTATATTCGCTGTTGCCTGCTGGTTCAATCAAAATGGTATTCAAGAAAAATCAAACAGAGTCGATACTTGAATGGGTTAATGACGCCAGAGGGAATACTACTGAGGGTAATATGTTTGTAGGTGATTATGCGTCCTACATTAACGATCCTATCCTGGCACCAATCGCCGGTCTTTTTCTATATTATTTCCTACAACCCAACCTGATAAATAGTTTTGAACCCAAGGACCAACGATTGGCCAATTGGGTTATTATTACATCTACGGGTAAAGGGGCACCTTACAAATATAGGCGTCAGTTTGGTCTTGCTGATTCGCTCAACGATGAGCATTATTCGGTTTTGCGATTGGCCGAACAATATCTGATCCGTGCTGAAGCGCGGGCTCAGCAAGGTAATTTCAATGGAGCCCAATCAGATATAAATGTCATAAGAAATCGGGCGGGATTACCTGACGCGGTGGTAGTCGACAAGATTTCGGCAATGACAGCAATTGAACAGGAACGCCGAGTGGAACTTTTTTGTGAATGGGCGCACCGGTGGTTCGATCTTAAACGATGGCCTAGTCTGGTGGCGGCCGACAAGACCAGAGCAGACGATGTCCTTTCACTGATTAAGCCCGGTTGGAAATCTACTAATATTTTGCTCCCTATTCCGCAGGCAGATCGGCGAAATAACACTAATCTCACACAAAACCCAGGTTATCCACAGTAATAGATAAAAATCAGGTCAAAGTAACACTTTATTAAGCACTACTCGGAGACACTACCGCTGTATGGTCGCTGAGTAGAGTCTCGATTGATAAATTATTGATAGGAAAAAATAAACAATTAAATGAAAGCGATCTTTTTAGTCGGAGCGGCGATGATTATGTTACCATGTTTTGGTCAACAACCCGTTGGTCATGGACGAAAGGTAAAGGTATCCGCCGATACCGCCTTAACAAAAAAAACAACTCAAGACGGGACCAAAGGGTCGGTTGAGCCGTATGAAAGGGTAATAACTGATAAGGCTGTTACTCAGAAAGGCATGATCAACGTGCATAAGATTGATGAGAAATATTATTGGGAAATTCCCGATAGTTTACTTGGCCGGGAGCTGTTATTGGTCTCACGCATTGCAAAGTCTCCTGGTCAGGTTTCGGGCATGGGCGAATACGGAGACAGTGGTGGCGGGTACTATGCTGGCGATGAAGTTGATGAGCGCGAAATTGAATTTGAAAAAGGGCCTAATGATAAGATATTTGTAAGGGGGATATCACATACGATTCATGCGGGCGATACATCAGGAAATGGCTTACTTAGATCTGTAGCCAAATCTAACGTTCAGCCTATAATTGCTGATTTTCCAATAAAGGCATATAACAAGATATGGCCTGCTAGCGTCATTGACGTAACTGGTATATTTGTAGACGAACAGAGTATTTTTTCGTTTTCACAAAACGAGAAAATCGCGTTGAGATTGACTGCATTGGCTCGAGACAGATCTTATACTGAATATATCAAAACATTTCCGGGAAATGTCGAGATAAGGACAGTTAAGACATATTTGCCAACCCCTCCCTCAAGCGATCCCCTAACTTTCGAAATGAATAACTCACTCGTGCTTCTTCCAAAAGTACCTATGCTTGCACGTCTTGCTGATTCGAGGGTCGGGTTTTTATCAACAGGCTTCGTGGATTTTGATGCAAATCCTCAAGGCGTGGGCAAAACTTATTATTTGGCCCGGTGGCGCCTCGAACCGAAAGATGAGGATACGTCAAGATATTTTCGAGGTGAATTAGTAGAGCCTAAAAAGAAAATTGTTTTTTACATTGACCCAACAACACCAAGAAAGTGGATTCCCTACCTGGCTCAGGGGGTCAATGATTGGAACTGTGCCTTCGAAAAGGCAGGGTTTAAGAATGCAATTGAAGCGAAAGAGGCACCATTGGATGATAGCACCTGGAGTATAGAAGACGCTTCCCACTCTGCTATAGTATATAAGCCGTCCTCCGTGGCTAATGCTGAAGGGCCAAGCATAAAAGATCCAAGGAGCGGGGAAATTTTGGAGTCTCATATCAATTGGTATCACAATGTGATGAGCCTGATTCATAACTGGTACATGATCCAGGCCGGCGCTATTGATCCAAGGGCAAGGAAAATGGTATTCGACGATGAATTAATGGGCCAATTGATACGCTTTGTTTCATCGCACGAAGTAGGTCATGCACTTGGACTAATGCATAATTTCGGGGCCAGCTCCACAGTACCTGTAGATAGTTTAAGAAGCAAAAGATGGGTGGAGGCTCATGGTCATACCCCATCGATTATGGATTATGCCAGGTTCAATTATGTAGCTCAGCCGGAGGACAATGTCAGTGAGGCGGGAGTTTTTCCCAGAATTAATGACTATGATAAATGGGCAATTGAGTTTGGCTATAGATTATTTAGAGGAATAAAAACGCCTAAGGACGAAGAGGCATTTTTAAATAAATGGATAATTGACAGCCTCTCTCATAATCATAGGCTATGGTACGGACCACAATCGTTGTTCGTTGCGTTCGACCCCAGATGTCAAAACGAAGATCTTGGTGATAACGCTATGAAGGCGAGCAATTATGGCATAGAGAACCTAAAGCGTATTCTTCCGCATCTTCCTGAGTGGACGCGTAAACCCAATGACGGATACGGTGATTTAAAAGCCATGTACAAGGAGCTGGTCTCTCAGTATTCGCGCTATGCGACCCATGTGACTACTAACATTGGCGGTTACTATCTGGAGGTAAAAACTGTAGAACAAAAAGGCGATCTCTATACGCCTGTTCCGAAAAAAATACAACGTCAAGCCATGGAATGGCTGAATAGACAGGTGTTTACCAAGCCAGCTTGGTTAGACAACCAGATAATTACCAGTAAGGTGGAGAGTTTTGTTAGCGGATCGACAGTAACCGAGACGGGCACTAAGCTATTAAGTAATCTAATGTCAAATTTGAGGATGAATTTATTGGTTAAGACAACGAATCGTTATGGATCCAGGGATGTCTACACCCTTGAAGAATTCTTGCAACATCTAAAGCAAAGCCTCTGGGCAGAATTATGGACGCATAAAGCGATTGATCCTTATCGGAGGGCGTTACAGAACACTTACGTTGACATTTTATCTCGAATTGTAAAACCAGGAGAGCCCAAAGGAGCGGCAGCAATTGGCCAGGCGATTGAGATGTCGCAAATGCAGGCACCGACGTCTTCAGCAGAATTGCTGATAGTGATTCATCCAAATCTTGTAGCTCTGAAGAAGGAAATTCAGGCGTCCATTGCTTCTTTCCCGGATGAGGCAAGCAGAGCACATCTGAAATTAATGGCTGACAAAATTAGCCAGGCGATGGATCCCAAATTGTAAATATATTCAAATGATAAGTAGCGATCCATCTCATTCTCCCAAATTGCTGGAGCTGGTAGGGGAGGCCCTCCAATTCTATTCATCAATGAAGCATTAGGCAAAATGAATTTATAATCATAGCAGTGAAAGATAAATATGTGCAAAAGAATAAAAGCTGTTTTCTCTTGCGCAGATGCAAGATAACGAGCGGTGTGTACTTCCCTTTACAAAAAAATGATTGCTTATTAATGGGAATAATTAATAATGTTTTAAGCTTAGTACAATCGAAATTAATTACGGAGAATCAACTATATGAAAAAGTATATTTCGCAATGCGCTGTATTTGCAATTGCAGTAGCCGCTATAAATAATATCGCCTACTGCCAGCAAAGAAAAACACACATATTAGTTTCTGCCGTACCAATGTCGGGGACTAATGAGATCATTCCCAACGACCCCAGTGTCAGAATTGGAAAACTTGCCAATGGACTAACCTATTATATTAGACGAAATATTGAGCCTCGCAAGAGGGCAGTACTTTATCTGGCGAATCGGGTTGGGTCACTAATGGAGGATGATGCACAACAAGGATTAGCTCATTTCACCGAACATATGGCTTTTAACGGAACTGCTGATTTTCCCAAAGACGAATTAATCAACTACCTTCAAAAATCTGGCATTCGGTTTGGCGCTGATTTAAACGCTTACACAGGGTTCAATCAAACTGTTTATCAACTTCCTATGCCCACTGACAGCGCTGCACTTTTTGCAATTGGTTTTAAGATCCTTGCTAATTGGGCTGGTAAACAGTCAATGGATGCGAGGGAAATTGATGCCGAGCGTGGCGTGATTATAGAAGAGGATCGTCAGCGTGGAAAAAACGCATCAGATCGCATGAGCAAGCAACTGATGCCCTTGTTATTAAACAATTCTCGATATGCCGAACGAATTCCGATTGGCAAGATTGATATCCTCAAAAATTTCACTTATGACAAAATTAGGTCATTTTATCATGACTGGTACCGGCCTAATCTTCAGGCTGTAATCGCAGTAGGTGACTTTGATGTAGACCAGGTGGAATGGCTGATTAGAGCGAATTTTTCGTTTCTCAAAAATCCGGCCAACGCGAAACCCCGCTTGGAATATAATCTCCCGGTAAATAAAACCCCACTGGTAAAGATCGTTACTGATCCTGAGCAGGCTTATAATCTTGCTATGGTTATCTACAAACATCCCCATCATGCTAATAAAACAACCGAAGATTATAAGAAAAGCCTAATGTACGACATGATCAACGATATGCTAGAAGCACGTTTGCAGGACATCCTTAGCAAACCGGACGCGCCATTCATAATTGCCAAGAGCAATTTTGGCCCCTACCAGGAAGGATTGGTGACAAATACGTACGCTTTTCAAACCATAGTAGCTTCTAATTCTGCAAGCACGATGCTTTCCGCATTAAGTGCTAGCCTTGCTGAAAATAACCGAATGGCCAAATTTGGTTTTTTACAGTCAGAATTGGATGTTGTAAAGAAAAATATAGCGTCCCAGAATGAGCAGTACTTTAAAGAGAAAAATAAAATACCTTCAGTAGAATTTGTAAATCGGTATCTGAACAATTTTCTGACCGGAGAAAGTATCCCTTCCGTAGAATTTGATTACGAACAAATTAAACGAGACCTCGCATCCATCACACTCAGACAAGTCAATGCGCTGGCCAAAACTTTGATCACCAAAGATAATCAGATCATTATAGTAAGGGCGCCTGAGAAGCAAAAATCAGATCTGCCTACAGAAGGCCAGTTATTGACAGCGGTCGAATCCGCATTTCCGGAAATTAAACCCTATGTTGACAATACCGTCGCGAATGCACCATTGATTGAAAAAAAGCCAATTCCGGGAAGGGTGATTGCAGAAAGGAAACTGGCTGCAATTGGCGTTATAGAACTGACATTGAGCAATGGCATAAAAGTGCTGTTAAAGCCTACCGATTTTAAAAATGATCAAATTGTCTTCCAGTCGTTTTCAAAAGGTGGAATATCATTGGCTGGTGACGCTAACTATCAGTCAGCAAAAAACGTTAGTCTTATTAGTCAAAGTGGAATCGGAAAGTTTAGTGCAATTCAGCTCCAAAAGAAACTAGCCGGGAATACAGCTAACGCACGTCCGTATATAAGTGATCTTTATCAGGGTTTCTCCGGAAGCGCGGCCCCTAAAGATATTGAAACGGCTTTCCAACTCATATATGCTGCTGTGACAGAACCACGAAAGGATACCGATCTTTTTAATAAGACGATCATCGACAGTAAAGTCGTGTTAGCTGGCCGGGCCTCAGATCCTAATAATGTATTTAAGGATACCGCAGAAGCGGTTTTAAATAATTACCACCCGCGTAGGATGCCTCAGACGCTTCAGGATTTGGATAAAATATCGCTTGATGAAGCTTTTATTTTCTATAAATCAAGATTTGCAGATAACGGAGAGCAGATCTTTGTTATTGTCGGAACGATGAATATGGAGAAGATCAAACCGCTTATCGAAACTTATATCGCCAGCTTACCTACTCAAAATAAAAAACAGAATTTTGTAGACGAAGGTATAAGGCCTCCAAGAGGAAGAGTACTAAAAACTGTTTACCAGGGAATCGAGGATAAGGCACAGGTGCAATTGTATATCCATGGGGATTATGATGCTAGCCTGGAAAATGATGATCAGTTATATGCACTGACAACGGCTCTAAGGATAAAAATAATAGAGAGGTTACGCGAAAAGGAAGGAGGCGTTTACAGTCCAAAAGTATCACTTTCACTCGAAAAGAATCCGGTCGCGCATTATTACGTCACCATTTCATTTAGCTGCGCCAAGGATAATGTAGGCCGATTGGTTGATGCTGCGCTGGAAGAGGTTAAAATCATTAGAACTAATGGTGTCACACCAGAAGATTTAGTCAAATTCAAGTCAGAAGAAGAACGTCAAAGAGAGCTTCAGCTTCGTGATAACAATTTTTGGTTGTCAATCATTACTAATCGCTTAAAATACAGAGTTGAATTAGATACGCCGCCAGACCTGAAAGCAAGACTTGACCGGGTTACCGTTCAAAGTACCCAAGAGGCTGCCCGTAAATTTCTAGCGGAGGATAATTATATTCAATTGGAACTGATGCCGAAGTTATAGTGACTGATCGATGAATGTATAGAAACCAGTATTGCTGATTCTGTGTAAAACGATAAAATATGATATTCGATAATACTTTCAGAATATTCCTATGCATGTTGATGTTACTCACCATTGGCTTGGCAGACGGGAACGGACAAAGTAATCTGCCTACAAGCATTGTTGACAGCGTCACAGTTATTGACTCGTTGAAAATTGGTGATCCGGCTCCGGCTATAGCGGCGTGTAAATGGATCAAAGGAAACCCCGTAACAAAGTTTGTGCGAGATAAGGTATATGTTGTTGAGTTTTGGGCCACCTGGTGCGGGCCTTGCCAGGCGGCCATGCCGCATTTGTCAGAGTTGGCGCGCACTTACAAAGGCAAAGTAGAGGTGATCAGTTTCGATGTGAAGGAAGATAAAAAGACCGACTTCCTGCTAAAGGTGGAACGCTTTGTAAAGTGGTCGGGCGATCGCATGGATTATGCCGTTGCGATTGATTTGCCCGATGATATCATGGAGAAAACATGGCTGCAGGCGGCTGGTGCAAATGGAATACCTCACGTCTTTATCATTGATCAGCAGGGAAAAATTGCCTGGCATGGTCATCCGGATTATGTGGGAGATGTGTTGAGTGCCATGGTGAACGGCCGTTACGACGAAGCCGGTAAAAAACTGGTCGAAGAACAGATAAAAGCCAAAAGCCAGCTGTATGATTCTCTTGCTCATAAAATGATGGCGGCGAAGAAGGACGGTGACTATCAGACTGCATTAGCGATCGTAGAAGAAATTTCTCCTATTTTCCCCGCTTTGCGTTCTGATTGTGCAAATATGAAATACGAATTCCTTAGCCATATAGATTCTAAGAAAGCAAGGCAGTTCGCCGACACACTGCTAGCGAAATGGCATCCTAAGGACCAGGTCAGCTTTGCCGCTTTCATCTTGTCGTCACAACCCAATGGGGCGTTTAAACCCGATTATGAATTTGCCCTTAAATGGGTAAAGTACGCTGCTGCATATTGGGATCCGCAAGACGAGGTAATTTTTGTAACATTGGCCAAGGCATATTATAAGACAGGAAATAAGGAACAGGCGATCAGCAACCAGCAAAAATTTATTGAAATGTTGAAGAAAGATCCTGCTATCAAGCCACAAACGTTGGAAATGGCGGAGAAGACCCTCCAGCTCTATTTATCTATGAAACATTAGGCAAAAGGAATTTACAATAATAGCAACGAAGGATAGATATGTTGAAAAAATAAAAGTAGTATTCTCTCGTGCGGAACAAAGAAAGTACGGGTTCTATTGATGTCCAGACCGTCAATATTGTCAATTTCATCCGTTTACTGGAGCTAAGTGATCACGGAAGACGTGATAAGGTAGGCAAACATCATGAGAAAATATCATCTCACAGGCACATTTCTGCTACAATATGATGCCATGATGGATCATCATTACCCAAACCTGCTCAGGCACTCATTTGAAATATATAAGCCATTTGGGGCCAGTTTTACACTAAATACGCATTCCCCTGATATCGGGATGAAAAAAAGGTTGCCCATATTCGGTACTCAGATCCCCAGTTCCACAAAGTTGTTTCCCCATTATACTGCCCGAACTTACTTTTTCTTTTGTTTAATTTCCAGATACCTGAAAAGTCAGCAGGTGAAAATGATATAATGATATAAGAGAAATAGGGCCACTACTGGTAGCAGTAGCAGGCCATTTTTGCAACCCGTTGTCGTTTGAGCAAATAGTTTCGAACAAGGCTTATAGACGTGATAATAAGCAAAAATAATCGACTCAGTTAATTTTCGAGATATAAAATGACGAATGCTGTTCGTTGCTGACGAACTTCAAATTGCCCATTAAATAACACACATAGGCTGTGTTAATAATAGTCATCCCATATATCATATTTCCCTCAATCCGTAAGTCTATTTCTCAATCCGATGCCAGGGTACAACAAACAACTAACAAACAGCCAGCGGTATTCCTGCCGCCGGCCTTGTTATTTTCATCTGATAGGTACTATGCTTTATTTACGGGTCAGATTATAACCGATGGAAATAGATAGTTCCTGGTTATAAATTTTCCATTGGGATTGTACGCGGGAGTCTTCCATCACGCTAATAGCTCCTCGTTTATATTTTATCCCGACAGAAATGGCTTTACTACACTTATAATCCAGCCCTATGAGGAGGCCCGCATCAATTTTTTGGCGATATCCTCCGGGAAGCAGTGGGGTCCCAAAAATGCTTTTATCTTTGTAAATACTACCATCGGCAGCCCTTCGTTCTATGCTGGCATTCAATAAACAACTCAGGTAAGGTCCTGCATATAACCGGAACCCTTTCAAATATAAAGTTGGGCTAAAAGGCTGCAGCGTAAGATAGGTGCTTTTAAAATTACTGCGATAGGGCTGATTGACACTGCTGTCCAGTATTTGCAGCCTGGCGCCACTCTGTCCGACAGATATTGAAGAAGTCAGCCCAAAATGTTTAGAGAGCCGGGTGTTGGCTACAATCTCCGCAAACAAGCCTCCCAGGGACGAGGCAGCTCCGCCATCTGACAGGCGGCCCAAATCCTTTCCGAATAATGAACTCCTGGTATAGCCTGCTCTAATGCCGAGATACACTTTTCCTCTTTCTTCGGCATGTTGCGAAAAAGAGGCCTGACCCCATAGCATTATAATTGTTATCAGTACGATACGTTGCATGCTAAAAATGTTTATAAATTAATATCCCAGATACCTGTAGCCCTTTCCAGTTCCAATAGCGAAACACCATAGGCGTTTAAGGTTCTGCTGTAGTTTTCCTGTACCTCATTATAGGTTCGCTGTGCATTGAGTACTTCCAGTAGCGTCGTCTCGCCGCGCTCATAGCTATATATCTTCCCGTCCAGGCTCTTTTTTGCCTGTTCCAGCAGACCAGAGCGAAACTGGAATACTTGCCTGCCGGCGGATAAATACTGCTGGTAAGCCGTGGTGATCTGCGACTGAACATTCAGTTTGGCTTGCTCGTACCAGGTTTCGGATTGTAACTGGGCGTAATTTGCCATCATGAGTTCACCTTTATATTTATTAGAAAGCTTTAATGGCATGGATATTCCAGCTGAAACAACTGTGGTTGACGGTGTTGGTGAAACCTGGTTAGTAACTACAGAATTACCAGTTAATCCAACATTTAATCCCAGGTCCATTATACGGTTAGCCTTTGCCAACTCCACTCTATTGCGGGCTATGTCGATATTTTTTTGTGCCGCCAGCACATCGGACCTGTTACTCGTAGCATCACTGATCAGTTGTCTGAGATCAAAATGCCGATCAAATGTCAGGGCTGAACTATCGGGCGTAAATAAAGTATCGGACCGGTTACCCATCAGCATCCTTAATCCAATAAGAGATTCCTGCAGACTGGATTGTTGTTGATATACCTTGTTTAACATCATTCCGGCCTCGATTTTGCTCTGCCTGGCATTAATCTCGGCAATCTGCCCCAGCTTAAATCTCAGGCTGTCAAATGCAGCCAGTTTGGCAAGACTGGTATATGATTCCATAGATATCTGCAGCAATTGTCGTTGCAAGATCGCCTGGAGATAGGCCTGCGTGGCAGTTGCCCGCAGATTACGAAAGTAATCGCTTAACAGGAGGTCTGCCTGCTGCAGCTGGCTGTCAGCGACCTTGTACCGGGCCTTTCTTTTTCCCCCCAGCTCCATCACCCAGCTCATCCCTGTATTGATACCATATCCCATTTTCATTCGCTTCTGCCCATTATCGTTAGCACCTAAGGAGATAACCGGATCAGGAAAGACCTTTGCTGCCTCCACGCCAGCTCGCGCCAGGTTTATATTGAACTTCTCTGCGGCATAAGCCAGGTTACCCTGGCTAACTTTAGTAAGAAATAGGGCATAACTGATGTCGGTCTGCTTTGCAGTAGTATCCTGTTGTGCCCCTGCTTCAGCAGCTGCCAGGATGAGCAGGATCGATAAAAGGTTAAATTTCAGCTGTTGTGCCATAATCATTCGTTCCCCATTTTTTTTCTATCAGGTAATAAAGTGCAGGTAATACAAACAAAGTGATTGTTGTGGCTACCAGCAGACCATAAACAATGACGGTGGCCAGCGGGCGTTGTACATCCGACCCGATACCAGTGGCCAGTGAGGCGGGTAACAGGCCCAGTGTAGCAACGGTGGCAGTCATCAGTACCGGGCGAAACCTGTTTACCGCACCTGTTGTGACAGCATCCAATAACGGCATTTGTTTGCGGCGTCTGTAATTGATATCTGAAATCATGATGACCCCGTTTTGAATAGCTACACCAAAAAGGGCGATAAAGCCGACGGCGGAGGATACATTCAGGGTCATGCCCCGTATATTTAAAGCCAGCATGCCACCGAACAATGCGAGCGGAACAATGCTTAGTATCAGACCAGCCTGACGGAACCGGCCAAAACTGCCATAGAGTAAAAGGAACATGACAGCAAGGGTAATGGGTACTACGATCGCAAGTTTGGCATAAGCCCTGTGCTGATTTTCAAATTGTCCACCCCATTCGATCCTGTATTTTGCATGGTCATATGCTACTTTCTTCTCGATGTCTGCCGTCGCTTGTTTCATAAAGGAAGAAAGATCGATTCCGCGCAGGTTTAGTTTTACTGTCAGGTGTCTTTTATTCATTTCCCGCGTGATAATACCTTCACCGGTGGTGGTACTGATGGCCGCAACCTGTGACAGTGGGATGCTGGCCCCGGTTGACGTGTGGAGCATCAGGCCAGCAATTTTTTCCGGCGTGCTCCGGCTGCTTTCATCGTAGCGGCAAATCACGTCATATACCTTGTTGCCAGAAAATACCTGGGAAATAGCCTTTCCTCCTATAGCCACTTCAATCAGCTCGGCCAGGTCACTCATATTTAGCCCGTATCGGGCAACGGCATTCCGGTCTACTTTTATCTGTAATTGGGGCGAGGGAGGTTCTTGGTCCAACGCAAGATCCACTGCCCCGGGCACATTCTGTAGCACAGAAAGTGCCTGCTCAGCAATCCTTCTTGTTTCCGCGTAGTCGTCCCCATAAACCTTTAGTACTAATTCGCTATGTGCTCCTGATATCCTGTCCATCACATTGTCAATCATCGGCTGGCTGAACCCTACTACGTAACCAGGCATGGAGGCATATTCTTCCGAGAGTTCTCCAATCAGGTCAGATTTCTTTTTCCCCGCCGGCCATTCCTTGTAGGGCTTCAGCCCCACCATGCATTCAAAGTGAGCTGCAGACCAGGGATCTGTGCCGTCATCATTTCGGCCTGCATGCACCATCATGTATTGTACCTCCGGATATTTCATGGTACGAGCTCTGAGCGTATCACTCATTTCTTTCGACTTTTGGAGTGATCCTCCGGGTGGAAGCTGCACCTGTAGCCAGATGGAACCCTCATCCAGCGAAGGCAGAAAATCTTTACCCACCAGTAATGATAATAGGATGGCTCCTGCCAACACCAGCACGAGTGGGGCAAGCACCCTTCGGGGACGTTGCATTATTTTGTTGATCCTGTGCTGATAGGCCAGTGATAATTTCTCCAGCCATTTATTGTGATACAGTTTCCTTGGTTTCCGGTAAACGGCATAGGCCAGCCCAGGAATTAGTGCCAGCGCTACGATCAGGGCACCGAGTAACGCAAACCCCACTGTAAATGCCATAGGTGTGAACAGTTTACGTTCCACCCTTTCAAATGCAAACAGGGGCAGGTAAGCGGTAATAATAATGATAGTGCCAAAGAATATGGGCTTAGCCACCAGGGCTGCCTGCTGGGCAATAGCCCCCTCTTCAAGAGAGGCCTGGGGCTGCTCCTCTCTTTTTTTAAGAATGGTCTCCATCATTACAATAGCACCATCTACAATGATCCCGAAGTCAATAGCGCCAAGCGATAGTAAATTGGCGGGGATATTGGTGAAGTGCATGAGGATAAAAGCGATGAGTAAGGCGAGCGGAATGGTGAGGGCTACGATAAATGCTCCCCGCCAGTTGCCTATAAAGACGATCAGAACCAGGAGTACCAGTCCCATTCCCTCAAGCAACGTATAGGATACGGTATGTAAGGTTGTATCCACCAGATCGGCCCTGTCCATATAGGGGCGAATACGGACAGATTTGGGAAGCAGGTTATTATTCAGGTCATCTATTGCCCGATAAACTCCTTTCAATACTTCCGAAGGGTTTTCTCCCTTCAGCAGTTGTACCACTCCTTCAACGCTTTCGCTATAGTTGGTCTTCCTGTCAGTGAATCCCAGTACACCCTTCTTCTCCAGGGTGCCGTATTTTAACTCCCCAACATCTTTTAGGAAAACAGGTACTCCATTCACTGTTTTTACCACCAGATCACCCAGTCCTTCCAATGTTTTGACGAGCCCTATCCCCCTGACAACATACCCAAAATCTCCCTGGCTGATGATACTGCCCCCGGCATTGGCGTTATTGTTTGCGATAGCTGACCTGATCTCTGCTAAGGAGATATGGTACTGTTCCAGCTTTCCGGGCTGGAGTTCAATCTGATATTGGGTAGTGATCCCTCCAAAATTTGTCACATTAGTTACGCCCATTTCTTGTTTGATACGAGGAATGATCATCCAGAATTGCAGGTCAGTGAGCGCTCTTAAGTCAAGGCTGTCACTCTCAATAATATAGCGGAAGATCTCACCAATGGGAGTGGTTAAGGGGTCGAGTGCAGGTTTGGCGTCATAAGGCAGGTTGACTGTATTTAGTCTTTCTGTGATCCGTTGCCTGGCCCAATAGTCTTCTGTACCATCCCGGAAAACCACCGTCACAATGGAAAGGCCAAAAGTGCTTTTGCTGCGCATGATCTGAAGGCCAGGGACAGCGTTGAGCGCCCTTTCAAGCGGGATGGTGATCTGCTGCTCCATTTCCTCGGCTGCCAGGCCGGGTACCTGAGTGATTACCTGTACGCTTACATCAGCCACGTCCGGATATGCTTCGATGGCTAGTTGTTTCCAGGAATAATAGCCAAAAATGGAAAGCAGTAGGAATAATACTATCAGTAACCCACGTTTTTTGATAACGTTGAGGAGTAACTTTGTCATTTCAGGATTTTAAGTTGATGATTATTTGATGCCGGAAAAGTAATAGGCCCCGTCAGTGATAATGAGATCATTTTTTACAAGGCCTCTTCTGACCAGCATCTTACCTGTCTCCGTATTAGTTACCTGGATCACCTGACGCAAGTAGGTTCCCCGCTTGATTTGCCTGAAAACAACGTGATCATTTCGGGTTTGTAATATTGCCCGCTGGGGGATTAATATTGAACTGATAGCGGAGGGTTTAAAATCAACGGTTACAAACATCCCCGGCTTTAGAAGATGCAATGGATTACTGCATGCAACCAGTACCGGTATACTATGAGTTTGTTCGTCTACCTGGTCTCCTATGTGGTATATCCTGCCCCTCATGCTGGTATCTGGAAACCCTACCCCGGAAATTTCGCAGTCGTTTACTGACCTTAAGGCCGGCAGGTCTTTTTCCTTCACCTGGGCGGCTACCCATATGGTAGATAACTCTGCCACAGTAGCAACGCTGGGTTCCTCCATCTTAATAAACTGTCCCACAACAATCCTGTTGGCGATGATCTCTCCGGCTATTGGGGCTGTAACGACCAGTGGCTGACCCAGGATCATATGTCCCGGGTCAGCATTAAACACCCTGATGCCATTGGCAGCATTATCAAACTCTTGTTTTGCCACGTTATAGCTGGTCAGTGCTTCGTCATATTCCTTTTGTGAACTGACTCCATGTGTAAGTAAATCCTGTTGTCGCCTATACACTTTTTCAGCCAGCAGAAGCTGCGCCTTCTGTTGGAAAAAAACCTTCTGGGCATCCATAAAACCCTGGGAGCTAATTTCAAACAAAGGACTTCCCGCTTTTACTTTCATCCCCAGCCGCATATAGGATTTTACAATCCTGCCGGCAAAAGGAGAAGCAACTTCCGCGTATTGATTCGGAATGGCTTTTACAATGCCTGGGATCTTTATGGTTCCTCTATATAATTCTTCAGCCAGGGTATCTACTTTAATCTTAGTGGCTAAGGCAGACTTAGCCGAGACGATAATGGTGTCGCCTCGCAATTCATAGTTACTATTGGCTGTCTGGGCCCTTTGATGACTGCAGGATAATAATAATAGTGAGCTCCATAATCCTAAGACTAATTTCATGCTGCTGATTTTAATTGCCATATTAACCATTCCTTATGTTTGGTAATCTTTTTTATTTGTGCTGCCAGGACTGTAGCCCCAATTCATTTCCTGAACCTGTTGCAGCGCCGGAAAGGCCTCTCAGGTAAAGGGAAAGAGGCCTCTGATCATCCAGTTTAAAACTGGGGATATCGAGCAATGTTGTGATACTTACTGGCTGTTAAAAATGTTATGGCGGCGGCATTTCCTGTCTGAATGACAGCATATGGCTTAGAAGTGTTTAAATACCGGACTTTATGGGGAGTCTTTTTCCCATCTACTTCTAACTGCAGTTCTCCCACCTTTGGTGTAGCATGAACTATTTGCAGCTGAGCACTTTTAATGGTTGTCTTTGTATTATTATCCTTCTTTTTGCTACAGGCAGTCGTGAAAACAATCGGTATTGCTAACAGGAATACTGCTATCACCAGGTTATTGTTTTTTTTCATGACATATTAGATTTTTATTAGAAAATTGCACGAACCAGCTTGACAGCTGGTTATTACCGTAATAACATTAGATCAGTGCAGGTTCCTATTGCAGGTGGAAGATTAAACAGTTCTTTAACAAATAGCATTTATTTCCAAACAGAAAACAGGCTTTCTCTTTCTGCCTTAGGCTTATAGAAAAGTGGTATTAAATATAAACAAGACCTGTGCTAGGAGCATCAAAAAATGCAAGCACGATTTAGGCAGGTCATTTTTTAATCAGCGGCTTATCGCAAATATGATCCTACAACCGGAACGAGTTGAACTCCGGTGCAATCTGGTCGCAATCTATTATTAATAACACAACGTTGTCCAAACTTCCTGCTTACTTACAAAAAAAGGTACCACAGATGTGGCACCTTAGTGTGAGCAATGTAGGTTTTACCATACCGATATCTGGGTAGGAAGGGCTGGGTATTAAGCGTAATCGGAGATATCCCTTCCTCATTACTTAAAACGAAACCTGGTGAAAAGTTCCTACAACCATATAAAAATTAAAATTTGATACCATATGCCAAATAGAAAGTGAAATTAAAAATCCGGTTTGCTGAGAAAGTGGTGTTATAATCATCATTCTCCAAATTCCATATATCCATCAGGTATTTACGGTCTGCCCGATAAGCATTATATACCCCCGCTGATATCTTATGCCTTAGCTGGCGGCCGGAAAGAAACGAGTAGTTAGCATTAATGTTAAGGCGGTGATAGCCTGGAGTGCGCTTAAAAACATAAGATGACCTCTCAAAAATAAAAGCATTTCCGCTATCCGGATCCGTGTTGCCTGCTGCTCCGGAAGCAGGCCTATTGAAGTCGGGTTTTATCTCAGGAGGCAATGGCAGCCAGTCACCTGAGCTGAAGTACCATACGAGACTCAGGTCAAGTTTTCTCACCGGGTTAAAGTTGACGGTCACATTCAGGTTATGGCGCCTGTCATAGCGAAAGGGATATCTTTTACCCTCGTTGATACCAATAAACTGACGCTGGCTCCAGGATAGAGCATAGGATAATTGAAGTTGCCATTTATCGATTTTCTTTATGCCAAGCAACTCGGTGCCATAACTCCATCCTTTACCAGCCCGGATGTCTCTTTCCCATGAATTTTCATCAAAAAAAATATTACCTCGCTCTGCGAAATTGGTGATATTTTTCATTTGCTTGTAGTAGACCTCCGCTGACAAAGAAGTACCTTTTTTGTCGCTGAAATGATAGCCCATATTCAGCATGTCACTTTCTGCTGGCCGCAATAGCTTAGTACTGGGCACCCAACATTCACTGTTTATACCTAGGAAGGGGCTTGATACCTGGTGTAAGTATTGGGTCATCCTGGAGTAGGAGAGGAAGATCTGCTGGCGTTTGCTGATCATTAATGAGGCAAAAAATCTTGGTTGAACTGCATTGTTGTGGTAATCTCTGAATTTGTAGGCGCTGAAATTTACTCCTGGCCTGAAGAGTAAAACGTTACCAATATGGAATTCGCTTTCAACGTATAAAGAAAACTCCTTGAATCTTAATGGTTTCATCGGTTTATAGTAATCAATCTCTTCCCTGAATTCAGGCGATATATTAGTGCTGAAGGGGTGGATGATTGTGTAGGCAGCCTTCCCACCAAAACGAAACTGCATGTTCGTACTGGTATTCAATTCAAATTGAGATTTACCCTCATACTTTTCTATGGAGGCGAAGTTATTAAAGACCTTACTACTTTGCTGTCCCGTGGAATCACCTGACAGGGAAAATTTCATTCCTGCCAGATTACTATATCTACTCACATTGAGGATCGTGTTTACAAATGACCTGGTGCCTATCAAATGATTCCAGTTAACAGTTGCCATCTTATTACCCCACACCTGCAGGTTCTGATAATCATATTGTCGCAGGTTCAGTCGGTCCTTACCCATGTAGCCACTAATCATTAGTTTATTTTTCTGGTCAATGAGGTGGGTTATTTTGAAATGGATGTCATAAAACCGGAGCCGGTAATCATCATCCAGGATGTTTAGTAATGGATTAGACCAGCTATGACGTATCGAAGTCATGAGCGTAGTACGTTGCTTTATCAACGGACCGTTTATTGCCAGGGAGCCGGCCAGCTGGCCGACTTGCGCTTCCCCTCCCCATTTACTCATATTCCCTTCCCTGGTACTCACTTCTGTAAAGGAGGATAGGGCGCCATCAAACCGGCTGGGGAAGTCATTTTTAAACTGTCGGATAGAGCTGACGGAGTTTGCACTAATAACGGAGATTTCTCCAAGCAGGTGGCTTGGATTAAATACCTGGTTACCATCCAGAAGGAAAATATTTTGATCAGGATCTCCACCTCTTACAATGAGCTTACCGGTGGTTTCTTGCGCTTCTGTATTGCCAGGTAGCAGGTTTAATGACCGGACAGGATCACTTTCTCCCAGGAAATTATTGTACGCCCCGGAAAGGTACTTTTCTACCCTGGAACCTCCATCCTTTGGTAACATACTATTTGCACCCACTTTCACCTCAGGTAGCAACACGGGGGGGATGATCAGATCCTGTTTTGTAGCAGCAAAGACAGATGCTACCACTGTTCGGCCTGGATGTCCTATTCGCTTTACCAATATGTAATGTTTGCCAGCCATCAGATTTAAATTGTAGTATCCGAACCTGTTGGATTGACATATTTGTCCGGATTCCAGATCCCTAACGATGGCATAGGGTATGGCTTCCCGACTGCCTTCTTCTATCGTAAAGCCGTAAAGCGGATATCGCGGTGAAGTTACCTCAGATAAATCCAAATCTGAGGGCACCAGAATGATTTTATTATTTCTTTCTTCTATACGGACTTTTTGCCGGGCCAGCAGTTTAAAAAGAAGAGCACCAAGGCTGTATTTCCCTTGGCCAGCAGTTACTACGCTGTCTGCATGGATATAGTAAGGAGAATACTCGATTATAATACCACTATAATCGCTTATTTTATCGAGGATAGTCGAGATTGGCCCACTTATGGCCGGAAGACTCAATTTCCTTTGTAGTAGCTGCGCATGTACTTTCATACTGGCAGCGCTTAAAAAGAATAGAAAGGTGAGGAAGATACCTTGTTTAAATCCATTAAATACAAAATATCCCCTGGACGGTGATTCGCCGCCAGTGATTTTTGAGTTAATATGTACATCACAACGCTGTATGAGCCCTATATGGATTAATATAAAATAACAGTGCCCTGCTGGCGGCGGCAATGCAGTCCGGTAAGTAGTGTTAATTCACCCAATACCTGCGTAAGTGTCTGTTTACCGAAGGTTGCCGTTACAGTAATCTCTTCGGATTTAGGTAGCAGGCTGCCAGCTAAGACAATAGGTGTTCCAAAATGCCATGAAATCTCCTGGACAACCTGTTTCAAAGGTGTCTTTGAGAAACTGAGAGTATCAGGTTCCCCAAAACAACGGGTGGAGTCACTGATGGTTTTTACCTCCAAATTATTGTCGGTAAGTAATAGCTCCTGGCTGGGGAGGAGAATGCATTGCTTTTGCGGATCCTGTTTGGGTACCAGCAATATTTTGCCTGCGATCAACACTACCCGGTCAGATTGAGCGTTGGCGCTGGCAAGAAATGATGTGCCGAGTACTTCAATGGTGGACCTGGCCATTTGGATGCGAAATGGATGATATACCGATGATTTCACGTCGAAGAAGGCTTCTCCGGAAAGTAGTACCCTGCGTTTGTTACGAAGAAAAGTCTTGGGAAAGCGGATGGTAGCTCCTTTGCGAAGCCGGACATTAGTACCATCGGGCAGGATGAGATAGCGGCTGGCTTTTTCAGCAGTGACGGTTTGTAAATCCGGGGATGGTTCGAGACTGGGCCACCACCCGGCAAGCAGAATGGCCGCCACGCAGGCTGCCATGGCAAGTACTGCTTTAGGTATTGGCACCCGCCTGCCTGCTGGCCGCGAGGTGAAGTTTCGAGCTAAGTCTAATTCAGGTTTAACTGTATCAAGGATTAGCATGTTTATCTTTTCCCAGGCACGGGCTGTATCAAAATATCTATTTATCGGTTTACTATTGGTCAATAATAATGTGTTGCATAGATTCCAGATCTTAAGTATTTGCAGGAATTCATGATCATTCTCCCAGGATTGCTGTCGCCACCGTTCAAGCAACCTGTGCTCAGCCATCTGCAGTCCATCCTGGAGTTCTTTAATAATAATTTCTTCTATTTTTGTAGGCATTTTCTTCATGGCTACCTCCTCCTGTACAATAAAATAAGAAAGACTATCATTTTCCTATAAATGTTAAAAAAGAAAAGGACTACGAGTTGATGATCGGACAGGACAATAAGTTGGTAGACGCTGCAGGTTGCGTAAATAAGTAATACAATTGTTACGAACAGCAGTAAATAAATAATATCGCATGATACCAGTCCACACCAAATCGGGAGGATTCCCCCAGATTCTTACAAATACTTCCTGCACTATGTCTTCACAAGCATGCTGCTGCTTTGTGAAATTAAATGTGTATTTACAAAGTGGAGCATAATATTGTTCAAATGCAGATTTGAATTGCTTATAAAGGTCTTCTGCCACCACATGAATGAGTTTAGAATGAATCGTAACGTCCTACCCGTCATTGGTAGAATTGAAAGAACCAGGCAGCGGTAAACAGTACAGAACAGGTGCTACACGTTATAGACGGATATTTTTTTCTATCCCTCCATTTGTTTGTATTTTTTTGAAGAGTTGCTTTGTGTTCATTCAACAGCAAAAAGGCCCGTCACAGTTGCAACAGACCGTTATTATTCCGCCATTCTAAAAACTACTGCTTCTTCCTGGGTTTACTAGTAGAGTCTTTTTTACTTTTTACCGGAGGCTGATGCAATTCACCACCTTTCTTACTGCCAGGTTTCCAACTCGTGTCCTTTTTCGGCTTTCCCTGTTGTGGTTGTTGAACCGACGCCCCTGCTACAGAAGTATAGGTAATGGCCATCGCCAGAACTACTGCAAAAAATTTTCTGTTAATCATACTGTTATATATTTAAAGGTCAAAATAAGCTGCCTACATAAGGGTTATCAGCCATATTTACATCCTTAACTATAAAACAGATTTTGAGAAAATATTCCTATTGTAAATTAAAGCCTGAGCTTTCTTCCAGATGGTATGATGCCTATTTTGTCCGCCTGTTGGCGCAAGACGTCAATACCTTCGCCAGAATAAACGAGGGAAAATATCTTGACTGGAATCAACGCGATAAACCACCTGGTACCGGTGGTGAAATAAGATAGCAAACCTATCTAAGGTTGTTTTACTAATGATCTGTCTTCCCAATCCACTTATATTTCCCAGGATTTGGAAAATTCCTTGTCCTGGAAGGCTTCTGCCAGACCGGTAATCTGCTTTAGTCTCAATACTTCATCGGAGTCCATACCCAGTTCTTCTCCGATCCGGGTATTGGACCAATCATTTCTTTTAAGAAAGGTCACCAGCTCGGCAGACAATTCCACCTGATGCGTACCACGTGCCATATTATGTCTTACGGTAGAAGCTACACGGTTTTCAATGGTCTTATTCAGACGCGAAACTGGCAAATAACCTTTCAACCCTTCTTTGATCACAGCATTATTCTTGCACACAATAGTGCGATGGAAACCGTCTACGACTACCCAGTTTTTTTCTTTCTGTTCGGTAGCTACTACTATGGGCATTGTCAATCCATCTTTTCGTATGGAGAGCTCCAATAATCTCATTTCTGGTGGAGCAACTTTATTAGGGTTGTAATCGTTGCCTTCTACTCGATCTATAGGGATAAGCTGAACGTTTAGGGCGGGATGCTCTAAACCGATAAATTCATATAGTTGTTGGGTGATCATGTTAAAAATATCCACCTTTTTTTCAAAAGGGGCATGCCTATTTTGCTCCAGTATCTGTGTTATCATATATGTAATGTGGTGTTCGTAAAAAAATATTCAATTGTTTTTCCATTTCTCCTTTCGTCTGGGTAAAAGACAATCCCCTGCACCAATAATCGTTTTTGAGCAATACCTTACAAATGCGCCGCCAGGAAGGTGCTTTATGTTGTGCTTCCAGCTGAGGGCTGGCGGTCTGGGGAATGTCGACTTCAAAGCCATGCCTTTTCCAGTATTCCATGAATTTGTCTATTTTTCTCAGGTAATGTGCTTTCATGTATGACGGCATTGTGTCCAGGAGAAAAAGAGCATAGCTTTTATAGGTATGCCCACGGGGTAAGTTGATTTTAAAGTTTCCGAATATGGAACGGTTATTTTGGGTATACCGGTTACCAAAATTAGCGCCCTCTACCCGGTTCACCAATCTTGTCCAGGTCTCCGGTTCAAGTATTTTGTACAGATATAACCCTTTTCGCTGATCGTCTCCATAGGGCTGGCATAACCTCATCTGCGAAAGCGGAACTCCGGCCAGGTACATGAGATCATATATTTTATTGTAGTCATAGCCATATTTTCCGTTAGCGATCCATATATCCTGTGTCGTCCAATCATAGATAGGATAAAAGTTGAATAGGCCTTCTGTAATCCCCGTACTCCATTGTTTGTACCTGTAACGGGCTTTAGAAACGTTTGTAATAGTTCTGTAACGATTATAGCTTTCGTCGGTGCGAATGCCCACCAGGCAAGCTGTCTGTTCTCCCTGGCCAAACCATTTTCCAAATTCAACCACAAATTCCTCAAACTCCATCCCTTTCCGGAAAAAAGGAAAATACTTCAGATCATAAATCACTGACGGATGTTCAGGATACTGTCTGATCCAGGCATCGCGTTTATCTTGATCCCAGCAGATCCAATGCGGCTGATATTGGCTTACAGCATTGCGTAAGTGAAGAGGAAGGCATACCCAGTATGCTTTTACTTCAGGCTTTGTTACCATGCGCATCAGGTAATCCACTGTATGCCGGTATTGGGCTTCCAGGTCAATGATAAGGACATGCACTGGCAGCTTGTTATGCCTACGGGCTGCATCAATGGCCATATGAAGCATTACGCCACTGTCTTTGCCGCCACTGAAAGAAATATATATTCTGTCAAAATGGGTATACACAAAATCGAGACGCCCGGCTGCTGCCTGGTAAACGGAAGTGTTTGTGTAGTTTTTGGGCATGATTTAAGCATTTAGTAAGATCAAGTGTAACGACGCACTGGTAGCTGATTTTGAAAAAAAATGCCTGAATACCGTATGTAGCAACAATCCTGTCTGCGCTATTTTTTTCCATTTGCAGGATAATGTCTGGAACGTTCTTCAGTGGGTCGGCATCTACCAAATTCAACAGGTCTTCGCGCAATGTACTTGCCACAGTTGTATAGATCTGTAGGTTCTCAATGCTCGATGATAAACATTCCAATCTCATTGGCCAGGGAAGCATGTTTGTTTTTTTAAGCCACAGTAATAGCATAAGGTGCTAGGTTATTATCGAAGGTTCTGACAACATCTTTTAATAATCCTTTGCGAATGGGTTGGGCCTACAACGCACTATTGAAAATAAGTAAAACAAGATAATAGAGAACTAAGATAACGCATAAAAATGTTTGTTTTTTAATTAACTTTTCGGAAATTTAAATTAGCGTTAGTAAATTCCTGAAACATCATAAATGGAAAACGATTGATATTGTTTTTTTATGATCCTTTATGCCGGTAGCAAAATTGAGATCAAACTGCATTTTACAATCAAATATCCAGGCACTAAGTACGCTCCTTTTTATCCATCCAGGATAGTGCTGCCTAATGGTACAACCATTTTAAATATGATTTAACTGCAAAGTAAAATTTGCATGACATTCCTGCTGTTGAAATCAAATGGATAAAAATAAATGACGAATAAGAAATTGCTATTTCTGTACAATAATATTCTGAGGTTGATATGGAGTGTCTTTGAAATTTATTTTTTATTTCCTGGAAATTCTTGAAAGAAATTGAGGTAATATTGATCTGACCAAAAAGGAAACAGTTTTGACAGAACCGATGACCCTGCTTATGGCTATGAAAATTGATAATGACATTTCATAATGATTAGGTAACAAAGCATTTTTATCTTTATTCCGGTAGCCCTTACCTGTTTAAATATGGAAAAAAAGGATCTTACTCCTGCAGCATTATTGTCGCTGATCCGCAACAGCGATAAAACAGCCTTTGAGATCCTTTATCAGCACATGTGGGAGCCGCTATTCATCTTTGCCATGAAACGGCTGGGGTGTGAGGAAGATGCGGAAGACGCTGTGCAGGAGGTTTTTACGAACCTATGGAACCGCAGGCATCAACTGAAAGTGCACAATACCCCCGAGGCTTACCTATTCTCCGCGGTCCGTTATGAAGTGATCAACTGTGTACATGCATCCTGGCAGCATCCTGAAAAAATAGAAAAGATCCAGGATTCTATGCTTTTCTCCATGGATAATACGATGAAGTATTTGTTAGCCAAAGAACTGAATGTGCTGATAGATAAAGAAGTACAGCAATTGCCGGCAAAGATGCGGGAAATTTATCTGATGGGTGTTGAACAACACCGCTCCGTTTCCGAAATAGCCGCGATCCTCCACCTCTCCGAACAAACTATCCGCAACCAGCTCAACCTGGCCAGAGGCCGTATCAAAACTTCCCTGAAACACGCACTTCCCTTGCTGTTGCTGATCATCAGCCGTTAGCTTCCAGTAGCCATATCTTATTGTAAATGAATCAACAGCCTGTTGATAATGATTCCTTAACATTTGCAAATGGTTAAAAAACAGTTTTCCCGGGCATATAATAAAAGAGCGTTGCATGCAAAAAGAAGAACTGGCAGGTCTGTTAAATAGGTATTTGTCGGGTAATGCTACCGATAATGATTTGTTCTTAATAGATGAATGGTTCCGGCAAACGGAGGAAGTGACTTATATATTAACCGAAGAAAGAAAAGATATCATAGAAAAGCGGTTGTTGTTACGTTTAAGGGCTATTACGGACAATACAGGACATAGACGTTACGGGCATTTGCGCAGGTTTGTAAACAAAAGATGGCGGCAGATAGCAGCTGCCTGTGTGCTAGGGGTTGGCATAACGGGTTATTATCATCGTCATACTATGAGTGAGATATTGATACCTGAAAAGCAGCAAATCATTACAGCTGGTTTATATGAGATCAGGACAGTATTGTTGCCAGATAGCAGCAAAGTAGTATTGAATACAGGCAGTAGCATCAGCTATCCGTTGCATGGCTGGAAAACGCGCAGAGACCTTACATTGAAAGGAGAGGCTTTTTTTGACATCTGCCAGCGGCCGCAACCATTTATTGTGCGTACCCGGCAGTTACATGTCAGGGTGCTAGGCACTTCCTTTGTCGTGAGCGACAAGGATAAGAAAAACACTGCTATAGTAACCGTACTCACAGGCAAAGTGCAGGTGGCGCATGCCCGTACTATACTCACCTTGCAGCCACATAAGCAAGTTAGTGTGAACCCGCTTACCGGTATTGCCGAAGTAACGTCGGCAAATGACAAGGCGGTCGCTGCATGGACGCATAATGTACTTTCTTTCTCAGAAACGCCGTTGGATCAGGTTTTCCGGGCTATCGGACAGCGGTTTAAAGTACAGATACTTATACCACCTTTGAAACAGGGTAATGAGAAGCTCTTTACAGGAACATTTAATATAAACGATTCTTTGGAAGATGTATTAATGGCGCTTAGTCTTTCCACTAACATCACTTACAAGCGGGTAAATGATAAACAGGTAGATATCCAATATCCATAAGAACGGTTGACTATCAACTGAAGACCGTTACCGGGCAGACGAGTAGTTTGTCTGCACAGGAAGGCATATGCCACTCCTGATAGGAAATCCATATTCATCAAAAAACAGATTATGACAAAACGATACAAACCGTATGCGCATATCGCATTTTTTTACAGACAATTATTGAGCCGATGTCATTTGTTGTTGTTATGCTGCCTGCTGCCAGGGATCGCTCGTTGTCAGGCTCCATCCATGCTGAATCAAAAAGTATCGATCCGTTTTACAGAAGAACCGTTGATACAAGTGTTGCAACGGCTTACTGACAGAACGGGCGCTGGTTTTATGTATGATGCCAGCGAGTTGGGGGATATCCCCAAAAAGGTGACCAGAACGTTTAACGAAGAGCCGCTGGCAGTTGTATTATCCGGCATCCTGGATGGCACCGGGTATACCTTTCAGGCCTTGCAGGAAAAAATAATTATTCGCAGAGCTACCCCGGGTACTAGTAAAGAGCATGCTTTGCAACATATTACCACATTCACAGGCCAGGTAACAGATGCGGGAATCGGTGTTCCCTTGGTTGGGGTTACAGTGATGATCAAAGGAACGCAGATTGCGGCTATGACAGATGCTAATGGCCGCTTCAGCATTACTGCTACTTTTGACAAAGCGGTGTTGGTATTCACCTACATCGGATATGCGAAAAAAGAGGTAAAAGCGGAAAGCGGAGCTGCGCTGAAAATAAGACTGGTACAAACGCAAAAACAGCTGAACGAAGTGATTGTACAGGCGCGGCGCAGACTGGATAATGAGAATGCGTTATTACGAGAGCGACAGAATGCGCCGGTTATTTCCGATGGCATCAGCGCTAAAAATATAGAAAAGACTGCCAGTCTGACGACCGTTCAGGCTTTACAGCGGGTAACGGGTGTAACAGTGACGGACGAAAAATACGTAGCGATCCGTGGTCTGGGCGACCGCAGTGTTATCGCCGAATTGAATGGCGCCCGTCTTTCTTCGGCCGATCCGGACCGGACAACGGTACCGCTGGATATTGTACCAGCCGGGCTACTGGACAATATTACGGTATATAAAACGCTCACGCCTGATCGTCCGGCAGATGCGGCCGCCGGCATTATTTCACTAAAAACAAAATCTATCCCGGACAGCATGGTGCTTTCTTTTACCGTGCAGGTAGGCGCCAATTCTACAATAGGATTAAGTGGTAAGTTCAATGCATTCCGTAATTATAACCCGGGTTTTTTCGGACAGAAAGTAAATAGCCACAACCTCTCGTCTGATTTTCTGGCGCTTAAAGAACTGTATCCCGGCGGCAGAAAACAGATCCAGCAGCTATTCATTGACAGCAGAAGCAGCCCGGAGCTGACGGCGGAGGCAAACCGGGTAAACCGTTTGATGCTGGATTTTGATCCTGTGATCACTACTACTTATCAGAAGGCTATACCCAACCAGGTGTACAATATCGGGTTCGGTAATACCTACAGGATATTTAAACGACATGCGTTGGGCGTGGTGCTGGGCGCCAATTACTACCACCGTACGGAAGACCGCTATCAGGCAGACCTGAACCAATGGAGCATTTACCAGGGGATACTAACGGGAACGGATATATTTAACAGGCTGCATATTCCCAATTTTATTTCCCCAGATAATATTAATCTGGGGAAGTATCTCACCTATAAGGAAAATACCGGCATCGAAAAATTAAGTTATGGCGCGCTGGCGGGAATCAGCTATCAGTTTAACAAGAGCAATGAAGTGAGCGCCCAGTATATGGGGAGTCGTGGTGCGGAAATAACCGGTACCAACCTGATAGGAGAATTTACGAATACCGGGTTAGTATCACGCGTGTATAACCGGCTTTTCGGGCTCAAGCAATCTTACCGGGTCTTCAATACTTTCAACCTGCAAGGCGAGCATCGCATTGGAGCAGGGAGCGCCACGCACGTGAGTTGGGCATTCTCCACATCACAGGCGTCCCAGAATGAACCGGATTATCGCTTTGTGAATATCGTGAACCAACGGGATATGAAATTCATTGATCAGAATGGTGTAGGTATCGGTACTGATAGTTATGGTATGGTGGTGGGAGTAGTACATGGTATTGGCCCCGCAGGAGTGATACTGGCAGACCCCAATGGCCGGCGTTTCAGAACGCTGAATGAACACAACATCAATTTTAAGGCGGATGTCTCGCAACCGTTTACGTTGCTGGGGAGAAAACAGGAACTGAAAGCGGGATATGCCTACCTGAAGCGGGACCGCACTTTTACAGAGAATATACTTGGGTTGCCGAAGAATTACGGGATCCTGTCAAAATACGATGGCAACCCGGATGCATTGGTTGCCTATAACAATATAGGATTAAAGGACCCAGCCAACTACAATGACGAGGCGCAACAACGGGTGGGCGGTTTTTTGTACGAGATCCGGAAGTCGCCCAACAATTATACGGGCTATTACAAAACAGAAGCTTTTTATGGTATGCTGGACCTGTATCCATGCAACAACCTACGGGTTACAGGGGGCGTGCGTTTTGAATCAACTGATATACAGGCCAACGTAGATACATTAAATGTAGCAAAAGACAATTTCGTGGACCCAGCGCTACTTACCCCTCCGGATGTACCACGCGGCTGGGGCTCATTGCCCAAGAATACATATGTAGCCGTTAACCCCTCCACCGGTTACAAAGTGTGCTACAAGCCTTATTATTCTGTGAATGTAACGTATACGTATAAACGAAATACGAATTTCCGCGCGGCGTTTAATACATCGCTGGCCCGCCCCGAACTTCGGGAGATCACTAACCTGTACCAGTTTGACCCCTTCCAGTTTGCAGTAGTAGGAGGCAACCCGTCGCTCGTGAATCAATATACCCGCAGCCTGGATTTCAGATGGGAATGGTTTCCTGCGGCAGGGGAGGTGATCGCAGCCTCTGTTTTCGGAAAGCTCATTGATCATCAGCTGACGAAGGTATTTATCCTGAACTCAGAAGGAAATAATGCCTACGCACAGGAATATCCTATTGTGAAGTTTGTGAATGATCCCGAACAGGGTAAGGTATATGGCATTGAGTTGGAGGTACGTAAAGACCTGGGCCGGGTATGGAAACCGCTGAATCATTTTTTTATCGGCGCTAACGGCATGCTGGCCGCCAGCGTGATCAAAAAGAACCCTGAACGGTTAGAGGCTTCCCGCATTATAGACCGCCGCGCGCCTGCTACCAGTCCGCTGTTTGAGCAAGCGCCCTATACCGTAAATACTTATGTGGATTATGAGAATACGCGTATAGGCGCCAACGTTACTGCGAGCTTTAATATTGTAGGAGAACGTTTGATACAGGTACAGCTGGATGGTACCCCGGATATTTTTGACAGGCCGGTGCCCATGCTGGACCTGGTATTTAGTCAGCGGTTGTGGAAACGCTTCCTTGTAAAAGGATTTGTGAAAAATATGCTGAACCCCGCTTTCAGGGAAGTATATACACAGGCGGGCAACAAGGGAAAATATTATGGAATGGAATATATCCGGCACCAGTATTATAAAGGAACAGAATATTCATTGGGCATCACCTACAACATTTTTTAATCATGAAAGGAAATTATACTACCGCCTGTCTGTTGTGCATACTCTGTATTGTAATGGGTTGTCGCAAGGAAAAACTGGATGTTTTCTTTGACAGGAAAAATATACTGAACAGCCCTGCCTCCACCATCCGCATCTATAATTTCACCAACGGTTTACTGAATGTATCCGTGAATAATATTCAGCTGACCAATTTTATAGAAGCAAAGGATGTACGCGCTGCCCCCTCTACTGGTACGGAAATGGGATTGGCATTTTTCCCGAAAGGCGTATGGCCAAGTGGTAAGAATGGTAGTCCACTTACATTACCTGCTACTTTATTGGATAAATATAGCCGGGCGCGGATCTACATTGTACCGGGATATGATAAGGACAACACCTCGCCCATTATCCCCGGCTTAGCTGTTGATACGGTATTACAGGATGATCCGCTGCATCCGGTAGATTACTTTCTCCTGTCAGACGGCCATTTCCGCGCTATTCCCCGTTCTGTGGCGGTACCAGTGGCGCCGGATCATTTCAAGATCAGGATACTTAACCTCGGTGCAGCGAACGATCCGTTGCGTTTATCCGGTCCCGTTACTATGACCTATGCGGATGGCGCCCCCGTTCATGACGTGCTCAATGGCGTAGGCATCGGTATGGTCAGCGAGTATATAGAAGTACCCTATGGCAGCTATCAGTTCAAATTATTTGTAGATAACAATCATCAGAAACAACTATGCGAACTGCCGGTTTCTCCTTACATCGATGTTTGTACCCAAAAAATATTACCGCAGACAAAGATCTTTCCATTCGTGCGCACCTTTAAGCCTGGCGGTACCTACAGTGTTATCGTAACACAGAATACCTTTATCTATGACGGCTGCGGCCCTGAGGACATTGTATACGAGTCCATTAATTCATACCGGATCGTGGAAGAAAACAACCCTCCGCTGAATACTTCTTATGCCAGGGTAATGGGCGCTAATGCACTGGCAGACCAGTCAATCCTGTTCAAACTGGATGGTAAAGAAATGGGGATCTTCCGTGAAACAGGCAAGGCAACAGATCCGCAGATTGTCATAACAGGAAAGCATACACTGGCTGCTTTTGACAACAGTGGTAATTTGCTGGCAGAAAAGTCCTGCAATTTTTCCGCAGCTGATTTTTATACGGCGTGGGTATATGATAAGGGCGGAAAACCGGACCTGATCTTTACTTCCAACAACATGGCTATTTCTCATTACGTGAAGGATCCACCCGGTGACGACGGTACAGACGGAGACAAGAACATCACAAAATATGACTACGCCTGGCAAAGCCGTTTTCTGAACCTCAGCGAGGATATTCCTTATGCCACTTTCACGAATCAGGATGGCGAGAACTTTGAATTCACTCGCGGGGGAGGGGGCATTTATCAGGATGTGGTGAATCCCAGAACCAGTTACCAGAACATGGAACCCGGGCAGATAGTGATGCACGAACCATCCGTTATTGCGCCTTACACTAACAATAACAGGACTACGAATAAAACCGGTTCCGTCGGCTTTTCCTACATGCCTTCCCTGATCCGTGTATTTCAATCTACGCCGGGCCCCTTAGGGCAAACACCCGGTAACTGGTTATCCGCCATTGCGCCGCTCAGATCACAGGATTTTATTGCCAACCCAGGGTTATATGAGACGGGATTGCCAGCTGCAGAATCCGGCGCATACTCTATTGCACTTATCGGCCGACTGAAAGGAGGTAGTGGAAAGCAGAAAGCCCGGTTAATTTTTGTTAAACATAATAAATGATCTTATGCGTTCATATATCGGAATATATATAGCCGTCCTCGTTACGTTGCTATTCGTCGCATGCAAAAAATATCCGCTTCGGCCGGAAATGGAGAAGCCTGCTTATCTGCGTATCTTTAATGATATACCCTATACGCTGGATGCCACCAGCAAAGGGCAGCCGTTGCCATTCCTGACCTTTCTGCTGGACCCGGAAACAGAGGGAAAAGGTATCCCACGGCGGGCAGAGATCATGGGTGATTTTCTGGCCACCCGGCAGATCTACAGTCTTTCTTATCCGATTAATGCGGGAAATATTAATGCTGTTGTTAATTATGATTATCCTGGTAAGACAACAGTACGCAGCGCGCCACCCATCAATGGACTTGACCTATCCGCCTGGGCGCAGATACCCAGCGGCAAACACCGGGTGGTATTTGTGACCCGGCCATTCACGGATACGCCTTTTATACAACTCCCTGCCAAAGCAAGACAAAACATACTGATTGATACGACCATTGATTTTGAAGCAGGAGAAGTATATACGATGGAAACACTGGCAAAGGATATTGACAGGAGCATTTATGGTCTGTATCTCCGTAAGGAATCATTTATTCATGAAAAATTTGAAGACGATAAGATCTATGCAAGTTTTTATAATCTCTCCGGAGTCCCTTCGCTATACTACAACTCTTTGTACTGTAAAGACACGCTGAATGCGAATTTTACGTATATGACGTATGACGACGTAACAAACGGTTCGTCAGTATATTTTAATTATTACATACCATTGTTCCCTTATTTTGATGTTCCGTTAACGAGCATCAACAGTCGCTTCAGCACAAATGCTCCATTTGTCCCTATTCCTGTTATCTCCAAAAACTATTTCTGGAATTACCAGGGTTTATTGAGAGGCTTTAGTCCATTGGCCCCGCCTCCGGCTGGTTCATCCTACCTGGGGTCTCTTCCATTTGTGGCTATTACACTCAGAACACCGAACGGGGCGTTCGTAAAAAAGCATGCAAATGACTACATCAACGACAAATTCGCTATTTCATTGTATTGTGTGGGCGATCCTGGCAGGATCAACCAATATGATCCGGATTTTGTATCCAGCAATGGAGTAGACGCATTTGCCGCGCTGGCCAACTTCTACCTGGTGGCCAATATGAATGGCAAAGTGGATATTTCTCCCACCATCAACATTGTTGAACTGGTATATGGGAGGGTTTATCATATGCAGATCCAGAAATTATACTCATCTCCTTACAAGCGTTAATAAAAATATATGATCCGGAATAATCCTCTATGTATGTTATTGCTGATGGCGGTTACAGGATGTTGCTTTATTTCCTGTACAAAGAAGGAAGTGTATGTAAATGAGACGACGGCGCCACAACCAAAATTACTGCAATACATACAAAACAACTTTACTTTTACGCTGTTCTATGCAGCACTGAAAAAAACCGGGCTGGATCAGGTGTTGGAGGAAAAGGATAGTTTAACCGTACTGGTGCCTGACAACGATGCTTTTAAAAAGCAAGGTATCAACACCGTTGCCGATATCGCACAACTCAATACAGATTCCCTGAAAAAAGCGATCGCTTATCATATCCTGCCAGTCAAAGTCCTGTATAAAGATATCCCACAGACAGTAGACAACGAATATCCGAATCTTTCCGGTAATACATTGTACTTCTCCAAACCCATCACGCCGGATCCTTCGGGTAGAAATAAAGGCCATGTGAACGGGGCTGCCTTTACTTATGTGGACCGCATAACGAAGAATGGAGTGGTACATGTAATAGACAGATTGTTGAAGCAACCAGCGCCTTCGGTTAAAGCGCTGCTGGATGCAGACACCACTTACCGGTATTTTGTAGCAGCCCTGAAAAAGTTTGGGTTGTATGAACAACTGGATGGCCCCGGGCCTTTTACAGTACTGGCAGTGCCCAACACCGGGTTTACTAATTGGAACATTTCTCCTGATAGCATTGCCAAACTGGATACCCTGCAATGGAAGAAGTATTTGTTCGGTGTATACGTGCTGTATCCCAACCGTTTATTTTTATCTGATTTCCTGGACGCTCCCGGTACCAAGAACTTTGATAATGGGATAGGCAATTATGTATTCAGCGAATCAGGAGTACTTTATTTCCAGTATCTAAGAATACTGGTATATGGTTATGCAAAAGATTACGGAACAAGATTTAACCCCATATTGGGAGACGGATGGTACAAGGCTGCTACTTTTATCAACTCCGATAACATCGCGCAAAATGGCGTTGTACAGGTAATGGATAAGCTGATCATTTACCCTTCAGATATGAAGAAGAAACGATAACAATGCAACATCAATATATGAATCATTCTCAATCAGGATGGCGGAGATGCAGTTGGTTATTGCTCGCGGGATGCCTGCTTGCGGGCGCTTGCAAAAAAGAGGTGAAAATAACCAAAGAACCAGTCGCCGGCTACTTCAGCAGAACAAAATATATCTTATTGGCGAATGCAGGGTTCAGCAAGTTTTGTCAGTACCTCTCTGATACCGGTTTAATGGACTCGCTTTCAACGGCGGGACCTTTCACTGTCATGGCTCCCGACGACAATGCGTTTAGCAAGTCTCCTTACCCCATACAGGACGCAACGCTCAAAGAGCGCATAGGTTATCATATACTGCAAGGTAGCTTCTCACTGCGACAGCTACCGTTAGGTCTGAACCAGGTATTACCTGCTGCCGGCAACAGGAAGATGTGGGTAAGTAAATGGATGGAGGGAACAGACACGGCCATCGCTGTGAACGGATGCAGGGTCGCACAGGCAGATATGCCCACTGCCAATGGATATGTGAATATATTGAAAGATGTGATGGAGCTGGAGGATCATAGCGCCATTGAGGATGTGATGAAGAACGATGAGCGGTTTACGTTCATGTCTACTGCATTGAACCGTACAGGCTTGTTTGACTATATCCGCCAGAATAAGGACGTTACCATTCTGGCGCCGGATAACAGGGCATTCAAAATATACAGCAGCATTAATTCGATGGAGCGGGTACTGAGTATGGACATCGACTCTCTTACAAAACTGGTGAAACACCATTTACTCCCAGGGAAGAAATTCGCGACAGACATATTGGTAGCCATTGGTACAGACAGACCGCACAAGTTCATGATGCTGGATGGTACTTATGTAATGGGATACACTTCAGGCAGCAGTTTTGCATTGCAATCGGGCCGCAACTGGGTCACGCTGGCCAGCAGACAACGTTACTGTTATCCGTCCGATGACGCGGTCCTTTATTATATAACCAGCATACTGGAGCTCCGATGACGGTTGTCATTAAAAATTAAAAAAGCTATTTATGCTACACATTAAAAAATATTACTGGAAAGGTGTGTTACTGTTGTTTGGTCTCTTATACGGATGCGCCGGGAAAGAATCGCTGCAACCGAATAAAGTGTTGCCTGCCACACTGGAATACATTCACAAGGACCCGGAGCTGAGCCTGCTGGCGCAGGCACTGAACCGGTCAGGACTGGATAAAGCACTGGCAGAGGGTAACGTGACCGTATTTGCTCCAACAGATAGCGCTTTTCTGGCAACAGGATGGGATAAAGAAAAGATCAACCAGCTTTCTCCCGACAGTCTCCGGTTTGTACTCAGTTATCACATTGCCCCGGGCGTCATTAGCAGCGAGAATATTGCCGGATTTTACAGAACCTTCCCGATAACATTGAATCCGGATTTTAAACCCAATATCTCTAAGAACTATTTAGGACTATTTTTTAACGGGGCCAGGATACGTACAGGAAATTTAAAGATGGGGGATGGAGTGATCCACAAAATGGGTATGATTTCTTTTCCCCCGACGGATAGTCTGTTAACGACGTTGTACCGGCAACCGGACCTGACCATCTTTTCCGCCATTGTAAAACGATGTGCGACCCTGCGGAAGGGGCTGGTAAAAGAGAATGTTACCTTGATGGCGCCGAATGACAAGGCTTTCCGGGATAGCGGTTATATGAGTATTGAACAGATTGGCCGGGAAGATACGACGAAGCTGATAAAGCTTTGCTGGTCCTATATTGGGAGTACTTACCTCGGCAGGTTGTATGGATCGGATTTTATAGGGGGAAAAATATTCAGGACGGATTATCTGTCACTCCCCGATGGGTACCTGTTCGCTGGTTATAACATTTCAGTGGACGGAACAGAGATCCAGCCATTGACAAGCGACCTCCTGTCAGGACGCTCCCATATGACGGTGTCGCCTAAACTCCTGCGGGGAAATATACTGTCAAAAGGAGGGATCATTCACACTATTAACATGGCATTCAGACCATGAATAAACTACGAAGAATGAAACAATATCTACAATTACTGATCACTATCAGCTGTCTGCTGTACGCAGTTTTATCATATGCCCAGGAAACAGGAGGAGGGCTCGACGGCCGCATTACAGACGTTAAAGGGCAACCGGTACACGGCGCCATCATTACTGCATTGCATCTGCCCTCTGGTACCCGGTACACCATTGCTACGCTGCCGGATGGTCGTTATCGCATACCAGGTATGCGCATTGGCGGCCCTTACACCGTAACTGCCGTTTATGCCGGCATGCAAAAGATCAGCAGGGAAAATATACAGATAGTGCTGGGAGGATTGCAGCGGTTGGATCTTGTGTTGCGGGCAGCAGAAAAGCAGTTGGGGGAGATCGTGGTAGCCGCCCGCAAGGAAACAAAGGTGAATGGCACCGGACGCAATATTAACAGAGAGCAGCTGGAGGAAATGCCGTCCGTGAACGGGAGTATACAGGATATCACGCGTCTGGTACCACAGGCATCCCGGGATAATTCTTTTGCTTCCAGCAATTTCAGGTATAACAACGTGACCATAGACGGCGCAGTAAACAATGATGCCATCGGGTTCAGCCCGTCACTGGGAGGTATCACAGGCACTTCCGGTATGCCAGGCAGCAGTACACGTACCAATCCTATTTCGCTGGAAGCCATTCAGGATATACAGGTGTATCTGGCGCCGTATGATGTGAAGATAGGCAATTTCACAGGCGGCAGCATTAATGCAGTCACGCGTAGCGGTACCAATAGCGTTCATGGGGCCGTATATGCGTATGGGCGCAATGCAGCGATCACAGGAAAAAATAACGCAGGCGATGGCAGCCGTTTACCTGCCGATTTCTACGAATACCGGACGGGTTTTCGTTTAGGGTTTCCCGTTATAAAGGACAAAGCTTTCTTTTTCACCAATGTGGAGATCACCCGCCGTAATGATCCGGTTGAACTGGCCGCTGGCAGTGAGGACGTAGCGCAGATCCTCAGCCGGAAAGATGCGCAGGTCATTCATGATACCCTTCAGCGACGTTATGGGTTTGATCCTGGTACATATGGGCAATACAACAGCTATTCCCGCTCGAATAAATTATTCAACCGGCTGGATGTGAATCTAGGGGAAAAACACCAGCTGGCTATACGTAACAACACCATTTTTTCATCTGCGATCAATCTGGAAAGAGATCAACAAAACTTTCGTTTTGCGGGTATTGCGTACCGGCAGGATAACAACCAGAGCGCAACAGTTGCTGAACTGAAAAGCAGGTTCGGGAACCGCTTGTCCAACAGTCTTGTGGTCGGTTACACAGTCATACACGACTATCGCACGCCTTTGTCGGACCCTGCCTTCCCGCAGGTACAAATAGTTGGCCGCACACCGGGCGCCACTATTTTCCTGGGCACTGACAGGGAGGCCAGTATTTTTGATATGAAACAACGTACTGTTGAGATCACGGACAATCTGAACTGGACTTTGGGAAAGCATCACCTGTTGTTGGGCACGCATAATGAGCTGTACCGGATCACCTATGGTTTTGTCAATTCCTGGAATGGCCGGGTTGATTATGCCAGTATTGCCGATTTCCTGGATAATCGCCCCAGTAGGGTAAGAGGCAGCTATAACTACCTGAATAACGACCGTAATTATATATTGAGCCATCCAGGGGCGGTGTTCAATATCAATTTTCTCAGCGCTTACGTACAAGATGAGATACAGGTGAATGAACGGTTAAAGGTGATGCCCGGTATCCGGTTTGATTATGCTATGCTACCTGTGTCGCAGCTGCTGAGCGAGAAAACAAAAAATGCGTTTACAGATGTGTATTATGGAAATACTTTCTTCTACACGCCCTTGAACAAGATTAGCAATAATTACCTGAACACGGTTCAGGCATCTCCCAGGCTGGGATTCAACTACGATCTCAAAACTGACCGGAGCCTGGTGTTGCGGGGTGGAGCCGGGCTATTCACCGGCCGTATTCCTTTTGCATGGCTGGGATATGCATTTTACAATACAGGCGATAGCTATGGAGCCTATGACCAACGGGTGGACAATGGAACAAGCCAGTTTCAGACAGGCAGTGATCCGCTGAAATACAGCAAGGAAGGAATTGCTGCCTTTGCCCGGCAGAATGCACAGATCATTCATGATCCTAACGCTGGTAAAACACAGATCGATGTGGTAGACAATAAATTTGTGATGCCACAGATAGTAAGGGCCAGCCTGGCATTAGATTATACAGACAAAGCAGGCTTTAAATATTCCCTGGAAGGTATTTTTACCAAAGTGATAAAGGATGTAAAATTTCAACAGGTGAATATCAAGGATAATCCTACTTACTATACTTATGATACGTCGCGTTTCCTGCGTAATCAGCCAGTATATCCCTCAGGGGGAGTGAATGCGCAAATAGCCAATGCATATGAAATGTCAAATACTTCAAAGGGGTACCGCTATAGCGTTACAGCGGCTGTTGACAGAAAGTTCCGCAACGGGCTGGATATCAGTCTCGCCTATACGTATGGGATGGCTAAGGATATTTCCAACGGAGTGCGCAACTCTATGGAATCTAATTGGCAATTGAACCAGGCATTGATTCCCAATGATCCGCAGCTGGCATATTCTAATTTCGATATTCGCCACCGGATAGTGTCCAATATTGCATACCGTATTCACTGGCACAACAACTGGCTTACTGTTTTGTCTCTTTTTATACATGCGCAGTCTGGCAGTCCCTTTACTTATGGCTTCGTGAATTATACAGCGCAGAATACGCCCCAGCAAATAAGCCTGGCTTATATACCGTACGCATCGGAAGCTGTTAATTTCTTCATGGCTTTTCGGGATGCCAGTGGCAATGAGGTGTCTGCTGCGGAGCAGGCAAAACAGTTTAATGATTTTATAGACCAGGATAAATATTTGCGTACGCGTTGCGGTACATTTACAGAGCGGAATATGGGGAGAACGCCATGGAATACTCAGGCAGACTTGCATCTTTCTCAGGACTTTGGATTGAATATTGGCCGGCATCCACATGTGATCAGCCTTACATGTGATATCATCAATATTACAAACCTTCTCTGTAAACAATGGGGGAAGGTTTATTTTTCGCCTAATACCTATAACTCTACAGGCAGTATAGGCCTACTGCCTTATATACCGGGAAGAACCTCGCAGGGATATCCTTTATACCAGTTCCTTGATCCGGGAAGGCCGTATTCCATCGACTTCTTTTCCAGCCGGTGGCAGATGCAGCTGGGCGTGAGATACTCTTTTTAATGAAGCTATGATGACAATTTTATTTTCAAAAAAGGGAATCCGATCTTTTTTAGTTAAAAAACATGCTGTGGTGCCCCCTTGGTCTTGCACCACAGCATTGAAATGGTAAGATAAAATTGTTTGTCAGGAATTTTTAACAGCAACAAGGCGCAAAAGTACCCCGTTCTTTTCCGGCTGCAGGCGGAAGACCGCGCCGTTTGATGGTTTTGAGAATCTGCCCTTAGCAGCCGATACCTTGTAGTTAAATGCTTCAAAGCTGCATTCAAGCCCTTCCGGTGAAATTTTTGTGAATGGCAGTTGGGCTCCGGGCGCTACTTCCAGGTCAAGATACCAGTTAAGGGACGGCTTATTGATTAATATGATAGAAACTGTTTTTTCTTTCAGCTCCATTTGTAAAATCCCGCCCTGGCTAAGCGGCCATGATACCCGCACGGTTTCTTTATCCATGTTGGTGAATACTGGATCCCCGCCTTTTAATTCCATCTCCTGTCCGCCAACAAGTGCCTTTAACCGTAAACCGGCCAACTGCCGCGATTTGCTCCAGATATACCCGTCTACAACGGGCAGGGTAAAGAAAGTGCATTCATTGGAGGTAGCTACCTGGGTAGTATAGATATCCGGCAGATTTTCATTGAAAAGGTGTATATCGCGGATACGCAGACTGCCATCCTCCCATAGAATGTTCATTCTGTAAAAGCGGCTGTTGTACCACAAAGTCTTGCGGTCACTACCTTCCACATCCCTGGTAACTGAGAAGGAGGTAGGAGGGGTTACTATATAGTTTGCTTTGAACCAGTTACCCGATTGCTCCATAGTTTCCAGCCTGATCCTGCCCTTGTCCCTGAGACTGGCAATCAGCGGCATCTGTATTTCAAAACCCTTCGCTATGGCATCCCAGGTGAAGGAGTTTTCCTGTCCGGCCTGCGTGTAGTTGAAGTTCAGGGAAGGATCTTCCGTGAAGGTCCTGAAAAACCAGCTTACCCAGGTTTCACTACCACCGGCTTCAGGATATACCGGCTCCAGCGTGATCACTCCCTGTCTTTGTGCGCTGATGCCCTGGTCATATTGACGTATAGGGTCGCTACCCAGCATTCTGAAAACCGGCACGGGTATCTGGCTGGCCGCGTGCTGGGCCGGCATATAGGAGTTGATCCTGCTTGGATAATAAGCCTGGTTCCAATAACCGCCCCATAACGTATAGCCATCAGTGCCATACTGGTCCTTACAGTTTGCAGAAGCTACTATCCTGTACTTATCGTACAGATACTGCAAGGTATGGGCATCAATAAACCAGGAAGCGACGGATCGGGGGTAATAGCCGAATATACTTTTAAAGCTTTCCATATAAACATCCGCTATCTTTTCCCGTTCGGCAGGTGTGTAACCGGTAGAGAAGCCTACATTCGCATGCCAGTCCCATGGATAACGGCCCCGCCATTTCAGCCCTGCTTTTTCTATCAGTGGCTGGGGCAGCTCCCACCATGCGCCTATTTCAAATGAATCCCTGGGTAAGTTTCTTAGTAGGTTCTGGTAACGATGATCCATCAGGGCATCATATTGCAGCAGAAATGTGCCTGTAAGATGATATTTCCTCATGATGTTTACCTGCTTTACTACGGTCTGGTACAGCACGTCTTCCGTGATCCGGTGATCCCTTGGCTCCAACAGACGGATGAAATTGACAATATTGACGATCCTGGGCTCTTGGGCGACCACAATTTGGGATAGGGTGGCTATATAGATGCAAGACATCAATAGAACGAGTATTGATTTTATTCTGATCATATGCGATATAAAGTACTGGTGTGTTTTTATGAAACATTACCAACCGGGATTCTGTTCGAGTGTTTTGCCATTAGCGGTATAAAAAGCTACCTCCTTTGTAGGTAGCGGTTGCAGATAATCCTTGTTGGGATTGAATTTCCTGTCTTTCTCCGCTATGAGGAAACCATTTGCATCCACTTTGGATAAGTAGGTAGGATCGCTATAAGGCGCTCGTGTAGCCCAATCGGTACCAGTAATCTTAATTCCCTTTACATCCTGCAGCAGTTCTGTCTCCGCTGTTTTCCAGCGGCGGATATCATCATACCTGAATCCTTCGAGGGCTAGTTCAACTGTGCGCTCCCGCCTCAGCTCCGTACGCATGTCCAGGCTATGGGCAGTTATAAATGCATTGGTCAGATGCGGCATATTCACCCTATCCCTTAGCTTGTTTAAAGAAAGGTTAAGGTCATTATCGCTGATGAAACCATTCTTTTCAAATACTGCCTCAGCGTAGATCAGCAGTACTTCTGCATAGCGGATCAGGTGACGATCAAAATCAAACAGGCTGGCATCTCCTGCGCGGCCAGAATTATTAGCCACTGGATCTTCCGACATATATTTATATAAGATATACCCTGTATTGAAGTTTCGCTGGGGCTTATCCGGCCAGTTGGCCACCTTATTTATGGGATAGAACACCCTATTGGTTAATGTACCGGGGATAATCATGGTCATGGTCATACGTGGATCCCTGTCCTGGTACTCGGAAGTGAAGGTGCTATAGCCGTGAAACAAGCTACCGGCGGCGGTGATAGGCAGTCCGTTTTTGTCAAGGTACATGTCCACCAGCTTCCGCGTTGGGTTATAGCCATCCTGGTCGTACATATAGGGCGCGTCTTGTCCCAGTATGTTGCGAGCATACCTTCTGTCCAGTATGGACTCTTTGGAATCGTTACCCGGTTCCAGGAAGAGGTAGCGGTAGCTCTGAGCGCTGCTGCCGGTATATAGCGCATAGGCGCCACTGTTGATCACCTCCCCGGAACTGGCGATAGCCTTATCCAGGTATTGGGTGGCGCTGGTTTGGCCACGGAATTTTTCCCAGGTACCTTCAAAAAGGGCCGCCCTTGCTGCCAGTGCCAGCGCTGCGCCTTTGCTTATCCTGCCGATATCGGGAGAGGAAAGGTCAGACTGCAGGGGCAAATCACCTGTAGCTTCATCCAGGTCTTTTAGGATCAGGTCAGTAGTCTCCATGCGAGTGGCGCGCGGCGTAAACAATTCAGGGTCGCCCGTGGACAGCACTTTGGTAATGAGGGGGACACCACCATAAATCCGCAACAATTTCCAGTAGTACCAGGCCCTGAAAAATTTTGCTTCCGCTACATATCTTTTTATATCCTTATCAGCCGCGCCGGCTCCTTTTTCGATAATAGTGTTTGCAGACCTGATATAACCGTAGCTGGTGTTCCACTGTCCGGAGGTTTCTACTGGCTGCAGATTGCCGTTACTGACAGAATTAGGAACATTAAAAGCGATATCCGATTCCGTATCTTCCTCGCCAAATCGGTCCAGGCCATTGTACAGATTGTTACACGCCAGCTTGAAATCATTGCCTGTTTTCCAGAAAGTGGCGTCCGTGATACTGTCCTGCGATACCAGGTTAAGATCCTTGTTACAGCTATAGAAATAGAAGGTGACAGCGCACAGGAACAAACATGTTATCCTATAATGTGATAGTGCAAATTTCATAAAATGCTTCGATTAAAATTTTACATTTAAACCCAGTGAATACACTTTGTTGAAGGGATAGGTACCTTCATTACGATAACCGTCTTCCGGGTCAAAATTCCCGCCCAGAGTGCCTTTGGAAAAGGTAAACAGGTCCTGCCCACTGAAGTAGATACGGACCGATCTGATCCTGGCCCTTTTTGTAAGGGCTTCCGGAATGGTATAACCGAATGTGATCACCTTAAACCGCAGGTAGGCCACGTTCTGCAATGTGAGGTCGGAAGCGCGGTAGTTATAATTCTTCACGTCATCATAGCCTAAATTCCCTGGCAGGTAGCGGGGATATTTGGCATTGGGTCTGTCAGGCGACCACGTTTTGCCGTAATAATATTCCAGTGTTGGCCAGAAAAATGTGTTGGGCTGACTAAATGGCCCCTCGTAAATCACATTGCGTTTTCCAACGCCCTGCAGGAAAATCTGCAGGTCAAAATTTTTGTATCCCAGGTTGAAGTTAGCGGAATAGGTATACCTGGGAGTGAGGTTGCCCAAATACACCATATCACCCGACAGTCCTTTGGTTTTGTCACCGAATGCTGTGAGCTTCCCATCACCATCCACGTCTTTATACATTACATCCCCGATAGAAATACGGGCAGGAACTCCCTGGAGTTTTTTGTAATTATCCAGCTGCTCCTGGGTTTTGATAATGCCATCATATACATAACCGAAATAAGAGTAGATGGGATACCCTTGTCTGAATCGGTTAAGCCCTTCTCCGTAACTATCTGTATTCTTTAGTTCCACCAGCTTATTCTTACTATCGCTCAGCTGCAGGGATATGCTGTACCTGAAATCCTTCACCTGGTCTTTCCAATTCACTATCACTTCGAAGCCCTTAGTGTCCAGCTTACCCTGGTTGGTGGAAGGCGGAGTAGCGCCAAACAGCGCAGGGACGGCCACATTTACGAGCATATCGTTATTGATCTTGTTATAATAGTCAAAGGAGAAGGAAAGCCTGGATTGCAGCGCAGCAACGTCAATACCAATATTACGGGTTTCAATGGTTTCCCAGGTCCTGGTGGAAGATGCAGGGTTGGCGTTTGCACCCGGTAGACCGGCATTGGGAGAACCTATCGGGTAGTTACCACTAACGTTAATGAGCGGGATATAGTCATAAAGCCCCAATGTCCCTATTTCCTGGTTCCCCATCTTACCATAGGATAATCTCAGCTTTAGCAGGTCAAATACATTCATCTTTTTGATGAAGCTTTCCTCTGAAAGATTATAGGCCAATGCTGCGGATGGGAATATTGCACTCCACCGCTTTTCCGGTGAAAATTTGGAGCTTCCATCCACACGCGCCGTAAAGTCTACAATCAATTTCTCTTTGAAGGTATAGCTCAAGCGGCCGAAATAAGAGCCCAGGGCCTGGTTATTCAGGTATCCTGTAAAGTTTGCGAAAGCGGCCTTGGTCCTGTCTGCCAGGTTTAAAGTAAAAATATCGTTACTGATAAAATTATACCCGTTTGTGGACTGCCCTTCTTTCCGGGTCTGTTCCAGGGAGGCGCCGCCGGTAAAGTTAATGCTGTGGTTCTGTCCGAATTTCCTATTGTAATCCAGGTAAGCCTGGTACAACTTATTTAATATCTTGTCATTGCTATAATTAGCGGAGTTGGGCGTATTACGTACGTCCTGCACACCTCCTTCCCAGTTATGGCGGGTAATAGTGCGGTTGGTAGTGCTGCCATTCTGATAGTCGAACCTTACTGCAGCCTGTCCGGTGAGCCTAAGACCCGGGATAATGGTGTAATCTATTTTAATGTTGGACCCGAACCTGGACAGGTTACTTAATTGTGTACCGCCTTCCTCCAGGTATTGGGCAGGGCCTTCATATCCCTGGTACCCGTAGAACTGCCCTATCTTATTGTAAACAGGCTGATAGGGGAACTGTCTTGTGACGTTTGTCAAGGCGCTTCCAAGCAACGTAGGGGTAACTACTGCTCTGTTGTCGAAGTAGGAACTCGTTTCCACGGTAAAGTGGTCACTGAGCCGGAAATCGTAATTAAGGCGGAGATTGTAGCTGTTGGATTTATTCTCTCCAAAACGCACAATGCCGTTATCGCAATTATAACCGGCGGACAACAGGTAACTGTTATTCTTCCCACCGCCGGAAACGCTGATATTATGAATCTGTTGTATGGCATTTTTATAAATCACCTTATTCCAGTCCGTATACCCGTAAAACCCGGGATAGTTGGTAACGCCATAGTTCCAGCCGTTGGGGTCAGGTGGTGCATTGGCCGCAATCTTTTCAAACACCTCCTGAGAGAAACCATTTAAACCTGCATTGCGCAATCCTTCATCCATGAATCTGGCAAATTCCATGGTATTCTGCATTTTCCTTAGATAGGTAGGTTTTTTATAACCAATATTGGCAGTGTATGTTATAGAAGGGGGACCTTTTTTACCACGCTTGGTGCTTACAATGATCACACCGTTGGCGGCCCTTGCGCCATATATGGCGGCAGCAGCATCTTTTAACACCGTTACTTCTGCAATGTCATTGGTATTAATTGTATTGATATCCCCTGGAATACCGTCAATCAACACCAATGGGTCGTTACCATTCACCGATGAATACCCCCTGACCTGGAAGCCATAGGTAGTGCTGCCTGGCTGACCACTGGCCTTTGTGATGGTGAGGCCTGGTATGGTTCCCTGCAAGGCATCGTAGCTGTTGTTTAATGGTCTGCTTTCAAACACATCAGACTTTACAGTAGAGATAGCGCCGGTGATGGCGCCTTTTGTTCTGGTTCCATAACCTACTACTACCACCGCATCCAGTCTGGCATTCAACTGGGCCAGCCGTACATGCAGGATAGCCTGTCCACCTACCGGGATCTTTTGCGTCTGGTAACCTACGTAAGAAATAACCAATACGGCATTCGGACCTGGTATATCCAGGGAGAAAGCGCCTTTGTCATCGGTATTGGCGCCGAGGGATGTTCCTTCAATTACAACCGAAGCGCCTATCAGCGGTTCACCTGTTACTGAATCCGTGACAGTGCCATTTATCCGCTGCTTTTGCTCCCTGGAGGCAGGGATGTTATTGTCCTGCTGGGGGGCTGGCTTTGCCATAATCAGCACTGTCTTGTTGGAAACTGAGTAGCTGACCGGCTGTCCGCTGAAACACTTGTCCAGCACTTCCCGCAGGTCTGCGTTCTTCATCGTCATGGTGACCGGCCTTACATGTATTATTATGTCGTTATTATAGAGAAAATCATAGTCTGTCTGTTTCCTGAGTTGGGCGATCACTTCGGTCAGTTTGGCGTTATTAACGTTAATGGAGACCTTCTGGGCAAAGGTCTCAGCCTTTAACTGGATAATGGCTACTACTATTAAAACGACAGTGAACTTCATTTTCAAGTGGAAATTGGTCCAGGCATACAAGTGCCTTCTGAACAGTAATTCAGTAAATTTTTTATACATTTGGTTGTCAGGTTTACTTTAATGTTATGATACAGCGTTAATCAGGATGCCTGGCTAGTAACCAGGGACGCTTCCGACGTTCCTGGTTTTTCCGGGCGATCCAACGTGGAGATGTGTTAGTTCTATTTTTTCATGTTGTCTCTTTTTTAGATGATTTGTAAATGTTGTTCCGGCATTCAGACTTTGAGGCGTATAAACTTTCATTACCGAATCTTTGCTGTTACAACTACTTTCCCGGGAAAGAGCTGAAAATGCACATGGCCGATTCGTTCCAGATTTGCAAGAATTTCCTGCATATTAGATGTGCGTGAAAAAGTGCCTCCAAATCTTTCATTTCCCAAGATGTCTTTATACTCGATATCTACGTCGTACCACCTGCTTATTACTTTCATGACGCTTCTTATGTTTTGGTTGTCAAACAGGAAATAACCGTTCTTCCATGATATGATATCTTCCGCATGCACAAGACTTATATCCATCGGTCCGCCGGCATTCATCATCCGGATCTGTTGTCCAGGCTTCAGCACGCCGGTAGTACCGGTTGCGGTATTGGTCACCCTTACACTGCCGGCAAGCAGCGTTGTGCTGATATCAGGATCGTCCGGATAGGCTTTCACATTAAAATGAGTGCCTAATACGGTGATCTCCTGTCTGCCTGTATGCACTTTAAACGGTTGTTCCTCCTGATGGGCCACTTCAAAATAAACTTCACCGCTTACTGTCACGCTTCGTTCTTGTCCCTTGAATGCAACCGGGTAAGTGATAGAGGAAGCGGCATTAAGCCAGACCTGTGTACCGTCTGACAAGGTGAGATGGTATTGCCCGCCCCGTGGAGTGGATAAAATATTCAGCACGGGCTGAGCGCTTCCCTGTTGCTTTGGACGGTCATATACGAGCTCACCGTCTGCCGCTTTGTTTATGTCTACTGACGCGTCTTCTGCCAGCTTCCCCTTCTGTGCTTCCTTCAATACGATTTGCTGTCCATTGGAGAGGGTAAGCGTGGCGCGGTTGCCACCCGGCTTAAATTCACCAGCTAAGCTTCGTAAAGTATGAGTATCTGTACTACCAGGACCGTTTACATGCCTGATACCCAGGAAGTACAATGCGGAAGTCATAAACAGGAACACTGCGGCGGCAGCAGCCAATTGTTTCCAGGGTCGCCAGGTACCAGGTTTTGCTTCTTCCTGGTCTAATGAATACCATACCTCTTCTTTGAGCGATTCCAGTTCTTCCGGGGAGATATCCATCGGTTCTGGATTCCATTTCAGGTACCAGGTTTCCAGTATGGCCAGCTCCTCCTCAGTGATGGTGCCATTCTTATATTTTTCCAGTAGATCCGTTATTTCTGGTGCCTGCATAGAAGTTTTTCGTCTTGTTATTGTATAGACAGGTAACAGAGGAGGTAGGGGGGTAAAAAAAATAAAATTATTTTCGGAGTGTAAGTACTATAATTACAGCGGATAATACCACCAGGCAGCCAACATGGTCATGTTTGCAGGCGGGAGCCTGATTTGATATTGATAAATTATTATGTAGCTTTAAAAGTAGCTAAACCTTTTATTTTCCGCGGGATGAACTTAATCATGGCAGAATTTGATTGCATGAACGATCTCGAATTGGTTGATCTGATCAGGTCCGGCAATCAACAAGCTTTCGCCAAAATATATGAACGTTATTTTGGCCTGCTTTATTTACATGCATATCACAGGTTAAGGGACAAGGATGAAGCCAAAGACCTTGTGCAGGAACTGTTCTCTCATCTCTGGAGCCACCGGGAAAGCCTTACACCTGCTTCCAATTTTTCCAGCTACCTCTATACATCGGTAAGAAACAGGATCCTGAATATTGTTGCCCATAGATCTGTTGAAGGTAAATTTCTGTCATCGTTACCAGCTGTTGATATTGCGGCAGAAGCGGTGACGGACCATTTGGCCCGTGAGCGGCAACTGGCCATGATCATAGAAAAAGAGATACAGTCATTGCCGCCTAAAATGCGGCAGGTGTTTGAATTGAGCCGGAAGGCAAATCTTTCATATAAAGAGATAGCGGCTCGTTTAGAGTTGAGCGAACAGTCAGTGAGAAGCCATGTAAAAGGGGCGTTACGGGTGTTGCGGGCGAGGTTGGGGTTGTGGGTGTATATGGGAATGATTACGGGGGCGGTGATGATATAGGCGTATAGCTTGTTACATTTTCATGTTTTTAAAACGGTGAATAACCTGCTCAACAAAAAATACTTCATCCACCAGTATTATTTCTGAGGTGTTAAATTCCCTTGGGCACCTAAATTTAATATTAATAACATATAGCGTTAACATTGGCTAAATAGATTTGATTTAAAATCGGGTACATGGAGGAAATCAATGATGACGTATTGCTCCAGGGACTTAGAATGGGAAACAATGAGGCGTTTTCCCGGATCTATACCAAATATTGGCGGAAGATCTATATGCAGGCCTACGACCGGTTAAAAGATATCAAACAAAGCCAGGACATCACCCAGGATGTTTTTATCAGCTTATGGGAACGCCGGGAACAACTCGAAATACAACATCTGTATGCTTATCTCTCCACTGCTGTTAAATACAAGGTATTTAAACTGGTAGCCAAACTGGAGGTAAGGGACGATTTTTATTCCCTTGCAGAAAAACAGCTACCGTTATCCAGCGCAGCCGATCATCCGCTTCTGACCCGCGAATTGATTGCCTCCTTCCGGCATTTTGTAGAGAACATGCCCCCCCAACGGAAAAAGATCTTCCAGTTACGGTTTGAAGAAAACCTGAATACCAAGGCCATTGCTCATCAACTCAATATTACCCAGAAAACAGTCCAGAACCAACTCCTGAACTCCTATCGCGATATCCGCGCCCTGCTTGCCCAATTGTTATCCGCCTGTGTTTTGGTGATGACCTGTTTTCGTATGTAAAGAAATTGTTACCAGATAGGAGATCAAAAGAAAATTAGCACCTACATATAGAGGGGACCGCCAGCAGTGCTGTAAGCACTTCATCATTTATGTAATAGGGTTTAGTATGCATAAAAACTTTTACCGGTTTTTGCTGCTCCTTCTTTTTGGAGGAGGGCTATTGAGTTCCTGTAAGAAAGACAAGAATAATATAGATCAAGGCATTTCCTATGGGATTGTTGGAATAGAGCCTCTGACAGCAGTCCAGGGAGATACCGTCAGCATTTATGGAATAGGTTTCCAGCCAGATGCAAACGGCAATCTGGTAAAGATCAACGGCGCCGATGCAAAAGTGGTGATGGCTTCTTCCACTGTATTAAAAGTAGTGGTGCCGGCAGGAGTTAAAGCAGGTAATGTAACGGTGCAGACAGGTAGCAAGACTTTCTCTTTTGATCAACCATTCAATATTACTAATCTCATTACTGGTAATCAGGCTGCCAATCTCGCATTGACTTCAGATAAACGGTACCTGCTGAAAGGAAATGTACATATACAAAAGGGCGCCACGTTAAGTATAGCAGCGGGCACGGTTATACAAGCAGATAAAATAACACAGGCTGCACTGATCATCGACAACGGGGCCACGCTCCAGGTAAATGGTACTGCGGATAACCCCGTCATATTTACATCCAATCAACCGATCGGGATGCGTAATCCCGGAGATTGGAAAGGCATCATGTTGAGCGCTACAGACAATACAGCAGACGTATTGAAATATGTGCGTATTGAGTATGCAGGTTATCATCTGCCTAATGTTGCCGGCGCAGCATTGTGGCTGAGTAGAAACATTGACGCCGGAAAGATAGCCTATGTACAAACATCCTATAGCGGCGGTGATGGATTCCGTTGCGACGCAGGCGCAGTGATTTATTTGCACTATCTGGTAGCATTTGGCTGTGCAGGCAATGATTTTGCTATTGTCGGTAATAGCCGGGTAGTTGGGCAATTTCTGCTGGGTTTAAAAGATCCACAGTATGCAGACCAGTTTGGAGCCGATGGACTGTTGATACAGTCTTCCCGGCCGGCAACCATCAGTCAGCTTACTTTGGTAGGCGCTAATGGATTGGCTCGCGCCGCAAATTCTCAGCAGCCAGGCTATTGGCCGGGTGCCAGGAATTATGATGATGTCCTGAACCGGCAATCGGGCAGGGGAGTGCATATTGGCGGATATGATCCCGTTACAGGTAAGGCAGTGAATGGAACGCTGCAGTTGTTCAACGCTGTGATTGCAGCGCCCTGGCTGGCGGGCATTTCGCTGGATGGCCCAATGGCATGGACTGCTTACGGGAAGGGTGAATCTATGATCAGGCGTACTACGGTCACGTATACACTGGCTACAAGCAGCAATACCTTTAACCATGAAGTAGCTCCCGCGCGCGGTTATACATTCTGCCCGGAGAATACCGGTGCGCAGTGGGGGTTTGGTTCTTCGGATAACACTGCGCAGGCAAAAGATTTCAATACCTATAACGATACTTTGAAGTTGCAGCTGGCCACGCCTTTTGTGACAGCAGACGATCCTAAAATGATTTATGACGAAATAGGAATGGTCGGCATGGTGCTTTATAAAAACATCGGAAGTCCGGTGATGACACCCGCTAGTGCATCGGTGTTGCTTTCCGGCGCAACATATGCAAATAAAGAACTACAGGACGGTTTTATTGATAAAACGCCCGTCTTCAGAGGCGCATTCGGGCCTATTGACTGGACACACTCCTGGACCAACTGTACGCCACAACAAACCCCTTATAACTAAAAATTTCTTCTGCCCATATGAAAGCTTGTTTACTATCGATGTTTATAGCTGGCACCGTTTTAATGCTATCATCCTGTAAAAAAGACAGTCAAGATGGCCCCAGACTGGATATAAGTGGGTTTGGAGCAGTTGTTTTTGTTGGAGGAGATGCTATCTCTATCTATGGAAGCGGGTTTGATCCAGACCCCGAAAAGAACACAGTACTTTTTAATGGCGTGGCGGGAGAAGTGGCCACCGCTTCACCTAACCGCCTGCAGGTGATTGCGCCGCTACTGGCAACATCGGGAAAGATTACTGTAACCGCTCATGGCCAAAGCGTTACCAGCCAACAATCTTATACCATTGTAAGTTTGTTGCAGGGCGTTTATTACGATAATTTTATCCTCACTTCGGATAAACAATACCTGCTCCGTGGCAATGTGGAGTTCCGGTCCAAACTCATCATCCTGCCGGGTACGGTCATCTATGGAGAGAAACAGACAAGAGGCGGGTTAACCGCTTCGGATGTGGATTTTGAGGGGACGGCCGAACACCCGATTGTTTTTACTTCAGACCAACCACCGGGTAGCCGCTATCCCGGCGACTGGAAGGGTATTTCAATAAACCCAGGTAACGGCATATTGCAATACGTAAGGGTAGAATATGCCGGGTATCAGGCGCCTGCTTTCACTATTTTCCCGATTCCTGGCGGTTCTTACCAGTATTTGCAGGTTTCTTACAGCGGCAACGTCGGCTTTTTGCTCAGAGGCACTCAGGACTGGGTCGCTAAGCCTGTTAGTTGTTTTATCCACCACCTTATCGCATTGGGCTGCCAGGGAAGCGATTTCCATCTGTATGGCGGAGCCATTACTGCGCAATTCGGCCTGGGATTAAAAGATCCTTACTTATCAGATGTGGGGCGCTCCAGCGGCATCACCACTGTGATGGAACATGCCTCCAATATGGACCAACTAAGCAATTTTACCCTGGTAGGATATAATCCGGATGCACGTAACATACCTGGCGCGGGTCCTACGGTGACGCGCAACGCCGGTAGCGGAGTGGCGGTTGGCTCCTCATTCAGTACAAATGGCTCGGCATCCGTTTGGCCGACAAGCGTTGTTATTTGTAATTCCGTCATTGCCGCGAGTTGGCGAAGTGCCTTTGCCCTTTTTGCCTGGAATAACTATGAGCTGGTGCCCAGTACTTACACCATCGCATTCAGAAACAATTTTGTAACAGGGACGTCGGCTGCAGAACTGCCGGAACGGGGTGGTGTGTTGGGAAGAATGGATATGGGGACATTGTCCGGTACTTTCCTCGATATACGACGGGATCCGAAACTATCGCTCTTCGCCAGTCTGAATGATACTACGCGACAATTAAGTTTCTCGCGTTCAAAAGATGATCTGGGCATTAGGAACCTTGTCGACTACAACCGCCTGCATAACCCGGTGCTACTACCCGCAGCAGGATCCGTATTACTCTCCAGCGCTTCCTTCCCTTATGGATCGCTTTCCGACAGTCCTTTTTTTGATAAGAACGTGCAATATGTCGGGGCATTTGGTACGGAGGACTGGACGAAACCCTGGGGCAACTTTGACCCACAACAAACAAAATACTGATCAAATTCAGAGCCGTTAAAATTTATCCGCTATATGTTCCTTTACCCACAAAAAAATTCAATGGTATTGCAGACAAATGTACTGTGTTGGATGATACTGCTATTGATGGCTGTTCGTACTACTGCTCAGGAGAAGATCAGCAGCGGCATCACCGGCGTTATCACGGCCGGCAGGGAGCCATTGCCAGGTGTTACGATCAGGGTACTGGAAACCAACCAGGCGGTAATCACCGGAAGTAACGGCGAATATACTATTCTCATCAAACCGGGTGAATATACTGTCCAGTTCCAATACATCGGTATGAAAAAGGTAACCCGGCATATCATTCTCCGCCCTCGTCAAATGGAACGGTTATCTGTTGGCATGACGCAGGAATCCAGAATGTTGGGTGCCGTAAGTGTTGCCGGCACACGCAGGGCTACTACAGAGAAGGCACTCCTGGAATTGCGGCGCCAGTCTGCCAATATCCAGGACGCAATCGGCGCCGTACAAATTGAGAAATCGGCCAGCATCACCACCGCCCAGGCACTGCAACGTGTTACAGGCGTAACTGTAAAAGATGGAAAGTACATTACCGTGAGAGGATTGAGCGATCGGAATGTGGTCGTACAACTGAATGGATCCCGGTTGGCCGGTGCAGATGCCAGCCGCAGCGCTGTTGCCGTGGACCTGATCCCAGCTCAATTGTTGGAAAATATTGTTGTAGAGAAATCCATCACGCCCGATAAACCTGGCGACGCTAACGGCGCTGTAGTAGAGATACATACACGTACCATCCCGGAAACCCGTTTCCTGTCTGTTTCTGCTCAGACTGGCTTCAACGGTAATATTGGCCTTTATGGATATGCCAATTCTTTTCCGGACGCGAAGATGGGCTTCTTTGGACAACACGTGAAAGAACAGAATCTGACGCCAGAATACAAAGATCTCATCAGCGATTATACAGCAAGGGGATTTTCAACCGCTAGTGGCACGATGTTATCAGGGCTTACCCAGGCCATTCAGGCGGGTAATACCAACCAGATAAGCTATAAAGAAGCGATGCGGATCAACCGGGTGATGAAAAAAGGTTTCAGTCCGTACCTGGCCACCCGACCGGAAAAATACGGCCCTGACCAGATCTATAGCGTTACTTATGGTAACCGGTACAAGCTGAAACACCAGAAGGAAATTGGATTGGTATTAGGCATTAATTATTACAACCGCTCGCAATCCAATCCCAATGGCGAAAACAACCTGTACACAGTAAAAGAACCAGTAAATCCCGGTGTGGGAGCGCCCAATATTAATTATCCGAATGAGTTGCGCTTGTTATCGCTATACCAGTTAAGAGAGAACACAGGCAACAGGCAACTCAATTTCGGTGGATTAGCAACAATTTCCTTCCGGTTCAACCGGTTCAATGAACTGAGCTTCACCTACAGTGGTAACAGAGGCACGGAAATAACGGCTACACAGGAAGACGGCGTTATCAATGGCGCGTTGAAAGTACCGGACCCTAATGTGATGCCATTTTTCCCGGATCATCAGCATATCTATAATTTCATACTACGGAGTACCTATCGTTCACTGAACTCTTTTCAACTGCGCGGCGACCATAAATTCCGGCTGGTAAAAAAATGGCGGCCCTGGCAATTGAGCTATAGTGCCAGCCGCTCCCTGGCGAACCAAAATGATCCAGACTACCGGGATTCCCGTATGCGCGTGGATTCCCTGAGCAGGGTACCCAATCCGGAGAGAGGTACTGGCAGAGGTAATCAAGCCCTGTTTATCCAGTCAGAATATCCCTATACCTATTATATCTCATCAGACCGGTATTACCGGAACATGAACGAACAGAACGCCAATTACAAAGCCGATCTGATGATACCATTCAAAATAGGCCGCGATACGATCTCATTCTTCAAAGCAGGCGGATATTATTTCGGCCGTAAAAGAGCTTACACAGAGTCGTTGTTCAACCGCGCGGATAACAGCGCTACTGTACAGAATGATTACGGCGGGTACAGCCAGGCCCCAAATACACTGACCAGTCTGTATGGAGACCTTTATGCCTGGAACGGCCCCGATGCAATAGGTGTTGTGGAATATGCGAATCTGAAGGAAGGGGGACCGCTGACAGCTGGCTACTTATATGTGCCTAAAGCGGGTGTGACAGTCGTACCCGGTAGCACCGTATTTATCAACAGTTACAAGGCCAAACAGGATGTCACTGCTTTCTATGGCATGTTCGATCTGCATCTTTCCCCGGATTGGCGCGTGGTAGGAGGGATGCGTGTGGAGAATACCAGCTACCTGTCAACCCCCGATACCACAGGTACCAACTTTGTACAACTCTCTGGTGTAAAGACGCAGGAATTGTTTGACCGGGCTTACAGGACAGACTATCTTACTTACAACTGGCTGCCTTCAGGTTCTGTCATTTACAAAGGCCTGAAGGATCTGAACTTCAGGCTGGCATATAGTAAAACACTGATTCGCCCGGAGATGAATGAGATCATTCTGTCTGCGCAACGGGATCCCATACAACAGCTGACCATCTACGGTAATAAACATTTGCAAAATGGGATCTTTTCCAACTATGATTTTCGCACAGATTGGTTCATCGGGAGCGATGAACTGATCTCCGCATCGGCTTTTTATAAAACGGTGGACCACCAGATAGAACGTGTATATACCAATGGCGTTATTGATCCATATGGATTTACGAACAGTTTTGTCACCTTCCGGAATAATCCTTCTCAAGGAAGGGTATACGGCGTTGAGCTGGAGGTGAGGAAGAACCTGCAACAGTTATTCCCCATCGGTAAATACCTCTATATCGGCGCCAACCTGATGCTGGCAAAAAGCGAGACAATTATCGATTCCACCGAATATTATATACTCAGCCTGCTGGACCGTAATGCTTCCAGAATCCGTCCATTGGTGGACCAGCCAGGGATTGCTTATAATATCAACATTGATTTCGATTATCCCAAATGGGGCACGCAGTTAAACCTGCTCTATAATAAAACTGGTAAACGTTTGTCAGACATCAATTCCGATGGTTCGCCCAATATCTATGAATATCCAGCGGCATCCCTGGACATTGTATGGTCGCAGCGGATCATAAAAAGACTGGAGTTCAAGGCATTTGTAAAGAATGCGTTGAATGAAGCTACCCGGTTCTATTATGCAAATGCAGGCGATGGACACACATTTGGAATAGATAATAGATCGTACCTGCGAAGGTCATATAACTACGGTCAGGTATATACGCTCGGATTGAAATATACATTTTAAATGAATATGGAACGATTGCTCATACGAAGTATCTGCATGTCTGCTGTTGTAGTTTGGTTACTGACCAGCTGCAAAAAACAGGAGCATGATCTTGGAACTTATCAACCCATTACCAGCGGTAAATTGGATACACTGCGTATTTACAACCTGTTGCCGGATATAAGCGATAAAGGAAAGAGTGATGGTTATGTGTTGTACCTGAATGATTCGCTGATCCCGTACAAGGGCGCGAATGCCCGCAATGGCGTATCCTTTGGCGTGCCACCGGAAGTGGGTTTGCAGGGAAGTGGCGGCAGTTTTACTTTGAAGCTGGCCCATTATCATTATGGATACGATACGCCGGTGGTGAAACGGCCGCCTGATTCTTTGGTGTTGTACCAGAAAACGATCAGCGTACCTGCTAAAAGCGGCACGAATATGCTTGTCTTTTATGATGATAACAAGCAACCCGGCTCCACATATATCCCGGTGGCAACAGCAGATCCGGGAGCGCCGGCGCCAGGTAAGTTCAAGATACGCGTGATCAATTTTGGTTACGCGATGACTGACAAGGGACGTACCAGTCCACTAAATTCTGCCGGGAAAAAATACGAGGTATCCATGCGGTATGCGGACAGCTCCGATGTGCCGGGCAACGGTCATGTCGCTTTTGGAAGCATGGGTAAGTACTACGAAATGGAATATGGTACTATGAAGTTTCAGCTCTATAACCTTACCGATGGCCGTTATATCAATAACTCCGGGCCTATGAACGATCTTGTGCGTGCCTTTGGCTTATCGCCGATCTCAACAGCCTGGTACCCGAATAACCAGCTGTTCCCGGGCTTAGGCAGTTACTTTAATCCCAGTACGGTCCAGTTACAGAATATTGGCAGCTATCCCTTTGCCGCTGGTGGGTGTTACACCATCATGGTCATTGGCGATATTTACTCCGTATCACTGGACCGCCTATACGGAGCTGGCCAATTGGATAACTTTGGTAAGATACAGGTGGTGAACGCCAATCCCAATCAGCAGAATATAACGGTGAATATCAGTTATAATGGTGGAAGTACTGACGTACCCGGTTTGCTATTCGGGCAATATTCTATACCGCAAACAGTACCGGCAGGAAATGTAACGATTACGTTCAGCAGCAAAGACCAACGGTTGTATACCTACAATACTCAGGTATTTCGCCTCTCCAATATTACCTGTTATTACCTTTCTGATCTTACAGGAACTTCTTTCGTATTGCCAGTCGGCAATATTATTTCAGACAAGGACTATACGGGCGATATGGCTCAAATCGCCAATGTGGGTGTATTGAATCTTTCCCCGGATGCAGGAAACATGTTCTTTACCGTAAACACTTCCCAGGCACCAGACCAGGAGATCAGGATGGTGGATGATGATGTGGCCTATAAAGCATTGACCAATAATAACCGGAAAAGCTATGATGGTATTATTTGGCCACCGGTCAGGTTCGCCGCGCGTTTGAGCAACGCGCGAACCGATACGCTGGCGGGCCGGCAAATAGCTGCGTTGCAGCCGCCATTCCCTGCTTTGCCGGCTCCGGGTACTTATACGATCATAGCTGCTGGTCTGCTCAATGCGGGTAATACCCCCAAAGGAATAAAGCTCTTTATGATCAAGCATTCCAACTTCAATTTGAAAAATTAGGATATATGAAGCGGTATCGTACACAATGGCTGAAAACGGGCATCACCTGGGGAATACTGGTAATGATACTAGTAGCGGGGCTAAGCATCGGAACTACCCTGACGGGGTGCCGGAAAGCCCGTTTGTTCACGAACCTGGACTCTATACCGGAAGTGCCTTCCCGGTTCCATTTCTTTAACACGTTTGATTATAATGATTCATTGTCGCTTTCTGTAGATGGGTTGATGAGGGAAAATGTAAAGCAATATAGTTTCAGTAAGTATTACTCTTCGTCCAGTGCTTTCAACCTGAACACCGCACAACCCAACAGCAAGTTGATAAAGATCTACGATCCTGTTTTGCAGTCCCGTTTTGCCAGCTTGCCGGGTAATGGCACTTTCCAGTTTGTGCCCAATACCAGTTACATTGTATTCGTTAGCTACGCTGCTTACGATACTACTTCTTCACCAAAGAACAATGTGGTGCCCCAGCTCATATTTTTCCCGGAAGATGTATATCATCCCTTTGCCGGTACTACAGGCATCCGGTTCTTTAACTGTTTGGCCGGCCCTTCCAATGCAAAGCTCATCGTATCGCCGGATATGGGGCAGGGCACATCGGCGACCCTCGAACCGCAAGGGGGGCAACCCACCAGGATAGGCGATGCCTATAATACCACGCAACAAGGATTAAAGAAACTTTCATTACGCATCAGCAGGGGATGGGGGGCTGATGCGTGGCTAACTTTCCTGCCTTTTCAACTACGGGATGGTAAAAATTATTCCTTCTTCGCGGTAGGTGACCTCACGAATTTCCTTTTCGGAAAACAGCCCCGCCCCCGGCTTTTTGTAGTGGAAGATGGCGTGCCGGCCAGTTTGCGTGAGCTCATCTTTTCCAATCTCAGCTACAGCAGCATTAACGGCGCGCAGGTAACAGTGATCAATGGCGCCTTCAATGTGCCTGGTCTCCTCGTTACCCCGGTAGGGAAGTTTTTTGGTATTGATGTGCAATTGAACCAGGCCAGAGTGAAAGTGATCCGTTGGCCAACAAACCCAATGAACCAGGATGAAGAAGATATAGGCCTTGCCATGACCCGTAGCCAGGGAGGGGACTTCGCGGCCGGTATGCTGCAACGTATTGCAACCACGCCGGTGATGCCGGCCGGGCCATATGTTGTAAATGTCATGCCCAGCGGCACGTTTACGCCTGTTTACGACCGCTTCAACTATAATTTCGAATCAGGGTTATCATATTCACTTTGCCTGTTACCGGATCTGCAATCTGCCAGTAAAGTGGGACACCTGGTACTGGAGAATGATCAGAGCCCCGATCCCAAGCTCTTCAAATTGCGCATCGTGAACATCATGGGAGGGGCCACCCTGGTGGATGTACACACTGGCAGTCCTTCCGGGCCCGTTATCGCATCTGCAGTGTCTTATGGGCAAGCGACAGACTATATCAGTTTTAAGGCCAGCCTGGTCAGACAGAATTTGTATGTAACGGCCGCAGGGGCCACTACACCGCTTTTCCAGACGGGAGCAAATAATGGTCCGATCTCGCTGCCGTTCACCGGCGGCAACTCGGGTACGATTTATCTCATGGGTTTATTACCTGGTACTCCGTATAGAGGAGACAACGGTTACTTTAAGCCGTATGTATACTTTAATTCAGATGCTTATCTCGATTTCCGTAACGCTTTAGCCAGTTCTCAACTATACTATCAACTATGATACAGATCATTATTTACCAGACAGCCAGGATCGTATTGCCAGTATGGTTACTGTTGTTATTGTTGACTGCCTGCAAAAAAAAGGAAAACACGACCGTACCGGTAGTTACCATCAGCAGCATCAGCAAAAATAGATTGCAAATTGGAGACACTTTGTTCATCAAAGGCACTAACTTCAGTACCACGCCAGCTACGAATCTGGTATCGGTTGCATCCATTTTGTTCCCGGTCATCAATGCCTCGTCTGGCGAGTTGTCTGTAGTGGTGCCCCAAGGCGCGCAAAACGGTATGCTGTCCATTGGGTTTAAAGGAGGACAGGCAACGCAGTTCGATCAACCCATCACTATAGCCGGCTTCTTACAGCCATCAATATTGTCTATCACGCCAGCCAGCGCTTATGAAGGAGATACCATTATCGTAACAGGAAAAAATTTTGGTACGCCATACGACCAGAGCTCGATCCTGTTTAACGGCACTTACGTAGGAAAAATCATCAATGCTACTCCTACGGAACTGCGGGTAGTAGTGCCGGATCTTTCATACACCGGGCCGGTGCAGGTAACATCAGGCGGACTTACATCAACGTCTGTTCAGCTTACGATCAACAAGGTAAATCCTTTGGAAGATGGGAGTCTCTACTGGATGACGCCAAACTATTCGATCACGGATCCGGGTGACCGCGATTTCCCGGGGAAGTTAACCGGAGCAAACTTTAACAAGGGGCTCGCCAACTCCCGGCTGCCGCAAAGCAACGTCCTTTACAGCGTTGATAAACCTTTGTTTGCTCCTAATACGATCTGGTGGCGCAATACCGCTTATTATCCGGAGGGGCTTCGTTCGCCCTATTATGCAATCGACAATTTTGTGGTGAATGATCTGCAACACAATGCTTATTACCTGACCTCGTCTGCCTATCCGTTCCCGGCACAGTATAGCCTGATGAAATTATCGGATGCCGGGGCATATGCTGCGCCTGTTGCTATCTGGAGCAAAACCTTTGACGCTCCGGGACTGTACACTAAATTTTACCCGGTTCCCGGCAAGCCTGCCATATTTCGGCTGGTCCACTATTCGCCCATTCAACAACTGGCCATGGACGGTAATATGATCTATATCAAAATGGGTATGAGTGATGACTACTATACAGGTGATGTGTCGCAGTCCGCGCCTTCGCTGACATTACAGCGGAACGTGTTCGGTGATTCATCTGCTTACAATCAGCAATTTGGAAAGGATTATATCTTTTATATCTCCGTTGGCTCGCGGGGTTATCCCTATACCCCTACTGATGTGCTGGGCGTGCGGTATAGACGTAGGGGCGGTACCGTTAGTGAGACCATCCCGCTTGATCTGACTGATCCGGCTACGAGCATTGTCTGTATTGTGACCAGTCCTTCCCATGGCAATAGCCTGCTGATCGTGACACGCTCGGCCGATTACGCCGGTAACGCGCTCAATACCATTTACAAATTCAACGCTGATACCAGGGTGCTTAGTGTACTGTATAATGATGGTAACTGGGCAGACGCGACTTCCAGCATTCCGGCGAAAACTGTGCAATCGGGAAATACAGGTTTTATATGGTTAGGTTCTCATATCTATTATGCTTGTACGAAAGTGCCCGGTCAGTATACCGCCCTGCGACGGCTCAATGACAACGGCATTACACCAAAGATATATACCGTATATGGCCGCATGGAATCCTTAACCAGCACGCAGGCTTTAAGATTTAGCCTGTTCACGGGAAAGTAAAATAGTGATGATTAAACCGTGCTTGATTAATGCGAGGTTCCATACGACCAATGAAAAAATCAAATATTAACGGATGAAACGAACATATTCGCTCATACAGTGCGTCATAACGTTGCTGGTCATTACTGCAGGATGTAAGCGGGATGCAATCGCACCCTCGCCCTTTGCAAATGCCTATACCCGTATAGTGGTCGTAGACGCGCCAGGGAATGGGAAAGTACAGTTCCTGCTGGATGGCAGGATAAACGCCAACGGCGACTCTACCTTGTATAATGCAGATGGCACCGTGTACCAGCCGGATAGTAAACAAGGCACTACTACCACAGTCAATTATCCCTCCGGTGGATGTACGGACAATTCGCCAGTTAATTTTTCAGGAACGTACGGCTTTAGTAACAAGCCAGGCAGCACCTATGCTACCTTTCCCAATCCTACCAACCGCATTGGCCTGGCGCCGATTCTCGATAATATTAATTTTTATAACTGGGCGGCGTTGCCGGCAGCGCACCATCAGCTGTCGTTTTACAGCGTGATCAATGCATCCGTCTTCGGGAACCCGGTTGCCATCCGGGGAGATAAATTTTTCGATCAGTCCGTGAGCCTGGAAGGCGGGGCAGTACAAACCTTTTTTCTGCTGAATAAAGCGCCCGTTAAGCAATATGTCACGATTGAGAACACCCTCTTTCCGGGTCTACCGATCTATACCGTTCAGGAATCTATCAATCACCTCACCAATCATCTGGAGTTGCTGGTGGTGAAGGATCATCCCGATAAGCTGCCCCGATTCAAGGATTCTACGGCGTATATCCGTTTCGTGAATGTAACGCCGGTAACAGGCGACCAGATGCTGAACCAGACAACAGAGTCGCTCGACATTTATATCGCGCCCATCTATGGCCTGGTCCCTGATTATTATACGAGTGATCAGGCTGGTGGAGGTACTTCGCACCGGATGGCAGATAGCATAGGCGGGGAAATACTGGTAACCAAAGGGCTTACGCGTTATCAGTCAACAGTGGACGCCCCCTTTTTTGAACTTGATGTAGCCGCTAATATGAGAGTGGCGGGAGATTGGTACGCTGCTCCGGCATCCGGCCAACCGGCCATACCCCGGTATTACCGCGTACTGGCCTACCGCTCCGGACAGTCACGAGCGACGAATGATTTTCCGGTGGCGCAAGGCGACTGGCTGGCAGTTTATAATAAGTACCATTATTTCTTCCAGCAGTGGGGAACGCTAACCAACATAGATGCGCTGGATAGCTGGCTGGTGCGCTCGGATGGCACGAATTATCATCCATCCATCTGCACGATATTGCTGGCAGCAGGCACAAGAACTTTCAAGGGACCTGATGCAACAGGAGCCAGCCGGTACCTGGGATTCCGTTCCTGTATTAACTATCAGCCAGCTGGCGTTAACAGCATCTATTTTTCAAAATGAATACGAGCATCATTCAAATCATCGATCTATGAAAGGATATTATACAAGCAGATATACAGATGCAATTACCCTACTGAAAAAGGGGTGCTGGCTGGCATTTTTGTTAATAGGAGTATGGGGACAAGGTTGCAAAAAAGAGATAATACCTGTTGCTTTGGGTACTTCCCCTTCCGGGCAGTTATCCCGGTATGACCTGATTGCAGCGGACTATGATATTAAACCCGTTACCTCTTTTACCGCATCTTACAACCAGGAAGGAAGAATGGTGAACTTGTTTGAGAAGATGGGCCAGAGCCTGTTTTCCTTCAATCTCAGTTATGAAGGAAACAAACTGGTGAGCGCGTTGGCCAATGACAAAAGTGTGCAGCAGATCACATATGACGCGGGCGGAAAACCCTTGCAGGTAAATTATACAACACTCACGGATACGGGCAAACTGGTATATACCTATTCTGCTACAGGCAAACTGATAGCGCTGTTGGATTCAGTACAAAAGCCATTGAAACTGCCGGCCAGGTTACAATACTTGTTCACTTACGACCCATCAGGCAATAACGTGGTAAAGATCACCACTAACCAGCTGGATATGAAAGGACGCCCCACACTATTACAATACAGCTTTTACACATTCGATGATAAGCTGAACCCGTTCACGGCCTTTCCTTATCTGCAGTACAGTAACCTATTGCCTGGAGAAGTACCGGCGTTAGTGAATAAGAATAACGTGACCAGCTCGCGGTTGGTGGGTACCCTGCTGAATTCCGCCGGCAGCAGCTCGGCACCGGAGTTCGACACCATCACCATTTACCGCACTACCCGTACTTATGAATATACCGACAATGGTTTTCCAGCGAAGGCCATAGAGCATTTCGAAAATGTACAATTCAACTATTCAGGAAAGAGAACCTTTAAGTATGAATATTAAAATACCAACGGCTATTCTTCATTCCATGCGCAGCGCGGGTTATATCATCCTACTGCTGGGCGTGGGCATATTGTCTGCAAAGGCGCAGGAGACCAACGGCTCACTGAGCGGCAAGGTCACTGACTCTACTGCCGGATTTATTCCCGGGGCGGCGGTGATTGCCGTGCACGAGCCGACAGGCACGCGGTATGTGACCACCACCAACGAACTGGGACGCTACTATCTTGTGAACCTGCGGGTGGGCGGGCCTTACAGTGTAAAGGTAACCGCCATGGGCATGCGGGAGAAAAGTCAAAACAACCTTACCATTGCATTGGGCGATCCCGTCACGATTGATTTTATATTGATACCTGCCGTGAAAACGCTTGCTGTAGTGGAGATAAAAGACACCCGGCCACCCAAAGCCAATGCGACAGGAGCAGGCTACAACGTATCGGCCTCCCAATTGCGGAACCTGGCTGCAGGCGCAAGGAGCTTCCAGGATTATACCCGCCTTACTCCGCAATACAACGGTAACTCATTTGCAGGCACTAATTTCCGGTACAACAACGTAACCATTGATGGAGCCATCAATAACGACGCGATCGGCTTTAGTCCTTCTTTAGGTGGCCAGACTGGTACTTCCGGCCAGATAGGTAGCTCCACCCGCACCAATTCCATTTCCATAGACGCTATACAGGACATACAGGTGTACATTGCACCCTATGACGTGAAAATCGGAAACTTCACCGGCGGCAGCATCAACGCAGTTACACGCGGCGGCAGCAACACCGTGACCGGCTCCATTTATGGATTTGGCCGCAACGCTTCCCTGGTTGGTAAAGATGTGGCAGGAGGAACAGGAAAGATGCCTTCTGACTATCACGACGTGCAAACCGGCTTCCGCATAGGGTTTCCTATCATCAGGAACAAACTGTTCTTTTTTACCAACGAAGAACTCACCGACCGCGTAGACCCATTGACCGCTACAGCCGCTTCTTCTTTTGTACAGGACATACTCACGCAGGACCAGGCAGAACAGATCAGGGATTATTATAAACGCGCCGAGCTGGGTTTTGATCCAGGTACAGCAGGCGCTTACAACGTTTATTCCCGGTCAAAGAAATTTTTTAACCGCCTGGATTGGAATATTTCTGATAAACACCAGCTGGCTATCCGCAGCAATGTAGTTATTTCGGAAGCCACCAACCTGACGCGTGATGATCAGAACTTCCGTTTTTCCAGTATTGATTATGTACAACGGAATAACCAGGTAGCCACAGTAGGAGAGTTGAAAACGCGGTTCAATGACCGTGTCGCCAATAGTCTTATTGTAGGATACACGACCGTCAAAGATTACAGGGATCCGTTATCTTATGGCTATTATCCGCAGATACAGATCGGTGGTAATACGCTGGGAACAACGATCCTACTCGGCACCGACCGGGAGGCAAGCATCTTTAACCTCCGGCAGAATAGTCTGGAGATCACCGATAACGTAACGCTTTTTAAAGGCAATCATACTATTACCCTGGGTACGCATAATGAGCTGTATCGCATCACCTATGGTTTTGTGAATTCGCCCAATGGCCGTATCGATTATCCAACGCTCACCGATTTCCTCACTGGTAGTCCCAGCAGGATAAGAGGGAATTTCAGTTATGCCAACCAGGATCGGGATTACCTGTTAGCGCATCCTTCCGCCAGGTTCAAAGTGAACTTGTATAGTGTTTATTTGCAGGATGAGATAGTGTTGTCAAAACGGTTGAAGCTAACGCCGGGTCTGCGGCTGGACATGACGGACGTGCCGGATAAACAGCTGTTGTCTCTCAAAACCAGGAATGCGATCCAGGATGTATTTTACGGTAACAGCTACACGTACACGCGCCCGGCGGATATACGGAATGTTTATCTGGGACAGGTGCAGCTGTCCCCGCGCCTCGGAGTGAACTTTGACATCAGGGGAGATAAAAGCCTGGTGCTGCGCGGGGGCACCGGTTTGTTTATCGGGCGTATCCCTTTTGCCTGGCTGGGATACGCATTCTACAACAACGGGAATACATACGGCGCGTTTGATAAGCGGTATAACTACGCCGGCAATCCCACGGCCATACCGCCTGTGCCGCCCACTGCTCCTAACAAAGGCACTGATCCCCGTGTACCTTCCCGCACCGGCATAGCGGGTACCGCGGTCAATGAGAATGGCCTCTCTGCATTGGACGTCAATGGCCCGACACAGATAGACCTGATCGATAATCATTTTAAGGTACCGCAGGTATGGCGCACCAGCGCGGCGCTGGACATGAAGTTGGGTAAAGGGTATAAATTATCGCTGGAAGCAGTATATACAAAAGCCATCTACGATCTTCAATTCAGGCAGATCAATCAACAGGATAGTGTAGCGTATTACCAGTATGATGCCAAACAGCAACAGCCGGTGTTTACAGGTCGCTCTACTGATCCGGCGTTTACCTCCATGTATTTGCTCACCAACACCAGCAAAGGCTACCGCTATAGCCTTACCGCGCAACTTTCGAGGAGTTTTCCTTTCGGGCTGGATGTTTTTGTAGCATACACTTATGGCGAATCAAAGGACGTTGCCAATGGTATCCGTAATTCCATGGAATCCAACTGGCAGCTGAACCAGTCGCTGAATCCCAATGATCCCGAACTGGCCTGGTCAAACTTTGATATCCGGCACCGGATCGTGAGCGCTATCAATTATCATCTGGGGTATGGCAGGCAGCAACGGTTTCAGACCAATGTAAACCTGTTCTTCAGCACGGCTTCAGGTGCGCCGTTTACGTACGGGTTTGTTAACAGTCCCGTAAATATACAGGGAACCGGCCAGCAGGTCAGTCTCGCATATATACCCAAACCGGAAGAAATGATCAACTTTTTTCGGACGGGTACTTTACAACTCGCAGATAACACGCAGGTGTATAAAACGGCGGCAGATCAGGCGCAGGAGTTTGAGCAGTACATCCGTTCTGTGTCTTATCTTCGCGGGCGCCGCGGCCAGTTTACGCAACGGAATGCCGCCCATACACCGTGGAATACAACGGCTGATCTGCGCATTGCAGAAACATTTTCGTTATCGCAAAAAGCGGCACATGCTATCACGATCAGCTGGGATATTTTTAATGTGCTGAACTTATTGCATGCGGATTGGGGGAAGGCCTATTTTTCATCTGACCTGTTCAACTCTTCTGCCAGTGTGGGTTTGCGACCAACGGGTGCAAACAAAGCTGGTTTCCCAATCTACATCTGGGAGCAGCCGTCAACGCCCTATCAGGTGGATTTGTATCAATCGCGGTGGCAGATGCAGCTGGGAGTAAGGTATAATTTTTGATTACCTTTGCTTTTTTACCGGGCACTGACCTGCACTTTGTTGTTTTGTATGATAGATAAAGAAAAATTCGCTGAGCTGGTTAAAAGATACCTGGAGGGCAAAGCTACTGCAGAAGAGAAGGAATTCCTCGACGCCTATTATGACGAATTTCATAGCGGTAGATCAGTAGGATCTGTGCTAAACGAGTCGCAGATCAGGGACCTCGAAGCCACGATGTTCAATAACATCCAGGTGGGTATGCAGCGTTCGCAGAAAAAACGGATAGGTACCTGGCGACGGTATAAGCGCCAGTTGGCTGTTGCAGCCAGTTTGCTGGTATTAGTGTTATGCGGTTTTCTGTGGCGGCATTTGTCATCCGGACTGGGTAAAGATGAGAATACCCTGGAGATCAGCTATGCACCTGCCGGCAGCGTAAAGAAATTATTACTGAGTGATGGAACCGAGGTGTGGCTGAATGCCAAAAGTACGCTGCGTTATCCAGACACTTTCGAAGGAAAACAACGACGCGAAATATACCTGGAAGGGGAAGCCTATTTTGATATTAAAAAAGATGTGGCGCATCCCTTTCTGGTACATACACAGGGCCTGACTACCCACGTATTGGGTACGCAATTCAACGTAAAGGCTTATCAAACCCGAAAAGCAGAGATCACGCTGATAGAAGGTAAAGTAATGCTGACCACTGCTGGAACTGATGTTGGCAGCGGTACAATAAAGGCAGACACTTTGTTCCTCGCGCCCAATGAAAGAGCCGTTTATACAGCAGGACAGTTACTAGCAAAAGAAACCAGTACGCCTGCGCGACAATCGGCAAATGAGATGAAAGATGGCATCGTGAAAACAGCCGCCCTGTCGAAACAGGTGGTCCTGAACGCGATTGCGTCTGCAGCCTGGCGCAACGGGGAGTTGATATTTGACAGGGAACCCTTAGAAAACGTACTGGAAGCGCTGAACAGGAAGCGGGATATTTCCGTAAAAGCAGCACCTGAATTGATGAACTGCCTCATTTCGATAAAGATCACTAACGAACCGATTGAAGATATACTTATCACCATTACCCGCCAGATAAAGCGGAAAAAAACAGCTGGCCAGCCATATAATGCGACGGCACAGTATAAAAAACTGGGAACCGACTATTACATTGAATAAAGAGGAATCATCTGGTTAATCTGTCGTACCTCATCCCTGAAACAAAAAACAAAAGTATCCCGGCGCAGTTTCGTACATTCCTTGCGAAGGTGCTACGGGGGAAATATTCGAACGTCGTTGTTGTAATATCCAAAATCTAATTAGGGAGAATTAGGTGACCATTGGATTAATCTAGCACTTTAAACTGGGTTAGAGATAGGATGTTTTGATCAGGATCCTTGAACCACGCTACTTTTGTTCCATCAGGCGCTGCCCATACACCCATTTCATCCTGTCCTGGTCCCTGATAGTGCTCAATTATAACACCTTTGTCTTTTAATTCGGTAATCACCTTGTGAATATCTGCTACCACCCAGCTTAATACAGCATAGGGAGCAGCCTTGAAATCCCGTACAACTCTCATATTCCAGGTTGCTATCTACTGGGGAATAAGAGTTGTGTTTTCGTTTATACGTTACAGTTATTTACGGAACTAAAATAGATGAAGTAGTTTGTTGTTTATACCCATTTTGGGGTTAGCTGTCAAACTAATAATATTGTTTTAAGCAAGGTATGCTGTTCAGAGTATTACATTGGCCGGAAAATGCGGGCCACTGGAAAAAATATTTGCAGTTTATGATCATGAGTATACATACTTAGGTTTTTCATATAAAAAAATGACCGGCAATACATAATTGTAACTTCGTTCGAGAGTCAATACTATGAACCAGAACAAGATACGATTAGGTATTATTGAAGACAACCAGATGTTGGTCAAGCTCCTCTTGTATTATTTTGAATCTTCAGAACAGGTTGAAGTAGTTTTTCATTCAAACAGCACAATCGATCTGATCGATCTTTGTCGTCAGCAGCGGCCCCAGGTCATATTGATGGATTTCTACCTGGAGGGGGGCGATGACATAAAAGCGCTACGCCAGGTGCAAGCTTACAATCCTGACATTAAAGTGCTGATGTTTACTATCCTGGACGATGACCATCATGTTTTTGATGCTATAAAGGGAGGGGCTAGCGGTTACTTGTTGAAAAGCACATCGCTTCCACAGGTGGAGGTGGCAGTGTTGGATGTGCTAAAAGGGGGAGCTGTTGTGACTCCTCACATTGCCAGCAAAGTGTTTAAGGTATTGAGAGAGAGCAGTAAGGAGGTCAAAGAGCTGCAGGTGCTGACGCCAAGGGAGAACCAGATCATGCAGGCGCTGGTGAAGGGACTTACATACAAGGAGGTGGCTAATGAGCTGGATATCCGTGTGGGGACGGTGCGGACGCATATTGAAAACATCTATGAGAAGCTGCAGGTGAAGAGCAAAGCTGAAGCTGTGGCAAAATACCTGAAAAGGTAATACCTACTGAGTATACCTATGTAATTTGTCGGATTGACGCAACTTTATAAGATCTATACCTTTACATCAAAATTTCTGTCTGTCTTTCTTGATGACTACAAAATCATAATTATATTCTTTAGTTATTAATGACAACTTTACCATAACTATGAATAACACGTTGCAGGGCGATGTTCCTCTTATTATGTCCGGTAGGAGACAACGTCATTGCCCGAAATGCAAAACAGGTACATTGAATGGTAGGGTGCCGCGCGGATTTTTTGTTAAGTATTTCCTGGGTTGGCTACCTATCAGGCGTTATATCTGTTACCATTGTTCCCAGAAATCATATGTATGGGATAGGCCACCCCCGGAGGAGCATATCTCCTAACCGGGCCATATCAGTGAGTTAAAAAGACAAGCACTGAGGTCTGAATTAGCGATAAACGTATTGGATCGCAGATAGAGTTTCAATCTTATCTAATAAACTGATGACTAAGAGAACTTGGATAACCCCGTCTTGGTTGATATTGTTATTAGACCTCGGGTGTTCTGTCATAGCAATGGCCCTTGCTTTCCTATTGAGGCTTAATTTGAACCTGGAAGGCATCGCACGTTACCCCATAAAGTACATCATATTGGTAGTGCTGAATGTGAACTTACTCTTGTCGTTGCTGTTCTATACTTATACAGGTATTGTACGATACACCAGCATGGCGGATATTGGCCGAATTTCTTACATGAACCTTGTGGCGTCGGTAATATATTACTATATAGGTGAAGCAGCACTACGTTATAGTACTATTAATATGTTTCCGCTTTCGGTGATCTTCATTAACTTTTTTATAGGCATTTTCATCTTATTATCTTATCGTTTGTTCGTAAAATGGGTGTTCAGATACTATGCCAGCTATGGTACTATCAATAAAGTAAAGGCAGTGATCTATAGTGCGGGGTATTCCGGGCTGATGGTGCATAAAGCTATCAGTGAGGACACGACGGGCAATATCCGTGTGGTAGCTTTCCTCGATGATAAGCTAACGCGCATAGGTAAACGCATTGAGGGGCTGCCTATTTACGAGGCCGGCAAAGTATCTCTGGAGAAGCTGTTACGGCAGGAAAAAGCACTGTTGCTGATTGTGGCGGAAGAAATTATGGAGGTACGACGCCTGAATGAGTTGGTGGATCATTGTATAGCATTAAATATCAAGATACAAAAGGCGCTGCCGGTGAATAAGTGGATAAGCGCCAGCTGGAGCTCTTCCCAGTTGCAGGATATAAAAATTGAAGACTTGCTGGAGCGCTCCGTTATCAATATAAAAAATGATAAAATAGACCGGGAGGCCAAGGGGAAGGCTATACTGGTGACCGGCGCCGCTGGTTCCATTGGTAGTGAACTGGTGAGACAGCTGGTAGGCCTGCAACCTTCTGTAGTGATATTGTGCGATAAAGCAGAATCGGCACTCTATGAGTTGGAACTGGAAATGAGTGAGCTGGTGCCTTATGTACCTATCGTGTCCTACATTTCCAATATTTGCGATAAGGTGCGGATGCAGCAGTTGTTTGAGGTATATGAACCGGAGATAGTCTACCACACAGCAGCCTATAAGCATGTACCCATGATGGAAAAAAACCCTTCTATAGCTGTGCTGAATAATGTATGGGGTACCAAGATATTGGCCGAGTTGGCCGTTGAGTTTAATACGGAGAAATTTGTAATGGTGAGCACTGACAAAGCGGTGAATCCCACCAACGTGATGGGTGCTTCTAAACGGATAGCTGAGATCTTTACTCAATCCTACGGTAATCATGTAAATATGCAATACAAGAAATCCGGTCCTGTATACGACACACCGCCGACCCGTTTTATTACCACCCGCTTCGGTAATGTGCTAGGCTCCAATGGCTCTGTGATACCCCGTTTCAAGCAGCAATTGGAAAAAGGGGGGCCACTGACTGTTACACATCCGGAGATCACCCGCTATTTTATGACCATATCTGAAGCCTGTCAGCTTGTACTGGAAGCTGGGGCCATGGGACAGGGAGGAGAGATTTTTGTGTTTGATATGGGACAACCCGTAAAAATTGCTGAACTGGCGGAAAAAATGATTCGCATGAGTGGTCGGGAGCCCGGTAAAGACATACAGATAGTATATACCGGCCTTCGCCCCGGAGAAAAACTGTATGAAGAGCTGTTGAACAATGCTGAAAATACCATAAGCACTTACCATGAAAAGATCATGATTGCAAAAGTGCGTGAGTACGATTTTGTGGAAGTGAATGAAGTCGTAGAACAATTGATTGCCTCTGCAAATGAGCATTACATAATACCAACTGTGGCCCTGATGAAACAAATGGTCCCTGAATTTATCAGTAAAAACTCATCGTATGAGCATTTAGACAATAAAGATAAAATCAAATTATAATGATGAAATGAATTTTTATTCACCAGCAAAGGTTTTAATATGAGTCGATAGATAAAAGATATTTTTAACAGTTATCATAAAAGTAATGAGGATCGCAAAACAAGGTAAACCACAACTACGATTTTTTTTAATTTTGTTTTTATTGATAGGACAGATGGCAAATCTGTGTCTGACTTCTTGCTCAACACCTAAGAATATCACCTATTTTAAAGACATTCCCGATACCATTAAACAGAAGAAGATAGATATGGCTGTTTATTTCACGCCAGTAATAAAATCGGATGACATACTACAGGTAACTATACAGACACTAGATCCGATGGTAACTACCCTATTGAATCAGTCGTCGTCTGCCACATCGGCTACTATATCGACAGCTGGAGCTGTGAATGGAATTGGGAACGGGAGTGGTTACCTGGTTGATAAGAACGGGAATGTTATATTGCCTCTGATAGGTAAAATAACCGTCAGTGGTAAAACTACAGATCAGGTACGTGATATCATACAGGGAAAAGCGGCCGAGTATTATAAAGATCCGGTTGTAAATGTGCGATTAGCAAATTTCAAGGTAACAATATTGGGAGAAGTAGCAAAGCCTTCCACCTATGTTATGCCCAATGAGAAGGTCACTTTGCTGGATGCAATTGGCATAGCTGGTGATTTGACCATTTACGGAAAACGCGGAAATGTGATGCTAATACGGGACAATAACGGAAAAAAAGAATTCATTCGATTCAATTTAAATAATACTAAAATATTCTCTTCACCTTACTTTTATTTGCAACAGGGTGATGTTGTATATATAGAGCCCAATAAATATAAAGTACAGTCTACAGATGTGACTTCAGTAAGGAGAATTGCTATCCTTACTTCGCTGCTATCGCTCTTAATTATTATTGTCTCACGAGTGAACTAGTGAACTTCTAAATCTTTTCTTTAAAATCTGGTTATGCAGCAGAATATGTATAATGATAAGTTTTCCTTGAATGGCACAGGATTTCAAGCAAGATCCCGAGAGGGAAATTTAGATTTGAGAAGGATACTGGATGTATTTATTGAATATTGGTATCTATTCATTGTGTTTATCCTGATCGGATTCAGCGCTGTCTGGTTATATTTACGCTATACAACCCCTGATTATAAAGTTAAAGCCAAGATACTTATTAGAGATGACCAGAAAGGAGGGAATGTTCCCGGACAAGAACTATTGCAGCAATTGGAAATATTTAGTAACAAGAGTAATGTACAGAATGAAGTAGAGATACTGAGATCCCGGTCTCTTATGGAAAAGGTTGTACGCTCTTTACAGTTGAATGTTTCTTATTTTATTACAGGAAGAATTAAAGAAGCAGAGATGTTTGAGATGCTCCCTTTTCAGTTAAACTGGCTCTCACTCAATGATACAATTCGCCCGGTAAATTATCTACTAAAGCCCTTATCCGGTAATAAGTTTAGATTGTTGGGAACAAAACTTGCCAGGGAAGCCTTCTGGAATGATACGTTGCATTTACCTGAAGGTACTGTTAAGATTGCAAGGAATGTAATGTATCCTTTAAATCAAGAGGTGTATCAAATAAGAATTTCATCTATAGATAATGCTGTTGCAGAATACCAGAAGCAAATAGAAGTCAATATCCCCACCAAAGAGGCAACCATCATCGATCTTGGAATTACTACCACTGTCCCGAAAAAAGGAGAGAAAATCCTGAACCAATTATTGGAGGCCTATCTTCAAGCCAGTGTTAGTAATAAGAATCGTATTGCAGATAGTACGGTTGCCTTTATCGATAATAGATTGGGGATTGTAACCCAGGAACTTTCCGGAGTTGAAAAGGATATACAACAGTTTAAACAGCAGAATGAACTGGCTAACCTGGAAGAACAATCGAAGCTACTGGTATCCGGAACAGGAGATTTTCTTAAACAATTGACAGATCAACAGGTACGTTTAAGTGTTGTTCAATCATTAGAACAGTATATTGATGACGATAGTAATAATAAAAGGGTAGTGCCTTCTGCCTTGATTGTTCAAGACCCAACTTTTATAGCGCTGGTACAAAAATACAATACACTTACGATAGATCGGGAGCGCCTTTTAATTTCGAACACAGAATCAAACATGATCGTTAAAACCATAGATCAGCAAATCAGAAACCTAAGATCAGACCTGCAGAACAACCTTGCTTCCCTGAGAAGAGGGATTTTGGTTAGCATCGATGAATTACAGAAGAAAGTAAATGTGCTGACTCAAAAGATTAGGGAAGTGCCCGGTAAGGAGAGAATATTCCTGGATTATTCCCGCCAACAGGCAGTAAAACAGGAACTATATCTCTTTTTATTAAAGAAACGGGAGGAATCTGCAATATCGAAGTCTTCCAACATAGCAATTGCACGTATTATAGACAGCGCAAAAAGTGAGGCATTGCCATTCAGACCTAATCGCTCAGTAGTATACTTGCTTGGCATTATTGGAGGAGGAGTAATACCTGTTACATGGCTTTATTTGAAAAATATACTAAACCAGCGCATTATAAATAAAGATGATATTATCAACAATACACCCGTACCTATCTTAGCTGAGATTGGGCATAGCGAAGAAAATAATGTTGTGTTTGGTGATCATACACTTGTCGCAGAGCAATTTCGCGCTTTACGTACTAACCTGCAATTTGTGCTTTCGGGAGAAAGTGAGAAAGTTCTACTTCTTACCTCCGGTATGAGCAACGAGGGTAAATCTTTCGTGGCAACCAATCTTGCAGTTGTATTAGCGTTATCTGGTAAGAAAGTCGTTTTAATGGAAATGGATTTGCGTAAACCTAAAATATCTGAAAAATTAGGTTTAAGTAACCAAACAGGATTCAGTACTTATGTAATTGGAAAAACGCCATTGGAAGCACTGATTAAACCATCTGGTTTGCATGAAAACAGTTCGATCATCACTTCCGGCCCCATACCTCCCAACCCGGCAGAGCTATTGCTATTGGATAAGACAGAAGAATTGTTCAGAAAATTAAGAAATCAATTTGACTATATTATTATCGATACTGCTCCGGTAGGTTTGGTAACGGACGCACAGTTATTGGGACGTCATGCAGACGCTACGCTATATCTTGTAAGGCAAAAGTATACTTTTAAACAACAATTATTATTATCTAAAGAACTATACCTGCAAAAGAAATTTTGCAAGCTCAATCTGGTGATAAATGATGTGAAAACCGGGCATGCTTACGGATATAATTATGGTTACGGATATGGCTATGGTTATACACGTGAAAAATCTAAAAAAAGGATTTTGGGTATGAAAAGTAGGTAAATAAAATGATTGACGCTATGTGATTATCGTAATGAGAAAATATAAGAGCGTATGAAAATGAAGATTAATATAGGTGACCGGGCTGGTAATTTATTGAAAGGTTCTATAACGTCAGTTATCCCGAGAGGAATAGGGTTCTTATATACAATCCTGATTATTCCTTTAATCATTAGCTCTTTAGGTAAAGATGCTTTAGGCGTGTGGTTGACGATTGTATCAATTGTAGATGTGTTGAATTTTGCAGATTTTGGGATTACCAATAACATTATTAATCTAATTAGCAAAACCAACCTGGAGAAGGACTCTTTAAAGGAGAAAAACATTACTTCCACCTGCGTTTTTGTTATATCGGTTATAGCAATTACTATTTTCTTTATATATTTTTTTGGAAAAGGAATGGTTAACTGGGCGAACATATTGGGAATCCATAACAACGATCTTTTAAGACAAGCACTGAAATCGCTTGATATTTTGATCTTGTATTTTTTAATAAATTTTCCATTGGTTATTTATCAAAAAATTAGATATGCTATTCAGGAAAGGCATTATCTCAACTATTATGAAGGATTTGGGAAAATGATTTCCATTATCTTGGTTTTCGGAGGAATACAGATGTATCTGCCTCTTTCGGGGCTGATAATGATGTACGTGTTGGGGCCTGTAATTGGACAGATAGTCAATACGATAACGCTTTTGTATAATAAACCTCAGTTCATTCCTGATATAAAGTTTATTAATAGAGGCTCGCTAAAGGAGATATTTGGAGCAAGTATTTATTTTTTTTTGATCAACGTTTCGTATCTGTTTTACACGTCTCTTGACAATATCCTGATATCGAATATCCTCAATGCTGGGGAAGCTGCTTCTTTTGCATCGGTACAAAAGGTATACCTGATATTTCCAATGCTTTTTGCATTGGCTACTCCAAGTCTTTGGGTAGCTAACAGAGAAGCATTTTTGCAAAAAGATCATATATGGTTGAATAAAGTATTTAATAAAGGAATACTGATCAATGTTTGCAGCTTATTTTTCCTGGTGCTACTTTCTCTTTTATTAAATGGAGGCTTCTTCACATGGTTTACGGACGGTAAAATTATATATGATCAGTGGATGGTTACAGTTATATCCATTAATGCGGCGACAATGATCAGCTATAACTTCTTTAGTGCTTTTTTTATCGCCATCGACGAAATGCAGAATTTTGCACTGATGTTTCTGGCATTTTCAATTCTGAGCTTCTTGTTGAAGATATATGCATTGCCTCGTATAGGTATAACAGATACCTATATGATAAATTCCATCTTATTTATTGTTATTTTTTTTATGCCCTGCTTTATTCTGTTGAAACGGAAAATTGTTAAGATATGATAAAGTTCTTTTTGAATTCATTTATTAGGATAATTCCGTACACGAGGTTGTATCGTTTTAAGAGATGGCTATGGACCCTGGCTGGGTTTAAGATACATAAAGGAGTTAGAATAGTTTCTACTGCTAATTTTGTAGGCAACATGGATCTGGAAATAGGTGAAAATACCTTTATAGGGCACGGAACAATAATTATGGGAGGGGAATCTAAGATTTTGATTGGGAGAAATTGCGATATATCCTCCTGGGTTACAATTATCTCCGGGACTCATGACTTGGATACTACCGGAGAAAGAATGGCCGGCGACAGTAGATCACTGGACATAACAATAGAGGATGGAGTATGGATTGGAGTAAGGACGGTAATATTAGGTGGTGTAACCATTGGTAAGATGTCCATGATTGCTGCAGGCAGCGTCGTAAACAAGAATGTACCTGCTTACACAATGGTAGGAGGAGTACCGGCCAGACCCATTAAGAAGTATGATTTTGCGATAGAGCAATGGACAAAATGCTAATGAAATAAGTAGTGTATTAATTTGAAATGAATATAGTTTTAAATAGCAACTGGGGATTCTCGAAAGATTTTGCCAAATTTTTCGTGGGAGTACTATGTGTTTTGTTGTTAGGAGAGATAGGCGCCATTCTATTATGTTTTCTAAGTTTTATCTATACGTTTCAAAATACGGATAATGGAATCAAAGGGATAACTATAAGTTTTATTGTTTTTGCAGCAAATCCGGTGTTGTTTAATAATCCCTTGTCATCGACAGTTTCCTTACTCAGGATTGTGTTACTAATGATTTTTGCAGTCAAGGTATTTGTGACAAACAGAGAGTGGGTGCCCGTATTTATTCAGTCTCTTATAGTTTTTGTGCTGGTTGTCTGGGCAATTACACTTATGGCCAGTTATGAGATATTTGTTTCGCTAAGCAAACTTCTTCAATTCGGAATGGCTGCGGTGAGTATATTGTTAGCTTTTCTAAATACCCGACACCCACGGGTATACTGGATCAGTTGGTTTTATACGCTTTTTGTTGTAGTACTTATTATATCTTTACCATTTTATTTTGTACCCTCAGTTGGTTTTGCCACAAACAAGATTGGGTTTCAGGGAATCTTCAATCATCCTCAGGCATTTGCGGTGTTTTTAGCTCCGTTCACTGCATTATTGTTGGGAGAAATACTCATTAATAATAATAGGAACGGAGTTGTTATGTGTGTGTGCCTTTTGTCAGTAGTCTCTTTGGTTTTTACACGTGGCCGAACCGGGTTGTTAGCTATTTTTTTCGCCTTATTGCTAATCCTGTTTTTTGTATTCCTGTTTAACAAGAAGATCGCAGGGCGGTTAATTTCGCCATTTAAAAAAGGATCAAATCTTATTTTGCTTTTAATGGGCATATGCATTCTGGCTGTGAACTATGATAAGGTAAAAGAGGCCGGTTATGAGTTCCTTTTAAAAAGAGAAGGTGCGGACCTGAGAGAGTCATTTAAAATATCAAGAGGGGAATTGATAGACCAGCAGAGAAAGAATATTGATGAAAATCCTCTTTGGGGGATAGGATTTGGACTTCCCTCAGTTCGTCGGGGCATTGAGATTCAAAGGGATCCTATATTTGATCTTCCTGTTGGCGCCTATGTAGAGAAAGGGTTTTTCTTTCTCGCCGTGATAGAAGAGGTTGGATATGTTGGTTCTCTTTTCTTTTTTCTCTTCTTGTTTTTCTTGTTTAAAAGAATTTTTAGCGGCTCTGATATTCCGCTGATCTGGATGGGGTTAACGGGGTTCGGTACGAATATCGGCGAAGCAACGCTTTTTTCTTTCGGAGGCATGGGATTACTAGTATGGTTTCTGATTGGAATAATGATAACAAAAGAAGAACCTGGAGTGGTATATGTTTCTCATCAAACGAAACTTCCTGAACCAGTATTAAATTAGGTTTTCTATGCACATAATTTTTTGGCAAAAGATTATCAGCCCTCATCAGTCATCTTTCCTAAAGGCTTTGGCTAAAATAGATGGTATCGAAGTGTCATTAGTAGTTGATGAAATAATGGATCGAAAAAGGCTTGGAATGGGATGGGAAGTACCGGAAATGGGACGGGTGAATGTACTGATGTCGGATAATTATACTTTTATCAGGCAGATGGTTATTAACTCTAATAGAAGTACATATCATATCTTCAGCGGAATTAATTACACACCAGCACTAAGCAGAGCTTTTATTTTAGCCATAAAACATAATGTAAATATAGGCATTATGGCCGAATCATATGATTGGCATGGTGTCAAGGGCCGTTTGAGATATGTCAGAAGTATTATTCAAAGAATCAAATACAACGGAAAAATAGATTTCATACTGGCAATTGGCAATAAAGGTATTGAGTGGTTCAAGAAAACTGGTTACTCCGAAATGAAAATATTTGAGTGGGGATATTTTATTGATCCTGTAGATGTAGTAGTACAAACGGAGCCAATACCAGATGAATTCAATGTTGTTTTTGTAGGTTCTCTTTTCCGAGGTAAAGGGGTAGATATATTGATCGAAGCTGCCTCAAAGATTAAAGAGGAAAAATTCCAGATAAACATTGTGGGAGAGGGGCCAGAGAAGCAGGCTTTGGTGGATTTAGTAAAGTCTTATAATATGAAGAATATTACATTTTTAAATTTTATGCAGAATGAAGCGGTACAAAGATTCATAAGGAAACATGACCTGCTCGTTTTGCCTAGTAGGAGGAAAGATGGTTGGGGAGCTGTGGTGAATGAGGCGTTAATGCAAGGGACGCCTGTTGTTTGCAGTGAAAGTTGTGGAGCCAGTGTTTTGCTCTGCGAAAGAAATTATAGTGATGTTTTTGAATCCGGAAATGCGGTTTCTTTGGCTGATACTTTGAGGAAACAAATATTAAGAGGAAAGCTAAGTAGCCAGGATCGCCAACGGATAGTTAAATGGTCTGAATGCATTAATGGAGATCGTGCGGCTAGTTATTTCCTGGAAATTGTTAATAGTAATTTATTTAAACATAAAAGCAAGCCTGTACCGCCATGGGAAAAGTGTAGTTGACTAGAAATAAACTTAAGTAAGCAATGCATATTCTACTTACTGCAGGTTCATTTTATCCTGCTGAGAATGGCGGGCCAAGTAATGCTTTATATTGGCATTCAAAAGCATTGTCTGAAAAAAAGCAAGAGGTCACGATTATTACAACAATGATTGGGATTAAAAAGGAACATAATATCCAACCAAATACGTGGATGAATAAGAGTTTTGGAAAGATTATATACTATACAAATGGTTTGAAAGCTTTTATGGCGACAATAGAAAATATAAAAAAGAACAATATTATACATATATCGAGTTTGTTCTATTATCCCTCTTTCCTGACGGCATTATATTGTTATATAATCAAGGAAAAATTGATTTGGTCCCCGAGGGGAGAATGTTCTGTTGAGGCGCTGGCTTTTGCAAAATGGAAAAAGAATCTGATTTTAAAAATTATAAAGCCCTATATAAAGAATGTTATATTTCATGCAACTTCTTCAAAAGAAACGCTGGAAATAAAGGCTTTATTTGGAAATGTTCAGGTTGTTGAATTTCCAAACTTTTTTTATTTGGAGAAGCAACTGAACTTACCTGTTAAGAATCAATTAATATATGTTGGCAGGATACATCCAATTAAGGCAATTGAGAACTTGATACAAGCGGTGGCGTTATCTGCAACAATGGATGAAAGAAGCTTTAAACTGAAAATAGCAGGTACATATAAAGATCATAATGAGGAGTTATACTATAATTCTCTGGTGAAACTTGTCACAACATTGGGAATTGGTCATTTAGTCGAGTTTGTAGGCCATGTAACGGGTGAAGACAAAACGATATTATACTCAACTTCCTACTGTCTGATCTTACCTTCTCATACTGAAAATTTTGGAAACGTGGTTGTGGAGGCGCTAAATCAGGGGACTCCGGTGATAGCGGCAAAGAATACTCCGTGGAGAATATTAGAGGAAAACAAAATAGGCTTACATGTATCTAATATTCCAGAAGAGCTTGCTTCTGCTATAGATACGATACTTTCTCTGGAGCAAGATGGATACAATGACATGAGGGACAATGCCTATAGTTTCTGTGAGAAATATTATGCGATTGACCAGAATATAGAGAAATGGATCGGCGTTTACAATCAATGTGTAAATCAGTAAATATAGACTTTAAAATAACAGTTATGTTCAAAGGGGGAACGCTATTAATTACAGGAGGAACAGGATCATTTGGGAATGCTGTGTTGAAGAGATTCCTGCATACGGATATCAAAGAGATAAGGATCTTTAGTCGAGACGAAAAGAAACAGGACGAGATGCGTAATATGCTGCATAATGATAAAGTAAAGTTTTTTATTGGAGACGTTCGCGATTTTAGAAGTATCGATAGCGCAATGGATAAAGTGGATTATGTTTTTCATGCAGCGGCGTTAAAACAAGTGCCTTCATGTGAATTTTATCCCATGGAAGCGATAAGGACTAATGTGTTAGGTACAGAGAATGTATTGGAGGCGGCGATTAAACATCAAATAGAGAAGATAATTTGCTTAGGCACGGATAAGGCAGTATATCCCATCAATGCAATGGGAATATCCAAAGCTATGATGGAAAAAATAGCGATATCCAAGGCTCGTATCTGTAGCCATCCACTTATTACTTGTACGCGTTATGGTAACGTAATGGCGAGTAGGGGATCTGTAATTCCGCTGTTTATTTCGCAGATCAAAGCGGGGAAACCATTAACTGTTACCGATCCCAAAATGACCAGGTTTATGATGTCTTTGGACAATGCTGTAGAACTAGTGCTTTTTGCATACGAAAATGCTAATCCTGGGGATATTTTTGTACAGAAAGCTCCGGCTGCGACTATTCGACAGGTGGCAGAAGCGTTACTGGATATATTCAAAGCGAAGAATGAAATCAAAATCATCGGAACCCGACATGGGGAAAAGTTATATGAAACTCTTTTGACACGGGAAGAATTTGGCAAAGCTGCAGACTTGGGAGGTTATTATTGTATTGCGGCGGACGACCGGGATCTGAACTATGCTAAATATTTTTCTGAGGGTGAACGAAAAATTGCTGAAGCACGTGATTATAACTCTCACAATGCTTATAGGTTAAATGACGACGAGCTTAGGGAGATGTTGCTGAACTTGGATTATGTACAAGCCGAATTGAACAAAAACAAAGAAGAATGGATCAGTTAGTGCCCATAAATTATGATAATGTTATCAGAGCTAAAAGGATGGATGCCATATTCGTTGCATATTCTAACCTGGGATCTGAAACATCAGCGGCAGATCATTATTCTTGACCTTCATTTTGGCTTGATTAGAAAGAATATTGACCGGTGCAAGTTTTTTTGCATTTAAATTGATCAGGAAAATAAATGCTAAGTGATGAAGAGAATTGGAATTACTGGAAAAAACGGATTTATTGGTACCTGTTTATATAATAAGATAAGCCTATTGAAGGATGAGTTTGAACTTGTACCATTTGAAAGATCCTTTTGGGGCTCGACCGTACTAACGGACTGGGTTAAACAATGTGATATCATTGTACATCTGGCTGCCATAAATCGCCATCCTGATTCCATGATTATTCATGATACTAACCTCTTGCTTGTACAGCAATTAATTCATGCATTAGATGATTGCAGGCATTGTCCGCATATCCTGTTTTCTTCTTCGATACAGGAAGAACAAGATAATTTATATGGCAGGTCAAAACGAACTGGACGAGAGTTGTTGAGAGTCTGGTCGGATAAGCATCAGGCTCCTTTTACAGGAATGATCATCCCGAATGTGTTCGGGCCCTTTGGAAGACCTTTTTATAATTCGGTAGTAGCCACTTTTTGCCATCAGCTCTGTAATAATGAAGAACCACAAATAGACAAAGATGCTTTTCTTCAACTTGTTTACGTAGAAGAACTGGCGGATTTGATGATCGATGTTATCCGTAAAAATATTAGTATCTCGAATCTTAATGTACAGACAACGGGTGACTACTATGTATCAGAAGTTCTGAAGAAATTACAGGTGTATAGAGAATTGTATTTCAAACAAGGCTTTTTTCCTTCGCTTCCGGACAAGTTTAGCGTTCATCTTTTTAATACCTTTCGCAGTTATATTGATCATAAGAGTTATTTTCCCTTCAGACTTAAACAACATACAGATAACCGGGGAGCGTTTGTTGAAATGATCAAACTCCAGCAAGGAGGGCAGGTCTCCTTCTCAACTACACATAAGGGTATTACCCGCGGAAATCATTTTCACACGCGTAAAATAGAGCGTTTCCTGGTAATGAAAGGGAGAGCATTAATACAACTCAGAAAGTATAATACTGATGAGGTGCTGAGTTTTGAGCTGGATGGTGAAACACCTTCTTATGTAGATATGCCTGTATGGTACACGCATAGTATCAAGAATATTGGAGAGGACGACCTTTATACCGTTTTCTGGATCAATGAGCACTTTGATCCAAAAGATCCTGATACATATCCTGAAATAGTTTGAAGCTAATTTAACGATAAAGATCTTTTATGCTTGCCAATATAAAAAAACTAAAGGTATTGACGGTTGTGGGGACCAGACCGGAAGTTATCCGTCTCGCCAGAGTATTGGCTAAACTAGATGAATCGGATGCTATTGACCATATACTGGTACATACAGGACAGAATTATGATTATGAATTGAACGGGATTTTCTTTGAGGACCTGGGCTTACGTAAGCCAGATTACTTTCTGGGGGCGGCGTGTAAAACTGTGGCAGAGACTATCGGTCAGATACTGATTAGGATTGATCCTCTTCTAAAACTGGAAAACCCGGATGCCTTTCTGGTACTGGGCGATACTAATAGTTGTTTGTGTGTTATTCCCGCTAAGAAACGTAAAATCCCCATCTTTCATATAGAAGCAGGTAACCGTTGCTTTGACCAGCGAGTGCCAGAAGAAACTAACAGAAGGATTGTGGATCATACCAGCGATATCAATCTCACCTATTCTGATATTGCGAGGGAATATTTATTGAGGGAAGGGCTGCCTCCGGATAGGATTATAAAAATAGGAAGCCCTATGTTTGAAGTATTATATCACTATATGCCTAAGGTTAGACAATCAGATGTACTGAAAGAATTAATGTTGGAACCAGAGAAGTATTTTGTGATTTCCGCTCATCGGGAAGAAAATATCGACTCAGAGAAAAACTTTAATGACCTCGTTGTCTCCCTTAATAAAATAGCTGATACATTTGAACTGCCGGTTATCGTTACTGCACACCCACGCACCCGAAAAATGATAGCAGCACGGCAGATAGAATTTAACCCGTTGGTAAGGTTAATGAAGCCATTTGGTTTCAGTGATTATGTTGCATTACAAATGAAAGCGAAGGCTGTGTTGTCTGATAGTGGCACCATCTCGGAAGAGTCCTCGATTTTGAATTTCCCCGCACTGAACATAAGAGAAGCGCACGAAAGACCTGAAGCCATGGAAGAAGCGTCTGTAATGATGGTGGGGTTAAATTCGGAAAGGATTTTACAAGGTCTGGCACAATTGCAGTATCAGAGCCGGGAAACCAGAAACATTAAAGAAGTTGCTGATTATTCGATACCAAATGTATCTGATAAAGTAGTACGTATTATTATATCTTATGCTGATTATATAAAAAGAGTAGTTTGGTCCACCAACTTATGAATATTAGTATATGAGAATATTAATTTTAAGCCAGTGGTGCTATCCGGAACCGGATCTGAAAGCGCTTACCTTTGCCAGGGTATTAGCAGGCAGGGGACATACCGTTCAGGTTTTGACTGGATTTCCAAATTATCCGGGAGGGAAAGTATACAAAGGCTATAGTATAAAGCTATTCAGCCGTGAAATAATTGACAATCTTGAAGTACTTCGGTGTGCACTTTACCCAAGCCATGACCGATCAGGCTTAAAACGTATCTTCAATTATCTCAGCTTCGCTTTTTTTGCTAGCCTGATCGGTATATTCAGAACAAGAAAAGCGGATATACTTTATGTATATCATCCTCCCGCTACTGTAGCTATCCCTGCAATACTGATAAAACTCTTCAGAAAGGTGCCGGTGGTATATGATATCCAGGATATATGGCCGGATACGTTGAAGGTAACAGGAATGGTAAACAATAAATATGTTCTTAAAGCTGTGGATATTTTTATGAAAATGTGTTATCGTTCTGTGGACCATGTTGTAGTGTTGTCCAATGGATTCAGGGAATTGCTGATAGCAAGAGGAGTTAGATCTTCAAAGGTAAATGTGATCTATAACTGGAGTAATCCCATCGGATTGGCTGGTGAAGTAGACCGTGAAATAATATCCTTGTTCAAAAACAGATTTACTATACTATTTGCCGGTACTATTGGGCTCGCACAGGGATTGGATGTGGTTGTGAAATGTGCGGAACAGCTGAGAGAAATCAAAGAAAATGATATGCAATTTATCCTATTGGGTGGTGGGGTGGATGTGAATAGATTAAAATCGCAGGTAATGGAGAAAGGCTTGCAGAATATACATTTTATTGACCGGGTTCCTGCCAGCATAATAGGATCTTATCTGTCCTGCGCAGATGTATTACTTATTCATCTGTTAGAAGATAGGTTATTTGAAATAACAGTCCCTTGTAAAACACAAGCTTATTTGTTGGCTGGAAAACCAATACTTGCAGGAGTAAAGGGTGATGCAGCTGCATTGATAGAGAATGCGCAGGCGGGATTGGTCTTTATACCGGAAGATCATAATGATTTGTTAGAGAAAGCTTTGATCCTTAAGAGCATGGGGCCGGTAACTTTACGGCAATTCGGAAACAATGGGCGGAGGTTTTATGATAATCAATTGTCAATAGAAAAAGGTGTGGAAAAGTTTGAAAAGATATTCGAAGTAGTACAGCATAAGCGTTAATTTATGACAACTCTACAAAGTGTGTATAAAGATCTCATTAAGCCTGTGATGGATTTTTGCGTCTCTCTCATTTGTTTTATCATCTTATTGCCGGTTTTTATTCCGATAGTGTTAATTCTTTTTATTATCAATAAAGGGGGTGTATTTTTTTTTCAAAAGCGACCCGGAAAAAAGGAAAAGATTTTTCTTATTATCAAATTCAAAACTATGAATGATAATAAAGACGAATCGGGACAGTTATTGTCAGATACACTAAGGCTGACTAAGTTCGGGAAGTTTCTACGTGAAACATCGCTGGATGAAATACCACAACTACTGAATGTGTTGAAAGGTGATATGAGTATAGTTGGTCCCAGACCATTATTGCCGGAGTATTTACCTTTTTATAATGAATATCACAGAAGAAGGCATGAAGTAAAACCAGGAATTACAGGCCTGGCACAAACAAAAGGCAGGAATAAAGTGAAATTCAGCGAACGGTTTAACCTGGACGTGATATATGTAACCAGGCTTAGCTTTGCCTTGGATATGGTAATTATCTGGAACACCTTGCCGAAGATCTTTAAGGGAAGTGATGTAGTGCACGGACAAACTTTAGATGAAGTAGATGATCTTGGAATAACGCAAGATCTGAGAGCCAACTATTCGAAGTAGAAACGTTTAAATAATATCTTATATGAGATGTTTTTTATTCATTGTGATATAAGGGAAAGTAAAGAGAATAGCAATCATATCATCAACATTATTAACAATGTTTTGAGATGAAAACAACCATAATTCCTGTATCAAACAAAAAGAATTGGAATGCAATTATACAGAAAGCAGCGTTCTATGATTTTTATCATTGTAATTCTTACAATGCAATAGAAGATACAGGTGAGCCATTATTGTTTGTAACAGAAAATGAAGAAGGCGATTTTATAGCATTCCCGATTGTCATAAGAAGTATTGCCGGTTCGGTCTATTTTGATTGTACATCCGTTTATGGATATCCAGGTCCTGTTGCAAGCAAAGCGATTGCAGATATGTCTGCAGTACTGATCAGTTATTTTCAGCAGCAGTTTCTTGAGTTTTTGTATGACAGAAAGGTTGTCGCCGCCTTTTCGAGGTTACATCCGGTGTTTGAGCAATGCCTTTTATTGAGCCAGTACGGTGAAATAATTTCTTTGAATAAAACAGTGGCGATTGATCTGTCGTTACCTTTGGATATTCAGCGGCAACGGTATAGAAGATCTAATAAATCTGAAATCAATCAATTAAGGAAAGGAGGATATGTCGTAAAGAAGATGGACTCAAAAACGGAAGTAGATAGCTTCGCAGACATATATATAGAAACAATGAAGCGTGTAAACGCCATTGAGCATTATTTTTTTAGTAGAGAGTATTTTCACCGATTTCTGTCTGCGGAAGATTTCACTGCTTTTTTGTTGCTTGCGTATAAAGAAGATCAGTTAACGGCAGGAGCTGTATTTACAGTTACTAATAATATCATGCAATACCATCTGGCAGGTACTAAGGAACAATATATGAAGGCCACACCTATGAAGCTGGTGCTGGATGAGGCAAGATTACTGGGGACAAAAATGGGACTGCGGTTCCTGCACTTAGGAGGAGGAGTTGGGGGCAGCAATGATGACTCTCTTTATCGGTTTAAATCGGGGTTTTCAGATATTTATTTTACCTATAAAGTCTGGCGTGTAATAGTGGATGATATAAAATATAAGGAATTAGTAGCTATTAATTTAAGAGAAAGAAAGTTGAACACAAATTACTTCCCATTATACCGAGGCTAATAAAAAACAAAAATATGAATGATGAGAGAATATGGTTATCATCTCCTCACATGGGCGGGAAGGAACTAGACTTTATAAGTGAAGCCTTTGCAAACAATTGGGTGGCTCCTATAGGACCTCATGTTGATGGTTTTGAGCAAGATCTGGCTAACTATACCCAAGTAAGGTGTGTGGCGGCACTATCTGCTGGTACGGCTGCGTTGCATCTTGCTCTCATTTTATGCGATGTTCAGAGAGGCGATGAAGTGATCTGTCAAAGCCTGACCTTTTCTGCTTCTGCATACCCCATCATATATCAAGGTGCTGTTCCTGTGTTTGTTGATAGCGAAAAAGATACATGGAACCTGGATACTGCACTATTGGAGCTGGCAATAAAGGATGGTATAAAGCGTGGGAAAAAACCCAAAGCAATTATTCCCGTGCATTTGTATGGCATGCCGGCAAAAATGGATGAAATATTGGCAATTGCTTCGCAATATGAAATACCTGTTATTGAGGATGCAGCAGAGGCCCTGGGTTCCACATACAAGGGGAAATCCTGTGGGGCTTGGGGTACGCTGGGGGTACTCAGTTTTAATGGGAATAAAATTATTACTACAAGTGGGGGAGGCGCTCTTGTGGGTAATGATTTTAAAACAATAAACAAGGCAAGGTTCCTGGCAACACAGGCTCGTGATCCGGCGCCACATTATCAACATAGCCATATTGGTTATAACTACAGGATGAGTAATATCTGTGCAGGTATAGGGCGTGGGCAAATGCAGGTGTTGGGTGACCGTATTAGGCAACGCAGAGCCAATTTTAAGTATTATTATGAACGACTGAGCGATCTTCCTGGTGTTTCCTTTTTGCAAGAACTAGCGGAAAGTTATAGCAACAGATGGCTCACGACAATATTGATCATGCCCGCGAAAAGCAAGGGCATTACGAGGGAAAGTATACGTGTTGCTTTAGCCAAAGAAAAAATAGAATCCAGACCTTTATGGAAACCTATGCACCTGCAACCGGTATTTTCCGGAGCGCCTGCATTCTTGAATGGGATTTCAGAAAAATTGTTTGCAAATGGCTTATGCCTGCCCAGCGGCTCTAATCTTAAAGAAGAAGAATTGAATTTGGTTGTAGATGTTATTAGAAAACAGTGGAATAATAGAAAATAATCTTATAGTGTGCTATATGTATGCCGTAACAAAGTATCGGCTGGTGATTTAAAGAGCATCAATATTGTAGCATGAACAGCTTCTGACGATCATAAGTAAATATTTTATATTGTAGCATCTGATAAATCAGAAAAGAATGAAAACAGTATTAGTATTTTGTAGATTCTATTTGCCGGGATTTAAATGTGGCGGGCCACTTAGAACTATTGAAAATGTAGTTGATCAACTAAAAGGACAGTATAGTTTTAAAATCGTCACTTCCGACCATGACCTCGGTGAAACAGAAAAATACAAAAACATCTTAACAGATGCCTGGAATAACCTCAATGGACATGTGATATTTTATATATCAGTATGGAAATTGCGTAAGCTAAGAGAAATAATATCAGAAAGTAAATGTGATTATATCTACCTGAATGGCCTTTTTGATTTTCAGTCTACTATCAAGGTCTTACTGCTAAAAAGATTGAGATTGATTACAGTACCTGTTATCCTGGCTACAAGAGGGGAGCTTTCTCCTCATGCTTTAAAACTTAGAAGATTTAAAAAGATATTATTCTTAAGTATAGCAAAGATGGCCGGGTTATACAAAGATGTGTTGTTTCAGGCGTCTTCCGAGTTTGAGAAGAAGGACATTACAATTGTATTGGGCAATAATAGAAATGTCAGGATAGCCTCAGATTTACCCAGAAAACTATCAATAGATACTTCTCCCCAAAGAAATAAGTTCATAGGGAATGTAAAATTTGTTTCCGTGTCGAGAATTGTACCAGTTAAAAATATTCATCACTCAATAAGCCTGTTGAAAGATTTGGAGGGGCAGATAGAATTTGATATCTATGGACCTATAGAGGATCTTACCTATTGGGAGAAATGTAAAGAAGAAATAAAAAAAATTAAAAATAAGCGGATTGCTATCGCCTACAAAGGAACTGTAAAGAACGAAGATGTTTATGACGTACTTAAAAAATATCATTTCCTCTATTTTATGACTACTACGGAGAATTTCGGTCATATTATTTATGAAGCGCTTTCAATGGGTTGTCCAACGCTAATATCTGATCGGACTCCCTGGCAGGATCTTGAAGAGTATAAAGCTGGTTGGGTATTGCCGCTTGATAAGCAAGAGAAGATCCGAAAAACGCTTCAACAGTGTATTGATATGAGTGAGACGGAGTACCGCAACTTATCAGATGCTGCGTTTGCGTATTCAAAAGATTTTTTTGACCGTACTGGAGTGCTGGCTGATAATTTAAATTTGTTCAGATGATATGAAGGCAGTGAAGTGCCATGGCAGTCCGGGATTATGGAGTAGTCACATAAATGTATGTTTCTCGTAACAGATTATTATCTAAACCACCATCTTTGTAAGAGTACGGTTGGCGGTGATATTAGTGTAATGCTTAGTGCGATTGCTTTTGACTTCAAAAGAACGATGACCTTCTGAAAACGGATGGTTAGGCTCTTTGCAGGCAGTGGATTAGTTGCTTCACACTCTTTTGCTGTGTCTGAATGCTTCTCCCGCAAAAGCTAAAATGACTTTTTAAGGGTTGACCAGGTAATGAGATGTGATAGCGCTGGCATAGCTCATTGCGAATTTTGTCAGCGCATTGGGGCCGGAAAGCTGTAACTTTTGGGTGATGTGGTGCCGATGGTTATCTACTGTTCTTACACTGATGCATTTACAAGCGGCAATATGGCGGCTGCACATGCCTTTTGAGATCATGTTCAATATGGTGGCTTCAGTTTTACTCAGTCGTTCAAGGATATTCAAACTGGGCGTTGTCTCCACATGAACATTTTCCGGGTGTAGCTCTTTACGACGCACAGGAGTATCCTTGATATGGTAAAACCGGTTCAGGCGGGATTGTATGCATTTCAGCAATTCCTCCCCACTGAAAGGTGCTACCAGGTAATCGTCTGCGCCTAGGTTCATGCCCTTCCGCATATTGGCTGGCATGTTAGGGCGGCTGAAAAGGATGAACGGTGTGTCCCTCAACACCGGATCTAGCCTCAGCGTGATGAGGAATTGGCAACCGCTGATATCGTTCATGACGGAATCACAAAGCACCAGGTCCGGTAGCCAACCGTGGCCCAGTTCAATACCGTCAGCCAATGTTCCCGCAATAAGTAATGTGTAAATGGGGGTTAATAGCTGTCGGAATCTTCGCAGCGTCATCATGTCCCCTGTTAACAGCAGGATGACCAATTGTTGATGTGCCCCGTTTATTTTGGAGGTCTGTAATAGTGTAGTCATCGGTACATGGTTTTCAACATAAATGCTATGTTATTAAGAATAAAGGTCAAGATTTAGTATAGAGTAGTCCTGGACAGTAACGATCTGTAAAGAGGCGTTTACAGAAAGATATGGGGTCTTGTTTAAATTCCTGATCAGGTAAATATATTAAATTGTATTGATTACAACCTGATCTCTTAAGTTGAGTTTTTTAATAGAAAAAATTTCTGTGAAGACAGTGCGCGTTACATAAAGTTAAAATTTTTTTTGATGTCAATCTCCAGTCAATCTCTTGTTAACTGACATTTAAAAATACTATAGGGGGTTGAATTCATATTATTACCGGTGTTAGCCCTTATCTGGAAGAAGCAGATGCTGGCATTTAAGCTGTGGATTAATTTTATAGTTTGTTTGCTCTTTTAAATAACGCGAATTTGTTTTTAACCCCCTATTTTGTACGCTATCTAAAACGCTTTGTTGATAATGTTGCTGGGGAAACTTTTTAACTTTTTATGGGAAACAATGTAATTATATACATGGGTGTACTGATCCTGATGCTTTCCAGGCATGCAATTCGGGCGAAAAATCTAGTTACACTTCGGCTTAGCAGCGTCAATGCAAACTAATAGTCGTCACCTTAGTTTGAAAAAAGTAAAAAAAGAATATCATGCACCTTTTCTAATAAGGTTGTGCAACTCTCTGTTGCCCGCTATGGCTTTATATTTGAGGTGCCAATATGATATATCCTGCTCAATGAGAGTATATTTGAATTTGATTATTAGAGATCTACTTATATTGTTGTTACTAACAACGCCGATAAGATTGTGGGGCCAGCAGTGCCCAACCCAAAGTACTGCCATCAATGTACAATTTCTAATGAATTCCAGTAACAATTATATTTTTTTTTGAATATACAGAACGGCGGCGAACAGGCCAATATTGCCCTCAATACCGTTGGACAGTACCTAAACGGGGTTCTGATGGAACAGGTGGACGCTCTACAGGTGACAGCTTATCAATCTTATCAACTGATTGTGAAAGCAGTGCAGGCAAATTTTGCCAATACATCTATAACTTAGATGTTACCAGTAGGAGTGGTATCCCTGTCCATAAGGCCGCATCCTTCACAAAGTTATATTACCAGCTATCCTTTTTCATTGTCTGCATCAGATCAGGTTGCGCTGGTTAGTAATCAGTCCTGCAATCCTGCACAAAATTTCAATATTCAGTATCAAGTAGCTGGTAATAACACGGCTGTGATACAGGCACCGCCAGCTACCTATTCTACTGTCTTATATTTTACAATTATTGCGCAATGATTTAATTCATAGTTATTAAAAACCTGTTTTATTATGATAAACAAGGTTGTCTACACTGGAGGTCTTCTATCCGCCACAAATGAAAATAGCCCACCGTTTTATGTACTTCGTGAAAGCAATAAAGGCCTCATTTAATTTTAAAAAACAACTCAAGCTATTCCAATTTCCAAGCCAGATAGCTGTCTAAAAAGCGTTATTTCTCTAAGGTATTCTTTGCAACCTTGTATCTGCAAATACTGCGTTTAATCAAATACTCCTATCGCCAATATTAAATCAAGTGTTAAACTATCGTTAAATACCCCTGTTTATTGACCAGCATAATGATCTACCATAGGAACATTTCAAAAATGTCTGTCTTATTAATATTAAAAAACAATTCCATGATGAGACATCTATTAAAAATAGAAGCCGTCCCAAATATGGATGGTTCGAGAGTTATGATTGATGGAAGGAATCCTATGTAATTATGAATAGTGGTGCCCTGCAAGTCTATGAAATAGTCGATCAACTAGTACTGTGATGAGTTACCTTGCTCAATTGTTTTCTTATTAACATAGTGATGATTGACAATTTGTTTGTTTGGGTTCAGGTCAAGCCCGCCTTTATTTCAATAATATAAGGAGCACAGACTTGTGTAAGATGATACCTATGCCAGCCAATTCTCCAAAGGGATACTTGCCGACAACTATGTTGTATGGTCCGATGCCGCCCTCCCGGTGGGAAGGACAATGGGGAAACTTAAATGGGGGTGTCCGGAAAGGCCCATTAGATTTTTTGATCAGTGCAATATTTTCCCTGATTTATTTTAATCCGGTGTGATGTTTTGCCCCCCTCAGTCGTTTTATTAATGAGCCAGGATCGGCTCATAGAAGGCTTACCGGTACCGGCGTCTGGGAAAGGGTTCTCATGCAATTTTGTGAGGGCCCGGAACGCCGGTGGGGGGTGGCCTATTAACTTACCTGGTGATAGCCATCACTGCAGTAGGAGGGAAAAGACACTTAAATCTTTGATGTACCGGTGTACCATTCCTATAGTGTGTTCGCCCGGTACATGAATATTTTAGGGTCAATGTGAAGCGAAAACAGCATTGCATTATCATCAATTCAAATGAAATTCCTTCGTAACAAAAAAGAGACATTGTCGTCTATAAGATGCAATACGATGCTTGCATTCGAATATTTTTTGCGGGATTTTACCTTTCCTGATATTGCACAGATTCTTAATTATTACGCTATTTTCTGTCGAAAAATTCCCAAAAATCTATGTCATAAATAATAATTATCTAAACCTTAAAACCGAATCCCTTATGAATGACTTAACCCAAGGAATAAATATATTTCCCGGTTGTCCACACACCTTACATTTGATGCAAATGTTATTATTTAAAAAGGCGACGTATTTAAAAGAAACTTAATTTAACAGAGAAGCGTTTTCTACTGGCGCTACCTTTATAGGTAGTAATAAATGACAGGTAAGTCATTGCACTTCACCTTGCCGGGGCTAATACTTTTGTGGTATCAACTTTTGGCGCCATGTTGTTTAGTGGCTTTACCAACAGAAGCCTTTTTTTCGACTGTTACTAAATATTTAACTGCCACATATAGTTTACGGGCAAGGCTACCCCATTTCATCAAACTAATAGGGGCTGGGAAGGGACAACTGGTCTGGCATCTTCAATATAAGTGTATTTTTTATTGAGAAAAGAAATTGTACCTGGACTTAGATCACCGGTAGTGATCCGGGTTTCCTCTTTAATATTTTAAATATCACCAGCGATCGAATCATTTTCCCAATAAAATGCTTGAAAGAGAAAGTCCATACTTGTTGCTCAATTTGCCTATAGTATCCGGTATTACTCTATGACATGTAAGCATAAAATGTCCGTAGCAGCGCTATGAATTAATACCATTTATTTTCATTGCATGAGAGTTATTGCTGCATTTAGTCAGCGGAAGTTTACTAACAATTTTATTGCCCGGAGAGAGGGATATAGAAAACAGGGCGTTTATAGATTGATTAGTGTATTGCCAACATTCTATCATACATAAATCGGATTGCTTTTTTATACAAATCTCGAGTGGGTGCAAATTTAAGTGTTTGGGAGACAATAAAATACATATCGATCACCCGGATTTACTGGCAAGGATAGCGGAGAGTAATGAGCTGGCTATAGAGGTTTTTTTTCACTCATTTTATCCACGTCTGAAATATTATTGTCTGGATATCCTTAAAGATCAGGGTGAGGCTGAAGATATAGCCCAGGATGCCATAACTATCTTCTGGAGGCAGCGACAGCGTTTTAAACAGGCAAGTCTGAAAGAAGCCAGTGCCTTTGTTTTTACTGTTGCCAGAAACAGGTGTTATGATTATCTCAAACATCTGCAAGTACGATCCTCGCAACGGAAGAGCCTGGAAGGTAAGGAAGAAACTATTGAGGATATTCTTGAATCCAGGATTATAAAGGATGATCTTTTCTACCGCATTTACCTGGAAATACTCAGGCTTTCCCCCTCTCAGGCGCAAATACTGAAAATGATCTTTATTCAAGGACTTCAAACTCATGAAATCGCTGAGCAGTTGGGGCTTACATCTAACAATGTCCGTAATCAGAAAGCCAGGGCGTTGGATAAATTACGCACGCGTCTGCAAAAAAGACGCTTTATGTTGTCATTTCTTCTTGCTTTTTTTTTAGTCCCCTGTGATGCTTTCCGAATCTCAGTCGTTTCTTTTAATCGGATTCAATTGATATGCACTTATCGAAGTAGAGACTCTGGAGTAAGATATTGCTATTATCATTGTTCAATTGGTGTGTGGCACCTATATAGGTAGCTTTCCTTACTAACTATATGATCTTTGCTGGTCGAGCTGTATCAGAGAAAAACGTTGAAATGTCCATATCCTAAAAATGTCCATATCCTAATGGTTATCGATCAGCAAGTGTACCATGCTTGTTGACCTTACGGTTCAAGCGGTGCCCCAGAAAATTGGGGCATCGTGATTTTACTTAGTACAGAATATTATGCCAATCCCGGATCTGTACCAATGTGGAAATATACTTACGTGTATTACATGCGCTATCTTAAATTATCTTTTTTTGATATGACTATTCTGATGATACAGCCTGCCAGGTTTGAATTCAATAACCAAACAGATTTCAATAGCGATTTTCAGCGATTTGTACAGCAAAGAAATGTACACATGAGTGCACTGAAAGAATTTGAGCGCTTTACTGATAACCTCACCCGGCATGGTATCCAGTTGTTAATCGTTCCTGACAGTATCGAGCCTCATACACCCGATAGTATTTTTCCCAACAACTGGATTAGTACTCATGAAGGCGGGCGGGTAGTTCTTTACCCGATGTATGCTCCCAATATCAGGGAGGTGCGTAAACCTGCGGTCATAGATTTGATCGGGAGTCACTTTCAGATAGAAGAGATTGTTGACTATACATTTTTTGAAGAAAGTGGATTGTATCTGGAAGGGAATGGCAGTATGGTTTTAGATCGGATAAATAAAATTGCCTATGCCTGTTTGTCTCCCCGTACCAATAGCGGCATTTTTCAACTGTTCTGCAAACAACTGGGATATGAAGGTATTATCTTTGAGGCATTTGATCAACGCAATTATCCGATATATCACACTAACATTATGATGTGCCTGGCGGATAGATTTGTGCTCATAAATATGGACAGTGTTGCACAAAATTATCATCGCAGGCTGTATGAAAGTTTTGAAAAAACCCATAAATCCGTTATCCCCATCACATTCGCACAGATGAATAACTTTGCGGGTAATATATTACAAGTACCGGGTTATCGAAACATTAACCATCTGGTCATGTCGTCAAGTGCCTTTGCTTCTCTAACTCAGATACAACTAAAAATATTATCTTCTTATAACCCAATCGTGCACAGTTCCCTTGTAACCATTGAGCGCCACGGAAGGTGTAGTGCCGGTTCCATGATGGCAGAGATAGTCCTTAGGTGTAAATAACAAGATGCTGATTCTTACTGAAACGCAGCATACCTGCCTGTTCACAGAGCGCTTGTTAATCTTTCCTGCTATCCGGGTAATGAGAATACTACTCCACTGGTACAGGTAAGCTGCGTATTATTCAAAATGGCCCTTTAAGAAAACGATTGATTAGGTGAAAGCATCACACAAGAATATAATAATTATAGTTAACCTCTTGATAACAACATTGCGTTTTCGTTTAGCATATTTTTGCGCCTGTTTGGAATAAGATAGATTGCTTGGCACTAAACATCCCGTACCTTTTTTCTACTGTATTTTTTTCCCACGATTTTTTTGTGCGTTATATGTGTTTACTTCTTGTATGGTTATCTATGCCTTCACCTAAAATTTACGCTAGTAATAACAACTGTATAACAGTTGTTATTCCAGACACGGTGCATACTACTGGAAATACGCTGATTACCTTGAAAGCATTGATAAAAAATACTTGTAGCCATACAAAAACATTTAAGATTACTACAGTCGCCGACAGTGTTTTAACTCTCGTAGGCCAGAGCCGTAAACTTTATACACTTTCCGGTGGAGACAGTATGTACCTTCTTTTTTACATTGCTGCTTCGAAAAAATCTCTTGCAGGCGTACCCTATTCCATTCATGTCAATGTTCAATCACCGGAAGATTCACTTCTGGGTGCTGCAGAATGCCTACTATGGGTGGAGCGTACGAAAGCAGCCTATCTGACCCTGGGGCAATCTGAACTGGTACTTACAGAGAAGGATGATTCCATACGATATCAGGTGAGAGTAACGAATAAAGGAAATGCGAGGCAGGTTATACGGCTGCTGGCAAAATATCCTGATTATCTTCAAATGCCGCCATCTTATATGCAGATCAGCCTTGGGGCATGGCGTGACACGACTCTTAATTTTGTGAGGCATATCAAACATACCAAACGAGATGCTGTCGGTTACATACAGGTGACTGGTTATTATGACAACGGAGACTATTTTGCCAGCACGTCCCTGGTGGTTTATAATGCTTCCAGTAAGGTCAGTTTCTTGCATGGGACCGAAGGTAAAAAGGATAATGAATTTATGTTGAGCGTTAACAATATTGGAAGCTCCCAGCCCTTTTATTCTCTTCTGTCGACGGGGAATTTCCTTACATATAAACATACCCATCTGCGCTATCAGCTGGATGCACATTATTTTCCTGGCAATACAGAGGATAAACTTCTGCTGCGTAACAGTTTTTTTTCCCTGAGGCGTCGGAATACGGTGATGACCATTGGACGTATTAGTCGCTTTTTTGACCTGGATGTACAGGGAGCAGGTTTGCTCGTGGAAAGACATTTTGCAGCAAACGCTATGGAGGTGGGCTTTACCCGCGCTGTTTATAACGCGGCTCGTCTCTTTACCATCTGTTCGGCAGCTGGCTATAGCAGCAATCTATGGGTCGGCTACAAGAGTAAGAAAGGAACACTGCAGGCCATTTATCAGGTGGGAGAGCAAGAGAGGCTCTCCAGCTTTATTGCGTCTTGCTCCCGGATGTTTTATACCCACCCACATCATTCTCTGAGTGGGAGCTTATCGCTTAGTATGGAAGCCGGGCAACGGAGAAAGAACTGGGGACTGGCTTCCAGTATTCTGTACAAAGGGATACTGGGCAAATGGGAGATTACTATGGACAATTCTTTTTCCAGCCCTTCATATGCAGGCTTTCAAAAAGGTGCGCTGCTAATGGAGGACAGGGTGCAGTACAGCCTGTCCAGCCGGCAGTTGTTATGGATGCGTTACAGTAAGACTGCAATTAACAGCCCTTCGGTTCATTTTATTTTTGGCAGCCGGAAAATAGAATTGGGATGGAGCAGTGCCCTGGGGAAATCTTTTAACGTGACGTTATCACCTTCTCTTTACGCCGAACATAATACCATGTTTGCGCAGCAACAACTGACAGATATCAGAATGCTCTGGCAGCTAAGCTACCGGCATCCTGCAGGTCGCTTCCTTCTGTTTTCACAAACAGAAACCAGCCTGGGCGAGAAGGCAGTTGGTATCAGGCATATATTCACGCTAAACTACTGGCGGCTATACTTCAGTACCACTATGCAGAAGGGCGCATTTTCACTTTATGAAAGATCCTATGCCAGGCAGGCAGGTGTGACTGATTTCTCTTCTTCAATTATAGCGTTGCAGCTTATACAGCCCATTGCAGCTCTGGGCACGGAGGCCAGCCTCGGATATCAATGGATGCAGCAGACTAGTCACTGGGTAGGTTACCACAACATCAGTATGCAGTTAACTACAAATCTTAACGCGATCAGCAGCTGCTTTGCGTCAGGTAATTACCAGATAGCACGGGGAACAGGATCCAACTATCTGAATTTGCAACTGGGCTTGCGTTTAAAGTTCGCATCGCCTGCTATCAAGCATGGTGGGAAAAGGTTGAAGGTACAGGTATACAAGGATATTAATAATAATAGCCGGTTTGATGCACCTGATAGTATTGCCGGGGGCGTGCTGCTTCATATAGGCGACAGATGCCTGATTACCGATAAAAATGGGAAAGCAGTGTACCGCCATCTGCCGTCAGGTGAGTACAACGTGATTAGTTCCGGTATAGACAATTGGACATCATCCCCCGTAAACTTCCAACTACATGGTGACAGTTTATTACGGATCGGGCTTCGCCAGGTGGCTATTATTTCTGGCAGGTTGACAGTAGCATATGATGCCTATAGCAAGGATGATCGACTGGCCCTGGAAACTGTTTTGGTAGCCGTCTCTGGTAGCCAGGGAGAGCGCTATACAGCACCCTGTGACGCAAGGGGCAGATTTAAACTGTTTGTTCCCGCTGGAGATTATAATGTTAGCATCGGTAAAATAAACAGTGAAACCGGATATGTTGTCACCAATAACAATCAGTTATTGCATGCCGATGTTGCTGTAGCCAATGACGTGGAATTTAAGATACTTGTGCAGAAAAAAACAGTCGAAGTAAGGCGATTCTGAGTAGGAGAAACAGGATAATATTTATTATATGAACCAAATATATAAATCCAAATCTATGAAAAAAAACAGCATTTTACTTAAATGTTTTTTTACCATTCTGGCCTCTATGGCCTTCTTGTCAACAATTGAGGCGCAGAATGCCACAGCCACTACTAATCTCAATGTTATTTTAGCTGATGTAGTAAACATTGAGATAGCGGACGCAAATGTGAACCTCAATTTCACCACCGCTGCCAACTATAGAGATGGGGTCAGCGTTACCAAGCCTGCCCATCTGAAAGTAAGCTCTAACCGAAAATATCAGGTTTCTGTAAAAGCAGCCAGTGGTCAGCTTACCGGGCCTGCGAGCAGCACGATTCCGGTCAACACCATCAAGGTTGAAGCTACTGGTACTCTTCCATCAGATATAGATGCGTCAGCTACGGTGGGAAAGAACCTCTCTGCTACAGACCAGGTCATCATTAAACGGAATGTTCCGGCCGTCCAGGATACTTACGATATCAAGTATACCGCTTCCGGTGGAAACGATTATGTAGGCAAAGCCAGCGGCACTTATACCACCGTGTTAACCTATACTATTGCAGGTTCTTAAATCAAATAATTCATTGGAGCCTGCCGGCCGGCAGGCTCCTGATTCAGATAGCGCATGCGATTTCAAATAGCAATTTTATCCTGGCTAATGAGTCTGTTGTGCTTTGAAGTACACGCACAGCAAGGATTTTCCTGTTATCCATTAAAAGTATATTTTGAACAGGGGCCAGGTGCCATCTCCCGTCAGAAGATCACGCTGATCAATCCAGGTGAAAAAGAAATGCAGATAGCTGTTTCGGTAGGCAACTGGCTATACGATAGCATTGGCAGGAATATATTCCCGGACACGGCATCTTCACTTTCCTGTCAGAGTTGGATCAAACTTTTGCCGGGGGGCTATATTGCCATTCCTCCGGCATCGCAGCGGGAACTGACAATAGAGCTGACTACCCCCGATACCGTTTCTGCCAGTCGACCCTTCCATACGGCAATAGTTTTTCTCACCCAGCTTATTACCAAAGAGAAATCCGGTGTTCCCGGTGCAGCCATAGATATTGCAGTAAGGGCAGGTATAAAAATATACAATACGGCTCCTTCCTTTCCCAGGAAAAATGAGATAGAACTGCTTGATTTCACCAGGGCTGACAAGACAATGGAAATTTCTTTTCGTAATAAAAGCCCTATCTGTACCGATGGTAAAGTGAAGTTTGAATTGCTGAATATGAAAACAGGACAAACTCAGCAGATTGGTTATCCGGACTTTTACACTCTTCCGGGAAATTTCAGGAGAATTTCCTGTCTGCTGCCAGCAACATTGTCGGCAGGCCATTATATGGCAACTGCCATTATTTATTACGGCTTATATAATGAAGTTAAATTAGCAGAGCTTGAATTCGATTATTAGATATTTGCTGGGAGTACTACTGATTGTCCCAATAGGGCTCCGCGGACAACAATGCCCAACGATAGCCGGCTATAGTGGAACGCCATTTCAGTTCTCGACATATAGCCAGGTAATGGCTGGCGGAACCGCGGATCAGTATCTCAGCGTGCAATTTAACCTGCCTTATGGGGCCAATTGTCAGAACTGGTCACTTCGGGTCCAGGCACTGGATGATTTCAGGAACGGTGCTGCTACCGTGCCAGCCGGAGCTATATCGTTGAGCTTTAACCGAAGCAATGGAGGACCGGCTTCTGCTGATATTGGGGCGAGACCGGGAGGTGTGAATCTTAGCAAGACCTCAGTAACGCTGATTAGCAGATCCCCGGCTGTGTTGAAAACTCCTGATTATTACTATTTTGAATTGAAGTATGATATGGTGTTTAGCGGAGGGGCGCCTTTTCTGGTACCCAATGGCACTTATTCTACTCAGCTGGTATTTCAGCTTTATAACGCCGATGATGTGCTGGTATCTCAAAGCCCTGCAATCAATGTACAGTTTTTAATGAACTCCAGCAACAGTTACATGTTTTCTTTACTTATGCAGAACGGAGGAGAACAAGCCAATATTGCATTAAATACTGTTGCGCAATATCTGAATGGGGTTACGACAGAACAAGTGGATGCTTTACAGGTGACCGCTTATCAGCCTTATCAATTGATTGTGAAAGCAGCCCAGGCAAATTTTACCAATTCATCTACTACTTATCAGTTGCCGGTTAGTGTGGTTTCAATTGCCGTAAAACCACATCCTTCACAAAGTTATATTACCAACTATACCCTTTCGCTATCTGCAACAGATCAGGTTGCTCTGATCAACAACCAGTCCAGCAATCCTCCACAGAATTTCAATATTCAGTACCTGATAGCCGGAAGAAACGATATTGTAATACAGGCGCCTCCAGGTCGCTATTCAACTACCTTGTATTTTACCGTTGTTGCACAGTGAATTTATATGTCACTATGCGTAACATTTTCCATTGAGGATACTTAATCTGATGTCAGATACTTCGCTCTCAAAATGGGAGTGTGAAAACACTCCCTTGGTATTTCTGTGTTGTCGTTGATAGACTACTTTCCTGACCGGTATATTACCATCTTTTCAAAGCCCGTCTAACGCTTTGAAATCCGACAATTCGAAATGTGGAGACAAAGATTTGTCTCTGACAGTTTCCTCTGTAAGGGGATCGAATGTTACTTCATATCAATAGTGCACTGGCACGGTATTAATCTTTTTCCGCCTTTATGGAAACGACCGAGAAGACCAAAACATCACACCGAATTAAAAAAAGAAAGGGATTGTTGGGCTAGCAGTTTTATTTGTAGAAAAAGAATATGCACAGATATGGATTCCCGGAGACTGCTGGTTGTGGTAAGCCGTTAGCGTTACAATTTTATGGTTTTTCAAATAATTGTTATAGAATATCTGCCGCATACAGGTTAATCAGCTTTTACTGAGATACGAAATATACGTGTTGAAATTTACACAATCGTCAGAGTTATGCGGTTAAGAAAGATCGCATATTTTAATTCTGATTAGTGATACTCTCAACGGTGCGTTTATTCTCCATGTCAGAAGGTAATATGATTTGCCTGTTTCTTTTGTGTGGGCTTATTGGAAGCGCCTTCAATCGCCTTTATTGTTTCTTCTTCTGCATTTAATCGCTTCCAAATTTCTACCGCATATGGAATTCCGGAATTTTTCCTCTATGTAGCGAGCGGTGTTTTTGCTACGATCTCCGCACTTCCCCCGTCGTCCCCATTTTCTATTGGCAGGACTGCTGGCCCTTTTAACGGCAATGCTGACGGTGGGTATACAGGCGTTGAAAGCTGCCAATATCCATCCACTGAAATGTCTTAGGGATATGTAGCACAGCTGAGCATTTCTGTACTTGGAAGGAAAATCGACTTAACACGTGCCGCCATTGTTGTTAACCCCGGCCAATTAATTATTGAAAGTTATCCCCTGCCTGAACATTATATCTTAATGCACCGGAACTACACGCCTTATGTATGTATTTTGAAAATGAAACAGGTCCGCGCATACTACATAGTTACCAGGATAAAAATCATTTTTAGGTGCTTAGCCCTATTAAGCATGTTTTAAGCGTCAGAAATTAATGGGCAGAGATGAATCAGGTTAACGCAACGTGTTAAAGTATAGTTATAATGCAACTGATTGTTGCATTGATTTTAATTAATGAACTATTTTCCAATCGTATTATGGATATTTAATTTAATCGTCCGTAAAGATATTTGTTAATAATGTTTATGAGATCAGTAGTTATATTTCTTTTGCTAAACTTCTTGATCCTTGACGCTTTTAGCCAGGAAAATACCGATGGGAAGCCTTTCCCTGATACTTATAGTGTTGGTTATAAGGAGTACAGATCAATAGATTCATCAAGACGATATAAGCCTGGCGTCGGCAAGGATAGCAGATTACTTTTTCGTCCACTCGAATTTGATACCTGGTTTCCATCAAAAGGTACTTCCCGCGATTCGTTGATGCCTTTCCGTTATTTTGTATCCTTGTTTGAGGCAAGGGCTGGTCGTTTTCAGGATAGCATAAAACTGGATGGATTAACGGATGAAATGATGCATTATTTCAGCGCTAATGGTACTAAGATAAATGCAGGAGATCTATCCCATTTACAAACACGCAGCCATTTGAATGCGGAGGAAGTAAAACATAAATTCCCCCTTATTATTTATATGTCCGCATTTAATGGTATGAGCTATGAGAATATATCGTTGTTTGAATACCTCGCAAGCCATGGCTATATAGTGGTTGCCATTAGCTCTATAGGCCGTTATCCGGGAAATATGACTACAAAGTACGCTGATTTACTGGAGCAGGTAAATGATGCAAAAGCTGCTTTAACGCATTTTCTGCACAATGAAAATGTTGATACTTCAAAGATCGGTGTAATGGGTTATAGTTATGGGAGCTTAGGTGCCAGTGTATTGGCTATGCAAAATAAGTCAGTGCAGGCATTGTTGTCGTTGGATGGATCTGAAGTGCATTACTATGGGGGAGAGCAGGAGGAAGATCTGGATTTTGATACATTGAGGAAGTGTACTTTTTTTGACCCTGCGGCATTGCAATTGCCATATGCTTATCTTGAGAGTGATCATAAATTGGAGAATAGAAATGTGGATAGTGTTTATCATTTGCAACCACTATTTGCTACAAAAAAGTATTATCTCCGGCTTTTAAACACTGATCATGAAGATTTCAGTGGCCTGTCAGCCTTGTCAAATGTTAATACGAGCGATAAGCGTCCATATGATTTGGTGAAAAGGTTGGTATTGGATTACTTTGATCAACATCTGGGGGGTAGGAAATCTACTTTCGATAATAATGTAGTTGCGGTAATAAAAGCTAAATCAGGCACTTCTTCATTTATCAAGGTAGAAAAAAAAGCAAGCGATAGCATCGGCTGGCTGGTACTGAAAGGAAAGATAGTAACAGAGAATAATAACCCGATATCATATGTCAATATAGGAATTCCTAAAGGCAACATTGGTACGGTATCAGGTGAGGATGGCGTGTTTTCGCTACGTGTGAACAAATCATTGCTTAATGATAGTGTCCGCATATCATCAATAGGTTATAAGCAAAAAAGCTATGTGGTAGAACAATTATTATCCGCCTTATCTAATCAACCTGTTATTACATTAAGCGGGAAGGATGAGCAGTTGCGGGAAGTAATTGTAACCGCAGACAATATCCGCCTGAAGACAGTAGGTAATACCAACAAGTCCAGATTTATTAGTGTAGGATTTCCATTGCGGGAGCTTGGAAGTGAGCTGGGAGTAAAAATTTATTTGGGAAGAAAAGATGTGTTACTGCGTGCCTTTAATTTTAATATTTCTGAGAATCGTCTTGATAGCGGCATTTTCAGGATAAATATTTATGCAGTGAAAGAAGGGATGCCAACAGGAAATTTGTTACAGCAGAATATAATTGTGTCGATAGGCAACAAAACGGGAGCGTATAAAATAGATCTTACCCCGTATCATCTGCAGCTGAAAGGAGAGGTTCTTGTTTCACTGGAATGGTTAGCAGGCACTGCAGCGGTCAGCCATGGTGCTATCTTCTTTTCTGCAGGGTTTTTAAACTCGAGTACCTATCACCGGAAAACAAGTGAAGCAGCCTGGACACGTACAAAGGGAATGGGAGCCGGATTTAATCTGGTAGTACAGTAAAGTGATTAACGTAGGTTCGTTTTTTGAAATACGTATGCCTATTTAAATACTTTAGACACATTGTCTCTATTGCTAACAAAAATGCCCCCAACTGACACTCTACTAAAATATTTTTTTCTAATCTACGTTATTAGAGGTTATTTCAAATTGGTTTTCTTGTTCAGGGATTTGAAAGCTACTTAGATATTTATTTAAGATTGAATTTGTAATCGGAAAAGCTGCATTAGCCTCAAAATTTTTATTTCTTATTTTCAATCTAGCCTTTATCACTGAAATGGAAGGATTCATATAAATAAGAAACCATTTTCCGTAATTTGTTTCCACTATTTGTTTAAACTTGTTGCGCTTTTCTTTTTGCCAGAAGCTAAAGTCAACCACTATGTTCCGCTTGGATTTTAGAAGGCTCAAAAACTGAATAAGTAGTGCTTTTTCAGCTAAACTTGATAGCTTTTTATACTCTTTTTCGGTATAATCTATTCCAAACTTTCCATAGTTATTCCAAATCTCTTCGTCGATCGATAACCTTTGAAAATTATAACCTTCTAACTTTTTTGCGAATGTTGTTTTTCCAGAACCTGACAATCCACACATTAAAACAACTTTTGGATTATGGTTACAATTTAGAATAATATCGATTACTTCAATACCTTCGCCACCCCGATTTCTTTCCCGTACTTTATACAGGTTAACGAGCTTTTACTAAGATACAAAATAAACATACAGAGATTGATATGGGATCAAGTTGAATTCTTGAGAAATATAGTAACAGTTCTCCTGGTATGGATGAAGAACAATCGCTTACATCCATACAAGCCAGTGCGGCAGCATGAAGGAGTGATAGGAGAAAGGGGGAGGATTAATGGGAGAATGATGCAGGTAAGGTGGAGTTGATCTGAAGATGGATTGATGATGTGGTGGATGATAGTTTTACCGGGTATAATAGTGCAGTGAGGTATCGGCTATTTTTCTAAGCAACAATCAGGCATATAGCTGTAAAAAAGGCCGGTATTGATACATCCGGACATGGGTATCCATGAACCAATTCCCTGTAAATAATATAAGAACAGCTGATAACAATCTCCGGTCAGGAAAAAGCTATACCTGTTCATTCCCGTTGTAAGGCTAATGAAGAGTAGCCAATAGCAGGACCCTTAAGTAGCGGTACGTCCTGGTACAATGGCCATCGTTTCAATAGTGGCTTGCTGTGTTTTTTACGGGCTTGTGGGGCTGGAGATGCAGCTGTAGTTACAGCGATCACTTCTGCAGTCATGTATTTGCTGTTGTCGGTAACCAGGTTCCCCTGGAAAGCGCGTACCTGTAATACGACGATCCCTGTTCCTTTTCCCGGAACGGTCATGTTCAGTTCCATGCCATCGAACGGTTTACTGAGGTCAATCATCTTTGTGATGGAGACTATGGGGGTAACCCGCCGGTGGGCAAAATGAGCCCGCACAGCGATGGCTTTTATCTCAAAATGGGTGAATCCGGACAATCGTGATAATTCCTGTGCAGGAATTTGCAGTATGCCATCGGGTGTGAATATGGGGGAGTGAGAGAAGAATTTCTCCAGGCCGGTGTGCCGGTTGAACCGGTATCCTTTTATGCCCTGTACGCCGGATTGTATCAGCACTTTGTTCAGCCGGTTTACGAAAGCGCCGTCGCAATGAAGATCCAGGTGGGGGGCGAATGCTTTACGTATGAGGCGGCCTTTACGACTGGCAATACCAAAATTGCGGGCAGCCTGCCGGGTGGCCGTTGTTTGTTTTACCCGGGCAGGCATACTACGCAGGAAGTGAACTCCATTGCGTTCGTAGCCAATTACATTATCCAGCCTGCCGGTAAAGAGGAATGGGCCTGTTTGCTTTGCCATGTTACCTACATTTTTCTTAAAGTTATGACAACCGGGGGATCAGCTTCCGTGATTTCTTTAGCAATTATCAAATGTGTCTGGCCGGGGCGTTAGCGTATATTCAACGGGAGGTAACCCAGAAGAGGGAATTGTTCAGTGCTGATTACACGGGTATTAGAAGATTTCGAAAAGTTGGATGGCAAACTATTACAGGTCGCCTGCCCTCAAGAATTTAACTTGATCCAGAACCGTGGCACTTTGTATTTTCAAAAAAGTGCCACGGGATTCGGTGTGCTTCATTGTATAAAACCAGGCTGGTTTGTTTCCTTTGTTTCATTCAGCCAACTCACTTTCTGGCTTGATGTGTGTGGCTGAGTTAGAACAGGGGCATATAATGAAGGGCGGCGGGCCTGTTTATAGCGGAAGCCGCCAGCTTGCGTCAGTTTTTCCGGGGTTAGTAATGCCATGGTTACATCATTGTCCAGAGCACGGCACTCCGCCAATATGTCTCCAAAGGGATCGAGTATCATAGAGCAGCCGTTTTTCAATTGGTCGTGGTCCATTCCTATCGCATTAGCAAAAACTACGTAAAGACCATTATCGTAGGCCCGCGCTGGTAACCATTTCATCAACCAGCTTCTACCTTTAAGGCCGTCGAATTCCTGACGCAGTGAAGTAGGGTTCTGTTTTCTGTTGAACCAAAGCTTCGGTTCTACAAAACCTGCGCCGGGCCGAGGCGATGGTGTACACATTGTAACATGTGGCATAAACAGTATATCGGCACCCAGCAGGGAAACAGCCCGTACATTCTCAATAATATTATTGTCATAACAAATCAGTATGCTGCATTTCCATCCCAGTAAATCAAACACCACATATTCATTACCAGGCTCTAAATGGGGATTAATGAAAGGATGCAACTTACGAAAACTGGCTATCAGACCAGTTTTATCCACGCAAACATAGGCTTTGAACAGGCTGTTTTCGAGATCCTTCTCAAACAGCCCGGCCAGTATGGCAATGTTATGTCTGGCTGCTATTTTTTGCAGATATTGTACGCTGGAGCTTTCTGGCAGATATTCCGCAATATCCAGCATTTGCTCTCTTGATAATTCGCGGGAAAAAGTATAGCCGGTAATCGAACATTCATGAAATGCAATTACCTGCGCCCCGTCAGCAGCTGCCCGGGCCGTGAGTTGTTCTATGATGGAGAGGTTATACTGCTTATCTCCGCTTTTGTGCTCAAACTGTGCTGTCGCAATAGTAATGGGTTGCATAATATCAATTTTAGACAACGCAAAAATATTTTTACTTAAGCCCCTGGAATTGTACAAACCCGACGTTCAAATTATGCGTTTCCGTCAACCAGGCGGATGAAGTTGAGTGCGAGCCGAATAGTGCTGCCGAGATATTGTTTAGGCGGAAGTCCTGCCTGCTTTTTGAATTCCCTGATGAAATGTGCCTGGTCGAAATAACCGACGTCGTAAGTAATATCAGTCAGTCGTTCATGAGTCGTTTTATGCTGCAATAGTTTAAGTGTACGCTGTAGTTTGACAATGGCTGCAAATTGTTTGGGACTTAGGCCTATATATTGATGAAACAAACGTTCCAGCTGCCTTTCACCTATTCCCGTTCGTTGTGTAAGTTCCTTTACAGGAAGCGAGCCACCGCTCTGTTGCAGCAACTGCAGAACAGAGATGACGCTTCTATTAACAGGCGAAACGTTTTGTAAACGCTTCAGCAAAAAGAAATCCACACATCTGATGCGTTCTTCAGTATTGCGGGCCTGGTTTACCTGTTCGTCCAACAGCCTGCCATCACTACCCCAAAGGTCGGAGAGACTAATGATATGATTACTTAGTTCATGTGCAGCCATACCAGTTAGCCCATGTATGCCTGCTGGTTGCAACACCACTACCAGCAGGTGCAGGTTGCCTGAAAAGCTAACGTCCCGGAAATGCCTGATGGGACCATAATAGAAACTGGTTTGCATAACGGAGGGCTGATCTGGCGCAGCAGCTGTGGAGTTATAATACAAGACCAAGCCTGTGCTGCCATCAGGTAGCAGACGATGTTGGAAGGATCCAGGCTGCGAACTCTCCAGCACCAGATAATGCCGGATAATCGACATAAGTTGTATAGATGGTAGTAGTTGCATCCTGACTGGTTTGTGGTACGAAGTTCGTTTTTTTTTACTACTCCTCCGTTACCAGGGTATTTCTCCTGTTTCAGGATTATTTTCCTCACTGAAGAATTTTCCCGTTGGGCCATCATTGTCAATCAGGGCATATTTTACTATCCGTTTTCCGGCATCTTTAACAGTTCCGGGCCCACGATGTCCATTGAAATCTGTTTTTGTATATCCCGGGCAAACGGCATTTATTTTGAAGTTGGTATTTTTTAATTCGTATGCCAAAACAACAGTGTACATATTCAAGGCTGATTTTGAAGAAAGATATACAACACCTTTGTAATCGTAATATTTATATGTTGGGTCGCTGTGTAGGGTAATTGAGCCCTGACTTGAACTTACATTTACAATACGAGGCGCCGACGACTTCTTCAATAAATCAATAAATGCTTGTGTAACTCGCACCACGCCGTAAATATTTGTATCATAGGTTGCTTTAAACTGGTCAATAGTTGAGTCGAGTGCCGTTTGCGGGTAACCACCATAAATACCCGCATTGTTAATCAGTATGTCTAACACTTTTGTTTTTTTACCTATTTCTTTACGGGCTTTAATTACTGATTCGTCGTCTGTAATGTCGAGCTGAATAGCTTCTACATTGTTTAATCCCTTCGCTTTTAATTTATCAACAGCTTCAACACCATTTTCTAAATTACGACTGCCGAGGTAAATATAAATTCCTTTTTGAGCAAGTTGTTGTGCAACTTCAAAGCCAATGCTTTTGTTAGCTCCTGTTACTAATGCAAATTTCATTTCCTGTATGGATTTTATGAGGCAAAAGTAGAGGACCAAAAAATAGCGGAAATGGACAATTCATTTTATTTTCCCGACAAATCTTGCCTGGGCAAAAATTCACTTGCGCTTTTTCCTGTACTTTTTTTGAAAAGCCTTGAAAAATAATCAGGGTCATTAAAGCCCAATTCGTAGGCTAATTCTTTGATGGAAATATTAGAATAACGTAATCTTCTTTGAGCTTCCGCCATCAAGCGGTTAATAAAATAATCTTTGGGAGATGTTCCTGAGTATTCCTTTACAATCCGATATAAACTGTTTGTAGATAAAGCTAATTTTTCTGCAATTGCGTTGATAGAAGGTTGCTCTGTAAGGTACGTTTCCACGACTAATTTGAATTCGGTAAACTTTGAAAGATTAGTGTTTAGGATATTAACGGGCTCTTTGTTTTTGAAATAAGCACTGTTTAGTTCTGATAGTAATGAGTTCAAATAAGCTAATATTATTTCAGCATCTGTCTCACACTTATCTAAGTGAAGTATCTGATTTAAAATTCCGAAAACCTTTATTACTCTTTCTTTTGCCGCACTGTCAAGAACTATGGTTTGTGCGTTTAAAGGGTTGACCAGAAAGGGGAATTGCTGTGGCAATAATGCCAGTGTATTTTCATCAAACAGCAGCTTGAAATATTTAAGATTGTCTGTTTTAGCGGGAGGTGTAAAAATTTGATTGGGCATTGCAAAAAGCAAGTGCCCGTCTGTAAGTGTAAAGTCTTGTAAGTCAAAATTGTATGTAATTAAACCGCTTTCGATTAATATGATAAAATAAGAAGATAATCTGCGAGGTTGCAGCGCTTTTTTTTGAATATCAGCTGAATGATAAGGATTGCTGTCTGAGCGAATCTTTATTCCCAGCTCATCATTCTGTAAGCCCTCATGTTTTCCTTTTTGTACTTGCATATTATTTGCTCAAAAGTTTGTAAGGCGTCGCCATAAATGACCGCTAACTTGTGATTGGATTGTTACAAAATTCGCATTCTTTTTTTATTTCATCATTACTTTTTTATCCCGCGAGGAGCATGGTTTGTAAGTAGATCCCCTTTTGAAGAGTATCATTTAGCCCTCTGCTTAAGATGACTAAAGAGCGTGGAATAGAAAATGCCTGGCTGGCAATCGATATCGGTGGTATGCAGACGTCTGAGGCAATAGTATCCTAAAGTTCGCCTGCCTTTTCTTAAGAAATTATCATGTGCCATGATCAGTCTATTTAGTGCGAAAATAACCGTGGGCAACCGAGAATATCACATCAATAATTGATAATATACCGGTCATTTATTATTGGACATTCATTTAGTTTTGATTCCCGATACTATAAAATATTGTCTGGGCCGGAACAGCATGAGTATAACAGAAAGATTGGCGCAAGTCAGCTTCATTACAGGGATTAGTCAGTGTCCTTAATGTAAGCTCAGGGCTGGAGCGCTTTTGCTCCGGAATTATATGTTTATCATGATTAACAATCACCGGTATGTTTTGATGATACTGGTCAGCACATCCATCTTATTTCTATGAAGAAAAAAGTTATTGTTCTTTTTCTGGGTACGTTGGCGACCCTCCTGGTTTATCAATGCAGCATTCCTAAGCGAAGCATATCTTCAAAAACAGAAAAGCCCGGAAAATTAGCAAGGGATTCCGCCGGAAGAATTATAGTACAGTCCAATCCGGGCGGTGAATACATGTCGCCGGAGAAAAGTCTTGCGTCTATCTATGTTCCCGAGGGATATCATTTGCAGTTGGTTGCAAGTGAACCCATGATCAAAGAGCCAGTAGCAATTGCCTGGGATGGAAATGGCCGTATGTTCGTATCGGAAATGCTGACCTATATGCAGGATGTAGACGGGTCGAAGGAGAATGCTCCGCTTTCAAGAATTTTATTGCTGGAAGATACCAATGGAGATGGCGTCATGGATAAGAGCACCGTTTATATCGACAGTCTTCTGCTCCCGCGTATGATACTTTGTGTAGGAAAGAAACTGTTGGTGAGCGAAACATATACTAATAATATATGGTCCTATGAAGATGTGGACCAGGATGGTAAAGCAGACAGGAAAATACAGGTTTTCGGCAACAACAAGCCGCACAGTGGAAATCTTGAGCATCAGAGAAGCGGCCTGGTCTGGAATATCGATAACAGGATTTATGTTACCTACGAAAATTTGCGCTACAGGTATGTTGGAGACAAGCTCGTGGCAGACACTATGGTAGCCGGTAATGGTCAGTGGGGAATAGGTAACGATAATTACGGCAGATTATTTTTCTCTTCCGCAGGTGGAGAAGTACCGGCATACGGTTTTCAACTCAACCCTTTTTATGGCCGATATGATGTGCCAGAGCAGTTGAGCCCCGGTTTTAATGCGGTATGGCCAATTATCGCTACGCCGGATGTACAGGGGGGAGCAGCAAGATTACGGGCCGACAGTACGCTCAATCATTTTACCGGATGCTGCGGGCAATCTATTTTCAGAGGTAATGCCTTGCCTGAAGATCTGAGGGGAGATCTCCTTATTTGTGAACCGGTTGGCCGCCTGATTCGCCGGGCCAAAGTCATCAATCAAAATGGTATTCGGGTTTTGCAGAATGCCTATGACCGGGAAGAATTTATTGCCTCCACTGACATGAATTTTCGGCCGGTGAATACTGCCAACGGGCCAGATGGCTGTTTGTATATCGTAGATATGCACAGGGGCATTATTCAGGAAGGGAACTGGACACGTGAGGGGAGTTATCTGAGAACTGAGATCCTGAAGCGCAAATTGGATAAGAATATTGGTCATGGAAGAATTTACCGGCTTGTACATGATGGGTTTAAGCCGGGACCCAGACCGGATATATTATCTCAAACCGGGAATACTTTAGTAAGTTATCTTTCATATGCTAACGGATGGTGGAGAGACAATGCGCAAAAGGAACTCATTGTCCGGGGAGATATGTCGGTGATACCGGCTTTACGGGAAACATTAACGAGTCATAACAACGAGTTGGCCCGGCTTCATGCCTTGTGGACGCTCGAGGGATTGAATGCCGTTGATAAATCGATCCTGGAAATAGCGCTAAAAGATGTTAGTGCTCAGGTACGCAAAGCGGCCATTATCATCAGTGAGCCATTTATTAAAAGTCGCCATGAAGAAACAGGAGCGTTACTGGCAGGCATGATGAATGATCCGGATGCAGACGTACAGGCGCAGTTGGTGGCTACGCTTGCCTACTACCATCCGGATGGATCAAAAGAATTACTGTCACATCTGTTGCAATCCGGAAAGAATATAAAGAACCTGACCGAAATTGCAGCGCTTATTGAGAAAAACAGAACCAGGATGGCGCCAGGAGCCGATTTCGCTGGAATAACCGAAAGTGAGAAAAAAGTTATTCTCAAAGGGCGTGAAACATTTCAGCAGGTTTGCGCTACCTGCCATGGTGAAAATGGAAAGGGGATCTCTGTTGGTGGCGCCCCCATGGCTGCACCACCACTGGCAAATTCGAAGAGGGCTGCAAACGGGAATATGTTGATCAATATTTTGCTGCATGGTCTGTCGGGCCCGATTGACGGGAAAAGTTATCCGGATGTGATGGCGCCATTGGGAGCGGTGAATAATGATGAATGGGTGGCAAGTGTGCTTAGCTATGTGCACTATCAGTTCAGGCCAGCCGGTAGCAATTTTAAATTGATCAGCCCTCAGGAGGTAAGTGAAATACGTGCTGCCACGAAAAACCGCACATCATTGTTCACCGTCTCCGGGCTTGAAAACGGGCAGGTAGCCGGGAAAACAGCCGAAGTAACAACCAATGCAGTACAAGCAGTAAAGAAAGAAATAGCACATCCAAAACAAGGAAAGGTGGCCAGTAAGGCAACTCCTGCTCCGGGTAAAAAACTGATGGCAACACTCGATTGCGCCGCCTGCCATCGCCCGGACACCAGGCTGGTAGGTCCGTCTTATAAAGCTATTGCCCGGCGGTACACTGCTACTGAAAGCAATGTTGGAAAGCTGGCAACGAAGGTAATTGCCGGGGGAACCGGGAATTGGGGCGCAACCGCCATGGTGCCCCATCCTTCCCTTAGTAGGGTGGATGCAAAGAAAATAATCCGTTACATTTTATCACTATGATTTTTTTTAGAAGGATAAGATAAACAGAATGGATAAACGAAATTCCAACGAAATCAAAAAAGAACATCATAAAATAGCAAGGCCGTTTCTACTCAGTAGAAACGGCCTTGCTGTTTAAAAATATAAATCATTCAAAACTTTACCGCCCTGCACGAATTAATTCTCCCTCGCCAACGGAACGTATTTCTATTTTCACATCAGCGCCATTTTCGCCAGAGTATTTGCCGTCGAATGTAATTTCATTTTCGCCTTTTGATAACACCGGCAAAGATTTATTCAGTTCAACAGTTTGCAGCAATTGCCATTGCTTGTTGTACAACCGTACCTTTTTTCCATCACATTTGAGGAATTGATTTCTCTTAAGGCTTACTGGTAACACCAATGCATCCTGCTGATTAATGGTAATGGTTATCTGGTCAACATCTACATCAGGATCAAAGTCTTTCCCCGGTGCGAATGAAATGATGAAAGATACAGGCTGAGTGGCGGCCGGATTATTAAACTGGAAAGTAGAGAAAACAGGTTCACCGGGTTGTTTCATTTTTTGCGTATGCCTGAAATAGGCATTGTACACCGGTGTCAGCTTGTATTCATTATTGCTGGTCATCTCCAGGTGAAATTCATGTTTCAGGCTTCTCATTTGCTCTTTCTGGGTTTCGCTGAAGATATTTTTCATGCGCGCCTGTTCCCAGGTTTTTATTAATGCAAGCAGTTCATTTTTCATTCCGTGTTTCTGCAATGTTTCCAGACTGGTCGACAAACCGAAGCCGGCATTATATCCTGCTCCCAGCGCCAGCATCCACTCTATATCTTCCAGTGTTGTTTCCGGCCGCAGACTGAACCAGCCTAGCATAGAGGGCATCAGGTTACGGCGGAAAAATTGTTGATTCTTGAGCCGCAATTGCAGCTGACTTTCTCTGAAGCCGGCATACCAGGGTTCTCCCCAATTCATCCTGGTATAAATATGCCAGAAGTAATGAGCAGGAGTGCTGGCATCGTTGATAACTTTTCCCTTTAGTTCGGGTTTCAGATTATCGTACCATGTTTTAGTAAATAACTGTTTGGCATATTGGCCCATTCCGGATGAAAAGCAACCCTCGAGGCCATCGAAGGATATCTGCATAAGGCCTGTTTCATTGAAAAGGCGGGCAATGGTTTTCGCCATTTCTTCCTGCAGCGCGTAGCTGGTAAGGAATACTTTGTAGGGATGATCCATCAGCTTACCTACAGAATCGTGCTGTAGATGAGCGGCAGCCCTGGTGCCAAAGGCGCCACGCTGACAGTCGAGCAGTTTCCAGGGAGCTGTGGCAGATACGCTTCCATAGCGGATAATTTCACTACCGATGGCTACTGACTTTAATGTGTTATTTTGAAATTGATTGAAGAAAAGCGGATCTTCCACCCCAATCTCCTTTGTATTTGCGTCAATTGCTTCGCTGAGTCGTGAATAACCAACTTTCGCCAATCCTGGATCAGCCGCCGGTGTTACATATGGATCGTTGGTGGTGATAAAATTGGATAAAGTATGTACACCCAGTCGTACGCCTTCTGCTTTTGCCGTCTCAACACATTGTTTCATACTTACCCAGTTTTGTGGAAATTCATTGCTATGCAGCTTAAATTGTCCCCAGTTGTCAAAAGGATCCCCATGATAAAGATAGCGTAGGCCGGCCTGTTTCGTGACTGCTATCGCTTCTTTCAGGTTGTTGACACCAAAGCTCATGATAAGATATGATTCAGAGGCATGGATAGCCTGTTTTCCCCATTCTCCATCGAGTAGAGGATGTGGTAATCCTTCTTTCAGTTCAATTTGTGATATGGTAGGCAGAACATCGGCATTGGCCACTCCGAAAAGTGCCATCTTGCTGCCAATCACGCCACCATCATGGAAGGCAGGAGCCAGGTAAGCTGTATGCCCCCAGTTTTCGATCACCCTGTCTTTGCTGCGGTTGCGGCAGTAAGCCTGTAACGAAGCTCCGTAAGCAGTAGGGCGTGCTACATCTCCCCTGAATAACTGTTTGTGCAGATCATCTTCTTTTACATCCACTTTATTCCCTCCTTCAAACACATCGTAGGATGGTTCAATATCACTTTCTGCATTTGGGTATCCTCCCAGTGTTTTTACGTTGAGGGCCTGAATACCGATGGCAAAATCTTTGCTGCGCACAACGCCTACCACCTCGCCTATCGTATCAGCTATTGTAACAGGATAGGGGCCCCACAATAGCAGGTCCACTTTGTCCTGTGGGGTTAGTTGTATCAGTTCGAAAGAGATATAGTTATCGTTGCGTTGCACTTTTACTTTTGCCTCAACACCGGTCTGCGGGTAAGATAGCGCCAATTCTGAGTTTTTGGCGTTCCAGGTGCAACTGCCGGGAGTGTAAATATTTCCGTCTTTCATGATGCTGACCAGCGCAGTGGCTTTGTCTGCAAAGAGAAATTCCTGCTGTGGGGAGAGACGCTTCATACTGGTTAGCTTTCCTGAATTATCCAGCTGAATACTCCATTGTTTGGTTTTGAAAGTTACCTGTGCTCCGGCAGTCTGTATAGCTATTTTTGTTAAAACAACCCCTGAGAGCAGCAGGATTTTTAGTAGACGTTTTTGTATCATTTTGATAGTTTATAAACATGAAATGGGCCGCAGCAAATACCTGGCGGGCGAATCTTATTTGCCTGTTACTTTCGTGAGATAAAGTGTTTCATTTTTATGTGTGTGGATGGTCAGCCTTTTTCCTGCCAAAATGTGGACGGCGCCGTTGTTGCGCCTTACAGCAACAGATTGCTGAGGCCATGGATTCTCCAGCACCAGCTGTTTTCCCTGTTCACTCTTAACAGTAATATCACCAACTTCATCATTCACCATGCGGGCAGATACCAGGAACGCCCCCATGGTCCGCAATTGCCAGAACGCTGCATTGTGGTGAACAGGCCATACAGGGAATATACGTAACACTCCCTGGTTACTCATGCACATCATTTCATTGATGGTAGCAGGCACAGTACTGCAGTTTTCTATGCCATGCGGGTTGCCATACTGAAAGCCATTGGGATAGGTGTGTAAACTATATTTATGCAGATAATGCCAGATGCTGTCAACCGGATATCCAACGCTTACTGCTGCTGGAAAAAAGCTGTTACTGCCATTATTATCCAGCCATCTATGCATATCGTCAATGGTATTCCTGGCTGTTTGCAGTAACGAAGCATCACTTTCAAGCCCGATTTGTCCTGCCGGAAATATGTGCTGGATACCAAGACTATTATCGCCCCACCAGGCAGTTCCCTCTTCTGTATACCGGAAAACCATATGCCCGTTTCTCATTTGAGTAGGATAGTGGGAGAGGTGGGTAAGTACACTGTCCCAATGGGGACGATACAGGCTGTCTGTCTGCAGAAACCGGCTCATGTCTATAGCCGTTTGTAAAGCCAGTCTTGCCAGTCCCAGCGAGAGCACCGGGTTTTTGTCTCCGATGGTGCCTTCATGAACGGCATCATTTAATATAACATACCTGCCATTCTCCCACGCAGGATATTGCGCCCAGAATTGTGCAACAGCTTTTACATACGGATAAACCTTTTCCGCATAGGTTTTGCGATAGGTGTAATAGAACGCAGGGGCTATGTTAACAAGGCCATAAGCGGCATTCGTCTTTTGTCCAAAAAACAAACCTTCATCTTCCACGTTACCGCTTTCGATGAAGTGATGGGCATGTTCTTCCATCAGTTGATTTCTCCTGGTGGTTTCCATTCCCAGGGGGCCTATACCCACCGGATATAGGATACCATCATTTATACCTGTTATTTTGCGGGAATAATATTTGCCTCTCTCCATAAAATCGAGTAGGGGCGACTCATAGGGCGCTGCCTGTTCCAGGTGATTCGAACTATATAATGCATAATACGGCGCCATATAGTTATAGTTGAGATGATAATCTCCATTCCAGGCTGGTATTTCCCTGGTTATCCAGCTGCCAAAAATAGAAGCAGGGAATTGTGGATCCCGGCTGCAGGAAGCAATCGTATAATGGGAAAGGTAATATTGTTTGTTCAGCAGACTATCGCCGGTATCTACATAGGATTCGTGCCAGAACTTTGCCCACCAGGCAGTATGCGCTTTATACACGGCTATGAGATTGTTCGGAGAGCGCTTCGTTACGCTGCCCATTACTTTTTGTGAAAAATTTTTCCCTTTAACACTGCCTGATAATGCACAAACAATCGTTACTGATTCGCTTTTCTGCAGCAGGAAGTGGTTATCGTTTCTTCCAATGATTCTGCAGGCGGCTGCTGCAGCGGTAGCAATGGCAACATCACGAACAAATCCCCTGGTTATCCATTGTACGGAAGCATGCCGGCCGGCTGAAGTGGTGTCTTCATACTTTCTTTCCAATGGGTAATGTATATTAAACTGATCTTCCTGTGGTAAAAGCAGATTGGCAATGCCCGCCACGGGCGTCTTTCCAGTATTTTGAATCCGGACTACCAGCAAGTCTTCCGTTGCGCTGAGGTAAGTGGTGAGCAACACCGCAGTATCGCCGGAAGCAAATTTTCCGGTAGTAGTAGCATTATACAATGATTGTTCTACTTTGTAGCTGGCATTTCTCAATGCAGGTATTGATAATTGTAACTTTCCGATGACTGCAGGATAAGAGACGTTAAAACCTGATTGCAGCCGCCAGAAATCATTTCGCGCCAGGTAGAAACAAAGGCTATCCGGCCGGCCTCCCAGGGCAGCAGCGCTGTATCCGTTTCCCAGTAAAGGTGCATCTACAGCAACTGTGGAAGGAATATGAGCAGGAGGCTGCATAAAAACAGCTTTATAGCCGGATATAATTGCAGCAGCACGATCCTGTGCCACAGATAAATGTGACGCGACAAGTATATATACGCAGGAAAGCCAGGTAAGGAGATAGTATCGACGCATCTGCTAAAGTAAGTATACCCACTCCGGTCTACTACCATTATATTAACAATTACCACCTTTTTTTACACATGGATATTACAGGTACCGCTTTCCACTCTATGTTCGATATCGGATATCCCTGTTTCAAAAGCGAACACCTTCACCCGAAGGTTATTTTTATTTAATTCATTTACAGTGAGTTATCCCACGGCATCCTATTTGTTGCCGCTCGGAATTAAACCCGGTTTCCATGATCAGGAGCTATTTTAAAATTGCTTTCCGCAATTTGACAAAGAATAAAATATTCAGTGTTGTTAATATTATTGGTTTAGCGATCGGCACTACCTGCTGCCTGTATATTATGATGTATGTGATGGACCAATATAGCTATGACAAGCAGCATGATCACGTTGAGAACATATATCGTATTAACTCCGAATTTGTAATACAGGGCACTAAATTCAACAACGCCACCTCTTCGCCTCCCATCGCTCCGACCATGAAGAATGACTTTGCCGAAGTGGAGCAATTTACCCGCGTGGTGCCGACTGATAAATTTGGCGTAAAGCAGCACTTGTTGCGCTACAAAGAAAAATCCATTTATGAAAAGGATGCTGTTTACGCAGACTCGACCTTCTTTGAGATCTTCGCCTTTCATTTTGTATATGGCAGTGCTTTGAATGCATTGACAGCGCCTTATACCGTCGTACTGCTGAAACCGACTGCTGAAAAATTATTTGGCAGCACAGATCCTGTTGGTAAAGTGATAGAGATTGACAATGCCTATGGGAAACAAAATTTTAAAATAACCGGTGTGGTGGATGAAAGCCTTGGGAAATCGCATATCCAGGCCAATATGTTTATGGCTATGAACAGCGGCGGTATGGGCAGCTATACCTATAGTAACGATTCCTGGGCGGCTTATAATTATGCTGCTTCTTATGTAAAGCTTAAACCTAATACCAGCGTCGCCGCGCTTAGCAGTAAATTACCGGCATTCCTGGATAAACACGGCGCCCGGCAACTTAAAGACCTGGGTATGGAAAAACGGTTATCTCTGCAAAATATCCGCCTCATACATACCAGCTCAGATTATAAAAACGAGTTAAGCAAAACTGTAAACAGCGCCTTCCTGAAGATGTTGTTACTCATCGCAGCACTTATTCAGATTATTGCCTGTATTAACTTCATGAATCTTGCAACAGCCCGTGCTTCCAAAAGAGCAAAGGAAGTAGGCGTACGAAAAGTAATTGGTGCACGGGTGAACGACCTTGTAAAACAATTCCTGGGTGAATCATTCCTGTTATCGCTTTTTGGAGTGGTGGTAGCGTTACCATTATTAATTTTAGCGCTGCCTTATCTTAATCAGATTACACAGGCGGATATAAATCTGTCTTTTCTGACCGATTACAGGCCCTGGCTGATGTTGGTGGGCATCATTGCTTTTACAGGATTGTTTGCCGGAAGTTATCCAGCTTTCTATCTTTCAGCTTTCAAACCGGTAAGCGTTATCAAAGGCAATTTCAACAGTCATATTTCGGCTGCGGGTATCCGTCGTTTTCTTGTCGTGTTCCAGTTTGCGCTGTCTATTATATTTATTTCGGGGATCATCGTTATTTATAATCAGTTAAATTATATAAAGAACAAAGACCTGGGTTTTGAAAAAGGCCAGCGGATCATTTTTAATTTTCACACAGATGACACCAAGGCGAAAATGACTTCTTTTATGAGCGACCTGCGGCAGTTGGCCGAAGTGAAAGCGGTGAGCCAGGCCGAGAATTATCCCAGTCAATCAGTGGCCCGTAGTTGGCTTTATTACCCCGAAGGCGGAAATGTCAGTACCGGAAAGGATTTACCATTCATATTTACAGATCAGTATTTCGTAAAAACTACTGGTATTAAACTGGTTAGCGGCAGGGATTTCAATACAAGCGATTCAGGCAGGGTATTGATCAATGAAACCGGCGCTAAGGCCCTGGGATTAAATCCTCAGACAGCTCCGGGGAAAAGATTGTACTCGCAACAAAATGAAGGAGAGCCTGTCGCTTTTGTGGAAATAGCCGGCGTTATGAAAGATTTTAATTACAATTCGCTGCACGAAGATATTAAACCTTTGATGTTGAGATATGATCCGCGGTTTGCGTCAAACCATGTCATCCTAAACGCCGAAAGCCAAAATTATAATGCCCTGCTGAAAAAGATAAGATCTGTATGGCAGAAAAATTTTCCAGCGACGCCGTTTGAGTATTCATTCCTGGATACAGAAATGCAGAAACAATATGAAACGGAAATCACGCTGTCGGACATCATTAACTCATTTACCCTGATAGCGATCTTTATATCCGTGCTTGGTTTGTTTGGGCTGTCTACTTTCAGCGTTGAACAAAGGAATAAAGAGATCGGCATCCGTAAGGTGCTGGGCGCCGGTTTGGTAGGGCTTGTTTATTTATTATCAAAAGATTTCCTGAAGCTGGTAGGGATTGCATTTATCATAGCAACACCGGTAGCCTGGTGGGCGATGAATAAATGGCTGGAGGCCTTTGTTTACCGGATCAACCTCAACTGGTGGATGTTTGTTATTGCAGGAGCGATTGCCATGCTGGTTGCGCTGTGTACTGTTAGCTTGCAGGCCATCAAAGGGGCGGTTGCGAATCCGTTAAGGAGTTTGAAAACGGAATGAGATGGTGAGACTATGGCATTTGCCGTTATTTTATTTAAAAAACTCCCGAACATTTGTTATTTTAAATTGATCTTATATCTTTGCAAGATAATTTTATCCGTATTTAGAAAAATCGTCGATCACACTATACCGTTTATCCATTTTGCTATGTTACCTACTTGATCCCAAAATCGGATTTATATCTATATGCATATACCTGGAAGAAGAAATTTCATAAAGAATGCAGTTGTCCTTGCGCCCTTTTTAACGTTATTTCCGTCTCAATTATCAGCAAAAACAGGTGTTCGTTTGCGCGTTGCATTTATTGGTGCAGGCCCCTGGGGGCGCGGGTACATGGTGCATGCCTTGGCGCACCCGGACATGGAAGTACGCGCGGTAGCCGAATATGATGAAGCAGCTGTGAAGGAGGTTTTAAAATTGTTCAGGCAAAGCGGAGCTATTCAACCAGACTTATATGTTGACGGACCTCAGTCTTACCAGCAGTTGTTGTTACGTAAGGATATTGATGCAGTAGTAATAGCTACACCCTGGAACCGGCACTATGAAATAGCTGCGGCGGCATTGTGCGCGGGGAAACACGTTGCCTGCGGGCCGGTCATGGGCACTACACTGGCAGAGCATTGGGATATTGTACACCTGAGTGAACAAACGGGCCGCCAGTATGTTACTTTGGACGAGCATAGTTGTCAGCGGGAGCTGATGGCTGTATCGGAAATGGTATCACAAGGGGTGTTTGGTACGCTTGAAACCGTGTATGCCGGCGCGCGTCACTATTTGCCGGAAGATCTGTCCGCAGCATCACCTTATCCAGTGTATCCGGCAGCAGCAGCGGCAAAAATGTTAGGAGCCAGCAAAGGAAATCGTTTTGTATCCCTCTCTGTGCAACATGAAACGCAGGAATACGTGATCAGCAAACCTCATGTCAGAACCGGTGAACCATTGCATATTTTTACCAGGGGCCCTGTTCATACGATTTGTCTTACTACGGCCGGCAAGCAAACATTGTGGCTGCAGCAGGAGAGGGGCAATGACTTACCTGTGTCCATGGGCTTTCGCATAAAAGGTACCCAGGGAGCATGGATGAACCTTACCAGGTCGCTACATATTACAGGTAAAAGCGACCCTTCCTTTCAATGGGAAAGAGACCGGGATTATCTGGAACAATATGATGCACCGCAATGGCAGGAAGCTGGCAGCGAGTGTGCAGTTGCACTACAACAGTTTATACGGATATTAAAGGCAGGGCCGGAAAAAGAGCTGCCTGTATATGCGGCGGCCACCAATAGTATCATAGGACCTTTATCCTTATTATCAGCGCAGCAGGGCGGCGCGGTTATCCGTTTCCCGGATTTTAGTAACGGCAAAACGGCATCTTAATATCTCCCTATAACAATATTCACCCTTTAATAACCACTCTTATGGACCTTTACCTCGCAATGATTATTATGTTCGGCGGTAATTTTGCAATCAGGGGCACGGCGCTCTGTTACGGACAAATTATGGCCATTTCACAGAACACTGCTTTGTTTTCTCTTTTGGGTACTACTTTTGGCGGCAATGGCACGTCGACCTTTGGCTTACCGGATCTGAGAGGACGAGTACCGGTTGGCACAGGACAAGGAAATGGCCTAAGTAACTACATCCTGGGCCAGATAGGTGGAGTGGAAACGGTGACGCTGGCGATCAACCAGATGCCGCAGCATACCCATACATTCGATGCTACGCAACTGGTATCAACACCGGCCGCCAGTATCGCTGCCGCCACCACTAATATCCCGGGACCCACTCTTGTACCGGCTAAGTTACCAACCCAGGGTGCAGGCCCTACTGCTTCCGTTATCAAAGGATATGCACCGGTGGATGTGCCTAATGCGACCACATTGAGTGCAGATGCGATTACTACTAAAAATCCGCCTATTGCTATTGCAGGTGGTAGTCAGCCTCATGAAAACATGATGCCTTATCTCGGTATTAGCTACCTGATTGCATTAGTGGGTATTTTTCCTTCAAGAAACTGATGATTAATTTTTATACATGGCGCAGCCGCTTACAATAGGTTTTCTGACTCCTTATTCGGGTATATATCCGCATTATTCACTTCATCTGCTTACCGGCATGTTGCTGGGAATGGGGTTGGATCCTGCGCGGCAACGTACTGTCCAGTTTTTTCCTGAGTATACGGATAAAGGCAGTATGCAGGCATGTGAAGATGCAGCCCGTAAGCTGTATTTTTTTAACCGGGTGGATGTATTATCCGGTTTGATTAGCTATAAAGCATTGCCGGGCTTAATTCCGCACGTAGAGCGGGAAAAGAAGCCGGCTTTCTTTTTTGATATGGGAGAATATATCCCGCATTTTTCGCACCTGAGCCCCGATATTTTTTTTGCATCTCACCAGTTATGGCAATCGCAATATGCGCTGGGCTACTGGGCACAAAAAACAAAAGGGAATGGCGGGCATGTTATCACGCCGGTGTATGAAGGTGGCTATCATCTTCATGCCGCTTTTCAGCAAGGCTTAACTGCTGCAGGCGGTACCCAGGTAAGTATTAGTATCCTGCCGTTTGATGAGAAGGACCCACTTAAAATGGAGCTGGATCACATTTTTATAAAATGGCAAAAAGATCCTCCCCCTTATGTACATGCTATTTTTAGCGGTACCATGGGGATTAATTTTTTGAAGAAATGGATCAGTAGTGGTATGCATAAAAAAATCCCTTTGCTGATCAATGAAACAATGGGCTATGAAGATATCCTGGAAGATATCCGGCATATGGATATTGAAGTATATTCTTCTGTGTCGTGGCTGAGAGAAGATGAGAACAAAATCAACCAGGTATTTGTAAAGAAATTTGAGTCGACAGCACAGCAACCAGCTAATATTTATGCCCTGATGGGTTATGAAGCAGGACTTATGTGGAGAGAGCTGTTACCATATGCGCAAAAAAAGGATTGGGATACCGTAAAACAGCGGTTGCGTACCGGTACTATCCGTGGACCCCGCGGAGAAAAGAATTTTTATCCCTCTTCAGGTTTCGCCTTACCTGATGCTAATATTTTGAAAATAACCACTAAAGGTAATAAGATATATAAAACTATTCTCGAACAAGGAAAAGGGATGCGCTTTGATGCGAAGATTTTTGAAGTAATACACAACGAGTGTGTTTCGGGCTGGCAAAATCCATTTCTCTGCATTTAATGACCATACAATGATCCCTGTTACTAAAAGTATGAAGGCATGGTGGCTTCTATGCTGTCTGCTGTTTACCTGTTATTTGGGTAAGGCGCAATATGTTAGCACTACTATGGATAATGGCGGCTATTATACAGCCATGGCCAGAGACAAGCAGAATAATATTTATGAAGTACGTTATAACGCTACTGATAATGATTATGAAGTAGCTAAATACATTAACGCAGATAAAAATAACGTACAGGTTATCTATAAGGGACTAACTTTTGATGCGAATGATTTACCATGGGGTATTGCTGTCAATTCACACGGAACTGTTTTTGTATTGAATTCCTTTTTAAGCGGCAATGGACAGATCATTAGGCTTTCACCTGCCGGGCCTCCTTATAGTGCAGTTGTTGTACAATCCGGCAAATATTATAGTGCTATTGCTATAGATGCTAATGATCATGTATGGACAGTAGAATATGATGGTAGCGCTAACTACCAGGTAGTGGATTATAATGTGGATGCCAGCTCCGCTTCCGGTACGGTTGTTTATAGCAATCTTCCCACTCCTGCCGGAGCGCAGAGTTTTCCCTGGGGGCTTGCCATTGATTCCCATAATAATATCTACGTGACAGATTTTCTGGAGAATAATAGTGGTGGCCGCCTGATCAAGCTTACGCCGACTATAGGGCTACCTACACCTATTCCTCCATATACGCCAACTGTACTTTCTTCTGGAAAAGCGGTTGTTTCCATGGGCATTGATGGCAGAGATGTGTTGTATACAGTGGAAGGAGTCAGTTCTACTGCCGCACAGGTAGTGAAGTATAAAGATCCCACCCAACAAGGTCAGGGTGTTGTTATATTCACGGGGCTAGGCATCTCCTACCCTGATTATCCCTGGGGTATTACTTCGGATACGGCTACCGGAAAGGTATATGTCAATGATGGGTTTCATGATGCCACTACCACTCAGGCATTGGTGCTTACACCACCGACTATTGGCATCAATAGTGTGACAGCGGTAAATTCCAGCCCAACGGCACTTGCTACTGTTAACTACACCGTTACTTTCAGTAATATGGCAGACAATGTAACGCCTGCTGCATTCACGCTGGTGGCTAATGGCCCGGTTGGTGCAAATATTGCTTCCATCACCGGCAACAATAATGTGTATAATGTAGCCATTAATACTGGAAGCGGAGATGGTACTTTAAAATTAAATGTGAATGGTACAGGCATTACCAATACGATTATTCCCCCGCTGCCTTATACAGCTGGCCCCACTTATACCATAGACAGAACAGCGCCGGTAGGCACTATGCAAATAAATGCAGGTGCAGCTTATACCAATTCCACAGCAGTTACTTTAACACTTGCTTATACAGATGCTGATCCTCTGCTGCAGATGCGTTTCTCCAATAATAATACGACCTGGAGTGCCTGGGAAAACTATGCTGCTACCAAAGCCTGGAACCTTCCGGCAGGAGATGGAAACAAAACCGTTTACGTGCAGGTACGCGACCGGGTACAGAATACTTCACTAACAGGTCAGGCGAGTATTATACTGGATCAGACACCACCAGCTGTAACGTCTGTTAGTGTACCGGCAAATAAGACCTATACCGGAGGCGATAACCTGACCTTTACGGTAAACTATGGCGAAAATGTAATTGTAGCAGGTGGTACTCCTTATCTGAACGTAACAATTGGCGCCAATACCCGTCATGCAAATTACGTTAGCGGCAGCGGAACCAACGCTTTAACATTTACGTATACTATACAGACCGATGAGCAGGCGCTCACGGGTATCAGCCTCGGCTCCAGTATTGTCCTCAATGGTGCAACCATGCAGGATGTTGCTACCAATAACGCAGCGCTTACACTTCAGAATGTAGGCAGTACCGGCGGAGTATTAGTGAATGCAGTGGTACCAACGGTAATATTATCTACAGCAGCAGTATCTCCATTGAATCATGCGTTTACAGTTACGGCAACCTTCAGCGAAGCAGTAACGGGCTTTACGGCAGCAGGCTTCACGGCTACCAATGCTACCGTGAGCAACCTGACCACAACAGATAATATCACTTACACCGCCCTGATCACACCTACGGCAGATGGCACTGTTACCGTGCAGGTTGCAGCTGGTGCAGCCGTAAACAGTGGTAACAATGCTAATACTGCATCTAATACCTTAAGCCTGGCATATGATGCTACAGCCCCTGTAATCACCACCGTAGGCGTTCCTGCCAATGGTTATTACAAGGCCGGTCAGGTGCTCAACTTTACAGTTAACTATAGCGAAAATGTAACGGTAACGGGTACACCGTCTCTGCCGGTGGTAATAGGATCGTCTACTGTACAGGCCACCTACACTGGTGGTAGTGGCAGTACGGCATTAACGTTCAACTACACGGTGCAGAGCGGAGATATGGCGATGAGCGGTATTAGCCTGAATAACCTGTTATTGAATGGTGGCACCATCAAAGATGCAGCAACGAACGATGCGGTGCTGACCCTGCATGGCGCAGGCAATACCAGCCAGGTATTCGTAAATACATCCATCCCGTCTGTAGTATTGTCTACCACGGCGACTTCGCCGTTGAATCATGCGTTTACAGTGACTGCTACCTTCAGTGAAGCGGTAACTGGTTTCACTGCGGGGGGTATTACGGCTACCAACGCCACCGTGAGCAATGTGGCCACAACAGACAATATTACTTACACCGCCCTGATCACTCCTGCAGCAGATGGCGCAGTTACCGTTACTGTTCCGGCAGCCGCAGCGGTGAATATTGGTGGTAATAACAATACAGTATCTAATACTTTAAATCTTACCTATGATGGCACTGCTCCGGTAGTTGCCAGTGTTGGTGTACCTGCCAATGGTTACTACAAAGCCGGCAGTGTGCTTACCTTTAGTGTTAACCTGAGCGAGAATGTCATCACTACAGGAGCGCCTTACCTGGAAGTAGTAATAGGAAGTTCCACCGTACATGCTCCTTATGTTAGCGGCAGTGGTACAAGTACCTTAACGTTCCAGTACACGGTGCAGAGCGGGGATATGGCTATGAGCGGTATCGGTATCGGTAACCTGGTATTAAATGGAGGAACCATCAAAGATGCAGCCACCAACGATGCGGTGCTGACACTGCATAATGCAGGTAACACCAGCAACGTGTTTGTCAATACCGCTATACCATCAGTGGTATTGTCTTCTACAGCGGCATCTATATTGAATCAGCCATTTACGGTAACCGTTACTTTCAGCGAAGCGGTGACAGGATTTACCTTAGCAGGCCTGACTGTTACCAACGCAACGGTAAGTAACCTGTCAACAACAAATAACATTGTTTATACCGTACAGGTAACACCAATAGCTGACGGCCCGGTAACACTTAGTGTTCCAGCAAATGCAGCAGTTAACATCGGCGGTAATCATAATACCGCATCCAATACATTGAGCTTTACCTACGATCACACGGCGCCAGCTATCACCTCCGTAGGCGTTCCTGCCAATGGTTATTACAAGGCAGGCCAGGCACTGAGCTTCACGGTAAACTATAGTGAAAATGTGCTGGTAAATGGAGGCACACCTTCACTCGATGTAATCATAGGTACAACCACCCGTAAAGCCACCTACACCGGCGGCAGCGGCACGAATGCTTTAACATTTACGTACGTTGTACAAAATGGAGAACTGGATCTTAACGGTATCACGCTGGGTGCCAGCATTGCACTCAACGGTGCAACCATGCAGGATGATGCTACTAATAATGCGGCACTCACCCTTCAGAATGCAGGCAATACCAGCGGAGTATTAGTGAACGCAGTAGTACCAACGGTTACTTTATCTACTACCGCAGTATCCCCGTTGAATCATGCGTTCACAGTTACGGCAACCTTCAGCGAAGCGGTAACAGGCTTTACCGCAGCAGGTTTCACGACTACCAATGCTACAGTAAGCAACGTGGCAACAACAGATCATATCACTTACACCGCCCTGATCACACCTGCGGCAGATGGCGCTGTTACTGTGCAGGTTGCAGCTGGTGCAGCCGTAAACAGTGGTAACAATGCTAATACTGCATCTAATACCTTAAGCCTGGTATATGATGCCACTGCACCTGTAATCGCCACCGTAGGCGTTCCTGCCAATGGTTATTACAAAGCAGGTCAGGTGCTCAGCTTCACAGTTACCTTCAGCGAAAATGTAACGGTAACGGGTACACCGTCCCTGCCGGTGGTAATAGGATCGTCCACTGTACAGGCCACCTACACTGGTGGTAGCGGCAGTACAGCATTAACGTTCAGCTACACGGTGCAGAGCGGAGATATGGCGATGAGCGGTATTAGCCTGAATAACCTGTTATTGAATGGTGGCACCATCAAAGATGCAGCAACGAACGATGCAGTGCTGACCCTGCATGGCGCAGGTAATACCAGCCAGGTATTCGTAAATACATCCATCCCGTCTGTCGTATTGTCTACCACAGCGGCTTCGCCGTTGAATCATGCGTTTACGGTTACTGCTACCTTCAGTGAAGCGGTAACCGGTTTCACTGCGGGGGGGATTACGGCTACCAACGCCACCGTGAGCAATGTGGCTACAACAGATCATATCACTTATACCGCCCTGATCACTCCTACAGCAGATGGCGCAGTTACCGTTACTGTTCCTGCAGCCGCAGCGGTGAATATCGGTGGTAATAATAATACGGCATCTAATACTTTAAATCTTACCTATGATGGTACTGCTCCGGTAGTTGCCAGTGTAGGTGTACCTGCCAACGGTTATTACAAAGCAGGTCAATCACTTAGCTTCACCGTTAACTTCAGTGAAAATGTAACGGTAACGGGTACACCTTCTCTGCCAGTTGTATTAGGAATCTCCACTGTTCAAGCCACCTTCACCGGTGGAAGCGGTAGCAGCGCATTAACGTTTAGTTACACGGTGCAGAGCGGGGATATGGCCATGAGCGGTATCAGCCTTAATAACCTGTTACTAAACGGTGGCACCATCAAAGATGCAGCCACCAACGACGCGGTGCTGACACTGCATAATACAGGTAATACCGGCAATGTATTTGTAAATACCTCCATCCCTTCAGTGGTATTGTCTTCCACAGCAGCATCTATACTGAATCAACCATTTACGGTGACCATTACTTTCAGCGAAGCAGTGACAGGAATTACCTTAGCAGGTATAAATGTTGCCAACGCTACGGTAAGTAGCCTGTCAACAACAAATAACATTGTTTATACCGTACTGGTAACACCAACAGCTGACGGCCCGGTAACACTTAGTGTTCCAGCAAATACAGCAGTTAACATCGGCGGTAATCATAATACCGCATCCAATACATTGAGCTTTACCTACGATCACACGGCGCCAGCCATCACCTCCGTAGGTGTTCCTGCCAATGGTTATTACAAGGCAGGCCAGGCACTGAGCTTCACGGTAAACTATAGTGAAAATGTGCTGGTAAATGGAGGCACACCTTCACTCGATGTAATCATAGGTACAACCACCCGTAAAGCCACCTACACCGGCGGCAGCGGCACGAATGCTTTAACATTTACGTACGTTGTACAAAATGGAGAACTGGATCTTAACGGTATCACGCTGGGCGCCAGCATTGCGCTCAACGGTGCAACCATGCAGGATGATGCTACTAATAATACGGCACTCACCCTTCAGAATGTAGGTAATACCAGCGGAGTATTAGTGAACGCAGTAGTACCAACGGTTACTTTATCTACTACCGCAGTATCCCCGTTGAATCATGCGTTTACAGTTACGGCTACCTTCAGCGAAGCGGTAACAGGCCTTACCGCAGCAGGTTTCACGACTACCAATGCTACAGTAAGTAACGTAGCCACAACAGATCATATCACTTACACCGCCCTGATCACACCTGCGGCAGATGGCGCTGTTACTGTGCAGGTAGCAGCTGGTGCAGCTATAAATAGCGGTAACAATGGTAATACCGCGTCTAATACCGTAAGCCTGGCATATGATGCCACTGCCCCTGTAATCACCACCGTAGGCGTTCCTGCCAATGGTTATTACAAAGCAGGTCAGGTGCTCAGCTTCACAGTTACCTTCAGCGAAAATGTAACGGTAACGGGCACACCGTCTCTGCCGGTGGTAATAGGATCGTCCACTGTACAGGCCACCTACACCGGTGGTAGCGGCAGTACAGCATTAACGTTCAGCTACACGGTGAAGAGCGGAGATATGGCGATGAGTGGTATCAATCTGAGTAACCTGTTATTGAATGGAGGCACCATCAAAGATGCAGCAACGAACGATGCAGTGCTGACCCTGCATGGCACAGGTAATACCAGCCAGGTATTCGTAAATACATCCATCCCGTCTGTCGTATTGTCTACCACGGCGACTTCGCCGTTGAATCATGCGTTTACGGTTACTGCTACCTTCAGTGAAGCGGTAACCGGTTTCACTGCGGGGGGGATTACGGCTACCAACGCCACCGTGAGCAATGTGGCTACAACAGATCATATCACTTATACCGCCCTGATCACTCCTACAGCAGATGGCGCAGTTACCGTTACTGTTCCTGCAGCCGCAGCGGTGAATATCGGTAGTAATAATAATACGGCATCTAATACTTTAAATCTTACCTATGATGGTACTGCTCCGGTAGTTGCCAGTGTAGGTGTACCAGCTAACGGTTATTACAAAGCAGGTCAATCACTTAGCTTCACCATTAACTTCAGTGAAAAAGTAACGGTAACGGGTACACCTTCTCTGCCAGTTGTATTAGGTACCTCCACTGTTCAAGCCACCTACACCGGTGGAAGCGGTAGCAGCACATTAACGTTTAGTTACACGGTGCAGAGCGGGGATATGGCCATGAGCGGTATCAGCCTTAATAACCTGTTACTAAACGGTGGCACCATCCGGGATGCAGCCACCAACGATGCGGTGCTGACACTGCATAATACAGGTAATACCGGCAATGTATTTGTAAACACCTCCATCCCTTCAGTGGTATTGTCTTCCACAGCGGCATCTATACTGAATCAGCCATTTACGGTGACCATTACTTTCAGCGAAGCAGTGACAGGAGTTACTTTAGCAGGCCTGACTGTTACCAACGCAACGGTAAGTAACCTGTCAACAACAAATAACATTGTTTATACCGTACTGGTAACACCAACAGCTGACGGCCCGGTAACACTTAGTGTTCCAGCAAATACAGCAGTTAACATCGGCGGTAATCATAATACCGCATCCAATACATTGAGCTTTACCTACGATCACACGGCGCCAGCCATCACCTCCGTAGGTGTTCCTGCCAATGGTTATTACAAGGCCGGTCAGGCACTGAGCTTCACGGTAAACTATAGTGAAAATGTGCTGGTAAATGGAGGCACACCTTCACTCGATGTAATCATAGGTACAACCACCCGTAAAGCCACCTACACCGGCGGCAGCGGCACGAATGCTTTAACATTTACGTACGTTGTGCAGCCTGGAGAACTGGATCTCAACGGTATCACGCTGGGCGCCAGCATTGCACTCAACGGTGCAACCATGCAGGATGACGCTACTAATAATGCGGCACTCACCCTTCAGAATGCAGGCAATACCAGCGGGGTGTTTGTGAACGCAGTAGTACCAACGGTTACTTTATCTACTACCGCAGTATCCCCGTTGAATCATGCGTTTACAGTTACGGTAACCTTCAGCGAAGCGGTAACAGGCTTTGCCACAGCAGGTTTCACGACTACCAATGCTACAGTAAGTAACGTAGCCACAACAGATCATATCACATACACTGCATTGATCACGCCGGCTGCCGATGGCACTGTAACCATACAGGTTCCGGCTGCCGTGGCTGTAAACAGCGGTAACAACAATAACGCTGCGTCGAATACATTAAGCCTGGTATATGATGCTACTGCACCTGTTATAACAGCCGGGCAAACATTTGACGTAATGGATAATGAAGCAGTTGGTAAGTTTATCGGAAAGGTAACTGCTGTTGAAGTGATGGGTGTCTTGCAAAACTGGACCCTTGCAAACGACGGATCCAATGGTGCTCTTGCCATTGATGCCAGCGGAAATATTACTGTGAAGGATGCGGTGAAACTGAAGAGTGAATCCGGCACTTCGGTTACGTTAACGGTAACTGTCAGTGATGGACTGAATACAAGTATAGCAACACCGGTAACAATCAGGGTACTGAGCAGCTTTGTAAACAAGCCGCCCGTACTTGATCCGATAGCAGATGTAAACAGCTGTGCTATCACAGATGCGCAAACTGTTCAGCTGACGGGAGCTTCTGCGGTGGAACCAGGACAAACCTATCATTTTACCATTCAGTCCGACAAAGCATTCTTTGATGTACTTACAGTAAATGATGCCGGTTTGATCACTTATAAACTGAAATCTTCTATAACAGGTGGTGTAGCTACTATTACCGTAACCATCAAGGATAATGGTGGTACTGCAAATGGTGGTGTGGATACATTGCGCCGGAGCTTCGCGGTTACCGTTCACAGTTTGCCGGTAGTAAACATCAGCAGTGATAAGGGAAACACCATTTCCAAAGGAGACGTTGTGTTGCTCACTGCCACCGGTGGTGTTGTATATGCATGGGATCAGGCAACGGGGATTATCGGCGACCGTCAGCAGGCGGTGTTGCAGGTAAGACCAATGGTGAATACTTCTTACCAGGTAACGGCTACCAATATATACGGATGTAGCAGTACCGGTAAGATTGATTTAGTAGTGAATGAAGACTTTAAAGTAGATGCTACCAATTTACTCACTCCTAATGGAGATGGAAAGAACGACAAATGGGTGATCCGTAACCTGGACAGCTATCCGGATAATGAAGTGAAAATATTTGATCGTACGGGCCGCCTGGTATATCAGAAGCGGAATTATAACAACGAATGGGATGGCACGGTGAATGGCCATGTGCTGGCAGAAGGTACCTACTATTATATTTTAACAATTAAGGGAGGTGCTAAAACAGCGAAAGGATTTATCACCATTGTAACAACTAACAATTTTTAAAATGCTAATGCTTAAAAAGATGTGGTATAAAAAACATTTTCGTGTAGTAATGCTCTGCTGTCTGTTGACAGCAGGCATTACCCGGCAGGGAATGGCCCAGTCTCTCAGTAATGCGCAGGCACTGCTGGAGCCCTCGGGAACGCAGTATTTTCAAAATGAATACCTGAGCAACCCCGCTATGGCAGGCATTGATTCCGGACTCCACCTGAATGCTGCCTATCACCGGCAGATGGGAGGCGTAGACGGAGCCCCTGTTACCAAGTACTTTACTGCAGATGGCAATATTGGCAAAAGAGTAGGACTGGGATTAAATGTATTTAACGATGTTGCAGGGCTGATAAACAGGTCGAGAGTAGCTGTCAGTTATGCTTATCATCTTCCGTTGACAGATAGGGGACAGGAGCTGCATTTTGGTCTTTCATTGGCATTGAATGTGCAGCGGATCGACTATCAGAAGCTCAATGGTGATCCCAATGATCCTTCCGTCAGCTCATTTAACCGCCGCGACGACTACTTTGAAGGGGAATATGGGATGGCGTATACCGATAAACATCTCACTGTACAGGCTGCATTGCCAAATATCAGAGGACTTGTTAAAGGAGATAATTTGGGGGCCGACGGCGGTGTTATCTTTATCACTGCTGCAGCTTACCGGTTTACACCGGAAGGCGCCCTGAGTAGTCTTACCCCTAAAGTAACTTACCGGGGTGTGAGAGGCTATAAAAATATACTGGATGCGGGCGTTAATGCAGGCTTCCTGGATAATCTGCTCAGTGTAATGGCCATGTATCATACTACCAAAAGTTTAACTACGGGTATAGGTGTAGATATACGAAAAACAGTGGTATTCCAGGTAATGTATACGACCCAGACGGGTGGCGTAAAAACCTATACCGATGGTAGTTTGGAAATAGGGGCTACTGTTAACTTGTTCCGTTAAATTATTTATAGCAACTTCCTGTTCTCCAGAAAACTGATCATCCCTTGCAGGGCCTCATCAGGATTTAATTTATCAGTCTCCAGAATAAGATCAGTTGTTTCCGGCATATCAAAAGTATCATTCAGCCCCGTCAGGTTGTGGATCTTGTCGGGATGTGTATCCGGTAGCAATGCCTTCTGGTAAAGTCCTTTAGGATCTCTGTTGATCAGGGTTCCCAAATCGCATTTAAGCCAGATTAATAAAGCTTTGTACTTAAGTTTGAGCTTGTTCCTTCCTTCTTCATAGGGGTTGATAGCTGCTATGCAAATAAAGTCATAATCTTCTGAAATGGAGGCAGCATAAGCACCAAGTCTGGAAATATTTTCCAGACGATCTGCTTTGCTGAACCCCAGGTCTTTACAAAGTGTCTGACGGTAAACATCCCCGTCTATTATTTTTATTTTTAAATTCCGATGGTTACCCCATTCGAGGAAAATATTGGATAGCGTGGTTTTACCTGTTCCTGATAAGCCGGTAAACTGGATAATATGCCCCATTATATTGTATGAGTAAAATGTTGAAATTTTAAGAGATAGCAGATCTTAACTGTTCGTAAGTATCATGGCAATCTTTAAAGAAGAATTTTTCGCTGTTGACGGGAGGTTCAGTGCTGAAAATTTCCTGTGTTGATTTGCTGTGGTATTGTAACCGCGTGTGCACTTGATCTGCATTCCTTATAGGAACACCTGAAAACTGACTGAAAGCTTCCACCATCTTTTTACTTCCGTTGGCGTAGTCATAGAAATAGTTATTGGGATGATGTGATTGAAAGATCGCCTGCAACTTTAAATAATATTGTTCCAGTACCTGCGCGGTGTAGCTGTTAAAATTGCCGCCGAAATAAGCGGGTTCCTTTGTTTTAAGCAAGGCAGGGTTTACCATTCCCGGAACAGCATGAATGCCTCTTTGTTTATCGTGAGAGGCAATTACTTCGTCTGGCCGGCGGTATAAAAAGAAGAAAGGTGTTTGAGGGTACCATGTGCGTAAGAGTTCATAGAAATGGAGATGCCAGCTGTCTAACTTTATGATGTAGTCAGTTTCTTTGAAATTGCGTTGCTGCCCCATTAATTTTATCGCCGACCTGAACCAGGCTTCCTGCGTGGAGAGGTTGATCTCCGGCTGTTTTTCATCGGCCCTTAAAATCTCATCCAGTAACGGTGCTTCTGCAATAACAATATTTTCATCCGGGGCTGAAAATGCCTGCGATAGCAGCGTAGAACCACACCGGGAAACATGGAAAATAAATGACGAGGGCTCTAATGATAAGAGATCTTCGCTTACTTCGGTCAGGAAGCCGGTGCTGCTGAGGCTTACCAATTGGGATCTTTCCAGTTGCCTGAACCGGCAAACCTGTATGGTTTCATCAAAAAAAGGGTGGATTATCCGTATATCACGAAGGTCCATCCATTTCACGATCCATTCATGCTGGCTGGAGTGGCTGAGTTGAAAAGGAATCCAGTTTGCGATGGGAGAGCGCTGCATTATTCTGTCTTTAAGCTTGCAATTAGATTTCTGGCTGTTTCTGTATCCATTTTTTCCAACTCCTCAATGATCCTGGATTTTTGGGCTGCATCGTAGCGTTCAGCAGAACTTTTTTCCGAAAGGTCGTAGCCATGTGCTGCAAATAACTGGTCTGTCCAACTGTTTCTTATACCATCCATAATCAGATGCACCCTTGCGGTACTGCCAGCGTTAATGATGCTGTGTGTGGCACTGAAATCCATATACCAGCATTCTCCGGCGGCCAGGTAGAGTGTTTCTTCTTCAATAGTAAAGTGAACATCAGGGTTGGTTACAATAGGGATGTGTATCCTGAATTTTCCGGTGCGATAGTCACATCCCGGGTCTTTGTGCGGTTTGATCAGGCTGCCGGGAGCCAGTGATAAAAGGCGCACTGATTCCTTTTCACAATGCCATGATTGCAGGATTTCGTTTACATAAGGCATCAGGCTGAGAACGGGTGTGTCTTTATAAACACCGTCAGGATGTGCATAGATGTTATTGCTTTCTCCGCTGGTAGAGCGCAGGGAAATGCTGCGCCAGTCGCCATTGAAATCCCGCGTGTTAAAATGCAAAGGCCATTCTTCTTTTAAAACCACTGTTAGTTCAGCATGAAGCCTTTCCGCAAAATAGGATTGGGAAAATTTTATGTAATTCATTGGTATGTTTAAAGAGAGCTCTAAGATAGTGTATAAACCAATGAAAAGCCTTATCCTGTCTTTCAAATTAATTCTGTATTTTTCGTTCTTCAAGAAAATACTGTACTATAAAAGAACGAAATGATCAAAGCCGTAGCATCCTCTTCAGCATTTGCAGATACGAAACCTCATTATAATATACTTGACGGATTACGCGGAGTAGCAGCATTAACCGTTGTATGTTTTCACTTATTTGAAGCTTATGCAACCAGTCATTTAGACCAAAAGATCAATCATGGATATTTGGCCGTTGATTTCTTTTTTATATTGTCAGGATTCGTTGTAGGCTATGCTTATGACGACCGTTGGAAAACAATGACAACAAAAGATTTTATCACGCGGAGGTTTATTCGTTTGCATCCGATGGTTGTTGTGGGAGCGGTTATCGGCGCTGTTATGTTCTATTTCCAGGGTTGCGCAACCTGGGATGTTTCCAGGGTACCTGTAACGATGCTGTTGGTATCTGCGTTGCTGAATGCCTGTTTGATTCCGGTTACAACCGGTTTTGAAATTCGGGGTGTAGGCGAAATGTATCCTTTAAACGGGCCGGGTTGGTCATTGTTCTTTGAGTATATCGGGAATATTTTATATGCACTATTTATTCGCAAACTCTCCACGAAAGCGTTGGCTGTACTTGTTTTAATAGCCGGTGGCGGACTAGCGGCATTTGCTGTTGGGGGCCCATATGGAGATATATGTGTCGGATTTTCTCTCACAGGAGATAATATAATCGGCGGTTCTTTGCGTATGTTATTTTCATTCTCTGCAGGGTTGCTGCTGTCCCGTATATTTAAACCTGTTAATGTAAAAGGCATTTTTTGGATAGGTAGCGTATCTATCGTTATTTTATCAGCAATACCACGAATCGGTGGTAGTGAAAACTTATGGATGAACGGTTTATACGACACCATCTGTTTTGCTGTTATCTTTCCTTTACTTGTTTATCTGGGAGCTTCCGGGAAGACGACAGATAAATATACTACCCGGATATGCAAGTTTTTAGGAGATATTTCCTATCCGCTGTATATGGTGCATTATCCGTTTATATACTTATATTATGCCTGGGTCAGGAATAAAAATCTGACATTCATGGAATCGCTACCAGGGGCGGCGGCGCTGGTTATCGGAAGTGTTTTGCTGGCATATCTTTGTTTAAAGTTATACGATGAACCTGTACGGAAATACCTGACAGAACGTTTTTTAAAAAAGCGCTATCTCCTGAGCCGCAATTAAACTTTTCTTAAAAGCGGTTGGGTACTGCATCGGAACGAGCCTCCAAAGCTTCTGCTGATGCAGAAATCAATATATTTCACATGTGTGCCATAGGCGGTTACCTGATCGCCAATGCTGGTAAGGACTGGATCTGCTGCTGCCAGTACTACCTTTTTGGGTCTTGCATATTCGCTCTCTACATAAATCATATGGATATTTTTGCAATAACATATGAGTTAAGAAATTTGTTGCCTGTAAGCGCCAGGTGTAATGCCTGTATTTTTTTTAAAGAAATGATTGAAATTTCCAGCTTCTTCAAAACCTAAACAGTAACCGATTTCGGCTATGTTCCAGTTTGTATGCGTAAGCAGGGCCCTGGCTTCGCTTAGTAAGCGCTCGCTGATCAGCTTTGTGGTGGTTTTACCTGTCGTTGTCCGAACAGCACGGTTCAGATGATTGACATGAATATTCAGCTTGTTGGCATAGTCAGTTGCGGAACGCAGCGTGAATTGCCGGGTGCCTGAATCGATCGGAAACTGCCGCTCCAGTAAGTCGCGAAACACTGCGGTGATGCGGGAATTTGCATCCGCCTGCTGATAGAGCTGTTCCGTTGGTTGCAGCTTCATAGCCTGATGGATAAGTTCGGTAACGTAACTTCTGATCAGGTTATATTTAAAGGGGTAGTCGGCCGCAATTTCATTTCTCATCTTCACGAAGATATCCGTAACCAGGCGGTCCTGTTGGTCATTAAGCAGGAATATGGCGTTAGCCCCCGGCGCAAAAACAGGTAAGTCTTTCAGACTGCTGCGTAAATGATCGCTGAAAAAACCTTCTTTGAAAATACAAAAGTATCCTGAGGTTGATCCACGTTGCTCAAACTTGTATGGTACATCCGGGTTAAAAAAGGTTAATGCTGCGCCGTTTGCAGGAACGCTCTTGTCGGCATAATGAACGATATTATCACCGCGTATCAGCATTATTTTATAAAAGTCGCGGCGCTGGTAAGGCAAAGATTTGCCCGGGCGGATAGTTTCAGCCAAATCAAAAACATTGAAATGGCTGCTATCCTGCGCTATACCGTTGGGTGAGCGGTTAAATTTATGCTGATAAAATTCTTCAATAGATTCAGTGCCGGACATACAGCAAAATTAAGACATCAGGCATTATAATCCGTACGCAATGCCATTGATTTGTTTTGGTCAAGTACCTGTTGTAATTGTGCCATTTTCCCGGTGGCTCTTGCCAGTGCGTCGCTGCCGAAGAATGCCCTTACCGGTGGTTCCGGATCATTGGCCAGCGCAATCAGCGCCTCTGCGGCTTTGTTGGGATCGCCTACCTGATGGCCATTCATCGCTTTTAGGCGGTCGTGCACTGCATGAACGGTTTGATAATCTTCTATGCGGTTCTTAGCTATGAGTAATGCTTCGTCGCTTAAAAACTGTGTGCGAAAGGCACCTGGCATGACAACGGTTGCTTTAATACCTAATTCGGCAATATCCAGTGCCAGCGCATCCGTGAAGCCTGTTACCGCGAATTTAGCGGCAGTATACAGGCCCCACCCCGGGGTTGGTGCAAAACCGGCTATCGAAGAAATGTTGATAATATGTCCGGAACGCTGTTTACGCAGGTAAGGTAATGCGCTATGGACCACACTGATGGTAGCAAAAACATTAATCTCAAAATTTGCCCTTATCTCCTCCAGCGTCAGCTCCTCTGCAGAACCGCCTATACCAAACCCGGCATTGTTGACGATCACATCCAATCCGTTAAAATGTTGATGCGCTTTTTCAATCGACTCATCGATAGATTGTTCATTTGTGAGGTCCACCTGCAACGGAAGAAACTGGCTGTCATTTGCATCGCCTGCTGCGGCTTTCAGCTCAGATACCCGGCGTGATGTGGCGGCTACGTTGTAACCGGCTTCCAGTAATTTTTTAACCAACGCAAGTCCCAATCCTTTGGAGGCGCCGGTAATATACCATGTTTTGTTTTTCATGATACAAAGGTAAGAACCGACGCAGCCTTACTGGTTGGTCCTTTCAAACCAATAATTGTAAAATTCAAACAATTACCTGGCAAAGAGATAATTCGCCTGTTGGGGTTTGATTAGTCATTCCCGCTTTGAAATAAATGGAGAAATTTTCTACGTCAGATCCGTTGGCAAATCTCACCCAGGTGCTGGGCGTATTTTCGGCGGCAGGTGCAATCTGCTCCGATAAGTTTAATTGTAATTGCCAAGATTGTATTAGAATTTGCTAATTGATCTGATTTTTTGCGGGCACGAATGCACTAATTTGATTTTCCTATTGCCTGGAGTAATGAGATTTCAGGCCTGCAATTAAATGAATACAGCCAGAATCACTGATGAGGAAATATATGCTACCCGCCTGCAACAAGGCGATGAGCCCGCTTTTCGCTATATTATGAGCCGCTATTTTCCTATCATAACAGGTTTCGCTAAAAGATTTATATCTAATCATGCTATAGCAGAAGATGTAGCTGAAGAAACTTTTATCAAGCTATGGCATCATCATGAACGGGTCACCTCTTTTCAGTCGCTGAAAGCCTTTTTATATATTACAGCAAAGAATGCCTGTTTAAATGAACTGCGGAAAGAAAAGAATCAGCAATACCGCCATTATATATATACGGCCAATATGGCCAGGGAAACGGATTTTATTGCCAACGAAATTATCCGCGCGGAAGTAAAAGCGGAGATCAACCGCACCATCAACAGCTTACCGGAAAAAATGAAACGCGTGTTTCAGCTTGGCTTTATAGAAGGACTGCCTAACCGGGAAATTGCCCGGCAGCTTAATATATCTGTAAATACCGTCAAAGGCCAGAAGTCCCGTGCGCTGGAGCTGGTAAAGGAAAAATTACAGCATAAAGATATCTTTCCGTTTATATTAATTATCCTCGCTACGCTTCACAACGATTAAAAATTTTCAGGAAAAAAATCATACGGCTAACCCAAAATGATTTCGGTGGTGTATCCATAATATCAACCAGTGAGGTATATATTTTTTATGGAAGACAAAGACTTACACCAGCTGTTTTATATAGCGAGCCTGATCCGGCGGTACCTGACAGCCACGTTAACAGCGGAAGAACAGGCTACGCTAAGCACATGGCTGGCTGCAGGTGAGAAAAACAGACAATTGTTCCGCGAGCTGACAGACGAACACTTTGTGGAAGACACCCGCCAGGAACTGGCTGCAACAGACATGCAGGCGTCGTTTGAAAGAGTGTATACCGCTATCGGGTTGCGAAAGCAACCGGAGGCAATAGCCGCCCGTATCCTGTGGCTGCGTAACTGGAAATGGGCTGCGGCTGTATTGGTGCTGATGGCCATCACCACCGCGGCTTTCCTGATCATAGAGAAAAATAAGCCCCCCGTTGCCGCAGCAACTTTACAACCGCATGATGTTGCTCCCGGTACACATAAGGCTACGCTTACATTAGCCAATGGATCTTCTATCATACTGGATAATACCCCTGATGGCATAGTGGCCAGTCAGGGCGCGACCGTCATCAGAAAAACAAGCAACGGCCAGCTGCTGTACGATGCGTCACAAACCGGCCGCAACAACAACATTGCTTATAATACAATTACTACACCCAATGGCGGCGAATTTCAGGTAGTATTGCCGGATGGTTCTAAAGTATGGTTAAATGCTGCTTCTTCTATCCGTTTCCCTGCTGCTTTTTCAGGGAACTCCCGCCAGGTGGAAATTACCGGCGAGGCCTATCTCGAAATCACAAGGAATGTAACAGCGCCTTTTTCAGTGGTCAGCGGGAAGCACGCCGTTACTGTGCTGGGTACCAGTTTTAATATTCATGCTTATACCGGTGAAGAAAATATTGTTACCACCTTATTGCAGGGAAGTATCCGGGTAACTGAAGGTGCGTACAGCAAAGTGCTGCAGCCTGGCCAGCAGTCGAGTGCAGGCGGCGCAGCAGGTATACAGCTGATAAATAACGCGGATACAGAAGCCGCGCTGGCGTGGAGAAACGGACAGTTTGTTTTCAATGATGCGGACCTGAAAACGGTTGTCAGTCAACTGGAACGCTGGTATGATGTAAGCATCGACTACAGCGGCATGAGCGGATATCGTTTCAATGGAGAGATATCCAGGAATGTTAGTCTCTCTAAAGTGCTAAAAATGATGGAGCTGACCAGTAATATTCACTATACAATAAATGGGAAAAACATCCATATGACCAGATAAGAGCAATGCCAAAAGCCAAAAAACCGGAAGCGCGGGAACGCTGCCGGTTATCGTCAGGCTAATCGGGACTTCGTATCAATAAAATCCTTCACCTAAACATCGCAAATGTATGAATTTTAACATTCATGGCAAGGAATTCCTGCGCCTGCATCAGCGGCGGGGAGACGGCCGCTTTATCAACCAATCCAAAGTATTTCTGGTGATGAAATTAACTACCTTATTGCTAACTGGTATTTGCCTGCAGGTCAGCGCCACGGCCTTTTCGCAGCAGGTAACGCTGTCAGAGAAAAATGCACCACTTAAAAAAGTATTGCAGCATATCAGCAGACAAAGCGGCTATACTTTTTTTTACGACGCAGCTCATCTCGATGAAGCAAAACGTATAACCCTTAATGTTATAAATAAGCCTGTAGATAAGGTGCTGGATGAATGTTTTACGGGGCAACCATTTACCTATGAAATTTTAGACAAGACGATCATCGTTAAGAGAAGAAAGCTTGCAGAAAAAGAAAATGCAGCAGGCCCTTTGGTTAGCTGGGTGCTTTCAGGAAAGGTAACCAACGAAAAAGAAGAGGCGCTGCCCGGTGCTACCATCAAGGTGTTGGGCACTTCAAAAGGTGTAGTGACAGATGTTTACGGAAAATTCCTGATTGAGATAGGCAATGAAAATGATTCGCTGTCTGTAACTTTTATAGGTTACAAAACACAGGTGATTCATCCCGGTAATAACAGAACTATCACTATCAAACTATTGCCGGACCCTGAAAGCCAGAAGCTGAATGACGTAGTAGTGGTAGGATTTGGTAAACAGAAGAAAGTGTCTGTTACCGGGGCTGTATCAACAGTTAAAATCAGCGAAGTACAACAGTCTGCTACGGCCTCCCTGTCGAATGCCATTGGTGGCCGGTTGCCGGGTATTATCACCAGGCAATCGTCCGGGGAGCCTGGGTATGACGCCGCCAGTGTATTTATTCGTGGATTCAGCACCATTAACGGAAACAGAGCGCCATTAGTACTGGTAGATGGTATAGAGCGGGATATGAATAATATCAATGTACAGGAAATAGAAAGTTTTTCTGTGCTGAAAGATGCCTCTGCCACTGCCGTTTATGGTATACGCGGCGCCAATGGTGTGATCCTCATTAATACCAAAAGAGGAGTGGAAGGCAGACCCAAAGTATCCTTTCGTACAGAAACCGCCCGCTTAACTGCATTGCGTTTGCCCGAATATATCAACAGTTACGAATATGGGATACTATGTAACGAAGCCATGGCTAATGTAGGTAAACCGGCTTTTTTTACCCCTGAGGAGATTCAGAAATTTAAAGATCATTCAGATCCGTATCTCTATCCGGATGTTGACTGGATCAGTACCACACTGAAGAAAAATACCATGCAAACCATCAATAACCTGAGCCTGATTGGTGGGAACCAAACCTTCCGCTATTTTACCAATGTTGGATTTACGATGGTAGATGGTATTTACAAAGAAGATCCGGCTGTACCCTATAAGACCAACAGTAGTATGAAACGTTATAATTTCAGATCCAATGTTGATGTGAACGTTACCAGGAATCTGAAAATAGACCTGAGCCTGGGGGGTATTATCCAAAATTCCAATTATCCGGGCGCTCCATCCTGGGCTATTTTTGATTATTTAAGATGGACGCCTAATAACGCATTTCCCGTTAAGAACCCCAATGGATCTGTGCCGGCGAAGAATGGTTTTCTGAATCGGAGTCCTTATGTGGTGAGTACACAAACAGGTTACGAAAAACAATTCCGCAACACCATTCAAAGCTCATTGGGTACCACCTGGGATCTTTCTTCACTGGTTACAAAAGGGCTATCGGTAAGAGGATTATTTGCCTACGACTTTTATAATTTCATGAATAATACCCGTTTCAAAGTGCCTGCTACTTTCCAGTATCTGGGCAAAGATAATAATGGCGTAGATCAATATCTGCCGATCGGCGCGGAACAAGCATTGAGCTATGGGAAAGGCTATGACGCCAATCGTGCCTCTTACCTGGAATTGTCGGTTAACTACGATCGTGCATTCGGCAAACATCGTGTGGGCGGATTGTTGCTGGGGAACAGAAGAGAATATGTAAATCTTTCGGCGGATAATTCCATTGGGAATATTCCTTTCAGAAGACAGGGCCTTGCCAGCCGGGTTACCTATGATTACGACAGCAGGTACCTGTTGGAATTTAACGCAGGGTATAACGGATCAGAAAATTTTCCTAAAGGCAAACGATATGGTTTGTTTCCCTCTGCTGCTGCAGGATGGATTGTTTCCAACGAAAGCTTCTGGAACAAAAATATAATCAGCTCATTGAAGATAAGAGGCTCTTACGGGCAGGTGGGAAATGATCAGATTGGTGGCGCCCGATTCCTGTACCTAAGCACCATTGATAAGGGAGCAGACAACTATCCCTTTGGCGACAATCAAACTACGCAAACTGGTTCGTTCAAAGAGAACCTGATCGGTAATCCGAATGTAACCTGGGAGGTGTCCACCAAAGCCAATGTGGGAGTGGATATGGAGTTGCTGAATGGACGTATCACATTAACGGTAGATGCATTTAAAGAACGCAGGAGTGGCATATTGATCCGGCGGGGACAGATTCCAATATCAGCAGGCTATCCCGATAATATTATTCCATATGCCAACCTCGGCATTGTCAGCAATAAAGGCATTGATGGCAGTCTGGAAATAAAGAACAGAACAAAATCAGGATTTTATTATGCATTCCAGGGCAACTTCACTTTTGCCCGTAACAAAATACTGGAAGATGATTCACCTGAAAAACCGCTCGCATACCAGAATAGCAGAGGACAAAGTATCGACAGGCTATACGGTTACGAAGCCATAGGGCTGTTTAAAGACCAGGCAGATATTGATAAAAGCCCTTCGCAAACCAGCCTGCAGGCGATTATTCATCCGGGTGATATTAAATACAAAGATCTCAATGGTGATGGAAAAATAGATGCCAGTGACCAGACCTTTTTCGGCTATTCACGTACCCCGGAAATAATGTACGGATTTGGCGGTACTGTTGCCTGGAAAGGATTTGATGCCAGCATATTTTTTACCGGCGCTGCCAGAACAAGCATCTTTATACATGGCCGGTCCATCTTTGCTTTCCGGGATGGTGTGGATACGTATAATGTGATGCGTGAATATTTCGACAACCGTTGGAAACCCGGCGCAGACAATACTAATGCCAGATATCCTTCCGTCATCGATGTAAAGAGCACGAATAATTATGTCACTAATACCCTGTACGTGAGAAACGGAAATTATTTACGCCTGAAGTCTGCTGAAATAGGTTACTCCTTAAATCAGGCCCTGATGAAACGTATTGGCATCAGCGGTATCCGGGTATTTCTGAATGGCACTAATCTGGCCATATGGGACCACGTTAAAATAATGAACCCGGAAAATGATGATAATGGTGATAACGGAGAAGGAGGATATCCGTTACAAAGCAGTATCAATATTGGTGTACAGGTAAATTTTTAAATATTAAAAAATGAATAGAATGAAAGCTATTATCAGTTCACTGATGTTCCTGTTCTTCCTGTTTATGATCATATCCTGTAAGAAAGATTTTCTGGATAAGGCGCCGGATGATGATCTTAACATCGACCAGGTATTTGCCAACCGCGATTATGCCAATAATTTTCTATCTAATATTTATGCACAACTTCCACGGGAAGCAATATGGGCGGATAATGCAGAGAATCCTTATCATGGTGCGGCTGATGAACTGAAGCAGCATTATCCGAGATCTTTTTGCAACAATATGACTTCTGGTACATGGGATCCGAATTCTACAGATATTAATCCATGGGCAAGGAACTATGGCGCGTTGCGGAAAGCTAATTTGTTTATTGAACATATCGATAAAGTGCCGCTGGACCAATACTATACCCAGGCAGCGAGAGACCGGCAAAAAGGAGAGGCTATATTTCTGCGTGCCTTCTTCCACTTTTTACTGGTGAGGGTATACGGTCCGGTACCCATTGCGGATAGTTCCGTTTCTCTGGATGCCAATTTCAAAGCCATCCGGAGGCAGCCCATGGATAAATGCGTGGCATATATTGTATCGCAGTGTGATCAGGCAGCGGCATTATTGCCGGCACGGATTACAGAAGGAACGGAGTATGGCAGGGTGCCAAAATCCGCTGCACTGGCTTTAAAAGCAAGGGTATTACTCTATATGGCCAGCCCGTTGTTTAACGGGAACCCGGACTACGCAAATTTTAAGGATGATGAAGGCAACCGCCTCTTTCCCGATTATCAGGCCTCCAGGTGGCAGGCAGCCGCAGATGCGGCCAAAGACTGTATAAACCAAACTGAAGCAGCCGGATATGGACTATATTTTTCCGCGGGTAATAATCCGGTGAAAAATTACCAGGAACTCTTCTATATCAACAATAACAAAGAAGTACTTTGGGCCAATAATGAAGCTAACTATTATAACCAGGGTTTCTATGATGGGCTGGATGTATATAATGAAACCATCAGCCTTTCCGGCTTTGCCCTGCACTCACCTACACAGGATATGGTAGATCAATACGAGATGGCTAACGGGTTGCGGCCTATTACCGGCTACACCAGCGATCATTCACCCATCATTAATCCACTGTCGGGGTACACGGAAACCGGTTTTACAAACAGCCCGGGGCCGAACAATCTTTATGTAGCCGGCACCAGCAATATGTATGTGAACCGTGAACCACGTTTCTATGCCAGTATCAATTTTTCAGGCGCAGTATGGAAAACCAGGACCAATGGGCTGGAATACTGGTTTAAAGGAGCGGATGGCAAATTAGCTGGTGGAAGTGATCACTTTGTTGAAACAGGATATCTGCTGAAAAAATTATCCGATCCGAATTTTGTCTGGAGGCCTGTGGAGAAAACCACACTTCGCACCTGGATATATTTCAGGCTGGGAGAACAATACCTGAACTATGCCGAAGCATTGAATGAAGCACAAGGCCCGGTACCAGATGTATACAAGTATATTAACCTGATCCGGAACCGTGCCGGTTTGCCGGGTTTGCCGGCAGGATTGAGTAAGGACGATATGCGCGAACGGGTGCATCATGAAAGACAAATAGAGCTGGCATTTGAATCACAACGGTATTTCGATAACCATCGCTGGAAAATGTCGGAGATAACTGATAACACAAACATATATGGCCTGAATATCTATGCAGGTGAATCAAAAACAGATCCTGCTTTTTTCAAAAGAAGAGTGGTGGAACGCAGGATATTTCAGAAGAAGCATTATTTATGGCCCATGTTGAAAACGGAAACAGACAAGAACCCTAAACTCGTACAGAACCCGGGGTGGTGATTGTACCAGGATAAACCAGCGGGCAATCTGCGGGTCCCGGGCCTTTGGCAGATATCCACCGATATTATTTACCGCTAATAAGCAGCAACGCATGAACTGGAATCAGGCAGATATCTGGATAGTAGTTGGCTATTTGTTATTGATGCTGGGAATGTCGCTCTGGCACCGTCGTTCCGCCGGCAGCAACCTGGAGAATTTTTTCCTGGGTGGAAGAAAAGTGCCTGGATGGCTGAATGGTATTTCCTATACGGCAGCATTGGTAAGTCCGGATGCAGCTACCGGTTATGGTGGGCTGGGAGTAGTAACAGGAGCATTTATATCCTGGTGGTACCTGAGCCGATTTGGATTGGCATTGTTTTTTGGAGGCGTGTTATTTGCTGTATTCTGGCGCCGGCTGGGTCTTTTCACTTCGCTGGAATTTTATGATTTGCGTTTTCCGCCCCGTGCGGCGGCTGCCATGCGCTTATGGATAGCCATTCGTACGGCGTTGATTGCGATGCCAGCCTGGACCGGCATTACCCTGTTGGCAGCGTTTAAGATCATGGGACCTGCTTTCGGGCTTACTAAAACAGAAACGATTTGTTTGCTGGTGCCAGTGTCCTTTTTATTCGTTTTTTTCTCCGGTTACAAAGGCGTTGTGATTTCCAACCTGGTGCAGATGATTATTTTCTTTGCAGGCACGCTTACATTGGCAGTATTGACTTTACAGCATTTCGGCGGCGCCGCTGCTATGACGGCTGCCCTGCATCATACATTCAACAGCACCCATCCGGAAGTGTTGCAAATGGTGCCGCCTGCGCAGCACGGGGTATTTCCGCTGGCCGCCGCTATGGCCTGGCTGCTGGGACAAAGCATCGGTTATGGTGGCGATGCTGCCCCTATGGGCGGCGCCATGGAAGGACAGCGAATCCTCTCCACACGCACACCGGCCGAAGCGTTGACGATGTATGTAGTTACCGCATTGAGTATGTTCCTGTTATTGCTGCTCGTCACCTTACCCAGTATATCCGCTGCCGTTATATGGCCGGAGTTGCGGGAAGCCGGCGCCGACAGGGAACTGGTATATGGCAAACTGATGAAAGCCATGCTGCCGGCTGGCGCTATGGGGTTGCTTGTTGCAGCGATGATGGCAGCTACTATGTCGACCGTAGGAGATAACCTGAACTTCGGCAGTCAGGTATTGGTGAGTGATATTTACCGGCGATGGTTTGTGAAACATGCCAGTGAAAAACATTACCTGCTGATAGGTAAACTGGGCATGGCGCTGATTTTAAGTATAGCCGTTGCCGTAGTATTCAACGTCAGCATTATTACAGATGTAGCCATTTTTATGTTGCAGCTTAGTGCGGCGGAATTGCCTGCCAACTGGGCACAATGGTGGTGGTGGCGTTTCAATGGCCCGGCAAGAATGGCTGCCTCCTTTGGTGGTGCGCTGATCTTTTGCATAGTGGTACTAGGGCCCAGGTTACTCGCCTGGTTCCAGATACCGTGGGCATCGCAGCTTTTGTTGCCCTGGTGGTGGCAAACGTTGCTGGTGATGACTTGTACAACTGCGCTTTGGATAACAACAGCGCTCTTAACACCACCGGATCCATCAGAATTATTACTGGCATTTTACCTGCGCGCAAAGCCACTGGGATGGTGGCGGAAATACCAGTTGCAAAGCAGGCAACTCCCGATATTACCACCACTTCCTGCCATTCTTCGCGGTATAGGCGTTGCCGTTATAGGGTTTGCAGCCACCTGCCTGTTGATCACAGGACTTACCGCGGCATGGTTTGGTCGTTTCGGGCCAGGAGGACTGCTGCTTACAGGTGCAGCAGGTTTGTTTTTCTTTTTTAGGAAGATGGCAAATGCATACCTGGAGTACCTCTCCTGGATAACCGACGGCAGGCCTGCGTCCGATAATCATACTCTTCAGACATTATATCCATCTTCCAAAAAAAATAATTATGGGAATTAAAAAAGAGATCAGGACAAAAGATGAACATGTACTATATCTGGGGGATTGGGTATTCCATCTGGGCCCGACTTTTATTGAAACTCCTTTTGGTACAGAAACAAAAGATGCAGACCTGCATTTTTACGGAGAACGCCTGACCGCTGCCCTGGAACAGGTGGCCGACGTAACCACATTGGCCAATTGGGAATTATACAGGCTGGCGCCCGGCAAGCTGGAAACTTTTCTCGACACATCTGCCAGCCTTATCATCAGTGATGTGGAAGCGAAATGTTTTCACCTGTACCCCAGCTTTTTTGACCGTGCCCGCAGAGAAAACCATGTCATTACTTTTCCCGACAGGCTTACCCTTATCCGGGAGTGGATTCACGATGGTGGGGGCCTCATGATGCTCGGCGGCTGGCTGTCGTTCAGTGGGGTGCAGGGAAAATCAGGCTGGGGGAGATGCACACTCACCACCGCGCTGCCGGTGAGTTGCCTTGTTACGGAAGACCTCGTAGAATCGTCTGCCGGCTTCACCGCAGAAGTAATGGTGCCAGATCATCCGGTTGTGAAAGATCTGCCCTGGCACACGTTTCCACCCATATTCGGTTACAACGAGGTAACAGCAAAGCATACAGATGAAGTGCTGGTGCGGGTAAAAGAAACGGGCCATCCGCTGGTAGTAGCAGGCAGTTATGGCCAGGGCAGGATACTGGCTTATATGTCTGATCCGGCGCCACACTGGGGAATCAACTTTGAATTATGGGAAGGCTATGATGCTTTCTGGCAGCAGGCATTGCATTGGGTAAAGAAACAAAAAAGGTAATGGAATATACGATACTACAGGTGGGTACAGCGGTGGCTGATATTACTCCTCCGCTGGAAGTGGGGCTGCTGACTTCTTCCGTAAGAGGAGAGTATACCCCCTTTGTGGCTACAAGGCTGCCACTCAAAGCCAGGGTGTTGACGCTTATCGCGGGCGATGAAGCAGTGGCGTTGGTATCGCTGGATCTGCTGGCATTAAGCGATACGGCCACAGGTGGCTGGGTTGCTTTTAAAGAAGCATTGTCCGGAAAAATTCTCCCGGAAAATATTATTATAACGTGCACGCATACACACAATGCACCGGAGTCGGTAGGTCTTTCCCGGTTATATTTATCGGACGTATACCGGTCGTGGTTAAACGAAGTAAAGCAACGTATTAAAGAGGCGATACAACAGGCCTTTGATACAACAGTCCCCTGCACCCTGAGTATATGCAGCACAATACTGGACGGATATAGTTTGCAACGCCGGGTGCCAACAGCGGCAGGTATTATAATGTCTGATGCATTGCAGCCGGTAACACCTGAAATGATGCGCCGCGAGCCGGTGGATCGCCGGGTGCATGGCATCCGCTTTTGTAATGACGCCGGTGAGGTGGTGGCTACATTAGTACATGCAATATGCCATCCTGTGCACGAAATGTGCCTGCCGCATATTTCGCCGGATTATCCGGGAGAGCTGTGTTTGGCACTGGCCGCTTATGGCGGCAATGGCATGGCACTTTTTCTCAACGGTGCTGCCGGCGATGTTAATCCGCCTACTGTATCAGGAGGGCCGGTATATGCATACCGTCATGGAGGCGCACTGGCGGCATTGATAGCGAATAATGAAGCATGGTGGCCGGTTGATGCCAATGCCTTTGCTTTCGTTCGACGGGAAATACAGTTCCCGGTCCGTGCAGTTGTTGATGTTCCCAATAAAGAAGATGCGCTGGCGCGTATCAGTGCTGTTGCATTGGGGAGCGTAGCGATTGTTTTTTTGCCGGGAGAGCCCTTTACTGAAACGGCGTTGGAAATTGAAAAGGCATCCCCTTTTGAGCATACGCTGATCGCTGCCTATGCGGAAAATACAATAGGATATATACCCGTTGCAAAAGCTTTTAAAGAAGGAGGATATGAAACAGGACCGGGCAAATGGTCGTTCCTGGAACCATCGGCAGCAGGGATGTTACGGGATACTACGATTCATTTATTGCATCATCTGAATGCTAACATTAAAAGACATATATGAAGAAATATATAACCGGTATACTGATTACCCTGTTGTGTTATATCGGACCCTTACATGCAAAAAACAGGCCTTTGTTTTTTTGCGGCAGTGCTGCTAATGGTCTTTATCGGTTGTTGCAACAGGAAGGCTTTTCCATCAAACAGTTTAATACGCCGGAAACTGCTATACATGCCGCTGCCAGTGGTGATGCTGTTTTCATTGTATCAGCTGGTTATCCTGTTGCTGATCCCCAAAACCGCATTACGCCGGATTTACTGAAAGAGGCTACACAAAAGAAGTTACAGCTCTATATAGAGTGCCCGGCTGCTTTTCCCGGATTGGATCTTCCCGGAAAAGCAATAGCAACGAGGTTAGAACGCGGTGTTATCACCAGCAACGTATTCGGTGAAACGCTGCCACCTATGAGTTTGCTCGGTATTCATAACTGCTACGTGCAGCCTGTTACCGTGGAACATCCGTTGATGGTGCTGGCCAGGGTAGTAGGATTCGATAAGGCAGAATATGGCCTGGACAGTACCAAAACCTATCCCTTGCTTTTTGAAAAAGAAAAGGTGCTGATTGCGACCACAGCCCTGAGCAATTTTGAAAGAGGCAGATATGGTCCGGCAACGGCTGTGAAGCAGGTATTTACGTATATCCTTTCCCGTATGACCGGCAATCCGTCTCTCGTTATCCGGCACTGGCCCATGACGGTAAAGCCCATGTACAGCCGGGATGCTCCCTTGCCTGCAGATGCCCGGATGAATAGTATACGTAAAGGCGCGGCATGGTTTTACAAAGGCAGGTTTTTCGTCAACCCCGCGTTTAAAGCTATCTGGGATAAATATAGTGTTGATCCTCCAACCGGCCCGCCTGTGAATGCTGCTACACCCGAAGGGGATGGTACAGCAGGCATCATCGAAGGACATACTTCTACCATTAACTACGATGGCAGCCAGCAATACCGTTACTGGATACGTGCGGATGTGCAGGGAGAAGTGAGCATGGCGCTATCTGCTGCCGGACAGCTGTTTAGGAATAAAGACTATCTGCAACGTGCCAGGAACCTGGTCAACTTTGTACTACATACTTCCAATATGTGTTCCGGCGCGAAGAGCGATACCAGTAGCGCTGCCTATGGCCTCATCGCCTGGGCCACCACTACGCCGTCCGTCTTTACCTTTTATGGAGATGATAACGCCAGAGCAATACTCGGCATCCTGGGAGCGGCTGCCTGGCAGCATACCAGCGAATGGGATAAAGAGATGGCAGCGGCGATCCTGGCTAATTTCAGAACTACCGGCAGAGAAGGATTCCGTGGCGAAAGACTGGAAGAACCAGATATCATCCACAATGGCTGGCAGTTTTATCAGAACAGGTCATTGATTCATCTCTCCCCGCATTTTGAATCCTGGATGTGGGCGCTGTATTTGTGGTTATACGATAAAACAAAGTATCCGCTACTGTTGAGTAAAACAGAAAATGCCATCAGGTTAACCATGGAAGGGTATCCGGATAAGTGGCGCTGGGGTAGCAGCATGCAAACGCAACGGGCCCGCCTGATTTTGCCACTGGCCTGGCTGGTAAGAGTAGATGATACGCCGGAACATCGCCGCTGGCTCGATGATATGATCAATGAACTGTTGAAGTACCAGGACGAAAGCGGCGCTATCAGGGAAGAATTGGGCAAAGGCAAGGGCATGTTTAAAGCGCTTAATACCAACGCCGACTATGGATCTGATGAAGGCTCCCTTATTTTCCGCAACGGGGAAAAAGTAGCCTGCATGTTGTACACCTGCAATTTTGCGCTCTTCAGTTTGAATGAAGCCGCGCAGGCTACCGGTAATAGCAAGTATAAAACCGCTGCCAATAAGCTTTCTGCTTTCCTGACACGTATTCAGGTACAGAGCAGCGCGCACAACGACCTGGATGGAGCCTGGTTCAGGGCCTTTGACTACGGCCGCTGGGATTACTGGGCTTCCAACTCTGATGCAGGCTGGGGTGCCTGGTGTACATTGAGCGGATGGATCCAGAGCTGGATTGTTACTTCGCAGATTTTATTACAACAGCATCAGAGTTATTGGGATTTAACAAAACAATCATCCATCCATGCACCAGCGCAATCACTTATCGGCTCTATGCTTAAATAGTTGCCGTAGTATATTCCTTGTATTATTATGCTGTTGTTATGAAGATGGATATGCCAATATCCGCTTACCCAAAGTCATTGGCAATAACATGGTAATGGAGCAACAACATTCTGTAAAGATCTGGGGATGGGCTGATCCAATGGAACACATCAGCATCACCACTTCCTGGGATCATAAAGTATGCCAGGTAACTGCCACAGGAGATGCTTGCTGGCAGGTGATTATAGTCACACCTGCTGCCGGCGGCCCCTATGAGATAACGTTTGAAGGAAAGAATCGTATTCGTTTAACTAATATTATGGTGGGAGAAGTATGGGTGTGCGGAGGACAAAGCAATATGGAAATGTGTGGACAATGGGGCCTGGCCGATATCAGGGCGGAGCTGCGCAATGCAGCCAATACGAATATTCGTTTCTTTCAGATATCTAAAACAACCGCCCCTTATCCTCAAGGCGACGTAGATGCTGCCTGGGTTAGTTGCGATAGTAGCACTCTGAACGCTTTCAGTGCAGTAGGGTATTTTTTTGGAAAGAAATTACAAACGGACCTCCATGTCCCGGTTGGTCTGATATCCTCCTGTTGGGGCGGTACTGCTGCTGAAGTGTGGACACCGGAAAATGTCATTGAAAATGATAGTATACTACGGGATGCGGCAACGTTGATTGCGCCTGCGGCTATGTGCCCGCATACCCCGGGATTGGCGTGGAATGCAATGGTAGCGCCGGTTACAAACGTTGCCATTGCCGGTGCTATCTGGTACCAGGGCGAAAATAATATCTGTAACGCCACCAGTTATCACCGCCTGTTTACCACTATGATAGATGCCTGGCGCGCTGCCTGGAAAGATACTTTTCCGTTCTATTATGTACAGATAGCTCCTTTCAGTTATCGCGATAAAAATGTTGGCGCCCTTTTAAGGGAAGCACAAGCCCAAAGTATGCAACATATTCGTACAGGCATGGTCGTTACAACAGATCTCGTGGATAATATACTTGATGTTCACCCTGCTGATAAGCACACGGTAGGTAGCCGACTGGCCAACTGGGCATTGGCAGAAGTTTATCACCGGCAGGGCCTGTCTTACAAAAGCCCCTCTTTTAAATCATTACATCTGCATAAAAATAAAATAATCATCTCCTTTAACAATATAACAAAAGGCTTGCAGGTCAGGGGAGATACTATTTCGGCTGTTGAAATAGCAGGTGATGATAAAATATTCTATCCGGCAAATGCTGTGGTGAAAAATAATACACTGGTTGTCTGGAATGCAGCAGTGTCGCATCCTGTAGCCGTACGCTATTGTTTCAGCAATACCGCCATTGGCAACCTGTTCAACAAAGACGGATTACCGGTGGCGCCTTTTCGTACAGATCAATGGTTGGTGGAAACAAAATGATAAATATGATGTTGCTAATGAAACACTTTGTTGCTATTGCAGTTATTTTAATATTGGTATCAGTCAGCGTACTGCACGCGCAGGATCTGATAACGCTTGCACAAATCAGGGATCATGTGCATTCCAGGCGCATCAGCAGTTACGATCGTTCCGGCGGCCCGGGCGATAACCTGCGGCATATAGAAAACGGCGGCAAACGTATACTGGCAGATATTAAAGGTGCCGGTATCATCAATCACATCTGGATAACGATGTGGCCGGCGCCTGATAAATTAAGCCGGAATGATATTATTCTCCGGATGTATTGGGATGGCAAACCATATGCTTCCGTAGCCTCGCCAATAGGTCCTTTCTTCGGACAGGGCTGGAATGAATCATACACCTTTACTTCATTGCCGCTGGCTGCTACGCCCGTTGAAGGAACAAGCCTGGTCAGTTATTTTGCCATGCCGTTTGCCAATGGCGCCAGGATTGAAATTGAGAACCAGTCGGGCACAGAAATACAATCGTTTTATTTCTGTGTGGATTATGTTGAAATGGACAAATTATCACCTAATACCGGACGTTTTCACGCGTGGTATAATAAGCAGCTGATGGGGTCGCAGGATAGTATCGAGAATGAACACTTTATGTTTGGCCCGGAAGGAAATAATCGGGAAGGGCAGCATAATTATGTAATAGCAGATATCAAAGGAGAGGGACATTTTATCGGATTGAATTATTATGTGCAATCACCCACACCGCTTTGGTATGGCGAAGGAGATGATATGATTTTTATTGACGGAGAAAAAATGCCTTCGCTGAATGGTACAGGCACAGAAGATTATTTCAACACCGCCTGGGGCCCCAAAGTGTTATATGCTCATCCGTATTTTGGATATGCCAGGGTGAATAACGACATAGGCACATTAGGCCGTACACACCTGTATCGCTTTCATATTGCTGACCCGGTTTATTTCAGCCGGTCGCTGAAGTTTACCATAGAACATGGTCATAACAATGAGCTTACGCTTGACCTGGCCAGTGTTGCTTACTGGTATGCCAGAGAGGCCACAGCCGTACCACCTGTGCCGGATGCACAAACCCGGAAACCCATGCCACTCATTGGTCCGTATGATATTCATCGTTGGCGCAACGAATGGCGTAAAAGTCGTGGGAAAGATCCGAAGTTATGGAATCAGTAAATCTTTCGTTATGAAAAAAATAATTTGTTTATCTATTGTTATTGTACATGTTGCCTGCTCCGGAAGTAGCACTAACACTATTGTAACGCCACCGCAGCAAAAAGACACTACGTTTGTTAATCCACTGCTCAGCAGCGGCGCTGATCCCTGGGTATACCAAAAAGATGGCAGCTACTATTTTATGAGCACCTCGGGTAATAATATTACTATTCGCAAAACTGCGGCCATGTCTGAATTGGGGCAATCATCCCCGGTGGTGGTGTGGATGCCCCCGGCTGCGGGGCCTAATGCAAGGAACATCTGGGCGCCGGAATTACACTACCTGCAAGGTAAATGGTACCTGTATTATACCGCAGGATCATCATCGGACCTGGCTACGCAACGTTGCTTTGTACTGGAAAATACCAATCAGGATCCTTTGCAGGGGCAGTGGATAGATAAGGGCAAAATAGGTGATCCGGCGGCTGGTTTTTTCTCCATTGATGGCACCGTCATGGAATACAAGGGAAAAAATTATTTTATCTGGAGCGGGCAAATTTCCGGTACAGATATTACGCAACGGATCTATATCGCTGAAATGGAAAACCCCTGGACGCTGAGAACGGCGAGGATACAGATTTCTATGCCACAATACGAATGGGAAAAACATGGCAGTCCGGTAAATGAGGGCCCGGAAATACTGCAAAATGCAAGTGGTCAGTTTTTTCTTATTTATTCTGCCAGCAGTTGCGGAACCGATGATTATGCGCTGGGTATGTTGCAGCTGAAGAAAGATGGCGACCCGCTGGATCCTGCCAACTGGACCAAGGCAAAGGAACCGGTGTTTACCAAGAGCATCGATCATCATGTATATGGCCCTGGTCACAATGGTTTTTTTATATCGAAAGATGGTAAAGAAAACTGGATCATTTATCATGCTAATCCGCAAAGTGGCCAGGGATGCGGTGGTGCGCGCTGTCCATGTATGCAGCGGTTTACCTGGAATGCAGATGGAACCCCGCAGTTCGGAGTGCCGGCGGACCCTTATTATAAACTCACTAAACCATCGGGAGAATGACGCAGTATTTGAAACGGGGATGCAGTGAATCAGCTATAAAAGCGGCTGATGCTTATGTAAAGGAAACCGTGCGGCAAATGATTGCTGACATTGAACAACATGGTGATGACGCTGTCAGGAAATATGCCGCATCGCTGGATAACTGGGCGCCTGCTACATTTCGGCTTACAGGTGGACAAATAAAAGAAATTGTAGATAGTATTCCGGAGCAGGTATGCCGTGATATTCTGTTCGCACAAAAACAGATTCGTTTCTTTGCTGAGCAGCAACGGGCTTCAATTCTTGATATAGAAGTAGAAACGTTACCCGGGGTGTTTCTGGGGCATAAAAACATCCCGGTAAATAGTGCAGGCTGTTACATTCCGGGGGGCCGGTATCCGATGGTAGCCTCTTCGCATATGAGCATCCTCACGGCTAAGGTAGCAGGTGTGAAGCGGGTGATTGCCTGTACACCACCTGTTAACGGACGAATTCCTGCAGCAACCGTATATGCCATGCATGCTGCGGGCGCCGATGAGATCTACATTTTGGGAGGAGTACAGGCTTTGTGTGCGATGGCAATGGGTACGGCCACTATCCCCGCTGTGGATATGATTGTTGGGCCGGGTAATGCTTATGTGGCTGAAGCGAAGCGACAGCTGTATGGCAGAGTAGGGATCGATTTGTTGGCGGGTCCTACAGAAATACTGGTCATTGCTGATGAAACAGCAGATGCAGAAATGGTGGCCTGCGATCTGCTGGGGCAGGCGGAACATGGGCTGGGATCGCCCGGCGCACTGATCACTACTTCTGAAAAACTGGCGAAGGAAACGCTGGCCGAAATCGAAAGACAATTACAAGTGTTGCCTACAGCGGATATTGCAAGGGTGGCCTGGGAGAATAACGGCATGGTGATACTGGTGAAAGACGAGGCAACTGCTATCCGGGAGGCAGATGCGCTGGCATATGAGCATGTGGAAGTACTGACGAAAAACCCTCAGGTATTCCTGGATAAGATGACGAACTACGGTGCTTTATTTCTCGGCCCGGAAACCAATGTTGCTTATGGGGATAAAGTAATAGGGACCAATCATACATTGCCTACGCGGCAGGCAGCAAAATATACCGGCGGCTTGTGGGTAGGTAAATTTCTCCGGAATTGTACGTATCAACATTGCACGCCCGAAGCCAGCGTGCTGATAGGCGAATATGCGATGCGCCTGTGTGAGCTGGAAGGCTTTGCCGGCCACCGGGAACAGGCCGCGCTGAGAGTGCGGCGCTATGGAGGGATCACTGGTACGCCCTGAGGTATTGCAGCGGAGTTTTCCTGGTGATGATTTTGAATTGCCGGTTGAAATTGGAGAGATTGTTAAAGCCGCAGGTATACCCTACCTGTGATATGGAGATATTATTTTCTATCAGAAGCTTGCAGGCATACCCGATGCGCACCTCCAGCAGAAATTGCCAGTAGGTTTTCAGGGTACGTGATTTAAAGTACCTGCAAAATGAATTGGGGCTTATATTGGCGGCCGCCGCTACTTCTTTGAGGGTGATTTTATTTTGGAAGTTGTTGAAAGTATAAGTGTAGATTTTATTGATATTATCTGTGCTGATACTATTGTAGGAGTTGACAAATCCAATGCTGGATAAAAGCGTATAGTCTTTTGAGTTAGCAATCATATCCAGCATAGATAAGAGGTATTCAATCCTTTGTACCTGCCCTGCTTTGAGGATAGCTTCCATCTTTTCGCCGGCGAGTTCGCGGGTACGGCCGGTTATTTTAAGGCCATGCCGTGCCTTTATCAGCAGCTCTTTCACATGTTTTAGTTCTGGTAATTCCAGGAAGCTGGTACCCCAGAAATCCTGCCTGAAATGGATAGCTATTGCTTCAATTTGCAGCCCGGGCAGTTCCTGGAAATAGATATCGTCGCTTCTCCACATGTGAGGGAGCGCTGTGCCGAGCAGAATCAGGTCGCCATCATTGAACCTCTCCATGCTGTCGCCCACAAGGCGTATACCACTGCCTTTCCTGATCAGCGTCAGCTCTATCTCGGGATGATAGTGCCAATGATTGTACAGATATGGATAAATATCTTCCCGGATACTAAAAGAGAAATTATGGTCTGTGTCTACTTTACGGAGTATCGGTTTCATACTGTGGAAATCTGAAATGAATCTAGTAACAATTTATGAATCATACAACATGATTTGCCAATATAGTATAAGAATGTGCCAATTGTTTGATTTTTAGATTTTCTATGAATCGTTTTCTTTGGATAAGAAACCTCGTGTGTGGCACCATCAAAACAAAGCTGGTATTGGCTGGAAGGAAAGTTATAAAACTATCAAAATGCTAAAACACATCATCATCGGAAGTTTCGTATGCCTGTTAACGTTAGTATCAGGCAAACAGGCCAATGGCATGGCAGCAGACACTACCTTTTCCTGCTGGCTGGAAACATCTCTGCACCGGGTATTCCCGCAATCGCCTCCCGGCAAACCTGCTTTGGCGCTACTGGCTGCACGCAACAGCAGAATTTCTTTTCAGGCCTGTTTCCGCAATAATACAACAAGGCCCTCGCAGCTGAGCTGCCGCCTGGAAGGAGCGGAGCAGCTGCAACCACGTATCCGGTACGCCGGCCTGGTGCCCATGCATCATTTTACACCCAATACTGCGCGGCAGGAACTGGATGGCACCGATTATCTTCCCGGCCTCGTGCCAGACCCGCTATGGCCCTTGTCGACGGTAGAAGCCAACCCTTTTGCCAGCCGGTCCTTCTGGATCACGCTGCAGATACCGGCGGATATATCGCCAGGTAAACATCTTTATAAAGTATATCTCACCTATGGTCAGGAAAAAAAGGAAGTGATACTACCATTGGAAATCACTGTCAGCAAACTGGTGGTAAAACCCCGTCGCGATTTCCCCGTAACGCATTGGTGGAGAGGAGAAGCTACCTGGGACTATTATAAAACAGGTATGTTCGACGAACGCTGGTGGAGCCTCACTAAAGCACAGTTGGAAGACATGCTGGATCACGGTTCCGATGTGGTATATGTACCTGTTTTTTTTGACAGAAGGGAAACATTCAAACGTCCCTGCCAGCTGCTTACTGTAGATGAAATATCGCCCGGTACATATCGATTCGATTGGGCCATGGTAAAGCGTTTTGTGGATATGTGCAAAGCCATCGGCTTTAAAAAATTTGAATGGTCACATTTGTGGATCTATTGGGGCGTTAAGAATCCCATGCGTATATACACGAAAAAAGATGATCATTACGATATGTTGTGGCCACCGGATATCAGTGCCACTTCGCCCGTTTACATCCATTTTCTGCAACAATTTCTTCCGGAGTTTCATCATTTTCTGGAGCAGGAGAAAATACTAACGGATTCTTATTTTCATTTATCAGATGAGCCCGGCAGTGCCGAGCATGTAGAAAACTACCGGCGGGCAAGACAGATACTACGAGACCTGGCGCCCTGGATGAAGGTGATGGATGCTCTCAGTGATATAGCCTATGGCCGTCAGGGGCTGACGGATATTCCTGTGCCATTGATAGATGCTGCACAGGCTTATATCAATGAAAAAATACCGCATTGGGTATATTTCTGCTGTGGTCCGCAGGGGCCGTGGTTAAATCGTTTCTTTGATACACCATTGCCCAAAGTACGCATGTCGGGCTGGCTGTTTTACAAACTCCAGGCAAAAGGTTTTTTACATTGGGGCTTTAATTACTGGCATAAGATAGAAAAAGAAGAAACCCTGGATCCCTTTACTGACGGCAGTGCCGCCGCGTATCCCGGCATTCCTTACGGCGATCCCTTTGAGATTTATCCCGGTCCCGATGGCCCTATCGATTCCATCCGCTGGGAAGTATTTGCTGAATCATTACAGGACTACGCCATTTTGCAAACTGCCGGTATTGATCCTGATGATAAGCTACTCACGGATATTCATAGTTATGCCGACTTTCCCAAAAGTGAAGAATGGCTTAATGCCGCTTTACTAAAAGTACTAAGCCGGAAATAGGTATTTAAAAGTGGCACGCCATGCAAAAAGCCTTCGGAAGAAGGCTTCTTTGTTTTATAGCCTCTCACTGCAATTCTTTCTCAGGAAAAGACGATATACTCAAAAATCATTTTCTTCAAGTTTGAATATATCATCCACGGTGCATTGAAAAAACCTGGCGATTTTCAAAGCAAGCAATGTAGACGGAATGAATTTTCCAATTTCAATTGAATTGATAGTCTGCCGCGACACGTTCACTTTCTCTGCCAAATCAGCCTGGGTAAGGTTTTTCTTTGCACGCTCGACTTTTATCGAATTAGTCATTTTGAGTTAATTATCTGAAAGAATAAAACCGGATGTAGTAAATTATCAGGGAAAGAGAAAAGACTAATATCATGAAGTGATTGACCTCTGTTATGAGATTTGAACTTAGCATCTTAAAAGCATAAGTTAAAATGAATGAAATATAAAGCGACGATGTTTTCAAGCTTAACGATCTTTCATCTTCTTGTTTCCCGGGAGCTGTAAATAACAGGAAGAGCCCCAGTAACAGCGTCATGTCCTTATGCATATCAAACAGAAGAATAGGTATGGCAATAAGGATACAAAGGATACCTACATATTTCTGGAAAATAAACAGCCTGGTAAGGCTTTTTGATTTTGTAAACATGGTGTTAGGTTTAGTTTTCATAAAGTTATGTAAACTTTTCAAAAAGACAAGTATATTTTACATTCTAGATAAAAAGATTGACTTAGACGCACCAGCGTTAAAAGACCATCTTCCTAAAAACAACCATACATTTTCATACAATCTTCTGAGATCTGAACACTTTTACGCAGGCATTACGGCGGACCTTTGAGTGCATTAAACGTTTAAAAAATGAAAATTGTACTTACCGGCTCTCTCGGAAACATCAGTAAACCACTCGCAGAAATATTGGTGAACGAGGGGCATCAGGTCACCCTCATTAGTTCAGATCCCGGCAAACAGGTGCAGATACAGGCTATGGGCGCTGAACCCGCTATTGGCAACATTCAGAATCCGTCTTTCCTTATTAAAACCTTTACAGGAGCTGATGTTGTTTATTGTATGAACCCGTTGGATTTCACCGCAAAGGATCTGGAGGCGTGGGATCGCAATATGGATAATTATGTGCAGGCAATAAGGGAAACAGGGGTAAAGCGTGTAATCGTGCTTTCCGGGTGGGTAGCGCATCTGCTGGATACTGTACAGCCGGAGAAAAAGTTTGAGACACTTGGGGAGGTATCTGTTACCTTTGTGCGACCGGGACCTTTCTATAGTAATTTCTATCATCTTAAAGATATGATCCGGTACCAGCGTATGATTATATCCAATTATGGTGGAGATGATATAGTGGCTTTTGTGGCCCCTGAAGACATTGCCGCCGCCATTGCGGAAGACGTCAATATGCCGGCAGTCGCAGGCCTGAAGGTGTTATACGTGGTCAGCGAGGAACTAACCTGTACACGGGCTGCGCAAATTATAGGAGAGGCTATTGGCATACCAGACCTCCAATGGATAGCAGTTCCCGGAGCACAAATAAAACAAGCGCTGGAAGCCAGTGGCGTATCTCCTGCAGTAGCCGGATTACTGGTAGAAATGCAGGAAAATATGCATAATGGAAAAGCCCAGCGGGATTACCGTCTTAACAAACCTGTATCAGGAAAACGAAAGCTGCAGGACTTTGCCAGGGAGTACGCTACCTGGTATCATCAAAACTAAATATTATGGCCGGAAACCTTCCGTTGAGAGTAAAAGGCATACAGGAGCTGTTACGGCTGAAAGGTTTGCCTGATGCAAAGCATCCGCTTATCAGTGTGCTCAATATTGCTGAATTAAAGGAGTTGCCTGAGCATGTAAATATAGTGGGGGCTGCTGATTTCTATTTTATAGGTATGAGCAGGTTCACGCAGTATTGTTTGAAAATGAATTATGGGCAGCAGGAATATGATTTTGATAAAGGGATGATGAATTTTATTGCACCCGGGCAGGTTGTTAGTTTTATTGCCGATCAGGTGGAAGGAGTGAATAGGTCTGGATGGATGCTGCTGCTCCATCCGGACTTTCTCTGGAAACATCCTCTTGCGTTGAAAATAAGGCAGTATGAGTTCTTTGATTATAAAGTGAATGAAGCCTTATTCCTTTCTGACAGTGAAGAGCAGACTATCAGTGGGTTATTCAGGAATATTGAACAGGAATATAGTGCGAACATTGATAAATTCAGCCAGGGGATTATTATTTCCCTTATCGAATCCTTGCTGGGATATGCAGAGCGTTTTTACCAGCGGCAATTCATTACCCGTGAAATTACCCACCACGGTATCCTGAGCCAGCTGGAGGCATTGCTGGAAAAGGCATTTACACAGGAAGCGCTGGAAGAGCACGGAATACCTACGGTAAAGGATATATCCGGTCAGCTGAATATTTCTCCTAATTATCTGAGTAGTTTGCTCAAAACGCTTACTGGTAACAGCACGCAGCAGCATATACAGGAGAAGATTATAGAGAAGGCGAAAGAGAGACTGATCATGACAGATTTAACCGTCAATGAAATCGCTTTTGAACTGGGATTCGAATATCCGCAGTCGTTCTCTAAATTATTCAGGACAAAGACGAATATTTCGCCATTAGAGTTCAGGAAGTCGGGCAGGTGCTAACGTTTAAAACCTGTGCCTGGCACAGGTTTATCAGCGTGGCGTTTGGCCAGCAGCCATTTTGAAAATGATCCGTTATCACCGGTTTCTATACACGCTCATCGCAAATGCATAAGCCACGAGCATAATCCCGATGCTCCATGCGAGCGCAAGCCAGATGTTGTTGCCAACAGGCTGGCCAGACAGTAATGCACGTATGGCTTCTACGAATGAGGTCACCGGCTGATTTTCGGCAAAAGCCCGAACGTCTGATGGCATCGACTTCGTGGGCACAAATGCTGAGCTGAGTAATGGCAGGAAGTGAATCGGATAAGCGATCACACTTGCGCCATCTATTGTTTTTGCAGATAATCCGGCAATCGCTGCCACCCATGTCAGGGACAGAGTAAACATGCCGATGATACCGGCCACGGCTAACCACGACAATACCCCTGCAGAAGAACGGAAGCCCATTATGAGTGCTATGAGCACGATGACGGTAAGCGAAATGGCGTTAGATACCAAAGCAGTCAGCACATGCCCCCACAGCGCGGCAGAGCGCGCAATAGGCATAGAATTGAAACGCTCGAATATGCCCCGTTGTACATCCTGGAACAAGCGGTAAGAGACGTAGCCTATGCTATTTGCAACGGCAATCAGCAGTATCCCAGGCAACAGATAATTCACATAGTTATCGGTGCCGGTTTGAATGGCGCCACCAAACACATACACGAACAACAGCATCATGGCGATGGGCATGATGGTGACCGTGATGATGGTGTCCAGGCTGCGGAAAACATGGCGCAGGGAACGTCCAAGCATAACGCTTACATCCGTGAAGAAATAGTTTTTTACCGTTTCCATTTAGTTTGCTGTTTTGTTGTTAATAATTGTAAGAAATATCTCTTCCAGCGTGGGCTGTTTTTCAATGTATTCTACCTGTGCGGGCGGGAATAATTTTTTCAGCTCAGGAAGTGTGCCGCTCACGATGATTTTACCCTTATGAAGAATGGCAATTCTATCGGCGAGCTGTTCAGCTTCCTCCAGATACTGAGTGGTCAGGAATACGGTTGTTCCACTACCTGAAAGCTCCTTCACAATTTTCCAAACCTCAATCCGGGCCTCGGGGTCCAGTCCGGCGGTTGGCTCGTCGAGGAAAATAAGCTGCGAGTTTCCGACAAGGCTCATGGCAATATCGAGCCTGCGGCGCATGCCGCCTGAATAAGTAGCAGCCCTGCGATTGGCGGCATCGGCGAGGCCGAAGCGGTTCAGCAGATCATTCGCAATCTTGCGCGGATTTTTGAGATGCCGCAGCCGGGCAATCATGACCAGGTTTTCCCAGCCGGTCAATATTTCATCTACCGCGGCAAACTGCCCGGTCAGGCTGATAGATTGCCGCACGTTGCCGGGATTAGACATCACATCGAATCCGTTTACGGTGACGGTTCCACCATCCTGTTTAAGCAGTGTGGTGAGAATTTTGACAATCGTTGTCTTGCCCGCACCATTAGATCCGAGCAGGGCAAAAATGCTACCCTTTGCCACCTCGAAATCTACGCCCTTCAGGACATGGAGCTGCCTATAGGACTTTTGCAGTCCTTTCACTTGAATGGAGTTGTTTTGCATATGCTTACTTTTTATATAACTGTAACCTTCGACAGGTCGATGACCCCTAACCCTTTAAGTACAACATAGGTTAGCTTGTCCATCGTTGCTCCGTCAAAGCAGATGGTTTTCATGGCCAGAAATGCTTTGTTTGTCAGCGAGAAAGGCGGGGTAAATGATACGTTTCTGAATGTTGCGCCCCTGAATGAAACGTCGTTCAGTGCAGACTTATCAAACTTAACATCGATGAAACTCTGCCCGTCGAAGCGGATTCCCCGCAGATCGCAGTACGTGAAATCAGTGCCGTTGAAGGTACAGTTCTCAAAGATTGTTTTTCTCAGGTCGGTCTTGATTATTTTGACATCAATCAGCTTTACATCCCTGAATTTCGCGCCTTGTCCAGACATACTCAGGGAAGTACGCACCAGGATGGAGTTACAGAAGCTGGCTTCCGAAAGCTCCGTGACGGAAAAGTGGCAGTCGGTCAGGTTGGCATCGTCAAAATTGGTCTGGCGTGCATCGATGACCTCAAACAGACTACCGGTCAGATCTGCGCCGGCGAAATTAGCTCCGCGTAGCTGGCTTGCCTTGAACTTGCCATTGTGGAGAATGACGCCGGCAAAGTCGCTGTCCTGCAGATTGGCTGCAGTAAGGTTGATCTCTATCTGACGGCCGGAGCGAGGGAGAGGAGCAGCCTCCTGCATTGGTTGTTTCGCGAGGGATTCAAGGGGCGGCATTTCACTGACGGCAGATGCGCCGTTTTCCGAAAAATAGTTAAGATCAACGCCCAGAATGTCGGCAAGACGGTTAAAGGTGGTAATATCCGGCATAGATTCTCCACGTTCCCATTTCCCAACTGCCTGGGCGCTAATAAACAGCTGTTGGGCAAGTTGCGCCTGAGACATATTTACTGCCTTTCGTGCTTTGGCAATTTTGCCCCCGATTATCTTAGTATCCATACTTTTATTTTTTATTTTTTCGACACTGTAAAGATATTCTGTTTCCTTGCTGGAATCAGCAAAAACGAGGCTCCTATTAGTTGTAATTACGCTACTTGTAGTTGTTATTTAGCAACTGGAGGTAATAAATGGGGGATTATTCAGTTGTTTGTCATCTTTCTGTTCAAAAGATAGCAGGGAAGAGCCGGGAACATAAGGTCAGAAAGAAAAAAGTATTGGCGGGGTCTGCCAGTATTGTGGTTATGGGTAGCCGGCTCCTGTTATTGCGTTTATTCAGCTTTAGCTATCAATGACTGCACGGTAGCATTAAAATTCTCCTTTGTAATACCGGTTATCCTGGTTAAAGCCCGAAAATAGTTTTCATTCCCGCTTTCGGCCTTCCCGCAGCATAATAATTCCATGACTTTCGGAAACCCTTTTTCCTTTTCGATCATTTTTACGATTAACGCATTTATCATGAAATCGGCATTCAAAGGAGGCTGATTGGCCGCTGAAAAATTAAAAGACTCATTATACAGGTTCAGCCAATTGGCATCCGGATGAATGGACGCGTAATGCCTGATGGTATCCAGGATAGCGGGCCATGAAATACCCCAGCTGCCGCCATATAAGTAGGCACATCCTTCATCCACAGGACGGTTGATCTGATCAACCGCAACTGTGCTATGCAATCTGTCGTGCCACAGGTCATGAATATCCACTTCATTAAACCCGTTATTATTACGGGATCCCGCAACACATATGCTCTTATCTTTATGAAAAGCAGACAAAGAGTTGTAAGCAATGCCATTATAATCTTTCTTATACTGTACACCAACAAGCTCCTGCGCCTCTCCGAAATTATCGCAGCAATAAAACTCCATGGTACGACCGGAAATTCCCAGTTTCTCATCGAATTTTTTTACTACTTGTACATAGGAGTTTGCCTGCGCTTCGTTTATCCGATCTTTGTAATGAAAGACAATATTACCGCTCTTTTTAACTTTCCATGACTTTGTGATTTGTTCCAACGGCGAGTAAAAGTAATAACGGCCACCAGACTTTTGAGCGAGAAGGTGGAAGCTCCCTCTCAATAGAGAAGTGCTGTCATGTACGCCTATATAGGAAAGTTGAATAGAGAAAAGGCCGTCTTGTTGAGCAATTAAATTGTTCAAATAGCAGCGGTAAAAATTATCGTTCTTATAATTAGTACTTTTTTCGATGTCTTTCATTTCATCAAGTAAAGCAGCAGTTTCCAGTGCATGTGCCGGCGCTACCAGGGTGTTACTATCAACTGGTTTGTTTTTGTTTGACAGAAACTCATTGAGGTCTCTCAAAAGTTGTGCGTTCGCAGCAGTATCCAAAACAGGCACCCTGATACCCGGCAGTACCAGCATACTGGTTTGTTGACATTGAGCAAATGGCAGAGATAGGAAGAAAAACACCGGGAAAAGCCATGCATATCGCATATTGATAATTTTTAAGGATAAACCAGGGGTGGATTTATTCATTTGTGAGAACACTTTACCTGCTACATACTTATCATCTGTTCAGTCATCGCTGATTCAGAACGGATTAGACAAACCGGGTTTTACACAGCATTCAGCAGGTTGCAAACATAAATGATTCTGTGTAACATTGGTGAGTAGTATTTTATCCTGATAAGTATTTATTATCCGTTCAGACACTATCAAAGTTTGATCCGTCATCAGATATTCATTTTAACCATGAGATGTTCATCAAGCAGGGTACCGTTTTTGATGATAGCTTTTATTTTGATGGCCTCCAGGTGGAACCCGCTTTTCTGCAACACTTTTTTGGAGGCTTCATTATAAGCAAACACTCCTGCATAGATACGATGAATGTTTAGCTCCCTGAAGGCGTATTCCGTGAGCAATGATACAGCTTCCGTCATAACGCCTTTGCCATGATACGGAATGCCCAGCCAGTAACCGATTTCAGCGGAATGGCGGTAAATGTCGTCCTGAGGTGTGAGTGTGATGACACCGGCAATTTCATCTTCTACATAAATACCCCACACATAATTCAGTTTCCCCTGTTGAATGAGGGCAAGAAAGTTTTCCGCATCCTTCAGTGAGTAAGGCGAAGGAAAGCTATCGCGGAGATTGGCTGCAATAGCAGGGTGGTTGGCTAATGCGGCCATATCTTTAAGATCGCGGTGTTCAATGGCTTTCAGCGTAACGCCATGTTTTCCCGTAAGTGTGATAATAGATTTCATGCCGTAAAAATACGGCATCTCCCGATGTACGCTGGTGTAAAAAAATTACATTCTTTACAGCGCGGGCTGCTATTTACTTCCGGGAGCTGCCTGTGGTGCTGTAGTGGGGCCGGCTACCGTGAGCGTACCATCTTTGAGTATCTTCATCCGGTCAATAAAAACAACGCGGTCTTCTCCTGTAGCCAACGTACGGGCATGGTATACACAAAACATTTCTTTCCCGTCCGGAGAATAAGTAACACTGTTATGCCCGGTTCCGGTTACCACACCGCCTTTGCCGGTGTTTTGCTGCAACACGGGATTATTGGCCGCCTTGGTAAAAGGGCCCAGTGGGCTTTTGGAAGTGGCATATCCTACCGCGTAGTTTCTGCCACCGAAATAATTAGCGGAATACATCATATAATAGGTGTCGCCTTTTTTAAAGATGACGGAACCTTCCGTCCACCGGCGGTTGACTTCTTTTGACGTAACCGAGCGGCTTTCCCATTCCGCCTGTTTATCGCTCATTTTTACCGGAGGGCGTAAGAGCAGCACGGGTTCTCCTATTACACCACTGAAATCAGGTTTCAGCTCAATGCCGTACACCCAACTTTCTTCTATGGTATCAAACCAGTTTTTTTGTCTGGCCCAGGCGGCTATTTCACTTTCTACCGGGTGCTTATAGCAGCACCGGGAGTAATAGAGGTAAATGCGGCCGCTTTTATCGAAGAGTACATTGGCATCGATGACAGGATAGCCGGGATCAAAGATGGGCTTGTTGGCCAGGTCGATGAATGGTCCGGTGGGGCTGTCTGCAACTGCCACGCCTATACGAAAATTCTCTGTTTCTTTATTAGGATTCTCTTTCCATTGTGCGCTGTAGAACATGTAGAACTTTCCGTGGTGTTCGTATACTTCCGGTGCCCAGTAGGCTCCGTTCCAGGCGGCAGTGGAATCGCTCCAGCCGTTCCGGTTGCCCGCATAAAATACCTGGCCTTCTTTTTCCCAGTTCATCAGGTCGGCGGAGGAATAAGCGGAGAACCCGTTTTTGGCGCCGGCGCCGGTTCCGTACATGTAATATTGATGGCCTTTTACATGCAATACATATGGATCGCCAAAGGCTACCGGCAAGGGATTGTGGAAGGTTTTTGCGGACTGTGCAAAAAGGTTGAGCGTGAGCGTTAATAGAGAGGATGCTACGGAAATTTTTATTGCCGGGTTCATGGTTTGATGTTATATGAAGACAAATATAACAGACGGAAGTTATAAATGGAAGAGGTTGGGCTATTTCAATGGAAAGACGATTGATCATACAGCGAATAACGTTAGGATTCTTTATCTGCATAATGCTATTCTCCATCAAAAATTAATATCAGTAAAACATCTTACTTTACCATTATTACCGTATATTTATTATAAGACCATGTGCTGTAGGTAACCTATTAATACAATGGCTGGCTAGCAAAATATCATAGCAGACCTTATTGCAAAGGCACTTTTTTAATGCGGCTTTAATCTCAGCGAAATTTTTTTAGAAAGGATATAAACCCGCTATTGTATTGAGTGTATGCGTTATAGATACAATGAGAACAGTGTTTGTTACGGGCGGATTAGAACATTCTAATTTGCCCTGTATATTCATTTCTGTAATTTAACGCCGTAAATGTTACGCTAACATATCTTCTATGCAATTTAAAAAAATGTTGCGTTTGAGCCTCGGCTTTTGCCTAAGTGTCATCGGAGTGAATGCTCAACAGAATAATCCCTTGCCGGCAGTTGATACGCTACATCTAACACTGGATAGTGCCGAAAATCTTTTTCTGAGAAATAATCTCTTATTACTGGCACAACGATATAACGTTGATGTTCAAAAGGCGTTAATCATTCAGGCCCGGCTTTATCCCAATCCCAGTTTTTCTTTTGCCACTGCAATAGCTGGTCATGATCCGAATGCAGACCCGGTGCAAAAAAACAAATGGTTTCCCTCTCCCTTTTCTACTTCCGGTGAGGCATCTACCAGTATCAGCCAGGAAATACTTATTGCAGGTAAGAGGAATAAATCCATTAAACTCGCAAAATCTAATACAAGGCTGGCAGAATATCAGCTGTACGATCTCATTCGAACACTGAAGTATACACTGAGAACGGACTTTTTTACAATTTACTATCTGCAGCAAAGTGCCAAAGTTTATAAAGATGAGATAGACGGACTACAGGTGGTGGTAGACGGATATAACAATCTGGTGAAGGAAGGGAAGGCCTGGGTTTCAGAGAAGGAAATTCTAAGGGTTAAGGCGCTGTTATACAGCCTCCAGAGTGAATATCAGGATCTGATAGACCAGATCAACGATACGCAGAGCGAGTTGAAATTGGTGCTGCAGGCGAGAAACCTGACCTATCTTGTGCCTGAGGTAGATACTAACCTGGTGGCATCTTCCAATCCCTTAAAATATCCATTGGGGGTACTCATCGATACTGCTTACAACCGGCGTACAGATCTCAGGATTGCACAAACCAATACAGATATCAGTAAGTTGAATTATGGCTATCAGAAAGCATTGGCCGTTCCTGACCCTTCACTTAGCGTGAACTACGATAAGCAGGGTAGTTATATACATGATCTGTTCATGGGCGGTATTGCTATCAATTTGCCCTTCTTCAACCGGAATCAGGGGAATATTAAGTCGGCGAAGTTTGCTATTAAGATGAATGAAGCAGCAGAACAAAGCGTACAGAAAACTGTTGATGAAAATGTTTACCGTGCGCTGCAACAATCAATAGACGCAGATAAATTATATCAGAAAATAGACCCCAGTTTCAAAAGCGACTATAGCCGTTTGATTCATGCCGCACTGGAAGCTTACAAGAAACGAACGATCGGACTATTGGACTTTCTGGATTTCTATGATTCTTATAAACAAAATACACTCCAGGTAAACGGAATACAACTTAATAAATTGAACGCTTTGGAAAGTATCAACTTCTATACCGGCTTCAGTTTTTTTAATTAAATAAAGACAGGCTACTCCCATGCAAGCAGTATTAAAAATACGCAATCTGTTACAGTTGTTGCTGGTTATAATGATGGCGACCCTGGTCGCCTGTGGCAACAACGATGAAAAAAAGAGTGATGAACGGGCAGGTTATGTGATACCTGACTCTATCATGAAACGGTTGAAGATAGATACCGTTAGAATGACCCCGATTACTGATGCCATCACACTTACGGGGATGGTGGATTTTAACCAGGATAACCAGGTGAACATATTCCCGCTGGTTAGCGGTATGGTACAGAATGTGACCGTGCAGCTGGGCGATGTGGTAAAGCAGGGACAGGCATTAGCCACTGTAAGGAGCAGTGAGATGGCGGGTTACGAGAATAATATGATTGTTGCAGAAACCACTGTTAAAAGTACCCAGAAGCAATTGGAAGCCACAAAAGACCTTTTTAAAAGCGGATTATCCTCTCAGCTGGAACTTGTCAACGCGCAAACGGCCTACGATCAGGCACTGGCGCAGTTACAGATGGCGCAGCGTGTGCTGAAGATAAACGGAAATAACCGGCAGGGGATTTACGAGGTGAAATCGCCTATCAATGGGTTTATCGTTCAAAAAAATATTACCAACAATACCATGATTCGTACAGATAATGGTACTAACATGTTTACCATCTCTGATCTTAAGAATGTATGGATACAGGCAAATGTGTATGAATCCAATATCAGCCGGGTACATGTGGGGGATGAAGTAAATGTAACGACGCTTTCTTACCCCGATAAAGTATTTAAAGGGAAGGTCGATAAAATGCTGAATGTGCTTGATCCGTCGAGCAAAGTAATGAAGGTGCGTGTGGTGCTTCCTAACCCGGAATATCTGCTGAAGCCACAGATGTTTGCCAGTGTAAATGTGCTCAATCCTTTGGGAAAAGAAGCGCTCACAGTTTCTTCACATGCACTGATGTTTGATCATAGCCAATACTATGTACTGATATATAACAGTAATAAGGATGTTAGAATAACACCGGTACAGGTGTTGGGCTCCAATGGTGATCAGACCTACATTTCGGCCGGTTTAAAAGAAGGCGATAAAGTGATTGCTTACGATGTCATCCTCATTTATCAGGCGTTGAACAGTTAGTAATAAAGAGAGGAGAGTGCCAGCAACTGCACTATAGAACTGCATTGCTGCGGTACAAATAGCTCTTAGAATCTTTTAATATAAGAAAATGACTAAGATATTAAGAAGGCTTATCGGCTTTTCGATCAAGAATAAATACTTCGTTCTGTTCATTACTTTCTTGCTGATCATCACAGGGGTGGTTACTTTCATCAATATGCCCATCGAAGCATTCCCGGATGTGACCAATACGGAGATAACAATTATCACCCAATGGCCCGGTCGCAGTGCGGAAGAAGTAGAGAAGTTCGTAACGATCCCCATAGAAATAGCGATGAACCCGGTACAGAAAAAGATAAGCCTGCGTTCAACCACTATCTTCGGCCTTTCTTTCATTAAGTTAATTTTTGATGATGGCGTCAAGGACATGGAAGCGCGACAACAGGTCATGAACCTGTTGCCGAATGCTACCCTGCCCGGTGGTGTGCAGCCTGCCGTGCAGCCACCTACCGGCCCTACCGGCGAAATTTACCGGTATACACTAACCAGCACTTTCAGGGATGTAAGGGAACTCAAAACCATGCAGGATTGGGTAATAGACCGTCAGTTAAGGAGTGTGCCAGGCATTGCGGATATCAATAGCTTCGGCGGAAAAACCAAAGCGTATGAAATCAAAGTAGACCCGGGAAAACTGGCGAATATTGGTCTTACACCGCTGGATGTTTTTGGTGCAGTACAGAACACGAATATCAATGTTGGGGGCGACATGATCTTTCAGAATAACCAGGCCTTTGTGGTAAGAGGTATCGGATTACTGAATGATATTGAGGAGATCAAGAATATTGTTATACAGAATAATAATGGTGTGCCGCTCCTGGTAAAGGATGTAGCCACGGTGGATATATCCAATATACCGCGACTGGGTTGGGTTGGAAGAAGTGACCGGATTACTGACAAAGATGGAAAAAGCCATGTAACAGACCAGGGCGATGTGGTGGAAGCCATTGTGGTGATGCGTAAAGGAGAAAATCCCTCGGAGGTAGTAAAGAAGCTGAAAGAAAAAATCGACTACCTGAACAGTTCCGTGCTGCCGGCCGACACTAAGATAGTTCCCTACTATGATCGGGCCGACCTGATAGAATATGCCACACATACCGTTTTACACAACCTGATAGAAGGTATTGTGCTGGTGATTATCCTGATTTCGCTTTTCCTGTTCGACTGGCGGGCCACTTTCATTGTGGCGGTTATTATCCCGATATCCCTGTTGTTTGCGTTTATATGTCTTCATATAATGGGTATGAGCGCCAACCTGCTTTCTCTGGGTGCTGTTGACTTCGGGATAATACTAGACGGTACGATTGTGATGGTGGAAGGGATTTTCGTCGTCTTGGACCACAAGGCTAAGGAGATGGGGATGGAGCGGTTTAATAAATTCAGTAAGCTGGGCCTGATCAGAAAAAATGCGGCGGAAATCGGAAAGCGCCCCTTCTACCTGAACGTGATTATTATCACCGCGCTGTTACCCATATTTGCCTTCCAGAAAGTAGAAGGTAAGATGTTCTCTCCCCTGGCTAATACGCTGAGCTTTGCGCTGCTGGGTTCTCTGATTACCACCCTCACGCTGGTGCCGGTGATGATCAGTATGCTGATGCGTAAAAACGTGAGGGAAAAGCATAACCCTATTGTACATCATATGATGGGATTCATGCTGATGGGCTTCATTAAAGCGTTTAAGCGAAAGGAAATAGTGGTGATCTCAGCTCTTATTGTAATGGTGGTGGGTATATATTCCTTCAAATTCCTCGGATCGGAATTTCTGCCTGAGCTGAATGAGGGAAGTATCTGGATCCGTATCCAGGCCAACTATAGCATAGACCTGAATAAGTCTGTTCAAATTTCAAAACAGGCCAGGGATATTCTCATGCAGTACCCGCAGGTGAAGTATTGTGTGTCCCAGACCGGGCGCCCCGATGATGGAACGGATGTAACCGGATATTATAATAATGAGTTCGATGTGCTGATGTATCCCGAGTCGCAATGGAACCCTAAAATCAGTAAGGAAGAGCTGATTACTCAGATGAATAAATCGCTGTCGGTGATTCCTGGCGTCAATCTTAACTTTTCCCAGCCAATTATGGATAATGTGGAAGAAGCGGTTTCGGGTGTAAAGGGAAGTATTGTATTGAAGATATATGGTGATTCGCTGAATTACATGGAAGGCAAGATGACCGAGTATTTTAATGTGCTGAAAAAAGTAAGAGGGATAGAAGATTTAGGGATCATGCATAATATAGGCCAGCCGGAACTGGATATTAATCTCAGTCAGCAGAAGATGGCATTATATGGCGTTGCGGCAGCCCAGGCCAATGCGGTTATCAGTATGGCGATGACGGGATTGGGAACAGGAGGTACGCCAGCCAGCCAGTTGTATGAAGGTATTAAGATATTCGACATCCGGGTACGCCTCCCGGAAGAGTTCCGGAAAACGCCCGCGCAGATAGGGGAGTTGCTGGTGCCTACACAGAATGGCAGTAAAGTGCCGATTAAGGAAATCGCTACCATTACCCAGAAAACAGGGCCGGCGCTGATTTTCAGAGATGGTAACCGGCGGTATGCGGCTTTGAAATTCTCTATCAGAGGTCGTGATATGGGTAGCACCATAGCCGAAGCAATGGAGAAAGTGAAAGAAAAGGTGCATTTAGACCGCGGCTATTCGATGGCTTTCCAGGGCGATTTTGAAAACCAGCAGCGAGCCCAGAAACGCCTGGCGCTGGTAGTGCCTATCAGTCTTGCTTTGATATTCCTGTTGCTGATAAGTATGTTCGGTAATTTCAAAGATGCGATCCTGGTATTTACGAATGTGCCGTTTGCATTGGTCGGAGGTATTTTAGCGTTACATATCACCGGTACCAACTTCAGTATCTCTGCCGGTATTGGCTTTATTGCGTTGTTCGGTATTTGTATCCAGGATGGTATTATCCTTATAACGCGATTTAAGGAGAATCTGATAAGTATGCGAGGGGATAATCTGCTCTATAATTCCATTAAACTGGGTGTGAATACGAGAATAAGACCTGTGATGATGACGGCCTTAATGGCGGCCATAGGCCTCTTCCCGGCTGCCATATCCCACGGTATAGGCTCAGAGAGTTCGAGGCCGTTGGCGAGGGTGGTAATTGGAGGTATCCTTTGCGCGATGTTATTCTCCCTATGGGTATTCCCACTTATATTCGGATGGGCGTACAGGAAGATAGATAAGCAGCCTTACAGCGGGCCGGCAGGAGAGGGAGGCCAGGCCTGATTAAGAAAATAACAACACCCTTACTTATAGACCTGATCAAAGGAGCAGCCATGCCGGTTGCTCCTTTGATTTTTTCAGGCAGATGGAAAAACGGTAGTAATTCTCTAATATTGCACCTCCGGAGACAGTCAGGCCCCCCGGACGATTGCTGTACTATAATCCCTGAAAAAATGAAACTATATTCGAAATCACTGGTAGCATTACTATTTTTGCTCGGCCTTTATATACGAGTTGATGCCAATGGCCTTTCAGATACCACAGGTGTATTAATTATCAATAGCGAAGACGTAGTACCTGAGGGCACAAAGAAAATTGGTAAAGTAAAAGTAACTGACGGTGGTTTTAAGTCAGACTGCGGATATGAGCGTACACTGGAACAGGCCAAAGAAAAAGCTGTAAAAGTAGGAGGAAATGTTGTTAAAATTACAGAACTAAAATTGCCCGATGGGTTCAGCACCTGTTATCGTTTGTTCGGAGAAATTTACTACTGCCCTGATATTCCTGGATTGATCGCTGAAAAAGCCCGTTTGGCCGATTCCCTCACAAGAACATTGCTTCCGGATACTGCTTCTTACGCCTTGCTATATTTATATCGTCCTCTATCTGATGTGGCAACCGCCATTTCATATAATGTGAAACTGAATGATTCTGTTATATGCCGTATGAAGAAAAACTCCAGACAGCTTATCAGAGTTTATAGAAAAGGCCTCTCCAGGATATCTGCACGGACGGAATCCAGTGATGAGGTGATATTAAATATTCAACCCGGAAAAGCCTATTTTGTGAATTGTTCGATAGGTATTGGTGGCTTTATTGGCCGGCCTAAACTCGATACAGTTGACGTCAATATTGGGTTACGGGAATTTAATTTGGTTAAAGACAGGAAGATGGAAGTGAATGCAGACGCGGCATATTGATAGTCTTATAACCTTTTCAGACGATATACCAAAAAAGCGATTTTTGCCGGCAGTGGTTTTCAATAAAGTGCCACTGCCGGCAGCCTGTAATCAGATTTTTACACTGTTGCTGATCACTTCTTCTGAAGTAAGCCCGAATATTGGCGGTGTGGGTATGCCCAGCATACCAAGGTAGGTATAAATCTGTGCGCGGTGATGTATTTCATGTTCTATCATAGCCCGCAACCATTTCCACGTGGCTATTTTAGCATTGCCGGGTGTCAGACATTCGCGCTGCAGATCTTCGTCCCGCAGGCTGCTGAAGATCTCCATCGACTGCCGGTGCATTTCGTTGAACCAGGCCACGATATTGTCGCATCCTTCAGCAAGATCTTTGCCGCAGCCCTGGTAGGCGCTGGGTCTGCCGGCAATGGTTTCGCCGTACATATAGCGTTCGATGGCTGCAATGTGCCTCACCTGATCACCAAGAGTGAATTTGCCAGGCTTGTATGTCCATTCTACCTGGTCGGGCGGTATAGCCTGTATTACTTTGCCGGTACGTTTCCGGATTTTTCCGTAATAGTCCAGGAATGAGCTAACAGTGATGGTTTCCATATGTTGATGGTATAATTAATATTTAGAATATACAAATTTAAGTTTTCTCTCGAATTTTGGTGCTGGCACTCCTCATTCTACAAACGATCTTATATTTAGTTAGATATGTCTTCTATCATCCTTATTCTGATCATCAAACAATTACTTTGTTGTCCCATTTCATGTTTAATAACCCTGGATCATGAAAATTACATCCCCGTAAGCTGACGGAAGGCTTTCGTGCCCAGTGGGAATTTTATTAAAAAAAATATCTTTCAGGCGTAATTTGACTGAATTTTGTGTATTTTGGATTAATTTTATTGACAATTGTTTTTAGGTATTAGTACCCCCTGTAGCAGCCCTGTGGATGATCGAGTTATTGCCTATTACCTGTGGATTTATTAGCTGAAGTATTTCTTATCACTTATTTCTTTATCAGAGAGTTTTAACCTGGACCCAAAATAATTTATATGTATCCATTTTACCCTGGTACCTGCATGAAGTTAATAAACGTAGTAATAATACTGCTTTGTATAACCTACGCCAGTGCACAGAATACCCCCACCAACAATTCCAGACCAACTGCGACACCTGTAACAACTCCAGGTCCATATTCCGCCCCTACGATTAACTATATCCGTACCTGGGAACCATCCATGCCGACCAGTGATCCTGCTGTAGTAAGTGACCCTACACGCACCGTGAAAGAGGTAAAGCAGTCAACACAATATTTTGATCGATTGGGAAGGCTTCTACAGGTCGTAAACAAAGGAATAAGCAGTTCCGGTAAAGATTTGGTGACATCAAATATTTATGATGAGTTTGGGAGAGAGATTTACAAGTACTTACCTTTTGTGCCACAAACTGGCAATACCAGTGACGGTAAATTCAAAATTGACCCATTTAATCTTCAAAAAGCATTTTATCAGGATAGTAACTTAAACTCAGGAGTTAAAGATGAAAGCATCTTTTATAGCCAGGTCGATTTTGAACCATCACCATTAAATCGTGTCCTCAATACATATGCTCCTGGCAATAGTTGGTCAAAAGCAGGGGGTAATCATCCTGTAAGCCACCAATACCAGGCGAATAATATAGCAGATTCCGTAAGGATATGGGATATGTCCGGCTCGGTACCTGTCAGTACTAACATTTACGATGCCGGGCAGCTTTATAAAAATGTAATGACTGATGAGAGTGGTAACCAGACAATAGAGTATAAAGACAAGGAGAATCGTCTGATACTAAAGAAAGTTCAACTATCTGATCTGCCAGGTACAGCTCATGTGGGGTGGCTTTCTACCTACTACATATATGATGTTCTGGGAAATCTCCGTTTTGTAGTCCCTCCGCTGGCAGTGGAAAAAATATCCAACAATTGGAACTTATCATTAGTAGCAGATGAATTGTGCTTTCAATATCGTTTTGATGCGCGCAATCGTATGATTGAAAAGAAGGTGCCGGGTGTAAGCCTTGTAGAAATGGTATATGATCAACGTAACAGATTGGTATTTTCACGCGATGGTAACCTGAAGGCGCGCAATCAATGGCAGGTTAACTTTTACGATGGACTTAACAGGGCTGTTGAAACAGCTTTATATAATTCATCTGATTCCAGAGACGTTTTGCAAACAAAATTGAATACTTCTGCCGGAACTGGTAATACTTACTATCAGACACCTGGTGTTTCAGACTTGGTAGTAGCTACTGATGACCGAAGTACATATGTAGCTACTAATTCCGTTACGTTGGAAAATGGATTTGATAGCGGTAATGGAAATACAAGAGATATCTATATAGATCCCAATTTAAAGGGTGATATTATTAATTTGACAGTTACCAATCCTTTACCTGGTATTTCATCGGACGCACTGATACCCTTAACTTACACATTTTACGACAATTATAGCTATCCCGGAGTACAAAGCCCCACGTCAGGCGATTTTTCCCTACCATCGGCGGGTAACAATCCCTATGCAGAACCAATTACAGCCCCTGGTTCCATGACCAAAGGCCTGACAACGGGTACCAAAGTTCGTGTATTGGACACAGACCAATGGCTGACAACTACCACCTGGTATAACGATAAAGGCAGGGTCATACATGTAGTTAGTGACAACATTGCAGGAGGTAAGGACATTACAACAACATTGTACGACTTCAACGGGAAAGTATTAAGTACTTATCAGCGACATACTAATCCCCGCAGTGGCCTTACTCCGCAAACCACTGTACTTACTATGAATGAATATGATCAGGCAGGTAGGGTGATTAGTTTAAAGAAACGGCTTAACGATAATGTGAATCTTGAACGAACTATTGCCACAAATGATTATAATGAATTAGGGCAGCAAAAAAATAAAGTACTTGGATGGAAAGCTAACAACCAGTCCATCGAGCAGTTATCCTACGAATATAATATTCGGGGCTGGTTAAAAAGCCTGAACAAAGACTATCTCAATAATGGGAATAATATCTCTCATTGGGGCGAGGAACTAAACTATGACTACGGCTTTGCTTCCAGGAATTACAACGGCAATTTATCAGGCACCCGCTGGAAGGGATGGAATGATCCTCTTCCCAGAGCGTATGGCTATAGCTATGATAAGGTAAACCGTCTGACCCAGGCATATTTTACTCAGCAGAACGCAAATGGTAGCCCGTGGACACGGGACAAAATAGACTTCACCGTTTCCTGGATAAATTATGATGCCAATGGCAACGTCACGAAGATGTCACAGAAAGGAATGGAGGGCGTCAATATTGTGCCAATAGACCAATTGGCATACAGCTATTTTCCTAATAGCAATAAACTATCTGCGGTATTTGATACCAGTGCCGTTTCCAGTGCACTTGGCGATTTCAAAGACGGCAATAAGAATGGTGATGACTATAGCTATGATCCCAATGGTAACCTGTCAAAGGATCTCAATAAATCAATATCCACCATTAGTTATAATCATCTCAACCTCCCCACGCAAATCAACTTTGGGGGCAAGGGTGTCATTCGGTATCAATATGATGCTCTCGGTAACAAATTGAAAAAAGAAATAACTGATTACACGCAATCATCTGTCAAAAATACTACTACTAATTACGCTGGTGGATTTGTATACCAGAACGACACATTGTTGTTTATGGCACATAATGAAGGGCGTGTAAGAGTGGTATATAAAACTGGCGTAGCTCCTGCTTATGTGTACGATTATTTTGTAAAAGATCGTCTTGGTAATACTCGTTTGGTATTAACTGAACAAAGTGATTTCAGCATATATGCGGCGACTCTGGAGACGGCTAATGCGGCCAAAGAAAATGCTTTATTCAGTAATATTGATAATACAAGAAGCCCTTTACCGCCTGGTTATCCTGCTGATCCGACTACGAATCCCAATAGTTATGTAGCAAAATTGAATGCGCAAAATGGACAAAAGATAGGTCCATCCATTGTATTACGGGTAATCGCCGGAGATACCATTCAGATAGGAAGCAAAGCGTTTTATAAGTCTACGGCTGCCAATACTTCAAGCGCCACAATAAATGATATGCTCGCTGCGCTGCTTAATACTTTTAATGGAAGTACAGCGATCAATGATGGAGTACATAACGCAACAGGCCCGGGTTCTCCTATCAATATTAACTTCTCAAGTACCAATTATCAGACCCTGAAAGATAAAGACCCATCACAAAATCTGCCAGATAAGCCTAAAGCCTATCTGAATTATGTATTGTTCGACGATCAATTTAACCTCGTAAATGAGAATAGTGGAGTAAAACAGGTACAGGGTGTATCTGATGCATTACAAACATTGGCGACGGATCGAATGGTGATAAAAAGAGCAGGTTTCCTGTATATTTACACGAGCAATGAAAGTGCGCAGGACGTGTTCTTTGATAATATAGTGGTAACACAGGCCACAGGTCCGGTGATAGAGGAAACACACTATTATCCCTTTGGCCTGGCAATGGCAGCAATAAGCTCTAGTGCATTGAAGGGAATGGGGTATCCGGAGAATCGAATCAAGTTTCACAGCAAAGAATTACAGAATAAAGAATTTGCAGATGGATCAGGGATTGAATGGTACGATTACAAAAACCGTTTCTATGATCAGCAACTAGGACGTTTTTTCGCTGTAGACCCACTTGCTGACAAGTTTCCATATTACTCGACTTATCAATTTGCAGGGAATGAATTTCCAAATGCAACAGATATTGATGGTCTGGAACCCTGGTACGCAAGAGATGGTAGTTTAGCTAAAGGTATATCGGGGCCTTATGATCCTGCCGCAATGAATAAGCGGGGATTATATACAGCGGCACAAACCGAACAGGCCAGGAATGCTCCTCCACCAGATCCCAGGCAACCAACGATACGCGAAACAATGGACTGCCCGCAATGTAAAGTGATCGCGCGAGAAATAGCCCAGGAAAAAGAATACCAACGTCAACTTTGGGAGACACAGAATGGAGCAGCCTTTAACATCGTTAAGTCAGCGGTAGAAGTAGCTGCGTGGGAATATGCGGGGGCAAAAGCAGTTGAAGGGCTGGGAGCATTAAGTTCCGCATTTGGGAAATTATCTCAGGGGGCTACCACAGTAAACCCGTTTGTAGAAGGAATGTCTCCAGTTGCGAAAGGAGCAATGGGCGAGGCGCTAACGAGGGATGTATTATCTTCTCAATTCAGCGGGGCCGAAATACTAGAGCAAGTAACCATCAAAATGGATGGGGCCACGATGAGAGCAGATTTTGTTGTTGTTAAGGAAAATAAGGTATTAGGTGTATTTGAATCTAAGGTAGATGGAGGAACTTTAACTAATGGACAAAAATTATTCTTTAATGATGGAGAAAAAGGTGTTCTAACAGGGAAAAATGCAGGACCCCTTGAAGGAAGAACAATAGACCCTAGTAGAGTCCAAAAGGCACTTTATCGTTGGGATTCGAGGAGCGGTACTTTCATAGCATATTAAAAAAGAAACATGACAAAAAAAGAAGTTATTAGAAGTATTATAGAATTTATGGAAAAGGAAATTGGGCTTTATAATTTCAAGCCCAATTTCAAAGAACAGGGGTTTATTCGTAGGGATAAAGACGCCATTTTCTTTTACTTTTTTCTTATCTATGATAGAACAATTATCAAAACAGGAGAAAAAGGGTTTCAAATTGAGCCGCAGATTTATATTAATCTTCCAGAGATAGAAAAATATTATAAGGAAATTACGATAAACACTTATTTAAAAACGGATTGGAATTTTGTCACGATTGGCAATAGTGTAGCAAATTTAATAGCCAATCCAGACGGCATTAATAGAAATAGAAATCAGAATTTGGACTTATTTATTTTCGAGGAAAAAAATATTCCATATGTTTCTTGGGAACTCTTAAAGTACTTCAAGGATGTGGCGTTCCCCTATTTTCTTACCAACAATACTGCAAAGAAGATAGATGAACTATTAAATTCACATCCCAAAGAGTATTCCGTACATATGTACAATGATTTGTACCGGTTTATTAAGGGAGCCATAGCGGCCAAATTAGGAAAAAATCCAAAGTTAGATGAGCTTGTAACTACTTATAGTAATTTAATTATAGAAAGAGATATGCCGGATGATTGTAAAGAAGAAATGGAGCGGCTAAAGGCAATTTTGCCAATGATTGGAAATTAAATTGTAAGTTGATTACGGAATATGACAAAAAAAGACGTTGTTAAAAGTATCTTAGCATTTATGGAAAAGGAAATGGGGTTATATAATTTTAAACCCAATTTCAAACAACAAGGATTTATACGTAAAGACGAAGGAGCAATTTTTCCTTATTTATTCACCAGCAACACTGTGAAGAAGATAGATGAACTATTTAATTCGCATCCCCAAGGGTACTCGGTACATATGTATTTTGATCCGTACCGATTTGTCAAGGGAACTATCGCAGCCAAATTAGCAAGGAATCCAGGGTTAGATCATCTTGTAACCACTTATAGTAATTTTAATTATAGAAAGGGATATGACGGATGATTGTAAAGAAGAAATGGAGTGATTAAAGGCAATATTACCAGTGATTGATACAAAGAATAAATTGGGCTAACCAGAAACAAATAGTCTAACCATTACATTCCAATGTGGCGGTTGCTAAATTTCTTTTGGTCGTAAACAAAATTTCAATATGGGTACATTAATTAATGATATTAGTAAAGCATCAATTTGGTTAATAAAAGAATTTAAAGAATTACAGAAAGAACTTGATTACTCTGTAGAAAGCGTGAAGTTAATAGATGATTTTCTTGACCATGAAATCAAACATGGTCAACCTATTCCTGGTGGGCTATTTACAAACCAATTCGGATACAAATGTTTTGCAATTGGAGCCTATATTGGCGAAGTTGTAATTAGAAATTCTAAGGCAGCGAAATGGCAAGTTGATGACAAAGACAAAGATGGAGAAATAAATATTTCAATCATATCAGCTAATAATATAGTTATTTGGCCCGTTCAAAGGGTAATTAAACGAATACAGAATGGGGGAGAGGATGAATTATATGCTTACATCTATACGACTGTTATAGATATGCGCTTTGAGGGAGATATTCCAGAAGGCTTTTTCCCGAAGAAAATGGAACATGGAAAATCATGGTGGAATTTATTTAAGAATTGATATTATCAATTTGCAAGTTGGGATCCATGCTATACCAGAGATGGAGGCTGTATTACCTATGATTAATACAAAGATTAATTAGATTAATAATGTTGTCTAAAATAAAATTATTGGTGAGTAATCCAATGAATTAAACTATGACAAAGAAAAACGTTCTTCAGAGTATTTTTGAAACACTCAAGAATGAAATGAAACTGTATGAATTTAAACCTAACGTTAAAGAGCAATATTTCATAAGACAAGAGGAGCAGCTAATATACTTATATCAGCTATTGATATATGATCGAACAATTATAAAAACAGGAGAAAAGGGGTTTCAAATTGAACCCTATGTTTGGATAAATGTAAAAGACATTGAAAATTCTTATAGGGAAATTACGCAGAACACTGAGCTTAAAAAAGAGACAGACTTCGTGACACTAGGGAATAGTATTGCAAATTTAAATGCGAATCCTGACGGAATTAATAGGAAAAGAAATCAAAGCCTCGATTTATTCATTTTTGAAGAAAAAAACATTCCATATGTATCATGGGAACTCATGAAGCATTTTAAGGAAACTGCATTCCCTTATATGCTTTCAAATAATACAATTGCGAGAGTAGACGAAATATTGAATAAGGATCCTTATGAATACTGTGTTCATATGAGTAACGATATATACCGGTTTATCAAGGGTTTAATTGCAGCTAAACTAAGCAAAAGTCCTAAAGCTGATAAATTGTTTTCTATATATAGTGACTTAATTATCGAACGCGACATGCCGGACAATTGCAAAGACGAAATGCAACGGCTTAAAGAAATTTGGCCAATGATTGGAGTCTAATATGTAGGTTAACTAAGAACTATGACAAAGAAAGAAATTCTAAACGGCATCCTGGAATTTATGGAAAAGGGAGTGAGGTTATACAACTTTAAGCCTAATTTCAAAGAACAAGGATTTTTCCGCAAAGATGAAAATGCTATTTATTTTTATTTCTATCTTATTTATAATACAACAAATATCAAATCCGGGGAAAAAGGATTTCAAATTGAACCACAAATCTATATCAACATATCATCAATAGAGAAATATTATAAGGAAATTACTATAAACTCCTATTTAAAAACAGATTGGAATTTTGTGACAATTGGCAATAGCGTAGCAGATTTAATGGCCAATCCGGATGGCATTAATAGAAATAGAAATCAGAGTTTGGATTTATTCATTTTTGAAAAGAAGAACATCCCATATGTCTCATGGGAGCTCTTGAAATACTTCAAGGAAGTAGCTTTCCCCTATTTTCTTACTAATAATACTGTAAAGAAGATAGATGAGCTCTTAAATTCGCATCCTAAAGAGTACTCAGTACATATGTATAATGACCTGTTTCGGTTTATTAAAGGAGTTATAGCAGCTAAATTAGCAGGCAATCCTGCTTTAAATCAGCTTGTAACTACTTATAGTAATTTAATTATTGAACGGGATATGCCAGACAATTGTAAAGAGGAAATGGAGCGTTTAAAGGCTGTATTACCTATAATTAACACAAAGATTAATTAGATGAATAAAGTTGTCTAAAATAAAAATTATTGGTGAGTAATCTAATGAATTAAACTATAACAAAGCAAAACATCCTTCAGAATATTTGTACTACTAGCTATTACGATTTTAAAATTATCATAACCCTCTTTTTATGGCATTAATATTCAAACCCCTATCCAGGATACTTTTGGTTTTGTATGCTTGTATCGTGTCAACTAATATGAGTGCTCAAAATGCGCTAATGGTACAATTCCCCAGCCCGGAAGCTACCAATTTGGGCTTAGTAGGTAATTTGCCAGTTAGTCTGCATACTGGAAAGGCATCGACAAATATCCCTATCAATGTCGGCAAAGACAAAATGTTACCGCCTATCTCGCTAAGCTACAATACAAGCGGGGTACAACCTGATGTTCATCCCGGATGGGTGGGAAATAACTGGACATTAAATGCAGGGGGAGTCGTCACAAGAATCATGGATTTTATACCTGATGAAACCGAGCAAATTGGATATTATTATAAATACGCTTATACAGGTACCATCACATTACCTATAAGTTTTACGAGCCCAGGTGATGGAGGTTCAACGTGCTGGAATGATCTTTGTACAACCGCTGACGGATGTCCGGATGAATTTTATGTAAATGCAGACGGGCTAAGTGGCCAATTTATGATAAATAGTTACGGTAAGTTCCAAATGATAGAAGATCCCAGTGTTAAAGTTGAGATAGAAGGAACAGGAACCCCCGATTACCCAAGGTTATACGATGTATTAGAGGGTGGTACAACTCATCCATTTAGAGGGTTTACAATTACGAAAAACGATGGTACAAAGTATAGATTCGGGTATTTGAGAGAGTTGATCGAAACTTCCTGTAACATAGTAAATAATGCCCCTTCCGGGAGCGGATATGCCACTGCCTGGTATCTGCAACAAATCATCTATCCCAATGGAGAAGTCGTTAATTATACATATACCCCCAAAGTACAAAATAGAACTCCTTCGGGTAATACAGTCAATTATACTTCCCAGTTATCCCCGCTTCCCAACGGTGACTATCCGGCGTGGGACGGTAGGGGTTATATTTATAGAACCGCTACTTTCCATGCTTACCTAAAAAGTATTGAAAGCACATCGACCCGGTTAGATTTCTTTACATCAACCACAAATGAGTTAAAAAACGGGTTAACGGATCTGCAGAATTGGAAAAGGTTAGACTCTATTGTGGTGTACAATAAGTTCAAAGCAGCTCGAGAAAAAAGTTTTGAATTCACTTATGACTCTGCAGCCAACAAGCGGCTAACATTGCTTTCAGTGATGGAAAAAGGCATCAATGGAAGCCTTCCACCACATCAGTTTGTATATAATAATGCTGTCAAGTTGCCGCCATATCAGTCGGGCCAAACAGACTTCTATGGATACTATAATAGTAATCCGGAAATAACAACTCTCGCCACAACGGTTTGGCCCGATGGTGTTAATATGCCATTCTATTTTTCCCTAAACCGGGAACCCAATCCGACGTTTGTCCAGGCTGATATTCTGAAACAAATCAAATACCCTACAGGTGGCAGCGTTTTACTTGAATATGAGCCCAACGACTATTCTTATTTCTATGATTATACACTTGATACAGGACAACATTATTTCCAGGTGAAATGGAGGTGGGATGAATCTATATCGCGGTGGATATTATATAAGTTCGGAAATGCGAATGGCCAAGGTATTGTTGTACAGTTTTTTGAAATAACAACGCCAATTTATGCAACCATCACAGGTCCGGGTCTTACAAACCCCAGAAATGTAACTTTGCCTGTAGGGCATTATGATATTGCAGCCTTACAACGATTTCTTGGCATTCCCGTAAATACAGCAGATAATGTGCAGTATGCTGTCAGCTACAAAAAAATAATACCAGTCGCAATTACTAAAAAAGTCGGCCCAGGTCTAAGAGTAAAAAAAATATATCATAAAAGCAGTGAATCAAGTATTGATCTGGTTAAAGAATATATCTATAGCAAGGATTACTCTAAACAATCTTATAATCCTCAATTGTCCAGTGGAATATTGGGCAACAGACCCAATTTCGTGCTTAGGCCGTCACCAGGTGCTAATGGAAGCGGACAGTCGTTTGCTACTCCCCAGGGGCCTGCGGCGTTAACGGAGGGTAGCCCCTTAGGATATTCTGAGGTAACCGAAATAACAAAAGATAAAAATGATAGTGTTCTTGGTTTTGTAACTACCAGGTATTCCAATTTTGACGCTTATCCCGATGACGTGGCGCCCGGCGGAGGTACCAACTATATTGCAGTTGGTAAAAGAGGAAATAAAGGTTATCAACGGGGGAAATTGATTGAGTCAGTTACCTACGACTATAAAGGGAAAATGGTGAAAAAGCTGACAAACATATATGACTTTTATTCGCCTCCTTCATCTGTTGGCAATGGAGTGTTGATCCGCCCAAATTACGGCGAAGATCCCAATCAATCCATTAACCCTATCTATATGGTGACCAGATACTATTTTAATACATGCAAAATTTCCAGTTCCACAGAAATCGCTTTTGATACAGCAGGATCTAATGGGGTCGAGACATACTCCACATATTTCTATAACCAGTATAAATTACCTTCCTCTAAAGAACTTCGTACCAGCACAGGGAAATTCAAAAAAACTAACTACCGTTATCCTTTTGATGTGACATCACCGGTATACAGTGCAATGACACGGCGAAATATGCTTAACTACCCGATCGAGTCTATCTCCTACCTGGAGTCTGAGGTTATAGGAAGTACCCTTAACCTGTATAAGCCGGTAGTGGGTAATTTAGATACCATGTTTTTACCGGACAAGTCATATAAACTGGAAACAAATTCTTCGTTAAGTGCTTTCACCTTGTTTGATGGCACAACCAAAGACCTGCATTATATCAGTCCAAATTTAGAAGCAGGTGCATATGATGGAAAAGGAAATCCACTGGAGGTTAAAGATCAAGCTGGGATGACTACAGTTTATCTCTGGGGGTATAATGGGCAATATCCGGTGGCAAGAATAGTCGGCAGCGATTTTAATACCGTAAAAACAAAATTGGATACGGCAATTCTGAACAGCGGTACAGATGCACAAATAAGCGAGCAATTGACTAATCTGAGAAATGCTTTTAGTTCAATTCCTACGGTTCAGGTATTTACCTATACTTATAAACCAATCATAGGTATGACATCGGAAACCGATCCAAAGGGAAATATCCTCAATTATGAATATGACGGCTTCGGCAGGCTGAAATTAATCAAAGATCAGAATAGTAAAATATTGAAACAATATAATTACGACTATCAACAACCGATCACGCAATAATTGCCTTCCGCATATTTCGATGGCCAGAGTTGTACCTGTCAAATAAAGCAAGAGAAATTCTGTGAGTAAAATTCGCTGATTCAGCAATCCGGGCCAGTATTATATATGTAATACAAAACAGCCTCCGTCACCGGAGGCTGTCTGCTAATGATTATTCATGCTGTTCTATGACCGGGCTAAGTCGAACCGGTCGAGGTTCATCACCTTATTCCAGGCAGCCACAAAGTCTTTCACAAATTTATCCTGCGCATCAGTGCTGCCATATACTTCTGCAACGGCTCTCAGCTCTGCGTTAGATCCGAATACCAGGTCGGCACGGGTGCCTGTCCATTTGATCTTACCACTGGCCCGGTCACTGCCTTCATAAACTTCCCGGTCGTCGGATATGGCTTTCCAGGCAGTACGCATATCCAGCAGGTTTACAAAGAAGTCGTTTGTCAGTTGACCCGGTCGTTGTGTGAATACGCCATGTTTAGAACCATCGAAGTTAGTATCCAGTACACGCATACCTCCCACCAGTACTGTCAGTTCAGGCACTGAAAGGGTCAGCAGCTGGGCTTTGTCGATGAGTAATTCTTCGGTAGATACCGGCACCTTAGGTTTGCGGTAATTGCGGAAACCATCAGACAATGGTTCGAGGTAGCCTGCGGATTCTATATCAGTTTGTTCCTGTGAAGCATCCATGCGGCCAGGTGTAAACGGAACCGTGATAGTATGTCCTCCATCCTTAGCGGCCTTTTCCACTCCGGCACAACCTGCCAGTACGATCAGATCTGCCAGTGATATTTTTTTGCCGCCTGATTGCGCGCTGTTGAAATCTTTCTGAATATCTGTAAGCTTGTCTAATACCTTCTGTAAGCGGGCGGGGTTATTCACCAGCCAGCTTTTTTGCGGAGCCAGACGGATGCGGGCGCCGTTGGCACCACCGCGTTTGTCGGAACCACGGAAAGTAGAGGCAGAAGCCCAGGCGGTGGAAACAAGCTCGGAAACAGTTAATCCCGATGCCAGCACTTTAGCTTTCAGGGCGGCTATATCATTGGCATCTGCTAGCGGATGATCAACGGCCGGAATAGGATCCTGCCAGAGCAGTATCTCTGCCGGTACATCAGCACCAAGATAGCGGGAGCGCGGGCCCAGGTCGCGATGCGTTAATTTAAACCAGGCACGGGCGAAAGCATCGGCCAATTCATCCGGATGTTCTAAAAAGCGCCTGGATATTTTTTCATACGCCGGATCAAACCTCAGCGACAGATCCGTTGTAAGCATGGCAGGCCGGTGTTTTTTTGAACTGTCGTATGCGTCGGGGATAGTATTGTCGGCATTTTTAGCTACCCATTGATGCGCGCCGGCGGGACTTTTGGTAAGCTCCCATTCGTACCCAAACAGATTTTCAAAGAAATTATTGCTCCATTTGGTGGGTGTTTTAGTCCATATTACTTCAAGGCCGCTGGTAATAGCGTCGGCTCCACTACCGGTGCCATAGCTGTTGCGCCAGCCCAGGCCCTGCATTTCAAGATCGGCTCCTTCCGGTTCTTTTCCCACATGCGTAGCAGGAGCAGCGCCATGGGTTTTACCAAAGCTGTGACCGCCAGCTATCAGCGCTACAGTTTCCTCATCGTTCATGGCCATGCGGCCAAATGTATCACGGATGTCTTTAGCAGCAGCAATAGGATCGGGGTTGCCGTCGGGGCCTTCAGGATTCACATAAATCAACCCCATCTGCACAGCGGCAAGTGGTTTTTCGAGATTACGGGAATGAGCTGCATTGTCTGCCGCAGCATCGGTATCAACTACCCCGTGATGTTCATGTGCGCCGGGAGATCCGTTGGCATAGCGGAGATCACCGCCGAGCCAGGTGGATTCTGCACCCCAGTATACCGCTTCATCCGCTTCCCAGGCATCCTCACGTCCGCCGGCGAAGCCAAATGTTTTGAAGCCCATAGATTCCAAAGCTATGTTACCGGTCAGGATCAGTAGATCGGCCCAGGAAAGGTTACGCCCATATTTTTGTTTAATAGGCCAAAGCAATCTGCGTGCTTTATCAAGACTCACATTATCGGGCCAGCTGTTAAGCGGCGCAAAACGTTGTTGCCCTGAACCCGCGCCACCGCGACCGTCACCCACGCGATAGGTACCTGCACTATGCCATGCCATACGAATGAACAAAGGACCATAATGTCCGAAGTCGGCCGGCCACCAGTCCTGCGAATCCGTCATGAGCGCATGCAGATCCTTTTTCACTGCTTCCAGGTCGAGGCGCTTAAAAGCTTCGGCATAGTTAAATCCTTCATCCATCGGATTCGACGCGGAGGAGTGCTGGCGCAGTATACTTACCTTTAAATGGTTAGGCCACCAATCATGATTCCTGGTGCCGCCACCACCTACATTGTGTTTCAGCGTACCATTGTGAAACGGGCATTTGCTGATGTCGTTTAGTTCTTTTTCCATTTTTGTAAGTTTAGGGTATGGAATGAATACTTGCCTGCACTACTATTTGTACAGGATGATAAAATTAAGACATTGGAGATATAAACAAAATCAATTAATTCTATTTTTTAATAGTCAAAAACTATTTTATGCATTTCGCCCGTTGCTGCCCTGAGCATTGGAATTTCAAATATGGGCTGGTCTGTGTAAATGCATCACCATTGTTCCGATCGTTAGTGCTTCTGTATATCTGATGACCTGTTTACTGAAAAGTTAAGAAATATCTGTAGAAATTGCGCAACTTCGTGGGAGTTGTTAAACCATGTGCTCGCTTAAATGATAGTGAGATTTAAATCCTGTTATTTTCAATGAAAACAATTCTCATTACCGGTATGTCCGGAACCGGCAAAAGCACTGTTGTCCGGCAGTTGCTGGCAAATGGATTCAATGCAACAGATCTGGATGCTGCGCCATATTCCATGTGGGTAGATGCTGATCCTGACCCTGAGTACCCCGATAATGAAGTGCAGCCCGGAAAGGACTGGGTGTGGAATGGAGAGCGTATAGCATCGCTTTTATCCGGTAATAAAGGGCTTTTGTTTGTCAGCGGCTGCGCCAGTAATATGGTTGCATTCTATCCACAGTTTGATCATATTATATTGCTGACTGCACCGGATGAGGTGATGATCAACAGGCTTCAAACCAGGAGTGATAATACCTATGGAAACCAGGCGGAGGAAAGAACACGTGTGCTTTATTTGAAGAGTGAGATAGAACCATTGCTGAGGGAGGCGGCGGATCTGGAAATTGATACTGATATGCCGGCTGAAACCGTTATGGATGCTATTCTTCAGCATGTTGGAGCTCGTTGAGAAAGAATTACGAATTAGGAATTGAGATCCCATAACCCGAATGTATATACGGCTATGAAAACTGCTACAAAGAAACTATTAAAGAAAACAGGCTACGTTTTTATCTCCCTGATCATCCTGCTCTTTATGCTCAGATTACTCTTTATTGATGTATACAGGATTCCCAGCGATTCTATGAAAAATAAGTTTAGTAGTAACGACTACATCTTCATTAATAAAACGCTTTACAGCAGTGCCTTTTCGGTGCTGGCGGATAAACTGGATCTCGCAACCCCTCATGCAGGAGATATTTTTGTTTTTACAGTCAGGAAAGAGATACCAGGTTTCTTTGTGAAAAGATGTATCGGGTTGCCGGGATCAACGGTAGAAGTAAGGAACGGCGTATTAAGCGTTGACGGCAATACTGTTAAAGAACCGCCGAGCGTCAGGCATTACTACAAGATCTGGTTTAATGATTATCAACAGCTTAAAACTGATATAGCGCAAGCCGGCATCGATAAACTCGGAAATAGCTTCAAACGGTTTCCCCGGTACATTTTTATGGCGCTTGATAACTTTCAAAAAAATAAATTGAGAAACGGAATTGATTCTTTTACAATATGGAAAGGGAACAGTGATCCCGATAGTTTGAATATAAATGTGCCGGAATTGAGTGAAGATATCCCTGATATGAATGCACTCAAAATTCCTTTCAAAGGCATGAAGATTTTTTTCAGCGAACAGCTTCCTGCAGTGTATGAAAGCACTATCCGGATCTATGAAGATTCGTCGATTCAACACATTGGGAAAAATGTTTTCATAAAAGGTAAAACGGTGGATTCCTATACTTTTAAAAAGGACTACTTATTTATGATGGGAGATAACCGTGATATTGCCATTGACTCGCGGCATTATGGAGTAGTACCCAGGGAGAATTTGGTAGGAAAGTACATCGGGAAGCTTTAATCAGCATATGAAACACATCGTTAAATTATCTTGAAATAATTAATGATAAAACACGCAGATATTGAAACCAAAATATTTGAAAGTCTGAAAAAAGTTACTAAATTAGGTTTTATGCTAACGAAATGAGGAGTGAACAACGACGGTAAAAAATAATCCTAAATAAAGAAACCCGATGTTGCCCTTTAAACCCTTAAAATATACTGAGAATGCCGGCCTTATTGTGCTTGGGTGCATATTTTTTTTATTACCGTGTGTTTACAGCAGTTTATTCATAGAGCCAACACAAACAACGAAGTTTCTGTTTTTCGGTTACACTGTTGTGATAGCATTTTCCCTTATTGCATGTTACAGGCTGTATGCCGGATCCAGGTCAGGATTCCAGGTTTCAGTGGTCGATGTTTCATTGTTGTTGCTGTTGATATATATAGTAACTAACCGGTATTATATACAACCTGTTGCTGGTTTTTCTATGCGCTTTCTGGAGCTGACCGGGTTGGTGATAGGTTACCTTACACTGAAAGCATTGCCCCGGAAATACTATCTCTATATTTTATTGAGCATATCTGCAGGTGGCTTTCTGCAGGTGTTGACAGGGCTGATGCAGTTGTTGGGATTACAGGATAGCCGTAACAGTTATTTCCCGGTTACCGGGAATTTCTTTAACCCGGGTGGTTATGCAGGGTATATATCACTTACCGCAGTGGTCTCATTTGGCATATATATCAACAGAAACAGGCTGTTGGAGGCCGTCTCTGAAGATGTGCAGAATAAGAAAAAAAGCCTGGTTACCTGGGTGATTACTTACCTGCCAATGTTGAGCTTTATAGGCAGCATTATCATTCTGCCCGGCTTACGGTCGCGTTCCGCGTATGTTAGTGTGGTGGCAGGAGTGGGACTAATCTGGCTGTTGTATAAGAGTGAGCAGGTGGATATTAAAGCAAAATGGCCTGTTAAGCGTATAGCCGTGGCCGGTATACTGCTGCTGGGCGTATTTTACTCCATCTATCAGTTTAAAAAGCATTCGGCAGATGGCCGGTTGCTGATATACAAGATATCACTGGTATTAATACAGGAACATCCTTTCTTTGGAGTTGGGTTCGACAGATTCAGGGCCAGCTATATGGATGAACAGGCAAAGTGGTTTGAGCATAAAAGCGGGGATATAGCAGAAGAAGCACAGTTGGCTGATAATACCTTTTACGCTTTTAATGAACCCCTGCAGTTTACCGTAGAGAATGGGCTGATAGGATTAGCACTCGCCCTGGTGGCAGTTTTTTTCTGCTGCTGGTTTAGGGAAAAGGCAAAAGAGGAGCCCCTGCGAAATATTGTATACGGCATATTATTATCCTGTTTTGTCTTTAGTCTGTTCACGTATGCTTCCGATAACCTGGCAATAAAATGTTTGTTGGTTTTTGCATTGGCGGTGTTGTCGCAGGTCGACAGCCGTAAACTGACGACCATCCATATTGCCCGCACACGCGTGCTTGCCCCGGTATTTACACTATGTATATTATTTTTTGTCTGTTGGGGTGTGAATGCAATCGAAGGCATGAGGAAATCTTTTCTCGCGTGGGGGAATGGACAAGTGTATTATGTCAGGGAACTGTATACAGAGAGTAATAACAGCTTTGAGTCAGTTTATCCGGTGTTCCATGAAAACGGAGAGTTCCTGATGCAGTATGGGAAGTCGTTGGCAATGACGGAAAATTACAGCAAAGCATTAAGCATTTTAAAAGAAGCGCGGAAATACCTGAGCTCCGGAGTTGTTGAAACTGCAATTGGAGACTGCGAACGAAAATCGGGTAATTACAAGGACGCTGAAAGTGCCTATTTACACGCCATGTACATGATCCCTAACCGCTTTTATCCGCTTTATCTGTTGATGACCTTATATAACGACAATGGTGAGCCTGCAAAGGCGGTGAAAATGGCACGGAGTATAAAAATAAAAAAAGTGAAAGTTCCCTCTAAAGCCGTAAATGAAATAAAGAGATATGCTGAAAACCTGATAAAAGAAAAACACCCGGCCTCATCTGATCTGACAACTGCAGATAATTAATGCTTTTCAGATGAGCACCCCTTTGTGAACTAAGGAGAGGAGATCCACGGTATGAAAGTATATGAACCCTAAACGGCGGGACGACGCGACGTCTCATGCTAAATGAAATCCGGACGCACTGCAGAGAGCTGGTGTTCGGTAGTGTAAATGTTCCGTGTGAAGAACAAGATGGTTATTGAATGAGCACTGGTACGAAATGCCGGTATGGGCGAGGTATGCCCGTAGATGTTAATGAATGTTTCCCATAATTGTTTAAAATATCAAAAGTTCCACTATGACAGGATGACTTAATCCCCAGGGCATTAATTGCATTAATGTTTGCTTACACGAAGCATGTGCAGGCAGAAGTATTTATGAAAGTAGTATTCCCTGTTTGACTTTCATGAAGCATTTATAATCTGTTATTCTTTTAAAAATTTGTTATGAAAAAGAAAATCCTCGCCGCAGCTGGTATTGCTGCTATCGCAACTGTAGCTTTTTTTGCTACTAAAACAAACGCAAACAACAATAGTGTTGATTTAAACTCTCTGGTAAAGATTAATACTGCCAGTGCAGAATGTTCAAATAACTATGGTTTCGGAGGCGGAAAATGCCTGTACTTCGCTCAGATCTGTGTAGGAGATCCGGGAAATATGGAGTGCGACTTCGGTTGGTAAGGAATTACTGTAATTCATCACTCTGATGTGGAGGTATCCGTGTTCATTCGGACACGGACCCTCCCTTAAAAAAATGACATAATGGATAGAATTATTGCTGCCGCTATTCTGCTTGCTTTACTTGCTTCCTGTACACAAAAAAAGAATGTGGTGGAATTGCAAAATCAGATGAAAGGCAAAATGAAGGCAACTGCCAAGCTAATGAATACGGGAGAAAAGAAGTTCCCGTTAGACAGTATAAGCGCTCCCAGGATACGGTATGTCCAGATATTGGACGATGGAAATAACAACAAAAGCCTGACCTTTCTGAATACGTACGCCAACGCAATATATGTTTATGACTACAATACCTTGGGACTGAAGAAAATAGTTAAATTCAGCAAGAAGGATAAAGAAGGCATTAACGTACCATTAGGCTACTATATAAAGAATTTCGATTCTATTTACATCTACAATAAAACAAACAATGAACTGGCACTGATAAATGATTCAGGCAGGGTGGTGTCGCGGATTTCATTGATAAATAAACAATCATTTCACGATTTGTCCTGGATCTATCGATATCCTCAGTACTATCCGTCAACAACGGCCCCGGTAGTGGGGGCGGGCCAGCAATTGATTTTTCCGGGGCAATACATGCTTTCCCTTCCGGACAGCATAGCAGGCAGATTCAGATTTGAAGCACATGTTGATCTGAACAACGACAGTGTCAGGTTCTTCCGCCAGTATCCGCCGGCACTTTACGGGAACAATATTTTTTGGGAAAATGAAGGGCTGTTCACTAATGTTTATAGCGATGTAGCGCCTGATAATAAAATGATATACAGCTTCCCTGTTTCACATGATGTGTTTGTGGCAGATAACGATAAAGAAGGATATACCAGCATATATGGTGGCAGTAATGAAGCCGGCGCTATTACTTCTTTTGAAAAGAAGATGCCTTCGGAAGAATTACAGCTGCGGGTTTGCAAAACTGATTTGTACGCAGCGATCAGGTACGATCGTTACCGGAAAGTATATTATAGATTTCTCAGAAAGGCAATGCCTGAAGCTACCTATACCAGCGCTTTTAAAGATAAACCCTTGTCTGTTGTAATGTTTGATGAGCATTTTAAATACATGGGAGAAACTATTATTGGTACCTGCGATAACTTTAACTGGGAGAACGCTTTTGTTACGGAAGAAGGATTAAACATAGAGTATATAGATAAGAAAGATCTGTCGGAATCTCACCTGTATTTGAAAATTTTTAAACCAGCAAACCTTTGATGGAGTTTGAATATTAACGATAAAAAATGTCTTATGAAACGAGTTTATATAATAGCGATCATATCATTATTCTTCTTTAGTAACTGCGCCAATATAAAGAAATCAGACAGCGACACGGAAACGGCAACAATTTCGGCAGGCCTGAAGAAAGCCAGGTTCGGTACTCCCAAAACCTGGATGGTTATTCTGCCCGGGCTTGGGTGTAATGGGTGCATACAGGAGGGAGAAGCTTTTATGAGAGATTTCATTGATTCTACCGGTATATTTTTTATATTAACGAAAGTACAGTCTCTTAAAATCCTGCAACAGAAAATTGGGAAGTCTATCAGTGGACGTAGTAACGTTTTTGTTGATAATGACGGGATTTTTAATCTACCCACGAAGAACGTAATTTACCCATGTATTGTGCAGCTGAAAGATGGAGAAATTATTAAGCATCAGTTTCAATCGCCCGCTAATGGCCAGGCATTTGAATGGCTGAAAATACAATTAGAGCAATAAAGAGAATGATAAAATATCTGATATATCTGGTAGCTGGATTATTGTCAATTGCCTCCCGGTCCTTTTCACAGGTAACCCGGCCGGAGATGGATCAGCTGGCAAGTCAGCTCGATTCATTTACGCAGAGCAACCTCCGTACTTCGGTCTATCTGACCACCAGCAAAGATATATACGTTTCAGGGGAAGACCTCTGGTTCAATGCTTTTGTGTTGAATGCGGGAGACTTTACGCTTTCTGCACTCGACAATACCCTCTATTTACAATTGCAACGGCAAGGCAGCGATAGCGTTGTATGGCAGGAAATGTATCCGGTCAGCAACGGCCTGTCAGCCGGCCATGTATATCTGCCGGATACGCTGCCGAAAGGGCTTTATAACCTTAAAGCCTATACGGCGCATTCTTTTTTTGCTAATCAGCCCTATTACTATGCCGGCTGTCGTATAGAGGTGGTCAATGCTCCGCAGCAAATACGCGCGGATAAGCTGTCGCGGCAAAAGCAAGCTGCAACAGGGAAGGAGGACATCCAATTTAATGTATTCCCGGAAGGAGGTTACCTCGTGGCCGGACTCCGAAACAAGGTAGCCTTTAAGGCCGTCACCAGGGAAGGACGCCCGGCTGAAATAAAGGGTACATTACTGCAAGGGAATACGCCTGTACTTAGCTTCAAATCAGCTCATGCCGGAATGGGTAGCTTTTTGTTCACCCCGGAGAAAGACGCGGTATACCAGGTAAAGCTGGACGGCAACAGCGACAGCGTGTATACGCTTCCCGTGATCCAGCCTGAAGGAGTAGTGATGCAGCTCATCCGGAATGACGACGATAGCCTGGTTTTTAAAGTGCTTTCCCGGCATAATCCCAACAGGCATAAGTTCTTTCTGAGATTACAGGTCCGGGGAGCGGTACAGTCGATCGCAGCCGGCGCCTTCGGCGACAGCCTCGCTGTTGGTATACCTGTCCGCAATGCTCCGCTGGGCATCGCCGAAGCCACTCTTTTCGACGATCAGCTGCGGCCTTTGGCGGAACGATTGGTTTATCTGCATCCGGAACGGAAACTGAATGTCAGTTTGAGCCAGGTGAAGGAACAGTATGCACAAAAAGAAAGGGTTTCCGTGAAGATCAAAACAACTGACCCCGATGGTAATCCCGTGCCTGCTGCGTTGAGTGTACGGGTGTATGATGATCTATTCAACAATGAACGGAATTCCCGCAATATTGTAAGCTATTATTATCTCTCTACCCAACTACGTGGAAGCATATACGATCCGGCTTATTATTTCGATCCGTCGAATAAGGATCGCAAAGAAGCACTGGATTTGCTATTACTCACGCAGGGATGGCGTCGCTACACCTGGAATGTGGATGCATTAAGAGCCGAATCCCGGCAGCACCCCGTGTTGTCGGATACGCTGGATGCTCATGCCACAGCTATAAAGAAAGGCGGGAAAGAGAAACAGCCTTTGTCTCTCATGCTGTTCAATTATAATAAAAGTGTGACGCAATTAGCGATCGCAGATAACAATGGGGCGTTTCATGTAACGCCCGATCACCTGGCTATAGGCCCCCGGTTTTTTATCAGGTATTTTTCGGATAAAGACTATACTATACAGGTAGCAGATCCTTTCACTGCTATCAGGCAGGCAGAAGCCCAAGCCCGCCCGGTCGGTATTTTTCCGGAGAGGATTCCGGATAACAGGCCACCAGCGCCTGATACCGGCTTTTTGCAATACGGAAGAACATTAAAGGAGATCAACGTTGCTGCAAAAGGCCCCGGCTTTTCAGATCGCTATCTGGGATATCTGGATAGTATCGCTAAATATGAAGGTAATACCGACTACGTCTGCCGGTTGAATCCCAAAGGATATTTAAATTGCCCGTGGTGCAAGTCCGGGACAACGAAACCGGTTGAAGGCCAGGAATACCCGGTTTTCGTGGGCACACGCACAGTGGTATCACATGAAGTGGATGGTTGGTTTAAAGCCGAAGAAGTGAAACATGTTGTCTATCATTATCCTAAATATACAGAAGAGGAACTTTTAAAGAAGTTTAAAATGGTGGTAGAAAAAGGCTACTATCAAAGCCGCGAATTCTATGAACCCGATTATGACAAAGAAAACCCCGCTGTTGCTGATACCCGCAATACCTTATTTTGGAAACCCGTAGTCGTGACTGATAAGAATGGTGAGGCAACTATTCAGTTCTATAGCTCCGATATCCGCAGGCAATTTATTGGTATCATAGAAGGGGCCAGTGGCGAGGGATTGCTGGGGGTAGATAAGTTTAATTTCAAGGTCCGCTAGAATATGATCCGCTGTATAGCCTGCTTTCATCGATGTATATTTTAAATTTCAACAGGCAATAGATGAAGTGTATATTTCTTTATATATTGGCACTCGTTGTTTTGAATTCCTGCAGCCCCAGGGACAACACCACCGATCGTAAATTAGCAGCAGCGCTTGACTATGCAGGTATGAATGCTGTGGAGTTAAAGAAGGTGATCGGGCACTATTCCCAATCAGCGGGAGATTCACTGAAGCTGGCCGCTGCCCGCTTCCTGATTGAGAATATGCCGGGTAAGGGATATCAGAAGTATTCGTCTGTAACAGATTGTGGTATATTTAATCAGGAGTTGTTTGTGGGAGATACCATTGGCATCGATAGTATCAATGCGCTCAAACGGAAAATAGAAGATTCCCTTAATTGTGGTACGATCAGGTTTGATAACCCGGTTTTCCTGGCGGATAGCAGAACTATCAGTGCTAAGCAACTGATCGAGGATATTGAATACGCTTTCAGGGCATGGCAGATGCCCTGGGCCCGTTCCCTGACTTTCGAACAGTTCAAAGAGTACATTTTGCCGCACAGGGTGCAGAACGAACCGCTTCAGAACTGGAGGAAACACTTCTGGGAGAATAGCGGATGGATCTTCGAAAAGGCGGGGCATACGACCGACAGGATAAAGATTGCAGCGGTAGTGAATGATAGCCTGGGCCGATATTATCACTATATTCATGATGCTATCAATTATTTCCCCGGTACATTTACCGTCAGAGAACTGAGAGCAACACGCGGGGGCCGCTGTGAAGATCTGAATATGTTATTGGGCTACTGGCTGAGGGCCATCGGAATTCCTGTGGCTAACGAATTTACGTCGTATTGGGCCAACGGTAATTTTGGCGGCCATACCTGGCTAAGCGTCCTGGATACCACCGGAAAATTTGTTCCGATGAATGCGGTATATGACAGCCCGGTAAGAGATTCATTGCCCTTTAAAAGTGCACGCCTCGCAAAAGCTTATCGCTACACCTATAAAACAGATGGTAGCTCTTTTCCTAACGACGGCCGCAGTTTTCAGGTTTATTACGATATAACGCGGGAGTATTTACCGGTCATAGATTATGCTTTTAAAGTACCTGCATCCACACCCGATGAAATATTCCTCGGCGTACTGAATGGCAAATACTGGAAACCACTCCGGATGAAAGTGACAAAGAAAAACGATACGGTCATTTTTTCAAATATAGCTGCAGGAGCGCTCTATGCACCCATCATTGTGTTAGGAGGTAACGATAGTAAAACCCGGACTGTGGGAACTCCTTTCCTGGTAACTGAAAATAGCGGTGTGCAATATATCAATGAAAATAAACAGACGATTATCAATGTATCACTGGATATATCCCGGATGTCGGGAGGTTTGTACCACAAAAAATGCCAACTGGTTTATTGGGATAATATCGGGCAGTCCTGGATTCCCGTAGGACCGGTGCAAACGTTGATGGACGATCCGGCGAAGTTACAGAAGGAGAAAGTAAAGAAACTCTTTACTTTTTCAGGCATACCCGCTTATGGAATTTATCGTGTGATCAATACTGAGATCACGCAACATGATAAGTCGTACGGAAGGCCATTTCTTTATAACAGGGAAATGCAGGCCTATGCTGATTATTGAAAACATATTAATAAACATCTTTCTAACACATAATTGCCTAGACAGCCTGAATTTAAACTGATTGTTCAATGATGAATAAGATCCTGGGATTGGTACTGGTGACACTCTCGCTCTGTTATAACATAAACGCTCAGAATAGTACTATCCAAGGAAGGGTGGTCGACAGCAGCCTTAATTCACCCCTCCGTAACGCATCCGTAGTACTGTTACAAGCGAGGGACTCATTCATTGTCAAAAGTCGGCGTACTGATAAAGACGGTGCATTCGACTTTCGCCATCTTCCGGATACCGGCGCTTATATCCTCTTCTTTTCTTATCCCAAATATGCCAGCTATTCGCATCGCATAAACCTGCGGGACGCCAAAAATGGCCTAATAGACATGAATATGATAAGCCTTATCCAGAAAGGAAAACTATTGCACGAAGTAATCGTTAAATCCCAGGTAGCTGCTATAAAAATCAATGGTGATACAACGGAATACAAGGCCGATAGCTTTAAGGTACAGCCCAATGCCACTGTAGAAGAGCTGCTCAGGCAACTACCAGGCTTACAGGTAGATCAATTTGGAAACATCACGGCACAGGGACAAAAAGTAAAGAAGGTACTGGTAGACGGAGAAGAATTTTTCAGTGATGATCCCACACTGGTGACCCGGAACCTCAGAGCGGATATGATAGACAAAGTACAGGTCTACGATAAGAAATCAGACGCCGCTGCCTTTACAGGTATCGAAGACGGCGTGAAAGATAAAACTATTAACCTGAAGATCAAGGAAGACAAGAACCATGGCATTTTCGGGAAAGTGGATGCCGGCGTCGGAACAGATCAGCGGTACAATGCCCAGGGGATGATCAACTTCTTCAAAGGCAAAAGAAAAATGGCTGCTTATGCTACCACCAGCAACATTGGCAGAACCGGCCTGGGATCTGCCGACAAGGGCAAGATGGGAGACGATGATCAGGATAACGGGAATTACTCCGGCAAAGGATTGCCCCAGGTTAATTCCGGTGGATTACATTATGATAAGAAATGGAATGCTGATAAAGAATCCCTGAACGGCAACTATAAATTCAATATCATGAATGTGGAGGGTGATGAAACTACCAACTCTCAGAACAATTTACCTTCCGGCGTTATTTTAAGTAATTCCAACAGCAATTTTAAAAACAACAATACCCGCAACCAGGCGAATGCAAAGTATATCCATAAGTTTGATACTACTTCCACCTTCACGATTTATGCCGATGGATCTCTCAGTAATAGTAAAAACCTGCATAACAGTATTACAGAGAATAAACGGGGTGATTCCAGCCTGATATACAATAATCAGGCTTCCAGCTCCAATGATTACGACCTGAAAAGTTACAACCTGAACCTATCATGGGAGAAGAAGTTGAAGAAATATGGCAGAACGATTTCTTTCTACTTCAATAATAATTTCTCGAATGATGCGGCTAATGGAGAAAGTATTTCCAACAGTAGTTTTTATAAAACCTCGGGCAGTCAGGACAGTACCGCGTTATTACATTTACGTAAGAAGATGAAAGACGACTGGCGCACGCTGAACCTCAATGCCATCTATACAGAACCTCTTTCCGGCAAATTATCACTGCTGATAAATTATGCGTTGTACAATGAAAGTGCACACGACGATAAACGCTCTTATAACCTCGTGAACAGCCCCGGTGAGAAGGTAATAGACACGGCTTTCAGTACCAGGATGAATTCTTCTGTCTGGAGTAACCAGGGAGGGCTCGCATTGAATTATTCTTCGAAAAAGATGATCCTGAAAGTGGGTAATAATGTGAAGTTTGTTCAGATGACCAGTGATAATATCTACACGCTATTACATCTGAAAAAACAATTTGTTAACCTGAACCCTAATGCTAATTTCAACTACAAGTTCAGTAACTACGAAGGATTGAACTTTGGATATAACGGTAACAACGATAATCCGCAGCGTTGGCAGATGATTCCATTTAATTATAATAACAGCCAGTTGTCGGTGTTTGTACCCAATACAGATCTGAAAAGCAGCTTCACCCATAATTTTACTGGTAGTTATTACGCCACCAGGATAGTTTCGCAGCTTTACTTTGGCGGAAATGCCGGCTATACGCTTGTATCCAGCCCTCTCACACAGGCAGTAACCGTGGATCCTTCAGGCGCTTATGCCTATCGTTATATTAACATGAACGGGTATACGAATAGCTCCTATTACCTGAATACTTATTATTCAAGGAAAATACAGCAGCTCGACTTACAGGCAGGAGGGGGCCTGAGTCTGAATGGCGGGAAATCTTTCAGTCCTATTAATAATGCGGTGAACGAACTGAACTATAACACTTACACGCTTACCGTGGAGTTGTTTAAAAACAAACAGCGCCAATACAGTATGTACCTGGTTGGAACCGGAGCATATACGAAAAATAAGTCGTCGTTACAGCCCGATTCGCGTAACAGCTATTTCTCCTATACCGTCAACCCGTCTATAGACATTTACTTCCTGAAGAAATTTCAGCTGCATACCGATGCAAACTGTCTTTGGCAACAGAAAACACAAACGTTCAGCGACAATTTCAGCAGGGTACTCTGGAATGCCTGGATAGGGCGTAACTTCTTCAAAAAGGATCAGCTGACGGTGAAGCTCTCCTGCAATGATATCCTGAATCAGAATAACGGGTACGCCCGTACGGCAACTAACACATTTTTCTCTGAGAACAGGTACACTACCATCCGGCGTTTTTTCATGGTAGGGGCCACCTGGAATTTTTCAAAGTTTAACAGTATTAAGTAGAGAGAATGATGAAACGAATAGTTTTTATATTGATCACGCTGATGGGTAGTTGTGCTGCTTATGCGCAACAGGCAACGTTTATAAAAAGCGGCAGGATTACTTTTGAAAGGAAGATAAATACCTTCGCAACGATGCGGATATTTTTAGGTGAAACCAGAACAATGACGGAGGAGCAGTTAAATACTTTTATGCAGCAATACAGGAGCTCGTCGCCTCAATTCTGGGCGGATAGCTTTAACCTGTACTTCGATCCTATGCATAGCCTCTATGAGCCTGCGAATTCCAATATTGAGTACTCGAAAACATTTCCTGTTCCGGTAGCATATAAGAACAGCATATACAGCAATTTCGAAACAAATGAAGTGAATACAGAGAAGCAGGCTTTCGAGAAATCCTATTTTGTTAAAGATTCCACAAAAAAAATCCGCTGGAAGCTGACAGATGAAACCAGGGAAATTGCCGGGTATGAATGTCGTCGCGCTAATGCATTGTTCTTTGATTCTATTTATGTAGTAGCTTTTTATACAGACGAAATCCCAACCCAGGGCGGGCCGGAGTCGTTCAACGGGCTACCGGGTATGATACTGGGCGTGGCCATTCCTCATGAGCACATCACCATCTTCGCCCAAAGCGTTACAGGTATGGATACTGCTCCCGCGAAGTGGAAGATCCCGCTTCCCGGCAAGGGGGCTCCTGTCACCAATAAGGAGTTCAATGCCCTCACTGCAAAAATGCTGAAGCAGTTTGGGCTGACATCTCCCTGGGTACAGTTTTTCATGGATCTGTAGGGCGATGTCTTCAAATGTAGTTACATTTGAAAATTAAAAACAGGAAGAAGTTATGGAGATAGCAATCGCCGGAAACCAATTACTTATTAACGGAGCCGAAATACATTTCCCCGTTGATATTCAGCAGCTGAAAACATTGTTGGGAGAGGCCAGGTATGCCCAAAAGAAATATAACCACATTTATACCTGGGATCAAACCGGCCTGGTGGCCTTTTCTAAGAAAGGAAAAGTGGCAGAAAGCCTGGCACTTTTTATCAGGCCGCATGATCTTGATTATTCGCCGGCCTCGCTTTTTGCCCTGGAATTTAATATTAACGGAACTAACTATCCGGAGTACTATCAGCAGCACATTAAAACTATAAGGAAAGTTTCTAAATATGACGATAGCGGTACATTGGTTGCCGGTGATTTTGATGTATGGATAGATATTGAAGATAACGAAATCGCCAGTATCGTTATCAGCCATCATGAGCCGGAGCCCCCCAAAGTATATTCAGATAAATATCAATATCAAAAAATTAACGGAGCGAAGATTGAGTTCGCCGATTTCAATTTTAAACTGGCTGTCATACAGGAATTGATGTACGAAAAGAAGCTATTGAAACCGGAATTCGACCTTTACGATTTCGTAGAGAACTACCGGGAGCGGGAGATAGACGTGGAAAAAGAAGGATATGGCTTTATCCCGGAAGTGACCGCTTACTTTGAAGCATTGGAAATCGATGCGCAGTATGCTGATGAAATAACAGACATACAACAAGACGGTGGCAACGACATATACGGCCATGTTTTCCGTTTTTGGGACGGCGAAGATGATACATTTAACATAACAAATTTCGAGGATACCCGGCATTTCAAAAACCTGAAAACGATGACGCTCTTCTATGCGGATAACTTTGAAGAAATAAAGAGTCAGCTGGCTGAAAAAGGAATTACTGTAGATCCACTTTAACGGTCCATCAGTTGAAAGTGCCCAGGGGAGCGTAATGCCAGCATTCTAAATACCCCACTGTAAATATTGTATCATAATTGGCAAATGCAATGTTTTCCTTAGCTAAATGCTTGTAATAACTTAGTCGGCATAAAGAATTATACATAAAGTATTATTCCACGCTGAAAAATGGATACACTTTCGCAGTACGACTACGTTGTTTTTCTGATCTATTTTATTGTAGTATCGCTGTATGGCTGGTGGGTATACAAACGAAGAAGCCCGGCAGTCATCGGTGTAAACGATTATTTCCTCGCCGAAGGGTCTCTTACCTGGTGGGCCATCGGAGCTTCATTGATCGCTTCCAATATCTCTGCCGAACAGTTCATAGGCATGAGCGGATCAGGATTTAAGATTGGTCTGGCCATTGCCAGCTATGAATGGATGTCGGCCCTGACACTGATCATAGTCGCAGTTTTTTTTATTCCTGTCTACCTGAAAAATAAAATATATACAATGCCACAGTTCCTGCGTAGCAGGTATAATGAAACGGTGAGCATGATCATGGCAGTATTCTGGTTGTTATTGTATATAGTAGTAAATCTGACTTCTATTCTATACCTGGGAGCACTGGCTATTAATAGTATTTCCGGTATAAATCTGCATGCCTGTATGGGCGGGCTTGCAATATTTGCGGTAGTGATTGCCCTGGGCGGCATGAAAGTAATCGGATACACCGATGTAATGCAGGTGTTTTTTTTAGTACTGGGAGGACTTGCTACCACTTATCTGGCACTGAATCTCGTAGCTGAGCATTATGGCTCAGCAGGATTGTTACAAGGTTTTATAAAGATGAAAGAAAACGCCGGTGATCACTTTCATATGATCTTATCGAAAGGTCATCCCGGCTATGCTGATCTCCCCGGCCTGAGCGTGCTCATAGGCGGTTTATGGATTGCTAACCTCAACTACTGGGGATGTAATCAATATATCACCCAGCGTGCATTGGGCGCCGATTTGCCTACGGCCCGCAATGGAATTTTATTTGCCGCCTTTCTGAAATTGTTGATGCCATTGATTGTAGTGTTGCCTGGTATTGCCGCTTTTGTTTTGTATCAGGGCGCGGATTTTAAAACGCTGATGACAACAAACGGAGAAGTTAACCCCGATCGGGCATATCCGGTATTACTGAATATATTGCCCACCGGATTAAAAGGATTGTCATTCGCCGCGCTGACTGCTGCGGTGGTGGCTTCGCTGGCGGGAAAAATCAACAGTATCGCTACCATCTTTACCCTGGATATTTACAAAAAGGTGATAAGACCCGACGCCTCAGAACGTGAACTGGTATTTACGGGAAAGATGACAGTACTCGCCGGTACACTCATCGCGGTGATCATCGCTCCGCATATGGGCATCGACAAAAAAGGCGGTTTTCAATATATACAGGAGTATACAGGTTTCGTATCGCCCGGCATTTTTGCCATGTTTATATTAGGATTCTTCTGGAAAAAGACAACTGCCAAAGCTGCCCTGTTCGCTACTATTGGAGGGTTTATCCTGTCCGTATTGTTTAAGTTCCTGCCGGCATTTGCAAATCTTTCCTTTCTCTCCCGGGCAGGATTGGCGGTGATGAATGAGAAAGGTATCTGGGAAATTCCTTTCATGGACAGGATGGGTATTGTATTTATACTTTGCATAATAGTCATGTATTTTATCAGTATATATGGAAAGAAAGATGCGACACAGATAAAAAGTATGGACGTGGATAAGCGCATGTTCGTCGCTACTCCCGGATTCATTGCTGGTGCAATGATTATTTGCGGGATATTAATTGCATTATACTCGGTTTTCTGGTAGAAGTGTATCCATCAAATGTTCCCTTTATGAAAACAATTTTACTGTTTACTTGTTGGTGCGCAGCGCTATTCCTGCCACAGATAGTACGGGCGCAGAAAAATGCCGGTATTTTCTACACTACTATTTTTGCTAAAGAAAGGCCTTACAAACGCTTACAGGGCGTAGGTGTGGGGGCTTCCCGTTTTTTCCTGAAAGATGTAAATGGAGATGGTAAAGACGATGCGGTGGCTTATTTCAACAATGGCGACTGGTATGTAACATTATCTGATGGTACTTATTTTGGTATTTTATAGTGTACCAGCCGGGGTTTACCTGTTGGAGGTGGTGGATGGAAATAAAAAAGTAACACGCCGGTTAGTAAAGCAATGAGTAATGTAAATATTGTATAGGAAGAAGTAAATAATCACAAAAAGTAACCGGCTGCGTACGTTGCCGTAGTAATGATGATCATGGAACATTCAGTATTAAGAAGCAGCCGTTGGTTCGGGCGGCAGGGGAAGGATGGGTTTATTTACCGTGCCTGGATGAAGAATCAGGGCCGTCCGGCTCATCTTTTTCAAAACAGGCCCGTAATAGGCATCTGCAATACCTGGTCGGAATTAACGCCTTGTAATGGCCATTTCCGGGAATTGGCAGTTGCAGTAAAAAATGGTATTTATGAAGCAGGCGGCTTTCCGGTAGAATTCCCGGTAATGTCGCTGGGCGAAACGTTGATGAAGCCTACTGCCATGCTATATCGTAACCTGGTAAGTATGGACGTGGAAGAATCCATCCGGGCCAATCCGGTGGATGGCGTAGTGCTGTTGTGCGGTTGTGATAAAACCACACCGGCATTGGTAATGGGCGCCTGTAGTGTGGATCTGCCTGCAATCGTAGTATCGGGCGGACCTATGCTTACCGGCCGCCACAGAGGCGTGGAAATCGGCACCTCCGATATCTGGCGTTTCAGTGAGCTGCACAGGGCAGGAAGGATGTCGCAGGAAGAGCTCATGGCTGCTGAAGCCGGTATGTGTCGTAGTGCCGGGCATTGCGCGGTGATGGGAACGGCTTCCACAATGGCCGCCATGGTAGAGTCATTGGGCTTGTCGCTCCCCGGCAATGCAGCCATCCCCGCCGCAGATGCGGGAAGGAAAACACTGGCGCATCTTTCTGGTATGCATATCGTTGAAATGGTAAAAACACAGCGCACGTTATCTTCCATACTTACCAAACAGGCATTTGAAAATGCTATTATGGTTAATACAGCTATTGGCGGCTCTACGAATTTTATCATTCACCTGATGGCTATTGCCGGCCGTATTGGTGTAACGCTGTCGCTCGACGATTTCGAAAGAGTCAGCGCCGGTATCCCACTGATCGCGAATTTGCAGCCTTCCGGAAAATATTTTATGGAAGATCTGTATTATGCAGGCGGACTGCCGGCGGTGATGAAAGAGCTGGATCATTTGCTGAACAGGAATACTATGACTGTGAATGGATGTACAATTGCACAGAACTATCGGGAGGCAGCCTGTTACAACCGGGATGTGATAACAACCGTAAAAGAGCCGTTCAACGCGCTTTCCGGCATATTAGTATTGAAGGGTAACTTATGTAAAGATGGTGCGGTGATCAAGCCATCTGCTGCCAGTGACCGGCTTATGCAGCATACCGGCAAAGCGGTAGTATTTGAAAATATCGAAGATTACAAAGCCCGTATTGATGATCCTGCCCTGGAGGTAGATGAGAACAGTGTGCTGGTGCTGAAAAACGTAGGGCCCAAAGGATATCCCGGCATGCCGGAAGTGGGTAATATGGGCATTCCCCGGAAGCTGCTGGAAAAAGGGGTAACAGATATGGTGCGTATTTCTGATGGCAGGATGAGCGGAACCGGCTTTGGTACAGTAGTGCTGCATGTATCGCCCGAAGCCGCCATAGGCGGATTATTGGGATTAGTGAGAAACGGGGATCTGATTACGCTGGATGTAGCCGGAAGATCCCTGCATGTGCATTTGTCGGAAATAGAAATCGCTCAACGCAGGACGCGGCAGGAAGTCACACAACCGGCTAACGGAAGGGGATATACGTATTTGTATCAGCAACACGTGGAGCAAGCTCATTTGGGGGCCGATTTTGACTTTCTGAAAGGTATGTCGGGTAGTGAAGTGGCCCGCGATTCGCATTAGCACAGGCTGCTATTCCAGCAGGTCAGCTTCCCGGGGAGCATGGATATTGCGGTATTCAAAGGGCGTTTTACCGGTGATGGCCTTAAATTGCCGGTTGAAGTAAGAAATATTGCCATATCCGCATTCAAAGCAGATACTTGTAATCGGCAGGTCATTTTCCAGCAACAGCCGCATGCTGTGCGTGATGCGCACATGATTCACAAATTGAGAGAATGTTTTGTCGGTTCGCCGCTTAAAGTACCGGCAAAAGGCAGCTTCGTTCATGCATGCCAGTGAGGCGGCTTCCTTACTGCTGATTTCTTCCCGGAAATTATCCATTACATATTTAAAAACGCTTTCCAGCTTGCTGGCATCACTGCTGCCGGCAAATAACCTGGGAATAGTTTTGTTGATATAAGCGACCTCGCTTTTCTTCAGGCCGGATAACTGATGCAGCAGCTGCAACAATAAGAGGAGCGCGTGCATATCTTTGCAACCGGTGAGCTGATAGAAATAAGAGCGGATCAGATCATCTGTTTCCAGTTTCAGTCCATGTTCCGACCGCTGCAGTAATTCCCGGATCCTGGCCAGCTCCCCGGCCTGGAAAAAATCCTTGCCAAGAAAGTCTTCTTTAAAAAATAATACAATAGCATGTGCCGCCTGACCAGATGCTATAAAGGATTTCTCATTATAGAAGCAATGAGCAAAACCCGGCCCAAACAGAAATACTTCTCCTTCATTAAAGTTTAGTACCTTATTACCTGCATACAATTTCCCATAACTTTTGGCGATCAGTATCAGTTCGTAGGAATCATGGAAGTGAAAGGGAGAAGTAAAATGAGTCTGGTAGTACTCTTTCACGACAAAACTCATACCTTCTGCAGACGCCTGGTGTTGAAAGATGCTTTTCATATCACCAATTTAATTCTTTAATTACAGTCTTTTATAAAAAAGAATAAACAGATGTAAATATTGTATAGTAAATGGCAAATGAGGTATTTCAATCTTCTGTAAATGAAAACTAATTTAGTGATACAATAAGTAGCAATCCGGTCAACCATAATAAGAACATTCCGGGATCCATCCTGGTACACAATCAGTAAAATTATATGAATAAAAGATTTGATCAGCAAACTGCCGTCATCACAGGAGGCGCAGATGGCCTGGGAAAAGGCATTGCACAGAGAATTGCAGCAGAAGGTGGCCGCGTGGTGCTGCTGGATGTCAATGCTTCAATGCTGGAGCGTACGTTGCAGGAAATGAAACCACTATATCCGGATATATCGGGGCATGTAGTAGACGTTTCTGATGAAGCAGCCGTGCAAAAGGTGTTCAACGAAATAGCAGTATCCTGCGGCAAGGTGGAAATAGTAATCAACGCCGCTGGTATTGTAGGGCCCACCAACACCAGGATCACTGACTATCCGGTGGAAGCATATGACAAAATTTATGCGGTGAACCTGCGTGGCTCCTTCCTGGTAACCAAATATGCTGTGAGCCTCATGGAGCCACAGAACTATGGGCGCATCCTGCTTATCGCTTCTATCGCAGGTAAAGAAGGCAACCCTTTTATGGTGGGTTACTCGTCCATGAAAGCGGGCGTGATTGGCCTGGTAAAAGGCATCGGTAAGGAATATGCTGAAACAGGAATTACTGTAAACGGGCTGGCCCCGGCAGTTATTAAAACGGCGTTTAATGATAATACTGCGCCGGAACAGCTGGCCTATATGACCAGTAAGATCCCGATGAAAAGACTGGGAACTGTGGAAGAAGTAGCGGCTATAGCTACCTGGATCGTTTCACGCGAAGCGAGCTTCACTACAGGATTCATATTTGATCTCTCTGGAGGAAGGGCTACCTATTAGGCAAATACAACAAAATGACGAAAGCAACAGCAGATAAGAATGTAGTTATTTTAGGAGGATCATCCGGTATAGGCAGGGCTACTGCACTTCGGTTTGCAAAAGAAGGATGGCAGGTAATTATAGGCGCACCAGACGAATACGGGGTGCAGGAAGTACTACAACAATTGGAAGGCAGTGGACATGCAGGTTATCATGTGGATGTAAGATATGAAGATAATATCCGGGAGTTCTGCAATGCTGTGAAAAATCAATACGGAAGTATTCATACACTGGTAAACAGTGTTGGTATTTCGGAAGGAACCCCGGTCCTGGAAAGCGATTTTAAACAATGGAATAATTCCCTGGAAGTCATGTTATACGGCACGGTCAGGAGTTGCAGGGAACTCGCGCCGCTGATAGTAAACGGTGGCCGGATCGTGCATATTACTTCTATTCATTATGAGCGGGTAGCGGAAGGCAGTTCCGCTTACGGCATGGCGAAAGCTGCCATTACGCAGTTCACCAGGTCACTGGCAGTAGAACTGGCGCCGAGAAATATTCTGGCAAATGCCATTGCACCCGGATTTGTCAATACCCCTATGTCGGTAAAAGCAGATGGCAGAAATGAACTGGATACGGACTGGTTCAGAGATAATTATATCAAATACGGTCATTTACCACTAAAAAGATCCGGTGAACCAGGAGAAATAGCCGGGGTGGCTTATTTCCTCGCTGGCGCTGATGCAAGCTATATTACAGGATCTGTTATAACAGTAGACGGGGGATTAACTATTACCTTCTGAAAGCAACAGCGCGTAACTATCACACTGTCAATCACGCCTGGAGTGCCGGCAGCGTTGGCAGTAACGATACACATATCTGTTTCAATATACCGGCAGAGGAATGGGAGCTTACTGCCATAAAACAAACAGGCCGCTTCAGAGAAGCAGCCTGTCTGTTTTATAACTTAATGCCCGCGCTTATTTTGCTATCACAACATTGGTAACATACACTTTCGCATCGTTCTTGGTGTCTATCGGAGCACTGATGAAAAAGTATTTACGCACATCCTGTTTGAACATCTTTGTATCGAGTACTTTGGTTTTATCGAGATATACTTTCATCTGATCGCCATTTACTGCAATGGATACATGCAGTTTATCATTGGCATAACGGGTAAGGTCATACTCTGTACTGATATACTTATCCGCCGGGCCGGCAAAGCTGGTGATTTTGTTGGCATTGTAGAACTCCAGCTCCGTATGCGCAATATCGCCGTCATTGAAGTTACCAACACTGTTGGTTTCTGCAAAGCCGAAACGTACAGGGCTGATATCAGTGATTTTTTCGCAGCTGGTCAGCAGGTCAAACTCCACTGTAAAGTTCTGGGGCAGTTTGTAGTTTTGCGCCAGTTTGTACGTAGCGCTGGGCTGCAATTCCAGCCAGGTGCCGGCTACTTCTCCTGACTTTACGAGTTGCCCGCTACCATTGGTTTTCCAGGTATTAGGCATAGCGCCCGTGCTGAACTTCTCAAAGTTACTGGCATACATCACAGAGTCTCCGGCTTTAAAATCGAAACCGGCACCCATCGAGATGCGCTTTTTACCTGTGTTGGCACCAGCTCCGGCATCAGCAGTGGTAGTAACGTTTTTGTCCTTGCCGGAAACGGTTTTATCGATGGCGTCATTAGCCTTCTGCTCCAGTTTATCCTGCGCTTTTTTAAGAATACCACCAAACTGGGCATGGCTGTACTGAAATACCAGCATCAACCCCAGTGATGCGACAAAAGATCTGCATACAAAAGAACGTGTCATATGTTTATTATACCGTTGGGTTAGTACGAATGGCTATGGCCCCCGTAAGATTTTGGCAAAATTAAGGGAAAAATTGGAAATAGCTTTTAGCTAAAAGCTATTTCTTACATTCGCATATAATAACGAAACCATGACAGCACTGAAATTCCGGCTTGCCACAAAAGAAGATCTGAAAGATATTATCGATATGCTGAAAGACGATAAACTAGGTACCGCCAGGGAAAGCAATACCCTGGATAAATATCTGCCCGCATTCGACAGGATCAGTAATGATTCCAACCAGGAGCTGACAGTAGCCGTATTGAACGGGGAGGTGGTAGGTACATTTCAGCTCACTTTTATACAGGGCCTGTCTTACGAAGGCGGTATCCGCGCGCAGGTGGAAGCTGTAAGAACCCATTCAGCATATCGTGGCCAGGGAATCGGTAAGCAAATGTTCGCCTATGTAATGGAACGCGCCAGGGAAAAAGGTGCTCACATCGTTCAGCTGACTACTCATAAGAGCCGTCATGATGCGATCCGGTTTTATGAGAATCTCGGATTTCACTCAACACATGAAGGCATGAAATTGTTCCTCGATTAGTAGTAGGTATTGCGTATCCTTACGTAGATGGGTTACCGTTAGCCGGCAATCTCAAGGTTTCGCATATTGCATCCTGATCAGTGAAAAATGCAGGGTCGACGATCTTACTGCATCTGCCAGCCTGGTAAGGGAAGGCATAAACCTCAATTCCACATTCCGTTTCAGCATTTCTTCCATCACATTATAAACAGGCCTGACGGAAATCGGCGTCACCGGCAGCTGTGATACATAGTATCCCGCAACGTGATCAAATAAATAAAATGATTCTACCGGAAATTCATAACAATAGATGATCGCCTGCTGTATCTGCTTTAGCCAGGCCGATTCCACCGCCACTACATGCGTGGCTGTGCCAGCCCCCAGAAATTGTGCACTGTCTTTTTCTGACGTTTCCGGGCCTGCATAAAAAGCTACTCTCGGACAATTCCTCGGCAACAGATAGTTATGCAACAAACTATCAGAGATTGCAAATACCGCACGCCGCAATACATGCTCCGGATAAAAAGAGGCAGGCCGCGGCTCGAAAACCGCTATTTTCGGATCGGTACTAATATGAAAAAGTCGTTCCATTTATAGTAGTAGCGTATTTAACCTTTAGCTTTTAGCCTTTAGTTAAATGCAGCGAAGATTAATATAACATCATCTTCGCTGCATTTAACTAAAGGCTAAAGTCTAAAAGCTAAAGACTATTTTATAAGCCACATTTTTCCATTAACATCGTCCGTTCCACCAAATTGACTGGTGATAGCATCATTGTAGTTGCTCTTGTTATAGTTGATCTCGTCCTGGGGATATTCCCAGCGCAGCGGGATCATATTGTTGGCGGTGCCTATTCCCACGCCACCCTGACTTAGCGTCGGCACGCCGGTCCTGCGCCAGTTGTAGTAAGCTTCGAAGCCTGAGTTCATGAAAAAGGCCACATACTTTTGCGTCAGTATCTGAGTAAGACCTTTAGTCGGATCATAGGCTACGTTGGGATCTGCGAGGAAAGTATTGATATCGATGGTAGCAGTACCAATGTTCGGTTTAGACCCGTCTACGTTGCCGATGGTGACTGTTTGTCCCTGTTTCAGCCCGTACCAGTTCAGCGAAGCGTTGATACCTTTAAGGTACCAGTCGCCCGCATTCACACCGCTGATCCAGCCACGATACGCTGCTTCCGCAATATTGAAACACAACTCCGGATAACCAAGCAATACATATGGCTCTGCATTGGTGCCGGTAGACGATGACATATACCTGTTAAAGCTGAGCGATGAATACTTCCCATCTGCGGAAAAGTTCGACATTAACCCCTGCGACCTGGCATTGTCTTCTCCAACATAAGCAGAGAAATCGCCTGCCTGTTTTCCTGCTGCCAGCTGGACCGGAGCCGGTATAGTCAGCACAAAAGTACGGGGATCCTTATACGCAGCGGTAACGCTGAAGAATGTTTTGCTGATATTGGCGCAGTTATTATACGGTGCATTCCCGGAGCGGTTAGGCGGATACAGCGTGATACTGGTATAACGGTATATCATGTTATCGTCGGTAGAAGCCATCACCGGGTATTTCACCGGATCATTGATAATAGCTGCAAACTGTGTTTTGATATTCAGATCAGCATTGTCGTCTGCTCTCTTGCTCAGGCTGATCAATATTCTCAACCGGTAAGTATTGATCACTTTACGCCATTGCAGGTAAGTTAATCCGAAGATATCTCCGTTGGCATCTACTTTGGAAGAAATGTTGTTGGCGGTGGTCAGATTACCGAACATCGTGTTGGCAGTGTCCAGCAGGGCAAGACAGTTCTTATAAACATCGTGCTGCTTGTCATATACCGGTGTCAGGTTGTTGACATCGCCTGCCTGCGACATGGGAATATCACCAACACGCTGTGTCAGCCAGATGTAGGCATATGCCTTAAAGAACTTACTCAACGCAAAGTATACGTTCGTGGTATTGTTATACTGCCTGGCAGCCTGTATTTCCATCTGGTTGCAATAGCGTATCATATCGTAGGTATGATTGGTATTAGACCAGTTGTAGGAATTACTGCCGAAATAATAAGAGTAGTTGGAAACGATATTCTGATTATACCGGTAAACGGTGGAGATAACCGGTTCTTCCTCTCTCATCAGGTTGGCAGTGACATGGTTGAGCAGCAATGAAACCGCTACAATAGAATTAGCCGGTGTCACATTGGGATTGGAGAGCAGATCGCCCTTCTGGCAGCCGGTGATGACGGATAAGCTTATCAGCAGCGACACTGCCATATATTTGAATGATAACTTCATAATAAATGACTTGAATGATTAGAAACTAAGATTGATGTTAAAGCCGAATCTTCTGGCTGTCATGCTCTGCAGAATACCCCCGTTGCCGAGTGAGCGGTCAGTATCATTGTAGCCGGAAGCAAACTGGTCGAGGTCAATATCCTTGCGCTTAGCCCAGTATAAAAGGTTCCTGCCTACTAAGGAGAAGGTAGCTGCCTTAATGAGCTTCTGATTGGCCAGCAGCTTTGCCGGAAGGGTGTAACCAAGACTAACTTCCCGCAGTTTGGCGAAAGAACGGTCGGTCATCCAGTATTCGTTCACGTTACCTATGCCGGAGGAAATGAAGGTTTGTACAGTAGTAGCCACATCGTTTGCTTCGAACTGCAGATCTTTCATATTGGTGATCTTACCACCTTCGTATTGCGGCGTACCCGACTTGATCTTTACACCAGGAGCTACATAGTTGCCTGTTGGCGCTACGGTACCATTTTTAGTAGATTGCCATTCAACGAGGCGTGAATCTCCAAATGCACCGTGTGCACTTTCCCATGCGGTACCGCCATTCATCCCGTCTTTGTATACTTCGTCGTAGATCTTACCACCAATACGGCCATCGATCTGAAAGCTCAGCGAAAAATTGCGGTAGGAAAACCGGTTGCTGAAGCCGAAAGTAAAATCAGGGTTGGCGTATCCGAGGAAGGTGTTGTTGCTGATATCGGATGGTGCACGCAGGGGTAACCCGCCGCTATAGATGATATTGCCGTTGCCATCCCGTACGAAGCCAGGCCCGTAAATAGCATCCAGTCTTTCTCCTTTCTTGTAGTTGTGGTTGTTCAGGTTAACTACATCTTCACCGGCGCCTATTTCATTGAGTGTTTCTTTATAGGTAGCGTAGTTCATCGACAGATCCCAGTTCAGTCCTTTAGCGCTTTTCAGCGGCGTTGCATTCAGTGATACCTCAAAGCCGCGTTTCCGTGTGGTGATCGCATTTACGTTATGCGCACTATAGCTGGTGGATGATGGTAAGGCTAATGGAAATATTTGTGGCCCGTTCAGACTGGTGAAGTATGTGAAATCAGCGCCCAGTCTGTTGCCGAATAACCGCAGGTCTACGCCCGCCTCATAAGAGGAAACAGAGAATGGCTTCAGGGTGGCATTGCTGATGGTACCGGAGAAATCTACTGAAGGCTGGTTGTTATAATAGTTGGCCAGGCTGTATGCCATCTGGTTGGCATAAGTGGGGCCATCGTAAGCGGTATACAAGTCTGTGCCATATCCCAGCAGGGAGTTGGTGCTCTTGCCGGTGATCTGCGTATAGGCGGAAGGGATAGTAGGAGAGGTGAGGGCTCCTTTTACGTTTGCGTATGACCCGCGTACTTTCAGCAAAGAGATGAATGCCGGCAAACTGGTATAGTCGCTGATAACAGAACTAAGTGATACAGATGGATAGTAGAAGGTGTTGTATCCATCTGCCAGTGTGGATATACGATCCACCCTGCCGGTATGCGATAAGGTCAGATAGTGGTCATAAGACACATCAAACGAATAGAAGCCGCTGTACACCTGCATTTTGGAGTTCCAGGTGTAAGGAGAGTACTGCTCTTTTGAATTGGTCAGCACATATACATTCGGAACAGCCAGGGCTTTGGTGGTAGCCCAGGAGGAGTTATAATTGAACGACCGCATACTGGTACCTGCCAGGGCTGTTACATTGAACCGGCCCATTTTCTTGTCGAAGTTCAGGATCAGATCGGTGTTGTTCTCAAATAGATTCCTTTTGTCTTCTCTGTAGTCACCATACCAGCCGAAATAGTACCATGGCGTGTAGGTGTTCAGGTTAGTTCCGGAAGGTACCTGCTCTGTTCTCAGCTGATTCCAGGTGGTAACCTGCGTACGGAGGCTCAGATCAAAGGCGTCGCTGATCTTATAACTGGCTTTCACATAACCGTTGATGTCAGTTTTATCATGACCACGTAACCATTTCTTTGCAATAAACCAGGCACTGTTCTCACGGCCATATTCCTGTGCGTAAGGCATCAGATCCTGCACGCCCATAGGGCCTTTGTAGATATCTTTCAGATCGTCGATGTTGTAATCTGCAGAGCCATACACCTGGAACATGTAGATGTAAGAGTTAGGACCATAGTTTACATCCGGGATATTGGGCGAATATTGTTTGTTGATATTGGCGCTTGCTTCCACTCTCAGTTTTTCTGTCAGCTTATAACCGGCATTGATGGCCAGGGAATAGCTATGCAGCTTGGTGTTGGGGTTCATGCCTTTCTGATTCATGTTCGACAGTGAGATCCTGATATCAGAACGGTCGTTGGAAGAAGACAGCGATATATTATTCGTATTGAGTACGCCTGTTTCCATGAAACGCTTGAAATTATCTTTCCCGCGGGCCAGCCAAGGAGTGGCCGTTCTGATGCCGGTGGTCGGGTCATACGGACTGTCGTATTGCTTCACGGACTGTCCTTCAAAGTGCGGGCCCCATTCCGGCAAACGCTGGCTGTTGTCGTACAAACGATCGCCGTAGCTGTATTTGAACGTAGTACCGCGGCCATATTCTTCCTGGATCTTAGGCAGCGCCAGGAAACCTTTTTCCAGCATGGTGCTGCTGTTAACATCCACCTGCCAGCCTTTCTGGTTCTTACTGCCTTTCTTGGTAGTGATCACAATAGCGCCGTTGATACCCCTGAAACCATACAACGCTGCGGCATTAGCGCCTTTCAGTACAGAATAGGATTCGATATCATCAGGATTAAGGTTCCAGGTATCGGAGTTGATAGGTACACCGTCTACTACAAAGAGCAGGTCTTTACTGCCGCGAAGCACGATCTCCGGACGTCCCAGCATTTCCGGGTTGGCGCCTACCGTAAGACCAGCCACCTTTCCGCTCAATGCGTTGATAGGGTTGGCATCGCGCGCTTTCGTTACATCCGATCCTTTAACTTCCTGTACAGAGTAGCCCAGTCTTTTTACCTCTTTCCGTATACCCATGGCCGTTACTACTACTTCGTCCAGGCGTTTGTTATCTTCCTGTAACACAATATTAAAACCGGATGCTGATCCGGCACTGATTTCCTGGGGTACATAACCTACATAGGTTATCACCAGTATGGCAGCAGGACTACTGGCTTTAATGGTAAATTCGCCGTTGGCATCTGTAAAAGCACCGCCATTCCTGCCTTTTTCGCGGATGCTGGCGCCGGGCACAGGACCTCCGTCGGCCGCTGATACTTTGCCTTTGATTATTCTTTCCTGCGCAATGGCATCGCCTGCGATAAACACAAAGGCCAGCCATAAAAAGAGAAATACACTGCGTAAAGTTGATAATCTCATTTTCATTTGGTTTGAGTAATAGTTGAAATAGGTACCGTCCACAAAAATGAACAGGCAGGTGAACTATTACGACAAAGCCACATGGGAAGGTCGAAATCAGGTGCAAGCCCGATGGCTTATACGTCTTCCTAATTACATGGTATTGATTATCAAATATTTATCAGGAAAATTGGATGTTACCTAATTCTTACGGAATTGTTATGGTAATGTTGTGCTGTTCAGTACGTTTGTATTCAGATGGTGTAAGCCCTGTTATTTTTTTAAAATAATTATTGAAAGATGATTTCGAATTAAACCCGCAATCATAGGCGAGCGAGAGTATATTAATATCCAGCGATGGATCTTTCAATTTTGTAACAGCAGCTGCAATCCGGTATTCATTGATGAATACATAGAAGTTTTTCTTCAGCCGCTCATTTAACAATTGCGTAATATGATGCCTGGGTATTTTTACCCGCTCAGAAAGATCTTCCAGTGATAATTCAGGTTCCAGCCAGATCCTGCTTTTTTCCATAAATTTTTTGAGACAGTCTTCATAAGTATCCATCATCTCTTCATCCAGCGCGGATTTCCGGTATTGTTTGCCTGGCAACATCTCTGTAGCCTTTTCATTAATAACAAGGGTGGGTACTTCCAGCAGCCCCTGTTCTATTATACCGGTTTCAATTTTATACCGCAATATCTGAAGCAGTAATATACCGAAACAGACATAAGGCAGTATCCAGAAATTAAGCTGCCAGCTGCCGGTTTTGACATAATAGGCTGTAATACCCAGTATGCCCAGCAACATACCGGTAAGCATAATACGGATAATGGATATCAGCAGTTTACGTTGGTGCGATACCGTTGGATCGCTGGAAACGGCCTGCCGGTTTAGCAAACGTTGCGACACCAACGGGTAAACGATCAGCGACACGGCGGCTACCAATTGGTAAACAATAGAACAGGTATTGATAAAGCCCGGTGCAATAATACCTCTCAGGTAGCCGGCACTGTTCACCAAAAATACCAGGGTAAACAGCGCAAACGGCAGCATATGAAGTAACAGCATACGGAAACGTACCTCCTTACCAAGATGGAAGCGAGTGATGATATACAGCAATGGCCCGTATGCCACTCCAAATCCGGTGGAGTTGTTGTTATACAGAAAATCACTTTTCAACACCAGCAGCAGGGATAACTTGATCGTCAGGTGAATACCAAGAATGATCATAAAAGCATTCAGGGTATTCCCGAATTTGTCCCTGGGCCGCAGGATGTTGAACAAATAAATAGCAATACAGGTTTGGACGTTAACACAAGACAGAATTATAATGCTCATCATATACGGGGTGTTAATGCCCGAATTTATGATTCCAATGTTAACGGCATTTTAAGTTATCGGCAGTTAACAATTGTCTTAAAATAGTTGAAAAAAATTGCAACTTTTTCAACAATGGATCGTCTTTAATAAAAAAATAACCCGCGATAATATGAAAAATGCCTTCAAACTGGCTGTAGCCCTGGTAGGACTATCTGCGTCGGCCTTCTCCCAAACCCAACTGCCTTTGATCAAAGCTGCATCTTCACTGGTAAGTATCCGCGACGATGGCCATTACAACCGGAATGTCTGGACTATCGTGCCGGCAACACGCCCGGATGTTTATGTTACCTCAGGAAGGAAAATAACGTTCTACACAGATCAGGATAGCATTACATTTCACACCAAAAGGAATCAGGAATACAATTTTTGCATCCTGCTGAATGGCCGGGATTCGGCTTTCACACAGATCCGTTGTGTAGTGCCTTATCTGGAGAAACTGAGGAACGGGAAGAAATATAGTTATGAAGACAAACAAGGCCTGCCTGCCTTTTCATATCAGCCGGCGGATGATGAACACCTGAAAAAGCTCCGCCAAACCCTGAAACTGGATTCTATTGCAGGAACAGGAAATGATGCCTCCAAAGTGATCAACCTCATGTACTGGGTGCACCAGGTGATCCGGCACGATGGAGGCAGCGATAATCCCAAACTGCTTAATGCACCGGATATTATCAGTATCTGCCAGCGGGAGCAGCGTGGCGTGAATTGCCGTATGATGGCTACTGTGCTGAATGAATGCTACCTGGCCATGGGCTACAAGTCACGCTTTGTCACCTGTATGCCCCGGGAACTGAAATTCGAGGATTGTCATGTCATCGACATGGTATATCTGCCGGAACAGGAAAAATGGGTATGGATGGATCCTACTTTCGGAGCTTATGTCATGGATGAGAAAGGAGAACTGTTGGGACTGAAGGAAGTGAGAGAACGGTTGATCAGCGGACAACCTTTATTGTTGAATCCGGATGCCAACTGGAACCGGAAAAATTCGCAAACAGTGGAAGGCTATCTGAATAATTATATGGCCAAGAACCTGTACCGTCTGCGTTGCGCAGTGTTCAGTCAATATGATACTGAAACCTACGCAGCCGGCAAGCAACTGGAATATATAGAGCTGGTTCCGCTGGATGCCCTAAACCAGAAAGGTTGGGAAGAAAAGCATAAGGATATGAAATCCACCTATTACCTCACTAATAATCCCAACCTCTTCTGGACCAGGCCATAGCGTTATTGTTAATTCGTAAGTTTCAATTTGAATGGCACGCCATCCACCAGCATTTCCTGCTCAAGATCCATATAAAGTTCCAGGTTATTGCCAAAGTCATTGAGCACGCTCATATTGGCAGCCATAGAGCGTATTTTGCCCCCTTTAAAAACAATTTCCCGCTGAACTTTGCCAGTGGTGTCAATAGAAATGAGCTTTCCACTGAGCGAATGAGCGGGATCGGCAGCCCATTGCAGGATTCGTTTATCCTTATTGAAGGAGAGAATTATAGTGATACTTCCCTGCTGCGGGGTGCCTCCTTTATCTCTGCCATCAAAGTCGGCCCGTTGCGTTACGGACCAGCTGCAGGTTTGCAGCTCATATTCCGCCGGCGGCTTACCGGTAAGATCATTGATGATCATCTTCATCTTTGCAAGAGGCGGCTCCTGGGCCATCAGGCGAACAGCGCCGACGCAACACAGGATGGTTAACAGCAGCAGCCGGTATATATTACTTGTTCGCATGACTACTGATTTATAAAACCAAACTTCCCTTCGAAAATTTTCCCGATTCCCGGAACCGGGCTGGTAGATTCATTATTAGCGGCAATAATACCGAATATGGCTAAAATCAATGGAATCAGGCCGGCAGCCATCAGAATGGTAGAAAGGGCGGGTACAATAGAGGTAACAATGCCAACGGCAAGACCAAGCACAACGGAAGCAATCATGAGGCCCAGACTCTGGCCGAGGTGATAACGAACCAATGGGCTCCGGTCCGTGCTTTTCCTGTATTCAAGATAAGCAACAAGCCACCCGATAAGGGTAATGTAACTGATAATGGCGAGTGTTCTGTTTGTCATAGTTTTTGGTTTTTATGTGCTTACAAAAGTAGGAGCCCTATCCTCCTCCAACTAATTTTGAGGTACTACAGAGCAGCTACCAGCCGAAAAAAAGGAGTCTACAAAGCGTCTACGGTTTTTGTTATTTGTTTATAATTATTTGTTTATGAATTTATTATTATATATATGTATGTAGATGGAATCCGTCAGAACAGTTATTTTTGCAACATGACGAAAGCCAGGCATCTACGTAACACGCTTCTTGTTTTAATAATAAGTTTGTGGCCGGGGCAATTTTTTGCCCAGTCAGTGCTCATAGATTCTCTCAGGCATGCGCTGACGATGGAAGTGCGGCCGGAAGATCGTATGATGACGACGGCGAAGCTGGCGAGAGCATTGTTTTACCAGGATATACGAATGGCGATTAACCTGGAACAGCAGGCACTGGTACTGGGGGCATCGTTGAAAGACGGGCAGTATAAGGCATTTACTTATGGCACGCTGGCGTACCTGTATATGGAAGTGAAGGATTATGCGGCAGTACACAATGCGATCGACAGTGCGTTATGGTATGCGGAGCGGACCAGTAACCAAACTGTGAAGGGGTTTGTATGGCTGCGGAAAGGCATGCTGGAATCATCATATGAGAAATATGATCAGTCGATGAACAGCCTGCTGAAATCGTTGCACTACCTGGAAAACGGCAACGACTACAACTACGAAAACCTGGTCTATTACTATATCGCAGGCATTTACTGGAGTAATCACGATATCAGTAATTATAATAAATACATACAGCTTAGCTGGCAGACGGCACTGAAAAGTAAAGACCCTGACGATATATGCCGGGCCTGGCAGGCCCGCGGGAACTGGTTTCTGGAACAGTTCCGTGCCGATCCGGCTAAACGCAACATGCTGGATTCGGCACTTTATTATAATGGCCGGTGCCTGCAGGTGGCAGAAGAGCAAAAGGGGCGGCTGGTGTTCCGGAATACTGCAGCAGTAGCTGCGTTGAATAATGGGGATATATATTTTGAGTTTTATCCGGTAGCTTATAAAGATAGTGCAGTTAAATATATAAATCTGGCATTGGACATCGCCTGGAAATCGCGTTACCCGGAAGTGGTAGCCAATTGCTATGGTATCCTGAGTGAATACGCTATAAGAGAAGGGAAGTATGCGGAGGCCGAGAAAACATTACTGATGGGGCTTTCCCGCGCCGATGAAGACTCCGCCTCCAGCGATTTTACCAGGGCCCGTATGCTGAGTGCACTGTCGCGGGTCGCTGAAAAAAGCGGCAACCCGGTGAAGGCCCTGCAATACTACAAAGACTATGTCAAATACGATAAGGCCTATTTCAATGCAAGTAAACTGGCTAATATTAACAAACTGGCAGCCCAGTACGAATCTGATAAGAAAGAACAGGCATTGTCGGCGCTGGAACAGCGGGCAGCGTTTAATAAGCAGCTTAATTTCTTCTATATATGCCTGATCATCGCCTGTTTGCTGGTGCTGGTATTCCTTTTCCGGGCATATCATTTCCGGCTGAAAGCTGCACAGCAGGTACAAAAAAGACTGGCAAAGGAAAAAGAAGATGCGGCCTTGCAATCTGAGCTGGAAGCCAGGTTGAGAGAAGAAGAAGCTGCCCGTATGCAGGTAGAACAGCAGCTGTTGCAGGAGAGGCAGCAACTCCTCCAGAAAGAACTGCTGGCCGGCACCCTGCGGGCGCAGGAGAAAAGCGGTCTGCTCCTGAGCCTGCGCGATAAACTGACCAGCGAGCAAAACAACAGCGGTATCCTCCGTCAAATGGACCGTATCATCAATGAAGACCGCCGGCTGGATGAAGACTACGAAGCCCTGAAATCAGATCTTTCGGAAATACACCCCGAATTTTTTTCCCAGCTGCAACAAAAAGCCCAAAATGGCCTGACCCGCCTGGATCTGAAATACTGCTCCTATATCCTCATGGGGCTCTCCAATAAAGAAATAGCGGTGCGCCTGGGCATAGAAGCCAAAAGCATACGCATGGCCCGGTACCGTATTAAGCAGAAGCTGGGTTTGTCGAAAGATGATCAGCTGGACCAGTATATTCTAAGCCTGGGGAATACAAAATAATCACCAAAAACTTTTTTGTATAATCCTAATATAATTAGTATAATTGCTAAAAATATTAGTATTTCATGGCGTCGAGCAGAGATGAGATCATCAGCCGGCTTCAAAAGGATATCCTGTTATTACAGGGGCACCGGCAGCCACAGGATGATGACGTGGTGGAAATGGGGCTTGGGCCGGTGAGGATGGCCTTTCCAGGAGGTGTTTTCCCGGTAGGAGCTGTACATGAGTTTGTGAGTGCAGGTGCTGAGCAGGCCGCTGCTACTTCCGGGTTTATCGGAGGGTTGCTGGGGAACCTGATGCAGCGTGGCGGGGTAAGTATCTGGGTCAGTACTACCGGAATGCTTTTTCCTCCTGCTATGAAATATTTTGGTGTATCGCCCGACAGGATCATTTTTATATATCCTAAGGGAGAAGCAGATGCCTTATGGATAGTAGAAGAAGCCCTTCGTTGTGATGGCGTGGCCGCAGTGGTGGGAGAAGTGAGGGAGCTTAGTTTCACTGCTTCAAGAAGGTTACAGCTGGCAGTGGAGAAAAGCCGGGTTACCGGTTTAATATTACGTAACCAGCCCCGTAATATCGGTACTACCGCCTGCGTGGCGCGTTGGCAGATTGCACCATTGGCGAGCGTGCTGGAAGATGGTTTGCCCGGAGTAGGTTTTCCCAGGTGGCAGGTGGAGCTGCAGAAGATCCGGAATGGCAGGCCGGGCATATGGCAGATGGAATGGGTGGCAGGCCGTTTCCAACCAACATACGAATCAGCGGCAGTATCAGCACCGGATGTACAGATAGCTGCAGCATATGAACAGGTAGTGCCTTCGTTTGCACGAAAAATAGGCTAGTATGAGCCGTCGTTTTGTAGCCATATGGTTTCCCCGGTTACTGACGGATTGGTTCATCCGCCGTCAGCCGGCATTGAAAGATACTGCTTTCGTGCTGGCGGCGCCTGATCACGGCCGGATGATGATCACAGCTGCCAGCGTGGCAGCTCAGCAACAGGGCATCACTACAGGGATGCCGGTAGCTGATGCCAGGGCGGTATACCCCGCCTTGCAGGTGCTCGATGATATTCCCGGGCTGCCGGTCAGGTTACTGACGGCAATCGGACACTGGTGTATCCGGTATACACCTGTTACGGCCATTGATCCGCCGGATGGCCTGTTGCTGGATGTGAGTGGTTGTGCGCATCTCTGGGGCGGAGAACAGCCTTATCTAACGGAAATCACTACACGCTTAACTTCTATGGGCTACCTGGTACGTACTGCCATGGCCGATACAGTTGGTACTGCCTGGGCATTCGCGCACCTTGGAAATGGGCTGCAGGTGATCCCTCCCGAACAACAAACAAATGCCCTGCTGTCGCTGCCGCCTGCGGCGCTGCGGCTGGAACCCGTGGTGGTGGAGAAGTTGCAGAAACTGGGCCTTTGCCAGGTAAGTAGCTTTATCTACCTGCAACGCTCGGCATTACGCCGCCGTTTTGGGGCAGCACTGCTCACCCGGCTCGATCAGGCTACTGGTTTCGAAACGGAGATACTGGAGCCACTGGAACCTGTTGTACCATTCCAGGAAAGATTGCCCTGCCTGGAACCTATCCTTACCCGCACAGGTATAGAAATAGCGCTGGAACGCTTGCTGGATGCGATTTGCGGCCGGCTGCTCAAAGAAGGCCGGGGACTTCGTACTGCTGTGTTCAAATGCTACCGGGTAGATGGTAACTTCCAGCAGATAACGATTGGTACTACCCGTGCTTCACACAACAGGCAGCACCTGTTGAAATTATTTGAACAGAAAATATCAGCGATCGCACCGGAGCTGGGTATTGAGCTGTTTGTACTAACAGCTCCGGTAACTGAAACATTTACGCCGGCACAGGAACAGCTGTGGAGCATAGGAGGTATCGCCGGAACCGATGCCATCGCGGAATTGCTCGACCGAGTGGAAGGCCGCATAGGCACGGGGATGATCTGCCGTTATCTGCCCGATGAGCATCACTGGCCGGAGCGTTCTGTTAAACCGGCGGCTTCGCTCGATGAAAAGCCGGGCGCCAGCTGGCGTACAGACAGGCCCCGGCCGGTACGACTGCTTCGCAAACCGGAACCGATAGAGGTAACCGCTCCTATACCGGATTATCCGCCCATGCTGTTCAGGTATAAGCAGCAACTGCATACCGTGAAAAAAGCAGATGGGCCGGAAAGGATTAACAGCGAGTGGTGGCTGGAAAACGGGGAGCACCGGGATTATTATGTGGTGGAAGATGAAGCGGGCGCGCGCTACTGGTTGTTCAGGCTCGGACACTACAGTGAAGATAATCCTGCCAGCTGGTTTATCCATGGTTTTTTTGCATAAAAGATATAGGTCATGAAATATACGGAGCTGCAGGTAACTACTAATTTCAGTTTTCTCAGGGGAGCTTCCCATCCGGAAGAGCTGGTGGAACGGGCTAACGCCTATGGCTATACTGAAATTGCTGTCACCGACCGTAATACGCTGGCGGGTATTGTACGGGCACATGTGGCGGCAAAAGACAAAGGGATACGTATTATCCCCGGCTGCCGGCTGGATCTGCTGGATGGCCCGTCGTTGCTGGCGTATCCGGTAAACCGCGAAGCGTATGGCCGGCTTTCCGCCCTGTTGACCAAAGGAAACCTCCGTGCTGAAAAAGGTGAATGTCACCTGTATAAAGCGGACGTATTCGAACATGCTGAAGGCATGAAGTTCATTGCTATACCTCCGGCAGCCCTGAACAGCTACTTCGAACTGGATCCGGCTTTTGGGATAGCCCTGCGGGAATACAGGGCTGCTTTGGGCGGAGAGCTCTACCTCGGCGCGATCCGTTCTTATCAGGGCGATGATCTCAAGAAACTTTACCGCCTGTCGGAATTGGCTGCGCAGCTGAAAGTGCCGCTGATAGCCATGAACGACGTGCACTATCATGAATCTGAACGTCGCGAGCTGCAGGATGTACTGACCTGTATCCGGGAAAAATGCACAATACAAACCGCCGGTTTTCGCCTGCATGAGAATGCGGAACGTTACCTCAAGCGGAAAGAAGAAATGTTGCGCTTATTCCGCCAGTATCCGGAAGCGATAGCCCGCACACAGGAAGTGGCGGCCGCCTGCCGTTTCTCCCTCGATGAACTGAAATATGTATACCCTGAGGAACTCACTACCGATGGCCGTACTCCGCAGGAAGAACTGGAGATGCTCACGTGGAAAGGTGCGGAGCAGCGGTTTGGAGATACTATTACTGAAAAGACGAAAGAGATTATAAAATACGAATTGGATTTTATTAAAGAGATGAATTATGCTGCGTACTTTCTCACCGTACACGATATTGTGCGTTTCGCCAGATCGCAGCATATCCTCTGCCAGGGGCGCGGGTCTGCAGCTAATTCCACTGTTTGCTATTGCCTTGGGGTTACTTCTGTGAATCCTGAAGAATTCGATCTGCTGTTTGAACGGTTCCTGTCGTCCGCAAGGAATGAACCGCCCGATATAGATGTGGATTTTGAGCACGAGCGCAGGGAAGAAGTGATACAATATATCTATCAGAAATATGGCCGCGACAGAACCGCCATCGTGGCTACCGTTACGCAGGTGCATCAGAAGGGAGCCATCCGCGATGTGGGAAAGGCTATGGGCCTTTCGGTAGATATGGTCAACCGCCTGTCGGCCTCCATACGTGGTCACTCAGATGAACAGTTTGATGTAGACGATACAGATCCTTACATGCGGAAAGTGCTGGAGCTGACGGATGCCTATGTTGGCTTCCCCCGGCAGCTCGGGCAGCATACCGGCGGCTTCGTGATCACACAGGGTAAGTTGTCGGATTTGTGCCCCATTCTGAATGCACGTATGGAAGACCGTACCTGCATCGAATGGAATAAAGATGATATAGAAGCATTAGGATTTCTGAAGATAGATGTATTGGCCCTGGGGATGCTCACCTGTATCCGTAAGGCTTTCGACCTTGCGCGGGATCACCATAAGCAGGAGTTTACGCTGGCCAATATCCCTGGAAATGATAAGGCCGTGTATGAAATGGTAAGCCATGCAGATACAATCGGTGTATTCCAGATCGAAAGCCGCGCACAACAATCTATGCTGCCAAGATTAAGGCCGGAGAACTTTTATGACCTGGTGATCGAAGTGGCGATTGTGCGGCCGGGCCCTATACAAGGAGACATGGTACATCCTTATCTGAAGCGGCGTAACGGCGAAGAGGATGTAGTATACCCTTCAGATAAGCTGAAAGCGATTTTGTATAAAACGAAGGGCGTGCCATTGTTCCAGGAACAAGCGATGCGTATCGCTATTGATGCAGCTGGCTTTACCCCTACGGAAGCAGATGCACTTCGCCGCAGCATGGCTACTTTCAAAGCAAAAGGTAAGGTGAGCCAGTTTGAAGAAAAGTTCATGAACGGCATGCTGAAAAATGGCTATGAGGCTGATTTTGCGCAACGGGTATTCAAGCAGCTGGAAGGCTTCGGCAGCTACGGATTCCCGGAAAGCCATGCCGTGAGCTTTGCACTGCTGGTATATGTATCTGCCTGGCTCAAATGCCACTATCATGATGTATTCACCTGTGCATTGCTGAACAGCATGCCAATGGGCTTCTATCAGCCTGCGCAGCTGGTCATCGATGCGAGGAAGCATGGCGTTACGGTACGTCCTGCAGATGTAAATCTATCCTGCTGGGATAATACACTGGAAGAGAAAGTGGATAAATACTGCGCGCTACGCCTGGGTTTCCGCCAGGTGAAAGGACTGAAAGAAGAGGATATGCAAATGCTGATAGCCGGACGTACCTCCACACCGGCCGGATACCAATATGTGCAGGAGCTGCGGGATGCCGGGGTGCCGCAAATCGCCCTGGAAAAACTGGCGGATGCGGATGCCTTTCGCTCTATGGGGCTCGACCGCCGCCAGGCATTGTGGGAGGTGAGTGCCCTGGAAGACAGGCCCACAGGCATTTATACCGGCCAGCCTTCGGAGAGTACCACTGAAGCAGTGGTACAATTACCTGAAATGACCATCTCCGAGCATGTTATCCAGGATTATGCCGCCACTACTTTGTCGCTGAAAGCTCACCCCGTCAGCTTCGTCCGGGAAAAACTGAGTATGCTGCATATTATTACCGCCAGCGAGCTGGATCATCTCAGTGATGGTATGCCGGTACGGGTAGCCGGACTGGTACTGGTCCGCCAAAGACCGGGAACTGCTTCGGGCGTTTGTTTTATCACTATTGAAGATGAAACCGGATGCTGCAACCTGGTGGTATTTCAGCAACTGTTCGACAAATACCGGCGGGAAATCCTGCAATCCAAATTACTCATGGTGGAAGGAAAGCTACAGAAAGAAGGAGAGGTGATACATGTGGTGGTGCAACGTTGTTATAACTTATCCCCGATGCTGCGGCACCTGATGGCGCCTGCACGTAACCTGGTACCTGATGCGGCAACGGTGGAACCCGGGAAGATATTCTATGGCGGAAGGAATTTCAGATAGTAAATATTCTACCGTCAAATATCCTTTTTCCGGAAAACCCACAACGCTGCCAGCAATGGTATGATAGCCCAGCCTATCATACAAATACCGGTATATATACTACCTGTTACAGACCCCAGGAATTGTTTGAAGAGCGCACCGGAGTATCCCATCATCACAGCTGCATCCAGCTGTAACAAGACTAATATTCTCGCCAGATCTACGGGATTCAGGGAAATAAATGCCAGTAGCGGTTTATCAATGGGGTATTCATTGAAAGAAAAAATAAAGGCTAACAGCAGTCCGTCAAACAATAGCGTAAAAAAAAGGGCAATGATGATGGAGGCTCCGATACCTTTTGTTTTATCTCTGAAAAGTACAAAAACAAGCAGCGCCAGCGATACAAATATCAATGTCAGCAATAAACCGCTGAAAACCAGGATCATTGCGGCAAGGCTCTGGTACAATATCCATACAGTGATGCCTACACCAACGAGGTAAGCCAGCCCCAGGGCAATGGCGATACCCGCATAAGACGCCAGCAGCATGGTTTTACGCCGGATAGGCTGTGCCAGCAGTAATTCCGTGAACTCTGCCGAATTGAAAAAATAGATGGTAGAAAAGAGAATACTGATCAGCGGAACAAACAACAACGTGATGTTCAACAGGCTGAGCATACTTTTGGAAATATTGTCACTCATGCCGGTAATACTAATGGTCAGTACAGCTAATACCAAAGTGTATATCAGCACTGTCCTGTTTTTTAACAGGTCTATCAGTATATATTTAATAATTGTTCTCATATGAATTTGTTTGCATCATATTGGCGATCACTTTACTCAATTGGCGCTGCCCTGTTGATCTTTTCAGCTCATCTATGGTGGCAAAGCAGATGAGTTTTCCTTCCTGCAGGTAAACAACATGGCTTGTAATATCATCCAGGTCGCTGAGTACATGAGAGGTGATGATCACCAGTTTGCCGTTAGCCCGTTCCCGGGCGATTTTCTCTTTTACCAGTTCCGCTGATATGGGGTCCAGGCCGGCAGTGGGTTCATCGAGGATAAGAATGTCGGGGGAGAAGAGAAATGCAAGGCATGCACTTACCTTCTGCCGGGTACCGCCGGAAAGATTACGCATCAGTTTACCATCGAATGATGGTAAGTCGAAGCTTTCGATCAGTTCTTCGTCGTAATGACGGCAGTCTTTCCTGATTTCTTTTAGCATGGAAAACACCTGCCGGATCGACATATTCTCCGGGTAGCGTCCTATCTGCGGCATATATCCGATCCTGGCGCGGTAATCCCAATGGGAGCTGATCTGCTGACCATTCACCGTGATCATACCTTTTTCGGGAATAACCAGTCCCAGAATAGATTTGATCAGTGTAGTCTTTCCGGAACCGTTCGGACCCAGCAGGGAAACGGTTTGCCCCCGCTCCAGCTGCAGGTTGATATCATTGAGCGCTTTGAATTTTTTAAATGACTTCGTTAAATGACTGATGCGGATCATAGTTGTAATTTTTTCATCATGGGGTAGTCATCCTTTAACTGATCCGGGATAACACTGGGCATCACCTTTTCTACCTGGTCCATAACACTGGTAAGCAGGCTGTGATATAGTATCATGGCAGGAGGAATCTTCTCTGAAACAATAGCATAAACGCTAACGGGATAATGAGGTACATCGCCGATATGATCGCGGTTCAGATCATAACCATCATACTTATCCCAGTAATTATGACTGAAGGTGTTCATTACTAATGTGCCGTTGGTAGCCACATCAAAGGAATTGCCGATGAAATTATTCTCATCGAACCGGCTGCCTGAGGAGCTGGCCATGACTCTTAATGCCCAGCCATTATCCTGGAAAAGATTGCGGAGCACGTCTACCCGGGTGGTGCTTTCTAAATAAATGCCAATGGTATTCTTCAGGAATTGATTATGTTCGATGCGGCTATCGGAAATTTCCTTCAGCAACAATCCGTAGGAAGCATCTCCCCAATTCTGAATGAAAGTATTGCCATACATTGTTACATTTTTGCTATACATCACCGCTACTCCCGCGCCATTTTGCCGGAAAGTATTACCAGTATAGCTGTCGCGGTGCGAGAACATAAAATGCAGCCCGTAACGCTGATTATCGTACGACAGGTTGCCATCTATGTTCGAATCGGTTACAAATTCGAAATAGATACCATCGCGGTGACCGGAGATATTATTCCGTGATATCCTGAGGCCGGAGCATTTCCAGGCATGTATACCGTTGCCTCCATTGATCTCGTCTTTCATGGCAGTATGTATGAGGTTCCCCTGTACTACGCAGCTGTGCGCATTCTGGAGATATACACCATAAGTACTCTCATATATACGATTGTTGCTGACGGTCACATTCTTTGCATCCACTATCCTTATAGCGGCAATATCTGCAATCGAAGAGCGGCCGGTATGCTGCACCTGGATGTTCTCTACTACAACGCTGTCGGCCCTGATAATAAATCCGGGATATTGACCGGCGGCATCTACAACAGGTTTCCCAACCCCGCGGATGGTTATCCTGAGGGGGACTTCTATATTGTTTTCGTTGTACCTGCCATTATTCAGTAGCAGCGTATCGCCGGGTTTCGCCTTTTTGATGGCATTATGAATAGCGCCGGGGCCGGGATATATATGGATGGTAGCAGCAAGGCTGTGCCGGTTACCGCTCATCAGCCAAAGAAGGCAGAGCAGATATTTCAGCGGTTTAATCGAAGCAGGTCGTCCCATTTCAATAGTTTTTGATCTTGTCCTTCCTTCAGGGAAGAAGTGTCAGGAAAGGCTGCATAGTTACCATTCATAGGCGTTTTGTAGGACTCGTTATGAAGGAAGCGCGCATGTTGTACTTCCATAAAGGAATGTTCCGGAGTATTATACCCGGCAACAAAAATCCGGGAACCAGGTTGTGCGCCGGTGGCAGCCTGGTATTGCAGCAGGCAGATGATATCATCGAACTTGAAGGCCTTTCCTTTAGCGGTGATAAGCTCGGCAGCATAACGTTTGTCTATAATGGTCATCCTGCAGTGAGCGCAGGCATCATGCCCGAAATCGACAGGTGTTAATCCAGACTGACAACTCATCAACAATAAAAAAAATGCAGTGGCTGCATACCGGATATATCTCATGTTATTTCTTTTTCCATTCATAGAACGAAGTTGAAACCAGTATTAGCCCGGCGGCACAGTAGAACCATCCGGCAACATCAGGTTGCGACAGCACCTCGAAATTCAGCAGTTTTTTATAGCCGAGCAGTGGCGGTTGATACGACATCCCCGGTACCTTTATTGGTGCCGCCGGATCCAGGTGATGCCCATAATTATATTCCCAGAGATAGAAATCAGTAAACGAAGCAATCGCAATAAGAACGAATAGGACGGCCCATATATAGTAAAATGTCTTCTTCCTGAAAAAATAGATGAATACTCCTGTTACCATAAATCCCAGGATAGCGAGGGGCATGAATTTAAATTCGAGGAAGTCTTCCTTATGGATTGTTTTCATACCAATATAGTGATTCAACCCGTTGATAATTGGTACGTCGCCTTTTACATCATTGATCCAGATATGCATGGTCAAACCATCCGGGTACTGCGGGGCCCTCAGATCGATGCGCCACATCGGGAAGAGCCATAAAGTGGCCAGGAAGAATATCACAACAGGAATACTGATACGTCCGGCATTAGATAATCGCTTCATACATCCAGCTTGAAACCGGCAGCACATCGTGTGCTGCCGGTTATATGAGACTATTTTGTTGCAACAGTTTGGATATTATCTCCGGTGCCAAATTTCAGCGGAACATTACTGCCCTTGGGAGATACGCGCAGGTAGCCCGACATTTCCTGGTGCAGGGCAGAGCAGAAGTCGGTGCAGTAGAACGGGTAGATACCCTGTTTATCAGGCATGAACTTCATGGTCACTGTTTCGCCCGGCATGATCAGCAGCTCGGCGTTCGGATTGTTCTTGATGGCAAAGCCATGCGGAATATCCCAGTCCTGCTCCAGGTTGGTGACATGGAAGTAGACTTCATCGCCCACATATACCCCTTCAATATTATCCGGCACCAGGTGCGATCTGATAGCGGTCATGTATACATCAACCCGGTTGCCCTTGCGGACTACTTTGGCATTCTTCTCCCCAAGGGATACGTAATCGTGTCCGTTTTTATTGATATCATAAAACTTCACCTGTTTATCCCTGATCAGGCCAGCGGCACATGCTTGGGCATAGTGAGGTTCCCCTACGGTAGGATAATCCAGTATCAGCTGCATTTTATCGCCGGAAATGTCATACAGCTGGGCGGATTGCGCCAGCTCAGGACCAGTAGGCAGGTAGCGGTCTTTCGTAATTTTATTGTACGCCACCAGGTATTTTCCTGCAGGTTTTTTGGTATCGCCTCCGGGTATCATCAGGTGCCCAACGGAATAATAAGTAGGTGCCCGATCCAGCACTTTGAGATCTTTAAGGCTCCATTTCACCACCTCGGAAGAAAGAAACATGGAAGTATAAGCATTGCCTCTGCCATCGAATTCCGTGTGAAGTGGCCCAAGACCGGGCTTCTTCACTTCTCCGAACAGAGCAGCTTCGTATTTGATGATGGGGATACCTTTAAAGTCGCCTTCGAATTGTTTATCGCTGATAGCTTTGGTGATTTTACTGAATGCGAATACCGGTATAAGCGCAGCCAGTTTACCACTGCCGACAATATATTCTCCGGATGGATCAATGTCGCAACCGTGCGGAGATTTCGGACAGGGTATCATATACACCATATCGGGACAATCTTTGGGATCTAATAACAACACTTCATTTTCGATAACAGAGGTAGCAGTTTGTTTATGCTCATCGAAGGTATTGTGGGCATACGGTGCATTGACTTTCCTGCCCTTACCGGCTTTGGCATATTCTTCTGCCTTCTTCCAGTTAACGGCAACAATAAAGTCTTTATCTTTCTGCGAAGCGTTTACTTCCAGCAACGTATAGGCCTGCTCGGTATTATAGCTCGAAAAGAAGAACCAGTCGTGAGAAGGCCCTTTACCAGCATGGCTCAGGTCGAGATTCATGCCCGGCAGCACAATCTGGAATGCAATATTCATCTTCCCGGTATTTTTATCCACGCTTATAAAAGAGGCCGTGCTGTGGAAATTATCCTTAAAAGAACTGATAGGAACGTCTTCAGCGCCGAGTGGCACAGAGAAACGGGTACCGGCCACCACATACTCTGTATTTTCGGTAATAAAAGGAGAGGAGTGGTTACCTGCGCTGTTGGGGATCTGAAGTATTTCCATTGTTTTGAAAGTAGTCAGATCAATTCTTGCTACGCGGGGAGTGTTATTGGCATTGGCAAAAAGCCAGCGTCCATCCTGCTCGCCGTTGGTTTGCGACAGATCCAGGTGATGTTGATCATCCCAGGGAACAGGACCATTGGTGGTGTTGAGCATGGCTTTGGTTTCCTCGTTGTAGCCATAACCGTTTTCCGGGAAAACAGAAAATACAGGAATGATTTTCAGCAGCCTGCCGGAAGGCAATCCATAAACAGATACCTGTCCGTTGAAACCACCGGAAACGAAATTATAATACTCATCGTATTTACCAGGAGCTACATAGGTTTTAGCGGCAGCATCCCCTTGTACGGCAGTAGCGGCCGTTTTCATTTTACAGCTTTGCGTGGCAGCAGCAATTACGGCCAGGCCCAGCATGAGGCTAGTTTTTTTCATATAGCGATGGGATAAGATTCAGTAATTATTTTTTTACGTCGTTAGACCGCATGAACTCGAGCACATTTCTGGCGTCATCATCAGATAAGTGCTGGTTGGGCATACGTACCATACATTCTTCCAGCATGGCCTGTGCAGCCGGATCTTTGTCTATCATCTCGTCTGTATTGGTGATGAAGTTCATGATCCATTCAGGCTTTCTTCTTTCGGTTACACCTTTCCATCCGGGACCCACCAGTTTTTCATTGGTGAGCTTATGACAGGCGCCGCATTTGACGTCATAAGTGCTTTTGCCTTTACCAGCCATAGCCTGATCTGGAGGATCTGTTAGCGTTACCTGTGTGAATTTGCCGTGCCCTTTCGCTTCGTCAGTTGCAGCAGTAGCTGTTTTGGCGCCTGAAGAAGCCAGACTGGAATCGGCCGCTGCTTTATCAGTGGCAGGTTTAGTGTCTGAACCACAGCTGTAGATGAGCAGTGCTGCAAGTAAAATGGTTGCTGGAAAAAAGAAACGTTGCATGAGGATAAATTTTATAGTGGTGATGATAGCGTATAACGTCGCGAGCGACAACCAGCCCGTCTGACCTTACAATACCGGCATACTTAATAAAGGATAGTTTTGTCCTTTATATTTAAAGACAAAATTATCCTTTATTAAGAAGCTTTCCAAAAAAGTTTACTTGTGTAAATGAAAAAAGATGGTTTAGTGACTGGAAGCCGCGTGTTTGTTGGCCTGCAGAAGGTATCAGCCGTTAAAATCAGGGGTGTTTCCGGGGGCCGCTCAGGTTATCGATAAAATAATTGCCTTTATTAAGCTCTTCCACCAATTGTTGTATGGATGTTTTTTCAAACATTTGTTTCAATTGTTTCTTGATGGTTTTGTATTGGGCATGCATAGGGCAGGGCCTTGTTTCTGAGCATTCTTTTAGTCCCAGTACACATTTAGTGATGATGTTCTCAGATTCTACCGCTTCAAGAATTGCCTTAACCGGTAATTTCCGGGCATGATCTGTCAGATAGAAACCGCCATGGGGGCCACGAACAGAACTGATCACCCGGTTGTCCTGGGTGAGGAGTTGTAGTATTTTGGCGGTAAACGATTTGGGTGAATCGATACCATTGGCTATTTCATCGATGCTCAGTTTATTTTTCTCTGTCCCTTTTTGCGCGATGTAGATCGTCGCTCTCAGGGCATATTCTGCAGTTTTCGAAAGCATATGACCTGTTGATATCACTGCAAGATAGTAAGAAATGCGGGACGCTCAAAGTCAACCTGCCGGCACGGTGCTAACCAACAGTGGTAACAACTCTTCCTGTAAACTTTTCCCTTTATCTTCATTATACCACTTTTGCAGTGCAATTTTTGTCTGCTCAAAATCGGCTTTTTCTGCTATCAGACGGTTATATACTTCCTGACAACCAGCCGGCCTCGGGCCCCAGACGGCGAGATCCGCGCCTGCTGCATCTCTGATAACCAGCTTGGGTATAGATTTGCTGGTACCTGTCAGGTAGCTGTTGATCAGGAAAGGAGGGGAGTCTCTCAGTTGGTAATCGATGCTGATCAATGGATTCAGCGCAGCTATCATTTGCAGGAAAGGCACGATGTGCGCGGCATCGCCACACCAGGGCTCAGTGATCACGATCCATTGCTGCGGGGCTGCAATTGTTTTTACTGCTGCAACAACTTCATTGCTTAATACCCCGGTTTTCAGCCAGCGTTGCTGCCTCGACCAGTTCAGTTTCGCATAGTCCAGATAAGCCGCATGATCGTACGGTGGCTGAGGGGCCGGACTGTTCAATATCTCCTGGAATACTTCTTCGTAAGCGCTGAATTTCATATCTCCGTTTTTTTATATTAAAGCCTGGATATAACTTTTTTAAGTGCTACTGCTGCCTGATGCACGCTGGTTTGCCAGTCATCTGCGGCGGCGCCATCCGCGCCATCCGAGATGTATTTCAGGCAAAGGAACGGGATCTGCTCCGTTTGAGCAACCAATGCCAGCGCATATGCTTCCATATCTACCACATTATAATCTTTTGCCGAATGATCCATTTCAAAACTATCTCCGGTGCCGCAAACCCCGTGCTCAACGCCTTCCGGTGCCAGGCCATAGCGTAATACCGGTTCCTGACCAGAAAGAGGTGTTTCATACAGCTGAAATCCCAACCCTCTTACATCCATGTCGCGTTGTATAAACCTGCTACAGCAGATCACTTCTCCGCGTTTAAAAGCATTGCTGCCCGCTGAACCCAGATTTATAATAATACCAGGCCTGTTAGTATGTATTTTTTTAGTAAGATGATAGGCCGCATTAACTTTCCCAATGCCCGTTATCAAAGGCGCATATTCTCCAAATTCTTCCGCAGCCTCCGCGCTCAATGCAAATACAAACAACGGATTGGCATAAGAAACCCCGGCTACCTTAAAATAGTCCATAGCTTTGAATTAATTCGTGCAAAGATAGAACTAAGAATTAAGAATAGGGAATGTGGAATTAAGAAACAGCGCGAAGACCTAAGCTGATAATAGTAAATCGCGCTGTTTCTTAATTCCACATTCCCTATTCTTAATTCTTCACAGCAGTATATCAATATCTGCTGTTGAGAAATACCTCGGTACTTCGTGGGGCGACAATATTACACCATATCTCAGCTTCAGGGGCAGCAGATATTGCAGCGGGATGCGCGCCCAGCTTTTCATGGTTTGGGGGTTGATATTGAAAAGCGACGACCACTGAAAGCCAACTGAAGGCACAAAGATGAACTGAGTGCCGCCGGAAGTGAACTGGGCGCCGGTTTCCACATAGCTGTAAAATGCCAGAAACCTTTTGTTGCTGATCCAGTAGTCGAAATTACCTTTGATACCTGCTCTTATCTGCTGGGCTGTAGCGGTGATAATGGCTGCTTTATCGTCTTTCAGGTTGGCGAAGCTGTAACTGACCGTATAGCCGAGCCAGTGATCCAATAATCCTTTCTTACCACCGTCGCTGTTGTAATCGAACCTCCTGCTGAAGTTGCCGGCATTGATCCTGATCTCTGGTCCGCGTACGTAGCGGTTGCTGAAAAAACCGCTGCTGAGGCCCAGTACCAGGGAGTTGCCCACCCGGCTGCGAACGAATTCGTGATATCGCAACGGTTGATTGGTTTTTCGTATAGCCGTGGTGATCATGGCCGGATCATCGAATAATGGATTCAGATCTGATTTGTATGGAATGGGCACCCAATCCAGCGCCGGAATATGCCGGATAAGATAAAGCGGCTGCTGCTCTTTTATGTCGGGGACACCTGCCAGAAAGGGCGTATATCCGTTACCGGTACCCCGCTGAAATGCGGCAGCCAGATCGCTCAATGAAAGGCTTACAGCATGTATGACACGATTGGATTCGGGCGTGAAATCAGCATAACGTATAGCCGGCAGCGTAGTGTCACCGGTCCAGCTGTGATGAGGATTGTTGAATTGTCCATCGCCATAGGCATGCCACATTTCCCCTTTCCGGTTCACTACATTACTGCCATTGGCGCAGTAGAAGTCGTGCAGCGGTTTGTTATTAGTGATCGACTGGAAAATGGTTCTGTTCACCACCAGATGCCCTGCAGAAAAAGCATCTTCCAGGAAATGATCTGCAAAAGCGTTGAAGAGAAAGGCATAGAATAGCAGTTGCCGGGCGGTAGTATCGTTGCTACGGCTCCATGCTCCGGCCTGTTCTGCCAGGTCTATCGCCAGTACGTGGAGGGTTACGTACATATTGATAGCATTCGTTTTCCCCAGCCGTTTAAAAATACCATCTACCAGGGAGGGATTTTCACATTGTTTGATATCAGTTTTATTGAAATGCCGGAGCTGATCCGTGAAGCCTCTGCGGTATTCATAAAAGTGTGAGATATTCACGGCTGCTTTTAAAGCGTAGCTAAAGTCAAGTTTCGATAGTTTCCCATCGGGGGCCGCTGTATAACCCATACGGATATACTGTTCATGCAGCTGTATAATCCGCTCCATGACGGAGCTCTGATACCTGAGCTGCTCTTCCAGCATCAGCGGATTGGCTTCATGATCGCCACTGAGCCCGTTCAGGATGCCATAAGTGATCCGGTGCCTGTCGGGCCCCGAAAAGTCGTTGAAATAATAATAACCACTCTGCTCGTCTTTCCGGATGTTAAGATAACCTAACACCACGTCCGGCTGAGTTTGTACGAACCTCATGAATGCAACATCTCCTATGATCTTATGTTCGCCATAGTTGTAGCCATACAGGTGAGGGGTGATGAAGAGAATAAAAAACACAACAATGAAACCTTTCATACAATGCGTTGTAGGTGCCTGAAAATGCAAGGTGTGCAGTTATAGGGAGGATGAAGGAAGGAAGGTAGGATTTTTTTTCTTCCATCAACAAAAAAGAAAAAACAAGATAAACAGCTGCCAGCTGTTTCCTATCTTTGAGATGGTAAAAGATAACAAATCATGGCAAAGCAATCTACCGGACAACCCGTCATTCCTCAGTCGGGATTTGATTTTATGACGAACCTGAAGAAGAACAACAATCGTGAATGGTTCAATGAGCGTAAAGATGTTTACCTGAAGGAGCTGAATAATATAGAAATATTTGCAGATGCACTATTGGCGAAACTTTCTATACACGATGTGATAGAAACGCCTTCAGGAAAGAAAAGCCTTTTCCGTATTTATCGTGATACCCGTTTTTCGCAGGATAAAACTCCGTATAAGACCCATTGGAGCGGCAGTTTCAAACGCGCCACCAAATACAGGCGGGGCGGGTATTATTTCCAGATCGAGCCGGGGAACAGCTTCATTGCGGGCGGCTTCTGGGGCCCGGTACCCGACGATGTGAAGCGGGTAAGAGATGATATCGCTTTTGATCCCACTCCCTTGCGGAAGATCCTGAATAGTAAGTCTTTCAAAACATTGTTCAAAACAATGGAAGGCGAGCAGTTAAAAAAAGTACCCCGGGGATATGATGCGGATCACGAAGCAGAAGATTTACTACGTTATAAGCAGTACCTGATGATCCGCCGTTTCTCAGACAACGAAGTACTGGATAAGGGATTTCTGAATGAAGTAGACCTTACCTTTAAAGGTATGCGCCCTTTCCTGGATTATATGAGCGAAGTGCTCACCGGCAACGCTAATGGGGAAGACGAGTAAACACCCGCGCTAACTCAGCACAAACCGGTATCCGATCCCCTTGATGGTTAATATCTGCAAATTCTCATCTTCTTTCAATCTTATCCGCAACCTGGTGATATAAACATCCAGGTTGCGGCTGTTGAAAAAGGAATCGTGGCCCCATAGCTGGTCCAGTATGTTTTTTCGGTCTATGATTCCCTGACGCTTTTCATATAAGAGCTTTAGCAACTCGCTTTCTTTATAGGATAATTTCTGCTCCGCACTATCCAGCAACAGCACCTGCCGGTTGGTATAAAACCTGAATTTTCCGATCTGGATGAAATCTGCTGTAGCATTGGAATTGACAGTGCTTTTGCGCAGTACATTATCTATACGAACAATCAGTTCTTCCATACTAAACGGCTTCCGTATGTAATCGTTGCCGCCGAGGGTAAAGCCCTTTACCAGGTCTTCTGTCTGCGTTTTAGCAGTGAGAAAAAGAATTGGTACATCGGGGTTGATACGGCGTATTTCTGTTGCAATCTCAAATCCGTCTTTGTTAGGTAACATCACATCCAGCACACATACGGTTGGATTGCTTTGCCTGAACAGCGTCAGCACATTAGCGCCGTCGCTTTCCAATATTACCTCAAAGTTCCTGCGTTGCAGGCTCTCCTTCACAATCTTTCCCAATGATAACTCATCTTCTGCGTATAGAATTTTGATTTTCATCTCAGCCAATTTTCATTTTCCTGATAACTTTCCTGCCATCGTAATCAATGACCGGCGCTTCTTCAAAAGGAAGCTTTATAGAGAATGTACTGCCTTTACCCACTTCGCTTTCTACTTCAATAAAACCCATATGCCGTTGTACAATATGTGCTACATAGCTTAGCCCCAGTCCGTAGCCTTTGGTATTATGCCGGTTGCCGTTGGGTACCCGGAAGAATTTTTCAAATACCCGTTGCCGGTATTCCTTCGCTATGCCTATACCGTTGTCGGTTACACGTAGTTCGATGTATTGTTTGTGATCAATCAACTGCACCAATATCTGCGGATTTTGCCGGCTGTATTTCAGTGCGTTGTCCAGCAGGTTGTACAGGACGCTGGCAATATGCAGTTTATCCGCCACAATATCGAAGCGGTGCCCTGTTCTGCTTAGCTCTACTGACGCGCGGTGTTTCTCAAACTGCAATTTCATGGAACCAATAATATCGCGGGCCAGATCAGTTAAGTTAAACTTTTCTTTATTTAACGCAATCTCCCGGTTCTCGAACATCGTCAGCTTCAGCACTTTGTCGACCAATAAACTGAGCCGGCTGATCTCATTCGCGGAGATGTCGAGGTACTCATTGGCTGTTTTGCGATCCTCCAATGCATCGAAGTTACGCAGCGCTTCAATAGCCACGCTAACCGTAGCAATGGGCGTTTTCAGCTCATGAGTGATATTACTGATGAAATCGTTTTTCAGTTGTGCCAGTTTCTGTTGCTGCTTCATATTGCGGTATACCATCAGGAAGGAGAGAATGGTAATAGCCATCAGGAAGAAAGATATCCATATAGGCTGACTGATACGCTTCAACAGGTACCAGGTGTTGTTATTGAACAAAAGGCGATAGCTGACAGGGCGGGTGAATCCTATTGTAACAATATTGCTGTTCAGATCGTCGGGAAACGCCTGCCACACGCCTTTCAACAGCGTAGGAATGGTGTCAACTGCGAAGGCCACGTTGATCTTTTCTTTATCCAGTGCCTGCTTATAACGTGTGGCAACATCTTTCAGGGTAATAGGCTGCTGGAGAGAATCCATATCCGACAGGAAACCGAATACTCTTCCGGCAGCTATGTGTTTAGCCGCTGCGAAATGTATGTTTCCGGAATCTTTATCAAGAGCAGCTGATTCAATGGGAGTGCTGGTGCTGGTATTAACGGAAATGTACATGGTCTGCCTGGTTGTGTGAGCAGCCGGCAGGCTATCCTCTATTACATTCCGTAATACATTGGCAACGCCCATGGCGCCGGTACCGTTCTGTATTCGTACACTAACAGTTGAATCCAGCTTGAATTTGGAAGCCTGGAGCCGGAATACGGTTTCCCTGAAGATGATATTGGTACGGGTTGAAAACAGTTTCTTTTCTTCCTGATAATTCTTATACAGCCAGTAGCCCTGGAAGGCAGCAATGAACAGGATGGTAAGTATAATCAGGAAAACAGTCACCCGTATAGACAGTTTATACCTCATATGGATACATAGTTCTGATGTTGCAAATGTATTGTTTCCTGCTGCCTGTTGAGAAAAACATTAACCTAAATTAACGTTAAATCAAGGCTCATTAACCTCTCTTGATCCGGGAAGAAGATAGTTTTATCCGACTAAACTAATACCATATGAAAAAAGTTATTTTTCTGCTCCCGGGCTGCCTGTGGCTACAGATAGCCAGAGCACAACAACAGCAGGGCAAGGTAGTATATGAGCGTACCATGCAGTTGAAGGTGATGTTACAAGGAGTAGGAGAGGAAGTGGCGCAAATGATGCCTACGTCCAGGAAAGACAAAATAGAAGTGCTGTTCGGTAAAGGGCAGGCGCTGCAACGGGCCGTGAATGAAGAAGACGCTCAGGCCGATATGGCGGATGCTGAAAGTGGTATGCATGTAAAATTTGTCATGGCCGGAAACGATGAGCAAACCTTCAGCAGCTTTAAGGATTCCCGTACGGTAAAGCAGATGGAACTGGGAGGGAAGCAATACCTGCTGACAGACAGTATCCATAAAATGAACTGGAAAATAACCGGGGAGACAACCACCATCCTGAATTATCCCTGTCAGCAGGCAGTGGCGCAGCATATTGGTAAAAGAATCGCTACCACGATGAAGGATGGAGAAATGAAAACTACCGAGGTAGCAGATACTTCCAATATGGTGGCCTGGTTCACTATGCAAATCCCGGTGCCGGCGGGGCCTGAGCTACAGGGGCAGCTGCCCGGGCTTATTCTCGGTCTTGATATGGGGACGCTTACCTACAGGGCCGTCTCTTTATCGCCTGATGTTGATCTGGCTGAGTTAAAGGAGCCCACTAAAGGAAAGAGAATAACGACAGAAGAATTTAATAAGGAACGTGATAAGATGTTCAAAGAGATGCAGCAAAGGACCTCAGGGAGAGCGACCACCATCAAAATAGGTCAATAAAAAAAGCGCCGGAATCATTTCCGGCGCTTTCGTTTAATGCCTTATCATCCTCATTCCGCCAGCCTCCCGCCCCTGGGTAAGACCACTTTTACTAAGGCTGTACGTGAAGCTCAGCAACAGATAACGCTGAAGATTCCGTACCCGGATATCTTCAATGTAGTTCTGGTTGCTACTGCGGCTTATACCCACATTTTCATTGAACAGATCATACACACTCAGCTTCAGCTCTCCCCGGTTGGAATGCAGGAACTGCCTGCTGAAAGAAGTATTACAAATGGGTACGCGTGTATTGTAACCATTTGTTCGCCCGTTGTTGATAATATAGGTGAAGCTGGTGTTGAAGAAGAAATTGGAAGGCAGCTGCCAGTTGAACTCTCCTTCATACTGCTGCGAAAAGTACCGGGTACTGAGGGCCGACTGAAGGGAGTAGGAGGTCTGGTAGTAGTTAAGTCCCGCGCTGAGCGATAGGTCAATTTTTTCCGTTGGGTTCAGATTGAACCGGAGTCCGGGTCCGAGCGTGAAGCTGCGTATGGTATTAGCGGCCTTGTTGATAAACTGCTCTGTTTTCGTATAGCCGGTGTTGGCGCTGATATTGACGTTACCTTTCCATATTGGCAAGGGGAGTCCGAGTTGTACGGTACCGCTCATATTATAGACGCCGTTTACATTTACAGGCCGGGTTCTTTTCACGCCAAGACTATCCACCACATCGCTGTTTACTATCTTATGCTGTGTTTCCTGCAGATTGAAGAACGCAAACAGGTTTTTATTCCTGAAGGGATTCACCGAAATGAAATTCATTTGCAGCGCATGTGTAAATTCCTGTTTCAGGTTGGGGTTACCTTCTTTGATATTGAGTGGATCGGAGATGTCAGGAACAGGTTGTAACTGCGACAACGTGGGCTGATTGGTGATAGCTGCGTAGTTAATACTGAGATTCCGGTATTTGGTGAAATTGTATTGGAATCGCATGGATGGCAGCAGGTTATAGAACGTTTGCCGGATGATGGAATCTTTCACACCGGAAATGATCTTACCTTCCAGGGCGGCCTGTTGCCAGTTAAGCCCTAATGCGAAATTATATTTCTTCTGCCTGGTACGTATGCGCAATCCTGCATTCGTATATCCGTAAACGTTTTCAAAATTGTTGCTGAGCGGTTTGTTCAGCTGATCAAATTTTCCGCTGGCAGCATTGTAATCGTAGGTGGTCCTGTCGGATGTACTTTGAGAAGAACTGTGGCCTATGCTGGCTTCCAGCAGCGATCGTTTGAATAACGGTTCTGTATACACGGCCCTGGCATTGTAGCTGTTCAGGCTTCCGGAAGTATTGGTTTGCTGATGAATGGTATCGTTCGTAGGCTGTTGGTGCAATAGGAACTGGTTGCCGGACAACAGGTAGCTGTTGCCGTTGCTTTTGTTATAGCTGTTTTGCAGCTGTAAGGAAAAGGTACGGCCGCTGCGGCGGAATTTTTTCCGGAACAACACATCATTGCTGAAATTAGACCCGGTACCATTGGACGAGCTGTTGTTAAATCCGCGTATAGCCGGAACGCCTTTGCCGGTCAGCGTTTCGTAGGTACTGTTGCTACTTCCGGAGGTTTCCTGGTAGCCTCCGGAAGAGGTGATTTTCACAGAGTGGAAGGAATCGATTTTGATATCGGCGCTCATATTCAGCCGGTGGGTATTGCTGATCGTATTGCTGTTGGCCTGCTGGTGATAGAAGTACGACGAATCCGGCAGGAAGTATTGGCGCTCTGTCTGGCTCTCCTGTTGAGGGCTGTAACGGTTAAAGAAATAGTTGCTGGTGAAATCAGTTTTCTTTCCTATCATATTATTGTAATTCAGACCTCCTCCGAAAATGGTATTGATACCATAGTTGTTGGCCCCCATCATAGCAGCCATCGGATCGTCTGAGTTCATGGTAAAGCTCATGGTGCCGCCACCACTTTGGCGCATACGGTTCAGTTCCCCGCTAAAGTTCATCATATCCATAAAAGAAAAGCCCTCTGCATTGGTGTTATTGCCCATGCCGATAGCGGAGAGCTGGCGAGCCCCTTTAAAAGAGTTAATATTAAAGCGGCTTTCATAACGCCCATTGTTACCACCTCCGGCCATGGCTTTACCAAAGAGCCCTTTCTTCTTATCCCGCTTCAGTTTGAGGTTGATCGTTTTTTCGCTGTTGCCGTCATCGAAGCCGGTCAGTTGCGCCGCATCGCTCATCCGGTCGTATACCTGTACCTTATCAACTGCATCGGCAGGCAGATTTTTGGTTGCAATCTTAGGATCGGTGCCGAAGAATTCCTTGCCGTCTACCAGCACACGGTTTACCTTCTGCCCCTGGGCTTTGATGCTGCCGTTTTTGTTGACCTGTATGCCGGGCATTTTTTTCAGTAACTGCTCTACACTCGCATTTGGCGGCGTTTTAAAGGAGCCGGCATTGTACTGCACCGTATCGCCCACCAATGTTACCGGTGGTGCTTCCGCAGCTACTTCTACTTCGCTGAGCTGCCTGCTCAAATCGTGTAATGCTATCGCCGGAACAGTCACATGTGTCTGGCCGGCATTGATGCTGACTGCCCGGCTTGCAGCATGGTATTTTATATGTGTGATCAACAACCGGTATTCCCCGTTTCCGATGCCCGAAAGCTCAAAGTGCCCTTTACTATCGGTCATGGTGAAGCTCACCAGTGAAGAGTCTTTCTTTTGTAACAATGTAATAGTAGCAGATTCCACCGGCTTACCAGCCAGGGTATCTGTTACATTGCCACTGATAGTACCGTTTTTTTGCGCGTGCGCTGCCAGCCCGGCACAGCATGCGATAAGTAGTAGAAGTTGTTTTAACATAGAGATGTTTTACTGCCTGCTAATGTAGTCCGGGGCCTGTCAAACGGAGGTTAACAAGCCTTGCTTTAATGTTAAGGAAGGTTAATAAATTGGAGATTGCTTATATTTAAGCAGGTTAACCAATATGTGTAATGGAAAATTATCTTGCTGAACTGATCAACAGAATGAATGACAACAGTGATATGCCATTGCCTGCCGGTAAAAGCAGTGCAGATACCATTTCCTGGAAAGCCATGAGAGAGGCGGAAAAGGTAGAAGATGTTGCTTATATCCCTCCGCTGATGGCGTTTATAAATATGGAGAAGGATATAAATAAACGAGACCGCGCTTATTTTATACTCGGGCATATTGCGAAAAACACCGGCGATATGGATGCTGCTGTTTTTCTCATCAACAGGGTGGGGAAAGAAAAACAACGCTATGTGCTCTCTTCGCTGCTCGACCGGATTTCGAATCTGAAAAAACCGGCGGGTACCGATCTTTCTCCTTTGATCAACGCCACTGGCAATGATGCCTGGGATATCCGGCAAAGTGCTATAAAGGCGTTAAGCCTGGCGGAAGGAAAAGAGGCCGAAGAAACATTGTTACGGATCATTGAAACGAGCCATAGTGAGTACGACCTTTTGTATGCCAATAATGCTTTGTCTACTTCCGGTTCCAGCAATAGTATCCCGGTGTTGATGAAGCTGCTCGGCCATAAAAAGCAGGATGTATCCGGTACTGCCTTATACGCCATTTTGAAACTTTCGGGCCCGGAAATGCTGCCGCTGTTCCTCGAACAGCTGGAACATGGCCGAAACAAATTCACCGCATTGTATGGCGTGATCCGGTACGGCGATGCGAAAGTAGTGCCGAACGTGGTTAAAAGAGTGAACCAGCTGGTAGCAAAGCAGCGTGCCATTGAAGCCATAGGTACCGGCGGTAAAACGGAGATTATTGTGGCATTGGAGTTCCTGGTGAAATATGCGCAGGAAGAGCCATCTATCCGGAAATTATACGAATTGCTGCGGCATAAAAAATACAGCCTGCTATGGGACAGTGAAAAGAAATGGCTGGCCGATTACCGTAAGCATTTTGAATAGTTGGGAAGACAGATTAGCCTGCAGCAGCTCATTCCCTGTACCAGCCGTTTTCCAGGTTTCCTTCGCAGGCCCTTGTTAATATGGCTTTCAACGCGCTTGTTTTCTCCGGTTGTGCCTGTATAAGGTCTTTGGTTTCTCCCGGATCATCGGGCAGGTAGTAGAGCTGAAATACTTTCTCCGGGGCAAAATACCGCAGCTTCCAACCGTTGCTGTCGATCACGGCAGGCCCCATGTAAGAGCCAAATGTTACGGCGTTATGGCTGCTGCCGCGTTGCTCCAGTAACGCAGGAAGGTAAGACAGGCCATCTTTCTCTTCTGTTACCGTTACGCCCAGCAACTGGGCCATGGTAGGCAGCAAATCGTAGTTGCTGACCAGTTGATGGGAAACGGCGCCTGCTTTGATTTTACCTGGCCAGCAGGCGATCAGCGGCACCCGTACACCGCCTTCCCAATTGCTTCGTTTCAGTCCGGCCAGACTCGCATTCCCATTGAATATATCGCCTCCTATGTTACTATAAAATTTTGTATGCAGGTTGTCGAATAGCTGGCCGGTGCGCATATCCCGGTAAGGTTTTTCTACACGTCCTTTCATGGAATAGTATATTTCATGCCCGTTGTCGGAAGAAAAAATAATCAGTGTGTTGCTGTCGAGATGCAACCTGGCCAACTCCCCTAATATCATCCCCACATGGTCGTCGAGCCGTTTTACCATCGATGCATATTCTTTTTCAATCCCTGTCAGGCTGTCGTTGAACGCAAACTCGGGATCTATGGCCGGAATAGCCACAGGGCCATGAGGGAGTTGGGATGGATAGTAGAGAAAAAACGGCTGATGTTGATGTGTGTCTATAAAGGAAATAATTTTTTGAATAAAAAGATCTTCTGAATATACCGCTTTGCCGTTCCTGTTCCAGCGATTTCTGGCAGCTGCCGGTGTTTCGGGCTCTTCCGACTTACCTGCATCTGCATAAGTATTACCCGGAATATTAATTACCCGTCCGTTTTCGAAAACGAAGGGAGGATAGAAGCCGTGGCACATTTCATGATCGAGGTAGCCGTAGTAATAGTCCCAGCCATGCGCTTTCAGTTGTTGTGTACTTGCAGAGAAGCCCCATTCCAGTTTCCCGATCTGTGCGGTGGTATAGCCGGCTTTTTTGAATACCTGCGGCAGGAATACCTGGGTGCCTTCCACGCCGTTGGCCTGTTGTACGGATTGTTCGATAGAGGCAAGATCCCGCTGGCCGGTGGCCAGGTCTTTGTAAGCGCCACCGCCGGTAACCTTCCATTTCCCCGGGCGGCAGTCGCTGTACCCTGTAATCAGGCTTGCCCTGGCTGGAGCGCACAGGTGGGCGCCGTAGGCACGGGTAAACTGCATGCCTGTTTCGGCGAGGCGGTCGATATTCGGGGTCTTAATGATGCGTTGTCCGTAGCAGGAGAGAAGTCCCAGCCCAAGGTCATCTGCATAAATAAATATAACATTGGGCTTTCCCTGCCTGGCCTGCGCCTGAACAGCACGGAATGCCGGCTGTATACACAGGATGGCTGTAAGGAACGTGGATATCCATTTGTTCAGCTGCATGGAATCTATTTAAGCTCTGGTAAGATATTACCATAAATGGTTGATATGCCCTTATGGATAATATAATATTACGAATAGAGAATCTACCATAAAAGGGGTGTTGAAAAGAGTACTAACTTAGTTAGTCCACGATTATGAACAAACAACAACCAAATTACGCAGCTTTTCTGCAAAACGGAGATATGGCGTCGTTCAGGCACCTGGTAAAGGAGTTTGGGACCAGCCTCCGGTATTTCGCTGCGGGTATTGTTGGAAATGAGCAGGAAGCGGAGGAAATAGTGTCGGATGTTTTTGTGAAGATATGGCAACAACGAGGGCAGCTGCCAGCTCCGGAGCACTTCAAATTCTATCTTTTTAAAGCCGTTAAAAACACGGCACTGAATTATCTGAAAAGCAACGGCCGCCGGCAGGCGCACCAGGCTGAATGGGCTGTTCAGGTACAAGGCCCCGCAATTCCTAACCCGGAAGATGTGATGATCAGCAAAGAGCAGGTAGGCCGAATACAGCAGGTGATTCAATCATTGCCTCCCCGTTGCCGGCAGATCTTTATACTGGTGAAGGAAGATGGCCTCACGTACGAACAGGTAGCGCAATTACTGGATCTGTCCAAGGCTACCGTAAATGTTCAGATGACCCTCGCTACCCGGAAAATTTGGGCTGCATTGTCTACCGCAGCTACGTTTTCTCATTCCTGAAAAATTTTTTTGCCGGGCTTAATTGTTTTCTTGTTTTCCGTTGTTTTTATAACAGTATATTATCATTGACAGATGACTCAACGATTTTGGGAGCTCATGTCGCGGTACTGGAACCGCGAGATATCCAATGAAGAACTGTCAGAGCTGGAGTCCATGTTGTTACAGCATCCTGATGCCTGGTTGAAATCTGGCATGATGGATCAGTTGGTATTCAAAAAAGAGGCTGAATCGTCCGAAGAGGTAACGGATCGCCTGATGGAAAAGATCAGCCTTAAAGCAGGAGGTCTGGAGCAGCAACCGGCAAAGCAGAAAAAAAGATGGTGGATACCGGTAGGTATGGCAGCTGTGCTGGCAGGCGCCCTGTTGGTATATCATTTTTACAATAGAAACGACGGCGTTTATAAAGAGATGACAACAGAAATGGGCATGAAAACTAAAAAACGACTTTCCGACGGTAGTGTGGTGTGGTTAAATGCGGGTAGCCGTTTGCGTTATCCGGAAAAATTCAGCAGCGGCCAGCGGGAAGTATACCTGAGCGGGGAGGGGTATTTCGAAGTAAAAGCATCTGCAGGTCATCCTTTTATTATTCATACCAGTAAGATGGATATACGGGTATTGGGAACGGAATTCAACGTACGCTCTTACGACGACGAAGATTTTGCGGAAACTGCCCTCATCAGAGGAGCTGTGGAAGTGGCCATGAAAGAAACCGGTAACAATGCACCGGTGTTGTTAAAACCCAATCAGAAAATTATCTGGAAAAAGCCGGCAGCTGCTGTTAGTGCTGGCGTAGGGCTGAAAAAAACGGCAGATAAGGCCGTTGTTGAACGGCAGCCACTGTCCACCGTTTCGGGCGATAGTAGCCTGATCGAAGAAGTAGCATGGATTAATAATCAGTTTGTTTTTTATAATGAAACATTAGCCAGTTTATCAACCAGATTGGAACGCTGGTACGGCGTGAAAATTGTCATTCAGAATCCGGAGCTGAGAGAATTCAGGTTTTCCGGTCGTGCTAATAATATATCAATTGAGAAGCTCCTGGACATTCTCCGTAAGATTCAACCATTCGAGTACGAAATCCGGGAAAACACGGTAATCATTCAATAACATATCGCAATGCAATACATAAGCACCTAATGGGAGGAAAACTCCCTAACGGGAATGTATTTTTCCCGGTGAAGAAAAAAAGATCTCTCTATTAATTCCATCCTGGTTATGAACAAACACAAATCACAAGCGGGGCTTGTGCCGCCCCCTTATGCGCATAAGTTATTGCGCACAATCCGCTTTTCCTGTCTGTTGCTGCTGGCCGTTTTCCAGGCCTCGGCGGCGAGTTTTTCGCAAAACAGGTTCCCTGTGTCTTTCGACAAGGCCGATGCAGAAAGAGTATTGCAATACCTCGAACGAAAATCCGGGTATGCGTTTTACTACAGCAACAATGAAATTGAAAAACTGCCCAAAATAACGCTGAGCCTTTCTTCGGCTACATTACCCGAAGCCCTGGAAGCGGTATCCGGCATCACCGGGTTACACTATGCGATACTCGATGATAATACGGTGGTGATCCGGAAATCGGCCGGAAACCTGCAAACCACCAAGATCACCGGTAAGGTCACTACAGAAAAAGGAATGCCGCTACCTGGTATCACCATACAGGTAAAAGGATCCACTATTGGCACCACTACAACTGCCGACGGACTATTTACGCTGCAGGTACCGGACAATGCTATACTGGTATTCTCCGGCATCGGTTACCTCCGGCAGGAAATACCTGCTGATGGCCGCACACATTATACCATTGTGATGAAAGAAGATATTGCAGGCCTTAATGAAATTGTGGTAGTAGGCTATGGCACACAGGAAAAACATAAGCTGACCAGTTCTGTAGCTACCGTTTCCGGCGCAGAGCTTAACAAACGTGTGGTAACAAACCCTGTAGCGCTGCTACAGGGCCAGGTACCCGGGCTACAGGTGATACAGGGCTCCGCAGAACCTGGCAACGAAAACCTGCAGCTACGCATCCGTGGGGTAAGTACTTTCAGCGGCGCAGGTAATGATCCGCTGGTGATCGTAGACGGGCTGCCCGGAAGTATGAGCGTACTCAATCCCAACGACATAGAATCCGTTTCCGTACTGAAAGATGCGGCCTCCGCTGCCATCTATGGATCACGCGGCGCCAACGGCGTAATTGTCGTGAAAACCAGGAAAGGAAAGGGGGGCGCCTTCTCCCTGTCTTACAATTATAACCTCGGTATCTCCAAAGCAGCAAAGCTGCCCAGTGTGATCACTAATTCTGCCGAGTACATGGACCTCTCCAATGAAGCAAGGGTTAACTCCGGCTATGCCCCGCTCTACACCCAGGCGCAGATCGATCTTTACCGTAACGCTACCGACCGTACGAAATATCCCAATCATAACTGGCTGGATGATATTTTCAAAACAGCCTATACCCAAAATCATTACCTCAACATGAGCGGCGGAAAAGATAACACCAACTACAGCCTCGGATTGGGTATCAGCTCACAACCTGGTGTGATGATAGGTTTCGACTACAAGAAATATACGCTGGACTTAGGATTATCATCTCGCATCAATAAACGTGTGACCCTGGGAACGAATGTACAGATGCAGTACGGCGACCGTAAGTATCCTGAAAACGGTGCCGGTGATATGTTCCTCTCCGCCCTGGCACAATCGCCCCTGTATCCGGCCCGTACCGCCGACGGCCGCTGGATTAAGAAAGCCTATTCCAACGAATTGGGAAACAAAAACCCCGTGGCTATCGTGGATGAAGACATCCGCATCAGGGCAAAGGACTACTACGCACAGGGCAACCTTTCCCTCGATGTAGATATCATCGATGGCCTGAGATGGGAGAACCGTGCCGGCATGAACTACGATGCGTATAAATACAGCGATTTCCGCCCCGTAATTCAGACGTACTACTTCAATGATATGAGCAGCGCTGGTATCCTCGATGATGGCTCTCCTGGCTTTACTACGGGCAATAAAAGCAATATCTACACAGTGCTGTACAGCCAGTTTACCTACAAGAAAAAATTCGGGGTACACAATGTTTCTGCCCTGGCGGGTTTCCAGGAAGAGCAGAACAAATCCGATAACCTTGATGCTGGCCGGCGGCAATATGCTACCAACCTGCTGAAAGAACTGGATGCCGGCCCTACCGACGGACAGTGGAATGGCGGTACTTCCAATTTATGGGCGATCCGCTCTTTTTATGGAAATGCCAACTACGACTATCGCGATAAATACCTGGTTAGCGGAAGCCTTCGCTACGATGGTACTTCCCGCTTACCGTCCAACAGTCGCTGGGGCCTCTTTTACTCTGTAGCAGGCGCATGGAGGATCTCGGAAGAAGCTTTCCTGAAGAAATCTTCCTGGATAAATGATATCAAATTAAGAGGCTCTTTCGGCCAGCTCGGTAATCAGAATATCGGTGTTTACCCGTATCAACCTACATTAAATCAAACACAATATGTCTTCAATAATTCAGTTACTACCGGGTTTACTCCCGGCAGCCTGGTAGATCCCAGCCTGACCTGGGAAACTACCCGCGTACTGGACTTTGGCCTGGATTTCACCATTCTCAATAACCGCCTCACTTTTACGGGCGACTGGTTCAATAAATATACCTTCAATATTCTCCGTGGCTCCCAGGTGCCCCTGTGGCTGGGATTAGGCGCACCTACCATCAATAACGGCGCCGTGCGTAACAAAGGATTCGATTTCAGCGCCCAGTACCGGGACGCCATAGGGAAAGACTTTTCCTATAACGTGGGCGTTACTTTTCAGGCTTACAAAAACAAGCTGGAGAAATTCGGTAAACGGGAAATCAGCGACCATACCATCCGCGAAGAAGGCCATGAGCTGGATGGATACTACATGTACATCTGGGATGGCATCTTCCAGAGCCAGGATGAAATCAACAAATCGCCCAAACAGCCGGTTACGCCTACCCCTGGTGATCTGAAGATAAAAGATGTGGATGGCAACGGCGTGATCGATGATAAAGACCGCACCTATGTAAAAGGACGCTATCCAAATTTCCAGTTCTCTTTCAACCTCGGTGCTTCCTGGAAAAATTTTGACTTCAGTGCGCAGCTCTATGGTTCACAGGGTCAGAAAGTATATGTAACCGGATGGGGAATAGAGCCGTTCCGTCAGGGATCCATTCCTACTACCGACTGGCGCAACCGCTGGACGCCTACACATCCCAGCACCACCATGCCCAAGATCTATGTGGCAGACGGATACCAGCCGGTACAGAACTATCCGTCCACTTATTTCCTGAAAGACGGGTCATTTGTGCGCTTACGCAATGTGCAGCTGGGCTATACCCTGCCGCTGAAAACTATCAGCCATGTAGGGATGAAATCGTTGCGTATTTATTGCAGTGCCGATAACCTGTTTACGATCAGCAACTACCCCGGGCTGGATCCTGAGCGCCTGGGAGATGGTGCTTACGTTACCTATCCGCAGATCAAAACGTATACATTCGGTGCTACTGTGCAGTTCTAAAAAATCCTGTCAATGTTAAAATTATGGTTATGAAAAGATATTTTCCGTTTATCATATTACTGTTGGCACTGGGAGCCTGTAAGAAAGAGTTCCTGGATGTTACACCTACCTCCAAAGTATCGTCGCTGGTATTCTGGAAGTCGCCCGCCGACGCAGATCAGGCACTTGCTGGTCTTTACAGCTTTCTTTATGCCACCGGCAACGATTACGCTACCTCCCAGTATACTGTTACTTCCTGGGATAATTTTACTGACGATTCGTATGGGCAATACCGTTATGGAGGAGGTATCAATGTACCTATCACACCACAATCCGGATCATTTGTATCTGCCTACTATACCAATAATTATCAGGCAATAGCTGCTATCAATTCATTCCTGGCCAACGTGAGCAAAGTGCTGCAGGGCGACCAGCTGACTAAATACCAGGGAGAAGCGTATTTCCTGAGGGCGTTCAATTATTTCTGGCTGGCAGAATTGTATGGCAACGTACCGATTGTTACAGAAGATCCGGCTACTATCGATTTCAAGTCTACCCGCGCGAAATCCACCAGGGCAGAGGTGCTGGCCCTGGTAGAATCAGATCTGGATAAAGCTATTGCAGCTTTACCGGATGTGGCTTATGGAGATGGACACGCCACAAAAACCACGGCGCAGGGATATAAAGTACGTGTGCTGCTGTTTGAGAAAAAATTCCCTGAAGCAGCGGCGCTGGCGCAGCAGGTCATCAATGGTAACAAGTATAGCCTCAATCCTAATTACATGGCTAACTTCTATAAACCCGATCAGAACTCCAGCAAGGAAGTAATGTTTTCCGTGAAATACCTGAAGCCGAATGTACTGCATCAGGATGTGGCTTTCGCCGTACACCTGCAACGCTGGAAAGGAGAGCTGGGTACACAGGATCTGATCGACGAATATGAAGCGGCCGACGGAAAAGATACCGCCTCCTCCGCGGTATACGTAAAAGGACAGCCCTACGAAAACCGCGATCCGCGTATGCGCATGACTTTCTTCTTCCCGGGCGATACCAAGGCCCAGAGCTGGCCTTTTACGGGCGACCTGGCCATTGCAACTCCCGGCAAAGACTCCTGGATCAAAGGATACTATGCCGTAAAAAAATGGCTGGATCCTTCCCTTGTCAATCCCGATTATGGCACCATCGACGATGGAGATTTTGTGCTGCTGCGATATGCAGATATCCTGCTGATGTATGCAGAAGCGCAGAACGAAGCAGCTGGTCCGGATGCCAGCGTGTACGATGCCATCAGGCAGGTGAGGAGCAGGGCTGGTATGCCGCCGTTACAACCGGGGCTCTCCAAAACTGCCATGACCGCGGCTATCAGGCATGAGCGCCGCGTAGAATTTGCGCTGGAAGGATTACGTTATTTTGATTTGAGAAGATGGGGAACTGCCTTGCAGAAGCTGAATGGATTTGTACAGAACCCGCTGTTCCCGGATATTAAGACCAGCTATAAGGCGGCGTATGAGTACTGGCCTATCCCGCAAACGGAGATTGACAGGAATGCGCCGGCGTTGGTACAGAATCCGGGGTATTGAGTTTTGAGGAATAGCCAAACGCCGGGAGGGCGTTTGGCTATTCCTTATCAGAAAACAGCCCGTTTGTTAATTGTTTTATTATCTATATTCGTGTTCGTGTAAGCGCCTACCAGGGTATTGTTGATGACAAAAGAAAATAAACAACCACCTCGTATTACCTTATATCTGACACGTTATGAGAAAAATATTTTTTGTCCTGGCCCTCTTCTCAGCTATCCATCCCGTTACCGGACAATCCTCTAAAACAAATCTCTTTATCGATTCTTTTGTACAAAAGAATAATTTTAATGGCACTATCTTACTGGCAAAAAATAATAAGGCCTGGTATAAAAAAAGTTTTGGATCAGCCAACTTTCAGCAGAAAATACCCAATACACCTGATACCAGGTATAAGATTGCTTCCATTACCAAAGCCTTTACTGCCGTATTGATTCTACAACTTTATGAGCAAGGTAAAATTGATTTAAATAAAACAATCAACGCTTATTTACCGGACTATAAGGGCGAAGCCGCCGATAAAGTTACGGTGGCTGAACTGCTGAACATGACATCGGGCATTCATAATATGGATGCCGGCGTTACCGCTGAATCAGCCATAAAAAACGGAATGCCGCAGTACCAGATGCCACATACTGCGGATGAAATGCTGACACTTTTCAGCAGCGGCAAGTTAGAAACCGAACCAGGTAAAGTATGGGACTATAACAACGCCGATTATATTATACTTGGTAAAATGATTGAACACCTCACCGGGAAAACGTTCGAAGAAAATCTAACCTCGCATATACTACAACCTTTGGTGATGGCTAATACAGGTATTGCCTATCAGCACAAGATCATCCCTCAGCTCGCTGATACTTATTTTTACAGAGATGATATGAAAGCTTTGGTGAACGACCTGCCTGTTTACCTGGAGAACTGGTACGCAGCCGGCGGCATGTACTCTACTGTTGACGATATCCTGAAATTTGCCAATGCGTTGTTCAGCAGAAAATTATTGCAACAGGCTACACTTAACCTCATGTTTACTTCCGGGCTGGGTGAATATGGTTACGGTGTCTGGGTATATAAAAATTATGACATTCACCATAAAAATTATACAATCATTAAAAGACCAGGCTCTATTATGGGAGCACAGGCGATGTTGTTTCATGTGTTGGAAGAAGGCTCCACTATTATCATCCTGAGCAATACCGGCACAACAAGTCTGGATGATTTTGCTGCAAAAATAGCGGGAGAGATTATTCATTAAAGTGAATAGCTATTTAAGCTCTTTTACCTCCAGGGAAAATCCCCCTTTACTACTCGTAACCTGCTTCCCATTCACATCAAAGAAATAATATTTATCCGATGATATAACATAACCATTTTTTAAAATAGCCCCTTCAGAAAAAAGCTTTTCAAGATCTGTATCAAATGTTTTAACAATAGCCCCCGTATTAGCATTCAACAATTGTATCTGATAGCGTTCATCTTCGGCTGAAGTAGGTTTGTTGCCTATCATTACAAGAGAATCATTAAACGCCAACATCACTGGTTGAAAATAATTTCTACCTGGGGTAAGATCTTTGTAACTAAGCAGCCTGGAATCTTTTGCACTACGGTCGGAGATGGATATCTTCGTATCCCGCTGCAGAGAGAAAAGAGGATCAGCTCTGGGATACCCATACTGATAACTATAGGTGTATTTTATCAATACTCTCTTTTCATTTGGGGTATTCTCATGCACGCCATTAAAATTGTAACCGGTTTTTATCAGCGGCTGTGGCAGTTCCTGAGCCATTGCCGTGTTGAAAGCACTTTCTGTATACACCTGGTTGATAAGCGGCAGGAAGAAAAGCGTTCTGCCATCATTGGTAACCAATTTATAGACCGAACCATACTTTTTACCCATGAAATCAATCCTCGCAATACCAATATTTAATGCCGGATTCCCCTTTTCATACTGTTCCTGTATATCGGCTATTGCCGCACTGTCGGGATGAATGCGATACACATGCCTGTGTTTAACGATGATATAAAGATGATTATCATCAAACGCCTGCATCCGGAAATCGTCGCCAGTGCTGACCTGAACGCCACTCATTTCTTTTACCCACTTTTTTTTCAGCGTGGCGGCATCATATAATCCCGCATAAACGGTGTCTTCCGCGGTATCCCCCGATTTCCTGTCTTTAATCTGCCCAACTATAGCCAAATAAGGAGTCCCGTCGTTTTTTAATTGTAGCTGGCATAGCGCATTAGCCCAGAAGTAATTTTTTTCTTCATTCATGGGTGATGGCTCTGTGTAGCGGGATTCAACACGCGTATCATGACGTGCCTTCGATGAAAAAATGCCCTTGATGATCCTCGGCACAATGAATAAAAGTAAAAAGCCAACCGCCCCGAAAACAGCTATTTTCCTTGCAGTCACGCTGTTTTGGGGGCGGTTGTAATTATAATTAATGTTGATGTCATCTGAATCCAGAAAGAATTCAGTACCACAACTATTACATTTATAATAATCGGATTTTAGTTCGGTGATCTTTACACTCCCACAACTGGGACATTTAATTGCTTTGATTTTCTTCGCCATTGACAAACTGTGTTGAACCTTTTTTCGGGATTAAAAATTGGTTAACTGTTTGCAATATAAGGCTTTGAATCAAACTTTAAAAATCACTGGGATACATCCCACCATATCCGGGTACTCTGCACAGCCGTCTGCTGCGGCTGTGGATTAGATAATATCTCGCTCTGCGGATATAACAACCTCCGTGGAATATCTATCAATGCCCCATCTACTTTCTTCAACGCCGGATAACCCGTACGCCGCCAGTCGTTATACGTTTCGAAATTGAAAATATTCGCCACAGCTTTTTCCTCCATGATGCGCTGCAACGCATTCCCACCGCTTAAAGCACGGCGCTGAACATAACTAAGTGCTGCTGCAGAAGTGGTATCAATGCCCAGTTTAGACAGATGCGAGTTAATAGCCCGTACATATACCGGTTGTGCAGCTGCCGCGCCCTGGGTGATTAATAACGCTTCCGCCTGTACGAATAATGCTTCTGAATAACTGAAGATATAGTTGGAAGATGATTTTGCACTGTAGAATGCTGCAGGATAAGAATAACTTTCCAGTGTACCTGTTGCCGTACCAATCCTGCGACCGGTATATTGACTGGTAGCACTGGCTGGCAACACTATCTTGCTCAGCCGCGGGTCATTCCGGTTCACCAGTGAATCTACTAATGTAGCATTCATTACATACGTGGTCACCGGTGTAAAGGTCAGGTACCAGATATTTTCCGAACCTGCTGCGCCGGTATAATTGAATTTCATATCGTCGTCGTTCGACATCATCCCTTGCTGCAAAGCTACCATCGCCTGCGATGCCTGATTGGCGGCGGTGTAACCTGGTGCTTTGGTCAGGTGAATGAAATACCTCGCTTTCAGCGACCATGCCAGCTTACGCCAGCGCGACATGTCGCCGTTGTAGAAGTAATCATCGCCCGATGGCGTTTTTACATTGCTGTTCTTGTCGATGTCTGCTATGGCATTAGCCAGCAACGACTGGATGCTCTTATAGATATCTTCCTGCTTGTCATATGGCACCAGGAAATTAGCAGGAGAGAAGCCTTTTGAATAAGGGATATCACCCCAGAAATCGGTCGCTGTACCTAATGTATACGCCGTTAATATCTTCGCGATAGCGGCATAATTATAATTGCCATTGGCTTCTGCTTTTTTATTTAACGTGATGAGATTATTCAGCGATGTCACGTAAAAGTTAGTCCAGTCGCCATCCATATCTGTATTAAATAACTGATAGCTGCCCACATACGGATTCAACTGGTTGGCGGCAATATTCTGCACATAATTCTGCACAATAATTCCCACATTTCCGCCCTGTATATTATCGGAGATATTCAGCTCTACCGGCGCCAATATCAGCGATTCCTGCACATCTACCGGGTTGTTGGGATCCTTGTTAACATCAAGGAATTTTTTGCATCCTGTAAAACAGGTACCTGCTATCAATATAATGAACAATGTTTTTCTCATTGTAATAATTTATCAAGATGAGTTAAAAGCTAAATTTCAGCGAAAAGTTAACAGAGCGCGCAGTGGGCGTCGAGAAGGCATATACCCCCTGCACGCCGTTGCCGGTACCATAGGAGCTAACCTCCGGATCTGCGCCGGTGAAATGCGGACTATAGATCCACAGATTGCGACCGGTTACCGTGAAGGACGCGTTCCTGAATGGAGTGTGGCTGGTAAGTGAAGCGGGAAAGGCGTAAGAGAGGCTCACATTTCTCAGTTTGATGTAAGTCCCATCCTGTATGGTCGATTCTATCTGCCTGGTCTGGTAATATGTTTGGGCATCTACTGCCACCGTATTTTCTTTTCCGTCTGCTTCACTGATCCCTTTAATCACCATTTTACCCCTGTTGGCCGTTACTTTGGCGGTACCATAATAAAAGCCGGCGCCTTCCACATCGTTTTGTACATCGCCACCCTTTTTCATGTCGAAGAAGAAGGAGAGACTGAATTGTTTGTAGCGGAAATTGTTTTCCATTCCTGCCAGCCAATCAGGATTTACATCGCCGATAATGCCCTGCTGCGGATCTACCACTGGCAGGCCGTTGGCGTCGATCAGCAGTTCTCCTTTATCGGTGCGCTTGTACCGGTTTCCGTAGAAGATATTATAAGGCTGGCCGGTGATGAGGCGTCCCAGCTGATCAATGCCCGGGGCAAGTGTTAATACCTTGTTCTTTATTTTCGAGAAATTGAGCATTACATTCCAGCTGAAATCTTTTGATTTAACCGGCGTGGCACTCAGCAGCAATTCCACACCCTTGTTGGATATTTCTGCAGAGTTGAAGGTTGTATTACTGAAGCCGGTGGCATTGCTCAGGAGTATACCCGGAATGAGTCCGTTTTTGGAACGGCGACTGAAATAAGATCCTTCAAAACTAATCCTGTCGTGCAGGAAGCGCATCTCCAGACCTGCTTCGTATTCGTTCAGTCTTTCGTTGATCAGCCCCGGATTACCGAGCGCACTGGTCAACAAAAAGCCCGGCTGCCCCTGGAACGGGAACTGGAAATAACCGGCGTTGGTGTTCCTGCCTGCCAGTACATACGGAGTAGAGAGTGAATAAGGACCTACGCCATCATTACCCACGGTAGCATAAGAGAACCTTACCTTACCAAAGCTGATAGCTTTTGAAGCCCTGGGGCCCAGGAATTCAGAGAAGATAAAGCTGGTGGCAGCGGAACCATACGGATAGAAATTCTTATCGGGATTCAGTACGGAACTGCCGTCGTACCTGCCTGTCAGCGAAAGGTTCAGGAAGCGGTTGTACTCAATATTCGCCTGAGAGTAAAACCCAACTTTACGTTGCTCGTAATAAGCTTCAGTGCCGGTAATAGTACTGCCGGAAGAAAGATTGTTGAAATCGGTGATCGTCAGCCCCGTACCATTGATGTTCATATATTGGTTATAGGTGCTGTAGATATTGTTTCCCACGAGCAGGTTGACGTTGAACCTGCCGAAGGTCTTGGCCGCATTAATGATCAGATCGTTATTGAATTGCTGGAAATTGACATTCTGATTGCGGATCTGGCCGGTGAGCCCAATTTGCGGACTGGGATTTTCAACGTACTTATCAGACTCCGTATAGATATCCGCTCCGAGGCGCTCAGTGATGGTGAGCCAGCTGGTGGGTGTAATGTTGGTGGTAATAACGGGCATAAACCTGTTTACTTTCGACTTATTGCTGATATTATCCAGATCCCATAACGGCATATTCCGGGAATAGCGGTATCCACGTTGGGTACCATCGGGCTGCAGTACGGGATAAGGATTCCAGGAAACAGGTTGCAGCAGCAATACGAACAACGGTCCGTTGCTGGCGCCTTCCGGCAGCCTGTCCTGCACAGAGTTGCTGTAGCCCAGCTGGAAAGTGGTGTTTACATATTTGCCCATCCTGGAATTGTATTTGGCAAAGACGGAATGGCGCTTGAAATCGTTACCAGGCATTACACCTTTCTGATCGAAATAAGTATAGCTGACAAAATAGTTGGAACCATTGTTACTACCGGATGCAGAAATGGAATTGTTGGTAGTGATACCGGTGCGGAAGAAACTATATGGGTCGTATACCGGAGCAGGTTTGCCATTGAGCCGGAGTGTGTCCATACGCGGGCCCCAGGAAAGACTGGTTTTCTTGTTCTCACCATTGTAAAAAGTGCCATTGGTACCCTGGCCATAGATGGTTTGGCGCTCCGGCAGCAACGGATGTTCAAATGAATAATCAGAAGAGAAATTCAAAACAGGTTTCTTATCGCCGCCTCCGTTTTTAGTGGTGATCAGCACTACACCGCGTGCACCGGAAGAGCCGTATAACGCAGTAGCGGCCGCTCCTTTCAGGATATTGACGCTTTCGATGATCGATGGATCGATATCAGCAAGACGGTTCACACCGGAGCCGGCAGCGCCTCCGCTAATGTTCCCCGTTTCGGAATTATCTACAGGCACCCCGTCTATGACAAACAGGGCCTGGTTTTCGCCGGTAGGAGAGGAATTGCCCCTGATAACGATCCTTGATGAAGCGCCTGCATTGCCGGAAGAACTGGTGATCTGCAGCCCCGGCACTTTTCCGGCAAGGGTATTGACGATGTTAGGCTCCTTTGTTTTCACCAGTTCCGCGCCATTCAGCTGCTGAGAACTGAAGGTAAGGTTACGCTTCTCCCGGCGCACGCCTAACGCAGTCACCACCACCGTATTCAGCGCGGAAGTATTGCCGCTAAGTACAATGCTGAAATTGCTGCGGGTACCAATGGGTACCTCTACCGACTGATAGCCGATGTTGGAGATGATCAGCGCATGCTGCGCATCGGCGCTGAGCCGGAAATTGCCGTCAGGCCCGCAGGTGGTGGCTCCTTTGCCGCCCTTTTCCCTGATAGTGGCCCCGGGAACCGGCGCGCCGGTTGAGTCTGTAACAGTGCCGGTAAGTACCCGTTGTTGTGCGAAAACGGGGAATGTAATGAATACAGAAAGTGATAGCAGCACAACTGCCGACTTGATAAATGATACCATTTGAATAACGTTTGGTTGACAGGTTGAGAGGCCCCCGGAAATTTAATTAGCAAGATAAAAGTAGGCGTAAGACAGCAGGAAGTATGCAGAAGAATTAACCGATTGTAATCATATATTATCCTATAATCGATTGCAGTGTTGTGTTTGAAATATGTTAAGTGTTGTTTTGACAATAATGTGTAATTTAGATAAACAGCTTCTTTATTAAGTGTATATTAAACACTAATAAAGGAATCAGACGTTATGAAAAAATGTATTGAGGTATTGGCTGGGGGATTTTCCGGTAACTGATTTAAAGACGCGGTTGAAATTGGTAATGCTGTTAAAACCACAGGTATAGGCTACATTGGCAATATTATCGTAATTCCCGTCGGTTAGTTTTTTGCAGGCCTCATTTACCCGTACTTCATTGAGGAAGGATACAAACGTATGCCGGGTATGCTTCTTAAAGAAACGACAGAAAGCATGTGGTGTCATATGAACCTGTCTGGCTGCGTCTTCCAGGGTAATAGCCTGATCATAGTTATGCATAATATAACTGTAGATATTACCCACACGAAGACCCTCATGATCGCTCACCATGGCAGTTTTGTTGATGTTGGCCAATGGGGTAATATCCGGGTATCCGGAGAGCATCCGGAGCAGTTCTACGAAATACATCAGTTGTTCGGCGCCACCGCTGTTGCTGATCCGGAGCATTTGCCCGGAAATCTCCGCCGTGTGAAGGGGAGAGACTTTGAAGCCGCCCTGCGATTGTTGTACGAAGTTCCTGAGCAGCTTCATTTCCGGGAGGTTGAATAAGGCAGACAACGCTCCATCAGGATTGAAAAAGATCACCAGCGCCACGATCTTCTTCCTGCTTTTCGGCTGGAAATAAACCGGGTCGCTTTTAAAAATATGAGGCTGGTTGGCGCCCAGCCAGAAGATTTCGTTGGAACGGAAAGCATGCATATTATTATCGGCTACCAGCGTGCCTTCGCCCTGCTGTACCCAGGTTAGCTGCACCTCCTGATGACGGTGCAGATGTGGATAGAAATAAGGAAGTACATCTTTCTGTACTATAATCGATTTATCCGCCGGCACTGGCACGGTAAACTGCAATACTTTCATGTTGTTACGGTTGATAGCAATCAGACTACCCAATATTACAAATATTAACCGTAAAAATACATGATCATCTGTCTGAAGGGTTAAAATATGGTAATCATGGTCGCTGACGGTCAAAACTGGTTAATATCAGGTAACAATTGATTAGGATCGGTACGGTGCTCCGGGAAGGATTGAGATACTTTTGAAAAAAAACAAATTATGTCTATTGATTGGAAAGGGGTATTTCCTGCTATTACAACCAAATTCACTGCTGCAGACGAACTGGATCTGCCGTTATTCGAAAAGAACCTGAAAGCACAGCTGGCTGCAGGTATTGATGGGATCATACTGGGCGGCTCCCTGGGCGAGGCCAGTACTATCAGTGAGGCTGAAAAAGAAGCGCTGACAAAGTTTACCGTAGAAAAGGTGGCAGGGAAGATCCCCGTTGTGTTGAACATCGCGGAAGGGGCAACCCACGAAGCCATCAGACAAGCCGCGCTGGCAAAACAGTGGGGCGCGAAAGGCCTGATGCTGCTGCCTCCCATGCGTTACCGCACCGACGAAAGGGAAACTGCGGAGTATTTTAAAACCGTGGCGGCATCAACGGATTTGCCTATCATGATCTATAACAACCCGGTGGATTATAAGATAGAAGTAACGCTGGATATCTTCGACCAGCTACAGGCACTGCCTAATATACAGGCGGTAAAGGAATCGACCCGCGATGTATCTAATGTAACGCGTATGATCAACCGTTTTGGCGACCGTTTTAAGATTTTATGCGGACTGGATACCATCGCGCTGGAAGAACTGGTGCTGGGAGCAGATGGATGGGTAGGCGGACTGGTAGCCGCCTTTCCTGCAGAAACCGTTGCCATTTACCGTCTTGTAAAAGCCGGCAGGATACAGGAAGCCCTGGATATTCAACGCTGGTTCCTGCCTTTGCTGGAGCTGGATCTGTATCCTAAACTGGTACAGTATATCAAACTGGCGGAGGCGGAAGTAGGTCTCGGCAGCGAACAGGTACGTGCGCCCCGGTTGCCGTTGATTGGCGCTGAAAGAGAAAGAGTGCTGAAAGTAATCCGGGAAGGAGTAGCGAAAAGACCCGCATTGCCGGATTACCTGTCGCTTTAAATCATCTGAAAAAGACACACATGAGTATAGACAATATTATGCAGCAGGCCGCGCTGGCATTCGACCGTTACAAACAGGTGGAACCGGTGCAGCGGGCGGCATTCCTGGAAACTATCGCCGGTGAAATCAATGTACGGCGCGAACAGCTGGTAGCCACGGCCGGCAGGGAAACGAATCTTCCTGATGCCCGGCTGAACGGGGAAATCAACCGTACCACTTTCCAGCTGCAACTGTTTGCACAGCTGATCAGAGAAGGCAGCTGGGTGGAAGCGGTGATCGATAGGCAGCGGGAAACCCCTGCCAGGGCTGATATACGTCGTATGCTCCTGCCGGTAGGGCCTGTGGTTGTTTTTGGCGCCAGCAATTTTCCCTTTGCTTTTTCTACTGCCGGCGGCGATACCGTGAGCGCACTGGCCGCTGGTGCTACGGTAGTGGTGAAAGCCCATCCTGCCCACGGAGCTACTTCTCTGCTGATGTTTGAAGCCATCAGCACTGCCATCATAAAAAGCGACATGCCTGAACATACCGTGCAACATGTAACCGGAGGCAATGAAGCAGGCCGGGAACTGGTGATGCACCCTTCCACAACGGCTGTGGGCTTCACCGGCTCTCTGGCCGGAGGCAAAGCATTGAGTGCATACGCTTCGCAGCGGGAAACACCTATCCCGGTATTCGCCGAGATGGGCAGCGTTAACCCGGTTGTTTTTTATCCGGAAGCACTGGAAACAAGAGCCACTCAGCTGGCCGAAACCTTTGCCGCCTCTGTAACGCTGGGCGCCGGCCAGTTTTGCACGAATCCCGGTCTGCTGCTGGGATTAGAGGGAGAAGCATTCAATCGTTTCCAAACGCTGCTTCACGCTGCCATCGAGAAAACAGCGCCGCAGAAAATGCTGCATACCGGTATCAGACACGCTTTTCTGCAGGGACGCGACGGTATGCTGGCCCAGCAGGAAGTAACACTGATAGGCGCACTGCCGGAAACTGCCACCGCAGAAGACGCGCCTGTAGCACCTTCCCTGGCTGCTACCACTGGTTCGGCCTTCCTGGCCAACCCGCACCTGCGCGAAGAAGTGTTCGGGCCCTATGCACTCCTCGTGGCATGCCGTGATAAGACGGAACTGCTGCAGGTACTAAAAACCGTAAAAGGACAACTCACCAGCTCCATCATGGCTACCGACACGGATCTCAGCAACTGGCCCGATGTGATAGCCCTGCAAACTACACTGGCCGGACGCGTTATCCTGAATGCCGCGCCTACAGGGGTAGAGGTGTGCGCTGCTATGGTACATGGCGGACCTTTCCCCGCTACCACCGATGCACGATATACTTCAGTAGGCACTGCCGCCATCCGGCGATGGGTGCGACCCGTTTGCTTTCAGGGATTCCCTGATCAATTACTTCCTGATGAACTGAAAAACAATAATCCACGTGGTATATGGCGATTGACAGATAACGAATTCACCAGATAAACGTAAGCTATGTCAAATCAACCAAAGTCATTCCGGCGCTCGTTCGGATTACTGGATGCTACCATGGTAGTAGCCGGTTCTATGATAGGCTCCGGGATATTTATAGTAAGTGCGGATATCACACGTAACACCGGCTCCGCAGGCTGGCTGGTGCTGATATGGATCATCACCGGCCTGCTCACACTCACCGCAGCACTCAGCTACGGGGAACTAAGCGGTATGTTCCCCCGCGCCGGCGGACAGTACGTATACCTGAAAGAAGCATTCGGTCCGCTTACGGGATTTCTGTTCGGCTGGAGTTTTCTTACCATCATACAAGCCGGCTCCATCGCCGCTGTAGGCGTGGCTTTTGCTAAATTCTCCGCTTACCTGTTTCCTTCGTTAGGAGAGAAGAATATCATTGCCAGCCTGGGATTCATCCAGGTGTCGGCCGCTCAGCTGACGGCGATTGTATTGATTGTCTTCCTGACATTCGTCAATACAAGGGGCGTGAAAGAAGGAAAGGTCATCCAGACGGTTTTTACACTCACTAAAATCGCCGCTTTACTGGGATTGATCATCTTTGGCCTGGCGGCGGCCGACGGGCATACCTGGAGTCGCAATTGGGAAAGCGGTTTCTCCCTGGGCAGGCTCTCTGCACCCGGTGCTTCACTGTTGCCCTACGCGGGCTTCACCGTCATGGGCGCTATTGCCGGCAGCATGGTGGGCAGCCTGTTCAGCAGCGACTCCTGGAACAATGTAACCTTCATCGCCGGCGAAATAAAAAAGCCGGAAAAGAATATTGGTCTCAGCCTGTTCTTTGGTACCTTGCTGGTAACGGCCATCTACCTGCTCACCAATCTGATGTACCTGGGCATACTTCCTCTGCAGGAAATTGCCTTTGCTGAAAATGATCGTGTGGGAGTAGTAGCTTCCCGGCATATTTTCGGGGCAGGAGGTACCGCCATCATCGCAGTGCTGCTCATGATTTCTACATTTGGCTGCAACAACGGGCTTATTTTATCGGGCGCCAGGGTTTGCTATACCATGGCGAAAGATGGCCTGTTCTTTAAGCAAATGGAGAAATTGAACCGCAACGCGGTACCCGGAAAAGCCCTCTGGCTGCAATGCGCCTGGGCATCCGTATTATGCCTGAGCGGCCGTTATAACCAGCTGCTCGAATACGTCATCTTCGTGGTGTTGATATTCTATATCCTCACGATTGCCGGCATATTCAGACTGCGGCGTAAAAGACCGGAGCTGCCGAGGCCCTATAAGGCATTCGGCTACCCCTGGCTGCCTGCCGTATATATTGTGGCTGCCACCGTTATCTGTCTTTCGTTACTGATATATAAACCCATGTACACCTGGCCCGGATTGGGTATTGTGCTCCTCGGTATCCCGGTGTATTATTGTTACAGGAATATGCGCCCTTCCGGCGTACCCGTTTTATTAACTGATAATTAGATAACCTGTGAAGCATACATTTTTTTGCATAGATGCACATACTTGTGGTAACCCCGTGCGACTCGTAGCTGGTGGCGGCCCGCAGCTGAATGGCAATAATATGAGTGAAAAGCGGAACCATTTTCTCCGGGAATACGACTGGATCCGCAAAGGACTTATGTTTGAGCCCCGTGGCCATGATATGATGAGCGGCAGTATCCTGTACCCGCCGCATGATCCGGCTAACGATGTGGCAGTGCTGTTCATTGAAACCAGCGGCTGCCTGCCGATGTGTGGTCATGGTACCATCGGTACTATTACTATCGGTATTGAAGAAGGATTGATCAAACCGAAAACTCCCGGCAAGGTGAGAATGGAAGCACCTGCGGGGCTGGTAGAGATCAGCTACCGGCAGGAAGGTAATAAAGTAAAGAGTGTTAAACTGACAAATGTGCCGTCTTACCTCGCTGCTACGGGCATTGAAGTAGAATGCCCCGACCTGGGAATGCTGAAGGTAGATGTATCCTATGGGGGCAACTACTATGCTATCGTTGACGCACAAACGAATTTCCCCGGCCTTGAACATTTCACGGCTTCACAACTGATCAGCTGGGCAAGGGAACTACGTAAACGCATCAACGAAAAACATACTTTCGTACATCCGGATAACCCGCATATCAATGGCTGCTCGCATGTACTATGGACCGGCGTGGTGATAGATCCTGCTTCTACCGCACGTAATGCGGTTTTTTACGGAGATAAAGCCATCGACCGCTCTCCCTGTGGTACAGGCACTTCCGCGCGTATGGCCCAATGGTATGCACAGGGAAAACTGAAAAGGGGAGATGAGTTTATCCATGAAAGTATCATAGGATCCCGTTTTATTGGCCGCATCGAGGAAGAAACCCATGTGGGCAGTTTCCCGGCCATAAGACCCAGCATCGAAGGATGGGCAAGAGTTTACGGTTATAACACTATTTCCATAGATCCTGATGATGATCCGTATGCATACGGATTGCAGGTAATTTAAATCGATATGAACGTAGTTATTATAGGTGGTGGTATTATAGGTTTAAGCAGTGCTTTGTATCTGCAACAGGCCGGGCATCAGGTAACGGTAACCGACCGCTCGGATATGCTGCAGGGATGCTCTTACGGTAATGCCGGGTATATCTGCCCCAGCCATTTTGTGCCGCTGGCAGCGCCGGGTATCGTATGGCAGGGCCTGAAGTGGATGCTGAACGCGCAAAGCCCGTTTTATATAAAGCCCTCTCTTAACGGCGATCTGATTAACTGGGGCCGTACTTTTGTAAAGCATGCAAACAAAAAACATGTTGCACATGCCGCTGTTCCACTGAGAGATATTGCCCTGTTAAGTAAACGCCTATACGAAGAATGGACTGCCATCCCCGACCTGCAATTCTCCTATGAGCCGAAAGGTATGATAGAGCTTTTTCAGACAGAGCAGAATGCCCATCATGCGGTAGATACGATAAAGGCAGCAAAGGAGCTGGGCATAGAAGCCCGGCTGGTAGGAAGAGACGGATTGCAGCAGATGGAACCTGATGTAGACATGAACGCACTCGGTGGTATCTTTTTCCCCGGCGATGCACAGCTTTATCCCAATCAGCTGATGAACAGCCTGATGGCGTATCTGCGTAAGCTGGGAGTACAGTTCACGACCGGCTGCGAAGTAACCGGATTCAATACCGATGGTAAACAACTGAAAGCGCTGAAAACCACCAAAGGTGATATAGAGGCAGATCATGTAGTGCTGGCCGCCGGTGTATGGAGTACAGCGCTGGCAAAAACATTACAGCTGAATATCCCCATGGTGGGCGGTCGTGGTTACTCCGTGACTTTAGATGAAGCGCCATGTAAAATTCATCATTCCATTATCCTCAGCGAAGCCAGGGTGGCCATTTCACCTATGAATGAACACAAACTCCGCTTCGGAGGAACCATGGAAATAACGCCACTGAACACGCCGCCCCGCATGCAGCGGGTGCAGGGCATACTAAACGCAGTAACCCGCTATTTCCCCGGAGTGAATATAGCACTCCCGGAACAGGAAAAAGTATGGCACGGCTATCGTCCCTGCAGCGCCGATGGATTGCCCTATATAGGCAACAGCTCCCGCTATTCCAATCTCACAATAGCCACCGGACACTCTATGCTGGGCATCAGCCTGGGAGCAGCTACCGGAAAACTGGTGAGCCAGCTGATCACCCGCACACCAACGGAAATGGATATACGCCCGTTTAATCCCGAACGATTTTGCTAACCAGAAAAAGCACGAAAACAATGTTTGGCCAACAACAACTTGCTAAGTTCTTTTTAATAATCGCCACCTGTGGAGTAACTACCATCACTACCCCGGCACAATCGCAGGATAATGCGGCATTGTACGCGCAAACCAGCGAAATCAACAACCTGATGGTGCCTTACTATGCCGATAAGGGTAGTCTTACAAGATTTTATTTTATAGAGAATTCACCGGAAAGACGCACCCGGCTCGAAGAATTATACAACAACTATCTCGGTAAACTGCCATCCGTCAGCTTCGACGCCCTGCCCGCTGGTTCCCGCGTGGATTATATCCTGTTCCGCCGGGAACTACAGGAACAGCTTCGTTTACTGGAAGAAGAAAAACAACAATGCAGCCGCCTTGAAAGCTGGTTTCCGTTTGCTGCCAGAATTTACCAGGTAGAGAAAGCCAGAAGGAGAGGCGCTAAACCAGATGCAGGCGCCATTGCCACCATGTTCAATGAGGCGGCAACAACCATACGCGATAAGGAAAAGCTGCTCGCAGCAGATCATCAGCTCGATATCTATTTGCTGCGCCGCGGCGCTGCCATCACTCGCGGGCTGACAGACGCTCTCCAGAGTGTGAACACTTTTTACGATGGATATGATCCGGCTTATTCATGGCGGGTGCCGGCGGCTTATAAGCAGCTCGACAGCGCCCTGAAAAGTTACACGGCGCTGTGGAAAAAGAAAACTACCGAGCTGCCTGCCGGAAAGGACGATGGCAGCGGTATCAGCGGTCATCCTATAGGGAGGGAAGAGCTGATAAGACAACTGCAATACGAAATGATTCCCTATTCGCCGGAGGAGCTGATTGCAATTGCGAATAAAGAATTTGCTTACTGCGATGCAGAAATGGAAAAAGCATCAGCAGAAATGGGATTCGGGAAGAACTGGAAACAGGCGCTGGAAAAGGTAAAGAACAGCTATGTGCCGGAAGGAGAACAACCTCAGCTGATCATGAAACTCTACAACGAATCAGTTGAATTTCTGAAACAACATCAGCTCATCACCATCCCGCCCATGGCGGAGGAAACCTGGCGCATGATCATGATGACGCCGCAGCGGCAGCTGGTGAATCCCTTCTTTACCGGAGGAGAAGAGTTAAGTATTTCTTATCCCACACAGGATATGAGCGAGCCCGATAAACTCATGAGTATGCGCGGTAATAACCCGCATTTCTCCCGGGCTACCGTACATCACGAGCTCATCGCCGGTCATGGGCTGCAAGAGTTTATGCTTAACCGTTATAAAACGTACCGGCACTTCGAAACACCCTTCTGGATAGAAGGCTGGGCCCTGTACTGGGAAATGCTGCTCTGGGATATGAAGTTTCCTCAGTCGCCGGAAGACTGCGTCGGCATGCTGTTCTGGAGAATGCATCGTTGCGCGCGTATTATCTTTTCACTGAATTATCATCTGGGTAAATGGACGCCGAAGCAGTGTGTAGACTTCCTGATCAACAGGGTCGGACATGAACCGGCTAATGCTGCCGGTGAAGTACGGCGCTCTTTTGCGGGCGATTACAGCCCGCTTTATCAGGTAGCCTATATGATAGGCGGCCTGCAATTCATGGCACTCAAACGCGAACTGGTAGATGGGGGCAAAATGACCTACCAGCAATATCATGATGCTGTTTTAAAAGAAAATATGCTGCCGGTGGAACTGATCCGCGCGTTGCTCACCGGCCGCAATATTGACAAAGATTTTAAACCAGGCTGGCGTTTCTATCCACTCTGATCACGCTCCTGAATTAAAAACTGTAGTGTTATGAAAAAACTGTTTTTCGTTTTGCTGGCCCTGCAAACGGGCTACACGCAGGTGCGTGCACAATCGTACGTGCCGGGCAGGCACGATGCTAAGATGAAAGTCGTGGCTGGCGTGCCTTTGCATGCCTATACCTTTAAGCTCCAGGATGTGGAGGTACTCGACGGCCCTTTTAAACAGGCCATGCAGGCAGATGTGAACTACTTACTGGTAGTAGAGCCCGACAGGCTGCTGGCCGATTTCCGCAATCATGCCGGCCTGAAAGAAAAAGCTCCCCGCTACGGCGGATGGGAATCTACCGGACTGGCCGGGCACACGCTGGGGCACTACCTTTCCGCCTGTGCCATGCAGTACGCAGCTTCTCAGGATAAACGCTTCCTGGACCGCGTAAACTATATCGTGGATGAACTGGACGAATGCCAGCGTCATCGTAAAACCGGCTATGTAGGCGCTATTCCCGGTGAAGATACCCTGTGGGCGCAGGTGGCCGCCGGAAATATCCGCTCCCGCGGGTTCGATCTCAATGGGGGCTGGTCGCCCTGGTACACCGTGCATAAGATCATGGCCGGACTGCTCGATGCCTACCTGTATTGTGATAATAAAAAAGCATTGGGTATAGAGAGACGAATGGCCGACTGGACCGGCACTATCGTTGATCACCTGCCAGATTCTCTTGTGCAGAAAATGTTGCTCTGCGAATACGGCGGTATGAATGAAGTGCTCGTAAATACCTATGCACTTACTGCTGAAAAAAAGTACCTGGAAAGGTCGTTCCGCTTCCACGACCGGCGTATACTCGACTCTCTCGCTGCCCGGCTGGATGTATTGCCCGGCAAGCATTCCAACACACAGATCCCTAAGGTGATCGGCTGTATGCGCCGTTATGAGTTGACCGGTAGTCAGAAAGACAGTACTATCGCGGGCTTCTTCTGGCATACGATCACGGAGCATCATTCCTATGCCCCGGGTGGTAACAGCAACTACGAATACCTGGGCCCTGCTGATAAACTGAATGATCAGCTCACCGACAATACGATGGAAACCTGCAATACTTATAACATGCTGAAGCTGACACGCCACCTGTTTTCGCTGCAGCCCTCAGCTAATCTGATGGACTACTACGAAAAGGGCCTGTACAATCATATTCTGGCATCGCAGGATCATAGCAACGGGATGATGTGTTACTTCGTTCCTCTGCGCATGGGTACCCGCAAGGAGTTCAGCGATTCCTTCCATACCTTCACCTGCTGCGTAGGATCCGGTATGGAGAATCATGTCAAATACGGGGAGAGCATTTATTTCGAAGGCGCCGATGGCAGTCTGTATGTGAACCTCTTTATCCCCTCACGCCTGCACTGGAAAGATAAGAAAGTAACCCTGGAACAGGTCACCCGCCTTCCGGCCGATGATAAAGTAGTGTTCAGGATCACAACGCCCGCTACGGTGGCATTCCCGCTTCGTATCCGGAAGCCACGCTGGGTGAAAGAGGGTATGCAGATACTGGTTAACGGTGAAGCACAAACGAATATTCAACCAGGCGCAGATGGATATATTGTGTTGAATCGTAAGTGGAAGAATGGAGACGAAATAACATTGTCGCTGCCAATGGGGATTTATAGCGAAGCCATGCCCGATAACCCGGGTCGTATCGCATTGTTCTATGGCCCCGTAGTACTGGCCGGCGTGCTGGGAAACAAAGAGCCTGATCCGGTAACAGGAATCCCCGTGCTGGTGACATCCAGTCAGGATGCCGCTGCCTGGGTAAAACAGGATGCACCCGGTTCTCTCGTGTTCCATACCGCACAGGTAGGACAGCCATCAGATGTGACGCTGGTGCCCTTTAACACCGTGCAGCAGGAACACTACAGCGTATATTGGGATGCATTTACGCCGCAGGGCTGGGCTGCTGAACAAACGAAATATGCTGCTGCGAAAAAACGGGCACAACAGATTGAAGCCAGTACGGTAGACATGCTGAGAATGGGCGAAATGCAACCGGAACGGGATCATAATTTCGTTGCCGATAAAACCAATACGGGTGAAGATCACGGCCGCAAATGGAGGAACGCCGAAGATGGCGGATACCTTTCCTTTACCATGAAAGTAGACGGTAGCACCACCAACAGCCTGCTCTGTAATTACTGGGGAATGGATAACCGCTACCGTACCTTCGATATTCTCGCAGATGGGGTTAAAATTGCCACAGAAGATCTCAATAAATACAAAGCCAGCAAATTTTACGAGATCATATACACCCTGCCGGAAGCCGTAACACGTGGCAAACAGTCAGTTACCATTAAGCTGCAGGCCAAACCCAATAACAGCGCCGGCCCTGTATACGGCACTGTAAGAATGATCAGGGGTACCGCCTTTTAAACCAGTCATTTTAATTTTCCGGAGTTGATTTTACCATTGAAATTAAAAACTGACCGGGCAAATATTTATCTGGTTATTCTAAAATAGTATCTTTATTTTTAATTGTTTAATTGACAATTAATATGAGCAGATTACATAAGAAGATAGCTGCTGGCGTACTGGTATCCCTGGGATGGGCTACCGGTGCGACTGCGCAATTAAAGAAAGATTATCCAATACAGCCGGTGGCGTTTACAGAGGTACACGTGTCGGATAGTTTCTGGGCGCCAAAGATAAAAGTGAATGCTACGGTAACCATTCCGTATACATTGGAGCAATGCCGGAAAACCGGCCGCATCGATAACTTCCTCAGGGCCGCCGGTAAGCTATCCGACGATAAAATGACGGAATATACTTTCGATGACACCGACCTGTATAAAGTAATCGAAGGTGCATCATACGGATTACAGGTACAACCTAATCCTGAGCTGGAGCGGTATCTTGATACCCTCATCACGATCATCGGCGCGGCACAGGAAAAGGACGGCTACCTCTATACTTTCCGCACCATGAAAACTACGCATCCGCATCCCTGGATGGGGACACGGCGTTGGGAAAAAGAGGAGGATCTGAGCCATGAGCTGTATAACTCCGGTCATCTGTTTGAAGCTGCTGTAGCGCATTATCAGGCAACCGGTAAAAGAACGTTGCTGGATATTGCCATTAAAAATGCCGATCTGCTGGTAAGTGTGTTCGGATATGGAAAGGAAGAACGCTTTCCCGGCCATCAGATAGTGGAAACCGGTCTTACAAAGATGTACCGGGTAACTGGTAAACAGGCCTACCTCGATCTGGCAAAATTTTTCCTCGATGTACGTGGTCCGGGGAAGCCCAACAGTGGCGAGTATAACCAATCTTATAAAAAAGTGACGGAGCAGCATGAGGCGGTAGGACATGCTGTACGGGCCGCCTATATGTACACCGGTATGGCGGATGTGGCAGCACTTACCGGCAACCAGGATTATCTGCACGCTATCGATGATATCTGGCATGATGTGGTGGAAAGGAAGATGTATATCACCGGCGGGATCGGCGCCACAGGCAATGGCGAAGCCTTCGGGCAGGCATATGAATTGCCTAATATGTCGGCTTACGCAGAAACCTGCGCTGCCATCGCCAATGTATACTGGAACAGCCGTATGTTCCTGTTGCATGGCGATGCAAAATACGTGGACGTATTGGAACGCACGCTCTACAACGGCCTGCTCAGCGGAGTATCCCTGAGCGGCGACCGCTTCTTTTATCCCAACCCGCTGGCCTCCATGGGGCAACATCAGCGTAGTGCCTGGTTTGGCTGTGCGTGCTGTATCTCCAACATGACGCGCTTTCTGCCATCCATGCCCGGCTACATCTATGCCCGCAATGCAGATCATCTTTATGTGAACCTGTTCGCCGGAAATACCGCCACTATGCAGCTAACCTCCACCAAAGTAAAGCTGACCCAGGAAACGAACTATCCCTGGGACGGAAATGTGAATATAACGGTGAGGCCTGTACGTACTGCGGCATTTGCTGTACATATTCGCATCCCGGGCTGGGCGCAGCATAACCCGGTGCCCGGTAACCTCTATAGTGATACTCCGGGCAATTCCGAAAAGGTAATACTGCTCCTCAACGGGCAACCAGCAAAATATCAAATGGAAAAAGGCTATGCCGTATTACAACGTACCTGGAAAGCCGGAGATAAACTAACGCTACGCCTGCCCATGGAAGTACAGAAAGTAATCGCCAATCCGGAAGTTAAGGCCGATACCGGCCGTTTTGCCCTGGAACGCGGTCCTGTCATGTATTGTCTGGAAGGCCCCGATAATAAAGATGGAATTGTTCAGAATATAGTGGTAGACAAGAACACCGCAGTTAAAGCAGTATATCAGCCTGGTTTGCTGAAAGGCGTTACTGTACTTGAAATGAACGGGCATGCGCTCAACAGGCAGCCCAACAGCAACGAGCTGTTGCAAACCGATCAAACGGTAACGGCTATACCGTATTATGCCTGGGCCAACCGCGGCGCTTCAGAGATGACCGTATGGATCCCATATGAAGCCACCGCTGCCCGCCCTAAACCGGTGCCCACCATCGCATCTAAAAGTAAGGTAAGTGCTTCCAACGCCAACCCCAAAATGCTGATGGCACTGAATGATCAATACGAACCCAAAAATTCCCAGGACAACAGTGTGTTATACTTCCACTGGTGGCCCAGAAAAGGCACACAGGAATGGGTACAATACGATTTTGATCAACCCTATACCATCTCGTCATCCGCCGTTTACTGGTACGATGATGGTCCCTTCGGAGGCTGCCGGGTGCCTGCCTTCTGGAAGCTCTACTACAAAAAAGACAACGAATGGATACCGGTAAAAAATACCACCGCTTATACCACGTTGAAGGATCAATATAACACCGTTCAGTTCGAGCCCGTGAAAACAACAGCGCTGAAATTAGAAGTGCAGCTATCAGAGGAAAACTCGGCGGGAATGGAGGAATGGAGCGTGAAGTAGAATTACGAATTACGAAATGCATAAGAGACATAAGCGAGTATATAAATAATTCGCTTATGTCTCTTATGCATTTCGTAATTCTTTTAAAATTTTAAAACCGCACTCGCCACCACATTCGCCGGCTTCTGCGCAATTCCATTTGTATCCCAGTATTGCTCGTTTAAGAGATTGTTTCCTTTTAAGGCAAACCGGTATTTGGGCTGATCATAGAAGATGGTAGCGTTGAGTAAGGTGTATCCGGGCAAACGGAAAGTATTGCTGGCTTCAAACCAGGAGTCGCCGACATAGTTGCCTCCTGCGCCGAAACCGAGTCCCCTGGCTTTACCGCGGGGAAGGGCATAGCTTATCCAAATGTTGGCAACGTCTCTGGGACTGGCAGTAATCAGTTTCCCCTGAAGGGCAGGGGAAGCTTTCGTATAGCTGTTCTCGTTATAGGCATAGCCCGCAACGATGTTCAGGCCGGCAACAGGATTGGTAATGAGCTCTGCCTCAAAGCCTTTACTGCGCTGGGTACCGTCCTGGAACATAAAGGTTTTACCATCTACAATTTCGGTACGGGTGGCATTGGTAACGTCGATATTATAGTAGCTGAGAGAGCCGCTCAATTTGTTATCGATCAGGTCGGCTTTTATGCCACCTTCCCATTGATTGCCCTGCTGAGGTTTCAGGTTCAGGATAGTATTGTCGGGCTGCACCAGGGGGGCAAGGTTGACGAAGCCATTCATGTAATTGGCAAATACAGACAACCTGTCTTTGAGGATCTGGTATACCACGCCGAATTTAGGCGAGAACGAAGTCTGGGAATAATCGCCCGACGATTTACCGGTTGTCACCGTATAGGTACCACCGGTAGAGAAACGATCTGCCCGTAAGCTGAGCATCACCATCAATGCCGGTGTTATATTCAACACATCCGACGCATAAACACTGTAACTGTTCGAACTGGTGTTACTGGCGGAAAATCCTTTCTGGTACGACAATGCATCGATCTTTGTGGCGTTGAAATCTTTCAATGGCTGATTAATGTTGATGGTATCATAGTTCACAGTAACTCTGTTCAGCTGATTGTAGTTGTAGCTATAGTCCAGTCCTACAACAAGCCGGTTCCTGAGCGATCCGATCCTGAAATCACCAACGAAGTTCTGCTGCAGCTGAATATTTCCGAATGTTTCCGGCTTCTGGTTTCTCACGCTCCGGGCCATGGTAGAGTCGGTGAGGAGAGTGAGGTTAGTCCAGTAGAAATGTTTGTAGAAGCCTTCTGAATAAAGGTAATTGGTTTGTGAAGTCCAATGGTCCGACAGTTTGTATTCCATCCTGGCTTGTATGTTATTGATACCATTACTGATATCCACGCCATTGTTGATATAGGATTTCCGGTATCCGGTATTGAGATCCCTGAAGCTGCGGGCTTTTACATTTTTGAAATCGCTCACCGCGTAGGTGGCGGTAGTGAAGGCGCCCCTTGTGATGTCTATATCTACCAAAAACTTCATCCGCTCATTCACCTGGTAAGAGATGGTGGGCGCTATAGTGTAGTTTTTTGAAAAGCCCTGGTCCTGAAAAGAGCCTTCTGTTTGCCCGGCTGCATTCAGTCTGAATAACAATGTACGTGCCTCATTGAGCGGTACGTTCACATCGGCGGCAAATCTTGTTAATCCATAACTACCTGCCGTGATGCTTACATTACCGGCGAAAGTTTCAAATGGTTTCTTGGTAACATAATTATATACACCTCCGAAAGTGATATTCCTGTTGCTGCCAAACAAAGTACCAGATGGCCCTTTGATGACTTCCACCCGTTCCAGTATAGCGGGGTTCAGGGGCACAATAGCGCTTGTTATCATACCGTTCCGCATCCCGGTAGTATTGGCAAATCCCCGGATGGTCATACCCTGGGAACCACCCACTGCAAAGTTCGGCACTGCTCCGGGAATGTTGCGGTAAATATCAGTTCGTTCAGTTACCAGTTGTTCCTGCATCAGCGCTTTGCCCACGGTTTGGTATACCTGTGGATTTTCCAGATCCTTCAATGGCAGGCGCGATACCTGTTCGGTATTTTTGTCGGAGAACTTACGCTTATTAGTAGTTACTACTATTTCCTGTAATTGTGTATTTGACACTTGTAGCTGAAGAGAAACATTAACAGTTTTCCCTTTTTCTACGATCACAGTTTGTGCAAGCGGCTGATAGCCTACCAGCGTCACTTCCAGCTGCTGGGAGCCCGGTGTTACCCGGTGCAGTATAAAGCTGCCATCGTCGCCGGTCAGCGTATACCGCGAACTGCCCTTCAATACTACTGTTACAGCCACTGCGGGCTGGTTATCGCTGGTGGTTACTTTACCCTTGATGGTGCCATAATCCGTTTCCGTATAACGAATACTTCCCGATACGTATACGGGTAACAGCCAAAGGAGACAAAACAGCAATTGCTTCATATGTTAGCGAAAAATTTCGCGCAAAGCTAATCGCTGAAAGACTGGGTTGTTTTCGCATTCGGGAAAAGTATTTACGAGAAAGGGAAAAGAATTCCTAATTCGTAATTGTCTCATACCGCTTCGTTTCCTTCTCGCTCCAGTCAATGTTTCCACGTACCATCGCGCTCAGCACCTGTACATATCGCCGTATATCAGGGTCGTAAGTGCCGAAGGAGGGAAGCTCTTTCGAGTGCTTTTCGAATCGGAACACTTCGTTATTGTGCAGCATCGCGGTTTGGGAAATGGCAGCATCCAGCGACAAATCCCTTTCCTCACGGAGTACGAGTACCATGTTATGGTTGTCGCCATGATCCAGCTCTTTAGAAAGGGAATATAAATCGTTGGCAAAAACAATCGCATTCCTCGCTATCACGGTCAGATCGTGTATGGTGGGATGCTGCAGGATTTTCTCCGGTACTTCCAGTCCTTCTATGACCGGTATCAGCGTAGTGGCGATGTGCGCGGCGCCCAGGTACTGGCGCTTCGCATAAAAGGAAGCAACCGAAGGGAATTTGCTACTGGATACATTATCAAACTGCCACAAGGCGGTATCGAACATCAGCCGGATATCGCGGATAAAGCAGGTTTGCCACAACTCACTGCTGATAGGCAGAAGCCGGCTCCATACATCTTTCAACGCAGCGAAAACAGCGGTATCCCCGGATTGAATACGAACGTTGCGTTGTTCAAGGATAGACAGGCAGGCATGGATAAATTGCTCGAAGTGCTGACGGGTACCTGCAATATCAGATTTAATAACCTGGTTATCCATCGCGTCGTCCATACAAAACAACAACGTAATCAAATCATTGGCCAGGTCTAATCGTTCAGGCGTGGCCGTTGGATAGAACCTGGCTGTCAGGTAAGCGAAATTAGCCGTCTGATAGTGTTTAAATGATTCCTCATTAAAAAGTCCGAATTGTTTTACCCAGTTATCAGTATGGTTACTTACTGTATTCGCATGTGGGTTAATCCTGGGGTGCCAGGGGCAGTAGAGTGAGGGAAGAGTGATCGTTTTCATAGCAAATAGTGTATACTAGATAAGATACGATGATTTACATTTTTAAAAAAATGAAAATGTATGAATGGAAGCGCGTTAAGTACAGGCGTGCAGCTGCATAAAGTGAAATGGTGACCAGATGTACACATTTGTATGAAATTAAAATATTTTTGATGAACGCTGGCGGTAATTCCCTGTTGCGTAGTACGGATATGGACAAATCTCAGATGGCAGCAGCGGTGTTTAACAGGCGTGCCGGTGAATACCAGGAAAAGTTTATGGACCTGGATATTTACAACAGTACCTATCAGCATTTTTGCGATAGCATCGTCAGCACCGGAGCCTCCGTGCTGGAAATCGGCTGCGGCCCGGGCAATATTACCCGCTACCTGCTGCAGCAACGGCCGGATCTGCAAATAACAGGCATCGACCTTGCGCCCAGGATGCTGGAACTTGCCCGGGAAAACAATCCGGCTGCCACCTTTCTGCTGATGGACGCCAGGAACATCGGCCATATCACACAACGTTTCGATGCTATTATGTGTGGCTTCTGCCTGCCGTACCTGTCGCCCGAAGAATCGGCTCAACTGATCCGGGATGCCGCCGGGCTTTTACTGCCCGGAGGCATCATTTACCTGAGTACAATGGAGGAAGATGAGCGCAACCACTCAGGAATACGAACCAATTCGGCCGGGGATGAGTTGTTTATTTATTATCACCAGGCTGCCGGTCTGGAAACAGCACTGAGCGATGCGGGCTTCAGCGGAATCAGCCTGCAACGGATCGCATTTCCGCTGGCAGGTGATACCCCTGTCACCGACCTGGTGATGACCGCTGCATGGAACCGTTAACGAAAAAGCGGATAGATTATATGCCGCATAAGCAATAAGATATATATTTGCCTTGTATTGTAACAGAGGAGAATTCCAATGTAAGCGAAATGGAGTAGCGCAGTCATAGCAGGGTGGCCGCCCTGTAAATCTATGAACTGCGCTGCATCCTGGGGAACATTGCATCTAATTATTGAGGAAAGGGCGCTTATATAACAAACTTCTCCCTCCAGGTTTTCAATAAAATCGAAATCAACTTCTGGTTATATAACCGTTCCGATATGCTCGTTCCCGGCAATATATGCTGGTATCGGACTTGTCGGATTGGGGATCGCCGGATAAAAGGCCTTGCCGTTTATTGTTCCTGCAATCCATAACGGATTGTGTTACAGCACAAAAGTAAAAACCAATAGTAAGCGGGTCAACTGTGTAATTTCGCAGGTGATAATATTTGTTATTATTTTTATACGAACATGGATTTAGGTAACATTAAGTACGGGGACTACTCGAAAGCATTTATTACAGACACACCGGCTGATCTTAACAGCCCGGAAGCACGGCGTTTTAAGCAAACCATCCGAAGGTTTCCGGATGAGGCGATCTATATTTATTCGTTTAAGGAGAACCGTATGATTTATGCGGACGGATGGGAAGAGCTGCTTGGTTACCGCGACGACGAAATTTCCATGATGACCATCGTCACTATTACGGCTCCGGAATATGCTCCTTTTTCAAATGAGCTGAACGACAAAGCCCTCATGTTTCTGCATAATAAAACAACCGCCCTGGAAGAGTATAGTTTCACGATAGAGTTAAAGAAGATTCATAAAAATGGGACGCATGTGCCCCTGATCTCCAAAGTAGGGGTGTTTGAAGCCCAAAACGGGAAAGTAACCCGTATTATAGGACATTCCCAGAAAAATGAAAGTATCAAGTTAGGCAACGTAATGCGCTACGCTGCCTATGGCCCTGAGAAATCAGAATTTGAAGAAGAGCTGAACAAGCGCCTGTTCCGGTATTATGCCATCTCTGAAAAAGAGAAGGAAGCATTGTCGCTGGTGGCTGAAGGCTTATCATTTAAGGAAATCGCTGCCCGCTTCGGAGTATCCCAATCGGCCATCGAAAAGCGCATTATCCCTATGTATAAACGGTTTGAAGTAAAAAGTCTCACACATTTGATCAGCTTTGCCTTTGCCAATCATATCCTTCCGTAGACTCAGTTCAGCTGCAGGTTGAGAGAGAGCATTTTCTCCGTAGGTACGCCAATGCTCATCAGCATGCCCTGCCAGCGATCGGATAGTTTGCGGGCGTCGTCGTCGTCGCCCAGTACCCAGATTACATTGGTCTGTTTCAACACAGTTCTGTTGATATCGTTGGTAGAAAAGGTGTCCACAAAGTTGAGAAAACGTTCCGGCGTAATCAGGTCGTCTTTGATAGGGGCGCCGGGATTGATATCATCTATCACGAGGATAGAAGCCTTACGCCAGGTCCACAGCACATCTTCGGAAGCATGCTCGTCCTGCTCAAAGAACATGCAATACAATTTCATGGCCGACGTATATACGGCGGAGTGATGGCGTATAGACAGCTCCGTAGCAATGGCCACACTCAGACTTGTTTTGCCGCTTTTTTTGGGGCCAAATACAAAGAGGTGCATGCCCTGGTCCTTGTTATCCAGGAAACGGCGCACCAGGTCGATGTCTTCTTCCGGGATCTTTTCAGTATTCCATTGACTTAAACGGAACTGAAACGGGTAGGAGGGCGCCTGCAGGTACATTTTGGTAAGATACCAGTAATACGCCGGGTATATCATCAGCACCGTAAGTACCACCACTACCATCAACGCCGTAGGGGTGAAACCACAAAGCATAGAAGAGATAAAAGCCCCCACCCAGAAAAAAGAAAGGTCGGTAATGGTATCAAAAGCAATATTGCCCCAGGCCGGCTGGAATACATAGGTCTTTTTCATATTTCCCAGCTTGGTGAACAGTAATGGCCCCAGAAAATTAAATATCTCGAAAGTCAGCCATATAGCACTGATAATCCAGGCTGCCTTTAAGGCCGCCCGGTCTTCCGGATAGTATTTTTTCAGTATCAGGAAGCCAATAAAAGTAGGGATAAAGCCAAGGGAAAAATGCCCGAACTGGTTGGCCAGCCAGGAATAGGTGAGCGTAACACCGCGATAAGAGTCTTTGCCAATAAGATCGGCGATTAGCTGGCGGTAAATGTTTTTACCGGTAATAGGTTTTTTCATGAGTACATTGGGAATTATAGCGTGTAAAGATAAGAAACAGCAGTCAGCTTACAGCTAACAGCAAAAATGCAGCGAAGACCACATTATAACAATATGATGTGATCTCCGCTGCATTTACTAAAACCTGACAATGCTTGTTAATATCCGTAATAACGGTAGTGATGATGGTGGTGATGATGATAATACGGGCGGTAATATCCATCTTGTTCAACCACACAGCTGGTAAACCCGGCCGCAAGCACCAGGGCGATGATGAGATATTTTAACGTTTTCATGATGCTGAAATTTGATTTGATATGGCTTTGTTTCCGTAAGGCCCAACGCTGCAGCCATTGAAGCCAGCCGGTTTACAGGGTATGATGATAAAAGTATGCCAGAGGGCGTTGCGGATTGTTATATAATGTTAAAAGTCAGGCATCCGGGTGGAAGCCTGGGGAAGGTTAACCGGCTGTACTATTTTTCTATCAATTATTTGTATATATATTTGCCCCGATTTTTACGCTGTTGCCCAACTATTTACACGCATTGTCAACAAGTAGAAACCTATATAAAACTAACGCCAAATGAATGAATTGATTCAGCACATCATTGACAATCCCATACCCAGCCTGATAGTTGTGGGCAATCTTATTATTATTGAGAGCTTGTTGTCGGTAGATAATGCAGCTGTACTGGCTACTATGGTAATGGATTTGCCGGAAAAGCAACGTGATCGTGCCCTTAAATATGGTATTCTCGGGGCTTATCTGTTTCGTGGGTTAGCCATGGTGTTTGCATCTTTCCTTATCAAAATCTGGTGGCTCAAGCCAATCGGCGGTCTTTACCTGTTGTACCTGACTTATAGCTGGTGGAAAGAACAGAAGTCGAAGGGAGATAAGGAAGAAGAGGAGGAGAATATAGATAAAGGAAAGAACTGGCTCTATAAAAGCACCGTGGGTGCTATTGGCCCCTTCTGGGCTACAGTGGCCCTGGTAGAGCTGATGGATATGGCTTTTTCCATTGACAATATCTTTGCGGCGGTAGCCTTTACGGACAATATTATCCTCGTTTGCCTCGGAGTGTTTATCGGGATCCTCGCCATGCGGTTTGTGGCACAGGCTTTCGTGCGACTGATGACGAAATTCGCCTTTCTGGAGGCGGCAGCCTTTATCGTAATTGGCATCCTGGGCATAAAACTGACGCTTTCCATTTACGAACATTTCTTCCCGGAATCCGGCCTTACCCGTTTCCTGGAGAGCTCCCAGGCCGATGTGCTTACTTCCATCCTGACCGTGGCCATATTCATTGTGCCGATCGTTACGTCGGCCCTGCTGAATGTGCCCAAGAGGAGCAATACTGCTGCTAAAGCAAAAGAGTAGTCTTAACGGAAACAGAGATTTTTATAGCGCCAGTCTGCGGACTGGCGTTTTTTTTACGCCGGGTTATAGCGAATTGGTGTTGAGCATCGTTCTGAGGATGTTCGTTTGTACATCGAAGGTACCGATCTGCTGGAGGAAATCCACGTCGGAGATCTTTTCATAGTACTCATTCAGCACCGTCCTCACATTGTCCGGGATCGCAATCTTGAGGGCATTCGCCCGGCTCATGAGGTTATCGTTCTTATCGGAAAGCTCCTGTATCAGCCTGGTTTTCTTCGACAGGGTATTCGTCCAGTCTACCTCCGTGATTTTAGAAAGATCGCAGAAAAGAAACATATTTTTCGATGGAAAGAACAGGAAGTACCGGTCGAGCCCAGGGAGGCGGTATACCTCCAGTATCTGGTTACCGGCCCTGAGGCCGCAGAAGAATTCGGACCTGAAATCAATCTTACACAACAGCCCCATCAGTTTCCGGTGGATGATGGCATTGCTGTTCCGGTATACCTCGTCGGGATTGAATTTGATGAGCTCATCGAGCAGTTCGGGGGAGATATCGTAGTAGAAATCCTGTGAAAACCTGGCGCTGAAAGCATTGATGTTCTTGGAAAAGGGATATTCCTCGCTGTTATCGGATAACACCTGGAACAGTCTTCTCAGCGACAGGTTAATCTTCAGGGATTGTTTTTGTTTGTCGAGATTGAAATTCTTCTCTGAAAAAACGGAATCATTCAGAGAGCCGATCAGGTCTTTGTTGATTTGTATTTCATCAAAGATCAGGCTCACATTCCGCTCGTTGCTGCTTTTGATTTTCTTCAGCAGCTCAATGACGGAAGTGGTGTACTGGAGATGAAAAAGCTCCAGCTTATTGATGTCGAGCTCCTGGTTGGTTTCGAACAGTTTATGGACAACCTGGCTTCTGAGATATATCTTGTAAATAATCTCGTCTTCAAAATAAGTAGACAGCAACTGTAATTTGCTGATCGTTTTATTTGATTCGTTTAATATCGTAGCCAGGTTATCCTCCATCACTTCCGGCAAAGTTAGCGAACGTTTGTCACATTTTTCTTCAGTTCGGTTTCCAGGTTCTGCAGTTCACCATTCAGTGCTTTCCTGTTTTCGGTACCCTGTTCGTGGATTTTCTTCACCTCGTTCAGTGTTTCGATCAGCGATGCGGTAGTTCGCTTCAGGGTATCGATAGATACCACTGTTTTTTCATTCTCCCTCGCTACTTCAATGCTGTTCTGTTTCAGCAGCTCGGCATTTTTCTGCAGGATAGTATTGGTGGTTTCAGACACCTTGCGCTGCATTTCCACATTGGCTTTCTGTCGTTGCAGGGCCACTGCGATGGTCAGCTGGTTTTTCCATACAGGGATGGTAGTGGAAACGATCGACTGCGCCTTCTCCGCGATGGAAGTGTTATTGTTTTGCACCACCCTGATCTGGGCGAGCGATTGCAGCATAATGAAGCGGACGATCTTCATATCGGCCAGCCTTTTATCGAGGCGGGTAACGAAATCTCTCAGATCCGCAATTTCATAATCGTTGTAGTTGCCTGCATTGGCTTCCATTTCCGCCAGTTTCTCCGTCAGTTCGTTGTATTTCAGCTGCCCGGAAACAATCAGGTCTTCCATCTGCTTAATGTAAGAAACATTGCTGTCGAACATCGTTTGCAGGGAAGAATTGTCTTTCAGCGAATTGATACGGCCAGCCTTGATCTTATTGGTGATCTTATCGACGTTGCTGATAACGGTATCGTATTTCTGGAAAAGCTTTTGCGCGTCGAAAACTATTTTCTTCAGGAACGGCACTTTTGAGAGGAAGCTCTTAAAGCCGCTCTGGTTAAGCTCGTCCACGTCGATATAATTCAACTCGGTCAGCAGGTCGTTGATCAGGCCGCCCACTTCGCCGGAGTTATAAGTACGAACAGAAGTCAGAAACTCATTGCTGTATTTCTCCATTGAATTCTGTATCTCAGTGCCATAATTCAGGATGGAGTTAACATCAGACGTAACCAGGGATTTGTTCAGATCCCCGTATTTCTGGGTTTCGGCGGGAGTAAGACCGGAAGTATTAACATTACCTTCCTTGTCCATTCTCACCATGGGAAGTGTCTGATCGGTGGGGGTAATTGGATTTGTTTCCATCAGTATTTGATTATACGGTTAAGATGATGTTACACAGGCATTTCTACAGGTAATTCATCGCCACGGTATTCACGGTTTCCTGCAGTTTTTTATCTTTTGTAGGTTCGCCGATGGCATTGAATTTCCATTCGCCATTCTTCTTGTAAAATACGCCCATGATCATAGATACATGTCCTGCAAAGCCCGAGTTACCGGCAATGTCGTATTTGGCGAATACTTCGTTCACGCGGGAAGGCGTGCCTTCGTAGATGCGGATAGAAGCGAAGGGAATAATGCCGAAATCGTGGCCCCTGAAGCTGTTTAGCACAAATGCCACATAGCTGACAGCCGGGTTGATGCGCGACAGATCGAGGGTGATCACCTCATTGTCGAGCCCGTCGTTGCCATCCAGGTCACCCGTCAGATCGTCGCCACTATGCATAACTGCACTGTCCTTTGATCTCAGGTTGCCAAAATATACTACTTCCTGTAATTGCTTTTGTTCATTGAAAAGGGCGCAGCTGGCGTCCAGGTCTACCGCTTCCTTGGTTTTGCTCAAACCAAAGAGGGCCTTTTTTTCAATGGCGCCCCAGTTGATACCTACACAAACATGCTGTAACTTGCTGCCATTGGATTTTTCCAGGCTGATACGCTGTCCTTTTTGAAGATCTATTGCCATGTGGGATATGGTTTTTAAGATTAGTTATATTTATTCAGATAGTCCTGCAGACCACCTTTCATGCCAACGCCTACGGCCTCAAATTTCCATTCGTCGTTACGCCGGTAGATCCTGCCGAATTCCACAGCTGTTTCAATGGAAAAATCTTCTTCCAGTTCATATTTCAGGATCACCTCGTTAGTAACGGCATCGAATACACGTATATAGGAATTCCTTACCTGGCCGAAGTTCTGCCTTCTGGCTTCCGCTTCGTGAATGGTAACTACTACACATAATTCGGCAACTCTGCCATCGATTTTAGACAGGTCGATCTTTATCTGTTCGTCATCTCCCGCACCATCACCCGTAAGGTTATCACCGGTATGCTCTACCGCGCCATCAGGAGAAACAAGGTTATTGTAAAAAACAAAATGCTGATCTGACAGTATTTTTTTGTTGTCGCCCATTATAAAAATGGAAGCATCCAGGTCGAAAGCAGTCCCGGTTGAAGAAGCATTGGCGTCCCACCCCAATCCGATAGTAAATTTAGGCGCATTAATCGCCTGCCGCTGTCCCTTTTGCAAGTTAATTGCCATGTTGTATGCTTTTATGTTTACTGTTGAATAAGTAATTATGAATAAAATTAATGTTTTTCTGGTAAGCGTCAATGGTATGATAACCATTTCCCAGCGACATATTATATAATAATGTTATGAATTTGTCCGATTGATTCTGAAGGAAGATACAAAAGGATTCATAATCATAGTTCAGTATGTACTTTACCAGGCGGGTATTGATGAAGAACCGTTCGCCCTGGATAATACTTTCCAGGTGGAATATCGACTTTACATGGTGATAATTCAGGTAGTTTTCTATATTGGGGTGTATATTCTTATTCACCAGTTCGGCGAAATAGAGCAGCCAGATCTCGTTGGTGAGCTGGTAGGTAGACACCATTTTCATGATCATCTTTTCATGTCCGCCCGTGATCCTGATATCATCAAGAAACAATACCTTTTTCCCTTCCAGGAAGGCCTTATCGATATGGAATGAATCGTTCCCGATCAGTTTCAGGCGTTGTTCAGCGTCCAGTTCGCCATAGTCTTCCTTATAGGTAATGGTACGGTGTACCTTGGTTTCCTGCAATACCGGAAATCCATGTTCCGCCAGCCATCGGTTTACCCGGAAAACAAAATAGTTTTTCATGGCAAAAGTGGCAGTTGGAATAAAAGAGTAGGGGCTGGATACTACTACGTACTGAGCTACAGGCTTGCCCTCCAGGTGGTGCCGGATAAATCCTTCTGCCAGGCTGGTGCCGAATTTTTCAGCAATTCCTTCGTCACCAAATTTGAAACGGCTATAGTCATCGGGACTAAAGCCAAAGTAGCCGGGATCAGAAATTTTGTGCAATGAATAGGTGGTGTTCATCATCAGTTAAGAATACTTGAAATACATTTATTGTTGGAGTTAATCAGCCATGTGTCAATCCCGATCCTGCCGGCTCCGTAGATATCTGCTTTTTCGTTATCACCTATATGAACGATTTGTTTCAGTGCTATGATATCTGTTTTTCGCAGTGCTGTAACGTTTTCCAGCATTAGCCGGAATACTGCTTCGTTAGGCTTCGACATACCGGTTTCATCAGAATACAGCTGGAAATCAAAGAAGCTGTACAGCCCCAGTTGCTGCAACACCTGCCGTAAGGTACTGCCTTTGATGAAGGCGGTGTTGCTCAGCAAACTGATACTTGTATCCCCGCGTTCGCGGAGTTGTTTCAGTGTACTGATAGTTGCGGAACAATATACCATCGGCAGATATTTCATCACCAGTGCCTCCATTTCGCGATACAATCCTGGAAGGTCCACATCTCCGAAAGCATTGTCGTTATTATTCATCTCACTAATCACCATCAGGTACATTTCTTCTGCATCTATATTCCCCCCTGTTTTTTCATTGATGGCATTACACATCAGGTCTACCTTGCGGAAAATCCTGTTCACCTCTTCCTGTGTCACCTGATGCCGGTTAAAATGATCATAAAAAAAACGCGCCCTCTCTTGCTTAAACAAAGGATTCGATTTTATTAAAGTTAACCAGAGATCAAATGAATAATGTTGGTATCTTATCATTATTTTTTAATGGTGTGTTTTCTTATTCGCATCTCTTTTGCCGGCATACACCAATTGGGTTAATCCGCTGTATAGAGGCCTGACGGTAATATAAGGCATATTGAGCTAATTTAAGATTAAATTAGGAATTGGGAATATAGAATTAAGAATTAACAGGAAGATTTTAGCGATTTATTATATATTTCACATTACTATAATAAATCGCTAAAATCTTCCTATTAATTCTTAATTCTATATTCCCAATTCCTAATTCTATAGTGTCCGGGGAAAATTTAAGAGATCTTAGCCTAACGATTCGGGGCTTAACAAAATAGGGAATGAGTGCCCTGAGAATTGAATATTTGCCTAAATCGGCAATTATGTATTTCAAATATTCAATTCTCAGGGTGCCTCTAAAAAGTAAGCCCCCTTTTCTAAGGAGAGAATAATTTCAGTTGTATAAAGTCTGCATCTTTATTATTACAAAGAAGTGCTTTCTCCGGTTCGGTTAGAAATTTAATTAGGAGAATGTATGTGGAGAGGTGGAGTCTTAGAAAACCTGCCAGGTTGCTAAACGACCACATTCTGCAGCCCAGTTGCTTTAATTGATCTTTCACAATCTTTATAAGCAGATCTTTTATTAAAGCGCACCATACCTGTATACTAATGGCATTCTCATTGTCTCCCAGAAAATTACTTAATTGAGAGGTCTGCTTAATTCTTTTGAATAGCAGTTCTATATCCCATCTCTGTTTGTACAATCTCCTAATGGTAGAACAAGCGTAGGTCTGATTGTTAGTGAGTAAGTGCACCTTCTTTTGGGTCTTTTTATCATAAATACTAATGACTCTGGCCTGCTGCACCGGACTTTTTTTACAGGTCTTTGGGTTGCCAAGTCGGATGATCCAGTCTTTTAAAATTCCATTCTTTTTATCAGCCGATGTTATTTTTTTGCGCTCAAGTACCTTTATTTTCATCCCTTTAGTAACCCTGGAGATCCAGGTAATATCATTTTGGGTCCAGTCTTTCATTACCGTGTAATTTACATAAGCTCGATCCATGGCAATTATGGAGCCTGGCTCCAGGGGCAGCTTCTGCATAAATTTCCTGTCACTACAAGCGGCCTCTGTCAGTACAGTAAAGCAGGGTAACTCATCTTTGGCTCGCATCAGCACATGAGCTTTAACACCTCCTTTTTTCCTGCCATTTAACCCTTTTACACCCGCACCCTTCATCACAGTTGAAAACAGACTAATTGTTGTTGAATCCACTATAAATAATCTATCATGCAACCTGTTTCTTGTTCGGCTGTCCGGGCAATGTTGTGGATAATGGTGTTGGTATAGTAAATGATAGAGTTGGCTGAAAAAATCTACAGGGCGGTTCCTGTTGGCATCTGAAATAGTACTACGGCGAGGTGTTTTTTTAAGGCCTAGATGATTAAGCCGATGCTCATTAGCCAATAGCCCGGTAACTAGCTCTCTAAGAGAACTACACTGATGAAAGCTGCTGAATAGCATGGTTACCAAATGGTCAAAGGCCTTAAATTGCTTGTAATAGCTGTCTGCATTAGTCTCCCTGGCCGCTTTATCGATTAAAGTGGCGGGCACAAAAGAAAGTAACTGATTAAAAATCGGCTGTCCGGAAAAAAATCTACTTTTGCTCATAATGGTAAGTTGTAGTGTGGTAACTTAAACTTACTAAAAAAGGAGGCCACATCGGCCTCCTTTTATTTATCCTTACCTGTATTTTCCCCGGACACTATAGATTCCTAATTCATCAGTGCAGGCGTCCTTTCTCTTCCTCGTTACCCGTATCGTTGCTCCGTGCTTTCCGTTCGCCGCCGAAGCGGTAGCTGAGGCTTAGCATCAGGTACCTGTTCAGCTGGAAGTTGGTTACTTTCTGCGGCATGCCCATTACAATGGACGATACATTGATGGCGCTGCTCAGGAACAGATCGCTCATCGTCAGGGAGATGTCCATTTTCTTTTGCAGCACGCTGGCTTTCAGGCCGAGGTCGAGTTTATAACTGGCATCCGTGCGGCCGATATGATTGATCTCCGGGAACTGGTACCAGAAATTCACAGCGCCGCCCAGGGTCTTGTTTTTATTGAACCAGATGTTGTTATTGGTGGCCAGGTAAAGGCCCCAGCCTTTGATGCCATCTACTTCCGTGAGCGATGACCTTGCATCAGTATAGTATACACTTACCTGGTTATTGTTATCAAGCCAGCTGAAAAATGGCAGTGCAATATTCTCCGAGAAACCATAGCGATAAGTCTTAATGAAGTTGAACGGTTTCGTATATACGAGATTGGTATCTGCACGTGCAATGGTCACAGAATTGAATCCATCGTCGGTGATATTCAAAAACAGCGCCGAGGTTAGTATGCCTTTCCAGTTGTGCGATAATTCGGCGTTGGTGTTGTATTCAGGCTGCAGAAACGGATTTCCTTCGCCGTAGCTGTAGCTGGTGTACAGCGATTTGTACGGGTTCAGGTTCCAGAACGAAGGCCGGTTGATTCTTCTGCCGAAGGTAAGCGAAAGACTGTTGCTTTTATTCGCCTGCCAGGAAACAGCCAGCGACGGGAAAAGGCGGAAGTAGTGCTGTGGCGTATGCTGGTTCAGCGTGTAGGAGTAGCCGTTAGTTTGCGTGAGTTCTCCTCTCAGGCCGGCTTCGTACTTCCATGCGCCGGATTCCTTGTTCATACTGGCATACAGCGCCTGTGTGTTTTCTTTATAATCAAACTCGTTGCTCAGATCAGTATTAAAGACGAGCTCGCCATTCACTTTGTTGTAATAGAATGCGTTGCTTTTGTTGTCGATGAAACTGAGCTTGGTTCCGAACATCCATTTTGCAAAAGCAGTAGGATATTCTACATCTGCTTTGAAAGTATAGATGTTGATCAGCTGACGGGTATGATCGAAATATCGCGTGGTGCCCGAAGGATGCGGATCGTTGGGAAGATAGGTGTTGCTTTCGAAATCCGATTTATCGGTCCGGTAATAGTTGAAGTAATCGGCATTCAACAGCAACCGCCTGCCGGAGGTGTCGAAGTTCACCGTAGAATGCAGGTTTAGCGCATGGCTCTGGGCAATGGGGTAGTAGGTAGCAAAAGTTTTCATCAGGGAATCCAGCTGCCCGCTGTTGTTATAAACTGGGTTGTTTACATGATCGGAACCCTCGTACTTATTTTTGCTACCCTGGTAGTTAATACCGATGCTGGCTTTAGAGCTGAGCTGATAGTCGGCCCCTGCCGTGAGATTGATGTTGTGGTAAGTGTATACACCGGTATCGCTTTGCGTCCACCATTGGTGAGGGTAACGAATATCAGTTCGGAATCCTTCCAGATGGTGGTCCTGATCCAGGTTGATGCCGCCGTAAACAGACCAGCGGTTGTTGTTATAATCTACCGTAGCGCTCAGGTCTACCGCTTCGTAGTTGCTTTTGCCGTACACTACCGGCGGGTTGTGCAGCCACTGTTTGCCACTGGCCTGTACATTACCAGAGAGCCCCTGTTTCCTGTTTTGTTTGGTGGTGATGTTGATCAGCCCTGCATTACCTTCTGCATCGTAAGCAGCGCCAGGATTTTTGATCAGCTCAATTTTTGATACCTGATTCGCAGCCATGGATTTCAGGTAGCGCAGGAGGTCGATACCGGTAAGCTGCAGCAGGCGGCCGTTGACCATTACTTTAACTGCGCCTTTGCCTGCGATGCCGATCTCATTATCGCTTATCCTGATGCCGGGTACCTGGCTCAGCGCAGTGAGCGCATCGCTTCCTGTAGCGGTGATGCTGGAGGCTACATTGTACACCAGCTTGTCAGGGTTATTGCTGATGGCCGCTTTGACGGAAGTTACTGTTACTTCGTTCAGTTTGGCATTCAACGGTTGCATGATGAGCCGGATCACTGTATCGCGGCTAATCGGAGTGGACAGCGATATAGTCTGATAACCGGTAAATGCCACCCTTAGCTGGTATTCACCAGGTGCAAGGCCTGTGAAACTAAAGCGCCCCGAACTGTCTGTCTGCATAGTCTGTTGCCATGCAGGCGAGCTACGTTGCAGTTGGATAAGGGCTAATGGGATGGGCTCGTGGATCTGATTGTTCACTGTTCCTGTAAGTACAGCCTGTGCAAAAGTGTTGCTGTAAAAGACCGTAAACAGGAGTAAAGAAAAAAACGATTTCAATTACTCGAGGTTTTAAAGTTATGGATCTTATAAATGAAGGCCCGAAGATAAAAATTCTGCTATAGGCTGTATCAAAAAATGGATAAGTGGTAAACAGCCTGCAGTGGCCTGCTATCATATAAAGATAGCAGTGATGGAAAAAACTTTTCTTGTTACATCTTCCTGAAAGACAATGACGGCAAGGGTTTTACACTCTATTTAATATTATTTAAAATCTATTGACAAGTTTCTGTGTGAGTAAGAATTAATTTTTAATCCGTAGATAAACGATCAGAGAACCCGTGCCTGTAAGCATTACCTGAAAACCCGGACAACCCTTTCTTCCATAAACAAAAAAACAAATTATGAAAGTAGCATTGTTTGCCGCATCCTTTACCGCCCTGGGCATTTTATATGGATGCACTAAGAAAATCCATTCCGATACTGCACTGCAGCCTATCACCGGAAAGAAGCAACAGTTGCAGGTATTAGCTACACCGCCTGCTACCTGGCAGGAGCATTGGTTTGAGCATAACCAGTTGCTCAACCGCGTTTTTTATGACACGAGCGTTGCCGTGTATTACGACAACGACGTGAACAGTAGTATCAGCTGGCCCTTTACTTATCTCGGGCAGGTATGGAATTATACCAAAAGCAGGTATGGCGCTTTCGGCGACGATTCCCGCATGTTCGCCATATTTCACAGCGGGAAATATTCCGGCGGACACCCATCTACGTATATGGATGCCAGTCATGATTACCGGAATGTAATCGATGTAGGCTCTGCTGATCCCAACGCCTGGACCAGCGGCACCGGTAACGATATAGATCTTACTACACATGAAGTAGGGCATATCGTGGAAGGTGCTTCGAAAGGCGTACATAATTCACCGGCATTCGGCATCTGGCATGATAGTAAATGGATGGAGATATATCAGTATGATGTTTATCTGGCATTAGGAAGAAGTAGTGATGTGAGCAGGTGGTACAATATGAAGATCACACAGACAGACAGTTATCCAAGGGCAGGTACCTACTGGTTCCGCGACTGGTTCTATCCGATTTACAGCAATTATGGTGGTGGTGCGACATTGAACCGGTTCTTTGAATTGCTCGCGCAGTATTTCCCTAAGCAAACCTTTAACAACGGCATTACTACTTATCCTGAATACAGCCGTGGAATGAATTTCGGAGAGTTTGTGCATTACTGGAGCGGGGCTGCCAACAACGATTTGAAGCAGCTGGCGTTGAATGCCTTCGGTAATAAAGATGAGCAGGGGAGCGACTGGACGGCTCAGCTAAAGCAGGCCAGAACAGACTTTCCGGGAATTACCTATAACAGCAACGATATAACAGCACAGGGAACTATCACTGTGAGCAAGGAAAATGGCGGTGGTGCATCAGCCACAGAAGGTTCGCTGAAGCTGACCGATGATGTGTACAGTACCAAATTGTTCGTAAGTATAGTACCCGCTGATTTCCGCATGCAACTGCAGTTTCCATCGGCTCAGACGGTGAAGTCTTATTCCTTTACCTCCGGCAATGACGCGCCCGACAGAGATCCCAAAAACTGGCAGCTGAAAGGTTCTAATGACGGTAACACCTGGGTTGTACTGGATACGCAAGCCAATCAGGTATTCAGCGGAAGGAATCAAACCCGGGAGTTTGCGATCTCTAATAGTACCGGTTACAAATATTATGCGGTATATGTGACGGCTACCAATGGCAGTGTGGATTTTCAGTTGAGTGAGTGGAGAGTAAGGAATAATTGAGAATAAAGAACATATCAGTGTTGTTTCGATATTGAATAGGTGAGTTCTTTGAAATTATTGTCTGTATTCGGTTCTGGCGGATTTTGAAACGGAAGCGATTCGAAATCTGCCAGAATTTGACTTGTTTTAAAGTGTTGATAACCATTTTATAAATGCTAATTCCCGGCAGTCATTACACACTGCACCCTTTTTATATATTGTATTTTTTGCAAAAAGGCTGACAGGGCACCACCGGAGTTAAACAGACGCTCTACATCCTGGTAAACGATTTTTTCCGCTGTCCGCTAACCCGATTCTGTGAACCGCAAACTCAGGCTTGTTTCTCCGCTGCAGTCGTATCAATTTTGCTACACACCAATAGCTTATAACGAAAAAGTAAATCATCAAAGTTTTTCCAGTTACGATGATAACATCATATAAACTTTATCACCATGAGAGCCCCAACAGGTAAATGGACCGCAGTCATTTGTATATTGCTGATAGCGCTTGCATCAGCCTGCAAAAAAGGGAATGATCAGCAGTCCCCTCCACTCAGTACAGCAAAAATCGAATATAGCGGCACCACAACTTTGTCGGAAGCAAGGTCAGACATGGTGGCGGCCGCTGCTGGCGGGAAGATTCTTTTTGCTGGCGGAAGACTCTATAGAGGTTTTTCAAGCATGGTGGATATCTATGATGTATCTCAAAACACCTGGGCTACAACCCGGTTAAGCCAGGCCCGCGCCGATCTTTGTGCAGCAGCGGGGGAAAATAAAATCATCATCGCCGGCGGGTACGCCGATGCAGGAGCAACAGCTGTTTTCGACATATACGATGTTGTGGCAGGCACCTGGTCAACGGGCCTGCTGAGCCAGGCCAGATTTCGTTTGGCGGCTGCTGTTGCCGGGGGAAAGATGCTCATTGGCGGAGGAACTACCAATACGGCCCTTTCGGACAGGGTGGATATTTATGATATCAATGCTAACAAATGGCTAAGTCCCGGAAACCTCAGTGTGGCAAGATGCAACCTAAGCGCCGCTGCTTATGGCAATAAAATCATATTTGCAGGAGGCAAAACCATTAGCGGAAAAACTGATGCTGTTGATATATACGACGTCTCTACCGGGTTGTGGACCACCGCTCATCTCAGTGAGGCCAGGTCAGATCTTACCGCTGCCGGTGTGGCAGGCAAAATTTTCTTTGCTGGCGGAGAGATCTCCAGTAACAAATTTTCCAGAAAAATAGATGTTTATGATGTTGCTACCGGTGCATGGTCAACGATGGACCTTCAGGAGGGAAAAATAGGGCTCTCCGCTGCCGCGCTGGGTAATCAGCTTCTTTTGGCAGGTGGAACTTCAGTCACAGGGACCATATTGAATACCGTAGAGATATTCAATATTCCGGTGGATACCAGAAGGGGATTAACACTCACCGAGGCCAGGACTAATACTGCTACAGCAGCCTGGGGAGAGAAGCTATTGGTTGGCGGAGGAATTGGGAAAATGACGGGATATACCAAAGCGGTGGATGTATTCACCTTAAGCAAATAAGTGAGTGATTAGTTGATTGATTCATGTGGAGTGTACCATCCTGTTTATGCTTCACAATAATTAAATATATGCTGAAAGAACCCCTGTATAATTAATCTATAAAAAAAATCACTTTATGAAACGCCTTTTTTCAGCCGTTTTACTCATCATAGTCGTCTTGCCTGTTATGTATTGTAGCAAAAGTAGTAGTGTGCCCGACGATCCGGCCGCGTCATTAAAAGGTACCGTATGGGCCGGTCAGTTTCATTATTTACACGGATATACCGAACAACAGCCGTTTTCTGTTAAGCTGGATGCAGACAGCAGCTTCACCTGGTACCAGCTTGGTCCGCATCAATCGGGTCGCTGGTGGGTAAAGGATAGTATTATCTCCCTTCGTTTTCCCCAGGAAGATGTACTGCTGGAAGCAAACTTCAAAGCAGACGTTTGGAACAATTTTGTTTATCCCGGACAAAAAAGATGGCTAATTGATAAATTGTATCGCAGCAGGATGCTGAATGCAGATTCACTTAGAGGCTCTATATGGCTGGGGAAATTAAGAGGGGGTATCAGTTTTGGACTTGCATTTTTACCCGGAACACAACTGAAATGTCATATAGACCCTGCGGTGGCCCACTATGCTGTTGAAGGGGCGGGGATACAGTTCCCGATCAAATCTGGTCAGAGTTTCGCTGTAATAGAAAAAGACGGCTTTTCCATGACCGGTATTTATCTGGATCCACCAAGCGTTTACTATCTCTGGTACGTTAACAAACAATGAAATTTATTGAAATGAGAACGCGCTTTATTACTTTTACTTAAGCCTTGTTCTTTCTTATAAAAAAGTGATCAGGATCTGCAAACTGCCTCCTTCTTAATGAAGCCCTGTAGCTTTTACATTCAGCAGAATTAATAGTAATTTACAGAAAAGCAACAACTTGTTTTCCATACGCCGATATAGCCTGCTATTGACAGTGTTATTGAATTGTCAGCTAACCCTGGCTCAATCAAAAGAGTTGTATTTTGAAAACTACACATCCCAGGACGGGCTTTCACAAAACAGCTGTTTTGCCATTGCGCAGGATGCGAACGGCTTCATGTGGTTCGGTACCCAGGATGGTCTGAATCGTTATGATGGTAAACAGTTCAGGATATTCCTTCCGCAATACACTGCCGGAAAAAAACTGCCGTCTAACTATATTTCTTCTTTGTTCTTCGATTCTTATAAAAATATATTATGGGTAGGTACGCTGTTGGGAGCCTGCATTTTTCATCCCCGAAAAGATTCATTACTGAAGATAAGCGAACTCTTTCCTTATGCCGCCCTGCTGGAAAACATACCGGTAAAGAGCATCAACAGCTTCCGCGAAAATGAATACTGGATTATCACCTATAACAAAGGCCTGCTGCAACTGAACACAAGAGCAGGCACAATCCGTTCTTTTTTTGACGACGGGAATAACCGTGAAAAAGTGAACAGTATCGCGTTGCATCAGGGCCGTATAATAACTGCCGTATCACAACAGCTGTTTTATCTGAGTGCTGCAGATACCGGCTACCGGGCAGTGCCACTCCGATTGTCCCGTGCTTTCCCGGAAATAAAAGCTTTGTACTCCTGGCATGATGTGCTATGGATAGGCACCCTGGCGGGTGGTTGTTTTTATACTGCAGATACCATTGACGCAGGCAATACTATACACGTACATCCCTTTAAGGCTGCGACGGATGGCATCGGCTGTTTTGCCGCAGATGCTGCCGGCCGGTTGTGGATAGGAACCAGGGGCAAAGGAATTATGCGGTTTGACGCGCAAACGAAAAGTATACAAACTGCAGTGCACAACCGCTATGACAATCGCAGTCCTGAAAAGGATTTTGTATTATCACTGTTTCGCGACCGGCAGGGCATTATGTGGTGCGGCCTTAGTGGCGGTGGTATTGCCAAATACGATCCGCTGAAATACCAGTTTGCCACCATCAGCAACGACCCGTTAAATGCTGCCTCCCTGCCAGACAATATGGTATTTACCCTTTATAAAAGCCAGGATGGTCATTATTATGTTGGCACCCAGAACAAAGGCCTGGTGGCCTGGGATACGGCCACTAACCAGTTTCACACGTATCCTGCATTCTCCCATTTCAGCGCTGCCGGCAACACAGTATATAGTATTACGGAAGACGACCGGCATAACCTCTGGATAGCAAGCTGGGATGGGTTGATACAGCTGAATACGGCCAGCAAAAAATTAGCCTTTTACAAGGCTAAACACCTGCTCCCCACCAACAAGCTGTATACCGTGTATAAACTGCAGGATGCTGACAGCCTTTTTATTGCCGGTGAGAATGGCGCTGTGTTCTTTTCTCTGAAAGACCGGCAGTGGAAAACTTGCGCAGACAACCTGCTGCAGGTAAATGCCTATGCAGGAAGATATTGTTATGAGGATGCCGCCCACCTCTTGTGGATTTGCACAGAAGGTGGTGGGTTGGTTACCTGCAATTACCACAGTGGGCGGTTCGCAACCGTTGCTGCTGTAAAAAAGCATGCCACCTATGTACGTTACCTGTTAAAGGACGGGCCTTTGTTCTGGCTGGCCACGGACAATGGCATTGTTGTGTACGATGCTAAAAATGACAGTGTAATAAAGCATATCCTGATCAATACCTCCGATGCGTCTGATGTTTGTTATGCGATACAGAAAGATAGGAATGGTTTTTTCTGGGCCAGCACCAATAACGGATTGTATAAGATTGATCCGCATAATTACAACGTGCAGAATTATGACCTGGGCAGCGGTCTTTCTTTTTTGGAATATAATACTGCGTGTACGCTGGCTGAGCCGGATGGTACACTATTGTTTGGCGGTGTAGGGGGAATTACGAAATTTGATCCGTCTTTACTTAAAGAAAATGGGTTCAGTCCTGCCCCGCAACTCACCGCCTTACAGGTAAATGGCGTTGCCAGGTCTGCAGAAAAAGCATTGTGCCTTCATCATCAGGAAAATTTCATCACCATACAATTTGCGGTTAATAATTTTTCCAATTCCCACAAAAACAGGTTTGGCTACAGGCTACAGGGTCTTAACGATAACTGGGTGCAAACGGGCAACAACACGGCCAGTTACAGCGGACTGCCGCCGGGTGATTACAAGTTCCAGTTACGTTCTGCCAATAGTGATGGTAAGTGGAGCTCGGATATGGTTACGCTGCATATCCGTATCTATCCCCCCTGGTGGCAGTCGTGGTGGTTTCGTACAGGAGCATTGCTCGTTATAGGAGGGATTGTTTTCATGGTTGTACGCAAAAGAATTGCGGGCATCCGCTATGAAGCGGTTTTACAGAGAAAGATCGCCGAAACAGAAATGATGGCGCTGCGTGCACAGATGAACCCGCATTTTATTTTTAATTGCATCAACAGCATTGACGCCCTGATACATAGCAACGACAAATACGCTGCCACAATATATCTGAACAAATTTGCCATGCTGCTCCGTAATATTCTCGACAGCTCCAGACAAAATACTGTGACGCTGACCAAAGACCTTGAAACATTGCAACTGTATATTGATCTGGAACAACTTCGCTATGAAAATAAATTTACAGCAGCCATTAATACAGATGAATTATTGTCACAGGAAGACTATAAAGTACCACCGTTGATTGTTCAGCCTTACGTGGAGAACGCTATTCTGCATGGGCTTAAAAATCGACCAGACAATAATGGACAGCTTACTATTACGGTTTCCAGGAATCAGGAGTATATTCAATACCTGATTGAAGACAATGGTGTAGGTCGGGAAGCTTTGAAAAACGGCTTTCGACAACAAAATCCTTCCTATGGAATGCAAATGAGTAGCGACCGGGTGCGGTTCTTTAATAACGAAACCCATGCTTCGGTAGTGGTTACCGACCTGCAGCAGAATGGACAGGCTGCAGGCACAAAAATACAAGTACTATTAAAAATACAATAATGCTTACAGCGCTTATCATAGATGATGAACAGAAAGGGCGCCTGGCTTTAAGAGAAAAGCTGCACCTCTATTGCCCCGATGTAGAGCTGGTTGGCGAAGCCGCAGACGGCGTTGAAGGGCTTAAACTGATCAAAAAACAGAAACCCGGCATTGTTTTTCTCGATATTGAAATGCCCCGTATGGATGGTTTTGAAATGATGCACCAGGTGCCGGATAAAGATTTTCATCTCATTTTCACCACGGCTTATGACCAGTATGCCATTAAAGCCATCCGGTATGCAGCCTTTGATTACCTGCTGAAACCCGTAGATATTGAAGAGTTGAAACGGGCTATCGAGCGGGTGAAGAAACAATCTCAGGATCTTACAGCGCAAAAGCTGGAAATACTGCAATATAACCTGCTGTCTCGTCAGCCACTGGGAAAAATTGTTATTCCCAGTCTCGATGGGCTGCTGTTCTTCAATACAGAAGATATCATTCACATGGAGGCGCAAAGCAATTATACCCTTATTCATTTCACGAACCGCCCGCCTCTTGTCGCCAGCCGTACACTAAAAGATTTTGAGGAACTGCTACCCACAGATATTTTCTTCCGCCCTCATCATTCTTATATCATCAATCTGCACTATGTCAAACGTTATATTAGGGGAGACGGAGGCCAGATCGAAATGCAAAATGGCAAATATGTTATGGTATCGCGCAGCAAGAAAGACGAGTTCCTGAAAACTTTCATTCACTAATAGTACCATCATATCAAAACAGATCTTTTCGGAAATGGTCCGCGGACCGTGTCATTTTTTTTTAGTGCAATAGAGGCAGTTAACGGCACTAAAGTTATTATTCAATAACGCCAGCTCTCTGTCGCCAGTGACTTCAGAATTAGAATGTTTTAGCTTTATTTCTTCATTCTACATTCCCAATTCGTAATTCTTTTCCTTGAGCTCCTTCAATGTCCGATTGAAACTTCGTACAGAAATGCCCAGATAATCGGCCATATCTTTTTTGGAGAGCCTGATATCCTGTTGTGCTTCCAACGTCAAAAGACGCTGTAGTGCATATTCAACGGGGTATAGCTGTTGGTAGGATGCCCGTATGCAGGTCTGACGTATACGGGTGGCCAGTTCCTGCATCATCAGGGTATTGAATTGCTGGTTGTTTTGCAGCAGATGAGTGAACAGGGAATGGGGAATCACATATGCAGCAACAGTGGTGATAGCGTCGATGTTGCAAAGGCAGGTAGCTTTGTTGATAGCTTCCAGGTCGCCGGTAACTTCGCCCGTACCGAGGAATTCGAAAATATAGTCTTTACCGTTATCTTCCGAAATAAAACACTTTACAATACCATCAGTGATGATATACACCTGATGGATGGTGGACCCCTGCCGGATGATCCTGGTACCGGGTTTAAAGGTTTTTTGAGCGATGTGTTTGCCTTCCTGCTGGCTGGCAATGTAGTGTTCAATAAAATTAACGAAGGCAGGATTGGTGCGTAACATAAATTGTTGGGTGAGACAAATGTCCCGTTTAATATAATATTGATCTGTAATTTTGCCTGCTACAAATGTAAGCATAACATGAATAAAGACATAAGCGTAATAGCATTTGATGCTGATGATACCCTTTGGGTGAATGAGCCTTACTTCCAGGAAACAGAAGCGAAGTTCTGCAGTCTGCTGGAAGATTACCTGCCCCACCACACGGTATCGCAGGAGTTGTTTAAAACAGAAATGGCGAACCTGTCGTTATATGGTTATGGGATCAAGGCGTTCATGCTTTGTATGATAGAAACAGTGTTGAGGGTATCAGAGAATACAGCGAATCCGGAAATTATACGGCTGGTGATACAGTATGGGCAGGAGATGCTGAATAAGCCGATAGAACTGCTCGATGGCGTGGAATCAGTGCTGGAGCAGTTGTATGGTAAATACCGGCTGGTAGTGGCCACCAAAGGCGATTTGCTGGACCAGGAGCGGAAGTTGAAAAAATCGGGCCTGGAACGGTATTTCCACCATATCGAAATCATGAGCGACAAAAAGGAGCAGGACTATCAGAAGTTAATAAAGCACCTGGACTGCCGGCCGGAGGAATTCCTGATGCTGGGTAATTCGTTGAAATCGGATGTGCTGCCGGTACTGGCATTAGGAGGGAGAGCTGTGCATATACCTTACCATACCACCTGGTTGCACGAACAGCTGGAGCACAATATTGAGCACCCGAATTTTTATCAGTTTAACACGATGGCAGAAGTACTGCCGCATTTAATATCATGAAACAGTTACTGGATCTTAATACATGGCCGAGAAAGGATCATTTTCAATTCTTCAGCAGGTTTGAAGAACCTTTTTTCGGTATTACAACAGAAGTAGATTGCACGACAGCTTATGAAAAGGCAAAGGCATCGGGCCGGTCTTTTTTCCTGAGTTACCTTCATAAATCACTGGCAGCAGCCAATGATACAACACCTTTCCGTTACCGGATATCGGAAGGAGAGGTATGGATCTATGATCAGGTGCATGCATCGCCGACCATTAACAGGCCGGATGGAACGTTTGGTTTTGCTTATATGGATTTTTATGAAGATGCCGCCCGCTTTGATGCTGCTGCCGCTGCGGAAATTGAAAGAGTGAGTCATAGTATAGGGCTGGTACCTGCTATATCGGGAGAAAATGTAATCCACTATTCATCATTACCCTGGATCAATTTTACGTCCATTTCTCATGCGCGTAGTTTTTCTTTTAAGGATAGTTGTCCGAAGATATCTTTCGGAAAGATGAAAGAAGTGAACGGGCGGTTGCTGATGCCGGTATCAGTACATGTACACCATGCACTGATGGATGGACTCCATGTAGGGCAGTTTTTAGAGAATTTCCAGGAAAGGATGTTGACAGTCTGAATATTTTTAGATGAAATTTTTGTTTTGCTAAAAAAATTAGTATATTTGTAACTGAAAGCAATTTTGAATAATGTAAAAGAGTCCCGGGATCCATGCTGTAGAGGTGAACGGGGCTTTTTTATTTTAGGGAGAAGCTAAAATACTTAGTATTGTTTGTTGGCCGGGGTATGGCGAAGTGCCTTCTATCTGGTGGAGAGGAAGGACGAACGGCATACCTGGAGGAGGCATCTGTCAGATGATGTGGATGGTTAACCCTGGTAGGAGGTGTTGTATCACATTAGTTTCTTTTTCAGCTCCTCTTTTCTGGTACGCGACACTGGTATCTGGGTGCCATCCTGCATAAGCAGATAGCCGCCTGATTCTTTGACGATACTTTTTACAAACTTCTTGTTTACGAGATGAGATTGATGGCATCGCACAAAGCCGTAGCTATCGAGTAGTTCTTCGTATTCATAAATGGAGACGGCGACGGTGATTTTTTCACCGTCGTTGAGATAGAAGTGAGTATAGCTGTTACTGCTTTCGCAGCGTATGATATTGCGGGTATAAACAAACCTGGTTTCTTTTAGTGAGGGAAGGGCAATCCGGTGCTCGTCTTTTTGCTGTCCCTGTCGAAGGATTTCCACCAGGTATTGAAGTTGTTGTTGTTGCTTTTTGTGGACAATGGCCGCTGTGGCTTTTGCTACAGCTGCGATGAGCTCATCCGCATCAACTGGTTTTAGCAGGTAGTCCATGGCTGCGAATTTTACTGCCTGAATGCCATACTGGTCAAACGCGGTAACAAATATCAGGGCGAAGTCGGGATGTGGTATGGACTGGAGCATATCAAACCCGTTTTTCCCAGGCATTTGTATATCAAGGAAAACCAGGTCAGGGCGAAGCTGCCTGATAGCAGTGGCACCTTCATCTGCGTTGTCGGCGGTGCCCGCCACACGCACCGTGGGGCAATGTAGTTCCAACAGACGCTGGAGGTTGATGATATTAATAGGTTCGTCGTCTATAAGTAGTGCATTGATCATTGTCTGTTGGATTTTAAGCGGCTCATTGCCGGATTTTTCTAACTGGCGCAGGTGGGGCAGTCAGTGGCCTGCTAACCGGAAAGGGAGGTCTGATGAAAAGGATCAGCCCCGGTCTGTCCAGTTTTTAAAACGCAGACAACAGCAGGTACCAATGCCGGCCGGCATGAATATCAGCGCAATTTTCCGGTGCCGGTACATCCTGTTGAAAAGTGCTATTCGTTCCTGTGTCAGGCTGATACCGTGTCCGGGTTGTACTTTGCCCGGATCGAAGCCGCTGCCATTATCAAGGATTAAAAGTACTAAATCAGTTCCTTCTTTTTTCACTTCCAGCGTCAGCCGGCCCTGATCGCGGAGGCCCGACAAAGCATGCTTGGCAGCATTTTCGATCAGAGGCTGAGCCAGCATAGGAGGAACGTCTATTTCATCGGTCTGGATACCCGGTGCAACCTGAAGCTGGTAATCGAAGCCAAAACGCAACCTCTCCAGTGCGATGTAGTTGTCAAGATTTTTCAGCTCCAGGCTGAGTGGAATCAACTCCCGGCGGCCCAGGGAAATAGTGCTGCGCAGGAGTGTTGCAAAACCGGTCAGGTACTTGTTTGCCTTTGCGGTTTGCATATCATTCATCAGCCCCTGTATGGAACCGAGGGCATTGAAAAGGAAGTGTGGATTCATCTGGGCATAAAGCGCCTGCATTTCCAGGTGCCGCTGTTTCAATGCCCGTTTATTTTTTCTGGTACTGGAAATAAACAGCACCAATAACAGGAGGCAAATGGCAAGAATGCCGGTAAATACTTTGAACCAGGTGGTCTGGTACCATAGCGCTGGTGTGTAGAACGTATATACGGAGGTTTGCCCGCTGCCATCGGCATATTTGACCTCCAGCTGATAACTGGTGCCGGGTTGCAACGCGGAAATCAGCACCTGTCCGTCAGTGCGCTGCCAGGTAGTATCGGCATGCCGGTTACTCAACAAGCGGTAGGCGAGCGACGAGTCCGTATTATTCCGGTGTTCTTTCCTGAAATAGAAAGCCAGTCGCGCTTGCTGTGGCATCAATTGATGTTGCAGGTGCAACCCACTCCCTGGCCAGTCGGCATAAAAAAGGTGCGACCGTTGTTCGTCAGCGCGGAAAAGCAGCTCTTTGCTGATGAACGACACCGTCGTTGTTGCCATACTGGTATCCTGCCTGAACATCATCATAAAGGGCTGGGTGCGTCCGTTTTTACGCTTAACATGTAGTTTCATGAAAGGGGCGGTGGTGTCTTCCCTGAGTTCAATGAGTATACTGTCGCCAATATTCAGCCGGTCATCCAGCAGGTGATAAGACAGTATAATGCGGGTAGGATCGGGCTTATAGTGCACTGCAGTATCCCTGAATGAAGGGCACTGCTCCAGTAGACGCCAGTTCCTCAGGATCGTATTGTTCAGTGATACCCTTACCTGCAAACGGTTCAGTGGAAAGGCCTGCTGATCCTGCCTGCTGCTGTCAATAAAAAACTCGCCTGAATAATCCCCCAGGGATACCAGGCTGTCGCTCCGAACAGCAGTCAGTAACAGGTGTTCGCCATAAGCAGTGAAGTATTCTTCCCTGAATGGAAGGGAAATATACGTAGGGGTGTAAGGATATTGGGAGGTGATGAAATTATTGGAAAGTGTCAGGTGCAAATCGGACAGATGAAAGTGCTTAGATAATTTATTGGGAGGGTTTACCTGTGCATGCACCGGCATCCATTCCACCATTATTTTTAGCAGTATAAGGAGTATTCCTTTTTTCATGATGAAAAGATAATTTATTTAATAAAAGCAGGCAATTCCCTGGATATATCATCGGAGGCTACAGAAAGGATCTTTCCTGTTTTGTCGACCAGTATTACCTGTGGAATAAATTGAATATTATATTCCCTGGCAACCGGGCTTTTCCAGCCTTGCAACTGGGATACCTGTGTCCAGGGCATTTGGTGGGTACGCACTGCCTGCAGCCATTTGTCGCGGTTATCGTCCAGGGAAATGCTCACAATTTCAAGGCCTTTCGATTTCCAGGCTTCATGCAATTCTTTCATGGCCGGGATGGATGCAATACAGGGGCCGCACCAGGATGCCCAGAAGTCGAGCAACAGGTACCGGCCTTTGAAGTTATCCAGCTTCACTATGTTGCCACTGGTATCCGGCACGCTGAAGGAAGGAAGCATTTTTCCCGGTTGCAGCTTTGTAATGATGGTGATGGTTTCTGCCAGCGCTTTACCTTCCGGTAACTGTTGTACCGCAGGAGTAAGCCCCTTGTATAAAGCGTTGATTACATCTGGTTGGGACGACAACCGGGAAAGCAGATCGTAGCGTAACCAGTAAAGCGAAATATAGTAATCCGGATGCTGCCTGATAAAGCGCATCTTCGATTCCCGCAGGGCATCACTGTATATTTTTTGGTTGGCTTTAACAGCAGCAATAGCGGTATCGGGCGCATGTTTATTTTCAAGGCTGTCGATCATGTGATTAAAGCGCCAGACAGCAATATAAAGGGAATCGGTTGCTTTTTTCCACTCCCGGTACTGAGTGGTGATGGGGTTGTTACGGGTAATGAGTCCCTGGTAGCGCTGTGAGCTGTCGGGAGTCGGAAAATGTACGCTGATATTTCTGTTCTCTATAAAAAATTGGCTGAACAGGCGATGGTCTGATGGTATATAAATAGAAACCAGCAATCCAGGTGTATTAATCTTTCCGTTAAATTGGAACTTGCCATTGCTGATCAGTGCTGAATCGCGGATAACAGGATTGAGACTGGAATAGTCAATTCCAAACAAATGGATGAATTTTCCATTCATGGATGGGCTAATGGTACCCTCCATGCGATATCCCTGTGAAAATAGAGGGAGGTTCCAGGCTGTCAGGAGTAGTATTATTGCAAATAATCTCATTTTTTTTCTGTAAAAGTGCATCGCCAGCGCTGGATGACATCGGTGTTTCTTGAAACAGGTACATTCCGGTTTGAATTAGATATATTTTTTCTTATTTTGGAATTTCGGCCGCAAAGGCATGTCACGTTATGATCACCGGATTGTGCTGTTGCAGGTTTTGGTAATCGCCTGGGACCATTGAAAACCAGGGTGCCTGACAACAGACAGTTAAACGTTATTATTCTATCTGATGAAAAAGAAACTAATCCTTGCCGGTTGCCTGCTGATGGCAGCCCAGATGCTCTTCGCTACTAAGCCCAGGGAAGTCGACATCTGCATTTACGGCGGAACATCCGCCGGCGTTATTGCCGCGTATACTGCAAAAAAAATGAACAAAAGTGTATTGCTGGTTTCGCCCGATAAGCATCTTGGCGGACTGAGTGCCGGCGGTCTCGGTTTTACCGATATCGGCAATAAATCTGCCATTACCGGACTTGCCCGGAATTTTTACCGCCGTATTGGCGACCATTACGGAAAACTGGAGCAGTGGATCTTCGAACCACATGTGGCGGAAGAAATCTTCCGGCAATACATCCGGGAAGCCAATGTGGATGTCTTGTACGAATACCAGCTGAGCAGCGTCAGGAAAGAAAACGGCGATATTAAAGAGATAACTGTCACAGGGCCCGCCACCAGCGTTATCCGCGCCCGGATGTTCATCGACTGTTCCTATGAAGGAGACCTGATGGCTAAGGCCGGGGTTTCGTATATGGTAGGGCGTGAGGCCAACAGCGAGTACAAGGAAACTTATAATGGTGTACAGCTCCGGGAAAAACACCAGTTTCCGGATGGAATAGATCCCTACAAAATACCCGGAAAGCCGGAGAGCGGCCTGTTATGGGGAATCAGCAACGGTACCGTGGATCAGCAGGGAGCCGGGGATAAAAAAGTACAGACGTATAATTTCAGGATCTGCCTGTCGAACCAGCCGGAGAATCAGGTGCCGATTACAAAGCCGGAAGACTACAATCCTGCCCGTTATGAGTTGTTGCTGCGTTTACTGGAGAAGCATCCGGTACGTGATCTGAATGGGATCATGATTATTAGCCGGCTTCAGAACGGAAAAACGGACATCAATAACAACGGCGCGTTCTCCACGGATATGATAGGCGTGAACTGGGACTATCCCAATGGAGATGCGGCTACCCGCAAAAAAATCATCAAAGCGCATGAAACTTACACGAAGGGACTGTTATACTTCATTGGTCATGATGAGCGTATGCCGGAACACCTGCGCCACGAGATGTTAACCTGGGGCTATCCGAAAGATGAATACCAGGATAACGGGCACTGGACGCCGCAATTATATATCCGCGAAGCACGGCGCATGATAGGAGAATATGTGATGAGCCAGGCAAACTGCGAAGGGAAGGAAAATGTAACCGATGGGGTGGGTATGGCTGCTTATACAATGGACTCCCACAACTGTCAGCGTATAGTCGTTAACAGTATGGTGAAAAACGAAGGTGATGTGCAGATCGGTGGTTTTGGCCCATATCCGGTATCGTACCGCTCTCTGATCCCTAAGGAAACCGAATGCCGGAACCTGCTGGTGCCTGTTTGCCTGTCTGCCTCCCACATCGCCTACGGATCTATCAGGATGGAGCCGGTATTTATGGTGCTGGCTCAATCTGCAGCAACAGCTGCGGCAGTGGCGATAGATGCCCAAACATCCGTGCAGAAGGCTGATGTTAAGAAGATACAACAGTTATTGGTGGCGCATCCGCTGGCGGACAATAGTACGAACGAAATACTCGTGGATGACGACGACCGTGCTCATGTGAATATTCATGGCGACTGGCAGCGGGTATCCAAAGGAGTAGGGTATGGACCCTCTATGCTCACTGCAAGCGGTGATGGCGAGAAATATGTTCGTTTCAATCCGGATGTAAAAAAGAGCGGCCGGTATCGCATTTACCTGTACGTACCTCGTATCCAGGATCATTCCGAAACAACTATGGTGAAAATAAGCGATGGTACTCAGGTCAAAGAGGTACCGCTTAAACCTGCCGATGTAAAGGTTGAAGGGCAAACCTCCGGAGAATGGGCATCACTCGGAAGCTGGGAGCTGAAGAGCGGGAGTGGAGCTTACGTGGAAATAAATACTGGTGGCGCTAATGGCGTTGTGGTAGCAGATGCTGTGTTGTTTGTACCTGAGCGGTGATAATACTTACAGTATTTATATAAAAAAAGCTCCGGCATATGCCGGAGCTTTTTTTATTTGTCTGCCGGAGGCAGGCATAATAAGGGAATATTTGAATCGTATGCCAGTTTTTTAGATATGCTGTTATGAAATAAAACCGCCAGTCCTCCCTGTTTCCTGGGAATGACAATGATAAGGGATGCCTGGTGTTGGTTGGAATACGCCAATATGCCATCCACGGTATTGTTGTCATTAAGATAATCGAAGGAAGCATGATAAGGTTCAAATATTTCATGCAGGCTGGCTATCGATTCTTTGGTTTCAATAACATATTTTTCAGTACCAGCGCCTTTTTCTACATTCAGTACCCTTACAGTGGCGGGAAATGCACGCAGGATTTCATGCAACCGTTCAACAGGGATGGTTTCATGATGTTTCAGATCGGTAGTGAATATGATAGACGTGAGCGGTTTCCCGATAATAGTATCTTTAGGAACCACCAGCACAGGCACCTTGCTGGTAGAGATAATCAAAGAGGTAGTACTGCCCAGCAGCAGTTTTTCCAACCCCGATTTACCAGACACTCCCATAACAATAAAATCTACATTTTCTTCAGCACAGAAATCGTTAATATGATCGGCAAGCAAAGCATCTTCTGCCTTCATATCAATTCTGATACCCGCATGTATAAGGGCCCTTAGCCTGTCTTGCTGCAATGCCAGATTTTCCATACACTCCAGATAAAGCCGTTCATTATCCGGAGTATTGGTAATGGGAAGCTCAGTGCCGAATATAAAGCTCTGAAAGGCATGGTACAGGATAATCCGGCTGGTCTGCAGCGGCTGAGTCAGCGATGCTGCATATTCCATAGCCCTGAAAGCATTTTCCGAAAAGTCGGTGAGGATAAGCATTGTATTCATATGCATAGTGGTTATTTGGTGCAGAATAGGTCCATGCCCTTGTTCCCAAAATCCCTGCCATATGTAACTGAAAACAATTAAGAAATAGTTATGTTTGCGAAGAATGCATGTTTATAAACCATTCAAAGGCTGTAATTGTTCATTTTTCTGCCGCTGCAAAGCCAACTGATTCCCGGTATATTTGTGGGGAAACATCTGCATTCGTTTTGAAAAAACGGCTGAAATAATGTTCGTCTTCATAACCTAATTCGTAGGCAATTTCCTTGACTGTTTTTGAAGTAAGATACAATTCCCGTTTGGCTTCAATGATGATACGCTCCGATATTAATGCGGTAAGTGTTTTGTTGAAATGGGTCTTTGTTATCCGTGCCAGTGCTTTGGGGGAGATGTGTAGTAAATCGGCATAGTCGCTTGCTGAATGCCTGGCCCTGAAGTTGCTTTCTATGGCGTCTTTCAGATTTTGTAAAATAAAAGGGTGTCCGTTTTCTTCTACATCTGCCATATCAGGCTGCTGTTCTACCTTAATCCGCGATAAATGAATCAACAGGATTTTCAGATGCGCCACCAAAAGCTCGTATTGTGCCAGCGCCGTATTTTGCATTTCATTCTTCATTTGCTCAACAATCAGGTTAAGTTGCGATTCCTGTGTTGTGTCAAGCGTGATGAAAGGTGGCTTGTAGATATTGTTAAATAACACACCGTTACAAGCCACTTCGCTTTGATGCTTGTGTATACAGAAAAAATCCGGATGGAATTGCACCGCAAAACCTTTGAGATCCCGCGCTGTTGCAAATATAAATGGCTGATATGGAGAAAATGAAAATACTGAATTTTCGGGTAATCCGTAACTTGTAAAATCGGCCCTGACTTCGCCCGAACCCCGTTTTACAAAGATCAGAGAATAATAATTATTACGCTGAACATGATCGAAACGGTCGTTACTTTCAAAATCAAAAATCTTGAAAGCAAGGTTCCCTGTCTGCGAATTAATCAATGTGTAATTGCTGTGCTCTAACATCTGACAGAACTGTTTTACTCCCTTAAACAAGGCTACAAATGTAGGGAAATTGATCATTATAATCTCCGGTCTGATTGCTCAATTTCCATATCGTTGATACTTGCAAATCGCTTGCACATCAAGCCGTCCGCATCAAATTCCCAAAGTTCATTTCCGTAGCTTCTGAACCACTGCCCTTCGTGATTATGCCATTCGTACTCAAACATAACGGCGATACGATTTTCCCGAAATCCCCACAATTGTTTTTTCAATTTATAATCCAGCTCCTTTTCCCATTTACGTTTTAGAAAGTCTTTTATCGCTTCTCTTCCGTTTATAAATTCCACCCGGTTACGCCATTCCGAGTCTTCGGTGTACGCCAGACAAACAATTTCGGGGCTTCGACTATTCCAGGCATCTTCCGCCAACTGTACTTTTTGCAATGCTGTTTCTAATGTAAACGGCGGTAACGGTAATTTTTGCTTACTCATCATGGATTTTTTAGAAAACCACATAGATGCAAGGTGGTCCTATACACCTACGTGGCTGAATAGTTATAAATTAGTTTAACTTCTTGCCCAAAGGAAAATCAATCGGGATCTGCGTAAGGTTATTAAGATAGTTGGTGGCCGAAATTTCAGTAATTGCAAGTATCACATCGATAATGTTTGTTTTTGTATAGCCTGCCTTTTGTAAATTGTCTAATGTGGCTTCGCTTACATGACCTTTATTGATGGTGGCCTCTTTGGTGAATTTTACCAGCGCGTCCAGCTTGCTGTCAAATGGAGCTGTCCCTTTTCTAAGCTCAATAGTTTGCTCTTCGCTAAAGCCGTTCAGCTTACTGATGGTTGTATGGGCCGCCAAACAATAGTCGCATGCATTGATCTCACTTACCACGAGATTGACTACTTCCTTTTCTTTTTTGTTCAGGGAAGTCAGGCCGTTGGAAAAATTGAGGTAGTTCTCCAGCGCGGTGTTACTATACGCCATTGTTGCATAAGTATTCGGAACAAAGCCTAATGCCTTTTTCAGGTTGTCGAAAATCACCTGATTGTTTGCTGATACTTCTTCTCTTTTGGGAACGTTGAATGTTATACCTGCCATGGTTATACGATTTTAATTTGTTTATGTTGTTGTTGACTATGCAAAGTTGCGACAGCATTCCTCGTCTGAAAATGGATATACCACGTTTGTTGGTGGACAATTTTCCCAATTGTATATAGCGCTGTTATTTATCCTGGTATGCAGATAAGTATAGTTGTATAACAGACGCTTAAAATCGGTCAGCCATGTCCTTAATATAGGGGCGGCCAAAGAATGTTGTAGCATTTACGATAGGGCAGGTTAGTGCAGGATAGTTATATGATCTGGTTTTCGGAAATTTAATAATCGCCAATTGTTTAATGCGAACAAAAAGAAATGCTGGCACCTAAGATTTTGTTCTGGCTATGAATATCAGTTAACGGGCAGATAGCGCTATACAGGCTTTTCGAATATCATTTCTTTCGATTTCTAAATTCTTCCCCTTAAACTTAAAGTATGAAGTACAAACTTTTACTATCCCTGGCTTTCCCATTGGCAGTGTTGACATCCGGTTGTTATAAAGCCTCCATGACCGATTTGAATAAGGCAGATGCAGCATCCCACAGTACTCAATCTGCCAAAATGCTGTTATCTGCTCCTAGTGTGCCTGTTACCTCTGTGCAGGCTTCCACGGCGCTCTGGCCTGTGTCGGCATTGAACGACGGAAACACTGCTACGATCTGGAGTTCTACACCGCGTTCCAGCGCTAATAATACGGAATGGGTCGCATTCTGGTTCGACACTTTTTATGATATCAATACAGTGAAACTTAATCTCCGGATGAATGCCGGAACAGCTTTGGGGTTTCCGGTGAATTTTTCAGTATACTGGTCGAATGGCCCCAGCTGGGTATTAGCAGCCACCTATACTTCTTACTATACTCCCCAGGTAGGAGAACTGTTGCTGCACCTTCCCGCAACGGTACATGCCAATGGTATTCACATTGTTGCCACCAGGCTTGGCCTGGACGATGTGGGGAATTACGTATTTCAGCTGGCAGAAGTGGGAGCGAGCCTGGATAATTCAGGCATTACGCCTCCATTTACCAGCGCCTTCAAAATAGAAACAGGATGGGATATCTATGCGCCGGGAGGCTACCGCTATGGCCCGTCTATCATGACACATGCCGATGGTTCTATCGATGCCTGGTTTGCGAGCTCGCCAACTATATCCGGCATATGGGATGAAATTGACTATCGCCAGTCTACAAATGGTGGAATCACCTGGACTGCCGACCAGGTGTCTCTGCGGCCTACTCCCGGATCCAGAGATCATTACTCCGTATGCGACCCTGGTGTGATTAAGTTTGGAGGATATTACTATATTGGGTATACCTCTACGGAAGACAGTCGCGGTGTATTCAACCATGCTTATGTGGCGCGCGCTCAATCGCCTTTGGGTCCCTGGGAAAAATGGAACGGCAGCGGATGGGGCGGCAACCCGCAGCCAGTAGTGACCTTCACAGGCAACGCAGATTCCTGGGGCGCCGGCGAACCCCGCATGGTAGTAAAGAACGATACGCTTTACTTCTATTATACCTGGACGGATGTAGGCATCAATGAAACCCGCGTAGCCACTGCCAGTGCGAGCAATGCGAACTGGCCTGCCAGCATGACTTTCAGAGGAACCGCTATCAACAAGGCTTCCATCGCCGGCGCCGATCGTTGTGATGTAAAGTACCGCGACGATCTGCAGAAGTTCCAGGCGATCCACACGGCATCCCGGCTCTCACCAACCAGTTACCTCGTATTATGGGAATCTTCGGATGGGATCACATTCACCAAAATATCAGAATTTCATGATTACCTCAAGCCTTATCTGCATAATTGCGGATGGAGTGGCGATGAGTTAGGACATATCAACCCTGCCAAACGGCAATATCTGTCATACGCCTACGGGCCGAACTGGGGGGCCTGGTATACCGCCTGGCATCCAATAAATTTTGTGCCTTAGCCATGCTATGAAACAAAGAGTTTTAATGTGCTTTTTTCTGGGAACGTTAATGCTTATTGCTACTGCGGCCCACTGTCAAAATAAAAACATAAAATCGGAAATATCGCACATTACTGCGGCTGCCGGTGGCGAAGGGATGCGTCACCGGCAAATAGCCGCATCCCGCGGAAATATGCCGGAGCTATCTTCGGCAGAAAACAGGCTTCAACACAAATGGCAGGCGAAACCTGTTCGTACACGACCTAACATTATTTTCCTGCTGACAGATGACCAACGCTGGGATGCGATGGGAGTGGCTGGTAATCCTGTTATCAAAACACCTAACATGGATAAGCTGGCCAGCGCCGGAATTTATTTCCGGAATGCTTATGTCACCACTTCTATCTGCTGTGTTAGCAGGGCCAGTATCGTCACCGGCCAATACGAATCCAGGCATGGTATCCACGACTTTGCCACCAATCTGTCTGCCCGGGCTTTATCACAAACCTATCCGGCCCTGCTTAAAAAAGCCGGATACAAAACCGGATTTATAGGAAAGTTTGGGGTAGGAAAAGATTTCCCGGATCAGTTATTTGATTTTTCGGTGAATACCGAAGCGGGCGGCAAAGGGCAGCCAGATTATATTACCCGCGATGCAAATGACCATGAGATCCATGACACGGATACACTCGATCATGCTATTCTCCGTTTTTTGGATCAATATGCAAATGTTCCTTTTTGTTTGTCAGTAAGCTTCAAAGCACCACATGAACAGGATGGGTTACCCCCTGAATTTATCATTCAGCCCCGGTATAAAGAATACTATAAAGAGGTGGTGATTCCGCACCCTGTTACCGCAGCTCCTGAATATTGGAATAAGCTCCCCGCGTTTCTCAAAACCGACAGCAATCTGGCCAGAATCAGGTGGAAAGGGCTGTTTGGTACAGATCAGTTATACCAGGAAAATGTAAAAAACTACTACCGGCTGATTACCGGTGTAGACGACGTATTGGGTGATATTGTGAGGAAACTGAAAGCACTTGATATCGATCAAAACACCATTATTATTTTAATGGGAGACAACGGTTTTTTTCTTGGAGAACATGGAATGGAAGGTAAATGGTATGGTTATGAAGAATCCATCCGCGTGCCACTGTTTATCTACAACCCTCGCTTTCCGGATAAAATAAGGCAAACCCGCCCTGATAAAATCGCACTGAATATTGATATAGCTCCAACTATTCTTTCAATGGCAGGTGTACCGGTTCCCGCACAGATGCAGGGCATGAATTTGCTCGGCCTCATGCAAAATGATATACCTGAGCGGAACAGTTTCTTCTATCAGCATTACTTCCTGGGAGGATATCAAATTCCTCAAATGGAGGGAGTGGTAACTAAAAGCTTTAAGTACATGAAGTTTATTGAGCATGGCGATGAAGTGCTGTTTGATATAAAAAATGACCCGCATGAAACAACGAACCTCGTTTCAGTGGCGAAGTATAGAGAGGTGCTTAATATGCTTCGGAGGGAGTATATGAAATTGAAGAAGGAGAGTTTTTGAGTGTTAGAGAATTAATCAAATATATAGCTGGTTTGAATTTTTTAGACATTGAGAGTATGTTTTAATATAAATTTCTTTACTTTTAGAGTTGTTGAAAATTGTCTATCCGATTTTTAACAGAGAATTCTCTCCCAAAGTTATTGTACCGCCTATAAATAAATTCGTTTGTTGCCTATCGTTCCCTTCCAACTGTATACTCACGAAACACAGGTGGTTACCGCGAGTGATCGATTACCAGATATTTTACAAAAACGATAAAATTATATACTATATGACAAAACCCAAGGCACACCCTTTGGTGCCAGATGAAATTGTGACAGGCAAGATCTATTTCGTCAGAGGCCAGAAAATAATGCTGGACCGTGATCTTGCAGTACTATACGGTGTAGAAACCAAACGCCTGAAAGAGGCCGTTAGAAGAAACAAAACCCGCTTCCCTGGCGATTTTATGTTTGAAATGAACGCAAAGGAATTAGAAAATTGGAGGACGCAATTTGCGTCCTCCAAACAAGATCGCCAGGGCCTCCGTTATGCGCCATTTTGTTTTACAGAACATGGTGTTACCATGTTGTCCTGTATCCTGAACAGTGAAAGGGCAATAGCCGTCAATATTCAGATCATCAGGATTTTTACGAGAATGCGGGAGATCATACTAACGCACAGAGATATTTTACTGAAGCTGGAACAGCTGGAAAAGAAGACTGCTGGCTACGATAAGGATATACAGTTAATCTTTGAATACCTTAAAGAATTACTTAACCCGCAACAGGAACCGCGTAATATGATTGGGTTTACCCGGCATTACAAAACAACGGAATAAGTCATCCCACCTCAACCCCATTTTCCCCCACCTCAACCCAAAAATCCCCCAACTCATCCGCCAATAAATGGATAAAACCCGCAATCACCCCAACTTACATCCCAATCACCGCTTATATGAAATTCGAAAAAGTACATAACAAAGGCCAGGCCCAACTATTCAGCAACCGCTATCTCGAGTTGCTCACGAAAACCCATCCGGCCATCATTTTCGGTATTTACCTGCCTGTCATCGGTTATATGCTCTATTACAGTGCTACCACGTTGCAGTACCCGGGATGGAGGATCGTATTAACTTATATAGGAGCCCTGTTCTGCTGGACGCTGTTCGAGTACCTGGCGCACCGGTTTATTTTTCATTGGGTAAGCGAAAATCCCATTGCAAAAAGAGTTACCTACACGCTGCATGGCAACCATCACGAATATCCACGGGATAAGCAACGCCTGTTCATGCCGCCGGTACCAAGCCTGCTCATCTCTTCATTTCTCTTCACCATCTTTTATCTCCTGATGGATGATAACGCATTCGTGTTTTTCCCGGGATTCGTATCAGGCTACCTGGCTTATGGCAGCATGCATTATGCCATCCACGCATGGGCGCCACCTTTCAAATGGCTGAAACCATTGTGGCGAAACCATCACCTGCATCATTACAAAAACGACGATCTGGGGTTCGGGGTAAGCTCCACACTGTGGGACCGTATATTCCGCACTATGTTCAGATAGTACCTTTGTTAATCTTCATCTGCCATTTATCATTATTAGGGTTGACAAAAATACAGGCATTGCTTATTTTACCCTGTCAGCATTTTGCTGAGTTTAACAACAGATCTGATATCGCTTATGAAGAAGTTATTATTCGGATGTGCAGCCATGCTGATGGCTGCCACTACCTATGCCCAGGAAAATGCCCTATGGTTGCGAAATCCGGCTATTTCCCCGGATGGTAGCACAATTGCTTTCGGTTATAAGGGAGATATTTACCGGGTTGATACTAAAGGAGGCGTAGCAGTGCCGCTTACCATCCATCAGGCACATGATATGATGCCTGTCTGGAGCCACGATGGGAAGTATATCGCTTTTGCGAGCGACCGTTACGGCAACTTCGATGTGTTTGTAATGCCCGCTACCGGTGGTACGCCGGTAAGACTAACCACCAACAGCGCCGGCGACTTTCCCTACGATTTTACGCCCGACAATAAGCAGGTGCTTTTTGGAAGCATACGGAATGCTCCCGCTACAAGTGTAAGGTTTCCTTATCGTTTGTTCAGGAACATGTATACCGTTCCGGTAACAGGCGGCAGGCCGCTACTGATCAGCGCTGCCGGCACCGATGTTGCTCACTACAATGCTGCCGGTAACAAAATCATTTTCCAGGACCGCAAGGGATATGAAGATCCCATGCGTAAACACCACATCTCTGCTGTAACAAGGGATATATGGGTCATGGATGTGGCCAAAGGTACCTACGAAAAGGTATCAGAATACGCCGGAGAAGACAGAGAACCGCTTTTTGGCAGTGGCAACACCATCTACTATCTCAGCGAGAAGGGTGGCATCTCCCAGAACCTGTTCAAGGCGTCGCTGTCGGATAAAAACAGCATGCAGCAGCTGACCAGCTTCTCCAAACACCCGGTGCGTAACCTGTCTAAATCAGATAATAATACACTTTGTTTTACCTATAACGGGGAAATATATACGCTGAAAGAGGGCGAACAGCCCCGTAAACTGGATGTCCGCATTTTCAACGATGGCCGGGCGGCCACTGTCAGGAATATCCCTGTCAGCGGTAACACTACCGAATTTGCGATGAGCCCCGATGGCAAGGAAATGGCCTTTGTGGCCAGAGGCGAAGTATACGTGACCAGCGTGGAAGGCAATATGACCAAACGTATCACCAATACGCCGCAACAGGAAAGAATGGTGCGCTGGTCGCCCGATGGTAAACGCCTGATCTATGCTGCTGAACGCAACGGCAACTGGGACATTTACCAGACCACCAAAGTACGCAAGGAAGAACCCTACTTCTTTGCCGCCACACTGCTGAAGGAAGAACCGTTGATTGCTACCGCTGCGGAAGAGTTTCAGCCGGTGTTCTCCCCCGACGGGAAAGAAATTGCGTATATAGAGAACCGTAATATCCTCAAAGTATTTAACATCGCCTCCGGTAAAAGTCGTACCCTGCTTCCCGCCGGACATAATCATTCCTATGCCGATGGCGACTGGAGCTTCGAATGGAGCCCCGATGGAAAGTGGATCGCGGTAGACGATCAGCAGGGATATTTCGACCGGGCGAATGTGGCCCTGATTCCGGCCGACGGCAAAGGTGAGGCCATCTATCCGGTGAAGAGCGGGTTCGGTGAATACAACAGCAAATGGGCGGACGACGGTAAGATGCTTACCTGGACCAGCAACCGGGACGGCCGTAAATCTCTCGCCAAACAAGGCAGCCGGGAAGTAGATATCTACGCGGTTTTCTTCGACCAGGATACTTACGATAAATTCAAATTGTCGAAAGATGAATTCAACCTCCTGAAGGAGAAAGATGCTAAGCCGGGTAAGGACTCTGCTGCTAAAACCAAAGATTCCACTGCTGCTAAAAAAGGCTTTCAGCCCGATTTCAACGACCTGGAGAACCGGAAACTGCGGCTGACCATCAACAGCGCTTCTATCGGTGATTATGTGCTGAATAAAGACGCCAGCAAGCTGTATTACATGGCCGCCTTTGAAAAAGGATACGACCTGTGGGTAACCGAACCGCGTACCCGCGAAACAAAAATCCTCGCTAAACTGGGCGGTACTCCGGGCGATATCGCACTCAGCAAGGATGGCAATACACTTTTTGTCAGCAACCGCGGCAGCGTGGTGAAAGTGGAAACCGGCAGTGGAAAAATAACGCCGGTAGCTATCAGTACCGAACAGGCACTGAATGAAGATGAAGAACGTAAATATATTTTCTGGCATGCCTGGAAACAGGTGAAAGAGAAATTCTATGATCCTACTCTCCGCAACATCGACTGGAAAATGTATGGCGATAACTACGCCCGCTTCCTGCCGCATATCAGCAATGGCTACGATTTTGAAGAACTGCTGAGCGAACTGCTGGGTGAACTGAATGGTTCCCACACCGGCGGCCGTTATGCCCACCAGGCCGAGGGTGGTGATGTGACTGCTTCCCTGGGATTGTTTTATGATGAGACGACAGCCGGCAACGGACTGAAAGTAACGGAAGTCATTGCAGGCGGACCATTCGACAGGGCCGAATGTAAATTAAAGAAGGGAGATGTTATCGAGAAGATAGATGGTGAAGCTATCACTGCTGATGCAGACTGGGCGACACTGCTGAACCGTAAAGCCGGGAAAAATGTACTGGTAAATGTGTACAACCCTGGTACCAAAGCCCGTTGGGAAGAAACAGTAAAACCTATCAGCGCAGGAGAGGAAAACAACCTGCTGTACAAACGCTGGGTAAACACCATGCGCGATATGGTAGATCGCCTGAGCAATGGCCAGGTAGGCTACGTACATGTGCAGGGCATGAACGATGCCAGCTACCGCTCTGTTTATGATGAAGTGATGGGACGCAACAAGGATAAGAAAGCGCTTATCGTCGACACCCGCTTCAACGGAGGCGGATGGCTGCACGACGATCTGTATAGTTTCCTCAGTGGTAAGAAATATCTTGATTTTGCACCGCAGGGCGAAAAGGTAAAAGGCGGAGAACCTACAGGTCAGTGGCAGCGCCCCAGTTGTGTGCTCATGAGCGAAGGAAACTACAGCGATGCTTTCATCTTCCCATATGTTTACAAACAAGGTAATATCGGAAAACTAATCGGTATGCCGGTACCGGGTACTGGTACTGCAGTATGGTGGGAAACACAGATCGACCCCACTATTGTATTCGGTATCCCGATGGTAGGCACTATCGGCAAGGAAGGCCGGCCAACAGAAAATATGCAGCTGGAGCCGGATATTCGTGTACCATTGAGATATGAAGATTTCCTGGCAGGTAAGGATACTCAGCTGGAAGCTGCCGTAAAAGAAATGCTGACAGAAATAAAACAATAACAACTAACAAAGAAGTATAGCGCCGCGGCATCCAGTCGCTGCGCTTTTTTATGCGCAGCAGGCATTTTCCCGCGCAGCTTGTTTATCTTCCCCTTAAACCTTAGCTTTACTGTGCAAGCGATTATGAATGCAATCAACCAACCGGCGCCTATAGCAACGATATATAAACCAACATGATGAGAGATTACGCCTGCCATGACGATGATGAGCTGGTTCAGTTAATGAGTGAGAACGACCACCATGCCTTTACCGAGATCTACAACCGGTATTGGAAACGTCTTTATGTATTGGCGTACGACCGCTTACGCTCCAGGGAACAGGCAGAAGATGTTGTGCAGGACGTATTCACCGGCTTATGGCAACGCCGGCAGCAGTCGATCATCCGCTCACTACCCGCTTACCTGGCCACTGCCAGTCGTTATGCAGTATTTAACCTGCTATCCCGCCTCGCTCCCGTGACGAACATGGATGCTATGCCCGAATCCCTGCACGCCATCACCGATGAAACCGCCCAGCTGAGATTCCTGGAACAGTCGATGAATGAACAGCTGCACCTCCTGCCCGAAAAATGCCGCCTTGTTTTTAGCTACAGCCGTAACCGGGGATTGAGTAACAAAGAAATAGCCACCGAATTGCAGATCTCTGAGAAAGCGGTGGAAAAGCATATCACCAAAGCCTTGCAACGATTACGGATACAGTTCCGTAACTATTTCCATTCTTTCTTTTCACTATAACAAAACAGGGGCAAAAAAAATTTTCCCTCGAGGTAGGGTGGAGGCGTCAAATTCCGACTATACTAATAGCAACCTGTAAATTCTAATGGTACATGGACAAGAACAAACTGGCCATATTGTCGAAAAAATATCTTGCTGGTCTGGCCAGTGAAGAGGAAAAAGCCCTCTTGCTGGAGTGGTATAATGCTTATAATGAGCAGGAACTGACCGCTGAGATCGAAGCTGCCGGCGATGAAGCAGAAGAAACGCTGAAAGCCCGTATGTACCAGCGTGTAGCGGCTGTTACACAGCCCGCGGCCACAAAGACGGTACCGTTATGGCGCAGACACTGGAAAGCGGCTGCTGCGGTATTAATATTAATTGGCACCAGTACCTGGTATTTGTGGCCGCATACCACAAAACCACGGCCCATGGCAGCAAAGCCTGCGGTGATCACCCCGGGAGAAGATAAAGCCACGCTGACGCTGGCAGATGGTTCCGTGCTGAACCTCGACAGTGTGAGCACCGGCCAGCTGGCATTGCAGGGCATGCATGTGCTGAAAACGAGCAAAGGCCAGATCGTTTATAAAGACGACCACACCACCACAACGAACGGCTACAACGTGCTGCGCACGCCCCGTGGCGGCCAGTTTAAAGTAACGTTGCCCGATGGTACAGACGTGTGGCTGAACGCTACCTCTTCTGTCAGTTACCCCACTTCGTTTGCTAAAAGCGGAAGGAAAGTAACCGTAACAGGAGAAGCATATTTTGAAGTAGCCAGCGATGCGTCATCGCCGTTTGAAGTAAAGGTGAATAATGTAGATATCCTGGTATTAGGAACACATTTTAATGTCAATGCCTATGAAGATGAGAAAGCTATCCGGACCACACTGCTCGAAGGGGCCGTGTTGGTAAGAACATCGGCCGCCTACGGGCATCTGGAGCCCGGTCAGCAGGCGTCTGTGGCTGCCGGAAGCAATAACATCGAATGGCATAAACATATTGATGTCAACAATGTGATCGCCTGGAAGAATGGCTACTTTTCTTTTGAAAATGCCGATATACCTTCTGTGATGCGGCAATTGGCCCGGTGGTACAATATCGATGTAACTTATGCAGGTGCCATACCGGAAGGAGATTTCACAGGGGAAATAGGAAGGTCGCTTACACAGGAACAATTGCTGAAAGTATTGGCCCAGGCCGGAATCAGGTGTAAGATGGAGGAGGGAAGAAAACTGGTAATATATCCGTAACCGTGTATCATTAACCAACCATAATTGTAAACAGTAGCCGCCATTACAAACCATTCAGGAGGCGGTACAGCGGCCTGACAGCCAGCTATCCGGTAATATCAGGTTATGAAAAGATAAGGTCCACCGGACCCGGGAGCCTTATGTTCATCCATGAAAAAACCTGGTGCACAGGATTGGCGTCCGCACCAGGTTGGATCAATGGTTAACCCTAACAGGTAAGCTTTTCACCGCCCTTATAAAGGGAGGATGAGAAACATTTGTCAACCAAAAACCAATCTAAGGTATGAAAATTAATGTTGTTCGCAACACACGCGGGCATCGTCCCTTATCCATCTGCATAAGGGCTTCGGTGAACCAACCGCGCATCACCAAAATCTGGAGAGCAATGAAACTGACCGCCCTTTTTTTAACGGTACTGGCATTACATGTTTGCGCCAGTGTGAGATCGCAGACTGTCACTCTTTCCTGCAGGAACATGCCACTGCAACAGGCATTTTCCATCATCAAACAGCAAACTGGTTTCGTGTTTTTTTACAGAAGCAGCGATCTGTCGGATGTGCAGCCTATCACGGCTGATATCCGGCAACAACCGCTGAAAACAGCACTGGAAAAGCTGTTGAAAGACCGGCCGCTAAGCTTTGGCATCGAGGGCAATACTATCGTGATTGCCCGCAAAACCGCATCGCTCGCAGAGGTGGCGCCAGCCGAAGCGTTGCCCGCTTCCCAGGACGTAACAGGGAAGGTGGTCAATAAAAAAGGCGAACCGCTCCCGGGAGTAACGGTACGGGTGCAGGGAACCAATATCGCAGCTATCACCGATCAGGGTGGTTATTTCACCCTGCACGGCGCAGATAGCCGTGCCGTGTTGCAGCTTACCTGCGTGGGATATGAGGCCCAGACCGTTGCGCTCAAAGGCAAGGCGAAGATCGAGGTACAGCTGCTGCCCAGGATAGATGATCTGAATCAGTATGTGGTGGTAGGTTACGGCAGTACCAAAAGAAAAGATCTTACCGGTTCAGTCGTTTCAGTGAACGTAGAGGAAGTGAAAAATGTACCCTACGCCAGTATCGATCAGGCGCTGGCAGGGAAAGCCGCAGGCGTTCAGGTAGTTCAGGCCGATGGTTCGCCCGGAGGTGTAGCCAAAATACGCATCCGCGGAGGTACTTCCCTGTTGGGGGGTAACGACCCGCTCTACATTATCGATGGCGTGCAGGTCACCATTCAGAACAGGTACATCCAGAACCAGGCAGAGGTGGTGAATCCCATCGAACGCGGCGGGAACGATGATCCTAACAATGGGGTGGGGGGCTCCTTTTCCCGCGGCCTGAACAGCCTGGCCGGACTCAATATTTCTGATATAGAAAGTATAGATATTTTGAAAGATGCCTCCGCAACGGCCATCTATGGGTCAAAGGCTGCGAATGGTGTCATCATCATCACCACAAAAAAAGGTAAGCTGAACCAGAAACCTATACTGGAAGCGAACTATTACGCAGGCATGAGCGCGCCCATTAAAGAGAAGCTGCTGAACGCCACTCAATATGTGAACATATTACAGGAGGCCGCCCGTAACCTCAATGCCGCTAAAGCAGCCGCCGGAGAAGACCCGGATGCCAAAGCCACAAAAATTATCGAACACCCGGAAAGCCTCGGCACTGCCAATACCGACTGGCTTAAGCTGGTGCTCCGCAATGCCATTTCACATAACGCCGATATCTCTGTAAGAGGCGGTGGTAGCGGCTCCCGCTACTATACCTCTCTCGCCTATACGAAACAGGATGGCGCTGTGAAAGGCACCGATTTCTCCCGCATTTCCGGTAAGATCAGTCTGGATAACGAGATCACCAGTAAGCTGCGCATTATCACTAACCTGGATTACGGATTTACTAAAAACAATATCACCAACGGCATCTATCCGGCCGCTATGTTTGCTCCGCCTACATTGCCAGCCTATAACGCCGATGGCACGCCTTATCGCTTCCTGGGCTCGCAGATCGGCGGATACGATTACCGGGGATATCAGAGCCCGCTAGTGCTGCTGGATGGTATCAACCAGGGGAAAACGGCTTCTATGATAGGTTCGCTTTCGGGCGACTATGATATCCTGAAGGATCTGAAATTCAGAAGTACGCTCTCTGTCAACTATAACAACTATCACCAGCTGAACTATGTGCCCAGCAGTGCGGTCGTAACATCGCCGGAAGGAGTGGGCAACTCTAACGGAGGTACCGGCTCACAGGCGCAGAGCGAAGACGTGAACCTCTTCTTCGAAAATGTAGTCACCTGGGATAAGCAATTCAATAAAAACAATCGCCTGAACCTGGTTGCGGGCACGTCGTGGCAGAAATACCGCTTCAATTCCTTCTCCGCCAGCGGTCAGGGTTTTCCGGACGATAAATTTCTCAACAACCTTTCGTCTGCAGCCATTGCACTGCCACCTACGGGCGTTTCCGGCCAGAATACGTTGCTTAGTTTTTACATGAGAGCCAACTACGCGCTGAAGGAAAAATACCTGCTCACCTTCACCGGCCGTTCCGACGCCTCTTCGAAATTTCCGGCACATAACCGCGTAGGGTACTTCCCTTCCGGTGGTGTTGCCTGGAGAATATCTGAAGAGCCTTTTATGAAAAATGCCAAATGGGTTACTGAACTGAAACTCAGGGCCAGCGCCGGATACACCGGTACGCAAAATTTCGGCGATTATCTCTATTATACGTTATATACACCAGGGTCCTACGGCGGCGTGAATGCACTGATACCTACACAACTGGGCAACAATAAGATCAAATGGGAATCCACCCTGCAAAAAGACCTGGGCCTCGATTTCGAGTTGTTCAATTCCCGGGTGAGAGGGGTGATTGGCTATTACGAGAAAATCACTACCGGCCTGCTGCTTTCTTCACAACTGGCGCCTAGTTCATCTTACAATACCGTAATCGCTAATATCGCTACTATCAGCAATAAAGGGCTGGAACTGGATCTGCGGGCCGATTTTATCAAACACAAGCAGTTCCAGTGGACAGGCGCCCTGAACATTTCCGGTAACAGAGCCAAAGTAACGGATATCAATAACGATTTCGGTGATCCGAATAACACGGGAGATGCTTATTTCAATAGTAATACCATCGTGAAAAAAGGAGAATCATTAGGACTTTTCTACGGCTACAAGCAAACGGGCATCATTCAAAATCAAAAGCAACTGGACGATTATAAAAAAATATTTACCTACTATATGTATTTCAATCCCTACCTGGGCATAGGCGATCCGATGTATGAAATGGGCAGTGATGGCTTCTTCCAGAAAACGGTAGTAGGGCATGCACAACCAAAATTCTATGGTGGATTTACCAATACGTTTACGTATAAAAACTTTAACCTGATCACGCTGCTGACGTATTCCTACGGAGGGCAGATACTTTACCTGGCGGATATTCAGAATAAGTACACAGATAGTTATACGAACCGGGGGGCGAGAATTTTACAGCGCTGGACGCCGCAAAATCCGGGATCTGACCGTCCCCGTTTGTTGCTGGGGAATTTCCCGTCGGGAACCAGCAGTTCCGATGTATACGATGGCTCCTACATCCGCCTGAAATCGATCACGCTTACATATCAGCTCCCGGCAAGGGTGGCCGGCAACCTTCATATCAGGGAGGCGAGTGTTTATGCATCGGCTACTAACCTGTTCACGATCACGAAGTATCCCGGGCCTGATCCGGAGGTCAGCAATAATCCGTATAGCCTGATCGATGGCGCCAGCGATGTGAGCACTTTCCCGACCGTAAAACAATACAACCTGGGTATCCGCTTTGGATTTTAAATCTGTAATCATGAAAAAGATTGTTTATATACTTCTTGGAACCGCAGTGATCACGGCTGCTGCATGCCGGAATGAGCTGGGAAAATTACCGGAAAATGCAAAGGTGGATGGCAATACCATCCTCGATCAGCGGACTTCCGAAATAGCGCTCAACGGCGTATACTACCAGTTTGCAAACGTCACCTCAGATAACACCACCCGCTGGTTTGAACATGAAGTACCTCCTGGTATGTTCGCAGGCTTCCTGGGATATGGATATGGTTCGGACAGAGCAGAGCAGAACGACTATGCCAATTCTTCCTTCGCCAATATCTACTGGACAAATACCTACCAGATCATTAATGCTGCCAATGGGGTTATTAAAGGAGTAAATGATTTGGAAGACAAAGGCTTCAGCGGCAACCGCAAAAAACAGATCCTGGCCGAAGCCCGCTTTCTGAGGGCATATGCGCATTTTAAACTGTTGAGTTTTTTCGGACAATGGTTTGATCTGAACAGCCAATACGGCGCATTGCTTCGCGATCAGTTCATCACCGTAGGAGATGTGCCCAAAGCCCGCAGCTCGGTAAAAGACAGCTACGACTTCATCCTGTCTGACCTGGATGCTGCCGTTGCCGACGGGCCGGATACCAATCCCGTTTGGTTCGCTACCCGCTGGGCCGCTATGGCACTGAAAATGCGGGTGCTGATGAGTCACGGTCAGCCGGACGATTACGCCAAAGTTACTGCCCTGGCAGATGCCATCATCAACAGCGGAAAATATACGCTGGAAACCCGCACGCAGGATATATTCTATCTCAAAGGACTGAATAGCCAGGAAGTGATCCTGGGTATCAGGCCTCAGCAAAACCAGGAGAATTACTATTATTGCCTGAGCCACCAGTACTGGCCCGGCGCCTCTTCCCTGTATGTAGCAAAAACAGCCTTGAAAGATCTGTTGAAGAACGATCCGCGGAGTACCTGGATGGTAGGCGATTCCAATAAAAACGCTGCAGGAACTTACTACTTCCTGAAATACATCAAACAGGGAAGCAGCCCTTCCGTTACCTCCGAAACAGCCTATGCTTTCCGCCTTACCGAAGTATATCTGCTGAAAGCAGAAGCGCTGGTAAAAGGAACCGGCGATTTACAGGGAGCCCGGGATATCCTGAAGATGGTAATGGGACATGGAGGCGTGACCGATTTCAGTGCTGTAGATAATGCCGCCGGCACTACGCAGGTATTGAAGCAGATTTACCTGGAAACCGCCAGAAATCTGGTAGGAGAGGATGGCCAGGAGTGGATGGCCCTGCTGAGGCAGTCACCTGCAACCATCCTGGAGCTGCGGCCAACATTAAACGACAAGATCAGGTACATCCTGCCCGTGCCGAAAAGCGAGTTCGTTTTCAATCCGCTTTTCGGTGATCAGAATCCTGGTTATCAGAAGAATTAGTACACGCTTAAATCCGTTATATGAAATCCATTATTGCAACATCGTTTACCCTCGCCCTGGCCGCGATGGCCTGCCATCAGCCGGAAACGCCTAAAGCTACGCTGATAGGGGAAATAAAAGGCCTGAAAGATTCCATGATATACATTTTCCGGCCCATAGCCGATTCCGGTAAAACGGACACTGTACCGGTGAAAGACGGAAAATTCACCTGGACGGGCCAGCTGCCGGAACCTCAGCAGATTACAATAGGCACCGCTGAACGATACATGCAGGTATTCCTGGAAAACAAGGAAGTACATCTGCAGGGCAATATCGATTCGCTGGACCGGCTCCGGATTACCGGTTCGCCCACACAGGATGCGTACGAAGCATACAGTAAGTCACTTGCTGATATCAGCGCCCAGGAAGATACCCTGTACCAGCATTACAATGATGTGAAAGACGATGATCCGGCGAAAGCCGCTATGGAAGCGAAGATAGAGTCACTGCGGGAACAGCGGCATCAGCGGGGTAATGCCTACATCGCAGCGCATCCCGAAAGCCCGGTAAGCGTGAACCTCATCGCTGAGCGGGCTGTATTGGGCGAATATGCGCCGCTGGACAGCCTGTACCGCCTGCTCGCACCGGCGGCACAACAGTCTGAAACCGGTCAGCGTGTCAGGCGCCGCCTCGATGTGCTGAAACGCAGTGCCATAGGGCAACCCATGATTGATTTTTCCCAGACCGACATCAATGGGAAAACAGTGCGCCTGTCTGATTTTAAAGGGAAATATGTACTGCTGGATTTCTGGGCCAGCTGGTGCGGTCCCTGTCGCGCTGAGAATCCCAACGTACTGAAAGCCTACAACCGCTTTAAAGACAAAAACTTCACCGTTGTGGGTGTGTCGCTGGACGATAAGGCCGATAAATGGAAAGAAGCCGTTGCTAAAGATGCCATGCCCTGGATACAGTTGTCGGATCTGAAAGGTTTCCGCAATGAAGTGGCGCAGCAATATGGCATACAGGCCATCCCGTTTTCTTTCCTGATAGACCCGCAGGGAACTATTATCGCTAAAGAGCTGCGGGGCGCAGCATTGCATAGCAAACTCGAAGAAATATTAAAGTAACAACAAAAAATATCATTATGAAATACTACGTTCTTGCGTTTCCGTTAGCACTGCTTACGCTGCCGGGAATAGCCCAGGAGAAAAAGAGTTTTACACTTTCGGGAGATATCAAAGGCCTGCCCGACCACTACATCTATCTCTCTTACGCCACAGGTGCCGATAGCTACAAAACTGACAGCACAACATCGCAACACGGGAAATTTACCTTTACGGGTGAACTCACGCAGCCTGTGACGGGACGTATCTATACTGATCCGCAAAAAGCCATGTACGGAGAAGGAGACTGGGGCTCCTTTTTCATGGAACCAGCCACTATGCAGCTGACATCTGCTACCGGCCGGCTAAAAGATGCAAAGCTGAGCGGATCGGCGGTACAACAGGAGCAGGATGAACTGGACAGGCTCAGGGCGCCGGTACAAAAGAAACTGAAACCACTGTCTGATGCATTCAATAAATTGAATAAGGAATACATCGCAGGTATGCGGGCAAAGAAAACAGATGCAGCGTTAAATCCTCTGAAGGTTAAACTGGATAAGCTCAAGGAACAAATGGAGCCTTACTACGATGAGATGGAAAAAGTCGATAAAGCGTTTATCGATCAACATCCGGATTCCTATGTTTCCGCTGAGCTACTTCGCTACCGCGTGAGTGGCATGCCTCTTCAGGAAGGAGAAGCCTGCTATCATCGCATGTCCGAAAAACTACAACAAAGCATGAATGGTAAAGACATAAAGAAAACCCTGGACGCCCTTCGTGCAGGCTCTCCCGGTAGTCTGGCCCATGAATTCACTAAAACCGATATCAACGGCCAAACACTTCATCTCGCTGATTTCAAGGGGAAATACGTACTGCTGGATTTCTGGGCCAGCTGGTGTGGCCCCTGCCGGAAAGGCAATCCCCATCTGAAAGCATTGTACAGCAAATACCAGTCGAAAGGGCTCGAGATCATTGGTGTATCAGACGACGACTCTAACCACGACGCCTGGAAAAAAGCCGTGAACCAGGATGGTATCGGCATCTGGAAACATGTGCTGCGTGGCCTCGATTGGAGCAAACGGCAAAAGAATCTTCCTAACCCCGAAGACATCAGCGACTATTACGGCATTCATTCGCTGCCCACCAAGATACTCATCGATCCGCAGGGCATAATCATTGGCCGCTACGGCGGAGGAGGAGAGAATGATGAGGCAATGGATAAGAAAATGAGAGAAACCTTTGAATGAATGAAGAATTAAGCAACAGCGCGAAGGCCTAAGCGGATATAATAACAATAACTATATCCGCTTAGGCCTTCGCGCTGTTGCTTAATTCTTCATTCTCGCAAACTCTTTACCGGCAATCTATTCGCAGCTTTCACTACTTCAAAGCTTAGGGTAAGGATTGCAATCACTAACGAGAGCATACCTGATATTGCAAAGACGGTCCAACTGATGTTTGTATGATAGGCAAAGTTTTTCAGCCATATGCTCATTACCCACCCGGCAATAGGGATAGCTAGTACCACCGCAATAATTACCAGTTTCAGGTAGTGGAACGTCAGCAATTTTACGATATCCGTAATGGAAGCCCCCAGTATCTTGCGTACCCCAATTTCTTTCATGCGGCTTTCCGCCATATGTGCCGATAGTCCGAGTAGTCCCAGGCAGGAGATCAATATTGCGAGGAATGCAAACAACCCGGCGAGGGCCTTGGTACGCTGTTCCGCACTGAATTTGGCAGCGTACTGTTCGTCGATAAACCTATAGTCAAATGGATAGGCCGGGTTATATTTTTGAAAAATCGCCGCCGTTTTTTTAAGGTTTTCTGCGGTGGATGCGCTGTTGTTGAATTTAATGTGCATGGTGCCGAACCAGCTTGCAGGCCCTTGTATCACTACAGGAGGTATCTTATTATAAGGGGAGCCTATGACATAGTCTTTTACCACACCGGCTACCCGCCAGCTGCGGCCCTGGGAAGGTTCTGTAATGAGTTGCCCTACCGGATCTTTGAATCCCATCGTTTTTACTGCTGTTTCATTCAGCAGCACGGAGAGGCTGTCGCCCGGGTATTGCTCAATATTGATATCCCGGCCTGCGATCAGTTGCAATCCGGCGGTTTTTACCAGGTTGGCATCGGAACTGAATAATGCGATCGTTTCATCAAAATCTGCTGGTTTGCCTTGCCACGACAAAGCCCAGGTGTTGCTGCCACGTTCTGTTACAGGCGCCATCGTTTTAGTGATCGCAGTGGCAATGCCTTCATTGAGTAGTTCCTTTTTTATGAGCGCATAATTTTTTTCAATGTCGCCGTTGAAATTCACATATATAAGATTGTTGCCGGCGTACCCGGTTATCCGGTGTTGTGTATAGTTGATCTGGTTTTTGATAATAATGGTAGATATGATCAAAACCGTGGCAAATGTGAATTGGATCGTTACCAGCGTTTTGCGCGGAGAAAACGCTGACCCTTGTTGCTGGAATGTACCTTTCAGGATGCCCGCAGGCCGGAAGGCAGACAGGTAGAATGCCGGATAGGCGCCGGAAAGCAGGGCAGTGAGTGATATAAAACCTGCTGCACTGATCCAGAATACCGGGGTATCATAAGGAATCGTGAGATCGGCATTTACCAGTGTATTAAAGTAGGGAAGTGTTACCTGTACGATCAGCAATGCAATACCTCCTGCGATCATGGTTGATAAGATCGCCTCCGTCATGAATTGAATGATCAGCCAGCTTCTCCTGGCGCCTGCAACTTTTCTTATACCTACTTCCCGGGCGCGTTTCTCACTGTGCGCGGTGCTGAGGTTCACAAAGTTAATGCACGCCACCAGCAGAATCAGGGCTGCAATGATCCCGAAAAGTTTCACTGTTTCAATACGCCCGCCTGTTGGCTGTCCGTTTTCAAAGGAGGTATAAAGATGCCATTGCTTCAGCGGAAAAGCAAAATGTGTCCAGATATCCGGGCGGCCGGTATATACACGCGCTATATCCTTCACTTTGGCGTTGAATGCCTGAACATTGGAATGAGGTTTTAGCAATACGAATGTGGAGATGTTATTGGTCATCCATCCGTCAGTTGCACCTTCCAGCTTTTCCAGGTACTTCCAGGGCAGAAGATACTGGAAGTCGAAACGCGTGTTGGCCGGCAGGTCTTTAAGAATGCCGGTAACGGTAAAGAATGCTTCGTTATTAACGCGCACCAGTTTATTCAATGCCTCTTCATTCCCAAACAGCTGCTTCGCCAGTTTTTCTGTGATAATTATGGAATGCAGATCTTTAAAAAGCTCTTTCCCTTTTAGTACCGGGAAATCAAAAAGCTCAAGAAAGGCAGGATCTGCAAAATTACCTTTAATACCTGTGAAGCGGTTATTCCCGGCAGTAAGCAGGAAATTGCCAATGTTTGCTATCCTCGCGGCTCCCTCTACTTCCGGAAAATCTTTTTTTAACGCCGGGGCCAGCGCCTGCTCTGTAAGGGTAATAACGGAAAGACGCTGATCTACCGTCGTAAGTCCATACATTTCATATAGCCGGTCGCTATGGCGATGGAACCTGTCGAAGCTGATCTCATGTGTTATCCATAACAATATAAAAATAGCTCCGGCCATACCAATTGCAAGTCCGGAGATATTGATTAAAGAGAAACCTTTGGAACGTAAGAGATTGCGCCAGGCCGATTTTAGATAGTTGCTGAGCATAAGCTTACAGTTATTGCTGAATAACAAAACTGCTTTTCAATGGGTATGCCCAATTTTATTCTTTTTATTTTCAGGTAATTCGATATTTATTTCTGACTTATGTGTTCGGTAGCGCACAACAGGTGTTCGCAATCAGCTGTTGGCGTCATCTCCCAACTGTTAGCTGTTAGCGCTTAGCATTCATGATCAGTACAAGCCACTGTACTCCCCCGTACGGTAAGACTATACGCCCAGATCATAAAAAAACTAATCGCTAACAGCCTTTAGCTTTCGTGATCAGCACAAACTTTCTGTACCCCCGTACATTAAGATTATTCATGCCGGTCACTAAAAACTAATTGCTAAGTGCTTTCACTTTTGTGGTCAGCACAAACTTTCTGTACCCCCGTACATTAAGATTATTCGTTCTGATCACTAAAAGTGAATAGCTAAAGACTAACAGCTGACTAGAGTTTCACGATCTGCCACTGCTGGTTCCTGTTGCCGCTCCAGTACCACTGGATCAGCCCTGCTCCATTAGCGGTAGATGCTCCGTTCACATCTAATGATTGTCCACTATTCACATTTATAATCTGGAAGTATCCAAAGCCCATGTCTACGATTCTCCATTGCTGGTTAGCACCACCCCAATAATCCCACTGAATGATACTGGCGCCTGCGGTGGTGGAGATACCGTTTACGTCCAGCGCTTTTCCGCTGTTGACGTTGGTGATGGCAAACACACCGTTGCCCAGGCTGGTGAATTTCCATTGCTGGTTAGTACCGCCCCAGTAATCCCACTGATCAATGCTGCCGCCATTAGCAGTGGATGAATTGTATACATCCAGCGCTTTATTGCTGTTGCGGCATATAATCTTATAATTGGCATTGGGATCGAAGCTGCCGTATGGCTGCGTAATGCTGCCTACGCCCCAGGCGAACTGCAGGCGCGATAAGCCGGAAGCATTGTTGGTGATAAGGCTGGTGCCACTCAGCGTGAGCAGGCTATAACCATCGCCGTTCCGCAGGCCGGGCCAGTAAACACAACCCATGCCAAGCGATTGAATACGATTGGTCATGCCCTGGAAATAGGTAATTTCTCCATCTGTTCCCGCTGCACCCAGGTAGTTTTTACCATTGGTCATCGGGATACCAAATTCGGTAACAATGGTTCTACCCGGATAACTAAGGCGGGATAACGAAGCTTCCCAATCACCGGAGGTATTGTTGTTCGGCTCAAACCAGGTATAGTCGTGGAACGACAACAGGCAGTTCGGGAAACGGCTGTCGGCGCCCACATCATTTACATCAGAGGAATAGCCGGCGCCATCCAGTATGATCCGGTTCCGGGGAACAGAAGGATAGTTATTGAGCCAGGTACCATACAGGTTGTTCAGGTCGGCCACGCTGTATCCATGAGGTTCATTGAATACCTCGAAGTAGACATTAGGATTGCTGCCATATTTGTTGACGATGGTCTGCCACATATTCCAGAATCCTGTATAATTGTTTACCAGTCCGTTTTTGGGGCTGGCTGCTTCCCAGTAGCAGAGAATCACCGTCATACCGCCTCCCAGCGCAGTATCTATGGCGCCGGTATAGCTGCCCCACCACGATTGAAGCACAGAGGGGATGTTCACGGGCAGGCGGATCGTGTTGGCATTTCTTTGCTGGAAACCGCTGATGATGTTCGCTGCCTTTGCCTGGGTAGTGGCGTAGGTGTCGTTGGAATCGAGGCCGCTGGGTACTACTGCGCCGTTCTGGAAGTTATCGCCGGGATCAGCCCAGTTTAATCCCCTGAAGCCGGAGGTACCTGACAGTGTTGAAGGGGCGGCATTGAGCGCAGCCTTCCCGTTGGAGAGCTTTTCGATCGCCACGGGAGTTTTGGTACATGCAGCAAACAACGCAATGAGTGGAAGATAAAATAGTAATCTTTTCATAGTGAAATTTTTAAAGGTAAACGTGGTTCTAAAAAATAAAAGCAATCATTGTTCACGGGGTATCCAGGTTTGGGCTTTCCAATATTTGTAATTGTATCTTAACACAGAATACCTGGATCTTAACCGCAAGATAAACGTCGGCTTCCGCTGACCCGGGGGGATAAATCGTTAAAAAGAGGGGGTAAATTCATCGTTTTGGGAGGGATTCATGGCTTCCGGACGCCGAAAAGCCCTGAACTTCAAATTTTCTATAAATTTACAGGGCACTTTGCATGCAGGTATGTTTTTATGAAAGTATTGATAGTAGAAGATAATAAGGAGCTGGCCAGCGGTATATCCGATTACCTGAATGGTGAGAAGTATATCTGCGAACTGGCGTATAATTTTGAAACGGCCAGGGAAAAGCTTTCCCTGTTTACGTACGACTGCATTCTGCTCGACATTATGCTGCCTGACGGGAACGGACTGGAATTGCTGAAATTCATCCGGAAAGAGAACATCACCAGTGGTATCCTCATCATTTCTGCGAAAGATGCGCTGGACGACAAAGTGAATGGACTGGAAGGAGGAGCAGACGATTATGTTACCAAGCCCTTCCATTTGCCCGAACTGCATGCCCGCCTGAGAGCTGTTTACAGACGTAAAAAGCTGGAAGGCAATAACTTAGTGGTGTTTAATGAAATTGAACTTAATACTGATACGGTAGAGGCCACTGTGAATCATGTGGTACTGGATGTAACCCGTAAGGAATTCGATCTGTTGTTGTACTTTGTGGTTAATAAGAACCGTGTACTTTCAAGGCAGTCGATCGCTGCCCACCTCTGGGGGGATTATACCGATAACCTGGCTAATTTTGACTTCGTTTACCAGCATGTAAAAAACCTGAGGAAGAAGATCAGTGCAGCAGATGGGGTTGATTATATAGAAACGGTGTATGGCTTAGGCTATAAGTTTAATACTTCAAGACATGAAACTACTCAATAAGGTCACACTATGGTTTATGGGGATTGTATTTCTGATCACTCCGGTCACTATGCTCATCTCCCGTAACAATATAAAAAAGCATCTGGACGAAGCCGAGATAGCAAGGATGACTGCCGTGAACGACCGGGTGGCAGCCCAGCTGAAGGCAGGAGAGCAGCCCGACCGCTACACCCATGGCAGGCCGATTGAGATCAGCCAGGTACCGGGACCTATGCCCGCCGAAAAAGTTACTGCTGTCACTAATAACCACGTGGCAGAAGACCTCGACGAAAAAGAGTGCCGCATCACCGTTAGCTCCTGGTATGAAATAAACGCGCAGGTATATAAGATATCTTCCTATAATTATGTGATTAAGTCAGACGGCATTTTCAGGGGAATGCTAAGCGCCGTGGTATGGAAGATGTTGCTCATGGTACTGGCAGTAGCAGTGACGGCGAGGTTATTATCGAAGAAGATTTTCTATCCGCTTCACTGCATCAGGAAAGCGCTCTACAACTTCGACCTGAAACAGAAAGAACCGCTGAAGCTCCCGGAAACCAGTACTACAGAATTCAAGGAGCTGAACAGGTTCCTCACCAAGATGACCGATAAAGCCATGGAAGATTATGCAGCCGTCAAGGAATTCAGTGAAAATGCTTCTCATGAACTGCAAACTCCGCTGGCGGTGATCCGCAGTAAAATAGAGTTGTTGTCGGAAACCAATATTGATGGCGTGCAGGCAGCCCTCATCGGCGATATGCAAAACGCTATTGAGAAATTATCACATATCAACCGTTCGCTGATCCTGCTCACCAAACTGGAAAACCAGGAATTCAAGGCAACTGAAAGCATCAAATTTTGCCGGGTTACCAAGGATGTGATTGCCACTTATGAAGACTGGATTGCGATGCGGGAAATCAAGCTCAGTACTAATCTGGATAAGAATATTCCGCTCAGCATTCATCCGGCGCTGGCGGAAATGCTGATCAGTAACCTGATGAGCAATGCTATCCGGCACAACCACGAAGGTGGCCAGATCAGGGTATTGCTCACTTCAAAAGAATTCAGGATCAGCAACACCGGGTTGCCGCCACAGGTGCCTACGTGCGAGTTGTTCCATCGCTTCAGGAAAAGTAACCAGAGCGCCGATAGTATAGGTCTGGGCCTGGCGATCGTAAAACAGATCTGTGAAGTGAACGGGTATGATATAGAATATACCTATACTGGCGGCTGGCATCATCTGCAAATTAGTTTTTACAAAAAAGATACACAAGCGGTAAATGACCGCCAGGCAGCGATGGTAGCGGAGTCCGATACCCTGTAGGTTAACATCTCCCGTAAAAATTCCCTTATCTCCACTTCCTTCAAGTTTGCTTCAAAATGATAGAGTCATTTTGCTGTTGAATGATTCATCAGGATCATTTCAACCGTAAAAAATCTATCTATTCATGTGGAGTAAGAAACATTCCCTGTTGTTGGTTGCGACGCTGTTTTCAGCGGGCAACCTCTTTGCGCAACAGGTATTTACCCTTAAACAAGCCATTGATACCGCAGTGGCCAACTACGGTACTATCAGGGCAAAAGCCCATTACAAGGCGGCCGCAAATGAGCTGGTATCGCAGGCCCGCCGCGACTATCTGCCCAACTTCAATATTGCTGCACAACAGGACTACGGAACCATCAACGGGCAAAACGGACCGCTGTACGGATTCGGAGGTTTAAGCACGGCATCCTCCGGTGCTGCACTCGATCGTCAAAACTGGAATGCCGCTTTCGGCGCATTATACCTTACTAATATTAACTGGGACTTCTTTGCTTTCGGAAGAGCAAAGGAAAAAGTGAAAACTGCATTAGCGGCCGCCGCTCAGAACGATAAAGACTGGCAACAGGAAATTTTCAGACACAAGATAAAAGTGGCGGCCACTTATTTGAACCTGGTAGCAGCGCAGCAACTAACGCACTCTTACCAGAAAAACCTGGAGCGTGCCGATACTATCCGGAAAGTAGTACGCACCCGGGTATTGAATGGTCTCATCGCCGGAGTGGACTCCTCACAAGCCAATGCCGAGTACTCCAGCGCCAGGATCGCCCTCACCAACGCGAGGGATTTTGAACAGGCGCAAAGCAATGAGCTGGCCCAGCTGCTGGGCATTGCACCGCAAGACTTCACCCTGGATACCTCTTATGTAGATCGTATCCCGGCGATACCCGATGTAAACTTTTCTCCTGATAATCACCCGGTGCTGCAGTGGTACAAAAGCCGTATCGCTTACAGCGAAGAACAGGCAAAGTATGCTAAAACCTTTTATTTCCCGGCATTTACGCTGGTGGGTGTGCTGCAAACACGGGGCTCCGGTTTCAACAGTGGTTACACGACTAACCTGAATGACTATACGCATAGTTACTGGGATGGCATCAAACCAACACGTACCAACTACCTGATTGGAGTAGGGGTAACCTGGAACATCACCCAGCCCTTCAGGATCTCGCGGCAGGTGCGGTCGCAACGCCTTATCAGCCAGGGATTGCAGGATGAGTATAACCTCGCTGATCAGCAGATTCGCGCTCAGCTGAGCCTCTCTGATACGAAGATCAAAAATGCATTGGATAACTACCGCGAAGTACCGGTGCAGGTGAAAGCCGCGTCGGATGCATATCTTCAGAAATCGGTACTATATAAAAACGGCCTCACCAACCTGGTAGATGTTACACAGGCGCTGTACGCACTGATCAGGGCGGAAACCGACAGGGATATCGCTTATAGCAATGTTTGGCAGGCCCTGTTGTTAAAAGCCGCAGCGGAAGGCGACTTCAGCATATTTCAGAATTAGACGATCGTTAAACGGATGCCGCTTATGGCGTTATTTAGAAACATTACAGAACCATGAACTTAATCAGTTTTGCATTAAAAAAACCTATTACTATCCTGGTGCTCGTTGCCGGACTGTTCTTCTTTGGGATTAAGGCGGTGAATACGATTAAGGTCGACATCTTCCCCAAGCTGGATATGCCGGTGATCTATGTATCCCATCCTTTCGGTGGTTATACACCGACACAAATGGAAGCATTTTTCGCTAAACAATACATCAATATATTCCTGTTCGTAAATGGGGTCAAGAGTATAGAAACGAAGAATATTCAGGGCCTGATGCTGATGAAGATCAATTTCTATCCCGGCACCAACATGGCCCAGGCAGCTGCGGAGGTAAGCGCCTTCGCCAACAGGATCCAGGCTATTTTCCCGCCTGGATCCAACCCGCCTTTTATTGTCCGCTTCGATGCGTCGACCTTGCCCGTAGGGCAGCTCGTACTGCGAAGCGACAAGCGAAGCAATAACGAACTGCTGGATCTGGCGAACGTTTACGTACGCTCGTCCTTTACTTCTATTCCCGGGTTGATTGGTTCTACTCCCTTCGGTGGAAATATACGTACCGTAGTGATCAAGGCCGATCCGGAACTGCTCCGGCAGCATAATATGACGCCGGATCAGCTGGTGGAAGCATTGCGTGTAAACAACCAGACATCTCCCTCCGGTAACGTGCGTATAGGCGACCATAACTATATCACCCCTGCTAACACGACCATCAAAACGGTAAAGGATTTTGAAAACATCCCGCTGTTCAAAGGCGGTGTAGAGAACCTCTACCTGCGTGATGTAGCCACCGTGGAAGATGGTGCCGATGTTACCGCCGGTTATGCCCTGGTAAACGGCCGTCGCTCTGTATACCTGAGCATCGCTAAAAGTGCGGATGCCTCTACCTGGGAAGTGGTGCAGCGCCTGAAAAAATCGCTGCCCAAAATGCAGGCCCAACTCCCCGAAGATGTGAAGCTGAGTTATGAGTTCGACCAGTCGACCTACGTGATCAATGCCGTGAAGAGCCTCCTTTCCGAAGGCACTATCGGCGCCGTGCTCACCGGTTTGATGGTATTGTTGTTCCTGGGCGACCCAAGAGGGGCACTGATCGTTATCCTCACCATTCCGACTTCTATTATATCGGCAGTACTTTTCCTCAGCCTTTTCGGGCAAACGATCAATATCATGACCCTGAGCGGATTGGCGCTGGCCATCGGTATCCTCGTGGATGAAAGTACGGTGACGATAGAAAATATACACCAACACCTGGATATGGGCAAACCCAAAGCCCTGGCTATCTGGGATGCCTGTCAGGAGATCGCATTCCCGAAATTGCTGATCCTGTTCTGTATCCTCGCAGTATTTGCTCCGGCATTTACCATGGGCGGTATCCCCGGATCACTGTTCCTGCCGCTGGCACTGGCCATTGGGTTCTCTATGGTTGTTTCCTACTTCCTGGCACAAACATTTGTGCCCATTATGGCCAACTGGATCATGAAGGGAAAACATCACAGGAAAGCAGATGGTACACAGATGACTGATGCAGAGGAATTTGCGGCTGCAGGCCTGAGCGGAGAGAAAGATACCTGGGATCAGAAGAAAATGCTGGTGGAGCATGAAGACAGTAACCGCGACGGAAAGATCAGTCGCTTCGAGCGGCTGCGGAACCGCTACCTGCGCTTCATTGGCCGGATGATGCCTTACCGCAAGCCGATTGTGGCTACTTACCTGCTGGCAGTATGTGCGTTGGTGGTATTACTGCTTTCCAGCATCGGCCGCGATGTATTGCCTAAAGTAAATGGTAAACAGTTCCAGGTAAGGATGCGGGTACCGGATGGTACACGTGCAGAGCGCACCGAAGAACAAACGATCAAACTGCTGAATGGCATCAATGATATAGTAGGGAAGGAGAATATTTCCATCACTTCTGCTTACATCGGTCAACACCCGGCGCTGTTTTCCACGGCTCCTATCTTCCTGTGGATGGCGGGGCCGCATGAAGCAGTGGTACAGGTGGCATTGAAAGAAGACTACCATGTAAACCTGGAGCAGCTGAAAGATAAGATCAGGGAGAAAGCTAAAACCATTGATCCGCAGATGGCGCTCTCCTTTGAGCCGATAGAACTGACGGATAAGATCCTGAGCCAGGGCTCGCCGACACCGATCGAGGTAAGGTTTTCAGGGCGCGACAGAAAGCTGGGTGAGAAATATGCACAGCGGCTGGTGGATGAACTGAAGAATGTTTCTTATCTCCGTGATGTGCAGATAGGGCAGTCTACTAAATATCCGGCCATTAAAGTAGACATCGACCGTGTAAGGGCTTCACAGCTGGGTGTGGATGTAGGTGATATATCAAGATCCTTAACCGCAGCCACTTCCTCATCGAGGTATACTGATAAGAATATCTGGGTGGATGAGAAAGCCAATCTGAGCTATAGTGTGCAGGTGCAGGTACCGGAAAGCAGGATGAACAGTAAAGAAGAGATGGGTGAAATTCCGTTGTTAAAGAATTCACCACGTCCGTTGCTGAGTGATGTGGCCACACTGACTTCAGATACTACTTATGGTGAAGTAGACAACCTGGGCGCCATGCCAACACTAACGGTTACGGCTAACCTGAACAACACGGATCTGGGTAAGGCTTCCGCCGGTGTGCAGCAGGCCATCAAACACCTGGGTGAACTGCCCCGTGGGCTTAACGTAGAAATGATTGGGTTGAGTAATACGCTGAATGATACACTGGATAGTCTGCAGAGCGGGTTGATCGTTGCCATTGTGGTGATCTTCCTGATGCTGGCAGCTAACTTCCAGTCGTTCAAAGTATCGGCCATCGTACTGGCTACCGTACCGGCTGTATTGCTGGGTTCCCTGGCATTGCTGATGATGTGCCGGTCTACCCTGAACCTGCAATCCTACATGGGGATGATCATGTCCGTGGGTGTATCCATTTCCAATGCGGTGCTACTGATCACTAATGCGGAGCAGCTGAGGAAGCATAATGGGAATGCCCTCGTAGCGGCCACAGAAGCGGCAGCGCTGCGTTTGCGTCCGATCGTGATGACGGCCATGGCGATGGTGGTAGGTATGATCCCGATGGCAAGTGGCATGGGTGAAGCCGGTGATCAGTCGTCACCTTTGGGAAGAGCTGTGATAGGCGGACTGATTGCTTCTACTTTTGCCGCATTGTTTATCTTGCCACTGGTATTTGCATGGGGGCAGGGTAAAGCGTCTACGCAGAGCGTATCATTGCATCCACGGGATGAAGAAAGTATTCACTTTATCCCGACTGAAAAATAAAACAGAACAATCCTCTAATTCTATTAAAATATATTTTATGAACAGCGGTATTAGAACAACCTTTCCTTTTATTTCAGCCGTGGTGATGGCCGTGGGGCTGTATAGCTGCTCCGGAGCCGCCGGTGCAAAAGAGGAAAAATCCGCTTCCGCATCAGAAGCGCCCCCTGCGTTGCAGGCATTTACCCTGGAGAAAGGCGTGCTTTCATCTTCTATACAAATACCTGGTGAACTGGTGGCTTTTCAGCAGGTAGACCTCTATGCCAAAGTAAACAGCTTTGTTAAGAAACTCAATGTAGATGTAGGTAGTGAAGTGAACGCAGGCCAGTTGCTGGCTACGATGGAAGCGCCGGAGATCAACTCCCAGCTTTCAGGCGCGGAGTCTAAGCTCAAATCGCAGGAAGCGATTTATTTATCCAGCAAAGCTACCTACGACCGCCTGCTGGAAACGAGCAAAACACCCGGAACGGTTTCCCAGAACGATCTGGACGTGGCTTACGCCCGCCAGAAATCGGACCTGGCCCAGCTGGATGCAGCAAAAGCAGCACACCGCGAGGTGAGTGATAACCGTAACTACCTGGAGATCAGGGCGCCGTTCAGCGGTATCATCACTGCACGTAATGTAAGTGCAGGCGCTTATGTAGGCCCATCGGGCAAGGGCTCGGAACTGCCTATCTTCACACTGCAGGAACAGAAGAAACTGAGACTGGTGGTAAGTATTCCGGAGGCATATACCAGTTATCTGAATAATCAGAGCGAAGTAAGCTTCAAAGTAAAAGCACTCGCCGATAAGCAGTTCAAAGGTAAAGTGATCCGCCTTGCAGGCGCATTAGACCGCAAACTGCGCTCCCAGCATATCGAAATCGATGTAGCTAATAATGATAAGGCACTGTTACCAGGAATGGTAGTGGAAGTACTTATTCCGTTGGTAGGTAACGCTAACAACTTCATAGTGCCTGCTTCTGCGGTACTGAACTCTACCAAAGGAGTATATGTCATCCGTGTGGAAGACAAGAAAACCAAATGGATTCCGGTGACTGCCGGTCGCAGCGAAAGCGGCAAAACAGAAATCTTTGGCGACCTGAATGCCGGCGACGTACTGGTGTCTACTGCCAGCGAAGAAATAAGAAACGACGCAACAGCAGCTAATGTTAAGATAAAATAGATTAGATAGAGGATGAATGCAAAGGGGCTGTTCCTATAGGAGCAGCTCCTTTTTTATTTCTCAAAAAGAAAAACTGCTAACCCGGAAATACAATATTTTTATATTTTTGTTAAAACCACCTGGTCTTCCTGAAAAAAAATTATTAGCCACTAGCTGCTGGAAGCTTAACAACTGTTCTCTTACTTAGAAGTAGTTTTCGTCATGTATACACCAAGAGGGTTCTCAATAGAGGCACTACAGGAGGGCGATGAAAGTATGTTCCGGATGGTATTCCACGATTTTTACCCGGGCCTGCTTGCATTTGCCGGCAGTATGGTGGAAGATACCTGCGTAGCCGAAGAGATTGTGGAAGATGTATTCCTGAAGCTCTGGCAGCGCGTAGCGCGTTTTAGCAGCTTTCAGTCCATTAAAGCATTTCTGTATATCGCTGTCCGCAATGGCTGTCTGGACCATTTCAGAAAAACCAAACGCGCGCAAAAACGCTATCGCGACCTGGAACAGCATCCGGAGCCGCCCGAAGAAGAAGTATTACACGCTATGATCCGCGTGGAAGTGCTCCGGGAAATTTCGCATGCCATCGAGCAATTACCCGTTCACTACGGTAAAGTTATCAGGCTGACTTTCGACGAAGGCATGAAAGCCGGGGAGATAGCCGCTATGACCGGCATGCCGGTCAGCACCGTCAGGAACCAGCTGTCGAGAGGCCTGGCCCTGCTACGTAAATTGTTGTCTGTACACGCATTCGAAGCATTATTACTGATCATTGGTATGCATCAGTAAAAAAAAATTGCCCACCCCTGAGATGAAATGAAAATTTTGTCGTTTCTATATTAACGTGGCATTTCAGGCTAATAAATTAACAGGATGATCAAGGACAAATTGTTGCATTCACTGGAGATATCCGGTTTGATTGCGGCATACCTCGAAAACAGGTTGCCGGAAGCCGATCGTTTATTGCTGGAGCAGTGGATGGATGCCAATACAGAGAATCGTAAGCTGGTAGAAGAGCTGGCTGCGAAAGCAACACAACTGAAGCAGACAGGTATTACCACACCACCGGTAAATGTAACCGCCGCATATGAACGGTTCAGGGAAAAAGCCGGTGTACACCGGCAGCAACATCAGCGCAGGAAAGTATATGCGGTGGCCGCTACGGTGGCTGCACTGGTGGCAGGCACATTATCTGTTTTTCTCTGGAAGCATCCGCAGCAGCAAATGGCCGTAAAACAGCCGCAGCACAGGCAGGAAGAGATACTGCCCGGAACCAGAAAAGCAGAACTGATACTGGGCAATGGCAGCAGGGTAGCACTGGGCGCTACCGCTGATACAACTTTCGCATCAGCCAGTAATATAAATATCCGCCAGCGGCAGGGTGTTTTATCATATGGAAGCAATGGCAATACAACAGGTGAAGCCGAGTACAATACCTTACGGACCCCGGTGGGAGGCGAATATGCGCTGACGCTGAGCGACGGCACACGGGTACGGCTAAACGCTGCATCGTCTGTTTACTTCCCGGCAGTTTTTACAGGGAAGCAGCGTGTTGTGGAAATCAGCGGAGAGGCCTGGCTGGAGGTATCCCAACGTGCCGGGCAGCCGTTTATCGTAAAGGTAAGAGGCGAGGAAATACAGGTACTGGGAACCTCGTTTAACGTGAAAGCCTATCCGGAGGAAACCGCCTGGGAAACAACCCTGGTTACCGGCGCCGTAAAAGTAGGAAAAGGCGATAACGCGATACTGCTGAAACCCGGACGCATGGCTACTGTCAGCGATGGACATATGAAAGAATCGGCTGCTGACCTGGAGGCAGTAACTGCCTGGAGAAATGGCAATTTTGTTTTCCACCATGCGAGCTTCGGAGAAATCTTTACCGTATTGGCCAGGTGGTATAACATTAAAGTAATGTATGATGCCGGTATGCAGCCCAACAGCAATTATTTCACGGGAACGGTAGAACGTAATATACCGGTAGGAGAATTGCTGAAGATGATGGAGATGACCGGGCTGGCGAAATTTCACGTAGAAGGAAATGTAATTACTGTACTTCCATATAAATAACAACGAGAACGAATATCCCCTGAAAAGGGACTTTATCAGCCGATAATCTTAACATCACTTATGAAAAGAGTTGCATCGACCTGGCGACAGGCCAGGTATTTCATTGCCTGTTGGTTCCACTTTATGATTCTGGTTATCCTGTCCGCAGTCACCGCGAGGGCGCAGTCGGCCGGCATTTCCGTGAACCTCAGAAACGCCCCTATACAGGAATTCTTTCAGGCAGTAGAGCGGCAAAGCGATTACCACGTGATCTATAGCGAGAGCGTTATCAGGAATGCCCGGAAAATCAGTATCGACATGAAAAACGCGCAGCTCGAAAAACTGTTGAAAGCAGCGCTGGCAGATCAGCCATTCGGGTACAGGGTAACTGAAAAGAAAATTTTTATCGTCCCCGGGAAACAGGCCATACCAGCGCCTGTACGTGCAGATTCGTCGACCGCTGTTTCGGGTAAGGTAACAGCTAAAACCGATGGTATTGCACTGCCTGGTGTATCTGTAAAAGTAGTGGGCACTTCCAGGGGCACTACTACTGATGCAGATGGAAAGTTCAGGGTGTTTGCAGAAAAAGGAGATAGCCTGTCTTTTTCGTATATGGGTTACGTTACCCAGGTGGTAGCTGTAGAAAACAGCCGTTCGCTCAGCGTATTATTGCAAACATCCGACGGGCAGGGCCTGAACGAAGTGGTGGTGCTGGGGTTCGGACAAACGCAAAAGAAAATTGCGCAAACCGGCGCCACCGCCTCTATTACAACGAAGGAGCTGAAACAAAGCCCGGTGGCTAATATCACCAACGCGCTGGCAGGCCGCCTGCCGGGATTAACAGCCATTCAGATCAGTGGCGAGCCGGGTAATGATAAGTCGCAGCTCCTGATCCGCGGCCGCGCTACGCTGAATGGTGCAGATCCGCTGATCACCATCGATGGCGTTCAGAAAGACTACAGCGCTATTTCTCTGCTCGATGCCAATGAAATAGAGAATATAACGGTATTGAAAGATGCCTCCGCCACGGCTTTGTACGGGGTGAAGGGCGCCAACGGCGTGATCATCGTTACTACCCGGCGTGGCAAAACAGGGAAGCCGGCTATTACCATGAGCGTTCAGCATGCCGTGCAGCAAAGTACCCGTTTGCCTAAGTACCTGAACGCTTACGGTTATGCTACATTGGCCAATGAAGCCTATCTCAACGATCATCCCGGTGGTACGCCACCATATAATGCTACTGCGCTGGAAGCTTACCGCACTGGCTCCGATCCGTTGAAATATCCGGATGTAGACTGGCTGGGGGAGATGATGAAACCTGCGCTGCAAACACAGGCGAACTTCAATATCAGCGGCGGTAGCAGGCAGGCCCGGTATTTCGTGAATGTGGGGTATACTGATCAGGGTGGCATTTATAAAACAGAAAAGAACAAACAGTATAATCCGAAATCAGACTTCAAACGCTATAATTTCCGTTCGAATGTAGATATCGATTTCGATGAGAATTTTTCCATGGCGCTGAATCTCTATGGCGCCATCGAAAATAAAAGAGATCCTAACGTTTCTGTGGCCGATCTTTTCTGGACACTGAACCAGGTACCACCCAATGCTTTCCCGGTGAAGTACCCAACCGGTTATTACGGTGAAAATGGGGTGTTCCTGAATCCCGCGCGACTGCTGAATGCCACCGGATTTAAAGAGTCATTTAACTCTTCGCTGTCGGGTATGTTATCGCTTACAAGGAAACTGAATTTCATCACGCAGGGATTGTCAGTGAAAGGCAACTACTCATTTGACGGTTATTTCCAGAATGGTTTCAGACGTGATAAACAGGTGAAAAGCGCGGTGTATAAAGGCATGGGCGCCTACGATGATCCGGCAAATTACTCTTATCTCGGGAATGATGTGCCGTTGTCGGCTCCGGTATCGGCCTATGCGCAGAACCGGGATATCTGGATGGACCTGTCGCTCAACTACCTGCGGAATTTCGGTCCACATGAAGTATCTGGCCTCGTGCTGGCCAATCGTACGCAAAAGGTAATCGGCAACCAGATTCCTTTTGTTTCCCAGGGATTGGTGACCCGCCTGACTTACAATTACAAATACAAATATTTCGCAGAATTCAACGCCGGCTACAATGGAACCGATAACTTTTCAAAGGCGCACCGTTACGGCTTTTTCCCGGCTGTTTCTGCAGGATGGATACTGTCGGAAGAATCTTTTCTCCGTCAGAACCGCGTGATTGATTTCCTGAAACTGAGAGGTTCTTATGGTATCACCGGTAACGATCAGCTCAGCGGTCGCCGCTGGCTGTTTTCTTCGGAGTATACGAGAGATCCTGCTTCCGGTTATCTGTATGGCGACCAGGTATATGGTATCCCCGGTATCTATGAAGGCGCTATGGCTAACCCGGATGTTACCTGGGAAACAGCCCGCAAATTTAACGTAGGCTTCGAACTGAAGCTGTTGAAAAACCTGATCACCCTCACGGCTGATTACTTCACTGAAAAAAGACACAATATTCTCATTACCCGTTCTTCTGTACCCGCTATCATTGGCATGTCTGACAAAAATCTTCCTCCGGCCAACATGGGAAAAGTCAATAACAGCGGCTTCGAAGTGGAATTGGGACACCGCAATACCATCAACAAAGTTACTTACTCCATCAGTGGAAATATGTCGTATGCAAGGAATAAAGTAATCTTTATTGATGAGCAGCACCGGGCATATGACTATATGTACCAGACCGGGCATCCGCTTGGCCAGATCATGGGGCTCACTGCCATTGGCTTCTTCAAAGATGAAATGGATATACGCCTTAGTCCTTCGCAGTTTGGAAAAGTGATTCCCGGCGATATCAAGTATAAAGATCTGAATGGCGATGGTGTGATAGATGATAACGACGTAGGGCCTATCGGACGTAGCAACATACCGGAAATATTTTTCGGTATAGCAGGGCAGGTGAGCTGGAAGAATTTCGACCTCAGCTTCCTGTTTCAGGGCGCCGCCAACAGCAACCGTACCATGGTGGGTGGCATTTCCTGGGAATTTTATGAAGGAGGAAAAGTACGGCAGGAGCATCTGAACCGCTGGACACCCGCTACCGCGGCTACCGCTACCTGGCCCGCCCTGCACTATGGCGGTAATAGTAATAACCACCGCGTTTCTTCCTTTTACCTGGAAGACAACAGCTACGTCCGCCTGAAGAATATGGAGATCGGCTACACCTTCCGGAATGTACGACTGACTAAGAAAGCATCTTTTGATAACTGCAGGATATACGCTAACTGTAATAACCTCATCACCTGGACAAGGGCGCAGCCTATTCTCGATCCGGAGTACTGGGCCAGCAATACCAACGGAACCATTTATCCGGCCCAGAAGGTATTGAACATAGGCGCGTCAGTTAGTTTCTAATCTTTTAATTCAACTGTATTAATGAAACTCAGGTTAATAATTTGTGTTGCCGCAGTCATCTGCACAACAGGCTGTTCAAAAGTAAACGATTATCTGAATAAGGCGGAAACCGGAGGGCTAACCGAAGGAGAAGTATTTGGAGATTATGTGCAGACGGAAAGCTATCTGGCTAATATCTACGCCGATCTTCCCAACGAGTGGATGCCGGTAAACAGCTTCACCTACGCAGTAGCCTCGGATGAAGCCAAATGCCCCGTCGTGTATTTTAACGGGCCGCAGGTGTTTACCAAAGGATTGCTGTCGCCCACCTACAACCCCATCGATGCCTGGGGCGGATTGTATGCCTCGCTGAGAAAGGTGAACCGTTTTATCGAAAAGATAGATGCAGTACCGGCAGTGAATCCCTCGCAGGTAACTGGCCGCAGCCGGATGAAAGGCGAAAGCTATTTCCTGCGGGCATGGTTTTACAATGAACTGTTCAGGCGCTATGGCGCAGTGCCTGTCGTAGACCGTGTGCTGAACATCTCCGACAATTTAAATCTTCCAAGAAATACAGAAGCAGAGGTAGTGCAATTCATCACCGGCGATTGTGATAAAGCTGCCGCCTTATTGCCGCTCGCCAATACTTCCGCGAATACCGGCAGGGCCACCAAAGGCGCCGCCATGATGCTGAAAGCAAAAACGTTGTTGTATGCCGCCAGCCTGTTACATAACCCCTCGAATGATGCCGCTGCATGGCAGCGTGCTGCAGGTGCCGCCAAAGAGGTGATTGACCTGGGTGTTTATCAGGTAGATGGAGATTATACCGCATTGTTCCACAAAAGAAATGCGGCCAATATCATCTTCCAGTCGACTATCAATAATAACACCTGGCTGAAGCAGATGTTTATTCCCAGCCAGGGAGGCCTGGGATGGATACAGCCTACTCAGAACCTGGTCGACGATTATGATATGAAAAACGGGCTGAAGATCACGGATGCAGGTGCCGGCTACGATCCTTCAAATCCGTATGCCGACAGGGATCCTCGGCTGGCGGCATCCATCCTCTTCAACGGCAGCAAGTGGAAGGAGGCTACAATCCAGACCTACGTCGGAGGCCTCGATGGACTGACTTCTGCTGAAGGAAGTCTGACCCAAACCGGCTACTACCTGCGCAAGCTGCTGGATGAAAACGGCAGCGTAACACCCGATAACCGCCCCGGCGATCATTATTGGATCTATATGAGATACGAGGAAACGCTGCTGGATTATGCAGAGGCCCTGAATGAAACCCTGGCAGCGCCGGACCAGGTAGTATACAAAGCTGTGAACGATGTGCGTTGCCGCCCGGGAGTAGGGATGCCGCCATTACCTGCCGGCCTGTCGCAGGCACAGATGCGGGAGCGCATCAGGCGCGAACGCCGCGTGGAACTTGCCTTTGAAGGACATCGCTTCTGGGACATCCGCAGGTGGCGCATCGGCAAAGACGCGATGAAAAATGCCATGGGGATGAGCATCACCAAAACCGGTGATCAGACATTCACGTACCAGCCTTTCCTGGTGGAACAAAGGGTATACAACGATGCATTCGACCTGTTCCCCATACCACAGTCTGAAATGAATAAGAACTCCGCGCTTACCCAGAATCCCGGATATAATTGATGAAAGCAGCTAAAGATATTTATATGAGAACAACAGCATATAGTTTTTTCACAGGATTGCTATTACTGGTCTTTGTTTCCTGTAAGGAAAGTGTTTTCAGGCAGGTAGACCAGGGATATATTCATAACGTCCATCTCCCTATGTCTATCGACAGGTTCGCTCCTACAGAAGGCAGCGAGGCAGCAGAGGTGATGATCTATGGTGATAACTACAGTACAGATACCGCAGCGATCAATGTGAAAGTGAACGGTATGGATGCACAGGTGTTGGGCGCCAACCGGAAACGTATACTGGTACGCGTTCCCAGGGGAGCGGGCACCGGGAAGATCGTCATCACTATTGCCGGACAGCACATGGAAACAGCTACCGATTTCCTGTATGTGCCCGCCAGAACAGTAAGTACGATGGCCGGAGCGAAAACGTCCGGCTTTGCAGACGGGCAGGGAGCTGCCGCCAAATTCAATTTCGTCACCAATGCAGGTATGGCGGTTGGTCCGGATGGCAATATCTATGTGGCCGATATCAATAATCACTGTATCCGGAAAATTACGCCTGATGGTACCGTGAGCACGCTGGCCGGAAAACCGGGTGTGTCGGGCAACGTCAACGGAAAGGGGGCTGCTGCTCTATTTGATCATCCTTCTGGTGTTGCTGTCGATAAAGACAACAATGTGCTGGTGGCTGACACCTGGAACTGGGCATTGCGTAAGATTACGCCTGCAGGCGATGTATCCACCATACTGGGATGGGTGTTGCCATTTCCTCACGCGGTGGCTATTGATAACAGCACCGGCAAAATGTACGTGGTTGGCGCGTTGCAGGTAGTTACAAAGGGCAGGTTGTTTGAAGTGTCGCCAACAGGAGCCATGACGGAACACCAGGTGGGCGTCAATCTCATCGCGGGAGGCATTTGCATCGACAGTAAAGGCGATCTGCTGGTGCCCGATAACGGAAGCTCTGTGGTGTACAGGATCAACACCACCAGCTGGGAATCGACAGTGGTAGCCGGATTGGCCAATTCTACCGGTTGGATGGATGGGATAGGTGCTACGGCCCGGTTTGAACATCCCTGGGGCATTACTACCGATGCAGCGGGCAATATTTATGTAGCAGGATGCGGGCACCAGTTCGATGCCGTTCCCGGCACCAGCGGTTCCAATATCAGGATGATTGTACCTGCTACCGGCAAGGTGAGCACCATCGCAGGTGGCGATGCACCGGGCTTTGCAGATGGTCCGGGGGGCGCCGCAAAATTCTCTATCCCCTCCGGCATCGCCTGTGCAAAGGATGGAAAAACCCTGTACGTGCTGGACCGCGATAATTACTGCATCAGAAAAATTATCACTGAATAGTTACACGCTTATCTGTCAAACAGTTTTTATTTACCTGTAAACTCCGTTGATCATGAAACATGTATCGCTTATACGAAAAATGGGGGCCTGCGTGAGTGTGCTGTTAGTATTGCTGGGAGCCGGTTGCAAAAAGCCGGAGGCCCAATTATCTTCCATCAGCAAAAAAAATCAGCAGCTGGAGCTGGCCGGTCCCATTGGCGATAGCTCCATTCCTGTGGCCATCTACATTGCTCCCAACTTCAGCATGACTACAGATGTGCAGTATCAGATGATCAGGGATGCCAACGTTGATCTCATCATCGATATATCCGACCAGGCTACACCTACAGACAAGCTTACGATGCTCAACATGGCCAGCAACCACGGGTTGAAGATGATTGTGGCAGACCAGCGGGTAAACGGAACAGATGCGGATATCACGGCGATGGTCAATACTTATATGAATCATCCGGCCACCGCAGGATACTATATCAAAGACGAGCCAACCGTAAGCCAGTTGCAGGATGCTGCCACCAGGTACAATAAAATACTGGCGGTCGATAACGCGAAAATCCCGCATGTAAACCTGTTCCCCAGCTACGCTACCGGTGCGCTGGGCAGTATCAACTATGAAACAGATTATGTAGATGCCTGGATACAAAAGGTAGGTCCCTCGAATCTACGGTATTTGTCGATGGATGATTACCCGTTCCTCTCGAACGGTACTTTCAGGGAAGTACCTTACTTCAACGACCTGGACGTTATCAGGCGGTTAGGATTGAAGTATCATATCAAAACATCCGCTTACCTGCAGTCGATAGGCAGCTCCATCGGCCTGCGCAGGCCTAACGCCGACGAACTCCGGTACAGCGTGTATTCCACCCTGGCATATGGGGTTAAGTTACCGGTTTGGTTTACCTACATTACGCCTGTCAATAATTTTGAAACATTTACGAATGGGATCATTGATATGTCGGGCAATAAAACGGACCTCTATGATCCGTTCGCCGCGCTCAACGCTCAGATGAGGCAGCTGGGCAGGGTGTTGTCGGGCACAGATGCCATCGCTGTATATCATACCGGTACTTCTATTCCCACCGGTACCAGCCGGCCACCGGCCAATTTCCTGTGGCAGGTGCAGGGCGCTGCAAATGCCGTGATCATCAGTGATCTGGTGAACCCGGTAACAGGGAAGGAGTACATCATGGTGGTGAATAAATCTTTTGTCAGCAGTAATACCTTTACTTTCAATACAGGTGCAGATGTTGCCAATGTAACACAGGTTTCCAGGAGCACCGGGCTGGAAGATGCTACAAATTTTTCAGCAGCCACTCATGTTCTTTCGGATAACTTCCTGCCGGGAGAAGGAAAACTTTATGCATTGCAGAAGGCGCCGGTAGCTGCCATGGTGAGTACGCTGGCAGGCAGCGGAACAGCGGGCTTCGCAGATGGACAGGGCGTACTGGCGCAATTTAATTTTACCACCAACACCGGTTTGGCTACAGATGCAGCGGGTAATATTTATGTAGCAGATATCAATAATCATTGCATCCGGAAAATCACCCCCGCTGGCGCGGTGACTACCTTTGCCGGCAGCCCCGGTGTACAGGGCAAGACCGATGGCACCGGTACCGGCGCCTTGTTCGATCATCCGGCGGGAGTGGCTACAGATGCTGGTGGAAATGTATATGTAGCAGATTCGTGGAACTGGGCCGTGAGGAAAATCACGCCGGCGGGCGTTGTCAGTACTGTGTTGGGCTGGGTTGTACCGTTTCCTCATGGGATCACCGTAGATAAAAACACGGGGAAGGTATATACGGTGAGTGCGCTCACTTCCGCCGGTCAGGGCAAGCTGTATGAGATATCGGCTGCAGGCGCTATGACCACCAGGTCGCTGAGCGTGCCGGTCAACTCCGGAGGCATCACTATGGACAGCCAGGGTAACCTGGTGATAGCGGATAACCTGGCTTCGGTGATTTACAAAGTGAATACTTCCAGCTGGAGTGTGACTACCATCGCAGGTGTATCAGGCCAAACAGGTTGGGCCGACGGAGTAGGCAGCAATGCGCGTTTTGAGCATCCCTGGGGCATCACCCTCGATGCAGCAGATAACATCTATGTAGCAGGCTGTGGCCACCAGTTTGATGCACCCCTGATCGCTGATTCGGCCTCCCGCATCAGGCGGATCGAAGCCGGTACCAATAAAGTAGTGACCATTGCCGGCAGCGCGCAGGGATATGCGGATGGGGCAGGAGGCGTAGCACGCTTTACCGTGCCAACCGGAATCGCTACCGCCGGAAATGGTGTGCTATATGTACTGGACCGCTACAACCAGCGGATCAGGAAAATAACTTTGCAGTAGTTGTCTCACTAAAAAAAATTATAACAACATATGCTTTTATCCTTTATACTGGCACTGTCGCTGACTGCCGGTAACGGTAACCCGACAAAAGACACCACAGCAGCCGGCGAAATGAAAATAGGAATCTATGTAGCTCCGGATCTGCAGCATACAACGGATGAATGTTATACTGCCATCCGGGAAGCACATATCGATCTTATTCAGGATATTTCCCTGTGGCTGCCGGTGAAAGATAAAATCAATATGCTGGAAATGGCCGGCCGGCACGGCATAGAAATGTTTGTGGCCGATGAACGTGTGAATGGCAGCGATACGGCAGCGGCGGCAATGGTGGCCGATTATAGCCGGCTGAAGGCCACCGCCGGCTACTATGTGCAAGACGAACCCGTACTGAAGGATTTGCCCGGGGTGGCCAGAAAATATCAGCGCCTGCTGCAGCTCGACAGTACTAAAGTACCGCATGTAAACCTGCTCCCGATATACGCTACCGGCGCTCTTCCGGGAATCGATTATGCGTCGGAGTATGTTGAAAAATGGATACAACTGGTGGGGGCGGATCGCCTCCGCTATTTGTCGTTCGATAACTATCCGTTCATGACAGACGGCACGTTGAGAGAAGGGCCTTACTACCGGAACCTGGATATCATCCGGCGCATCGGGCTGAAGTATCACGTGCGCACGTCTGCTTACTTACAGTCGATCGGTACTTCGACAGGCCTGAGAAGACCCGGCGCTAACGACCTCCGTTACAACGTTTATACCAACCTGGCCTATGGTATTAAACTGCCGGTATGGTTTACCTATTGGACACCGTTGGGCGGAAGTACGGAACAGTTTACCAATGCAGTTGTAGATACCAGCGGCAAAAAGACTGACCTGTACGAGCCCTTTAAGGCGCTTAACAGCGCTATCAAGGCCATCGGACGGACGTTGATACAGCTGGATGCAAAAGAGGTGTATCATACAGGCGCCAGCGTGCCGGAAAGTACGGTAAGGATTCCTGCCGGATTTGTGGTTACCCCGGAGGGTCCGGAAAATGACCTGCTGATAAGTTTGTTTGTCAGACCGGAAGATGGAAAACAATACGTGATGATCGTGAACAGGTCGCTGAAAGACAGCGTGCATCCTGTTTTCCGGGTGAGCCAGGCGATAAGGGCAGTTAAACGGATCTCGGCTATTTCCGGGAGCGAGGAACGTTGCAGCTATCGGAAAAACAGGCTCACAGATACTTTTCTGCCGGGAGAAGGCAGATTGTATGCGCTGTATTGATTTTTCCGCATTGCGTAAATGAATTTCCCTTTACGTCTCTGATCCTGGTTAGCCGATAGTGATCTTTGCGCCTGCAATTTCAACGGATAACCAAAGATATAAAGGATGAAGCATCTGATCAGTAAGGGAACAACCGCATGTTTGCTGTTCCTCTTTTCCATGATAACAACAGTTTTCGCAGAAGATATTGATAATGGGGGGAGTGTGAAAGGTGTGATCTTCACGTCGGATCATAAGCCCGCGCCGGGCGTGATAGTAGTGCTCAAGGGCACTAAGAAACACACGCTGACCGACGATAACGGCGCCTACTTACTACGTAATATAGCGCCAGGTGAGTATACCATACAGGTATCGCTGATTGGTTATGAAACCACGAGCCGGCAGGTTACTGTGGAGAAAGACAAAACACTGACAATAGACCTGGAGTTGAATGTCTCGGAAAAGAGTCTGAACGAAGTAGAAGTAACGGCTATACGTAACAAATATGCCAAAAGAAGCAGTGAGTATGTGGCTAAACTGCCGCTGAAAAATATTGAGAATCCGCAGGTATACAGTGTGATATCTTCCGAAGTAATAAAAGACCAGGTGGCTACCCGCTATGAAGACGCGCTGAACAATGCGCCGGGCGTTAGCAAATTATGGTCTTCCACCGGCCGCGCTGGTGATGGCGCCGGTTATTACTCCCTGAGAGGGTTTGCCGTACAGCCAACATTGATCAATGGTTTACCAGGACTGACCAATGGCGGATCAGATGTGGCCAACGTAGATCGTATTGAAGTAGTTAAAGGCCCTTCCGGAACGCTGTTTGGCAGTTCCGTGATCTCTTACGGCGGGCTGATCAACACGGTGACTAAAAAGCCGTACGACGGCTTCGGGGGCGAAATCAATTACACCGGCGGGAGTTATGGACTTAACCGCATCACCGCGGACCTTAATACACCGCTCGATAAAGACAAGAAAATATTGTTCCGTGTAACAGGAGCCTGGCATGAGGAAAACAGCTACCAGGATGCCGGCTTCGTGAAGAAACGGTTTATTGCACCTTCGCTGACCTATCATGTTAATGACAGGCTGTCGCTGATGCTGAATACCGAGTTCTTATCAGCTGAAAGCACCAATCCAACCATGCTTTTCCTGGACCGTTTTCATCCGCTGTTTGCTAAGAACCTGCAACAGCTGGGATATGACTACAGGCGTTCTTACAGCAGCAACAACCTGAGCATCAAAACGCCCACCACCAGCATTCAGGCACAGGCAATGTACAAGATCTCCGATCAGTGGACTTCCCAGACTATTGTATCAAGAGGAACAGCCCGTTCAGAAGGATATTATTCCTACCTGTATGAAGCATCCGCTGCAACGCCCGGTTTTCCGGATATTTCCCCTACATTTAACCGGTTCATCAGCTACCAGAATGGAACTACCAGTACAACGGATCTGCAGCAGAATTTTGTGGGCGATTTCAAGATTGGGCAGTTCCGTAACAGGGTAGTAGCCGGACTGGATTATTTCAGCCGTAATACACAAAGTAACAATACCGGTTATGTAGGCGCAGGTACGATTAATATGAAAGGATTCGACAATGGTATACTTTCGAAGCAGCATACCGATTCTTTGTTGAATGCTTCCGCAGTAACGAATTCTAATCTTACCGACGAAGTGTACAGCGCTTATGTGTCTGATGTGTTCAACTTCCTGCCTAACCTGTCTGCTATGGCCAGTGTACGGGTAGATCACTTCAAAAACGGAGGTGCTACTGTAAAACCAAACAGCAGATTTGAACAAACTACATTGTCGCCTAAGTTCGGTATCGTATATCAGCCTATTATGAATACCCTGTCGATCTTCGCTAATTATATGAACGGTTTCTCCAATGCGAACAGCGCACCCAAAGTGCAGAACGACGGTACCGTAAAAACTTTCCATCCCGAACAGGCCAATCAGCTGGAAGGAGGCGTGAAAGTAAACCTGATGGGCGGTATGATTACAGGATCAGTGAGCTACTATGATATCAAAGTAAAGGATATTGTGATGCAGGTACCGTTGAAAGTAGGCTTCTATGAACAGGGCGGCGAGCGTACCAGTCGCGGTGTGGAAGCAGAAATCACCGCTAACCCTATAGCCGGGCTCAATATCATAGCCGGTTATAGCCACAACGAAAGTAAATTCGTTAAAGCAGACCAGGATTTCCTGGGCAAGCGCCCGGAAGAAGCAGGTCCTAAAGACATGGCCAACCTGTGGGTGACCTATAAAATTCAGCAGGGCGCTGTAAAAGGCCTGGGTATTGGTTTTGGCGGCAACTACCTCGGAGAAAATATGATCATGAACAGAAACCTTGCCGGTACGTTTACGTTACCATCATATACGATTCTGAATGCGTCTGTATTCTACACCGTCAACAAATTCAATATCGCATTGAAGCTGGATAACCTTACCGATAAAGAATATTACAAAGGCTGGAGTACTATAGAACCTCAGATGAGAAGGAGGTTTTTGGGAAGTATTGGGTACAGATTTTAGGGAATTACGAATTCGTAATCATTGGTGTCCGGGGAAAAAAAGAAGTCAATGAATAAAAACGGGGACAATCGTCCCCGTTTTTTGGTATTTTCAAGTTACCACACTTAAAAAAAGTACCATGAGTAAAGGTATATATTTTACCGGACAGCCGATATTTAGTCAGTTACTTTCTTTTATTCCCAGACCGCTGGTGAACAAATTAGCCATTCACTATCAGGCAGATCGTTGCTGTAAGCGATTCAAGACCTATGATCATCTGGTGACGCTACTTTACAGTATAATTAATCAGTGTAGCTCCTTGCGGGAGGTTACTACAGGCATGCTGGCCTGGGAGCACCGACTAGCCCATCTGGGCATCACCCATCCGCCCAGAAGGAGTACTATTTCTGATGCCAGTATACGTAGAGGTACAAAAGTTTTTGAAGCCATCTACCTGGAACTATTAAAGCGGTATGGACAATTTTTACCGGACAGCCGGCCGGCAAAACTGGCATCAAAACTTTATCTGTTTGATTCTACCACTATCAGCCTGTTTCAGCAGATATTAAAAGGGGCAGGTAAATCTGATATGGATGGAAGACGCAAAGGCGGTATTAAAGTACACACTTTAATGAGAAGCGATCAGGATGTACCCTGTATGGTTAGATTCAGCGCTGCTGCCAAAGCTGATGTTTCCTTTCTTAAAAAAGTGGTGTTACCTGCCGGGTCAATCCTGGTATTTGATAAAGGATACAGAGACTATAGTGCTTATAACACTTTGGATGAAGGAGCCATTACATGGATAACCCGTAACATCGATAGTTCCATTCATACAATTATCGAAGATCGTCCCATCAGTGAGTCGCAGGTAAACAAGGGGGTTTTAGCTGACCGGGAAATTGAGTTAGGACATAATCATAATAAAAAAAATGCTAAGGTAAAGGCCCGACTTATTACTTATAAGGACAAAAAAAGCGGCCATATCTTTGAATTTATAACTAATGATTTTCATCTCAAACCTGCTACTATAGCTGATTGTTATCATAAAAGGTGGCAGATTGAATTATTATTTAAGCGGCTAAAGCAAAATTATCCCCTTAGATACTTTCTGGGAGATAGCCCCAATGCTATTAAAATACAAATCTGGTGTGTAATGATTGCTGATCTTATTCTTAAAGTAATCAGCTCTAACTACAAATGCAAATGGTCCTTTTCTAATCTGGTTAGTATGGTCAGGCTACATATGATGACTTATATGAACCTTAAAGCCTTTATCACGGCGGCCGAAAAAAGCCTTTTAGACAGGTTCAATCAGTATAAAGCTAAAGATTCTCCGCTTTTGCTATTTGCCACATAGGGGCCTGGAACTTTAAATATCCCTTTTTTGAACCTTTTATGCCCGTAAAACCTAGGCTTTTTGATCAAGCCTAAGTTTTACCGGACACCAGTAATTCGTAATTCCTAATTCGTAATTCTTTAAAGGCAAGCAGACTATACGGTAGCCACCACTCCTTTAAAGAACCCCATCGATTCCGCTATCCCCGGCAGTGGGTCGCCCATATCTTTTTCGTATTCAATACTACATACGCCCTGGTAGTTGATCTTTTTCAGGGCTTCCACGAATTTTTTGAAGTCGATCACCCCCCGGCCAATCTCTGTTGCTTTTCCGTCTTTTGCGGCAACGGTTACATCTTTCAGGTGCAGATCAAAGATCCGGTTTTTATAGGCCAGTACAGCTTTGTAAGGTTCTTCACCTGCGCGGGTGGCGTGGCCTATATCCAGGCAGAGGCCAATGCGGGCATCGCGGTTTTTGATAAGATCCCAGGCATTCTTCGGGCCGGGATAAAGCGCATCTTCCGGTCCGTGGTTGTGTACCGCAAGGCGGATATTATAGGTTTTTACTTTTTCTTCAGCGTAGTCCAGCAGGTCCGGTGTGGGCACGCCTACTATCATTGGCACGCCTACATGTTTGGCATATTCGAATGCGTCATCTACCGCCTGCCGGGTTTTCATGTATATAACGCCTACCGCATACACTTTTATTCCGGCGGCGCTGAACTTACCCAATACTTCCTGTATTTTCTCCGGGCTGCTGTTAAGGGGCAGCTGAATATCCTTTACGGAGATATTCCTGATATTTACCCGGTTCATCATGGTAATAGCCTGATCCAGGTTGAATTTGGCGAAGGTATACCCCGCCACACCAACAGGCAGTTCCGGGGCTGCGGCCTTAGGGGCATAGCTCGCAGAGGCAGCCAATGGCCCGATAGCGGTGGCTGCGGTACCCAGGGCTGCCTGCAGGAGGAAGTTTCTTCTTGACGACATAGTTGCGATGTGGTTTGATCCGGCGACTAATATCTGAAAAAAGATCTGTTTTTTATTTTGTTATTTATGGCTTGCGTTTCCCGAAGTATGATGTTATACTTATCAGGAGATGCAAGACAGGGATTAGTTGTGCAAACAGATATATCACCGCCGCATCCACATTGGAACCAAGTGTATGCACCGGGCCAGGCCGGTGGTTGTCTGTAAAGAGATACAATGGCACTATCCAGATGGCCAAAATATGTAGCAAAGAAAGATATGGATACAGCAGCAGCCTTTTGAACGCATAGTAGAACAACGTGAACAGCAGCAACACGATAGCGGCAAACCTGCACAGGGTAGGAGTGTCAATTACGTACATGGTGTCATAAAGGTGAAAATCTATTGTTGGCGGGCCGGGAACAAACGATAGCAACATGAGCGTAATACTGCATCCCAATGCCGTGAGAACCGGGGTATCTGTTGTCTTTTTCATCAGCAAATAAATAGCGGGTTATCTGAATTGAAGATAATAATAAGAAACCATATCTTCGGCAGCGAATTAGCATTATGGAACGTTTGCTGCAAACTATTGTATTGTTAGGAGCATTACAGGGCTTCATCGTAAGTGGATTGCTGTTTTTCTCCCGTCGCCTGCGTACCGCCAACCGGTTGCTTGCGTGGCTTATTTTGCTCATGTCGATGTGCTGCTTCAGTCTTTATGGATCATATATCAACTGGCTGGATTCGAAATGGCTGAATTTCCTCGCTTCCATACTCCCGCTGATCGTTACGATGCCGATAGGCCCGTTATTATATTTCTACATACAATCCTTTCTTCATCCTTCATTTAAGCTGGGGAAGCGCGAGCGCTGGCAGTTTTTTCCGGCGATTATTGATCTGGGAAAAACAATCATTGCGTTGATATTTGTTACAGGCGTGCTGATGGGCGTAGTAAAGAACGACCCTCGGCCCTGGGGCATCTTCATAGATCATTATAATGTTTACACAGACATTCCACGCTGGGTATCTATGGTGGTGTATGTGACCTTGTCGTTCCGCTATCTGAATAAGTATAAACAAACGAACAAGGATGCACCCGGCCTCAAATGGCTCCAGCAGCTGATTGGGGCCTTCGCCATCTTTGCGGCTGTTTGGGTAATATACCTGGTGCCTTATGTAATTCCCCGTTATACTAACTGGATGCTCAGTAAACTGGACTGGTACCCGGTATACATCCCCGTTACAGTGTTAATCTACTGGCTGGGCATCAGGGGATACCTCATTACGTGGCAACTGCAAACGGCGGAGAAAAAAGCGGAGCTGCAACTCTCCGAGGCTACAGTGGATACTGCGCTGGAATCTCTCAAACGTTCGATGGAACAAGACCGGCTTTACCTGAACACCACCCTTACGCTGAATATGCTGGCAGCGCATACAGGTTTACCGGCCAAAACCATTTCAGCAGTGCTGAACCAGCATCTGCATAAAAATTTCAATGAGTTTGTGAACAGCTACAGGGTGGAGTTATTCAAGGAAAGGTTAGCAAAAGATGACGCCGGCCAGCTGACTTTTGCCGGGCTGGCCAATGATTGCGGTTTCAGCTCTCCGGCTACTTTCCAGCGGGTATTCAAACAGCTGACGGGAATGTCGCCTTCCGAATTCCGTAAAACTTTACCGGAGGCCCGTTCTTAGTGCGCGCCCGGATCCGGTTCAAAATCCATTGAAACCGAATTCATGCAAAAACGTTTATGCGTGGGCGGTGGGCCATCGTCGAAAATATGCCCCAGGTGCGATTCGCATCGTTCACAGAGCACTTCTGTTCTCTCCATCCCCAGCGAATTATCTTCCCGGTAAATAACGCTGTTGGCCCTGAGTGGTTCAAAGAAGCTGGGCCAGCCGCAGGAGCTGGCAAATTTGGCATCAGACCTGAACAGCGGATTTCCGCATACGGCACAGTAGTAAGTACCCTTTACGTCGGCATCCCAGTATTTCCCGGTGAACGGCCGTTCTGTGGCGGCCTCCCTGGCTACGGCATATAATTCTGACGGCAATACCTTTTTCCATTCGGCATTGGTAATATGCAGTTTTTTCCTATCGGTTCTGGAATAGTAGGGATTCTTCATAGCTGGTTGTTTGTTCTCACTCTGACTATGGCAGGCGATCTGCGTGGCCAGGATCAGTGTTAGCAGAAATAATACTCTCATAGCATTAAAATCACTTATTGAAGTTACAGCTTTTACAGCTGAGAACGTACAAATAAAATACCTTAGCTTTGAACCGTTTTCTGAAAAACGGACACATGAAAAACGGCAGAGCGATTCTTATTGCCCTGAATGGAAAATCTCAGGCAGGAGGCGTGGAAAGGGTGGTATACTATATGGATGAATATTTCCATAGCAGGAATATCAAAACAAAACTGGTGGACGAAGATTATCTGATACGGCATACCCTGTTTGGCCGGTTGTTCAACCAGCTGTTCCGGTTTCGTCATTTCAGAAAGCGCAAGGCAAAATATATGGCGCGCTACATTCACGCCTGGCTCCGTTTATACAAACGTAGCGGAGATATTGTCATCACCCAGGGAGAAACGGCTCCTGTCTATTCCGCCGATTTCAATGTATTGCACGGTTGTTATCACCTGATGGAAGTAGCATACGGCCGTACGATACCGGGATTCAGCCGGGAAGCATTATTGCAGCAGCAAACCTGCCTGAGGGCAAAAACGGTACTCGCAGTATCCAACACTGTAAAACAGGATGCCATCGCCGTTTATGGGGTGCCTGCCGAAAATATCAAAGTACACTACAACTGCGTAGACACTACCCGGTTCCATCCCTTCGAAAAAACTCACGGCTCCGATCGCACAATTCTCTTTGTAGGCCGGCTGATACCTCAAAAAGGGCTGGCGGTGCTGGAACAACTGGCCGCTACTATTGAAGCAGCAGCCGGATGGCGATTGCTGATTGCCTGTAATGAAGCGCCGGAAACAGCCCGCTTTGCGGCGTTCTCCAAAACAACCATAAAAACAGGACTGAACGTAGATAACATTGCTGCTTCCGCTTATGCGGAAGCGGATCTGCTCATCCTGCCTTCTTTGTTCGAAGGTTTTGAGCTGGTGACGCTGGAGGCATTATCAGTAGGGATACCTGTTACAGGCACCAATGTAGGCGCCATCAGGGAGTTGCTGGCACAAGGTTTTCCCGGTGTTTACCTGTTGCCCGATATCAGCGCTGCTGATCCTGCCATCCTGCATTACTTCGGGAACCTGCTCGATGATTTCAACAGGCAAATAACGCCGCAGGCCCTGCATGAGCAGGTAAAAACGCAATTCGGGATAACGCGCTATATGAACGAACTGGATAGTATCATGGCGCCGCATTTTATACTTCCTGAGAGATCAGGCAAAGCCAGCCTGTAAATCGGCTACTGTATTGAATATACGGCCGGCTCCTGCTTCCTGCAGCTCTTTCGTACTCCCGTAACCGTAGCCTACGCCTATCGCTGCGATGCCATTTTTTTGTGCACCGATGATATCATGTTTACGATCGCCTATCATCACGGTATCTTCCGGCAGCAGGTTTTCTGTGGCCATCACGTAACTAATCAGTTCTCCCTTATCGCTGCGTGTTCCATCCAGCTCGCTGCCATATATTGCGGTAAACCAGCTTTCCAGGTCGAAATGCTTCACAACGATATCGGCAAACACCTGGGGCTTGGAAGTGGCTACAAACAGTTGCCGGCCCTGCTGTTGCAGTGATTGTAATAATTCCGGAATGCCCGGGTAACGTTCGTTTTCATAGATACCGGTGGTCCCGAAATACTCCCTGTAGGCATTCACCGCTTCCCAGGCGCGGTCTTCCGGGTAATGATATATTTCCATGAATGAATGTTGCAGCGGCGGCCCAATGAAGGGCAGTAGTTTGCTGAGGTCCGGTTCGTTGATACCGGTTTTCGCCAGCGCATATTGTACAGCCCGGGTAATTCCCATAGCAGGGTCGGTTAACGTACCATCAAGGTCAAACAGAACATTACGATAGTGCATAGAAAAAGCTTTAACGCTGTGGTTGGAGCTGCAATATAATCCAAATTGACGTCGTTTTATTTATTAGCTTACACCTGCATACACTGTTACATGAAAAACATCCTGCATAGCCGGCTCCTGCCCGGCATTACTGCCTTATTGCTGCTGATTGCTGCCTGCAGCAAAACTGAATCTCAGACGATTGTAGCTCAGGGGTATGGTGATATTGACCAGATATTGATGGACTCGGTGCCTGCCTTTGGCGGACAATGTTACGTGGTGATACATGTAGATGGTAAAACGGTGTATTCGCGCGGCTTCGGCGGATATAACGGAGCTACTCGCCAGCTGGTGGCTTCCTGCTCAAAGTGGCTTTCCGCGGCAGTGCTGATGAGCCTTGTGGATGAAGGAAAACTGAGTTTGTCGGATACGGTCGGCCGTTATCTGCCCATTTTCACCGCTTATGGTAAAGGTGGAATCACTATTGCACAACTCTTCTCCCATACTTCCGGCTTCCCAGGTAATTCCAGCCAGGGCTATGAGTCCAATGTGCTGCTTAGCCTGTCGCAGGCAACAGATCTGATTGCAAAGAATGTTGCGCTGATCAATCCTCCCGGGAAGGCATTCTACTATGGCGGTGTTAGCATGCAGATAGCAGGGCGGATCTGTGAAGTAGCATCGGGGAAGGACTGGAAAACGCTGGCCGCCGAAAAAATATTTACGCCCTGTGGCATGAAGGCTACTGATTATGGGCTGACTACCAACCCCCAGATCGCCGGTGGCGCCCGCAGTACCCCCGATGATTATATCTCATTCCTCGACATGCTGATGAACAACGGTGTAGCGAATAATGGTAACCGGGTGCTCAGTGCCGCTGCTGTAGCGGCGATGGAGCAGGGGCAAACAGCGGCAGCTACAGTTGCTTACACACCTTACCCGCTGCAACTATTGAAAACAAATAATTTCTATGCCATCGGAAACTGGCGGGATGTAACCGCCTCCGGTGATGTGCTGATAGAAAACAGCTGCCCTGGCCTGTTCGGAAGCCATCCCTGGATCAATCGGAGTAAACACACAACCGGCATATTGTTTACTTTTATCATGAATCAGGGTTACCTGGCCACCATGCCCACCAGTCTTACCATCAGAGCCCTCGCACGGCAGAAATGAATCATGTCAAAATAATGTCGCTTTCAGTTAATTTACCAATAGCCTGCTTGCCTGCACCGGTGTAAATTTGAAAAGATGAACAACCGGTACCTAACCAGGAACAATATGATCAGAAAGTTTACCTGGCTGCTGCTAAGTATACTCGTTACCGTTAGTGCGAGCGGGCAGGAGCCGTTTATTTCACGTTATGGACATCTGGATAATGCCCTCCACCAGATTAAATCTGCCAGGAAAATAACCGTTACATTTTTGGGCGGCTCTATTACCAACATGACAGGTTGGAGGGACAAAGTAACCAATTGGTTAACTGTTTCCTATCCTGCTGTGAATTTCCATTTTATCAATGCCGGCATTCCTTCGCTGGGAAGCCTGCCACATGCTTTCAGGCTGCAAAGGGATGTATTGGATAAAGGCCGCACAGATCTGCTGTTTGTGGAAGCAGCTGTGAACGACCGGGTGAATGGTACCAACGAGCTTACACAACGAAGAGCCATGGAAGGTATTGTTCGCCATGCTTTGAAAGCTAATCCGCAAATGAATATTGTACTGATGGCGTTTGCAGATGAAGATAAAATGGCCGACTATCGCGCCGGGAAAGTACCGGTGGAAGTACAGGTACATGAAGATATAGCCCGGAAATATCACCTGCCGTTTATCAATCTGGCGAAAGAAGTGACGACACGCATAGATGCGCACGAATTCAGCTGGAAAGAAGATTTTAAAGACCTGCACCCGTCTCCCTTCGGCCAGCAGCTCTATTTTGAAGCCATTAAGAGATTATTGGAAGATGAATTCAAAAGGCCCGTTCCCGTGCGTCTGACTTCGGTGAATCTACCTCGCCCGGCGGAAGCACTTAACTATGAACGAGGCGCTTATACAGATGTGCACCGGGCACTTACCGGCAAGGGATTCCATGTGGAAGAAGCGTGGAAGCCAACGGATCAGACGCCCACCCGTGAGGGATTTGTAAACATACCGATGCTCGTTTCTGATAACACCCATGCCGCTACGGAGCTGCCGTTTACAGGGCCTACGGTGGGCATTGCCATTGTATCCGGACCGGATGCAGGCACGATCAGCTATAGCATCGACAACGGGCCTGCGCAAATCAAAGACCTGCGAACACAATGGAGCAAGAGCCTTTATCTGCCCTGGTATTTGATTTTGAGAGATGGCCTGGCGCCGGGAAAACACCTGCTCAGGATCACAACAGACGATGCAACCAGGATTGTTTATTTTTTAGGAATTACGAATTGAGAATCAAAATATCAGGTACTGTATCATCGCTATACTGCGGCCAGAAGCCGCAGTATAGCGATATAGCCTAGTGACCGAATTGTTTTTTCAGCTCCATCTGTAAACTCCAGAGCTCTTCTATAGGAACAGGTTTTTTACTTACTTTTTCTATATCGCTTCCTTCTTTGGTAAACAGAAAAGGTACAAAGCTCATACCCTGGTTACCGCTTATGCGTGCCACATCTTCCTGCCAGCCATCCCAGCGGAAATCACCATAGAAGCCGGCAATGTCGCCGGAACAACAAAAAGTGATAAAATCGCTGTAGCTGATCTCCATGTTTTCCCATTCCAATGTATCTGGTGCGAAATAGAATACGCTCGCGATGCCTTCATTCTGTGCAAGTCCGCCGTTGTTGAGGGCATAGAACCCGCCCAGCACATCGTCTGCAATCAGGAGAAAAGTGGGTGTCTCACCCGAATGGGTATACGATTTACCATCATTCCAGCCAGGGAGACTGCGATCCAGTTTTGCATGGCCGGAGCCCAGTACGCGTATCCAGCCGTGATCTACCAACAGGCCACCGGTTTCATAAATGATGGCGCCCATCGGAGAGCGGGTGGTTACCTGTGTCTGATACAAAGCCTGTTCCGCGCGGGACTGGTCTTTCGGCAGGATCTCTATATGATTCGTTCCGGCATTGATCCACTCACGTACCAGATCCCATCCGGGTTCAGTTGTATTAATCAGTTCTTGCACTGTTTTCATATCTGCAAGGTACCAAAAATTGAAAAGTGTTGTTATTTCAGCCGGCTTTTCAATTCGTTAATTTCTTTTTGTTGCCGGATAAGGTAGAGTGTTAGCTCCTCTACTTTCTGAAGTAGCAGCTTGTTCATTTCTCCTACGTCTACGCCATTTTCTTTTACTTCAGCTGCAGAAGGGATTTCCGGAAGATGACCATTTTGCCGGATATAATTCTCTACTTCAGCCAGTGCAGGAAGCTGATAGTTGGGATGGAAAACAAAATCGGCCCAGGTGCTTTGCTGGGTTACCCGTATTTTGCGGGCGCCCAGAAGGCCTTCTACGGCGAGTTTGTAGGAGCCAGGTTTAACAGTGCCGATACCGAAATTGCCTCCTTTGGTCAGCACCAGGTCATATCTGATATCGGTATTTGATGTATCGGAATCTGTAGAAAATAAGTATAGTATAGAGTCGGAGCTGGCACCTATGCCGAATTTCCTGGAGCCTGCATCGAAGGCGATTGATTGCGCCTTAGCGAGTCTGATAGCTTTGCCCCAGCCGGCAGGAGTCCAGGCGGGAGCGTTATTGATCTCAAGTTGGGCAGGAAACCTGGCGTTAACGGGTGTCCCAACGCCCACTCTGCCGGCAAAATAGTTGGTAGAACCGTTGAAATTGGTATTGTTGTTATAAGACATGCCGTATGTATTAACATACGAGTCGATGTCTGTTTTATAGGTGTGAGCGATGACGCCATCACCGTTTTTTTCATTGTATGGCAATAGACCACCGGGCGTGTCATCGAATACGAAAACCTTATCGTTAAAGCGGCTCTTGTAAAAATAGGTGATGCCACCACCGCGTAACCAGATGATGATCCGCCTGTCGCCGTTTCCGGGTGTGGCGTCCCGCCAGCCGGCCACGAATTTGTCGTATTTATATACTTGCGTATAGGTATATTGGCGGATATCTGCGTCGATAAAATTACTACCGTTACCCCAGTTGGTAGTATGATAGCGGAACTTCGCAATAAGGGATCCATGCCAGGGACCGTCTGTATGAACCCATGCACGGCCAACTTCCAGTTCGGAAGCTACGTGGTGATCAAATGCAGAGTCAGTAAAAACAACCGGGTAAAATTTAGCGCTATCGCCATTTACTTTAAAAGTTGCGTCTACCTGCGCGTTGCTACTCAAACTTATCAATATTGCAAGGAAAGGCAACAGGAACCAGGGCTTGAGGATTGATTTCATAAATATAGGTTTTCGGGTTGTAAAACAATTATCAGGGTGAAGATAGTATTTTCTGTAGTTATAAAAAAAGCCGGCGATATTTCGCCGGCTTCTGTTTACAACTCATTTTTCTTCAACTGCGTGACCGCATAATCCACGGCCCTGGCCGTAAGCGCCATATACGTCAGCGATGGATTCTGCGTAGAAGTAGAGGTCATACATGCGCCATCAGTCACAAATACATTCTTACAAGCATGCAGCTGGTTCCATTTATTCAGCATGGAAGTTTTCGGATCATTGCCCATACGTACCCCGCCCATTTCGTGGATATCCAGTCCGGGCGCCTGTTTGGAGTCGCCGGTTTGTATATTGGTGAATCCCGCTTTGGTGTACATCTCCGTCATCTGCTCAAAAAAATCTTTCAGCATCTTTTCATCATTATCATCATAATCTACATTGATGTTGAGCTGCGGGATGCCCCAGGTATCTTTCTTATTAGGGTCCAGTGTAACGGTGCTCTTTTCTTTCGGAATAGTTTCACCCATCATATGAGAGCCTACAAACCAGGGCCCTGGCTCGCTGTTGAACAGCTGATCTTTCAGTTGTTTGCCGAAGCCTTCTGTGTTTGTATGGGTGCCGCGATCCGAATAAAATCCGGCGGCATACCCTCTGAGGAAGTCGGTTTCCTGTTTGTGTACGTTCCGGAATCTTGGAATGTACGCACTGGTAGGACGACGCCCGTCGGTGGCACTGTCCCGGAAGCCTTCATATTGTGCAGAGATATGCCCGCGGTAGTTGTGAAATGCGAAATACCTGCCCAGTACGCCGCTGTCGTTGCCCAGTCCGTTCGGAAAGCGGTTGGAAGTAGAGTTGAGCAGGATCAGGTTCGTATTAACAGCCGCCGCATTCACGAAAATAACGTTGGCATAATACTCCATCATTTCTTTGGTATTGGTGTCTACCACACGTACGCCGGTGGCTTTGCCTTTTTTCTCATCGTAGATAATGGAATGTACCACGGAGAATGGCCGCAGGGTGAGGTTGCCGGTTTTCTCCGCCCAGGGAAGGGTAGAAGAGTTGCTGCTGAAATAGCCGCCGAAAGGGCAGCCACGCTGGCACAGATCCCTCTTCTGGCACTGGCCACGGCCCTGATCCAGATGTACCTGCTGCGGCTGCGTCAGATGCGCACAACGGGCGTATATCACCTGGCGGTCTTTATAATTCTTTCCAACAAAATCTTTGAAATAATTCTCCACGCAGGTCAGCTCCATAGGAGGCAGGAATTCGCCATCCGGAAGATGTGCCAGCCCGTCTTTGTTGCCGGAAATACCTACAAACTTTTCTACGTAGCTGTACCAGGGAGCAATGTCCTGGTAACGGATAGGCCAGTCTACCGCAAACCCGTCGCGCGCCGGGCCTTCAAAGTCAAAATCGCTCCAGCGTTGCGTTTGCCGCGCCCAGAGCAGCGACTTGCCGCCCACCTGGTAGCCGCGTATCCAGTCGAACGGCTTAGGTTGCCCATATGGATGCTCGGTATCTTTCACAAAGAAATGCATCGCATCTTCTTTGAAAGCATAGCAACGGCTAACAGAAGGATTGGCGTCTTTTATTTCCTGTGGAATTTGTCCGCGGTGCGTGAATTCCCACGGAAACATACTGGTAGTAGGATAATCTTTCAGATGCTTTACATCGCGGCCTCTTTCGAGCACCAGTGTTTTCAAGCCTTTTTCCGTGAACTCTTTGGCGGCCCATCCGCCGCTGATGCCGGAACCGATTACGATGGCATCGAACGTACGGTTCTGCAGGGTGGTTGTATCTTTACTCATGATTATGCAAGCCTGTGGGTAACTGGTTTAACTGGTACGCATCCTTTAAAGCGGGCAGGCACCAGTTCGTAGATGTTTACGTTGGTCAGAAAATATTTGGAACTCGTGTAGGCATGTATCGTAAGCCGTTTGACAGTTCTGTAGAAGAATACCATATCTTCCTTATCATCTTTCTTTGCTTCCATAGCTGTCAGCAGCGCTTCCCGCTGAGGTACGGTGCTTTTCCGGAACGATTGCCCGTTCATCTTCCTGCAGGCTGCTTCAAAATCTTTCATTCCATTGAGCCACCTCGTTTGATCGGCTTTACTGTAACAGTCATCCATCATAATGAGCGTAAATGAATGCGCCGAAAGTTCTTTAGCACCGGGTGTACTGGTAGCAGGAATAATAGTTTCCACCAGCTCGGCGAGCATCTTTTCCTGCTCTCCGTCTACGGAAATGTGTTTTAATGTCAACGAAGCTCTGCTGGTCTTTTGCAGACAGGCGGGCAGTATAGCCACACCGGCCGAAACAAACAGCAATTGCCTGATAACAGTTCTTCTATCCACTGTCATTGCGCGGTTTTTTGTGTAATAAAACGGGAATTACGCTGCATTGATCGTCCGGCAAAACGTGTTGTTGCGGCGGTTTTTGCCCTGAAACAAGGAATAAATATAGTGAATCCGTTGTTTATTGCAACTATTTATAGCATAGGTATATTACTTCACTCCCTTTTCAGGATTCCAGTTGCCCTGTAGTTTTCGGACGTAGAGTATCTGCCCGGTGTGATAGGCATTATGTGTATTGATATTGGCGATGGTTTCATACCAGGAAGCCAGTTTCTTTTCATCGGCCTGCGCAACAGCCTGTTCCCAGGCAGTAAGTACGCTGTCGATTCTTTTTACCGAAGCGTCCCATTGCGCCTGCGTTGCAGGGGAAAATGTTTCGTCGTTGTTGATATTGGTTTCGGGTTTTTTCCGGCCGTTGAACTTTTGCAGCTGGTCCAGGTCCCAGAAAATAAGATGGGTCACCAGTTGGGCAATGGAGTGATTCCCGCTCTTGTCTTTCCAGTTGGCCTGTTCCGGCGTCAGACCTTCAATAGCGGTGTTTACAGGTACAAACCAGACGGCTTTGTTGTGAGTGGATTTTAACTGGTCCAGCAGGATGTCGCGGGTGTTTTTTTGAGCTGATACTACAGCGGTCAGCAGCAGGAACGGAATAACGATAAGAGCTTTCATAACATTGGATTGAATGAGGTACATTAAGTTACTGACTATTTTTAATATCCCCCTGATTTGTTCCTCTTTTAATAATAACTTATATATTTAAACGGGATTTGCAGGTATCCATGAAAAATGTTTACTTTTGTAAAAATAATTCGTTTACATAATTTACTATGAAATCAGACTCTTTAGCGAATAAGGTATATGTGGAATTACGTCGTAAGATCCTTTCCAACCAGTTGGTACCCGGTATGCGGTTGAAGGAGGATGTATGGGCAAAGAAGATGGAGGTAAGCCGTATGGCGGTACGGGAAGCACTGACACGACTGCTGGGGGAGAATCTGGTGATCTTCGGCGAGAAAGGCGGATATTTTGTGAAATCGATGAATGCGGATGATATCCGTCAGATCCGTCAGCTGCGGGAAGTGCTGGAGTTGGGCGCCCTGCGCCTGGTGATGCAGCGGAAGGAAGCGGACTATATTCCAGCCCTGGAAAAGATATGCGACGATTTTACTTCCATGGTGCAGAACGGTTACCTCGGTGGTGCCTGTGAGGCCGATATGAAATTCCACGAAACGCTGATTGCCAGTGCCTGTAACCCGAAACTCATGGAGCTGTACCAGCACAGCAATATTCCCCTCTTTCATATGAAGCTGGGTAAGGCCCTGCAGCAAATGGACGACTACGCACAAACGGATACTGAACACCGCCAGATACTGGCCGCCCTTAAAAAGAAAGACCTCAAAAAAGCAGAAGAAGCCCTGGTGAAGCACCTGGTACGCGGTGAAGTAACCACCCTCGAGCTGGAAGTAGAATAATAAAATAGCCCCCATCCAAACAAGAACTTTCCTCTCTTATTTTCTTAAAACATTTTTTTGTTTACAAAATAAAACTATATTTGTAAACATAATTAAGCAGACAGTAATAGAACAAGTTCAGCGGGTAAACAGATCTGCACCGCAAGTGCCGGCCAGCTGAATATTGTCTTCCCGGAAAATCCGGTACCTGCCGGCGGTTTACCGCCGGGCGAGCAGCGTATGCCTTTATTTTCCCGGAACAACACTGTTGCCATTACACCCTCCGTATTGAATGTAAACAAAATATACGGCATGCAGTAGGTGCATGTCGTCACGTAAGAAGAACTACCTGCCGGCTCCGCGCCTGCAGGCTAAAGAATCAACAAGAGAATGCACCTTGTCAACAAACAGGGAATAACACGTAGAGAAAGATGAAAGACTTACACCGGCAATCCGGCTCATGCTGATTGGCCGTTAGACGCGAAACCTGGATTATCTAACATTTTATCTAACCAACGTTTTATGAAAGGGAAATACCTCTACCTATTCACGTGGCTGCTGGCAACAGCCGTTCTCCTCTGCAGGCCGCAGCTCCTGCACGCACAGGATGCCAGGGAGATCAGGGGAACTGTACTGGATGCTCAAAATCAGGCATCACTTCCGGGTGTAACAGTAATGATCAAAGGAAGTAAAACCGGCGTATCTACCGACGCCAAAGGTCAATTCATCATCCGGGCTACGGCAACGGATATACTTAGTTTTTCGTTTATCGGCTACGATAAAACAGAACAAACTGTCGGCAACAACAACCGCATTATCATTTCTTTACAGCCAACCAAAACGACTTTGAATGAAACCGTTGTCATCGGATATGGCGCGGTGAAAAAGAGCTCTGTAACGGCTTCTGTTGCCAAAGTAGAAAATACTAATCTCGATCAGATGCCGGCCGGCAGGCCGGAAGCCGCACTGGTAGGACGCCTGGCGGGTGTGAACATTTCACAGACACGGGGTCAGGCCGGCGCCGCGCCGCTGATCCGTATTCGTGGTGCAGGTTCCATCAGTGCCGGTAACGATCCGCTGGTGGTGATAGACGGAATTCCCGGAGGCAACCTCGGTAGTATCAATATGAACGATGTGCAATCCATCGAAGTGCTGAAAGATGCTTCCTCCGCTGCCATATACGGCTCCCGGGCCGCCGGTGGTGTAATACTGGTGACCATGAAGAAAGGCGTGGCCGGTAAAGCGAAATTCAATTTCAACGGATATGCAGGTTTGTCGAAGGCCATTGTACACCACGACTGGCTCACCGGGCAGGAGTACTACGATTATGCGGTGAAATACCAGAACCGCGAATTTGCCTGGGCAGGCGGCGATGTGTCCATCCCCGTTTGGGGCGATCCGCGCCGGCCGGCTACTTTCCAGGTCAGCGATACTATCCGCAAAGGCTCCCCGGTTATCTGGCAGGATGCCGTGCTGGAAACCGCGCCGATACAGAGTTACAATATATCTGCCAGCGGCGGTACCGATAAAGTTTCCTACTATGTTTCCGGAACGTATAAAGATGAAAAAGGCACCCTGCATAATACCTGGTTCAAAACCTATGGCATCCGCGCCAACGTGGACGTAAAGGCCAGCAGGGTGGTGAGCGTAGGATTCATGCTCAACCCTTCTTATTCCAAACGCCGCTTCAATTCCGTGGATATCGCCAACTTCTCCAAGTACCCCAGCTTTGTACAGGTGCAACGCGCCGATGGTACTTATCCCAAAGCACGCGACTACTGGGGCGCCGTGGTAAGCGGCCAGCTAAACCCAATGGCTACACTGAATGGCACTGAGTACTATGGCTCCACTTTCGGCAACCTCAGCGATCTTTATCTGAAGCTGAACCTGGCGAAGGGACTGTCGTTCCGCTCTTCTGTTGGTACCAACATCGCCTTCAATCAAACCGACCGTTTCCAGGCATCATGGGCCAACGGCGGTGGCCTTAGCTCTGGTGGACAGGATAAATCTTCCACCATCAATATTATCAACGAAAACGTACTGAGCTACAATAAAACCTTCGCCGGAGGGCACGACCTGGCGGCTATCGCGGGGATGTCGTTTCAGCGTAATGATGGCGAATCATCCAGCTATTCGGCTATGAACGGCTCCTATAACAACGACATTATCCATACCCTCAATAATGCGATCATCAACCCCGCAGCTACGGTTGTCAGCAAATCCAGCTGGGGCCTGGTGTCTTATTTCAGCAGGGTAAATTATGCCTACAAGGATAAGTATCTGCTCTCGGCGTCTATCCGTACAGACGGAAGTTCGCGCTTTGGGCCCAACAGCAAATGGGGATACTTCCCTTCCGCCTCTGTGGCGTGGAGAGTGAAGCAGGAAGATTTTATGCAGCATATCCGCGCGGTGAGCGATCTGAAGCTGCGCGCTGCTTATGGTGTTACAGGTAATTTCAATATCGGTGATTTCGCCTACCTCGGTAAAATGAAGGACGCCATCTATCCGCCCAATAATACCATTGCCAAAGGACAGGCACAGGGTAACTATGGTAACGCCGACCTGGGCTGGGAAAAAACCGCGGGTATTGATCTGGGTATCGATCTGGGACTGTTAGATAACCGCATCAACTTCGTATTCGATTACTATAATAAACGTACCAATAATCTGCTGTATGAAGTATCCGTTCCCGTTACTACCGGATTTACGAGCGGCCTCGCTAATATAGGCCAGGTAAGCAATAAAGGGATAGAGCTGGAAATCACCACCAGGAATATTGTGGGCGCATTCAGCTGGAATACCGCGTTCAACTTCTCTAAGAATACAAACAGGGTGGAGGATCTCGGTGGTGTAAAAGAAAGAATTACCAACGATCAGTTTGGCATGAGTTGGATACTGAGAGTAGGAGAGCCGATGTTCTCTTATTACGGATACAAAACCATTGGTGTGCTGAAAGATGCAGCTGATGTAGCCAACTCCCCGGTGCTGGCCGGTTCCAGGCCTGGTAATCCCAAGTACCTCGACCGTGATTCCAATGGCGTGATCAACGCTAACGATAAAATGATCCTGGGCAACTTTCAGCCTAAGGCCATATTTGGAATGGTGAACAATTTTTCCTGGAAGAATTTCGACCTGAGCATCGCTATGCAGGCTTCCGTAGGCGCGAAGATTTACAACTTCGAGAATGAATACTACCAGGGCGCCCTGGTAGGGGCTATGCGCCGCTCGCTGGTGAAAAACCAGTGGTGGTCACCCACTGATCCGGGCGATGGTAAAATGCCCGCCAGTGCGTTGAGTACGCTCAACTATCAGGCAGGATCGGATGTGTATATCGAAGATGCTTCTTTCCTGGCGGTGCGAAATCTCAACCTCGGCTACCGCCTGCCGGAGGCACTCATCAATAGATTGCACATGAACAATTGCCGCGTTTATTTCTCTGTCAGCAATCTGCTGATGCTGACGAAAAAAGAATTCCATGGTTATAACCCGGAAGGATATACGAATGGAGAGATCAGCGGTATCAATAGTAAACCCGGTTATAATACAGGGTCGGAACCACTGAACCGTACTTATGCATTGGGCTTCAATTTTAACTTCTAATCCGCAAAAGAAACAGAGATGAAAAAGACATTCATAGCCGTTCAGATGCTGCTTTTGCTGGGTGTTTCCGGCTGTACCAACAAGCTGCTCAACCTGAAACCGGATGATACCCTTACCACGGGGAATTTCTATAAAACTTCCAACGACATGAATCAGGCGGCGTTGGGCGTCTATAACAGCCTGCAACAGAGAAAACAGAATGATTACCTGATCATGGAAGTGCCTTCGGATAACCTGTATATGTCTAACAATACTTCTGTATCCGGTGCAAATGATATGGATTATCTCACCGTTAATCAGGATAATAACATCGTCGGCGATTTCTGGGAAGCCACCTACGCCGGTATCGGTCGCGCTAACGCGCTTCTGCAAAATATTGATGTGCCGAAAGACTATGCCCCCAACATGAAAGAACAGTTCACCGGCGAAGCCAAATTCATGCGGGCATTATTTTATTTCGATCTGGTACGGCTTTTCGGCGGTGTGCCAAAGGTTACTACCACGCTGACCATCAATGATGCGAAAAATATGCCCCGGGCTACTGCTGACGAGATCTATGACCTGATCATCAGCGATCTGAAAGATGCAGTGGATAAATTACCTGTTCCTGCCGGTATCGCTAAAGGCCGCGCTTCCCGCGCTGCTGCACTGGGTATACTGGGCAAGGTATATGTATACCGCAAAGACTATACAAATGCCAAAAGCTGCTTCGAACGCCTGAACACCGACTTCAGCTACAAACTCGAACCTAACTTCTCCACGCTCTGGAGCCTCGCCACGAAAGACAACAACGAAGTGATCTTCACGATGAAGTATGTGGAAGGAACCAGCGGGCAAACACTATCGACCACCTACACACCTAATGGAGGTATATTCGGGATCGTAGACAGGGGAAATGAAATTGCACTGCCTTCGTGGAGCCTGGATAAGTTATATGTTACCGGCGACACGCGCAAGGCCAATACCATCTCCGACTGGTATGTGCCGGCTACCGGTGGTAGCCCGATCTGGTATCCGTACGTGAACAAATACGCTGTAAAGCACCAGATCAACTCATCCGGACTCGACCTGCCGGTATTACGTTATGCAGATGTAGTGTTGCTGTATGCTGAATCGCTCTACAACCTGGGCGATAAAGCCGGGGCCCTCAAACAGCAAAACCTGGTGAGAGAGCGGGCATTTGGCAATACATCCCACGACTATACAGCTGCTGATATCGCCAATGCCGACGACTTCCTGAACAAGCTCCTGCTGGAAAGACAGCTGGAATTTGCTTACGAAAATGAACGCTGGATGGACCTGGTGCGTACCGGCAAATTCATGGCAGTGATGACGAAAGAAGAACGGCTGTATAATAATGTCACCCAAACACCTATGACTGTTACGCTGTTGCCAAAGCAATACATGGCGTTGTTTCCGATCCCCAAACGGCAGATCGACCTGTACACGCCAGGAGTATTGAAACAAAACGATGGCTATTGATTTCTTTTATTCAAAACACGCAACGCATATGTTAAAAAGGTCAGGGATAATATACAAGTGGCTGGGATGCTTCCTGGCGCTGATGTGCGCGGGTATTGTATCCCAGGCCCAATTAACACATGGCACCAATGTCAGATCATTCGGCGCAAAAGCAGATGGAAAAACAGACGACATCAAAGCGATCCAGGCTGCCATCGACAAAGCAAAAAAGCAGGGCAGCCGTCAAACGTTTATACCGGCAGGGCATTACCTCATTTCCCGGGCTATCCGCCTGCCTTCAAACTTCACGCTTACAGCAAGCCCCGATGCTTATATATGCCTGAAGCCTTCTTCCAACGATTATCTCCTGCGTAATGAAGATATGGATAACGGTAACGCATATATTAAAGTAACAGGAGGTAAGTGGAACGGAAACGGATACACGCAAACAAGAACATTGCGTAACACCGTGGCGGCATCTGATTTCTGCTTTGGTTTCTTCTTTTATAAAGTACAACAACTGGAAGTAGCTGCGCTGCAAATTGATAGTACGCGCAGCTGGGGCATTGCCTATATGGAATGCGACAGCGTGCATATTCATGATATTCACTTTCAGCAGAACCCCTTCCGGGATGCAGCCGGTACCAGTGCGCTGATGAACAATGGCGACGGTGTTACCGGTGGCGGCAATCATGTGCTGATAGAGAATATTTCCGGCTTTACGAACGACGACCTGGTGGCGTTCGCCGCAGGCGGCGCCTGTTTCCAGGGTAAGATGGCTCCTTTTCCGGCATACGACTACCGCGATGTAACGGTGAGGAACATATTTCCGCAACCGGCGTTTGATTCCATTCCTGCATTGAGAGGTGTTTCCTTCTACACGTTCGAGGGCAGAAAAGTTAGCGGCATCACCATCGATAACGTGAAAGGTAACACGGCGTCGGCATCAGTCCTGTTCTACAGCCTGTTCAATAAAACCGGGTACTTTTCAGATGTAAAGGTCGCTCATATCAGCGGCACCAACGCGTACTCGCGATCCACTCATCCCGGCTACGCCACCTTATACAGTGTTATCAATGTGAAAAATTCAGTGGTAGACCGGATCATTTTCTCCGACATAGAACGTACGGAAACCCGTTACAGCAACCCGTTATTTTCTTTTGATGAACATACGGTGATCGATACACTGATGATCCAACGCGTGAACATCTTCCATAAAAATATCAGCGGTAATCTTTTCCTGAGCGTAAAAGACGCATTGATCAGGAACAGCCGGATTACAGATATCATTATAAACAAACTAAACCAGCAGCGCCCGCGCTGATTCGTCTAAAATGTTAACAGTATCTCATATGAATGCATGGCCTAAATCATCTGCGCTATTGAAGAGCAATGAACAGTGGATACCCGGAGGTGTGGTATCGCTCAACCGGAAATCAGAACCCAATATTTGTTTTGAAAAAGGGCTTGGCAGCCGTGTTAAAGACCTGGAAGGGAACGAGTATATCGACTATCAGGCAGGGTTTGCCGCTACTTTCCTCGGGCATAACGATCCCGATGTAAATAAGGCGGTGGAGCAAACATTGCATAATAATACGCTCCTCATGAGTGCAGGCCCTACTAACCTGGAAGGCAAACTGGCCCGTTTATTTTGCGAATGTGTGACTTCGGCAGATAGCATACAAATCACTACCACCGGCTCGGAGGCCACTTATCATGCACTTCGTATAGCCAGGGCCGTTACCGGTAAAGATCATATCATCGTTATGCAGGGCGGCTACAATGGCTGGCATAACGATGTTGCCTGCAACGTTATCAGTCGCCTCGAAGATGTGGGCGAGCGGGTAAGTCCGGGTGAATATCCGTTCGATTCCCTTTCCGCCGGTATCCCATCGCAGCACCGTTCACTCGTACACATCGTCAACTTCAACGATACCGCTTCCGTGGAGTATATCCTGAAACGCTATCCTGTAGCGGCTATCCTGCTGGAGCCCATCCTGCAGAACGTAGGCATCGTAAAGCCCCTGCCGGGTTACCTCGAGTCGCTGCGCAAGCTGGCCGATGAACACGGTTTCCTGCTGATCTTCGACGAAGTGAAAACCGGTTTCCGCCATGCACTGGGCGGTTATCAGCAGCTGTGCGGTGTGCAGCCGGATCTGAGCACCTTCGGTAAAGCAGTGGCCAACGGCTTTCCGATGGGCATGATTGCGGGCAAAAAGAAATACATGGATTATTTTATACATCCCGATAAAGAAAAACGTGTATTGATAGCCGGTACCTTCAATGCACACCCGCTGACTACCGCAGCTGCTATTGCCACTTTACACAAACTGGCAGGCGGCGGCGTGTATGAGCACGTATATAAACTGGGCCAGATGCTGGAAGATGGCCTGAACGATATCCTGAAAACCACCGGAAGGCCCTTCCATGTGGCACGCCAGGGATCTGCCTTCTGTGTGTATTTTATGGATCATGCACCAGTCGATTTTCATGATATTGTGAAGCATCACGATTTTGCGTTCGACAAAGCATACCGTCTGAAGCTGATAGAACAGGGCATCTTTAATTTTCCATTGCCAATTAAACAAGGAAGCATATCTTTCGCCCATACAGTGAACGATATAACAGAAACATTAGAGAAAACCAAAATCGTATTAGCACAGTTATGAAAATTACTGCAATAGAAACACAGGTATGTCATGCCCGTATGCGTAACTGGATCTTCATCAAGATCGTTACAGATCAGCCAGGGCTGTGGGGTTGGGGAGAAGCCACATTGGAGTGGCATACCCGTGCCGTAGTAGGAGCCGTGGAAGATATTGCCCAGCTGCTGATCGGTGAAGATCCCCGCCGGATCGAATATCTATGGCAGATGATGTACCGCCAGCATTTCTGGCATGGCAACGGTATTGTAAGAGGTACTGCCATCAGTGGTATTGATATCGCACTCTGGGATATTTTGGGAAAGATACATAACGTGCCTTGTCATGAGCTGTGGGGCGGCCGGGTGAGAGATTACATCCGCCTGTATTGCCACCTCGGCGGCGGTAAGATGGAAGATTTCTACGAAACCCGTCCGGACGATGCAGCCCGTTTTGGTGAACTGGCCCAACGCGCTGTGGAAGATGGTTTTACGGCATTTAAGTCTATGGCCGTGCCGGAAACCATGCCCCTCGAAGGACTGAAGCCGATCCGTTACGCAGAGGCCTGTGTAAAGGCTATGCGCGACGCAGTGGGAGAAGACATCGATATCATGGTCGACTGCCACGCGCGCCCTAGTCCGCTGATGGGCATGCAATTCGCCAAAGCGCTCGAGCCATATGGATTGTATTTCTTTGAAGAACCCTGCTGGCCGGAGACGATGGAAGACATTGCCCTGATACAACGTGCGGTGAAAACGCCCATTGCCAGTGGCGAACGGCTGACAGGCATACATGCCTTCCGCGATTTGCTGGAGAAACGCGCCGTGAGCGTTATACAGCCGGATATCACCCATTGCGGGGGACTGAGTGAGGCACGGCGTATTGCTACCCTTGCAGAAGCATATCGCGTGGCCGTGGCACCTCACAACCCACAGGGACCGGTAAGTACGGCGGCTTCTATTGAACTGGGATTTGCCACGCCTTCTTACGCCATCTGCGAAAGCGTGCATAATGATGTGCCATGGCGACAGGAGGTAGTGAGCGAAGGATTTACCGTAGAAACAAAAGGACGCATTGTGCGCCCCAATCATAAACCAGGACTGGGTATTGAGATCAACGAAGCGGAAGTAAAGAAGTATCCGTTTCAGCAGGAAGTATTACAGCGTACGTTTTACAAAGACGGCAGCGTAGGAGATTGGTAATTATAAAAAACTGACCGGCATGAAAAAATTATTTGAACAAAAAACAGTACTCATCAGTGGTGGTCTTGGCGACATCGGCAGAGCTGTTGCCATTGCCTTTGCAGAGCAGGGCGCCAATGTAGCTATTGGTGATGTGCAGCCTGAAACGCAGGCCCGATCGTTGTTGGCAGCACTGCATCAGCTGAATGTGCAATGCCATTATGCCCGTGTAGATGTGTCGGATGCAGCTGCGGTAGATGATTGGATAAGGGAAGCAGAAAAGGAGCTGGGTATTGTTCATATGGTGGTGGCAAACGCCGCTACAGTAACGATTGCCGGTTTGTATAAGATTACACCGGAACAGTGGTCGAAAGAACTCAGGGTGAACCTCGATGGTGCATTTTACGTAGCCACGGCTGTAACCCGCCGCCTGCTTGAATTGCAGATGAAAGGCAGCGTGGTGTTTGTGGGTAGCTGGGCTGCTGAAGCAGTACATCATCATATCCCTGCGTATGCCGTATCGAAGGCAGGTATGCGTATGCTTTGCCAGTGTATGGCATTGGAGCTGGCGCCTCACGGTATCATGGTCAACGAAATTGCGCCCGGTTATGTGGATGCAGGCCTGAGCCGGCAGGTGTGGGAACAATCGCCCGCACTGCGCGATGAGGCCCGCAATAAGGTGCCGGTGCGTGAACTGATCACCGCAGCAGAGGTAGCCCTGGAGGTAACCCGGCTTTGTGATCCGGCCAACAAACATATTACCGGCAGCATCCTGCTGATGGATGGAGGGTTGTCGTTAGTGAGATAGTTATAAAACCAACCGGTATGAAACAAGCAACACACGGGCCTTTGAGAGATCCTTCCTTTAAAGGTATGATAGGGGTAGGAAGACAGGATATAACACCACCTTCGGGCATATACGCGCGTAACTGGGGTGCCGCCCGGCATGAAACAGCTGCCGGGGTGCATCTGCCTTTTACGCTCACGGCAATGGCTTTTCGCAGCAGTATAACGGAACCGCCATTGGTACTGATCTCCGCTGATCTGGGCTGGTGGAAGAGTGCAGCCGATGAACGTCAGCTAAGAAACGGCATATTAACAGCCCTGCAGCTGCAGCCTTATCAGCTGATGTGTTGCCTTACACATACGCACGCCGGCCCCAGTACCTTTACAGAGGATGCCGGAAAACCAGGCGGAGAGCTGATTGCGCCCTACCTGGAAAAAGTGAAGCTGGCCGCCATAAAAGCTGCCGGCGATGCTCTGCAACAGGCCGTACCGGCGGTGCTTACCTGGCATTACGGCCAGTGCGATCTGGCCCGGAACCGGGAACTGCCTGAACCCGGAACCACACGCATTATCACCGGTATGAATCCGGAAGCGCCTGCTGATAACACCTTGCTGGTAGGACGTATCTGTAATGAACAAGGTGCATTACTCGGCACGATCGTTAACTATGCCTGTCATCCTACTACGCTGGGTGCAGCCAATGAACTGTTATCGCCCGATTTTCCCGGCGCGATGCGCATACACGTAGAAAACAATACCGGCGCGCCCTGTATGTTCCTGCAGGGAGCATCCGGGGAATTGGCGCCCGCAGAACAATATAGCGGCAACACCGCATTGGCGGAGCTGTATGGCCGTCAGCTTGGATTTGCCGTGCTATCGGCACTCGAAGCCATGCTGCCGCCCGGAAAAGAATTACAGTTTACCGGGGTGGTAGAATCCGGGGCGTCCCTGGCGATGTGGGAGCAGGCCCGTTATCAGCCATCTGCTGCCATCGCCGCAGAGATGATCATGGTGCCGCTGCCACTGAAGGCGTTACCATCGCTTGCTGAAATAGAAGAAGCCTGGGCTGCTTGTACCGATCATGTTATTAAAGAGAGACTATGGCGGCAGCGGGGCATCCGCAAAACAATCGGCGAAGGAGAGGTAGCAGAAATGCCGCTTTGGATATGGCGGATAGGCGATACCATCCTGGCCGGGCAACCGAACGAAGCTTATTCTTTCTTTCAACAACAACTCCGCGAACAACTGAAACCTGCGGTGGTGGTAGTAATGAATATCGTCAACGGATATGCAGGATACCTGCCGCCGGAAACTGCGTATAGCCGGCAGAGTTATGCCGTATGGCAGACACCTTTCGCATCCGGCGCACTGGAATTATTGACAACAACAACAGCAGCTATTTCCAAACGAATGATCCAATCGACATGAACCTGAACCTGACCGTTTTAGATGCTGTTATCTTTGGCCTATACATCCTGGGTGTCATAGGCCTGGGCTTATACGCTTCCCGCAAGGGAAAGCAGACCAAGCGCGATTATTTCCTTGCAGGAGATAAGCTACCCTGGTGGATGATAGGGGGCAGTATTATCGCTGCCAATATCAGTAGTCATCACCTGGTAGGTGCTATGGGCGTGGCTTACAGCCGCGGATTTGTAGCCATCGCCATGGAGTGGGGCGCTATCCTGATGGGATTTAATGCGCTGCTATGGATGTTCCTGCCTTTCTATATCAGGAATGGTTTTTATACAGTACCTGAATTCCTGGAACGACGCTATGGTACGGCAGCGCGGGCTACCTATGCGGGATTGATCCTGTTGACTTACGTGCTGGTGGAAATCAGCGCTGTACTATACCTGGGTGCCTTATCGCTGCATTCCCTGTTGGGAATTTCCGTCATGACCAGCGTGGTGATACTGGCCGTTATTACCGGGATCTATACGATAGCCGGCGGTTTACGGGCCGTTATATGGACGGAAATGTTGCAGCTGATTGTGCTGGTGCTGGGGGGCCTGGCATTGACGATTGCCACCGTGCGCGCTGCAGGCGGGGTATCGGCGATCACTGATACCATGAAAGACTGGGACCTGATCCTGCCGGCCAATGATCCGGATTTCCCGTGGACGATGTACCTCGGGGGCGTACTCTGCATCAGTGTTTTTTATTGTGCTACCAACCAGTTCATCGTACAACGGGTGATGGCGGCAAAGAACGAGTGGCATGCACGCATGGGCGTGGTGTTCGGCGATTACCTGAAATTCCTGGTGCCCATCATCATCACGGTACCGGCATTGGTGGCGCCCAAACTGTTCCCGCATCTGGAGAAACCAGATCTGCTGTTCCCGACGCTGGTAGAAAAACTACTGCCTTCAGGATTGGTGGGACTCGTGATGGCAGGACTGATTGCGGCGGTCATGTCGCATCTCTCCGGAGCTATTAACTCCTGCACTACCATCCTGACGGTCGACATCTTCCTGCCATATATCCGCAAACAGGCAACGGAAGCAGAAGCGGTACGTTTCGGACGTATAGCCGGCGCCGTTATTATCGTAATAGGTATTCTGTGCACAGGTTTATTCCTCACACATTCCAACAAACCGGTGTTTCTCTACCTGATGAATGCCTACGGACTTTTTACACCGGGTATTGCGGCTATGTTCCTGATCGGCATTCTCTGGAAAAGAGCTACCCATGCAGGTGCACTGGCCGCGGGGATACTTACTATTCCATTATCGGTGGCATTGGAAATCATGTATCCATCCATACCTTTTTTCAACAGAACAGGCATCGTGTTCTGGAGTTGTGTAGTGTTATGTATACTGGTGAGTTTCGTGACAAAACCTAAGCCGGAAGCTGAGTTGAAAGGGCTGATATGGAGCAGGGCCAGTCTTTCGCTGCCGCCGGATCAGCTGGCAATGCAACGGGGCTGGCGCAATCCCACCATCTGGTGGGCCATCATCACCGCCATTGTATTATTCTTCTACATAAGATTTGCTTAAATACAGGATATGTCAACAGCAGAAATGATATCAAAGCCAACGGCAGCGCGCCGGTCGCGCGCATGGCTGCAATCACTCGGACCCGGCCTGATCACGGCTGCCCTGGTGTTTGGCCCCAGCAAGGTAACCATCGCTTCTATCATGGGCGCCCGCTATGGTTTTTCCCTCTTGTGGATGGTGGCGGTGGCCATCTTCTTTATGATCATCTTCACTACAATGGCAGCAAGGGTGGGCATCGCCACCAATCAGTCGCTGCTCAGTACCATCAGCAGCAAGTGGGGGATGCCTGCTCGTATAGGCATTGGCGTTGGAGTGTTCCTGGTAACGGCATCTTTTCAGGCAGGTAATTCTATCGGCGCCGGTATTACACTGGCGGAAGCCACCCATACTTCCAAAACCATCTGGATTGTGGTGTGTAACCTACTCGGCATCGGTATCCTCTTCTTCCGCGGATTTTATAAGAAACTGGAAAAGATCATGATCGCGCTCATCATCATGATGTTGTTTGCTTTCATTGTTACCATGGCGCTGACAAAGCCTGCTGTAACTGATATTGCAGCAGGTTTTACACCAACGGTGCCCGCGGGATCCCAGCAACTGATCATCGCTTTTATGGCTTCCTGTTTTTCTATCGTAGGGGCTATCTATCAGTCATATCTGGTGCAGGAACGCAAGCGGCTGCGCCCCGATGTTGTACAAACCGGTAAGGAAACCCTGCCCGGCATGCTCATCCTTGGCTTCATGAGCGCTACAGTGATGATCTGCGCAGCTACGGTACTGCATCCGGCAGGTATAAAGATCAATACTGCTACCGATATGGCGAAGGCATTGGAACCTGTATTCGGAAATGCCGCTTCGGGGCTATTCCTGGTAGGCCTGTTCGGTGCCTCTTTTTCGTCACTGCTTGGCAACGCTGCATTAGGAGGAACATTGCTGGGAGATGCCCTTGGCTTCGGTGGACAGCTAAGTTCTAAAATGGTACGTGTATTCATTGCCGTTATTATGCTCATTGGCGCCAGTGTGGCTATTATATTCGGAAAACTGCCCCTGCAGTTGATTGTGCTGGCCCAGGCGGTAACTATTTTTATTGTGCCCTTCATCGGTGTGGCTTTGTTCCTGGTGGCTAATGATGCGCGTATCATGGGCCCGCTGAAAAACAGCCTGTTCGCCAATATTGCTGGTATAATAGGTTTGCTGATCATGTTGGGGCTGGCTGTTAGTAATGCCATTACTTTATTTTTTTAGGAAGACATTTTATCAATACCTGATCTCATGAAAAGAACAACTACAGGGCTGCTTTTGTCGGCAGGTATCTTTTGCTTTGCACACAGCTGCAGACAGTCACCTGCATTTGAACAACCCCTGGAAGCCGTACTGGAACTGGATAGTACCCGCGTGGGCATCAGCACCGTGATTTCAGATCTGAATGTGCCCTGGGAAATTGCGTGGGGGCCGGATAACCAGATCTGGTTTACAGAACAAAGCGGCACTGTTAGTAAAGTAGATCCACACACAGGTATAAAAAAACAATTGCTGCATATTCCGGAGGTCTACCGGCAGCGTACCCTGGGGTTGCTGGGCATGGCCATCTCACCGGATAAATCCCAGCCTTTTGTTTTTGTTGACTACACACATATGAACCCGGATTCCTCCATTGTATCGCGACTCGTTCGCTACACTTACACCGCCGATACGCTGAAAGACCCAAAGGTATTGCTGGAGTTGCCCGGGAATACCGGACATAATGGATCAAGGGTTGCCGTTTCTTCCGATGGCAAAGTATTTCTTTCCACCGGAGATGCGGCTAATGGCAATAACGCGCCGGATACAGCTTCCCTGAATGGTAAAACACTGCGCCTGAATTTCGATGGCAGCATTCCTGCTGATAATCCTTATGCAGGCAGCCCGGTATGGTCGCGCGGACATCGTAATATTCAGGGCCTCGTATTTACGCCACAGGGCAATTTGTTTGCATCAGAGCATGGTGATGCAACAGACGATGAAGTAAATCTTATACGGAAAAAGGCCTTCTATGGCTGGCCCGGAGTGGAAGGATATGCCGATCGGCAGGATGAAAAAGCTTATGCAGATTCATTTCCTTTCACGCCGCCGCTGAAAGCCTGGACACCTACTATCGCGCCCGCCGGAGTGGATTATTATTATTCAAACAAAATACCCGAATGGCATAATTGTATATTGCTGGGCACATTGAAAGCCGCCAGTCTGAGAGTACTCACGCTAAATACAGCACAGGATGCTATTTCCGGAGAACGGATTTATTTCGCCGGTACGTACGGCCGTTTACGTGATATCTGCATTTCTCCTGAAGGGGATGTGTATGTGGCTACCAGTAACCGCGACTGGAATCCCGGAAAAGGATTTCCATTGCCGCATGATGATCGCATTATCCGGCTGGCAGCCCTGAAGCGAACAGCAAAGATCCCCGCAGGTATTCCGGTACTAAAGGCATCAGAAACACCGGCGGTGGCGGCGTCTAAAGGGGCCATGTTGTATAAAAACTATTGCGAGGCCTGCCATAAACCGGATGGAAAGGGCGTGCCTGGTTCATTCCCGGCGCTCAGTAACAACGCTTTTGTTACAGGTGCGCCGGCGCCGCTGATCAGCACGGTGGTGTTTGGGCGTACGGGATCCGCAAAAGCAAAGAACAGTCCATATGGCGAACAGATGCCTGCCTTCGGCTTCCTGCCGGATAGTGATCTGGCCGCAGTTGTTTCGTATATTCGTCAGAGTTGGAGCAATCATGCCGACAGTATACCGGCACGCACCATCAGCGAGGTAAAGGGAAAAAAAGACCGGTAACGTTCTCGGTAAAAAAAATAACCGGATGAGACAAAACATTACTTTTATAGGTATTGCCACATTGTGGTTGTCCTGTACACATCAACCAGAAAAAAAAGCTACCATGCAGTTGATCGCACTGGATCCTGGCCATTTCCACGCATCGCTGGTACAGCAACAGATGTATCCGGGGATCGATACCGTCATACAGGTATATGCCCCGGGTGGTCCCGAACTGGATCAGTATTTGCAGCGGGTGGCAGCCTATAACCGGCAGGATAGTCCGGCAGTACATTGGGGAACGAAAGTATACACCGGCGGAGATTATCTGCAGCAGATGTTGCAATGTCCTCTCGGAAATATTGTTATACTCGCCGGCAATAACCGGTTGAAGCCGATGTATATCGGCCGTTCTGTACATGCAGGCATGCATGTACTGGCGGATAAGCCAATGGCAATTGACGCAGCGGGGTTCGATTCCCTGCAGACGGCATTCAGGGAGGCCGCAGCGCATAAGACGCAATTGTATGATATCATGACCGAGCGTTATGAGATCCATAATGTATTACAAAGAGAGTTGTCGCTTTTGCCGGAGCTATTCGGTACCCTGCAGCAAGGCAGCCAGGCTGATCCCGCTGTCATCAAAAAAAGTGTACACCATTTCAAAAAAACAGTCGCCGGCCGTAACCTCGTGCGTCCATCCTGGTATATGGATGTAAGGCAGCAGGGAGAAGGGATTACAGATGTGACCACGCACCTGGCAGACCTGGTGCAGTGGACCTGTTTCCCCGGGCAGGTACTCGATTACCGGAAAGATATTCACGTAGATTCCGCTACCACGTGGCCCACGGTGCTGAACCTGCATCAATACAGTGAAATAACCGGTGAATCACAGTTTTCACCTGCACTGAAAGAAGTAACGGGCAAAGACAGTCTGTTGAAAGTATATGCCAATGGAGCATTCGATTATACGATCCGGGGTGTGCATGCGCGCATTTCGGTGCAATGGGATTACGAAGCTCCGGCAGGAGGAGGAGACACACATTACTCTTTGTTGAAGGGCAGTAAAGCAGCGTTGGTAATACGCCAGGATAAGGAGCAGCAATACCAGCCGGTATTGTATATAGAACCGGCGACTACCGGTGCCGGCTATACGAGTCAGTTACAGGCAGCTTTTGCAAAACTGGAAAGCAGCTACCCAGGCATCGCGCTGAAGCCGGCGGGGAAGAGCTGGGAGGTAGTGATACCCGGGCACTATATTAAAAAGCATGAAGCGCTGTTCAGCAAGGTGATGACACAGTTCCTGGAGTATGTAAAAACAGGCAGTATGCCAGCCTGGGAAGTGCCGGGAATGCTGGCAAAATATTATACCACTACACATGCATTGTCAATAGCAAAACGATTGGAATAACTGCTATCAAATATCCATATCATGAAAGCAAACATCAACAGGCGCAGTTTTATCCGTAATACCGCCATTACCGGCGTAGGAGCTGGTTTACTGGGAAGCCTGGGACCACTCAGCAGCCTTGCTGCATCGCAGCCGGCCGCAGATCTGCGGATTGGCATCATCGGGCTGGATACCAGCCATGCTGTTGCATTTACGAAGGCATTCAACAACCCGGTGCCAGTACCCGGATTGGAAGGAATGAAGATAGTGGCGGCGTTTCCGCAGACCAGTCCGGATATAGCCCATAATCAGCAACGCCTTCCGGGGTTTACAGAGGAGATCAGGAAGATGGGAGTAACCATTGTCGACTCCATGGATGCGCTACTGGCACAGGTAGATGCGGTGCTGGTGGAATCCAATGATGGCCGGCCTCACCTGGCGCAGGCGGCACCGGCGCTGAAAGCAGGCAAAAAAGTATTTATCGATAAGCCAATGGCTGCCTCCCTGGTGGATGCCATGAAGATCTTTGAGCTGGCGCAGCAACATCAGGCACCGGTATTTTCAGCATCTTCTTTGCGTTTCATGGAGAGTGCGCAGAAGGTAGCGAAAGAAGGCGCAATAGGCAGGGTGCTCGGCGCCGATACCTATAGCCCGGCACCTATGGAAAAAACGCATTCCGATCTGTTCTGGTATGGTATTCACGGCGTGGAAACCCTGTATACGGTGATGGGCACAGGTTGTACTACGGTTACTCGTTTCTATACACCGGGTGCAGATGTGGTGGTAGGCACGTGGGACGCCGACCGTATCGGTACTTTCCGCGGCACGCGCTCGGGGCCCGACGATTACGGCGGCCATGTATTCGGTGAAAAAGGAGGAATGCCGTTAGGGCCTTTCAAAGGCTATGACGGCCTCGTACAACAGATCGCCGCTTTCTTCAGAACAGGCGTGCCACCAGTGAAACCCGAAGAAACACTGGAGATACTGGCATTCATGGAAGCAGCTGCCGAAAGCAGGAAACGAAATGGTGAACCGGTGAAGCTCGAAGAGATGTTCCGAAACGCAAAAGAACAACTTAAAAAATAATTGACCATATGACATCCTCCCGCAGAGATTTTATCAGGAAGACGGCGCAGGGAACGGCCGCTATCGCCATAGGCGGACTGATACCAGGTATGAGCGCTAAAAGCTATGCACGCATATTAGGAGCAAACGACCGGATCAGGGTTGGTATGATGGGGGTGAATTCCCGGGGTTTTGCATTGGCGAGCAATTATGCAAAGCAACAGGACTGTGAAATCATTTCAGTATCGGATGTAGATGTTCGTGCTGCTGCTAAATGTATCGACGCCGTTAATAAGCTGCAGCACTCGCAGCCTAAAGCCGTGCCTGATTTCAGGAAGGCATTGGAGAATAAAGACCTGGACGCACTGGTGATCGCAGCGCCTGATCACTGGCATGCTCCTGCTGCGATTCTTGCAGCGAAGGCCGGAAAACATGTATACCTGGAGAAACCCTGCAGTCATAATCCGCATGAAGGAGAACTGTTGGTACAGGTAGCCGGTAAATACAAACGAGTGATCCAGATGGGGAATCAGCGCCGGTCGTGGCCCAATGTGGTGGCCGCAATCCGCGAAGTAAAAGAAGGTACGATCGGTCGTGCGTATTTCGCGAAAGGCTGGTATACCAACAACCGTCTATCGATCGGCTTCGGAAAGGAAGCGCCGGTACCGGAATGGCTTAACTACGATCTCTGGCAGGGACCGGCGCCACGCCGCGCCTTCAAAGATAACCTGTTGCATTACAACTGGCACTGGTTCTGGAACTGGGGCACCGGCGAAGCGCTGAACAACGGCACGCATATGGTAGACCTCATGCGCTGGGGGCTGGGAGTGGAGTATCCTGTCAGGGTTACTTCTGCGGGGGGCCGTTACCGTTATAAAGACGATTGGGAAACGCCCGATACGCAGGTGATCACCCTGGAATTTCCGAATAATACCAGCATGGTATGGGAAGGACGCAGCTGCAACGGCCGCACAGAAGAAGGTACTTCTGTAGGCGTGATTTTCTACGGAGAAAAAGGATCGCTGGTAATTGACGGTAACGCCTATACGGTTTTTGACCTGGATAATAAAGTAGTGAAAACAGTGAAGAACGAAGATATCATAGATCCGCGCAACCTGACCAATCCGGCGGAAAGCCTGGATGCGCTGCATATCCGCAATTTCTTCGATGGCATACGCAAAGGCACTGCGTTAAATGCTGACATAACAGGAGGCCATCAAAGCACTTTGTTATGTCAGCTGGGGAACATTGCGTTGCGCTCGGGGAATGCCCTGCACATAGATGCTACAAACGGGCATATCCTGAACGATAAAGCTGCACAAAAATTCTGGCAAAGGGAATACCAGCCGGGATGGGAACCTACACTATAGCTTAAAAAAACGGACGATGAAACAACGCACTGCCACGGTAACAGCAGGCTCGCTCAGCAAAAGAGATACGGTTATTTCCATATTGATGGTGGGATTACTCTTTTTTGTTTTTGGTTTCGTGACCTGGGTAAATGCTATCCTGATACCATATTTCAAGATAGCCTGTGAGTTGAGCAATTTCCAATCCTACCTGGTGGCTTTTGCATTCTATATCTCCTATTTTTTTATGTCGGTACCGGCTTCCTATCTGCTGAAAGCAGTAGGTTTCAAGAAAGGCATGATGATCGGCTTCTGGGTAATGTCGGTGGGTGCGCTGATTTTTCTACCGGCAGCGTATACACGTACTTACGAAATATTTCTGGCCGGATTGTTTATCATCGGCCTTGGACTGGCCGTGTTACAAACGGCCGCCAATCCATACATCACGATACTGGGCCCGAAGGAGAGTGCAGCTGCGCGCATCAGCATCATGGGGATCTGTAACAAGGGCGCTGGCATCATTGCGCCGCTGATCTTCGCTGCGGTGATCCTGAAGGCAACGGATGGCAATCTGTTCAAAGAACTGGCAACGATGAAAGGTGAGGCGCGCGCCGCGGTACTGGACGCATTGATCCGCCGGGTGATAGCGCCTTATGCGGTAGTGTCGGCGGTATTGTTCGGATTGGGTTGCCTGGTAAGATTTTCGCCGTTGCCGGAAATAGATACCGAGCATGAAGATAAAGCTGTAGCTTCTGCTAATGCCGGCAAGACCAGCATTTTCGGGTTCCCTCATCTGATACTGGGAGCGCTGGCCATTTTCCTGCATGTGGGTACACAGGTAGTGGCAATAGATACCATCATCGGTTATGCAGGATCGATGCATATTCCGTTGCTGGAGGCGAAAACATTTCCTTCATATACGCTGTTTGTGACCATCTGCGGTTACCTGCTGGGCATTGTGTTGATTCCGCGGGTAATCAGCCAGGCCGTTGCATTGCGGATATGTACTGTATTAGGAGCGATGTTTACGTTGGGAATTATTTACCTGCATGGAGAAGTGACATTGCTGGGGCATACAACAGATATTTCTATCTGGTTTGTGGTGATGCTGGGTTTCGCCAATTCATTGGTATGGGCCGGTATATGGCCACTGGCGCTGGATGGACTGGGGCGCTTTACGAAGCTGGGCGCCTCTGTCATGATCATGGGGTTATGCGGCAACGCTGTGTTGCCGGTGATATATGGCCTGGTGGCGGATGTGTATAATGTTCGCCTGGCTTACTGGGTATTGTTTCCCTGTTATCTCTACCTGATGTTTTACGCATTTTATGGTTATAAACTCAGAAGCTGGGGTCAACAGCATAGCGTTGCTACAGTATTATCTACGGAAAAAAAAGTCATCGAAAAAATGTAACAGGTATGCAGCTTCGCTGCGCTATTCAATAAAATAAACAACAGACACGCTGGTTTGATAACCGGAGGCGGGGCATAGGTTGCCGCCAGGGAATCTGCGTGCGTACTCATCTCCCGAAAAAAAATAACAACATATGAAAGAACTGGAAAAACTGGTGGACAAGCTGCTGCAACCTTCGGCAGCATTAGTATCGGATATGGCAGCCATTGACGGCGATATCCTCATCCTCGGCGTAGGAGGAAAAATAGGACCCAGTTTGGCGAAACTGGCGAAGCAGGCCATTGACAAAGCAGGCATTTCAAAACGTGTGATCGGGGTATCCCGTTTAACCGAGCCTGGTCTGAAAGAACAGCTGGCATCCTATGGTGTGGAAACTATCGCGGCCGACCTGATGAACGACGCTGATTTGCAGGCCCTGCCCGACGTGAAAAATGTGCTATACCTCGCGGGTACCAAGTTTGGTACTACCGGCAAGGAAGCATTCACCTGGGCCATGAATACTTATCTGCCCGGGCGTGTAGCGGAAAAATATAAACATTCCCGCATAGTGGTATACTCTACCGGTAATGTGTATCCCTTTACGCCAGTGGCTTCGGGCGGGGCGGATGAAAGCATGGCACCGGCGCCGGTAGGCGAATACGGGCAATCCTGCCTGGGCCGGGAACGCATTTTTCAGCATTTCTCAGGAAAATACGATACCCCGGTGCTTATTTACCGGCTCAATTATGCGAACGATCTGCAATATGGTGTGCTGCTGGAAATCGCAAAGGCGGTCAAAGAAGGCCGGCCGATTGATATCCGGATGGGGCATGTGAACGTGATCTGGCAGGGAGATGCCAATGAGATGGCATTGCGTAGCCTGTTGCATTGCAGCGTGCCTTCGAAGCTGCTGAACATCACCGGGCCTGAAACAGCGCCGGTGCGATGGATTGCTAAGGAATTCGGAAAAATCTTCGGCAGGCAGCCGCTGTTTGAAAATGAAGAGCAGTCTACCGCCCTGCTCAGCAACGCCGCAGAGAGTTTCCGCCTGTTCGGTTATCCGCAGGTATCCCTGAAACAAATGATCGGACTCACCGCGGCATGGCTGGATGAAGGCGGACGCACTACAGGTAAAGCCACGCATTTCCAGGAAAGAGAAGGACAATTTTAAAACAATGATGATGGAAAAAGACATAGCACAGTTATTATACGGCGGCACTATTATTCCTGCGCATCCGCTGGCGCTGAATGAGCAACGGCAGCTCAACGAGAACAGGCAGCGCCTGCTAACCCGTTATTACATCGCCAGTGGTGTGGGTGGAGTAGCCGTGGGCGTGCATACCACACAGTTTGCCATTAGGCGCCCCGATATCAACCTGCTGGAAGCGGTATTACGCATCGCTGCGGAAGAAATTGAAGCGGCAGGCCTGCAACGGCCATTTATCAAGGTGGCGGGCATCTGCGGTCCCACTCCGCAGGCGCTTGAGGAAGCCCGGCTGGCACTGAAATATGGTTATCATATCGGCTTGCTGAGCCTGGGCGGTTTACAGGATAAAACGGAAGAAGAATTGCTGGCACACGTCCGGGCAGTGGCGGTGCTGATACCTGTATTTGGTTTTTATCTGCAGCCATCAGTAGGGGGCCGTATTTTCAGCTATTCCTTCTGGGAGCAGCTGGTGGAGATCCCAAATGTGAAAGCAATTAAAACAGCGCCGTTTAACCGCTATCAGACACTCGACGTGGTCAGGGCAGTGGCCTGCTCGTCCCGGCCGGAACAGATAGCGTTGTATACGGGGAACGACGACAATATTGTGGCGGATCTGCTCACTACCTATCGGTTTAATGTCAACGGGCGTATCGTAGAAAAAGGATTCGCCGGAGGGCTGCTCGGACATTGGTCTGTATGGACTAAACAGGTAACAACCCTGTTTGCCCGGATAAAAAATTGTATACTTGAAGATTATAAAGGGGCGGGTGAGTTGCTGAAGGAGGGGATTGCGGTAACAGATATGAATGCTGCCATCTTTGATCCTTCCCACGCTTTCCGCGGATCTATAGCCGGTATCCATGAAGTGTTGCGCAGGCAGGGACTGATGGAAGGAACCTGGTGCCTGGAAGATCACGAAGTGCTTTCTCCGGGGCAGGCAGCGGAAATAGATCGGGTAACAGCGGCATATCCTCACCTGACCGATGATAATTTTGTAAAGGAATTTTTATCACAGGACAGCATAAAAAAATTGTTATTACATGCTTAAAGAAAGAATCCGGCAATTAGCCAGCGGAATAGCGGGAGAAGCCACTGCCAACAGGCGTCATCTTCATTCCCATCCAGAACTTTCGTACCGTGAGTACCAGACAGCGGCTTTTGTGGAAGAAAAGCTGCAGGCATTGGGTATTCCCTTCGAGAGGATGGCCGATACCGGTATTGTTGCTTTATTGCAGGGTGGTGCTGGTTCATCGGACAGGATAGTGGCCCTTCGGGCCGATATCGATGCCCTGCCCATTCAGGAATTAAATGAGGTACCGTATCGCTCACAGAATAATGGGGTGATGCATGCCTGCGGACATGATGTACATACTGCTTCATTGCTGGGTGTTGCCGGTATACTGAGCAGGATGAAAAATGAATTTTCAGGTACCGTAAAATTTATTTTTCAGCCAGCGGAAGAAGTGATTCCGGGTGGAGCCAGTCTGATGATCAAAGCCGGTGTACTGGAGAACCCCCGACCGCAGCAGATCCTTGGCCAGCATGTGATGCCTGAACTACCGGCAGGCAAGGTCGGATTCCGTTCTGGTTGTTACATGGCCAGCAACGATGAGATCTATATCACTGTAAAAGGAAAAGGAGGACATGGGGCAATGCCCAACCTGGGTATAGATCCGGTGGTAATAGCCTGCCATATGGTTATTGCGCTCCAGCAGATCGTTAGCCGCCGTGCCAATCCATTGTCGCCTTCCGTATTGTCGTTCGGCAAAATGATCGCGAGTGGCGCCAGCAACGTGATTCCAGATGAAGTGAAACTGGAAGGAACCTTCCGTTCACTGGATGAAACCTGGCGTACGGCTGCGCATGAGAAGATCCGCAAAATGGCTGTCTCCCTGGCGGAAAGCATGGAAGGCTCCTGCGATATTCAAATTGTACGTGGGTACCCGGTGCTGATTAACGAAGACAGGATCACCGCCGCCAGCAGGGATTATGCCCGCGAGTACCTGGGCGATGAACAGGTAGTGGATCTGGATATCTGGATGGCAGCAGAAGATTTTGCTTCCTATTCCCAGGTGGCGGATGCCTGCTTTTACCGGTTGGGCGTGCGTAATGAACCCCGGGGTATTACTTCAGGGCTTCATACGGCTACCTTTGATGCGGATGAAACTGCGCTGGAAACCGGCGCCGGACTGATGTCGTACCTCGCGTTGAAGACGTTGGGTAATTAAAACCTTGGGACGCAGACGCTTGCATGGTTGTTAATGAACGGTTAACAGGCGCTGATTTCACGCATTCGCGGAGAATAATCATGCGTTCACGAAGTTGACTGGAAAAGAAATAATCCTATGTATACCTTTATATCAGGTTTTTCATAGGATATGGTTAAAATATGAAAGGGGAGGTAGTCTTGCCACCCCTTTTTTTATTATATTGGAGATGGAGTGATATCTTTAGGAACCTATGGGACAGATACAAAGAAGAATGATAGGAGAGCTTGAAGCCGCAGGCTTTTCATATTATGATGTTAATTATATTTTCCGGAAAAAAGAATTGCAACCCGAAGAAGTAACCATTATACTGAAATGGCTGCCGGATATTTATACAGAACATATTGGTACCGGTGATATATTGGTTCGTTCGCTGATAGCTGCAAAGGAGGCTTTTGATCCTGCTGTGGTCATTGCGTTGTTGGACCGTGAAGATCTCAATGATTCTGTTAAATGTGGCCCGGCAGTAACCCTTGCATATGCAAGTACCTGGGATATTTCCACATGGCTGAGGAAGCGGCTGGAGGTATATAGATTTGAGAGCGCTTTGCTGATAGCGGGATTGCCGGCGAAAGGAGGATTCGGAACAAGGGAGGAACTGTTGGATTTTCTCAAACGGATATTTGACAAATATTGTAGCTGTGAAAGCTGGTTTAGGGTTTTCCGGAAATATGCGACAAAAGAAGAAATACCATTTCTGCAAAATGGCCAGGATCTGGGCAATAAGCTAACACGTAGTGAGAGTATTAAGTCAATCAATATGATCAATGCCAGAAAGAAAACATTCAAATTCCCGTAAACACGCTCTTATAGCAGGCAAACAACAAAACCTCAAAAGAGCATCGTTCACCCTTAAGAGAACAATGCTCTTTCACCCCGAGTGGGGCGCCTGACAAAATAAAAAGTTGTGAAAACCGGGGCTCCGGGTACTATTACCCCCGCTTAACCAGACGGATAATCCAGATTAACAAAACTGCTCCAATAAAAGCAACAACCAATGCACCAATTTTGCCGCCAGCATGTAAGCCCAGCAGTCCGAAGATCCATCCGCCGAGCCATCCGCCGACGATACCTACGATAATATCGACAATCACACCAAATCCTTCACCACGCATTACTTTACCGGCAAGCCAACCGGCGATGCCGCCAATAATTATGGACCATAACCATGACATAAGAAAATGTTTTTAGTGCAGTTATGAATGTAGGATTTTTATTTCGGATAATCAATTCAAATTTTCGAGCATAGTATTATTGTTTTTTTGACGCATAGAAATACAGCATTTTATCCAGTACGTCGTTTACGATATCCATTGGAATGTCTTCAGCAGGATCTATGAGCAGTATCTTCATCCGTGCCCGCTTTTCCTGCTGCAACTGCGGATGGGAAATATGTTTGCCTTCCACTATTCCGATGTAAGGGAGATGTAATTGTTTATGTATCCACAGATAGCAACACATTTTCCCGTTGTAACAGAAAAAAGGCATTTTATATTTCCATGCTTCGGTGATATGAGGATCATAATTTCTCAGGTGATCTCTTAGTGCCAGCAGGCAACTTTTGGCAGGCTCCTGCTGTGATTCAAACCAGGCATCAATTTCGCGCAACATACCGTATATAATTGTCCCAAAAATAAGCAATAAACGAACGTGCTTACCTGAAGTATATCAGGTCGTTCCCGTGAGATGCATTATCGTAAATTTGCAGCTCTCACTCCCAAAACATTTTTGAAGTATGAGTAAGCAAGAATCAAAGCTACCCGTGTCGGTATTAGACCTGGCGCCGGTATTGGAAGAACAGACACCCGCAGATTCATTTAAGAACAGTATGAGGCTGGCGCAACATGTTGAGAAACTGGGCTACAAACGCTTCTGGATGGCGGAACACCATAATATGATCAGCGTGGCCAGCTCTGCCACGGTAGTTTTACTGGGATATATAGCCGGAGGTACCAACACCATCAGGGTAGGTTCCGGTGGTATTATGTTGCCCAACCATGCGCCGCTGATAGTGGCGGAGCAATTTGGTACGCTGGAATCGTTGTATCCCGGCAGAATAGACCTGGGACTGGGAAGAGCGCCCGGCACCGATCAGGTTACTGCAAGGGCATTACGACGCGACCACCTCGGCGCTGCCAACAATTTCCCCGAACAAATACAGGAACTGCAGCATTACCTGTCTTTCGATAATCATACAGGCGCTGTAAGGGCTATTCCGGGTGAAGGGCTTGATATTCCCATCTGGATATTAGGTTCCAGCACCGACAGCGCTTATCTGGCGGCTGCTATGGGCCTGCCTTATGCTTTTGCCAGTCATTTTGCACCGGCACACCTGCATGCTGCCCTGAAAATCTACCGGCAACATTTCAGACCCTCCGAATTTCTGCAGGCGCCTTATACCATGGCCTGTGTGAACGTGGTTGCTGCTGATACCGATGCTGTTGCCAACAGACTGGCTACTTCCTTCTATCAGCTATTCCTCAATATTATTCGTGGAAAGCTGCGTAAAATGGGACCGCCGGTTGATAGTATGGAGGGGATATGGAACGAATATGAAGAAGCACAGGCCCGTCATATGATGACTTACTCTTTCATAGGCAGCCCTGCTACCGTGCAGGCGGGACTACAGCGCTTTGCAGACGATACGCAGGTTGATGAGCTGATGGCTACGGCACATATCTACGATCAGGATTGCCGCCTGTATTCTTATGAACTCCTCAAAGGTGTGGCCGATCAGCTGACATAATTATCGTATAAGCGTTACCGTGCCCTTTCTGCTGAAACGGCGGCCGGTATAATCAACTCCCTGCACCATCCATACATAGGTGCCTGTGGGAGCTGGTTGCCCCTGCCAGCGGCCATCCCAGCCGCCAGGCAGGGTATTGCTGCGGTAAACTTCCTGTCCCCATCTGTCCCAAATGCAGAAGAAATCAAGCGTGGGCACACCGGCTGCTATGACGCGGAACAAATCGTTGCGCCCATCGCCGTTCGGCGTAAATGCATTCGGAACATAGAATTCCGGTCCCTTATAAACTTTAACATTAACAGATGCCTGATCGGTACAACCTTCCGGCGACGTAAGCGTAAGCCGGTACTGCTGATCTTTTTGCAGTACGGCTACAGGATCAGCGATGTATGGATCGTTCAGCCCTGTGGCCGGCGACCACTGGTAGCTAATCCGTGGATCGGTCCATTGGGCACGTAGTTGCAGGGGTTGCCCCGTCGCTACGATAGTATCGCTGCCCGGGCGTGCGTACACTGCTGTTACCCTGGCTGGTGCTGCTGCTATGGCAGATTGACATCCTTCTGTACTAACTGCGTATAGCTGTGCCCGGTAGTAGCCGGTATCTGCGTATTTATAACTCACCTGCTGGCCTTCCGCGGTACTGTTGTTGCCCAGGTTCCAGTACCAGCCGGCAATGGGCGTGCCCGGCGTAAGATTGGATGCGTTGAAGTCGGTGGTATTGCCCAGGCATACATCCGTACTGGTTGCGCTTACCTGCGGCGTATTGGCTACCAGTATATTTTTCCCGGTTGCGTTGCTGCAACCTTCCTGCGTGATTACACTAAGCTTTACTTTTCTGGTACCGGTAGTTTTAAAAGGAGGAGCTGGATTCTGCTGATTACTACTGCTGCCATCATCCCAGTCCCATTTCCACTGTTGCAGCGTGCCTACCTGAACGGTAGATTTATCGCTCATCTGCGTATGGGTACCCAGGCAAAACGGATTGGGCCCGAAGTCCGCTACAGGTATGGAGCCTACGGTGAAGGGGGCATTGAGTGTATCGGAGCGGCAACCACTGTTGTCTTCTATGACCAGCCGCACGGTATAATGGCCGGCGCCGGGGTAAGTATGTGCAGGGGGCTGAGGAACGCTGGTGGTGGTGCCATCGCCCAGATCCCACCACCAGCGGGTAATGGTGCCGAAAGAACTTGAATTATCCTGAAATTGTACAGGCACACCATCACAGAATACCTGCCCGTCGTTAAAGCCGAAGGCCGGGCGCAAGGCTGCACAGAACTGCTGCAGATTGGATAAAGCCCCGGTGGATCCGGCAAAACCCCAGAATACTTCCGGGTTACCATTGAAGATATCTTTGACAATATCTTTATCGAGCGATAATCGCAGCGCCTTATCCATGTACACTTCCATATGCTTCCTGTTGGCATCCCAGCTGATCCGGAGCAGATGCCATTGCCCATCTGTAATGATATCATTGTCCTTAAGCGCTGTCACCGGGCCGGCCACATTATTCGGGCTGTTGTGATCCAGGTCTCCGTTTATTTGTATGGCCAGGTGATCATAGGCGGGGTCATTGTATTCACGGTTCTGATGAGTGTCAATCAGCACCCCCAGTGAGGGAGAAATGCCCTTGAAGCCAAGTCCACCGCCGGAAGCACCCAGGTTGGTGCCTTGTGTTTGCAGGATGAAACCAATGCCATCTGCGCCATCCTTATGTTTACTGCCGAGGTTAACATCAAACACATAGTTGAACGATTGATCCAGATTTATTTTATTCTTGTTCCAGACAGTTCCGCTGGTATTGAGCTGGTCCGGTGTTAGTACATAGCAGTTGCACGTGCGCTGGGTTGCGGCGCCATTGAGTATATACGGAAGAAGTGTCTGGCCTGTCAGTTGGCAATACAGCAGCAACAGGCCGGAGGTCAGGTATAGCAGCTTTTTCATATCGGAAAAGGGGCTGGCAGTTTTTGCGGTGAACAAGTTACGGTGCCGCTATTAAACATCAAAGCATTATTATTTGGATACCGCAGATTTTACCTTAGCTTTGCCCGGACCCAAAGTGATGTTGACATGCAAATAACGATTAGTGTAAAACAACCAGGCAGGAAACATGCGCTCATTGATAAACGGGTGATTGAAATTACTGACCTGGGAGTTAACCCAACACTGCAGGAATTCATACTGGCTGTTGTTAGCCAGCAGGTAGATGAATACAACAGCAAACCATTGGAGAAAAACCTTTTACCATTCCTGACTGCCGAACAGGTGGAAAGTCAGGCTGCTACCGGTAAGGCCGGTTTTGGCAGTATTTATAACGAGAACAGGGCCGACGTTCGTAAAGCTCAGGAAACCGCTTTGCTGGCGTTTAAAGATGGCTTATTCGCTGTGTTTGCAGATGAAGAGGAGATCCGGCAGCTGACAGATAAAATTCCGTTGAACCAGGAAACAGTTATTACCTTTATAAGGTTAACCTTTCTTGCCGGCAGCTTCTGGTGAGATGTAATTTTAACCCGATATTAATAGCAAAGACCTTTTATTTATGAACGCAGATCAATTCCTGGCAAGCAGGGAAATGCCGGCTCATTATGAGAAAATGATCACGGAACTGGATGCCGTGCAAAACGGAAAAGCCCAACATCCATTACTGACCGCTACCACCGCTGAACTGGGCTTGTTGCTGATGTGCGACAGAGAGGCAGCCAAAGAAAATGTATATTATGGTTTCCGCCGGATGGTTACCTATCAGTCCACCCGGTATAACAGGATCAAAGAGCTGATGCCCGCAGCTGGCTGGGAGGACCCCACTGCCGGGAATCTGCTGGTATACATCTACGGTGAAGAAATGGCGCCGGCTGCAAAGCTGGCCTGGAACAGGATCCCTCATGAAATGTACCAGCGGGGTTCATACCGCCGTTCCTTTACAGCGCCGAATGATCCGGAAATATATTTCACCAACCAGGTGAATTTTATTGTGCTCACCTGCCTGTCATCCTTTAAAATCAGCTATGTTGGCGGGTATACCATCAGCGCTTATCAACTGAACCTGGAAGAGCAGATCAGATACGATCAGGCGTTGCAGGCAGAAGTGATGTACAAGATCTGGGCCGCTGCAATAGACTTGAGTAATACCGCCGTGTTTCAGCTGACAGAAGACATAGTTTATAACAAAGAGAGCATTGGCAAAGTAACGCGCGGGATCATTAAATCACTGCTGGCAAGCCATTCAGAGAAAGCATGGAAACTGGTGGAACAACTGCTACTGGCGGCCCAGCGCCAGGAAGGATTACGGCAAACCATCCTCGAAGCATTGGATGAATGCAGTCTTGGTGCCCTTAAATATATCATCAGGGTGCTGATCGATCATAAAATGTCGCGCTTTTCTTCCGTAGTACGCGCGCTGGATACCTGGACAGGACTGAACTGGGAAGCGGAGAAAGAAAGTGCCGTCAACCAGTTCCTGGAAAAAGCGCATAGCTATCTCACGTCTCCCGGGCTGATCCCCGACGCCATGAAGAGCCCGAACAATATAGACGTATACATGGCGCTCTGGGCGCAGGGCGTATTTGATATTGCTGAAACCAGGCCATTGCTGGTGGAGCTGCTGCGAACAGGGAACGCGGATAAACGTTGCCTGGCGCTGATGTTCGCCGCAGAAACGAGGTACTACAATGTGGATATGCCGCTGTTTTACGAGGCCCTGGACGATAAAGATGAAGCGGTGCTGGGAACGGCATTGCTGGGCATCAAAAACCTGATGCATGGCCAGGGAGCACACTATGATAAGTATTTCCCCGAACTGTTCGACCGCCTGCAAAAGGCCGCACAACGCGCACCGGAGAAACAGAAAACATTTTCCGGTACCATCTTTTCCGGCCGCACGACCTGGATTCACAGGAGTGATGCGCTGGCGGCCATGCTGCCATTGGTGCTGGAAAAGCAGGAAAGGCTGGATGTGATCATGACCTGGTACGATACCATGGAGCTGTCGCTGAAAGAACAACTGGCCCGTTTGGTATTCCCTGATCATGGCGTATACCATTGGGAGAAGAAGAAGGATGCGACAGCGCCATTGACGCCGTTCCAGCGGAAGTTTGCTTTCCGGCTGCTGAAAGACAGAGGTGAATACCTGATCAACATAGCGTTCAATGCACTGGATGATGAACCGTTCGATGTGGCTGAAATGGAACCCTTTGTTGAATTGCTGAAACGCAAAGGCGCTTCCGCAAGAAGCAAGGCCATTGCATTGATATTACGCCAGCGCGGTGAACTGCTGCAATCCGCCACCAGTATGCTGCTGCAGGGAGATGGAGAACAGCGCGTGGCCGGATTGGACATTGCTGTGCAATTGAAAAAACAAGGTCGCCTCGCAGAAGATATCAGGCAATGGCGGACCGTTTTCCGGGAGCGTAAAAGCATCGCACCACGGGAAGAAGTGTTGTTACAACAATTAAGCGAAGAAGAAGGTACACTTGCCTTTGATGAAACCAATGGCTATGGATTGTTTGATCCTGCGCTGACATTACCTGCTGCATTGCCTGCCATAAAGGAAGACGACGAATATGGCCGGAGAATCCGCCTGCATTCCTATGGCTTTTCGAGGCCGGTAGCAGATATGAAAGCAGCTTTGGCAGCGCTGGCAGAACTGATGCAGCAGCATGGCGATCATGAATATGAAGTAGAATACTACGATGGCAGCCGTTCAAAGATATTGCTCGGCAATGCATTTAACCGGAACAAACCTTACAATTATACATTTGAAACACCGGAGGCGGAGTACGCGTCTTATCCTTTACCGGAAGTCTGGGATAACTGGTATCAGGCGCAGCAACTGACTCCTGCGGATCTGTTTATCCTGAATACATTGATGGGCGACGCTTTCGAGCTGCCCAAGAAATGGAAGGACTTTACTGATAATTTTTATCCTTCTTATGAACAGCTGGCGCCGCAAACGATCGTAAAAAAATATGGTCACCGTACCGCCAGCCCGATAACAGCAATTTTAATAGCACTTAGCCTGATACATCCATTCCCGGAAAAGAATGAATTCCTGATAGGCGCTACCACCAGGCTTTTTGCGTCACTGCCGGAAGAAGTGCTGCAGAAAAATTATGAAGCTACCGGCTGGCCGTATTACCAGGGCGGATGGCAATCGATACCGTTGTTTAACAAGATGATCAACGCGATAGATATTCCTGCGTTGACTAACGCGATGGTAACCCCCGCCTGGCAACTGTTCCATTGGATGCAGTTTACAGGCCGGCCTGAATTTCAGGCCACACACCGGCCTCCGCTGGCGATCTTCTGCAAGGCTTTTGAAGCAGGTGTTATCAGCGAAAGCGAATTGTATCGCGGACTGATCAGCGTGGATAACATCCGGATGTTGTCGCAGGCGCCCAACACCCGCTGGCGCCAATGGTTCGATTATTTTAAACATTTCCCTTTCCTGAAGGAGATGTACACCAGGGTCCGGGAACACTTCCTGGATATAGAACTGAAACGCGGCGACTCAGCTACACCAGTGACAAAATTTGTGCAGGTGCTGGATCGCATTTACGGCATCGACCGGCTGTCGGAATTACTTTCCGGTCTTGGGAAAACGTCGCTTCACAGAGGGTATGTATATACTTACGGAGATAAAGAACTGAGCCGGCAAATAGTATTCAGCATGCTATTGAAACGCTGTTTGCTAACGCCAACGGATACACAGGAAGCGTTTGATGCTGCCATGAAACGGATTAAAGCAGGAGAAACGCAGTTGATAGAAGCGGCGGTGTATGCGCCCCAGTGGCAGCGTTTTGTCAGCAATTACCTGAACTGGAAAGGATTGGATTCCGCCATCTGGTGGATGCACGCGCATACCAAAGCCTCCGGAGGATCAGAGCAGAATGCGGAAGCAGAAAGCGAGATCGCACGTTACTCTGCGGTAGACCTGGCGGATTTTAAAGCTGGTGCTGTGGATAAAGAATGGTTTCTGAAAGCCTATAAGGAGATAGGAAAAGCACGCTGGCAGATTGTTTACGACGCTGCCAAATATATCAGCGATGGCAATGAACACCGCCGTGCACGTTTATACGCCGACGTTATTACCGGGGAACTGAAGATTAAGGAAATTACACAAAAGATCAAAGAAAAGCGTGATCAGGATTACCTGAGAATGTATGGTCTGGTGCCATTGAGCAAAACCCGGCAGGAGAAAGATCTGCTGGAGCGCTACAATTACCTGCAGCAGTTTAAGAAGGAAAGCCGTCAGTTCGGCGCGCAGCGCCAGAGCAGCGAGGCGCTGGCTATGCGTATTGCCATGGAGAACCTGGCCCGCAACGCCGGTTATGCTGATCCGCTGCGTCTGACATGGGCCATGGAAACCAGGCAGGTACAGCAGATCCTGTCGAAGGAAACACAGGTGCAATACGATGATGTAACCATTGGGCTCATCATCGATGAAACCGGGATGGCCGATCTGGTGGCGTTTAAAGGCGACAAAGAACTGAAATCCATTCCGCCCAAATACAAGAAGGATAAGAAAGTAGAGGAGCTGACGGCATTCAGGAAGATACTGCGCGAACAGTTCAGCCGGTCGCGGAAATCGCTGGAAGATGCAATGGTCAGGGGAGATGGTTTTCTCTACGCCGAATTACAGGAGCTGTTCGGGCATCCGGTCATATCGCGGCATCTGGAAAAACTCGTGTTTGTAGCCGGCGATAAGCATGGTTGCTATCATAACGGCGCGCTGGTATCAGCCACCGGACAGCAGTTTGAGCTGACCGAAGCGGATCATATACGGATCGCACATTGCACGGATTTTTACCAGCTGAAGGTCTGGAGCGATTATCAGCGCTATGCGTTCGACAAACAGCTGCAGCAGCCGTTTAAGCAGATATTCCGCGAATTATATGTACCACTGGCCGATGAATTGGCAGAGAAAACGATCTCGCGCCGCTATGCCGGCCACCAGGTGCAGCCCAGCCAAACCGTAGCCCTGCTGAAGAACAGGCACTGGAAGGTGGATTATGAAGAAGGCCTGCAGAAGGTCTTTCATAAAGAAGGTTTTGCAGCCAAGATATACGCCCTGGCAAACTGGTTCTCTCCGGGAGAAGTGGAAAGCCCTACGTTGGAAACACTGGAATTCCTCGATCTGAAAACAGGTATGGCAGTACCTTTTGAAAAGATATCACCGCTGATATTCAGTGAAGTGATGCGCGATATCGACCTGGTGGTAAGCGTGGCACATGTGGGCGGTGTAGATCCGGAAGCCAGCCATTCGTCCATCGAAATGCGCAGTGTATTGCTGACCGAAACGCTCAGGCTGTTTAAGCTGAATAATGTGACTGTCAGCGGCAGCCACGCCCGTATCAAAGGACAGCATGGCGAATATAGCGTACACCTGGGAAGCGCCATCGTACACCAGCTGCCCGGGAAGTATCTTTCCATATTGCCGGTACATTCCCAGCATCGTGGCCGGATATTCCTGCCTTTCCTGGACGATGATCCAAAATCAGCAGAACTGATATCTAAAGTACTGCTGCTGGCCAGAGACCAGGAAATCCAGGACCCTACGATTTTATCGCAGCTGAGTATGAACTGAGGCATTTGTTGTCTCCCGAAATAATAAAAAATAAAAAGCAGCCTGCATACAACGGGCTGCTTTTTATTAAACACCTCCTTTTCCCGGATTTAAGTAAATTGCGGCTGACTTCAACGTACATATGGACATCAGCATTAACAAATACATCAGCGACACCGGCTTCTGCAGCCGGCGGGAAGCAGATAAATATATTGAGCAGGGCAGGGTTACCATCAACGATGATATTGCATCGAAAGGCAACCGGGTGAAAGACGGCGACGTAGTAGAGGTGGATGGGGAACCGCTGAAAAAGAAGAAATCCACGGTGTATATCGCACTGAATAAACACAAGGGGATTACCTGTACCACCGATCTTAAAGATAAAACCAATATCATCGACTACGTAAATTTCTCTTCGCGGATATTTCCGATAGGCCGACTGGATAAGCGTTCTGAAGGATTGATCTTTCTTACAAATGATGGTGATATCGTGAATAAGATTCTGCGCGCGGGCAATCAGCACGAGAAAGAATATATCGTAACCGTAGATAAGCCTGTAGACCTGGAATTCATAAAGGCGATGCGTAACGGAGTACGTATACTCGGTACCGTTACACAGAAATGTTTTGTGCAACAGGAAGGATCTAACCGCTTCCGGATCATCTTAACCCAGGGGTTGAACCGCCAGATCCGGCGTATGTGTGAGGCATTGGGATATGAAGTAACCACCCTCAAACGGGTACGCATTATGAACATGACGCTGAAAGACCTGGCACCGGGGAAATGGCGTTACTTCACAAAAGATGAAGTGAATGCGATCAATGCGCTGGTAGCTAACAGCAGCAAAACAGAAAAAAACGATGGCCATGACGGGATGGACGAATGACAGTCGCTGCGGTGCTGCGATGATTTCCCGCAACAACGACCGGTTCCCGGTATCTGTGGCCGTTTCCGCCCGCTCGATGGACTGGCTGTTGTCGTCGTTCTACCATACGCTGCATCCCTCAGAGCATACTACCATGAATGGTATAGCCGCTCATCATTACCTGCTGGGCCGCCATGCCGCCAAGATGGCCGCACAGCATTTCACCAATGCCCCGCCCGGGGAAATACGTATCAGCTCAGGCGTTTTCGGGCAGCCTGTGCTGAGCTGCGCCGGGCATTGTAACCTGCAGGTGAGTATCTCCCACAGCAACGAGCGCGCCATTGCGATCGTGTTCCCTGAGCAGCATCCGATGGCAGTGGACATCGAATCTTTAGACAGCATCAAACATCTTCCCGATGAAAATGCACCATTACCGGTGGGGCTGCCCTACCAGGATGGTGTGCTGCGTATGCTGTTGTGGACCGCCAGAGAAGCGCTTTCCAAAGTGCTCAAAACCGGCCTCACTACGGAGCTGGATATACTGGCTACCGACACCGTAACAGCCGGGAATGGCTTCCTCACCATTACTTTCAGGCATTTTATGCAGTATAAGGCGATCTGCTGGATCGCGGGCGATATGGCCTGCGCGCTGGTGTTGCCCGGCAGGAGCGATATTGATATGGCTGCGCTGAAAGCAATTACCTGCTGATTTTTTATTACAGATGATATATCTTTGTGCCTGTTTATAACGGACACCATTTGATTGTAACCTAATCTTCAAAACCTCCTTATGATTGTTTTTTACCAGATCGTTACTAAACCATTAACAGCGAAAAACCTTCCGGATGAAACCTGCCCGGTATGCGGACAAAAAGGCGGCGTACAGGTAACGCTTTACATGAGATATATTTCAGCGTTGCTTCCCGTATTTGGTTTGGGCAGCAGAACCGGGGTGCATTGCAGTCTTTGTTCGCACGAGATTAAGAATCCGGATGCCCCGCTTTTCACCAAACAGCAATATTCGCCAACAATTGCGACCGCTATTAAGGATATAAAGGAAACGTATAAACGAACTTTATGGCAGCAGCTTTATCCGTTTTCCATGTGCTGGTTGTTTCTGCTGCTGATAATAGTTGCATTTATCTTTGGTCAGGGAGCCAAACAACGGATGGCTACAACCAGAGAGCTGTTGGCCCATCCACAGCCAGGGGATATTTATAAATCCAGCTGGAGCGATACAGAGTCGTCTCAAAGCCGCAGCCTGCTGGTGAAATTCAACAGAGTTAGTGGCGACACCATGTTTGTGGTACTCAGCAAAGCTTCTATCACCAACAGCTACAGCGCAAAAGAATGGGAAACTCTTTCCAGCGATAATAGCGCTTTTGATTCGAAGGAATACAAAATTAGTTATCCCAGGTTTCTGGAAACCAAAGATTTCTTTGCCTTTGATCCTGCGTCGTCATCTCCTTATAAAATCACTTATAAAGGGGCGCCGGTAGCCAAGGGTGTTGGTGGTAGTGTGGATTTTGATGTAGTGGAACGGAAGAAGTAACGGAACCGTATATACGAATGAACGGGTTGCCCGCCAGGGTAACCCGTTTTATTTTTGCAGCGCCGTTAAACCAGGTAGTGTCTCAGTTTGAAATTTGACGCTTGACAGGATAAGACATACGTCAGTAAAACTAATTTGAAGAAGCGAGGCGAAATCCGATTGAGTGATAGCCTAACCTGTATTTGGGACGAGATGCTACGCGGCTATAAGCAGCCCCATTGCCTGAGTTACCACCACGGACAACACGAAGCGGAGAAATAAGACCATCGTCGTTCTTCTTGTCGGGCGGCTTCGTCGCAGGCCCAGTCGGATTATTTTTCGGACTTTTTCGATAATAATTTTCATCATACCAATCGTTGCACCATTCCCATACATTGCCTGACATATCATACAATCCTAATTCATTGGGCTTTTTTTGTCCAACAGGATGAGGATTTAATCCGCTATCGAGGGAAGTCCAGGCTACCGCCTTGATATCATTACTACCTGCAAATTCAAAACCCTTACTCTTTCTGCCGCCTCTTGCAGCATATTCCCATTCTGCTTCTGTGGGCAACCGATAGTGTTTACCGGTGAGCCTATTCAACTTTGTAATAAATGTTTGTACCATTTCCCAGCTAATACTTTCTATCGGGCAATCCGCACAACCTGGATTACTGGCAGGATTTTTACCCATGACCTTTTCCCATTGTGCTTGCGTAGTTTCGTACTTGGCTATCTTGAAACTGCTTAACGTAACATTATGAATGGGCTTGTTATTTTCTTCATTTCCGCCCATGGCAAACGTGCCGCCCTGCACGGTTACCATTTCTTGCTCAATGATAAATCCAGTTGTGCCAGTCGTCTTCACAGAGTCAGGAGCAGTTGCGTTTAATGATCTTTTCGAATTGCTTTGCGAGCACGAGATACTTGAAGCCGTTGTGACGAGAACTGCCATGAAAATGTATTTCATTGTAGAGATTTTTTACGAGAAGTGGAAGAAACTCAAAATGAATAGATTAGTCTTTCTTATTCCATCTACTTTTAGAAGCCTTCTTAGCTATTTCCGTTCTCTTCTTTGGCGTGAGGGATTCAGCCCTTGCCTTGCCTCCCTAACGCTACGCCAGCAGGGTTCTTACCTTCGTCAGATGCAGGAGCATCCCCGGTAACGATATCTAAAATCGACTTTGCTCGTTTGTTCGGATCTGCGGGAAGTTTTTTCTTTGCCATGAGACAAAGATACAAAACGCCATCCTTATCCGGTCAGGCATCAAATTTCAAACTGAGACACTACCTTAAACTATATTCTTTGGCCATCTCCCTCGAAAAAGTTATCTTAGGTATAACTCAAACACAATACTATGTTACAGTTACTGGAAATAATCATGAATATTGGTATGCTGATAAAGAAAATAAAGGGTGTGAGAAGGAAATATGCAAACGCCTGAGCGGCTTACTTTTAATCATTCCTGTAGCATCCCGCCAATCTTTACAAGTATCAAAATTCGCAGGAACAGTGTCAAATAGTATACAAAAGCAGGATTAGCTTTATGATAGCTAAAACTACCTGTACATGATAGTTTCGTATACACTTCCACGTTATCATCCCTTTATTTTTTTACAGAGATATATTTATGGCTGTCTTTTTCTGTTGTTGGCGCTGTGCCAGCTGCTTGCATCAGGCGTTGTAAATGCGCAGGCGGTAGCCCTGAAGCATGGATTCCTGCACCCGCCGGCTTCTGCCAAACCGGGTGTGTACTGGTATTTCATGGATGGCAACTTGTCGGAAGCAGGGATTACGGCCGACCTGGAAGCAATGAAGGCCGCAGGCATCAGCAATGTACTTTTCCTGGAAGTAAACGTTGGTATTCCCCGGGGCAAAGTAGATTTCCTCAGTGAAACCTGGCAGCGGATATTCGTTCATGCCGTCAGGGAAAGCGAGCGGCTGGGGATAGCCATCACGCTGGGAATCGGCCCCGGATGGTCGGGGAGTGGCGGTCCCTGGGTGAAACCTGCTCAGTCTATGCGCCACCTCGTGGCATCCCGCATCAATGTTTCGGGAAACGAATCTGCCGTACTCCATTTGCCCGTACCAGCCCCGCGTACACCGTTTTTTGGCGAAGGTGTTTTCACGGGCGGACTGAGAAAACAATGGACCGATTATTATGAAGATATAGCCGTATTGGCATTTCCCACTCCGGCCGATAGTACAACGCTTACCGATATTGACGAAAAGGCGCTGTACTACCGGGCTCCGTTCACCTCCCAGAGAGGAGTGAAGCCCTTTCTGCCAATGCCGGACGTTTTTCCGGCTGTGGCCGGCATCCCCCGGGAGAAGGTGAAAGATGTATCCGCCTGGCTGCAACCCGATGGTACGCTCAACTGGAAAGTGCCGCCGGGCAAATGGACCATCATGCGGTTCGGCCTGCGGAACAACGGCGCTATCACACGCCCCGCACCAACTCCGGGACTTGGCTTTGAAGCTGATAAGTTCGATACCACCGCTATTAAAGCCCACCTCGATCATTATATCGGGGCGTTGCTGAGGAAGCTCGGCAAACGCAACCCGGCAGCCGAAGGTGGACTGAAACGGCTGCATATGGACAGCTGGGAGATGGGGGCGCAAAACTGGACCGCCAACTTCCGGGAGTTTTTCAGGAAAAGACGCGGGTACGATCCCCTGCCTTTTTACCCGGTATATGCCGGTCGTATTATAGACAATCCGCAAATCAGCGAGCGATTCCTGTGGGATCTGCGGCAAACGGCCCAGGAACTGGTGCTGGAGAATCATGCCGGTTATGTAAAGCAATACGCCCACCGCCAGGGTTTGAAATTATCCATAGAACCCTATGACATGAATCCTACGGCCGACCTGGAACTGGGCGCTATCGCGGATGTTCCGATGTGCGAATTCTGGAGCAAAGGCATGGGCTTTAATTCAGCTTTCAGCTGTATAGAGGCCGTATCCATTGCACATGTGAACGGACAACAACAGGTGCCGGCAGAGGCTTTTACCGCAGAACAAAATGAAGGGTGGAAGCAGTATCCCGGCTCCATGAAGAATCAGGGTGACTGGGCCTTTGCTGCTGGTATTAATCAGTTTGTATTTCACACCTTTCAAAGTCAGATGCTGAACGAAGCCCTGCGCCCCGGAATGACCATGGGCCCCTACGGTGTGCACTGGGACCGTCATCAGACCTGGTGGCCGCTGGTAGGAGGGTATCATGATTATTTGTCGCGTTGCCAGTTTGTACTCCAGCAGGGAACTTCCGTGGCCGACATCCTCTACCTGACGCCTGAAGGTGCCCCGCATGTATTTCAGCCTCCGGCTTCCGCTTTATCGGGCGATCCTGTATTGCCCGACCGTAAAGGCTACAACTTCGACGGATGTTCGCCCGGGCAGTTATACAAAGCCACCGTGCAGAACGGACGTATCGTATTTCCCGGCGGCGCCAGTTATCGTATACTGGTGTTACCTGCCGTGGCAGCCATGACACCACAGCTGTTGAAAAAAATACAATCGCTGGTGAATGCCGGGGCAGTTGTTACCGGTGTGCCACCCCGGTATTCGCCCGGCCTCACCGGCTACCCGGCCTGTGACGTAATGGTACGGGCCATTGCCCGGCAGTTATGGGAGCCATCATCCGCTATTGGCAGGCGTATCATCCGCAGCACTGTACCGGAGGGAGCGCTGTATCCGTATTACGACAGTACCGCTGCTATCCTGCAGGCGATGAAAGTAGCGCCTGACCTGGAAGCAGGAACGGATATCCGCTACGCACATCGCCGTGTAGGGAACACCGATGTTTATTTTCTTTCCAACAAAACCAGCACCACTATCCGCACCACCGCTGTTTTCCGCAGTCACGGCGGAAAACCTCAGTTATGGGATCCTATGACCGGAAACATGCGGGCATTGCCTGAATATACTACCCCGGATAACGTTCGTACGGCAATACCGTTGCAGTTTAACGCCGGAGAAAGCTATTTCATCGTCTTTGACAGGGAAGCTGCACCGCGGTTCTCATCTCCCGAAAACTTCCCGGCAAGCCGCGAAATACTTACCCTGCAAGGGCCCTGGAAAGTTACATTTGACCCCAAATGGGGTGGGCCGGGAGAGGTAGCATTCGATACACTTCAGGACTGGATTAACCGGCCCGAACCCGGTATCAGGTACTATTCGGGCATGGCCGTTTATCGCAAAACCTTTGATCTGAAAGCGCTCAACAGCCATGCAACGTACCTGTTGCAACTCGGCAGCGTTGATAACCTGGCCAGCGTAACGCTGAATGGAAAAACGCTGGGAACCTTGTGGGCGGCGCCCTGGCAGATAGATATCACGCCGGCGCTGAAGGAAAAAAATAATCAGCTCGAGATCACGGTTGCCAATCGCTGGCCTAACAGGCTGATTGGAGATGAGCAACGGCCTGATGATGGTATCCGGAACGGCCAGTGGCCGGACTGGCTACTGAAAAATGAGCCGCGTAACAGTGGCCGGTTTACATTTTCGACCTGGAAATTTTATACGAAAGACTCCCCGCTGTTGCCTTCCGGCCTGCATGGCCCCGTAGTAATTACGAATTAAGAATTAAGAATTACGAAATGCATAAGAGATATAAGCGAATGGAGTAATAATTCGCTTATATCTCTTATGCATTTCGTAATTCATAATTCGTAATTCGTAATTTAATTTGTCCCTTTTTCGGGAGCCTGTTTGTCTTACTGCAGACAATCAAAAATATCATCTCAAAATGAAAAAACTATGAAAGAGTTTTTAATGCTTATCCGCGAAGGAGCAGCGTACGACCAGATGTCGCCCGAGGAAATGCAGGCCTGTGTTGCCAAACATGTTGAGTGGGTTAACAGTCTTACTCAAAAAGGGCAGTACAAGGATGCGAATCCGCTGGAAACTGTTGGCGCAGTGATCAGGGGCAATATGGTAACAGACGGGCCGTATATCGAAAGCAAGGAATGTGTAAGCGGGTACTATATTCTGCTGGCGGGTTCACTGGAAGAGGCGATTACAATTGCAAAGGGATGCCCTGACCTGGCGATGGGGTGTACATTGGAAGTTAGGGAAATGACCAATCTGAATGACCAGGAAAACTGATGATACCCGTAATGTGCATCTGCTGACAGCCCACCTCTTCCGGGAAAGTTCCGGGAAGATGACGGGAATCCTTGTGCGTTTGTACGGAATAGGATACCTGGATCAGATTACGGATGCCGTACAGGATGCATTTGTTGCTGCTTTGTTGTCAGCCTGGCTTGTCGGTACGCTATAAGATCATCATTACGCTGCATTTGGTATCCGGCTTTGGCGTTCCGGAGATTGCGAATGCGCTTTTTATGAAAGAAGAGGCCGTGAAGAAGGCCATCACCCGGATAAAGGCTACGCTGCGTGCCTCCGGGCTGACGATGCCGGGCGTATTGAAAAAGCAGCTGGTGCAACACCGGCATGTTATTCATACCATCCTGTATCTGTTGTTCAACGAAGGATACAAAACAACCCGCAGACAGGGAGGAATCAATATAGACCTTTGCTATGAAGCCACCCGGCTGTTGCAGTTGATAGCTATGGAAGATCCCTGTCACGACGCACATGCGCTGTTATCGCTAATGTTCCTGAATGTTTCGCGATTTCCGGCACGTATTTCAGCGCGGGATGAGTGGCTGACGCTTGCGCAGCAGGACAGGCGCTTATGGAACCGGGCACTCATAGGAACGGGTTTGTTTTATCTTGATAAAGCAGGAATGGAAAATTTTCCCGGTCAGTTTTATATAGAAGCGCTGATTTCATCCATTCACTGCACTACAGAAAGATTTGAAGACACTGACTGGACAAAGATTGCAGCATTGTACGGACAGCTGGAGAAGATGCTGCCGGGTGATCCGGTAATTACACTCAACAGGATCATCGCGGAGAGTTACACCGGTACCGTAGTGGGGCTGGCAGAAGAGTTAAGCGGGCTGGAGCCCTTGTTCACAGCAGGATACGGGCTATTGTACTGGCTAACGAAAGCGCATCTTTATCAGCAGGAAGGTGAAATGTCACTGGTGCCGGGATGTTATAAAGAAGCGCTGGCAGCGGCCCGGTCGCAGATCGATCGGGAGTTTGTGCAAAAGAAGATAAGTGAATTTACCCGCTCTCAGCAATAACCGAGATGGTTTGTTAGTTCCCATTGTTCCTGAACTGATCTATCAGCGGAAGCCCTACTTTTTTCCTTCTCTCATTAATCTTTATCAGTTCTTCAGGGGTTAATACTTCGTTTGTTTCTTTCGTATCATTCACCATCAGTCCGGCCAGGAAGCTGTCAAACGAATGTGCAACAAGCCCGGGGGCTGCGCTGGCGGGCGATTCATGATGCCAGTAATATATTTTGCCAAAGGTTTCTTTTTCCAGCGAATAAAAAATAATATCGCCCGGATAACCGGCGCAGATAGGGAAGAAGTGGTGCCTGATCTGTTCCGGAAAAAAATAGGTATCAATGATGCTCAGCACACTGTTCCGTTGCTGGCCGATACCGAAGAGCATGCCTATATCAACTGTGCCGCTTTTCAGGAATGAGGAGTGTTCAATAACAGAACTGACCACATTTTTATTGAAGCTTGTAAATCCGAAGGTGCTGGCGAAAGAGAGTACATCTTCTTCCGGCAGGTTTCCCATGATATTGGCGATGGTTTTTCGAAACGCAGGCAGGTCGGAGGTTACCGGGCGTTTGCCGGATTGTTTTACTCCTCCCAGTCTGGTTATCTTTTCAAAGATATCCATATGGTTGTATGATTTTGACCACCGGCTCTCAGTGGTCTGAATAAAGATCCTGGTTATGATCCAAACGGTGAATGAGTTCAATTATTGTACATCTTGCGAATATCATATTTGCAGCACCAGTTAAATAAATAGCCGTGATAACACGGAATATTTTTTTGTTGTTATTTTGAATGAAACCAGTATATTTGCTGCCCCTCACAAAAAAATCTTCGCCGTGACAAAAGAAAAACTTATACAACTATAGCAGCTGAATGTAGATGTCAATGGTGTTTTTTTAACCATGCCCGACGTCAGTTCCAATGACGCGATCGCCCCGTTAATTGGCGTATTCGCCCCGAGATGTTGATGTATTTCGATGTAGGTTTGTTGCATAAAATCTGACATATGCAATTGAGATCTGTATTTATTATTTTTCTGTTGATGATGACATCTGTTTATATGAATGCCCAGCAGCAAACAGGCCATTATGCACCGGTAAACGGGTTACAGCTATATTACGAAGTACATGGCAGTGGCTATCCATTGGTATTGCTGCATGGCGGTGGATCCACCATTGAATCTAATTATGGCGGGGTGTTACCCATGCTTGCGAAAGAACATCAGGTAATAGCCATAGAATTGCAGGCGCATGGACATACCAAAGATATCGACCGCCCACTTAGTTTCGAGCAGGATGCAGATGATGTAGCAGCGCTGTTGAAGCAATTGAAGATAGAGAAGGCAGATATCATGGGCTTCAGCAATGGTGCTACTACGGCCTTACAGATGGGAATCCGTCATCCGGAGCTGGTGAACCGGCTGGTACTGGTGGCTGCGCTCTACAAAAGAGATGGCGTACCGGCGGGTTTCTTTGAAGGATTTAGCGGGGCTACGCTGAACACGATGCCTAAACCTTTACAGGCGGCTTATCTGAAGGCGAATCCGGATCAGAAAGGGCTGGAAGCCATGTTCCACAGGGATGTGGCGAGAATGATGGCATTTAAAGATATCAGCGATGCTGACATAAAATCTATTCAGGCGCCTGCATTCGTGATAGGAGGTGATGCAGATGTCATACAGCCGCGACACACCCTGCAACTGGCACAAACATTACCACATGCAAAACTCGCCATATTGCCAGGCGGGCATGGTGAATGCCTGGCAGAGGTTTGTACACCACAAAATAACAAAGCGGTCGTTGCACTCACGATGGCGATGATCAGTGAGTTCCTGCGATAGCTATTGCCGCAGTACTTCCGGATCAATGCCCGTTGTAATAAGCAGATCGCCTTACATTCAAATTTTCTAAACCACTCATACTATGCAAACATCCAGGAAGTCTGCAATGGGCTTTATTTTTATCACATTATTGATCGACGTAATGGGATGGGGATTAATCATCCCGGTAATGGCGGATCTGATTGCCCAGCTGAAAGGCATTCCGGTGAATCAGGCCAGTACCTACGGTGCGATGTTATTATCCGTTTTTGCCATTACACAATTTATGTTTGCCCCGGTGGTAGGTAACCTGAGCGACCGGTTTGGCCGCCGGCCGGTATTGCTGGTTTCCCTGCTGGGGTTTGGTATCGATTACATCATCCTTGCGCTGGCCCCGGCTTATGGCTGGTTGTTCATCGGAAGGGTAGTAGCAGGTATCACAGGCGCCAGCTTCACTACAGCTACCGCCTATATTGCTGATGTGAGCGTTGATGAAACCACGAAGGCTAAGAACTTCGGATTGATCGGAGCTGCATTCGGACTGGGTTTCGTATTGGGCCCTGCACTTGGTGGCCTGCTGGCACACTGGGGCCTGAGAGCGCCTTTTTATGCAGCGGCTGTGCTTTGCCTGCTCAACTGTTTGTATGGGTTTTTCTTCCTGCCTGAATCATTGAGTAAAGAGAACCGCCGTCCGTTCGACTGGAAACGAGCCAATCCTTTTGGATCGCTGAAATTCCTGACACGACATCCGGAGATCAGTGCACTGTCGCTCAGCTTTTTCCTCATTTACCTTGGCGCACAGGCTATTCAGGGTAACTGGAACTTCTTCACGATCTATCGTTTTCACTGGACAGAAGGCATGGTAGGAATGTCGCTGGCAGTAGTAGGCGTGCTCGTGGGAGCTGTACAGGCTGGTCTGACAAGAGTAGTGGTGCCAAAATTCGGGAATGAGAAAAGCATCTATATGGGGCTGTCTCTCTATACCCTGGGGCTGGTATTATTTGCCTTTGCCACAGAAGGTTGGATGATGTTCGCTTTCCTGGTACCTTACTGTCTTGGCGGGATCTGTGGTCCCTCTCTGCAATCCGTTATTTCCGGTCATGTGCCGGGTAATCAGCAGGGAGAGCTGCAGGGAGCGCTAACCAGCCTGATGAGTCTGACTACGATCATTGGTCCGCTTATCATGAATGGTACATTTAGTTATTTCACGAGTGACCGGGCGCCTTTCTATTTCCCGGGTATACACTTCCTGATTGGTGCCTTATGTATGTTGCTGAGCCTTTTGCTTATCAGAAGGATACTGAGCCGTGAAAAGAAGGAGCATCCTGAGTTGGTGAATGTGATTGAGGGGTCGCCGGAGATGAAGGATGTGCAGGTGCATTAATGGAGCGCCGGAAATAAAGAATCAAGAGCAACAGCGAAGATTTTAGCGGGTAATAATAATACGCTGGAATTTTCGCTGTTGCTCTTATATGAATGCTGAAGCTCGTTGTCGGGCGATGTGCGGAAGTATAATTTTATAAGTGCCGGATTGCATCATAGCCGCCACCACTCCTTTATAACTTCATCGCTCTCCTCACATATCCGCCCGCTATCCGCGACAACTGATCAAAAAAAGGCATCAACTCCCGATTCCCAGGCTCCTGCGCATTCGTTACTTCCAAACGTTTCCCCGATTGCATGCTTATTGTAACCTTCGTATCAATCCCATCCGCCGGCTGATTGCTCCCGCCACTCTTTAACGCTGCAAATTTCACCGTATCCGCCTTGCTGATTAATTCATTCCACAACTCCGGGGAACTAAGCGTATCCAGGCTCCAGGTCTCATTTTTGGCGCCAAGCAAATAATGATAGTGCACTGAATCCCGGGATATTGACAGGGATTGTGCGAAACCGAGGTCGCCTCCAGCCTGACTGAATTCAATCTCTTTTATTACATCCGCGGTTTCAGTACCACCGGAATGCGGTGCAGGCTTTTGTTTGCATGCCATCGCGAGCAGGCATAGCCATAGATATCTGGTCATACAGGTGAGCGTTTATCGTTCAAGTATACTGCCCGTTTCCTCAAGGAAACGTTCTATTTTATTTGTTTTTTGGAAGGAGCGGAGATTGAGTTCCCTGGACTGGTTACGGACGTTCAGCTGCATGCGTACATCTGTTCCTGCGTACACCAGATTAGTTGTTTTCCGTACGATGAGGAAACGAACGAAATCATCAAAGGAATATTCCTTTCTGAAAAGACTGCCAAAAGAAGCACGAACAATTTTCCGGTTATTTTTATCCAGTGATATGGTGGTGAACAGGCCATAGATGATTAACAAGATAGGAATGGCCAATAGTACCAGCGGCCACATTTTTTGACTGTTTGTTTTGCTAATGCCGGGCATATACCACATCCAGCCCCATACTGCCAGCAGGATAATAACCAGCACAATGTTCCCTGTCTTCGATTGTTTCAGGGTATATACATTGTCTTTCTCATCATAATATTCAAAGGTGGTAATTGGCAGAGGCGCTGTGTTGGCAGCGGTTGGCTGTCCGCCTGCTACCATTGCTTCCAGCTGGGGCAGCACTTCCTGCCGGAAGCGGATAGCATTCTTATCCTGTGCATCTCTAAAACCGGGAGATATGATGATGCCTTTGCCATGGCGGTCGCTTTTGAGATAAGCCCGGTAGGTCATTCCTGTGGTGCCGCCAACGCTCTGTATGGCGGCAATCTGGTCGAAGTCGAGCGTTTGCGCGCTTAATATGCCAAATGGCCTTTTATACATCCTGCGGGTGGCTGCATCGAAAGTCAGCGTAGTATTACCGGCTGCGATCATTATCAGCACCATGATCAGTATGAAAATAAGCCCGAGGAATATTCCAGGGTTAACGCCGTATTGCATCGTGGAAATAATGAAAAAAAGCCAGATGCCGGTCAATATGCCGCCGCTGATGAGCGCAATCAGGCGCAGTATAAAGGAAGGATAAATAATGATACGGTTGGGCTCAACAAGCCATTTTGTTTTTGTCATTCCCGGGTTAAGTTTAGCGTGAAAAATTAGCAATTAGATTTGGGTCAGATCTTCATTTTTTTTATCTGGGCAATTTTAAGCAGGGTTGACAACATCTCACGGGGGAAAAATGGTTTATTCAGAATATCGAAGATCCCCATTTTGGCAAATCTGCGTCGAACAGTGGCCAGAATATCTGCCGTGAAAATTACGATATGCATATCCGGGTATTGCTGCCGGATCGCGGCGGTCAGCTCATAACCGTCCATTTCCGGCATGTGCAGGTCGATGAACGCCACATCGAAAGAGGTATCTTCCAGTAGCGCCAGGGCCTCTCTGCCGCTTTGTACGCCATGAGGAACAATACCAAAATACCGCAGCTGCTTTTGGGCTACCATGATGTTCACCGGATTGTCTTCCACAAACAGTACGGACATTCCCGCGAATTTATTGGCGTAGGCAGAAATGTCGGACGGCGTGGAGCTTTTCGCAGGTGTATTCTTCCGGGTAGCTTTTACAAAGATGAGATCGAAATGGAACGTAGTGCCTTTACCAGGACTGCTTTCCAGGAAGATTTCGCTGTTGTGCAGCCGAATGAGTTTCTGGGTAATGGTGAGACCCAGACCCGTGCCGGATTGTTCCCGTCCGGGCGACTGCGGCACCTGCCGGAAGCTCTCAAATATCGTCTGGTGCAGGGCTTCAGGGATACCAATTCCGGTATCTTTAACCTCAAAATGCAGGGTCACTTTATCTTTCTCTATTGATTTCAGGTTGATAGATATTGTTACGCTGCCTTCATCTGTATACTTCAGCGCATTACTGACAAGATTATTGAGTATCTGGCTGAGCCGGATGGGATCGGCGAGGATCTTTTTCGGAATCTCTTTATCCAACTCTGTCTGCAGCCGGATCCCCTTGTGTTCAGCAAGGGAACGGAACTGGTTTTTTATATGCTTCACCAATTCCGGAAGATCCACTTCTGCCTGTACCAGCTCCAGATTGTCGCTTTCCATCTTGTTCAGATCAAGTATGTCATTGATCAGCTGAAGCAGGTGATCTGAGGAGAAGGCAAGATTGGTGATATATTCCTCCTGATCCGGCGTATAGCTTAATTTTAAAAGATTAGCAATGCCGATGATGCCATTTAAAGGAGTACGTATTTCATGGCTCATGATCGACAGGAAATCTGATTTTGCTTTAGCCGCATCTTCTGCAGCGTTCTTGGCGTCCACCAATGTCTGCTCATCTTTCCTGCGTTGTGTGATATCCATAACGGCGCCCCTCAGCATAACGATTTTCCCGTCCCTGAATACTGGCGCTCCGACAAATCTCAGCCATTTCCGTTCTTTGAAACGGATATCGCTGGTAAAGGTTTCTCCGCTTTGTAGGTTTTCATTCAGTGATTTGGTAATATTCTCCCGTTCTTCTTCGTCATACAATTCCAGGATATTTTGCATAGTGGGATCAAAACTATCATCCACATCATGAATCGTGTATGTTTGTTTGGTCCAGAAATTCTGGCCCGTTTCCAGGTTCATTTCCCAACCACCGGTTTTACTCAGCTCCTGGCTGATATCCAGTAGAAAATTTCGTTGTTTCAGCGTTAATTCTGCCTGTTGAAGAGCCAGTTCATTTTCTTTTTTCTCGGTAACATCCATTACCGCACCTCTCAACATCACTACCTTTTCATCTTCAACAACAACGTCGCAAAGACTCCTGACCCATTGCACCCCTGCAGGTGTTTGTCTTCTCAACTCAATATCATACGGTATTTTTTCTTCCACTGCCCGGCGTACCAGTTCTGCCAGTATAAGGCCTGATTCAGGTTCATAAAGATTTATTACCTTTTTAAAATCCGGCACAAAATCGTCGGGAACGCCATATATGCGATAGGATTGCCTGGACCAGAAAACTTCTCCTGTACGGAGGTTGTATTCCCAGCCTCCTGTTTTACTCAGTTGTTGGCTGTAATCCAGCAGACTTTTAGCCTGCTCCAGCTGCTGGCTGGTCTGTTGCCGGTATTTCTCATGCTGCACATCCTCCGTTATATCCTCTACATAACCAATAAAATATTGGCGCTCTTCGGAATCCTCGGAAAAAATGCGGGCATATATTTTACAGTGGCGAACACCCTTTTCCGGATGACAGACACGGTAGGAAAAATTGAAGGTCGACTGCCGGTTAGCGAGTGCATTCTGTATCACTTCGTTCACCACGGGAATGTCTTCTTCCACTATGGCCTTCAGCCAACCCGTCCCAGCTGATTCAGCTGCAGAAAGCCCGGAGATATCTTCCCATTCCTGGTTAACAAAATAACAATTCCCGTCCAGTCCGGACAGAAAAGCACCCATTGGTGCATGTTGCAATGCGTCCTTGAAAAATTGCTCGTGATTACTATGGGGCAGTAGTGTGTTCTTCATTCGTAAGATAGGTTTAGCCATACCTCATCTGTATATCGTCTGCTGTAACTGTAAAAACTATAGCTGAACATGGCTAATCCCGGAAGATTAACATGACAGTATATGCAGGATACGGTTGATTCAATTACAAAGACCTCCTTCTCACATATCAATATTAAGCTTTCTTTTCCATTTTCGGATAACCGGACAGTCCTCTGTTTAGCCGGATAACATATTTTTTTTAATGTCTGCTGTTTACCCCCGGATATGGGCAGTGACCTACTATATCTACGTCTTTTTTGCAACTATAGTTTAAAAATTTTTATACTCTTTAAACACCGGAATACTTAGCTTTGTATACATGAGGTTATTCAATGTCATATTGAATCTTAGTCTCTTTGTAACCTGCTGGCAGCCCCCGGGTTAGCGTAACTTACCAACTAACATCAGCACAATGATTAAATGATATTTTCCCTGGCTGACATCCAGGGACGAAAAGCTATTAATTTATGAAGAAACTCAAAATAGATCTTAACCTTATCCTGCCGGAAGTGGCAGATGAAAGAGATCAGTGTATACGCCTCATCAGCAGTATGCTGGAAGGACGGGACGGGATAGAAAAAGTACATTTTGTACCGGCAGATGGGGAATCAAAAGAGAAGCTTTGTTTTCATTACGACCCCGACAAGATCACACTGAGCAGGGTAGAGGCGATGGCCATTGCGGCAGGAGCCGAAATTACCAGGCGTTACGGCCACCTGAATCTGGAAATGGAAGGAATCAGAGAACCTCGCCGTGCTCGTTTTATTGAGGAGTTACTTAGGCGCAGAAAAGGTATTATAGACGCTTATGTGGCTGGCACCGGCGCCATTCATGTGGAATTCGACAATAACCTGACCACCCGGCAGGCGGTGCTGGATTTCCTGGAAAAAGAGCATATCCGCAAACGGGAACCGGAAGCGCCGCATGATCATGCACATCATGATCATTCGCATGAAGGGCATGACCATAAGGAGTCCAAACATGATCATGCACATGGTGAGGGCGGAGCGCACGGGCATAGTCATGGTGGCATATTTGGAAAGAATACAGAACTCTTCTTCAGCCTGATCTGCGGGGCTTTGCTGGGTATCGGTTACCTGCTGTCGCTTTCGGGCGCAGTGCCTTCCCTGGTTCCGCTGATATTAATTATCGGCGCCTATTTCTTCGGAGGATTCTTCACTGCGAAAGAAGCCATTGAAACCATTGCCAAAGGCGGCTTTGAAATAGATTTTCTCATGCTGGTAGCGGCCATCGGCGCAGCTATTTTAGGCCAGTGGGAAGAAGGCGCGCTGTTGCTGTTCCTGTTCAGCCTCGGGCATTCACTCGAACATTATGCGATGGAGAAAGCGCGTAAATCTATAGCGGCACTGACGGATCTGGCGCCTAAAACGGCGTTTCTGAAGCAGGGCGATAATGTAACGGAAGTGAAAATAGAGCAGCTCAAAGCAGGTGATATAATTGTAGTAAGACCCAATACGAAAATATCTGCAGATGGGGTAGTCGTAAGCGGTAGCAGCAGCGTGAATCAGGCCCCTATCACAGGGGAAAGCGTGCCGGTTGATAAAACAGCGGTGGCCGACAGCAATATTAACCTGCAACAGGCAGAAACGCTGGATGCGAAGTACAGGGTATTTTCCGGAACCATCAATGGCAATGGCTCCCTCGAAGTAAAAGTGACCAGAACAGCCGCGGATTCCACCATATCGCGACTGGTGAAAATGGTGAATGAAGCGCAGACGCAGAAATCGCCTACCCAGCAGTTTACGGACAGATTTGAAAAATTCTTTGTTCCGGCCGTTTTGATCCTGGTATTCCTCCTTTGTTTTGTTTTTTTAGTGAGAGATGAGACCTTCAGCCAGAGTTTCTACCGGGCCATGGCCGTATTGGTAGCTGCCAGCCCCTGTGCCCTGGCCATTTCTACTCCCAGTGCTGTATTGAGCGGGGTAGCAAGGGCAGCCCGCATGGGCGTGCTGGTGAAAGGTGGCCGTCCGCTGGAAGACCTGGGCAATTTAACAGCCGTAGCGTTTGATAAAACCGGCACCCTTACAGAAGGAAAGCCCCGGTTAACACAGGTGATACCGGTAAATGGCGCCAGCGAAAACAGTCTGCTGGAGCTTGCCGTTGCCGTGGAAGCATTAAGCGATCACCCGCTGGCGAAGGCCATTGTAAGAGACGGTCGGGCGAAACTCAACGGCGCCATCATTCCGCAGGCAGAGCAGCTGGAAGCGCTATTGGGAAAAGGAATCAAAGCCACGCTGAATAACGAATCTGTTTTTATCGGCAACCTCGCCCTGTTCGATGAACTGGATAGCGATAAACCCTCGCCGGAGCTGAAACGCCGGGTGCAGGAACTGGAAGCAACCGGTAACACTACCATGGTGATCCGCAAAGGTAAGGTGTACCTGGGCATCATTGCAGTGATGGATACGCCACGGGAAGAAGCCCGCCGTGCACTGGAACAGCTGAAGAGCGTAGGTGTTCGCCGTATGATCATGCTCACCGGCGATAACCAGCAGGTAGCAGATGCCGTTGCAAAAGAAATCGGTATCACAGACGCCTGGGGAGGCTTGCTGCCGGAACAGAAAGTAGCAGCTATTAAAAAGCTGCGGGAGCAGGAAAACAAGGTAGCAATGGTGGGCGATGGCGTAAACGATGCCCCGGCCATGGCCAACAGCACCGTAGGTATTGCCATGGGTGCCGCTGGCTCCGACGTAGCACTGGAAACAGCAGATATCGCCCTGATGGGCGATAAGCTGGAGCTCTTACCCTTTGCGATCGGACTTTCCCGCAAAGCCAGCCGGATCATCAAACAAAACCTCTGGATAAGTTTAGGTATGGTGGCTATTCTCATACCGCTTACCATCCTGGGCATTGCTTCCATAGGGCCGGCAGTAATGGCGCATGAAGGATCCACGCTGGTAGTGGTTTTTAACGCACTGCGATTGCTGGCGTATAAAAGGTAACGTTGCCGGGCTGCCGGAAGGGAACGGCCGGGAGCGTGTTGTATATTATATTTGCGCGGCTTTTAATGAAGAAGCGATGGCAAATAAATCATCAAAAAGAGAACAAAATCATTTCTTTCGCTATGCTTACTACCTGGCATTTGAGGCGGAGGCTGACAAGCGCAACTGGCGGCTGATATACGCATGTTGGCATGATGCGGCATCGAATGGGCACCGGCGGGCGCAGTTTTATATCGGGACCTGTTATGATTTTGGGAAGGGAGTAAAGGAAGATAAGAAAAAAGCCTTCCGCTGGTATATGAAAGCGGCGAAGCAAGGGCACCCGGATGCCCAGTTCAATATCGGAACTTTTTACAGTGAGGGAGAAGTGGTACCCATGAATAAAAAGGAAATGGTGAAGTGGTATAAGCTGGCGGCAGCTCAGGGTATTAGAGCAGCACAGGTTAGCCTCGGTTATGCATATTTCTATGGCGAAGGAGTGAAAACAGATGAGCACCGGGCGATATACTGGTACAGAAGAGCTGCCAGGCAGGGCGAGGAACTGGCCTGCTACAACCTTGGCCTCTGTTATAAAAATGGAACAGGTGTTTCCAGGTCTACCCGTTGGGAGCGGCATTACTTCAGCCGCGCTGCTGCCGCCGGGCATAAAAAATCTTCTCAGGAAATGAGGCGGTTGAACAAGATGGTATACCGGTGATCCTACGCAATAATCTCTCCATCCACCATATGGATAATATGATCCGAACGCCGCGCAAAATCTTCATCATGCGTGACCGTTAGTATCGTTTGTCCCTTTTCTGCAGAGAGCTTTTTAAAAAGGTCAAATACCAGCGCAGCGTTGTGGCTGTCGAGGTTGCCGGTGGGTTCATCGCCCATGATGATCAGCGGTTCATTGATCAGTGCGCGGGCAATAGCTACGCGCTGCTGCTGGCCGCCGGAGAGCAGCGACGCCCGCTTGCCGGCCTGGTCGCCGACACCGAGCAGCTGCAGCAGGTCCAAGGCCTGTTGCTCAATTTCATCACTACGGTATTTCCCCTGCTTCAGCGCCGGTAACATCACATTCCGCAGCGCGGTAAATTCCGGCAGCAGGTAGTGAAACTGGAACACAAAGCCGATATGATGATTCCTGAAATCGGCCAGCCAGCGATTGCTCTTGCCCCGCATTTCTTCGTTATTGATCCGGATACTACCATCAAAAGTGGTGTCCATGGTAGACAGCAGATATAATAGGGTAGATTTACCACTGCCGGATTTACCGGTGATGGAAACAAATTTCCCCTTCTCTATATCAAAACTGATATCTTTCAATACCTGCATCTCCGCGGGCTGGTAGAAATATTTATTGATATGACGTACTTCAATCAGGTTCATAATCTATCCTCTTAAAATAGTGATAGGATCTACATGCGCGGCCTTACGGGAGGGCAGATAACCTGCCAGCGTAGTGGTAAGAATGCCGAAAGAAAACCCTGTGATGTAATAAACAATACTGAAGCTTACCGGAAGATGATCCAGGGTGACCATCACATCGCTCTTGTAAGGTACTTTAGAAATACCATAGGCCGATAACAGCCCGAACAGCAATCCCAGCAAAGATCCGGCTACACCTATCACCAACGCCTGTACGAGAAAAATACTACGTATATCCGTGTCCGAGAATCCCATGGCTTTCAGTATCGCGATGTCTTTCATCTTTTCGTATATCATCATCGTTAGTATGTTGAAAATGCCGAAACCCGCGACGAGCAATATGGTAACGGCTACACCATATACGATCATGTTCCTGATAACATCACCTTCCAGGATAACGGCATTATCCTGCTGCCAGTCGCTCCCCTGGAAGCCATACCTGGCCTGCAGTTCCTTCGCCATGGCCGGAGCCAGCTCCATGTCGTGCAGCTTTATCCTGATATCGGTGATATAGGAGGCGGGTACTTCCAGGAAACGTTGTACCGTAGCCAGACTGGCATAGCTATGCAGCTTATCAATATCAGACATGCCGGTTTTAAATATACCCGTTACCGTTACATAGTAGTTGTTCCCTTTTTCAGTAGTGATCATGAGGCGGTCGCCGGTTTTGACATTCAGCCGTTTGGCCAGCCCGGTGCCCATTACAATGCTGTTCGGACGTACGGCCAGCTCACGGAGGCTGCCTGAAAGCAGCTTCGATTGCAGGTTGAACAACGCGTTCTCATCTTCCCAATGTATACCATTTATCATCCCATTGACGCTACTGGAGCCCAGCCGGTAAAATACCTGCGTATTGATAACGCCGGAAATGGCTGCTACTCTGGGATCCTGCCGGAGTTGCTGCAGGATATGCCCGCCGTCTTTCAGGTTGGGCAGCAGATCTTTCGGCTTCACATGGCTCACGAAATTCAATGCCTGCGGCCTTGCCCTGTCCAGCACACTTTCTTCGGAGGTATGTACCTCGTTGTACAGGCGCAGGTGCGGCGATTGTTCGAACGCAATATTCTTCAGGTATTCGTTACTACCCTGAATGAAACTCACCATAAAAATAAAAACCGTAATACCGAAGGTAACGCCCACAGTGGCGATTACTGTCTGTTTCAACCGGGTACGCATATGGGTGAACGCAATCGAAGCAGCCAGCGAAATGTTGGTGAATAGTTTCATACATTACTCGTTTTGTGCGATGACGTCTCCTGCTTTCAGGCCCTGCTTAATCTCTATCCAGTTGTCGTTTTTTACGCCGGTAGTAACGGCTGTTTTCCGCAGTCCGCCAGGCTGTTGCAGGTATACACTGTCGCCCTTCAGCAGGTAAGCCGCCGGAATCACCAATGCGCGCGCACTGTCCCTCACAATGATATTGGCTTCTACAGACGATTGCGGATAGAATGTTCGTTTATCCGTTACCGTTGCCTCCACCTGGAAACTGCGACTTTCTTTTTGCAGCAGGGGAATGATTTTACTGATCGTTGCGCTGAACTGCTGATTGTTGTATACCTCTGTTTCGAAATAAACGGTTTGGCCGGCGGCAATGCGGCTGATATCGCGCTCGTCGACGAGCAATTCCAGTTTGAAGTGGCCGGGTGTGCCGATCATGGCTACCGGCTCATTCAGTGGAGCAAGGTCGCCTTCCTTGAGGTATACCTTGAAAACACGGCCATCGACGGGGCTTTTCAATACTTTTCCTTCCCGGCTTTGTGCAATAGCTGCTAATTGTTGTTGCACCTGGAGCGATTTTTCATCCAGCTCATTCTTTTTAGTGCGGTATTGTTGTTGCAAAGCCTGGTAGCTGGTAGCGCTCTGGCTGGCCTGAAGCCGTGCCTGTTCAGCATCTTTTGCAGACACCGCCTGGGTGCTGGCCAGCTCTGTATACCGGGTGGCATTGATGAGATCCTGTTCATGTTTTGTTTTCGCCAGTGCTATGTTTTCCTGCAGCTCCACCAAAGCAGCCGCGTTGCTGCTGGTATTGCGTTCTGCCAGCGTGGCCTGTTTGCTCAGGAGGTTTAGTTGTGTTAACTGGCTGGGAGTGCCCAGTATGGCCACTTCCTGGTTACTGCGGATACTGTCGCCCTCCGTTACCAGCATTTTTAGTAACAGGTCCGCTGAATTGGATTTCAGGAAATGATACGATTCCGGCATGATCTCTCCGGAAGCATATACGGCATCACTGATCATCCGTGTTTGTACCGTATAATGTTGCGTTTTCTTTTTACAGGCTATGGCCATCATTGCAATACCTGCCATCATTATATACTTTTTCATGCAGGGCTTATTTATTTTGTAGGTAGTTAAGTGTGGTATAATGCCGGAAGAAGTCTTGCCGGGCTTCGTTCAGCCGGGCTTGTGCTTCGTAAAGATCTTTCTGGACTTCCCGCAACTGTATCATATCAATAATGCCTTTGCGGATCTTTTGTGTGCTTAATGCTTCGTTTTCTTCGGCCAGTGTTACTTTTTCCTCTTGCAACCGTACACTGCTCATCGCCTGCTCCAGCTGCAGCTTTTCACGGATACACGCTTTTTGCTGTGTTGATTCATATTGTTTAAATGTTTCGACGGCCTGCTGCCACAGCTGTTTCTGCTGATGTGGCTTATGCCATATATCAGCCACAGATAAAGGTACCTGCAGCTGTATGCCCGCAAAACCTACCGTATACCAGGGTGATTTCGTGATGAAGTTCAGCTGATTGCCAAAGCCCAGTTGCTGCAACGAGCCGGTGAAGCGGAGCGACGGATACCACGAGGTGCGTGCTGACCGGTAGCGGTGTTCCGCCAGTTTCACCTTCAGCGTTTCTGCCGCATAATCGGGCAGCAATGCACTATTGAAACCGGCAACAACGGGAGTAGGCAGTTCGGCGAGAGGAGGTACTGCAAGGCTGTCGTACATAGGATAACCCATCCGGAATTTCAGGTCGGTGCTGGCTTCCTGCAGCGCAGCGCCGGCTTTCAGGAGGGCGTCTTCCCGGGTTTTCAGCAGTACGGCCGACTGGTTAAAGGTGATCTTATCCGTCAATCCTTTTTGCAACTGCTGGCCGATGAGTGTATGTATTTCCTGGTAGTTTTGGTAGGAAGAAGACATGACCGCGAGGTATGCCTCCTGGAGTTGTACCATGTACCAGGCCATGCTTACATTTTCAATGAGATGTTGCTGTAACGCGCTATACTCCGCGGTGCCGGCCTGTTGCCGGAGGCGGGCCATGCGTATATCCTGCCATATTTTCGGATCAACCAGAGGTACATTGGCTTCCACACTGTAATTACCCATCCAGGGTGTTCCCATTCTCACAGGCACGAAAGTGCCGGGAGGCTTTCCTACCAGTTCCCCGGGAAATACCTGTACGGGTATTTTCCAGTAGTTGTCGAGGCCTCCTTTAACAGAAAGGGAGGGCGCCAGCTGAGCCAAAGCTGCTTTGGTACCGGTATTATCGGCCGCGCCGGATGCAGCGCCGGCCAATAGTTCATGATTATGACTACCGGCATATTCCAGGCATTTATCGAGTGGCCAGGGGCCGGAAGCAGGAGCGGAGGTGTCGGCCTGGGGCAAAGGAATAACCGCGCCCACCCGGATACAGATGGCCAGCAGCGGTAAAAGCATACCCGTTTTCATCTTATGTCATTATATTTCTTTTAGTTCTGAACTTTAAGAACTAACTGAGCAAAAAAAAGAGAAATATTATCTTTCTCTATTCATTTCAACTGTTCTTCTCCATCGCTCTAATATCAACGGAATTTCAAACAGCATCATTTTGTAGAATGTACCTACGTCGGAAAGCTCCTGGCTGAAGTCGTCTTTAGTGTTGCGTACTATCCGGATATCATCGAGCAGGGTAATGAATTGTTTCATCCTGGCGGTCATATAATCTTCTCCGAAGAGGCTTCGCAGACTGGCATAGAAGTAGCGTTTACGCTGGCCCCCAACGGTTTTGGAGCCTACCATCTTAGTCGACTCCAGCATTTTCAGTGCGTTGGATACCGCGCTTTTGCTTACCCGGAAATAGGTGACCATTTGTTCGAAGGTAGCCTGATGCTCCTCACTGAGTAACAGGTAAACAAACACGCGGGCAGCCACAGGGGTGAGCCCCATTCGCTCCATAGCAGCAGCATGTTCTTCTATCTTATCTCTGTATTGTTCCAATTCCTTGCTTTAAAAAATGCCTTAACAAAGGTAGATAAAAAGTTGGTTCTTCAAAAAGAAAACAAACTTATTTTCCAGGTACATCAGCGAGTTCAATCCAAACGGGAGCGTGGTCACTGCTTTTTTCCCAGCCCCGCACATTACGGTCTACACCGCCGGCGCGGAGGCGTGGCCCCAGCTGCGGACTAAGCAGGAAGTGGTCTATCCGCAGGCCTGCATCGCGTCCGTACGCATTGCGGAAATAGTCCCAGAAGGTATAGATCTTTTCGTTGGGGTATAATGTACGGATGGCGTCCGTCCAGCCCTGCCCGGCGAGGTTATGAAAAGCAGCCCTGGTTTCCGGCCGGAACAGTGCATCATCCACCCATTTTTCGGGTTTGTATACATCCTGTTCGGTAGGCATTACATTGAAATCGCCGGTGAGTATGACAGGTGTTTGCTGATCGAGCAGTGATTGTGCATGACCGGTAAGCCGTTGGAACCAGTTGAGTTTATAATCGAACTTCGGGCCGGGAGCGGGATTACCGTTAGGCAGGTAGAGGCATCCGATAACGATTCCGTTGATAGCGGCTTCGATATATCTGCTGTTTACATCGTCCGGATCGCCGGGCAGTGCGCGCCGCAGCTCCTCCGGTTGCCCGATGCGCGAAAGTATGGCAACACCGTTCCAGCTTTTTTGTCCATGCCAGATGGCCGTGTAGCCTGCTTCCTGTATGGCCTGTTCCGGGAATTTTTCCTGCGGGGCTTTCAGTTCCTGCAAACACGCAATATCGGGTGCGCTTTCTTCCAGCCAGCGGAGCAGCACCGGTAAGTGGCCGTTAACTCCGTTGATATTGTAAGTAGCTATCTTCATGGATATAAAACTTTGCGTATGAAGTTAACTGAAAAAAACGGGATGGCTATACCGTTATTCCCGCAGTGGTTTCGCTGATAGTTGTTGGCGCCCTGAAACGGGCCATACCGGTGTATTCAGGGGCGACGACGTAGTAATTACCTGTCCGTTTTTTACTGCTTCCAGATACAGCCAGTGTTGGTCAGGTTTCTCCGGAATTGGGAAGGTAACTGACGTGCCGGTTCCCATTTTTTTCCTGAAGATATTATTACCATAGAGATCTGATTTTACAAGATACCATTCAAACGAAATACCTTTTTCGGGGTCGCCGGGAAATGTCCATTGCCCATCGTGTTTCACCAGCGCATAGTAGGTGAGCCGACTGCCGGGATACGTAGCCCGTGCGGGACGCAGGATGTGGAGCTCCGGCAACAGCGCAGCTGCTGCGGGTAGTTGGCCCCACACGCGGCCCAGCTGATAATAAGCCGGTTTGAAACGGCCGCTGTGATCCGTTAACCCGTTGAATGTAACATAGTCCCTCGTTTCCAGATCCTGCCAGGGGGCAACAAAACCGTTTCTGGCAGCGGGTGTGAGGCGGGTATACCACGGCACCGGCGCCTCGCTGATATAGTGAGGCACACTGCTGGTGGCAAGCTGGTAGCTACCGCTACTGTCGGCGCCCGCTACGATACCAAAGGCATCAACGGCAGGTAATAGCTGTTGCAGTTGCTGCAGGTCGGTATTGATATGATTTGTCAGTTCCACTTCCAGGGTAAGCGGCCTGCTGCTATCGGTGGTTTTGATGGCTGCTGTTAGCGTTTGAAGCCAGTTGAGCCAGGCTTTTTGCTGGTATGGCTGATCAGGTGTATAGTATTGTTGGGAGAGACGTTGTAAGGCGCTATTACCTATATTCCACGCGGTGATCTGCGGATTGTTCTTCAGGGAAGTAACCGCGTCAAGGATCGTGGAGTGCAGGTCATTCAGCATGCTCCTGTCTTCCTTCATATCCCTGATATCAGGGATCCAGAAACCGTAATGCAGGTGTATGCCCTGCTCTGCGGCCACACGGAGTACGTTACGATCGTATATACCCGGACCAAAAAAACGGATGGTATTTACGCCCAGGGCTTTCATGGCGGTAAAATCCCTGTTTACCTCATACCGGGTGAGTGCATAGCGGTTCTTGAACCAGGGAACGCCTTTGTTGTAACTCAATCCGCGGATCGTATCCGGAAGCGCATGAAAATGGCTACGGACGGAAACTGGCGGGTCGTCGGCCGCTACGAGGTCGGACCACCTTACTTTATCACCGGTTTCCATATGAGTGGGCATGCTCCCGGCCTTTGGTTCCGGATTACGTTGCATGGTATACCAGGTTGCGAACACCACCGCCAGCAGCAGCGGTAAGCCCAGCTTTCGTACAAGTGTATACAGGTGAAGATGACGGAAAAGCCAGAGCTGTTTTTTCAGCGGCAGGGGGTAGCGTAAAATAGTACCTGCAAGGGGCCATTGTGCCAGTAACCGGTGCAGGCGAAAACTGGCAATGATATTAAACGCCATGATAAAACAATTGACGCCTGCGAACGTTGCCATCGCAATGGAATAGGGATTCCAGTCATACCCCAGCCCGTAGATGATGGCGCCCAGACTAGCCAGCAGTACCATCATATTGGGAATATTCAGCCACCAGTTATCCGCCCCGCTGTCGTCTTTAGGGGTAGGTATATACGGTACCTTTTTCCGGATAATTGTATATACGATACCCAGGATATATATCCACCAGGTGCCAATCAGCAATAGTCCGCCTACCACATGAAACCCCCGTTCCTCTTCTTCCATTACCCACCTTTGTACAAAATGGCGGACGAGGAAAATGGATGCAATAGCAGGGAGGCATATCACGGCAAAATCTACCATGTCTACATGAAACGGAATGCGGCCGGTAATGAGCGATAGGATGGGGATGAGAAAATTGATCAGGAATATGAACCCCGACAAATAATGAAAAGGAATAGTACCGTAGTGCAATTGCTGGCGCCAGGTAAAATTCGGGAACAGTTTAACGTAGGAGGTAACCAGTAGTTCTGCGGTGCCTCTGGCCCATTTGAGCTGTTGTGCGTAGTAGGCCGACATGGTAGATGGTACCAGTCCGCGTGTAAGTACAGCAGGCACGTAAATGGATTTCCAGCCTTTTGCATGCAGCTGCATGGCGGTGTGCATGTCTTCCGATAACCCTGCTGCGTGGCCGCCGATAGAATCCAGTGCTTTCCTGCGGAACGTGCAGTTGGCGCCGATGGCCAGCACGGTGCCGTAACTGTTCATGGTGGCCATTATCGGCCCATAGAACTGGAAGGTTTGCTGCGCAGCACCTTTAGCCACGAGGCTGTCGCCCAGGTTGCTGTATGCCTGCACGACCTGAACAAACCCTACTGCCGGATCGTTGAAGTGATCTACAATCGGATCCAGGAAACCGGGAGCGGGTACATGATCCGGGTCCATCACCACACAAAGCTCTCCGGTGGCCTGTTTTAGCGCGTTGTTAATGTTGCCGGCCTTGGCATTTTCGTGGGTGGTGCGGGTAACATGACGCACGCCCAGCTGCTGGCATATTTCGATGAGGTAAGGATCATTTGCTTCATCGCAAAGCCACGTGGTATGCGGATATTGAACGGCTTTGATTGCGGTAAGCGTTTTCACTATCATGGGATAAGGTTCCCCGGAGCAGAAGGTAGTGAGTATATCTACTGTAAAATCCTGTTTCTTTTCGGCAGGAGCGGGAACAGTAATTGAAAAATAGTGATACCATTCATGCAGCACACGCAGGCAGTTGAAAGCAATCCCTATTATCAGCACCCAATAGAAAGGAGCATAGTTAATCTGTTTTTTATCCAATAGATAATACATCATGTAGCCCAGGCTGCAGACGCCCAGGATTATCATGAGTCTCAGGGTAAATCTTTCTCTCCTGGAAGGAGGAGAAATCATTTCGGTTTTTTGGATCATCGGCCGATTACGTAAAAAGGTGTATTGGTAGCAGCAAACTGCCCGTATTTATTATAGACAGTGGCAAATATCCGGTATGGTCCTTCTTTCGATGGCGTCCGGAAGGTTGCCTTGTTCCCGTTGATGCTGGTAAAATGTGTATTAAATGACGCCGGTTTTGCGGTATTAGGAACGAAGCGATCCTTTGAATACCAGTCTTCCGCCAGCAATTCCCATTCGATACGCAAGCTGCTGTCGGGCGTATTTTGAAAAAAGACTTCCGCCGTTTGCAGGGTATCGGGAAGGCAAATGATATTATCCCTTGCACCTTTGCCGCCCAGCAGCATATACTTCAATTCCGGTGCCTTATGGGCAGGCCAGTTGCCGGTCCACAGGTATTGCATGACACCAGCGGTTGCTGAGGCGGCGCCATCCGCACTGAACAGGCTGTACCACGTATGCGTAACCTCCTGTTTATTGCCCCAGTAGAAAATACAGGCGCCGAGGAAGCGGGGATTATTTACCGGCATATGCTGCTCATAGAGCTCCTGGTATTGCGCCGCTTTTTTGGTAGTGGTATTTTCAATAGGAGCTCCCCAGGCAGTAAACTCAGATTCCCAGGGCCCGTTGATACCCCATTCGGTGATGAGGAAAGGGCCATTCCACCACCAGGAAAAATCGTCCAGGTTTTTATGGAGGTTCCGGAGATCGCCGAAGATGTTCATGGAAATAAGATCCAGGCCGGATACTTTGAGCCGGATGTTAAAAAGGCAGCGCTTGTTGAAGTTAACGAGCGCTGTAGTGACCGGATGATCGGGGTCCTGTTCGTGTATCGTTTTCAGCAGGCGGTTGTATGCCCTGTAGAAGTTGGCGTATTGCGGCCGGTAGGGGAAATCGACTTCATTGCCCAGGCACCACATCAGTAATGCAGGATGCGATTTGTAACGGGTTACTATATCCCTGACCCCGTTATATTGTGCCGCTACTTTAGCCGTATCTTCATAAAATTCCTTATAAATACTGGGAGGGATGGAGAGGCCGGCAATAACCGCTATATTGTTAGCGTAGGCGCTATCGAGCAGCTGGCCCAGGTGCGTGGTATCCCATGTGCGAATTGTATTGCCTCCGGCATCGCGGAGTTTAAGCAAGTCGTCTGTTCCCGCAGCCCCTTTCACCAGGAAAGGTTGATCGTTGCGGTAGATGGTATATTTTCCGTTCAGCTTGCCGATATACACTTTACGCTGGTGAGTAGAGGTGGATGAAGAAGTGCAACCGGCAAGAATAAATATCAATAATGCTGCTATGGCCCATTTGCGTGGCATAGCAGTAGTCGCATACACTCCTGACATATTCGATTATTTAAACCCGCAACATGAGGGCATGTTACTGTCTTATTTCATAAGGGACCCAACATTCAAAATGAAAGTTAAAAGTAGAAATATATTCGTTATAAACAGTAACAAAAAAGATGTATTTATGTTGACAACGGCAGTGTTAATCCTTTTCCTTTGCTGACCCATTTATTGTTTTTTATATAGAAACGATAAGGAAGAAATGCATCGGCACCGGCGTATTGAACGCCCACACGGGTATCAGCGGCCATATCGATATGGCTGACCGGGGAGTGTTGCTCTACCCAAATTTTATTACCGGAGAGACGGGAACCGTTGAGGTGGAGATCTATGCCCATTGCTTTGCTGAGTGCACCCGGACCAGCGGTAAGCAGGGGATTTTTGTTTCCGGTTCTTTCTTTCATGATCTCCAGCCCATCTACCGGCTCCAGCGCTCTTACCAATACAGCCTGCGGCGTATCGCGGACATTGGTAACGATGTTGAACAGGTAATGTATACCATAGCAGAGATAAACATAAGCAACGCCGCCTGGTTCATACATAACGGCGGTACGGTTAGTACGGCGGTTGTTCCAGGCATGTGATGCCCTGTCTGTGACGCCGGCATAGGCTTCGGTTTCCACGATAATACCAGCCGTTCTCACTCCGTTGATGTTTGTCACCAGTGTACTTCCCAATAATTGTTGCGCAATCAGCAGTACATCTTCCCGCTGGTAGAATGAAGCGTTGATTTTAGCCACGGTGTTGTGTTTTGTGGCGCTAAAGATAGTTAATATAGGGTTTAGTTTCAACTGTTAGCTTCCCAGTTCCAGTTGATTCTTCACCAGGTTGTAGTAGTTCATCTTCTTTCCTACAAGTTGATGATGAGTGCCGCTTTCTACAATCTGTCCTTCTTTTAGTACAACGATCTGATCTGCATTTTTAACGGTAGAAAGTCTGTGGGCAATAATTACTACGGTTTTTCCCGTAAAGAAAGATTGTAGGTTATCATGAATGACCTTTTCATTTTCTGCATCCAGGGCGGATGTTGCCTCGTCCAGAAACAGGAAGAGGGGATTTTTGTATACGGCACGAGCTATCAATATACGTTGACGCTGTCCTCCGGAAAGGCCATTGCCCGAAGAACCGATCTTTGTATTCAAGCCCAGTGGAAGACCATCAATAAATGAGTCAATGTTAGCGATATGAAGTGCTTGATGTAATCTTTCTTTGTTGATATGTTCATCACCGCATACAATGTTACGTTCAATGGTGTCTCCAAAAATAAAGCCATCTTGCAATACTACTCCGCTGTGTTTACGCAACCATAGATGAGGTACCTCGTTTAAAGGATGATCGCCAAGATGGATACTACCATTCACAGGATCATAAAATTTCAGCAACAGCTTCATTAGCGTAGTTTTTCCGCTTCCGCTGGCACCTACGATAGCGGTTATTTTTCCCTGAGGGATATGAAGGGATATATCCTTCAGAACAAAGGGAGACCTCGGCCCTTCATATTGGAAATCTATGCAGGATAACTTAAAATCTTTTCCGTTGAAGGCATTCATGTTATCGTTCCTATGAGGTGGCATAGTTCCCGAAGTATGTTCAGCCTGGGCGTCTTCTTCCGGATGCTGCTGCACTTCATTGAGCCGGGCCAGGCTCAGTTTGGCATCTTGCAATGATCGGAAAAAATTTACCAGTTGATTGATGGGGGAGTTCATCTGGCCGATGATGTATGATACGCTCAATAATGCTCCTAGTGTCATTTGTCCGTGAACGACAAATGATGCTGCAAGAAATGTGACGAATATATTTTTACATTGGTTGAAAAACTCAAATCCCGTTAATTGTATTTGGTTAAGTCTTAGCGTGCGGATATTCGTTTTAAATATTTTCTGCTGAATTGTTTCCCATTCTTTGCGTTTATATTCTTCAAATTGGTTTAGTTTCATTTCTGTTACACCATTCATTATTTCATAAATGGATTGCTGATTTTCGCTGCGCAACTGAAAGCGGAAATAATCTAGTATCTTTCTCCGTTTCAGCCAGTATAATGACCATAATACGGCGACAATACTAAGTCCCAGATAAACTAACAATAGTTGCGGATTGTAGTACCAGAGCACCCCAAAGAAAACTATAAAGGTGATCATAGAGAAGAAAGTGAGCAGGCTTTGAGAGGTAAGGAAATTCTCTATACGATCGTGATCCGTAATCCGTTGATTAAAATCACCCATTAATTTTGTGTCGAAAAACTTAATGGGTAGTTTCATTAGTTTTCTTAAGAAGTCCGAAATGATCTGGATATTCACCTTGGTGCCTACTACAAGTGTAATCCAGTTACGGAATAATTCCATCACCAGGCTGCCCAGATAAAGACTGAGTTGCGCCGATAGTATCAACGTAATGAAATTGAGATTTTTTCCATTAACGCCTTTGTCTATCAGCACTTGATTAAGAAGCGGAAAGGCCAGTGAAATTATTGACCCTATCAGTAATAATACCAGCATCCAGATCAGAGAACGTTTGTAAGGGATAAGATAACTTAATAAAAACCGGATAGATGCCTTTTCCTCTTTTGATGGATCCTGTTTGTAGAAATGTTCAGTGGGATGCAGAAACAATGCTACTCCTTCTTCATCTGCTGAAAGCCAGTGTTTTTCAAAGCGTTTTCTGGATAATGTGATGAATCCATGTGCCGGGTCAGCTATCTTATATCGTAATTCTTTTGTGAAAGGATTTCGCTGTATCTTTTCAAGTACAACAAAATGGTTTTGATTCCAATGAAGGATGGCGGGAAGCGGCGTTTCTTTTTCCGCAAGCATGTCGGGAGAAACCTTTGCTGGCAGTGTTTCCATGCCGATTTGCTGGGCAGCATCACTTATTCCCAATAGGGATACTCCCTCCCGGGAGAGAAATGATTGTTCCCGTAAATAATTCAGGCCGTAGATCTTACCGTAGCTGGAAGCCACCATTGCGAGGCAGGCCGGCCCGCAATCCATCTGATCATGTTGTGGAAAGAAGATCATTTTAAATTTTTATTGTTTCCTGATCTAAAAACATTTCGAGTACTAGTCGTTTCTTGCTTTTTTCGTCAAAATCATGCACGCAATAGTCTCTGCCAATATTCTCCACTATCATCTGGCTGCAACCTCCACCACAAATCGGCATAATGGAGCATTCCAGGCATGGCTTATTGGTCAATTTAGGTATTAACCTTTTATTGTGCTGTTCGTTCCAGATAATCTCTCCTTTTTCATTTAATATACCTTCTTTATTTTTTTGGTTGAAATCTCTGGCATTACATTTATATACATCACCATTGTAGTTAATTACGGCTTCATTCTGCTTATCTGCATAGCAGGAGCTTCTGACAGTATCTGCAAGAATTGCACTCCGATGGGATATGCCATTTTTGCGGGCATATTCCTTGAATTTGCCCACGTCGTCAATTAATTCCTGTGTGCTTGGTTCCTGAAATACCTTTTGCATGGATAGCGATATGAGTTTCTTTTCTTCTTCAGTTAAGTCTCTCAGATCATCAATTATATCTTCCAATCCAATCAGGTTTTCTTTTGTGAAATTTACTCTCATAGTTATAAAAAAGCCATTGCGGACGAGGGCCCTGATATTGTCCATGATTTTCTCATAGGATCCTCTTGATTTTGAGACGAATCGTACCAGGTCATGTTTGTCTTTATTTCCATCCAGTGTTATCTGAAATCCCGCTACAGTATAACCTTTTAATTCCTCAATTATTTTCTCATCAATGAGCAGGCCGTTAGAGGTAATGGAGATCTGTAATTCCTTTCCATACTTATCCGACAGTATCTTTGCTTTCTTCATGAGAATACTCATTTTGTCATAAAATAGCAACGGTTCTCCTCCAAAAAATGATAGACTGAATATTTGGATACCAGGCTTGCTTACAAATATATTTTCGATTAGTGCTTCTATCTTGTCTATAACCTCGTCGGTTATTCTTGATTTTTTTTCATGATTTTCGTAACAATACCAACAGCTGAAATTACAATTCATCGTTGGATTGACAATTAAATGGAAATATGAGTCCTGATTATCGATAGATTCTATCAGCGTCCTGGCTTTTGCTATTTCATCTGTATCTTCTTCTACTATAAATCCATATTCAGTTAGTGCATTGTAGAACTCTTCGTGGATTTCCCTTAAGTCTTCTAAATCTGAGGGTGTCCTTATAATGGCAATCATGTCGTATAGCATCTGGTCCAGTAAGAGGAATCTGTTTGAGTATGAGTTGTGATATACAACTGCACCGTCATATGGAACAGCAGTATTAAATCTACTTAATTTCATAATATTAGGTTTATAGGTCAAGGTATAAGGGCCGGTCTTATAGTCTTAAGACCGGCCTCTGGGTTAATTTGATCCTGGGCTACATGCACAGGCGCATTGGTGTCCTGCAGCTACATCCACGTTCACATTTACGGGTTCTTTAACTACGTTTACAGAGCCGCCGAATGCAGAGAAACCTCCTTTGAGTTTACGTAACTCTGTTTGTTTCAGTGGGGTCACTTTTTTGTCAAGGGATTTTAAGTTTTTCATTTTTTTTCAGTTTTGAACTACGCTTACTCTTTTTAGGATTTTCAGCAATCTCCTTCGTTGCAACTATTTTATACTGCGTGTCAGAGCCTTTGCCGGCTTTCATTGTCTGATTTCACAGTTTTTGTGTTCAGTTTTTTCTTGTTGTCGAATGTGTATTGGATAGAAAACATAAATGACCGCGTCAGTTTTTTTAACCGGAAATAGGAGTCGAAGTTTTTGTAGTAAGAAGTGTTCTCATCGATGCGGGTATTAAAAATGTCACTTGATCTTAGTGTGAGAATGATGTTTTTTATGGAAGTATTTCTTATGGATAGATCTGTTTTGTATTTGGGCTCTCCCAGAAGGTTTTTATTTTTGTAACGATGCTGATAGAAGTTAGATAGATCTACCGACCATGCCTTGCTAATTTTGAACTGGCAATAAATATTATTATAGAATGACAATCCGGCTGTGTTTACTCCATCAATGGCATCAAAAGAATTGTAGAAAACCCCCGTATTTATACTGGCATACCACCATTTTGAAATATTACCGGCATAGGTATAATCAATGCCGGTTTCACAAAATTTTCCGAAATTCTGTGGTTGGAAATAGTTTACCAGATTACTATCAGTATAATAGGCACCCTGAATCGTGTTTGTCGTTTTTCTGGCAAAAATTGAAATGGATTGTTGGGGGAAATCGAAAGCTATCCTTATTGCATCCATATATAAAGGCTGTAGATATGGATTGCCGATGAAGTACAGATAGTCATTCTGTTTAATCGTATATGGATTTAGGTCCGAGAAGAATGGCCTTGTGATACTCCTTTTGTAGCTGATGGAGAAACCCATATCGTTTTTCAGGCTGTAATTGTAATAGAGACTTGGGAAGAGCCTCGTGTAGTTCTGTTTAACGTTTTTATCATTGATCTTATTTAACCCTTTGATATCAGTATTCTCAATCCGCAAACCAATCTTCAAATACTGTTTTTGCCATTGTTTACTTGCACTGGCATACCAGGCAAGAATGCCTTCCTGATTGTCAAATTTTTGATACTGATTTTTATTGTATATCCAACTTCCATTTTCGAGATATTGGGAGATTAATTCATTATTTCTCTTCACCCTTCCGTATTTAATTCCGGATTGGAAGTCGAAATTACCTGCTAACTTTTTTGTCCAGTCAATCTGCAGCGTATAATAATTGGAAAGAGCCGTAGTATTATATTGATCATGGCTGTCTTTTGCCGCGTCATTTCTGTAATTTGTTTGAACGTCATTATAGGGTAGGTTTTTATTGTTGCCTACATCGCCGATGAATTTAAAATTACTGCCTTTTTCGTCTGTCTTATAGACGTAATTAAATGTCAGGTACCAAAGGCAATCGTTCGACCCCGATATTGAGTGTATCTCACTGTTGATGGCAGGTAATCCCACCTGATCGAGTTGCTGGGTACCATATCCATCAAAGTTGGAGTGGTATTGATTGTAATAGCCTTCAATACCTGTCTCTTGTTTTTTATCAGGGTAGTAGATAATCCCTGCTCTATAATCCGTGCTCTTTTCATTTTGATCAAATACCTCTGCATTGTTATTTTTAACTCCGGATTTATAATTGAAAGCCCCGGTGGATTTTCCCAAATCTTTATCTTTATTATAATTAACAGCGCCATATACCGCCCATTTTTCTGTGCCATAGTTCAGATTTAAAGCGCCGTTTTCCGTGCTATAGCTGTTCTTTCTAAAGAGGTAAGATGCTTTTGCAATCACTTTGAATCCATGTGGATTCTTTTTTGTAATAATGTTAATGACGCCGCCCCCAGACGTTGCATCCTGTTCAGAAGAGGCTACATCCTGTATTTCAATCCGCCTGATCTCCTCTGCATTTAAGCCGGATAAATAAGTGTTTAATGCTGCCCCCTGTAGAGGCATCTTCCTGCCATTGATTAATACGATAGCTGCTTTATTTGACAACAGGATTTCGCCATCCGGGCCAATATTCAACTTGGGACTACGTTGAAGAACCTCTATTCCATTATACCCCCTGGACAGCATGCTGTTTTCGACATTGAAATAAAGTTTGTCGCCTACCTGCTCAATAGTTCTTCCTGTAACGGTAATGCCAGCAAGGTTTTTACTGCTCGTTCTATATGTTATATTGACTACAATATCATTTGTTACATTTATTTCTTTCGTCCATGGTTTGTTGCCCAGGTAGCTGCATCGCAGGCTATAGATGCCTGACTGAATATTTTCGAGGGTATACCCGCCGGCGCTATCTGTCACAGATGATTTGAGACGGAGGCTATCTTTGTACAATTCAATAGTAGCAAATGTAAGCGCATGAAAAGTAGTATCCGTTACTTTACCGGTAACTTTAAATTGACCAAATGAATCTCCACTGTACATAATGACTATGCCTGCTGCTACCATTGTTATCAGTTTATTCATTTTATTTTTCTTTGATGCTATGGAAATTGATTGGCAAATAATGTCCTTTCCGCTGCTTTAGCGAAGATGCTGCAGATGTGTGCGGCAATTTTTTTTATTATTTACTGATGCTATTATACAGAGATAACTACTTCTATAGCAAGTCGATAGATTCTGGGTATAACATAAGTATCGGCATGCGAATCCTTCAATTCGAAGGCTGATGTAGCGATCAAATTATCAGCATAAGCGGGAATCTGGGTTTGTAACTTCTCCTGAACTTTTCCTTTCAATATTTTTCCTTATATGGAGATACCATTGGTGATTTGATATTGTGCTAAGACAGGTCTAACGTTCTTCTTTTCTTTGGATAGTACAAGGGCGTCGTCTTATGTAAAAAGGGGAAATAGAATTCGCGGCAGATTAGCTACCAGTATACTGAATGGCGTGTCTCCCAATGACTAACGAACTTTATCCAAAAGGGCTTTTTAAAACTACAGGGAACCTATATCTTTCTAAAATTGTGTACTGAAGCGCTTTGGGTTGCTCGCGAATTTTATTAACACGGGATTATTGTCTTTTTTTGGATTTCTACAGGTTTTAGTAAGGGTTTATTAATGTTTAATAAGAGGTTGAATCGTTCTCCGTACGTCAGATAGCTCATCCTTTTTGTAGTGTAAATCTGCGATTATTGCAAGCAGGCAATAGGCCGACAAACAAAATTGGGCTGATTTCATGTGGAGTTGGGTTTAATGAGACTAAAGTAGGAGTTTTTTTTTAAAATAAAAAAAAATAGAAATATTGTTTGAATAGTTGACTGATAATAGTTGACCTGATTATTTATACTGCCGCTAATTCTTGGATGGGATAGCTGTTAATCTCTGATTTTCTATGAGATTACCCACATCAGGAATGCCATCAGCATTCCTTCCCGCAGCCTTTTCAGCGCTTTGCGCATATGCTGTTCCACAGTATTAACTGAAATGCCGAGAGTGGCTGCAATTTCATGATTAGACATATGTTTCTCGCGGCTCAGCAGGAAAACAGTACGGCATTGCAGAGGAAGTTCCAATACCTGGCGGTGCAGAGATTTTAGCAGATCCGAGTGGTATAGCTGGTGAGGAGTGTCTTCTATTGAAGCTGGCTTCGCAAGGATTGCCTGTTCCGCATGTTGTTTGTCGATCAACATCTTCCTGAAATGATCATATGTTTTATGACGCAGGATCACCTGGAGATAGGCGGGAATGTTACTGACGTGGTAATCTCTCTTGCAATAAAATGCCAGCAGGCTCTCCTGTGCAAGCTCTTCGGCAAGAAAGCGATCTTTGGTTTTATGGTAAGCAATGGTAACCAGCTGCGGGAAATATCTGCGGTAGATTTGTTCGAATGCTGTTTCATCGCCCTTTTCCCAAAGCGATAATAATGACTGGTCTGTCGTATTTGATTGGTTGCACCTCAACGTGATTCCCCTGTTCTGTTCGGGTTAAAGATAGAATAAAATATGTGTAAAACAAATCAGTCTCCTTATGTTGTATTAAGATAAAAAATATTTAAAAAGAGAGTAACGGTGGCGCATTTTTGCTTCGTCAATATCTATATCGATTATACATGCAAGAGGAAGAACTAAGGTTGTTGCTGGAAAAATACAAAGCAGGGCGGTGTACGGATGAGGAGCTGGAGCAGCTTCGCAGTTGGTATGATTCCCTGGAAGAAGGAACTGCACTTCCCGGTTGGGATGTGTATGATACGGCCTACCTTGATACAAGATATAAGGAGTTCCGGCAGCGCATACCTGAACAGCGAACCAGGTATCGCCGGCTGTATGGCGGCATCGCTGCGGCAGCTGTGCTGGCTGGCGTCTTATGGATGGTCAGGCATTTTAATGCCGTGGCGCCATCAGCTGTTACTGCACCTGCAAATGCAGTAGCTGATTTAAAATCGGCCAGGGTTCCCGGAATGCAGGAAGCTACGGGATATGACCGGCACCTGGTGCTACCCGACAGTTCGGTAGTGGTACTACGCGCGGGAAGTACAATTTCACCGGCGCCGGATTTCAATACAAAAGAAAGGCGGCTGACATTACAGGGGGAGGCTTACTTCGATATTCGTACAGATGCCCGGAAGCCTTTTATTGTGAAGGCAGCTGGCATCTATACCTATGTGTTAGGTACTGCATTTAATATCAAATCGGATGTCGCCTCAGGTAGAGTTACTGTCACTGTTTCCAGTGGAAAGGTAAGGGTGGAAAAAGATAGTAAAAAGTTAGCTATCCTTACTAAAAGACAGGAAGTGGTATTGAAAGAAAATATGCCTGTTGAAACAGCTGTACCGGTTAATACAGGCCGGCAGCCGGATTGGCTGGCAAAGGGATTGTTGTTTAATAATATGACACTGAATGAGGTATGTAGCCGGCTGTCGGACCGCTACCAGGTTACATTCAAATTCAATGAACCAATAGATAAGAGCAAACGGGTAACTATTACGGATGCATTTAATGGAACAGAACCGCTAACCGAAATCCTGGATATCGTTTGTACAACTTTAGGATATACATATACAGTCACAGATAGCATTGTCACTATTACAGTTTAATAGTCGTCGCTTATAGCATATCAAAAATCAACCAAACCGCCTTTAACATGAGGAAAGTATGTCTGCTGCTGATGCTGGCCGTCTATGGCCTGTACAGTCATGCCCAGATCCTGCAAAAGAACATCAGTTTATCGAAGCAACATCAACCCCTGGCCACCCTGCTTACAGAAGCAGCCAAACAGGCAGGATGTAAAATTTCATTTCCGGCCGAAGAAGTTGCCGGAAAGAACGACGTTAGTGTCCATTGTGTTAATAAGCCACTGGGGGAGGCCCTGCAACAGATGCTGGAAGGAACAGCTCTTGATTTCAAGAGTGTTTCCGGCACTGTTGTCGTTTATGTAAAAACAGGACCATTGTTACCTCAGGAGCCGGCAGTAAATCTGGCGGGTATAGTAAGAAATGAACAGGGAGCACCATTGGCCTATGTAACCGTACAGGTAAGCACCGGCGGCGTAATCACCAACAGTACCGGTGCTTATATGCTACGCAATGTGCCAGCCGGTGCAGTAGTTCGCATTTCCTGCATGGGCTACGAAACTATTACCCTGAAAGCTCAGGAGCTGGCGGATATGAAAGACGTAGTCATGAAGTTCGGCCGGCATAATTTGGGAACGGTGGAAGTGACTACGGCTTATCAGCGCATACGCCCGGAACAAAGTACAGGTGCTATCGCGTCTATCACCACAAAGGAATACGAGTCGCGGATCAGTACGGACTTTTTGTCGGGCATCCAGAATAAATTACCGGGAGTACTGATCAATAACGACATGAAATTTGAAGGGAACTCATTGTTCCAGATCCGTGGATTATCTACTATCTCCGCTAACAAACAACCACTGATAGTGGTGGATGGATACCCTACTGAATTGTCGCTCGATGCTATCAATCCCAATGAAATCAAATCAGTGACAGTGCTGAAGGATGCAGCGGCTGCTACTATTTATGGTGTACGCGCTTCCAACGGTGTGGTGATCATAGAACGGAAACAGGCAGAGATTGGCCGCACGAAGTTTGCTTTCCGCACTACGCTGGGATTTACCGGCAAAGAAAAGTATAACACCTACCGGCTCGGGCCTAACACAGCGGTGCTGGACTATTTGCGGGATAATTACAAAGACGGAACAGATATGCCGGTCGACTGGAGTTACTATAAGACACGGTATTATAACTATCAACCCGGATACGAAATTCTGCTCGACAGAAATGCCGGGCTTATTAATCAAAGTGGGTTGGAGAAAAGGTTTGCTGAGTTGGGGGGGTACAATAATGCGGCGGATTATAGCCGGCTGTTTCTGCGTACAGCCGTTACGCAACAATACGATCTGAATTTTTCCGGCGGCAGTGAAAGGGCTACTTATTATGTTTCCGCGAACTATAAAGGAGATCGTTTATCGCAGATCAATAACAACGACAGCCGCTTTTTATTGTCAGGCAGGGCAAACTATAAGTTCAACAGGCGTTTCGCATTGGAGTTGACTACGGATTACCTTGAAACACAAAACAGGACAGCGCCGGTACCTGATTTTATGAATGTTTATGGGTACGAGCGTTTCCAGGATAAGAACGGGAATCCGCTGCCTGTTTTCGCAGGTTCGAGAATGAATCCTGTATTCAATGATTCTATCCGTAAGCTGGGACTTTATGATAACCTGGCTTATCCGCTCGTGGATGTTAACGAGATCAGTGATCTTACGAAAACCGTCAATAATAAGATCATTGCCAACTTTACTTATCAGTTGGGACACGGATTCAGTTTGCGTTTCGGTGGTATCTACGAAAACTCACGGGCAGATCTGAAACACTATGCCAGTGAAAAATCGTCCGAGGCCCGTCAGTATGTGAACGAATATGCGGAGCAGGGAACCAACGGGATCATCTATAATATACCGAGAGGCGGGTACATCAGGCAGGCAACCAATAACACCCTGAGTTATACGCTGAGAGCGCAGCTGGACTATAATAAAATACTGAACGACCAGCATTCGTTTAACCTGATTCTGGGCGCGGAAAACAGAAAGGTGACCAATGAATCAAGCAAGAGCGCTGTTTTTGGTTATAATGATCAAACATTATTGCAGCTGCCGGTTGACTACAATAAGATTTTTACAGGATACTGGGTATCTACATTTGCCGGCGGAAACCCGCGGCTGAACTACAGCGATTTATTTGGCAAGGGATATTCTGACGATCGCTTTGTATCGGGCTATTTTAACGGGGTGTATGCTTACCGCGGAAAATATTCTTTGTCGGGTAGTGTACGCATCGACCAGTCGAATTTATTCGGAACAGATCCGAAGTATCGCTACAAGCCGCTCTGGTCGCTGGGAGCGGGATGGAATATAGACCAGGAACGTTTTATGCAGGGCGCAAAATGGCTGGATGCTTTGAAGCTGCGTGCAGCATATGGATTTAACGGGAATACCTCCAAAGCCAGTATTCCGCAGATAGTGGCGGCTTATGCCACCAACCTGAGAACCAACCCGCCTTCCACTGCGCTGGACCTGGCATCTATGCAGAATGCGGCACTGCGATGGGAGCAGACCCAGAATCTGAACGTTGGGCTGGATTTCCGGTTTATTGGAAGGATTTACGGCAGCCTCGATTATTACCTGAAGAAAAGTAAAGACCTGCTCGCTGCGTCGCAGATTGATCCTACTAAAGGATCCAGCAGTGCGGTGTTGAATGCAGCGTCTATCCGGAATAACGGAGTAGAGCTAAACCTGCATGCCGACTGGATCTCCCATAAGCGTTTTAACTGGAATACCGGTATTGCACTTTCTGTTAACACCAATAAGGTGCTGAGCCTGTATGTAAACAACCAGGCAGATTCTTATTCATTTATCTCTAATAACTACGTAGTAGGGTACCCGGTAGGCGCTATGTTTAGCTACCGTTATGCAGGCCTCGATACTACTGGTCTTCCGTTGATGTACGATGTGAACGGGAAAATCAAACAACCTGGTTACGGCGCACTCAATGAAGGGTTCAGGGATCTGGTGTATAATGGAAACAGTATCCCTTCCATGAGTGCCGGGCTGAGCAACCGGGTAGACATTGGTAACTTTTACGTGTACTGTATGATTGATTATTACGGAGGATTTAAAACAAGAGTACCTGCGCCATCGATATATAATACCAGGCCACTGGAGGGAAGCGAAAATTACTTCCGTCATCCCGGCGATGAGAAGAAGACAGATGTTATGGGGCTTTATCCTTATTGGTTGTATAATAATTATCATTTTTATGTTTACAATAATGCAGACAGAAATGTGGTGAATGGCGCTTACTTCGTACTGCGCGATATAACCCTCTCTTACGATTTCAGAAATGTGGAACAAATCAAAAGGCTTGGTTTCTCCAGCTTCGAACTGAAGCTGCAGGCCAGCAATCTGACTACCATAGGCCTGAACAAATATGATTACAGCCTTGCTACAGGCAGTTTTGCGAGAAGGCATCTTGTTCCTTCTTATACGATAGGTTTATTCACCAACTTTTAACAGCAGGTAAAAAGATGAAACATATTATTGCAATATTCGGAATGGCAGGACTGATGTTCGCTGCGACTTCCTGCCGGAAGTACCTGGATGTGGAACCGAAAGGAAAAGTAATTCTAAGTACCGTCAATGATTTCGACCTGTTCCTGAATAGTTCATCGCTGACAGCCAGTGGTGCACGGGAACTTAACCTGCTTTCTGATGAGGCTGATGTACCTGCCATTCCGTTGGTGCCCACCCGACCGGAAGACCTGGTATACCTTTGGGCTGAGCAGTACAATACCGATACGAAGGATGTTCCGGTTATCTGGGGAAAACATTATGGCAATATATACAAGTATAATGCGGTGTTGCTGGGCATTAATGCTGCCCGCAACGGTACGGACGCGGATAAAAAGCGTATCCGGTCGGAAGCTTTGTTGGGGCGTGCATTTGAATACCTGTATCTGGTAAATCTCTATGCAAAACCATATAATAGTACAACGGCCGATAAAGATCTGGCGGTGCCATTTATGGTGTCCGTAGATGTGTCGGAGAAAACACCGACCCGGAGCACTGTGGAAGAGATCTATAATCATATCTTTGCTGATATCAATGAAGCTATTCCCGGCCTATCAGCCAGCAATGCAGCTAACCGTTTCCGCGGATCGGTACCGGCGGCGTACAGTATACTGGCAAGGGCCAGCCTGTATTGCGGACGTTACGATGATGCAGCGAAATATGCAAAGATGGCTATGGGTGATAATCCGCCGGCATTGATTGATTATAATACGGTGACGAAATCATCACAGTTGCCTAAAATGGTCGACCGCCCTACTGAGCTGTATGCACGGTATTCTACCTATCCCTCGTCCTGGGAGTATCCTACACTCAACTTCCTGAAACGCTTTGATACCAGCGATCTCCGCCTGCGCCTCTTTTACACGTCATTGGGCGACCTGAGTTTTCAAAAAAGGGGAGTATCTTACTTTGCGGTAAACGGAACACCGGTACCCAACTTCGGTACATCGGTGGAAGAAATGAAACTGATCATTGCAGAAGTGGCAGCACGCAAAGGCGATATGGATGCCGCACTCGGACAGTTGAACGATATCCGCAAAAACAGGATCCGGAAATCTGCCTGGAAACCACTTACGTCAGCAGATAAGAACGAAGTACTCGATTGGGTGATGCGGGAACGCGGATTTGAACTGGCCTTCCGTGGATTCAGATGGATTGATATGCGCCGTCTGGACGCGGAGGGAAAGATGCCGGCCGTGGTACGATATGGTGCTAATAATGAAGTACGTGCTACTTTGCCACCGAAAAGCGCCCGGTATACATTACAGATACCTATGAGCGTTTTGTATTTTAATCCGGATATGCCCAGGAATGAATAGTAAATCTGGCAGATGATTGCAGGGGGAGGCTGAAACTGCGAATGAGCCGGAGTGTATTAAGGAGATTTTTGAGAAGAAGATGAAGTGAGGCCGTTACTCTTATTGAGGTGTAGTAAGGATTTTATTTTGATATAAATAACGCCCGGTGGCTTTTAGCTACCGGGCGTTGCAGTTTCTGCAGAATATCGCAAAACTCCCCTTTTTTGTCGTGTCCAACCCCCTACAATTTTTTTGCTCTTAATAAATTTGTAGAGACGATAGATAACCAAAAATAAACTAACATGTCACAGATTAATCCTCACATCACATTCAACGGCAACTGCCGCGAAGCCATGACATTTTATAAGGATGCGCTTGGCGCAACGCTTGATATTATAACAGTAGGCGAGTCACCCATGGGGAACCAGTTCCCGGCCAATACGGCAGACAGTATCCTGCATTCCAGTCTTACGAAGGGCGAAATGGTGCTCTTAGCATCCGACGGGCGAGGCCTTGAAGAGGCCGTAAACCCTGCGGATAACGCCTTCTCCCTGTCGCTCAGTTGCGGTTCTGAAGAGGAGCTGAAAAACTATTTCTCCAATCTTTCAGGTGGCGGTAGTGTCATATTTCCCCTGCACGATTTTTTTGCAGGGAGGATGGGTGTGCTTCGCGACAAGTTCGGCGTTAAATGGACAATTGGCTACTACCCAAGCCCAGCGAGGTCTTAACTGATAATTCACCGGCTGGCCGGCTCTCACTTAAAAAGTGAAAGCCGGCGACGGCATTTGATACTATTCTGTTTTTCGTATATCCAGCTGTGCATTTGGTATAATATTCACCGTTTTACCAGTAGAGGTTACGTACTGATGCGGGTTTCTGTAGTACTTAAGAATGAGTAGATAAGACTGCCCGGGGCTTGCTGCAAGATCATTTCTGGCGATGACGGTTGAAGTATCACGGGCATTGAAAATCCGGATCTTTAGTACACTGTCTGCCGCCAAAGGATAGTTGATATAAGAAGACGTACTGCCGTAACGCATATTCCGCAGACCGTTTACCAGGTTATTCCCGACGCGTACATTCACCGAATCCGCATCCGGACAGAGCTGTACGAGCCGTAACCTAACCCCGGCAATGGGAGTGGCTGACTCTTGTAACAGGAGGGTAGCTGCATAATTCCCAAGACTGTCAGATAACAGGCAGGTATAGCGCTGTTGCTGCTGTATTGCAATTGGAAAAGTAAAACTACTGGTGGCATCCGGAGTATGCAGACGAATATCCATATTATAGTTACCCGGCATGCAATGATCAAATACCGACCAGGGGATAGTGTTCTGAGGATTAATAGCCGGAAAATCCTGGCGGGCGCCCCGTTCATCGGGTGTAAAATAAGGCATCTTCCCCGTGAGTAAAGCCGACTGTTTTCCGGCATTTGTAACTGGCAGGAATACCCTTTCGTTGCTGCCAGGGTTAGCGGGCAGAAAAGCATCCAATGTATAAGAGGCATTAAAAAAAGCCAGTTCCGCATAAGCCGCATCTTTTTCATATGAAACCTTGCTGCAGGCCGACAGCGCAATAATGCCCGGAACAAGTAAGAAAATAAATCGTGTATTCATGAAATAAGCTTAATGTTTTTTAATCCTGTAAATCTCCATGGGCTGAACTTTTGCCCCAAAACCTGTAGTGTTCATAGATCTGAAATAAAGGTTATTATGGCGATCGAAACCGATGAAGAAGTTGGCGCCTTCCAGTCCACGCCTGAGCGGTGAGAAATTGACCCATTTAGTTTTGCCGGTTGTTTGATCCTGCCCGGGTACATCATCCCTGTTAATACCTATTTCCGTTCCCGCATAGGCGTAAGCGTTATGTTTGCTGAAATTGACGCTCAGCAAAGATTTGCCGGGATAGCCGTATCCACCCGGAAAGAAAACACCGTCGCCGTTAGACAGTATGTAATAGTTCACAAAATTGGCACTCTGGAGCATGACGGTAGGGTGATGATACCCGGTAGCAGTGGCGTCGACAGATGAAAAGGAAAATTCATAACCAGGCTGACCAACCACTTCTTCTTCCATATCTTCCGTTGAAATAATATGCAATTGAGCAGCAGGAGAGTACACCTGATAAATAAACCGGCCATCCGGACTCATTTGCTGACCACTATAAAAGAAAATAGCGTTTCCGGGAACGGGTGCACTGGCATAAGGTTTCGCCAGCGATTTTACTTGTCCGCCCCGTATACGAACAAAATTATTCACACCGCTTGTGATATTGCCAGTTCCATATCCATACCAGGTACGTGCAGCAAAAGAATCGCGGGAGGCATACCAGGCCGGGTCGCTGAATTGCGGGAATTTAGGATTACCTGCGAGTGGACTTTTAGGTGTGACAACGGTGTTATAGGCAAAATTTGAAGCCAGTAACGTACCATCCAATGCCACCTGCAGATTGCCCAGCGCCAGTTTTGCATCAGCCAGATTCCCTTCAGCAGGCAGGTAATTTTTCGACGGATCATATTGCAGCGTAACCAGATCACTGGAACGCTGATAGGAGGCCGCCGGTTTCATGAATAAAGAACGGTTCAGTACTGTTACAGCCCCCGAAGCCGGATCCATCCTGCAAAAGCGGGTGATGTAGTATAGTGCCGTATCAGCAGTCGCTTCTTTGGTAGACGCTGAAAAATAGACAGCTGTTTCATCCATGTCTACCGTAAAACCTATAATACTTACCACGTCAAACGCAGTTCCGGTAGAAGGAGTAACGTGAGTGCCTGTACGTAATACAGATGAAGTGGCTCCATTACTTATTTTAAAGATACCGCCAGGTTGATTGTAGAACCAGATATTACCGGCACTGGTTACAACGCCGCTACGCCAGAGTGAAAGCCCTGCATAGGTATCCGGGTTATCAGGCATCCAGGCAGCCACTTTTTCAACTACCAGCGTGGTATCGGTAGCCCCCGGAATACTGGTGAACTGCTGGAGTTTGATGGATGGCGCATCTACAGTAGTGCCATTAACCGTGATAGTCACGGGTACATTGTTGCCGGTGAGTAAACCTTTTTTAACGATACATTTCAGATAGTCTATTGTGATCCACGCAGTGTCCCCGATACTTTTATTGGGTCTTCTGAATTGGGTCTGGTAAATAATATCCAGTGTACTGTCGCCGATGCTAACCACCCGGTGAGCGTCTGCACCGCCCAATATTCCTCCTATGGTAAGTGTATCACCAGGCACTATTGTGTTGGCAGTATTGCCGTATTGATAATAAAAGAAAGAGCCATCTGCACGATAGAGATTACCTTCTCTAAGTACTGAATAAATCTTATGCAGCAGGGCATCATTTTTATCAACCTTTTTGCATCCCAATCCCAGGAACAGCAATAGTCCCCAGCAAATGATATTATTTATTTTGTAAGATGTTGTATGATACATAAGCTATTTTTAAAAGGAGTATATAAACGAAAACAACAGGTAACGCCCGGGCTTGTAACTTCTGAAAATGTTATCTCCTTTGTATAGTGGTCCTTCAAAAGTGCCCCCGCTGCCTTTGGCGATGCCTGTATTTTTCTCAGGCGTATATTTATTGTCGTAATCATGATCTTCCGCAATACGCACTGCCTGATCCAGCAGGTTCTGAATGCTGACCTTCATATTAAGCGAGCGGTAAAGTCTTTGTGTAACAGCAATATCGAGTTGCTGTCGCGGCAGTTCCAGCAAATTAGGACGTATGAAGGATTGATCCGTTGGATTGCCATTGGGATCTTTGTCGCTGCTACCGTGTGCTTCCTTCGTTGATACCATGGATACTGCATATATCGTAGGTCCGGAAACGTTATAGGTGGCGGATGCCTTCAGTCCCCAGCCGGGGTTGTCGTAGAACAGGCCGGCATTCAGCACATAGGGAGCCTGGCCCTGCAGCTGCCGGTCTTTGAAGGTGCTGTAAAGCGCCGTATATCCGGTACTGTCGCCCTTCATGCTTTTATTGGCTCTGCTACGTATCCATGCACCATTTATCATGACAGACAGCTGCCTGAAGAAACTTCCGGGCAGGAATGAAAGACTCTTGCGTATTTCTGCTTCCACGCCCAATACAGATGCTTCGTCGGCATTCCAGTAGCTGATATTGGTGGGCATAAAAGAAACCGCGCCAGATTTATCATTGCGTATCTGTTCTATTGGGTTTTTCAGCCGCTTGTAAAACACGCCTGCACTGATCATTTCCTGTTGTTGGCGTGGGTACCATTCGAAGCGCAGATCATAGTTGTCTATTTTCGCCGTTACCAGGGTAGGATTTCCGGTGATCGTTACGTCATTCATAAAGTCGTAGTCGGAAAATGGAGAAAGCTCCCGGAACTCGGGCCTGTTGATGGTTTTGCCGTACCCTGCGCGGATTACCAGCGCTGAGTCAGCAAAGGTATAGGTGGCATTCAGGGATGGAAGCCATACTATAAGCGGCTTTTTGATCAACAAGGGTACGAAGGCGCCGTTGTCAATAACGGCAGCGGATAAACGTTGATGATCGTTTTCCACGCGCAACCCGCCTACCAGATTCAGGCGCCGGTTCAATAACTGTGCATCTCCCATCAGATAAAATGCACTGCACTTTTCATCCGCCACATAGCTATCGGTAGGTTGTGTAGCGTCGTAGATGGCGAGCCCTGTACCATCCTGCCGGAAGTAGGTATTCGTCCATACCCGGCCCAGATCTTCTTCGCGGAAATTCAGCAGGTTCGGATCACTCTTGCCAAAATTGTCGTGGATACCGGGATCAAGGTTCCCGAATCCTGCGGGATCTATGCCTTCCAGTCCGGCTCTGTTCACCCGGAAGAAGCGGCGGTCTACCCGGCGATTCTTGAACAGCTGATAGGTCCCTGCCCTGAGCTGCAGCAGTGAAAACGGGGTGAATGTATAATCCAGCGAAGCATAGTAGTTTTCTTCGTTGTTGGTGATAAAGCTCCGGTTCATCATCCCGAGGTATACATCGCGATAGCTGGAGCCATTGCTGCCGGCTGCTGCCAGCAGCCCCTGCTGTCCGAAGAACCGGATGTTTCTTTGATCGGGTACCTGTTGCTTATAGTAGTTATAGCCCGCGCCCCATTGCAAAGAATGTTGTGCTCTTTTATCCAGTGTATGCGTTCCCGTAAGACTGCCTGAATAAAGGGTTCGCTGCTCAAACGATTCCAGTATTTCTTTATTGCGGAGCCGCTGCGAGCTATCCTGCACCGGCAGCATATTAGGCTGCGACAGCGCAATGGACGTATTCTTATTGCCTTCATTCAGTATGAAATTCTTCCATTCAATGGAGTGGCGGCTATTTAATTTCAGCAGCAGGTTTTCCATGATGTTGATCCGGCCTTTCTCGATCGACTGATTAGCGCGGCTGATCTTGTTTTCATCGGTAGTAAGTCCGTAGTCGCCAAAGCTGAGTGAATACAGGTTACCGGTTTGACGATATACCTGTTGTATCCGGTATTCCCGTGTATAATTCACCATCGTGAAATTATAAAGACGGGCAGTACCCAGTCTGAAGTTGTCGAAGTAGTTGGCAAAGGCCTGGATATCGGGCCCCATGCGTTTGTTGCCGGTTTGCAGATCCGGAGAAAAAGCCTGCAACAGTGGTTGTTGGGAGAAGTCTTTTTGACCGGAAGCCGGCCGTATACCAGTGGCATGCGTGCGGATGCCGTCGTCGAAGCCCAGCCAATCCAGCTTTCCGCCGTCGTAGGTTGCGCCGTTTTTAAAAGTGGTAGTGCTTCTTCCTGCCACTTGTACGCCTACATCGAAGTGGCGTACCGGCCTGGCGTTTTTGGTGAAGATTTTCACTGAACCACCCGTTACATCACCAAACAGATCGGGGGTAGGAGATTTATAAACCAGGATGCGGTCGATAATGGGAGAGGGCAGCAGATCCAGCGCAAAGGCGTGTGTATAAAGCTCTGTACCTGGAGCAAGACTGCCATTCAGGTAAGTTTGGTTATAGCGGGCATTCATGCCGCGTACCACAATAAAACGTTCATCCGTTACCGTTATACCGGGCATTCGCTTTACAATTTCCGCTGCATTACGGTCGGCCAGTTTATTGATAAGTTCATTGGATATACCTGATACCACTGCATTGGCGCCCCGTATCTCGCTGATGATTTCACGTTCAGTGGAATAGGATACCGCTTTGAGCCTGTGTGGGCCGGCGGTTACCACTACGGCATCTAACGATTTACCGGCAGTTAGCCGCACATTGTATACAGTGGTACGGCCAGAATCCACCCTGATATCAGGTACCTGGTTATGCTGATAACCGATAAAAGATACCAGTAAAGTATACTTACCTGCAGGAACATCTTTCAACTCATAATAACCGCGGGTATCTGCAGCCGCGCCTTTGCTGGTACCTTCCAGCTGTACGGTGGCGCCGGGCAGGGGTTGCGCAGTTTCCATATCTACCACTCTTCCTTTCAGGACGGAGGAGCTGACAGCATGCTTTTTTTGATCAGTACCTGTGTTAGCGGACAGGCTAAAAGAAATAGTGCCTCCTACCACAAGATATTGCAGGTGGTACCTGTCTTTCAGCTCCGTTAATACCTGTTGCAGCGGTACCATGTGCCAGTTGATCTTTTCAATGGAGATGGCCCGGCAATCTGCTTTTGAATAAGTGAAACTGAAATTGGTTTGTTTGTCTACCGCTTCCAGTACCGCCGCTGCATTAGTGCCGGTAAGAGACAGCGAGATCTTTTCAGACAGCTGATAGGTTTGCGCCACCGCGGCAACGGGGCAGTACAACAGGCATAAAAGGATATATCCCCACCATGGACGCCAACAGGCACGACACATCCGTTTTTGGGATTGCCCCAAAATCATGTTACATTTGCTTATCATTTTTTTTAATTTTCTCCGGGGGCTGTTCGTAGCAGCTCCCTTTTTTCTGTTAGTATGTGATTAATAGATGACTAATGTATTTCCCTGTAAGCGGTATTTCAGTTGATGTATGAAAGTAATGCCTGCCAGCATCTGAGCGGGTGTTTCCCTTGCAAAAGTGGCGGATACAGGCGTTTGCGGGCGGTTTTTATTCTTCCAGATCACTTGCCAGTTATTGCGTTTTGCCAGCCTTTCAATAGCTTCTGACAGCGGTACTTCATTAAATACGGTGAAGCCGGTTGTCCAGGCACTTACATTATCACTCACATTTGTTACCTGCATACTGTTAAGTTCTTTTGACCAGATCGCCATTTTACCCGGTTGGAGCAGGGCATCAGCAACAGTATCCGCAGGGTGGAAGCGGACTTTCCCACTCAGCAGCGCTACCTTCACCTGTTTTTCATCCGTATAGGCTTCTACGTTAAACGCTGTACCCAGCACAATGGTACGCGTGCCGGCAGCCTGCACTACAAACGGCCGTGTTGGATGAGTGGAAACGCGGAATAGCGCTTCCCCCTGCAACTTTACGAGCCGGATGCTATCAGTTGATGGTTCCTGCCACTCCAGCTGAGAGAACCTGTTGAGCCATACCTCCGTACCATCGGGCAGCAGGATCTTTTTCTGTTGATTATTGGTGGATGCCAGTTGCCAGGTATAGTTTTTTTCAGTGCGGCTGCGAAGGTAGCGATAGCCGTATATGGAGGTGGTGACCAGTATGCCGGTAAGGGCTGCCGCTATGCTCACCCGTGCTAATATGCGTTTGCGGGAAACGCGCAATCGGGCAGGCAGGGCAGGCAGGCGTTCGCGGAGGTAAGCCTCTTTAAGCCTGCTTTGCTCGTCGGTAAACGTGCCGGATGTGATGGCCAGTTGATCGTACCATTCATCCACCATTTTTTCCTCGGCTGGCGTGCATGCTCCCTGCAGATACTTTTGCAACAGGTCGTTAATGGGTTGCGGTGATTGTTCCATACCCTGTTATCTCGGAGGGAATAGCTGAGAGTACCCTATCAGGTATGTTACGAAATTGTTACCAGAACAATGATAAGTGATGCTCCAGCATTTTACGGAGTTTCTCCTTTGCTTTTTGCAAATGATTCTTTACGCTTTGAGGTTTTAGCGACAGCTTACGCGCTATTTCTGCAATAGGCAGGTTGGCATGATGGCTCATCAGGTAGACGGCTTTCATGCGTTCGGGGAGCTGTTCAACAGCATTATGGAAATCGGTCTGCAGCTGACGGATAGCGGCGTGGTTAACTGCTTTTTCTTCTCCGGCCGATTGTGACTGTAATTGCAACAGCAGCATTGCTTTCTGTTGATCCCGTGATTTTGTTGCCCGGTACCAGTCGATCACCTTATGTTTGACCACGGCAGTTAGCCAGGCAGTAAAATTACCGGTAATAAGGAGCTGCTGCCTGTTTTCCCATAGGTGAAAAAATATATCCTGGACAATGTCGAGGGCGGCATGTTCATCGCCGCATTTATGGTGCGCTATTGTAAAGACCAGCTTCCAGTAACGGACAAATAATTGCTCATAAGCATGGTGGTTGCCTTCTTTCAGCAATGCAAGTAACTCTTGATCATGCAGATGGTCCATATTGGGTGCTAAGGTATTGTGCGAATATTACCTTAAAGTTAAATTGGGATGAGCGGGGAGGGGGATACCACGACATCAAACATAACTCAACAACACACTACTACTCCTGCTTTTCAAACCACCATACCATTTGCAGAGCGGATACATTACCAGCACCGTTAAAATCCACACACCATATACCCCCCACAGGTTTAATCCGTAACCAGCCGGAAAGCCATCAACGAATTGCAGGAAGTTTGTTGCAGGAAAGCCTTGTATGACGCCCAGTACCAGTGAAAAAATATGGATCAGGTAAAAATGTACGATATAATAAAAGAGCGGCACCCTGCCATACACGATGAAAAATTCGCCCACCTTGCCTGTTCCTGTCTCTATAACAGCCAATAATACAAATGCAGGCCCTAATGTCATCAGCAGGAAACAGAGAGAAGGCGGGTATTTGTTGGTATTGAGAAAAGAGAGAAAGGTAAACAACGTGTTTTTTTGAGAAGACCACGGTACAGGATCTCCATAAATATTTATACCCCTGATCAGTACAAATGCCAATATGGTGGCAATACCCAGCTGCCATAGTATCTTTCTTCTTCGACGCACTTCCATCTGAAATACAGGGCCGAAGCTATAACCAACGGCCATTACGCCTATCCAGGGTATGATGGGATACGCGAATACCACTGTTGTTTTTCCGAAGATGGTTAACACCCCTGGCACATGCAATATCATCCATACTGCACGCAGGGAGCCAAAGCGCTCTGCCTTAATGCCATCCAGCGCATTATGTCCCAGTATGAGCAGCAGGCCTATGGCAGCTATCCATTTAACCGGGAGACGTACCAGTGCAGCCATAATGATCATGCACATACCAATCACCCAGAGTACCAGCAGTATAATAAGATTGTAATTGAAATTAAAGGTATTCGCAAAATTCATAATGGTGAATTCAAAGATAACCAGCATCAGGCCGCGGGTCCACAGAAAACGGGAGAGTTGCGCAGGGTTATGCTGCTTTACACCATAAAAGAAAGCGCCGGTACCGGCGAGGAATATAAATACGGGAGCACAGAAATGCGTGATCCACCGGGTGAAAAACAGGGCAGGGGTGGTTTGCGCCAGGTCGGTAGGGCTGAACCGGGTGTTGGTAGTGAAATCTCTGACATGGTCTAGCGCCATGACTACCATTATCATGCCTCGCAGTATATCCAGAGAAGCAATGCGTTTTTTCATAGAGAAGTAATGTAGCGAAAATTATACAGTATTCGAAATGCTATATAATCTTCGCCGCATTTTACCGGAAGGCAATATCGCCAGAATCTAAAGAGGCTGCCCTTTACCCGGAACAGCCTCTTCAGTCCATTACCCTACGGTTACCTGGACATGCAACGCAGACCACAGGGTTGAGAGGGTTTGGCCTATACCACCAGTTGCTGTACCAAGCAGTTTATTGGTACCGCTCTGTAAGGTGCCGGACGTAGTGCCCAGCCCGTTCCCAAGGGTGCTCACAAGAGAGCCCAGGCTGCCACCATTGATATCCATGGTTTCACTGGCATTCAATGCTGTAAATTGCTCGGGGAGTTCAATGTTTTTCATATGATTTATTTTGGGTGATGAAATAAGAGCCCGGTTTCTGGAATTAAAAGCCTTCCGCATTTCCCAAAGGGATCCCTGTATTGTCGTATTTTTTTGATTAAAGTGTTATTTTTTTGATAGCAGATAGCACAAGCAAAAGATCATGCTCTACGACTTCCGATCCTTTCATGAGATCATTATGCAACTCATCAACGATTCTCGACAACGCTTGTGTATACGCTTGAGGAAGAACCGAATTCAGTTCATATAGGAGGCCGCTCACAAGGCCACCTCCATTGATATCCATAGCCTCTTCAGCATTCAATTCTGTTAACTGTGTCAGTTGTTCGAAGTTGTTCATATAATTTATTTTTAAGTGATGGAATACGGTGAAAAACTTGCCCTCCGATGACGAGGCAACCGTATAAATCCGCTATAGATTGAAGGAAGGCATAAATGACGATTAACTCTACTATCAGTTCACGACTCTCTGAACATTATTACTATTTCTAAATTAAACCCTTCAGGATTAACTCCGCTCAGATAGGGTGTTCATTTTCATTCATTTTAAATTATGTTGTTCAGTTTATCCTTTGTTCTACCGCCCTGCCTCTCCTGAACACTAATTGGCTATATTAGATCAGACCATTTGATCCCGTTCATGAAGCCCGCGCTCTTTCCTGCTGCCATCATGCAGCGTTCCGTATTTAACTGGCTGCCCAGGGTACGTGTTCATACCCAGATCATTTACATCACCGTACTGTTAGCTATCCTGTGTATATTGGCAGCTTTGCCGTTCATCAGGGTAGATGTTTCTATCGCCGCCAGCGGAATAGTACGGCCCATCACCGAAAAAACGGAGTTGCGGAGCCTGGTTGCAGGTACCATAGAACAGATACTGGTAACCGATGGTGCCAGCGTTCAAAAAGGACAGGTACTCCTGCGTTTACAGGAAGATATCAGCAACAGCAAACTGACGCAGAATAATTTCGAGCTATCGCAGCGGGAAACCCAGATAAAGGACCTCGAAACACTGGTAGCCGGTGGCAGCAGGCTGCAATCCTCATTGTATCAGCAGCAATATGCCCGCTTCAACGCCTCCCTGCAGGAACAGGCCGCCACCGTAGAAAAGCTGAAACTCGACCTGGAGATGTACGAGAAGCTCTTCAAAGAAAAAGTAATCGCAAAAAAGGAATACCTCGACCGGAAATATGACTACGAAAAAAGTAAAGCGGCTTATACATCTGCCGTACAACAACAGCGCAGTACCTGGGCTACTGACCTCAACCAGCTGCGACTGGACGATAATCGCCTGCGCGCGGATAACCGGCAGCTCACCAAAGAAAAAGAATGGAACCTTATCAAAGCACCCGTGAGTGGTACCCTGCAACAATTTACCGGGAAGTATGCCGGAGGCTACGTGCAAACAGGCGACCTGCTGGGAGTGATTTCACCAGACTCCAATATGATCGCTGAATGCTATGTTTCTCCCAGGGATATTGGCTACTTAAAAAAAGGAATGCCTGTCAGGTTCCAGGTAGATGCTTTTAATTATAACGAATGGGGGATGGTGAAAGGCGAAATACTATCTATCGATAACGACTTTGTACTCATCAACAATCAGCCGGCATTTAAGGTACGATGCCGCTTTGCCAGTACCACACTTAGCACCACCCATGGGGTGAGCGCATCGTTAAAAAAGGGCATGACATTGCAGGCCAGGTTCATCCTCACGAAGCGCAGCCTGTTCCAGTTATTGTACGATAAAACCGACGACTGGATCAACCCGAATAACCGGAAGAGCCCTGTGGTTGCTGGTGTAGCGGAAAACAAGAACTGATCTTTTATCACTGAAACATGAGCGCTAATCATTCTGCCCGGCTTAAACGCGGGGCGAAGATCAAACAACACGATATTACCGACTGCGGTGCTGCCTGTCTGGCTTCCGTAGCCGCCTGGCATAAACTCCGGATTCCCATTGCGGTGATCCGGCAATATGCCGGCACTGATAAAAAGGGCACCAATGTGCTGGGGGTGATCACCGCCGCCCAGCAGCTGGGATTCCAGGCTAAAGGAGTGAAAGGCCCGTTTGAGGCATTGGCCGGCATTCCTAAACCTGCCGTGGCTCATGTGGTGATGAACGGAATGCTGCAACATTTTGTGGTCATCTACCAGGTAACCGCCAAACATGTAGTGGTGATGGATCCGGGCGATGGCCAGTATCATAAGCTTACCCATGAGGCATTCAAAGCCATGTGGACCAACGTGCTGGTGCTGCTGCTCCCCGGCGATGAGTTCCAGGCCGGTAACAGGAAAGTATCGCACCTGCAACGTTTCTGGTACCTGATGCGCCCGCACCGGTCAGTAGTGATACAGGCTATCTTCGGAGCGATGATCTATACTGTACTGGGGCTGTCTACATCTATCTATGTACAAAAAATTGTAGATAATGTTTTGGTAGATGGAAACAGGAATCTGTTGAATATGCTTAGCGTAGCTATGCTGATCATCCTCGTATTACAACTGTTCATCGGTAACCTGAAAAGTATTTTCATCTTCAAAACCGGTCAGCAGCTGGATGCCCGGCTGATACTCGGCTATTATAAGCATCTGCTCCTGCTGCCTCAGCAGTTTTTCGATACGATGCGGGTAGGGGAGATAACTTCCCGTATTAATGATGCCATCAAGATCCGGGCTTTCATCAACGATGTATCTATATCCCTGGTGGTGAATAGTTTTATCGTAGTATTTTCTTTCGGGCTGATGTTCAGTTATAACTGGAAATTATCGTTGATCATGTTGCTCATCATTCCGTTGTTCCTCATTATTTATGCGGTAAGTAACAGGATAAACAAGAAGTACCAGCGCCGGCTGATGGAAGAAAACGCGGAACTGGGCAGTCAGCTCGTAGAATCGCTGAACAGCGTAGCCACGATCAAACGCTTTGCACTTGAAGAATACGCCAATATGAGAACGGAAAGCCGCTTCGTGCAGGTGTTGCAAACTACCTACCATTCATCTATGGCGAACCTGTATATCGGCAGCTTTGCGGGTATTATCACTAACTTTTTTGTGATCATCATCCTGTGGACGGGCTCCACTTATGTGCTGGATCAACAGCTGAGCGCAGGTGCGTTATTATCGTTCTATGCTTTGATCAATTACTTTACAGGGCCCGCTGCCAGTCTTATCGGCGCCAACAGAAGCGTGCAGGATGCGCTCATTGCGGCTGACCGGCTTTTTGAGATCATGGATTTGCAACAGGAAGATACTGTCAATAAAATGGATCTCTCTCCGGAACATAGCGGAGATATTACTTTTAACAATGTTTCTTTCAGCTATGGTACCCGGAAAGAAGTGTTCCGGAAGTTCAGCATGCATATTCAAAAGGGAAGCATTACGGCCATAGTAGGAGAGAGCGGATCCGGAAAATCAACGCTGATGGCGCTGTTGCAGAATATTTATCCATTGAAGGAAGGGAATATCTCTATCGGGCAAACGGACATCCGGTATATACATCCCGAAAGTCTGCGCCGCTGGGTAGGTGTGGTACCGCAACACATCGATCTCTTTCATGGAAGCGTGGCCTCCAATATTGCAGTCGGTGAATTTGAGCCTGACATGCAACGTGTGCTCGAAGTAGCCAGGTGGCTGGATATTACGGGATTCATCGAACAACTGCCGGATGGTTTCAATACCCTGCTCGGTGAGCACGGCGCTAATCTTTCCGGGGGACAGCGCCAGCGACTGGCCATAGCCCGGGCGCTTTACCGCGATCCGCAGGTGCTGATCATGGATGAAGCTACGTCATCGCTGGATCCTATCTCTGATCATATGGTACAGGAAGTGATGCAGCAACTGCGTGATGCCGGAAAAACAGTGATTGTGATTGCGCATCGGCTGAGTACTGTGGTGAATGCAGATAAGATTATGGTATTGGAAAATGGGCTATTGGCGGAAGAAGGGACACATTTTCAGCTGATGAAGAAAGATAGCGTATATGCGAAGTTGTGGAGCCATCATCAGGGGATGATGGGGTAACGACAACCGCCAATAGCGCGACCGGTTACTTCAAAAAGCCATCCAGATAACCCAAAATCGTTGCTGTTTGCATCATCAGGGTAACATGCCCCTGTGAAGGAACAATGGCCAGCTGGGATGCTGGCATTGGCTCCAGACCGGCAGCAACAGCACCTCCCAATAATTGATATGTTTTTATCAGCTCAATTTTATCCAGCCCATCGTTGTCGCCGGATATGATTAATACAGGCGCAGAAATTTTTGAAATATTAGCGTCACCGAAGTTGAATGGCTCCTTAGCGTAAGCAATCATCTGCTCGAGGAACTTTGTCCATTTGGTTTTATCAGGTGCTACAGCATCGTATGCGACTTGCATAGGGCTATTCGCAAAGAGTTCGGGTTTCATGGCTTTAAACGCATTACCTACTGCAGGTAGCCAGCCGGTATTTTTATAAGTAGCAGAAATGATTACCAGTTTTCTTAACCGCTTAGGGCTTTGTATAGCGAATTTATAAGCTATAGCGCCGCCAAAACTATATCCTGCAACATCAGCACTGTCAATTTTCAGGTAGTCCATTACTCCTTCCACATCGCTCGCTAAGGTAGCATGTGATAATTTTCTTTCTGAAAACGGTGTATGTCCATGTCCTTGTAATTCAATGGCAATCACCTTCCTTGTTTTTGACAGCTCAGGGATCAATTCCCCCCAATTTGAATTAATGGTCATAAAAGCGCCGTGCAGTAATACGATAGGCCTGCCCTCGCCATATACTTCATAGTAAACTTTGGTGCCATTAACAGGCGCATAGCCGCTGCCGGAAGGTTTCATTTGTTGTGCGTTTGATGGTGATGCAGTAAGTATAATTGCAATTAGTAATAGTATCGATTTAAGCCTGAGTATATTTTTCATAAGGCTGTTTACTTTTAGTTTGGATTTTATTGACCATACAAAGGTGGAATTCCTTTTTGAGTTTGACACGGTATGAAAACGACAAGTTGAGGGATGAATTGCGACAAAAAGGGGTATAACATGCTCATCGGGGCAAAAGGGGATTGCATAAGCAACAGATTTTTATTAGGTTTATTGGAAGTATTCCATGTTATGAAGACACGTATGCTCCTGTTGCTTTTTGCTGCACCGTTTACCATACAAACTGTTATCGCACAATCATCTGTAAAGCCGCCGGTAATACCTGTTGGAACAGATGCTTATCGTTTGTGGCATTTATGGCCCAATCAGCGGATTGGGGCCAGGGCCTATATGCGTAGCACATACGACCGCAGCGGGGGAAATGAATCTGCTGATGCCAGTCATTTTCTGTTCATGCAGGACGAAGACCGGAATATTACGCTGGATGTAGCAGGAAAAGGCGTTCTTTATTTCGTGCGTACCAATCACTGGCATGGCAGTCCCTGGCATTATACAGTAGATGGCAAAGATCATATCATACAGGAAACCGCCACGGCAGATCCGGTAAATGCGGTAAAGAAATTCAGCAAAACTACCTTTCTTCCGGCAGCTGCTTTTCCTGAGCCGCTGGCTTATACGTGGAGCACTACCAAAGGCGCCGACCTGGTGTGGACACCGATAGGTTTCCGTGATTCCATGCAGCTGGCGTACTCCCGTACCCGTTATGGCACCGGGTATTACATCTACCAGCTGTATGCAAATGAACAATACCTGTCGCAACCCATTCGATCCTGGAACAGCAACCAGCAGCCACCTGCGGATGTGGTGCACTTGCTCAGTCGCGCTGGTACGGATATTGCGCCTCAGCATATTCCGAAGAAGGAAGGGAGCATCAAACTGGATAAAGAAAGACTGCTGCTGGCAGATATCAGGGCATCCGCTGTGGTACGTGCCTTCCGGTTGACGCTGCCGTTACAGCGGGCCGAAAAACTGGAGCGGCTGCGGTTACTGGTCACCTGGGATGATCGTACCACGCCTTCCATTGATGCACCACTTTGCCTGTTTTTTGGTGCGGGCACTTTGTATAACCGGGAGCAGCACGAATACCTGGTGAAAGGATTTCCCCTCAGCATCCGCTACGATTATCCGAATAACCGCGTGGAATTAGCCTGTTATTACCCGATGCCTTTCTTCCGTTCGGCCAGGTTTGAGCTGGCCGGAATAACACCGGATGATACCGAAATTGGCTACCAGATCCGTTTTGAGCATAGCAGGCAGTTGCCTGAGCAAAGCAGTTATTTCCATGCTACCTATCGGGATATTGCACATCCTGAATTGGGAAAGGATCTCACGTTATTGGATACACGAGGAATAGAAGACCATGAAACCTGGTCAGGTAATTTTGCAGGTACCTCTTTTATTTTTTCGCATGATGGTTTCCTGGGTACGCTGGAAGGAGATCCCCGCTTCTTTTTCGACGACAGTCAAACGCCGCAGGCCTATGGCACAGGCACCGAGGAATGGGGTGGTGGCGGCGACTACTGGGGCGGAGAAAACATGAGTTTGCCTTTTGCCGGTCATCCCTGCGGTGTGCGGAAAAAAGAAGAGGCTAAGCAGGAGAAGGATCTTATTCATTCTGCCTATCGTTTTCTGCTGGCAGATTGCATGCCGTTTGGCCGCCGCGCTGTTATCCGGCTGGAACACGGCGGGGAAAACCTTTCTACGGAACATTATGAAACAGTGGCTTATTGGTACGGCCTGCCGGCTGCAACACTCCTGTTAACAGACAGCCTCGATATCGGCAATGTGGCAGACGAAAAAGCGCACCAGTACCTGTCTCCCAAAGCCTCCCCGGTCAGCGTGATCCACTCCCGCTACGAATGGGGAATAGATTCTCTGCCCCTGCATCCCTGGGGGATGAATCCGGCTAAGATACCCGGATATGTTCCCGGACAGGAAATATACCCGGAGCAGGTAGAAGACGGCCGCTATACAACCGGTGTTTCCGAGTTTACCGTCAGGCTGGATGCCCGCAACAGAGGCGCTTTACTGCGTCGTACCCTGGATTACAGCTGTCCGAATCAGAAAGCAGTCGTTTATGTGGCAGACGCCGGGAAAGAAAAACAGCACGGCAATGTGACATGGCATTATGCCGGCATCTGGTACCTGGCAGGAGCCAACACCTGTGTGTATTCTGATCCCAAAGGTGAGCTGGATAAGCGTTTATACAAAGTACAAACTTCCAACCGCCGTTTTCGCGATGATGAATTTTTATTGCCGGAAAAGCTTACACGGGGGCATGCAGCCGTCAGGGTAAAGATCGTATTTGTGCCTGTGCAACAGGAGTTGTATCCCGGTAAGCCTTTCCCGGGCACGCAGGCCTGGAGCGAGCTAAGGTATGCGGTGTACAGTTATGTGATGCCGGTGCTTTAGAATGACGGTAGTACACCAGCCATGCCTCCTTTGCACAGTACATTAAAGCGAATGCTTGCTATAATGTACGGGATGAACAGAAAATTGCAGGCTGTTAAATAAAATATAAATAATATCCTTTTTTTTGTTCAGATATATAAAAATAATAGCTTATGGTGTAATAGCATTACAAACCATGAAGCTGATCTATTTTATTTTTGCCGGAACCATATTATCTGTATCTGCACATGCCCAATCCCTATCCACCAGAATCGACAACTATTTACATGTCGACCCTAAAGGACATCCTTTTAATGGAACGGCATTAGTTGCTTATAAAGGCAATATTCTGCTCTATAAAGGATATGGCTATATGAAAATTGATAACCGGAAACCGGCAGATACATCTACCATTTATCGAATCGGTTCGTTGTCTAAGCCGTTTACGTCAACCGTCATCATGAGGCTGTCCCAGGATGGCAAACTGAGGCTTCGTGACAATTTGTCGACCTATCTTCCAGGTTATCCGAAAGGAGATTCAATTACAATCGAAAATTTACTTACCCATAGTTCGGGCATCAAAGATTACCTGGAAGTGAAATCTGTTCAACAGCTTCCGGATTCAGCACCACCGGTATCAATGGATAGACTGATATCTTATTTCAAAGATGAGCCGTTGGGAGACAAGCCAGGGAAAAAGTTTGCTTATTCGAACTCCAATTATATACTATTGGCGGCCATTGCGGAGAAAGTAACGGGCAAAAAATTCGAACAAGTAGTGAGAGAAATGATATTCACACCTTTGCAGATGGATCATTCCGGTTTTGATTTCCTGCACCTGGCAGACAGGGATAAGTCAACGGGCTATACCCTGGACAACAAACAGCCCTCTCCTGTAATAGATTTTGATTCGACATATGCGCCGGGCTGCGGGTCTGCTTTTACAACCGCAATGGATCTCTATAAATTCTATCGTGGACTTTGTGCAAACCAGCTCATCGATAGCCCAAGAAGGGCACTTGCATTCACTCCTCATCAATGGCTTTATGGCTATGGATGGTTTAGCTATTCTTTATATGGACGTAAATGTATTTCGCATGCCGGAGGGGTTCCGGGCTTTCTTTCCAACCTGCAATTTTATCCTGATATTGATCTTTGCATTGTTTTACTAAGTAATATGTCGGAAGGCGACCTTGTTGAGCGGGCAGATAAAATCGCATCCCTGGTGTTTCAATTACCCTACCAAAGCTCGGGATTGTAAATTAGCGCAATTTCTCAACTGGCCTTCGCACCATACTTCTCCTTATACGCCTTAGGCGTCATCCCTGTAATTTTTTTAAACGAAGTAGAAAAATAAGACGGCGTGGAAAACCCTGTCTCATACGCTATTTCTGCGAACGACAAATCCTGATGCTGTATTAAATACTTCGCTTTCTGCACCCGTTGCAGGAGAATGTATTCGGTAATACTTACATCCAGTAACGGCTTTGTTTTCCGGTACAGCTGAATCTTCGACAAGCCCATTTCATCGCATAAATCCTGGATGGAAAAATTCTCGTTAGACAAATGCTTTTCTATGATCGCATTGAAATTTGCCAGGAATGCTTTTTCGCTCTTGTTGGCCTGTGGCAGGGCTTCTTTGGGAATGTCGGCGGCAATATGTGTTTTCATGCGCTGGCGGTTTTCCAGCAGGTTCTTAATGGTTTCTTCCAGCACTTCACTGTTGAATGGTTTGGTAATATAGGCGTCTACGTTAGTTTTCAACCCTACAACTTTATGCTCGTCGGTGGTTTTTGCCGTCAACAGAATGATGGGGATATGTGAGGTACGGATATCAGATTTGAGTATCTGCGCCATCTGCAGGCCATCAGTTTGCGGCATCATAATGTCTGATATAATGAGGTCCGGCATTTCCTCAAAGGTCATGCGGATACCTTCCGTACCATTTTTTGCGGTGATAACAGCAAAGTGTATACTCAGGCGGTTGGCCAAAAATGCCCTCAGGTCATCGTTATCTTCCACAACAAGAATCGTGTTACCGGAAGCTGGTACTGATTCAGCGAGTGAAGGAAGAACAGCTGCCGGAGTAGCGCCAATATTGTAATCCGCAATCCAGGTATCCATTTCGCTGTTGTAGCCCCAGTCTTTGACGGGTACGATTTGCTCCTCGCTGTAGTGAGTGTTACCCATTGGGAGGGTAATTGTAAATGCGGAGCCCTTGTCTTTTTCACTGTCTACCACAATGGTTCCGTGATGCAGTTCTACCAGTTCTTTCGACAATGCGAGGCCAATCCCGCTGCCATTTTGATTGTGTACATCCCCGTAGTAAAAGAAATCAAAAATACGTTCCTTATCCTGCGCACTGAGCCCTAATCCCGAATCTGCTACTTTTATCGTGACATGATCAGCGGCTTCGTTTTTTTCGATGATCACATAAATATGGCCGGCATCTGCAGTAAACTTAAAAGCATTGGAAAGTATATTAAAGAATACTTTCTCTATTTTTTCCGGATCAATCCAGAGTTTAACCGATGCTTCCGGGGTGATCATCCTGCAATCAATATGATGTTGTTTGGCCAATCCTTTAAAGGCATCGAGAATATCGTTGATAAATGGAAGCATGTCCACTTCCTGTATTTTCAGCCGCATTTTGTTTAACTCCAGCTTGCGAAAATCCATCAGTTGATTGACCAGCAACGACAGGCGGGAGGCGCTTTTCTTAATCAATGTAAACTGCGAGCGGATATGCGGGGGCGTTTTAGGATTTTGCAGACATTCTTCCGTAGGGGCAAGAATGAGGGTGAGCGGCGTTTTCAGCTCGTGCGAGATATTAGTAAAAAAGTTACTCTTTTGTTCGCTGGCCAATTGCACCTGCTGCGCCATTTCCTGGATCTGCTCACTCTGGGAGCGGATTTCATTGTTCTGCGACTGGAGCAGCTTATAGGCCCTGATATTTTTTCTTCTCAAATAAATCAATAGCCCGGAAAGCATCAACAGCAAGGCCAGGTTCCCGATCAAAATAAGGATCAGGTTTTTCTGGGTCTTAAAAGTCCTTGCCTGTTCTTTTAACAGGCCATCCTGGCGTACAATGTCCTTTTGCTGCGCAATGACCCTGTTGAACTGTTGTTGCAGCATCACCACATTGGTGCTGTCTACGATGATGGTTCTCAGGAAATCCCGTTTGGGTGCTTCCCGGCCGTGAAGGATCCTGGCGGCAGCCCTGATGGCCTCGCCTCCGCCGGTAGGATAGAGTACGGATGCCAGCAATGATTTATTTTCCACGAAAGCCAGACCGGTGCGGGGTTGTGCGTCTACTCCAATCACCCTGATATCGGGGAAGCCCAGTTGCCTGCAAATGGTAGCGGCAGTATTGGCCATCACGTCGTTGTGTGCAAAAATGAGCCGGGTATTTTGCAGCGCCTTTTTCATTTGTGGCAGCTGCTGTTGTACACTGCCTTCCAGCCAGTCGCCTTTTATGACGGTAATATTTATATGCGGATAATGAGCAATTTCGTCGCCGAAACCTTTTTCTCTCTGCAGGGCAGGCGTAGAGGAAGGGAGACCGGTAATTTCAATAATGTTACCGGCTTTGTTTAAATAGCTCGCAGCATATTGGCCGGCCAGTCTGCCTACTTCAATATTATCCGCTCCTATAAATGAGTTATAGGAGTCGGACGAAATGTTCCTGTCTACCACCACCACAGGAATCCCTTGTTTATACAAACTGTCAATAACAGGTGTGAGCGGCGCTGCTTCATTGGGCGAAACAATCAGCAGGTCAATTTTATGAGCTGCCAGCTCCCTGATCTGCTGCACTTGTTCCTGGCTGTTATAGTCGGCCTGCCGGTATAAAATTTTCAGATCAGGATTAAATACCAGTTCCCGGTCGATCTCCTCTTTCATTTCCCTGCGCCAGGCATCTGCATCACCTAACTGGGAAACCCCAATTATAAAGGTCTTATCCTGCTTTTCCTGACAGGCAGGGAGCAGCAATACAGTAAGCAGGGAAAGCCATACCAGACAACCAAAAGCAGTTTTTGACATCATTACAACCAAAAATATAATAAAGAGATACAATTTTAAAATAAGCTGATACAAAAATTAAAAATGCTGTGAAGTTTATATTTTTACAATGTTGATAATCATCTTATTAGATTGTTTTTAAAAGTTTAGAAGTAATAGCAACAAAATTGAAACAAGTGAAGTGTTGCCTGGGTTTATTTTCAGGCTGTCAAAAAAATGATGGATTCAACGTTATGAAAAACAGACTCTTATTTTGGAGCATTGTGATCGCTCTCGGCGGTTTGCTCTTTGGAATGGACGTAGCGGTCATCTCCGGGGCCGAACAACAAATACAACAGGTTTGGAATTTAAGTGATGTAGTTCACGGCCAGGCATTGGCTGCAGCATTATATGGCACCATTATCGGCGCATTGCTGGGAGGCATCCCGGCGGAAAAGTACGGCCGCAAAAAAGTATTGCTCTGGATTGGTATTATCTTCTTTATATCTTCCCTGGGTTCTGCGTTGGCGCATGATGTTATTACTTTTATGATTTTCCGCTTTATCGGCGGTTTGGGAGTGGGAGCTTCTTCTGTAGTGGCTCCGATGTTTATTTCAGAAATTGCACCTGCCAAAAGCCGCGGAAAACTGGTGGCCACCTTCCAGTTTAATATCGTATTTGGGATTTTGCTCGCCTATTTTTCCAACTTCCTGCTAACGGCTCAGGGGGCTGAAGCCTGGCGCTGGATGCTGGGAGTACTGGCCATACCGGCAGCCCTGTTTGTAGCGTTGCTCTGGTTTGTACCGGAAAGTCCGCGTTGGTTAATGGTGCACCGGAATGACTATGCCGCTGCCCGGAAAATCCTGGAGGTATCGGATCCGGAGGGGGTAGATGATGCTATCCGGGCGATTCAACAGGAGGTGAGCGCCGACAGGGAAAGAGCCAGTTTGTCGGTTTTCTTTTCAAAACGTTATGCCAAACCTATTATCATGGCTGTGCTGGTAGCCATGTTTAACCAGCTCTCGGGTATCAATGCCATCATCTATTTCGCCCCGCGGGTTTTTGAACTGGCGGGTATGGGTAAAAGTGCTGCCTTCCTGCAAAGCGCCGGAGTAGGACTTGTAAACATGATCTTTACCATGCTGGGGCTTTGGCTGATAGATCAGCTGGGGCGCAGAAGCCTGATGCTGATCGGATCTGTCGGATACATCATTTCTTTAGGCGCCATCGCCGCCGCATTTTACTTCCAATACCTCGGCGGGATGGTAGTGCCGGTATTGGTATTTCTTTTCATTGCTTCTCATGCCATTGGTCAGGGTGCTGTGATATGGGTATTTATCTCCGAGATTTTCCCCAACCAGGTACGCTCTTACGGTCAGTCGCTGGGCAGTTCCGTTCACTGGATCATGGCGGCGCTTATCACCAGCGTATTTCCATTTTTTGCCAATAATCCCGCCATCGGCCCCGCCAAGATCTTCCTGTTCTTCATGGTGATGATGACCGGACAATTGCTCTGGGTATTGTTCAGAATGCCGGAAACCAAAGGCGTTTCGCTGGAAGAGATGGAAGAAAAGTTAGGCGTTAAAAACGCAGAAAGCGTTACCCGGCCGGTGTAAAATTTTATTATTAAGAAACGATTATAAAGATGAATAAAAACAACGAGGTTGTCTGTTTTGGTGAAATCCTGTGGGATGTATTGCCCGGCCGGGAACTGCCCGGAGGTGCACCAATGAATGTTACCTACCACCTGTCGAAACTTGGGCGGAAAGCGACCCTCATTTCCAGAGTAGGAGAGGATGAAAGAGGCATTGCTTTAAAAAAGATTTTTGAAGGCAAAGGTATTGATACCAGCTTCGTACAAACAGATGCCAGCCACAACACCAGCATCGTGCTGGCTACGCCCAATGAAGCAGGCGACATGAAATACGATATAGTGGAAGATGTTGCCTGGGATTATATACAGCTGCAGCCCGATCATGAAGCCCTCATCTCCCAGGCACGTTATTTTGTTTTTGGCAGCCTGGCTATGCGCAGCAAAATATCAAGGGATACTTTACTCGCTTTAATGGACCTGCCTTGCAGGAAAGTGCTGGACATTAACCTGAGAGCGCCTTTTATTAACAGGGAGCATATCACTTATCAGCTGGGGAAAGCGGAAGTAGTTAAGATGAATGAAGAAGAACTGGGGCTCGTAGCGGGTTGGTATGGCAACTATATCGGTATCGAAGACAAGATGCGCCTGCTGCAGGATAAGTTCAACATGGAAACACTCATTGTTACCCGTGGCGCAAAAGGAGCAGCTATCAACTATCACAACGAATGCTATCTGCATGATGGTTTTAAAGTACAGGTAGCCGATACCATTGGTAGCGGCGATAGTTTCCTGGCAGCATTTCTTTCAAAATTTATGGAAAATAAAGATGTAGAAGCAGCACTGACATTTGCCTGCAAGGTAGGGGCATTTGTGGCCACAAAGGAGGGTGGCTGCCCTGATTATAATGTCAGTGATATAGACAGGACCAACATCATCTGCTCTATCCACGATTAATTAAAGAACTATTTCATTGCAAAACGATCCACGACTATGAAAAAATTTTTAACAATTATCTTTTTGTGCATCACCATTCATGGCTTTGCACAGCAAATGAAGGTCGAAGGTACCGTAACAGACAAGAGTAATCACACCCCGGTTATTGGTGCTACTGTCATCTCGCAGAAACAGACCGCCATCACAGACAGCACCGGGCACTTTTCACTAAAAGCCGACGCAAAGGAACTGATCACTATTTCGTGTCTTGGTATGAATACCATCACCATACCGGTACCCGCATCCGGGAAAATTGCTGCGGAATTATCAGCCAATATTTCAGACCTGAACCAGGTGGTTGTCACCGGTTATCAAACACAACGCAAAGCAGATCTTACCGGAGCGGTGAGTGTGGTAAATGTAGGCGATTTAAAGAAACAGGCTGTGGCAAGTCCTGTTAAAGCATTGCAGGGACAGGTACCTGGTGTTTTCATTACTTCCAGCGGCTCTCCCAGCGCGCCGGTAACCGTACGCATAAGAGGAGTTGGTACGCTGAACGACAACGATCCTTTATATATCATCGACGGTGTGCCTACGAAAGCAGGCATGCATGAGCTAAACTCCAATGATATAGAAACCATGCAGGTACTGAAAGATGCGTCGGCAGCCAGTATTTATGGAGCACGCGCAGCTAATGGCGTCATCATCATCACTACCAAACAAGGCCGCTCCGGCAGAATGCAGGTAAATGCGAATGCTTATACTGCGGTACAAACCTACACTACAAAGCCTAAAATGCTGAATGCAGGCGGCTATGGACAAGCTTATTGGCAGGCCGCCGTCAACACCGGCCGGGATCCCAATGCCAATAGTATTGGGTACAATTTCCAGTGGCATGCGGATAATAACGGAACACCAGTGCTGGATAAGATTTTATTACCTGAGTATATAGATGGAGACAGACGAACCATGCGTACTGCCAATACAAACTGGTTCGACGCTATCTCACAGACGGGCATTGTACAATCTTATGATTTGTCTGTTACAAACGGAACAGAGAAAGGCAGTTACCTTTTCTCGCTCGGATATTTCGATAATAAAGGCGTCATCAAAACCACCGGTTTCAATCGCTTGTCGGCACGCATGAACGCTAATTACAAATTGCTCAAAGGACGTTTACAGGTTGGCGAGAATTTCACCATCAATCGTACTAAGGAAGTGCAGGATCCGGGCGTATTAAATCTCTCTTTACAAGCCTTACCTATTGTACCGGTGCATACGGTAGATGGCATAGGCTGGGGAGGCCCCTGGGGCGGCATGAACGATCGCCAGAACCCTGTCAGGCTGTTAATGGATAATCAGCAAAATGGGTACAAGTACCTGAGGATATTCGGAAATGTATACGCGGATCTGTCTATTATAAACGGTCTGAACCTGCGTACCAGTGCGGGTATTGATTACGGTAATTACCTGTCGGATAATTTTCAGAAAAAGTATCAGTCGGGGTACCTGACAGGTACTGAGAACCAGTTAACAATGAATTATTCCAACAGTTCCCGCGTTACATGGACCAACACCCTGAATTACAACCGCACCTTTGGCAGGCACCTGGTAAATGCGGTGGCAGGAACTGAATTCTATAAACAAACTGATGTGTCGTTCTGGGCCAGCCGGAAAAATTATGCGATAGAAGATCCTAATTATACTTATCTCGATGCCGGTACCGGAGAGAAAAACAATGGCGGCGGTGGTGCTATCAATGCGTTGATGTCGTTCTTCGGAAAAGTGAATTATACGTATGATTCCAGATACCTGGCTTCGTTTACCATACGCCGTGATGGTTCTTCCAGGTTCGGTATCCATAACCAGTATGGTACATTCCCTGCATTTTCGCTGGGCTGGCGTTTGAGTCAGGAAGAATTCTTTAAGAAAAATATTCCTTCTTTCGTTAGCGATCTGAAACTCCGCTATGGCTGGGGCCAGACGGGTAACCAGGAAATCAGCAATGTGGGTGCATATTCTATTTATGTAACAGATTATAATGGCACTTCCTACGATATCGCCGGCGCCAATACGGGTACATTGCCTTCAGGATATCATATCACACAACGGGGAAACGATCACCTCAAATGGGAAGCCACCACGATGAGCAACTATGGAGTGGACTTTGGTTTTTGGGAGCAGAAACTGACTGGAAGCTTTGAATATTTTATGAAGAAAACAAGCGACATATTGGTGTTGCCGCCTTATATCGCTGTGATGGGGGAAGCGGGCAACCAATGGGTAAATGGCGCCTCTATGGAAAATAAAGGCTGGGAGCTGGCATTGACCTACAACGGACAGGTGAGCGAAGTTGAATTCCAGGTATCCGGAAATATATCGGGGTATAAAAATAAAATCACTAAACTGCCGGAATCCGTTGTGAATAATTATGGAGGAAACGGATTGAATGATAACATTCTCGGCCGCCCGGTGAATTCCTACTATGGATATGTTACAGATGGCTTGTTCAGAACACAGAAAGAGGTAGATGAATCCGCCAGGCAGCTGGGTAAAGGATTAGGCAGGATCCGTTATAAAGATCTGAACAGCGACGGTGTTATCGACGACAGAGACCGTACCTGGATAGGCACGCCACATCCTGATTTTATATACGGACTTAACCTGGCGCTGCAATGGAGAAACTTCGATTTTTCCGCTTTCTTTCAGGGCGTACAGGGTAACTACGTTATCAATGATGTAAAATACAATACCGATTTCTGGAGTGTACGGGAAACAGGTTCCAATAAAGGAAGCCGCCTGCTGAATGCATGGTCGCCACAAAATCCGAATTCGTCCATCCCTGCATTATCAGCCACCGACGATAATTTCGAATCCCGGTTCTCCACTTATTTTGTAGAACGGGGCGATTACCTGAAGCTTAGAAATATTCAGCTGGGCTACAACTTCTCCAAACAGTTGCTCAACAGACTCAGTATTCAAAAATTAAGGGTGTATGTAGGAGGCGATAATGTATGGCTCCTGCATAAGAACAAATCATTTACCGGTCTTGATCCTGAGAATCCAGGATTCGGATACCCCAATCCTGCTGTATTTACCGGAGGTGTGAACGTAACCTTTTAATTCTTTACCACGAATTGCTTTACCATGAAACGAATATTATATAGTCTTGTTATTGCAGGCTTCTTAATGATAAGTTGTAACAAACAGTTGAACATAGTACCACAGGGCGTATTGAGCCCGGAACAGGTAGCAACGCCCGAGAACGTAGACAAGTTTGTTACTGCATCATACGCGATCTTAACCAGTGGAGACATTAATGTATCCTATAGCTTGTGGGAATACGGTGATGTGCGCTCCGACGATGCGTATAAAGGTGGGCGTGACGAAGGGGATGGGCAGGAGTTCCATTTTATGGAAACATTTGCCAACACCCGTGCAGATTTCTGGCCGTTCGACGGGCAGTGGTTCCGGATTTATTTAGGTGTAGGCAGGGCGAATACAGCGTTAGGATATCTTAACAGGATCGATAAATCAATATTTCCGCTGAAAGAACAACGTATAGGAGAAGTACGGTTTCTGAGAGGTGTTTATTATTTCATGTTGAAAGAATTGTTTAACCGGATACCTTATCTGGATGAAAATGTACCGCTGGATGACTACGGCAAAGTATCGAATACAGCGCTTAGCAGCGACAGTCTTTGGGAAAAGATTGCGGCAGATTTTCAATACGCCGCGGATCATTTGCCAGCTATACAGGCGGATAAAGGCCGTGTGACCAGGGCAGCGGCTTACGCCTTTCTGGCCAAAACAAGGCTCTACCAGGGATTCAGGCAGGATGAACAATATAATGTTACCAGCGTAGATATGCCAAAAATGCAGCAGGTGGCAGATGCCTGCGATCAGGCTATCAATTCTGCCTATCATCTCGAAGATGATTATGCCAGCAATTTTTTACCTGGCAAATATGAAAACGGTCCAGAGAGCATGTTTGCGATACAGTTTTCACAAAACGATGGTACAGATGTTGGTCACCTCAACTTTGGCGAAGCGCTGAGCGTACCACAGGGACTGGGATGCTGCGATTTTCACAAACCCAGTCAGAATTTTGTGAATGCATTCAGAACAGATGCTAACGGAATTCCCCTGCTGGATGCCTTTAATGATACTAACGTAAACCCATACACGGATAACATAGATCCCCGGTTAAACCATACTGTGGGTATTCCGGAATTCAACTGGAAGTATGAGCCGGCGCATGTGTATAAAGACGCCTGGAACCGTAATCCTGCGGTGTATGGCAGCTATGCTTCCATGAAGGAAAATGTGTCGCCGGACGGTGAATACTTTGTAGCCAGGCCTCCTTTCTTCCCGAATTCAAAGAACAAAATCCTGATGCGTTTTGCCGAAGTGTTGTTAATGAAAGCAGAGGCGCTGATTGAAATGGGACGCCAGGGAGATGCGCTGCCGTTAATCAATGCGGTGCGCCAGCGTGCTGCCAATAGTACCGGGCGTTTGAAAAAAGCCGATGGCAGCTACGAAGCGCATTACAAGGTAGGCTTATATACGCCCGGCGTAAATATTACCTGGGATCAGGCCACAGCACGGAAAGCGCTGCGATTTGAACGCCGCCTGGAGCTGGGTCAGGAAAATCAACGCTTCTTCGACCTGGTGCGTTGGGGGATAGCCGCTGAAACATTGAATAAATATTTCAGTGTAGAAAGAACGAGGCATGCTTTCCTGAACAGCGGAAATTTCACCAAAAACAAGCATGAGTATCTGCCCATTCCACAGAATCAGCTCAATTTCAGCAGGGGCGTGTATAAACAGAATATCAACTATTAAGTAAACCGACAAATCGCTACGTTATGAAAAGAATGCTGTCTTATATGATAGCCGTTTGCCTGCCAGTGCTGCTATTTTCCTGTGAGAAGAACGACGGAGGAATTGCATTGGATCTTACCGGCAATGTAGCTATCGCTTCGTTTTCTGTAAATGGAGCAAAGGGTACTATTGATACGGCAAAAGGAACTATTGACATCACTTTGCCCTTTGGTACCGACTTTACCAAAGTGGCGCCTGCTATAGATTTGCCGAAGAACGCCACCGTAACACCTGCTTCAGGCACTACGGTGAATATGAAAAATGCCGTTCGGTTCCGGGTGGTTAACGGCAATATTTATAAGGACTACACGGTTACTGCTTCAGAAGAACAGGTGATTCAGTCGTTCGTTGTAAAAGGCGTCACCGCCGACATCGATAATAACGCACGTACTATTAAAGCAGCAGTGCCATCAGGTACAAATCTTACCGCACTCACGCCTGATATAAAGCTGGCCGCCGGAGCAACGGCGATTCCCGCCAGTGGACAGGCGGTAGACTTTACCAACCCGGTGACGTATAAGATCACGAAAGGCCAGGTGACTATCGACTATACCGTAACCGTTACTACGCCGGTAAAAGTAGCGTTCCTGAGCACTGCCGCCACTGCAAATGATATGACCAATCCCGATGAAAAAGCAGCCTGGGCATGGTTGATCAATGATAACCCCGAGGCGCAATTCCTGTCTTTCAATAGCATCAAAAATCACAGCATTGACCTGAGTGTTTTTGCGGCCATCTGGTGGCATGAAGATAATGCACAGGATCTGCCTGCGGTAGCTTTTGATGCGGATATACTGGCAGCATTGAAAACATACTATAGTAATGGAGGTTCTTTCCTGCTTACGGCTTATGGGGCAAGATATGTAGAAGGGTTAGGCATAGTGCCGGCAGGCAAGGCGCCTAATAACTCATTTGGAGATCCGATTGGCAAACAATGGGTGGAACCTAACTGGGCCTGGGGTATATCTTTTAAAGGACATGAAAATCATCCTGCTTTTGCCGGTCTTACATTAACACCCGATAAACCCTATGCAACTGCGTATATGCTTGCCAGTGGTACCTACCGGCTCAATCATACCGCCCAGTGGTATATACCTGATTGGGGAGGCTATGGCACTATCGCTAACTGGCGTACGCAAACGGGCGGTATCGACCTGGGTAGTACAGAATGGGATGGAGATCATAATACCGTAGTTACGATGGCGGAATTCCCGCGTACTGCAACTCATGGTAAAACTATTACCATCAGTACAGGTAGTTATGACTGGTATTCAGAAGCAGATCCTTCCAACTCAGCCAATCAGCCTGCAAACAGTTATCTGCCTAATATTAAAAAGATGACAGCAAATGTTTTAAAGTATCTGAGTAAATAATAAAACTTACCGGCATGAATAAACAACTTTTTCATTTTGCATTGATGATTACAGTTGCGTCGAGCGCCTGTAGCAAACTCCCTTATGATACGATCAAGTCCGCTAAAAGCATGACAACAGGCGCCGCTACTACTGCATTGCAGTGTACGGCGCTACCGGAGAGCATTAATTATTCGATATACCGCATGTGCTCAGACAATGTACGTGTGGGAGATATAACACCATACTACGACTCTGCTGCCAGTAACTATAAGTTGTACTTTTTAAAGAATATCTGGAGTACTGCAGGACAGAAGCATCCGTGGTTTGGCTTTGTGTCGTCCGATTTTCATAATTATACAGAAACCGGTTCAATTATCGCATCTGCCAGTGATGCCTGTGCCCAGGATAATTCCATTGGCGCGGGTAGCGTGGTTAAATCCGGCAGTACTTACTATGCGTTTTATACAGGCCATAATCCGGATATTACCGCATGTACAAATGGTGTAAAGAGAGAAGGCGTTATGCTGGCTACTTCCACTGATCCTGTATCCGGATTTGTGAAAAACACCAGCTTTACTACCATCTATTCGCCTGTAGGTATTGGTTATGATGAGAATGATAACTGGCGTGATCCATTTGTGATCTGGGACAATATGAATAATAACTGGATGATGCTCATTGCAGCCCGGAAAAATCAAAGCGGTACCTGGCGTGGTGTGATTGCCAGGTACACTTCGCCTGATTTGATTAACTGGACTTACCAGGATGTTTTTTATGATGGTGGCGCCTACAACTATTTTAACATGGAATGCCCGTCGATTTTTAAGTACGGCAACTATTACTACCTGATGTTTTCAGACCAGAGCATTAATGCTGCCAACCAGCGGTATGTGCACTACAGGAAAAGCACGTCTGTTAATGGTCCCTGGAATATGCCGGCGGGTTCCGACCGTATTGATGGAAACGCGTTCTATGCAGCCAAGGCACTTCCCGATGTTTGGGGCGATGCCTATATATTTGGCTGGTGCCATACATTATCCGGTAATACAGATAGTGGCACGGCAGAATGGGGCGGGAACCTGGTTGCACATAAGATATTTGCCCTGCCCAACGGCGATCTTGCCACACCTATCCCACATACGGTGAAAGCCTGGCTGGAAACCACTCCTGAAGCATTTACAAAAAACAGTCAGTGGGGAAATGTAACCAATACAACGCCTGGTACAGAATCTTACCGGCTTGTCAGCAATGCGGATCTTGATGTGGCCAACGTATTATATAACCCGGTTAACAGGGATCAGTATATGATTACTACTACCGTATCCTATGCCAGTTCATCGAAGGATTTTGGATTTTTTATAGGTGCCTGCGATGGGTATGAAAATACGTACCAGCTGCGGTTTGTACCATCTCTCAATAAATTCAAATTTGAAACAAAACCCAGGAGTCAGCTCGATAGCATTCCTGTAAATGATGTTCCGGTAACATTAACGCCGAATACAAACTATAAGGTGCAGATTGTAGTGGAACATTCTGTGGTAGTCGTATATATCAACGATCAGATTGCTTTTACCAATCGCATTTACCGGGCACCCGGTACCAGCTGGGGAATCTTTGTGGATCACAGCGATGCCACTTTTAGCAATATCACGGTAACACATCCTTAAAAATATTTTTAGATTATAGAGAGACATGAAACGCAATATGTATATCACTTATAAGCATCTTTGGTGTGTGTGCCTTATACTTACTTTGTTTGCCTGTAAGAAAAACGACACCGCCACGGCACTAACGCCGGATGCAATATCCGGCAAGCCGGTATACCCTGTGCCACCATCTATGTGGATGCAGCCGGCAGGCGCCCAGCCATATTATTCTTCCGGGTTTGTAGGCGACCCTATGCCATTTTACGATAACGGCGCTTATCATATCTTTTATCTGCATGATGGAGATTGGGCCTCTTATGGATTTCATCCCATTCATGCTTTTGAAACAAACGATTTCTCAGGTTATCAGTATGACGGAAGGGTAATGCCTTTTGGAAATGCCAATCAGCCGGATACCAGGATAGGAACGGGGTCTGTTATCAAGGCGGGAGACAAATATTACATGTATTACACCTATTCGGATGAGGGAAACTGGTCTTTCGGGAAATCAAGAGAGTGCATCATGTACGCCACCAGTACCGATCTGAAAACGTGGACTAAACATTACGGATACACGATTTATTCTCCTGATGGATTTACGGACCGGTATAATTTCAGAGATGCAGAAGTTATTTACAACAAAGAAGCGAACGAGTATATGATGCTGGTGGCTTCGAGATTGAATGACAAAGCTGTTATTACCAAATATACCACCACAGATCCTGCTGCGGATAACTGGGCCTACAAAGGATTGTTTTATACAGCAGATGTAGATAATTATGTGATGATGGAATGTCCTGATGTATTTAAATTCGGCAATTACTGGTACCTGGTATTCTCTGAAAATGGTGATCACCCTATGGTGCATTACCGCTATAGCAGTTCTGTTAACGGGCCCTGGACAAAGCCTGCCAATGACTTGCTGGACGGTAGCTATTTTTATGCAGGTAAAACAGCAGGAAATGAAACAACACGTTATCTGAGTGGATGGGTGCCTCGTAACGCTGATAATAATGATAATGGCAGCAGGCTTTGGGGTGGTAACCTGGTTTCGCACCAGTTATCTCAGAACAGCGATGGTACGTTAAATGTAAAGTTGCCAGCGGGAACGGAAGCCAGGTTTACAAATCCTGTGACGCCGGATGCGGTATTCAAAGATGCCACTATTCAGCAGGATCAGCAGCGTATTGCATTCCAAACTGCTGCCACTCCATCGTACATCGTTTTCGATCAGATCAGCGGGAAAAAAATGATAACGGCTACTATATCAGGTGTTGATGTGAATGCACAGTTTGGTTTTGTTTTCGGAATGGATAAATCATTTCAGAAAGGTAATTACTATCTTCTCGACTTTAATCAGGCACAACACAGTATTTCCAGCACCTATATGAATGGTGGAATGCCGCGCACCAATGCTGCTATAAATTATACCTTAGGCGCCGGAAAGGAGTATCAATTGAAGGTGGTGACAGATGGTTCGGTGTGCACGATGTATATAGATGATAAGGCGGCACTGACCTCGAGGATATATTCGTTGGCTAATAGCTTTTGGGGATTTTACGCGGCGAATGGCAACATACAGATTAAAAACCTGAAATTGTATCAGATAAACTAATCATCATATTATGGGATATTTGAAACACGTTTTAATAGCAATGCTACTGCCGGTAACGGCCTGGGCACAGGAAAAGACAGGGGAGGCGCATCGTCCGCAGATACATTTTACGCCCAAAAAGGGATGGATGAACGATCCCAATGGGATGGTGTATTTTAATGGAACCTATCATTTGTTCTTTCAGCACAATCCGAATAGTACCGTATGGGGCCCTATGCATTGGGGGCATGCGGTGAGTAAGGATCTGGTGCATTGGGAAGAACTGCCCATCGCATTATATCCTGATTCACTCGGAACTATTTTTTCCGGCAGTGCCGTAATAGATGCCTATAATACAGCAGGATTTGGCAAGAATGCCATGGTGGCAATTTATACTAACCATAACCATGCTCAGGAGCAGGCAGGCTCTGATAAGTTCCAGAATCAAAGCATTGCGTATAGTTTGGATGAAGGAAAAACCTGGACGAAATACGAGGGTAACCCCGTGTTATCAAATCCGGGTATCCGCGATTTCCGCGATCCTAAAGTATCCTGGTATGATGCCGGCAACAAATGGATCATGACACTTGCTACCAAAGATCATATTACATTTTATTCCTCCACTGATCTGAAGCACTGGAAAGAGGAAAGTCAGTTTGGAAAAGACCTCGGATCTCATGGCGGTGTTTGGGAATGCCCGGATCTTTTTCCTTTGCATTATAAAGGACAACTGGTGTGGGTATTGATCGTGAACGTTAATCCCGGCGGGCCCAACGGCGGTTCTGCTACGCAATATTTTACCGGAACTTTCGACGGGCATACGTTTACTGCAGATCATAAAGATGTCAGATGGCTGGACTATGGTCCGGATGAATATGCAGGTATCACCTGGTCTAATACCGGTAACCGCAAGATATTTTTAGGCTGGATGAGCAACTGGCAATATGCCAACGTTGTTCCCACCGGCAACTGGCGTAGCGCAACCACCGTCGCCAGAGAATTAAGGCCGGTGGCAACAAAGGAGGGATTCCTGGTGGCTTCTGAACCAGTGAAGGAGCTTAGCCGCTTAGGGGGTAAGGTGTTTACGGAGAAAAATGTCAGCGCTGATAACTACCGGCTTACCGCCAAAGCAGGGAAACTGGCTGGTCCGGCGAAATTGAGTTTATCATTTGCGAAAGCATCATCATTTACCGTAACACTTTCCAATGATTTGGGTGAACAGACGGTAATAGGGTATGATGATACTAAACATGAATATTTTATAGACAGGACAAAATCGGGAGAAACAACTTTTGAAAAGGGATTCGCTGGCAGGCATATTGCGCCGGGGTTTGCGACTGGTGATGCGATGAATCTGGAATTGGTGATAGATGATGCGTCGGTGGAGTTGTTTGCTGATCAGGGATTGACGGTGATGACGAGTATCTTTTTCCCGAAGAAGAATTATACGGATATAACGATTAGTAGCGGGGCTAAAGTGAATAAGCTGTTGTATCAGGTGTTGAAGAGTGGATTGTAGGAAGATTCCGGAGCATGAAAGGCATGAGCTGGTATGTGAGTTTATTTGGTAGTGCCGCATAACGATGCTTGTAGTAAAAAAGAAGCAGACATCGCATCATTTCCTGGTGCAATGTCTGCTTAATTTTTTAAGCAAATTAACGGGGAGGACGAGGGTAGGCAGTCATCCTATACGCGGGAAATACACTAAATCCTGTTGCATAGACCGAGGGTCTTGAGTATACCTGTTTGCCATCTATGTATTCGTAGTTCCACTGTTTGTTAGTTGTTTCGGGAGCTACTGTAGCATAAAATAATCTTTCCGGTGCATCCGTACTTCTATTCAGAGAAAGATTGATGGTGTAATTAAGTTCCGGTATTGTATTAGTTTCAAACCGGACATGCCCGGGATAAGCATAAAATACCCGGCCATCAAGCTCCCATATACTGTCGTCTTGTTGCATGATAGCGCTATACATTACAATGCTACGATTAGATTTTTTTGTAAATTGATAAACCGGAATGGTATTGGGTGCTGGTCTAAGAAAAGCATAAAATTCTTTTCTTATCTGAATACCGCCAGGTAGAGGATCGATTGCTGAGAATAAGTATTGATCTATAACTCCGTCCTTCTTTGTGCTGTAGCCTACTAAGTAAAATGTGACCAGATCAGGTGTACTATAACCTCCGGCTGGTGTAAGCCATATGAGTTTGTCTCCTTCCGGCCTGATGGTCTTTCTGGCTGCCAGTTGCTCTTCTGTCGCCCCATCCGGATTGGTAGTCGTTGAAATACCAAAGCTGTTGTTGCTCCTGATTTCCATTGGTTGCGTGGTGGCAGATCTGATTCTCAGATATATTCTACCCGTTGATAGTTCAGGCCCCAGGACAGCATCTATATAGTCTGAAAATGAGCCGCTTGGCGTACTTGCGTCGTAGTATGTTTTTGCTGGTCCCAGGCTAATGATTTTGGACTGGTCGTTTGATACATAGATAACATCTACAACGATTGAATTGAATTGGCCATCCGGATTTTTACTTAGCGTATAACTTGCTCTGAACGATGTTTTTTCGAGTCCCCCATGATTCAAATTTCCTTCTGAATTTTTCTTGTCTATATCGAAACCCAGAATGCTAAAAGTAGCGTTCGATGTCAATGTGGCAAGAAGACAAAACAATAGCAGGAAAGTAGATTTAATGCTTTTCATTTGTAGTGGTTTTGTTTTTTAAGAAGTCGGCAAGGGCGTCTTTATAGGAAATAGTATTTATCTGGTATATCGAAAAATAATTATTTCGATAGTCATACCCTACATCTCCTTGTCTGACTTCATTCTTATTCGCAATAAATGCCCGGATTGAATCTATTGAAGCACTGGCTTCGGCATTACTTTTTTGCAATAGAGGCGTTTCATTTTTTTTGCAACTAAATGCAATCGCCGATGTTATAAGGCCAATTGACCAGTATACATGCCGTTTCGTGTTTTTCATTTTTGAAGTTTTATAGAAGATTAAAGAAATAAAGAGTTTAGTTAGGTTTGTATAATAGAATCGATGATTCCTGCAGCAGATAGTTTAGCAAATGCCAGACAGCTACAGATATCTGTATTGATTTTTGTAGATAGATTAACTTTTTAAAATACTATTGGATATTGACATTGCCTGAAGGCACCAATGGGTTAAGGTTTTTACTTATTGAACAGAATTAGGTTAGCAAATAGTGCGTATGCATTCCAGCTACAATTTAAAAATACTGTAAGCAGTATATGCCCTGTAATTTAGAGAAAAATTTTTTATTGTTACTTCAGCTGGCAGGAAAAATAATATCAAGAAAGGTTGAATGATAGTTGCTCCCAGGAGCATTTTAATGTCGTAATTGCCCTTTGGCTTATTTCCTGGCACTCGGCCTGCATATGAGTTCTACAGGCGCCTTTATTGCCATACCGGTGGCAGAGGCTTTAATTGCTGTGGTAGCCTTCTATTATTTTAGAAAAGGAAGATGGAAAGAAGGGAAAGTATAAATAACATTACGTTCATTGAAGGGAGGTGACGTGAGCTGCCACAGCTACCCATTTACCGGCTCTCTTCTCATAAACATCCATGTAACAGGTTTTGCCTGCTTCTCCTGATTTGAAAGTGAAGCTCGCTTTTGCATTGACAATTCCTATATTGTGAAACAGCCTGATTTCAACTGAATCTACTTTGGCGGTAAGAACGGGATTGGTGGAATGAGCAAGGTTACTGAAAATATCCCGTTTAGTCATTTTAACGCCGGCAGGATTGACGAGTACAAAATCATCTGCAAAAATGCTGTTCATCTTCAATGTATCTTTGGTGGGGTAAGAGCCTATCCATTCTTCGTTTAATTTCTTCAATAATTCACTGTCTTTGTTTTGTGCTGAAGCAGCATGAGACCATGCAAATGTGGCCAGCAGAAAGATATAGTGTTTCATAGTGGTTTACTTTTAGTATCCTAAATATAGGGTAATTTGAACTCATTCAATGAATAGTATAAGAGGGGACTCATCATTAGAGTCCCCTCTTTGAATTTACTTATTCCACCACACTCTTTCCGTCAGATATGTTGGTGTGTTCGCATTCGGATCTGCTTTCAACACTTCTGCCACGTTGTAGTTAATTTCATAACTGGCCACTGCAAATCTGCGCGGCCAATCTGTTTGGTTCGGGTAATTGATGGCATTCACATGCACCGGACGTTTGAATCCCTTATACACTCCCGTAGCTTCATTGTAATTCCCTGCTGCATCTGCACAATAATTCATTCTGCGAAGATCCGCCCACATCTCCGGCGAATAGGAAAGTGCGAGGTATTTCTGGATCATGATATTGCTGAGCGTCAGGTTGGCGGCATTCTGCTCCACGGAGGTGCTGGCCAGGAATTTCGCGATGGTGGCGTCAGGGATACCAATCAGCTCCATATGCGAGCGGATGCCGGCTTTGTATGCCGTTAGTGCATCGCTGTTTTTCTGCTGCTTCAGATAGATCTCTGCTTCGATGAATCGCATCTCGGCATCGGTGAACAGCAGGCCTTTTGCGCCTCGCTTCGTGTACCAGGTGCCGGTCGATTGAATGCGATCGGTCGCGTTGGGCGCATAAGGCGTTTTACGCAGGATCACATATATGGAGTCCGGATTGGAGAACATATTGGTGTTGGGATTGTAAGTATACGACCTGGGCCCCGATTTAGTGATACCAGAGGTCATATCCACCCCTTTGGTGCGGTGCATCACTCCCTTCTGATCCGCCGAGCTGGGGATCAGCGAATCAATGCGCGGATCTTCCATGTTGTTGGCGCCGGTTGGGGCGCCTGTATAGTTATTGGTCAGGTAGTTGATATACAGCTGCGAGATCCTTGCTGTAAGCGCCGTATTGCCGTATTGCAGCGCATCCTGGTCGGTAGCGGCAACATTGGGCCCCTGATCAATATACTGCATAACGCTCGACTGCATCGCTGTTTGCGGGCCTTTAGCCGTTGCATCCAGTACTGTTTGAGCATTGAAACCCGGCAGGTTGGAGGTATGATTCATAAAGCGCGCCTTCAGGCCGTAAGCCAGCCGGATCCAGTTATCGGTTTTGCCGTTGTTGAGGATATCCCCTTTGGCCAGTGGCGGTGCTGCAGAGCCCTGCGTTTTCTGAAGGTCTGCGATGGCTTCATCGAGCAGGCCCAGTACTTTGCCTTGTATGTACTGTGCATCGTCGAATTTAGGGGTGAGGATGCCTGCCTGGTCGAACTGATCGTAGGGCATCATGCCGTACACATCCGCCAGGGTACCAAACCCCCAGGCTTTGATGATCTTGGCTACGCCCACGTAATGCCAGGCCTGCGCCTTTTCTGCGGCAGCAATCAGCGGAGTTACGTTGATAACGGTGTTTACATACCATGCCTGCCAGGGCCAGCCGATATTGCTGGCATTGGATACCCAGCCGGTCAGGTTATAGTTACTGCCGCCGCTGGAATAAATGGTGGCCAGTTGCTGGGAAAGAAAGGCGGTACGGGTACCTGTACTTTCATATGCGTCAGTAAACTGCGCCAGCAGCGGCGGAAGGCGCTGATCTGCTGCAGGCACGGAAGAGTTGGCGCTGTTAGGATTATCATTGATATCAACCCATTTTTTACAGGAGCTGATTACTAACGGTATACTTATAAGTAGCAATAATTTTTTCATCTTCCAGTAGTTTAGAATTTCAGGTTTAAACCAATCGCAAAGCCGGAGGTGGCAGGAACACCACAATAATCAATACCTACAGAACCGGAGCCAACTACCCCTGCACCTGCGGTGCTGGTTTCAGGATCCATACCGGAGTAATTGGTGAACAGCAGCAGGTTGGTGCCGGTAGCCGTGAGGGTAGCGCCCTTCAGCCATTGCACATGCGTTAACCATGCCTTCGGAGCGGACCAGGCAAGGGATACGGAACGGAGGCGCATCCAGTTTACTTTCTCTACAAAGAAAGGTGCATTCTTCAGGTAAATATCCCGGTAGTATTGTTCGGAAGCCACCACGGTGCGGGTCACCTGCTCCATTTTGCCACTCGTCGGATTTTTAGACATACCGGTGAACGTAATGTTGCTGCCACGGTTTTCTGTGCGGGTACTCAGGCCGTTGAGCGTGAGCAGATAGTCGGTACCGTTATATACGTCGCCGCCTGCCCGGAAATCCCAAAGGAAGGAGAGATTGAAATTTTTATAGGTCAGGCTGTTGTTCAAACCTCCGATGAAGTCCGGCTCGCGGTTGCCAATATAATCCGTGGTAGAAACGGTGGTCAGCGGATAGCCGCTATTCCAGTCGAGCAACAGGTTGCCATTAGCATCGGTTTGCCATTTGGAGCCGCTGATGCCCATGAATACGCCTTTATCAAACGAGGCTGCTTTGGCATTCACGAGGTGCACATCGGTGATATAGAGAATAGGGAGTGAAGCTGGCAATGCTTTCACCACGCCTTTATTCCTGGAGGCATTAAGCGTAACATCCCAGCTGAAGTTTTTCGTTTTTACCGGGTTAGCCGTGATGCTTATTTCAATTCCTTTATTGTCGATTTCGCCGGTATTGACGGAGCTGAGGATATAGCCGGTAGCGTTACTTACGCGCGGTGTAAGGATCTGATCGCGGCTGTTGTTCTTATACCAGGTGAAGTCTACGCCCAGCCGGCCGCCCAGGAAACGCAGCTCGGTGCCAAGCTCCGTAGAGGTGGTGGTTTCCGGTTTCAGCTGATCGTTGCCCCTCGACCAATAATTGCGGAATCCGCCACCAATGGTGGGTTCGGGACCAAACAGGTAAGTGGCTGTCTGGTAGGGAGTAGCGTCTTTACCTACCTGGGCCCAGGAAGCGCGGAGTTTACCGAAGCTCAGGATATTGTTCTTCGGCAGCAGCTCGGTGAATACAAAGGCGCCGCTGAAAGAAGGATAGAAGAACGACTGGTTCTGTACCGGCAGGGTAGAGGAAATATCATTCCGGCCGGTAGCACTCAGGTAAATGATGTTTTTGTAAGCCAGCCGCAGATCGCCGTAGAAGGCCGCCAGCCGCTTGCGGGTGATCGCCTGATTGAAATAGATGTTGGCTTTATCTGCGTTGTTAATACTGATGAAATTGGGAATCGAAAAATTCTCTGCCCGCGCAGAGTTGGATTTCAGATAGGTATCCTCTGTAGTGGTTCCCAGAATCAGGTTCACGTCCCAGTCTTTATGGAATGTTTTATGAAAGTTCAGCATCAGGTTGGAGTTGACATAGTTATAACTCCTGTCTGTTTCTGAAAGCATCCCATTCTGCCAGGCTTGCTGTACACTGGAACCAGGACTGATCAGATTCCTGAATCCGGTGGTATAGTTATCCAGCCCAAGCCGGTAGGTAGCATCCAGCCAGCTGGTGAACTTTACATTCACATATGCAGTTCCGATAAAGCGATTGGTTTTCTCTGTTTGTGGTTCTTTATAAAGAATCCAGTACGGGTTGTCGGTATTCACCGTAGGGTCCAGCGGCAGGTCGGGCAGCAGGCGGTGTTTCGTGCCATCAGGGTTCAGCCACATTTTCATGTTATCGTTTCGGGGCCAGGCCGCGATGCCTTCCATGTATCCGGCGCCCTGGGCTGCCCAAAGGCCGCTACCCGTCAGCGTTTTCTGCGTTTCGCTATGGGAGTAGGAGGCATTTACGCCAAATGTAAAGATGCCTATTTTCTGTTCCCCGTTAAAACGAACCGTGCTGCGAAGATAGTCCGTAGTAGGTACAACGCCCGACTGGTTCAGGTTGGAACCGGAGAGATAAAAGTTACCGGTTTTGGAGCCACCGGAAATGGCGAAGCTGTTATCGAAGGCGTTGGCGGTCTTATAGAAATCGCCCAGGTTGTTGTATACTTTTTCACCGGGTTTGAATTTATCGCCCCAGGAGAGGGAAGTCTGGTCCGTAAATGTACCGGTATAATAAGAGCCCTGTTTATAGATACCCTGCTGTTTGGGCAGCCTGTTCACCCAGTTGGTGATGAACCTGCTGGTAACGGAACCGGTTACCAGGCCTTCGGATCCTTTTTTAGTGGTGATGATAATGGCGCCGGCGGCTGCACGAAGACCGTAAAGCGCTGCAGCAGCAGGGCCTTTCAGCACGGAGATGGATTCAATATCTTCCGGGTTGATGTCCATCGCACGGTTATTGTTGGTGGTCGACTGGGCAATGGAACCATCGAACGCGCTGTTATCGCCCTGGCCGGTGGAGTTATCCATCGGCATACCATCAATCACAAACAACGGTTGGTTGTCTCTTTCGAGAGAAGTACCGCCGCGGATGATAATAGAAGCAGACGAGCCAGGGGCGCCACCGGAGTTGGTAATATTCAACCCGGCAATTTTGCCGTTCAGGGAATTGATCAGGTTAGGATCTTTGTTTTTCAGCAGTTCCGCCGATTTGATATCCTGCACCGAATAGCCCAGCGCTTTCCTTTCTTTCTTAATACCCATGGCTGTTACCACTACCTGTTCAAGGGCGCTGGTAGTGCTGTGCATGACCACTTTTACGCGGGGCTGGCCATCGGGCTGTATACGCTGGCTTTCGTAACCTATAAACGAAAATTCCAGCGCTTCTCCGGGGTTTATGGAGATGTGAAAGTGGCCATCAGCATTTGTCAGGGCGTTCCGGTTGCTCCCCCTGATTCTGACGGTAACGCCGGGTAAGGGGCTACCATCTTCTGCAACAACGGTACCATCCACGGTGTTTGTTTGCTGTGCATACATGACATCCGGAAGCAATAGCGTTATTAGTGCACAGATCACTAATAACCATAGCGGTTTTCTCATTTTGTTGTTTTTTTTGGTTGAAATAATTATCTAGCTAAAATCGGGTCTGTTCTATACGCCAAAAATTTTTGGTTGAGTAATGCTCAGTTAACTACTGCAGATCGGCGGTATAAGCGTTGATAATGCAGGTTGAATCGGGCCAGTGATAGCGTTTTTGCGAACCGGCAGTGTGTTGTAACTTACTTTGCCGGGCGCGGTCGCAAAATACTTTCAGGTCAATTTAATACCTTAAAATAGCAAAAAGATAATAGTATGTATGCTTTTTTTACAGCAATGTAAAAGTTTATTGCTTGTGCAGGTGATGACGGAACAGCCATTCGGGCAGGATGTTAGTCGTATACAGATCGCTGAATATTTCGTGTTGTAACTTATCTATCTCCCAAAAGGTCAGTTGCTTTTTATTCAATTGATGGTATAACAGCGAATCGCTGGCAAAAGGATTTTCGGTATCGGCATTGCCATGTATCACCCACAGCGGCACTTTGCTCAATGCAGCCGTATGCCCGAAGTCGGGGATACCGGATATGGCCACTGCTGCTGCAAACAAGCCAGGCCTGCGCCCGATGCAGTTGATCACGCTGGAACCACCCATGGAAAAGCCAATTACATAAATACTGTTTTCATCTACCGGCAATGTTTTTTTGAGAGAATCCACCAGCAGCATCGCCTCCGGTAATGCGGCCGAAGGCACAGATGCCTGCACGCCGCCCGGGCTCTGCTTATAGTTAGACGTGCGATCGGGGAATTGCGGCGCCACTACATAAGCCGGAAAAGCAGCCTGTATCTGCGGCTGCGCCCAATATTTTACCAGTACATTCAGCTGTTGCTTATTATCCGTTCCAATTCCTCCGGAGCTGTGGAGTATCAGTACCAGCGGATAACGTTTACCCTTCACCGTTACAGCCGGTGAAAGCAGGCGGTAAGGAATACCCTTGAAATAGCCGGCCGTAAATACATCGGCGCTGATGCTGTTGATGGCGGCTTTACGTTGTTGAGCGGTTTGCGGGTCGGCAGGAGCGGGGAGTTTGTAGTATCCGGGAGATTGGGCTGTTGCGCAAAAGGTGAAACTGATAAAAATGGCGAGGAAGAGAAAAGTTTTCATGTATGAGATCTTCCTGTTAAAAGTAAGGAAATTAATCGATTCCTGTCGCCCTGCCGAAAGAGACAATGCGCCCAAATGAGGAAGCATTGTCTCTTCTCTGAGAATAAAACCAAAGGAAACCAGCCCGCTTTGTAAGCGCGCCGGCCCAATTCCTATACTACATAACGCTTACTGAATTTGCTCCATTCAAAATACCCGGCTGCCCATGTTGGCGCCAGGCGGCACATAGTTTTAGCATTGTCAGATAACTCTTTGCTATCAGCTGCCTCTTGGGCAAGTTTTAACAGTAAATCCCTTTCGTCAAAGAAACGTTGAAGTATATCGGCTTTCGCTTCAGGAAGCTGATCACCATAGTTGCCATTTGTCAACACATAAAGCAGGTTAGCCCTGTTGTTATGGGCAATGTCCCTATCAAAGGATACAATATCGTTATGAAGCCAGGATAACACTACTGTGTGGTAAAGGATGTCTTTCACCAGCTGATGATCCAGTTCTTCATCTGTAATATCCAAATCATGTTCATATTCAAATAATGTCAGGCAGGAAAACGTGTGAAGATCATCAGATCTTAGCTTATAGAATTCTTCCACAGTTATGCTGCCCTCGTTTAGCTTTTCCCGTAAAGTGACAACGGCGGCTATGGTATCAAAGTAATAATCAAAGAATCTTTTCCTGGTGCCTGGCCGCATATCTTCAATGGCAGATTGGGCTAAATTCCAAAAGGGGTAGTCCCACTGATATATTTTTTTTACTATTTCACGGGCCTCCTCGTATCTGCCATTATTACTAAGGTCTTCTAACAACTCATCTACCGCGGAGAAAATATAATACACCCAGGCGATGTTTTTTTGAACTTTGGGTTTAGCCTGGGGATGAAGCGTCGATGTACACAGGGCAACGTCCCAGAGAACCAATTCATTTAATTCCTTGTTGTTAAACTCAGAAGCCCAGGTGTCTACAATTTGTTTGGTTTGCTCATAGTACGGGTTTACAGCAGTGGGTACCGGCATTTCTTCCCGGAGGAAATGAATCATTTCAATCCGGCTCTTTGAGAGGATGGTCGAATAGTTTTTCATTGTACATGACTATTTATGAGTGAAAAAAGAACATTCCATGATGAGGGCCAATAGATAGTTGTGCTACCTGTTATAGCATAACAGTAGCATTGCAGTTACTTTATTCCCGGGCTTAGAAACAGCTACTACAGCGGGTGTTCAACTAACAAAGGTAATTTGAACAGACAAGAGGTGATGGAATGTAATTATTTTGAAGTATTAAAAACAGACAAGCCTTTAGCTGTTTTAGCTTTTGTGATATGGTTTTCATTTCGTGAATTTTGAGGGTTGGGTATTATGTTATAACAAGATAATGAAAATTAATTGTTCCTCCAAAGAATAGCAAAATAAGCAGAAAGTTTTCTGAAGAGGCATGGATGTTTTATTAAAAGAAAAGCAGCTGATACCCTACGGCGCCAGCTGCTCCTTGTGAAAATATGTTACACCAAAAATCCCTGGAGAAATTAAATGGTTAAATGCTATTTATAAACCATTGCAAACTCCTTTGAAAAATCCTGCAATGTAGTTCCACCAACTGATTGCGACCTGTTTTTATTATAGTCTTCCATAAAACTACCATCCCTTAACGCCACGCCAATTTCAATCATATAAACCTTCGCCATTTGTTCCGAAAAGCCACTTTGTACCAGCGCTCCCAACAGTTGTTCATCAGAGAACTCCACCCAATTTACATCCGGCTTACCAACTGCAGCTCCCAGTATCCGGGCAATTTCAACACCATTCTTTTCATCGCTGACAATGTACTGAACCTGCTTTCCGGAAACCGACAAATCGTTCAATACGCTGAACGCTGCTGCCGCAATATCTTTCGGGTGTGTGAGCGGTAAACTGATAGTTCCGTCGAAGTTGTTGCCCAGCATATGTTGATGCCTGATCATCGGAACGGCGCCATAGAAATTAGTCAGAAACATTCCCGGCCGCAGATGCAACACATTCACATCTGGCAGCTCATTCAACTTTTGTTCAACATAAAAGTTCGACCCGGTTGGCCCCAAACCGTTTTCAAGATGAGCACCGATGCTGCTTAAATTCACAGCATACTTAACGCCTGTTTCCTTTAACGCATGGGCGTATTGTTCGCCCACTGTTTTGATATATTGTTTCAGGTCGGTAGCGCCGAAATTTGGTGGGATCATTAAATAAACCGCATCGCTTCCTGCAAATGATTTTTTTACAAACTCAACATCTTCTATCGAACCAACCAGCGGAAACGCTTTCAGCTGTTCAATCTCTTTTGATCTGTCCGTATTGGAAGTGATTACCTTTACTTCATGGCCGCCTGATACTAATTTTTCGATGAGAATGCGGCTGATATTTCCCAATGAACCTGTTACTGTTATTTTCATCTTTTTGAGTTTAAAATTCTTGCACAAAACTAAAATTGAGCATACTTTTATACAAGAACTTACCCTATAGTAAGTATAAAGATGACAGTCATAAAAGCAACTTCAGTAATACAGGAGAATAAAAGTAACGCCTTTGCAGCCTGCCCGGTAACCTTTGTAATGGAAAGAATCGGCGGATACTGGAAGCCGATTATTTTGTTCAACTTACTAACAGGAACAAAACGATACCATGAGCTAAAAAAATCTATTCCGGCAATTACGGAGAAAATGCTGATACAACATTTAAAACAACTGGAAGCAGATGGATTGGTGAAAAGAAAGTCTAAGCCGGTTATTCCGCCTTATGTAACTTATGAACTCTCTGCAAAGGGAAAGGCACTAAGACCGGTGCTGTATGCCATGGCGGAATGGGCGGTGAGTAACGGAGGGAAACAATCCAAACAATTTTTGAAACAAATGGAGGATTTTCCGAAAGAATAGAATGGTTAACAGGAGGTAGGATTCCAAGTTAAAGTCGAAAATTACAGCTGAATTTACTAGTTTGAGCCGTTTAACCATAAATTGAATCCTATGACTACCTCAATGATGACCATTTGGGCCCGGATATGGGCCGAAGGACAGGAGCAATGCATTTTTCCTACGGCAACAAACCCGCATCTCGACGACATTCGTATTCCGGTACTGGATTGGGTACTAAAAAACAATCTTGGTGACGAAGCTGCCATTGCTGCCTACAAAACGCTGGATTATGATGGGCATACCGCCTACATATATCCCACGGCATCCTACAGTGAGCTGGTTTTGGCCACTAAGTGGATGACCTGGTTCTTTCTGTTCGATAATCACCTGGATGAGCAGCCTGTGGAGGCAATTTCTCCGGGTACGCTGGCATTCCTTAAATCAATGGACAGGATTGTGACTACCGGCCCCGCCTATACGCCGGACGAAGAAACATTAACCTGCCCATACGCCCAGGCTTTGGTGGAACTCTGGAACGAATCCCGGATCATCTATCATAACCCGGGATGGGAGCGCCGCCTGGCCAGCAAATTTTACGATTATCAACAGGCGCTGTTATGGGAAATTCATAACCGGAGGTTTAACAGGGTTTGGGATTTGCAGACGTACGTTGAAATGAAACGGTCTGGTACGGGTTCCTTGCTCGGCGCCAGTTTTGTTGAGTTATTCGTCAACACTCCTGCATCGGATGCTTTCCTGGATAGTTTTCTCTGCGCAAAATTCCTTCATACGGGAGCCGACCTGTTACATCTGGCTGCCGATATCCGTTCGTATGAAAGGGAAAAAGTGCTGGGATCCATGCAGAATATCGTATCCGCGCATCAACATACGTTTGATTATTCTACCAGGGAAGCACAGGAGGCATTTATTGGTACGTGGAATAAAAAGGCGCGTTGCTTCCGTCAGTTCAGAGAAGATCTTGACCAGCTCATGTTATCGCAGGGAATGGAGGCTCATTATCTGACATCTGTTCAGGAGTATATAGATACTTTCATGTTGTGGATGGGAGGAACGATGAAATGGATTGCTATTACATCCAGATATGCTGCCATTGATACAAGTACAGCAAATTAGGTGATGATACTGGTGCTGAGGAAGCCTTTCGGGCCTGGAAGGAGTGCCTCAGCGCCTGTTTTAATGAAGTAAAAAAAGATAGGCGCTAAAAAGCGCCTACCTTTTATAGATTGATTCAGTTATATTACTGAAACTCATATCTCAATCCCAACTGCACCTGGTAAGGCGCATTGGCCGGTACTGCCTGACCAAATAACGGATTCACGATATATGCGTATTGGTTTTTGCCCAGGTCTTTAGCATATGGGTCAAGTCCCACGGTTTTCAGCAGCTGCTGGTTGTCGCCCGGTACAACCATTTGTTTGCCTGCACTTTTGTTGATCAGATTACCAAAGTTGAACACCTGTGCTTCCAGGATTAGCCGGTTCTTTTTCAGACTTTTGATCAGGTCTTTATCGATGGAATAAGTAAGACTGATGTCGATGTTACTCCAGAACTTATTATAAATCACGTTGCGGCCGGCCATTTGCCCCAGATGCGATTTCATATAGGCGGCAGCGGTATTATTGCTGTTAGCCATCACTTTTACGAGATCGTCGGCCATGCGCTTTTCGAAGGGCGTGGCATTGGGATTAGCGGAGATAGTGGCGGGATCAAAGAGGAAAGCCCGTTTGTTATTATTGATAGTAAGACTGCTACCATCGCCGGTAATGTCGCCAAATACAACCGGTGTCCAGGGATTACCGGAGATGCCTACATATTTGACGCCCAGTTGCAGGCCATAGAATTTCGGACTGATACCATAGACGATAACTTTATGACGGAAATCGCCATTGGCGCTGCCCCTGTTGGCATCCAGCACACGCGGATCATCAGCGATGATACCTGAGGCGGAAGTACGTGCAATGCAACAGTTGTAGGAGTTGTCATCTTCCGTTTTATTATAAGTATAAGAAGCGGATATCAAGCCATTCTTAGGCAGCACAATACCGGCTTCCACGGTACTCCCTATTTGCCAGAGATGCGCATCGCCATTGAGTGCCAGCACGCGGCTAAGCTCAGGATGTGCAGTAACGGCGTTGTATGGCACCGGGTAAGTAACTACGCCGGCAGCATCCGGATTTTTGTCGGCCACTTTAATCGTATTGGCTGGTGCAAATACGCCTCTGCCGCCTTCGTTATCCAGCCGGAAATCGGGCTGGTCACGCATATTCTGATCTACATACCGGAAGTTATGATTCGTATAGGCGTAATAGATATTTACACCGGCGAATACTGTTTTATGAAAGAATTGCCGGAAAGATGCATTTGCTTTCCAGGTCATGGGTGCGCGGAAATCTTTGCCTATCAGGTTCACGTAGGGCGGAATAGCGCCACTGTTGGGCGGTACGCCGGGTACATTGGAAATATTTTTACGATAGCTGATGTAATCCGGTGTAGGGATTCCATTTTTCGGATACACTACGTTGGAGAGATTCAGCCCGGTTTGCAGGATATTACTCAGCTGCGCCCAGTGCACAATATTGGCAGAGAAAGCGCCAGCGCCTACCTGAAACATCGAGCTCTGATCGCCGTTGATATCATAAGTGAATTGCAGACGGGGCTGTATGTTGCGGTAATCGGCAGCGGTTTTATCAGTGCGCTGACCTAATACCTGGTCTACCAGTGGATTGTAACCTGGCTTGGTGGCAAATACCGTAGCATCCCAGCGCAGACCTCCCCGTATATTCATCTTAGGATTAATAGCGTATTCGGCCTGTGCGTGAGCGGATACGTCAAAGGTGGTCATGTTCAGATAATCCGTATAGCCGTTAACGGGGTTGAGTGGCACCAGCCGGCTATAGGAGCTGGCTTTCAGGTTGTCCAGTGCATCGAGGTTATCGAACTGAAACAGCCCGCCCTGTTCATTGGAATTCAGTGTATGCGTGAACGTGATAATATTGTCGGTACCGAAAGTGAAGTTGAATTTACCGGTTTGCAGGTAGAGGTTTTCCACGAGCTGCAATTGCTTCTCGCCTTGTTTTTCAGGTGCAATGCGGTTGCCGCCAAACTGGAAGTTCCTGCTTACCTTGGTGCCGTCTTCCAGCACAGAAGCGATGTTCACAAAGCCGCGGGGCAGGTTGGAATAAGGCAGAAAGTCACGTTCCGCCTTCAGGTATTGCACTTTCAGATCGTTATTCAGTTTGGCGCTGAAACTGGTTTTCAGGTTCAGCATAAACGACATCAGTTCAATTTCATGTTTGGCATACGACTCTTTCACGCCGCTGTTGTCCGGAAAAGCATAAGGAGAGAATTCGCTCTTCTGCGATGAATAGTTGCCCCGGAAGGTAAGCTTGTTGCGGCTGTTCAGCTGCCAGTCGAGCCGCCCGAAGAAAGTACGGCTGATAGGCCGGAGCGAAAACAGGCCGGTTTGAGATGCCGGATCGCTGAGGCCGTATTTGGTACTGAGGATATTCAGGAAGCGGTCCAGGTTTGCTTTGGAAATTTTCTCCACCTTTTCTGTCGTCAGGTCACGTACATCCAGTACAGATACCGGTGTGCTACGATCTTCAAAGTCGAACGCTGCAAAGAAGTGCAGTTTGTTTTTGATGATAGGCCCACCGAGAGAAGCACCGTACTGATTGATGTTGAAATTCTTCTGCGGCCGGCCCAGGTAATCGTTTTTGGAAGTAAGCCTGTTGCTGCGGTTGTAAAAGAAAGCAGAGCCGGTAAAATCGTTGGTACCTGATTTAGTGATCACGTTCACAGATCCGCCACCCTGTCGGCCTTGCAGTACATCATAGTTATTCGTAGCCACCTCGTATTCTTTTACTGCTTCGATAGACACGGTAAAGATAGGCAGCAGGCCTCCGTTCATCATATAGCGCTGGCTCATACCATCCAGCGTTACGCCGGTAGAGCTTTCGCGGGCGCCGCCTATCACCAGGTTAGGATTGCCCGAAGGCGATACGCCGGTCATAGGCGATAAGCTGGCCAGATCCTGGAAGTTGCGGCCGTAGGAGGGGAGCGCCTTCAGCTCCTGTACACCGAGTTTTTTGGCCGTGCCTAAGGGCGATATTTTAGCGAAGATATCGTCCTGCGGACGTATGATCACCTCCTGCAATTCAGACGATTTATCATTGAGCCGGAATTGCAGTTTCAGGTTTTCGCCAATGGTAAGCGTATAGCCGGTTTGCTTTTCCGTGTTGTAACCTATAATGGTGGCCGTAACCGTGTAAGGGCCGCCCAGCGTGAGGTTGCGGAAGAGGAAATATCCCTTTTCATTACTGACAGTGCCATCGATAAAGCCGGTAGACTCATTTTTTACCGTTACCGTAGCGCCGGGGATTGGTTTGTTACTGGCGTCATTCACAAAACCACTTACAGTTGCAGTGCTCTGTGCGCGGGCATGTAGATTACAATACAAGAACAGTATAAAGCACAGAAGCAGGCGTTGCAGACAATGGGTAAATCGTTGCATAAAAACAGGGCTTGATGATGGTTAATAAAGAGACAAATTAGCGGATGTACCAGATCCGGGAAAGAAAAACATATTATGAATATGTTAATTAGAAAAGGCTGGTTGTTAACTTTGATCCGTCAGCAACAGTAATTTATATTAATTTCCCATTACGTAGCCAACAGACTAAAACCTGACATTATGAGTACGCAAGTCCCCACGCTTAAGGAAATTGCGAAACGCCTGAATATCTCCGTATCCGCCGTTTCCAGAGCTTTACATAATCATCCGAGTATTGGCCTGAGAACCCGTACCAGGGTGAAGGAACTGGCAGCAGCACTTCACTATGAGCCAAACCAGGTGGCGTTGTCTTTCAAAAGAAACAAAACCTGCATGATAGGTGTCATACTCCCTAACCTGAACCAGGACTTCTTTGCAGCCATTGTGAGTGCCATAGAAGATGTAGCCTATCGGAAAAATTATACCCTGCTGCTGGGACAATCGAGAGATGAGGAAGACAGGGAAAAGCGGCTGGTGGAGTCGATGAAGAGCCAACGCGTAGATGGTGTGCTGGTATCGATCGCTAAAAATACTTCCAACTACGCACACTTCGACTTATTAAAAAAAGCAAATATTCCCGTTGTGTTTTTCGACCGGATACCACGCATGCCCGATATACACTATATCGCAAGCGAGCTGGAATCGGGCATGGAAGCGGCAGTGAAGTTTCTTGCACAGAAGAAGCACCGCAATATCGCCATGATCAACGGCCCTGACAACCTGCTGGCCAGCAAAGAAAGACTGGATGGATATATGAATGCATTGCAAAAACTGAGGATTAAGATAGACCTCACTGCGGTAGTGTCTTCCAATTTATCCAGGGAGGGCAATCAACAGGCCATACAGGAAATACTGGATCTGAAAAGAAGGCCCACGGCCATTATCACATTCAACGATTATGTAGCCATGGATGCCATCAGGTATGCAAAAAAAGCCGGCATCCGGATCAATGAAGATATTTGCTTCGTTAGCTTCGCCAATGAGCCGATCACAAATTATATGGATAATCCGCCGCTGGCATCCGTGGAGCAGTTCCCTTACAAGCAGGGGGAGAAAGCAACGGAAATACTGCTGCAGCTGCTGGAAGACGATAAAAAAAGTACTACCATTCACAAGATACTCCTGCCACCGGAGCTGGTCATTCACGAGGCCCGGTAATCATTTTACTCAATTTTAGTCAATCGTTTGACCGGGTTTCCGTTCGGATGATGATGTACTTTGGTGCTGTCATCCTTAATCAACGATTGTATGTATACCGACTTTAACAACCAGGCGGGCATTGTTACCGCAACCATGCCGGTAGGAATAGTAGGGCTGGGGCTAATGGGGTGCAGTATCACGACATGCCTGCTCATGGCTGGCCACCCCGTAGTAGCGGTGGCGCCTGTATCGGCAGATCTGGAATTTGCGGTCAAACGGATTACGGAACACCTGCACCGGTCGAAGAACGAAGGAATAACTGTACTTTCTCCCGTTGCCTGCCTGGAACGGCTTACTATCACTGAAGACTATACGAAACTGACGCCCTGCGAACTGGTGATAGAATGTACACTGGAGGATCTTACCATCAAGAAAACGGTATACGGAAAAATCGAAGCAGTGATTAGTGCCGATGCTATACTGACCAGCAATACCTCTGCTATCCCCATCAGCTTGTTGCAGGAACAGGTGCAATGGCCGGAACGTTTCTTCGGCCTGCATTGGGCGGAGCCTTCTCATACCACCCGTTTCCTGGAAGTGATATGTGGTGGAAAGAGCGACATAAAGAAAGGAGAATACCTCTATGCAGTATCTCATTACTGGGGCAAAGAGCCTACGCTGGTACGCAGGGATATCCGTGGTTTCATCACCAACAGGTTAATGTACGCCCTGTACCGCGAGGCCTTTTATCTGGTAGAGAATGGATATGCTACCGTGGAAGATGTGGACCGTGCCTGCCGCAACAACGCAGGCTACTGGATGACATTGGCAGGCGTTTTCCGTTGGATGGACCTCACCGGTGTACAAGCTTATCATACGGTAATGAAAGATCTTTTTCCTACACTTAATAATAGTACAGAGGTACCATCGTTGATCGATGACCTCGTGAAATCCGGTGCAAGAGGAGTAGCCAATGCGAAGGGATTTTATGAATATACACCGGAAGAAGCAAAGCTGTGGGAAGAAACCTTTGCTGCTTTCAGTTATGAGATTCGCCGGCTGGCATTGAAATACCCCGCGGATGTGGTAGCGAAGAAAGTAGCGGACCGTACTCATCATATTTAAACGAAGGATATCATGTTGATGATAGATGCGCATCTCGATTTGGCGATGAATGCGCTGGAATGGAACAGGAGCTTAAAAATGCCGGTAGCTGCGATTCGGGGACGGGAGGGGGAAACTACCGATAAACCGGATCGTGGCAAGGGTACAGTGTCGCTGCCGGAGTTACGTAAGGGGGGAATCGCGCTGGTTGTAGCCACGCAGATAGCCGGATATGTAGCGACGGGCAGCACACTGCCCGGCTGGCATTCGCCCGAACGGCTCGCAAAAAAAAACCAGGCCTTAGCCTGGTATTTTTTGGGGTTAATAAAGATATAGCTGTCTTACTTATGCTCCGCCTTCGCCTCCATCCCCCCCCGGAGATGATGCTCATTCAGATAATTCACCAGCGCCCCGGGATGATCGCTCTGCAACCCCTGCACGCCTTTGTTAAGCGCAGCACTCCAGTCGTCCGGCCCTTCCGTTGCTTTCTGCACATCCAGCCAGATGGCCGTATTATGTTTGCGCGCTACTTCCAGCATCGCTTTATCGCTAATGTTATCCAACACCGCTATTTTTACATGTTGCAGGAAGTTGTCCATCTGCTCCGGTGTAGTTACTTCATCCGGTAAACTGGCCATCAGCGGCATCTCGGGTGCGGTTTTACGCCACGCTTTATATTGTTCCTTTGCATTCAGGTATACCACCACCTGTTGATCCGTACCGGTTTCTTTCAGCAGCTTCCAGGTGGTTTCCACATCTGCGTCTTTGAAATCGAGATAGATGTTCAGCCGCCCTTTGCATGCGAGTAACGCCTCTTTAAAGGTAGGCACATGGTATTCCTTTCCATCCTTGCTGTTGAGCTTTAGCTGCTTTATTTCCGCCAGGGTAAGATCGGCCACTTTGCCCTTGCCATTGGTCATCCGGTCTACTGAAGCGTCGTGCATCAGCACGAATTGTCCGTCTTTGGTAGTGCGCAGATCAAGTTCGGCATAGTCTGCTCCGCAGCGGATCGTTTCTTCGATGGCAGCAACGCTGTTTTCGGGCACATCAACATGATTGCCACGATGGGCAATGATCACCAGCTGGTGGCGACTGGCAGGCAGTGTGGGTACCGCCTGCTGCGCCCTAACAGTCATAGAGATAAACAGTGAAATAGAAAGGGTCAGGATATTTTTCATCTTTATAAAATAGCTTTACTATCGGTAACGAATACACGGGTACTAACGGTATAGGTGCCTCCTGAGGCATCCTGATACTTCAGGTCTACGTAAAAGGCACGGTACCCTTTTTCCGGGAGCGGTGTGCTTACTTTCACCTTTGAAGTATGGTTGATACCCAGGCTTTCGGACGACCACTTATCATTCCGGAAATCGAGGTCGTCTGAATGAGCCGACCACAATATTACATCTAACAGGCGATCGGAAGAAGCATCGGCTGTTAATTGTACTTTACCTTTTTTTACTACGGTATTCCATTTACATTCAGGATAGGCCTGTTTATTTACCGTCATGCCAAAGAAAGCGTTCAGGCTCTGGAAGGCCTGCCTCTTATCGCCCAGCCCATGGCCTGCGTTGGGAACGTAGTTAATGAGGTTCTTGCCCGGTATGCTGTCTATATAATTTTTAATATTATCTACTACCCAATATTCATCATTGGTACCCATGAATATCATTTTAGGCATCCGCAGATGCTGGCGGTAGGAGTAAGGGTCGATCATGGTATTGATCGCCTGGCCCTGAGAAGTATTGGCGGTTTGGGGAATGCCCAGTTTTACATAATCTTCTATTTGTGCACTGTACCCTTTCCAGGTTTTGATCTGATAGTCGAGGCTAACCGGCATATTCAGCACATCTATCACCATCGGTGCGATCGCAATCACACGGTCGTCGTTAGCACCGGTAAGCCAGGTAGTCCAGCCACGTTTGGAAGCCCCGGAAACCACGAATCCTTTAACCGCATGGCCGGTGCTTTTAGCTGCGAAATCCTGGATTACATCCATCGCACGCACGGCACTTTTTACCATCGGGAATAATAATGGCCACGTATAATCGCCGTCCTGTTTGAAGTGATGCAGGGTATAGGAAATGAGGGCATCTTCCGTCAACTTCCCGTACAGTGGCTGATTAGGCGTCTGACGCAACACTGCGGTCACCGCATTGTTTTCGCCGGCCATTTTTCCCAGCTGCTGAAATAGCTCATCTTCCGGGCCATTCCAGTTGGGCACGCTGTCTTTCAGCGAACCGCCGGTGATGAATAATAAGGCGCCGTCGTGCTGAAGGGATGGCGGCAGGAAAACAGTCAGCTGATGTTTCCAGGTATACTCACGCCAGTGCTGAGATGTCAGCAGTATATCGTAGGCTTTTACGTTGCCGACGTTGAAAGAGTCTTTCACTTCCCACTGGAAGGATTTATCGCCGTTGTTCAGATAGTTTTGCATAGCAGTAGCGGGTGTGGCGGTTTGCTGGGCGCTGGCAGCGCAGCAGCAAAAGAGTAGCAGCCATGCAGTGTGTGTCAGAAAATACTTCATTGGGAAAAGGGTCTTTTTATGAGTTTAATGAGTATAAATTTACCACGGTTTTCCGGTTCCTTGTATAACCCAGGGCTTGGACCATGGACTATTTTTTGTACCGTTGGCGCCGTAAGATGAATAAGTGGTCACTTCCAGGCGGTCGAGCGCCGTGGCTACGTTGGTTTTATTCAGATTGCGCTCGTCCAGCATATAGTACAGCCGCACCGGCATCACAGGGCCTTTGGCAAACGGCCCGGCTTTGAGTTTGGGATACCCCGTCCGTTTGTAATCGAACCAGGCTTCTGCGGCGGCCGTCCAGCTGGCAATCCATTTCTGCTCGATGATTTGCTCCTGCGTATTATTGAATTTCACCGCTGTCTGTGCCAGGTAAGCCTTTGCGCTGCCGCTCAGGCCCCATACGCTGAACGAAGCCTGTACGCCTGCGTTGTAATGAGTGGCGGCATCGCCGGCAGCCCATCCCTTGATGGCAGCCGCTTCGGCCAATATGAAATGCACTTCTGCTGCGGAAATAATACGCGCCTTCAGCAACGGACCTTTGGCCTGTCGGTAAATATCGTTCAGCCACGATACATGCGGGTTGCGGGATGCCTGATTCGCATCCGGACTGAGATTATACACTGCAGGCCCGGCAATGGCCGGCGGCAATCCTACATAGTTTACATCCTGATTGATGTCTTTCAGTGTCAGTCCCTTCGATGCCAGTACATCAGGCGATATATACCTCACTTTCCGCTGCTCCCCGTTTACAATAGTATCCGTGGGCTTGTATACATTTCCGGTACCAGCCGGCTTGGTATCATCTACCAGTAAAAAACACTGTACTTTATTGGCCCATACGCCCAGCCTCGGATCATTCTTTGCCTGCAGCGAGTTTACCAGTGTAGCACACATCTTAAGGCGACGGTAATTACTGCTGTCGGTGTCGTAGGCCGCGTTGGCCGGCCATGAATCCGCATTGCTGTTTCCGGGGAACGACATGGTAGCGTCTTCACCTCCGTTTACGTCGAGTATAAGCGGATACTGTGTTGGATTGGCTACTATTTTTTCGATACCCGCCTTTGCCACATCCGGAAGCTTCTCAGAAAGCCGCATATAATAGCGTAGAGCCAGCGAATTTGCCATCTTACGCCATTTGGTGGGGTCTCCCTGGTAATAGACGTCAACGGCGTCTATGGGGTTAGTATACGCGCTTTTGGGTTTCGATAACAGGGTGTTGGCTTTTTCCAGATCCGCCAATATACCGGTGTAAATAGTCTGCTGCGGATCAAAAGCCGGCAAAGTATTGTCTGTACCACCTTCCTGGCCCTTCAGCGCATTGGTATAGGGCGCGTCGCCCCAGAGGTCGGTGATCAGGCCAAAGAGGAGGGATTTCATCACCAGTGATACTCCCTGATGCAACTCACTGCCGGTGGCGATGGCCCGGTTGTAAACCAGCTGATTGTTACGGAGAATATCATAGTATTCCGTCCAGCTGTTAGAGCCGGACCAGTCGTACTCGTTGTGCGTGGAGGTCCATCCGTCTTTCTGCGTATGCTGCATCACGCCCGCCATGTCCTGGTAGCCTAACGTCACGATCTGCATCCCTGCGGTGGTGAGCACGGTCGATAATACGAGGTTGGGATTGATAGTGGCGGGATTGGCGCCGTTGGGATTGTCGTTCATGCTGATCAGGTCTTTCCGGCACGAAGTGACGGTGAAGCAAAGCAGCCCGATACTGAGTATAATGGATTTGCTGACTGTTTTCATATTTCAGAGTTGAGAGCGCTTAAAAAGTTACATTCAGTTTTGCGCCAACCGGAATCGCCCAGGGCGTTACGTTATACCGTTCTATTCCCTGTTTGAACTGCATACCGGAGCCCTGAATGGTGGTCGATGGCTGATAGGCGTTCTCCGGATCGATGCCGATTTTGGCGGCTGTCCAGAGGATGATATTTCTACTGTATACTGATACGCTTGCCCGCTGCAGCTTTGCGCGGCTGATCAATCGTTGGGGCAGTTCGTACGACAGCGACACTTCCCTCAATTTCAGGTACGATGCCGGGAACAGGAAAGCCCGGGTAAAGGCCCAGGTAGTGCTGGCGGCATAAGGCAGGGTCAGCGTTCCGGTGTTGCCCAGGTTCTCCGTATAGCCGGTAGGGTTACCATTGGCATCATACCCCGAAGCCCGTACTCCCGGAATGAATACACCGCCATATGGCAGTACATAGGGTCCGTAGGCAAAAGGGTAACCGTTGTATTCCGGTGTAGGACCACCTACCAGCGGAAACTTGTTGCCCGATGGAATGATCAGCTGATCCTGATGTGCCACGAGATAATCCCGCAGCTCCTGGCCCTTCATATTGCCAGGGTTCGTCAGCTTGTCGAGGAACAGCTGGGAATTGCCATGCTCCTCGCCATAACGGTATGTTTGGGAGACGAAGTCGCCCCCGTTCCTCCAGTCGAAGGTCATATTAAGCGTGAAATTCTTGTAGGAAACAGATGTCTGTAATCCCATGATGAAATCAGGATTGAAGTTTCCTATTTTATTACGTGTATTGATAGCATCGATACTTTGCCACTTGCCGTTATTGTCGAGTAATGGATAACCATAGTAGGGAGATGACTTATCCGTTACCGTTACTACCTGTGCATCATAGATGTCGCCAATGTCTTCACCTACATAAGTCCATGCGCCGCCTTTCCCTTCTTCCCATAAAGTATAATAAGGAAGATCATTAGGAAGAGAAATAATCCTCGTTCTGTTCCGGGTAAAATTCACATTCACATCCCATCTCCAGCGCGATGTTGCTACCGGCGTACCGCCCAGTGTTAGCTCTATACCACGGCTCCTTAACAGCCCTGCGTTAATACTCCGGGAAGAATAACCGGACGACGGAGGTGTTTTAGGATTGAAGATCTGGTTTTTGTTTTCTACGATATACCAGGTGCCGGCAAAGCGTAGCCGGTTGCGAAAGAGATTTATATCCACGCCGCCTTCGTAGGAAGTGGCGATTTCGGGCTTCAGATAAGGATTCAGTAAAGTACCGGAAGTGGAGAGGCGCGCTATATCGCCCCAGGAACCGATGCTGCTCAAAGTGGCTACCAGCTGATAAGGACTGGCATCGTTACCTACCTGTGCGGCGCCACCCCTGAGTTTGATCATATTGATGTTGTCGGAAGTAATGCCGGCAATTTCATTCAGCAATATGCTTAGTGAGGTGGATGGATAGAAGTAAGAAACTGCATTGGGAAGGGTGCTCGACCAGTCGTTGCGGCCGGTTACATCCAGATAAACCATTCCTTTATAACCCACGTTCAGCATGCCGTATACGCTGTTGACACCTTTTTCGTATCTGCTGCTCAGGTAGTTCAGGTTGGCAGGAGAGATGTTCTGTATGGTGAACACTCCCGGCGTATTCAGCCCGGTACCGTCTTTGGTAGAAGTAGTGATGTTCTTACCATTCTGATAGCGCATATTACCGCCGGCTGAGAGTGTAAAGTCAAAATTATGAATGTCTTTTTTATAAGTAAGCAACATATCCATATTCCGCTCATAGTTAGCCAGGTTGATGATGCCGTATGCGCCACCCGGATTATTGAGATAACTGTTGGATATTTTCGTCTCCCGTTTCTCATCATAGGTATCCAGGGCATATCTTACCATCAGGCTGAGGGAAGGAAGTATTTTCCAATCGGCCCGTATATTCCCGAACACGCGGTCTCTTACAAAACCATTCTTTACTTCATACGCGAGGAAATAGGGATTATTGAAAACGCCGTTGTACTGTGTGCGCTGTTGTATTCCTTCCTGGCCTGGCATCCAGTAATCTCTCAGGTCGCGTACATCAATATGCGGAGAAATGCTGTATACGGCCTGTAGCGGGTTGGCGCCCCGGTCGCCCGCAGGACGGTTGGAGGAATTATTGCGGCTGAAATCTATATTGGTGCTGATACTGAACTTTGAATTTACCTGTAAACTGGTATTCAGGTTCAGCGAATTTTTATAAAGGTTGGTGTTGGGAATAATGCCTTTGTTAGACATGTTGGTATAAGACAACCGGTAGGCGACCTTATCGTTGTTATTCGCAATAGAGGCGCCCGCAACAGTGGTGATGCCGGTATTGACAAAATTCTTCACGTTATCTTTATGCGATACCAGCGGCGTTGGAATAGGTTTACCATTCTGATCTTTCGGGCTGTTCCATTGTACTTCGTCATAACCCATATCCAGTTCTGCGCCGAAAGTAGCATCTACGTTTTCCTGTATGATGGAGCCGAAAGGATTTGTAAGCATGTTGCCGCTACGGGAAACAGGGATGCCTGAAAACTGGCCTGCGCCGAACTTGTGCTGCCATTTCAGGTATTTGTAGGGGATATCGAAAACGGAACTTACATAAGCATCTACTGTTACCTTATTCACTTTTTTCCCGCTTTTGGTAGTGATCAATACCACACCGTTGCCTGCCCTTGATCCATACAATGCAGCAGCACTGGGGCCTTTCAGGATGGTAACGCTTTCAATGTTATCCATGTTGATATCGGAAATGGCGTTGCCATAATCTACCATATTGTCTTTCCCGATCTGACTGATATTGTTGACAGTATTGGCAAGAGGAACGCCATCTACTACAAACAACGGCTGGTTATCGCTGCTGAGGGAAGTGGCACCGCGGATGATCATGCTTACGGAAGAACCGGTACCTCCTGTGGAGTTGATAGTAACGCCGGCCACTTTACCGGAGATGGAATTGAGGAGGTTCTCCTGGTTAACCCGGCTGAATTCTTTGCCGCCCAGTTCTTCTACGGAATAACCCAGCGCTTTCTTTTCGCGCTTAATGCCCAAGGCGGTAACGAGTACCTGGCTGAGCTCTTCCACTTTTTTTTTCAGCACAACCGACAGCGACAGCTTGCTGGAGTCATTGATCAGATAGCCGCCCAGTGTATCCGGCGCATAACCCATCTGGGTAAAAACAAAACGATAAGGCCCACCGGCAGGCAGTTTGCTGAAGGTGAAGATACCCTTTTCATTGGTGGTGGTGTTGGCGAGTACCTTGTTGGTCGCATTCTCCATTTTCACCATTACTCCCGGAAGGATTTCATTTTGTTCGTTTTTGATAATGCCGATGGCTGCAGGCCGGGGATGCTGTGCCTGCAAGCTATGACTGCAGCACAATCCGGCCAGCAATAATCCGGCTGATATAAATGATCGTTTAAATTTCTTGCGCATAGTATTTCATTTTTTCAGGCAAAAGGAACCAGGATCTCTTTTCAGAGCATCATCGGTTACAGATAAATAGTATAACGGAGGTGTCAGGGTGCTATGTAAATAACATGATCTTTTTGTTTGATAGTAAGACCGTTTAAAATGCCGATTGTATTCAGAAAATCGTTGAGCGATTCTTTGTTGCCATCGAAAGCGCCGGTGAAATTCATACCTTCCAGGGCTTTTTCAGGGTATTGTATTTTTACATGATATTGCTCACCAAGCTGCCTGAAAATATTTGTCAGTGGCTCATTCCGGAAGGAGAGGGTAGCCATAGGAACCGCTGCTGGTACAGGTGTCCGTGAGATGGTATTCACGTGGGCTGTCATTTTACGACGATCGTAATCCAGTGTTTGCCCTGGTAGCAGGTATATTTCCCTGGTACGGCTATTGACTGATTTTACCACTACTTTACCGCTGAGTAATTGCACGCGGGCTGTTTTCTTATCATCCCAGGCGATTACCCTGAATACGGTGCCGAGCGCAGTGGTACCTAACGTACCTGCATATACGGTGAATGGTCTGGCTTTATCGGGGGCAACGCGGAATAACGCTTCTCCATTCAGGTAAATATCCCTGTTGGTAGGGCTGAATGGTTCGGAATAACGGATACGGCTACCCGGTGTTAGCTCAGCTTTGCTACCATCTTTTAAGGTGATTTGCAGCACCGCATGCCCCTGGTTTACGATCTCTTTCATGCTTACACTATCGTGAGCAGCTACGGGGGCAGGTACTTTCGACGCAATAACGGTAACGGGCCTACGATGGGCAACAATCCACCATGCTCCGCCGCTGACAAGCAGGAGCAGGGCCGCCGCCCAGGCAATGAACCGCCGTCCGGAAGAAGGACGCTGATAAGTTTGCTGCGCTATTACAGAGAGCATTTTGCCGGAAGTTTCGGCGGGCAACTGTTGCGTAGTGCAGAACGACTGCCAGCTTTCTTCCGTCAGGTAAGGCTGCAATGCCTCCGGATGAAGAGAGAGGTACTCTTTTACCAGGGCCTGCTCCTCATCGTTGCATTCGCCCCGCAGAAACTTTTCTATAAGTGAAGAAGCCATTTTCAGGATCTGTATAAATTAAAAAGAGATGGTCGCATGACCGGATATGTATTAATTCGTTTCAGAAAAACGATCCCCTCACTCAGACAAGGGAATATTTAAAGTTGCTCTTTCAACTTCCGGATAGCTCTGACAATATGATTTTCTACAGTCTTCGGAGAAATAGATAATTGCCGCGCTATCTCCTTGTGCGGCAACCCTTCAAAGCGGCTCAGCTTAAAGATATTCCGCCGGGTGGGCGATAACTGTTCTATATGATGATACACCCGCTGCAGTTCCTCCTTTATTGTAATATCTGTTTCAGCATGCCTGCCTGCAGTATCTCTGATCAGCATTTGAGTGTGCCGGGTTCTGACTTCCTGCTTCCTCAGCTGATCTGTCATAACGCTTTTGCCTATACGGAATATTTGCGTAGAGATACTGTAGGAAGTAGATAGCCTGGCTCTTTTTTCCCAGAGAAGAATAAAGGTAAGTTGTACAGTTTCTTCTGCAATGTAGGCGGAATGCGTACATTTCAGTACATAGAAATAAAGTTTGGAGTGGTAGGTATGATATACCACTTTGAAACTTTCAATATTCCCATTGATAATATCCTGTACGATATTTTCCATAGTGGCGAGCAAATATCAGATAGACCCGGACAAGATACAAGGCAATGCCGGTTATGTTATTGTTATTTCAAACATAACGGACATGGCAGTTGTACCGTTTATTTCTTTAATTTCAATACCAGCGGTACGGTGGCTACACCCGGAATTGTTACCGTCAGGGAAACATCAAGATTGGTACTGCTGATGTTTTCGATCCAGTGCGGATCGTTGTCGCCCTTCTGGCTGGTGAGCTTTAGTACTGCATCGTGCACATCCAGGTTCCAGTTACCACCGCCCCCTGATTTGGGGAGGATGAGGTCTGTACACCCTGTTATGCTGTAAGAACCATCTGTGTTAAATTTGTAGGTATTGTTTTTCGTACAGGTAAACCCGGCGCCGCCAGCACCCAGCAATGGCGCCAGTGTAATAATACTGGTACCCGCAGGGATATTCTGCCCGCCCATTTTTACGCCAACGGCCAGTACAATGTCCTGCTGGGTCCATTGTCCGGCAATAAGGCTATTACGAATGGATGGTTGGGCGTTGTCGGTGTGGCTCTTTTTGCAGCTGCCTGTCAGCAACAGACCGGCAAACAGACCTGTGAACAACTTCAAAGGGATAATGAAACGCATAGAGTGTCAGATTTTAACTACTAACAGCTGTTTATATCTATTCGTTTTAAAAGTACCGATCCCTCACTGCTTAACATTACGATAATATTTCGCTAGTGGCTCCCCCTGAACTGTTTGGGTGAAACCCCCATCATCAGTTTGAAAGAGCGCGAAAACGTATACGGATCGGGGTATCCCATTTCAGCGGCAATCTCTTTAATCGTCAACTTACTTTCCTTTAACAGCTGACTGGCTTTCTGCATCCGCAATGAAGTAAACAGCTGTATAGGAGAGTAGCGCGTCTGGGCTTTGAATAAGGCCGACAGATACGAGGCCGACAGCCTTGTGGCAGCCGAAAGATCGGCTAGTGTCAATGGCTGATCCAGCCGCTGTTTCATGATCTGGATACACTGTTCAATAATGTTCTCGGTACCCTTTTTCATATAATTAAAAACACTAAGACGGAAAGTGCCGAGAAAACTATAGAAACGGAAATTGGCGTATAGCAGATTTTCGATGTTATTCATCAGATCCAGATGATGCAGGATGTCATCGAACTGAGCAATCCTTCCCACCAGTGGCGGAATGCTGCGGGGCCTGATATTATTGCCCAGGTAGCCTGTTATATCGCCTGCCAGCCTGCCGGAAAACTGCGCCGTATACATGCACCAGGGATCAGCTTCGTCGGGCCTGCAATTGAAAGGAATGTCAGGCGGCATCACCAGGTATTGATTCGGTTGAATGGGGTATTGTTTTTTTCCTGATATCAATTTTCCTTTTCCATGTGTTATATATATTAAGGTATAAACGGATGATCCTGTTGATTCATTCCATTCGCGTTTACTTTGTTCGGGGTATATTCCTATGCTGGTGATAAACAGGTTGCTGCCAAGGGAATGCTTTTCCAGCTTGCGTTTTAGCTGATCCGGTAATATCCAGGTGACAGGTGTGTGCGTGGAAAGTTGATTCATGGCGATAGTAATTTAAGCCATTCTTTTCATAAAAGGAAACATTGTATGATCCATAAAAAAATCCAACATTTGTAAAAGACCGGCACACCGTGATGTAGTATCCACGTTTTGAATTTTAAAGTTATCAACCAATAAGAAAGGCTATGAACCAATTGCCTCTGATTGATCTGGCTATCATCGTAATTTATTTAGCGGGTATGGTATTGGCGGGAGTTTGGTTTTCGCGTAAGAATAAAAACGCAGCACAGTTTACCACTGCGTCAGGTACTATCCCGGGATGGGCATTGGGACTATCGTTGTATGCCACCTTTCTGAGCAGTAATACATTCCTCGGTGTACCGGGTAAGTCTTTTGGCAGCAACTGGAATTCGTTTGTTTTCAGTTTGTCGATGCCGCTGGCGGCCTTTATCGCCGCAAAATATTTTGTGCCATTTTACCGCAAGAGCGGCGAAGTAAGTGCCTATACTCATCTCGAACACAGGTTTGGTCCCTGGGCACGCACTTACGCAATGGTATGTTTTATATTGATGCAGCTCGCGCGCATGGGCGCCGTATTTTTCGGCGTGGCGCTGGCTTTGCAGGCGCTTACAGGATTGGGCATGAGTACCATCATGATCGTCACCGGCGTCTGCATTATTATATACACGGTGTTGGGAGGAATGGAAGCGGTGATCTGGACGGAGGTATTGCAGGGAATTGTGAAAACAGCCGGCGCCTTACTCATCCTGTGGCTGGTGGTATCGGGTATGAATAATGGTTTGGGAGATATTTTACGCATCGGTACTGCGGAACATAAATTTTCGCTGGGTAGTTTCGATCCGGCCGATTTCAGTCATGCTACCTTCTGGGTGGTATTCCTGTACGGGTTCTTTATTAACCTGAATAATTTCGGTATGGATCAGAACTATGTACAGCGTTATCATACCGCCCGCTCTGAAAAGGAAGCGGTACGCAGCATCTGGCTTTGTGTATACTGGTATGTGCCGGTGAGTATGGTGTTTTTCTTTATCGGCACCTCGCTGTACGCCTATGCACAGCAACATCCGGAATTGTTGCTGCCACTGAAACAACAGGTGGCTGCTGAAAGGAATATACCACTACAACAGCTGCTGCCGGCAGACTATGCCGATAAAGTATTGCCCTGGTTCATGGTACAGAAAGTACCTAAGGGATTAATGGGACTGATAGTGGCCGCTATCCTGTCGGCCGCCATGAGCACGGTCAGCAGCGGGATGAACAGTACCGCCACCGTATTCCTGAAAGATATATATCAGCGTTATATCCGTAAGGATACTACTGCTGCCGGAGAAATGAAAGTATTGCATATCACCACAGCGCTAACCGGACTGCTGGCAATCGTTTTCGGCATTGCCATGATCGGCGTTAAAAGCATACTGGATATGTGGTGGGAGTTATCGGGCATATTCGCCGGTGGTATGCTGGGACTGTTCCTGCTGGGCATGATATCCCGCACGAAGAATGCTGCGGCGGTAACCGCTACTGTAACAGGACTGATCGTTATACTTTGGATGTCGCTGTCGAAATATCTGCCGCCGTACCTGCGCAGCCCGCTGCACGCCAATATGATCATTGTGGTAGGCACGTTGTCTATTTTCCTGGCAGGCACATTGCTGACACGTTTGCAGCGATTGAAACCTTCCTGACTATAAAACCCGCTTATGTTTATGCAAAAGAAATTCGTACCTGTGATGATCACGCCTTTCAATCTGAAAGCTAAGATCGATTTGGAAATGGTAGAACAGCTGATCGACTTTTACCTTGAAGCCGGCGTCAAAGGCTTTTTTGCCAATTGTTTATCTTCCGAGATGTATAGCATCAGCGAAGACGAACGCCTGGAGCTTACCCGGCATGTTGTCCGGTATGTAAATGGCCGCGTACCGGTAGTAGCCACTGGTTCCTTCGGCCTGACCATCGCTGATAAAGCACAGTTCACAAAACGTATATACGATACCGGTGTAGATTCGGTGATCATGATCACCGGCCACTTTGCCAATGTGGATGAATCCGACAACGTGCTGTTGCAGCGTTTTGATGAATTATTCTCACTGACAGACAACATCCCGCTGGGGTTATATGAATGTCCCGCTCCTTATAAGCGGATTATCACACCGGAAATCCTCCGTACTTTACTTAGCACTAACCGGCTGATCTATCATAAGGATACTTCCTGTGATGTTGAAAACGTACGGGCGAAACTCGCTGTAACAGCGGGAAGCCGGCTGGAATTTTACGATGCACATACACCCAATGCCGTTGCCTCCATGCAGATGGGAGCTGCGGGAATGTCGTCGATCTCCGGTAATTTCTACCCTGAAATACTCGTGTGGCTGTGCCAGCATGTGGAAGACGAAAGCAGGCAGGAAGATGTTCAGTGGATACAGTCAGAGCTGCAGCGGGTAGATCCGTTGATTCACATCGCCTATCCGTTGAGTGCGAAATATTTTCTGCAACAAAGAGGAATACCGGTACGTACTATCAGCAGAGCACAGGCGCTGGAACTGACACCTGCGCAGAAGGAGGTATTGCAGCAGATCCACCACGATTTTATGGGCTGGTGCGAGCGTCTGCAGATAAAAGCAGTAACCGCCGGTGCACTGTCGGCACATTAATTAGTTGTTATTTTTTGACTGGACGTTATGACGGCATTCGACCTTTGTGTAGTTTAGAGTAATCCTTATTCCTAATTCACATAACAGATGTCTACCAGCCTTTATAATCCTCAGCACGACGAGAACGACCTGTGGGCGGGGCTTTGTGAGGGCAGCCGGGATGCCTTCGGGGAGATATACCGGCGTTATTTTCCGCTGTTATTCCGGTATTGTGCCAGGTTTACAGCGGATCGTGCGCTGGTAATGGACGCATTGCAGGATCTGTTTTCACAACTGTTCCTGCAACGCACAGGCCTCGCCCGCAACGTGAACGTGAAAAGCTACCTGATGGTAGCCGCCAGGCGTAAGCTGTTCCGCTGCCTGGAACAACCGGTACAGCCGAGTCTTGACGACAACGCTGTACAGGAATTTGCACTCGAATTATCGCCCGAAAGTATGCTGATTCACCGGCAACATTCGGAGCTGACCAGTCGTTTATTGCAACAGAAGCTGAATGCCCTTACGCAACGGCAGAAAGAAGCTATTTATCTTCGTTTCTACGAAAACCTCTCCTATGAGGAGATTGCCGACATTATGTTATTAAAAGAAGTGAAGTACGCCCGTACCTTAATATATAGGGCTATAGACACTTTAAAAGAACTACTCACACCAGGCGAAGCCGCGTTAATGCTACACTAAAAAAAAGTTTAAAAAAAATCCCAAAACCCTGAGGGCATTTTTTCGATTTTCTGCTCTTCTTATTGTACAAGGTACTTTTTATGAACTATGGTGAATTCAATGCAGCTGATCTTGCAGCTGATGCTTCATTCCGTGCCTGGGTGTTGAGCGGGGAAGGAGCGTTGTTCTGGGAAAGCTGGGTGGCCACACACCCGGACAGGGAAGCTGTGTTGGAAGAAGCAAAAGCATTGGTGCTGGCACTGAGGTTCAGGGTGGATGAAGTGAATGCAACAGAGATAGATGCCGTTAAACAACGTATAGACCTGCTGCTGAACGAACAGCCCGTTAAAAAAAATAACAACGGGTTGAGAAGGTATATGCTGTATGCTTCCGCTGCTGCAGCCTGCCTGCTACTGGTAATAGCCGCCTGGTATTTCCGCAGCCGTCCGGCCCCGGAGATGGTACTTGTACAAACCGGTTTTGGAGAAACCAAAACCCTGCAGCTGCCCGATGGTTCTGTGGTACAGCTGAATGCCAATTCCTCCGTTTCTTATCCCCGTAAATGGGACAAAGAACACGTACGCGCCGTAGCACTGAACGGCGAAGCCTACTTTAACGTATCCAAATCACCTGCAGGTCTGCACCCCAAATTTCGTGTACTCATGCCCGGTGTTACCATTGAAGTGAAAGGAACTTCTTTCAACGTATACCACCGCCATCAACAGGTAAAGGTATTACTTGAAGAAGGAAAGATTGTAGTGAACGACAGCCTGCAAATGAAGCCTGGCGATATGATGCAATTCAGTCCGGGCGAACATCATATGCTGCATGTCGATCCGGCCAGGCTTATTGCCTGGAAACACGGCAGGCTGCTCTTCAGGAATGAAACCCTGCTCGATATTACACAACAGTTATCAGATATATACGGATATAAGATACGGTTCAGGAACAAACAAGCACAAGACCTGTTATTTACCGGCTCCGGTCCTGCTGAAGATCCTTCAGTACTCCTGAAGGCCATGACTACAGTGCATCAGCTGAAAATGGAACAACACGGTTCAGAGATCATTTTTGAATAAAGTCTTTTAAAAAATTACAATTATGCAAATGAGCTTTACGAAGCTTCATGCTCCATGGGGCACCATGTTGCTATTGCTGCTATTGATGTCGGCCAGCGCATTCCCGCAGCAACTAATGGTAAGAAGTAAAGATGCACCGCCAGACCCTGACGCTACTTCTTTACAACAAATGCTAAGCGATCTGGAAAGCAGACTGAATGTCAGCTTCAGCTATTCTCCGGCCCAGATATCAGGCAAATCTGTTAGCATCAAATCCGCACGCATAACAGACGATAACCTGGAAGCACAACTCAACAAAGTACTCACTCCACTCGGTTTGCAGGCAGTGAAAATCGGGGCGCATGATTATGCACTCCGGAATGCTGCCAGGGAAACAGTAGCCTCCACGAGGCAAGCCACATTGCAGGTTCGCGGCACCGTGACGGATGATAAGGGCACACCGCTGCCAGGAGTAAGCGTGAACGAAAAAGGTACGTCCAATGGCACTGCTACCGATGGCGATGGTAACTTCGTGTTGAAGGTTGCCGGCGCCCACTCCGTATTGGTGTTCAGATCAGTAGGATTCCAGACTATTGAAAAAGTGGCAGGTAATGGACCGGTAACTGTGCAGTTACAACCAACTGTTCGCAGTTTGGATGATGTGGTGGTAACCGCACTCGGTATTAAACGGCAGGAAAAGGCACTTGGTTACTCCATTGCTACTGTAAAGGGTGATCAGGTGAGCACTGTAAAAGAAGTGAATATCGCCAATGCCCTGTCCGGAAAAGTTGCCGGGGTGAATATACGGTCGGCCAGCTCCGATCCGGGCGCCAGCGCTATTGTGTATATCCGTGGGCAAAGCAGCCTTAGTTCCGACAATCAGCCGCTGTATGTGGTGGATGGTATTCCTATTGCAGGCGGCCTCCGTGCACCACGGCAAACAGTAGGACAGGTAGTGGTGGACTACGGTAGCACCCTGTCTGACATCAACCCGGATGATATTGCCAGCATCTCCGTACTGAAAGGCGCCAGCGCTTCCGCATTATATGGCTCCAGAGCCATCAACGGCGTGATCCTCATCACTACTAAAACCGGTTCGGGAGGAAAAAAGGGTTTAGGCGTTTCCGTTAACTCCAGCGCTATGTTCGACCGCGCCTGGCTGTTCCCGAAATTCCAGAACGACTTCGGCTCCGGCGACCGCGAAGGCACCGATGAAACAATTGCAGATGCCTCCTGGGGGCCACGTTTGAATGTAGGTACCAAACGCGTACAATGGGATAGCCCGCTCGATGCTAATGGCAATCCTATTCCTACCGATTGGATTGCGTACCCCAACCGTGCAAAGGACTTCTTCCGTACAGGTAAAACATTGACCAACAATATCGCCATTACCGGTAATAACAAAGACGGCGATTTCCGGCTTTCCTATACCAATCTGAAGAACGAAGGCATCATTCCGAATACAGATCTTTCAAGAAATACCGTGAATGTTGCCGCCGGTTATAATCTGAATCCAAAAATAAAGGTGAGTACCAATATCGGCTATACGAAAAATGGCAGCGGCAACAGGCCTACGTTTAACCGTGGCAGTGTGAGCGCTATTGTTTACACCACTACACCGAATGTGGATATACGAAAACTGCGCAATTACTGGTTGCCGGGGAAAGAAGGACTGGCACAGTTCTCGCATGTGCCTGGTTCTACAGACAATCCCTACCTGGTGGCATATGAATTTATCAACAGCTACGATCGCGATCGCATCACCGGTAACGTGGAGTTGAATATTCAGCTTACTAAAGACCTGTCGCTGATGGGACGCACCGGTATGGACCTTTATTCAGAAACCAGGGAAAGCAAGCGGCCGTTTAGCGCCGTGCGTAACCCTAACGGCGGATACGCTATTGAAACGGAATATTTCAAGGAGCAGAACACCGACTTCCTGTTGAGCTATAAAAAACAATTGAACAGCGACTTCTTCTTCTCTGTTTCCGCCGGAGCTAACCGGATGGACCAAATGGGAAAAAGTACCTCTCAGAAAACAGAAAGCCTGGTGATTCCGCAGCTTTACAATATTGCCAATGCCAAGGCCGGTTCTGTTTCTAACAATTCCAGCAGGTTCCAGCGGAGGATCAATAGTGTATATGGTATGGGGCAGCTGAGCTATCGCAACTTTGCTTACCTGGATCTGACAGCACGTAACGACTGGACCAGCACACTGCCGCCGGATAATAACTCCTATTTCTATCCTTCCGCATCGCTGAGCCTCATTGTATCAGATATGCTGGGTATTAAATCAGACGTGCTATCCTTCGCAAAACTGCGGGCCAACTGGGCACAGGTAGGTGGAGATACTGATCCATACAACCTGTATAATACATTTAATTTCGGGCAGGACTGGGGCAGTGTGAAACGGGCCAACATAGGTTCCATATTGAAGAACAATCACCTGAAACCACTCATCGCTACATCGCATGAGTTCGGAGCTGATGTTCGTTTCCTGAAAGGACGGCTGGGAATCGATTTTACCTATTACAGTACCGTAAACCGCAACCAGATCATCAAAGTACCTGTAACTTATGCTACGGGCTACAATAATATGGTCATCAACGCTGGTAAGATCGGTAACAAGGGTATAGAAATCTCGCTGAATGCAACGCCGGTAGCAGGCCCGTTCCGCTGGGATATGCAGGTGAACTACAGCCGTAACCGGAATAAAGTAATTGAGCTGATGCCCGGACTCAGCAGCTATTTTACAGGCTCGGCAGAGGGCATACAATTTAATCTTAAAGAAGGCGCCGAAATGGGCGATATGTACGCGCAGGGATGGGCTACCGTGCCGGATGGCGAATACAAGGGACAGCCGCTGCTGAACAGCGATGGTACCTATCAGAAAGTGAACGAATATATCAAAATCGGGAACTACAATCCTGATTTTATGGTTGGCTTTACCAATACATTCTCATACAAGGGCTTTACGCTGAACCTGCTGCTGGACTGGCGCCAGGGCGGACAGTTCTTCTCCTATGTAGCTAAAAACCTGCTGAGCGATGGCCGTACGCAAACCACTGTTCCGGGCCGCGATCCGAAAACCGGTGGCCTGAGCTGGACAGATGACGCTGGCCGTAAACGTACAGATGGTATGATCTTGTTTGGCTACATCCAGGATGGTCAGGGGAAATATAAACTCAACGACAACGTCACTGATCCGGAAAATTATTACGGCGAATATTACTGGGGCTTTAACGGCAGATCCACTTTCGATGCCAGCTATGTGAAGCTGAGAGAAGCATCCCTGACCTATGCTTTCCCGAAGAAAGTATTAGGACGGTTGCCGATTTACAACCTGTCGCTGTCGCTGATTGCACGCAACCTGTTTACATGGACGGCTGCAGAACAAGGTTATGATCCTGAAACTGCGATGAGTATTTCAAATGGTAGCCTGTCGCCGGGTGTTACCAGCTGGGGATTGCCATATACCCGTTCCTATGGCGCGAAGATCGGATTCAATTTCTAAACTAATTAACTATACGGTTATGCAACGCATGCCTGTCATATTTTTCATATTGTTCCTGGGGATGGCGGTATCCTCCTGTAAAAAAGGATTACAGGATATCAACGTGAACCCCAATGAATCAGAAGTGATCAATCCGGAGTTCCTGTTATCGTCGGTCGTGATCAATACAGCCTACGATTATCAGCAGGATGCCTATATGGACAAGCCCGCTTCAGCAGGGCGTTATATCACAATGGTCCGCAATGAAGGACCAGATAAATTCGACTGGGGCCCTCAAAGCTGGGATGGCAATTATTCCAAGCTTTCCCTTAATAATGAAATGATGGGATTGGCGAAAAAGCAAAATGCGCCCCAGTATATATCATTGGGGAAGATAATGAGCGCATTCAATTTTGCTTACGTAACGGATCTTTTCGGAGATGTCCCTTATTCAGAGGCCTTGCGGCTGAAGAGTGACAGGGTTACTCATCCTAAGTACGATAAGCAGGAGGTGATCTATCCGGCCCTGTTGCAATCACTGAAAGAGGCTAACGACGAACTGGCTGCTATAGTCCAGCCAATAGACAAGAAAGCCGATGCTATGTATAATGGAGACGCCATGAAGTGGCGGAAATTTGCCAACTCGCTGCGTCTGCGCATGCTATTGCGTATTTCAAAGAATTATGCACCGGCATTCACCGAAATGCAGGCGATCCTGAGTGATAAATCTAAGTATCCCATTTTTGAAAGCAATGCCGACAATGCAGAAGTCAGTTATCTTGGAAATGTAGCGGCAAACAGCTGGCCGGGTAGCGCTACAGCTACCTCTTTTAGCGAGTTCGATAAGCGCAAGCCCAGCAAAGAGATCGTAGATGCATTGTTCCAGCGTAATGATCCACGGTTACAGGTATGGATAGCACCCGTGGATTCAGTGAACGGAGGAAGTGTAGATACTAAGCTATATGTGGGCGTGCCTAACGCCATTGCCGCTCCATATGACTACAATGGAGGTGCTGCACATATTTCCCGTTTGCCTGCTATTTTTAGGAAAGATTCAAGCAGCATGGTGAACGCCACCATGCTTACCTACGCGGAAGTATGCTTCATCATTGCCGAAGCGATGCAGGCCGGAAAAGTAACCATGACAGGTAAAACGGCGGAAGATATGTACTATGCAGGTATCGATGCCAGCATGAAGTACTACGGCGTGGATAAAACAGCCCGCGACAATCATTACTATGATCAGGCGCTGGTGAAATACAATGGCACATTGGAACAGCTGATAGGGCAGAAGTGGATAGCGGGTTTCCTGAAAGGAGCGGAAGCCTGGTTTGATAACCGCCGTACCGGCTACCCGAAATTCGTACTCGGCCCGCTGGCTGTTTCACCAATACTGCCTAAACGCTATATGTATCCGACCGGTGAAACAGCTACAAATGCCGATCAGTATGCACAAGCGCTGATTCAGTTCGGGCCTGATAAACAAACTACCCTGATGTGGTATCTGAAGTAATTGCTTTTTTGTCCCAACTATTTTTTATCCAGATGTAAGTAATGAGAATATTACTCTCCCTCATTTTCTTTGCTCCATTCTTTTCTTTCGCGGCCCGCATGGATCGGCTGACCATTGTGGCCGCGAAAGATATGGTGGCTGCCCGGGTGTTACAGGAAGAAGTACAACGCCGCACCGGCCTCCTGTGGCCAATCTCGGAGAAGCTGCCCACAGAGGGAGACGCGATTATATTTGAACGTATAAAATCCGGTCCGGAATCGTACCAGGTTCGCAGGCAAACTGCCAGCCACCGTACACGGATATACGTAAAAGCAGCCGGCATACGGGGATGGCTATACGGCGCCGGATATCTGCTTCGCTCCATGCAGTATGCACCCGGACGAGCAGATCTTCCCGATACAATAGATGTCGAAACCTCGCCGGAAAAAGCCATCAGAGGGCATCAGCTCGGCTACCGGAACCTCGCCAACTCCTACGACGGCTGGACACCGGAACAATATGAGCAATACATCCGCGAGCTGGCCATCTTTGGCACCAACAGCATAGAGGCTATTCCTTTCATGCCCGCATCGCCGCACTTTACGCTTTCATCCCGTGAGATGACGCGCCGTATCAGCAGCTACTGCAAAAAGTACGACCTGGATTTCTCCGTATGGACGCCCGCTACATTCGACCTGAATGATCAGGCTAAGAAACAACAGTTCCTCCTGCAATTCGATACACTTTTCCGTGAAGCCTCCCGGCTGGATGCCGTGTTTTTCCCCGGCGGAGATCCGGGAAATAATCCTCCGGCGCTGGTGCTGCCGTTTCTGGAAGAACTGGCAGTGAAACTGAAACCATATCACCCACGGGCAGATATCTGGTTATCGCTTCAGGGATACGATTCCGCTGCCTGCAATGTTGTTTATGCCTATATCCGGCAGCACCAACCGCGCTGGCTGGGGGGCATAGTGGTAGGACCTTCCAGCCCCTCGCTGGAATCTACCAGGGCCGCTTTACCCGCTGCTTATAAAATCAGACACTATCCTGATATCACCCATACCGTGCGCTGCGATTACCCGGTGGTATGGTGGGATCCGGCCTTTGCATTTACGCTGGGCCGGGAACCGGTTAATCCGCAGCCGGTTTATTATGCCAATATATACCGTTTTGTGGCGCCCGTAATGGATGGCTTTGTCAGCTATTCAGATGGTGCGCACGACGACCTGAATAAGGTGTTATGGAGCATGATGGGCTGGGATAGCCATATAGATGTGAAAACAGTCCTGAAACAATACGCTGGTTTCTTTTTTGGTACCGCATTACAGGAGGAGGCCGCCGATGGCATCCTCGCGCTGGAGCATAACTGGGAAGGCCCTGTGGCGGAGAACGGAAGCATTGCCGCCAGTTTGGCTTTATGGCAGGGGCTGGAGAAAGACCACCCGGAGCTGGCCGGTAACTGGCGCTGGCAGATGTGTTTATTGAGAGCTTACTATGACGCCTATACGCGAAAACGCGCTATCCGGGAGGCCGCGCTGGAAGCTGCCGCCAACGGCTTGCTGAAACAGGCTGCCGCGGATACGGCTTCCCTGGCCCCCGGCGTAGCGATGGATCGCGCCCTGGAAGTACTCCGCCAGGCGGATGTTAGCGTAATGCCGGCCTGGAAAGACAGCATCACACAGCTCTGCGACGACTTATACAAATCTGTAGCCCTGCAAACAAGCGTTGCCAAATACAAGGCCGCCGGCTCAGAGCGGGGAGCCGTACTCGATTTCCTGGACCGGCCACTGAATAACCGCTGGTGGCTGGAAGATAAATTCCGGATCATCCGCACGCTGCCCGAAGCGGCACAACGTAAAGCGCTCGATACCCTGGCACGCTGGGAAGATCCAGGCCCCGGAAGCTACTACGATGCGGTAGCCAACATATCCCGGTCGCCGCATGTACTGCGTAAGGAAGACCTTCACACCGATCCCCTGATGAGCCGCAGCGATACGCCGGGATTCGACTGGTGGGAGAGCGGCTACAGCCGGAAACGGTTGTCGTGGATGGTAAGCCTGAGATGGCCCTCCGCTATGCGCTACGACCATCTCGATCCAACTGCCCGCTATGTGATCCGTGTAACCGGCTATGGCGACTGCCTGCTGAGAGCCAACGGAGAACGGCTGCAGCCATCCCTGTATAACAAAGGAATAGGAGAGCTGAAAGAATTTGTGGTACCTCCTGCACTTACCCAAACAGGCACCTTGCTGATCACCTGGGATGATATCAATGAAGAACACCTCAACTGGCGACAACATTCAAGAGTCACTGAAGTGTGGCTGATTAAATTATAAAACCCACGGGAATGAAGAAACTAGTTTACCTGGCTACGGGCGTCTTTTTATCTTGCTCCGCTTATGCCACGCCCGATCAACCTTTTCTACAGGCAGTGTCCGTACAGTATCATGTGCCGGAAGGATTGCAGCTGCTGAAAGTGATCACCGATTACAACGACAATGTACAGGTACTGACAAAGCAGGGATTTTACCGCCTCAGTGGTAACAACCTGGTACGGGATATGCGCTTCCGTCCACTGGCACAACGTATACCAACAGACGTTACCACGCAGGAAGGCAGCGGGCATCTGTACTATCTCTACGATGATAAGTGCCTCACAAACGGTTATGCCGGCATACCCTATATCAATCTGCCAGCTGGCAAATACAACCGCGTGGCTGTGGACGCCGCAGGCCGGATGCTGCTTGCCGGCAACGGGGCGCTGGTGTTGGCCGGCAACGGCCAGCTGCAGGAGCTGGCGCCCCCGGCCGGCAACCTGCAGCGAATGGCTGTCAGCAACGGCTCCTTCTTCCTCTTATACCCGGATGCATTATACCGCCTCGAAACCAATAAGCTGGTAAGGATACATACGGTGAAAGGCGCTACCGCCATGGCATTCAAGGGTAATGATGTGCTGCTGGGTACCCCCGGAGGTTATTACGCCATCAACGCCAATACGGGCGATACCAGCCTGTCGCTGCAAACAAGGGTGCCGGTACCTTCCGTGAACGAACTGTTGGTCAGCGGCAACAGGCTCTGGGCCGGCACTCCCGCAGGTGCATTCATGCGCGAAGGCACAGGCTCCTGCCGTTACTTCGCCTCCCGCCGCTGGCTGGATCAGGACCAGGTCATCAGCATGGCCGCCACTACTAACGGTGACGTATATATGCTAACGCCTTCAGGTCTCAATAAAATTTCCTTCATACAACAAACACTGGCACAAAAAGCTGCTTTCTTCGAACGCAAGATCCGGGATAGGCATATCCGTTATGGGTTCATTGCTAACCTGCATCTGAATCCACCCGGCGATACCAGCGCCGCCCAGATGGCGGATACCGACAACGACGGCCTGTGGACCAGCTTTTATTTGAGCAGCGAGGCTTTCCGCTATGCAGTAACTCACGATCCGCAGGCCAAACGCTACGCCTGGGAAGCATTTGAAGCCTTTGAAAGGATACTGTCGGTTAACCAGCTGAAAGGATTCCCTGCCCGCTCTTTTGAAAGAAAGGGATTCAAGAACTCCGACCCCGAAAGATGGCGGGATTCCCCCGATCCGGAATGGGAATGGAAAGGACATACCAGCAGCGATGAATTTGTAGGCTACATCTGGGTGGCAGCGCTGCTGAACGAAATGGTGGCAGAAACACCCACCGAAAAACAACGCGTCGCAGCGTTTATCGATAAGATCATGTCGCATATCCTCGATCATCATTACACGTTAGTAGATATCGACAATAAGCCCACACTGTGGGGCCGCTGGAATCCGGAGTATATCAACTGGTACCCGGTAACCATTGGCGACAGGCGTCTCGGAAGCACCACTATCACCGCCGGATTACAGCTGGCGTACAAGCTTACTGGAAAAGAGAAGTACAAAACCCAGGCGTTTACATTGTTGAATAAATATGGCTATCTGCAGAATATAGGCATCGACTATCACAACATAAAACCTACGCCCGGCTATCTGCATGAAGGGATAGATATGGGCAACGGCAACTGGAACCATTCCGATGATGAAATGGCTTTCCTGACTTATTGGGTGCTGTACAAATATGCCCTGAATGATACGCTTAAAACGCACTATGCAAAGGCCATCCGCAATCATTGGGAAATAGAGCGGCCAGAGAAAAACGCCGTATGGAATCTTATAACACTTGCCACCACAGGCGATTTCGATGCTACTGCCACTACCTGGTGGCTGCAAACATTCCCCATGAACCTGGTCAACTGGAATATTAAAAATTCTATCCGGAAAGATATTACACTGCTGCCACCAAATTTCCGCAATCAATCTACCGCGGAACCATTGCCACTGGATGAGCAGCCAGTACACAGGCATAACGCCAACGCATTTTCCCTCGACGGAGGTGGAGACGGTAAAGAAGAACTCGCGGGAGATGAGTTTCTGCTGCCGTACTGGCTTGCCCGTTATCTTAAAGTACTTGATTGATTTTTTAACACCACCGAACCCGTAGTTATCCTGTTACCGATCAGAGCCGCATCCATCATGATGATGGTGCGGCTTTTTATTACAGGCTCATTTTTTCCAGATGCAACGATAGTTGAAACGCCTGTTGGGCGCAGTGTCGCCATCTGTGCATAATGAAATCGGATCTTTCAGATCTGCGGCGTTATCGCTCCATTTGAAATCAAATGTAAAGTGATTGCCCTGCAACCCCAGCAGCTTCCTGGGAACCGACAGCTCCAGCTGGTTGCCAGCATAACGCATAGGGATATCCGCTACAGGGATCCAGTTATCCTTTGAACGATCGAACTGCATGAGGGTGCTGGTGCCGTTGCTGTTCACTTTTTTATTAATGAGATAGTCGTAGCCGTACCATCCGGTGTTCGGATTGTTATCTGCATCAATCAGCAGCAACATCCAGTTGTCGCCATCCGATGGGGTAAGCGGTGCATCTGTGGCGGCATAGAAGCTGATGGTCTGCGGATCTACTTTCACCTTTGCCGTTACAATATCATTTCTACCTGAATTATTAACGTAGTGCGTGTTGCCGTACCCGTTATAGTTACGATGGAATACATCGCCGCGGGTATCCCGGTATTCCGTGTGCATGTCGTCCCAGTCGGAGAATGTTCCATCTATACGGGCGGTGGAAAACCCTTTCAACTCAGGGATTGGCCGGATACCTTTATAGCGCCTGATATTCTGCGCCATCTGCATATAGTAGTTATCGGTATATCCGCCTTTCATAGGCTGTATGCTGCGGTTGAATTCTGCATTATACTGATCCACAAAAAAATAGGGATTCTGCCGCCGCATAAATCCGGTTGTTTTGCCGCCTTCGGGTTGATACTTGCCGGCCGTCCACTCGTTCCAGTCGTTGATGTACAGGAACTGCGGGTCGGCTTTCAGCGCTTCTTCCCAGCGATCCTGGAAATAAATGCCGTAACCCTGCGGATGGCTGACGGTTTGCTTCAGCCAGGGCACGTAAGCGGTTTCGGGAAGGTCGAGCTGGTTCAACACAGGTTCGCCTTTTTCCCTCGACCACGATTTACCAACCAGGCTGGCCGGGTGTTGCGCCGGGGTCACAGCCGCTTCTTCTTTTTTTCCGTTGTGCAGCGATAAGAGGCTGTCGGTTGGTAAAGCCTTCACTTTGGCGTTGTCGAGGTCGTAACCAAAGCTCCAGTTATCTTCCGTACCTATAAACCGTTTTCCTGCCCATTCGTAATATCCCCACCACATCGTACGCAGGGTAAAGAATTGCTTTACTTCTTTCGTATAGTCTTTATAGTTTTCGCTGGTATAATCCGGATCATTATAGTGCGGGTTATTAACGTCCGTTTTGGCTGCCGGGTCGTAATGCGGATTTGGTTGTTTGGCATCCTGACCATTTGCATCGTACTTTGGAGCGCCGTTGTATAACAACAACGGCTTGCCATCCCAATAGAACCATAGGTCTGAGAAGCGGTTAGGCTTGTATATCTTGTCGTACAGATCCTGCACTACCGTGATCACCGCGCCGTTGAAAGCCCAGAAGCAGAACTGTGGCACTTTGTTGCCTGCTGCTTTCATTTTCTGCATGGTGGTGAACAACGTTTCCCATTCATCCCAATATCTCACGGCATTGGTTACGTCCATCACCAGCACATCTACTCCCGCATCTGCCAGCATAGATATATCGCGTCGGATAACAAATTCGTCTCTGCTGAGAAAATACCCCGTTTCCGGCTCGCCCCAATGATAGGAACCTTCCGTCCACAGCGGGTGTTTGGCATCCAGCCGTGCATCCGGATCCTTTGCCAGTATCTTACTAACGTCGCCGTGATATGCTTTGTTAGGATTAGCATTGTTATCACTGTGCCAGGTGATATAGAACATGCCTACAACGCGGCGCTGATCTTTTTTTACGGCGCCCACCGTCTGAAAGTCAGGCATCGTGCGTCCGAGCGCATCTGAAGCCACCCAGGTATCAGGATAAATGTCGCGGTATTGGCCGGTCTCCTGGCCGCGTACGGTCTCACCAGCAAGGAGACCGGCAGCAGTGAAAATAGCGCTGAGTAGCACATTACGTGGAATAGAAGCAGTGCACATGATATATAGCGTTTAAACAACAATCTCAGAATGGTGACCTAAAATAAGATTGTAGTAACAGATCGGCAACCTGCACTGTCCTGAAAGAATTAAGAATATAGAATGAAGAATTAAGAATAAAAAGCGAAGACCTAAGCGAGTATTGTGATATCCGCTTAGGTCTTCGCTTTTTATTCTTAATTCTTCATTCTATATTCTTAATTCTTATCGCTTTCCTGTTATCCGTATTTTTCGGATTCATCGCCGTAACGGTGTTCAGGAAACTGATGTTCATCTTCGGTGCACCGAAGTCGAATTGTATGCGGTCGCCATGCAGTGTTTCCACGAAGCGAAGATCAATCTGGAGGATGGTGGGGCTTATCCATGCAGCGGTGGCCGCTACCCGGGTAGGAGCAGCATTCATGGTTTGCTCGGGGAAGGTATATAGTTGCCGGTCTTTATTGAGCAGCCATTTTCCCCAGCCGCATTGTATAGTGGTAGTGCCTTTGGCGGTTTGGGTGTTCCAGGTGCAGCCGGATGGTGTAAATGAAAGCTCCATAGTGGTGGCGCCGTAATCATTCGGTTCAGTTTGAAGCTGTAGTTTTTTCTTTTTGAGAGATGCAGCAGGAACAGCGCTGTTGGCAGTCACAGGCAGCGATAACTTTTCCAGTTGCTCCCGTAATGCCTTGTGCGCTTGTGGCGCCTCCGGCAAGGGCGCCGGCTCGATGGCAGGCAGCAGGTTATCCCATACGATGTTGAGCGATTGCTGCATGTCGTTCGTCTGGCTGGTGATGGCGATTACTACTTCCTTGTCCGGGATCACGATGCAGTATTGTCCCATAGCGCCATCGCCGCGGAAGGCATTATGGCGGCAGCGCCAGAACTGGTAACCATAGCCTTCCGACCAGTCGCCGTTATTCACCTGCGATGAGGTCTGGTAGCTGGTGGCATCTTTCACCCAGCTTTCGGTGAGCAGGGCTTGTCCTTTCCACTGGCCTTTCTGCAGGTAAAGCTGTCCCAGTTTGGCGATATCTTCAGTTTTGGCCCGTAGTCCGTATCCCGCTGTGTTCAGGCCCTGGGGCGATGTTTCCCAATCGTATCCGGTGATTCCCAATGGCTGAAACAGGCGGGGGCCCAGGTATTGCACCAGGGTTTGCCCGGTAATGGCATGCAATATGGCGCCGAGCATATAGGTAGCGCCGGTATTGTACAGGAAATGACTGCCCGGCTCATATGTCACCGGTTGCTCCAGGAAGGTGCTGACCCAGGTTTTGCCGGACGACCGCTTCATCGGTGGCAGGGTATCTTCCCCATGACCGGTATTCATCGTAAGCAGGTGTTTTACCGTCATTTGCCGGAGGTAGGGAGATGGATCCGCAGGAGTTTCCTTAGGGAAAAAGGAGATCACCGGTTGGCTGATATCCAGTTTTCCATCCTTCACTAACATGCCAATAGCTGTACTGGTAAAGCTTTTCGATAAGGAATAAAACGAATGCACAAATTCCGCAGCATAAGGATTCCACCAGCCCTCTGCTACTACCTGTCCGCGACGCAACAGCATGAAGCTATGCCAGCTGGCGCCGGAAGCATTGGCAGCTTCTACAAATTTAAGGATGCCATTGGAACTGATACCCTGCGATTCCGGTGTGACGCGCGGAAAATACCGGGTGTCATCAAAGTTCAGTAAACGGGCCGCAGGATGCCATATGGGAGCCAGTCCGGCGCCGGCAAGACCAATGCCGGCAGTTTTCAGAAATTGTCTTCTTCCGGTTTGCATTTGGATAGATTTTCGTGGGAAACATTTTTCAGTATATAATTTTAGCAAATTCCGGTGATATTTTACAGGATTTTATCCGTGATACGGATGTTGCTTATCTTATCTTGCTAAACAATTTACCTTTGTCATGAAAACGATATATTTGGTATTGATATATCCGCACAAGCACCGGATAAGGCCATGAACGAAAATTCAAGGAAATAGTTATGAAAACATTATTGGTTCCCATCGATTTAAGCAATGCATCAGCAGCAGTTGTCCGTTATGCGGCAGCATGGAGTGTTCACTATGATTATGAGCGCGTGATATTACTGAAAACTTTCTACGACAATGTTTTCAGCAATATTCTTCTTACAGGAGGGTACGGGACCGTGAGCTCGGGTAGTATCGATGATCACCGGGAGGAAGCAGAGCAGCAACTGAAACAATTAGCACAGGAGTTAATAGAAATTGCCGGGCCGCAAATGAAGGTAACCGTTGCCCTGAGCGATGAACCTTTACTCCGGGCGGTAATGGGGCTTATTCAACACGAAGAGCCTGAAATGGTGCTGCTGAGCGGCGATGAGCAGGGCGAAGGACTGATAGCACGTAATATCATCGCCATTGCCAAAGCCAGCCCGGTACGTGTTATGGTGATACCTAACGGTTACGAATATACGGAAGTAGATAATGTACTGGTGCCGGTCGATTTCAATGCCCTGCACGCCGTTGATAAACTGAACCGCCTGAAGATCTCTCCCCGCTGGGCTGCCACTAACCTGATGGTATTAAATGTTGATCCTGAACAACGCCATCTGCAGCCGGATGAACAGATGAAGGAAGATGAACAGCACCTGCACCATTATCTGCAGAATTTTAAGCATGAGCTGTATTATACCAGCGATGCGGATGTTATTGAAGGCGTTACGGGTTTCGCGGCCGGGCATCATGCTAACCTTATTGTAGCATTGCCGGGTAAACATAGCTTCCTGTATACGCTCACACATAAAAGTATTTCAACCGCTATTACCCGTGCAGCTTCCATACCGGTAATGATTCTCAAGTAGCGCGTTTGCCTGGTTTAACCAGCAGCACCAAAAAGATAAATACTCCCGCTTCAGCTGCCAATACCAGCAGATAAATGAGGGAGGCGGTAACGTATTGTCCGGATACCCAGAAGAACAGCAGGGCAGATAATGCGCTCACCATGCCGGTAAGCGATACGCCCCATTTGATGAATTCGATCCACTGATAGGTGCGATGTGCTGCCTGCGTAGACGGAACCGGATCAGGCCGTATCTTTTGCAACAGGTATATATTCTCGATGATGTCGCAGATCCACGCCAGGAGCTGCAACCAGCCCAGGCAGCTGAAAAGCGACGCGCACACCGACAAAGGTGGCATTTTCGCTGCTACCTCCAGGCATAACAGGAATATACTGCCATAGGCCGCCGGCATGAAGAGGAAATCTACCCAAAGTTGTCCGCGAAGTGCCGATAACGTTCTTTGCCTCGCTGCTTCCGGCAGCGCATAAATATGTTTTATCAATGCCGGTAACTCTCCCGGAGTGGCCGGGAACTGCATATCCAGTATGCTGAATTTCCGCATCACTACATCCAGCATATAAAACTCCCGGCTTTGCAAATGCATAATCCAGGATGTCAGCAGCATCACTGCTGTGAGTATACACAACCAGGTCCAGCCCCATGTTATGATTGTTTCCATGATTATTTGTTGAGTTGGATTTGCAAAGTTTTTCTTTCGTTCTTGTACTCGTCCCAGTTGAAGTTGATCAGGAACTCGCATGCTGCCTGAGCGCCCAGCGCAAACATGTCTATCTTATCCTGGTTGGGAAGGAAGAAGTTCAGCCAGTTGTACTTATCGGACGACAAATCCACTTTCCCGATGCCCCGCTGATATACTTTATTCTTCAATAAAAAATCTTTGTCGTAGTAATTCCGAATGGTATTGAACATGCGCCCCATATACCCGGTAAGCGACCAGCCGAAAGGATTTTCTTCTTTATCCGCAGGCTGCCGGTCGTCCAGGTCGATCCCGAAAGTGGGGAGTCTTGGTGTGGCTACACTGTTGTTGTAGAAAATACTGATCGGGAAGTTAGAGAGGATGCCACCATCCACAAAGCGCGCGCTGGAAGGGGGAGGAGCATAGCCAAAGAACTGCTCCCAGGCGGCCTTGATGCGTTTATCATCTGCCGGTATATTATTGATCATATAAGACTCAAAAAATACGGGAATCGACATAGACGCGCGTATAAATCCTGCAGGCTGCAGTGCGTCGATATCTGTGCGGAAAAGGCTGCACATGGCCGGGAACTGTATCTTGTTTTGCGTGACTAATTCTGAAGTAATAAAAGTAACATCGCCGGTAAGATCTTTCAGGCCGGAGTCGTTGGGTACCCGCAAATGCAGCGATGGCGCGCCTGCTGCTTTCGCCTTCAGATCACTGACGGTCACCACGCCGTTAGCCAGCAGCAATCGCTTGATCCAGTCATAAAACACATCCCCGGGGTTGATCCCGAAACCTGAGTTCTTCAGCCGTTTCAGCAGATTGCTGATGTAATAAACGATCACTGCAATGATCAGCGACGTAAATCCGGATGCAATAAAACAAAGCCCCGTCAACAGATACAGCGATTCGTATTTGTTGCTCAGCCCTGTCAGCACTACATCGCCCGCTATGAACAACAGGAATACACCGAGTAATCCCAACAGCCCGTTTCTAAGCCGGCTGATAAATTTTTTGTTGGTGATGAATCTTTTAATAAGATACCGGGCTGCCGGGTGACCATCTACCAGTGAGAAAAAGTCCAGGTCACATATAGCCTGCAGTACTTCTGCCGATTTTCTATCTTCCTTATTTTTTACTACTGTGATCAGTGCTGTATTGATAGCGCCTGCGCTGGTACCTGCCAGCCGCAGGAACCGTATGCCCATTTCTTCCAGTATATACGTATAGCCAACAAGCGCAATGCCCAATACACCGCCTCCTTTCTGTACAAGGTTCACATACTGGTGCCCGTGATCATCGAGTACGTCGGAAACTACCAGCTGGCCGCCATCATCCGGGCCTGCCTGGAAATGAGCTTTCAGCTGTGCCAAAGCAGTTTTTACACGGTCGTCGTTCGTGAAGTCAGTTATGCATAATTTTGCGCCAGGTGCGGTTCCTGGTTGTTCAGAGGGCATCATGGTTACATTTTTTTTGGGGTCTGTCTAAATTAAAATATCATCTTCTTACAAAAAGCTAAAGGCTTAGGTATTCTAAAGTAAGAAAATTTTACCTTCTTCCGGTGAAAATGTTTTGCTTGCATAAACGGCGGCAGACAATTATATTTATATCATATTCCACGTTTATGTTCCGTTTTCTACTGGCACTATGCCTTACCGTTACTACCGTTACCGCCTATACGCAAAATATGGCAGAAAAGGCGAATGCCTTTATCCGCCTGCTTAACAAAGAACAGCAGTCAAAAGCAATTTTCCCGTTCGATACCGCAGAGCGTTATCACTTTGCTTATGTACCGCGCGACGACCGTAAGGGAATTGCTGTGAAAGAGCTGAATACGGCGCAGCAGCAGGCGTTGATGGAGCTGCTCAGCACCACCCTCAGTGAAACAACGGTTCGTAAAATCAATAGTATTATGGAACTGGAGAAGGTATTGAAAGACCTGGAACATCGCGGGGAGAGCGATCACTATCGCGATCCGCAGAAGTATTACCTGACCATATTTGGGGTGCCGGCTACGAATAATATATGGGGCTGGCGCTTCGAAGGGCATCATGTGGCATTCAATTTCTCCGCCAGCAAGCGCACGCTGGTGTCTGGTACGCCCTCTTTTCTGGGTGCCAATCCGGCTGTGGTGAAAGAGGGGCCGCTGCAAGGCAGAGAAACACTGAAAGAAGAAACAACGAAGGCGTTTGAACTGCTGCAGGCCTTATCTCCCGGAGAATTACAACAAACACTGGTATCAGATAAAGCACCTGCAGAAATTATAACAGGACCTGCCAGAAAGGCCATGATAGCGCATCCGGAAGGTATACACTATGACAGCCTGAGCCCTGAGCACCAGCAGTTGCTGCTGGCGCTCATCAGCGTGTATATACACCGTTATACTAAGTTATTTGCCGACAGGATGTTGAAAGAAATTCAGGAAGATGGCCTGGAGAACTTGTATTTCATGTGGGCGGGCAGTACGGTACATGCTCCCGGAAATTCCTGCTACTACCGCATCCAGGGCCCCGGCCTGATCATCGAATACGATAATATCCAGAACAACGCCAATCATATTCATACCATCATAAGAGACCTGAAGAATGATTTCGGTGGCGATATGTTATTGGATCATTACCGGCAGGAACACCAGGCTGGTAGCCACTAACGGGTAACCGGCAGTTGCTTTACTTCTTCCAGTCTGGCTGCCATTGCCTTCACTCTTTCCGGATACTTATCCGCCACATTTGTTTGCTCATGTTCATCAACGGAGATATGATACAGTTGTGGGGCTGTGTCGTTACCCAGTTCAATATTAACGTCTTTGGCTACACGTGCTCCCTTCGAGGGTGCAATATATTTCCAGTCGCCTTCTATGATCGATAATGTGCCTGCATCGGTCACCAGGTAAGGCCGGTTGGCCTGCGATTGCCCCAGGAGTTGCGACAGCATATCGTAGCTGTCGGGCGCTTCAGCCGGCTGTACTTTCTGCCCGGTTAGTTGCGCGAAAGACGCAAAAAGATCTATCTGCCCGATCAGCGCATGGGACACGTAATTGCTTTTCATGCCTGCCGGCCATGTCACGATGAATGGTACACGGGCGCCTGCTTCAAAGGCGCTGTATTTGCCTCCCCGCAGCGGGCCGCCTGGCCGGTGATCGCCCACCAGCTCCGCCGCTTGATCCAGGTAGCCGTCGTTCAGCACCGGGCCGTTATCACTCGAAAATACAATTAGGGTGTTGCTCGACAACTCCAGACTGTCCAGCGCGTTTACGATACAGCCTACGGTCCAGTCGAGCTGCAGTATGGCATCGCCTCTCAGTCCCATGCCACTCTTTCCTCTGAATTCACTGTGAGGGTAGCGGGGCACATGTATATCGCCGGTGGCCAAATACAGAAAGAAAGGCTGCGTTTTATTATCGCTTATGAACCGGATCGATTTATCCACAAGGGTACCCGCAATGTCTTCGTCTTTCCAGCGTGCCTTGTAACCGCCACTCATCCAGCCGATGCGGCTGATACTGTCTACGATGGTTTGGTTATGTCCCTGGTGCGGATCCGGATGTATGCGCAGCTTTTCCGGGTTTTCCAGGCCGGTAGGATCATTGCCGATTTTATGATGATAGTTTACAGTAATAGGATCGTTGGGATCTCCATTCACCACGTGATGGTTCTCCAGGAATACACAGGGTACTCTGTCGAGCGTAGCGGGCATAATAAAAGAATACGTGAATCCTACTTCCAGCGGCCCGGGCGTAATATCTTTGTTCCAGTCGATACCTTCGCTGGTACCCAGTCCCAGGTGCCATTTGCCGATGGCCGCGGTACGATAGCCCGCATCCTTGAGCATGCCTGGCAGGGTGCGGTGCCCGGTAGGAATAATAAGGGACGCATCTCCCGGGGCAATACCGGTATTCCGCTGCCGCCAGGGATACTTCCCTGTCAGCAGCCCGAAGCGGGAAGGAGTACAGGTGGCGGAGGTAGCATATGCGTTGGTAAAGCGCACGCCCTGCTGCGCCAGCCGGTCGATGTTCGGCGTTTTTATCCGTTTCATACCGTAACAGCCGACATCACCGTAGCCCAGGTCGTCTGCATAAATGATCACGATGTTGGGTTTACGCGGTTGTTGGGCAACCACTGTCAGCGATAGTAAACCGCATAGCAAGCCGCTGCTAAGCGCGCTTAATAAAGTTCTTCCTGTTATCATTATTTATTATTGTTCACCGGAATAAAGATAGAAAAATAGCGTTTAGCTGTTAGTTGCTATTTTTACCCGCTCCGCCACGGAAGCCTTAGGAAGCACCACCACCTTGTATCCCAGGCGTTCATATACTTCCTGTATTTTATTACAGGTAGCCACGGCTTCTTCAAAGGACTGCTTACGTTCTGCATCCTGCCTGTAGATCTCCTCCCAGGGCGGCGTGAGAAATACCTGGGAATGATAGCGGTATCGCATGGCTGCTTCCGGCATTTCGGCTGGCACATCAAGACCGCACAGCTCCAGGTATCCGATGGTATCGGGGAAACCACGATCAAAAAATACCCTGCCTGTTTGCACGGGCAGCTGCAGAAAACGGGTCAGATCGCGACGGAACATCTCCCAGGCAAATTCCTGCCGGTTGGCCCAGGGAAGGGCATCTCCGCCAGCAGCTACCTGCTCCCGGATAATTTCCCGCCCGCTTTCCGGAACGGTCATATAGCCCTGATCCTGTAAGGCTGCTATAAGGGTGGTTTTCCCCATGCCGGGGCCTCCGGTAATAATGGAACACTCGTTCCTTATTATCTCTTTCATGTTATAAATAAATAATGTGATGAAAACTGTAATCTATAAGTGAAGTAGGGTGTGAGAGTAACTGCAATTTATAAAAATAATCTGAATTGGCTGCTACAGAACATTATCTTTGCTGCCATTAACTATGCCTAGGGGAATAAAGCAGTTTCTCATTGACCGTGTAATACATTGCTGGAACAGCATCGTGAATGTTGGGGTGCACCCGGCCATGCCTTTTATTGAATCAAGGCGCACGAAACTATTGAATTTACTGGCGCTTCCGTCTATTCCCTTCATGTTGGTTTTTTCAATAGTGAATACTGTCCAGGGACGTTACGTACTCTCTCTGTTCAATTTTTTAGACGCGTTGATCTCCATCATGATACTGGTATTTCATAAATACGGGAAATACCTTACTGCAAGACTGGTCCTGATTTACTGCAGTATAGTGGTTTACACGATCACGGGTTTGTGTTTTCGCAACGGGGCAGAATATTTTTTGCTGAATATACTGGTCATCACGGTGCTGATTTATGATAACCGGCGGATTGTGATCGGGGTAAGTATTATTATCATTGCTGCTTTTGTAGCAATTGTACTGTTGCCGCAGCCGGCTTACCTGGGCCCGGTGGTACCCCAGCAGCGGGTATGGGCCAATGTAGGGGTTTCGCTGTTCTTTCTGGTGCTGGCACTTAGTTTCTTCAAATACATACAATCCGACTATCAGCGGGAGGTAGAGCAGCACCGGGAGGACTTGCTGGCGATGAATAAAGACAAGGAAAAACTGTTTTCCATTGTGGCCCATGATATACGCAGCCCGCTGGCCACCCTGGAAAGCCTGCTGGATATGTTTCGCAGAGGATTGTACGACCGGGAAAATATGGGAGAAGCTGCTGAGATGTTGCACGAACGGGTGTCGCAGCTGGGAGGAACACTGGATAATGTGTTGAGATGGAGTGCCCGCAGTATGCGCGGGATCCAGACAAAGCCCAGGCATTTTCTGCTGGCGCCGGTGCTGACGGAAGTCCTGCAGTTTTTTAAACTGATTATAGCGCAGAAGGAGATTACGGTAGATGTACAACTTTCGGTGGCTGCTGCCCTGTATGCAGACCGTGACCAGGTATCTGTCATATTGCGCAACCTCGTCAGTAATGCCTTAAAGTTCAGCCGTACAGGAGGCCGGGTGGAGCTGACGGCAGTGAACGATGGTAACCAGGTAGTGATCCGTATCACGGACTGTGGTGTAGGTATGGACAATCAGCGGTTGAAATCACTTTTTACAACCCAGCAGCTCCCTGCTTTTGGCACCGGCGGGGAAAGAGGAACAGGCCTCGGACTGTTATTATGCAGGGATTTTATAAAGCAGAATAATGGCGCCATCGAGGTGGAAAGCAGTCCGGATATGGGAACCTGCTTTACCATATACCTGCCCAAAGGCGACGCTCCGGCCGGAGACGCCATTATTCCCAATTAACTACTCAAACCTGAGCGCAACACCAGCGCTGAAGCGGCGCGGCATCATCTGGATGAAATAACTGCCCCAGTATACCTCATTGGTCAGGTTATCCATTTTCAGGCTAATCCTGTAAGCGCGCTGCTCATAGCTCAATACCGCATTCAGCACGGTATATTCCGGTAAATAAAACTCACCCTGGCTCCGGCTCTGTTTAATATAGGCTTTACCGTTATAGTTGCCCCCGATACCAAAACCCAGGCCTTTGACCGCGGTATTGGTAAAATGGTAGCTAAGCCAGAGATTAGCCGTATTGGCTGGTCCGGACCACTGACGGAGCCCGTCTACATCCGGATTGTTGTTGATGGTATAGATGTCATTGTAGGCATAACCGGCAATCAGATTAAATCCTTTGAAGGGATTGGCAATTACTTCTGCCTCTATTCCCTTGCTGAGCTGTCCGCCATTCTGCACTTTATACAGTGTGCGGCCGGGAGTATTATCGTAGTGAACCACATCATCTACCCGGATATGATAATAGCTCAGGGTGCTGCTCAGTTTTCCGTCGAACAGCTCCGCTTTGATCCCCGTTTCCCACTGGTTCGCATAGCTGGGCGTAAAGCTGCTCAGGGTACCATCGGGCTGCATGTATGGAGTATTATTGCTGAAGCCATTCATATAGTTACCAAAAACAGAGAGCTTGTCTTTCACGATTTCATAAACGGCGCCGAACTTAGGCGACAGGGAAGTCTGATGATAAGCGCTTTGGGCAATAGTATCCGTAGTGAGGTTATAAATGCCGTCATTAACGTAGTGATGCAACCGTACACTGGCCATTACATTCAGGTTGTCTGTAATATTCAACACATCCGAAACATAGGCGCTGTAGGTGTTTTCGCCCGACCTGGCCCGCACAAATTTTTTGGTCGCCAGGGCGGCACTAAGCACTGGCACCGTCAGTTCGTTGTACCTCGGATCCTTGCCCCGGATCAGTACCGAGTCGAATCCATACAGATAAAAGGCCGAGCTGTTAGATCTGTAAGAGAAGTAATCCAACCCCAGCACGATGCGATTGCGCAAACCGCCTATTTTAAAATCGCCGTTGAAGTTCTGTTGTAAGGCCATGTAGGTATCATTTACCCTCAGGTTACTGGGCGTGCGTTTCATCACAGAATCCCTGATGATTTCATTTCTGACCTGGTAGCCCTCATCTGAACCATTGGTATGCGACATGGTGGTGCGGGAAGTCCATTGATTGGATATTTTATACCTGGCTTCTGCGAAGAAGCTGGCGGAAGGCTTGGTTTCATACAGGTCGTCGTTGGTGTAAGACTTCCGGTAGTCAATGCCCAGGTCGCGGGGAGTTTTTCTTGTGAATGAAGCCTCCGGAACAAAGTACCTGTAATCATTGGATTTCTGAAAATAGATGTCTGCATCTACCAAAAACGACAGCCGGTCGTTTACTTTATACAGCAGGGAAGGAGACAGGAACAACCGCCGGGTAAATCCGGCATCCTGGAAACTGTTCTCCGTATGATAAGCCGCATTGGTACGCAGGAAAAGACCTTTTTCTTTGTTCAGTGGTGTATTTATATCCAGCGTAAACCGGCCCAGCCCATAGCCGCCGGCAGTATAGGAAACCTCTCCTTTAAAGGTTTCGAAAGGCTTCTTGGTCACCCGGTTCAGCATACCGCCATAGGAAGTGTACATCGAACCAAACAAGGTGGCCGAAGGCCCCTTCAGTACTTCAATCCGTTCAATATTGGCAACTTCCATACTGTTCACGATGGCCTGCTGCATGCCGTCTCTCAGAAAGCTGGTGGTGGCAAAGCCGCGCAGGTTAAAGGAATTGATGCCATTCACCATCGACTGGCTTACGCCGGTGACGTTTTTCAATACGTCGTTATAGCTCATGATAACCTGGTCTTGCAGTAATTCCCTGGGCACCACATTGTATACCTGGGGATTCTCCAGGTTCTTCAGTGGCAGCTTTGCCACATTATAAGTTTCTTTTTTTGCGAATTTGTTGTAGCCGGAATTGACCTGGATTTCCTGTAGCACCCGCAGGTCCTTTTCTATCGTGAAATCGGCAGTCAGCTGTTCGCCGGATGCGATGTTGATCACACGTTCCTGGGGCAGGAATCCTACACATTTCACCAGCAGATGATAATTCCCGGGAGAAATATTATTGATGTGATACATCCCGCTACCATCTGTAACAGCGCCCTTTCTGGTACCCTTGACCATAACGGTAACCGCCGGCGCAGGCTGGCCGCCGGCATCTTTAACAGTGCCCTGTATACCGGCAGTTTTCTGCTGCCCGTTGGCAACCCCGGATAATAGCACCAGCAAAACAATCACATGCAACCATCCAGCTGGTTGGCGTAAGTAAAATTTATTCATAAGTAACGACAGCCGTATGGAAACAGCATTTTAAACCAATTGAGGCAGTTGATCAGGCACTGCAAAGTTTTGATAAATAATCTTTTTTTGGATCAGAAGCAGGAAAAATTATTGCTAAATCTGCAAACCTCCTCCGGCTCTTGTTGATTTTAGTTGAACTACTGGTGTAGCTTCCCCTTTTGCTACAATTACGTATGGCCACCGATACATAGTCCCGGTTCCCCGTTTACCGCAACAGCCGGCAATTGTGTTGGCTGTAAAAGTGCTATTGATGCCAGTTTGCTGGTTTCCGGGTATTTTTGTTCGTATATAGTCAGTTTTCTGATCACAATTTTAATGAATTATAATGTGATGAAGAACAAATATTCTGCATATTTTCCACGTCCTGCCGGAAGACCCCGCTGTTAGCATGGGAGGCTTTTTATATTATATTTGCCTTTTAAACACGGCTTTATGCAAATCCTGGTAATAGAAGACGAACAACGGGTGGCGGAAATGATCAAAAAAGGACTGGAGGAACAAGGCTTCCGGATCTCCCTGGCTTATGATGGCGAGATGGGAAAGAAACTGGCGTTATCAGGTAATTTTGATCTCATCATCATGGATGTCATCCTCCCCAAGATCAACGGGCTGGACTTATGTAAACAAATACGGAGTGTGCTGCCGGATTGCCCCATTATTATGTTGACGGCATTAGGCACCACCGATGATAAAGTAGAAGGGTTCGATGCCGGGGCTAACGACTACCTCGTAAAGCCTTTCGATTTCAGAGAGCTGCATGCGCGGATACGCGCGCTGATCAAACGTAACCAGGCGGGCAGCCAGTCGTTCAGCCAGGGCTTCGTGCTGCGGTACGCCGATATGGAAATGAACCTGGAAACCAAAATCGTGAAGCGGAACGACCTGGTGATCGACCTCACTCCCAAGGAATTCCGCCTGCTGGAATACATGATGAAAAACCCCGAACGGGTACTGTCACGGACAGAGATAGCGGAAAAGGTATGGGATACGTTCGACTCCGGCACTAATTTCATTGATGTATATATTAACTATCTCAGGAAGAAGATCGACAAAAGCTTTACCGTTAAACTGATTCATACCCGCCCTGGCATGGGCTTTATATTTAAAAACGAAGAGTGAAAATAAGAACCCGGCTCATATTATTGTTCCTGGTGCTCTTCGGAGTACTGTTGCTGGCATTTGCCGTGTTCATCTACATTTCTTCTGCCAAAGCCCGTAAAGACGATTACTACGAGCACCTGAAAAGGGAAGCGCTGACCAAAGCCAATATGCTGCTGGATGCCAATGTACCGTCATCCGTGTTGCAGCTGATCTATAAGAATGCCGACAATGAACTGTTTGAAGAAGAAGTAGCCATCTACGATACCGCTTTTAACCTGCGCTATCACGACGCAGTGCAGATCGACAAGGTAAAGGAAACACCGCAGATGATCCGCCGCATAGTCAGCGAACATGAGATCCGGTTCGAATCCGGCGCGCTGCAGGTAGTAGGACTGTTGTATGAGCATCAGGGAACCCCTTATGTGATTACCGCTGCGGCGATAGACAAGTATGGCCTGGAACGGCTCGAACGGCTTAAATACAGCCTGCTGTTGTCGTATATCGGTATCATTGTGCTCACCGTGCTGGCAGGGTATTTTTTTGCCAGCCGCGCCCTTAAACCCGTAGAGGAAATGATCGATAAAGTAGAGGAAATCACGGCTACCAATCTCGATCTCCGCGTACCCGTATTGAATGAGAAAGATGAGATAGGAGAGCTGGCCACCACTTTTAATAAGATGCTGGACCGGCTGGAAAATTCTTTCGATGCCCAGAAATATTTCGTCAGCAATATCTCTCATGAACTGCGTACCCCGCTATCCACGGTAGTCGGAGAGCTGCAGATCGCGCTTACCAAAGAACGCACTCCGCAGGAATACAAGGAAGTGATCCGCCTCGCACTGACCGATGCTCAGCGGATGGTGAAGCTGTCGAACGACCTGTTAGACTTTGCCAAAGCCAGCTACGACGAAACCGGGATCGCCCGCCGGGAGCTCCGCATAGATGAACTGCTGATGGATGCCCGTAACACCGTCATCAAATCTGCCGATGGATATAAAGTCGACATACGATTTGAGCAGGAAATAGAAGACGATGATTTCATCTCTGTAAATGGTAATGAATACCTGCTAAAAGTGGCCTTTATTAACCTGATGGAAAATGCCTGTAAGTTCTCCGGTGATCATCAGTGTACCGTGTCTATCAACTATCGCGAAAAGAACCTGATACTGCGGTTTACCGATACGGGCATTGGCATCAATGAAGAAGACCTGCCGAATATTTTCTCCGCCTTTTATCGTGGCGCCAACAAGGAGTTTGCTGCCGGAAACGGTATAGGCCTGTCGCTGACCAGCAAGATCGTTCATATGCACAACGGTACTATCAGCGTGCAATCCCGGCCCCGGGAAGGCAGTACTTTCACTATTGAAATGCCGCACGTTTGAGTCTCTAATAAATTTTTAATAAAATTCTGTTCCTCCTCTAACTCACTCTTTAGCAGGAGCAGGCTACTTTTGCAGCGCATTAAAGCAAAAAGCATATGGACGCTGGTCCGCATTGTAGCATCATTTTTAAATCTCCTGTCTGACTGCAGCCACCGCTGTACCATCAGCGGGATCAATATAATCTCAACTTTGTGCGAAACGATTACTTGCTCAACTTATAAAACAGCGAAATATCCGCAGGTTCAACCACTGGTTGTAATGCTGCACGAATCATTCTAATCAGCTACATCATGAAGAAAAATTTTATTGCCGCCGGCATGCTGGCGGTGGCAGCCTGTCATTCTGTAAGCGACAAATCACCCGCTGCAGCGGTACAACAAAGCGATACACTCCGCGTACCTGATGCCCTGAAAAGCAAGATTAATATTGCGGCAGTTGAAAGTACTTCCTGGAGCCGGCAGATCGCCGCTGCAGGTGTGATAAAAGCCATTCCTACACAGTATGCCGAGATAGCTCCGCCTTTCCCCGGGAGGATCACAAAGGTAATGTTGCAACTGGGAATGAAAACGAGCCAGGGCACGCCTTTGTTTGAAATCACTTCACCGGATTTTATTGCTGCACAGAAAGCCTATTTCCAGGAAAAAACACAGTTGCAACAGGCAGAAAGAGCGTGGAAACGCCAGCAGGATCTCGTAGCACATGGAGTAGGTACACAGAAAGATCTCGAAGAAGCACAAACAGCCTATGAGGTAGAGAAAAAAGAATATGAAAATGCCGTGATGGGGTTGCGTGTATTCAAGGCCGACCCGGAGCACATTGTACTGGGACAACCGCTGGTAGTGCACGCGCCTATTGCAGGCGAGATCACGGAAAATAAAGTGGTGCTCGGCCAATTCATCAGGGACGATGCCGCCAGTGTGGCCACCCTGGCCAACCTTGCTGAAGTATGGATCGCCGCCCAGGTGAAGGAAAAAGATATCCGCTTCCTGCATACGGGCGATGAATGCACCGTGGATGTAGTAGCACTGCCGGGAACCGATATCAAAGGGAAAGTAAGTCATGTGAATGCGATGGTCGACGAAGATTCCCGCAGCATCCAGGTGCTGATCACTGTACCTAATACCAGCCATGCCCTGAAACCCGGTATGTACGTTACCGTTAGGTTCTCCGATCAGCCGGCTCCGGCTGTGCAGGTGCCCGCTACGGCCCTGCTACAGGCCAGTGAAAACCCCTGCGTTTTTGTAGCGCTCGCAGATGGCCGGCTCGTAAAACGCCGCATTACCACCGGCCCAACCAATGGTCAGCAGGTGATCGTTTCCGGGGGACTGGAACAACATGAAAAGATCGTAACACAAGGCGCCTTTTACCTGGCCGATTTAAAATAGACAAAAGTTTTTTATGAAGAAATTAATCTCCACCGCTATTCATAAGCGTTGGCTCCTTGCTGTGCTGTTTAGTCTCATCGCACTGATGGGCTATTATTCCTGGCAACAACTGGCCGTTGAAGCCTATCCGGATATCGCAGATGTTACCTCGCAGGTGGTGACACAGGTACCCGGACTGGCCGCCGAAGAAATGGAACAACAGATCACCATCCCCATTGAAAGAGCGCTGAACGGTATGCCCGGTATGCACGTGATGCGCAGCAAAAGTACGTTCGGCTTATCGGTGGTCACCATTGTGTTCCAGGATGGCATGGACGATTACTGGGCCCGGCAACGTATTACCGAACGCCTGAACGACGTGGACCTCCCGTACGGCGCAAAGCCCGGACTGGACCCGTTAACATCTCCCATAGGGGAGATCTACCGGTACATCATCGAAAGTAAAGACCATGACCTGAAAACACTCACTGATCTGCAGCAATGGACTATTATTCCGCGGATCAAACAGGTGCCCGGCGTAGCGGACGTCACCAACTTCGGCGGCATCACCGTACAGTACCAGGTAGAAATTGATCCCGCAAAGCTGGAACAATACCATGTATCGCTGGCCGACGTACAAACGGCTATCGGTAACAACAACGCGAATGCAGGTGGCAGCGTCCTGAATATCGGCGACCTGGGCTATGTAGTACGTGGCATTGGCCTCGTGAAAAATCTGGAAAGCCTGGGTGATGTTGTCGTGAAATCAGTGAACGGAGTACCTGTGTTTGTGAAAGACCTGGGCAGCCTGAAACTCGGCAACCTCGAACGTAAAGGCATCCTGGGATATTCTGATCGTTCCGTGAATTACGGCGAAGGCATAGAAGGCATCGTATTGCTCCTGAAGGGGCAAAACCCTTCCTCTGTGCTCGACGGTATCCATGCAGCCGTCGATGATCTGAATCAGCACATCCTGCCGGCAGGCGTAACGATTCGTCCTTACCTCGATCGCACCAACCTGATCGACAGTACGCTGAATACCGTATCCCATACGCTGGTGGAAGGAATTGTACTGGTGATACTGGTGCTGATCGTTTTCCTTGGCAACTGGAGAGGCGCATTGCTGGTAGCCATCACGATCCCATTGTCGTTGCTGATTGCATTTATTTTGATGCACTTCACGCACGTTCCCGCTAACCTGCTGTCGTTGGGCGCCATTGATTTTGGTATTATAGTAGACGGCGCTATTGTGATGATGGAAGCTATCCTGAAGAACCGGGAAGACAAGCCGCTGGAAGAACTTTCCGAAACCACTATCGCACAGATGGCTGCCGCTGTGGCGCGCCCCGTGTTGTTTGCGACCATCATTATTATCACTGCCTACTTACCCCTGTTTTCCTTTGAAAGAGTAGAACGCAAGCTTTTCACACCGATGGCCTTTACCGTAGGATATGCACTGGCAGGAGCTTTGGTAGTAGCGTTGCTGCTGATACCCGGTTTGGCTTTTGCCACCTACCGGAAGCCGCGTAAGTTGTATCATAACAAATGGCTGGAACGGCTCACCACGAAATACAAACAGCGCCTGGAGAGAATCATGACCCGGCCCAAAAGCGTTTTTATTCCGCTGGCATTTGTACTGACCGGCGCTATCATCCTGTCTGTCACCGTAGGAAAGGATTTCCTGCCGCCGCTGGATGAAGGCTCCATTTGGTTACAGGTGCAACTGCCGCCAGGTATTTCCCTGCAGCGTTCCAAAGAGATGAGCGACTCCCTGCGGCAACGCACAATGAAATACGGCGAAGTGACTTATGTGATGGTACAGGCAGGCCGTAACGACGATGGTACTGATCCGTGGACCGCCTCTCACTTCGAGTGCTCTATTGGTCTGAAGCCCTATGGCGAATGGAAACAGGGCCGTACAAAGGCGGATCTTATCAATGACCTTAGCGCGGAATACGCTGCCATGCCCGGTTATAGCGTAGGGTTCAGTCAGCCGATGATCGACGGCGTCATGGATAAGATTGCCGGAGCACATAGCGAACTGGTAGTAAAGGTATACGGAGACGATATGAAGGAAACGCGCCGTATTGCCAATGAAATTGCCGGAACGCTGAAACAGGTGCGCGGCGCGGCCGATGTGGCCATCGATCAGGAACCGCCGCTGCCGCAGTTGCAGATCAATGTAGACCGCGACGCCATTGCCCGTTACGGGCTCAATGTTGGTGATGTAACCGAATTGATTGAAGTAGCAATAGGAGGTAAAGCCATCTCGCAGATCTTCTCCGGCAATAAAGTATATGATGTTACCTGTCGATATACAGATGAAGCAAGGGATACGCCCGAAAAGATCGCCGGGCTTATGCTGACTTCCTCCACCGGCGCAAAAATCCCCCTGTCGCAGGTAGCCGGCGTAAAAACTTCCACCGGGGAAAGCACCATCACACGGGAGTTGAATAAACGTCACCTGACAGTGAAGCTGAATTTGCGCGGCGCCGATCTGACCTCATTCCTGAAGGAAGCACAGGCGGCAATAGCGCAAAATGTTCGCTATGATCACAACCGGATCAGTGTTAAATGGGGCGGACAGTTCGAAAATCAACACAGGGCGTATGCCCGGCTGGCCGTGATAGTACCGCTGGCGCTGGCGATCATGTTCATGTTGCTCTATGGGGCATTCGGACGTTTTCAGCAGGCAGGACTGATCCTGTGCACGGTGCCATTGGCATTATTCGGCGGCATGCTGGCGCTGAATGTGAGGGGAATGACGCTGAATGTTTCTTCGGCAGTGGGATTCATTGCGCTCTTTGGCGTGGCGATACAGAACGGGGTGATACTCATATCCCGGATCAACGAACTGAGAAAACAAGGCACCGCATTGCTGCCGGCTGTAATTGAAGGCGCCTGCAACAGGTTCCGGCCGGTGTTGATGACAGCATCTGTGGCGGTACTGGGGCTGTTGCCGGCTTCCTTCGCCACGGGTATCGGATCGGACGTGCAACGGCCCCTGGCTACAGTTATCGTATATGGGTTACTGTTAGCTACTGCTATCACGCTGTTTGTATTACCGGCCTTGTATTATCTCATGGAACGCAAATGGAATTCTTCACCAGCAATAAAGTAAGGCATATGAAGTTTTTATTCAGATATATTTTGATAACAGGCATACTGCTGATGGAAGGCACGTTGGCGGTGGCCCAGACTGATACCGGTTTTCACCGGATACCCCTGTCGTTGAACGAATACCTCGATATGGTAACCAACAGGAACCGTGGGTATGCAGCACAACAATACAACATCAACATTGCAGAAGCGGGAATCGAAACCGCGAAAATATTTCCTGATCCCCAGTTGTCGCTGGATGGTTTCGATAATCAGCACCGCAAACTGAAGCTGGCCTACGGGGCCAACGCAGGGCTGGGAACCACGCTGGAGCTGGGAGGGAAGCGCCGCGCGCGGATAGGGCTGGCCCGCTCCAATACCACCCAGAGCCGGGCTGAGGTCGCAGATTTTTATCGGAACCTCCGGGCAGACGCTACCCTGGCGTGGTTCAACGCACTGCAGCAGTATCACCTGCTGCAGGTGCAGCGGCAGTCGTGCGATATCATGAAACAGCTGGCCGATGGCGACTCCATCCGTTTCAGTAAAGGCGTGATTACAGAGAACGATGCGCTGCAATCCCGGCTGGAGGCCGATCACCTGCAGAATGATATGTACCAGAACCTGGCCGACTGGAAAGCGGCGCTCGTACAGTTGAACATTCACACCGGCCGTTCTCCGGCAGATGCTCTGATAATGCCTGCCGGTGATTTCGATGCTTTGGAACGTCATTTTAATACCGCAGTATTAATCAGTGATGCCCTGGAACACCGCTCGGATGTGGTAGCCGCAGTAGCTGCAAAAGATGCTGCTGATAAAAGTCTTGTATTGGCAAAAGCCAACCGCAAAATTGATATAGGCGTTAACGTTGGAGGCGGATACAATGCAGAAGCCACCAGCGAAATTGCGCCTACGCCCCAGTACTATGCTACCACGGCAGGTATTTCCATCCCCCTGAAATTCTCCAATCGCTATAAGGGAGAACTGCATGCTGCAAAATACTCCATTAAACAGGCGGCAGCGGTATACGATCAGCTGAGAGTGGAAGTACAGGCGGCTGTAAATCAGTCGTGGGTAAACTATCACGCCGCCCGTTTGCAGGTACAGCAGTTCGAGAAGGGATTACTGCAAACAGCGCGGAAGGTACTGGACGGGAAAATATACGCTTACAGGCGTGGCGAGAGCCCGCTGCTGGAGGTACTGAATGCCCAGCGCACTAATAATGATCTGCAACAGGAGTATTATAAATCGTTGTACAACTATGCCGCTGCATTGGTGGAACTGGAACGCGCTGCAGGTATCTGGGATTTGAAATAATAATAAGAACAACCATATGCGTCAACCGGGGCATGTAAGAATACCCCGGTTGATGATAGGTTACAAAGATCATAATCACTGCGTTATTCTATCTTCACACAAAGCCACCTGGCCTCCAGTACCGGTTTATCTTGTACGTAGGCAACACCGGACTGCTTAATCATTTTATCTGTTACACGGATATTCTTTATTACATATTTCACTTCTTCATTGTAAGGCGTACCGGCAAGGAAAGTAGCTGTTTCTATGCTGGCAAGCGCAAACAGGCCGTCGGCCAGGCCGAGCACCTTTATGCCGGCGCCTCCGCATTGGGCCATAGACTCTATCAGGATAACGCCCGGAACAAAACCGAACTCGGGAAAACTCCCCTTTAACATGCTGTCGGCTTCATCACTGAAGGTTTTGAGCCCGATAATCTCCTCTGGCGTGGCGGAAGAAATTTCGTCGGCGAAAAGGAATGGCGCCCGGTGCGGGATCAGTTGTTCTATTGCAGTGGATGCAGAAGGCATGGATTCGTTTTTTGAGTAAATATAAGGCTTAGCATGGCCGCAGGTATCAGCAATCCTCAACACGAAAAGTTTGCGCAGGATACAACAGGACAGTTTATTAAAATGCTTTGAGTATCTTAACCGGCATCTGTTATTCCACGTATAACCACAGCGTATGAAAAGATCCATCACTGCCCTGATTGTATTGTTGTCATCCACCGCAGCTGCAGGCCAGTCAAAAGGCCCGGCGCCGCTGAAATTCGAGAAAAAGCGGATTGCTGCGGAAAGCTATGAAACAGTAGCCGTTGCAGATGTCAACAACGATAAGATCCCCGATCTGATATCAGGCGCCTTCTGGTACGAGGGCCCCGGCTATTTCAAACGGCACTATATAGGGCCCGTAAAGCAATTCGGCGAATACTGGGACGATTTTTCCACCATACCCATCGATGTGAACGGCGATGGCCGCATCGATTTTGTCACTGGTGGCTGGTTCGGCAAAACGCTTGTATGGAAAGAAAACCCGGGCAAAGACGGTGAATGGAAGGAACATGTTATTGCTACGCCCGGAAATATAGAAACTACGCGGGCCTGGGACCTCGATGGCGACGGCGTGCCGGAGATCATCCCCAATACGCCTAATGATCCGCTGACGATTTACCGCCTCGTAAACGGCGGTTTCGAGGCACATAAAATAATGGACCGCAAATCCGGGCATGGCCTGGGCTGCGGCGATATCAACGGCGACGGCCGCCCCGACCTGGTTGTGCCGGAGGGCTGGCTGGAAGCCCCTGCAGCGCCTTTCAGCGATAAATGGATCTTCCATCCGGAGTTTAACCTGGGCACCGTCAGCGTTCCCGTCATCGTAGCCGACGTTAATAAAGACGGCCTCGTTGATCTGATCGTTGGCCAGGGTCACGACTATGGCCTGGATTGGTACGAGCAAAAGAAAGACCGGAATGGCCGCCGTACCTGGATAAAGCACCCCATCGATCCTTTCAATTCACAATATCACACCATGCTCTGGGTAGACCTCGACGGTGACGGGCAGGAGGAACTGGTAACAGGCAAGCGTTACCGGGCCCATAATGAACACGACCCCGGTTCAGACGATCCCTGCGGTATCTACTACTTTAAATGGAATGGTGAGTCCTTCTCCAAGCAGGTCATCAGCTACGGCGAAAAAGGCGCAGGCCTCTACTTTGTAGTACACGACCTCACCGGCTCCGGTAAAAAAGATATCATCGTAGCAGGAAAGGACGGGCTGGAAATCTACTACAGCCGCTAGCTTTGGACTAGCGGCTGGTAGCAGCCAGCCATCGCTCTATCACTTCCCCGATGGCTTCCGTCAGTTTCGTGGTATTATCGGCTCCTTCTTCAAACCAGTAATCTGCGCCCTCATTATCTTCTCTCCGCTGGAGGCGTATTATTTTCTCAGGAAGACGAACTATAAACACGTTCTCATCCTGACGGGTAATCCCGATTTCGTAATCATTCAGCAAGATGTTAAAGGTGCTCATATGGGTTTTTCCTATACCGGGTACAAGCTTGGGGCCAGGAAAGTGGTCACGTATCACTTGTCATTCAAATGTTGGGAATCACACCTTTATTTTTATTGTTACTAATTATTACATAATTTGTTCCCCGCTGCATTGGGCCGGAGGCTTGCAACTAACAGCCAGCAGCTAAAAAACGTGCGTATGATCATCAAAGAGTTACCAGTTGTCATTGAAACTCCTAAGGGGAGTAGCGAGAAATATGATTTTGACCCCGTATCCCGTTTTTTTGTACTTAGCAAAACGCTGCCTGCGGGAATGGTATTTCCGCATGATACCGGCTTTATCCTGGGTAGTAGCGGCACAGATGGCAGCCCTATTGAAGTATTGGTGATATCAGAATTTAAAACCTTCTCCGGCTGCCTGATCAAATGCCGGCTGCTGGGCGCTATTAAAGCGGAGCAGACCGAAAAAGACGGCACCGTGATCCGCAACAACCGTTATATAGCGGTCCCTGTTTTGTCGAAGGCGTTCAAAGGCATTGATGCCGTGTCGTCTCAGATGATCCGGGAGATAGAAAACTTCTTTATTTCTTACCATGCCCACGACGGAAAAACATTTACCCCAGCCGGTTATATGGAAGCTGCACCCGCCTATGAACAGATAAAATTCCTGGATAAATAAGGAAAGCCCCGCATCCGACACGATTCTTGCAATTACTATAGACAGAGTATCAGGAGAAACTGTCGTAGGGGCGTTTACGTTTGGCTGGAAATGCCCGCTGCTACAGCCCCGGCCCTGAAACAAGCGCAGACTGACGCATGGAAAAGCACGCACGGGAGCACCGTAAGAATAAGTTTTATAGTAGCACCCGATAAGATAATAGCTATAGATTGTGCATTTTTTTACACGGTTTTAAATCTTGATTGTGGAATTTTAAAGCGGCAGTACTGAGCTGAGCAACCAATAAATACGCAAAGCTTATATTTTCGACAATGATAACTACCCCATTAACAGCAACTTTAGGGGGATTGACAGCAGCATCGGCATCGGATGGACTGCTTTCCGGTGGGGGACTAACAGGAGAACTGATCCGTTCTTACAATTGGGCGGCTTCCCCGTTGGGGCCGTCAGAACAGTGGCCCTTAACCCTAAAGACCTGTTTGCGCATCATCCTTCATTCGCCCCACCCCATGTTTGTTTGCTGGGGCAAAGAAGATACACTGTTTTATAACGACGCCTGTGCAGCATTGCTGGATAAGCAGACGCATTACATTGGGCAACCGGCAGCTGCTGTGTGGACGGGCTTTCCCGCCTGTGATCACAAACCATTTGATGCGGCCAGCATGCCTGTGATCAGATGGCAGGCGGAAAACGGCGCTGTATATGAGTTTACCGGTAGCGCCATTCCCGCAGAAGCTGATGCGTCGGGCCTGATGTATATAGGCCTGACAACAGCACAACAGGGGAGTGCCTGGTTTGCTAAAACAGATATACGCAGCTTTACAAAGGAATTGCTGGTATACCTTGATCCTATTTTCCGGAAAACAGGATTAACCCTGGTCGTGAATTTTGAAACGATAACGGAAGATGTATACATAGACCGTGACAAGTGGGCCACGATCGTATTCACATTGCTTTCTAACGCGCTCAGGTATACGATCCGCGGCGGAGTAGCAGTAAGGCTCAGCCAACAGGAACAGGCTATAAAATTAAGTATAACCGATACGGGTATCGGCATGACACATGAGCTGCTGACTGCTGTGGAACAGCGTATCCCGGTACAGGACACTCCCCGGCATGGACTGGGGCTGGTACAGGAACTCGTAACTGTTCATGGTGGTGAGCTCCGGATCAGCAGTGAACCGGAAAATGGCAGTACCTTCTCCATCACGATTCCTACCGGTATCCGGCATCTGCCGGTATCGCGAATCGATAATTCCCCTGTCACCGCACGGGATTACCAGGATAAGATTGTCGCGCTGGAGACCGGGATCGCTATCACGAGGCAGAAGTTGATAGAGTATAATGCCGCATCCTGCGATATCACGCAACACCGGCTGCTGGTGGCGCGGCTGCAGGAAAGCGAGGCAAAGTACATGCAACTCGCCGTTGACCTGGAAGCTACGGTAGAACAACGTACCAGGGAACTCATGGAAAGTAATTTCTATCTGGAAAAATCGAATAAGGAACTGGAACAGTTTGCCTACGTCACCAGCCACGACCTGCAGGAACCGCTAAGGAAGATACAAACCTTTGCAGATATGCTGGTCAACAATACCCAGGATGTGCTCTCTGAAACGTCGAAGACCTACATTGAAAAGGTGAGGCTGAGTGCTAAACGCATGTCGCAGCTGATCAACGAACTGCTGGAATACTCCCGCCTCGTGCATGTCCGCGATCCGTTCACGGAAACAGACCTGAACGAAGTAGTGCACAATGTAATGAGCGACTTTGAAGTGCTGATCAGTCGCCAGAACGTGCATATTGAAATAGGCACGTTGCCCGTAATGAAGGTCAGCCCGCTGCAGATGAACCAGCTCTTTCATAACCTCATCGGAAATGCCCTGAAATTTTCTGCGCCCAACAGGAAGCCGCATATACGCATATACGCAGATCCGCTTACATCTGCAGAAGTATCGGAACTGCCGGAACTGGATAAAAGCAGGGAGTATTGCGCGATCATCGTAGCGGATAATGGAATTGGTTTCGACCAGATATATGCAGGTCGCATCTTTCAGATATTCCAGCGGTTGAACGACAGATCCTCGTTTGAAGGCTCTGGTATTGGGCTGGCATTGTGCAGCAAAATAGTACTAAATCACAAAGGACATATCCGGGCTACCGGTGTGCCTGATAAAGGAGCTATGTTCAAAGTAGTGTTGCCGTATGCCTAATGTTGCGGTTTTGTTAATTGTTGGGAAATTGATCTAAAAGCTGCCGCAGCATTTTTTCAGGAAATTTCTCTGCTGTAATTTTGCTGCACCAAGAACATTTTTTTGTGGCGCTTGTTAACTATAAGGCCATAGTTTTAATTTTTTCCTGCCATTAAACTATCCTGCAATGAAAGAAAAAATCACCAGCGTATTAATCGATCCGGACCGCGACCGGCGCAACCAGTTCTATCTTGCACTGGACCTTCTGAACATCAGTAAGGCTTGCATCGCGCAGGACAACTCCGGTAAGGCTTTGGATTATTTCCGGAAACAATCCGGGTTTACTCCGGATTACATCTTCCTGGACAGCCTGCTGCCTACAGATGAAACCACCAGTTTCCTGAAAGAAGTCAGGACCATCAAACGATTGAAACAAGTGCCGGTGATCTGGTATTCAGCGTCCTTTAATGAAAACCAGCTGGAAGCGATCCAGGAAGCGGGTTTTGCAGCGGGATTAACCAGGCAGGCAGATCTGCTCGACCTCAAAGCCAACCTACATGCGCTTTTCCAGATGGATCTCCACAATCACGAAGTACCGGCCGACGAAACTTCTGCAGCGGTAAGATTCAGGATGAAAATGAAAGAGCTGCTGTTACAGACACAGTCGTTGCTGGATGCCCCCGAAGCGGCGCTCGCACATCCATGATTGTTTATTCCGATTGCAATGCTTTAACAGGATTAGCCCGGGCCGCTTTAGCGCCCTGGTAGCTGATTGTTGCCAAGGCTATAACAGCTGTGATTAACCCACCCGTCGCAAAGATCCACCAATGCAGCTCGATACGGTAATCGATGTTATGCAATGCTTGCCGCATTACCAGTATCACCAGCGGAATCGTTACCACAAACGCTATGAAAACAGGCTGAAGGAATTCCCTGGCCAGCATCAGCCAGATGCTGCCCGTGGTGGCGCCCATTATCTTGCGGATGCTGATCTCCTTGCTGCGCCTTTCTGTGAGGAAGGCCGACAAGCCGAACAGTCCCAGGCAGGATATGATGATGGCCAGGCTGCTGGTCCAGTTCAGCACAAACCTGACTGATTTGGCCCCGTTGAATTGCTGCTGATAGCTGTCTTTCAAAAAATGATATTCAAAAGGGAACTCGGGATGTTTATCTTTCAGCACAGCTGCAATGCTGCTCAGCGTTTTCACCTGATCGGCAGTTGACCGCAGCCGTATAAAAATATGGTCCATTGATCCGTTTCCGAAATACAGCACCATTGGCCGGGCAGCATTGAAAGGATCATTCATAACAAAGTCCCTGACCACCCCGATGATGGGATTACTTCCCAGCAATGTTCCCACCACAGGCTCCTTCAACCCCATTCGCCTGACCGCTGCTTCGTTGACGATGCAACCAATGGAATCACTGCCATAGCTACTGCTGAAATCGCGACCTGCCAACAGCTGCATGCCGGCAGTATGAGCCCAGTCGTATTGTACCCAGGTAATCGTGACGGGGAAATTCTGATCCCGTGTTTTTCCCGGCCATACCACATCGTCGGTGCTGCCACCAAAACGCAGCAGGTCGTCTGTTCCGGCTGAAACGCTTTCTACTCCCGACACCTGCACCAGGGCGTCCCGCAACAGAGGATAGTGTTGCGCCATTTCACCCCGGGCAGGAATTTCGAGCAGGTTGTTTTGTTCGTAACCAATTGGCCGGGTTTCTACATGCTTTATTTGCCGGTATATAACAATGGTGGTAAGAATAAGGAATATGGAGATGACAAACTGCAGGGTCACCAGCGCTTTGCGAAACCTGCCGCGGCCCTTTCCGCCGCTGATCAGCCCGCCCTTCAGCACTTTTGCCGGCTGGAAACCGCTGAGGAAGAAAGCAGGATAACTGCCCGCAATCAGTCCGGTGGCTACTAACAGTGATAACAGTCCGCACCACATTTTCCAGTTGAGCAGTCCGAAGGAAATACTTCTGCCAGAAATGCGGTTCAGACCAGGAATGCAGAGCCAGGCCAGGAGTATCCCCAGCAGCATGGCCAGCATGGTGATAAGCAGGGCTTCAGCCAGGAATTGAATAATGATGATGCGCCGCGATGCACCCATTACCTTGCGCACACCTACTTCCCTGGCCCGCCGCTCAGACTGGGCAGTGGTAAGGTTCATGAAATTGATACAGGCAATCAGCAGAATAAAGAAAGCGGTCAGCCCCAATAACCACATCATCTCTATACGTCCGCCATTAGGCTTGCCATTCTTAAAGGAACCATACATATGCAGATCCTTGAACCTATAGGCGAACACATAATTGGTACTGTCGCCCCCGTACGATTTCATCACCGGCAGCAGCTTTTGGTTGAAATGTTCTACACTGGCACCCGGCTGTAACATTACGATACTACTGAGCCGGTAGTTATCCCAGCGGTCGATCCAGGAAGCATTCTCTATTTCGTAAAGGCGGAAGGGGAGTACGATATCAAAACGGATGGTGCTACTGGCAGGAGCATCGCGTATCACCGCGGCTACACGTAAGCTATGCTGACTGTTTTGCCGGATGATCCTGCCCATGGGATTGGCCTTGCCAAACAGCCGTTCAGCGGCACTTTCCGTGAGCACCGCCGCATCCGGCTCTTTCAAGGCTGTTACAGGATCGCCGCTGATAGCCGGAAAGGTAAAGATGTTGAAGAAGTCGGGATCTACGTAGATGCTCTCCTGATAGATACTCTTGCTCCCGGTGTTGAAAAGCTGATCGCCCCCAAAAGCACGGCGGGTGGCATATTTCACATCAGGAAAGTCCTGCTTCAGCTTCACCGCCAGCGGCGCCTGGGTATTATCGCCCGTATGCCAGCCGCCTTCTACCTTCCGGTTGTTCATCATAAGATAGGTATAGGACCCGTTTTTATGAAACATATCGTAACTGAATTCATCCATGATCCACATCATGATAATGATGCTGATGGTTAAACCGATGGCCAGCCCGCCGGTATTGATCAGGGTAGACATTTTGTTATTCAGGAGATTTCTCCAACCATGCCGGAAATAGTTACGAAACATAGCCTGTAGAATTAGGAATTGAGAATGTGGAATTAAGAATTTTCGTAGCGATAGTTCAAACTTATATAATTAAAAAGCCGCTCTGTTGGAAATGTGACAGAACGGCTTTTTGATGGGGTGAATATGGTAGGATTAGTTTTCTTTATTTCAATAGATGGATGAATGCCGTATCTTCTTCTTCAAGAAATTCCAACGGTATGGTTCCGTCGATATTAGGAATAGTTTTGTCGGCCCCGGCATTAATTAGCAGCCGCGCACATTCAAGCTGGTGATGTCTGTTGCCGGAACCTCCGTGTTTGAATCCATGGATGGCCCATAAGAGTGGCGTGCCTTTAAAATCAGTACATCGTTTGTTGATGGCTGCTTTTTCCCGGATCAGCCTTTCTACCAGCTTATCTCTGCCTACCCAGGCGGCCCAGTGTAAAGCAGTGCCTCCATGGCATCCCGGGTGGTGAATGGCAGCGCCATTCTCTATATATAAGATACCCACCTCTTCTGCATGTAAGCTGGCTGCCGCAGTAAGAGGCGTATCATGCCCTTCGGTTAATTCATAACCATTAACGTTAGCTCCGTATGCTAAAAATATCCGGGCAATTTCAACCCCTTCCTTATCCGTAATGGTATGGGCAAATACCGCATCACAAATCCGATGCAGGGGATGGGCTTTGGTAGTATTCTCTTCGTCAAAAGGGATGCCTTCATTGGCCAGCGAGGGGTTTTCAGTCAACGCTTTTTTGATCCCTTCGTAATCTTTGTTATTGATCAGCGTTTTCATGGTACATTTTGTTTCCGGTACATGATATTTCCTCTTTAAATGAATGTAAGATAATTTTTCCAACTGGTCATATGATGATTGTCTGGCTGTATAGGGGCACTTTTCTTTTGTGATGGATCAGTGACTACACGAAATGATTCCTTTTACGTTTCTTTGCAATAATCAATAGTATAAGCTCCCGGATCTCAATTCTTAAAACAATGGCAACAATAGAAACACTTCCTGCGCATCTGAATACATTAAGCCCGACAGACTGGGAAAAGCTGTTCAGCCTGTTGCCGGAAATTGCAGCAACGAAGGAATTTGGCTGGTTTAAAGGTGGCGAAAAACGGGAAGACGGCACCGTCACTTTCCCATACCAGGTTCAGGCGGAGATAGTAAACAAAACTGTAAAGGCTATTACCAGCCTGGACATTATGCCGGTTTTTGACTGGATGAAGTGGGCGGAAGGAATTCAGATGCTGAATGATGAAAATTACGATTATTCGAAACAGGATGCCGTTACTTTATGCAAATTGTTCACCGTCGCCATCCGGGGCGACCGGTTTAACGAAGGGTTCCTGGTCGACATTTTTCAGCAGGGCGTTATGTCTGAAATTATCCGGGCGCTGCAAAAACGTGTCCAGGAGCAGTAGAAAGCATTTAAACTACAGGGTCGGCTGAATCGTGAATGAGAGTTTCGAAAAAAATAATCCTGTTATGTACGGATGGAGAAAAAAATGTGCAGCAAACGGGAGTTTTCCAATGGGGAAAAAAGTACTGGTTTCGGCATGGAGCTGAGACTGCCTTACCACATCATGGAGTATAGGATACTTAACTGAGAACCGAATGAGAACCGAAGGATACCCCTGCAATGATTTGCAGATCAAATAGTTGTAAGTATGTGAAAATGTATTATATGATGCGTGGTAAAGGATTTCTGATAGTATTTTAGCCGTTCTGCCGCATTGCCGACAGAACGGCTTTTAGATGGAGTGAATATACCCTGATTAGTTTTCTTTAGCCTTAACGCTTTTCAGGAAGCTCCATATAAACGAAGCGGCAACACCGATCAGCAGGAGAATGGAGGACACGCCGGATATTTTTCTTCCTGTAAAAAAGGTAGCAGGTTCAAATTTAAATATGATTTCGTGTTTGCCCGAAGGGATGGTAAGTCCTCTTAAGGCATAATTTACCCGAATGATCTGTTCTTCCTTTCCATCTATGTATGCCTTCCAACCGGCAGGATAATAGATGTCCGAGAAAACACCGAAACCGGCCTGGCTGTTTTCAGCGCTGTACTTCAGCTGGTTAAGCCCGTATGATGTTAAGGTAATGTGCGCCGCACTATCGGCTCCGGGTTCATGCCCGGCTACTGCTCTGGTGAAGCGCTGGTCGATGATAACCGTGTCTCGCGGATTGAAATGGTCGAGCGCTTTCATCTCCGAGTTCGCGTCCGGCACCAGCTGTATCGCTTTCACAAACCATGCATTCCCGAGTGCGCCAGGGTTGCGCTGGGCCACCGGCTGACCCGTTTTCGGATCCGGCACAATGAAATAGCGGGTGTTCAGCATATTGAACACTGCCATGTTGTTTTTGGAGAGCTGGTGCTCAATCAGGTCTTCGTATAGCCATAGCTTGGCAGGGCTCTGACCGCCCACAGACTTATGGAAGTAGGAGCAGTTGGCATCCAGGAATGGATTTACGGTAGCATTCAGCACCCGGTAGTAAGGATCCTTGTCCTGCAATATCTGTTCGTCGGCCGGAGAAGGAGCAATATAACTTTCCAGCTGCGAGGGCTCGGAGAAATTACTTTCATTCAGATAACTTTTATCGGTCTGGAAGAGATCGAACAAGATGGCTGCGGTGAGTATCATCACCGTGTAATTGGCTTTCAGCCTGCCTTTGAGGAAGTACCACATAGTGCCGAAAGCAACAAGTATCAGCGCCAGCGCGCGGATACCGTCGGCACGGAGCACGCTGCTTCTGTCTTGTTTCAACGCGCCGAGGAGCCTCGCGGCCGGTGCATCGCCCCCCAGCATTTGCGAATAGCGGGCAAGGAAACTACTGTCGCCCGGACCGCTGAAAGGATAAAGCATACTGCCACCAATCGCCAGCAACAATACCAGGCCGCCGGTTACATATAACGTCATCCGGAGATGCTGCATCAGGAACTCTTTGGTTTGTTGCCCGTATAGCAGCTCCTGTAGCGCCATACAGGCCAGGATCACCATGGTCACCTGGGGGATCACGAGCGCCATGGTAGGCGCCCTGAACTTGCTGTACAAGGGAAGATGGTAGAAAAGGAAATCGTTCACCTCCGGGAAATTAGCGCCCCAGCTAAGTACGATACCAATGATCGTGGCCGCCAGTAACCACCATTTATGCCAGCTCTTTATAATAAACAACGCCAATACGAACAAACAACAAATGATGGCGCCTACATACACGGGGCCGGCCGTAAACGGCTGTGCGCCCCAGTACAACTGCCACGATGGCTGATTGACCGCCTGTGCCGCCTGCTCTGCAGGAACACCGATATCGGTCAATGCCTTATAGGTATTTGAATTGACGGATAACTTCTCCGAGGTAGAACCGCCTACCAGGTGAGGCAGCAACAGGGTAAACGTTTCTCCTTTGCCATAGCTCCACTGGAAAGCATAGTCGATATCAAGGCCGCCTGATTTTTTTATTTCCTTGTCTTTCTGGTTCAGGGTAAGCTCCGACTGGCTGCCCCGCATAGAGTAGCGGGTATATTCCTGCATAATCAGCAGGTTGTCCATCGCCGGAAGCACCGCCAGTATACCGGCGATGGCGATCGCGGCGGACGCCTTCCAGAAAGCCGGCAGTTGTTTTTCCCTGAATGCTTTCACGCCGGCTGCTGCGGCAAGGCATATCGCGATGATGAGGGTATAATAAGTAATCTGCGGGTGGTTGTTGTAGATCTGAACAGCCGCAGCGAGGGCCGTCAGCGCAGCACCAGCGAGGTATTTTCCGCGGTAGGTAAGTATCATACCACCCAGTACCGGTGCTATATAGGCCATCGCCATTACCTTGGTGATATGCCCTGCATCTATACTTACAATGGTAAAGGTGGCAAAACCATAAGCTACGGCGCCCAGTATCCTGATCCAGTAACGGATGTCCAGTACGCAAAGGAATACGTACATGCCCATCATCAGTACAAAAAGCATGTTCACCGGGTTGGGCAGGTAAAGGGTGAGTAATTTGTTGAGCATCCCGATCTTGTTCGAGGATGGTCCGGTGTAGATCACATAGGTGGGCATCCCACCAAACATACTGTTGGTCCATAACGGAATGTCGCCGGTTTTTTCATAGTAATCAGCTGCCTCTTTCTGCATCCCTTTGTAATGCATCATATCCGATTGCAATAACTCTTTTCCTTCCAGCACCGGGCTGAAAAAAGCGAAGGAAAGCACTATAAATATCAATAATGCCCCTATGTGAGGACTTAAAGCTTTAAACCAGTTGTTTTTCATTATCTAATTGGTTATCAATATTTATTCAGGTTATTGTTCAGGTATTACTTGATTCAGTTTAGCTGGTTTTTTCACCAGGCGTAAGTTTTCATCATTCAGGTCTGTTTCCAGGTAATAAAGGGTATCGTTCTGAACGAAAACACGTTTGGCAAAGTCTTCAAAAGAGAAAGGATCACCGCCGGTAGGGAGCAGCAACGGGGTGGCCATAGGTTTCCATTTGCCTTTATCCAGGGTCCATACGGTTAGTTCATAGGTGTTACCGTTGGGCGGCGCCTGAATGGTACAGATCTCGTCGGTACCATTTTTATTCAGATCTTTTTTGTTAAACAGTTTTCCTTCGCAACAGCCGATATTTAACACAGGCAGTGTGCTGTCGGAAAACTGCACCGCGTATTCATCCGGTGTCCCGTCTTCCATCGGGTTGCCTTGTCCTTTTTTTACGAGTACAAGTGTGGCTGTTTCCGTATGGCCGTCACCGTTAAAGTCGCCTGGCACGGAGTCTCTGTATACAACCTCGTTGCCGGCTGTCGCCGGAATAGGTTTCTCCGGCGCTTTGGGAGTGTTAACAGTATCAGCTGCCGGCGGTTGACTGGCAGGCGTAGTAGCGGTGTGGCAGGCGGCAATCATGCCCGCCAGAAAAAGGATAGATCTTTTCATGATAGCGAATTGGCGGGTAAATATATTGAAATATAAAGCAGCCGGCGGGTCTTCTTCACAAATAACCCGGCAATAAACAGAAATAGTTATAACTTAACCCGCTGAATGACCGTGACTACCAAAAGAAAAGAACAGCTATCAAAATGCGTATTCTGCCAGCAGGCATTTTAATAACCATGCTATCCTTTGCTGTATGTGCACAGGCGCAACAGCAAGACACGCTCCGGCAGCTACCGGAGGTAGAAGTACAATCGTATTATTCACATGCCAGCCTGCAACGTATACCCACTGCTGTGAGTGTGCTTTCGCCGGCAGATATCCGGATACAACAGGGCTCTTCACTGTTGCCTGCGTTTAATGCGGTGCCAGGATTAAGGATGGAGGAACGTTCGCCGGGAAGTTATCGTTTATCCATCAGAGGTAGTTTGCTCCGTTCTCCATTTGGCATCCGCAATATTAAAATATACGCCAACGAAATTCCGCTGACCGATGCCGGTGGTAATACCTACCTGAACCTCGTAGACCCGGACGCCATATCAGGAGCCGAGGTGTTGAGAGGGCCGGATGGAAGTATGTTTGGCGCTAACTCGGGCGGTGTGATAAGACTGGATCTGGCGCCGGCCGCGGCTGATACGCAGCTGCTGCGCCTGAACCTGCAGGGAGGCAGCTATGGCCTGTTTCATGGCGATGTATCTTATCAGCAGCAGTGGCGTAATTATCAGCTCCAGGTATTTCAGGGATACCAGCGCGCCGACGGGTACCGCCAGAATACCGCCATGAGACGCTCGTATACCCAAACTGTGCAACGCTGGGAATACCGGCCAGGTTATTCATTGAAGTTGCTCGCATTTTATTCGGACCTGGCATATCGCACACCAGGCGGTCTTACCCAGGCTCAGTTCGATGCCAATCCCCGTGCTGCGAGGCCGGATGCCATCGCTCAAAAGGCCGGGATCTACAACCGTACTTTCTTTGGCGGACTGGTACACGAAGCACAGTTCAGCCCGCGTTTGCAACATGTGCTGACCGTATTCGGTTCCAATACCCATTTCGAGAATCCCTTTATCACCAACTACGAAGTAAGGGATGAAAACAGCGCCGGCTTCCGGACGTACCTGCAATGGATCAACCGGCCGGAGCAGCATTTCCAGTGGAAGTGGCTGAATGGTGTGGAGTGGCAGCGTACTACCACCGACGTGATGAACTATGGCAACCGGCAGGGAAAACGGGATACCGTTCAGGCAGCCAACAAGCTGGATGCCAGCCAGTATTTCTTCTTTACCCGCTTTCAGGGGAACCTGGGTTATTTTACATTTGAAGCTGCCGCCAGTATCAACTACTACGGATATGGTTATAACAGGAATGGACATACGAAAGTTAATTTCACACCGCAGCTGATGCCGCGGTTATCGCTTTCTTACCTGTTCACGCCCGGTCTTACCGGCCGGCTGACCGTAAGCAGGGGCTATTCGCCGCCTGCCACCGCAGAGGTGCTGGCCTCTGATAATATCATCAATACGGCACTCCAGCCGGAAACCGGCTGGAACTATGAAGCAGGACTGCGGGCGGCCGCAGCCAGTGGCCGGGCAACGGTGGATGTGGGCTTGTTTTACTACCAGATGGAACATGCCATTGTGAAGCGCAGCAACGCCAGCGACCAGGAGTATTTTGCAAATGCAGGCGGTGTGCATCAGAAAGGGATTGAATTGCAGGGAATGTGGTGGCTGATGAAACCCCGTAAGCAGGGCGCCCTGCAGGGCATTCAATGGCAGGAAGCGTATACCTTCAGCGATTTCAATTTCGTTGAATATATTAGCGCCGGCAAGGATTACTCCGGGAACAGGCTTACAGGCGTACCTCAACATGTATTGATAAGTAGCCTGTTATGGCGCTTTCCTTCAAATATTACTTTATTTACCCGGCACAATTTTACAGACCGTATTCCGCTGAACGATGCCAACAGTGCTTATGCAGGAAGTTATCATCTTTTACAGGCCAGCGTTAGCTGGAAGGTACCTTTACATACCCGTTGGAGCCTCCTGCTGAAACTGGGAGCAGATAACCTGTTAAATACAAAATACAGTTTGGGAAATGACCTGAATGCTTTCGGTAACCGTTATTATAATCCTGCTCCCGGCCGGAATTATTTTGGTGGGATCACTGTACAACTATAACAGGATATTTATGCAGGAAGATATTTACCGGATTAATATTCCTGTATATAGCAACCGTGGCAGGTGTCTGGTTATTTTTCCAACGCCGCTGTAAACGGATCTGATATTTAATAGTTGGTTATTTAACAAAAGCGGCATAGAATTGTAATTTAGTGTAAGCATTGCACCAAGATGAATTCTACCAACGAAAAGGACAAGCCGGTCATCACTGCCAGGATTGATGGTTTCTTTCTCCGGTTCTATGAGATTGCTGTTTTTGTTGCCCGCTTCTTCCGGGAAACATTCCGGCCGCCCATTGAATGGGGCGAATTTGTGCGCCAGTGTTACCAGGTGGGATACAAATCACTCGCCCTGGTAACGGTAACGGGATTTATTACCGGCGTGGTGTTTACTGAACAATCGCGGCCTACCTTATCTGAATTTGGCGTTACTGCCTGGCTGCCCTCCCTCGTGGCTATTGCCGTTGTCAGGGCGCTGGCTCCGCTCATTGCCGCGCTTATCTGCGCCGGTAAAGTAGGCTCCAGCATAGGAGCAGAGCTGGGCTCCATGAAGGTGACAGAACAGATCGATGCTATGGAGGTATCTGCGATTAACCCTTTCCGTTATCTGGTAGTAACCAGGGTAACGGCCATGACTATATGTTTACCGCTGCTGATGTTTTACAATGGACTGATCGGTTGCCTCGGTTCCTATGTAGATGTACATGCGCATGAACAAACCAGCTTCATCGCGTTCTTCGATAGTGCCTTTACCCAGATCACTTTCCTGGATTACGCTACCGCATTAACCAAGTCCATTATATATGGTTTCACGATTGGGATCGTCAGCTGCTACCAGGGATATCATGCCAGTCAGGGTACGATGGGAGTAGGTAAAGCAGCCAACGTTTCGGTGATCGTTTCCATGTTCCTGATATTTATTGAAGAAGTTATGATTGTTCACGTATTCAACACCCTGCGGTAATATGAAAAATGGCCATGAGATAGACAGGAACAATGCGGTGATCAGGATAAAAGATCTGTATAAATCTTTCGGAGAGAAGCATGTATTGCAGGGGATAGACCTGGAGCTGTTCAAGGGAGAGAATATCGTGGTACTGGGCCGGTCGGGAACGGGTAAGTCGGTGCTGATCAAAATTATCATCGGGTTACTGAAACCTGATTCGGGGATGGTGAATGTGCTGGGCGAAGAGGTGGATCAGCTGAGGGATGCGGCGCTGAGGGAATTACGCCTGAAAGTGGGCTTTTCTTTTCAGAGCAGCGCGTTGTACGACAGCATGACGGTAGGTGAGAACCTGGCCTTTCCGCTGAAAAGAAACAACCGCAAACTTACCAGAACGCAGATCAGGAAAACAGTAGATATTGTGCTGGATGCCATCGGGTTGCCGGAAACGATCAACCAGTTGCCCGCCGAACTTTCCGGTGGACAGAAAAAACGTATCGGCATTGGCCGTACGCTCATACTACAGCCGGAAATCATGCTGTATGACGAGCCTACAGCCGGACTGGACCCCATTACCAGCATGGAGCTGAATAAGCTGATCAATGCGGTGAAGGAGCGGTTTAATACCAGTTCCATCATTATTACCCACGACCTTACCTGCGCCAAAGAAGTGGGCGACCGGATAATGGTCATGGATGAAGGGAAGTTTATCCGGCAGGGTACATTTGAAGAAGTGTTCAGAGAAAAAGAGGGGCTGGTAAAGAGTTTTTATGATTATAACTTTATACAATAGCTTATGGCATCAGATAAAAAAAGCGCTGTTATTGTTGGCATCTTTGTGGTAGTCGGACTCGCCATTTTCATAGTAGCAGTAATGACATTGGGAAAGCAACAGAAGCTGTTTAACAAGTCAATTACCGTGAAAGCGGTATTCAAGGATGTGAATGGGTTGTCGGCTGGCCGCAATATCCTGTATTCCGGCGTAAAGATAGGTACTGTAAAGAAGATCAGTTTTCTGAGTACCAACCAGATACTGGTGTTGATGAGCATAGACCAGGATGCACAGCAATACCTTCATAAGGATGTAACAGCCCGTATTAGTTCGGATGGACTGATGGGCAACAAGCTTATCATGCTCTCCGGCGGATCACCGGAACTGCCGGTGATAGAGAATGGCGATCAGCTGACAGTAGGAAGCGGGTTGAGTACCGAAGAAATTATGAACACCCTGCAGGTCAATAATAAAAGCCTGGTAGAGATTACCAGTAACCTCAAAGTGCTTACCAAAGGCCTGGTGGAAGGCAAGGGCACCCTGGGTAAGCTGCTGACGAACGATACCATGTACAATAATCTGAACACCACTATTGCCGGTTTAGATGATGCAGTGAATAACACCCGTAAGCTAACCGGCGCTTTATCGGCCTATGCTTCGAAGCTGCAAAACAAAGGCGTGCTTTCCAACGAACTGGTGACAGACACGCTTGTATTTTCTAAACTTCGTGCAGCCGTTACCGAGATGCAGGCAGTAGCTACCAACGCCAATCATACAGTGGAAGAACTGAAGCATGCCAGCACCGAAGTTAAGAACAGGCTGAACGATGCCCAGTCGCCGATTGGCATGTTACTCCAGGATACCCTGCTGGCCGATGCCTTTAAAGAAACGATTTACAACCTCGAAGCCAGCACCGGCAAGCTGGATACTAATATGATGGCCGTACGGCACAATTTCCTTTTCCGCGGCTATTTCAAAAAACAGGCTAAACGGGAGAAAAAAGCGCAGCAGGAGAAGGCCAAAGCCGAGAAGAGCATTAATGAAAAGCCTTAATGGGTGTGAGATCCACTTTCCGGAATTCCACTTCAGCACCTTCCGCCTGCAGGGCAATCTGTCCTTTGTGCGCAGTGGCGTGGGTACCGTAATTCACCAGGTCTCCATTCACCCATACCTTGATGGCATTGCCAACGCATTCGATAATCATGGTGTTCCATTGCCCCAGCGGTTTTTCTGATCCGTCGGTGAGGTTCAGGATGCGGCGTTTTTTACCATCTACGCTGCCCCATTCGCTTTTGGGGCCGCGGCGTTTTTCCATATCAGGTACGGTAATGTCTTCACCAATACACCAGAAATCGCCGGCATCGCCGCTTTGCATCTGTACTTCTATCGATTTCGGAAACATGCCATATAATACCCTCGGGGTGGAGGCAAACACCAGTACGCCGCAGTTACCAGGCTTACCCGGGAAACGGTACTGTACTTCCAGCCGGAAATTCTCATAGCTGGCGTCAGTTATAATATGGCCCTGCGGATTAGCCAGGCTCACAAATACGCCATCCCGGAGAATAAACGGAGTTTTAACTTTGGGATCCTTGTCCATGTCCGGCACATCAATATGCCATCCGTCGAGGTTGCGGAAATTAAACAGGCTGCGGGTTTGTGCGTGTAAAGCGTTGACAAGGAGGAGTGTAAAAAAGGATAAGAGGAGCCTCATATGAATTAAGCGTTAAGAATGTGGAATTATGAATAAAAGCGAAGATAGTAAACGCGAATTTAAATTTCGCGTTTACTATCTCTGCTGCATTATCTTCATTCTTCATTCCCAATTCTCCATTGTTCTCTTCTACTCAATCTCGTCCCTGAACTTTATCGCCGCATGGGATCCATCGCAGAAAGGCTTATTGGCAGATGCGCCGCAGCGACATAATGTAACCCGGTTACGTATTTCATAGGTTACACCATTGGCATCAGTTACTTCGATGCCACCCTGTAGCCAGATCGGGCCGCTCACCTTTTTGGCCGGGTCTTCTATAATACCGATGGCGGGCTTCATGTGGGGTTCCACCGGCGTTTGGGTGGCTTTATTCCAGGCCACCAACCGGCCCGAGGGGCATTGCCCTACCTGTTTAACAAATTGTTCCCTTGCAGCCGGATCGTCGGTGTCGTTTACCGTACTCCATACCTGCCCGTTAGGGTCGCAGAACCGGGCAAACGCACAAAGGTGCTGTACATCCGTCAGTAACATGGTGGGACCCTCCAGAAGATCGGCCTCCGATACATATTCCGCATGTCCGGCCGTTTCAGTACCGTCGAACCGGATCTGCCGGTGAGTGTTGTCGCAGAATGGCTTGTGCCGGGAATGCCCGCACCTGCAGAGGTAAAAGGGATTTCCCTCCGGCGTGAAGGTTTTGCCGCTTATCCATTCCACCGACTCCTTATCTGCGTTGGTGCCGATTGTTTCCATCCGTACCGGCACTTCGCCACTTACTTCATAAGGGCCATCAGGTGTTACTTTAACTTTGATGTCGGGCTTCATGAGCGTTTTTATCAAAAGAACAAATGGCAGGAGAAAAGGTTTGCTACTTATCTCTGATCAATACCACCTTATTCACCCTTACGGTTTGCTCGGCAGGCGAGGTATACGTTCCTAACAAGCCTACGGTAACCGTAGTGGGCGCAGTAAGACTGAAACCTGCCGATACGTATTTGGTATTATTGTCGCGAAGCCGTGCTGATCCGAGGGCCGTGCCTACCTGGTCTACATCGGGCAGATTGTTGCCGGCTGCCACAACGAGGTAGGTATTCTCCAGCGTATTGTCGATGTTGGAAATGTCGGCTTCGAAGCGATACTCGCCGGCAGGGAGCGTAAAGGTCTGATAGATCTTACCATTGGTGATGGTGCCATTATCCCAGATCCACAGGGTAAGCCGGCCCTGGCCGCCGATGTTGTCGTAGGTGCCGTTGCGTTGTGCTTCACTGTTATAATTCCAGCTTTTTACCTGGCCAAACCTGCCACCAAACGGTTGCTGGCTGTCCAGGTCGAAAGGCGCACCGGGATTTAGTATATACTTCGCCGTAATATCTTCCTTTACATTCTTTGTTTCAAATTTGGTGTAAAAAGTGTCCACAGCAGCAGGATCGGGCATATACAGGGAGCGGTAGCTGAAGGTGCTCATCGAAAGGTAATTGGCCAGTACCGTTACCTGGTCTTTCGGATGAGCAGGAACGATGGTGTCGTGCAATACATTGTCGGAGGAGGTATACTGCAATTCCATACCAATCATTCCGCCCGTAGTATCGATATTTACCCAGGAGATTTCAGCATTCCCGTTTTTCATTTCTGCTTTACTGAAAGCTCTCGACAGCAGGGCATCTTCATAAAAACTACCATACACAAATCCATTGGCTTCTGATTTAACGGATATGTTACCATCTTTATCAAAATTATATACCTCAAAAGTATAAGCGCGTTCCTCCAGGTTGTTGACGAAGAAACGGATCGTGTCTACACCGGAGGTCCGTTTGATATTGATGGCAGCGGAATCCCGGTGGTTATTCCAATAAATCATGGAGCGGCTCACTTTAGGATCGGCAATCAGCAGCCAGGTGAGTTGTACCCGGTTGCGGCCGGAATGCACCTGCAGGGAATCGGCCTTGCCGGTGTAGAGCACCTCGCCGTTTTTTATGTATTTTTTATAATCGTCCTGCCGGCGGCAACTGCTGATCACAGCAACGAGCAGGAGAGCGTATAGTATCAGGCTGGTAATGCGCATAAGATTTTTTTAGATGATGATTACTGATCGTTTCCCCAGAATTTCATTTCCTGGATATTGGCAGCATAGCCACCATCGGTCCAGGTACGGATAACCTTCACCCGGATGTACCGTACTTTAGGTGCATCCAGTGGTACGGTCATCTGCTCGCCTGCGGCCGCCGCATCTTTATCGTCCTGGGTGGTTTGTCCTACCGGCAGGCCGGAAGGCTTGATCACGGTGTGTTCCAGCAGCTTCGTCCAGCTACCCCAGCTACCGTCTGAAGCGGGGTTAACGGATCCCCAGATTTCAAACTGCCGTAGGTTGTTCTGCAGGTATATCCATTCGTTCGGGCGCTGCCAGAGTGCAATACGACTGAGCCTCGCCGTTACGCCGAGGTCGAATGTGATCCACATCGGCATGCCGTCGAGCTTATCTGCCGAGTGCCAGAGGGTGCCATTCCACAGATTGGGAATGGGCAGGCCCCAGCCATAGTCCACATCTCCCGGTAATTTCACCTCCTTAAATTTGTTCTTGTCGAGCAACTTTTCAAAATAAGGTGTCATATCCTGTTGAATGGTATCCGACTGGTTGCCCCAGCGATCCCGTACATACAGCGCAAACTTTCTTTTCTGCGCAGAGAATCCCCTCACAGAATAGTTGCCTGAAGCCAGCTTGGTATAATGCACATCTGCCTGGTTAAGGGCGCCGGTGGAATCGGCCGCCAGCATTACAATGGCTACATCGGCTTTATCTTCATTGAGGAAGGAGATGTTGATACCGCCAAAATCGGGCTTCAGCGTCAGCGACTGCCGCACTTTTATCATCGGTGGCGACAGCGGTTTAACGCTGGTCTCAACAGGATCGGATGCTACTTCACCGCGACTAACCACATAGAGGTTGATCTCGTGTGTGGTGGTGTCGCCAAAGCCATCCACGATGAGGAAATTGTTGTAGTAAGATGACCTGATCTCCCGTTGTTCGCCTGTATTGAGCTTATACATGGCTTTTACGTAAAGGATGTCTTTATTATCGGGAAGACTGTAGGTAATCTTTGCAGAACCGGCCATATTGGTGACGGCTACATTGGACACTACCCCCGGTTTATTGCCTGCGCCGTCAACGGGTTGATGTGTTTCTTTGGTACAGCCGGCAGCCAGTAGTAAACCTATAAGAAGATGATGAATTTTCATACGTATGATAATTAAATGTCAGGAAGATGGTTACCAGCCGAAGTTCTGGAGCAGCTTAGGATTGTTGAGCAGTTCCCAGCTATCCAGCGGCCAGAAGTAATTGCGCGTCTGGAAGCTTTGGCGGTATAATGTTCTGATACGATAATAGAAGGTCGGATCCGACTGATCCACATCCCATCCGGTAACGGGTTTGTTCAGTTCTTCCATACACCTTTTCCAGCGGCGGAGATCCCAGAAGCGGGAACCTTCCATGGCCAGTTCAATGAGTCGTTCCTGTTGTATGATCTGGCGGAAACCTTCTTTGGTAGCGAATTTGGTAGGTTGGCGGGAGTAGCTGCCCCAGGATGCCTGTACGCCCTGCAAGCCTGCTCTGGCCCTTACTTTATCGATATATTTGAAAGCATCCGGCTGCGGTCCGCCCTGTTCGTTGAGCGCTTCTGCATAGAGCAGGTACAAATCGGCCAGGCGCATTTCCGGCCAGGAGTGCGCTTCTATGTACACACCCTGTCCTTCGAGGATCTCATCTTTCCAGTTCACCAGCTTCTTCGCGAAGTAACCGGTGACATTGTTATCGTAGATGTTTTTCCTGGTTTGCCATTGACCGGCTTTGGATTCGATATGGAAAGTTTTTTTCTGCATCATCCACACCGCACCGTCGAATGCCAGATCCGCGTAGAAGCGGGGCTCCCTGTTAAAATGCAGCGAAGCGGTAGTGTAGCCTTCCTGTATCAACTCGCCTTCGTCATGGGTAGCGGTTCTCAGCCTGAAGCGGTTGTTATAGTCCCAGGTAAGGTCTTCGGTGATAGGTATGCCTTTGTCGGTATAAAACAATTCGGCGATTTTCATGGTGGGCGCCAGGCTGCCCAGCACCGATTCGTTGCTGATCCTCGACGGATCCAGGCGGGGCAGGGCTTGGCGCTGTATTTCGTGCGTGGTGCTGTTGGGATTGTCCCAGATGATTTCCGGATTCCATTCTTCACAGGTGGCGTTGCGGATCGACATTTGCCGGGTCAGTGTATCCGACAACGTTACCCCCAGCTGATTGAAGCTATACAATACCATGCCCACTCTTTCGCAGGAAGTAACGGCAGCCTTGCAGGCGTCTGCGGCTTTTGTCCATTTCCCGGCATCATAGGCGTTGTTGAAGAAAGGTTTACCATCCGGACTATTGAAACCCATATAATCCGTATTGCCGTTGAACAGCGGGCTGGCGGCAGTAACGAGCACCCTTGCCTTGATAGACAATGCAATGGATTTGGTCATACGCCCGAGTTCCGTAGAGCGGTCGGCGATGATATCCGGAAGGTCCACCACAGCGGTGTCTATCAGGTTGGAGATATAACTGAAAACAGTATCTACCGGCAGCCTGGTTACCTTGGTGGCTTCAGCGGAACTGGCGATGGGCAGGTTGTGGTCGATGATAGGAACAGGCCCGTACATACGAACCAGCAGCCAGTGGTAATAAGCTTTGAGGAATTTTACTTCCGCGATCCAGCGGCTTCTTTCTGCCTGCCGGAGGTCTACTACTTTATTTATATTATCCAGGAAGATGTTACAATCGCGCAGTGCTTTAAAATAATCGGTCCATTTCGACAGCTGCACCGTATTGGCATTCTGAAATCCCCGGGCGATCTGCCAGGGCGCGTCATTGGTGCTGTAGGGCTCTACCATCCAGAACTCGTCGCCGGCCAGCAGTGCCGGATTGGTAGATAGATCGCTGCTGGTGGGCAAATAGGAATAGCAGGTGAAAAGATATTTCTCCGCTTCCGCACGCATGGTGAAAGCATTATCGATGGTAGCCACGTTATCCGGGATCACATCCAGGAACTTTTTACAGGCGGGCGCCGGTAAAAGCAGCAGCAGACAAAAGGCCCACCGGGCAACGGTGCTATAAGTGATGGCGTATTGTATTTTCATATCTGACATTATTATACGTGAATTAAAGGCCGATATTCAGACCGAGGTTGATGACGCGTTGCACCGGGTAGCCGAGACCGTTACCTCCCATTTCAGGATCCCAGGTCTTGAATTTGCTCAGCACAAAGAGGTTGAGCGTATTGGCATAGATGCGGGCGTTGGTGATGTGCGCCCTGTTCAGCAGGCTTTTCGGGAAGGTATACCCCAGCTCCACAGATTTCAGCCGGAGGAAGTCGCCGCTGCGCATCCACCACGTGGATTTCTGAAGATTGTTCCAGTTGAACTGATCGCTCAACCGGGGCCAGAAGGCATATAAATTCCGGTTGCTTTCGCTCCAGTGATCGTTGGCGATCGCCTGTAACAGGCCGTGCTGGCCGCCTCCATTCAATACAAACGGGGAAACCAGGTAGGGCTCTATCCAGAAAGAAGAACGTGCGGAGCCCTGGAAAAAGAAGCTCAGATCCAGTTGTTTGTAACCGAAGGAAAAACCAAAGCCATAGGTAATTTCAGGCGTGGTGGGCAATCCAATCGGCACCATGTCGGCCTCGGAGATCTTACCGTCGCCGTTCACATCGTGATATTTGATATCGCCGCCCAATACCGGCTGGCCCCAGTTCTGGTAAGCGGAGTTAGCTACTTCCTGATCGTCCACGAAAAGCCGTTCAGCGATGTAGCCGAATACCTGCGACAGTGGCTGGCCTACCCTGGAGCGGTAGGGCTCGGGGTATTTCGGTTCTTCATTCACCAGCAGCTTGCTGGTGGCATAGGTGAAGTTGCCGCGGAATTGTACGAATGCACTGTTGCGGAAACTTTTCGTATAGTCGACAGCGAGATCCACCCCTTGTCCGGATGCCTCGCCCACGTTAGCCTGGATAGGAGAGTTGAGGCCCATCGTAGCAGGGATCGTACTGCGCGTCATCAGGATGTTAGTGCGGTGTTCCCGGTAAAGATCCAGCTGGATGTTCATGGCGTGGAATAAACCCAGCTCCATACCGAGGTTGGTCTTGTAGGATTTTTCCCAGGTGATTTCACGGTTTTCGTAGCGGTTTACGGATACGCCTGGTCTGGAGTAGCTTTTCCTTTCTCCGAAAGTAGCTCCTTTGCCGGCGTCGTTCATATTCACATCGGAGAGGTAGAAAAAGCGGTCGTTCTCATTTCCGATCTGATCGTTCCCTACGAGGCCATAAGTGGCGCGCAGCTTGAGTTTGTCGATCGTACGTGTGAGCGGTTTAAAGAACTTTTCATTCTGCAGGTTCCAGGCGATTCCGGCGGAAGGAAAGAAACCAAAGCGGTGACTGCTGGCAAAACGTTCGGACCCGTTATAGCCGAAGTTCAGTTCAGCGAGGTAGCGGTTATCGTAGTCGTACGTGAACCTGCCCGACACGCCCATGTTACGGTGGGGCAGCGACGTTTGCAACGTACCGGCGTTGGCAGTAAGATAGTTGCGCACCAGGCCGATGAGCATACCGGATACGTTGTGTACCTTATTGAATTGCTGGTTGTAGTTAACTGCTGCTTCCATATAAGCGGTAGTATTCAGGCGCTTGTCGCCCGGCGAGTAGTTCAGATACTCCGTTCCATTGGTGTTGAGCGAGGTGAGCGCAGGTGTTTTGGTGTACTGATCGTATTTCATGGTGTAGAAATAGGGCGTATACTGCCTCGTTACATCGAAGTAGGCGTAACGGTCGGTATAACCCATGGCCCGGGCGCTGAGGCCGGGCAGCAGGAATTTCAGATCCTGTTTCAATTCCAGTTGTACCAGCAGGGTAGAGGTATTGTACTGCTGGTAGCCGGAAACGGAGTTCGCATATGGGTTGTTGTAAAGATTGGAGCCATTGCCGGGATCGCTGGGGGAGCCGGGCTTTACGGCGTTACCAAACAATGGATGCTTGAGTTCCGGAGCGTAGCTGGCAGGATATACTGCCGGGAACATCACCGGGTTGGCCCACACAGACTGGTTGAACAGGGCAGCACCGCCGCCAACCGGACCATTATAATCATCGAACTGGCCGTAAGTGCGTACAACAACCTGTGTGGTAGGAGTTAGATTGATATTGACATTAGACCGCAGGTTGTAATTTTTTAGTTTGATGTTGCTGTTGAAGTTATTGCGGTGATCTACGTTCAGCACACCGTTATCTATATTGTAAGTGCCGGAAATGTAGAACTGTGCTACTTTTCCGCCTCCTTTGAGATTAAAGTTCGTTCTCCGGTTCACTGTATAATCTTTGATCAGCTGCTTGATCCAGTTGTTGTTGGGATACAGTAGCGGGTCGTCGCCGGCGGCAGTGTGATCGATCTTCGACTGGGAATATTGCACATCCGTCAGCGGGTGACGGGTAAGGATGGCTTCATTCGCCAGTTTCATGTAGGTGATATTATCCGCGAATTTGAAGTTGCGGGTATTGCTGGAGAGGGAGTTTTCGTAGCGTACATTCAACGATGTTTTGGCTTCAACGCCTGATTTGGTGCTCACCAACACCACGCCGTTAGCACCTCTGGCGCCATACAGCGAGGACGCAGTGGCATCTTTCAGGATGGAGAAACCGGCAATATCATCGGGTTGCAAACGGGCCAGGTCGTTCGTACTGGATTCCATCCCATCGATGAGTATCAGCGGATCCACTTTCCCGGTGCCGAAAGTAGTGATACCGCGGATAAAGAAACTGGCGTTATCCTGACCGGGCTCTCCGCTGCGCTGGTAGGAGATAACGCCCGACAGGCGGCCTGCAAGCATGGTGGTGAGGTTGCTGGTAGGGCCTTTCAGCTCTTTGGGATTAATGCTGGTTACTGCACTCACCATGCTGGTTTTCTTCTGTGTACCATAGGCTACCACCACTACTTCTCCCACATCAGATACTTTCGGTTGCATCACTATTTTAATCAGCTTTTCACTCTTTACGGCAACGGTTTGCGGCAGCATGCCTATCATGGTGAAGAGCAGGCTGTCGCCGATATTAGCCTCGATCGTGAAAATGCCGAGGTCGTCTGTTTGCGCATTGGCGGAGCGGTTCTTATTGACTACCGTCACGCCCACCATCGGATTGCCGTTGCTTTCCGTTACCTGCCCTTTGATCTTAACGCGTTCCGGCGCCGCTTCAGTCCTGACAGGACTGCCCGACTTCTTTTTAATAATAATTGTTTTACTGACGATGGACCAGGCCAGGGGTTGATCTCTAAAAACCTCTTCCAGGGCCTTTTCTATAGGAACAGCATCCATTGAACAGCTAACAGGCCGTGCATTGTCTATCATCTGTACATCGAATACGAACACGTATCCGGTTTGCTGGCGGATGCTTTTAAACACTTCCAGCAGCGATACAGATTTAACATGTAACGTCACCTGTTGCGCATAGCTGGCTGCCGATGCCTGCAGAACGGTCGACAACAGCAGTACGAAAATGAATTTCATACAGCGTATCAGTTTCGGATCGGAAAGAACACGACACCCACCGGGGCGTGGATTGTGGATAGTTTGCATCATTGTAGAGGAATGTTTGAATTTTGATGGATGCGGAAAGCGATGACATAGCATGGCCAGGACGTACCTGTCGCCATAAGCATATCATTCACAGACCGGATTTAAGAAGCCGCTAAACAGCCAGTAGCCAGCTTTTAGCTACTAAATCGATTTTGGTTGACTATACGTTTTTTCATAACAAAAGATTACGGTTGACTATGGACTTACGGTAATGATGTTGTTTGTTAGTTTGAAATGAATACTTCCTGTTAATTCGAGTTTTTCTAAGATATCTGCTAGTTTGTCTTGCCGGGAAAATGAACCACCGAACGATTTATTGGTAATCTCTCCTTCGAATACCACCTGTACATCATACCAGCGGGCGAGTTCCCGCATAATGCTTTTAATATTGCCGTTGAATTCGAACCGGCCATCCTTCCAGGCTACGGCCGATTCCACGTCTGCGTTGCTGATGCTGATACCATCGTGCTGCCGGTTTACCAGCGCCTGTTGCCCTGGCTGCATATGTTTTACAGCGTAGCCGCTGATAATATTTACAGCTCCTTCCAGCAGAGAGGTACAGATGTTGTTTTCTTCTTCGTAGGCCATAATATTAAAGCGCGTTCCGAGCACCGCCACTTTCATGGCGGCGGCTTTTACATAAAACGGCTGGCCGGCTTTAGCGGCTACATCGAAGTATACTTCTCCCTGGATATTCACTTCCCGGATACTGTCTGTAAAAGCAGTAGGAAAGCGGATCGACGAGGCGGCGTTCAGCCACGCAATGCTACCATCGGGGAGTATCACGCGGTAGGTGCCTCCTTTTGTGGTGTAAACGGTATTCATAGTAGGCGTAACCGCCTGGTTGCTGTAAACGAGCTGATTCCCGTTTCTGCTGGCGGATACACCGCTTTGCACGTTCACTGTGGCAAGCGTATCCTGCTCCAGATCTATTACATCGCCGTTGTCCAGTACCAGCCGGGCATGTTCATCTTTATGCCGCGGCATGTGCTGAGCAGCTATCGTGGCGGCGTGGCGCTGCTGACGAGTCAGCAGTTTGTAACCTGCGATACCAGCTACCACTAATACGCATGCTGCAATGACTGCCTTCTTCCATGGGAAAAGCCGCCGTACGCGTAGGTCCGGAGCAGCAGACTGCATGATCTGCTGCAGCATGGCATCCGCTGTATCATCGGGCATGCGGTCGTTGTTGTCGGCATTCAGCAACAAATCATCGAGCAGCAGTTTGAGCTCCTCATCGTATGCCGGTTGTTCCACCATGAGCAGAAATTCCTGTTTTTCTTCCGGGGTGCACAGCCCGGTGTAATAGCGATTAAACAAGTACCTGAAACGGGATACTGCCATGGTCAGATAATTTGATATTGGTTGCTTAATATAAGAGAGAGAAAAAACTCAAAAAAGGGTTAATGCACCCGGAAAAAAATTTTAGCAATAGATCCATATTAATATAAGGAAGGTGTTAAGGTCCATCCGGGCCAGGCAGAAAGCGCGGATAGAGCGCATAGCATGGGCCAGGTGGGCCTTAATTGTTTCGGGCGATAATTGCAACCGCTCCGCGATTTCATTTCTTTTCAGCCCTTCCTCCTTACTGAGCCGGTATATCAGGCCTTGTTGCGGCGGCAGTTGGGCGATAGCGTGTTCCAATATCTGTTCATATTCCTTGTTGATCATGGGTGTTTCCCGCTGCGGGGCAGCCATGGCTACAGAAAGCTCGGATTCCATCAGTTGTTCCCGGGCCAGTAGTTTCAGGGAGGCGAAAATATGATTCCGTGTAACAGTAAAGAGATATGCTTTAAAATGACTGATTTCATGAAGGGCATCACGTTTCTGCCACATCTTCATAAATACATCCTGTACAACATCCTCTGCCTGAGCGGGTTCACCCAGCAGGCGGAGTGCTATGCTGTATATACGATGGCGGTAATGGTGGAAGAGGTCAGCGAATACGTCGTCATTGCCTTCGGCGAGGCGCAATAAAAGTATTCTTTCATTGTAGGCACTTGTTTCCATACGTGGTTGCAACAACAGCAAGTTAAAGTATTATGTAACACCAGTTTAGCGCTAAATTCACCAGACATGGTGGTATTTTAGCAGCTGATGGTAGCGTACCGGTTATCAGCCGCTAATCACTAGCTCCTTTTTTCTTATTTTTGACTGGTTATGGAAATAGTTAATGAAGCAACATATCAGGCAGCCGCCAAGGTGTCTGACAGAATAGAAGCGCATTTCCGGAAGCATCTTTCGGCTGCGCAGGAGAATGGCGAAGATGATCTGGCCGTGGTACCCACTGCGCGTCAGGTGGAAAAGATGATAGACGTGGCATTCTGGGCCAGTTTGCGTAAAGAAGAAGGCAACCCGATCCGCATATCGCTGGCTTTTCTGCCGCCATCGCATGCAGGCAAGCCTTTGCTGTTTGAGGAACCCATATTACTCACGCCGCAGCTGCTTACCAAACTGGGACCCGGCGTGGAACGGGCAGGGATTCATGTAGGCGTGTGGCCCGGTGCAGAGGACGATCACCTCTATGTATGGGGTACCACCATTAAGCTGCCTAACTTGTGTTTTGTACTGGATGTATCAGAACCCGGATTGCTGGTGGTGAAACACCGCAGGGCCGCAGGCCTCGGCAAATTCACCAATGTGGCCATGCTGAGAGGAGACCAGGTGAAAGTAGTCAATGAAAACAGCGGACTGCTGCCGGATAGCCCGCCTATCCTCAAATCCCTGCTGGGACTTACTCCTACCTGTTTATGGAATAACAATGTGAATGTACTGATCCAGATTGCGGTATCCATGAGGGCACATAAACGGGGTGGGATACTGTTGGTAACGCCCTCCGGCAGCGATGCCTGGCGGGAATCGATCATACATCCGCTGCAATATCCTATATCGCCGGCCTTTTCAGGGGTAGCAGATTTGCTGCAATATGACGGTAAAAGCGTTACGGAGATCTTCTGGCAGAATGCCCTGAGAAGGGAAGTGGAGAATATAACCGGTCTTACCGCGGTTGACGGTGCTACCATTGTGAACGACCGGCAGGAACTGCTGGCCTTTGGTGCGAAGATTACACGCGCCCGGGATGCCCGTCCGATCGATAAAGTATTGCTGACAGAGCCCGTGGAAGGCGGAGAGCCCATGTTGCTGCATCCTTCTGCGCTGGGAGGTACCCGGCACCTGTCTGCCGCCCAGTTTGTACACGACCAACCCGATTCATATGCACTCGTAGCCTCACAGGATGGCTATTTTACCGTGTTTTCCTGGTCACACCGGCAACAGCTGGTACAGGCTTACAGAATTGATATATTACTTATATAGACAGGCATGCACAGGTATTTCATTATTAACAAGCCGTATAACATGGTATCACAATTTGTGAGCGATGTAAGGGTAAGGTTGTTGGGTGATCTGGACTTCGATTTTCCGGAGGGGACGCATGCGGTGGGGCGGCTGGACAGTCATTCCGAAGGCCTGCTGATACTCACTACGAATAAAAAAGTAACACGGCTTTTATTTCAGGGAGTAAAGCCACATGAGCGGAGCTATCACGTGAGAGTAAAAGGAGCGGTGACTGATGCCACGCTCGAACGCCTGAGAACAGGCGTGACTATACCGGTAACCGCTACCACCGATCATCTGGCGATACCGCAACGGGTGGCGATTGTACCAGCGCCTGCGGTGGATATGGAGCCCGACGATCCGCGGATCTGGCCCGAGCGGGCGCCGCATACCTGGCTGGAGATTACGCTTACGGAAGGGAAATATCACCAGGTGCGGAAAATGACAGGAGCGGTGAAGCACCGCTGCCAGCGATTGATACGTACCGCTATTGAAGATCTGCAACTGGGAACACTCGGGCCCGGGCAGGTAACTGAATTATCGGAAGAAACGTTTTTCAGGTTACTGAAGATAGATGAATACAGGGATTAGCACAATTTAGCCGCAGTATTAGCGAAGATCACATCAGGTTTCAGCAGCAAATCTTATTACGTTTGCTCTCTGGAATCATGCTTTAACAGATACAACTTATGACGAAACATTTCTGGTTGGCAGGCGTACTATGCCTGCTGCTGCAGGGAACATTGGCACAGTCGCCAAGATACCCGCTGATCCCTTATCCACAGCAGCTACTGGCCCGGACGGGGGAATTTGTCATCACACCCGCTACCGGATTGGTACTGCCTGCAAATCCATCTGCCTACATTACCGAGACCACACAACTACAGGCCCTGATGAGGGAAGCGCTGGGGAAACAGTTGAAAACAGCGGCCAAACCGGTAAAAGGCACTATTGTGATGAAGCAGGATCCGGCACTTGCCGGAGAAGAAGACTATACGCTGGACATCAGTGAGCAGCAGCTCATCATGACAGCCAGAACAGCAACAGGTTTTTTCCGGGCAATAGAAACCCTGCGGCAGCTGATGCCGGCGGATATAGAGCAGGCGCAGGGAAGTAAGCATCAGCGGGTAGCAGTACCAGCTGTTAGCATACAGGATCATCCCGTGTACAGCTGGCGCGGTATGCACCTCGATGTAGCGCGGCATTTCTTTTCGCTGGACTATCTCAAAAAATTCATCGATCTGCTGGCGCTATACAAGATGAACAAGCTTCATCTTCACCTGACCGACGATCAGGGCTGGCGTATAGAAATCAAAAAGTATCCGCTGCTGACTGCACAGGGAGCCTGGAGAACATTCAACGACCAGGACTCGATATGTATGAAGAAAGCTGCGGAGAATCCTGATATGGCGATTGATACCAAACATATTATTAAGAAAGATGGCAAAGAGCTGTACGGAGGTTTCTATACACAGGCACAAATGAAAGACCTGATCCGGTATGCCGCTGCCCGTCATGTGGAAATTATTCCGGAGATAGATATGCCAGGCCATATGATGGCTGCTATCAGGGCTTATCCTTTCCTGACATGCAGTGGTAAAAACGGTTGGGGGAAAACGTTTTCAACACCGATTTGCCCTTGTAACGAATCCACTTTTACTTTCGCGGAAGATGTGTTTTCAGAAATCGCCGCATTGTTTCCCTCCAAATACATTCACCTCGGTGCGGATGAAGTAGAGAAAACATCCTGGGCAGCATCCGATGCCTGCAAAGAAGTGATGAAAGCCAACCAGCTGAATAGTGTGGAAGAGCTGCAGAGTTATTTTGTGAAGCGCATGGAAAAATTCTTTCACTCTAAAGGGAAGGAACTGATTGGCTGGGATGAAATCCTGGAGGGAGGAATCAGTTCTACCGCCGTGTTAATGTACTGGCGCTCCTGGGTACCCGATGCCCCGGTGAAGGCCGCCCATCATGGTAACCAGGTAATCATGACGCCGGGTAATCCACTCTATTTCGATGGTATCCCGGACCGTAATTCCATTTATAACGTTTATCATTTTCAACCCATACCTAAAGGGTTAACCGCAGAAGAAGCCAAACACATCATGGGTGCGCAGGCTAATATCTGGACAGAATGGATTCCTTCCGAAAAACGGGCCGATTATATGTTCATGCCCCGGATGACCGCACTGGCAGAAGTATTATGGTTGAACCGCAGTGATTACGATAGCTACCTGCAACGGCTAAACGAACATTACGCCAGGCTGGATAGGTTGGGTGTACATTACCGGCTGCCTGATCTGGTGGGCTTTACAGAAGATAACGTATTCACTGATAAAGGCGTGCTTTCCGTGAGGAAGCCACTAACGGGCATGACCATACGATATACGACCGACGGCAGTATCCCGGATCAGCACTCCGCGTTGTTGCCTGACACCTATACGATCAGCACACCGCAAACCATTAAGCTGGCGGCGTTTAGTCCGGCCGGAAACAGGGGCGATATTTACTCCCTGCGTTACCGCAAGGAAAACTATCATCAGCCAACCGTGGTAAAGGATGCAAGACCAGGGCTGAAGCTGGATTATTTTGCAGGATCCTACAGAAGTGCAGCGAAAATAAAACAGACGCCCGACAGCTCCTTACGGGTGAATAACTTCATCATACCGGAAGGAATGGGTAAAGGTGGAAATGCTTTCGGGGCGCAGCTGTACGGGTATATTAACGTACCTGCTACCGGTATCTATAGTTTTTATATGACCGTAGATGATGGAGGTATCTTATATATAGATGATCAGGAAGTAGTGAATAATGATGGCTGGCACGCGCCGGTGCAGAAAAGCGGACAGGTGGCGCTGGAGAAAGGCTGGCATCCCGTGCGGCTGGCGTTTGTAGAAGGCGGCGGTGGATATACCCTGAAGCTGGAATATAGCGTAGACGGCGGAATGCTGCAGCCGGTGCCGGACAGCTGGCTGGGCGCCGGTCACTAAAAATAAAAAATGCTTACTGATATCCCGGCAACTGGCCGGGATATCTTATTTTTGGCAGGTTATGCGTACACTTGCTGTTTTATTGTTTATGTTAATCCTCGGGAAGGGTGTCTCCGCCGCAGATTCGGACGCATCGCTGGCCCGGGCCCTTGATTCCCTTTCTTCCCAACAGAAAACATTATTGTATCAATACGGTACCCTGAAAACCTGGGCGGGCGATGCTACAGCAGATAGTTTCTGGGTAAGCCATGCCGCCGCGCTGGGGGCAATAGGTAAAGAGCGGGGCTGGCTGATGGCGAAGGAGTTGCTGCACAGCACAGAGCTGGTGTATTCGGTACAGCAGCCATCGCGCCTGCAGGCGCTGAGGGGCGTATTTACGGCCTCCAGGCTGCTGCTGGGACTGGCCGGACTGGTAGCGGCTTATGCTATTGTACAGCTGCTGGGCAAATACCTGCCTGATCTGTTCAGGTGGCTGGTGCGGTATGTGCGGTGGCTGTTTTCGCCGCGGGCGCTCACCTGGGAGATGCTATGCCTCGGCGCAGCAGGGATTTATTGGGGGCCGCTGATAGGAGAGCAGGTGATACGAACTGTTGTGCTGCATTTGGGAATATGCTTTATCTGGACACAACTAACGGCTATCCTTACACGAAGATACCTGATTAACGAGTATGCGCAGGTGATAAAAGATAGTTTCAGGGATTACCGGGAATCGCCCTGGAAGGTATTTGTACAGGTGTCGGTACCCGCGCTTTTCACATCTCTCGTAATCATCCGGATCACCACAAAAACTCCCGACAACTGGTATCGTTATGAAGTGATGGTGCCTTTCATGATCGGCATCTTCACATTGCCACCATTGCGGAGAATGGAAGACGTGCTGGTGCGCGTTTTATTCCCGTTTCCGGGAAGTAATATGAGGAGTAAAGATGAGCGTATAGGCGCTTACGTAGTGATCACCGCAATTGCATGGGGCGTGCTGCTGTTGTTGCCGGTGATATTGCCCGAAGCATTGCTGGTACTGAGTATCTGGCTGATGGCGATGTTGCTGGTACTCTCCATCGAAGACGTGACCGGCTGCGGCATCAAAAATTTTATCTGGATGCAGCTGATTACCCTGGGCTTTGCCATAGTACTGGTGTTGACGGGTTCACAAATGGGTATGCAGCTGGTAGCATGGACCGGCTTTGGCGGATTACTTGCTTTTGTGTTGATAAAATATTGGGAGATACCTACATTATTTGGATGGAAATGGCGGAATAAAAAAGCATGGGGCGCATTGGGTATGGCATTGCTTATATGGGCAATAGCGCTGCTGATCCGCTCCCGGCCCGAATGGTTTGCACTGTTTCCTGCTTTGGAAAAATAGTACATAATTTGAGGTAAAAGTGTATTTTTGCGCTCGCATTTAACTTATTTAAGATACGCGCAGATCCGAACCCGTACTGAAAAGGCTTCTCAGGGCCTCCAAGGCGAACTCAGGGTCTGCGTTTTTTTATTTACCCCTGACTGGTACTGAACCCTCTCTACCCATATATCTGGTTATATTACATTTTTTATGAGTGGTTATTAATACCGCCAAAAATGTAATATTTTTATTAATGGTATTTTGTACGCTTAATTAGTCTAAATCACGTTATGGCAAGAAAATTTATGTTTTGGGCGTTGCTGGGCTTAGGCAGCAGCGCAATGGCACAGCAAAAGGCGCCGGCTTATCCATTGGTCACGCATGATCCTTACTTCAGTATCTGGTCGGCCACGGATCAGCTGAATGGGAGCACCACGAAGCATTGGACGGGCGCGGGCCAATCGCTTACCGGTTTGGTAAAAGTAGATGGAGTTACCTACCGGGTATTAGGGCAGGACGAGCCCAGCTACGAGGGTATTGTTCCCACGAGCGACGAAAAAGGCTACCAGGTGAAGTACACCGAGCAGGAGCCGGCCGAAGGCTGGATGCAGCCCGGATTCAATGACAAGGCCTGGAAATCGGGAGCGGCGCCGTTCAGCGATCAGCCGGAAAATGGCGGCACCTCCTGGAAGAGCCACGACCTCTGGACCCGGAGAACCTTTGATGCGCCAGGGGACTTGTCGGCAGCAGAGCTTTTCCTGAAGATCTCTCACGACGATAACATCACCGTGTATCTGAACGGTGAGCAGATTTACCGGCACGATGGCTGGCTGCACAAATTCATTTACGTACCTGTTCCGGACGCAGCGAAAAGTAAATTAAAGAAGAAAGGCAACGTACTGGCTATTCATATCCTGAACACAGCGGGCGGCGCTTACCTGGATGCAGGCATTGCCCGTGTTGCTCCGGTGCCAGGAGGTAAGGATATTCAGCAGGCGGAGCAAACAGGCGTTACCATCCATGCCACGCAGACGATTTATAACTTCACCTGTGGCAAGGTGGATGTGGCGCTCACGTTCACATCGCCGCTGCTGATGAATGATCTGAACCTGTTATCAAGACCGGTATCGTATATCACTTACCGGGCAGCATCCAACGACAACGCCGCACATCAGGTGAGCGTTTATTTTGGCGCATCCGGCAATATCGCTGCCAACACACCAGCGCAGCCTGTCATCACCGCTAAATACACTTCCGGAGAGCTGGATCTGTTGAAAGCAGGAACAAAAGAGCAGCCTGTGTTGAAGAAGAAAGGAGACGACCTGCGGATCGACTGGGGTTATATGTACGTTGCGGCGCCATCGGCAGCTCACCCTGTGCAATACATCAGTACCAGCAGCGAAGGAGCAGCAGCATTTGTTAAAGGGAAAACAGCTGACACTAAGCAGGACAAGGATATTGTATTAAACACCGCCGTAGACCTGGGCAGTGTGAACAGCACACCTAAAGAACAGTTGTTCCTGCTGGGCTACGACGATCTGTATGCCATCCAGTATTTCAACACCAACCTGAAAGCATGGTGGAAGAAAGATGGCAACAAAACAATTGAAGACGCGCTGAATGAAGCGTATAAAGATTATCCTGCTGTGTTGCAGCAATGCACCACATTTAATGATCAGTTGTATAAAGAAGCCGTAGCCGCAGGGGGAGAGACCTATGCCCGGCTCTGTGAGCTGGCGTATCGTCAGGCAATATCAGCGCATAAACTGGTGGAAAGTCCGCAGGGAGAAATATTATTCCTCTCTAAAGAGAACTTCAGCAACGGCTGCATCAATACCGTAGACGTCACCTATCCATCTGCCCCATTATTCCTGATATACAATCCGGATCTGCTCAAGGGAATGATGAACGGGATCTTCTATTTCTCCGAAAGTGGTAAATACACGCAACCTTATGCAGCGCACGACCTAGGCACGTATCCGCTAGCCAACGGCCAGGTATACGGAGAGGGCATGCCGGTAGAAGAATCCGGCAACATGCTGGTACTGGCCGGCGCTATAGCACGGGCAGAAGGAAATGCCGGCTATGCCGCGAAGCACTGGAAAACGCTGACCACCTGGGCAGCGTACCTGATGAAAGAAGGTTTTGATCCGGCCAATCAGTTATGTACAGATGACTTTGCGGGACATCTGGCACGCAACGCCAACCTTTCGCTGAAAGCCATCATGGGTATCCGTGCCTATGCAATGATGGCGAAAATGCAGGGCCAGCACGACGTAGCAGACAAATACGAGCAGGCAGCCAAAGAGATGGCCGCGAAATGGACAACCGTAGCAGATGATGGAGATCATTACAGTCTTGCTTTCGGCAGCAACAACACCTGGAGCCAGAAATACAACCTGGTATGGGACAAGGTGCTGGATTTTCATTTATTCCCGGAGGCAGTGTATAAAAAAGAAACCGCTTTTTACCTGCAACATCAGCAGCGGTATGGGTTACCACTGGATAGCCGGAAAACGTATACCAAGTCGGACTGGATTATGTGGACAGCGGTGCTGGCCTCAGATCCGGCAGATTTCAGGGCATTAGTGGAGCCATTGTACAGGTATGCAACGGAAACGCCTACACGGGTACCGCTGAGTGACTGGCATGAGACGACAGATGGGAAGATGGTAGGGTTTCAGGCGAGGAGTGTAGTGGGTGGGTATTTTATGAAAATGTTGGAGGGTAGGTTTAAAGTAAAATAAAATTTGTTAGTTATAATTGAATGATTATCTTTGCACTCCGTTAAACAAAAACGGGGTGTTTGATTCCGTAGCTCAGTTGGTAGAGCAATACACTTTTAATGTATGGGCCCTGGGTTCGAGTCCCAGCGGGATCACCTGATGGGACAAGTTAGAAATATCTACACTTGTCCCATTTTCTTTTTCCATGAAAGCCTTATCCATATTGTATATTAGCTGAACCGCATAATTAACTCTTGTGGTTCGATATGCAAATCCTGTAAAAATTAGTTTTTCAGGGAATATCGAACCAATGATCTTTCGCTGCGTTTCTACCTCTCCACTCTCATAAAGAAGATCCATTCTGGACATATTTTCCATTCCTTTTTCAAGAATATTCTCTATACTGAAATTCCTTTGAGGTACTTCTACCAATCGCTCTTCTAATTTAGAAATAGATATTTCATACTCCTTTTTACTTTCGTTAAAGTCTTCGGGTGTTATTTTTTGCTGAAACAAACACTTTCGAGCCTCTCTTATCAAGTCCGTATATGCTTCAATTTGTGAAAGCAAACTGTTTCTTTCATCATTAGTGTGTTTGGTTTGGGCTTTAAAATAGTACTCCAATGCCGGACGGAAAAGCTGACGAAAGGGAGATTGTGGCACATATTTCCGTAGTTCTTTTGAAAACAACTGATTTGCGTGTTCTGCGGGGAATCGGCAGCCGCAGGAAGTAACACAATGGTAGTAGTGATAATGTCGATTGCGGCCTTTGGAAGCACTGCCTGTTAGCACTCTGTTGCACCGTGGGCATAGAAGAAAACCACGCAAAGGCAAGTCTTTATCAACAACAATTTTGGTACGTTGCTTCTTCTTCCTTCCATCGAGGACTTCCTGCACCTGATAAAAAAGTGTTGAAGTGATAATACCCTCGTGTTTCCCTTGCACGAATAAACTTTCTTCATCACGGAATTTTGGAACGTGTATTTTACCGCAATAAACAGGGTTTCTAATGGCAACCCAAAAGTTATTCTTACTGCAATTTAAACCGCGTTTGCGGGCCAGTTGTAGGATCTGTTCTGTATTAAATCTACTCAGGGCAATTTCTTCAAAAACCCATTTCATAATGTCGGCTTCCGGCGGAAAGGGTGCGATATATTTAATTTTCCCGGTTTCATCTGTTTTATTTTGATAGCCTATTGGGGCTGTTCCCATCCATCGACCCTCTTTCCGCGCACGGCGCATACCATAAAAAATATTCAAAGCCCGGCGGTCATTCTCGGCCTCTGGTACGGCTAAGTAGACAGCCATCATTATCTTACTTTCGGGGACGGTCATATCGAGGGGTTGCTCAATTGCTTGCGGTTCTATCCCTAGTTTGCGAATAATGCTTATCATATTATAAGCATCCCCTGCATTTCGGCTGAATCTATCCCATTTAGTAAAAAGCAACAGGTCTACCTGATGCTTTTTCTTTCGCCAGTCCATTAGTAGCTTGTTCCACTGTGGTCTGTTGAATGTTTTTGCACTGTGGTCCTCAAAAATTACGTGCCGTATTTGAATGAAATTTCGATCACAGTATTTTCGCAAAACCTCTTCTTGGCTCCGCTGCGAGAAACCTTTATCCCGCTGGTCATCTGTACTAACTCGTATATATAAGTCTGCTACTTGCATAAGGTAAATTTTATCATTTTCACAATTTCATTTCATTCATGAAAAGCATATAGAATTGAAGAACATCTATATTAGAACACTGCTCACTCTCATGAGAATAGAACTTCAAGGCTTCCGTAAAACTATCGTGTGTATCTATAGGCATGACGGTAATCTCCATTTGCCGAAGGATTGACCTGGCTTCAATCATTTCTGGAATGTTTCTTGACCAACGATCCCACGAAGTAAATAGAAGTAAAGCCGATTTTGTAGATGACGATTTGAGGCTGTCAAAGTATTTTAACCAGCCGGGCCTTTGGAAATTACCAGCAGAGCAGTTATCAAATACTTTTTCCCTGATGGTGATCTTATTGAATTGGCAATAGTTTATAAGTGCGTCCTCTTGTCGGCGCTCAAATATAAACTGACTTGCCCGGTTGTCACACCGGGCGCGTATATACAAATCAGCTTTCATGGCTTAAAATTTCAGTAATTGTTATTTCTGCGAATTGGTAGATGATTTCGAGAATCGCCACTGCTTCATCAAGGCTTACGGTAATACCATGTTCATTTAACAGCTTCATAGCTGTTTCAGGTTTCATTTTCTGCTCCATAACACACCCATATTCAAAATTCACAAATCCAAGTGCTATGCGGGATAATACGAAATTACAAACGAAATGGATAGAATTTGATGGTTGTATATGGTGTAAAGCAGGTGAAAAATGAGCCATAGAACAGCAAGATGTACTATTGTGTCACAAGGTTTTAAAATTTAGATAAAAAACAAAAATCAGCTACCAATTTGAATGTTTTTCAAACACTCAAAAAGCTACTTGCAAAATATGGAATAGTAGAAAAAATCCGGTTGGGGCCAGTGTTGATTTTTACCAAAAAGAGTTGACTTTTACCGTATGTTCATTTAAAGAAAAAAAATGAGTGTAATTGCTGATGCGGTCAAAAGGGAAAAGTAGGTAAAGTAAGGGGTTTTTAGAAAATAAGAAGTTAGTGCTGTATAAGGGGAAACATTTTAGGTATTTCTTTATGTATTTGGGGGTGATGCGCTTTCAGTAGAATCGCGTTTCTGTTTAGCATTCTTTGCTAACTCTATTAGATGTTGAACATCTTTAATTGTACCATTGTCGAAAAGGGCTTTCATCCCCGGATGCTTGGCAATAAGTTCATTTTTAGACACTTCCAACCATATTTCATATAGCTTTTCGTATACGCTAAAATTGTAACCTAGCTGGCAGTTATAGAAGTACAAACGACCTTTCAGGAAGGGCGTCTGATGTTCGCTTTTGGTAATTAGGGAAATAGACTGACCGAGTTGATAAAGTCGGGCTTCAATTGATTTCAATTGAAGCTGTAATCTTGTAGCGGATATATTTTTTAATATCCGGGTGGGAATCAATTGAGGGAACAGTATCATAACAAGAGCATAACAAAAAATGATAATAGGAAGCTAAGAAAAATAATATGAATAAAAAAATAGCAGCTGTTGACTTTTACCGAGCAGCTGTTGACTTTTACCATCAACATTGTTATATTCGCATTGTTGTACAATTGCAGGAGATAACATACCTTCACCTGCTCCAACCAAATTATCTTCTGTCAAAGGATTAATGCGTGTGCGAATGATCCCGTATATATGCAGATACACACCCACGCATATGTTACACAAATAAGTTTGCGATACCGTTAATTTTTTTTCGTTAACACCCAATTAAGATTTGGGATTTAAAAGGAATGTATTTTACAACATTCATCTTTAATCTTTATGAATAACATTGATCCAGTAATTTCAGGGGAACTGAAAAAGCTCGAAAGTAATATTGAGCAGGTAAAAAAAGCATCACGAAACACTATCGCACAACCACCAGCATTACTGACTATTGGAGGGAAACCACTTTTCCGGCCTTTTACAATTAACGCAATTCAAGGAAAGGAAGGAAGTCATAAAAGCAGGTTGGCAGAGATAATTTGTACCGCTGCAATCGCTGGTAAAAATGTGGTAGGTAAGCCGGGCGGTAATCATCTTGAAATTGAGGCTAATTCCGATATTCCTTGCCATGTTTTATACGTAGACACAGAAAGAAATATGCAGGATGAATTTCCTACCTCGATACAATCATTAAATAGAAATGCAGGTCATAAGGAACGTTCAATTTCTTCTCGCTTTACCCCTGTTCCCCTCCTGAATATATCGCGTATTAACAGGCTGGACGTATTGCAGCATTACGTAGAGAAGCTGCGAAAAAAAGTGAAAGAACACATGCTTATTGTCCTGGATGTTTCTACAGATTGCATTGATGATTTCAATTCGGCGTCCAGTGCAAATAGGATTCATGACTGGATGAATGTTATGAGAACTGACTTCGATATGACTTTTCTGCTGCTGATACATGAAAATCCGGGAGGCAACGATAAGGCAAGGGGGCATGTTGGAACCGAACTAACGTTTAAGGCTTCCACGCAGTTACAAATAAGGAAGGTAAGCGAGAAACAGGATAAAGGAAGTGATAAAGAGGAAATCGATATATTTCAGATTGTCTTTAAAAAAATGAGGTTCAAAAGACGAAACACCCCTATTTACATTAAATATGATGAAGAATTGGGAACATTGGTGAAAGTAGATTTTAAAGAGGACGAGAAAGAAGAAAGAGAACGAACTGGCATTAGTAATGAACTTCACGCGGCGCTTGCAGAAGCCTTTACTTTGCAAAGGGAATATTCCCGTGGTGCGTTGGCTTCCTTTGTTGCGAAGAAACTGAATGGAGAATTAAATGAGAATACGATTGCTAGGAAATTAGCGGATCTTAGCCGCGAAGATCAGTTCATTTTGAATATACATGGTGGCGGAAAATTTGTGGCAGAAAAACGTAGCCGAGAAACATTCTACGTCTTCCTGCCAACCCCTGAAAATGAATCAGAGAAGGATTTAGCAGTGGCGAAATAAAGTAGTATTGAAAACTATTTTTTTACAATAAACCCTTCTTGTGACGGGTCGTTTAGTACCGATTGTAATACTGCATCTACAATATCCTGTGCATCCTGTTTAATAATAGCAAAATTGTCCATAATGTCTTTGCGGGTTACCTGCTTGACTATCGGAATGGGTAGATAAGAATCCTTTTCAATTTTTAATTGTTCGCTATCCACCTTGACGTGAGCATGAAATCTTTTTAAGTCGATAGGCTGATCAGGCGTATCAGCAGTGATGCCGACAAATTCACCTGACGAAAGATTAGAGATGGTACTTACCGGTACGGCCATTTCCAATTGCTTGCTTCGGGAAATAGAAGTGTCCCCGCTATTAATAGAAATGCTTTCCCGATCCTGCATCGTTTTACCTAGCCGTTCTGAAATCTGTTTGGCAAGTTCCCCGCTTGTTTGACCGATCATGATGTTACCGCAAATATTGAGGACTACATCTGCCCACTCTTTGCCGTATTGTAAGCGCAGCTGGTGATCTGATTGCATGGCGAGAATGGTAGAAATTAAGTGGCTTCTCGCACTGGCAATTTGGGTGGAGAGTTCCAAGAAAGTCAGGGTTGGAAATTCATCGAGTACAACAGCAGATTTTAGCTTACCTGGCTGATTCATGATCTTACTGATCCTAGTCATGAAAAGACTGAGAATAGGGCCAAATACTTGTTGCTTTTGTGGATTGTTGGCTAGGCAAAGAATTTTTGGTGCTTCAGGGTTGTTAACATCCAGAGTAAAGTGGTTTCCACTTAGCACATAGTAAATTGTTGGAGAGGAAAGACGAGCCAAGCCGATCTTTGCGGCATCTACTTGTCCTTCCAATTGCTCCATCGTATTTTCAACGAATGCAGAAACGAACGGTGAAATGTAGGCAGAAATTTCAGGCTCCGTTTGTAGTACAGTAAAGAGTTTATCCATCTTTACTTGCATCAGTTCTATGAGGTGCGGTAAAGTGCAATAGCGACCATCCTCATATTTTCGCAAAAACCAAATGATTGAAATAGTGAAATTGATGGCACTTTCCACAAAGAAATCACCTTGTTTTTTTAACCAGCTGGGGTTGGTGCCAAGCATTAAAATACGCGCAGCTTCTACCGCATCGGATATGTCGTGCATCATTTCTGGAAACAGCGGATTACAGCGGTGACTGTGAGATAAGTCGTCAAAGTTTATAACATAGAATGAAGGCTTAGTACGATAATTGTTTCTGTTTTTCAGATAGTGATTGTAGGCGATTATGCTTAAATCGGGGTACTTGAAATCATAGAGTACCATTGCATGATTTTTGGCAAGCAATTGCCGGATAGCAGGTTCTATTAGATACCTTGACTTGCCCGCTCCGGGACTTGCAACACATAAAAGCCCCCTTGCTGGTGAAACAAAGGAAATGTTTGAATTACGGCGCTGATTTTTATAGTAATAATGAGCAGGAAGATTTATTGAAAATTCATTTTCTAGTTTTTTTTCCTGTTGCGGAAATGTTTCATTTTCTTTATTAAAAATATCCCCGCTCAATCTTTTTTTTAAAGACCTGGCTATTACACTGCCGCCCGTAATTAGCAGAATGAATGCAAGGGCATTTAAGAGAATATATGCTGTTGCAGCGGCTTGTAGTGGTAGTCCTGTTATCAAGAGGATTATACCGCTGAGGAAGTAGATGATCAGTCCGGAAAACAACAGCGCAATACCGGCCTTTGCATCAGACTTTTCATCTTTTCTCCCGCGCACACCGAGTAAGGAAATGAAAAGAAAGATGAGCGCAATAATTTTAGATTTGAAGTAACCAGATAATAACCCGGTTTTGAGAATGTTTTTAAGAAGCTGGTCGGATATATTGCTTGTCCAACCTATCAATTTGAATGCGTAGTAACAATTGTAATAACAATGAATAAGTAGCACTACAATTGCAATCATTCGCGTGAGGTCAATAATTTTTTTAAGACCCATTTCGTTTTCCCCAGTCCTCATTGTCATATCGCACAATTTTGAAATGAATATTATCTACCGGCAGTCGGAGAATATTTCGCAGCTATCCCCACCGACAAAATCGATGTCGCCAAAATCTATAAATGGTATGGTGGTTTGTTGGGTGTATATCCTGTTGTCGTCCCGGATTATTGGATTCGCGGATCGTGCCGATAACAGAATTTCCTCTGCGGAAATATGGTTTCGGAAGAATGTAATTGGTAAAGCAATTGACTTTCCCTTTTGCTGTAGCAGTAAAACCCTATTGGGAGGTATGTAGTTACCAAACTGTTCCTCCATTTGTAGTGGAAAATTGAATGTAGCAGGATCATCTTTTGCGATCCTCAATAGTTTTTTGAGTGATTTTTTCCAGCACCACTTGCAATTACCTTCGTACCCTTTTAAGCGAAGTCTAAAAGGCATTTTAGACCAGAATAAATTAATTCCTACCTTATTTACACCTGGATGGAAGCCGCCCGATATTAGCGGATATAACAGCTTCTTTTTTTGTGCATAGGGTGAGATCCGATCAACTTCATCTGACCGGATGCCGATTGCTGTAGAGTAATGCTTGCGGAAGATTTTTTTTGAGAAGGCCGTTATAGGCACTTCTTTAAGTTCACGGGAACAGTGAGGTAGTGCAATATTTGGAATACCATATTTTCGTATAACCTTTTCAAAAGGTTCTCCCCGGCGAGAAGCCGAAAAAAAATCTACTATTGTGTATTTTGTTTTACTTTCCGGTTCACATTCTATCCACGTGACGGGGAAGCCGAAATAGTCACTACACTGCTGAATAAACTCTAACGTTTCTTCTCTTTCTTCGCCAGTATTGGCGAATACAAACTGCATTTCATATTCCTGTGATTTGTGTTGCCATAACCACTGTGACATATAAGCTGAGGTTTCACCTCCGCTGAAGGAAACTATTAGTTTTCTTTTCATGGTAAACTCGTTTTAGTGGAATAATCTTTTACGCTTCTTTTTCTTTCTTTCGTCAAATTCCGCTAATGGAGATGTTTCTTTCTCCACCTCGAAAACTAAGTCTATAGCACCTTTGAGGGTATTGGAAATTGCTGTATCGTTGGTGCTGGAAATGTTGTTTTTATTTGTAAGCTGTGGCTTCTGCTGTTGGATGATCGGAATCTGCTGAATACGTTGTTGCAGTTGATTTGCACTATATGGCTTCCCAAGATCAGAACCATTAAAAACGGATTGGGTCTTGTGATCCACGTAGGTCAAACCATAGACGATTCCCTGCGCATTCTGGCGGATAACAAGGGAGATTCTTTCTTTCTGTAGGTAGTTCTGTAATTGGTCTATTGTGATACGTCCTTTTGTTGCAAGAGTATAGTCGATGGCATTTCGTACACGCTGCATATGAGGGCGGCGTGCAACCTGATTTTTTTGGAAGTTTTGTTCTAAATGTTTTAAGGTTGGTTTATTATAGATATGACTGGCTGGAATCGGAACACCAACCTTGTCGCCAGCAGTATTGAGTACCCTGTAGACTAGCCCCCCGGACTTGTAAATGCGGGATTCTTTACTGCCCTGATCTGCGATAATGTTGTATTGGCGAAGAACCGCATTCAGCTCCGGCAATGAAGTGTATTTATATTTTTGAAGTACGCTATCCAGCACGTTTGTGATAGCGCGTTTGGTGCCTGATGCAGCGTTTTTGCCGTAGATGACTTTCTCCGCGTTGACTGGTTTTATGTCGTAAACCTGTTGGCGTTGTTTAGAATCTGCACGTACCAAATTAAAGTCTTTCTCTATCTGCTTACGAGCCTTTTCAGATTGGTTCTTTCCGATATTATGGAGTTCGATTCTTTTCCCGTTTCTTTTGATGTTGGTAGTGACAATATGGATATGCGGGTGACTGGCATCGGAGTGGTTATAAACAAGGTAAGGCTGGTCACCAAAACCAATTTTCTGCATGTAAGAATCAGCAATACTCTGTAGAGTTTCTTTGTCCAATTTTTCTGACGGGTCGAAGTTGAGTGATATGTGTACGCTGTTAACTTTTGTGCGTTCATTTTGTGCTGCAAAGTGCTGTAGGGTTCCGAGTTTATCGGTAAGTTTTAGTTCGCTTGTATCTTTCGCAAAATTCTTGGAATGAATAAGCGCAGCAGCTGACTGTCGCACTTTGTTTTCATTATAGTGCAACGCATTCCGCAATGACTTACCTGCATTTATTCTTGCAACCATTTTTCACTGATTTGGGCGATTCTTTCTTTTATTTCACTGACCTTTTCGTGCAAGGTTTTACGCCCTGCTTCATTGAGTGAAAGCCAGCCTGAGAGGTCGGATTTACCGTTGAGCATATGAAGCCTTTTAACGACCTGGTTGTAGTTATTGGCGATGGCGTTTAATTCGTCTTTAAGCAGAATTAGCACTGCCATTGCGTCATCGAGCGATTGGTTTCTGTGATACATTTTGATAGGTTTGTCCAGCAGGATTTTTCGGATATGCTCACTGAACTTTTGGCTGGACGAACCGGAGAACTGGTTGAATAGCTTTTGGTATTCTTCCGGCGTAAGCCGGACGTGGAGGTGCTTGTCACGATTGATCTTTTGTCCTTTCATTTGATAATTTTTAGATGGTTTGAAATGGTTCTTTTGCCGCCTGTGGCGGTTCCCGGCCCCGACTTCGGAGGAAGGCCGGCCAGATTCGGTTGAGCCTTGTGGCACAACCGTACATCTGGCCGATCATGGCGCAGCAGATGATCTCAGATTTTGGCATGGTGACCAAAATGGAATGTAGGAATGGAGGCAGCAATGGTCTATTGCGGAAAATGGCCGAAGCCCTGGCTGATCTGTGACCAGTTGCCGGGTATTTCTACTGGCTTCGGTGTTGTTGTTGGTGTGATGGGCTCTTATGTTGTTGTGGCCCTATACTTAGCACCCACTCGTTGAGGTCTTTATGTGAGCTATACAGCTTGCGTTCATCGCTGAATTTTTGGCAGTCAAGTGCTAGTGCTTTCTGCGTGAATTTATCGCCGGACTTATCGTTGTCAAGGAACAAATAGACGCGGTTTTGGGCAGTCATTCGTGATAAATTGTTGTCGAAGAAGGAAAGAGAATTTAATACGAGGTAGTTGGTTTGAGGCATCTTGTCGCGGTGCATTGACTGGTGAGTGAGGAAGTTGAAAAATCCTTCAAATACCGCAAGTTCGTTGGTCTTGTTGTCTATGAAAGTGGAGGTCTTGGGGGAGCTGCTGGCTTTGATATATTGATTACGGAGTTCATAGCCGCCAGCATCATTTTTGAAGCCTAGCGCATAGTAATTTTTGCCTTTAAGACTATAGTGTACCTCTTTTAAAAACTTTTCGGCAGTATCCAAAGGAATGCCGCGTTGTCGCACATATTGAATTAACGGTATTGAGGTAATAGGCTTCACCTGTTGGATGGTAATATCGCTATCAGGTTTATAAGTGGGTGAATGTTGTGGAGCAGGTTTGAATAGCGGCGCATTTACATCCAGTTTTTGCAGGAGTTCTTTTACGGAACATTGGTGGTATTGAATACCAAAATCGATGATGTTGCCGCTTTCCCCACTACCCCAATCCTTCCATTTATTCATCCGCCGATTAATCTTAAACGATGGCGTTTTTTCGTCAGGACGAAGTGGGGAGATATACCAGTAATGAGGCTCATTAATTTTTTCCGGCTGGAAGCCCAGTTTGGCTAAGTAATCCACCATGTCCAGCGCCTTTGCTTGCTCTATTGTCATAACTCACAGTTTTCAGAATCCACAAATCAATATTGCTCATACAAAAGTAGTTATGTCACACAGCGGAGAATATACCTCTGCAAATAAGGAAGTAGGTAAAATCCTGTAAAGGATCTGAATGTAGATAATTTTGTAATTGAAAAATATTGTTCAAAACAAAATTCAAGTGTATGTTAAGTGCTAAAGATGTAACAGTAATTTTTGAAACATTGCTTGCAAGTCCTGGAATGGGAGATTCTGTAAAGGTTAGCATTGTTCAACCCCGCAAACTAATTCTGCTTTTGGCGAAGGTAATCGATGCTGGACTGAAAAACAAGGAGGACAGTTTACTGAATGGAATGAATGATGCCACTGTAGATGCAATTAAGAGCATTGCAGAAGAACTGCTGAAAAAAGCAGGTCTTACTGAACTGAATGAAAAAATTTCTTTGTTAACACAGAAATGATGAAGTATGAAAGGTAATGTGCTGGCATGGGGTAAAGCCCTACAGATGGGGCTTCGACCGAAAGATTATCCATTTGAATTGAAGCTGATACCTACAGGCATAGTGGTTGCTCGGTTGGATTTCAAAATATGGGCAAAGAATGTAATGGGGATTAATGGGTATTTCTCGCAGGAAGGGGGATTAAGGTTTCAGTTAACCGTTTTTCTCAATAAGCAATTACGGAATTACCAGCTAAATAAAGAGACGATTGATTTTTCCTTTTGCCCGGTGGATAGCAGATATGAGTTGAAGATAGGAATAAAAAAAAGTAAGCCGTTTTTTGAATCTATGCGATGTTTAGAAGTATAGATTGTTTTTGATTATTTATTAGAATATTTGGCTGCCGCTTGCGATGCTGTATTCATATGCAGCTACCCATGGCGGCAGCTTATTGAACAGAATTTATAAAAGGAATCTTTAGCTATAAATAAATTGCAATCGTTCTTTGCAGCTATCGACGATGTTAACCTAGGAGAGTTAAAGAGCCTGTTTATAGATTTGCAAAGAATAGGTACAACGTGGATCAATCCACACAACTTTAGTCTTTCTATTGATGATCCTGCCCATGTTGAAATTTGCAGAAATATCTCTGTAATAATAATATTGAAATGGCACTTACAGCCTAAAATAAGATACTATTTGCAACGTGTATTCATTTTTTTTTATAATGATCATGTGAATTTTCCAAAAAAACGTCTATTTTTGGATCATGCGTATTGGGGCCATCATATTAGTGTTTATTATAATTGCACTTAGCTGTATGCCATGTACTGATGCGCCTGTATTTCCGACTAAGGCAAAGCTGGAAATTTCTAAAGCACAAAATCACTCGAACAATAAAAGTGATCAATGTTCCCCATTTTGCATTTGTTCCTGTTGTGCGGGATTTTATGTTAATCATACGTATGTTCAATATAGTTCTATAGACATCATGTCTAAACCTACATACGCAGCTTTCCTGCGATCTTTTATTGTTGAAGTTCCTTCTGCCATTTGGCAACCTCCTCAATTGTAGTTTCTTCTCTTTTTAATTCTTTTCGGATATCGCAATTAGCTACATGTTGCTAATTGTATTGGTTATTGATTATATACATTATATTAATGACTGTTAAACGCAAAAAGAAAAAAAAGTATCCCCAAAGGTCAATTGCTTTCCGCATTACACTTGTGATGTTAAGCATATTGATGATTCTGGCAATTATTGCCAGAATTATCCAGTATTACAGGCTAGTTACTCGATAAGTGTTTATGAAAAGAAGATACCGGAAATGGGGATTTAAAGAAAAAATGTTTGCAGTGTTCCTTATTCTAATAAGCATTTTTCTTGCTTACTGGGAGTGGCAAATTTTAAAACAATACAATCAGCGACTAAAGGATATAGATAATGCTCAACAAAATCATTGAATTCTCGATAAAAAATAAATTGATTATAGGGATAATGGTACTGGGGCTGGTGCTCTGGGGCGTTTACTCTATAAAGAGATTGCCCATTGATGCGGTCCCGGATATTACCAATAACCAGGTGCAAGTGATCACGTTGTCGCCTTCGCTTGCAGCACAGGAAATCGAAAGGCTCATCTCATTTCCTGTTGAGCAAACCATGTCAACGATCCCAAAAATACAGGAAATACGTTCCATGTCAAGATTTGGGTTATCCGTAGTTACCGTCATTTTTCATGATGATGTGGATGTTTATTGGGCAAGGCAGCAGGTAAATGAAAAATTGGGTGAGGCAAAGAACAATATTCCTGCAGGCATTGGTAACCCGGAGATGGCGCCTATTTCTACGGGGCTGGGGGAAATTTATCAATACGTAGTGCATCCGAAGAAGGGTTACGAGAAAAAATATGATGCCCGTGAATTACGTTCCATACAGGACTGGATCGTTCGGCGTCAGCTACTTGGTACTGCAGGTATAGCAGAGGTGAACAGTTTTGGGGGGCTGCTCAAACAATACGTAATTTCCCTGAACCCTGATAAACTGCGAAGCTATGATCTAAGTATTACGGATGTCTTCAAGGCTTTGGAACAAAACAATCAGAATACCGGCGGTGCCTATATAGACAAAAAGCCTAACGCTTACTTTATACGGAGTGAAGGGCTCATAGGAAGTATTCCCGATATAGAGCAGATAGTTGTAAAAAATACTTCAAATGGTATCCCTGTATTGATAAGGGATATTGCTACAGTGAATATCGGGGAGGCTATCCGTTATGGAGCATTAACAAGAAACGGAGAAGGAGAAGCTGTAGGAGGTATTGTAATGATGCTAAAAGGAGAGAACTCCAGTGCCGTGGTAGACCGCGTAAAGGAAAAGATGATACAGATCAATAAATCCCTGCCTGAAGGTGTTACAGTCGAACCTTTTCTGGATAGAAGTGCATTGGTTGACAGAGCGGTACATACCGTCACCAAAAACCTAATAGAAGGCGCATTGATCGTAATCTTTGTATTGGTGCTTTTTCTTGGTAATTTTAGAGCAGGTTTCGTGGTAGCATCTGTTATTCCCCTAGCTATGCTGTTTGCCATCAGTATGATGAACCTGTTTGGCGTAAGCGGTAACCTCATGAGCCTTGGCGCAATAGATTTTGGTCTGATAGTGGATGGCGCTGTAATTATTGTGGAGGCCACTCTTCATCATATAACAAATAGGAAAGCAGGTCAACAGGTGTTAACTCAGGATGAAATGGATGTAAAAGTATATGAAGCATCTTCTCGAATTAGGAATTCAGCTGCATTTGGAGAAATTATCATATTAATTGTATATCTACCTATTTTAGCTTTGGTAGGAATTGAGGGGAAAATGTTTCGCCCGATGGCGCAAACCGTTTCCTTTGCGATTTTGGGAGCTTTCATACTTTCGCTTACTTATGTTCCCATGATGTCTGCAGTTTTACTTAGTAAGAAAATTACTACCAAAGAAACCTTTTCGGATAGGATGATGAATTTTTTTCATCGGATCTATACTCCTATAATCAATGCAGCATTAAAAAAGCGTTTGCTTGTAGTTGTTAGCGCAATACTGTTACTTGTTATAAGTATTGTGGTATTCCTTAGGATGGGCGGTGAATTTATTCCTACTCTTGAAGAAGGGGATTTTGCAGTTGAAACAAGGTTATTGACCGGTAGTTCCTTATCGCAGACCATAGATAAAGTGGACCAAGCGTCCAAATTACTAATGAAAGAGTTTCCAGAAGTAAAGGAAGTAATTGGTAAAATAGGAGCAGCGGAAATACCTACTGATCCCATGCCAATGGAAGCATGCGATCTTACGATCTTATTAAAAGATAAAAAAGAATGGGTTAGCGCAAACAATAGAGAAGATCTTGCCAATAAAATGGCAGAAAAGCTGGAAGCAGCAATGCCCGGTATCTCGTTTGGTTTTTCGCAGCCGGTTCAACTGAGGATGAATGAACTAATTGCAGGGGTGCGACAGGATGTAGGCATCAAAATTTTTGGTGAAGATCTTACCCAGCTAACAGCGCTCTCAGAAAAAATTGGCAAAATAGTAACCACCGTTCCCGGAGCAAAAGACCTTTACCTGGAAAAGGTAAGCGGATTGCCGCAGATTGTCATAAACATCAATAGAGCCAGAGTGGCCCAGTATGGTTTGAGTGTTGAAACTATCAACCAGGCCATTAGTGCCGCCTTCGCCGGCCAATCAGCAGGTTTGGTATATGAAGGTGAAAAAAGGTATGATTTAGTGGTACGGTTGTCAGAAGAAAACCGCCAGAATATTGATGATGTGAGAAACATCTATATAACTACTCCAAGTGGAAACCAGGTACCGCTATCTCAATTGGCAAATATTGAATTTGAGGTTGGTCCGAACCAGGTACAACGAGAAGATACCAAGCGGAGGATTATTGTTGGATTCAACGTACGTGGCCGGGATATTGAAAGTGTTGTACGCGACATCGAACAGAAGATAGAACAACAAGTAAAAATGCCTCCTGGTTACTATATAACTTATGGTGGACAATTTAAAAACCTGGAAGAGGCAAAGGGAAGACTGTCGATTGCTGTGCCATTGGCATTGGTGTTAATTCTGCTGCTCCTTTTCTTTACATTCGGTTCGCTGAAACAATCAATTCTCATCTTCACAGCTATTCCCATGTCTGCCATTGGAGGTGTATTCGCCTTATTATTAAGAGGGATGCCTTTCAGTATATCCGCAGGTGTTGGTTTTATCGCATTGTTTGGTGTAGCTGTGTTGAATGGCATTGTGCTTATCAGTGAATTTAACAGGCTGAAGCAGGGCGGACTTCATAACCTGTATGAGATCGTTTTGCGTGGTACTAATGTCAGGTTGCGCCCTGTTTTAATGACTGCAACAGTGGCTTCATTGGGCTTTTTGCCAATGGCTTTATCGAATGGCAGTGGAGCCGAAGTTCAGAAACCGCTTGCCACAGTAGTTATAGGAGGACTTATTACAGCCACCATTCTCACGCTGGTAGTATTGCCAGTATTGTACACATATTTTGAAAAGATAAAATTGAAAAAAGGGAAAATACCACCAGCAACAGTTATCCTGTTATTACTGCTTGGCTCTCCTTTCCTGGGGAAAGCCCAGCAATCTCAAAATAAAAAATTGAGTGTGGAAGAGGCTGCTAAGATTGCATTACAAAACAATCCGGGTATTCGTTCGGCTAACCTGCAAGTAGAGCAACAACGACAATTAAGAAAGACGGTTGTCGATTTCGGTAAAACTGCTGTACAGCTGCAATATGGTCAGGCCAATAGCATTAAATGGGATAATTATGGCAGTATTACCCAAGCCATACCGAATCCATCCTTATTCAGAAATGGAAAATTACTGAGTGATGCCCAAATAAAGGGGAGTGAACTAAATGTACGGGCAAATCAGAGTGAACTTATTTACCAGGTCAAGACTACCTGGTATCAACTGGCATTCTTTGTGGAGTTGAAACACTTACTGCTAAGTCAGGATACCATTTATGGTAATTTTTTGAAAGCAGCAGCAGCCCGTTATAAAAGTGGTGAAACTAATCTGCTAGAACAAAAGACTGCCGAAACACAGCTAATAGAGGTCAGAAACACGCTGCGCAAAAACGACGCAGATATTAAGATATATCAGCGTCAATTACAAACACTCTTGAATGCAACTGAACCAGTTTCGATTGACATTGACTCATTGTCAATGATAACATTTAGCCCGGAAACATTATATAAGGATTCCCTGAGGAACCCTCTTGCAGCCTATCTGCGTCAACAAATAGAAATTGCAGACCGAAGTATTGGTCTGGAGAAGGCTAAAGCAAAACCTGATTTTACAGTCGGCTATTTTAATCAGTCTATTATTGGCACGCAAACTATCAATGGATTAGAAAAATATTACGGCAGCGGATTTCGTTTCAATGGTTTCCAGGCTGGTATACTGGTCCCAATATTTTACAAAGCATACTCCTATCGTATCAAGGCGGCGCAAACAGAGAAAAAGATTGTTGAAAGCAATTATGATTTATATAGCCTGAACCTTAAAGGACAATATGAACAGGCTGTACAGGAGTATATGAAGAATAAAACAAGTATTGATTACTATGAGAAAAGTGCTAAACCGAATGCTGATTTGATATTAAAGCAGGCACAGACTGCATTAATTAATGGTGAGATTGGTTATGTTGAATTTTTACAGGCTACGAAGACATATACAGATATTCAAACCAACTACCTGCAAGCAATCAACTTATACAATCAATCTATAGTAACAATTCAATACCTGATCGGAAAATAATTCAATTTAACTGTAATAAAATTTATATGAACCAGTATAAACATATTATTTTGACTGGCTTGATATTCAGCGCAATGGTCATGGGATCTTGTGGTGGGAACAAAAAGCAGGAGCCACAGAAAGAAGCAACGGAAGCGAAAGGTGATTCTACAGAAGGAAAAAGTGAAACAGAGATCAAATTTACAGAAGAACAATATAAAATGGTCGGTATTGAGACCCGAACATTAGAAAAACGTTCATTAAGCGGCACACTAAAAGTTAACGGATACCTGGAGGTTCCGCCCCAGAATCTGGTAAGTATAACTGCACAAATGGGAGGTATAATACAATCAACACCACTTTTGCAAGGCAGTGCTGTTAAGAAAGGACAAGTAATAGCCGTTATGCAAAATCAAGACTACGTACAGCTACAACAGGATTACCTGGATACCAAAAGCCAATTGGATTTTGCATCTGCGGAGTATGACAGGCAACAGGAACTTGCCAGGGAAAATGTAAATGCCAAGAAAACTTTGCAGCAGGCAAAATCTCAATTTTATAGTTTACAGGCTAAGTTGAGTGGAATAAAGCAAAAGTTGTTAATATTGAAAGTAAACCCTGAGCGGCTTACAGCCGACAATATATCAGGCAGCATCAATGTTTATTCTCCAGTGGATGGTTATGTAACCAAAGTAAATGTGAATGTTGGTAAATTTGTTAATTCAAATGATGTAATGTTTGAAATTGTAAATGGCGCCAATCTTCATGTAGAGCTGAATGTATTTGAAAAAGATATTCCTAAAATAAAAGTAAACCAAAAAGTGCGCTTTAAACTGGCAAATGACAATACAGAAAGGATAGCTACAATATCCCTGATTGGCAAAGAAATTAATCCTGATAAGACAATCAGGGTGCATTCTGTTACAGTCGATGGAATGGGTGTCAACTTTATTCCCGGTACTTATTTCAGCGCTGTCATAGAAACAAATACCGTTGAAGTGGATGCCTTGCCTGCTGCGGCAGTAGTAGACTTTGAAGGGAAGAAATATGTATTCATTCTTAAAGAAGGGCATTCACAAAAGGAACATCCGCACGATGCAAATGAGAAAAATGTTATGAAGGAGGAAATGGGCGAATCTTATCTCTTTGAAATCGTTGAGGTTTCTACCGGCATCAGTGAAGAAGGATATATTGAGGTACAGTTACCAAACAATATTGACAGAGCTACAGCAAAAATAGTGACAAAAGGGACTTATGATCTTTTGTCAAAATTGAAGAACAGTGAAGAAGAATAGATGAATATGGGTCGGACCCCTGCTATGCTATCTGAGAATAGCCCCGTTTCGGGAGCAGGGTTTCCGAACCCGCCAAGTGAATCAATAAAACCTTTTCTATAGGCAAAAGATATTATTTCTGATCGGAATAAATCCTGAAGGCGGAGTAATGGAACTGAAGATAAAACTGAAAAATTATGTTGGGAATATTTTATAGATAGTTGTTTTTTTAGAAGACGTGTTAATCGAATTGAACTATGGGAAAATGAATTTTATTTATTCGAGAGACATAGAAAGACATATAGATTGGAAATTAATTTGAGGCAGATGATTGGAGATAAAAAGCTACCTGTAGTAAATCCTTCAACTACGTATTACATTATGTAAATAAAAGAGAATGGATGTTAAATTTGAGTTGATAATAGTTGTGAAGCTTCTTGTTTCTTTCCTGTTAGGAGCATTTATTGGCTTTGACAGAGAGAAACACAGCCGGGACGCGGGATTAAGAACCTATGCTGCTGTGTGTATTGGTGCCACTTTATTTACCGCAGTAGCAGCACATCTTATAAGTGACGTAGCCGCTGCTTCACGGGTGATAGCGAATATTGTCACAGGTGTGGGATTTCTCGGAGCTGGTATTATTTATCGAAACAACAGTGCCGGAACATCGCATGGTCTCACAACAGCAGCCACTGTTTGGTGTACTGCCGCTGTTGGTGTAGCAGTAGGTCTCAATATGTTTATTATAGGTATAGTCGGGGCGATTGCTCTATATTTCCTGCTCTCATTACATCATCAGCATTGGTATATAAAATGGAAAAATAAAATAACAAGCAAGCATAACGGAAATGGCAACACGGATTAAGTTTTTATTAAGAATACATCGATAAGTTTATGTCATTATTAAACTCAACATCAGCAGGAGCAAAGCACAATAAGTCCCTCAAAATTGTATTGGCCATCACGGCCACTTATTTGGTAATAGAAGTGGTAGTAGGATTTATTTCTAATAGCCTCGCTTTGCTTTCTGATGCAGCTCACATGCTTACTGACGTAGGCGGACAGGCTCTGGCCTTGTTTGCTATCTGGATGACATCGAAGCCTCGTAACAACCGTAAAACTTACGGCTACTATCGGGTTGAAATTCTTTCGGCTCTTACCAATGCCATCGTGCTGTTATTTATTTCAGGATTTATTCTATATGAAGCATGGCAACGGTTTCAGAACCCGCCTTCTGTGGCCGGTATATCTATGCTTATTGTGGCCTTCTGTGGATTAATAATCAACCTTATAGGGATGAAGATATTAAGTGCCGGTTCCAAAGAAAGCATTAATATTAAAGGGGCCTTTCTGGAAGTGGTAAGCGACATGCTCAGTTCAATAGGAGTTATCATAGCAGGTATAGTTATTCTTGCTACTGGATGGTTATATATAGATCCTATTATAAGCGCCTTGATCGGACTATTCATTCTGCCCCGTACTTTCCGCCTGCTTAAAGAATCTGTGGATATCCTTCTTGAAGCTGTTCCAGCCCACATTGACTATGGTGCTGTAGAAAAATGTATTAGTGAACGGCAAGGCGTGGTATCTTTACATGACCTACATATCTGGACTATTACATCCGGCGTTACCGCATTAAGCGTTCATGTAATCATGCAAGGTGAAATTCAACTTTCACAGATAAGTGAGTTTGTTCAGAATATTAAAGAAAGTCTTGAATCGGAATTTAAAATTGGCCATTCAACAATCGAAGTTCACCTACAAGATGACAAGTATAAACAGAATATCGTTTAACCCCTGGCAAAGATATGTACAGCATCATAACTGGCACAATATTTTTAGGCATTACTCATGCACTCATTCCTAACCATTGGTTGCCGTTGGTAGCAATTGCAAGGTCGGAGAAATGGGAAAAGTATGAATTGATGCTGGTGGCTTCGATCACTGCATCTGCGCATGTGCTTGGCACTGTTTTTCTTGGCATTGCACTGGGAATAGTAGGGGCAAAATTGGCGCATCAATATGAAGGATATGTACATGTATTTGCCCCGGTATTGTTGATAATATTCGGATTGATATATTTTACTGTTAATCTGCCCCATCATCACCATACCGCAAATAAAGACGTGCAGCAATATAAAAGATCAAAAACCAAATGGATATTGATTTTTGCAACTACTATGTTTTTATCTCCTTGTCTGGAAGTGGAAAGTCTTTTTCTTGCGTCAGGCGCCTATGGATGGAACAATATTTTAATGCTGGCCCTGGTATACGCAGCAATCAGTGTCACCGGAATTATCACTCTTGTATTGCTAGCATTTAAAGGAGTTCAAATGATGAAGTCACAATTTATTGAGCACAACGAAAAACGAATTACCGGCATGGTATTAATTATAGTTGGCATTGTTACATTCTTCTTACACTAAATAAGGTCTTATGGCACATAAACATGATGAAACAAAAATTATAGAACGGGATACCTGTTGCAATCTCGATGAAAAGTTGAATGATACCAAAGGCGCTACGCAGCATTCAGGGAGTGATGGGCATGACCACGGAAGAGAGGATAAAGATGAAGCAGGATGGAAAACGCATTGGGATTTATTGTTAGCACTGTTCATATTAATTGTACTACTTGTTTTAGAATATGGATTCAAAATTGAGCTGCCCAAAATCCCTTCTTTGATAATCAATCTGGTTGCTTATTTATTGGCGGGGCGCAAAGTGTTAGACCTCGCATTCAGAAAGTCAAAGCGGGGCGACGTTTTCAATGAATTTGTTTTGATGAGCGTCGCAACAATCGGGGCTTTCGTTATTGGAGAATATGAAGAAGGTGTGGCTGTCATGGTTTTTTACCAGATTGGTGAATGGTTCCAGGATGTAGCTGTCAATAATGCAAAGAGAAGCATCAAAGCCTTGCTCGATGTGAGACCCGACGAAGTAACTGTAATAAGAAACGGTTCGCCACTTGTTGCTGACCCTTCGGTCATTGAATTAGACGAAACCATTCAGGTGAAACCGGGTGAAAAAGTGGCATTGGACGGCGAATTGATTTCAGAGAATGCGTCATTCAATACCGCAGCTTTAACCGGAGAAAGTAAACCAGATACAAAATATAAAGGTGAAACGATATTAGCAGGCATGATTAATCTGAATACCGTTGCTGAAATTAGAGTGAAGGCTTTGTTCAAGGATAGCAAATTGAGCAAGATCCTAGAAATGGTACAGGATGCAACTGCAAGAAAATCACAAACGCAACTATTCATTTCCAGATTTGCTAAAATCTACACACCAATCGTTTTTTTTCTTGCTGTTGCTGTATGTGTTGTTCCATACTCTTTTGTGGAGGATTATAATTTTCAAACCTGGTTTTACAGAGCACTGGTTTTCCTGGTGATCAGTTGTCCCTGCGCATTAGTGGTATCAATCCCATTGGGATATTTTGGTGGTATAGGTCTTGCCTCCCGCAATGGCATTTTATTTAAGGGAGGGAATTTTCTCGATGTAATGACAAAGGTTAATGCAGTAGTAATGGATAAAACCGGAACGCTGACAAAGGGGGTATTTAGAGTGCAACAAGTCGTTCCGGCCAACATGGATGAAAAGGAACTAATAAGGCTTACAGCTGCGTTGGAGAAAAACTCTACTCATCCAATAGCCAAAGCTATAGCAGAATATGCCGGTGAAGGGGTAAATGGAATCAAAGCAGATGCCGTAGAAGAAATTGGCGGCTATGGACTATTAGGAAAAGTGGATGGAAAGGACTTGCTTGCAGGTAATGTAAAACTCTTGAAGAAATACAATGTATCCTACCCCCGCGAAATAGTAAACATTGTTGACACAATTGTAGTTGTAGCAATAAACAATCAGTATGCAGGATATATAACTATTGCTGATGAAATAAAAGAAGATGCTGTGCAGGCCGTTAAAGATATGCATGATCTTAATATAAAAACAGTGATGCTCTCTGGTGATAAGCAGTCTGTTGTTGACGAAGTAGCAAAGAAAATTGGTATAGATGAAGCTTACGGTGATTTGTTGCCGGAAGGCAAAGTTGAAAAAGTGCAAAAACTGAAAGACGCAGGGCGACACATTGCTTTTGTTGGGGATGGAGTTAATGACGCTCCTGTTGTTGCTCTAGCAGATGCCGGAATTGCTATGGGCGGGTTAGGGAGCGATGCCACGATTGAAACAGCAGACGTCGTAATTCAAAACGACCAGCCACATAAAATAGTCTCAGCAATCAGGATAGGTAAGATCACCCGGAGTATCGTTTGGCAGAACATTATTTTGGCAATGACAGTTAAGGTATTTGTACTGATTTTAGGTGCTGGTGGAGTTGCGACGTTATGGGAGGCGGTAATTGCGGATGTGGGTGTGGCGCTGCTGGCAATTCTGAATGCCGTAAGGATACAAAGGATGAAATTTTAATTTTTCCAATAATCAATCTTTTACCGCGACAAAATTTTATAGATCCCGCCAGGAATTGTATAACAATTCCTGGCTTTTATTGTAGTAATTTTACGGTACAGTTTTTAAACAGGTAATGAAAAGGGAGCTGGTTACCATATTGGCCTTAATTTATCTTTCCTCGTCGGTAGGCGCTACTATTTATCGCCATTACTGCATTGACAGGCTCATAGCCTTGGGAGTTAGGCGAAAGAGGGATGGACAGGATGCCTGCCCTTGTTCCCGCATTGGCCCAAACCGATAACGCCGGGCATTGTAATAGCTGGGTAAGGGGTTGCTACCATGATGAGCTTCAGCATATTGAAATTGATAAAGATCAGAAGGCGGTAGATTAAAGTTTTAAGCTGGTAAAATCAGCTTTAGCAGTAGCCACTTATTTACCTTTTAGCTTCGTTGCCTCTTTTGTTTAAACTAGCTTATCCAACAACACAGGCGCCCCCGTCTACAAGAAAAGTTGCCCTGTTTGTTTGTAATTGTGTTTTCCGCATTTGATTTCCTACTCAACAACCTACTCGAACTTAATTCCATGAGCGGGTTATAGACATTTAAGCTGCCTTATTGGATTAACGCTTTGGAACTTCTCATTTTCAAGAGAAAACAGTTAAAAATTTAGTGTATGAAAAGATATTCATGTCATTGTCATTGACAGGCTTATTTTGGCATGTATGCTGATGCGCAACGCAATCAAAGCGGTATTTATCTGAACTATACCGATTTTAATAATAACAAACTTTCTTATGCCGGCAATACTGCATCTGAGAAAAACAAAGATCAGGCTTCATGAGTTTTTAAGAAAGGATTTCATTACAGTAAATCACAATGGCGAAAAGAAAAAGCTGTTTAAAGATGAAATCTATGCTTACCAGAGGAACAACGGCCAGGTCATCCGTACCTGGAATAGGATACCGTACACCTTTAGTGAACAGGGTAATAACTGGATTTACTACTGGGATGTGAATGTTTCACAGGGGAAAGGCATACAAAGGCAAAGGAAATATTTCTATTCGATGTTCGGCAATAGCGAAATCATTCCATTAACCATCAACAACCTAAAACATTCGTTTCCTGATAAGTATTTATTCCAGAATTTTCTGGATGCACTGTTCAGGAGCGATGCCGAGCTATCGTTATATGATGGCTTTGCAAGGAAATTCAAAGTAAACCGGCTGCTGGAAGCCACTGTTGCTACAGTTGCCCATAATTAATCCATATAATCCGACAACCAGTTTTCAAATGACATAAAACAAAGCACAAAGGAAAAATTAATCACCCTACTGATCGCCGTAACTACTTCCTTTGAAACATTTGCCCAGGAAAAAGCCGGGAGAAAGGACACGACTAAGCATGTAGAATTATACACCTGTCCTATGCACCCGCATGTAATGAGCGATAAGCCGGGAAAATGCCCAAAATGCAATATGGATTTAACGCTTTCAAAAAAGTAGCAGATGAAAAGAGAAGTCACTAAAATATATACCTGCCCGTCACATGCGGAAGTGATAAGCCTGGTAAATACCCAAAATGCGGAATGAAACTGGTAGAACAGAAAAAGAAAGATGACAAAAAAGGATTTCATACAGTAGGAGTAAAAAAAAAATTCATTTTTATAATAAACCGGGCAAGGTAAGGTTGCCCGGTTTATTTGCTCATATATTTGAGCTGAACAACAGCTACGTGGTAACAAGCAGACTATTCGCCACCTTAAAGCTGACGGTTATTTCCTTCTTTGTTTTCAATTGCAGGGTATAACTTTTATCAAATTCCTCTACCTGTATTAATTTAATGGTATCGCCTAAAGAAACACCAATTTTATCAAGATGTTTTAAAAAGGCAGGGGAATGATCAGTAACGCCGGTGAATTTGCCATGCTTCCCGGCATTTATAGTAGTCAGCAAAACAGATTTTGATTTTGCAAATACCCCATTGGTATCCGGTATGGGATCACCATGTGGGTCTGCTTTCGGATTGCCCAGGTAAGCATCTAATTTATTGATCAGTGCTTCGCTTTGAATATGTTCCAACTGTTCCGCCAGCTCGTGTACCTCATCCCACCGGAAGCCTAATTTATCAACCAGGAAAACCTCCCAGATCCGGTGGTTACGGATAATACCCACAGCTATCTGCTTCCCTTTTTCAGAAAGTTTAACCCCTTTCATTTTCTGGTAAAGGATGAGTTTCTTTTTAGCCATCTTCTTCACCATATCCGTAACAGAGGCGGCGTTAATGGCTAATGCCCTTGCCACTTCCGAAGTGGCAACCATTTCGCCATTTGCTTCCTGCAACTTATAGATCGCCTTCAGATAATTTTCTTCTGTAAATGACTGCACAGTAGTTAGTGATTTTAGCGCAATATAAGGGAAAAGGCATAATTTTTTATTTAGATGAGCCTAAATATATTTGTTTTGTATGTTTAATTATATAATTTTGCTTATCTACTTATACTTTTATGCGAACAAAAATATTAGTTTTAGGAGGTGTTCTCCTTTTTATAGCCGGGGGCATTGCCTGTGAGAAAGTCTTTCCCAAAGCTCCTGCCGATGATGAAATACTCGATGGCCCTGTAGAGGGCTTAACGCCCGAACAACATCAACTATTCCTGAGGGGAGATGTCGCTTTTAATTCTGATATATTTACAACAAAAACAGGATTGGGGCCTTTATTTGTCGCTACTTCCTGCGGTACCTGCCACGCCGGCGATGGGAAAGGCCATCCCTTTACTACATTAACAAGATTTGGACAGACAGACAGTGCCGGCAACCATTTCCTCCACCTGGGTGGGCCGCAATTACAACAACGGGCAATACCAGGCTTCCGGCCTGAACAAATCCCTGCAGGGGCCACGTTTTCCAATTTTACACCGCCTGCCAATACCGGGCTTGGCTTCTTGGATGCGGTACCCGATACAACATTACTTGCATTAGCAGATGAAAACGATGCTAACGGCGATGGCATTTCAGGCCATCCCAACTGGATATCGCACCCAGCTTATATCACACTCAGGCCCGGCACTTTAGAACGAAACGGCAAATACATAGGCAGGTTTGGGAAAAAAGCAGCAGCCTATGACCTGATGCAACAAACGGCAACGGCCTACAACCAGGATATAGGGATCACTTCAACGTATGAACCCTATGATACTTATTCCGGTGAAGCAATTGACCCGGAAATCTCCAATCAAACAGTGCTGAATGTGGTATTTTATTTAAGAACGCTCAAAGCGCCTGTTCAGCGTAGTCAGAGTGATATAAAAGTAAATAATGGCAAACAGCTTTTTATTAAAATGGGCTGTGGCAAATGCCATACGCCAACGCTTACAACTGGGCCATCTTCTATTGTAGCATTAGCCAACAAAACATTTCACCCCTATACAGATCTGTTGCTGCATGATATGGGTCGCGGTCTGGATGATGGTTATACGGAAGGTTCTGCAACAACGCCAGAGTGGCGAACACCGGCACTTTGGGGGTTGGGGCTTTCAAAAAGATCACAGGGAGGACAGTATTTTTTATTGCATGATGGCAGAGCCAAAAGTATTGAGGAAGCTGTTTTGCTACATGGTGGTGAAGGCCAGCAAAGCAAAAACAACTTTCAGCAATTAACAGCCGATGAAAAGAATACGCTGATCAGCTTTCTTGAATCATTGTAAATAATTAAAATGTTTATACTTTACCAATGAACCGGAGGAAATTTCTTGCAGATACTTGTGGTACTTGCCTTGCTATAACCGGCCTTTCAGCCGCATTTTCATCCTGCAATGCTACACATTATTTAACAGGCACATTAGGAAAGGATGGTATAACTATAGATAAAGAGGCGTTCAGGACAAAAAACAAAGCGGCCTATCATTCATTTATTATTGTCCGTAACGAAGCCTTGCAATATCCCATTTGCGTATACCGCTTTGGAGAAGACAATTATACCGCTTTATGGATGCGCTGCACCCACCAGGGAACAGAGTTACAGGCAGCCGGCAACTACTTGCAATGCCCTGCTCATGGCAGCGAGTTTAATAATCATGGCCGGGTTACAAATGGCCCCGCCGATAAAGACCTACGTACTTTTCCTGTAACAATTGACAAAAATCAACTTTTTATTGACCTGAAAGCAAAATGAAAAAACTTATACTCATTTTAATACTGCCGCTTATACTTACAACTGGCATCACAGCGCAGGTTGATCCATCTTTATTACGGCGCGCACCTAAAGATACTGTCAAACCGCAAATGAATATGGATGCAGTGTACAACCGTCCTTTTTTGCAGATAGGCAAACTACCGGTAGCATTGGGTGGCTATGTAGAAGCCAATTATCAGTATTTGAGCGAAGATGGTGATAGCGAAGGCCATCAGTTCCAGATGAGGCGGTTAACACTATTTGTGGCATCCACCATTAATAAACGGATAAAATTTTTATCTGAAATAGAATTTGAGGATGGCACTAAGGAGATCAATATTGAATTTGCTTCCGTTGATATTGAACTAGCACCGCTGTTAAATGTACGGGGTGGTGTAGTAATGAACCCAATAGGCGCATTCAATCAAAATCATGATGGCCCTAAATGGGAGTTTGTGGACAGGCCCATTTCAGCAACACAGATGTTACCCGCCACCTGGAGCAATGTGGGCTTTGGATTATACGGCAAAAAATATACTGATAACTGGGTATATGCTTATGAAGCCTATTTAACCAATGGCTTTGATGATAAAATCATCGCTAATTCAGAGAATAAGACCTTTTTGCCCGCCAGCAAAGAAAACCCTAATCGTTTTGAAGAAAGTTTTAATGGCAGTCCTTTATTTACTGGAAAGGTTGCGGTACGCAACAGGAAAATCGGCGAGTTGGGTTTATCCTATATGGTGGGTGTTTACAATAAATATAAAGAAGATGGTTTAATACTGGATAAGAAAAGAGGTGTAAATGTATATGCAATAGATTTTAATACTACCATTTCAAAAACCAATACCTATATCAATGGTGAATGGACCTGGGTGAATGTTGATGTGCCAGATAGCTATACTGAACAGTTTGGCCGCAGACAACAAGGTGGCTTTATAGATTTTGTGCAACCGGTTTTAAGAAAGCCAATGTTCGGTTTTGAAAGTGCTGTATTAAACGCGGCTGTAAGGTTAGAATATGTGGATTGGAATAAAGGTACCTTCAAATCAACAGGCGGAAATATTGCAGATGATGTATTCTCCATTGTTCCTGCTATCAGTTGGCGACCTACTGCTCAAACAGTTATCCGTTTTAATTACCGGCATAACTGGCAACGGGATATTTTGGGAAATCCACCCTCTAAGCTAGTGGGTTTTCAGTTTGGGTTTTCGACGTATTTCTGAAATAGTACCATTGTCCTTAATTACACTGGTGTAGACTGGTTCAGCAAAATAAATTGGTTAACTTTATTATATCAAAGGTCTTTAAACTCTCTGGGAAATGCAGCATGGGAATGTTCAGCACCCATTCATTGCCGTCATTGTATGGGGTATATAGCTTGCGCTAATCACTGAATTTTTCGCAGTCAGTGGCTAGCGCCTGCTTGGTGAATTTGTCACCAGTTTTATCATTATCGAGAAACAAGTACACATGATTATGCGAGTTCCTTCTTGGCAAATTGTTGTCGAAAAAAGACAGAGAGTTTAGCACTAAATAGGTGCTTGGATGCTGTGGATGTGGATGGTTGTGGTGCATTGGCTAATACGTGGGAAAACTGAGAAACCCTAAAACACTGCAAGTTCATCGGATTCATGCTTTGAAGGCATTCAGGCAGAAAAAATCATAGGCTTTACTTTTTTTCTATGGGCATATGGGATTTTGGGAAGGTGAAGAAATGGCGGCGCCAGTAGGGGCACCGCTGTGTAGTTCTTATTCTGCGCTTTTGTCAGGTTGGTAAAGACTAGCTACCATGTAAGCATAGCTGACCGCGCTGTTACTGATAAATTGTGCCAGGCATTTCCTTCTGACCGGGAGAATCGAAACCCCCTGCTACGCAAACGTTCGATAATATCCTCGCCGGGTTTTTTGGGAAAGAATAACTGTACCCGGTTTGCCTCCGCATTTACTACCACGCGCACGTTGTTGATCGTTTTTTCAAATGTTTTGAGCTTCTCTAGCTTCTCCAGTTGGGCAATACGTTGTTTTACCCTGCGGATATTGGCGTTATTGTTCTTTAGTGTGTAGTCCGCAAAGCCAGTACGTCTTAAATAATCAGGCGTTGTGATCTCCTGCCAGATTCTTTCAGTAGCATGTGGGAGTTCCATAAATGCCTCTTTATTACCGGATTTGACGTATTATTTGTTAGCGGCTTTCATGAAGGCATGCGCACTCTCCAATGATGCAATTTTGTCCTTTAGTTTGGGGAGTGCTTGCGGATCATCAGAGGATATGGCATCGTTGGCCTCTATCGTGGCAGCCTTGTTCTCATAATATTCTGCCTTATTACTTGCGGCGAATGCTTTACCGTAAGTATCATGTATTTTCTCCCTGTAGTTGCGATCTTTTTTTTCGGAGTGATGCCCTACAAGTATTGGCTGGCCCATAGGAATAACGGAGGCCATTTTTTTTGCTTGATTATGCAGGCGATCAGATTCCTTTTGCAGTTTAGCTACCTGGTCGTTAGCATGATCGATGCGATTTTGTTTGCGTTCTTCATAATTGTGTTTCATACTACTGAATTTGTGGCCTGCCTTCCATATTGACGGAAGGCAAGCCGGTTAAAAAATATTTTTTAGGAAAGAAGTGTGTATGCTGCAATAATCTTCTTGCTCATGGCCTCGGCCTCTGCAAGCCTATGCTGGTTTACGTCTGGATGCCACTGGCGAATAAGGTTGCGGAATGCGGTTTTAATTTCGGTAGCCGATGCTCCCGGTTTTAATGCTAGTACCTCATGCGGTGTTCGTACCGCATCGGTGATAATCCGGGTTGCATCTTCATTACTCATGCGTTGTTTAAAGTCATCCCGCCAGTTTTCAGCATTGCCGTAACCGCTGGTTGTATCGTAGGTTTTGTAACCATCGAGGAAACTCTTTTTAGCCATTTTTTACTCATTTATTAGGTTTACTTCATGCGGTGTGCAGTTGCCGGGCAGTCCGAGGGCGGAAAGATGTTTGCAGGTGCGGTGAACTCTCCAACCTGGGCAGGAACAGCCCCAGTGTCGGCCCTTCTTGTTTTGGGAGATTACATATAAGCGGTTAGAGCTTTCGCTCTTAATGTTGAATCGGTTTTGCCATTGGTCATTATCTGGCAAGGCCATATCAGGCCCTACAAAAATTGTCGGTTTCATTTGTGTTGTATTTAGCTGTGTGATTAAAAAATGAGGTCGCAGGCGAGTTTGAAATTGGCGCTTGTTGTTTCTTGTTTGGCGTATTGTTGTAGGCAGTGAACAGTGTACAATGCTAACATGCCATCGAAAAGTTGATCTGAAAATATTTTCGGTGACCTGGCTAACTTGTTGCCGCATTCATCAATAACGCGGATAGTTTCAGCAGCGTAAGCAATCCAATGCTGCGGCCCGATGATTGGGTTATCTTTCCATTGCTTACGCAAGCCATCAGGATCGGCAGTTATAGAATTTGAAAGAGCCTTTGCGAAGTCGAGGAAGCCGGGAATATCTGCCGGTAAGAGTTGACAGATTAATTTTGCCTTTTGAACGTTGTTCATTTCATGAAGTGCTGACATATGATGTAAATTTTATAGTGAGAGAAGGAGCGCGGATTGCTCCGCGCTATTTTTGTTAGCTGATAAAACCTTGTTTTTGGAGATTATTTAACCAGTAGTTTGCAAAAACGCAGTGCTTATGTTGAATGGCGGGCCAAAAAACCATTACAGCGTTATTCTCTAGTTCGATGCTTTCTTCGTACTTGCCGAAATTATCGTCCTGATACATTTGCGGGCATATATGCAGTTGCTTAAAGTCGTTAGGTTCTGTTCTGTTGTCCACCACTAAAAAGCACATTTCAGGATCTCGCATTAAATCCCCGTTTAGCTTATAGTAATGACACAGGCTATACAGCCTGCCTTGTCCTGCTGCTGTTGTAATGAATTGGCTTAATAATTCCACCGTAAGGGGCATATAACCGGAAGATTCCAACTTCATATGGGAACGGTTGCCCATTTTATCAATGATCTGACTAAAAATTTGCGTTGCCTGTTGATTAATCTTTTTCATGACTGTAAAATTTGAGGTGAATAAATGAGGGGATAAGCGGAGCGGCGTATATTCCGCCCCGTTAGTTGTTATTAATCCTGCAATTCTTTTTTGTATTTTCCCGCTACGGTTTGAGAGCCGTATTTGGCGCGTATTTTTTCCAGCGGTGCGCCGTTGCCACGAACTTTAAAGGCTTCATTCCGGTAGTACCATGCAACCTTTTTGGAGGCGAAAAAGAACCCGGCAGCTTTAAGGATTTCTTTTACCGGCTTAGTGTTGCCAGTTACCCAAATCCAATTGCGTACTACTTCAATGTTGATACCGGGTAAGTGCTGTATTTTTTCAATGACTGCCGTGTATTCTTCGGATAGTTTAATTTCATAGTCTATCTGTTCATCCGTCATGCCGGAGGCTTTACCGATGAAGGCGAGGGCGAAGGCATATTCACCGTTGATCTCCTGCATTGTGGCAGTGTCGCCGCCTTTGTCGGGGTGATGTATTTTTGCCAGTTCGCGGTAAAGTGTTTTTACTTCTTCTACATTTTTGCAATTATTGAAATATTTCATGACCGTAATTTTTAGAAGTGAAAGAGGGAAAAGTTGGTAGACGTTACGGGTTTGCTTGTGCGGGTGCTATGTTTCGCACGTAAGTAGTTCACCGTTATATCATCATTTTTCAGGATCACCCACGCGGAAAACAGGGCGTTTGATCTTGTTGTATGACGGCGGCGCTGTATTTGCCATGACATGCGCATCAGGCGGGAAAGTGTTTGATTATTCATTTTGATAAAGTTTATTAGTGAGAAAAAAGGCCGGGGACAAAGCCCCCGGCGGTAGGCTTATTGTTTGGGTTCTTTCAGCAGTTCATTTAATTTCTGCTTGACTGCTTTTGCTGTATCACCATGCCATGAGTGCGCATTGCTGAGGAAGTAAACAACGATACTGCGTGCGCTGTCTTCATAGAAAGAATCGTTGATGCTGTCTAATGTTTCCATTGCAGATAAATAAGGGGCGGCGGTGTAGTGTACTTTCTGCCAGTCTGCGCGGATGATCTTTGCGATCTCTGATAAGTTGTTAGGAATTGTTTGCATAACGAAAAGTTTTGAGTTTATAACTGCGGCTTATCTGTGTGCCGCTTTCTTCTTTTTCGCCAGCAACGCTGTTCATTGTTTTTCGGAGGCAGGAGAACTGCCCGCCAGAAAAAAATTTTACCTGAAATGGCGAGGTGAAAATTTTTTCCAGGGCTGTTCGTATGCTCGTAGAAAAACAATACAGCCTTATTGAATATTGAAGGAATGGAGTGGTTATCGTGTGTACGTGGACGTTATTGTGAAGTGGAAAGGAAACCTTACATCATATACTGTGCAGATAGTGGTGGAGAATAGCGATATATGCGTACAAGAGTGCGACGCAACGGCAGTCTTATTGATGTTCCTACGCCGACTACCCAAATACCCTAACTATAGACGGTAGCCTCGTGTCAACATAAATGTTTACCCCGATTTCGTCGAAATAATTAGGATTCAATACCTCACTAGATAAATATGTAAATGATGCCAGCAAAGTTGTGTAACCAATAATCGGTGGAGTTTAGTAAATTTATATAGGGACAAAATGACCGGACAATTCCCTGTTATTCAGTAACCATTTAAAACACGGAAAAAATGCCAGCAATGCTATAAGCAGCAAACCCATTAATCACATTTAAACCCACCCTATATGTTTACCTTATCCGAAAGGCACAAGGGGATAGTTAGCTTTGTTCCAAATGATCCCAAAGAACTGCCACAGTCCTACATTCCCGGAAGCCTCGCTTATCAGTCCACCAACAATTTTGGCGATTTTTATTATCAGGAAGTTCAGCAGGAAAATTTTACAATATGGAGAAGTACGTACCGACCGTATGAGGATGTTTCACTGCGGGTAAAAAGAGATGTAAAATGGCTAGGGTTCAGAATGATGCTAAAGAAACACATATCACATCTGTTCCTGGGCCGACCTATCGCCATTATGCAGGGCCAGATGCACTTCGCATATTCTCCACTTACAGATGCAGAGCTGATGCTGAAAGGAAATGAAATATATGAAGTAGTGGATATGCAGGTATCGCCATCCTTATTTTATCAGCTAAAACAACGTGGACGTACATTTGAAGCCTTTGCCGCTATGATAGGATCAGATAAGCCTGCTTGGATTTCTGATAAGCCAGCATGGAGCAGTTATACTGTATTGGATAATATGGAAATTCTATTGCAAGATCCAACACAAGATAAAATTGCGGTAGAGATTGTGCAGCAGGTAGTCACCACGCTCATCAAAAATAAAGGGCATGATAAGAAGATTACCTATGAGCAGGTAGAAAATATTTTTCTTATAAGAGAAATGATCCAGCGTAGATTCCCTGAAGCAATGACCTTGCAGCAATGGGCTAAGGAATCAAGGATGAACACTACGGATTTTAAATACAAATTCCGTCAGGTGTTCGGCTTACCTGCTTATAAATACCTCACGTTCCAAAGGATCAACGCAGCAAAAGAGATAATGCTTGCAGACCCGCAATTGCCGCTCAGTGAAGTGGCGCGGCGATGCGGATTTGGTACGTATAATAATCTACGCCGGGCTTTTTATTCATCGGATAAAACCAAGCTATCATTATGGCGTGATAAGAATTTAGGAATGGCTTTTCAACTCCTGATCGAATTATTGTTAAGTGAAATGCTCTGAGTTTCTGGTATGTCAAAAAGGAAATTTTTTGCATCAAAAAGGAAATTTCAACTGTAGCGTATTGTTAGCAAATAAACAGGTTACTAACTTTAGTATAGAATCAACGGAGAAAATAGTAATCCTGTAGCCAGCAGCTTTAAGACAATTGCAGAGGAACATTTAATTACCAACAAAAGATGGAAGCGTATAGACAATAAGGTTAGTCCTTATCTGGAATTGCTTTGCCCATACTGTAACATGAACCTCAATAAAACATACGACACAGAATTTGCCTTCAATAGACGGTGGAGGTTGCTGGCCGATAGCACAGCGGGTTTGTTGATATGCCTGTTCCTATATACTGGCATTGATAAATATTACCATCAATCGCAGTTTAAGGATGCCCTTCAAAAATCACCTGTCTTATCAGGGTATGCAACCTTATTGGCTTGGTCACTTCCTACGTCAGAACTCTTTATTGCATTGCTGCTATTTATACCACAGACGCGCAAGTATGGCTTTAAAGCGTCTGTGGTGCTACTGTCAGCATTCACGCTGTACCTCACTTATATGATGGTGTTTGCTCGGAAATTACCGTGCATGTGCGCGGGGTTGCTGGAATCTCTGTCCTGGAGGATGCACCTTGCATTGAATGCGGTACTGATTGTAATAGCCATACTAGGCTTAATCGCCTGTGGTAAACGAAGCAACGATGGTACACGCGCACCACCTTCCAATCAGGGTTAACTGTCCGGTTTATTGTAAACATTCATCTATAACATTCAAATTCTCATTTTATGAAAAAGTATTTAATCGGCATATGTGCCGTAGTGGTAGCCTTTACTGGCTTTGCTTTTAAGGAAGCGAAAAGTGCAAAACGCGCTGATATGTATGTTTTCGAGTTCCGCAGCACGCAGCCTTACTCGCAGGCGAACGTTCAGGATATTTCTAATACCTATTGGGAATACAAAGGAAAGAACCTAGCAGGCTGCGCAAGTCTTAATCAGAAAGCCTGCAGGGTGTTGGTAGGTGCGGCTTATGTTGATAATCCGTCTAGTCCTTCTGAGCTGTCAGGATTAACTATTACCGCAGTACAAAGCGGAACAACTGCCCATGTAAGCGGTATTTCTGGTAGCGGTAACCTGTATTCCAATCAGCCGGACTGAGTAATTTTTAGTAGCATACATAAAAGACTGCCTCCTTCGCGGGAGGCGGTCTTTCGCTATTTGTGGTCGGTAACTAAAGTAGCTATGGTGCGGTATTTCAACGGATTATTTTAGTAAATTGCAGATAAACAAAATACTACTATGCGAACATTTTTCTATGTACTGACAGCAATGGTACTTATGTCCTGCGGATCTGAGGAATTGTCCAGAGAAAAGGCCGCAGAAATTATTGCAAAGAAATATCCGAAAACCCTTGATTGGGATATATTCCGGGCTGATCCCAGTCACGCCGCCCGCGCTCTTGGATCAAAACTAGAAACGGAGGGTTATATCAAGGTGCAGAAAACACAATCATTGGCGGAGGCAGGGCAACCATTTATTACATTTACGGAAAAGGCACAACCCTACCTGATAACGAATACTGAGAAAGATAAAGAGTACAGTATTCAGAAGGTAAAAATTGGTGAATTGCATTTCAAAGAAATCACCAGCATTCAAATGGATGGAAAAGGCAAAGGGAAAGGAAAAGGTCAGGAGGCAATTGTAGAATATACGATTGAGCATAAGAATAATACACCGTTTGCAGAACTCACCCACTACAAACTGGAAGGGGTAGAAAAAGAAAAAGCACTTCTGGTGCTATCTGATAAAGGGTGGGAAATAGCTTCCATAAAATAGAAAAGCGGGCTGCCAGTTGGCAGCCCGCTTGGTTTTTCATCGATGTGGCGTTACGGGTTTTGAGGTACAGAACTGCTCACTATGTCTTTAGGTAGTGGCAGTGCGAAATATGGATCGTTTGCATTCAATCGGAATTTTGTTCCTGCTACGCTTCTTTGCAGGGATATGTTATAGCCTTCTTTATTCAACCTTTTTATGTCCATCCATCGAAGCCCGCGCATGTACAATTCTTTCCTACGTTCCACTAATATATTGTTGACAGCTTTTGCGGGATCAAGTGGCGGAGGGTTGCCTAACTGTTGCCATCTGGTAGAAAGCAATTGCTGGTAGTCAGATGTTGCCTGTTGCATTTTCCCGGTACGTGCAGCACATTCAGCACGCATCAGGTAGAGTTCATCGGTCGCAATGCCGGTAAAATACTGCCACTCGTTACCTGTATAACTTCCCTTAAACCGATAAAAGTTATCCACCTTGTAATAGAATGCTGTAAACCGGAGATCGTCCGGATCATAAGATTGCATGATACCGGAATCAATAGCTATCCGAGTAGAATTAAGCAGCGGATTATTGGTGTTCATTTCGGAATAGAAAATGATTTCTTTATTGAACCTGCGGAACGGGGTTTGCTCGGTAATGCTGCCGTTAATATCATCATCGCCGTTAAAGTTCATCAGGTTGCCTTTTAATTGCAATGCAGCATCCGCGTAATGATACGCGCTATCGTAGTTGCGCATGGAAAGGTAGGTACGCGCCAACAAACCGTATGCAGCTGCCCGCGATGGCTTTGTGGGTAATGATGGCAGATTCGGCAGTAGCGCAGCTGCTTCTTTTGCATCTTGTAAGACCTGGATGTAGGACTGCTGAACGCTGGCCCGCTTGCTAGGCTCGTTAAAATCGGAAGTGTTGCGTAGCACTATTCCATAATCTGACCCGGCGGTAGCTGCATCGTAAGCAGGTGCATATGTCCATAGTAACTGCTGGTAATAATAACTGCGGAAAAACAAGGCTGCACCTCTCACTTGGTTACGTGCTGACTGAGTAACGGAGGCAGGTTGTTCCTGCAATTGCTCCAAACAAAAGTTGGCTATGTAAATGGGTTCGTACCCAATCGACCAATCATTCTGAAATAGGTAGTCTTTCAGTTTCCATGTATAGATACGCTGCTGTTCTACCTCGATGTTATCGTACTGGTCGGCAGGCAGAAAATAATCATCCGCTGATGCTTCGGATAAATTGGGTGTCCTTTGCAGGTTCATTTTATCGGTGTTATCCAGCAAGCCTTGCAGTTCAGGCAAAGTTTTAGGACTGGAAATGCTCTTATCCTGTTGTACATCTAAGTATTTTTTGCAAGCGGGTAAACCGCCTAAAAGTGCAATGAGAATGATAGTTATGGTGTGTTTCATGATTTGTATATTTTGATTAGAAGGAGGCTCTAATGCCTGCGGAAAATGTTTTCGGTGCAGGTATGCCCTTTGGATAATCCGGGTCTAAACGATAGTCATTTGCCCGCCAAATAATGCCGAGATTCGCTACATTGAAATAGAACTGTAGTAATTTCAAAGAGGTAATGCCAAACGGCTTAACCGGCGTGTAGGTCAGGTTTATGTACTGCAACCTTATATGATCGCCTTTAAGCGCATTGATTGTACTGTAGGCATAGAACATATCCCGGCTGGCATTATTCGGGTAAGCGAATGAAGGTACATTGGTACGGAGTTCATCGCCGGGTTGCTGCCACCTGTCTGTATATTCTTTATCTCCCATTGCGCCTGCAACGATGCCGGAATAAGAAATTGCCGGTTTACGGAACCAATAACCAAACTTATAGGCAATATTTACCGATACCTCGAAATTTGAAATGCTGAAAGTATTCGTCACGCTTCCTGTGGAAGTGGGAATGGAAGAACCGATGTAAACGATACTGGGTTGCCCGTCTTTACCGAGGGTAGAGGTCAGCATTGCCGAATAGTCGGTGCTTATCGATCCATTTAAGTAGCCTTGCGGATTTCCTGTTGCATCGAGGCCCGCCCAATTGAAAGCTGCGATTGAATACAGCGGTTTGCCGATCACCGGTGTAATGCTCTTGCCTCCACTTAACAGGGTATTTATTGTTTGGGCCTGATCCTCAAAATATTTTGTGGTTTTATTGTTGACATAATTGTAAATGAAAGTAGTATTCCATTTGAATTTTCCTTTTAAGTTTTGGGTATTTATGATAGCGTCAATGCCACTACCACGCATGTCTGCAACATTAGCAGTAATAAAATTGGACGCTCCCCATGCTGTATAGTCATATGCCATAGGCCCATATAGATCAGCGCCGTGCTTAGTATAGTAATCAACACTGCCGGATAAGAAGTTATTGGAAAATTGAACGCCTACGTTGAATTGCTTAACCGTTTCCCATCGTAAACGCGGGTTGTTCAGGGTGGTAATAGCGGCTATAGGCAGGTTGGTCAGAGGATCTACCGAATACACTGCAACCGGCAGAGCGGTGCGTGATAGATCAACGTTGCCTGATGTTCCATAAGTCGCGCGGATTTTCAGCTGCGGCAGACATTGCAGCCTGTAAAAGCCCTCCTGACTTATATCCCACCCAATACCAGCCGACCACAATGGTTTCCACTTATCATTGGTTTTTACTCCAAAGACGTTACTGCCATCACGCCGTGTACTGAGTGATACGCTGTATTTGTCTTTGTAGGTGTAATTCAGGTTAGCGAAAAGCGATACAAAGCGGCTCGTGGTGCTGGACGGTGGCCCGGCGTCAGGTATGATCTGCTCCACGCCATTTATAAAAGTAGGGTACGGATTAATGTAGTCCATTTTTGCAGCGGTAAGCGGCTTTGCAGAATATCCGTAATAGATATTCTTGTAACTGTCGGTATTAATATCCTGAATTTCGCCACCGGCTATTGCGATTATGCTGTGGTCTTTCCAGTTGCGGTTAAAATCCAGCTGGCCCCGGAGGTTCTGGCTTCTGAGATTGGTAAAAGTAGTATTCAGTATATCGCCAACAGGTACTACGCGGGTCACTTCCCCGGTGGTTCGGTTGACCTGGCTAAGGAGGTTGATCGTATTACGTGCATCAAAACTTTCGGCCCCGGAAAGGTTCTGCTGGTCGGTACGCTGTTGCTGATATTGATAGAGGACACTCGCCTGCAGGAATGGAAGTACTTTATAACTCATTCTGATATTGGCTAGTAATTCATCTGTTCGGGTCGTACCCCTGCGCTGCTTATATTCAGCCAGTGGGTAGTACTTCCAATCCAGCAGGTGACCTGCCCCCGCCGTATCAACATAGTTATTCCTGTAGTATTTGGGTACGGATAATGGATTGCCATCCGCATCTGCAAAGGAAAGATACGGTGCATACCTGCCATTCACACTTGCCACGGTGCCGAAACTTTCCTTACCGGTACTGGCTTTGCTATTGGTATAGTAGGCGTTTACTTCTACCTGTAGTTTATCTGAAAGTTTAAAGGTGTTGGAAAGATGCAGGTTTGCCTTGTCGTAGGTGGCACTGAGATTGTCCGTGTTGCGGTCGATGGCTCCGGCCAATAGCCACATCATGTTGTTATTACCACCGCTTACACTCAAAGCATATTGCTGCGTTACTGCCGGACGATAGAAGTGTTCTTCGTATTGGGCTTTGCTATCCTGTCCCTGCAATGCCTTTACCTGCGCCGCACTGTCTGCTGCCGAGATCAATCCTATTTTACGTTTCTGTAATACTTCAATCAACGGTGGAACAGGTACGTATCTGCGATTCAGGGCGGAGTTGAAGTAATTCCTTCCGAAAAGAAAGGTTTCAAGGCCCATGTAATCGGCTACGCTCATATCCCGCAGGGTGGAGAGATCGGGTTTTTCCTGCACTATCACACCGGAAGAAAGGGAAATGGTTGGTTTCTGATTAAAGCGCCCTTTCTTAGTGGTGATAACAATGACCCCATTTCCGGCCCGCGCCCCCCAAATGGAAGCTGCCGCTGCATCTTTGAGAACAGTAATACTTTCAATATCATTGGGGTTGATATTGGAAATGTCCCCCTGAAACACAAAATTATCCAGTACGATCAGTGGCTCTAACGATCCATTGATTGTACTAAGGCCACGAATATTAATGCCAGTACTATTACGGTTGCGGGTGGCATTTCCGTAACCCTTATTGAAGCTCAGGCCCGGTGTGACGCTTTCCAGACGGTTCAGGATATTGGTTCCTGTCTGCTGGTTAAGCAGTTTATTATCAACCACAGAAAATGAGCCGTTGACCTGGTTAGGTTTCATCCGCTGGTAACCTGTACTGACGGTAACCTGTGAAAGTTCGGTAGCAACGATGTTCATAATGATTTCCAGCGGCTTTGCCACGCTGGTAACCGGTATCCGCAGCGGTTGGTATCCTATATGGGTAAATTGAAGGGTGTCGGGAATATTTGATAACGTGATACTAAAAGTCCCATCTGCGCCTGACGTAGTTTTTACACTGCTTTGGGAAGCTGATATGGAAATACCAGCCAGCGGCAGTTGTTCATTGGAAAATATCCGCCCACTGACCTTTACACGGGCAATCGGCTGCGCCGATGCTGCTGCGGTTAAGAAAAAGAGAAATCCTACAAAAATAAATCTCATTGATAAAAGGTGTTTTGGTGAAAAATGCTGTTTTGGTTGTGTCAATAATCCTTGTCGTATCTGTCGCCCTTAATAGGCTCCTGTAGAATGTGTCCGTTCAATGCTTTCTGTATATTGCTGGTAGTAACTGCTTCCGCGCTGGTGATGCCTAATACCCTTCGATCTGCTGAAATCCATACGTAGTGTGGTATGTAGATGTGCGGGAACAGTTTGAATGCGGTAGTGTCGTTGGTGGCTGTAGCAAGGGTAAAGGGCTGTCCTTTCGTGTCCTGCCAGCGCCGGAAAAACTTTTGTAGCTGCGGGGTGCTGTCCTGTGTAGACCGGCAACTATTTACTAGTAAGAACTGCACCTGCCCGGAAAACTGCTTTTGCAGGGAATCGGTTTTAGGGAACATCCGTATGCAGCTATTACACCATGTAGCCCAGAAGTCCAGAATAACCAGTTGGCCGGAAAAGTCACTTAGCTGTGTGGGCTTGGATTCAGGCCACAGAAAGAAGGAAATATCCGGTACAGTATCACCCACGGAGAGGCGATGAGGTTTTGCAGGTTGGAGATCCTGCGCAAAGGGGGATCGTGCCGGCCAAATAACGGCCAGCGCAATGAAAAGGAAAAACTTCATGCGTGATTTAGATTGTATTAGAAATATTGACTGGTGCCGGGTAAAATGCCACTCGTATCCATGTTTATATTATCGCCAACGGCAAGGGAAATTAACTTTACTAGCAAATTAGTCGTAGTTGTCCTACTTTCATGGGATTTTTGGTTGACTTTAACTGGAATTTGGTTGACTTTTACTATATTGTGCTTAAAATTCGTTTATGGTTACAGGTTCTCCCGAAATACAAACGACTAAGCATCATGGAAAGAACATTCAAAAGATCAGGGTCTATATGAATGTTAAGCAAAATGCCTTAGCTACAGATTTAGGATTAACTCAGCAGGACATTTCTGCACTTGAAAAGCAGGAAAATATCGATGATGCTATGTTGGTAAAAGTAGCGGAGGCATTAGGAGTATCGGCTGAGGTAATCAAAGAGTTTGATGAAAGAAATGTTATCAATAATATAAATAACGTTAGAGATTGCACGTTCTCTGATAATTCAATAAATTCAGTTGCAGGTACATTTAATCCCGTTGAGAAAATTGTAGAACTTTACGAAAGGCTTTTAACCAGTGAAAAAGAGAAAGTTGAAATGTTAAAGAAAATTTCTACCAAAGTATAAATATAAAATCAAATGGAAAAGTCTATAAATAGCAATAACTCTGCACACATGGGCAGAAAGATTGAAAGGATAAGACGTTTGCGTGGGTTTTCACAAACTCAGTTAGGCGAAAGACTGGGTGGAATGTCGAAACAAGCCGTTTCAAAATTAGAACAAAGTGAGAAATTAGATGATGAAAAAATAGAGAGAGTTGCAGAAGCTCTGGAAGTCACCGTAGAGGGACTAAAAAAATACCATGAGGATCAGGTATTATATAATACTATTAATTTCTATGATTCAAGTGGTGTATCTGCTTCCGGGATCTGTTGCAATAACATCGAGAATCTTAATACTTTCGATATTCATCAGGCTATGTCTTTGTATGAAAAATTGATTGCAGGAGAACGATTGAAAGCTGAAAAATTGAGAAAAGATAAACAATAGTTGAATGACAGTGATTGAAAATAATTATAGTAAACATCTAGGCCGAAAAATTAGTGCTGTACGTCAATTACGGGGTTTTACCGAAATTGATTTGGGCAACGCCTTGGGCATATCTGCGCAAGAGGTATCGCAACTTGAACAGTTAAGCGAAATTGAAATTTCAAGGCTAAAAGAAATCGCTGTTGCTTTAGGAGTAACAGAACAAGGGCTAATCGATTTTAGTGACGAAAAGGTACAATATAATACATTGAATTTTTATGAAAATTGCGGAGTTCAAACTTCAACAATTGCTAATAACTTTCATCAGACAAACAATTCAAATCAATACGATAAAATTTCAGAAACACTCGAATTGATATTAAAATCTTTGAACGCTAAAAATCAAAAGATTGATTAGTGCTTTCTTTTGATTCGCTGCTGCTCATTGCACATTTAACCCGCTCTACTGCTTCTAAAAGGGCATACCTCTCTCTTTCGCTTTGTAATAACCGTTCGTAAAGTTCTACAATTTTTTGCATATAGAAATAATCATCAAGTATTATCGGCTTCAGAATCTGTAATACAATTCCATTAAATATATTTTCAGGAATCTGAAAAATCCAAACAGGAACCTGTAAGACATGGGAAATTTCATTTAACGTGGAAATCTCTATTTTATGCCTTCCTTCCCAGTAAGATATTTTCTGTTGGTTCCAATTCTTTCCCAGTATAAATGCCATCCGATTCTGCTTTAGTCCTAAGATCAGCCTTAGCTTTCTAACATTTTTCCCTTCGTGTATTGAACAATTTGTCATAAGCATAATAATCAATACAAGTATATGTCTTTCAGTATTTGTAAAAGTCAACTAAGGAATGGTAAAATACAGATTTGAAAATGTGGTTTTCGTTTTGATAACTCCGTGATTTGCGAGAAACAAAACAATCATGGTTACAGCTAAATCATTTCCAAGATCAGCAGCGGGGACTGCGATCCTACCATTGACCAAAGACTACGGTATCTCCCTTGAAATTCTCAAAGAAAATTGTCTGGATGCAGATTTGCTCACAGGAATAGGCGCACCTACCATTAAATTCATGGAGTACAAAAGTCATCAACTTACGCTCAATAGTTTCTTCCCTTCCAACGACTATGTAGTGAAATTTAAAATCGTTGACAATTCATTACAGGTTGTTTGCAGCTGTAAAGAGAAAAGACCCGGCACCTGTCTACATGCCTACAAAACAATAGAGGCGATAACCGGTAAATACGGCAGGGGCTACTTTTCTCAGCTGTTGAGAAATGATGTGTTTGATCTTGCCTTTAGTTATCCGGCATCTTTTGACAAAGAAGAAAATGAGCGCGGGATCTCAGTTAAAAAAAGAAAGGAGGTCATGCAGTTGTTCCCATTTGAGAAATCAGCTTTCCCGCTGCCGTTAGAAGAAATGCTGAAATTGAAAGTTCCACCGGAAGTAGGATTCCCTGCGAAACGTGAATCACTTGCATTTTTCGTTATGTTGCCCCACAGTGGCAGGCAATTGCCTTTTTTGATACCAGCCCTCGGCAGGTTGACCATAGGGAATGATAAAGTGTTGTCGTGGGTGAAATTTCTGCCTATGGTGGAAAGTGAACATGAAAAGCTAATGAACGTATACCAGCTTGACCTGGCTATTAAAGCCGATCAGCTCAGGGAGAAGTCAGACGCATTAGGAGAGCAACGTGATTATTGCAGGGAACCTAACTGGGATAAGCATACGCAGGTAATTTTTAACGAATGGAAAAAGTTGTTGCCAATATTACAAAATGAAGTATTCATATATACTTATCATTACTTTGGGTCGCGGATATTCCGTAGAAGGCCACGCCCTAATAAAACAAATGCTAATCGGATAGCTGTTTGTGGAGATACACCAGTTATCTATTTCAAGGTAATCTATACAAAAGAGCGATTCCAAATGGATTTAGGAATAAAGATCAAAGGCAAACCCATCTCAGGGTTCAATATCAACTATCCTTTCTTTGTTATACATCAAGGCCGTTTGTATATGTTTTCAACCTATCAGGATGCAGCCATTGCCCAATGGTACAATAGAATAGGTCATATCTCATTTTTTAAAGAGCATAAGAAGGATTTTAGCGAAGCCATTTTAACTCCCCTTTCAGAAAAATATACCATCGCATAAAAATTACGCGATATGGAAAAAAAGTATGCAGCTGAACTATGCTTCAGGCAATCCAGAATGGAGGAAAATAATATCCATTCATCATTGGACGCAATTGAATGTTTCTATAACAATTTCACTTTGCAGGATGCGAGAACACTCTTGTGGGATTTCTACAGCTGTTGCGTAGGGTATTATTGCCGTGAAAGTATCCATCACGACAAAGCACATCAGTCGTTGTTTTTTTATACTGAAATGGAAATGCTTTTAGAGGCTACGTGGTTGATGTGGCAAAAGAAAATTAAAAAATAACCAATTAAACGCTTATTCTATAATGAACAGTCTACAGGAATTTGAAATGAATGATTATACGAATGAAAACAAAAAGTTACTGAATGCAAGGCCGGAAGCTGTCACTCGTGCAGGCTCCGGGAAGAAATCTAATCAGGGGCTTCCCGGTAAGCCCGGAAATTGGAAATCTTTAGGTGTAAGGCCAAAGATTGATCCTAATACGCTTGAACCGACAACGGCATTCGCCTGGGAAAATAGTAGAGCGGTTCGGTATTCAGTGTTGCCTGTGCAAAATAGTGATGACGAACCCAATAAAAGTAAACGGAAAGCAGGACGGCCTATTGGAAGCAAGAATAGGGATAAAAAAGACCGGCATTCACCAAATATGAGTTATACAAATGCGCCCGAATTTACATCATCATCCAGTACTGTTTATAGCAATCAAAAGTCGCAGTTTATTGGCAGCGAGATCGAAGCGGCAGCGCAGCATATGAGCGGAAATATTTTGGCAGATGTTAATAATGTCATCCAGAATTTTATGGTAAGAAATAGAACAGACATCATGGAACAATGCAATTGGTCTACTTCAACATACCATAGAAAGTACAACATGGCTTTATCCAATGCTGACGCTGAAATGATAGGTCGTGTAACAACAAAGAACTTTTCCATACTTACAACTGAAATGATCGAACTGGCTAGTTGTTCAAAAAATGGTAATAAACTATAGCCGATAATTTTAATAATACAAAACTACAACCGATGCGAACCTTTAATTTGTTCAATTCCCATAGCAGTCTTTTTCACAATGCACAACCTGAAATTGTCCGAATAATTAGAGAGGCAATACCTGCGGAAATGATTTATCTGTTGGGGTCGTCACTTTACCAGCGCCGTACTGAAACGATTTTCAATTGTACCTCTCCTGCATCAAACTATATGGGCGATTATTTTCTGTTAGTAATAATACCGGATTTGGAAGGTAGGCCGATGAGCGAATGGGAAGATGTTTTGGAGCAGAAATGCGCCCCAGTAATGAGGACAACGATTATAGTTATGGAGAAGGGCCGCTTTACTGAAAAGTACAAGGAAGGGAACATATTTGCAACGTCTGCGCAAAAGGCTGGCGCTGTTCTTTATGACGCTGGTTGTATTGATCTTCCTGCTCTCAACGAAATAGAAGTAAAGCAGCCGAGAGAGTGGCAAAAAGAGTATGAAAAAACCGTACATCGTGCCACAGAGTTTCTTGCGGGTGCAGATTTATACATTGCACGGGATGAAGCGGAGTTAGCTGCATTTATGATTCATCAGTGTTTTGAACAGTCATTGAAAACACTCATTTTGATTGGTAGTGGCTTTGTTGTTGATACTCATAGTGTCGATAGGCTCCTGAGATATGCCGGTCTTGTAACTTATAAATTGCTGGAGGTTTTCCCTGCTGACCAGGTTGATCGCAAAAAACTGCTGGAACTGCTACAGAAATCCTACGTTGGCGCTCGATATGCTTATGATTTTTCTCCGACAATGCCCAATGTTTTGAAGTTAAGAGGAAAGGCCAATTTGGTACTGGATATACTGGTAGATGCGGGCAAGTCTGGATTATTAGATGTGAAAGCATCTTGAATAATCTCTAAATTTGTAGTCGTATGAAGAAATATCAGGACAAAAAAATGGAGTATACTTTGCACTATCAATTAAGGGGATCTCGGCAGGAGATACTTTCTATAGTGTTTTCCAATTTTGACCTTGATAGCATGAGAGAGCGATTACAGGCGTGGTTGCATATTTGCCTGACAAATGATTATGGAGGTTATGATACCGGTGAAGATCGGAAAAAGCTGATGGCGTTTTGTGATGATTTGGAGCGGGTTATTGAAGCCTTCTATATTGAAAGTAAGGCACGGGAAAAGGGTTTGCAAATGCTCAAAGGCGAGGCAAGAAAGTTATTTAAAAAGTTAAATAAATGCGTTGCGCTATCAAAGGAAGAAAGGGAGAACACGGCTCCCGTATTGACCGAGTTCGCAAAATCCTATAAGAAACGGTATGTCCGGGCATAATTATTGTGTATGCTCGAATCGGTGATTATATGCGATGATGATACTGACAGGGAGCGCTTTTTTTCCGCATTGACGTTTTTTCAATGCGTTAATAGTTTAGTGAGTTTGATTTTTAGTTATCGCTGACTAATGTAAAGCCAGAGAAGGGTGGCTATCTTTTCTGCGTTGTTCCATTTAATTGTTTCATCACTTATATACTCTATTGATGGCATAATCTTTTGTTCGTAAAGAAACAATAAAAACTGTTCATCATCCCTTAACCGCTTCATTAAACTAATTATACGTTTAGTGAAGCGGTTATCTATTGTGGTATTTTTTCGGAAGTCTGTAAAACAAGTATGTGGGGAAATGTCAACTTTAAAGAACACTGATAAGTCGTTACCCAGCGCATCACATAGACTGAAAAAATCCTGTTTATTTATTGCTGAGTATTTTTCATGACTACAGATGCAAAAGTCTGCCACTATCATTACAAATTCAATAAATTCTTCCCTACTGCCGCTCCACCGCAATGCTCCATCAGGAATGCTCATATAGTTCATGATCTTTTTGTTTAGAAAGTACATACTACCTGCAATACAAAAACTATGCTTGCGGGCCTCTATTCCCCATAATTTTATCCACGTTTTTTCATCCTCTTTAAAACCCTGAGTGTCTATTTTCTAGGCCGAAATATAGGGAAATGAAGGCCAGAATCAACGCAGTTGAAATATTTCCGATTTGCTGTTTTAAACTTCCTTTTTGACCTATCGTGAAAGTCTGATTTGCACGGCTTTTGTGCTGATTGTGTGGGTAATATAAAGTTATAAAACTATTCCCTATGCAGAAGCAGCGATATTCCATATACGTATCGCTCCATAGCGAAATGGTAAATGAGTTAGATGGATTAGAAATAGAAAACCTTAGCGGAATTGAATACGCACGGCGTGGAATTGAAGTGGTAAAGTTAGCTATAGAGCGTTTAAGACAGCAGGTAATAAAAAATGGCTTTGCTGATGAAGAAAGTGAAATTTCCTTTTTCAAGGAAATGAAGCCCCAATTTATGAGCCGACTTATTTTCTTTCGGAAGCTCTATGACCTGGAGGTTAACCGACCGATACCGGCAGATAAACTAAACTCTGTTAAATACTTCAAACGTGAGATCCGCAGGATAAAGAAACACGTTAAGAAAAATGCCGATCTGCATTATTACTATAAATCAGGGCAGACATTTTTAGATAAAGTTTATTTTATCAGGAAGGTGAATGATCTGATGTATGCAGATGGTACTTACATGATAGTAGATAGCCAGTTTCAAACACAGCACGATAGCACCATTGCCGAATTTATTGCCAATGAACTTTACTGCGAGTACCTGTACGAGCAATTGGCACTGGTAGACGCATCGCAGCAACAGGTCAGACTTGTGCAACGAGAAGGAAATAAGGGTTTGCGTTGGACTGGCTCAAAGACCGCTCTTACCGAACTTATCTATGCCCTCTTTTCAGCTGGCGTTATCAATGATGGTAACGCGGAAGTAAAGGATATTGCAGCCGAGCTTTCCCAATTGTTTAACATTGATATTGGTAATTTCTATCGGACATTTCAGGAAATCCGTCTGAGAAAGAAAGATCGGTTTTCTTTCATGAATCAACTTATCGACCGGCTGGAAGATAGGATGAACTACTGGGATGAAAACCCGAAGCAGTAGAAAGCGTTGCAATAGTGGCAACGGTATTCCAGCCAGCCTGTGTCTCTAAACTAAAGTCAGTAATAATTGTCGCACAATGCGAGAAATCCCACTTCTGTCAGAAGTGGGATTTTTTTTTCCTCAAAATTGAATGTATGCGTGTATGGATATATATAAGGTCAGATTCTAATGCACACATCTGTTTGGTGGTAGACATATACCCGCTTAACTTTTGTAGGTAGCATTCAGGAAATATATGTATGCGTGGACGTACCCCTATATATACATATATGCACGCACCAACGCTTTTGTTTGAATATTCCTTCCTGTAAATAAATATTTCTCCTGCGTCTGATCATAGTGTGAAAACCAGTTTTCAAAGTGATTCATTTTTGTGTAGTAAATCAAACAATGCAATTATGATCTCATGGACTACTTACGCGATGTGGCTTGGCTTAGGTCTGGTAATTTATTATGCCGTTGTGGTTTTCTTTTTCAAAGCAAAAGGCAGTTCGATTTTACGGGTTAAAAGAAAAGCTGTCGAAAAGAAAGCAGTGGATGATGTTTTGTTCAAAGGTAAGCCAACTGCACAGGAAAGCACCGATGTGTCTACGATGGCTCCTGTGCATTCACTGGTTGACGAGTTACAAGCGTTGGTTAATCAGGCGGGAAAAGAAAAGATGGAGAAAGATGAGTTGTCGGATCGCCTAAAAACGCTGCTGAACAAATATCCCGGAACAAAAGGTAGTATCTATCAGAATGGTATTACCAACCTAATCGAAGTAATCGCGGAAGATCAATGCGGTATTCATTTCAGTGCGGAGGAATTAAGTGCTATGTGGGATGAATGAGTACCGTAAAGGAAACACTCGTCAGCACCGGTGTGCAGGAAAACCAAGTGCGTAGGGAACGGTGCGGAGTGTTTCTTTTTAAATAGTTGTTGTTGTAGTGTATTCGGCCCTGCCGTTACCTGATAGTGTTGGATGGTTAGTGAAATCGGGTCAGGTAGCGCGTAGGGCCTTTTATTGTCCTTACTTTTTTGATAACAATAAAAGCGAAGTGTGTATGAAAATGAAGTTGTTGCTAAATCGCTTAAAAGTGCGTTCACTGCAAGCCTCCATGCTGACAGTGGTTTCATTAATGGTTACTGTCTGTGCATATGCGCAGGACGGTAAAGCGGGGATTCAGGAGGCGAATACCAAAGTGCGTGGATATTTCGATGTGGGGTGTGATTTAATGTATGCTGTAGGCGCAATTCTCGGCTTGATCGGTGCAGTACGGGTTTATCAGAAATGGTCATCAGGCCATCCGGACACGGGTTCGACTGCGGCAGCATGGTTCGGCAGTTGTGTTTTCCTCGTAATCGTAGCCACTGTGCTGCGCTCCTTCTTTGGATTATAAATTATGTGATGTATGGCAAATAGTGTATACAGGATTAACAAAGGGGTGAACAACGCCATAGAGTTTAAAGGCTTGAAGGCGCAATACATCTGGTACTTAGGTGGAGGTTTAGTAATCGCGCTATTACTATTTGCCATACTCTATCTCGTTGGGGTCAATTCTTACTTCTGCATTGTCCTGGTGGCAGGTCTTACCATTTTTCTATTTACGAAGGTGTATAAACTAAGTAACAAATATGGAGAGCATGGAATGATGAAGAAGATCGCCAGCAGAGGTATTCCGAAGGTTGTAAAGAGTAATGACCGGCACATCTTCAAAAAGGAACACCGGTAAACATTGAGAAAGGGTTTATGATTTTGAAGCATTTAAAGATTTGTGAAGATGGAAAAGTGGCTAAAGAATATTTTCCCGATTGCAGATATAGAGCATAACTGCATATTAAGTAAACAAGGTGATATAACAATCGCCTACCGGGTTGATTTGCCGGAGATTTTCACCGGACATGCAGAGGATTTTGAGGGATGGCATCAGGGGCTTATAAAAGCTATTAAACTGTTGCCCAAAAATACCGTGTTTCATAAACAAGATTGGTTTGTGAAAAACCGCTATAAAGGCGAGTTTTCAGATGCAGATAGCTTTCTGAAAAAACGTAGTCAGGAGTACTTTAATAACAGGCCGTTTCTTGACCATCAGTGTTACATCATGCTAACAAAAAGGTCGTTGGCCCGCAAAGGATCTACGTCCTTAATGTCAAACCTTATCAGGCCCAATATTGTACCTGAGCAAACATTAAGCGCAGTAGCATTACAGGAATTTGAAGATGTAGCAGGTCAGTTTCAAAAAGTTTTGTCAGATGTTGGAATCATCCTGCATCGAATGGGTAATGATGAATTGCTCAGTCATGATAGACGCGCCGGACTGGTTGAAAAATACCTTTACCTGCTGGATAAGGAAGATGAGTTATTGGTACAGGATATTGAGTTACGAGATCAGCTGAGAGTTGGTAATAAAGATTGCCAGTTATTTACATTATCTGGCAATGATAGTTTACCGAGTGTTTGCGGATCACGAATCAACTATGACAAGTATAGTACCGACCGGACAAAGTTTTCCATTGGTTTTGCTTCGCACCTGGGATTATTGTTGCCTTGCAATCATATTTACAATCAGTACATCATCATCGATGATGCCCAACAGACGCTAAAGAAATTCGAGAGTAAGAGATTGCGCTTGCAATCACTGGCTGCATACAGCAGAGAGAACGCGATCAGCCGCGATGCTGTCAATGACTTTCTGAATGAAAGTATCAGCCAGCAGCGCCTTCCCGTCAAGGCCCACTTCAATGTTTTGGCATGGTCGGAATCGGCGGAAGAAGCAAAGGATATTCGCAATTTGGTTACGTCTGCGTTAGCGCAGATGGACGCCATTGCAAAACAAGAAACGATAGGTGCAGCCCAAATATTTTGGAGTGGTATTCCCGGTAACGCTGCTGATTTCCCAGCAAATGACACCTTTGATACTTTTGCTGAACAGGCATGTTGTTTTCTGAACCTTGAAAGTAATTATCGTTCGGATAACCCACAGGAAAGTATTCGCTTCTGTGACAGATTGACCGGTAAACCTGTATTCGTAGATCCGTACACAGCACCGCGTATGAAGGGGATTAGCTCGAATATGGGTACACTAGTTTGCGGTACATCGGGCGGAGGCAAAAGCATGACCGTAAATCACATGCTAAATTCCATGTACGAACAGGGTGCGCATTGTGTGATCCTCGACATTGGTGGTAGTTATCGTGGGCTTTGTGATCTTGTAGGCGGTTATTATTTTACCTATACGGAACAGAACCCTATCCGTTTTAATCCCTTTTATATCCCGGAAGGCCAGGTACTTGATACCGAAAAGAAGGAAAGCCTGAAATCTCTGCTCGTTGCGCTGTGGAAGCAGGAAAGTGAATCCTTTAACCGCTCTGAATATGTTGCCCTCTCCAATGCACTCACTGGATACTATAAATACCTTTCTGAGAATCCCACAGCATTCCCTTGCTTCAATACTTTCTACGAATACCTACAGAACTTTTTCATTGATGAACTGAAACTACATCGGCTCAAAGACCGGGATTTCGATATTGACAACTTCCTGTATGTGCTAAGACCATTTTATCGCGGAGGCGAGTTTGATTACCTGTTGAATGCAGAAGGTAAGCAGGACTTGTTGAATCAGCGATTCACGGTGATAGAAATGGACAATATCAAAGAGCATCCAGTCCTCTTTAGTGTAGTGACGCTGATCTGCATGGAGCTGTTCATTTCTAAAGTTCGGAAGCTGGCAGGCATCAGAAAAGTTTTTGTAATTGATGAGGCTTGGAAAGCCATCGCAAAGCCATCTATGGCGGAGTTTACTAAGTACGGATTTAAAACATTCAGAAAGTTCAATGGCGTTCCCATCGTCATCACGCAAGAGTTAGACGACTTGATTTCTTCCCCCATCATCAAGGATGCAATAATAGCAAACGCAGATGTAAAGATTCTCATGGATATGCGAAAGTTCATGAACAAGTTCGATCATCTGCAAGCTGCACTGGGCCTATCAGAAAAAGCTAAATCCATCCTGCTTAGTGTGAATAAAGACAACCGGGAAATATTCATGGAGATAGGCGGTCAGGTTGCTAAGGTATATAAAAATGACTTATGCCCGCATGAGTACTACGCTTTTACTACGGAGGGGAAGGAAAGGGTAAAGGTATTGGAGTACGCGGAAAGTTTGGGTAGCATGGAAAAAGCGATTGAGCAAATGGTGGCAGATAGAAAAAAAATTGTGTAACCCATAATCTCAAAGTGTATGAACAAGGTTTTTGTGACGGTGATGCTTTGTTTTTGCTTGGTGCTTGCACCGACAAAGAAAAGCCACGCGATTATCTGGGAAGTTGCAAGGCAGGCGCTCATTGCTGCAATTAAAGCCGCCGATCTTGCTGTACAACGTTTGCAAAACAAAACCATATGGTTGCAAAATGCTCAAAAGGAGGTAGAGAATATTCTAACAAAATTGAAACTCGATGAAATTTCGGACTGGGCGAAAAAGCACAAAGAACAATACCAGCAATATTTTGATGAACTGAGTAAAGTAAAGCAGGCTATCAGCGGATATAAACGAGTAAAAGAGATTATCAATAAACAAGTGGCTATTGTGGACGAATATAATGCTGCGTTCAAACTTTTCAAAAAGGACAAGCATTTCAACTCGCAGGAGATTGATTACATGACCAAAGTTTATACCGGCATTATTGACGAAAGTTTGAAGAACGTAGATAATCTGTTCCTGGTCATTAATTCTTTCAGTACCAAAATGACTGATGGTAAAAGAATCGAAATCCTTAATGGCGTTGCTGAAAGTATTGATATAAACCTAAACGACCTGCGCTCGTTCAATAACGAAAATAAGAAGTTGGTGCTGCAACGAGCGAGGGATCAAAAGGACGTTAAGCAGATAAAAATGATGTACGGAATTAAATAGTGTGTTATGAAACTTCTGATAATTTTTTGCTCGGTTCTGTTTCTGCACCTGCCTGTTTTTTCTCAGAGTAACCAGATAAAGGTATATCTCCAGCAGATAGCAGCTAACAAGGTTTATTTAGAATACCTACAGAAAGGTTATAAGATCGCCCGTCAAGGTTTAACGTTTATAGGCAATGTAAAGGACGGACACTTCAGCCTTGATAAAAACTTTTTTCTTTCGCTAGAAACTATAAACTCGAAAATCCGCAATTATACACGCATTGCTGAGGTTATCAGCAGTAGTCTTGAAATATCAAGGGACTTTACCGGAGTATTAAAAGACATGCGAGAGAGTAATCTATTCGCTGGATCTGAGGTTTCTTACGTAGCGGACATTAGGATCAGATTGCTCACAAGCTGCGAGAATATGTTATCTGACCTCGTGCCGTTGATCACGTCCGGGAAGATGGAACTGAGTGATGATGAGCGCATCAAACGAATAGATGCCATCTATGCTGATATGCAAGATTGTTATCTGTTCACAAAATCCTTTTGTTCATCTACAAAAGTGCAGGTGCTACAGCGACAGCAGGAAATGCGGGACGTAAAGACAATGCGAAAAGTAACAGAATAAAACTAGTGTCTATGAAAAAGTGCAGGAAGTGGTTCTATTGTTATTTATGTAGTTTGTTTCTTTTGTTGTTGGCCGCACCTGGGCAAAGCAATGCGCAGGCAAAAGAACTGGCGCAACTCGCTCTCAATATCGAAAAATTGGCGCAATTCAAACAAATTCTTTCTGATCTCAAAAAGGGTTACGAAATTCTATCTGGCGGCTATAATACAATCAAAAATATCAGTCAGGGTAATTTTCAATTACACAAAGTTTTTTTGGATGGATTAATGGAGGTGAACCCGGCGATTAAGAAATACAGCCGTGTGGCAGATATAGTTAACAATCAGGTTTTGTTGGTGAAGGAGTATAAAAGGGCTTTCCAGTATGCGAAGGAATCAGGCAGTTTTACAATAGAAGAAATTGAGTATATGGGGAGAGTGTATGGACGGCTATTCGATGCTTCACTTCAAAATCTGGATGACTTGGTAACTGTTATCACAGCGAGTAATCTTAGAATGTCAGATGAGGAACGGTTGAATGCAATTGATAAGATACACGCTGAGGTGTTGGATAAGTTGACATTTTTAAGGCACTTCAATTCTTCCAATACTGTTATGGCTATTCAGCGTATGAAAGAACAGAAGGAAGTGGAGCGCATGAGAAGTATGGAGGGGTTGAAATAATTATCATTTTAAAATCGTGGGGTATGAATGTGTGGTTGAAAGCTGTTTTAGCTGGTTCTTTATTTCTCTTTTTCCCTTGTTTTCTCTTTGCACAATCGGGAGGCGCAGCGGATGATATAAAAAGTTTGCATGTAGTGTTGGCTGAACTATATAACAAGTTGATGCCACTATGTGCTGAACTGATTGGTGTTGGGCGCGGTATCGCTGGTTTTGCTGCTCTATGGTATATAGCCGCACGGGTATGGGGGCATTTATCACGGGCGGAACCTATTGATTTTTATCCGCTGTTTAGGCCATTCATTATTGGTTTTGCTATTCTCATATTTCCGTCTGTTATTACCATGATTAATGGAGTAATGCAACCCACTGTTACAGGGACGGCAAAGATGGTTGATAAGGCTGATGTATCTGTGGCTGCACTGCTAAAACAAAAAGAAGAAGCGATCAAGAAAACAGATGTATGGCAGATGTACGTTGGCCCAACTGGTGAAGGCGGCAGGGAACAATGGTATAAATACACGCATGATGGAAAGCCCAGTACCGATGAAGGTTTTTTTGCTAGTGTGGGCAACGATATACGATTCGCTTTTGCAAAGGCATCATACAATTTCAGAAATGCGATAAAGGAGGTGATTGCGGAAGTACTACAGCTTTTATTTGCAGCTGTTTCTCTGTGTATTAATACCATGCGAACTTTCAATTTGATCATCTTGGCAATATTGGGGCCATTGGTTTTTGGGCTTTCTGTATTTGACGGATTTCAGCATACGCTTAAACACTGGTTGGCAAGGTATATAAATGTATTTCTTTGGTTGCCGATTGCGCAGATATTCGGTGCCGTAATAGCGACTATTCAAGCTGAGATGCTGAAAATTGACCTTACACAAATCGGTCAGACCGGTGATACGTTTTTTAGCAGAACAGATTTGGGGTATATGGTTTTTTTGATAATAGGAATTTACGGATATACCACTATTCCTAGTATCGCTAACCATATCATGTTTGTTGGCGGGGACGCGCTTACTGGTAAAATGACAGCTGCGGTGGGTGGAGTAGCTGGTGCTGCTGCTGGTGCTGCCAAAGGTGCTGCGGGAATGGCTGGTAGGGCTGCCGGTGCTGCTGCTGACGGTTTCGGTGATCTCATGTTTGCCGATAACAATTCTGTAGAAGCAGGTTTGAGGAACCTATATAATGCTCCGGATAATATCAAAGATGGATATGATTCTGGAAGTACAGGTAAAGGATTGGCTGCGGATGCAGGTCGTGCTTATGGGCATATGGCTAATAAGTTAAAGGGGGGTGATACCTCGTGAGTATAGGATTGGCGGATTATTGAAATGAAACAATGTGTTGAATGAAAAGTGAAAGTGTATGTTTCAAAAAATGAAAAGTATTCAGGGTGCCTTTGCGCATGTGCGGATATTCACCCTTCTTATAGTGCTGTTGTCTTTTTTTTTGTCAGCGTTTACCATTTACAAATCTATGTTGCTGGCATCAAAAACACAGGATAGAATTTATGTCCTGGCTAATGGAAAAGTTCTGGAAGCATTTGCCAGCGAAAAGAAAGACAATATTCCCGTAGAAGCACGGGATCACGTGAAAATGTTTCACTACTATTTCTTCACACTAGACCCCGATGAAACTGTCATTAAGAACAATATCGTCCGTGCCTTATACATGGCGGATGCTTCTGCGAAAAGGCAGTATGAAAATCTAAAGGAAAGCGGGTATTATAACAATGTGATCTCAGGAAATATTTCACAGAAAATTGAAGTAGACAGTGTTTCCGTGAATGTGGATCAGTATCCGTATTATTTCAGGTGTTATGCCCACCAGCGAATTATAAGAGCAACAAGTATATTGATAAGAAGCCTTACTACAGAAGGGTATATACGAAATATCAGTCGTAGTGACAACAATTCACACGGTTTTTTAATAGAGAGGTGGTCTACGCTGGAAAATCGGGATATAAATACTACGGAACGTTAAACTGTTTTATATGTGGAAATTATTTAGACGGAAGGCAGGTCGTATTACTGTTGTTGATGCTCTTTCACAACGTTTCTCCGGGAAGGCGGAACATTTGCAAAGAAGATGGGCTGATAGGCTGAATGCAAAGGTGGCTAACTGGTCATCATTTAAGGTAAAGGTTATATTGGTGGTATTTATTTTCAGCTATGTAACTGTTACCGCTTTGGTGCTGATAAACGCTGGAAAATCCGCAGGTAGCCATGTTCGCATCCAGCCAATATTGATACCCAAGAATGTTTTGCCGTCAGACAATCACAGTAACACACCAGCATCGCTATATGTGACAGAAAAAATGAAACTATTTCGGAAATACCTAGATAGTCTGAGAAATGATAAGATCGGAAAGGGTGTTTATGATAGTCTGCTGGTTGCTAGGCCCGGTCTTATAGACAGCCTTTATCAAATGGAAGCATTAGATAACAATAAAAAATAGTTTATGAAAAGTGATGAAAGTGTAGTTAATGAAAAGCTGCGAAAACAACGACAGTTTCTGATGGTAATGCCTGTTTTGGTGATTCCATTTTTGACTATCCTGTTATCGTCTTTTGGTGTTATTGGCAATGGAAGCAAAGGTATTGTTACAGTTGTTAAAAAAGATGGTATCAACATGGATTTGCCGTGGGCTAAGGCATCCGGTGATAGTAGCTGGAATAAATTGATGTACTATGAAATGGCGGATAAGGATTCAGCTAAGATGCGCACACTGAAAGAGAAAGATCCGTATTACTCTACTCCATCGGTGTATGAGAATATTTTTAGGGCCGACACGTCAGGAATTGGATATGTAAAAGGTGATCCGCAGATGAAAAGCCCTTATGGAATTTCAAGTAAAGATGAGAACGAGGAAAAAGTGTACCGTAAGATTGCCGCAATCAACAGCGAACTTGAAAGGAGTACGACTAAGGAACAAACAGCTACGTCAACCTTAGAAATTCCGAGGGAAAAAGCGGATTTGCAAGGTGTAGACAGATTGGAAGCTATGATGAAGGAAATGAGTGAAGATAAACCCGATAAACAAATGGAACAGATTTCTGGTGTGCTTGAAAAAATTTTAGACATACAGCATCCGGGACGTGTTAAGGATCGTTTGCAGGAAATGTCCGAATCGAATCGAAGTCAGGTTTTTAGTGTCAAATCTTCACGGGGAAATGATGTGGTATCGCTTATGGAAGCAGATACCGGAAGGAGAAACACCTTTTTGGATTCGTTAAGGGCGGCGCGATTGGGGACTTCTAATAAGTTTTATTCATCGGACGATGAAGCCGGTGAGGTAAAACAGAACACTGTCCGGGCGGTAATCGCGGAATCTAAAGAGGTGATGGATGGCTCAAAAGTTCAGCTGCGGTTGTTGGAGGAAATTTTTGTTGCTGGTGTGCCTATACCACGAAACACCTTTGTTTGGGGTAAAGGAAAGTTAGCTGATGGCAGATTTGTAATAAACGTAACCTCAATACAATATGGTAACAATATTCTCCCTGTTGATTTGAGTGTATTTGACATGGATGGAATCCTGGGCGTAGATGTTAATGCAAACATGGCAACGGAGGTTACTAAGCAGACAACGGATCAGGCTATACAAAGTTTAAGTATTGCCAGTCTTGATCCCAGTATTGGTGCGCAGGCGGCCAGTGCAGGCATTCAGGCCGCGAAGTCTTTAGTCGGCAGGAAATTAAAAGTGGTGAAAGTTAATATCCGCAGTGGTTACGATGTGCTTCTTGTGGATAACAACGTGAAAAATCGGTAATAATCAATTAAAAAAGAGAATATGAAAAGGTTTTGTGCTACATGGATTGTGAGTTGTATTCTTTTCGTTACGGCTTTCGGGCAAGTAACAGGTTATCCTGAAATGAAGGCAAAGAAAATTGATCCCTATTATTTATGGGTGAGCCTTAATCAGACCAGCAATCTCATTTTCCCATACGAAATTAAAAGTGTTGACCGAGGCAGCAGTGCCATCCTCGCTCAGAAGGCAAAGGGGGCAGAAAATGTATTGCAGGTGAAAGCTGCGGCAGTAAATTTCCCTGAAACAAATCTGTCTGTAATTACAGCAGATGGACGTTTGTATTCTTTCCTGCTAAAGTATGCTAACGAACCATCCGTATTGAATTTGCGATTCTATAAAGGTGAAGAAGATGGCAAAGGAGTAATGCTGAAAGGGTTTGAGCATGATAAAGAGTTCTACGAAAATTCGAGCCTACAGGTAATGGAACATCGGGGATTTTTGCGTAAGCGGACTTCTGAACAAAAGGTGAGCCTCTCACTAGGTAGTATTTACATGCGGGAAAATATTATGTTTTTTAAACTTACGGTTCGCAACAATTCTCAAATCAGTTATACGCCTGACTACATAAAGTTTATTGTTAAGGATAGAAAGAAGGCAAAGAAAACAGCCATTCAGGAAAAAGTGCTGAATCCATTGTTCTCTACTGAACAGCCTAGTATAGATGGTGATAGCTCTGGTAGTGTTGTTATAGTATTTCCGGCATTTACTATTCCTCGTAATCAGGATTTGCTTATTCAGGTTGGAGAAATGAATGGTGGAAGGACACTTTTGCTGAAACTCAGGCATCGGTATCTGCTTCGGGCAAGAACCCTCATATCAGACTTTCCGTTTTTACGTACCTCTGGCACCGGCATTCAATAGTTTACTTTTTAACCTGGTGGTGGCTGATTACTGTAGTGGTTAAATATAACATATGGAAGATAGGCAGTTGGAATTTGTTAAAAATCAATTTATTCATATTGGGGCAAAGGAGGCATTCACGGCGGATTTGGTTGAAAAATTGAAAGCGTATGAGCCTTTAATCAAACATGAGTACATAAAGGCATATCCTGATGGCGATGCTCATGCTGTTTTTCATGTCAAAAGGTCTGCTAATATGGAAAATTACTTCTTATCCGAGATGGATATGTCAACGATTATAGCAGGGACAAACATCAAGCATCAGAATACATTTTATTTCAATCATCGGAATTACGAACGCGGTGATCAACCAGATAATGCCACCTTTTTACAAGCATATAACTTTCTCCAATGTAGGCCGGTATTCTTCCCTAATAATAAAATTTGGGAACAGGAAGTGCCAAGCCCATCCTATAAACATGGTTTCTTTTTCGAGGCTTTCGATCAAAGCTATGGTTATGATTTGGGGAAGGTGCTTGACCAGTATTCTTTTTTCAATCCACATGATAAGCTATCCATTCTGGAATCCTTGCAAGCTGGGAATTTGGAAAAGCAAAAATTCACTACTAGAGATGGTTCACAACGTGATTATTTCATTACCCCAGCGATTACTTCAGATAGCCTAGATTTATTTGATGAGAATAGGAAACTGGTGCCGATAAAGGAACAAATTGAGCAAAAATTAGTTAGTAGGAAACTGGGCGAAAAAATTCAAAGGCAGGCAGGCAAAAATCTAAAATTGAACGTTGAACAACGTGCTGATATTGGAAAAAAGAAGTCTATTAAGCAGGCAATAATTGAGAAGATCGCGCCAATTAAAAAGTTACTTAGAAAGATTTGATAATAGGTGTTAGGCAATATTCAGCCTATGAATGTCACCAGTAAAAAGTTTATTCTATGGATGGAAATGAAGTTAATATAACGCAAAAACACTTTATGCTGATTGGCATGAAGGAAGCATATAACGATGCTCTTATAAAGAAAATGCAGGAAGGGCTTCCCTCTATTGAGCATCCGTATTCTAAAAAATATGATGAAGGAAATAGTGACACTGTATTTCACTTGAGGAAGTCAGCTACAACTGGAGATTATTTTCTTCATAAGTTCGACATGACTGCTCAGAAAGGTGAGAACGGAGAAACTCGGACACAAACCTTTTACCTGAACCATAGAAAGGAGGAAGAAGGCCAGAAAGTGAAGGATAATTTTACTTATAAAATGGCATATAACTTCCTGCAAGGTAGACCTGTTCACCATGCTAAAAGTGATTCTTGGGAAAGGATAAAGCCAAAGGAGAAACTACAAAATGGCAATTACAATTCGGAAAGATTTGATAAAGCCTATGGCTACGATGTAGGAAAGGTAATTGACGAATATTCTGTAGTATACAAATCTTCATTGAAAGAATCGCTGGAACGTGGCAATTTTCAAAAGGAGAAGTTTTTAAATAAAGATGGGAAGCAGGAAGAATTGTACACTACTCCTGCTATCCGGTCTGGTAGTTTAATTCTTTATGACCTGGATAAAAAGCTGATTCCTTTGGATCAGCAGATTGAGAAAGGGTTTATCAGTCAGGAGTTAGGAGAAAAATTAAAACAGCGACAGCTTGAACAGCAGCAAAAGGAACAAAAGAAGGAACCGCAGGATAATAAACAGACGAATAGACAATCTGATAACCAAAAGGAGAAGCAGCAGCAGTCTGCAAAGAAAGGTCAGAAACAGAAGGATGGTGAGGCAAAGCCTCCAAGAAAGCAGCGTAAACAGACTACAGGATGATTTGCTTTGATAGCTATATAGATGATTTTATGGATATGGTAGGTGAAGATGCAAAGTTTAGCCCTAAGCATATTAGCTTGATGTTGGCTATTCTTTATTTTTTCCGTAAGCAAGGTGGTATCAATCCAGTTCGGGTTTTTTCAATGCAACTACGGGATCAAGCGAAAATCCGATCTGAAAGAATCTACTATTACTGTATGAAAGATTTGAAGCAGTGGGGGTATATAAAGATCAATCCCTCTTTTAAGCCTGATGTAGCAAGTCTAATTACCTTGCGTGAAATTGGGAAAAAGGAATAAGGAAATGGAGCAGGCATAACCTGCTCCATTTTATATATTGAACATCACATGATTTATTTTTTCTAGTCAATTTCAGAAGCTCCTATAATTATGGTTTTTGGTTGCTGTGCTAAAGGTAACGTTAATGTAAACCTGCTGCCTTGTTTTAACTGGCTGACTACTTGTAATGAGCCATTAAGTTGTGTTGCATATCTTTTTGATATATGCAGCCCAACTCCTAAGCCTTCTTTAGATTTGTCTAGTCTAACACCTGGCTGAAATATCGAATGGATCTTTTCAGGGGCTATCCCGATACCCTGATCTTTCACTTCGAGTATAAAAGTTGTATCATTGCCGCCAGTAGATAAATTGATAGTGGAATTTTTTGGACTGAATTTAATAGCATTTGAAAGAAGGTTAAAGGTTATTCGTGTTAGTTTCGCTCGATCAGTTTGTATTGTTTCTGGTGTTTCAGGTGCGATTTTTAGTTTAAGATCAATATCATTAGCTGAGGCTATAATTTTAGATAACTGGCTTATTGAATCTATTAGGTTGATGGTATCAACGGAAGTTATTACAGGATCATCATTGCCTGCACTTAAATAGGCTTTGGTATTTTCCATCAGGTCGCGTATGCCTCTGCAAGCAAGATGGTATATTTCATAATATATTGCAAAGTTAGCTGTGAAAGATGGTATGTTAAAGTCACTCAATAGATGCTCTAAGCCATTGAGCGGAGCGCCGAGATCATGCCCGACTGCAATCATGAAATCTTTCATTTGTTGTAACTCGACCTGGAGATGGTGATTCTCTACTTTAAGGTTTTGTAATTCTACGCGAAGGGTTTCTTCTTCTGAGCAGTCTGAATGTGGAACTTCAATGGTTTGCTTCATTAGGATATTGTTTTGGTAAAGCAATGAACATAAAACCGGCTTTTGAGGGGTGATAGCCGGATATGTATAGATAAACGAAAATAGATGATAAAAAGTTTTAATTTATAATCACTTCTATATGCTATAGCATGATAAGAATAGTTTGTTGTGTATATAAATATACCTAATAAGTACATGCCTATAGTCATGTGTTTATTAGTTCGAGGTTTGGCACTTTCCATGTCAAAAGAGATAATGGTAGAATTATCAGCTATTGATAGGTATATAATAGACAAAGTGAAAGAGTTGAGAACGGCCAAAGGTTACAGTCAAGAGCATTTATCTGGGTTGATCGGGAAGGCTGAGGGATATATTGGGAACGTTGAAAGTCCCAAAAGAGGAAAGCATTATAATACAAAAATACTTAATGAGTTGGCTAAGGCTCTGGAATGTTCCCCTAAAGAATTTTGGCCCGAAAAGCCATTATAAGGAAAGGGGCCATTTGCGGTGGCCCCTTTTTGGGGATAGCTTTTATAAAGAAAAAAGATAATAACTGTAGTGTTTGCAAAAGTAATAATATTTAATAATGTTATTTTAACGTATTTATCAGTATGTCAGCATATTTCTGCTAATTTGCGTAGGTCAAAAATAAAAAGGTTCGAGTTTTGTACCATAGGGTTCACAGAGAAATGAAAAGGCTTCAGAATATTTTCTGAAGCCTTTTTTGGTTTGAATGGGATTGTTGTTCCGTATGATGTCAATTCACATTATTATTTGTCCATTATTCGCTTCTGCTCGTTACTTACTTATTTGATAATTTTCATCAAAAAGAGTTTAATGGATGTGCTGAATGAGCTAATTTATTAACCTTTAAAATGGGTTTGCAAAAAGACATTGAACACTCTGGAAAGAATAACAAAAAACTTTGCGTTTCCTTTCACGAGATGCCGTGTGTATTTGAAGGTTAATCGATGTTTTTTACTATATTGGGACCATTAACCTGAATTTCCAGAAGTGTTTCACTGGCGGGACTTGTGGATAGTTGTAAACCTTTTACAATAATCATTTGTAAGCTCCAATTCTGAGACCAAAGAGTATTACTGATTGATGTTTAGGGTAAAATTCAGAATTAATATCAAAGACTTATAGAAAAGACTTTTATGAGCAAAGAAAAGGAAATAGAGAATAACCTTATCAAGCAACTCACCGGTCTTAAGTATATTCATCGGCCTGATATAGTCGATCGAAGAACACTTGAGCAGAACTTTAAAAATAAATTTGAGGCGCTTCATCGTGTGCGACTTACTGACAATGAATTTTTAAGGCTAAGAGAGGAAATTATTCACCCGGACGTTTTTTTTGCATCTAAATTATTAAGAGAGAAGCAGTATTTCCAACGCGACGATGGAACACCCTTATATTACACTTTGGTGAACCATAAAGAATGGTGCAAGAATGATTTTGAAGTCATTAGTCAGTTGCGTATTAACACAGAGAACAGTCATCAGCGCTATGATATTATCTTGCTGATTAATGGTTTGCCTATGGTGCAAATCGAATTGAAAAGAGGAGATATATCACATCGCAAGGCGATGCAGCAGCTTGTGGATTATAAAAATGAACCTGGCAATGGTTATGGAAATTCATTGCTCTGCTTTATGCAGCTGTTTATTGTAAGCAATGTAAATCGTACTATTTATTTTGCAAATAACAAAAATCAACACTTTGCTTTTAATGCAGATGAACAATTTTTGCCAGTTTATGAGTTGGCAGACATTGATAATCAAAAGATAAATAATCTCTATGCTTTTACTGATAAGTTTCTATCCAAATGTACGTTGGCAGAAATGGTCAGTAAATATATGGTACTTGTTGAAACAGAGCAGAAATTGCTTGTTATGCGACCATACCAGATCTATGCTGTAAAAGCCATTGTGGATTGTATTAAAGACAACAGAGGAAATGGGTATATCTGGCACACCACCGGAAGTGGTAAAACGCTGACCTCATTCAAGGCATCTACTTTACTAAAGGATAACCCCGATATAGAAAAATGCCTGTTTGTTGTAGACAGAAAGGACCTTGACCGTCAAACCAGGGAAGAGTTTAATAAATTTCAGGAAGGCAGCGTAGAAGAAAATACCAATACGGAAACTCTTGTAAGGCGTTTGCTTTCTACCGATTATGCTGACAAAGTAATTGTTACTACTATACAAAAGCTGGGTTTGGCACTTGATGGAACCTATAAGAAAAACTATAAAGAACGCCTGGAGCTGTTAAGACAAAAACGTATGGTTTTCATTTTTGATGAGTGTCATCGTTCGCAGTTCGGAGACAATCACAAAGCGATTAAAGAGTTTTTCCCGAATGCTCAACTATTCGGTTTTACGGGTACGCCTATCTTTGATGAAAATGCTACTTATAACATTAGGGAAGGAGAAGAAGGTTCTTACAAAACGACACAGGATATTTTTGAAAAAAGATTACACGCCTATACCATTACACATGCGATAGACGATAAGAATGTATTGCGTTTTCATATCGATTATTTCAAAGGCAGCGGCAACATCAATCCCAAGCCGGGCGAAGCTATTGCACAAAAGGCTGTGGTTGATGCAATTTTAGACAAGCACAATGCCGCCACTAATTCGAGGCGTTTTAATGGACTATTGGCGACAGCCTCTATTAATAATGCCATAGAATATTATCAGCTTTTCAATATGGCACAAAAGGCAAAACTTGTAGAAAATCCGGATTACACTCCATTGAACATTGCGTGTGTGTTTTCTCCACCAGCTCAATTGATGGGCAAAGACGGTGATCAGCAAAGCCAGAAAAATGCGGCTGATATTAAGCAATTGCAGGAAGATCTGAGCCAGGAAAAGGAAGATAACAAAGAGAACCCTGAAGAGAAGAAAAAGGCGTTAATAGAAATCATTGACGATTATAATAAGCAATTTGGCACCAATCATTCTATCAACGAATTTGATTTGTATTACCAGGATGTGCAAAAGCGGATCAAAGACCAGCAATATAGCAATGAAGATTATCCTCATAAAAACAAGATTGACATTACTATAGTCGTGGATATGCTGCTTACAGGGTTTGATTCTAAATACCTGAACACCTTGTATGTTGACAAAAACCTTAGATACCATGGATTGATCCAGGCATTTTCCAGAACAAATCGTGTACTCAACGATACTAAACCATATGGTAATATCCTGGATTTTCGTTCGCAGGAAGCAGCAGTAAACAAGGCAATTGAATTATTTTCGGGTGAGGACAATGGAAAAGCCAGGAAGATTTGGTTGGTAGATCCTGCACCTGTAGTAATTGATAAATTTAAGGAGGCAGTAGAAAAGCTGGGAGTGTTTATGCAGGAGCATGACCTGGTAAGCGAGCCATCAGAAGTATACAACCTGAGAGGAGATGCAGCACGATTGGCCTTTATGAAAAATTTTAAGGAGGTACAACGGCTTAAGACGCAGCTGGACCAATACACAGATTTGGATGAAGAGCAAAAGACTGCCATCGAGTCTATTTTGCCACAAGAGAGGTTGCAAAATTTTAGAAGCTCCTATCTCGAAACTGCAAAACAATTTAGAGAAATACAACAGAAGGAAGGGGATAACGCACCTTCGGAAATACAGCAATTGGATTTTGAATTTGTATTGTTTGCCTCTGCAGTGATTGATTATGATTATATTATGAATCTAATTGCCGCGAATACCCAAAAGAAGCCGGCTAAGCAAAAAATGACCAAGGGACAAATAATTAGCCTGTTAAGATCCAATTCTAATTTCATAGACGAAGAAGAGGATTTAACGGAGTATATCAAAAGTCTGGATTGGGAAAGCGGACAAAGTGTAGAAAGCTTGCGCAAGGGCTACGAGAAATTCAAAGAAGATAAAAACAACAAGGAGCTTGCGGCCATTGCGGAGAAACATGGTTTGCAAACAGTGGCAATCAAGACCTTTGTAGACGAGATTATAAGCCGGATGTTTTTTGACGGTGAAAAATTAACAGGTTTATTAGAGCCATTGGAGTTAAGTTGGAGGGAACGAAGAGTAAAAGAGTTGGCTTTAATGGAAGACTTGGTACCGCAATTAAAAAAATTAGCCCAAGGGCGTGAAATTTCTGGATTAGTAGCTTATGAGTAAGAAAAAAAAATTGATACCGAAATTGAGGTTTCCTGAGTTTGAGAAGGATGGAGAGTGGGAGGTTAAGGTCTTGTCAAAAATCACTGATGCTATTTTTGATGGAACACACCAAACGCCGAAATACACTGGAGATGGAATACCGTTTTTCAGTGTAGAGAATATCGTAAGCAGAAACAAGAATAAGTTCATTTCAAGAGAGGATTACCAAATAGCCACAAGCAAAAATAAACCTGAAAAGGGTGATGTCTTAATTACAAGAATTGGAAAAATTGGATTCTCTTCAGTCGTGAACTGGGATTACGAATTTAGCATTTATGTAACTCTTGCGTGTATCAAAAAATCAAAGTATTTTAATTCCTATTATTTACATTCCTATTTTCAATCCAATACTTATCAATATGAGATTCTTAGTAAATCTTTGTTAAACGCAGTTCCGTGTAAGATAAATATGAATGAACTAAGGGAGACCAGGGTATTGCTACCAGAATTAGGTGAACAAGATAAAATCGCTTCTTGCCTTTCTTTCTTAGATGAAACAATTGCTGCCCATAACCAAAAGCTGGAATTGCTCAAGGAGCATAAAAAGGGCCTAATGCAAAATATTTTTCCGCAAGAGGGAAGGAAGGGGCCGAAGTATCGATTTCCTGAGTTTGTGAAGGATGGAGAGTGGGAAACGAGGAAGCTCGGCGACATTGCTGAGAATCTAGATTCAAGGAGAATTCCTGTTACTTCGACTCACAGAGATAAAGGAGATGTTCCTTATTATGGGGCTTCAGGAATAATCGATTATGTAAAGGATTATCTCTTTGATGAAACACTTCTCTGTATTTCGGAGGATGGTGCGAATTTGATTGATAGAAACTACCCTATTGCCTTTAACATATCAGGCAAAACTTGGGTAAATAATCACTCACACGTGTTAAAGTTCAATAATATTGATACTCAATTAGTAGTTGAGGCTTACATTAACTCTATCAATGTCGAAGATTTCCTTACAGGGATGGCCCAACCCAAACTTAATAGAGCGAAGCTTGATATTATTCCTATTCCATTACCAAAGAATGCAAAAGAACAGCAAAAAATCGCCTCATGCCTTTCTTCCTTAGACAAACTAATCACCACCCAAGCCCAAAAACTAGAGCAATTAAAGCTACATAAAAAAGGATTAATGCAAGGTCTGTTTCCCAAAATGAATGATTAGAAATGAAGCCAGTAATAAAATTCAATAACCTGACCGAAGTCGCTCAGCATTTACGAAAGGACTTAACCGGTGATCATCGGAAACTGAAAGAGTTTATTCTGCTATTTGCGCATAATGGTACTGGTAAAACCAGGCTTTCGATGGAGTTTAAACAGGCGGGGAAGGAGTTTGATGCTAGTGGTAATGTAATTGCAAGAGACACATTGTATTTTAATGCGTTTACAGAAGATTTGTTTTCATGGAATAATGATTTAGAGAACGATACAAATCGATTTCTGAAACTTAATTCGGAATCTGTATTTTTTGAGGGACTACGCGAATTAGATTTAGATGTCAAAATAGAAGCATTCTTTAATAATTATGTTGATTTAAAGTTTGATATTAATTACGAAATATCTACCGTTACATTTTCAAGAAGTATAATTGTTGATGGTCATGAGCAACGTATAGAAAATATAAAGATTTCGAGAGGAGAGGAGAATCTCTTTATCTGGTGTTTTTTTCTAGCTATTTGCCAATTGGCAATCGATAAAGACCCCGCATATAGTTGGGTAAAGTACATTTACATTGATGATCCGATATCGTCCCTCGACGAAAATAATGTTATTGCCGTAGCCTGTGATCTATCGAATTTATTGACCAGGGAAGATAATCATATTAAAACAGTAATTTCTACACATCATAGTTTGTTCTTTAATGTAATATTCAATGAGTTCGGCAGAAGTGGAAAGAATAAACGTTATTTTCTGCATGGCAAGCGATCTACTGGATATGCTTTACAGGATACTAGCGATACGCCGTTTTTTCACCATATTGCAATATTAAGTGAACTAAAGCAAGTCGTTGAATTAAATAGGATTTATACTTATCATTTTAATTCTCTAAGAAGTATATTGGAAAAAACTGCAACTTTCTTTGGGTATGATAGTATTGATAAATGTATAGGAAGTCTGAAGGCAGAAGATGAAGTGCTTTTTGAAAGAGCATTACAACTATTTAGCCATGGCAAATACTCAGTTTTTGATCCGGTGGAAATGGGTGACGACAACAAAGAACTTTTTAAACGAATTTTAAATGGATTTCTCACCAAATATGAGTTTCATTTTCCAGAAATATTTGAGGAAGAAACCAAAAAAATGATAAATGACACAACAACAACTAGGTAAAACCCTTTGGGCTATAGCAGATGATTTGCGTGGTGCAATGAATGCGGATGACTTTCGTGATTACATGCTATCTTTTTTATTCCTAAGGTATTTATCGTCCAATTACGAAGAAGCTGCAAGAAGGGAGTTGGGAAAAGACTATCCCAGGTTAGCAGAAGGTGATGATCGCATTCCACTATCTGTTTGGTATGCGGAGAATAAAGTCGAAGTACCGGATTTTGAGAAACAGATGAGGCGAAAGGTACATTATAATATAAAGCCTGAGCACCTTTGGAGCAGTATCAGCGAAATGGCACGTACTCAGCATTTGGATTTGCTAAAGACTCTGGATGAAGGTTTCCACTATATAGAAAATGAATCCTTTGAAAGTGCTTTTCAGGGATTATTTTCGGAAATCAATTTAAATTCTGAAAAGCTTGGAAAAACCAATACTGACAGAAACAAAAAGCTCTGCACGATCATTCAGAAAATTGCGGAAGGTATTGCAAATTTTTCTACAGATTCTGACACGCTGGGAGATGCTTATGAATACCTTATCGGGCAGTTTGCTGCTGGATCGGGAAAAAAAGCAGGCGAGTTTTATACCCCACAACCAATTTCAACTGTACTTTCTGAAATTGTGACCTTAGATGGTCAGGATCCCACGAGTGGAAAAAGGGGCAAACTGGATAAAGTGTTGGATTTCGCATGTGGATCAGGTTCCCTGTTGCTGAACGTAAGGAAGAAAATGAAAGATAATGGCGGGAGTATAGGAAAGATATACGGACAGGAAAAAAATATCACCACCTACAATCTCGCCCGGATGAATATGCTTTTGCATGGCATGAAAGATGGTGAGTTTGATATATTTCATGGAGATACTTTGGAGAATCATTGGCCCCTGCTCAATGAAATGAATCCGAGTAAGAAAATGGAGTTCGATGCTATCGTAGCGAATCCACCCTTTAGCTTGAGATGGGATCCTACTGAGACTTTGGCGCAAGACTTCCGGTTTAAAAATTATGGTTTGGTGCCAAAATCAGCGGCCGACTTTGCTTTCTTATTGCATGGTTTCCACTATTTAGCCAAGGAAGGCACAATGGCAATTATTTTGCCCCATGGTGTATTATTTCGTGGTGGTGCTGAAGAAAGAATACGTACGAAGCTTTTAAAGGATAATCACATAGATACTGTCATTGGTTTGCCTTCCAATTTGTTCTATTCCACTGGTATTCCGGTTTGTATTCTGGTTTTAAAAAAATGTAAAAAACAGGATGATGTCTTGTTTATCAACGCCAGTGAACATTACAAGCCAGGGAAAAGACAAAACTTGCTGGAGGAAGAGCATATAAAAAAGATAGTTGAAACTTATCAGTTTAGACCAGAGCACATTGAAAGATATGCACGACGGGTTTCAATGGAGGAAATTGAACAGCACGGCTATAATCTTAATATTTCACGGTATGTAAGTACATCAGTACAGGAAGTGGAAATTGATCTGAAAGAAGTAAATAAAAAGCTTACTTCAATAAACGAGAGTATAAAAGTGAATACAGAAAAGCATAATGAATTTTTAAAAGATTTGGGGCTGGATCCTATATGAGGGAAGAGCTACTTTTAAATTCAATTTCATAAACATTGCCGAAACTGCGACCCCTGACAAAGGTTATGCAATGTCTGCCAATTTTCGCAATTCAAGGATAAAAGAGTTCGAATTTTGTACCATAGGGATCATAGAGAAGTTACAAACCTCGCGCTAGTCGCGGGGTTTTCTTTTTTAGTCGAGCGTTTAGTTGAGCTCCTTTTGTATAACCCCGATTTCTTTACGGCATTTCCGTTTAACGACAATTTTGCCTTTATTGACGACAGAAATTGTCGTTAATCATATTTCGTATAGCAGGAGTGGATACCTTTTTTTCAGCGGCAACGGTTATCTGGGAAGCAAATATCAATGAATTACATAGTTGAATTTGTTTGCGAAATCGGTTGGATGTTAGCCGAAATATATTAATTGCCCAGCGCCAGACGGGATCGGTCAAATAAACGCTATCAGGTATAACGGCCCCATTCCGCACTGGTAAAGCCTAACCATATAAGTAATTCATAAATAACTGAAAGCATTATTGCCAGAGAAATAATAATGCATAGAAGACGTAATCCGGCGGAGTGTTGTCGCGGAAGCAGCATCTTTGTTAAAAGGCTGGCGAGTCCGGCGGTTCCCAAAAAGAGAATAATACCGCCGACAATGAATATGAGAAATCCAGCTCCTATAGCTGCTTGTAAAAGTATCATATCACCAAGATACTAATCAGACATCAGGTTATGGGATAATATTTTACTGAGGCCGCAAATCGCGACTGGTTATATTGGTCATTTATAAACTGTGCAAGCGAATCCAGGATAGATTGTATGCCGGTACCAAAAGATAATAGATAGACCAGACTTAAGCGAACACTTTATATCTCATCAGGTAGAGAACAAACATTAAAATAGGGTGGTCGGGAAAGGATAGAATAGAATAAAAAAAGCCGAATATTGTATGAAATGAATACTATGAAAATAGTTTCTATATTCCTTATCCTGGGAATCCTTTCCGCAAAACCGTCCGCGACACTTACGCCCATCCATAGAAGTATGGCCTATTTTCTTGTGCCGGATAAAAAGAGCGCTTGTAGCGACGATTTTCCGGATGGGCTTTCCTGTTTCTTCGAGCAAATCGGCGGCTTTGATGAAAAGGCCGAAGTGGCGCAGGTAAGCAAGGTGCTGCAAATTGACCTCTCTATATTCCAGGATGTGGAATACAACTATAAAGATGAGCAGGAGGTCAGGATACACTGGCATAATCTGCCGGAGTTCACCCGCGTAGTGGATAGTAAATGATTTGATTGACTTGAAAAAGAAGCTTGACTGTTACCGAAAAAACGGCGTAATGAGAGTAAGGCTCGAATATATGTAAACGGTGTCAGTCCGGGCTTGTCTGATGAAAATGTTTTTCCTTGCAGGCAGCCAAGTATACTTACCTGAAAGTATACACGCTGCCCTCCGGCGATCGGCCTGCCGATGAAGGTATGGTCAGACTCCTGCCATTCATGTTAAGAGATAGAAACACGCAATGTAGCCACTCAAACTGAATTTGCTAAAGAGGAGATGTTGTCAAATTCATCTTTCCCCCATACTTACCCATGATACTCCATATTTTTTGAAAATCTGAAAGCAGATTTTCGTTGACGCCATTTAGCCCTTCAAGTTCTGTATTGGCAATAAAAAGCATCCCAAATCCTTTTTCCGGATTAAAGAAAAGAAACGATGTTACCCCGCCATCACTGCCGCTATGACCGATAATGCCATTCTTTTTTATGGTATAAAGTACACCGATATTGGGTTCGTCAGGATCTATGCCCTTCGGTGTATATGCTGCCGAGAAGGCTGGCTGCATCATCATTGAATATGACGACGGCGTAAGGAGTGTGCCTTTCCCTTGATACCCGGCAATATTCTCTTTTAGAAAGAGGCTTAATTCATGACAAGAGGTAATCAGGCCTCCATCAGGATAGCAAATAGCGCTGTAGCAGGGATAGGGAGCTTTTAAACCGGTGTATAAAGTAGCTGCGCTGCGCTCACTGTCCGCTGTCCTGAACCATCCTGAATGATTCATTTGGAGGGGATTTAGTACGTATTTTTCCGTATAGGCCGCAAAAGAGAGCCCTGATTTTACTTCTATCAGGTAGGCAACAAGATCGGAAGCAAGATTAGAATATTCATATCGTTTTCCTGGTGCGGCCTTGTTAAAGTTCCTTTTATTATAGAAATGGCCATCCACCGCCAGATAGTTCTTAAGAAAGAGGGCCAGGCTGGTATCTACCCCTGATGCGCCATAACCTTTAGATAACAGTTGCTTATAAAGCGCGTTGTTTTCGTTTACGGGAGGGGAATAAATGTAGGTCTTCTTATAAATATCCTGATTATCTATGATGCCGGATGTATGTGTAACCAATTGCTTTATACTGATGGGCGTTTCCGGTGTATAGGGAGATAATACCCTGAATGGTAAAATATCATTGATATTCGTGCCAGGCGTAAACAATCCTTGTTCTATTGCCTTCATCACTGCCATACCTATGAATAATTTACTGACGGAAGCTATAGGTTGCAGAGTGGAGGTGCTATACGGAATCTTCTTTTCAAGATCTGCATACCCAAAGGCGTGTTCATACAAAATGCTATCCTTGTTTACTATGGCTACACTAAAGCCGGGAAATGCTGACTGGTTATATTGATCACTTATTAACTGCGTAAGTGAATCCCGGATAGATTGGGCACTGGAGCTAAAAGAAAGCACGCCAGTCAGAAAGAATAAAATGATAAATTTTGAAACAGGCTTATCAGCAAAAAAGCTGGAAATAGGATTCATAGAGGTGCTGTTTTTATGCAAAGGAAGGTTATACTGTTGCCTAATAGTTCCTGGTTGCTTTGGCAATATCGGTAATAATTTCTTCTCTTGCTGAATACACCCAAAATAGCTGCAAGATTGGACAAGCCGGTGCAGCAGTATAAGGACGTGATGGGAGAAAGCGGGAGATTAATGGGAGAATGATGCAGGTAAGGTGGAGTTGATCTGAAGATGGATGGATGATATAGTGGATGATAGTTTTACCTGGGGTATAACAGTGCAGGGCAGGAATGCAGTGAGGTATCGGGTATTTTTTTAAACAACAATCAGGCATATACCTGAAAAAAAGGCCGGTATTCATACATCCGGACATAGGTATCCATGAACCATTTCCCAGGAAATACTGGAAGCAATATAAGAGCAGCTGATAACAATATCCGGTCAGGAGAAAGTTATAGCTGTTCGTTCCTGTTGTAAGGCTAATGAAGAGTGGTCAATTGCAGGACCCTTAAGTAGCAGCAGGTCGTGGTACAATGGCCACCGTTTCGATAGTGGCTTGCTGTGTTTTTTACCGGTTTGTGGGATTGGAGATGCTGCTATAGTTACAGCAATCACCTCTGCAGCCATGTATTTGTTGTTGTCCATAACCAGGCTCCCCTGGAAAGCCCGTACCTGTAATACGACGATCCCTGTTCCTTTTCCCGGAACGGTCATGTTCAGTTCCATGCCTTCGAACGGTTTACTGAGGTCAATCCTCTTTGTGATGGAGACTGCGGGGGTAGTCCGCCGGTGGGCAAAATGAGCCCGCACAGCGATGGCTTTTATCTCAAAATGGGTGAATCCGGACAATCGTGATAATTCCTGTGCAGGAATCCGCAGGATGCCATCGGATGTGAATATGGGCGAGTGAGAGAAGAATTTTTCCAGGCCAGTATGCCGGTTGAACCGGTATCCTTTTATGCCCTGTACGCCGGATTGTATCAACACTTTGTTCAGCCGGTTTACGAAAGCGCCGTCGCAACGAAGATTCAGGTGAGGGGCGAATGCTTTACGTATGAGGCTACCTTTACGACTGGCAATACCAAAATTGCGGGCAGCCTGCCGGGTGGCCGTTGTTTGTTTTACCCGGGCAGGCATACTACGCAGGAAGTGAACTCCATTGCGTTCGTAGCCAATCACGTTATCCAACTTGCCGGTAAAGAAGAATGGGCCTGTTTGCGTTGCCATGTTACCTACATTTTTCTTAAAGTTATGACAACCGGGGGATCAGCTTCCGTGATTTCTTTAGCAATTATTAAATGTGTCTGGCCAGGGCGTTAGCGTATATTCAACGGAAGGTACCCCGGAAGAGGGAATTGTTCAGTACTGCTTACACGGGTATTAGAAGATTTCGAAAAGTAGAATGGTAAACTATCTTATGACTTCACTTACCAGAATTATAGGAATGACATTGGTATAGTTTACAAAATCTGCTCGAATCGCATTGCTATTTGGAGTAACGGCAGCTTTATATTCACTTAAGCTTTTTACATAAAATGTACCAATAGCCATAAAAGGTAAAGGTTGGTTAGGATCACTACCACCACTGGAAAGCCCTTTCTCAATCGTATATTTAACCAAATTTGACCCTAAATAACCCGCGACCATAGGCATGTGCTTAGTTTCATAGTATTCCATATTGAAAGTTTTTCCTTCGGCATAAGGATACATGACGGATATCTTAATTAAGCCTTTTTCAGTAACAGCAATGTTGTGTTTTGCGGATTTTCCAGATCGCTTTTCTTGACTAAATGCAACAATACATACGGTTAAGCACAAAAATGACAGGATAAGTGTGAACTTCATGACTGGTTAAATTTAGGCTAAAAAGTACTTAAATTATTTTGAAATGCATACAATGTTTAAATTTATTCTTGTAATTACAAATGATGATAAATTTTGTCTGCTATTTTGATTAATAGCTATCATAATGCTGAAATAATTTTTGCTTATTGGTATTGTTATGCAACCACTCTGGAGTATTGGGGTCGCTTAACCATTGTTGGTTCCCAATCTCAAATGAACATGCCTTTGGTAGCAGTATCACTATGCATGCTGGATGCGCCATATAGAACTCATAATGAGTTCGGGCACCAACAAGGGGCCTGAAACCACAACAGATTATCCCGTTATGATTTTTTCAATGGCCGCCACATAGTTTGATCCTATGGGAAGTTCTACCTGCTGTATCCATACATTGTTTCTGTCAATACGGGTAACTTTTCTGATGGCGACAATATAGGACCGATGTATCCGGGCAAAATCTGAAGCTGGTAAGAGTGCTACTACTTCGGCCATAGTCATACGGGAAATGACCTTTCCCTGCTCTAAAATAAAATTAATATAAATGCCGTTACTTTCTGCATATAATATCTCTCCCAGTACCACGCGAATCTGTTCATAGCCACTTTTTATAAAAACAGAGCTAACGGAAGGAGCGGATAAAAAATTACTTTTCCTGAATATATTTTGTTCAAATGCTTTATTGCAAGCTTGTAGAAACCGGGACAGGGAAAAAGGTTTCAATAAGTAGTCAATCGCATTCAGTTCGAAACTCTGGACAGCATGCTCACTATAGGCTGTTGTAAATATAACCATTGGAGGTGTTGAAAGAGATCTTATCAACTCAATGCCGGAGATATTGGGCATTTTGATATCCAGGAATATCAGATCAACATTATTCTTTGTCAGGAAATCAACGGCCTTAACAGGATTCAAAAAAACAGCTGTCAGGTCTAGAAAACCAACATTACCTGCCATGTTTTCAATCACCTCCAGGGCAATTGGTTCGTCGTCGATGGCAATAGCTTTGAGCATTATTTATTAGTATTTTATTAGAAGATTCATTGTCGGATTTTCTTGCAAATAATTTTCTTCCCGTTCTTGTAAAACGACAAATCACTTATTATCCCGCTCTCATCAACTCCGAATTGTATTTCCGTTTGATTGTATCCGTCATCCAAATTAAAAACATTTTCTTTTAAGGAATACAATTCTTGCTTTCTGCCGCCTGTTGCCGTAAGATGCCCGTTCTCCAATTCTACCTTTATGGCCATACCTGGTTGCATTTCATAGGAGCCAATGTATTTGTTCAGTATTTCCCGACTTAATCTAACTTCGTTTTTTGCAGGCAAATGATAAGGCTGGTTATATAAAATTGCGACTATTTTTTTTAAGATGTGATGTGTATCGTCAATATCTTCCGCATTTTCAAGCAATACTATATGGATGTCATCTTCAGGAATACTGGCTACGAGGGAATTAAATCCCCATATATCTCCTCCGTGAGAAATCACACGTTTGTTAAACAATGTATCTATCGTCCACCCATATCCGTAATGAGGATTGACAAAGGGCGTGCAAGCCTTCTCCAGGGATGTTTTTGTGATAATCTTGTATGTGCCAATACCGTCTAACCATTTGTACAGATCTCCCGCCGTCGAATAAATCGATCCCGCTGAGAAAGAGGCAGAAGAATCAATGATTGATGCGGGATGTTTGGCTGTATCCGACAAATAGTAATACCCGGTTGCCTTATTGTTATTTGCCAGATGTACAAAATCAAAGCCACTGCTTGTCATGTTTAAAGGAGTGAAAATGTATTTTCTTACCGTTTCGTAGTATGTCATCCCCGAAACGCGCTGAATGATATAACCAAGGAGCTGATAACCTTTATTGCTGTACATAAACTGTGTTCCCGGTGAAAATGCAAGGCTACTCTTCTGAATGGAATCCAATAATGCCCGCTCGCCTTGAAGAGGCGCAGTGGGACTTCCACATAGTTGATCATTTATTCCGGAAGTATGCGTTAATAGATTTTCTATACTGATGCTGTCTCCCTTGAGGAAATCCGGGTAAAACCTGCTGATCCTATCATTCAGAGAAATCTTTTTCAGATCGATCATCTTGAATATGATGGCGGAAGTAAATTGTTTGGTAACTGAAGCTATCTGGTAGATTGTAGCATTGTCATTCAATAAACTGTCCTGGATATTTTTCCACCCGTATCCTTTCTCTAAAAGAATTTTTCCTTGTTTAGACACGAGTGCCGATCCATTAAATCGGTACGCATTGGTGCTGGCTCTTAATAATTCATCCATCTTTTCCGTTGTTGTTTTTTGCGAATAAACAGTCTGTATTGTAACAGTCATTAGCAAAACTGAAAGTATTTTTTTCATACATTTTATTATTTTAATTTTTCGATCAGGGTTGAATGACCAGACGAACCAGGAATTCCCGGCCGTCATCGCAAATATTGACCTGATGCCGATTGGGATAGATGATATTCAATCTTTCTAAAACATTCTTTACACCAATTCCGGAACGGTTTTTTTCAGGATCATTATTTGTTTTTGGATGCAGGCTGTTCCGAACCTCGAAGCGAATATCAGTTTCATTGCAGTCAAGCGATATTTTGATCCATGACGATGCTTCAGGGTTGATCCCATGCTTAAAAGCGTTTTCCACAAAGGGGATAAGAAGCATCGGAGCGATCTGGTGGTTACAATACTGCTCTTCGATCATCACCTCAATGGAGATACCGGGAGATATTTGCATACGCAGTTTTTGTAGGGCAATGTAATTTTCCAAATATTCAACCTCCTTAAGCATCGGAATTAAATCGGCAGGGTTCTCGTGCAGCATAAAGCGCATCATGTCTCCCAGCATTTGTATGCCCTTTGCAGTGTCGGGGGATTTCTCCCGCAGGGCAATGCCGTATAGCGTATTTAAAGTGTTGAACAAAAAATGTGGGTTGATTTGTGATCGCAGCAATTGCAGATCTGCCTGGGTCTCTATCAATTCCTTTTCCATGCTTTTCAAACGCAATATGCTGTCTTTCCGTCGGCAGTAAACCAACCAGGAGACTGGAGTTGTAACAAGCAACTGGCCCATCCAGCAAAGCAGAAAAAGAATAAATTGATCCTGTGGAAGATTTGGATCTTTGTATGCAATAAAAGGGAACGTGCATATAAAAGTGGATAAAAACAAACGCAGCAGAACCCTGTATGAAAAAACAGGCGTCTCACCCTTCCAGGGAAATAACCAATAGATATTACTCATAAATACCAAAAACGTGGAAGGAACAACCAAAAAGTAAGCTATAAAAAGGAAATGTTCTTTTTCAAAATTCAGTGCAGAAAAAAGATAAAGGATCGAAAAATAAATTGCGGCGAAGGTTGTAAATTGGTTGATGAATGAGACCCAATAGGCCCTGCTCAGGATTGGTTTTTCAAAATAACTTACAATGATTTCACGTAAAAATCCCAGGAGAAAAATGAAAATCAGCAGGCTTATCGTCCTCGAAAACCCGTCAAATGCATAAGTTAGCGGATGTGCTGTGTATCCAAATAAAGTTGAAAGATGGAAGCCGCCACCAAATAAAATAGGATTAGCCAAATAAGCAGATAAGTTCGTGCCGAACAAGATCAGGAAAACCAACAGGACAAGCACTCCAGCCAACCTGCAGATCTTCTTGATAATCTTACCGGTCATCTCTTTTAGGAATAAACTTTTCACCGAAGGAATGATCAGCCTGTTAATAATCATGTAGGATACATAAAATATAAGGATAGAGACAATCTGAGGCAGCCATACATTTGTATAGTAATTAGTAAAGGGCGTTTTATTACTGTTATAAACTATGAGGTAAACTGATTCCAGTTGCTTAGGCGTTAGGGTGGCCCAGTTCCAGCAACAACGGATGATTGCGATGACAGTAATCAGGCTGACCCATATCATTTCGTGCTTTCGCCATCTGATTTTTAACCTGCTTTCCTGGAAGTCCGTGGTTGGAATGGGAACCTGATATTTCATGCGCTTCTTTTTACAAGGTTACTTTAAAAAAAGAAAGGCTATCTGTAAATGATATTAAACGGTTAAAAAAAGATACGAAAATGGGGAACTGTTTTTCCTATTCAGGTTTGGTGGGGGAATGTAGGGGGTTAACAGTGTATTTCTTTGTCTGAAGCTATTATCAGTAAAAGTTTTGTCAATGCCGATCCCATCGCCTGAAAACAAACCGCAAAGCATCGTAATAAGCTTTTATAGGTTCTGTCATATGCGTGTCTTCGGGATAGCAAACATACTTATGGTCTAAACCCGCAATCTTTCTTTGGGTTATAATAGAATCGAATTTTACAAGATCGTTATGGAAGGCAGATTTACCATCTGACATTCCTTCGTTCGCATCACTGTAAAAGATCAATTTGTTTACAACCCGGTCATTTTTTAGCTTTTCATCAGCGAGTCTGAGTAAATAGCGTTTATCCCACCAAAAGGATGGGCTTATCGCTATATAAGCTTCAAACATATCCGGCTGCGTTAACAGGCAATTGATCGTGGTGATACCACCGAATGAATGTCCTGCAAAAATTTTAAAGGGCTGTGTTTTATAATGCGCGTCAATATAAGGGATCAGTTCAGTACCAATGAACTGCAAAAAATTATTGCCACCACCGCTTGACTTATATCGGGGGTTTGAACTGGTATCAGGCTTTCCTTCATAATCAGTAATACTATTGGTTGGGGTAAGATCCCTTGTACGGTTTGTATTTGGGATGCCGACTATAATCATTTCGGGCACAACATTTACGTCCCGGCGACTAAGATACCGGCAATATTCTGCAACCAGGCTAAAATGATTATCCCCGTCGAGTACGTATAATACCGGATAACGCTTATCGGGCCGCAAGGTATCTGCAGGCGGTACATAAATATAAACTTTACGGTCTTCACCCAACACCTTAGACGAAAGTTTGATGACATCTGCCGATATGGGTTTAAATACCGGGTCGGTTTGGGCAACCAGGCTTTTGGGCATTAACAGGATAAAAAATACATATACTATGCTATTTCTAAAATGACGCTTTAAGTAGCTGTTGTAATTCATGCGAATAAAGGGTTAAAGTATATTGATAAGTTTATGCTTAACAATGTTACAATAAAATATCACAGGATGAAATCATCATCCCCTGGGCGAGCGTTGAAAGAATCTTATAAAAAAACAAATACTATTTCTTTTTTGACGGCGGCGGTGGCGGCATCATTTTAGGCGGAAGCTGCATGTATTGATACAGGAGGTTGACTTTCCCATTTTTATCCAACCGCCATGTTTCCTGTAGTTCCTTTGCTGTCGTTTTTCCTTTGGCATCTGTTGAAATCTCCCTGGTCCATATTACCACCCAATTTTCTTGTCTATCCTTGCTTCTGAGCGGTATCCAGGCATGGATAGAATCGACAACGGTACCCATCTGTGCTCTCATCTTATTCGCAACAACGAAAAGACTATCCCTGTTGCCGGCAAACATATTGCCATCGGAAAAATACATGGTGTCAGTTTCTGCGAAAGAACTCTTTGTATTGTCAATGGTGTTGGCGTCCCAGTTTTTGTACAGTTCGAGCACTATTTGCGCGTTTTTAGGATCACCGATTTCAAAATCCGAAGAATACGCTGCTTTGTAGGGATACATCAGCATTTCCTGTTTAGGCGGAATGGAATCAGACGTTTTTACAGCTTCGGTTGTTGATTTGTTGGGACCGGAAGTGCAGGCTTCTAAAAAAGCAATAGCTACGAAAAGGTGAATCTTTCTCATAAAAATTGTTTTCTAATTTTAAATAATAAATAAAGCCAATAACAACGGTAGAAAAGACAGAGAGAATAGGGGGCTGGTAACAGATTCTAAGGTAAGAAGTTTTAGGGAGAAGTAATGAAATTTGGTGCATGTTATTCTGTGTCAATGTTTTAAATATGTAAAGAGTGCTCGGGTACTCATAGGACGGATGTTTTTACTGTCCCCACCATTTCTAATAAACCTTTGGGGAATATTATAAAAAATCCCGTACTTTATCCCAATTTGTTTGCATTTCATGATGCATTGGCAGAGAATCCCACTGCTGAAACCATTTTGGCAAATAGCGCGCTGAAAGCTATTGCCCATGAATTGGTGGAAAGCGTTCGATGGAATAATATATTATTCGTGTCTTAAACTAATTAACCCTATTGAAACAACAAAATATCCTTAAATTCTGGCGTGACATCGAAATCTTCAATTTGCCTGATGTTAAAAAAGATTTCAAATTCCTGGAGGAAGAAGATGCTTTACCATGGTGCGGTAGTATGCCTCCTGCCCGTCGAAATTATATATGGCAACACACCCTGATTTTCGGATATATCCCCAAAAAACAAGTAATAGACTGCATTTATAAAAGGCTAAACACCATTGCTCCAGACGCAGATTACGAACAACCAGTTACTGGCTATACTTGTCTTGCGGCCCTCTCTTTAGATGAAAACGGTTGTCCGGACCAACAAAGCTATATCCCGGCAGCATATATCTTCGGCATACAATGCCTCAGGGAAAAGGAAGGCCTGGCAAATGTGAAGGAATTGCTTGGTACTGCTGCTATCGGGTTTGAACGGCGATATAATCTGCCACCACTACCCGAAGAGGGGGATGAAGATCTGCAGGGAAAACAAAAGAAGCGAAAAGGCCCTCAGGTAAAATGGCCTCAGCTCAAAAAAGAAATAAAGTATCTCGAAGAACTATGTGATTGGTTGCACGAGCCAATAAGGATACTCCTATTTTCGCAAGAGATACATAAAGACACGCAACCTGATACCAACTTTCTGAATAGCTTTTACCTGGAAGATCTGGATACACTTTCAGACAAATCAGGCTGTCTAAATAATTCTCTTACTCAATATCTGCAAGCTGATATTCACCTGGCTAATCGTCAGGATCTAATTCAGGAAAGAGCTTATTTGATGAATTGGGTTCATCCAAAATTGATGTCCCCTGGTCGATGGCCATCTCCTGTTCAATATGGAATGTACACGGCTCAACTTGGAGCTGTTAACAGTATCCTTGCGCTTAAAAACAAAGAAGGCATTCAGGCTGTAAACGGTCCTCCTGGTACAGGCAAGACTACATTGCTAAAGGACGTAGTAGCGGACATCATTGTTTCAAGAGCTAAGAAAATGCTTTCTTACGATTCTTCTTCTTTGTTTGGGGCCTATAATAGAATTACAAGGGAAGATGGATTTGACTGGCATACTTATACTATCAATCAGGAAATATCAGCAGGGACAGGTATTGTTGTTGCCAGCAATAACAATGCTGCCATCGAAAATATAACCAAAGAACTGCCAGCTGTAACTGCCATCGACCGAACACTATTCCCTGAGGCAGACTATTTCTCTTCTGTAGCCCAAAGGCTCGTTAATACTGAAGCGTGGGGAATATTGAGCGCTGCATTAGGCAATAGTGAGAACAGGTATAAATTCAGACAGAGCTTCTGGATATCCGCAGAAGACATCGTTGGATTTGAAGATATACTTTGGTCGGTTTATAAAGATCAGGATCAAACGCCTGTTTATCATGGATTGTATACAGCATGCCGCACCGGACTTAGTGAGCTGCTAAATACCTTTGAAGACTTTCAGAAGAAGTCAGGGGCTTTTCATGAACGATTACAGCCATATCTTCAGGCAGTTGCAGATTTTAATCAGCATAGAGAGGAGCAGCAGCAATTACGGGTTGAAAGTAAATTACCGGATGATCAGCTTATGGAGATAAGCCTGCAGCAAAAAACTTTAGAAGATGATATGGAAGATATTGAACGACTGATAAAACTTTCCCATCAGCAAAAGCCGTCTTTTTTCTGGTGGAAGAAACTATTTGCGACATTACAATATAGACAGTGGAAAGCCATTAACGATAAATATCTCCAGGAGCAGGTGACTGCTATCAATAAAAAGAGAACGCTTGAAAAGGAAAAAGCAGCAATAAGATCTGCTATCGCTGAAAATAAGAAAAGGCAGCATGACACTGAAGAGAAATTGAAAGAATTAAATATAGAAATCGAAGAATACCAGCAGTCTAAATTGCAGCTTAGCGAGGAATATGGTATTTTGACTAATAACCTGGTCGACGAAATTTTTTATCATGCGCCAATAGCTGATATACACTTACGTACTCCTTATTCTTCAGAACAGATTAATAAATTACGAAGCGAAATATTTCTAAAAAGTCTGGAGTTACATAAGTATGCAATTCTTGCGAACGCAAAGAAGTTTAGAAATAATCTAAGAGTATTTTTTGAATTACTTAGCGGTCGGGGGACCATGAAGGATTCGATAGCCCGCAACTTATGGGATACTTTTTTCTTCTGTGTGCCGGTAGTGTCTACAACCCTGGCCTCCGTAAGCAGGCTTTTTTCTTCGATAGACAAAGATAGCATTGGCTGGTTATTACTGGATGAAGCCGGGCAAGCAACACCTCAGTCGGCAGCGGGCGTAATCTGGCGCGCGCAAAGATGCGCTATCGTTGGAGACCCTCTTCAGATAGAGCCAGTGCAGACTATTCCACCGAACCTGGTGTACAAACTAAACCAACAATATGAGGTAGATGATATCTGGAATCCAATAAGCAGTTCAGCGCAAATACTTGCAGACAGAATATCAAAGCCTGGAACCTATATACAAACAAGTAATGCTGAAGGCATTTGGACTGGCTTCCCATTAAGAGCACACAGGCGATGTGATGATCCAATGTTCCATATAGCCAATCAGATTGCCTACAATGGGCAAATGGTTAAAGTACATATACAACGCAAGGAAGAAAATTATATAGGCCCTTCCTGTTGGTTTCATGTAAAGGGCCAGGCTTCTGGCATCCGGCATGTAATCGAAGAGGAGCTGCTGCTGTTACAGGAGAAAATCGATGCGTTGCTGAAAACCGGTTTTGACAGGAACAAAAAAATATATGTTATTTCTCCCTTTGTTGCAGTAGCAAATGAATGTAAAAACAGATTACGAAATCTTAAAAATGTTTCTGCAGGTACTATTCATACTTTCCAGGGAAAGGAAGCAGAAGTTGTTTTTTTGATGCTGGGGAGCGCCCCTGATTCAGAAGGGGCAAGGGCCTGGGCCGCTCAAAAACCTAATCTCCTGAATGTTGCACTAACCAGGGCCCAAAGACGGATTTATGTAATAGGGAATAAGGAACTTTGGGCGCGCCAATCATATTTTAGAGATCTGGCTGGTGCACTATAACATTTAGAGAAGCAATATGAAAAGAATACAATGCACCGTGTATTTTTTGCTGACCGTTGACGTACACCATATGTCCTTAATTGAACATATTGCTTAATTTTAATTCATATAAAATTATATTAATAAAATATTTATCTTTTGGCATAAGCGTTGAAAAGTTTCGAGTACTTATATTGCTCCCATGTTTAAAAACTACCTGAAAATCGCTATCCGCAATCTTGTCCAAAATAAAATCTATTCTTTCATCAATATTGCAGGACTTGCTATTGGTCTCACCTGCGCGATGCTGATACTACTCTATGTAAAAGATGAAGTGAGCTTTGACCGTTTTCATAAAAACAGTGCCGGCATTTACAGAATAGTTTCCAGCATAGTTATCAATGGTACGGACCATCGTTCCCCCAGCACAGGCTTATTACAGGGGCCCAGGTTTTCGCAGAATGTAAGTGGCATCAAATCATTTGTACGCGTTCAGGACGGTCGGGTAGATTTAAAAAAGGGTACTGACGTAGAAAGCAGAGATCTCCTTTTTGTAGATCGAAACTTCCTGTCGGTATTTACCTTTCCTTTAATTGACGGGGATGCGCAATCTTGTTTAAAAGACCCACATTCCGTTGTACTTACAAAGGAAGAAGCAAAAAAACAATTTGGTACCGAAAATGCAGTCGGCAAGATGCTTATGCTAAAGGAGAATGATAAATTTGTGCCGTACCAGGTAACTGCTGTTACAGAGAATTGCCCGCAAAACTCCTCCATTCAATTCAAGATCCTCCTGCCTTTCAGAGAAACAGAAGCGGAGTTGAATAATAACGAAAACTGGTTTGCCTATTATCTTAATACCTTTGTTGAACTGGAGGATAACGCTAATCCGGATGCGGTTGCTCAGCAAATGCAACGATTTTATGTGAAAGATGCAAGCGCGACGCGGAAAGCTATGGATACCCGTTTTGGAATTTATGATAATTCCCATTTGGAAACCTATTTCCTTCAGCCATTTCTCAACATACATCTGAGTAAAGAACTATCAGCGCAGAATGGTCTGCAAAAGGCCGGCAATCCTATTTATGCTTATATTCTTTCCGGCATAGCACTTTTTGTGCTCCTCATTGCAAGTATCAATTTCGTAAATCTTACTGTTGCGCGTTCTGTAAGACGTGCTAAAGAAATTGGGATACGTAAAGCTATAGGAAGTGACAGGAAGCAACTTATCATACAATTTCTGGGAGAATCGTTTGTATTGTCCGCTATAGCTTTTGTTTTGGCCATTGGTCTGGCACAACTGATACTGCCACTGTTTAACGAATTGGCAAATAAAAAGCTGGCAATTAGTTATCTGCTCGATTTTAAACTGGTGGCAGGTTATTGCGCCCTCTTCCTGCTTACTGGTTTACTCGCCGGGTTCTATCCGGCCATGATATTATCAGGATATAAACCTATTGATATTCTCTATAGCAGGTTTACGCTGAAAGGCAACGGAGGATTGCAGAAGTCGCTGGTGGTTTTACAATTCACACTTGCTACCTTTTTAATTATCGCAACGTTTACGATCTATTCGCAGTTTAATTATCTTACTAAGGCCGACTTAGGATATGATGATCGTAACATCGTAGTGGTTAGTAAAGATAATATGTCGCATCAGGAGGCGGCAGCCTTTAAACACGAGCTGCTTAACAATCCTGATATTGCATATGTGGCTCCTAAAAATGGAGGTTCCTGGGGAACTGCCGCCAGAGTGGATAACGATTCATCTGTCAGCTTTGCATGGGAAACGATAGACGAATCTTATTTGCAAACGTTAAAGATCCCTTTGGTAAAAGGCAGAAATTTTTCAGTTGATCATCCAGGCGATTCCACCCATGCTGTTCTGGTCAATGAAACTTTTGTAAAAACGGCCGGATGGAAAAATCCTATTGGTAAAGCAGTGGTTTTTAACTTTCAGAATAATAAAACATATGAAGTAATTGGTGTAGTAAAAGATCATCATTTTACTACCCTTAATGAACGAATAAGGCCCCAGTTGTTTACCATGGCCAATTCCAATGCGTATGGAACTTTTTATATTAAAATACGTCCCAACACAGCTACCCGCAGCCTTAAATATATAGAAACAAAGTTCAGAGGATTTTTTCCTTTCAGCCCGTATACCTATGTATTCAAGAATGAAGTGAATCAGCGGAATTATGAGTCAGAAGCCAGATGGAAACAAATTATTTTATTTGGCGCTATTCTTACCATTTTTATAAGCTGCATAGGATTGTTTGGTCTTTCTGTGCTGTCAGCTGAAAAGCGTACGAAAGAGATAGGTATTCGAAAAGTATTGGGTGCATCTGTCCGGCACATCGCAACAGTGCTGTCTTTAGAATTTGTGAAGCTTGTGATCGTTGCACTGATAATAGCCATCCCGCTGGCATGGCTGGCGGGTGCAAAATGGCTGGAGAATTATCCTTACAGGATCACTATGGGCTGGACCTTATTTGGCTGGGCCGGAATGCTGGTGTTGCTCATTGCCGTGTGCACTGTCAGCTTCCAGGCTGTAAAAGCTGCATTGGCGAATCCTGTTAAAAGCCTTAGAAGCGAATAGACTTTCGTACAATTTTGAATCGGTTTTATGGGATTATGAAGATGAAACTGTATCTTCATAACCCTATAAAACGCCCATGAAACAACTACTCACCTTTAAAAGATTTAATACTGCAGAAGAAGCTGCCGACATTGTCTCCCTACTTCAGCAACATAATATTCCTGTACAATATGAAGAAGAAGTGGTACTTCTGGATAAGATGTATGCGGGCCAGAACTTCGACCAGCTACACCTGGTGAAAATTCCCGCAGATTGTTTCGCTCAGGCAGATGCATTGTTGAGAAGCCGGATCAAAGTCTCTTCTGAAGATGTAGAACCGGATTATTATCTGCTGTCTTTTTCCACTGAAGAATTGAAGGAGGTCATCAGCAAGAAAGACGAATGGGGCGATTTTGATTATGCACTTGCATTGAAACTGCTGGAAAAACAAGGTATTTCATATTCCCGGGAACAATTACAGCAGCTTGGGAACAGCCGGTTAGCAACACTTTCTCAGCCACAGGAACTGCCTGCTATCTGGCTGTTTATAGGATACCTTTCTCCCTTCCTGATTTTTGCGCCTATTCCTTTGCCGGGGATGACCTCCTTTATTGGAATTTTTATAGGCGGATTTGTTCGCCTGACAAAGAAAACGCTGCCAGATGGCTCGCGCGTAGCCGCCTTCTCACCGAAGGCACGAAATCAGGGTAAGTGGATGATCATTTCCGGAATAGTGTTAATGGCTATATGCTGGACTTTATTTTTCAGGTTCATACGTAAGTAGATAACAATCCCTTCCCTGAGCCACCCAGACAACTAATTTGAGCCATTCAGAAAACACCCCGCACTCCTCCAAACCCGATCTTTGTGTCGTTAATCAATAAAACAACACCAATGATCGAGAAAATAACTTTAGGCAAAAACGGACCTCTCGTTTCCAAACTTGGCTTAGGCTGTATGCGCATGTCGCCGGTTTGGGGAGGGCAGGCGCAGGATGAAAATGAATGCATCGCTACCATCCATGAAGCGCTGGACAATGGTATTAACTTTCTGAACACGGGCGACTTCTACGGCGCCGGCCATAATGAACTGTTGGTGGGCAAAGCCCTCAAAGGCAGGAGAGACGAGGCTTTTATTAGTGTTAAATTTGGCGCTGTCTTCTATGGAGGCCGCTTACTGGGACTGGATCTGCGTCCCAGTTCCATCAGGAACTTCATCAATTATTCCCTGGTACGTCTGGGCATTGATACGATAGATCTCTATCAACCGTGCCGGCTTGATGACAGTGTTCCTGTTGAAGATGTAATCGGAACAGTGGCCGACCTGATCAAAGAAGGAAAGGTACGCTACCTCGGTGTGTCTGAAATAACCGCCGATCAACTGCGTAAAGCAAATAGCGTTTACCCGGTATCGGCGCTGGAAATAGGCTATTCATTGGCTGACCGTCAGATCGAAAGTAACCTGCTCCCTGCTGCCAAAGAACTGGGGATAGGAGTGGTTGCATTTGCCAATACCGCCGAAGGGTTGCTTACGGGCAACATGAAGGCACCACTTCCCGACAATGCCTACCAGCATCATTTTTCACGTTTCCAGGGAGATAACCTGGTAAAGAACCTGGAGAAAGTGGAAGTATTAAAGGAGATGGCAAAGAAGAAAGGATATACGCCCACTCAGCTGGCAATTGCCTGGGTGAATGCGCAGGGAGATCATATCATGCCTTTGGTAAGTATGAGCCGGAGATCCAGGCTGCCGGAAAATATGCAGGCCATGAAGATTGAGTTTACTACGGATGAGCTCCATACACTTAACACACATTTTGCGCCGGGCGCAATGCTGGGAGGAACTTACCTGCAGAGATAGCATATAAGCACTGCCAGTTTTATATCTTTGCATCATGACCAATCCAACTGAAATAATCCCCGGAGTTATTTTTTTCTCCTTTCACTCAACAATGAGAAAAGAGAAGGTAGCGTTTATGGAGCATAGCACTTTGGTGATGCAGATTTCAGGCCGTTTTACGCTGGAAACAGCCAGCCAGAAAATTTCAATGGGAAAGGGCGAAATGTTGCTGATCCATAAAAATCAACTCGGGCAAATCATCAAGAACCCATTAGATGGGGAGGAGTATCAAACCATTGTTATCCGCTTGAAAGAAGACATGCTCCGGCAGATTGCCCTTGAAGAGCAGATAGAGGTGGAACAAAAATACACAGGGCCCTCCAACGTACGTATACCGGTAAATGATTTTTTGCATGCTTTCTTTCAATCCATGCTTCCATATGTTCGTCATCCGGATGAAAAGATCACCCAAATGGTGAGTATACTAAAAGTTAAAGAGGCCGTATATCTTCTCCTGAATATTATGCCTGAGCTCAGAAATTTCTTATTCGACTTTTCGGAGCCTTATAAAATGGACCTGGAGAAATTCATGATCAGCAATTTTCATTACAATATTCCCGTCGAAAAATTTGCACGGCTCAGCGGAAGGAGTCTTGCCGGATTTAAGCGCGACTTCCAAAAGATATTCGGAATGGCTCCCCGTCAATGGTTACAGGAAAGAAGACTGGCTGAAGCCCGGCATCTTATAGAAAAAAAGAACAAAAAGCCATCTGAGTTTTATCTGGACCTGGGTTTTGAAAGCCTTTCTCATTTCTCCCATTCTTTTAAAAAGAAATTCGGCAAGACGCCCACCGAATGGCCGGTACAGGCGTAAGACGGATCATATGATTTACACGAAGACCTGCTACGGAAGCAGGTCTTTTTGTTTTTTTGCGCTTATCGGTTATCTTTGGCTGATATCTGTATTTATTGATAAAGAAAAAAGAGTGTTTAGTAAACAATTATCGATATGTTTTTCGTCAGTGAGGCAAAAATAACAGGACCATCTACCTACCAAACACCATTACAACAAATGGTATATGAAATGTTCAGCGAAAAAGGAGTGAAGTATGAAAGGGTAGATACTGATCCTGCTATTACTATGGAAGATTGTATCAGGATAGATGAACGACTGGAGATGAAAACAGTAAAGACACTTTTTCTCTGTAATCGGCAGCAGACAAACTTCTACCTGGTGGTTACTACTGCCGTAAAGCCTTTTAAGACTAAAGATCTGAGTGCTGCCCTGGGAATTTCCCGTTTATCTTTTGCATCAGTTGAATTGCTGCATTCCATACTCGGAACGCCTGTAGGCGCGGCCACTGTATTAGGCCTGCTGTTAGACGTGACGAAACATGTGCAATTGGTGATCGACTATGATGTGCTCCTGGAAGAATGGTATGGCTGCAGCGATGGCACTACCACCAGTTATCTCAAGCTTAGTACTGAATGGGTGATGAACGAATTCATTACCTCTACCGGTCATACGCCGAAATTTGTGCAATTGTAGCCGTCGGGCTGTATTTGAAATGTGAAACATTTTCAGCAACTTCGCATCTTCGCGAGTTGAATCAACCAGAAATCATGCAGGATGAAAAAGATATATGGAATGCTTTTCGTTCAGGAGATGCGTCTTCCCTGCAAGCTATTTTTGATAAATATTATTCCCCTCTCTTTAACTACGGACACCGGTTTTCAGCTGATGATCATTTAATAGAAGATGCACTACAGGAGCTGTTTGTAAAGCTCTGGAAAAACAGGGAAAGTATCAGGGAAACTGATTCAGTGAAGAATTATCTGTACAAGTCGTTTCGCCGGGTGTTATTACGTATGCTGGAAGTACAACAGCGGAATCATACCTTTTCTGTACTGGACGAATGGCCTGAATGGGGCCAGGAACTAGCATATGATCAAACAATGATCAGCCGGGAACGACTGGAAAAAATACGCGGAAACCTGGTGGCAGCATTAACAAAAATGACTCCCAGGCAAAGGGAAATTATACACCTCCGTTATTATGAAGAAATGGAATACGACGAGATCGCCGCACTCATGCAGCTTTCCGTATCCAGTACCTATAAGCTGGTGTATAAAGCAATAGAAACCCTCCGGCAATATCTGTCCAAATCTGATCTCCTTATTTTGTCTGCCCTTATTTCTTTGAAAAAAATTTAAGGCGGTATCGTTTTTTCAGATTGTTTTTAGAAAATATTCATTTTCTGCCCCTGAAAATAAAATTATTGATTTTTTAACCCGGTGAAGGGATAAAATTTCAGCCAACGGTGTATATATAATCAGCTATGGACGATCAGCACAGGAATTATACGCAGTATACTGCTACTTCTTTTTTCGAAGACGAAGCGTTTATTCATCATGTTTTGAAGCGGGATGACGCGGCGGTAGCATACTGGCAGCAGCTAATCAGCCAGTATCCGGATAAGCAGGCTGCCATGGAAGAAGCCCGGATCTGGATCCTGCTGCTGAATAAGCAACCAGTATATACTCCTGCAACTGATAGCAGCCAACTTTGGAGTAAAATTGCCAGCGAAATAACAGTGCATGAACATCAGCAGCAACGGATTTACCAACCATTGAAACGCGTTGCCAAATGGACGGCCGCTGCTGCAGCAGTGGTGTTGTCTATGATGCTTATCAGGGAACTTTCCTCTCACGGGGAAAAGACTTTCAGCACTGCATTTGGAGGTCATCAACAGGTAGTACTGCCTGATGAATCGGTGGTTACGTTAAACGGGAATTCTGCTATTCACTATTCCCGCTCCTGGGAATCTGATAAGCCCAGGGAAATCTGGCTGAGAGGAGAGGCCTATTTTGAAGTAAAACACGTAGCTATCAGGAACAGGCTACGGCAATCGGATTCGTTTCATGTGCATGTCAGTGACCTGTCACTAACGGTAATGGGCACACGATTTAATGTAAGAAGCCGCCGTAGCCTCATTGAGATATCTCTGCTGGAAGGAAGTCTCAGAATTGAAAAAAACGGATCAGGAGCATTTGTCAGAATACTCAAGCCGGGCGAGGCTTTTGTGTATGACAGCAGCAGGCAACTGCTTACTGCCATGGAAAGAAAACCACAGGCCAACAAAGCCTGGACCACCAACGAAATGGACCTGGATGGTTACACCCTTCGGGAAATACTGGATGTACTGGAGGACAATTATGGTTACGAGATCACCCTGGAAGCTCCGGCGCTTGCACAGAAAAGGCTTTCCGGTACCGTACCCGCCACCAATGCCGACGACATCCTTTTTGTTATCAGGAATGTATTTAATCTTAAAATCAGCAAAAACGCAAATCATTTAATTATCAGCCAAAATTAGTTGCATGTACAGAAGATTGTTATTTGTCATGTGTTGCCTTTGGGCAGCACTGCCGGGGAAGCTATTTGCTCAGCAGCAGATAAAACTAAAAGCCGCACTGGACGAGGTAAAAGCAGTTTATGGTACCAGGTTCTCTTACGAAGAACATCTGCTGGATAACATTTACGTGAATCTGAAAAAACCGCTTACTAAAAAGGAACCCGTAGAAGCGCTCCTGAAAGAATTACTGTACAATAAAGGATTCATTTTCCTTTATGTACAGGAAAATTATTACACCATCATTAAGGATACCCGGCCTCCGAAAGACCAGGAGGCACTACCGGAGCAGGTTCCGGCTGTTGGAGCAACCGAAGATTATGTACAGACGATAACAGGTATTGTAACGGATAAAAATGGTCGCCCGCTGGTAGGAGTTACCGTAATTCCGGAAGGTTATGCTATCCGGTTTGGATCGCTGACAAGCAGTGATGGCAGATATACCTTGCGCCTGAAAGAAAAAACAAATGCTATCGTTTTTACTTATATAGGCATGACTCCACTAAAGGCGGAGGTGGGCGACAAATCTGTTATTAATGCGCAGCTGGAAGAAGACGTACGGCAGTTACAGGAAGTAAATGTGGTGTCCACCGGGTACCAGACCTTGCCTAAAGAGCGGGCCACCGGCGCTTTCGAGCAGATTACCAGCAAGGATCTTAAAAAGGTGCCGGCCGTCAACCTCATGGAACGTATGGAAGGCGTAGCTCCTGGTGTACGTTTTGATGTTAGAAATAACAAGATTTCAATCCGCGGCGTGAACACATTGGGAAGTGGTACCGGAAGTACGCCACTGATTGTGATTGATGGATTTCCCGCCATAGATCAGGATCTGACAAGAAAAACAAATGAAATTGCCAGCGGTGGATCTGTTTTAAGCAGGTATAACCCCGAAGACATCGAATCTATCTCTATCCTGAAAGATGCCGCTGCCACTTCCATCTGGGGCGCAAAAGCAGCAAATGGCGTAATCGTTATCACTACAAAAAAAGGAAAGAAGAATTCTTCCCAGCTCAATTTCAGTACAAACCTCAGTGTTTCCAATCCTGCTAATATGAAAAATCTGAACAGGATGAACACGGCACAATATATTGACCTGGAAAAAGAAATGAAAGATCTGGGCTTTTTCACTGATCCCATTAAATGGGATAACAGCTGGATGACTTTTAATCAGAACAGGCCGGTAAGTGACGCCCTGGAGTGGATGTTTAAGGCAGACAGAGGTACTGCAACAGCAGGTCAGCGCGATTCCGCACTATCAGCATTAAGCAAAATGGATAACCGTAGTCAGATCCGCGACTTATTGTTGCAGCGGGCCGTTTCCCAGCAGTATAATCTTTCCTTTTCCGGCGGGGGGCAACATAGCACTTATTATCTCTCTACCAACTATACCAAAGATGTACCGGTATTCAAAAAAAATAAAGGAGAAAGTTATTTCGTTACTGCCAACCTGAGTAACGAATTGTTTAATAACCGGGTAACTGTGAATACGGGCCTCAATTACAACTATTCGGTAAGCGTTGCCAATACCGCTGCGCTGAATGCCATGGGGAATGGCAGATTGGGCCTGCGCCCTTATGAAATGCTGGCAGATGCCAGCGGCAATCCAATTGCACGCTCCATCGATTTTCGTGATGAAGTAGCCGCCGACTTCCTGAATAAGGGCTATCTTCCATGGACCTATAGCCCTTTACAGGAGCTGAATTACGGGAATTCAACAACGAAAGAAAACCGCTTTCGCTTTACAACGGATATTAATACCAAAATCACAGACTGGATCAATGTAAGTGTGGCCGGATCTCTCCAGCGTAACCTGACAGAAACTACCATCCTGGATGAACTGAACAGCTATAATTCAAGGGTGCTGGTCAATACCGGTACAACTATCGGCGCCAACGGCCGGTTGGTATATGGTGTGCCTTATGGCGGTAAAATGACCAATACTAACGGTAATTCCTTTAACTATGCTTTACGCGGACAGGTAAACGTCAATAAATCCTGGGGAAACATCCTCGCCCTCAATGCCCTGGCTGGTACAGAAATAAGGGAAGATCAGTCGACCGGTTATCAGCAAACCCGCTATGGTTTTGATGGAGATACCTATTCATCGGCTTCCTGGAATCCTACTACATCTTATATGACGGTAATGGGCTGGAGCACTTCTCTGGGTTTCTCTGATGGCGCTATAAATCGTTCTATCAACAGGTTTTTGTCGTACTACGGTAACGGTGCTCTCTCCATACTGAATAATCGTTATATCGTGTCCGGCAGCCTGCGTTTCGACGACTTTACGCTTGCAGGGGCATCCCGCGGACAACGTGCCAGGCCGCTATGGAGTACAGGCCTGAAATGGGATGTGACCGGAGAGCAGTTTATGAAGTCATTGAGCTGGCTGAACAGCCTTAACCTGCGACTTACCTATGGTACCGGTGGCTCCGTACCCATGAGTGCCAGCAATACCGCTATTCTCGATCTGAAAGGGCTGGATCCTTTAACCAGGGAGCCATACGGAAATGTATTATCTCCCGCCAATAATAAAATCAGCTGGGAACTGACAAGGACCCTGAACCTGGGAATAGATGCGGATCTGTTTAACAACCGGCTGCATTTTAGCGTTGACGCCTATACGAAGAAAACTACCGATATTTTATGGTGGTTCCCGGTTAATACCACCTATGGCTGGTCTACCCTTTTATATAATGCTGCCAGCATGAAAGGACATGGTTATGATTTGGGTATAAGGGGAGACATTATCCGCAACAACCAATTCGGCTGGTCGGCCACTTTCAGTTTTGCCTATAATACCAATGAAGTAACAGATGCACGGTTTACACGCCCTACCAGTAGCATGGCTGTATCCGGCAGTACGCCCATAGTGGGGATGCCCAAAGATTATATGTATGCTTATCGTTGGGCCGGGTTGGATAACAAAGGCCGCTCCCAGATATATACGGCAGATGGAAAAATCATCACCGCCGACATGGCCAATAACCAGATCACCGCCAATGACATGGTATATATGGGCCGCACAACGCCACCTTATTTCGGAGGACTTTTCAATGACTTCAGGTATAAATCTTTTTCACTGGGTGTTCGCATGACCTACGAAATAGGACACGTGTTTCGCCGCTTATCTATAGAGAACTACCCAGATTACGCTACCAATAACTATTACGGTCTGATTGGTACGCAGCGCGACCTGGCCGACCGCTGGCGTAAACCGGGAGATGAACAGTTCACCAATGTACCCGGGCTACCCAATGTATCCACCAATAGCAGCAACCGTTACAAGATGGCAGATATACTGGTCGAAAGCGCCAGTCATATAAGATTACAACAGATCTCCCTGGGCTACCAGGTGCCTGCAGCAGCATTATCGCGAATGATGGTAAAATCAGTAGGGCTAAACCTCGCGGTAAGAAATCCTGGTATCATCTGGAAACAAAATAAAGCCGGCATAGATCCCAGTTACGCGATGAGCACCAACTATACCAATCTGCCGCCTGCTCCCAGTTATTTCATGAGCCTGAATGCTTCTTTCTAATACCGGAAAAATGAACGATATGACAATGAAACATATATATCTTTCGCTGTTGGTGTTTGCTGTAGGAACTATTTCCTGCCGCAAGTTCGTGGAGGTGGAACAACCCAACCAGCGGCAATTTAAATATACCGCCGATTTCCAGCGCCTGCTCAACAATATGAGCCTGTTCGAATCTTCTGCTGCGCTGCCGATGTTATCCAGTGATGATATCAACCTGGAATCCAATACCAGCCTGCAGAATCAGCTGACCAACGAATTAGGGAATATCTATACCTGGGCCGCGGACTACTATACCTCCGATCAAAACGATGCAGGCTGGGACCAGCTATATAATCAGATATACGTTTGTAACCAGGTAACAGCAAATGTAATGGCCAGTACCGACGGCTCCATGGAGCAAAAACGCCATGTCTACGCAGAAGCACAAACGCAGCGGGCAGCCACGTATCTGACATTGATCAACCTGTACGCAAGGGTATACAATGCATCTAATGCCGCTGCGGATCCGGGGTTGCCGTTATTACTCTCTCCCGATCTGCAGGTACCGCTTAACCGGGCCTCTGTGAAACAGGTGTACGATCAGATTATCAAAGATCTGACGGAAGCCCTGCCGCAGCTGCCGGACCACCCTTCTTATAACTTTCATCCCGGTAAGGCAGCGGGTTACGGCCTGCTGGCCAGAACTTACCTGTACATGCAACGCTACAGCGAAGCCGCCGACAACGCCGCCAAAGCCCTGGGTGTACAAAGTACGCTGCTGGATCTGAATGATTATGCCGATGGAAAAAATGCCTATCCGCGGAGACTGGATAACGCGGAAGTTATTTTAGGTAAGAAGGCAGGCAAGCCCGGATACCTTGACCTGCCGTTGAGTACGGAGCTGCTGAATAGGCTCACACCCGAAGACCTGCGTTATCAGCTCTTTACCCGTGCCGGTAGCACTTTTCTGCCATCCTTCACCGGACGTGGTTCTTACCGCGATAAAATCTTTATGGGCGACAATGTATCTGTAGGGATCTCTGTACCGGAAATGATGCTGACTCAGGCGGAAGGATTGGCCAGAGCCGGCAGAAAAGACGATGCGATGGCCCTGGTGAATAAACTCAGACAAAAACGATTCCGGCCTGCACAATACGCGGTATTAACAGCGGCATCCAATGATGAGGCATTACGTATAGTCATTGACGAGAGAAGGAGAGAACTGTTTGGCACCGGGCTACGTTGGTTTGATCAACGCCGGCTCAGTATGGAACCTGCTTTGATGGAAACCGTAACGCGTGTATTCAAAGGCGTTACCTATACACTGAAGCCAGGAGACCGTTACGTTTATCCTATCCCTCCAAAGAATATTGAATTGAATCCTGAATTGACGCAAAATCAACGTTAACAACCTTGCAAGATATGAGAAATAGAATCATCGCGTTAGGATGCTGCCTTCTGTCGGGAAGCGCTGCACTTGCCCAGAAAGCGGAGCAGTACCGCAATGCTGATCCCAAAGAACTGGTAAAGAGAACAGATCTGACAGAGCAGCAATTGTCGGATATACAACGATATTACCAGTTTGAACTAAAGGATACCAAAAGAGGGCAGGAGCTACAACAGCTTTTGGTGAACAAGTATCCTAAAGGGGCATTGGCCAGGCTTGCCGCCTTCCACCAGGTATCTTCATTGAAAACCGCGGCGGAAATGACTACGGCTTCAGAAGATTTTCTGAAAACTTTTCCTTATGCAGAATGGAAGGTCAATCCGAACGGCCAGGAGTTTATCTATTATACCATTCACCGGAGCCTGGGAGCTTCGTATATGGATAACCGTAAGTTTGAAAAATTTATGGCTTTCTGCACGCCGCTTAATTTTAAAACAGAGAATGAACTGTACAGATGGAATGTTATGCGGGCCTATGTTTTCAAGACCGTAGGCTATGATACACTTGTTCGTATATCCACCTCACTGATTGATGAGCTGGTAAAAAAAGTAACTGACAGATCTTATGAGGAAAACGGTGTTTTTAATCCGGAACAGGCGGCCGCCAATGCCAGCGAACAACTGGATAACGAACTGAGTACACATATTTCCCTCCTGCATAATCTGAAACAATATACCACCGCTAAAGGATACTTCAAATACCTGTCTGCCAAAGGAGCTTATGCCTCCGCCGATCTAAACAACGTTCGGCTGGATATACTTCGGCAAACCGGTGACCAGTCATCGATACAGGCTTTCCTTGAAAATTGTGTGAGGGCCAATGCCATGACCGCCGGGATGTTTGACGCTTTAAAGGCCATATTCACTGCCAAAAATAAAACCGCCGGTGCATATGATAAATATCTGCTGCAGTTGAAATCAGGTAATGAACAGGAAGAATTGAAGGCGGCGGTACGTGCCCAACTGACTAACCAGGAGTATGTGCCGTTTGCGTTGGAAGATGCCGACGGCAAGATGGTCAGATCCAGTGAATGGGGAGATAAAATTGTAGTGCTGGATTTCTGGGCTACCTGGTGTAAACCCTGTATCAGCGCCTTTCCGGGCATGCAAATGCTGGTCGATAAATACGCATCAGATCCACAGGTAGCTGTTTATATGGTCGGTACTATGCAAACCGGCAACTACAAGGAAAAATCTGTTGGATATGTAAAGCAGGAAGGTTTCCGTTTTCATTTGCTTCATGATGCAGTCAATAAAAAAACAGGTGAGCAGGATCTGGTGTTTAAATCGTTCGTGCCTTTCTTCCAGTCGTCCGCAATTCCGAGGAAGGTGATTCTTAAAGATGGCATAATGCGTTATACTTCTGAAGGCTACTCCGGAAGCCCGAGTAAGCTGGTAGATGAGCTGAGCTATGCCATTGAACTTTTAAAAAACGAAAAATAGGTTATGTTGCTGAAGAAATATGTTATTGTAACATTAGGCCTGGCTGGACTTTCATTATCCACACATGCGCAGGTAAATCCTAAAGAAAAGTTGTGGCAGACCCTGAAAACCATCCAGGAAAACTACGTAGACTCACTGAATGAAGAAACGTTGATAAATGCTGCGATTACAGGCATGATGCGCGAACTCGATCCACATTCGAAATACTTTTCCAGTGAGGAGGCTGCGCAGATGCAGGCGGCCATGAAAGGCAATTTTGCTGGTATCGGCATACAGTATATGATGCAGCATGATAGTCTTTATATCACGCAGGTTATTTCCGGAGGCCCCGCAGAAAGGGCAGGCCTGAAGACGGGCGACAGGATTACCACCATTGATAAGGCATCTGTAAAAGGAGCCACCAACTTCGATATCATGAAGAAAATCAGGGGTAAGAAGGGAACGCCTGTGGCCCTGGAAGTGCTCCGTAAAGGAAACGAAGCCACGTTTACAACGGACATTATCCGGGATGTGGTGGCCGACAGGTCAGTAAGATCTGCTTATATGATCAATGATACAGTAGGATATATATCGTTACGCATCTTCAGTGAAACTACCCGCACAGAAATAGATAAGGCGCTTACACAGCTGAAAGCACAGGGTATGAAAAGCCTGATCCTGGATTTACAGGGTAACGGAGGAGGCTATGTACAGGCGGCAATAGGTGTTGCTGATGAATTTTTACCTAAGGATAAGCTGGTCTTTTATAGTATGGGTAGAGATAAGGGGAAAGATTACTACTACACTGGCGGATTCGGCAATTTTATGGAAGGCAACCTGGTGGTATTGATTGATCAGTACACCGCCTCCGCCAGTGAAATTCTGACTGGTGCACTGCAAGATTGGGACAGGGCAGTAGTTGTAGGAAGAAGAAGTTTCGGTAAAGGCCTGATGCAACGTCCGGTGCCGGTATTCGACGGGGCAGTACTGGAGCTGACAGGCGCCCGTTATTATACCCCTTCCGGCAGATCCATTCAGAAACCTTATAAGGGAGCTGAGTATAACGATAACGTACAAACGCGATTAGCCAGTGGTGAACTGATGCATGCCAATGTTATTCAATTTCCCGATTCGCTGAAATATACTACGCTGGTAAATAAGCGCACTGTCTTTGGCGGTGGGGGCATCATGCCGGATAAATTCATCCCGATTGATACCGTGGAATACAACGGCTGGCTGCAGGATGTATCTGACCATAATCTCGCTGGCAGGTTTACTTTCGATTACCTGGATACTAATCGTGCGGCCCTCTTATCCAGCTACCCTGATTTCAACGCCTTCAACCGGCATTACAACGTGCCCGATTATCTCGTACAGCAGGTGATTGGCGCTGCGGAAAAGGCCGGATTGCCCTTACATCCTTCCAGTAAAGACAGGATCATCAGCTTGTTGTCGCTGGAAATAAAAGGCCAGGTAGCCAGTCAGCTTTTTGCCGGCAATGATTATTATCAGCAGGTTATCAACACTGATAATACCAGCTTCCAGGAGGCTTTACAGCTACTGGAGCAGCCCGGACATTATGCTGTTATATTGAAGAAGACAGCGACAAAAAAAAGTAAGCAACATTGAAAAACTAAAGAGATATGAATCTGAACAGCATGTTTTTTCTGGCGGTGTTGAGCATGCCGGCTCTCGCCATGGCACAGCAGGGGTATACTATCAAAGGCAGCGTAAGTAATATAAAAACTCCGGCGAAAGTATTTCTTACCTATAAGGTAAAAGGAGAGCGGCAGATTGATTCTACTATCATGAAAAACGGAAAGTTTGTTTTTCGTGGGAGTGTTGGCGCTCCTAAAGAAGCGCACCTGCTGGTAAAGCACAGTGATCTGCCACCAGACCCCACTACGCGCCCGGTGGAAGATATTCTGCCATTTCTTATTGAAGACAGAACTATTACGATAGCCGCCGGTGATTCTATCAAAAAAGCGGCTATTACAGGCAGTCCTGTTAATGACGACAATGTAAAGATTACCGCGTTGTTGAAGCCTTATTATGATAAGTATGGCGTGCTGAATGATGAGTTCAAGGGGCAATCCCTCGAAAAGCAGCGGGATACCGCGTATATCGCAAGCCTCGATCGCAGGGCAAATGAGATACAGGGAGAAATCATCGCCGTTAAAATGAAATATGTAAAAGCCAATCTGTCGCGCTATATGGCATTAATGGCTTTTAATTCCACGCTGCCGCCGGAGTTTGATGCAGTGGCAGCTGAAAAGACATTTAATGAGCTGGACCCCGCCATCAGAAAGTCAGATCTGGGGCTGGAGTTGGCGGCAAGAATTGCCAAAGTGAAGAAAACGCAGGAAGGAGCAGAGGCTCCTGATTTCACTCAGACTGACACCAACGGCAAACCGGTGAAGCTTTCTGATTTCAGAGGTAAATACGTACTGCTGGATTTCTGGGCATCCTGGTGTGCGCCTTGCAGGAGAGAAAATCCCAATGTGGTAAAAGCTTACAATGCGTATAAAGATAAAGGCTTCACCGTATTGGGCGTGTCTTTGGATAAAGCCGGCGACAGGGATAAATGGCTGGCTGCTATCGAAAAAGATGGTCTGCCCTGGACACAGGTTACTGACCTCAAAGCCTGGGAAAATGAAGCAGCAAAACTATATGAAGTAAATGCTATACCTATGAATTTCCTTATTGACCCTAATGGGAAAATCATTGCCAAATACCTGCGTGGCGCTACATTGGAGGAAACTTTGCAGAAAGTATTGTCCAAATGATTGGCACGCTAAACCATTAAGAATGGCTTGATGTATTTCTCATAAGCAATATAACCCCCCCCATGCCGGGAGTCTTCCCGGCATGGGTTTAATTGGTTGATTACCCGTTTGCTCCAAATTTTTCTCATTGTGATCTGATGAGCTGTCCAACAAACCATATTTGAGCCATTCAACAAAGTACTTCTTCCCAAATCCCCGGAACTTTGTCCTGTAAAATCTACAGGATATGAAAACTATCAGCAAAGGCTACATCAATGGTGAGTTTGTAGCACTCAACGGTACAGCGGTTTTTGATCTGATCAATCCAGCTAATCATCAAAAGATTGGTGAAGTAACATTAGGCGATGAGACAGATACTCAGCGGGCAATTGCCGCAGCTAAAGCAGCTTTTAAATCGTTTTCCAAAACGAGTGTGGAAGAACGTATTAAGCTGCTGGAAAACTTACGGGATGCCGTTAGTAAGAGAGAAAAAGAATTGACCTCCGTAATGATCCTGGAATATGGCGGTACACAGCAGTTCAGCGCTATGAGCACACAAAACGCTATCGCTTCTTTCGATAATATGATCGAAACGCTTCGTCATTTTGAGTTTCAGCGAAAGGCAGGAAACACGGTGGTGCAGATGACCCCGGTAGGCGTGGTGGGCATCATCACTCCCTGGAATTCCAGCAACAGCTTTGTTTGCAACAAGCTGGCAACGGCTATCGCTGCGGGTTGCACGGTAGTGGTGAAACCAAGTGAAATGAGCGCATTGCAAACGCAGGTACTTACGGAGTGTTTCCACGAAGCGGGCTTGCCGAAAGGACTTTACAATATGATAAACGGATTGGGAAATGTAGTGGGCAACGCCATTACAAACCATCCGGACGTTGCCAAGGTATCTTTCACCGGCTCTACCGTTACCGGAAAACTAATTGCTAAATCTGCCGTGGACACGATAAAACGCGTAACATTGGAGTTGGGTGGAAAATCACCGAATATCATCCTGGACGATGCAAATTTTGAACAGGCCATCCCGCAGGCGGTATTTGGAGCGTATATGAATAGCGGACAGGCGTGCATTGCGCCTACACGTTTACTGGTGCCCAAAACGAAGCTAACGGAGGTGAATCAGCTGGCCAGGGCTGCCGCCGGACAGATAGTAGTAGGGGACCCCGCCAGCAACAACACTAACGTAGGGCCAATGGTATCCGAAAAACAGTTCGAACGTGTACAGCAGTATATCCAAATTGGCCTGGATGAAGGAGCCACCCTGCTGACTGGCGGAACCGGCAAGCCTGAAGGACTTGAAAACGGGAATTTTGTAAAAGCTACCATCTTTACCAATGTCCGTAATAACATGCGCATCGCGCAGGAGGAAATTTTTGGCCCGGTACTTTCTATTATTCCCTACGAAAATGAGGAAGACGCCATCGCTATCGCCAACGATACTACCTACGGACTGGCAGCATATATTACTTCTTCCGACGAAAACCGTGCCCTGCGCGTAGCTTCGCGGATTGATGCCGGAAGGGTTTGCATCAATGGATTCAAACATGATCCGTTGGCGCCGTTCGGCGGGTTCAAGCAATCAGGAATAGGAAGGGAGTTTGGCGCTTACGGACTGGATGCCTACCTGGAACCTAAATCAATACTGGTATAACCAGCAGCCGAAAAAGTTCTATATTTATGAGCATCGCCCGGGTTTTTACCTGGGTGATGTTCTTTACGCAGTCCGGTAAATCATATGTCTGATAATAATAAATACATCAATTACTCCTGCCATTTCGCCGCGTTTCGGGAAGGGGAACAGTTTGTGGTACATCATACTTTGTCGATGATTATTTCGGGAGAAATGGAACTGAATGATGGCACTCAAAGAACGGTATTCAGGAAAGGCGACCTCTATCTGGCCCGGAAAAATAATTTGTTGAAGTTTGAGAAGACGCCAACAGAGAAGGAAGAATTCAAATCCCTGTCTATATGGCTGGATGAAGCAACGCTCAAAGAAGTCTGTGATCAGGAAGCATTCCACCTGGAAGATAAACTGAAAACACCTGCCTTTATTAATTTGTCTGATGCGCAGCATCTGCGTTATTTCATGGAATCCCTGCTGCAGTACCGGGAGCTGCTGGAAAATAAAGCACCGGAATTGCTAAAGCTAAAACAGAAAGAAGTACTGATGTTGCTGTTTGCGTACAACAAAAATCTGAAGAAGGTATTGTTCGATTTTTCAGAGCCGCATAAAATTGATCTCGAAGAATTCATGCAGAAGAACTACCATTTCAATGTTAAGCTGGAACGTTTCGCCTACCTTACCGGCCGGAGCCTGGCTACGTTTAAGCGGGATTTTCAAAAGGCATTTCAGACGTCGCCGCGCAGCTGGCTGCAGCAGCGGCGCCTGCAGGAAGCTTATTTCCTGATCACGCAAAAACGACAGCGGCCTAACGATATTTATCTTGATTTAGGGTTCGAGGACTTATCACATTTTTCATTTGCCTTCAAAAAACAGTTCGGGCAGTCGCCTTCGGAGGCTGGTAAGATTTGATCCGCGAAATGCTTTGCGGTATTTTTTTTCTTATCTTCCTCATCCGGAAAGTGACAACAGACACACTTCTCCTGTTATACCTGACACCGAACCAGCTAATCTCCTTTGTCAGCAATAAAAGCCGCAATGCGGGCGTTTATCCGGTCCTTTATCCACTTGGTTTTGGCGTCGTCGAGGTAAGCGAGAATATTGCCATTATCGTCGTTGAAATCGGTAAATATATCTTCCTGGAATTCCTGTTTTATCTCCTGCATTCTCTTTTCGTTGCTGAAGTCCAGTCGCCCGGTTTTCGATAACGCGCTATCCAGCCGGTTCTTCGTTATGTAACGATCCATTTCATCAACCAGGAAAGTGAGTTCCTCCGCGCGCGATGTAACATCCGGTATAAACGACCATTTTATAGCTTCGTGAAATTTCTTTTCTTCATCGAATTGCGGATTTTTAATCTTGATAATGGGGCGTGTCTCAAAGTCGGTAAGCCCCGAATGGCTTAGAGGTTTGATCACAACGCCTTCTATCAGGTTGGGCGTAATGGAAGGAAGCTGCAACTGTGCAGGAATACCGGAGTTTATATTGATATCAAAATTCAGGGCTTCGCTCAGTTTTCCGGCAAACAGCACCTGGGCATATAGGATGCCGAAACGTTCGAAATACGCCATTGAAACATCGTAATCCAGGTACTTTTTGGATCCTGCCGTATCATTTTCCACTGCAATGTCGAAAGCGCAGAATTGTATCGCGGGGGAATAATACACGCCGGTTTGAATTGCCTGCACCTGCTGATCCGGCGCGACTTCCGGATGAGGGTACCCGCCTCCGAATAGTTCTCCGTAGATGATATACCTATCGGCAGAAATATCCTGTTTTAATTGTTCAAACAGGCTGATTACGTTGTCTTCCATTCGTGCCGCCACGATTTGAAAGCCAAAGAAATCATCATCCCATTTGAGGTAGTCTTTTCGTTTCGCGTATAGCAATTGCTGGCGTTCGTATATAAAGCTGAAATTCGCGCCGTGTATCTTCTCGGTTACCACCCACTTCAATTTATTTAATTCATGTTGTTCTTTCTCAGTAAGGTGAAGGCCTTTCAGGCTCTTTGGCATTTTTTCGTACTCAGAATTCCTGTCCATATCTGTCTCTCTAAAATCATTGATCAATCAACAGCCTGTATAGATAGCGCATGATGAAATATATTCAGTGGATCCCATTGGGCTTTTACACGCTGTAAGCGGGGATAGTTTTCTTTATAATAAAGTGTATGCCATGGAACGCCGGATTGATTCCATTCCGGATCGGCGAGATCCGTATCAGGATGGTTGATCATGCTACCATCCGTTTGTTCGTTAGGTACAGGCACTCCTCCCGAGTCAGGAAAGAGATCCCTGTAAAAATTGCGCACCCAGTTCAGACTTGGCGCTTCGCCTGCGGGATCCATCCAGCCTGTATTGCAGGCTACATCCATCATACAATTTCGTTGAGCCGAGGCCGTAGCATCGGGTGCAATTGTATTTACTTTCCCTCCATAAGTGGCCATGCCGAGGCCGCCGCCAATACCGGCTTCTACTGTCAGATATCTGTAGGCGGTTGCGATCTGACTGTCTGTAAAGGGCCTGCGGAAGAAAGCATCTTTTACTTTTGCCTGCACATTATCGAAGCCGGGTTGAAATAATTCCGGAAAAGGATTGAGTGCAAAGCGTAGCCATGGCGTTTCTTCGAGCTGCAATGAATAAGGGAGCTCAACAGGATCAGCAATGGCCTTCAGGTATGCATCGATAAGTGTGCGTGCGTTTTCACTAATACAAAGTCCTTTTATTTCGATCTTGCCGATGTTGCGATGATTCAAAAACAGGATACTGAATAATGATGTGTAAGGCGAATCCGGACTGCTATGCTGCAGGCTCCACGCTCCAAAATCCTGTACCAGACTGGAAAACGATGATTCGTTAAACTGTTGCCAGTTCCATGCTACCCGGAAAGTGGTGACGGATGCAGGTGCTTTGGGCAATGCTGAAAAAGGATCTGTTCCTGTTGCGTCGGGAGATCTCAGCCAGTAGCGGGTAATAATGCCGAAGTTGCCGCCGCCACCGCCGGTATGGGCCCACCAAAGCTCCCGGTTAGGATCTGTGGCTTCCCGTGTAGCCACCACAGCATGAGCTTTCCCCGAAGCATCCACTGTTACCAGCTCGATGCCGTAAAGATAGTCCGCCGCCAGTCCGTGCTCGCGGCAAAGAAAACCGAATGCACCACCCAGCACATGACCGCCCATGCCTATTCCGGGGTGCTCGCCTGCAGGCAACACTACGCCCCAGCCCAGGAACAGCCTGCGATAGGTTTCACCTACTGTTGTACCTGCCTCCACGGCAAAGGCTCGCTTCTCCGTATCATAATAAACATTGCTCATTAATGATATATCAATAAGTACCTGCACCGCAGGATCTGTTACAAAACCCTCCAGACAGTGTCCGCCACTGCGCACCACCGGCCGTCGTTTCGTGTCTACAGCATCCTGAAGGGCTTCCACCACTTCCTTTGTGGATGCAGGCAAACGGATATAGTCAGGCTTTCCTTTAAAACGTTTGTTGAATCTTTTTTCTACGAGATCAGGGTAGCGTATATCGCCGGGAGTGATCTTTTCCATGGGTTAATTCGGTTACATGATAATAAAAGATAAATATACAATATCGTCCTGCTAATTCAACCTTTCCTCCCATATACTCAGCGCTTTTTTCAACTCCCTATAATCCGGATTATACTCCAGTGAATGAATATCCGAACCATAAGTAACAGCATAACCATTATATAATTGAATCATCTGATCTATTCTATACTCGAGGTAGTGAATGATACAATGTAGCTGCGCGTTATTTAATAACGAAAACCGTTGCCGCTGATAATCGCCATTTAAATCTGAAGTTAGTGTGAAAAGCACATCTGGTGGCTGTATGTTTAGCGAAGCGTATATTTCGTGGCCTGATATATCAGCAATAAGGAATTTAGGCAAATGGAACAGCATTCCTTTGGCATCAAAAAAATGTAGTGAGCTGGCACACCGGGATAGATCGGGGATAGATATTTTATCCCAATCTTTTCTTTCATCCTTTCTTTTCAGCTCCATTAAAGTTTTGGCGTCAGCATAATCATCCAGTCCCTGTCCTTCCCAAAGCCCGACGCCATCGTCCAGCCTGGTGTCTTTAAAGGCTGCGCTGATTTCTGCTATTAATTCCTCTTTATTCATGCGGATCACAATGGTTCTGTTCCGCTAAAGTACAAATATTTGTGATTATGGCAGACCCTGTACCAGCCTTACTGGTACCACTTTTGTGACACGGTTAAAAATGACTATCATGAAAAAGAAAGCATTATTGGTTTTAACGGCTGTCGCTATTGTTGTAGGACAGGCATGCGGAACAGGAGGTTCCAAAAAAGAGGTCAGTGATTCCAGCAGTATCAATGAAGGTAAATATACCCCGCAGGGCGACAACAACGCCAGTAAAGACACCGCTCTTACTAAAGATACTGCCATGATGAAAGACACATCCGCTGCGAAGCCGCCGAAGAAATAGCGCTGAAGTAGTGGGTATAGGACTTAGTGAGCAAGCTTGGTTCAGGGGTTGCTCACTAAGTATATACGGTACCGTTAGATAATAATTCTGCAGGCCCGAAGAGGCTGCAATCCCGTCTGAGTCAGCTATACACGTGGAATGAAATCGGCAGTTGTAGTACTAACGCTACATTTCGCCTTTAACCGGCACAGGGCTGTCATTCTTCGTTTTTCTTTTTGTTTTTCTCCCCACCAGACTCTTTTTTTTCCGTAGAATAAGTTTCCCTGATTATTTTTTCTCTGGTAACCTCTACCATTTTACTGTAATATTTATGTAAAGCATTGAGTTCTTCTTCTGTCAGATCTTCTGCATCTATTAAGCGATTACTTGCCAGCTTGTTAACGGCAATAAGCTCGTTGAGCTTCAATTGAATGGATTTTGAATCTTTATTTTGCGCCTTCTGGATAAGGAACACCATCAGAAAGGTGATAATAGTTGTGCCGGTATTTATCACTAACTGCCAGGCATCTGAATACTTGAAAATGGGGCCGGTTAATGCCCATACGATAATAATCAGTACTGCAACAATAAAGGCACCCGGACTTCCGGTTACATTGACCGCTTTCGTTGCCAGTTTTTCAAATATATTGGTCAGAGCGTTTCTAAACGTTTTCATAAAAAGTGATTTGTATATTCAACCATACAATTTTATGCCACAATCTGCTTGTGGGAAGGGCATGACCTTTGAGGCCATTTTCTTCAATTGAGAACCTTTAAAATTGTCTGATTATGGCTACGCACATGAAGCATTCTCATGCAACTTCAGAAGAAAAAAACGCGCGTGCGAAAATGTCCGGCTCAGAATTCCACACCTTTTTCCTTGACGCGCTTAAAGACATTTACTGGGCTGAAAAGCAACTTGCCAAAGCATTACCGAAACTTACAAAGGCGGCTACAAGTGAAGAGTTAAAAGACGCATTTGAAAGACATACAGAGGAAACCAATGAACACATTAATACGTTAGAGCAGGTATTTGAAGAATTGAATGAAAAAGCTGTTGCTCAGAAATGCGATGCTATGGCTGGGTTATTGGAAGAAGTCAATGTTATTATGGGACAGACGGAAGAAGGATCTATGGTGAGAGACGCCGCACTTATTCTCGCTGCGCAGAAAGTAGAACATTATGAAATCGCGACCTACGGTACGCTGAAAACCTTTGCTGAACAAATGGGACACGCCAAAGTGGCGAAACTGCTGGATAGAACATTGGAAAATGAAAAAGCTACAGACACAATGTTAACAAGTATTGCAGAGGAATATATAAATGAAAAGGCTAGCGAAGAGTAGTAATAAACGCAAGAGGACGCGATTTGTATTGGTCAGCCGCCCCGAAAGGAGCGGCTGACCTGTTGGTACCGGGTTTGTGGCCATTTTGTTATTTCTAACCATTTTTTTGTATGTATTTTTGGATGCCTGGCATATTAAACATATAAATCTTAAATTGAGAAAAAAATCAATGCCAAAAGAAAACAGGCTTCAGGACTATCCTGTAAATCCCAAAATTAAACTATCAGTACTCTGGGCCTCTGTAACCTTATGCTATTTGTATGGCGACTATTTTGAACTATACGTCCCGGGAAAAGTAGATGGACTCATAAAGGGTTATAATATGCTGGACAGCCCCGTGAAGCTGCTGGCGGCTGGTATATTGCTGGCTATCCCCGCAGGAATGGTTTGTTTGAATGTTTTGCTGCGGCCCTCCATACTCAGGTGGCTGAATATTATTTTCGGTTCATTTTTTACGCTGATTATGTTACTGATAGCCGTAACTTCTCTGGAAGCATGGCTTGCATTTTATGTATTTTTAGCCATAGTGGAAAGCATCCTGACTGCCCTTATCATATGGCATGCCTGGTGTTGGCCACGTAACGCAGCGTAAAAAAGTAATTATAAAAACAGTGAGATGAAAAAATTTTATCTGCTAAATGCCCTGGTGATCCTGTTTTCCGCCAGCAGCATTTATGCACAAGATACAGTACAGGACTGCAAAAAATGCATAGTGATCACGGAACAACAAGCGCCCCGTATCGCCATCATTAATCCTGATACCCGGCAGATAATCTGGGAATGGCGCCCGGCTGCATCGGATCTGCCGTCAGCTCATGTAAAGTGGTTCAGTAATGTAGACGAAGCCAAGCCTGTATATGGGCGCAGATATGTGCTGGTAACTGCCTCCGGTGGCGGGGTAGCGTTGATTCGTGTGGCCGACCGGAAAACAGTATTCCATGCTTATGCCGGTGGCAATACACATTCCGCAGCACTGCTGCCCGATGGCAATATTGTCACTGCTTCCAGTACGGGTAACTACCTCACGCTTTTTCATGTAGATACCACCGTGGCAGCAGAACAGGTATGGCGCAAACGGGTATTTATTGCCAGCGGGCATAATGTGGTATGGGATAATCATAGAAAGGTACTATGGTCGGCCGATATGACTACTATCAAATCGTTTCGATATAACAGCGATTGTCAACATCCGGATCTTGTGCTGATCGATTCTATCCCGGTATCAGGCAGGGAAGGCCATGATCTCTTCCCCGTATACGGCAAAGATCAGCTTTGGTTTACTAACACCGCCGGGGCGTATGTCTTTGATCCGGCTACTAAAAGCATTACTCCGGCAACTTTCAATCAGCCTGATATCAAGAGCGTATCTTCCGGCCCTGCAGGCTTTCCGGTGATCCTTACCAAACCTAAGGAACAATGGTGGACAGACGCCATCATTGATAGCAACGGTCATACAATTTTTGAGCAGCCGGGATTGAAGATTTATAAAGCAAGATGGTGGCTGCCTGATGTTTTCAATGATCCGGAGCGTGTGGATTTTCAGCAGCAGCCGAAACTAAGCACGCAAAAGGCTCCCGGCAAAAGCACTGTAAGAGTTGAGTTACCTAATGGCTGGTCGCTTACGCCCGCAGGTACATCTGTACCACTCAGCAGCGATCTTCCACTGAATATGGCGTTCTCGCCTGATGGAAATTATGTGGCGGTTACCAATAACGGCAACGGCAAGCATACCATTGATCTTATTCAATTAAAGGAAAGAAAGCTGGTGCAAAGGGTAGACGTTGGCTCTGCCTGGCTTGGACTTTGCTTCGCTAAAACCACGCCGTACCTCTACGTTTCCGGCGGAAACAACAATAAAATCACCCGGTTCATACTGCGTAACGGCAAACTCACGGTGACGGATACACTGGCGCTGGGAAATCCCTGGCCTAAAGATAAGATCGGTCCTGCGGGGATGACGATAGCAAACCAACAGCAACGCCTGTACGTTGTTACGAAGGAAGACAATTCCCTCTACATTTGCGATGCGCAGGCAATGAAGGTGCTGAAAAGAGTGCCGCTTTCTGCGGAAGCATACACCTGCATACTCAACCCGGTGCTGCCAGAGTTGTACATATCTGCCTGGGGCGGACGAAAAATATGGACTTATAATACCAAACTCGGTCAATTAACAGATTCCGTTGCAGTAGAAGACCATCCCAATGATATGGCCGTAAGCCATAACGGGAAGTGGTTATACGTTGCCAATGCCAACTCCAACTCAGTGTCTGTGATTAGCTGCAGCAGCCGTAAAGTGGTGGAAACGCTTAACGCTGCATTGTACCCTGATGCGCCGATAGGCGCTACTACAAACAGTGTGGCGTTGTCGCCGGACAATAAAACTTTGTATGTTGCCAATGCTGATAATAACTGCCTGGCAGTGTTCGATGTGTCGGCGCCCGGTCAGGGTAAAGCCAAAGGATACATCCCCACCGGGTGGTACCCTACCTGTGTGAAGGTATCGGGTAAGCAGATACTGGTAACCAATGGAAAAGGGATGTCGTCGTTACCCAATCCTGATGGTGAAGATCCTTATGGTGGTAAACAGGAAGCCTTTTACAAAAGAAGTGATACTACTAAACCGATGCAATACATTGGTAGCATGTTTCATGGCACGCTGTCAATGATCCCTGTTCCGGGAGAAGCATTGCTGAAGCGCTATGCACGGCAGGTGTACCTGAATACGCCTTATAATAAGGCAAAGGAAATTGTTGCTCAGGGCGAGTCCGGAAATCCGGTACCTACCCGTCAGGGAGAAGCGTCGCCCATTAAATACGTATTTTATGTGTTGAAGGAAAACCGCACATACGACCAGATACTCGGCGATATGCCCGGCGGGAATGGCGATAGCAGCCGCTGTATTTTTGGAAGAAAAGTTACGCCCAATGCGCATGCCCTTGCGGAAGATTTTGTGTTGCTGGATAATTTTTATGTGGATGCAGAAGTCAGCGCTGATGGTCATAACTGGTCGATGGCAGGTTATGCTACCGATTTTGTAGAAAAGAACTGGCCCGCTAATTACAGCGGTCGTGGTGGCAACTACGACTTCGATGGAAGCCGGCCGGCCGCCAATCCTACCAGGGGTTTTATCTGGGATTATTGCCACAGGGCAGGTATTTCTTTCCGGAACTATGGCGAATTCATGGACAACGGCGTACCAACCCTGCCGGTACTGAAAGATCCGCGCAACTATTGCCACGGGTATCCGGGCTGGAATTTATCGATACAGGATGTGGCCCGTGAACAGATATTCGAACATGATTTCGATTCACTGGTGAGCATCAACGCTGTACCCCGTTTCAACACGGTATACCTGCCTAACGACCATACTTCCGGTTTATCTAAAGGCAGCTATACACCTATGGCGCATGTAGCAGACAACGACCTTGCACTGGGCCGCCTTGTGGAGCATATCTCGCACAGCCCGATCTGGAAGGAGTCTGCCATTTTCGTATTGGAGGATGATGCCCAGGATGGTCCTGATCACGTGGATGCCCACCGCTCCGTAGCCTACGTGATCAGCCCGTATATCAGGCGTAAGCAGGTTAACCATACCATGTATTCAACCGCTGCCATGCTTCGCACCATGGAGCTGATACTCGGCCTGCCTCCGATGAGCCAGTACGATGCCGCTGCAATGCCGATGTGGAGCTGCTTCCAGGCAACGCCCGATACCACGGCCTTTACCGCCCGTCCTGCTCAGATCGACATTAACATACGCAATACAGCCTGGAATGAGAGCGCTATCCGTTCCGCCCAATTCGATTTTTCAAAGGCTGATGGCGTGCCTGATCGCCCGTTGAATGAGGTGATCTGGAAGTCGGTTAAAGGAGAGCATAGTACTATGCCTGCCCCCTGTAGAGCCGCATTTGTGAAGATACAGGAGGGAGATGATGATGACGATTAGACCGAACTTTTTTATCCAGTATTAATGAAAGTAGCATCGGGCCATCCGATGCACAGAAGAAACACATTGAAGAGCTGGAGGCTAAAATAAAGCCTTAATAACCCGCTTCCCATCTGAATCCATCATCAACACGCACTATCCGCCCAAACCCCGGCCACTGTAAATGATAAGCAAATACCAGTTGCCGGGAATCAGCCAGCTCCCCGAGCGTCCGCCGGCGCGTTTGCGCAGCCAGCTCAAAATCGATATCAAAGATGGTTCCCCATTCCGGCCGCGCAAATAGTATTTCGGCATCATGACAGATGTCTGCCATATGAATAAATGTTGTTGTGCCGGCAGTTACTTCAAACATACTATGCCCCGGTGTATGCCCCGGCGCGGGAATCGGCCGCAGGAAAGGGAATAGCGGCGCCGAAGTATTAAACAACCGGAGCTTGCTGCCGGTGGCGGCCAGTACTTTCCGGATGCCCTGTTGCAGTTGCTGCAGCGTTGCCAATGAGTTTTTACTTTTGGAAAAATCCGGTGCTGCTGATTGCCAGAACTCATATTCCGCTTCCGGCAGATGTATAGCAGCATTGGGAAATACCAGCTGCCCGGTTCCGCTTACCAGGCCGTTGATATGATCCGGGTGAGCGTGAGTAAGTACGATGTCGGTAACATCAGCAGGATCAATTCCCGTCGCCTGCAGGTTTGTGGGCAGGTAACCCGCTTCCGGAGCAGACGTATAGCCGTTACCGGTGTCTATCAGCACTACATGTGGCGGTGAAATGAGTACAAGAATATTATTAGCAAGACTAATATAATCGCTGGCATCTGCCCGAATGCCGTTCAGCGCCGGCCGTTTTATTCCCGGGGCAAAACAATCACTGCTGTAACGTACATCTCCGTCGGTGACTACGAGGATTTTAATATGATCATTGGCAACTGCTGTAAAGCTTCGTATAGCTGAAGGGGGCTGTTGGTTTGTCATCTTCCTGAATTTTATTCCTGGTAAATTTTGTTGGCAAATTTCTCTTTTCTGGCTAGACTTGCAGTCTAAGACCAGAATTATTGGCCTGGACTATAATTTTAGACTAATGGGAAATACAGGTGTCAGGAAGACAAAAAATTTTAACCCCACCAATTGTGCGGTAACCTATTGCATGAATATAATTGGGGGTAAATGGAAGCCGGTGATCATACACCTTATCCGCAATAATGTGAACAGATATAGCCTGATGCAGAAAGGTATGCCAGAGGCGAGCAAACAAACACTTACCAATCAGCTTCGCGAGCTGGAAACAGATGGAGTGATAGAGAGAATTGTTTTTGCAGAAGTACCTCCCAGGGTAGAATACCGGATAACGCCACTCGGCAGTACACTATTGCCAATCATTGATGCCATGAGAGCATGGGGTCGGGAACACAACAGGAATGACTAATCATTGGTCGCTAGTGATTTTTGTTCTTTTTGATATTCCAAAGGAGTTTTCTTCATCATAGATTTGAATTTCCGGTTGAAGTAGGAAATACTATTAAAGCCCGATTGCAGGCTAACCTGGTTTACTACTATATTTTGCTGTTGCAGCAGTTTGCAGGCATGACCAATACGCACCTCCGTCAGAAAGGCCGAAAATGTTTTACGTGTATATTTCTTAAAGTACCGGCAGAATGCTTCGGGCGACATACAAGCAATGGAAGCAATTTTGTTCAACGTAATATCTTCCCTGAAATTTTTCAGGATATAATCCAGCACTGCTCCCATGCGTTCAGATTCAGCATGATCCAGTTTGCTGCTAAAACCCCTGCTGGAAAGAAGTTTAAATTCTGTTGATAATGAAAGTGTATACAGTATAGAAAGCAACTGAATAATAGTGGCGGCTTCGTCGAGCTGTAACAACAACTGTATCATGCCGCTGACCGTTTTCAGTGTATGACCCGAGAACCGGTATCCGCGTACAGACTGGTCGAGCAGCATCCTGATTTGTTTGAATGGAGGCCGGTCGAAGAATCCCTTACCGAGGAACTCTTCGTTGAACTGGATAACAATCTGGTGGATATTCCGGTTGCCGGTGAGATGTTTGTTGCTATAGGTATGCGGGAGGTTAGGCCCAAAAAAACACAGATCGCCGGAGGAAAATTCTGATATATTATCTCCCACAAACCGCTTGCCCGACCCGCTCAAAATCAGTATCAGCTCATATTCCGGGTGATAGTGAAGCGGAAACTCGTTTACCGTAAAACGTTCTTCCTTAACAACGAGTATATTGGGTGAATGAATGATATTTTCCCTGTACAATTTCATGAGCACAATATAGGAAGGATAAGATAGGAAAAATAATGGCAGGTTGGTTGCCGGGGACTACTATGTATATTCGTCAATCTGGTTCAATTTCAGGCTAAGATAGTGCTATCGTGGATTTGATATAAAATGCAAATTTGCTCCGCGGAAATAGTTGATTTTTTATTGTAAACATTAGCATACATGCTTCCAGTCAGGTTTTCAGCGTTGCCACTATGGATTTGTCAGGCCTCATTGTTGTTGTTATTTCATGATACTGCAGCACAGGAGAACCGGATCAGGATCAATGCCGGGCAGGTAATGAATCAGATACCATCCACCATCTACGGCTCCTGCATCGAAGACGTCAATCACGAGATATACGGAGGATTCTATAGTCAGATGATTTTTGGAGAAAGTTTTGAAGAACCGGCGTCAGGCGTGAATTACAAAGACTGGCAGCGCAATTCCGGTTACTGGGCAGCTGACAGGGAATATGGTGCAGGTAGTGTATCGATAGTACCGGGCAGAAATACCCTGCGCTCCATTGGTGGTATAGAAATAGGAGTAGAGCCCGACGATCACGCCAGGCTGGTGTACGACCCGTTGATAGTTAAGAATGGCACCTATATGTTCGATATCCGGTTTCCGGAATCCAAAGGAGATATGGCCGGCGCTATTTTTCGTGTATCCGGCACCGGTATAGGCGAACATGCATTTACCGGATATAGAATTGGTGTGAGTCGTGATGGCCGGCAGTTACAGCTGAGCCGGCACGTGCGTGGCTATCAGCTGTTGAAAGAAGCTGCCATAGCGTTGAATACTACCCGGTGGAACCGCATCAGGGTATCCATGCAGGACCAGTTAATAAAAGTCTGGTTGAACAATGATAAAGAACCGGTGATTGTTTATGAAGATACCAACAATCCCTTACCGGCCGGTAAACTCGGTCTTATCACCAGCCGAAGCCCTGCTGCATTCCGCAATACCGTTTTCATAAGCGGCAGCGACACCACTCAACTGCCACTCCTTTATACAGCCAGCCAGCAGGTAAGCGATTGCTGGGATCCCGTTTCAGACGGGCATCCGGGAGCAAAGCTTACGCTTACACAGGATAGTGCATGGCATGGTGTTACCGCGCAGGTGATAGAGCAGGCACAGAACAAAGGCAGGGCAGGAGTGGCTAACCGGGGTCTGAACCGCTGGGGAATAGCTGTAACCGCAGGGGAGCAGCTAAACGGATCCCTCTGGCTGCGCGGCAGCGACGTACCGGCACAGGTAATAGTTGCATTGGAGAATAGTGCTGGAACAGTTACCTATGCGCGGCAGGTCATCAGTATCAAAGATCCTTCATGGCGGAAATACTCATTCCGGCTTACGCCCGGCAGCACTGATGCTCAGGCAAGATGGGCCCTTTATATAGAAAGGAAAGGGAAAATATATGTAGATGCCGTATCGCTGATGCCGGAAGGAGGCAGGCTGTTTAATAGTCTTCCGTTACGGGCCGATATTGCTCATGCTATCCGGAATGAAAAAATAACGTTTATGCGTTACGGTGGTTCTATGGTAAATGCTGAAGGGTATCGTTTTAAGAACATGATAGGCCCGCGGGAACAGCGACCTCCGTACACAGGCCACTGGAACAAATTTTCCACGAATGGCTTTGGCATTGAAGAATTTCTGCAATTCTGTGAAGCCGCCGGCATAACGCCTGCCTTTGCCATTAACATCGAAGAAACGCCAGCAGATGTAGCCGATATGATGGAATACCTGAATGGCGCGGTAACCACACCCTGGGGGCAGCAACGTGCTGCTAACGGCCATCCCCGGCCTTATGGTATAAAGTATATAGAGATAGGAAATGAAGAGGGGATTTTCAGGGGCGATAACGCAAACGATTACACGCATTATACCGAACGGTTTAACTTACTTCACCATGCCATCAGATCGAAAGATACAGCAGTGAAACTGATCTGCGCCGCCTGGTGGCGGCCAGGATCTCCCAACATGGCGAAAGTGTTTCGTGGGGTGAACGGAAAAGCTGCTTATTGGGATTTTCATCCCGGCGCAGATAATGCAAACGCCGGAACAGATACAGATAAGGAGCTTTCGAAGATGCGGACACTTTTTCATGAATGGGATCCGGCTACTACTATGAAATGTGTGATCTTTGAAGAAAACGGCAACCTGCATAATATGCAGCGGGCGTTAGGGCATGCCACTACGCTGAATGCCGTGCGCCGGCACGGCGATTTCGTATTTGCTTCCTGTCCGGCTAACGCGTTACAACCCTGGCTGCAGAATGATAATGGCTGGGATCAGGGCCAGATCTTCTTTACAGCCGATAAAGTCTGGGGAATGCCTCCCTACTATGCGCAACAAATGGCTGCCGGCCAGCATTCGCCGTTACGGGTAAAAGAAGCTGTAACAGGTGACCTCGATGTTACGGCTACTACTAACGGGAACGCAGATACGCTGATATTACACGTAGTGAATACCAATGCACAACCAGCACCCACCGTAGTGGAACTGGAAAATTTTGAATCTTTGCAAAGTGAAGTATACAGCTTAACATTGGCCGGTGCTCCTCAGGCGGAGAACGGGCCCGGTATAGCTGATATAGCGCCTGTACAAGGCGCCACCAGCTTAACTGCCGGCAAGCTGAATTATACGTTCCCCGCACACGCTTATACCATTCTACGTTTCACCAGGATAAAGCAATAGACATGATTGTATGTTTCAGATTAAAGGCCTTTGTACTGCCACTTGTTCCATTTTTAATATCGATCCCGGCACGCGCGCAGCTGACGCCCCCGGAGCGGCGAATCATCCGTCCGGCCAGCCTGCAGGAGGTACACATACAGGATCCCTTCTGGTCGCCTAAATTCAGGGTGTGGACCACCAAAACGGTATACGATGTTTTCGATAAACTCGAAGGAAACTATGAGCCGGACAGGCCCGACCTGATAGCAGAAAAACAAACAACAGGCAAAACCCGTAATGCTTTTCTGAATTTCGACCGGGTGGCCAGGGGAGATAAGAATACAAAGGTTTTCGATGGCCCGCCCTGGTACGACGGGCTGGTGTATGAAACCATCAGAGGCGCTGCCGACCTGCTGCGCCAGTACCCCGATAAGCGGCTGGAAAGTAAAATAGACGCATATATCAGCCGGATCGCAGCTGCACAGGCAGTGGATCCCGACGGCTATCTAAATACCTATACTACCCTTAATCGACCGGATCAGCGCTGGGGTACCAACAACGGCGACGATAAATGGCAGCACGATGTTTACAATGCCGGAATGCTCGTGGAGGCAGCCGTGCATTACTACCAGGCAACAGGCAAAACAGCTTTGTTAAACGTAGCCGTGAAACTGAGTAATTATATGTGCACACAGATGGGCCCATTGCCAAAACAGAACATTATCCCGGGCCATGGCGGCCCGGAGGAAGCGTTGCTGAAACTCAGCTGGCTGTTTCAAAATACGCCGGCCCTGAAAAACAGGCTGAGCGCGCCGGTTCACGCGGCGCAATACGACAGCCTTGCCCGTTTCTGGATCAGCAACCGCGGAAACTATGGCAACAGTGACGGTAGCCATGCACGTAAAAGTGATGGCGCTTATAATCAGGATCAGGCGCCAGTTCCTGAACAGCAAACCATAGAGGGGCATGCCGTGCGTGCTACACTGCTGGCTACAGGCATTGCAGCCATGGCACTGGAAGATAATAAGCCTGGGTACCTGGCTACTGCGGTACGCTACTGGAACAATATGACCGGGAAACGTATGTTCATTACCGGCGGGGAAGGAGCCATTGCCGATCAGGAAAAGTTTGGCCCCGACTATTTTCTTCCCGAATCAGCCTACCTCGAAACCTGTGCTGCCATTGGATCTGCGTTCTTCAGTCAACGTATGAACCAGCTCCTGGCAGATGGAAAGTACATGGACGAATTTGAAAGGGTGATCTATAACAACCTGCTCTCAGGCATCTCACTGTCGGGTGATCACTATTTTTACGAGAACCCGCTGACTGCCACCGACCACCGGCGCTGGGCCTGGCATAGCTGTCCCTGTTGCCCGCCCATGATACTCAAACTGGTGTCGGCACTGCCGGAATTTATTTACGCATCCGATAGCGCCGGCCTCTATGTGAATCTTTTTGTTGGCAGTGAGTTCAAAAGCAAGCTGAATAAAGCAGGTAAGGTAGTATTGAGACAGGTAACGCAGTATCCCTGGAAAGGCGAAACACAAATCCAGGTGCTGCCAGAAAAAGCAGGTGAATTTACGATAAAGGTCCGGATACCAGGCTGGGCACAGGGAAAGGAAAATAACCAGGATTTATATTATTCACGTATAGCCGATACCGTTACCATGCAAATAAATGGGGAACCTATACCGGTAAATCCGGTCAACGGATATGCAGTAATAACGCGGCGCTGGAAGAAGAACGACCGTATAACGCTGCATTTACCGGTGCAGCCGCGACTCGTTTTCCCGAATCAGGCGATAGCAACCATTCGTGGAAAAGCAGCTATCGCAGCGGGTCCTGTCGTTTATGGCCTGGAAGCGGCAGACAATGCTGCGTTGAACAACATCACGATCAGCAACAATGCTGCCCTGCAGATGACATTCAAACCGGGAATGCTGGGAGGAGTGAATGTGATCACCGGCCCTGATGCTTTCATAGCAGTGCCCTTCTTCACACTGGCCAATAGGGAGCACCCTTCGGCGTATAAGGTATGGCTGCCCGTAAAAAACTGACCCATCACTATAGAATGCAGGCTCAGCAAACTTCCGGTAAGCTGAGCCTGTTAATAATAATTTCCGCCTATCTTTGCGGACATTCATTTTTAATCCATGACAGTAATGCTGCTGAGGCAGCTGTCTTCCTACCCCAATAATATAATATAAGTAAAAAGATATATTAATTAAGTTTGTTTACTAATGCGATGCCCGCATCGGCCGGCCAATCTGGCCCTCCATCTTCTTCTAATAAATTTCTAATAAAATTTTGTCCCTGCTCTAATGTCAATTTTCAATGGGTTAGCTAGCTTTGCAGCGCAATCAGTTAAAGAAATTATTAACGATTAAAAACTGAAAAATACAATGGATTCGCAACCTCCGAGTAGCCACCTTAATTATTAACCTCCCATTGTACAGATGACTTTGGTTATCTCGTTGATGGGAAAAAAATCAAAGTCATGTTTAATATCAGAGCCTTTAAGAAACCCGTGAACCATACCGGCTTCAATGAACTGCCGGCAACCGGGATCAAACCTTGCATTTCTTTTTTAGCACCTGAATATGTTGTTTCCCTTCATTCCGGACGACTGGCTGCAGGCATCCTGTTCTGCACGAAGATAACGGGAAGGTGATCCGCCATTTTTGTGGTACCGGTTTGCATAGCAGCTTTCACTATGCTGGCATCCTGTGTACCACCAGGTAAGCAAATAAATTTAAAATGAGAACCAGGAAAGAAGCCCGCTGGGCAGTTGCACTAATAGTATTGACGATAGTTGTGATACTGGCAGATATGAACCTGGGCTATCATCTTAATCCGCAGAGCACGCTGCCTTTGTTTCAATATAATGTTATCGGCCTTTGCGTCATTGTTGTTGTTCTGGCGCCTATGGTATTAAATAAGAAGAGAAATAAATAAAATAAAACCCGATGTTAGCTACAGTAACAAGCAATATCAAGAGCCGTTTTTCTTTTTCCACCAGCACAAATGGAATGAATGATGAAGCGGTTGTAAAGCTGAGGAATGTTGCCAGAGGCGAGGATGGCCTTTTCTATGCCATGCTCGACAGCAGAGCCGAAGGCCTATCAGAGTGGCAGGTTTCAGAGAAGCTGAAGAAATATGGATTGAATGAAGTCATGCATGAAAAAGCCCCAGCCTGGTATAAACAGCTGCTAAAGGCTTTTGTTAACCCCTTTATATTTATTCTGCTGACGATCGCCGCCATATCTATCATCACCGATGTAGTACTTCCACCGGCAGCAGACCGTGATTTTAAAACGATCATCGTAGTATCGATCATGGTATTGTTCAGCGTGCTGCTCCGGTTCATTCAGGAATTCAGAAGCAACAAGGCCGCAGAACAGCTGAAAAGCATGGTGAAAACAACTGCTACTGTATTGCGTAATACCGACGATAAAGGAAGCTTCAAAAGAGAAATCGACATCAAAGAAATCGTTCCCGGAGATACTATTTTCCTTTCTGCCGGCGATATGATACCCGCCGATTGTCGCATTGTTCAGTCGAAAGACCTTTTCGTCAGCCAGGCGATGCTAACGGGGGAAAGTTTGCCCGTGGAGAAACGCAATCTTCCTATCCGCGATACCGACACTAAATCACCACTGGAACTGGACAACATCTGCTTCATGGGCACTAACGTGGTAAGCGGATCTGCCACCGCCATTGTAGTTACCACCGGCAATCAAACCTACTTTGGTTCTCTCAGCAACGCCATTGTTGGCAAGCGGGCTGAAACCAGTTTCGATAAAGGCGTGAACAAAGTGAGTTACCTGCTCATTCGTTTCATGCTGGTGATGGTGCCGCTGGTATTCCTGATCAACGGGCTCACCAAACACGACTGGATGGAAGCCTTTCTTTTCGCGATTGCCGTGGCAGTGGGCCTGACGCCGGAAATGTTGCCGATGATCGTTACCGCTAATCTGGCTAAAGGCGCCGTGAACATGAGCAAGCGCAAAGTGATTGTAAAACGTCTGAATGCTATTCAGAACATCGGTGCGATGGACATCCTGTGTACTGATAAAACAGGTACGCTGACCATGGACAAGATTGTACTGGAAAAGCACCTGAATGTTTTCGGCGCAGAAGATGATGAAGTGCTGAAGTGGGCGTACCTCAACAGTTACCATCAGACTGGTTTGAAGAATCTGTTGGATCATGCCGTATTAGAGCACGTAGAGTTGCATGATTATCTGAAAGTAGAAGAGTACTTCCTGAAAGTGGATGAGATTCCGTTCGACTTTCACCGGCGTCGTATGTCGGTGATCCTGAAACAGCGCAATGGCCGGCATTTGCTTATCTGTAAAGGCGCTGTGGAGGAAATGCTGGGACTATGCAATCGTGCTTTCGATCCAGGTGAAGATAAGCAGCTGCATATCGAAAGCGATACCATCATTCCCATGGATGAGACCATGAGAAAAATTGTACTCAACACTTCCAGGAAGATGAATGAAGAAGGGTTGAGGGTATTGCTGGTAGCAATCAAAGAGTTTGATGATCGTGCGCTTACCTATTCAGTAGAAGATGAGAAAGACATGGTACTGACTGGCTTTATCGGCTTCCTCGACCCGGCGAAACCTTCTGCCAAAAGCTCTATTGAAGCATTGCAGAAACTGGGTGTGAGCGTGAAAGTGCTTACCGGCGATAATGAAATCGTGGCGAAGAAAATATGCCGCGATGTTGGGATCGACTATAACAAGATCCTGTTGGGTTCTGCCGTGGAAAGCATGACCGACGAGGAATTGCAGGAGCAGGTAGAAGATGTAGCTATCCTCGCTAAACTCAGTCCTATACAAAAAGCCAGGGTAGTAAAGCTGCTGCAGGCGAAGGGGCATACCGTTGGTTTTATGGGAGATGGTATTAACGATGCAGCCGCCCTCCGCGATGCAGACGTGGGCATCAGCGTAGATACTGCCGTGGATATTGCGAAGGAGAGTGCGGATATTATTCTGCTGGAGAAAGACCTGATGGTGCTGCGCAAAGGTGTAATCTATGGCAGAAGAACCTTCGGGAACATCATCAAGTACATCAAGATGACTGCCAGCAGCAACTTCGGTAACATGTTCAGTATGCTGGGCGCCAGTGCATTTCTGCCGTTCCTGCCTATGCTGCCGGTACAAATCCTGATCCAGAATCTGTTGTATGATATATCACAGATCTCTATTCCGTGGGACAGGATGGATGAAGAGTTCCTGCAGAAGCCCAAGAAATGGGACGCTTCCGGTATCGCCAGGTTCATGATTTTCATCGGCCCGATCAGCTCCATTTTCGACTATGCTACTTTTGCACTGATGTACTTCTTCTTCAAAGCCAACAGCGATGCACATCAGAGCCTGTTCCAGAGTGGCTGGTTCATTGAAGGATTACTTTCCCAGACGTTGATAGTGCACATGATACGTACGAGGAAAATTCCTTTCATTCAAAGCTGGGCTACTGCTCCGGTATTGGCATTGACTACGCTCATTATGCTGATCGGTATTACCATACCCTTTACGCCTTTTGCAGCGGATCTAAAGATGCAACCCTTGCCAATGGCATATTTCCCGTGGTTGTTCGGCATCCTTTTCAGCTATTGCGTATTAACCCAACTGATCAAGAATTGGTATATCAGAAAATTCAATCAATGGTTGTAAAACCGTATTAAAACTGAAGCATTCAAATTTCTAAACGTCGCTTTTTTATGGCTATCAAATTACAGGTAATTACTGCTATTGTAGCATTGTTCAGTTTTACACAAGCTGCTTCCGCGCAGAGTAACGCGGATAGTACTGCCCCTAAATCCAAATGGAGTATCCATTTCCAGACAACTATCATCGGGCAAAGACACTCCGGTTTCAAATCACCTTACAGAGGCGACAATTCCCTGGCCGATACCGTAGAGCCTACCGCGCAGAGCCTGACAGCCACCTTGTTCATAGGGCGCAGATTATGGAAGAATGCCACTTTCTATTTCAACCCGGAAGTGTCTGGCGGTAAGGGGCTTAGTTCGGCATCCGGTGTGGCTGGTGCATTGAATGGAGAAACCTATCGTGTGGGAGCCGTACAGCCACAGGTGTTTATTGCCCGGGCTTATCTGCAACAACATATCCCGTTGGGAAATACCGGTTATGAAGACGTGAGCGACGATGTGAACCAGGTAGCCGACAGGATCCCTACGAGCAGGATCACCATCAGTGCAGGTAAATTTGCCATCGCCGATTTCTATGATGATAATAGTTATTCAAAAGATCCGAGAACACAGTTCTTAAACTGGGCTCTCTGGGCTAATGGCGCCTGGGATTACCCGGCTAACACCCGCGGCTATACGGAGGGCCTGGTAGTGGAGCTCATTAAACCTACCTATGCAGTAAGAGTATCTACTGTGGCAGTACCAAGTATTGCCAATTATCACACGATGGAATATAACATCGACGCTCATTCTGAAACCCTTGAGTATGAGCACAAGCTGAAATTCGGCAAGCGTACCGGAGCCGTGAGAGTAATTGGCAGCACCACCTATTCCAGGGCGCCTTCATACGCGCAGGGGATGGAGGCGCTGCTGAATGGCAAAGATACGTCTGTGCTCAGCGTTATCCGTGGTAACTCAAAGGGCGGCTCTTATGGCGGCCACAAATACGGCCTGGGGCTAAGCATTGATCAGCAGCTCACAGACGATATAGGCGCTTTTTGCCGCGTAGGCTGGAACGATGGTAAGTATGCTACCTGGGCTTTTACAGAAATCGACAGAACAGTCAGCGGAGGTATCGCCATAAAAGGCACAAAATGGAAACGGCCGGGCGATGTATTCGGCGTTGCTGATGTAGTGAATGGAATTTCCCGGGAGCACCGCGATTTCCTGGCCGCCGGAGGATATGGTTTCATCATTGGCGACGGTGCACTTAACTACGGCCATGAGAATATATTAGAGGCCTATTATAATGCACTGTTGACGAAGTTTTTCCAGGTGACATTCGATTATCAGTTCGTGAATCATCCGGGGTATAATAAAGACAGAGGCCCTGTGCATGTTTTTGGCCTGAGGGCACATATTATGTTCTGATGTCTTTGAAAAGCAAAAAAGTATTGGCATATATCAATATAGCAGAAATGGAGGAGTAGGGGGTGATTTATCTTTACTTTTTTAAATAGAAGATGTTAAAGAAGATATTATTACTGGCAGTGATCTGCCTTTGCGTTCGAACTGCGTGGGGGCAGATTACTGTTAACAGAAGTGGCGCTGCCGGCACAACATTATTTGATGAAGACTGGCATTTTGCGCGTTATGGCACACAGGCCGATGGCAGCATTAAAGCAGAACCATTACATCCGGAGATGCCGGCTTTTGATGATCAGGCCTGGCAGCAGTTGGATCTTCCTCACGATTGGGCTATCAGCGGACCTTTCAGAATCGAGCTCGCAGGTAACACCGGAAAGCTGCCCTGGAAGGGCATTGGATGGTACCGTAAACAATTCACTATTTCAAAAACAGATGCCGCCGGGCGTATCTTCATCGACTTCGACGGAGCAATGGCCTACGCGAAAGTATGGGTGAACGGCCAATTTGCGGGAGAATGGCCTTATGGCTATAATTCTTTTCGCTTTGATATCACCCCATTCATAAAACCAGGCGGCGATAATGTAATAGCCGTACGACTGGATACTGAAAGCTGGGATTCGCGCTGGTACCCTGGGGCTGGTATTTACCGGCATGTATGGCTCGTGAAAACAAACAATGTACACGTTGCCGGATGGGGTACTTTTATTACTACGCCAAAGATCACGGCTGAAGCAGCATCAACTGATATACAGGTAAAGGTGAACAACGACGGAACAACTCCCGTTGATGCAGTAGTACGCACCGTCATTTATGAATCGCCGGATGGACGAAAACAAGGCAAACGGATTACAGAGAAGGCCAGTGCGGTGTTACATATTCCGGCTGGTGGCAGTGTGCCATCCGGTATGTTGTTATCGGTTCCGAAGCCCCGTCTGTGGAGCATTGAAAAGCCCAACCTCTACCTGGCGCAAACCACGGTGACAGTAGCCGGAAAGATAACAGATACTTACTATACGCCCTTTGGCATCCGGTCTATCGTTTTCAGCGCCCGCGACGGGTTTCTGTTAAATGGCAGGAGAGTAGAGATAAAAGGAGTCTGTAACCACCATGACCTTGGCGCATTGGGCGGGGCCGTAAACCGTGGTGCGATAGCGCGACAGCTCACCATATTGAAAGCAATGGGCTGCAATGCTATTCGTACCTCGCATAATCCGCCTGCACCGGAGCTGCTGGAGCTGGCAGATCAAATGGGAATGCTGGTCTGGGATGAGGCCTTTGATGCCTGGAAAACCGGTAAGCGGAAGAACGATTATAATAAACTGTTTCCGCAATGGCACGAAAGAGATCTGCAGGCCATGATACACCGCGATCGTAACCACCCCTCGGTGATGATATGGTCAATAGGCAATGAAGTAATGGATCAGCAGAACGTAGATATAACGAAAGAACTGGCCGCCATCGTTCACCGGGAGGATACCACGCGACCGGTTTCTAATGCTTATAACGACCCCGATGGAGGGCGTAACTCAGGCGCTGCTGAAGCGCTCGATCTCATGGGCGTGAACTATTTCTTTGGGCAGCAGGCCCGTTGGGATAAGGATCCCCGCTATGCCGGAAAGCCAACGATAGGAAGTGAAACATCTTCCTGTGTAAGCTCCAGGGGAGAGTACTTCTTCCATGATAAATATGAACATTGGCAGGTTTCTTCCTACGACAATGCCTGGCCCGGTTGGGGATGCTCGCCGGATGAGCAGTTCCGGACCCTTCAACGGTACCCGCATTTGCTCGGAGAATTTGTATGGACCGGTTTTGACTATCTCGGAGAACCAACACCCTATAATTCTGATGAAACCAACCTGCTTAATTTTCGCACTGATACCGCCAGCAGGGCCAGGTTGCAGCAGGCGCTGGAGGAAATAAAGAAGAAAAACCCTCCTTCAAGAAGCAGCTACTTCGGTATAGTGGATCTTTGCGGATTCCCGAAAGACCGCTATTACAGCTATCAGGCGCATTGGCGGCCGGATTACCCGATGGCGCATATATTACCACACTGGAACTGGCCGGAAAGAAAGGATTCAATAGTGCCTGTACAGGTATATACCTCGGGCGATAAGGCAGCGCTTTTCCTGAATGGAGTAAGCATGGGTATCAGAACAAAAGGCCCCGGTGAAGAGTTCAGACTGATCTGGGACAGCATCAGGTATACTCCCGGAGAATTGAAAGTAGTGGCATATAAACAGGGCAAAATCTGGGCAACAGATGTAGTGCGAACAACCGGCGAGGCATCGCAACTGCACTTGCAGCCGGAGGTAAAAGTGATACCGGGTGATGGGGAAACGCTTTGCTACATCACGCTCCGGGTGGAAGACAAAGCAGGGAATACCGTACCGCGTTCCCATCCCCCGGTAAAATTCTCCATCGAAGGCCCGGGTAACATTGTGGCTACCGATAACGGCGATGCTACCTGCCTGGTGGCATTCCCGGAACGTGAACGCCCCGCTTATAACGGGATGGCCCAGGTCATTGTAAAAGCTGTAAAAGGCAGTAAAGGGAAGATCATCGTCAGGGCATCCAGCCCGGGGTTAGGGAGCGCCTCAACGATGGTAACCGTGTTGTAGTTATCAAAAATTGCCAATTGATAATATTATTTTGATTATTCTATTTTTTACAATCTTTAATATATACATTTATATAAGCACTGTTTCACGTTTTTTTATCACGTCTTTCCATATTCATGTATACTGATTATACAGATGAACAATTAGCGCAATTGCTGAACAGGAGCGATGAAGGAGCGTTCCGGGAAATCTATGACAGGTATTGGAAATGGCTGTTGTATTTAGCGCACAAACGCATGCGTAATACCGAAGATGCAAGGGAAGTGGTACAGAATGTCTTTTTAAACCTCTGGAAAAAACGTGATAATATTTCCATTCAGTTTTTGTCGCAATACCTCGCAGCCATGACCAGGTATGCGGTATACCGTTATCTTGCCAACGAAGACAGGCGGACTGACGTATATAGCATGGCCGAAATGTCCGCCGGACAGGAGAGAACGGAAAGTCCGGATATAGATAATAAACACCTGCTGGATATTCTTATCCGATATGCCGGAGACAGTTTGCCCGAAAAATACAGTCTTGTTTTCATTCAACATAAACTACAGGATAAACCACTCCCCGAAGTAGCCGCCCGGCTGGGAGTTTCGCCCCGTACTGCGGAACGTTATGTAACGCAGGTAATGTCTCTTATCCGCAAGCAATTAGGGCATTTGCGCAGCCTTTGGTAAGTCTTCCAAAAAAAAGTTTAAAAAAAGTGGCGTTTTGCTGCGTACACTTTCTTCTTTCATGTCTCTACTTATTATATAGCACTTATTGCCACGTTAAAAACAGGAACAATGAATTTAAGCGCCGATGAAGTACGTCGCCTTGCCGGGAAATACCTGGATGGGAGCGCTACCAGGGAGGAGATACTTCTGCTGCACCAATGGTACGATGCCGTCAACGCAGGAGAAAAGGAGCTGATCCTGACTGATGAGCGGGAAGATGAATTCAGGGAGCATAGCTGGGTGGCATTAAAGCAGAAAATAGCTGCTGAAAAGCCCCGCCGCACCCTGCTGAACGCTGGTATGAAATGGGCTGTTGCTGCGGCGGTAGTGGTGGCTGTTGCCACCGGGATCTATTATATACAGCATACGCAGCAGCCGGCAGTCATACATCCGCCACTGGCAGATGTACAGTCCCCTGCCGGAACAAAGGCCGTACTCACATTAGCAAACGGTGAACAAATAGAATTGGACAGTGCCGGAAAAGGCGTACTGGCACTGCAAACCAACACCAAAATCACAAAAAATGCCGCGGGGCAGATCATTTACTCGGGAGCAGGAAATTCAGAAGAAATTGTATACAATACCATTAAAGTACCGGTTGGCAGCCGGCCTATATCAGTAGTACTGGCCGATGGTACCAGCGTATGGCTGAATGCCGCGTCATCGCTGACTTATCCTGCCGCCTTTGCCGGGAAGGAAAGAAGAGTAACCATCAACGGAGAGGCTTATTTCGATGTAGCAGCTGATGCCACCAAACCCTTTGTGGTGGCACGTCAGGGGAGCGATCTGACCATACAGGTACTCGGAACTCAATTCAACATAAATGCCTATCCCGGTGCACAAGACGCCCGGATCACCTTATTGCAGGGAGCGGTAGCCGTATCCCGCAAAAGCTCGGGGCTCCAGGCCCGCCTGGCTGCCGGCCAGCAACTCAGCGCCGGCGAACGATTCGTGCTCGACAATGATCCGGACCTGGATGCCGTTGTTGCCTGGAAAAACAATCTCTTTATTTTCGAAAGCACAGATATTCAAACCCTGATGCGGGAAGCTGAGCGTTGGTACGGGATTACCACGCAGTACCCTCACGGGATACCCGCAGAACATTTTACCGGCTCAATATCGCGCGACGTAAGCCTTTCGGAATTTTTGAAAATACTAAGTTATAGCGGGGTTTCAGCTAAAATAGACGGAAAGAAAGTATTCATTAATCCTTGAATTCAAAATAAGAGAGAAAGTACGCTGGCATGAAAACCGGCAGTGGTGGTGCACTGCCGGAAGAGTGTCCAGGTATGCTATATACATTCCGCTAAGAGTGTTTTTATCAACCTAAACAAAATGAAGTTATGAAATTAAACTTTCATGAGCAAGCCCTCATGCAAAAGAATGATGCCTGCCCGCGATATGGAGGCACGCTCTCAACCAAAATGTCATCGATTATGAGAATGACCGGCCTGCTTTTGACGACGGTATGCTTGCAGGTGGCTGCAAAGGGGAATGGCCAGAACATCACACTGCACGTGAAAAACGCTACGTTGCCAAAAGTCTTTAGAGAAATCAGCAGACAAAGCAATTACCAGATCTTTATTAATGACCGTCTGCTGAAAAATGTAAAAAAAATTACACTGGATCTGAGTCAGGCCAGTCTTACCGAAACATTGAATGCCTGTTTAAGCGATGAATCATTGAGCTATGTCATACTGAACAAAACGGTTGTCATACAGAAAAAAGAACAACCGGCGGCGGTTGTACCTCCGCCACCAGTGGAGATATCCGGAACCGTAACGGACGATAAAGGTACGCCACTACCGGGGGCGACTATACGAATTAAAGGAGGCAAACGCAACGCGGTAACCAACAACCAGGGTGTATTCAAACTGGCTGCTGAACCAACGGATGTGTTGGTGATTTCCTTCGTTGGATACGAAGATCAGGAGATGAAACCCGGCAGCAATACTGATTTGAAAATAGTATTGAAACCTTCCACACGCAAAATGGATGAGGTAGTAGTGGTGGGTTATGGTACCCAGAAACGTGCTAATATTACTTCCGCGGTAACTACCATGAAAGCAAGCGAGGTAGCATTGATACCTACGTCGAATTTATCGAACGTACTCGCCGGACGACTGTCGGGTGTTTATGTACAAAGTAATACAGGAACTCCGGGAATAGGATCTGGTATACGTATCAGGGCGCTTTCAACTTTCAGTTCTTCAAATACAGATCCGGTGTACGTAATCGATGGAGTGGTAAGAGACAAAACCAGTTTCGATGCGCTTGATCCTAATGAGGTGTATGAGATCTCAGTGCTTAAAGACGCTTCATCTGCGGCCATCTACGGTAGCCGTTCTTCAAACGGTGTAATACTGGTAACTACTAAAACAGGCCACTCCGGCAGGCCTACTGTGAGCTACAGTTCAACGTTTGGTATGGAAAGAACAGGTAAAGTACCGGGCTACCTCGACCTGACTACATCGTTAAAACTGAACCGTTATGTTTTCGGAGATAACAATATTTCCGCGGCAGAAGAAGCAGATGTCAGATCATGGAATGCCGACGGGCGGGCCTGGTATAATGAAGTATACCGGAATCCTACCAACCAGCGCCATGCTCTCAGTATTGCCGGCGGCGGCGAGCGTGTAACTTACTACATCGGCGGTTCTTATTATAATGAGAACGGCTTTCTGCCCAATGTCTCGTACAATAAATACAATCTTCGTGGAAATGTATCAGCAAAGGTAACGAAAGACCTCACTGTAGGACTGAATTTAAGTACCAGCAATGGCACCCGTCAGCGCTTTAATTTCACTTATGACTATGGTTCAGTTGACCTGAATAATCTCTGGGGCAAGCTGTTTTATAACGCGTTTGGTACCCGCCCGTATGTAGATGGTAAGCCGGTAAACCCTGGCTGGCTGGGTAATATGGCAGAGATGATGAGAAATGGTGGTTACTGGAGAAATGGGAATCAACAGATAGATGCCCTGATAAGCGCTGAGTACAAGGTACCTGTGGTACCGGGGTTATCCGCACGGCTTGTGTATAGCCGTAACATTAATAACAGTGGCATTAAAGATTTTGCGAAGAAACAATTACTGTATAACTATGCGATGTCGCCGAACGGTGTAGTAGATGTTACTAAGCCACTGGGCACACAACTGAGCGGAGATCCGAGTACGGAGTATATTGGTTACCGTTATGATAAATCCAATTCCTACCAGCTGAATGCTCAATTGAATTACGACAGGCATTTTGGGGAACATCATGTAGATGCCCTGGCCGTATATGAACAGTACGAATACAATTACAATTACTTTTCTACCTACAGGTATAATTTCCCGCTCTTCCCGACAGATCAGTTCTTTGCCGCCAGTGGTGATAGTAAAAACTGGAGCAATAATGCTTCTGAAACACAGGATGGAAGACTATCTTATATAGGCAGGATTAATTATGATTACGCCGGGAAATACCTGTTTTCGGCCTCTGTAAGGGGAGATGGTTCTGTTAAATTTGCACCTTCCAAAAGATGGGGCTGGTTTCCTTCAGTAGCAGTGGGATGGAAAATTTCTGATGAACCATTCTTCAAAAACATTACATCACTTTCGTTCATCGATCTCCTGAAGCTAAGGTTTTCTGTTGCTGCTACCGGAAACGACGCCATCGGTGGCTGGAAATGGCAGGATCAGTACAATATCCAGTCTTCCAGCTATTACCTGGGCACCAACGGTACCACCGATCCGCGCTTGTCGTATGGTGGCATACCCAATCCTAACCTGACCTGGGAGAAATCAAATTCCACCAACTTTGGTGTAGACGTTAGTATTCTTCGCAACCTGACGCTGACAGCCGAAATCTGGCGCCGTCATACCTATGATATCCTCGGATCAAGGATACTGGCTATCCCTGCCGAATTTGGTACCTCCCTGCCGGCGGTGAACTACGGCGTGGTAAACGCCAAAGGGTTTGAACTGGAACTGGGATATGGCAAACAGATAGGAAGAGACTTTTCTTTCAAAGTACGGGGTAATGTGGGACTGGCTACCAATAAAGTGATTACAAAGGATGTAGCTGCAGGTGCTGTACCGGTAGACGATCCCAACGGGAAAACTCTCAATTATATTTCCGGTTATCTCGCTACTGGTATTTATCGTACCCAGGCGGATCTGGATAAGCTCCCTCAGGGCTTTACCATTGATGGGGTTAAGCCGGTGCTGGGCATGCTGAGCTTCGCAGATATCAGCGGTCCTGATGGAAAACCGGATGGCAAAGTAGATACCTGGGACCGTGTAAAGCTGGCCGACTACCAACTCGCACAGGCGCCCATTTCATATGGCCTCGGCCTCACCCTCAGCTATAAAGGCTTCACGCTCGATGCACAGTTTGCAGGATTGGCAGGGTTTAAAACTACTTACAACGATGCTTTCTCCAGGAATGTTGGTAGCTACTGGGTATATACCAACTATTGGAAAGATTACTGGACAGAAACAAATACCAACGCTTCAGGGCCTAAGCCGTTCCCCTGGGGAAGCCAGTATGCCACGTATGCTAACATGAATTCTTCCTACAATGTACATGATGGCAGCTTTGTAAGACTGAAGTATTTGTCGCTCGGCTACACCGTTCCCAGCGTATGGACAAAGAGAGTAGGCGTACAGTCGGCTTCCGTTTTCGTATCAGGAACCAACCTTTTCCTCCTGTCTGCCTTCAAGTTCTATGATCCGGAATTAAGCCAGTTCATGAGCTATCCGATGATGAAGTCTTACTCGCTTGGCATTAACGTAAACCTGTAAATTTTCAAACCGGGAAAAATCAAACAATGAAAAAGAATCTTACTATATCCACCCTGATCGGTGCGGCCATGCTGCTGAGTAGTTGCAGCAAAGTATTGGATAAAACGAATTTAACCGCGGTGAATCCTTCGCAGGTATGGACGAATGCTGCGATTGCCAAAGCCTATCTGGATGATGTATATGCGAACATGATGCCGGGTAACCCGGCTGGTAGCGGCAACGATACCGACGAGGGAGTGTCTTATCAGCTGCAAACCAATATCTGGATGCGTGGCGGAGCTACTTACGATTCGTATGATATCTACAATGATCAGTTTAAAAATATCCGCACCATCAATATCTTTCTCTCCGGCCTGGATAATGCCAGCTTCGATGATGCGGCAAAGAAGCAAATGAAAGGCCAGGCATTGTTCTGGCGCGCCTGGGCCTATTACGCGCTTACAAAAAGCTATGGCGGGGTGCCTATTATCACTGCACCCCAGGCGGCTACAACAGATCTGAATGCTTTGCAATTGCCCCGTAATAAAACATCGGAGTGCATTGCGCAGATTGTAAAAGACCTGGATGATGCCATCAGCATGCTGCCGGATGTATGGGCAGGGGAAGATGTGGGCCGGATTGATAAGTGCGCTGCTATGGCCTTTAAAGGACGTGTACTCCTGTTTTTCGCAAGCCCGCTCTTTAATCCAGCCAATAGTACCGCAAAATGGCAACAGGCCTACGATGCCTGCCTGGCCGCAAAAAATCAGTGCGATGCAAAGGGTAAGGGATTGTATGCTCCCTATAATAAAATATGGGATGATGAGCTGAATAAAGAAGTGATCATGGTCAGAAGATATAATTATCCGCAGGCTACTTATTTCCAGGGAGGATTGATTCCACTTAATTTCTCCCAGGATCTGGCTGGCCAGGACCGTCCTTCGCTCGAACTGGTAAATGCATTCCCGCGGAAAGACGGATCCAGCTGGAATCCGGCTACGATGTCGTATGATACGCTGTTCAGAAGTCGTGATGACCGCTTCTATGAAACCATTTACTACAACGGTTCTCCGTACCAGTACCTGGCGAAGATGAAGAACATGAACACCTACCTGTGGACGTATTTCGACGCTATCACTGATTATTATTCCGGCACAGGAATCATCGGCACACATAACTCCATCACTACAGATCCGCTGTGGTCTAACTCCAGTTTCTACCGGATCAAAGCTATCGATAAAACCGCCAACATGGCTACCTCTGTTTACAATTCCGGGGTAGACTGGCCGGAGATCAGGTATGCAGAAGTACTGATGAATTACGGAGAAGCTGCCAATGAAGCAGGAAAAACAGCCGATGCGCTGAATGTACTCTACAGTATTCGCGGCCGGGCTGGTATTACGCCGGGAGCAGGAGGGAATTATGGTCTTAGTGCCACCAGTACCGCTGATATCCGCGCTGCTTACCAAAAGGAACGATTCGTGGAGTTTGCATTTGAAGGCAAACGTCTCGACGATCTGCGCCGCTGGAAAATGTTTGGCTACCTGAGAAGTCTGCCGCAGCGGCATGGTGTAGCCATCCTGCTGAAACAGGGACAGTCCGATGTAAAACCAATGGATGATATCAACCAGGTATGGACCCGTTTCTCTACTACCGTAGTGAAAACCGATATTGCTGATATCGCCATCAAAGACGACTATTACATTTACGGTATTCCGCTTACTTATATCAGCAGGAATCCGAAACTGTTGCAGAATAATAATTGGGGCGGTACATTTGATCCGTTGCAGTAACTGATTGTTACACCAGCTGGTGTAATAATTCCCGGTAAAGATGGATGCAAAAAAGAAGGGGGCTTTTGCTCCCTTCTTTGTGTATCAGCCAGGCTTTTTTGTATCTTGTTCTATATGAAGAAAAAATCAGTTTTTTATTTCCTCTTTCAATGCTGTATCTTATCTGTGCTGGCACAAACAAATATGATCTGGAAGATAGGAAAAGAAGACGGACGTGGCGCTGGATAACCCTCAAAACTTCAGCCTGGGAGGCTAACAGAACCATTCAGCGGCTTTTTTGTTAAATTAGTGGATCACCTACTGTTTAAACAAGCCAAAATGGAATATGCGCCCTCAAATAATGAAGAAATAAGCCGATTGTTGAATGGAGTACTTTATAATCTGCCGGTTATTATTTATCGGATAGACAAAAAGGGAGTAATCCGTTTATCTATTGGAGCCGGGCTGAAGGCACTCGGGTTAAGTGATAATGAAATCGCTGGCCAGAAAGTCGTAGACGTATTCCCCAGTGCTAAGGAGCAGGTGGATATGGCCCTGACAGACCAAACCGGCGAATTTACCACACCACTGGAGATAAATGGGAAGAAAACATGGTTACATAGCACGATATTCCCCGACCCGGATCATCCGGGCGGGGTAATAGCTTTTGCCCTTGATATCACCAAACAGAAACTGGCGGAAGAGGAGCTGACCGCCGCGCAAAGGGAGCTGGAGAAAAACATAGACCTGCTTGATTCAGGCGAGGAGCTTACCAAAACCGGCGGCTGGGAGTTCGATATGGAAAACCAATCGTTCTATTTTACCAAATATTTTTATGTTATACGGGCCGGTAGCAGGTTACCTACATCCCTGTTGGACGGAGCCTCCTTTTATGAAGATGAAGAAAAGGTTAAAACGCATGTCCAGGAAGCCATGTTTCACCAGAAGCCATTCGACCTGGAAGTGCGTCCTAAAGGAACAGACCGTTGGATCCGGACGATTGGCGTTCCCATTGTCAGAGACGGAAAAGTGGTGAAGATCAGAGGTACCCTCATGGATATTACCGACAGGAAACTGGCGGAAGAAGAGCTGCTGAAAGCCAAGAAGGCAGCAGAAGAGGCGGCTACTGCCAAGCAACAGTTCCTGTCGAATATGAGCCACGAGATACGCACTCCCATGAATGCCGTTATCGGCATGACTCATCTGTTGCTCCAGGAAGCGTATCTGCCCGAGCAGGAAGAAAATCTTAAAATACTTAAATTCTCCAGCGAAAACCTGTTAAGCCTGATCAACGACATTCTGGATTACAGCAAAATTGAATCCGGCAAAGTGGTATTCGAGGAAATTGATTTTAGTCTCAAAGAACTGGTCAGTAATATCAAACGAGGGCATCTGCCATACGCAGAAGAAAAAGGAATCGGCTTCAAAGTAAGGATAGATCCTGATTTGCCGGAAGTGGTCATCGGTGATCCGGTGAGGCTGGCGCAGATCCTCAATAACCTTGTCAGCAATGCGTTGAAATTTACCAATGCAGGTTCAGTGATCCTTGATCTTTCTCTCCTGAAAAATAGAGCTGAATCCGTGGACATAAATTTTGTGGTTACAGATACCGGTATCGGTATTGCCACTGAGCTACAGGATCATATTTTTGAGATCTTCACCCAGGCAAGTGCCGACACTACCAGGAAGTACGGTGGTACCGGGTTGGGCCTGGCTATTACCAGGCGCCTTGTAGAGCTGCAGGGAAGCACGATTTCGGTGCAAAGTACCGTAGGGAAAGGATCAGCCTTTAGCTTCAATCTCCGCTTTAAAAAGAGTGCGAGAACTCCCGTGTATATTTACGATGGTACAGCAGACGACTTCGGACGACTGAACGGATATAAGATTCTGCTGGCGGAAGATAATGAGGTGAACATCATTGTAGCCGGGAAGTTTATGAAGAAATGGGGGATGGATGTCGACTATGCCAAAACCGGTATTGAAGCGGTGGAGAAGGTACAACAGCATCAGTATGATCTCATATTGATGGATCTGCAGATGCCGCTTATGGATGGTTATACTGCCAGCAGAATGATCAGGGAGATGAATAACGGACAGTTCAGCCAGTTGCCGATCATTGCCCTTACTGCCTCCGCGCTCGCAGAAATCCCACAGAGAGTACTGGATGCAGGGATGAACGACTATGTGATCAAACCTTTCAATCCGCTTGAGTTATATGCCAAGATCATGCAAACCCTGCATGCCGGCGGGTAGCCAGTCGTTTGAGAAATCAGCCGTATATATGCTTAAATGTTGAGATGACACCCCATACAGGATGGTACAGGATGCCTGAAACGATTTTGTTGTTTAATTTGCCACCACTTTGAGAGAAGAATCTATCGGAAAAATTTAAGAGAAACAGTGAACTAATGTGTCTGAAGCAGACGTGGGATTAGTAGTTGCAGACTCTCCCCCCGATTTCCCCGTCGCCCCGGATGCCTGATGCGTGTCATTCCCTGGATATGTTAGTTTAGTTTTTTCGGAACAACCAAAAGTAGCCATCGTGCAAAATGGAATTACAGTTCGCCGCATGTGGTGAACATGACCTGTAATTAATGCGGTCTCTCCATTAACCATTTGGGGTTTTTACGTCTTGTTGCCGGTTCGGCTACAGGCTGCATGCCTATTGATCAATCGCGCGTAAGCTGCTGCCATCGCCGTACCCTGTACAGGGCGCCGGGAAACCCGTGTCATATATCAATCAAATCCGAATGAGAGAATAGCCGGGAATTATTGGGGAAAACAGGTACAAATTACCAATTCATCTTTTTACTTACATCAAATTGTAAATAGCGCAGTGCTATGGAAAATTCTACGTTATTATTAACACGTGATCTTCTATTCTTATCAAAAAATAAGCTGCTGAACAGCGCCTTATTTGTTATGTTACTGCTTCTCCAGCCCTGCCTGGATTTGCTGGCACAGCAACATAGTATCGTTTCCGGGATTGTAGCATCCTCGGACGATAATTCGTTTATCCCTGGTGTAACGGTACAGGTCATGGGTACCTCACGGGGCACTACTACCAACGAACAGGGGAAATATTTCATTGAAGCAAAAACCGGCGACTCCCTTATCTTTCGCTATATCGGGTATGTTGAAAAACATGTAAGGGTAGGAGTGCAAACTACTATTAACATCACGATGCAGTCGGTTTCCAGTCAGCTGAAAGATGTAGTAGTAGTGGCCTTCGGTACAAAGAAAAGGAACGACGTGGTAGGGTCTGTGACCACCATCCGGCCGGCTGATCTGAAGGTGCCTTCCAGTAACCTGACCACCGCCCTCGCCGGTCGTGCTGCCGGCGTGATTGCCTTTCAGCGTAGCGGAGAGCCAGGGCAGGACAATGCGCAGTTTTTTATCCGTGGTGTCACCACTTTCGGATACAAGAAAGATCCGTTGATTCTGATTGATGGTATTGAGCTGACTACCACCGACCTCGCCCGTTTACAGGTAGATGATATTGCCAGTTTTTCAATATTGAAAGATGCCAGCGCCACGGCATTATACGGTTCCAGGGCCGCCAACGGCGTGATTCTCGTCACTACCAAAGAAGGCGCCGTAGGTAAAGCGCACCTGGCTTTCCGCGTGGAAAACTCCGTGTCCGCACCTACGAAAAATATTGAACTCGCCGATCCGGTCACCTACATGAAGCTGGCCAATGAAGCTGTGCTGACACGGGATCCGCTGGGCGCGCTGCCATACTCAGACGAAAAAATCGATAACACCATCGCCGGCACAAACCCGGTGGCCTATCCCGCCAACGACTGGAGGAAAACGATGTTCAAGGACTATACTATGAACCAGCGTGCCAACCTCAGTGTGAGCGGTGGTGGCGGTGTTGCCAGATACTATGTGTCAGGCGCCTATAACCGCGATAATGGCCTCATGAAAGTAGATCACCGAAACAACTTCAACAGCAATATACGTTTGAACAGTTACAGCCTCCGCTCGAATGTAAACGTGAACCTCACCAATACAACGGAAATGACGGTACGACTTAGCGGAAGCTTCGACGATTATACCGGTCCGCTCGACGGCGGCGGCAGCATGTACCAGAAAGTAATGCGTTCTAACCCGGTATTGTTCCCGGCCTATTTCCCGGCCGACGACGCCCATAAATATGTAAAGCATATTATGTTCGGCAACTACGAAGAAGGACAGTACATCAATCCTTACGCTGAAATGGTAAAAGGATACAAGAACTACTCCCGTTCCCTGATGCTGGCACAGCTGGAGCTGAAACAAAATCTGAAGGCCATCACACCCGGACTGGTAGCCAGTGCGATGATGAACACCAACCGGACCTCTTACTTCGATGTAAGCCGCTACTACAACCCGTTCTGGTATAAACAGGATGCCTACGATAAGCAAACAAACAGCTACTTCATTACGAATATCAATCCCAACGACGGTACCGAATACCTGGGCTACAGCGAAGGTGCTAAACTCATCAGTACTTCCTTTTACCTGGAATCGCGCCTCAACTACGACCGGGTATTCAATAAAAGCGGCGTAAGCGGGATGATGGTGTTCATGGCGCAAAGTCGCCTGAATGCGAATGCCGGCGATCTGCAACAATCGTTGCCATTCCGCAACCTGGGCGTATCCGGCAGGCTCACCTACGACTACGATAAGCGCTACTATGCGGAATTTAACTTTGGCTATAACGGGTCCGAGCGGTTCGATAAACACCATCGCTTTGGCTTCTTCCCATCCTTTGGCGTGGCGTGGACCGTTTCCAACGAACCATTCATGAAACCAATGAATGAGATCGTATCTAACCTGCGGTTGCGGGCCACTTATGGTATCATCGGTAACGATGCCATTGGTTTGCCGCAGGACAGATTCTTCTATCTGTCGAACGTGAATATGAACGACAAAGACAAATTGGCTACCTTTGGCCGTGATCCGGGCACACTGTACAGCCTTAACGGTATTTCCATCTCCCGGTATTCAAATCCTGATATCACCTGGGAAACATCCAAACAGAAAAACATAGCGCTGGATCTGGGCCTGTTCAATAAGCTGAACTTTACAGCGGAATATTTTTCCCAATACCGTGATCACATCCTGATGACACGTGCCGCCATCCCTGAAGCAGCGGGCTTTGCAGCGCCTATTATGGCGAACGTGGGAGTAGCTACTGCGGAAGGGGTAGATCTTTCCCTGAACTACAAGCAATTTTTTAAGAATGATTTCTGGGCTTCCGTGATGGGCAACTTCACCTACGCTACCAGCAAGTATAAGAACTACGAAGAACCGAAATACAAGGAATCATACCGCTATCACACCGGTTACTCCATCAACCAGGTATTCGGCTATATCGCAGAAAAACTTTTCGTGGACGATGCCGAAGCCGCCAATTCTCCTAAGCAGAACTTCGGCCAGTACGGCGGCGGCGATATCAAATACCTGGATGTGAACCATGATGGTCAGATTACCCAGGCGGATATGGTGCCCATAGGTCATCCTACAGTGCCTGAAATCGTATATGGATTCGGGTTCTCCCTGGGGTATAAAAGCCTGGATTTCTCTGCATTCTTCCAGGGACTGTCTAACGAATCTTTCTGGATAGATCCGGCAGCTACGTCTCCTTTTGCATCTTATACATACCCTAACGAACAGATCTCTGCTAAACTGCAGAATCAGCTGCTGAAGGCTTATGCAGATGATCACTGGTCGGAGCAGCATCAGAATGTTCACGCACTGTGGCCGCGTTTAAGCCCGCAGGCCAATCAGAACGATATACAAACCAGCACCTGGTTCATGCGCGATGGCGCTTTCCTGCGCCTCAAGCAAATAGAGCTGGGATATACGTTACCGAAGTCATGGCAGAAGAAGATGCATACGTCGTTGTGCCGCATCTATCTCAATGCTACGAATCTGCTCAACTTCAGCAAATTCAAACTGTGGGATGTGGAAATGGGCGGAAATGGCCTGGGATACCCGGTACAGCGGGTGGTGAACATCGGACTGAATATCAATTTCAATTAATAGCACACGGCTCCGTGAATAAAATTATATTAACATGAAAGAGCGTAAAATGATAAGGCTGTACATGTTGTTTATCCTGTGCGCATGTAATGCCTGTTCTAAATTCCTGGATGTGGTGCCGGATAATGTGGCTACCCTCGATAATGCCTTTACAACGCGTATACAGGCTAAGAAATACCTGTTTACCTGTTATTCCTATATGCCAAAGAACGGCGACCTCGGCGATGATCCTGCAATGGTGGGTGGTGATGAGTTGTGGCGGTTTGCTACGGATGCGGGCTATTTCAGCATGGCGCAAGGCTACCAGAACGTAGTATCACCGCTGGGCGACAGATGGGGAAGCTTCTTTCGCGCCATCCGCGATTGTAATATCTTCCTGGAAAACATCGGAAAGGTGCCCGATCTGGAGGAGCCGGAGAGACGACGCTGGATAGCGGAGGTACAGTTCCTGAAAGCGTATTACAATTTTAATCTGGTGATGATGTATGGCCCGGTGCCGTTGATGAAAACGAATCTGCCGGTTAGTGCCGATGGCAAAGATGTCAGCATTGCCCGCGCTCCTGTTGATTCCTGCTTCGGTTACATCATACAGCTCATCAACGGTGCGGTGGATAATCTGCCTTCGTCAATCACCGATCCTACCAATGAACTGGGCCGCATTACCCAGCCTATTGCACTCGCCATAAAAGCGAAGGTAATGGTATACGCTGCCAGCCCGCTGTTCAACGGTAACACCGACGAAGCAGGGCTTAAAAACCAGGATGGTACCCAGCTCTTCAATCAGGTATTCAACAAAGAGAAATGGAGCGCTGCTGCCGATGCATGTAAAAAGGCTATAGATGCCTGTCAGCAGGCGGGGCTTAAATTATACAGCTACCATCCCGATTTTCAGCAGTATCATCTTACTGATACGATCACCATTCAGATGGGCATCAGGAACAGTTTTGACGAAAGATGGAACAGTGGCATTATCTGGGCCAATACGCAAACGAATTCCTCTGATCTGCAAAGAATGATTACCACCTTCTGGGATCCGGTACACCGCGATATCACCGCCATTCACGGATTGCTGTCGCCTCCGCTTCACATGGCCGAGTTGTTTTATTCCGATCATGGAGTACCTATTTCTGAAGACAGAACTTTCGACTATGGCAACCGGTATGCACTGAGGGTAGCCGGCGACAGCGACGCGCTGTATATACGTAACGGCTATACGACGGTTTATCTGAACTTCCACCGGGAGCCCCGTTTCTACGCGGATCTCGGATTCGATGGCGGCGTATGGTACGGTCAGGGTCAGTACGACGACAGCCATCCCAACGACTTGTTTTACCTGGAAGCTAAATACCGGCAGCGGAACGGTTTCGGAAAGCCAGGCTTCAACACTATCACCGGCTATTACCTGAAAAAGCCGATACATTTCCAGAATGTGATAGGTAACGGTAACGACTACTCTGTAACTTATTATCCCTGGCCTATCATGCGCCTGTCGGCATTATACCTGATGTACGCCGAGGCGTTGAATGAATCAACGGGCCCTACGAATGAGGCTTTGCAGTATGTAGACATGGTTCGCAGCAATGCAGGGTTGCAGTCGGTGGCATCTTCCTGGGGTAACTACTCCAGCAACCCTACGAAATACGCTACCCAACGCGGTATGAGAGATATCATTCACCAGGAAACACTCATTGAGCTGGCGTTCGAAGGACAACGCTTCTGGGACCTGCGCAGGTGGAAGGAAGCACAAACAGTGTACAACAGGCCAGTGAAAGGCTGGGATCTGATACAGGAAACAGCGGATGCCTATTACCGGCCCAAAACCATTTTCAATCAGTCGTTTGGGTTGAAGAACTATTTCTGGCCCATCAGTGAAACTACACTTTCAACAGACAGGAGTCTGGTGCAGAACCTGGGTTGGTAATAACTATTAAAATTACAAACATGAAACAACTACATTATATAGCAGCTGCTTTACTGATCTTCAGCTTTTCCTGTAAGAAGGATGGCAGAATTGATTATACAGATGCCAACGCCCCGGCCCCTGTGCCAGTAACGGATGTTAGCGTGACGGCAACTCCAGGGGGCGCCATATTGACTTACAGAATTCCGGCTGATCCGCACCTGTCATATGTAAAAGCAGTGTACGAACCTCAGCCGGGGAACATCAGCGAAGCGAAAGCCTCTTATTTTACAGACACCCTGCACCTCGTAGGATTCGGTGACACGCTGGTACATAAAGTGAAATTATTCAGCGTAGGAAAAAATGAGAAAGCTTCTGCTCCGATTGAATTACAGATACAGCCCAGGCGCGCGCCATTTCTCAATACATTCGCCTCGCTGAAGATAGACCCTACTTTCGGAGGCATACAGGTCTCGTTCCAGAATGATGCAAAAGATAACCTGGCCATCACACTGCTGCAGGACTCAACGGGAAAAAATACCTGGTCTACCGTCAATACCTTCTACACTGGCGCGCCTTCGGGGAGTTACTCCGTCAGAGGATTCGATACTACGGTGAAGAAATTTGCTGTGTTCGTGCGCGACCGCTGGAATAATAAATCCGATACGCTGATAAAGTCACTGAAACCCATATACGAAATTTCGATACCTAAAAATACCTGGAGCGCTTTGAAGCTGCCCACCGATACCTGGCAGAATGCGGAGTGGTTCACTATCGATCACCTGTGGGATAACAATATCCAGGGTTACAGCGGCATCTTTGCCAGCACCAACGCTTCCGTGCTGCCGCAATGGTTCACTATCGATATCGGTAAAAAAGTGGTGCTCAGCCGGATTGTAGAACATCAGATGCAATCAGACCATTTCTATGCTGGTTCCGCAGTGAAGAAATTTGAACTGTGGGGCTCCAATAATCCGAGCCCGGATGGAAGCTGGGATAACTGGCAGCTATTGGGCACGTTCAATTCCTTCAAGCCTTCGGGGTTGCCGATGGGGCAAACTTCTGCGGAAGATCTGAATTACGCCTGGCTTAAAGGTGAGGACTTTCCATTCGATCATTTGTTGCCTGCCGTACGTTATATCCGGTTCAAAACACTGGAAACATATAGTATGTCCGGGCAGGTAGTGATTGCGGAAATTGATCTGTGGGGACAAATAGTACCCTGAGTTTATGAATTTTTAAAATCAGCAAGATGAAAAATATAACTGGTTATATCATGGCGCTCATCCTGATGCTGGCTACTTTGGCGGCCTGTAAGAAAATGGATAGCACCTACAGAAAATTTGTTGTTCCTGATGGTATCGTTTATGCCGGTAAGGCGAATAATCCAATGGTGCACGCTGGTCATAACAGGGTGAAGATTACCTGGCTCAGAGGAACAGACCCCAATGTAACATCCGCCAGGATCTTCTGGAATAATTACGGCGATTCCGCCAGTGTCACTATTCCGCCTGCCGGCGATACTATCAGCTGTATGATCAATAATCTTCCCGAAAAAATTTATTCATTCATCATCAAAACCTACGACTCAAAAGGTAATGTATCAGTGCCGGTGGAATTGTTTGGGGCGAGTTATGGAGATGTATACCAGGCCAGCCTGCTCAGCCGGCCGGTAATTGCCGGAGTTCTTTACCCTGATTCAGTATCCATCAAATGGGGCGGCGCCGATATTTCAAATGGTGCCTATGCCACCCAGGTAAAATATACGGATACCGTGGGCGCCACGCAGGTGAAGAGTTTCCCGGTAAGCCTTGTTACTACAGCAATTGCCGATATGAAAGCAGGAACTACTTATCAGTACAGAACTGTGTTTCTGCCAGACTCATCGAGCATAGATACTTTCTATACCGATTATGTCACCAGCAAACCTTTCCTGTTCAGTCCGAAAAGCTGGCGCATCATAGATTTCTCCAGCCAGCATCCTGGCGATGAAAATCTGGTGACGAATGTGATCGACGGTAATCCTGCTACCCGCTGGCATGCCTGGGTAGATCACTCCAGTTATCCGCATTTTTTTACGGTAGATATGGGGATGCAGCGGATGATTACCTCATTCATGCTCTACAGGAAAACCGGGGATGACAGGGCCTGTGATACCTTCAAACTGTTGGTCAGTAACGATAACACGAACTGGACGGACCTCGGCACGTTCAATTTTAACCGGCATATCGACGATGGACAATCTTATGATATACCAACTCATCCCAGGGCGAGGTACTTTAAGTTCATCGGATTGACCGGCCCGCTGAGTTACATCGTGCTGGGCGATATCAGTGCTTACGGATTCTGATTGCATTCATCAATTTTTTTATGAATAAAAACCGCAGATTATTATTTTACTGTAACAACCATCATTGTAATGTTAGCAATTGCCCGTATACCAATACGGGCAAAACATTTATCATGAACAAACTCAGATTAATTATGAACCGTTATGATTACTTGAAAAGAAACACCGTGTATGCGTCACTGTTTTGTTTCTTCCTGGCCTGCGCAAACCTACAGGCACAGGATCGTTATGCCGGAATCATTCCGGCCCCGGCCCGGCTGCAGTACAGCAGTGGTACGTTTACCCTCAGCCGCCAAACCGTTGTTAAAGCTGATAACCCGGCCGACAAAGCAGTTGCTTTCCTGAATGCTTATTTGCGTAAAACAGGCAACGGCCCAACAGCATCCGGAAAACCTAATGTCATTGAATTAACCAGCAAAGGCGCCGAAGGACTGCCGGCCGAAGGTTACAAACTGGCAATTACGCCGGAACGTATAACCGTTACCGGTAAAGGCGCCGGACTCTTTTATGGGATTCAGTCGCTCATACAGCTTTTCCCGCAGGATATGAGCGGAACGGTAAAGTTACCTTGTATGACCGTAGAAGACGCTCCCCGCTTTGGTTACCGCGGACTGATGCTGGATGTATCCCGGCATTTTTTCACCATTCAGGAAGTGAAAGACCTGATCGACCTGATGGGTGCGTATAAGCTTAACCGTTTCCACTGGCACCTGACAGATGACAATGGCTGGCGTGTTGAAATAAAGAAGTATCCGAAACTCACGTCTGTCGGCGCATGGCGCGTACCACGCTACCTGCACTATGGCGCCAATGAAGCGCCAATCCCTGGCGAACCCGCTACTGATGGTGGTTTCTATACCCAGGACGAGATCAGGGCGGTGGTTAAATATGCAGCCGATCGCTATATCCAGATCCTGCCGGAAGTAGATGTGCCGGGCCACAGCATGGCCGCTATCGCCGCTTACCCTTACCTGTCGTGCTCAAAAGATACCAGCACCAGGGTAAACCCGGGCAGTAATTTTTCGCACTGGTTTGGGGATGGCAAATATGAAATGCTGATCGATAATACCCTGAATCCATCTGATGAAAAAGTATATCAGTTCCTCGATGATGTTTTCACAGAAATAGCCGCCTTGTTTCCTTATGAATACATCCACATCGGCGGAGATGAGTGCTATAAGGGCTATTGGGACAAAGACCCCGGTGTGCAGGCCATGATGAAAGCAAAACAACTCAAAGATGGCGAAGAAGTACAGAGTTATTTCACCTCCCGTCTTACCCAGATCCTGAAAAAGAAAGGAAAGAAACTCATCGGCTGGGATGAAATCCTCGAAGGTGGCCTGGCAAAAGATGCAGCAGTGATGAGCTGGAGAGGCGAAAAGGGAGGCATTGCAGCCGCTAAACTGAAACATGAAGTGATCATGTCGCCCAACACCAACGGACTGTATTTCGACTATGGAGAACCGGCTGCGGATATGTTACCGGTGAGCGACGGTGGCTACTCCGGACTCTACGAATATGATCCTGTGCCGCACAGTCTGAGTGCAGAAGAAAAACCCTACGTACTTGGCGTGCAGGGTAACATCTGGACCGAGTTCATAAAAACGGTTCCAAGAATACATTACATGATACTGCCCCGCATGCTGGCGTTGGCAGAGCTGGGCTGGACACCGCTGGAAGCCAAGGACTATAAGAGCTTTTCTGAAAACAGGATACCTCAGCATCTGGCAAAATTCGACAAGCTGGGTTATAACTACCGGGTGCCGGTGGCCTCTCTTCCTGCGGATACCACAATGATAGGAGAACGTTTTTCATTTAAGCTGAAACCCGCTGTGCCAGGCTCAAAGATCTATTTCACCCTCGATGGAAAAACGCCTGATATCACCGATCGTGAATTCAATAGCGCCATGGTGTTTATTGTACCACCTAAGGAGAAAAGAACGTTCCAGGCAATTGTAATAACGCCTTCAGGAAAGCAAAGCGCTGTGAGCAAAATAGTACTGGAAAATAAGTAATAACCGTGAACTGAAACTATGTTGAAATATCTGTTGGCTGCTATATGCCTGTTTGCTTTTAATGAAATTCATGCAACAGGCCATGATAAGATACGTGTTACGAAACTGAAATGCGAATACCAGGAAAACCCCATCGGGATCGACGAGATGAGCCCCCGTTTATCGTGGCAGCTATTGTCCGGTGAGCGGGGCGTTGTACAAACCGCTTACCGGATCCTGGTGGCAGACGATCCGGTATTGCTGGAACGTCATACCGCCAATATCTGGGATTCGAAACGCATGCCCGGTTCACAATCGGTGCAGGTGCCTTTCAGCGGAAAGAAGCTGGAAGCAGCTAAAACCTATTACTGGACGGTGCAGGTGTGGGATAACAAGGGCAACGTATCCGAGTGGAGCGAACCGGCCGCCTGGAAAATGGGACTGCCGGAGCAGCAGGACTGGCAACAGGCCCGCTGGATTGCATACGAAGATCTGCCTGGTGTGAAAGGCAATTCCGCCCGCGGAAAGGACAGGAATGTATTGCCATTGCTGCGGAAGGGATTTACCGTGAACAAGCCCGTGAAACAGGCTACCATGTTCATTTCCGGCCTTGGCCAGTTTGAATTGAGTCTCAACGGCAGGAAGGTGGGCGACCATTTCCTGGATCCGGGATGGACGCAATACGACAAGAAAACACTGTACGTTACTTTCGATGTTACGAAGCAACTCGCCCATGGCGATAATGCCGTTGGCGTGATGCTGGGAAATGGTTTCTATCACATTCCCCGGGAACGATACCATAAACTGGAAGGTACTTTCGGCTATCCTAAAATGATATGCCGTTTATATCTGGAGTATGCAGATGGCAGCAGCGAAAACCTTGTCAGCAACGACTCCTGGAAGACTGCCCCCGGGCCGGTTGCGTTCTCCAGCATCTATGGCGGGGAAGACTATAACGCTAATCTGGAACAGCCAGGCTGGGACAGTCCGCATTTTGATGAACACCAATGGAAAGCGGCTTTAACGGTAAACGGTCCGGATAACCTGCAAAGCCAGTTGGCCGATCCGCTGAAGGTAATGGACACGCTGTTGCCTGTAAAGGTTACCCAGCCTCGCCCGGGAGTATGGATATATGACCTGGGCCAGAATGCATCCGGTATCCCCGGCATAGCAGTGACCGGCAGCAAAGGCAGCACCGTAAAGATCACTCCGGGAGAGCTGGTGGCAGACGACGGAACAGTAACACAGCAAGCCTCCGGAAGCCCGTGCCTGTATAACTATACATTGAAAGGCGAAGGTGTTGAAAAATGGCATCCGGCATTTTCGTACTATGGTTTCCGTTACCTCCAGGTAGAAGGTGCCGTGCCCGCATCTGAAAGCAACCCGCAACACCTGCCTGTACTGCAGCTGGTGCAGGGATGGCATACCCGCAACGCCGCTGCTGCTGCCGGTGAGTTTACCTGTTCGAACAACTTGTTCAACAGCATCTACCAACTGATCAACTGGTCAATAAAAAGCAACATGGCCAGCGTGTTTACTGATTGTCCGCATCGGGAAAAACTGGGCTGGCTCGAAGAAGCACACCTGATGGGGAATAGTATCCAGTTTAATTTTGATGTACCCCGGCTGCTGCATAAAGTAAGCGCCGATATGAGAGAAGCCCAGCTAAGCAACGGTATGGTGCCCGATATTGCACCCGAATACGTGGTGTTTTCAGGTGGCTTCCGCGATTCGCCGGAATGGGGCAGCGCTTCGATAATCGTACCGTGGAATACATGGTTGTGGTACGGCGACAAAAAGATTCTGCAAGACAACTACGACATGATGCGCAGATATGCTGCCTACCTCAAAAGTAAAACATTGAATGACACGCTCAGCTTCGGATTGGGCGACTGGTTCGACATAGGGCCGAATGGAGTAGGAGAGTCGCAAAACACACCAAAGGGCATCACTGCCACTGCATTCTACTACTACGATCTTAGCATCCTTGCCAAAGTAGCGCAGGTATTGGGATACCCTGCTGATGCCCGTCAGTATCAGGAGCAGATGACAAAGGTAAGAGCAGCCTTCAATAAAGGGTTCTTCGATAAAGCCAGTAAGCAATACGGTACCGGAAGCCAGGCCGGTAACGCGCTGGCAGTATATATGAACCTGGTAGAGCCACCCTACAAAGAGGCAGTGGTGGCCAATATCGTCTCTGATATACAAAACAGGAATAATAGTCTTACTACCGGAGAAGTATGTTACAGCTATCTCCTTCGTGTACTGCAGGCCGCAGGCAGGTCGGATCTGATCTGGCAAATGAATGCCCGCTCCGATGTGCCTGGCTACGGTTACCAGGTGGCGCACGGCGCCACTGCACTGACAGAATCCTGGCAGGCTTACCGCTATGTATCCAACAACCACCTCATGCTCGGGCATTTGATGGAGTGGTTTTATAACGGGCTGGCAGGGATAGGTCAGGCGGAAGGCAGTACCGCATTCAAACACATTGTGATACATCCGCAACCAGTAGGGGATATTACGTTTGCCCGTGCCCGTTATGAATCCATATACGGCCTTATCAGCAGTGAATGGACTAAAGACGGCAACGGGTTAGCGCTGACCGTGGAAATACCCGCAAACACTACCGCTACGGTGTACCTGCCCGCCGGTACACCAACGGTTGATGGAAAACCCATTGGTCAGATAAAAGATGTTCGCTTTGCAGGAAAAGAGGGACGCTTTGCACTGTACAATATTGGATCGGGAACGTATCATTTTAAAGTCTCCGGAAATATTCAGTAATTAAAAAGGGCGTCTCACAAGGCGCCCTTTTTTTGAACTATCTTTGGCGCATGGATTTTGGCGCTAACTGGAAAATATATGACCAACTGGATCTTTCCCTCCCGGCCGACGAATGGGTGACGGGAAACGTATTAACCGGAGCAGCCGGCAGCACATTGCGGATTGGTACATCGGGCTGGAGCAGGAAGGAATATGCAGGTACATTATATCCCAAAGGGCTCCGTGAAGCGGACCAGCTGACGGAATACAGCCGTTTGTTCAACTGCGTGGAACTGAATGCCACACACTATAAAATATACAGCCCCGGCGATATCCGTAAATGGGTGGAGAAAACCAGGGGACGCGATTTTATGTTTTGCCCAAAGGTTCCCCAGCTGATCAGCCACCAGAGCACTTTACTCAACGCTGCCACAGAAACAACCGCTTTTATTGAAGGCATCCGGGCCTTCGGAAGCCAACTCGGACCGGTATTCCTGCAGCTAAGCGAATATTTTTCGCCAGTGCGTAAACAGAACCTGTACCGCTATCTGGAACAATTACCGGATGATATAAGATTTTATGTAGAAGTAAGACATCCCGACTGGTTCAGCAATGAAAGCGAACGCCGCGAATTTTTCGCCACCCTGCATGAGCTGGGTATAGGCGCGGTGATCACCGATACGCCCGGCCGCAGGGATTGTTTGCATGCCGGGTTAACAATACCCCACCTGTTCCTGCGCTTTGTAACCCCGGGCGGCCATTCCCTCGATATGACGCGCCTGATCACGTGGAAAGCACGTATAGAAGAATGGAAGGGTAAGGGATTGGAAGATATATACCTGTTCCTGCATGTTCATGATGGTAAATATGAAGCCGGTTTTTATCAGGAAGTTCAGCATCTTTTTGGATTAACGGCACATCAGCAAACCCAGATGAGCCTCTTTTAGCCATGTAATAAAACAGTTTTTCTATATTTTGCAGCTGGTTTGCATGCAAGAACCGGACGAATAATATCATGATACCTGCTTCGATAGATCTGTTGGAAAATATTTTACAAAGCCTGAATGGCATATTACCAGGCGATACCCAGCCATTATTTGCACTCACCAGGCGCCTGAGCCTTGAAGAAGGGGAAGTGTATATCCGCGAAGGTGATACCTCCCGTAAACTTGCATTTATAGAGCAGGGTATTATGCGGGCTTATGCCGTCAAAGAGAATGGTGACGATGCGACGCTGTTTCTCCGGTGGGAAGGGCAATTCATTGCCTCGCACGACACGATTGTGCATCAACAGCCTGCCCGCTTTATCTACCGCGCTTTGGAGCCCGTTACGCTGCTGGAAGTAGATTATGATAAACTGGATAATATACTCCGGGAACATCCGCAGTTTGAACCGCTTCGTGTACAGGTGCTGCAGCGGATGATAGGAGAGGCACTTAAAGTAGTGGAAGATTTCGTGTTGCTGTCGCCCGAAGAACGTTATCTGCAGCTCGTGGAAAAACGCCAGGATATTGTTAACCGCGTATCCGATAAATACATCGCTTCCATGCTGGGTGTTACCCCGGTATCCCTCAGCAGAATCAGGAAGCGCATTCACAGCAAGGGCCGGAAGTAGCACGGAAATTATCTTTTGTTAATTACATTTCTTATCTATTGTTAACCACGGAAGACAGGCGCTGTTGCTATTTTTGAGTCATCAAAAACCAAACAGTGCATGAACACTATTCCTGAAGCTATCGCCCATATTTTCGGCCTTTCGGCGGTAAGATATTTTTTAATTGCAGGGGTGCCCTTTGCCATATTTTATATAGCGCTGCCCTCGAAGGTAAACCGGTTGAAAATACAGCAGCGGCTGGCTACAAAGAAAGACTTCCTCCGGGAAATATGGTATTCCATGCAGAGTACGCTGGTATTTACCCTGATCTCAGTAGCCATATTGCTGACCCCATTAAGACGTTTTACACAAGTATATACTAACATCAACGATTTTCCGCTGTGGTACCTCGGCGCCACCGTGTTAATCGGACTGATTATACATGATACTTATTTCTACTGGATGCACCGGCTGTTGCATCACGATAAACTTTTCAAGCTCACCCACCTGGTGCATCATCGCAGCACTAATCCATCTCCCTGGACATCCTACAGTTTCCATTTGCTGGAAGCCGTTGCAGAAGGCCTGGTACTGGTGATACTGGTGTGTGTAATGCCGATGCATCCGCTGGGAGTGCTGCTGTTTACCATTGCGGCCTTTGGCATCAATGTATACGGGCATCTCGGATATGAACTGATGCCACGGAACTTCCGCCATAGCTGGCTGTTCGGCGTGCTGAATTCATCGGTATACCACAACCTGCATCACAGCAAATTCAAGGGGAACTATGGCTTATATTTTCGTATATGGGACAGGGTTATGGGCACCGAGCACCCTGATTATGTAAAGGAATACGACAAGATACAGTTGAGAAGGTTTGGTCCGGAAAGCGTGCCGGCCCCGGCAAAGGTGGCTGGCAACTGAAACCTTTACCGGCGCCATTTGCCCCTGATCAGGTAAAAGAGGATGTTTATCGCTGCATAAATTCCAAGTATATTCAGCACATATGCAAGGGAAGTGCTGTTAATGGCATTCCAGACACCCCAGTTATTGCCAAGAATTTCGATATTGTCGGCCGTCAGCCCATAAACCCTAACGGCCGCCTGATATTGATTCCTGTTAATAACAGCGGTATCAGCCACGGTAGCAGGCTGGTTTAACGCTGCGTTGTCCGCGAAAATAGTCAGTGTTGCGCCCGGCGGAAGTTGATCAATCCGATGATCGTAAACATAGGGAAGTCCGTTGGTTCCTGTCAATATATATAACAACTTTGATACACCACTGATCCGGAAATAATGATAGTTATTACCCCCGGAAAGGAAGGACGAGCCTGCGGGATGCACTTTTTTAACAAACGCCAGCTGGCCGGTCATATCACTAGATCCGGAAGTCACTTTCCGGAAATTGAGATAGTGTATTAGCCCAAGAACCATCAGAGCCAGGACACAAACAACTAAGCCTTTAGTTTGGGAGATCATCATCTTAATATTGGGGATTAAATTTTTTTGTTGACAGAAACCACCCAATTTTGTTGTGAAAGTTCTATTAGAACAAAAATCAAATATATATCTTTATGTTCTTCTTCAACAATTATGAGCATGAACATGAATAGAAAATGTATTATCGCCGGCCTGGTATGCTTTGCCGGCCTGGGTTTAGCGAATCCTTCCCATGTAACTGCGCAGGTATCAGCCATTAAGAACAGCACAGTGAAGGGAGGAACCCTGATCGGCCGCTGGGACATCACGGTAAATGAAAACGGGGTAGACAGGCCCTCCTGGCTGGAAGTGGAGCTCTCCGGTTTCAGAACGCTGGTAGGCCGCTTTGTCAGCACCGGTGGAAGTGCCCGGCCTATTTCCAAAGTAACGTTCAATGATAATAAATTCAGCTTCGCCATTCCACCACAATGGGAAAACGAAGACCGCGACCTGGTACTGGAAGGCAACCTGACAGATGCGGGCATCAGCGGCACTATTCAGACCAGCGACGGGCATAGCTACTCCTTCAAAGGAGTGAGGGCGCCCGACCTTGTCAGGAAATCAGCACCGGTATGGGGAAAACCCGTCAGGCTCTTCAACGGAAAAGACCTGAGCGGTTGGAAAGCAATGGGAGAGAACCAATGGATTGTAAAAGACGGTATCCTTACCAGTCCGCATTCCGGTTCTAACCTGATCTCCGAGCAGAAATTCCAGGACTTTAAACTGCATGTGGAATTCCGCTATAAAGAAGGCAGCAACAGTGGCGTATACCTGAGAGGCCGTTACGAAACACAGATCATCGATAATCCTAAAACAGATCATCCTAACAGCCATCTGTTTGGCGGTATATACGGATTCCTCGTGCCCAGCGAAATGGCGGCCCTGGGACCCAATACCTGGCAAACCTACGATATCACGCTGGTAGGCCGGATGGTAACAGTGGTAGCTAATGGTAAAACTATCATCAGCAATCAGGAAATCCCCGGTATCACCGGCGGTGCACTGGATGCTAATGAAGCTGAACCAGGTCCGATCTATTTCCAGGGAGATCATGGTCCGATCGAGTTCCGGAATATAACGATAACCGTAGCGAAATAGAGAATTAGGAATTATAAAATAACGGGGAGATAGCAAACGCGAAGATCTGCTTCGCTGCTATCTCCCCGTTATTTTATAATTCCTAACTCTTTGGTAAACCCTAGAACGGATTAAACGCAAACCATCTCACCAGCTTTTCCGTAGTACACCACACAATCCAGCCGTAAACTGTTTTACCCTTATTATTCCTAAATCCCAGCTTCATCCAGGTGCCTTTTATATCTATGGGATGGAACCGGCCTTCAAGGTAGGTATGTAATGCCCGTGGCGCATGCTGATCCGGTTGCTGGTAGCATATTACACTATCCTCCGGATAGAGGTTGAGGAAATCGCCGGCTTTACTTCGCGCAACAATGTATTCGCGCCAGGTTTTGTATACACCCGATTGTGCCCGGATGTATCCTGATTGCTCTTTTTCGTTTAGTGCTATCCGGTAGCCGTTGGGTAGCACCTTTTGCACCGGGAACCATACGTTGCCGGCAAAGCACTCGAAAGGTTGGGCATCCCCCTTATAAAAGGAGGTAGGCTCTGCGCACATGTCGCAGGTAGGGCAGTTGGTGGCTTCAATGTTGATATATCGCATCAAATGCCTGCAGGCACTGTCGGAATAAACTGGCAGTCCGGCTTTTGAGTTAACAGCCGGGCCGCAGTTAACAAGGCCTGTTGTACGCCTGTATGCTTCCTGCGCCCGGGTTGTATTGACTATGATAAAGCATAGGAGTATCCCTATGCAGCCCGCCAAAGAGTCTGTATTCCTTTTTCTCATTATCGGGTGTGTTTCAGACAATATTACGTCATTGTTTTAAATAGCCGGTAACCACTAACTGTTTAGATTCATTATATTTATGCGAATAATCTGTACTATGCATCCCAATACTGCCCGTACCATCGGAGGCCGGATAGGCTTCGTCATACAGCTGATAGCAATCATTGTAGTGGAGTTTTTTGTACTGTTGATTTCAGCGGGAGGTGACCTTGCCAATAACCTGATCTTTTTTTTGTCGGCGCAGGCAAATATTTATTTTCTTTTACTTTTTGCCCTGCTCTTGGGCCAGGCCTATTTCTTCGGGCGACTGGCTGCAGTCAGGATACTGGCGCAACCAGACCAATACGTCAAAACCGGTGTTATGTTTGCATTGCTAACATGGATCATTCCATTGGTATACATCTACCTGGTTTATTTTATTCATGAAGGGAAAAGTGCTTCCGGGGCCATCATGCAACCACCAACAATATTGATGCTGGTATCTTCCATTGTAGTATGGAGCGTAACTGTGCGGAGGATATTGGAGGAGATCAAAAAAGAAGAAGGTAAGTAATCTCCGGATATATTACCCGGAGATTATTTAATTATTTTGGCCGGTTTACTGCTATTTTAGTGTCAAATTAACAACTATATGCTCAGAGCCTTATCCTTATGCTGGTTACTGATGACAGCCGGAATCCGGCTGCAGGCGCAGGATTCCGTATATATCTTTGCCTATTTCAAAAACAATGGCCAGGATGGTTTACACCTGGCGTATAGCCATGACGGATATAACTGGAAGGCATTGAAAGGCGATAGCTCTTTTCTGGCGCCAACCGTGGGAGACGATAAACTGATGCGGGATCCCTGTATTATCCGTGGGGCCGACGGGCTTTTTCATATGGTATGGACGGTCAGCTGGAAAGAAAAAGGAATTGGGTATGCCTCTTCGCCCGACCTGTTGCACTGGTCTGCTCAGCGGGGAATAGCTGTTATGGCGCATGAGTCGGGGGCCCGCAATTGCTGGGCGCCTGAAATCACCTACGACCCGCGGCATAAGGAGTATATGATTTATTGGGCAACTACCATTCCCGGAAGGTTTGCCGCCGGTGAAACTACCGGTGATGATCATTATAATCACCGGCTTTACTATATGACCACAAAAGATTTTCAACAGTTTTCCGGGGCTAAACTGCTTTATGACCCGGGGTTTAATGTAATTGATGCTACCATCGTTCCTGATAACCGGCGTTTTATTATGTTTTTGAAAGATGAAACCCGCACACCACCTGCAAAAAATATACGCATAGCCCAAAGTCGCCGGTTGACGGGCAGTTACAGCAGTGCATCGGCGCCCATTACCGGTGCTTACTGGGCAGAAGGCCCTACAGTGTTGAGAATTGGCAACCGGCGGATCGTGTATTTCGACAGGTATATGGAACATCGCTATGGCGCAGTAACGTCAACAGATCTCAAACAATGGGAGGATATTTCGGATAAGCTTTCCATGCCGAAAGGCATCCGGCATGGCACTGTACTGACCATATCCCGGGAGGAATTTGACCGACTGAGTGGGGAGCATTGATTACTGCAGCACTACATCCATTTGGCCATGAATGATTGATCAATAAGATCTGCCGAAGATAGTTAACAAAAATTAACGTTCGCCAAAGAATCTGCTGAACCGGCCTGTAGCGGTGGACTTTATGCCTGATCTGCGATAAGAGAAAAAGTATGAAAACAGTAGTGTAACTTCTCCCGGCGTGGAGATCAGAAAAACAGTAGTATATTTATGTCTTCCTAAATAATAAGAAAAATGTTCAGAAAACCATGCCTGGCTATAGTTACTGCATTGATGTTATTGTGCGCTTTTAACAACATATCCGCTCAGGTACAACATGCCTCAGTAACAGATGTAACACCCGCTTTGCTTGACTGGACAAAACACCTCAACAGTGCAGCCGATAAATATGTGACGAAAGAAAAAGCAGAAGAACTTGGGCAGCATCTCGAATTGCTCCGGCAGGATCTGACCAGCTATATGAAAGCACGCAAGAGGCTCTCTGACAGCCTGTTCAGGAACAACATCGCTCCGGGCAAAAAAGACCCCGCCAGTCTGCAAATGCTGAAGGAAAAGATGAGTACCGTTATGCAGCGCATGAGAGATGTCACCGATCTGACAAACGATGAGCTGCGCACAGAAGGAGATAAGCTGAATGATAAAATCTACCATATCCTGTATGAAGAAGAGGGGCGTTACCCCTCTAACCTGGAAGCCTTTCTGGACGGCTTTGACGTCACAAAAAAGGATATGGCCCTCGATGCCAGTATGTGCTATCAGCGCCTCGAAGATTGTGTGAACCTGATTTCTTCTCTGTTGGATAAGGTGAACAGGTATAGAAAATAACGAATCAAAAAATCCCCGATACGGATTTAGGGGAAAACCCAACGGATATCGGCCAATCTCCTGTATCCGTTTTTTTTTTTATAATTTCAGCCTTTATTAACCCGATAGATGATATGAAGAAAAACCTCGTTCTGACGGCGCTGTTGACCAGTCTGTTACTGGCCTGCAAAGACGGCCCAGGGCCTTCGTCCGGCGTTTCCGTGATACGTGTTGAAGCACTGAACCGCGATGCAGACGTGCCGGCGCTTTATCCCCAGTTGCATTTTAGCAGCAAGTATAGCGATGAATATGAATTCAACGACGAGCGCTTTATGAGATATGCGGATATTCCCTTAGAGCGCATGGCTTTCAGCATGGACGATTCCTACGGGCATATCAAGAGTATTCATCTGGATCTTTTTCCGGTTAAGGAGGATGTTGACCGTATGAAAAAGGTACTCACAGCTGCTTATGGGCAACCAGGAGAGGATTCTACCCACGAGTTTCCATCCGATGGCGATATACAGGTCTGGAAAGGAAAGGACCGCCTGATTGGACTGCGGGTGACGAAAGACAGTACCCCGGAAGGAAAAATGAGCGCTTCCCCAAACCTTTATATCAGTTTTATCACACCCGAAGAAAATGTTCCGAATGAGTAAGTTAAATGCAATACTGGGACTCTTGTGCACCGCACTGGTAGCGGGTTGTGGCAGTTCCGGCATCAGGATAGAAAATATACATAACCTGCAACAACTGGATTCCGTGATCGCCCGGTTGCCAAAATCGCAGGTAAAGGTGGATTCGTTGCCGGTGAGAATACTTAATATTCGTATACAGGGAGATTTTAACTACTACGGTGCGCCCGTGAAAACGCTCTATGCCGAAGCCCAAAACGAGTTGCTGACACTGATACATTTCGAAACGGAAAAAGGAGCGGCGGATATTTTGAAAACACTTGAGAGCACGAATGGTATTGGCTGGAAAGAATATTCCCAAAATAATCTCAGCTGGAAAACAGACGACCAGAACATTATCTTCAATGCTGCTACATCAGGAAGTAATCTTCTCAACCTGGGCAATAAGGAAAAAGTGTTTATGAATATCGCTTTCAATCCGCCAGGGAACAGTATTACAGCCCTGAGTAAGCAGAAAACATCTACAGCAAATGCCGATAATTATCGCCTGGAGCTGAGCACCGGAGAGTCGGGATGCCGGGTATATGTAAATGGTTTTCTGGCATTGGTGAACAACCGCGCAAACGTATCGGGTCTTTCCACCGATATCAATCAATACCTCGTAAAAGGTGCCAAACAACATATCAAAGTGGAACTGATTCCCGGTAACGACTTTGATGGTAAGCCGCGTGCCCGTCTTCATAAGGAAGCGGAGGCCCGGATCAGCGTAGAAAAATGGAGTGAGCAGTCATGCATGCGAAAGAAAATATTTCAATTTCGTACGCCCGTTACCGATACCCTTGAAAGATTATCGCCACATAGCTCCAGGGCTATTCACCTGTCGGCCTATGCGGGGCAATCATCCGCTATAATCGAAAAAGACATTGAAATTCCTCCGGTGGCTGATGAGCTGCCCTGTTACAGCGAGGCTACTGATCTAAGTAATGTAACGGACCTGGAAGCCAAAGTGAAAGCGCATTACAAGCGATTGCTGGATGCTTATCAGCAGCATGATACGAAACAACTGGAGGCATTGTTGTATCCGATGGAGCAAAATTATTTCCGTGCCTATCACTTGTTCAAACCCGGAGATGGAGCGGCAGAATGGATGAGTATACTGGGGCTGGCCGCCAACGGAGTGGAATTTAAAATGGAAGATAATTCCACGCTGTATATTACGCCGGATAAGCGTTTTGCGCGACTTGTAACCAATGGCAACAACGCCATGTCCGTGCTTCATACAGAAAAAGCAGACAGCATGACACCATTGGATTATTATATTCTTATCGACAAAAACGGGCAAATGAAATTTGCGCTTAACTAACAGTCATGATGAAATTCGTTAAACCCATTGCCATATTGGCGTTGACCGTATGCTGTTCTTACGCTTGCAAAGAACGAAAACCATCTCCGGAATTGCTGGAATTCGTAAAACAATTTGATGGTAAAAATCTGGCAGAAGCTAAAACACTGCTGGAGGAGCAAAAAGAACAGGTCGACAACTTCCTGTCGTTTATAGGGAAATTCGATAAGGCAACGCCTAAGTCGTACAAAGCAGGTGAAGAAGAAGTGACTACCGCATTCCAGATTCCCGTTGCTGCTGATGTAGCCGCGCAATATACTACCTGGCTGCAACACGCCGGAATCCGCCAGCAATTCAGGTTTCCGGGTGCTGTGCTGGAGCTGGAGGCGAAGCCTGTGCTGAACGGACTTGATGAACCCACAGTCAGTACGTCGAAGATTTACTTCCACGACGGCAGTACCGATACAACGTCCAGGGCAGTGGATGGTACGTCGCGGATCCCATCTCTCAAAGTCATCGACAGCATAGCAGCTGTTGCCGCTTATAAATACCCGGTGAAAGTAGTCACACTGAAACTCGATAAGGAACACGATAAGATAGCTTATCAGGGAGGACAAATAAGGCTTAAGCAATTGAAAGATAATTTTGTGAAGATAACTTTCAGTGACAGCCTGTATCATCGCTACCTGCACGCAGAAGCGTTGAATAAGGATGGAAAGCCGCTCGATAATAGTAGCTGGAGCTCCGGTACCGGCGATGATAGTGATCCCTCTGGTGCATTGAAAAAAATGAGTAAAGTACTGAGCAGTTTTATTGCCAGGCTGGATAAGAACGGTTATAAAGATGTTAAAGCGCTGCAGGCCGATATCATGGCGAACATGCCGGATGAACTGCCTTTCGGAAATGCCCGTAACGGAGGTTATGCAGAGGGGTACTTTAAGGGTAAAATCGCTGCTGTCAATCTTTACATGAAGGATGAAGAGAAAGAGGTTTCAACGCATCTTACACTGATAAACCTGGAACCTGCACTGGCAAACCTCGTGATGGCAAAGGACGATAAAAGCGGTAATACAGGCTTTGCGGATGTTTCCGGTAAGTTTGTTATTCCGCCCACTTTTAAGAAGATGGACCAGCTGAACTCTTTCTTTTTCCACAATGAAGATTACAATGGACATTATTACTACCGGCTTGATACGGCAGAAAAAAAACTGGTGAAGATCGACTATACAGCCAATGCACTCGGACAGCAGCTGGCAGTGATCAACAAAACAGCCAACGATGGCAAGGCAGGCGCCATGAATGCAGCCGGACAAATAGTACTGCCGCCTGAGTACACCGATATCAGTTATGATGAAGCAGGCAAGGTAATACTGGCTAATAAAATCACTGAAGACGGGCCATTGATGGGCATCACCACGATATGCGATGAAAACGGACATCCCCTGTTGCCAACACCATTGTTTGTTTATGGCGGTTACAACAACGGATTGTTGCTGGTGAAAGATAAAGCTCAAAACTTCTCTTTCATTGACAACAAAGGCAGAAAAGTAATCAACCTCCCGGGGTATGATAAGGTAGAACCTTTCGCTGACGGATTGGCCAGCGTGAGAAACAAAAACGGCGACTATGGCTTTGTTGACGTGACCGGTAAGCTGGTAATTCCCTGTATATACAAGCAGGCCAACTCATTTAACCTGGGTATTGCAATGGTTACCAAAGCAGTTGGAGATCATAATGAAGTGGGGTTGATCAATACCCATCATGAAGCAATCGTACCATTTAAACCAAGTACCTTCTCCAATGAATCAGGAGAGGGCGAAACCCGGGAATATAGCATGGAGTACGGTAAGTTTGATGCACACGGAAAGAAGGTGCAGTAAAAAAGTGACGCCGGAGAACTTTCATTTCTCCGGCGGTTTTATTATTTATCTTCTTCGTCAGTGTCTTTTGTTTCTTCCAGTTTATTGTCGCTGCCTCTGCGCAGGTTCACTTTAGGAGCGCTTTGTGTACCACTAACGGTGAAGGGTATACCAAATATTCCGAATGGAGGAAGTCCGAGGCGCCCTTTCAGATTAAGCTTTCCATCGAGGCTTACCTGTCCTTCGAAACGCGGCCGGAATCCGGCAATGCGCAGCTTCGTCCTGTTAATGGTAATGATATTATTGTTGATACTGCTTTTGATATCTACCTGGGAAAGGTCCGGATCTTTTACATCATCTTTACCGGTGCTGCTGCCTACTGCATTGAGCAGTTTGAATCCTTTCAGTTTTATTTTTTTGACAGATAACACGCCACCTCCTTTCAGGGAAGGATATATAGGGCTCATGTTCTCATCGAGCTTGCCGCTAAGCGTATAATCCAGTCCTACTATACCACTGGCAGAGGAAGCGGAAGAGGCCATGTCATGAAATATTTTTATTTCATTGTAAGCTCTTTTGATATCAAATTCTTTTGCAGTGATGTGATAGTCGAAGCTGGCCCGTTTGGGCTGCAGGCTTACATAGGTGGCATCCATTTCCACCGGTGCGCCGATGATGTTAAACCCGGTTTTATTTAGTTTAAGCTTGCTGCTGTCGATCACCAGTTGTCCTTTGAAATCGTTGATGTCCATGCCCTTAAAGCGCACCTTTGCAGCCGCTGCATTTAAAGTAAGATCCAGGTTGCCGGGCACCATCACCACACCAGGGGAGGCTGAACCTGTGGCTGATGGAGCGCTGGGGGCTGAGCCGGAGCTTTTGCCGGCGCCGTTTACCATCCATTCATCCACGAGTATGAAACTGCTTTTCAGGTCAAAGGTGCCGTGCAGCGGCTGGTCTTTTTGGGTAGCATAGCCGATTACATTGCTAAGATACCCATTGAGGGTAATTTGCGATTTGCCGTAGCTGGCGTTGAATTGGTCGAACCACATTTTGTCCTGATCGAAACGGAAAACGCCATTGCTGATAAGGAACGGAAGTGGGAACAGGTCCGATAGGAGGGTGATGTCTTTGATAGTAAGTGTACCGCTGTTCTGAAGCTTACCGTACCGGCCGGCCATAGCATCGGCCTGAGAGCCGCGGAGCTGAAGGTCTGTTTTTATAAAGCCTTTCACGTCGTAGCCTTTTACTGCGAACACTTTATAGATACGTCCCAGGTCTATGATACCATTGGATGCAATATTATATTGGAGGTTATCAAAGTTGCTGAGATCGGCCTTTAATACAAACGGTTGCCCCTCAAATTCGAAAGAAACCGGTTTGAGGTTGATCCGCGTGGATTGCATAGTACCGGTGGTATTGGTAACAGCTGCGTCTATATTAATTTTTTCAATTGGTTTGGGATAGTATTTCGTTTGTACGGTACCGTTATTCATCTTCAAAGTGGCGGTGGTAACAGGAAACAGCCGTTTAGAGGGAAGATAGGTGCCTTTGGTATCAATGTTCATCGTCAGATCGCCATTGACATCGATGCTGTCCATCGGGTACACTTTCCTGAGATCGCTCAGATGCAACACCGACGCCAGTTTGCCGTCTATGAGCGGCGCCTGCGCATTGCTGACCCGCAGATATCCTTTGATATAGTTGCTCAGCATATTGGCGTTGATATCCTCTATATTGAAATACGTGTGGGTGTAGTTGCCATCCGGGCACGACGCATGAACGTTGAAACCAATGTTATTGACGCTACCAGGCATGGCGCCCAATTTGAAATATCCGTCGCGCAGGGTGGCGTCAAAATTAAATACCGGAATACTGGTAATCACGGTATCTGCGTGTTTGTGCAGATTCCCTTTATAAACAACTCCTTTGGCATATTTACCATCAGCCTGCAAATGCGCTTTGAATCTTCCTTTCAGGTCTATTGTTTTTAAGCCAACCGCTTTATTCCATTTATCCAGGTCTATATCGGTATTCATCTTCATATGAATTTCCGGTGTATTAAGGCCCCGGATGCGGATGACGGAGCTGAAATAATCTTTATCGATGTTGAAGAAGATGGAATCCACATTTACATAGAGGCTGTCGGTGTTCAGTTGTGCGAGTTTCGACTGGAAGTTCAGGAACAGGTTTTTCACCGGCGCCGGCGCTTTATCATTGGTGATCACACCATCCCGTACCTTCATATTGAACGTCAGATCCGGCATGGTATTGCTGGCGGCCAGGTATTCCCCGATGAGGGAGGCGTTTACATCGGCCTTACCGCTGATGTTCATGTGCTCTGCCCATCCGGCATATTCCGGTGGGAGGGCGCCAAAAATGGCATGCAGCTCCGATTCCCGGGAGCTGAGCCGGAAGTCCATCCGGTAGCCGTTTTTCAGGAACCCGAAAGAGCCGTTTAGCCGTACTGGCAGTTCATTTATTTTCAGATCGTTTCGTTCAAAAACGAAATCTAGCGAGTTGGTATTGATCTTCGTGATCAGCTCTCCTTTCAGCTTTTTCTTCAGGATATACGGAGTCCTGGCATAACTCAGATCAAATGAACCAATGCTGATCTTAGAATAAAGATCAAACTGTGCTTTCGCAAGGTCTCCTTTACCGAGGTAGTTGACGTCCATGGCCTGGATATACATGGGTACCGACTGATCGTCATAAACGATGTTGCAGTGATCCAGCTGTATACGTTCTATCTTCATTGTAGCGCTGCCACTATCTTTTTTTTGCGGCGTGGCAGAAGGCGGACCGGATTTATAAACGTTGTAGTTAGGATGCCCTGCTGTATCGACCAACACATGAATATTGCCTTTAGTCAGGTATATTTCATCGATATTAATGGAATTCGAAAATACGCTGGAGAGATTAATACCGAGGGCTACTTCTTTGGCAGCTATCAGCGTATCTTTCTCAAAAGGCGCGGCGCCTTTCAGGCTGAAGTCGTACAAAGTGAGTGTGAGCGCGGGAAAATGATTGAAAAACGATAGCCTTGCCCGCGAAAAATTAAGATCGCCGGTAATACTGTTATTCGTCCAGGTCTTGATCTTATTTGATACCGTTGTAGGGAAAAGAATAGGCAACAAAAACAACAATAAGATAATAGTAGCAACGGATATGGAAAAAATCTTTAATGCCTTTAAGGCAATTTTCTTGATAGTTACACTACGCATGAAAACTAGCGCATTTGATGGTTATCCTCCACCTGCATAGCCCTTACAGACCTATGTATTAGGAGAAAAAATTATACCTGATGAAATGAGTGATTACGGTGTAAAGATAGGGTTTTAAGAAATAAGAATAGGGAATGTGGAATTAAGAATGAAGAGCGAAGACCTAAGCGATTATTATTATCCGCTTAGGTCTTCGCTCTTCATTCTTAATTCCACATTCCCTATTCTTATTTCTCACTTAATATTCAGTTCATATCTCCTCCTTAAGTTTGCCTCCGGATATGGAAAAGCTATCGGACCACGGGTTGTTGCTACTGATTCGGAAGGGAAATCATGCTGCTTTCACTGTACTGGTAAACAGGTATTGGGAAGAGATGTATACTTATGTCAGGGGCCGGATAAAGCAGGGAGTGGATGCGCAGGATATTGTACAGGATATTTTTATTAGTTGCTGGAACAACCGGGAACGGCTATACGCCGCCGAAAACGGCCGGTTTACTGCTTATCTTTATCAGGCGGCCCGCTATGCAATTATAGATTACTTTTCGAAACCTGGTATTACTGTTTACAATGATATTTTGCTGGAAGCAGCAGAAAGCAGGCAGATGGAGAATAATTCCGAAGCGAGGATATACCTGAAAGAGCTGGAACAACACTTGCGCCAGGAGGTAGAGCAGCTGCCGGAACGATTGAAGATTCCTTATTTACTTAGCAGGGAAGCGAATCTCAGCATGAAAGATATAGCGAGGAAAATGTCGCTTTCCGAACAGACTGTAAAAAACAATATTACCCTCGCCCTTCATATCTTACGGACGCGCCTGCACGAAAATGAACATTATCTGGGAGTATTGATGCTGTTGCTGGCTATACCGTCTTACAATGAGTTAATAATTCCATAACATAGTTTTGAAGTACCTGTATCCATCAGCGGAGATTATATCGTTGTATGGGTCATCAACAGGAATCTGATAATAATATAAAGGTGCTGCTGCAGCGATATCTGCAGGGCACTGCCACCGCCGAGGAAAAGAAGCGGGTGGAATATTGGTATAGTACACTCAGCGATCAGCCACCAGTCCGGCTATCGCCTGAGGAAAGAGAAGTACTCAGGCAGTCCGTCATCTCCGGCATATTACAAAAAACAACACCGGTACGGGCAGCACACCGGAAATGGATCCGATATGCCGCTGCTGTACTGTTGCTCGTAGGCGCTGGTAGCGTCATGTATACCTATTACAGTCGCATGACTGCACCCACACTCATCTCCGCAGCCAACGGAAGCACACGAAGTATAATACTACCCGACAGCAGCCGGGTGATGCTGAACGCCGGCAGTACCCTGCAAATCCCCGCCGGCTTCGGCCGGAAGGAGAGGACGCTCACGCTGAGCGGAGAAGCTTTTTTTGACGTCAGGCGCGATCCTGTTCATCCCTTTACCATACATCATGGTAACCTCACTACTACCGTTCTCGGAACTACTTTCGATATACGGGCCTATCCCGGCGATGAAAATGTAAAAGTAGCTGTGGCCAGCGGCCGGGTACAGGTAGATATAGCAGGAGCAGCCACCAGGCGCTTTCTGCTGGAACACCACGAAACACTTCAATACAACATTTCCGGCGGCGATGCGCATAAAGGCCGGGAAGATACCGCCAGAATAGGGCTGTGGCAAAAGCAGGTGCTGGATTTTAACGGGTATACCCTGTCGGGTATGGTAGCCGAGCTGCAACGTCAATATCCTGTCAACCTGCAACTATATACTACTCCCGCAGATACTTCACATTACAGTATCGTTTTCCATCGGGAAAAAATCGACGATATCCTCCGGGTGCTGACCAGTCTTACCAGCATGACCTATAAACAAACAAAAGATAAGATCATCATTTACAGTAAAACCTATGCAAAGTAATATGTAATCAAAAAAAGAAAACCGGAAGTGCTACCAACACCTCCGGCTTGTACCTGCGCCCAATGAAGGGGGCAGCATTTTTAACGGCTTGTGTAACATTAAAAACATCACAAAAATGAGAAAATTTTACGCTGGTTGTATCAGACCAGTCAAAACTCTTTTTTCTTTAAAAATGAGACTAGCACTCTTTTTCGCATTCCTTTCCACCTCTATGGCTTCGGCGGCTCATATCGACGGGCAGTCGATGAACAAAGTCAGAGTGGATATTAATGCCAGGGAATTACCCATGAAAAAGGTATTGCAGATGATCGAGAAGCAATCTGATTTCAGCATCGGGTACGATCTCAGCGCTATTCCGGCCGATAGTAAGATCAGCTATACGGCTTCCGGAAAAACAGTAGCTATGGTACTGAAAGACCTGTTAAGTTCTTTCCCTGTTGATATTGTACAGGTGAGCGACAAATACCTGCTGATACAGCCCAATGGGCAGCAGCAGAACATCAGGATCTCCGGCCGGGTAACCGATAACAGAACCAAAGAACCTTTGCCGGGCGTGAGTATCAGCATCAAGGGTACTTCCGCCGGCACCCAAACAGATGTGGATGGCCGGTTTTCGCTGGGATTTCCCGCTAATAAGGAAGAAGTGACGTTGGTAGTATATTTCCTGGGATTTAAAAAAACAGAGCAGCTGTTGAAAAAAGGTAACAGTAGCGACATCGCTATACAACTCGATGAAGACAGGCTTGGGCTCGATGAAGTGGTGGTGACAGGGCAGGGCGCCGATATCTCCCGTCGCCGCCTGTCGTCCAATATCGTGAGCATCGGCGCCCGGGATATTGAAGATGCCCCTGCAGCACGACTCGATCAGCTGCTGCAATCGCGCTTACCCAATGCGCAGATCAAGCTCACGGGTGGCCAGGCGGGTGCCACTTCTCTCATCCGTGCGCGGGGTGTTAACTCTGCGTTTATAAACTCTACGCCGATCATTTACGTAGACGGGGTAAGGATGGATAACCTCAACACCGTTTCTGCATTAGGCGGCGGAAGTGCACAGGGCGCGGCTGTCAGCGCTATTGCCGATATCCCGATGGATAATATCGATAAGATAGAATACATCAACGGTGGTGCTGCTACTACGCTCTACGGTTCGGATGCTGCCAATGGGGTGATCCAGATTTTTACAAAGAAAAACGGAGCCGGTACTACTGCTGTTAACGCGGAAACTCAAATGGGAGTGGAAGTACCCACTACCGATTTCCTTCACTTCAAGCGTACCAAAGAACTGTTGATGCAGAATGGGCTCTATCAGAAACATCATATAGGTGTTAACGGTGGTCAGGATAATTTCGGATATAGTTTCTCCGGTAATTATCTTAATGCACAGGGTACAGAGATATTTAATCAGAACAGGAACCGCAAAATCGATTTCAGCACGGGTTTCCGGGCAGGGCTTGGCACAAAGGTAACTTACGAAAGCTCTTTCACCTACGTCAACAATAAATACAAACGTAACCGCAATGGTAACCAGGGCGGCTATACGGGGTTATGGTTTACAGAAAGCGGCGCTTCTTCCATCACCGGACCAAGATTCAATCCTGATATCGATAACCTGTCCGACGCCGATTTTCAGAAAATGAAAGCTTATGTACGTGAGGCAGAACGCCTGCAGGATAACGATATTACAGTTAACAGGTTCCAGACCTCACAGTCGTTCAAATACCGCCCGTTGAAAAACCTGGTATTCAAAGCCACCGGAGGGATCGACTATCGCGTGCAGAAAAACCAGGTGATCACTACCAATCAGTACCTGACTGCTACCAGCGGCAACCAGATCAGGAACCAGGGTAGCATCGCAAACAACGACCGTAAATACCTGGGCATTACGCTCGAATTAAACGGACAGCATGAGTGGAAAACAGGCCAGTTCTCATTTGTGACCACGGCAGGTACGCAGTTCTTCCGCAATGAAGATCAGCAGATCGCCTACACCGGAAACAATATCCGCGATGGCGCCCGCAATATTAAAGAAGCTGCTACCAAAACAAGTGATGAGTTCTATCTCGAAGTAGTCAATTATGGCATATACCTCCAGGAAAATATCGGGTTTAAAAATAAACTGTTCCTGGATCTGGGTATACGTGGTGATGGTAATCCGGCATTTGGCCGCAACATTGGTATTCAGTACTACCCGAAAGTTGGCTTTTCTTATATCCCCAGCGCAGAGCCCTGGTTCGAAGGTGTGTCGCATGTGGTGTCGTCCGCTAAACTGCGCGGCGGATTTGGTATTGCCGGTAATTTGCCTCCCGCTTTTTCTAATGAAAGAACGATTGCATCGTTGGGCTATAACAACGACCTGGCCGCATTTTTCGGACAACCGGGAAATGATAACCTAAAGCCGGAAAAAACACGTACGCTGGAAGCCGCACTGGACTTAGGGTTTATTAAAGACCACCTGTTGCTCTCTGCCGGGTATTATAACGCCGTCACTACCGATGCACTCTTTTATGTGCCGCCGACACCCTCTACCGGTCAATCGGTATCACAATTGTACAACGTTGGCAAGATCCTTAACCGGGGCTGGGAATTCAGTATCACGGCCATTCCGGTGGAAACAAAAAATTTCTCATTGCGATTGAATGCTTCCCTGAATACACTCTTTAATAACGTTGAAAGTGCAGGAGGTGTGGCGCCTTTCAATCTCAATGGTTTCAGCGCCAGAACAATCCAGACGGTGGTGCAGGAAGGTAATCCTGTTGGGTTCCTGCGCGGATACTACGGTGTATTCGGTCCGGATGGCGTGTTGAAAACTTCCACGGCACAACAGAACCTGGGTACTACTATCCCCAATCTGTTCGGTAGCCTGGGACTGAATATCCGTTACAAACAGTTCACCTTCTTCGCTAACGGCGACTATCAGAAAGGCGCTTATGCCAACTCATTCGATCGTCAGTTCCGCTTCTACTATGGCGTGGATAACGAAGGTGTTCCTCAGGGAGAAATCGATAAGAACAAACGCAGCAACTGGTTGAACTTTACCAATATGTTCACGGAAAAAACAGATTATATCAAGATCCGCCTGATCGGATGCAGCTATAACTGGAAACCAGGAATGTTCAACAAAGTGATCAAGTCGGCCACTGTTGGATTCTCTGCCGTGAATCCGCTCAACTTCGCATCTTCTTCCTTTGATCCGGAAGCCACCATCAGCGGCAGTGCCCAGGGCCAGGGCGGCGCTACCACAGGCGGCATTTCCTATGCTACTTATTCTGCACCCCGGCAGTTCTTAGGCACCTTACGTTTAAATTTCTAAATATGATAGTCATGAAAAGATATATATCCGCAGTGTTGCTATTGGCCGTTATGGCGCTGGACAGCTGCTCCGTATTGAATCCGAATGTTACAGAACCGGATTTCCTTGCCCGGCCCAATGCAGCCGCCAGCTGGATTGTGGGCCTGCGCCGGCAGCTGGCGCTTACCATGAACCAGGTGGTGGTATCATCAGAGCTGGTATCAGATAATTATTATAATAACCGTACGCTGAGCAGTAAGGTATTTGATATTCCGCAAATCGATTATTTCGATCTCGATGTGAACAACATGCAGGTGCAGGTGCAGCGGCTGCGTGAGATGTCGGAATACGGACTGGCAAAAGTATTGCCTGCCGATCCGTCTGCTACGGCTATGGATTCAGCGGAAGTATATTTCAGCTGTGCCTTTGCACACCTCCTCAGCGGGGAACTGTTTGTAGGGCTGCCGGGCAGCGGTAATGGCCCGGTACTGGCGCCTGCGGAACATTTGCAGATCGCCATTGGTCAGCTCAACAAAGCCATTGCACTCAGTACGAAGCCGGAGGAAACTGCGGCTTATACATTGCTGAAAGCCAGGGCGTATTACTCCCTCGGTGATGTGGCGAATGCCGCAAAGCTGGCTACTGCTGCCACGGCGAATAACACATTGCTGCGTCAGGTGAAATACGACGGATTAAACGGCGTATCGAATGATATGCAAACCTATCTCTTCTCCTCTGTCAACAATGAGTTCGCACCCTTACCGCGACTGGATTTTCTGGATCCTAAATACTTTCACGTAGGGCTGGCGGAAAGCGATCAGAAACCTGTTACCATCGTGAAAGCAGAAGAAGCGTGGCTGATCCTCGCGGAAACCCAGATTGCCGGTGCCGACCTGAATACAGCCAGGAATACGCTGAAGCAACTGCTGAAGATTGTTGCCAACCGCCCTGTGGTAATGCTGGATGATAAGAACGAAACGCGTAACGGTGGTAACAGGAAAGACTATCCCTTAACAGCCGTAAAAGTAAAATTTGATGCTGCAGACTCTCTTCGCAGCAACTATGTGCTGAACCGTCAGGCAGGTAACATCAAAGCCTATACGATTTCGGGCACGATGGTTACCGACAATGACCTGGATGCGGCCGTAACGGAAGATCAGCTGTTGTATATACTGTATCGCCTGCGCCAGGAGATATTCATGGCAGAAGGGCGCCGAATGACAGATCTGGGCATTAAGTTCCCCGTGTCGCAGACGGAGCAGCTGAATAACCCGAATGTAAAACCGGAGCACCTGAAAGCGCAGATACCAGCCTTCATTCCGCTGAACAGGGGCATGGACGACTTTACGTACGATAAGGCCGCTGGTGTGGTAACGATGAAGTACGACATGAACGCCGTGCTGGTGAAGAATAAGCACGCAAAGGAAATCTTCCCCTTCATTAATTAAAAAAGAGCAATGAAAAGAATTGTTTTATTCGTATGTGCGTTACTGTTATCAGTAACGCACATCATGGCACAACACGCGAAATATGTAATACTGATCAGCATAGATGGCTTCCGGCCCGATTTCTATCTCGATAAATCATGGCCGGCGCCTAACATGCAGCACCTGAAAGAGAATGGTGTACATGCCACGGGCGTGAGAGGTATTTTTCCTACGATTACGTATCCATCCCATACTACCCTGATCACCGGTGTGATGCCTGCCAGGCATGGCATCTGCTATAATACTCCTTTTGAACCTGCAGGAGCGAGCGGCCGCTGGAACTCTGAATCGAAATTGATCAAAGCCGAAACATTATGGGATGCGGTGGGTAAAGCCGGAATGATATCTGCATCTGTTTCCTGGCCCGTATCTGTGGGTGCTCCGGTCAATTACAATATACCGGAAACGTTTTCGCTTAGCAATCCGGCCGACCGCCGCGCGCCTACCAGCGAGCAGTCTACCCCGAAAGGATTGTTTGAAGAAGTACAACGCTATGCCACAGGAGAGTTACAATCCACCGATATGAATCTTCGCTACCTGGGTATGAACGAAACGCTGAGCAGAATGGCTGCTTACCTGATTGGACGTTACAAGCCTAACCTGTTAACCGTGCACCTGCCTTGTACAGATGAAGTACAGCACAGAGTAGGGCGGGAGGGACTGGAAGTAGCTACCGCGGTGGCAGCAGCAGACCATGGCATCGGCACTATACTGGAAGCCATAGAAAAAGCTGGTATCAGCGATAGTACCGCCGTAATTGTAACCGGCGATCATGGTTTTGTGGACATTCACACCTCTCTTGCGCCCAATGTTTGGCTGGCACAAAAAGGCCTTGCTGGAACAAAAGATAATCCGGGCAGCTGGAAAGCCCTGTTCCACAGCGGCGGCGGATCCACTTTCCTGAAACTGAAAGACAGGAATGATCAACAAACCCTGCAACAGGTTAAAGCCATGCTCAATGAGTTACCGGAAGGAATCCGCAAACAGTTCAGGATCATAGAGCAGCCTGCCCTTTCAAAAACGGGCGCGGACCCGGATGCAGTGCTGGCGCTTGCTGCTGTGCAGGGCATCGCGTTCTCAGCTGCAAAGGAGGGCGACGCGGTTAAAAAGTCCAATGGAGGCGCACATGGGTACTATCCTGATTTCAGAGAAATACAAACCGGTTTTATCGCTTGCGGTGCTGGTCTGGAGAAGAACATCACGGTACCACAGCTTGGCCTGGAAGACGTTGCGCCGTTAGTAGCAAAGCTATTAGGCATAACGTTAAAACAGGCGGATGGCGTGGTGTACCCGGGATTAATTAAGAAATAGGAATGAAGAATTAAGAATGAGAGCGAAGATTGTAAACGCAAAAAACAAATCCGCGTTTACAATCTTCGCTCTCATTCTTAATTCTTCATTCCTATTTCTTAATTTTTTAATTGTATATTTGACAATTAATTATCAATCCACGTTGAAATATGAAAGATTTTAAACAACGAACAGGTATCCTCTTATTGCTACTGCCTTTTTTCCTGCTATCCGGCACCGCATTTGGGCAGAAGAATGATTTTCACAGCTGGGCCCCCACACCTCCCATGGGATGGAACAGCTGGGATTGTTTCGGCCCTACGGTAACAGAAGCGGAAGTAAAAGCCAACGCCGATTACATGGCCCGTTACATGAAGCCTTATGGATGGAATTATATTGTAGTAGATATCCGTTGGTATGTGGCCAACGATAAAGCGCATGGTTATAATGAAGATAATCCTGCCTGTAACATGGATGATTACGGGAGATTTTTACCTGCGGAGAACCGCTTCCCTTCTGCGGCCGGCGGCAAGGGGTTCAAGCCATTGGCCGACTATCTGCATGCTAAAGGATTGAAATTTGGTATCCACATCATGCGTGGGATCCCCGTTGCTGCTGTAAAAAAGAATACGCCGGTTAAAGGAACAGATGTAAAGGCAGCGGATATTTATTCTCCCGCTGATCAATGTAAATGGCTGCACGATATGTATACTATTGTACCCGGCAAACCAGGCGCTCAGGAATATTATAATTCGTTGTTTGAGTTGTATGCATCCTGGGGACTGGATTTTGTTAAGGTGGATGATTTGTCGGCGCCTATTTATTTCGATCAGGAAATTGAAATGATCCGCCGGGCTATTGATGGGTGTGGCAGAAAGATCGTGCTGAGTACTTCCCCCGGAGAAACGCCCCTGGCGCATGCCGGTCATGTTCAGCAGCATGCGAATATGTGGCGTACCGTCGATGATTTCTGGGATAGCTGGGAGCCTTTGAAAGCGCATTTTGATGTATTTGAAAGATGGAATAAGTGGAGAGCCTTCGGGGCATATCCCGATGGCGACATGCTGCCACTCGGGCGTATTGGTATCCGGGCAGAAAGAGGCGATCCCAGGATGACCCGCTTTACACGCAACGAACAATATACACTCATGACCCTCTGGGCGATTTTCAGATCGCCGCTGATGTTCGGAGGAAACCTGCCGGATAACGATTCATTTACATTACAGTTGCTTACCAACAAAGAAGTCTTGAAAGTACTGAACTACAGTACAAACAACCGGCCGCTTTTCAACAAGCCGGATAAAGCCGCATGGACCGCAGATGAGCCTGGCACTACAGCACATTACCTGGCATTGTTTAATCTGCAGGAACAAGCCAGCCCGGTGGCGGTTACACTATCAGAACTGGGGATCAGCGGCCAGTGCCGGATCATCGATCTCTGGACAAACAAAACGGTAGGCCGGTTCTCCGGTGAATTTGCACCTGCCATCGGGCCTCACGGCGCAGGTTTGTATAAAGTAGTTCCTGCAAGGTAATATCGTATAATCGTTGCCGTTAGCACACCTGTTTACCGGAGAAACCAGTCGCAATGAGCATTGAAGCCAATCATTTGCCTGGCGCATCTGTTTCTCCGGTAAATCTGCCGGAAAAATAACCCGCTGATTCTCTTTTTTCTTGATTACTTTAGCGTTTAAGTGAACATTGAAAATTATAGCAAGATGAGAATCAGTATAGGTGTTCTGGCGGGTACGCTCCTTGCCAGCAGTTTTTCAGCAGATGCACAATCGGCCTGGAAGTGTTTGCCCGGTGAATCCTGGTGGGGTGGAGCCGTTGAATACGCCGCTAAGGCGCCTTATGGCCACGACTCATTTAGTTTCGATCTCAATGGAGATGTCTCTAACAATCAAAGCGCCGGCCTGCTGATTTCCAACCGTGGAAGATGGATATGGAGCGAACAGCCTTTTGCCTATCATTTCAGGAATGACAGTGTGGTAATCACCCACGCCTCGGGAGAGGTGAAATCCGGAGCAGCCGGCAATTCCCTGGCATCGGCATACCGGCACAGCTCAACTGCTTTCTTTCCTTCTTCCGGAAAATGGCCGGACAGCCTCCTGCTGAAAGCCCCGCAATACAACCTTTGGATAGAGCTGCTCGATAATCCTACGCAGGACAAGGTCATGGCCTATGCCCGGAAACTGCTCGCACATCATTATCCCCCCGGAGTATTGATGATCGATAACCGATGGGAAGCCTATCATGGTGCCTTTGACTTCGACCGCAACACTTTCCCCGAGCCCCGACGGATGATGGATAGCTTACATGCTATGGGCTTCAAAGTAATGTTGTGGACCTGCCCTTTCATCGCTCCCGATAGCAAAATGTACCAGGTACTGCTGGGAAATAAATACCTGCTGCTCGATAATGAAGGTAAAAATCAGCAGGCATGGGAACATCTTTCCAAACCATACATCATTCAATGGTGGGATGGGTTCAGTGCCTGCCTCGATCTGACGAATCCTGATGCCATGCAGTGGCTCCGGCAGCGTTACGATTTACTGCAACAGGAATATCAGGTGGATGGTTTCAAATTCGACGCTGGGGATCCTTATTTCTACGATCATCCCGGCCTGACGGCATATAAAAATGTATTGCCAACCGAGCATTGCCGCCTTTGGGCAACCGTTGGATTAAAATACGCCCTCAACGAATACAGGGCCATGTGGAAGATGGGCGGACAGCCGCTGGTACAGCGCCTTTCAGACAAGGAACATACCTGGAGTGATCTGCAACGGTTGATTCCGGGTACCATTGCACAACAGCTGCTGGGATATACCTTCACCTGTCCGGATATGATCGGCGGAGGACAGTCCGGTTCTTTCAACGAGAAAACGAAAGTAGATCAGCGGCTGTTTGTACGCTCGGCGCAATGCCATGCCCTGATGCCTATGATGCAGTTTTCTGCTGCTCCCTGGAGAGTGCTCGATGATGCCGACCAGCAGGCAGTCAGGAAAGCAGTTACCATCAGGGAGGAGTATCTGCCCTATATCCTGAAAGCAGTAAGCGACGCTGCACGCACTGGTATGCCTGCTGTAAAACCATTGGAGTTCGATTATCCCGGTCAGGGTTATGATACAGTAAAAGATCAGTTCCTGTTGGGTGATGAGCTGATGGTAGCTCCTGTAGTAACACCGGACAATAAACGCAGCGTGGTTTTCCCAAAAGGGAAATGGAGGTACAAAGGCCGGCTGATCAAAGGTCCATCGAAGCAAACATTTGATGTACCATTGGATGAAATATTGGTGTTCCGAAAAGAAATTCCGAATTAGGAATTCTCTACGGAACATACGGTCCTCCCGGTTCTCCCCAGCCCCATTTGGGCATTGGTTGTTCCGGATCAGCATTCACTACGCCATCCTGCGAATTGATCACTGCAATTCTGGTACCCCATTCAATATACGCCACAAAAGCGGAACGGAATTCAGGATCATCCGGTAGCTGTAGTTCATCCGCTGTTTCCAGCAGCAATTCCACCCATCTTTTCCTATGCTGCTCTGTCAGATGTTTGCCCAGGTGCTTCTGAATCATCGCGAAATGAGAGCCTTCGCTACTGCTGTAGGTCTTCGGACCTCCAAAAACTTCTGCAATAAAATGTGCCACATGCAGCTGATGTTCCTTGCTCATATGTTTGAATACCGGGCCCAGCAGCTCATCGGGAACCACTTTCTTGTAGAACTCGTCTGTAAGTTTTTCAAATACCGGCATTCCGCCGGCCCATTCATACAATGATGGAATGTTTTTGCCTGTTGTCATTTTTCTAAGTTAATAAAATCAATAGAGAAAATGACTCCCTGGTTGCAAAAGAGGTGTTGTCAGAAAAACCTTACAGAGTAGAATATTTTTTGTCGGAAGATGGAAAATCGCTTGGGCCCCTTTACGAATTTGTTAGTAGCTGGGGAATCGACTATCTGAAAAAACACGGGATCGATTACATACAGGATCAGCATTTATACAAATGATATTCACCGGCGCAGGCAAGGCATTTACCGATAAAAACGGGCGATAAGCCTAACTGATATTCCTCGCCGCTTCGGGGCTTTTTAGCTTTGTGTACATATTATTCAAATATGAATACACAACTTGCATCCAACGCTATCCGCGAGGCAAACAACGCTGTCTGCAGCGCTTTTGAAACACTGGACTTCAGGGCTGCCGCTGATTACCTGACTCCCGACTGCACGTACGTTACCTTTAATGGTATGTTATTGAGAGGAAGAAATGAATATATACAGGTGCATGAAGAGCTGATGGATAATTTTATGTTCCGGGGCGCCCATCTGGAAGGCTCCATCGACGACATCAGGTTCCTGGACAACAACGTGGCTATAGTAATTGCACATGGCGCCATTCGTTTCCGCTGGCAGAAACAGGCTCCGCAAAGCCGCCAGTCGATCAATACTACAGTGTGGGAAAAGCAACCAGACGGCCGTTGGTTAATGACTTCTTTTCATAACTGTCGTGTGAGGAAAATAGGTGCATTTGCGCGCTGGCTAATGAGAATAGGGAAGAAGTAGTTATCAGCGTCATTTTTGCCGGGCAATCATTGCATACATGTCACCGGCGCCAAAAACAGACGGCCGCTGACCCAGGTGCAGGAAATCGTTAAACCCGGCTTCCCTGAACATATCTTTAAGTGCGGCTTCTGTAACCGGGTAGGGCACCCAGGGATTGGCAGCGCGGCTTTCATATTCCACAATCAGGAAGATACCGTTTTCTTTGAGTGCTGCTTTAAGCCGGTTGATTAGTCTTACTTTATGATCCACATAGTGCAGGGAATTAGCCATTAAGATACCATCCAGGTCCTGCAGGTGTAACTCATTTTTTGCAAAATCCAGGTGCTGCTGGTGTATGGTTACATGCCGGGGATTAGGATGTGCCTCCAGTACCGATTTGGTTTTATCAATGGCATATACGGTACTGTGTACCGGCAACTGGTGGGCCAGCGCGTATGTAAACAGTCCGCTGCCGCAACCAAGGTCCGCCCAGGTCTGTGGCGCTGCATTGGCCGGCTGCTCATATGTTATCAGTGAAATAGCTTCCTGCAATTGCATACGGATATGCTTTATACCGGTAAAGGTATAGAATATACGCTAAATAGAACGTAATCAGCGTGTAAACGGCTGCGTTATATATCTTCCGAAATTAATTTAAAAGTTGCTGTACTTCTTCTTCGTTACGTTTAGCAGCGAGTGACATGGCTGTTTCACCCTGTGCCACAATATTTTTATCAGCTCCTTTTTCCAACAGTAGCCTGACGATGTTTACCAATCCCATTTCGGCTGCCCTATGCAGTGCGGTAAAGCCCCGGTTATCCATGGCATTTATATTCGCGCCTGACGCTATCAGGTACGCTACATGCCCGGCATTTTTGCGTTGTACTGCATGCATCAGGGGAGTGCTGCCTTCGCCGGTCCTCGTGTCTATATCGGCCCCATTTAGCAGCAATTCCCGGAATACGTCGGTATTGTTCTGCACCAGCGCCCAGTACATCGGCGCCATACCATCAGTACCCGGGCAATCCACAGGAATTCCTGCAGCCAGTTGTTGGCGGATACCATCAATATCTCCCCGGGCTGTTGCTATATGCAGGAGCGTATTTGTGCGCAACGGTGTATTGGTTTGTGCCTGGTAAGCGCTGAAAACAGCTATAGTGGCATGCCGGCCATAAAGAGAGAATGCTGTATTGGCCGCCTGGATAGGATGTTCCGCCATTTCCCGGGACACAGGAGCCGGACAGGTTTCGCCGATCACATGGGAAATAAGCAGAAAACGCAGCATAGCCGTGACATCATCCAGCTGCATATCTTCCGGGAAACTACCAGTGATACGAGTGATGTATAAATTATCGGGTTCTTTCACCACATCTGCTATCGCGAAAACATCCCGGAGCCAGCTGCGTACAAAAATGATCTTATCGCGGTGCAAAAAAATCGCCCACTTATCTTCCATGGCAGTAGGTAGAAACATCACGCCGTCAGGTAATATACCGGCTGTGTTGAAACGGATATTGATATCAAAGCTTCTGGCTTCAGCCGGAAGTATGCCTTCGAAAGAAGAGCCATCTTCATCACTGTAAGACATGGCATTTTCCGCGTGCTCCTTTTCCTTTGAGAACGATAGCATTCCATCAGTGACCGGGCGTATATCCAGCACCTGAACTTTCCATGGATTACTGTCGGCCTGAATCCATATTGGCTCAGGCACAGGCTCTTGACCGGTAGCTACCGGTGTTTTTTTTCTTCCGAATATTTTCTTAAAAAAAGACATAGGGTTGGATTATTACAGTTCAAAATACATTAAAAAAATTACCTTCGGCCTATAACTTGTAAAACGAATGGAACTAAAAGATCTACGACCAAAACACTTATGGGAGAATTTCTCGCGACTGAATGCCATTCCCAGGGCGTCTAAAAAGGAAGCGAGGGTAATTGCCTTCATAGAAGATTTCGGTAAAAGCCTGGGCCTGGAAACCCATAGGGACGCCGTAGGAAATGTGATGATACGCAAACCCGCTTCTCCCGGTATGGAAAACCGGCAAACGGTGATCCTGCAATCGCATCTCGACATGGTTCATCAGAAAAACAGCGATTCCGTTTTCGATTTCGATACACAGGGTATTGATATGTATGTAGATGGCGATTGGGTAAAAGCCCGCGGCACTACGCTGGGCGCCGACAATGGTATCGGGGTGGCCACAATTATGTCGATACTGGCCGATAAAGCAGCTGTGCATCCACAACTGGAAGCCATGTTCACCATCGACGAAGAAACCGGGATGACCGGCGCCAAGCAGCTGGATGCCTCTCAATTTACCGGTACCATACTGTTGAACCTCGATACCGAGGAAGAAGAGGAGCTGACCATAGGATGCGCCGGCGGTCTGGATACCAATACCAGCGCTACTTACAATCAGGTAGCTCCTGCGGCTGATATTGTTTCGTTTGCTATAACTGTCAGAGGATTGATGGGAGGCCATTCTGGTATGGATATTAATAAGGGCAGGGCAAATGCAAATAAACTGATGAACCGCTTTCTGTTTAAGGCCAGCGACGCATTTGGTATTCAGCTTGCAAGTCTTGAAGGTGGAAGTTTGCGCAACGCCATTCCCCGCGAATCCACCGCATTGCTGGCGGTTTCCGCGTCGGAAGCACCTGCGTTTACGGCTTTCGTAAAATCGTTTGGAGAAGTGATGAGAGAGGAGTACAAAAGTATTGAACCCGGATTCAAAATGGAATGCAAGCCCGCCGCAAATCCTGCGCTGGTGATGGAAGCTTCGTTCTTCCGGAAAATGCTGAGGGCTGTTTATGCCGCGCCCAATGGCGTTTTCAGAATGAGCCCGGATATACCCGGACTCGTGGAAGCATCTACTAATCTGGCGAAGGTAGTGGTAAAAGAGGGATCCTTTATTACGCAATCCCTGCAGCGCAGCAGTGTTGATTCTACCAAAGAAGATGTAGCCAATGCAGTGAGTGCGGCATTCGAAAATATGGGCTGTGAGGTAGAACAAAGCGGTGAATACCCCGGCTGGAAGCCCGACGCGGATTCCGCTATCCTGAAACAAATGCTGGCGCTTTACAAGGATCATTTCCCGCATACACCTAAAGTAGGTGCGGTACATGCCGGATTGGAATGTGGTATACTGGGTGCACACTTCAATGGCAAACTGGATATGATCTCATTTGGCCCCACTATTCATGGCGCCCATTCACCTGATGAAACCGTGCAGATATCATCTGTAGAGCGCTTCTATAATTATCTGTTGCATATACTTCGGGAAATACCTGTAAAGTAATATTTATACCAGCGGCTTCCGGAACACCAACCGGAAGCCCTGCTGGTATTTTCAATCACTGAGTTGACCGTCAGAAATTTACTTTTACGCTATCCTTTATCCATTGGTCGTTTACACCTACGGAGACGCCATCGCTTCCTCCGGGATAATTAGTGAACAGATTACCACTCAGGTAAGTAACCTGGTTCCGGTTAAGTATTACACTTTGTATGCCCTTTGCGGCTATTCCTTTGCCAGTTGAGTCTAAACATCCAATATCAATAGTTGTGGTAACAGTACCGTTATTCAATTGGTAGACATCAAATTGAAAATTACTGGTCCCCTTCAGTGAATCCGGGATGGGGATTGTTTTGGTATCGTACCAGGGCATCATGCTGCCATTGGTTGCCTGGCCCATTAATATATCAAAATGTGCTGACATTGTTTCATAACCATAACTGAAGCTGAATTTAGATGCATCGTAAGGAATTCTGTCTTTTATAGTAACGTGCACTTTAGAAATAACTCTGTCGAGGTTGGCCGCCTGACTAACGGGACCGGTTACACTGAGTTCCATTTTTTTGTAAAATATATCCGTGGCTCCGTTCTGATCACGGAACGCCAGCGTAGCGGTTGCCGGGAATACGGAATCTCTCGAGGCAAGCAGGGTAATAATATATCTTCCTGCCGGCAATGTATCGAGGATATGACCGAAACCGGTATCACGCCGGATATCCTGGTAAATGCTCCTGATGCCTTTCTGCGTGTTGGCGTCCCATACACGATACAACAGGTAGCCGATCTTTCCGCGTAAACTGTCGATTTCTCTGGCGAAAACAGACTCCGTTGAAAGCTTGCGGGCGTACATGTCGCCGTGCGACTGTGCCCATGCATTTACCGACAGGCTTACCGGATATTTTTTTTCATTGCCACCCGGAGGATTGTTGGAGGAAGGATCCTTTACGCATGCGGTTAGCGACACGAGGGTCAGCAAAACTACAATAGATAGGTTTTTCATTTTGATGTGGTTTAAGTTAATAATGGATATGGTGTTAAAACATATAGGTGTGCTTATCAGGTGTTGATATGGTTATACTGTATCAGTTAATGGTCAGCATCTAAAATAAGAAATCCTTTACGGAAAAGGAGCCGGCTCAGGCGTAGTGTAATTTTCCTGGCTCGAAAAATATCAGGGATAATAGGTGATGGTTCTGATATAAATCCTTTTGATCTTAATCTTAAAAACCTATTTTGTAGCCGGTTAATTCTCTGCGTTATGAAAAACTATTTCAAAGTGAACAAACTTTTCAAGACTGTACTTGCTGCGGTTCTTTTCTCAGCTTGCGGGGAGGCACCCCGGCACCAGCAGCAATGGGTATCGCTGTTTAATGGCAAGGATATCAACGACTGGATCGTGAAGATTCATCATCATGATGTGGGCGATAATTTCGGGAATACTTTCCGGGTGGAAGACAGCATCATCAAAGTGCGGTACGACCAATACGGCGGCAAATTCAATGAGCAGTTCGGACATCTCTATTACAAACAACCTTATTCCCACTATCACCTGAAGTTCGAATACCGCTTCGTGGGCAAATGGGAGCCTACCGCTCCCGAATACACGCTGCTGAACAGTGGCGTGATGTTTCATTCCCAGGATCCACATACCATGCCTAAAGAGCAGGACTGGCCCATTTCCGTGGAGATGCAGCTGCTCGGTGGCCTCGGCGATGGCAAACCCCGTCCTACCGGAAACATGTGTTCCCCTGGTACAAACGTTGTTTACAAAGGCCGGCTGGAACCCGATCATTGTATTCAATCCAGCTCAAAAACTTACGACGGCGATCAATGGGTAAAAGGTGAGCTCATCGTACTCGGCGATTCCCTCGTCACTCATATCATCAATGGCGATACTGTTCTGCAGTACTCCAAGCCTCAGATTGGCGGTGGTGTTGTAAATAACTATGATCCCGCCATTAAAATAGATGGCAAATTGTTATCGAAAGGTTATATAGCCCTGCAAAGCGAAGGCCAGCCGGTGGACTTCAGGAAAATAGAAATTCTGAATCTGGAGAATTAAGCATCAGGAATACAATGACGAATTACGGACCAGGCGAGTGATATATCTTCATTAAAATCACTCGCTTTGGTCCGTAATTTTTTTATTGTTGTACTAATTTCCAGTTCTGTGCTACCGTATTGTTTGCTGTCCAGATTTGTATCTTGGTGCCATTAGCAGTTCCCTGCGCATTTACATCCAGTCTGGAACCCGGAGCACATGCAGGACTGAGCGTGTAATATCCGTTTGCTACCGGAGAGATCAGCCATTTCTGCGCGTTGGTATTGTTGCTGGTATAAATCTGTACCTGTGTTCCATCAGCGGTACCTGAGTTACTGACATCCATAGCCATAGCGGCGGCGTTGGCAGGTTGTAGTTTATAATATCCACTGCCCAGGCTTGTTAGCACCCATTCCTGATTAGTGGAGGTAGGAGTGTTATTGCTCCATAGTTCCACAAGCGTACCATCTGTTGTACCACCCCCGGTTACATCGAGCAAACTGCTATTGTTCACAGCTGAGATAATCTTGTAGGTGCCGCCGGAAACAATACCACCGCCGGCATTGGCGGGATTCATGATTTGTATCGCCTGTCTTGATGCGGCAAAATGAGGCGTATGAAGATAATCGCGGCTCATCCGGTATGCACCTACGCCGATGCCATTGTTCTGGACTACCCACTGGGCGTAACTTAATAAAGATACAGTGGGGGCATCCGTCATACTTGTGCTAAAGTCGTCGCCATTCACCAGGTAAATGAGTTTGTCGGCTCCATACCCGCTTATCAATGGACCAAAATCCTGCGTACCGCTGCCACTCCAGTAATGATTACCATTCACATATGCCTGGAATAACACATAGTCATAATTACTTTTCGTGCCTATATAAGTGTTGTTGTCAGCGGATCCGTCGGTATCATAAAAGAACACCGGCTTTTTTCCCATGCTCAGGGTAGGAGCGGAGGTAGAATTAGGCCCGAAGTATTTCGCTACCGATGCTAACAGGTTAGGAACACTGGCAGCGGATACCTGACCTCCGATGGTCCCAGATTCTATATCCAGATCTATTCCATCCAGCGAGTCGGCTACAATATGTTTGTTGTACATAGCCTGCGCCCAGTGATCGTAGGTGCTGCCGGAATTAGGAATTGTTGCTGTTGAATTGGGCGTTGCGGGATCTTTGGAAGAACCATCGAACCAGGCATCGGATAAAAAGTGGCAGACTACAATCCTTGTTCCTTTCGCCTGTGCCGCGCGCCAGTCGGCCCTGTTGGGATCATTGCCGGCAAAAAATTCGAGGAAGTCAACACTGTCAGGCGAATTTGCAGGATTATAGGCATCCGGACTATCAGCACCATCGCCCACCAGGAAGCCTACAAATATGTGGTGAGGGCTGTTCTTGTAAGTAATAAGACTGCTGGAACCAGCGGTCAACTGGGCGGCCATACTCTTAGTCCCGGTAATCTGATCGGGACCTGCGTTTTGCAATGTTTTTGTGCAGCTGGTCAGCAGGGTAGTCACCGTCATGATAACTCCCAACCAGGTTAACTGTTTTCTGTAAATCATAAGTGGATAGTTTTAAAGTATAGTAATAATGATAAGTGATGACAAGGGTATAACGTCCCCGTTAGTCGTGATAACGGGTACTCATTGCTGATCAGTTGACAATAATTGTGGTAAGCTCCTTCCAGGAAGCGCTGCCAGTCGCTTCTTCCGGTGAGTCATTCCGATGTTGAAAACACAAACAATGCTATTGAAATACTATCAGGCTAACGAGTTATTAATCTTCGGAATGAAACTATGCTCTCGATTTGAATATTAAGTTAAACGTTTTAGCATAAAAAACAAAATTAGGTTTTAAAATGGCGTTAAATTTAATATTGGGCGAAGGTCTGAGAGCAGGCGTATAGCTTAACTGGCATATGCCCCACTTTCAAATGCAGCATTATGACAGATACTCATTGCAGGTAAAATGATATGCCGGATCAGACTTGCAGGTAAAATATGTATATTTAAAGTGGTGCTCATAAAAAACTATGGTACAAACCACTGAACTAATCCCCGCTGCCGCTTTACGGAACCATATCCGCTGTTACAACCTTCGGCAATTTGATACAAATGGTGAGGAAATGTGTAAAGCACTTCCCGCTGCCCCGGGCATATTCCTTTCTTTTTGGCTGAGTGCTGACCCGGTTTATTTTGTTGCAGGAGGACGGGTAACGGCAGTGAATACACGGGAAAGACAGCTATTGGGTATGCAAACCGGCTATGCAGGGCACTTGTCCTTTAGCGGCGGGTATCAGCTATTCGGGATCGAATTTAAGGCCGGAGGATTTCATAGGATATTCGGTACGGAAGTACAGGCAATGACAAACGAATTGCTTGAAGGAGATGCCGTGCTGGGCTCACCGCTGGCATTGCTGCAGGAACAGCTCCAGGAAGCAGGAACCTTGCATGAATTAAAGGAGTTTACAGATCGGTTCCTGTTGTCCTGCCTGTGGAAGAATCCCGGCATCGGCGACTGCCGCATTGATAAAGTAGTGAACCATATTATTGGCGGAAAAGGACTTGTCAACATGGAATGGCTTGCCAACCAGGCGAATATGAGCTTTCGGAGCTTTGAAAATAAATTTTCCCGGCAGGTGGGACTTTCGCCCAAACTGTATTCCCGTATTATCCGTTTTAACCACGCCCTGGCCCTGAAGATGGCCATGCCTGCGGAACGATGGACATCCATCGCCCATGCCTGCGGGTATTACGACCAAATGCATTTTATTAAAGATTTTAAAGCTTTTGCCGGCGAAACGCCCAATACTTTCCTCAAACAAATGCCAACGCTCCGGGAAGATATTACCGTGCTGGGAGCCCCCGATCTTTAACCTTTGTTGCGGAGAATTGCGTTTTTTTACTATTCCATGCCACAGGTATTCGCCATTATTGTGGGATGATAATCATCTCATCAATAGTGAAGAATTGTACAAAATATTACGGCTGGCTGTTCTTTTTTAATATCCTGCTATCAGATGCCGTATACAGCCAGGTTTGCCAGGTAACGATTTCCTCTCACAAAGCCGGAAGAAGCGGCGCCACTGTTGTTCTCGACTACGATAAAACAGCGAAGTTAAACGCTATAACTGGTATCAGCAGCCAGAAAGATATGGCCGGTTCAGTACCGTTGAGCACTTTAAATGGTCTGCAGTTGCCCGTTGGTGGCCTGTTGCAGGTAAATGTCTCCGGGAACGGGACTGGCGGTTTTATTATTACGATGAATGATACTAAAGATTTCGAAACAGGAACAACACATAAAGTAACGATTAATAAGGAAGGGAAAATCGTCAGGTACGACAACTATGCCCCCAACAGTATCCAGCTTTGTGATTACATCTATAACAACAGCGGCGACCTGACTCTTATAAAATGGACATCCAAAAGTTTAGAAGAAAACGGTGTAACCGCGGAAGCGACACTGATCCCCAGCTTTGATGTCAGCAAGTTGGAAGTACTATCAGGCGGAGGACCCATGACCGCTTTTGCGCGGATGCCCTGGCAGTTTATTCCTATGACCAATACGCATTTGTTAACCAGTTATGTGATGACGCAAACATTCCACGTCCCGAAAATGGACGACCGGAAAATTATTACTACCCGTAGTTTATCTTATACTTATGATAAAGCCGGAAGGGTAGCAGCAGTGGCGATGTCTACTGGTAAAGGTGGTAGTCCGAATGTATATGACTTCTCTTATGGAAGTTGTAAGTAAGCGCTGGTTTATCCGCATCGTAAATGCTGAAAATCGAATTATTCTTTGGGTGTATACCTGAAGTTGAAGTATTCCTCTAATGGTCCTGGTCCAACGCTTTTTCTCCTCTTGTTTACGTTGGCTTCCTCTTTAATGGGAAATAATGATTGACCGTATACTCCTGTAACATCCAACGCTTAACAATTCAAAGTTGATGAATTTTTTTATCAAACAATCCACACCAAATGAGAAAAAATGTGCAGCAAATGAGAATTTTTCAATAGAGAAAAAAGTACTGATTTCAGGATGGAGCAAAGACAAGGTTGCCACATCGAGGGGTAAAGGATAGGTAAGAGATAGGTAAGAGATAGGTAAGAGATACCAGATTGAGAACCTTACAATGACTTGTACATCATACAGTTGCGCGTATATGAAAAAAGTGTTATATTACCAAAAGTCAGACAATTCTGATAGTATTTTAACGCCTGATAAAATAAAAAGTTCGAAGGATACCCGATATCAGGAAGCGTTTACAAATTCACCATGCTCCCTGGCGATCTTATTACCCCATGCTGTAATGGCTTCCAGAACGGGAACAAATGTCTTTCCAAAATCAGTTAAGCTATAAATAACCTTTACGGGAGGTTTTTTGCCATAGACTTTTCTCGACACTAACCCATCCTTCTCCAATTGCTTCAATTGCAGACTCAATGTCATTTCTGTAACTGACGGCATTTCTTTACGGAGTTCGCTATATCTTTTTGCCTCATCTTTTAAATGATAAAGAATAACCACCTTCCATTTCCCACCCACCAAATCCATTGTAAGGCTTACTGTACAAGGGTAAATCTTCCCTTTCAGTTTCACATAATCACCAATACATTCTGTTTTCATTTGCTTCTTTTTTAACCTATCCATTTCGATAGTTATTGCAAATGTATTTAACTAAAAATAGTTTTGTGACTAAAATAATTATAGTAAGAATAAAAAAGTACGACGAATGATACAAAAAGATAAACCGTTAATCACGGTTACCGGTATTTTGGGCAAGCAAGGCCTTAGCACCGCGCGTACGCTGTTACAGAGTGGGCGTTATCGGGTACGCGGTATTACGCGCCGGGTGGATGCGCCGGAGGCACTCAGATTGGCCGGACTGGGAGCCGAGCTTATAAATTTACCTCTTGAACCTGGGCATGAAAAAGAGTTTGCAGAAGCATTTCAGGGATCGGATAGCGTTTTCTTAATGACGCCTAACATTGCGCCACCGGCAACTTACGAGCTGGAGTTGGGCAAACAACTGGCTGATGCTGCTGTTGAAGCCGGTGTTCCACATATTGTTTTTAGCAGTTTAGAGAACGTAGATAAAATTACCAACGGGAAAAAATTTGCCCCGCATTTTACCGATAAGGCTAACATCGAAGCATATATCCGTACACTGCCAGTCAGTAGTTCTTTTATTTACATGGCGTTCTTCTACACGAATCTGATTGAATTCTATACACCAGTCATGAAAGGAGATACGCTTGTATTTCCTGTTTATTTACCTGAAGACTTCCGTGCACCCTTTGTTGACCCTCTTACTGCCACTGGCCCCGCTGTTTTGGAAATTATATCGAATCCGGATCTGTATGCTGGCAAATCTCTCCCTGTTATCGGGGATTTTATTTCTCCCCGGGAAATGGTCGATACTTTTATCAGCGTAACTGGCAGGAAAGCTGTATATAGTGCTGCATTTACGCGGGAGGAATTGTTGCATCATTTTCCGCAATTCAGTTCAAATGAGATGCTGGTACAGGAAATTACAGGGATGGTAGAATATGCAGTAGAATATGGATATTTCAGGGAAGACCGTGACCTGCTGTGGAGCAGAAGGATAAATCAAAATACCCTCAATTGGGAACAATTTTTACGTACCACTGGATGGAAAGGTCAAAAGATTTCATATTGATTAGGTTATCTCTATTTTCTCTGTAATCAACCTGCAAATCCTCACAAACTCCCTGCAATCTTTTTCCGATAGCACCTGCTGTATCTGCAACGACATCGTTTTTCGCATCTTCTTAGCCTGGCTTACCAGCTTTACAGCTTTGGCCGTCACAGCGTTGTAATAAATACGCCTGTCGGTTTCGTCGCGTTTCTGAACAATAAGACCATCCTCCATTAACTTCTTTATATGACGCGATACAGCAGGAGGGGAGATCCGGAACTGCCTCGCCAGATCGCCTGTACTGGTGTGCCCGTTCCGGATGATCGCATCCAGAATCAGGTATTGCGTGGCACTCAGTTTCTCCGAACTGAATTTATTGACCTGCGCTATAATTAAACATTGCAGATCTGTATAAGCCTGTTCGAACTGATCTGCTACTGGTGGCTTCGGCATATTTTTATTTGTTAACAAAGTTAATGATTAACTTTGTTAACTATTTAAATTTTTTAGAGAGATGGGAAAACGAGATATGATCATTGTTAAAGGCGCCAGAGAGAATAACCTTAAAAATATTGATGTCAGCATACCAAAGAGGCAGATCACCGTGTTAACGGGCGTGTCCGGATCGGGGAAATCATCGCTCGTGTTTGATACGATTGCCGCGGAGGCACAACGCCAGCTGAACGAAACTTTCAGTAGCTTCATCCGTCACAGATTGCCTCATTACGGGCAGCCCGAGGCAGACCTGCTGGAAAACCTGAGCCCTGCTATTATTGTTGATCAGAAACAGATACGTGGAAATGCCCGCTCTACGGTAGGTACCACTACCGATATTGCATCGTTGCTGCGACTGCTGTTTTCCCGTATAGGCAGGCCTTTTGTCGGATACTCACATGTATTCTCCTTTAATCATCCGGAAGGTATGTGTCCTGTTTGTAATGGCATAGGCTCAGTAACTACCGTCGATATCAACAAATTGTTCGACCGGAATAAATCGCTGAATGAAGGCGCCATCCGTTTCCCCGCTTTCGGTCCCGGTACCGCATTGTGGAAACGGTACGTCATGTCGGGCTATTTCGATAACAATAAACCACTGAAACAGTATTCTTACAATGAGTGGCAGCTGTTACTTTATTCGGAGGAGATCAAACCCGCTAATCCGGCGCCCGGATGGTGGCCTTCTGCTAAATACGAAGGTGTTATTCCGCGTTTTACTAAACGCTTCCTGGATAAGGAGCCGGAAGAAGATAAGAAAACACTGCAGGCAGCCCTGAAACAGGTGGTGACCAGAGGTGAATGTGCTACATGCAGCGGCACCCGGCTAAATGAAAAAGTGAGGAGTTGTCGCATCAACGAACGAAATATCGCCGATTATGCCATCTTGCAAATCAGCGATCTTATTCACGAAATAGAAAGCATCACTGATCCTCTGGCAGTAACCATGGTAGCGGCCATCAGGGAAAGGCTGACCCACATGATTAATATCGGCCTCGGATACCTCAGCCTCAGCAGGGAAACTGCTACACTCTCCGGCGGAGAATCGCAACGCGTGAAAATGGTGCGCCACCTCGGTAGCAGCCTCTCCGATATGCTCTATATTTTCGACGAACCAAGCACCGGTCTGCATGCCCGCGATGTTCACCAACTCAATGAGCTCATGCAACAACTCCGGGACAAAGGAAATACAGTACTCGTTGTAGAACACGACCCGGATGTGATTACCATCGCAGACCATATTATCGACATGGGGCCGGGAGCAGGTAAACACGGCGGCGAAATAGTATTCCAGGGCTCAGTAAAAGGACTGATACAATCAGCCACCCTTACTGGCGCCTGCTTACGCAAGCAACTACCGGTCAACCGCCCTGTCAGAAAGGCTTCCGGCTTCCTCGAAATCAGGGGCGCCGTTCTGCACAACCTCCGTGACGTGGATATCGATATCCCCACCGGCGTGCTGACGGTGGTAACCGGTGTAGCCGGCTCCGGAAAGAGCAGCCTGATTAACGGCGTTTTGCCTCGCCTGTACCCCGAAACGGTTTGCATCAACCAGAATGCTATCCCGGGTTCGGTACGGTCTAACCCCGCCACCTATACCGGAATGGCTGATGCGATCCGCCAGCTGTTTGCCCGCAGCAATAAAGTAAACGCGGGCATGTTTACCTTTAACGGCGCCGGCGCATGCCCCGCCTGTAAAGGACTGGGCGTCACCTACACCGATCTGGCATTTATGGATGCTATGGCAAGTACCTGCGAAGTATGCCATGGCAAACGTTTTACAGAAGAGGTACTGCAATATAGACTCAGAGGAAAGAACATCGACGAAGTATTCAAACTGAATGTAGAAGAAGCCCTGAGCTTTTTTGAGGAAACAGACATCAATAATACACTGCAACGGCTACACGAAACCGGGCTGGATTACCTCACCCTCGGGCAACCACTGGATTCACTTTCCGGCGGAGAACGTCAACGTATCAAACTGGCAACAGAGCTGGGGAATAGCGGCAGCATTTATGTGCTCGACGAACCTACCACCGGACTTCACCTCTCGGACGTCGACCGCCTGATTGGCCTGCTGAACAAACTGGTGGATGGCGGCAGTACGGTCATCGCTATTGAGCATAACCTGGATGTGATCAGTGTGGCCGACTGGATCATCGACATGGGGCCGGGCGCCGGCCGCGATGGCGGCAAGGTGGTGTTTGCAGGCACTCCTGCCGGAATACTCAACTGTGAACACTCACAAACAGGCATCTATCTGAAAAAATATATCCGGCAAAAATCGTAAGCCACTGTATTTTCATCGCAGAATATCAGATTCCTCCGCAAAATTCACTATCTTTTCGGCGCAAATTTTATGTTACGCATCCATCGGAGATAACCACGCAAATTCCTGTACAATTTTTATGAAACTTATCCGGAGATCGCTCTATGCTGATGAAATACGTGCCTTGAATAAATTGAAAAGATTATTGTCGAAGAGAAAAAAATCCAGGTACCGGGCTTACCACTTCCTGTTCATATTGCTGACAGGAATTGCGTTTGCTGATGCTGCCCTGTGGATAGGCAAAGGGCTGGGGTTATTCGTCATGGGAACACTGGCCGTGCTGTGCTTCATATTTGTGATCATGGCGCCCTATGAAATTTTCAAAGAGCGCCGGCTGCGTCAGAAACGACTGATGAAAGTTAATCAGCTGCTGATGGATAATGAACTGGAAGTGACCCTGGTCAAAGCTTTGCAGGTAGCTGTTGCCCCAGAGTATGAAGATGAAGGCGATCTTTATATGGTGGAATTTGAAGAAGACAATATCCTGTATCTGTGGGATGCTGATTTCCGCCTGAGAAAAGGTTTTCCCTGCCAGACTTTCGAAATCTATAAGAATGATTACCATCGGCTAACCAACAGAACTGTTCACCGGCTGGGTGGAACAATAGCTCCGCAATTCATCGAACCAGGGCTCAAATGGAAATACCTGAAAAGGTACGGAAGCCCGGCGCATATGTCAACAGAGCATATACGCTTCGATGATCTGATGAACAGGTTTAATTGACGTTCGATTGATATAATCTATAAATAAAGGTCGCGGGTACACTTATCCCGTGACCTTTGCTTTTTTACAGGATAGTGCAGGATGGTCCATGACAGAGCAGGTTGCTGAAGCGGTTTTTTGCTGGTAATATTGGGTACTTTATCTGCCGTCTGGGAATTCTTGTACACACTATTTTGGAATGAGCACTTTCGCCGCAGCAGCAGGTAACAATCGGCACTTCAGATTCCACTATATGAAAAAAGCGCTACTAAAGTATTGCTGTTGCTCCCTTATACTCATGTCTACTGGCGCAAGTGTGCTGGGTCAGCAGCCTCTTGAAAATTACTCCGCCTCATTGCCTGCTACGGACGCACTGGGCAGGAAATTACCAACTTATGAAGAAGCCGGTCCACTTAAATCTGATCGTTTCGTAGGTATGTTCTACTGGACCTGGCATGCCGAAATGGCCAGGAAACTGAAACCGGTCAATACCACTGCTTTCCTGCAGCAACATCCCGGTGCTTTGGCTAATTTCAATGATCCCGCCTGGCCGAAAAAGGATGTACAGTTTTTCTGGAATGAGCCTTTATTCGGATTCTATTCCAACCTCGATAAATGGGTGGTTTGGAAACATGCGGAAATGCTGGCAGATGCAGGTGTGGATATGATCATGTTCGATTGTACCAATGGCGACCTGGTCTGGAAATCTGCGTATGTGCGTCTCTGTGAGGTGTTCAGCGACGCGAGGAAAAATGGTATCAGAACCCCGCAGATCGCGTTTATGCTGCCTTTTGGCGCAACAGAGGGTTCTAAAAGTGCCATCAATCAGTTGTATAACGATTTGTATAAACCCGGTTTGTATAAAGACCTGTGGTTTATGTGGAAGGGTAAGCCCCTGATCATGGCCTATGAAGAAAACATCGACAATCCCGACATCAAAAATTTCTTCACCTTCCGCCCCGGACAGCCGGTGTATAATAAAGGTCCACAGCGAAACGACCATTGGGGATGGCTGGAAATCTACCCTCAGCACGGGTTTGCGAAGGATGCCAACGGTACCTTCGAACAAATGACGGTGGGCGTTTCCCAGAACTGGACCAAAGCCAACGGACTGAGTGCAATGAATGCACCGGGATCGTTTGGCCGGAGCTATACCGACAAACATGGCCAGGATCCCAGGCCCGATGCACATAACTACGGGCTCAACTTCCAGGAACAGTGGGATCACGCCCTTACACAGCCTGTGCAACTGATTTTTGTTACCGGCTGGAACGAATGGGTGGCCGGAAGATATGATACCTGGCAGGGACAGCCCAATGCGTTCCCCGACGAATTTGACACCGAACGCAGCAGGGATATTGAACCAATGAAAGGTGGTCATCTCGATAATTATTATTACCAGCTGGTATCCAATATCCGCCGCTTTAAGGGAATGCCGGCACCGGAGAAAGTTTCACCGGAAAAAAGCCTGCAGATCGACGGACAGTTCAGCGACTGGCAGGACGTATTACCCCGTTATACCGCCCACAAAGGCAGCACTCTCCACCGCGACGCAGATGGTTATGCAGGCACTCATTATATTAATAATACCGGCCGCAATGATATCATAGCTGCCAGGGTAGCGCGGGATAAAAAATATGTATACTTCTACGTGGAAACCGCGGAAAACCTGACGCCTGCCAACAGCCCGCGCTGGATGCGGCTGTTCATCGATACCGACCGTAACAAAAAATCAGGTTGGGAAGGATACGACTATGTCATTAACAGGGTCACGCCGGGTAAAAAAGCCATATTGGAAAAATCAATAAGGGGATGGAATTGGAAGAAAGTGGCAGAGATAGATTATCAATACACAGGTAACCAGCTGGAACTACGTATCCCAAGAAAGTTGCTGGAAGGAAAAGAGAGTCACCTCAATTTTGAATTCAAATGGTCGGATAATATGCAACAGGAAGGAGATGTCATGGACTTCCTGGTAAATGGAGATGCAGCGCCTTCCGGCCGTTTTAACTACCTGTACAAAGAAGAAGAGTAAATATCCACGTTTTTATTAAGTAAAAGTTTATCAGACCAAAATCATCTTTCGACAGTCTAAAAAAGACCACGACATGAGAAACATGTGTAAACAACACTGGGCAATGCTATGCTTGTTCCTGGCAGCAGTCTGTTGTTCCTGGCCATCACTGGCACAAGTCAGGATCAATGTTACAGGAACTGTGGTAGATTCCACCGGTACCATACCCCTGCCAGGGGTAACCGTTAAAGTAGACGGCGCTGCCACCGGCTCCCAAACCGATGCAAAAGGTAAGTTCTCTCTTAATGCTTCGCCGGATGCCATTCTTGTATTCACCTACATCGGCTACAACCGCAAGGTAGTAGCGGTAGGTGGCCGAACCAATCTTTATGTACCACTGTCAGCCACCAACGAGAAACTGAATGAAGTAGTGGTGGTAGGTTACGGACAACAGAAGAAAGTATCCGTTACCGGCGCCGTTGCTGCTGTTGGCCCGAAGGAGCTGAAACAAAGCTCCTCCGCCAATATCGCCAACGCGCTGGCCGGGCGTTTGCCAGGTCTTACCTCCATCCAGTCGGCCGGCGGCCAGCCTGGTCGCGATGATGCTACCATGTACCTGCGTGGCGCCGGTACTGTTAATGGGAAAAGCCCGCTGATCCTTATCGACGATGTGCCCCGCGATAACCTGCGTACCATCGATCCAAACGAAGTGGCTTCTATCTCCATTCTTAAAGATGCCTCTGCTACCGCCGTTTACGGGGTAAGAGGCGCCAACGGCGTTATCCTGATCACCACCCGCCGGGGACAACCAGGCCGCGCTGAACTCAATGTTACTGCCGATCAGAGCTTCTCCGCATTTACCCGGGAACCCGAACGCCTGCACTCCCTCGAGTACATGGCTCTGCGTAATGAAGCTTCCGCTAACGATAATATGCCCCTGCCTTTTCCTAAGGAGATAATGGATAAATACGCCAACCCGTTGGCCGGACTGGATCCTAAAGATCCTGATTACGCACAGAAAGCAAAGGTGAGAGAATATATGTACCCTGATCACGACTACTACCGTGAATTCGCCAAAAGATTCGCGCCGCAGACCAGGGTGAACATGAACCTCTCCGGCGGAACCGATAAGGTATCTTATTTTGCCAATGCTGGTTTCCTGCACCAGGGTGGTAATATCAAAACAGAGTCACCTTCACAGCTGGGATACAATCCCACCTTTAAAATGGACCGGTACAGCTTCCGCACCAATCTCGATTACAGGATTACTTCTTCACTGAAAGCATTCCTGAACATCGGTTCCTATATCGAAAAAGTGAATATGCCTTCCGCTGGTACTTACCCCGGATCGTCCACCGACTGGATGATGTCCGACATCATTTATCAGGCCCAGACCATTTTGCCTATTACCCCAGGTCCTACTACCATCGCAGGATTCGGTGTACCGGAAGGAAAGGTCGTAGATCCGGGTTATCTGGACCGGTCGGCGTTCGAAGTCATAAACCGCCAGGGATACCGTAAGGAAGTACGTTCCAACCTTAACAGCACGCTTGGGTTACAATGGGATCTTAGCAGCCTTGTTACCCGCGGCCTGAGCCTGAAGGGAATGATCTCCTACGATTCCAGGGCTACTACCGCCATGCAGGGATATAAAACAGAACAATTGTACACCGCACTTATTAATTATGCTACCGACGAGCTAAGTTACACGCTGAAACGTGCCAACGATGGCCGCATATCCCTGGTTAAAGGAGCGGACTCACGCTACAATATCAATATGCAGGGAAGCATCCTCTACAACCGGACGTTTGGCGGCAAACACGCTGTAGGCGGCCTGATACTGGCGCAACGCGATTACTGGGAAACCACGGGAGGCGACATTCCGTTCAATGTAATCGGTCTTTCCGGCAGGGCCACCTATGCGTATGATAACCGTTATTTGGTGGAATTCAATTTCGGTTATAATGGCTCTGAACAATTTGCTCCCACTAAACGATTTGGCTTTTTCCCCGCGGTGTCCGCAGGCTGGGTTGCCAGCAATGAAGCCTTCCTGAAAGGTAACAACGTGATCACCAATCTGAAACTGCGTGCCTCTTACGGTAAAGTAGGTAACGATAAACTGGGCACCTCAGACCGTTTCCTTTATTTAAGTGACATCACCGTAGGCGGCGGCCCGTTGCCAAGCCTGGGTGGTGGTATCAATCAGGGTTTGCTGGCTAACCCCAGGATTACCTGGGAAACTGCTAAAAAACAAAACTATGGTATCGACCTGGAGCTATTCGGCGACCTGGGAATTACTTTCGATTATTTCCTGGAAAACCGCTCCGATATCCTGTACAGTCGTGGAACCGTACCTCAGCTACAGGGGGTGCCGCTTAATAATATTCCTAAGCTAAACCTCGGTGTGGTTGATAATAAGGGATTTGAAATAGAACTGAATTATCATAAGAATATCACCAAAGATTTCCAGGTAATGTTCAAGGGCAACTTCGGATATAATCATAATGTCGTGAAATTCCTCGACGAACCCATCAACAGCGATAAATACGCCTATCGCTACCGCAATACTGGTTACTCGATCGGACAGTCATGGGGATATAAAATAGACTATAGTAACGGTAACGGTTACTTTAATTCAAAAGAAGAGCTCGACAAGTTCCTCTCACATACAACTTATGGTTTCGGAACACCTAGAGTAGGCGATTTTATTTATAAAGACCTGAACGGCGACGGCGTGATAGACGACAAAGACCTGGCGCCAATCAAATACAGTAGCATACCAGGTATTATTTATGGCGCGGGCCTGAACCTCGGCTACAAGGCTTTCGAATTCAGCATCTTCTTCCAGGGCGTAGGTCAGTATTCATCGAACTATGCGAACCAGGGAGTATACGAGAATATCAAGCAGGGAACGTACTTCGACTATCACGAGCATGCGTGGACGGCAGAGCGGTATGCAAAAGGAGAGAAGATCACTTATCCTGCGCTGAGCACCGGTACCACTACCAACCACCAGGCCAATGATTTCTTTATCATGGACCGGTCGTTTGTACGCCTGAAAAACCTGGAGCTGGCATATAATATTCCGCCCTCATTGCTGAAACAGGCTGCTATAAAGGGCATTCGGGTATACGTAGGAGGCCAGAACCTTTTCACCTGGGATAAGTTGAAGATGGGGCACCTTGATCCGGAAACCAATAACTCTATCGGCTATACGGTAACCAAGATGTTCAGCTTCGGACTAAACGCTACTTTCTGATCTTCTAACAATTGACGATATGAAAACGATCTACATATATTGTATACTGGTACTGCTGCTGGCTACTGGCGCCTGTAAAAAGGCCCTGGATAGTGCTCCCGATGGCAAGATCTCGATTAACGATGTTTTTGCAGACAGTGTTAAAGTAGGTGATTTCTTAAATACCTGTTATAATAACCTGCCTGCAAAAGGTGTACGCTACTTTTTCTGGAGCCGAGGTCCCGTGGAGTGGAGCGATGAGGCATGGGACACCGATGCGGAAGCGGAACCCTGGATCATGTCAGGCCGTATGTACAATGGCGATGCTTCTGCAGGAAGCAATCCTATTAACGATATCAGCAGCGACATGGGCAACGGCGATTACTGGGGCCGCTACTGGAACTCTATACGCAACTGCGCATTATTCATTAGCCGCATCGATACTGCTAAGGTAGGCTCGGACAGAACCCGCAAACGCTGGAAAGCAGAGGCCCGCCTCCTGAGAGCATTCTATTATGCAGAACTGCTCAAGTGGTTTGGGGCGTCGCTCCCTATTGAAAGAACGGTGTATAATTTCACGGACGACTTCTCCAAGCTGAAAAAAGAAAGCTACTACAACGTGGTAAAGTTCATTATGGAAGACTGCGACGCTGCCCTGGCAACGGATGAACTGCCCTGGCGTATTACCACCAATGCTGAAGGTGGCCGGGTGAACAAAGCCCTGGCTGAAGCGCTCAAATCGAGAATGATCCTTTTCGCTGCCAGTCCGCTTTATAACGACGGACAGAATCACTGGGATGAAGCATATACCATCAATAAAACATCGCTGGCCAACCTGAGAGCACAAGGCTTTGCGCTCTATAACAAAGTAAATCTTCCGCAAACTTATTTGTCGGACGATGCTTATCTGGGGCCAAATAAAGAGGTACACACCGCCCTCTATAACGAGTATTTCACGCAAACAATGGCGTATTCTGCCAATCCCATAGATAAGGAAACGCTTTATCAGAGCCGCGACGGACAAGGGAATATATGGGATATCGATGGCATTGGCGCACAGGATGGCTATAAAGCCGGTACCTGCCCGACGCAGGAGCTGGTGGATGCTTATGAAACCGCAGATGGACAGCCGGTACTGGACATGGATAAACCTTACCTCGATGAAAAGCATACACAGCCCAATTATAACAAAGCAAATACGCTTTATGACCCTAACAAGCCATACGATAATCGTGACCCCCGTTTTTATGCGTCCATTTATTACAATGGGTCCAGAAGAAAGGCCTGGTGGGGATTTTCAGAGGTGAAAGAGTCGTACGAAAACTATCCGGCTCCTGCAGGCAACCGCGCACGTGTGATAGCCACCTATGTAGGAGAGCCACAGACAGGTATTTCCGGCTCTGTGAGAAAGGCCACCCGCACCGGTTATTTCGAACGAAAATTCCTGCATCCCAATTCCGGCAACGACAATCCCATAGGCGGTGCTAATTACAAATACTTCCGCCTCGGTGAGGTGATACTCAATTTCGCAGAAGCCGCTGCTGAAGATGGAAAACTGGATGAAGCTGCTGCCGCTGTGAATGAAATCCGCGCCAGAGTTGGAATGCCGCCGCTGCCGCCACTTTCAAAGGAGAACCTGATAAAGCGTATCCACAGCGAACGTCGAGTGGAACTGGCGATGGAAGAACACCGCTTCTTTGATGTAAGACGCTGGTCTTCGCCTTCCGGCGACCTTTCCCAGACGGACAAGTGGGTAACCGCTATGGAAATTACCCGCAACGCTGATGGCACGTATGCGTATAAACGCCGTGTTGTGAGAGACAATGAACGGAGGAACTACACCAATAAATTCCTCGTTATGCCCATTCCACTGGCAGAGGCGAACCGTTTGTTGTCTATCACCGGCGCTAACTGGCAGAACCCCGGTTGGTAATGATCTCTTTTGTAAACGCTTGTAATATCAACAACATGAAATACAGACTATCTGTCAACATAATATTTACATGCGCCCTGCTGGTACTGAGCATCCTGCCTGTGTGCCTGCAAGCTCAGCATGCATCTGCCGTTCTGAGAGGCAGGGTAGTGGATCAGTATAATAAGCCCCTGCCTGGAATTGCCGTCAATTCCCAAAGTGGCAGGAACGGTACTTCCACGAATGATAAAGGAGAGTATACGTTACTGGTAGATGACAACAGCGAACGGCTTACTTTCCAGGCCCGGGGCTATGTCAGGCAATCCGTTAAAATTGCAGGAGAAGAGCTTCCTGTGGTAGTATTACAGCCGGATGTACATCAGCAGGAAGAAGTGGTGCAGCTGGGCTATAGCAGCCAGCTGAGAAAAGAAGTGACCGGCGCTGTTGCCACCGTAAGTGGCGAGGTGCTGGAACGCTCACCAGTAGCTAACCTGACGCAAACATTGCCCGGAAGGCTACCCGGACTAACTACCCTCGAGGTATCTTCAGAACTCTCCCGATCTACTACTAACCTGTATATAAGAGGATTATCATCCGGCCGCAACAACGGCCCGCTCGTTGTTATAGATGGTATTCCTACACCTTATCACAGCAATGAAACACTGGAATACATTTCTGCCAGCGAAATTGAATCCATTTCTATACTGAAAGATGCCTCTACGGAAGCCTTGTATGGTATACAGGGCGCCAGCGGCGTGATGGTAATAACTACAAAAAAAGGTACCAAAGGGAAGCTGAGAGTAAATGTCAGGATGGATCAATCATTCCAGCAGGTGAGTACCAAACCTACCATGTACAGTTCCGCCGATTATGCGATGATGCGCAACCAGGCCGCTGTTAACGATGGGCTGGGAGATCATTATCTCTTCTCCCAAAAACAAATCGATGGCTTTAAATCCGGCAGCGACAGAAACGCATATCCCAACAACAACTGGTACGATCGCTATTTTAATGAGATGGCTTCCATGCAAAGGGTAGCAGTTAACCTGTCGGCCGGAAGTGACCGGGTACTGTTCTTTTCCAACATCAACGTCATGCATCAGGGAGGTCAGTTCAATACAGACCAGCCAAAGTATAACCCCAATGCCAACAACATCTGGGTAAATTACCGTAGTAATCTCGATATCACTCTTAATAAATACATCAAAGGATTCCTTCGTTTAGGCGGTAACGTTAAAAGAGAACGCACGCCAGGTCCGGGTAATGCCGCGGTATATGGCAGCATGTTCCTGCTGCCGCCTACTATGTATGGCCCGCTGACTCCCCCGGTAACCGATCCGTCGTCAGGAAAAATTACCGATCCGGGTGGTCAGGTGATTACTACCGATAAAGTAAGCGATCCCACTTTCGGTATGTTGAACCGCACCGGGTATTATCGTCATACTGTTACTAATATCTACTCACAGGTAGGGCTAAACGTAGATCTCAGCTTCTTGACAAAAGGACTTAGCCTGCTGGGTACATTTGCTTATCAAACCAATTCTGTAGGTAGCCTCGGTACCACGCAGGATTATGAGCGATATGTGAATACAGGCACTGATGGCGCATTACAGTTCGTAAAGAAAGGTTCAAACAATAATATACCCCTGGGTTATAGCAAAAGCGCCCTTTATTATTACCATCTCACTTACAACGCCATGCTTAATTATAAGCGTGAGTTCAACCGTCATAACATCAGCGCCCTGGGCTATATGTTCTATCAGAACCTGAGTACCGCAGATGTTACGCCTCCCGGCCTCTTGCCCTACAACAGGGTGAACTCCGGTGCAGAAGTGGCTTACAACTATGATAACCGCTATTTCCTGAAACTGGATGCAGGCTATTCCGGATCCGAACAGTATCCCCGTGCTAACCGTTATGTAGCTACGCCGGCAGTATCAGCAGGATGGAACATCACGAACGAGCACTTCATGGAAAACCTGCATTGGTTAAGTCTGCTGAAATTACGGGCTTCCTGGGGCCAGACCGGCAACGACCAAACCGGCCTCGATCGCTATGCCTACCTCGATAATGTGAGCGTTAACGGCGGCGGGCCAATAGGCTACCTGCAATATGTTATACACGAAAATAAACTCGGTAACCCCGATATCCGCGCGGAAATTTCTACCAAACAAAACGCTGGTATCGATATCGGACTCTTTAACGCTATCACCATTTCGGCGGATCTCTTCAAAGAACGTATGACTAACATGGTGGTAGCTTCCGGCGATGCGATACCTTCTTATGTGGGAATACCCGCCACCACATTCCCGGGTACCAATTCCGGGGTGTTCGAAAACAAAGGATTCGAAGTGGCGCTGAACTTTGCAAAGAGCCTTAACCGCGATGTAGATATTTCCCTGGGTGGCCAGCTGAGCTACCAGAAGAATATGGTGATCAGCGCCAACGAAGCTATCAGATCCGCAGATTACGCTTATCGTAAACGTAAAGAGGGCTTTTCTGTAGGGCAGGAATTTGGTTACCTGGTAGATTACAGTAAAGGCAACGGATTCTTCAACTCCGCCGATGAAATTACCCAGAGCGGACTTACCTACAAGGGTATGGCTGCAGTAAGGGCAGGGGATCTGAGATATAAGGATCTGAACGGCGACCATGTTATCGACGACCGGGATAAGGCCCCTGTCGGTAACGGAATGCTGCCGCGCAGCGTGTACGCTATCAGTGGAGGCGTGCGCTATAAGGCTTTCAACCTCAACTTCCTGTTCCAGGGTATTGGAAGTTTCTCTTCCATTTATAGTGGTCCCGGTGTAACTGAAACTGACTATGATGGCGTATTCGGCGCACTGCACGCAAATGCCTGGACGCCCGAAAGATACAGCCAGCACCTGCCAATCAGCTACCCTGCACTGTCGCTCGCAAAAACCGTTAATCAGGAAAGCAACGATTTCTTTAGCTATAACCGCTCGTATCTCCGGTTGAAGAATGTAGAAATCGTATATACGTTACCGTCATTCATAGCAAAACGTATCACGGCAGATTATATTAAAATAATCGCCAGCGGCCAGAATCTCATCACCTGGGATCATATGAAATCGCACGACTTTGGTCCGGAAGGTAGCGGCTTTACAGGCTTCCCTGTTTATAAAGTCTATAATATCGGTATCAGTGTTGGTTTTTAACTCAATTAACTTTTTGGTATGAAAAGATATATTATCATATTACTGGCTGCCGTTGGACTGTTTGCCTGTCAGAAGCAACTGGATCTGCCCAGCGATGGCCGTATCACGCTCAACGATGTATTCAATGATTACGACCGGGTAAGAGGATATCTCAACTCGTGCTATGGCTATTGCCCGGCTCCTTATATGGATCGCGCTTATTATACGGATGAGGCACAGGATGCGGACGACAACACGTCGAACTCAAAATCGAGCAGCTGGTACAGCGGCGGTGTTTCTCCGCAAAACTACAGCAGCATATCGATGGATGGCAGCCCCTGGGGCAGCCTGTATGAAGGGATCCGCAAATGCAACTATTTCCTCGCGAATATCGGTGCTTCCAAAACACTCGCCTCTGATGCGGAAAAAAACTCCTGGATTGCGCAGGCACATGTGTTACGCGCTTTGTATTACCTGCAGCTGATCAAACGCTATGGCGGCGTGCCGTTATTCGACAAGCCACTGGAGCTGAAGCATGATTATTCGAAAGACAGCCGGGCCAGCTTCAGTGCTATCGTTACTTTCATTCTCAAAGACTGCGACTCTGCATTGATGGTGCCTGCGGTGAAGCCGGGCTTTCCCTGGAATATCTACGATAACCAGTACGGCATCATGTCGCGTGCAGTAGCATATGCGATCAGGTCGGAAGCGGTAACCTATGCTGCCAGCCCGTTGTGGACGGATGGTACCTACGATTGGGATAAAGCAAAAGCCATCACTGCGGAGGCGCTGTCGCAATGCCTGGCAAACGACTACAAACTGTTCGATGAACAGCCTGCGCCCACGGTTGCACAGAACGGCTACGCGCTGTATCATTTCATTACTTCCAACGATCAACGTAGCCGCGATAAGGAAACCATCCTGCAGGTAGGAAACCAGATGCAGGTCTGGAAAAATGCAGGTCTCCCCAGCACGCCGGGCGTAGATCACGCAGGACCCAATCCTACACAGGATATGGTAGATAAGTATGAAATGGCAAATGGTCTGCCAGCTGTGCTCGGATACAATGATGCAGCTCACCTGTCGCCCATCATCAACCCTGCTTCGGGCTATAACCCCGATAGTCCGTATGTTGGCCGTGATCCCCGTTTCTATGCTTCTATCTACTATAATGATGCATTACGTTTCCTCGATCAACCCAATGGGCAGAAGGTACAAACCTTCGTAAATGGCGCAGATGGAATTTCCGCTACTAACCGTAAAAATACCCGTACCGGTTATTATCTCCGGAAATTCAACAACTTCCAGTCGGGCCAGAACAACGACGCCGACGGCGCCATCCGCCTGTTCCGCCTCGCAGAACTATATCTGAATTTTGCAGAGGCAGCGTACCAGTCAGTGGGCCCGGATGTGGCAGTTACTGTTGGCAGCTTCTCCATGAGTGCCCGCGATGCTGTTAGTGCCGTACGTGCCCGGGCAGGTATGCCGGCATTCCCCGCCGGTATGCCGAAAGCTGATTTCGAAAAGAAATACCGCAACGAACGCGCCGTGGAACTGGCCTTTGAAGAACATCGCTTCTTTGACGTACGCCGCTGGAAAATATTAAGCCAGACAGATAAATTTGTAACCGGTATGCGCATCACTAAAAACGGAACAACGTTAACGTATACACGTTTTAAATTTACTGATCGTGCTTCCGCTGCTGACAAGTACCTGATGTATCCGATTGACCAGACAGAGATCAATAAAATATTCCAGTTCACCGGCAAAAGCTGGCAGAACCCGGGCTGGGGAGATTAAAAACAGTCTTTAGCCTTTAGCTTTTTAGCCTTTAGTTTACTATTACGCAATAGTAAACTAAAGGCTAAAAAGCTAAAGGCTAAAGATTATCTTAGTAGTAAACGTATCGTCGAATCATGCTTAAAAAGTCGATTTCAATTTTATTGCTATGCCTGGTGGTTATACTGGCGCATGGCGAAAAGAGGCCGCAGCAGATGTGTTCTGTGCGGCCTGCCCATTTACGTTGCGAATACCTGGTGAACCCTACCGGTATTGATGAAGTACATCCCCGCCTGAGCTGGGTGCTGGATGCTACTGATCAGAAAGCTTTTGCCCAGCAGCAAACGGCCTGGCGTGTGCTGGTAGCCGCTACCAAAGAGGAGCTGGCGCAAAATAAAGGTACGCTGTGGAATTCAGGCTGGATGAATGCTGATGAGATGCAGCAGATAGTATACGACGGGCAGCCATTGCAATCTGACCAGGTTTGTTACTGGAAGGTGGCGGTGAAAGATGAACAGGGAAGGGTGTCCGACTGGAGCCCGATTGCATCCTGGAGCATGGGAATGCTGGAACCTGCTGAGTGGAAAGCAGACTGGATAGGTACGGATGAAATATTTGATCCGCATCAGCGCGACTGTAATATCTCAGATCCCTGGCTGAGAAAAACTTTTGTATTAACATCGAAGCCGTCGAAGGCAAATATCTTTATTGCTTCTGTAGGTTTTCACGAATTATATGTAAATGGCAGGAAGATAGGAGATGATGTGATGGCGCCTGCGGTAACAGACTATACCAAACGTGCGCGATATGTGGCGTATGATATTGCAGGGGCTTTACAACCCGGCAAAAATGTGATCGTGATCTGGCTGGGCACCTCCTGGTCGATATTCGGACCTTATATCACACCGGGCAAACCACAAACGCCTATCGTAACGGCGCAGGCAGCCATTTATAACAAAGGTGCTGCCACGCCGGCCATGCTGCTGAAAACGGATGCATCCTGGATCACACATCCAAGCCCCGGCAAGCTGTTGGGTGTATGGGATTCCAACCGCATGGGTGGCGAATTGTGGGACGCTACAAAGGAAATCAGCAACTGGAACACCGGCAGCTGCGATGAAAGCACCTGGCGGCCCGTTACCGTATATCATCCTCCCCTGAAACTCTCTGCCCAGATGACGGAAAGAAACCGCCTGTTCACTGAAATCAAGCCGGTGGCGATCGAAGCCCGTCCGGATGGCAGTTATCGTGTAGACATGGGCGTTAATTTCGCCGGCTGGACCAGCGTGGAACTACATGGCCAACCGGGCGACACCATCGGGTTTCAGTATTCGGAACGCCGGCAGATGGATATGACCTTCGGACTGCATAGCACCTATATTATCGGCGCTTCCGGCAAAGGCACGTTCAGGAACCGTTTCAACTACAGCTCCGGCAGATGGGTTACGATACACGGACTGAAATACAAACCAACGTTAACGGATATACGCGGATGGCAGGTACGTACTGCTTATGAGCCGGCAGCTACGTTTACCTGCCAGGATCCGCTGCAGAACTGGATCTACGACCGGGTACGCTGGACTTACGAAAACCTGTCACTGGGAGGCTACGTGGTCGACTGTCCGCAACGGGAACGCCTGGGCTACGGTGGCGATGCACACGCTACCTGCGAAACCGGCATGTTCAATTACCATATGGGTGCTTTCTATACCAAATGGATGCAGGACTGGCGGGATGTGCAGGGAACAGAGTCGGTGGTAGGAAATATGTACGACACCACCTGGGCCCATAAGGGAATCATGAGCGGTCGTCATCTTCATAAAGGCATATTACCACATACTGCCCCTACTTATATGGGCGGCGGAGGCCCCGCCTGGGGCGGTATTTGCGTGTCGCTGCCCTGGTTCCTTTACCAACAGGAAGGAGATACGCGTATACTTGAAACGAATTTTGAGATGATCAGCAACTGGCTGGCCTTCCTGGATACAGCAACCAAAGATGGACTGCTGCAGCGTTTCGGCGGTCATTGGGATTTCCTGGGCGACTGGCTCTGGCCGGGAGCTACCGCCGAAGGTATGAATAACGATAAAGTACAAACGCTTTGCCTGAACAGCTGCTATCGTGTATTTAACCTCCGTACTGCCGCGAAAATTGCGCATGCGCTGGGTAAAAACAAAGAGGCCCGGAAATGGGAAGAACAGGCAGCCGAAGCCAGCGATGCTATCAACGCACGGTTCTATAATCCCGGCGATCACAGCTATTCCGACAGCTCTATGGCTAATATGGCAGCGGCATTGCTGGCCGAAGTTCCCCGTGGCGATCAGCGCGAAGCGGTGATGAAACGGCTGGAGCATGAAATACTCGTGGTGAGAAAAGGGCACATTCATGTAGGCATCACCGGTGGCGCACTGTTATTCCGGCTGCTAAGGGATGAAGGTCGCGATGACCTGATCTACAGCATGACGTCTCAAACTACTTATCCGGGCTGGGGTTACATGAAAGCCAACGATGCTACCACCATATGGGAGATGTGGGAGAAAGACCTGCCAGGGCATTCCCTGTTACATAGCTCCTTTCTTTATCCCGGCGCCTGGTATATCAACGGGCTTTCGGGTATACGTCGCGATCCCCGCTCTGACAAGGGGTTCCGGAATTTCATTGTTCGCCCGCCCGTGTTGAACTCGCCGGAGCTGACCTGGGCAAAAGCTTCTTTTGAATCTTCTGCAGGTACCATCCGTTCTGCCTGGAAAAGGGAAAATGGAAAACTGTCGCTGGAAGTGACGGTGCCTCCTAACTGTACGGCCGAGCTGGAATTGCCGTCAGCGGCTGCTGGGAGGGTCACAGAATCAAGTGGGTATATGAAGCGGAAAAGTGAGCGCAACGGCTTTGCCGTGTTTAAACTTCCCGCAGGAAATTATCATATCAGCGCTATGTAATTATGCATGCTGCCGGTGGGCTTTCTCCGTCTCCGGCAGCTTTACTGCTTTCACGATCCAGGGTAAACTAATCCCTTGTCCAATTAACGTGAATAACACGACCACGACCGCAATAAAAATGATGGCATTACGCTCCTGAAACGGGTGATCATTGTCGAGCGTCAGCGGCATGCCTATGGCAATAGCCAACGACACAATGCCGCGCATACCCGACCAGCCGATGATAAGACTGTTCTTGAAATCGAGCAGTGCGTTTTCCGTGATCCTGCCTCTGCCTTTCCGGAAGGCCTGTTCCAGGTTGATCTGTTGCAGAAAGATCCTGCCCATACGCAACACCAGTGCTACCACGGTGATCAGCAGGCCATAGCCGATATACGGCAGTATCATGTTATGGTCGATGCTTTTTATGACAAAAGGAAATTCCAGCCCGATGAGAATGAAAATAAGTCCGTTCAGCAGAAAGATGATAATATCCCAGATGGACCTGGACTGCATTTTCAGTTTCTCCGGGAACACTTTGTTGCTCAGTCTGGCTGTCATAATCCCCAATACCACCACTGCAATCACACCGGAAACATGCAGCTCCTCTGCCAGCAGGTAGGTGACAAAAGGCATCAGCAATACAAAACTAATGGTAACCATATCATTCCTGAGCACCTTTAGCAGGATGGCTGAAAGCACCTTGCTGGCTAAAGCGCCTATGAAAACGCCGCCTGCCATGAGTACGATGAACTCAAAACTGGCCTTCCAGAAAACGAAGGCTGTACCTGTTGCAGCCGCAATGGCAAAGCGGTAGGTAACCAGGGCGGAGGCATCGTTGATAAGGCTTTCGCCTTCCAGTATGGTAATGGTTTTGTGCGATAATCCCAGGCCTTTGGTGATGCTCATGGCGGCAACAGCATCTGTGGCCGACAGGATTGCGCCCAGCACAAAGGCCAGGGGCCAGGTCATGCCCGGAATCAGGTAATGAGCTACGATAGCAATGGCTGCTGCGGTGATAAACACAAGGCCTATCGCCAGTGTGCCGATAGTATTGAAGTTGGTTCTGAATTCTTTAGGGGAGATATTAAAAGCGGCATCAAATAATAATGGTGGCAGAAACAGGAGAAATATTACTTCCGGATTTAAGGAGATCACAGGCAGATTGGGAATGAAACCTATTCCTATACCGGCGGAAATCAGCAGCACCGGGTAGGGGAGCCGTATTTTATCGGCCAGAGCCGACAAAATAATCATAATGGCCAGGATAAAAATAATGATGCTATAGTTCTCCATATATAGATTTACATACAAATGTATATCTTTATGGAAGACCTACTGCTATGAAATTACGACCTGTCTATACCTATCCTTGCTTTTTTTGCCCGTATAACTGGCATCAGGAAGCCTTACTCAAACGTTGTTCCCTCCACTTAACAAACATAATATGATACGCAAACTCCCAGTACAAATGATTTTCAAGCATTTCCAGCAACAGCATTTTGCTCGTAGCAGCATCACGGCCGGCGCTTTTAATGTGCTCATACCTGGCAAGCTGCTCATGTAAACCGGATTCCATCATTTTCAGCAGGTCAGGGAAGGCATCAAGATGCATGCTGGTAATATGTCTGCCTTTAGGCGTTCTTTTCAGCTCCTGTATCTTTCCCGGGGTTAATTCGGGCATCTTAATTCCTTGGATATCAGTTATTTTTCTCGTGTTCATGACGGGTTTCGTTTAAGAAGGAAAATGTCTCCTATAATGATTAGAGTAAATACTGAACCCGGGGTTACAAAAAAGATGAAAAAATTTGTAACTTTTTTTTCAACTATTCATCCAATACACATACACATGAATTCAACTGTATTATCAGAACGTGAGATAGACAATGATTTAGTAAACCAGGTATTAGCCGGTGATAAGCGGCAATTCGAGCCACTGATGCGGCGGCACAACGCCAGGTTATTCAGATTGGGGATGGCTATCCTGGATAATGATGCTGATGTGGAAGACATGATGCAAACCACTTACATCAATGCCTACCAGCATTTGGATAAGTTCAGGCAGGAGGCGGCATTTGGTACCTGGCTGCAAAGGATTATGATCAATGAATGCAGCCAGCATCTGAAAAAACGTAAACGTATGGCACAGGAAGACGTTACCGTGCTGGAGGGCCATCACCCGTCGGGGCAGTCCGCGGGAAGGGAAACTCCGGAGGCAAGAGTAATCGACAAGGAGCTTGGGAAAGCGCTGGAAACAGCGCTGCTGAATCTGCCGGAAAAATACCGGCTGGTGTTCATGCTGCGCGATATGGAAGGACTGACTGTTGGTGAAACCGCTCGTATGCTGGATATCTCCTCCGTAAATGTGAAAGTACGGCATATACGCGCCCGCCTTGCACTCAGAGGAAAAATCTCAGACTACTACAAAAACGACCTGGTATTCCCATTCCACCTGGTACGTTGCGACAGGATAGTGAACCACGTACTGGAACACCTGGGAATCAAATAAGAATTAAGAATATAGAATTAAGAAATAGAGCGAAGAACGTAGCGGCTAATGGATTATTCATCTCATTAATCGCTACGTTCTTCGCTCTATTTCTTAATTCTATATTCTTAATTAATTCGTAATTCTTTCGTAGTGCAAACAAACCACTCCTGAACTGAACGCTTTGCTGGTGATTAATTTCAGCTTTACTTTTTCCGTAATACCCTTGAACATCGGATTACCGTCGCCCAATAATATAGGATTTACAAACAGCCAGAATTCATCTATCAGCTGGTGCTCCATCAACGAATGTACTGCGCCAGGACTTCCGAATAGTACAATTTCACCACCAGGCTGTTGTTTCAGGGCTTTTATATTTTCCACCACATCCCCGCTTCCGAAGAACCTGGTTTTATCTTTCTTTGCGTCTTTTAAGGTATCAGACAACACTATTTTTTCAACCCTCTTATACCAGGCGGAATGTTCCCTTTCATGTTTGCCCGCGCCTGGCTGGTCTGCAGCGGTAGGCCAGTAAGCATCCATCATCTCCCAGGTTACCCGGCCATACACGGCGGTATCCGCCACATTGGTCCTGTCACCGGCGTAGTCGAATATTTCATCATCTACATGTATCCAGTTCATCTCATTTTTTGTAGTTGCAGTAAAACCATCAAGGGAGATATGCATAAAGGAAATGACTTTTCTCATATCAGTATGTTTAAGGTTTTGAGAGTAATTTGACTGTTATATTAAGATTACATAGCAAACATACTATCTAAACCGTATTCAACAAAGGGGAGAAAATGACAAATGGAGGGGAGATTCCGACAGCCCTGCCATTGGCTCACTCATTTCTGTAAATGGCTCATCAGCGCTTTTTTTACGGCGTTTCAAGTCGGATTTTTGGGCCACAATGTTGCTTAAAATGAAAAAATATCTTTTTGCCTGCATCCTGCTGGCCTTCATGGGTTGTAAAAAGGGAGATATAGGCCCACAAGGGCCTCAGGGCAATGCGAATGTTACTATTTATACTTTTGGCTCACAAACTTTCACAGTACAACTAGACCTGACCCTGAATAATATTTCAACCGGTAAAATGGATTCCAGCCTGGTGCTCGTTTATTACAATCCTGTTCGCGAAGCTGCTACCGCCTGGTATCCGGTACCGGGCGCCGGTCCTGGTACTATGTATCAGACCCGTTTTTTTACGTATCAGGTCTCAATAGACCCCAGCAATTACCGGTTGAGTATCAGGGCATTTCAAGCAGCTGGAAGCGATTACGGATTTCCGTTGACATTCAGAAAAATCAGGGTCATTATTGCACCCGCAGCAGCCATTATTCCAGGCGCCAGAATGAGCAGCAGCCAGCCTGTTGATTATAATGATTATTACGCAGTACTACGTTATTATCATCTTTCTGAATAAAAGTAAATAAAAAAGACCTTAGCGATTATCATTATCTGCTAAGGTCTTCGCGTTATTTCGTAATTCTTACTTCGTAATTCTCTTCACTACTTCCGCTCCAATCGCTTCTGTGCCCAGGATCTTCTCAGCAGGAGTCTGTGCATCAGCGATATCGCGGGTACGGAAACCTGCTTTCAGTACCTGGTCTACTGCATTGATCACTGCTGCTGATTCGGCTTTCATCCCAAAGGAGATATCGAGCAGCAGGGCAGCCGATAAAATAGAGGCCAGCGGATTTGCTACGCCTTTACCGGTGATATCGTGGGCAGAGCCGTGTATAGGCTCATAAACGCCGGTACCATCGCCAACAGAAGCGGATGCCAGCATACCCATAGAACCTGCAATCTGAGAAGCTTCATCCGTCAGGATATCGCCGAACAGGTTGGCGGTCACTACTACATCAAAACGGCGCGGATCCTTGATCAGCAACATCGCAGTGGCATCTACAAACTGATGTTCCACCTCAACGTCCGGATACTCCGGCGCAATCTTCTGGATGACTTCCCTCCACAATCTGGAGGTTTCAATTACGTTGGCTTTATCTACGGAGCAGAGTTTCTTTCTACGTGTTCTCGCGGCTTCAAATGCTTTACGCGCGATACGTTCTACTTCATAACGACTGTATTCCGCGATGTCGAAAGCGGTGTCGCCACCATTCTTTCTTCCTTTCTCTCCAAAATAAATATCCCCGGTAAGCTCACGGAAAAACAGGATATCCGCTCCCTTAAGGATCTCTGGCTTGATGCTGGACGCACCGAGCAATTCATCAAACAGTTTGATAGGGCGGAGGTTTGCATATAAGCCAAGCTCCTTGCGCATTTTCAGCAGGCCTTGCTCTGGTCTTACTTTCGCAGAGGGATCGTTGTCGTATTTAGGATGACCTACAGCTCCGAATAATACGGCGTCTGATTTACGCATTTTTTCGAGCGACTCATCCGGCAAAGGATTGCCGGTTGCTTCAATCGCCACGTGTCCGATCAGCGCTTCGTCATAAGTAAATGTATGTCCGAACTTTTCTGCAATCACGTCCAGTACTTGTTTGCCTACTGCTGTTACTTCCTGGCCGATTCCGTCTCCCGGAACGACTAAAATATGTTTGGTTGCCATGCTGTTGTTATTGATAGTTTAAATCAGGTTAAGCATTTTCTGGGTAGCCTTGATAGCGGATACCGTCTGATCGCTGTCGAGGCCCCTGGTCTTGAACTCCTTATTATGGTGGCTCCAGGTGATAATAGTTTCACATAACGCATCACTCTTACCACCAGGCGGAATTCGTACGGCGTAGTCCGTTAGTGCCGGCAGTTCCCGCTTCAGCTTTTTATAGAGTTTCTTCAGCGCATTCATGAAGGCATCGTATTGTCCGTCGCCCTGCGAATGCTCTTCGTATATTTCTCCCTCTATAGATATCTTCAGCGCTACCGCCGGGTTCAGGTTCTTGGAATGCGTGAGCACATAATTTTCTATCTTCACTTTCTCATCAATCCTGTTACTGTCCAGCACATCGGAGATAATATAAGGAAGATCCGCCTGTGTGAGTACTTCTTTCCGGTCGCCCAGTTCAATGATCCGTTGCGTTACTTTTTTCAGATCGGGGTCGGATAATTTAATACCCAGTTGCGCCAGATTGTTTTCGATGTTCGCTTTGCCACTGGTTTTTCCCAACGCATATTTACGCTGACGGCCAAAGCGTTCCGGCATCAGGTCGCTGAAATAAAGTTTGTTCTTTTTATCGCCATCTGCATGAATACCGGCAGTTTGTGTAAACACGTTTTCACCCACAATCGGTTTGTTGGCGGGGATGCGGAAACCGGAAAAGGTTTCCACCAGTTTGCTGACGGTATACAAAGATGTTTCTGCAACAGATGTTTTCACCGAAGGCAGGAAATCGTTCAGCACAGCAATAGCGCTGGCCAGTGAAGCGTTACCGGCTCGTTCGCCCATACCATTGATGGTCAGGTGAACACCGTGTGCGCCCGCCTTTACACCTTCCAGTACATTGGCGGTTCCGAGATCGTAATCGTTGTGTGCATGAAAATCGAAATGACTTTTCGGATAGCGGGCAACGATAGTGCTGATGAATTCCTTTACTTCATCGGGAGTGAGCACTCCGAGCGTATCGGGCAGCATGATCCTTTTCACCGGTTGCTGCTGCAGGAAATCGAGGTACTGAAATACGTAATCCGGAGAATGGCGCATACCATTGCTCCAGTCTTCCAGGTATACATTACACTCCAGCCCTTTCTTTTTGGCAAGAGCCACTACTGCGGCAACGTCCGCGAAATGCTCTTCCGGCTTCTTTTTTAGCTGATGGGTGAGGTGATTCAATGAACCTTTGGTAAGCAGGTTCATTACTTTGGCGCCTGCCTGTAACATCCATTCAACAGATACTTCTCCGTCAACGAAAGTAAGTACTTCCACGCGGTTCAGCAGGCCGTTGGCTTTCGCCCATTTGGTGATGGATTTTACAGCAGCAAATTCGCCTTCGGACACACGTGCAGAGGCAATTTCAATCCTGTCTACTTTTACTTCTGTGAGTAAAAGCTGTGCGATAGTTAATTTTTCAGATGGTGAAAAAGACACTCCGCTGGTTTGTTCACCGTCGCGGAGTGTTGTGTCCATTATTTCAACGTGGCGCTGGGTCACTGGCATAATAGTTAGAGAATGTTTAGTACAGGCTCTTTTCGGCGAACTGCCCGATATCTTCTTTCATAGCCTGGAGGTAATCAATATCATCATAGCCGTTCATCAGGTTGTGTTTCTTATAGCTGTTGATAGCAAAAGACTCACTTTCGTTTGTTGCCACGATGGTAATCGTTTGTGATTCCAGATTCACTTCCAGTGCTGCTTTCGGATCTTTTTCGATAGCTGTGAAAATTTTATCCAGGAATTCAGGACTCACCTGTACAGGCAGTATACCGATGTTCAGGGAGTTGTTTTTGAAGATATCCGCAAAGAAGCTGGACACTACACAACGGAAGCCGTAGTCGTAGATAGCCCAGGCAGCATGCTCGCGGCTGGAACCACTGCCGAAATTCTTTCCACCTACCAGTATCTTACCGGTGTAGATAGGATTGTTCAGCACAAAATCTTTTTTGGGAGTACCATCTGCTTCAAAACGCCAGTCGCGGAACAGGTTGTCGCCGAAACCCTTGCGCTCAGTAGCTTTCAGAAAGCGTGCAGGAATAATCTGATCGGTATCCACGTTCTCAATAGGCATGGGAACTGCGGTACTCTTTAATATGGTGAATTTATCGTAAGCCATTTGTTGTTGATCGTTTTTAATAATTGTATTGGAAGATGATATCAGGCAATGAGCTCTCTCGGATCAGTTACCACACCGGTTACGGCGGCTGCAGCAGCTACCAGCGGGCTGGCGAGCATAGTACGGGAACCGGGTCCCTGGCGGCCTTCGAAGTTACGGTTGCTGGTGCTCACTGCATACTTACCAGCAGGGATCTTATCGTCGTTCATCGCCAGGCAGGCAGAGCATCCGGGCTGACGCAACTCAAATCCTGCTGCAGTAAGGATATCGAGAATACCTTCATCTTTAATTTGCTGCTCCACAATGTGAGAGCCAGGCACGATCCAGGCAGTTACATGATCTGCTTTTTTCCTTCCTTTTACAATAGAGGCAAAGGCGCGGAAATCTTCAATACGGCCGTTGGTGCAGCTGCCAATGAATACATAGTCTATTTTCTTACCCAGCATAGGTTCTGCTTCATGGAAGCCCATGTACTGCAGTGATTTTTCATAGCTGGTTTTGCTGTCGCCTGCCTGAACACCGGGGATCTGTTTGGTGATACCCATACCCATACCCGGATTGGTACCATAAGTGATCATCGGTTCAATGTCGGCCGCCGCAAAATTATACTCCTTATCGAATACAGCCCCTTCTTCAGTGGCCAGTGTTTTCCAGTAGGCGAGGGCCTCGTCCCATGCGGCTCCCTGCGGAGCTTTCTCACGGCCTTTGATATAAGCAAAGGTGGTTTCGTCGGGCGCTATCATACCGCCGCGTGCACCCATTTCGATGCTCATGTTACAAACGGTCATACGGCCTTCCATGGTCATATTCCGGAACACATCTCCCGCAAATTCCACGAAATAACCGGTAGCGCCGGCAGCGGTGAGCTGAGAGATAATATAAAGAACAACATCTTTCGGTGTAATACCTTTGCCAAGGATACCATTTACATTGATACGCATTTTCTTTGGCTTAGGCTGCATAATGCACTGAGAGCTGAGTACCATTTCAACTTCGGACGTACCGATGCCAAATGCAATAGCCCCAAATGCACCGTGGGTAGAGGTGTGCGAGTCGCCACACACAATCGTCATTCCCGGTAGGGTAATACCATTTTCCGGACCTACTACGTGCACAATCCCGTTTTTAGGATTTCCCAGGCCCCAGTGAGAGATACCATATTTGCCGGAGTTGGTTTCCAGCGCTTTCAGCTGATTGGCAGAAAGCGGATCCTGTACAGGTAAATGCTGGTTGATGGTCGGCGTATTGTGATCCGCTGTGGCGAATGTCTTCTCCGGAAACATCACCTTCAAACCCCTGTTTTCCATTCCCAGAAAAGCCACAGGGCTGGTTACTTCGTGAATAAAATGGCGGTCGATAAAAAATACATCCGGCCCGTCGTTAATTTTCCTCACAACATGTGAATCCCATACTTTGTCAAATAAGGTAGCAGGTCTATTGCTCATTTTTTAAAATTTTAAAAGTAGCTACTTGATTGTTCAAATTTATTCATAAAATCCATTTTATTTCAATATTTTTTCTAAAGATGACGGTAAAAAACTGCGGAAATAGCCGTACAGGTGTGGGTTTGAGGGTTTTTAAAGAAATATTTGACTGATAGTCAATGGATTGTAAATTTTCAGGAAATGAGTTGGAGATTTGGAAAACAGGGTAATAAGGATGGATGTCCGTATGTGGACAATCATCCGCCTGGAAATGGACATATTGTTTTGAATTTTATATTTAAATAAATTGAATTTAGGTAGATAGAAATCTGGTGCTGTTTTTTCTCTCTTCGGCCTGTTGTTAATTTCCTTCATTATGCTCATTAATTATCGCGTCGCCTGGCGGACCATCAAACGGAACAAAGTATTTTCTCTGATTAATATAATTGGCCTGGCAGCGGGCCTGGCCTGCAGTCTTTTTATCCTGTTATGGGTACAGGACGAGCGAAGCATGGATGGATTGCTGGCCAGCGCCGATCGTCGGTATGTAGTGTACCAGCTGGAGCATTCAGCAGGTGAAACGGGCGGCAGCTATTATACTTCCGGATTGCTGGCCGATGAACTGAAACGGGTAATTCCCGGGGTCCGCTATGCGGCTGGTTATGCCAATAATGAACGGCTGTTTCAGGTGGGCAGCAACAATCTGAGAATGGAAGGGGCTTTTGCTGGCAGCGATTTCTTCCGGATATTCCCTTTCCCTTTGCTGCTGGGCGATGCAGCCGATGCACTCTCCGGCCCAACGGCTATCGCAATTTCCCGCAAGATGGCAGTGGCCTGTTACGGAAGTCCGGAAGCAGCCATGGGCAAAACGCTGCGCAGCGATGGGCTCCCGGCTTTGTCCGTGACAGCGGTTTTCGACAACTTTCCGGAGAAATCTTCCCTGCAATTCGATTATATCATCAACTGGGAGCTGTTCCGGCGCATCAATGCAGGCGGCATGAAATGGGATGGTGCTGTTTGCCAGTCGGCCCTCCTGTTAAAAGACAATGTAGATGCAGCCATTGTCGGCGCCAGGATCCGCCGGTTCCTCGATATCTACTATACTAACCAGGGGCCCGGCCTTCGCGTGGAGCTGGGCCTTCAACGTTATGATGAGAAATACCTGAACGGCAATTTCAGAAACGGGCACTTCGCAGGCGGACGTATGGAGTACGTACACCTTTTCAGTGTTGTGGCGGTTTTCATATTGCTGATAGCCTGTATCAATTTCATGAACCTTACGACCGCCCGCGCCGCTAAACGGGCGAAGGAGATCGGTGTTCGTAAAGTAATCGGTGCCGGGCGGGGAGCACTGATCTCGCAGTTTATGCTGGAAGCCTTGCTGATGGCCATTCTGGCGATGGTGCTGGCATTGGGAATAGTGTATCTGTTACTGCCGTTGTTCAATAAACTAACGGAGAAGCATATACTATTAGCATTTGCCTCGCCGGCGTTCTGGGGCAGGCTAATGGCGCTCACATGCCTCACCGGCCTTGTTGCCGGCAGCTATCCGGCGCTTTTCCTGTCGGCCCTCCAGCCGGTGAAAGTATTGAAGGGCGTTTTCCGCTCCGGCAAAGGTGTGGCCGGATTCAGGAAGGGACTGGTGGTATTCCAGTTTTCCCTGTCTATTCTGCTGATCATCGGAGCCATCATTGTTTCCCGGCAGGTAAGGTATATACAAAAGAAGAACCTGGGATATAACAGAGAGAACCTGGTACGCATACCGGTAGAAGGGGAGCTGGCCCGGAACTATAAGGTATTCAGGCAAATGGCCGCTGCAGATCCGGCCATAAAATCGGTCACTATCATGACAGGTTCCCAGGTGGCCATTGGCAACTACCAGGATGCCGTTCAGTGGGAAGGCATGGAAACAGGCGCCCGGCCAACCTTTGCGGTGGTTAATACCGGGTATGATTTCGGGCAAACAATGGGTGTAACGGTATTGCAGGGCCGCGATTTTTCCACCGCTTTTCCTACTGATACCAATGGCTTTGTTATCAATGAATCGGCTGCGTTCAAAATGGGTTTCAAAGCGCCGCTCGGGAAATGGGTAACGCTGGAAGACGGGCGTCATGGCCCAATCATCGGTATGGTAAAGGATTTCCACCTGAAATCATTGCACGCTGCGCTCGACCCGTTGATAATAGCTTACGGGGAAAAAGGATGGGGCAGTATACTGGTAAAACTGCAAACCGGCAAAACGAGTGAAGGTATGCATACCCTGGAACGCCTGTGCAGACAACTGAATCCCAAATACCCATTCTCATACGTCTTTGCGGATGAAGATTATCAGCGCCTGTATCAGCACGAGAAAATAGTGGAAAAGCTGAGCGATTGCTTTGCAGTGATGGCGGTGTTTATCTCCTGCATAGGCCTGTTGGGACTGTCGCTCTTTTCGGCAGAACAGCGTGCTAAGGAAATAGGCATCCGCAAAGTATTAGGAGCTTCAGCAGCGCAATTGTTTGCCCTGCTGGCGAAAGAATCAGTGGCACTGGTGCTGCTGGCGATGGCCATTGCAGCGCCGCTGGCATCCTGGCTGATGGGCATCTGGTTGCAGAACTATGCCTACAGGATCAGCATTTCCTGGTGGATATATCTGCTGGCTGGCGGGCTTACGTTGTTAGCCGCACTGCTGACGATCGGCTACCAGGCTGGCAAAGCTGTGCTCACGAATCCTGCGAAAAGTCTGAGAGCGGAATAAGTCCTTACGTTGTTTTCCGGTAATTCAATATTGCCCAGCCATTCAGCACTCCCGCAAACAACAACAGGTACACGAATTCCCGCTGTACATCTGCAAACCCGCTGCCTTTCAACACAAGCATCCGTATCACCCTGATGAAATGTGTTACCGGGGTGAGGTTGGCGATTATCTGTGCCCAGCGCGGCATACTTGCCACGGCGGTGAATAGCCCGCTCATCAGCATAAAAATCATCACGAAGAAAAAGGCAACAAACATCGCCTGCAGCTGGCTGTTTGTATAAGTGGATATCAATAGCCCGAAACCCAGCAGGGCAATGAGGTACACGGCCGCAAAAAGATAAAGCGTCAGCAGGCTGCCCGCCGGCACGATGCCGTATACCAGCCAGGCTACCAGCAATCCCAGCGTAAATACGACGAGCCCCATCAGCCAGAAAGGAATCAGCTTACCAAGGATGAACTCCCATTTACGTATAGGCGTTACATTTATTTGCTCGATTGTACCTACTTCTTTTTCCCGTACAATGTTCAGGGCCGACATAAATCCGCCAACCAGTGTCAGCAGCAATACCAGTACCGCTGGTACTATATAGTATTTATATTCTGCCAACGGGTTGAACCAGTTGGAAAAAGTAATATCGATGTTGCTACCAGTGGCGGTGGTGGCCAGCCCATTATTCACTGGCAGCGTTTTATTAAAATCTGCCAGTACATCCAACAGGTAACTCCCGCCAATAGCCGCTTTGGTGCCATTGATAGCGTCTATGGAAACGCCGGTGGACTGACGGCCTTCCCTGATAAGATTACGCTCAAATCCCGGCGGTATTTCCAGCACCAGGTCGGCCTGCTCCCGCTCAATATATTCCAGGGCCGCCTGGTAAGAGGGCGTTGTGGCAACGATCCTGAAGTATCCGGAAGCGCCTATCTTCTCCAGCATCTGCCTGGAGTAAGAGCTGTGGTCATTATCTACCACTGCCAGGTTAACATTCTTAACATCGAAGTTCATTGCCAGTGGCAGGATGATCAGCTGAATAGTAGGCATCGCGAACATCATTGCCAGGATGGTTTTATCCCGGAATATCTGCCTGAATTCCTTCTTCAGTAAATATTTCAGCACGCTCATGATAGCCTTGTTTTAAAGTTTTTAAGCGCAATGCCCAGCGATAACACGGTCATACCCAGCAACACCAACGTTTCTTTCCATATATATTTAAAGCCAAGCCCTTTCAGCATCACAGCTTTGATGATCAGAAAATACCAGCGCGATGGAATAAAGTTGGAAATGACACGAAATACGCCCGGCATATTTTCCAGCGGAAACATGAAGCCGGTGAAGATCAGCGTAGGGATCATCATGCCCATCATGGAAATGAGTAGCGCGGTTTGTTGCGAATTGGTGGTATTGGAGATCATCAAACCAACCGATAAACAGGTAATAATAAACAGTGTGCTTTCAAGGAACAGTAACAGTATACTTCCCTTGATGGCTACGTTCAGCACAAATACTGCCATCACCAGTATGAGGATGAAGTTAGCGAGAGATAACAACAGGTAGGGAACCGCTTTTGCCAGGAGCACCAAGAGGGGCCGGAATGGGGATACCAGCAATATTTCCATGGTACCCAGTTCTTTTTCCCTGACTACTGAAACGGAAGTCAGCGCGGTACATACCAGCATCAGTACCAGTGCCATCACACCGGGAATGAAATTCAGGGAGCCGTTGCCTTCTTCGTTATATAACATACGCTGCTCCGGTATAATGTTGTAAGGCAGCTGAGGCGAAGGACTTACCTGTTGCTGATAAGTGGTGAGTATGGCAGTAAGATAATTGACAACGGTTTTGGCGGTATTGGGATCCGAGCCATCCGTGATGATCTGTACATGCGCTTCATTGCTGTGTTGCAGGTCATCGCCGAACTTAGGCGGAAATATCAATGCACACTGGGTACTGCCATTCCGGAATCTTTTTTCAATATCGTGGTCATTCAATGCTTCACTGACAATGAAATAATCGGACGATTTTATTTTACTGGTCAGCTGCTGCGTATTTATATCTCCCGAATGATCAATAACGGTAAGGGCTATATTTTTTACTTCACTGGTGAGTGCAAATCCGAATAATACGATTTGCACAACCGGCAGGCCGAACATAATCAATAATGTCCGCCGGTCGCGGAATACATGGTAGAACTCCTTTCTAATGAAAACAAGAAACTGTTTCATAAACTGGTTTTAATCAGCTGAACGTTTGGCGCCTCTGGCAAGCTGGTAAAAGACTTCATCCATATTATCGGAGCCGTATTGCGCTTTCAGCCGCGTGGGTGTATCCAACGCGGCTATTTTTCCGTCCACCATAACGGTGATCCGGTTACAATATTCTGCCTCATCCATATAGTGCGTAGTTACAAAGATGGTAATGCCCGCTGCCGCCGCTTCGTAGATCATATCCCAGAACTGCCGCCGGGTTACCGGGTCCACTCCGCCGGTGGGCTCATCGAGAAAAACAATCTGCGGCTGATGGAAGATAGCAACAGAAAATGCGAGCTTTTGCTTCCATCCTAACGGTAACGTACCAACGAGTTTATTAGCTTCTGCTTCCAGTCCCAGTTTTTGTATAAGCTGCTCACTGCGCTGCCGGATCTGTGCGGCCGGAACACCGTATACACCACCGAAGAAGGTAATGTTTTCGGCCACGGTCAGGTTTTCGTACAGCGAAAATTTCTGGCTCATATACCCGATGTTCTTCTTGATCTGTTCCGGCTGCCGGTAAACGTCGTACCCGGCCACCATGGCTTCTCCTGAGCTGGGATGAGAGAGGCCGCAAAGAATACGCATGGCAGTAGTTTTGCCCGCTCCGTTAGCTCCCAGGAAGCCAAATATTTCACCCTTATGCACGTCGAAAGAGATCCGGTTAACGGCGTAGAAGTCGCCGAACCGTTTCGTGAGCTCTTTACATACAATTACCTTTTCGTTCATACGTATACGTTTAAGCGGGATTCATCAACCGGATGAAACTGTCTTCAATACCCGGCGTAACCGGCCTGATATCGATACCAACATGTCCTTTCTGCTCCAATGCCTGCCGGAGTGTATGCGTGTCCGTAGTATCATCTCTCAGCGTTACATGCAGGTATTCCCCAAATGCGTAGCAGCTGCTTATTTCCGGCATATTTCGCAGCTCCATCAGCAACCGGTAAATGTCATTGGCCCGGCAGGCAAACAGCTTTACGGGGTATTGTGCGATAATATTACCGGGTGTGTTGGTGGAAAGTATTTTACCGCCCTGCATGAGGGCTATCCTTTCACAAAGCATGGCCTCGTCCATATAAGGGGTGGATACGATGATTGTAATCCCTTGCTGCTTCAGCTGTTTCAGCATTTCCCAGAACTCCTTGCGTGATACTACATCCACGCCTGTAGTGGGCTCATCGAGCAGTAATACTTCCGGTTTATGGATCAGGGCACAGCATAATGCCAGCTTCTGTTTCATACCGCCGCTGAGCTTTCCGGCCCGCCGGTCGTTGAATGGCCTGATCTGTTCGTAGATATCTTTGATGAGTGCATAGTTTTCCTGGATGGTGCTGCCGAATAAGGTAGCGAAGAACTCCAGGTTTTCTTTCACCGTCAGATCCTGGTAAAGAGAAAACCTGCCCGGCATGTAGCCTATGATATTGCGGATGGCTTTGTAGTCTTTGATGCAGTCGTAGCCTTTCACCTGTGCGTTGCCTTTATCAGGCAACAGGAGGGTGGCCAGGATGCGGAACAGCGTGGTTTTGCCTGCCCCGTCGGGGCCTATCAGGCCGAAAAGCTCACCAGCGCTGATCTGTAGCGATACATCATCCGCTGCTGTGATCTTACCGGATTCGTAAGTTTTAGTAATATGTTCCAGTACTACTGTGCTCATTTTGCGGATGTATTGATCAGCATTTCTCCGTACATACCTATTTTAAGATACCCGTCATTTTTTACCCGTACTTTAATCGCATACACCAGGTTGGCTCTTTCGTTTTTCGTTTGTATCGTTTTCGGTGTAAATTCAGATTTATCGGAGATCCAGGTGATGATGCCCGGATAGGTCTTATAATTTTTTTCTCCCTGGTCTATACGGGTCTGGACGGTTTGTCCCAGTTTTATTTCCGGGAGTGTTACTCCCGTTACATAGGCTTTCAAATAAAGGGTATCCGTATTAGCTACCTTATATAAAGGCTTGCCGGTGGCCGCCATTTCTCCTTTCAGCGCATAGCGGGTGAGTATGGTGCCACTTACCGGATTGATGATCTGGCCACGTCGTATCTGTTCGCCGTATTGTGCCAGCGATTTCTCCAGCGGCGCTTTTTCACTGAGTATACTGCGGTTTTGTGTGGCTGTGTTGGAGTTATTCAGGGCCAGCTGCTGCCGGGTTACTTTCACCTGTTTCTCCAGCTGATCTATCAGTGCGTTGATATCGTCGAGCTGTTTCTGTGTGGCTGCATCACTTTTTACCAGGTTTTCCGTTCTCGTTCTTTCCCTGTATTGCTGCTGCAGCTGCGCTGTTTGCACGGCCAGCTGACGTTGTACCAGCTCGGTCTGCGGTTGTGGATTCTGCGTTTTCTCGTGTAATGCGTTGATGGAAGCCGCCACCTGCTCGCGTTGCAGGGTAGGGATGGTTACATCTATCTGGCCCACCACCTGGCCTGCCTGCAGCTTGTCGCCTTCGTTTATAGTGAAGTCGAGGATACGCCCGTTCTGTTCTGCCGACACTATCACTTCATCTGCCTCGAAATTCCCCGAAGCGTCATAGGAGGGCTGGCCTGATCCGCAGGCGTTTAGTATCAGCACAATCGAAGCACCTAATATGCGGTTGTATTTCATATACAAGAATTGATCAGTTACCGGAAGTGTTTTTATAATTGTACTGGGCCTGCAGCAGCTGGATATTATGCAGAATACGTGACTGCTTTGCCAGGTTCTCTGCGTTCAGCTTGGAGATATATTCATGTACGGTAATCACACCATTGTCGAGCTGCGCGCGTGCGGAATGTAACACGGCAGCGCGCAGGCCGATGGCGTCATCGTCCTGTTGTATCAAGGCGTGGTATTTGTCCATATCCTCGTGTTGCTGTTGTATACTCAGGCCTGTATTGAACAGAAATGTTTCGCGGCTGATGTCTACATTACGTCGGTTGATATCGATCAGCTGCCGGTTGTTGCGCAGGGAATAAAGGCTGCCGAGCGACCAGCTAAGCCGCAGCCCGCCCATCCACCAGGCGCCGAAATCGTTGTTGACGATATTCAGTGTCGGGCGGCCGTAGGCGCCCTGTAAAAAGGCACTTAGTTTAGGAAGGTATCCGGTCGACAGCTGCTTCTCCTGCACATCCAGCGCTTTTTGTTGCGAGTCGTAATACGCCAGCTCCGGCCGGCGTATATCCGTTGCCGGTAGCATCTCTGCAGGGTAGGCAAGCCGGGTACTATCGTCCAGCGGCTGGTTGATGAAAGTACCCAGCATTTTCATATAGGCTTTCCGGTTAGTGCGCAGCTCAATGGCAGTCATATCGGCATTGACGATTTCTGCTTTGAATTCATCCACATTGCTCCGGAAGGCTACGCCATTATTCAATGAGGCCTGCGCTTTATCGGCACCACTTTGGAGATCGGCGCGGCGGAGATTATTTTGTTGCAACTGTGCGTCCATGAGCAATACGCCGAAATACAGTTGGGTAATACGGTCGCGTAAAGTATAGAGATTTACTTCAAGTTGTTCCTGCTGCATGGCCTCATTAGCCCGGGCGCTTTCTTTCTGTAGTTTGGTGACACCACCATCGTATAATTGCTGCGTAAGCTCTGCCTGTATCCGGTACTGGTCTTTGCTGAACTCAGGCAATTTCACACCGGGCAGGGGAGGGATCACGTCGCCGAAGTTGATGGTCTGCGACTGATACGTGGCCTGTCCGCTGATGTTCAATTGCGGGAGGTATGCCTTCCCGGCATTTTCAACGGAATACCCGCTGCTGCGACGTATCAGGTCGTACTGCCTGATCAGGGGATAGTTTTGCCGGGCCAGGGTGTAGCAGGTTTCCAGGGTGAGCGGCGCATGCTGCCCTGAAACCGTGTTGCGGCACAGCCCGAGCAATAACAGGCAACAGACTGTTTTAACTACATTCATGATGCTGGATGTGTTTGAATACTTGTTTTGAAAAGTTGTTCAATTTCAGCGCAAAAAAAATTACTTACCGATCATCCCTTTCAACCACAACGGTATGAGCTTTTTCCGTTCTTCCATCAACGCCACAAATTCTGTGTGCTTCAATACCTTGTTCCGCTCCAGCAACGGTCTCGCGAGGAACGGCATTACCACAAAACCGATCATGTTCATCATCAGTTGCAAAGGATGAAATTTCAGTTTGCCTTCTTCCTGTAACTCCGCCAATTGCTTAAAAAGGTGCGACTGGAAAACGGCATTCCTGCGGTTGCCGCTGAATAATTCATTACTGCCCGCGAAGATCTCATTTACCATGAACAACGGGAAGTCGGGGTTATTCAGCAGTAGCGTAATGTACTGGTCTACCACCTGCGTTAGCTTCTCGGGTAACGACAGCTGCTCATTATTCAGCACAACGGTGATGCCATTCATCAGCTTTTCCACTACTTCCGACATAACCAGCTGAAACAGCTTTTCCTTGCTGCGGAAATAATAGTTGACCAGGGAGAGATTGATATCTGCCTCCGCAGCAATATCCCTCACCTTGGTAGCCGCATATCCTTTCCTGGTAAATACAATACGGGCCGCCGCCTTGATCCTTTCCTCGGTAGAAGCATCTATTTTTTCTTTCTTTTCACGTGCTGGCATACGATATTGAAATCTGGTTCTGATGCAAAAATACGAAATTGAACAACTTTTCAAAACAATTGTTCAAAATTAAAATATCAGTTGTAACATCCATTTTAACCTCCTACTTAATGGCGTGAAAAGTGAAATAAAATTCCCGTTTTTCGTAAGGCTGCGCTGTCATTTCTTGCTAATTTTGCGCAGCAAAGCATACCTTTGCGCAAACCCACAAAACAAACTGGTAGCATGCGGAAACAAATTGTAGCGGTCTTTTTAATGCTGATCTGGCTTAGCCAGCTCTCAGGACGCTACATGGTGATGCTTGGATTTTACATGAACCAGGAGTATATCGCAAAAAACCTCTGCGTTAACCGCGATAAGCCTGCCATGCACTGTAACGGTAAATGCCACCTTAACAAAAAGCTGAAGGAAGAAGAAAAGAAAGATCAGGATAATCCTGAGCGTAAAGATCATCACAGCGAAATATTCTATGCTGCCTGGTTTCAGCAGGAGGTTATAAAACCAATAGCTACAGCAACTACTGGCGACTACTACTATCCGTACAGTATAGGCGTTCCCGTTGACCGTCCCGACACCGTATTCCATCCTCCCGCCGCATAGCGCCGTTCTCTCATTATTATCGTCTTTTTTCGGTATACATCGTGTACCGCAGTCTGTTTATTGCCTTTTCATAACTGCCTCTTTTGGAGGCAGGGGCATCTTATTGTCTTTTATCAAAACTCTTTACATGCAACATTTTAAACAAACTATATTCAGCGCTTTCTTTGGGTTAGTATTTTTCGCCTCCTGTAAAAAAGATGATGTGAAACCATCCGAAAATACGGGTGTCAAAGCTACGCTGTCTGTGCAGTTCGATAATATTGCGGGCGACAAGAACCTGCAACTCAATACCGGCGCCTATGTGAACGCAGCAGGCGAATCATTTAAGGTATCCCTGCTTCAATATTATATCAGCAATATTAAAGTGCGGAATGCGAGCGGGGAGGAGTTTGCAGTGCCACAGGACAGCAGCTATTTTCTCGTGTCTGAAGCCAGCGCTTCATCTCAATTCGTGAAGGTGAAAGTACCTGAAGGCGATTATCGTACACTGACGTTTACGTTGGGAGTCGATAGTCTGCGCAGCACGATGGATATCAGCCGCAGAACAGGTGTACTGGATCCTTCCGGTGGAATGGAAGGTATGTACTGGACCTGGAACAGCGGCTATATCTTTTTCAAGATGGAAGGCATTTCTGATGCAGCGCCAGCCGATCCTTCCGGGCAGCACAAGTTCCGCTATCATATCGGTGGATTTGGCGGATACAATGCCGTTACTTTCAATAATATCAAAACCATCACCATCGATCTCAATGCGGGTGGTATTGCCAAAGTACGTCAGGGCCGCGAAGCCAATATACATCTGATGGTGGATATTCTGAAGATGTTCAACGGTAGTAAGAACATCAGCATTGCCGCCAACCCAACGGTGATGTTCAGCGAGTTCAGCACCATCGTGGCTAACAACTATACGCAGATGTTCCATCACGATCATACAGAAAATTAAGCCATATGAGTAAGCTGCAATGGTGTCTGCTGGCAAGCCTGGCATTATTCCTGTTTGCCTGTAGTAAAAGTGAACAGATTATCGCTTTCATTGGATTCAGGTCGCCGGCCGGATTCCCGGAACCGGCCTACAAGTTTGCTAATAATCAGGTGACGAAGGAAGGGTTTGAGCTGGGAAGGAAGTTGTTTTATGAACCCCGGTTATCGCGCAATAATACGATCTCCTGCGGGTTCTGTCATATGCAATCTTCTGCGTTCACTCATCACGGGCATGATGTAAGTCATGGTATCGACGACCGGTTGGGGAGCCGCAACTCCCCACCGATCATGAACCTTGCCTGGAACCCTTCGTTCATGTGGGATGGCGGTGTGTTTGACCTGGATCTGCAACCAGTGGCGCCGATCACTAACCCCGTGGAAATGGATGAATCGATCGATAACGTTCTGAAGAAGCTGCGCAACACTTCCGCATATCCCGAATTGTTCCGGAAAGCCTTTGGTAGCCCGGAGATCACGAGTGCGAGGATGATGAAAGCATTGTCGCAGTTTATGGTGATGCTGGTCAGTGACCAGTCGAAATACGACAGCGTCATGCGCGGACAGAATGCTGCTTTTACGGCCGATGAAAAGCAAGGCTACGCCCTGTTTCAGCAGCACTGCAATAGTTGTCACCGTGAGCCATTGTTTACGGATCATTCTTTCCGCAACAATGGTATCGGCGTAGGGCCTAACAACGATGTAGGCCGCTATGCCGTTACACTCCGGGAGGAAGATAAATATGCATTCAAAGTGCCGAGTCTGCGTAACCTGGCCTATACGGCTCCTTATATGCACGATGGCCGCTTCTATTCATTGAAAGGCGTGCTCACGCATTATGTGTCTGAAATAACGGATATGCCTACACTGGATCCGCTGTTGAAGAAAAATGGTAAACCAGGCATTTCGCTGACCGACAAAGAGCAGGATCAGTTGCTGGCTTTCCTTCAAACGCTGAATGACCGCCATTTTATCGATGATAAAAGATTTTCAGAGGAAGCACAATAAATATAACAAGATGAGAAAAGCAATATTACTGACGATATTTTTGTTCTCCGCAGCAGTTGTTACAAAAGCCTGCGATATCTGTGGATGCGGTGTGGGCAGCTATTACATCGGACTACTGCCTGATTTTAAGAAGAAGTTTATAGGGCTCAGATATCAGTACAAAACCCTGCGTTCCCATCTGGGCCCGGGTGGTACCACCTCTTACCTCACTACCGACGAAACTTACCAGACGGCTGAATTGTGGGGTGGCTGGAATATTGGCCGCAGGTTTCGGGTGCTGGGATTTGCACCCGTCAATTTCAACAGCCGCGAAAACCAGGGCCTTACCACCCGCAGATCCGGCCTCGGCGATATTGCGGTGGTAGGCTACTACCAGCTACTGAGCAATCAGCATACTACGCGGCATAACAAGTTGCTGGTACAATCGCTGTGGATAGGCGGGGGCATGAAAGTGCCTACCGGAAAATATGAACCGGCGGAACGAAAGGAGAGTGAAGACACCCCCAATAATTTCCAGCTGGGAACGGGGAGCGTTGACTTTACGCTGAATGCAGCCTATGATATCCGGTTGATGGACCTGGGACTCAATGCCAATGTCAGTTACAAAATCAATAGCAACAACCGGTACGATTATCAGTACGGAAATAAATTCACTGCCAATGTGCTCGCCTATTATAAAATAAGAGTAGCAGAGAAAGTAACGCTGTCGCCCAATGCCGGCGTGCTTTACGAAACAGCTGCAAAAGACCGGGAAGCGAAGAAAATCAATGTCGATGTTTCCGGCGGATATTCCCTGATGGCCACAGCAGGGTTGGAAGCTACCATGGGCAACATCTCTGCAGGTGCTAATTTCCAGCCGGTCATCTCACAACAACTGGCCGACATGAAAGTAAGAGCCGGCAACCGCGCCATGGTACATGTAACCTATTTATTTTAGCATGAAAGCAGACGGAATTGAGCTGATCACCATTGAGGGGAATACCTTCTGGACAGGTAGCCTGGACGCACTGTACGGAAGAATTCCCCGGGCCGGGGAGCCACACAGGCTTGGCTGCTACCTGTTACTGTGCCTGTTTGCAGCAACGGGCACATTGACGGTAGACAATGAAATCATCCCCATTGAAGGAACCGGTGTAGTATGTCTGAAACCAAACAGCATCTGCAGCCTGCCAAAAGGCACAGGGCAGGTAGTATGTTTTACGGAAGATTTTTTCTCGCTGCGCTACAATAGTAATGTGCTCTACCAGTTTTCCTTTCTGGCTAAAGACAGCAGCAACTTTGTAGCACTCAACGGGCATCAGCTGAATAAATGGATACAATTATGCCAGCTGATGGAAGAAGAATTCCTGGCGCAATCGCGCGGGGCAAGAAGAGTACTGCGCTCTTACTTAAACATATTGCTTTGCATGCTGGATCAGCATAGTGACAGGGGCAACAACATCACCCACGCAGACAACAAGGAAGAAAGAATCCGCCAGTTCGAATGGCTGTTGGAAGAGCATTACAAAACCGTGCGGATACCATCATTCTACGCGGCCAGGTTACATATCACCACCAATTATCTCAATAAATTATGTCAGCTATGCAGGAACACGTCCAGTGGAGAGCTGATCAGGAAAAGAGTAGTGATAGAAGCGCAGCGTTTGTTATATCATACGGCGTTATCAGTAACAGAAATAGCTGCCGAGCTGGGATTTGAGAGTATTTCTTATTTTACCACATTCTTCAAAAAGCATACAGGAACATCGCCGGAAGCTTTCCGAAGAATTACGAATTAATAAGAATATTTCCTATTTTGTTCGAACGAACTAAATTATTCAAACCGCTCCATGGATTCCCGCAGAGAATTTTTAAAGAAATCCGTATTGCTTTCCGGCGCTGCCGGCCTGTCAACCATGCTGCCTGCCTCTGTGCAACGCGCACTCGCTATTGATCCGCGTCCCGGCAGTACGTTCCTTGATGCTGAACATATCGTGATCCTTATGCAGGAAAACAGATCCTTTGATCACTGTTTTGGTACGCTGCAGGGAGTGCGTGGTTTCAATGATCCCCGCGCAGCCTGGCAGCCTGGTGCAACACCGGTATGGTTCCAGACTAACGGAAACGGAGATACGTTTGCGCCGTTCAGGCTCAATATAAAAGATACAAAAGCCACCTGGATGGGCGACCTGCCGCATTCCCGGCCCAGCCAGGTAGATGCTTACAATAAGGGTAAATACGACAAGTGGCTGATCGCCAAAAGACCAGGTAATAAAGAATATGCAGGTATGCCGCTTACCATGGGCTATTACACCCGCGAAGATATTCCTTTCAATTACGCCATGGCAGATGCTTTCACGGTATGCGACCAGAACTTCTGTTCTGCAATGACGAGCACCACACCTAACCGGTCGTTTTTCTGGACCGGCAAAATTGTGGAGCCCGTGGATGGTTTGCCCAAGGCACATATCCGTAACGATGACTACAGTTACGCCAAACTACCCTGGAAAACATTTCCTGAAGTACTGGAAGATAATAGCATCTCGTGGAAATTCTATCAGAACGAGATTAGCTGTGGAGGCGGATTTAAGGGAGAAGAAAGAGCCTGGCTGGCGAATTTTGGCTGTAACCTGCTCGAGTTTTTTGCGGCCTTTAATGTGAAGTTTTCTGAACGTTATATCAATGGCCTCCTGCGTCAGGTGGAAACGCTACCCGATGAGATCAATAAACTTCAGGAAGCCAGTCCTTCGTCCGATGATGCGGCGGAAAAGATCCGGACCAGCATCTCTAAAAAACAGGAAGTGCTCGACAATACAACCCGTGAGTTACAACGATGGAATAAAGAAAGTTTTGAGCAACTGACACCTGCGCAGAAAGCCCTGTATCAACGGGCATTTGTGACTAACAGCAACGATCCGCAATACCGGAGCATCACCTCGGTGAGTTATAAGGATGGCAATACTGAAAGAGAAATTACCATGCCTGCGGGAGATGTATTACACCAGTTCAGGACAGATGTAAACAGTGGAAAATTACCCCAGGTAAGCTGGCTGGCCGGACCACAGAATTTTTCAGATCATCCCAGCGCTCCCTGGTATGGCGCCTGGTACGTTTCAGAAATACTGGATATATTAACAGAGAACCCGGAGGTCTGGAAGAAAACCATTTTTATAGTTACCTACGATGAGAACGATGGCTATTTTGATCATGTGGTACCGTTCTCCATCTGCGATAATAACAAACCCGGCACAGGAAAATGTTCAGCTGGTATGGATACGGAAATAGAGCACGTTCGACTGGCACACGAATTAAAACAGGGGGTCAGTGAAAAACAGGCCAGGGAAGCCCCGGTAGGACTGGGATTCCGGGTGCCCATGATCATTGCCTCTCCCTGGAGCCGCGGTGGCAAGGTTTGTTCTGAAGTATTTGATCATACTTCCACGCTTCAATTCCTGGAAACATTTTTCAGCAGGAAACTAAACAAACAGGTGCATATCGATAATATCAGCAAATGGCGGCGCACGATCTGCGGTGATCTTACTTCGGTGTTTAGTCCGTTTACAGCTACCACTCCGGATAAACAGATCTACCTGGATCAGCGGAAGATGGTAGAAGGCATCAATAATGCGCGCTTCAAACCCGCCCCGGGCGATTTTAAGAAAGTATCGGCCAGCGATATCTCCGCTCATCTTAATGGGAAAAAGCTACCCATCCTGCAACAGGAAAAAGGTACCCGCTTATCCTGTGCGCTGCCATATGAACTGCTTGCCGATGCACGTTGGCAGCCCGATCAGGACCAGTTGCAGATAAGTATGCAGGCGGGTACGCAACTGTTCGGCAACCAGTCGGCCGGTGCTCCGTTTACGGTATACACACATCTTCCATTTAAAGATCCTCACTCCGGTGAAACAGATAATGCCCGTAGCTGGGCCTTTGCAGTAGCTGCAGGCGATACTATCAGCTACGAATGGCCTGTCAGCGCGTTTCCGGGCAGGCAATATCACCTGCATCTATGCGGCCCGAATGGTTTCTACCGCGAATTCAAAGGCGCCGCTTCGCATCCCCGGCTCGATATACAGCTTAGTTATGATGTTGCCAAAAAGAAAGCCACCGGAAACATCCTGCTACGTATAGCCAATCACGATAGCACTGCCCACGACCTGATCATCAGCGACAATGCATATAACGGAAAAGACATTCGCCGGAGCATTGCTGCAGGCGCCACCCTCGATCTGATATTGCCGTTGCAGAAAAGCCTGCATTGGTACGACTTCACCGTTAAAACCGCCGCAGTTGACACTTTTAGCCAACGCTATGCCGGCCGGGTAGAAACAGGAGAAGAGGGGAGAACGGATCCATTTATGGGAGCTGCTGTCTGAGAATTACGAATTAGGAATTAGGAATTACGAAATGCATAGGAGATATAAGCGAATAACATAATAATTCGCTTATATCTCCTATGCATTTCGTAATTCCTAATTCCTAATTCGTAATTTCTTTCACCGGTTTCCCCACACATCCATTCGGCATCTGTATATGTAGCATCGCTGCAAGCGTTGCCGCAATATCCGTCATGTGCACGGTTTCGTTGCTGGCGCCATGTTTTACATGCCAGCCCATGAACACAAGCGGAATGTGAATATCGAACGGATTCCAGTTGCCATGCGTAGTGCCTTTCAGCGAACCTTCGAACCATCCGGGTTCAGGTATTACAATAACTGCACCGGTACGTTTACGATTGTAGCCATTAATGGCCATGGTATTGATGGGTTCGGGCAATGGGTTGGTACCAATATTATCGAGGTCGGCAGCGAACTGGATGCCAGGCAGCGCTTCAAAGTAATTGATGCTAGCTTTCTTCACGGCATCGTAATCCAGTTTCGAGGCTGCAATTTTAGCTTTATCAAAGCTGATATGGTAGTTCATGAAGGATGTGGCTAAACCCGCCACACCGAAACGATCACTCAGTATTTTGTTCAGGCCTTCCAGCTGCTTCCTGGTTTCTACCTGACCGGCAGGCAGTTGATGTTCCTGCATGAATTTGATGGCATGAGCAGCGCCATGATCCGCTGTCAGGAATACCAGGTAATTACCTTTGCCCACGCGGCCATCGAGGAACTGGAAAAAAGCAGAGAGGTCTTTATCCAGGCGCAGATAGGTATCTTCCACTTCTATGGAGTTGGGACCGTATTTATGGCCTACATAGTCGGTGGAGGCACAGTTGATTGTCAGGAAGTCGGTAACGGTGTTGTTGCCAAGATCATAGCCTTCCACTGCTGCTTTCGCGAAATCGAGCGTGAGTGTATTACCGCCCGGTGTGGAGCGCAGGTTGTCTGGATCTTTTTTATAGGCTTCTTTCAGGTGATGTGGAAACACGGCGGCCTTTTCATTGGGGAAGGTGCCTTCCCAGCTCACATCGTCCGCAGTACTCTGTATATAAGTATTCATCGGGTACAAGGTTTCCCAGGGCTTCGCCATCAGTGCTTCGGGCTCCTTTTTAGCATTGAAGCGTTTCACCCATTCAGGAAGTTCCTGCATATACCAGGTGCTGGTAATGAAGTTGCCATTGTTGTCGTCGAACCAGAAGGCGCCGCTGGGCGTATGGCCTGCAGGCAGGATAGAGGCTCTGTCTTTCAATGAAACGCCTACCACTTTAGAACGGAAGTTGGTGGCCAGCCGCAGCTCGTCGGTGATGGTGGAGGCCAGCAGGTTACGGGGCGACATGCGGCCGGCGTTGCTGCTGCTGCCTACGGGCTGCACAATCGTATCTTCTGTACAATACCATTTCCTGCCAGTGAGCTGGTCGGGCCAGTCGTTGCCCGTGATCCCATGGATGGCTGGCACACTGCCGGTATAGATTGTGGAGTGGCCTACAGCCGTAAATGATGGAAGATGACTGATATAAGTATTCTCACAGGAAAAGCCCTCTCCAAGCAAACGCCTGAAACCACCTGCTTCATAGCGGTCATAGTAACGGTACAGGTAATCCCAGCGCATCTGATCTACTACTATTCCTACTACCAGCCTGGGATGTTCTGGCTGCTGGGCCGCTGCTGTAAGTCCATGTAACGCGCTAAACGCGCCCAGTACTGCGGCGACCATTGTTTTTGTCATTCCATTCATAATACAGTTTTTTCCATTTTTTGTAGTTCACAACTCCCACCTCGGGAAGCGGCAAACGTAACAAAAAATTAACAAACGACTGCATCTTTATGGTTGAACGGATGTATAAACGAATACGCTGATCCTGTTTTTCGGCCTGTTTTTCCTGAAATCCTGTAAAGTAGCCACCAGCAATAGTCTATCTGCTATGTAGATGTTTTGTAGAGCTGCCTGTAGTAATAGTGTAGCAGTACAAAAGTTGGGCATTCATAACAAACACAGCATCTTTGCAGAATAACCCAATGATTATATATTAAATATTATTCCATATCCGGATTGTTTTTATGAAGCACCTGAAACTCATTGCTCCCTTATTACTCACCTGTGCCCTGGCCCGGGGCCAACAGGTCACGGAAGCCGACTACCTGGGAGAATTCGATGGCACGTTAGCACCAGTTAAGATTCATGGCCAGGAACAATTCCTCCATAGCGCCGGTACAGTGCTGATCGACAAACTCGAGAATATCAGTCTTTATGGCGTGGTAGTGGGCGTAAAACACAATGCCTATGGCGCCATCAGCACTACCGGTAAGGTGATCGCCCCTTTTAAATTTGATGAGGTTACGGTAGAAAATAATAAGGATGATATGTATCCTGCTCAGAGCTATTGCTTTGTTACTGTAAAACTCAACGGCAAATGCGGCGCGATAGATACGCTTGGTAATATCATCTGCCCGATAGAATATGACGACGTAACATCCCTCCATCCCCATCTGTTCAAAATCAGAAAGGCCGGCCGCTGGGGCTGGGGAGAAATAAAAACCGGCAGGATCCTGCAGGCCCCCGTTTACGATGACGTGGATCGGTCGTATGTAATGGATAATGTGGTGGAGATCACAAAAGGAACACATAAAGGGCTTGCCCGCGAAGATGGTACCGTGCTCGTTCCGCCATCTTACAAAAACTTTGAAGCACTCCGCTTCGAAAACGCGTCCTTCTTTGTTTATGAGGAGGATAACGGGAAACTGGGGATCATGGACAGCAACGGAAAAGCGATTACCAAAGCTATCTACGACAAATGTGAGCGGGGCCTGAGCACTGGTACTTTCATGGTGGCCGTAAAAGATCAATGGGGCCTGGCAGATAGCACCGGCAAAGAGCTGCTGCCGCCGGAATACGAGGCCATAAAAGCTTACGGCAGCGCCGCCATTGTGAGCAGAAACGGGAAAGAGGGGATCATCAATGAAGCCGGCAAACTCATTGTGCCAGTGGAATACAACGAAATACATGCTTACAATAATACCAATGGAGAAGCTGCGCAAACGACTATTATATCGGGCAACCAACATATCTTTAAAATGCCCGGCTGGTTTACAGCCCGCAAAAATAATCGCTGGAATTTGTTCGATGCCAATGGAAAACCGCTACTATCGCAGGCCTGCAGCAATATCCATATTGTATCGAATAGTAAGCCGGTCATTGAAATTCAGCTGGCTGACGGCGAAACAGCACTCCCACAGATTGCCGGAGCCCTTGTACTGCCTTTTATCGAGGGCGATTTGCTGGATGAGTATGGCCCCGGTTATCCTTATGATAGCACCAATGCCGGGCCTGTGAAAGCAAACTACCTGGCCCTCTCCCGGAATGGTAAATTCGGCTTGTATAATACCACAACAGGCAAAGAAATTCTTCCTACAGCATACAACCGGATTGAATGGCAAAACAGTTCTCTGCTACTGGTGAGCCAGGGAGAAGATAGCACCGGTATGGCTGATGCCACCGGACGGATGATCAGAAAAATGAAACAGGATGGGTTTTATACCGCCGTAGATACCAACCGCATCGTGGAGCTCAACTATCTCAATGATGGTAACCCTCAAACTACTTTATCAGATCTGGCCGGCAACCTGCTGTATACAGGCACCCACTGGCAGTTTAAGTCGGACAGGTACTCCCGCCTGCTGGTACCTGAAAAGGAAAGACGCGCCCATATCAGCTACAGCGACGGCCTGCTCAAACTTTGGGGGGAACCACGCGCTAATGTCTTCCTGGATACCAACGGAAAAGAGGTAGTATTTAAAGACTATGCGTTTGTTGGCGACTTCTGGCATGGCCTGGCAGTGGCCACTAAAGCAATCAACAGTAAAGAATACTATGGTATTATTAATCGTAAGGGCGACGTGGTATACCCGATTACTGCTGATGATATGTCTGCCTTCGAAGACAACCTGATAACAGTGGTAAAAGACAAATTACAGGGCCTGATCAGGATGGATGGCAGCATTTTCATTCCGCTGAAATATGAACAGATCGACCGCTTCTACCAATTGCCTTATTACAAAGTGCAGAGCGGGGAAAGATACGGTGTGATAGATACCGGCGGCAAACTGGTAATACCGGTAGTGTATAACACTATTAACTACCTGGAAGATGGCCGCTTGTTTGAAGTTGTAAAAGATGGCAAATCCGGGCTGCTGGCGCTGGACGGCAAACCGGTGATCCCCGTGAAGTACGATGAGTTACAAATCAGCCGCGGGTATGAAAAAAACATTTTCCCTGTACTGGTAAAAGAAAATAAGTGGTATTTCTACCTTGATGCACAAGGGAAACAGCTGCCCTACAGATCAACTAAAAGAAAAGGTTATGACGATTAAATATCTCTCCCTGATAACAACATTCGGGTTATTGTTATGCAGCATAACGGGCAGCGCTCAGAAAGGTTCTGCATTCAAAGATGGTGTTGCCCGCGTGGAGAACAACGGCCATAGCTGGTATATTAATGCAGCCGGCGAAAAAATGTTTGATACCATCTTCGGTACCTATCATCCGGCCATCCGGCTGTCGGATGCTGAAATTGATATCAAAGAAGATCAGAAGATGATGCTGGTAAGCACGCAGGATAAAATGGGAGTGGTGAACGATTCGGGGAGATGGCTGCTGCAGCCGGTATACGACTCTATCGAGTTCAGATGGAAATCTCATCTTTATCTTCGCCAGCATGGTAAAGCCACCTATGCCGATAGCTGGGGCAAATTATTACTGCCACTTGAATTTGAAGAAGTGGAATTGCTGAAGGATGATTACTTCATGGTAAAAAGCAACAATAAGTGGGGCGTATATAACATCCGTGAAAAACGTCTGCAGGTGCCTGCTGTGTATGAAGATATCGATTATTGTGGTGGTTGTGGCGCTAAAGGAGATTATGTATTTGCACAGAAAGATGGAAAATGGGGAGTAGTCAGTTTTGAAAATAAAGAGCTGGTTCCTTTCACCTATGAACATGAGCATTTTGCCATGCGTAGTGATAACTGGGTACGCTGTTTTAAAAAGAATGATCAGCCGGTTGTTATAAACATTGCCACCCGGAAAGAATATGCGGAACCGGAGTATACACAGATGGATGTTATCGGAAACGGTATGCTGAAGTTGAAGCACAACGGGCATTTTGGACTGGTGAATGAAAACGGCAGCCAGGTGGCGGATTATATATACGACGATATCAACGATCCCTATGCGGAAGGAACTTATGGTCCGTATTTGTCGGTCACTCAGCATAAAAAAACCGGAATTATAGGGGAAGATGGCAAAGTGATTATACCGCTCTCATACGACGGAGAAATCGGCGGTTTTGCCAACTGTTTTATAGTACCCGTGAATGGAAAATATATCCTCGTGGATTCCGCTGGTAAAAAGCTGCTCGACAGGGAATACAATAATATTTCCGGCGTTAGCGCGGGTAGAGAAACGGATGCCGCGCCGGTATTCATCCTGAAACAACAGGCCTTGTATGGCTTTTATAACCCGGTCAATAAAAAAACGGTAGCGCCGGCCTTCTTCGGCATATCCGTTCATGATTCCGGTGGATTGCTGGAGATGGAGTATCAGGGCAGGAAGGGATTGTACAATGTGGAAGGTGAACAGTTGCTACCGGTTGCATATAGAGAATACGCGGCATTAACACCATCGTTGTATATGGTGAGAGACGGGCGCCTCAAAGGTGTCTATGACATCAGGGCCAAACGGCTGGTGCTTCCAATGGTATTCGAGGAAGCAGACCTGCTCGCCGGCGATAGCAGCCTGATTCGGGTAACAAAGAAAACCCCGGAAGGCAGCTATGTTTATGGCGTTTACAACGGGAAGGGAGAAGTAATTGTTCCGGTGAAATACGGGGGAATATCATTGATAGGAAAAGGCACTTACCTGGTGAGCGATGAAAAGAAGAACGCCACTACCTATGCTTTGTTTAACGCCCGCACCGGCAAATTGGCGCCGTTGCCTTATTCTTATCTTGGTATGCCTGGCGTAGAAGGCCAGGTGGTCGTGGAGAAAAACAACCAGGCAGGGGTGGTCAATGAAAAGGGCGAAGCGGTAATACCCTGTATTTACGAGCGGGTGAAGGCGCTGCCACACGGGATATACCAATTGGTGAAGGGAGAAAAATACGGCTATGCCGATAGTACAGGGAAAGAAATAGTGCCATTGATATACGATTACGACGTTTCCGGCGACATCTCATATGATCTGAACGATGTGTTGTTGCTGACAAAAACAGATCCGCAGGAACAGATACTCAAAATAGGGCTGGCCTCCCTGCAGGGTGTTATCCTTACGCCACCCGTACATGATCGGGTATTGCCCGAAGTTTCCGGCCATGGTTACCTGGTAATGAACAACAGCAAATTCTCCGTACTCAGCCCTGCCGGCAAACCTATATCCCCGCTTAAATTCGATGATATACTGTTGGGAGAACGGGCCGGTTTCGGCGTCGTTGGTATTAAATATAATTTCCCGCTCCTGTGCCGTATTGGAAATACCTGTCAATATTTAACCGCCGATGGCGGGCTGCTTCCGCTGAAGATGTCGGAAACAATCCCCTTTGAAGAAGAAGGGACATGGGGCGCTCCCGAGCTGTAGCGCCCTTAACCTATAGCTTTTAGTCCCTGATAAGCGCTTACCAGGGACTAAAAGCTATAGACTTAATACTGTTTTTTATCTAATTTCCGTATCTTCATCAGATAAGTATCCTAGTACCATTTTACCCCGTTAGCCATATATATGAATGGAACCAGTTCAGTTACCCTAATAATCGCTCAGAAGTATGCGAAAATCACTCTATTTGTTCGCGCTGTCGTTAGTGCCGATCTTTCTGTTGCTGGTAGTATTGTTTTTCTCCGGATACAGAATACACCGGAACAGTGCCCAGCGAATGCTTACTGCCACCGATACGCTGATGATGGAAAACCCGTCGATTCATTTAATGGATTCGGCACTATTTGTTCTGAATGATGCCGAGAGCAATTTCCGCCTGTATACCGTGTTTTACAAAAGGGATTATTTACAAACATTTTCCGATGAACTGGGAAATGTGTTGGGAATGATCGACACGGTCAGCCATTCGTTCCGGGCGTCCGGGAAAGACAAACATTTTGATACGCTTATTCAGCAGAAAGAACAGGTGTCGGGCCGGATTGCCAAACTTAAATCAGCGACCGATTCTATGCTCACCCGCACCATTAAAAATGAAATGCTGGATAATTTGCTGAATAGTATCAGGTCTTATAATGTTCGTCAGATAAAGAAGGATAAAGTAAAGGTAGATACTATCAGCATGACGCAGGACCAGCCGACCGCTAAAAAGGGGCTGTTCAGGCGGCTTGGAAATGCTTTCGCCAATAAGAAAGCGGGCGATACCGTAAAAGCTCAGGTACGTATCCTGGTCCGGACCCGCGATGGTAAAGTGATTGATAAAGAGAAGTATGATGCCCAGCAGTTACGCAAAGTGGTGACGAATGTAAATGATTATTACAAAGATGTTTTACGGCGGCAGCTGGCTAACCGGATGAAGCTGAACGAAGAGGAATCGACGCTCGCAGGTACCAACATCGCCATGATGGAGGAAATGAAAGAACTGTTGGTGTCGCTCAGGGAATATGCCGCCAGCCAGGGAAGGCAAAAGAAGGTAGCCGCCCACGTTATTGTAACAGACAGTGCACAGGAGATGAGGAAAATAGTGCTGGCTGGTTTGGTGGCACTGCTGATATGCCTTGTTGTGATTGCCTTTACAGCGTGGAAAGTATGGGAAAACAACCGGTTGCTAAAGAAAGGTAAGATGCTGGCAGAGGAACAAACCCGGGTGCGGACCGATTTCCTGAATAATATGAGTCACGAAATGCGTACGCCTTTGAATTCGGTGGCCGGTTTTACGGAGCAGCTGTCGTATACCCGCATGAATACAGAGCAGCAGCAAATGGTACAGTCCATCGAAACAGCTACGGATATGCTCATTCAGGTAGTGAATGATGTGCTTGATTTTTCCAAGCTCGAACAGGATTATATTTCGCTGGTACCACAGCCTTTTGTACTGTATCAGGTTTACAACGATGTGATCAGTATCATGAGGGTGCAGGCTGCGAAAAAGAACCTGGAATTAAATGTCAGTTTCGAAGGAGACAAGCACGGGCAGGCAAACGGCGATGTATTCCGGCTGAAACAGGTATTACTGAACCTGATCAGTAACGCCATTAAATATACCGATAAGGGAAGTGTAACGGTAACGGCTATACTGGAATTGCAGCCAACGGACCGGTGGCTGTTTGGCCTTGTGGTATCCGATACAGGAGAGGGCATTAGTAAGGATGCCCAGGAGCATTTGTTCGAACGCTTTTTCCAGGCGGGCAATTCCAGGAGCAGCTCAAAGGGTACAGGATTGGGCCTGGCCATCACCAAACGGCTGATCACGATGCAGGGAGGGGATATCAGCGTTAGCAGCGAACTGAATAAAGGCTCCGTGTTTACCTGCCATATCCCCTACGAAAAAGTAGAAGTACCGCTGATGGTGACCAAAAATACCAGCGAGCTCCATGAAGCGGTGGGCGCATCCATGGAAGGGCGGTATGTGCTTGTTGCGGACGATCAGGAAATGAACCTGCTGCTGTTGAAAATGATTCTTACCCGATGGAAATGCCGCTTCGATATGGCTACCAGCGGCACCGCCGCACTGGAGCTCTTTCACCAGTATCACTACGACCTGGTGCTGCTGGATATACATATGCCCGAAATGGGCGGCCTCGAGGTGGCGGAAAATATCCGGAAAGATAAAGACCCCGAAAAAGCCGCCACCATTGTGCTGGCACTAACAGCCAATATCACGGCTTCCGATGAAGAACGGTTAAGAAAGGCCGGCTTCAATGGCTGGCTGTTAAAACCTTTCCGCGAGAGAGAAATTTACGAAGCCATTATGAAGCAACTGCCGGTAACTACCAGCCGCTAGTCTTCCATTTTGTTTTTCATCTTCCCCAATAACGCGTAGGCTCCCTGGGTAACTATTTTGGTTTGCAGCCAATCGTTGCTGCCGGAAAGCAATGCTACTTTTCCGTTTTCTTTGTTACCAACAGCTACAGCTACCAGACGAAACTGATTTTCATCAGTGGTGATGAAAACATATTCTTTTCCATTGTAGCGCACTACAGCGTCTTCCGGTACCACTGCTGCCCGGGCATTGTCCATTTCAAAGACTGCATTCAAAAACATGCCCGGCAACAAATGGAGCATAGGCTTTTCAAAATGACAGTGTAAAAGGCCACTCCGGTTTTCATCTACATTACGTGTTACCAGTATCGTTTCCACATCATACCACTCATCTGGTTTATCCACCAGGCTCACTTTCCCATGCATTCCTTTTCTGAATGCACTGATGTCTTTCTCAAAAACAGTAATGGCAGCATGTATATCATCCGGATTCACCAGCTCAAACAGTACATCTGCCGGGTTTACATATTTCCCGATATTGACATTCACCTTGCTCACATACCCGTTGATAGGCGCATAGATGGGAACTGTACTTGAAATATTGTTAGCACCCAGGTTATCGGGATTGATGTGAATGATACGAAGTTTGGCTGCGAGTGATTGTATAAGTACATATTGTGTATTGTATTCACTGAGAGACAGCTGATAGCTTTTCTTACTGGTGGCATCTGCTTCGCTGAGCTCTTTCTGGCGCTGCATATCAGTGGAGAGGTACTGCATTTTGGCCTTGGCTGTCAGGTAGTCTTGTTGCAGCTGTACATAGGCAGGATCCTCCATTACAGCAATCACCTGCCCCTTTGCTACGGGAGAACCGGGCAGGAGGGAAGTGCTTTTCAGGTACCCGCCCAACGGAAAACTTACAGATATCAGGCTTTGAGGCGGAACATCCACTGTGCCGGTTGCGCGAATGGTCACATGGGTAGTGCCTTCCTGCGCAGTAGCTATAACAATACCTGCATTTCGTTTCTGTACACTATCCAGTGTAACACTGTTCTGGGCGCTTGTTTCAGATTTCTTCTCTGCCACTTCCGTTGTTGCTGCCTTGTTTTTACATGCAACAATCAATAGCAGGCCATATATCATTATTTTTTTCATGCGGTTAGTTTTGATAGGAAGACAATAAATAATCCAGTTCAATTTTTCGCAGGTTCAACTCCCGGACTGCATCCAGGTATTGACCCTGTAAGGTCACGGCATTGTTGATGAGCGTTCCCCACTCAATATACCCGATCTCTCCGTTTTTGTAGGTAAGGTTAGCAGTCCTTATCATAATATCAGCCTGAGGTAATGCGCTATTGAGATAGTAATTCACGGCCTGCTGGTATTTCAGGTACTCGCTCTGGTTCTGTTTCAGTCGCGCCCGCAGCCTGATATCTGCAATTTCCGATGTCATGGCTGCCACATCCTGCATACGCGAAGCTGCTTTTACTTTCGCCCGTTGTGCCCGGGTGAAAATGGGCACTTCTATGCCTATCTGCGCGGTAGAAAAACGGTAACCGCCTCCGTAGTAGTGATCTGCCTGGTTTCTATCCATCTGCCAGCCAATGATCGACTGATTGGAATAACCCAGGCTCCAGTCGGGCAGCAATTTAGCCCGTTCCAGCCGGGTGTTGCCGGCAGCAATCCGTTCCTGTTGCTGATACAGCTGCAGCTCCGGATGCCCGGCCAGCAACGTGGTGTCATATAGCGCTGTGTTGGTGTTCATACTGTCGGCAGCACGGAAGCGGCCCTTATCATTCAACAGTGTGCCCAATTGAATGCTGGCTACTTCTTCATCGGCATCTGTCAGCTGTAACAACATTTTTATCTGGCGTGCCTGGTTGTCGAGCGACGTTTTTTCAAGCAGATTAGTTTCTCCTTTTTCGTACCGCAGCACCGCCACTTTGGTATAACGGGCGTAGATGCTATCCATCTTCGTCAATAGTACCCGGCGGCCATTAATATATTGCAGCTGGAGATAGGCCTGCTTTACCATCCGGATGATTTCCGCTTTCTGCAACTGTGTTTGCAGTCTCGCACCCAGCCATTCCTGCTCAAATACATTCTTCTGCCTTTGGTATAATACGGGCAGGGAAAATATCTGCGTTACTGTGAATTTGTTGTCGAAGGCAGTACTGTTGATGCTGCCCAATTCGCCAACGATACTGGTTTTCGCCGGATCCAGCGAGGAGTGCCGTAAGGCATCGTAATACGATTCCTGTAGCTTCCCCAATGCAATCTGCCGGTTTTGTCCGGTAGCCATTTGTATGGCCTGGTCTAAGCTGATGGATTTAACTTCCTGGCTCCGGCCCACGGAAGGAATAGCCAGTAGCAGCACCACTAATGCAACGGCTGCGCCAACTCCCGGTTTTTTCGATTTTCTTTCTGCCAGATAGTAAAGGCAGGGGAGTACTATCAGCGTCAGCATAGTAGCGGTGATAAGTCCGCCTATGACAACGGTGGCCAGCGGGCGTTGTACCTCGGCACCGGCGCCGTTGCTCAGTGCCATCGGCAGGAAGCCCAATGAGGCCACGGTGGCCGTCATCAACACTGGCCGCAGCCTGTCGTGCGTTGCCTGAATAATGATTTGCATAATATCTGTCATACCCTCTTTTTTCAACTGGTTCATTTCTCCGATCAATACTATCCCATTCAACACCGCCACCCCGAAAAGTGCGATGAAACCTATGCCTGCCGAAATGCTGAAAGGCATGCCTCTTAACCATAACGCCAGCACGCCTCCAATGGCCGATAAAGGAATTGCAGAGAAGATGAGTACACAGTATTTTAATTTGCGGAATGCAAAAAATAATAACAGGAAGATGAGCAACAAGGCTACGGGCAAGGCTATACTCAGTCGGCGCGTAGCATGCTGCAGATTTTCATATTGTCCTCCGTAAGTAATATAATAACCCACCGGCAGCCTGATCCCGGCGGTTTTCTGCTGCAACTCTTCCACGATGCTCTGCACGTCGCGCCCCCTCACATTGAAGCCCACAGTAATACGGCGGCGCGCATCTTCGCGCTGGATCTGATAGGGGCCATCCTGCAATTCAATATGCGCCAGCATATTCAACGGCACCTGCTGCCCGCCGGGCAGTCCCACCGGCAGATTACCGATTTCACCTGCATCCCGCCGCTGCCGGTCGTTCATACGGATGACCAGGTCATAGCGGCGGTCGCCCTCAAATATCAATCCGGCGGTCGCCCCTGCATAGGCCGATTGCAGGGTGTTATTGATATCATTCACTGAGGCGCCGAATTTTGCAATCGCTTCCCGGTTATACGTCACCACCAGCTGTGGAATCCCGGTTACTGTTTCTGTATACAGATCAGTAGCCCCATTGATGGTTTGTATCACCTTCCCCAGTTTATCAGCAAAGTGGGAGAGCGTATCCAGGTCGTCCCCAAAGATCTTGCACACTACATCCTGCCTGGCGCCGGTCATCAGCTCGTTGAAACGCATCTGTACCGGGAACTGGAATCCGGTGGCAATGCCGGGTATTTCTTCCAGCGCACTGCTCATTTTACCGGCCAGCTCCGGAAAAGACTTAGCACTGGTCCATTCTTTCTTTGGCTTTAATATCACCATCATATCTGCTGCTTCCATCGGCATGGGATCTGTAGGGATCTCTCCGGAACCTATCTTGGTGACCACCTTCTGCACCTCCGGAAACTTATCCAGCAACACCCGCGCCGATTTCTGAGTTGTATTGATGGTATTGGTCAGCGATGAACCTGTCAGTAAACGGGTATCTACCGCAAAATCCCCTTCTTCCAGCTGAGGGATGAATTCCCCGCCCAGTGAGCTCAACACCAGTATTGCCCCGGCGAATAATACAAAGGCAGTGGCTACAACGGGAACGGGCACACGTAGTGTACGCTTCAGAATGGGATCATACAGGCGTTGTATCCTGCGCATCATCCGGTCGGCGATACTGTCTTTATGATTGAGTTTTTTATTCAGCACCAGGGCGCCCATCATCGGCACATAGGTAAGCGATAATATGAAGGCGCCTATAATGGCAAAGGATACTGTTTCCGCCATAGGCCTGAACATTTTTCCTTCAATGCCCTGTAGGGAAAGGATGGGCAGATACACGATCAGGATGATGATCTGACCGAATGCGGCGCTGTTCATCATCGTGCGTGCGGAGGTTTCCACTTCATTGTCCATTTGTTCCTGCGTGAGGGTAGTGGCGCCACTCAGCGCAGCGCCTTTGGTCAGCTTATGCATGACGGCTTCGATGATAATCACGGCACCGTCGACCAGCAAGCCAAAGTCGAGCGCACCCAGGCTCATCAGGTTGCCACTCACGCCGAACAGGTTCATCATGATGATGGCAAACAGCATGGCCAGTGGGATCACCGAGGCTACAATCAACCCCGCCCGGATATTTCCCATGAATATCACCAGCACCAGGATCACGATCAATGCGCCTTCTATCAGGTTACGCTCTACGGTTGAAATGGCGTTATCTACCATTTTGGTGCGATCCAGGAATTCCTCGATCATCACACCTTCAGGGAGCGTCTTTTCTATCTCTTTTACTTTATCTTTTATACCGGCAATTACTTTCGCGCTGTTTTCTCCTTTCAACATCATTACTACTGCACCGGCTACCTCGCCCTGGTCGTTGTAGAGCATCGCCCCATACTTTACTGCATGTCCGAACTGCACTTTGGCTACATCCCTTATCAGCAGCGGCACGCCGTTATTTATGCGTTTTACGACGATGTTGTTGATATCGGCAATGCTTTTGGCAAGACCTTCACTGCGGATGAACACCACGTTGGGTCCCTTCTCTATATAAGCACCTCCGGTATTCTGGTTATTATTCTGCAGGCTGTTAAATACGTCCGTTACCGTTAGTCCCAGCGCCCTCAGTTTTTCCGGGTCTACGGCTACTTCATATTGTTTTACTTCGCCGCCGAAGCTGCTCACATCGGCCACTCCTTCCACGCCCAGCAGTTGCCGCCTGACGGTCCAGTCCTGTATATCCCTCAGCTTCATCAGATCGTATCTGCCTTCATAACCAGGCTTGGGCTTTACCATGTATTGGTATATTTCACCGAGGCCCGTTGTCACAGGCCCCAGCTGCGGATCTCCCATTCCCGGCGGAATCTGTGCGCGCACCGGACCAAGCCGTTCGCTGACCTGCTGCCTGGCCCAGTATACATCTGTTTTATCATTGAATACAATCGTCACAAGGCTAAGGCCAAAGCGGGAAAAGCTTCTCTGTTCAATAATCCCGGGTATGTTACGGGTAGCCTGTTCTATTGGCACGGTAATGAAACGTTCCACATCGGGCGCGCCCAGACTAGGCGCCGTAGTGATCACCAGTACCTGGTTATTGGTGATGTCCGGAACAGCATCGATCGGCAGCTGCGTGACAGAATAACTGCCCCAGCTGATCAGCCCTATCATAAAAAGTATAATGATCAGCTTATTCCTGACAGAAAAATGAATGATCTTATTTAGCATGATTATTTATTGGAATAAACAAATGGCGCATCAGGGAGGTATACTTGAACAGCTACTGCTTTATTCCCAACAACTGAATGCCCGGAATGTTATAGCACTAACGGTTCAGGATATACGCCCGCTTCGGCGATGCCTGCAAATGTTTGTCATTGTTAATGATGACAGATCAGCAACAATACTGCCGGCAGCTAATGCCAGCGCGGTTGTTGTTGAAATAATAAAATATAACGGATGCTGTATTAAGCCTGGGGAGGTTGAAATATATCAGGTTGATATAAATAAGGGGGTACTTCGTCATTTATGATCTTTCGCCGCGGCGCCCTGACAACAGGAACCTTGAATGTATATTGTGGCGTGACAGGTAAAATACTGGGAGGAGTGATCGTGAAAAAGTTCAGACAGGTTTTAAATGGTAATTGCATGTCCTGCGCATAGTCCGCATCATATACCACGGGCCCTGTATAGTGCATCTTCAAAAAAGAAAAGATAGTGATATTGGGATCATCTGCTTTATGTTTCACATAATGCTCCACCAGCAGCGGCAGCTTGAGGATCTGCCCTGCTTCAGTAGTGCCCAAAAAATAGAGCGCCAATAATACTATAGCAGCTTTTTTCACGTGTTAAAGGTAAAAAAAAATAACAGACGGTCATAGTATTGAGGCATTTGTACAAGAAAATAACCGGAAAATACAAGCCAGAGCCGGCTCCGGCCTGTATTTTAAATTTTTTCCTGAATTTTGGGTGATATTTACCTTGTTCCTGACACTTATATAAAAACAGGAGTTATGTTTCATGACAACGAGCAACAGCTGAAGGAACTGTACATCAGTACCCTCCCCAGAGTGGCGAGGATGGTGCGCCGGATGGGAGGCGACCTGGAGCTGGCCCGTGATGTGTTTCAGGATGCTGTTATTATCTATCTCGAAAAACAACAACAAAACACTATCCCGGAAGGCGTTGCAGCGGGCGCTTATATCACCGGTATTGCCAGAATACTTTGTATCAGGAAACTGAAACGGCAAGGCCATGAACTCCCATTGGAAGCGGCAGAACAATATGCTGTTCCGGAAAATTATTTCGATCCGCCTCCCGCGGAAAAATCCCTGCTCGGATATCTGAAATCCGCTGGCAGTCGTTGTATGGAGCTGTTACAGGCTTTTTATTACGAACACCAGTCCCTGCAGGAAATAGCCAACAGCTTCCGGTTCAGGACGCTGCATTCTGCCAGCGTACAGAAATACAAATGCCTGGAAAAGATCCGGGAACAGGTAAAACATACGGACTATGCGGAAACAGCTAGCTGACATACAGGAAATAGATCAATACCTGCTGCAGGAAATGCCGGCAGCAGCGCGCCTGATCTTTCAGGCTCGTATGCTCGTATCTCCATTGCTGCGGGAAAAGGTACGGCAACAGCAACAAGTCCTGCAAATTGTCCACTGGCTGGGCAGAGAGAAAAAACGTGAGGAGCTGCAAACCATCTATCAGCAACTCATGAATGAACCTGCGTTCTATCGGTCTGTCACTTCCATATTTGAATAAAGGCAGTCTTCGCCAATTCTTAATTCTGTAATTCTCCCAATCATGGCTTTCCTTGTTCCAACCGTTATCGACGGCGACAGCCGCGGTGCATTTGATATTTACAGCCTGCTTCTGAAGGAGCGCATTGTTTTCCTGGGTACGGCCATCGATGATCAGATAGCTAATCTCATAGTGGCGCAATTACTTTATCTCGACAGTGAAAGCCATCGTCCTATCAGCATGTACATCAACAGTCCGGGTGGGGTGATTTATGCTGGCCTGGCCATCTATGATACCATGAAAATGCTCAAATCGCGGGTATCTACGATGGCTGTGGGTTTCACCGGCAGCATGGGTACGGTGGTGCTTACAGCCGGTGCTACAGGGCAACGTTATGCCCTGCCTAATGCAACTATTCATATGCATCCATCCAGCGGAGGCGCCAAGGGGTATACCGAAGATGTACGCATTGCTTTTAACGAACAGGAGCGGCTGCAGCATAAGACTTTCCAGATCATTGCCCGTAATGCAGGTCGCAGCCTGGATGAGGTAACAGCTGCGTTCAGGAACGACCACTTCCTGTCGGCTGAAGAAGCAAAAGCATTCGGCCTGGTAGATGAAGTACTGAACAGCACGGAAGCCTTGCCACCACTGCCTTTTCGCCAACCCTGGCTGATAGGGAACTGATCAGAACTCCGTATGCTTATCCCAGACCGTCATGGTGATATATACCCAGGTGTAGTTTTGCTCCCGGTACCAGATGGTAATATTCCTTTCTCCGTTATACCAGGTCAGCTCTTTTACAGGGATGCGTTTATGCCGGTAGTCTTCCTTAACAAAAAAATTATATAACACTATTCTGAACTCCGGCAGGGCGGCCGACATATTAAAATCAGTTGCATCATCTGCTGGCCCGGCTATGGCAATAGCTTCTTCCATTGGCTTGCCCCTCAATAGTTCGGGGGCAACAGTATCCGGTACAGCAGCCACTGCAGCAGTATTTCCTGATGTGGGCCTGCTGAAACCCTGTAGGTGGCTATTCTTGCAGGAGGGAGCCGCAAGGGTGACAGCAACGATAAAGATGGCATAGTGCATAGCGGAAAATTCTAAACTAAGATAACAAATCCGGTGATCTCCCTTATCCTATTTAAGTGGTACGGAAGGGATGGTTATTTTATTCGGCAGGATATGTATATTAGAGATATGAGATTAAGAGTAGCACGACATACTGCCTCCTTAGAAAAGATCATCGAATTTTACCAGGATGTACTTGGATTCCGGCAACTTGGATCTTTCAAAGATCGTCATGGTTACGATGGTGTATTCCTGGGCATCCCGGGTGAGAACTGGCACCTGGCCTATACGGTATCGGCCGACCCGCCTGTACACGAGACTGATGAAGACGACTTTCTTGTACTGTATCCGGAATCGAAAGAAGTATTTGCCCGCATGCTGAGCAAAGCCAGAAAAGCGGGAACAACGGAAGTAAAAGCCAGAAATCCTTTCTGGAACGAGAATGCTGTAAACCTGCTGGATCCTGATGGCTTTCGCCTCGTGCTGGTAATGGTACAGTGAACCATATTATCTCCATCCCCCGCCTAATGCACGATATAGAAACACAATTGCCTGTAGTTGCTGCAGGTGGTCATTGATTTTGCCCAGTTGCGCGGCGAGCAGGCTTTGCTGCGCGTTCAGTACTTCCGTATAATTGGCAAAGCCATATCTTACCAGCTCCTGTGTATAATCTACTGACAGCTGCAGATTCTGCAACTGCAATTTGCGTGTATTAGCTTTATCGATTGCCGATTGGTAAGTATACAACGCATTTGATACTTCTCCGCCGGCATTCAGCACCGCACTGCGGAAGCCGAGGGCAGCCTGCTGCTGTTGTTCCTGCGCTACCTTCAGTCTTGTTCTGTTCACGCCCTGATTGAATAAAGGTTGCAGCAAGCCGGCTGTCAGGTTGCTGATCCACGACCCCGGACCAGTCAGTGAATAATAGCTGGTGTAACCTCCGGAGGCCGATATGCTCAGGGTTGGGTAGAGATAGGCCTTTGCTACATTTGTTTGCTCGAAATAATAACGGAGGTTGTTTTCGGCTGCGCGTACATCGGGCCGGTTAGCCAGCAATTGCGCCGGTACGCCTGTTTGCAGCAGCATAATCGGCTGCTGCGCATCAAGACTGTCGCGACCCACCGGCCCTGGCGTCCTGCCAAGTAAAAGGTTCAGCTGATTTTCCGTTTGCCGTATGGATTGTCTGAGGTCAGGAATCGTTACTTCCGCAGCATACCTGCTGGCTTCACTCTGCACCACTGCGGCTCCGGTCACCACATCGGCTTTTTTCAGCTCTTTCATGACTTCTACGGTTGCCTGCCAGTTGATGACTGTCTGCTGGGTGATATGCAGTTGTTGATCCAATGCCAGCAAGTTGTAATAGGCATCGGCAATATTCGCTACCAGAGCGGTTTGCACAGCCTGTGCATTGGCGGTGGCCTGTAGCATGGATGCCAGGCCGGCGCGCCTGGCACTCCGCAGTTTGCCCCAGATGTCGGCCTCCCACGAAGCTGCCAGTCCCACGCTAAACTGCTGATCTATCACTGTTCTGCCCGTATTCACCTGATTGGAGGCGCCCGCCAGGGTTGCGCCCGCATTGGCATTGATCGTTGGGTAAAGCGCCTGCCTGCTCTGTGAGTATACCGCCGCTGCCTGCCGCATACGCGACCAGGCTACCTGCAAATCCAGGTTGTTACGGATGCCCTCATCTATCAGCTGCTGTAACAGCGTATCGGTAAATATTTCTTTCCAGTGAAGAACGGCAATGTTGGTGGTATCTGTGCTGCTTACATCTCTGTACAGGTTATTATCAGTGATGCGGGGGGCGTGATATGGTTTCGTAACCCGGCATGCACCCAGCATTCCTGCGATAATAACGGCTACGGCCATATGTAATCTGATAGGTTGCTTCATGTTTTATTCTTTTGTTATAATGCGCTCTGCTGCTCCAAATTATTCCGCCAAAGCGGGCATGGTAGTACCTTCATCTTCATCTTCCCTTGATGGGGATTTTCTTATTTTTTCCTGTAGTGTCTGGAAGATAATGAACAATGCTGGTGTGATGAAAATGCCGAACAGGGTGCCTATGAGCATGCCTCCCACAGCGCCTGTACCGATAGACCGGTTACCGTTGGCGCCCGCGCCGGTAGCGATCATCAGCGGTATCAGCCCAAGGATAAATGCAAACGACGTCATCAGAATAGGTCTTAGTCTTGCCTGTGCACCACTCACGGCGGCTTCCGCAATATCCATACCTGCTCTTCGTCTTTCTACTGCATATTCAACAATCAGGATAGCGTTTTTTGCCAGCAACCCAATGAGCATAATAAGGGTGATTTGTACATAGATGTTATTACTGATACCAAATAGCCATGCAAAGAGGAATGCACCAAATATTCCTACCGGTATGGCCAGCAGAATGGCCAGCGGCAATATATAGCTTTCGTACTGTGCACTCAGAAGTAAGTACACAAAAATGAGACATAACAGGAAGATGAAGATGGTCTGGCTGTTACCTGCCAGCTCTTCTCTTGTGATACCTGAAAACTCAAACCCAAACCCCGGAGGCAGCGTTTCTGCGGCCGACTGCTGGATAGCTGCTATGGCCTGTCCGGAGCTGTAAGATGGATTGGGTGTACCATTTACACTAATAGAGTTGAACAGGTTAAACCTGGTGATGGCTTGTGGGCCATAGGTTTGCGTCAGGTCTACAAACTCGGTGATGGGCACCATCACGCCGGCGCCTGTACGAACAAATACGGCGTTCAGACTCTCCGGCGTCATCCTGTATTCGGGAGAAGCCTGTACCATCACGCGGTATTGTTGCCCGAACTGGTTGAAGTTGGAGGCGTATATTCCCCCGAAATATCCCTGCATGGCACTCGTAATGTCGGTCACTGTCAGGCCGGCATCTTTCGCTTTCGGTACATTCACATTCATCAGGTATTGTGGGAAGTTAGGATTGAAAGAAGTAGTGGCAAACTGGATCTCCGGCCGTTCAGTCAGCGCGCTGAGAAAATCTCTGCTCACTTTGTAAAAGCGGGCTATATCACCACCGGTTTTATCCTGCAGCTGGAAGGCAAAGCCATTTGATGCGCCAAAACCCTGTATGGTAGGTGGCGCAAAAAACTTGATCTCCGCCTCAGTAATATTTGCGGCCTTTTTGTTCAGCTCTGCAATGATCTGCTGTATGGTCCGCTGCCGGCTGCTCCAGGGTATCAGGCGCATGACCACCATGGCATAGTTGCTGCCATTACCAGACAACTGGCCCCGGCCCGTCACCGCCAGTACATTGTTGATTTCAGGAATGGTGGTGGCTATCTTTTCTATCTTCCTGGCAACAACATCTGTTCGCTGTAGTGATGCATCCGGCGGCAGACTGATGTTACAATTAACGGTGCCCAGATCTTCTTCCGGTACAAACCCCGTGGAGGTTATCCTGGCAATTATTGCCAGCCCTGCACAAAAGCATAACAGGATCAACATCGGTATCCAAATGCGTCTGCTAAAGAAGTGCAGGGTAGTGGTATAGCGCCTTGTTATACCTTCGAACCCTGCATTAAATGCACTGTAAAACCGCTGAAGGAAACCTTTTTTCGTATGTCCGTTGCCGTGTGGGCGGAGAAAAATAGCGCATAGGGCAGGACTAAGTGTCAGCGCATTGATAGCAGAAAGGATGATGGCAATAGCCAGCGTTAATCCGAACTGTTTGTAGAAAACACCGGATGATCCGCCGATAAAACTCACTGGTACAAATACGGCCGACATCACCAGCGTAATGGAAATAATAGCAGCAGATATATCTCCCAACGCATCAATACTCGCCTTGCGGGCCGACCGGTAACCCGTGTCCAGCCTGGCATGCACGGCTTCTACTATTACGATGGCATCGTCTACTACGATACCGATCGCCAGAATCAACGCAAATAACGTCAGGAGGTTAATGGTGAAACCAAAAACTTTCAGGAAAAAGAATGTGCCGATGATGGCCACCGGAACGGATATAGCCGGGATCAGGGTAGACCGGAAATCCTGAAGAAAGAGGAACACTACCACAAATACCAGTATAAAGGCTTCAAACAGGGTATGCAATACTTTATCGATGGAGGCCATCAGAAAATCATCTACATTCTGTAGTACCACATATTTAACTCCTTTTGGAAATGATTTGGAAGCATCTTCCATTACTTTCAGCGTTTGCGTGATCACATCGCGGGCGTTGGAACCCGCTACCTGCGCCACATCTACTGATACCGCCGGGTAACCATTGGTGCGTGTACTGTTAAAGTAACTGAGTGCTCCCAGTTCTATGCGCGCCACATCTTTCAGACGTAGCAACCGGCTGCGCAAACTGGACCTGATCACGATGTTCCCGAATTGCGTAGTATCTGTAAGCGTACCCGGATAACGTATAACGTATTGAAAGGCTTGTCCGCCCCGCTCTCCGAACTGTCCGGGCGCTGCCTGTATATTCTGCTCTGCCAGCGCTGCTGTGATATCCGCCGGCACCAGTCCGTAAGAGGCCATGGCCTGTGTATTCAGCCAGATGCGCATGGAGTAGTCCATTTGTCCGGGCGCCGATGCATCGCCTACTCCCTGTATACGCTTGATCACCGGGATAATATTGATGTCTACATAATTCTGCAGAAAAGTCTGATCAAAAGAAGGATTAGTACTGTATACAGAGAAGATCAACAGATTGCTGGTTTGCTTCTTTTGCACGGTAACGCCTGAACGTGTTACTTCCTGCGGCAGGAGCGGAGTGGCCCTTGCCACCGCATTCTGTACATTCACCGCTGCCATGTTCGGATCACTGCCGATCTTGAAACTTACCGTGATGTTGGCGGAACCATCATTTCCAGCCGTAGAGGTGATGTAATCCATATTCTCCACACCATTGATCTGCTGCTCAAGCGGTACGATCACGCTTTTCAATACTACGTCTGCATTTGCACCCGCATAGGATGCCTGTACCTGTATGGTGGGTGGCGCTATATCGGGATATTGGGAAATCGGCAATGAAACCAGTCCGAGTATACCCAGGGTTACAATAATGATCGACACTACTGTAGATAACACCGGCCGCTCTATAAATCTCTTTAACATGATATACTTTTAAAAGGATCGGTTGATGGTTACAGACTGCTATAAACACTGTCGGCACTGACTATGCGAGGCTTGATCTCCAGGTCTTCCCGCAGATTGCTGATGCCATCTACCACTATTTTATCTCCCGCTTTTACGCCATGCTGTACTACGAATGATTGTCCTGCCTCACTGGCATTGGATCCTATGTCAACAGATCTAACTTTGTTATTGGCGTCCAATACATAAACAAATAGTTTACCCTGTATCTGAAAAGTAGCCTTCTGCGGCACCAGCAGGGCAGTGTCGATATTAGTGGGAATACGCACCACCGCGCTGCTGCCACTCCTGACCAGTCCATCGGGATTATCGAAAGTAGCTCTCATGTTGATAGCGCCGGTTTGCGGATTGATCAGCCCGCTGGCCGTTTCCACTTTTCCTTTTTTCGGCAATAACACACCGTTCGCCAGCACTAATGTCACCGGTGGAAGCGTTGCCAGCTTTTCCTGCATGGTAACCCCTTTGGACGAGAGAAAGAAATTAAGTCCCTGCCGTTCGTTGATGGAGAAATAAGCATAGATCTGGGAGATGTTGGACACCGTAGTCAGTGCGCTTGGAGTGGTACTGTTTACGAGGCTGCCTATTTTATAGGGCAGTATTCCGATCACTCCGTCAGCAGGACTGGTGATCACTGTATAGCTAAGATTGGTTTGGGCATTTTTAAGTGCTGCCTCGGCCTGCGCCAGGGCTGCTTTTTTAGATTGAAGGGTATACGCCGCAGCTTCCAGCTCATAGGCACTTACAATGTCTTTTTCTACCAACGGCTTCACCTTGTTAACCTGCATCTGTGCTGAGTTTACGTCGGCAACAGCTATTTTGATGTTCGCCTCAGCAGTATTTACATTCTGTTCATATTGAGGTGCATTGATCCTGAATAAGAGCTGCCCTTTCTTTACCGCAGCCCCCTCGTCAACATAGATGGCTTCCACATACCCGTCGATTTTAGGCCGGATCTCAATATTTTGAATCCCTTGTATCGTAGCCGGATAGTCAGCGTTAATTACGGCGTTCCGGGGCTTCAGCTCAATTACAGGATACGACGTAATAGTAGCCTGTTTTCCTGCGCCCTTGTTGTTGCTACACGCCCCCAGCGTAAACAGGAAAAAAACAACGATAACAGATCTGCTCATAAGAAAAAATTTGACTTCCAGTTGATTCAAAGCTCCAACTGGTTTCTGTTGCAAAACTGAAGTTGATTAAACAAATGCGCATACGGAAAGTTTAACAGCAAAGGCCGTATCTTTTGTTAAATATCCGGAAAGTGTTGCTGACAGGTTGTTTAAGAAGACACAAAGGCCGGAGGGTTACAAGAGCCGGCCTGTGGAGAATGTAGCTGCGGATGCAATATTTACTCCCATTTAAAAAGCTTTACCGATAGTAGTGCTATGGCGGCGCCCCATACCATGAGACCACCCAGCTGCGTGGGAATCTCCCAGATATGTAATCCCTCGAAAGCTATTTTTCTAAGTCCATCTACAAAGAAAGTGAGTGGTAACATCTCACAGAAACTGCGTAGCCATACGGGATAATTTTCCACCGGGAAAAACAATCCGCACAGGAGTATTTGTGGTACCGTGATGGTGTTGGCTACCGGCGCAATGGAGCTCTCATGGCGGATTAACCCGCTGATGATAAAGCCGATGCCCATGAACACAACAAGGCCGAAAACGGATAACAGCAACATTTCAAGGAATGTAAGTAAACCATTGATGAGGGTAAATTTAAATGCAAAATATCCGAGTGCGGTGATGATAATAAAGCAGATGATCTGGAACAACAGGCGGCTCAGCATTTCGCCGAAAAGCAGCGCAGTACGGCTAACAGGAGTAACGTATATCCTTTTCAGCACCAGTGTATGACGGAGATTGAACAACAGGAAGGCAGAGCCAAATACGCCGGCCATCAACAGCGAAAAACCAAGCTGCCCCGGTAGAATAAAATCTATCTGGCGATAAGTTCTACCCGGTACCTGTACACTATGAACAGTAGCTGCTACCGGCGCGTCGGGCAGTATTTGCTGGTTTACCTGGTGGGCGGCTGTTTGCAGGGCTGCCTGTATCAGCGGCGTCTTATCCGCTACCGCACTGCTGCCCAGCAGATCTGTATTGAAGTGGGGGATGCCATTCACTATCACCGGTGAACGCAGACAGATGATCCCCGCAATCCTTCCTTTCTTCAGGTCAGCAATCATCGTTGCTGAATCATCACCTGTAGTGAGGTTGAAAATGCTCACTGCTTTAATGGCAGGATACATCGGATTACTGGTATCACTGTGTGGCGATAATTTGATGTTGACCTTCACAGCGGTGCTGTCGACCATCGCACCGAATACAGTTACAAAGATGATAGGGAACAACAGGGCAAACACGATAGAAACAGGACTGCGCAGGGTGGCCTGCAAACTGGCCCTGGCTATTACAAACGATGCTTTCAGCTGACTGTATTTCTTCGACATAAGCAGTTAAAGTTACCAGATAAAAGGTATGAGTGCTTTTCGTTCGCCCGGATATTCAGGGAATTGCTGCCGGTACCATTGATGATTAGCCAGTGCACGTGGTACCAGGTTTGCACAGGTCCATATTAAAAAGGCCAATGCAGGGAGGCTCCAGGTCAGCAGTGCGTAACCACTCCATTCCAGGAGCTCACCTGCCAGGTTGGGAGAGGAAACGTACCTGAATAATCCCGCTACAGGTATCCTGTAGCCGGTTTCATGAATGCTTCTGAGCCGGATCAGGTGATAATCCGAGCGCCAGTTGATTCCCATGCCCAGCAGGAAAAGTATAGTGCCGGCAATAAAAGGAAAACTGCTCCACCAGTTATCAGGGTAGTGCGCAAAACTGCCGAACCAGATCCCCAGTAATGAACCATTCACCGTATTGAACAATATGGCGGATGCCATAATCACCAGCGGCATCTTCTTGCCCCGGGTACGTATCATGAACGGATATACGAAACTGCGGTGCAGATAATGCATGATGAATAAAAGCATCATGAATCCCGCGGGGGATTGCCATTGAAAGGTACGAAAGGGGATCCATATGAGGAACGATACCAATACAGTGGTTTCCATCATGAACCAGCCCATTTTGTTGCTGATCATTGGTCCCCAGCGGTTGTTGCTGTAACGGCCGTAGGGCGCTTCGCGCCACAGCAGGTAAATACCGGCGGCGATACCCAGTGCCACCCAGCAATAAATAAAAACCACGTATTCCCCGAACGGTAAATGATGTGTCATCTGATAACGCCTGTTTGTCTGAACCAGTTGATGGTGTCCTCAACGGTTGCTGTAAATGCCCGCGGCTCGAATCCCAACTCCGCTGTAGCAGCCGCATGATCTATTTTTTTATTGCTCAATATAAGATTATACACCGATTGCCGGGTATAGAATGGCGGCCCGCCTGTAATACGAGCCCAGAACCTTACCAGTGGCAGCATCCCAAATACCAGCCATAGCGGTACAACGGGAAGGGCTATACGCCGCCCGCTGACCCTGCCTATTTCCCTGCTCAGCGTTACCAGCGAGGCCCAGGTACCGCTTAGCAAATAGGCACTCCCCGCTGTGCCACGGTGCAGTGCCGCTGCTATCGCGCCGGCCACATCCCGCACATCTACAAAGTCGACCCCGCCGGGAAATAATGCCGGGATCTTTCGCTGATAAATTTTAACAACAGCCTTGCCGATCAGCGATGGCTGCTGGTCGAATGGTCCCATTACCGCTGTAGGCGCCAGCACCACCACTGCCATATCCGGCCCGTTGTGTGCCAGTGCAATGGCCTGAGATACTGCCTTCGAGTAGTCGTACCCGTAGCGGGTTTCCGTTGTGGCACCCCGTTTTTCATCCATGCGCTCGTCATAGGGAGCCTGGTTGTATGCTGTTACAGAACTGAGATGTATAAATCGCCCGACACCTGCAGCGCGGGCCGCCCCGGCCAGCAACCGGGTACCTTCGGTATTTACCCTGAAAACGGTTTCATCAGGCCGGTCATCCACGGAAATCATTGCTGCAAGGTGTATCACCGCCTCGGCGCCGGTTACCAGGGTACGCAAATTGTTTTCGTCCAGCAAATCTCCGGTTATATAGGTAACCCCGGCAGCAGTAGCTGCTGCCGCCGGTTTGCGGGTAAGCAGTTGTAATTGATGCCCTTCGGATAGTAATACAGGCACCAGTACACTTCCTATGTAACCTGAGGCACCCGTAATAGCAATTCTCATCTGGATAATTGTAGTTAGATGCCATAAGATAAGTTAATTTGGGAGCTTAGTTGTCTTTTTATTTATATTTGTTCGCAGATGAAGTACTGAGTATCTATAGCCGAAACCTATAATGAAAGCAAAAATTTATAAGCCGCATCCTGCGCTGCAGGATCTGGTGAACTGTATAAGTATCTACCAGGTTGACTTTACCCAAAGCCAGGGGTTAACGAATATTTACAGGTTTGTGCCTGCCTACCAACGTTATATTATTTTTTATCTGGAAGATCCCATCAAGGTGTTAAAGCCGGGCAACGACGGTTTTATCACTAAGCCTGTATGCGTGACCATAGGCCCGCAGGAGCAGGCGGTAACCCTTGATATGGGCAGCCGCCACCTGGCACTGTGTATTGCCTTTCAACCCAGCGGGTTGCACCGCCTCCTGAAGATTCCCATTTCCGAGATCTATGAACAGGATTTTGATACCCGCCTGCTGCTCGGCAATGAGATCGATGAGATTACGGAGCGACTGAAAGAAGCAACAGACTGGGATCACATGATAAGCATAACGGAGTTTTATCTATTGAAAAAAATATCCAAACTCAAGCCTGTTCTGCCAGTCGATAAAGCCATGGCAGTAATGGTAAACAGTGCCGGCAATGTTACGATGGAAGAGTTGGCTTCCCTGGCCTGCCTCAGTCTCCGGCAGTTTGAACGCAGGTGTACCGAACGGCTCGGAATGCCGCCTAAACAATATGCCCGCCTTATCCGGTTTTGCAAAGCCTACCAGCTGAAAGAATTATTCCCGCAGAAAACATGGACGGAAATAGCCTATAACAGCGGGTATTACGATCAGATGCATTTTATACGGGACTTCAAGAAATTTGCCGGAATCACTCCCTCTTTTATTCATGAAGACGAACTGAAAAATACAATCAGATTACATAAAATAATGGAATAAACAGAAAAGTTGTCGCTTTTGTACTATGAGAGGGTCGTTAATCACGATAATTTTGCCCCCGTAATCAGTACTCGACCTTTCTCCATGAGGTAGCATCCAACGGGTAGCGGCTATGCCCGGTGGATAAACCATGCAAGTAAAGATCCTCATTTGAAAGAAATGATAATAATTGCACTACCTATGTTCTGCACTCCAGGGCGCAGAAAATTGTTACTCTGAAGTTTACTATGCCTGATAAAGGACGCCATTCTAAAATCGGGTAGATATCGTCCAGCGTTGGTTACCCCAAAATATTACGAACCAATGTCCTGTCGACAGCCAATCTGTCGCGGGGCTTTAACATGTACTAAGCACAACGAAAACTATCAACCTTATGCAGTTACACAACTGTCACACTGTATTATACACTCTTTACCATTTGTCATCAACCAATATCTAAAATTTATTCTCGATTCTGTTTATCCCCAAGACATAAGCATAGCTAATGGGGCCGGTTATTTTCATGACCGACATATCTTGGTTTTTTGTATGGAAGAAACCAATAACCGGAAGGGTAAACGCTGCGCGGCGTTTGCCCTTTTACTTATTTTAGAAAAAATTTACCGCCGGATTGTGTACCATTGTGAAAATAATGGTACAATATGCGATTCAGGATCTATTCCATGTTAGTGATGCTATACTCGTATTGCACGCCTATAATAGCGCAGGAGGGCCTGCCTCCGACTGTGGCCGATAGTGCACGGGTGGAGCTGGTTTCAAAACAATTCTCTTTTACAGAAGGTCCTGCTGCCGATAAAGAAGGGAATGTTTATTTTACTGACCAGCCCGAAAACAAAATATGGAAATATGATACGGAAGGCCGTTTATCCGTTTTTATGGATAAAGCCGGTCGCGCTAACGGGCTGTATATGGACCGTAAGGGAAACCTGGTAGCATGCGCAGATGAGAAAGACCAGCTGTGGCTCATATCTCCCAAAGGAGAAGTAAATGTACTGGTTAATAATTTCAAGGGGCAATTGCTGAACGGCCCCAATGATGTATGGATAGCTCCGAATGGAGGGATCTATTTCACGGACCCGTATTACCAGCGCGACTATTGGACCCGCACGCAGCCCGATATCAAAGAGCAGAGAGTCTATTACCTGGCTCCGGGCGCCAAAGAACCTGTCATCGCTGCAGATGACATCAAAAAACCGAATGGCATTATCGGCACACGCGACGGAAAGCGTGTATACGTTGCCGATATAGGCGATAATAAGGTATATGCCTACCGGGTAAACAAAGATGGTACCTTATCCGCGAAACGACTGATGGCGGAAAAAACAGTGGATGGCCTTGCGCTCGATGAGAAAGGAAATATTTATTTGTGTGGTAACGGAATTACCGTCGTAAGCCCGAAAGGCCGCCAGATTGGCTTTATACCTGTTCCCGAAGAATGGACAGCCAACGCGTGTTTTGGGGGTAAGAACAATGATATTCTTTTTATCACCGCCAAAAAAGCGATATATACGCTGCAGATGAAAGTGAAAGGCGGAGAATGATCCAGTAATGCCTGCGTTCCCGCTGCAGCGCAGGAGGTGGGGATATGCCGCAGCGATGGTTGCCCCACCCTGAATCCTGATTATTTCGCTACAATACAACCATATATCGATAAGGCAGAACGACCCGTATTATTGTCGATCTATCGCTGATTCACTATGCCGGCAAATCCAGTCGCATGATGATATCGGTTTGTATATCGCCACCGAGTTTGAACTGGTGTGAGTCGAATTCAGTGAACCCTTGTCGTTTGTAAAAGCCGATAGCATTGGTATTATGTTCCCATACGCCAAGCCAGAGGAAAGGCGCCTTGGCTTCCCGCGCAATATCCAACGCTTTGGAAAACAGCTGCTGACCAATCTTCTGACCCTGATGTGATTTTAATACGTATATGCGTTCCAGTTCTACCGCCCGGCTGTTATAAAGTTCTGTTTGCGCTCCGCGCAGGTTAACTTTCATATAACCGATTGGCTGATTTTTCAGCATTGCAAAGTAAAACTCGGAATCCGGGTTGTTCAGCTCCGCAGCCAGCTTAGGGATAGCAAAGCTTTCCTGTATGTACATTTTCATATTTTCCTCGGTGTTGCTTTCCGCAAAACTCTCCAGGAACGTCTGCCGGGCTATTTGTTGTAACATTTCTGCCTCCGCAACAATGGCGGGTACAATTAGAACTTCATTCATTTTTTACGGGTTATATATATTTTGATACTTTTACTCAAAAACAGGGTTATGTCGTTGGCGAAAAGGATACTCATTACTATTACTGCAGTTATACTTACTTCTGGTGGAATACTGGCCGGAAAAAGGTTGCTGCCACATATACAGACTATTAAACAACCACTACGCCTGATTCCTGACGTTCAGGAAGGCGATATTATTTTCCAGATATCCACTTCTGATTTGAGTAAGGCTATTCAGCTCGCAACACACTCCAAATATAGTCATTGCGGAATAATTTTTAAACGGGATAATGAATGGTATGTCTATGAAGCTATCCAGCCGGTATGCTATACTCCCTTGCAGCAATGGATTGCCCGGGGAAAGAACGGACATTATGTGATCAAAAGATTACGCAATGCTACTGCAGTATTAACACCGGATGTCATTAGCCGCATGAAAAAAACAGGGGAACAATTTAAAGGGAAAGACTACGATTTCTACTTTGGCTGGTCGGATGAGCGTGTCTATTGTTCAGAACTTGTCTGGAAAATATATAAATCCGCCACCGGACTGGAAATAGGGAAACTGCAGGAACTGCGGGATTTCGACCTGAAAAGCCCCGAAGTAAAAGCACAAATGAAAAAGATCTACGGAAACAATATTCCGCTATCTGAAAAAATTATTTCCCCGATTAGTATGTTCGAATCTCCGGCACTGGTAACTGTAGACAGTCTTTAGCTTTTGGCGGTCAGGTATTCCATCAGGCTCGTACCGATGATATAAGTCCAGCCTTTGGTAAAGCTTTCCACGCCAAATGCTGCATCTTCCCCGGAAGGAAAGCTTTCCAGACCTGTATGGGTAAGTACCAGTCTTGTCCGGTCACCTTCCGGAAACAGCTCCCACGTTACATCTGAACTGCCCGGATACCCGTCATAACGCCAGGTATAACTGAGCTTTTCTTCAGGTATAACTGCCGTGATCCTGCAGAGATGCAGATATTGTTTTTCCGGCGAACCGGCTAAGAAGCTGAATTCAAACCCCACTACAGGTTGAAAGGCAGCAAGATCAAAGTACCATTGCTTCATCTTGTTTTTGTCGGTAATAGCTTCCCATACCGCCTTTACAGGTGCATCAAGCGTACGTTCAATGACCAGTGGTTTGTTGCTCATGGTAATTTGTTTTTAATGATGAAGATGGAATGGCTGGCTACCATTCGGCTACAAATATATATAACCAAATGGTTTTGTAAAAATTTTTCCGGAGAAAAATAATGTTGAAGATATTATTTTACGTTCCTCAATTACACGTTGCAATGAAAAACAACTTTATCGTGGTTTGTTTGGCGTTGTTGTTACCCGGACTAACCAACGCTCAGCTCAGAAAGGCGAACATCATTTTTATCGGGAACAGTATTACCCAGGGAGCCGGATTGCCTCACCCGTTGCAGGAAGCTCCGCCTGTGAGGGCTGCGGAATGGCTGAAACAGGCAATGCCCGCCGTAACATTCGACTTCAGCAATCAGGGAGTGAGTGGCTCCACTACGGTAGATTTCCTGCCGGCTACTAATCGTTTATTCAATAACGTTATAAAGGCCGCTGATGTATTTAAGCAGACGAAAGATGCTACCCTGGTATTTTCTATGGTGCTGGGCACCAACGACAGCGCCATCGAAGGGCCTAATGGTGCACCTGTATCGCCTGAAAATTACAGAACAAATGTTACTACGATCGTAGACAAATTGCTGGCTGCCTATCCGGGCTGTATTGTAATACTGCATCACCCGATCTGGTATAGCCCCAACACGCATAACGGCGCCCGCTATCTGGCGGAAGGCCTTGCGAGATTGCAGACTTATTACCCGGTGCTCAACAATATCGTAGCCGCCTACCATCGCAGCCACCCGGGACAGGTGTTCACTGGTTATACCGGCGGATTCCGTTATTTTAAAAAGCATCCTGAACTATTTGCACAGGAGCATGGTAAGTCAGGCATTTTCCAGCTGCATCCGAACGTGGAAGGAGCCACAGCACTGGGAAACGACTGGGCCAAAGCCATCAAAGATGTGCTCAGCCGGCTGAAATAGCTGCTGGCGTTTCATGGTCATAAAACTCATACCTTTGGGATATGGATATACAATTTGACGAACAGGAGCTTTCTGTTAAATATGATGAAGACATCGACGATACCCTTTACTGGGAAAAGGTGACTCGTATTTCAGGATATAAAGTTTATGCGTATCCCGGTGAAGTGATTTTCCTCGTATTTCAAACCAGTGAGGGAGATGTGCTGGAGGTTTCCGATGAAATGAGCGGGTGGCTTGAACTACTCGGCGGATTGCCACAATTCTTCAAGCTGCACAACGGTTGGGAAGAATCTCTTGCTGATGCAGAGCCGGAAGGAGATGATGTGGTGATTTTTATGAAATAGGTATTACAAATGAAGAATAGCCGCCAGTTTTTAATTAAACGCTGGCGGCTATTCTTTTTTACTCCGATCTCAAACTATTAACCGGATTAGCCAGTGCAGCCTTAATTGCCTGTACACTCACTGTAAGCAGCGCTATTACGATGGCGCCGGCTCCGGCAACAATAAATATCCACGCACTCAATGATACCCGGTATGCAAAATCCTGCAACCACCGGCTCATGGCCCACCAGGACACCGGAAATGCTATGGCGAATGACCATAATACCAGCTTCAGGAAATCACCCGACAACAACCAGGTAATGCCCGTAACACTGGCCCCGAGTACTTTGCGGATACCAATTTCTTTGGTGCGTTGCTCGGTTGTAAAGGACGCAAGTCCGAATAATCCGAGACAGGCGATAGCAATGGCAAATATGGAGAATAGTATGAATAGCTTACCCAGCCGCTGTTCCGCGCGGTATTGCTGATTGAATTCATCGTCCAGGAAAAAGTAATTGAACGACATGGAAGGAACTGTTTGTTGCCAGGTTTTCTCCAGTTGGGTTAATATTCCGGACGCATTGCGCGTATTCATTTTAACGCTGATATAATTTATCCAGCCTGGTTTGTAGAATATAGCCAGCGGAGTTACACCACGCTGCAGGGAAGTAAAATTAAAATTTCGGTATACCCCGCAAACCCTTCCCCAGCCCCAGTCGAACTCCTTGCCAATGGCTTCTTCCGGTGTTTTCCATCCGAAAAAAGGTAATGCAGCTTCATTAATCATGACATCACTTATCCACCGGCCTGTGTCGAGCTTCATACTGTATTGCCTGCCTGCCAGCAGTTGAATATTATAGGTGCGCAGAAACTGATCATCGGCGGATAATAATCGTGTATCGGTTTGCTTACTATGATCGCCTTTCAACGGTATCAGGTTGTTGCCGAATTCCCCGCCAGGAACGGAGCTGGAGGCGGTAACCGACATAACGCCTGCTGTTGTTTTGAAGCGCTCCAGCAAAGCTGGTACGCTACCTGCTGCATCTTTTCCGTTAACAGGGAGCACCAATACCTGCGACTGATCAAAGCCGAGATCATGCTGCTGCATAAACCGGAGTTGATTATATACCACTATTGTAGCAATAATTAGCAGGATGGAAATAGAGAACTGTGTAACCACCAATACATTCCGGAGTGAGGTACCCTGCTTCCGCAGGTGATGACGCTGAACAATACGGGAAACATGGAAGTCGGATAGAACAACAGCCGGATAAATGCCTGAGAGCAGGCCGATAGCAAGACTAATCCCTATCCCGCTCATGACCGTACGGGGCGCCAGCAGTTGTGCCACCGCGAAGTGTTTGTCCGCCAGGTTATTGAACAATGGCAGAAACGCTGCAATCAATACGACGGTACCCAAAAATGCCAGTCCCGACATGATCAGGGCCTCTGTCAGGAATTGCAGCATCAGCTGTCCACGTCGTGCACCGATCACTTTCCTGACACTCACTTCCTTTGCCCTGCCGGCAGCTTTGGCAGTAGTAAGATTCACAAAGTTGATCCCCGCGATAATCAGAATGAAAATTGCAATGAAGGAAAGTGTACGCACGTACATGATATCAGTGTTCTTACTGAGCTCATAACGGAAATTGGAATGCAGATGTATATCCGCCAGTGGCTGCGTAACATACGTATATTCCTGACCGTTAGCCTTTATTTCATCGCCTACATACTGGTAGGCCAGGAAACGTATTTTGCTGCCAAAGGTTTCTCCGGATACGCCGGAACCCAGCTTTACAAAAGTATGTACTGCTGTACCATGCCAGTTGCCGGCTATATCCTTAAACCAATCTTTGTTCAGAATACCCACCGTAGAAACAACGAAATCCGGCCGGAAATAAGTGTTGAATGGAATATTTTTCAGCACACCGGTAACACGGTATTTTGTGCCATTTATATCTAACAATCTGTTCAGGTAGTCTGCTGAATTGCTTTGTTTACCGAAATACTTTTGCGCCTTTTCTTCTGTCAGCATGATACCATCCGCGCTGTTCATTGCTGTATGAGGATCTCCGGCGGCCAGCGGGTAGGAGAGTACGGTTAGCAGCGTGCTGTCGGTATAGTAAACTGCCTTTTCAGCAATCTTTTTCTGATCGCCGGTGCTGATCACTGCACTGCTGCCATAGTCGAAAATGCGCACACACGAAGCTACCTCCGGAAATGCTTTGAACGCCTGAAACAGCGTACCCGGCGTCAGCGCAAAATTGATCCGGTCATTGTCCTGTGTTTTTATTGATGCAGATATCCTGAAAACCCTTTCGTGTTCCGGTACCCAGCGGTCGTAACTGTTTTCGTCATTTATGTATATCGCAATGAAGAAACAACAGGTAAGCCCCATGATAAGCCCCGCAAGGTTCAACAGACTATGCCCCGTATGCTTGCGGAAATTCCGCCAGGAAACTATTAATAGATTTCTAATCATATGGCATTGATGTGTAAGCAGATCGACTAACCAGATGCCAATTTATAAATAATTGATTTTTAAAGAGTAATCTGGTATCTGTTTGTCCGCTTTTGTTATCGTGTGTCCGGTTCCGGACAGTGTAATTTACCGTACAAATAATTTCCCGCTTCCACCTAAAATGCAACCGGTAAATTTATCTACCAGTATTTATATTAGTCTATTGGTTTGGTGGACTAAAAACTAGTTATTACTTTTGACGCTATAATTAAAATCTAAGATCGCTTTTATTGACCTGAATCAGTTGCTAATAGTTTTTTAAACTGGCCCCGGAATAATGTCGGACAGCGGACAGGTTGTCACTTATCCAGGCATGGCAAAGCCTGGCGGGCCTCAAAAATCACCTATGGATACTTTTTACTCTCTCAGCAAAAAGTGGAGGAGCGTAATGCTATGTCTTGCATTGCTTTTTCCATTGTTCCTGCAGGCGCAGGAAAAACGTACAGCCGTTACCGGTATAGTTCAGAACGAACGGCACGAAGGAGTGCCGGGAGTATCGGTAGTTGCCAGGAACGAGACTACAGGCGCTACTGCAGCTGCACAAACGGGGTCCGGCGGAGGCTTTCGTTTCAGTAATCTGCCTGTTGGCGGTCCTTATAGCTTTCAGTTCACTTCTATCGGGTTTGAACCGGCTCAGGTAATTAACATTATCCTGGAAGCTGGTCAGCCGCGTCAGGTGAATGCTGTGCTGAAAGAATCCACCTCTTCGCTGAACCAGGTAGTGGTAGTGGGATACGGCGTACAGCGCCGCAAGGAAATAACCGGTGCGGTGGCTTCTATCCGTGCTGCCGATCTGAAAGATCAGCCGGTCAGCAGTTTCGAACAGGCGATGGCGGGTAAGGTACCCGGCGTACAGGTGCTACAGAATACCGGCGCCCCGGGAGGGAGCATCAGTGTACGTATCCGCGGACTGAACTCCATTTCGGCAGGCACAGAGCCGCTTTATGTGGTAGACGGCATCCCGCTTTCCAACGATCTGAAAAATTTACAGGGAGCTACGGATATGGTCAATATAGCCGGACAGGCGTCCTTCCAGAAATCACCTGATCCGCTCAGTACCCTGAACAGCGACGACATTGCCTCCATCGATATCCTGAAAGATGCGTCCTCTGCAGCCATTTACGGCTCACGCGCGTCTAACGGCGTGGTGATGATCACTACTAAAAAAGGAAAGTCTGCCGGCCCGCCTTCATTCGGTTACAGTATGTACGCAGGTTTCCAGCAGGTGAGCAAAAAGATAAAACTGATGGACGCATACCAGTGGGCCAAGTATAGCTTTGATGCAAAGAATAACGCCTATCTTGATGCTAAACCCAATGGTAGTATTACAGACGACAACGCTACGCGTGGAAATCCAAACTTTCAGATTGCTCCGGAAATATTGCCTTACCTGGCCGGACAATCCGGTCTGACCAACACCGACTGGCAGGATGCCCTGTTCAGAACAGCGCCTGTACAGAGTCATACGGTATACGCTTCCGGCGGCAGCGAGAAATTTCAATACTATATCTCGGGTAATTATCTTGATCAACAAGGGATCATTATCAATTCCGGATATAAGCGCTATGGCGTAAGGGCCAACCTGAACGCTGAACTGGCTCCAAAATTTCATATAGGCGTTACCGTAAATCCAACGTTTGATCATTACGATCTGATCAACAGTGAAGGACCGTGGACCTTCGACGGGGTGCTCAGCAATGCGCTGAAAGCAGCCCCGGTATTCCCGGTGTATAATGCGGATGGCTCTCTTGCTACAAACCGGCAAAACGTTTGGGCTTACGGATACTCAGGCGGAGAAAATCCTGTAGCACTGGCGCTGAAAATAAAAGATAAGCTGGATCATATCCGTACCCTGGGAAGTGTTTGGGGGGAATATGAGATCATAAAGGGACTGAAGTTCAAAACTTTTTTCGGAACAGATATCAATCATTTCAGCCGCAATTATTTCAGACCCTCTGTGTTAGGCTCCTACAAGCCGGTACAGCAGGCGGCTCCCACCATACCGAAAGGTGCTGCACAAACGGCATTGTCACTGAACTGGCTTTGGGAAAACACCCTGAACTACCAGTTCGCACTTGGCAGCAAACATCATTTCGATGTACTCGCCGGGTATACATCCCAGAAGAATACCACCAGGGCTACTGAAACATATGGCACCGGCTTCCCTAACGATGCCGTACAAACGCTGAATGCTGCTACTATTACCAGTGGTACCTCTACGGAATCGCAATGGTCGCTGATTTCTTACCTGGGCCGGGCAAACTACAATTATGCCGACAGGTATTTCCTCTCGGCCAGCATTCGTGCAGACGGATCTTCCCGCTTTGGGGCCAACAATAAATGGGGATATTTCCCCGCTGTATCAGGCGCCTGGCTGGTGAGCAACGAATCCTTCTTTAAGGTAAAACCTGTTTCGGAACTGAAAGCAAGAGTGAGCTACGGTACCTCCGGTAATTTCCAGATCGCCAATTATGCTTCCTATGATCTGCTGTCTTCCAACGGATATGTACTGGGCCCCGGAACAGGAACAGCCGTGAATGGCGTAGGCATATCACAGCCGGCTAACCCTGATCTTACCTGGGAGAAAACTGTACAGCTGAACGCCGGTATTGACCTGGGTTTGTTCTCCAACCGGATTTACCTCAGCGCCGACTACTACCGGGCTACCACGTCGGACCTGCTGCTGAATGTGCCCGTGCCCTGGAGTTCCGGCTTCGGTGTGGCATTAAAGAATATTGGCAAAGTGAGGAACTCCGGGGTGGAATTTGCGCTAAATACCCGCAACCTTACCGGACCATTTGTGTGGAACACTGCCTTTAATATTTCATCCAATAAGAACGAAGTACTGCAATTGGGCGCCAACAATGCACCGATTATTTCCGACGGAGGAAACGGTACCATTTCCCAGTTGTACATCACCAAAGTAGGAGCGCCCATCGGTAGCTACTATGGCTATGTAAATGGAGGCGTTTTCAGGAATCAGGCGGAGATAGATGCTTATCCTCACTATGCAAGCACTAAGCCGGGCGACCGGAAATTCATTGATGTGAATGGAGACAAAAAGATCGATGCGAACGACAGAACCGACATTGGCAGTTACTTTCCAAAGTTCATCTGGGGGCTCAGTAATGAATTCCGTTACAAGGGATTTGACCTCACTGTAGCACTACAGGCATCACATGGAAACAAGATCATGAACCTGCAACGTCGCTTCCTGTATAATAGCGAAGGAAATGCTAATCAGATGATAGAAGAAATGGGGTACTGGAAATCGCCCACAGATCCCGGAGATGGCAACACCATGCGTCCTAACAGGGTAACCACCGGCAACAGCACCCAGCCCAGCTCTTTCTTTGTGGAAGATGGTTCGTATGTGCGTTTACGTAATATCACGTTGGGATATACATTCAATCAGCGCATGCTGCACAATAAAATACAAGGCCTGAGGATATATCTCTCCGGTCAGAATATCTATACATGGACCCGTTATACCGGTTATAATCCCGAAGTAAATGCCAGGCCGGATGCTCCTTTATCACAGGGAGAAGACTATGGTACTTACCCGCTTCCGAGAACGTTTACAGCCGGTATCAATCTTTCATTTTAAAACCAGGAACTGATGACTACACATATCACAAAAGCAATAGCAGGCTTGTGGCTGGTAACAGTAATATCTTCCTGCAGCAAGGATTTCATTAACCTGGCTCCGGTATCCAATCAAACCACTGCCACGTTCTTTAAAACCACCAGCGATTTCCAGCAGGGTGTAAATGCTATTTACGACGGATTACAGAATGCCCGTAGCTATGGTAAATCTGCCTATTACCTGATGGAAGTAAGAAGCGATAACACAGATATACTGGATAGAGGCGCATTGGGCGGAGTTGCTTCTCAGATAGACCTTTTCACGGAAACCACCACCAATCCGTTCCTGACCGACGTATATGCGGGAGGGTATGTAACCATCTCCAGGGCCAATGCCGTACTGGACCAGATAGATGCTGCCGCCATACCCGATTCGTCAAAAAAACAATTCAAAGGAGAGGCCCTTTTCCTGAGAGCATTTACGTATTTCGACCTGGTGCGGTTGTACGGCAAAGTACCGCTGGTAATCAAAACAGAAACCACTACAGAAGCGTTGAAAGACAAGCGCAATGACGTGACGGAAATATATGCCCAGATCGAAAAAGACCTGCAGGCCGCAGCAGGCTTGCTGCCTGCAGTATATACGAATGCTAATGATTACGGAAGGGTGACTGCCGGCTCCGCCAATGGTTTGCTGGGTAAAGTATATGTTACAGAAAAGAAATGGGCGGAGGCCAGTGCCTCACTCAAAAACGTGAACGGATATACGTTGCTGACAGATTATGCCGCGTTGTTTAATCCGGCAAACGCCGTCAACAGCGAAATCCTGTTTACAGTACGATTTAAGAAAGGGTTAAGTCCTTCTGAAGGCAATACTTATTTCACTGATATGGTGCCGTTTTCTTTCTACTATAACGGTGTCGCCTATGGGGGATCCAATAACAACCGGCCCACACATGATATGGTGGCTGCCTATGAAGGGGGCGACAAGCGCCTGCCTGCCTCTATGGATACGGTATCGTACCGCGATGCAGCTACGAAGCAGCCGGGCAATTATGTGAAAAAATACCTGGATCCACCCGGGGCTACCGGCGATGGAGGCAGCAGCTTTCCCGTACTGCGTTATGCCGATATCCTTTTACTGCAGGCCGAAGCGCTCAATGAACAAGGCTACAGCGCTGCTACCGGCTCGGGCACCGCATTTTATTTTCTGAATCAGGTAAGGCAAAGGGCAGGACTGGCGGATAAACGACCGGTGGATCTTCCTGATCAGTCGTCGTTCCGCGACGCGGTGTTTGCTGAAAGGAGAGTAGAGCTGGCATTTGAGAACAACCGCTGGTTTGATCTGATCCGTTATACCAAAGGATTGGCGATCATGCAGGCGCATCTGAAGAATGAGTACAACCTGGCTTCACCGGTACTAACACCTGCCCGGTTGCTGTTTCCCATTCCGCAGAGCGAAATTGATATTCATAATGATCCGGTTAATTTCCCGCAGAATCCATGATAGTAACAAAATACCGGGAACATTTACCATGTTCCCGGTATTGAAATAGCTATCTCTTTTTGAAATAGATTTCGAGTTTCATGTGGCGGCGTTTATTGTTATATTGTTCCTCATCTTCCCGGACAATTATCATCTGTTGGGAAGTAAGGGTACGCACCAGAAAGGTGATACCATCACCATTAGATTCATGAAGCGTCAACTCTTTGGTTTGTCTGTTATAAGTATAACCTTCATATCGTTGGCCTCCGTCTTCCAGTTCTCCGTTTGGTTTAAAGTGCATCAGATCAATGGAGCTAAATGAGGTATCCGTTTTCTCGTACGATTTTTCGCCGTTTTCTGTCGCGCTCATAACCGACCTTACCGGCATCCATTTGCCGGCGATATTACCGTTGTTCTGCTCTGAGGGCAGGTTGGTACAGCCAAGGTTAATTATGAATGCAAGTACGAATGCGTATAGGTGGCTCATATCGTGTATCTTTACAGTAAATCGATCCGGATTTTATTATTGCAGGAATGTTATATCCCCGATGGTTACCTGGTCCGAATCAGCATGCGTAGTCCGGTTTATTTTACTCAAAGGTAGCGCAATATAGCCTTGCAGCAAGCTTTTTTGATGTTCAACGGTATTTTATCACCAGTAAAAAGAATCGTCATGGCCGAGAATATTGCATCGCCGTTCATTCCGGCGCAATACACAGGGGAAGCAACTAACATTTTGGAAAGCAGGGAATTAACACAGGAAGAAGAGGCAGCTGTGTTTTTTAAAGTTGTCATGGAACGGCTGGTGAATGTGAATAGCTGGGCAACTATGAGTGATGGTTTGTTACCCGCTGCTTTTCAGCTGACCGACCTGGCAGGCAAGCCCGCAACGGGACTTGCAGAAACCGGTATGTATATCAGGATCGACATTGCCGGGCCCGGTACAAAGGCTGGCCTGGGGTTCGACTGGGTGAAGATAGAACAGAAGGAACATGTGATGCTGAATCCACATCAGGAAGTGTTTTTTATCCGGGCACGGCCATCAGAACATCCGATACAGAAGAGCGCAGGCATCGCACATTTTCTGCGTAAAGAAGCCAGCAGTACCTTTGCGTTGGTCAGGAACGGGGTATGGGTAACTGCAGCCGTTTTCGGGCGCAATGAATTACCCAATACGCAGGCCACCCATGCTGGTGATAAGGTCCGGAATGCAGCAGCATCTGGTGTTTCCAGTATCGCCAATTTGCAATGGAAGGCATTGGTAAAAGGCTTATTGTCTGAATGATCACAATTGCAGTGCCCGTTCATAAAAACTCTGTACGCGCAACCCGGCCTCTGCCTGTTCTATAGCTTTCATCAGGTTGTGCTTCGTATCTGTTAACGCGCTCAGCGCTGCTTCCATTTTCTTCCACACCGGTTGCATTTGCAATACCAGGTCTTTTCCTTTCTCCGTCAATACTATCAAACGTTTCCGCTCATCCAGCTTGTCTTTCCTGGAACGGATGAGCTTTTGCTTTTCCAGCTCCTTCAGCAGACTGATGGTAGAAGGGTGAGCGTAACCAATCTCGGCTGCTATTTCCACCACACTGAGTAGGGGTTTATGATGAAGCGTATAAATCACCGGAAACCACTTTGGCTCAAAGTCAATACCATTAGCCTTATAAATCAGCAGCCCGTCTTTCCGTAGCTGGTCACTCAAACGCTGTAGCCGCGTGGCAATAGCCAGTATACCGGATGCTTCGATTACATTGGTCATATCACTATTCATTTTTCAGGTGCAGATGATAGAAAACAGTATCTACATGCATAAGTGGAAAATAGGAAGGTAGATCTGTTTTTTTGATTTTCCTGAACTGATTCCTTTCATAGAACCGATGAGCAGCCGCCATACTGTCAACCGTTCCCAGGTAGATATCCGTTATTCCTGTTTGCCTGGAATGCGCCACAAGATGATCCAGCAGCCGTTGTGCCAGGCTCAGCTCTTTGCCCCGGAACTCTTTCCTGACAAACATTTTGCGGATAGCACCACTATGCGACGCGATATGGATAAGCGCGATGGTACCCGCCAGCTGTCCGTCTACGAAAGCTCCCCAGAAGCCGCCACCCGTCTGATGATAGTTTTTCTCTATGTCCAGCAGATCGGGCTGGTCGGCCAGCGTAACAGGTACATTGAATTCCTGCTGCTGTATAGGCAGTATCAGGTCTACTACAGCTTTGCACTGATCATTATAAATTCTTTTTAAATCTACATTTACACTCATCTATATACATTTATTGTATAAAACTACGTAGTTGACTACATAAATAAAAATTTATTTTGTTTTTTTTACTGCGCATATCTATTGCGTAGCAGATCATGACCTTTGATTTAACAAGAAAAAAGTCCTGTAATAGCGCTTACCTCCAGGTTACTGCTTACTTGCAGGTAATCGCATCTGCTATAACCGCCTGCGGAAACGGGCTATCTTTGCTATCAAAAAGTTAGCATCTGCTTATGCAATACACAACAGCTGAGAACAGCAATAAACTTACTGAGAAAGAGTGTTCCTCCAGGATCCACTCGGTAGATGACGCTTTGTATGCCATTGGTGGGAAATGGAAATTGCGAATTATTGCCGCCCTGATCGATGGCCCGATGCGTTTTAATGAGCTGCAACGTAAGCTGAATGGGATTTCAGCCAGGGTATTATCGCATGAACTGAAAGAACTGGAGCTGAACGGTTTTGCGGAACGCCGCGTATTAAACACCACACCTGCAACAGTGGAATACCGGCTAACAACCTACAGCGAAACGTTGTACGAAGTAATAGAGGCTTTAAGAAGATGGGGACAACAACACCGGCAGGTTGTCAAACAGCGTGCTGTGCGGCGGGTGCCGGTATAATAGCATCAGCCACAATAATCTGTCGTATAGCCGGCAGCGTATCCGGAAACAATGTCTGCAATGTTGCCCATTCCTCATGATCCGGCAATATCGTACGGGCCTTACCGCTTCCTGACCCTCATCATCGTTACCAGCGCCGTAGCCACATGCGTTTCTTCTCCGGCGGTCCGGGTGTATATATCAGTTTGTACTATTGTTAGTGTAGATCCGGCTTTAATTGCTTTACCACGGCCAATCAACAGCTCACCTTTTGCCTGATGCAGAAAATTGATCTTGAATTCTACCGTCACAAAATAAGGATCTTCCACCGGAATCGTGCTGGCGCAATAACCTGCCACCGTATCTGCCACACCCGCAATAACACCTCCCTGGAAAATGCCCGAGGGCCGCAGTAACAGCTCCGAAGGGGGCATACTGATCTCAAAATATCCTTTCCCCATACCGGTTATCGTTGCTTCATACAAAGCCATTAACCGTTGTCTGCTAAAACTCTCTCTGACTCTTTGTTCTATCTCCGGTGCTAATGTTGTTTCCATATATTCCTGCATATTTGGCCCCGAAGATATTGATTTCATCTTCGAAAAGAATGATTAGTATCATTGATTGTTTATGAATGATGGCGTAAATTTAACAAAATCATGAAGCACTGCCGGCTAATGCAGGCGGAAAAAAGATCGCATGAAGGCCATTAAATTCTTATTGCTACTCTCATTATTATCTTCCTGCAAGAGTAGATCAGAAAAGACACATCCGGCAGTCGGCAAAATTACCGAATCTGTTTATGCTTCCGGCATTGTAAAAAGCCGACATCAATACCAGGTGTTCCCCAAAGTGAATGGTGTTATCGTCAGCATACCGGTTAAGGAAGGCGATACAGTCCGGGCGAACGATCCCATTATTTATATACTCAATGAAACGGCCCGGCTTAGTGCGGAAAATGCTGCGCTGGCAGCTTCCTATAATGCGGTGAACGCCAACGCTGAGAAACTGGATGAAGGGAGGGTAAGCGTTAATATGGCACAGCTTAAACTTAGCAATGATTCCCTGTTACTGGCCCGGCAACGCAGGCTATGGGAGCAGCGTATCGGAAGCGAGCAACAGTTGGAACAGGCGCGACTGGCATTTGAAAACTCGCAAACCGCTTATAACACCACCATCTATAAGTACAGAGATCTGCAAAAGCAACTGCGCTTTGCCGAAAAGCAATCCGGTAAAAGCCTGCAGATCAGCACTACCCAACGAAACGATTATGTGATACGCAGCGACATCGATGGAAAGGTATACAGTATCGCTAAAAAGACCGGGGAAATGGCGAATACACAAACTCCGTTGGCTGTAATTGGTGATGCTCACCATTTTTACCTGGAGCTGCAGGCCGATGAATACGATATTGCGCGTATCCGTGTCGGGCAGCCGGTATTCGTTACGCTCGACAGCTACCGCGGGCGGGCATTTGAAGCGGTTGTTGAAAAGATCTATCCGATCATGAATGAAAAATCCCGCTCATTTACCATTGATGCAGGATTTGTGAAGCAACCTCCGGTAATATACCCTAACCTCACGCTGGAAGCCAATATTGTTATTCAAACAAAAGAAAAAGCATTGACTATCCCCCGCAGTTATCTGCAGGAAGGCGACTATGTAATGTTGGAAAACAAACAAAAAAGGAAAGTAACTACCGGGCTGAAAGATTATCAACAGGTGGAGATTGTTGATGGTTTAACCGCCGCCGATGTGATCATTAAACCAGCGCCATGAACTACAAACTGATTTTCAGCATATCGCTTTCCCTGATGAGGGCCCGCTGGAGACAAACACTGGTGGCTGCTATTGGCGTTACCTTCAGCATAACGATGTTCATTGCATTACTGAGTTTCATGAGTGGTTTGAATGGCCTGCTGGATGGTCTTATACTAAACAGAACACCACATGTTCGCATCTACAACGATATTAAACCCAGCAAACATCAGCCAGTAAACCTCGCTGCCAAGGAAGGAGATTCCGGGCATAATTTTATCAGGTCCATTAAGTCGGCTACCGGTCGTGAGGAAATCTATAACAGCACGGCTATCATCGACTACCTGAAACATGATGACCGGGTGCTGGGGATTGCCCCGAAGATCATCGCTCCCGTTTTCTTCAATGCCGGCACGGTGGATATCACTGGCGTGGTAAATGGTATCGATGTGCAGCAAGAGAGCCGCCTGTTTCATTTTAATGACTACATTGTTACCGGCAATTCCATCGACCTGCAGAATATACCTAACAGCATTATCCTCGGAAAAGGCGTCGCAGAGAAACTAATGGCGGACCCGGGTGATGTAGTGCAGGTCACCACGTCCAGAGGCGATATTATGCCTCTCAAAGTAGTAGGCTATTTCCAGTCGGGCTTACAGGACTTCGACAAGGTGCAATGCTATGCTTCTATCAATACCGCACAGAAGTTGCTGGGCAAGCCTAATAATTACATCACTGATATTCAGATCAAACTGAAAGATCTTAACACGGCGCCCGCAGTAGCCCGGGAATACGCAAACCTGTTCCAGGCGGATACAGAGGATATACAAACCGCCAATTCCCAATTTGAAACAGGGAGCTTTATCCGTACGCTGATCTCGTATTCGGTAGGCATTACCCTGCTGATCGTGGCCGGATTCGGGATCTATAACATCCTGAACATGATGATCTATGAGAAAATGGATGCCATCGCCATCATGAAAGCAACCGGCTTCGCGGGTACAGATGTAAACCGCATTTTTATTGTGATTGCATTGAGCATCGGCTGGTTCGGCGGACTGGTAGGACTGGTGCTTGGATTCGGATTGTCGGTGGTGATCAATCACATCCCTTTCAAAACAGCAGCCCTGCCTACTATCAGCACATTTCCGGTGAATTATAATCCGGTCTTCTATCTGATCGGAGCAGTATTTTCACTGGTTACCACTTATTTCGCCGGCTATTTCCCGGCCAGAAAAGCAAGCCGGGTAGACCCGGTCGTTATTATCAGAGGAAAATAATATGAGCAACATTATACTGGAGGCAAAACATATCTCTAAATCGTTTCATGATCCGGTAACAGTACCGGTACTGAACGATCTGAGCCTGTCTGTCAATAAAGGAGAATTCGTAGCGGTGGTAGGGAAATCGGGTTGTGGCAAATCCACTTTGCTGTACATACTTTCCACTATGGATACGGATTACGATGGGGAGCTGTGGATAGAGCAGGAGCTTGTAACCAATAAAAAAGAAAAGCAACTGGCGCGCATCCGCAATGAAAAGATCGGCTTTGTATTCCAGTTCCATTATCTGCTAAACGAATTCAGCGTATTACGGAATGTAATGCTGCCGGGGTTAAAGCTGAATAAATATTCGGAACAGGAAGTAGAACACCGTGCAATGGAAAGACTGAAAACGCTGCATATCGATGAACTTGCATTAAAGAGCGCCAATCAGCTTTCCGGTGGCCAGAAACAGCGTGTTGCCATTGCCCGCGCGCTGATCAACGACCCGGCTATCATTATGGGAGATGAGCCTACCGGTAATCTCGATAAAAAGAACGGACAGATCGTTTTTGACATCTTCCAGGAGCTGGCAACACAATATCAGCAAACTCTCCTTATTGTTACGCACGACCTGGAGTTTGCAGAACATACCCAACGTATTATTGAAATGGAAGACGGACATATTATCCGGCATTAACCTTACAGGAGCTTTACAGCCGCATCTTCCCAGTTCAATATCCGCTCATAACCTTCTACATGTACATTGTGATGCCCATGATACAGGTATGGCTTACCTTTGAAATTGGTGAAATTGCGAGCCAGATCATCTATCATAATATCCGCCTGTACAATGGATTTATCGCCGCAAAAACAATACTGACGCCAATTCAGAAAAGGGAAAAACTCCTGCAGCCAATCGTATTTATCTTTTAGTGAAGCAGGGAATTCCGTTGCTGCGGATACAATATACAATTGATACTTTTTATTCAGCGCTTTCAGCACTTCCTGCGCATGAGGAAAGATTTCCAGGTCGCGGAAAAATCCCGGTGTGTTGAGGTATTCTTTTACTTTATCCTTATGTTCGGGTGGAAGTACGTCAGATAAGGTTTTTCCATGAAGGTCTTCTGTGGTGAATGTTTTTCCGTAGTCCCTGTAATACCATTCCCGGGCTTTCCTGATAGGATCTGCAATGGTTTCGTCCATGTCGATGGCTATAGATAACATAGAAAAAATTATGAGTTGACAATTAACAATTAAGGATCAAAGCGAAGATAATAAACACGAAGAATTTCTTCGCAATTATCTTCCCTCTGATCCCTAACAACCAATTGTCAACTTATAATTTCCTCAGCAGCATATTCCGGTATTCGACCTTCATCGGCGGGCCTACATGGCACTGCAATCCGAGCAGGCCCAGGGCTTTGCCGTTTACTTTGTCGTTGTCGGTTACGTCGCTCATCAGAATACCGTTGATGTAGTGTTGAAGACGATTGCCACGGATAACGAGGCGGCATTTGTTCCAGTCTTCTTTTTTGATAAGCGTTTGCAACGAGTCGGAACTTCCGAGAGAACCCGTAACAACTGCCGCGCTCCATGCATTATTTTTCACGCCTTCCTGCAAACTTAATTTAGTAGGAGGGATGGTGGTTTTCTGACCACGGTAAGCAAGAGTGGTACGGCCGCGTTCTTCGTAGTTCTGACCGGTGTAGTGATTCGCGCCATCGATATCTGCCTGGTAACCCTTGAGTGCATGAGGTACGTTTTCTACCCGCACGCTGCGGTAGTTGATGCCGCTATTACCTCCTTCAGTGATCCTGAATTCGCAGGTCAGCTCAAAGTTGGCAGGCTGACCGCCTTTCCAGATCAGAAAATTATTGGTTTTCAGCAGGGTAGAAGGTGTTACTTCTCCGATCAGTATACCATTTTCTGCCCGCCAGTGAACGGAGTCGCCTTCCCAGCCCTGGAGGGTTTTGCCATCAAAGATTTTAATGAAGCCATTGTTGTTACTCATTCCGTTACCTGTCTGGCAACTGGTTCCTGTAAACAGCAGCGAAGCCGCTACAAGAGATAAAGAAAGAGCGCCGGATCTTTTCAGCATAAATAATGTTTTGTTGTTTTTTCGTTTAGACGTCACCGTTTTACCTGTGCTGGTAAACAATCTTCGTGTGACCTTCACCGTTAGGATGCATGTGTTTCCTTCCAGGTACCCGTATTGGCGGAGTCCTGTACAGCCTGACACACTTTCTGTGTTTCCAGCGCTTCTCTGAACGAAGGAGAGCAGACACCGCCGGTTTCCAGGCTTTTCAGGAAATCCGCTACCTGGTGCACAAATGAATGCTCGTAGCCGATGCCCAGGCCCGGTACCCACCATTTATTCATATATGGCTGATCACCGTCTGTAACATGTATGGAGCGCCATCCTTTTACCGTAGAGGCGTCGGCGTTATCAAAGTATTCCAGGCGGTTCAGATCGTGCAGATCCCAGCGTATGGAGGCATTTTCACCGTTGATTTCAAATGTATATAATGCTTTATGTCCACGGGCATAACGTGTTGATTCAAAAAGCCCCAATGACCCATTGCTGAAGCGGCACATAAAGGAACAGGCATCGTCGATATTTACCTTCTCGACTTTACCGGTAAGCTGATGCATACGTTCTTTTACAAACGTTTCTGTCATCGCCGATACGGTGGCGATGCTGCCATTCAGCCATAAAGCGGTATCAATGCAATGGGAGAGCAGGTCGCCCAGTACGCCGGAACCAGCCACATCTGCATCCATCCGCCACAGGCCTTCGCCACCCTGCGGAAGGTTGGCGTTGATGGTCCAGTCTTGCAGGAAGTTAGCACGGTAGTGAAATATCCGGCCCAGTTTCCCCGAGTCGATAATTTGTTTCGCAAGGGTCACTGCCGGCAAGCGCCGGTAGTTATACCAGACGGTATTCGGCACGCCCGCTTTTTCAATGGCGGTTACCATTCCTTCCGACTCTGCCAGTGTGCGTGCCAGCGGTTTCTCACAAAGGATCATTTTACCGGCAGCTGCTGCTGCAATGGCAATCTCTGCATGCTTATCATTGGGTGTACAAATGTCAACAGCATCTATATCCTCTCTGGCGATCAGCGCTTTCCAGTCGGTTTCAACGGATTCATAGCCCCATTGTTCTGCAAAGGCCCTGGCCTTGCTTTCTGTGCGGGAACAAACTGCTTTCAATACAGGCTGGTAAGCCAGTTCAGGAAAAAAATTCTTAACCCGCAGGTAGCCGTTGGAATGTGTTCTGCCCATAAAGCCACATCCTATCAATCCTATTCTTAAAGCTTTCTTATTAGTCATAGTTCTTGGTATTTGTGGATGAGTATACTATTCCCGCCATCCATGTTGCCTTCTTACTGCTATCATGGCCGCCAGTATATCATTCCAGGTTTGTGCTTTGGTCATCACTTCGTTGGGAAACATACATCCATCCCAACAGATATGGCGGAATGCTTTCGTCAACGCTCCTTTATCGTCGCGCAGCCAGAATCCCGCATCGGTAGCGATGTTCAGCTTGCCATTGGGATCGGTAGCCAGGCAGTGACGTCCGGTTTTATCGTGAGACCCACTGCCATGCACGGTGCCATCGTTCTGCGCCACATGGAAATCCATCGTCCATGGACGGAGTGCATGGGTGAGTTGCTTCAGGCCATTCACCAGTGCTTCGCGGTCGCTCCATTCGAAGTTGGCCGGCAGTATCCGGTCTTCCGGACGATTGTATCCCAGCAGATAAAGGAAAGTATGCGACATATCGGCCTGGAACCCGATATTGGAACGGTCTACTGCTTCTAATGTATCCAGCATGGTTTTCCAGCTGTGCATGCCTCCCCAGCAGATTTCCCCTTCGGCCGCCAGTTTCTCGCCGTAGTCTGCTGCTACGTCGCAGGCTTCACGGAAGGTTTGTGCAATGAGTTTAGTATTGCCCGCCGGATCTTTCGCCCAGCTTTCGGGATTAGTGGCTGAGTCGATGCGGATCACCCCATTGGGCCGTATGCCTATTTCACGCAGCCGCTTACCTACATGGCAGGCCTTGCGTACCTGCTCTACAAAACGGGCGCGCTCTTCTTTGCTGCCCATCGCTGAGCCGCCTTCCGGAGGCCAGATAGGCGCAACCAGGCTGCCAATTTCCAGCTGATGAGCCGCTACTTTATCCGCCAGCTCTTTCAGGTCGTCATCACTGCTGCCTACCGGTACATGCGGATCGAATAGTCCGATATCAATGCCGTCGAACTTCATGCCATCAACTTCTGCTGCTGCAGTCATCTGCAACAGCGTATCGAAAGAAATGATTGGCTCTGCATCGCCGCCCTTGCCTACGATTCCCGGCCAGGTGGCATTGTGTAGCTTTGGATAATTATTTTCTGTCATAACGCGGGTTTTAGGTCAGAAATGGATTAGAGCACGAGGTCGGGGTTACCCGGACCAAAATGTTTCAGCATCACAATAGGATCTGTTGCTGAAGTGTTTACTATCTTCACGCCGGCTACTGCAGCCTGTTCGCTGACGAAATATTCGTCATGAGTCAGCTGCCCGTAACGGATGAGCGCCGGAGTTTCCACATCCCATACTCCCATCTTGCCATGGCCCTGCATCATAATCATTCCGTAAGCAGCGGCATCTTTGATAATTACAGTAGCTCCGGGTGCTATCGTAAGCTCTTTTGCACTGAAGGCATCAGATTTATAACATACCCATGTTTCCGTATATCCTTCTCCGTTAGCTGCCGGTATAGGAGGCATGTACCGGTGCTGAAATAAAAGCGGATCTACATTCAGGTCCCAGTCGATCACATCCATCAGGGCATCATAGTCGCCAATGCTTTCCTGCGGAGTGCCTTTCCAGAGCAGTTCTTCAGGTATGATGGCCTCGTTTACGAGCGACTGATACATTGCAAACACATCAGAGGCTTTCTGAGGTTCATAAGTGCACATACTTCCGGGCGCGTGGAGTAAGCCCGGCGGAACATCCCATCCTGTGCCGGGTTCCAGGCGGAAGGCCTGTGAATAGTTGGTGATCTTGTTATCACCTTTGGTAAAATTCATCAGACATTCTTTGATCTGCTCACGGGTAGTGCCAGGTGCGATGCCCATAAAAGTATACGGGAAATCGCCGCCATGGTTATTCAGCTGTGGCGGAAAGTAATAGGCTTCCGGTTTGCCGGCCTGCCCGATCAGTGCTGCCTTTTCATCGTTATGATGAATATGATGGGGGAGTGGCCCCATGTTATCAAAGAATTTGGAATACATGGGCCATGCGCCGTAAGCGTCCCACAGCCGTTTCCCGATTAGTTTATCTTTTAATTCGCTGATGGCGTCTTTCAGCAGTAGCTGCCGGGTTTGGCCATTGTCGTCTGCTACTACCATGCTCATCCCTTCATTTTCGCCGGTCAGCGGACCATTCTTTGCAGGTGTGGTCGACGACAGCCAACGTTCATCGATGCCGCCACGTTCACCTCCCAGGACATAATAATCATCAGGATGCAGTTTGATCCGTCTTCCCGGCACGCAGAAAGATCTGGGCACCCAGTTAGGCGCCAGTCGGAGTATCCCTTGTCCCTGCTCAAATGCTTTTGCTGCTAAACTTTGTTTTTCCATGGGCTTGAATAATGTGGGTTATAAAAGATCAGTAATAAATTGTTTGATTTTTTCACTCGTGTGCAGCACGGCTATTTCCAGCTCATACTGCCTGCTTTCGCCTGGTTGCAGGAAAAGCAGCGTGCCTTCCCGGCGGGCTTTGGCCTGCCCGGTAGGCGGATGGGTGCCCGGTTCCAGGCCCATCACGTATTCCTGTTTGCCCCAGTGTTGCCAGTTGGTTAATACCGGCAGCTGGTCTTTACGGAAGCGGAGCGACACAGCAATTGACAATGCTGCATTGTGTACGCCGCAGGCACACCATCCATCGGTATCTGCTACCGGATCAATGATGGCCGCTTCTTCTCCGCCGCCGGCGTGGCTGTCCATCGGCGCCATGCATTTTTTGTAAGGATGTCCTTCTCTGAAAAGGTGATCCGGATTGCCTTCGCGGGAAACCCAGCTGCCTTTCCAGCAGATGTCTGCTCCTTCATCCACCAGCGGCCAGCCAAAGTTGAAATGATACAACAACATGTGCGGTGCAGTGGTGTTGCCGCGGTTGATCACTTCGTCGTGCACCTTTATGACCGCTTCACCGAGGCGGCCGGATATCGTACGTTTAAGCACGAGTTTTGGCCCCAGTACACTTACCTGCTGCATGATGCCGGTAATACTCATTTCCATGCTGCCTGCCAGCGGATCTGGCTGAATAATGGATATTATTTCGGCAGATGTGTTACTGATGGGTCCATGCAGGCCGCGCTCTCCGAATTCATCTGTTTCCGGGCCGCCCACATGCATCAGACCACAGGTGGTCATCAAACCACCGCCAAAGGTCCGGAGCCACTCCAGACCTCTATCAGCGTGGTGATTGGGGAACGTAATCCCGGTGTGACTCAGCCAGGCCAGACTATGCTGCTGATAAAAAGCATCCACGATGTCCATAGCCCGGTCGATGACCACTTTATATCTCAGACCAGTACCGGTATTGATCCAGGCTATACGGGTGCCCCTGCCGGGACCATTATCCAGTATAGCCGTTTCAATACCGCCTAGTTGTGTATGCGTGCCTATTTTATTTTCCCAAGTCATCCCTGTTCGTTTGTTGTACCGGAAAATTATTTAGCGCTAAGTTGTTTGGATGCGATAAACATGGAATCCTGTTTGTTACCACCGGATTTCAGGTAAGCCATCAGGTCTTTCAACTCTTCAGGATTTAACCGGTTAATGAGCCCGGGCAACATTACGGACACAGTAGATACTTTTGTAGCCGCAACGTCTTTCTTGGGCAGTTCACGGTGTTCCTGCGGTGCAAAAGGATTCTGGGAGATGACATACTTGTCTTTATCCTGGCTTACCAGCCGGCCCAGTACGGAGCTGCCATTCTTCAATGTGAAAACGGTAGCAGCATATTGGTCGGAGATGGTTTTGCTCGGATCTATAATAGATTCCAGGATGTCTTTGTTGGAAAAACGTGTACCCAGCTGCGTTAGATCTGGTCCGGCTACGCCGCCTTCCCCACGCATACCATGGCAGGAGCTGCACAGCGAAGTAGCAAACATCGCGCGGCCCTGTTCGAAGTTGCGGTTGGTTAACCCGCTGTCTACCACTTTCAGCGCTTCCTCCACTTTCCAGTTGCGTCCCGGGCCTTTAGGCTGAGCGAAGCCCTGGGCAAGGTTACCGCCGTTGTTGGCAAGTGAGTCACCGGAGATCTGGTTAAAGTGAGCGAATTCATTTTTAGGTACATTGGCCAATGCATTCTTTCTCGCACTGTTGATGAAACCTATGAAACTATGTCCGCCTTTGAAAGTGAATGCATGATAGAACCATTTGAAGTACTCATCCTGCAATGCCGGGGTCCAGCCATTCTTTGCCTGGCTTAACACGGTGGCGTACCAGGTTTGCTGCAGCGGAGGCATCTTAGCCAGCATGCCGGCGATATCCAGCCCGTATTGAGGATTGCGGAGTATCAGGTCGGCCGATTGCATGGCCGTTTTGTTGGCGGCAGTGTCGTCTTTTGCGCTGGCGAGCAATGCCATGGTTTTTTCCACTGACTTAGGTGCGTCGAGGTATACCAGCAGTTTGCTCAGGGAGCGGTTGAGATCATTGGTAGGCGCCGGGTAATGTGCATCGAGGTAAGCCGCCAGTTGTGCATTGAGTGCAGCGTCGGGTTTACCCATGCGTACCAGCACCAGTTCAATGGCGCGCAACAGATCGATCTGCTGATCAGCAGATAACTTCGTATAGTCGATCGTCATGAGCTGCGGCAGCAGTTGTTTCTTTACATCTTCCTTACCCTGACGCGCCAGCGCAATAGCGCCCTGAATCAGTGTTACCGGATCTTTCTCCTGTAGCACTTTGCTCTGCCACTGATTTACGGGTTGATTTTCTATCGCCACCCTGGCAGCGAAACGAATGAAGCGATCGGCGTGATTCAGCTTAGGCCATGCAAAATCCACTGCACCCGCTTTGGCACCACCATGATATTCTTCCAGTTGTTTCCGCAGCTTTGCTTCTTCAGTTGGCGCAGCAACAGCCAGTGGTTCGTTGCTTTCGTTGTTGTCTTTATAGTACACACGGTAAAGATCTGATTCCAGCCTGCGTCCGCCTGTAAGGAAGTACAGCGCACCATCCGGACCAATGGCGCCATCGGTGAGCGGCAGGGGAGAGCCGGAAAGGAATTCCTCTGCGGAGGCTTTATACGAAGCACCTTCTGGTTGCAACGATACCGCATAAATAATACCGAAGCTCCAGTCGAATGCAAACAGTGCTTTGCGGTATTTTTCGGGGAAGCGTGCTTTGCCGCCATAGATCACGTTGGTAGGAGAGCCTTGTCCGATATTCAGCAACGGAGGGAGGTTATCCGGATATGCGGGCGACCATTTCTCTGTTCCGGGGCGCCAGCCATATTCGCTGCCGCTTGTTACCTGACAAATGCGGGTCGGACGATACCAGGGCGTGCCTATGTCCCATTCCATGTCTGAATCGTACGTGAAGAGATCACCCTCATCATTGAACGCCATATCGAAAGGATTGCGATAACCGGAGCTGATCAGCTCCCAGTTGGTGCCCAGAGAGTCCAGGTGCGCAATCCAGCCGCCATGTGTATTCACCGTATTATCGTGACCGTTAGGATCCTTGATAAATGGAAAAACGTTGTCGTTGTTCCAGGATGGAGGTACGCGATAACTGTTCATCTCCGGGATTTTGGTAAAGTTTCCCGCGATCACATAGATGGATTTCTTATCCGGCGCCAGTACGATACTGTGGGGGCCATGCTCGCCTTCACCTTCCAGCGCCTTGATCAGCGTGATCTTATCGAATTGATCATCGCCATCTGTGTCCTGCAGGCGATACAGGCCGCTGCCTTTGTTAAAGCGGTCATCGCTGTTGTGATTCACCATCACATACAGGCTGTTGAAGGCATACAGCAGGCCTTGCGCATATCCCATCGATACATGCTGGGTGGAAGTATCCCTGCCAATAATCAGCTGCTCGATTTTAAGTTTGGCAGAGTCTTCTCCGACAGCGGGCAGCGTTAAGCGGTAAAGGTATCCGTACTGATCGGATACGATCATCCGGCCTTTATCATCGAAGGTCATGGATACCCAGGAGCCCTGTTTATTGTCGCCCGGACTATACAGCCGTTCAGCATGGAAACCTTCCGGCAGTTTGAGGGCATCTATTTTCGGGTTTCCGGTCGTTTTCTTCGACGTTGATTCGTTTCCGTTATTGCATGCAACTCCCGCAGCGATAACAGCGGAAAAGAGCAATAGTAGCCTGAATGGTTTCTTTTTTAACGTGGTCATAATATATATACTTGAATATTTGCTGGATGATACAGTTGGTAAGGGTCGCGGTCACTATAGCAGTAGTAATATAGCAAACGTTTTCCCGTTTTCTGCATTTTTTTTACCAACCGGGATTCTGACCAAATTTATTCAACCGTACTTCCCTTTCAGGAATAGGATACAGCAGCATATATGGTTGTATGTTATAAGACGCAGCACTTAGTCTTGATAGCCTTTTCTTTTCTTCAATGCCATGTGCTGTCATTACGGATACGGCTTTTCCGGTACGCAACAGCTGATACCAGCGTTGATCTTCGAAGGCCAGTTCTACCCGTTGTTCATGAAAAACTGTATCTCTGAATGCTGCCTGGCTTAAGGCGCCCAGTGGAGAAAGACCGGCACGTTGGCGCACAGGATTGATATACTGCAGCGGGTCTCCATTGCCGGTTTCATTGATCGCTTCAGCTAGCATTAATAGTACCTGTGAATAGCGGTACACCGGCCAGTTTTCGTTGGCGCGTCCGTCCAGCGCGTATGGCGGGTGATAAAATTTCCTGATGAATGGCATCTTGCCACCGAATGCTACTGATTCCTGGAAAGCTGCATTGGTGGGGCTGTCGTACATAGCGATGGATGCATCTTTTCTTTTGTCGTTTGCTTCGTAGGCATTTACAATGCTGGGTGTAGGAATATTACATCCACCGAGGTTGCCATTGAAACCTGTCAGATCTTTCTTCCCGTTTCTTGGTCCGAATACGAAAATATAATTGCTGAATTGTCCTTCCAGCCCGGCGTCGAATTGTACAGCGAAAACAGATTCTGAATTATTTTTCTTTGCCGGATCGAAGTTATCGGCATAGTTCCCTACCAGGGCATAGTTAAGCCCGACAACCTGTTGCAATGTGCTGACTGCTTTCGGGAAATCTTTCATAGTCATGTATACATCACCGAGCAGCGTGAGGGCGGCGCCTTTGGTAGCCCTGCCTGTTTCCGATGCAGCGTAGGTGGCCGGCAGATTAGCTGCCGCTTCAGAAGCATCTGCAATGATCTGCGCATATACTTCTTCCGGAGTAGCTTTCTTGGGGGTGATAGCCTCCTCCGGGCCTGTCACTTCTTTCACGATCAGTGGCACACCACCGAAAAGGCGAACGAGATGAAAATAATAGAGCGCACGGAGGAATTTGGCTTCACCGAGGTATTGTTTTTTAGTTGCGTCATTGGAGAATTTTACACCGTCAATACGACTTACAATTACATTCGACTGCTGTATGTTTCTGTACAGCTGACTCCATACAGCATTAACGTAGTTGTTGGTAGTAGTGATCAGGAATTCATCGATTTCTTCGCGTTGCTGTGCACCACGGTCACTTTCATCGTACTGGTAATTGGTGTTGTCTGCCCGCATTTCGGACATGGCCCAGTAGTCGCTTGTATAAAGATTCTTTAACACGCCATAGCAGCCATTTACCGCCCGCAGTATCTGAGCTTCCGTGTTATAATAGTTGTTACCGCTGGAGAACGAATTGGGTTTTACATCAAGCATATGGTTGCAGCTGCTCAGTGTCAATCCCGCGAATATGATAGAAGAAAAGATTTTTTTCATGTCTCAGTTTTTTTGGTGCTGAATTAAAATGTAAGATTGGTGCCCAGTGAGAAGATTCTCGGTACAGGGTAGTTAGAATAATCAACTCCCGGAACCAGTGCGCCACTACCGCCTTTGCCAATGTAGTTAGTCACTTCAGGGTTGCCATCATATTTAGTGAACAGGATAGCGTTCTGAATGCTGGCGTATACCCTGGCGCTTTGCAGGAATCCTTTACTCTTGCTTGGGAAAGTATAACCCAATGTGATATTCTTTACCCAGGCGTAATCGTTTTTCTGAACAGTCAGTGAGCTTACATCTCTGTACATTACTCTACCTCGTCCGGAACCATTAGTGGTAGGCACCTTTCCGTTACCCGGATTAGATTCAGACCTCCACCTGTAGGCTACATCTTTACGTACGTTGAATACACCATCTATATTTCCGTTATAGTCGTTGGTAGCATGTATCCTGTCGGCTCCCATAGAACCCACTACCAGCACGCGCAGATCCAGGTTCTTATAAGTGAGGGTGTTGGTCATGCCCCAGTTGAATTTCGGATAAGGATTGCCGATGATGGCAAAGTCTTCCACCGGGTTGATTACACCATTTCCGTTGATATCCTTGTAGCGGATATTACCGGGGATAGCACCGGGGAATGCAGGGCCCTTATCCACTTCTGCCTGGTTCTGATAGATCCCGTCGAATACATACCCGAACAGCATGGCCAGCGGCTTGCCTACCATAGTGATATTGGTGGGGTTACCCTCGCTACTGTTACCGGAGTAGATAGGTGCATTGTCAGTACCCAGTTTCAACACTTTATTGCGGTTGAAGGCGATGTTGAAACTGGTGGTCCAGCTAAACTGTTTAGTTTCTATGTTACGGGAGGATATACCGATTTCAAGTCCCCTGTTTTCCATATCACCGCGGTTTTCAGTAACGTTGCCGAAGCCGCTGGACTGCGGGATCTCTACATTCAGCAACAAATCCTGCGTATTACGTTTATAGAGATCGGCAGTGAGGTAAACCCTGTCTTTCCATAATCCCAGGTCAAGACCAATATTCAACTCGCGCATTTTTTCCCATCCCAGTACCGGGTTACCGAGGGTGTTCATCACACGGCCTCCAACAAGGCTTCCATTGAACACATAATTGCTGGTTCCGATATTGCTCATATACGAATAGTTACCAATGTTGAAGTTACCGGTGAAACCATAAGATACCCTCAGTTTAAGATCGCTTATCAGCGCAGAATTTTTCATGAATTCTTCCTGTGAAATCCTCCAGCCCAAAGCAACAGAAGGGAAGGTTCCCCACCGGTTCTTGGGACCAAACCTGGATGAACCATCACTTCTCACTGTAGCGGTAACGAGGTATTTGTCTTTATAACCATAGTTGATCCTGGCCAGATACGACAACAGCGCCCAGTCGGTAATATCTGTACCACCGGTAATGGTAGCAGCAGCATTGAGTGTTTTGATATCATCATCAGGGTAGTTCGCGCCATTGAACGAAGCGTAGTTTTCGCGTTGTGATTGCACGGTGTAACCGAGCAGACCAGTGAAGGAATGTCCGTTGCTGGTGTTGTACTGATACGTCAAAGTATTTTCATTCAGCCAGTTCAGGTACTCTCCTGAGTTGTAGCTGCCCGACGGAATGCTTGGTGGCGCAGCGTTTACGTTAGCCAGCGTAGAGGGCCGGAAATACTCATTGCTGCCTTGTTGATAATCTACGTTAAAGGTAGACTTGAATTTCAGGTTTTTGATAATTTCCCATTCACCGTACACATTGAAGAGGATACGGCTGCTTTTGCTCTTGTTGGTGGTTTCTTTCATCACCATCACCGGGTTAGGCAAACCGAATGTTCCAGGGCTTTGTATGTAAGCGTTATAGGAACCGTCTGGCTTATAGATAGGTTCTATAGGGCTGGCAATACCAAAATTTTCCCCTCTTCCTTCTCCAAGAAAACCACCTTTACGAAGGGTGTAGGAGGGAGCGATGTTGAAACCTACCTTGAAGCGATCGGTCAGGGTAGCGTCTACATTGGCTCTAACGCTGAAGCGCTGATAGCCGGTGTTGATCATTACACCGTCCTGGTTGAAATATCCTGCGGAAATATAAGTGCGCAGTTTTTCGGTACCTCCGCTCAGCGAAAGGTTGATATCCTGCATGGGTGCTACTCTTGTAACGGCATCGAACCAGTTGGTACCTTTTCCTATTTTTTCAGGATAACGGTATATCTCGGGAATATCATCGAGTGTTGGCTCGCGATGCTGTGTAAAGCGGATATTATCTTCTATGGCCTCTTTTCTGAACTGAGCAAACTCCTGTCCGTTCATAAGGTTCGGGCGGCCTTTCTGTGGAATGGACTGAATACCGTAGTTGGCAGACAATTGTATTTTCGGTATACCGGAACTACCTCTTTTGGTAGTGATCAACACTACGCCATTAGCGCCTCTGGAACCGTAGATGGCAGTTGCAGACGCGTCTTTCAGTACTGCCATTGATTCAATGTCCTGCGGATTAATCGCGTTCATCGGGTCGTTCACCTGGTCGGAGGTGGAACCCAGCGGAAACCCGTCCACCACATATAATGGCTGACTACCGGCGCCCACAGCACCGATGCCGCGCACCTGTACCTGTGGTCCGCCACCGGGGATACCGTTGGAAGTGCTTACCTGTATACCCGCAATCTGACCGGCTAAGGCCTGGTCCGGACCTGCAATAGGCATATCCTTGATGTTCTTCATCGTAACCAGTCCTACGGAACCGGTTACATCTTTCTTTTGCTGGGTACCATAACCCACCACTACTACCTGGTTCAGCTGTTTGTTGCTGGATTCCAGTGTAATACTGATTTTGTTCCGGCTGCCTACATGAACAGTGCGCGTAAGATAGCCGATCATACTGAATACCAGTGAATCGGATGGCGCTGCTGAAATAGTGTAGCGGCCATTGGCATCGGAAAATGTACCTGTGCTGCTCCCTTTAACGCCAACGGTTACACTGAGAAGTCCACCGCCGGTTGCGGCATCGGTTACCTGTCCGCTAATGTTGGCCTTTTGTGCTACAGTACTCTTCGACAATAATAAAAGTGCTAGTGTAAATCCGTACGTTACAATACAGGTACGTGCCTTATGATAAAGATGGAAAACTTTAATCATAACAAGTGGAATTTTAGAGGTGATAAAACGGCGATTCTTTGTGGTTTTAAATTTAATAGAAGAATCATACATTCCTATCCTGTTGCGTCCTGTACTGTCCTGTACTGTCCTGTTACGGAACATCAATTCCTGTTACAGCAAACAACCTGTATATATTTTTCTAAAAACGCTGCAGAAAAAAATATTAACTTTCTGATCTTTAATAATTAATCCAATGAACTACTCAATGCTCCGATTTACATTACTGGTGATGCTTTCCCTCGCAGGAACAACAACCTTCGCGCAAACGAATGATACCGATGAAGCAGCTAAGCAAAAGAAGCAACAGGAAGAACTGATGAAACAGGACTGGGCCTGTTTGAAATGTTTCCAGGAGGCAAATACACAGGTGGCACCTCCCAAGGCTGGTGAACAGCGCGTTGTGTTCATGGGTAATTCGATTACGATAGGATGGGGGAATCTTAATCCGGAATTTTTTGAAGGTAAGCCTTATATTAATCGTGGTATCAGCGGGCAAACTACACCGCAGATGCTGATCCGTTTCCGCCCGGATGTAATCAATCTCAAACCTAAGGTAGTAGTGATGCTGGCAGGTACTAATGATATTGCCGGTAACACCGGATATACATCAGTGGAAACTATTTTCGGCAATCTGGTTTCCATGGCGGAACTGGCTAAAGCCAACGGTATCAGGGTGGTAATCAGCTCTGTATTGCCGGTATATGATTACCCCTGGAGAAAAGGACTGCAGCCGATAGAGAAAATAGCTGACCTTAATCAGCGGCTCAAAAAATATGCTGTTGCCAGCGGTTGCGTATATCTCGATTATTATACCGCTATGGTGGATGAACGGAAAGGCCTTAAAGCTGATTTTACTTACGATGGCGTACATCCTAACAAGGCAGGTTACCTGGTAATGGGGCCATTGGCGGAGAAAGCCATTGCAGCTGCTTTGAAGAAGAAGTAATGGGGCCTGATCTTTTTGCTGAAACAACTGCTGATACGGCATCTTGCTATATAAAACAAAAATAATAACAGGTAATTATATAGTACAGCTGCTGCAATATGTAATTTTCACGCGGGAATATTTTTTTTGCCGTAAATTCATGGTTCACCAAAAAAAAGGAGGTATTCATGTTATCTACGACATATGCATGGACACCTGAGGTTAAGCACTGATTTAACCCGGTCGGCTCCATGAGACGTTCGTTAACGCAGGCGCGTTAAAGCATCCCGGAGTATTCCGGGATGTTTTTTATAGCTGATAACTAATTCCTCAAGCTCCTCACCGGATCGGCAAGACCAGCTTTAACCGCCTGATAGCTGATAGTAATCCCTGCTATCAGCAGTGATATGCCGATGGCAATCAGGAAAGTACCACCACCAATGCTGGTTTGATAAGCAAAATGACCGAGCCATCGATGCATGGTATACCAGGCCAGCGGGCCCGCTATGCAAAAAGCAATAAAGATCAACAGGATGAATTCCCGGGCGAACAAACTTACAATCTGGGGAAGTCCTGCACCAAGTATCTTGCGGATACCAATTTCCCGGGTTCGCTGTGCAGCAGCAAATGCAACAAGGCCATATAGTCCCAGACAACCAATCAGGATGGCGAGCGAAGAAAACAATTTAAACGCCGTATATACTTTCTGCTCCTGCTTATACATGCCGGCGATGCGATCGTCCAGGAATTCATACTCAAACCGGTAATCCGGGAACATACCAGACCACAGCTTATCTATACGGGCAATGGTGTTAGGCATATCGGTGGCAGCCAGCCTCACCGCCGCCATGCCAAAGTGATTCGGGTCATATTCCAATACACAGGGTCTTCTTTTCTTATGCCTGGATTCACTCTGATAATCTTTTACCACGCCCATAATGGTTACCGGGGCATTGTTGATGTAGAAACGCTTTCCCGGCGCCTGGTCAGGATCCCGGATACCCAGCTTGTGCAGCATAATTTCGTTCACGACTACACGCCGTAATGTGTCGTTGGCACCACGTTTCCGGATAGGCTCTCCGGCCAGCAACCTGAGTGAGAACATGTCCATATAATGCTCATCTACTGCTTTTATTTCTGTTACATCATTTTTTACAAGACCTGCCTCCGGGCAATTGAATGCTGCAAAGCCACTTGGGCCTACAGGAGCGCCATTAGCGATGCTCACCTGGCGTACGCCCGGGAGTAACGATAACTGCTCCCGCAGCAGCTCTCTTTTATTATCATTGGGTATGTTGAAGGAAAGCACGGCATTTTTATCAAAGCCCAGGTCTTTGTTCTGCAGGAAATCCATCTGGTAGCCAACAATCAGGGTACAGGCGATCAGCACCTGCGAAATACCAAACTGCGATGATACCAGTATCTTGCGGATACCCAGTCCTTTGATCTTTATTCCTGTATTGGCTTTTAAAGAAAGGGCGGGCTGGAAAGCAGATTGAACAAAAGCAGGATACAACCCCGCCAGCAATATAACAACAACGGTAATGCCTCCCAGTAAGCCCATTATAGCCGGTTGCCAGAATTGCGCAGCGCTGATCTTCATACCCATCCAGGTGTTGATCAGCGGCAGGGTAGTGGCGGCCAGCAATGTACCCAGCATTACTGCTATTACTACCAATACCGTGGTTTCGATGAGAAACTGCCCGATCAGCTGCCCTTTGTAAGCACCCAGTACCTTGCGTACGCCCACTTCTTTGGCCCGGCGTATAGCCTGCGCCGTGGCCATATTGATGAAATTGATACTGGCAGTGATGATGATCAGGAGCGCAATCGCAGAAAGCCCCCAGTATGTTTCACGACTGGTAGTAGTATGAACAGGATTACCGAGATAGCGCTGATCAAAGTGTATCTCTTTTAAAGGCTGTAGCAGCAGTTTGGTTTCTTTGGCCACATCGGCCCCCCAGTTACGGGAAATGAAATCAGGCAGGCGGGCTGTCAGTCGCGCCGGATTGTAATGTTCCGGAAGCACAATATAGGTATGACCCCCATTGATGCTAAAGAACTGTACATGTGCCAGTATATCTTTCTTTACAGTAGCAAAGGAAACCAGGAAGATAAAAGGCTGGCTGCTGTTCTGTGGCGGATCGGCCACCACGCCGGTTACTTTCAGGTTCAACTGATTGTTGAGGTTGATCATTTCCCCGAGTGGGTCTTTAGAGCCGAAGTACTTTCTGGCAATACTTTCCGTGAGTACCACTTCGTCTGGCTCACTCAGCGCCGTACGGGGATCCCCGGCCAGCCACCGGTGATCAAAGACCCGGGGAAAGTATTCATCTGCATAAGCATATCCCCCTTCATTGTACCTGGTATCGCCGATAGTTATCAGCCCGTTGGTCTGGTACCAGTACTGTGATACGTTTTCCAGCTCAGGAAAATCATTCTTCAACGCTTCCGTTACCGCCATCGAAACACTGGGATTAAAATCCAGCCCGTTCATAGTAACCCGGTAAATACGGTCGGCTTTTTTATGCCAGCTATCGTAGTTCAGTTCATTTTTCACAATGAGGAATATCAGCAGGCAGGCGGCAATGCTGATAGTCAGGCCGGATATATTGAGGATAGAATAACCAATGTTCCGTAAAAGGTTTCTGGAGGCGGTTTTGATATAGCTACTGATCATGAATGAGCAATTACAAGTGCAGCCTGCTACCACTAACGAGAGACCATAAACTAAATATATGATTATCAATTTATAATAAATTGATAATTCAACGGAATTGTCCGCTTTTATAGCATGATTGTCCGCATGCGGACAGTTTTACAAAGATGCCCGCATGGTCACATGAAAAGGGACTTCGATCTGTGCGGTAGACTGGTCCAGTATCAGGCGCGCCGCCATTTCTCCCATCGACCGGAAGTCGGTAGAAATAGTGGTAATACCGTTCAGGATGTACTTCTTGAGCGGGGTTTCATTGTACGAAATAACCCCTACATCTTTACCTATCTTCAAATCCAGCGATATGATCCTTTCTATCAGCGACACGAGGTCGTTTTCGCGCAGATTGATGTATACATCTCCGGGGCGTATGTCTTCTTCCGTAATCTCATTCACTTTTTTACTGTTGAAGGCATAGTTCTGGCAGAACTGGGCAAAGCCTTCATAGATTTCTTCAGGATAGTAGGTATTTTCGGGATAGATGATTTTCAGAGTGTGATATTGCTGCAGTTTGTTTTTGGCCTGCTCGAGTGCGCCGTAAATATCCTCCTGGAAGTTCTCATACACTGCGCCATATTCTCCCGTAACTCCTTTCAGCTTCTTATCCAGCAATACCAGTTTTTCTTTCGGAATGGTATTAATGACTTCATCCACATGTTCCCAGCGCTCCCTGAAATGCGGCAGGATCACCACATGTGTGTATTCATTAAGATTCTGGGACAACAGTTTTTTGAACAAACTGAAATCACTGTTGTATATATAGAAATCGATGCTGGCCTGTTCTCCCAGCGTATCGGCAAAAGAATCATAGATGATCTTTTTATGCTCGCTCAATTTGTTGAACAGTAGCAGGATCTTAAACTGACGGTCGAGGTTCACTTGCTGTACATAATAACCTTTACCCGGTACAGAGCCCAGTATGCCCAGGCTTTTCAGGTATTTATAGGCTTTTTCTGCGGTATCGCGCGATATTTCAAACGCATAGCTTACTTCGTTGATAGAAGGCAGAATATCGTCTTGCTGTACTTTCTTGTCAACAATGGCTTTGATAATGGAATTGGCCAGCTGGTAATACTTAGGCGTGGCAGAGAAATCATCGATGAAAAGGTACTTAAATATCGGATGTAGCTTCATGATCTGGTTGTTTGGTCGCCCGTGGAATAGATATATCGGAGCAGCAATGATAATAATTTTTAGTCAATATAGCCAGATGAATACTAACCATGACAGTGCATGACAGTTGAAAAATATACATGTTTTACTTTTATGTAACATTCATTTTCCACGTTACAACTAGAGATTCATTATGCAGGCTTTACTAGGCGTTTTGTTTCATTTTTTAGGCGGTTTTGCCTCCGGTAGTTTTTATATTCCCTACAAGAAAGTAAGAGGATGGAGTTGGGAAAGTTACTGGATCGTAGGAGGAATATTTTCCTGGCTGGTGGTTCCATTGGTGGCAGCCTGGCTTACAGTGCCCGGCTTTATGGATATTATCAGCACTACCAACGGTCAGGTGCTTTTCTGGACCTGGTTCCTCGGCGTACTGTGGGGCATCGGCGGATTAACTTTCGGATTATCGATGCGCTACCTGGGCATGTCGCTCGGAATGGCGGTGGCGCTTGGATTCTGCTCTGCTTTCGGAGCGCTGATTCCACCCATATACCGGGAGTTTTTCAGTACGGATCCCAATAACTTTACTGCTATGCTGCACAGTCCCAGAGGCTTATATGTGCTGTTGGGAGTGGGTGTTTGTCTTGCCGGGATCGCCATTTGCGGAAAAGCTGGTATGATGAAGGAAAAGGAGCTGAGTGAGGAACAGAAAACAGAAAGCATACAGGAGTTCAATCTGCGTAAAGGCCTGGTGGTTGCCATTATTTCCGGCATACTGAGTGCCTGCATGAGCTTTGCCATCTCGGCTGGCAACAGTATGGGAAAGGCTGCTGAAGCCAATAACGCGAACCCTTTGTTCAGAAACAATGTTATTTTTGTAGTGATCATGCTCGGTGGTTTAACCACCAATTTTATCTGGTGCATGATCCTGAATACCAGGAACCGGTCGTTTAACGATTATACGAATAAGCAAACCCCACTGGTGAAGAATTACCTGTTCGCTGCTATCGCAGGAACTACCTGGTTCCTTCAATTCTTTTTCTATGGTATGGGAGAAAGTAAACTCGGCAATGATGCCAGTTCCTGGATCCTTCATATGGCTTTCATCATTCTGATTTCGGGTATGTGGGGTTTTGTGTTGAAGGAATGGAAAAATGCCAGTAAGAAAACATTCGCCACTATCTCCCTGGGTATATTTACAATTATTCTGTCTGTTATCCTGGTGGGCTATGGCAATTCATTAGAAAATTAACCCACTGCATTATCGCAATTTAAAACGTTAAAATTATAGAGTATGTCTTTAGATGGAACTACTGCACAATTCAGGCATGTCAGTTATTTATGGGATGAAGCAACGGCAGCCGGTATGGCTGGTGATGAAGTAGCCCTGCTCATATATCGTTCCAATTTGTTGGGCGCTGATCTCCGTCTTACTAACTACGGTGGAGGTAATACATCCTGCAAGGCCATGGCAAAAGATCCGTTGACAGGCGAACCGGTGGAAGTGATGTGGGTAAAAGGATCAGGTGGCGATCTGGGCACACTCAAAAAAAGCGGACTGGCCGCTCTTTATGTGGACCGGCTGCGTAGCCTGAAGAATATATACAGAGGAATTGAGCATGAAGATGAGATGGTGGAGCTGTTTAATCACTGTATTTATGACCTCAGTTCCAAAGCGCCGTCCATTGATACGCCCCTGCATGGTTTTCTGCCTTTTAAACATATCGATCACCTGCATCCGGATGCAGCCATTGCCATCGCTGCTGCGAAAGATGGGAAGAAGATCACACAGGAACTGTTCAACGGCACAATAGGATGGGTACCCTGGCAAAAGCCCGGTTTTGATCTGGGATTACAATTGAAACAATGCCTGGACGAGAACCCCGGTATCCGCGGTATTATGCTGGGTTCGCACGGCCTTTTCACCTGGGGCGATACTGCATATGAAAGCTATATCAATACCCTGGAAGTGATTGAACGTTGTGCTGCTTACCTTGAAGAGCATACAGGTAAAAGTAAACCGGTTTTTGGCGGCGTTAAACTCAATGCACTGCCCGCTGATCAACGCCTTAAACAGGCTGCTGCACTGGCGCCTGTTTTACGTGGTTGCTGCTCCTCCCGCCAGAGAATGATAGGACATTTCACCGATGATCAGCGTGTATTAGATTTCATCAACTCCAATGACCTCGATCGCCTGGCGCCATTGGGTACCAGCTGTCCTGATCACTTCCTGCGTACCAAGATCAGTCCGCTGGTGCTGAACCTGGCACCGGATGCGGACCTGAAAGATACCGCCGCTGTTAAAGCATCCCTGGCGCCACTGTTTACCAGCTACCGTGCGATGTATGAAGAATACTACAACAGCTGCAAACATCCGAATAGTCCGGCTATGCGTGATCCTAACCCTGTGGTGATCCTTTACCCGGGAGTAGGTATGTTCACCTTTGCAAAAGATAAACAAACTGCACGTGTGGCCGCTGAATTTTATATCAACGCGATCAACGTAATGCGCGGTGCGGAAGCTGTGTCGGAATACACTGCACTGCCCCGGCAGGAGGCGTTCAATATTGAATACTGGTTACTGGAAGAAGCAAAACTCCAGCGTATGCCTAAGCCTAAGGCCCTCACCGGTCGTGTGGCGCTGGTAACCGGTAGTGCCGGCGGTATTGGCAAAGCTATCGCCAGGAAATTTGCAGAAGAAGGCGCTGTGGTAATGATTAATGATAACGATGCACAACGACTGGCATCTGCGAAGGAAGAATTCGGTAAATCATTCGGCAAAGACGGATTCGCTGCTGAGGTGCTGGATGTAACAGACGCCGCTTCTATCCGCAAAACCTACGAGGCCGCCATACTGGCCTTCGGAGGAGTAGATATTGTAGTAAACTGCGCCGGCCTTTCTATCTCCAAACCCCTGGAAGATCATACGGAAAAAGACTGGGACCTGTTATACGATGTACTCGTGAAAGGACAGTTCCTGGTAACGCAGATTGGTGTGGATATCATGCGCAAACAGGATTCAGGCGGTGATATACTGAATATCGTCAGCAAGAACGCATTGGTATCCGGGCCTAATAACGCCGCCTATGGCTCAGCTAAAGCAGCTCAGTTGCATCTGAGCAGACTCAATGCCGCCGAGCTGGGAAAAGATCGTATACGCGTTAACGTTGTAAACCCGGATGCAGTGATCTCCGACAGTAAGATCTGGGCCGGAGCCTGGGCTGAAGGCCGCGCCAAAGCATATGGCGTAACCGTGGAAGAACTGCCTGCCTTCTACGCCAAACGCACCTTGCTGAATGAGGTGATTGTTCCGGAAGATATCGCCAATGCCTGTTACGCCTTTGTAGGCGGGCTCCTGAACAAGGCTACCGGAAATGTGCTGAATGTAGATGGAGGTGTGGCAATGGCTTTTGTGAGATAAATACCGTATTTTATGTCTTGCTAAAACAACCACTATGCGTATAGAGAAGTATAAAATAGATGAACATAATAACGCCGGGCTGGCCGCACACCAACATGCTTTTGAATTCCTTTCCGGAGAAATAAAGCATGTACCCGAAATACTGGAAAAGCTGATCGCATTCCAGGTGGGCATTCCCAGCTGGGCACTGGGAACCGGCGGTACCCGCTTCGGCCGTTTTCCCGGCGGTGGTGAGCCCCGCAGCCTCGAAGAAAAAATCGAGGACATAGGCCTGCTGCATCAACTGAACCAGTCGAGCGGCGCCATCTCACTGCATATCCCCTGGGATATTCCGTCGAGCCCCGCTCATATCAAAGCAGTAGCCGCCCAACACGGACTCCGCTTCGATGCGATGAACTCCAATACATTCCAGGATCAACCCGGACAACCACTCAGCTATAAGTTCGGCTCGCTGCAGCATGTGAAAAAAGAGATACGGCAGCAGGCGATCGAACATAATATAGAAGTCATCCGTCATGGTATTGCACTCGGCTCTGATGCCCTGACCGTATGGCTGGCAGATGGCTCCTGTTTCCCGGGCCAGCTCAATTTCCGCCAGGCCTTCCAGCATACGCTGGAAAGCCTGGAAGAAATATATGCGGCCTTACCCGAACACTGGAAAATGTTCGTGGAATACAAAGCAGCAGAACCTAACTTTTATTCTACTACCGTAGGCGATTGGGGACAATCACTCCTCTTTACCTCCAAACTTGGGCCCAAAGCCTATACCCTGGTAGATCTGGGACATCACCTGCCCAATGCCAACATCGAACAGATCGTTGCATTGCTGCTGATGGAAGGTAAGCTGGGAGGTTTCCATTTCAATGATTCCAAGTACGGTGACGACGATCTGACGGTAGGCAGCGTCAAGCCCTATCAATTGTTCCTCATCTTCAACGAACTGATAGATGGCATGGATGCACGGGGCTTAAACCACGCTACCGGCCTCGGCTGGATGATCGATGCGTCGCATAATGTGAAAGATCCGCTGGAAGACCTGCTACAATCTGTTGAAGCTATCATGATCGCATATGCGCAGGCCCTGCTGGTAGATCGTAAAAAACTATACGCCGCACAGCAGCAGAACGATGTTGTGACTGCACAGGAAGTGCTGCAACAGGCATTCCGCACCGATGTACGGCCACTTGTAGCCGCTGCAAGAATACAGGCAGGTGGTGCATTGAACCCACTGGCTGTTTACCGCTCCGAAAAAGTACGGGAGCACCTTATCCGGGAACGAGGTATGAAAACCTTCGCTACCGGTTTGTAATTAAAAGAACATCATGAGTGAAATTCCCGTTATAGCTGTTTTTGATGTTGGTAAAACCAACAAGAAACTGTTCCTGTTTGATGAACAGTACCGGATTATTTTTGAACGAACTGCCCGCTTCACAGAAACAATAGATGAAGATGGAGATACCTGTGAGAACCTGGAAAGCCTCCGGCTATCGGTGTTCGACTCATTAAGAGAAGTATTCAGACGGAAAGATGTTGCTGTAAAAGCAATCAACTTCTCCGCCTATGGCGCCAGCCTGGTACATATTGATGAAGATGGACGGCCACTGACACCGCTTTACAATTATCTCAAGGAATATCCGGAAACGCTCAGCGAGCAATTCTATAATACCTACGGAGGGAAAACAGCTTTCTCCGTACAAACAGCATCACCTGTACTGGGTAGCCTTAACTCCGGTATGCAGCTCTATCGGCTGAAGTATGAACGCCCGGATATATTTGAACAGATCAGGTATTCACTACATCTGCCGCAGTATATGAGCTACCTGCTGTCGGGCGTGGCATGCTCGGACATCACGAGCATTGGCTGTCATACTAATTTATGGGACTTTCAAAAAAACAGTTATCATACGTGGGTAATAAGGGAAGGGGTGCTGGAAAAGCTGGCGCCTCTTTCTTCTGCAGCGGAAGTAGTACCAGCGGCATTCCCCGGGAATAACTACTCTGTTGGCACCGGGCTGCACGACAGCTCCGCCGCGCTGATTCCATACCTGGTTAATTTCCACGAACCATTTGTATTGATCTCCACCGGTACCTGGTGCATCAGCCTGAATCCATTCAATGACACGCCGCTGTCGAATGAAGAGCTGGAAGCCGACTGCCTTTGCTATTTGTCGTTTCATGGTAAACCGGTAAAAGCTTCCCGCTTATTTGCCGGCTACGAACATGAACAGCAGGTAAAAAGAATAGCCGATCATTTTCATCAGCACACCGGTAAATACCGTAACATTGAATATGATGAAGCGCTGATCAGACAGCTCCAGGAGCGGAATAAAAAGGAGGTTGCATGGCAACAGCAGGAGAAGCAGCTGCAAAGCTCGCCGTTCGGACAGCGGGATCTGGCCTCTTTCGCCAACGATACCGAAGCCTATCACCAGCTGATGCTGGATATTGCCACGCAGCAATATATTGCTACCAGCCGGGTATTGAAAGGAGCTGCGGTTAAACGTATATTCGTTGACGGTGGATTCAGCAAAAATGCCATCTATATGAATCTGCTGGCCGCTATGTTCCCGGATATAGAAATATTTGCTGCCTCCATGGCGCAGGCAACCGCCATGGGAGCGGCGCTGGCAGTACATCACGTATGGAACAGCAAGCCCATGCCCAATGATCTTATAGCACTGAAATATTATGCTGCCACTCACAGCGCTACGCTGTAAGCGGCAACCTGTATAACTGATACGTACCAACGAATTTTTCACGCGCCCTTGCCGCTGAATATACAATACATTCCACATGAGTTATCTGATCACAAAGAAAGTCGTTGGCGTAACATGCCTGCTGGCAGCGGCTATGATAGCCCGCGCCCAGGAACAGCCATTCAGAAACGGTTTCGTTATACCGCCCGATAGCGTAAAGCCAAGTGTTTACTGGTATTGGATGAGCGATAATATATCGCAGGAAGGAGTGAAGAAAGATATTGAAGCGATGGCTGAAATTGGCATTGGCCGCGCTTTCATAGGGAATATCGGGTACCCGAAAGAAGAAGTGCCTTATGGAAACGTGAAACTATTTTCCGACGAATGGTGGCGCGTTACCCGTGCAGCCATCAGCAAGGCCTCGGAAAAGGGAGTTGACATAGGTTTATTCAACAGCCCCGGCTGGAGCCAGAGTGGCGGCCCATGGATTAAACCGTCACAATCTATGCGCTATCTCGCCGGGCAGGAATTTGTGGTGAAAGGCCCCGTAAAATATAATCAGGCGTTACCTGCGCCACCAGCGGATTTCCAGCGTGTGGCGGTAATTGCCTTCCCGGAGCCTGTTGCTGATGGAGATGATATAGGTAAACATCAACCGGAGATAACTTCCGGCGCAGCATTTACCGATATCCACGCACTGGTGGACGGAAATACGGAGAAGGAAGCAACCCTGTCTGCACCAGCCGATAAACAGGCAGCCGTCGATATCAACTTCACCGTAAAAGAAAACTTCACCGCCAGAAGCCTGATCATTTACCCGGCTGCCAGGCCTTTCAAAGCCCGGTTCGAACTACAGGTAAAGCAGGGCGATAACTGGCAACCGGTGAAAACCTTTGAAGTGGATCGCAGTAATCCTCAGCCCAATGTGGGTTTCAAACCTTTTGCGCCGGTAGCGGTTTCCTTTAACGCCGCAACCGGAAAAGCTTTCCGCATACTGATCAGCGAAGGGCAGCCTGCACTGGCAGAGATCCGGTTGCTGACAGCTCCGCGCATGGAGCGATTTGAAGAAAAACAGCTGGCCAAGATGTTCCAGACACCACTACCTTTGTGGAATGAGTATCAATGGCCGCAACAGGTGGAGGTAAAGGGCTCCGGGATGATAATAGATCCTGCCAAAGCTGTCAACCTCACAAAAAATGTTTCCGCCGACGGCAAACTAACCTGGAACGTACCCTCCGGTAAATGGATAGTGGTATGTTTCGGCATGCTGCCTACCGGCGTAACCAATGCCCCGGCTTCTCCGGAAGGTATGGGGCTGGAAATAGATAAACTGAATGATGCCTGGTCGCAATACCACTACGATTCCTTTGTAGGCCGCATCCGGAAAAGCATTCCCGAAGCAGAACGTACTGCGCTTAAATGGGTGGTGGCTGATAGCTACGAAACAGGATCGCAAAACTGGACCGACGATATGGCCACCGATTTCCAGCGTCAGTATGGTTACGACCCTTTGCCCTGGCTGCCGGTACTTACCGGCAGGGTAGTAGGTTCACCTGATCAGTCGGACCGCTTCCTATGGGATCTCCGCCGCCTCATTGCAGATCGCGTGGCATATAAGTATGTAGCCGGTCTGCGCAAAGCCAGTCATAAAGACGGCCTCCGGCTATGGCTGGAAAACTATGGCCACTGGGGCTTCCCGTCTGAGTTCCTGAAGTATGGCGGTCAGTCAGATGAAATAGCCGGCGAGTTCTGGAATGAGGGAACACTGGGAAATATCGAATGCAGAGCGGCTTCTTCTGCCGCACATATTTATGGCAAAACCCGCGTGGCGGCAGAATCATTTACCGCCGGGGGCCTGGCTTATGTGAGATATCCGGCGCTGCTCAAGCGTAGGGGCGACTGGTCGTTCACAGAAGGGATCAATCATACCTTGTTACATGTATTCATAGAGCAGCCCTACGACGACAGGAACCCTGGTGTGAATGCCGGATTTGGAACAGAGTTCAACCGGAAGAATACCTGGTTTTATAAAGGCAAATCATTTGTAGACTATATCAGACGCTGTAACTTCCTGCTGCAGCAAGGGAAACCGGTGAATGACGTTGCTTACTTTATAGGTGAGGATGCGCCGAAAATGACGGGTGTAAGAGATCCGGAGTTACCGAAAGGTTATTCTTACGATTATATCAATGCAGAAGTGATCCTGGAAAGGTTACAGGTGGCAAACGGCCGCCTCGTACTGCCGGATGGTATGAGCTATCGTATGATGGTGCTGCCGCAGCTGCAAACCATACGTCCGGAGCTGCTGGAAAAAATTTCATCGCTGGTACACCAGGGCGCTATCATACTCGGACCCGCGCCCAAACGCTCTCCCAGCTTACAGCATTATCCGCAGGCAGATACAAAAGTGCAGCAGCTGGCCGCCCAGCTCTGGGGTAACGGAAACGAACAAACGCATAAATACGGCGCAGGTATGGTGCTTAGTGGTATGGCCATGCAACAGGCCCTCGATCAGATTGAACTGCAGCCTGATGTAGCGCAGCTGCCGGAGCATATACTGTATACGCATCGCAGCACCCCAACCGGTGAATTGTACTTCATCACTAATCAATCCGCTGAAACTGTTTCCCTTTCACCGGCCTTCCGGGTAGCCGGACGGCAGCCTGAATGGTGGGATGCGGTAACCGGGGATACGCGCGAATTACCAGAATTCAATATGCAGGACAATAAAACCGTAGTGCCGTTAACGTTAGCTCCTTATCAGAGTGGCTTTGTGGTATTCGGAAAAACAATCACCGGTGTAGCAGGAACAAAGAAAAATTTCCCGCAACCAGCTATCAAACAACAGCTCAGCGCTCCCTGGAACGTTCAGTTCGACGCAGCCCAGCGTGGCCCCGCACAACCGGTAGTGTTTGAACAGCTCACCGACTGGAGCCACCATAGCAACGAACAGATCCGCGATTATTCAGGCACCGCCGTATATACCACATCCTTTGAAATGACAGCACTGCCGGGCGGCGACGAAACATCATACCTGGATCTGGGCAACGTAAGTGCCATTGCCAGCGTAAATCTGAATGGTAAAGACCTGGGCACTGTGTGGACTGCTCCCTGGAGAGTGAATGTAAAAGACGCGTTGAAGAAAGGAAAGAACATACTAAAAGTAGAGGTGGTGAACACCTGGGTAAACCGCATGATCGGCGACAGCAAACTACCTGCCGGTGAGCGTAAGGTGTGGAGTAACGTGAACCCATATACGCCGAAAAGTGAATATCAGCCCGCCGGATTACTGGGCCCTGTACAAATTATTAGCATTAAGTATTAAATGATTCATATGAAGCTATTCTGTTTAGGTGCATTATTACTCGCAGGTACATCCGCTTTTGCGCAGCTGCCACCTGTGTTCGACAGCAGTCGCATGGCTTCGGTCCAGTCAACGCCAACAGTGCGGCGTTACCTGTCTCCCGAAAAAATAATATGGCAAACAGGCAATATCAATAACGCAGTTCGTTTCCTGTTACCAGGAAACGGACAGGCCGATCTGGCTAATCAGAATATGTGTGTATTGAAAAGTACGGCATCAGAACATCCCGCCATCCTGTTCGACTTCGGTAAAGAGCTGCACGGTGGACTGCAACTTGTAACCGGCATGTATAAAAGCGGCAAACCGGTGAAACTAAGGATTCGCTTCGGTGAATCCGTAAGTGAAGCAATGAGTGACATAGAGCCTTCAAAAAACGCCACCAACGACCATGCCATCAGAGATATGATCGTAGAGGTGCCCTGGCTGGGAAAGCTCGAGGTAGGAAATACCGGTTTTCGCTTTGTAAGGGTAGATCTGTTAGACGACGATAAAGAACTGCAACTTAAAGAAGTGCGCGCCATCTTCGTTTACAGAGATATGCCATACCTCGGCTCTTTTCATTGCAGCGATGAGCTCCTGAATAAAATCTGGCTGACCGGCGCTTATACCGTACAGCTCAACATGCAGGATTATCTCTGGGATGGAATCAAGCGCGATCGTCTCGTATGGATTGGCGACATGCATCCGGAAACGTCTACTATCAGCGCTGTTTTCGGCTATAATGAAGTAGTGCCCAAAAGCCTGGATTTGTCGAAGGATATCACGCCATTGCCGCAATATATGAATGGCATGGTATCGTATTCTATGTGGTGGGTGTTGATACAGCGCGACTGGTACATGCATACCGGTAACCTCGGATATCTGCAGCAGCAGGGAACCTATCTTCGTGGTCTGCTGGAGCATTTCGTGGAAAAAATAGATGCTGATAACAGCGAAGCACTGAATGATGGCACCCGTTTCCTGGATTGGCCATCCAGCGAAAATAAGCCCGCTATCCACGCAGGGTTGCAGGCAATGATGGTGATGACACTGAATGCCGGCGCAGAATTGTGCAGGATATTAAAAGATGAAAATACCGCGAAGAAATGTGAAGAAGCCATTGCGCGGTTGAAGAAAAATGTACCCGATGCGGGAGGCTCTAAACAAGCGGCAGCATTGCTGGCATTGTCGGAACTGGTGCCGGCAAAGAAGATCAATGAGGAAGTGATTTCAGTAGGAGGCGTAAAAGACTATTCTACCTTCTATGGTTATTATATGTTGCAGGCTAAAGCCAAAGCGGGCGACTATCAGGGAGGGCTAAACGATATTCGCACTTATTGGGGAGCGATGCTTGGCTTGGGAGCCACTACATTCTGGGAAGACTTCAATATGGACTGGCTCTCAGGTGCTTCCAGGATAGATGCGCTGGTTCAGCCCGGCCAGAAAGATATTCATGCCGATTATGGTGCATACTGCTACAAAGGATATCGTCATAGCCTCTGCCATGGCTGGGCTTCAGGCCCCACGCCCTGGCTTACTGAGCATGTACTGGGAGTGTCGGTAGTAGCACCCGGTTGTAAAGTGATCAGGGTAACACCCCACCTGGGCGATTTGAAATTTGCAGAAGGTACTTTCCCTACGCCTTATGGAGTGGTGAAAATTAAGCATACCCGTCTTCCTAACGGAAAAATACAATCGGAGATAAAGGCGCCGAAGGAAGTGAAGATAATTAAGAATATAGAATGAAGAATGAAGAATGAAGAATGAAGAAAATGCAGCGGAGATAGTAAACGCGAATTCGCTACTATCTCCGCTGCATTTTCTTCATTCTTCATTCTATATTCTTAATTACATCCAGGGATGTTCCCATGGCCCCCGGTACGGACGTTTCAAAAGCGCTGTGGCTGCGGGGTCACCCGGAATAATTTTCTTTACAGGATCATAAATCAGTGGCCGGCCAAGTTGCATGGAAATATTTGCCAGTATACAGCTGGCAGTAGAGATATGCCCCTCTTCAATATCCGCTACCGGTTTGCCGCCATTTTTAATGGCGCCCAGGAAATTGATCATATGCAGGCGGGTAGCGGGAGCTGCATTGAGCTCTATGGCTGGTTCCGTCAGATCCTCGGGGTACTTTTCCCTTTCATACACTACATCTTTATGAATCGGCGTGCCGTTGCCTTCGGGGATGAAGTCGTACGACATCGTACTTGCGACCAGCGTACCTTTTTCCCCGTATAATTTAAATGCCCACGGATATTTCGGATCAGCCGGTGCGCCCCAGGTCCGGTGCTGCCACACGCAATTGAGCTCATCATACTCAAAAACTGCTGTTTGTGTATCGGCGATATTCGACTTTCCTTCTTTCTGTACATAAATACCGCCGGTAGAGCTGATACGTTTAGGCCAGCCCAGCTGAAGCATCCAGCGCACCGTGTCGAACATGTGGATACACATATCGCCCATGATCCCGTTGCCATATTCCATGAAAGTACGCCACCAGCGTATATGCGGAATACCATCGTAGGGCCGCATCGGTGCGGGGCCAGTCCACATTTCGTAATCGAAATAGTCAGGCACAGCCTGCACTGGTGGGTTACCGTTGTTACGCATATGATAGTAGCAACACATTTCAACATGTGAAATCTTACCGAGTAATCCGGCATCCACAATATTCTTCCTGGCATCTATCAAATGAGGCGTGCTTTTTCTTTGTGTGCCCACTTGCACCACCCGGTTATACTTCCGGGCAGCGGCCACCATGGCTTCTCCTTCCAGTACATCCACGCTGATAGGTTTCTGTACATATACATTAGCACCGGTTTTAAGGGCTTCTATGGCTGTTAACGCATGCCAGTGATCAGGTGTACCTACCAGTACAATATCCAGCTCATTTTCGTGTAGCATTTTACGGTAGTCGGTGTACAACCTGGGCTTAGCACCGGTCGATTGCCGTTTCCTGACCATTTCCGCAGCCTCTTCCAGCTGATGTTTATCTACATCACAAAGAGACACCACTGTAATTGGTGCCACCTGCATGAGCCGGAATAGATCGCTCTTACCATACCAGCCGGTACCGATAAGCCCCACCCGAAAGGGTTTAGGAGGATTGATGAAGTCGAGCGCACTTGCGCCCAGCGCAGAAAGTGCCAATGTAGTCGTAGCTCCCTTCAGGAACCGGCGGCGGTTGATGGAAAAGTTGTCCATACGTGGAATAATGAGTAGATACAAGTTACGAATTATGAATGAAGAAATCAGCACTATATGATTATTCGCATATAATGCTGATTTCCTATTCTTCTTTCGTAACTCTCTCTATAATCCGATCCATCATCGGTTTCAACGTCTTGTATTCTTTCTCCGAAAAGCCCATGCTGCAGGCTATTTGCTCGGGAACATCTGCGGCCTGTTGCTGCAGCTGCTGCCCGGCTGTTGTCAGAACGATATTGACAATACGTTCATCTTCCTTACTCCTCTGCCGCCTGATGAGATGCTTGGCTTCCAGTCTTTTCAGCAGGGGAGTGAGGGTACCGGAATCAAGCAGTAACTGTTGGCCCAGCTCTTTTACCGATTGCTTCTGATGTTCCCACAATAGCAACATCACCAGGTACTGCGGATAGGTAAGGTCCAGCGCAGCCAGTATAGGCTGGTATTGCGACGTGATGAGCCGCGACACCGCATAAACAGAAAAGCAGAGCTGATCAGATAATTTCAGTGGTTTCAAGGTAATTGATTTAGCCGCATAAAATTACGCTATGTTTCAATGAATACCCACATTACTGATTCCTACAGCAATTCGAGTATCACATCAATATTTCCACGAGTGGCGTTGGAATAAGGGCAAACCTGATGTGCTTTCTCCATCAGCGATTGCGCCAGCGACAGGTCCGTGTCCGGAATAGCTACCTGCAGTTTAACTGCCAGCGCAAACCCGCCTTCATCGTTTTTGTTAATGCTGACGCTGGCTGTAACACTGGTATTGCCCGTCTGAGCTCGTTCTAATCTGATGATATGATTAAGTGCGCTGTCGAAACAAGCAGCGTAACCTGCTGCAAACAATTGTTCAGGATTGGTGTAGGCGCCGCCGCTGCCGCCCAGTTCCCGGGGCATGCGTACATCGAGGTCTAATACGTTGTCGGATGAAGTGATGTGGCCATTTCTACCGCCTGTGGCCGTTGCATGGGCGGTGTATAAAACTGTTAATTGCTCCATGTTATTTATTTTAATAGTGTAAAATTAAATTGTGTACAATTTAAAACCAAATTTTTTTAGGAAGATGAAGGGTATGGTTATACCAATCAGCAGGAAAGGCACTGCCATTCATTTGCAGACTCTGTCAAATGGCCGCCTTTCCTGTCTCCCTCATCATCCTTTTCTGAAAAACTTGGTAGATCAATAAATATGTCTTTACTTTGCGTCATAATGACGTAATCAAATTAATAACCCTTTACCTGTTTCATGAATTTGTTAATCCCAGCTGCATTTCACGGACAGGTCAAAAACTAAAATTATGAACAAGAGTAAGAGAACCGTGATAGCTTATCGCCGCCTGGTTTGCCAGCTATCTGCTGGAACATCCGCTTTTCAAACAAGCCTTCCGCCAGGTGGTGTTCGCAGTACACGACAGCTCAGAAAAACAGGTGAACAAAAAAGCATTTCAGCATAAATTTGAATATCATGAAGTATAATAACGAATGGCTCATGGCAAAGTACAGAGCCGGCGAGAAAATAAAATTTGTCTTCTTCTGGGGGCACCAGCCATCCACTGATGGCAGTGTCACTAAAAGTTGTTTCAGTCAATGGGCTTACACCAATTTTACGGTCAACGGGGTTAGCTACAAAACGGCCGAACACTGGATGATGGCTGGGAAAGCCAGTATGTTTAACGACAATGCCGTACTCGCTAAAATACTGGGAGCAGCTACGCCTGCGGAAGTAAAGAAACTCGGCCGCCAGGTGAAAGGATTCGATGCTGCGGTATGGGATGCTAATAAATTCAGCCTCGTAAGAGATGGAAACATTCACAAATTTGGCCAGCACCCCGAATTGAAAACTTTTTTATTAAACACCGGCGACCGCGTTTTGGTAGAAGCCAGTCCGCTCGATCGTATCTGGGGAATCGGACTGGGCGAGAAGAACGAGCACGCCGAAAACCCTTTGCTCTGGCGGGGACAAAACCTCTTAGGTTATGCCCTGATGGAGGCACGGGATCAATTGAATCAAAATGGATAAGAATAAATCGATCAGTAAATTTTTAAGTTATGTTCTCCGGCATGATCCGGCATCTATACAATTACAGCTGGATGCCCATGGCTGGGCTAATGTAAATGAGTTGCTGAAACAGGCACAGCAACATGGGAAACGTTTTACGCTGGAGCAGCTGGAAACAGTGGTGGCAGAAAGCGATAAACAGCGTTTCGCTTTCAGTGACGACAAAACCCGGATCAGGGCCAACCAGGGACATTCTATTACGGTAGAACTGGATCTGCTGCCCGTTGCTCCGCCGGAATTCCTCTATCATGGCACCGTCGGAAAGTTCGTATCCCTGATCAGGGAAAACGGATTGCTCAAAATGAGCCGTCAGCATGTACATCTGACAGATAACCGGAAAACGGCAGAGAAAGTAGGAAGCAGGAGGGGAGTGCCGGTGATACTCACCGTACGCAGTGGAGAGATGCACCGCAACGGAATGCATTTCTTCTTGTCTGAAAACGGCGTGTGGTTAACTGATCATGTGCCTTCGGTTTACATCCAATAATCCATCCTGCACTTTCTAGCTGATTTTACACTACTTTTATAGAAAATTATAAACATGTCTATTACTACAGAATCCGAAATGACAGGCATGAAGAAGGTCAGCGAAGCTGTTGCGCTTACACTGAAAGAGATGAGGAACCATGCCCGTCCTGGTATGACAGCTAAAGAACTGGATGAATTTGGTGGGAAGATATTGAACAAACTGGGTGCAAAATCAGCGCCGCGGCTTACCTATGGCTTCCCCGGATGGACCTGTATCAGTGTGAACAGTGAGATAGCTCATGGTATCCCATCTGCCGGAAAAATATTACAGGAAGGTGATCTGGTGAATGTAGATGTTTCTGCAGAACTCGATGGCTTCTGGGCCGATAACGGAGGTTCCTTCGTATTAGGAGAAGATATTCACGGCCACCAAAAGCTCGTGAATGCCTCAAAAGCAATCCTGCACAAAGCTATTCACAACATCCAAACCGGTACTCGCATCGCAGATATCGGCCGCCTGATTGAAGCAGAGGCAAACAAATCCGGATTCACTGTGATCCGTAACCTCGCAGGACATGGCGTGGGCCGCAGCTTACATGAAGCCCCCGATGATATCCTGAACTGCTATGTACGCTACAACCGTAACCGTTTCAAAAAAAATGCGGTGGTGGCAGTGGAAACTTTTATCTCCACCAGCTCTTCCTTTGCTTCCGAAAGCAAGGATGGATGGACGCTCATAGGCAACAGCGGCGGCTTTGTAGCACAACACGAGCATACCATCGTTGTAACCGACGGAGCGCCTGTGATACTAACGGCTGCAAATGAAATATGGAACTGAACCTTAGGGCAGTTGTAAAGTGACTGCCCGGATGTTCTTACGGTCATGGGTATACGTAATATGCACTAACCCATTTTCGGTGGCGATAATAGCAGGATAGCTGAATTCGCCACCTTTTCTTTTTTCCAGCTGATAAACATCCTTCCAATGCTCTCCGTCGTCGGACACTGCTACCCTTAATTCATTTCTTCCATCCCACCATTGGTTACCTCCCTTAGTAGGATTATATACCAGCACCATCCTGCCCTGAGGAGTGGTCACCGCATCAATGCCGGAGTTAGGATTAGGCAGGGAAGTAGGGCTTACTTTCGTCCAGCTGGCGCCGTTATCGTCCGACCAGCTTTGTGCAATCACATGTTGTTTGCTGCGGAACAACAGCTGCAACTTTCCGTTTTTATGTGTGAGTATAGTAGGCTGTATAACGCTGAAGCTGTCGGAGTTGATAGCAACACGCTGCCACTGATGACCAGTACTGTCGCTGATCTCTATATGGGATACCCATTCATTGCCTTTCACACTTTCTGTGCTGGAAGGATGTAACAACCGCCCATCGGGTAGTTGAATACATTTGTTTTTAATGGGGCCTAAAAAGCCATCAGGTAATTTTTCGGGAGATGACCAGGTCAGACCGTCATCCTTGGAATAGCGGGCCATGCCCCACCACTCCCGTGGATTAGGGCCTACTTTATAAAACAGGCATAGCAATCCGGCCCGCGTACGGAACAGTACCGGGTTCCAGCAGGGATAGCGCTTTGTGTCGCTCACCACGCCATCCGCCAGCTTTACCGGCTGCTGCCATTTACCGCTGTACAGGGAGGCCCATATCTCCACATTACTGGCGCCTTCTTCGTCGCCGCCAAACCAGGCACTCATCATCCGTCCACCGGGTAAGGCAACAATGGTGGAAGCATGACTGGAGCGGGTGACGGCTACGGGCATCACCAGTTCGCTGTGTATCAGTTTTGCACTGTGCTGTGCCTGCACTCCCAAACTGGCCAGTACTAACAGGATCGTATATGCTTTCATAAATACAAGGGTAAGTGAGCCGTTAAAATAAGGAATCGCCAGCGATTCTCATAAATGATTGGTAACTTTGCGGCCTTATGTCGCTATATACAACAAAAGGAAACGTAACCATCACCTGCAATAAACGCCTCACACCTTTTTTGGAAGAGGAGGTGAAAGAGCTTGGATTTGTAATAGAAGAAACGTTTATAACAGGGGTGCGCCTGAACGCTTCCATCAACGAATGTATCCGCCTTAATCTGAACCTGCGCTGCGCCAGCCAGGTACTATACAGCCTGAAACAGTTTGAAGCTGCCGATGGCGATGCCGTTTACCAGCATCTACGGAATTATCCCTGGGAAACCATTCTTGAAGAGAATGGTTATTTCTCTATTACGAGCAACGTGCAGAACGAAACGATTAACAACAGCATGTTCGCCAACCTGCGCGTGAAAGATGCGATTGTAGACCGGCTCCGCGATAAAACCGGCAAACGGCCATCTACGGGCGCTGAGCTGACCGGCGCAGTAATCCATCTCTTCTGGAAAAATGAACAGGCCGAGGTTTTCGTAGATACCAGTGGCGATTCACTGGCGCGCCACGGCTACAGGAAAATACCAGGCCGCGCACCTATGCTGGAAGCACTCGCTGCGGCTACCATCCTCGCCACGCGTTGGGACCGGAAAGCGCCTTTCATCAACCCGATGTGCGGTTCAGGAACCGTAGCCATTGAAGCAGCTCTCATCGCCACTAACAGCCGGCCAGGCCTTTTCCGGGATAACTACGCCTTTATGCATTTGCAGGGCTATAACGAAGAGGTATACCTCACAGAAAGAGGGCTGCTGGAGAAGCAAATCAAAGAAGTACCCGGGCTCCGGATCATTGCCACCGACCTCAGCGACGCTGCTGTAAACAATGCGAAAAAGAATGCAAGAGCTGCCGGTGTAGCAGATATCATAGAGTTTCGTGTATGCGACTTTGCACGTACCGAAGTACCCGAAAATGGAGATGGCGTTGTATATATGAACCCCGAATACGGACTACGCCTCGGGGAAATACAGGAGCTGGAAGAAACTTATGGCCGTATTGGTGATTTCATGAAACAGCAATGCAAAGGATATTTCGGCTATATATTTACCGGTAATCTGGAACTGGCTAAAAAGATAGGCCTCAAAGCCAAACGAAGAATTGAATTTTACAATAGTACCATCGACTGCCGACTCCTCGAATATGAACTCTATGCTGGATCGAGGGCGAAGAATAATCTTTAATAATAAAATGCAGCGAAGATTAGCAAATACATACCTGCTAATCTTCGCTGCATTTTGCTAAAGACTAAAGGCTAATAGCTTCACTCACATTTATCGGTCTTGAAAAAGATTCTTCCAGCGATATAATAGTTTCAGTTCTTTCTATCCCTTTAATATGCTGCAGATCATCCTGCAATATCTTACGTAACTCACTACTGTCGCGGCAAATGATTTCCGCGAACATACTGTACGAACCAGTGGTATAATTCAATCGCACAATCTGCGGGATCTTTAGCAGCTGCTTCGCCACGTTTTCATACAGGGAGCTTTTTTCCAGGTATATGCCGATGAATGCCAGCACATCATAGCCAATGGCCCGGAGATTAACCTGCAACCGGGTTCCCTTGATTACTCCCATTTCATGTAATTTCTTGATACGTACATGAATAGTTCCGCCTGATACAAACAGCTTCTTACCTAGTTCTGCATAAGAGATACTCGCATCATTGGACATCTCTGATATAATCTGTAAGTCTAATTTGTCAATATTTAATGAGTGACTCATTTTTCTTGGTTGATTTAGAATATTTTCTAAAATTAGGTATTTTTTTGAAATAATCGCAAAAAATGTACTTTCCAGAAATCCGGAGTTGTCACGCGGAAAAAACATCGCAGTTGCGACTACGGTGATGTACATACGTAATCCCGTACCAATAGTAGACTTTTTTTGGTTAAATTTAGTGATCAATATATCTCTATGAAGGCTAACACCACCAGCAGAACTGCTCAATATATGGCCCTTTTCAGAGCATTGGAAACAACCCGTTCCGCCAACAGCCGCCTTTTCACTGATCCCTTTGCAGCCCGCTTTCTCGACACCGGTCTGAAACTGGGAGTATGGTTGTGCAGGGTGCCCGGTTGGAAAGGTATTGCAGAGAATATTATCCGGAAAAAAATCCCAGGTGCTTTATCATCCGGTATTGCCCGCACCCGTTACATCGACGAACTCCTGGAAAAGGCTGTTAAGAACGGCGCCAGGCAGGTATTTATCCTGGGGGCAGGCTTTGATACGCGTGGCCTGCGACTGCCATTTCTGGAAAATATCAGGGTGATAGAAATAGACCATCCGAATACAGCTGCCTATAAACTTGAAAAGTTAAGCGACCTGAAAATTCCACCACGCTTACTGTATTATCAGATCGATTTCAATAAACAAAGCCTGGATCAGCTCAGTACACTCCATCATTTCGATTTCTCCTTACCGGCAGCTATTATCTGGGAAGGTGTAACAAATTATCTTGATGCCGCCGCCATAGATAACACCTTTGCATTTCTGCAGCGCTTTGCCGCCGGATCCACGGTGATCTTTACGTATGTACACCAACAGGTGCTGGATAATCCGGGCGTATTTTTCGGTGGAGAAAAATTATTGCAGGATGTAGCCGGCCTGGAAGAAAAATGGACCTTTGGTTTTGACCCGGCCGAACTGCCGGCTTATCTGCAGCAATATGAGTTTATGTTAACAGAAGATCTGGGGGCAGATGAATACCGCAACAGGTATCTGCCGGAACGTTCTGAAAAAGGATATGAATTTTACCGGGTAGCGTGTGCCCGTCGACGTTAGTAGGGTGCCCTTGTTGCTGTTGGAAAATCTATGCAGGATGTATGGTACGGTGAAGTATCCATGCAACAACCAGTATAGCTGCTCCCATGGCCCAATACCGGAGTACGACAGGCAGCGGGCGTTGCGCCGTGATCCGGGATTTAATAAAGCTGAATGCCGTTAAACTAAGGAATACCAATAGTATACTGGTTTGCGAAGCAGCGCCGAAATTTTCATTGGCCAGGTAGGGACCGAGTGATATGGCGCCGCCAACGAGAAAGAAAATACCGGTAAACAATCCGCTTCGTATCGCCTTCACTAAGCTGAAATTTGTTTCCCTTACCTGTTCTGTCTCCAGCGTTTGCTCCCAGGTGGCAGCATCTTTTTTCATCTCTTCTTCAATATGTGCAATGGTAGGAGCATTAATATCCAACTGCTGCAGCTTCCCTCTTTCCTTATCAGATAAGAGGGGACTGTCGTGTTGCATATCTCCCTTATTAGCCTGGAAGGCGCTGTACATAACCAACAGAGAGCCCAGGCCGAGCAACGCAAGGTGTATATTATAGAAGGTTTGCACTTCCATGGGAAATGTCTGTAATACCTGTGTCGTAAAAAACACAAGGAATAATCCATCGGGGAAGCCGATGATAAAGTCGGTTTTCCAGCCGGAACTGCGAATGGCTTTATGGGAGGTGATCATACACTGATTCAGTAACTGAATGCCTGTTCCAGGCTTTTTTTAATGATCTGCACACATTCGTTGATCTGCACCTCATTGATAGATAAGGGAGGCGCAAACCTGATCTTATCTCCGTGAGTTGGCTTGGCAAGCAAACCGTTTTCTTTCAGCGTGAGGCAAAGATCCCATGCTGCTTCAGGATCTTTATGTTTGATAACAATGGCATTCAGCAAGCCTTTGCCCCGAACTGTGGTGATATAAGGAGAATGAAGTTCCTCCAGTCCTCTGCGCAGTAGCTGGCCCATAGCAGCGGCATTTTCTGCCATCTTTTCATCTTTCAATATCTGCAGGGAAGTAATAGCTACCTTACATGCAAGTGGATTACCCCCGTAAGTAGAACCATGCTCACCTGGTTTAATGGTCAGCATAATTTCATCATCGGCCAGCACGGCACTTACCGGCAATGTACCGCCGGATAAGGCTTTTCCAAGGATCAGGATATCAGGGCGCACCTGTTCATGATCACATGCCAGCATTTTTCCCGTACGCGCCAGGCCAGTCTGTATCTCGTCGGCGATGAACAACACGTTAGCGTCGAGGCAATACTGACGGGCTTTCGACAGGTAACCTTCGTCCGGTACCATCACACCCGCTTCCCCCTGAATAGGTTCTACCAGGAAACCCGCCACATTCTTGTCCTGCAACGCCTGTTCCAGCGCAGTCAAACTGTTATAAGGGATGATTTCATACCCCGGCATATAAGGACCGAAATTATTACGGGCCTGCGGATCGTTACTGAAGGAAATAACATTCAGCGTACGTCCGTGGAAGTTATTGGCGCAAACAATAATCTTTGCTTTGTTTTCCGGAATACCCTTGACAATATAAGCCCAGTGCCGGCATAGTTTCAACGCTGTTTCCACCGCTTCCACACCGGTGTTCATCGGTAATACTTTATCGTATCCGAAATAGGAAGTAATATATTGTGCATATTCTCCCAGGATATCATTATAAAAAGCCCTGGAAGTAAGTGTCAGCCGCTGCGCCTGTGCTATCAGCGTTTCAATGATCCTCGGATGGCAATGCCCCTGATTAACAGCAGAATATCCTGATAAAAAATCATAATAACGCTTACCGTCTACATCCCATAAATAAACACCCTCTCCGCGATCCAGCACCACTGGTAACGGGTGATAGTTGTGGGCTCCAAACTGCTCTTCCAGTGCCAGGTAATGTTGTGTCTTTTCGCTAATTGTATATGAAGGTACCATGAATCAAAGTTAAGAATAAGGAATGAAGAATTAAGAATGAAAGCGAAGATCTTAGCGGTTATTACATCTTTAAGTATTCAATCGATAACATTTTTGCTTTCATTCTTAATGCTCAATTCTTCAATCTTTCCACCAATGCAATGTACTCCTGCATCGCAGCTTCTTTCGTTTTTCCTTTCAAACCCGCCCAGGCTTCATGCTTCGCCTTTGCCACAAAATCGAATGGATTGGCAGGAGGATCACTGTCAACATCTCCCGTAGTACCTTGTTTGTACAAAGAATACAACTGCAACAGTACCTCATTGGATGGCTTTTCGGCTAATGTCTTACTGGCTGCTACCGCCTGTTCAAACTGATCTTTTAATTCCATGTCCGGTTATTTTTTAGTTAACAAAAAGGGCTGGTGTGCCCCCTGATTTACAAATGTACCTTATATCAATAATCAGGCTTATATCAATTTTATGCTTATTAACTAAGCCCTTCACTATCATTCGCTAATATCTTCTCCTTATTTCTTAATTCTATATTCCCAATTCTTAATTCTTTGGAAGCAATATATCAAAGAACAAACTAATTTCAGTACCTTTGCCGGCTGAAAAGGTTGGATATACATGCCACCTGGGATTTGTAAAACATCATATGAAGAATATTCGCAATTTTTGTATCATTGCCCATATTGACCATGGTAAAAGTACCCTGGCTGACCGTTTGCTGGAATTTACCAAGACTATTTCGGACCGGGATATGCAGGCCCAGGTACTGGACGACATGGACCTCGAACGTGAAAAAGGTATCACCATTAAGAGCCATGCCATCCAGATGGATTATAACGCTAAGAATGGTGAGAAATATAAATTTAACCTGATCGATACTCCCGGTCACGTTGACTTTTCCTACGAAGTTTCCCGCGCCCTGGCTGCCTGCGAAGGCGCCCTGTTGCTGGTGGATGCCGCCCAGGGGATCCAGGCGCAAACCATTTCCAACCTTTACCTGGCCCTGGAAAATGACCTCGAGATCATCCCCGTTATCAATAAAATTGATATGCCGGGCGCCATGATCGAAGAAGTAAAAGACCAGATCATTGACCTGATAGGGGTGAAGGAAGAAGAGATCCTGCTGGCATCCGGAAAAACCGGGATCGGTATCGAAGAAATCCTCGAAGCTATCGTAAGCCGCATCCCCGCTCCGCAAGGCAGCAATGAGGCTCCGCTTCAGGCATTGATATTTGACAGCGTTTTCAATTCTTTCCGTGGTATTATCGCCTATTTCCGCGTATTTAACGGTACGCTCAAAAAGGGTGATAAGATCAAATTTGTGAACACCGGCGACGAATACGAGGCAGATGAGGTAGGCATCCTGAAGCTGGGACTGGAACCCCGCAAGGAAGTGACTACCGGCGACGTAGGATATATTATCACTGGTATCAAAAGCGCCAAAGAAGTAAAAGTAGGGGATACAATCACCCTGGCTAATAACCCCTGTGAAGAAGGAATCAACGGTTTCCAGGAAGTAAAACCAATGGTGTTCGCAGGTATATTCCCCGTGGTAACAGAGGACTTTGAAGAGCTGAGAGATTGTATGGACAAACTCCAGCTGAACGATGCTTCACTTACCTACGAACTGGAAACCTCCCAGGCACTGGGCTTCGGCTTCCGTTGCGGCTTCCTCGGCATGTTGCACATGGAAATCATCCAGGAGCGCCTGGAAAGGGAGTTCAATCAAACTGTGATCACTACTGTACCAAACGTAGGTTTTATCGCACATACTACCCGCGAAGGAGTGATTAATGTGAACAACCCGAGCGAAATGCCCGATCCTACTACATTAGACAGGATCGAGGAACCATTTATCCGGGCACAAATCATTACCAAGCCGGAATATATCGGCAACATCATGACTCTTTGCCTCGGTAAACGCGGGATACTCCTTAACCAGAGCTATCTGACTACTACCCGCGTGGAACTGATGTTTGAAATGCCGCTGACAGAGATTGTGTTTGACTTCTATGACAAGCTGAAGAGCCAGACCCGCGGTTATGCGTCGTTCGACTATACGCCAATTGGCTTCCGTGATAGCGACATTGTTAAAATGGATATCCTCCTGAACGGCGATAAAGTGGATGCACTCAGTGCCCTGATCCACCGCAGTCGCGCACAGGATTTTGGCCGCAAACTCTGCGAGAAACTCAAAGAACTGCTGCCACGCCAGCAATTCCTGATCGCTATTCAGGCCGCTGTTGGTGCTAAGATCCTCGCCCGCGAAAACATCAGTGCTATGCGTAAAGATGTAACTGCTAAATGTTATGGCGGTGATATCTCCCGTAAACGTAAACTCCTCGAGAAACAGAAAGAAGGTAAAAAACGTATGCGCCAGATCGGTAACGTGGAAGTACCACAGGAAGCCTTCCTCGCAGTACTCAAACTCGATGATTAAGTTTTTTCAATACCATACAGTAAAAGGAAGAGCAAATGCTCTTCCTTTTTTTATCCCCGGATATCTCCACTCATCAGTGTCCGGGTAATTTATAGGGAAATGATCATTACATTTGATAAAACCAATCATTATGCGCCCATTAGTAGTAACCTTATCGTTTTTATTGTCAGCATGTACATTTACCGCATTAAAAGCCCAGGATGCGCCGCCTGCTGCTGAACAGATCGTACAGGACGCCTGCACAAAGGCTGCCGGTAACAACAAAAAAGTATTCGTGATTTTCCATGCTTCCTGGTGTGGCTGGTGCCATCGGATGGACACTGCCATGAATGACGCTGCCTGTAAAAAAGCGTTTAACAACAATTATGAGATCCGCCACATTACGGTATTGGAGAACGGTGCGAAAAAATCACTCGAAAACCCCGGTGGTGGCGATTTGTTAGCCAAATATCATGGCGATCAGGAAGGTATTCCGTTCTGGCTGGTATTAGACAGCAAAGGGGCATTGCTGGCCGATAGCCGCATGAAAAGTCCTACGGGAAAATTACAGAATGTAGGCTGCCCGGCTCAAAAAGAGGAAGTGGACTATTTCTTAGGGATCCTCGAAAAAACGTCCCGCATGAAACGCTCAGAGCTGGATGCTATCCGGGAACGGTTCAGTAAGATTGCGACAACGCATTAAGCATATTTGCTTAATCGCGGATGCTTAGTTTTAACTGGTTGTTCGCGGCGAAATCATACAGGGTCAGTTTTCTCAGGGAATAATATAGTTCCCAATAGATTTTTAATACCTGTACATAACGGCTGCTCGCTTCATCCTTTTGCTGCTGCGCGATATTAAAGTCGTTCAGAGAGATGTTGCCGGAGAGATATCTTGTTTTCTCCAGCTCATATCGCTGAACAGCAATTTCACGGGCAACGATAGCTGCAGAGAGTAGCTGCTGCTGAAAGTTCCATCGGGAAACGCTGTTGAATACTTCCTGTTCCATAGCGATCTGGGTTTGTCGATTGCGCGTTTTTACCATTGCCAGATTGGTAATAAATTTTTGTTTTTGCAGACGATTGTATCCCCAGTTAATAATTGGGATGTTGAATGAAACACCCAGGTTGCGTTGTTGCTCCAGATCGCTATACAAACTCTTGAAAGCGTTGGCTGTACGGGTAAACCCTAAGTTCGCATTAATATTGAAGTATACGCTGTTTTGAGCTCTTGCCTGCGCCAGCTGCTGGGCTGCCTCCAGCTCCATCTGACGGGCATCAAAAACAGATCTGTTGTTGTTATGGCTTTGTTGCAGCGCAGTTTGTACATCTATCTGGAAAAAGTGAACATCATCAGGCATACGTAGTTGCACGGGAGTGCCTGGCGGTAACACAAGGTATTCCAGGAAACGTTTTGTAGTCATCGTATAGTTAATGCTATCCTGCAATAACTCGTTTTTTACATTTAACAGATTGAGTTGTAACTGCAGCAGCTCACTCTTACTGACGGTGCCCAGTGTAAATCGTTGCTGGGAGATTTTATAGAGTGTATCGGCATTAGCGTAGTTTTGTATAGCCAGGTGTAATGCAGATTGTATCTGAAGCATTTCAAAATAGTAGCCTACCGTTTTAAGGCTGATATCTTCTCCCTGTTCCAACAAACTCTTCTCAGCAGTTTCAACCCTGGCCAGTGCCGTTTTCTGCTGCCATTTATAAGCATTGTAGCCCACCATATTTTGCATGTAGGAAATGGTAACAGGCACGGATGAATAAGTAGTGCTGCGGTTTTTACCAAATACATCTGCTCTGTTCAGTGAAGAGGAGAGCGTAAATGTACCGCCGGTTGGTAACACCGGTTGCGACAGGTTTAAAGACAGATTACTGACTGCCTGATCCTGTCCCACGAAATAAGGCTCTCCGTTTGGAAGTGTAATCAGCCCTATAGCGCGGGTATAGTTAGGAAAGGTGCCGCTCATACTGAGATTGGGATACCGGCTGCTAATAAAACTTTTATAATCTACATAGCTATATTCATAGGCCTGTCTTGCTGCCTGGTAATCCAGGGAGTATTGCCGGGCAGTATTAATGGCGTCTTTCAGATCCATGGTGGCAATACCCTGCTGGGCATTCAGCTGCAGGCTGAGGATACCGAAAAAAAAGAATAGCCAATTTCTATAGTGAAGCCACTTCATCTGGTATATTGATTTTTTTAAGAGTGATGTGATGCCGGTTTTTCCGGAGATAAAAGAAACGGTATAACATAGGGATCACCAGCAGGCTCACAAACATACCGGGGATCATTCCGCCGATTAAGGCAATTACCAATGGTTGCTGCAACAGACTACCCGGATCACGCATAAAAAGTGTGGGTAATAAGGTGCCCGTGGTGGTTAAGGTGATCATTACAATTGAATGCAATCTTTTCTTCCCGGCGGTATGAATAGCACTGTCAAGCGCAACTCCGCTATTAACCAGCTGGTTAATAGCATCGATTTTCAGGATAGAATCATTGATAATGATCCCGCACATTACTATCAGTCCTATCATCGACATCAGGTTAATACTGGAGCCGGTAACATAAAGCAGTAGTACTGCTCCGGCCATATCCAACGGGAGTTCCACCAAAATGATCACTGGTTGTAGCAGTGACTCGAACTGGGCCGCCAGAATGAAATAGAGTAACAGAACAGAGATAAGGAGAATAAACCCTAATTCGCGGACCAGCTGCTGATTGTAAAAATAGCTGCCTTTTACTTCCAGGGTCGGAGGTGGATACTTTTTTATGAGCGGCCTTAGTAATCTTAATTCCTTTCCGGGATCAGGCGTACTGACATCAATAGGATAATACAAACCCTGTGCACCGCCGGTAATGTATTTATAGTCGTATTCATCAGTGATGCTGACGAATGACTTTACGGGAAAGGATTTTCCCGAACCATTGTAAACAAACAGGTCACTTAGCAATTCATCGGGTGTTATCGCCGAATCAGTGCCGATTACTACCGGTATCATTGCAGCACTACCCTGTATTTCATCAATTTGTTTCGCCTTTAATTTTGAGGACAGGGTATTCATTATTGCAGCAGGCTGGATATTATATAACGCCAGTAGTTCATAATTGATATGTACTTTTAGATTTTTACGCAATGCCGGAGGAGGAATTTTAACAGTAGGAGCCAGGCGATTGATTTCTCCGACCATTGTTGTGGAAGATGCAATATCAGGCATCTGCCGGTTGCCATTATGATATAGTTGTAATACCAGTGGCGCCTGTTGTTGCCCAAACAATTGTTCCAGCGGTGTTGCTGCCGGGGTAAAACGGAAGTCTGCAGATATATAATGTTCATGAAAGTAATTACTTACTTCCCGTTTTATTTCTTTTAGCTGGCGGGCCTCTGTAGTTTCTATATAAACCAGCGCCTGGGTTGCATCCATGTCATAGTTCCGGTTGATCATATATTGTTGCTGGCCTATCCAACAGTTGTATAGGGAGATGTTTTTACTTAGTTGGTCCATCATAGCTTTTATCCGCGCATTATTTTCCTCGTATGAAAGTGGTTCATTCCAGTTTACACGCAGCTCTACATTGTGTGCATCAAGGTCTGGAAACCGTTCCCATGACATCTTGTTAAAAGCTATAACAGCTGCTATTACCATTAGCAGATTACCTATGAGCATCGTACGAGGCAATTTCATTGCCAGATGTAATCCTTTTTCGTATAGGCGGTCCAGATAGCCGTCACGATCTACCGCACTACGTCCGGACGGAATAACAGGCGTCCGTTTTACCAGCCGGTACAATACAGGCAACAATGTCAGCGACACTATCATGGAAACAAAAATGCCGGTGGTCATAGATATAGCTTGTTCATAGAACAATGCGCCAGCCATTCCGCTGAGGAATATAAGCGGCAGAAAAATAGAACAGTTGGTCAGCAACGAGGTGAATAGTGGTTTGGCTACTTCCGAAGTACCAATAACACAGGCATTACGCAAAGGCATCCCTTCGTCGATATACTGGGTAATATTATCAATCACCACAATCGAGTTGTCGATAATCATGCCCAGTCCCAGTATCAGGCCATTGAGCGAAATAATGTTCAGGGAAACATGGAAGCAATAGAAAAGTAACTGACAGAGTACCAGCGACACCGGAATCACCAGGCCGATCAGTAGAGCCAGCCTGACTTTTCTGATAAACAACAATACGAGCACTATGGCGAGGGTGCCTCCCAGCAGAAGATCCTGCTGAAGATTGCTGATGGCGTAATCCAGCAGCGTCGACTGGTCCTGGGCAATTTCAAACCTGAGATCCGGATAGTCTTTACGCATCACATTTATCAGTATCCGGAAATCATGCTGAAGATCTGCCATCCGGGCTCCCGGTTGTTTGATAACAGCGAGATTAACAGCCTGCTGACTACCGGCATAAAAGCCGCCGGTAGGTGGAATATCCTGGATCCGGATGTCGCCCAGGTCCTTCAGTTGTATCAATCTTCCTTTGATATTAACAGGTATATTGGCTGCATCATCAGAACTATACAGGTTGCTGCTGAAATGCAGATAATATTGATATTGGCCGTCCTTTACCATAATATTCCCCAGTTGCAGATTATTTTCCTGCAGCAACTGCTGGATATTACCGGGTTGAATGTTAAGGGTGCGTAACTTATTCTCGTCGGGAACGATCAGGATACGTTGTTTGTTAAGCCCGGTGATATCAGTCATGGCCACTTCAGGAAGCTGCTCAATCCTTTTTTTTATCACTTTTTCTGCAAGATCACACAGGCGGCCAAATGCAGTCGGGTCGCTTTCCGCAGCCAGCCGGATATTACAAAAAAAGGCGGGAATGTCTGTACTGCTGGCTTTTATTACCTGCGGCCTGGCGGCATCCCGTGGGAGGTCATTCATCGATAAGTCTATTTGCTCATTCACCTCAATAAATGAGAGGTGAATATTGGTACCATGTGTGAATTGCAGCTGCAGTTGTGCGCTACCTTCCTGTGTAACGCTATTGATATCTTCCAGTCCGCTTAACTGACGCAGTCGCTCCCGGAGTGGACTGGTAATATGTTGCTCAATATCGTTGGCAGATGCTTCTGCCTGTTTTATCCGTACAGTAATGGTAGGAATGTCGAGATTGGGCATGAGAGATACCGGCAGATAAAGATAGGCTGCAATGCCCAGCAGTACCAGGGAAAGATAGGATAGCAGTACACCCACAGGCCGGTCAACTAAGAATTTCATCATACAGCTTTATTTAATCGCAAGCATAGTGGTAATAACAAACAGGTACCAATAAACGAAAACAGTAATCCTCCGGTAGTGCCAACAGACAAGGTATACCAGAATCCCTGTTCACTGCCGTTCAGCATAAAGGGTAGCATGCTTAGCACAGCGGAAAGAGTGGTAATAAAAATAGGCACTCCTTTGTGCATAAATGCCTTGAGGAAGGTTCGCCTTCTATCCAGGCCCGGACGTTGTTTTTTCAGGTGCTGCATGTCGTTAACCACATATAGCGCACCATTGGTGACAATACCACACAACATAAGCAGGGAAGCATAGCCTCCGTCTCCAAAGGCAATATCCAGGTAGTAGAAAGTAAGAAACACTCCAATGAAAGAAACAGGAATCATCAGGATCACAGCCAGTGGCAGTAACAGCGATTCCAGTAAGATGGCGCATACAAGGTAAATAGCAAGAACAAATGCTGCTATAAGCAAAATGTACCGATGATAACCGCTATCGGAAGAGGAATAGTAATTGCTCCCGGTATCAATATGGTATCCATAGGGCAGGTCTTTCCGGATACTTTTTATGATATCTTTCTGCATTAATTTATTCTGCTCAAAAGTGCCTGTAAACTTGTACAGTATGTTTAATACAAAGGCATGATTTTCTTTGACAACCGCCTGGTTTGTTTTTTCTTTTTCAACAGTCGCAAGGTTACTGATCCGGATGTGCTGACTGTCGCTCAATGGGGTGGGGGCCTGCATCAGCTCCCAGAGAGCTATGGCGCCTGAGGCATGGCTATGCACTTTTAGCGGCAGATAGGTGTCTTCGTACAGCATATCATTGACAGGAACAGAACGCTCATTCCGGCTGTTTAAAGACCCTGCGAGGTTGCCGGCTGTGGTTTGCAGCAACTGCATCAGCTGTTTGTCGTATATGCGTAGGTGATAGGCATAGGTCGAAGACTGATTTACAGCAGTAAAGGGCGACAGGAAGATATCATCTACCCGGGGAATACGTTGCAGCACCTGCTTTAGCCGGGTTGCAAAGTGATAAAGCTGTGCATAGTTATATCCTTTTACTACAAAACTGCTTTCCATCTGTGTATTGCCAACAGTATTGTCGAAAGCATCCCCAACCCCGTATATCTTAAAATCGGCAGCGCCGGAAGTCATAGCTTTATCTTCAAGTCTTTGCTTCAGCTGGCCTGGGAAATGCCTCAAAATACCGGGTTTATAAAAGATAGTGATACCGGCGTTCTGTGCATCACTTACAACGGTTTTAAATAGTGCTATTTCATGAAACTGAGAAAGATATTTTTCGAATTCAAGTACTATTTCATCGATCTGAGTAAGGGTAGCCCCTGGTGGCATTAATACCTCCACCCGTAAACTGGGACGCTCGTTGCTGTGTTCTACCGGAGGATGTTTGTATGCTACGGTATTAACAAAGAGTCGTAAGGTACCTCCCAATAGTTTATCACATATGGGGCGAATCTGGCGGTAAGCACGGCTTTCAGCGATATTGTTATACCAGTGCGACCATTTCCCCCTCGTAGGTATCTCGTCGGGGATCAGAAAAACAGGCAATCCAAAGAGCAGAATAAATCCTATGATCATTTTTTTCCGATGCCTTAGTAACCACAGTATAACGATATCATAACCCCGCTGCAGCCTGATGCTCAGGCGGCCGATATGACGACTATGCTGAGACTGTTGCCTCAACGACACATGCATTAATTGATATAAAGCAGGCGTAAAGAAAAATACAACCGGTAACGATACAATAAGATTAATAAGAATAGCAATGGCAAAATCAACAAGGTTTAGCTGTTGCCGCTCGTCGAGGAAAAATATGACGGATAATGCTATCACCGAAGTAAGTGTGGAAGCGAGGATAGCAAAAAATACCCGGCCCTTTTTCTGTTGCTCCAGGTCTTCAATGATGATGATACTGTTATCTATGGTGAGTCCCAGCGAAATAGTAATGCCGGCAAGTGAATAGAGGTGAATATCAAGCCTGCAGATGTAATAGCCGATAAAAGAAAGGAAGATATTCACGATCATACTGACAACCACCACCAGGAGGTGGGTGAGTTTCCGGGTAACCAGCCATACGAATAGCAGCAGTATTGCCACAGACAGGCCAGTGCGTATATAGAGACTACTCAATTCAGCCTCCAGGTATTCTGTGGAATCGTAGGCCAGCTGTAAATAGTATCCGGGAGGGAGCTGCTGTTGCATTGCCTGGCTGATTTGCTTTTTCAGTAGCAGGGTGTTTGCCTGTGGATCAGCCGAGATACTAAGTGTAACCACCGGCCGGCCGTTGATACGCTGATAACTGGAAGGTGGAGCTTCAGCCAGTTGCAGCCTCGCGATATCGCCCAGCCTGATAAGACGGTTATTGACCCGTTTAACCGGGAGGTCCAGTATCTGAACAGGATCCTGTGTGTTATCATTTTTAATCAGATGCAGCTGACGGGTGGATTGTATGGTGATGCCGGCATCACCACGTGTAAGCAGGGAATGGAGCACTTTGATGATATCATTGGTATTGATATGAATTTGCTGCATTAGTGTGTCAATGCAGGTGAGCTCCCAATATTGCGGAGGCGCGCCAGCTATGCTGATTTGTTTGATATGCCTGATTCCGGCCAGCAGGGGTTGCAGTTGTTCCTGTGCATATTGAGTGAGCGTCTGCGCATCTGATGCGCCATGAAGCTCATATACTAAGAATCCCTCATAGGCATTATCTATACCTGATCTGTTTACTGTGATATTGGGATAGCTTGCACCCAAAGGCAATTGCGGATAGAGCTGACGTAGGAGGGAGGAGGCTTCCAGCCTGAACACCGCCGGATCGGTCCATTTGTCTAAGGTGATATATACGGTGGCGGTACCGGCACCCGAAATTGATCGGATGCTCTTCACACCATTTAGCCCGGCCACAGCATCCTCCAGGTGAGAGGTGACCTGTAATTCTGTGGCTTCAGGGCTACTCCCGGGAAGATTACAATGAACTACCAGGCTGTTGAGGTCATGTTCCGGCATCAGCTTAACAGCCAGCAAAGGCGTTATAAATACCCCGATAGCCGTCAGTACTGTAAAAATAATAACGGTGCTAAAAGGAGATATCCTTTGTGGATGTAATGCTTGTGGCATAAGTATCAGCGGTGTTATTAAGGTTGTGCAACAGGCATTGCTTTCACTGGTTTATGGTGAGCAAGATTGAAGCTGCCTTTGGATATAATGTTATCATTTTCCTGAAGACCAGATAAAATGGTACTGAATTCGCTGTTTTCTGTTCCTGTTTCTACATAATGCCATATAGCATATCCCCCCTCATAAGTAAATACAACTTTCCTTCCCTGTCTTTCTACGATAGCTGTTTTAGGGACAACCAGCTGCCTTTTGAGCTGCTGTTGTGCTTTAATCCGAACATTCATACCATCGAGCAATTGCCTGCCTTTATTGGGTACCAATGCCCTGACACTGATCAGTCCTGTTTCCTCTACGACCGGATTAATTGCCACTATTCTCCCGGGAAGTGCCAGTATCGGATCGTTAAAGGGGCTGACACTAACTTCCTGACTTGCTTTTATGAATGGCAGCTCCGATTCCATGACGTTGAAATCAACAATGAATTCACTATCGTCTATCAGCAGGCAGCCTTTGCTATAGGTGTCGCTCATGTTGTAAGGCTGTATATCAAGACCGGCAATAATGCCGGCGAAGGGAGCACGGATCTCGGCCTGGTCATAGTCCATAGCAGCTTCGGAAAGCTCGATCATGTTTTGTTTGTACCCACTGCGGATCAGCGCGGCCTGGTTGATGCCGGGAGGCAACGAGGCGGAATCCTTCGCGTTATACCCCATTGTCAGCAGACGGTCTTCATAATCCAACCGCGACTGCGCAAGATGTATTTTTCTTGCTTCCAGTGCGTTCGCCAACCGGTTACGATCCAGCGACGCAATGACCTGTCCCTGTTCCACATGCATGCCATTTTGCAGGTTTACAGCAGTAATCTGCCCCGCCTGCCGGAAGCGCAACTGGGCTTTACGACGGGCGCTTAATTTACCATTACATACCAGTTCTTTGTGAAAGTTTTTGCGGGTAAGTTTAAAATAGCTGATGCTGGTGGTATCGTTGAAGATATTTACCGTTTTTTCCGGCGGAAGTGTAGCCTGTCCTGTACTGCATGCCTGCAGCACAATGGCGGTTATGCCGGGTATTAATATTTGCTGGAAGGAAGAACTGGTTTTCATATTTATTGATTTAACAGTTGGGTAATGGCTGTACTGATAGTTTCGAGATCACCCGGCCTTGGCGCTATCCGCTGTGTAATTGTTCCGTTTTTATCTATCAACATATAGCGCGGTATACCTATAATGGGGATCCTTTTATTAAGAAGATCAAACTCCTGGTCACTCAAACGATAATGTTCACCCTGTATCTGCTCTCTTTTGATGGCTTTTTCCCAGGAGCTCTGGTCGCAGTGAATGGCGAGATAGAGGAAGACTACCGGCTTATTGATAAACTTCTTTTTTAACATAGGGGTCTGCCGCATTTCCTCTATACAAGGCACACACCAGGGCGCCCAATAGTCTACATAAACTACATTTCCTTTGTATTTAGCACCCAATACCTGTAATATGTCAGGGATAGTATCGGCCATGTTGTTCAATAGATGTGTTTTGTCGGGTAGATTATTATTGATGCTCTGCTGGAGCTGTTGATTAAGAAAGGCAATACGTCTGCTGATAGCAGTATTGCCGATATGTTGCCGGAGGTATTGTATAGTTGCCGGATGCAGGGGAAGGCTGCGGTGCAGGCTATCTGCGGCCATATTGGCGAGCAGCAGGTCCTGACCTGTTCCCTTGCTTACCTGGCCGGCGATATAGGCTAGCTCCTGTACTTTGGGATTGTTATGCTCCTTTAATTGCAGGTATATAAGATAATTATTGATGAAGTCGTAATAGACATCAGTTAATACCGCATCATTGTTGTTAACCGGCAGGGTAGAGAGAAAGTTTTGATAAGCTACCGGCGGAAAAGACTGATTCCCTGTGGTGTTATACCAGTAGGCCAGCACATCGGCGCCGGCACTATAGCGGATGTAATTCGTGGTACGCAGGTAACACAAAGCGGATACCACGCCTGCCTGCTGCCACGCATGGAGCGTATCCTGCTGAAGCTGCATTTTCTGCAGACGCCAGCTGAGGTATTGATCTGCCGTCATATTTTGTGCCTGCTCGTTGCTCAGAGGATTTATGATACGGTTTAGCCGGTACATATAGTCGTTCAGGTTAGTATTGATGGCTGCAGCGCTCCCTTTAAATAAAATCACCTGCCTGTTGTTATGGAATTCTGCCAGCTCCTCCACAGTATGCACGTGCCGGATATCCGCTGTATCCAGGGATATCTGAAGGTCCTTGCCCGGAACGGCATACAAATAAATAAGGGTATGATCGAAGTCGAGCATTATTTCCTGGGGGTTGAATAATGGCACTGATGCATTGAAATGTCCCGAACTGTCCAGCTGCGCAATCACTTGCTCCTGTTGACCGTAGGGCGTATTATACACTACTTTCAATAGCTGAAAAGTACTGCTGGCCGGGTGATAGTTCCGGATGTTACCTCCGAGACGAAACGAGTCTGCTTTGAATACAGGCTGATGCTGCGCTACCGCCAATAAAGAGGTCGATATTAAGTAGATTGTTAGAAAATACCTGCCCATGTCGTAATAATTGTGATGTAATCAGGATGGTACATTAAAGAAAGATTCCGCATTATAGAGGTATTCAACGGTGGGTAACGGATTTTCTTTAAATGGCACAAAAAGATCGCTCCCGATCAATTGGCTATTTACTTTAAAAAGAAACGGAGCATCATAGTATTCAGCTTTGAAGCCCATTTTGCTGTCCTTCATGTTATAGATGGTAAACCGGTTGCTATACTTTTTATAGAAAAGGTAAAAACTACGGTATACCCTAAACGAAGAAAGGATGATGATATTCTCGTTGCCAATCTTGTCGCTGGCTGCCGTTAATTTATCCAGGAGATCGTTTACGCAAACATCGCAGCTTTGATCAGAAAACCTCATCATAAGCCTGGGCTTTCCTCCTATGGCTTCCTGTAACGTTTTAGGATGAGTTGTATCCAGACCGGTCAATTTGCAATTATTCAGATGTAGCTGTTCCGGGCTATTTTCAATCTCTTTCCTGCTCTCTGCCATACGCTGCTTTACGCTCTTCTTGCCTGAACAGCTGCAACACAGTACTGTTACAATCAATATAATCATGTAATTGCCTGTCATGTCAGAAATCTTTTAACTTAAAAAATGCAAGCACAGGATTGTCGATATCCTTTACCGCATCAGTCATAGCTATAAATGAAGGAGGAAGTAATTTAGTAAGCCCGTATTTTTCCATATCACGCCTATGCTCACCTACTTCAACCGCATTCAGGTAGCCTACAAAGGTGTTGCCTATAACATCCACAACATTAGCCGGGCCCATACACCAGGGAATATCATTATTGAAATAGCTGTTACAGAATAGTTTATTTGTTTTTTTGGAATAGTAAGCAAAGATGTATTGTCTATTCATGTTGAGTGTAAGCACGATATGGTTATTACTTTCTAATGGCGCGGAACTGATGTATAATTTATTTCCGTTGTCTTTCTCATATTTCCGGTTGAAGTCTTCAATAGAAAGGTTTTTATCGAATCCTTCCGGTAGCGCATAGTTACCGGCATCAATGAAATAGGTTTTCCTGATGCTGGTATCTGTAATACGGTATATATTGTAACTATAGGATGGATTATAATTGATATGGCCATCTGTTTCAATCAATGCTCTCCTGTTTGTGGCAAGATCCTGTTGTGTCTCCCAATCATAGCCAAATGCAGTGTGATTTACTTTCCATGCCCCTGAGGCAAAGAGTAGTTTAGAGTTTAGTATTCTGTCGAGATGGACATTATCAGAGCGGTCGCTGTTGATAATATATTGATCCCCTGATTTAACAAATTGAACAAAGCGATATTTTGCAATTTCTTCTCTTTTAAGATTCCCCTGGCCATCATAGTGTATGATTTTACTGGTGTGATCGTCATGTACGATAATCTCATCTCTGGCAGTATCAACTACGAATGAGGTAGGATGCAGGTATTCGCCGGGCCCTTTTCCCTTATGACCGATCTGCCGGATGAATTTTCCCTTCTTATCAAACGCTAAGACCTTATTGGAAAGGATATCCAGGATAATATAATTGCCTTTATACTCATTCACCTGGTCTACATAGCTGATGATAGAAGAATCGTTTGTTTCCAGTGGAAGATACCATACGCTGTCTATTACTTCACTGAGGCGAATCTCGTTGTCGGCGGAAAATCGCTGGGGAATCCTGATCGTCGTGAAATGATCACTGGTAACAGCAATATCAGTAACTGAATCGGCCAGTTGTTCGGCAGCATTTTTGTATTCCGGTGGCACACCAATTTTCCTGTGTTGGCAGGCTATAATGAACAGGGCAAGAAGAAAGAGCGGGATACGCATTTGCATAGTTGAGAAAATTGAGAATAGATATGATAGGTGGTTATAAACAGCAAAGCTGCTTATAACCACACGGAAATTTTACCTGTTAGTTAGTACCGGTACCGGAGCCGGAACTTGAATCAGAAGTAGAGGTTGAAACTGCAGTACCTCCATCACAGGATTGAGTGCAGAATATTCCGCCTTTGATACAATCACCCAGTTTGCCACTGTATTTGATTGTAACGGTACGGGTTACTTCGAAGGGAGGAATGCCCACTTTAACGGTAGTCGTTTTGGTGGTTTCACAGGGTGTTTGGGTTTGCGATTTTTTCTGAAGCAGGCCTGCTTCAGTACCGGTTTCATCGCCGGTACCACTGCTTCCACCAGTGCCGTCGGAACTGGTAGACTGACCCATGATTGCCATACTTAGCTTGGCATCTTTCAAACCATAGTTGAATACAGCATACTGCAGGTTCGCGCAGAGCGTGAAGGCCACTACAGCGATACCGCTGATCTTGATGATTCTTTTTTTCATAACTTTGTGATTAAGTAATTGGTAGTAAAATGTTTCGAACCGTTTTGTACCAGTGAATCTTGTAGCTCCCCCATGGGGAGCTACAAGCGTTGTAAGAGGAATGGTTTAATCATACACTATATATTGAAATGAGGAAAATCAGATGACTACTCTGCTGTCTGGTAGCTCTTCTTAACCTTTGTCTGTTTTCTCCGTGCACCCGGTGGCTGATAATCTTTTCGCTGTTTAATGATATCCTGCACCTCTTTTTTCAGGGTTTCAGGACTATGCCAGACCTGGCAACGCAGGTGTGTATAGACACCAAAGTAAATCAGGTAACATAACAATGTAGCATGGATAGGAGCCGCATAGATCGGCTTTTCCGTTATATATTTGTCATATAAATAAGCCATCATAAATACAACGCCTATGGCACTCAGGTATACATAACGATCTGCTATAATGGTGTAACGCGACATAGGAATGATATGCAATACCGTAGTCAGATGAATAGTGAAGAAACAAATGCCGAAAAATATCCATCGTTGTTTCCAGAAAGAATAAAATAGAATAGCGATAGCTATAATGGCAAAAGGATAAAGCCAGAATCGAAAAGGTACCGGATCGCCAATCTGGTTGGGAAAAGGATACACGTACATCAGATTTACAGGCAGCACGGATTTAACAAAATACTCACTCAGGCAATAAAAGGCAAAGATAACTTTCTGATAAAACGGATAGCCTTTACCTGCTGCCAGCGCGCCCTGGCCATTGTCGGCCTGCGACAATATAGTGACTATACCAAAAAATAAGGTAAGCAGTATGAAGGGTATTTTTTCTAACCATACCCGTTTATCTTTAAGGTTGCGACCCAGTGTATAATCTAGCAACAGTAGGCAAAGCGGTAACGTAACAGCCTGTTCTTTTGCGCCAAATGACAGAATAAACGCGACTATAGTATAGAGATACCAACCCCATTTTTTTGTATCGATGTACCGGAGATATCCTTTCAGCGCCAGCAGATAAAACAATACATAAAGAATGATTTTCGAAGCCGATAACCATGCCACAGATTCTACAAGGAAGGGATGAATGGCAATAAGCAACGCGCTGACAAGCGCAATACGATTCACTGATAAAGGAGAAAATGTTCCAGCCATCTTCAGCAATTGCCTGACGAAAGAATAAACCACGATCACATTTATAATGTGGATTAGCATACTGCCGGCGTGGAACCAGAAAGCATCGTAGCCAAAAGCTTCATGCAACAGCAGGTACCAGGTTTCATTAACCGGGGCATATTGTCCATTGTAATATTCTGTGATTACCGCCCACCAATTGGAAAAGCTCAAACCTGCTGTGGTATAGTAGTTTTGCACCACCCACTGATCGTCCCATGTTTGCAGAAATCTATGTGAGAATACAGGAAAATACGTGAGCACAGATACCATTACCAGTAAAAATATGCTCCATGAAGAAGGTAGGGTAAACAGCCACTGATGCCATTTGGGTTCAGCCATATGGCCATGACGATCCGCAGCTAACCGGGTTGTGGTTAAGAGTTGCTTCATAATAGGGTATATTAATGTGTTAACGTGGTTTTGTGGCTACTGCATGTTTACATAGGCGCAATAATATATAGTGAGATGATGCTTCACAAATACGGGTTCTGTCAATGCTGAAACAATATAAAAAGAATTTTCTGAAATAATTGTTAATAGAATTTAAAACTAATTAGGATAGCTGATGTTTAAGAAAATGCTGTATCTTATTTCGCTAATAATTCCTATCCTTATGTTTGCCCGTCGTTTTCTTTTTTATACAGCCCTTGTAGCATTGATAATCTTTGGAATAGCTGCGTATAATTGTCAAGGTTATTATCATCCGGATGAACACTACCAGATAATAGAGTTTGCGGGCCTTAAAACCGGTACCAACAGTGGACTGCAATTGCCCTGGGAATATGCAGCACAGGTGAGGCCGTCGCTGCAGCCTTATCTGTGCCTGTTCGTTTTTCGTTCGCTGGCCCTGGTGAATGTCGCAGATCCTTATCAATGCGCGTTTGCACTCCGAATGCTGACAGCGATTGTAGCGGTATTAATTGTTTCATTTTTTGTACATACCTATATGCCGGCACAACATCGGAATAAGCAGGTAGTTTTTATATTGCTGTCCTTTTTTTTATGGTATATGCCTTATCTAAGCACCCGGTTTTCTTCTGAAATATGGGCAGGGCTGAGTTTCCTGCTGGCGGTAGCTTTAGTGAAAAGAAACAACCATGCTAACAGGAATTATATAATCGCGGGTTTTTGCATGGGACTGGCATTTCTATTCAGATACCAGATGGCTTTTATGATTGGCGGGCTTATACTATGGCTGTTGATAGTGAGAAGAATCAGCCTGTCTCTTTTTCTTTTCTTGTCACTGGGTAACATTATCGCATTGCTACTGGGCGGTATATCAGACTATTTTTTTTACGGAAATATAGTATTCCCATACGTTAATTATTTTGAAGTGAATATCCTGCATGATGTTGCTTCTAAGTTTGGAGTATCTCCCTGGTATTATTACCTGCAATATATTTACTATTCCATGTATCCGTTATGTGGTACGCTGGTGTTGGCGTGTCTGCTGCTGGTTATTATCAGGCGGCCAAAGAGCATCTTCACCTGGATGTTATTGCCCTTTCTACTGGTACATTTTATTGTACCTCACAAGGAAGGACGATTTCTTTTCCCGTTAATATACTTCGTGCCTTCGGTTTTAATGCTGTCCTATGATATATTGCAGGGAGGCATTCAAAAGCTACCGCGATTTTTAAGAATAGGCCTCGCTATGCCCTTTTTGTTCGTGAATGCTCTGGCAATGGGAGCCACAACGATGAAAGCTGCCGGGAATGGCAGAAAAAATATCTGCCAGTATATTCATCAACGCTATGGATCACAGTGCGTGCTTATACGTTATACATATCGTAGTAATCCCTATAACACCTGGTTTGGATTAGAAGAGAATTTTTATAGGGAGAAATGTCTGAGGTCGAGAGAAATAGTTTTTTTCGGACAGCTGAATCGTTACCCCGGGAGTAACGATGACTGCATACAGTTGGTAACAATGAGCCGACGCGACGCTCAGGAGCGTATGATGTCCGGTGCGCTGATAAAAGGTGGCTGGGAATTGGAAAAATCCGGTATTCCGCAATGGATACAATATCTGCAGCAATACTATCAGGGGTATGATCTGGAGGAACCACTACAGTTGTATAAAAGAATCGCAGGTAACGGGAAATAGTTATACTACCTCTTTATTCCTGACACTTAATTCGTATTTTCACCCCGTGAACTGTTTAACCTTTTAATTGTTATTGCAATTAAACCTTACTAAATGAGAAAATGGCTCCGGATACTTCTTTTCGCCGGTGGCATCTGTCTGGCGCTCCTGATCTTGTTATTCCTCGGCATGACATGGTACATCCATGCCAATAAAGCCAATTTCCTGAAGCAGATCACCGGGCAACTGAATGAACGGCTGAATGGCACTATCACCATCGCTGATATGGAGCCTTCCTTGCTGAAAAGCTTTCCGGATGTATCCATCGGCCTGAAAAAGGTAGTGCTGAAAGATAGCCTGTGGCAGCAACATCAGCATGCTCTGCTGGATGTAGATTATATTTTCGTACAGGTGAATACGTTATCACTGTTACGCAAACACGTAAAAATGAAAGAGGTTACCCTTCAGCAGGGTACCATATATCTTTTTACCGATACCTCCGGCTATTCCAATACTTATGTGCTGCAGAGAAAGGAATCCGCGAAGAAAAGTAACGACTCCAAAGATCTTGATATCAAAGAACTGATGTTACGAGATGTCAGTTTCGTAATCGACAACCGACAGAAAGCAAAGCTGTTCGACCTCAGCATCCGGAAGCTGGATGGCCGGCTGAGCGCAACAGACAGCACGGTTAAGTTTATGATGCAATCTGATGTATTATCGAAAAGCTTTGCTTTCAACACAGCTAAAGGCAGCTATCTGAAAGATAAAACGCTGGAGCTAAACCTGGCATTGAGCTTCAATAAACAAACCCGCATACTCTCAATACCTCAACAGGAAATACGTATCGATAAGCAGCCTGTGCAGATCTCCGGACAATTCGGATTTAACGAAAAACCACCTGTATTTCAGTTGAAACTGAATGCCAAACAGGTTTTACTGGGAAATGCCGCGTCCTGGTTGTCGCCCAATATCAGCACCAAACTGAATAGTATTAGCCTGACAAAACCCCTCGATGTAGAAGCTGATCTGGAAGGCCACATGAAATACCGGGATACTCCACGGGTAGTGGTGCACTGGAAAACAACGGAGAATGTGCTGGTTACTTCCATGGGGGAGTGGAGCAATTGTAGTTTTACAGGAAGATTTAATAATGAAGTACTTTCCGGTAACGGACATAACGACCAGAATTCGGCAGTCAACATTTTCGGCTTAAAGGCAACCCTTGCGGGCGTGGGTATCCACGCAGATACGATCAGGGTAGTGAATCTGAAACAACCGCTGTTGCGCGGGCATTTTCGGTCCGACTTCGCCCTGGCGGATCTTAATGAAACCACCGGCGGATCTCCCATCTCATTCAACAATGGTAACGCCAGCGCAGATCTCTTTTACACAGGTCCCGTGCTCAAGGACGATAATACGCCCTCTTCATTGCAGGGCGTAGTGCAGGTGAAACAAGGAGGATTTACCTATACTCCGCGCAATCTTTCTTTCCACGACTGTAACGCTACACTGCGCTTTACAGGTCAGGATCTCCTGCTGGAAAATATCCGTATCCAATCACAGAAGAGTAGCCTGCAGATGGACGGCAGCATAAAGAACCTGCTGAATCTGTATTTTACTACGCCTGAAAAAATCACTATCAACTGGAATATACGAAGCCCGTTAGTGGACCTGAATGAATTCAAAGCCTTTCTGGCGCCCCGGCAGAAATCCGCGTCCGGTAAAAGCAAGCAGAAGGTGAAGATCAGCCGCGTCTCCGAACAGCTCGATCAGGTGCTGGCTTCCGGTAATGTAAATATGCAGGTACAGCTGGATAAGGTGATCTATCAGCGCTTTATTGCTCAGAATGTGAAAGCAATGGTGGAACTAACGTCGTCGGATATACTCCTGAAACAGATCGGCTATCAGCACGCAGGCGGAACTATGCAATTGACGGGTAACCTGCATCAAAGCGGCAATAACAATTTCTTCAATATCAACAGCAGTATCAGCAATGTGAATATCAGCCAGATGTTCTACGGCTTTGATAATTTCGGATTTACCTCCCTGAAGTCGGGCAACGTTAAAGGTACTTTGTCTGCTAAAATAAATCTCAAAGGCAACGTACTGGATAATGGCACACTCGCCAGACATGCGCTCTTTGGTAATATCAACTTCAGCCTGAAAAATGGCGCCCTCGTGAATTTCGAGCCGCTGGTAGAAATCAGCAACTATGCTTTTCGGAAACGCCGCCTCGATAGTATCACCTTCGAAAATCTTTCAAATACCTTCCAGGTACAGGGCAACAAAATAATTATTCCCCCCATGCGCATTGCCTCCAGTGCCATTAATATCGATATGAAAGGGGTATACGGCCTCAGTGGCGGCACCGATATTGCACTGGATGTTCCGCTTCGTAATCCCGCCAAAGATGCCGATATCACCGACCCGGAAGAAAAACTCCGCCGCAGTCGCCGCGGAATTATTCTTCACTTACGCGCCGTCTCGGGCAGCGATGGAAAGGTCAGGATTAAATTGTAGCAAACGCCTGCTCCATATCTCCCTTGATATCCCCGATATGCTCCAGTCCCAGCGAAACACGCAGCACGCCCGGCGCTACGCCGGCCTTGCGTTGTTCTTCTTCACTCAGCTGCTGGTGCGTAGTAGTGGCAGGGTGGATGATCAGTGTTCTGGCATCTCCAACGTTAGCAAGATGGTATATTAACTTCAACGACTGTACGAATTTATCAGCCGCTTCTTTGCCGCCTCTTATTTTGAAGCTCAGCACACCACCAAAACCGTTATGCAGGTATTTTACAGCCAGCTCGTGATACTGGTTTCCAGGCAGGCCAGGATAGTTAACTGACTCCACTTCCGGCCTGGATTGCAGCCATTTCGCCAGCTCCAGGGCATTATCTACCGTACGCTGTACCCGCAGGGAAAGGGTTTCCAGCCCCTGTATGAAATAAAACGCATTCTGCGGCGAAAGGGCAGGGCCCCAGCTGCGCAGCCCCGCAACACGCGCCCGTATGATATAGGCAATATTGCCGAAAGGACTATGTGAGCCGAATACTTCCCAGAACTTCATGCCATGGTATGCTTCGTCCGGTTCGCTGAACTGTTTGAATTTACCATTGCCCCAGTTATAGTTACCTCCATCTACAATAATACCACCGATGCTGTTACCATGACCACCAATCCACTTGGTAGCTGCTTCTACTACCACATTGGCGCCAAGCTCCAGCGGACGGGCCAGGTAACCACCCGCACCAAATGTATTGTCTACCACTAATGGCAGATCATGCTTACGCGCAATAGCACTGATCTTCTCAAAGTCAGGAATGGCAAACCCTGGATTACCAATGGTTTCTACATAAATAGCCCTGGTGTGCTCATCTATCAGCGCTTCAAAACTCTCCGGCTTATCAAGATCCGCAAAACGAGCTTCCACTCCAATCCTTTTAAAGGATACCTTGAACTGATTAAAGGTACCTCCATACAGGTAAGAAGAAGTGATGAAGTTATCGCCCGGCAACAGGATATTATGCAGCGCAATAAACTGCGCCGCCTGCCCGGAGGCTACCGCCAACGCACCTACGCCACCCTCCAGCGCTGCCACTCTTTTCTCAAATACATCTGTTGTCGGATTCATAATACGGGTGTAAATATTCCCGAATTGCTTCAGTTGAAAAAGATCAGCTGCATGCTCCGCATTGTCGAATGTATACGAAGTGGTCTGGTAAATAGGCACCGCGGCCGCATGGGTAGAAGATTCTGGCTGGTACCCTGCATGCACCTGCAGGGTATCGAAATGCAATGGCTTATCGGACATAACCGCAAAAAATTTAAAAGGTGTATAATGAAAGTCTACAAATATAGTAGACTAATTTGAATAATAAAATACCTCCGGAAAATAATATGCCCATTGGCCGGGGAATTTGTGATGTAGAAATAAAATAATATCTTCGGTATTGTAATTTTAAAAGAGGTGTTGCCAAAGGGCAACATATTTGACCGATGTTATTAACTATTACGACTAAACGTTACCCCGCTACAGACCTAGGCTATCTGCTGCATAAACATCCCGCAAAAGTACAAACGGTAGAACTGACTGCCGGCAGTGCACATATTTTTTATCCGCAGGCTACTGATGAGCATTGCACCGCCGCATTGTTGCTGGATATAGATCCGGTACGACTTGTACGCCGGGAAGCCGGGCAACAGGATTTTGCGCTGGAACAGTATGTGAATGACAGACCTTACGTAGCATCATCTTTCATGAGCGCCGCTATTGCACAGGCATTTGCCACTGCAATGAATGGCCGGTGTAAAGACAAGCCCCATCTGGTAGATGAGGCGATTCCGTTTGAAATAACACTCTCCGTGCTACCCGTGAAAGGAGGAGAGCAGCTGTTGCGCGAATTCTTTGAGCCGCTTGGCTACGAGCTGTCCGTGCAGTCGCATCTGCTGGATGAAAAGCACCCCGAATGGGGCCGGAGCCGCTACTTCAATGTAACACTCTGCCATACGCTGCCGTTGAAAATGTTGCTCCGCCAGCTTTATGTGCTGATCCCCGTATGCGACAACGATAAACACTATTTCGTTAGCGGGCATGAAGTGGAAAAACTCATGGAAAAAGGCGAAGGATGGTTGGATACACACCCTGCAAAGGAACTGATCACCCGCCGTTATCTGCGTCATATTGCACCGCTTACCCGGCAGGCACTCGCCATGATCACCCGCGATGAAGGACTGCCGGAAGAAACCAAACTGCCAAAAGATAAACTACGGCTGCATGATGTTCGTTTGCAGGCAGTAAGAGACCTGCTACTGGAATTGAATGTGACATCTGTTGCTGATATGGGATGCGGAGAAGGAAAGCTGCTGCGGCTCCTCATGGAAAAATCTGTATTCAAAAAACTACTCGGTATGGATGTAAGTCCCTATGCCCTGGGGATTGCCGAGGATAAACTGAAACTCGACCGCCTGCCCGAAAAACAACGGGAACGTATCCATCTCATACAAGGCTCACTAACTTATCGTGATAAACGCCTCGCAGGATTCGATGCCGGCGTGCTGGTGGAAGTAATTGAACATCTCGATGAACACCGGCTGGCTACGCTGGAGAAGGTGGTGCTTGAATATGCCCGCCCGGAATATGTAGTGGTGACAACCGTTAACGCGGAATACAATGTGATGTATGAGCAACTGAGCGCCGGTGCCTTCCGTCATAGTGATCATCGTTTCGAATGGACAAGGGCAGAATTTGAAGCCTGGGGCAACCGCGTTGCCGAACAATTTGGTTATCTTGTATCCTACAGACCCCTGGGTGATGTGGATGAAAAATTAGGTGGACCCAGCCAGCTGGCCCTTTTTAAATTGAATGTATGAAAGACATAATTCTCGAGAAAATAAAAGAACTGGAAGAAGAAAATCAGGTGAAGGTATTATATGCCTGCGAGTCGGGCAGCCGCGCCTGGGGCTTTGCATCGCCGGATAGCGACTACGATGTTCGTTATATCTATGCCCGGGAACGGGATAGCTACCTGAGTATCGTCGATCAGCGGGATGTACTTGAATTACCGGTGGATGAAGTGCTCGATATCAGCGGCTGGGATATCCGGAAAGCCCTGCAGCTTTTCATGAAGTCCAATGCCCCTCTTTACGAATGGCTTCAATCGCCCATTGTTTATATAGAACATACTGATTTCAGGGAGACATTAACCGGCCTGATGCCTGCGTATTTTTCGCCCCGTGCCGGAGGTCATCACTATTTGTCGATGGCCCATAATGTATTTACGAATGAACTATCGGGTAGTTCCATTAAACTGAAGAAATATTTCTATGTGCTCAGGCCTTTGCTGGCCTGCCTTTGGATACAAGCCGGGAAAGGCGTGCCGCCAATGGAGTTTGCACATCTGCGTACCCTGATCACCAACGCGGATATACAGGCTGCAATAGATCAGCTCCTGGAACTGAAAGCCCGGTCCGACGAGCAAACCGTTATTCCTCCCATAGAACCGCTGCATCAATGGATGGCCGCCACACTGGAGGAATGCCGGGCACAATCGGCCGACCTGGAGCCTGTGAAAAATGATATCGCGGAACTCGACGGCATTTTCAGGAAATATATCGCATATGACAATTGAAGCATTGCGGCAACAAAGAGAATATATCCTGCTGGAATGTATCAGCGGCAGCAGGGCGTATAACCTGCAGCTGCCCACTTCCGATACAGATATAAAAGGCATCTTTATTTTACCCCGTACAGAACTGTATGGTATGCATTATACCCCCCAGGTGGAAAATGAAAGTCATGATGAGGTATATTTTGAAATCAAACGCTTCCTGGAACTGCTCGAAAAGAACAATCCGAATATACTGGAACTGTTGAGTACGCCGGTGGAGAACCAGTTGTACCGTCACCCGCTGATGGAGCTCATCAGGCCGCAGGACTTCCTGTCGCGCCTTTGTCTGGAAACCTTTGCCGGATACGCCAAAGCACAGATAAAAAAGGCGAAGGGGCTCAACAAAAAGATCAATCAGCAGTTTCCTGATACCAGGAAAGATGTATTTGAGTTTTGTTATGTGCTGACTAATGGTCAAAGCACACCATTACGTGAATGGCTACACGAAAATGCATACAGGCAGGAAGATTGTGGTCTGGTAAAGATCGATCATTTCAGGGATACCTACGCGCTCTATCATACGCACGAAGACAGCGGGGTAAAGTTCAAAGGAATCTTTTCCGGACATGATGCCAACGATGTACAATTGAGCGCCGTGCCGAAAGGCCTGACACCGCTCACGGTGATGCATTTCAACAAAGACGGCTACTCCGTTTACTGCAAGGAGTTTGCAGCTTATCAGGAGTGGCGGGAGAACCGGAATGAAGCCCGTTATGAGCATAACAAAGCTCTGGGTGCCGATTACGACAGTAAACACATGATGCATACTTTCCGCCTGCTCACTATGGCGGAGGAAATCGCTAAATACAAGGAAGTACGGGTATTCCGCACGGACCGTGATTTCCTGTTGCGCATCAGGAACGGCGAATTTGCATATGATACGCTGCTGGAAATGGCCGCAGAAAAATTATATAACATGGAACAGCTGTATGCTGCATCAGATCTTCCGGAACAACCGGATGCTGAACTGACTGCATCACTGCTGATAAGAATACGAGAAGAGTTTTATGGCTCGCAGAAATACTAAACTATCAAATATCACTATACCGGAGCTGTCGCTGGTCGTTTTGATCGGCCCGTCCGGTGCAGGCAAATCAACATTTGCCAGGAAGTTTTTTAAACCCACAGAAATTATTTCATCAGATACCTGTCGTGGTTTGATCAGCGACGACGACAATAATCAATTAGTGTCGCCGGATGCCTTTGAGCTGGTTCGCTTTATCGCCGCCAAGCGGTTGAAGCTGGGCAAACTCACGGTGATAGATGCTACCAATGTGCAGGAAGAAGCGCGTAGGGACTGGATCCGCCTGGCAAGGGAATATCATGTGCTGCCGGTGGCCATTGTGCTGAATCTGCCGGAGCGGCTCTGCCAGGACAGAAATGACCAGCGTAGTGATCGTAATTTTGGAAGACATGTAATACCGCAGCAGCTCAGTCAGCTCAAACGTGGCCTGCGGGGGCTGAAGGACGAAGGCTTCCGCCACATCTTTGAACTGCGCTCACAGGAAGAAGTGGATCAGCTGGAAAGTATTAAACGCACTGCCTTATATAACAATAAGAAAGACGAGCACGGGCCATTCGATATCATCGGAGATGTACATGGCTGCTACGATGAGCTATGTAACCTGTTGGAGAAATTAGAGTATGAAGTAGACAGGCAGCATTACACCCTGCTCAGCGCTCCGGCGGTGACTAACGATAACGGACAAACGATTTTCCGCAAACCTCTCTTCCTGGGCGACCTGGTAGATCGCGGACCAAAATCGCCACAGGTATTGCGCCTCGTGATGGATATAGTAGGGAAGGGGCAGGGCTTCTGCGTTCCAGGCAATCACGATATCAAATTGCTTCGGTACCTGAACGGCAAAAATGTGCAGCTCAGGCATGGCCTCGAACAAACGGTCACGCAGCTGATGAGTGAACCCCCGGAGTTCCTGGAAACAGTGAAGAAATTCATAGATGGGCTGGTCAGCCACTACGTGTTGGACGATGGCAAGCTGGTAGTAGCCCATGCCGGCTTGAAAGAGAGCATGCACGGCCGCGGCTCCGGTGCTGTCAGAGAGTTCTGTTTATATGGAGAAACTACCGGAGAAACAGATGAATTTGGCCTGCCCGTCCGCTACAACTGGGCATTGGAATACAACGGCCGCGCAATGGTGGTTTACGGCCATACGCCGGTACCAGAAGCGCAATGGCTAAACAATACGATAGACATTGATACCGGTTGCGTATTCGGCGCTTCGCTGACGGCTTTACAATATCCAGAGCGGGTGCTGGTATCGGTGCCTGCGCTGGAGCAATATGCAGCGCCGGCCCGGCCAATCGGCTATAACGCGTCAAGTCCGCTCAGTGCACAACAACAGTACGATGACGTACTGGATATAGCAAACTTTACAGGGCGCCAGATCCTGCAAACCCGCTATAGCCACAGCGTTACAATAAGGGAAGAAAACAGTGCGGCGGCGCTCGAAGCCATGAGCCGGTTTGCCATCAACCCGAGGTGGCTGATCTATCTGCCTCCCACGATGTCGCCGGCTGAAACAAGCCAGGAAGAAAACATGCTGGAACATCCCGCCGAAGGCATTCAGTATTATCGGGAAGCAGGAGTAACGAAGGTTGTTTGTGAAGAAAAGCATATGGGCTCCCGCGCCGTAGTAATTGTTTGTAAAGATGAACAGGCCGCCACAAAGCATTTCGGCGTTACGAACGAAGGTAACGGTGTCGTATATACGAGAACAGGCCGTAGCTTTTTCACTGACAAAGCAATGGAACAGGCCTTTATTGCCCGCGTCAATGCGGCCCTGATCAACACGGGTTTCTACGATACCTTTGAAACCGACTGGGTATGCCTCGATGCGGAGCTGATGCCCTGGAGCGCCAAAGCCCAGGCTTTGCTGCAGCAGCAGTACGCTGCCGTGGGCAGTGCGGCAAGCCACGCCCTGCCCGATGTGGTGACTGCGCTGGAACAGGCCGTAACCGGCAATGTACCTGCACAGGCGCTGCTGGAACAATATACCCGTCGCCTGGAACAAACCAACAGCTACATAAAGGCCTACCAGGAATACTGCTGGCCGGTACAATCGCTGGACGATTATAAGCTGGCGCCATTTCATATCCTGGCCACCGAAGGTAAAACCTGGTTCCATCAGGATCACGAGTGGCACATGAATACTATCGCAAAGATCTGCGCAGGCGACGAACAATTCCTGATGGCTACGCCTTTCCGGATCGTGGAAATTGGTAATGCAGCCAGTGAACAAACAGCCATCCACTGGTGGGAAAGCCTTACGGCTACCGGTGGAGAAGGGATGGTAATCAAGCCGTGGACTTTTCTGACAAAAGATGCAAAAGGATTGATCCAGCCAGCCATAAAGATCCGTGGTAAAGAATACCTGCGCATTATTTATGGCCCGGAATATGATACCCCAGGAAATCTGGTCAGACTGCGCAGTCGTAAATTATCAGGCAAGCGTTCCCTGGCATTGAGAGAATTCGCGCTGGGATTGGAAGCGCTGGAACGATTCGTAAATAAAGAGCCACTTCAGGCGGTACATCAATACGTATTCGGTATTTTAGCACTGGAAAGTGAGCCGGTTGATCCGAGGTTGTAATATATCCTGATATAAAAACAAATATTATGAAAGCCGTTGCCGTATCGCAATTCAAAGACACTCCGGTATTGATGGATCTGCCCAAACCGGTAGTAAGACCAGGCACTGTATTGATTAAAGTAGCAGCAGCCGGAATGAATCCGTTCGATTGGAAAATGATCGATGGGATTATGAACGATGGAAAAACAGCGCACCAGTTCCCGCTGATAATGGGAGTGGATGGTGCTGGTACCGTAGAAGAAGTAGGAGAGGGCGTTACCCGCTTTAAAGCAGGCGACAGGGTATACGGGCAATTCATTCATTCTCCCATCGGTGAAGGGTCTTATGCAGAATATGCTATTGTACCAGAAAAGTCAGGAATTACAAAAGCGCCGGTGTCACTGTCGGCTGTAGAAGCAGCCGCTGTTCCTACAGCTGGCATGACCGCCCAGCAATTACTGGATAAATTGGACCTGGACAAGGGCGACACCCTGCTGATCAACGGCGCCACTGGCGGTGTGGGCTCTTTTGCCGTGCAACTGGCCGCTGCGCAGGGGCTGGAAGTAATTGCCACGGTATCCGATGCTGCTGCCGCAGAGAGAATGAAAAAGCTGGGTGCCACAGTTACCATTAACTACAAGGAAGCGCCGCTGATTGATCAGGTCAGCGCTAAATATCCCGGTGGTATAGATGCCCTGATGGACCTGGTCGGCAACGCCGATACCTTCGCCGCCAATCTTACACTCGTTCAAATCGGCGGTGCGGCATTCACTACCCAATTTGTAGCGAAAGATGAGGATCTCCAATCCAAAAACATCCGGGGGGGTAACTTTGAAACACGCGGCAGTGCTGCTTCTCTGGATACCATATCTCTTATCATCGACCGCGGAGACCTGATCGTTCCCCTGGAAAATACAATCCGCCTGGAAGATGCTCCCGCCGCCATCGCACTGAGCCGGCAGGGAAAAGGGAAGGGGAAAACGGTGATAAAAATAATTTAAGCATATAGAAAGAAGAATTAAGAAAATGCGGCGGAGATAGTAGCGAATTCAATATTCGCGTTTACTATCTCCGCCGCATTTTCTTAATTCTTCTTTCTATATTCCTAATTAATTACTTGCCTTATATATTTCAACCTCTCCATCTGTACTTATCTCATAAGACGCGCCGTAAACAGTAAATACAGATTGTCCCTTGCGAAGATCCAATGTGGCGTCGCCTTTAATGGTGGCAGTTCCGCTGATGACAATCAATATCTCTGCAGCTTTAGCAGTGTGTTTATATACCTGACCGGCATGAAGATTTATTTTACTTACTTCAAAATCCGGAGCCGGAGTTTTGTAGATTCTTTCCAGACCATCACTGCTCAGATCACCTTTGAGCACAACAGGATGTACGCCTTCAAACCGGGTGTGTTTCAACAGCTCGGGTACATCCACATGTTTCGGAGTAAGCCCTCCACGTAGCACATTGTCGGAGTTAGCCATCAACTCTACATTCTGGCCTTCGAGGTAGGCGTGCGGAATGCCTGCATCCTGAAACACCGCTTCGCCTGGCTGCACTTTCATGATATTGAAGAAGTATATAGAGAAGATACCTCTATCGAGTTTTTCTTTGCTGCCAGGGTCGTTTAAAACTGCTCTTGCCGCCCAGAAACCCGGATCTGTTTTAGGAAGCTGATTGGCTTTATAAGCAGGGATCATACGGTCTGTAAGCGGGCGAAGGATAATATTTACCAGCGACTGTGGCATCTCCATCACGCTCTTATAAAGTCCATAGTATCCCTCTTTTTCGTATATACTTACCAGTGAGGTGAACTCAGGTACGGTAGTGAGCACCTGGCGTAACTGCTCATGCGGCAGGAAGCCATGCAACAGGTAAAACTCACTCAGCGCCACCATGATCTCCGGTTTGTGGTTATCATCTTTGTAGTTGCGATGTGGCGCATTCAATGGAATGCCTTCGGCGTTTTCCCTCGCAAAACCTTTCTCAGCTTCGGTTTTAGTGGGGTGCACCTGTATAGACAGCATATCCTTTACATCCAGTATCTTAAACAAAAAAGGCAATTCTTTAAAACGCTCCCACACTGCAGGGCCGGTAATATGTACCGGATCCTGCTGTATAAGCTGGTTCAATGCTACAGCACCTTCAGCAGTGGTAATGGTGGAAGGTGCGCTGGCATGAGCCCCCATCCAGTATTCAGCGCTGGGCTTGTCGCCAGGCGTTATTCCCAACAATTCGGGAATATACCTGTATCCGCCCCAGGCATAGTGTTGTACTTTCCCTTCCAGTCTAAATAAGTTCATATATAGTAATCTGTTTAACTTGTTAAATAACAGAGATTTAATAAATTTATATGCCTGCAAAAATAAGCGTTAAGCTGAACAATTTCAGACCTGTATATAATTGTTTGTAAAACCCGTACTGATATTTTATGGAAAACCATATAAGCCTTGGTAAACAAGGCGAAATAATTGCCAGGGCCTATGTTGCCCAATACTGCAAGATCCTGCATGTAAACTGGAAGTCAGGGAAACGGGAAATAGATATTATTGCCGAAAAAAACGGACACCTGTTTTTCATCGAAGTAAAAACCCGTAACACTAACCGCTTTGGCTGGCCGGAGGAAGCCGTAAACGGCCGTAAACAGGAACATATCCGTAGTGTAGCCACCGATTACCTGCATCATTTCAACCTGTCGCCCGCAACAATCCGATTCGATATCATCGCTATCACATTCCAGGAAAAAGAGTATGAACTGGTGCATTTCAGAGATGTCTTCTGAATGCTCTCTTAACTACTTATTAACAAAAAAATGCTTGTGATTATTCTATAATACTAGCTTATTTCATATATTTGTATTGCTTTTAAAACCTACCCCATAGCTGTTTTATACACCGGTATTCCGGTAGATTTCAAGCAATTTTGTCTTTATAAAATTATATCAATATCAACAATTGTATGGGCCTTCGCCCTGATGTTACCTAAACAATTTATCCCACAGACAATTGAAATTGCCGATACCACCAGCTGATAGCAGGAGTAGGAATTTGTATATAGATGATAAAAATTAATACATCAGCGTTTGTTAAACCAGCGCCTAAGGGCCGCAAAACGCATTAATCGCAGAATGAATTGCTTTCGGGAGTCAGGAGAGAATTAAGAATATAGAATGTGGAATTAAGAAAATGCAGCGAAGATAGCAGCGAATTTGGTATTCGCGTTTACTATCTCCGCTGCATTTTCTTAATTCCACATTCCACATTCTTAATTACCACAGCCCTGTATAGTTATGCGGCGTTATCGCCTTTAACTCTTTCTTCAGCGCAGCGCTGATACTCAGGCCGTCTACGAATTTATGTATGGTTTTCTGGGTAATCTGTTCGCCGCCACGGGTAAGCTCTTTCAACGCTTCATATGGTTGCGGATAGTTTTCCCTGCGCAGTACTGTCTGTATAGCTTCTGCTACAACCGCCCAGTTGTTATCCAGGTCCTGTTTCAGTTTGGCTTCATTGAGGATCAGTTTACCGAGGCCTTTCTGAATAGATTTAGTGGCGAGCAGGGTATGCCCGAATGGAACGCCCAGGTTACGCAACACGGTAGAATCAGTCAGATCGCGCTGCAGGCGTGATACCGGCAGCTTCGCACTCAAATGCTCAAACACGGCGTTAGCCAATCCCAGGTTGCCTTCTGCGTTTTCAAAATCAATCGGGTTTACTTTATGCGGCATGGCAGAAGACCCTACTTCGTTCTTTTTGATCTTCTGTTTGAAATAATCCATGGAGATATAGGTCCACACGTCGCGGCACAGATCCAGCAACACTGTATTAATACGCTTCAGCGCATCAAACTGGGCGGCTATATTATCGTAGTGCTCTATCTGTGTGGTGTATTTCATGCGCTGTAATCCCAGCGTATTATTGACGAATTTCTCACCGAACTTCTCCCAGTTGATTTTAGGAAACGCCACATGGTGCGCGTTGAAGTTACCGGTAGCACCTCCAAACTTAGCGGCAAACGGTACCTGGCTTAGAAGATTTACCTGTCCTTCCAGGCGCTCTACGAACACCAGTATTTCCTTTCCGAGGATAGTGGGGGATGCAGGCTGACCATGGGTGCGGGCCAGCATAGGCACCTTCATCCACGACTGCCCCAGCTTCTTCAGCTCAAGGATCAGGTTAGCCATGGCAGGCATGTATACGTGTTCAACCGCATCTTTCCACAGGAGCGGGGTGGCGGTGTTGTTCACGTCTTGTGAAGTCAGCCCGAAATGAACCCATTCCAGCTTGTCTTCCAGCCCGAGATTCTTCAGCTCGTTTTTCAGAAAATACTCCACTGCTTTTACATCGTGGTTGGTAATTTTCTCCGTGTCCTTGATCAGCTGCGCATTCTCTACGGAGAAGTCCTGGTAGATCTTACGAAGTGCTGCATGTTTTGCCTTGGGCAGTGTAAACAGCTTCTGTTCTGAGAGTGCAATAAAATATTCCACCTCTACCATCACACGGTAACGGATCAACGCAAATTCAGAAAAATAATGGGCCAGCTCTTCCAGTTGATTGCGATAGCGCCCGTCCAGCGGAGAAATGGCAGTTAATGGTTGTAGTTGCATAATGTTTATATTCCGTATTACAATTAACAGGTGATACCGGTAACAGGTTCGGTTTGCCTCCTGTTTCCAGAAGGGAATTATTCATTTGGAACTTGTTAACCGGGATTTAATTACTTTTGCAGCTTCAAAATTACTGAAATTGGAACGGAAAGTAAAAGTTGCGGCTGTAAGTTATTTGAATACGAAGCCTTTATTGTATGGATTCAGGAATCATCCGGTGATGGAGCTGATGGAATTATCGATGGACTATCCCTCAAAGATAGCCCAGCAGCTGATAGACGGGGAAGTGGATGTAGCGCTGGTACCAGTAGCGATCATCCCTAAGATGAAGGAATATCACATTATTGCAGACTATTGCATTGGCGCGGAAGGACCCGTAGCATCAGTTTGTTTGTTCAGCGATGTACCTTTAAACGAAATTAAACGCATTTATCTCGATTATCAGAGCCGTACCTCTGTGGCCCTCCTGAAGGTGCTGGTACGGGAATTCTGGAAACTGGATGTAGAATATGTGAATACCAGCGGGCCGTACCAGGATAAAATCAAAGGTACAGATGCCGGATTAGTGATTGGCGACAGAGCCCTCGAACAACGTAAGGTGTCTCCTTATATATATGACCTTTCAGAACACTGGATGCGCTTTACCAGCCTGCCTTTTGTAATGGCTGCCTGGATCAGCAACAAAAAGCTGCCCGACGAATTCACCCGTCAGTTCAATGATGCTACCGGCCTGGGAGTAAGGAATATCCCGGCGGTAGTGGCGGAGAACCCGTACAGCGTATATGATCTCACTACCTATTACGTGCATAATATCAGCTATCCGCTTACTCCCGCAAAACGTCAGGGTATGCAGAAATTCCTGGGATACCTGATGGCGGAACAAACTGTCTGACGCTGACAAAGAGAAAGGTTTTTTTAAGTATCTTCATGTTTCACACGATGATCTGCTTAATTTAATCTTCTCTTATGAAAATCGGTATCCTTGGTAGTGGACCCGTAGGATTAACCCTGGGTAAAGGGCTGATCCAGATAGGGCACCACGTTATGATTGGTACACGTAATCCATCCAGAGAATCGCTACAGCAATGGGTAAAGAAGCAGGGAAAACCAGCCAATGCCGGTACTTTCAGGCAGGCTGCTGAATTTGGGGAGTTATTGCTCATCTGTACCAGCTGGATAGGTACCAAGAAGGCTATCGAAGCCGCCGGTATTTGGAACTTCAAATCCAAAACCGTAGTGGATGTCACTAATCCGCTCGATGGAAAAGGCCCCGATGAATTCGGGCGCCTCACCTTCACGATCGGACATAACAATTCCGCCGGCGAACAAATCCAGGCCTGGCTGCCTCCCGACGCTAACGTTGTCAAGGCTCTCAGCTGTATCGGTCATGAAAAAATGCTCCTTCCCGAATTCAAAGAAGGCTTTCCTACCATGTTCATCGCCGGAAACAGTGGCGATGCCAAACAGGAAGTAATAGACCTCCTCCATCAAATTGGCTGGTACGACATCGCCGACATGGGCCGGATTGAAATGAGCCGCAGCATAGAACCCCTTTCCATTTTATGGGCAGCATACGGATTCCTGAATAACAGCAGCAAGCATGCATTTCGGCTGTTGAAGGAGTGAAGTAAAGAATTAAGAATTAAGAATTCTTCCTACTTCACTTCCCTCACTTTCACATAAAAATTCTTATCCACTTCAAACTTGCTAAGATCAGTCAGGGTTGTATTGGACGTACGCCACAGCGTACCGGGATATATCAGCTTATAACCTTCGTCACTCAGCTTTACTTTTATCGGCATATTGAAATCCTTTACATCGGAAACCCAGCGGTATTGCAGCTGCCGGCCCTTAAAGCGATATTCCAGTGTAGGGATGGTAGTATCACGCAGGTATTGGTCAAATACTTTGCTCAAATCCATACCTACAGCATTGCTGATATAATTTTCTATTTGTTTGGTGGTAACTGTCTGATGATAGAAGGTTTTATTAAGCCCTCTCAGCATACTGCGGAAAGCCTCATCGTTCTCCATGATCTGCCTGATGTTGTGGATCATGTTTGCTCCTTTGGGATACATATCGCCACTGCCTTCGGCATTTACACCATAAGGCGCGATGATAGGGATATCGTTTTTGATGATCTTTCTAAGGCCCTGCAGATATTCGTCGGCCGCTTTCCGGCCATACTGGCACTCTGTAAACAAGGTCTCGGAGTAGTTCGTAAAGGATTCATGAATCCACATATCTGCGATATCCTTAGCCGTAATGTTATTGCCAAACCATTCGTGGCCGCTTTCATGGATAATGATAAAATCCCATTTTAAGCCCCAGCCGCTACCAGACAGGTCGTTACCTTTGTAGCCCATCCGATAGTTATTACCATATGCCACCGCACTCTGGTGCTCCATTCCCAGGTAAGGCGCTTCTACCAGCTTGTAGCTGTCTTTGTAAAATGGATATTTGCCAAACCAATACTCGAAGCACTTCAGCATAGGTTTCACCACTTTGAAATGTTCGCGGGCTTTGTCTTCATTATAATCCAATACCCAGTAGCCCAGGTCCAGTTTCCCACCTTCGCCGGAATAGCTGTCTTTTATTTCTTTATAATAACCCACGTTTACGGCCACATCGTAGTTGTTGATAGGATTATCTACCTGCCAGATGAAGGTCCGCGTTCCATCCGGGTTCTCCTTTATTTTCTTCAGTCTGCCGTTAGACACGTCCGTCAGCTCCGCAGGTACAGTGACGCTGATCGTCATATCATCCGGCTCATCGCTTTGTGTGTCTTTATTCGGCCACCAGATACTGGCGCCCAGCCCCTGGCAGGCAGTGGCTATCCAGGGCCTGTCTTTCTCATCCCGCGCCCATACTACACCGCCATCCCAGGGCGCGTTCCTGGCGCGACGGGGCTTGCCGCTGTAAAAGACGGTCAGCTGCTTTGATTTGTCCTTCTGCTGGGGCGACTTCAACCTGATGAACCAGGCGTTTCCGTCGCGGGTAAATTCAAGCGCTTTTTTGTCCTGGATCACGCTATCGATCACCATCGGTACCTGCAGGTCGATCTGCAGCAGGGAATCAGGCTGCAGCACCTTATAGGTAATGGTATTAAAGCCGCTGAAGGTGCTGTCTTCCGGGTTAACTTTTACATGCAGGTCGTAAGTGGTTACATCCCACCAGGCCCGCTGCGGGGTAATACTGCCCCTCAGGGTATCGGCCCTGCTGAAATGTTGTGCTCCTGCTGTAAGGCTGGCCATAAGGCCCATACAAAGCATTGCTATGCCACGCATATTTATTCTTATATTTTAACCGGAAAGATATTAATTTACTGCCAAATGAAAAGTAGTTATTGCCAGTCGTTTATGTTAAAACTGCCCCTGTTGCTGCTTGCCATCGGCATCTTTTGCTCCTGCACCGGCCCCGAACGGCAACATGCACAGGTATTCAGGTACAATAGTACGAATAGTCTTGCTACCCTCGATCCGGCTTTCGCCAAAAGCCAGGAAGTGATATGGGCGGTAAAACAGCTCTATAACACGCTGGTAGAGCCGGACAGCAATCTCGAAATCCGCCCTTCGCTGGCAAAGCAATGGCATATTTCCGACGACCACCTGACCTATACCTTCGATCTGCGTACGGATGTGTACTTCCATAACAGCGATATCTTTCCCGGGGGCAAAGGGCGGCGCATGACCGCGCAGGACGTGGTATACAGCCTGCGGCGGATCATGGATCCGGCTACGGCTTCGCCGGGAGCGTGGATATTCAACGATAAACTGAGCATCGACAGCGGATTCCGGGCCCTTAATGATTCTACTTTCCAGCTGCATCTTTACAGGCCCTTTCACCCGGTAATGGGAATACTCAGTATGCAATACTGCTCCATTGTACCACATGAGGCTATTGAAAAATACGGGAAGGATTTCCGGAATCATCCCTGTGGCACAGGGCCTTTCAGGTTTTTCTACTGGGATGAAGGACAGGCACTGGTGCTTCACCGGAACCCCGGATATTTTGAAAAAGACAGCACCGGGCGCCGTTTACCTTACCTGGACGCCGTACAGGTGAGCTTCCTCGACAGCAAGGCAGCAGAGTTCCTGTTGTTCCGTCAGGGGCAGCTCGATTTTATGAACGACATCGACGCCTCATTTAAAGATGAAGTACTCACCAAACAAGGGCGTTTGCGCAAAGAGTGGGAGGGTAAGATCGTACTCGACAAGCACCCTTATCTGAATACAGAATACCTGGGTTTCCTGACTGACAGCAACAATACGTTGGTAAAATCATCTCCGCTGCGTTTAAAGAAAGTACGTCAGGCAGTAAACTACGGTTTCGACCGTACGAAAATGATGACCTATCTGCGTAATGGCATCGGCACGGCCGCCACAGCGGGTTTTGTGCCTGCTGGTCTGCCATCGTTCAGCACCACCAAAGTGAAAGGCTATACATTTGATCCGGCAAAAACGAGGCAGCTGCTGAAAGAAGCCGGCTTCCCGGAGGGCAAAGGAATGCCCGTGTTGCGGCTGCTCACCATCCCTATTTACGCCGACCTGGCAAATTATGTGGCCAACCAGCTCCAGGACGCCGGGATACGCATACAGGTAGAGGTAGTGCAGAAAAGCCTGCTGCTGGAACAGACCGCCAAATCACAGGCGCTGTTTTTCAGGGCCAGCTGGATCGCCGACTACCCGGATGCAGAGAGCTATCTTGCCATGTTTTACAGCAGGAACCCGGCGCCGCCTAACTACACGCGTTATAGCAACCCGGCCTTCGATAAGCTTTATGAACGGGCCCTGGAAGAAAGTAATGACAGCCTGCGCTATGCCATGTATCAGGATATGGATAATATGATCATGGAAGATGCCGCTGTAGTGCCACTCTTTTATGATGAGGCGATACACCTCGTACAACCCGGTATCAGTGGTTTCTCCGGCAATGGTATGAACCTTTTGGAGCTGCGATGGGCGAAGAAAAAGTGAATTTGATATTATTTTAACATTTCATTCACTAACAAGGTCTTTTTGATGACGAAATATCGGTGCGATTAATGTAACTTTGACGATTATTGTCAATTTAAAGTATCGAAATGACGGCGATCCTGATATTCTTTTGTGTGCATTGGTTCTTTTCACTGTTCTTCCACACATTTTATTTACACAGATACGCATCCCACCAGATGTATACTACCAGTAAGTTCTGGGAGCGTTTCTTTTATTTCTGCACATGGCTTTTCCAGGGCTCATCTTATCTGATTCCCCGGGCCTATGGTGTAATGCACCGCATGCACCATGAATATAGCGATACTGAGAAAGATCCGCATTCTCCGCATTTCTTTAAGGATGTATGGACCATGATGGTGCATACCCGTAAAATATACAACGGTTTCGTAACCGATACCAGTACAGTGGATCCGCAGTTTCTGCAGGAGCCTTTACCCAAGTGGGATGCAATGGATAAAATCGGCGACAACAACATTATCCGCTTGCTTTGGATAGCAGCTTATGTTACATTTTATGTGATATTTGTTCCGGCAGGTATGTGGTATCTGTATTTACTGTTACCTATCCACTTCCTGATGGGACCAGTACAGGGTGCTGTGGTTAACTGGTGTGGACATAAATACGGTTATCAGAACTTCGACAATGGCGACCATTCAAGAAATACTTCACCCTGGGGTATTGTGCTGTTGGGAGAATTGTTTCAGAATAACCACCACAAATTCAAAGACAGTCCGAACTTTGCCAAAAAATGGTATGAGCTGGATCCCAGCTATCAGGTAATGAAATTACTGAACTTCGTAGGGATTATTAAGCTGAAGCCAGCCATGATAACTCCGGCTCAGTTGAAGAAGGCTAAAGCAGCCTGATTAGCATAACATCGTACAATCAATCTGTTACAATAATAAAAATGCCTCGCCTTTATGGTGGGGCATTTTTAATTAGTTCATGTCCGGCGCTTGTCCACGGAATGGTTTGAAGAAAGCATGTTGTGCCAACGCCAGCATGGGCAGATCTCCCTTGCTATCGCCATAAGCATAGATTTCTTCGAAGTTTTCCAACCGGTATGCCTGCCGTATCCTGTTCACTTTCTCTTCGCCATTGCAATTGACGCCGTCTATTTTGCCGGTGATAAAACGATGTTTTACTTCGAGCCGGGTAGCAAGGCAAACGATATTATTGGCCCGGCACCAGGGGGCCACCCAATCTTGTGCGGAGGCGGATACCACCACCACATGATGTCCGTTTTGCTGGTGCCTGCGGATGGTTTCCAATGCCTGGGGGCGCAGCATATCCGGGAGTTTCTCGCGACAAAAACGCTCGCAGCCGGCGGTGAAATCAGCCACCGACATCCCTTCAAAGAAATACCCCAGCACGGTTTCTTTCAGTTGCTGAGCGGGCAGCAACCGCAGCTTAAATAACAGGAAAGAGGGGAGCAGCTGTACTATGCCGGCATACATAGACGCACCGCCTCTTTGGTAGCGAATAATTTCCCACAGGGTGTCTTTCTTAGTGATAGTACCATCAAAATCAAAAAAAGCAATAGTCACAGTGAAAGCTTTTTGAAAATACCCTCAGGTATGGATTTGATAATGAGCATTATATATTTCCATTGCCACTTCACATAAAGCACATTCTTTTTCTTTAGCATAGCCCGGAATACAGCGCTGGCCACTTCCTCCGGTTGCGCGGTCAGCAACGGCGGGAGGGAAAGGTGCTGCGTCATTCTTGTATTCACGAAGCCCGGCTGCACGCTCATCACGTGTACGCCACTACGAAAAAGTCTGTTTCTTAGTCCGCTTAGGTAAGCTGTAAAACCAGCTTTTGCACTTCCGTAAAGATAATTACTTTGTCGACCTCTTTCACCAGCTACTGAACTAATTCCTATAATTATTCCCTGCTTTCGTTTATCATAATCAGCTGCCACGATATTCAGAACAGACACAGCGCCGGTATAGTTGCTATTGATAATGGCAGCAGCCTCCTCCCAATGCTCCTGGCCTTTCTGCTGATCGCCAAGATAGCCGAATACACAAATGGTAATATCGGGGGGAGTGGGAAGACTGGCGTAAAAAGCGGCATGCGAGCTGAAATCCGTTGCATCAAAGGCATGTACGGTAGCAGATACGCCGTAGCGTACCTGCAGGTCTTTTTGCAGCGGCATAAGCGCTGATACCTGGCGGCCTGCCAGCTGGAGCTGGTATTTTTCTGACGCAAACTTTCTGGCCATGGCTATTGCCATGTCTGATCCTGCGCCTAATAGTAGTACAGTGGACATGTGAGGTGTTTGTAACTCCCGGTATTTTTTATTTAGTCAATAATAAGCGCTCGGATTGGAGGGATTCAAACCGGGCGTCTTTATTGTATTGTTTAACGATGTCGGCAAACCTGCCGGCATTCGGATAACTCTTCCAGAAAATATGCTGCTTCATCCGGGCGTCTTTGGAGAGGTACAAACGTCCTCCATATTGCAGCACAATTTCATCCAGTTCATCCAGGAATTCAAATAGCCCTTTCCGGATAGGGAAATCCAGCGCCAGGGTATAGCCTTCCATTGGGAATGAGATAAGGCTGTCCTGCTTACCGAAAACTTTCAGCACTGCCAGGAATGATCCCCAGCCCTTTTCACTGATCCTGCGGAGTATAGCGATCAACCCGTCTTTTTGTTCCAGCGAAACTACGAATTGATACTGCACAAATCCTTCCTTCCCGTAGCCACGGTTCCAGTGAAGAATGGCGTCCAGGGGATAGAAGAATGGTTCATAGGGAATAACCTTATGCATCTCCCTTTTATAGTTCTTTGCGTAGTATAGCCAGTTGAATGCTTTAACCGTAAAGGTATTCAGTATAAATGACGGCAGATTGAACGGCACGCTGAGTTTTCGTTTAGCCGGCAACGTAAGCGGCGCCTTTTTCTGATGTTCATCCAGTTCTTCCGGAGTGGCATGCTCACCTACAATGAGGATACTGCGACCGAATGATTCGCCCTTCTGGAGGCAATCGATCCACGCCATGGAATAGGTATAGTGCTTGTATTCATCGAACAGCCGGAGCACTTCCTCGAGGTTACGCGCCTTCAGCTGCGTTTGCCGGATATAGGCAGTGGATATCTTCTTCAGCCGGAACTTCACCCGGGTGATGACCCCGGTAAGGCCCATTCCGCCACAGGTGGCCCAGAACAGATCGGGGTGAAGAGTAGCCGAGCAGGTGATCTTCTCCCCGGAAGCTGTCAGTACATCCATATGCTCAATATGCCCGGAAAAGGCACCTTCCACATGATGGTTTTTGCCATGTACATCTGAAGCTACTGCACCACCTACCGTAATGTATTTGGTGCCTGGGGTTACCGGGAGAAACCATCCTTTAGGCACAATAATATCCAGGATCTGGTCGAGCGTTACACCCGCCTGCACATCAATGACACCTGCTGCGATGTCAAGATCCAGCATCTTGTCGTATTTCAGCATCGATATACTATGCCTGCCAAGAGAAGCATCGCCATAACAGCGCCCGTTTCCCCGGGCAATAATGTGTGTATGAGACATCACATACTGACGAAGCTGATCTTCCTGCGTAAAGGAATTCTCGTCACTTGCAACAACCGGGAAGTTTCCCCAGTTGGCCAACCGTTTTTGCATTATTCAAAAAATGTTTTATCTGTCGGTAAATAAATTAACACATAAAAACTCAGGATCCACAGGAGGATGGTTAATTGAATAAAACGGTCTTTATATAGGATTTTAGTGGGCGAACCTGTGTTGTTCTCCACATAGGTTATTTGCAAATATCGTAATAATCCGCCAATTACAAAAAGTGTTGTATAATACAACCGGTAGGTATGCATGCGGGCCTGTGTTTCCGGCGCGATGGTATACATCAGGTAGCAAACAATGATCACTGCCGATACGAGGGCCAGCATGATGTTCAGGAAATCGAGGTTATATCCCTTTGCCGCCTTACGCATTTCTTTTCCTGAAGCCAGTTTAATGAGTATATCATCTCTGCGTTTCGCAATCGCCATAAACAATGCCAGTAGGAATATCATGATCACCAGCCATTCCGAAATAGCTACGCCGGCGGCCACACCGCCGCATTTCACCCGCAGCACAAAGCCGGTGGCTATAATCATGATGTCCAGTATGGAAATGTTTTTCAGTCCGAAACAGTAGAGCAGGTTCAGCAGGAAATAAATGCCCAGTACAAACGCAAATTTCTCTCTTATCAGAAAAGCCGTGGCGAACCCCGCCAGCAGACAGATAACAAATAGCACAATGGCTACCTGTTTCGACACCGCCCCGGAAGCCAGGGGACGCTTACATTTCACCGGATGTTGCCTGTCGGCTTCTATATCCCGGAAGTCGTTGATGATATAGATGCTGCTGGCTACAAGACTAAAGGACAAAAACGCCACCGCCATACTGCTCAGTTTTGCGATATCGAAGATTTCTCCGGCAAAAAAAAGCGGGATAAAAAGGAAAGCATTCTTTAACCATTGGCCGGGTCTCAGCAGCGCGATATACTTCATGGGGATCTAAAGATGATGTTTAACGGTGCCAAATTACAATTAATTCTATACATTTGCTGCCACTCGTGTAACACAATCATTACTAAATTATAGCGAATCCCAATCTATATGCCGGTAAATACTACCAAAGGCCGCAGTCTGGCCGCCATCGAAATACTGATTATTGTTGCTCTTGCCCTGGTGCCTTTATTCGTGACATACCCTTATCGTGTAAATATTTTTCTTTCATGGGAAGGTGCATACAGGATTTCATCCGGACAAGTACCCTTTAAAGATTTCGGTTCGCCGCTGGGATATGGCTTCTGGATTGTACCGGCCATTTTCTTTAAGCTGTTTGGTCCCGCGCTGATTACGTTGGTGAAGGCACAGGCATTCATTAATATTATAGGTGGTTTGGCTTTCCGCTCTATTCTGCGTAGCCTGGATGTAACGCCAGGCGTGCGGATGCTGTCGGTGTTAGTATTTGTACTCTCATATTCCTTCTTCAACTTCTGGCCCTGGTATAACCAAACGGTGATTGTATACGAGCTGGTGGGTATCGCTTTCCTGCTGAAATCATTTTTTTCAGATAGCCGTGTACGTAAGTACGCCTGGATGGCTGCGTCTGCACTTTTCATCTTCCTGTCTGTTTTTACAAAACAGGATGGAGGTGGTATGGCGCTGATGCTTTGCCTGGCCTTTACTGCCTACAATTGCTGGCAAACCCGGCGCTGGCTGGATCTCCTGGCTTTCATAGGTCTGTTTTTTATCATTGCTGTGATATTCATTGTGCCACTGATGCCAGGATTTGCGTATTGGTTCAATCATGGTCAGCCGCCGCATAGCTCACGGTTAGCCATAAACGATTTTACAGATGAAATACTGGGCAGTTCAAACTGGATTAAAGGATACGTGGTGCTGGTGATACTCTGCATGGCCACTCAGATCAAACAATGGGGGGCCTGGTTGCAGAACCGCAGGCAGGTGCTGTTCGTAATGCTGACACTGGGCATTTTGGGAGAGGCTGCTATTTTCCAGGTAACCAGTTATACACCGCCCGATAACAACATCTTCTTCCACAGTTTTGCATTTGCATTCATTGCCAGTAGCTTGTGTGCATCTCTTCAAATTAAAACAGAACAATTCAGTACCCTGCTGGGAGGCACTTTGCTGATCCTTTTCTGGTGGTCGGGCACCTGGTGGAAATATGTAGGCAGGTTTGCAGACCGGTTGTTCCCTGCGCAGGAAATGGCAGCTACGCAAAGCGGGGAGCGTGAGAATGTGGTAAACCGGCGCAACTATATGCTCAACCTCGACACTACAGATGTGCCTATGTCGTCGTGGGTATTTTCCGACCTGAAACCTTTCCGCAAAATATACATGCCCGAATCTACTGTAAAAGGAATGGAACGCATCATGGCTTTGCCGGTGGTAAAAGAGAAGAAGGGAGATATCAAAGTACTGAATATGACAGAGCTGACACCGCTTGCAGCAGCGATGCCCTATAAAGAAGAAACCGGGCCCGATTACCCTTTGTGGTATCACTTCGGTGTGGGCATGTTTAACCGCCAGCTGACTACCTTCAAATCGAAAGTAAAGGACCATCATTATGACCTGGTATTGTATGAGTATGTCCCAACCCTGAATAACTTTTTCCCGTTTGCTTTAAGAAAAGATCTGGAAGAAAATTATCATAAGATCGATAGTTTCCTGGCTCCCAGAAGACCCACAAATGGTATTATAGAAGTATATGTTAAGTAAATAATGTATTTGTAGGCAGATAGCTGGTAAATTGGGAGAGCTGATGAAAAGATCAATGGTAAAATTGTATCAGAATTACTTTGGAAACAGCTTTTTTGACGCTCTTTTTATGGTGGTAATAAATTGATTTACATCTTCCTATATTAATATTATTAAAGTATTTCCTTAATAAGGTAATTGGCCCTGAAAGGTAGCAGAAATTATTAACCAGTAAAACTAATTTTACTGGTTAATAATTTCTGCTACCTTTGTTTTATCCAATAAAATCATCCTGAAATGGCTACCCGGAAATCCATTGATCAGCTCCGTTTGGACGGCGGAGTATTGTGTCTTGATTTTATCAACACCATCGACAACCGGAAGAAAAAAGAGTCCGTTGATTATCTTGATAGCTATGCAGGCTTGTTGAAATGGTATCAACATGCCGGGACGCTATCTCCCAAAATTCTCCATACGCTCGAAAGACTGGGAAAAGATTATCCGCAGAAAGCGGCCATGGTTTTTGAGAAAAGTATCCGTTTAAGGGAATTGTTGCATCAGCTATTTGTGGCGATGGCAGGCGGCAGGAAACCGGCGGCAACAGATCTGCTGCAATTTAACAACTACCTCAGCGAAGCATTCGCGAACCTGGAAATGACCTGGCAGGAAGGGAATGGTAAACTCATTTTCAATGCACCCGCTTTGGAACAGGTGTATTGGTGGCTGGTGAAATCGGCCGTGGAGCTTTATACCTCCGGCAGGCAGGCGGCCATTAAGGAATGTCCGTCCTGTGGCTGGCTTTTCCTGGATAATAGCCGCAATGGTTCCCGCAAATGGTGCAGTATGAGCACCTGCGGAGATGTGGATAAAGTGACGAGGAGAGTCAGGAATAGAAAATATGAAATTAAGCAACAACGCGATGCCCCTGGTGACAAATAAGCCCCACACAAATAGCCTCGCCAGCTGAATATTGCGCTTTGCCGGCCATCTGATTGCTGGCTGAAATAAGGCGTTGAAAAAAAATCCCCAGGCACTGCACCTGTTAGCTTTATTTGGTGTCTTATATAGTATAAGCAATACTATCTGTTATGTTAGCACCGGAAAGTTCCGCAATTGAAGGACAAGCACCTGGTAGCAATTGCCGGAAGGTGAAGAAGACCTTGTATTGCAGCTGTTTTTATTTAGAATGATTTGTTAACTAAACACTACTAATATGATGTCCGTTTTGAAATCTACAACAAGGCTATCCTGGGTCGCTGGTGTAATGCTGCTGGCCATTTCCTGCCGCCAAAATGAATTGGAGAAAATTAGCAAACGTGGAGATCTGTCACTTGCCAGCACTGTTACAGCTCCTTTACCATTTTCGACGAACCTGTTGTTCGACCAGCAGGGACATAGCCAGTTCAAGGCAGATGTGGCTGCCAATAATGGTGTACAGAACTTGTATGATACAGCTTCAAATGCCGCTTTGTCGTATACGCCTACCGGATACTCATCGATCTACAGTGTTTCCGGAGCTGCCGCAGCTGCAGGGGCCGATGGTAACAGGCTGATGGCCCTGGCATTTAAGTCAGAAGCAACTGATGATTCAGTAGCCAGGCAACCATACCTGGACAAGGCAGCGCAAATACTAAAAGCCTGGGCTAAAGTGAATGTACAATCGTGGCACAGACCAACAGAAACAGGGTTTCTACCATTCTATGAAGCTTATTCAGTAGTACGTAGCTCTTTCAGGCAAACGGACCGGGATACCGTTGACGGCTGGATACTGAGGAGGGCTACGGTGGGCGCCTATAATATGACATTACAGGATGGAAATACCGTTAATCAGGTAAATAACTGGGAAGCAATTCGTATTTGTTTTCTGTTCTATTCCGCTTATATTCTGAGCGACAATTCGTTGCTCTCAACAGCAAAGTCGTCTTATAGCACTTTTTTAGACAACTATCTCCTGTCCGGTGGTAAGACCACCGATTTTGTAGATCGCGATGCAGTAATTTACCTGCAATATGGGCTGCAATATGTTGCATTTACTTTGAGAGCGGTATATTCCATGGAAGGGAACACTGCCGGAAATACGCTCAGGGATAAAACCAACAAGATCGGCTTAAAGTTGGGAAATGCCATTAGCTTTTGGGAAACGTTTCTCTGCGGGCTTTATCATATGGACTTTGCGAACTCTATGTTTACAAGTGAGCGTACCACAAGGCTGGCGCGCTATAACCCTACCGGAGGTGTGTATGCACTGGACGTATGGCTTAAACCATATCCGAATCAATTGTACCCTTACATAAAAATGTTGGATGCTTCCAACGCTGGCCGTTTTAAGAATTTTACCCGGTATGTGAGTTTGCTGAATACTCCAAATACCGTAACGACGCCAGACACCTTAAGGGTCCAGGTTTACCAGAATTGCCAATACGGTGGTTATATGGTTGCATTGGCTATCGGCGGATATCCCACCGGGGTATTCCCAACAATAGGTATAAAACCGAATGATCTATCCAGTGTTAAGACACCTGCCGGGCGCCTCGCAATTTTGTATAACAGTAATTTTGCTGATTCAACTGCAGGGGGAAAGAATTATACAGTGTCTGCAAGTACACCTTGCCTGGTTGGTACTTTTAATGACATGACTAATTCTATTATCGTCACTAATACCTACTAATGAGATAGTATACCGAAGCAGCATGTTGCCTGGGTGGCAGCATGCTGCTTTATTTGGGGGATGAAAATCTGTAATGTAACAACCACGCCTTCACCCAAAACAATGATGCCGACTGTTGGAAAACTTAGTGCTGTAGTTCCTCCGACACTATGATTCTGTATCCTCTATTCTTAATTCTTTCGTTTGGGTTCATTTTTTGTTCCATAGCATCAGTCCGGATGAATGTATTTAGATAATAGATTATATAAACTGACTATGCGAAAGACCATTATTGTATCGAACAGACTACCGGTTAAGATGACGGAAACCGACGGAGATTACACACTGATACCCAGTGAAGGAGGGCTGGCAACCGGCCTCGGATCTATCTATAAGGAAGGTAATAATATATGGATAGGCTGGCCGGGACAAGAAGTCACAGAGCAGAAAGAACAGGAGAAAGTGGCTAAGGTACTGCGTAAAATGAACCTGATGCCGGTTTTCCTGACTCAGGAGGAGATCAACAATTTTTATGAGGGCTTTTCCAACGAAACACTGTGGCCTGTTTTCCACTATATGGCCGTTTATGCCCACTATGACCAGGTGTATTGGGACGCCTATTATCAGGTAAATAAAAAATTCCGGGATATTATTATGAAAGTAGCGGAGCCCGGCGATACAATCTGGATACACGACTATCAGCTACTCGTGTTACCGGGGATGATCCGTGCAGAAATGCCGGAGATCTCCATCGGTTTTTTCCTGCATATTCCATTTCCATCTTATGAGTTATTCAGGCTTCTGCCGTGGCGGACAGAAATACTGGAAGGCATGCTCGGCGCCGATCTGATGGGTTTTCATACGTTCGATGACACCCGGCATTTCCTGGACGCCGTTAGCCGCCTGCTGCCGGCAAACACGTCAGCGAATGTAGTTTCGTACAACGACCGCGCCATTGTAGCGGAAACATTCCCCATGGGCATCGACTTCGACAAGTATGCCGCAATGGGCCAGGATTCGGGGGTATTGCACCAGATGCAAACATTGAAAGAGAATTTCCAGCAGGAGCGTATGGTACTGTCGATCGACCGGCTGGACTACAGCAAGGGCATACTGCAACGCCTGCAGGCGTTTGAGCTGCTGCTGCAACTGCATCCTGAATATGCAGGCAAGGTGGTATTATATATGATTGTAGTACCATCCCGCGATACCGTGCCGCAGTATAAGGAATTGAGAGATGAGATAGATAAACAGGTAGGTAATATCAACGCTCGTTTCCGCACGCTGACCTGGCATCCGATTCAATATTTCTATCGTTCATTTCCATTGGAAACACTGTCTGCGCTCTACAACTTCGCCGATATTTGCCTTGTTACGCCTATGCGCGACGGCATGAATCTCGTCAGCAAAGAGTATGTAGCCAGCCGCAATAATAATGATGGCGTACTGATCCTCAGTGAAATGGCTGGTGCATCTAAAGAGTTGATTGATGCGATCATCGTAAATCCCAACAATATAGGAGCTATTACAAGAGCCATTGTGGATGCGCTGAACATGCCGCTCAAAGAGCAACAGCGACGGATGAAACAAATGCGTTCCATCGTCGCTAAATTCAATATCCATCACTGGGTGAAGTTATTTACGACCCGGTTGCAGGAAGTGAATGAAATGCAACAGAACATGCTTGCCCGGCGCGTGAACCAGGAAACCGCCGTATTGATCCGGCAGCAATATTCCCATGCTAAGAAGCGCATTATATTTCTCGATTACGACGGCACCCTGGTTGGTTTTCAGCCGGATATAGACATGGCCTCACCTGATCCGGATCTCTATCAGCTGCTGCGGGAACTGGCCGCTATCCCGGGGAATGACCTGGTGATCATTAGTGGCAGGAAGCATGAAACATTGGGGGAGTGGTTTGGCCATATGAAGCTGGATCTTATTGCGGAACATGGTGCCTGGCAGAAAACCAGGGAAGGAGAGTGGTATCAGTTACCCGGACTTAACGATAAATGGAAACAGGAAATCCAGCCCATCATAGAGCAGGTCGCCGACCGTACCCCAGGTTCTTTTATCGAAGAAAAGAGTTTCTCCCTCGTGTGGCATTACCGTAACGTAGAATCAGGCCTCGGAGAACAACGCGCCAATGAATTGATGACCACCCTCCGTTATTATACTGTTGATAAAGGTCTGCAGGCATTACCCGGTGATAAAGTAATAGAGGTAAAGAATATAGAGATTAACAAAGGCAAAGCAGCCCTCAGCTGGATGAATCACAAAAGATATGATTTTATAATGGCTATGGGAGATGACGTTACCGACGAAGACATTTTTAAAGCGCTCCCGCACAAAGCCATTACAGTTAAGGTGGGCAGTCAGGTGTCGGCCGCACAGTATTATCTGAGGAGTTATCATGAAGTGCGGCATTTGCTGAGAACCCTGAATAGAATTACGAATTAAAAATTACGAATTAGGAATTATGAGCGAAGACCTAAGCAAATAATAATAAATGATATTACTCGCTTAGGTCTTCGCTCATAATTCGTAATTCGTAATTTTTAATTCGTAATTACAAAAATATCGGCATATCCAGCTTCATCGCAATCCTATATGCAGCGTTCATTAATCCTACATGGCTGTACGCCTGGGGGAAGTTGCCCCATTGGCCGCCGCTTTCAGCGTCGACGTCTTCGCTGAAAAGGAGGAGGTGATTGGAATATTGGAGCAGGCGGTTGAATTCCTGTTGGGCTTCGTCCAGCCGGCCTACACAGGCAAGTGCTTCTACGTACCAAAAAGCGCAAACCAGGAAAGTGGTCTTGGGCTTACCGAAGTCATCGGAATGAAGATAGCGGTAGAAGAGCCCCTCCGGAGTTTTGAGCTCTCTTTCCAAGGCGGCGAGATGGTCGCGCGCTTTTTCAGAAGTCGGGTCCAGGTAGTTCATCATGATGAGCTGCAGGGTACTGGCATCGAGATGTTGACTACCTGCTGCATTGGTATATACTCTCCGTACAGGATCGTAACAGCTTTCGATGTGGGCGGCTGCTTTTTCTTTCAGCGCAATTGCCTTTTGCAGCAGCGTTTCGTTGCCAATAGTGCGTGCCATTTTCTCAGCAGCAGAACAGCCTGCCCATTGGAACAGATTCGTATAGCAATGGATGTTAGCCATATTGCGGAATTCCCATATGCCCGCATCTTTCTCATCAATCGTTCTTTCTATCTTCTTTAATAATAAATCCAGCCACCTGCCGGAATCTTTCCGCTCTGAAAATACGAAGCGGTGATCAGTATATAATGGTAGCATGGAAATCAGTACCTGTCCGTATATATCGTTTTGAATGTGCTCATAGGCCTGGTTTCCAATACGAACGGGTGTATTATTCATATAGCCGTCGAGGTGAGGCAGTATGGTTTCCGTCAGTATCCGCTCGCCGGTAATTCCATAAAGCGGCTGATAACGGAGGTCGTCGGAAAAGGATATATCCGTGATATAGCCGAAGTAGCGCTCCATTTCTTCAAAATGCCCGATGTGATTAAGCGCGGTAATAATATAATAGGAGTCTCTCATCCAGCAGTAGCGGTAGTCCCAATTGCGGCCACTGCCGGGAAATTCGGGTAAGCTGGTGGTGCTGGCGGCAATGACAGCGCCGGTATCTTCGAACTGGTGTATTTTAAGCGCCAGGGCCGACCGGATCACGTAGGGTTGAAAATAATTGGCGATAGAGGAATGCTTGATCCAGGTACGCCAATACTGGACTGTTTCCCGGAGAAACCGTTCGGCGGTACTAGCCAGTGGGGCTTCCAGCGGATGCCCATAAGTAAGTATCAGGTACTTGGTGTCGTTCAGCACAAAATATTCCTCGTCGATGATATAACTCACTGCGATGTTGGTGGTCAGCCGGATGCTTTCATCGCCTCCAACATATTCCACATGGCTGCTGCCTCTTCTGGGCCTGAGTTTACGGGCGCCGTAGTCGTATACAGGTTCGCATTTCACTTTAATCCTGGGCGACCCCTCCATGGGTTCTATTTTGCGGATCAGCATCAGTGGCTTGAAGAAGCGCTCGTATTGCATAAAGCGGGGCGCGAAATCGGTGATGCGATAGCTCCCGGCCGTAGTGGTAATTTCAGTACACAGGATATTGGTATTTTCCATGTAGAACTGGTGGGACGAATAACTTTCCTCAGGCAAAATGGAGAAAGTGCCGCCGCGTTTCTGATCCAGCAACCCGCCGAAGATAAAGCTGCTATCCATGCGGGGCCAGCAAAGCCAGTCGATATTCGTATTCTTGTTGATATGCGCCAGGAAGGCGCAGTTGCCGATAATTCCCGTCTGATACGTGTGTCTTTCCATATCGCATTTTGTTTGAATGGTACGGTTTCCCCGACGCAAAAGGTGTTCCAAGGCTTTAACCGTTAGTAAAATGTCTCGGATATCAAATTATTTTTAATATAACATCCTATTCGCCGCATTTTTACTAACGGCTAACAGCTAAAAACTAAAGACTGTTCGTAATTTCTTCAGATAAACCTTATTTTTAAACAAACTTCCTCGGCGATGCAAACACTGAAAAAGCAGTCATATCTTCCACGTTTTGTTGAACCGGCGCACGATGGCGACCGGAAAAGCTATTTGCTGGCTGGCGATTTGGGGGGAACAAAGACCAACCTGGCGTTATTCAGTATTCAGAATGGTGAATTAAACCTGATCAGGGAGGAAAAATATGCCTCCCGTGAGTATAAGAACTTTTCTGACATGATTAGGCAGTTTCTTGGTGAATGCCAGGATACGCCGCCTCAACGTATATGCATTGGCGTTGCGGGTCCTGTGGTCAGGGGAAAAGTAGAGCTGACTAATCTGAGCAGAGAGTTAAGTGAAGAGGAGATTCGCCAGGGGACGGGAATACAGGCAGTAGCGCTGATCAATGACCTCGAGGCCACCGCATACGGACTGGCTACTTTATCGTCGCAGCAGCTGACCACCTTGCACAGAGGAGCAGGAGACCATGCCGGTAATATGGCGATTATAGCTCCGGGAACCGGGCTGGGAATGGCCGGCTTGTACTGGGATGGAACATACCATCACCCGTTCCCGACAGAAGGAGGGCATACGGATTTTGCTCCCAGAACGGACCTTGATATTCTTTTACTCAGGTATTTACAGGAAAAATATGAAATCGTAAGCTGGGAGCGCCTCATCAGTGGTCCGGGTATACACGATATTTACCAGTTTCTGAGAGATATCAAAGGGATGGAAGAGCCTTCAGCACTGAAAGCTGCGATGGATGCCGGCGATCCTTCTGCGGAGATCAGTAAGGCTGCGCTGGAAGGAAAGGTACCGGTATGTATGAAAACAATGGAGTTATTTGTACGGTATCTGGCGAGAGAATCATGCAACCTGGTGTTGAAAATGAAATCAACCGGTGGACTGTTCCTGGGAGGAGGGATTCCTCCGAAGATCGCTGTTATGCTGGAAACCGGGGAGTTCTATCATCACTATCTGCAGGGCGACCGGATGGCGGAATTATTAGCCAGCACGCCTGTACATATCGTCAATAATGATAAGACGGCTTTATGGGGAGCAGCATTTTATGCTGGATTATTAAAAGAATAAATGTATTTTTGTTTGACAACAGGAAATGGTGTCTTCCTGACCCAAACCGGCAGCTCCCGCTGTCTGATGGCGCCTACAAATATTTGATGGTACAGGATACCATTCTTTACTGCTATTTGTAGGATATGAAAAAAACGAAAACTTTTCCGGAACAATTAACGGTTGCTTATCAGTTGCTGAAATGGACTGTATTGGTAATTCCAGTTGCGATTGTTGTAGGTTCGCTGGTAGCATTGTTTCTATGGCTGCTCGACCAGGTAACGCATATCCGCTGGGAGCATGAATGGTTGTTGTACCTGTTGCCGGTGGCGGGTGTGCTGATTTACTGGTTATACCGGCTGGCAGGGAAGCAGGCGGAGAGAGGTAATAATCTTATTATGGAGGAGATACACCAGCCCGGTGGCGGGGTCCCTGCACGTATGGCGCCGCTGGTGTTACTCACCACCATTATTACTCATTTATTTGGTGGCTCTGCGGGCCGTGAAGGAACAGCCGTTCAGATCGGAGGTAGCATGGCCGGTTTGATAGGAAAGAAACTGGGCCTATCGGTGTTGGATATACGAATATTGCTGACAACCGGTATCGCCGCGGGTTTTGGAGCTGTGTTCGGTACACCGCTGACAGGAGCGGTGTTTGCACTGGAAGTATTGGCCATTGGAGTAATGCGCTATGATGCCCTGATTCCCTGCCTGATAGCAGCCGTGTTTGCAGATATTGTTTGCAGTGCCTGGGGCATACATCACACCCATTACCAGATCACTTATACCGGGAAAGCGTTGATGGAGGCGGTACCATTCATTCATATAGACGGCTGGTTACTGGGCAAGGTGATTGTTGGCGGAGTGGCTTTCGGCCTGAGTAGTTTTCTTTTCTCCAAATTGATACACAGCATCAAAGCTAACGCAAACGACTATATTAAAATTCCCTGGCTGGTTCCTGTAGTGGGGGGCGTTATGATTATTGCACTAAACTACCTGGCAGGTACCTCCGATTACCTGGGACTCGGCGTCAGTAGCAAGTCAGCAGATGGCATTAGTATCCTCGCTGCGTTTGACCCTAACGGTCACATAAATAACTGGAGCTGGCTCTGGAAACTGGTTTTCACGGCAGTTACCCTGGGCATGGGTTTCAAAGGGGGAGAGGTGACCCCACTGTTTTTTATTGGCGCCACCCTGGGCCATACACTGGCGTTGTTACTGGGCGCACCGGTAGATCTCTTTGCCGGTCTTGGTTTCATTGCCGTTTTTGCCGGAGCTACCAATACTCCGATTGCCTGCACACTGATGGGTATTGAATTATTTGGCACCACACACGTGTTGTATTTCGCGGTGGCCTGTTTTACGGCTTATTATTTCAGCGGACATTCGGGGATCTACAGTGCCCAGCGCCTTGAGGTAAGGAAACTTCATTAACAAGGCACTAACAATTTTCTCAGTACCTTTTTAAGAATGATCGTCCTGTTACATTTGCATCATGACAAATATAACAGGAATACATCATGTAGCTATACAGGCAAAAGATTACAAAGCTACTATCAGATTTTATGAGGCGCTTGGCCTGGAGCCTTATCATCACTGGACTTTGCCGGAGTTCAATATCGAATATGCAGCTTTGCTGAGGATTCCGGGCACCAACAGTTTCATCGAAATTTTTGACCAACATGCAAACGTTGCTGCACAGGGCCGGAGAAGACAACCTGGCGAAGAGCCGGTGGCTGGAGCATTGCTGCATCTGGCACTAAATGTTGTGGATGTAGTGAAAGCTTATGAGGATGCACTGGCAGCCGGTGCAACGAGTTGTATAGCGCCATCAGTGTTGTTGTTGGGAGATCCCCCGCTGGAAGTGCACAACGCACTGGTGTATGGAGTGGATGGCGAGGTGATTGAATTTGTGAACGTCTTTAGCCTTTAGTCTTTAGAAAAATGCAGCAAAGTATAGTACTTCTAATACAAGATCATCTTCGCTGCATTTTTCTAAAGGCTAAGCACTATCTATATTTGAAAACAACTTTCCCGAACTTATCACGCGCAACAAACGATCTCTCAAAAAAACGGGCTATATCATTTTCTATCACTTCATCCAGCAATACAGGTAATTTCTGTTGCTCAAACAGCTTGATTGATTTTTCAAGGTGTTCTGAACTACCCAGGCAATTCCCGATAATTGAAATATTAGCAGTCAGAATATGCTGGAAATGGCTCGAGTTGATGATCTGTTCGGAGAATTTCACCTGATCGGAAATACCGCAATATATATACTTTCCGTTCATCGCCATAACGCTCAAACATTTCAGCAGGTTTGAATCGGCAAATGGATCTATCACATAATCAAACCTGCCATGACGGATAATATCTTCCCTGATTGCTGGTATATCAATTAAACTATCTTTTGACTGCGCAGGTATCAGGAAAATGTTATTTAGCCCCAAAGCTCTGAGCCGGGGTATAAATTGATCATTTCTGCAAATACCGGAAATATTTCTGAAGCCAAGTCCATGCAACATATTCAGTACGAATAAAGAGGTACTGCTATTAACGCCTGTAATTAATATTCTTCCGTTCTCATTGATCTGAAGCCGGTCGATCATGGCATATGCAGTTTGTGCGCCGATCGTAAAAGCAGCGCCGATCTCATCCTGCATCACGTTTGGTATGCTCACTAGTTTCTCTGCATGAAATATCTCGTATTCATTAGAAGCACAATTAGTGGCCACTCCGGCGGCAACCTTCGGGTGAGGTGATGGATAGAAAGCATTCGGAATAACCCGGTCGCCCTTCTTTAGATGTGTAACATCATTCCCTGTTTCCACAACGACGCCGCAGAATTCTGACCCAATAGGTCGAAATTTTATTTCCTTTCCGGCTTCATTGATCTTCTGTTGCGCAAGGATCATATATGCTATATCACGGTAATTGCAGGAAAAAGCTTTCTTCTGCACCAAAACATGATCTGTCTGTTTGTGTGGGTCGAATGCAGGTTCCGGACGTTCGATCAGTGCGAAATGTATCGGTTGCCCGTGGAGTTCAGTGGAGCCGGAAGCAATACATGAATCATATGATAAATGGAAATCGTTGGGACAAATAACTAAACTTCTCATGAGTTAAAAAATATAACAAGGTTGTTAACCACAATAATAAATAAAAAAACACAAGACAGATCAGGTTCTCCGGATATTTATGTAATCATATTTTTAGCGCGCTGAAAATATTTATGAAAAAAAATTTGTTTTTTATTGACAGGATATACTATTTTAGATCTGCTGCATAAATATAGCGGCAACTAATAACCCTGAACCCAAAAACAAAAACCTGAGCACGTATATGTTAACTATAAACGCGTAATTTATCTGTCCGATAATAAAGTCTGTAAGCTTACACATTGTTATTTCTTAACCAAAAAAATCAAAAAAAATGTACAATCCCACATTGGAACTCCAGAGCGTACCTTTTGTAGCAGTACCTTCTAAACAAGCTTTAATGCAAAAACGCACAGTTTCCGAACTTTCTGAAAAAGAAATGCTCGAAGTTGACGGCGGCACTACCGTTCTTTGCGCTGTCGCTGCCGGCGTTGGCATTGCTGCAGGTGCAGCTGCTATTGGCTACTACTGTGGTAAGGCGCTTTATTACGCGACTCACTAAGCCCCACAGGTTTCTGTTTAATTACACGTTTATTCAAAAACTTTGATTTATGGAAAAAGAATTGGTATTCAACAAACCCAATATGTCACAACCCATGTTTGAAAAAAGAACAGTAACCGAGTTATCTGACGACCAGATGGAAATGGTTGACAGCGGCGGAAGCTGGACAATCACCCTCGTTGCTACTTCACTTTTTTGTGTAAGCGTTTATGTGGGTTATAAAGAAGCTGAGGCTAATGCGAAATAGTTAGCAACTGCTTCTTCAAACCACGACAAACCAATTAATCAAAGTTAAACTACTCTTATATGGATTTTCTTAAAAGAATATCGTTTGATAATAATAGTGATTTTGCACAGATTATTTGTGTAGTCGTTATTTTGATATCAGTTAGTTACATTGGCTACATGATGGGGAAATTCCTCTGGTATGTAATGCATTAACTAAGCAGCTTTTCGTGAAATAGAAAAGGCCGGATAAATTATCCGGCTTTTTCTTAAATCTATGCAGGGTTACTATAAGAGTATAATATGAATAATCATCCAGCGGCAGAAAAAAAGGTATTGTTACTAAATGCAGAAAAAGACAGTTTTTCTTACCTGAGTACACTTTCTTCGCGCTCTAATTTTCTCTATAATTTCCTGCTGTTTGTTGTGATCGCAATAGTAGTGCTGCTTCCGGTGATCCGTGTTGATGTGACCACATCGTCTGCTGCTACTGTACAATCCATCAAGCTTAAGGAGAAGGTGATTGCGCCGGTGGCAGGCAAGATCGTTAAATTGAATATTACTGATAACGTAAACGTAAGTAGAGGTGACACCCTGCTGGTAATTAATAATACGGCTGTCAGAACTGAATTAATGCTGACGCAGGGCAGGAAGTCGATCATTGAAGAATCCCTGTACGATATCTCTTTAATACTTCGCTCATTATCTCATGATTCACTGTTGAACTTACACACCAGCCAATACCAGGTGGCCTATCAAAATTACCTGGATCAGAAGAAGCAACTGGTCTTCAAACTGGACAGAATCACTAAAAGCTATGAGCGTAACAAATGGCTTTTTGGCGAGAAGGTAATCTCTTCTAACGAGTTTGAAGAGTCGCAGTTACAATATAACCAGGCACGGTCGGATATGGATTTACTGGCCAGCAAATTCAAGTCACAGATGGAAACCGACAGGTATCAGTATACAACAGAAAAAAGCAACCTGAATATCAAGGAAAACCAGCTGGTAGAGCCAATCACCAATAGTATTGTCATCGCTAATACAATGGGGATTGGTTTTAAAGCAGAGGGAATACAACAGGGTTCTTTTGTACAACCAGGACAACAACTCGCTGAAATAGTACCTGATACTGGTTTGATAGCAGCCTGCCTGGTACAGCCAAAGGATATCGGCTATATCAAAACGGGGCAGCCCGTGAAAATACAAATTGATGCCTACAACTATTACGACTGGGGCACTTTGAAAGGCGCTGTTTTTGAGATCTTCAAAGATGTGACTGTTGTCAATAATCAGCCGTATTATATGGTGAGATGCAAACTGGATAAAAATTATCTGCAACTGAAAAACGGTTATAAGGGAAGCCTGATCAAAGGCATGACAGGCAAAACCTTTTTCTATGTCGGGCGCAAAAGCTTGTGGCAGCTGGCCTTTACGAAAGTAAATGATTGGTTTAGCCCCGAACAGAATTAAACCGCATAAAAAGAATATTTAAACTTAGTGCATTGAGATAATTATATGCGAGGAGTAAAAATACAACAGCATGATCCCATGGATTGTGGAGCGGCGGCTTTGGCTAGTATCAGTGCCTACTACAAGTTACAGATACCGATTGCGAGAGTAAGGCAATACGTAAATACCGACAGAAGAGGTACTACTTTGTTGGGGCTTGTAGAAGGTGCCAGGCGCCTGGGGTTTGAGGGAAAGGGTGTAAAAATTGAAAAGGACGGGAAGTTTCCGGAAATTGCCCTGCCAGCTATTGCGCATGTGCTTGCTCAGGGGAAATATCCACACTATATCGTCGTATATAAGGCGGCTAGAGACAAGATCCGGATAATGGATCCCGAAAAGGGAGACCTGAAGACGATCACCTTGCAAAAGTTCTATGAAGAGTGGACGGGATTCATGGTATTGTTGAGGCCCGGCGAAAACTTCGAAAAGAAAAAAATAGGAGAGTCGCACTGGAGTAAATTCTGGCAAATCGTAAGCCCTAATAAAGGCAACCTGTTTCAGCTTGGCCTCGGCGCACTTCTTTATACAGTACTTGGGCTTGCTACTTCTATCTATATAGAAAAGATCACCGACTATGTACTGCCGAATTATAACGGGAACCTGATGAACCTGTTGAGTATCGCTCTTATACTTATTACAGGCATCCAGCTGGTGATAGGTATCCTCAGGGGAGTACTCAATATCAAGGTCGGACAGATCATCGATGTGAAACTGATATTAGGCTACTACAAGCAATTGACAGAATTGCCGCAGTCGTTTTTCAATAATATGCGGACCGGTGAAATCATCAGCCGCATCAATGATGCTATCAAGATTCGCACTTTTATCAATGATGTAGCGGTGACTTTCCTGGTGAACATATGTATTGTTGTGTTTTCATTTATCCTGATGTTCACCTACAATGTGAAAATGGCGTTGATCTTATCAGTTAGCCTTCCATTCTACGCCCTGCTCTATTTTATATCGAACCGGCTGAATAAGAAAACAGCGCGAACCGTGATGGAACGATCTGCCCACCTGGAAAGCCAGCTGGTGGAAAGTGTGAATGCGATGGAAACCATCAAGGTGTTCAATCTCCAACAATTCTCTAATCTAAAAACAGAAGAAAGTTTTGTTGATCTGCTGAAAGGCATTTACAAAGTTTCCGTTAATAATCTCAGGATCTTTTTTGCAGGAGACGTCTTCTCTAAGTTGATGACTATTGTATTGTTCTGGGTAGGTACTTACTATATTTTTAAAAACAACCTGACCCCGGGAGAGCTGTTCTCACTTTATTCGTTAATCGGATATTTTACCGGCCCTATTGCATCTATTGTAACATCTAACCGGTCTATACAGGAAGCATTGATTGCGGCCGACCGTTTGTTTGAGATAATGGATCTTGAAAAGGAATCGGATGATGACAAGATCAGTTTGAAGTCGGGCGTACAAAAGATCCGTTTCGAAAATGTTCATTTCAGGTACGGTTCCCGCGCTAAAGTGTTGAATGATTTGTCTTTCAGCATTGAGCCCGGAACAATCACAGCCCTCGTAGGTGTTAGCGGCTCCGGCAAAAGTACCGTCATTTCCCTGTTGCTGAAATTATATAACATCGATAACGGCAAAATATTCATCGGGGAGTTTGATCTGAAATACGTAGCTACCGAATCCTTACGTAGTGCCATTAGCGTTATACCACAAACCGTTACACTGTTTGCCGGTAACATCATTGAAAACATCGCTGTAGGCGATCCCTCCCCGGATATTGAAAAAGTAGTGGGTATCTGCAGACAACTGGAATTGCTGGAATTTATTGAAACGCTCCCTGGTGGTTTTCTCACCTATATCGGCGAAAATGGCACCAATCTTTCGGGGGGACAAAAACAGCGATTGAGTATAGCCCGGGCATTGTACCGTGATTTCGATATCCTGGTCATGGACGAAGCAACTTCTTCCCTGGACAGTATCAGCGACAGGGTTGTTCAAAATGTCATCATCGACCTGAAAAAAAATAATAAAACAATCATCATAGTTACCCACCGGTTACGCTCCATCATGAATGCAGATAAGATTATTGTCATTAAAGACGGCACCGTTGAGGAGCAGGGTGTTCATGATGATCTGGTAACAATGAATGGCTATTATTCGCAGTTGTGGAATCAATAAAGGTATCATCTCAAAACAGATAAATCGACATGGCAAAATCTCCTATTAAGTTTTTGGATGAAGTTATCGTGCGGTCGCCGATCCTGCCACTCAGGCCGGCTTTCAGAGAAGAAGACATCGACCGGCTGTTGAATGATGATTTCTTTTTAGAAGCTATTTATATCGCATCACCTGTACTGTACAAGGAATGCCTGCTTTATAAACAAGGGTTAATCAAAGAGGAAAAAGACAAGCAAAAGATCATCAATGGTTTGCTGCGGTATTATTCCAGGATGAGCACACGTTGTACGCCTTTCGGGTTATTTTCAACCGTGGGTGTCGCGCGTTTCAATAAGATCAATGACAGCGACGTTCCGGAAACGGCAAAAAAAGCAACGCTGTACCGGCATACACGCCTCGATATGTATTTCCTGCAACGGATGACCGGCCTTTTTTTACAAATGCCATATCTGGCCAAATACATCTTATTTTTTCCGAACAACAGTATCTATCCTGCCAATAAAGAGATCCGGTATATTGAATACACTTATCTCCGGGAATTCCGTCAATCGAAAATATCTGCGATTGTTCAAAACCAGTATATCACGAAAGTATTGGCGTGCAGCCGAAACGGGATTACCAAAGATGAACTGACAAAAGTTATCATCGCTGAAAACGTTGATGAAACTGCTGCAACGCAATTTGTAGAAGAGCTGATCGCATCGCAGGTATTGATATCTGAGTTTGAAGTGGCAACAACCAACGAGGAGGATTACATTTTACAGGTAATCAGGCATTTGACAAATATTTATGAAAGATCAGAGAACTGGTATGCTTTGAGTATACTGGATATTCTCAATAGCACAGTTGCAGATCTAAAAAAGTTGGATGAACAACCAGCCAACAGAGTGGAAGAATACCAGCGCATCATCGATAAAATCAGGATGCTGCAGCCAGTTATTGTGGAAGACAAAACCTTTCACGTAGATGCCTACAGGCGCTATGATACAACAACAGTACCTATTCGGGAATCTATAAAGAAAGAATTGACTGAGGCGCTTCAATTTATGCTTGAGCTGAATGGAGGGAGTGTGATGTTTAATAACAATATCGAGAAGTTTAAATCGAAATTTACAAGCAGGTATGATACGGCGTTTGTGCCATTGGTAGAAGTATTGGATACGGACCTGGGCATAGGTTATCCGGTAAACAAACAAAAGAAGAGCTCTCCATTAGTAGATGATATTCCGCTGGGCAATGGGGGAGAGGGGGGAGGCAGACAGGTAGAGCTGTCTCGGGTAGAAAACTGGTTGCTGGAAATCCTGAAGCAGCCCGGTAATCAACACAGGCAAAGTATACACCTGGATAAATGTAGTCCGCCACAAGGATATAAGCCTGGGAATGTTGACTGGAGTCAGTTGCCGAGGTCAATATCGGCCATCTTCAGGTTACAGGATGATGAACGTCAAACCGTTTTTGCAGAATTCTTTGGCGGTCCGTCTGCTGCACAACTACTGGCAAGATTTACTTATGGAAATAAGGAGATCAGGGATGTTGCGGAAAAGATTGTTGAACATGAAGAAAGTGTAATAGAGAATGCTATATACGTTGAAATAGTACATTTACCGGATGACCGGATTTCGAATATTCTTATGTATCCCGGTTTCAGACGATATGAACTGCCTTATCTGGCCATAGCCTCCACTGATCAAAAGAACGTCATTCCAATCAATGATATTTATGTAAAGGTGGCGTTCAATCAGATCATTCTTTTTTCTAAATCGCTGAACAAAAGAATCATTCCCTGCAAAACACATATGCATACGCATAGCTCCCTGAACAGTCTGCCGCTGTATCATTTCTGGGGCGACTTGCAACAGGAATACAGCAACAGGCTGATCGGGTTCTCCATCAACACGATTTCATCACTGCTGAATTTTGTGCCCCGGATCTGTTACAAAGAAACAATTCTGTCGCTCGCAACCTGGAATCTACCTATGCAGGCTATCAGTGAGTTGGAAAATGAGAAAAAGGAAAAGCTGGCTGAAAAAGTGGCGAAGCTTAGAGCGCAATATAATATCGCAGAGCGGGTTTTATACATCGACCGTGACAATGAGCTGTACGTCGACTTTTCTGATCTGAGATCCGTTAATAACTGGTTAAAGGTCATCAGGAATAAAACTGCCGTTGTATTGAAAGAGGTGCTTTGGAAAAATGAAGAACGAGCAGTGCCTCGGTATAATCATCAATATGTAGCCACGATATTAAATACTACAAAGATCAGGGTAGCAGACGTTCCTTTTGACATCGCGGATTTGCCACAAAGAAATTTTGGGTTAGGCAGTGAATGGCTTTATGTAAAACTTTATTGTGGCATTAGTTCAGCCGATCTGATTCTCAGTGAAGTCATTCATCCGATGATGAACAAGATTGCCCAATCAGGGCTTGCTTCCAAATGGTTCTTTATAAAATACCAGGATCCGGATTATCATATCAGGCTTCGTTTCCTGCTAACAAGCCCGGATAAGGCAAGTGAGCTGTCGCGCCTCATAAATGCAGACATCTCTGAATCAGAATACGGCAACCTGATCTGGAAAATACAACCCGATACTTACTCCAGGGAAATTGAACGGTATGGATCAACATCTATGGAAATATGTGAAACCATATTTTTTATCGATAGTTTGTTCGCGTTGCCTGTTATTGGCTACTTACAGCGCAAGAATAATCCCAACCTGGCATTTCTAATCGGGTTGAGGCTCACAGATGATCTGCTGGCAGATCTCGGATTAACGCTACAGGAAAAAATTAATTTTGTAGATGCCGTAAGGAAGGAATACCAGAAAGAGTTTGAGCCTTCCATGAAGAAAATCAACGAAAAATACGCCTTGCATAAAAAAGACATAGCAGACTTGCTGAATAGAGAAAATGATCATACCGGGAAGTTCAGAGAAATCATCCCATTATTTAAACAGCGTAAAGCGGCGTTAAAAGAGGCACTGCAGGCAATTCTGGCACTGAAAGAAAAACAACAGCTGACAGTTGATCCATTCAGCCTGATGTCGAGCCTGGTGCACATGATGCTGAACAGATTGATCACGCATAAGGAACGGTTGCATGAACTGCTGGGATATGAATTTTTGTATATGCATTACAATGCTGTCCGATACACCGCGAAAAATCCGGATGTTAAAATCGGAGTCGGCGATCAACAGGAAATTAATCTATAATGGACATGAAGGGAACAATTATATTAAACCAGGATCGCGTATTTTTTGAAGAACCATATGGTGTTTTATATAAGCAATCCTCAGGAGATATCGTGAGAATATCTGACTACAACTGGATTAACTCGTTGATACTTTTTTTCATTTATTCCAATGCAAAAAAGAATGATCCTACGACGGTTAATGATGTGGTAGATTTTTTTGATAAGTCGCAGATATTTTATCTGCAGAAAAATCCTGTGCCGAAAAGAGCGGATGTGGAGGGAATTGTGTTGGAGTTGGTACAGGCGTTGGCGAGGAATGAGTATGTGGTAATTAAGGAGTAACATTAGAAGATGCTACAAGTTCATTAGCAATAGGTATATCGGCAGGAGCCAAGTTCCAGGTATTCAGGGAACGTTGGTTTACCCATTCGTATTGATCATGATCAGTTAACCTGTAAGTAGCTTCTTCAAATGTACAGATATACGAAATAAGCCTGATGGTAAAAGCATCATAGTGGTGAGTAATTGTTTTAAAATGTCGATCCACTGTGACTTTCATGCCAAGTTCTTCCTGTAGCTCACGACGTAGAGAATCTTCTTCCTGTTCACCAATTTCTACTTTGCCCCCAGGAAATTCCCAATAGCCCCCCAGGAATTTATTAGGTTTCCTTCTACAAAGAAGAATTTTATTACTCTTGAAGATAATACCGCATACAACCTCAATTATAGCCATGATGATCTCGATGATATTTTAAGTTAGATTTATTGATGCTATGACCCTTACGAATCGCTAATTCTCCTGATAAAACGCCGATTAATTGTAGTTGATCATTAATTGAAAATAATCCCTTGTCGAGCATTACGTGGTGATTAGGACAAAGGCAGATGACGTTATTAGGATTATCATCCCCATTATGAGGGCGGCCGAGTGGTCGTATATGGGCGCCTTCAGCATATCGTCCCGATGGAGTGACGATGGCGAACCCACATACTTGGCATTTACAATCATATAATTTTTTGATATCGCGAGTGATACTCGTGTCCCGCATAATGCGCAAGATAGTTCCTTGTTTTCGCCGACTGACCCGTTGGCTATAATCTAATTCATTTTGTTCTGGAGTAGACCTTGATTCACTATCTCCACTATACAACAGACGAAATCTACAAATTGTAAATCCGCTTTGGCCTATTTCTTCCCAGGCATCAACTACACTATATAATCCAGCGTATTGATATCCTTTTTTGGGAGAAAAATCGGATTTATGAGTATAACCACGGATGACCCTAACAGGTAATCCTTGATCGCAGCTTCGACGTAAAGCTGCATTCCCTCTATTATCCCAGGTTTGATCCTCTATTTGTTTCCCGGTGTTGGGATCATTCCCGCCAGCTCCAGTATATATAATTTCATCACCATAATCAAAGTCATCTTCATAACCACCGGATAAAACAATTGCCGCAGCACCATCCCGTACATTTCCGTCAATCCCAGAGCCCCAGCTTCTGTGAAAACTCGTCGGCATCATTTCTTTTCGGTCTTTAAAATGATGGCCTTCTTTAATGTTATCAATTTCTCCAAATATAATGGGTCTAGTCATCACTAGCGAGGTTTAGTAAAATTTCTTGTCTTGCAACGATAATTACTGATAATAGGGGAATAAAAATGAGGGATTAATAATCACATCTTAATACCTAAAATCAGTTTTGTCTTTTTCTGTCAATGGGTAATGAAAGTTTTAATTTCTGCTGGCGAATTTCAGAAAGAAATTTTGATTATCATAAATATAACGAGTTATGGGTAAATATAGATGTCGATGTGCAGGTTGGAGCCGAACAAGGCGGCGAACAGGCAGTGTGCTTATAAATAATTAGATCAGTTGAACGGTGTTTTAAAATTCCTATAATTTATATTATGTTAAATACAATATTCAACTAAAATAGAGAAGATTATCAATTACTTCCCTTTTACATACGTCCAATTCTTTAGAATTAATAGAAAACTCTGGCTATTTAACCTATACCCCATTGCCAAAGCATGAAGCCAGATTAATCTACATCCCCCTTACACCGTTGCCGCCGCCGGTTGCTTCGCCTTCACATTAATAATCGTCCTGTTAATATACGGCGTCATCACAATCAACAACATCAGCAACAGAATAAATACCGCCGTCACTTCATAATAATCCATCGCATACTTCAAAAACGCCTGCTTCTGGATAGCTCTATCCAGCAACCCTGGCGCCAACTTTGACGCCTGATCTGCCATCAGCCCGCGCGACTGCAACGCCACCTGATATGTATGCAGCCTCTCCGGCAAACCATTATCGATCCTGGAAATCCCGTCGCTGAGCCGCATGCCATGAATTTTACTGTAGTACAAAGAGAAATAATTGATCAACGCCGTGCTCAATGCAAAAAAGGCAAAGCGGATAAAAACACCGGAGGTAGATGCCGACACGCTGAGAGCATCCGGCACCGATGAAATGATGAACAACACAATTGGCGTCAGTAGCATCCCCGCGCCAAGGCCCTGAATGATAAGCGGCAGTATAAAAGTCGATTGATCCGCTTCTGACGCGAACAGGAAATACATGCCTCCATGAAAGACCAGCAGCAGGAAGAATCCAACCAGCCAGATAAACTGCAATGGCCGTTTCTTTACCATCAGTCTCGCTGAAATACTCACTCCAGCCACAATTCCCGCGAGATTATAGCCCAGCAACTCATACGTGTGAATCGGATCCATACCCAATACCGTTGAAAAATAACCGGTTGTTATATTAAATGCGCCCCTGATCAGATAAAGACCTCCCAATAGCATGATGCCGAACAGAAACGTTTTGGACTTAAATACACTAACATTGATAAATGGTCGCTTCTGATGCTGCTGGCGGATTACAAATACCATCGCCAGGAAAATGATTCCAACGATGCTCCACACAATGCGGGCATCTTCCAACCAGTAATACTGCTGTCCGTATATAAAAATGTAGCCCAGCAGAATCAGCATCGGCGAATAAAGCAGGAAGCTGGTCCAGTCGAGCTGATAAAGGGGTACTTTCCTTACCAGGTGCACACGGTTCATCAACAGCAGCAACAAAATAGCCCCGGGTACAAATGCGTATATGTTCATCTTGTATAATACGTTGTACTCATTATCGTCTACCAGCTGCGCAGTGACCAAAGATGTCAGAGACCCGGAACACAGGATCATTCCATAAAAAATAGCGTAGCCCACTTCCCTAGCGTGCTCAGATTTCAAGCGGCTAAAAAGCAATGTCAGACAAATACTCGTCACCCCGCAATTGATCATTCCCTGCAGAAATCTGCAAATGAAAAGCACCGGTAGCTCACGTGTATGATAACACCAGTACGTCACAAATACCTGGCTGACCAGGCAGATAAGAAAATACTCCTTCGTAGCCACGCGGCTGAAGAATCTTTTTTCCAATGGCGTGAAAGCCACGAGGGCAGCGTAATACACCAACATGGAAAATTGTATGTCCTGGGGTTCGGCTCCATAAAATCCCGTAGCTGCGTTAACGTTAGCCGTCGACAAGGCGAACAGCATCACTGTTGGAAACAGTACCAGGATGATCGTTAATCTTATCAACCACTCAGGTACCCACGACCTGAACACCTGTTTGCTATGTCCCATAATTATTGACGCTCTTTTGCAACGGATACATTTACATTCATACCGGCAGACAAGTCCCGGAGCTCTGTCGGACTGCCTTCCAGGCGGATACGTACCGGTATCCGTTGGGCTATTTTTACGAAGTTACCAGTAGCGTTATCCGGCGGCAGTAACGAAAAACGGCTTCCGGTGGCACCGGACAGCGATTCTATTTTGCCTTTCAGTTTCTTTCCCGGAAAGGCATCCACTATAATGCTGGCGGTTTCGCCAACATGCATATGACGTATCTGCGTTTCTTTAAAATTCGCAACCACCCATTTGCCTGCTTCCCAGTCAACAATATAGGCCATTACCTGTCCGGCCTGAACCAGCTGCCCTGGCTGTATAGTACGGCGCCCCATCTTGCCGTCGTACGGAGCAGTGATAATAGTATAGGAAACATTCAGATCGTTCTTTGTTACCACCGCTGCTCTTCGTTTGATCTCTGCATCTAATGCGCTCTGCTGTACTTTTGCATCATTGATCTTTGCCAGGGAAGCCTGATAGGCGTCCACCGCCGCATTGTAATCTGAGCGGGCTACCGCCAGCGCTGCTTCTACACGCTCTAACTGTTGCCTGGTGGCCGATTCTTCGTCGAATAATTTCTTATACCGATCGTATTCCTGTTCCTGGTGTACCAGCTTTGCCTTTGCAGCGGCTATCTGCGACTGATACACTTTCGCAGTTTGCGTCGATGTATTCACATTGCTGGCAACGATTGTCTGCTGGGCTTTGGCATTCAATAAAGATGCTGCTGCTTCCTGCTGTTGAGCCGCATACTCGCTGTTATCAATGATTACCAGGGTATCTCCTTTCTTTACTGCCTGGTTTTCTTCGTAACGTATTTCTTGTATATAACCTGTTACTTTGGCTACAACCGGATTGATATATTCATCGACCTGTGCATCGTTGGTATCTTCAAATTGCCATTGATACAACATCGTTCTTATTCCCCATATCGCCAGGCCTACTACTACCACTGAGGCAATGATGGTAGTTACTCTGGAGATGATCCTGTCGGTTTTATTCGTAGATGTGTTAGTGTTCGTTTTGCTCATATATTAAAGGTTGCCTGTTGCTTTCAATAATTGATAGTATTGTAATTGTGCAGTTACCTGGGCGGTAGTCAGATCAAAGCGGGATTGCAGCAGTTGTGTTTCTGCATCCAGCAGATCCGTTAACAGCGACAACTGATTGAAGTAGGTATTATTGACGATCCGGAAATTCTCTTTTGCCTGAGCGATATTATCTTCCGCCACGTGTATTCTTGTAAGGGCTTCTGTGTAACGCAGATACGCTTCCTTCACCTGTTCACGCACTTTGTCGTTGATATCGGCATGCTCTATCTCCTGCCGTTCCAGGTTTAGTTTTGCTTCCTGCTTTTTATGCCTGTTCTGATATAAGGCCGAAATGGGCATGGCTGCTTTTACGCCTACCTGGCCAAGGCCATACATGGCAATAGAATAAGGATAGAACATGATCTGCGGATAGGTATAAGCATATTCAGCAAAGAAGCCTGCTTTCGGGAGAATATTACTCTTTACTTCTTTCAGTTTCAACGCGCTCAACGCAGTTTCTTTCTCTGAAATTTTAAACTCATACGAATGTTCATACGCATCTGCCAGATAATCTTCGTAGGTGCGTGCCTGTGAGCTACCAATGTCAAGAGTGTCAACGACTACCTGGTTATCGGTACTATCAGGTTGCCCAATAAGGATATTCAGTCGCTGGTTGGCGATCTGAATGCCATTCCTGATTTCCAGTAAGGTCATTTTTTGTTTGGATAACTTCAACTCGGCGCGCAACAAATCACTCTTCAGCACTACGCCGTTGCGATGAAGGGCGCAGATTTCCTCCAGCTCTTTTGTTCGTTCGGCAATATCCTGCAACATTACTTTTTCGTATATACGTCCACGGTATACGTCGAGGTACAAGGCTGCAGCACGATAGCGCACATCTTCTGCAGTGAGCTTCTTCTGCTCCTCCGCCAATGCGGTTTCTGTCTCCCGAACCTTAATCTCCCTGGTAGTTTTTCCTCCATTATATACATTCAGGTAGGCATCTGCCCCAACTTTATAAAAACCATGCACGACCGGAAACTGCGAAGGGGCATGAAAAAGACCATCTTCATAGATAGCCAGATTAGATACACGGGCATACAGCCCTTCTGCTTTTACTTCGGGCAAACGTTCATCCCTGGCGGCCTGGGTGCGTTCGTTCATACTCTTTACCCGCAGCTCCTGCATCTGCAGCTGCTTGCTGTAAACTTCCGCCTTCTTCCATACATCCGTTAACGTTAGGGTACTTTTTTCGGGGTTCTGGCTCATAGCGGCACTGGCGCAGAAAAGTGTCATGAACACTGTTCCCGTCAACCACTTATTACTAATTATAAACATACTTATGGTGATGAGAATGCAAAGTTCTTATCAACGTAATTATTTTATTTTCTATAAATTGCCATAAAATTGTTAGATCCGGCCAAATGAATAATAATCCAGCTCTGATTTTAGAAAACGTAGATGCCATACCGGAATCTGCTTATGTATGGCATTGGAAAACTGAACATCACTTCCCCTTTCATAAACATAATAACAAAGGACAACTCACCTATGTTGAAGGCGGTGCCGCTTTTTTATACACCCGGGATAAAACTTACTTTCTGCCTGCACGGCATTATATGTGGGTACCTGCAGGAGTAGAACATTATTTTCAACACCGGTACCCCTCGAACTTCGTGCGGACGATCTACTTTTTCAACGAGCCGGAGGATAAAGACGATCCCTTTTATACCAGAACAGGGATTTATCCGGTCGGCAACCTGCTGCTGGAAATGATTCTTTATACGGCCAAATGGGATGGAGATATAATGCCGGATGACAGACGCTATGTTTTCATCAAGGCGATCAAATATATGTTGCCAAAGATCAGCCAGGTGCCGCTTCCCATCACGCTTCCCACTACCGACAATCCGAGGTTGCAGCCTGTCCTGAAATATATACAGGAAAACCTGGGCGAACCACTTACCCTCGAATCTGTCGGACACCAGTTCAACTACAGTGAGCGCACGCTGACCAGGTTGTTCAGATCGGCCATGGATATCTCCTTTTTTCAATATCTGAAGCTGGCCCGGATGATCAAAGCTATGGGCTACCTGCTGGAAACACAGAAAACCATCAGTGAAATAGCCTGGGACACAGGATACAACAGCGTTTCCGCGTTTAGTAATACCTTCTTTAAACTGGTGGGAAAACGGCCCAGCGATTTTCAGCAATGACCGGCCGTTCATAGAAAGTATTTGAATTTATCCCGGTTTTACATAATCTTTAAGTTCAATCAAGATCTGCTTCATGAACTTAATGAGAAAACCACTGTTACTGCCTTGCCTGCTGGCAGTTCTCCATCAGCCTGTTCAGGCCCAGCAAAAAAAGTCCGGCGACACCGCACCCGCAAAGGAAAAAGAAGAACCTATGCCCCGCTGGTCGGTCAACCTGAACCCGGATACAACTGTTGTCAGTTATCATGATGTAACCGTAAAAGGACAACGTATCCCCTATAAGGCCATTGCCGGAACGCAGCCTGTATGGGACCAGGACGGCAAAGTGATGGCGGGATTATTTTATACCTATTATGAAAGAACCGATATAAAAGACCGTAGCACCCGTCCTCTGCTGATTTCCTTTAATGGCGGGCCGGGCACTCCTTCTGTATGGATGCAGATAGCCTACACCGGGCCCCGTTTGCTGAACATTGATGTAGAAGGCTACCCCGTACAACCGTACGGTATACACGAAAATCAGGAATCTGTGCTCGACATAGCTGATATACTCTATATAGATCCGGCCAACACCGGTTTTTCGAGGATCATTGCTAAAGACGCACCCCGGGAAAAGTTTTTTGGGGTTAATGCAGATATCAAGTACCTCGCTGAATGGATCAACACCTTTGTATCGAGACAAAACCGCTGGGCATCGCCTAAGTTCCTGATCGGCGAAAGCTACGGCACCACCCGGGTATCGGGCCTTGCACTGGAGCTGCAAAATGCTCAATGGATGTACCTGAACGGGGTGATACTCGTATCTCCGACTGACCTGGGAATTTCCCGCAACGGCCCGGTAGATGCAGCACTGAGGCTACCTTATTTCGCAGCTACCGCCTGGTACCACAAAATGCTACCGGCCGATCTGCAACAGAAAGATCTCACCGAGGTGCTGCCTGAAGTAGAATCCTTTACCATCCACGAACTCATTCCGGCCATTAGCCAGGGCGGCTTCCTCGACGAACAACAACGGCAGAACATGGCGGCCAGGATCGCCCGCTATTCCGGTCTTCCGCAGAAAACCATCCTGCAGCACAACCTGGATGTTCCCACTTCTTTTTTCTGGAAGGAGCTGTTACGTGATAAAGGTTTCACTGTAGGCAGGCTCGACTCCCGCTACCGTGGCCTCGACCGGGAAGATGCAGGTAACGGCCCTGATTACAACGCCGAACTGACCTCCTGGTTACACGCCTTCACTCCTGCTATCAACATCTACCTCCGGGAAGAGCTCAAATTCAAAACAGACCTGAAATACCTGATGTTTGGCCCGGTACATCCCTGGGACAATAAGGGCGATAATACCGGCGAAAACCTCCGTGGCGCCATGGCTGCCAATCCCTGGCTGCATGTCATGATACAATCGGGCTACTACGACGGTGCCTGCGACTACTTCAACGCCAAATACAGCATGTGGCAAATGGACCCCGGCGGTAAACTGAAAGACCGCCTCTCCTGGCATGGCTACCGCAGCGGCCATATGATGTATCTTCGCAAAGACGACCTGAAAACAGGCAACGACGATATACGAGCATTCATTAAAGCAGCGTTGCCGAAACCGGGAGAAGCAGCGCGGTATTAGAATTCCCGATTCTTAATTTAAATTGCAGTATGCTCGATAAACAACGAATTAAACGCATACTGATATACGCCGCCAAATGCGTTACTGGCGTACTGCTGGTGATGGGGATCTCCTGGGCCATTAACTACAACGATATCATCTGGGTATTAATCTCCGTTATGCTCGTGTTATCCCCCGACGGATCAGATGCAGTAACGCTGGCGGTTACACGAATTAAGGCCAATCTGATTGGTGCATCCTCCGGATTCATGCTGATACTTGTACATCCCAACCTGATAGTCATGATGAGCATCGCGGTGGTGATTACCGTCATTGCCTGCAACCTGTTGCAGGTAGAGGCCGCTACAAGAACGGCGCTGGCCGCCACCATTATTGTAATGACCCATGAAGCCGGGCAACATGTGTGGGATACCGCCGTGGCAAGGGTTTTATCAGTGTTGGCGGGGTGTTTACTGGGATTGCTCATCACCTTTGTTTTCCATAATAAATACGCAAGACAAACAGCTGAAATGATACTTCCGGGGCAAGACAGGGGCGGCGAATGACAAAAAACAGAATTTCTTCAGAATTTAGCGCTATTTTTGAGGGATATAGAGCGTTACATGAGGAAAATGATTTTTTCAGCAGGACTGGCCATCAGCGCATTTACCTGCACTTCAGCATCAGCACAACAAACAGATACTCTTCCATCAACACCAGATACGGTTCATCTCAACGCCACCCAGGCGGTTGCGAAAATGCAATCCAGGCCGGAAGGACGTTTCCATACTACTATAGCCGGGATCGCAGTTCCTGCAGCCTTGATGGGCTATGGTTTTCTTGCGTTGAACAATCCTACCCTGAGAGATCTTAATAACAGCACCAAAGACGAGTTGAAAGAGGATCATCCCAGGTTCAATACGGGCATAGACAACTTTCTTCAATTTACGCCGGCTGTTGCCGTGTATGTACTCAATGCCGCCGGCGTACATGGTAAACACAATTTCCGCGACAGGACCATCATTCTGGGAATTTCTGCATTGTTCACCGCAGGTTCTGTGGAAGGAATAAAACACGTGACCCATGAAGAACGTCCTGATGGATCCGATTTCTATTCGTTTCCCTCAGGCCATACTGCTACTGCTTTTGCTTCTGCCGAATTCCTCCGGCAGGAATATAAAGATGTTTCACCCTGGATCGGCGTTGCCGGATATGCCGTAGCTACCGCTACTGGTGCACTCCGGGTTTACAACAATAAACATTGGGTAAGCGATGTAATTGCAGGCGCCGGATTCGGTATCCTCAGCACCAAAGCAGCGTATTGGGTTTATCCGACCATACAACGGTGGATCTTTAAGGAAAAAGATAAGAGTACCGCTGCATCCAGCAAGGTTATACTCCCCTATTATAATCCTGAATTTCACAGCGCCGGGCTTAGCTTCATTTTCTTCCCACGCTAATTGCATTTAAAAACATAGCAATACCACCAACGGATATTACGTTGACTTATATTATAAAAATAAAGAAGATATTAAGAGGGAATTATGTGGGGGTTAACCCCTAAAGCTGACCAGACTATGAACACCCGTTATTTTACAGTTGAGCAAAGTTGCAGGTTTCTCCTGAATATATCCGCAATTATTTTGTTAACGTAAGAAAAAAATCCCCCTTTCAGTAGCATAATAGCCACCAGACCGCTTACCAAAACTTTTTCCCTGCCGTTAACATCGCATTTACAATTGCATCCAATGGATGGGGTAATTTTATGCTTTCAAAAAGACACACGAGACGATGTTATCCCATCAATCTATTTAAAATGATCCTGTTAGTTAAAGCCATACCTCAATACCCATTAGTATGTATGTACCTGTAATCATTTTGATTCTCTTCCTGCTTTGGTATGCCCGTTTCAGAGTCAGGGGCGCTCTTTTTGTGCCCTCCGGCGGCAGGAAGCCTGGCCCTGTTAAGGGAGAAGATGCCATCAGAGCTGTCAGAATTGTGGGGGTTTCGAACAGTACGTTTGCTGTTTCAAAATACCTGCGTAGTGTCAGAAATACTTCCGACAGCAGATTTATCACCCTCGCAGTAGACCAGGTCATCACCACTGCAATGGGCACCACACATCATTCGAAGTTGATGGAAAACCTCGCTCCGGGAGAAGAACGGCGCCTCGGACATAGCGACCATGTGCGTGAAGGGAAATACCAGATCTTTATCGGCTATGAGATTCTTTGGGCGCGGTATGTGCCGGCTCCGGAAGGATATAGCGGTATGTCTGTGAGTAAGCAGGTTTCCACCGAATTACTAAGGCAGCACCAGCATTCACTGATCCGGGAAATGGAAGATAAAAGCGACCTGTTAACGTGACGGCCTCGCAAACCATCTGTTCATCAGACTGATCCAGACCATGGTTGCGAATACACCGAGCAGTGCGCCCGCTGTAACATCTTCCAGGAAATGCTGGCTCATATACATCCGTGAATAAGCCACCAGCATGGCCAGCAAGAGGTATACCAGCGAGAGGTATTTATTTTTTGCGTAATACGCCAACACCGTAGCCGCCGTAAATGCGCACACACTGTGACCGGAAGGGAAACTCCGGAAATTATCCAATACAGTAACCCCCGGTACAAAATAGATCTGCAATAAACGATCTGCAAAATACCGGTGCGGGCGCGGAAACCCTACCAGGGTTTTCAAACTGAAACTAATGATCGACGTGAATATATATGCCGTAGCCATCACCAGACCGGCACGCCGGCGGATCGCCAGCAATAAGAGAGAGATCAGCACGGCCGCTGATACACTTCCCAAATCTGTGATATACGGGAATACCTTGTCTCCCGCCGGTGTATGCAACCCGTTGATGAAGAAAAATGCGGTGGTTCTGCTTACAAAAAAGATCCGGGCAATTAATATACAAATCACTATTGCCAGAAATACAATAAGAAAAACCTTCAGCCGCTGGCAAACATCAACGAACTGTTTCATAAAAAAGATACTATTGGGTTAAACGACGATGGTAATTGATCTGACCCAGATGATAATTCAGGTGAGTACTCAGGTGCACCAGGAAATGCCCGGTAGACATAGATCCCGAAAAAACTTTCTCAGGATACGTGCTATCCATGTCTTCCGGCGAAAGCCCCGCAATAACACGAAGTATAATTCTTCGGGTAGAGCCAATCAACACCAGCAACTCCTCCGTGGGAACATGACTTGCGTTGAACTCCAACTCACGGTTACGGATATACCCTGTTTTCCCCAACACAGCACCGATAAAGTGTTGCAGGTTTCCGCAGATATGTAAACACAGATTCCCTGCACTGTTATTAATACCGGGTGGTACCCGCCATATCCCTTCTTCAGTGCCATAAGCGGCTATTTCTTCCTCCAGTTTACTGAGGTCCCGCTCAAATAGATTAATCAATATTCCGGTAAGCATGCAATAAAGATAGCAAAAGCTATGTTATCTGCTTTTATTTTGGGGCATTTGTTCCAGCAATTTTTGCAATGCAGTCCTTCCCTCATTATTACCGGGATTCATTGTAACAGAAAGCCGGTACATCGCTATGGCAGCATCTTTCCGGTTATTGATAACCAGTGCCGCTGCATAGCTGTCGTACACGTTCCAGCTGCCCGGGAACAACAAGGTATTCAGTTTCAAAGCTTCCAGCCCTAACGCGGGATAGCCATTCCAAAGCAATTCGAGCCCCTGCGTATTCAGTTCCCTTTCATCGAGGTAGTAGTGGGCAGTATCTCTTTTCAACGTATTGAACTGCGCGGTTGCCAGATCCGGTCCACCACTGACCAGGGTTTGCGCATAAACGGAAGCCAGCGACCGCTTCTCCGGGAATGGAGGCCGATGGTTCAGCAGGTACATGGCATTGATGCCGTTGCCATGCACATTGCGATGCGTAACGTTATCCAATACTATCACTGTCTGACGACGGGAAATGTTGCGGAGGAACACGGTTACAATCCCCGGCGCGCCACCTGAATGCCAGACCACTTTGCCGATACTGGTATCCCGCAATATATTCCAGCCAAGCCCGTAATACGACTGTCCGGAGCCCCATCCCATCGCTGCTTTCTGGCCATTATTCAGGGTCCCCGGCGTCCAGGCTTCTTCCAGTGTTTCCTGCCGGAGCAAACGGTTACCATAAAGTGCTTCATCAAAACGCAGCAAATCATCTGTTGTACTCACCACATAACCAGGGCCTAATATTCCTCCCAGTATGGTATTGGGAATCCGGTACCGGGGCAAACTATCAACCCGCAACAGATCGGCCGGCGCATACCCATAAAAATCGTAATTAACACTGCGCTCCGGATCAGGATGCCGCAACAAGGCCGATGCCAGATAGGTATGCGTCATTCCTGCTGCCCGGAAAATGTAACGCTCCATATATGCCGGATACGACATGCCACTACATTCTTCAATGATAAGCACCAGCAATCCATATCCGATATTAGAATAGCTCCAGCGCTCACCTGGAGGCGGCAACACCATTTCATACCGTTTCAATGCAGGAATGATATCCGCGTTCGTAAAAATCCTGCCGGTATCTTCCCGGTGAGGCTTTTCGAATATCTGGTAGTCCTGCAAACCGGAAGTATGCTGCAACAGCTGCCGTATAGTAACCCCTGTAAGCGGGAAATCAGGCAGATACTGCTGTACCGGGTCATCCAGTTTCAGCTTGTTCTTTTCCTTCAACTGGAGTATAGCCGTTGCCGTGAATGTTTTTGATACCGACGCCAGCTGAAACCTGGTGTCCGCCTTGTTGAGCTGATGGTCCTCCACATTGGCATAACCAAACTCACGCCTGTATATCTCCTTCCCTTTCTCCACTACCAGTACATTGCCGTTAAAGGCATGATCTTTATATATAGATTCAAAAAGACTATCCAGCTTTTCCCGGACCTCCTGTGCCGTTGATGCAATACAATAAAAGCATATAACAATCGTCAATGACAGGTAACGCATAGTAAGGATTTAGTAATTGAATAAACTAATTCAATATACGAAAAAATTCGTACATCAACAAATCTCCTTACCATTTGTTATTCGCTGGATAACAATATTCCCTGTAAATACGCTACTGCTACGACTTCTGGCTAGTTCACACTAAAAAGTGGTTGCACATCCAGCATTGCCTTTTGGTAAGCTGTTTCAAAATCTTCCCATTTACCGCTGATGCCTATACGATGTTTGGTACCATCGATTAAATCAAATTCTGCTATCTTACTATTAAATCCATGTTTACCTCTGCGGAAGTTTGTAATATCGGCGAGCTGGAATTCGCGAAATTTTTTTCCTCTCGATAACAGCCAGCCAATAACGCCGAATAAAAAAATAGCCATCATGGGTTTGGCTTCAAAAACAATTCTTTCGCTGGTCAGGTAAAACGTTCCCTGTTTGGCCTGTATTTTACTTTTGAGGTAAACTCCGTTTAATTTCAATAGTATGGTTTCTTTTGGGTTAAGCGGCCATTTAACTTTAATAGTCTTCTGCATAATTGTGAAAATGATAAGACTCAAAGATAAAACTATCTTAAATTTAAAATAGCAATAATGATCCTGACATCTATTCTCGACAATGATTTCTACAAATTCACCATGCAGCATGGTGTTGTGAAGTTGTTCCCAAAAGCCCGCGCCCGCTACACTTTTATCAATCGTGGCCAGCATTCTTTTCCGCAGGGCTTTGCTGAAGCATTGAGAGAAGAAGTGAACAGTATGTCGCAGTTACAGCTGACCGACGAGGAAAAGAATTTCCTGGCTGTCACCTGTCCTTATCTGGATCCTACTTACCTCGATTTTCTGCAGGGCTATCGTTATAATCCTGATGAAGTACATATAGCCCAACATGGTGAAGCGCTGGAGGTGCATGTAGATGGTTATTGGTATCGTTCCATTCTCTGGGAAGTGCCGATGATGTCGCTGATTTGTGAACTGTATTACCGGCTTACCGGCCAACAGCGCGTACCTGATGACGAAGTGATTCGCATTACAAAAGAGAAGATAGAAAAGTATAAAGAGATGGGCATCACCATCGCGGATTTCGGCACCCGGCGCAGGCATTCGCTGGAGGTACACCGCCTGGTAGTGAAAACGCTGCACAAATACGGCGAAGGCTGCTTTATAGGCAGCAGCAATGTACACCTGGCCATGCGCAACGGCATTAAGCCAGTGGGCACACATGCCCATGAATGGTTTATGTTTCATGCTGCCAAATACGGCTTTAAAATGGCGAATATGCTCGGCCTTGAAAACTGGGTACAGGTGTACCGGGGCGACCTTGGCATTGCGCTTTCTGATACCTACACCACCCCTGTATTCTTCGAACAGTTCGATAAGAAATTCGCGAAATTATTCGACGGCGTGCGGCACGACAGTGGCGACCCTATCCTGTTTGCCGACCGTACCATCATGCACTATAAAGGGAAAGGCATTAACCCGCTCAGTAAAACCATTATTTTCTCGGATGGACTGGACTACGAAAAAGTAGCCAACATCGCCACTTATTGCCGGGGAAAAGTGGGAATGTCGTTCGGCATAGGTACCAATTTCACGAACGACGTAGGGCTGACAGCTCTTAATATTGTAATCAAAATGTACGAAGCACTTCCCGATGATGATGTCCGCTGGACACCAGTAGTGAAGCTTTCTGATATCAGTGGTAAATATACCGGGGATGAAAAAATGATTGAACTGGCGAAACAGCTGCTGAGCCTTTAGTTGAATTACGAATTACGAAAAGCGTAGGAGATATAAGCGAACAAAGTGATAACTCGCTTATATCTCCTACGCTTTTCGTAATTCCTAATTCGTAATTCTCACCACGCTCCCAGCCCTATCCCGGTATCTCCCTGTGCCACATCTCCTGATTCAAAACCTTTCTTAAACCAGAACATACGCTGTGCGGAAGTACCATGTGTAAAGGCATCCGGTACTACCTGGCCGGTGGCTGCCTTTTGCAGGCGATCGTCCCCTACTGCGCTGGCGGCATTCAAACCGGATTCAATATCGCCCGGATCCAGAAATGGCTTGATTTTATTCGCCTGATTAGCCCAGACACCCGCCAGGAAATCGGCCTGCAGTTCCAGCATAACCGATAATTTGTTGTACTCTTTTTCACTCAGCCGCGAGCGCATCGCCTGCATCTTACCGCTGATCCCCAGCAGGTTTTGTACATGGTGCCCCACTTCGTGTGCAATAACATAAGCCTTGGCAAAATCGCCTTTTACGCCGAACTGTTGCTCCAGTTCATTAAAGAACGATACATCAAGGTACACTTTTCGGTCGGCCGGACAGTAGAACGGGCCCATCGCAGATTCTGCAAGGCCGCAGCCAGAGGTGGTTCCCTGCTGAAATAAAGCCATTCCCGGCACCTGATAGTTCTTGCCGTGGTCCTGGAACTCTTTTGTCCATACCCGCTCCGTGCTCCGCAGCACTTTGGCCGACATGATTTCAAAAGGGCTCGCATTTGCCTTCGTCAGTTTCTCTGACGTTTCGCCTTGCCCCTGGCCAGAGCCCTGGGCCTGCTGAACTGCCTGCATGACCTGATTAGGGTCCTGCTTAAAGAACAAAGCCAGCAATAGAATGATAATGCCGCCAATACCGCCGCCGATCCCAACGGTTCGCATACCACCACCGGATCGTTTCTCGACGTTGTCGCTCATTTCTTCATCATCAAGACGCATAGTAGAATTCAGTTTAAATGATAAAAATTTACAACCCGAATGTACATTTTTCAAATGTATTTACCGACATTCCACCTGCTAAACAAAAGCATTATTTTCCTGTTAACTATTGTAAAATCCCATTGTATGAAGGTAAAACAGATCCTGCTGGCTTCCCGCCCCAACGGACTACCCACCGCCAGCAATTTTAAAACTACGGAAACCAGTCTGCCAGCCCTCAATGAAGGTGAAGTACTGATAAAACCAATCTATCTCTCTGTTGATCCGTATATGCGTGGCCGTATGAATGATGGTAAATCATACATTCCTCCTTTTGTAGTTGGTGCACCTATAGAAAGTGCCGGTGTGGGCGAAGTGGTGGAGAGTCGCGCTGAACAGTTCAAACCAGGCGATCGTGTGCTGACTACCGGCGCACGGCCATTTCTGCCCTGGGCTACTGCTGCCATTTTCACCGCGGAACAGCTGCGGAAAACAGATCCCGCCGTGCCTCCTACCTATTACCTCGGAGTACTGGGCGTGCCGGGTCTCACTGCGTATTTTGGTATCATTGATATAGGTAAGCCTAAACCGGGTGAAACAGTAGTGATATCCGGTGCAGCCGGAGCCGTAGGCATTGCAGCCGGACAAATCGCTAAAATCATGGGCTGCCGCGTAGTGGGCATCGCAGGAGGTACAGAAAAAATAAAGCTGCTGACCGATAACTTTAACTTCGATGCCGCCATCGATTACAAAGGCAATCCCGACATCCGTGCGGCCATTGGCGCCGCCTGCCCGAATGGTGTCGATATTTACTTCGACAATGTAGGCGGTGAAATTACGGATGCTGTGATGTACCATCTGAATTTCTTTGCCCGTATTCCGCTCTGCGGGCAGATCTCCCAGTATAACACCACGGAAGAGTCTATGGGCCCCCGCCTGCTCCACATCCTCGTCACTCGTAGTGTGCTCATGCAGGGATTCATTATCGGCAACTACGCCTCCCGTTTCGGGGAAGGTATCAAACAACTGTCGGAATGGGTGAAGGCTGGCAAAATAAAATACACGGAAACTATCGTCGAAGGTTTTGATCATCTGCCCGACGCCCTGCTGGGATTATTTTCGGGCAAAAACAGCGGTAAGATGGTGGTGAAAGTGTAATTTTGGATATGACAAATGCTGTTGTTTATACCCTTGTAAAAAAAGTAGCCGGCGCTGGCATTACCGAAGCCAGTGACCTGTTGGCTGCCGAAGAGCCACTGGAAATAAGACTGGTTCACGGACCTTCGCATAATCGCCGGTTGCAACACATTGCTGTTACTATGCGTACACCCGGACAGGATCAGGAACTGGCCGCCGGCTTTTTGTATACTGAAGGCATTATTACCAACAGTAATGATATCAGCGAAATAATTATTACGGGAGATAACACCGCAACAGTTCATCTGGCGCCCGGTACCCAGCCCAGGCTTGGGGGGACACAACGGAACTTTACCGCTACTGCCGCCTGCGGCGTATGCGGTAAAACTGCGATCGATGATATTCATACAGGCGTTAACGTTATAGCATCTGACTTTACTTTTCCGGCAGAAAAACTATTCGGCCTACCCGGCATATTACGTGGCGAACAGGCGTTATTCGAGCGCACCGGTGGATTGCATGCTGCGGCCCTGTTTAACCCGAACGGCGAGCTACTGCTGCTCCGGGAAGATATAGGCAGACACAATGCTGTCGATAAACTCGTTGGAACAGCCCTTGTACAACAACTGCTTCCGCTTAAGCAATGCGTGCTGCTGCTAAGCGGACGCGCTGGTTTTGAGCTCATACAAAAAGCGGCCATGGCGGGTATTCCCGTGATTGCTGCCATAGGCGCGCCTTCCGGCATGGCCGTGAAAATGGCGCAACAATGGAACATCACTTTAGCCGGCTTCCTGAAAGATCAGCACTTCAACATCTACAGTGCTGCTGAAAGAATCAGTTTCACCTCAAATCCTCATCCACATGGATAATGCAGAGAATCCCATACGGTTTACCGGTATCCGGCTTTCACACCCCAAGACCACTGCAGCGGGGATCCCCGCCGTGATCTCCGGCATGAAACATATCCTGGAGGAAATGAATGCCTTCCGCGGGATGAAAGCATTGCTGGAACTCAATCAGAAAGATGGTTTCGACTGCCCCGGCTGCGCCTGGCCCGATCCCGACAACGAACGCTCCGGCATCGCCGAATATTGCGAGAACGGCGCCAAAGCTGTTGCTGAAGAGGCTACTACCAAAAAGCTGACGCCCGATTTCTTTGCACAACATAGCATAGCCGAATTGGGCGCACTCACCGATTACGAAATAGGTAAAAAAGGCCGCATAGCCCAGCCTATGTACCTGGCAGCCGGCGCTACTCACTATACACCTGTCTCCTGGGAAAAAGCGTACGGAATTATTACTGGTCATCTCCGGCAGCTAACTGTTCCCGATGAAGCAGTATTCTATACTTCCGGGCGTACCAGCAACGAAGCTGCTTTTCTCTATCAGCTAATGGTCAGGGAATTTGGTACCAACAACCTGCCCGACTGCTCCAATATGTGCCACGAATCCAGCGGGGTGGCCCTTACCGACGCGCTGGGCATCGGTAAGGGCTCTGTGACGCTCGATGATATCCATCATGCGGAAGTGATCATCATTCTCGGGCAAAATCCGGGTACCAACCATCCCCGCATGTTGACGGCCCTTCAGAAAGCCAAGGAAAACGGCGCCGTAATCATCGCGGTAAATCCACTTCCCGAAACCGGTTTACTGAATTTCCTGAATCCTCAAACGGTAAAAGGCGTGCTGAATATACGCACACATCTTACTGATATTTTTCTGCAGGTAAAAATCAATGGCGACATGGCACTGCTGAAAGCCATTGCACTGCTGTTGTTACAGGAAGATGAAAAAGCGCCAGGGTCCGTATTTGACCACGAATTTATGGCAGCTCAGACGGAAGGCGCCGCTGCCTACCTCGATCATCTTAGAACACTTAATATCCACGAATTGATTGCTGCCAGCGGCGTTGATCACGTACTGGTAGAACAGGCCGCACAAGCGCTGCTTCATAAACGCAGGATTATCGCCTGCTGGGCCATGGGACTTACCCAGCACAAGAATGCAGTAGACACGATCCGTGAAGTAGTGAACCTGCTATTGCTCAAAGGCAGCGTGGGCAAGCCCGGCGCCGGCACCTGCCCTGTCAGGGGGCATAGCAACGTTCAGGGCGACCGCACCATGGGCATCTACGAGCAACCCTCCGCAGCATTCCTCGACAAACTACACGAAGTATACGGTTTTGCTCCACCACGCCAACATGGCTACGACGTAGTAGCTGCCATCCATGCCATGCATCGGGGCCATGCAAAAGTTTTCATTGGCATGGGTGGAAATTTCCTTTCCGCTACTCCCGACACGCTATACACCGCCACGGCGCTGCGCAACTGCCGGCTTACCGTACACGTATCTACGAAGTTAAACCGCAGTCACCTCGTACATGGTCGGGAAGCACTGATCCTGCCCTGCCTGGGCCGTAGCGATAAAGATATTGTACAGGGCGAACAACAATTCGTTACCTGCGAAAACTCTATGGGCGTCATTCAGATGTCGAAAGGTAATCTGCATCCCATCTCTGATGAACTGAAAAGTGAGCCGGTGATTGTCTGCGAACTGGCTGCCAGCCTGTTAGGTAGCAGCTCCACTGTACCCTGGGCAGAATATGCACAACACTATGATCGTATCCGCGATGATATTGAAAAAGTTATTCCCGGATTCGACGATTATAATAAAAGAGTACGGCACCCCGGAGGGTTCTATCTTCCGAACAACGCCAGGGAAGGACGTTTCAACACTTCTTCCGGTAAAGCACTTTTCAATATCGCACCGGTTAGCATTACTCCGCTGGCGGCCGACGAATATATGATGATGACCATCCGCAGCCACGATCAGTTTAACACCACCATCTACGGTCTCGATGATCGTTACCGGGGCATCTACCACGAAAGAAGGGTGATCCTCATGAATCCCGCCGATATTGCAGCCGGCGGCTTCCACGCAGGCGACATCGTGGACCTGTTTAACTATCATAATCATTCCGAACGCGTGGCGCAGGGATTCATTGTGGTAGCCTACAGCATTCCGGAAAGATGCACCGCTACCTATTTTCCGGAAACGAATGTATTGGTGCCGGTCGACAGTGTTGCAGATAAAAGTAATACGCCCACTTCTAAACTGGTGATCATCAAAATAAAACCGTCAAACATAAAAAATTAATATAGGCAACCTATAATCCGGGAGGCTATACAATGGCCGGCGAGCTACCAGCTTCTCTCACTATCTCCGCGAAAATATCTGCAGTACTCCAGGCCCGGGCTTTGCCGGCTGCCTGTCCGGCCCACATATTGAAAAGTTCAGGATTATCCTGTTCCCTGGCAGCTTTACGACCTGCCTGAGTAAGCACGTCCTGATACGGATAACCACTGATCTCCAGCCCGGAAGCATCTACGGCTGTAATAAATGCATTGCGTACGCCTCTTGCCCAGCGTCCGGAAAAAGCGCGGGTTAATAGTGTATCCGTATCCGTTATACCGGCGAGTGCGGCTTTATGTGCAGGTGTGGCGAGGCTTTCATGCGAACGCAGAAAAACGCTGCCCATCTGAACACCGGCAGCACCCAATGCCCTGGCTGCGAGCACTCCCCTGCCGTCCATGATACCGCCTGTGGCTACAACGGGTACCCTTACCCGATCTGCCACCTGGGGTACCAATGCCATCGTCCCGATCCGGGGAAGTTCTCCGGGCAGAAAACTTCCCCGGTGACCACCTGCTTCAATTCCCTGTGCCACAATAACGTTACTCCCCGCTTCTTTCAACGCCACCGCCTCAGCTACAGAGGTGGCCGTTCCCATTAGTATAACGCCGTGTTCTTTCAGCATCCGGAATCCTTCAGCATCAGGCATTCCGAACGTGAAACTGATATGCTTAATACCCGCTGCCAGCACCGCGGGCAGCTGATCCCGCCAGGAATGATAAGGCACTTCATCAAAGCTGATCCTGGCCGCCGTGATATGATGGGCCTTATAAAGCGACTGCAGGAAGTCCTGCATATCGTCGAAAGTTTTGCGTTCGTAAGATACGGCCGGTTCATAGGTAAACAGATTAACGGCAAAGGGTTGCGGGGTGAGTGCCTTCACTTCCCGGATCAGGGCTGTTACTCTCTCCGGCGATAAACCACCTACCGGCAGTGAGCCCAGCCCACCACTGTTACTTACAGCTGCGACCATGGCAGGTGTTGTAATTCCCAACATCGGCGCTTGTATCAGGGGATAATTGATACCCAGCAGGCGGGTCAGCTCATTCTTCCATTCCATGACTGAGAGATTTAGTACTATAAATGTAGGGATTTTTATACCCCACCAGCCTTGTTAGCGGAAAAGGATCACTGATGGCATTTTCAGCGGAGATACATCGAAACGGAAATCTACTATGGTGGTGATCTCCAGCAGGAAACCCTTCATGGGCGGGGGCGCATCGGGGTAGTAATATCCGGATACTTTGATCGTGTTTAATGCAAGGTTTTCATTCCTTACCCGGAAACCTCCGCCCAGTCCCAGTTTGATAGGATTCTGTAACAGGTCGTCGTGCTTGTAGTTAAGCATAGATGCCTGCAGGGAGGTGAAGAAGTTGAATTTAAAGCCCATGATTTTCAGCGGGCTGTAGTAAACAGTTTCGGACGACATATTCAGCCGCTGAAACCCGTTCAGTAAAGTATTCCTGTATCCCCAGATGCCATATTCCATGTTTATGTTCAGCGGCTTGTTGAAAAACGGATTAGGACTGTTCAGGTAATCCAGGTTAATGAACTGCCTGAACCTGGATTTACGGAAGGTAAGCAGGCGGCTGTAATATTCAACCCGGGCGTGCATCACGGCATCTTCTGTTGCATTATGCAGCCAGTAGGTACTAACGCCAACGCTTGTACTAAAAAGTCCCTGGTTCTTTGTGGTCCAGTATTTCTGTGCCTCCAGCCCCGAATACATTCTCCGGCGGCCTTTCCAGCTTTCCCATCCCCCGGTGGCGCTGACATTATATCCCAGCGGAATATCCTCTGTTCGCCCGAATCCGAAGAAGTAGTGTGCTTTAAAATAGTCGACCTGGTATGCCTGCAGCTGAAGCAGATATAGCCGGTGGTTATTGTAGATGGGATCATCCTTGTACCTTAGCTGATCCGGCTTTCGCTGGAAATACAGGTTGTAGTGCCGGGCCAGCAATGCCAGGTTGGGCTTACGTCCGGTGGTACCATTACTGTTATAGTGATTGATGAAGTTATAACCTATCCAGCCATCGATGATGCGGTATTTATAATCTCGATAGGTGCTATCATCCGGTTGTGGCACGGCGCCCCGGATATTGATAGACCAGTTCTGCGATAACGCCAGGCCCCCCACCCATTTAGCGGAGTTGCGGTACAAAGGCCGGGTGAAGTTAATGTATACGGCCCCTTCATAGGAGTTAGTGTCCAGCTGGGCATAGTTATTCAGCGTGGTATATCCCAATGCTACGTCCACGAACGATCCCAGGAGGTTGTATTTGGTATAGCGCACTTCTGTATTCCATGTCGGGGAAAAATCCGAACGCCACTGGAATCCAAATCTCAGCCCTTCCCCTGCCCCAAAGAGATCGTTGTTAGACACGCTGGCCCGGATATCCTTCGCGCTGAACTGGCTCAGATCCGCCCCATACTCAAACAGGTCTTTTGTTACCACTTCCACATCTATCGAGTCGCCCACCTCATTCTTTATATACAAACGGGCATCCTGGATAAAAGGGCGGTTACGCAGATAACGTTCATTGTCGGCCATCTCAAACGGATTCAAACGATCGTTCTCCCGGAAAAAAAGCGATTGCCGGATCACCCATTCCCGCGAATCGTAATGCAGGCGGTTCGCCAGGTGAATCATCTTCATACTGGTGGTAAAAGTGGTATCGTTGATATTGCTGGGACCAAACACTTTTACTTTCCGGTAATTGATATTTCTGATCACCTTTCCGGCAAAGGGGGTAAAATAGGCTTCACTCTTAATAATGGTGCTGTCGTTGTCATTCGATTCCACGGTCTCATTCTGCCGGGTAATGCGCCTGATAAGCGACTGGCGGTATTCTTTGTTACGGATAGAATCCCGGTATTCACCGATCATCTTAAACAAGCCGCTCCTGTGCGGATGGGTGGGAACAGTATCTGCTGCTAAAGGCACCTGCGCAAACACTTCCATGTGCAGGCAGATCAACCAGCACAGGACAGTTATTGTAGGCCATATTTTGCGATAATTCATCAATTCTAGCAGCAGTAACAAGTATATCGAAAAAAAATGAAATTGCAACAAATGCAATTTTGCATTTACCGCAGCGGCAATATTGTAAGGTGAAACGGATTAACGGGCAAAGTGTTACAACAATGATCAGGTTGCCGTTATCACTACAGTACAGCAGGCATCCCTCAAATGTACAAACGCAAAGGGTAAAGTGATATTGCCTTCGCCCTTTGCGTTTGTGTTATAAAAAGAGAATGCTTTCTATTTCATAATAGAGGTTTCCCATCCATCATATTCCGCATTGACCTGCTGGGCCAATTCCCACAAGCTCATCACCACATTGTCGATGGCTGCTTCATCCGCTCTGTCGCTACGGGAAATACATAACTTGAACGGGAATTCCGGATTATCGGTTTTCTCATCGCGGGTAAGCGCAAAACCATTTTCTTTAATATGTTCCCAATAAGCTGTCTTGTCTTCCTCCGATCTGAAATGTATCCAATGCTCTATCGGGCGCTCCTTTTCAGAAATATCGCCATGCTGCCGCAGCATACGCAGCACTTTCCGGTTTTGTATTCGCTGAAATTCATATACGTCCGGGAACAGAAAATCAAAATACAGTTCCCAGTTATTGTCTTCCTTCACACCATAATCATAACGGTATTCAGGAAACTTTACCATCGCATCTGTAATGTATTTATCATGCAGTAACGTAGTGCCTGCATAAAAATAAAAATCACGTACACCATTGGAAAAAGTCCGCCCCACAAAGTGAGCATCCAGCTTCGACTGTAACTGTTCCACAAGGCTATCTTCGATTTCTCCCATCATGGCAAATTCATCATTCTGCGGGAATCCGTCTTCACGTGGATGGTTGAGATACACACTTATATATATGGCATTAGGCTTTTCCTTCAATGGCGCAAATCGTCTCAGATCAAGGTCAAGGCCTATTACAGCTGGACTTTCTTCAATATGGCACGTATAAATATCCCAGTCCGGTCGGTAATCCTTATGCATATAAAAAAATTAAAATAACGCATCAGCGGGCTGTAAAGATACGTAGCTCTCCGTTACAATGGAAAAGATAAACTTATGAAGACCACTTTTTTATACGCAAAATTTGATGTAAGGAAAAGAGCCTATAGCTCTTAGTCTTCAGAAAATGTGGCGGAGATCACAACATCATCTCCACTGCATTTTCTGAAGACTAAAAACTAAAGGCCAAAAACTCTGCTAACACCTTTAACACTATTTAACAGTCGTGGCCCGGGCCGGCTTGCGTTCCTACAACCGGCTACCACAAAGAATCCTGCGCAATTCTGTAGTTAAAACGCTGTACTGTAGAGGTTTTTACACAGTCCTTTCATCCCAAAAAATGGCCATTCCTCATTCATAAAAACTAATTTTACGGCGCTATAAATAAATTGTTGGAAGCTATTATGAGAAGAATTGTATCGCTAATTACAGGCTGGCTCTTATTATTTTGTATCGCTGCTGTGGCACAACAACCGGGAGGCGGCAAAGCTCCGGGCGCCGCCGCCGGCACTATATATGGGAAACTGCTGGACGCGCAAAGCAATAAACCTATTGAGTATGCATCTGTGGCGCTGCTGCGACCGGATTCATCTGTGCAAACCGGGATGCTCTCTAAACCAAACGGCGATTTCAGTTTCGAAAACATTCCTCTTAATAAGTATATACTCCGGATCAACTTTATCGGGTACGAAACCGTATACCGGAATGCAGCACTGTCGGGCAAATCCGGTAGTATCGATATCGGGAACGTGAAGCTTAAACCTAATGTGAAGTCGCTCAGCGCCGTGAATGTAGTTGGCGAAAAACCAGCCTTTACCATGGCCATCGACAAGAGAGTGTTTAATGTAGAAAAAAACCTTTCCAGTATTGGTGGTACTGCTACTGATGTGCTGAAACAGGTTCCTTCCGTGAATGTGGACATCGACGGCAATGTAACTGTGCGTAACGGGACTCCTACCATTTTTATAGATGGCCGTCCTTCTACCCTCACCCTGGATCAGATCCCTGCGGATGCCATCCAGAATATCGAAGTCATCACCAACCCTTCCGCTAAATATGATGCAGAAGGTATGAGCGGGATCCTGAATATTGTGCTGAAGAAAAACAAGAAAGCAGGTATCAACGGCGTGATCAATGCCGGCGCCTCTTCTCTAGGAAGTACCAACGCTGGTATCGATTTTAACCTGCGACAAGAGAAATTCAATTTCTTCATCAACTATAACATGCGTAACCGCAAGTCGCCGATGACGAGCAGGCTGTTCCGGAAAAACCTGGGCGCCGATACCACTAATTATACGGAACAACTGGAAGACGGCGACTTCTATCGTAAATTCCAAACTGGTCGCATTGGGTTCGACTGGTTCATGGACAACCGCAATACCATTAGCCTCTCGGAAAACCTGACCGGCGGTAATTTCAATAAATACAATACGCAGGTGGTAAATGAACTGGATGCACATCAGCAGAAAGTTCGCTACGGCACCGGCATCGATAATACACTCAATGGTTTCCGCAACTATACCACGCAGCTGGGCTATAAGCATACTTTTGCCACAGAAGGTGAAGAGCTGACTGCCGACTTCACCTATAACTATGCCACCGGCGACAATGGCTCCGACTTTTCCCTGCAATACTTTGATCCCTCCGGCAAACCGATCTATGATCCGAAAAAGCCACAGCTGCGTAATGGTAGCGGAAAAGGAACCACTACTTACCTGACTGCCCAGGTAGACTATGTAAAACCGTTCAATGAAAAATCCAAGCTCGAAATGGGACTGCGCAGCAATACCCGCAAATTCGACAGCTACACCAATACATTCGGCCAGAGCTACCCGTCCGGCGATTTTATCCTGGACTCATCACTATCTAACAGTTACCACTACAGTGAGCAGATCAACGCCGCTTATGCCAGCTATACCGGCGGCATCAATAACTTCGGCTACCAGGTAGGTTTAAGGGCAGAGCAATCGAACTACGATGGAGAAACCCGCTTGGGTCAGAAGGCATCGTACAAAGTCAACTACCCGGTGAACTTCTTTCCCAGTGTTTTTCTCTCCCAAAAATTCAAAGGCGATCATGAACTGCAGCTGAACTACAGTCGCCGTATACGCCGGCCCTGGTTCCGCGACCTGCTGCCTACTATCGATTACAGCGGTCAAAGCGCCAACACCGGTAATCCCGGCCTGAAGCCCGAATTCACCAACTCCTTTGAGTTATCATATCTGAAAGACATTGCTCATAAATACAATGTGCTGGTATCTTTATATTACCGTAATACCGACAACGCTATTACGGATTTCTATGCCGACACCACCCTCGTGCTGAACGGGCAGCCACAGAAAGTGGTACTCACTTATCCTATCAATGCGAGCACCCGCAACTCCTACGGTGCGGAAGTCACCGTCAGAGGTCAGCTGACTAAGATCTGGGATATCACTGCCAACGCCAATTTCGCACAAACAAAGATCGACGCTTCCAGCAATGGCAGCAGTCTCTCTAACCAGGGCTTTACCTGGTTCGGAAAATTGAACAGCAACACCAAACTTCCCTGGAATCTTACCTTCCAGGTGAGCGCCGAATATGAATCAAAACAAATCCTCCCGCAGGGAGTACGGGAGCCTAAATGGTCGGCCGATGCAGCTATCAAAAAAGATATGCTCAAAAATAAAGCCCTCTCCATTTCCCTCGGCATTAACGATATCTTCAACACCGATCGTAACCTTAGCTATACCAATACCACCTATTCCGAACAGGAATTTTACCGCAAACGCCTGACCCGCGAACTTCGGTTAAACGCCACCTGGCGCTTCGGAAAGCTGGATTCGAACCTCTTCAAACGTAAGAGCAACAAGTCGAAGGATAATGGTGGAGGAGATATGAACGGAGATAGCTATTAAAAAGAATTACGAATTAGGAATCTATAGTGTCCGGGGAAAATACAGGTAAGGATAAATAAAAGGAGGCCGATGTGGCCTCCTTTTTTAGTAAGTTTAAGTTACCACACTACAACTTACCATTATGAGCAAAAGTAGATTTTTTTCCGGACAGCCGATTTTTAATCAGTTACTTTCTTTTGTGCCCGCCACTTTAATCGATAAAGCGGCCAGGGAGACTAATGCAGACAGCTATTACAAGCAATTTAAGGCCTTTGACCATTTGGTAACCATGCTATTCAGCAGCTTTCATCAGTGTAGTTCTCTTAGAGAGCTAGTTACCGGGCTATTGGCTAATGAGCATCGGCTTAATCATCTAGGCCTTAAAAAAACACCTCGCCGTAGTACTATTTCAGATGCCAACAGGAACCGCCCTGTAGATTTTTTCAGCCAACTCTATCATTTACTATACCAACACCATTATCCACAACATTGCCCGGACAGCCGAACAAGAAACAGGTTGCATGATAGATTATTTATAGTGGATTCAACAACAATTAGTCTGTTTTCAACTGTGATGAAGGGTGCGGGTGTAAAAGGGTTAAATGGCAGGAAAAAAGGAGGTGTTAAAGCTCATGTGCTGATGCGAGCCAAAGATGAGTTACCCTGCTTTACTGTACTGACAGAGGCCGCTTGTAGTGACAGGAAATTTATGCAGAAGCTGCCCCTGGAGCCAGGCTCCATAATTGCCATGGATCGAGCTTATGTAAATTACACGGTAATGAAAGACTGGACCCAAAATGATATTACCTGGATCTCCAGGGTTACTAAAGGGATGAAAATAAAGGTACTTGAGCGCAAAAAAATAACATCGGCTGATAAAAAGAATGGAATTTTAAAAGACTGGATCATCCGACTTGGCAACCCAAAGACCTGTAAAAAAAGTCCGGTGCAGCAGGCCAGAGTCATTAGTATTTATGATAAAAAGACCCAAAAGAAGGTGCACTTACTCACTAACAATCAGACCTACGCTTGTTCTACCATTAGGAGATTGTACAAACAGAGATGGGATATAGAACTGCTATTCAAAAGAATTAAGCAGACCTCTCAATTAAGTAATTTTCTGGGAGACAATGAGAATGCCATTAGTATACAGGTATGGTGCGCTTTAATAAAAGATCTGCTTATAAAGATTGTGAAAGATCAATTAAAGCAACTGGGCTGCAGAATGTGGTCGTTTAGCAACCTGGCAGGTTTTCTAAGACTCCACCTCTCCACATACATTCTCCTAATTAAATTTCTAACCGAACCGGAGAAAGCACTTCTTTGTAATAATAAAGATGCAGACTTTATACAACTGAAATTATTCTCTCCTTAGAAAAGGGGCTTACTTTTTAGAGGCACCCTGAGAATTGAATATTTGAAATACATAATTGCCGATTTAGGCAAATATTCAATTCTCAGGGCACTCATTCCCTATTTTGTTAAGCCCCGAATCGTTAGGCTAAGATCTCTTAAATTTTCCCCGGACACTATAGAATTAGGAATTACGAATTATAAGCGGAGATCTTAGCGAGTGAATATATTTAATTGATATTATTCGCCAAGATCTCCGCTTATAATTCGTAATTCCTAATTCGTAATTCGTAATTTTATCTCATGGACTCTATCTACCACACCATCACCCTTCGCTTTCTCGCCGAGCCCTCCGATGTGAATTTCGGAGGAAAAGTTCACGGTGGCTCCGTAATGAAATGGATCGATCAGGCCGGATATACCTGCGCCGCCAACTGGAGCGGGCAATATGCTGTAACAGTTTATGTGGGGGGCATTCGCTTTTTTAAGCCCATCGCTATCGGCGACCTCGTGGAAATCAATGCAAAGATCATTTACACGGGGAACACCAGCATGCACATCTCTATAGATGTATTTGCAGGCAGTCCGCGACAACAGCAAAAAAATAAAACCACCCACTGCGTAATGGTATTTGCTGCGGTTGATGATACCGGCAAAACGATACCAGTACCCAAATGGACGCCTCACACCGATGAAGAGATTAATATGGAGCTATATGCAAAAAAACTAATGGACCTTAGAAAGGATATCGACGAAGAAATGAAGCCGTATATGTAGCCACTAGCTGCTAAACTGCATTTCACTAAGTGTACGGTACAATCCATCCTGCTCTATCAATTCGCCATGCGTACCTTCTTCTATGATATGACCTTTGTCGAGCACAATTATTTTATCAGCTTCCCTGATAGTAGAAAGGCGATGCGCTATTACAATAGAGGTCCGGCCTTCCATCAGTTTGTCGAGTGCATCCTGTACCAGTTTCTCTGATTCAGAATCCAGCGCCGATGTAGCTTCATCCAATATCAGGATACGTGGATTTTTCAATACCGCCCTGGCAATGGCGATGCGCTGACGCTGGCCGCCCGACAGCTGTATCCCCCTTTCTCCAACCACGGTGTCCATACCTGCCGGAAAACGCTGGATAAATTCCCAGGCGTTGGCCTGCCTTGCTGCGGCTTCCATTTCTTCCGCAGTTGCTCCCGGCTTGCCATAGGCAATATTTTCAGCAATCGTTCCACCAAACAGAAATACATCCTGCGGCACTACGGCCATCTGCGAGCGTAGCTCCGACAATGGAAATGCAGCACTATCTTTTCCATCAAAAAAGATATGCCCTGCTACCGGATCGTATAGGCGTAACAGTAATGATACCACTGTACTTTTCCCGGCGCCGCTCGGCCCCACCAATGCTACTTTCTGATCTGCATATACATCGAATGATATATTGTTCATAATGGTCAGGTCGGGCCTCGACGGATAATGGAAAGATACATCGCGGAAACTGATCTGTCCTTCGAGATGATTTTCCGGAGATATTGCCGTAACGGGATTAATATCTTCCGCAGGTTCATCCAGTATTTCCAACAGGTGCTCAGTAGCCCCTATACTTTTCTGCAGGTTCGTGTATACCTCCGCCAGCCCGGCAATGGAGCCGCCTATGAAGAGAGAATAAAGTACGAAAGATAACAACGAAGAAGTGGGCATTCCCATCGCCACTCCTCTCCAGATCACCGCTACCAGCGCCCCGAAAATACCCATGATAACGAAAGATGAAAAAGCACCCCGGTATTTGCCACTCTTCATTCCAATACGGGCTGCTTCGTTGGTGCGTTGCCGGTAGCGTGCTATTTCAAAAAACTCATTGGCAAAGGCCTTCACATTGAGGATGCCCTGCAGTGTTTCTTCCACCACCGTATTCGATGCAGCTACCTGCTCCTGTACTTCCTTCGAAAAACGCCGGATAAACTTGCCGAAGACCACCGCTGCTACCATCATCACCGGCAAAATAGCCAGCATAAAAGCAGTAAGCCCGGGCGATGTGATCAGCAGAATTACGACTCCTCCTACAATAATGATCATCTGCCGGATGAACTCCGCCAGCGTGGTGGTAAACGTTTCCTGCAGCAGCGAAATATCCGATGAAATACGGCTGCTTAACTCTCCTACTCTCCTTTCCAGGAAAAATTTCATCGGCAATTTGATCAGGTGATTATAGATCGTTTGCCGTAAGGTGGCCAGTGTCTTCTCTGTTACATTAACAAATAATACAGTACGGAAAAATGAAAAGATAGCCTGACCTATCAATACCGCCACCAGCAACACACCTGCTTTATTCATTCCTTTGAATAAACTGCTGTTGCTCTGTGGATTTACCAGGTCACCTAATAATTGCGGAAATGCAAGACCCGCAAGACTCGAGATCAACAGGAATAAAAGTCCAAGCGAAAATTGCGGCCAGTAAGGTTTTACATAACGGAACAGGCGGAATGTTTTCTTCAATGACGCCCTGGTAATGGGTTGTTTCTGCGCCGGGGCTGTAGTGTCGTTTTGCATTCGGATATAGTCTTTAATAGTCTGTATTACTGAGGTAGACGTAACAACTCCAAATATATTGTAAAAAACAGGGATAAAACATACCACACCGCCTCTTTAGGCTGTTCATTTTGGGGTGTTTTCTGTTCATTTTCAAAATTATGGGTGCAGGGTATCTCTCCGGGTCCTGGGACTGTCTACCGGTACCACACTCACACTGTCGACCTTAGGCATGGCCACGGCAGCAGAATCGGCTTTCCGGCTGGCTTCCCTGGAACTATTACAGGCAAACAGGAACAAACAAAGAATCCCTGTCACACATAACACGATACAGCTTTTGTAAATAATGGGTTGCATCACAAATAATCTTTATGTAAAAAATACCTGGGTTATTTTTTACCTGAGGAAAGAATTATGCCAACACTTACATTTGTAGGAAGATATTTTCGATATATGAAGCATATACTGCAGATTATACAGGAAGACCAGCTGCTCAAAATACTTATTTCGCTGGTAGCAGGCGCCATACTTGGGGTAGAGCGTGAATACAAACGCAAGCCCGCCGGTATGCGTACTATGACCCTAATATGTGTAAGCAGCACGGTATTTACCATACTCTCCGCTGAAATGGGATTCCCCGGCTCCCCGGATCGTATCGCCTCCAATATACTTACAGGCGTGGGGTTCATTGGCGCCGGCGTTATTTTCAAAGGAGATTTCACTATCGATGGGATCACAACAGCCGCTTCCATCTGGATCGCCGCTGCCCTCGGGATGGCTATAGGTATGAGCCAGTACTGGCTGGCAGCTGCTGCATTGGCAAGCGCGTTGGTGATATTGATCCTGATGGAATATACCGAGAAATGGATTTCTTCTTTTAATGATAAACGCCAGTACACTATTTACTTTCATGAAGAAAAATTTCCACATACTGATGTCGAAAATATCCTACAGGGATTTCAGCTGAAGTATCGAAAAATGATGATAGTCAGGAAAGATGATATCATAGAAGTAAATTACACCGTCCGCGGTCCGCGCAACAAGATGCAGCAACTGGACGAGTATTTGTTGGGTAACAAGGATATTTTTCAATACGAGGTACAGGCCAATCCCCTGTAGTCCAATATAACAGGATATGCCATCACATGCCGACATGCCATTACATTACGGTCAGGTACCACCCTGGCTGGCCAGGCGAATGAGCCTGCTGGGCGGCGCTATAGTGGAGAGTATCCTGATGGATTATGGCAAAGGGGAAGTAATCAGGCGACTCAGCGATCCCTGCTGGTTTCAGGCGTTAGGCTGTGTGCTGGGTATGGACTGGCATTCATCCGGTATTACCACGAGTGTAATGGGAGCGTTGAAAAAAGCGATCAATCCCCGTTCCGCAGAACTGGGCATCTACATCTGCGGAGGCAAAGGACGTTACAGCAAACAAACGCCCGACGAGCTGCGGATCATTGCCGATAAAACAGGGCTCCCCGGCGATCAGCTGATATATAGCAGCAAGCTCACTGCTAAAGTCGATAACACCGCTATACAGGATGGCTTCCAGCTCTACCTGCATTCCTTCATCCTGTCGGACGAAGGCGAGTGGGCGGTTGTACAGCAGGGCATGAACGATGCCAGTAGTATGGCACGGAGATACCATTGGCATTCCTCGGCTTTCCGGTCCTTTACTGAAGCACCGCATACCTTTATCTACGGGCGTAACCAGGGACTCATTCTCAACCTGACGGATCTGGCGGCCGACAGTACCAAATCAGGCATCCTGGAACTGACAAAGGAAAAGCCCGTACATCTGCTGCCCGAGATCCGGAATATTGTGATGCCTTCGCATCATGATGTAAGAACGGAAAACGTAAACCTGAAGAGGCTTGGCAGTGTGCTCGCCCTTGCACATGATACGAAACCGGCTAACTTCGAATCGCTGCTGATGCTGGAAGGCGTTGGCCCGCGTACGCTTCAATCTCTCACCCTGGTAAGTGAGGTGATTCATGGAACTCCCTCCCGCTTTGAGGATCCGGCCCGCTTTTCTTTCGCCCACGGCGGAAAAGATGGCCATCCGTTCCCTGTTCCCACACGGATCTACGACGAAACCATTCACACACTGAAAGACGCGCTGCTGAAGGCTAAGATCGGCGAATCCGATAAAAAGGAAGCTATCCGGAAACTGAATGTGCTGGCACAGGAAATAGAAAAAGATTTCGAACCCAATGCTAACTTCGATAAAGTAATCGAACAGGAAAGGCAGGATTCGTGGAAATACGGCGGCAGAACTGTTTTCGGGAAAGCCGTCAAACCAACGCCGCCAAAAACCGGCGACCAATTAAGCCTCTTCTGATAACCGGAACATTATGATCAACTACAACCACCTGAGCATACCTGAAGCAACCGAACTGCAACGAACACTTCGCGATGAAGTAAAGCTCACTCCCTGGAAAGGTCCGATCCGTTACGTAGGCGGCGCTGATATCTCCTTCAACAAATTCAGTACTACCGTATATGCCGGTATCGTACTCCTGGAATTCCCCTCCCTCAAACTGGTGGATGCCAGCCTCGTGAAAAAAGAAGTACTCTTTCCATACGTTCCCGGATACCTTGCCTTCAGAGAAGTGCCAGCCCTGCTCGACGCCTGGAACCAATTATCTCAAAAACCCGATATTCTCGTGGTAGACGGGCACGGTATTGCCCACCCACGGCGCCTTGGAATAGCCAGCCACTTCGGCGTGCTCACAGGCCAGGCCACCATCGGCAGCGCCAAGAAAAAACTATTCGGCCAATACGAAGAACCTGGCATCGCCCAGGGCAATCATACGCTGCTCACCGACAAGGAAGGTCAGCAGCTGGGCTACGTACTGAGAAGCAAACAAAAAGTAAAACCCATCTTCATATCCCCTGGCCACCTGACCAGCTTCGCCGACAGCCTGCAACTAATCAGCCAATGCCTGAAAGGATACAGGCTTCCCGAACCAACGCGGCTGGCGCATAATAAGGTGAACGAATTCAGAAAAGCTCACTAGAAGGTTATCCACGCTATCTTCGCGTTCCTCGTTTCATTACTCCGGGAAACCAACAGGGTACTGTAAACACGGGTACGCGGATTATAATCTGCGGCCCCCATCATACAGGCATAGCCTTTCGTTACCTCCGGCATACCAAAAAGAAACAGGCGTTCCATCTTTCCTTTATAAAAACGGTAACAAACGAAATTAGCGTCTGTGGCGTATTTCAAAGGCTTACGGACCCGATCCTGCCCGCCCGTTTCAAGATATTGCAGATAGTCGTTGAATAATACAAAATCAGCATCGGGAATCTGAATAAAGCAATACGACAACCAGGTATTGGTATTCAATGCGGCAATTTTATTGCGGAATACCCATTCACTCTTTGTTCGCCGCTGCAATTGAAATGGTTCACAGATGCCCGTTATGGTCTGATACTTGGAAACAGCCAGGGTAGTACTTTCCCTGCCAGCTGTATCCAGCAGCGCTATGCCGATATCACCGAGATTAGTATGCTGCTTATTCACCTGAGAATTACCCTGCTTAAAGAACGAGAGGTTCTCCAATAAAAGTACACTGCTGCCATCTTCGTTTACCCGTAACAGTTGTGGCGTTCCTGAAAAGTCTTCTTTATATCCCAGGTTGGTTTGTACATTGCGCGACAATTCCGGAAACGACAGTGGTACATGAACTTTCAGCTGTTTGCCTGTTTCGCTGAATGTATTCAGGAAAATACCGGACGCCCCCTCCTTTTGCTGCCCCGGCACATATAACAACAGGCGCACCTGCGCAGGCATACCTGCTAACTGCATATAGCCGCTCACGTTAGCCAAGCCGGTGGTGTGCTTCAGTACCTGGTGTGCGAAGGTGGCGGAATCTGGCGACAGGCAGGAAAATATCACGCCAGCCCCCGCATCACCGTCTTTCTTTCTGGCATTGAATCCAACAGTGGCAAGGTATACATTCCGTTTCCCGGATACTGCCATATGGATATAACTGAAATAGCTATACGTAGTATCCTGCATATAGAACCAGCCACTGTTAATTATTTCATGAGTCGGTGAAAAATGAATTACCCGGATGCGCTCCCGGATACTGTCGTTTTTCTGGATTAAAGCCCCGGTGAACATAGCTACCGCATAGTAATCGCTGTGCGGGTCTTTTTCAACGTAGATATCGTGCGAGGCCAGATTATCGCCTACGAATACACTGCGATGTTCAACGGTCGACAACTCTCCCAGCTTATCTTCTCTGACCAGTTTGCCGGTTTGCCCATCCAATATCAGGCGGTACAACACGGGATGATATTTTACAAGCTGTTGCAGAAAAATCACCGGTTGCCCGTTTATCTCATAGATGCCATCTATTTCAGTAGATTCCATATCAGCAGCATCCCACATAGTAGCATGTACCGTATCAGCCGCCACCAGCTCCCGCTTCTCATTGTAAATACTCACTTCCAGTCCGGCTTTCCGGCCAAAATGCAAATACACGGTATTCCCGTTTGTCAGCTGCAACAATTTATCCCAGCCATCGCCCGGTACAGCCATATCCGGCCCCAGTGCCACCACTGGCACCTGCGCCGATACCCTGGTACCCATCAATAACGCAGCTATTAAGAAAAAGAAACGCATAAAAAACGAATTAATATTTTCAAATATATAAAATATTAATTAAGAATAAAGGAGGTAGAATGAAGAAAAAGGGCGGAAATAGTAACGAATTTGGTCTTCGCGTTTACTATCTCCGCCCTTTTTCTTCTTTTCTTATGCTCAATCCTCTTCTCCGCTGTTCTTCAGCTTCGCCAGCAGGTCATAAGCTCCGTTGATTACAAAACCATCATCCGGCACTCCTGTCGGGAATGTAACCTCTGTATAGCCCAATTCGCTGTTTCCTTTCTGTACTTCCAGCATATTGAAATGGAAGGTGCTGTCGGTGCCCGGTTGCTTCACAAACACATAGGATTTGTTTTCGAAATTCACCACTGCGGCATCCGGCAGCGCTTTAACCGAAGCAGCACCGGTTTCGATAATGGCCTGCAAATAGGTGCCTGGCAGCAATTGGGTGTCTTCCTTTTCGAGATGACAATGCACCCTCACGGTACGCTCCGGGCTGATTTCCCGGCCTATCAGGTGTACGGTAGCGGTACGAGGCGTACTTTCGTTAGCAAGCGTGAACCGCACCAGCTGTCCGATCTTCAACTTGGGAATATCCTTCTCGAAAACGGTCAGCTCCGCGTGTAAATGCTCGGTATTGACAATGCGAAACAGTATATCGGCGGGGGTTACCGACTGCCCCAGGTTCACATTCACCTGGGTAACATAACCACTGATGGGCGCATATACATTGATGGTACGCTGTATATTTCCCTTCTCCAGTGAAGCGATGTTGATGTTCAGCATCGCGAGTTTCTGACTCAGGCCTTTTTCCCGGGCAACAAGCCCCTGCCAGGTGGCTTTCGCCTGTTGCAGCGTTTTCAGCGCGTTCACATTTTCTGCGGCGAGCTCCTGTTGCCGCATATGCTCTTTAGCGGCGTATTCCAGCTGGCTTTTTACTTCCAGGTAATCCTGCTGCAGCTGGATGTAATCCAGGTTTTCCAACACCGCAATCACCTGTCCTTTTTTGACCGGCATCCCCTGTAACAGGTTCGTTTGCCTGATAAACCCGCCCATAGGCACCGATACGCTCACCTGCTGCTGAGGAGGCACATCCAGCAGTCCGTTCACTTTCACTGCTTCGCTGATCTGCCGGTTCTCCGGTTTGCCGTAGGCGATACCGGCTGTTTTGAATTGCGCTGCGGTGAGTTCTACTACTCCGGGTTCATCGTCATGACCACGCTTGCCGGCCGGCGCTTCTGTACCGGACTTACTACCGCAGGAAGCCAGACCCAGTAACAACCCGGGCAATATAACGGTGAAGATTATACGTTTTATTAATGGAGAAAACATAATATAATTTTTTGCTGTTTGCTTTTATTTTTAGATAGACACATACGCGCTGTTGCGGCCATGCCCCTGGCGGCGCCAGGTTACTGCCGTCCGGTGAGGTACGACATATACAACTCCGCCTGTTTTACATCATTTCTTGCCTGCAGGTATCCCTGACGCGCAGCCAGTACCTGTTCCAGGTTGAGGAAATATTCCGCATAGCCGATATCCCCGCTGCTGTACGATTTTTCTGACTGCTTCAGCAGCAATGCTGCATTGGGCAGCGAAGTACGTTCATAGAACTCAAGGCTGTTGCGGCTCTTGACAAACTGCTGAACGGCTTGTTCATATTGCGAACGAAGCTGTATGGAGCTATTATCGAATTGCAAACTGGCAGCCTGCTGCAGCTTTTCTTCTGCTCTAACCCTTGCTTTGAGTGGACCCATCCACAACGGCAGGGCAAGCCCCAGCTGGAATCCCTGAAAGCGATTGCTGCCGGTGGCCAATGGCTTGCCGGTGCCATTCAAGGCTGTGCCGATGAGCGACTGGTTAAAGTACCCCACCGTTATATCCGGCAGGATACCAGCCTTCAGTACCTTCTTTTGCTTTTCGGCAATGCTGATTTCCTGTTTCAGGTACTGCAGCTGCGGATTACCGGCTATGGCGCCTGAATCGCTATCCAGTTTCAGCACCGCTTCAGGAATGGTTGTTTCGGCCAGGGTCACCGGGGCCGTAGTTCCCATCAGGGCCCGTAACCGGGCTGTATATATCTTCCCGTCGGCTTCATTCTGCCGCAGCTGATTCCTGACTTCATTCAGCCTGCCTTCAGCAGCCGTTTTCTCCAGCATACGGCTTTCTCCGGTACGGTAACGCAGGTCCGCACTCTTTACGAAGGCCGCGAAGAGGCTGTCCTGGTGATTGATCAAGGTCCTGACCTCCCGCAGATACAGCAGCTGTACATACACCTGCTTCACCTGGTACACCAGGTCGTTCTGCGTAGCAGCCTTCAACCAGGTTGCTCTTTCCACCTGTGCATTTCCCAACTGCCTCTTCGCTCCAAATACTGTCGGAAACGGAATGGTCTGGGAAACGGAATAGTTATTATCGCTGGAAACATAGCTGTTATATTGTCCGTATTGCAGGTTCAGGTTAGTTTTGCCAATGTCGCCACTGGTGCCAGCCAGTTTGCGGTAATAATCCACCGACGTAGCGGCGGACTGTAATCCTTTATTCTGCTGCAACGCCAGCTGCACGGCTGTTTCCATCGTAAGAGGCTGCAACTGCGCCCATACCTGTACCGGAAACAGCATTAAAATCAATATCCTGATATTCATATCTTTTGTTTTGTAAGTCCTTTCTCGAAATAAATATAGAGGCAGGGCAATACCAGCAATGTGAGTAAAGTAGAGGTAATCAACCCGCCTATTACTACCGTTGCCAGCGGCCGTTGCACCTCTGCGCCCGCGCTGGTGGCAAGGGCCATGGGCAAAAAGCCCAGCGACGCCACGAAGGCGGTCATCAATACCGGCCGTAAGCGTGTAGCCGTTCCATTTAGTACCACGCTGTTAATATCACTCAGCCCTGATTGTTTCAGCCGGTTAAATTCTCCGATCAATACGATGCCGTTCAACACCGCCACTCCAAAGAGTGCGATGAATCCTACTCCCGCTGAAATACTAAAAGGTAATCCACGGATCAGCAACGCGAAAACGCCGCCTATGGCCGACATGGGGATAGCTGTAAATATCAGCATCGATTGTTTTACCGAGCGGAAAGTAAAGTACAGTAATCCGAAAATGAGTAGTAATGCCACGGGCACGGCAATGGATAAACGCTTATTCGCTTCTTTCAGATTCTCAAACTGTCCGCCATAGCGGATAAAATAACCCGATGGTAGCCTGATTTCCTGATCGATAACGTTTTGTATCTCCTTCACCACGCTGGAGATATCGCGGCCACGCACGTTAAATCCTACGATGGTGCGGCGTTTCGCATCTTCCCGCTGTATCTGGTTAGGGCCAACCGCCATTTTCACTTCCGCCAGATCCTGCAACGGTACCTGGTTGCCGGAAGGAGTAGCTATATAAAGATTCTGTACATCCGCAAGACTGCTGCGGCTTTGCTGATCGAGACGTAATACCAGGTCGAAACGTTTTTCTCCTTCATATACCAGGCCGGCACTCTGTCCGGCGAATGCCGTATTCAGTGCCTGGTTCACGGTAGAGATATCCAGGCCGTAGCGGGCAATCCGGTCGCGGTTCAGTGTTACCACTATCTGTGGTAATCCGCCTGTTTGCTCCACATACAGATCTTTAGCGCCCGGAACGCGATTAACAATACGCCCGATCTTTTCTGCCAGCCCCGCCAGCACCTGCAGATCTTCTCCGAATATCTTGATTCCTACATCCTGACGCACCCCTGATATCAGTTCGTTAAACCGCAGCTGTATCGGCTGGGAAAAGCCAAAATTCACACCAGGTATAGCTTCCAGGGCCTCCTGCATCTTATTGGCCAGGTCTTCCCTCGTCTTTGCGCTCGTCCACTCACTTTTGGGTTTAAGTAGTATGGTCAGATCACATGCTTCCATAGGCATTGGATCAGTGGGTATCTCAGCGGCTCCTATCTTCCCAATCACCTCTTTCACTTCAGGGAAACGTTTCATCAGTATAGCCGAGGCCTGGTTCACTTTATCAATGGTTTCCGACAGCGAACTTCCTGTAAGCAAGCGGGTTTCCACTGCGAAATCACCTTCCTCCAGCGTTGGAATAAACTCCCCGCCCATTCTGCTGAATATAAAAAGCGACATCACAAACAATGCGATAGCACTACCTGTGACCAACGCTTTCTGCTTCAATGCGCCCTTTATAACGGGATCGTATATACGCTGGAAGAATTGCATGATACGGTCGGCGATCGTTACTTTGGACGAAAGCTTTTTGTTGAGCACCAGTGCCGACATCATCGGCACATAAGTAAGCGATAATATAAACGCTCCCAGGATCGCAAAGGAAACTGTCTGCGCCATCGGACGGAACATCTTTCCTTCTATACCCGTCAGTGCCAGTATCGGCAGGTATACAATCAGGATAATAATTTCGCCAAAAGCAGCGGTGCTGCGTATTTTGCTGGCAGAGTCGAATACTTCATCATCCATCTCTGCCTGTGTAAGTTTCATTAATCCGCCTGTTTTGTTCCGCCCTGCCAGATTATGCAGCGTGGCTTCCACGATGATCACCGCGCCATCCACGATCAGTCCGAAATCAATAGCACCAAGGCTCATCAGGTTGCCCGAAACGCCAAACAGGTACATCATCGATATTGCAAACAACATCGACAGTGGTATTACTGATGCCACGATCAGCCCTGCTCTCAGGTTTCCGAGAAATAATACCAGCACAAAAATTACGATCAGTGCCCCTTCTATAAGGTTCTTCTGTACAGTGCCTACCGCCCTGCCTACAAATGCACTACGGTCCAGGAAGGGCTCTATTACTACGCCTTCCGGCAACGTTTTTTGTATGGCAGCTATCCGTGTTTTAACGGTTTTCACCACCTCGTTGGAATTCTTTCCTTTCAGCATCATCACAATGCCACCCACAGCCTCGCCCTTTCCATTGCGGGTAAGAGCGCCGTACCTTACCGCATCGCCGATCTGTACCGAAGCAATATCGCGCACCAATACCGGCAATCCGTTAGGGATGTTTTTAACAACGATCTTTTCAATATCGGCAAGACTCCCGATCAGTCCTTCGCTCCGGATAAACCAGGCGTTGGGTTTCTTATCTATATAAGCGCCCCCGGTATTCTGGTTATTCTTTTCAAGGGCATTAAATACATCTGCAATACTCAGTTGATAGCTGCGCAATTTATCGGGATTCAGCGTTACCTGGTACTGCTTCAGCAGGCCACCGAAGCTGTTCACTTCCGCCACACCAGGTGTTCCCAGCAATTGCCGGCGTACGTACCAATCCTGAACAGTACGCAGTTCCCGCGCATCAAATTTATTTTCGTATCCTTTTTTAGGATGCAGTACGTATTGGTATACCTCTCCCAATCCACTCGAAATAGGCGCCATTTCCGGGTTTCCAATGCCTCCCGGGATACTGGTTTTAGCTTCTCCCAGTTTCTCGTTCACCTGTTGCCGCGCCCAGTATATATCTACATCGTCGTGAAATACCACGGTGACCACCGACAGTCCAAAGCGGGAAACAGACCGCACTTCAGACAATTCGGGAATCACTGCCATGGTTTGTTCTATCGGGAAGGTGATCAACCGCTCTACCTCCTGGGCGGCCAGCGACGGTGATTGCGTAATGATCTGTACCTGGTTGTTGGTGATATCGGGAACGGCGTCTACCGGTAAACGCAGCAGGGAATATATACCTGCACCAGCCAGTATGAGCGTAAGTATCCCTACGACCAATTTGTTTCTCACGGAGAAACGAATAATCTTATCCAGCATGATTGATTCAATAAATAATAAAAAGAGGGATTGCTTCATATCCTGCGCCCAGCCTGATACCGGAACAGATATGCTCATAGCAGAAACAATTGTTATCGGGTATTAAACCAGCTGTGGAGGTTGCCAGATATTGTCTGGTAAAGAAGGAAGCGGATTAACGGGTAATACAGGATAATCTATCAAAGCCTGTTTTATATGGAAATAAACGATAATAGACGAAGAAGGGGTAACCTGTACATTACAGCAGCTGCAGATGCAAAGCGGGGAACAGAAATCAACGAATCCGGATTCATGTTCGTGCGAAGTGGCCATTACCACCTGCCCGCCTGCTTCCGAACTATGATCATTGCAGGGAAGCCAGGACAGCAGCAACATATAACAACTTAATATGTAAAATAGCCACCTCATTATTACAAATGTAGCCATTAAAACCAAAAACCGGCCGGAAAAAACTGCATCTATGTTGCGGCAGAGATGATTTTATATTATGAATTGTAGTTAAATTAGCTCCATGAATTGCCTGATAGTAGACGACAACAAGCTGGCACGTACCGCCATGAGGCAGCTGACCAGTCATGTTGAACAATTGAATGTAGTGGCTGAATGCAGCAGCGCGATGGAGGCTTATAACCTTTTGCAGAAAGAGAAGATAGACCTCCTCCTGCTCGACATTGAAATGCCGGGTATGAGTGGGCTGGAGCTGACCCGGAACCTGGGAAAGAAACGGCCGGTAATCATTTTCACCACCGTAAAAAAGGAGTATGCAGTAGAAGCTTTTGAGTTGAATGTAGCCGACTACCTGATAAAACCAGTGCAGCCAGCCCGCTTCATTCAGGCGATAGACAAAGCCAGGGAGATCTTCGACAGCGGCAGCCGCGAGCTACAGGTGGTTGATTCAGAATTCGTGTTTATCCGCGATAACGGTATCCTTAAACGTATCCGCACAGAAGATATTCTTTTCCTGGAAGCAATGGGCGATTATGTAAAACTGAATACGCCTCAGAAGTTTCACGCCATTCACACGACACTGAAGGCACTGGAAGAAAAACTACCGGCGGCTAAATTCATGCGGGTACACCGTTCCTATATCGTTGCGCTCGACAAAATCGAATCCATCGAAGACGGTACCATCATTATTAACAAGAACACAATACCTATTGCCGATGCTTACAGATCGGCCCTGAATAACAAGCTCAATCTGCTATAGTTCAACGACACTTTCGCCGTTTTGACCGACAGCTGCCGCCTATTGGGCCATTAGTAATCAATTGACGCTGAGGAGGAATGTATCTTTAGGTTGTCAAACAAATTGATCACTATCTAAAACATATGACCATGAAAAAGTTAGGTATTCTTATCGCTGCAGCCATGTTATTTATGAGTGCATCAGTATTTGCACAAACCAGCGCACCAGCTAAGAAAGAAGTGAAGAAAGAAGCTGCTGAAAAGAAAGAAGCAGGCGAAAAAGCTCCTGCTAAAATGCACAAAAAACATCATCATCATCACGCAGCAAAACCGGCAACTGCTGCCGCACCAAAAGCGAAATAGCCGGATAGCTTTTAGCTTTTAGTTTTTAGCCTTTAGTAAAATGCAGCGAAGATAGTTTTATATGATCATCTTCGCTGCTTTTTGCTAAAGGCTAAAGACTGAAAGCTAAGGACTTTTAACAGCTTCCATCTCTAACTATGTATCTTCACTGTCATGCAGCCTAAACGGATTAAATACTACTTGCTTGGCCTGTTCGTCACCGGGATGATATTATTCGTAGTGCTGCAATTCAATTCCTCTAATAACATACGTAAGCTGATCAAAGGCAATGAACAGCTGCTGCAGGAACTCAATGTAAAAAATGAGCTACAGAAACTGCAGACCAACATGGCCAAAACTGACAGTAAAGTACGCGGTGCGGTGATTTCTCAGGATACTGTTCACATCACCGGTATAGAAGCGGAAATCGCTATCATCAAATCCGACCTCAAAGAAATTAATAAGATCATTAAAAATGACAGCACCGAAAAACTGTTGACCCAACTCAACTACCTCGTAGATGAGAAAAATAATTTCAATCTGCTGGTGCTGGATACTTTCTATAGCAAAGGGAAATGGGCGGCCGAACGAATGATTAACAGCCAGAAAGGGAAACGCCTCAGTGAAGCTATTACCAGCATCCTGCGCCAGCTGGATACCACGCGACAATCGGAAGTAAACCGTACTACCAACCTGATCGACACCAGTGGCCAGAAAGCACAAAGCTGGGGCACTGTACTGGTGATATTCGCCTGTCTTTCCAGCTTACTTGCTTTTCTTTATATCACCAGCCGCATACACCGGCAGGAACAACTGATTGAAGCGCTGGATCAATCGCGGCAACAGGAGCAAAAACTCACCGCTGTTAAAGATCAGTTCCTGGCTAATATGAGCCACGAAATACGTACCCCGATGAATTCCGTACTGGGTTTCACCCATCTCCTGAAAACCCAGCCGATGAATGAAAAATCGCGGGAATACGTGGCTGCCATCGAAAACGCCGGCCAGAACCTGCTGGAAATCATCAACGATATACTGGATATCTCCAAAATAGAATCCGGTATGATGCGTATTGAACCTACCTCCTTCAGCCTTCGCAGTGTGCTGCACAGCGTTAATACCATGTTCAGACCTAAGGCAGAAGAAAAACAACTGCAGCTGTCTGTCAGCGTCGACGATGATGTGCCGGACATCCTGTACGGCGACGTGATGCGCCTTACCCAGGTATTGGTTAACCTGACCAGCAACGCAGTAAAATTCACGAATGAAGGCGCTGTAAAAATCCGCGTTACAAAGATCTGGGCCGAAGACAACTCAGTTCGTATATTGTTTACCGTTAGTGATACAGGAATTGGTATAGACGCTTCCAAACTGGATAGTATATTCGACCGGTTCAATCAGGGCGAAGCTTCTACCACCCGTAAATTCGGCGGTACCGGCCTTGGGCTGACGATTGTGAAGCAACTGATAGAACTACAGAATGGTTTCATTTCCGTAGAAAGTAAACCGGGTGAAGGTACCTCATTTAAAGTGGAACTCCCCTACACGCTGAGCGATTCACTCGCAGAAGAAGGGAACAGCTATTTTACGGAAACCGAGCAACTGTCTATGCACCCTGATGTACGGCTGCTGGTGGCAGAAGATAACCGGATGAACCAAAACCTGCTGCGACACCTGCTCGGTACCTGGCAATTGCAATATAAAATTGTCACCAACGGTCGTGAAGTGCTGCAGGCACTGGAAAAGCAGCACTTCGACCTTGTATTAATGGATATCCAGATGCCGGAAATGGATGGCTATATGGCAGTGCAAGGCATTCGCAACGAGTTACATTCCACTATCCCGGTGATTGCGATGACCGCACATGCGATGACCGGCGAGCGGGAGAAATGCCTGCAGATGGGCATGAATGAATATATCTCAAAACCGATCAATGAAGACGAACTGTACAGGCTCATTCAGCTTTATATAGGCAAACTTCCTCCGAAAGACCTGTCATCTGTAAACCATCATCATCCCAGCGAAAATGGACACTTCCATTTACTCAATATGAACTATCTGCATGGTTTATCGAATGGCAATAGCAGTTTTGAGAAAACCATGCTGGAGCAATTCATAGCACAGCTTCCGGAAGAACTGTCTGTTTTAAAACAGGCAGTGGTAGCAGAAGATATCGCAGCTATACGGGCATCAGCACATAATCTCAAAACAACCGTATCTTTCATTGGTCTTGAAAACAACCTCTATCCTATCCTGGAACCACTTGAAAAACTGCAGGAAAATAACTATCATCCCAATCAGGTTGCCAATCAGTTCAATACGCTGAAACAGCTGTGTATACAGGCTGTACAAGAGGCCATTAACATTTTGTTATAACATTTTTTCTAACGGTATACAATACACTACCGTACATTTTTCCCTGTTCAACGACAGTAATTCCCTGTTCACCGAAACATAAAGAAGTTGCCTGCTGCAGCGATGTATTTTTACACCATCAATTAGAACACAAACATTCTTAATCTAATCATTTAAAAAGACAATCATCATGAAAAAAAGCCTGATCGCCGCTGTAGTAGTAATGAGTATTTCTGCTGCATCTTTCGCACAAGCACCTGCTGCTAAACCTGCAAAGAAAGAAAAAGCTAAAACTGAAGCTAAAGCTGAAGCAAAACCTGCTGCAGATACTACTAAGAAAGCCGCTAAACACGAACATGCTAAGAAAGCAGAAAAACCAGCTGCTAAGAAAGCATAATTCGGCACTATACAGCGTTTGAGTTAATTGGAACGGGTTCCTTCAAAAGAGGAACCCGTTCTTTTTTTGCTGCCAGCTGGTAGCAGTGCTAACAAAGAAAGGAGGCCCATAAGCCTCCTTTCTTTGTTCATTATATTTATTGAATGCTTAGTGAAGTGCATCCAGTTTTTTCTTGGTTTCTTCTACTTTAGCAGTGTTGTTTTTGATAGCATAGATTTTTTGCAGTGCATACAGGCAGCTTTCGTAAGTCTGCTTGTCGCTTGCTTCGAGGCTGCTGGCTTTAGCGCTAAAGCTGGCATCAGCTTTCTCGAAGAAAGGCAGTGCCTGGCCCATCAGGCCTTCTACTTTACCCTGCAGTTCTTTTGCTTTAGGAGAAGTTTGTTGTTTGCTATCCAGTGCGTTCAGTTCTTTATTAAACACTACTGCTTTATTGAAGAACAGCGCACCCAGCTGGAAGTTAGCGGTAGCATCAGCAGGATTCAGTCCCAGTGCCTTTTTATATGCACCTTCAGCTTTACCCATCAGCTCTTCATAGTTAGCTGGTTTAGGCGCATCACCACCTTTTTCATCACGCGGATTAGCGAGATTATCTACACGGATAGCGTAGTCCAGCACAGCTGCTTCATCATTAGGATTCTCAGCGATCTTCTTTTCCAGCATACCCAGTAATTCGTTTGTCTTACCGGTTTTGCTATAGAACGCCATTTCCATATCGTTGAAACGTTTATCCTTAGGGAAGGTTGCTTTACCCTGTTCAATGGTTTTCAGCCAGTTAGCCTGGTCACCTTTTTCTTCATACAGCTGACCCAGGATTACGTACAGCGCAGGCTCTCCTTTGTATTGCAGTTCAGCAGCTTTTTTCAGATAAGTGAAAGCATCATCTTTCTTTCCAGCCTGGTTAGCAGCGTAACCGGTGTAGAAAGTAAGCGCAGTATCAGTAGGAATAGATCCACCCAGGTTTTTGCTGTTGTAGAATTCGGCTACTTCAAATGCATTCTTGAAGTGACTCACGGAAGAATCCCATTTCTGTTCGTTCAGGTTAGCATAACCGGCATTAGCGATGGTAGCATAAACATTGAACAGCGGCTGGTTCATTTCCAGTACCGCTTCTTTCATTTTAGGATCTATTTCCAGGGCTTTTTTGAAAGCACCAAACGCTTCCTGCGCCAGCGCTGCATTCTTAGCCTTAGTACCCATGGCTTCCAGGATCTTACCGTCTACCAGCCATGTCTTAGCATCATTCTTGGTCTTATCGTTCTGTAATGCTGCGTCAATGTCTGCCTTGGCTTTTTCCAGGTCTTGCTTCTTCAGGTTCTCATCCGCACTGCTAACTTTTGCCCGTTGTGCCATTACCGATACGCCGGCCGTGCAAAAGAGAAGAGATACCATTAATTTTTTCATGCTTTAGTGTTTTTTAGTTGCTGATTACAATAAGAGTATGGTGCTCTGATAAACTATAATACAACCAGCTCAGCTGTTACCACTATGCGCCGGCTGCATTTTTTTTACCAGAAACGGGCAGCAGATCCCGGGATGGGTCTGCTGCCTGTTTTTCAATGTGTTATTCGTTGATATCTTCAGGCTCACCAGCGGTTTCCCCGGCATTATCCTGGGCGGTATCCGGTGTTTCACTGTTATCTGCTGCAGGCGTTTCGCTACCTTCTACGCCCTCTTCCTGTACAGTTTCTTCTTCCTGCTCATCCAGTCGGGCTACAGCTGCAATTTCATCACTGTCGTCAAGACGGATCAGGCGCACACCCTGAGTGGCCCTTCCGGCTTCCCGGATGTCGGATACCGCCATACGGATGGTGATACCAGACTTACAGGTGATCATCAGATCCTGTTTCTCGGTTACATCGAGGATCGCAATCAGGCTACCTGTTTTTTCAGTGATATTGATGGTTTTAACCCCTTTACCACCGCGGTTGGTGATACGATATTCCTCGATATTGGTACGCTTTCCGAACCCTTTTTCAGAAACCACCAGGATGGTTTTCTGATCGTCATCTTTTTCCACACAAACCATACCAACCACCTCATCATTCTCGCTGTCGACCTCGATTCCTCTTACTCCGATGGCACCACGACCGGTATCTCGAACCGTTGCTTCAGGGAAGCGGATAGCGCGTCCACTCTGGATAGCCATCATGATCTGGCTGTCGCCGGTAGTCAGCTTGGCTTCCAGCAGCTGGTCGCCTTCATTGACGGTAATAGCGTTCACCCCGTTCTGACGCGGACGGGAGAATTCTTCCAGCAATGTTTTCTTGATGATACCTTTCTTGGTGCAGAGTACGATGTAGTGACTGTTGATGTAATCCTTATCACCCAGATCCTTAATATCGATAATAGCGCGGATCTTATCGTCCTGCGGCAACTGTATCATATTCTGGATAGCGCGGCCTTTACCACTCTTCTCGCCGTCTGGTATTTCGTATACTTTCAACCAGTAGCAGCGGCCTTTTTCGGTAAAGAACAGCATGGTGTGGTGGGTGGAAGCCACGAACAGGTGTTCGATGTAATCTTCATCGCGGGTACGGCCGCCGATGGCGCCACGTCCGCCACGTTTCTGCTGACGGTAGTCGTAGGCAGAAGTACGTTTGATATAGCCCAGGTGAGAGATCGTAATTACCACGTCTTCTTCCGCGATAATATCTTCGATTCTCATTTCACTGGCCAGATATTGTATTTCAGTTTTACGTTCGTCACCGAATCTTTTCTTCACATCTTCCAGCTCTTCCTTGATGATCTTCATACGTAAAGACTCATCACCGAGTACGTCTTTCAGGTAAGCGATCAGCTTCATGATATCGTCGTATTCAGCACGGATCTTATCGCGTTCCATGCCTGTCAGACGTTGCAGACGCAGTTCCAGGATGGCTTTGGCCTGGATCTCGCTGAGGCCGAATTCACTCATCAGGCCGTCTTTTGCCACCTCTGGTGTGGCCGCCGCGCGAATCAGGGCAATCACCTGGTCGAGGTGATCCAGTGCAATCAGGTAACCCGCCAGGATATGCGCCTTCTCCTCTGCCTTACGCAGGTCGAATTTGGTTCTCCTGACAACTACTTCATGCCTGAAATCGATGAATTCCGCAATCATTTCCTTCAGGTTCAGGATACGCGGACGGCCTTTTACCAGCGCCACGTTGTTGATACCAAAGGAAGTTTGCAGTTCTGAATATTTAAACAACTGGTTGATGATCACACTGGAGATGGCCTCCCGCTTCAGGTCTATCACAAGCCGCATACCTTCGCGGTCGCTCTCGTCCCTTACATCGGAAATGCCTTCGATGATCTTATCATTTACCAGCTGTGCAATTTTCTGGTGTAATACGGCTTTGTTGATCTGGTAAGGCAGCTCATAAATAATCAGCCTTTCGCGGCCGTTTTTGGTGGTTTCAGAGGTGATCTTACCTCTTACCACTACCCTGCCTCTTCCTGTCTCAAAGCCCTGTTTAACGCCTTCAAAACCGTAAATAATACCACCGGTCGGGAAATCGGGGGCCTTCACATGTTTGATCAGGTCTTCCACGGTAATCTCCCTGTTTTCCACATAGGCAATGGCGCCATCTACCACTTCACTGAGGTTATGGGGCATGATGTTGGTGGCCATCCCTACGGCAATACCGGAAGCACCGTTTACCAGCAGGTTAGGAATACGGGTGGGAAGTACAGTAGGTTCCTCGAGGGTATCGTCGAAGTTGTTGTTGAAATCAACCGTTTCTTTCTCGATGTCTTCCAGCATAGCTTCTGCTACCTTCTGAAGGCGGATCTCCGTATAACGCATGGCCGCTGGCATATCACCATCCACCGAACCAAAGTTACCCTGTCCGTCTACCATTGGATAACGCATGCTCCAGGGCTGGGCCAAACGTACAATGGTGTCGTAAATAGAAGCATCACCGTGAGGGTGATATTTACCCATTACTTCCCCCACCACACGGGCAGATTTCTTGTAAGGTTTGTTACTGTGGTTACCGAGTTCGTTCATTCCGAATAAAACCCGGCGGTGTACAGGCTTAAGACCATCTCTCACATCCGGCAAGGCGCGGCCGACGATCACGGACATAGAATAATCTATGTAAGCCGTTTTCATCTGCTCCTCGATGTTAATCTGGACAACTCTCCCTTCCTGGTGATTTTCCGTATGCTCTGTCATTTTGTGTGTTGATTTACAATTTTTTCTGCTCAAAACAGATAAAGGCAAATATAGCCATTTCAAGCCTTATTTTGCCTCTGAAAGAGAAAAAAACAATTAAGTATCCGGAATACCGGATCATGAATTATCAGCGAATAATTATCCAAAAAAACAAGGGGATAATTACCCACATTTTATTCCCGATTGATCGCTCCTCCTAATTCTTAATTACATAATATGTAGACTTAATATAATATATCAGGGAATAAATATTGGCAGAGTATTTGTTTTTAAGACCCTGATAATCAACTAGTCGAATCAACAGAAAACATATATATAATAAGAATAAATCCGAATTAGCGTTGAATATCGAACATTAGTAACAAAAAAGCTGTTATTCCCCTGATTCTTAATCACTTTGTAAAGAACATTATGAAGAATATACTGTTGTTTGGCGCCGGTAAATCGGCCACTGGTCTTATCGACTACCTGCTGGCAAATGCACCGAAACAAAAATGGCATATTACTGTGGCAGATCATGATCTGTCTCTTATCAAGTCTAAAACGGGCAAGTCATATTACGCTACTGCTGCTACCCTGGATATAAAAGATACTGCCGCCCGGCAACAACTCATCAGAGATACGGATCTTGTTATTTCACTGCTGCCGGCACAATTACATATCGTTATTGCAAAAGATTGTCTTGAATGCAGGAAAGACCTGCTTACCGCATCTTATATTGATTCCGAAGTACATGCGTTAAAAGATGAGATTGAAAAAGCCGGCCTCCTCTTTTTGTATGAAATGGGGCTCGATCCGGGGATTGACCATATGTCGGCTATGAAGCTGATACATTCCATAGAGAAGAAAGGCGGGCAGATATTTTCTTTTAAATCATACTGTGGCGGACTCATATCTCCCGAAAGTAATGACAATCCATGGCAGTACAAGATATCCTGGAATGCCCGAAATATTGTGATGGCAGGCAGTTCTGGCGCTACTTATAAAGAGAAGGGAAAGATAAAAGAGCTGAACTACGAACAACTTTTTGACCATACGAAAACGATACAGTTACCTGGTTTAGGCAAGCTGGCTTACTATCCCAACCGCGACTCACTGACCTATATGGAAGCATATAGGCTGGAGGAGCTGGCTACTTTTATGCGGGCCACGCTGCGGTACCCCGACTTCTGCGAAGGCTGGAATGCCCTGATAAAGCTCGGTCTCACGAACGACAGCCATAAAATTGACACACAGGATCTTTCTTATACTAATTGGGCAACACAGGCCGTTAAAGAACCTGCAGGCACCCCGGAAGAAAGCCTGGCACAGTTCCTCGGTGTCAGTACCAAGTCGAAAGTAATCCGCCAGCTAAAATTTCTCGGTTTATTAAGTCCAGATGTCATAAATTTAGGGGAGCAAACCAATGCGGCTATACTCCAGTTCCTCGCGGAAAACAAGTTGAAAATGGAACCTGCGGACAAGGACATGATCGTTATGATGCATGAAATCGAATTCGAACGCCGTAATATGGCAACGAAAATGCATAGTTACATGATTGTTCAGGGAGATGATAATATACATACAGCAATGGCTAAAACAGTAGGCCTGCCGTTGGGTATCATTGCCAAACTACTACTCCAGGAAAAAATAACGTTAAAAGGGCTGCATATACCCGTAACACCCGAAATATACAACCCTGTCCTGAAAGAATTAGAAGAATATGATATCAGGTTTGAAGAGAGCTTTGAATAGGCTAAGTGATTAATTCCTATGATGGACTCTATCGGGCAACAAGGACTTGTGGATACCTCCCCTGAAACGGGGAGGTTTTTTTATAACAATAATTTCAGCAGCTCCGCTACTCCTTCCGTTGCCGGCTTCTCTATTTTGTGCATATGTGCTGTAAAATCCACCTGCGGAATCTTTCTGTCGATGATATAGATGGGTGTATTAGCTGGTACATAACTCAGCAGGTTGGCTGCAGGATATACCTGCAATGAAGTTCCTACTACTACAAATATATCCGCTGTATACACTTCCATTACTGCAGGCTCTATCATAGGTACCGCCTCCCCGAACCACACAATATGCGGGCGTAACTGTCCGCCGTCGGCTGCGAGGTCGCCCATTTTGATATCCTCCCGGATGTCATAGATCAGGGTTTCATCCGTAACGCTTCGCATCTTAAAAATCTCGCCATGAAGATGCAATACCCTGCTCGACCCGCCTCTTTCATGCAGGTCGTCGATATTCTGTGTAATGATTCTTACGTCGAATTTTTCTTCGAGCTTTGCCAGTCCGGTATGCGCGGCATTAGGCTGTGCAGCCATTACATCGCGGCGGCGGCTGTTGTAAAAGTCCTGCACCAGCCCGGGGTTACCGGCCCATCCTTTCGGAGAAGCCACTTCGTATACATCGTAGCCTTCCCATAATCCATCGGAATCCCGGAACGTCCGCAGACCGCTCTCGGCGCTGATGCCTGCTCCTGTGAGTACTACCAGTCGTGGTTTCATGAAAGTTATTTAGCGGCCAGCTTCGTTTCCGCCATTTCCATAATCACTTCGAATTCTTCCGGTTTCACGTCACTCACCGACAGGCGGCCCAAACGGATCAGAGAGAGTTTAGCCAGTCTTTTTTCTGCTTTCATAGCAGCCAGGGTTACAGGTTTCTTAACTGCCCTGAGGGGTTTCAGATCTACTGCCACCCAGTTCGGATCGGTAGTGGTAGGGTCCTGGTAAGCTTCTTTGGCTACGGTGGCCAGTCCTACGATTTCGAGGCCTTCGTTGCTATGATAGAAGAAAACGATGTCGCCTTTTTTCATAGCCCGGAGATTGTTTCTGGCGGCGTAGTTGCGCACACCATCCCAAAAAGTTACTTTATCTTTTACAAACTGATCCCAGGAATATTTGAATGGTTCTGATTTTACCAACCAATAATTCATACCAAATAGTTTTTCTGATCGTGAAATTAGTACTTACCAGCCACTTGCGAGTACATCGGCGATATGCATTACTTTGATATTGGTGCCGTGCTTACGTATATAGCCATCCAGGTGCATGAGGCAGGAAAGATCAGTAGAGATGAGATATTCGGCACCGCTGCCTACCGCATTGTTCACTTTCTGTTCCCCCATACCTACAGATATAGGTTCAAACTTTACGGAGAAGGTGCCCCCAAAACCGCAACACACCTCGCTATCATTCATTTCCTTCAGTTCCAGTCCACGTACTTTCTCCAGTAATTTACGGGGTGCTTCTTTAATACCACATTCCCTCAGCGCGCCACAGGCATCGTGATAAGTGCCTACTCCATTGAGTGTTGCGCCCACATCTGTGACGTTCAGTACTTCGGTAAGAAATTCGGTAAACTCGTAGAGGTTCTTTTTCAGCAGTTTCACATCGTTATGTGCCGCAGAGTTATCGAAGAGTTTACCATAGTAATTGCGCACAAAACCTGTACAGGAACCGCTGGGCGCCACAATGTAGTCGAAGGTTTTAAAGTCTTTGATAAACTTGGTGGCAACGCTCCGGCATTCGTCCTGGTAGCCGGCATTATACGCAGGCTGGCCACAGCAGGTTTGTTCCGTGTTATACATCACATTACAGCCCAGTTTCTCCAATACTTTCACCATATTAAAAGCGGTTTCGGGGAAGAGCTGGTCTACAAAACACGGTATAAATAACTGTACATTCATTTTCTGGGTATTTACGCTTAAATCCTGGATAAGTTTCGCTGCAGCGCGATCATCTTCAGGGCGGTGATAGCTGCTTCTTCTCCTTTATGGCCGTGCGCGCCACCCAGCCGATCGTATGCCTGTTGCTCGTTATCTACTGTAAGAATCCCAAATATAACAGGAACCGGCAGTTGAAGGTTCAGTTGCAGGATCCCTTCTGTTACTGCTTTACAAACATAATCGAAATGCGGTGTCTCGCCACGGATCACGCATCCGAAAGCAATAATAGCGCCAGGCTGTTTACCGGTGCCTTTGGTGGCTTCCCAGTATTGCCTGCAGGCGTAAGGCAATTCGAATGCGCCGGGTACAATTATTTTTTCAGACCTGGATACTTTGTATGCTGCCAGGGCCTTTTCGCTGCCTGCTACCAGTTCATTCACGATGGCGTCGTTCCATTCGGTATACACCATAACAACACTGGCATCCTCCAGGTTGAGAATGCCAGCGTCATTGAGTAAGCTTTTATTATGCTCAGACATGTAAATAGCTTTATATTCCGTTGTCAGCCGGCGATCCGACTGACAACAGGATTCATTAATTTCTTACTTCACCCAGTCTTGCCAGGTATTTATCCATTTCGCGACCTTCGTTGGTCAGCGGGAATTTTTCTTTGATCTCTTTATAGATAACAGCTGCTTCCTGTTGTTTACCAGCTTTCTCCAGGGCCTGGCCGGCACGGAACAGGTATACAGGGGCAGTCAGTTCATTATCGTTATAATGACCTGCTTTCTTGTAAGATTCGATACCATCATCAGTTTTATTCAGTTCCATATAGGCATCTCCGATCAGTCCGAGTGCAGTAGGCTGCAGCAACAGATCATCAGAGCTGAATGATTTCAGCATATCGATACCTTTCTGGTATTCACCGAGGCGGATGTAACATACGCCAGCGCTGTATTTAGCAAGGTTGCCAGCTTTAGTGCTGCCATACTTGTCAGCCACCTGTAAGAAGCCGTAGTTATTACCGTCGCCGTTCAGGGCCAGTTTAAATGAATCCACCGCAAAGTAATTCTGTGCATGGAACACCATTTCCTGTGCTTTGTTTTCATTGGGCTGTTTCACGAAACGGTTATAGGCGAAGAAACCGCCTACCACAACTACTACAGCCAACACTGCAATAGAGATAACGTTTTTGTTTTTGTTGAAGAAATCCTCTGCCTTGTGCATGGATACCTCCAGGTCAAAGTCATTTGTAGGTCGGGGCGCAGTGGTTTTATCTTTAGTTGCTGCCATAATTTGAATAGCTTTTAGCTGTTGGCTGTTTGCTTTTGGTGAAAAATAGCTAATAGCTACCAGCGGCCGGCCGCTAGTAGCTATTAGCTTCATTTATTTTTAGTCTACGATGAAGGGATAATCTTCCTGAACATAAACGTCTTTCAGCAACTCGTCGTCAGAAGGCCAGGGTGATTCTTCCGCGAAGGTCACACATTCTTCCACTTCTGCTTTAACGCGCTCGCTGATCGCCTCAATTTCAGCATCTGTAGCCCATTTGTTTTTCTGGATTACACGCAGTACTTCATTGATAGGATCTTTCTCTTTATACTCTTCCAGCTCTTCCTTGGTACGGTATTTCGCCGGATCGCTCATGGAGTGGCCACGATAGCGGTAAGTTTTGATTTCGAGCAGGGTTGGTCCGCCTTTTTCGCGGGCACGTTTTACTGCTCTTTCGATACCATCATGTACTGTTTCGCAACTCATACCGTCGATAGAATCAGCCGGCATTTCGTATGCATCAGCCAATTTATAGATATCCAATACGTTAGAGGTACGTTCTACTGAAGTCCCCATCGCATACATGTTGTTTTCGCAAATGAAGATAACAGGAAGCTTCCAGGTCATCGCCATATTGAAGGTTTCATGCAGGATACCCTGACGGGCAGCACCATCACCGAAGAAACACAATACAACATTATCTGTTCCCTTGTATTGCTCGGCCAGTGCCAGTCCGGCCCCGGTACCAATCTGCGCTCCTACAATTCCATGTCCGCCGAAGAAGCCATGCTCCTTCGAGAAAAAGTGCATACTGCCTCCCTTTCCTTTCGAACATCCGGTCGCTTTTCCATACAGTTCAGCCATACAAGCCTTGGCAGAGATACCTTTTGCAATTGCCAGCGCGTGGTCGCGGTAGGCAGTGATAAATTTATCTTCCGGCTTGGTAGCAGTGATCGCACCAGCAGCTATTGCTTCCTGTCCGATGTACAAGTGACAAAAACCACGAATTTTTTGCATCCCGTACAACTGGCCCGTCTTTTCTTCAAAGCGGCGCAGCAAAAGCATCAATTCATACCAATACAGATATGTCTCTTTGGTGAATTTCGTCTTGACGTCTGTTTTAGTTTGCACTCTATCTAAATTTGTCCGCAAATATAACAGGAAAATCCTAAAATATAAATATCAATTCTAATTCCCATTAAATTATGCAAATTGATCAATTTCAAACACTTTTGTATTTAATTGCAGGGAAATTGCGTACATCTCGTAAGAGCAGCGTCTTTTCCATCTTATAAATTTTAAAAAATCGCATATTACTAATAGCTAATCTTTAACTAGTTGCTCACTATAAACAATATATCACTCGTTCAGTTCCGGAATTACAGCCAGGCCGCTTTCCGTTTCAACGGCCGGATAGTGGGCATTACCGGACGGAACGGCGCCGGCAAAACAAACCTGCTCGACGCCATCTACTACCTTTGCTTTACCCGCAGCTACTTTACCAGCAGCGAAAGCCAGAATACCCAATACCACACCAACGGATTCAGGCTCGAAGGCTTGCTGGAAAAAAACGGACAGCCTGAAAAGATTGTTTGTACGGTGAAAGATGGCAAAAAAGAGATCAGCCTGAACGACGACCGCTACGACCGGTTTTCCCGGCATATAGGGCAGTTTCCGGCCGTGATGATCGCTCCGGACGATGCCGAAATCATCCTCGGCGGCAGTGAGGAACGACGCAAATGGCTCGATAGCCTCCTGTCGCAATTGTACCCCGAGTACCTCGAACATCTTATCGTTTATCAGAAGATACTTACGCAGCGAAACTCCCTGCTGAAAAACATGGCGGCTACCGGCCAGAACCAGGACAGCCTCCTGGATGTATTCGATCTCCAGCTGGTGATGCACGGTGTGCCTGTTCATGAAAAACGACGCGCCTTCCTCCTTTCTTTCATTCCAATGGTACAGGAGCTGTATGATTATATTGCCGGTACCCACGAGGTGGTGAATATCCAATACCTCTGTACTTTACTGGAAGAAGATTATGCAGCCCAGCTGAACAATGCCAGGTATCGCGACATGCAGCTGCAGCGTACCACTACCGGTATTCATCGCGACGACCTCCTGTTCCTGCTGAACAACCACCCTATGAAAAGCAATGCCTCCCAGGGTCAGCGAAAAAGCTTCTTATTTGCTCTTAAACTGGCGCAATACGAAATTATCCGTCAACATAAACAATTCCCTCCCCTCCTGCTACTCGACGACGTATTTGAAAAGCTAGACCAGGACCGCGTTTCCCGCCTCATCAAACTTGTCACAGGCGATAGCTACGGACAGGTGTTTATTACAGATACGCATGCGGAGCGGTTGCAAGGGGCGTTTCAACAGGGAACGATTCAAATGATAGAAATTAAGAATTGAAAATGAAGAATAAAGAATACCAGCGGAGGTCTTAGCGAATAATTACGGAAGATAAACTTCGTCATTTCTATCTTCTTCACTATCTTCGCAGTAATTCCTAATTCTTCATTTTCAATTTCCAATTTACATATGCGTCACGGCACCACCACGATAGGAGACGCTCTCCGTGAGTTCATGAACAAGAGCAGAATGAAGCCGCGTCTTACTGAGGTGCGTATCCAGGAAAACTGGGAGTCGCTGATGGGCAAAACCATTGCACGCTATACACAAAGTATACAGCTCATTGATCATAAATTAATCGTTACTACTACGGTAGCCCCACTAAAACAGGAATTGACTTATTCGAAAGACAAGATTATCAAACTTGTCAATGAAATGCTTGGAGAAAGCATTGTTAGAGATGTGATTATTCGATAGATCCGCATCAGTTGGAGGCAAACTGATGAACCAGGCTGCTGACTTCAGATATTTTAAGCGTGGTATGCAGGTTGATCATTACAAAATCTCCGTCGTCCTGTACCAGCATTACTACATTGCCCAGCTCATCGCCCTTTCCTTTATTGAGTATTTGTACATGGCTGTTTTTGTCGCGTGCTTCCAGGAGCAGCTCGAAGTTTTCATTTCTTTCCAGATTGCTCTTCAGATCGTCGACATCGCGCGGATCGATGGTATTGCCGCGCGGATTTGAGATCGTATAGATCTTCATGCGGTCTATATTCTTCAGGGCATTTTTTGCCAGGCGTGCCTTTCCGGCGTCGCCGGTTTCTGTTTTTACTTTCACGCAGCAACCTGCCAGCCGCATAGCAAATGATCCCAGGGTAACGGTATGGGTTTCAGCCCCATCCCTGTATTTGTTGCGGAATTCCTTCAGATACCTGTCCTGTGCTTTCAGTGCAACAGCTGATAGTACCAGGCAACCTGTGATGATGATTGATTTCATGGGATTATCATTTTATGATTATTGTTTTTTCTTCACCTTTTTCAATTTATCCATTCCCTGAATGTTCACTGAGCCGGCGATCTGCGAGATCTCATTCAGATCGAGCGTACCTACGAGGCTCATGGCGAGGAACTGATCTGAACTTCCCACAAGCATGATCAGCTCGTTGATGTTACCCTTTCCGTCTTCCTTTACCATGAATTTAAGGTCGCTGTCTTTATCACGTACCGTCATCAGCTCTTCGAAATCGGAACCAAGAAAGGAAGCGGCCTCCCGGTAGAGCTTTGGTCCGTCGCGTGTGTCATCTTTGGTGAGGATGCGCAGTCCTTTCAGCTTCTGAATAACCCGCATCAGATTTTTGGCGTCCGGGTCGCCGGGATCTGCTTTGGCGAACATGCTGAACATCCTCGGCGTAATAGTAATAACAGTGAAATTGCGGTCGTTCTCATACTTTTTAAAGAACCGGTCTATCACACTAGCCTGCTGGGCAGAGAGGTGATAGCTGGCAAAGACCGCAATCAGCATTAACAGCAATCGTTTCATCTTCTTACTTTATTATAGAGGTTTTAGAATGGCTGGCTTTCTTCTTTTCCTTCCACTACTGAAGTGGCCTGATTAAAGTAGGAAAGCTTCTGCATCCGGGTGGCACCTTTGTTAAGGTTCTTAGCCAGCAGTTGCAATGCCTTCTTTGTTTCTTCAAAAGCTTTCTGCGGATCATTCATTTCCTTTTCTCTCATGACTATTTCAGCCTGATGTTGTTTTACGGTGGTTTGCTTCAGGGCATATCCTATCCCGACACCTACCAGCAGTACGGCTGCGTACTTCATCCAATGCCGCCAGGGCGATAGCGTCACTACCTTTGCAGCGGGTACTTCCCATTCCTTTGCCGCCTCTGCATGAAAGTAGCCGAACAAGGGAGCAGCCTCCTGCAACTCTTCCGGCAAATCGGGCCTCGGTATGCTGAAGAACTCCCGCAACACCGCCTCCTGCTCCAGGGTTGTTTCCCCTTCCCAATACAGCGCTACCAATTCACTGATCTTTTTATAATCCATATACCTGCAGATTTTGAAGTTTCTCCCGCACCGCCTTACGGGCGCGGTGTAAATTCACTTTAACGTCGTTCATGTCCAGTTCCAGTATTTCAGCAATCTCCTGGTAGGAATGCCCGTCGATATCCCTCAATTGGAGGATAGTACGGTACTTTTCCGGCAGGGAATGAATGGCTGTATGTACTTTCTGCATTACGTCGTTCTGTTCGGCCACTGCATGGGGGCTTTTCTGTTGCTGTGCCGGCAACTCTCCGGCCCGGTCAAGTTCGTCCGCCATCCGGTATTTCCTGGATTTGATTTTGTCCAGGGCCAGGTTGCGGGTGATGCGCATGCACCAGGCTTCCATATTCTGCAGCTCCGCCATTTTCTCCTGCATATCCCAGACTTTCATCATAGCGTCCTGGGTGATGTCCTGGGCATCTTCCTCATTGCCAAGCAGGCGGAACGCAAAGCGATAGAGCTTTTGCCGGACCGGTACTACCTGAGAAAGGAACCTATCTAATGACATGCAGAATAATGCGTTTTGAAAGAAGACGACTGTAAAATTCAGATGTTACAAAATACCTGAAATATTTTTTCCGGAGAGGAAAATGCTAGTCGAGCTTGATCCTGGGATCCACTATTGTATACAGCAGATCGGCCAGCAGGTTAACTATTACGAAGATACCGGCGGTAACCAGTATGGCCCCCATTACCACGGGGAAGTCGAATTTGTCCAGGGCATCCACGGTTACTTTTCCGATGCCTTTCCAGCCGAAAATATATTCTACGAAGAATGCGCCGGCCAGCAATTCCGCGAACCAGCCGGTAATTGCGGTAATAACAGGGTTCAATGCGTTAGGCAGGGCATGATGCCAGATCACCCGGCGGCGGGAAAGCCCCTTCGCGTAGGCCGTCCGGATAAAGTCCTGGTGCAATACATCCAGCATGGCACTTCGGGTGAGTTGTACGATAATCGCCAATGGTCGTATTCCCAGTGTAATCGCCGGCAGCACCAGGTTACGCAGGTTGAGCACACGGCCGCGGAAGGGATCCACGTCAAAGAGGCTGCCGGTCATATGCAGCCCCGTATAATCGCTCCAGACGAAGCCGAAGAGGTACGCCAGTACGATGCCTGCAAAGAAAGACGGGGCCGAGATGCCGGCCACGCTGGCAAATACTGCACTGGTATCCATCCAGGTGTTCTGTTTAACGGCGGAGAGCACCCCAAGCCCTATACCCACCACTGTAGCGAACAACATGGCAGCTACTGCCAGCAGCAACGTGCCAGGCAAAGCTTCCAGCAATATGTCCCACACCGGCTTTTTGCCCTGATAAGAACGGCGCAGATAGGGCGCTTTCAAAACCAGGATTCTATCTTTTGATATAGGCGCCACCGTTACATAGCGGAGATTGGCAGCCGCTTCTTCCCGTGTATGGACACTAACGGGCAACAGATCGTTCAGATAATACAGGAACTGTACCCCAACCGGTCGGTCGAGGTGCAGTTCCTTACGTACGTTTTCCAGTGAGGCCACATCGGCGCGTTGTCCCAGCGTTAGCCTGGCCGGGTCGCCCGGCAGCACATTAAACAGGCAAAACACCAGCACTACCACGCCCAGGAGCACCAGCAAACCATAAGTTATTTTACGGAGCAGAAAACGGAACACGATGATCAGCGTTTAGGGTATATCGTTATAATGCCATTTCCCTTTAATGGTGCCTTTGTCCAGCAGAATCAGGCAGGGATTACTTCTGCCGGCAGTTTTAATGGCCACGCCATCCATCTGCACAAACGGGAATTCCAGTCCGTGTGTTTGTTTAAAGGCCGCTATTTCTTCTTTTGTAGAAGCAGTAACCCCATAGATGACTACCTGCCGGTTCTTCCATTTCTGCTGCAATGCTTTCATCTTCTCGTCCCAGCCGCTGCCTGCTTTCTGTACATTCAGCACCAGGAACAGGTATACCGGCCTGGTTTCATTCAGCACGGCCTCCGTCTGGTTCACACCATCCACATCAGTGAGAATAAAGTCTTTGATGGCCGGTTCTGCATTGCCTTTCTTCACGAGCTTGTCTTTGCGGTCCACAAACTTCCAGGTACTATCTGACCAGGGATAGTTATCGGCTGTAAATTCTTTCTTCTGCCCGTCTTTTTCGTATACAAACACCATTTCATATACATCAGGCGTAGCACCGGGTGGCAGTTTCATTTTCTCAGGTATGTTATTACCTACTTTGTAAGGCAGGCAGTCGATAAACGGCAGATGCCTGAGCACATACCATTGTATACCGAACGAGAGTATGGCCAACAGCAGCAGCGTAATACCTGCACCCTTAAAGAGCGGTTGTATACGTTTGCGGTAAGCGAAGATTACGAGGATCATTAACAACAGGGCTACATCTTTCCAGAATGTTTCCGTAGCAGTAAGCTTGATACAATCGCCAAAGCAACCACATTCGCGGATAGTACCGCTGAAAAGGGCGTATCCGGTGAGGAAGGTAAAGAAAATAATAAGGAGCAACAGCAGTACAGAAAAGATACGCATGCGGTATCCGAGCAGCACGGCAACGCCGGCAATGATTTCGAAGGCATTCATGACAATGGAAAATGCCAGGGAATAGGGCGACAGGAAGGTCAGGTGCAGTACCTCGAAGAACTCCTCCATTTTATAGCTGAGGCCCAGCGGATCGTTCGCTTTGATCAGGCCTGAGAAAATAAACAATACCCCAACGATGATACGTAGCAGGTTAAGGATAATCTTCATAAAACAGTTTAATGGTTAAGTAATCCATGAAGATAAGAACAAACAGCGTTTACGGCTCATTAAAATATGATGAGCGTACGTAATAGTACGACAAGTTAATAATGACTGCAGATCTATTTCAGAAATTGAATATCTAAATTCCTAAATTCGACTATGATTGATTTTCCTTCTTTAGATTTGCAGGCAAAATAAAGAAAATCAGGCAAAAGGCCGGAACTAAGTGATAAGCCGTGTATTGTGTACGTCTTGCTAATTCTTAACACTATTCAATGACATCAAACCATATCCATACAACAGCATCTTCTCCGGCTATCAATTGCAGGGGACAGCTATTATCATTATCAGTGCCTGCGGTGATGGGCATTATCAATATTACCCCGGATTCATTTTATGAAGGTAACCGCATGCACGACCTGCATATGGTAGTAGCTGCCGCCCGGCAACATATAGAAGAGGGCGCCGCCATACTTGATCTGGGAGCACAGAGTACGCGCCCGGGGGCGGAAGTAGTGGGTCCGGAAGAAGAGATACACCGGCTGATTCCGGCTATACATGCTATTCTTAACCAGTTCCCTAAGGCTATTATATCTGTGGATACCTGGTATGCGGCGGTAGCAGAAAAAGCGATCCACGCGGGAGCCGCTATCATCAACGATATCAGTGCAGGCGATCTTGATCCGGAGATGATCCCGGTTGCTGGAAAGCTGCAAGTACCGTATATTGCCATGCATATGCAGGGCAAACCGGCCACCATGCAGGAGCGTCCGCAGTATGAAGATGTGGTGACCGAGGTGCTTGATTATTTAAAAGAGAAACTCGCTGTATGCAGGGCCGCTGGTATAAAGGATTTCATTGCCGATCCCGGCTTTGGTTTCGGAAAAACCATCGATCATAACTATACCCTGCTAAAAAACCTGCACCTGTTTGCTGATATACTGGGCGTACCTGTGTTAACCGGTATTTCCCGGAAATCGATGATCTACAAACTATTGAACAACACGCCTGCAGGCGCATTGAATGGCACCACCGTACTAAACACCGTAGCCCTGCAGCAAGGCACTCATATATTGCGGGTACACGACGTAAAAGCAGCGGTGGAAGCAGTAAAAATAATAATGAAGCTGAACGGATAATTAATCTTACTATTTGAATCACTGAAGAATTATGAAGGATGTAATACAATTTTATGGAGTAGAGTTTCGCTGGTTGAGTATACTGGACCTGATAATCGTTGTTTTTCTGATTATACAGCTATACAGGCTACTCAAAGGCAGCCTGGCGTTTAATATATTTGTGGGCCTGCTGATGGTATATGCCGTCTATTTCCTCGTAAGATGGCTGCAGATGCCGATCCTGACCAGTATTCTGCAAAATTTCATTAACGTAGGTATCATTGCCATCATTATCATCTTCCAGCCGGAAATCCGCAAATTTCTGCTGGTGCTGGGTAAAAAAACACCGCTGAGCAAGGATAGTTTTCTCACTAAACTCTTTCTTCCCGATAAGTTTAAAAGTTATAAAGAAGAAGAAAATATTATTAACGAGATTATAGTGGCGGTAAGCCGGATGCAAAGCACCAATACCGGCGCACTGATTGTGATTGCCACCACCTATCGTCTGAAGTTTGATTCAGCCTCCAGTTTACCGATAGACGGCAACGTGAGCGCCAAGCTGATAGAGAGCATCTTCGAAAAACACAGCCCGCTGCACGATGGCGCGCTGATTATTGTGGGTAATAAAATCCTTGCGGCAAAAGTTATACTGCCGGTATCAGAGAATCCCAATCTGCCTACCCGGATCGGATTGCGGCACCGGTCGGCTGTGGGTATTACCGAGCATAGCGACAATCTCGCTATTATTGTATCAGAAGAAAGAGGAACTGTTTCCTATGCCATGGATGGCGTTTTAACCCAGGATGTATCGCTGGAAGATCTGAAGGTGAAGTTGTACGAGGTGTTGATTGATGGCTATGCCTGAGGGAATTAAGCGTATTAAGAAATAAAGAAAAGACCCTGGCGAATAATATCGCCAGGGTCTTTTCTTTATTTCTTAATATACTTAATTACTTCTTAGCAGCAGGTGCTGGTGCAACAGGTGCAGCAACAGGCGCTGATGCTGGAGCTCCGGCTTTGATATCTACGAGTTGAACGTCGAATACCAGTACGGAGTTACCAGGGATTACCGGAGGGCTACCCTGCAGGCCATAACCGAGTGTAGAAGGAATCACCAGGATTGCTTTGGAACCTTTTTTCAGTCCGGATAAACCAGCATCCCAGCCTCTGATTACGAAACCACGGCCGATAGGGAATTTGATTGGTTCCAGGGGCATACCTGGGCGCAGGGTTGAATCCTGGCTGGAATCGAATACCTTACCGCTGGTAAGTTTACCAGTGTAGTGCACGTAAACGGTATCACCCGGGTTAGGTGTACCACCAGTACCTTCCTGTGTAACGGAAACGTATACACCTTCAGCGTTCTTAGTGGCGTTGATTTTATTTTTCTCAAGGTATTCCTTGATTACTTTTTCATCTTTCTCTTTCTGGGCAGCAGCAGAATATTTGTTTTCCACAGCGAAAGTGATCTTCAGTTTATCACCTTTTTTACCGAAAGGAGGACGCTCCTGTGCAGGTAATGAATCCCAGGGAATAACGAAAGTTGCGCTATCGCCTTCATGGAGAAGTGCGATACCTTCCATCAGGTCGTATTTGTTCTGAGGTTTCTGTACCAGAACAGGAATAGCGGCACCCACCATTTTGCGGGAATCACCCAGGAGAGAGTCGTTGATACGCTGGGTTACATTCACGAGAGCAGTATCGCCCACTTTCAGTTGTGCTCCGCTGCCTGATTTGTGCACGATATATTCAATACCGCTTGGCGTTTTTTTAACGCCGGTGCCGCAGCTGGCTACCAGCAAGCCTAAAGCTGCGGTAGCAAATAAAAACTGATTGTTTTTTTTCATTTGATTGTATTAGTAAGGTTGAAAGACATTTTTATTGTAACAGCGTTTCGTTCTCTTCTATCGCTTTGATGAAGCGCTCCACCGTTTTTTCCAGCGTGTCGCTACTACGGCCACCGGAAGCGTTGAAGTGCCCTCCGCCTTCGAAATATCTGCGGGCGAAGGTGTTGACATCAAAGCCACCCTTGGACCGGAACGACAGCTTCACTTCAGAGTGGCGGTCGATGATCAGGGCTGCCATTTTGATTCCCTGGATAGACAGCAGGAAGTTTACCAACCCTTCCGTGTCGCCCGTTTGCAGATCAAACCTTTTCAGGTCTGAATTGGGAATGGCCAGCATGGCGGTATTGTATTCATAGAATACTTCCATCCTGTTCAACAGGCTATGGCCCAGGAATCTCAGGCGATTTTCCAGGAAATTATCATAGATCGCCTGGTGTATTACCTCATGTTTCAATCCTCTTTCCATCAGATCGGCCACCATACGATGCACTGCTGCAGTGGTGGAGGCAAAACGGAAAGAACCGGTATCTGTAACAGTACCCGCATATATACACTGGGCAATATCGAGGTTAATATACTGCTCATCTCCCAATTTATAAATAGTTTCGTAAACTAATTGGGCAGTTGAGCTGGCAGAAGTATCACTTACTCCATAGTCGAAGTCGGGCTGGGGCTCCAGGTGATGGTCCACCAGGATCCTGGTACAGTTCAGCTTTTCGAGGTGCGGAGCCATATTCTTCGTACGGTATAAAGCATTGAAATCCAAGCAAAACAGTAGTTCTATCCCTTCAAGGGCCTGTAGGGCCCGATCGGTCGATGATTCAAAATCTATCACCGCATCTGCGCCAGGCATCCATTTTAGAAAATCAGGAAAATTAGTTGGCGAGATTACAGTTACCTGATGCCCTTTCTGTATTAAATAATAGTACATGGCCAGTGAAGAACCCATAGCGTCGGCATCCGGTTTCTGATGCATCGTAACCACTACTTTTTTCGGGCTTTCCAGCAAAGGCTTAATTTCCTCGATCGGCTTCATTAAAAAACTGTAATGTTAAGAGTTGATATCCAATCACAACAAGTGGTTGAAACAGAAAACGAAGTGCGAAGATCTTTATTTGAGCCAGAATTTCAAAATTTTTTACCACTAAAGAAAATGTAATTACTTTTGCGGCCTATTCTGTAATTCGGAACATAAACACTATATGAGCAACAGAACATTTACTATGATTAAGCCTGATGCAGTGGCAAACGGGCACATTGGCGGCATTTTGAACATGATCAACGCTGCAGGTTTCCGCATCGTAGCCATGAAAATGACGCAGCTATCTACTGCTAAAGCAGGTGAATTCTATGCAGTACACAAAGAAAGACCTTTCTATGGTGAGCTGGTTGAGTTCATGAGCAGCGGGCACATCGTAGCGGCTATTCTCGAAAAAGACAACGCAGTGGAAGATTTTCGTAAGCTGATCGGTGCCACCAATCCTGCTAACGCAGAAGAAGGTACCATCCGTAAAAAATATGCAGAGTCTATCGGTCGTAACGCAGTTCACGGTTCAGACTCTGATGAGAACGCTGTTATCGAAGGTAACTTCTTCTTCAGCGGTCTGGAAAAATTCTAGTCCTAAGCAATTATCTGCTTCAGAAGCCGGCTTTTTGAAAAGGCCGGCTTTTTTATGTCTTCATAAAATATTATTCTATTAATTATTTCATTATCAATTATTTATATAAATTACCTAAATCATTACATTAGACAATATGGATTTGACTGCCAAACCGTCATAATTACATAATGCTTAATAAGAATATGATAAGCGAAATCAGGGTAAAAAATGGCCTGAAAAACGCCTTCTCGATACAAAAAAGCATAAAATTTCATTGAAATAAGATACTCATTTACAGTATATTAATTAAATATTATTAAAGTAAGACAGTAAACAAAAGCGCATTTTACACTCCTCTCCCATTTTCAGGCCTTTAAAATCACTTTTTCGCCTCATTTTCGGGTAGCCGTTTCCGTTAATTTCTAAAAAGCGGCTATCTTGCCGGGTATGTGGGAATCGTACAGGAAATTGTTTAAAGGGTATCTCCGGCTGGAACGCTCTATGTCGGACAACTCCATTGAAGCTTACTTACGGGATGTCGAGAAACTGGAGCAATACCTGATGGCGCAGGGAAAAGAAGATCTGGGCCCGAAAGATGTTGCCCTCCAGGATCTCCAGGGCTGCGTTCAATGGATCGCCCAGCTGGGCATGACCGCCACCTCCCAGGCACGGATCATCTCGGGGCTGAAGGCATTCTATAAGTTCCTCCTGTTGGAAGACATGACCAAAGAAGATCCTACCCAATTACTGGAAGCCCCTAAAATACAACGCAAGCTCCCGGATGTACTGACGTTTGAGGAGATAGAAAAGATCATCGCCCAGATCCGCCTGGATACTGCCGAAGGGCACCGCAACAAAGCCATCCTGGAAACCATGTACAGCTGCGGCCTGAGGGTCAGCGAAGTCATTAACCTCCAGATCTCCCAGCTTCATATGGATGTGGGGTTCATCCGGGTGATCGGGAAAGGCGATAAAGAGCGGCTGGTTCCTATTGGTAAAGATGCCATGCACCAGATTGATATCTATCTTAATGATGTTCGTATAGCGCTACCTGTTAAACATGGCGCGGAGGATATCCTGTTCCTTAACCGCCGGGGCGGCCCCCTGAGCAGGGTGATGATTTTCCTGGTTATCAAGGATCTTGTGATAAAAGCGGGTATACAGAAAAACGTTTCGCCACATACTTTCCGGCATTCCTTTGCCACCCACCTGGTGGAAGGAGGCGCCGACCTCCGGGCTGTTCAGGAGATGCTGGGGCATGAGAGCATTACTACCACAGAGATCTACACGCACCTCGACCGGGAATATCTCCGCGATACGCTGGCGCGTTTTCACCCGCGCTTCTAGTAACTACCTAAAATGCAAAGCAGCCGCCTCGGGGAGTGACAGCTGCTTGCTTCTGCTGTTAATCGGGGAACAAACGAATGGTATTTGTGCCATGATAAGGAGATTCACACGCCGTTTTTATATCAGGCTGTGTGGGGTCAACAAACGGTAATTCTCACTCTTCTTATTCTTTCTGCGGCTCCGGGCAATCACTTCATTGAGCCAGTTTCCAATCTGCTCAGAAGCTCTTCTGACCCTGGAAGGCCGGTATATAATATTAAGCTGACTGCAGGGGCCCAGGTTCTTCCGCTCGGGAGTAGTGGCCACCCGCTTGTTTTCGGCCCATAGTAACCGGTCGTCGCGATAAATCTTGAAATACACATCCGGGCCATAAACGATAGATGACTGAACCGCGCTCCGCTCCAGCTGACGCCGGGAGAAATGCATGATATACCTGCCCTTTTCCCGTGTATGCGCGTGACCGATGACATGTCCGGTGACAGCATTATATGCTTCCACTTTAAGCTGAGCCCGGCCTTCGACATCCGACCGGTGTTTCACGACTCCGGCAATCACCCAGGCTCCGGCCCTGGCGTATATACTGCGCCAGATCGCCGCAGGAATTACATAGGCATAAGCGCCCACATATCCGTTGCTATGACGTTTCCACGGCAGCATCAGCCGGCTCAGGTGAAAGTTACGCGCCTGCAGTATCCCATTACTCCCGGGTAACCGGTCGAGGCACAGATCTACTTCCAGCTCTTCCGTAAACAGATGTACCTCATCCCATAGTAAACTGAAATTACCTTTTTCATCCAGCACCGCTTCTGCCAGCAGTTGATCCGCCTTCATCAGTACCTCCCGGGCTGATAAAGCTCTCATATCGTTGAAGATCCCCGCCATACCATTCAGATCGTTGCGGCGTACTGCTGGCAGGTAAACCCTGATCCGTGCATTGACCAGTGGTTCTACACAATCGTTGCTGATAAGTGCAGATATGTTTCCGATTAATAGGTAACTCATACTTTTTAATTTTTTTAAGAAAAAAAGATTAGTAAAAAGCAAAAATAAGCAAAACGATTAAACCCGTTGCTATACAATGCTTTATAAAACAGTAGTCTTAGTTTGGAACTCGGTGTCTGATAGGTTTTGGTCGTGAAAACACAAGGTTAGGTTACTAATTCGTTACCGATTGATAACGGTAATGATATAGCTTAACTGATTATATTTCAGTCTTTTGCACCCATTTTTATATTCCCTTGTAACTCAATGTAATTTAATTTTAAACATTAAACATTTGAGTTATGGAACAGACAAAAAAGTCCACGTTCAAACTGCTTTTCTACCTGAAAAAGAACGAACTGAAAAAGAACGGTAATGCACCAATTATGGCACGTATTACCATTGATGGAACACCTAAAACTTTCGGAACAAAGTTAGAAATCAATCCTAATAATTGGGATTTAAAATACGGAAGAGTTGAGGGAAAGAGTGCCACCGCTTTGAGCGTTAACCAAAAATTGGATAACATACGTGGACGTATCGACAAGATTTACGAAGATATGCTGAAGCACGAGGGGTTTGCAACCGCCCAAAAAGTAAAGCTCTCGTTTTTAGGTGTTGGTGTAATGGAAGATGCCGTACTAAAAGTCTTTAAAGACCAAAACGAAGACTTTGAAAAAATGGTCGCTAAGGGAAAACGCTCTCAAAGCACATATAGCAAGTACAACACTGTTTACAATCACCTTAGCGAATTTATAAGGGAGCGTTACCATCGTGACGATATGGCTTTCCGAGAACTCACTTCTGATTTTATCCGTGAGTTTGATTTCTTTCTTCGCATTGATAAGGAATGTACCCATAATACGGTTTGGGTTTACACAATGCCAGTTATTGCTTTGGCAGAATTGGCTATCAAGAAAGGCTTGATACGGGATAATCCTTTTGAAGATTATGAAATCAGTATGGAAGAAACCGACCGCAGCTACCTTTTAAAAGAGGATGTGGAAACTTTAATGCTCCTGAAACCATCTAAGCCCCGATATGAACTTGTAAAAGACCTTTTTATTTTCAGTTGCTTTACAGGGCTTTCTTACATTGATATTAAGAAACTGAAATGGAGCAATATCCAGTCTTTCTTTGATGGACACCAATGGATAATCAGCAGGAGGAAGAAATCAGATGTTGCCTCCAACGTCCGTCTTTTGGAAATCCCCAAACGCATCATTGAGAAATATCGTGGAGTTACAAGAAATGATTTTGTATTCCCAATGCCATCCAATGCGACTTGCAACACGCATATAGGTAAACTTATTGAGGAAGCGAGTATTGTTACAGAACAGAAAGTTACATTCCACACCGCCCGTCACACATTCGCCACAATGTTTTTGACCGAGGGCGTACCGCTTGAAAGCCTTAGCAAAATGATGGGGCATAAAAATATTTCCACCACACAGATTTACGCCAAAATCACAAGCCAAAAAATCAGTAAGGATATGGATTTAGTTGCCCCAAAATTTCAGGCTATGGAAGAAGCATTTTTAGCCGCAATCTGATTAACTTTTATTACTTCACTACAGAGCAGAACTTAACGGTTCTGCTTTTTTTATGCCCTTACTTTTCGATTATTCCAACCTCTATTTCAGGCTCTCATAGCCTGGTCATTTATTCCATAAAAATTAGAACAGAATATTTCCACAATCAACCGGTAAAAAGGCAGCTAAGTTATAGCGGGCAGCCACCGCACCCACCCACCAATAAAAAAAATGAATGAACGGTTTCCCCCTAAAGGAACCCCCATTAAATCATTTTTTTTCTTGGTCTTCGCTGTTGCCCGCTTGGATTATCTGCTTTCTTTTTTCCGGTTTTTCTTTTGGAAAAAATTATGCGAAGCGAAGCGGAGCAAACCACAACAGGAAGCAGGAAACGAGAAAAGCGAACGTAACAAAATGTACAACTTTTAAAACAGGACGATTATGAACATCACAGGAAGACTGACAAGGGATGCGGAAGTACGCACAACGTCAAACGGAAAACAAGTAGTAAACTTTTCAGTAGCGGTAAACGACAGCTACAAAACCAAACAGGGCGAACGAGTGGAGCAAACCGCCTATTTCGACTGCTCATATTGGAGAACCCCGAACGCAGTGAAGATACTCACCAAAGGTCTATTGGTAGAAGTGACTGGCAGGGTAAGCACAAGAGCGTGGGTAGGCAAAGACGGAGAAGCAAAGGCAGGTTTGAACTTTCATACCTCTGACTTCAAACCGCTTGCAGGAGGCAGGAGAGCCGAAACCATACAGGCTACTGCACAATCTGAAAGCAACGGATTTACAACACAGGGAGTAGATGACGACCTCCCATTTTAACAACGAGTATTCAATCATTTTTTAACATCAAAATTTTAAGCATTATGGCACATAATATCAATTTCAACGAGAGAACAGGGCGTTATTCATTTTTCAGCGTTCAAAAAAAAGCGTGGCACAACTTGGGGCAAATCGTGGAGCAATACCCGACAAGCGAGGAAGCTATCAAATACGCAGGGTTAGATTACGAAGTCATAAAATCCCCACTATTTACAAAAGGTTCGGGCATTATCGAAACTGCCAACGGCATAGAGATAGGCAGTAGCGAATTGGAAGTACCTAACTATTTCGCCAACATACGCACCGATAACAACGCAGTATTGGGCGTAGTCGGCAAGGATTACCACATAGTACAAAACCGTGAAGCCTTTAATTTCTTTGATGCTATTGTAGGTGGTGGCGAGGGGATTTTATACGAAACCGCAGGAGCGTTAGGCAACGGAGAACGCATTTTTATCACAGCCAAATTGCCCGACTATATCCGTGTAGGTAATGGCGATGATGTAACAGAAAAGTACATTTTCCTAACCACTTCGCACGATGGTAGCGGAAGTATTACAGCCGCATTTACGCCTATCAGAATTGTTTGTCAAAACACCTTAAACGCTTCGTTACGCAGTATGACCAATGTAGTCCGTATCAAGCACACTTCGGGGGCAAAACAACGTATCGAGAATGCTCACAAGATTATGGGACTTGCCAACACATTGAGCAACCAATTAGAGGGCATTTTCAACGAATGGGCAAAAGTAAAGGTAACAGACCGAGAGGTAAGAAAGCTAATACAGTTGGCACTTTGCCCAAATAAAGAAACGCTTGACCTAATCAAAAAAGGTGCGGATGATGAAATTTCCACCGTGTTCAAAAACACCGTTGAGGATGCTTTTGCTTATGCGATGATAAGCGATACACAGCAAATGGACACTACCAAAGGCACGTTGTTCGGAGCGTATAATGCTGTGACAGGGTACTATCAGAACGTGAGAAATTACAAGAACGATGAAGCCAAGTTGCAAAGTATTGTATTGGGTGGTACTGCCCAACTCAAATCACAAAAAGCATTTGAATTGTGTAGTGATTTTGCCTTAGATGGTGCGGAAATCCTAAACCTTAATTAAATAACAACAGGCTACCGCCTTAATCGGTGGTAGCCTTATAAAACAACGGATATGAAAGCAAAAACAATAGAGGAAGCAAAAAGTATGGCTAAAGACAAGAGCCTTGAAACACAATACAAAGACGAAGCTATTTACATCATCTATTGCAGTAGAACCGAGTATTTCTATGTAGATACCAATAGCCTAATACGACTTTGGGAACAGCTATTTGGCTATTATGAAAATGGAGTTTATACCGCTGAAAAACCACACTCATAAAGCTATGCAAGTAACAGATTTGAACGGTTGCCCCATTGAGATAACGAACCTTAAAGAAGCCATTAAAATGGCAAGGCAATATAAAGAGTACCGACACGAGGACAAAAGTTTTTCAGAGTTCGACAAAAAGCTAAAAGCCTATTGGACGGATATGTTTGAGAAACTGACAACAATCAAAAAACGATTAGACGAAACTTTAAAATTTTAGAACAATGAACACAAATTTTTTCAATCAGATACAGCAGTTGGACTTTACAGGAGTTTTACAACTGAACATTTCAAAAGGAATAGAAAGCAACTTAATCGTAACAGTATTGCTCAACAACGAACAATGCGGAGATAGTGCCAAAAACGGTATTCCCCCATTGACATTTAACGCCACGCCCCAAGAGTTTGACGAGGGATTTTTTGAGCAGATAACCACACCTATACAAAAGGTATCGGGCTTAATGGTGGATATGGAGAAATTCTTAAAGCAATTGGAAGAAGTTAAAAAGCAATCGGCAATCGAGAAAGAAAAAGCCGAAAAGGAGAAAAAGGAAAAAGAAGCCAAAGACAAGAAGTTTAAAGATGCTATGGCAAAGGCTGACGAGTTGGAGAAAGAGGGCAAGTTCCGTGATGCGTGGATGAAAGTACCCGATATAACGGAGTTCCCCGAAAAAGCGGACGAGATACGCAAGCGTAAAACATCATTGTCCGACAAGTTTGCCACACCAAGCCTTTTCGGGGCAATGGAAGAAGCAAAACCCGAACCGCAAAAAGAGGAAGAAGTTACTGCCGATTATCCTATTGATGAAGCGGACGAAGAAGAACAGTATTAACACTTAAAAACGACCATTATGTTATTAGCAACCCAATTAGAGCGAGTATTTATCCTCAATGATAAAGGACAGGACATCAGACTGACCGACCCAGAACCACGTTGGAGCGTGGAAGCCGTAATGAATTTTTACGCCAATATGTACCCGATTTTGACAACAGCAAAAGCATCCGCACCGCAAATCAAAGATGATGCGGTAGAGTACAAATTTGAAAGCGTAATGGGTACGAAAGGTTAAACAAAAATTATAAAACGATGAATTATGCAACGCAATATCATATCGGGAACAATCAGCATACCCGAACAGAAACGACAACAGCAGTTACACCGACAGTTGGGCGAGTTCGCAAATTGGCTACAAAGACCAAAGGACGCAAACCAAGTGCAGAAAGACAAACAGAAATCCGTACCAATAGCAATGCTACCAATGGTATTCTAAAGTGTACGTTTCTGCCTAAACTGAAAATAGCACAATCCGTACAGGCTTGTCAGAAAACGGAGAGGGATTTTTACAAGTCCCTTTCCCGACTTGCTGAACATTACAGCATTGAGCCAATGCAGACCAAAGATTTTGATTTTCCATACAATATAACATTGTCTATGTGGGATATGGAAACCAAAGTAAAACGTACCAACATAAATTGGGATAGTTTCAAATTGGTACAGGATAGTAAGAAAACCTTTTTTGTGAGCGAGGAAAGGTATAATGTAGGTACAACCTTGTATTATATTCCTATTGCACCACTCTTTAAAATGCTCAAAGACCCGAAACGTAAAAAGACCGCACAGGTACTTTTATCGGTATGCAGTTATCTGTACCATATTGCCGATGTACCGTATTACAGGCAGGAAGACAGCTATTTGTATTGGTTGTATGAAACGCATAAAGATTGGGTAGAACAGGATGATGAAACAGACGAAACCGAAACGTATAAAAGTGAGTTGAGAAATGCCGAATATATTGGCGACAATATAGAACAAAAGCTATTTAACCGTATCAATCTAAAGGTATTTGAACAGCGTTTGAGCCGATTTAAAAGCCTTGATACATTCGACAGGGAATGTTGGCAGATAGCTTGTAATGCTTTTGTCCTTTATACGGAATATCCGAACGCAACCATTTTCAGAAATGCACCATTGCCCGAAGAAGACCCCTATAATGATGATTACGAAAATGAAGCAATCGGAATGGAAAAGTATATCTCTTTTATTTCCGATACCAAAGGTTGGTTATATGAAAGCCTTAAAGAAAGCATCAACAACGAGTTTAACGAGTGCGGAGTATTGGAAGAACCGACCATTTGCAAAGCCTTTGACGGAAGCAAAATAAAGACAAACAACCTTGATTTTGAAAACCGCCTGTTTACCTTATTGGACGACCTATGCACTCTATTGTATGACTATAAAACAACAGAAAAATGAACACCATAAACAACATAACCAAAGATTTCGGCACATTGTACTATCCAAAATCCGCTTTGGTTTTCTATGAAACCAAAGGAACAGATACAGCAATGTACGTGGAGCATTTCGATATGGATAGCAACGGAACGCCTACCAATGCCCACCCATTGACAGTAAAAGAAGCCAACGTATTATCAATGGCTTTACAGACCGATGAAGAAAAGAATAAAGCCTTTTTAAAGCCAAAGGGAATTTTGCCGACAAACATTTTGCATATCAATCAGAGTGCAGAAAATGGTGCGGTACTTTGGTACACCAAATCAAAGCAAAGGCAACTGTATTTTGTAGATAGTTTGGGCATACCCAACGGAAAGGCACAAGTACCGCCAATGCTTTGGTTAGCGAGCAAAAGCAGTCTTACTGTATTTGCTTTGGCAAACGACAGAAGACCCACCGAGAAAACGCCATTGCATTACGTTCCTTTCTTCAATATCTATGAAAAGGGCAATGTATGTATGGGTACTGTTAGTATTGACATTAAAAATTCGACTTCGGTTGAGGAATTTATACAGGCGTGGGAACATTATTTTTTCAATTCCTATTTCAGCCATTCATTATGCGAGAACCTCACGAAAAAAAACATTGTAAACCTTTGGAAAGACCTTATCAATACTGATAAACCTTTTCCGAAAGAAGTATTAAAAAAGAATAACAAAACCCTTAAAAATCTATTGTGATGAATACAGCAAAAACAGCAATCCATTTTACGGACAATTATCTGCTCAATCCGACAAACCCAATTTCGGTAAACCTTATCGGGGCAGGTGGCACAGGCTCAAAAGTATTGACCGCTTTAATGGAAATAAACGAGAGCTTGATAGCGTTGGGACACGCAGGGTTGCAAGTCCGCCTTTGGGATGATGATGTTATCACGAGTGCCAATTTAGGCAGACAGCGTTTTTTTGAAAGTGAAACAGGATTGTACAAATCGGTTGCATTGATAAACCGTATCAATCGTTGCATCGGTACAAATTGGAAAGCCGAAACGGTAAAATTTGAAAAGGACAAGTTTGGCAGAATACCCGAAAAAGCAAGGGCAATCATTACTATTACTTGTGTGGACAATGTACAGGCGAGGTTTGGCGTTGCTGAAATTCTTAAAGAAATAAGTTACCGCAGACACTACCAAGATGAGCCGAAATATTGGTTGGATTTTGGCAACAGCCAAGATACAGGACAAGTGCTACTATCTACTATCGGAGAGATAAAGCAACCCAATTCAGAGAAATACCAAACGGTGGCAAGCCTGCCATTTGTTACCGATGAATTTGGCGAATTGCTGAAGCAATCCGAACAAGAGGATAACACGCCAAGTTGCTCACTTGCCGAAGCGTTGGAACACCAGGACTTGTTTATCAATTCCTCATTAACCCAAATGGGTTGTTCTTTGCTGTGGAACTTATTTCGCAGGGGAATGACTGAATACAAAGGATTTTTTCACAATCTGAAAGATTTCCGCACCCACCCGATAAAAGTCGCCTGACCCGAAAAGTCGGGCGGCAAAAAGACAGATCCTCCCGATGGTCGGGACAGTCTTTTTGCATCAAATCGGTGCAACCCCTTTGTCAAAATGCACCGCTACACAATTTCCTTTCTCTACCTTTTACCAAACAGGTTGCGACATTATTGTGTGGGATATTCATTATCCCAATGATTAGGTATGCAATGACTTCTTTTCTTTTCACATAAGCGACCAAAGAAAAGAAGCAAAAGAACGCCGCTTGATTAGAACAGATATTTTATACTATTATAATCGGAACGTTACTTATTACTGAAATATTCCTGTGCAATTTCCGCTACTCCCACACTAAAATATCTACCGCCATTGGTAACAACATCAATAGCTTTTTTAAAATCGTCCGTATCGCTACCAATGAGCAAATAACCTGTAAAACCAATTTCCAAAAGAGGTTTTACGGCTTTTTCTGCATCAATATCATTATGTGCAATCAGGTTAATGGTTGGATATTGTGTTCTCAATTCTTGAAGCTGTGCCAGCACATTCTTATTGTAAAAATCAAGGTCAATAATACAAACGTTGGGGAGTGTTTTTAATGCTGATAATTGGGATAGTCCGTCTTCAATGTTTTCAGAGCGGAACGATACTTCAATTCCTGAAGCAGCGAGGTCGTTGCAGGTCAAATCCAAAATCGGGCTTTTATCATTGATAAAGGCGAGGGTAATTTTTTTTTGTGCTGTACCAGTTTCCATATCATTACTTTTTTGAGTTGATGTAGCCCTGCACAAAAAAAAGAAGCGCAGGCAACCACACTTACCGATACTGAGGCACTGGTACGCCTTAATCCCCGAATAAGCGAGCGCCCACGCCTATGACGTGAGCGTTCTTACTTATTGTCTTGGGGATACAAAAAATTACCAGTTTTCAGTACCAAGACCTAAAGCAAAAACACTTTAAGTATTGTTATATTTTACATAGCAAATATACTAAAGTCCTTCCGTTGAAACATAGTCAGAACAAAATTAATTACAAGCAATGTCTGTCATTGGCTATATAGTTCTGTTCTAAGACGGTCAGAATATCACTTTCCTTATAGATTATCTTGCCCCCAATTTGTATAAACGGCAGGATATTATCGTCACGGTATTGCTGTAAAGTCCGTTTGCTGATATGGAGCAGCTTGCATACATCTTCGCCCGACAAGTATATTTCTCCGTTCATTACAGGACGGTAGTTTTTCAATATTTCTTCAATACGGTTTCTCAACTGCATTATCATTTCCTGATGGGCGATGATTTCTTCCGTTTCATTCGTCAGTAAATCCATTGTCGTTGGTATTGTACGGCTGTCCGGCTTCGAGTAAAGCCTGTACGTCCGAGCGTTTATAATAATTCTTGCGGTTCAGTTTGGAATATGGCAATAAGCCTTTGTCCTTATAGGTCTGCAAAGTCCGTTTGGTAATGTTCATCATCAAACACACTTCCTGGTTGTCGAGCCATTGCTCTTCTTTGAAAATCGGCGTGTATTTCCGTACAGCATTTTCGGTCATTTCCAAAATTTCCCTTAGCTCATTTTTCATTCCGTCCAATGCGGATTTTTGTATTGCGATAACTTCCATTTTTTGCTCATTTTTTCTGTGGAAGTCGAAGATATTAAGGGGTGTTACAGGGTTGGAAAATGTAGTATTGATTGGCGTTGAAAGGTAGTGTTTGGCGGTTTACTACCTCTGTAAACAAAAAATCGGATAACCTTTTGGCTATCCGATTTGATATTGCTTATTCACAATATTTAAGCAAAGTATTTTTTTAATTTCTCTGGTATCTCTACATTATCAGTTTGCAAAATATTTTTATATTCAATGGTAATGGTACTACCATCAATAAATATATTATTAAATCTTTCCAATAACCAATCAGAATTATCTCGTTGATTATAGTGCTCAACTAATCTCATAATTATATCCTTATCGGACGGGCAATTTTTGATTATTCCGGAAATAATATCAGCTCTATCGTTTACCCATAAATATGACTTATACCCAATAAAACTAATGTTGTTTAAAATCACTTGTTTAAAAGTATCTAAGATGCCATTTCCTGATAATATCTGATGCTCATTGATGGTTGGAGAATATTCTCTTATAGCATTTAATATAGTTTTATTTGCTTCTGCTATTTCATTTTGTGGGATTAAACCATTTCTTAAAAAAGAAGTATATAATCCTAAAATGTTGTTGCAAGAAGTTAATTGTGTTTTCCAAAATTTTCGGACTTCTTCCTCATTAAAATTAAAGCTCAAAATTTTATCAGGATGGTTCGACAGAAAGTCTTTTAAATAATACTTATTGGCTTTGACAATAGCAATCAAACTATCGTTTACAAAACCTTTATTTACCTCTAAACTTTTACTAATTAGTTCCTCTTTCCTTATAGATAAGTCGAAATCCCATTCTCCATTATTTAATAATGCTTCCCAAAAATGTTTCAATTTTGACCTTTCTACTGAAAATTCAATCTCTTGAATTAATGGAGAAATGTCTTTATCCGGTGGAGTAATAGTTGGGTCAAAATGTTTATGAATTTTATTTATCAGAGATTGCATTCCACCCTCTATTGTTATTTTGGACATATTACTCTCTATAAATGCCCAAAAAGCCTCAATATGAAAAGTGTCTATAATATTATCCTTGTAATGAGCGCAGTCATTCCTTCTATCTTTCCAATATTTTATTTGTAATCGTAGATTGTCATTAAGGTTAAATATTGGGTCTTTAGTGCGTTCTTTTGTAGTCTGGTCAGTTTTTTCTTGTTGTTGAGTTGCATCAAATACACTTGCTTCCCACAAGTCTTCATTTTGTAATTTTGAGATTATTTTGTCCCATTCCCCTTGGGGAAATAAGTTTGGTTTAGTTCCTCCAATTATTCTTTCCTTCAGTATCGTCAGAAAAGCCAAATATGAAAATAATAATGAGGCTCTATTCGCTCCAGCTTTATAGCAAGTAACGGCATCTGTAAATAGTACATTTACATCTTCTGAAAAATTATTATTATCAATCCAATTTTCAATTCGTAGTTTCATTCAAATTATATTTTGCCTAAAGCTGTTTAAGATACTACAAAATTATACAAATATCTTAAGTGGCAACTTGAATGAGCAGATTGATTATCGAGGGTTTTGTATCTCCACTTTTTGCAGTTCCTTTTCCTTTTTCATTTGGCTGTAAGTCCATATACAGACAATACCGACAACAATTAAAGCATAGGCAATCCATTTGCCGATACGTTCTATAAAACGGGTAAATACAGATGCTTCAAAACTCGAAAATCCCTCTGCACCCATACCATTACGCCTGTAAAATTTCCTGCGGTTTATCCAATAAATAAGCACTATCGCAATAACGATAACAATAATACCAAACACCAATTGAGCCGTAACTGTATCCATACCCGTTAAGATTATAATTCAAGTAAATTTAAACAAAAAACAACGTACACCGAAAGCTGAAAAGCAAAAAACCGACCTGTAACAGTCGGTTTTGCTTTTATATAAGTAGCATTAATCACTACTGTTGAACTGAAAGCTCAACTGCTTTTCGTTACCGAAGTTATCCGAAATCCAAACCTCAAAGGATTGTGATACGGTAGATGACGAAGTGTAATACAACCGGAACTGCTCCGTTGGCAACGAATACAAATCGTTTGGCAAATACGGTGGTTCGTCATAATACCGCAATGTGCCTTGACCGTCAAATTGGAAGTAGCGGAGAAAATATTGCGTATTGCTGTAATTGCCTGTTCGCTGTATGGTAATCCGTATCTCTACGGTCTGCCCACTGGCAACATCTTTGGGTACAGGCATTACTTTGACCTCAAAAGGGAAATCGTTCTGTATTTCGAGTTCATCGTCTTTGCTACAAGATACCAACGTAACCGAAGCTGTGAGGATTGCCAAGAGTACATATATTGAGCTTAATCCTATCCTGAATTTATTGAATATTGCTATCATTGTTTTTACGTTTTAAAAATTAAACCTTAATCCCACGCCTGCGGACGGTCGGAACTGTTCCAAGTCTGTACCCCACAAAACCTTTGTACGCCCTTGCAGGACTAACACAAAACGGTCGGACAGGTACGTTTCAAATGTGAGCCGTCCACCAGCTCCGTAGATAAAATTATCCTCGCTCAAAATTTTTGCTCCGTCATACAACATTGCTTCGCCACGGTTGATACTTTCGTAACCGACTACACCTGTTATTCCGAAGTTCAGCGTGATGTTCTTACGGGCATCGCCCAAGAGGAAGAAGCTGTAACCGCCCTCTGCGGTATAAGTTTCCTGCGGTATGCGGAGGGCTTTATAATCGTGGTATTGATGAGTGTATTCCAACGCCCAAAGCTGATAGTTACCATTTTTGCCGTTTACGGTCATTGCTACATTGATATAATAATCGTTACCGATTTTATCATTGGACAGCACACCCGTACTCACTTCCAATCCTTTCTGTTTAGGTAACATTCTTTGTGCCTGTGTGACCGTGATGGCCATAAAGATGAGCATCACGGTATAGATATACTTTTTCATATTATTTACTTTAAAAGGTTATTAAAATTTCAGGTGCATATCGTTAATCAAACGGGCTTTGATTAAGTCGGAATTTTCTATCTGGAGCGTTTGATGCCTGCCTCCGTTTTTCTCGAAAATCTCAATCAGCAGTACCTTGTCATCGGCAATGGTAAATTGGTCTAACAGGAAGACGTTTTGTTCGATTGTTTTTCCGGCAATGTCGTCCAGTGGCTTGTAAGTCCTAAGCGGTATCATCGGGCGTTCCTGTACTACGGTACGTTTGGCTACCTTTTTATCCACTACCTTGAAATTCACAAAATCAATCTGAAATGGCACATTGGTACGGTTTCTCAATTCCGTATGGAAATAGTATTTGCCGTTGTGTATGTAAATGCCTTTGAGGATAAACTGAATACCGAAGCTCTTAGCCCCGATATGCTTTACAATACGTTTGTCTTTCTTGTAAATCGTTTCCAACAGCAAGCCTGCCAATGACGGAGAATTGTTGCCCAATTCTTCAAAAAGCACATCGTTACCATTGGCTTTATCTACTGCCTTTTGCATCGTGAGCAGGTCATAGCTCATTGCCTCCGGATAGGAACTGTAATACACATTGAAGCTGTAAAAACGCCCGTCATTGGTAATGACAGAAAAATTGGTTTCGGGTTCAAAATCCCTTACCGATGCTTTTACACGCAACACGTTTTCCGCATCTTCCGCTTTCCCTGCAATCAGGTATTCGCTACCCAAATCCACGTAACGAATGGCAGTCGGGAAAATCAGGTGCGAAGTTTTATCGTAGGTCACTTCCATTTTATACGGTTCTATCTTGCCCAATGCAAGTTTAGTTCTTGCACTATCCTGTGCGTAAGACTGTACGGCAAAGCCGAGTATCAGGGCAAATGCCCAAAAGATTTTTAAATGATTTTTCATTGTTTTATTTATTTGAGTTCAACATTATTTTTTAGATACAAGGAAGACCTGATGCCCTGCTTTTAGCGTAACCTTTGGGGTTCTCACCTTTTTTGTGAAATAGCCCGAAACACCCTGTACCACGCCACGGCTTAAATCAGCAGCAACCTGTTGTCCTGCATTCTGCGTGAGCATTATGCTTGTTCCCGAAGTCTGGCTCATATTGCCCGCCATTTCGGTAAGGGCGTTCATTTCCGGCGAATACGGAACGTACAAGCCTTGCTGTCCGTCCAAATCGTAAATGGTTATATCAACCGGAATGATGTTGCCCTCTAATTCTACGGAGGTAATCTTTAGCTGTAATCGACCTCCCTGAAATTTGGCATTAGCTGTTACAATCGTTCCTTTCGGAATGGTACGTTGAGGCGTTTGGGCTGGCTCTAACAATCGCAATCGTACCCCTGTTTCGCCGATAACCGTTTGCGCATCGTGTACACAGGCTTTGATACTGTTTTTCGGTTGTGCCGTTTGCTCAATAGAACCTGCGGTATAAAAGCCCCGGTTTCTTGTTTCGCTCCAATCGGCTAAAAAGGCACTGTCCGTAGGCTCACGATACAAAGCGGAAACGGTGTTCTTTCTTGTAGGTGTGAATGCCACAAAATGCTCCTTTTGAGTTGAACCTGCGGTAGCCGTACCTGCATCCTTAGCAGGTGGAACTTCTGTCGAATTTGTACCCGTTGGCAGATACTTTGCCGCCATCTGGTAGGATTTCTCCATTAGGGCAAGCTGGTCATCAACGGTTACAGATTTAGGCACATCTTTCTCGGCTAATTGTTCTTTTAGTTCGTCCAATTGCCTGCGGAGTTCTGTTGTTTCAGAGTTGTTATCCTGATAAAATGAACCCAATGTGCTTTGTGCATTGCGGTAACTGCTCAATGCCGGATTGCCGTTTCTGCCCGAACCTCTGCCACCGCCATAGCTGTTGCTTTCGTCTTCTTCGGGAAATTCATCATTAGGCTCTTTTTTGTCTTCAGTATTCCAATAGTCAGAAAGCGTGGTAAGTGCATTGCGTTTTTCTTGCTCTTTGCGTTCCAGCATTTCCAACTCATAAGCCTTGCCTTTGTCGGCAGGCATTCCTGCTCCGGTAGCCTCTGGTACTGCATCGTTCAGCCCAATGTTCTCGATTTCCTTTTTGTCTGCGGATGGTTTAAATATGAGGTACATACAACCTACGAAGACAATTCCCATTAAGCCAAAGATGAGCGGCTTTTTGAGCTTTTCGGCTTTGTTCTGTGTACCGTCTTGCGGTACATCAGCGGTTGCTGCCTGGTTCCCTTCCGTTACCCGAACAACCGACTTTTTGTTCTCATTTTCTTTCATAAATCTTGTTTTTTAGAATTGTTGATAATGTGTCCTGCAATCTTGCAGGGCTTTCACTTTTTTTGAGGACAGGGTTTTCGATATGCTCAATGACCATATCGTTACCCGACTTTGAGGTATCGTACCATACTTTGCAAATGACCCCTGCCGTAAGCAGTAGATACCCCACAAAAAAGTAAAGTGTGTATTGGTGCTGTTTCCGCAAGGGCAATGCCCGCCAGCGTTCGTCCAGCTTGTCAAAGTACCTGTCCATATTTGCTCTTAGTTTTTTCATAACCTTACTGTTTCTGTTGTTATAGCTTGAAACGCTTAGGACTTTGACCTGCCTTTTGCTTCGGTTCTTCATTGACCAAAGCGACTGCCTCAACCGCTTTGGGTGCGGATATTACAGACAGGTTTGTCAGTTCCGATTTTTTCAGCAGTTGCCCAAATTGGTCTTTCCTTGTAACCTCCATTCTGTTGAGCGAGAATTTGCCGTTCAGGTATTTTACCCACATACTGCATTCTACACTTGGCTTGTCTTCGCCCGACCATTGCAGGTAGCCCGTCAGCAACAAGTCCTGTTTAGGCAAACTATCTGTACCTTTTTGGCAGTTTTCGAGGTATTCGCCGATACTTTTCTTCAACTTTCCGGCATACGCTCCCTGCGTATGGAAATAGCCGTTATATCCTTTATCGGTAAGGATTTTTGCAAACGTGTTTAAATCTGATAATGCTTCCATAAGATTGTTTTTTTAGCGTTCGATAACTTCTATATCCCTGTTTTCTATCACTGCAAACTTTTCGATGTTGAAGCCTTGCGGGTTGTTGTCCGAACGGACAGAGTTCACGAGATAGCAGGAAGTAATCAGGTTACGCCTGGTCACGTTGCTCGAACGGATAATGAATTGTTTGGCGTAAGTACGCACCGCATACGGATAGGTGTCGAAATTGCACACGACACTATCCACCTCAATGCGTTGCTGTACATTCCCCGAAATAATCCTGCTGTAATAACCCTTTTCCGACAGGTCTTTGTAATAATCAAAAGCTGATTTATCGGCAAGGTTGAATGCCCTGCTCATATTGCTTTCGATAGCGTTCTTGTCGGGAGCAAGCGTAAAAAAGAGCTCGTGAAAACGTCTGACGTGCTCCCTTGCTTCCACAGGTCGGTTGATACTTGCATCTTGCGATAAGGCAAGCATCAACGATTTTCCATTATCCAGCACATAGATTTTTTGGCGTTGTTCGTCTGCAAAGCTGTAAGATTTCCAAAGTGAAAATCCTACCACGCTTAGGCAGAGAACGGCAAATACAATGGCATACAGCCGTATTTGCCTAAAACTGTTTTCGATATTTCTTAATGTTTTAAATTCCATTTTTAAATGATTTGATTGTTTTTATTTCCCCATTAACCTGCCACCGATATTTCCAACAGCCGAACCTGTTCCTGCTCCGGCGATATTTCCGGTTTTCATTGCCGCTTGGTTTACGTTACGGGTAAAGTTTCCTGCACCGCCTGCCTGAATAATCCAGCCTGTTACCGTTGGGATAGTGAAGTAACCCACGATACCGATTATCATAAAGATGATGTACACGGTATTGGATGTGTCGGGTATATAGGTCGGGTCGGCAAGCATTGCTATATCCTTTTCGATAATGAGGGATTGTATTTTGGCAAGCATAGAGCTGAACAGGTCTGCCACGGGCAACCACAGGTAAACGCTGACGTATCGGGTCAGCCATTGCGTGAGCGTGGACTGAAAACCGTCCCACACGCTTATCGCAAAGGCTATCGGCCCGAGTATGGACAGGACGATGAGAAAGAACGTCCTTATGGTATCAATAACCAAAGCTGCCGCCTGAAACAGTACCTCTAACAGATTGCGAAACCAATTCTTAATAGCTTGTTCGGTTTGGTAGGCAAACCTATCCATATACATTCCCGACATCGTAATCAAATCGCCGGGCGACCAGCCCAATTCTTCGAGCTTTTTATCAAATTCCTCATTTGATACGAGATAGGCTGTTTCAGGATTTCGTAGCATAGCTTCCCGTTCCAACAGGTCTTTTTTCGCCTGCAAATCGTTGAGGTCAAGCACCTGATTTTCGAGGATTGTGTGAGTACCCTGTACCACCGGACTTAACACGGCATTGATTGTTCCCAATACGATAGTTGGGAAAAACATAATGCAAAGCCCCAAAGCGAAAGGACGGAGCAAGGGGTACATATCAATGGGTTCAGCCCTGCTCAAAGCCTGCCATACTTTTATGGCAACATAGAACAAAGCCCCCAATCCGGCTATCCCTTTAGCCACTGCCGCCATATCGGCGGACAGTGGGAGCATCTCATCATATAATGAGCGTAGGACTTCGTGAAGATTTTGAAATTCCATAACTACCAGTATTTTTGGTTAGGAGTTCCATAGAGGTCAAGCACTCTTTTGGTATTGTTCTGCTTTTTTGCTCTTAGAATACTTACAGAGATATTCTTATTGGTATAGTAGCGTACCAAGCTGTGGTATTCCTTTACTTCTTTGTACACTCTATCAATAATATCCATACGCTCTTTGTCGTTCAGCGAAAGGCTTGATGAGGTTACAATCTGTTTGAGTTCTTTCAGCAGTTCGGTACTTTCATTCAGCAATGCCGAATAACCATTGCTGATAGCTGCCAATTCCTGTGCAGAAAAATTCGGGTCGTTCATCATCTTACCGAAGTTGGTAACATACATTTCGGATACGTCACCGACAAGCAATACAGTCTGCTGTACCTTACGTGCATCTTTTACAAGATTATTTACAGCTTGTAGCTTGTCGTAATACTCCTTACCCTGTTTATACACCTTTTCCACTTCCTTGAAATTTTTAATTACATTGGATACCGTGGAAGAAGTCTGTACGATTTCATTCGCACTGTTGAGAATACCCGATGCCAGATTTGTGGGGTCGGTTACTACCCATTGTGCTTTTGCGGACGGTGCTACGGCGAGCATTAGTGCCGTACACACCATAAAAAGGAACTTTTTCATTTTTATGAATTTTAAAATGTTAATGACTATTGATTTGCTTTGTCACGCCTTTGCATTGCGATATGCTTAATGGCGAGTTCTACGTTACCGTCCAATTCGGAAGCTAATTGCATTACCTCCATTTTTTCGGTTTCTTCTGTCGTGTATGCGAGGTATTCCTCCAAACTAACTTCGGTGGCATAGACTGCCGAGTTCGTACCACCTAAGCCAATCCAAACCTCTTTGTACAGTCGGCTTGCATCGTTGTTCATATTGATTGAAAGTACCTGACCTTTTTCCTTATCTGTAAGCCCCAACATTGCCTGTATGTCATCGAATTTATTCATATACTTACGCTGGTCTAAGAGGATTTTACAGTCGGAATTGTTGATGATACTTTCTTTTACAATGGGCGACTGGATAATATCATCTACCTCTTGCGTAACGACAATCGCCTCTCCGAAGAATTTGCGGACGGTTTTAAATAAATATTTTATATATTCCGCCATTCCTTCTTTGGCAATCGCTTTCCACGCTTCTTCAATCAGGATGAGTTTTCGGATACCTTTCAGCCTCCGCATCTTGTTGATAAAAACTTCCATAATGATGATTGTGACTATGGGAAAGAGGATTTTGTGGTCTTTAATCGCATCAATTTCAAACACGATAAAGCGTTTGGAAAGCAGGTCTAACTGCTTATCGGAGTTCAACAGATAATCGTACTCTCCGCCTTTATAGTAGGGTTCGAGAACGTTTAAAAAATTTGTTATGTCAAAGTCTTTTTCCCTTACCTGTTTTTCTTCGAGTACCTTGCGGTAATCGCCTTTGACATACTCGTAGAAACCGTTAAATGATGGGTAAACATCGTCCGTTTTGATACGTTCGATATAGCCGCTTACGGCATTGGAAAGAGCAACCTCTTCAGAACGGGTTGGCGGTTCATCATCACGTTTCCAGAGTGTCAGTATCAAAGTCTTGACACTTTCCCGCTTCTCAATGTCGAACACGCCATCATCGGTATAGAAAGGGTTAAAGGCAATGGGATTGTCTTCGGTGTATGTAAAATACACGCCGTCTTCGCCTTTGGTCTTTCCTTTGATGAGTTCGCATAAGCCCTGATAACTATTCCCTGTATCCACCAACAGGACGTGAGCACCCTGTTCGTAGTATTGCCTTACCATATGATTTGTGAAGAACGATTTTCCCGAACCCGATGGCCCCAAAATGAATTTGTTGCGGTTCGTGATAATGCCACGCTTCATAGGCAGGTCGGAAATATCCAAATGGATAGGTTTTCCTGTAAGCCTGTCAGCCATCTTGATACCGAACGGCGAGGGCGAATTGTGATAGTTGGTTTCTTCTGTGAAGAAGCACAAGGCAGGTTCGATAAAAGTGTAAAAACTTTCCTCACTCGGAAAATCGCCTGCATTGCCGGGCATTCCAGCCCAAAACAAAGTGGCTACGTCCGTAGTGTTGTGGCGAGGCTTACACTCCATTAGTGCCAATGCACTACCGCAATCGTTCTTTAACTGTTTCAGCTCCGCAGGGTCTTCCGACCACGCCATAATGTTGAAGTGTGCCCTGATAGACGACAGACCGAAGCTGTGGGCTTCGTTCAGGTATTTTTCTATCCACTCTTTGTTGATTTGGTTTGCCCTGCTATACCTTGCCAAAGAGTGCATATTGCGGGCGGACTTTTCAAACTTTTGCAGGTTGTCTTCGCTGTTATCCAAAAACAAATATTGGTTGTAGATATGGTTACAGCTAAGGAGTAATCCCACGGGAGCAGCGAACGACAAACGGCAGTCGCTCCGGTCGGTGGATAGCTTTTCAAAACGGGTATCAGCCGATACCGTTCCGGGCAAATCGTCTGTATCGGACAAGGTGTGCAGGCTCAACCTTTTGTTTCCGATACGGACTTCTTCCGTTCCGAGTGCGATGTCCTGCATTGGTGTTCCAGATTCCCTTGATAACGTGAGGTACTGTTCCAGTAATCCATGTGTATCTTCTGTTCCGATGATTTCATCTTCGGTCAGACGTTTCAGGGTTACAAAACCGCTATCGTTCACGATACGCTCAAACTGGGCGACCGCCTCCATAAAGCGGTGTATCGTTTCCTTGTTCCTGATTTCCTTTGGTATCAGCGTACCTTTACATAGCGATGAAAAATTACTTTGCATCCGCATTCTTTCCTTAGTGGTCTTGGTCAGGAACAAGTAACAGTAGTGATTTAAGAACGGTCGCTCATTGAAATGGCGTTGATAGGATTTTGCCAAAAAACTTTGGTTATCCTCTGCCAAATCGGGCGCATAGCTTTCTTTGATGTACCAATCCTGTTTGTGAATGACCGTAAAATCAGGCAAGGTTTTGATAGCCTTGTGCCAGGCGGAGTGAATAGCTTCGTATTCCGCAGAAGCTACCGTGAACAATTCCGGCAAGCGTACTTCAAAGCAGGCGGTAATGTCCGCATCTTTGGATAAGATGCAGTTGTTCTCCACTGCCAACAAAGGGAACTTGTTTTCCAGTGTGGTGGTCTTTGCTACATTTCTCATACGGCATTCTGTTTAGGTGTGAATTTTAAATAGCGGTGTACAGGCTTGCGGCAGATGATGTAGCGGGGATGCCTTTTATTGGCTCCAATTTTCATCAGCCCGTGTTCGCCGTACTTCCTGTTCAGCGAAAAGGTCTGCCATACAATGAGCGAAGCACCGCCTGCCCCAAGAAAAAGGCAGATGTAGGAATTAACCCCGGCCATGTAAAGTATCATGACCAGGATAAGGGTTCCGAGCAGTCCGCCTGCAAAAATGAACAGGTATTGTGCTTTCAGCCCTTTAAATTCCACCGTTCTCCCAATGCCTTTGTTGATGTTATAATTACTCATAAGGCAACGGATTAAAGGAAGAATGAACGCAGGATGGTAGCTGCAACAATTAAGAAGATACACGCACCAAACCAGGATGCTGCAGTCTTCGATGTGTCGGGGTCGCCCGAACTGAACTTGTTATAAACCTTAACGCCCCCTATCAAGCCCACGACCGCACCAATGGCGTAGATTAATTGGGTTGCGGGGTCGAAATAAGACGTTACCATTTGAGTAGCCTCGTTGATGCCAGCCGAACCGTTTCCCTGTGCGAACGCACCAATTCCTGACAGAATTGCCACGGCTGCCAGCAAAACTTTTTTTCTCTGTTTTTCCATAATTGAAACACATTAATTTGTTATTGTTATCCCGCACCTTGCGGACTTTCGGGACAAAGGTGTTTCAGAAATCAGGGCGTTATAATAAAGTGGCAGTCAAAGGAATGATTTGGCAGTGAGTGGCTGAATTGCTGGATCTTCTTCATGAAATAGGGAAGATAATTTTATTATTTGAAACTATCTACAAAGAAATATATTTGTGTATTTAAATATTATCCTGTATATTTGCTTAAATTTGAAACGGAATACAAAATTGAAAATGCAATTAAAAGATATATCCCATTTGCAATTTGGCTTTTATGACAAGCCAAAAGAAAAAGGTGCAGTTATCTATCTTCAGGCTAAAAATTTTAATGATTTTGGGCTGTTTGATGGTAATGGAGATGGATGGGTTGAAATAACAGAAAAGTCCAAAAGCCATCTTTTAGAAGAGGGAGATGTTTTATTTGTGGGGAAAGGGATGCGAAATTTTGCTTGGAAATACAGTGTTGATACAGGAAAAGCAATTGCTTCCTCTATCTTTTTTGTTATCAAGCCGAAGTCTGATCTTGTTGATTCAGACTATTTGGTTACGATTTTTAATTCGACTAAGTATCAATCATTTTTTCAGTCCCTTGGTGCAGGTAGCTCTATTCCTTCTATTCGTAAAAATGAACTCGAAGCAGTAGAAATCCCTCTTCCTCCATTAGAAGTTCAAAAAAAGATAGCCAAGCTAAGTGATTTGCATCGAGCAGAATTAGCTTTGACAGGAAGGTTGATAGACGAAAAAAATAAATTATTTCAAGCAGTAATAAATGATATTTTAAAATAAAATGGAAAAGAAGCTCACTCAAAAAGAGATTAACAATATAGTATGGAAAGCCTGTGATTCATTCAGAGGAGTGTTAAGTAGCGGACAGTATAAAGATTATGTGCTGACGATGCTTTTTGTAAAGTATGTTTCTGATGTATGGAAAGACAAGAAAGCATTTTACACCGAAAAGTACAAAGGTGATAATGTGCGTATAGAACGGGCTTTGGCAAATGAACGATTTAAGCTTCCTGAAAATGCAACTTTCGATTATTTATTTGAAAATCGTAATGATGTACAATTAGGTGATTTAATCGACCGTGTTCTGGAACAAATTGAAGATTCCAACCGCTTGAAATTAGCAGGTGTTTTCAGAAATATTACGTTCAATTCAGAATCAAATCTTGGGCAAACAAAAGACCGTAACAGAAGACTGAAAAATTTGCTTGTCGATTTTTCTGAAATGGATTTACAGCCTTCGCATTTGGAAGGTAATGATGTGATCGGTGATTCTTATGAGTACCTGATTTCAATGTTTGCGGGTGATGAAGGAAAAAAATCAGGAGAATTTTATACCCCAAGTGAGGTTTCTACCCTATTAGCGAAGCTCCTTACTCCTGAAGCGGGTAATAGATTAAATGACCCAACCTGCGGTTCGGGCTCCTTATTGATTAAGCTATCCAAAGAAGTAGGATCCGGAAACTTTTCTTTATATGGACAGGAAGTAAACGGAAGCACTTGGGCTTTAGCTCGTATGAATATGTTTCTGCACGAGATTGATAACGCTACCATTGAATGGGGAGACACCATAAATAACCCACGCCTTTTGGAAGGTGATCAATTAATGAAGTTTCATATTGTGGCTGCAAATCCACCTTTTTCATTAGATAAATGGGGAGCGGAAAATGCGGTCGCTGATCAATACAATCGTTTCCATCGAGGTGTTCCTCCAAAAAGCAAAGGTGATTACGCCTTTATTAGTCATATGATTGAAACCACTTATGAAGATATTGGTCGTGTTGGTGTGATTATGCCGCATGGTGTATTGTTTAGGGGAAGCAGCGAAGGTAAAATCCGTCAGCAGTTGATTGAAGAAAATTTATTAGAAGCTGTCATTGGTTTACCTGCCAACTTATTTTTCGGGACTGGTATTCCAGCTGTTATTCTGATTTTCAACAAAGCAAAGGAATCCAATAAAGATGTTTTGTTCATTGATGCGAGCAAAGGTTTTGAAACAGGTAAAAATCAAAACAAACTGAGAGATATAGATATAAAACACATTGTTGAAACATACAAAGCTTTTAAAATCAGTGTTCCTCTTGCTACTGATAAAGGTAGTGTAATTGAAGACAAATATGCTTATCGAGCGCCCTTGAGCGAAATTAAAGAGAACGATTTTAATCTGAATATCCCTCGCTATGTGGATACGTTTGAAGAAGAGGAAGAGGTGGATATTAAAGCGGTACAATCAGAGATTAATACACTAAAGCAACAGATTGATGATGTGGAAGCAGAAATGGCTAACTATTTAAAAGATCTGGGATACTAGTATGGATAAAAAGACTGGATATAAGAAAACACCATTAGGAACAGTTCCCTCTAATTGGAATATCGTTGAAATACTTGAGGTTCTAGAATATGAACAGCCGAGCAAATATTTAACGAATAATATCAACAAGGTAAACAACTTGAACAACATGCCTGTATTAACAGCTAATAAAGCTTTTGTTTTAGGTTATACCGAAGATCAGGATGGTATATATAACCCTGATAATCCTGTAATAATTTTTGACGATTTTACTACTGCTAGCAGGTATATTGACTTTCGCTTTAAAATTAAATCTTCAGCCATAAAAATTTTAATAGCAAAGGCGGGTAACGACACAAAGTTCTTATATGAGAGACTTCAGCTAGTAAAGATTAATACTGAAGATCATAAAAGACGGTGGATTTCAGAATTTCAAGAAATAGCTATAGCGTTGCCGCCAATTAACGAGCAAAATGAAATTGCAAAACTTTCATTTACTTGGGATAGGTCAATTAGATATAATGAGCAATTACTTGAAAATTTTATAAATCGCAGACGTGCTCTTGTTTTAAAATTGACTTCTGACATCGGAATGAACGTAGTTTTAACACCGCTTGCAAAAGGAGTTATTAAAGTTAAAACAGGTTTTATTCCTGAGAAAGAAATTTTTTATCAAGAAATTGGTATAAGATCTCATGCTAAAGGCATTTTTCATAAAGAACCAGTAACAGGAAAAAGTTTAGGTAACAAATCCGTGTTTTGGATAGAACCCGATTGCTTTGTTGTAAATATTGTTTTTGCATGGGAGCAAGCAATAGCAAAGACAACGGAAGCAGAGAGAGGAATGATAGCTTCACATCGTTTTCCTATGTACAAACCTAAAGAAGGGGTTTTAGATCTGGATTACCTGTTGTACTTTTTTAAATCAGCAAAAGGGAAAAACTTATTAGAGTTGGCTTCTCCCGGTGGTGCAGGGCGAAACAAGACGTTAGGGCAATCTGAATTCCTAAAACTCAAAATACCCGTACCTCCAATTGAGGAGCAGAAGGAAATTGTTCGGTTACTAAATACAGCAGATAAGGAAATCGAACTACAAAAGAAGAAAATAGAAGCGATTAAACAACAGAAAAAAGGTTTGATGCAACAATTATTAACCGGGAAAAAGAGATTGAAAATAAATACTATTTAACGCATGAATACATCTGAAACCTTTAAGGAGTTCCTCTCAAATATCAAAATAAGCGATGATAAGGCTGATACAATTTCTTATCGCTATGGGCGTATTACAAAATCTTTGAACACAGAATTTCGCAACACAGATTCTAAAACTGCAAATAGCTTGCAAGTTGGTTCTTATGGAAGGTATACGGGAATTAATGGGATTTCAGATTTAGACATGCTATATATTATGCCTGCATCAAAATGGGCAGATTATAACAAGTCCGGAGGACAAAGTAAATTATTACAAGATACTAAAACTGCAATTTCAAATACCTACTCTTCTTCTGATATTAAGGTGGATAGATGTGTAGTTACGGTAAATTTTACAGATTCCCATATCGATGTACAGCCAGTTTTTGAATTAGACGATCAAGACTACAAATATCCAGATACTTATGCTGATGGCACTTGGAAAATTACAAAGCCAAGAAAGGAAATGGATGCCATGGTCGAGTTTGTAGCCAATAAAAATCGAAACCTTAGAAGACTCTGTAAGATGGCCAGATCATGGAAAAATAAGCATGGGGTTTGTATGGGTGGGCTTTTGATAGACACGCTTGCTTATAATTTTTTAAAATCAACTACTTGTTATGACGAAAAGAGTTTTGCATATTATGATGAAATGTGTAGAGATTTTTTCAAACATTTATATGACCAGCCCAAGGATCAAAATGAATATGGTGCTTTAGGAAGCAAGCAGCGAGTGAAAGTTAAAAAGTCTTTTAAGAGGAAGGCAAAGAAGGCGTATGATCTAGCTGAAGAAGCGATTGATGCTGCTTCTGATAAAACGAAACATAATAAATGGAGGGATATTTTTGGAAATGATTTCCCGAAATATGTAAACGAAGAAAAAGAAGCCGCATCACTTAATTCCAGCTATAGAAACACCGAGGAATTTATTGAATCAAAATACCCTATTGATATTAGATACGATTTAAAAATAGATTGTGAAGTGAAGCAAAATGGTTATAGAGATGGTTTATTACGTGAATTTCTGTTAAAGAAAATTAGATTGATGCCGAATAAATCTTTAAGGTTTTATATTGAGAGAATAGATGTGCCTGCTCCTTATGTAATCAAATGGAAAGTTACTAACCGCGGAGAACAAGCAGTCAAGAGAAACTGCATTAGAGGACAAATAATTGATTTAAACTCTAGTGAGAAGACTGAAACTACAAGTTTTAAAGGTAGTCATTTTGTAGAATGTTATATCATTAAAGATAATATAGTAGTTGCCAGAGATTTAATTGATGTACCTATTTCTGAATAGTTTAAAAATATAGATATGAGTGAGCAAAAAAACTTATTAGAGTCTCAAATTCGAGAAATTTATGGAAGAGTTGTTTATACACACAAAACCCATGAAAAATGTGCCGATGTTCTTAAGGAAAGAAGTGATTGCTTAAAATTTGCTGAAATTTTCTTATCGGCAGCAACTACTACCAGTATTTTAGTTGTAGTGCTCGGTGAAGGGAAAGCATTTCAATTTATCGCTGCACTTTGCTCAACAATATTACTTGGAATAACACTTTATTCCAAAGATTTCAATTTATTGGCGATAGCAGAAAAACATAAACAGGCAGCTTTAAATATTCTAGAAATAAGAGAAAAGCTACTTTCATTACTTGTCGATATTAGGATTGGAAATAAAGCAATAGAACATCTTCAGCAGACCAGAGACGAATTGAACGAAGAACTTATCAATACATATCGAGGTGCTCCTAAAACAATTAATAAGGCTTATCAAATTGCTTCCAAAGCACTTCAACAAAATGAGGAGTTTACATTTTCAGATGCAGAAATCGATAAGTTTTTACCAGAAAGCTTGAGAAAGAATTAGAATTATAGTTTATCAATTGATTGAAATAGATCAGGCACATCAACCCTTAACCAATAAAACTTTAAAAAGAATATGCAGCTTAATTACTTTCCAATAAATATTGAGTTTGAAAAATATCAAATCAATACTGAATTATATAGCGATGAACGTCTTACTGAATTAAGAGGTTTGTACAATGCTACGCATTCTTTTTTTAGAAACGGTGATTCTATATACATTTCCAACAAGGACAGTGATGACAGCACTCCAATTGGTATATTAACAGAACGAAGTACATATAGTGATCATCAGATCACAGCCTCATTGATAAAGCATATCTTTTTCAGAACTTTCAAAGACCGTTTCCTAAGATACACTCCCGTAGATTTTTATCCTTTCCGTTTCTTTTCGGGTAAAGACGATATCATTAAAAATGCCTTGCCAGATAGTTTAAAAGACAGGATAGGTTATAAAAAGCTCATTGAAGTGCAATTGCGTTTGACCGAGATCAATGGAAAAAAACGTTTCGGTTTCTTGGTCAATATCAAACGTAACTGGATTTTTGACATTAGTTGTGCTGAGTTACATTCAGAAGGATTTGAATTGATTGGTCTTGATGTATTGCATGCAGAAACCTTGCCTGGATTAACGAATATTCTCGCTCCCAATGAAGAATTTGTTGGAGTTCTAAAAGAAGTAATAGGAAACAAAGCAAAAGTTGAAACCAATGAAGGTTTGAAAGAATTTGAATTAAGTGAATTGCTAATTCGAAAAACAAAATTCAACATCGGGAAGTACCTGAGTTTTGCCACATCACCAGATAAAAGTGATGAAATATTGAACATCATTGAGGGTAAACGATCTGATATCTACAATCCCAAAAATCTCTATACCGAAATTAGTAAAATAGCAGAACACTTATTTAGTGAAAACGGAAAACTGGTTTTATTCCAGAATAAAGAAAGTTTTTGTTTTACGGTAGATAGCAAACCGATCTCTGTTTCAAATACGATGGAACTAAAAAATCCTACGTTTATTTTTGACCATGCTGTTACAAAGACCAATAATTATAACCCAGATGCAGGTCTGTCTAATTATGGCCCTTATGACAGCAATACATTTGATATCAAATCACCAAACATCCTTTCTATCTGTAACAAGAATACCCGTGGCAATTTCACAAAGTTCCTTTATAGTCTTAAAGATGGTATTCCGCAATCCAGATATTTCCAAAAAGGACTGCAAAAGAAATACGATTTGCAAGATATAGTATTTAACATTAAGGAAATTCAGGATTATACTATAAATGAATATCTAAATGCAATTAGAAGTGATGATGAAAGTAAACCAGATTTAGCTATTATTGAAATCCCAGCAGCATTTAAAAGATATGATGACCGAAATAATCCATATTATGCTATAAAAGCAAAATTACTTGCTCTTGAAATTCCGGTTCAATATGTTACTGCAGAGGTAGTAAAAAGCCATAATGAATACATTTTAAATTCACTTGCATTGCAAATTTATGCAAAGCTTGGCGGTATTCCTTGGGTTTTGCCTTCGCAGCGTTCGGTCGATAGAGAAATAGTAATTGGTATTGGGCATAGTTGGCTCAGGAAAAATCAATACGCAGGATCCGAACAAAACAGAGTGGTTGGTATCACAACCTTTCTTTCGGGAGATGGTCAGTATCTATTATCAGATAAAGTAAAAGATGTAGCTTTTGAAAATTACTTTTCGGAGTTGCTTAAAAGCCTAAAAAATTCCATCGAAAGGCTATCATCAGAATATGGTTGGGCAGAAGGTGATACTGTACGTCTAATTTTTCACATATTCAAACCTATCAAAAACACAGAGTTCGATGTAATCAGTCAACTGGTCAAAGAAATTAATCAGTATAAGATAAAATTTGCTTTTGTTACAATTAGCCAATCGCACCCAAATATGATTTTTGACACCACTCAGCAGGGTGTACAGAAGTATGGTAACAGCAATGTTATCGGTGCGTTTATCCCCAGCCGAGCAAGTAATGTTTTTTTGGATTCAGAAACTTGTATTGTTCAAATGTTGGGACCGAATGAATTGAAAACATCTAGGCAAGGGATGAGCAAGCCCATTCAAATTAAAATACGCACCCCACAAGGCAATTATGACAATAATGGATTGAATGATTTGATATTTCATGATTTGAGTTATATCACACAGCAAATATTCTCATTCACTTACCTGTCTTGGCGTAGTTTTTTACCAGGAGAAGAACCCGCAACAATGAAGTATTCCAACCTTATTTCACGCTTGCTCGGCAAAATGAGAAGTGTTCCTGGCTGGGATGCGGATAGCTTAAACTATGGATTAAAAAGAAAGAAATGGTTCCTTTAGAAGAAAAAACAGGTTATCTATCAAGAGTCACTGAAAGCCATAAACTTACAGCATTTAATAATTTGTTGTTAGGTAAGACTATTATTGTACCTGAAAGTCAAGATTTGAATGAGTCTGAGGAGTATTATTTTGAAATTGTAAATGCTATTCAGAAAAACAAGAAAGTAGATTTTGAAAAATATTTTGAAAAAAAATGTAAAAGTAAACCGAGTAAAGACTCTCCAGCTCCTTTTGTCAATGATGATTTTCTTATGTTCTCGTTTATTGTGGGTGTTTCAATATTTAGTATAAACAAGGATTGGGTAAACTATATAGTTTCTATCAGAAACAGAAATGCAATAACAATCACTTTTGAAAACATTTTAAACGAAAATTATTATAGCACAAGTAATTTGCCAGAGATTGTATTCGTGTTTCTTCAAATAAGCAATCAATCACTAATTACAAACGAGTTCGTAAACTTCACCTATAAAAAGTTGACTGAGAATATTAAATTATTTGAAAGTCGTAGCGATTTTCAAATTTTGTGTTCTATAAAAGCTTATGACTCAATACTGTTACTAAAGGAATTACCTGATAATAGTGAATTAAACTTGTTTAGGAGCTTTAATACCAAATTTATTAGACGCATAAAATACTTATCATGGATAATTCAAGCAGTTTTATTTGCTGGGTTAATTTATCTATTGCTTAAGCTTCCAAAGTACAGTCCTGAAACAATTCAATTTATTGAAACATACAACTACGCTTTTACAATTTTTGGAGCGTTGGGGCTTAGTCTTATAGGCAATTTAATACCTGCCTTTAAAAACAAATCACAAGAATTAATTATGAAAATGCTTGGCTATCCAAGTGAACTAATTATAAATTCTACAAAGAAGATATAAGTATCATGGACACACCCTCATTCATAGAAGACCATATTTCCCAAATTCCGGCGTTAAAATTGCTGATGAATATGGGCTGGAAATACCTATCGCCAGAGGAGGCTTTAGCAGCCCGTGGAGGAAGAAGCTCGAATGTGCTATTAGAAGATATTCTAAAAAGCCAAGTACAGAAGATTAATAAAATTGATTATAAGCAAAAGGAATTTGCTTTTTCCGAATCTAACATCAACAATGCAATACTTGCAATCAGGGATTTACCAGTACAAGATGGTTTTATAGCAGCGAATAAGGCCTATTACGAACTCATCACATTAGGGAAAAGTTTTGACCAAACGGTTTTAGGTGATAAAAAAAGTTTCTCTTTTCGTTATATTGACTGGGAAAAGTCGGAAAACAACATCTATCACATAACTGAAGAATATAGTGTACTACGTTCAGATAGAGCCGATCATTACCGACCAGATATTGTACTATTTATTAATGGTATTCCGATGGTCATTATTGAATGTAAGTCGCCTAAAATAAAAGAGCCTGTAGAAAAAGCCATTGAACAGCATTTAAGAAACCAGCAAGAAGACGGAATTCGAAGCTTGTATTTGTACTCCAATCTTACATTTGCTTTGGCCTCTAATGAAGCAAAATATGGTACAACCGCTACCAGCAAAGAATTTTGGGGAGTTTGGAAAGAAATGTTCCGTACTAAAGAAGAAGAACGTTTTTGGGAAAATAAAATCAACATTTTAAAGCACAAAGCTTTACCAGAAAATGAGCGTACAGTATTATTTAAAGAACGATTTAGAAAGGTCTGGCAATATTTTGAAAATTTAGAACAAGAGGAACAGGTTATTACTACGCAGGATAAACTACTCTTTAGTTTTTGCCATCCCAAACGATTATTGGAAATTATATATGATTTCACTTTGTATGATGACGGTATCAAAAAAGTAGCCCGATACCAGCAGTATTTTGCGATTAAAAACACGTTGACTAGAATCCTAAAAATCGATACCAAAGGTAATCACGAAGGTGGTGTGATTTGGCATACACAAGGAAGCGGAAAATCTTTGACTATGGTGATGCTAGCTCAATTAATTGCTTCACATCCGAATATTAAAAATCCTAAGATACTTTTGGTAACAGATCGTATTGATCTGGATGACCAGATAACAGAAACGTTCAAAAAATGTCATGTGCCAGTAGTTAATGCTGATAAAGGAGCATCAAAGGAAATAGCTAAAAAACTCAGAGGGGAAATACTGGATGATAACGAACAGGAAAAATTAAAGAAGGATACCAGCCTTTTAAAATTGATTACAGAATCCGGCGATGCAGTCATCACCACCCTAATTCATAAATTTGAAGCTGCTGTTAATGCAAGCCCTCAATCATTTGATAGCTCAGAAATTTACATTTTGATAGACGAAGGACACCGTTCACAATACGGTTCTTTCAATGTCAAAATGCAGAAAGTATTTCCAAATGCCTGTTTTATCGCATTTACTGGGACGCCATTGTTGAAAAAAGAAAAAAGCACAGCGAGTAAGTTTGGAGGCATTATCGATGTGTATTCGATTACGGATGCTGTAGAAGACGGAGCCGTTGTCCCTTTGTTATATGAAGGCAGGCATAACCTTATTGAGGTTAATGAAAAACCGTTGGATAATTATTTTGACAAGGTTTCGGAACCACTTACACCCTACGGAAAAGCGGCTTTGAAGAGAAAATACAGTTCGAAAAATATCCTTAATAAAGCCGATCAGGTTATTTACGCCAGAGCCTGGGATATCACTGAACATTATGTGGATAATTTTCAAGGCACTGGTTTTAAAGGGCAGCTGGTAACACCCAATAAAGCCACAGCAATTAAATACAAAGAGTATTTGGACGAAATTGGCAAAGTAAGCTCTGAAATAATCATGTCTGCTCCCGACACTCGGGAAGGCGAAGAAGACGCCTTTGATGTATCGGACGATAAAGTGAAAAAATTCTGGAATGTCCGAATGGATAAATACGGCACACAGGATAAATATGAAAAGTCTGTAATCGGTGCGTTTAAAAAACAAGACTTTCCTGAAATTATCATAGTGGTGGACAAACTACTGACGGGTTTTGATGCTCCAAGAAATATTGCGTTGTATTTGACCCGTCAATTAAAAGAACATACTTTGTTACAAGCTATTGCTCGTGTAAATCGTGTGTATCCTGGAAAGGATTATGGTTATATAATAGACTATTTTGGTAATTTGGAGAACTTGGACAACGCCATTCAGACATATTCCGGTGAGAATATGTTTGATGCAGAAGATTTAGCCGGAAGCTGGACAAATATAGTAGAAGAAATCAAAAAATTACCTCAGGCACATTCCGAGGTTTGGGATATTTTCAAAACTATTAAAAACAAATATGATGAACCGGCTTATGAAGAATTGCTTAGCGATGAAGCTATCCGGCATCAGTTTTATGAGAAAGTATCTGCTTTTGCACGTTTACTAAAACTGGCATTATCCAGTATTGATTTTGCTAACAACACCCCTGAAAAACAAATTGACAAGTATAAGTCTGATTTGAAATTCTTTTTGGCATTGCGTGTTTCTGTCAAAAGGAGATTTTCTGATGATATTGACTACAAGGAATATGAGCCACAGGTACAAAAATTAATTGACAAGCATATCACGACAGAGGGCGAAGTGCTTAGGATAACGGATTTAGTCGATATTTTTGACAAAGAACAACGAGAAGCTGAAGTTGAGAAATTAAGCAGTAAATCTGCTAAAGCGGATCATATCGCCAGCAGAACTATTCGAGCCATCAATATCAAAATGAATGAGGATCCCATCTTTTATAAAAAGCTGTCTAAACTCATTCGTGAAGCGATTGAAGAATATCATCAGCAAAGAATTGACGAAGCTGAATTCCTAAAAAAAGCTAAAGAGTATGAGGAGGCATTTTTAAAAGGAGAACGAGGGAATATTCCAAATGCTTTGCTAGGAAATGATACAGGTATTGCTATTTATAATCTTATAACTGATATTTTTAAAGATGTGCTTTCTGATAAAATCGAAGTTGCTACAGAGCTTGCTCTTGGTATAGATCAAGTAATCCGTTCAGTAGTATATCAAAATGATCAATTGATGGTAGATTGGCAGAACAAACCTGATATAGAAGGTAAAATTCGCATCGCTATTGATGATTACATCTTCGATTTGAAAAGCAAATACGACATTGACTTGTCTTTCGATGATATTGATCAGACCGTAGAAGAGGCATTAAAAGTAGCTAAAATCAAGTTTGTATGATGGTGGAAAATATCCATAAGATACAATTTGGTTCTGCTACAATTGAATATAGACTCGAATTTCAGGATAGAAAAAATTTGACTATTAAAGTCTATCCAGATTGTATTGTAAAAATAATAGCACCGTATGATACAGCGGTGGAAAAAATTACACAGCATATCAAAAAAAAAGCTCCATGGATCATCAAACAACAACGTGAATTTTTATCCTACCATCCATACACACCAGAACGAATATATGTCAATGGAGAAACACATCTGTATTTGGGAAGACAATATAAGCTACGTGTAGAAATAGGTAATAGAAATGAGGTGAAGCTTTTCAGAGGGCATATTACGGTACTTTCTAAAGAGGAAAATAACGTTAAAGATATTCTCGATAAGTGGTATCGAGAGAAGGCATTCGTTCATTTTGACGAGGTATTGAGTAAAGTGTATCCCATGTTTAAGAAATACAAAATCAATAAACCAGAATTACATATCCGCTCTATGGAAAAACGTTGGGGAAGTTGTACGCCAAATGGTAAGGTTATTCTAAATCCAGAGTTAATCAAAGCTCCTAAAGGTAGTATTGAGTATGTAGTTGTTCATGAATTGTGCCATTTAGTGCATCACAACCATACAAAGGCTTTCTATGATTTACAGGAGGTAATGATGCCAGACTGGAAGAAATGGAAAGAGAAGTTAGAACATAGTTTAGTGTGATTTATTTGTGCTTAAAAATAACATTGGGAAGTCTATAAAAACTCCCCAATGTCAAAATCACTCAAATCACTTTTCCGCAAAGTTGAAGAACTGTCTTCCGTTTCAGATGAAAGGGTGCTATCCAAAAGCTCGGCTATTCTTCGGGAAGCATCTTCCATAGAATTTTCCAATAGGCTGAATAATTCGGTTCCCTGTATTTTTTGAACTATCGCTATCGCTGTTTCCTTTTGGGCTGGTTCCAATTCTTCTTTTTGGAGCAACACCCCCACGGAGCTTAGTTCTTCAAAGGTAACCCCTTGGGCAAAACCGTCATCGCCACCGGATATTCCGTACCTGTTCCATTCTTCTTCCTCTTCCTCCAAATCAGGCATATTACTGAAAACTTCGTCCAGCTCTTCCTGCGGAATTTGAATACCCACGCTTTCATTTTCGTCGTATTCAATGTCTAAATTATCAGGGTTTATCTCTTGTTCCTCTATTTGGCTTTCATTGGCAGCGTTTGGCACTGAAAGGTTTCTTACAGGCTTGGGCTGGCCCATAATATCAGGTAGGTTCGGATTAACCTTTTCCTGCATTGGCTTATGCTCCGACCTTTTCTTAATGACAATCTTGTCCTGCACCAGCAGGGCAATGACTATGAGCAGGCATATCACAATTACTGTTTCCATAACGTAGGTTTTTTAAAACAAGCCTTTGTACTTTTCCTTGAACTCTTTTGTAATCATATCTTCAAATACTTTAAAATGATGTTCAAGAATATTATTGAGATAGGCAAACAAGGGTATTTTATCATCGCCTATAATCTGGACTATGCGGGTTAAACGCTCGTGATGTTCAGGACTTAGGTATATGCTTTTATTGCCTCTTTTCTGCATTTTATTCATTTGCATAAATGCATTTTCATAGGTTGTTTTAGCTGTATTGCTAACTGTATCGGAGTTGCTGCCGGCTGCAACAGTATTCCTGTTCTTTTTATCTTTCTTCATTATAAAATGGGTTTAAAATGTTCATTGAAATAATCGGTAATATCGTCCCCGTACTCTCTGAAATGATGTTCAAGAATATTGTCAATGTAAGAGTAGAGCGTTGTTCTTTCTTCCCTTGTCAGTTGAACGATGCGGAGCAATCTTTCGTGGTATTCAGGGCGTATGTAAACCACCTTGCCGTTACGCCCCGATGGAAACCGATTGACCAAAAACGTTTCCTCATAGTCCGCTTTCTTTGATGAACTGTTACGGACTTTTTCCCTGGGCTTTGTTTCCTTTGGTACATCCTGCTTTTTGTTATTGCTCGGTGGAGCAACAGGCTCATCGCCGCTTATGACGTTCATAAGGTATTCCTCATCAACATTGGGCTTTTCAAAATCGTTGTTTTTGTTATCTGAAGCCATACTTTACTATTTTTATAGATGAGTGATTTTTAAAAATTCCTCGACAAACAAATCCATTTTAGTTGCTTTCATTAACTGTGGTTCGGCAGGCAGCAAACTTGACCGGAATACATAACTACCTGTATCGTCTGTTTCCTTTCGGAAACGCTTGCTATCCATTATTCTTGTTTCCATTATAGGCAGGTTGAGTTCTTTGATGACACTTTGATACGCATCATACAAACCTGTTTTTTCCCTGCCGTCCACTTGGTTCCAAAATAGCCACATCTCTTGTTCGGGATTGCCCTCGTCCGTTTGGGGAAGTCCGAGAAAGGCTTTGGTAAAGCCCAATGTACTTTCCACTACCAAACGGTCGGCAGTAATGGGCGAAAAGATGAAGTCCATTTTTTTTAAGGTAGTCAGTACGCCTTTGGTATTGGCTGTTCCCGGCAGGTCGAAGAAAATAACATCCGGTACAACCACCGACTGGCTTCTGTATTCCGATGCTTTCTCCAAAGCTGTTTCAGCTTTGCATTTAATAATCGGGTACGCTTTTTTGTTGATGGCTTGAAACTGCTTCATTGCCGCCTTTTTATGGTAGTCGTTCTGCATTATGGTTCTCTTATCCCGTTCACGCATATTGGTCAGGCTGTGTTGCGGAAAGTCGCAGTCCATCACCAGCACATTAAAACCTAAACGGTAGTGAAGCACACTTGCCAGCAAAGTGGTCATTGTAGATTTTCCCACACCGCCTTTTTGGGTGGAGAAGCTGATTTTTAAAGTTTTCTTTGTTGTTTCCATTATTTAAAAATTTATTGTTACACACTTTATTTGTTTTGCAGGATTGAATATTGGTTTATCTGATTATTACCTCATTCCTATATTCCTGCATTCCCTTTTGGGTACTTTCCTGCACAGGTATCTGCTTTCATTTTTGCCTTGTCAGGTACATTCTTTGGTAAGTGGCAAACCTTGCAACAGGTAAATTGCTTTACCGCTTTTATGCTTTTACACTTTTATTGTTTTATGCTTTTAAAACCCTATGCTTTTATTCCAAACCGCTTGTTTGCAAACTTGATTTTCTTCTCTGTTTAGATACATTTTTTACTACCTGCACTAAAATTATACGGCAAATAAAGCGATTGATTTGCCCGCTGATTGCGGTGTGGCAGTGTTTGGCGTTCAAAGGCAGTGTTTGGCACTGCTATACAATACAATGCTTTCGTAAACAGGGCTTTACTTTGTACAATGATTTTTATTAATGGATTTATGCAAAATTCTTTTGACAAATCGGAGGGTAACGGGAACGGCATCGAGCCGTTTTTCCCTGTTACATTTAATCCGTCCCGCAGGGCGGATTTTTGTGTTCAACGGAACACGGCAAGTTGTGTTTTGAGGCACTCGAAACCGAGTTAGTGCCTCAAAACAACTTGCCCTTAGCAGGGGGCAGAAAACGCTCTCCGAAGTCGAGGTTTTGTGTGGATTAAAAATGGATTAGTGATGAACGAGAACAGTAACAAAAAACAGAATAAGGGCGGGCGGATACCGAAAACCGACCCAAGCATCCACCGCCACGTTTTCCGTCTTACAGACGGAGAAAATGCCAAACTTTTATCGCTTTTTGAAGCATCGGGAATGCCCAATAAAGCGAAGTTTATCATTTCCCTACTGTTCAATAAGGAAATGAAATCGGTTAAGATTGACAAAGGAACGGTTGATTTTTATATGCGGTTGACCTCGTTTCATAGCCAGTTTCGTTCCGTAGGCGTGAATTATAATCAGGTTGTAAAGCTGCTGTACAAACATTTTTCCGAGAAAAAAGCCGCAGCGTTCCTTTACAAATTGGAAAAACAAACGGCTGAAATGGCAATGCTATGCCAAAAAATCATTCTGATAAGTGAGGAATTTGAAGCAAAACATCTGAAAAAACAGCCTTAGAAATGATAGCGAAAATCGGCAGAAGCGGAAATTTATACGGAGCATTGGCGTACAATCAGCTTAAAGTGGAGAATGAAAACGGAAAAATTTTGTTTGCCCATAAGATGATTGAAACCGCTAACGGTCATTATTCCGTTGCACAATTAGCACAATCTTTTGCTCCTTACCTGATTGCCAACCGCAATACGGAAAAGCATACGTTGCATATTTCGCTCAATCCCGACCCGAAAGATAAGGTTAGCGATGACAGGTTTCGGCAAATGGCGGAAGAATATATGCGGGAAATGGGTTACGGCGAACAGCCTTTTGTAGTCTTTAAGCATACCGATATTGACCGTTCGCATATTCATATCGTATCGGTTTGTGTGGACGAGAATGGTAAAAAAATCTCTGACAAGTTTGAAAAAATGCGGTCGATGAATGTGTGCCGTGAACTCGAAAGGAAACACGAATTGATACCCGCAACCGATAAAGAACACAAGCAGAACGACAAGGTTTTCCGTCCGGTAGATTACAAAGCAGGCGATATAAAAAGTCAAATTGCTTCAGTAGTCCGCCACTTGCCGAATTATTATAAGTTTCAGACTTTGGGCGAATACAATGCCTTGCTTTCCCTGTTTAATGTTACCACCGAAAAAGTGGAGGGCGAATTGCAGGGACAGCTACGGCAGGGTTTACTGTACATTCCTTTAAATGAAAAAGGCGAAAGAGCCGGGCATCCTTTCAAGGCTTCGTTGTTTGGTAAAAATGCAGGGCTTCCGGCTTTGGAATTGCATTTTGCAAAATGCAAAGAGAATTTAAAAGACCACCCGACAAAACCTACCATTAAAGCTGCCGTTACTATTGCCCTGCAAACCACAAGTGATGAGCAGGCTTTTAAAAAACAGTTAGGCGAACAGGGCATTAATGTAGTGGTACGCAGGAATGATACAGGGCGTATTTATGGTATCACATTTATTGACCATAATTCCAAAGCGGTTTGGAACGGTTCACGTTTAGGAACAGAACTTTCTGCCAATACCTTTAATGATTATTGGAACAATAACATCAAACCCGATATTAAAGAACCTGCCGTACAACCACCAAAAATATCCACATCAAATAATGCGGATCTTCCTGCGGAAGAACCACACCATTTGTTCGACTTCTTAACTACGGACAAACACGAAGATGGTTTGATTGAAGCATTGGGAGGTTTACTGCCCGAAGCACAGGGCGAAGATTACGAGGAACAGGATTTTGCCAACAAAATGAAGAAGAAACGTAAACGCAAAATAGGTCAGCAATAGTATTCAGCCAAACACAGCCACGCACCGCCATTGACTGCCACATTCTTATAGCCACTATGTAGAGCCTTTAAATTCACGCCCGAACATTAAAACTAAAAAATAATGCAGGGAGAAGACGATTTAAGAGGTTTAGCCAAAATAATGGCTTTTATGAGGGCAGTAAGTATTCTTTTGGTACTGATGCACCTTTATTGGTTCTGCTACGGTTTCTTTATGGAATGTGGCTGGACATTGGAAATAATCAACAAAATATTAGGCAACTTCGATAGAACAGCAGGTTTATTTTCACATACCTTATATACTAAAGCCTTTGCTTTGGTATTGCTTGCTTTAAGTTGTTTAGGAACGAAAGGCGTAAAGAATGAGAAGATAACCTGGTCTAAAATTTACGTGGCTTTGGGCGTTGGTTTTGTGCTTTTCTTTCTGAACACACTGTTGTTAAAACTATCTCCGGTAATAGGCACATTTCTGTATATTCTTACTATCTCATTAGGTTATATCGCTTTGCTGATGGCAGGTGTATGGATGAGCCGATTGCTTCGTACCAACCTGATGGACGATGTTTTCAATAATGAAAACGAGAGCTTTCAGCAAGAAACCAAGCTGATGGAAAACGAGTATTCCGTTAACCTGCCCACAAAGTTTTATTACAAAGGAAAATGGAACAATGGCTGGATTAACGTAGTCAATGTTTTCAGGGCATCAATTGTGCTGGGCACGCCTGGTTCGGGGAAGAGCTATGCAATTGTAAACAACTATATAAAGCAACAGATTGAGAAAGGCTTTGCAATGTACATCTACGATTTCAAGTTTGACGACCTTTCTACCATTGCCTACAATCATTTATTGAAGCACCAAGATAAGTACAAAGTTCAACCAAAATTCTATGTGATAAATTTCGATGACCCACGCAAGAGCCACCGTTGTAATCCTTTGAACCCAGACTTTATGACGGACATTTCGGATGCTTATGAAGCGGCTTATACCATAATGCTGAACCTCAATCGAAGCTGGATACAGAAGCAAGGGGATTTTTTCGTGGAAAGCCCAATTATCCTATTAGCTGCCATTATTTGGTATCTGAAAATCTATGAGGACGGTAAATATTGTACCTTCCCACACGCCATTGAATTGCTTAACAAAAAGTATTCGGACGTATTTACGATTTTAACTTCCTATCCCGATTTGGAAAATTATTTGTCGCCTTTTATGGATGCGTGGCAATCCGGAGCGCAAGACCAATTGCAGGGACAGATTGCATCGGCAAAAATTCCTTTGTCAAGAATGATTAGCCCACAGTTGTATTGGGTTATGACTGGCGATGACTTTACGCTCGACATCAATAACCCCAAAGAGCCTAAAATTTTGTGCGTTGGTAATAATCCCGACCGTCAAAATATCTACTCCGCAGCTTTGGGCTTGTACAATTCGAGAATTGTTAAGCTCATCAACAAAAAAGGGCAATTAAAGAGTTCCGTAATCATAGATGAGTTGCCAACAATTTATTTTAGAGGACTGGACAATCTCATCGCAACTGCGAGAAGTAATAAGGTGGCTGTGTGTTTGGGCTTTCAGGATTTTTCGCAATTAACAAGGGATTACGGCGACAAAGAGAGCAAAGTAATTCAAAATACAGTAGGTAATATATTCAGTGGTCAGGTGGTTGGCGAAACGGCAAAGAGCCTTTCGGAACGTTTCGGAAAAGTATTGCAGAAACGCCAAAGTATGACGATTAACAGGAATGATAAATCTACTTCTATCTCCACACAGTTAGACAGCCTTATTCCGGCTTCTAAAATCTCAACACTTACACAAGGAATGTTTGTGGGTTCAGTTTCGGACAATTTTGATGAACGTATTGAGCAAAAAATATTTCACGCTGAAATTGTTGTGGACAATGAAAAAGTTGCCGCAGAAACTAAAGTATATCAGAAGATACCGGAAATCCTATCATTTGTTAATGAACACGGAGAAGATAAAATGAAACAGCAAATTGAAAGCAATTACCGTCAGATAAAAATAGACATTGTAAATATTATTGAAAGCGAAATGGAGCGTATCAAAAATGACCCAAACTTGCAACATTTGGTGCAACAAGGGTAATATGAAAAAAGAGCTGTTTCGTAAGTATTCTCTTTCGGATTCTGATTGAATTTTAATTTATCAGAAAGAAAAGAAAATAGTACGGTTACGTTTTTTTTTGAAGAAAGGGTTAGATAAAGAGCATTTATAGTTATTGTAGATGTAAAAAAATAACCGTAGTTTTGCAAACTTAATGAAAAGAACAACACAAATATCTTCTCAAGTTACTCCGCCTTGATAGGCGGTTAGCAGTTCTTTTTCCCAATTTAATTTATTGGTCGCTTTGTCGCATCCGAAAGTTTCACTTTCGGCTCATTGCCTTTTCAACAATTTTAATTCTATATATATTATGCAAAAAATCATTAATTTGTTTGATTTCAAACAAAAGGTAGATTACAAAACAGAAGTGTTATCAGGTATTACCGTAGCCTTGGCATTGGTTCCTGAAGCGGTAGCATTTGCTTTAATTGCAGGACTTTCTCCATTAGTTGGTTTATATGCCGCCTTTATGATGGGGCTGGTTACTTCTATATTAGGCGGTCGTCCCGGAATGATTTCAGGAGCAACAGGTGCAATCGCAGTTGTCATCGTGGCTTTAGCAAAAACCCACGGTGTAGAGTACGTCTTTGCCACCGTTATCCTTGCTGGTCTTATTCAGATGTTAGCGGGATTTCTAAAATTAGGAAAGCTCATTCGATTAGTGCCACATCCTGTTATTTTTGGTTTTGTGAACGGTTTAGCGATTATCATTTTTATGTCGCAGCTCGACCAGTTTAAAGACGCTTCCGGCAATTGGCTTACTGGTTCGAATATGTATATCCTTTTGGGCTTAGTAGCTCTAACAATGCTTATCATCTGGGGTTTGCCAAAATTAACCAAAGCTATTCCGGCATCTCTAACTGCTATTTTGGTTGTATTTGGACTGGTGTATTTTCTTAAATTAGACACTAAAACCGTTGGCGATATTGCGTCAATAAAAGGTGGTTTTCCCCCGTTTCATATTCCTTCTATTCCTTTTAATTTAGAAACACTTCAAATCATTTTTCCTTATGCCGCAATAGTTGCGGGTGTGGGACTGATTGAAAGTTTGCTTACGTTAAATATCATAGATGAAATTACTGAAACAAGAGGCTATAGTAATAGAGAAGCTGTGGCACAAGGAACCGCTAATATTTTATCTGGTTTCTTTTCAGGAATGGGCGGTTGTGCTATGCTTGGTCAGAGTTTAATCAATATTTCCAGTGGTGCAAGGGCACGGTTGTCAGGAATTATCGCTTCTGTGGCTTTGTTAATTTTTATTATGTTTGGCAGTGGTCTGATAGAAAAAGTGCCTATGGCAGCTCTTACAGGTTTGATGATAATGGTAGCTATCGGTACGTTTGAATGGGCAAGTATTCGCATCATCAATAAAATGCCACGACACGATATTTTCGTTGGTATGCTGGTCGCTCTGATTACGGTTGTTTTACATAATCTCGCATTAGCCGTATTAATCGGTGTTATCATTTCCGCATTAGTGTTTGCTTGGGAAAGTGCAAAACGTATTCGTGCCAGAAAATATGTTGACGAAACAGGAATAAAGCATTATGAAATTTTCGGACCGCTTTTCTTTGGTTCTACAACAGCCTTTACTGAAAAATTCGATATCCTTAATGACCCCGAAGAAGTCATTATTGATTTCAAAGAAAGTAAAGTGGTGGATATGTCTGCTATTGAAGCACTTAATGTACTGACACATCGCTACGCTAAACAAAACAAAAAAATCCATTTGCGTCATTTAAGTCAGGACTGTAGACAATTATTGAAAAATGCTGAAAGTGTTATCGAAATAAATATTATTGAAGACCCCACTTACAAAGTGATGTTGGATAAATAATTTCTTATGACACAGGAAGAAAAAGCAGAATTGCAAACTGCAATCGAGCAAAAAATAGCCAAAACTAAAAAAGACATTGCGGACTACAAGGAAATGACCAAACCTGTAGCCCCCGATGTTGCTATTGGAAGAATTAGTAGAATGGATGCCATTAACAATAAAAGTGTGTTGGAAGCCAGTTTACGTGAAGCTGAAAGCAAATTGATAAGATTAAAAAATGCTTTACAAAAAATCAATGATGAGAGCTTTGGTATCTGTATTAAATGCCATCACCCCATTCCTTATAAACGTATGCTCATTATCCCTGACAGCGTAAAATGTGTGGGTTGTTTTCAATAGAAACTATAGTGAAACAATATCAACTTAAAGCAAGAATACAATTTACTGGAGTAATCGTAATTCCAAAAGTGCAGTTCGTGAATGCTTTGTATGATATTAGTAAATGCTTGAACATTCTCTATTTCTATAAACTGGATGATGCCTAAATATAATAACAAATTTAGGCTTCTCCATTTATAACTCAAACATCAAGAAGTAAACTGAATGGATAAATATTACAATGAAACGATAAAGAAACTGGAAACATCAATCAACGAATTAGAGATTGAAGCCGATTATTCTATTGAACGGATAGAAGCGATTATAGATATCATCCTTAAAAGCTTGTCTAAAATAAAGGAATATGTTTTAAATAGAGGGTTTAAAAATATTGATGAGGAAATACATTTTTTCAAATATCAGAAACCTGCTATCGTTTCAAAACTAATTTATTATAATGCTATTTATAAAATCGAAACAAAGAAGCCATACGGTACAAAACCGAACAGGAAATATCTAAACGAAGAATTGAAAAAGCTTAAAAGGTATTTTGACAACAACCTTGAATTTTATAAATATTACCGGACGAATAACTCATTTATTGATGATAAGCTATTTGTACGGGGCAAACACGATATAAAATTGAGCTTGGATACTGTGTTTTTTGAAACCGACCATCGATTTTCTACTTCCCACGATTATAAAGCGGCAAAGATTATCGCCAACGACCTCATACAAGTTTATATCGAAGACCAACTAAACAATAACAATCAGAAGAAACCGTCTAACAGTTTTACTTTAAATTGGATAGAAAGCAAAACAGCATTAACCGAGTTAATTTACTCACTCCATTCGCAGGGTGCATTTGGCAATGCAGATATAATAGCCATCGCCAAAACATTTGAAAGCACATTCAATATCAGTTTAGGCGACTTTTATCATACGTTTATGGAACTTAAATCCCGAAAAATAAACCGCACCAAATTCCTTGACAGCCTTAAAGAAAGCCTGCTTAAAAAAATGGACGAAGAGGACGAAATACAATAAGTATTCTTACAATACCCCACGAGGTAAATGAATACCTTTAGTCCGTACAATATTCTCCGAAATATTGGAAGTTTGTTTTTCGGTTTGTTCCGCAGGTTCTTCTTTAGTTTCCGGCGTAATAGATAACTGTATCTTCCGTTCAATGCCAGCCAGTTCCGTTTTGAGTTCGCTCAACCGGCTTTCCTTAGACCAAGTACCATTGACAACTTCCTGGAGAACAGGTAAGTCTTTTTTTATTTCTATAATTTTCTTTTGTTCCTGCTCGATGTAGCTGGGCAATTTCTCCAGTGCATTAAGGAAATTTACAGCAGCCAGCTTTTCATCTTTAGCGATTAAACCGTTGTTGTAGGTATATTTGATATTGCCCTCGCCTTGTACCAAAAATCGGTTTACCCGTATATCCACGCCCTCCTTTTCGGACATTTCGGTTTTTACCAACAGCGTAAATCCGTACAAACTACCGATTTCTTCATACTGACCTCCGGTGCGGGCTTTGTCCGAAAGCTGGTTGAGCTTTGCACCGATTTGTTTAATATCCGCATTGTGCGGTAAACCGTCCAACTGTACAGGATTTGCAATTGTGCCATCCGAACGCTTTTGTATGCGTTGCTGTAAGTTTCCCCAATCAAGGCTCATTCTGTTTAATCGGGATTGCGTACTATCCAGCAATTCCGTAAAGTCTTGCAGCTTGTATTTGGCACTGAACTTGGAACGGTTAAACGCCTGTTTTTCGCTTTCCAATCCTGCAATCTGTTTTTCTAACTTGGCTTTATCCAACAGGTCTGTATTTCCCGACAGGATAGCCACATATTCCGAAAAGTTCATTCCCGATTTTTCGTCCATACTGCCCTCGTCAATAGTCCGTTTGCCGAGATTGTTATTTTTTAATTGGTCTATAAATAGCTGTTTATTATACAACAGGTTGAACTTGTAGCTATCCAATGATTTTTCTACGGCATAAATAATCACATCTACTTTGTTGTCGGCAAAGAACTTGGCAATCTCATTGCCTTTTCGGACTGCCCGACCGTCCCTTTGGGCAAGGTCACTCGGTCGCCACGGCGTATCCAGATGATGAACCGCAACGGCTCTTTTCTGTGCATTCACACCTGTACCCAACATACTTGTAGAACCGAACAACACCCTGATTTTTCCCTCGTTCATACCTTTGATAAGCTCCTTACGTTGCTTATCATTTTTAGCCTCCTGTATAAACCGGACTTCGTGTGCAGGTATGCCGTGGTCTTCCACGAGCTTGCGTTTGATTTCGGAGTACACATTCCATTCGCCCGGCTTGTAGGTTCCCAAATCGGAGAAAACGAATTGCGTTCCTTTCTGTGCATTGTATTGGTTGTAATACTTGGCAATGTTTGCCGCACAATGCGAAGCCTTATTATCGGGGTGGTCTTCGTACATACCGCTTACCATACGCATATCGAGCGACATCTTACGGGCGTAGTCCGTTGCGATAAGCATCTTTGCTTTTTCTTCCGATGGAGATAAAGGTGCTCTTCCCAACAAAGTGGCATCTCCCGATTTGGCGAATTGCATCAGACTTTGGATAAACGCTTCCTGGTCAGGTGTGGCCGATATGTTATAAAGAACCTCGTTCTTGTTGGGGCGGTCAATTCCTATATCTTTTGCCGTTCGGTAATCTGTGATTTCCGAGTAGAATTGTGCCAGCTCCGGCACTTTGATAAAGTATCGGAAACGTTCTTTTGCTACAATGTTGTTAGCAACAGAAAATTCATAATCGGTCGTTTTCCTTGCATAAATAGCAGCCCACGCATCAAAAGAGTGAATGCCTTGTTTTTCCAATGCTCTTGGTCGCAGGTACTTAAAAAGTAGGTACAGTTCCGTTAGTGAGTTGCTTATGGTCGTTCCCGAAAGGAAAGTTGCTCCCATATCCGCATTGATGCGTTCCTGAATGGTACGGATAGCAAAGAGCAGGTTCAATGCCTTTTGGCTGCCGTCCACATTGCCCAATCCGGCAACCCTTGTATGCCTTGTGTTGAACATCAGGTTTTTGAATTGGTGGCTTTCGTCCACAAACAAATGGTCAATGCCCATCATCTTAAAATCCACCACATCATCTTTGCGATTTTCAATATCGTGTTGCAGGGTTTTGAGTTTGACTTCGAGGTTTTCTTTCCGCTTGATTACTCCGGCAAGCATACCTCTGGTAACTTCCTTGCCTTGCGATTCCAGTGCATCGAGGTTTCGCTCTACGCTGTCCAATTCTATTTCGAGTATTTCCTTTTGTATTTCGGGCGATTGTGGTATCATTCCGAATTGGTCGTGTGTGAGGATTACACAATCCCAATCGTTATTTTTAATATCCCCGAAAATTCGCAGGCGTTTTTGGGGCGTAAAATCTTCTTTGCCCGGAAACAGGATTTTAGCGTGTGGATAGGCAGTGCGGTAGGCTTCGGCAATTTCGTGAACATTGCTTTTCAGCCCGATAATCATCGGTTTGTGTGCCAATCCCAAACGTTTCATTTCCTGTGCTGCCGTACACATTACCAACGTTTTTCCTGCACCTACTTCGTGGTCGCAGATAGCACCGCCGTTTAGCTTAATCATCCAAACCGTGTCCTTTTGGCTTGAATACAGGTCTTCAATGCCCAATGCCTTACGGTCTAAGCCCGGAAAGTCCTGATGGCTTCCGTCATAGTTAGGTCGGACGAAGCAGTTAAAGGTATCGTTGTATTGGTCGGTCAGCCTACTTTTAAACTCATCGTTTTGGGCGTGCAGCCAATCGGTAAAGGCGGTACGGATTTCGTCAATCTTGGTATTCGCCATTTGTATGGCTTCCATATCCCGTACTTTGACCTCTTGGTCGCCAACCGTAATTTTTTTGGTAATATCAGGCGTAGTATTGACAAGGGCGTGTTTGAGCAGGGCAACCCCGTCAAACGTCCGGCTTTCTGCTTTGACAGCGTATTTCTCCCATATATGCAAATTCTTACGGTCACACTTTACGGAAAAGTCATCGGAGCTTTCAGAATAATGAACGAGTACATCTGTATCAAAAAGATGTGAAGCAAATCGGGCGTAAATGCCTGTGGGTATCCAGCGTTCGCCCAAATTAAAATCGAGTTCCTCAAACTCAATTCGTCTTGGGCGGGCTTCTTCCAAAACCGTAAGGCTTGTTTTGGCTTCGCTGTCATCGGGATTGCGTTCGAGGTAGGTTCGTACCTCTTCGGCTTTCTCCACTACGTTACCTGCAATCCACCGTTCGGATATTTCGTATTCCTTTTGCAGAGGATTGTAGTAAATACGACCGTGTAAGGCTTCTTTCAAAGCATCATCGGTAATACCGCTGATTTCGGACATATAGTCCAAATCCACGCTTCCGTATTTGTTCAGTGAAGCCGCTAATGCTTCTTCGGGATTATCCGTTGCTATGGTTATGGTAGAAAAACTAACAGGTCTGCTGAATATATCGGCTTTGTGTACAACACCCCCAATAACACGTTCCAAATAAGGAATTTCCTTACCGGAACTATCCGTTTTAATGAGCTTGATATTATCGGCACTGTTGAGGTTGCCGTATCTTTTAACAAAGGCATCGTATAAACGGTTAAGGTTTTCCCTTTCTTCTTTGTGTTCGGTCTGAAGCTCTGCTTCGTTAGTGTAAAGCTGTTGGTAAATATCACGCACCTCGATATACGCTTCGGCTCTTGCTTTCTGTAAGGTCGGTAATTGCAAAGGGTGGAAAACTGCCGTACCGTCTGATGTATCTACATCTTGCAGATGACCGACCCAACCATTATCCACGACAAGGCTATCGTTACGGTGGAACGGATGCAGTTTGCCACTATACATAGCAGGTTCGGGAATGGTGTCGGGAACGGCTGGCTTATCAGCTTGGCCATTCCCGTTGATACCCGAAAACAGGTCGCCGATGGCTTCCTGTTTTTTGCCATTGGTAGATGGGCTTCCGTTGGCAGTTCTATTGGTAATCGGAGGTGTATAAGGTTGCTGTATCGCACTACTGAACAGGTCAGGTTGGCGACCCATTGCACCTCTTCTTTTATTGGTGCTTTGCCTTTTAACTTGTGTCGTTCTTTTGGGCGGAGCAACAACCATTACAGGTTCGTCCGCATTTTCAAACAGGTCGAAAATGCTTAATTGTTTTAATTCCTGCGGGCTTTCCCGATTGATTGATAAAGGTTGTATTTCCGCCTGAATGGTTACAGGTTCGACAATTGGAGGTGTTACCTTTGGAGTAGCTGGAATTTGTATTACAGGCTCATCGTTCCGTTCGCCTCTATATAAACTCAAATTCAGATGTTTTCCAAAATCTTCGGAAAGCATTTGTTTGAGGTCTTTGGCAATTCCGTTAACGCCGTCTTTATGAATATAGATGAGTGCAGGTTGTCCGTAAGGGTCGGTATCTAATTTTCTATCGGTATGCACAATTCTTGTGCTGTCCTGAAAGAGTGCATTGCCCGGAGCATTGTATTCTGTTTGCCTGCTTTGGCAAAACAGATCTTCCCTTTCGGTCAGACTTTGTTTTGCTGTGTTCTTTTGCAGAATAATCAAATCACTGCCAACCTCCGTTCCTGCATATTCCGTAAACAGGTTGTTGGGTAAGCGGACAGCCGAAACCAAATTATTATCCTGCATCAACGCCCTGCGTATCGGCTCGTTCTTCGGACTATTCAGAATGCCCTGTGAAGTAATGTAAGCCAGCAAACCGCCCTCACGGAGCATATCAGCACCTTTCAAAAAGAAGTAATTGTGTATGCTTCGGGCTGCCTGTACTTTTGCACTGTCCTTGCTTCGGGAATAGGATAAATCAAAGACGGAAGTATCGCCGAACGGTATATTACTGGCGATTACATCAAAGCTGTTTTGTCCCTTTTCGGGGATTTCCTCAAAACCGCTTATACGGATTATGCTTTCGGGATAAAGCTGTTTTAAAATCTTGCCTGTGAGCAAATCCTTTTCATAAGCAGTAACACTGGCTTTTTTATTTTCTGAAAAGGATTGTATGAAAGACCCGATACCTGCGGAGGGTTCGAGGAATTTATCAATGTTCAGACCGCTTTCACGCAAAGTTGCGGAAATCGCATCTATGACCTGTGGCGGTGTATAAAAAGCCGTCAGAACAGAGCTTTTCATACTATCCACATACCTGCGGTATTGCTTTTCGTCTTCTGAATTTTCTTTGAGCAGCTGGTGGAGTTCCTGCGTAATCGGGAAAAGGTCGTGTTCTGTTTTTCTCCAATTATTGATGTCTATTTCGTTCGCTATGGGGTTCAACACGAATTTAAGACCGCCAAATCCGCTGTATTGCATCATTAGCAGTCTTTCGCCTACGGTGGCTTGTCGTTTCTCCTTTTCCAGTTTAAAAGCAATTCGCAGGGCATCAATGTTCTGTTGGAGATGTTGCTTTTTACTGAAGCCCATTTTCCTCTATCCATATTGCGATGGTTCCGGTTATTTCGGTATAGAGCAGGTCAAACTCAAAACCGTATGCGAAATCATAGGTCAGTTCATAGCCGGAGAAAACAGGCTCGCAAACAGAAAACATTTTAAGGGCGAACGGTCGCAGTTCCTCGTCTGCCATTATGGTATCAAACTCATTGCATACCACCTGAAACACGGTATCGAATTTGGAGAAATGCAAGCCCTCAAAAAGTATGTAATTGGCTATTTCGTTGCATTGCTCAATAGCGTTTCCCGAACTAAAAGCCCCCTCGTAGGCATTGGTAGCCCACGAAGAACGTTGCTCAATAAATTTTTGGTCATTTGCTTTTTCGGGGAAGCTGGTGTTTAATAATTCTTGTAATCGTAACCTGAAATACGATAGGTCTTTTTGCTGTGTATCCATACTATAATTTTTGTTTAGAATTTTGCTTGAAGCCTAAAATTATAGCAGTAGATAAGCCCCTTTGAAGAAGTGGCAGGGTTTGGCTTTGAAAGGCAGTGTTTTACTATTTGTAGCTGAAAATCGAAATGAAGATTTGTAAAGAATTGGTATTGGAACATAAATTTTCACAAACTATTTTGTGCTTAAAATTTATTATCGTAATATTGCGATGTAAAAATGTAAACTATGGGACTTACTAAATCAGAAATATTTACAGACCAACAGAATAAGTTGGCTTCTCAGTTTAAGGTTTTGGCACATCCTGCAAGGATTGCCATACTTCAATATATCATCAATCAAGATGCCTGCATCTGTAACGATTTGGTTGAGGAATTAGGGTTGGCACAGGCAACCATTTCACAACATCTAAAGGAATTAAAAAACATTGGTATCGTTCAGGGTACGATTGAGGGAAAATCTGTTTGCTATTGTATTGATGAAAAAGTATGGAATGAAATTCAACAGGAATTTAATGCGTTTTTCAATCAGGAGGTAAAAGTAACCAAGTGCTGTTCATAGCATTTTTTTAATATCCAATATCGTTATATTGCAATATATCATTTAATGTGCCACTTAAAATTCAGTTAATATGAAACTATCAAAAATCAAAGAAATCTTGCCAACATTAGAGAATGTTGAATTTCAGTTAGAGAACGGAACGTTTGTTCCCGAACATTTCCACGTTACCGAAGTGGGACAAATCAATAAGAATTTTATTGATTGTGGCGGAACAATCAGAAATGAAAAAGTTGTCAATTTCCAATTATGGAATGCTAACGATTTTGAACACAGATTAAAGCCAACCAAATTATTAAACATCATCAAACTATCTGAAGAAAAATTAGGGATTGAAGATGCCGAAATAGAAGTAGAATATCAAAGTGATACTATCGGAAAATATGATTTGGATTTCAACGGAAAAATATTCGTACTGAAAAGTAAAACAACGGCTTGTCTTGCTCAGGATGCTTGCGGTATTCCAACAGAGAAACAAAAAGTAAAGCTGTCAGAGCTAAACAGTGCCGCTTGTTGTACACCAAATTCGGGATGTTGTTAATCGTATAATCATAAAAATAAGATAAAATGAAAATTGCATTATTCAGTGACATTCACGCCAATCTACCTGCATTAGAGGCATTTTTTGAAGATGTAGAAAAAAGAAATCCCGACAGTATTTATTGCTTAGGCGATTTGGTAGGCTATAACATTTGGGCAAATGAAGTAGTGAACGAAATCCGTAAAAGGAAAATACCAACCATTGCAGGGAATTATGATTTTGGCATCGGGCGTATGAGCAATGATTGCGGATGTGCTTATAAAACCGATAGTGAAAAAGGCAATGGCAGCGTATCTATTTCCTTTACCAACTCTATTATGAAAGATGAAGAAAGAGCCTATTTGCGTACACTTCCGGCACATATCAAAGTAGAATTTCAGTTGAACGAGGACAAGCTCAATTTACTATTGGTACACGGTAGCCCAAGAAAGATAAACGAATACTTATTTGAAGAAAGGGAAGAAAAAAGTATGCTTAGAATTATGGAACAGGCAGACGCAGACATTATGTGTTTCGGGCATACGCATAAGCCATACCACCGTATTTTAAATTCGGGAATTGACGGACAAAACCATTTCAGACACGCCATCAATATAGGTTCGGTAGGAAAGCCGAAAGACAGCGATGTAAGAGGCGGTTATGTAATACTTACTATCAACGAGCAAAGTTCTGTATTGGATAAAGACAGTATCAGTGTGGAATTTATACGCTTTGATTATGATATTGAAAGAGCAGCAAAAGCAGTAGAGGAAAGCATTTTACCAAACGAATACGCGGAAAATTTAAGGAGAGGTTACTAATCTAAAAATTTATAAAAATGGAATTTCCAACCGATAGAAAGTATTCAAAAGAACATACGTGGATAAGCGTACACGACAACACAGGTACAATAGGCATTACAGAATTTGCACAAATCGAATTGGGCGAAATCGTATATGCAGATTTACCCAATGTTGGATATAGTTTTCAGCAGGATGAAGTATTCGGCTCTGTTGAAGCGGTTAAAACGGTCAGTGATTTATTTATGCCTGTATCGGGTAAAATCATTGAAACGAACCAACGCTTATTAAAAGAACCAACACTAATCAATTCAGAACCTTTTGGAAATGGTTGGCTGATAAAAATTGAAATAAAAGATATTGCAGAATTAGAAAAATTATTGACATCAAACCAATATAAAGAACTTACAAATTAGCCACGCAATGCAACCAAAACTAAAATTCTTAGACAGATACCTTACCTTATGGATATTCCTTGCAATGGCAGTAGGTATAGGATTGGGATATATCTTTCCCGGTATTTCAAAAATTACAAATGCCCTATCCGTAGGCACTACAAACATTCCGTTGGCAATAGGTTTAATATTGATGATGTACCCGCCATTGGCAAAGGTTGATTATTCATTGTTACCTAGGGCATTTAAGGATAAAAAAGTAATCGGTATATCCTTATTGCTGAATTGGGTTATCGGCACGGTACTGATGTTCGGTTTAGCAGTTTTGTTTTTACGGAACGAACCCGATTATATGACAGGCTTAATTCTTATCGGTTTGGCAAGGTGTATTGCAATGGTTATCGTGTGGAGTGATTTAGCTAAAGCTAACAGAGAATATACAGCTATGTTAGTTGCATTAAACAGCATCTTTCAGATACTTTCTTATAGCTTCTTGGTTTGGTTATTCATCAATGTATTACCTGCAAAATTAGGATTAGCCAATTTCAATGTAAGCGTATCAATGAAAGATGTTACCGAAAGCGTATTGATATATTTAGGCATTCCATTCTTGGCAGGTTTTTTAAGCCGTTACTTCCTTGTAAAATCAAAAGGTATAGAATGGTATAACCGGAAATTTGTACCCCGAATATCGCCCATTACATTATATGCTTTACTGTTTACGATAGTATTAATGTTCAGTCTGAAAGGCGATAAAATATTAGAGTTGCCAATGGATGTAATAAAAGTAGCCATACCGCTAATCATCTATTTTGTACTGATGTTTTTTGTGAGCTTCTTTATCAATAAATCCCTTAAAGTTCCTTACGATAAAAACGCATCCATCGCATTTACAGCCACAGGAAACAATTTTGAATTGGCAATAGCCGTAGCAATAGCGGTTTTCGGTATTCATTCGCCACAGGCATTTGTGGGCGTTATCGGCCCACTGGTGGAAGTTCCGGTACTCATATTATTGGTAAGGGCAAGTTTATGGCTAAAGAAAAAATATTATTGAAGTTAATTTAAGAACGTACAAGAGCATTTTGAAGCATCAAAAAACTAAAAGAAAACCCTCTTAATTAGAGGGTTTATTGTTGGTTTAAAATTTTGAGCATTCTGCCCACCTCAATATCCATTCTCGAAAAGGCAAACCATTTTTTGCCCAGGTCTTTCAGTGATGCTCCGATATGGTAGAGTTCCATATCGTCAATAATCAAAAAGCGGTCGTGTGCATCGGAAAAAGCCTCAATTTCAATAGGCGGATATTGGCTATTGTACCGTTGCATATCCAACCGTAGCTGATTGCTGATGCTTTTGGTATAAATTGTTGCGGTTACATTGTCGCTTCGCTTGCCCAATAAGGTCAATACGGTATCATCCACATAATTATCCAGCAGGATAATGGAGGTTTTTGCATTTCGGATAATATCCGATACAAAGGCGTAGGCATCAAAAACCTGCCCGTTGTAGAAAATACCTTTTTCACTGTGGAGCTTGTCGCTTTCCATAGCTTTAAAAATCTCTTCAAATTTTTGGTCGGCTTCTAATTGCTTTAACTCAATTTTATCCAAACGATGGAACAAAGAAGCGTTGCTGATAAGCATTTTTCGCATTTCTACAAAGGCATTCATTATCTCAATACTTACCTTTATGGCTATTTCTGAACGGAGTACCGAAGCCAGCATCGCTATTCCTGTTTCAGCGAAAACATAGGGTAAATAACGTCTTCCGCCATAATTCAAACTTGAGGTCACAAATTGTGACCTCAAGTTGATAGCATCAAATTCATCCTGTGTCAATTGAAAACGGAAATTTTCGGGAAAACGCTCTTCATTACGTTTTACTGCCTGATTGAAAACCTTGGTTTCCACTTGATAAATCCTTGCGAGGTCACTGTCCAACATCACTTGTTTGCCCCTTATGGTGTATATCAGGTTTTCAATTTCCTTTTGTGCTATTATAAGTTTATCTGTCATTATTACATTACAAAGAGGTTTTCCAAAAGCTAATATAGCTATTTCTTCTTTTTCTTCTCAAACTCAAAAGAGGTTTTGCAATCCGCATCCAATACGATATAGGCATCGAATTTCTTTCCCGCCTTACTCGTCATTCCTTTGATAAGGGAAGTTTTGCCCTTATTGACAAGGTTTTCAATATCGGTTAAGCCGATTTGTACGCCACACACATTGCGGAACTGTACCCAATTACAAACTTCATCAGGACACTTCACTATTTTATCACGGATAATGAGCCCGTGGCTTTTGCATTTCGGGCAAACCAATTTAGGCAGGTTGTTTTGGGCAATGGAAGTTTGCAACAATTCATTGGTAATAGATGAGGCGTAAGTTTCCATTTCTTTTTGAAATGCCTCCGCATCTGCTTCGTTGTTCTCAATTTTCTGCAATGCGAGTTCCCATTCGGCGGTCATTGCCACATCCGCAATTTTACGGTCTTTGACCAATTCATACACTTGCAATCCCTTTTCAGTGGGGATTAAGGATTTCTTTTCCCTTTGGATATAGTTACGGGTAAACAGGGTTTCAATAATTGCGGCTCTTGTAGCCGGAGTACCTATACCGATATTTTGCAGGGCTTTCCTTTCGTCCTCATTTTCGATTTCCTTGCCAGCACTTTCCATAGCCGACAAAAGCCCGGCTTCGGTATAAAGTACAGGTGGTTTCGTTTTCTTTTCCAAAACGGAGGCTTCCTTGATTTTAAGTTCATCGCCTTTTTTCAGTTCGGGCAAATCCTGTACAGGTTCGGTATCATCATCAGAAAAACTTCCTTTGATGGAACGCCAGCCTGCTTCTATTACCTTACAACCCTTTGCTATAAAATCATAATGCAACGCTTGTAAACCTACATCGGTTATCTCTTTGATGCAGGCTTGTGAAAGGGCTTCGAGCAATCGAAAGGCAATCATATCATAAACGGCATTTTCCTTTGCATTCAGTGCCGACGGGATTTTGTCAGTAATCAATAATCCGTGGTGGTCGGTAACACGCAAATCATTAACGATACGCTTATTAAACCGTCCCCATCTCAATTTCGCTACGGCTTGCTTACAGGTTTCCCTGTCCTGTAAAGCCCTTACGAGGTTGGGAATTTCTGCCCACATATCTTCAGGAATGTATTTGCTTCCGGTACGTGGGTATGTGATAAACTTCTTTTCGTAGAGGCTTTGGGCAATATTCAGCGTTTCTTCAGCAGAAAGGTTCAATTTTTTATTGGCTTCCTTTTGCAATCCGGTAAGGTCGAACAATAAAGGCGGTTGTTCTGTAACTCTTTTAGTTTCTACTGATGTAACTGTTGCCGTTTCGCTTCGCTGAATGGATTTCAGCGTATCATCGGCAAGTTTTTGGTCTTCCCATTTGGTTTTGGAAATGCTTTTAAAATCTATCAGTTCTTTGTTGTGCGATAACTGTATCTGCCAATATTTCTTTACCGAGAAATTTTTATTTTCCAGATAGCGTTTGCATATCAAAGCCAGCGTAGGCGTTTGTACTCTTCCGAGCGAATAAATGCCATTCCCTGCGGCTATGCTCAATGCCTGTGTAGCATTGATGCCCACAAGCCAATCGGCACGGCTTCTGCCTTGTGCCGCCTGATACAATCCGTCAAATGTTGCCCCGTCTTTTAGATTATCAAAGCCTTGTTTTATAGCTTTTTCAGTTAGTGAGCTTATCCAAAGACGTTCAAAAGGCTTGTTGCATTTCAGGTATTCATAAATATACCTGAAAATGAGTTCCCCCTCACGACCTGCATCGGTGGCTACAATAATGCTGTTACTACGGTTAAAAAGCTGTTCGATGACTTTCAGTTGCTTTATTGTTCCTGTATCGGCGGTATAGCCTTTGTCTTTTTTGACCTTACGGACGGTCAATAAAAATGGCTTGGGCAGTATCGGTAAAGCTGCCTTATCAAACCCCGAAATGCCGTAATCTTCGGGCATTCCCAAGCCTATTAAATGACCGAATGCCCACGTAACAAAATAGCCGTTACCCGTCAGGTAGCCGTCCTTTTTATCGGAAGCTCCCAACAAGCCCGCTATTTCCCTTGCTACACTTGGTTTTTCTGCGATGATTGTTTTCATAATTAACTCACTTTTCTACCTTTTGATTTTGCAGGTGTTTCGGATTTTTCCTGTTGTTCTTGTTTTTCCTGCTGTTGTTTGTTTTTCGGTCTTTGCTGTCCCGATTTTAAAGGCTCGTTGATATTTTTGGTCGCTTCGTTAGTCTTGCCCTCTGAATTGACGGCGGTTTGCGTTTTGTGGGCTTCGGCAGGTTTTGCCTGTGCCTTAACCTGGCTTGGAAATTGGAAGTTTGTTTTTCCCGTTTCTGCATTGAAAGTGATATAACCCTGATAAGGTTGCCCTTTTTTATCCATCAATCCATCAATGTAAACGGTTTGCCCGGCTTTGAAATCCTTATGCTGTTCATCGGTAAGTTCTTTGCCCCTGAATGTTTTTGGAGCTTCCTGCGGCTGGCTTTGCTGATTACTTTGTCCGTTGTTTTGGGTTTGCCTATTGGAATTATTGCGGTCAAACAGGAACTCCACATAACGCTTGTCAGCATTGAACTGTACCGTTGCCGAAAACTCCGTTCCTTTAGCAGAAATCATACCGTCTAACTTTAGCGGTTTGCCCTCCATTAAAGTTTGCTTTTGCTCATCGTTCAACTTCACACCCTTAATTTCATCGGGAATTTTTATGAAATCCGTCCGTAAGGCTATCACATCATTGGTTAGCCTGTCTATGCTGATAATGGACGGCATTAGTTCGCCCGTTTTGGAATTGGTCAGGTTAACCACACGCCCCATATTGCCTGTTTCGAGCAGGTTTTTCTTGTCCTCATCTGTAAACTTGTGTCCGAAGAACTCAAAGTGCAGGTTAGGTTCTTTTTTGATACCGTGTATTGCCACGATAACATTTCCGTCTTCGCCTTGCTGTAAAGACAGACGGGCATCCGTGCGGAGAATTGTACTACCGAGATTAATGCCAATCGGTAAAAGCTCATTAGTTTTGTAACCTCTTAATAAGGGGTCAAGCAGGTTTCTTTTTTCAAGATATTCTTTGCTCAATCCGAGATTTTTCATTGTGTCCCAATCAATCTGTTCCGGTTTGTAGCGGTACTCGCTGGCTTCCGGTGTTGTTTGTGTTGTTGCCATATTATTTTGATTTTCTTGTTTTTTATCCTGTTGCGGTTCTGTTTTTACTTCGTGTTCTTTCATCACTTTTTCACCTTCGGGAGTGGGCTTATCCACCTGCTTTTGCATTTCCTGTGCTTTTTCAACCGCAATAGGTGCAGGCACTTTGAAGAATGAAAAATTGGTAGGGTTCTTTAACTGGCTGAAAAAATTAGAGAAGAAGTTGGAAAAGAAATCACCGCTTTTGTCCACACGCATAAACTGGTTTTGGTTTTTCTTAGTGGGGTCAACGGTTTCCATTTTTCCGTTCTCGTCAATACTCTTTACGGCTTGGATTTTCATTTTTTCTTTATCCAGCACCAATAATATGTCCGATAATTGTTCGGGCATTTCCTGCTTATTTGTTGTTTCTTCGCTCATAATCTGAAAAATTTAAAGTTTACCGCCGAATGTAAATGAAGCGTTGGCTGTATCGCCCAATGTGGCACTCAAAGGCAGTCTTTGTCTTTCATTGGCGTTCATTTTGAGGGTGGGTTAAAACTCTCTCTAATGAACTGATGTACATCGGATAGCTTGTAATACAATTTTCCGCTTATGGTATAATAGGGTAGTTTGCCAATGGAGCGATACCGTTGCAGGGAGCGGTTGCTGATTTTAAGCATTTGAAGCAAATCCTGATTATCCAGCAATTCCTCGCCGTCTATGCTGTTGCGTTTCTTTTGCAGTTCATCTATATTGTCGCCCAGCATATCCAAGCGACCCATTAAGCGTTCCATCCACGCCAAAAATTCCATTCTGTCAATATTCATAGGGATATACTTTTAAGGGTTCATACCTATTTTTTATCTGTCTTTAGCTTTCTGCCTTTTTCGATATAGCTTTTGCCTTTTGCCATAAGCTCCTGCACAAATTCATCACTGCTCTGTACGGCATTGGCATTGAGCATATCCTTAATTGCTCCTATGGTGTAGAAATATTGACCATAGATTTTTGAATAAGCAATCTCTCCTTTGGTGCGCATACGCCATAAGGTCTTTTCGCTGATGTGCAGGTATTGGCATACCTCGTGGTTATTGAGCCACAGGTCATCATAGCTTGTATCATCCAATCTTTTCAGGTAGTCGGCAATGGCATTGATACGGCTGTTTAGCTGTTGCCACGCTTCTTCTTCAATGGTTATTATTTTCATTGCACAGTTTTTAAAGTTCACTATGCAAAATTGGTAAGGGTGGCAGTGTTTGTCTGCCAATGCTTGCCAATTGGTTTGGCAGTTTTTTGAAAGTTTTTACAATCAGGGGAACCTCTTGTTTAGTAAGGGTTTTGGGGCATTGAGGATATTTTATAATAGAGTTTTGCCAACATTTGCCAATTGGCAGATATGGGTAAAGAAAAAAGCAGTACGTTTTAGGTACTGCTTTAAATTTATTGTGTTGATATAGCTAAAGGTCTTTATCCATATATTCTTCGAGGGATATTTTGAGCTGGTCTAAAAAAGCCGTCCGGGAACCTGCCCTTGTTTTCATTCGATGGAAAGAGTGATGTATGTCGTTTAATGGTGTTTGGAATAGCACCTGAAAAATCAAAGCTAATTTTCGGATGCCTATTTTTCCGAATGCGATAGAATTTGAAGCATAGAGAGCATATATCAGTTCGATAAGTGCGTTTTGGGAATTTGTCCACGAAATATCCTTGTTTGCTTCTCCATTTAATAAAATTAAATCTGGATTTTCTTCTGGACTGATTTTAGTAAGCATATAAGTATAAAGTAATTCGTTCGCTATAATATGGGCTATTTTGTTATCATAATATGTAGAAAAACTAAGGTCAATTTCAAATACGCCACTCTTTAATCCATCGTGGTAATTGACTTGTCCGATCCTGAAATAACTATGGTCACGGTCTATCCTGCCAGTCCGATAGTACCTATAAAAATCCTCGTTGCAGATACTTTCTTTGTATTCTGATTTCAGGGTTTTTAACAGGTTCTCATAATAACTTTGATGTATTTTGCCATTGCTAACGGGGCAGGTAGTTTCAATGCGGAAGACTTTGTTGTAATAAATGAGCTTTCCTAAGATTTGTGGTTTAATGTTCTTGAAAAAATCAATTTCTTGTTGCTCATATGTAAATCCATCCTGTAAAACTTTTGCTTTTATGTTACACAGCATTTCCTTTAGGAACAGGGTCATTTGATAAGCCTCTTCCGCCGTTGGCATCATTTGAGAAGAAAATTTCTCTTCCTGATGATGAATTTGCGCTAATATTTTATTCAACACGATTTTCATAGCATAGTCGTTTAGAAGTTCTCACTATTGTTTCGGAGTTGCATCTATTGTTGATATGCCAAAATTTGGAAATAATATTGAAACCAATATCACAGTTTTCCCCCAATGGGGAGATTTTATTGATATTTCACGTAGAATGGAAAGGGAAAAATAAAGGGTAAAGCACTAATGTACTTTACCCTTTATTTATTATATTTGCATTAATGATTTACAAGGTAATCAAATGAAAGCAAGTGCAGTAAGCACCATTACTAAATCGTTACCGATAGAGTTTCCCACTCTTGTAAACTACTCTTTATTAGCCACTTTATGCTAAATTAATCTTTTTAAGAAAAAAAGGGAACTAGCATCACCTGATAAAATGATTCTGCATATACTAACCCAAAAAACAAACAAGGCGGAAAGGCATTGTGCTTACATGAACGCTGACTGAACAGTTTCTAAAGCCGGTCGATACATGTTACAAAGATTGGGAAGTTTATACGACCAGTCAAGCGTTAAACAACTGAAAAAAAGCAATGCGTATAACTACGCATGATAACCCGGTAAATACGGAACAGCTGATAATCAGCTATTGCTTTCCGGCATCCGGTCGGCAGCACGTACTTATACGCATTTTGGGGCGAAGTGTACGGATTCAGCGCCGTCCGTACCTCTATTTAAATACTGCCAGAATCCAATAGCAGCCAGCGTTTCCGTAATCGGTTCCACTGCCTGCAAAAGAAGTACTGTGGATATCCCCGGATTGGATATGTAATTATTTATAATAATTTTACCCCGAAACTAAAACTTACCCACTATGAGCAACTTTCCTAAAAGGCCGATCCCTTCAGATGCGGGCGGCTTCATTTCTCTTGAAGAAATGAATGAACTTACCGACAACCATGATAACGACCATGCCCAACAAAAGTCGTTTGGGACACATGTAAAGGCCATGTGTTTTGGCAAAGACAAAGTACTCGAGTTACTGGATCAACCCGGAGCAGTAGCTTTGAGAATTTATTATGGTATTAAGATAGATACCAACGGAGATAACATCAAAGAGAAAAAAATGATCCTTGTTGCTGTTGATGGAGATGGCAACGACATCCTTCCTGAGCCTGCCACAGCAGCTGCTGCAGCCCCAGCTGGTATTGTGCCTAAAACAATGTCCGCTAAAATTCTGGATTCCGGTATTCCCTGCCCGGAATTCTGCTCAAGACCCAAACCCATCGAGCCCTGATTATAAAACAACTACGTGAATACAACGTTACTATTCAGCATATACTACGGGATGACGGGGGTCGAATTTGTTATTCTGATCCCCTTTCTCCTGCAGTTCAAGAACCTGGATATTCCCTCCAGATGCCTGTTTTACTACATATTGAGCAGCCTGGTTTTTGCCGGAGGCTCCGCAATCCTGCAACACCTGTCGCTCAATAATATGTGGTTTTTCAGCCTGATGCATTTCATTCAGTTTGTGATACTTTCTATTTTCTACAGGTATTGCATTAAAAATCCGGTTGTTAAAAACATTATTCTATTTGTTCCTATTGCTGTACTGGCCATTTTCATATTCGATCTCTTTTATATAGAAGGACCCAGAGCCTATAATTCCATTTCTTCAGGCGTCAAGCATGTAGTGTTGATTACCTATGGTATTTACTTATTTATGCAGATGTTAAGAGACAAGGAGCTGATCGAAAATGCAGTCTATATTAATACCCTCCCTGAATTCTGGTACAACGCCGCAATATTTGTGTTCGCCTGTACCGAGTTCTTTTTTTCCATCAGTTATAACTACCTGCAAAGCCTGCAAACCTCCGGACCCGGGAAAATGAAGACCACCATGGCTATTCTCAGTATCAATTATATTGTTGGTATGGTTTCAATGATACTTCTGTATATTGGCCTTACTAAACTAAAAAAAACGAGATATGCAAACAGTTGATATTATTGTAATCGGGACTACAGTAATGTTAATGTTGGGGGTAATTGTGATCATACTGGTAATGTTGCAACAGAAGCAGGTAATTCAACATAAATTACAGATTCGCGACAAGGATCTGCAGTTACAACGGGAACGCCTCATCGCAGTATTGCAGGGTCAGGAGCAGGAGCGAAAACGCATAGCGGAAGATCTCCACGATGAAGTAGGCGCACAGCTGTCGGTGCTCAAACTGAACCTGGGCGGCCTTCAACCCCTGCTGAAAACCGGCAACAACGAGGTAGAGCGACTGAAGGAAACCAAGGAATTTACTGACACTATTATTCAGCAACTGCGATTTATCTCCCAGAGCCTGCATCCTCAGGCACTCGAAAACCTGGGACTGGCCCACGCCCTGGATTCTTTCTGCAACCTGATGAACAAAAATAAACAGGTGAATATTGCTTTCCGGACTGCAGACAGGGGGCAAACTGTCGACAAAGAAAAGGCGCTGAATATATACCGCGTAGTACAAGAACTGATCAACAATATATTAAAACACGCTGCTGCAACAGAAGTGCAGATCAGCTACCAGACCACTCCTTCCCTGCTGACTATTGCCGTGGAAGATAATGGCAATGGCGCGCTGCTGACTTCACTTCCCGAATCGCAGAAAAAAACCGGTAGCCTGGGTCTTAAAAATATTGAGAGCCGCCTCAATATTATTGGTGGAAGTATTAACTTCACTCCTGCAATTACGAAAGGTACAATCGCCACCATTAACGTAGAGAATTATCAGTTGCCGGCTTAGAATAGTTGAGAGGTATCTTGTTTTATTACTAAATTGCCATCCGGTTGTGTTGAACCCACTTGTAACAGCATGACTCATAGTAATTTATTCTTAATAAAATAAAAGCAAATCTTCTAACTGTCCACCTATGGCACACATTAAAGTGGCCATTGCTGACGATCATAAGATCTTCCGCAGTGGAGTAATTAATACACTGATCCCCTACGAAAATATCAGCTTTGTTTTTGAAGCTGATGATGGATTGCATCTGTTGCAGCACATGGAAAAGCAAGTGCCGGATGTAATTCTCATGGACCTGAAAATGCCTAATATGGATGGTATTGAGGCCACTGTTAAAGTAAAGGAGAAATATCCGGATGTAAAGATTATTATACTGACGATGTATGAAGATGATAATTTCATTGTACATCTCGTAGAAAACGGCGCCAATGCTTATCTCTTAAAAAATGCGGAACCAGAGGAAATATATGAAGCTATCTGTACTACTTTTGAAAAAGGCTTTTATTTCAACGAAAATGTAAACCTGGCACTACTCAAAAAAGTACTGCATAAAAACAAACAACAATTCAAGCCAACGCTTAAAAATGAAATTCACCTGAATGAACGTGAGCAGGAGGTGCTGAAGCTGATTTGCAGCGAGTTGACCACACAGGAGATTTCGGAACAGATATTTCTCAGTCCGCGTACAGTGGAAGGTATCCGCCAGAAGCTGCTGGAAAAGATCAACGTTAAGAACAGTGTTGGGCTGGTACTGTATGCTTTCCGGAACGGAATTATTGAATAGCCATTAAAATACCCACCAGATATGAGAACTTTCAAAACCTTTGCCGCTACGGCAGGCGCTATGCTGCTGCTGTATGCGGGTACCACCTTTGCTCAGGGAATCAAAATGCCCGCTCCGAGCCCTAAACAGACCATCAAACAGGACTTCGCCCTGTCTGATATTGAGCTGAGCTATTCCCGTCCACTGAAAAATGGCCGTATTATCATGGGCGATCTGGTTCCTTATGGTAAAGTGTGGAGAACCGGCGCTAACAGTGCTACCACCATCACTTTCGGAGAAGATGTTAATTTCGGCGGCGTACCCGTTAAAGCCGGTAAATACGGCCTGCTGAGCATCCCTGATGCCGGGTCATGGACCGTGATACTGACCAGCAGCCTGGATGTTACCAGCCCTGCAGCCTATAAACCGGAAAACGATATAGCCCGGGTAAAAGTAAAACCTGTTTCCCTGCCCTCCAGCGAGGAAAGCTTTACCATTGGTTTTGAGGATATCAAGCCCAGTTCAATGCAGTTGGCCATTTCCTGGGATAAAACCAAAGTACCCGTGAGCATCACTGCCAACATTGATGATAAGATCACTGCACAGATCAATGAAGCGATGAAGAGTGGCGACAAAAAGCCTTACTTCCAGGCAGCTGTTTACTACTTTGAAAATGGCAAAGACCTGAAACAAGCCGTTGAATGGATCAACGAAGCAGCTGCTCAAAGCCCCGATGCTTTCTGGGTATGGTATCAAAAAGCCCGCATCAATGCTAAAGCAAAGAATAATGCCGTAGCAAAAGAAGCTGCGCAAAAATCGATAGAACTGGCCACTGCCGCTAAGAACGACGATTATGTGACGCTGAATAAAAAACTGCTGGCTACGATTAAGTAAAAAATTACGAAATACGAAATAACTCGAAGACCTTAGCGAATAATTGTATTATCAATCGCTAAGGTCTTCGAGTTATTTCGTATTTCGTAATTCCTAATTCGTAATTCTCCTCATGCAAAGCTGAAAACACCACGCCAGCAACAATACCAGCAAACAGCCGATCGCGTTCAGCCATAGAAAAGATACCGTGCCGGTCCAGTGAATGACGAGCACTACTATTTCTGAAATGATAGCAGACCAGAAGGTAGCTGTACCGCCTACATTCCGGAGATAAAAAGCTACTAGGAAAATACCAAGTATCACTCCGTAAAACCAGGAACCCAATACGTTCACCACTTCTATCAGGCTGCCAAGGTTACCTGCAAACTGTGCTACCACAATGCAAAACACCCCCCATATCAGCGTCCATAATTTGGAGATCCACAGGTAATGATCTTCTGAAGCATTCGAATTATACAACCGCTTGTACACATCAATTACGGTGGTGGAAGCCAGGGAATTCAGGGCTGCGGCAATACTACCCCAGGCAGCCAGGAATATAATGGCGATCAACAACCCCACCAACCCTTTCGGCAGGCTATTCACAACGAAATGCAGGAAAATATAATTTGTATCATTCGTATCAGCATTGGGGTCTGAAGTTTTGATCAGCGACAACACCTCCGTGCGCACCTTTTGCGCCTGCTCATCTGTTGCCTTGAGATCTTTTTTAGCAGCTGCCACCCGGGCCTGGTTATCGGTTTCCAATGCTGCTGCCAGCTGCCTGACCTGCTGTTGCTTCACAGCTCCCAGCTGATTGTATTGTTGCTCCAATGCCGTCAACGCCGGCCCCTGCGCTGTTTGCCGTACCCGCGCCAATTGCGCCTCATTGAAAAACACCGGCGCCCGGAAATACAGGTAGAATACAAATACCAGGGCGCCAATCAGCAGTATCAGGAATTGCATGGGTACTTTCACAAAGCCATTCATCAACAACCCCAGCCTGCTTTCCTTAATAGATTTGGCAGTAAGATAACGCCCTACCTGCGACTGATCTGTTCCGAAGTAAGATAACGCCAGAAAGAAACCGCCGATGACCCCGCTCCAGATATTGTATTTATCCTGCCAGTCGAATTTGGTGACGATCACATTCAGCTTATCCATTTTGCCGGATACCTGTAAGGCTTGTTTGAATCCTATATCCGGAGGCAGCAAATGCACTACCATCCAGCCGGCGAGGAACATTCCTCCGAAGATGATAACCAGCTGAAATGTTTGTGTATAGGCCACCGCTCGGGTTCCCCCTGCCACCGTGTAAATAATGAGCAACCCGCCCATGATCATATTCGTCCAGTACAGGTTCCATCCGAGCAACGACGATAATATAATAGATGGCGCACAGATACTGATGCCCGTAGAAAGGCCACGTTGTATGAGAAAGAGAGACGATGCCAGGGTACGGGTTTTCAGATCGAAACGCTGCTCCAGGTATTCGTAGGCGGTGTATACCTTGAGCTTATGGAAGATGGGCACAAAGGTGACGCATAGTACTACCATGGCCAGCGGAAGGCCGAAGTAATATTGCACAAAACGCATCCCGTCGGTATAAGCCTGACCCGGAGCGGATATGAAAGTGATAGCGCTGGCCTGTGTACCGATGATCGATAACAGAATAATATACCAGGGCATAGATTGGTTGTCCAGGAAATAACTCTCCATATTCCGCTGGCCACGGCTTTTCCAGATGCCGTAACATATAATAACGGTAAGCGTACATCCCAGTACAAGCCAATCTAAAAAACTCATGAAAACGTTTTGGTGAATAAGTAAAACAGCCCTATCAGTAATAGCAGCCATGCTATTACCAACACGTACCAGTAAGTCCATGAAGGAAATACCGGTGGCTTTTCATCCTGCAGTTGGTGGCCTGCCATAGAAAATTAATCGTTTGAACTGCTTTTACTCCACATGGCTCCCGTTAACAGGCCCAGGACAATACCTATAATCAATCCTACCTGTACCCGTTTAATGCTGAACCCGATCAGCAAACCTAATATGATACAAAACACCGCTGTAATTCTTAACCGGGGGCGATGTTGTTCGTGCTTTTTACTCATTTTCTTTTCTTTCAGTCGCTATTTAACGGAGATCAGGTTCACAAATAAACGGTAAGCTCCCGGTACTCCTGCCGGCAACTGCCTGAAAAATGATAACCCGGTGTATACATAACATCCTTTACCATAGTGTGTAACAAGGGTAGAACCATCCAGTGGCGCTTCTCCCTTATCATTCATGGTAAATAATTTATTGTATGATTTGTCGGCATTAACAGTATAATACAATCCCCGTTCCTGCACCCAGCCCCTGAAGTCGTCCGCTGTTATTTCATTCGGATAATGCAGTACCGGATCTTTTGAATCAATAAAATGCACCGGCGCATTTTCGTCTGTTACACGGTCACGGGAAAGGCTAAACGGATATGGGCCCAGCTCACTGGTTACCAATGGTCCATTTACGTTGTATTGAATAATCAGTTTACCCCCATCCTTCACATACTCCATCAACTTCGGCTGCCAGTATTTCATACGTGCGTTTACGTTATACGCCCTCACTCCGGTGATAATGGCGTCGTATTGACTGAGATGACCGCTCATAATCTCCTTCTCTCCCAGCTCTGTTACATTATATCCCACCTGCCTTAAAGCCGCCGCCACCATATCGCCGGCGCCCGGAATATATCCCAGGTGATTGCCGTTATGTTGCAGATTTACGGACACCAGCCTGGCCTGCGCCTGTGGAAATAAAGTGATCAGCGGAATATGATCGTAACGTATCTGCTGCATACTTTGCGTATATTCTTTCCCGTTACAATTCATCACTACAGTCAATGTATCGGCGTGGTTTTCAGACACTCCCTTTACCGGTTTAATATTAAACCGCAATTCAGTTTCGTCGCCTTTTCCATTCAATGTAAATTGCTGACTGCCTCCTTCGGCAGCAAATCCCTGCGGCAAACGAAGCTGCACTGTACCCTGTACATGATCCGCCATGGCCCTGAGTTTCACGGGTACCTGCTGGGGAGTTGTATTCGTAAAAATATATACCTGGTTGCTAAGATCGGCCACTACCGGCGGCGCAATTACCAATGGCTGGTAAATTTCTCCTTTCACAGGATCGGTGTACTTGTATTGCAGCGGCCGGTCGATGTTAAAGTCCTGCCCACCGATACGCAACGTGATCTTCGCCTGCAGCGGCGGAATATTCTCCGGATTGCCTACCAGCAGCGGATCTTTTATCACATACATCCCTACGGGATGTGTTCCGTCGAGCCAGTACGGCTGCGACTCCGGTGTGTTGGCCGGTACGGTGAGCGACTGGGAAACCGTAGTTAGCTTGTTGTATTCCAGCTCCTGCCTGGGTGTAGCGTCCGATTTTCCGGGCAGGTCTATCCGTTGCAGGCTGGCATTTATATTTCCGCGATTAATAAGTTGCACTGTAGCCTCCATAGAGGCACCCGGTACTACCGTAGGGGATGCGCTGTATGCTTCTGCCCAGATTCCGGCGCAGGCCAGAATAAGCTGCTCGGTTTCTTTCAGCTTCTGCGTACGCCAGTACCCATCCGGAAGTGCCTGAATACTGCTCCGTATCTGCAGCAGAGCGGGCACCGATGCGGCCGGGTCTTCTATATTATAAGCCGCCAGCATGGCGTCTACCATTTTGCCGATATGCTCCCCGCCGGGAATCCTCGTCCAGCTGGTATTCACACCATCCATCAACCCGTTCTTAGGCGCGCTGCCTTTGATGGTAATAAAATATTCCTGGGAGCTTCCTCTCGTAGCAGGTACACCAAAACCCTGACTTTTGTGCTGAGACCGGCTTTCGGCGGCTATCTCCCCAAAACCTTTACCCAGCAGGGGATTAAACACACCAACATCCAGTTTAAACTGATCATCGGAAGTGGTATTGATGCTGCCAAAATTGAAAGTATTCCAGAGTATGCGTTTAGCCTGCCAGGGTTTCACCATTTTCAGCTGCTCCGGGAAGCGCTGAGGATCGGCAGCTGCAGTGTAGGCTTCTGCTGCCAGCATCGCAGAGGCAGTATGGTGGCCATGTCCGGCCCTGCTATCAGCCGGGAAGCGGCAGATAATGACATCGGGCTGAAATTTGCGGATCATGTATACCACATCCCCAAGGATGCGTTCCCGATCCCAGATCGTGAAGGTTTCCTGTGGGTTTTTGGAAAAGCCGAAATCCTGGGCCCGGGTAAAGAACTGTTCCGCGCCATCGATACGCCTCGCCGCCAGCAACTCCTGCGTGCGGATGAGCCCCAGCAGTTCCGATTGTTCGTTTCCAACCAGGTTCTGGCCGCCATCGCCGCGGGTGAGCGACAAATACCCCGTCCGGTATAACTCCTGTCGGGCCAGGAAGCCCAATAACCGGGTATTTTCATCGTCGGGATGAGCGGCAATATATAACACGCTTCCAAGCGTATCAAGTTTCTTCATTTGCAGCTTAATATCAGCTGCATTCCATACTGGTGAGGGTTGCGCCAGTGCAGGTAAACCTATTACAGCCAATATGATGATCGCCAGTGCAGTGTAACTTCTTCTAAGCATTTGGTGACACATGAGTTTACAGATCGTCAAAAGTAATAATTAATTGCTGGCGGGAAAGAGAAATATGATGAATGAAGAATAGGGAATGCGGAATTAAGCATGAAGGAGAAGAATTTAGCGATTGATTGTTATCCCCTAAGCTCTTCTCAGTCATGCTTAATTCCGCATTCCCTATTCCTAATTAAAAAAGTCCCGGTGAATCCACCGGGACTTTATTTCTTCATAAGCAAAAACCAACCAGCTTAAAGCAAAAACCAATTATTAACAAAGGCAGTCCAGATCAATTGTAACCTTCATTCTGCTGGTTGCGGATATTGGGGTTAGCGTCCAGTTCTCGTTGCGGAATGGGCAGTATCACTTTAGTACTGGGCCATACCACTTGTATTGTTTTGTCACTCGCCAGGTATTTGGTGAATGATCTTTTTGTTCTGTTAAGATCGTATAAGCGGTGTCCTTCAAAAGCCAGCTCCTTCCGCCGTTCCAGCAGAATAGCATCGAGGAGGGCCTGCCCTGTAGCCGTTGCCGGCGGGGCAGCAGGATCAGCACGCTGTGCAACTATATCCAGGTCAGCCTGTGCTTCCGAAATTCTTTCAAGGTGTGCGAGCGCTTCTGCACGGATCAGGTATACTTCCGCCAGCCGCATTACTTTTACGCTTTCCGTAAACGTACTTACATCGCTGTATTTTGTAATAATGTTTGCCGGATTCTCGCCTCCGTTTACTGCCCGTTTACCTATTTTCAGGAAATTTCTGCGTACATCCTGAGCGGTATAACTATTATACAGATCATTGGTCGCCAGCACATCACCATAACCATCCTGACTAAACATATAACTAATGAAGTCCGTATTCCTGTTGTCGACCGGCGTATTCACAATTTCAAAAACCGTTTCGCTGTTGCCGGTTATTTTGAAATCGCTCACGAGTTTATTACCGGCTAATAACGTATATTGGTTCGCGTTAATCACTGCTCCTGCCTCTGCTGCCGCACCTGCCCAATCTTCCCTGTAAAGCAACACCCTCGATAACAGCGCCATAGCAGCGTAAATATTAATCCTCCCCGATGTAAAGGCAGTGCTGCCACTTTGAGCAAATTTGCTGATAGCCGTATTAAAGTCATTGACGATCTGCACATACGTATCTTTTATATTGCTCCTCGACGGCGACTGCACCGAATCTATGTTCACCTGAGTCACTACGGGGATTCCCATATGAGTGCCGCCAGCGGTATAATTCAAAGGTTGCGCAAACATCCTGGCAATGTCAAAAAGCGCCAGTCCTCTGATAGCGTAGGCTTCCGCCACTATCTTCCGGGCTTCCACCGAATCGGTGGAGGAAGGCGAAAGGGATACACCAGGACCTTTTGCAATGACCATATTTGCATTTGCCACCACGCTATAGAGCGTATTCCAGGAGTCGGCAGTATACTGATCGTTCGCTGTCAGAATGTACTGATCGTGATTCCGGTAACGGTTACTGTTGATAATACTGATGAAAGCATTATCCGACCGCAGATCCGGGAGCAGTGTTACCGTACGTCCGTAGTAATTTTCGCTTTGCATGAGGGAGTATACCCCATTGATAGCTGCGCGAAGACCCGGCAGGTCTTTGATGGCATTCTTCGTTTCTGTTGACTGATCCGGACGCTGGTTCAAAAAATCTTTGGCGCAGCTGCCGAAAAGACCAGCTGTCAGCACTAACAGGTATGTATATCTCTTCCGCATGAATTTCTAAAAGTTTACATCCACCCCTACCAGAAATGTTTTAAATACCGGTGGACGCTGGTCGTAGTCGCCCGTAACAGGCACTTCCGGGTCCATGGTCAGGTCTTTATCTTTGACAAAAGTCCACAGGTTATTTCCACGTACATATACTTTCACGTCATTGACATTGATCGTTCTCAACCAATGCTGTGGCAGCGAGTAGGATAACATGATATCTCTCAGCCGGATGAAGCTACCATCGTACAGGAAACGGGAAGAAGCCTGGTTGCTAAGCCCGGACTGGGTGCCTCCGAAAACAACTTTCGGTACGTTGGTAATATCGCCCGGATGGCGCCACCGTTTTTCATAAATAAGCCGCGACATTTTTGCGCTGCTTCCAAACCCTCCACTGCCATCTGATTCGGTGAAAGTACCCCAGTTGTCGTATACTTTGTTGCCCCAGTTATAAAAGAACTGGAAACTCAGTTCAAAACCTTTATAGTTAAAGTAGTTAGTAATTCCACCGTAGAAGTCGGGTAATGCGCTTCCCTGGTTAAATCGCTGCGCTTCTCCATAAACCTTTGTAGTAGCGGTTTTCGATGCGTCTTTATACCAGAGCGCTTCTCCTGTTTGCGGATCTGCACCGGCAAAACCTACCAGAAAAAACTGATAGAAGTCCGTTCCTAACTGTCTCCTATAAGCAGTATTGGTGATAGGATTATCGAGCCGGGTGATCTTGTTTTTCAGCGTAGAGAAATTTATATCCGTACGCCATGAGAATCCTTCCGGATTTTTCGCTAAGATATTGCGGAAGGACAGCGCCATTTCAAATCCGCTGTTTTTCATCTCTCCGTTATTCTTCAGTACAGTAGTAATACCATTGGTAGATGATACCGGTACATTCAGCAATAAGCGGGAAGTTGTTCTGTTATAATATTCTATGGTTCCTGAAATGCGATGCTGCAGCACTTCAAAATCAATCCCCACATTGAATGGTCTGTTCTGTTCCCAGGTCAGATAAGGGTTGGGATATTGTGTCAGCACATACCCCGGTTTTCCATCATAATCATTTCCGGGGCTGTACAGCGATAGCGAGGCATAGTTATCAATAGCCTGGTTTCCGTTGCTGCCGTAGCTGGCTCTTAATTTTAATTCGTTTATGGGGGTGACATTCTGGAAGAAAGTTTCGCGGTATAGGTTCCATGCCAGTCCGAGCGACCAGAATATGGCGCTCCGCCTGTATGTACCGAACCTGGAGGAAGCATCCCTCCGGATGGAAGCGGTGAGATAATATTTCTGCTGATAATCGTAGCTGTTGTTCAGGAATAGTCCTGTCAGCGAATTCGTAGTGGAAACAGACGACACGGATTCCGGTTTGGAAGCATCTGCCAGCAGATGTAAACCGGGCAGCAGATTGGAGGCTGCCGCAGCGTTGCCGGAATTGGTGGTTTTCTGTGCCTCATACCCTATAAAAGTATTGATACCATGATATCCCCAGCGTTTATTGAACCGGACGATATTGGTAGATACCCAATTGGTCCATAAGTTATTATTCACGTATACCCAGCCATTGGTGTTTCTGCCATCTCCGAATCTTGGTGCAAAAAACATATTGCTGCGGGCGTAGTTGAAGTCCAGGCTGAATTTTGTTTCGAACGACAGGAAATCTGTGAACGCATATTTAGCACCAACGCCACCCAGCAATCCGTAAGTAGTGCCGGTCCGGGAATTGTCGTTCAGCACTGCCACCGGGTTGAAGGTATTATTGTAGCTAAGATCGTAGGAACCATCTGGATTATAGATCTTCAGCCAGGGTTGTATTCTGGCCAGAGATCGCACCGGATTGGCATTGAGTCCAACATCGCCTACAGCATTTGCCCGCTGGTAGGAGAACAACAGGTTAACATCGAACGAAAGTCGTTTGGTAGCCTGATTGCTGAGATTCAGTTTGCCGGTCATCCTTTTATAGTCCACTCCCCGCAGGGCGGATTGAGAGTCGTAATAACCGCCGGAAGCATAGAATTTTGTTTTGTTGCTTCCGCCTGCAGCCGACAGGTTAGCCTGTGTATAGGCCCCATGGCGGGTGAGCGCCTGCATCCAGTTGGTATTAACCGTAGTATCTACTCCCCTGGCGTGCAGCTCGCGCAGGAATCCTGCTTCGCCGGTACCATCGGCCCTGTTTGCCCAGCCTTCCCTTAGCAGTTCTATCATCTCTTTTGTATTCAGCGGATAATCGGCTTTAGGGATGGTAAGCTGGTTGTTACCTTTTTGTACAGATGCGCTGATCCTTGTTTTTCCGGTGCTACCGCTTTTGGTGGTGATGAGGATCACACCGTTTGCCGCTCTGGATCCATAAATGGAGGCTGCCGCAGCGTCTTTAAGGATAGAAATAGACGCGATATCGGAGCTATTGATTCCCGCGAGGGAATTGACGTTATAATCCGTCAGATTATCCGTTACTACAGGCACACCATCCACTACATATAGCGGAGAGCTGCCGGCAGTAATAGATCCGATACCGCGTATATGAATACTTGGAATGGAGCCGGGCTGGCCGGAACCATTCGTTGATTGTAAACCGGGTACGTTTCCTTGTAAGCTTTCCTGGAAGCTGCTATGGGGTGCTTTGTCGTAAAGGGATGCATTTACCATAGTAGCTGATCCTGTCAAAGAACTTTTGGTTTGCATGCCATATGCTACCACCACTACTTCATTGAGCCCTCGGGCATCGTCCTTCAGCATGATCGTCAGCGGCGTGTTGTTTGTAACCCGCACACGTTGTTCTTCATATCCGATGAAAGAACAGATCAGCGTAGCTGAAGAAGGCATATCCAGCCGGAATGCTCCTTTTTCGTCGGTGGCAGTTCCCTTGTTCTGGCCTGCAATACGTAAACTCACACCTGGTAAAGGATGCCCGAAAGCATCAGTTACCGTTCCGGAGACACTGATATTCCTGATTTCTTTTTCTTCGGGAGCAATCGCCACCAGGCCGGCGGAGAGTTGCTTAAAAGTAAGACCGGTATTCTTCAGTATCTTTCTCAGAATATCTTCTGTCAGTGCATTATCGGCATCAACAGACACTCTGCTGTTGGCAGGGATCAGGTCATTGCGGTATACAAAACGGTATCCGCTCTTTTTTTCGATCATCTTCAACAGCCGTGTCAGCGGCAACGAATCTGCTTTTATAGAGATCCTCCGGTCTTGCTGACCAAAGGCATCTCCTGTTATATGCAAACAGGTTATAAGAATAATAAAGGACAGCAGTTTCATTGTCAGTACAACTTTTCCTAATGTTTTTTGAAGCAAAAGGATTACATAATGTAGGATTTTTTTCCATACATTTATGGTTGTAAAGGTCATAAAACTACGACAGTACTACATTGCCAAGTGCAGATGACTGCCGTTACAGATCTCAAACAAGGGGTAAATGTTCACAGCATTTACCCTCTTTATAAGAGAGGTACCGATTTAACGATGTTTCCCCTATTGGGTGATAAAAACTTCATTGCTCACTATCCTGCAATGAAATGATGTTGTAACCTTCAGCGCTTCCATTACTTCGGGAAGCGTTTCATTTTTAAATGTTGCCGTAAAACGGTATGTCTTCAGCTTCTTTCCTTCGAGATGTATCTTAACACCGTACCATCTTTCTATTTTCCGGGCCACTTCTTCAAAATCGTCATTATCAAACACGAGATAGTTATTGCGCCAGGCAGTTTCTGCTACCACACTGTCGGCCGTGTTGGGGTGTATATTTTCAACACTGTAACCAGCCACCAGGGTTGATGGCGCGTCGCCGGCATGTTGCAGTATGATTTTCTGATTGGGCAGCAACCGGATGGTTCGTTCCACTCCATCGTTGAGCTGCACTTCCACCGCGCCGGATATCAGCGTAGCTTCAGTGATCCTGTCCTGCGTATAGGCTTTCACGTTAAAGGAGGTGCCCAACACCCGGATATTCATTCTGGAAGTGTGAATAGTAAAGGGTTTCCCGGTATTCTTCGCTACATCAAAAAAAGCTTCTCCATCGAGCGTCACCTCACGGGTATCCAGGTTGCCCATATCAGGATGATAGGTTAAATGGCTGCCGCTGTTGAGCCACACCTCTGTTCCATCGGGCAACTGCGCCCTGGAACGAACGCCATCATGGGTAAAGATGGCTGCCAATGCAGCTTTGTTGTTTTGCTGCGGGTTTTTATTTATAAGCAGATATATGCAGTAACCACCAAGCACTAGTATCATTATGGCCAGTACAGATACTATTCTCCTGATATTCCGTCGTTCTTTTCTTACAGGCAGTTCTTCAGCGGGGGCCGCATTCATTCTCTCCATATGCTTCTCCAATGCGGAATTGGTTCGCTCCTCCCATGCCGCACTGTCCGTCGCCGGCCAGTTGCTCAGCACCGCATATTTATACCGCAGGTCAGGATCTTTCAGCAATATCTCTTCCAGCTCACGCAACTCTCCCATCGTGGCTTCGCCCGATACCTTTCTTCCCATCAAAAGCCATATTCTTTCCTGTTCCATTTCTATGATTGCAAAAGCATGATTAAACTAAGGACAATGAAATTGGGGGAATCTACTACTCCCCTCAAAAAATTTTTTTGGATTATTTTTTAAACGAGAGATGGATGGCCTCGCTGATCTTTTTTAAGGCCTGGGCCATATGTACATCAATGGTGTTCACGGATATATCAAGAATCTGGGCTACTTCTTTGTATTTAAGCCCATCTTCACGGATGAGCTTGAAAATCATTTTCCTTTTCGGGGGCAAGGCATTGACTGCCGCTTCTATCCTTTTCACCATTTCGCCGGATATAAAGATCTGCTCGGGAGTAACATGGCTTACGCCAATGTCGACGCTCAGTTCATCCAGACTGAAATGTTGGGTACGGGCCTGTTTATTCAGGTAATTGAGGGCAATATTTTTTGCGGAAACATAGAGGTAAACCCTGAGGTTTTCTACCTGGAGCAGGCGCTCCCGGTGCTTCCAGATGTTCATAAAAACATCTGAAGCTATTTCTTCGGCGGATTCCCATGATTTTACGATGGAATAGGCAAACTGGCTTAATGGCTTATAGAATAAACGGAATAATGCCCTGTAGGCCTGTTCATCTCCCAGCGATGCCACCCGCTCCACCAACAGCTGTATATTAGCTTCCTCCCTCAATAATTACCCTTTTTTGGTTGAAAATAGACCCATAAAGATAATATTTATTTATGTTTTTCCAGCTCTTAACTGCTAACTACCGCAGGGGCTATTTCCGGAACATAAACCAAACGGCTCCTATCAGGAAAAGGAAGGATACAAAGTAGTTCCAGCGGAGTGGCTCTTTCAGAAAAGTAACCGCAAATATGCTGAATACGGTGAGCGTAATCACTTCCTGGATAGTTTTCAGTTGAAATCCGTTGAAGCCGTCCTGCATACCGAAGCGGTTAGCCGGCACCATGAAACAGTATTCAAAGAAAGCGATGCCCCAGCTGATAAGTATGACTTTCCAGAGGGCTACATCCTGATGTTTGAGATGGCCATACCAGGCGAATGTCATGAAGGTATTGGAAACAGTAAGCAAAATGATTGTGCGCATGGGGCGAAGATAATAGATAAGAATTAAGAATAGAAAAGGGGGCCGTAGAAGGGCCCCCCTGCATCAAACCAAAATGGGTTCCATTATGGATGATTCTGTGTTGTTGTTGGTTGCTATTTCATTAAATTCAGACTATTGTTCGAGTTTAATTTCACCCAGGTCGGTAGCTTTACCATCTTCCACTTTCACATCCTTCAGTATAGCATTTTTGAAAGGACTTTTAGCCAGGATGGTTACTGTATAAGTACCAGCTTTTACTGCCGGAATAGTGAAAGCACCTTGTGCAACTGCACCTTTCAGCTTCTCACCTGCGCTGATTGCTTCTACTTCTGCAGCACCATCAGCAGGACTGATCTTACCAGTGATAGAACCAGCTTCCACAGCTTTCGCTGTATCTATTGTTTTTACGGAATCAAGGCTCACCAGTGAATCCCGGCCCTGTAACGAATCTACACGCTGCAGAGAGTCGAAACGTTGTAAAGAATCGAAGCGCTGTAAAGAATCAACACGCAAAAATTTCACTGAATCTACTGCTGCGATTGAATCTACTCCTGCAATAGAATCTACCATCACAGCGATGCTGTCGGCAGCCTTCACTCCTGTTGTAGCATCTGCACTTTTGAAGGCAGACATTCCGATTACCGTTGTTGCTAACGCGAGCATTCCTACAATTGTCTTTTTCATGGCTTTCAATTTTTTGTATGGTTAGAATAATGATGATGAAATTCATCCGGCTATGATGAATGTGCATGGTTTTTGTTATATGCCCTCATCGTTGGCTGCCGTATACTAAGAATACATCCGACAATTGGCTTACCATTAGTCAAAGAAATGTTAAAGTGAAAAAAAGTTTTACGGACCTTCAAACAGCTTCGCATTCGCAATTAGTAATTTTAAAAATTATCTTCGCACTACGGAAACGAATACAAAAGAATAAACGCATGTTGCAACTGAGTAACGAAGAAATAGTAAAAGGCATCCGGCACAGGAATAAAGATGTATTTGAGGCTGTTTTTAAACAGTTCGCCCCTTCTATGTATAATATTGCTGTCAGGTATGTAAAGAGTGAGGAAGATGCAAACGATATGGTACAGGATGTTTTCCTCAATCTGTGGAAAGGTGCGGAAAACCTGGATGAGCGTGCCCCTATCAATCATTATCTCGCAAGAGCAACTGTAAATACCTGTTTAAACAGAATCAAGAAAGATCAGCGACAGGAAGTATATACCAAGGAACAAATGCAAACTGCTACTCCTGCCGACAACTCCCACTCCCTGCTGGAACACAAGGAACTGGAAGCCAAATACCGCTCTGCCCTTGAAAAATTACCGGAACAATGTCGTCGTGTTTTTGAAATGAGCCGCCTGAAAGGATTGTCACCCGCCGAAATCGCTGAACAACTGAACATCTCTATAAATACTGTATACGCCCATCTTACCACCGCTTTAAAACGGCTGCGCGTAGATCTTATTAATAAATCATAATTGCTTTATGCTGTCTTCATAAAAAATTTATGATTTTTTTAAAACCCGCTTAATGGTAAAATGTTTTCTGGTTGTATTACTAATAAGTAGCCATGAATAATCAAACTGACATAGATGTAGTGATCCGTTATCTGGAAGATCCGGAGAATGAGCTGAACAGACAGCAGCTCAACAACTGGATTCAACAGGATACCGGCAACCTGGATATCTTCCTGGACATGAAAGCTATGTGGCAGGGCGATCCCCTTCCTGCTGCCTCCGCCTTCGATACCCATGGACAATGGCAGGCACTGGATGCCAAACTGGATAAGGTTCCTGCAATTGCTACTCCTGCTCCCACCCAATCCAGGGTTGTTAAAATGCCCCGCAAATACTGGTGGGCAGCGGCCGCCGTACTGGCTGCTGCTGTTACCTGGACGTGGTTAAGTCCGGGTGGATATAAAACGTTCGCCACCGCTCAGCAGCAAGACAGTCTTCGCTTGCCCGATGGTTCCATGCTCTACCTGAACGCACATACGCAGGTACGTTATGCCCGCGGATTCGGCCAGGCCAGCCGTCAGATCAAAATAGACAAAGGAGAAGCATTCTTCGATGTTACCAAAAATGATGCACTCCCCTTTATAGTAAATGCACCCGATGTAGAAGTACAGGTACTGGGAACATCATTCAACGTGAAAGCAGGTAACAACGGTGTAAAGGTATTCGTGCAATCCGGTAAAGTCAGTGCCGCTTATAAAGGCACTGAAAAGAAAGTGATTCTTACCCCGGGTGAAGAAGCTTCGTTGCAACACAATGGTACCGCCATTGATACACGCACTCACAAGAAAAATAATAATGTATTGGCCTGGAAAACCCGGACCCTTACATTCGATGATACTCCGCTGAAAGAAGTAGCGGAGGCATTGGAAGATTTTTATAATGTACAGGTTAAGATCAGCAACCCTGAGCTGGCTGATAAGAAACTGCTGGCAACCTTTCCCAATATGTCATTGGACGAGGTGCTGTATATTATGAAGAAAACCCTGCAAATTAACATAACACACAAAGACGACCTGGTAGAAATCTACTAATGCGCGCCTGACTTTTGCTTATGCGGCAATTTTTGCAACAGGCGCGTTCCTCAAATACCAGGTTTGGGTATGTGCCTGCTGTTTTTCTTATTGTTATCCTGGTTTTGGTGAAGGCTTTGGCCTTCGCTCAGCAACCTGTTGCCCATCCGAAACGAATTTCCCTGCAATTCAGTAACACCAGCCTTAAAACCGTGATCCGCGAAATAGAGCGGCAGATCGGATATACGTTTGCTATTTCTTCTGATGAACTGGAAACCCGCAAGGGCGTTAGCTTACACGTACATAATGCAACACTGGCAGAAGTGCTCCCTCAACTGTTTCCTGCTTCACGTTATAAAGTAGAGATTAAAGACGGTCAGATCATCGTTATCCCACTCAATGCGGTCATCGCCGGACCTCCCCAACCCGGGGTAAAAAGTCCCGATAGTAACAAATGGACCATCACCGGCCTGGTTACCGACGGCTTCCAGCCGCTCAGCGGCGTATCGATCCGGGAGAAAGGCAGCACCAACGGTACTGCTACGGCAGAAAACGGCGCCTTCAGGCTGGATCTCCAAAACGGACAGGCTACCCTGCAGATATCTCTGATTGGATTCGAGACCAAAGAAGTGTACTTACGTGAAAGAAAATATATTGCGGTTACGCTTGAGCCCGACCTGCGCAAGCTGAACGAGCTGGTAGTGCTTGGTTACGGCCTGCAGAAACGCGCCAATATCACCGGTTCCATCGCCCTTGTGGATGGCGTACGCCTTCGCAGCCGGCCGGTAGCCAATGTGATGGCGGCTCTTCAGGGAACCGCCACCGGCCTGGTAGTGACCCGCAGCAATGGACAACCCGGACGCGAGGGCTTCAACATACAGGTAAGAGGCGTTGGCTCTTCCTCCGGTAATACCCCCGTGATAGTAGATGGCGTTCCCGGTTCGCTGGCAGTACTGAATCCGGATGATATTGAATCTGTTTCGATCCTGAAAGATGCCTCTGCGGCTTCTATTTACGGCGCCCGCGGAGCCGGAGGTGTGGTGCTTGTTACTACCCGTACCGGGAAACCGGGGAAACTGAAGGTAGATGTGAATGCGCTCGGCGGCTTTGAAACGCCGATACGACTGCCCAACCGCGTTTCTTCCGCACAGGCTGCGACTATGGAAAACATCGCTGCACAAAATGCCGGCCTGTCTGCCCCCTGGAACCCGATGGAAATAGCCCTCATGCAATCCGGTAATCACTACGCGGTCGACTACGATCACCCTGATTTCTACAAATACTACTATAACACCGATCCGCTGCGACTGCTCACTAAAAGCCGGACCAGTGTTCAGAATTACAATGTTTCTGTCAAAGGTGGCGACAGCTCTAACCAGTTCTCCGCTTCCCTCGGATACTTTGGCCGACAGGGACTTTTCGCTACAGGGCCCGACAGAACTCAGCGAATGAATGCGCGCATCAATCTCAATAATCGTTTTAATAAACATTTCAGCCTGGAAACCCGCCTGTCGTATGCACAAACCAATACCTTCTCCCCGTCGCAACCGGTGGAAGGCCCCAATGGCTTACTGGCAGGACTTTTCCGCGGCCCGGGCAACGTTCCGGTATACGTTCCGGATACACATAACTACGCCTTTGGCGGCGCCCCTGTATACGCTACACTTCAGGATGGAGGCCGGCGCGATGAGAAGAACAATTACATAGATGCCGTTTTTACACTGCGGGCCGATAGTCTGACCAAAGGACTTACCCTGCGGCTGATTTACAGCCCGCGCCAATACAGCCTGCGTGATAACCTCGGCCGGCAGTCCATTGCGCTATGGAACCGCGTAGATACAGCCGGATTTATTCAGCCTGATAATATGCTGCAGAAAAGCAAGCTGGTAGCCCAGGGCGGCAATCTGCAGCTGCTGGCAGATTACGATACTAAGTATAACAAACACTATATACACCTCCTGGGAGGCGCCACACAAGAGGCTTACAATACTACACAGTATACAGACGCTTCGTATAATATCAGTCCGGCCGAAATCACTGCCAAACAGTTCTCTAATGCTCCCGCATATACGCAGATGCTGGCGGCAGGAGGTTCCCTTCTTTCACTCTTTGGCAAGTTGAATTATAATTACGATAACCGCTACCTGGTTGAAGCCAATCTTATTGGCGCCCAATTGTCGCAGTCGAGCACGTCATTTGACAAAGAACGCCAGTGGCAAGTGTTTCCGTCGTTCTCCGCGGGGTGGCGCATGAATAATGAAACATGGTTCAACCACGCGTTGCCATTCTTCAACGATTTCAAACTGCGCTGGTCCTGGGGACGGTTGGGCAACGTGAACAGCTGGAATACGATCCCGAATGATGAGCGGTTGCAGACGTTTACGTTCAACCCGCTGCCCCACTACCCTCCTTTTGTTTATAAAAATCCGGTGTTACAACCCCGGGGCTGGGAAAATATATCTACCACCAATTACGGATGGGATGCCACCCTGTTCAGGGGCCGGCTCACATTGGCGGTGGATTACTTCATCAAGTACAACCGCGATATGCAGATTCCGGTGCTGACCGCGTCGACACTGGGCGCGTGGCCGATAGACTTTCATCGTGGTGAAATGAAGACCTGGGGTTGGGAATTTAATGTGGGCTGGCGCCAGGACCGTGGCCCATTCACCTGGTATGTCAACGCCAACCTGTACGATAGTAAGAACGAAGTACTTAAGAACGACGGAGTATTTCCTCAGGCCGGATGGAACCAGGGCATTGCCGGATACCCGTATTCCTCCCTGTTTGGCTATCAGGCGGAAGGTTACTTCCAGTCGCCCGCAGAAGTGCAGCAACATGCTTACCAGGGGCCCAATACCGGCCCCGGAGACCTTCGTTACAAAGACATCAACGGAGATCACAAAATAGACAATGCCGACCTCGTATACCTGGGCAGCACCGATCCCCGCTTCTCATATGGGATTGACGCTGGTTTTGCCTGGAAAGGATTCGATTTTTCCGTCTTCTTCCAGGGAGTAGCTAACCGCAAAGTAATGCCTGATCCACGTTACAATGTGCCTTTTACGAACACCTGGCAACAGCCCTGGGACATCAATCAGGACTACTGGACTCCTGACCATCCCAATGCCATGTTCCCGCGTTTGTATATGAACGATCAGCAAAATACGGTGCCTTCGTCGCACTGGGTAATGAACGGTTCCTACATCCGGCTGAAAAACCTGCAGCTGGGCTATACACTGCCAGCGAAGTGGCTGAAGAAAATACATATCAATAGTTTCCGCGTATACTTCTCCGGACAGGATCTTTGGGAAAGTACTAAGATGAAGATAAAATACTACGACCCTGAGCAGGCCGGAGGATATAACGGGAACGTATATCCGTTTTTCAGGTCGTACACGGTTGGGGCGGCGATAGGGTTTTAGAGAAGAATTAGGAATTACGAAATAGCTCGAAGACCTTAGCGGATAACTACATTATCAATCGCTAAGGTCTTCGAGCTATTTCGTAATTCCTAATTTGCCATTTCTCTCTTTCCTGCGAGCAGGTATAAAGCAGCCATTCTTACAGCCACTCCATTCTCTACCTGATCCAGGATAATTGACTGACCGGAGTCAGCAACATCTGAGTTTATTTCTACACCGCGGTTAATTGGACCGGGGTGCATAATAACAATTTCTTTGTTGAGGCTGTCGAGCAGTTCGCGGGTAACGCCGTAAGCCAGGGAATATTCGCGGAGCGAAGAGAATAAGGGTGTATTCTGGCGCTCCAGCTGAATGCGTAATACGTTGGCTACATCGCACCATGCCAATGCTTCGCGGATATTGTAGCTGACGTTAACGTCGAGTGCAGCAGCCATGTGCTTGGGGATCAGTGTCGGAGGACCTACTACAGTTACCTCTGCGCCCAGTTTGCGTAAGCAATAGATATTAGAGAGCGCTACCCTGGAATGCATGATGTCGCCACAGATAGCGACCTTCTTTCCCTGAACACTGCCGAGTTTTTCCCGGATGGAAAACGCATCCAGCAGAGCCTGCGTGGGGTGTTCATTGATTCCATCTCCTGCATTGAGAATAGGCACGTTTATATGTTTTGCCAGGAAATGCGGAGCACCGCTGGCGGAATGCCTCATCACCACCATGTCTACTTTCATAGACAGGATGTTATTCACCGTATCGATCAGTGTTTCGCCTTTTGAAACAGACGATCCGGAAGCGGAGAAGTTGATAGTATCCGCACCCAGACGTTTTTCTGCCAGCTCAAACGAGATGCGCGTACGGGTAGAATTCTCAAAAAATAAATTGACGATTGTTGTATCGCGGAGCGTAGGAACCTTTTTAATAGGTCTTTGTAAAACCTCCTTAAACTGGTCGGCGGTTTGAAAAATAAGCTCTATATCCTGACGCTGCAGATCGCGAATTCCGAGTAAGTGTTTTACAGAAAGTGACATTAATGTGCAAATATAAAGGGTGAAATCTGAATTCTGAAATCCGTCTTTGTTTAGTCGATCAGAATTACTTCATCTTTACCATCTCTTTCATTCCACAACACCCTTACTTTCTGGGAAATAAGGGCATCTATGGTACGACCGGTATAGTCGGGTTGAATAGGCAGTTGCCTGCTGAAGCGCCTGTCGATCAGCGTCAGCAGCTCCACGGAAGCAGGCCGGCCAAAATCCAGCATGGCATCCAGTGCCGAACGTATGGTACGTCCGGTGTACAACACATCATCTATCAACACCACCTTTTTATTTTCAATTGAAAAATCGATACTGGTTTCACTAGGCACATGCAGGGTATTGCCTTTGTTGAAATCGTCGCGGTAGAACGTGATATCCAGCTTACCATAATCAATGCGCGCACCAGGCACTAATTTCTTCAGTATTTCATGCATACGGCCCGAGAGGTATATTCCTCTTGGCTGCAATCCTATCAGCACCGTTTGCTCAAACTGCAAATGATTTTCTATCAGCTGGTGACAAAGCCTGTCTATCGTAATAGCCATCTGCCTGCCATTAAGTATGGTTTTCAAAACTCAATGTTTTAGGAGCCAAAAATAATGATTAAATGCAACAGATAAAAAGTTGAAAATTAGAAAAGACGGGGTATTAAAATTAATCCTAATAGAATAACCGGGGATTGTTTCGTTTCATATGCCGGATGTTCGTACTTTAGTAGTCTCAATATAGCGGATATGAAAATCTTTAAGATAATTATAGCAATGGCAGCCTTTTTTCAATTCTGGAGCCCTGATGTAAATGCCCAGATCAAGACCGGAGATAAAGTTCCTTCTTTCACTTTGCAGGATCAGGATGGTAAAACATTCGATATTAATACCGTACTGGGTAAACAGCCGCTGGTGATCTATTTCTACCCGAAAGATGAAACCAGTGTATGTACTAAAGAAGCCTGTTCATTCCGGGACTCTTTCCAGGATTTTCAGAAATATGGTGCTAAAGTGATTGGTATCAGCTCGGACGACGTGGCGTCTCATAAAAGCTTCGCAGCGCATCATCATCTTCCTTTTACTTTATTAAGTGACCCTAAGAATGAGGTCCGTAAGCTGTTTGGGGTTCCCAAAACATTTGTTATTCCGGGCAGGGTTACTTATGTGGTAGATAAAAAAGGCGTTGTTGTACATACTTTTAATTCCATGAAAGATGGAGAAAAGCATGTGACAGAGTCACTGGCTGCGTTGCAGAAGATGCAGTAGGCGTAGCGAAATTCGTCTATAATCCCGATTGGGCGGCTGTTTGACAGGGAAAGGTTATAATTTTCTGATATCCCGGAAAGAAGTGATCTCTTCCCTGAGTGCAAACAGCTGCACTCCCCAGATAATCCCCAGTACTATTGTAAAAGCCACCAGTGCAAGGGAAAGTGATACCTGCATGAAGCTACCCTCCTCCCGATTGGTAAGCGTAATAACCCGGAGCAGAAAAATCAATCCTACTATAAAAAACAGTAATGCTTTAAGCCCTTTGGTACGCAGCTGTTTGCGGAAGTATTGTTCAAACCCCGCAGCCGCAGCTTTGCCGGCTTCTTCTTTTGTCAATCCATCCGCCAGCAGCAACTGTTCAAGGTCTGCCACCCTTAACTGGCTCGGGCGACTGGCAAAATAATTCTGTATAATCTCTGCTTGCATAATTCCCGCAAGGTACGAAAAGTCTTTAGCCTTTAGCTTTTAGCCTTTGGTAAAAAAATACAGCGAAGATTATCTGGTAATCTTCGCTGTATTTTTATTATAGATAATAGTTAAAGGCTACGCTTCTTTCAAAAACGAATACCTGTAATCAACAGGTGGCACAAAAGTTTCCTTGATACTTCTTGCGCTTAACCAGCGATAGAGGTTCAGCATAGAACCTGCTTTATCATTGGTACCGGAAGCCCTTGCTCCGCCAAATGGCTGTTGTCCTACAACAGCACCGGTAGGCTTGTCGTTGATGTAGAAGTTCCCCGCACTGTTCACCAGTTTACGTGTTGCCAGTTCAATAGCATAACGGTCCTGGGCAATCACTGCACCTGTTAACGCATATTCGGAAGTAGTGTCTACTACCTGCATGATCTCTTCAAATTTATCTGCCTCATACACATAGATCGTCAGTACAGGGCCGAATATTTCTTCGCGCATGGTAACATAGCCCGGATCAGTGGTCTCAATCACAGTAGGCTCAATGAAGTACCCTTTCGATTTATCATAGTTACCACCGGCAATGATCTTTGCAGCAGGATCTTTCTTTGCATGGTCGATATACTTCGCGATCTTATCGAAAGAACGCTCATCGATCACTGCATTGATAAAGTTGCTGAAATCTTCTGTAGTACCCATTTTCATGGTCTTCAGTTCAGCCTGTAATTTTGATTTTATATTGTCAGCAAGATTGTCTGGTAAATATGCACGGGAAGCGGCAGAGCATTTCTGGCCCTGATATTCGAAAGCGCCACGTGCTAATGCAGTAGCAGCGATGTCAACATCAGCAGATTTATGTATGAGTACGAAATCCTTACCGCCGGTTTCACCAACGATGCGCGGGTAGGCTTTGTATTTGTGTATATTTTCACCGATGGTTTTCCACATTGTCTGGAATACGCCAGTGGAGCCGGTGAAGTGGATGCCGGCGAAATGAGGATCAGCAAAGCAGATGTCGCCAATGAGCGGGCCCTGGGCATATACCAGGTTGATCACACCAGCAGGCAGACCAGCTTCTATCATCACCTTCATAAACACCTGTGCAGCGAATACCTGTGTGTTAGCGGGTTTCCATACCACTACGTTACCGCACATCGCAGCAGAAGTAGGCAGGTTACCGGCAATCGCTGAGAAGTTGAACGGCGTAACGGCCAGTACAAATCCTTCCAGCGGACGATACTCAACCCTGTTATGGATTCCGGGGGCGCATACCGGTTGCTGGCGGTAGATTTCGCTGAGGAAGTGTACGTTGTACCGGAGGAAATCGATCAGTTCGCAGGCGCTGTCGATTTCTGCCTGATAGGCATTTTTACTCTGGCCCAGCATGGTTGCTGCGTTGATATGATAGCGGTATTTGGTAGCAAGGAGATCAGCTGCACGGAGGAAGATACCAGCACGTTGTTCCCAGTCCATGTTAGCCCATTTTTCGCGGGCTTCGAGCGCTGCAGCAATGGCTGATTTCACATGAGACGCATCTCCCATATGAAAGTGTCCCAGCTTGTGCGCAATTTCATGTGGCGGGCGCAGATCTACTGTGTTACCTGTACGTACCTCTTTTCCGCCAATATACATGGGGATGTCAGCCACTTCTGCCTTATAGGCGGCCAGTTGCTTTTTCAGAGCGGCCCTCTCCGGGGAACCGGGAGCATAAGCCAGCACAGGCTCATTAGCAGGCGCTGCATACTCAAAGTATCCTGTATTCATTGTAACCGTTTTTTAGCGCTGTCTGCCAGTCTTAGCTTCAGTAAAAATACTCAAGTCAGTACCAGCAGGCAAAAGCTATTAACAAATTTTGTTTTCCGCAGCAAAAGTAAGGGTTACAGAGACTGTGGACTAATTAATTATTAGTCGATACTTAATGATTATTGTCCAACAGGATAATGAAGAATAGGGAATGAAGAATTAAGAAATAGGGCGAAAATCTTAGCAATTAATAACTATCCGCCAAGACTTTCGCCCTATTTCTTAATTCTTCATTCCCTATTCTTCATCAGGTCAGGAATTCTCCTCTTTCTGCATCATCAGGTAAGCCTTGATAAATCCATCCAGTTCCCCGTCCATTACGGGACCTACGTTACCTACTTCATAATCGGTACGGTGATCTTTGATCATCTTGTACGGGTGGAATACGTACGATCTGATCTGGGAGCCCCATTCGATTTTTCGTTTGTTGGCGTTGGCGGCATTTTTCAGCTCTTCACGCTTACGGAGTTCTTCTTCGTATAGGCGTGATTTCAACATAGTGAGCGCTTTTTCACGGTTCTCACCTTGTGTACGGGCCTGCTGGCATTCGATGATAATACCGGAGGGAATATGTTTCAATCGTACGGCGGTTTCCACCTTGTTTACGTTCTGCCCTCCCTTACCTCCTGAACGGTAGAATTCCCATTCCAGGTCGGCGGGGTTCACAGCTATCTCGATAGTATTGTCTACTAACGGATACACATATACGGAGGCAAAAGACGTATGGCGACGTGCGTTGGAGTCAAAAGGAGAAATGCGGACCAACCGGTGTACACCGCTTTCAGCTTTAAGATGGCCATAGGCAAAATCACCGTCAAATTCCAGCGTAGCTGATTTGATACCGGCTCCATCGCCGTACTGGGTATCGATCTCTGATACTTTCCAGCCCTGCTTTTCGCCATACATGCGGTACATACGCAGCAGCATCTCTGCCCAATCCTGGCTTTCTGTACCGCCAGCACCGGAGTTGATGGTCAGCACCGCCGGCATTTCATCTTCCGGCTGATTAAGGGTAGATTTAAATTCCAGGTCGTCCAATGCGTTCAATGCACCATGATAAGCCTGTTCCACCTCTTCTTCAGAAGCTTCTCCTTCCTTGAAAAAGTCGTTCAGAACAGCGCTGTCGTCTATAGCGGCATTCACGTCGTTGTAAAGGTCAACCCAATATTTGTTTACCTTAATTTCCTTCAGAATCGAAGTAGCTCTGTCGTTATCATCCCAGAATCCGGGCGCCAGGCTCAATTGTTTGTCATTTTCTATTTTTGCTAATCGGTCAGGTACGTTAAAGAAAACCTCCCAGGACATATAAACGGTCCCTCATAGCTTTAAGTTGCTCAGATGTCATAGCCGGCAAATGTATGGAAAAATGCAGATATATTCTAATGCCCGTTTGTTTGTTTTTTATTGTCTGTTTTAGCATAATTTTTGCGTTGCAACACAGTTATCATGTCAATTTTATTATAAAATATACCAATCTGTTATGGTGCTCCATGAAACCCTACATTTCAAGAACAGAGCTATTTTCAACACCCTTGGTTATATCCTGATGATTGCGGTAAATGCCCTTGCAACGTTGCTTCCCATTAATGGGCAAACACCGGCGCAGGTGTCGGAAGATTATCCCAACCTGTTTGCACCAGCAGGTTTCACTTATGCCATCTGGGGTGTTATATATGCGGGGTTGCTGGTATTTGTGATCTATCAGTTGTGGCTGGCATTTTCAGGCAGGCAGCCGGAAATACTTTACCGGCTGATGCATAAAATGAAAGACTGGTTTCTGATTTCTTCTGTAGCCAACGCCTGCTGGCTGTTTGCCTGGCACTATCACCTCATTCCGGTGAGCGTGGTAATTATGCTGATATTATTAAGTTCCCTGCTGATAATACATATTAACCTGGGCATAGGTGTATTACCCGTCAGCACAGCAGAGCGCTTGCTGGTGCATTTTCCTTTTAGTATGTACCTGGGCTGGATCACTGTTGCAACGCTTGCCAATATCTCGGCGCTGATGGTATATGCCGGACTGGAAGGCAACCGGCATTCCCAGGTAATATGGACGGATATTCTGATCGGAGCCGGCACCCTGCTTTGTATGGGCATGATACTACTGCGCAACAATATCGTTTATGCACTTGTTACCGTATGGGCTTTGTATGGTATTCTGCTGAAAAGAAAGCATGCCGACATGTTGGAAGAAAATTCGATTATCCATACCTGTATCATCGCCATAGGCCTTATCGCCGTTACAATTTCCTGGCAATTATACCGGAAACAAAAATCTTAAATCTAAAAGAGTATTTTTGAAACGCATTTAATATACCGACTACTATGTTTCCATCTATTAATCCAACAACCACCAAGTCGTGGGACTCCCTGAAAAAGCATGCGGAGGAGATGAAAAAAGTGCACATGCGTGCCTTATTTTTAGAGAACAAAGAACGCTTCAGCGAGTTCTCCCTGCAGTTTGAAGACATCCTTTTTGATTATTCGAAGAATATCATTACGGAGGATACCCGGAACCTGCTGTTAAGCCTGGCTACCGAATGCGGTGTGCCGGATGCGATCAAGGCAATGTTCCATGCAGAAAAAATCAACGTCACTGAAAACCGCGCGGTATTGCATACAGCATTGCGCAATACCTCCAATAAACCTGTATTGCTCGATGGCCGGGATGTAATGCCCGACGTAAAAGCAGTACTGAATAAAATGGATCATATCTGCCGCCAGGTACATTCCGGCGAATGGAAGGGCTATACGGGTAAGCCTATACGTTATATTGTGAACATTGGTATCGGTGGGTCCGACCTGGGCCCTGTGATGGTCACTGAAGCCTTAAAGCCTTACTGGAAACCGAACATACAGGCTTATTTCGTATCTAACGTAGACGGCACCCATATTGCAGAAACACTGAAGAAAATCACACCGGACGAAACACTGTTCCTGATTGCATCCAAAACATTCACTACCCAGGAAACGATGACCAATGCACATACTGCACGTAACTGGTTCCTGGAGCATGCCAAAGATGAGAAGTTTGTTGCCAGGCATTTCGCGGCGCTGTCTACCAACGAAAAAGCAGTAACCGCTTTCGGTATAGATCCCAACAACATGTTCGAATTCTGGGATTGGGTGGGAGGCCGTTATTCGCTCTGGTCCGCGATTGGCTTATCTATTGCACTGACCATCGGATACGATAATTTCACTGCATTACTGGATGGCGCTCACGCGGTAGATAACCACTTCACCAGCACGCCGCTGGACAAAAACATCCCGGCAATCATGGCCCTGATCGGTTTATGGTATGGTAATTTCTTTGGTAGTGCAACCGAAGCCATACTTCCGTACGACCAGTACATGCACCGTTTTGCGGCTTATTTCCAACAGGGAAATATGGAAAGTAACGGGAAGACAGCAGATCGTACAGGCCATCCCGTTAGTTACGAAACCGGCCCGATTGTTTGGGGAGAACCAGGTACCAACGGCCAACACGCGTTTTATCAGCTGATACACCAGGGCACCCGGTTGATCCCATGCGATTTTATTGCACCTGCTATCAGCCACAACCCGATCGGCGATCATCACGTGAAATTGTTGTCGAATTTCTTTGCACAAACTGAAGCGCTGATGAACGGACAAACCGAAGCCGAAGTACGTGCCAAGCTGGAAAAAGACGGTACGCCTGCTGAAGAAATAGCCAAGATATTACCTTCGAAAATATTCAGTGGTAACCGTCCTACCAACTCCTTCATGGTGAAGCAAATCACTCCCCGCTCACTGGGCTCACTGATAGCCCTATACGAACATAAGATCTTCGTGCAAGGTGTGATCTGGAATATCTATAGCTTCGATCAATGGGGTGTTGAACTGGGCAAGCAACTGGCCAGCAAAATTCTGCCGGAACTGCAAAACAATGATACCATTCTCAATCACGATTCTTCTACGAACGGATTGATCAATGCCTGGAAAGCGTTTAGCCGTTAGAATCTTTAGCTTTTAGTTATTAGTCTTTAGTAAAAATGCAACGGAGATTAACATCATATAATTGTGTGTTAATCTCCGTTGCATTTTTACTAAAGACTAAAAAAAAAATTCCCCCAGGAAAAATCCTGGAGGAATTAAATCAGTTTAAGTTAACTTGTTTACCCATGTATACTCAATTGATCGAAGTAAATCAATCAAGTAAATCTAAGTAAAAATCTTACCATTTGTCTACCTCTTCAGAGTTATGTGAAGCAGGAGCTGCTGCAACTGAGGCCTCAACTGGCGCGGCCTGAACAGCAGCTGAAGAGCGTACTTCAGCACCTTCTGCTTCTGCATCATCCTGATCTTCTGTCACATAATCGTGATTGTAGGCATCAAAATCGAAATCGGGCATCAACTCAGTCTTAACATAGTTGATGGTTTCGGTTAGCGCGTTCAGGAACTTATTGAAGTCCTCCTTGTACAGGAATACCTTGTGCCTGTCATAACCGTTGTCATTAAAACGTTTTTTACTTTCTGTTATAGTCAGAAAGTAATCGTTTCCCCGAGTGGTCTTTACATCAAAGAAGTACGTTCTTCTTTTACCCGCTTTCAATCGTTTAGAAAAGATGCTATCATTGTTTCTTTCCTGTTGATTGTTGTTTTCGTACGCCACAGTTGATAGATTTAAGTGTTAACGAATCAAATCCTGTTACAATAAGAGACAAATATACTATTGTTTTACAAATATCAAAATATTTTTAAATGATTTTAAAAAATGATAAAAACTACGTGTAACCGGCTGCGGTAGCGTCTATACAAGAAGGTGATTGTTACTCAGTTACACTTTCTTCATCGCCAGATTGCTGACGAGCGTACAATTCTGCGTAGTAACCATTCAATGATAATAATTCCTCATGCGTTCCTGTCTCCACAATTTTCCCTTCATCCAGTACAATTATCCTATCGAATTCGAATAACGCAAAAATGCGATGCGTAATGATAATAGCTGTTTTATTTTTCAGGTAGGCATAAAGGTTGCCGATGATTTCTTTCTCCGTGCGGGCATCTACGGCCGACAGGCAGTCGTCGAAGATGAGTATACCCGGATCTTTGATCAGGGCCCGGGCAATGGAAATACGCTGCTTCTGACCTCCGCTGAGTGTTACGCCCCGCTCCCCTATTTCCGTATCGAATCCTTCATTGAAACCCAGGATGTCTTTTTCTACGGACGCCTGTCTGGCTGCCAGTTGCACCTGTTGCAAACTGGCCGAAGGATCTCCAAACCGGATGTTATTGGCAATGGAGTCTGAGAACAGGAATACGTCCTGCGGTACGTAGCTGATCTGATTCCGTAACCCGGACAGCTGCAGTTGCCGGATATCAATTCCGTCCATCAGCACACGCCCCTGCTGCGGATCATACATTCGTATGAGTAGCTGTGCCAGCGTACTCTTCCCGGAACCTGTTCTGCCAATCACCGCTACTTTCTGACCCGGTTTTATCTTCAGATTGAAATTACTGATGGCTGTAATACCGGTATGCGGATAAGTGAAGGTGACATTTTCCAACTTTACCTCTCCTTTCAAATCTGAAACGCCGGCATCTGCAGCATCTACAATTTCAGGCTGTATCTGCAGAAATTCGTTTAGCCGTTGCTGTGAGGCTGCCGCACGTTGCGTCATAGTGGCCACCAGGCCAATGGATGCAAACGGAAACATCAGCATATTCACATATATCACGAACTCTGCAAGGTTCCCGACAGTGATGGTGCCATGTATTACCTGGATGCCTCCAACGAAGATGGTCAGTATCACACTCAGACCGATCAGCAGCGCCATCGCCGGCTGAAACAGGGCGTCGGTCCGGGCAAGACTGATAGAACTCTCTTTATACGACTCACTTGCTTCTTCAAAATGTTTCGCACTGGCATCTTCCTGTATATAAGATTTTATAACCCTTATACCTGAGTAGGACTCCTGCGCAATAGAAGTGATGTTAGATAGTTGCGCCTGTATCTTCTCGCTTTTACGATGTATAATACGGTTCACGTAGTAAATTGTCAGCGCCAGCAAAGGCAGTGGCGATAAGGTATACAGCGTCAGCAACGGATTAACCTGCAGCATCAGGTATACAATAATCACAATCAGGAAAAGCGTACGCGAAGCATACATGATAGCTGGTCCTACGTACATGCGCACACGTGATACATCTTCTGTAATGCGACTCATCAGATCACCCGTGCGATGCATTTTGAAAAAATTCAGATCCAGCTTTTGATAATGCTGATAAATCTCATTCTTCAAATCGTATTCAATGTGCCGGCTTAACACAACCAGCGTCTGCCTTTGAAGAAAAAGGAAAAACCCGCTGAGCAGCGCGAACAACAGAATACTGACACCATAAAATGCCAGCACATGCGTAAAATCAGCGCGGAATGCAATCTTCAGGGAAGTATGATCGAGCAGGCGGTATTCATCGATATTGTGCGAAAGCAAATCGAAGATCTGCCGTACCATGATGGGCTGAAACACACTGAATACAATGGAGATGGCCGTAAATAACAATCCCAGGATCAGCCGCCATTTATAGGTAACAAAGTATTTGTTGAGTGCAGCAAGATGAGCCAATGTTCAATTTTTTGGCTCCTAAGGTACGAAGAAGCAGGTAAAGTATAAAGCGACAAACGATCAGTTATGCGGACAACTTCCTGCTTAAAATTATTTTATGTTGAAAGAGTTCAGGATCACTTCCAGGTCGGGTGTGTATTTATCCAGTTCATCTTCCGTAGTGGTTAATGTAATCGCATAAGCGATATTATTTTTCACCAGTATGACAGACTCGGCGTTCACCATATCGTCCTCATCAGGGAGCGAATACCGGCTCTTCACCCATTTCGCTGTTACACCGGCCACGGTGCGTTCTCCCTCAGCGATCTTTTTATAATCGGGGAAAAAGTTGGCCAGCTGCTCCTGGGTAGCCGCCATGAACTTAGCAGCATCATCTCCTTTTTTGGTTTCCTGCGTAACAATCACTACGTTCGCCTGGAAGGAGCTGTCTTCATTGGGAGCGGCTTTCATCACCATGTACTCCACACGGTTCATCAAGGTATCTCTTGTAGACCAGCCATCCGGGGTTTTTACAGTGAAGGTTCCTTTGCCCGCATTCATTCCCGGCGCTTTACCAGCCATTTCCAGGATTTCGGCGGTATCAATTTTTTGAGGAGATTTAGCGGTGTTATTACATGCAATAACACTTAACAAACAAATCACTATAGCTATCACTTGTACTTTCATCATGCACACATAAGGGATAAAACTACCCCGGCAAGATGCCGGGGCAGCCAAAAGTATTTACAGCTTTGTCAATTCAGCTTTGATGGTAGATTCTGCATCTGCAGCAGACACCTCTTCTTTCACAAATTGCTGACCCGTAATTTTTTCAAACAGCTCTATATAACGCTCAGTAACGCTGTTTACAAACTCATCGGTCATTTCCGGCACCTGTTGGCCATCTTTTCCCTGGAAACCGTTTGCCATGAGCCATTCACGCACAAACTCCTTGCTGAGCTGCTTCTGCTGAACACCATTTTTCTGGTTTTCTTCATAACCTTCTGCGTAAAAATAACGGGAAGAATCCGGCGTATGGATTTCATCGATCACATAAATCTGATCTCCTATCTTTCCAAATTCATATTTAGTATCTACCAGGATCAGTCCACGTTTGGCAGCCATTTCACGGCCTTTTTCAAACAATGCCAGGGTATACTTTTCGAGTTGTTCGTAGTCTTCTTTGCTTACCAGGCCCTGAGCAATGATCTCTTCACGGGAAATATCCTCATCATGTCCTTCATGCGCTTTGGTGGTTGGTGTAATAATCGGCGCAGGGAAAAAGTCGTTTTCTTTCAGCCCTTCCGGCATGGTAACACCACACAATATGCGCTGGCCCGACTTGTAAGTTCTCCAGGCGTGACCTGTAAGATTACCGCGTACTACCATTTCCACCGGGAAAGTTTCACATTTAAGACCTATCGTAACATTAGGCAGCGGTGTTGCTTTCACCCAGTTAGGCACGATATCCTTAGTAGCTTCCAGCATAATAGCAGCTACCTGGTTCAGCACCTGGCCCTTGTACGGGATCGGACGTGGCAATACTACGTCGAATGCAGAGATACGATCACTTACTACCATAACCATCAGCCTGTCTTCAATGGTGTAAACATCGCGTACTTTTCCTTTGTAGAAGGCCGTCTGACCTGGTAATTTGAAACTTGACTCTAACATGAATTATAAAATATTAATATTTAAGAGATGAAATCGCTTTTTTCGAAGTGCAAAAGTAATCAGGAATCGATTCATTTCTTCTTAATCCCGGAATTTTTTTCCAGACAGGAATTATCAAAGGGATCCTGCCAGCTGGCGGGTATTGCCGGCGTATGGGCGGAGCAAACTGATGATCACCTCGTTTTCGGCGTAGGGCGTGAGATATTCCCGGAATTGTTCCACATCATCGGTATTGACGCTGGTGGGTATATAGCCCATGCCATAAAATCGTCCCTTTTCCATGAGGATACAGCTTTTTTCATTACTGTTGCGTCCTTTATCCACGATCACCACGGAGGGTTGTTGTTCCTGGAGAAAGGCGACAGCCGCTTTCATTCGGGCATTGTAATGTTCCGGTTCTTCCGTGTGTTCACAGGCGCCTTTACAAGTGGCCGCGGTGATACCCGCACAGGTACCGTTTCCTTTCTGCAGGAAACAGAGCTTGGGGCATAACTCAAATTCCCGTATCAGCGAGCGCAAAAGCCGGTGCCCGTCGATCAGCAGGTTGAAGCTGTGCACGGGGTGGGAATACTTCCGTTTCTTTTCGATCACCAGGCGCATATAACCATGCTGATCTTCGAACAGATAAAACCCGTAACGGTATTCGATCCGTTTCTGGGAGTAATTGAAGATGGGCCACAAACGCTTTATCTCAATGGATTCCAGTATGGAGGCCATCAGCTCCGTAGCTGTTTCCTGGTAGCTGATGCGGTGTATGGTACGCAGGAAATTCTGACGCTGCCGGCTCGTACTATGTCCGGTAAAATGACTGTTGACCCGTTTGCTCAGGTCTTTCGCTTTACCAACATATACCACTTTATCCTTATGGTCGTGGAAGTAGTATACTCCCGGGTTCGAAGGCAGGGATTTTACCTGTTCCGGTGGCAGGTTAGGCGGCAGGAACTGTTCTTTTGATCCGGCCCTGAGGGCAGCCGCAATCGCTTTTTCCTTGTCATTGGCCAGCAATAATCCGAACAGATGGGCCGTAGCTTCGGCATCTCCACCTGCACGGTGCCTGCCGTTGATAACAATATCGAAATGCTTGCAGATATTTCCGAGGCTGTAAGATCTCAATCCCGGGAATATCTTTCTTCCCAGTCTTACGGTACATAACTTTTTCGTCTGCAGGCTGAACCCGGCGTTACCCAACTGGTGCTTGATAAACGAGTAATCGAAGTTCACGTTGTGCGCAACAAAGATCTTGTCTTTCAACAGATCGAACACCAGCGGCGCCACTGCTTCAAAAGGTGGTGCATCGGCCACCATCTCATTGGTAATACCCGTCAGGGAAGATATATATAATGGAATGGGAATACCCGGGTTTACCAGTGTCTGGTAGTGATGTGTTATTTCCTTCCCGTCATACAGGAATATGGCGATCTCCGTGATGCCATTGGCACTGGCATGACCGCCAGTAGTTTCAATATCTACGATTGCATACATCCTTTACAAATATATGGATTGTGACACTTGTACTCATGAATAATATTTGAAGTATTTGAAATAAAATATACATAATTTGATAATAAGAGGGTTAGCCTCAAAATTGTTATCTTTAATAACCATTATAAAAGTGCACCAATTACTGCAATTGATCCATTTTACCTCTGACAATACCAGGCGATATTTGTATTATGAAAGCTGAACAATAAATTTTAAAGCTTGTTAAATATAATCCGGTAGCAGGTTACACGTTACCTGAAAATATCAGTTCATTTATTTAAAACTACAATTACTTATGGCAAAACAACAATGGGTATCCGACCTCAATCACAGTGAGCTGGGATTCAAAATTCGTCACCTTATGATCACGAACATCAACGGTAAGTTCGGCAACTTCGAGGTGGAAGCAGAAACCGAAGGTGAAGACTTTACCACAGCAAAGGTGAAAGTAACTGTAGATGTTGATTCTATTTCTACCGGAAACGACGACCGGGACAAGCACCTGCGCTCTCCCGATTTTTTCGACGTGAACCAGCACCGGAACATCACCTTTGCTGCTACAAAATATGAAAGCGTGGATAATGACGGGTCGTATGAATTATACGGTGATCTTACTATCCGCGGCGTGACCAAAAATGTAAAACTGGCGGTAGAATTCGGGGGCGTTGTAAAAGACCCCTGGGGTAATACAAAGGCTGGTTTTACTGTTAACGGCAAGATCAACCGCAAAGATTTTGGTCTTAACTGGAACGCAGCTACCGAAACAGGCGGCGTGCTGGTGGGCGACGACGTAAAAATAAACTGTGAAGTGCAGCTGATAAAAAAACAATAACTGAAAGAAGCGCTGGCTGCAGATTGCAGCCAGCGTTATAAAAAACCAGGATATGAACGAGATAACAGGATTACATCATATTACAGCGATATCCGGGAATGCAAAAAAGAATTATGATTTCTATACCCGGGTAATGGGACTAAGATTTGTGAAGAAGACCGTCAATTTTGATGACCCGCATACCTATCATTTTTATTATGGAGATGAAAATGGCACACCGGGTACCATCCTTACTTTTTTCCCATGGGAAGATATTACGGCAGGCCGCAGGGGTACACATATGGTGACAGAGGTAGGATATTCCATTCCGGAAGGCAGCATCGACTTCTGGTTAAAAAGATTAGAGAAGGAAAATATCATTTACAATAAGCCCTCTTCCAAGTTCGGGGAAATATACCTTACCTTCCTCGATCCTGATGGACTGAAAGTAGAACTGACTGTCCCGGAAAAACCTGATTCCCGCATTCCATGGGAAACCAGCGAGGTAGATGAAGCAAACGCCACACGGGGTTTTCATCATGTTACCCTCACCCTGGAGGATATACAGGGCACAGCAGATCTGCTCGTATCGGTATTCGGTTACCAGCTGGAAAAAAATCATGCTAACCGCTACCGTTTTGTAAGTCCGGCCGGAGAAACCGCTAATTATATAGACCTCGTGGAAGCGAAAGGCGAGCCCAGAGGCCATGTAGCAGGAGGTTCGGTACATCATATTGCTTTCCGCATGAAAGACGAGGCCATGCAGCTTCATTATCAAAAGCTGCTGGAAGACCGGGGCCTGAATACCACCCCGCAGCTCGACAGGAAATATTTCCGTTCCGTTTACTTCCGTGAACCAGGTGGGGTTTTGTTTGAACTGGCTACCGACAATCCGGGCTTTACGGTAGATGAGCCCCTGGCTGAACTGGGTACGCATCTGATGTTGCCGGCGCAGTTTGAGCCGCAACGGGCAGAGATAGAAAAGAAACTGGTCGTGCTCTGACCGGCCATCAAAGGAGATGACAACTATGGACTTTAAACCACTGCAATATATTTATCAGCCTGTAGGTAACGTGAATGCTTATACGTTATTGCTGTTGCACGGTACGGGTGGCAACGAACGGGATCTGCTGCCACTGGCAGGTACCCTGGGCCAGGGCTTTAATGTGCTGAGCCTCCGGGGAAATGTGCAGGAGCATGGCATGCCCAGGTTCTTCCGGCGTTTAGGCATGGGGGTATTTGATGAGGAAGATGTACATTTCAGAACACATGAAATGGTACATTTCCTGAAAAAGCTGTCGGCCAACGAGGGCTTTGATATCAGCCAACTATTGGCTGTTGGTTATTCGAACGGTGCCAACATCGCAGGAGCCATGCTGATGCTCTACCCCGAACTACTCGCGGGCGCAGCGCTGTTCAGGCCTATGCAGCCACTCAGTGGCCTGGAAAACGGATTTGAAACGCAGCGTCAGCAACCGGTTTTTATGAGCTCCGGCACCCTCGATGGTACCGTAGATCCTGCCGCCACCACCGCCTATGCCGCTCTTCTCAGTGCCAACGGCTTTAATGTCAGCACCCACGAAATAGCCACAGGACACAACCTCGTACAGCAGGATATCATTCTTGCCGCACAATGGATACAGCAATATTTCAGTAAATAAACAATATGGATCAGGAAGTAAAAGTGAATTTATCCGGCCATCCCTACCAGACGTCGATCTCCGCGAGAGATCATCGCTGGCTCGCTGATGAGCCGGAAGATGTAGGAGGCGGAGATACTGGCCCACAGCCAGGAGAACTACTGCTGAGCAGTTTGGGAGCTTGTACCGCCATCACGCTGAAAATGTACGCCGACCGTAAGAAATGGCCGGTTGAAAACATAGAAGTGGAACTAAGGTTCAATTCAGCCGCCAAACCAGATCCGCTGACAACCGTGATAGACATGGAAGTGCATTTTACCGGTGATCTGAGCCCCGAACAATTGACACGGCTCATGGAGATCGCCCACTCCTGCCCTGTTCACAAAGTATTGAGCAATCCTATTCTGATAAACACTAAAGCAGTTTGATAATGAAAGACATCACCAGGCATTACACCAACGGCGAAGTAACTATTGTATGGAAGCCAAATGTATGCATACATTCTGAAATGTGCTTCCACGGCTTACCGAAGGTATTCAATCCGCATGAGAAACCGTGGATCAATGCCGAGGGTGCTACTACAGAGCAAATCATTACACAGATAAAGCAATGTCCTTCAGGCGCGCTTTCCTTTTTTATGAACGCTGAAGTGGATCCCGATACCGGTGCGACCCCGAAGATATCGGCGGAAAGCATCGTTGAGCCTATGCCCAATGGTCCGCTGCTGGTTTATGGCAATCTCATTGTAAGAGATGCAAACGGCAACGAAACACATAAAAATAAAGTCACCGCCTTCTGCCGCTGCGGAGGTTCGTCTAACAAGCCTTACTGTGATGGCACCCATACTAAAATCAATTTTTCTGACAAATCCTGACTTTGAATTATGGAACTTAACATTCAGAATAATACTACCAAACACCAGTTCGAAACCGTTGTAGACGGGCATACCGCACTCGTTGCCTATACACTCTTCTCCGGTGGCATCGCCTTCATGCATACCGAAGTACCGAAAGAACTGGAAGGAAAAGGCATCGCCTCTCAACTCGCCAAATATGTACTCGACTATGCCAGAACCAACCACCTGAAGGTGAAACCTTATTGTCCGTACATTAATGCATACATGAAAAGGCATCCGGAGTACAACGACTTGTTGTAGAATTACGAATTACGAATTAGGAATTACGAATTGGAGCGGAGACCTAAACAGACAACAATAATATATCCGTTTAGGTCTCCGCTCCAATTCGTAATTCCTAATTCGTAATTCGTAATTTTAAAGAAAAAACTCATGCACATCATCAACGCCCCCTGGCATTGGTCCATTTCCGGGATACTGATTGGCCTGATAGTGCCTGTGCTTTTACTGCTGGGGAATAAGGCATTTGGCATCTCCTCGTCGCTGCGGCATATCTGCGCAGCATGTTTCCCGGCGGGGATTTCTTTCTTTAAATACGACTGGAAAAAAGAGTCATGGAACCTGTTCTTTGTAGCGGGTATTGCTCTGGGAGGCTTCCTGGCAGCGCATTTCCTTCAGGATGGCAGCGAGATACAGGTGGCTGCTGCTACACAGCAACGACTGACCGGTTACGGCGTACATGACTACCGGGCATTGTTGCCGCCGGAAATATTCAGCTGGTCCAATTTGTTTACCTGGAAGGGGCTTATCTTCTTTATATGCGGAGGTTTCCTCGTGGGATTTGGTACCCGCTATGCCGGTGGATGTACTTCCGGGCATTCCATCATGGGATTATCCAATCTGCAGTGGCCTTCGCTGGTAGCTACCTGCTGCTTTATGGCTGGAGGCTTCTTCAGCGCCAATGTGATCATCCCGTTGATTTTTAAATGGCTCAATTAATATGACGATGAAAAATATCAGGTATCTCATAGCAGGCATCTTCTTCGGTATCATCCTGGTAAAGGCCCAGGTAATCAGCTGGTTCAGGATACAGGAAATGTTTCAGCTCACCTCCTTCCATATGTACGGGGTAATTGGTACAGCTGTAGTGACGGGTATCATCTCCCTACAACTAATCAAACGCTTTAATATTAAATCAATGGATGGTATGCCTATCAGCGTACCCCCTAAAACATTCAATAAAGGACAGATATTCGGCGGATTGATCTTCGGCATAGGCTGGGCCATTACCGGCGCTTGTCCGGGCCCATTGTTTGCCCAGATTGGAAGCGGATTTACAGTTGTTTTCATCACTTTATTAAGTGCCATCGCCGGTACCTGGGTATATGGCGCGATGAAAGAAATTACGAATTAAAAATCTATAGTGTCCGGGGAAAATACAGGTAAGGATAAATAAAAGGAGGCCGATGTGGCCTCCTTTTTTAGTAAGTTTAAGTTACCACACTACAACTTACCATTATGAGCAAAAGTAGATTTTTTTCCGGACAGCCGATTTTTAATCAGTTACTTTCTTTTGTGCCCGCCACTTTAATCGATAAAGCGGCCAGGGAGACTAATGCAGACAGCTATTACAAGCAATTTAAGGCCTTTGACCATTTGGTAACCATGCTATTCAGCAGCTTTCATCAGTGTAGTTCTCTTAGAGAGCTAGTTACCGGGCTATTGGCTAATGAGCATCGGCTTAATCATCTAGGCCTTAAAAAAACACCTCGCCGTAGTACTATTTCAGATGCCAACAGGAACCGCCCTGTAGATTTTTTCAGCCAACTCTATCATTTACTATACCAACACCATTATCCACAACATTGCCCGGACAGCCGAACAAGAAACAGGTTGCATGATAGATTATTTATAGTGGATTCAACAACAATTAGTCTGTTTTCAACTGTGATGAAGGGTGCGGGTGTAAAAGGGTTAAATGGCAGGAAAAAAGGAGGTGTTAAAGCTCATGTGCTGATGCGAGCCAAAGATGAGTTACCCTGCTTTACTGTACTGACAGAGGCCGCTTGTAGTGACAGGAAATTTATGCAGAAGCTGCCCCTGGAGCCAGGCTCCATAATTGCCATGGATCGAGCTTATGTAAATTACACGGTAATGAAAGACTGGACCCAAAATGATATTACCTGGATCTCCAGGGTTACTAAAGGGATGAAAATAAAGGTACTTGAGCGCAAAAAAATAACATCGGCTGATAAAAAGAATGGAATTTTAAAAGACTGGATCATCCGACTTGGCAACCCAAAGACCTGTAAAAAAAGTCCGGTGCAGCAGGCCAGAGTCATTAGTATTTATGATAAAAAGACCCAAAAGAAGGTGCACTTACTCACTAACAATCAGACCTACGCTTGTTCTACCATTAGGAGATTGTACAAACAGAGATGGGATATAGAACTGCTATTCAAAAGAATTAAGCAGACCTCTCAATTAAGTAATTTTCTGGGAGACAATGAGAATGCCATTAGTATACAGGTATGGTGCGCTTTAATAAAAGATCTGCTTATAAAGATTGTGAAAGATCAATTAAAGCAACTGGGCTGCAGAATGTGGTCGTTTAGCAACCTGGCAGGTTTTCTAAGACTCCACCTCTCCACATACATTCTCCTAATTAAATTTCTAACCGAACCGGAGAAAGCACTTCTTTGTAATAATAAAGATGCAGACTTTATACAACTGAAATTATTCTCTCCTTAGAAAAGGGGCTTACTTTTTAGAGGCACCCTGAGAATTGAATATTTGAAATACATAATTGCCGATTTAGGCAAATATTCAATTCTCAGGGCACTCATTCCCTATTTTGTTAAGCCCCGAATCGTTAGGCTAAGATCTCTTAAATTTTCCCCGGACACTATAGAATTAAAAATTACGAATTAAAGCGAAGACCCAAGCGAATAATAACTATCATAGTTGTAATTATTCGCTTGGGTCTTCGCTTTAATTCGTAATTTTTAATTCGTAATTCTTCTACCGACTGGCGGAATAGATAACATAAATTACCACAATAATAGCTACGATCAGCCCAACAATCTTCCACACACTGTATGGCCTGTCGCCCGTTACTTCGCCGGTACAGGCATTTACCACAAAATGATAGAGCTTACCATTGTAGCGGTAGGCGCTGATCCATACGGGCAACAACAGGTACTTCAGACCGAGGTGGTTATAGGCAACCTGGTAATCATCGATTACCTGCTCGTCGCCTCCGATATCGCTACAGATCTCATTACGAATAATGGGGTCCATTCTTTTTTTTGCTATCTCCAGTCCCTGACTGGCATCCGTCTGATACAACTCTGCCCGGAAACCGCTCAGGTAACGCCCGTCATATTTCTTCAACAGCTCCAGTTTCCAGGGTTCCAGTATCTGCGCCATTTTCAATGGCAGTGATGGACTGGCAGAAACCAGTACATCGCGAAAATTGTTGCTGACGGCGCCCGCAGCCGGATACCAGGCGGTATGCCTGACCTCCCGGGTACGTGTTTCCGTTCTGCCATTTACTTCTTCAGTATACGTTTCAGTGGTATAGTAATATTCTCCCCGCTGACCGGTATAATCGGTAGCAGTATCCGTATCGTAACTCCAGTGCGGAATGTATATACCTTTCAGTTGTTGCGAAGAACTGTCCCTGACCTTCTTTACCAGGTCTGACGGGGCAAACCAGAGTTTCCCCATCCAGCGTCTGAAATACTGCAGGGCTTCATTATCGTTCACCACGAAAGGCAATACATAGTGCGGTTGCGTAATAGTAGTGGTTTGCCCGCCAGCTACCACCAGCGGCGATGCACAGAAGGGACAGGCATCCGCTGTGACATTTGGCAGCATGGTAGTAGCAGCGCCACAATTGTTACATTTAACGACCACTGCTTCCTGGGTGGCCTGTGTATGATGCAGTTCGTTGTTGAGGAATGTATCGTAATCTATGGGGTGAACATCATCAGGAGAGGTATGATCCTCTATCTCATTCACCGTGCCGCAGTATTCACATTTCAGGCTGTTGGTGCCGGGTGAATAATGCAGTACAGCCCCACAATTCTGACATTTTAACGAATTGACGGTTTCACTTGTTTTTTCTTCAAAAGACATGCAACGAATTACTTTTTACATTAAGCGGCTAGGGTAAAGGTGGCGGAATGGTAGCCAGTACCGGCGCCAGTTCCGGCACGGAGGAAGCAGCCGCCCAGGCGGCCATGCCTGTTTTCCATACCAGCGATTGCGCATTCAGTGCGCCTGAAGCGGCCAGCTGACGGAGCTGTTCCATCTCGTAAGGCCCGCTTTGTTTGCCATCTATGGCTACATAAAAAGGTGTGGCACCGGGTAATGGCGGAGGCGTATTACCACCAGCCTGTTGCGTGTTTTGATTATTGTTTTGGAAGACATTACCCATCTGTCCCATCATGGCTGCGCCCATGCCGGCACCCAATCCTGCTGCTGCGAGTCCGCCGCCAGAGGGATTTTCCGCTGCCTTCTCCATAGAATTCGCTGCCTGGAACTGCGCATATGCACCAAGGTTCCCTACGATGCCCATGCTGCTGCGCTTATCCAGTGCTTCTTCCACTTCAGGCGGCAGAGAGATATTTTCTATGAGGAACTTGGTTAATTCCAGTCCCAGTTCATTGAATTCGTTACCGATCTTTCCGGTGATCAGCTTCGATACCTCTTCATAATTGGCGGCCAGATCCAGCACCGGGATTTTAGCTTCTGCAATAGCTTCCATGCCACGGGATACCGCCAGGTTGCGCAACTGTTCGTTGATACCTTCCACGGTAAATTCCGGATTTGTAGCTGCTACTTCTTTCAGGAACTGACCGGCATCCTTTACCCGGAAAGCATAGCTGCCAAATGCGCGGAGCCGCAATGGTCCGAATTCCGCATCACGCAACATCACCGGATTTTTTGTTCCCCATTTCTGGTTGGTGAATTGCCGCATGCTTACAAAAAACACATCTGCTTTAAACGGACTGTTAAACCCGTACTTCCATCCCTGCAAAGTGCTTAGTATAGGCATATTCTGCGTGGTAAGGGTATACATTCCAGGCTGAAATACATCTGCAATCTTACCTTCATTCATAAAAACAGCTACCTGCGACTCACGCACGGTGAGTTTAGCATTCATTTTTATTTCATTCTGGTAACGGGGAAACTTCCATACAATGGTATCTGTGGAGGGGTCCGTCCATTCAATAATGTCAATAAATTCATTTCTGAGTTTATCAAATATTCCCATAATAACAGGTTTTAAACTGCATCAAATTTAGATAATTACTTTGTTACCACAGCCAGCCATTTCTCCATCAGCTGCGGCCATACATCAGCAGCAGGATTACCTTTGCGTAATCCGTAACCATGACCACCTTTGTCGTAGAAATGCAGTTCTACCGGCGCTTTGGCATCCCTCATGGCGCCAGCCATCACGAGCGCGCTGTTACCGTAAGGATCATCGGCCGTAGCAAAGAGGAACATCGGCGGGGTGCTGCCGTTTACCTTTAACTCCGGTGTCAGCGACCTGTTCTCACCTTTATCAAGATAAGCCGGATAAATGAGCGCACAGAAAGCAGGACGGGCCGACTGTTCATCTGCCTTATCCACCGGCTTATAAGTGGCTTCATTGTATAGTGTGGTGGTCCGGGTACTCAGGCTACCGCCTGCAGAAAATCCCATGATACCTGTTTTCTCCGGTCTGAGTTTCCACTCCGCCGCGCGACTGCGAACGAGGCGCATCGCACGCTGCGCATCCTGCAGGGCACCTGCTTCTTTTTTCGGAACACGGTATTGCAGCACAAACGCCGTATATCCCAGCTTGTTCAGCCAGCTAGCTATTTCATAACCTTCGAGATTGATAGCAAGAATGCTATATCCTCCCCCGGGGCAAACCACCACGCCGATACCATTGCTGTTCCCTTTGGCAGGAAACACTTCCAGTACCGGATCTGTGACATCCGTCAAACGGGTTACGTTGTTACTGCCATCCGGTGTAACGACCGCTTCCTTTCGTGCGGCTGTTTCTCCGGGAACAGTTCCGGGCCACAGATGAATAACCTGATGTTGCGCTATCACAGTTGTATTGAGTCCGAGCATCAGCAGAAAAAATAAATGTTTCATAAATAGGTTTTAGCTGTTAGCTTTTAGTGATCAGAGCGAGTAAATCGCCATTAGCTGACAGCCGCCGGTAACTAAAGGCTAATGGCTGGCAGATAATGGCTTATTGGCCTGCTTTTATTTTACGCTCTGCAGCCAGGCTTCAGCCATTAGCTGGGCGCCTGCTACACTGGGATGCACACCATCGCCCGTCCAGTATTCCCCTGGTGCCGATTGTACAGCCTTATCGAAAATGGATTGATATGGAATAAAAACTGCCTGGTGCTTTGCCGCCATTTCTTTGGCAGCAACGCGATATTCGTTGAAAGTGGGATACCACTTATCGTCAACGGCCCTCACTCCTTTTACCGCAAACGGTTCCCCGATAATCAGCTGCACATCCGGAAGCTGTTGCCTGGTGCGGGTCAGCAGCTTATCGTAATCTTCGCGATAGGTCTGAACGGTGCCTTTATAATTATTATTCAGTGTGTGCCAATAGTCGTTTACCCCTACCAGGATGCTCAGCACATCCGGTTTGATAGCCAGGCAATCCGTATCCCAGCGGTCGGCCAGCTGAAACACTTTGTTGCCACTGATGCCTTTATTAAAGATGCGGAGTTGTTTTCCGGCGTTCTTCAGCAGCAGCGCGGAAGCAGCCATTAATGCGTAACCGTTTCCCAGCATGGCATTGGTGTTTGGCTGATCGTTATCGCGTTTACGACCTGCATCTGTAATGGAATCACCCTGAAAAAGTACTACCGCGTTTTGTTTGAGGGCAATCTTTTTTGTTTTCTCAGTGGCCACAGCGGCGGCAACAATGTCCGGGATACTGATAGCAGCAACGGTTCCCAGAGAAACGTTCCTAAGAAAATTCCGACGGTTCGATGTATTCATAACGAAGAAAATTATAGCAGGTTACGGGTACATTCCGCAACCGGGCGCTTAAACTATAAAAAAGATCCCGGATTTTATACAAAAGCACTGGACCCGGTAATAGCCCTTCCTACGATCAGGGAATTGATCTCTTTGGTGCCTTCATAGGAATAAATAGCTTCCGCATCTGCCACAAAGCGCGCCACATTGTACTCCAGCAGGATACCGTTGCCGCCCATCACCTCTCTCGCCCTGCTTACCACATCGCGCGTACGGAGGGTACAGAATACTTTGGCCAGAGAGGCGTGTTCATCTTTCAGCCGGCCGGCATCCTGAATCTCCGACAGTCGATATACCATTGTTTGCATGGCCGTCAGGTTAGAGAGCATTTCCACGAGGTGGCCCTGAATCAGCTGAAACGATGCGATAGGTTTTCCAAACTGCCGGCGCTTACGGGTATAGTCGAGTGCATTTTCATAGGCGCCACGGGCGCAACCTACGGCTTCCCAGGCAACGCCGGCGCGGGTCATACGCAGCACGCGCGATGTATCTTTGAAGCTGGTGGCACGTTGCAAACGATCCGATTCTGCGATGCGGCAATCCTTTAAAGTAATGAGGCCATTCTGCACGATGCGCAGCGCCATCTTATCATGAATCTTTTCTACGCTGAAACCGGGCGTATCTTTTCTCAACAGAAATCCTTTCACCTGGTTATCATCCACATCACGGGCCCATATCACGATCACATCGGCAAAAGTGGCGTTTCCGATCCACTTTTTCTGCCCGTTCAGTATCCAGGTATCTCCATCCCGTTTAGCCGTGGTCGTAAGTCCGCCTGCGGCACCGGAGCCTACTTCCGGTTCTGTAAGTCCGAATGCCCCGATGATATTCAACTGCTGCATCCCCGGCAGCCATTCCTGCTTCTGTTCTTCTGAGCCCAGCATATAAATGGATCCCATTGCCAGTCCGCTTTGTACGCCGAAGAACGTAGCAATGGAAGCATCAATTCTTGCCATCTCCATAGCAATAATCCCTTCCATGAGAAATGAACGGTTCGGGCAACCATATCCTTCATAGGTTACCCCGCAAATATTGAGTTCCCGGAATTTCGGGATGATCTCAAATGGAAATTCGGCCTTCAGCCAGTATTCATTTACGATAGGTTTAATTTCCTTTTCCATGAATGCCCGGACTTTAAGTTGCAGCTCCCGGTCATCGGCGCTGAGCCTTCCTCCGAGGTCATAAAAATCTCCGTCTATCGGGGGAAGTTCCTTTTTCGGACCATGGCCGCTACCCAGCATCGTCATCAATCCTTTCAGCTGGGCGTCGTCCATCTTTGCTACTGATTCCATTACAGCGGGCAGGTCTACTTTTTCTGAAAGCCGGGCCAGTGCTTTCAGATCAATACTTTTGAGCAGATGAAAAGCATTTTTCAATTTAGAGAAGGTTCCGGACATCTTACATGGTTTTGCACTAAAATACATGAAATAGTCCTTACAGGCGATCTCTTCCGGGTAAAGAACCTGGGCAATATCCCATCTCCCGAAATAAAATAAAAGGCAGGGTCATAAAAAAGGGTTGCATAAAACCGCATGCAACCCTGGTTTCAAAAACACAACTAAAAAAACGAGATCTTGTACAAACATATAGGCATGGCTGTTATATGGTAACGCCAAAAAGAGAAATACCCCCTAGTCTTTAACCATTAGCTTTTGCTTTCAGCAAATGCAGTAAAGATTAACAGGTAAGTATATATTTTGTTAATCTTTGCTGTATTTATCAAAATGCTAATGGTTAAAAGCTAAAAGCTGTTTCTAATTCGTAATTTCTTTCCTACATTCGCATCAATCACTTTTCGTAAAAACATAGTGAAGGTTAAATGATTACATCACCTTCTTATCAGGCGTATAAGGAACTATTCCATTCCCAGTATAACGATTTATGTAACTACGCCTACAGTTTCCTTAAAGACGATGCGGCGGCAGAAGATGTGGTACAGGAAACTTTTATCAGGCTTTGGGAAAAGCACCAGGGACTAATAGGAATACCAAATATAAAAGCTTATCTATTCCGGGCTGTACGCAACAATTCCATATCCGTGCTTCGAAAGCAAAATACGGAAGAGGCGGGTAATAAAGGATTTGAATGGGTGGCGGACTATGCTGACGATCCTGAACACAGGGAAATAGAGAATGCCCGGCCACACTATGAGCAACTGCTCAGGGAAGCTATTGCCAACCTCCCTCCGCAGTGCAGGGAAGTATTCACTTGTTGCAGACTGGAAGGAATGACCCACCAGCAAACAGCAGTAAAGCTGGGGCTTTCTGCAAAGACTGTCGAGAACTATATGGGAAGGGCACTTAAACTGCTAAGGAAATACCTTCAGAAGTATGGTTTGCCGGCACTATTATTATTATGGAAAATTTTAATGCCCTGATAGAGGGTTATCTGATCAAAGCGCGTTATCCAAGTAGAGCACACTTTTTATGGACCAATTTGATACCTACATTTATGAGCTTATAGCCAGGCATCTTTCAGGCCAGACCACGGCCGAAGAGGAAGTCGCCTTACAGGACTGGCTGAAAGCTGCTCCCGAAAACCAAACGGAGTTTGATGCACTGTCTAAGATATGGGAAGACAGTCCATTAGCCGCTGTTCCGGCGAGAACGTACGATGTAGCAGCTGCCTGGGAAAAGACCGACCGGGTGGTGCGTCCGGCTGTACCTTCCAGGATCCGATCCCTTTACGCCAAATATGCAGCTGCGGCAGCAGTGCTGATTCTACTGACAGCCGGTGCATGGTGGCTGGAAACCCGCTCCTCCCTGAAAAAACATGAACTAGCCGCCAACGATGGCAAGATAAAAAGCCTTGAACTGCCCGATCATTCTACTGTTACCCTTCGCCAGGGTGCCCGTATCCGTTACGTAAACGGCTACCATCACAATCAGCGTATCGTAGAACTGGAAGGCGAAGCCTTCTTCGATATCGCCAATGATCCGGATCACCCGTTCCTGGTGAGAACACCTAATAAATCTATTATCGAAGTACTGGGTACTTCCTTTACTGTTCAAACAGGAGCTGATAGTACAGCAGTAACCGTTGCCTCCGGATCCGTAAAGCTGGGCCTGGAAAATGATACCACGGCTATCGTACTCGCCAGTGGACAAAGAGGTGTTTGGGGAAATGGACAATTATATGCTCAGAATAATAATAATCCTAACTATATAGCCTGAAAAACTGGCATTTTGCAATTTAATGACCTGCCACTTGTTGATATATTGCCACAATTAGCCGACTTTTACGCAAAAGATATCAGGATTGATGAAAAGTACCGGGAAACAGCTTCGCAGCAGAAAGCTACGATCACATTCCGGGATCAATCTTGTGACGAAGTTTTGCATGAATTACAACTATTGCTGGGATTCAACTACAAACAGACAGGCGACACTATTGTTATCAGCCAATAGATCAGTCAGAAACACATTAGTTATTTTTTCATTTCTGTTACTGGCGTCTATAAAGCCTGTACTGGCCCAGAAGGGGCGTGATAATATTCTTCAGACACGATACGCACCTCCCTCCCGGCAGGGAACGATCCTCTTTTACATACAAGACATACAAAAAACCACCGGGATTAGTGTGTCTTATAGTTCCAGCTTTCTTCATCTCAACAAGAAAGTACAGCTGACCGGCAATGAACGCACAACCGGCGCGGTATTAAATACTATTCTTCAGGGTACCGGCATACAGGCCGCTGCATTGAATGGTAAAATATTCCTCCTCCGGGAAACATCGCAAACACAGTATTACACCATCAGCGGTTTTGTAAAAGAGGTCAATAGTAATGAGGCTATCATCGGGGCATCGGTGTATGATCCGGTAACCCGGAGAGGTACAGAAACCAATGCCTATGGGTTCTACAACCTGCAGGTACCTGATACCTGCCAGGGTGTTGTGTTTTCGCATATCAGCTACAAACCTGTGTTTCAGCGCCTGCCTCCCCCGGACGAAGGCCAGCTCGATATTCATATGGAGAGCAGAGGTATGCTGCAAACGGTAGTGGTAAATGGCGAGCATGATACCCTGAACTCTCAGCCCGGTTATGTGAACATGCCGGTTGGTTATGTGTCGCAGTTTCCGGCACTGCTGGGCGAAAAAGATGTATTAAAATCGCTGCAGCTGTACCCCGGAACGAGTAGCAGCCTGGAGAGCAGCAGCAACCTGCTGATCAGAGGTGGCGGCGCCGACCAGAACCTTTACCTGCTCGACGGCGTTCCCCTGTACCATACCGGTCACCTGTTTGGTCTGTTTTCAATTTTTAACGGAGATGCTGTAAAAGATGTGTCCCTGTTCAAAGACGCTTTCCCTGCCCGTTTTGGCGGCCGCCTTTCCTCTGTGGTGGATATCCGTACCAAAGATGGGAATATGAAAGAATGGCACGGCAGCACCACGCTTAGCCCGGTATCCGCCAGCGCATTGCTGGAAGGGCCTATCGTAAAAGACAAAAGTTCTGTTTCCCTCTCGTTCCGCAGGTCGCTGGTAGATCTCCTGTATGGCAGGATCTATCTACAGGACTATGGTAAATATTATCTCTATGATGTCAACTTCAAACTAAATCAGATCATCAATAACAGGAACCGCATCTATATAAGCTTCTACCGCGGTTACGACAGGATGTTCATTCAAAGCAGCAATCCGATCATCCAGCTGTTTGATGATTACAATTTCGACTGGAGCAATATCAGCGCAGCAGTGAAATGGACCAGGGTGGTAACGCCTAAAGTCTTCTCCAATACTACGCTTACCTATAGCCGGTTTAATAACATCTTCACTCAAAATTCCGTTATCCCACTCTCCTATTCCGATTCCCTTTTTGTTAAAGGGAAAGGCGTTTCAAGGGTACGGGATATCGCTATCAAGAATGAAACAGAATATATGGTAAGCAACAACCACCACGTGTCTCTCGGAGCCGGTTATGTTTATCACAACTTTGCACCTACGGCTTATCAGACGAATATATCCGCAGGAGAAGCCACCAAGCGAAAGGCGCCTATCTATTATATGTCTGAAGTAAACGTTTATGCGGAAGACGAGATCAGTGCAGCGAATGACCGCCTCATTATACGCCCTGGTTTATACATCGGTGCGCTGGCACAGAAATCCTCTTTTTATTTAAGCGCACAGCCCAGGTTTATGATCCGCTGGAAACTGCCGCAGACACAGTTTATACAGGCTTCCTTCTCTAAAATGACGCAGTTTGTGCACCAGCTGACTACACCGGTGATCAACCTCCCGACCGATCTGTGGGTACCCAGCACCGATAATATTCAACCGGAGCACGCATATTCTTATAGCTTGTCTTATCAGCGCCAGTGGAACAATCAATGGCGGTTCAACACCAACTTCTACTACAAACAGTTGAAAGACCTGGTGACCACCAATACGGTGCTTAATATATTCGATAACTCGGATCTGTGGGAAAAGAAAGTAATCTCCGGTAACGGTTATAACTATGGCAGTGAAGTGCTGATCGAAAAAACACGCGGAAAACTAACCGGGCTGCTGTCGTATACCCTCTCCTGGTCGTGGCGCCAGTTCGATCGCCTGAATGGCGGCAAGCGGTTCCCCTATAAGGAAGACCGCAGGCATAATATATCGCTGGCATTGAAATACCGCATTAATCCGAAATGGCAGATTTCCGCCACCTGGAAATACGCGAGCGGAGCCCCATTCACGCTGCCGCTGGCGATCTTTCCGGATTACGACTGGGCCCGTAATATCAAAGGTTACCTGGATGAACGCTATTCGCCGTTCACCAGCTTCCAGCTGAATTATCTGCCCTATATTTATAATCTAAATAATTATCGCCTGCCTCCTGTTCATCATCTGGATATCGGCGCCACCCTTAATCTCGGTAACGAGCGGCGCTTCAAGCATGTGATCAGCGGCGGCTTGTATAATATATATAACCGCAGCAATCCGTTTATAGTAAGCTTTGACCAGTTTTCTTATGTTTCGTACGACGACGTGTATCCGTTACAGTTATATCAATACAGTATATTCAGGACGCTGCCTTATCTGAGTTATACTTTCAAATTTTAGTTATGAAGTACCTGTTTCTAATAATATTACCGGTGATGTGTCTGGGGATCATAACTGGCTGTCAACGGCAACTGGAGCTGCCCTCCTACATCAAAGTTTCTCCCCGGGTGGTGATGTACAGCGAACTGGTGGCGAATGAAAAGCCAGAGGTGCGCGTAGGAAAAAGTAAACCGGTGATGCCCGGCATGAACAATAATTTTGAGTTGGTGGCGAATGCAGAAGTAAAACTACTGGATAAAAATGGCAAGGAACTGGAAACACTCGAGTATGTGAAAGACTCCAGCAATGTAATGAGCGTGTACCGCGGCCAGACCACTTTACTCGCCGGAAGAACGTACAAATTGCAAACCAGGATTCCTGATATGAAACCGGTAACCGGCAACACTACTATTCCCACTTCATTCAGAGTAGAGTTGCTCGATACCCTGCGCTCACTGCTCAACGGCCGGCCGGTACTGCGCTTTCATTTCTCTATTACTACAGCACCAAACGTCCGCCAGTATATTGTGATGGAAGCCCTGAAACAAAGCGCTACTGTTGATACTTCCTTCTCTTACCAGGGGCGTCGTTACCGCAAAAGCCAGAACGACTCTTTATACAACAAGGTAAAAGATCTTCCCGGTGCCAACCCGAAAAAAGATACCATCTACCTGAATGATTATCTCCGCATTCCCTGTTATACACAGGATGAAAACGCGGATAACAACCAGATTGGCGGATTGAACGAAAACTATAACAGTATCCTGTTCACGCAATACGGCCGCCCGCTGGAGACCAATTTTTATATTAACGCCATTGCACTCAGCTCTAATCCAACAGAGGCCATCGCGCCTGTTGGGCGTGTACTCGTGTACGTTAAATCCGTTTCAAAAGAGTATTATGATTTTCTCATGACCTACGAAAAGGTAAAAAGAAATCCAGGCCTGAACAGCCTGATTCAGGCTATTCAGCTACGCAGCAATACCCAGAATGGCCTCGGGGTTGTTGGCGGAGTTTATGAGAAAGTGTATTATCTCTATTACGATAGCCTATAGCAAAGTATTCCTAATTCTCCATTACATTATTGCTCTTATCTACATCCGCAGCCCAGGTGCTACCCAACACGGCTTTTTTCACCTTATGGCCGGATGTAAAATCAAGCGTTACCTGCCGGTTTCCTTTCTCCCAGCAGGCAATGCTTCTGTGGAGTTTCATCGTGCTGCCGTCATCAAAATAAAGGGTAACATCTACTGGTACCGGCTTGGTACCAATGGAAGTAATTTCCACGCTGCCGTTTTTGCCCTTTTGCGTTACACGGGTGATGCCAAGATCCGGATAGCCATTATCGAAATACCAGCTTTTCCAGAACCAGTTCATATTTTTTCCGGCCCCGGTATTCATACAATTGAAGAAATCGTATGGTTGCGGATGCTTTCCATGCCATTGTGAAATATAGTAATGCAGCGCTTTCAGGAAGAGACTATCGCCCAACATATCTTTCACATATAAATACCCAAGCGCAGGTTTCGGATAAGAATTAGTTACATATGCTTCTGTAGTTTGATTGGATGGCGTCATAATGGGCAGATCCTGCATCTTGCCGGCGATGCTATTGTACGGGGCCATTCCATAGTCGTCCACGATGCTGCTGTCGATGCAGGGGGATATCGTCCATTCCCCGATGGTAGCCCAGCCTTCATCCATCCAGGCGTATTGGGTTTCGTTGATACCCATATAGAACGGAAACATGGTATGGAAAATCTCATGATCGGTCAGTTCAATAGCCTGCGCCCTGTTCGCCAACGGGTTGTCGTTCACCATCATCGGATACTCCATCTGATCCAGGCCATCGAATACTGTTTCATGATTATACGGGAACGACCATTTCGGGAAATAGTGGCTCATCCGGTCGACGGTAGTCCGGGCATAGCTGATCACCTCCACGAAATCTGTATGGAGCGGGTTAAACGCTACATCCACCCGGGCGCGCCTCCTGGTAGTACTGTCGACCACCACGCTGGTGGAGTTCCAGCAATAATGATCGCTGGTACCAAAAGCGAAGTCTGTAACGTTCTCAGCTTCGAAGCGCCAGGTATTCGTCCGGCCGGGCCGGGTGATCCTGCCCTGGCGGATATCGCTGCTATCCACCACCGCAATGATATCATCGCTCTTTTCGGCCTGGGCGATGCGTTTGATGTACTTTTCGTTATATACTTCTGCTGCATTCTTCAGGTCGCCGGTGGCCCATACCTGATAAGGGCCAGGCACCGTTATCGCTACGCGGAAATCGCAGAAGTCGTTGTAGAATTCCTGCGCGCCTGTATACGGGATCATATCCCAGCCATTGATATCATCGTAAACGGCTATACGTGGAAAAAAATAAGCAATGAAATAAGCGCCGGTATCCACGGAGCCCGTACGTATATGCGTGTTTTCATTGAGCGTGTAGGAGAAGTCGAGCTGACACTGCAGCGATTGGCCCGGCAGCAGGTCCGGCACGCTAACAGGCATATTGGTGCCACGGGGTGGCACCGGCACTGGTTTATCGATGCCATTTATCTTCATATTCCTGATCACCACCCCATCGAACAGGTCGTCTGCCGAAACCGGCATATTCCTGACGGCTCCTTTCTGGAACAGGTTCGGGAATAACTTGAAATTCAGCATCCGCAGTGTATCCGGACTGTTATTAGTATACCTGATCTGCTCCGATCCGGCAATCCGGTTGGAGGCAGTATCGAATCTTACACTGATATCGTAGGCGGCTTTATTCTGCCAGTATCGTGCGCCAGGTGCCCCCGTATGGCTGCGGGTCTGCCTGTCGTAAGCCTTTTTGATATTAGTTGGCATATATAACGGGGTCTGGGCCATTGCCTGCTGCATTATAGTCAGCAGACAGCATAAAATACTAATTCTCACCATAAGCTAAGCTGATCTGAAAACAATGGTATCAAATGTAGGGAAATAAGCGGAAACGGCCGGCCGAAAGATGGACATGAAAGGCGTTTTTGCGACAGGAGTGGCGCTAATAATACGCTTCCGTACATCAAACCTCAGGGAACATGTGTGGTGTCTGCCGGTAATTTCCGGGCTGTATCTGTCAGCGGCTGAGCTGCTTTCAGTGAGTCAACGCCCATATGCAGGCTATCCGTGGCCGCGGCCGTGCTGTCTTTGCCACTACCACCCTTTCCCGGCACTGCGACCGTAGGGCCGGTGTGGTGCCGTTTCGGGGTATAGGATGAAATCTCGCCCTGCTTTTTCAGATCATTCATCATTTTCTTATCAAACAGGTATTTTGGGTGCTTTTCCGGCCGTAATCCACGGTCGAACTGGGCTTCCGCGCCCACAGCGGGAGCCTGGTATATTTTCTGGGAGGGATGACAGGCCAGCAACCAGATCAATGCGGCAAATAAGAGGTATCTCATGTGAAAGTTGAAATGAGTGCAGGTAAGGGAACGGACTATGATTTAAACGACCGCTCCAAACCTTTTATTATCTCAGTCGGGTTTTGAAAATTAAGAGCGCTGTATTAAATTTAACATAAATTCACTGGTTGTCATCCCCTTAATTTTTAATATTTTATATCTTTAAACCACTATTTTCAATCCCGATGGAAACCCTCCGCAGGGAAACACAGGGTTACATCCGTTATATTCAACAAAGCACTATGAAAGTATCTACAACCAGCTTCCCAAGCGTATTTGAAACCGCATTCGGAAACACAGAAAACTCAAGTAAGGATCTGCTCAGTGGATTAAAAATTAAGAAAGATGACACCTGGTACCTCGTGGGTAATCTGGCCAAAAGAGGCGGCATCAACCCTAACAGGATCACCAATGCAGCGCCTTCCGAAGAAGATTATGAAATACTCTTTAAAGCTGCTTTGTTAAATACAATAGACAAAGTACAACAACCTATCTCCCTTACTGTAGGTTTCCCGTTCTCTACCTACAACATCTACAAAAATAATGCGGAGCAGTTTCTCAGTAAACGTCATTTCCTGATCGATTACGACACCCAAACCTACAATACCAAAGGCTCTTTCAAAAAGGCCATGTTTGATATTGAAAAATATGAGGTGATCCCGGAAATTGTAGGAGGCATCATCGGGCTGAAAAAGACCATCAACGAACCTCAGCTGGATAACTTTATTGCTGTCAGCTTCGGATTCGGTACTATCGAAGGAGGCATGGCCACCGGCGATGGACTGATTCACCGCACCTGCTTCAGCTCTCACGGTATCCGTTATGCCATCAACAACCTGACCCGCGAACTGAATCAGAAGCATTACCTGGAAATGAAGAACGAACACCAGGTAGACGATGCGTTTATGAAAGGTTCTATCTTTACCAACCGCAAGCGGATCGACCTCAGGGAAATGCGCAAGAGCGTGCTGACACAATATTACAAAGAAGTGGTATCTCCCCTGATGCGCAGCTATTTCACTGACCTGGATTTTGAGACCTGTGAGAAGATTTACCTGATGGGCGGTGGCGCGTATTACCGGGAACTGACAGACGCTTTCGTGGAAGAGTTTCGCGATTTCGTACCTGTTGAAGTAGCGCCGGAGCCCGAAAAACTCATGAGCGTTGGCTATCTCTATAACTCATTAAGAATATCAGACAATAAACCTCAACGCTGTGTAGGCCTCGACCTAGGTAATGCAAGTTCGATTATTTCAACTTTTGATGACCATGCGCAACCTACAACAGCAACCACTCCTAATCCCATCACCCACTAATTTTGTATTGTGATCAATGTCAGACATTTTTTCCGAAATATAATTGTCCCCGGAGCTTTTCGTATCCCTAAAACAGTATCCGTGAATGGGAGTATTGATGCCTCCGTGTCCGGTCGTATAGACGGCAACGTTAGAGGGGATGTAAAAACCACCGGCAAGCTGGTGGTGAGTGAAACAGCAAACATACGCGGCCACATATATGCTACAGACCTGGTTGTACAGGGAAAAGTGTATGGCGATGTATACATCAGCAACAAAGCGCATATCAGCAACAAAGCACTGGTAAAGGGTGACGTAAATGCGATGGTGCTCGAAATCGAAGAAGGTGCAGTGGTAGAAGGTGCCATCCGGAAAAATGTACAACCGGTGCAAAAAACAGAAGCAGTGTCTGAAACAGAAGAAGAGAAAACTGCGGTTGCTGCCGAAGCCACTCAGGCGGATGTTGAAGAAGAGCAGAATACGAGCTGGTTTTAGTTACCAACTACTAATAAAAATGCAGCGAAGATGATATTGGTTTAAATACCACATCATCTTCGCTGCATTTTTTGCGGGTAGTGCTATTTCTTTCTAAGCGGCGCCAGCAACTGGCTCAGCCCATTCATTTTTATGACCAGCATGGTTTCCAGTAACATCCCCAGCTTGCCTTTGGGAAAACCGTTACGCTGAAACCATTCCAGGTAACTTACCGGCAGATCGCACAAAACAACATCCTTATATTTTCCAAAGGGCATTTTCATCACTACCAGCTGCCTGAGCAGCTCCGGGTCCGGTTGTGTCAGATCCATATCAATGATTTTATGATTGTTTATTAGCAGGCGTGCGGGTAAATAAAACCGCTCCGAAAGCGACTATGGCGCCGGCGAGCGACAGGTACAATGCCGGCTGCGCCTGCGGGCATTCGCCCAGCTCGCAACGCGAATACAGCAGCATATTTCTGAATGTCCATGCCAGCAGAAACCCGCATATGAAAAGGTTGATTCTGGATATCCATTTATGTTTTACCAGAAAGAATACAATCGCCAATACAGCCAGAATAATACTCAACTTCCCCGGCTCTCCATAGTTCGATCCTGTGCCATTCAATCCTGTAAATACCAGATGCCGGCTCTCCACCGCGGACCAGGGGAAAAACGCACATACAATTACAAGCAGCACTGCCAATATTCCGATAATAGCTGTTCTGGACATACTTTCTGTTTTGGGTGGCAAAGGTAGACTATTTTGCCCCCGGTTCACAATGTGCACGCAGATAATTTGTGTACAGGGTAGACAGATGTTCAAATGTTCCCTGTCCTTCCGAAATGCTATGCGTACGGTTAGGATATGCCATGAACTGGAACTGCTTATTGTAGCGGATCAACTCATTCAGCAACATTTCTGCATTCTGATAATGCACGTTATCATCGCCGGTTCCATGAATATACAACAGGTTGCCCTGCAGGTTCTTTGCATAAGTGATCGGAGATCCTTTTACAAAATCTTCCCGGTTTTCTTCCGGCAATCCCATATAGCGTTCCTGGTAAATATTGTCGTATGTTAACTGATTACCTACTGCAGCAATGGCGATGCCTGTTTTGTAGATCTGCGGATACTGGAACATCAGGTTCAGCGTCATCGAGCCTCCACCGCTCCAGCCCCATACTGCCACGCGTTCCGGATCTATAAAGGAATACTTCTTCATCAATGCCTGAGCGCCCATTGCCTGGTCGCGCGCATTGATGAGGCCCACTTTCCGGTAAACACATTTACGCCAGGTACGGCCTTTAGGCAAAGGCGTACCGCGGTTATCCATTGATACATAGATATAACCATCAGCGGCCATATCACCATCATAAAGGAAATTGCGGCCGGCGCCTACGGCATCCAGCGATGTTGCTGCTGCCGGCTCACCGTATACATAAAACACCACCGGGTATTTCTTTGTGGGATCAAAGTTCCGGGGCTTACTCATCCAGCCGTTCAGGGTTACGCCATCTGTAGTGGTGATGGTAAAGAACTCCGGCTTGTTCGTCATCTTTGCCGATCTGTTGATGGCAGAGATGACCACATCGCCGGTACTTTTATGAGCAGGCACCTGAAGGTTTTCACTAACCGGATAGGTTACTGCGTTGTTGAAATCATGAATAGCCCAGTTGCTATACGGTGAAATCTTATAATCGTGTGTACCAGGTTCGTTGGCTGGTGTGATACGTTCTGCTTTCCCTCCGTTCAACGATACCTTGTAAAGATACTGCTGCTGAGGATTTTCAGGAGATGCCAGGAAATAAATCGCCTTTGCAGCTTCATCAATTTTTGCGATGCTGATCACGTCATAATTGCCAGGAGTGAGTAACGTTGCTTTTCCATCTTCCGTATTAACATTATACAGATGACGCCATCCATCCTGTTCGCTTACCCAGATGAATGATTTATTATTACCAACAAAATCCCAACCAGCGATATTATCATCGTCCCAACGGGATTTCACATCTATCCAGGCGCTGTCGCTTTCTTCATAAATAGTGCGGGCTTTGCCGGTAGCCGCTTCGCAGAGCATCAGCTTACTATTGTTCTGCTTCCTGTTGAGCTGTTGTATGATGAGTGTATTTTTGCCGGGCACCCACTCCATACGGGGAATATAATGCTGCTGCTGATCGCCGGGAACCTGCATCCAGGTTGTTTTAGCAGTTTCCACCTCCACTACTCCTACCCTGCATGCTGAAGGGCTCTCTCCTGCTTTCGGATATTCTACCGGTACGGTGAAGGAGTAGATAGAATCTGTATTATCGATCATCAGGAAATCTCTGATCTTTGTAGCGTCTATCTGCCAGTAAGCAATTTTTTTGCTATCGGGGCTCCAGCGAAAACCATCGCGGCAACCAAATTCCTCTTCATAGGCCCAGTCGAAAGTACCGTTGATAAAGCGACGCGTACCATCCGTTGTCATAGCTGTTTCCTGCGCTGTTGCCAGGTCTTCCACAAAAATATTATGCCCGCTTACATAGGCGGCTTTCGTTCCATCGGGCGACAGCTTGGCAAACATCAGCGAAGAACCGGGTTTATCTTTCCCCAGCTGTTGCAGCTTTCCGCTGGCCAGATCCAGCACCCAGTAATCGCCGCGGGTTTCATAGCGCCATACTTTTTTGCTGTTGGTATATAGCAGCAGTTTCTTTTCATCTGCCGAAAAATAAAAATCACGGAGCGGCATTCCATTATAAGCACTGGCCGGTACCTTCACAGCAGAAGATCCTTCAAATGCAACCGTTTCAATACCGGCTGCAGTAGCCTTATAGTACGATTTCCCGTCGCGGCTCCATCTGATGCCTTTTCCGGGTTGGGCCTGCACCTGTATCAGGTACAATGCAGTAAAAACAATGACTAATGTGATTCGTTTCATTACCTATAAATAATTTGCAATTGTAGCCAAGATTATGATAGAAAAAAAATACTTTTTTCCTATTTTTACAACATTTTTAATAAATTAAATTTTGAAAACCAATCGGTTAGGCGTTAACTAGCCGAAACAGCAAACTCAATCCTGGAAAACCATTAGTTATGATTCAGATTACCTTATCTTATAAAAACCGTGAATACAGGCATTTTGAAGACTCTCGCCTGGCCCAGATAGCTGAAACAACAAGAAGACTGCTTTGTGCCCTGCTGGAAGACATTTACGATCTTGTCATGGAAGAAACAGGCCGCTTTTTGATCTATCTCGACTCTCATCCCAAAATAGAAGTACAGGGATTCAGTCATAGTCTGCGCACTAAAATAGAGCGTACATTGAGAGGGGAATACGCTTACGATATGGAATAGCTTGCGTTAACGCAAAGTATCGTTACCTTAGGCCCAAATCAAACAAACGCATGCAGCTTACCTACATACAGGTATTGGAACTTTTGGGCACTTTTGCATTTGCGGTTTCGGGAGCAACGGCAGCAATCAATAAATCATACGATGTGATCGGGCTTTTTGCCCTGGCATTTGTAACAGCCATTGGCGGCGGAACCATACGCGACCTGCTTATCGGCGCCACGCCGGTTGCCTGGATGACGGACGAACTGACCAATACCGCTATTATTGTTGCCGCTATCATTGCCGCCGTGTTTTTCTCCTATGTAAAAAAACTCACGCGCTTACTCAGCACTTTCGATGCAATAGGACTCGGAATGTTCACCATCACCGGCATCAACAAAGGGATAGCTGTACATCTGCCAGTGCCTGTATGCGTGGCTCTGGGCGTCATTACGGGCACCTTCGGCGGACTGCTCAGGGATGTTATCTGCGGCGAACAACCTATTCTCTTCACCCGGGAAATATATGCCGTAGCCTCAATTTCAGGTGGCATATTGTATGTTGCGGCCGGACATTTCACCGGTATATCCGGAGAAGTAGCGCAGAGTATAGCCGTTGCCGTTATTGTTACCATCCGGTTGGTAAGTCTTCGGCATAACTGGCAACTTCCCCGTTTACGGGCATAAACGATAAGTAAAATTCGTTATATTGCTGATATGATGACATTATTTGATAACTACATTCCGTTTGCCACCACTGTATTCATGGGCTTACTGGCCATTGTAAACCCCATCTCTGCAATACCTGTGTTTATGGAGCTGACCTCCAATATGGACAGAAAAGCAAAAAGAAATATTGCCAGTAAATCTGTCTTAATTGCCTTTTGTATTATTCTTGTTTTCAGTGTGGCCGGCAAACTGATCTTTCATGTTTTCGGGATCACCCTGGCAGCGTTGCGCGTAACCGGTGGTATACTCGTATTTATGATCGGTTATGAGATGGTGCGGGGCGAAAAGGAAAACAGGCAGGAAAACCCCAAGCTTGGCTCGCAGCCTGTAAAGGCCGACCAGGGTATTAGTGTGGCGATCACGCCCCTGGCAATGCCACTCCTTGCCGGACCAGGCAGTATCACCACCTCCATGAGCTATTCCGCGGCTAAAGACTTAACCCACCTGGCCATCGTAATTATTATTTATGGGGCTATTTGTTTTATTACCTACCTGCTTTTTATTGCCGGAGAACGTATTGTGAAAATCATCGGTACCAATGTAATGATGGTGGTTACTAAAATGATGGGACTGATACTGGCGGTGATCGGCGTTCAGATGCTGGCACTTGGCATACGCGAGCTTTTCAACTTTTAGAAAAATCACCAAAACAATTTTAAATCGTTCCTTGTTATTATTATTAATATGATGATCCGATAGCCTTTGAACACAATAGTTTAGCAACAGCCAATATCCCCATAGCGTTAACCCGCTATGGTTGTCGACAGTAACTAATAACTAATCCTGAATTTATTACTCCCGGAGGACTTGACGTGTGTAACGCGGTTATATACTATTGTCTGCTATATAAACTTTTTTAGTTGAACAACAGGTAAATCCGTTATTGATTACTAGGTGGATGTTATTGTTCTCTTTTTCTAATAAGAACACTAAAAAAATCAATATAGACGGAACAGTTAGCAGAAAAGCCGTCCCGACTCATCGGGACGGCCGACTTTCAACTACACCATTCTGCTTGCCGTAACGTGTGTTGAAAGAACTGCTATGGAATGGTAATCCCTTCTTTGATCTCATCTGTGGCATTTACAATCACCTGATCATTGGGCTGTAAGTGGCCGAATACTTCTGTTGAATCGTTATGATGATTACCTTCTTCTATATCAATCCATTTTGTATGATGATCTTTTACCGCTACTACGTATTTCTTTTCGGTCGACATCACAATTGCGCTGGAAGGTACCAGCATCGCCTGCGCCGAGCCTTTTAACGGCAGCACTACTTCGGTATACATGCCGGCTTTCAGCTGGCGTTTGGGATTAGGCACATCTATTTCCACGGCTTCGGAGCGATATTTATCGTTCAGTGTTCCGGCCTGCCGGGCTATATTTCCCTGAAAATGTTCCCCTGGTATTGCATCCACGTCAAAGTTCACCACGGATTGTTCCGCCAGCTGTGCACTATACATTTCAGGTACCTGCATGACCAGCCTTAGCTTGTCTTCCTGTTCGAGCATCAGCATAGGCTTATCGTCTACTTTAGTATCCGGCCCTACCAATGCGCCGGGGTGAATGTTACGCTCCGTGATCACACCATCAAACGGCGCCGTTACCACGAGATAGCCTTTATTCACTTCCTGCGCACGAAAATTGGCCTGCTCGCTGTTCATCAGGGCACTATCGGCCAGCATCCTGGCTTTCGACAACTCCAGGTCGTGCGGGGAAATTGTGCCAGGCTCTGCACTGGTGGCTACAGTACGCTCGTAGTTGTCTTTGCTGGAAGCAAACATAGCCGCTGCCTGCAGGTATTTCGATTGTGCCGCGTAGAAGTGCTGAGTTACCTCTGGGGCTTCCAGTACCAGCAACACCTGTCCCTTTTTCACTTTGCTTCCGCGATCCACCATGATGCTTTTCACGAAGCCATTGATCCTTGGATAGATACTAACTTCCTGGAAGGCCTGCAGGGTACCCGGCAGGCGGATAGTGCCTCCCAGTGGCCGCTGTACAACCTGCGACAGCGTATAACGCTTCCCATGATCGGAAGCCGCTTTCTTCTCCGGCATGGCCGCTGAATTACAGGCGGCCAGTCCGGATATGATGGAGAGAGCTGATAAATAATATGTTAGTTGTTTCATAATTTCTTTGTATGTTCTTTAAGCGCCTTTAGCGGTTAGCCTGCAGCTTTTAGCTTTTTATAGCGAGATGATATGATGTTTATTAAACCCTATTCTTCGTCCGGCATCAGGGATGGCGACTCATAGCTCGACTTCTTCTGCACAAGCGCGTACACCTGGGGCAGGATCAGCAGCGCAGCGAGTGTGGACGCAATCAGTCCACCGATTACCGCGCGCCCCAGCGGGGCTGTCTGATCACCGGCTTCACCAAGACCGCTGGCCATGGGGATCATACCCGCTATCATCGCCAGGCTCGTCATCAGAATAGGCCGCAACCTCAAGCCGGCTGCTGTTACGGCAGCTCTCGGCACATCCTTGTACTCCAGCCTTAATTTCTCAGCATTCGTGACAATCAGGATAGCATTAGCCACCGATACCCCGGTAGACATGATCATTCCCATATACGACTGCAGATTGAGTGTAGCCCCGGTCAGCAGCAGCGCAATCAGTGCGCCGGCAATTACCGCAGGCACGGTAGTCAACACCACAAAAGATAATTTGAACGATTGGTAGTTTGCTGCCAGTAACAGGAAGATGACCAGGATGGCAATGGTTAATCCATTCTGCAAACTACTCAGTGTTTCCACCAGCAGGCTGGAGGCACCTTTCAGTTCAGCCACCAATCCTTTCGGAGGTGTGCCTACGTCTTTGATTGCCTTCTGCACGGCTGCAGTAGCAGCACCCAGATCTTTACCGGAAATATTGGCACTAACGGTAACGAACCTACGAGGACCGGCACGGTCATATTCTCCCGGCATTTCGGTAGTCGTAAAAGTAGCCACGTCTGCCAGCACAGGCCTGGCCTGGCCTCTCACCAGTGGGATCTCTTTCAGGTCGTTGATAGCCGTCATGCTGTATTCCGGTATCTGTACCTGTACCTGGTACGTATACGCTACCTTTTCATCGAGCCACTGGTTCTTTTCAGTAAATCGGCTCGAAGAGGTAGACGCTGTTACGGAACGCGCCACCTGGTAGATATTCAGCCCCATCTGTGCCAGTTTCAGCCGGTCGATATGAATATTGATCACCGGGAAATGAAGCGGCTGCGCAATCTGTACATCCCGCAGGAAAGGCACGTCTTTCAGATTGTCTACCAGCTTTTCTGCATAGTCTGAAATCTGCTTCATATCTTTCCCTGCTACCCTTACTTCGATGGGCGTAGCTGCACCCTGACTCATGATTTTTTCCGTAAGATCTATTGGCTCAAACGAAAGGCGCATCTCCGGGATCTTAGCTGTAATATTCTTTCGTAGTTCGTCTTTCAACTGATCAATCTTTACTTTATAGTCCTCGTCGAGGTTCACCTGTAACACAGCTTCATGTGTACCGCTGTTGAATATATACAGGTTGCTGCTTCCGAAGCTGCTGGGGATCAGGCCTACATATGCGGAGCTGATAGCTACGTGGCCATTCACGGTACTGTCTACCACACCCAGCACATCATGCAGGGCTGCTTCCGTACGTTCGAGGCGGGTACCATCCGGCATGCGCAGTCGCAACTGGAACTGGCCCGCATTGATGTGCGGCATCAAATCCTTTCCTATCCACATATAACAACCTCCTGCTAAAATCAACGCGCCTATTACGTATATCGTCACAATCAAACGCGATCTTTTCATTCCTCCTTCCAGGACGCCCATGAACCGGAGTTTGAAACGCTCAAATCCACCAGCCTTTTCAGGGTGTTCATGCTCAAACTTTAGGTGTTCATTGGCTTCTTTTATTTCCTCCGCATCCAGTGTCAGTCCAACGTGTGCATGCTGAAATTTATGTGCCTGCAGCCACCAGTTCGAAATCACGGGTACCAGTGTTTGCGCCGCAAAATAAGAAGCCACCATGGCAAAACCGATGGAAAGCGACAGTGGCAGAAACATAGCGCGTGGTACGCCTGTCATGATAAAGGAAGGCGCAAATACCGCAAGAATACAGAGCAAAATCAGCAGCAGCGGGAAAGCAATTTCCTCACAGGCCTCGTAGATCGCCTGCCGCTTGGGCTTTCCCATCTCCAAATGCTGGTGTATATTCTCAATGGTCACCGTTGCCTGATCCACCAGGATACCGATAGCCAGTGCGAGCCCGCTCAGCGTCATGATGTTGATGGTTTGTCCGGCCATCTTCAGGCCCAATACCGCGCAAAGCACTGCTACAGGAATCGTCACCACTACCACCAGGCAGCTGCGCAGATCGCGCAGGAACAACAGCACCATCAGCCCGGTGAGCAATGCACCCATGATACCTTCTGAAATAAGACTTTTCACGGCATTGATTACAAACACCGACTGGTCGAACTCATAGGAGATTTTCACGTCATCCGGCAACAGGCTTTGCATTTCAGGCAGCTTTCCTTTCAGTTGTTTTACAACATCCCAGGTAGATGCATCCGCGGTTTTTACCACCGGAATGTAAACAGAGCGGTGCCCGTTCACCAGTGCATAGTCGACCGTTACATCCGTTGCATCCGCCACCCGGGCCACATCGCGGATAAATACATTACTGCCGCCATTGGTGACGATAGGAATATCTCCGAAATCATTCACTTCTTTTTCAAGAGAGTTTACGGTGGTCACAAACATCGTATTGTTGATGCGTATGTTACCGGAAGGCGTCATGACGTTGTTTTTCGCCACGGCTTCCACCACCTGATCGGGACTAAGATTGAAGCTGCGCAGTTTCTGCGGGTCCACGTTCAGGATTACTGAACGCGTATTGGAACCGAATGGCGGCGGCGCCGACAATCCTGGTACTGTCGCAAACATAGGCCTGATACGGGTTGCCGCCAGGTCATATATTTCTTTCAGAGATCGTTTGGGACTACTGAACACCAGCTCTCCCACCGGAAGCGACGAGGCATCGAAACGCATTACCTGCGGAGGTAAAGCCCCGGGCGGAAAGAAACTCATTACACGATTCACCTGCAACGCCACCTGGGCGGAGGCTTCCGCCATATCGGTGCTCTCGTAGAAGGTGAGTTTCAGTAAGGTTAATCCCTGTATATTTTTTGTACTAATACTTTTTACACCGTTCACATACAGGAACTGGTCCTGCATACGCGTGGCAAAGAAGCCTTCCATCTGCTGGGGCGACATCCCTCCGTACGGCTCAATCACGTATATGGTTGGCAGATTAAGCTTCGGGAAAATATCGATGGGTATATTGAAGATAGCCAGCACTGAAAACAGCAGCAATCCGCCCGTGATAACTACCACGGCTATTGGTTTCTTCAGTGCCGAAGACACAAATGACATAATCCTATATATTTAATTCAGATCAGGTAAAAGTTGAGATATCGTATTGCCTGCATACGCTGCCCGGAACAATGCTTTCCATGCAGCATCACGGGTTTGTACCAGGTCTGTTTCCGCCCGGTTCAGCACAAACAGAGCGGTTACCACGTCAATGATATTAGTAAGCCCTCCCTTGTACAGTGCCATTTTCTGGCGGGCGGCAGCCCTTGCAGCGCTCAGCTGCACCGGCAGTTCTTTCAGTTTATCTCTCGACGTCCGGATATCCGTTTCCGCTTCCTGCAACAAACCATTCAGCGTGGTACGGGTAGTTTCCAGCTGTTGCCTGGCTACTTCCGACCTGTACTGTTGTACAGCTGCTTTTTCGCGGGTACGTTTCAGATCGGTCAGGTTGTAAGTAATGCCCAGTCCAAGCAGGTAGTTGTACCTGCTGTATCCCAATCCACTCCAAAGATTCTTATCATATACATCATTGAAGCTGCCGCTGGAACCGCGCATCCATCCTGTAGCCATAAGGTTTAACTTCGGCAGATGTGATTTCCGGATCACCTGCTCTGCAGCCCGTTCCTGGTTATAGACGGCGTTATAGTATTCCAGCATCGGATGCCCGGCAATGCTGTCGGGCGTCTGTTCTCCGAGTAAACCCGGCAGCTTGTTATTATTGACCGTATCAGGCCGTACCAGGGCTGTATCCAAACCAGTTAATGTACCCATCTGTATACGTACCTGATTATACCTGTTATCGATATCCAGCAGGTTCAGCCTCGCCCTGGAAAGCTCTGCGGCGGCTACGGCACTGTCTACGCCGGGTTTCAGGCCATGCAACACAATAGCAGTAACCGCTTTCACCACCTCTGCATTCCGGGCTATATTATCCTGCTCGATTTTCTGTAACGCCTGCAGCCGTAATAGTTCCAGGTAATCCTGTATAACCGTTACCGTTAGTTGGTTAGAAGTGTTGTTCAGGTCTGTTTTCTGTACATTCAATGCCTGGGTTGCTTCTTTTTGTTCACTGGCATATGCACCGAAATTGTAGATCTCCCATTGCATGGCAGCCATAGCAATATTGCCGCTCATCAATGTACTGTTGTTCTCCGGGCGGATCCCGCCGGAAGTGGAAGGGATCATTCCCAGTGTAAAGTAAGAACCGTAAATACCATTGTCGGTACCGGCATCCACCTGGTCATGAAGTTTCAGAGACGGATACCAGTTGTGTTTCACATCCGTCAGATTCGCCTGTCCCATTTTTACCTGGGCTTCCTTGGCCTTAATGGCCGGATAATGATCCAGTGTAAGCGCAATTGCCCGATGCAGCGAAAAATTATCCGCTGCAGATTGTGCGAAGGAAGAAGTGAAGGGAAAAACACATAGCAACCACCAACACCACTTCTTCGCGATCATATCTAAATTCATATATCGCTGAAAAAAAAAATGAAATAAAAAAGAATGTAAAATCGGGGTATCAGGCTACGGGAGGCCCTCTCCAGCTTCTCAGCGGCACTGCCACACTGAGGTAGGGATTTGCATAGTATCCTTTAAGGATCCTGTCTACATAAATAAACTGATCGGTAACTAACTCCAGGCACGAAGGACAAATTTTGTCATGGCCATAACCGTCATTGATCCCTACAGGCCGGCGCTTAAATTTTGTGATAGTGGTTTGATAAGCCGGCGCTTTTATGGCAGCATTGTAAGCCGCTACTTTTGAGGCAAAAATACTTTCAGCAATCCGCTTTTGAATCGGGGTGCTATGTTCCCGCAATTGAGGCAGGAGCATCACCGCGATCAGCGTAAAAAATAATTGCCGAAATAATTTCATTGGGTATAATTCAATTCAATTGATGTACTAAGTTATTGCATACCTGCTTCTTTAGTATAATGCCGGGAGGCATTTTAACCAAATTTTAATATCTAAAAGAAGCAAATCAGGCAGAGTTCTTCCAGTTTGCTACGGGCATTAGCGAGGCGGAAGTCTTGCTCGTTAAGGCATATAAAGTATTGGTATTCATCCAGCTCCGGGCCGGCCGCGACAATCTTCAGTTTGTAATCCGCCAGTTGACGATTCAGAAAATCCAGCACAGATCTGGCAAAATCACCGGCGGTCATATCTTTCCATGTACCGGGATCCGGTGCATGCAACAGGATGCGTTTATTTCTCAACGGAGTCAGTTCGTTCAACAGCTGTATGCCTTCATTGGGTAGTTCTTCCCAGTCAAAGGCGGCTACATATCCCTTCGATAATAAGGCAACGTATAATTTCTCCCATATGATCTCTGTATCAGCAGGTACCAGATCAGGCAACTTCGCAATTTCTTCCTCTGCCTCTTCTTCATTGAGGATATCGAGCAATAGCTGCGCAAGCGGCTCTCTGGCATTGACAAGCCCATTCAGTTTTTCCACCGCCCGGAGCTCCGCTATCAGCAAATGCCAGCGGTAGAGCAGCTCCTTTTCATCTTCATTGCTCATGTCATCGGCTATCATCACCGCTTTTTCTTCCAGGCGATAATCATCCAACCTGTTCTTACGCACCAGCAGCCGGTGTTTATCGTAACTGAGTTCATAAGAAGCACAGTTCAGGAAGCCTGAACCTATCAGTATTTTGTCATGGAAAATCTCATGTATCACTTCTTCTTCGGTATCGATGTGGGAATAGCCATCTGTTTTTCCATAGGTTTGCGTCAACCAGTTAAAATCTTCCCGTGAAATTTCAGGCATATGATCCGGCATAAATTAATTCCGCTTCAAAACAAAAGTAATTAATTTACGGACGGGATGTACCCATTGTATGAATCGATAAAAAAAATGATTATGGAAAAACGGAAACTGGGAAAATCCGGGCTCATGGTGGCCCCTCTTGCATTTGGTGGTAATGTTTTCGGCTGGTCAGCCAATGAAGCCACTTCTTTTAATTTACTGGATGAATTCGTGGCTGCCGGTTTCAACCTGGTAGACACGGCAGATGTGTATTCGCGCTGGGTGCCGGGCAACAAAGGTGGTGAATCAGAATCCATCATTGGCAGGTGGATACAGCAACGCAGCAATCGCAGCCAGGTGATCATTGCTACTAAAGGAGGTGCAGATATGGGCGCCGGTATGAATGTCACCAAAGCCTATCTGATAAAGGCTGCAGAAGATTCGCTCAGGCGCCTGCAAACGGATTATATTGATCTGTACCAGACACATTACGATAATGAAAACACGCCTGTGGAAGAAACGCTGGAAGCTTATGCCACCCTGGTAAAATCAGGAAAAGTACGTGCTATTGGCGCCTCTAACATGAGTCCGGCCCGCCTGCTCGAAAGCCTGAATGCCAGCGAAAAGCACGGCTATCCCAGGTATGAAACGCTACAGCCGGAATACAACCTGTACGACAGGGCTGCCTACGAACGTAACTACGCTCCGATCTGTGAAAAACATGATCTGGGTGTGATCAACTATTACTCGCTGGCCAGCGGTTTCCTTTCCGGGAAATACCGTCAGCCGGCGGATACTTCGAAAAGCCCGGCGCGTGGCGGAAAAGCTGCCGGTTATCTGAACGACAGGGGTTTCCGTATACTGGATGCACTCGACCAAGTAGCGGCGCAATATCATGCTACTCCTGCCGGTGTAGCGCTTGCCTGGCTGCTGACCCGCCCCGCCATAGCAGCCCCCATCGCCAGTGCTACCAATAAGGAACAACTGCAGCAGCTCATCAATGGAGTACAGCTGAAGCTGGATAAGAGCGCAGTGGAAGTGCTGGATAAGGCGAGTACGTGATTGAATTAAGAACTGGGAATATAGAATTAAGAATAAAGAGCGAAGATCTAAGCGGATAGGATGAGGTAGTATATTCTCATCCGCTTAGATCTTCGCTCTTTATTCTTAATTCTACATTCCCAATTCTTAATTCAGCAGCGCTACAATCCTCTCTACAGTTTCCGCTACTGTCAATCCACTATTGTCGATACGATGGCCATACACCGGCTCGTGCATGCGGCATACGTCGTACATATACCTGATACGCTGCAACTCCCATTCTTCCAGTATTCGTTCGTTCCTGTTGCCAGCCACCACGTCATAAGGTGGCGTGAGGTTGATCAATATGGGCTGTAACCCCAGCTTTTCCGCGTACTCCAGCATATAGATCACCTCCTTTCCATACAACGGCCAGTTCAGTACCGGAATAAAGTTTCTCGATATCCAGTTACGCGCAAGATCCAACGCATCCTGTATAATGAATTCCAGTTTCTGATCGATATCCAGCGACTGCTCAAATGAAGCCAGCGCATCCAGCTCAATATTCACAGCCGCCGGAAGCACCTTTGATAGTGCACCCGCCACTGTAGACTTTCCTGAATTAATAGCACCGCTGATCCAGATAAAATTTGTTTTCTTCATACCATGATATGTCCGGTTTCCTTTCCATTAACTACAGCTTTGCTGTACCTACGGGAACGAATATACGCAGATTAACAATAGCATATTACAATCTGAACTTCAGTCCGGCATTCAGTCCGAGCCCTCCGATGTTGATATAAGACTTGAGATCATTCGATGGACGATCGTTGTACTTATAGATCACCTTGGTACCCTGCTGGTTCACCGGCGTATTGGAATTTACATCCAGTGTAGTCACGTATACCGTGTTCTTTTCCGCCGTGCTGAGGTCTTGCAGGTTACGGGTGCCTGCAATAGTGTGCACTGCCGGACCAACGAGCGTATTGGTTTCGTTATAGCGTGTGATCTCCTTTTCTTTACTCTTAACCGGGATATTCCGGTACTCCGCTTCTACAAATATATCAAAGCGGGAAGCAACCTTGAACGACACGCCTAATGCGCCCTGGAAGCCGATAGTTACATTTGGTTTTATTTCTTCCTTACGGCTGATGGTAGTTACAACCTGGGTACCTGGCGGCACCGGTGCTCCGGCCGGCGGATTGGAAGTCTGCATGGCGTCGGTTTCTATATAAAGGCGCCCCCAAAGCGGTACCACTACGCCGAAACGTACATAAGGATTGACCTTTTCCATACCCGGGCTCACCACCAGGCTGGGGGCAAAATCCACGGCGTTTACATAACCATGGGATTCCACATGCCCCAGTTCTGTTGAAGAACCAGCCAGGGTGGTTGATTGGCGGGTCATCAGGTTCTTCTGGCTGTGGAAGTAATTAAAGGAGGCTTCAACCGACATGTATTTGTTGATGTCGTACCCAACGGATACCCCTGTACGAAAACCTTCACCATACGATCCTGTCAGCACCTTACGGCTGATGGTATCCAACGGATTGGGCCGGCCGGGTGTATATTGGGTATGCAGGTCTTGCGGCGGATAGGGCCCCACATTGGGAAACTGCCCCGGTGAGACACTGAAAAAATAGCCTCCGGTAACTTTAAGGTAGAATCTCGAATGCGCTGAACCTGATTTATCCTGGGCCTGGGTAACAAGGGTTGCCGTCATCAGCATGACAGCTGCGGGTAACACAAATAGTTTTTTCATATACTGTGGTTTTGGTGCGTTAAGCTGTTGGAAGTTAACGAAATGTTACCAAATAACCATCGAAGGCCCCGCTAAATTAAAACGCTTCTGCCAGCGACAGATAAAGCCCTTTCTGCCGTGCTTCACCCGGGCGCTTCTCTCCTACGGCATAGTCTATACGAATTGTAAGCCTTGCGCTCTCATCATAAAAATAACGGATCCCGGCTCCATAACTCGGCTTAAACCCATCAAGCCTGAAATCGCGATTGGAGAAAACAGTGCCGGTACCTGCAAATGCCGCCAATGCAAATTTTGGTTTGAAATCAAGGAACCAGATATGAATATGCATCCTGGGATCTACGAGGTAACGGTACTCAGCCTGTCCGGCAAGGTAGTTCTGATTGCGATATCTTCCGGTATAATATCCCCTCATTATCAGGTCATTTCCCATTTCCGGTAACAGGTAAAATGGCAGCTGTTTACCCTGCAGACTGTTAAAGAGACCGTTGAGGCCCAGTGTACTCTTGGGAGACAAAGCGATAAAATGTACGCCCTGCGCTTCCAGTTTAAATAGCGGCTGAGAGCTGAGGAAAGCCGGCGCATATGCTGTGTTGAGCCGCAGCCACCAGCCCTTGCGGGTATAATTCTGGTTATCGCGGTTGTCGAAAATTCCGGTAAGCCCGATAAATGTTACATGTCCGCCGTCCTTATCTACCAATGACATACCCGGATAAATGCCTTTGTTGTCGCGGCTGCTGTAGCTATCATGCTGGTATAACAGTGAAGCACCTACGTAGAAATGACCGCCTACCCGTCTTTCTCCTTCCAGTTGTACTTTATACCGGATATTATTCACAAGCGACCGTTGGTCGTAATGAGTGGTATCGCCTATGCCATAAAAATAAAGCGGATAATTCTGGTACCGGAGGTTTCCTTTAAAATGCCAGGTATTGGCACGGGTCCATATATCAGTTTTAAGATCCACCTTAAACTGACTTTCGGTAGTAAAGGCCGGAATCAGGTTGATCGTGGAATTCCGGGTAGTTATATCGGGGTTCCGCTTATCGGTATAAAAAGAATAAAGCATGGCTGCCCCAATCTCCAACCCCTTCTCCTGGGAATAGCCAAGTACCGGCAGTGGGAAAAAACTCCGCCTGCGGAGTAATAAACTATCGTTTACACCTTTGCGTGAAGTGATAGTGGTAGTACTGTCTTGTTGAGCCTTTGCACCGGTTGCCAATAAAATCAATAAAGCCGTGATATGGAAGTTTTTACGCATAGGCTGCAAATGTAAAGAATTTAAGCGGAGCACATCAACACGATAAAGTGCTCCTCTTTCATTCCTTTACCTGTCCGAATGTCCCAGGCTTTTTTCCGGGTTTACCCTGTCTCTTACATGTTGCTTGAGTACTTTGATTTCCGGGAAATGCCCTGCTTCCTTCCGGTCGAAGATCACCTCCTCATTCAGCCGGATAATATAAGTTCCGCCCGTTTCACTGGGACGTAAAGTTACTCCTCCCAGGTCGTCTGTAAAAGTTGTCAGCAGTTCCTGGGCCATATAAGCGGCCCTGAGTAACCACCCACATTTAGGACAATATTCAATAGATATTTCTGGTTTCATCGGTGTATACATTTTTATTGATAATCCCGAAACGGGAAAATAAAATTATTGTCTGAAAGATACAACCCTATTTGATTTCTATCCCGATAAGTTGAAGAAAACAGGTGTACATCTGCACTTTTTATTGCTACATTTTTTGAATCGTGCCACATTATCTTTAATTTTAACCTATAATCGTAAGGTGGACCGCCCCAGACGCTCCACTCTTATCAATGCCAACATCTAATTCTTATGCTGCCGGCCGGTCCCTTGAGTAAATACGTGCTGCTGTTCTTATGCTTATTGCTGCTGTCACCTTTGGTGTCAGCCGGGCAGGCTGTTCCCGATAGTTTGCTGGCTGCTCTTCGTCAACATCCCGAAAGCGATACGGTGAAAGTGAACCTGCTTAACAAAATAGCCAGGAATTATTTCACGCGGGATGCCGCAACTGCTACCGGGTATGCCGAAGAAGCCCTGCATTTAAGCGACAGTCTGCATTTCAACAAGGGAAAGATCTGGGCCTGGCGCAATCTGGCGCTCGTGGAAAATACTAAAGGTCACCTCGACCAGCAAATGAAGCTAACCCTTGATGCCCTTAATCTGGCGGAAACTTTGGGAGATGACTACACGCTGGCTGTGCTGAATAACGATGTGGGAAATATTTTCACCGAGATGAACAGTCCGGGCGATGCCCTGATATACCTGAAGAAATCGCTCGATATGAGGATCCGGCGACACGAAAAACTGGAAATCGGAAAAGCGTTGAACAATATAGGGTCTGCATACATTGCGATGAAGTATCCCGACTCCGCCATGTTCTTCCTCGAGAAAGCGGAAAAGATCAAGCTGGAACTGAACGACCAACGCGGGTTGGCCTACACTTACGAAAACATGGGCATCGTATCGATGCTGCGTCACCGGTATGAAGATGCCCTGCACTTTCATCAGTTGTCGGCCGCTGCCTATCGGAACGATGGCAACCTGCCCGGCATTGTTAAATCTAGCCTGAATCTGGCCGAAATACAAACGCTGCTGGGCGATCTTAATGGAGCGCAGGTCAATCTCGATCAGGCCAAACATCTGAACGACAGTCTCGGTAACGTTAAGAACGAAATGATCTATTATAAAATCCGTTACGAACTGGATTCCGCCCGCCGCGACTATCCCGCAGCATTCAACAGTTTCAAGGAATACAGCAGCCGCAATATGGATTTCTTCAACGCCGAAAAAAGCCGTCAGATCTCCCGTTCCCAGGAAAAATATGAAGCGGAAAAGAAACAGCGGGAAAATTCGCTGCTGCTGAAAGAGCAACATATGCACCTGGCAACCATTCAGCAACAGCGTGTATTGGTAATGTCCGCCGCCGCCCTGTTCCTGGCCCTTTTGCTGATCACCGTCATGGTATACCGCCTATATAAACGGCAACAGGAACTATATTCAGAACTGAATAACAAAACCCGGGAAGTATCGCTTCAGAATAAGATTATACTTGAACAGAACGCAGCACTGGAAAACCTCAACCAGGTAAAGGATAAAATCTTCTCTGTGATATCTCACGATCTCCGCTCTCCGCTGGCTATTCTTGAGGGGTTACTTTTTTTATTGAAAGATGAAAAGATAGATGCCAGCCAGTTCAGGATGTATACCGATGAACTGTGGCGCGACGTGAAGAACACTGCCTACATGATGGACAACATGTTGCAGTGGGCCAGTAACCAGATGAAAGGCATCAGCGTTAAAGCAGATGATTTTGATGTTACCCTGCTGATGAACAGGGAATTTGACCTGTTGGAAACGCTTGCCCGGCAGAAGGAAATAAAGCTTACGCAGGAACTGAATAAGAGCATTCTGGTATACGCAGATCCGGATATGATGCGACTGGTATTGCGCAACCTCATCAACAATGCCATCAAATTCACGCCCTCTGGTGGTGAAGTATTGATTACTGCGGAACAACGTGCTAACTTTGCTGAAATTACGGTAAAAGACAATGGTACCGGTATTCCTGTAGAGAATCAACACCGTATTTTCTCCAATATCTACTACTCTACCAGTGGTACGCAAAATGAAAAGGGTTGCGGCCTCGGGCTGCATCTTTCAAAAGATTTCGTGGAACGCAATCATGGTAAAATATGGTTCAACAGTATGCCCGGCAGTGGCAGCAGCTTTACGTTCACCATACCGTTGTCTGAAGAAACGGATATTAACCCCAACGCCTACACGATGGTAGTGCAGGATCATCCCGTCGGCGGAGTACGGGTACTGAGGCGTTAGCGGGCACTACTCTTTTCCTTCTGCTATCGCGAGAATTTCTGTATTGAGGGTGCGCCTGATCTGGCGTTCTACCTCCCGATTGGTGCGGGGCATTACCAGCTGCACTTTAAATTGTACAAAGTCTTTTCTGATTTCAATGGTTTTCAGCAGGAAGCTGTCCGGCACAAAGCTGTCGGAGAAGGGCGCTACCGATTTCCGGAGCCTGTCTTCCAATCCCTGGATAGTAAAGGAATGCTTGTGATCCAGTTCAAATTCCAGCGCCAGTTTGCGGATATTCTGTTTCGACTGGTTCAGGACCACCGTACTGAAAATAACCGTATTGGGGATGAGCATGATCTCATCATCATCATTCTGCAGTACTACATTGATGAGGGTAATATCGAGGATCTTTCCTCTGGTATCGCCGATGCGTACATGATCGCCGAGCGATAACTGATCAGAGAACATAATGATCAGTCCATTGATCATGTTGGTGATATAGTCTTTCGTTAACAGGGCAATTGCAGCGGCAACGATCGTGATACTGGAAACAAATTCCCTCAGCCTTACGCCGAGGAAGATGGCCACCGCCAGCAACAGAAAAACGGTATTCAATACGGAGGTGATACGATTGATCCCGAGTATGAAATTGTCTTTTTCCATGGGCTTTGTACGCTGGCGCCGTGAGTACCACGACATCACCACCAGCCAGCCAAAGGAGATAACAATGTTAGCGCCGAGGAAAAAAGAAAGGGCTTCTGTTAATTTGAACAGCCATGCAAAATCCTTATACTGATCGGGATGTTCCAGGTTGAAAAACACGAGGGCTGCATAAATCAGCAGTTTTACCAGGAACAATACCCTCTCCCGTCGATTAGTACGTTTATACGTTTTATCGGTAACTATCATAGCAATGTAATGCCCGCTTTTTTTGCGAAGGTAAGGTTTGTGGGGCAACCGCCGGTTATTTCATTTTATCGAGGATATCTTCCCAGATAATGCGGGCAATCTGCTCTGTTTCTACGGTACGCAGACTTCCCTCCAGTGTGTCTTTATGATCAGCGGTAAAGGTATCGGTATGGGGTTCGTAATCTTCCAGTACATGTTCCCCTACATCGGGAACTACCTGGAAAGCGGTTTCCAGCGCCCCTTCGTCGATGGTGATGACGAGTCCATAAGGTTTACCTCTTATGATCACGGTGATGCTGTGTATTTCCATACTAACACAACTGCAAGAGGAAGACCAAATCGGGCGATGTAATGTTAAAAAAACGTTGTTGAAACAGGGGTATTGCGGAACTATGTACAGTATTGGCTTTTAGCTTCTGGCAACCCGCCAGGCCCGTCAAAAGCTAAAAGCCGGGATAGTGTGTTATGCATTACGCCATTGCAGCGGATTTCCTGCGGGCACCCATTTTAGTAGTACGGGTGGTTTTTCTGACAGTTGCCCTTTTGGCAGTTGTCTTTTTGGCGGTCATTTTTCTTCCTGCTGCTGTTTTCGCAGTCATCTTTTTAGCCATTACTTTTTTGGCTGTTGTTTTCTTCGCCGGAGATTTTTTGGCGACAGCTCTTTTAGCAGTCGCTTTTTTGGCAGGAGACTTCATAGCCATACTTTTCTTTACAGTTGACTTCCTGGTAGTTTTCTTCCGGGGAACTTTTGCACCTTCTTCTCTTGCTTCAGATAATCCGATGGCGATCGCCTGCTTAGGATTCGTAACTTTCCTGTTACTCCGGCCACTTCTCAGCTTACCTTCATGCATTTCATGCATACTTTTCTTTACTTTCCTCTGAGATTCTTTTGAATACCTTGCCATAACAAAAAAATTTAGATGGGTTAAGAAAAGAATTAACAATATTGGCAGAACAAATTGTAAGCCATGGAAAATGAAGGAGTTCCGGCATAAAAACTGGGGAACATCACTCAAAAGTGTGTTAAAAATTCTATGGATTGTGGAATGTATTGCCCTGTCTACAACTCACTACACCAGTCATACAGCCACCAGTAGGGTCAACGACCGATGGCACATATCTTGATCCACCATAGCGTAAATGTTTAACTACTATCACTTAAAAAACCTCAGGATTATGGAAGACATTAGATTTCAACATGCCGAGCAGGTAACACACGTACAGGAGAAATCTCCCGAACAGAAACCAAAGCACAGTAAACGTGGATTCGCTTCTATGGACCCTGAACAGCAGCGTGCCATTTCCAGAGAAGGTGGAAAAGCAGCACACCAGCAGGGTGTTGCCCACAAGTTTACCTCTGATGAAGCCCGTGCTGCGGGCAAAAAAGGTGGTGAAGCTGTGAGCAGGAACCGGGAACACATGGCGGCTATAGGCCGTAAAGGTGGCACCAACCGCGGAAAAAAGAAAAGTAGCGTAGAAAGCGATAATCAGCAATAACCCAGACGGGTTATTGCTTTTTTTTTTGCGATTTTCTGCAGATACGCTTTATATTTACCGCTTTTTTAACCCATGGTAAGAAAAAGGCGTTGGCTTTATTTGTTCCTCATCCTCCTCAACATCCCACTGGGATTAGCCACAAGGTGGGCCCCCCAATACTTCCCTGAACTGATAAGAGTATATGGCGGAGATGTATTTTCCGCTACCTGTATTTTTTTCGGAATACGTTTCCTGTATCCGGTTACCCCGTTGTGGAAAATCAGCATCAGTAATTATCTGGTTTGTTTTGCCATAGAATTGCAGCAGCTGTACCAGGCTGAATGGGCAGTAAAACTCCGCAATACCCCGCTGGGAATACTGCTCGGGCATGGTTTCCTGTGGAGCGACTGCGTATGCTATGCAGTAGGCACTGTACTGGCGTTAGTAGTTGCGTGGCTATGGGAGAAGCTATGCTAACCGGGACTTTCCGATCAGCAATGTTATACCAGTGTAAATCTCCCCTGTACTTATTAAATTGCAGCCATGATACAAGGCACAGATATCAGGATCGGGAATTGTGTGTCCTACTTCGACTATAACATGGAAGAAACGATTTTTGAAGTAGAAGGCATACTGGATGGCTATGTGTATAATTCCGGGCTTCCCCGCAACCGGCTTCCGTTTGCAAAAGTAAACCCGGTGGTGCTGGACGTGGACCTGCTGACAAGAATGGGATTTCTTTGTGGTGACCCGGATTATGGAGAAGATCCGACAGTATTTTCGCTGAAATATAACCGTTTAAACAGTATTCACGTAAGATTGGAAAATGGCGTATTCCAGCCGCTGACAGATGCCCCGGGGGGACTGATTCCCTACGGACGCCCGATTGTTCATGTACACCAGCTGCAGAATCTCTTCCACGCTGTTACCCGCGACGATCTTTCCCTGTTCGATTAAATGTTATTTCCATTTCTCCGGTCTGAATAAAACCTGTCCGTCACTTTTCAGCACCCATGCTGTAACCGGGTTCAAATGGTATCCACCCATGTCGGTACCCCGGGCAGCAATCAGCTGTTTCATGGCAGGCTGACGATAACCGGTATCATCTATCGCCAGGCTCATGATCTCTGTGGTACGCCCATCCCAATACCAGGGGTAACGAAAACAGGTATGCGCCTTATCCAGCACCGGCTCCTGCAAAGCCGCTTTAACCCAATGCTTACCTGCGTCGGTACTTATTTCCACACTACTGATCTTTCCACGGCCACTCCAGGCAATGCCGCGGATTTCCATCCAGCCTTTCTCCACGTGCCCGGGATAGGCAGGAGACGTGATAATGGATCGTGCGTCCATATCAAAACTGAATTGACGAATCTTATGATCCCGGATGTTTTCCGTGTATTTGGAGGTTTCCTCTCTGGTCATAAAAGGCTGGTCCGACAGCTCAATACGGCGTATCCATTTTACATTGGTGTTCCCCTCCCATCCCGGCAGGAACAGTCGCGCCGGATAACCCTGTTCAGGGCGTATGGCCTCACCATTTTGTCCGTATGCGATCATGGCATCCTTCCAGCCCTTCTCCACCGGAATGCTTCTTGTCATCACAGCTGCATCGGAGCCCTCCGCGAGGAACCAGGTGGCTTTGGGGTTTACCCCGGCCTCCCGGAAAAGGGTCGACAGCATCACGCCAGTCCATTCGCTCTGGCTGGTCAGCCCGCAGATTTCCTGCGGCGACATGGTTTCCCGGCCCGAACGAAAGTTTCCTGAGCATTCGATAAAAGCGATCCGGGAAACGGCCGGAAATCGCTTTAAATCGCGCAATGTGAAGATTGTAGGCCGGTCCACCATGCCGTGTATCAGCAGTTCGTATTTATCCGGATCAATGACAGGCACTCCGGCATGGCTCCGTTCAAAATGCAGATCCGAAGGAGTGATGATGCCGTACAGATCCTGCAACGGTGTACGGGCTGAAATATCGGAGGCCAGCTTTTGCGGCTGTTCGAACCGGGAACGGGTGCCCAGCTTACCGGGAGGCGCACCGGGCGTTTTCACCGGATCCGGCAACGGCGCTGCCCCGTCATTTTCAGCTATGCGTTGCCCGCCCGCGGCCCCCATCAGCGCGGCTGCGGCTGAAACAGCAGCCGCTTTTAACATCGTTCTCCTGGGCATTTTGCCCGAATTATCTGACATAGCGTATGAAGAATTAAGAAAGAAGAAGGCGGTGTTTTACTTCACTTCGTCACCGCCTTTACGATCATCGTTTACGTAGTATTGTTTTGCCGGCATTACAATGTCCGGCAGATTTTGTGCATTCAGCTCCAGGGTACTGTCGATGATCCGGTTGCGGTACAGCAGCCATGCGGTGAGGTGGTAAACTTCCTCATTACTGAGCGAACCCGGAGCATTGAACGGCATGGCGCGCCTTATGTAATCGAATACAGTGGTGGCGTAAGGCCAGTAGTTACCGATAGTTTTAACGCGGGCCGTATCTCCCATCGGTGCCACCAGCCGGTTAGGTGTGGGTTCCGCACCTGTAGGGCCATGACAGGCCGCGCATTTGGCGGCATAGATCTTTGCGCCACCACCAGCATTACCACTACCGGGAGGTAGCCCTTTCCCATCGGGAGCAATAGAAATATTCAACGAATCTATTTCCCTTTGGGTGGCCGGCCGGCCAAGACCAAAGCGTTCCGGCAATTCCGGAGGCCCGCTTCGGGTATGGCAGGCCAGCATGGATCCTGCCAATATCGCAGCCAGGTAACCGCTCTTTTTTAACATCTTCATTTAATAATTTCCTGCCTGCAGTTTAGCCGGTTCAAGGGCATAGTGTTTGTTTACCCGGTCGAGCACTACATATATACGCTGCCTGTTTTCATCTGTACCGGTCAATATTACACGCGCGCCATCGGTAGTGGCATAGTGCACGATAAATCGCTTTCTGCTTTCGTTCTTAGGCGTGGTAGCATAATCCTTTGCCCTGCGTGCTGACAAAGCCACGGGTGCTATCTTCAGGGCTTCATTGCCAATATGCGTCTTCGCTTCTGCGGGAATCCAATCGGCATTCTCCTGGGCAGCTTCCAATGCTGCTGCCTTTTCAGCTGCTTCATCGATAACTGCACCACCATCCCCACCTACACCTGCCGTACGATTGCGGCGATCGGGCACCGGTTTGTATTTGTCTTCCAGATAAAGTACTTTATCTACCTCATCAGCATAATAATGAAATGCCCGCTGTCCGCCAGCCAGTCCGGTGATTTCGAAAGTCCGGTTCACATCACGTTGCGGATCACCGCCACCATTCGACAAATCCAGCGGCTGCGGCTTATTTACGCGGTAAGTGAATGTTGACCAGTTCTCGAATGTTGCTTCCTGCCACCTCAGGGTATCCAGCGGCGAATAAGGAATCAGCTGATCGTTGAGTCGGAATTCCGTTATCTGGTAGTTACCACGCAGTGCTTTTACACCCGCCACAGACGGCTGTTTATAAGGATCATATAAAAAGTTGATCAGCTGCAGATAAAAGAGCACTCCCAGGAAAAGGAACAGGGTAAAGGATTTTAGACCGATACGAATATACTGTTGCCACCTTTGCGGAAATGCCGGATAGTAATTCACTGGTATGGTAAACTGTTCCTGCACTAACAAACGATAGATCTTAGGCACATCGTTCACCAGCAATAAAGCCGCCAGCAGTACGAAATAGCTGCTGTATACATGTACGCCGCCATCATAGGCAAAGTTCACATAAACAATATCTCCCAATGCTCCCAGCAACAGCACGGCCCCCAGCGTGGTTGTCTTCCTGAAAAATAAAAGTGTACCGGCAGTTACCTCTACTACTCCCGCAAATACCTGGTACCAGGGCACAATACCGATCGACAACCAATAGATTTTCTGTGCCGTCAGATCTCCGAAGTTGGTATTAAGAATACCGAAAGATGGATAAGGCATCTGCAGCGGCAATAGCTTTGTGAACCCAAAACCGATGATGCCGATACCAGCACGATATCTCACTACTACCCGCAGCCAATACCAGGCGTTGTAATACTCTTTACGCGGCAGCCTGCGGACCTTTACGATGGCAGTCCACAGCAGACCTCCTGCAACGGCAATCAGCAAGGTGGTGATCCAGTTGGCATACCCCAGCAAGGTGCTGCCAAAAATAGTGCTGCCGAGGAAATTGATACCTGATCCGAAGCGCGCAATATCGTACAGATCGCGGTAGTTCAGGTGCAGCCAATTCAACTGCGCCAACTGTTTATACCATTCTATGCTGTTAGGAACAGCAATCGCAATGAAGAAAATAAACGCTATCCTGAAAAGGATCAGCTGATATGTTTTCCATGCAGGCAGCTGTGTTTCCGGCAGCGTACCGGATGTACGGTGCTTTGCTGCCGGCGCCAGTGGTGATGTAATCTGCTCCATGATAAAAAATTTAAAGTTTCAGTTTTCTGTTTCTACCGCCTCCATTTGCTACTTCTTCCAACAGGTATCGCTTGTGTATTTTTTCCAGTACCACATAAACGGAGTCATACCTGGAAGTAATTCCTGTCAGAATCACACGATTACTGTCGGGCCGTGAATAGCGCAGGGAAAGGGTTTCGGCTTCCAGCCGGGGATGCCGGTTACGCAATCCCAGCAGCTGATGTACCGTATCTGCTGCATAACTATAATAATGCCGGCCGTTACTGCCTTCAATTTCGTACAACCGGTTTCCGTTATCTTTCAAAACAAGATGCTGGTTGTTAGAATCTATCAAAGCCGGTACATTGGTGTGGATACTAAGTGTATTCCATTCTTCAAACACCACATCTTTCCAACGGATAGTATCTGTTTGCGAATAAGGCAATGTATCATTGTTCCATACAAATAAAGCAACATTATACAATCCGCTGATCGCCGGCAATCCTTTGGCAGCGGGATATTGATAGGGATCTTTTTTTGCACCGGCGCCGGTTTTAATGCCGTATACAACAACGAAAAATAACAGGAATGCCGTCTTTAGCAAAAGTCTTCCGTATCTTTTTATGCCGTCGAATACCGGCCTGAAAGTGGCAGCCGCCGTTGGTTGCTGCAACACCAGCAACCGGATGATCCTTTGCAGATCAAAACTCAATATGGCTATAGCATAGGTGATCAGTAACAGGCTGTATACCACATCACCACCTTCATAGGCCAGATTTGAAATAAAGATATTCCCGCAAAAGATGAGAAAGATAAAAGCGCCTATAGCCGCTGTTTTCCTATACAACAGCAATAACGCCAGTATGATCTCCACAAGGCCCAGAAACAATTCATAAGACGGTACGATGCCCAGGCTGAGAGAAAATAACTTCCATCGTGTAAAAGCACCGTATGGTGTATTCAGGCTGCTGAGCGAAGGATAAGGCGCCTGCAGGGCAAAGAATTTCAGGAATCCGTATGCCAGCAAAGCCAGCGCCAGCCGGTAACGCAGCAATACGCGAAGCCAGTACCAGGCAGCATCATATGAACGCGTTAGGTTATTATCTATGTAGGTCCATAATGCTGCACCAACAACAGCGATCAGGAATAGTATCGTCCAGTCTGTGAATGTGGCTGGTCCTGCCGAAAAGCGTGTTGTATAATTCGCCAGCGTGAAAATATCTTCGTAATGCAGGTAAAAAATACCGGACGAAAACAGGTGTTGAAAGAATTTCCAGTCCAGCGGCAATGCCTGTAGCAGGAACCAGATAAAACATACCCTGAACCCTGTTTTCCAGTAATTTTTCCAGGCGGGAGTTTCTCCCGTAATTGTATAGCTCATGGTTGAATATTGTTATAGCGTGATGTAATCAGTAACCATCGTTCTGTTTGAGATGTCCGTTCGACAAGCTGATTTCGTTAGCTGGTATTGGGAACAGGTACAAGCGGGGGTTGGTGATATTCAGTACGGCCGCGGCCCTGCCGGTACGCACGAGGTCGAACCACCGGTGCGGTTCAAAGGCAAATTCCACTCTCCGCTCGTTCTCTATTGCCAGCAGCAGTTCTTCTTTCCCAGTAGCTGCTGAAGGCGCCAGCCCTGCCCTGTCGCGGATCTGATCGAGATCCTGTTTGGCTGCTGCCAGTTTGCCCTGTTCCGCCAGCGCTTCCGCGCGTATCAGGTACAGTTCCGCAATACGGATGACGTACGCAGGGTCGGTAGCCGGACTCCGGTAATACAGATTTCCATACCACAGGCCAGCGGCTGTTTTTGCAATCAGTGCGTTCCGGTTCCCTCCTGTCTGCGGATCATTTACCAGCGTTACAAAAGCATCCGACGGTGCCCATTGCCGTGTACCTCCATTAGCCGGCGGCTGCCAGTTACTACGATGCCCGCTCAGATAAGTAGCGCTGTACGACAGTTCAAACACCGATTCGCGTGTGGCAACTGCACTGGCTGGCGTAAAGAATGCACTGTAAGGCTTTAGCAGGCTGTAGTTTTTCACGTCGCTAAGCACTTTTGTCGCATAGGCTTCTGCCTGCGCCCATCCCGATTGATAGCCGTAATATCTGGCCTTCAATGCCCACACTGTTTCCTGATTAGCCCGTACCGGATTGGCTACTGATGGCGGCAGCAGCAGTGAATCCGCGGCATTCAGGTCACTCAATACCTGCTGATAAACCTGCGCCTGTGTGCTATTGCCAATATCCGTCTTATCTGCTTTACTCAGTGTAGGCGTTAGCGTTATCTGTACATTTCCCCACGTGCGGGCCAGATCGAAATAGCATAGTGCACGGATAAAATAAGCTTCGCCGGTGATCTGCTTCCGGTCGGCCTCCGTAAAAGAGGCATCCTTTACCGCCGGCACTTTGGCGATAACGTTGTTGGCACCATTGATGGTGGCATAAATGGCCGACCATACTGTTTGCAGGTTGCCATTATCTGCAGCAATCCTGTGTGTGATAAATTGCTGGATGATAGACTGTGAGCCGGTCCATTGCACATTATCGCCAGGCAGGTAGCCGAAAGTCTGGAACAGCGTGCCGTAGTAACCATCGGCGCCGAGGCGCCGGTATACTCCCCGCAGCGCAGTGCTGGCAGAGGTTTTATCGATGATGGTAGTTTCATCTGACACAGCATCTCTGGGAGTCACGTCCAGAAACTTCCTGCACGACAACATAGTTGCCGGTGTCAGTATTACGATGATATATTTCAGATAAGCTTTCATAATGAATCGTTGAAAAAATCAGAGAGTTACATTCAGTCCAAATTGTACACTACGCGGCTGCGGCGGAGTGCCGAGATCCAGTCCCTGTACGGTTTGTATCCCCGTTACATTGGATTCAGGATCAGCACCGGTATATTTCGTCAGCAACCAGAGATTGGTACCGGTGAAGTATACACGTAGTTGCTGTATGCGTAATCGCTCGCTGGCAGATTTAGGTATGGTGTAACCGAAAGTGAGCGTTTTAAGCCGGAGGAAAGAACCATCTTCCAGGAAACGGCTATTCTGGTCCACTGTATAATTCAGCCCGTATGCAGTGAGGCGGGGCACATCAGTGATATCGCCCGGCTTCTGCCAGCGATTCAGCTGATCAGCAAACAATACCCTGTTGGCATCGCGGGTACCGCCTCCTTCTCCGAAGAAACGATTGAGATTATAAACGTCATTGCCATATTGGAAGGATAACAGTATACTCAGGTCGAAACCTTTATAGGTAAAGGTGTTGCTAAAACCGCCGTAGAACTTTGGCATTGCATTTCCCATTACCTGGCGGGCGGCTACCGGGATTTTCCCATCCTTCGCGCCTTCGAAGATCACGTTCCCCGTCTGCGGATCCACTCCCAGCTGTTTGTATAACCAGAACGAATACATCGGTGATCCCTGCTGCATGATGATCCAGTCGCGGTTATACTGGTATACCGGTACCGGCAATTTCTCGATGCGGTTGGTATTTCCTGCGATATTAAAATTGCTGGCCCAGGTAAAGTTGCGGGAAGTGATATTAGTCGTATTCAGTCCGATCTCATATCCGCGGTTACTAATTTCTCCGGCATTGCTATAGGCATTGCTGAAGCCGGTCGCGCCGGCTTTGGGTAACAGCAGCAACACGTCGCTGGTATATTTGTAGTACACATCAGCGGTAAGATTGATGCGGCCGTTGAATAACCCCAGGTCGACACCACCATTCAGCTGACTCGTTTTTTCCCAGTGCAGATCTGCATTGGGCAGCTGTAACGGAGCCGTGCCAGGCTGATCGCCGCTACTGTTATCCGGGTAGCCGTATCCGCCGGACCAGAGGCCTCGTGCAGCGAAATCGCTGATGCCAGACTGGTTTCCCGTAATACCGTAACTGGCACGCAGTTTCAGGTCGCTGATGGTGTTTACTGTTTTGAGGAAGCCTTCTTCCTTCAGCCGCCACGACGCACTCACTGCCGGGAAGTAGCCCCAGCGGTAGTTGCTGCCAAAGCGGGACGAGCCGTCGGCACGGAGACTGGCTTCGATATAATATTTGCCAGCATAGTTATAGTCGATACGGGAGAAGAACGACGACAGATTATTCCTCGTCCAGGTTTGTGCCGAAGTTCGTGTAGCCGCTGACGATATATCCTTATAAGCATTGTTCGGAAACCCCGTTCCCTGAGCAGAGGTAAGCGCCAGGGTGTTGCTCTGTAAAGTATTTCCCACCAGTACCCCAAAGAAGTGTTTACTGCCGATGTGTTTTCGCCACGATAATGTTTGTTCGTTGATCCAGGCAGTGTTCTGCGTAATGGCAGAAGTGGCAAGGCCATTGGTAGGACTGGCGCCCAACTGGGTGAAATTGTTCCAGTATTCTGACTCGTTGTAGTTGTTGTAATCGATACTGATGGTACTGCGGAATTTCAGATCAGGCAGCAAGGCTGCATCAAGGTAAAGATTACCGATATAGCGAACACTGGTCGTGTGTACGTCGTAGTTATCGATGAGCACCTGTACATTATCGAATCCGGCCCAGCGGGCGGGAGTGCCATCCGGATTGGTTTCCGGCAGGTAGGTAGGCGTATGGAGGGCAGCCTGCAGCAAACCTCCCTGCGGACCGTCGCCTGCCCTGCCCTGGCTGCGGGCAGTGCGGGAAAAGTTGTTACTGGCTCCCACCGTAATTTTGTCGTTCACCCGCTGATCTATATTCAGCTTGAAGCTGGCCCGTTCAAAAGACAGGGGTTTCAGGATGGCGTCCTGTTTAGCATATCCACCACCGAAATAATACCTGGTTTCCTTGTTTCCGCCGGAGAGGGAAAGATTATAGTTTTGCAGGCTGGCATTGCGGAAGATGCGTCCCAGGCGATCGTAAGTTTGCTGATCCTGCGGTAGACCTCTCGGTGCAGGAGTCGCATTGGGATTATCGTTCAGCGCACGGAAAGGGAGGTATTTGTATTTCTGTATGCCTGCCGCATCGCCGGCGGCTATGGCATCGGCGTAGGAGTTTTTGTAGAATTCGTTGATCAATTCCGCATGTTGAGGACCGGTGGTGAGATCCCACAGTTTCGGAGCCCAGGCGGTACCGGAGGAAACATCTACATTCACTTTAGCCTTGCTGTTATAGTTGCCGCGGCGGGTGGTCACGATAATCACGCCGTTGGCGCCCCGGGAACCATAAATAGCCGTTGCGCTGGCGTCTTTCAATACTTCAATATTTTCAATATCAGCCGGATTGATATCCGCCAGTGGAGAAGTAGCCCGGCCGCCGGTGTTCACCGTTTGCAGGCTGGTATTGTTCATAAAAACCCCATCGATGATATACAGGGGGTTATTGTCGGCATTAATGGAAGTAGTGCCGCGTACCCTTACGAACACCCCATCTCCCGGCACACCGGTGTTGGAATTGATCTGTACCCCGGCGGCCTTTCCCTGCAACTGGGCGTCGAAACTGGCTACAGGCACGATAGCCACTTCACTCCCTTTCACGGAAGCGATAGCACTGGTGAGGTCTTTTCTCTTCTGGGTACCATATCCTACTACCACCACATCATTCAGCTGCGTGCTGAGCTCTTCCAATGGAATATTGCCCATATTTGATTTATCAGCGTACACTTCCTTTAGTTTGTAACCCAGTGAAGATATCTGGTAAATAACAGGTACTTTTTGCCCGGTGAGAAAGGCAAACTCCCCGTTGGTGCTGGTTTGCACCTCATGGGTAGTGCCTTTGATGTGAACGAGCGCTCCCCCGATAGGTTGCTGGGTGCTGGCATCAATAATTCGTCCGGAAAGAGAGATGTTGTTCTGGATAATGGCCCGGTGGCCATGTTGAGAAGTGTCGGCATGTCGCTCCTGCGACCATGAGGTTGCCGCCAGCAGCAGCCCGCAGCTGCATGCAATAGCAATTTTCATTATCTTTACTTTGGTATGAAAAAATGAGGCCGGTGACCGTACGCCAATACGATCATTGAAAAGTGATCCGCCGCCTTGTTTTACGTTTTACCCGCCGGAGCTGCGCCAACAGTTCCGGCTTTTTTTATTCTACAGTTATATTTCCCAACATCGATCTGTAGCATATTTCACACAACAGAATTTCCCCACTAAGTGTAATGATGTATCCATGTCCGCTTTTTTGAAAAAGATGAGTAAATGTTAACAGGTGGATGAAATTGTCCGATGTGGACCGGAAAGCTGTCAAGACTACAATAATACAATATTTTTTTAAAAGTCTATAACTTTGGTAGACTAATTAAAAAATACCAGGCAACCTTATGAGCATAAAGTTTGTTGAGTTAAGTGTGTTTATTTTTTCACGCTAAACGAAAATCCCATGAGCACCATTACCTCCGTGATTCCTAATCCAACGGCACTGGATCAATTATGTATCAATACCATCCGTTTTTTATCGATAGACGCAGTACAAAAAGCCGACAGCGGGCATCCGGGTTTGCCGTTGGGTGCGGCGCCGATGGCATATGTTTTATGGACAAGATTTTTACGGCATAATCCTACGGATCCGGAGTGGTTTAATCGCGACAGGTTTATATTATCTGCCGGTCACGGGTCGATGTTGCTGTACAGTTTATTGCACCTGACGGGATATGATCTGCCGCTGGAGGAAATAAAGCAATTCCGGCAATGGGGCAGCAAAACACCAGGGCATCCGGAGCGTGGGTTGGTACCGGGAGTAGAAGTAACAACTGGGCCATTGGGGCAGGGATTTGCGAATGGCGTGGGCGTAGCGATGGCGGAGGCCTATCTGGCGGCGAAATATAACCGGCCGGGCGATCTGGTAGTGGACCACTATACTTACGCCATCGTCAGCGACGGCGACCTCATGGAGGGAGTAGCGGCGGAAGCAGCTTCCCTTGCCGGACATCTGCGATTGGGCAAACTTATCTACCTGTATGACGACAACCGGATCACACTGGCCTCTGCCACACCGGTGACGTTTACAGAGGATCATGCTATGCGGTTTGAATCGTATGGATGGCATACGCAGAAAGTAGCAGATGGAAATGACCTGGAAGCTATTGACCAGGCGATCCGCGCAGCGCAGATGGAGATAGACCGGCCTTCTATTATCCTCGTGCGTACGCATCTGGGGTATGGCTCGCCCAAGCAGGATACCTGTGCTGCCCACGGTTCGCCGTTAGGTGTTGAGGCAGTGAAGCAAACAAAGGAGAACCTGGGATGGCCCGTGTCGCCCGATTTCCTGATTCCGGATGAAGCCCTTGCACATTTCCGCAAGGCAGTGGAGGAAGGTAAACAGCATAGTCTGAAATGGGATGAGCGAATGGTCATTTATGCGCAGAAATATCCGGATCTGGCGAAGGAACTACGGTCACTGATACACGAAATTTTGCCGGAAGATTGGGACAAAGACCTCACTCCTTTTGCAGCCGATCCTAAAGGAATTGCCACCAGGGCAGCCTCAGGGAAAGTGATACAGGCCTTCTTCAAACATCTGCCGGGTTTCATTGGCGGATCGGCGGATCTGAACACCTCCACCAATACGGAACTAAAGGATGCCGGCAATTTTGAAAGTCCGCTGATGAAAAAGGGAGATCTGCAGGGGGCCGCCGGTGGTGTATGGAGTTATGAAGGCAGGAATATTCAGTATGGTGTGCGGGAGCACGCGATGGGCGCCATATCAAACGGACTGGCTGCGCATGGTGGCATCTTGCCTTACAGTGCTACTTTCCTTACGTTCTCAGATTATATGCGGCCGGCTATCAGGCTGGCGGCGTTATCAGATCTGAAGGTTTTTTATGTATTCACACACGATAGTATTGCTATGGGTGAAGACGGCCCTACGCACCAACCCGTAGAATTGCTGGCGGCGCTAAGAGCCATACCTAATCTGGTGGTGATACGCCCCGGCGATGCCAATGAAACACTATGCGCCTGGCAGGTGGCAGTGTTGCAGCCGGATAAGCCGGTGGCATTGATCCTCTCCCGCCAGAGCGTGCCGACACTGGATCGCAGCAAGTACGCCGCCGCCAATGGACTGCGATACGGCGGGTATATACTGGCGGATGCCCAGGATGCAAAACCGGAGCTGATACTGATGGCAACAGGCGCCGAAGTGGATCTGATTGTAAAAGCCCGGGAAAAATTACAGGCGTTTCATATAGCGGTGCGTATAGTATCCATGCCCAGCTGGGAACTTTTTGAAGCACAATCGCAGGCTTACCGCGATCAGGTGTTACCGCCGGCCATAACGGCAAGGATTTCAGTGGAAGCCGGTGTATCACAGGGCTGGCACCGTTATACAGGAGATAAGGGAGATATAATTTCGATAGACAGGTTCGGCGCTTCAGCCCCCGGACCAGTGATGATGCGTGAATTTGGTTTCACCGTAGAACATATTTGTGAAAGAGCAATGGCATTGCTGCAACGATAAATTTCGGCTGCTATTCCGGATGGAGAACGGATTAACATGGCTATCTCTGTTAATTCGCTCTCCATTCTTAATTAATCTATCGGTCTTTCAGACGGAATACCAGCTTCAACCCCGACCAATGATCATCAACGGCACATACCTTCACATCTACCAGGCCAATAGCTAATGCCGTATCCCTGACCAGGTTTTCTGTTATTTCAGTTTTCAATCCCGCGCTTTTCTTATACCAGGATACCCATATCATTCCATCTTTCTTAATTTCCTTCTTCAGTAACGGCAAAGTAGCTTCCAGCTCCTTTACGCTATTGGTAAAAAAATGGATAAAGTCGGGCTCAGCGCCGGGTTTCTTTATCATCGTTACCTTCCCAATTATCTCTCCGATAAGCACATCGTAATCCTTTGGCGCATTAATCACCCGGATCACTTGTCCTTCTTTCAAACCAAGCTTCTTATAAAGCGGGTTGGTGGAATAACCTGCGGGCATATGTTTAACGGTTGATACCTGCTAAATATACAACAATCCGGCGATGCCGGTCAATCCTCACTTTACCAGTTAATTACGTTTATCCGTTACCGTAGTAAAATATTTTTTACACTTTTTTTGTTTAATTTAAAACTATTCCTACATTTGCCATCCCAAAACGGGAAATGGCTTCATAGCTCAACTGAATAGAGCATCTGACTACGGATCAGAAGGTTTCAGGTTTGAATCCTGATGAGGTCACAAAAGAGAAAATGCTGCAATGGTATTGCAGCATTTTCTATCAAAGAAAATTATCTGATAAAAAGTATTCAGATATAAAAAATTGAAAAATAATTTGTTAGAATAAAATTTTATTCTACATTTGCCATCCCAAGCGGGAAAAGGCTCCGTAGCTCAATTGAATAGAGCATCTGACTACGGATCAGAAGGTTTCAGGTTTGAATCCTGACGGGGTCACAAAAAAATGGACAAACTGTAATCAGTTTGTCCATTTTTATTTTCAATTGTTTTTAAATAGATGTTATTAGCGGGATTGGTATTGATCATCCGATACATGCTCCATCCAGTCGACCGGAGAGCCGTTCTCTTTTTCCTGGATAGCAATGTGGCTCACGGCTGTTGTGGCAGTAGCGCCGTGCCAGTGCCGCTCACCCGGGGCAAACCACACTACATCACCGGGCCGGATCTCTTCCCGGGGGCCACCTTCGCGTTGCGCCCAGCCACAGCCTGCAGTAACGATCAGCGTTTGTCCTAAAGGGTGAGTATGCCAGGCGGTGCGTGCACCCGGCTCAAATGTAACGAGTGCCATCGCTACCCGCGCCGGATCAGGCGGACTGATTAACGGATCGATCCTGACTGTTCCCGTAAAATATTCTCCAGGGCCCTGCGCAGAAGGTTGAGAGCCGATACGTTTAATTTCCATATAAGTTTGAATTTTATAATTGCTTAACCGGTAATCCTGTCAGATTGTTTAAGCAGATTACCGGTCACAAGGTATGCCGGGGAAAATGCGATATTCTTAATTGATAACGGTAACGCCTATCCCAAAATGCCCCCGCGGTGTGTAAGCATGTATACAAACCTGGTTCCCAGTTCAGGATGGAATACCAATGGGAAAACCAATCCATACAAAGCTCCCCACAGGTGCGCATCGTGATTGATATTTCCTCCTCCCCGTCTCGACAGGTACGCAGATATTGCCAGGAATAACAGGCCATAAATAACCGCAGGCAAACGCAGTGCAAAGAATAGATAAATAGAGCTCCACGGACTGATCAGGATGCTGGTGAACACGATCGCAGATATAGCCCCGGAGGCTCCCAGCGAAGAATAATAGGAATCGTTCCGGTGTTTAAAATAGGAAGGCAGGTTAGCTACAACGATCCCCAGCAGATAGTAAATAACATACACCAGCTTATTCCCAAAGAGGCCGACAAAAACTTCTTCTATAAAGCTGCCAAAAAAGTAAAGCGTCAGCATATTAAAAAGCAGGTGCTGAAAATCCGCATGCACAAAACCTGATGTTACAAAGCGGTAGTATTGATTGTAGCGGCTTACCATGTAAGGCTGCAAACTGAGTTTATCCAGCTGGCTTTCGTTCGATAAAGCGGTATAAGATATAAGGCAGGTGATAATGATAATGATCAGACTAATAGAAAGCGTCATATACAAAAAGGGTTATGTGATTCGTAAATTTAATTATTGATGATGATACTTTTCACGATTTAACACCGTATAAGCGCGATACAACTGCTCGGTGAAAATAAGGCGCACCAGCTGGTGAGGAAAGGTCAGCTGCGACAACGACATTTTCAGTTGCGCACGTTGCAACAGGCTCTGATCAATGCCATAGGCGCCGCCAATCAGGATGATGAGCTGCCTGGTTCCTGCATTCGTACGTTGCTGCAAAAAATCCGCGAACTGCACAGTGGTCATCATTTTCCCGTATTCGTCCAACGCCAGCAGATAATCGGTCGGCTGCAACATATCCAATATCACTTTCGCCTCCTGTTTTTTCAGCTCCGGTACAGATAAGCTGGCAGCCTGTTTCACCGTCGGGATCAGCTTCACTTCAAAATCAACATAATGTTGCAGACGCTTTTGAAAAACCGCCATTCCATCACGAATATATGGATCATGTTCCTTTCCTATGCTCCAGAGTTGAATTTTCACTTCTTATAATATGTTAAACTACGGCTGTAAAAGTAAGTGTAAATCAGAAGATTGGAGAACTTTTTTTTAATAACTGTTTGGTAGTTTCAAAAAAACTCCTACCTTTGCCATCCAATCACAAACGATATGGCTCCGTAGCTCAATTGAATAGAGCATCTGACTACGGATCAGAAGGTTTCAGGTTTGAATCCTGACGGGGTCACAAAGAAATGGACAAGCTGGTTTCCGGTTTGTCCATTTTCATTTTGTGCGGACCGGCAGGCAACTTAGTTTCCCCGCGAACCTTCATCCAGCCAGGCTTTCACGGCATGCCTGTATTGCCTGTGTATAATATTCATGCGCAACCGAAGCTTCTGCTTCAATGCGCATACCTTCCATATCGTCCAGGTAAGCACCTTTTGCGTTGTATAGCAGTTGGGCAAACCCGCCCTTCGTTACATGCTGATAAAAGAACGCGGCCAGCAATACAAACAGTATCTGCTGTGGATAATTCGTATCGCGCTTACCCGCTGTAATGGCGCCGCGTATCTGTTGATTCAGCTGATCCAGCAACTCCTTCGTAGCTTGTAAATCCTTGCTCATAAAGGCATTTTTAATATACCGGGATGTTATATTTCGCTGGCATTTCTCAGCTCCAGGCTGAGCACGAGCTGCGTCTTATCCAGGATCTTCACCCTGTCGTCTACCCTCATACCCACGATCCAGAGAATACGTTTATCTGATTCCAATACCCAGGTGTTTTCTTTTTCGGGCAGGGAAACTTTCTGATCTATGAGGAAGCGGCTCACTTTCTTTTTACGGGTCATCCCCAGTGGATAGAAGTAATCGCCCTGTTTCCATTTCCGCAGCAACAGCGGAAATTTCACCCGGGAAGCGTCCAGCCAGGCTATTTCGGGTGCAGCGGGGATAATTCCGGCGCCGCGTTCCAGGGTCTTTATCTGCAGCTGTCGGTTTCCGAAACGGACATGGTGTTGCCCGTCTTCAATAACAATCAGCGTTGCATCATCCTGCTCACGGGGTGTAATCAGCAGCCATTGACGGTTGCGGATGATGCGATGAGAAGTTGTTTCCACGTATCTGCCGGATTCACTTTCGAGCAGCGTCAGCACCTGGTGCGTCTGAGCTGCCGTACAACCGAATCCACGAAACAGTTCCCAGGCAATTGTTTGCAAGGGTACGCTCTTCTGTAATTTCAGTACCGGTACTTTCCAGTTTTTCCCTTCGGCGAACAACAAACGTTTCCGATGCCGTGCCATTGCCTCCTGGTAAAGCATTTCCGCTTCCTTCATCCGGTCTGTTGTAGCCGCCATGTTCTTCACTGCACCTGGAAATGCTTCCTGCAGCTTTGGTATGATCTGGTGCCGGAAGAAATTACGTGTATACTTATCCGTTATATTTGAACTATCTTCCACATAACTCAGGTTATGCAGTGCGGCGTATGCAATCAGTGCTTCCTTTTCCGCGAACAACAGCGGACGGATAAGCCGGTCCTGCTTCGGCAGGATACCGTGTAAACCTGCTATACCAGTGCCTTTCGCGAAGTTCATCAGGGCAGTTTCCACACTGTCCTGCAAATGATGGGCAGTGGCAATAAATGCGTATCCTGCTGCGGCCCGCACTTCCTCCAGCCAATGATAGCGCAGTTCCCGCGCGGCTACCTGAATGGTTACACGATTTTCTTCCACATATGCGACGGTGTCGAATTGTATATGATGGAAAGGCAAATCCAGACTGGCAGCCAGCTCGCGCACAAATGCTTCATCGCGCGCCGATTCTTCGCCCCGCAGCTGGAAGTTGCAATGAGCAATGCCTGTTTGAAAACCAGTTGCCTTAAAGAGGTGTGCCATGACTACAGAATCCACTCCCCCGCTGACTGCGAGCAGTATTTTCTGTGTAGGATCAAATAAATGTTGTTGATTAATAAATGCTGAAAGATGCGTTAATAACTGCTGAGGCATTCCGTTCTTGTTGGGTGAATAAATCAATATACCAGGTCTTCATATGCTGATTGCAGCTCATTATAAGCATGCCTTTCATTGGCTGCTTTCGCCACTGCCATGCCCTTTTCATAAATACTGATAGCGCCGACATTATCTCCTGCCCTTTCAAGCAACTTTCCGAGATGGTAATAGGAACCTACATATCCTGGCTCATGTGCGAGCAGTTCTTCAAACTGCTGTCTTGCGGCCCCGTCGTCGTTGATCTTGATATACTCCAATGCCAGTGCATGTTTCAGAAAGCTGTCGCTCGGTGTTGCTTTCAGGAACTGTTTTATCTGTTCAATCCTGTCCATCCGGTTTATTATTTAAATGTTCAATATGTATCAATTGTTATGCTGATTAAAATCATATTCCAGGCTGCGGTTGGCGTATATTATTTAAATATATTTGCTAATACCGCATTTTAAACCAAAACAGTTTATGGCCATGAAGATTTTAGTATGTATCAGCAAAACTCCGGACACGACTGCAAAAATAGCTTTCACGGACAACAACACGAAATTCAATGAGGCTGGCGTACAGTTTATTATTAACCCGTATGACGAATGGTATGCATTGGTAAGGGCACTGGAGTTGAAAGAAACGATCGGGGCTGATGTACACCTTGTGACCGTAGGCGGTGCTGATTGCGAACCTATTATCCGCAAAGCCCTGGCGTTGGGAGGCGATGAAGCTTTCCGCATTAATGCCGACAGCGCGGACAGCTTTTATATCGCTTCACAGATAGCAGCTCATGCAAAGAGCAAACAATACGATATTATTTTCACCGGTAAAGAAACCATCGACTACAATGGCTCCGGCATCGGGGGAATGGTAGCGGAATTACTGGAATTGCCTTATGTATCGATTGCAGCTAAATTTGATCTGAATGGCACGGTGGCTACTATAAACCGGGAGATTGAAGGAGGAGAAGAAATATGCGAAGTGTCGCTTCCGGTGGTGGTATCCTGCCAGAAGGGTATGGCCGAAGCGCGTATCCCCAATATGCGTGGTATCATGGCTGCCAGAACCAAGCCATTAACAGTAGTAGAGCCTGTTGCGGCCGATACGCTTACAGCGGTGGTTAGCTTTGAGCTGCCTCCGGCAAAGGCAGGGGTGAAACTGGTTAGTCCGGATAACGTGGACGAGCTGGTGAAACTGCTCCACGAAGAAGCAAAGGTCATCTAAGGTTTACTGTACAAAATTTCTCAACTACTAATTAACTTATTCATGTCTATATTAATATTTGCAGATCAGGCACAGGGAAAGATCAAGAAAGCGGCATTGGAAGCAATACAATACGGCGCCAAAGTAGCACAACAGCTGGGCACTACGGCCACCGCGCTGGTGCTGGGCCCTGTTGATTCTGCCGAGTTGACGGCGCTTGGTAATTACGGCGCTCAGAAGGTATTACACGCCGCAGATGCCCGTTTGCATGAAGTGGAAAGCATCGTATACACCAAAATAATTGCAGAAGCAGCGGAAAAAGAAGGCAGCAAAGTGGTTATTTTCCCTCACAATTTCGACGGTAAAGCCATTGCGCCGAGAGTATCTGCCAGGCTGAAAGCTGGTCTGGTAGCAGGCGCCATCTCCTACCCTGATACTGCAAATGGTTTTGTAGTGAAAAAGAATGTTTTCTCCGGTAAGGCATTTGCGAATATCAATATCACCTCCGATAAGAAAGTCATCTCAGTTATTCCGAATACTTTCGCGCTGACGCCGGATACGGCAACAGCGCAGGTGGAAGCGTTTTCTCCCGCTATCAATGACGCAGACTTCAAAGTAAAAGTGGTGAAAACAGAAACCGTGAGCGGTGATGTTCCTTTAACTGAAGCGGAAATTATTGTGAGTGGCGGACGTGGTATGAAAGGCCCGGAAAACTGGGGTATCCTGGAAGACCTGGCCAAAGCACTGGGTGCAGCTACTGCCAGTTCCCGCCCGGTAGCCGATGCAGGCTGGCGGCCTCACCACGAACATGTGGGCCAGACAGGGCTGACCGTACGCCCCAACCTCTATATTGCGGTAGGCATTTCCGGCGCTATCCAACACCTGGCAGGCGTTAACGGCAGTAAGGTGATAGTAGTGATCAATAAAGATCCTGAAGCGCCTTTTTTCAAAGCTGCTGACTATGGCATAATAGGTGATGCCTTTGAAGTAGTACCCAAGCTGACGGAAGCAGTGAAAAAATTAAAGAATTAAAGCTGTCAGGTATCAGGCATTACGAATGGTGGCAACGGGTAGATCATTTATCAACAGCACGTCACTATTCGTAATGCCTGATTTATAATTTTTAATTCTCATATTGTATTTATCATTATAGATTTTTTTTAGATAAGGAATATTTTTCTAACTTCACGGTCTTACAAACTATTCAGCGACAACGCAAGACAGATATGAGAAAAATAGAACTGGAAATAGTTGCTTTATCGCACAGTATTACGCAAACACATTCATATGCCGTGGTATTGGGGGAAGTAAACGGGCTACGCCGTTTACCAATCGTAATCGGGGGCTTTGAAGCGCAGGCAATTGCTGTGGCTCTGGAAAAAATGCAACCCAGCCGACCTTTAACACACGACCTGATGAAGAACTTCATGAACGCGTTCAATGTGGAGTTGCAGGAAGTTGTCATCAGTAACCTGCAGGAAGGCATCTTTTACTCCAAGCTTATCTGTTCCAATAATGATGAAACCATTGAGATAGATTCCCGTACCTCCGATGCGCTGGCGCTGGCAGTTCGTTTTGGTTGCCCGATCTACACATATGAGAATATTCTCAACAGTGCAGGTATACTGCTGGACGATCCCGCCGGAAAGAAAAGCAGCAAACCGGTTACCCCTACCATCTCCGAGCACGAAAAGGGAACAGAAGATGATCTGAAGTCCATGAATGTAGAAGAACTGACTACCCTGTTACAGGAAGTACTGGAGCAGGAAGACTATATACGCGCTATCGCTATCCGCGATGAAATAAACAGCCGCAAAAGCAAATAATATTTCCGCATTATTTATGTGCAGCCGGCATTCATATTTCCTGCCGTTGCTGTAGGTTTGCCATGCAATAATAATTACATGATCGTATTTCCGAATTGTAAGATAAATCTGGGTCTGCATATCCTCCGCAAACGAACGGATGGCTTTCACGACCTGGAAACTATATTCTATCCATTACCGGTTACGGATGCGCTGGAAGTGCTTCCGGCTGCTACATTGACCTTTGCCAGCAGCGGTATTGCCGTGCCGGGAAACGAGGCGGATAATCTATGCCTGAAAGCATTTCATCTGTTGCTGCAGGATTTTCCGCACATACAGCCCGTCAACATTCATCTGCATAAACATATCCCGATCGGCGCAGGACTGGGCGGTGGTTCCGCCGATGCCGCCTTTATGCTGCAACTGTTGAATCAGAAGTTCCAATTAGGACTAACTACCGACGCCCTTGTGGCGTATGCAGCCCAACTGGGCAGTGATTGCCCCTTCTTTATTCTCAATAAGCCCTGTTTCGCCACTGGTCGTGGCGAGGTCATGGAGCCAGTGGAACTGGACCTCTCGGGGTATTCGTTTCTGCTCGTGCATCCCGGGATCCATGTAAATACCGGCTGGGCGTTTCGGCAGCTGACCCCGAAACAGCCCGACTATTCCCTCCGGGAAAAGATCCAAACCCCGGTGGAAACCTGGAAAAATACAATCGTAAATGATTTTGAGGCGCCTGTATTCGAAGCACATCCTGTGCTGGCTGGTATAAAGGAACAACTGTATGCGGCAGGAGCGGTATATGCGGCCATGAGCGGAAGCGGCTCGGCCATACTGGGCATCTTCCCTAAAAACAAAATAGCTGACATCCGTTGGGATGCCAGCTATCGGGTATTTACTATCAGGTAAATCTTACTTAACGGAAGCTACCAGTGCTTTGAATGTTTCTGGTTCATTCATAGCCAGATCAGCCAGAACTTTTCTGTTCAGGTCGATGTTCTTGGAAGCTAATTTATTCATGAACACAGAGTAGGTCAACCCTTCTGCTCTAACGGCAGCATTGATACGGGCGATCCACAGCTGACGGTAGTTTCTTTTCTTTAATTTACGACCAACATAGCTGTAAGTAAGCCCTTTTTCAAGAACGTTCTTCGCTACTGTGTAAACATTTTTTCTCTTACCGTAGAAGCCTTTGGCTTGCTTTAAGATCCTTTTTCTCCGGGCTCTTGACGCTACGGCGTTAACTGAACGAGGCATTTGTTTTGTTTTTTCTCAGGTTATAAAATTCGATTTTCTGACAGCAATTAGCGCATTCCGAGCATTCTCTTAACCAGGTTAAGATTGGCTTCGTGAACCAGCGTACTGCCTCTCAGGCTACGTTTTCTCTTGGTAGCTTTCTTAGTCAGTAAGTGGCTTTTGAAGGCCTTGAACCGCTTAATCTGTCCGTTCCCACCTACCTTGAATGTCTTCTTGGCACGGGAATGTGTCTTTACTTTGGGCATCTTACATCAAATTTGGTCTGCAAAGGTAGGAAAATAATTCAATAAAGCACAGACTTGTGCAAATAAAAACCCCTCGCTCCTCAATGTGGATAACTTTCTAATATTTTTTTATCATCTATTAAGCTGTTGAGAATCAATTTTCATCATTTCCTATCGCCAACTTATCTGGACATTTTAATACATTATGATTAATTGCACTTTTTTTATTGTTCTATATTATCACTAATTTTAATTTAAGTTTAATCATATATTTTAACCATACTATGCATAAACACCTGAAGCCTATGAAATCAATTTACACTCCCTTAACCCTTTGCCTACCTGAAATCCATGGCGGCAAATTTCTATGTAAAGAATTGAAGTACAGTAGGATCTGAGGAACTTATCCAGTTTCTGTCCTGATACTTTTTTTTCTTAACTGTTTACACCTATGAAACGACTACTAACCTTATTATACCTGGTCCTGGGACTAGTACTGTACAGCATTCAGGTGGATGCCCAGTATGTTACCAATGGCCCATCCCCTAAATATCCGTCAAACGGCAACGCTTTTATCAACCTGCCGGACACCACCTGCTGGAACAGCTTTGCCAGTGTGAACGCTTTCCTGTGGAACTCCACAGGCGCCAGTTCAGCAGATTGGACCATCACCGGGGGAAACTATACAATACTATATACCTCCGATCCTAATAGCAGCTCTCTTACAGGACAAGCTCCTGACCCGGCTTATGGTAAAAATGCGCTGACCATTAAATTTCTTGATAAAGGCCTTTATACCATTACTGCGGTGCTATATGTAGGCTCCAAAAAGTACCGGGTATATAAATCCATTTATGTGAAGGATTGTTCCATTATTCCCTGTCAGGGTAAGAACACCGGTGTCGGAGATTTTAAAGAGAACTTTGGCAACTTCAAAGTGAATGACCCTAACAGCGTTTCCAATCCTAATGTACCTCCTACTACTCAAAACGGATATAACTATGTACCTATACCCTTAAATGGAGCTAATTTCACTGATAACAGCTACACTGTATATTGGCAATCACAGATCAGACCTGAATGGGTATATTCCCTCGACCATACCGGCAGCAACAGTCCCGACTCTGTTGGCGGTATGCTTATTGCCAATGCTTCCTACGATCCTAAATTTTTCTTTGTAAAACCTAAAGTACCGGTTTGTCCTGGTTCTCTGTATAACTTCAGTGCCTGGTTCATGAACCTGAACAGCCTGCAGGTATTCAACGCCACCTGTGCAGCCGGCAACTCCGATGGTTATCACTATGCCGGCGTTACTTTCTATATAGTAAATTCGGCAACTAAAGATACCATCGCCCGGTTCAAAACTTATGATGTATCCATGAACCTCGACGGGCCTCAGTGGCAGATGTACGGCGGCGGTTTTAAAACGCCCGGGGGCGTCACGCAGGTAGATTTGGTGATCGGTAACGACAGGCCCGGAGGCTGCGGTAACGATATTGCGATAGATGATATCTCGTTCACGTATTGTAGCCCATATATTTATTCTTTTATCGATGGCCAAAGTAAACCACCCCTGAGGGTGGCTTCGTTGTGTGAAGGCGCTCCTGTTACCATCAAAGCGATCTATAGCCCAACGAACTATTTCCAGAACCCCGTGTTCCAATGGGAATACAGCTATGATGCGGTTAACTGGCAGAAAAGAACTGACTCTTTAAATCTCATCACAGGCTCCAGTGACTCTGTACTGGTTTTCAAAACCGGCGCACTTACCGGCGCCAGTACTATTCCGAAGGACATATACTTCCGCGTCAATATCCTGGAACAGGGCAATGCCAGCAACTGTGCCGCTCCTTCCGAATACACTAAAATCACGGTACTACCCAAACCTAAGGTAACCGTTTCCTCGGGCAGGATCTGCCAGGGCAATCCGGTAACGGTGACCGCAGCAGGCGGATATAGTACCTATAAATGGAGGGTAACCCCCGAGGTCGTAGGGCCGTCGATCACAGTTTTCCCTAACGTTACCACCAGCTACCGGGCAGTAGGTATAGCGAATTATGGCCTGGATACCTTAACAGGTCTGCCCCGGCAATGTATGGACAGTGGTCAGGCTCAGGTAATTGTAGATGCAAAACCCGTTACAAAGATCTCCGGTGGCCCAACTCAACTTTGTAAGGGCGGATCTGTCACCTTGCAGGTCACCAATTCCGGTGCACCTGTTGACAGTATTTCCTGGAAATGGTATTACGGCGCCACTCTCATCGACAGCATCATTACAATTACCCACACCCCTACCGATACCGGCAACATTCCCTACAACGTGGTGCTGAACAACAAAACCTGTAACGCCTACGATACTTTATGGGTGAAGGTACGATCGATGCCAAAAGCAGATGTGGATACCACATACAGGCAATGTACCCTCAATGATTTCAATATCAGGAGAAGCACGCCGCCTGCCGACCAAAGCGGCGTATGGATATTCAACGGCAACAATAAAGGAGCGGTGATTGTAAGTCCGAATTCGGCACAAACCACCGTCAAAGGCGTACAGCCTGGTGATACCGTTCGCCTGTTCTGGGTGATCACCAATAATGCGATGGCGGCATGTACCGATACCAACCGCGTTACATTGATCAATACCAAAGCACTTACGCCGGTTACGGTAGGAAACGACGTTACACAATGCGGACAAAGAGCCTTTCAGCTGAATGGCACACGGCCAGGTACCGGCGAAACCGGTGCCTGGAGCCTGGCTACAGGTACTACCGCTGCGGATGTATCTATCGATTATCCTAATAATTATAACGCGATAGCTACTATATTGGGTACCACAACACCCAAAACAGTTGGACTGATCTGGAGTATTACCAACGGTGTTTGTCCGGGTAGTACTTCGGCCGCCATTAAGCTGAAGGTAAAGAGTGTTCCAACTGTAAATATTACCGCCTCGCCGGTATGTAATACCACCGATTCCTTTACCGTCAACTACAGCGCTGTATCAGATACTATCAAGGATTATATCCTTAAACCTGCCACTACCCGCGTAATGCCAGGTTTCAGTACCATCACAGGCACCTGGCCAGATGCCAATACTTCCGGTAGCTTCAAAATAAAACTGCCCGCCGGTACTCCTGCCGGTAGTTATGATTTTATATTAACGGCGAAAGAAGATACCCTGCACGGCTGTTCCATTGATGTGCCCTTCTCGGTAGGTGTGGAAAAACCATCCACTGCCCCAACGGGGATCACGGCTACGGTCGACAGTCTTTGTGTTTCCGGTACTACTACCCTGACCGTAACGGGAGGCTCACTGGGGGTTGATTCTACCGGCAAATCTGTTAAATGGAGATGGTATACCGGAGCATGCCCCGGCAATCCGGGCAGTGTGAAGGCCACACCGAAATCGGCAAACGCCGACAGCTCACAGGTGGTGTTTGATCTTACCAGCACCACTACCTACTATGTAAGGGCTGAAGGCGCCGGCGCCTGTGCTAACACCAGTTGTGCTTCCATTATAGTAACCGTATTCCCGAAACCTAATCTCGCTGCTACCGCCGGTGATCAGGTACACTGTAATGATTCTGTATTCTACCTGACCGGTAATACCCCGGTAGGTACAGGAGCAAGGGGTGTATGGAGATATAATGGCAAAAACATCACCATCACTGACAGTACCCTGGGTACTACGAAAGTAATTGTACCAGCCGGACAAACAGTCAACTTTACCTGGTGGATTACCAATGGTGTCTGCGATTCGTCCAGCGCTAAATCCGTCATTTCTAACTACGACAAACCAAACACAGCTACTGCCGCGGCTATTCCTGCACATTGTAATGATTCGGTATTTACCCTCACTGGTAACAACCCAACCATGTTTGGCGCTAAAGGTGTGTGGAGATATACCAATAAGAATATTAGCATCACCGATAGCACAAAATATAACACACAGGTAATTGTACCAGCCGGACAAACGGCCACCTTCACCTGGTGGATCACCAACGGCTATTGTGACTCAACCAGTGCTAAAGTGACCGTCACCAACTACGATAAGGTGAATACCGCTACTACTCAGCCGATTGTGGCTAAGTGTAACGACTCCGTATACATCTTAACAGGTAATAAACCGACAGCACTCGGCGCCAAAGGCGTGTGGAGATTCACCGGCACCAATATTAAAATCACCGACAGCACCCTGTACAACTCACAGGTGATTGTGCCTGCCGGACAAACGGCCACTTTCACCTGGTGGATCACCAATGGCTTCTGTGATTCTACCAACGCGAAAGTCACCATTACTAATTACGATAAGGTGAACACCGCTACCACTCAGCCGATTGTGGCTAAGTGTAACGATTCCGTATACATCTTAACAGGTAACAAGCCTACAGCACTCGGCGCCAAAGGCGTGTGGAGATTCACTGGTACCAACATCAAAATCTCCGATAGTACCCTGTATAACTCACAGGTGATTGTGCCTGCCGGACAAACCGCCAACTTCACCTGGTGGATCACCAATGGCTATTGCGATTCCTCCAGCGCTAAAGTATCTATCACCAATTACGATAAGGTAAATACCGCTACTACTCAGCCCATTGTGGCTAAGTGTAACGACTCCGTGTATATCTTAACAGGTAACAAGCCTACAGCGCTCGGCGCCAAAGGCGTGTGGAGATTCACCGGCACCAATATTAAAATCACTGACAGCACCTTGTATAATTCACAGGTGATTGTACCTGCCGGACAAACTGCCAATTTCACCTGGTGGATCACTAATGGTTATTGCGATTCGTCCAGTGCCAAAGTAAGCATCACCAACTACGACAAGGTGAATACCGCTACCACTCAGCCGATTGTGGCCAAGTGTAACGATTCCGTATACATCTTAACAGGTAACAAGCCTACCGCTTTCGGTGCCAAAGGTGTGTGGAGGTTCACCGGCACCAATATCAAAATCACCGACAGCACCCTGTATAACTCACAGGTGATCGTACCTGCCGGACAGACCGCCAACTTCACCTGGTGGATCACCAATGGTTATTGCGATTCGTCCAGTGCTAAAGTATCTATCACCAACTACGACATGGTGAATGCCGCTGCTACCCAGCCGATTACGGCTAAGTGTAACGACTCCGTATACATCTTAACAGGTAACAAGCCTACAGCGCTCGGCGCCAAAGGCGTGTGGAGATTCACTGGTACCAATATCAAAATCACCGACAGCACCCTGTACAATTCGCAAGTGATCGTACCTGCCGGACAAACAGCCAACTTCACCTGGTGGATCACTAATGGTTATTGCGATTCGTCCAGTGCTAAAGTGTCTATCACCAACTACGATAAGGTGAATACCGCTACTACTCAGCCGATTACGGCTAAGTGTAACGATTCCGTATACATCTTAACAGGCAACAAGCCTACCGCTTTCGGTGCCAAAGGTGTATGGAGGTTCACCGGCACCAATATCAAAATCACCGACAGCACCCTGTATAACTCACAGGTGATCGTACCTGCCGGACAGACCGCCAACTTCACCTGGTGGATCACCAATGGTTATTGCGATTCGTCCAGTGCTAAAGTGTCTATCACTAACTACGATAAGGTGAATACCGCTACTACCCAGCCGATTGCAGCTAAGTGTAACGATTCTGTGTACATCTTAACAGGTAACAAGCCTACGGCACTCGGCGCCAAAGGCGTGTGGAGATTCACTGGTACCAATATCAAAATCACCGACAGTACCCTGTACAACTCACAGGTGATCGTACCTGCCGGACAAACAGCCAATTTCACCTGGTGGATCACCAACGGTTATTGCGACTCAACCAGTGCTAAAGTGTCTATCACCAACTACGATAAGGTGAATACCGCCACCACTCAGCCGATTGTGGCTAAGTGTAACGACTCCGTATACATCTTAACAGGTAACAAGCCTACAGCGCTCGGCGCCAAAGGCGTGTGGAGATTCACTGGTACCAATATTAAAATCACCGACAGTACCCTGTACAATTCACAGGTGATCGTACCTGCCGGTCAAACCGCCACCTTCACCTGGTGGATCACCAACGGTTATTGCGATTCGTCCAGTGCCAAAGTGTCTATCACTAACTACGATAAGGTGAATACCGCTACCACTCAGCCGATTGTGGCTAAGTGTAATGATTCCTTATACATTTTAACAGGTAACAAGCCTACCGCACTCGGCGCTAAAGGTGTGTGGAGATTCACTGGTACCAATATCAAAATCACCGACAGCACCCTGTATAACTCACAGGTGATTGTGCCTGCCGGTCAAACCGCCAACTTCACCTGGTGGATTACTAACGGTTATTGCGATTCCTCCAGCGCTAAAGTGTCTATCACTAACTACGATAAGGTGAATACCGCTACTACTCAGCCGATTGCGGCTAAGTGTAACGATTCTGTGTACATCTTAACAGGTAACAAGCCTACAGCACTCGGCGCCAAAGGCGTGTGGAGATTCACCGGTACCAATATCAAAATCACTGACAGTACCCTGTATAATTCACAGGTGATTGTACCTGCCGGACAAGCTGCCAATTTCACCTGGTGGATCACTAACGGTTATTGCGATTCGTCCAGTGCCAAAGTGTCTATCACTAACTACGATAAGGTGAATACCGCTACCACTCAGCCGATTGTGGCTAAGTGTAACGATTCTGTATACATCTTAACAGGTAACAAGCCTACGGCACTCGGTGCTAAAGGCGTGTGGAGATTCACTGGTACTAATATCAAAATCACCGACAGTACCCTGTACAACTCACAGGTGATCGTACCTGCCGGTCAAACAGCCAACTTCACCTGGTGGATCACCAATGGCTACTGCGATTCATCCAGTGCTAAAGTATCTATCACCAACTACGACAAGGTGAATACCGCTACCACTCAGCCGATTGTGGCTAAGTGTAATGATTCCTTATACATTTTAACAGGTAACAAGCCTACAGCACTCGGCGCTAAAGGCGTGTGGAGGTTCACTGGTACTAATATCAAAATCACCGACAGTACCCTGTATAACTCGCAGGTGATCGTACCTGCCGGTCAAACCGCCAACTTCACCTGGTGGATCACTAATGGTTATTGCGATTCGTCCAGTGCCAAAGTGTCTATCACCAACTATGACAAGGTGAATACCGCTACTACTCAGCCGATTGTGGCTAAGTGTAACGATTCTGTATACATCTTAACAGGTAACAAGCCTACCGCTTTCGGTGCCAAAGGCGTGTGGAGATTCACTGGTACCAATATCAAAATCACCGACAGTACCCTGTATAATTCACAGGTGATTGTACCTGCCGGTCAAACCGCCAATTTCACCTGGTGGATCACCAACGGTTATTGCGATTCATCCAGTGCCAAAGTGTCTATCACCAACTACGATAAGGTGAATACCGCTACCACTCAGCCGATTGCAGCTAAGTGTAACGACTCCGTATACATCTTAACGGGTAATAAACCGACGGCGCTCGGCGCCAAAGGTGTGTGGAGATTCACTGGTACCAATATCAAAATCACCGATAGTACCCTGTATAATTCACAGGTGATCGTACCTGCCGGTCAAACCGCCAACTTTACCTGGTGGATCACTAATGGTTATTGTGATTCATCCAGCACCAAAGTGTCTATCACCAACTACGATAAGGTGAATACCGCTACTACCCTGCCGATTGCAGCCAAGTGTAACGACTCCGTATACATCTTAACAGGTAATAAACCGACGACGCTCGGCGCCAAAGGTGTGTGGAGATTCACTGGTACCAATATCAAAATCACCGACAGTACCCTGTATAATTCACAGGTGATCGTACCTGCCGGACAAACCGCCAATTTCACCTGGTGGATCACCAACGGTTATTGCGATTCCTCCAGTGCCAAAGTAAGCATCAGCAATTACGACAAGGTGAATACCGCTACTACTCAGCCGATTGCAGCTAAGTGTAACGACTCCGTGTACATCTTAACCGGTAACAAGCCTACAGCACTCGGCGCCAAAGGCGTGTGGAGATTCACTGGCACCAACATCAAAATCTCCGATAGTACCCTGTATAATTCACAGGTGATCGTACCTGCCGGTCAAACCGCCAACTTCACCTGGTGGATCACCAATGGCTACTGCGATTCATCCAGTGCTAAAGTATCTATCACCAACTACAACAAGGTGAATACCGCTACTACTCAGCCGATTGCGGCTAAGTGTAACGACTCTGTATACATCTTAACGGGTAACAAGCCTACAGCGCTCGGCGCCAAAGGCGTGTGGAGGTTCACTGGTACCAATATCAAAATCACCGACAGTACCCTGTATAATTCACAGGTGATCGTACCTGCCGGTCAAACCGCCAACTTTACCTGGTGGATCACCAATGGTTATTGCGATTCGTCCAGTGCTAAAGTAAGCATCACCAACTACGACAAGGTGAATACCGCTACCACTCAGCCGATTGTGGCTAAGTGTAACGATTCCGTGTACATCTTAACAGGTAACAAGCCTACAGCTTTCGGTGCTAAAGGCGTGTGGAGGTTCACTGGTACTAATATCAAAATCACCGACAGCACCCTGTATAACTCACAGGTGATTGTACCTGCCGGACAAACCGCCAATTTCACCTGGTGGATCACTAATGGATATTGCGATTCGTCCAGTGCTAAAGTGTCTATCACCAACTACGATAAGGTAAATACCGCTACTACTCAGCCGATTGTGGCTAAGTGTAACGACTCCGTATACATCTTAACGGGTAACAAGCCTACAACGCTCGGCGCCAAAGGCGTGTGGAGATTCACTGGTACCAATATTAAAATCACCGACAGTACCCTGTACAATTCACAGGTGATCGTACCTGCCGGACAAACCGCCAATTTCACCTGGTGGATCACCAACGGTTATTGCGATTCCTCCAGTGCTAAAGTGTCTATCACTAACTACGATAAGGTGAATACCGCTACCACTCAGCCGATTGTGGCTAAGTGTAATGATTCCTTATACATTTTAACAGGTAACAAGCCTACAGCACTCGGCGCTAAAGGTGTGTGGAGGTTCACTGGTACCAATATCAAAATCACCGACAGCACCCTGTATAACTCACAGGTGATCGTACCTGCCGGTCAAACAGCCAACTTCACCTGGTGGATCACTAACGGCTACTGCGATTCATCCAGCGCTAAAGTGTCTATCACCAACTACGATAAGGTGAATACCGCTACCACTCAGCCGATTGCGGCTAAGTGTAACGATTCCGTGTACATCTTAACGGGTAATAAGCCTACCGCGCTCGGCGCCAAAGGCGTGTGGAGATTCACTGGTACCAATATCAAAATCACCGACAGTACCCTGTATAACTCACAGGTGATCGTACCTGCCGGACAGACAGCCAATTTCACCTGGTGGATCACTAACGGCTATTGCGATTCGTCCAGTGCCAAAGTGTCTATCACCAATTACGACAAGGTAAACACCGCTACTGTTTTGCCAGTTACGGCCAAGTGTAACGACTCCGTATATGTCTTAACAGGTAACAAGCCTACGGCATTCGGCGCCAAAGGCGTGTGGAGGTTCACTGGTACCAATATCAGGATCTCCGACAGCACCTTGTATAATCCTCAGGTGATTGTACCAGCTGGTCAAACCGCCACCTTCACCTGGTGGATCACCAACGGCTACTGCGACTCGTCCAGTGCTAAAGTGTCTATCACCAACTACGACAAGGTGAATACCGCTACCACTCAGCCGATTGTGGCTAAGTGTAACGATTCCGTATACATCTTAACAGGTAATAAGCCTACGGCACTCGGTGCCAAAGGCGTGTGGAGATTCACTGGTACCAATATCAAAATCACCGACAGTACCCTGTACAACTCACAGGTGATCGTACCTGCCGGTCAAACCGCCAACTTCACCTGGTGGATCACCAATGGCTATTGCGATTCGTCCAGTGCTAAAGTATCTATCACCAACTACGACAAGGTGAATACCGCTACTACTCAGCCGATTGCAACTAAGTGTAACGATTCCGTATACATCTTAACAGGTAATAAGCCTACCGCACTCGGTGCCAAAGGTGTGTGGAGGTTCACTGGTACCAATATCAAAATCACCGATAGTACCCTGTATAACTCACAGGTAATTGTGCCAGCCGGACAAACGGCCAACTTCATCTGGTGGATCACTAACGGCTACTGCGACTCGTCCAGTGCCAAAGTGACCATCACCAATTATGATAAAGTAAACCAGTCAACCGTGCAGCCGATAAACGCACACTGTAACGACTCGGTATTCACTTTAACCGGTAACAAGCCTACGGCACTCGGCGCTAAAGGCGTGTGGAGATTCACTGGTACCAATATCAGCATCTCCGACAGTACCCTGTACAACTCGCGGGTGATTGTGCCAGCCGGACAAACGGCCAACTTCACCTGGTGGATCACCAACGGCTACTGCGATTCGTCCAGTGCCTCGCTGAAGATCACCAACTTCCAGCGGCCGGCTGTGGCTACTGTAGGAAAGGATCAGGCACACTGTAACGATTCCCTGTTCACGCTTAGCGGTAATACGCCTACTGAATATGGTGCCCACGGTGTATGGCGTTACCCCACCACTTTCCGCGGTGTTATCCGTATCACCGACAGCACCCTCGCCAATACCACTGTAATGGTGCCTGCCGGCAATACAGTCCCGTTCACCTGGTGGATCACCAACGGGCTCTGTGATTCAACCAGCGCCACATTGAATCTCACCAATTATGCAGTGGCCAGCAAAGCAAATGCGGGCGCCAATCAGCAGCTGTGTAATAACACCGGCGACTTCATCATGACTGCTAATAGTCCGGGTGTACCAACGGCTATTGGTATCTGGACAGATATCAGCCGCGTTCCGGGCAGGGCTATTATTAAATCACCTAACAACCCGGCAACCGCTGTAACCGTGCCTGTAGGCGATACCGCCGTTCTCCAGTGGGCCATCGCCAACGGCGTATGCGATACCACTTTCAGCAGGGTGACCATTATCAACTATAAGGAAGCCATCACCGCTTATGCAGGTCCGGACCAGGAAAAATGTAATACCAATGCCGACTTCATCATGAATGCGAGCCAACCCGGTGTTGCCAGCGCCACCGGCACCTGGACAGACGTCAGCCGTGTTCCCGGTCTTGCTAACATCAAGGATAAGAACAATCCGGCCTCCGCTGTGACAGTACCTATAGGCGATACCGTTATACTCAAATGGACTGTCGCCAATGGCACCTGCTCCAGCACCAGCAGCACCGTTACGCTGATCAACTACAAAAAAGCTGACAGTGCTTATGCAGGCCCGGATATTTCCATGTGTAACAACAACGGTGATTTCACCATGGCCGCCTATCCACCGTCTGTTCCAAGCGCTAAAGGATTCTGGTCGATCGTAAAAGGCAATGCCGTGATCAAAGCCATCAATAATCCTGCTACCGCGGTCAACATCAACGTTGGCGACACCGTAGTACTTCGCTGGACCGTAACAAACGGCGTCTGCAGCGCTACCTGGAGCGATGTAACACTCATCAACTACCAGCTCCCCGTTGCCGCCAATGCCGGTACTAACCAGGAACATTGTAACGACTCCTCGTTCACAATGAATGCCAGCGATCCGGGCGTACCGGGCGCTAAAGGTACCTGGATTGTTACCAGCAACAACGCGTCACTGATCGGTATCAGCAATATCAACGACCGGAAAGCCGTGATCACTGTACCTGCTGGCGAAACTGCCCAACTCACCTGGGTGGTAAGCAATGGCGTATGTAACGCAACCAGCTCCAGCGTAACGCTGATCAACCGCAAGCCTATCCTCGGAAATACCATTCAACGCGATCAGAATGTATGTATCACTGAAACGCCAATGGCTATACGTAGTAATGCGTTGTCGGGCGGTAACGGTATTTACTCCTACCAGTGGCAGCAAAGCACCGCTGGCGCAGGCGGACCGTTTGCCAATATCGCGGGTGCTAATGCTGATGTGTACCAGCCGGGCGTACTCAGCGCTAATACCTGGTACAGAAGGATCGTGACATCAGGTGCATGTATCGATAATATCAGCAACGTGGTGAAGATCACCATCATCACCATCAACCCGGTAGTGACATTCACTCCGCCGGCCATGACCGTGGAATGTGAAAAAGGTAAGGACTATACCACGTACTTCGGTACGCCGGTGTTCAGCCACCTGCCTTATGATAATGAACCGCTGACGGTTACCTACAGTGATGTAACGGTAGTGACTTCGCCCTGCCTCAGCACCATCACGCGCACATGGACCGCCACCGACAGATGTAATCTCTCGGTAACAACCTCCCAGACAATTACCATCAGGGATACCAAAGCGCCGGTATTCACCTCTCCTGCTCCGGCAGATACAACGGTAGACTGCGACAAGGTGCCGGCTGGCGTTGCCCTGAAAGCAATGGACGACTGTGCCGGAGAAGTGATCATACCATTCGTAGAAGTACGTCAGGATCTTCCGGGCAATTGCTCCAATAATTACCTGCTGATCCGCACGTGGACCTCAAAAGACGCCTGCAACACCGGGGTTACCCTCAGGCAGGTAGTAACCGTGAAAGACATGACTGCTCCGGTATTCAATGTTCCGACACCTGCTGATACCACCGTGGATTGCGACAAAATACCTGCAGGCATCAACCTCACCGCTACTGACAACTGTACACCAGGTATCATCACGGTAATACCTAAAGATTCCGCTGTACACAATCCGGGTAGCTGTAACAGCAACTATGTGATCTACCGGAAATGGACCGCCTTTGATGAATGTGGTAACTCGCGTGCAGTACAACAGATGATCCAGGTACAGGATACCACCCGACCGGTGTTCAGCATGCCTGCACCTAAGGATACTGTGGTAGACTGCGACAAAGTTCCTGCATGGCCTGTGATTACCGCATCCGATAACTGCAGCGGCAACATACAGGTATTCACAAACAGTAAAACCATCAAACAATCCGGTAACTGTGCCAATAACTACCAGGAAATCCGCACCTGGACTGCCACCGACGAGTGTGGTAACAAATCAGAAATGAAACAGGTGATCACTGTTCAGGATACAACCCGACCAGTGTTCACTGTAAGACCGCCAGCCGATACCATGGTAAGCTGCGACAATATCCCGGCACCTGCCACCAACGTGCAGATATCCGATAATTGCAGCACTATTGGAAACGGCCTTGTGCTGAGTCGCCGGATCTACACCGAGTCCATACCAGGCGCATGTGCATCCAACTATCGCATCATCAGGATGTGGATCGCCAAAGACGCCTGCGGCAACGCCGACACTGTGAAACAGGTGCTTACGGTAAAAGACACCACCAGACCGGTGATCATGCCAGCTCCGGCCGATGTGGTACTCTACTGTCAGGATAAGATCCCTGCACCACCGGTACTGACGGCTACGGACAACTGCGATAACAGTTTCCCGAAAAATGCCATCTATACTGAAGATCCATACGTGGCAGATATCTGTAACGGATATACGATTATAAGAAGATGGAGTATTACAGATGCCTGCGGTAATAAGGCCGATGATGTGATCCAGCGGGTGATCATCAACCCTTGCGATAAACCGAAACTGGAAGCTACCCTGCCGTCCAATTGCTCGGACAACGGCCGCATCGCCCTGCGCAAAGTTGGTAAGGTATATCTGCCTACCTATACACTGGTAGCGGTTACACCAGCCAACGCTGTACCTGGTCTGCCCAGATCACAGAATAACAACGTGTTCAATCTGAACGGTGCTACTTCGGCCTCCTTCATCATCACTGATGGCAGAACCGGATGCTCTTCAGATACCGTGACCTATCAGCTTTCCTACATCAGGAAACCGGCAGTACACCTCGGTAACGATACCACCATCTGCGGCGGCAACAGCCTCGTACTGGATGCAGGCCCGGCTAACTTTGCGTACAAGATCCAATGGTCAACCGGCGAAACCACACAGAGAATCGTGGTGAAACAGGCTGGCACCTACTGGGTGAATGTAAGCAACGGCGAATGTGCTACTACGGATTCCATCCACGTGGCGCTGATACCGACCCCGCTGGTGTCTATCCCGGATACCACCATCTGCCGTGGCCAGTCCGTGAAACTGGATGCTTACGTCAACGGCGCTCAATACCTCTGGAGTAACGGCTCTACAGCGTCATCCATCCTCGTAAGCACACAGGAACAATTCTGGGTGAAGGTGATGAAAGCAGGATGTATTACGATCGATACCGTGAAAGTAAGTGTGAACCCGCCACCAGATATCAGCCTGAGTCGCGATACAGCTATTTGCCCCGACCAGGCGGTAATGCTGACAGTCAGCTCCAATGGCGGCCGTATCAGATGGCAGACCGGCGAAACCGGCAACTCCATTGTGGTGAATCAGCCTGGCGCGTACTGGGTAGCGGTGAGCAGAGACAATTGTGTGGTAAAAGACACCGTGAATGTTCGTCTGAAACCGGAGCTGAAACTGGATCTCGGACCTGATCGCAATATCTGTCCGGGTGCTACTATCACCCTCAATGGTACCAATCCGGATGCCATCTCCTACCTCTGGAACGACGGTGACCCGAACCCGGTGAAACAGGTGTCGCAATCAGGTAAATATAAACTGGCAGTGATGGATAAATACTGTCAACGTGTATACACCGCCAGCGTAAATGTAAATACTACCGGCCTGCCTGTTATCAACCTCGGCCGAGACACCACACTGTGCGTAGGTGAAACGCTCACACTCCGCGCGGAAGGTGGCGGCATCACGAGCGCCCGCTGGGACGATGGCACCTATGGCCCAACCCGCACCGTAAGCTCAGCAGGCACTTATATCGTAACCGTATCCAACGATTGCGGAACTGCTAACGACAATATCACCGTATCAGTTGTACAGTGCGAACCCAAACCGGTAGTTCCCAACGCCTTCTCACCGAATGGCGACGGCCGTAACGATGTGTTCAGACCTGTGGTAAGAGGACAGATGTTCGACTATCAGCTGAGGATCTTCAACCGCTGGGGCGAATTGATCTTCCTCTCTGAAGATGCACACAAGGGATGGGATGGTAAGTACAAGGGCGTACCGGTGGAAGTAGGCACCTATGTATGGTGGCTCAGCTACAAGAAAGTACCGGGAGGACCGATCAATGTACTGAAAGGAGAAGTAACAGTGATCCGGTAGCGTATTAAGGGGCGGAGATTACGGGAGATATTATTCCGATGAGGTCACCAGGCTCCGCTCCTTTTGAAGAGTTATCCGGTTGGTTCATCTGTCTCTCCTATCAAATAAATGTAAGAGGACGTTTCAAAAATAAATGAGACGTCCTCTTATGTTTTAGGTAGATGTCATCATAAAAAAGCTGACTCAAATTAATTGAGTCAGCTTCGTATTTTTTACAAATCGTTGTTATTGTTTTTTGAGATAAGTTTTGTTACCGTTTTTATTGATGTAGTACTGTCCGCCACGGGGCCCCTGATAGATAGTGCGGCCTTTTGCATCGGTACCCACTACCTGGTCACCGCTACTGGCTGGAGCCGTTTTCTTAGCGGTAGTTACTCCCGGCGCAGCAGGAACAGGTCTTTCAGGTGCCGCCGCTGCAGGTGCAGGGGCTGTTGGGGCAGATACCGGAGCGGTAATCACCCTGGCTGCTTTGGTTCTCGCTTTCTTCGTTGTTTCAGTGGTGGCGTTAGTGGCATTTACTTCTTCTTTAGCTGCCTGGGTTTTCGCCTTTTTCGTTGTTTCGGTGGCAGCGTTGGTAGCGTTTGCCTCCTCTTTAGCAGCCCTGGCTCTGGTCTTTTTAACCGCGGTGGCAGCTTGATCCTGTGTGGCGGCTGCTTTGTCTTCAGCCTGTTTCTTTTTCTTCTTTTCTGCTTTAGACGCTTTTTCAATGGTCTGCTGTGGGGCAGCGTTCTGTGCATAGCCGGCTATACTTCCGGTCAAAAGAGCACCTGACAGCAGCAAGATGGAGGTCATTCTTTTCATAGTAAGTCGATTGGGTGTTAATAAAAATCAATAAAGGAGTTTCTGAAAACGAAGATGGTTACACCAGGTAACCTGACAGATGTATGGTTGCAATTTATATTATTTTCTAATGCAGACGTACGGCGGATTCTGGGAATTGATGGGGTCGTTTGTCTTTTAAATAAAAAAGAGAGTGTATCAAAGTTGATACACTCTCTTGTCTATGGAAGTTGATCACTATGGCATGTTATGCTATTTTAAGCGCGATGCAGCACGACTTAATCTGAAATCCACCATACCGTTGAAACCATTCATTGGTTTAGCATTCGGGATAGCGGTTCTCAGCTGGCCATACGGGCTCTGAGCGAGTTCTGTAACAGCCATTCTGGCGCCGAGATTGGAAATGTAAGAACCATTAGAAATATAGTTCAGTGCTTGTTCCAGGTTCTGATCCAAAGCGGTATTTCCCCAGGGGACGTTTACATAATCAAGGGCCTTAGCACCATTATCAATTGGAATACCTGTATAATACCCCCCTTCACCATTTGCATTTCTTGTTTCAAAGTTGATGGCATAAAGATCTGCGAGGTAGATAGACGGCTTATGATTAGCGTCGTACATGGTGATATTAAAGTCAATAAACCCTACCGGCTTACCGAAAGTAGTATCTCCTATCAGGTGTACAGGCATGTAAGGTTTCAGGTTGTTAAGCGTCAGCTCACTGGCCGATGCTGTTGACCTGGATACAATAAAGAAAACGTCCTTCAGCACTGCTCCCCCGGTATTGGACGGGAAATTCACCTGTACATCCAGTCCAACGGTATTCAGGTTGGCCGTGATCTTATCGTTATACTTGTACGTATACATTACCTTGCCTGCAGCGGAAGAAGGCGCCAGCGCGCTATCCAGGTATTCAGCAGTATTCGTAGATCCACCACCGTTATACCTTAAATCCACGATCACATGTTTCACACCCTGCGATGTAAATTTACCAAAAGTCTGATCCAGTGCCGCTTTAGCAGCAGTTGGCTGGCCTTTCGAGTTATTTACGCTGGTGAAAGTGTACATCACGAAGTAGCCCACTTTCTCCTGCAATTTTGTGGTGTTATTGGTAACGGTGAATACGGTATCAAATACTACGGGGTTGACATTGTAGCTGACTGCATTCAGTGTAACGGTTTGCTGCGCAGCGCCCGGCGTTTTCACTACGCCCAGGGTTACACTGGTGGACACGGAAATAGCGTTATAAATGCTCTGAAGAGACGACTGGGTATTGGAGAAACTGCTGTTTCCATTTACGGAAGTGATCTCGCAGCCTCGTTGCAGCCCGGCCAGTCCGGCAGGACTGTTCTTATCTGCATACAGCACGAAGAGATGTAACTTACCGCTTTGATCCAGTACGGGAGCGTAATCGAGACCGAGCTTACCGGTGCCCTCCACATAGTTTTGTGCGGAAACACCATTCATCAGCTGGTTGGTAACGGCTCCGGTCCGGTCGAGGAAACTGTATCTGTCGTAAGGCGCATTCGTGGTAGGGTTGATAGCATACCCTTTCATGGCTGTAAGCAGATTATCTGCGGTTCCGAAATTCGGATCCTTGAGATTCAGCTGGGGCACCTGCGAGTACCAGTAATAAGTGGGCAGTCCTCTTGAGGCAGTCCGCCCTCCATCGCCATAAGTTACCTGCATGATCTGGTACATCAGGTATTTGAGGGAATCTTCCTTAACGGTAGCAGAGGTATCATAACCGGATGTTGGGGGATTGGGGCTGTTGCCTTTATCTTTCTTACAAGAGATAAATATACCCACACAGAATGCTCCGGCCACCATGGCTTTAGTTCCTGCAGAAAACAAGTTATTATACATAAAAATGATTAAGACATGTATTACTCCGGCTTATGAGTAGCCAGTGTTTGCCTGGTCCAGAAGTCAGAAGAATAGTACAAGGCAAAATTATCCTGGTACTCTCCCGGCTTAGGTGGCTGCTCCCCTTTTGCCCGTTTGGCCTCCAGCTCTTTTTTGTCTTCCCGCTTCACAGCGTTTACCTTAAACCGGTAAGCAACGGGTTGTGTACTTCCTGCCGGAATTCCTAACAATTTCAGCGGGATCGCCAGTTCGCATACCAGGTTTCCACCCGATTCAAAAGAAGCTGCCGTTTGAATACCAAACGAATTGTGCACTGGAATATTGCCATCCGGTACTCCCTCAAACCCGTCCACTTTAATCTCTTTCAGATTAGCCAGCGCCTGTTTTTTCAGTTCACCGGCAATCAATGCCCTGGATGCTTCCGGAACATCGGAAGCACCGGTATTTACATCAGCAGTAATGGGAAAAGTAACAGATGCGCCACCTTTCTTCTTTCCACTGGCATTAGCAGTAAATGTAAAACCCGACCTCATCACCTTCGTCTGACTCTGTGCATCGGGAACACTGATAACTACGTATAAGTTCTCCTGGTCGTTGGCTATCGTATAAAATAACTTGGTAACGTTGCTGTAGAATTGCAGGGGTTTAGACCATTCTGTTGCCTGTCCGTCGATTTTAATATTGGCTGGCGCCCACTTATTGGGTTCGTCCTGTGCGGCTGCCTTCATATGCAACAAAAGCCCGGCTAACATCCCGGCCCCTGTCGCTACTGCCCTGTTCATTTTCATGTGCTATATTTTTCAGTTAGTTCCATTACAAGGTTAACAAAAGAATTTTGAAATACAGCAAGAAAATCGATGAAAAACAGCTTTTGGTCGTTAGCTTTTAGCTTTTAGTCAAAACGCAACGGGGATTATATTATGCTTTATTGCTATAATATAATCCCCGCTGCATTTTTTCCAAATACTATACTAAAGACGCGTTCTTAATACAGCAGTCTTGTCTTAATCGTGTGCTTTACATCTTTCAGCAACGCCAGGGCTTCCTGGGAAAGTTTCGTATCAACGTCGAGTACCACGTAGCCAATCTGGTCGTTGGTTTTGAGGTATTGTCCGAGGATATTGATCTTATTGGCAGAAAGAGCCGTGTTGATCTCCGATAATACACCCGGCACGTTTGCATGTATATGCAGGATACGATGGGTATTTTCAATTGGAGGAACACTGATCGCCGGTACAGTATGAGAACCGAAGCTGGCGCCTTTTTCCAGGTAGTTCAGCATCTTTGCACTCACGTCGAGGCCTATATTATGTTGCGCTTCTTCTGTGCTGCCACCGATATGAGGCGTAAGGATCACATTCGAAAGTTTCTGCAGCGGTGTGCTGAAAGAGGCACCGTTCTTCTCTGGCTCTACCGGGAAAACATCGATCGCTGCACCGGATAGCTGACCACTTTCCAGCGCATCTCTCAGCGCTTCCAGGTCTACCACTTCTCCGCGGGCGTAGTTGATGAATATGGCCCCTTTTTTAGCGTCTGCCAGCACTTCCCGGGTGATCATGTTAGCCGTGGTTTTGCTGGAAGGTACATGCAACGAAATAATATCTGCTTTATTGAAAACTTCTTTCAGCGTACGTTGCTGCTCCGCATTACCCAGCGGCAGTTTGGTTTCAGCATCGTAATAGATAACATTCATGCCCATTCCTTCTGCCAATACACTCACCTGGCTACCGATATTCCCATATCCAACAATACCCAGCGTTTTGCCCCTGAGCTCATAGCTGCCCGTAGCTTCTTTCAGCCAGATGCCATTGTGCGCAGCAATATTCTTATCGATGATACGACGGATGAGCATGATCGACAAACCGATTACCAGCTCAGCCACCGAACGGGTATTGGAATACGGCGCGTTAAACACAGTTACACCATGCTCCGTAGCAGCTTTCAGGTCTACCTGATTGGTGCCAATACAAAAACATCCTATTGCCTGCAGTTTCCTGGCCGATTCCAGTGCCTTACGTGTTACTTTGGTCTTGGAACGAATACCCAGGAGATGCACATCCTTGATTTCTCTGATCAGATCTTCCTCACTCAACGCCCCCGATAACTTACGTACCTGGTAGCCCGCTGCTGTAAATTCAGCCACAGCGGCATCGCTGATGTTTTCCAGTAGTAAAATGCTGATCTTCTCTTTCGGATAACTTGTCGACTTTTGCTGGTCCATAATATTATACTAAATTATATACGTATCTCTGTGTAGCAATTGGCTTAATAATTGCTGAATGCGGGGAAACAGGGCACAAACGTACTCGATGTTAGGGAATATTCAAATAGGAAGGACATCAAATTCGATTTTATCAAAAAAACGGGCATCTCAGGGATTTTTTTTTAAGTTTTCAGCCCTTTTTTGCTTAAAAACACATTAAAAGGATTTGAATTTGCAGTTTATATTTGGCGGTCTTTTACTTTGGGTCTAATTTTAGCGCTTTGTATTTTAAGAGTCATATTGAATCAAGAAAGCAGTTATCACACCTCTAATGAAGCGATTGAAAGCAGTAAGTATCATCTTAACGATATCGGGGATTGCGATTATCACAAGTTGCCAGAGCAATGCGGCACGCAGGGAAGCGAACAGTAAAAAAGCAGCATCGGATTCGGTGCTATATACAGCAGGGTTAACTACAGCGGAAAAGGAAGCGGTGCTTAAATCATCCCGGACTATCGAAATGCAGCGGGAACTGGAAGCGTTTTACGACACTAAACTCTTACGCACCGGTTTCAACGGAGCCATACTGGTAGCCAGAAAAGGCGTTGTTATTTTCGAGAAATATCACGGTTACGAAAACTCCAGGACCAAAACACCGATCATCGACAGTTCTGCCTTCCAAATGGCATCTGTATCGAAAACCTTTACCGGAGGCGCTGTTCTCTGGCTCGCGCAAAATAATAAACTGAGCCTGGATGATTCTCTCCAGAAATTCTTCCCCGAATTCCCTTACAAGGGGATTAATGTACGCATGTTGTTGAGTCACCGCAGCGGCTTGCCTAACTATCTGTATTTCTGCGACAGCCTTTGGAAAGAAGGCGACGCCAGATATATCACCAACGATGAAGTAATTAAACTGATGGAAGTGCATAAGCCGCCTGTACAGCATACGCCGGGAACGCACTTCCAGTATTGTAACACTAACTATCTGCTGTTGGCTTCCATCATCGAAAAAGTGAGTGGACAAAAATATGCCGACTTCATGCAGGAAACCATTTTTGGTCCACTGGGCATGACCAGTACGTTTGTGTTTAATCCGTCTACACCCGCGCACCGCCATCAAACCCAAAGCCATAAATTTAACGGGCAGTTTGAGCCCGACACCTACTTCGATGGCGTAATGGGAGATAAAGGTATCTACAGCAGTGCCCGCGATATGCTCAAATGGGATCAGGCGCTCTATTCGCATCACCTGCTGAACGACAGCATCCTGAAACAGGCATACACACCATATAGTCACGAAAAACCCGGCGTACGTAACTACGGCCTGGGCTGGCGCCTCATGGTGTACCCCGACAGTTCCAAGAACATCATCTACCACAATGGCTGGTGGCATGGCAACAATACCGTATTTTATCGCTTTATTCAGGACTCCACTACCATCATCATCCTCGGTAACAAATACAACCGCGGCATCTATCAGGCAGTGAAACCTATCCGCGAAATTCTTGGCCATGGCGATGGTGAGGAAGAAGGCGAAGAATAGAATTAAGAATTACGAATTAGGAATTACGAATTAAAGCGAAGACCTAAGCGGATAATATAGTTGTTAGATATTATCCGCTTAGGTCTTCGCTTTAATTCGTAATTCCTAATTCTATAGTGTCCGGGGAAAATACAGGTAAGGATAAATAAAAGGAGGCCGATGTGGCCTCCTTTTTTAGTAAGTTTAAGTTACCACACTACAACTTACCATTATGAGCAAAAGTAGATTTTTTTCCGGACAGCCGATTTTTAATCAGTTACTTTCTTTTGTGCCCGCCACTTTAATCGATAAAGCGGCCAGGGAGACTAATGCAGACAGCTATTACAAGCAATTTAAGGCCTTTGACCATTTGGTAACCATGCTATTCAGCAGCTTTCATCAGTGTAGTTCTCTTAGAGAGCTAGTTACCGGGCTATTGGCTAATGAGCATCGGCTTAATCATCTAGGCCTTAAAAAAACACCTCGCCGTAGTACTATTTCAGATGCCAACAGGAACCGCCCTGTAGATTTTTTCAGCCAACTCTATCATTTACTATACCAACACCATTATCCACAACATTGCCCGGACAGCCGAACAAGAAACAGGTTGCATGATAGATTATTTATAGTGGATTCAACAACAATTAGTCTGTTTTCAACTGTGATGAAGGGTGCGGGTGTAAAAGGGTTAAATGGCAGGAAAAAAGGAGGTGTTAAAGCTCATGTGCTGATGCGAGCCAAAGATGAGTTACCCTGCTTTACTGTACTGACAGAGGCCGCTTGTAGTGACAGGAAATTTATGCAGAAGCTGCCCCTGGAGCCAGGCTCCATAATTGCCATGGATCGAGCTTATGTAAATTACACGGTAATGAAAGACTGGACCCAAAATGATATTACCTGGATCTCCAGGGTTACTAAAGGGATGAAAATAAAGGTACTTGAGCGCAAAAAAATAACATCGGCTGATAAAAAGAATGGAATTTTAAAAGACTGGATCATCCGACTTGGCAACCCAAAGACCTGTAAAAAAAGTCCGGTGCAGCAGGCCAGAGTCATTAGTATTTATGATAAAAAGACCCAAAAGAAGGTGCACTTACTCACTAACAATCAGACCTACGCTTGTTCTACCATTAGGAGATTGTACAAACAGAGATGGGATATAGAACTGCTATTCAAAAGAATTAAGCAGACCTCTCAATTAAGTAATTTTCTGGGAGACAATGAGAATGCCATTAGTATACAGGTATGGTGCGCTTTAATAAAAGATCTGCTTATAAAGATTGTGAAAGATCAATTAAAGCAACTGGGCTGCAGAATGTGGTCGTTTAGCAACCTGGCAGGTTTTCTAAGACTCCACCTCTCCACATACATTCTCCTAATTAAATTTCTAACCGAACCGGAGAAAGCACTTCTTTGTAATAATAAAGATGCAGACTTTATACAACTGAAATTATTCTCTCCTTAGAAAAGGGGCTTACTTTTTAGAGGCACCCTGAGAATTGAATATTTGAAATACATAATTGCCGATTTAGGCAAATATTCAATTCTCAGGGCACTCATTCCCTATTTTGTTAAGCCCCGAATCGTTAGGCTAAGATCTCTTAAATTTTCCCCGGACACTATAGATTCCTAATTCGTAATTCTTAATTATCTCCGTGTTTCCTGTTCGGCATTACATTCCCTCTCTCCCATTCTATCCTGCCGGTAAATTCATGTTTTCTTACAGGACAGTTGTGTTTGAGGCAGTAGTGGCAACAGGATGGAATGCAGGGATCCATATGAATAAAGAATTCTACCTCACTGCCCTGAAACTCGCTGTTCACGAGCTTATCAATGTTTTTCATTTCATCGTGTGCCTCATTCAGCTCCAGGTAATATGGCATAGTTACGTGGCAATCGATGTGATAGTTGTTGCCATATTGCTGTACACGCATGTTATGTATATCGATCCAGTTTTCGCGGCGATGCGGCGAAAGAATGGAAATAACTTTGTCTACTGTCTGCATATCTGTTTCATCCATCAGGCCGGATATGGAACGGCGCATCAGCTGGTAGCCTTTGGTAAGGATAAGAACGCCCATCAGCACGGAAACAGCGGGATCCAGCCAGTTCCAGCCGGTGAAGTGAATGATACCCAGTGCTACTATTAAACCGGTACTGCTATACACGTCTGTCATGATATGCTGCCCGTTACCATATATGGTAATCGACGACAGCTGTTTCCCCCAGCGCAGCAGGTAAAGCCCCAGCACCAGGTTGGCTACAGTAGTGCTACCCACCACCCATAAACCATTCACCATATCATGCAGCTCTCTTGGGAAAAGGAAGTACTGCGCCGCTTTTACCAGAATCAATATCCCCGCAAAAAAAATCATAGCTCCTTCAAAGCCGATTGAAAAGAATTCTACCTTACCATGCCCGTACGGATGGTTGGTATCTTTTGGCTGTCCTGCCAGGTAAATACTGTAGCAGGCAAAACCACCAGCTACTACATTAATGATAGACTCCAGGGCATCTGAGAGGATGGCAACAGAATGGGTCATCAGGTAAGCTCCAAATTTCGCTACTGTCAGCACGAAACTAACAATCAGCGACACCAGTATGACGCGTAGTTCTTTCTTTAGCAAAGGTTCGGTTTTGTGTAGTAAAGGGCAAAGGTAGGAGAATTTTAGCTATCCGTTGCCAGCAACCAGCAACTATTAGCTCTTAATAAAAACATAACAATACGGATGTTATTTTCGCTGTAACAGCTGTTACATTTGCGATATCCGCGAAAAACTGGACTAACCCTCATAAACGTACGAAAATGGCTGATAAGGAACAATACGCACACAGTGTGACTGACAAGATTTTCGAGCTATACACACGTTATGGCAACGAGGAATATGGCGAACAGGTGACTATGCTTATGCATATGATGCAATCGGCGCTGATTGCTGAATACACCGGTTTTAACGATGAGATGATTATCGCAGCATTCCTCCATGATATCGGACATTTTTTCGAACATGAAAGTCCTATGGGTGACCTGGGTAATATGGCGCATGATAATCTTGGCAGCAGGTTTCTGCTCGACTGTGGATTTCCGGAGCGGATGGCCAGACTGGTAGGCAGTCATGTGGCAGCCAAACGTTACCTGACCTGGTCCGATAGCGCCTACTATGAAACACTCTCTGATGCCAGTAAACAAACCCTGGAATACCAGGGTGGCCCTATGCAGGAAGCCGAAGCCATTGCCTTCCGTAACGATCCGCTGTTTCAGCAATACATCCAGATCCGCGTATGGGACGATATGGGAAAGGAAACAGGTATTCCTGTACAGGAAGCTGACCTTGAAAGAATGCGCGGCAAAATGATTACCTATCTTATTGCCAATGGCACTCCACCGGAAAATTGAAATTGCTGTAGTAACTTGCCGGTTATGACTGACCTGCGTGCAGAAATACTGGCGGAAAATTCCCGTGAACATTCCGACATGATAACAGCCTGGATAGGCCATAGCGCTTCACGTTTCCAGCAGCTGGTAACTTTGTTTCTGGAAGATGAATACCGCGTGGTACAGCGCGCAGCCTGGATCATCAGCCTGGTAGCCGCTAAGCATCCCGGGCTGCTTCCTCCTCACCTGCCGGCCATGGTGGCCCGGATGGAGGAAGAAGGATTACCTGTGGCCGTGAAAAGAAATGTGTTGAGAATACTGCAGCACCTGACCATCCCGGAAAGTCTTCACGGCCCTGTCATGAACTGTTGCTTCGCATTCCTCGAAGCACCCGAAGAAACGATTGCTGTAAAAGCGTTTTCCATGACTGTACTCTCCAACCTCGCGAAAGAATATCCCGAAATAAAAAACGAAATCCGCCTGCTGATCGAAGATCAGCTGGAAAACAATCCCACCCCGGGTATAAGATCCCGGGCGGCAAAAGTGCTGAAAGCTATCGGAAAAAGCTGAAGGAACTCACCACAGAATGAATAAAGCAGCACAACAGGGGTCTTCTGACACCCCGTAGTGCTGCTTTTCTATGCGATATAACCAGGCTATGCGTTAGCTTCCCCTGTGCTTTCTGCAGCAGGAGGCGTTGCTTTAGCCTTATTCTCTTTAGGTTCCCTGGGCTCCTTCGCTTCCTTCTCCTTCTTCTTGGCTGCCTTCGGTGCAAAAATGGCAATCATGCGCTTACCTTCCATGGTAGGCATGCTTTCCAGTGCTCCAAACTCGGCCAAACGCTCAGCAAACTTCAGCAGGATCAGCTCACCACGCTCTTTGAACATGATAGCACGTCCCTTAAACTGAACATAGGTTTTTACCTTGTTACCTTCTTTCAGGAAGCTCTCAGCATGCTTTGCTTTAAAGTCGAAGTCGTGATCGTCGGTGTTAGGCGTAAAGCGGATTTCTTTTACTTCGCTTTTGTGCGCCTTCGCCTTCATCTCTTTTTCCTTCTTCTTCTTTTCGTAAAGGAATTTATTGTAGTCGATGATACGACAAACAGGAGGTGCGGCATTTGGGGAGATCTCTACCAGGTCTAAACCCTGTTCATCTGCCATGCGTTGCGCATCTTCTGTTTTGTAAACGCCTACTTCAACATTTTCACCTACAAGACGTACTTCAGGAACACGTATCATCTTGTTCGTCCGGTGCTCTTGTTGTTGTTCCCTGCGGAAATTGGGATTCCTTCCCCGGAAATTGTTGTTACCGCCAAAACTTGGTCTGGGTCTTTGTTGCATTAAGAAAATTAAAATTAATTAATAATTGTCCATTTAGTCCATGGTCCATTATTCGTCCATGGACCAAAAACAATTTTTACAAAAATAAGGGGAAAATCACAGCAATAAACATACCCCGTCTACGGAATGTTCAATGTTTTATTTACCTTTTTTCCACATTTATTCAATCGGTTTGCGGTTCGCTACCTCTTCGCTTACCAGTGCAATGAACTGGTCGGGTTGCATGGTTCCGAGGTCACCTTTCGACTGTCGACGAACAGCTACCACGTTATCGGCTGCTTCCTTTTCACCGAGTACCAGCATGTATGGAATCTTTGCCAGTTCGGCTTCCCGGATCTTTTTACCGATTTTTTCACTTCTTTCGTCAATCTCAGCGCGAATTTCCGCTTTTTTCAGCAATTCAGCCACTTTTTCTGCGTATTCCTGGCTCTTATCACTGATCGGCAGAATCTTCACCTGGGTAGGTGCCAGCCAAAGCGGGAACTTACCGGCACAGTGTTCGATCAGCACAGCGATAAAGCGTTCCAGCGATCCGAACGGAGCACGGTGAATCATCACCGGACGGTGTTTCTGGTTATCGGCCCCGATATACTCCAGCTCAAAACGCTCCGGCAGGTTGTAATCTACCTGGATGGTTCCCAACTGCCACTTACGGCCCAGGGCGTCTTTCACCATGAAATCGAGCTTAGGCCCATAAAAAGCCGCCTCGCCATATTCTACCACGGTGTTCAGTCCTTTCTCTGCTGCCGACTCAATAATAGCACGCTCCGCCAGCTCCCAGTTTTCTTCCGTTCCGATATACTTGCTGCGGTCTTCCTTATCGCGTAAAGAAATCTGGGCAGTATACTCGGTAAAGCTAAGACTCTCGAATACGTACATTACCAGGTCGATCACTTTCTGGAACTCTTCCTTCACCTGATCAGGCCTGCAAAACAGGTGCGCATCATCCTGCGTAAATCCTCTTACGCGGGTTAACCCATGCAGCTCACCATGCTGTTCGTAACGGTAAACGGTTCCGAACTCGGCAAAGCGCACCGGCAGGTCTTTGTACGACTTAGGTGAAGTTTTATACAGTTCGCAGTGATGCGGACAGTTCATCGGTTTCAGCATGAACTCCTCACCTTCTTCAGGTGTGTGGATGGGCTGAAAACTATCTTTGCCATATTTTTCATAGTGACCGGATGTCACATACAAATTCTTGTTACCGATATGCGGAGTTACTACCGGCAGGTAGCCGCTGGCAATCTGCGCTTCCTGGAGGAAACGTTGCAGGCGTTCCCGCAGCATCGCACCCTTCGGCAGCCACATGGGCAATCCCAGACCTACCTTTTCTGAAAACGCAAACAGCTCCAGTTCCTTACCCAGCTTACGGTGATCCCTTTTCTTGGCTTCTTCCAGCAGTGTCAGGTATTCATCGAGCTCTTTCTGGTTGGGGAAAGTGATCCCGTAGATGCGGGTCAGCATTTTGTTCTTTTCATTTCCCCTCCAGTAAGCGCCGGCAATACTGGTCAGCTTGATGGATTTGATAAAACCGGTGTTCGGGATATGCGGTCCGCGGCAAAGATCCGTAAAGCCTCCCTGGGTATAGAAGGTGATGCTTCCATCTGCCAGTTCATTGATCGTTTCAAGCTTATATTGATCTCCCTTTTCTGTGAAATAAGTCAGGGCATCTGCCTTGCTGACTTCCTTACGGATATATTCGCTGTTATGCTTAGACAACTCCGCCATTTTCGCTTCTACCTTCTTCAGGTCTTCTTCGGAAATAGTGCGGTCGCCAAGGTCTATATCGTAGTAAAATCCATTTTCAATAGAGGGGCCATAACCCAGCTTCACGCCAGGATACAGCGCTTCCAGGGCTTCCGCCATCAGGTGTGCAGAGGAATGCCACATCGTTGCCTTACCATCCCTATCCTGCCAGGTCAGCAATTGCAGCGTGCTATCCGTTGTAATCGGGCGTGTAGCATCCACTACCTGCCCATTAATATTTGCTGCCAAAACTTTACGTGCCAATCCCTCGCTGATGGATTTGGCAATGTCCAATGCAGTTACTCCCTGTTCATACTGACGAACTGCGCCATCCGGAAAAGTAATATTTATCATACGTTTTGCTGTTAGCTCCACACTTTTTCATATGGGCTATATTTCCTTTATAAAATGTTTGCGAAGTTACGAAATAGTTCGTTAGCTTTTTGTGAACAATCGCATTGAATCAAAGGATTTTAAAAATAAATACCGGCACAGCAGCCCTATCTCAGTCATTTATATCTTCCCTTCACATTAATAATAAAATATAGTTATAAAATATAGGAAGACATCATTCAACACCTATCAATCACGTAACGGGCGCGGGCATGGGGATGCTGGCAGGATTGCATTATAACACAAAAACGTTATATACATCTTCCTAAAATTTGAAATTATAGGTAACAGACGGAATAATGGGAAACAGGGATACCTGTTTAGCGCTTACTTTCAGCGTACCATTCACCGCACTTCCCTCCTGATCGAGATAAAGGAAATAAGGGTTCTGACGACTGTAAACATTGTAGATGGAAAACGTCCAGCTGCCGTGGAAACGCCTGTCCGGCCGCTTAGGTACCGGCGTATACACTGCCGCCAGGTCAAGGCGGTGATAAGCCGCCATCCGGTAGCCGTTAATATTGCCGTAACCCTGTACCAGCGTGGTTTCTATAAAGTAAAAGGTTTCCGGCATCGTGGTGGTATTCCCCGAGCCATAAATAAATGTCCCGGAAAGCGTCCAGCGTTTATTGAGATCATAAGTGCCTACCAGCGTCAGATCATGACGGCGGTCGTATTTCGCCGGATAACGTTTGCCGTCGTTCAGATCCGGGAATTGCCGCCAGGTCCACGCCAGCGTATAACCCAGCCAGCCGGTAAACCGGCCTTTACGCTTGTTGATATACAGCTCCATTCCATAGGCCTGTCCTTTTCCGAATACAAAATCCTCCTCCGGATCGCGCAACGATGGGGTGTAACCATCGCGATACTCAATCTGGTGCTGCATATCCTTGTAATAGACTTCTGCAGAAGCTTCAAACATATTGTCCCTGAAATTGCGGAAGTAACCCAGGGAATACTGCCAGGCTACCTGCGGCTGCACCCGCCAGGTACTGGGCACCCATACATCCGTAGGCAAACTGGTGCCTGCATTGGAAACAAGATGGATAAACTGGTAATTACGCGTGACAGCCGCTTTCACCGAACTCTTATTATCCCACGACCAGCGAAGCGAGATCCTTGGTTCAAGTCCGCCGTAACCTTTTACCCGCTGCCAGCGCCCGTATACGACGCTATCTGTTTTGCCCCCGGCTTCATTTTTCGTATACCGCGTATAGGGTCCTATCTGCATAAATCCGGTGTAACGTAATCCTGCATTCAGTTGCAGCCAGGGCGATAGTTCCCAGTCGTCCATCACATATACCGCCGCCTCATGTGCATATTTCTTGAATGCAGTCTCCGGCGAGAACTTCGTGGTATCCTGATTTCCGGTAACCGTCGATGGTGTGAATGTATGGTAGATATAATTGACGCCGAATTTCACATGGTGCTTCACGCCCGGATAATAATCGAAATCAGTTTTAAAGTTGCCATCGCTGATACCTGATGATAATCGCAGATCGAAGTTATTCTGCAGGGTACTGACATGGAATTTGTAATCGTTATAGATCAGCGATGTATTAGCGAACAGTTTTTTGGTAAAAACGTGGTTCCATCGCAAAGTAGCGGTGGTATTGCCCCAGGGTATCTTTACATCAAAGGAGCGGTCGCTGTTGTGAAACTTGAATACATCCTGTCCCAGGTAGCCGCTCAGGTAAAGCCGGTCCTTTTCCGAAAGGATGTAATTCATCTTCACATTAAGATCGTAGAAATAATAACTGGAACCCTTATACGTAGTATTATTGATGAAGGGTTTCGTAATAAGATCGATGTAGGTACGACGGGCGCTGACGATAAAGGAGGCTTTATCTTTTTTCAATGGCCCCTGGAAAGACAGCCGCGAAGAGATCAGCCCTATTCCGCCTTCTCCCTGGAAAGTTTTATTATTCCCTTCCTTCATGGCGATATCCACCACAGAAGAAAGCCGCCCGCCGTAATTGGCGGGCATTCCGCCTTTTATCAGCGTGGTATTGCGGATAGCATCCGTATTAAATACGGAGAAGAAACCGAAAAGGTGGCCGGTGTTATAAACCGGTGCTTCATCCAGCAGGATGAGGTTCTGATCAGGACCGCCGCCACGCACGTAAAATCCGGCGTTGCCCTCTCCTGCTGCCTGTACGCCAGGCATCAGCTGCAGGGTTTTCAGCATATCCACCTCTCCCAGCAGCGCCGGGAGTTTCTTTGCCTGCAGGGCAGTTAATTCCGCCCGGCCCATATCCGTACTGCGTATGTTGGCATCGTGTCTTTTATCTTTCACTACTACTTCCCGGGCCTGATAGATCCGGGGCGACAATTGCAAATGCTGCGTAATATCCTTATCAAGGGTCAGCGCCATCGCTTTCGGCTCATAGCCAAGAAATGAAAACAGCAGGATATAATTGCCTGCAGGAAGTGTAATGGAATAAAAACCGTAGCTGTTGGTATGTACGCCGGAAGATGAATGCAATACCTGTACCCCGGCTCCGGGCAGGGTTTCGCCGTTGGTACTATCCCTGATAAACCCGCTAATGGTGAATTGCTGTCCCCTGGCCACTCCAAAGGAACACAGCACAAGGAAGAACAACAAAAAGGGACTGCATCGTTTCAACATACCGTTATTTCATGGACAGCCAAAATAGTGACAGTAATTTACAAATTACCGGTTATGTTACAACTACCGGTTATTTATAAATCAGGCTATCCCGGGTTTCTCCACAGGTCAGCATCTTTTCTCCGAAATAGGGATTTTTTATCGCTGCTTTTTCGCTCAGCCAGTAGGCGCCATTGCCCTCTGCCGCCATCGGACAGAATTCACGGTAAACCGTATGTCCTTTCCAGCCGGTAGTTTTTACAAGATCGAACATCATATCGGATACCATCTGAAAAGAAGACCGTTTTCCTTCCAACCCCTTTTCACCCGCCAGTCCTGCCAGTTCTGCGCTGATACTGCCCGTGATCCCCGTCACGCCCGCCAGATGGGTACTGTCCATCTGCAGGAGGTTAACCGGCAAACTATCTACATGCAGTTTCAGTAAAGCCGCTTCTGTACCCGCTTTCGAACTATCGGCAGCGGTGAAAGCCTCCGCCAGGCGGAAATATGTTTGCATGGTGGAGCCAAGGGAATCATAGAAAACCTGGTTATAGGGAGCCTGCAGGGCAACACCGGCGGCAGCCGGGGCCTGTTGATCGGGCGATGAGGGCTGATGACAGGCCATCGTCAGCAGCAGCAATCCTACGGGAACGCATACTTTAAAATTCATCCGTTATTTCTTTACATCAAAACTAATGCTTATTCCGATGCAACACTCCTGAAGAAGGCTGTTCCGGCTTAACAAAGTCCTTAAAATTCCTTAACTTTGCACGTTTTTTATCCAATTTTTTTATTTTATATGTTGATCGCATTACAGGACATTACGTTTGAGTTTGGCTCCAGGGTTATCCTGGAAGATTCTTCCTGGCATATTGAACCAGGTGACCGCGTGGGGCTTATCGGGCTGAATGGTACCGGTAAATCCACCCTGTTGCGTATTATCAATGGGGAGTATTCTGTTTCCAAAGGAAGTGTAAATAAAAGTAAAAACCTGACTATAGGCTTCTTCAACCAGGACCTGCTCAGTTTTGAAACTGATGAATCTATCCTGACCGTAGGCATGATGGCCTTCGGTAAAGCCCTGGAACTGGAGAAAGATATTGAACGCATTACGAAGGAGCTGGAAGATAACCAGACAGAAGAGTTGTTACACGAGTTCAGTGACAAGTTGCATGAATTCGAGGCGCTGGATGGTTACAACATGAAGCACAAGACCGCCCAGGTATTGGAGGGACTTGGCTTTACAACAGCTGATCTTGAGCGCCCGTACAGCGAGTTTTCCGGAGGCTGGCGTATGCGTGTGCTGCTGGCGCGCCTGATCCTTCAGCAGCCGGATGTACTCATGCTCGATGAGCCCACGAACCACCTCGACCTGCCGTCTATTGAATGGCTGGAAAGATACCTGGTGGGGTACAACGGCGCGGTGATCATCGTATCGCACGACCGTTACTTCCTGGACCGCATGGTGAACAGGATCGTGGAAGTTTATCAGCAGCAGCTGCATCATTATACCGGTTCGTACGCCGACTATGAAGTAGAAAAAGAACTGCGCCGGGAAATGCAGCAACGGGCATATGAAAACCAGCAGGACTATATCCGTCAGCAGGAGCGTTTTATAGAACGCTTTAAGGCGAAAGCATCCAAGGCTGCCCAGGCGCAGAGTATCGCCAAAAGGCTCGATAAACTGGACCGTATTGAGCAGGTGGATAACGGCCCCTCTAAGATCAGGATCAACTTCAGCGTCGATAAAACTCCGGGGAAGATTCTTTGCACACTGAATAATGTCAGCAAACGTTTTGGCGACAATATCATCCTGAAAAGCACCAGCGCCGAGATCAACCGCGGCGACAAAATAGCCCTGATAGGCGCCAATGGTAAGGGTAAATCCACCCTGCTCCGTATCATTGCCGGCATGGAAAACATGGAAGGAGAACGGGTACCCGGTCATAACGTGGTTACCAGTTTTTACGCACAGCACCAGCTGGAATCGCTGGATCTGGGCAGTGAAATACTGGATGAACTGAAAAACTTCGGTAGCGGCCGCACCGAGCTGGAGCTGCGGCAATTGCTCGGATGTTTCCTCTTCACCGGCGACGACGTATTCAAGAAAATCCGTATCCTTTCCGGAGGTGAAAAAGCACGTGTGGCGCTGGCCAAAACCATTATCAGCCAGGCGAACTTCCTGATGCTGGATGAGCCCACGAACCACCTCGATATGAACTCCGTGCAGATGCTCATCGATTCATTGAACAAGTACGAAGGCAGCCTGGTGCTGGTTTCGCACGACCGTTACTTCGTGAGCCAGACCGCCAACAAGATCTGGGAGATTGTGGATGGAGAAATCAAGGAATTCAAAGGTACCTATACGGAGTACGAAGAGTGGAAAAAGCGGATGGCTTCACAGCAACTGCAAACGGCTACTGCCAAACCCGCTGCGAACAATGAACCTAAAAAAGACAACCGCCAACAGGCAGTTCCTGTAGCAGAAGCTGGCAAAGGCGCCATCAATAAAGATGTACAAAGGGAACTGCAGAAACAGCAAAAACAGTTCAACCAGGTAGAAGGCCAGCTGGCCAGCCTGAAAGAACGTTTAGCCAGCCTGGAAGCAGCCCTCGGGGCCCCGGAAACCTATAACAACAAAGCAAAATTTGCCCAGGTAGAAAGCGAATACCAGGAAGTACAGAAATTCCTGGAGCGTGCAAACCAGCAATACGAACAGCTGTTCGAGAAAATCATGAAGCTGGAAGCGGGTTTAACGAATTAAGAAGGAAGAAGATAGCATTAAAAAGAAAAGTGAAGATTCAGGCGATTATAAGAGGAATAGGTCGCCTGAATCTTCGCTCATCATTCATCATTCCTAATTCGTAATTTCACTATATATGCAAAAGATACTGGTTGTTGAAGATGAAGTCAAAGTGGCCAATGCCGTTAAGAAAGGCCTCGAGGAAAACGGCTTTGATGTGGATGTAGCTTATGATGGGCGCATCGGCAAGGGTTTGCTTGTTGGTAACCACTACGACCTGGTCATCCTGGACCTTAATCTCCCCCACCATAACGGCTACGAGCTATGCGAGGTTATCCGGCAGAAAAATAACCGGGTACCGGTTATTATGCTCACTGCATTAGGCGGAGTAGATGATAAAATGCAGGCTTTTGAGCTGGGCGCGGATGACTACCTGGTGAAACCTTTCGATTTCAGGGAGCTGCTGGCCAGAATACGGGTATTCCTGAAAAGGGCCGGCTCAGAAACCCCACATGGCAGCCAGTATAAGATTTCTATTGCAGACCTGGAAATAGACAGGGAGAAAAAAGATGTGACCCGTGGCGGGAAAAAAATACCGCTTACCGCCAAAGAATACCAGCTGCTGGAGTTCCTGGCTATGCACAAAGGTAAGGTCATCTCTAAATTGACCATTGCTGAAAAAGTATGGGATATTGATTTCGATACCGGTACCAACGTGATAGAGGTATATATGAACTTTCTACGCAAGAAAATTGACAAGGATTTTGACCAGAAATTGCTCCATACGAAAACCGGTATGGGTTATTATCTTTCCGAAGAATAGTTCCGGGGTTGAAGATCAAATATAAAATAGCGCTCTATTACACTATTTCTGCCGCATTGCTGCTGATAGCATTCGCCGGTCTGGCATATTATTTCTCCGCCAAGTCACGTAAGGCCGAATACCTGGAAAGGTTGGAATACCGGGCCCGTTCCATTGCAAATGTAATTATCGGCGATGGCAACGTAAAAGTGGACCTGCTCCGGAAAATAGACCGGACTACCTTCCAGGATCTTTACAGAGAAACCATCCTGGTATATAACACCAACTACGACCTGCTTTACAGCAACCTGAAAGATACCGCCATTCATACCCACCCCAATCTGCTGAATTATATCCGCGAAAAGAAACTATACAGCTACGAAAGAGGTAGCAGCGAAGTAGTGGGCGTGTATTATGAAGAAGGGGGCATGTCGGTGATCGTCATCGTATCTTCATTCGATAAGTACGGATATCAAAACCTGCAAAACCTCCGCCAGATCCTGCTGGTAGAGCTGCTTATTGCTGTAGTGCTGCTTGTAGGGATCGGTTATTTCTTTGCCCGTAAAATGGTGGAGCCGATCGATCAGCTGGTACAGCAGGTAGATAGTATCAATGCCAACAACCTCCAGGATACGCAGGTGGCCATAAAAGGCAAAGATGAAATTGCCAAGCTCGGGGCTAACTTTAATACGATGTTGCAACGCCTGAGTGAGTCGTTTCATTTGCAGAAAAGTTTCGTTAGCAATGCTTCCCATGAATTGCGTACCCCCCTTGCGGCCATGATCAGCCAGCTACAGGTGGCATTGTCGAAAGAAAGAAGCAGGGAAGAATATGTGACGCTGCTGGGATCTGTGCTGGAAGACGCTGAAAACCTTTCAGATCTTTCGAACGGATTGTTGCAGCTGGCACAATCGGAGCTCCGGCAACAGGAGTTTGCACTTGGCAATGTGCGTATCGACGAGCTGCTGATTGAAATGACCACCATGCTCCGGCTGAAGCAGAAAACCTCCGGTAAGGTGGAGCTCCACTTCATCAAAGTGCCGGACAATGACCTGCTGGTAACCAGTTACGGCAACGAAAGCCTGCTAAAAGTGCTTTTTCTTAACCTCATTGATAATGCCTGCAAATTCTCCGGTAACAATACTGCCCAGGTAAGCATCGATTTCTTTACCCAATATATCGTTGTTCAGATAAAAGATAACGGCATAGGTATCCCCGCAGATGAGATACACCAGATTTTTGAGCCGTTCTACCGGGGTAATAACGCCCAGCAGATCCGTGGCCATGGCCTGGGCCTGTCGATCTGTAAAAAGATAGTACAGATCCATAAAGGCCATATCACCGTCACTTCCAACCAACAGGAAGGCACTACTTTCACTGTTATTCTTCCCCATCTGTAATCAATTCATAATTTTTAAGTGTTTTTTAATCCTTATTAAAGGCGGCTTTAATTGGCCTTTTTGAGTTTTGTATCATGAAAAACGGTGTGATACGAGCATGAAACGACCTATACCCATCATCGGTATTTTGCTACTGGCAACTGTTTTATCAGGTAGTTGCAGACAACTACCGGCTGAAGATAAGGGGAGAACAACGTTTGTGCTTAGCGACTCGATGATGAAAAATATACGGATTGATACCGCAAGGCTGGTCAGGGATGAGAAAATAGTGATACCTGCTGCGGCTGTCATCTTTGATAACAGTAAGAATTATGTACTGGTGTTCCGTGACAAGTTCAATATTGCCATTCGTGAAGTGGAAGTAATAAAAACCGTCGGTACTGTAACCTATCTGGCTGCTGGGTTGAAGGAAAATGAGAATGTCATCTCCAAAAATCAATTGCCAATCTATAATGCTTTGAAAGATTAGGTAAATAATACCGGAATCGGGAAGAAAAAAAATTATTTCGTTCCCATGGTATAGGGGGAATTCATTCTTTACACGTTAATCATATGAACTTTGGAACTTCTGCAGGGGCAAACTTAGATATTTGTATGCGAAACGGAGTCATCTTTATTAGGGTCTTTCATAGTATCCCGGGCCAAAAGCCCCCCCTGAATGAGTCTATCGGACTGGGTGTACAGGGCTATAATTGTCCTGTGGTAATAATTGATGCAGGCCTGATTCAGGCAATATCTCAAGGAACAGCTTTGAAAATGATGGTTTGATCACAGCAATGATAGTAGTGCTGCTGACAGCTCTCATGATATTCTACAGAACATACAGGAAAGCTGTATTAACCAACTCTTAACAATTGCAATTTTTTAGTTCGCATATAGGTTGATAGATGGTCATAAGAAACGGACCTGGCGGTGCTAGCCCGTCGTTCAATTTTATGATCATACTACTCCGCCCTGCCGAGAAGAAACAACGCGGGGCGGATTTTTTATTTTAATTTGGCGTTAAGATAATATTAAAATTGGATTAAAAAAACTAACGCTAATCAGCCCCTGATTTTATAATGCCTTTGGCATCTTATAAAATCAGGGGCTGATTGCTGTCAGTTAATATCCGGCTTGGTTATTAAAGTCTTCTTCTTCTTGATTTATTGAACATCAGGCCTTTGCTAACGCCTTTGCGTAATTCGGCCTGTTCTTCTGCGGGCAAGGCGTGTGTAGTCTGGCAGGCTTCGCTGCAGCATCCATCGTATTTTTTTGCGCAGGATTCGCACTGGATAAATAGCAGATGGCAGCCATCATTCAGGCAGTTCGTATGCGTATCGCATGGGGCGCCGCATTGATGACAATGACTAAGAACATCATCGCTGATGCGCTCGCCCAGCCTGTCGTCGAAAACAAAGTTCTTGCCTTTGAATTTAACAGGGAGCCCTTGTTGGCGCGCCTTATTGGTGTATTCAATAATACCGCCTTCGAGGTGGAATACATTTTTAAAACCATTGTGTAACATGTAGGCAGAGGCTTTTTCACAACGAATGCCTCCGGTACAGTACATAATGATATTCTTATCTTTTTTATCCGCCAGCATATCTACCGCCATTGGAAGCTGATCCCTGAAAGTATCGGAAGGGATTTCAATAGCGCCCTGGAAATGCCCGACTTCATACTCATAGTGATTGCGCATATCTACCACCACGGTTTCCGGATCGTTGGTGAGCTCATTGAAGGCCTGTGCATCCACATACTTACCGCGGTTATCCATGTCGAAAGTAGGGTCGGTGATACCATCCGCCACGATCTTCTCACGCACTTTGATCTTCAGCACGAAGAAAGATTTTCCATCATCATCTACTGCAATATTTAGCCTGATACCATGAAGGAAATCAATAGCGTAGATCACTTCCTTAAATGCTTCCAAATGATGTTCAGGTACGCTTATTTGTGCGTTGATACCTTCATGCGCCACATAAATACGCCCGAATGTATCCAGCTTAAAGAGAGATTCGTACAAATTGTCGCGGAAAGCCTGCGGGTCCTGAATTTTCGCGTACTGATAGAAGGAGATGGTAACGCGTTTGATTGTTTCCTGCGCCAGCCGTTGCTTCAGCTCGGCGGCTGATACTCTGTTGTGTAATGCCATATTTATTTGAAATTTTAAGGACACTTGCCTTGTGAACAAAACTTCATTTTCAGAATGGCTGCAAAGATACGGAAAAAGAGATTTTAGTCCCAGCTAAATGCAGTGGATATTATGTTCCATTATATTAAATAAAACAACCATAATAAAATCTCCCCTCCGTTAACAAATGGCTAACATCTAATAGCAAAGGGACTTTTCCGGTTGGCATCCTTTTTGAAAACAGGTACTCAACAAACAAATTGTTCATCCCGAAAAACATAGGTTATGAGTATCTACATTACTTACTTCGTTTACGCTATCATCGGAATTTGGATCTACAGACTGCTTGCTTATTTCTTTGATGAAAAGAAAGATATCAGGGCACGCAGAAGATCAGTAAAAATCTAACGGCCGGCAGATAGATCACCATTGTAGTTAGCGCGGTTTGATGAGATTTCCGAATATTCCTCCGAACCCAACGCGCACACCGACCCTGGTATCGGCCTGGCTCTGGTAGCCCGCCACAACATCTACCCTGATCACTTTCAGGATATTTTCGATGCCGCCGAATACCTCCACATAATTATTATTACTGTTTACATAGAAGGCGTTGGCACCTGCCACCAGGTTCCATTTCAGCCTGTTAAACAATGGAATTTTATTCGTCAGCAGGCCATTGAAATGATGCTCTGCATTAGCCATCACATAAAAAGGTGCAGTAGTGCTGTACCTGTAATAAGGCGCCAGCTGAAAACTGTTCAGATATTTCAGGTTGTAGAACGTTTGATTACCATTAAAATGCTGATAGTCGGGTATCTGCACGTTTCTGTCGTTGAGGAAACCGCCTACTGCAACATGATAACGGAACTCGCCCAACAGTTTGAAGTTCATATTGTCCTGTACAGAAAAGTTCCATTTGTCGAAATCGACTATGCTATGGGCCACATCCGGAATCCCTTTGGTGTAGGATATTTTGAATGTGGGATATTTTGAACCGATGGGGATTTTTCTGTCGGGCAGCTCCACGAACTGTTGCCCCGGCTGGAAAGTAAAGCTGGCGTCCACTATCAGGGCCTCGTGCTTTTCGAAAGGAACATCGGCCAGCTCGTATGGATGATTAGGCGTGAATTGTTTCCTGTCGTTCTTAAAAAATACAAAATCAGTAGTGTTCTCCAACGGCATCCTGCTTTCATAAACAGCGCCCAGGGAAAGGCGGCTGTTCGACTGAAACGTACGGCTGTAGCGCAACTGACCGAACCAGTTCTCGTACAACTTCATATAGTTTTCTTTCAGCAACAGCGTGTAAAATTCGTTGGCGATATTATCGATCGGATTATCCTGATTGAATTGTGATACGCGCTTCCCTCCTGCCAGCATCCAGTCGTTGCGGCCGAAGCGCTTGTGCACTTTACTCGTGTTACTGAAATCAATTTGCGTATAGGCGTTAAAGTGAGTATTGCTCAATCCGTACCGGAAAAACGGCGAGATACGCAGATTACTTTCTTCGCCGGTATTGAACGTAACCGTAGGTTCTACTGCCAGTGCAAGTCCTTCCACTGTGTTGTACTTCAGCGATTGGGCCAGTCCTTTTACCCTGAGTGTATGATACTGTATGCTGCTGTCGCGGTGGAAATAATACTTATGCGTAACGCCTCCCCATAGCACATCCATAGTTTTCACCCGTTTTTGTTTTTTTTGTAAGCTATCGAGATGATAACGGGAAGTAGCTGAATCTTTCTCCGCTTTTGCGATGCTGTCTTTTACATGATAGTCTTTCACTTCGGCCGGCTCCAGTGGTACCGGGCGAATGCTATCCCAGTAAGCATGTGCCTGTTTATCGAAGGCAGAATCGTATTTCAGGAAGGTATTGTCGAAATACTTAGGCGGAAATCCGGGCTGTACATTGTAATCCGAGTAAACGTTCACAAAGTTACCGCCCATTTTGAAGCCAAATTTGTTGAATGAAATATGCAATACCTGGTCTTTCACCCGCCAGATATCAGCAGTTACCGGTACATGTGTTTGCCTGATTTCCAGGGAATCCATCAGCTCCAGCTGGTATTCGCTGGTGAGGATCAGGTCGGTGCTGTGTATGCGCCAGTCGCCATCGGTGATGAAGATATAACCGGAAAACAAGGGTTCCTGTTTCCGGCGGGGTATCACCTGTATTTTATTGACGGTTCTGCCGTCTTCCACAAAGGTTCCTTCCAGCCGGTATTTGTAGTAAGCGAGTGCATTTTCAGCAATGGGAGATATATAACCGCGCGGACCCATCTGTGTGATGACCGCTGCCACGTTGTTATCGTAGAAGCTGATGATGGCGGGGAAGCTAAGACCGAAGCCACCACCGCTTTTCCGGGAGGAGATCACTTCAAGTTTGATCCTATCCGGCAGTCGTGCGGAAATTTTTGTAACGGATTCCGATAGAAATACCATCCCTTTACCGGCGCTGTCTACGCCCATATCGGTTTTATCGACCTTTTTCCCAAGGAAGCGGTTAGGCACGCCATTCATGCCAATGGTGCCTTTGATGTATGACATACAGGTGTATTCCTTCACCTGTTCCTGATAGAAACGCCGCTTTTTGATAGCAGCGCGGATAATAGCATAGGCAGGATCTTCTGCGCCGGCTTTCACGACCACTTCCCGGATCTGCATATTAACGGGCAGCAGGTGAAAATCGAGGGTTTGTGAAGGGGCATCGACGGTCAGCTGCAATTCGGTTCTGCGATAGCCTATATATTGGCAAACCACCGTATATTGACCGGGCGCCAGCTCCAGCTGGTACTGGCCTGCGGCATTGGTAGTAGTGCCGTTGGTTGTTCCTTTAATAAAGATGGTAGCAAAAGGAAGGGGGTGATCTTTATCATCTGTCACCCGCCCTTTGACCGTATTGGCCTGGCAGTGAAACGTAAAGAGAATGCAAAACAGGGCAGACAGGAGTTTTATCATGTGCTCAAAAATAACAGCCTGTAAATCAGCAATGCGCGGTGTTCAGTTGTTTTACCAGAATTTTAACAACCACGATAAGGAATCAGGCAGGCTTCTTCGAGGCTCTGAGAAAAGCGGCAGTGCTGGCGGCAAATCCCGCTACCAGTGCGCCTATGAAAGCACTCAGCACTCCTATCAATGGCGCGCTTTTTACTTTCAGGATCATCTCGCTCATGCGGTTAGCCAGCAGATGGTCGTTCCTTACATCTGCATAAAAAGTAAGGAAGAGCCATAGCACGAAAACAGCCATAAAAGCGCTGAAGAATGATTTTCCGGGAGACAGGGGTAAGACGAGGGTTACCAGGAAGGCGACCAGCGCCACGCTCCACCAGGGCAATGCTATACCTGCCACATAGGCGAGAATAAGTATAAAGAGAAAATGTCCGAAGCCTTTCATAACCGAAGCTATTGAACGAATATAGCGAAAAATAGTATAGCCATTAGCTTTTAGTTTCGAAGTATCGCAACCGGGCAACTAAAAGCTAATGGCTACGGGCTAGCGGCTGGATGCTTCCAGCGCCTGTTCTATATCTTCCGTAATATCTTTAATATTCTCCAGGCCAACAGAAATTCGTATAAGCCCTGGCGTTATACCGGCAATAGCTTTTTCTTCCGGGCTGAGTTTGGCGTGGGTAGTGCTGGCCGGATGCGACGCGATGCTGCGGCTGTCGCCCAGGTTGGCTGTCAGCGAGAGCAGTTTCAACGAATCCAGGAAGCGAACGCCCTGTTCGAGGCCGCCTTTTAGCTCAAAGCAAACGATACCGCCGCCACCGGTCATTTGTTTGGTGGCAATGTTGTATTGTGGATGACTGGGCAGCAAAGGATACTTCACCGACAGCAGGTGTGGATTGCTTTCCAGCGTCTGCGCCAGTTTCAGGGCGCTGCCGGAGTGACGTTCCATCCTTACAAAGAGGGTTTCCAGGCTTTTACTCAGCACCCAGGCGTTGAAGGGCGACATGGCCGGGCCGGTGCTTCTGCAGAAGGTATGTATTTCTTTGATCAGTTCCTTGTTCCCTACTATAACGCCACCGAGCACACGCCCCTGACCGTCGATCCACTTGGTAGCGGAATGCGTTACCAGATGAGCGCCCAGTGCTAACGGCCGCTGCAGCACCGGTGTAGCAAAGCAGTTGTCGACATTCAGCACGATGTTATGCTTATTGGCGATGTTTGCCAGCAGTTCCAGGTCGATGATCTCCAGACCCGGATTAGACGGCGTTTCCACGAAGATCATCCGGGTATTGGGCCTGATCATGGCTTCGATACTGCCGGGATCGTTCATATCGAAATAGGAAGTTTCGATCCCCCATTTAGGCAGGAATTTAGTGATCACGGTGTGGGTAGATCCGAAAACAGAACGGGACGACAGCAGGTGATCGCCGGCCTTCAGCAGGGCCATAAAACTCGCGAAAATAGCGCTCATCCCGGAGGCAGTGGCATAACCATCCTCTCCTCCTTCCAATGCGCACATTTTCTGTATAAATTCGTCCACGTTAGGATTGCTGAAACGGCTGTAGATATTCCGTTCCACTTCATCCGCAAAAGTGGCGCGCATTTCTTCCGCGTTGTCATAACAGAAACTGGAGGTCAGGAACATGGGAGAAGAATGCTCCATCTGATCCGTCTTAGGCGTCTGAATCCTCACAGCATTGGTATCCGGCTGGTATTGATGTTTGTCGTAGCTCATGGATATGGAATTACAGCGATTAAGCGTTCAGTTTCACTTCCCAGGTCAGTTTGGTATTTCCCTGACGTAGGGTTTCAGCCACAGAGCAGTACTTGTTCATGGATAATTCCACTGCACGGGCAGCTTTATCCGCGTCTATATTGCCTTTAAAATGAAAAACGATATGAGCGGTTTCCCAAAGTGACGGCTCTTTTCCTTTCTCTCTTTCTGCTTCAATTTCGATGCGGAAATCGGTCACTTCCTGGCGTTGTTTCTTAAGGATCATCAGTACATCTATGGCAGAACAGCCGCCCAGGCCCATGATCACCATTTGCATGGGGCGTACGCCATTATTTTTACCACCGTTTTCCTCGGATGAATCCATCAGTACTTTATGACCGCCTTCGTCTACTGCTTCCATATTAAAGCCATCGTCTACTCGTTGTAATGCTATCTTCATGATTGTTGTGTTTCTGCAACAAAGATAAAATAAAAGCAGCAGGAATTTATACCTGCCGGAGGGGCTCCGGAAGGAGCTATTGGAATTTTTAATTCCAATATTGTAGTTTTGCGCAAATTCAAAGAAGCATTGTCGGCAAAGGTATTTCACAGCAAAGCAGCGTTCCGGTTAGAGTCCGGGCAGGTATTACCGGAATTACATATCGCCTATCATACATATGGTACGATGAACGAGGATGGCAGTAACGTAATATGGGTATGTCATGCCCTGACTGCAAACAGTGATGTAGCCGACTGGTGGACGGGCCTTATAGGCGATGGCCGGGTGATAGATCCGTCCAGGCATTTCATTGTATGTGCGAATATCCTTGGTTCCTGCTACGGCAGCAGCGGTCCACATACGGTGAACCCTGAAACGGGTAGTCCGTGGTACCGTCAGTTTCCGGCTATCACCATCCGCGACATGGTGCAGGCGCACATGCTGCTGCGGCAACATCTGCGGATTCCGCAGATCCGGCTGCTGATAGGAGGTTCCATGGGTGGATATCAGGCGCTGGAATGGGCATTGATGGAACCGGAAGTAATCGGCCGTCTGTTCCTGCTGTGTACGGGAGCCGCGGAAAGTGCCTGGGGCATTGCGATTCACACTGCGCAGCGACTGGCAATAGAGGCTGATGATACCTGGCAGGATAACAGCCCCGGCGCCGGCGCAAAGGGCCTCAAGGCAGCCAGGGCCATCGGTATGCTCACCTACCGGAACTATCAGACTTTCGTACGCGCTCAATCCGATGAAGACAAAGAGAAAACCGACAATTTCCGGGCATCTTCCTATATCAACTACCAGGGCGATAAACTGGTAAAACGTTTCAATGCCCAATCGTACTGGTTGCTGAGTAAGGCCATGGACAGTCATAATATTGCCCGGGGCCGGCATGAAAACATTACCACTACCCTTTCACATATTCATGCGCCTACACTGCTGATAGGCATCAGCAGCGATATCCTCTGCCCGCCTGAAGAACAGCAGTTCATGGCGGCTCATCTTCCTAACGCTACTTATCATGAAATTGATTCCACTTACGGACATGATGGGTTCCTGATAGAATTCGAAAAGATCGGAAATATCCTGCGGGGATGGATGGAAACCACCGTTAACTGCTAACCACCGCCCTCCTGCTGTTTGCGCTACTATGGCCCGTTTCCGGACGGCGCCGTACGAATTTGTCATTCTCCACATTATTTCCCCATCCAATTTTTTTATAATTAATTTTCGGTATATTTAGTTGAACCAAGTCTAAACCCTTTTAAAACTCCACCGAGTATGAGAAGCATTCTATTAAAAGCCCTATTTGGCTGTCTGGTGCTTTTATTGTCCCTTACCGGGCTGGTACTTGCTCAGTCGACCGTCACGATCAATGGTATTGTACATGAAAAAGGAACCGGCAACGTCATGCCTGGTGTTACAGTAAGTATCAAAGGCGCCACCGCAGGCACCATCACAGGCAGTGGCGGCGTTTTCAGTCTTAAGACCAACCACTCCTTTCCCCTGACACTGGTATTTTCTTACGTAGGTTACAAAACCACAGAGCAGCAAGTGAGTGCTGCTACGGATAAAATATCGGTAGAACTCAGCTCCACGGAGATCATTGGCCAGGAAGTGGTGGTGGCAGCCAGTCGCGTACAGGAAAGCATTCTGCAATCGCCGGTATCTATTGAAAAGCTGGATGCCAGGGCTATCAAAGCCTCTCCTGCTGCTTCTTTCTACGATGCTATTGGTAATCTGAAAGGCGTAGAAATGAGTACCCAGAGCCTTACCTTCAAATCAGTAAATACACGTGGCTTCAACAGCAACGGTAATACGCGTGTACTGCAGCTGAATGATGGTATGGATAATCAGGCGCCGGGCCTTAACTTTTCCGTAGCCAACATGGTAGGCATTCCTGAACTGGATCTGGATAATGTGGAGTTGATCCCCGGAGCAGCATCCGCACTGTACGGGCCTAACGCACTGAATGGGATCGTGCTGATGACCAGTAAAAATCCTTTCCAGTACCAGGGCCTGAGCGCCCTTGTGAAAACCGGCTTTCTGAACGACAACGGACGTACTACTGCCACCACGGGTTTCTATGATGTATCAGTAAGGTATGCACATGCCTTCAATGATAAAGTAGCATTCAAACTTAATGTGGGTTACCTCCAGGCGAAAGACTGGCAGGCCTACGACAAAAGAGACCAGAGCCTTGCCAACGGCCACACGCTGGCAGATGGCACCAGGGCTAACAATGAAGGCTATAACGGGGTGAACACCTATGGAGATGAGTTTTCCCAGAATATGTACGCGGCATTGCAAGGCTCCCTGATGCCCCAGCTGAATCAGCTGGCAGCCGCTGTAGGGAATGCGGTAACTGCGCAACAGATGTACAACGCTATACTCCCGGCACCGAATATGTCGACCGTTACGCGTACCGGCTACAATGAAGCGGATGTGGTGGACTATACAACCAAAAACCTCAAACTGAATGCTGCACTCCATTACCGGTTTACAGAAAAGCTGGAAGGTATTGTGCAAGGCAGCTACGGTGCAGGAACTTCAGTATATACAGGAGCGGATCGCTATTCCTTAAAAAACTTCAACATGGGTCAGTACAAGCTGGAATTACGGCATCCTGATTTCTATGTAAGATTATATACTACACAGGAAAGATCCGGCGACAGCTACGCCGGTGGTACACTGGCTTCCGGCATCAATGAAGCCTGGAAAAGCAGCCAGCAGTGGTATACCGATTATTTCGGGGCCTATGGCAAAGGCGCCGGAACATTGTTCGCACAAACTTTCCAGGGTGCGCTTCAGCAGGGAAAGAGCCCGGCAGATGCCATGAGCGCGGCTTCCGCAGCGGTAGCTTCCCAGCGCGGTGCATTCATCAGCGGCGCCCGGCAATATGCCGACCAGGGCCGGCTGATACCCGGTACGCCTGAATTCAATGCAGCAGCAGATAAAGTGAAAAGCAAGCCTATTCCTGGTGATGCTTCCGGTGTTGGCGCTAAATTCACGGATAAAACCAATCTGTACCAGGCAGAGTTTATGTACAACTTTCATAACCTGATCCATTTCGCAGAGATATTGGTGGGCGCTAACTACCGCCGCTATGTATTAAATTCTGAAAAAACGCTGTTTGCGCTGGACGATGCCGGCAAAGAGTTCCGTATCAACGAATATGGCGGGTACGTACAGGTGATGAAAAAACTGATCGACGATCACCTGAAACTCACTGGTTCTATTCGTTACGACAAGAACATGAATTTCAAGGGGCAGTTCAGTCCACGTATTTCAGCCGTGTATACTTTCCTGAACAGCCACAACATCCGCCTGTCTTACCAAACCGGCTTCCGTATTCCTACCAACCAGGATCAGTATATAGACCTTGTGACGCCACAGGCGCATCTGATCGGAGGTTTACCGTTCCTGCGTGAACGTTACGGACTGGACAAAGGACCGGTATTCTCGCTGCAATCTGTACAGGCGGGCAATCCTCAGCAGTATACCTTCAGCGAATTCAAACCTGAAAGGATACAGGCCTACGAAGTGGGATACAAAGCGGTGATTGCAGAAAGGGTGCTGATTGATGCCTACATCTATAAAAATGATTTCAAAAATATGAATGGCATTCAGGTGTTGGTACAACCTACCACTACGCCTGGAAAGAACAATATCTTTTCTATTCCTGTAAGTGCACAACAAACTGTAAAATCCTGGGGATGGGCGCTGGGACTCGATTACAGCCTGCCATTGAATTTCACGGCAGGTGGAAATATTTCTTATAACGAACTCTCCAACGGCAAGGATCTGGGTACTTTCCTCGCGATGTATAATACGCCAAAAGTAAGATACAGTCTGAATTTCGGTAACCGCAACATTGCGAATTCGAACTTTGCTTTCAACATTCTTTGGAAGTGGCAGCAATCGTTCATCTGGCAGTCTTCTTTTGTAGGACCGAATGTGAACGTGGCCGGGCTGAGCGAAATACCTGCGTTTGGAACACTGGATGCCATGGTCAGCAAATTCTTCCCGAAAGCAAAAACTACCGTGAAGCTGGGAGGTGTGAATATATTGAATAAGAAGTACACGCAATCGTGGGGTAACCCTACGATTGGTTCCCAGTGGTATATTTCACTGGGGTATAATTTGTAGCAGCCAGCAAAAAATGCAGCGAAGATGATGTGGTATGTAGACCCATATCATCTTCGCTGCATTTTTTGCTATTAGCTGGTAGCTTTATACTACGCTCCACCAGGGCTTATCTCCTGTTTCCGCCTGATTGGATGGAGGATTATTAATTGCTGAGGATTGTTTTGTGTGTCCGTTTCCAGTCCATAAGTTTCTTGCCTCGGCTTTGATATCATCCCGCTGTAACAGGGCCGCCAATGTTTCTTTCAGTTTGGCGCCCAGTTCAGGTTTTACCATGAATACGAAATTGGCATAACCTTCCATACTGCTGATGATATTTTTCCCTTTGCCCCAGCTTTTCCCCGCCAGTCCTGTTTTAGCAACCTGGTGCAGGAGCGCACGGAATTTACGGAGGGTGGTACGATCGAGACTGAGTTTTTCATTTACCACAATACCGGTCACTTCTTTCTTATCTCCATTCCGCATTACTTTCAGCTTATCGGGATGGATGACGAATCCTTCTTCCTTCACAAACATTTTTATGGCACGCAGCAGTTGTCCGGCTTTTTCGGCTGCCGCGCCACTGGCAGAAAAAGTCATATCATCTGCATATCTCGTATAGGCGTAACCGTATTTTGCAGCGAGCCCGGTAAACCGGCGATCGAGTTTATAGCAGATCAGGTTGGTAATAGCCGGACTGGTGGGCGCACCCTGCGGCAGGTGGCGCTCTGTTTTGGCAACGTAGTATTTACGACCATCCAGCTCTATTTCATCTACCTCCGGTTCTGTACAAATAAGGGCGAGAATGGTAGCCACCTGTTCGGCATAACCAAGTTTGCAGAACAGTCCTTTTACTCTTTTGTAGGCAACAGAGGGGAAAAAATCTTTCAGATCGATATTGATCACGAGGTCTTTTCCGATATGTGGTGCAGCGTTGGTAACGATAGACCTGCCGGGCACAAAACCGTGCGCGGCGGCGTTGTTCTTTATTTTATACAGGATATTTTCAAGGATCCAATGCTGGGCAGCTTTGAGTTGCGGCATGGGGGCAGATATCACCCGGGTGCCCCCTGATTTTTTGGGGATCTGAAAACGCTGATAATGTGTATGGTGACCTACTTTTCTATTAAACGACAAATAGCGAAGGCGTCCGATGCTGATACTCATAGCACCTGCCAGCGCAACGGCATCAGCGAAAACGGGCAAACCGTATTGCTCCAGCCGGGCAACATCCGGCGTTACTTTATTTAGTCCGGCTGATACGTCTTCTCCCAGATATACGATTTCCGCGGCTTTCTTTTCGGTCCAGGCTTCTGCCCTTTGTTTGCGGGCTTCTTCCCGGCGTTTCTTTGTTTCCTGGCGTTTGAGCTTAGCCTTGGCCATGCGGGCTTTGCGCATGTCGTCGAGCATTTTTCTCCTGCTGTTATAACGGTTACGTTGTTCGAGCAGTTCGCTCAGCTGCTTTTGCAGCACATCGCGTTGTTGCAGCAGCGGCGCCGGAGGAACAGGCAGTTGCTGGTTTGCAGGCCAGAAACCCAGGCGTTGCATTTCTCCCAGTATATATTCCTCTTTGGAGGAAGCACGTATTCTGTCGTAAATCTGTTGTCGGGTTAAGAACATGATAAATACTTTTGTATGCTGATCCTGTTAATACTGATAAGCAGTAATAAAATTATCTGGGGAGATGAGAAGATAAACCGGAGATGCTAATGCTGAGAGGGGAAACAAATTTCTGTAAAGAGGAAAAGGCCTTCGTGCAAACCATTGACTAAATCAATCAACTCCAGGGAGGGGCCTACCATACGTAATATTTCAGCCCTCGGGGCTGCTACCGGAAATATACGTATGGTAGGCCCCTCCCAAAGTAAAGATTGCATTTAGTGAAGCATGTATAGTCAGAATACCTGAATGACGAAACATCATTCGTCCCTTTTCGGGCGCAAGTGCAATCAATTCCTCTTTACAAAGATCTTTGTTTTAACGAGTCAGCAAGATAGAGAATATTCCGGAAAAAATCAGCTCACCTCATTATTTTGTTTCATTATTTTCTGCGTAAGCGATACGAATAGCCAGCATATGTTCGCAGGGCCCTTTGTATAGCTTGTTCATATTATAAAATCCACAGTCGCAATGTCCGTCACTCAGTCGTTCGTCCGCATCTATGGTTATAACGGGATGGTATACACGCTGTGTGGATTTAACATTCCCTTTCAGCTGTAACCCTGTTCCCGGCACGTGTACGCCTTGTACCTCTACTTTGCCGTTTTTCACGAGGCGGCTGGCTTCTGCTTCCTGCGGATTAGAAAACCGGAGCTGATCAAGCGGAAGCGGTTCCCTGCTCAACTCTCTCCGGCGGTATAAGCCTGTATGCAGGTCGTAGATCACTTTACCGGCCTGTGTATAGATGCCCAGAGCGCCCAGCACGGTAGCCCTGTCTAACCCGGTAGCCTGGGCAATGGTTTCCGGTTTGGCCATCCACCTTGTTTTCAGGTCCTCATAAACCGCCAGCTTCGCAGTATCATCCACAAAGGCTCTGGGCGCCATCAGATCAAACTGACCTGCGCGCGACCAGTCGTTGGCCGTCCATCCGCTCAGCCCGAGTGTGAATTGCATATCGCCCAGGTCGGCGATGTAGAACGACGGCAACCCGTTTCCTGTCAGGTGTACAGTGAATTTCCTTGCAGCGGGGATCAGTCGTTCCAGTATCAGCAACCGTCTTCTGCCCCATATCCGGATCTCTCTTCGTTGCGCGCCGGTGTATAACGATCTCGCACATACGACTTCGTGATTCCAGGGCTCAAAGATGGCCTTTACCGGTTTGCCAGGTTCCAATATGAACCGGATAGAGCGTGGCCCTTTCTTTTCTTTGAACCGCCGCAGCCAGGAGCAGAAATTATAAACATCCATCGGGTGAAGATCGAAAGTAGCTGCCGGCAAAGTCATCGCAGCGCTTACCTGAAGGAAGCCTCTCACCCAACTGTCGGGCAGGTCGATCTTCACTTCATGATACAGCTCTTCCTGTGAGGTCTGCACCTGAAACCCTCCCGGATCTATCCGGAAATCTGTTTCCTTATAGTCCCTGATCTTCTGAAATTCGTTATATAACGCTGACGAATAATCGATGTTGGTGGTACCGCATTCAAATTCGTTTATCTCTTTGAACACATTGTAGCTGGCGCTAAGTTTCCCGTACGTAGATTCGTCCTGGCTGAAACATTCGAAGAACACCTCATCAGGATGTACACTGATCACGGGGTCCAGTACGAACCAGGCGTCGCGGTCTTTCTCATACAGGTAATTGAAATATTGCTTGCGGGCATTATAGAAAGGCGCCGTTACCTTAGCGCTTTCCGCATAAATATCCGACAGCTGTTTGCTTACCTCTTCGATGCGCTGGTTGGCAGCCTGAACGTCGTAGCCACTCATATATTCTGCCAGCCACAGATCTTCCTGTTGGGCGGCCCATTCTTTATAAGCGGTTTTGTCTTTGGGTTTAAAGCGCAGATCGGAAATCACCACATCATGCAATGCTGATATGGCTTCGCGAAAAGCTATTTTCTTATGCAGTTTTCCTACGAAAAAGGTCGGGTCGCGGTGGGTATCCGGGGCAAATGAGATCCCGGAGGAGGTAGCATTGCTGTACACCTGAGAATTACCGCTATATCTGTAGTTGAATAACATAAATGGACGACTGTTTTAAGACACTCTGGTTACTGTTGGTATGATCCGGATGGGCAGTTCTATGGGGAACTTCGCCTGGATATTGTGCATGATGCTGATACAGCGGGCCTTGTCTCCAATGGCCACCGTTGCGGAAATATGTGCAATGATATGCCCGATATACCTGGCGGCGTCTTCCGACTTCAGCGCTTCCTGTTCCAGGAATGCAAAGATCCTTTCTTTGGCGGCACGGGCCTTGTTCACCCGGCTGAGCACCACGCGGAAATACTGTTCCAGCTGTTTCAGGTACTCCAGGTTACCGGCAGCAAAACGCTGCAGATACCCGGTGGCAAACAGCTGTATGCTTTCGCTGGGATGCTGGCTCAGCTTCATCAGGTAAACCGGGCCGTCTTCCTCACGGAAGAAACGCAGCAACAGCTCACGGCCAAATGCCTGTACATCCGGACGTACGCTGTCGGCCACGGCAACCAGCGCTTCGGGCGACCAATCCTTGTCCGCGAATTGTGTGCGGAAAAACTCAATAGCCCCGAGGCGGATATCATCCCATTTGGCATCCAGCAACGCTACCGCAGCGTCGCGCTCATAACGGATACGCTCCACATTCTTATAATAGAAGCTCAGGCACCATTCTCTTGCTTTCAGTAACTCGTGGTTGCCGGCGGCAATCACCTGTTTTACAGACAAGGCCTGGACAGGGATATACTTATCCAGTACCAGGATACCGAATTGCTGGGCCGGGCGGTAGTTGGAGTAAACAAGACGCAGCGCTGTAGCCGTATCAATGTCCTGCAGGTAATTTACCAGTTCGTTGCTCAGGATGGTTTCAATATCGGCATGAATACCTTCCACGGCTTCCCTGCGCATCAGGTACGGCACCAGTTCGTTCACGAGGTAAATTGCCAGCCTGCTATCCTGCTGCACCAGCTGAGCTATCAGCGGTCGGATACCATTTCGTACATCCGTGTACGTGCTTAATATAATATGGAGTAATAATTCCGGTCGTTTCAGCAGGGCCTCATGTCCCATCGCCTGCAATACCTGTAACCCGGCATTTCTTACGGGCAGGAAAGGATCCACCAGCAGGTGTTTCAACAAGGCGTCAGACAGTGTCGCATAATTGAAGCTTCCCTGTTTCAGCAACAACAGCCTTGCAGCGAAAGCATGGCAGGCGGCTACCGGGCTTTGCAGCAATGCCTCTATGGAGGCGATCTCTATTGTAGCCAGCGCCGGTGCGCAATGTTGCTCCAGAATGCTGCAGCCATCGTTGAGGTTTACATTACCTTCGTCAGTGGCGGTTTTCAGTTCCAGCAGTGCAGCAATGGATCTGTCGCGCAGCGAACGGGCCTTGTCCTCAGGCAGGTAGCCTGGATTCAGCTGCTTGCGTGCAAAGTTGCGTACATCTTTATAAGGAGAGAATATCAGCTGTACGAGGAAATCGATATCCCCGAAACATTTCGCCTGATTTTCGCTGATCCACTGCAAGCCCTGTATCCTCGCCAGTTCCAGTGGACTCATGATCATAACATACAATAAGCGCAGCGATGGATTGGCGGGGTCATATTTTTCGCGGGCAAGTTCCAGTCCAAACATGGAAGGAATGCTGAAAGGATTGGACAACAGTCCGGCTATCACATCCTCCCCCATCTTCTCCTTCAGATTATTAAACTCCGGATGGGCTTTCAGTTGTTCCATGGCGAAAACATGTATGGCCTCCATTCTGGCCAGCATCAGCAGCTGGATAAAAGCCTGGGGCAGTTCGCGCCAGAGATGCAGGAACGGCACTTCACTTACCAAAGGTGCAGGTGGCTCCGGAGTTGGTTTATATTCCGGCGGAATGGCACTAGCCTGTAGGTGCTTGTCCTTATTATCACCACCCAGCCAGCCGAATAATTTCTTCATCAGGCCGCCCTTTTCCTGTTGTTGCTTCAGGGCGTCGGGATTGGCGCCCGGCACAGGTTTGGAAGCGGCGTTTTTACCGGCATCCGGTTCTTCCTGCTTAAACACCCATTCCATACCATCGGGCCGGAGTTTCAATGTGGGTGTATTTCCCCGGAGTATATAATTAAGGTATACCAGTTTTGAATTAACAGGGTATTGTGTGTAGATGGTCGCAAAACGGCCGTTCACATAGCTGTACCTGCGGGTTTGGTACTCTGCAGTCGCATCCCTTTCTTCGTTGTATTGCAGCAGCAGCGAGGTGGCCAGGCGTACATAATAGATATCGTTACGCTCTCCGAAGAACTGTAACTGCCTGAATACACGACGATGGAGATAGCGGCGTGTTCTGTCGGAATAAGCCAGCTTACTGGTTGGCCGCTTCAGTTCCTTATCGGCCTGGAATGCAGTTTCCAGTGAAGGCACGAATGTTTCCGGGATATATTTCTCGCCTTCATAGTCCGTTCTCGTACCCGGGTTCTTGAACATGGGCGCTTCTCTTTCGAAGCGGGCAGCCAGAATAGCTACTGCTCCGGGATCCATGCGCAATTCGGCCTGTTTGAAAATATGGCGTATATGCCGGAACCAGGATGGTCTTAAAGGCAGGCCCAGTAATATATTCGGGAAGATCTTGCGTACTACTTCAGATTCTGCGGATACCAGATAAAGGTCTTCCAGTAAAGCATAATCCGGTTGGAGCAACATCAGCACCTGATCCTGGATCAGCTGGAGGAGGCTTTCCGCATCGTTTCTTACGATAGCATCCTGGAAAGCCACCGGTAATCGCTGCAGATAGCCATGTACAAACTCCTTCCTTTCTTCGGGGGGCAGCAGCCACAACACGCCGTTGGCAGCCAGCATCCGGATGTTCAGGGGCCATGCGCCATTGTCGGCATAAGAACGCAGCACAGGAACGACAGCAGGATCGCCGGATTGCGATAACGACCATATAGCGGCGTAGCGTTGCAGGGCGTCGCCTCGTTCCAATAATTTTATAAGATAAGGTACTGCTTCTTTTATATGTTCTTCCCCTGCTTTCCATATGACGCGGGAGGTAGCCCAGGCGGTTCTGAATGAGGATTTTCCTTCCAGGGCATCCTGAAGGCGGCGGAGAATGGCGCGATGCCTTACATCGGCCACCATGCTGGTATCCGGCGGTACAAACGATACGTCCTGCGCAGCTTCCTGCTCGCCCAGGTAACCTTTACTCCGCTTCTCTTTTTCAAGCGCATCGAAGATCGCTGTTGCTTCAGTAAATTTAACGGGAGCCACGGTTTTTGTACCATCTTTCAAGGTTCCAAAACGTTTTCCATACCTGAAGTTAACAAGGTACTGATCTGATCCAACTTCACATAGGTCTATTTCATAAGTCTTATCCGAGTTCCCTTCCCGGAAAAAGAGTTTTACGTTCCTGACAATTCGCATATGAGCTAACAATTAAACGAGGGGCTAAGCTAAGAAAAGAATTATGAATTAAGAATTAAGAATTAAGAATCTATAGTGTCCGGGGAAAATACAGGTAAGGATAAATAAAAGGAGGCCGATGTGGCCTCCTTTTTTAGTAAGTTTAAGTTACCACACTACAACTTACCATTATGAGCAAAAGTAGATTTTTTTCCGGACAGCCGATTTTTAATCAGTTACTTTCTTTTGTGCCCGCCACTTTAATCGATAAAGCGGCCAGGGAGACTAATGCAGACAGCTATTACAAGCAATTTAAGGCCTTTGACCATTTGGTAACCATGCTATTCAGCAGCTTTCATCAGTGTAGTTCTCTTAGAGAGCTAGTTACCGGGCTATTGGCTAATGAGCATCGGCTTAATCATCTAGGCCTTAAAAAAACACCTCGCCGTAGTACTATTTCAGATGCCAACAGGAACCGCCCTGTAGATTTTTTCAGCCAACTCTATCATTTACTATACCAACACCATTATCCACAACATTGCCCGGACAGCCGAACAAGAAACAGGTTGCATGATAGATTATTTATAGTGGATTCAACAACAATTAGTCTGTTTTCAACTGTGATGAAGGGTGCGGGTGTAAAAGGGTTAAATGGCAGGAAAAAAGGAGGTGTTAAAGCTCATGTGCTGATGCGAGCCAAAGATGAGTTACCCTGCTTTACTGTACTGACAGAGGCCGCTTGTAGTGACAGGAAATTTATGCAGAAGCTGCCCCTGGAGCCAGGCTCCATAATTGCCATGGATCGAGCTTATGTAAATTACACGGTAATGAAAGACTGGACCCAAAATGATATTACCTGGATCTCCAGGGTTACTAAAGGGATGAAAATAAAGGTACTTGAGCGCAAAAAAATAACATCGGCTGATAAAAAGAATGGAATTTTAAAAGACTGGATCATCCGACTTGGCAACCCAAAGACCTGTAAAAAAAGTCCGGTGCAGCAGGCCAGAGTCATTAGTATTTATGATAAAAAGACCCAAAAGAAGGTGCACTTACTCACTAACAATCAGACCTACGCTTGTTCTACCATTAGGAGATTGTACAAACAGAGATGGGATATAGAACTGCTATTCAAAAGAATTAAGCAGACCTCTCAATTAAGTAATTTTCTGGGAGACAATGAGAATGCCATTAGTATACAGGTATGGTGCGCTTTAATAAAAGATCTGCTTATAAAGATTGTGAAAGATCAATTAAAGCAACTGGGCTGCAGAATGTGGTCGTTTAGCAACCTGGCAGGTTTTCTAAGACTCCACCTCTCCACATACATTCTCCTAATTAAATTTCTAACCGAACCGGAGAAAGCACTTCTTTGTAATAATAAAGATGCAGACTTTATACAACTGAAATTATTCTCTCCTTAGAAAAGGGGGCTTACTTTTTAGAGGCACCCTGAGAATTGAATATTTGAAATACATAATTGCCGATTTAGGCAAATATTCAATTCTCAGGGCACTCATTCCCTATTTTGTTAAGCCCCGAATCGTTAGGCTAAGATCTCTTAAATTTTCCCCGGACACTATAGAATTAAGAATTACGATTATCTGTGCAGGGATTACCTGAGATTGGCAAATAGCAACGGGCCAGGCTGGAAGCCTGACCCGTCTTTTTTGTTGTAACCCTCATGATAATTTTCTCATGAAGTATCTTTAAGTATGCTTGTCTTCTTAATTATAATTATACGTTGAAGCGGAAGTGCATAACATCGCCATCGGCAACGATGTACTCTTTACCTTCAATACGCAGGCGTCCATTGTCGCGGGCTGCTGCTTCAGAGCCATATTTTACGAAATCGTCATAGGCAATTACTTCTGCCTTGATAAAGCCTTTTTCGAAATCGGTATGGATTACGCTGGCAGCCTGAGGTGCTTTCCAGCCTTTGTGGATAGTCCATGCACGTACTTCCTGCACACCTGCGGTAAAATAGGTGATTAGTTCCAGCAGGTTATAAGCGGAACGGATCAGGCGGTTTAGGCCGGGCTCAGTAAGACCGTATTCAGCCAGGAACATTTCCTTATCAGACGGATCTTCCATTTCGGAGATCTGGGCTTCAATGGTATTGTTCATGACAATCACTTCAGCATGTTCTGCCTTCACGCCATCTCTCAGTGCTTCAGAGTATTTGTTACCGGTATGGAGGGATGCTTCATCGACATTGGCCACATAGAGTACCGGTTTTTCGGTAAGCAGGAACAGGTCGGCAATGGCCACTCTTTCTTCCTTGCTTAGTCCGAGCTCGCGGATATTACGTCCTTTTTCCAGGTGTTCCTGGCATCTTTTCAGTACTTCAAATTCCGCTTTGGCTTTAGGATCGCCACCAGTTTTAGCCATCTTTTCGGTGCGTGCTACTTTACGTTCCACGCTTTCCAGGTCTTTCAGCTGTAATTCGGTATCGATGATTTCCTTATCGCTGACAGGGTTAATAGCACCTTCATCGCGCAGGATGTTTTCATCCTCGAAGCAGCGAATCACATGTACGATGGCATCTACTTCACGGATATTGGCGAGGAACTTGTTGCCCAGGCCCTCTCCTTTGCTGGCGCCTTTTACCAGACCGGCAATGTCCACGAACTCGATGGTAGTAGGTACCACGCGATCGGGTTTTACCAGTTCTTCCAGTTTATACATACGGTGATCTGGTACATCCACCTGCCCTACGTTAGGTTCTATAGTACAGAAACGGTAGTTGCTGGCCTGCGCTTTAGCGCTGTTGCTTACCGCATTAAATAAAGTTGATTTCCCTACGTTTGGCAATCCTACAATTCCTACTTGCAAAGCCATTTTTTAAAATTTGCGCAAAGATAAGTTTATTTTAGTTTATTTGTTAATGAATAAATCAATAATCTAATGGCATTAAACTACGTATGGCTGGGATTTTTTCTGATCGCGTTTGTTGTAGCAGTTTTTAAGTCGGTAGTTTTACATGATACTGCTGTTTTTGGAGACATCATGAACGGCATGTTTTCCAGTGCTAAAACCGGTGCGGAGATTTCGCTGGGCCTGGCGGGTATTATGACACTATGGCTGGGTATTATGCGGATTGGCGAGGTAGCGGGTATGATCAATCGTTTCTCGAAGCTGGTGAACCCGTTTTTCTCGAAGCTATTCCCGGAAGTACCTAAAGGGCATCCGGCCATGGGCTCCATGATGATGAACTTTTCCGCTACCATGCTGGGGCTCGACAATGCCGCTACTCCTTTGGGGCTGAAGGCGATGAAGGAGTTGCAGGAAATAAATCCCAAAGAGGATACGGCCAGCAATCCCCAGATCATGTTCCTGGTGCTGAATACCGCCGGCGTAGTATTGATTCCCACTTCCGTTATTGCGATCCGGCTGGCAGCCGGAGCCGCCAACCCTGCGGATATTTTTATTCCTACCCTGATTTCTACTTTCATGGCTTTCATCGCAGGCATGTTCATCGTGTCTGTTTATCAAAAGATCAATCTTTTTAAATTACCGGTGTTGATATTCCTGGCGCTGTTTGCAGGTATCATGACAGGCCTCTGGTTCTGGGTACATCATCTGCCCCCGGCGGAAATAGGCCCAAAGACCGCTTCGCTTGGCGGCGCTATTATCTTTTCCATCATTATTATATTTCTGGTAGCAGGCATGATAAAAAAGATCAATGTGTATGATGCCTTTATAGAAGGTGCCAAAGAGGGGTTTCAGGTATCTGTTCGGATCATACCTTATCTTGTAGGGATGCTGGTAGCGATCAGTGTATTCCGGACCACCGGCTGCCTCGACTATGTCACCCATGGTATTGGCGTCTTTTTCGGCTGGCTTGGTCTGAATACCGATTTTGTTCCCGCCCTGCCGGTGGCCTTCATGAAGCCGCTGAGTGGTGGAGGGGCGCGTGCGTTAATGGTGGATATTCTGAAGACCCATGGCGTGGATTCTTTCGTTGGCAGACTTGCCAGCATCATCCAGGGCACCACGGAAACTACCTTTTATGTGCTGGCGGTTTATTTCGGTTCAGTGAATATTAAACATACCCGTTATGCATTGGCGGCAGGATTGCTTGCAGATTTCTTCGGGATGTTGTGCGCGATTTTGTTAGGATATTTGTTCTTTCATTGATTGGGCTGCTCGTCATAATTAAGAAAATAGAAAGAAGAATTAAGAATGAGCGGGGAGATAGTAAACGCGGAGATCACACATTCGCGTTTACTATCTCCCCGCTCATTCTTAATTCTTCTTTCTATTTTCTTAATTCTTTTCATCGTATTTCCCCGTCTTCTCTTCCATCGTTACGTCACTATCTTTTCTTATCTGCATTTTTATATATACGAGGAGCTGGGAGGCGCCTGCTTTGAAGCAGACTTCCTGCGCCTTTTTTACGACTTCCATTAGCTCTTCATAGGTTCCTTCCATGACAGTTTCGAAAGGGCATACCCGGTATTTTACACCGGATGCCTGAATCACGGCAATGGCTTCGTCTACCACTGCATAGACCTGTTCAGAAGGCACAGAAGGGAGGATTTGCAGCGCTAAATTGATCTTGTTACTCATAATTATATTTTTATCTTTATAATTGATTACTAATTCATTAATGATGTTACTTAAAGTGATGATTTATGAAGAATGGGTTATTTGAAGGGACTTTTTCCATCTAAACGTGCCCGGACACGGCTTTCTATTTAAAGTAAAACATCTGTAAATGTCGTATACTTATTTATTTATCAACATTTTGTGTCTATATAAAACTATACAGATTTATCGATAAATATCACTTATGAATATAAATTTTCAATAATACAAATGCTTTTGCCTGAAAAAAGAAAGGCAATGCTAAGGTAGCATTGCCTTTCTTTTTTATGATGTTATTTTCTCTTTCAGGCGATTTTTGTGGCCAGATAGTTATACTCGTCGATGGGTTCAAATTCAAATTTTGCGAGGGAGCTCAATTTGTCATTCACAGTATTATCATCTGCGTATCGTTCGAAAATGATGCGGAGATCCGGCGCCTGGGAAATGAACTGCCTTGCTCCTTCAAGCACTTCTGTTTCCATTCCTTCCACATCGAGTTTGACGATCAATGGTCCATTGATATCTATTCCCATTTGAGGCAGCAGGTCGTCCAGCCGTTCGATGGGGATATTACCTTCACTGGCATTTTCGCGGTCGATATAGCTGGAGCCAGTAACGGTGCTCATGACGTTGAAATTCACTTTTTCCTGTTTGTTGCCGAGGCCACAGGCAAACAATTTTACTTTATCGGCCGCATTATTAAGCGCCAGGTTTTCCTGTACTGCTTTATAATTTACCGGTTCAAAGGCTATACAGGGTACGCCCAGGCCAGCCAGCCAAACATCGTACTCTCCTATACAGGCGCCTATGTCTATAAATGCTGACAACCGTTTTTTCTCCACCTGTTGTTTCAGGTAGTCCCTCACACGGCGTTCGTAAGCATAATTGATAAACTGAAAATCGGTAGTGCCCTTGCGGATATGAAAATATCCCATTGCTGATCTGGCATTCCATTCCTGTTGAGAGGCTTTGTTTAATAATACCAATTTAAGCGAAGCACTAATAGATTTCCAATCGTTATATCGAAGATATTCGCCAAAGTAACTGAAATACTGGCGGTACTTGGAAGCATTCTTCCAGGAGGGATAATAGGCCTGATCTTTCATAATCGTTGGGGATGTTTATTCATAAAAGTAACAACTAAAGCCGAAAGGTACAAACACTTAATTGCACTGGATTAAATACCGCCCTCCGGTTTCCATTTTACCTCATATAAATCCCTGCGCATATCTTTTTTTGTCTGAACGCTTCCGAAGGCATGCAGTTCTTTCAGTAATACCAGGTCCACATCTGCAATCACCACCATTTCGGTATTGGCAGTAGATTCCGCTTTGATACCCGTAACGGGGAAAGCAAAATCAGACGGCGTAAACACACAGGACTGAGCATACTGCAGGTCCATATTATTTACCTTAGGAAGATTACCAATACAACCGGCAATGGCCACATAACATTCATTTTCCACGGCCCGTGCCTGAGCGCAAAAGCGCACCCTGTTGTAGGCGTGTTGGGTATCGGTCATGAAGGGAACAAAGAGGATCTGCATCCCCTGCTCTGCCAGGATCCTTGTGGGTTCAGGGAATTCCACATCATAACAGATCTGTATCCCTATTTTCCCGCAATCGGTATCGAACACCTTTATGTCGCTCCCTCCCTTAACACCCCAGGCAGCTACTTCTCCCGGTGTAGGGTGTATCTTTATATATTGCTCATAGGTGCCATCGCGGCGGCAGAGGTAAGAAATATTATACAGTGATTCATCTATTACGATAGGCATGCTGCCCGAAATGATATTGACGTTATACGACACTGCAAACCCCTGAAATTTTTCCCGTAACTCATTGGTATACTTTGCCAGTCCGCGTATAGCCCCCGCCGGATCCATCTGATTAAATTCCTGCATCAACGGAGAGTTGAATAATTCGGGGAAAACCACGAAATCCGACCCGTAATCACTCACGGCGTCAATGAAATATTCCACCTGTTGCAGGAAGCCGTTCATGTCGCCGTAGTCGCGCATCTGCCATTGTACGAGGCCTATACGAACGGTCGACTTATTGTACCGGATCGTGTCGATATCCTTTTCGTAGTAGATATTGAACCACTGCAGTAAAGTGGCAAATCCCTTTGAGGCTGAATCATCAGGAAGGTAGTTCTTCAATATCTTCTTTACAGTAAAATCATTCGCAAACTGGAATGTCAGTGTAGGATCATAGATCTCCCGGTCCTGCACTTTCTCGATATACTCGCGGGGCGACATACGGTCGGCGTACTTTTCATAATTCGGAATACGGCCGCCGGCAACAATGCCTTCCAGGTTTAGTTGTTCGCACAAGCTTTTCCGGGCATCATACAATCGCCGGGCAAGGCGCTTGCCGCGATACTCCGGATGCACGAATACCTCTATGCCATATAGCACATCCCCTTTCGGGTCGTGGGTGCTGAAGGTGTAATATCCTGTTATCTGTTCATAGGTATGGTTGTCGCCGAATTTTTCGTAGTCGACGATAATCGATAAGGCGCACCCCACCACCTTGCCATTTACGGCCACGGCAATCTGTCCTTCCGGGAAAATGCTGACCAGCCTCTGGATCGTTGGTTTTCGCCAGTAGCTGCCTTCCATATCGGAATAGGCCGATAACATCGATTCTTTGAGGTCGCGGTAGTCTTCCGCGGTAAGCTCTCTGATTTCAACTGTTTCCGTCATAAAACTGATTTGTTGTTATAACAATTTAAAACTAATCTCCCAGTGTATTTTTTAATGTATCAAAAAATTATTTACTTTGCAATTGTAATCGCCTTACTGCAATAATTTAACCATACCCCGGATCAACCTCACTTTTAACCGCATACTCAACTTATAATTACTGTGCCTCTAATCCAGAACAGAGATATTGTCGTTATCGGCCTCCAGCAATGGTACACTTCTATCGGCAGCAACTGCAAAAATATTGCGTTGGAGTTTGCAAAGCATAACCGGGTATTATATGTGAATTCTCCGTTGGATCGCCGTACCCGGCTGGAAGGCAAAAGTGATCCTAATGTTCAATATCACCTCGATTCCATTGCCGGCAAAGTTCCAGCGGTGGTAAAAATCAGCGAGAACCTTTGGAATTACTATCCATCGGGGATACTGGAGTCCATTAACTGGCTTCCATTCACACCGGTTTTCTCGTGGTTTAACAAACGCAACAACAGAAAGTTTGCAGCCAGCATTTCCAGGGCGGTCAGTGAGCTGGGGATGAAGGATATCCTGTTGTTCAACGACAACGATATCTTCCGGGGATTTTATCTGAAAGAGTTCCTCCGGCCTGCCAGTTATATTTACTACAGCCGGGATTACCTGCTGGGAGTTCCCTACTGGCAAAAGCATGGCCGGCAGCTGGAGCCGGAGCATATTGCAAAGGCGGATGCAGCTGTGGCCAATTCGCTGTACCTGGCGGATATGCTGAAACAATACAATCCTCATAGTTATTATGTTGGCCAGGGCTGCGATCTGCAGCTCTTTGATCCGGGTCGCACCCGGGAAGTACCGGGCGATCTGCCGGCAGGCGACCGTCCGCTGATCGGTTATGTGGGCGCGTTGAAATCGCTGCGTTTAAACATCGACATACTTCTTCATATCGCCCGGGAGCGGCCAGACTGGCAACTGGTACTTGTAGGACCGGAAGACGATGACTTTCGCGCGTCGGCATTACACCAGCTGCCTAATGTTTATTTTACGGGGAAGAAGGACATGCAGGAGTTACCAGCCTATATACAGGCATTTGATGTGTGCATCAACCCGCAGGTGGTGAATGCAGTAACAGTAGGTAACTATCCGTTGAAAATAGATGAATACCTGGCGATGGGTAAACCTGTGGTAGCTACCGCCACCAAAAGCATGGAGATGTTCCGGGACTATGTGCATCTGGCTGAAACAGCAGAACAATATGTTCCATTGATTGAACAGGCATTGAAAGACCAGTCGGCCAGCAGCAGCCAGGAACGCAGCCGCTTCGCTGCCACCCATACCTGGGAGAATTCCGTTGCGGCCATTTACAAGGCAATCTTAACCGCCTCCGGCAACTGATATGAGCATTAAAGAAAAAATAAAGCAACATCCGGGTCTGAAAAAACTTTCATTATACCTGTTGATGCCCAGGAACCAGGCGCGTCCCCGGTTGTGGGTACGACTGTTCCTGAATCCTTTTATTCATAAAAAAGGGAAAGGCGCATTAATCAGAAGGCGTACGAGGATGGACGTATTGCCCTTCAATCATTTTTCGCTGGGCGCCCATTCTACCATCGAGGATTTTGCCACTGTAAATAATGGTATGGGAGCAGTAGTTATCGGTAACCAGGTCAGGATTGGTATAGGTAATGTGCTGATTGGCCCGGTTCGTATAGGTGATAACGTTATCTTCGCCCAGAACGTGGTGCTGTCGGGCCTCAACCACGGATATACCGATCCGGCTGTACCTATTGCCCTGCAACCCTGTTCAGTAGCGGAAATAGTGGTGGAAGACGATTGCTGGATCGGTGCCAATTGTACTATCACCGCCGGGGTTACCATTGGCCGCCATTCCGTAGTGGCCGGCGGCAGTGTGGTCACTAAAAATGTTCCGCCCTATACGGTGGTTGCCGGAAACCCCGCCCGGCCCATCCGCCAATACAAACCAGAAACAGGCACCTGGGAAAGGATTTAGTATGGCACTTTTACGATACGTCCTTTCCACAGGAATTTATCTTGCACTCCTCGCAGTTCTATAATGTATAAACCCGGCGCCCAGTTGCTGATGTCGATATCCGTCTGGAAATCATCGTTCATTTTATAAGTCGTTTCCTGCTGCAGCTTTCCGCTGATGCTGAATATCCTCATCTGCAGCGGACCGGTGCCGGCACGTTGTACATCCAGTCGTACTGCATTCACGGCCGGATTCGGGAACACCCTTGCTGAATCGCTGGTATGCGGAACGGGAATAAGTGGTAACACCGTCACAGAAAAAGTGGTTGTTCCTATGGCGCCTTTGTTATCGGTAACAGATAATCTGAAAGTATATTTTCCTTCGATGAGGTTTTTTATCGGCGTAGTAGCAGCCGTGGGCGCTACAATTTCCGCGTCAGATGGCCCGCTGAGCTGTTTCCAGGAGTACCAGGCAATAGCACCATCCGGATCATAGGAGGCACTGCCATCCGCTACCACAAAGTTAACAGGCAGGCGTATGATAACATCTCCGCCGGTAACGGCTACGGGAGGTTGATTGTTATCCACCGGCGGCAGCACTGTTACCGTAACCGAAGCGCTGTTGCTGGCACCGGCGTTGTCGGTAACCGTCAACTGATAGGTGTAGGTACCAGCTACCAGATTGATCACCGTGGTGATAGATTGACTGGCAGTGGAGATGTCGCCACCAGCGGGGCCGGATAACTTAGTCCATGACCAGGAAACTATTTGGCCATCAGGGTCCGTAGAGGCGCTGCCATCCAGCGTAGCGGTATTTACCGGCAGCTGAATCCGGATATTACTGCCCGCGTTGGCCACCGGCGGTTTGTTTGCAGCCGGGTTCACGGTAACGGTTACACGGGCCGTACCAGTTTGGCTGGCATCGTCGGTAACAGTCAACTCAAAGATGTATGTGCCAGCGGCGAGGCTGGTGATGCTGGTTTTGGCAGCATTGGGTGCAGTGATGCTACCGGCAGCAGGACCGCTGATTTTTTTCCAGGCGTATCCTGTGATTTTTCTTCCGGCGGAAGCAGTAGAGGCAGTACCATCCAGCGTAGTGGAATCCACGGGCAGAGCGATGGTAACATTGCTGCCAGCGTTGGCTACAGGTGGATTGGCCACCACATCTCCCTTAAACTCATAGGCACCCACATCATATTTACCCTGCTGAGGTCTGGGCGTACCTTCGAAATCGGTAGTCAGATTGAAATCGCTCATATCCCTCCCGGTATTAATGGCAGGAGAAGATGCCAACAGGTGATAATCTCTCCGGGCACTGTCGGTAAGTCCGGCGGCCGCGAAGGTAGGATAGCAAAGGTTGTTACCGAAAGCCAGCTTAATGGGCTGGTCTCCCTTAATATACATACCAGTACCGGGATAATCATAAGGAGTACCATTTTCAACCATCAGGTTGTTATATACCTGGTGGCCGATAGGTGTCTGGTAAGCAAATATTTTAATCGCATTCTTTCCGCTATCAGTATTAACGATGGTATTATTATAAATGATAGCAGCGGGAGGCGGAAAGAGGTCCGGTGTTGTATTTGCCGGGATCTTATCTGCCACATTGATACCCTCGTAAGCGATATCCGCAATAATATTATTATATACCTCGGTAACGCCGGAACCAAAAACAGTAACCCCTGGCATAAACCCCGTATATACGAGGTTGTTATATACCTTCATGCTACAGCCGGAACCCACGAGGATTCCGTAGCCCTGTGAGGTAACTTTGGACATACCATAATTAACCAATCTGTTATTAAAGACGCGGTTATCACCGTTCTTTGCCATCGCCAGCTGAATACCATCGGCACCGATATTCTCCAGGTCATTATCGTACACCCAGAGGTTTTCGATCCAGTGAGAACGAAGATTGGTACAGGCGCCATCGTTCCAGAAGTAGTGGGTATTTCCAATATAAAAACCTTCGCCGTCTGAATTGCGGCATTTAAGGTGATGGATCTTTACATTCTTCATCACAAACGTGCCTTCCAGATACTCGGGATGGGCGCAGGTTTGCAGCGTCTTTGCCTGGAGGAGGATGTTGCCGTCGTGTATATAAAGATTGTGTACGTCAAAATCTGAGCTTCCCATTCCGAGGGTAAGTCCGAATATTTTGAGGCCTGTAATGTTAGTGCCGTTCAGGTCAAATCCAAATTCAATATTTTTATCTCCGCTCCCACTGATCTCGATAAATCTGCAGGAGGGCGCATTAAAAACCGCGGCGGTACCCTGGTTTTTCACACCCAGTTTTACCTGTCCGCCACAGTTGATGATCACGATAGGTTTGGCAGCCGTTCCTACCAGGTTCCCAAGATGCAGGTATTCGTATTCACCGGCCGGGATGCAGAGTGTATCTCCGGGTTGCACTTTAAAAGTGCTCATGGCGTCGGGGTAGTACATTTCAGCGCGACCGTTGGCGGTATTGCTCATAGGTACCACGATCCGTTTTCCTCCAGTAGGCGGCGGCGGAGTATCCACGGGGGGCACTGTTCCGCTTTTTGAATACTGCAGCATCCATTCATACATATTCATTCCATTCTCCTTATAGGCCGGGTCGTAGGCTTTTGTCCACGCGTCGTGGCCAACCGCATTGAATACCGTCAGCCTGGCAGGCGGATTGGGCGCGGGAACAGATGCATTGATATATTTTACCCAATTGATGGAATAATCTACCGGCACATTGCCATCCTGGTTGTTATGGAAGGCCCAAACGGGCGTATTGTTGGCGGCGATGTTAGCAGCCAGCGTGGTTGTAGGGGCATAGTATCCGCATACAACAGCAGCGGCAGCAAAAGCTTTGGCGGCGGTTTTATCTTCAGACAGTGCGCCCCATACTTCTCCTCCCCCCATACTTAATCCTGTGAGATATATCCTGTTAATATCTACATCATAGTTCTTTACCAGGTAATCCTTGAATTTGGAAGCATCGGCGGAACCAGGCCAGGTATTGAACTGCGGGCATATGACGATAAAGGAGAATTGTTGATTATTCACGGTAAAGCTGGCAGGGAATACTCCGGCAGATATCTTTTGCGGTAAACCATTCCTCAGTACAGCAGACAAAGGAGCTCCGGAACTGGCCAGTTCACCTACACCGTGAAAAAAAATAATGAGTGGATATTTTTTACCACTGCCCTGCGAATAACCTGCCGGCAAATATTCGTAGTAGCCTTTAATGTTGCTCATGCTGGCATCATTAAAAGCCCTGGCCGTAAGTTGCTGTCCCGTTCCCTGCAATGTACAGAACAGACCAATCAGTATAATAATAGTTCGCTTACAAATAATAGAACAGGGATAACGGGATAATAAAAGGTGGTTAATCATATATATAATATGGTTATTCTAGTTTAAAATTTCAATTTCATACGCACTTGATTTGAGCCTTCAGATAACCGTCAATGTATTTTGCATTACAAAGAAAAACTATTTTGCCAGAACACATAAAGAAAATTTCTAACATATATAATTACAATAAATAAAGTATGAATATTCTGAATGTGTACTCTTTTGCTTTTTATAGATTAAATTAGTGTTTGTATAAGGATTTTAGGAATAAAAATTTTATCTTTGCTGCACGCGGCAAGTGTTTTGCCCGATTGATATTGACCTCATCCTGTAAAAAGACCATGATTTTCAAACCGATACAAATTTCATGGCATTCAAGCTACTCAGTATAATTCGCAATAAGCATTTCCATTCACTGTTGGGAAATGTAACAATGGCATTTTTCAATGTGTTATCATTTTCGCTGCTGGTAAGGATATTATCGGTAGGTGCATTCGGGGAATGGGTGCTTTTCCTGGCTACCTATAATATTCTGGATCAGGTGAGAACGGCGTTGCTGCAATCTGGTATCATCAAGTTTTGTGCGGGTGTGGATGAGCAGACGGAGAAACAGGTGAGCGGCGCTGCATGGTATATTTCCCTCCTGTTAACGCTTGCGTGTATTGTACTTTCGTTTGTAGTTTATTTTGCAGCGCATTCACTTTTCAGTGACACCTGGCATTTTTTCCTGCGTTGGTTGGGCATTATGCTGTTATTTTCTCTTCCCTTTAATTTTGCGACGTGGCTGTTGCAGGCCCGGCACAGGTTCGACAAGATTGTACAGATAAGATTCATGCAAAATGGTTCTTTCCTGGTATTTATCGGTTTGCTGTTTCTTTTGAAAGCCGTGACGCTGAATAATGTGCTGTATGCTTATGCATTGTCGTTGCTCATCACCAGCCTGTATTGTATGTTGTTCCGGTGGACGGTATTCAGCACTATTGTATTGAGAAAAAAGGAACAGGTACTGGCCATGTACCGGTATGGCCGGCTGATAGTAGGCAGCATGGCCTCCTCTGCGCTGCTGAACTATTCTGATAACCTGGTATTGCGTACCATGCTTAGTCCTGCTGCGGTAGCGGTATACAGCATTCCGCAGAAATTCATGGAAGTAATCGAGATCATCCTGAGAAGTTTTGTAGCGACGTCTCAACCTACGATTTCGTCTGCGGCGAACCGAAACGACTGGAAAGAGGTATCGCGGGCATTTTGCCGGTATACCGGTACTGTATCACTGATCATACTGCCCTTTATTGTGGGGCTCATTATATTTACCCAACCGCTGATCATCATCCTGGCGTCAAAAACATATCTGCCGGCAACAACAATCGTGAGGATTTTTTTGTTATCAGCCATACTGTATCCTATTGATCGTTTTATCGGCGTAACACTGGATATGATCAACCGGCCCGGTGTGAACTTTTATAAGAATCTGTTGAAGCTGGTGTTGAATATAATACTGGATATAGCGCTGGTAATGTTATTTCCTGATATCAGCTCAGTGGCTATTGCATCGAGTCTGAACCTGCTGTTTGCAGTGGTTTTCGGGTACTACTTCCTTCGCCGTTATCTGCCCGACTTACGGCTGGTCGACATATTCCGTTATGGGGTAAAAGAATGTCAGCGTTTATTTTCGAAACTGATGCAACGCCGGTTGCAATACAAATAACTACCTGTTATGAAACTGGCATTTATTATACTTTGTCATAAGAATCCGGCGCAGCTGGCACGACTGCTCGACAGGTTACAACATCCTCAGGTGGATTGTTTTGTGCACCTGGATGCGAAGGCCAACCTCAACAAATGGAGGCAGGTGCTTACCAGGCCGCAGGTATACCTCGTTCCCGACAGGGTCAATGTAACCTGGGCGGGTTATGGCACGATACAGGCAGCACTTAATGGTATCAGTGCTGCAGTGAATGCCCACCGCCATTATAGTTCCATGCACCTGATCAGTGCGCAGGATTACCCCCTGACAGATATTTCCACGATATATCACTTCTTTAGCAGTAAACCCGCCGTTCAGTTTCTTGACCTGCTGCCCGACGAGGGGCTTCAGCGGATGATGGGTAAAATAACCGGATGGCATTTTGAAGATTTGAAAATGCCAGGGAAGTACCGTCTGACTACGTTGCTTAATAAGCTGCTGCCTAAGAGGCGTCATCCACTGGGACTTACCGTTTACGGGGGATCGTTATGGTGGTCGCTGAGCAGCGAATGCGCCACCTGGTGCATGGAGTACATCAACAGCCATCCGCAGTTAAAGCGATTTTATAAATATACGTGGGGCGGCGACGAGTTTATTTTCCAGACGGTGATTATGAATGGGCCTTACCGTAACAGCGTGATTAATGATCACTGCCGGTATATCGACTGGTCGGAGGGCCATGCGCATCCGAAGACATTCAGTGAGGATGACCTTGAGCGGATACTTTCATCGGGGAAATTATTTGCGCGGAAATTTGATATGGATAAGACCCCGGCGCTGCTGGACCGTATTGATGAAGCAGCCCGCAAACATGTTTAAAATAAAAGGGGCCGGGGATGTCCGTCTATCCCCGGCCTGCACTTCGTGCTCATAGCATTAACGGCTTCCTTTTCGCCAGAGCGTATTAAAACCGCCGGTAAAGCTATAGGGCAATATCTCCGCTATCTGGCAATCCAGTGTCTGCAGGAATTTTATTCTTTTTGTAAGTAAAGAAAACGGGAAGACATCTTCCACAAAGTTTGTTTTTGCAAACCGAACTATTTTGAAATCGCTGACAGATGCGAGGTTCCTGAGATCTTTACGGGTAAAGAATTGTACATGATCGAGATTGTCGGCCTGTGACTGAGCTGTAGTACCTCTGAATCCCAGTGTATTCTTGAATTTATTGATAGCTTTCCATAATCCCGGATTATTTCTTGCTTTCAACATGGGTCTGGTTACGCAGAGTTCCCTGGGGCCATTGCCATTTGGCACGGTCACGATAAGCAGCCCATTGTCTTTCAGGGAGGAATGGATCGTCTGCAACAATAATTGCGGCTGGTTAAGATGCTCCAACACTTCGCTGCAGATCACCGCATCATATCTTTCGCCGGAGGCAGTCAGTTCCTCAGCGCTGATAGCTTCAAACCTTACATTGGGATATTTATTCCGCTGTTGGGCAACAGCAATTGTTTTTTCGCTGATATCAATCCCCAGCACGTTATAGCCAAACTGTCCGAGATGGCGGCTGATAACGCCGTTACCACACCCAACATCCAATATCCGGCCACCGGCAGGGATATGCTGTTGCAAGCTGTCCGTAATAAACCGTAATCTCTTTATATCAGTAATACGGTCGTATTCGTAGGTTATTTCGGTTTTTGTCATAACAAAAGTAAAATCTTATGCTTTATAAAGTTGCTGGTATACGGCTGCAATCTGTGCAGTCATACCGGCTACATTAAATTTTTCGTTGATTGTTTTTCCTGCGTTATGTTGCAGTGTACTGCGTAGTTGCGTGTCCGTTGCCAGTGTTACTATGGCATCAGTCAATCGTTCAGGATCTTCTGCGGGCACCAGCCAGCCGTCTACCCCATGAGTTACCGCTTCCTTAGTGCCATCAACATCCGTTGCGATCACAGCTTTTCTCATCGCCATTGCTTCCAGTACCCCTATCGGGAATCCCTCCCACAGGGAAGGCAGGCAGTAAATATCCATTGCCTGCAGCACTGCCGGTACATCCTGCCGGAATCCTTCAAACCGCACATCTGCTGTAATTCCAAGAGAAGCCGCCATATCCATCGCCGCCTGTTTTAATTCACCGTCGCCTACCATCAGCAGGTAGAGGGAAGGTTCGCGTTTCAATGCAGCTGCAAATGCCTTTACCATCGTCACGGGATCTTTTTGTAAAGTCATCCTGGCAATATATCCTACCACGGTGCGACCAGCGGGAATTCCAAGCGCTGTTTTTATATCGGGGCAGGCAGCATCAGGGTTGAACCGGTTGAGATTAATTCCATTCCGGATCACGATACTGTTGAATGTCGAAAAAGACTGCAGCCCTGTTTGCCTGTTGGATTCAGATACACAGATATTCATCTGCGTTTTCCGGGTGATGAACTGCTCCGCTGCAATACGCAGTCGTTTTGCCAACGGGTTCAATCCCTCATGAAACGACCAGCCATGAATGGTATATACCACAGGCAGTCCCAGGCTACGGGCAGCCCACAACACGTTTGTATTAGCCCGGGTTCCGTGCACATGTACTACATCTATCTTTTGTTCCCGGATAAAATGTTTTACCTTTCTCCAAACGCCCAGGTCGAATGCTTTCTCACTGCTGATAACAAATGCAGGCACCTGCATCCGCTGCAAAGCCTCCATCATCGGGCCATCAGTAAAGGAAAGCACAACAGGTTCGAATACCTGTTTATCCAGTGTTGCCACCAGATCCAGCACATGGCTCTCCCCTCCGCCTATTTTTCCCTGGCGAATGGTTTCAAGCACACGTATTTTTCGGTTACTGCTGCACATATCCTATAGCTTTTCGATCCACCTGTTATACCACAGCTGGAAAACCAGCATATTCCACAGTTTTTGGTGGCTAACTTTGCCCCCGCTCAGGTAGTTGTTCAATAGTTGTTCTACGTTTGGCACATTAAATAATCCCGACTTCGCCAAACGTGCTCCCGAAAGATAGTACTGCATCTGTTCTTTCAGCTCATCCCGGAACCATTCCTGCAGTGGTGCTATAAACGGGCGTTTCGGCCGTTCCATCAACGGTTTCGGAATATATTTATGTACAATCGTTTTGAGTATATATTTGTTGATACCGTTCTTAACTTTCAGCGCTGCAGGTACTGTTGCAAGAAATTCCACCAGCCGGTGGTCGAGCATTGGTTCCCGGCCTTCAATACTTACCGACATGGTGGCCCGGTCTACCTTTACCAGGTTATTATCTACGAGGAAAGTCTTATAATCAACAGCCAGTAATTTGTTTAACGGATCGTTCATGCTTTCCAGTTCACCATTCATGTCGAAGTTAGTGCGGTAACTTCCGGCTCCTATGTTCGTATAGCGATTCACCTCCTGCTCAGTAACATACTGGCTTATATATTTCAGCGCCTGCTGTGATTTTCCGCTGGCCCATATCTGCTTCATCTTCTCATAGCGGGAACTGAAATTATACTGCTTGTTAAAATAGGGGATCACCTCAGGAGATACTACCGACATAGCAGCACTGAGTGTGCGTTGCAGCGGACGGGGTATACTTCCTGTATACTTCAATGACTGATTGAATTTGTTATAGCCGGCAAACAACTCATCCCCACCATCGGCAGAAAGCACTACTTTCACTTCTTTTGATGCAAATCTGCTTACCAGTGTTGTTGGCACTGTTGAATTATCTGCAAACGGCTCATCGTAAATTTCCGGCAGGAGATCGAGCACACCCCGGGCCTCTGCTGGTCCTACAATCCATTCATAGTGCTCAGTTCCCAGGTGCATGGCAATTTTTTTTGCCTCCGCCGATTCGTCCCATTGCTGTTCCTTATATCCTATCGTAAACGTTTTAATACGCCGGGATGTGTCTGACTGCAGCAATGCCGCCACACTGGCGCTGTCGTAGCCACCGCTAAGAAATACGCCCACCGGCACATCAGCCACCATGCGGTAGTTATAGGCACTGTGCATTAATTCTTCCGTATGCCTGATTACTTCATTTTCTGAAAGGCCGGTCAGTGGCTGACGATAGGCATTGAGTACGTTCCAATATTCGTTTTCTGTTACCTCGCGGGTACCTAATGTGACCTTCAGGAAATGCCCGGGTGTTAATTTGAATGTATTACGATAAACAGTAAACGGAGCAGGAATATAGCTGTACTGCAGAAAGAGTGAAACAGCATTGCTGTCGATCTCTTTCTTAAAGTCCGGATGTTCACAGATTCCCTTGAGTTCGGATGCAAAAAGCAGTGTTTGTTTGTTCCAATAATAGTAGAGAGGCTTCACTCCTGCCCTGTCGCGGAAAAGTGTTACCTCTCCTGAGTTCCGGTCGAATATAACAAAGGCAAACATCCCAATACATTTATCGAGCACTTTTTCCTTCCACTGCGCATACCCTTTCAGGAGTACTTCCGTATCGGCGCCGGAATGAAAGATGTGCCCGAGCTTTTCCAGTTCGGAACGGATCTGCTTGAAATTATATATTTCTCCATTGAAGATAATGGAGTATTGGTTGAAATGCATCGGCTGATGACCAGAACTGGAGAGATCCAGTATGGATAAACGGCGTTGACCCAGACCAATCATGGCCCCGGGCTCATCATATACCTCATATCCTGCATCATTAGGCCCACGGTGAGCCATAGTGTCTGTCATCCGCTGCAGAACAGTCTCGTCTGATTTTTTGGTAAAATCAATAAATCCCGCTATGCCACACATAAGTTACCATTTTTAGGGTGTTTCAAATTCCAAAATATCCCTTTCCAGAATGCCTTGATATGATTTCGCTCACGCCTTAATAAAAACTGCGCCGTATTCTTAGGTATTGTTAAAAAGATAAAATACAATAAAAAGAAGAGCCTGGCCGGGAATCCCACGTTCCGCCTCATAAACAGCAGACGGTTACGGGTGATGTAATATGTTTTCAGGGGACTGTTCTTTCCAGTAGTCATAGACTCCTTGTGATAAATCAGCGCCTTATACTGATAATAGATCTTAAATCCGTGTTGCTTGAACTGTTCGCACCAGTCGAATTCTTCATAATAAAGGAAGTACACTTCCGGCATTAATCCCACCTGTTTTACAGTGGCGGCTTTTACCATCATAGCGCCTCCGTGGGCGTAGTTGGTTTCAGAGAAAGCGTCGTACTGTCCTTTATCTTCTTCCCGACATCCAATCATACTGTTTCTGCCTGTCAGTGTATCTACCTTGCGATACCCGGCATATTCAATAGTACCTTTATGAAAGAAATAATGAAATTTAGGGCTTACAATGCCGGCGTCCGGATATTTCCTGAAAACTTCCAGTAACCCATCTATCAATCCTTCTGTAAACTCCGTATCATTATTTACCAGGAACAAAAATTCTCCCTTAGCGGCTTTGATGCCCAGGTTATTACCACCGGCAAAACCCAGGTTTTCCTGACTGCGTATCACTATCGCATCAGGATATTCGCGGTTGATAACTTGGGTAGGATCTTCTGCAGACGCGTTGTCTACTACAATTACCTCCAGGTTGGGATAACTGATCTTCCGCAGAGAAGCCATCAGCTCTCCGGTAATGATCGCATTATTATAATTCACAGTAATAATGGATACCAGTGGGTGATCGGTGTTATTTCCTGGATGCATTCAATAAAGGATTATCTATATCAGTGTGTGTATGCTCGGTATGAATGAACGTTTTATCTGCACCTTTCAAACGGAATAAAAGCAGTATCATGATGCCAATTGCCTTCGGTAATGTAAGTACTGTTGTAAACAGGTACTTTGAATAAAATTGCCTGGGTATTGGTAACAGCAGGCTGATCATATTACCTGCAAATAACAGTATCCAGGATACCGGAGATATGAAAGAGAATGACTGCAACAATAGCGACAATAACATACCTATTGTTAATCCCGCCAGGAGCAGCATTCTTGGCAGCAATGCATTCTGGCATACTGCCAGGTTAAAATAATTGACATTGCCTTTAAAAAGTTGCTGCCACCCTTTGCTCCAATATTTTCTAAGGTAAACAATCTGGCTGGATATCCAGCGTTTACGCTGATTTTCGAAAACGGCTGCATGCGTTATCTTCTCATCAAAAACGTAGGCATCTTCGAGATATTTAATCGAGTACCCACTTTCAACCAGCATTAACTGCAGCACCTTATCGAATCCTCCGATTGCCTGGATGTTCCGCAATATGCCTTTGATCAACGAATAGTTAAATGCCATTCCGGATCCAATCACCGACGACGACAAACCTAGCGTGTTAGCCCCTTTACGGTACAAGTGATTGGCAATAATTTCGTTGGCAGCATCCAGCACTGCAAATGGCGTATTGATATTTTTTGCTACCCGCTGTGCCTGGATGGCGTAGTGCCCCTGCTGATAGGTGTGATTAATCTTCTGTAAAAAATCCTCTTCCAGTATATTATCCGCATCGCATATCAGCGCTATATCAAAATCATCCCCCAGTTGTTCCAACGCGGCATTCAATGATTTGGCCTTGGTACTCTTATCAAACTTCACCCGGATCACATTAGCTCCTGTTGCAGCGAGTTCAGACAATGTCTGGTCCTTCAGGGAGTCGGCAATCACCACCACTTCGAATTTATCTGATGGATAAGAAAGCCTGTTGTAACTATTAACGGTAGATAGAATAATATTATCTTCCTTATATGCCGGTATCAGTATCGCAATCTTCTTATATGCGGTAGTATGTTTGTAGTCATCATTCCCTTTCCTGCGAACAGCGCCGGCAATAGACAATATCAAGTTATAAACCACACACCCTGCCAGGTAAACAAACAGGATTACTTCTATTACCGCTATCATTATACATTATCTTTTTGAACCAGTGCACGAGGGGTATTTACGATCAGCCACATGTCATATCTGAAAGAACGTTCATGCGCATATTTAATATCCAGATCGATTCTTTCCTGTACAGACATTTCTTTTTTCCCTCTTTTGCTCACCTGCCACAGTCCTGTGATACCGGCCGGGGCCAGGAAGCGTTCTGCCCAATCATCAGTAGTAAGGGAGGTAGCTTCGTATAATGGAAGCGGGCGGTTCCCAACGAGCGACATATCTCCCACCAAAACGTTCAACAGTTGCGGAAGTTCATCGAGGCTGCTATTACGTAAAAAGCTGCCCAGACGTGTCACTCTTGGATCATTGGAGACTTTGTAAAATACAGGTCCGCCGCTATTCTCGTTATACTGGTTGAGGTGTTTTATTTTATTCAATTGCTTATCCGCATCCGGAATCATTGTGCGGAATTTATAAAACTTAAAAATGCGATAGTTTTTTCCGGCGCGTTTTGCAGCATAGAAAACCGGGCCTTTAGATTCCAATCTTATTAAGATCGCAATCAATAACATCAGGGGACTTAACAGCAACAGACCAATGGAAGCCGCCAGTATGTCGAGGCTTCTTTTGAGAATATTACCCAGCAACTTTCCTTTATAAACCGGCATGCCGGTTTTCTTGGCGGTTCTGAGCATGGGGTGTATGCGCAACCGTTTTATTTTGCCTGTAATGGCAATCTTGTGCCGGAGCATAGGCAGTGCATTCGGGCTGATGACATCATCAATAAAATCGTAGGCAGCCGCCATGCTCCTTGCGTCTTCAACGCCTGATTCCACATACACAAAGAATGGAATGGAAGAAAGAAAATTGTGCGCTGAAAAAAACGACTGCCAGTCGGCCATAGTGGTTTTGTTACCACTATCCCAATGATAAATAATCGCAGAAGGCAGTTTCCTGACTACGTGTTGCAATTGATCGATTGCTCTTATTGCATCCTTCACATTCTTCATCACAATAAACCGGAGGTTGTTATCCGAGGATAACATGTCACCGTGAGGGGTTCCTACAAAAAGCACAATACTTTCAACATCATTTAAATTGGTAAACTCAGGATTTCTCGCTGTATTCACCGTTTTTACGCAATCAGGCTGCAGTAGATTAGATGTAGAGGTATTCATATGCTGTCAATTAGTAGTGTATTGGTTGTTCGCTATTCCAGGTGAGATGCTATTGCTGTGCCAAAGAAAGCGTCAGCTGACTATTCAGTATGAAGCTTATTTTGGTCATCAGTTGCATCGGATCAAAAGGCTTTTGAACTACTTCCCGAACGCTGTTATATTTTGCCGGCAGATCGCTGGCTTCTTCTCCGTGATATCCAGAGAGTACCATCACTGGCGTATCCTGGTAAAGGCAGCTGCCGGTAAGGAAATTCAACACTTCCCATCCATCCACATTTGGCATCTGCAAGTCTGTTATAATCAGATCTGCTTTATTGCCATTCAACAACCATGTTAATGCAACGAGTCCGTCCGGTGCAGTAACAATCTTGTATTCTTTTCCTAAAAGAGCCTCCAGCAAATAACGCATAGGCATGCTATCATCGATTACTAATATTGTCTTTTTCATTACCTTCTTTTCAAACAATTTAAAAAACTGTTAAGTGTACCTATATCTTCATGATATAAGGTGCTGAAGGTTTCTAACGGGATCTGGTCAAGAACTTATTACTGGTAAATACCTACGGTTTTTTCAGGGGATATGAGAGGGAAGGAAACTGGTTTTTCTTTTCCTTTTCTATGTAAGTGCTGTAAGCCCCTTACGACAACAAAAGTATTACATTCCATTTATCCTGCATTACTTTTTTCGTAAACGATCATTTTTTGACGGTAAGTGTTACAAATTTTGGGGTAAACGGTTCGACTGCGAAAAATAATTAAACGTATGCTAAATTTTAATATGAAAATGATGTTGTCTATCATACAAATTGTGATAATTTTGCGGCATATACCAACAATCCCAATAAACGCTTTCACACAATGCTTATCTTGTCCGTGCTTTTCTGGCTGAGTGTTTTCATCGTCTTTTACAGTTATATAGGATATGCTATCCTGTTATATATTACTGTACGTGTTAAACGCTTGTTACGGCGTGGAAAACGCCCGTCAACCGGCGTATTCAGGCCAGAAGTAACATTCCTGGTAGCTGCTTATAATGAAGAAGATTTCATTGCCGACAAGATCATGAATTCCCTGCAGCAGCAGTACCCTGCCGATCGATTGCATTTTATTTTTGTAACAGATGGTTCCAGTGATCAGACCAATGAAATTGTTCGCCGGTACCCGGCTGTTACTTTATTATACCGTCCTGAGCGTGGAGGGAAAATGGCCGCTATCAACAGAGCCATGAGCATGGTAACAACTCCGTTTGTAGTTTTCTCAGATGCCAATACCCTGTTGAACCGGGAAGCTACGGGCAGGTTGATGGATCATTTTGCCGATGAGCGTGTAGGCGCTGTAGCCGGGGAAAAGAAAGTACTGGCCACCACAGGAGGCGCGGAAGCTGAAGGAGAAGGAATGTACTGGAAATATGAATCTGCATTAAAAAAATGGGATGCTGAACTTTACAGCGTGATGGGCGCTGCAGGAGAACTGATTGCCATACGTACCTCGCTGTACGAACAGCTTCCGGACGACACCATTCTCGATGATTTTATGCTTTCCTTCCGCATCAATATGAAAGGGTATACCGTCATGTATGAACCAGATGCGTATGCGATGGAAACCTCTTCTGCTTCACTTAAAGAAGAATATAAAAGAAAAGTACGGATCAGTGCAGGTGGGTTTCAGTCGATGAGCCGGTTGCTGCCATTGTTGAATCCTTTCCGTTATCCCAAAATTACCTGGCAGTATATTTCCCACAGGGTGCTCAGATGGACATTAGCACCTCTCTGCCTGCTACTGGCACTGATCACCAACATGCTGCTGCTAATAATACCAGGTCAATATAATAGTATATATGTTATAACCGGTATACTACAGGGACTATTTTATCTTGCTGCCCTCTCCGGTTATATCCTGGCGCGGAAAAACATCAAGGCAAAATACCTGTATGTACCTTTTTATTTTGTGTTCATGAATGTAGCCGTGTATATAGGTTTTGGCAGGTTCCTCCGGAAAAAGCAATCAGCTATCTGGGAGCGTTCACAGCGGAGTATGGCGGTACGGTAAATTTTTGCTGCCATTATATATGCGTTTACAAACAAAAAAAAACTGTTCACAAAATAAACAATCTGGAGAAGTACGATGTTCGTATAAATTTTTACTGCTATAATATGCGCGTTTACCAGCCAAAAAGCGCCGTTTACCAAAAAAAATATTGAATATAACTCCTGTTATTTAATTTAGCATCGGGAATTCAACATAACTAGTGATAATTTAGATCGTCCCGATGCCAATGGATGTTTCGTAAGTTGATGTGAATTTTTTCGACCCTCTTATTCCGGAATTCAGGCTCGACCTACCGGGCATTAGTAATTTTACCATCTCCTCTGAATTGCAATTTATAATTGCCGTATAGCGGCAAATAGCTGTTGTATTATATTCTCTGCAATGTTGGATTGCGGAACATCACCACTATAAAACATATTCCATGAATCGAATTTTACACCGTTTGATTTTATTCACGCTATGCTGGCTATGGCTTGTGCCAGTAGAAGCACAGACGGCGTTGAACCCCAACGATCCCGTAATCACCTACGACTCCACTCATCCGCCTGCTACCCCGGTTTATACCCAGATCACTAAATGGGTAAGAACGGTGAGGATGAGCTACAACACCGATTCTTACAAATGCTACATTTATAAGAATATGGCATTCCGGTTGAAATTCCCTAAAACTTATGTACCGGGAGTAAACGACGGAAAGAAATATCCGATGTATCTCTTCTTTCATGGAGTTGGAGAGAAAGGAACCATTTACGATAACGAATACCAGCTGCTTTGGGGCGGCCAAACCTGGGCCAGCCGGGTGGATAACGGCACCTTTGACGGGTTCCTGATTTATCCGCAAAGCCAGGGTGGCTATTGGGGCCCCAATGACTATGATAATCTGAAAGAAGTGGTGGATTCCATTGTGGCCAGTTGTAAAGGCGACCCCGACAGACTGTCGGTGAACGGTCTTTCCGGTGGTGGCTGGGGTACCTGGGAATTTCTCATGCGGTATCCGCAGCTGACAGCAGACGCATTGCCCATGAGTGCCATGGCGCTTGCCTACCAGGACTCTATCAACAGATATAAATTCACCCCCATCTGGCTGTTCCAGGGCGGACAGGACGGAAACCCGGCTCCTTATACCACCAATGTTGTTGTGAGCGCCATACAGGCCGCCGGAGGCAACATCAAACTAACTACTTATCCCAACGATGCGCATAATACCTGGATAGACGCCTGGAATGAACCGGACTTCGCACCATTCATGCTAAGGGCCAACAGGCTTAATCCTTACCCGTTGTATGGTAAAACAACTTTTTGTCCGGGCGATACCATTACATTAGGTCTTGCACCGGGCGCACTGCAATATGAGTGGCAGAAAGACGGTGTTACCATCTATACTGGTACCTCCAATTTCATTTCAGTGCTCTTACCGGGAAGTTATCGTGTGAGGATGCAATTGCCCAATGGCTGGACAGGCTGGACCCCCACCCCGCTTGCCATCAGCTACAAAGCACCCGCACCGATACCAGTCATCACCACCAATCCTGCTCTTGCCAGTAACGTGTTACCGGCTCCGGACGGCAGCACCAGTATTACATTGCAGGTGCCTGCAGGTATGAGCACTTATCAATGGCAGCAAGGCGGTAGTTCCTCTATTCTGAGTACCACTAATACGCTCACTACTTCCACTCCCGGCGCTTACTATGTTCGGGTACAGTCGTCCAATTCCTGCATCAGCAGTGCTTCTGATACCTTTAGAGTTATAAACGCCAATGGCGGCAATGCTCCTGATCCTATCGGCGGGCTTGTAGTGAGCAGTTTCAACCAGGTACAGATTGTGCTGTCGTGGACAGAGAATCAAACGCCCGCATATAAAGAAAAATATTTTGAAATATACAGAGGCACCCAGAGCGGCGGACCATACACTTTCGTAGGCCGTGCCAATGCCAATATTGATACCTATACTGATAACGGGTTGATCCCCGGTACCAGCTACTTCTATAAAGTGCGTCCTGTTAACGACAACGCGGCCGGACCAGTTTCGGCAGAAGTAAAAGGTACTACTATAGCCGATACGATACCTCCTTCTGCACCTCCCTCATTAACCGTTACCAGTTATACCAACAACCAGGTTGTTTTATCGTGGAATGCAGCAACAGATAATGTAGGTGTAACCGGATATGATATATACGCCAACGGTACACTGAAGATGTCAGTAGGTAACGTACTGACCGGCACAGTAACCGGTTTAACGGATGGTACCCTGTACAACTTCTATGTAAAAGCAAAAGATGCGGCAGGTAACAGATCCACGCCCAGCAACCAGGTTACGGTAAGAACACTGAAAGCCAATCTGTCTTACAAATTGTATACAGGCTCCTGGAGTAATTTACCTAATTTCAACACGCTGACTCCAACACAGACCGGCAAGGCGTACGTACCCGACCTTTCCGTAGTTCCGGCGGGCACTACTACTAACTTTGCCCTGATGTGGACTGGCTATATTCGTATACCCGTTACCGGTAGTTATACTTTCACAACATATTCCGATGATGGTAGCAAATTGTATTTCAATAAAACATACAGTTACAATACTACTGCTACCGTAAATAACGACGGTGCGCATGCCGCACAGTATGCGTCCGGCACGGTAAATAACGTAGCAGCCGGAGTATATCCGATCACCATCACCTACTTCCAGGCCGGCGGTGCTGATACTATGCAGGTATACTGGACCAGTACAGCTGCAGGTATCACAACGCAACAGCTGATACCATCAACGGCTTTCATAGACACTTCTGCTGTTAATGGCAATCCGCCTGCGGCGCCTTCAGGGCTGACTGTTACCGTGAATAATTTCAGCAAGCTGAACCTCAAGTGGACATCCAACAGCACTAATCAAACGGGTTTCGAAGTTTACAGGGGCACCAGCGCAACCGGTCCATTTAATATTGTGACCACTACTGCTGCGAATGCAGTTACCTATACAGATACAGCATTGCAGGCAAGTACCACCTACTATTACCAGGTAAGAGCGATAGGTACTTATGGAGAATCGGCTTACACAGCAACTGCGTCTGCTACAACCGCTGCCAAGCCACTGCCACCGGCTATGCCGACCAATCTGGTAGTACAGGCATTGTCCACAACAGCGCTGAAGTTAACATGGACAGATACCGCCACCAATGCAACCGGCTTTGAAATACAGCGTTCACTGGCCGACAGCCTGCATTTCAGCCTGATGACTACCACAGGACCGGTAACCGGTCAGAGTACCTATTCAGATACGACCCTTGCGGCCAATATGGTAGCGTACTATAAAGTCCGTGCAGCGGGCATTGGCGGCTATTCCGCATTCACTCCGGCTAGCCAGGGTGTTACCCTTAATATTCCGCCGAAGATCACCAAGATACCAAACCAGACAATTCGTTATGGCACGGTACAGAACATCCCGGTTATAGCTACGGATGCGGATAATGATTCCATCAGCTTCAGTTTGTACAACATGCCGGCATTTGCTTCCCTGCAGCAAAGCAACGGAGCCACTACACTGGTATTGGCACCAACAGCGGCTCAACAGGGTACGTATAATAACGTTGGCGTAATCGCTACTGATAGTCATAACGGAACAGATACTACCATCTTCAACCTGGTGGTCAACAATAATTATCCACCGGTAATCGACAGTATACCACCGGCAACTGCCAAAGAAGGCGCCGTTACTGTATTAAAACTGTCCCTCCACGATCTGAACCCAGGTGACACCTTTACCTGGACAGGTCTGCAGCTGCCGGCATTCGCCACACTGCAGAGTCAGAATGATACCTGCCTGATCACGCTTAAACCTGGCTACACAGATGCAGGTACTTATACACTAAAAGTGCAGGCAACGGATAGTGCCGGTGGTATAGATACGCGCAGTTTCACACTTACAGTAGTGACTGCACCATCGCCAAACTACTCCATATTCATCAACTTTAAACTTAACAACAATCCACCTTTGCCGTGGAATAACGTCTTCGGTTCTACGACTACAGCACTGAAGGACTCTTCCGGCCAGGTGACCAACGTTGGATTAAAATTCGACGAATCCTGGTGGGCAGCTGGTACAGAAGGCGCTACTACCGGTAACAACACCGGCGTATACCCGGATGCAGTAATGGCTGAATATCTCTATTTCGGCTCATTGCCTGGCTTCTTTAGCGGTGCACCATCCATGCACGGTCATATCACCGGCCTGGAAAAGAACAGGACCTACACCGTTAAGTTCTTCTCCAGCAGCAAATGGTGGGCGCCACAACCGGACAATGGTAGTACCCAGTTTACCATCAATGGAGTTAACCAAACGCTATACGTACAGAACAATACCACCAACCGGGTCATCTTCCAAAACCTGAAGGCTGACACAAGTGGTGAAATCAAATTCACCCTGAGCATCCCTGCAGGCGGACAGGTAGGTTACCTCAATGCCATGGAACTGAATGCACTGGGGACTGATACCACTACCACAGTGGTTAACCAGCCACCTGTGATCACTAAGATTGCCAATCAGACCATGACAGCCGGTACCAGTCTTACTGTTCCTGTAAGTGCTACCGACCCGGATGGCGATGTGATCACTTATAGTACCAAAAACCTGCCGTCGTTCGGTGCACTGACCAAGTCAGGCACTTCATGGACCGTGGCCTTCAATCCGAGCGTCAGCAATGCCGGTTCATATAATAACATCAGTATTATTGCTACCGATACTTACGGCGCAGCTGATACAACCACCTTCAACCTGACCGTCAGCCCTTCTTCTTCTGGTAACGGCAGCTACAAAGTGTTGATGCATTTCCGGTTGAATAACGATGCTCCGGCTCCATGGAATAACATTACCGGCAGCACTACCACCAACCTGAAAAACGACCAGGGACTGGCAACAGGTATAGGTCTGAAATTCGATGAAAGCTGGTGGGCAGCAGGTATAGAAGGTGCGACTACCGGTAATAACAGTGGTGTATATCCGGATGTGGTACTGGCAGAATACCTCTACTTCGGCGCCCTGCCTGGCTTCTTCAGCGGAGCACCGGTAATGCACGGCCATATTACAGGACTGAGTGCCAATACTACCTACACCATGAAATTCCTGTCGGATAGTAAATGGTGGGCACCACAGCCCGATAACGGCAGCACGCAGTTCACCGTCAATGGTGTGGTTAAGACACTGTATGCACAGAACAATACCAGCAATACTGCAGACTTTACCAACCTCACGGCAGATGCAAACGGCGAAATTCAGTTCATACTGAGCATCCCGACAGGCGGACAGGTAGGCTACCTCAATGCACTGGAGCTGGATGTAACACCTAATACGCTGACTACTCTCACAACAACAACATTGATGATGGCAGATCCGGCAGCGGCGAAGAATTCACTCACCACTAATAGCGGGAAATCAGGCCTGCAGGTGAATGTATATCCCAACCCGTTTGTAAGTGATCTGGCAATAGACCTGACACTGAAATACCAGGCCCCGTCACTGTTGATAGAAGTTGTAAGCCTTAGCGGAAAACGCGTCTACAGCGAAGTTCGCAGGGAAGTACCACAGGGAAGAAATCTTATCAGGATCAATACACAGAACACGGTTAATACTCCTGGTATCTACTTCCTCAGGCTCACTTCTTCTACAGGTGAGACCAGCAGTACCAAGCTGCTGAAGCAGGAATAAGTTGTGATATATAGACTAAGGAAGAGATCCGTCTGAAGTAATTCAGGCGGATCTTTTTATTTATGATATTTTTTTACCTATTTATTATATCTATTTATCTTATTTGTAAAAAAGAAGGATTAATATAAAAACTCTTACTTATTTTAGTTGTGAGTTATTGTTCGAGAGTAACCAATTACATGTCTACGAGCATCTAATATTTAACCTCATCCTTCGAAAAACACTCTTATTGTTTGGAGTGTAACCTCTCAGGCAAATCATAATATTTTCGCCATCTCCCCTGAAATCAGTTATTTCCGGCGTTCCGCGAGGCAACTGGCATATTAGTTTTCCGGCAAAAACCTGCTACCGGAAGTTACCCTTAGTATTATTCCCATGAGTAGATTTTTACACTGTTTGTTTGTTCTAATGTTGTGTTGGTCCTGCTTGTTACCAGCAAATGCTCAGACAGTACTAAACCCGAATGATCCGGTAGTCACCTACGACTCCACTCATCCGCCTGTTACCCCGGTTTATACCCAGATCACCAGGTGGGTAAGAACTGTTAGGATGACTTATAGTACGGACTCCTACAAATGTTATATTTATAAAAACATGGCTTTCCGCCTTAAATTCCCAAAAACTTATGCGCCGGGAGTGAATGACGGGAAGAAGTATCCTATATACCTCTTCCTTCACGGAGTCGGAGAAGCAGGCACTATATATGACAACGAAGACCAATTGCTTTGGGGAGGCCAGACCTGGGCAAGCCGGGTGGATAATGGTACCTTCGATGGTTACCTGCTCTATCCGCAAAGCCAGGGGGGCTATTGGGGCCCTAATGATTATGACAACCTGAAAGAAGTGGTAGACTCCCTTGTGGCCAGTTGTAAAGGAGATCCGGACAGACTGGTGCTGAACGGCCTTTCAGCCGGAGGATATGGTATCTGGGAATTTCTTTTCAGGTACCCGCAACTAACAGCTGCCGCATTACCCATGAGCGCCATGACGTACTTCTATCCGGATTCTATCAACAGGTATAAATTCACTCCCCTCTGGCAGTTTCAGGGAGGACTGGACGGAAGTCCGGCCCCTTATACGACAAATGTAGCTGTAAGCGCCATGCAGGCTGCCGGAGCAGATATTAAACTGACTACTTACCCAAATGATGCTCATAACACCTGGCTGGACGCCTGGAATGAACCGGATTTCACGCCTTTCATGCTGAGGGCTAACAGACTGAATCCTACCTCCCTGTTTGGAACCACTGTTTTCTGCCCGGGTGATACCATCACCGTTGGCGTTGCGCCAGGTGCGCTCCAATATGAGTGGCAGAAAGATGGCACAACGATCTACACCGGCACATCTAATTTTATCGCTGCCACTATAGCAGGCAGTTATCGTGTAAGGATGCAGCTGCCCAATGGCTGGACCGGCTGGGCGCCTGTACCGCTTGTTATCAGCTACAGGGGCACTACGCCGGTACCGGTGATTACCACCTCTCCTGCCCTTGCCAGTAACGTATTGCCTGCTCCGGATGGAAGCACCAGCATTACAATGCAGGTGCCTGCTGGTATGGCCAGCTACCAATGGCAGGGCGTTGGGGCACAGAGTACTACTAATACGCTCACCACTTCCACCCCGGGCGGTTACTATGTTAGTCAAATGCAGGCCAACGCCTGCTCCAGCGCTACATCGGATACGTTCAGGGTAGTAAGCGCCGCTGGCGCCAACGGACCGGATACTATCAGCGGGCTTACGGTTACCAGTGTAACACAAACCCAGGTTACGCTGTCATGGACAGAAAACCCAACGCCTAAATATCTGGAAAAATACTTTGAAATATACAGAGCAACAAAGACAGGTGGCCCTTATACACTGACAGGCCGCAACAGCGCTAATGCAGACACTTATACAGATAATGGACTGGTGCCGGGAACCAACTACTTCTACATCGTGCGCCCTGTAAACGATAATGCAGCGGCACCGGTTTCAACAGAAATAAAAGGTACCACCGCACCGGATACCATACCTCCTACAGCACCCGTCTCCCTGCGGGTTACCGGTTCCGGCAGCGGCCAGGTTACCTTAAGCTGGAATGCAGCTACAGACAACGTTGGTGTAACCGGGTATGATATATATGCCAATAACACACTCGTACTTTCTGTGGGCAATGTGCTGACAGGTACTGTAACCGGCCTGAATAATACTACCTCATATAACTTCTATATAAAGGCGAAAGACGCCGCGGGCAATACCTCTGCGCCAAGTAACCAGGTGGCATATACGATCAGCCTCCTCAATCTTAACTACAAATACTATACAGGCAGCTGGACAGCGCTGCCCAATTTCAGCACGCTGACACCTGTCCAGACCGGCAAAACCGGAGTACCGGATCTGTCGGTAGTTCCGGCCGGCACCACTACCAACTATGCCCTGATGTGGACTGGTTATATTCGTATACCCGTTACCGGTAGTTATACCTTTACAACCAATTCTGATGATGGCAGTAAATTATACTTCAATACACCATATAGCAGTAGCGCTACGCCTACCGTCAATAACGATGGCCTCCACGTTGCACAATCAGCAAGTGGTACAGTAAATAACATTGCTGCCGGAGTGTACCCGATCACCATCACCTACTTCCAGGCAGGCGGCGGGTACAATATGCAGGTATACTGGACCAGTACCGCTGCAGGTATCACCACCCAACAGTTAATACCGGCTTCAGCTTTCGTAGATCCCAATACGATTCCTCCTGCCGATCCTTCCGGGTTGACCGTTACAACAAATAGCTTCAGCAAACTGAATCTCAAGTGGACACGCAACAGTACTAATGAAACAGGTTTCGAGATATATAGAAGCGTCAGTTCCGCCGGTACCTATAGCCTGGTAACCACAACCGGCCCTGTTGTGGTAGCATATACTGATACCGCTTTACAGGCCAATACGACTTATTACTACCAGGTAAGGGCGATAGGAAGCGGAGGTAATTCAAACTATACGCCGGTGGCTTCCGGCACCACTGCGCCACAGCCCAATCTTAATTACAAATACTATAAAGGCAGCTGGAGTGCACTGCCCAATTTCAGCACGCTGACACCTGTCCAGACTGGCAAAACCGCCGTACCGGATCTGTCAGTAGTTCCAGCCGGCACTACCACCTACTATGCGCTGATGTGGACTGGTTATATTCGTATACCCGTTACCGGTAGTTATACCTTTACAACCAATTCTGATGATGGCAGTAAACTATACTTCAATATACCATATAGCAGTAGTGCTACGCCTACCGTCAATAACGACGGCCTCCACGGTGCACGATCAGCAAGCGGCACTGTAAATAACATTGCTGCCGGGGTATACCCCATCACCATCACCTACTTCCAGGCAAGTGGCGGGTATAATATGCAGGTATACTGGACCAGTGCTGCTGCCGGCATCAACACCATGCAGCTCATTCCCGCCTCGGCTTTCGTTCCCCAGCCAATACAGCCATTGACCGGTACACCAGTTGCCCTGGCGATAACAGACACAACGGCTTCTTCAGGAAGTACGCCGGGTAGTATGAACACCAAATTCCAGGTGAATGTATATCCAAATCCGTTTGTAAACGATCTGGCAATTGACCTGGCATTACCACACCAACTGCCATCACTGCTGATTGAAATTGTCAACATCAACGGGCAAAGCCTTTATAGAGAAATTCGCAGAGATCTGCCAGAAGGAAAAAATCTTATCAGGATCAATACCCAGGGCAAGATAAATACGCCGGGCATCTACTTCCTGCGACTCACGTCTCCCGACAGTCAAATCAGCAATAGTGTCAAACTTATGAAGCAACAATAAAATGTAACAGAATAAGTTGTAACATATTAAATCAAGAAAAGATCCGCCTGAGATAACTCAGGTGGATCTTTTCTTTAATATCTTCTTTACCGGCTAAACTTTAGCGGTTACCAACTATTTTTTATGTTTCGCTTAAAAATAAAGTGTCTTTTGTTATAATCTTTTACCTTTGACCCAACAACCGGATATACCTAAGCTATCCATGCTTTCTGGTATTTCTCACCTTGACCGCATCCTCCGATAAGACCAAGATTGTTCGGCTACAGGCCGGAGTTTAATAGTTTTTTACCATTCCTCTGACATTCCTGCGCCCCAACAGGTTAGCTACGGCTTTGTCCTGCCCCCGGCGTTTTTTTACTGGAAAAGCATTAAAGGAAAATTCTATATGGATATCGTGTACTTTATAAAGGCATTAATGAAAAAGAAGTGGTGGATACTACTTAGCACGCTTGCGGCGATCGCCGGCGCATTTGCCTTTACCATCGGAAAGCCCAAACTGTATGCGTCCACAGCCCAAATGGCTACTGGCTTTACAACCAACGATCAGATCAAACTTCGCGATGAAAATGTCAACCTGTTTGAGGCAGACGTAAAATTCGACAACGTTGTTGAAACAATGAACTCTCCTTTGGTGATTGGACTATTATCCAATGACCTGATAATACATGATCTTACTTCCAGCAAACCATTCCGGCACCTGACAGACAAGGAAATGGACGATCCTGCATTTAAATCGGCCAACAAGGAAGATATTATAAAGATATGCAGGGAAAAAAATGACTCTCTACAGGTACTCTCCTCTTCCATTCCCGAAGAAAGGAAAGTACTCGAATATATGAAGCTGTATAAATACGATTATGAATCCATCCGTAAAATGGTTTACACTGGCCGTCTTTCGCGGACAGATTATATCAATATAATCTGCTATTCTGAAAACCCGGAAATGTCGGCGTATATCGTAAACAGTCTTTACCGTGAATTCATCCGCTTCTATCGCAGTTCCCGCTCAGAGCGCAGTGTAGAGGATGTGACAACATTTGAAGCCCTGGTGAGCCAGAAGAAGAAAGAGCTCGACAGTAAGGTAGAAGCGCTCCGGGGATACAAAACATCACAGGGAGTATTGAACGTAGAAACTGCCAGCGGCAACGAATGGGATCTAATCAAACAATTTGAGAAATCTATTACTGATGAACGGGCTAACTACAACCAACTTTCAGCGTCGCTGAATAATGTGAACACACAGCTCGCTCAGATGAATTCAGGCAAACCTGCTTACAGTAATTCGAACGGCGATATTGTTGCATTACGGAGACAAATCAATGACCTCAACGATCAATACGTAGAAGGCGGTTCCAGCGATAATGCCCTTGCAGAGAAAATAAAAACACAGCGCGCCAAATTGCAGAAAGCGATGATGGAAGCTTCCTCTCCCAGCGGTAAACTGGTTACCAGAGAAGAGCTTATCCAGCAGAAAAGCGCCCTGGAAGCACAGATCAGCGCTGCTAAACTGAACATCAGCTCACTGGAAGGTAAGATTAACGGGTTACGGTCGTCTGTTGGTTCTTATGCCAATAAGGAAGCCAATGTAACCTCACTGCAGAAAGAAGTAGAACTGGCGCAGGATGAATACAATAAACTCAAAGAAAAACTGGGAGCTGCAGTGGATAACCGCAATGTTCCTCAGGATAATTTCCGCCAGACACTGCAGGGCCAGCCTGCCTTTACACCAGAATCTTCCAAAAGACTGGTTATAATGGGCATGTCGGGCATTGCTGTCTTCATGATCTCCTGTATCAGCATTCTGTTTATAGAGTTCATGGATAATTCACTGAAATCACCTTCTATATTCAGCAGAAATTCCAACCTGAAACTGATTGCTACCATTAATCACGCTAACCTTCAGAAGTACAACCTGCTTGAAATATTACAGCGGAAATCAAATGAAGCGGAATGGTTGAAAAGACAGAACATTTTCAGAGAGCTCCTTCGCAAGTTGCGGTATGAAATAGAGCGTAGTGGTAAAAGAATTATCCTCTTCACCAGTACAGAGCCTCAGCAGGGCAAGACTACATTATTGCAGGCTGTTGCCTACAGCATGAGCCTGAGCAATAAGAAGGTATTGGTGCTCGACACCAATTTCTGTAACAATGATGTTACTGTTCAAATGAACGCCAAGCCTACGCTTGAGAGCTTTTCCATGCTGCCATCCGAATTTTCTATAGATAAATTCAGGCAAATCGTCACAACCTATGCGCAGCCAAATATTGAGATAGTAGGATGTAAAGGAGGCGACTATACACCGTCTGAAGTATTACCTCCCAACAGCCTGCTGAATTATCTGCAGGAATTAAAAAGCTATTATGATTTCATTATAATGGAAGGCGCCCCACTGAACGATTTTACGGATAGCCGCGAATTGTCCGCTTACGCGGAAGGTGTAGTAGCCGTATTTTCCTCACGGCTAAAGATGAAACAAATAGATAAGGAATCTTCTGAATTCCTTGAGCAGCTGGGAGACAAGTTCATTGGAGCCGTATTGAATGATGTGAGGGAGGACTTCATAGAATTGTGATTAATCATGTATCAAGATAGCGAACATGGCATCTCTGTTTTGCCGCCCACTCAAAATAAACAACGCCTCGGCTGGATAGATTACGCCAAAGGAATTGCCATTGTGCTGGTTGTATATCGACACCTGGCTTATGGCCTCCTTGCCAGCGACATATCACTGCCTAAGGCGATAACAGATACGAACGATATGTTATACAGTTTCCGCATGCCGCTTTTTTTCCTTCTCTCGGGAGCATTCTTCGAAAGGAGCCTGCGTTCGCGCGGAACCCGCGGATTTGCTATCAATAAGGTAAATACGTTACTGTATCCCTACATACTCTGGGCGATCATCCAGATCTCATTGCAGATTGTATTTTCATCATTCACAAATGCGTCGCGCTCTGGTCTTGATTTTCTGAATATAATCGTTCAGCCCAGAAAACTGGATCAGCTATGGTATCTGTTTGCACTATTCAACGTTACAATCATTTACCTGTTGGTCAGCCTGGTAACAGGCGACCGGAAGGGATGGCAACTATTGATTGGTCTGGTGTTACTGGGCATTGCTCCTTATGTTGTCAGCCACAGCGCACTTTATGATATCTGCCTTCATTATATATTCTTTGCCATTGGCGACTGGGGATCCAGGTATTTTTTTAGTGAAGACACCCAACAACGTCTGAGCAATCCGGTTAATCTGTTGATAGCGCTTCCGGTATTCGCTGCCCTTCAATGGTATTATTTGTTGCACCAGGGAATGAATCTGTATGTGTACATGCTGATTGCCCTCAACGGTTGTCTGTTTGTAATGCTGCTGTCGTCCTACCTGGCCCGAACCGGCACATTCAGCTTCCTTCGGATAATTGGTAACTATTCACTTTATATCTACCTGCTGCATGTAACCATTGCTGCAGCGTTGAGGATGATACTCATTGAGGCAGGTATAGATAATGGTACCGTTTTATTACTGATACTTATCCCGGTTTCAATTGTACTGTCGATCCGGATATACAGGGCCTGCATGCACCTGAAGCTGGGCTTCCTTTTTAAAGGGCCATTGGAAGAAAAGCGTCTAAAACATCGTCCAAAATGAAAGCAGCCACCAAAAAGAAACCTGTTGACGATCATTTGCACCAGGTATTGATTATGATTTTTATTGCGATGGTGATCATTGCAATGGGCGTTAAGATAGTGTTTCTATAAACCTTTTTCAGTGAAAACTACTGCTAAAAACATATTTAATATTTTCCTTGTCATCAGCTGGATGCTACTGGCAACCCTGATAGCGTACATCAGTGCACAGGAGGTGAAATATACCATACTGCTGACTGGCGCTGTTATTGGTCTTGCTGTAGCCGGCATCTGTGTGCTGAACTACCGGGCAGGCTATTATATTGTATTAGGTGTAGGTCTTACTGTTCGCCTGCTGGAAAGGGTATCCGGCAATGAACTTCCTGTAGGCGTGGTGATTGATGCAATGGTGCTCATTACACTACTGGGCAGCCTGTTTAATCCTGACGACAGAAGTATACGTAAAGTAGATTTCCTGAAAGATCCGCTGCTGGTCAGTTTCTATATTTATTTTGCGCTTATCCTCCTTGAGTTCTTCAACCCCGGTATACATGATCACCGTGGCTGGTCGACCTTCACCAGGGGATTTATACGCAATATGATCTTAATGTTCCTGGTCATGAAATTGATCCGTAACGTCAAAGACCTGAAGGTGTTCTTTACTTTTTGGATTGCCATTCTGACGTTGGCTGCCATGTATGCATGCATACAACAATGGTTCGGACTCCTTCCTTTTGAAAAAGCATTTATAGCCAAATACCCGGAAAAGTTCAAAACTGTACTTATCCTTACCGGCATACGGATCTTCTCATTTGTATCCGACCCGGCAGTATTTGGTGTAATTATGGCCTGTGGCGTCATCATCAATGCGGTATTGCTGACCAGCTCTACCAGGGTGGTCTCCTATCCGCGTAAAGCGCTGCTGGTAATATCCATGATTTTTCAATTCATGGCGCTGGGCTATTCAGGTACACGTACGGCCTATGTAATGGTGCCAATGGGACTTGTAATGCTGGTGCTGGTTAACCTGCGCAACAGGAATACCATCATCGGCGCCGGGTTGTTCGTCATTGCGTTCCTCGTCGTAATGTTTGGCCCCTTTCACAGTAACGCTACGATCATCAGAATCAGAACTGCTTTCTCTGGTTCCAGTGATGCCTCTTTAAATGTACGTGACATTAACCGGCATCGCATTCAGCCTTACATCTATTCACATCCGATCGGAGGTGGTTTACTGAGCTGTGAGCCCGGATCCGGTACAGATCTCGACGGATTTCCTCCCGACAGCGGATACCTCCGTACAGCGTTGGAACAAGGCTGGATAGGGCTGATACTTGTTTTCATCAACCTGTACCTCCTGATGCAATATGCTGTTAGCAACTACTTCACGAGTCGAACGGAACCCGAGAAGATCTTAACACTAACAATCGTCTGCGTTTTGTTTGCTCTTGTGGTGAGTATCTATGCGCAGGAGTCCGCGGGACTTATTGAATCGGCGCTGCTTATGTATGGCCTGACCGGTATTACGATAAAACTCAAATATTTATTATCATCTCCAAATATCACAACATGAAAAAAGTAATTTTAATCCTATTGGTAGCATTTACAGGCGCCATCATGCATGCAAATGCACAGGTGTCTAAAGCAGATACCAGCATTATTCTGCGGCTGCCTACCGATCCACCTACTGTTGCCAGATTGAAAGAAAGACTGGTAGAACTGGCTGTTACCAATCCAACCATGAGGGTGCTCGACGCTAAAAAGAAAGTCGCTGAATATGATGTAAACAGAGCCAAAGCCGCCTGGGGGGATATGTTTATTGCATCCGGTAACCTGAATGAATTTACTATTAAGGGAACCAATAGCAACAACACGCTCTATCCCCGTTACAACTTCGGTGTCAATGTACCTCTCGGACACCTGGTCTCTATTCCCAATGAAGTGAAAGCTGCAAAAGCAAACATAAAAGTGGTGGATGAACAGAAAAACGCTGAAGCACTTAATCTGAAGTCTGCCGTACTCCGCGCTTACGAAGACTATGCCGCCAACAAACAATTATATGAACTGCAGCTCCCACTGCTGGAAGATGCTTACAATCATTACAAACAGGTGGAGCAAAAATTCTCCAGCGGCGATCATTCTTTGGATGTGGAAGGATTGAATAATGCTTACCGTATCTATAACGCAGAAATGGTGCGCAAGGTAACGCTTGAAAGGGATGTTAAGCAGTCTAAGCTCGTACTGGAATCCATTATCGGCACTACCATGGAAGAAGTGTTATTACATTTATAATTAATTGTCGGAAAGATGAGGATGTTTCTATTCATAAGTTTGTTTCTCTTACAAATCAACACACTGCGTGCGCAGGATTTAAAACCATTTAGCCGGATTGATGTACAGATCACTCCCTGGCATCATCTTCCGGCACTGCTATATCTGCCTGAAAAAATGGAAAGCGGCAAGAGGTATCCCCTGCTTATCTGTTTTCATGGCCGTAGCATTGCGGGTAATGATATTACAAAAATCTTCAGACAAGGTGTTGCCAGACAAATGCATGAAGGAAAGAAAATTGATGCTGTCAATAAAATCGACAAGAAAAAGTATGAATTCATTGTGCTGGCGCCATTGGCTACCAGCTGGTCGTTAGGCCCTGATCACCTGGATGTGGCATTAACGGATGTGCTGAAAAGATATCCGATAGATTCCTCCAGGATTTACGTTACCGGTTATAGCGCAGGTGGCTGGTCCGTAGCGATGGCAGTAACAGATCCCAGAACTGCCCGCCGCATTGCAGCCGCAGTAAACATGTCGCCCGCCACAATAGATGACAAAAATCTGAAGAGCTTTAATATCACAGCGGCCAACAATATACATACCTGGTATTTCGGTGGAAATGAAGAACCGGTTTTCCTTGGTAATTGTAAGTTGTATGCCGACAGTACCGACAGGTATAAAAAAGGGTTAACCAAATTGACAACCGGAGATTTCAAACATTGCTGCTGGGAGCAATACTATAATCCATCGTACCGTGAAAATGGGATGAATATTTACGAATGGCTCCTGCAATACAAAAGGTAGTTATGCGCAAAAGATGGTTATGGGGGCTACCACTGCTGATGCTCCTCTGCTGGGGAGTGTTCGCGGTTGTCAAAAGCCGGCAGGAAACTGCTCAACTGAACAGCATCAGCCGGAAACAAGCCCCCGGGCAATTTATTCAACTAACGCATGGCCTTGTTCATTATCAGTTCTTCGGAGCAGATACCGGCCGCTTGCTGGTACTGATTCATGGAGGAGGAACTACCGGAATGGAGGTGTGGAAATATAATATCCCTTTCCTCATCTCAAAAGGATATCGCATACTTGCATACGATCTTTATGGCCGGGGATATTCCGACAGACCTGATGTGGTATACGACCTGTCACTCTATCGCGAACAGCTGGTAAGTTTGTTGCAGACATTGGGAATCAGCGGGCAATTCGATGTCATCGCCATGTCGATGGGTGCAGCCATAGGGTTGGATTATGTAACGCACTACCCTTCCAGGGCCCGCCATATCGTACTATTAGGGCCTGCTGCCAGTGGAGATCTGCAGCCCAGTAAACTGCTCAGGGTACCTCTTATCTCTGATGTACTCATGACTTGTTACTGGTATCCACGTTCTGTAGAAAACCAACGGAAGGAATTTGTCAATCAGCAATTGTTTAATCAATATGCAGAACGGCTGAAATATTTCATGAATTTTGAAGGATACAAACGTCTTACATTATCTACATGGAAGAATATGCTGAATCAAAATCAGCTATACCTTTTAAAAGATATTCCGCCAAACAGGATCCTGATGATATATGGCTTACAGGATCCGTTTTTTTCCAATGAGAAAGAACATACTTACAAATCTTTATACCCAACTTTAGTTGTAAACCAAGTAGACAGTGCCGGGCATATGCCTCATTATGAACAGCCAGCGAGCGTTAACAACCTTATCTGGCAGTACCTGAGAGAGACAAAGTAATGTGCCCGATTAAAAAAAAGAGCTGCCCGGATTGTATCCGGCAGCTCTTTAATTTTCGTTATACACCATCCACTATTGTACTCTGTATCCTGTATTAGCCAGGGCAGAACCACTGATAGGCTGGTAGAAATTAGTAGTATTTACGCCGGCAGCTGCCACGGTAGGAAATTTGGTATTAGCCAATGCTCCTGTACCTTCAGTGACAACACCTCCGTTTTCAGTATAGATATAGGAATTAAGTGTTACAGTACCTCCGGTAGCTACGCGTGGCTCAATGAAAGCATTCGCATTCGCGATTATCGGAGCGGTCATTCCAAAGTAACCATTCACTCTCAGGCTCACACCACCTGCTCTTGCTACAGTGTTGTTAAGTACCTGCACCACTGCATTATTAGTACCTCTCAGGCTGATACCATCCAGTTGGTTATCTCTTAACAGGTTATTACGGATAATGTGGGTACCGCCATTTTCGCCGGAAGCATAAAACTGGATCAGTTCTCCCCAACCATCATGCACGTAGTTATCATGCACATTGGAGTTGGTAGTGCGTCCACCGATCATGATACCTCCATTATGGCCGGAATTATGCTGAAGTCCCCAGTTGGTTACGCTGTTACCATAAATCTCCAATCCATCGATGGCGGCAGTCTGGATACCTGTTGTTCCTATATTGGAAACATCACTGTTATAGATCTTTACGTTACGCCATTTGATGGGCTGCACATATTGCTGACCTGCTGTAAAACCAGCCGGGGTTCCATAATAAGGTGCATTGGTAGTCAGGTTCCAGTAAATAGCTGTATGTCCGATATAGAAGCCTTCGTTGTTGGTACCGGAGATGGAAACATCGTGGATAATCAGATTTTCCATATAGGAATTCGGATATACTGTAGTGGGATCTCCGGCGAGAGGAACAGTTTTAGCCCAGATACCAGTTCCACCATTCCGTATGGTGAGGTTGCTGATTTCAAAGTTATCAGAATGACTTGCCAGCCCGAGATTAAAATATGCTTCCTTTCCGGTCTGTGTGGAACCATTGATAAGGAAATCGTTTTTGGATGTCTGACCACCTACTTTTACATAGCGACAGCTGGTAAAACCCAGTGCAGTAGCCCAGGATCCACCACTCCAGTTTGGATTTCCAATATTCGTAACCGTACCTGTGGCATTACGCACAATGATCGGCGCACTGGCAGTTCCGTTTAAGTTCGAAATCACAACAGCAGTGAAATTGCCCTTCAAACTGAGAACATCCCCAGGCTTATACAGTCCGTTAGAATTATCTATTACCAATCTTCCATTGGCGTCTGGTACCAGTATATACTCCTTTCCTTTGATGACATTGGTAACAGTAGGATCTGTCGGAGTTCCGCCAGGAGCAGGTTTCGGCTCCTTACGGGCATCTTTGGTACAACTTCCCAGAGAAAACGCTAATGCTAGCACGAATAAAAACATAAAAAGTCGCGAGATGATGTTGCGCGTCATGGTCTTTCAAAATTAATATGGTTTCAATAATAACCATACAACTACTCAAACGTAGCAGCCTGGCCTATTTCCGATATGGATCAGGTTATTCACCGATAGAAACAATACATAGTCCTAAATTATCTCCGGAAAATAATTAAGTGGTACTTCTCAATTTCTGGTTGCGAATATCAAGAATTTTTGTTGAGAAAAACAACTTTCAACCGGCTGGCTGATGCCATTCAACACCGATGATTTTACGTTATGTTTCTAAATAATCTCAAATCCCTGTTCTTGTATCACAACAAATATTGACAACCTCCACCCAAAGCTTTTATCTGCCCTGAAACCTAAGCCAATCAACCATATTAATTAAATTTATATATATTTATAATGTTTATATATAAATTTTTTGAAATTATTTCGCTTTTTTTTTTGATTTTTTTTTTCAACTGACTTGAAAGATAAACAAAATAGAAGCATTTGCGTTTATTCCGGCGTTTCATTCAATGAAAAAGCCGTTTCATTATGAAACGGCTCTTAATGATATAGTATCTTCGGATGACTATAATCCGAAAGCTTTCTTCACTTTATCTACATAGTCGAGCTTCTCCCATGTAAAGAGCTCTACCTCTACAGCTTTCTCGTTCTTCTTTCCCTTGTTGAACACTTTGGTTACCACCTTAGGTTCACGACCCATATGGCCATATGCTGCTGTTTCGCTATAGATCGGGTTACGGAGCTTCAAACGCTGCTCGATAGCATAAGGGCGCAGGTCGAAGATCTCTTCAATTTTCTTTGCAATTTCACCATCGCTGAGCTTTACTTTGGCGCTGTTATAAGTATTTACATAAACACCGCAAGGCTTAGCTACACCAATCGCATAGGAAACCTGTACCAGCACCTCATCACAAACACCTGCTGCTACCAGGTTCTTTGCAATATGACGGGTAGCATAGGCTGCAGAACGGTCTACCTTGGAAGGATCTTTACCGGAAAACGCACCACCACCGTGTGCACCTTTACCACCATAGGTATCTACGATGATCTTACGGCCGGTTAAACCAGTGTCGCCATGAGGGCCCCCAATTACGAATTTACCGGTAGGGTTAATATGGTGATTGATATCGTAACCATCGAACAACTGTTGCAGTTCGGGTTTCAGCTGTGCCTTCACACGTGGGATCAGGATGTTGATCATATCTTCCTTGATCTTTGTCAGCATCTTCTCATCTGCATCGAAATCGTCGTGCTGTGTGGAAATCACAATGGTATCGATTCTCACGGGTTTGTTATCATCAGAATATTCGATAGTTACCTGTGACTTTGCATCCGGACGCAGGTACTTAATATCCTTGTTCTCACGACGCAGTGCAGCCAGTTCCAGTAACAGTTTATGCGCCAGGTCGAGTGCCAGCGGCATATAGTTCTCTGTTTCGCGGGTAGCATAACCAAACATCATACCCTGGTCACCTGCTCCCTGCTCTTCGGGAGATTTACGGTCTACACCCTGGTTAATATCCGGAGACTGTTCATGAATAGCAGAAAGAATACCGCAGGAATTTGCTTCGAACATGTATTCACTCTTTGTATATCCGATCTTACGGATTACCTCTCTGGCAATGTCCTGCACATCAAGATAAGCCTCTGACTTTACCTCACCTGCTAAAACAACCTGACCGGTAGTTACCAGGGTTTCGCAAGCTACTTTAGATTTAGCATCATATGCCAGGAAATTATCAATCAGGGCGTCAGAGATCTGATCGGCTACTTTGTCTGGATGTCCTTCTGAAACAGATTCAGATGTAAATAAATAAGGCATAAAAACCGGGGATTAGTAATGTTAAGGTTTTGTATAAATAATTCTTAGTTTGATATTATACTGCGACAGATTACTACCGCCTACTTTCACACGATTCATATCCATGTAGAGCGGAGAATAAGCTTCAAGTTTAAAACCGTGGTTCTCGTCCACTTTCTTGATCAGCCGTTGAACGGTGTTGGCAAGGTTAAAGGTATACTGAACAACCTGGATCCCTCCGAAATTAGTGATCACTTTCTTAGTGCCTCCGAAGAAACTGGCGCCACCTGCAGTGTAGTAGTCGGCCGGTATTCTGGTGGAATCGGTGGTACCATTGATGTATTGTTGTAAAGATAAGCTTCCTGGCGGAGCAAAGATATTATTCATATCGTTCATTCCGGAAGTAATTTGTGTGATCACCAGTTCTGCCTTGTTAATCATCACATTAGGAAAATTTTCCAATCCCGGAATCATGAGTTTGGTATACAATCCCGGAGCCGCATTGAGGAACAGGATACTGTCGCCTTTGGGGTTGCCGGAATTAACAAAGGGGGCTGCCTGTGAACCGTTATAGTTACGTACAAAGTAGTTCGCATGGGCACTGTTATACTGATCAAATGTCATCGTAGCCCTCAGCGAATCCTTTGTAGAATTCTTATAGAAAACAGTCAGTTTGGTATTGCCGCTGTTGAGGTTCAGGTATATCATGTTGCGATTGGTACCCAGCGTGGTATCCGGCACAATGGCAAACCCTTTCAGATAAACCCTGAATGCAGAGTCGTTGGTAAAAGCCCCATCGGATTTCTGGTTCAGCAGATCGTTACCAAAGGCGTTGCTCAGTTTGATACGCAGCTGAGCGGTTTCTTTGGTGCCGTAAACACTGACAGAGTCGCGGAGCGACAGTGGGGTTACCGTGGCAGTACCCAACAGTTCTCCCGGGTTGTATTGCAACGCCCTGTTATAGGCGTAGTTGGAATCGATCTTGAAATTAGGTTCCGACATGCGGTAAACACGGAAAGTCTGTGGTGCCGATGAATCTCCGGTATAACCGGTGTAGGCGAGCGATAATACCACTGAGTCGAGTGTCTGGCCGGTGCCATCAAAAGTAAAGGCACTTTTTGGCAGTGCTACCTGTGTGTACACGAAAGCATGGGTCCTACCAAAAACCGGATCAGTAGTAACAGACCCCAATATTTTGGCGTAAGTGCTTCTTCCGTTTCTGACAGTAGAATCATAGCGGAGAATATTGTTGGCAATGATACCTGTGAGGGTCGTGTCCTTTGCATTGACAAGGTCGCCCGACGGGATTAGTCCGCCCCCCAGGATAGTTGATTTATTACAGCTGGCCGCTCCATACAGTAGAGTAATATAGGTAGCAAAGATGCTAAGTTTCCTGAAATTGATCTTCACGCGTTATGTTGTTAGTGAGTGATGCTTTAACTGCCCGAACTTATTAAAAACAGACTATTTACCCAACAACTGATTATACAGTTGCAGGTAATCCCCCAGATCTTCGTTATCTTTTTTGAATGGCAAAATAATCTTGCCCTTTTCCGCCTTTACTTCATCCACCACTTTCTTCTCCAGTTTTTCCCCTGCCAGCACCACAGCATCTGCATACCTGGCAGCCCCTCTGTTCAAAGCAGTATTGGAACCTTCCTTGAACAGCTCCATATCCTTTTCCTTGATCTGGTTACTGATGGTGGCTTTCTTAACAAAGCTGGTGCCTAATTTTTCCTTGAAAGTATTGGGAGTCAGCGAATAAATGATCTTTGAGTTCGCAAAAACCGGCTCCTTCTTATAGGCGGTTTTCAGATACATCGGGATCAAAGAGGTCATCCAGCCGCTACAATGAACGATGTCCGGAGGCCATCCGAACTTTTTCACAGTTTCCAGCGCACCTTTACAGAAGAACACCGCTCTCGCTGCATTGTCGTCAAAAAACTCTTCGTTCTCGTCTGCAAATACAGTTTTACGCTTAAAATAATCTTCATTATCCAGGAAGTACACCTGTAAACGGGCGTTCGGAAGTGAGGCCACCTTGATAATCAATGGGTAATCATCCCCGTCGATCACAATGTTAATACCTGACAATCTAACGACCTCGTGCAAACGATGTCTCCTCTCATTAATAATTCCAAATCTTGGCATGATCACTCTCACTTCCAGGCCAGCCTCATTGGATTTAATTGCCATTTTATTGACCATGGCCGCGTATTCACTCAATTCCAGGTACGGCGACATCTCTTGGGCAATAAAAAGAATTCTTTTCTTTGTGGACATTTAACGCTGATTATTAATGCAGTAATTTTTAATTTGGCTTGCAAAATTACGGATTTTTTACGGAATATTGGCCAATCTGTCAGTTTTAACATCCTTTTAAGCAATGATTTATGTATCTATTTAAGCGCAGCACGGACCTGAAGAAGCATCTGGACCTGGTAAGAAAAAGCCACAAAAGCATTGGTTTTGTGCCCACTATGGGAGCCCTCCACAACGGGCATCTGTCACTTATTCAGGCAGCCAAAGAAAAAAATGACGTAGTCGTGTGCAGCATTTTTGTCAATCCAACCCAGTTTAATGATCCTAAGGATTTTGAAAAATATCCCATTACTGCAGAAGAGGATATAAAGAAATTAAATGATATATCAACAGATATACTTTTTTTACCATCCGTAGAAGAGATGTATCCCGAAGGACTGAAAAGTGATCTGCATTACGATTTCGGCAACCTGGAAACAGTGCTCGAAGGCAAATTCCGTCCAGGACATTTCCAGGGGGTTGGCCGCATCGTTCACAAGTTACTGGATATTGTGCAACCTGACCAGCTTTTTATGGGCCAAAAGGATCTTCAGCAGTGCCTCATTGTCAGGAAACTGCTGTCCCTGATCCATTCTCCCATCAAACTGGTGGTTTGTCCCACGGAAAGAGAAAAAGACGGACTGGCCATGAGCAGCCGGAACGCACGCCTCTCTCCCGCCGCCCGGAAAAAAGCCACCGGCATTTACCAGGCGCTGCTGTATATCAGAGATAACTTCGGGAAGGGACTGCTTTTCCTGGAAAGCGCCCATGAGGCATTCGAAATGTTAAAAAAACAAGGCTTCGATCCGGAATACGTGGAAATACTGCAGGCGGAGAACGGTGATTTGCACTCCCTCGATCAGCCTCCAGGTGATGCTACCGTAGTGGCAGCCGTGGCAGCCTGGCTCGATGGCGTACGTCTGATCGACAATCTGGTATTACAGGGCAGCCTCTGACGGTAGCCCCCGGGACATGCGGCAAACACTGCACTATCGCCGCATGTCCTGCTCTTTCTTCCATATTTTTTTCCTAGCTTTGCAGACGCTTCTAAGAGCGTTAAGCCAGTATTATTATGCAAATTGAAATTTTAAAGTGTAAGATTCACCGCGCGGTAGTTACGGAAGCCAACCTGCAATACGTTGGAAGTATTACGATTGACGAAGACCTGATGGATGCCGCTGGTTTAATTGAGTACGAAAAAGTCCAGGTACTGAACGTAAATAACGGAGAACGGCTGGAAACTTATGTGATCAAAGGAAAACGTGGTTCCGGCGTAATCTGTATGAATGGTCCGGCTGCCCGCCTTGTTGCCCCGGGCGACATAGTGATCATTATTTCCTATGCCACTATGGAACTTGAGGAAGCCAAGAAATATACACCTATCGCCATTTTCCCTAAAGAAGGGAACAAGCTGTAATCCTGTTTACTGTTTTACCTAACACCCTAAAACCACTTTGGAAGATGCCCAAAACGCTTAAGAACGTCTTGAAGTTTATTTGCTTTTTTGGCATTGGGTTGTTGTTGATCTGGTTATTTACGAAAGATATTACCGCTGCCCAATGGCAGCAGATCAACGCTGCTTTTCGCAGGGGTAACTACTGGTTGCTGATACCCACTATGAGTATCGGAGTAGCCAGCCACTGGTTCAGGGCTGTACGATGGAAGCTCCTGATGAAACCAATGGGTTACCAACCATCCACGCTGAATACCTTTTTTGCCGTAATGGTGGGCTATCTGGCCAACCTGGCAGTGCCTCGCCTGGGAGAAGTGACCCGCTGCGGTATATTGGCACAATACGAAAAAGTACCTGCCGACAAACTTGTAGGTACCATGATCGCCGAAAGAGCAGTAGATCTGATCTGCCTCATCCTTCTTATGGTAATCACTGTGGTGATCCAGCTCGACGTGCTGGGCGCCTATGTACACGATTCCATCCTCCTGCCGCTATCGGCCAAAATTGCCCATGCCAACGGTATGCAATTGCTTATAGGCATCGGAGGGCTGGCCGTTGTACTGCTGGTACTGCTTTGGCTATTGAAAAAATTTGCTGCTTCTAAAGTGGCAATTACCATTAAAAGTCTTGCCCGCGGTATCATGGAAGGCATTCTTTCCATCGGTAAAATGGAAAGGAAAGGATGGTTCCTGCTGCATACAGTTCTCATCTGGTGCTGCTATCTCTCACAGGTCTATATCGGCTTCTTCTGCCTGAACGAAACCAATCACCTCGGTGTCAGCGCGGCCCTTGCCGTGTTGATGATCGGTAGTGTAGGCATGATCGTTACCCCCGGCGGTATCGGCGCCTATCAGCCACTGGTGCAGAAAACCCTTGAACTATATGGCATCCCCTATACCATCGGTTTTGCCTTTGGCTGGATCATCTGGGTTGCTCAAACCGCATTGGTGATATTGCTGGGTTTTGTAAGCCTGGTAGCATTGCCGGTGTTCAATAAGAAGAGAATTGCGGAAGAAGGTATTAAGAATTAAGTATTAAGAATTACAAAATAAGCAGAAGACCTTAGCGATTGATAATATTGCCAATCACTAAGGTCTTCTGCTTATTTCGTAATTCTTAATGCTCAATTATGTAATTCTTTCTTTAACTTTAATTTAATACTTCAAATGCACCGAATAGTGTATCATCGTATTACAAATTATGTGGATTTTTTGAATGTAAATCACTTTGTATGCGTTTGCCGAATGGTGAGAAACTAGATATAACAACAATGCCCGAAGTTACAGTACCAAAAAAGACAACCCGGAAAAAGGCCCCATTAGAAAAGAAAAAAATGATTGCCAGGGACATCAGCTGGCTTTCCTTTAACGCAAGGGTGCTACAGGAAGCAGCCGATGTTACAGTACCTCTTATTGAAAGGATCCGGTTCCTGGGTATCTTCTCCAATAACCTCGACGAATTTTTCAGGGTAAGAGTAGCTACCCTCAAGCGAATGATGTCGTTTGGCAAATCCGCTAAAATGCACCTCGAAGAAAATCCGGATAAGATACTGGATGAAATACAGGCGCGCGTGATTGAACAACAACGGGAATTTGACCAGGTCTGGAAAGATATTGAAAAAGAGATGGAAGCACAGCACATCTTCCTGCGTACCGAAAAACAACTGAACCGGGAGCAGCAGAAATTTGTGCAGAACTACTTCAATGAACAGGTACGGACCAATATCATCCCCCTGATGATTGAAAGTATCCAGCAGTTTCCTATTCTCCGCGATAAATCCATCTACCTGGCTATTGTACTGGCCAGGCAGGATAATTCCGTAAGACAGAAATTTGCGTTGATTGAGATCCCGGCCAACGTGCTGCCCCGCTTTATCATTCTCCCGTCGAAACCCGGGGAACACGATTTGATTTTGCTCGAAGACCTTATCCGCTTCTGTCTTCCTAATATCTTCTACTATTTCGGGTACGATAAATTTTCAGCGCATATCATCAAAGTAACGCGAGATGCGGAACTGGATATCGATAATGATATCTCCGACAGCCTCATTCATCAGATCGAAAAAGGGCTGAAAGACCGGCGCAAGGGCAAACCAGTGCGCTTCGTATATGATAAGGAAATTGATCCGCTGCTGCTGGAATACCTGATGCGCCGCCAGGGCTTATCAGGGAAAGACAACCTGATTCCCGGGGCACGTATCCATAACTTCAAGGATTTTATGGACTTCCCCGAGTCTATCTTTCCACCACATACCCATCGGAAAACATTTATACATCCGCTGTTCATGAACGCTCCCAGCGTGATGCACGTGATACAGCGCCAGGATGTAATGCTGCACTTCCCCTACCATTCGTTCGATACCATTATTGATCTGCTCCGGGAAGCTGCCATCGATCCTAATGTCTCTTCAATAAAAATAACAGCGTATAGGCTTGCCCGTAATTCCAAAATAATCAACGCGCTGATCAACGCTGTGCGCAATGGTAAACAGGTAACAGTAGTGCTGGAGCTGAGAGCCAGGTTTGATGAAGCGGCGAATCTCGACTGGAAATCGCGGCTGGAAGAAGAAGGTGTTAAAGTACTACTGGGTATCCCGAATATGAAAATACACGCCAAACTGTGCGTGATCAAAAAACGGATAGGCACCAAAACCATACAGTGCGGCTTTATCAGCACTGGTAACCTCAATGAGCGCACTGCCAGGGTATATGGAGATCATTGCCTGCTAACTGCCAACAGGGCTATTATTGCAGACATCAATCGCATATTTGCCTACCTGGAAAGTCCACGCCAGGATATCAAGATACTCCAGGGTTGTAAAACAATGCCTGTGAGCCCGTTGAACATGCGGGATACCTTTATGCGACTGATTGACCGGGAAATAAAGAATGCCAGGCATAAAAAGAAAGCAGCCATCACCATCAAAATGAACTCGCTGTCGGATGCCGCACTGATCGGTAAGCTCTATGAAGCCGCCAAAGCGGGTGTTGATATTAAGATGGTTATCAGAGGTATCTGTTGCGCCTATACGGAAAACAAAAAATGGAAGAAGAACATCACAGCGGTTAGCATCGTAGACGAATACCTGGAACATGCCCGTGTATTCATTTTCCATCATGGAGGGCAGGAAAAAGTTTTCATTGCTTCGTGCGACTGGATGATACGCAACCTCGATCACCGCGTGGAAGCTGCAGTACTTATAACGGATCCGGCTATACGTCAGGAGCTGAAAGATATCATGGATATTCAGCTGAGCGGTAATGTAAAAGCGCGTGTTCTCGATAACGAGCAGAAGAACGAATACCGCCGCGACGGCGATAAAAAAATACGGACACAGGTGGAGATATACCGGTACCTGCACGAAAAACAGTACCAGTAAAAGCAAAAAGTTTTACTTTTGCGCTTTGATCTAACGACTTACAGATGAAATTAGCTGCGATCGACATAGGTTCAAATGCTGCCAGATTACTTATTTCAGAGGCATCTCCGAACAGTGCAGGCGTAATGGACTTTACCAAAATCAACCTGGTAAGAGTGCCATTGCGCCTCGGTTTCGATGTATTCAACCATAATTTCATTTCCGAAAAAAGGGCTAACCATCTCATTCAAACCATCAAGGCCTATAAACTGCTGCTGGATGTATACGAGGTAAAGTACCTGAAAGCCTGCGCCACCTCTGCCATGCGCGACGCCGCCAACAGCGTGGAGATATTGCAGGAAGTACGGAGCCAGACGGGTATCGATATCCGGATCATCACAGGCCAGGAAGAGGCTTCCTTCATCTACGAAAATCATGTGGCAGAACACATGGATAAGACCAAATCCTACCTCTACATTGATGTAGGCGGCGGTAGCACGGAATTAACCCTTTTCAGTAATGGCCTTCAGATCTTCAAAGAATCGTTTAACATCGGAACCATCCGTTTGCTGCAGCAACAGGTAACAGATGCGCACTGGCAGCAAATGAAAGATTTCCTGAAGCAGCAATTGCGGGGTATCAGCTTTGTGACTGCTATCGGCTCCGGTGGTAATATCAACAAAATATTTTCCCTTTCCAAACGTAAGGAAGGTAAACCTCTATCGCTTGAAACGCTGAAAGACTACTACAAAGAATTCAGCAACTTTACAGTAGAAGAGCGTATCCATTTGTATAATCTCCGGGAAGACCGGGCCGACGTGATCGTACCTGCCTTGCAGATATATGTGAACGTTATGCGGTGGTCGGACATTACGGAGATATATGTTCCCAAGATTGGTTTGGCCGACGGCCTTATCCACGCACTCTACGAGGAAATTGCCAACACCCGGCAATAGTTTGATGTACCAGCGGTTTACGCTCATCAAAAAACATTTCCTTTTATCTGTTAATATCCCCAAATTTGCATCTATTCTTAATAGCTAAAAGCTACGCACATGTCCGTGAATAAAGAAATCAAGCGCATCACCACGCATATTCTGCAGAAGATGAAAACTGACGGTGAAAAGATATCTATGCTTACCGCGTATGATTATTCTATGGCCCGTATCTTCGACGACGCAGGGATCGATATCCTGCTCGTAGGTGACTCCGCTTCCAATGTAATGGCAGGCCATGAAACTACGCTGCCTATTACTTTAGATCAGATGATCTATCATGCCGCATCTGTGGTAAGAGCCATCAAGCGCTGCTTCGTGGCGGTAGATCTGCCTTTCGGTTCCTACCAGGGTAACTCCAAGGAAGCGCTGGCTTCTGCCATCCGTATCATGAAAGAAACCGGTGCACATGGTATCAAAATAGAAGGCGGAGAAGAAATTATAGAATCAGTAAAAAGAATTATTTCTGCAGGCGTACCGGTAATGGGCCACCTGGGCCTCACGCCACAGTCGATCTACAAATTCGGCACCTACGCCGTTCGTGCCACAGAAGAAGGGGAAGCCCGTAAACTTATCGCCGACGCCAAACTTCTCCAGGATGCCGGCTGCTTCGCTATTGTACTCGAAAAGATCCCGGCTACCCTCGCCAAAACCGTTGCCGAATCCGTTGAGATTCCCATCATCGGTATCGGTGCAGGCAAATACGTTGACGGCCAGGTACTCGTTATGCACGATATGCTCGGTATCAATAAAGAATTCAAACCACGTTTCCTTCGCCGTTACCTCGATCTTTACAGCCAGATCTATGGCGCTACACAGGCCTATATCAAGGATGTGAAGGCAAAGGATTTTCCGAATGAGAATGAACAATATTGATGAAAGAATGAAGAATTGAGAATGAAGAATGAAGAAGATATAACGGAGATAGTAAACGCGGATATGACATCCGATGATATCTCCGCCGCATTTTCTTCATTCTTCATTCCCGATTTTTAATTATTTCTTTCTATATTGCAGTAATGAATTTTTTACTGAACATACAACTCTCCCTTCTCTCCTATCTCCGGAGCACCTGCTCCCACGTGCCATAAGTTGCACAAGGGTTGATTCCTGTTTTTATTTATTGATTTTCCGCCCGGTTGGGCTTTTATGCTGTATACCGGCTGTTTAAGGCATTGGCTTATGCTGATGCTGGTAACATCCGGGATAATGCTTTCCGTATAAGGCTAATGTGTTTGCAACATGGCGGCAGCTGGTATTTCCGGCTGCCTGCTACATTGTTCGGACTCATGACATTTATATAACGGAAGCGTATACACGTAATTTGCTTAATATGGGCGATGGTATCCGTATTTACATGAGATCGTATCCTCATTCATCACTATAATTCCAAACAGATTATGAAACGTGTAATGATCATCGGCGCCGGCAAGATCGGCGAAACAGCCGCTTTCCTGCTGCAGCAATCGGGCGACTATGAAGTAACGCTGGCCGACAGCAACGAAGCTTTATTACAGAAAAGCATTGATGTACGTAAAACCCGGCTCGACGTTAACGATGCCACTGCCATGCAACAGGCCCTGAAAGAACAGGACATGGTGCTCAGTGCTTGTCCCTTTTACCTGAACGTAAAAATTGCAGCTGCTGCTGCCGCTGCCAATACCCATTATTTTGATCTTACGGAAGATGTAGCTACGACCAATGCCATTCGGGAAATTGCCCGGCATGCAGGTGTCAGCTTTATGCCACAATGCGGACTGGCACCGGGTTTCATCAGCATCGCTGCCCACGACATTGCACGGCAATTTGATACACTGGATACGGTACGCCTGCGGGTAGGCGCACTACCTCAATTTCCAACCAACAGCCTGATGTATAATCTGACCTGGAGCACCGACGGCCTGATCAATGAATACTGCAATCCCTGCGATGCCATCCATGAAGGCGAACGTAAAGAAGTAATGCCATTGGAAGGCTACGAACGCTTTGCGCTCGACGGCATCGAATACGAAGCCTTTAATACCTCAGGCGGACTCGGTGCACTGGCTGAAATCCTCGATAAAAAAGTATATAACCTCGACTATAAAACGGTACGTTACCCTGGCCATTGCAATCTGATGAAGATCCTGCTGAATGAGCTGAAACTCAATAAGAAGCGGGATATGTTGAAGGAAATAATGGAAGATAGTATACCTTTCACCCCGCAGGACGTAGTATTGGTATTTGTATCGGTGTCAGGAAAGGTGAACGGCCGCTCCGTGCAACGCTCCTACTCCCGCAAGATCTATAACCAAACCGTTAGTGGCCGCGACTTTACTGCTATTCAGCTGACCACCGCCGGCGCAGCCTGTGCGGTAATGGACCTGCATGCTAAAGGAAAGCTGCCCGCTAATGGCTTCATTCGCCAGGAAGACGTAGCTTTCGGTGAGCTGATCAACAACCGCTTTGCGGAGTACTATAACTAAGCAGCTAACAGCTCCAAACAAACAGCTTATGCTAAAAGAAATACTGGCTGGCCTCATGCGCCGCTATCAGCAAAGAGTACCGGATGTAGCTGCCGTCATCAACGCTATGACGGCGGAGGGTATTGTTAAAAAAGCCGGGGATATCGAAAATGATCATATCGCATTCAGAACGATGGGAGTACCACAGTTAGGCGTACAGTCGCTCGAGAAAATATTTCTGCATTACGGCTATACGAAAATGGACCACTACCATTTCCCGGCGAAACAACTGGACGCCTGGTGGTATGCTCCTCCTGCGCCGGAGTATCCGCGTATTTTCATCAGCGAACTGCGGGTGAATGATCTGAGTCCGGCTGCACAGGCGGTGATACACAGCTATACGGCTGAAGTAAAAACCGATCCGGTAAATGCACTGAACCTGGGCGATGGTGAAGCTGTGGATGCCTTCCTTCACAGCGCACTCTGGAGAACCCCTACTCTGGCGGATTACCAGCTACTGGCTGCGGAAAGCGAATATGCCGCATGGGTGATCTATAACCGCTATTATCTGAATCATTTTACCGTAAGTGTACATAACCTGCCTTCGGGATACAATACTGTCGCTGATTTTAACACGTTCCTGGAAGGGCATGGTTTCCGGTTGAATGACGCAGGTGGTAAGATCAAAACCAGTCCGGATGGCCTGCTGCTGCAAAGTGCTACCGTGGCCGGCATGATCACGGCCACATTTGCCGGCGGTGAAACCTTTCCTATTGCAGGCTCTTACGTAGAGTTCGCAGAGCGCAGGGTATTGCCTCAGTTTGCGGGTCTGCCAGCTGCCGCAATAGGCCGGCAGCAGCGCAGGGAAGGGTTTGAAGCCGGAAATGCTGATAAGATCTTTGAAAGTACCTACTCGACCCAAACAAAAAAAAGTTCCTAATTTCGTTCAATAACACACCAATTAATGGCTGAAGATATCCTACAAGCATTTGGCATCACCGCCACACAAAGCGGTGTCAGTACCGGCTCCAAATGGTTGCCGGCACACGGAGCGGAGATTGTTTCCGTTTCACCGGTCGACAATAAAAAGATCGCCGGCGTGAAAAGCGCTACCCGGGAGGATTACGACCAGGTGGTAGCGGTGGCGCAGGAAGCATTCAGGGTATGGCGTACCTGGCCTGCCCCTAAGAGAGGTGAAATAGTAAGACAAATAGGCGTGGCCCTGCGCGAACATAAGGAACACCTGGGGAAACTGGTGTCTTATGAAATGGGTAAAAGTCTGCAGGAAGGCCTGGGAGAAGTACAGGAGATGATCGACATCTGCGACTTCGCGGTGGGCTTGTCGAGACAGCTGCATGGCCTTACCATGCACTCCGAACGTCCGGGGCATCGTATGTACGAGCAATGGCATCCGTTGGGCGTAACCGGCATCATTTCCGCTTTCAACTTCCCCGTGGCAGTATGGAGCTGGAATTCTATGCTGGCCTGGGTTTGCGGAAACGTATGTATCTGGAAGCCATCCGAAAAAACGCCGGTTACCGCATTAGCCTGTCAACGTATAGTCGCCACCGTATTTTCCGCCAATCATGTTCCGGAAGGTGTTTGCTGCCTGGTAACAGGCGCCAGGGAAACGGGGGAATGGTTATCGCACGACAAGCGTATTCCGCTGGTATCTGCTACTGGTTCTACCCGTATGGGCAAAGCGGTGGGCGCGGCTGTGGGCGAGCGCCTTGGCAGGTCGCTGCTGGAGCTGGGAGGCAACAATGCTATCATTATCTCTCAGGATGCAGACCTGGAAATGTCGCTCATTGGCGCCGTATTTGGTGCGGTGGGTACAGCCGGACAGCGTTGTACATCTACCCGCAGGCTAATCATACATGAGAGCGTATACGATACCTTCACCGGAAGCCTGGCAAAGGCTTATTCCCAGTTGCGCATAGGCAATCCGCTGGATCAGCATAACCATGTGGGGCCGCTTATAGACAAAGCAGCTGTAGATGCTTATCTCAGCGCTATTGAGCAGGTAAAACAGCTGGGCGGCTCCTTCCTGGTGGAAGGCGGCGTACTGACCGGCGCCGGCTTCGAATCCGGCTGCTATGTAAAACCCTGTATCGCAGCAGTAGAAAACACGTATGCGATAGTGCAGCATGAAACATTTGCGCCTATCCTGTATGTGATGAAGTATAAAACGATTGAAGAGGCTATTGCCATGCAAAACGACGTGCCCCAAGGGTTGTCGTCCGCCATCATGACCCTCAACCTGCGTGAAGCAGAGCAATTCCTCTCTGCCTCCGGTTCCGACTGCGGTATAGCTAACGTAAACATTGGCACCTCCGGCGCAGAAATTGGAGGCGCCTTTGGCGGCGAAAAAGAAACCGGTGGTGGCCGCGAAAGTGGCTCCGACGCCTGGAAATCATATATGCGCCGGCAAACCAACACCATTAACTATTCCCACGGATTGCCTTTGGCGCAGGGGATTAAGTTTGAATTTTAGAAGGAATCAGGAAATAACTTGAAGAGCTTAGCGAATAATGATTCATTATTTGCTAAGCTCTTCAAGTTATTTCCTGATTCGTAATTCTTTTTTTCTCAGCTCCGAGGCTTCTTTCGCCCCGGAGCTTTTAATTTTCATGACAGGAATTCGCCACCCGATCAGATTTTTAAAAGCGGTTGATAAAATCAAAAGCATCCCATGCTCCACTATCCAATCTTTGCAGCGTTTGGCTGCGCTCTACATACACCGATGCCGGTTACATGGTTTAAGATTTCAAAAATACTAGCGAGGTTAGAGAACCCCGCTTTTCGTTAAACGGAAACCATGCTTATGTGAAAAGTAGATGATGGCAGGAGCCATCAGGTACTCTTCTGAATATAAATATTAAACTTTTTTCTGAATATTCATATTCAACTTTTGTGCTAGCACCTGGCTGCCACCACTGTGTTTGACGACCAGAACCTGTCCACATCCTTTGTCATAAAGGGTTTTAAGGTCTTTCCCCTTCACTCCTGCCTCCCTTAGCATCGCTACAATATTTTCAGGATCACTGCAAATAACGATCGTCTTACCTGCATTTCTGGTTATCATGTCCTTCACCGACCGGCTGGTCAGGTCAGGATCCCCGGTAAAGCGAAAATAATCCAGCTTCTGTTGCCGGGCTTTGGCAAGCGGCGTTACAGTTTGTACGGCTCTGTTCATAAAGGTCGTGTAAATAGCAGCTATTTCTGTTCCATCGAGGGATGCTGCCAGCTGAGCAGCCTGTTCCTGGCCGTTGGTGCTGAGGTTGGGATCTGCTGAAGGGGAACCTTCTACTTCGGCAGCATTGACGAAAATAAGCGTAGTAGTTTCCGGATCGCTGGCATACGAATGCGACCCGATAGCCAACAGTGTGGCCATAAGAATGGTTTTCAACATGATGGGTAGATTTAAATGAAAAAACGATACTGTATCCCGATGCCCGATCTGGCAGATGAAAGTGAGGCTGAAAAAGAATAATGTAAAGCTAAGGTACCGGAACAGTCCCGCCAAAGGGATTATGACAGGTGGTTCACGCTTATTGCCACCGGTTCTTTTCTGGATAAAGATATATTTTCACACTTCTTTCAGACCCGCATTCATCCTCACCTTCCTTCGATTTCTCATCTTCCAATTAACCAATAATTAGCGCGCTTATCATTAATATTTAATGTTATACCGCTTTTTCTATACCTTTATCGTTATCAACAAGATATTTTTAGTTGTTTTTTTAGGGAAAATTAATGAACATGAAATTGTTTCGCCGAGAGGTCGCAGTCCTGGCAGGTTGTGTTGCATTCGTGACTGCATTTACAACGAGCACTAACGCACAAAGTAAACCCCAGGTGCCCAAAAACTGGCACTTGTTAAGCTATGATACCGACAGCGTTTTTGGTACATCCACCGAGAAAGCCTATAAAGAATTGTTAAAAGGTAAAAAGAGTACGCCCGTCATCGTAGCGGTGATTGATTCAGGGATAGATACGCTGCATGAAGACCTCAAAAGCGTATTGTGGACCAATCCCAGGGAAATACCCGGAAATGGTAAAGATGACGATCATAATGGTTATGTGGACGATATCCACGGCTGGAATTTTCTCGGAGGAAAAGACGGCAGCAGCCTGAAAGAAGACTCTGAAGAAGCCGCCCGCGAATATTACCGGTACAAAACCAAATATGGCAATCCAGACTCAGCACTGGCTAAAGATTCGAAAGAATACGCAACCTGGCAACAGTTGCAGGCGAAAATAGAAAAGCCCAATTCACAGTATAAAATGCAGTATAAGAGCATGGCCAAGCTGCAGGAGAACGTGAATAAATGCGAATCTATACTGAAAACCTATCTGGGAAAAGATGACTTCACCGTAGCACAGCTCGACAGTATCCAGACTACCAGTCAGGATGTATTGCTGGCGCGAAATTTCATGACCCGTCTGCTGAAAAGTGCCGGTGACGAGCCTGCCGCTTTCAGCGAATTCAAGATGGAGTTTGATGAATATATGAATGAGCTGAAACGTAAGGCTGAAAGTACCGACATGAAGCCTAACGCTAACAGGGAGCGAATTGTAGGCGACAACCTCGAGGATATCAAAGATACTAAGTACGGCAACAACGATGTGATGGGTAAATTCGGCTTCCATGGCACCCACGTATCCGGTATCATTGCTGCTGCCCGCAACAATGGTGTAGGCATCGATGGTATCGCAGACAATGTACGTATCATGGCTGTTAAAGCCGTTCCGGACGGCGATGAAAGGGATAAGGATGTGGCCCTCGCTATCCGCTATGCAGTTGATAACGGCGCCCAGATCATTAATATGAGCTTTGGCAAACCCTTCTCCCCTCACAAGGATTGGGTGGATGATGCCGTAAAATATGCTGAACAGAAAGGAGTATTGCTCGTACACGCAGCAGGTAACGATGGCGCTAACAACGACTCCGTGCCCAACTACCCCAATCCGAACTACCTGGATGGTGGCGTAGCTTCCAACTTCATCACTGTTGGAGCCAGCAGCACCGGTACGCTGAGCGATAAAGTTGCCAACTTTTCCAACTACGGCAAACATACCGTAGACCTTTTCGCCCCTGGTGTACAGATCTATTCCACCGTACCTGGTGGCAATAAATACGGCAATGCCAGCGGCACCAGTATGGCCAGCCCGGTAGTAGCCGGAGTAGCAGCGCTGGTGCTCTCCTATTACCCCGAGCTTAGCGCTACCCAGCTGAAATATGTACTGGAGAAAAGCGCTACCCCGTTGCCCGACGGTACCAAAATGGTCAATAAACCTGGCAGCACCGACGAAAAAGTAGACTTCGCTGATCTCTCCAAAACAGGCGGTATTGTAAATGCCTACGAAGCCCTGAAACTCGCTGCCACCATCAAAGGCGAAAATGTTAAAGGCAAGAAACAGCACAAGGCGAGAGTGAAAAACGTGAAGAAGAACTAAGAGAGAATTACGAATTAAGACTTACGAATTACGAAATAGCTCGAAGACCTTAGCGGATAATAAACATTATCAATCGCTAAGGTCTTCGAGCTATTTCGTAATTCGTAAGTCTTAATTCGTAATTCTTCTTCCTACTTCACTAATCTCAAACTCACAGGATATTTGTACAATTCTCCGTTACTTGCTTTCACGGCTGCAATGATGCTGAATACTACATTCAGAATCCATACCAGGTTGCCCAGCTCGAACCAGCTCCAGTGATAGAAAAAATAGCCACGGCTCCAGAAAGTGGCCATTGACCACAGGCCTGAAAGGATAGCGCTGAGAACGTTGAGCGCCACGGCTGCAATGCTTATCGTGATCTGAAAATTAATGGCTTCTTTGCCCTGTTCATCTACCAGGGATGACTCATTACGTTTGATCAGCCAGAGGATCAGTACGCCGAGAATGTTACCAACTGTAGGTATAATGAACATGCCTATCAGGCCGCCCAGATGAACAAGGGTCCCCCAGGTGCGTTCGTCTTTTGGGTTCATAAAAATAGAAATTAATTGTAATGGGAAGTTAAGCGGTTATTTTAGTATATCAAAAAGAAAGGAATAAAAAAACTACAAACCTGTAAGCCGGATTCTGTTCCCTGGCCGGCAAGCCGGCCAGAGCTGCTATCATTTATCTGCGACAGCGTTCACACGCTACCTGTATCTGCCTACCCTCGGTCATCGGACGAGCAGCCCTCAATCGACCGTATACATGGCATTTCAGCACGCAAGGTTTACCCGTACAAACAGTTACCTGCCTGTACCGTGGGCTCTTACCCCACATTTTCACCCTTATCTGCAAAACAGACGGTTATTTTCTGTGGCACTGTCTGTTCCCGGTCTGCACCGGGACCCACCCGTTAGGTGGTGCGTTGCTCTACGCTGTCCGGACTTTCCTTCCCACTGATAATATCAGCGAAACGATAGCACGGTTTGTAGTTGAAGCGCGAAGGTAATAAAAAATATTACCTGAATGTTATCTCTGTAGCGCCATAGCCATATTTGGGATGGTACTGGTTAACGAAGTTCGCCACTTCGGGAGTTTGCTTTAATACCTGGTGAATCTCATCGCGGAGCTTGCCCTTGCCTACGCCATGAATAACCACCAGTTTGTGCTGATGATGGCTGATAGCCAATTCCAGGTAACGCTGGAAAGCATTCAGCTGAACCGCCAGAATGGCGATATTGCTCATACCTTTCCAGTTCTTTTCCAATACTTCTATGTGCAGATCTACCTCGTCTTTCGGTTCAAGCGTGGTTTCAGGCTGCAGCTGTATTTTGGTTAAAAGACTGGCAAAATTTCCCGAGCCTATCGTTGTTGCCGTAGCCTTTTTCTTAGGCTGTTCCACAGGCGCCGGTGGTTCCGGTTCACGTTCCGGGAACTTATCAAATAACGGGTAAGTTATAGTAGCTTCTTCCTTACTACGCAGCTGCTCCAGCTGTACAAACATCTGTTTGGGCTTTATTTTCCAGCTTTTCTTCACAGAAGTAGCCAGTTTAGGTTGCGGCTCCTTCAGGAAAAAGGTAAACTCCAGCCGTGGATTATCATTCAACGACTCAAACAGCAGATCCGACAGGTAGAAATGATTATAAGGCTGTATCTCGTTCTTTATCTCCAGATCCATCTGGTTATTCAGCCATACCTGGAAATAGAAGCGTATCGCATGGGGAGTATCATTAAACAGGTGGAACTTCATCAGTTTCACGGTTTCATCATACCCATCCATCTGGTATACCGGTAAAACAGACAGAAACATGCCCTTGTCTGTCTTAAAGACTTCATATTTACTTCTGTCTACCTTAATCTCATCCCCCGGGATCAGTTTTGGTTTCTCCTGCACCAGTTTCTGCTTAGTAAAGCGGTGGAAATAAGGAAAGTCTATCTGATCCAGGTATACAGGAAAAGTAGTTCCTTTCATTTCTATCATCACCATATTATCGTTCACGAGGTCAACAACCGTACCCTCTTCCTTAGAGCTCAACAGCAGAATCCTGTCGCCAATTTGGTATTTCATAATTGCATTCTTCTGATGCAAAAATAGACTTTTGAGGGGAAAATGTGTCGAAGAAGATTCAGGAAAGAAGACACGACACCCTGTACCATTGAGAAAACAGCACTCACAGACACGGCTATATGAAAAAAAGGCCTACTCGGCGTACTTGTGTTTACGGGGTTTTTCAGGATGCCTCCGCATATATTCATCTACCGAAATACGGCCGCTTCCTTCTATAACAAACAGGATCAGCAGGAACAGCACCAGCAGAGAAAGCCCTACCATAGGATATACGGTAAACAGTCCTGTAGGAGAATGAACAAAAAATACAGCACCCAGCAGCACCGGGATATTGACCATCGCGGCAAACCTGGTCACCAGGCCCATGGCAATAAACAGCCCGCCCACGGTGTGGACAAAAACCACATAATGCCCGAGCAGCATCGATAATGTGACCAGTGCAGGATTTTGATTAATCATTGCCGTCAGTGCATCGCGGTCCTGTACGAACCGGATACCTACGTACATCAAAAATACACCCAGCAGAATGCGTACTGCACTCAGCCAATTGGGGTGGTGTGTGTCGCCCCAGTGTTCAACCCGTTGTAGCATGTTCATAAAACATAGATTTTAGGATCAAAGAGCTACGCTGAAGTTACGAAAAAAGAAGCTGCTTTACAATTTCTGCTTTGCTGCCAGCTTGCTATGGGAATAGCTGTAAAGGAAGTAGATTACCAGCCCTATTGCCATCCAGATTGCAAATACAATCCAGTTTTTCAGGCCGATCTCTGTCATCAGGTAAAAACAACTCAGCATACCCAGAATCGGGATCAGGGAGAGCTTACGGGTGATGGAAAGATAAACGATGATAATGGTAACGATCCCGAACAGGTAGAAAGGGATATTATGTTTCCAGACATCCCAGCCACCGGCTACGAAGAACCGGCTGGCAATATCGTTACGGAAAACGACTACCAACAGCCCTACAATCAGGGGTACAATAATCTGTCCGTTGATATAGGGCAGCTGAAAACGTTTGGTGGTAGCTTTTTCCTCCCTCGGCAAAATGAGTACCCCACCACATACAAGGATAAACGCAAAAAGGGTTCCTATGCTGGTCAGGTCTGTTACGATAGTCAGGTTCACGAACAGCGCAGGTATCCCTACCAGTACACCGGTAATAATAGTGGCGTAAGAAGGTGTTTTAAACCGGGGATGTATTTTGGCGAAGCGTTTCGGCAGCAGTCCGTCGCGGCTCATACTCATCCAGATTCTTGGCTGACCAATCTGGAAAACCAGCAACACACTGGTAGTGGCCACCACAGCGCTTATAGATATAAGATAGCTGATAGTTGGCAAGTGCACAGCCTGAAAAACAAAAGCCAGGGGATCATCTACCTTTAATTTTGAAAAAGGCACCATACCTGTGAGTACAAAAGAAATCAACACGTACAATACCGTGCAGATGATGAGCGAATAGATCATCCCTTTAGGCAAATCCCGCTGGGGATTGGCACATTCCTCGGCAGTGGTACTCACGGCATCAAACCCGATATAGGCAAAAAATACGGCCGATACCCCTTTCAGCACACCTGAAAAACCATTCGGCATAAAGGGCGACCAGTTAGCCTTATCTACATAAAAGAACCCTACTACGATCACAAAAAGTATCACCAGTATTTTCAAAGCTACCATCGCATTGGCGCTGCGTTTACTTTCCTGTATACCTACATAGGCCAGCCAGGTAACCACTATTACAATGAAAAAAGCGGGAAGGTTCAGTATAATGGGAACGCCTGCAATCCGGGGCGCGGCCGCCAGCACTTCCGGGGTGGCACTGTCGTAGTTACTGGCAAGCCACAAAGGCAGGTCCAATCCAAACCCGTGCAGGAGATTATTACAATAGCCGCTCCACGAAATGGCCACGGCAATATTACCAATTGCATATTCCAGGATAAGCGCCCAGCCAATGACCCAGGCTGCCAGCTCTCCGAAACTAAGGTAGGAGTACGTATAGGCACTACCGGAAACAGGCACCCGGGAGGCAAATTCAGCGTAGCAAAGTGCAGAGAATCCACAGGTGATAGCGGTAATAATAAATAGTAATGATACGCCAGGCCCGCCATGATAAGAAGCCTCTCCTATGGTGGAGAAAATACCGGCGCCTATCACAGCCGCAATCCCCATTGCTGTAAGGTCTTTCACTTTCAGCACTTTGTTCATCCCACCGGTTTCGTGACCGTCTGTCAGTCCTGCTTTGGTATCATTTAATATGGAGGCAAGCGATTTTCTACGAAACAGCGATTTAGATGACATTGGCTCAAGGAATTACGAAGTTACAGTTGTTCTAAATTTAATAAAGATTGTCTGGTGCGCGAAAAAAGTTATGCTGATTACCCTGATTAATCCTTCAGAAAAAATCAGAGCAATCAGCATAATCATCTTCATCCTGAATAAGACAAACGCGAATATAATGCGATTTTAAATACGAAACTTACTGCTGGCGGTTTAAGAGATAATTTGCCAGCTCCATCAGCGGTGTTTTGCGGGTAGACAGTACCGCGATGTCGTCGAGGCTTTCGAAGGCCTTTTGCTGAAAACGTTCTTTTTCTTTCTCTGCCCATTCATCTACTTTGCAGCTGCGGAACAGTTCCAGCACACGTTCTACCTTATCGGCCGGGGAAGTTTCCATCAACATTTTCAGTTCGGCACGTTGGGCCGGGCTACAAAGCTCCAGTGCTTTGAGCAGGAGGAATGTTTTTTTATTCACGAGGATATCGCCACCCTGTTGTTTTCCGAATTTTTCCGGGTCTCCGAAGGCATCCAGGTAATCGTCCTGGATCTGGAAGGCGATGCCTATGTTTTTGCCAAACGAGTACAGGTGCTGCTGGTTCCCCTCTCCCGCACCGCCGATAATAGCGCCCATTTGCAGACTGGCAGCCAGGAGCACGGAAGTTTTCAGCCCGATCATGTTTACATAGTCGTCGTAATTCACTGCTTCCGGCGGCATATGCTCAAAATCCATGTCCAGTTGCTGTCCTTCGCACACCTCGATGGCTGCTTTGTTAAACACCCCGATGATCTTCTGCTTATAATTCGCCTCTACTTTATTCAACCGCTCGTAAACATTGATCAGCATTACATCTCCTGCAAGAATGGCTGCCGATTCGCCATAAACGGTATGTACGGTCGGCTTACCCCTTCTGAGCGGGGCTTTATCCATGATATCGTCGTGCAGGAGCGTGAAATTATGAAAAAGCTCAATAGCGCTGCCGGTTTCTAAAGCATCCTGATGCAGCTCATCGAAAAGTTCGTTTCCCATCATACAAAGCACCGGCCTGATTCTCTTACCTCCGATGTCGAGGATATGAGAGGCCGCATCATAGAGATTGGCGGGGTGTTTCGGGAACTGTTGCTGATCGAAATGCAGACTGAACTGCGCTATTAACTCTTTAAATGAATGCATTGCTGTTGATTCGTGTTTTATTTTTTATTCTTTTTCTTTACCGGACCTTTTGTTGTTTTTTTTGCGGAAGACACTGACTTAACCGTTTTCTTCGCCGGTGCAGCCTTCTTTGCAGCTGTTGCTTTAGATGCCGGTGTTGCTTTTTTAACGGTAGATGCCGGTTTGGTGGCCTTTTTAGGGGCAACGGTCTTCGCAACAGGTTTAGCCGCTTTTTTTACAGTAGCAGCTTTGGTGGCAGCAGTTTTAGCAGTTGCTTTCTTTGCTGGTGTTACCTTTACTGATTTTTTTACCGGAGACGAAGTACTGGCGGCCTTTTTAGGGGCTACAGTCTTCTTAGTAGCTGCTGCGGATTTCGTAGCAGCCTTCTTTACCGGTGTTGCCTTTACCGATTTTTTTACCGGAGATGAAGCACTGGCGGCCCTTTTAGGGGCTACAGTCTTCTTAGTAACTGCTGCGGATTTCGTAGCAGCCTTCTTTACCGGTGTTGCCTTTACCGATTTTTTTACCGGAGATGAAGTACTGGCGGCCTTTTTAGGGGATGCAGTCTTCTTGCTGGCTGCTGCGGATTTCGTAGCGGCATTCTTTACCGGTGCAGGTTTTGCAGTGGCCTTCTTTGCCGTTGTTGTTTTCGTTGCCTTTGCCTTCACTGTTTTTTCAGGAACAGCAGCTTTCCTGGCTGCCGGCTGTTTTTTAGCTGGCTCAGCCACGGATGTAGCCGTAGTCTTCGTCGCTTTTCCCGGGGCTTTTGTTTTCACTTCAGTCCGTTTCGGAGCCGCTTTGGCTGGAGCCGGTTGAGGCTCAGACTGCGCTACCGGTGATTGCTTTACAGGTCTTGCATGTTTGCGGACCGGCGCCGGGCTTTCTGCAGGAGCCACGCCTTCAGGCGCGGTTACAGGTGCCTTCGTTTTTTCCTCCATCTGCGACGGGGTTACCTGAGGCGTTGCAGATGCTGCCGGGTCAATTGTTATTTCCCCTGGAGTTACAGGCACCACATGGGTTTCTACTACTACCTGGTCTACCACTGGTAATGGCTTAGGCTCGCTGAGCGATACCTTTGGTGCGCCTTCCTGCTGCCAGGGTTTAGCACGTTGCCTGTCTTTCTTCTTCTTACGGCCCTCGTGGCGTTCCTCCCTGCGTTCTTCACGCTGGGTTGGTTTGAACGCACGCTCTGCAACGACGGTTCCGGTCAGTTCGTCTTCCAGGTCGTAATCGAGCTGGCGCTTGGCCAGGTTGGCGGCCACTACGCGGATACTCACTTTCTGGCCTATACGAAATTTGCGTCCGGTGCTTTGTCCAACCAGCGCATAATCTCCTTCGTTGTATTGGAAGTCTTCCCGTTTATTCAGGCTGTGTATACTGATCAGTCCTTCGCATTTGGTATCCATGGTTTCCACCCAGAAACCGAAATGTGCCACTCCACTAATCACTCCTTCGAAGGTATGACCGATGAATTGCTGCATGTATTCTACCTGCTTGTATTTGTTACCAGCTCTTTCAGCATCCATCGCTTTGCGTTCCATTTCGGAGCTGTGTTTACATTTCTGCTCCATCTGTTTATCAGGCTTCACGTCGTTGGCCAGGCATTCTGCCAGCACACGGTGTACGAGTACATCGGGGTAACGCCGTATCGGAGAGGTGAAGTGACAATAGTCTGCAAAGCCGAGGCCGTAGTGGCCTATATTGTTGACGGTATAAACCGCTTTGGCCATAGTGCGGATACCCAGTGTTTCGAGTACCGGCTGCTCGGGCCTTCCCTGTACATTCAACAACATATTGTTGAAAGAGGCGGCAATGGTTTCCGGGCCACTCAGGTCGAATTTATATCCAAACCTCCCTGCAAACAGGGCAAATACTTTCAGCTTTTCGGGGTCAGGAGTATCATGCACCCTGTAAGGGAAAGGTACTTCCTGCTTATTGACCCTGATTTTCGCTACATAGGCTGCGATGGTTTTATTGGCCAGCAACATAAACTCTTCAATCAGCTGATGCGCTTCTTTGCTTTCCTTGATCACGATGCCAATAGGCTTGCCGGTTTCGTCGAGTTTGAACCGCACTTCCTGAGAAGAGAAGTTGATGGCGCCATGTGCAAATCGTTGCCCACGCAGTGTTTGCGCTATTTTATTCAACAACAGAATTTCTTTCTGATACAACCCGCTTCCGCTTTCAATGATCTCCTGCACTTCTTCATAGGTGAACCGGTGATCGGAATGGATCAAAGTTCGGCCAATCCAGTGCTGTTTGATTTCACCGCTCTCATTCATCTGAAACATGGCCGAAAATGTAAGCTTGTCTTCATGCGGACGCAGCGAGCAAAGCTCATTAGAGATCTTTTCCGGCAGCATGGGCAGTACACGATCCGGCAGGTAAACAGAGGTAGCTCTTTTATCGGCTTCCTTATCCAGTTCTGTTCCCGGGAGCACATAATGGCTCACATCAGCGATGTGAACGCCAATCTCATACAATCCGTTCTTCAGCGGGCGGATGGAAATGGCATCGTCAAAGTCTTTCGCATCAACAGGATCGATGGTCATCGTCAATATCTTGCGGACATCCTTCCTGTTTCGTACTTCCGTTTCCGTTATATTCTCCTGCAATTGTTCCAGTTCTGCCATTACTTCTTTGGGGAAGTTCAATGGGAAACCTGATTCGATCAGGATTTCCTTCATGGCGAGGTCGTTTGAATCGCTTGCATCCAATATTTCGAGGATCTCTCCTACCGGCTTACGGGATTTCTCGCCCCAGGCTACGATCTTTACTACCGCTTTATCGCCGCTTTTGGCCTGTCCGAGTGAGTTTGCCGGAATATAGATATCCGGCATAAAGAGTCCTTTATCCGGTATAAGGAAGGCAAAGTTTTTGCTTACCTGCAGTGTACCGGTGAATTCGGTTTTATTTCGTTTAAGGATTTCCGTTATAACGCCCTCCATCCGGCCCTGGTTATGGGCCTGTTTCAGCACGTCTACCAAAACCTCGTCTTTATCGAGTGCAGTCTGGAGGTTTTTCTGTTTCACCATGATATCCTTTGTCAGGCCTTCCACGATAACGAAAGCCATTCCTGATTTGGTGACTTCCACAATACCTTTAAAGGTTTTCTTCTGGCCGTGACTGTGACCATGATGTGGATGATGTGGATGGTGTTGCTGGCGTGGGTTTCCGCCTTTCTTATTTTTATTTTTCTTTCTTCTGCTCATTTTAGTCGTAAGTTATTGACCTGGTGCAGGCAGATGCCTGCCTATATAGTCAAAAATAAAGTTATTAAATGATTCTGCTTCACCGAAAAGGAAGGAAATTTCAACCGGCATCACTGCAATTTGCAGGTTTTGTTCCGTCAGTGCGGCTTTGAGAAGCTGTAACCTTACCGCATCTTTCTCTGTGGTAATGACAATCTTTTCTTTGCCTGGCAGGTCGTCGCATTCCTTCTTGATCTTGGCGATGTCTTTCTCCGAATAGTAATAATGATCGGGGAAAGCTAGCAGGAAAACCTGCTGATAGCGGTTTTTAAGCTCTTCCAGCAGGGGTTCGGGCCTTGCAATACCGCATGCCAGCAGTACCGTGGCCGATCCGGGGATTTCAACCGGTTGATGGGTCATCATATCGGTGGGGGTACCGTATTGCAAGGTAGTGAAAAAGAGCCGCTGATGAGGCAGCGGGTTAATTTCTTTTTCAAGGGCCTGTTTTTCTGTCACGCTCATCGCAGGCGGACACTTGGAAACAATAATGCAGTCTGCGCGGTGGTAGCCTTTCCGCCCTTCCCTCAGGCGCCCGAAGGGCACTACATGATCGCGTGTAAAGAGGCGGCTGTAGTCGGTGAGCATGATATTCAGTCCTGGCTGAATAGACCGGTGCTGGAAGGCATCATCCAGCAGTATCACCTGTGTATCCGGCTCATCGCTGAGCAGCTGGGGTACTGCCAGCATCCGTTCTTCACCCACACATACGCTGATATCGGGGTATTTGACATGAAACTGCATGGGTTCGTCGCCGATATCAGCGGCGGTGCTATGGGCATCTGCCAGCAGGTAGCCACTGGTACGGCGGTTATATCCACGGCTGAGTGTTGCCACCCGGAAATAGTTTTTCAGCAAACGGATCATGTACTCTACATGCGGGGTTTTGCCGGTTCCGCCTACAGAGAGGTTGCCGGCAGCAATCACCGGCAGATCAAATTTAACCGCTGTAAGAATTCCCTTGTCATAGAAGCGGTTCCGCAGCCACATTACCAGTCCGTAAAGCAGGGAAAAGGGATATAGAAGTACTTTCAGGTATCTGAGCACTGTTGTTTATTTAAAATGATAAATATGATCCGGGGTAACCACCGTATGTAGTGGGATATCCCAGGCATCCGCATTTTCAATTACCGGCACCGGCCCAAAAAAAGATAATCCGATAGTACGTACATCCGGACGGCATTGCTTCAGGAAGCGGTCGTACATGCCCTTGCCATAGCCCACCCGTTGCCCTTTCCGGTCAAACGCCAGCAAAGGTACAAACACCAGGTCTATATCATGCAGCGCCACTTCTTCCCCATGGTCAGGCTCAGGAATGCCAAATTTATTCTTAACAAGGATGGTATTGGTTTTCCAGAGATAGTGCTGCATTACCCCGGTTTTCAGATCCGACCGGGAAAGAGCCCAGCTCATGGCCGGCTGGTGCTCCCGCAACCATTTCACCATCTGCCAGGTATCTACTTCATTCTTTTCAGAAATTGGCAGGAAAACATGTGCCAGCCTGATGCCGTTAAAGTCCAGCTGCTGTACGCCGACCAGCAGTTGTTCATTCAGCGTGGCCACAGTAGCAGCATCCAGGTTCAGTCGCAGCTCCAGGTATCGTTTTCGTATATCCTTTTTAGTGGTCATGCCAGTAAACTATGCAGCGAGGTAGTCAACAACTGTGCCTGTTGCTGAATAAATGCCTTATCTACAGTATTGGCCTGCGGAATACGACCAATCCGCGGATACCCACTCCATTTTACAATATCATCTTCATTACTATGGTAATCGCCTCCGAATACCCATCCAATAACGGGAATGCCCGCGTGCTGCAGCACCCGCGCAGTGAGCATGGAATGATTAATACTGCCAAGATAATTCCGGGAAACCACCACCACGCCGGCTTTCAGCGCCAGAATCAGGTCCAGGGTGGTAATATTGTCTGTAACAGGTACCAGCAACCCGCCGGCTCCTTCTATGATCAATGGTCTCGTTGCAGGCTGGTAAAGGTCCGCCAGTTCCAGGATACGGGATGCATCGATGTTTGTGTTTTCCAGCCGTGCAGCCAGGTGAGGAGATGCCGGTGCTTTCAGCTTAAAGGCTTCAGGGTGACAAACTGACACGGTGTTTGACAATAGCGATCTTACTTCGTCTGTATCTGTTCCTTCCAGCAGCCCTGTTTGCACGGGTTTCCAGTAATCGGCCCCCAGCGCTTCGGTAATACAGGCGGCTGTAACGGTTTTTCCGACACCGGTACCAATACCGGTTATAAATATTCTTTCGCTCATCCGGCCCCAAAGATAGCGCCTGATTTAGTCTGTCAGTTCATTTCCTTTAAAAAAGTCTCCAAATTGGTTGCTCTTTCCAGTCCGAATTTCTGTTTCAACCGGTATTTGGTCATACGCACGCTTTTGGGTTCTACATTCAGCAGGCTGGCAATCTGTTTGGTATCCATACCCAGGTACCAGTAAGCGCAGTATTTCTGATCGAGGGAAGTAAGTTTCTGCTGGGCTTTTTCGTTCAGTTGCTTAAAAAAATTGGGATGTACCTCTTGTATGCTGAACTTTGCCTTCTCGAAATCCGCGTCCAGTATATTTTCTTCTCTAATGATCTGCTGAATATTGACGGGATCTTCCACTTGCAGTTTTTCCTTAAGGGTTTGCAATACTTCGTTTTTGTGCTGTACCTGTAACTGCCGGATCATTACCTCATCCCGCAGCTGCTGTTGCTGCAGTTCCAGCAGCTCCTGCTCCGCCTTCAGGCGTGCCTGCTCTTCGTTCTGCAAACGAATAAGTGTTTGCGCCTCATGTTGTTCGGCCTCCAGCTTTTTCTGCGCCTCCTGTGAGAATTTCAGATTAAAATAGTAGGACCGGAACATAAAGAAAACCCCTACCAGGCCAATTCCTGCCAGCCCCAGATACAGATTCTGCGCCTTTTGCCGGCTTCGGGCCTGCTCCTTCAGTACCTGTACCTCCTGTTCCTTTTTTTTTGCCTGGTATTGAGCTTCGAGCTTATTTACGATCAACGCCTGATCTTCATCAAACAGCTTTGCGTTGTTCTCCACCAGCTTTTTCTGCAGTTCATATGCCTTTTTATAATCACCTTTTTGGGCATAGAGATCCGACTGGTCTGTCAGCAGGTTGTTGTGAGTATAATAATATGGCAGGCGGGCGCTATCCAGTACTGTCATTCCCTTTGCAAAATAGTTATCCGCAGCGGCAAAATCGCCGCCCGCTTTCGCAATACGGCCAAGCATACCGTAGCAACTGGCCTCAACATCCTCATTTATTTTTAAACCCTTCGCGCGGGAGGTATTCAGCAAAGCCTGCACGGTATCTGTAACCACAATCCCCATTGCGGGATTACGATCAAAATAATACCGCAGATAATAGCTGGAGAGATTCAACCGGGCCAACGCATAAGTTTCATAGGAGATTTTTCCGGGATGGGTAAAATAGATGTCCCCTGCCTGCCTGGTGTAATAGATCACCGAATCCAGGTCGTACTTATTCTTTTCCCTGTCGTACCGATAGGTATATACTACCCCTAATGCTGAACAGGCGGAGCTGAGCAGCTCCATATCCGCGATTTCCCCGGCTATCATGGCCGTTTTCTTTGCGTAATAAAGACTTTTCTCAAAATCGTTGTAATTGGTGTATACCGTGTACAGGTAATAATAACACCGTCCCTGCAGAAACTGATCTTTGTTGTCCGGCTCTGCCTCTTTTAGAATTTCCTGACAATACTTCACCACCATTTCACTATTGTCAAGTGCATAATAGAAAATAGCTTTTGCGTAGTTCACATAATTCCGGCACACCAGGTTCTTCCCATCTCCCCCCGCCCATTCTACTGAATCCATATACAACTGTGCCTTTTTGAAATCCGACTGGTTCAGCTGGATATGCATCAATACACTATATGCCTTTACCTGCTCTACCTGATTCTTTTCACTTTCAGCAGCCAGTTTATAAGCCTCCGCCATTTTTGCGGCTGCGTCATAGGCGCTGTTCATCCTGTACGTATTGGCCAGTTTATAGTATATATTAAATTTTTCTTCATTTTTTGATATGGTCAACGCCTTCTTAAGACTGTCTACATATGGATTATGTTGTGCCCCGGCAACTACAGGAAGGATGCTCAACATCATCATCAGGGCAATAAACTGGTTCTTCATTTTGTGAAAGTATTAAAATTTTCAGCCTGCTACAGCATTCCAGCTTTAAAAAAACAGAGCGTCTACAACAATAATAAGCTAAAAATCAGCTACTTACAAATAATGTAGACATCGAGTAGACATTCTGTAGACGCTCTATCCAACTGAAGTAGGAATTACGTAGGCGGTCAAAACTTTGAAGGTCAGATTTTGCCGGCCAAATTTGCAACAGCAATAATTATGGGAGACATTACATCTTCCTAAACCTCCAAAATTCAAAATCACACAATCATGGACAACAAAACAGTATCAATTGTTTCTTACATCACGCTTATCGGGTGGCTCATCGCCTATTTCTCAGGAAAAGAAAAGGCAGATGATTTTGCCAAATATCATCTCCGGCAGGGACTTGGATTGATTATTTTCTCCTTTGTGCTGGGCTTTACTTTACAGATCCTAATGAGTGTAACACATATTTTTGCGCTGAGTTATATTAGCTTTATCTCCATCTTTTTATTGATCATTGGCATCATCAATGCCTCCAATGGGGCCAGGAAACCCCTTCCTATAATCGGAGGTTTTTTTGAGAATAAGTTTTCTTTCATTGGCTAACTATTATTTTAAAACCGGGCAATCAACCATCATTGCCTGGTTTTTTACTGCCTTGTTATGTCTGATTCCGGCCATGATACTGCACAACAGGGAACGATAAGTATTTATCTGATTAAAATTAAACCCAAAACTTTTATGACGGATTATAGATATTACCAGCAGATAAGCCCGAACGTTTACAAAAGAAAAAGCCTAAATAGCCAATTCGTTATCGTGGCTGCATTACTTTTTGCCGTAGGCGCCTGGTTCTTCCTCAAAAGAGCCCCGCAAGTGGAAGCCTATATATTTTCAGGTATTCTGTTCATATTTGGATGTTGCTTTATCGTTAAGATGTTCAGCAGCGTTGTTATAGACGGGAACAGTCAGCTCATAACCCAAAAATCGGGGCTATTGTCATCCAAACGAACAATGGCCTTTGCCGATATCCAAAGCTTCAGCCTAAGCAACCAGATCTATGTTTTGATATTGATTTCTTCTGCTTATGCTATTGTAAATCGATCCAATAAACAGGAGCCTGTCTTATTAGGAACAAACTTAATGAATGTAAAAAATTCGGAAGCGCTCCTGCTGGAAACTGAAAAAATACTTGGAAGGCGATGAAAGAGCAAATGATACACTGGCAGGACGGGAACCTGATATTGACCCCCAACCGTTGCTACAGTAAATTAACGAGAAGGATTATTGTTACAGGTGTGCTTTTCCTGGCATTGGGTCTTTACCTGGAGATCCGGTTTGCGGATTTTTGGCAACTGCCATTGGCAATAGGATTGTGTTTGACGGTATTGCCCTTACTCTACCTTCTGATGGTTGTTAGCCAGACAATCACTATTCCGAAAGGTCCGGGACCGATAGTCTTCCAGGTAGGTAAGCTGTACAGGAAAGAAATCTGGAATAAGCAGGAAACGGAACTGGTTCGCAATTCGATTAACGGAAGACTGTTCCTCGCCATTAGTAATAAAAATAATCCATACGGGAAGGCCTACCAGATCAGTCCTTTTCTGACCAATAAGCAAAAGGAAATCTTCTTTGAGCAGGAAATTCTGCCAATAGTGCATCTACAGTTAGAAGCAGAAAAATAACACCGTACAATTCCGTAGTATTAAAGGAGTTTTGAAAAAGTAAAAGTACATATGGGCGATAACAGCATCACTATGATTCACCTCGCTGAGGCCTTTGATGAACTAGACGATAAAACGTTCTATTGGACTGATGGTAAAAATGTATTTTATCGGAATACCCAAATAAAAGGAGCAGCTGTCGACAGCTTTGTTCATTTTCGCGGCGTCTGGGCAAAAGACGTAAAAAACTGCTACTCCTGCCCGACAAAGCTCAGGGGGGCCGACCCACATACATTTGATGCGTTAAACCTGACCTTTGCAAAAGACAAAGAAAGTGTGTGGACTTTAGCGGGCAAAATAAAAGATGCAGATGCGGAAACCTTTGTGGTATGCGACGAAGGAGAACATTCGTTTGGTAACGCCGTAAAGCATGCCGGCAGTAAGACCTTTCTTCACGAAAGCTTTGCGCCTTATGGATTCGGTAAGGATAAAAGCAACGTATACTATTTTGATTTCCAGGGTAAGACCAAAATTGTAAAAAAAGCCAACCCGGAGACATTTGTATCTTTTAATGACAGCTATTTTGGATATGATGAAAAACAGGTCTTTTGTGGATTTGCTGTTATTCCGGGCGCCGATCCTGCAACGTGGATTAAGCTGAAAAAGCACTATTACTATTCAAAAGATAAAAACAAGATTTTCTATTTTAACAGATGGATTAAAGAAGCCGATTCCGCAACTTTTGAAATCGTTGATATTCCTTTCAATATCGGACAACCGCTACAACTAGCCCGGGACAAAAATCGTGCTTACTGGAATGACAGGGAGATTTCCTTTGAGGAATTAGACAGGCAGGTGAAGAAACGTGCCAGGGTCTATCATGAGGTTACGGAATTACTCAAATAACTTTCCCCAGGGAATATACATAAAACAGTGAATGCTGCCACCATACCAGGTTCTATTCTATTGATGTGAAATACAAGACTAAAGACAAACAGAAAATTAATCTCATAAAAAAGAAGGCCAGTCCAAAAGCATTCTTATACTTTTTGGCTAGCCCTCTGGTTCGCATATTGGTGTTAGTTGTCAGTGCCGCAGCACCTTCGGATTACCTTAATAACCATATTCTATTTTGGTAATGATCACTGGGGCCGCCGGTGGCAATGCCCATGGATCCGGATTGGGATCACCCCGTTCAGAATAATTAATGATGGTAAATTTGGGTTCCTGAAGAAACTCGTCCACCCAGGATTTATAAAGAATATCATTCGATGCCGATACCACTTCGAACAGCTCCCGCCTTGCCGGCACGCGGAATACAGCAGTATACTGTTTGCCGGCTTCGGTATAGGTAGCAGACACGGTATCGCCTATATAACTGCCAATGGTATAACGCAAAGCCAGTTTAAAATTATCGGTTGCCGGGTTAAATGGATTTGCCTTAATAACGTCCGAATTATTATTGGTTTTGGCAATAATGCCATCTACCTGGCTGCCTGCGAAGGTAATCCGGATTTCCTTGATGCCAGGCTGCGCCACTACGTCCAATGAACTTTTAAAATCCCAGACATTGGCCGGCTGCTTAATTAAAAGATAGAGATAGCTGTTTTTGGAGGGCAGAAAACCGGCGTCCGATGCGAAGGCGGGCAAATTACCCACCATATCCCCCACGGCGTACCTGGACAGTTTTGTTTCAAGCGTTGCGTTACCGGAGATAATATTTGGGTTTGTCCAATAAGGAGATTGATTATTCATTCCAATGATATTCATGTCATCCGTTACCACGCGGGTAACTGCCGAACTGTTTACATCAGCCGCATTTCTGATTTGTATATAAGGGTTGGTGCCGGCAGTTCTTAAAATGCCGGTGAACGTGCTGATGCCGGCCGGATAGGCAGAATTTTCAAACACTGCACCGGGTAAAATTTTTGCCTGTATACCGGCGCTGCTATCTACTTCCTTAAAGCTCAGGGTGCCGTTATATTTACCTCCGCCGCCGGCTAAGTTTCCATCGTAAAACCGTACGAGAGCACCGTTCCACCTGTCCGCGTTTTTGAGTGCTTCCGCCACGGGAACAGATATTATTTTAATGATGCCTTTACCGATATGCTGAATGCGGGAAAGCGGAACATCTTTTAAAACAATCTCTCCGTTCACTTTGAGCAGCTTCTGTCCCGATGCATTGATCACCAGCCAGTCACCAGTACTAAAGGGAGCGATCGAATCTAATTGTACTATGATCGCGGCGGTGTCCTTACCATCACTTTGCAGGATGATCGTTTTAGGATCGGTATTTTTTCCTTCCTGGTCGGAAACCACTACTCCTGTTATTTGTTTCCCGTTGGCTCCATCCGGCACACGAACCTCAGCCGCTGTACTCAACGTTTTTAACTCCGTTATACTGACCGTCCTGGTACCAAAAACAGCCGGGTTAAGATTTGGTGTGTCTGTTTTCTTACAGGCTGTGGCTAACAGCACAAATAGGATGGCCAGCACCGGCACATGTCTGCTATATTTTATGTAGCTCATTTATTTCAATTTAATTTGGGCATTTATTTACCGGATGATGTTTTATTACCATAACTGCCTTAAACTGCTGCGCAGGTTAGCCGTCACCGTTTTGGTACTGTAGCTGATAGTTTTATCCTGGTTCAGGCTCACCGGTATCTTAAACTGATGATCGCCTTTAAAGCCCTGTATGGCCAGTATATAACCATGGCCGCCATTGGCCGGTGTAGCAGTATTCACCAGTTCCTGCCCGGTAGCCGCATCGTAGAAGCGCAGGCCGAAAAGCCCATTGGATGCCTCTTTGGTGCTGAGCAATATGACGGCTGTAGATTGTCCGTATGCAAGGTTTTGAGGCACCTTCTCTGCACTCAGGCTTCCGTCGGGGAGCACCCTGTTGCAGCGCAACGGGCCTATATCTGCAGCCTGGTGCAGGATATAGAGTGCAACAGTATTAGTATCCGTTTGGACAGATCCGTTTAACGGTACTTTAAGCAGTTGAAAAGCCGGCTCCTGGTTCTCGCCTGCCAGCGGCTTATCCGCGAGATAGAGCAGTGTTTCAGGACTACGATCAAATGACAAAGAAGTATCTATCAGCATCCTGTTGGGCAGGATCCCCTGCACAGTGGTAGTAGTATCGGGCACCATGTAATTAAACCGGAATTGATGCATACCATCGCGATAACTGGTATATACGATACTGGGAACCGAACTGTATACCGTGGGATATTCCAATTTCTGCGGCATGGAACTTAAGTCAAAAAAGGGCATCAATCCGCTTCTTTTACTTACGGGTAAATCTACAAATAACCCGATGCCTCCCATATTGTATTGCGCTAACACATCGGAAACGGAATAGAAATTTATTTTACTGATGTCCCCATTTTCCGGTACTACCGGCTGTATATCCTTATTGCAGGCGGATATGCAGGTAAGCATACCGCATAAAACAAGCTCATATAAACACGTTCTCATTATCTTATTTTAAGGTGGTTTTTACGATTCTTTTACGTCCGTTGGCGGTGGCATACAAATGCCCTTCCTCATCATAATTCAGTAACTGATCTGTGAATATGCTTCTCGGCTTACCCGGCGCATCAAAGGGTTCAAAGGCAAAGCCTGATAAATCTGCCTGTGGAGCGTATTGATAAGTGCGGTTTTCGGCAAAATCAAAGGTCATCCATTTAGGACCTCCAACCAATGGAGCCACATTTCCTTTTTCCATCCCCAGAGAATTTCCATCCAGATATTGATACAACAGGAAGATCATTTTCTGATCAGGCCTGGGCAAAAAACCAAAACCGGTTTCCGGGGCGCTATTGTTTCCCAGATAACTGTTGAAGTTTATTCTAATACCGCTAAAGGCGCCGGTATAACTGTTTGGCAATACACCCCAGCTCTCTCCCTGTATTTTCACCGTTTTGATCATTACCCTGCTTTGCAGATCGTACACTGTTAACTTATTATAACCCGGCAGATACATAATCGATTCTTCGGGCAGTATCAGGGGTAGTGCCAGCGTATAGGGATTATCAGGGTCACTCATATCTACTCCCGGTAAACCCTGTGGCGACATTCCCGTCCGGAACTGGTAACTGAGTGTTCCATCTGCACTGTTATATTTTGCAACAGCAGCATAATCCGTTTCCTGCCCCCACTGTATTCCGGGTGTAACCACGAAAACGTTCCCTTTACTATCTGCATATACGGCCTTCACCTTCAGGTTCACCTGTCCGATTTCACCTATATAAGGTGCCGTGTAAGTTGTAGTTTGGTTTAGCACTTTGATGGTCTTAGCTGTCAAATCGGCCTCCACAAAGGCGTAGGTAGTATCTGTCTGTACGGATATCCAGGCTTTTGTTCCCTGCGGGTTAACACCACCGGCTGTAAACGTTTTGATACTGTACCGGCCACCGGTAAGCTGCGTCTTTGTCAGTAAGGTTTCGGCAGTACCATCTTTTTTAATATGCTGCAGGTTGCCAGTGGTAACTTCATAAAAATACAGATCACCTTTCCCATTGATACAATTCAGAAAGACATTATAAGGACTGGTCAGTTCCGCATGTGCAGTCAGCGCCAGTTTTTCCTTAAAACTGCCCTCACCGTAACGGCCATAGATATTGATGGTGGCGGCATTAACCGTATGTCCGCCAGACGTTATGGTTACCGGTATACCTGCACCAGCACCCATGCCATCAGTTATCAGTACCTTCACCCAATCCATAGGGATGGTAACTGTGTCGCCAACAAAAGGTCTGAAATGAAGGCTATCCGCAGCTACGATCACGGCGTCTTCGTTACCTATTTGTATTTTAAGCCCATTGTTGGGTTGCAGTCTGCCGGTAATAGTCATGGTATCTCCCACCGTATAGCTGGCGCGATAGCTGTATCCGGTCTGATAACTTACCTGTGGCAGTGCATCCAGCTCGTTTTTAAAATTATCGGCCTTATAGCAGGAGCCCAAAAGGCAACTGCCAAACAATAATGCCGTCAACTGATTTATTAATTTATACTTCATGTAGATGGAATTAAATTTTAAAACGAATAGGTGGCCGATAAAATAAAATGGCTGCCAGGTTTGTATTCACTGCTGATCATATCGCCGTTGGTATCACTTTGATAGCTATCGCCCGTTCGTTTAATGAATGCCTTTTCATACTTGTAGGTAAAGTTTTCGTCTTCTGCGATCCGGAGTGACTGATTGAGGATATTCTGTGCGCTGAATTTCATCTGCAGGCTTTTAATGATGCGTTGGGTCACCGCCAGGTCTAAAGTCTGGCGTTGGAGTTCAATAAGGCTTCCCTGGTTGCCCTGTACTACTATTGGTACCACGCCCTGGTATTTCACGCTGAACGGAGCGCCATTGGCCGCAGCATAAATACGGGGTCCTATGCTGTTCCAGGAAAGTGCCAGTTTGGTGCCGGTACCGGCATTGTCGTAGTATAAACCGAGGTTGATAGTATAAGGTGCCTGGCCTTGTAACTGGCGGGTATAATGCGGGTTTACTGCAGGATCAGGATTCTTGAGTACTGATGTATCGAGGTGTTTACTCACTTCACTTTTGATCAGTGTAAGGTTACCTATAAAGGAAAGATTCTTAAAAAACTGCAGCGGAATAAATCCGAAGTTTTTGCGAACGTCTATCTCCAGTCCTTTTACGGTTGCTTTATCTGCATTTCCAAAACTGATGCTGGCCGGGCCGCCAAAAAACAGATCACGCGTGATCATTCGTTCAATGGGATTGGTCAATTCTTTATAAAAAAGCCCTACACTGAATGTTTCCGCCTTATCGTTGTTTTTAGGATACCATTCTACCCGGGCATCATAATTGGCGGCAGCAGCAGGTTTTAAGAGATAGTTACCCCGCACCGTCTGGTTGTTCAACTGGTCCAGTTCACTATAGGGCGATAACTCCCGGAACTCGGGCCGGTTCACGGTTTTTCCATAGGCCGCGCGTACCACCAATTGCTGAACGGGACGGTAGTTGATATTTACCGACGGCAGGTAATCGGTAGTTTTATTGTCTACCAGCACCGGATAGTTGATACTCCCCTGGTTAGAACCGGGTATGGCGCCGGCCACTTTCTGGCGGTCATATTCCACCCGCAGGCCACCATAGATGTCCAGCTTCTCATTAAAGGGCCGGAGACTGAGCGCTACATAGCCGGCATTGAGCTGCTCTGTGGCAGTGTAGGCATCACTGCCACTGGTGCGATCAAAGACTTTCAGGGCACTGCCATCGTCTTTCAGATAACTGGTGCTCCAAACTTTGCCCAGATCCTGTTCTGTATAGAACACCTTATTGAAATCCATGTAATGGCCGTTGCTCCCGATATTAGCATTGGCGCTTTCCGGATAGCCGGCTGAATTCAGATCACCTTCGTTAAGTGTGTAGGCACGGCGAAACAACACTCTTGATTTCCACTGCTGGTAGGTTCCGGCCTTGAGGGTAGCCCAGGGAGTGAGCTTATTGGTATAATCAACCGCACCATTGTAAACATTCTCATTGTTCCGCGACCAGGTGCGGGATATCATTCCACGCTCCAGGTTATTGTTCCTGTTTTCAATATCATCAGGCCCCTTTATATAGCGGTAGGAAGCCACCCAGCCGAGATCCTGCGTCTGCCCTAATCCCCTGGCACCTCCACCATCCTGCCTGTTTTGGTTAAAGCGGATTACGCGCTGGTCTGGTATCAGTTGACGGCTGAAGGTATAGCCCAGATTCCACTCCAGCAATTGTTTGCCCTTCGCAAAATAATGTTCTCCTCCGAGGTTGCCGGCATACAAAAAACGCTGGGTATAGCCTAAAATAATATTGCGTTCATATACATTATAGCCATAAGAAAGCTCCTTCCAGTTGATTCCTGTGAGATGTGTAAGATCGGTAGTAGCATCTCCCACAACATACTGATTGTTTTTAGTGGTGCGCACAACAGTGGTACTCTGCCCTTGCTGCAACAGGTAATTTTTAAAAAACAACCTGCTGCTGTCCCGAAGCCTGTAGGTAAAATTCTGCAGCAGGTTCAGCTGCACTGTTTCTATGCTTTGAGATTCACGGGAGGTTTCATGCGTCCGCTTGCCGTTGCCATCACTACCCCAGAAGCTGCTGGCGCGATCTATGTCAAATTGCTGGGTTTCCGTTTTATAGCTGAGGGAACTCAACATACCCAGACTTTTACCGCCTATTTTAAACGTATTATAATAATTGGCGGTTAACTGTATCATTGGCAGGGCCGATTTATAACCGTATTGTAAAATAGGACTGAAACTCCGGGCATAGTCTTTTTGAGAAATCCCTGCCCGGGTAAAATCGCCGTAACCGGGCACCACCGAAGGCAGCTTCCGAACGCCATTGTCAAATCCCAGGAAATCGGTGCTGCTTCCCTGGTAGGTCATGAATCTATTACTGAATGTGGTGCCGGGCCGGTATCCCATTTGTAACTCCACATCAAAATGCTTAACAGCTTTGGCGTCTTTGGTAAATATTTTCACTGCCCCTCCAGTCATATCGCCCATCAGATCGGGCGCCGGAGACTTGTATACCATGATCCTGTCGATGATCCGGCTGGGAAGCAGATCCAGCGAAAATGCCCGGGAGTACAGCTCGGTACTGGGCGCAATATTGCCATTCAGATAGGTCAGGTTGTAGCGTTCACTCATCCCGCGGATGATCACAAATTTGTCGTCCTTTATGCTAACACCGGAAATTTTCTTCACCACCTCGGCAACATTACGGTCGGCGCTCATGGAAATCTGTTGAGAGGAAATTCCCGACACAACTGATTGCGCACTTTTGATAGTCTCCAGTACTTTTCTATCCGTGGTATGGGCTACGTTATGTACCTTTCTTCCTGCGGCGCTTATCACCACTTCGCCCAAAGCTCCACCGCCTGCCTGCATACGTATATCGTAGGTAAAACTGCTATTCAGCCTGACGGGTTCTGTAAAGGAAGAATAGCCAATATAAGTTACCTCCAATGTATAGTCGCCGGATTGTATTTCACTGAAGGTATAATACCCTTTACTATCGCTGACAACAGATCTGGCAGCACCCGACAGCTTCACGGAAGCACCTGCCAGCGGCGCCGAAGTTTCAAAATCCACCACGCGACCTTTGAGTGTGTACAATTCACCGGTACCGCTTGTTTTATGTTGGGTGCCACTTTCCACAGTTTGAACCCGCTTACGTATAACTACTTTTTTCCCGTCTACCATATCATAGACCAGCGAAGTATTACCCAGCAGATAATCGACAATTACTTTTAGTGTTGCCTGGTTGAAGCTTTTAGTGTAATTTCTTTTTACCTTCTCTATTTCAGTTGCCTCATAAAAGAATCGTACGCTGGTTTGCTTTTGCAGTACATCTATACACTCCGCCAATGTATTTTCTGAAAATGAAATATTATATTTCCCGGTTTTGCCTCCATCCTGTGCCAGGCAAAGCATTGAGTACAAGAGGAACAAGGACGGCAGGAAAAAAAACTTCTTCTCCGATAATGCCCGGCCCATTCGATTGATAAACTCATTTTTCATTTTATGTTGTTTAGTTTTGGACATAGCTCGCCCTATATCATTCATCATGATTTAAAAAATATTTTTTCGTATATGTGTTGGAGTTAGTTCACCTCAATCAGATTACCGGTTTGTTTTATTTTCAATCCGTAAGAAAGGGTAAGGATTTTGAGAATTTCCGCAATGTTATCTTCTTTCAAAAAAGAACCGGTAAACGTTCGCTGATTAATGTCATTATTGCGGGAAACGATCTTCACCTGCAAACTTTCCGCTATGGCGGAAAACACATCCCTTAGCGGAGTGTTCCTGAATACCAGCAATTGTGAAGTCCATTCAGTATCGACAGTCACATTACTATCTACTTTACCTTCTCTGCGTTGCACTGCATAAGTATATTGCTGGCTGGGTAACAGTACAGGAAGCTGTTGTTGCTGCATACCAGGAATGGTAATCTGCACACGCCCTGTTTTAACTTCTACCCTGGCCGATTCATTGGAGCCTGCATCTGACACAACAAACGAAGTTCCTAATACATTCACATTCAGATGCGATGCTTTCACCGTAAACCTGGTATCGGGGTTCTTTCTGATATCAAAAAAAGCTTCGCCGTTAAGCTCCACCTTCCTGCTGCTGGTAAATTTCGCGGGATAACGAAGCTGGCTGTTAACATTCAGCACAACAACAGAACTGTCGGGCAATAGCACTTCCCTGATCTGATGCTGATTAGTTGCAATGGTATATATGACAGGTGGAGTTATCATATCCCTCAGTTCATTTCTGAACAAATACCCGGTACATACGACGCTCACTAGGCAGGCTGCGGCGGCCCATCTCAGGTAACGTAACCTGCTTTGGGAAGAATTATTTGTTCTCCCTGTATAACCGGTCCCAATAACGGCTTTAATATTATTTAAAGCAGTCGCTTTTCTTTCCTCATATTGTCCCAGGTCGGCATCCTTATCAGCCGCCTCTCTGGCTTCTTTAAACCACTGCTCAACGATGGCCTTATCTTCTGTCGAAGATTGGCCGGACAGGTAATTATTTACAATACTTTTTAACCTCTGCAGATTCATGATAGACGGTTCTCTGATAGTATGTTCTAAAAGAGGAGGCGTAGTACCGGTAAAATCAGGTTAAGGAATTGTTACCAAATCAATTGGAGTAGAGAATCAGGATCAGCGCAATGCTATGCCGCAGGGCTTTCAATGCAATATGGAGCTGGTTTTTAACGGTTTGTTCTGAGATTCCCAATTTTAAAGAGATCTCCGCAATACTTAGTTTATATTGCCTGCTCAGCAAAAATATTTCCTGTGTGCGGGGAGAAAGACCGGATATTTCCTTTTGTATCTGCTTAAACAAATCCTTCTCCTGCATACGATTCAGGATGTCATTAAATATTGGCAGTAATTCTTCCTTTACTCTGTCTATCTGCTCGGGGGAACTTAAAAGTAAGTCCAGTTTTTTAAGCGATTGGAAACGCACTGCCTGGAAAAGATAACTTTCAACGGACTGCCGTATAGTAAGGGTTTCGCGCCGCTCCCAGACGGAAATAAATACCGTTTGTACAATATCCTGCGCATCATCATAAGACCGGAGTAATTTATTAGCAAAGCTGAATAACGGATGCCAATATTTTTTATACAACAGATCGAAAGCCTTCATATCAGCATGCTGGATACGAAGAAAGAGATCTTTATCAGTCAATTCAGTTGTATATCTGGTGCTCATAAAATTTGGTGCAAAGTAAATATCTTTTTCTTCAAATACAGGCGTGGGCTTTCAAAAGAAGCATTCAATCAGCACTGTGTGTCAATATAGCCGCGGTTTAACCCGTTAATATTATTCTTTCGTTAATAACCCTGTGTGGGTAGGAAAAAGGGGCGCCATATTTTGTTGATATCAGGCCTTAACTATCGTCCTCTTTCATTCAAAACGCCGTTAAAATCACCATTTGAGCTAATCTTTGTAATTTAGTAAAAAAAATTTAACCTTCGCTGAAATCGCCACCTATTGCATATCATCATACAACATCAAAATAATCTATGACTATGTACAAGGAAAACATTCTTGAAACGATAGGAAACACCCCAATGGTAAAGTTGCACCGGGTCACTGCCACACTCCCCTGTCAGGTGCTTGCTAAAGTCGAGTTTTTTAACCCGGGTAACTCTATCAAAGACCGTATGGCCGTTAAAATGGTAGACGTTGCCGAGCAAAACGGATGGCTGAAGCCGGGCGGCACCATCATAGAAGGTACATCGGGCAACACCGGTATGGGGCTGGCGCTGACGGCCATCGTCAGGGGTTACAAGTGTATCTTTACCACTACCGACAAACAGTCTAAAGAGAAAGTGGACATACTCAAAGCCGTAGGTGCGGAAGTAATTGTATGCCCAACCAATGTGGAACCGGAAGATCCACGCTCCTACTACTCAGTATCGAAGCGCCTGGCTAAAGAAATACCCAATTCTTTTTATGTTAATCAGTACGATAATCTCGCCAACCGCGATGCGCACTATGAGCAAACAGGACCGGAAATCTGGGAACAGACGGGCGGAAAGATCACACACCTCGTAGTAGCCACCGGCACGGGCGGTACCGTTACCGGCACGGGCAAATACCTGAAAGAAAAGAATCCTGCCATCAAAGTGTGGGCGATCGATAGTTACGGTTCACTGCTGAAGAAGTATTTCGACACGGGTGTACTGGATATGAATGAAGTGTATCCTTATATCACAGAAGGTATCGGAGAAGATTTTGTGCCGGAGAACTATGATATGAAAGTGATCGACAAATTCGAAAAAGTGACCGACAAGGACGCAGCAGTGATGGCAAGAAGAATTACAAAGGAAGAAGGGATATTCGTTGGTTACTCCGCCGGATCGGCCATAGCAGGGCTATTGCAGTTGAAGGCAGCGCTGAAGCCATCGGATGTGGTAGTGGTAATCTTTCATGATCACGGCAGCCGCTATGTAGGCAAGATATACAACGACCAGTGGATGCTCGAGCGTGGTTTCCTGGATGTAAAAACCGTGAGAGATGTGGTAAATGGCCGCAAAGGCCAGCCCCTGGTCACTATCGGCGCAGGCGAAAAAGTAAGTGAGGCTATCGCCCGGATGAGAAAATATGATATCGAGCATATCCCGGTTGAACAGAACGGAACTATCGCGGGCTCGGTGTCTGAAAGCGGTTTATTCAGCCGCCTGATCGATGATGTACATCTGAAAGATGCCAGCGTACAAACCGTGATGCAGCCGCCTTTCCCGATGGTAGCTCTCGATACGCCCATAGAAAAGCTGGCCGTTTACATCAACAGGGAAAACGGCGCCGTGCTTACCAAAGATGAAAGCGGTCATCATCACATCATCACAAAATACGACATCATTCAGGCGTTGGGAAGATAAAAGGTTATCATGATTTTTACTGATCAGCTGAACAGGCAGATAATACTGGATAAACAGCCGCAACGTATCGTTTCGCTGGTGCCATCGCAGACCGAGCTGTTATACACGCTGGGGCTGGATGCAGAAGTCGTAGGCATTACTAAATTCTGCGTACATCCGTTAACGTGGTTTCGTGAGAAAACACGGGTGGGGGGCACCAAAAACATTCATGCGGATATTATACAGCAGCTGCAGCCGGATCTGATCATCGCCAATAAAGAAGAGAACCTGGCATCGGAAGTAGAAGCCCTGATGAAAGATTACCCGGTATGGGTCAGTAATATACAGACGCTGGAAGATGCCTACGAAATGATCCGGGGTGTGGGAGCAATCACCGGGCGGGCTTCCGGGGCAGAGATACTGGTAGAAAAAATTGCGGCAGGATTTTCTGCACTAATGCCAGTGCCAGATCCTATGCCTGCGGCCTATTTCATCTGGCGGGATCCCTGGATGGTGGCAGGTGGAGATACGTTTATACATCAGATGATGCTGCGCTGCGGTTTCAGGAATGTTTTTGGCGAACAGCTGCGGTATCCGGCCATAGACCTGGCACAGCTTGCCCAAAGCGGATGCCGCCGCGTGTTGTTATCTTCCGAACCCTACCCCTTCCGGGAAAAACATATAGCCGCAGTACAGGCCATATTACCAGATGCAACCATACAGCTGGTAGATGGCGAAATGTTTTCCTGGTATGGCAGCCGGTTGCTGGAGGCGCCTGCTTATTTTATGTCTCTCCAAAATAAATAATCACGTTGAGGCAACGCCGCTTCTCTCGGTTGCGTACAATTACGAAAACGCAACTTTATGGAAAGAAGAGATTTTGTTTCCAATCTTGGGTTAACATTGGCATTAGCCTGTACAGCAGGACTGGCGGCCTGCAGCAAAGGGAGTTCCTCCAACCCTGCTCCTGCTCCGCCTGGTGGCGGCAATGCCAAGGTTACACTGAACCTTAATTCAGACCTGACTAATGTCGGGGATTTCAAGATATCCAATGGCGTGATCGTCATCCGTACGGGCAGCGGCAATACGTCGGCCGATTTCTCTGCGCTTTCCAGTACGTGCACCCATCAGGGTTGCACCGTTGCTACTTACAACAACACAACTCATTTAATAGAATGTAATGCGCCCTGCGGCCATGGAAGCCGGTATAGCACCTCCGGCGCCGTTAACACCGGGCCTGCAACGGTGGCATTAACTCCCTATACAATAAAAGTGGATGGGAATGTGTTAACCATCAGTTAGCCATCCATCCCGCACCTCCATAACCTGGTGCCGCACGCGTTCCGGAATACGGAGCCGTGCGGCATTATTATGAAATATCACCCCCTGATTCCGGGATTTAATACATAAGCGCTTACTTTTCGCTATAAATCTTCTATTTAACTCCTTATATTTGCTCACCAAAAAAATTAAAACACATATCAGAGTATGGGAAAATACAGAGCTGGCGTATTATTCGGCGAAGAGCTGGATGCGCTGTATAACGATGCCAAAGACAACGGATTTGCAATGCCTGCCGTGAATGTAGTGGGAACCAACTCCGTGAATGCGGTACTGGAAACAGCTGCTAAGGTGAATTCACCAGTGATCATTCAGTTTTCTAACGGTGGTGCACAGTTTTTTGCCGGAAAAGGCATGCCTAACGATAAGCTCCAGGCTAACATTGCCGGTGGTATCTCTGGCGCCAGGCACGTACATGAAGTAGCTAAATATTACGGCGTACCGGTGGTTTTACACACCGACCATGCTGCTAAAAAATGGCTGCCCTGGATCGACGGCCTGCTGACCGCCGGTGAAGAATTCCATAAACTCCACGGCCAGCCGCTGTTCAGCTCTCACATGCTGGACCTGTCTGAAGAACCTATTCACGAGAATATCGAAATCTCTCACAAATATTTCGAAAGAATGAATAAGCTGGGTATGTCCATCGAAATTGAGCTGGGCGTAACCGGTGGTGAAGAAGACGGTGTAGACAACTCTGGTGTAGACAACTCCAAGCTCTATACTCAGCCGGAAGATGTGGCTTTTGCTTACGAAACACTGTCGAAAGTAGGTCCCCGCTTTACAGTAGCGGCTGCATTCGGTAACGTACATGGCGTTTACTCTCCGGGTAACGTAGAGCTGCGTCCGGTGATCCTGCACAACAGCCAGGAATACATCCGTGAGAAATTCCAAACTGCAGCGAAACCTGTTTACTACGTATTCCATGGTGGTAGCGGTTCTCCGAAACATCAGATCGCTGAAGCACTGGGATATGGTGTAATCAAGATGAACATCGATACCGACATGCAGTGGGCATTCTGGGAAGGTATTCACGACTACTATGAAGCGAAGAAAGAATACCTGCAGGCCCAGCTGGGTAACCCGGAAGGTGCCGACAAGCCTAACAAAAAATACTATGATCCGCGCGTATGGCTGCGCAAAGGAGAAGAAACCTTTGTAAAGCGTCTGGAAGAAGCGTTCAAAGATCTGAATTGCATCAACAGAAATGCGTAATAAAGGCGGGATAACGCCTGAAGCATAAAGAAAAAAGCTATTATAACAGAGATATAAGCGTATATTTAATGTATATATCGCTAAGTATCCGTTATAATAGCTTTTTTTATTATGCTTTTTATAGGATGCTTTTTTTTGGCTTTATGCGATAATTCGTATCTTGCACCACTATTTTCTAATCTAATAGTAGAATATGTCAAGCTGGTTTAAGCGAATTAAACAAGGCATTTCAACCTCCACCAGTGAAAAGAAAGAAGCACCGGATGGGTTGTGGCACAAGTGTCCTAACTGTAAAAAAACCACCACTGTTAAGGATTTGAAGGAGCATTTCTATGTTTGTGATAAATGTAATTATCACAACAGGATAAATTCTTCAGAGTATTTTGAAATTATTTTCGACAACAATCAGTTCGAGGAACTGTTCCCCAATATTTACCCAACGGATTTTCTGGGCTTTAAAGACCTGAAACCATACAGTGAGCGGTTGAAGGATGCTCAGAAAAAATCGGGTTTGAAAGATGCAATGCAGGTGGGTGTGGGCAAAGTCGGTGGCAATAACCTGGTAGTGGCCAGTATGGACTTTAGTTTCATTGGCGGCTCTATGGGTTCTGTAGTAGGTGAAAAAATTGCCCGTTCCATCGATTACTGCATTGTACACAAAATGCCCCTGATGATCATTTCCAAATCGGGTGGTGCGCGTATGATGGAGAGTGCATTCTCTCTGATGCAGATGGCGAAAACTTCCGCCAAATTAACGCAGCTGGCAGATGCCAGGCTGCCTTATATTTCCCTGATGACAGACCCTACCACGGGAGGTGTAACCGCTTCCTTTGCTATGCTGGGTGATCTGAACATCGCGGAACCAGGCGCCCTGATTGGTTTTGCAGGCCCCAGGATCATTAAAGAAACTATTAAAAAAGATTTGCCTGCCGGTTTCCAGAGCGCAGAGTTCCTGTTGGAGCATGGCTTCCTGGATTTTATCATGGACAGGAAAGAATTAAAGACGAAGTTGGCAAGTTTGCTAACGCTTTTTAAAAATTAAGAATTACGAATTACGAATTATAAGCGGAGATGTTAGCGGGTATTAATATATCAGTGTTCGCTTAACTCTCCGCTTATAATTCGTAATTCCTAATTCCTAATTCGTAATTCCACAACTATGGCGGAGTTAAAGAACAGATCGGCATATTACGAGTACGCAATTGAAGATAAATACGTTGCAGGGATGGTTTTGCTGGGCACTGAAATAAAGTCGATCCGTGCCGGGAAAGTGAGCTTTAATGATTCATTCTGCTATTTTAACAAAGGAGAGTTATATGTGAGAAGTCTGCATATCGCACACTATTCTCATGGTACTTCTTTTAATCATGACCCTTTACGGGAACGCAAGCTGTTATTGACAAAACGGGAATTGAGAAAAATCGAAAACAGGCTCAAAGACCGGGGCTATACGATCATACCACTGCGTATATTCGTCTCCGATAAAGGATTGGCAAAAATGGAAATCGGAGTAGGCAGAGGTAAAAAACTACACGATAAGCGGGATTCTATCAAGCAACGGGAAGCCGACCGCGAATTAAGACGGCAATATAAATAACCTGCAAACAGACCTCATATATGAACCCCATGAGAAAACCATTGCCCTGGCTACTGCTGCGAGCAACTACCGTTATTTTGTATGTATTATTCCTATCCTGCAAATCGGGAGAAAAATTATATAATAAAGGCAGATATGATGACGCCGTGCTGGCATTTGTAAAAAAACTACAGCGCAAGCCACAGGATGAAACGGCAGCCCGATTACTGGCTCCCGCCTATGATCACGCACAGGAAATCCATGAAGGCAGGGTAAATGCTTTTCTCCGTTCCAATAATCAACTTAAATGGGAAAATGTAAGAACTGAATACAGGGCGTTACAGCAGCTGTATACGGCTATTCACAGCTCCCCTGCTGCCATGCGGCTGGTACAACCAAAAGATTACCGGGATGCCATCACTGGAGCACAGGAAAATGCTGCAGAGGCGCGGTACGACAGGGGCATGACCCTGCTCGACCGGGGAGATAAGACCAGCGCACGACAGGCCTATGATGAATTTGCGGCTGCGCTCAAACTGGTTCCCAATTACCGCGATGCGAAAGAACGCCGCGATGAAGCCTTCCAGCTGGGGGTTATCAACGTGGTGGTAAGTCAGATCGAAGTACGCTCCCCATTCTTCCAGTTCAGTGCCGACCAGTTCCGGGATTATCTCGTGAGAAATCTGCAAACACGTAATATTAACCAGTTTGTTCAATTCTACGACGAACGCATTGCCAGGAACGATAACATCCGCCCGGATGAATATATAGCGTTAAGATTTTACGATTTTGAAGTGGGACAAACCTATGTAGACCGCTTCCAGCGCGATGTTTCAAAAGAAATTGTAACAGGCAGCACCAAAGATACAAGCGGCAGGGTGATCGATCTTTATGAAACTGTGAGAGCCACCCTGTTCATTACCAAAAAAACAGTAGTATCCAGGGGGTTGCTGGATTACCAGATCACCAACACTACCAACGGTCAGTTATTAAGAAGCGATCGCATTCCGGGAAGTTATACCTGGCAAAATCAGTTTGGCACGTATAGAGGAGATGCAAGGGCGTTGAGTGATGAAGACAAATTACTGATCGGCGGCCGTGATATACCGCCTCCTCCGCCATCGGACCTGTTTATGGAGTTCACCCGGCCTATATATGATAAGCTCAGCCGGGATCTGGAAGTGTTCTACAATAGTTTCTAAAGATGCCGGTGCTCAGGAGCCGATTTTCTGCTGCAGGATAGGCAGTAGCTGATGCGCAGGCACTACCCCACTCTGACGCCATATTAATTTGCCTTCGCGGAACAACAGTAATGTAGGCACACTGCTGATCTGCCATTGCGCAGCCAGCTGCTGATTTTTGTCGATGTCTATCTTCACGATCCTGATCTGATCGTTCATCTTATCTTTCACTTCCTTCAGGATGGGAGGTACCATCTGGCAGGGCCCGCACCAGGTGGCAAAACAATCTATTAACACCGGAGTGCTGGCTGAAATGATCGTTTGCAGATTCTCCATAGCATCATTTTAATTGCCACAAATTACGCACTTTTTGACAACCATAAAACATTACATATATTTGAAATGTAAATATCCTCCTGATATATGGATCTTCTTTCAGGCATTATCTATCTGCTCTGGTTTCTTTCAGAAATACTGCTGCACAGGCTCCTGCGGGGAGGCGATGCCAGTGATAAAAAGAAACAGGACAAAGGCAGTTTGCTTATTATCTGGATCGTTATCATTGTGTTTATCAATATTTCCATTATTGTATCGGCGCGGACCTTCTACCCTATTCTGCCCGGCACTGCATTAAATCGTATAGGCCTTGCCGTTATATTTTCCGGAATGGCCTTCCGCTTCGTATCCATTGCGCAACTCGGGCGTCTGATATGAAACACACGGCACGCCTCATTCCATGGATATATTGAGAACTTATCCTGTCTTACAAACCTTTTGCAGATAAGTATATCCACATTAACTTGCACCCCGTTACACTAAACATAACGTATATACGAAAACTCCAAACCTATGAAAAAAGTACTGTTGGGCGTGGCCGCCCTGGCACTCTTCGCTGCCGCATGTAAAAATGATAAGAAAGACGATATTACTCCTGTACCAACAACTGAAGATTGGAACATCTCCGGTGCTGTAGACACTGATAACGACAGTCTTATTTATACTTACAACGCAGACAAATCCATCAACACTATTGAAGAAGCCACTGTTAATAATCCTGATGGTTACTATCGGTTGTTCCGATTTTCTTACGACAACGGAAAACCAGTGCGGGTAACCATTAAGAAGAAAAAAACAGATACCGAAGTAACCTACAAACAGTTCGTATATTCCGGCAACCGCCTGGTGCGGATCGATAATTTCTTCGACATCATGGATCAGGCAACCAGCATTGCTGCGTCGCGCGACACGCTGGTGTACGAAAACGACAAGCTGGTAAAAGTTGAAAAAGGCGCGGGCAATGGCAGCGACAGAAAACGTGAATTCACCTGGACCGGCAACAGCATCACTGCAGAAAAGGAATACAGACCGGTTAATAACACGTTGACACTGTCATACAACCGTACCTTCACTTACAGCGACAAAGCCAATCCGGCTAAGACGCTATCTTACGCCTACTTCCTGATCGGGGATCAAAGCAATACCTACAATCTCTCCGATAACTTCATTACCAGCAGAAAGGTGATCAATCATCTCGGAGTACCTGATGGCGAATATACCTGGGGCCGCTCCTTTGACAACAAGGGTCTGATGCTCACAGATACAACCACTTATAAGAGCGGATCAGGTGGTAAAACGGAAACATACGTCACCCGTTATAAATATATTGATCTCAACAAAAAATAAGCATACAAAAAAGCCTCCGGTGAGAACTCCGGAGGCTTTTTCACATTGGTTTTTGCTTATTTATCCAGGTTGGGATTATTCTGAATTTCTGAAACAGGAATAGCAAACAGGTAGGATGTACTGTAAGGTATAAACGGAGTACCATCCGGCAATCTGGTAGTAAGATGACCCTGCACTGCTATCTTCTTAAAAGAACCATCGCCACGGGGTACACTGATAATGCTATCTTCACCGGTGTACGACAGGAACGGCTTGCGTACTACGGTACCGCCTGTACGAATAATGTCGGATAGTGCAAATCCCTCGCCCCACAGTTCCTTCCTTCTTTCCACCAGGATAGTATCCATCAAACTTCCGCCACCGTTGTACTTTGCAGCATTGCGCACTGTCCGCAGTGCATTGAGCGCTTCCGCCGCTTTAGCAACGTTCCCCTGATGTGCATATGCTTCGGCCTCTATCAGGTACATTTCCGCAGAGCGCATCAGCACCAGGTCGCCAATGAGCGCGCCGGGATCGCGGAAGCGGAATTTCTTGTAGCGCAGGTATCCTTCCTGATCAGGTAAGGTATCCCAGTCGAATAAACGGAAACGTACATCAGCGCTGTCAAAGAAATTCTTAAAATACGGATCACACATGAAGCTCTGGTAATAAGAGGCCGGTGTGGATACATCGAGGTAATGAAAGTTATAGCTGGCGTTACTCTGGTTGGCTGTTTGTGCATGCCCCCAGATCCACTCGCCATTATTGATATCACTGAATCCTTTATTATAGTCGTCGCCCGACATCAGCGGATACCCTGCACGGGCGGCTTTGGCAGGATCAATGGCGAGATCCCACTGACGGTTATAGAGATAGGCCCTTGCGAGCAAACCATTTACCACGTTGAGATCTATCTTCCATTTCTGGGTAGGGCTACGCTGGTAATTTTTCAGCAATGGCACCGCGGCCTGCAGATCAGCTATCACCTGTTTGTAGACCTCTCCTATTGTAGATTTGGGTTTGCCTACTGCTCCGGGAACGGTAGGCGTCAGACTAACAGGTACTGCTTTTTCCGTACCCGTTCTGTTGAACTGATAAAAAGACGCCAGTGTCAGGTAGCAATATCCTCTCAGGGCGTAGGCCTGTCCTTTTAAGCGTTGTTTCTTATCAGCATCGCCGGTTGCATTATCCACCCGTGTGATCACGTTATTACAGTTGTCGATCACCTTGTATAGAATGGTCCAGCATGCATTCACCCTGTTTTTGGTGTTATCCGCCATCTCCGTGTATCCGTAGGCGTCGCGCAAGCCATATTTCTGCGTAACGGCAATATCGCTGCCCATCGCATCGCTGGTAAGATGAATGGATTTATAGCCAGGAACGGCGTAGGTAAAGAACTCCTCGAACATATAGGACCAGGTACCATTCAATACGGTTTCCACATTGTCGGCAGTGTTGAATACTTCGTTGTCCGGGATCGCATTGGTAGGTTTGGTATCCAGGAAGTCCTTGTTGCAGGCGCCTGATATAAGGGCTGCGAATATGATTAATATTATACTCTTGTTCATGGTCGTATTTTTAGAAGCTCAGGTTAATACCAGCGGAGAACGCCTTAATAGCCGGATAGCGGTAGTAAGTAGTTCCTCCTACTGACTGTTCAGGATCCAATCCCTGATGGCCGTAGATGGTGAAAAGGTTTTCCCCCTGTACATATACCAGGATGTTGTTCAGATGAGCTTTTTCCATCAGCGATTTAGGCAGGTTATAGCTCAGGTTCAACGTCTTCAGGCGGGCATAGCTGGCGTCGTAAAGAAAACGGTCTGAAACGGAAGTCCAGTTGGTATTGATCGTCGTCAGCTTAGGCACATCGGTGTTCTTGTTGTCGGGAGTCCAGTGATTCAGCATTTCCTTTGCAAAAGGACGTCCGGCGGAAGTTCCGGTACCCAGGAGGAAGAGATAATCCTGATCGAGCACTTTACCACCCAGGCTGTACACCAGCATGAACGACAGAGAAAAGCCTTTATAGTTGAACGTATTGGTTAAACCACCATATACATCCGGCAATGAAGAGCTGCTGTAATACAGGGAGGCATTGGCATAGGTATTCGTAACGCCGTGGCTGCCATCAGTTTTATCGACATACCATTGAGGCAGGCCGGTATTGGGATCTACGCCCGCCCATTTCCTGATCCAGAAATCGTAGATAGAACGGCCTACCATGAGTTTTTTAGTGCCGCTGATAATCTCCCGCTGCGGCAGCGAGGTGACCTTGTTCGTATAGTGAGTCATATTGAAATCCACATTCCAGGAGAAGCTTTTAGTTTTAACGGGAACGCCGTGCAGGGTAACGTCAACGCCTGTATTTTTTAAAGCACCTATGTTCTCTGCAATCGAGGAATATCCAAGTGAAGGAGCAATCGGTCTGGAAAACAGGAGGTCTTTCGATTTACGTTCGAAGAACTCCACTGTACCACCAAGACGATTACTAAATACAGAAAAATCCACGCCCACGTTCAGGTTCAGGTTTGTTTCCCATTTCAGTTTCGGGTTATACAGTAACCTGCGGTAGGTACCTCCTTCTCCGAGGTTGCTGTTGATGTTCAGCAGCGGATAGTAGTTGTAGTAGGCATCTGTGCCGAGATTGTCGTTCCCCTGTGCACCATAGCTGGCCCTGAGTGTCAGCAGGTTCAGCCAGGACACATTTTTCAGAAAGTCTTCCTCTGTTGCCTTCCAGGAGCCGCCGATCGACCAGAATGTACCCCAGCGGTGATCCGGTGCAAAGCGGGAAGAACCGTCGCGGCGCAGGGAGGCCGATAAGAAGTACCTGTTTTTGTAATCGTATTCAGCACGTCCGAGGAAGCTGGACAGTGTGTAAGTATCTGTATAGCCCTGCAGATCTTTGATCAGTGCGGCATCAGAGAGTTCGTCCACTCCCGGTAGCGAGAAGCCTGACTTGGAGCCATCCATGAATGTATTCCTGAATTTATAGGCTTCCTGACCAGCCAGCAGGTTCAGGTGATGCACCCCATTGAATGTTTCCTCATAAGTAAGGATATTGTTGAAAGTCCAGCTGAAAGTGCGGGTCCCCACTTTCTCCACGGTACCGCCTACTTCTGCGTCGAAGCCGAGTGTCGGATTCGTATAGTCGTGTGCGTTTCTCGCGGTATAGTCAGCATTGTAACTGGTTTTAAACTTCAGTCCGCGCCAGATAGTAGCCTCTCCGAACAATCTTGCAGAAACATCATCGCGAAGGACGTTGTGCTTATCGATACCGGAAGTGGCTATCAGATTGGTTTTCGGATTATTAGCGCTTGGCCGGTAAGCGCCGAAATCAAAGATCCTGTTGCCATTAGCATCGAGGACGTAAGCGCCCGTAGCCGGATCCCGTTGATAGATCGGGTAGAAAGAAGACATCAGGCGGCCGTAGTTCACGTAGTTATCTGAACGGCTGTCTTCCGAAGGAGGCGCCTGCTGTTCGGAGTGTGAACCAGCAAGGTTCAGTCCCAGTTTCAGCCATTTCTTAGCATCGAGCTCTATATTGCTGCGGAGGTTGTAGCGTTTGAATCCGGAGCCAAGATAAATACCCTGATCATCGAGGTAACCGCCGGAGATGTAATATCTTGCTTTATCTGCGGCACCGCTTACACTTAAATCAGCCTGTGTACGATGACCGGTACGTTGCATGGCTTTATCCCAATCGTCGTTCCAAAGGGCTTTCGCACCCGCTGCCAGCTTGCCATCGGTACCAACCGGCTGAGGGAATGCATTGCCGTAGGGATTGATGCCCAGTCGTCCGATCAGCCGGCTGCTGGCCTGTTTCGCCGCAACATCCGGTGTTGCACCATTTGTGAGGGAGGCATTGCGCAGCGCTTCCCAATACATTTGAAAGTACTGATCAGTACTTACACGATCATAGTCTCTCACGGCGCGGCTGGAATAACCCTGACTAACGCGAACGTCTATATTACTTCCGGGCTTCTTCCCTTTTTTGGTAGTAATAATGATGACACCATTGGCGCCCCGTGATCCATACAACGCACTGGAAGCAGCATCTTTCAGCACGCTGATAGATTCGATATCAGCAGGATTAATTGCATTCAGGCTTCCTCCGTAAGGCACGCCATCTACCACATACAGCGGATCAGCAGAAGCATTGATGGAGCCAATACCGCGGATGCGTATCGTAGCATCGGAACCAGGCTGACCGCTGGCAGAAGTACTCTGTACCCCTGCAGCGAGGCCCTGTAGCGCCTTCGAGACGCTGGATACCTGCCGGTTCTCGAGCTCTTCGCCTTTGATCTGCGAAACAGAACCTGTGTAAGAATTTTTCTTTGCGGTACCATAAGCTACGATTACTATTTCATCGATATCCTTACCGGATGAACGTAGTCTTATTGTTAGCGGAGATGCACTGATGGCTACTTCCTGCGCCTGCATTCCGATATAGCGGATAACAAGCGTAGTTGCAGCAGGATCAGTTACCTGCAAACTGAAACTTCCGTCGGCCCCGCTTACGGTTCCGGCAGTTGTTCCTTTCACGGCCACCGAAGCTCCGGGCAATGGCTGATTGTCCGATGCGGAGTAAATGCGGCCGGTAATCGTGCGACTTTGCGCAAATACTGCTAAAGGCCCTAATAGCAGTAGGAAAAGGAGTAGTCGTTGTAACATGATTGAATGTTGAAAATGTCCAGATATCAGGTTTCTCCCGGCAACAGGTTTCCCTGCCCGATTATACCGGGCTATGTGACATGAAAAATACTACTGTGTTAAGCACCCGGAACGGTTGGAGTTCCGGTCATCACTAATGGTTGTTGTAACCTGCTGTGGTTAAACAGTCAGTCGGTTTTAATAGGCGCAACAGCAACAGCAGTGATTGTTCACCTTATACGGTTGGGTCATTCTTTTCTTCATAAGCTCGTCTTTAAATGTTTTCCGCTATTACCCTATAATTCCTATAGACTAATAGGCGGCAAAGCTATGTCCTTTCAAAATCAAAAACAAAAGATTTGTTAAAAATGTTTTACTACGTTTTTTATGTTGCATTAGTTTTCAATACAGCAAAGGGTTTCAGCTGATGAAAATATGATGAGTGGAAAATCGCTGCAATAAATGGATAGTTGTTATACGTAATTCATCCTAGTGCTTTTATACCTGAGCAACGAGAGTGGAAGCAGTGTATTCCAAAAGAAAGCTATCAGGGTTCGGAACAGATTGTTTATATCAGTATATTCTTAAAGGTTGGCTTCAAAACCTTCATCTACCAGCCAGTGGCCACTGTCGGCCGCCTGTGTGGCCAGTTCATCACAGCGGTTATTAAACGGATTACTGGCATGACCTTTCACCCATTGCATTTTTACCCGTTGCCTTTTATACAGCGGTACAAATCGCAACCAGAGGTCTTTATTTTTTTTCTCCTTGAAATTTATTTTGATCCACCCCCAGAGCCAGCCTTTCTCAATACTGTCTACCACATATTTACTATCCGTATAGATGGTCACATTCAATCCTTCTTTCTTTAATGCTTCCAGCGCTACTATTACTGCCAGCAATTCCATTCTGTTATTGGTGGTTTTACGATACCCCTGCGACAATTCCTTCCGGACACTGCCCCACATTAATATCACACCATATCCGCCCGGGCCGGGGTTTCCCCTTGATGCCCCATCTGTATATACAACCAATTCTGACATATATCGCCTTTAGTCTTTAGCTTTTTAGTGACTGTTATTGAAGCATTCAATGATGCAGTCTTCTTCGTTAAAAGGAAACGCGAATATACAGAATAGTCTTTAGTGTTTGGTCTTTGGTAAAATGCAACGAAGATTATGTTCTATCTATGTAACATAATCTTCGTTGCATTTTACTACAGACCAAACACTAAAGACTAAACGTTATACCTGAATCACTCCTACATTGAGCACTTCTTCCACACGTGCGTTGTTAGCGGCTTTGATGCCTTCTGATATACGGCTCCGGGTATCGGTTGGAGCGATAATATCATCTACCCACAAACGGGCGGCTGCATAGTATGGCGTAGTCTGAGCATTGTATTTATCGGTGATTTCTTTAAGCAGGCGGGCTTCTTCCTCCGGCGATATCTCCTGTCCTTTCGCCTTCAATCCGGCAACCTGTATCTGCAGCAGGGTTTTAGCGGCCTGTTCTCCGCCCATTACAGCGATCTTAGCAGAAGGCCAGGCATAGATGAAACGGGGGTCGTAGGCTTTTCCACACATAGCGTAATTGCCGGCGCCATAGGAATTACCAATAACAATAGTGATCTTGGGTACCACTGAGTTGGCGACTGCATTCACCAGTTTAGCACCGTCTTTGATGATGCCGGAGTGCTCACTCCTGCTGCCCACCATAAAGCCGGTTACGTCCTGCAGGAATACCAGCGGGATCTTCTTCTGATTGCAGTTCATAATAAAGCGGGCGGCTTTGTCGGCACTGTCGTTGTAAATAACGCCTCCCATCTGCATTTCACCTTTGCGGCTCTTCACTATTTTGCGCTGATTGGCAACAATACCTACTGCCCATCCGTCGATGCGGCCATAGCCACAGATAATGCTTTTGCCATAATCCTGTTTGTACTGATCAAAGGCAGAACCATCTACCAGTCGCTCTATGATTTCGAGCATATCGTATGGCCGGGAACTATCAGCAGGAAGGATGCTGTCGAGTTCTACAGGATCCTTAGCCGGGAGCACAGGAGTGATTCTGTCGAAGCCGGCCTGCGGCTGATGCCCGATTTTTGCAACGATGCGTTTCACCTGATCGAGGCAGTCTTCGTCTGATTTGAATTTATAGTCGGCTATGCCGGAAATTTCTGTATGAGTAACAGCGCCTCCTAACGTTTCCGCATCAACGTCTTCCCCAATGGCCGCCTTCACAAGATACGGGCCTGCGAGGAAAATAGAGCCATTGCCTTCTACCATCAATACTTCATCGCTCATGATAGGCAGATAGGCGCCTCCCGCCACACAGCTTCCCATCACGGCGGCGATCTGGGTGATACCCATGGCGCTCATACGGGCGTTGTTCCGGAAGATGCGCCCAAAATGTTCTTTGTCGGGGAATATCTCATCCTGCATCGGCAGAAATACCCCTGCACTGTCTACGAGGTAGATCACGGGCAAGCGGTTCTCCATGGCGATTTCCTGCAGACGGAGGTTTTTCTTGCCGGTCATCGGAAACCAGGCTCCTGCCTTTACGGTCATGTCATTAGCCACAATCATGCACTGTCTGCCGCTTACATATCCGATCCCTCCAACGGTACCGGCAGCGGGGCAACCACCGTGTTCGGGGTACATCTCCCAGGCGGCAAAAGCTCCTATTTCAGTAAAGGGGGTGTCTTTATCGATCAGGTAAGCGATACGTTCTCTTGCGGTGAGCTTTCCCCGCTGCCGTACCTTCTCCAGGCTCTTTTTACCGCCCCCCTGCTCAATCACTCCCAGACGCTGCTTCATGGTGCTGATAGCCCTCCGCATCGTATCCTCATTCTTGTTGGTTTCCAATTGCTGTTGATTCATAACAATGGGTTTTATATTCTCTGAAAATAAAGAATTCTGTAAATTACGAATTACAGCAAGGCCAACAGTCAACCGACCGGGATATCTTAAAAAAATAAAATTCTTGTGTCATGTCATTAACTGAACACTTCGCACTTTCGCTGGAAAACCTCTACAATGGGGAGCCCTGGCTGGGAGTTACCTTCCAGGAACACCTCAGCCGGATCAATGCCCGGCAGGCAGTACAACAGCTGGGGGATTCCAATAATATCTGGCAGATCATCAATCACCTCATATACTGGCACCAGCGGGTGCAACGATACATCTATAACGAACCTCCGGAGCAGGACGGGGATCTGCCGGATTTTTATATGCCGGAAAATCATGGGGAAGAAAACTGGCAGGCCACCGTTCACCGGCTGGCCCATTCCTTTGAGCAGATGGCAGCTACTATCCGTAAGTTCCCGGAGAAAGAGCTCTTTGATACTTTCCCCGGTACCGATCAGAAAGCTATCTATTATATGCAAGGCCTGGCCGAGCATGATGCTTATCACCTGGGGCAGGTAGTATTATTGCATAAGTATGCATAGCTGTTAACATTTGGTTGTTAACTGCTATAGTTCCAGCTCGAAGCGTTGTTCGAATAATTCTGTTCCCCATTGTTGCAGGAGCTTTTCACCTGTTTTGCGGAAGCCGGCCTTCTTATAGAGAACGGCAGCTGTTTCCTGTAAACTGGTGGTCATCAGGTATACCTTCTGGTACCCTTTTTCGCGGCAGCAGCTGAGCGCTTCCTGCAACAACATTTTGCCCAATCCCCTTCCCCTGTATTCCGGATCAATCAGGAACCAGCGCAGCTGCGCCTGATGACGGGATGCCCCTAATATTGCTACCGACCCGATAATGCGACCATCAGCGATGGCCAGAAACATACGGTCTTTGTTAGGATTGTAAGTGGGCAGGAATTCATAGAATGTTTTGCAGACATATGCCTCAAACTCCAGGTTAAATCCTGTTTCACGGGCATACAGATATCCGTGCATGTAAATCAGGTATCCAACATCCCCCGGTTCCAGTGTATAACGGATACGGATATCCGTATCATTCGCAACTGCCGGCTGCTCTCCTGCCGAAAGTACGGACTGTATGGCTTTCATGGCATCCGTCACTTTCCTTTGCGCTGTTTGGGAAAGCGGGGTAATCAGCTGACTGATCTCCTGACTGGATTTTTCGTTTAGTGCAGCCAGCGCTTTTCTGCCGGCGGCATTGAGCTGCAGAAAAAACGTACGCCCGTCGGCGGTAGACTGGTGCCGGCTCAGCCATCCATTTTTTTCCAGCTTCCGCAGGATGCGGCTCAAGTATCCCCCATCCAGCTTCAGGGTGCTGATCAATTGCCCCGCTGTGCATTTCCCCGACTGCCCTATTTCATACAACACCCTCACTTCTGAAAGCGATAAGCTGCTTTCCAGGATATGCTGGTTCAGCAACCCGATCATGCCGGTATAAAACCGGTTAAAGCTCCGAATCTCGCCTACAACTGGATTCCCCAAGTCCATAAAGTATTATTTTTCATACAAAACTACACAACTATTTGACTAGAGCAAATAAATTATTTGCTCTAGTCAAATAAAATTCAGGCAGGGATTTTACCACCGGATAACCATCGCGCAGACATCTTCCGATACAAAAAACAAAAACAAAAGCCGGCAACTAAAAGCTAATAGCTATCAGCTAAAACCTTATCTTGCTATCTTTATATCTTTTAGCAATCTATTTTACGCTATGTCGCCAGGTTTATTATTCTCATTTGTCATTGCCTACTTTGTGATACTGCTTTTAGTAGCGTGGTATACGGGACGCAATTCCAACAATGACTCCTTCTTTATTGGCAACCGAAACAGCAACTGGATGCTGGTGGCATTCGGTATGATAGGTACTTCCCTGAGCGGGGTTACTTTCGTTAGTGTTCCGGGGGCAGTTGGCAGAGACGCTTTTTCCTACATGCAGATCACCCTGGGATATTTTATAGGGTATCTTACGATTGCTTATGTGCTGATTCCGCTCTACTACCGGTTGCAGCTGACTTCCATCTACAATTACCTGGACACCCGTTTCGGCAGGAGCTCATATAAGACAGGCGCTTCTTTCTTTATCCTGTCGCGCACCCTGGGGGCTACAGCCCGTTTGTTCCTCGTAGTAAGGATATTGCAGGATGCTATTCTTTCCAGCTTTGGCGTGCCTTTCTGGCTCACCACCCTGATCATTCTGCTGATGATCCTGTTATACACGTACGAAGGCGGGGTAAAAACCATTGTGTATACCGATACGCTTCAAACCAGCTGTATGCTGGCCGGACTGATCATTTGCGTGATATACATATTGCATGCGATGAACCTGGGATTGGGTGAAAGCATTGGCATGATGCAGTCGAAAGGCCTGACAAAAATTTTCAATACGGATCCGAACGATAAGCTGTTTTTTATAAAGCAGATACTGGCAGGTGCGTTTATCACCATCACCATGACCGGTCTTGATCAGGAAATGATGCAGAAAAACATCTCTGTAAAAACACTAAAGGATTCCAGGAAAAACATGGTTTCACTGGCGTTCATCATGGTGGTAGTCATTGGGCTGTTCCTGTTTCTGGGCGGGTTGCTGAACCTGTACGGTGCGCAGCAGGTGCTGGCTACGGGCGACAAATTATTCCCTGAGCTGGCGTTGCATCACATGCCACCGGTGATTTCTGTTATCTTTATCATCGCCCTGATTTCGGCGTTGTTTCCCAGTGCCGATGGGGCGATGACGGCGCTTACCTCTTCCATTTGTATTGATATTCTGGGGATGCAGCGGCGGGACGACTGGACAGACGCAGAAAAGAAAAAGATCCGCCAGCGTATACATCTGCTGATGGCGTTTATTTTCCTGTTGTTTGTGATGGTATTTGAATGGGTGAATAACCAGAGTATGATCGGCGTGATTCTTAAAGTGGCCACCTATACCTACGGTCCGCTACTGGGGCTTTTCGCATTCGGTATTTTGTCGAAGCGCAAAGTGCACGACGAACTGGTGCCTGTAGTATGTGTTGCGGCTCCTTTCCTTTGCCTGATAGTAGATGTTTACCAGGCCTCGTTCTTCGGAAAATTCCAGATCGGGCTGGAACTGTTGCTGATCAATGGTATGTTTACTTATCTTGGCTTACTACTGATATCCCACAAAGAGCATTAAGAATAGATTATTTATGCCGGCTGGCCGGGCACCGGGACCACTTCTACAGATTTGTCGAGTTTGTGCAACTCCAGTATTGTAGTTCTTCCATTGTCGCTTTCCCGGTACATGGGCACAAACTTCCGGTTGAAGGCAATCTCCTGGTAAGTGTAAGAAGTGCGTTGCAACACCGTATTGGCGTATACATCATTGAACCCTCTTACTGTAACATATAATTCCAGGTCGGCTGTTTCCATGTCTTGCGCCGTAAAGCCCAGCAGTGGGCTGTTTTCATCGATCGGGTGCACCACTGTCCAGTTCATCGACAGGTTATCGATGTTTCGTCTTTCCAACGGCAGATTATAAAATTTATATACCGCGTTTCCATTTTCCTGTACCTGAAATCCGGTCGTTACCAGCACCTCCACATTATTTAATGTATGGTTTTCCTTATAGGAAGCAAAGCGGAACATCAGGGCAGTGCCACCCTGATAAGGAGCCACCAGTGCATGATCGCTGAATAACAGGTGTGCCCGGGGCTTTGAAAAACGGCCATAGATAAGACCGGTAGCTACGGCAAATGAAAGAAAGCCGGTCATAGCTTCGATAGCAGCTACCGCGTTGGCGCCGTCACCCACCGGGTTTACGCGGCCATATCCCACCGTAGTAAAAGTTTCGGTACTGAAAAAGTAGATTTCTTTAAACCTGGCCCAGGCCGACTGGCCAACAATTCCCTGGAATTCGGATACGCCCACCCACCAGTAAATACCGGAATACACCAGGTTGATAGAGAAATAAAACAGGAAGATCACCATAGCGAATTTCCAGGCAGGCACGTTCAGCAGCGCGTGGTAAATGTTAAACCGGTGCATAAACGATCTCCCCTCCCTGCGGATGTTGTAGCTTCCGTCGCGGTTAAGAAAACGTCCACCATAGCCGGTGGCATTCGTACCAAAGCCGGTGTCGTTATTCTGTTTGGAAAAGGGGTTGATTCTTTTAAGAAGCGCCATAAACGGATGATTAGAGTGTAAAATTAAGAATATGGAATGAAGAATGAAGAAAAGGCGCGAAGATCTTAGCGATTTATAATACACGCTAAGACCTTCGCGCCTTTTCTTCATTCTTCATTCCATATTCTTCATTCATCCACAGTTCCCATCCGGGGTGCAAACCTCTCCGTCCAGTGTATCAAATGACTGCACCGGCTGTGTCTTCTTCCACTCGCCATGCGCCTTTTCCAGTGCCTGGGTGAAGGCTTCCACGGGTTGGGCTCCGGAAACGCCAAATTTACGATCAAGTACAAAGAAAGGTACTCCTCTAATGCCCAGCTGCTCGGCTTCCTGTACGTCGTGCTTCACAGCAGCTGCCATATCGCCTGAATGTAGTAATGCTTCAATAGCCGCTTTGGGCAGTCCGATTTCAGTACCTATTTCCAGCAACACCTGCGGATCGCTCATATCTTTCCCTTCTGTAAAATAAGCCCGGAACAAACGTTCTTCTGCCGTATCGCCCAGTTGATGCTGTTTGGCTAACTGTATCAGCCGGTGTGCATCAAATGAATTGGCGATTACCGCTTTATCGAAATTATAGGTAAGTCCGGCTTCCCTCGCCATCCCGGTCACCTGCTCGTGCATCGCCAGCGACCATTCCCGCGATTGTCCCTTCTTCTCTGCCAGATGATCATATACATCCACTCCCGGCTGGGATTTCAGTGAAGGATCCAACTGGAAGCTCTTCCATTCAACAGTAATGTCGCCTTTGCCAGGGAACTGTTCCAGCGCCGCTTCAAATCTCCGTTTGCCTATATAGCAAAACGGGCACATGATATCGGACCATATTTCTACTTTCATCATAATTTTATTTGTTGCAACGACAAAGTTAATATATTTGCTATCAAAAAGTAACCAGTTACCTTAAAGTAAGCACTATACCAGAGGTAACCAATAACATACTGATGAAAACAGAAGAATTAACCATCGACTGCGGTAAGCCGGTGGGCGAAGGAGAAAACAGCCATACCGATTGCCATAAGGTGATCATGCCTGTAAGAGACGCGCTGGATGTGATCAGCGGGAAATGGAAGCTGCCAATCATCATCGCTGTTTCCAGGGGGCATAAACGTTTCCGTGATATAGAACGCAGCATTCCTAAAATTACCTCTAAAGTTCTTTCGAAAGAGCTGAAAGACCTGGAGACGCACAAGTTGGTAAAGCGTACCGTGTACGACACACAGCCGGTAACGGTGGAGTATACACTCACCCCTTACGCTTCCACCTTAGATAGCGTGATCATTGCGTTGCAGAGATGGGGAATACAGCACAGAAAGAAAATGCTGGGAAAGAATTAATCTTCCGTTCCTATTTTCAATACAATTTTCCCACGTCCAGGTCCGCCATGCTGGCTGTATTCCTGGGCGGCGGCTGCAGCAGACAACGGTTGGAAAACTTTGCGTACGTATGGTTTGATCAGGCCTTTATCGAGGAGTTTATGGACTTCCCTCATGGCTTGTACAGAGCGGGAACCGCTGAATTGCGCGCGTACCCCGGCTGCTGCCGCCTTTTCGGGATCAGGCATCTGGGTGATGCTGACCAATAGTCCACCGGGTTTCAGTACCTGCAGCGAGCGCTCGGTAGTATCTCCGCCAACGGTATCAAAAACAAGATCTATCTGCCCGGTCTGCGATTCGAAGGGGGTTGATTTGTAATCGATCACCTCATCGGCGCCGAGGCCTGTTACGAAGTCCATGTTTTCCGCACTGGCAGTAGCTATCACATAGGCGCCGGCATTGTACGCCAGCTGCACTGCGAAATGTCCTACCCCACCGGCACCAGCATGAATCAGCACACGTTTCCCTTTGGTTAATCCGCCTGTTTCGAAGAGCGCGGTCCAGGCAGTTTTAGCGCCAGCCATCGTGGCGGCTTCTTCAAATGATACATGCGTCGGTTTTTTGAAGAGCAGCTCCGCTGATCCGATCGCGTAAGTCGCGTAAGAGCCATCAAGAGCGCCATACACCTCGTCGCCGGTCGTCATTCCGAACACCCCGTCTCCTACTGCAGTTACCACGCCGGAAGCTTCCACGCCTGGTATATAAGGCAGCGGATGTTGCATAAACCCCTGCCTCAGTTTCCAGTCGATCGGATTCACTCCGCTTGCCACCACTTTGATCAGCACCTGATCTTTCGCCGGTACCATTACCGGCACTTCTTCCAGCTGTAATTGTTCAGGGCCGCCGTAGGCATGAATAACAATAGCCTGTGTATGCAGATTTTTCATGGATTCAATTTAAGCTAAGATAAGCAGAAAGCAGCAGGCAAAAAGTTTCCTTTGCAGGCTTTTCCATACCTTTGCCGTTCATATTTTCAGCAGTATCATGACTTTTGGCGATTTAAATCTGAATGCTTCCTTATTGAATGCACTGGACGAACTGGGTTATCAAACACCTACCACCATACAACAACGTGCCTTTTCTGTGATCATGTCCGGCCAGGACGTATGCGGGATTGCGCAAACAGGCACGGGTAAAACCTTTGCTTACCTGTTGCCGGTGCTGCGTATGTTTAAGTTCTCGAAAGAAAAGCATCCTACAATATTGATCCTTGTTCCAACGAGGGAGCTGGTCATACAGGTCGTGGAAGCGGTAAAGAAACTGACCACTTACATGAGCGTATCGGTACTGGGCGTATATGGAGGCGTAAACATGAATCCGCAGATGGAAGCGGTGAAAGAAAAGCTGGATATACTGGTGGCTACTCCCGGCCGGCTTTACGACATCATTCTTAGCGGTGCGCTGAAAGTAAAATCCATCAAACGGCTGATCATCGACGAGGTGGATGAAATGCTAAACCTGGGCTTCCGGACGCAATTGCAGAACATCATGGACCTGCTGCCGCCACGGCGTCAGAACCTGATGTTTTCCGCCACCATTACCGATGACGTGGAACAATTGATAAACATACATTTCAACGCTCCCGTCAGGATAGAAGCAGCGCCCACTGGTACGCCACTGGAGAATATTGACCAATCGGTATACCGCGTGCCCAACTTCAATACCAAGGTCAATTTGCTGGAGCTGCTGATCAGAAAGGATCCTACGATGACGAAGACGCTGATCTTTGCCGGCACCAAGCAGCTGGCAGACGACCTCTTCGAACCGCTGGAAAAAGACTTTCCCGATAAGACCGGTATCATTCATTCCAACAAGGAGCAGAATCACCGCTTCAATACGGTACGCCGGTTTCAGGCAGGCGAGCTCCGTTTTCTGATTGCCACCGATATCATTGCCCGCGGGCTGGATATCGCCGAAGTAACGCACGTCATCAACTTTGATACGCCGGATGCACCGGAGAACTACATACATCGTATAGGCCGTACCGGTAGGGCTGATAAAAAAGGGATCTCTATACTGTTTACGAAAGATTCCGAAACAGAGAACCTGGAGAAAATCGAGGCACTGATGAACTATGTTATTCCGGAACAGCCGTTACCGGAGGAGCTGGTAATATCTGATGTGCTTACGGAAGATGAAATTCCGAAAGTACATATGCGTAATACGCTCGTTAAAGCGCCTGACCGGAGTGATGCGGGCCCTGCCTTCCATCAGAAAAAGGCCAAAAACCTGAAAACGAATCAGAAGGTCTCCCATAAGGAGAAAATGATGATGAAATACGGAAAGCCGAAGAAGAGGAAACCGAAGAAATAATTAAGAATATAGAAAGAAGAATTAAGAATGAAAGCGGAGATAGTAGCGAAGTTGATCTTCGCGTTTACTATCTCCGCTTTCATTCTTAATTCTTCTTTCTATATTCTTAATTCGCCCGAATAACATCTCGTTAACAAACTTCCAATGAAAAGAAAAAACCATTTATGATTTTTTCCCGAATATATCCCTATAATACTGCTTGTTAATATTCGATATCTGCCGTCTTCCAGAAAATCCAGCTAAAAGAGTCTGAGCAACAGGACGCCTGGCGGACAACCATTGACAAACCGCGTACCCTTTCGTGCAGCCAATGCAGGAGCTGCCGTATCAACAAAATCCCAGCATGAGTGCATCTATCAACGATATTGAATTGCTTGCACAACTAAAAACGGGGAATGCATCCGCGTTTCAGTATTTTTATGAAAACTACCACCAATGGTTATACGTAACTGCATATACTATACTCAGGAGCGAAACAGAGGCCCAGGAACTGGTACAGGATTTCTTCATTGATTTCTGGGAAAAGGACCTGAGCTCACGGATTGATCTGGACAGCACCCAATCATTTAAAAATTTTCTGTTCGTTAGTGTACGGAACCGATGCCTGAACAAAATTTCGAAAGATGCTACGCGAAACAAAAGACTTAAAGACATTTTACTATCTGACACCTACACCCTGCCACAAAACAAACTTGAGAACGATGAACTGAAAGCACAGCTGGAAACCGCCATTAGCCAGTTACCGGAACGCCAGTCGATGGCATTTCGGCTGGCCTACCAGGAGCACAAAACACGCAAAGAAATAGCAGCTGTAATGGATACCAGTGAAGAGACAGTGAAAAAACAAGTGGCCAATGCGCTGAAAACTTTGAGGGCATCTTTAAAAAAAATCCTTTTCTGATACCCCGCCCGATTAAATAAACTGTTAATAGTGTACATGAACAGCGCAGAAGAAATATATAAGTTGATGACAGAAAAGCTGGCGGGAACTATCTCAGCGGCAGATGATCAATTATTGGAAGAACTTATTGAAGAGGACGCTAATGTCAGGGAAAAATGGGAAAAACTCTCCTCCATGCACATTCCAGATCCTCCGGCAGCCTGGATCGAAGTAATTGATTTTCAGCCTAAAAAGTCTATTCTCCGCAAACTTATGCCCTGGACGGCTGCCGCTGCTGTTATGTTATTGGCAGCTGCTGTCTGGAAATTCAATTTCTTTCGCTCTTCAAAACCGGTAAAAGTAGTGGCTGTCAGAAATGACGTGATTCTCCAGCCAGCCAGCGGGCCTGCCATCAACCTTTCAGAAGCCAGCGGCCTTATCCATGTAGCCGGCCGGGAGATTCCGGTTAAGAATAACACGCTCTTCCTCAATACCGGCACCACGCTGCCGGAAGGTGTCAATACTATTTCTGTACCTCATGGCCAGCGCTTCGATGTTGCCCTCTCCGATGGCTCGGTCGTAACCCTCAACGCTGTTACCAGCATGAAGTTTCCTTTCAATTTCAACGGGCATACCCGTGAAATTACGCTGGATGGCGAGGCTTACGTTAAAGTAGCGCGGCAAACAGGTAAACCCTTCCAGGTGCATCTACCTAACAGTACGGTGGATGTATTGGGTACTTCTTTTAACATCAACAGCTACGATAGCGGCCTGGTAAAGGTTTCACTGATAGAAGGTAAAGTAAGGATGAAGGCCGGCAAAAAAGCGATACTGATGAAACCAGGTCAGCAGGCTGTTTTCGATCAGAAAACCGAATCGCTCGATACCCGGCCATTTAATGCCACTGTGGAACTGGGATGGCAGAAAGGATTGTATTGCTTCTCTGAAATGCCTATTGAAGAAGTTTGCGGCACCATTTTCCGCTGGTTCGGGGTACGCGCGGTGGTCGACAATCCAGCCGCCGGACAACGGAGATTTACCGGGTTGCTGGACAAAAATACGCCCATGAGCTTCCTGCTGGATGGTATTAAAGCCACCACAGGTACTGATTTCTATTTTACCGCTGATAGCACACTGCATTTCAAATAAACCACAACATTCAATAACCATTAGTTATGAATCTGCCTGCAAGCAAATACCTCATCTCTAACCATGAAACGACGGATTGTATCACCTACGAACGTATTCCCGGTTATTTACAATCCCAGCTGATCCCAAATGCCAAATGCTTCCTGGACGCAGATGAAAGCGGTATCATATTTAGCCAGCAAATTGAACTGGAACAATTTCTTATTTACTATCACCTCATTCACCTGGGCAACGGGATTGCCCTCAAACGGATTGACCCCAAGAAATATATGTTGCCAGCGGGTATTTCCAGTCCAACGGATAGCGGACCTGGCCCGCAGATGCGGATCATGACGGGAGACAGTCCGGATACGCAGCTGGAATTTGCCGTCAATTTCCAGGTGTATTTCGACCTGACATATCTTGGTTATCTCAAAAAAGAATTTCCGCTTTTTCAGGCCCTGGATATTCCGGGTATCAAAAAGGGGCAATACCCGGTCAGCAAGCTCCCCTTCCGGCCAAACGAGGTAAACTACCATATCGTGCGCCGGATCGCCGGTTTCAGAATGATCGGAAAGGTTGCTGATGTTTTCTTCCGCCGGAACGCCATCGATTTTTTCAGTACTTACCTGCGCTCGCTGGAAACTCATCCACCTGTGATGCTGATGGAACATCATCGCCAGCAATTGCGCAGCATTGCAGCCTTTATCATGGAGTACCCACTGGAAGCCGGCAGCAAAGAGGCATTATGCGACCGGTTCAGGGTTGTACCTGAATTCCTCGAAGTACCGTTTGAGCAGGAATTCCTGATCAGCGTGGAAGAACTGATACTACAGGAGTCCATGGCTGCTGTTTTTAAAATGATCGTTGAAACAGATTATACGTTGACATATATCGCCGCCGTAGCGCTGTACGATAGCTGGGAAGATCTGGCGCAGACGTTTGAAAGCTATTACCGATGCCCCATTGCGGACCTGAGAAAAGCCCAGTAACTCTTTCAGGTGGTCACCCCGGTGGCAGCAAGAGGCTGCTGCTGTGTGGCCACTCTTTTAACGATGGATACCGGGTTGAATACCATCTTCCTGCATACCTTTCCATAACTCTTCCGTGAACAGATCCGCAGCCTTCTTGCGGTAAATTCCTTTTTGCCAGATAACATAAGCTCTTCGTTGCAGTTCACGTCCTTCTACCGGAATGGCTACCAGATTCTTCCAGCCCAGCAACGCACGTTCATTGAGCAGGGTAGCCCAATGCCCCTTTTCCACCAGTTTCAGGATGGAGTGTATATCGTTCATCTCAATTTTAACGGCCGGCTGAATTTTATTGCTTTTCAATACCTCATCCAGTGAATCCCGGGCACTGAAACCAAACGAGGGAAAGATAAGATCCATCCCATTAAGATTTTGCAGGCTGATTTTCTTCAATCCCGCCAGTTTATTCTTCTTCGATACCACTACCACCATTTTCGACCGGAACAGCTCCCGCATGTTAAGGTCGGCGCCAAATACATCCTGATGAAATGCCAGCACCAAATCCAGTTCAGACGCGCGGAGCTTGCGTTCCAGCGCCGCCGTTGTGCCGTATTCCACATAGATCTTTATGCCGGGGTATTTCACCGGGAAAGTGGTAAGGGCAGGTAGTAAGAGAGATGTAAACGCGTAGGTGCTACCTATACGGAGCTCCCCGCGGAGTACCTGCTGCAGATCCTGTATTGCCTGCTTTCCCTTGTCGACATCCAGCAGTATCTGCCGCGCATGTTGCAGGAACACGCGACCCGCTTCCGTCAATTGCACATGCTTCCCGATCCTGTCGAACAACAGCATCCCCAGCTCATTTTCGAGCTGCTTGATCTGTTGCGACAAAGTGGATTGAGTGATATACAGCATGGCAGCAGCATCCGTGAAATGTGACATCTCCGCTGCCTTCACAAAATAGGTTAGTTGACGCAGCTCCATCTATTAATCGTTTTTAACTATTAAAACCATTAAAACAATCTATTTAACAAATATATCTCAATTACCGAAATTTGCAGCAGTTTATTGAAACACCAGCCCAAAAAGTGATAAGATGAATACATTTCGCGCATTAAAATCTCCGAATTTCAGGTTATTTTTCTATGGTCAGTCGATCTCCCTGATCGGCACCTGGATGCAGAAAACAGCTGTTTGCTGGCTGGTTTACCGGTTAACCAATTCGGCGATGTTGTTGGGCGTGGTTAGTTTTGTGAGCCTCATTCCTTCGCTGTTGCTTTCGCCATATGCCGGGAGTTATATTGATCGCCACAACCGGTATCGCCTGCTGATGCTCACGCAGGTGATTTCGATGTTACAGGCCGGCGCGCTGGCGGGCATGATCCTGCTGCGCTGGTATAATATTCCGGGCATTATTTTTCTTTCATTGGTACAGGGAGTCATCAATGCTTTTGACGTTACCTGCCGGCAATCATTGATGGTGGAGATGGTGGAGAACCGCGAGGATCTGCCCAATGCAATTGCCCTGAATTCTACCATGGCTAATTTCGCCCGTATTGCCGGGCCTGCACTGGCAGGAATTATACTGAGTGCGTTTGGGGAAGATTTTTGTTTCCTTAGTAATTTCCTGAGCTATGTACCGGTATTGATTTCTTTGTGGATGATGAAAATTACGTTGCCGCCTGTGGTAAAGTCCGATCGCAGTATATGGGAAGAACTCAGGGAAGGATACCGGTATGTATCTTCCGATAAAGATATTGCGTCGTTGCTGCTGATGCTTTCCGCCAGCAGCCTGCTGGTGATCCCTTTCAATACGCTGATGCCGGTGTTTGCAAAAGATATCTTTCATGGAAATGCGAAAACCTTCAGCTGGTTCGAAAGCGCTGCCGGGCTGGGTTCCATTGCGTCTGCTATTTTCATGGCGCGACTGAAACCCGGCAGGGATCTGATAAAAATACTGGTTTCTGCGAGCCTGATATTTTCCCTGAGTGTGTTATTGCTTTCGTTCAGTAAGTGGCTTCCAATGGCACTGGTATTTATGATGCTATCGGGCGTAGGCATGATGGCGCAAACTTCTTCCATCAATACCTACATACAAACACATGCAGCGCCCGCCATGCGGGCGAGGGTCATCAGTTACTACATTATGGCATATCAGGGAATTATCCCGGTAGGCAGTTTGCTTACAGGATTGCTGGCTTATTTCATAGGGCCACAGCTCACAGTGTTTGTAGCAGGCATAAGCGGTGCAGTAGCCACCGCCATCTTCGTAAGAGAGCGGAAAAAACAAACAGCTATGAAAGCGGTCGATAATAGTGATCTGATCAAAAAATCACCTGCTTACCGACCGCTCTGACAGTCTTCCCGTGTTAGCGTATAACGGCTTTGCTGACTCCTTCACGGGTGATCTTCACCGGCTTAATGAAGCCGTCTTTATCGAAATACATCCGGTCGATGCAGGTTTCCCTGGAGTTAGCAGCCTTCTCCGTCAGCGGCCGGCGATGATACACAATGTACCAGCGGTTTTCCTCCGGGATACTAATCACAGAATGATGCCCCGCGCCGGTAGCGATCGCCGGATCCTGTTCCAGGATCTTGCCGATACGTTTAAACGGCCCCAGGGGAGTATCTGCGATGGCATAGGCTACACTATAGTCCGGGCCTGTCCATCCGCCTTCCGACCACATGAAATAATACTTACCGTCTTTTTTGAACATCGTAGGCCCTTCCACATATTTTTCAGGGGTGATTTCCCGGAATGTTGTACCATCAGCGAATGGAACGAACCCGGTAAAATCATCGTTCAGTTGTGCAATATTGCAATGGCCCCAGCCGCCATAGATGAGATAGTATTTCCCGTCACTGTCGTGGAACACGTATTGATCGATCGGTTGTGCTTTATTAATGATCTTATCGACCAGCGGCTTTCCCAGGTAATCCCTGAACGGACCGGCCGGATTATCTGCCACGGCCACTCCTATCCCACCGGTTTCCTGGTTGTTCTGAATATCATTAGCGCCGAAGAAGAAATAGTATTTATGATTTTTTTCTACAATAGCCGGCGCCCACATCGCGCGTTTGGCCCACTTTACCGCAGCCGTATCCAAAATAGCAGCGTGTTTGGTCCAGTTTACAAGATCGGGAGAAGAAAAGGCGTCAAAGAAAACCTGTTTCTCGTACGCGGCGGAATAGGTGGGATAGATCCAGTAAGCTTTGTTGAACACTACTCCTTCGGGATCAGCGTACCAGCCTGGAAAAACGGGATTGCCTGAGAAATTGCCTTTCTTTTTTTGCTGGGCCATTACCGTGCACGCGCAGCTCGTCGCCAGCAACAGTACAAAGAGTCTTTTCATATCATGAGTATTAGAAACCGATAAATATAATAAGAATTAGGAATCGCAATTCTTATTAATATCATAACAAAATTTGAACACTGTTCAATATATTTGCACTATGGTAAATAAAAAAGAAATCCAGGAGCAAAGGGTCAGAGGATATTTTATTGCTGCTACCAAAGAGCTGTTGAAAAGTGAAGGGCTGAAAAGCGTCAGTGTCAGGAATATAGCAGATCGTGCGGGATATTCCTTTGCCACGCTTTACAACTACTTCAAGGACGTAAAAGACCTGGTATTCCTTTGCGTAAAGGACTTCCGGGAAGAATGCCAGGAGTATACGGCCGGGCGCACCAGTAGTATCACGCCAGGCAATAAGCGGCTGAAAGCGATCATATTGGCTTATATGGATTACTTCATTCAGTACCCGGGGATATTCGACCTTTTCTTCAACGAGAAACTATCCGATATAGATCAGAAAGGCAATACCAGCGAGCTGGTAACATCGTTGCTGGGCGATCTTTGCGCGGCAGACTGGGAGTTTTGTGTCGACAGGCGCATGCTAACCATCAGAGAGGCGGCACATAAGAATATGGTACTGCTTTACGGCTGTACGGGGCTCCTTACGCTGTATCTCAACCGGCGTTATCCGGGGAGCTATGAGGCATTCGTGAAACAGGCAGGCAGTTTCATAGATCAGCAATTGAAACAGTAAACAATGACCTCAACCGCTGAATGATGAAGCAAACATCAAACGGACAAATAGTTTTTACAGCTCAACAATAAAACAGTAAACAATGACCTCAAAGAAAGAATTGAAGCAGGCATATAGGGAGATGGTATTCCGAAAAGGTGTTTTCCAGCTACGGAACAAGCGAAACAACAAAGTATTGATCGGCAACAGCATGGACGTAGACAGGGCCTGGAACTCGCTACGGGTACAGCTAATGTCCGGACGATATGCCAATGAAGCCTTGCAGCGCGATTGGCAGGAACAAAACGGCGACGACTTTGTTTACGAAATACTCGAAGTATTGAAAGAAAGTGACGATCCTCAAACGGACTATAAAAGGGAATTGAAGGCACTGGAAGCACTGGTGAAAGAACAGTGGCAAGGAGATCATTATTGAGAATGAAAACCAGAAAATGAAGCAACAACGGGAAGAACTTTAGCGGATGTTGTTCACCTTAGCGATTCTATTCGCTAAAATCTTCCCGCTGTTGCTTCATTCTTCATCCCCTATTCTTCATTCTTTCTCCTCCCTGTTCAATTCCGGACAATAAGGTTTAAAAACGGACGCCAGTTATTTTCCAAACAGTTGATTTTCAAAGAATGATGGCATGGCACCATCTTAGTTCCAGGGTACAGACACTATTGCTAAAGTGTAACCACTATGTTTAAAAACTACTTAAAGATCGCTTTGCGAAACCTTTGGAAGAATAAGACCTACAGCTTTCTCAATATTTTCGGGCTGGCAGTGGGCCTTGTCTGTGCGGGCGTTATTTTTCTGTGGGTAGAAGATGAGGTCACTTTTGATCATATACATCAGAAGAAGGACCGGATCTATCAGGTAATGGAGCACTGGAACTATGATGGCAGTATCCGGACTTTCTCCTCCTGCCCTGCCCCGATGGCGGAGGCCATGAAAAGGGAATTGCCGGGTATCCGGCAAACCTGCCGGACAACTGAAGGGCCGATCAACGCGATGTTTGGCACCGGCGAAAAAGCCACTTACGCCAACGGGATGTATGCCGATCCGTCTCTCTTCGGGATCTTTACGTTGCCTTTTGTGGAAGGAAATGCTGCTACTGCCTTTTCGCAGTTGTATTCGCTGGTGATTACAGAAAAAACAGCACAAAAACTTTTTGGTGCCACCAGGAATATCGTAGGAAAAACGATCATCGTCGATAATAAGCAACCTTACGTCGTGAGCGGCGTGGTGAAAGATAATCCCGGTAACTCCAGCATACAATTCGACTGGGTAGCACCCTTTGAGATTTATTACCGGGCGAATAAATACCTTTCCGAATGGGATGCCAATTCGGTCAGTATATACGCAGAACTTGCGCCCAATGCCAATTTCGACATCATCAACAATCTGCTTAAAAACGCAATCAGGCAACGTGATCCGCATGCTATTAATCAGGCTTTTCTGTTGAGTATGAACGACTGGCGCCTGCATAGTCAATTTATAGATGGCAAACAATCCGGCGGCCGGATTGAGTATGTACGGCTGTTTTCTTTGATTGCCTGGATCATCTTAGTGATTGCCTGTATTAATTTCATGAATCTTTCCACTGCCCGCAGCGAGAAGCGGGCAAAAGAAGTAGGCGTCCGCAAAACGATGGGGGCCAGCAAAAACAGGCTGGTATTACAATTCATCGGGGAGGCATTGTTCTTTGCCATCCTTTCCGCCGTAATTGCAGTGCTGCTGCTGTATATTTGTCTGCCTGCTTTTAACAAGATGGTAGACAAACAGCTGACCGTCGACCTCCTCGCTCCCACGCATGTGCTGTTTCTGCTGATATTAACCGTTACTTGTGGCTTGCTGGCAGGGAGTTACCCGTCGCTTTACCTTTCGTCGTTTAACCCGGTATTAGTGCTGAAAGGTTTCAAATCCGCTCCCGGCGGAGGCACGTTTATCCGAAAAGGCCTGGTGATCACGCAGTTCAGCATTTCTATTGTATTGATCATCTGCACCATCATCATCTTTCAGCAGATACAACATGTGAAGCACCGTAACCTGGGGTTGAATAAGGAAAACCTGATTGTAATGAATAATACCGGGGAGATGAACACACACTACGAATTCATCAAAACTGCGTTGCTCGCAACGGGTGCGGTAGACCAGGTAGCCCTGGCCGATCACCAGGCTATTTATGGTGGTAATAATACGAATAGTCTTGACTGGACCGGCAAACGGCCAACCGATAAAATACTCGTCTCTCAACGGCTTATTAGTCCCGGGTTTTTCAGTACCCTGGGAATGAAATTCATTGCCGGCAGTGACTTCAAACCCATTGCTGCAGCCAATGGCAATGATGTAATCGTTACTGCGTCGATGGAGAAATTAATGGGGCCCGGCAGTGCCGTAGGTAAAATGATCATGACCCCTTTGCGCCGCGATTCCGTGATAAAATCCCGCGTAGCAGGTGTAGTAGAGGACTACGTTTACGGTAATATGTACGGCACCCCGGACCCGGTGGTGTTCTATTGTATACCGGAAGAAGCCACCCTGACCTATGTACGTATGGCAAGCGGAATTGATAAAGAAGCAGCGTTGGAAAAGATCGGTCGTGTTATGAAGCAATACAATCCGGCTTATCCGTTTTCCTACCGGTTTGTAGATGATCAGTTCAACGCCATGTTCGTCAATGAAATGCTTATGCAGCAGTTATCACGATTATTCGCTGCCCTGGCCATTCTGATCAGCTGTCTTGGTTTATTCGGGCTGGCAGCCTACACAGCCGAACGCCGGACAAAAGAAATCAGCATCCGAAAAATACTGGGCGCCAGCACCACCAATATCACGCAACTGCTTTCTGCCGATTTTCTTAAACTGGTAGCCATTTCCGCTATCATCGCCTTCCCTGTCGCCTGGTTTACCATGAGCAACTGGCTCCAGAAATACCCCTATCGGGTAAACATCCACTACTGGGTATTCGTACTGGCCGGTATTATAGCCATGATCATTGCATTGTTCACCGTCAGTTTCCAGTCTATAAAGGCCGCTATGGGGAATCCGGCGGAGAACCTGAAAGAATAAATTAAGAATTGGGAATTACGAATTACGAAATACAGAGGAGATCTTAGCGGATAGTGATACTTTTTGATATCCGCTAAGATCTCCTCTGTATTTCGTAATTCGTAATTCCCAATTCTTAATTTATTTTCCTACTTACTACTAAGTAAGTATATTTGCCCCATTATGACGGATACAAAGGGTAAAATAATAGCAATGGCCGACAGGCTGGTTCGGACGAAGGGATATAATGCTTTCAGCTATAAGGATATCGCGGATCCGCTGGATATCAGGAATGCGGCTGTTCATTACCATTTCCCGGCCAAAACGGATCTGGGGGTGGAAGTCATAGAACAGGAGATGGATAAATTCAGCGCCAATACAGAAAGTTGGCGTAAGCTACCGGAAGAAGAGCAGCTGGGGAAGCTGTTCGAGGTATTCCGGAAATACTGCAGTGAGGGGAACATTTGCCTGATGGGCTCACTGGCGACAGATTTTGAAACACTGGCACCGTCTATGCAGGCAAAAGTGCAGGAAATGGCCGATAAAATTGTGATATGGCTGACCGGCTGCCTGGAGCAGGGGCGAAAAAATAAACGTCTTCATTTTAAGGGTACTGCGCAGGCACGAGCCCTGATTATCATGTCGAATCTACAATCTTCCCTCCTCTTATCGAGGGTAATGGGACCAGCAGCTTTCCGGCAGATAGCGGAACAACTGATGGAAGATCTCTGCAAAAAATAACTACTATGAAAAGAGTTGTCATCACCGGTATGGGAGCTGTTTCTCCTATCGGTAACAATGTGCCTGATTTCTGGGCAAGTCTTGTTAACGGGAAAAGCGGTGCTGCCACTATTACCCATTTCGATGCCAGTCGCTTCCGGACACGCTTTGCCAATGAAGTAAAAGGATTCGATGCAACGGCGCTGCTCGACAAAGCTGAGATACGTAAAACGGATCCGTTTACCCAATATGCCATGGTAGCTGCCGATCAGGCGATCCATGATGCGGGCCTCGACTTCAGCCGTATGGATCCTTTTGATACCGGTGTGATCTGGGGTTCGGGCCAGGGAGGGATGCAAACATTCGAGGAGCAGGTTACCGAATATGTAAGTGGCGGCTACAATCCCCGCGTCAGTCCTTATTTCGTTCCCAAGCTCATCACCAATATGGCTTCCGGCATGATCTCCATCAAGTACAGATTGATGGGTATCAATTATACGACCGTATCGGCCTGTGCTACTTCCAATACCGCTATCATGGATGCCTTAACGTATATCCGTTTAGGTAAGGCCAAAGTAATTGTGACAGGAGGCTCTGAAGCGCCCATCACGCCGGCATCCGTCGGAGGCTTCTGTGCCATGAAGGCGATGTCGGTGCGTAACGATGATCCGGCTATAGCTTCGCGGCCGTTTGATACGGAAAGAGACGGATTTGTTATGGGCGAAGGCGCCGGTGCACTGATCCTGGAAGAATATGAGCATGCCAAAGCCAGAGGAGCCAGGATCTATGCAGAAGTAGCAGGAGCCGCTATGACGGCGGATGCCTATCATATGACGGCCACCCATCCTGAAGGACTGGGCGCCTACCGTGCCATGCAATCGGCCCTGGAGGATGCTGGTCTTGATAAGGAATCCGTTGACTACCTGAACGCACATGCCACCTCTACGCCAGTAGGCGACCTTAGTGAAATAGCTGCAATCACACGGCTATTTGGCAATACGCCGGCACATCTGCATATCAGCGCTACTAAATCGATGACCGGTCACCTTCTGGGCGCAGCGGGAGCAATAGAAGCCATTGCCTGTGTAATGAGCATTCAGCAAAATATAGTTCCACCTACTATCAATACACAACAACTGGATCCCGCCATCCCGGCGTCTTTGCAGATTGTGCTGGGGCAGGCGATGGAGAAAAGGATCAATGTTGCAGTCAGCAATACCTTCGGATTCGGCGGCCATAACGGAATAGTCGTCTTCAAACGTGTCTGACTAAATTTTAAAAAATGATATAGGGGTAGTAATGGTGCATGGTGTCTTTCTCTAAAGGTTAATAAAACTTTCTATGAGCAAGACACCAGTACACATGCAATTACGGAAAAGTTACATCTGCGTATTATTATTATCAGTAGCCCTGTTCCCTGCACAACGTTTGTGCGCCCAGCTGGGCGCCACTTCACTGAACGGGCCGGGAATTGGCTTTAGTGCCGACTATCTTCCTTCCTCTCATTATATCCGGCCGGAAGACAGCGTAAAAACCAAATCCACCACATCACAGATACGTTATAATTTCGGGGCAGTATTCATGCTGAGCCAGCGGCTCGATACAGCCACTTCTAAAGTCAGGAACTGGAGTATGTCAGTATCGGGCAGCTACACCAGATTCTCCAACAAAGATTATGACCAGCACATATTTCCGGAAGAATTATTGGGTGCTCAGATTGCACTACAACACTTTCGCAGCATAGGTAACCGCTGGGCCATACTGGGTATGGCTTCAGTAGGACTTTATACAGATATGGAGAAAATCGATGGCAACGATATCTTCGTCAATGGTGGCCTGCTGTTTATAAAACAACATACCAGGCAGTTTGCGTATGGTTTCGGCGCCGCGCTCACCAATTCATTCGGCACGCCGATGATACTGCCGGCGTTTATGATCCGGTGGCAGACAGAAAGCAAATTCCGCCTGGATGTTAACTTCCCGCAGAAAATAAGCGTATCCCGCCGGTTGAACGATCTTACCGACATGGCACTGGCATGCCGAATGTACGGAGCAGCATATGACGTAGAGAAAAGAGCCGACAATAAACGGCTGATGGGATATTCAGAATTAAGCCTGGCATTGGAGAATACCTGGCATTTGAACCGGCATATCGATTTCGTGGCTGCAGGCGGAAGTATCCTGGCGAGCGGTGTTACTTTTCAGGAGAAAAAGCTGAGTGATATCTTCAAAGACCGGCCATTACACCGGCTTGCAACGAATTACTTTTTCAGCGGCGGATTGAGATGGAATTTTAAGCCGACGAGATGATTTTTGTAACTGCCGGAGCAATGTTATTGCTCCGGCAGCCCTATTCATCACTTCAACGCAGGATTATTATCCACTTCCAATTGAGGAATCGGGAAATAGTAACTGCCAGCCGTCCAGGCAATCTTCCCTTGTACAGTATTATCGTAGTATGCCGCTTCCTGTTCTCCCAGTTTCCAGCGTCTGAGATCAAACCACCACTGCCCTTCTCCGAAAAGCTCTGCCCAGCGTTCGTAGCGCAGCGGATTATTGGCCAGTACCGGATCTGTAGCCATGGTATTATCTGTTAACGTTTTATAGTCTGCAGCGGAAGCAGCATCAGGGCTTAGGCCGTAGGCCCTTCTGTGTACTTTATTGATATATTCCAGTGCGGTGGCATTATCACCTGTACGCATACACGCTTCTGCATAAAGCAGGTAAATATCGGCCAGTCGTACGATGTGTACATTGCCTTTGTCTGTAGCTTTTACAGCAAAGATATTATTGTCGATAGGACCATATTTACGCAGGCTCCAGCCATAGTACTGGCTCTTGAGGTTAGCGGGTATCTCTTTGTATTTAAGCACTATGCGCCTTACAACTGTTCCGCTGGAATCCGTGCCTACAGAGTCGACCCAGGGTTGCAGTGCGGCCACATACAAGCGAGGGTCCACGAGTTTTTTCTGGCGCAGGGCCAGCGACTGCTGCACATAAGCGGGATCGCAGACGTTGGCGGGATTGTAAGGCCCTGCCGGGCGCGCCGGATCATAGGATGGATTGGGTACCATTTTCCATAGCGGCAAATTAAATCCGAAACGTTTCAGATTTTTATCGTGAACGAAAATATTGCCATATCCGTTTGCAATAGCGGATGTATCCTTAATATTCATGCAGGTAGGCGCAATGATCAGTCCGCAGCTGGCGGTGATGTTATCGCCTGTGAAGATGCCATAGTTAATAGAGAAATCATTCTGGATGTTGATCTCATAAAAAGATTCATTGTTGAATTCATTGTCTCCGTTAAACATATTCTTATAAATATCAAACGGCATCAGGCTGTGGCCACTGTTATCGATGATATCCTTCAGTACTGCTTTTGCCCTGGCATAATCTCCGGTAAACACGTAAGCCTTTGCCAGCAGGGCATTCGGCGCCCAACCGGGCACGCGGCCTATATTCCCCGCATCCCATTGATGTTTCTGCAGTTGCTGATCGGCAGTAATCAGGTCGCTGATAATATAATCCCATACTTCCCTGACGGAACTTTTGCCAACGTAGGTATCTTTCAGCGTGGCAGCGGTTTTCCGTACAATGGGAATAGCCGGGGTATTCATGCCATTGCCATCCTGCACAGGTGGACAAAACATATTTGCGAGATAGAAATAGTAGAGCGCCCGAAGGAAATGCGCCTCTCCTGCTTCCAGCGTCAGCTCTGCGGAGTCGCCGGCGTGAGCGTAATGTTTGCGGTAGAATTCAGCGGCATCCAGGTAGGTATTTACCCGTTGTGCTCCCACATAGCAGGCAGACCATAAGCGATAAATGTATCCGTTGCTGGCATTCCAGGCATTCCTGCTCAGATCGCTCCAGTTAGGATCGCCTCCGTAGCCCAGATCAGCAGTATGATCCATCAGGTAAATATCGTGCGCATTCACTTCAAACCCCCATAACGCCTGGGTTCTAAGGTTAGAGTAAGCGCCTCCCAGCACTGCTTTCAGCTGGGCCATGCTATTGGGATAATTCGCTGCCGAATATGCACCGGGATCCGATACATCCTTCAGGTCTTTTGTGCAGGCAGCAAATAATAAAACAACTGCCAGGTAAAATATATGTTTAACGCGAAAAAGCTGCATAACAATAGTTTTAATAAGTAACATTCAGACCAATGGCGTAAAGCCTGTTTTGTGGATAGTATGACGGTCCGTCAATTCCCCTGGAGATGACATTCATTGCCTGTACCTGCGGATCGAGGCCCTTATAACCGGTGATGGTAAACAGGTTGCTGCCCATCACGAAAAAGCGGGCACTGGCAAGTTTCACCGGTGTAAGCCACTGCTGGGGCAGATTGAAGCCTATCTGCAGATTCTGTAGTTTCAGATAGGCGCCATTTTCCACCCACCAGGAAGAGATCCTGGCATAGTTCGTATATGGGTCTACGTTATAGTTTCCTCCGGCATCTTTATACACTACCCTTGGCTGATTGGTTAATCCATTGTCGCCAAAGAAAGAGGTTTTGAAGATATCCCTGGAGGTGTTACCATCTCCAAAGAAAGACTGGTTATAGGGCTGACGGCCGTTGAATACTTGTACTCCCTGAACGCCCTGCAGCAGGATGCCCACGTCGATCCACTTATAGCGCAGATTGAGATTCAGACCGTAGTTCATTTTGGGATTGGGGTTGCCCATATAGTCGCGGTCCTTATCATCGATGATACCATCACCGTTAAGATCCCTGAATATAAGGTCGCCGGCGTGAGGCTTTTGTCCGTTTACGGTAGGGCCTTTTGCCGCTTCTCCATCCGTTTGGTAGATACCGGTAGCGATGTAGCCGTAGAATTCGCCCAGAGAGCGTCCTACCGCACTGCGACTGATACTCTGGTTATTCATGATACCGAATCCGGGAGCGATGTTGTTATCGCCGCTGAAGATAGGATTGTTGTTGGTACCATCCAGCTGGAGTACTTTATTCCTGTTGAAGGAGGCATTGGCAGATACTGAATACTGGAAGTCTCCCGCACGATCCTGCCAGGTGGCCAGGAATTCAAACCCCTTATTCCTGATCTTACCAACGTTCGTAGTGAAGGCCTGTACAATCCCTGAAGAGGGCGGCAGTGCCAGGTTGTACAAGATACCCTGCGTTTGTTTGTTATAAAAATCGGCGCTGACCGTCAGCCGGTTTTTCATCATAGCAAAGTCGAGCCCGATATTCAGCTCATGCGTAGTTTCCCATTTGATATCCACGTTGGGCAGTATATCCACGCCATAGGCGATAGTTTTGCTGCCGTTGTTTGCAAAGCTGAAGCCACCTACATCATAATATCTTGCTAAAAACAAATAAGCTGGAATATTATTATTGCCGACTACGCCATAGCCTGCACGAAGTTTCAGATCCGAGAGGAAGGTCAGGTTTTCTTTAATAAATGGTTCTTCTATCATGCGCCAGGCAACAGAGGCAGATGGAAAATTACCATAGCTGTTACGTGGCCCGAAGCGGTAGAAGTCGCCATCATGGCGCAGCGATACCTCAGCAATATATTTCTGTGCGAACTCATAATTAATGCGTCCGAAGAGAGATTTCAGTAACCCGTAACCGATGCCTCCGGTTACATACTGGTTGACATTGCTCGTTACAAAAAAGTTGGTAGCATGTGGTAACGCAAGACTGTCGGCCGTTCCGGTCATATTGGAATAGGTACCTTTCCGCTGTTCATATCCTGCAAGCGCCCGGATAGTATGTTTGCCAAAAGTACGGTCGAAGTTCAGCGTGATGGTAGTAGATAATTCCTTTGCATTGTTGGCAGTTTTGGTAAGCGTTGGATCTGTATTCCTTACCGGGCCAAAGTCGTACGCCCCTTTATATACAGAACTGTAGTAGTTGATATTACTATAACCGAAAACACCTTTTAGGCTAAGCCCTTCTATGATATTTACGATGCCGTACATATTTCCTTCCACGGCGTTATTATCGTTATGATATTCGTTACTTAGTTCAGCACCTACGTAGTTGGGGCCTCCGAATCCTTCCGGCGCCTTTCCCCATCCGCCTCCGGTAACATTGGTGGAGTCGTATATCGCCATATCGGGCCGGGTACGGTAAGGAAATCCGCCGCCATTCACCGTTGGCCGGTTTTGGGTATTCCAGATGAGTACAGACTCTCCTACTTTAAACAGCTTACCGATGTTATGATCGGAGTTGATGCGGACTGCATATTTTTTGAAGCTGTTTTCTATCACGTTGCCTTTTTGATTGCTGTAACCAGCAGAGAGATAGAATTTGGAATGGTCGTTTCCACCCGCAACAGACAGGTCGTAGTTTTGCTGCACACCGTTCTGATAGAGCGCATTCACCCAGTCGACGTTCGGCAGCTTTGCAGGGGCTACTCCACCTGTAAGATCCTGACCCATATTAGCCCGGGCTTTGATAAAATCGTCGCGGTCCAGCAGCTTGTTAAAGATAGGCCTGGTAACGCCGTCATAGGCGTTAAACGCCACCGTAGGGCGTTTATTCATGGCGCCTCTTTTAGTAGTCACCAGGATCACCCCACCGGCTGCAGCAGCGCCGTAAATAGATGCGGAGCTGGCATCCTTCAATACTTCAATGGATTCTATGTCCTGTGTATTGAAATTGTTTCCGGTGTTTCCCTGCGGCACGCCGTCGACCACATACAGCGGGCCGGGGTTGTTAAAGGAAGTAGCGCCGCGGATGTATATGCTGGTGCTTCCCTCCGGGTCGCCGGTATTTTTTACAACTTCCACGCCTGCGGTGCGGGCCTGTAGCAGGTCGGCCACGCTGCGGGCAGGCTGGTTCACCGTTTCAGCTCCCTTTACGGAAGCGATGGCGCCTGTTACGTCGCTTCTTTTCTGGGTGCCGTACCCTACCACCACTACTTCGCTCATGGATTTGGCGCTTTCGTCGAGGGTAATATCAATTACATCGCGGCCATTGACAGGAATGGTTTGCGGTGTAAATCCCAGGCTGGAAAAGATGAGCACGGCATCATCGTCCGGAATCTGCAGGCGGTAGTTGCCTTCATTATCGGTAGTGATGCCGGTATTGGTGCCTTTTACCTTCACCGTTACACCGGGCAGCGGCTGGTGATGACGGTCGGTTACTTTTCCCTTTACAAACTTAGGAGGGGCTTGTGGTTTGACCGGGGCAGCGGGATTGATAACGATCATATCGTCTACCACCTTATAGTCGAGATTAGAGGGCTGCAGTAGTTTTGGGAGCACCTCCTTCAGGCGGGTACTCTTCACGCTGAGCGATACTTTCGAGGCATGATCCACATGAGCACCGGTATAAACGAATTTCACGGCGGCCTGCCGTGATATGGCGTCCAGGGCATCTGTGAGGCTTACCTGCTTCAGATGTAAGGTCACCGGTTTATTCAATACTTCCTGGGCATGGCTTTCTTTAGCAAGGGATACCGTGCAGCAGGAGCAAATAATAATAGACACCAAGGTAGATAACTTCATAAATTCCCAGACATAGTAAAGTACTATCCCGAATAGAGATTTTTGCATATTTTCACATTGTTGAATGTTAGGAAAAGAACGCGCGTCGTAAAGTTTTCCAGACCGCGGCACACGTTCCCGATAAAGCCTTCATTTTACAGTTCCCGGACCTTGTCCGGGATTTTTCATTTGGCGGAGGAGAGATCTGTTAATCTGGTCATTGCTAACGTGGTTGTTTTAACGTGGTTGATAAAATTAAATTCGGTTTACATGAAATCTAGTGGCATCGTTTGCCTTTTATCAGAAAGCCATCGTCCTGCGGAACTATTTCTCCCCGCAGCGACAAGGCCAGTACTTTCAATACTTTTTCCAGTGGTTCGTTATTAAAGTCGCCGTACACGGGACAATCTTCCATTGCCGGGCTGCAGGATACATTAACGTGGTATCTGCGTTTCAGCGCGTTAAGTACTTCATTCATGGGCGTATTACGGAATAGCAGCCGGCCTTCTTTCCAGGCAGTCATATCGCCGGAGCCAATGTGCTCCTCTCGTTGCAGTTCGTTGTTTGTTTTGTCGTATACCGCGCGCTGATCCGGGGTTACCAGCATCGGTTCTGCTTTCGCTCCGGAGCGGGATGTAACTCCTACCTTCCCGCTTACCACCGTTACGGCAATTGTTTTATCTTCCGTATAGGCTTTCACGTTAAAGCTGGTACCCAGCACGCGTGTTGTTAGTTTGCCGGTATGCAGCACGAAAGGTGCTGCCGGGGAATTAGCTACTTCAAAATAGGCTTCGCCCGTAAGCGTTAATTCGCGGGTGTTGTTCCCGAAATTTTCCGGCACAATCAGGTTACTGGCGGTATTCAGCCAGATCTTTGTGCCATCGGGCAGTTGCAGTTGTTTTATGTGATCGCCGCTGGCAATACTGGTTTGCACCGGCAGCACCGGCGCCCGGGGCTTTTTAAGGAAAAGCCATGTACCGGTACCCAGGGCAGCCAGCAGTAGCACCGCAGCGGCCGCTCTGGAGAACCAGATCAGGCGCCGGCGTCTTGCTACATCATCTATCCTGTTCATTACATCCCGGAAAAGTGATTTCCTGAACGCCTCTTCTTCTCCCATGACGGTGGCATCCCATTGCGGATAGCGCCGCTGCAGCAGTTCGTAGCTTTCCAGAAAAGCCTGCTCTTCGTCGGGCGTAGCAGTACCATCCAGGAGCTTTGCTCCCAGTTTGCGAAATTCTTCGTTTGTCATAGCTTATAATAGAATGTACCAGAACAAGGCGGGTACCCCCAAAAGAGAGAAAGAAATTTTTTCAGGTGTTATCAATACCACCAAAGAGGGGTTAGTACGCAGGCCCAGAAGAGGAACTCTCCCATTACCACCCGGAGCCGGTGTAAGGCAATCGTCATCTGGTTTTCGACAGTTTTGATGCTGATGCCGAGGCGTTCGGCTATTTCTTTATTGGAAAGGAATTCTTTTCTGCTCATCACAAATATCTGCCTGCATTTTTCCGGTAATGCGGCGATGCCTTCATCTAACAGGCGGTTGATATCTGATTCTTCCAAATGATCTTTTAACGGCAATACGCCCATCAGGGTTTCCATTTCCCCTTCTTCAATGATCACCCGCTTGCTGTCGGATCGCAGGGCTTTCAGCACCTGGTACCTTACTGCCGTCAGCAGATAGTTCCGTAACAGCAGTATCGTTGTTTCTTCCCGCCGGATCCAAAGCTGTACCAATACTTCCTGCACCAGGTCCTTACAACGGTCCCTGTCGCGCAGGATATTGAACGCCGATAGGAAAAGTCTGGATGCATACCTGTTGTAGATTTCTTCAAAAGCCTGCCTGTCGCCCTGTTTCAGCGCTGCCACCAATTCCTCATCAGACCATTCGGGAGTGTTCATAACAATAGCTGTTGGCTTTTTAGCCTTTAGTCTTTAGTAAAATGCGGAGATTCCCCTGATTGCAATTTATAAATATAATGGGATCTTCTCCGCATTTTACAAAAGGCTAACAGCTGCTTTTATCTCTTCTCGTACGGTGGTTGCGCCGGTGCCTTATAAGGTTTGGTTTGCAGGAGTTGTTTTATTTCCGTGATGGCGCGTTCCAGTTGTGGATCCACGCCGCGGGCCATATCGCCGAGGTTTTCGTCCACAGGAATATCGGGGTCTACGCCATGTCCTTCCCGGAACCAGGAGCCATCGGTATTCATCATTCTGAATGAGGGGATGGTGATCATGGCGTTATCGATCAGTGGTGGTGTGCCGCTGATGCCAATGAGTCCGCCCCAGGTGCGGGTTCCGATCAGGGGGCCCAGGCCTGTTTTGCGGAAATAGTTCGGGAAGGCGTCTCCGCCGGAGCCGCTCCAGCCGTTGATCAGCATGACCTTAGGTCCGAAATGTGCGAATTCCGGATTAGGGGCCGGACTACCATCTCTTGTTGCCCAGTAGGCAAGTGGTTTACGGTTCAGCATTTCAATAAAGCGGTCGGGAATCTGTCCACCATTATTGAATCGCTCATCTATGATAAGTGCCGGCATATTCCATTGTGCATTGAATTGCCGGATCAGTTCGTCCTGGCCGTCGATGCCGGTGCTGGGCACATAGATATATCCTGCCTGGTTATTGGTGGCCTCAGCCACGCGTTTTCGGTTACTTTCTATCCATGCCAGGTGCCTGAGGCGATAATCGCTGCCGATAGTTTTTACCACCGCTTTCTTTGCGCCTTCTGCGGAAGGACGTGTGTTCCAGGTCAGCTCTACTGTTTTGCCGGCGAGGCCTTCGAAGGGTGCGTAGGGTTCCTGTGTGGTGGTGAGTGGTACACCGTTCACTGCAAGGATATAATCGCCTTCGTGGATGTTTACGCCAGGCTCATCGAGGGGATTCCGCACTTCTGCATTCCAGGCGGCGCCGCGGATAATCCGTTTGATCTTGTAATAATCACCGTCTGCTTCCCAGTCGACCCCGAGGTAGCCCATGTTTTCCCGCTTACCTTCTTCCAGATCGCCGCCGATGTTATACGTATGAGATGAGCTCATTTCTCCCAACACTTCATTTATTACAAATTTCACCTCATCTCTTGTGCGTGCGCCTTTCAGCAGGCGGAGGTATTTATCTTTCACGTCATTCCAGTTCACGCCATGCATGCCGGGATCATAGAAATAATCTCTTTCGAGGCGCCAGGCGTCCATAAACAGCTGTTTCCATTCCTGTTCCGGATTCACTGTCATCTCCATTTCTGCTACTCCCATGGCGGTATCTATTTTCTGGTTTTCAGCAACCTCTATGACGCCGTATTGCCCGGTGTTCACCAAAATGCGGCTGCCGTCGGCGGAAAGCTCGTAGGCGCCGGGGTTGCGGATGATCGTCTTTACCTTTCTCGTGGCGATGTCGTAGTACTGCAGATTTGCTTCCTGCGGCCCCTCTTCTTCATTCGGAGGCGTGCTGTTGTTCAGGAAAAGGATCTTACCTTTCACCGCTCCGAGGCGGGAATAGTTGCCAGCAGGAACCGGCAGCAATTCCAGTCTTGCTTCCATATTATCGGTATCAATCCGGGTGGCTTCTTTTTTCTCTTTACCGGCAGGAGGTGTTTTGGTTTTCTTGTCTTTTTTATCGGCTGCAGGCTTCTCTTCTTTGGCTGCCTCACTGTTTTCCTTTACTGCATCGTTGCGGGTAGCAAGCAGCGAGGGCGTACTTTTCTCCAGCCCGATTACACCTATCAGCGTACTGCTGGTATAGATAAAAGTATTGTCGATGCTGCTGTAGCTGGGATGAAACGCCTGATTGGTGATCACATAGAGATATTTCCCGGAGTCATCAAAAACCGGTCTTGCGCAGTCATAAAAACCGCTGGTTACCTGATATCGCTGGCCAGCGCTAACATCATAGAGAAACACGGCTTCATGGCGGTTTTCCATATCACGGCTATACGTCAGCCATTTGCTGTCGGGCGACCAGCTGAAGTTAAAGCCATCAAATACATCCGGCGAATAGTGCAGGGCTTTGTCTATCTCCGTCACTTTACCGGTAGCCATTTCCAGCAGCTGGATCTTCATATGCTGGTCTATGAATGCCACGTGTTTTCCATCCGGCGACCAGTAAGGCCGGTAGCGGAATCCGGGACCGAGGTGAGAAACCTGTGTAGCTGCTTCCTCCTTACCCGGAGTAGCCACCCACAGCTCGTATTCGCCTGATTTATCGCTCCACCAGGCTATTTTCTTCCCATCGGGCGACCATACGGGGTATCGCTCTGCAACGCCACTGCTACGGGTAAGATCCTTGACATAGCCATTTTTGGCGGGCAGGGAAAATATATCGCCCCTCGCGCTGACTAGCGCCCGCTGGCCGTCGGGACTGAGAGATGCAAACTGGATATAATCGCGAACGTGCATGTTATGTGGTTTCATGGCAGCCAGGTCGGTAGCGATGGTGATATTCACCGGCGTCGACTGCAGCGTTTCCAGCGACATCAGGAAGATCTTTCCATTAGCTTCATATACGATATCTTCCGGTCCGATCGAAGGGAAATGCACATCGTATTCGTTGTAGTGGGTCAGCTGTTCAGCGGTGCGGGTGTTGGTATCAAAGCGCCAGAGATTCATTCGCTGTTCCGATCCGCGATCCGACAGGAAGTAGATATAATTTTTATACCACATCGGGAATTCATCGCCGGTTTCGCTTTTGGCGGAGATATTTTCAGATTGTCCGGTTTTGAAGTGGAAGATATGGATGTCTGCTTTCATGCCGCCCCGGTATCTTTTCCAGTTCGAAAAGCTCTGAGAGCGGGTAGTAACAGCCATGCTGCTGCCATCGGGCGACCAGGAGCCGAATTCGGCATAGGCCAGCGGCAATTTAACAGCGCTGCCGCCTTCTTCGGGAATGGTATAAAACTGGTTGAAGCGGGATTTGGTACTCTCGCGCTGCGAGGCAAAGAGCACCTGTTTCCCGTCGGGTGTCCAGTCGACCACCCGGTCGGGGCCTCCATATTCCGTCAGCCTGCGGGGAATCCCACCTGTAACCGGCAGCACGTAAACATCCGTATTACCGTCGTAATTGGCGCTGAAAGCCAGTTTGCTGCCATCGGGTGAAAATTTGGGAAAAGATTCCAGTCCTGGCGGGGAGATCAGTTTTATCGCCGTACCGCCACCTTTGGGTACGATCCAAATGTCATTGGCATACGAAAAAGCGATTTGAGTACGGGAAACATCGGGATAGCGAAACAGGCCGGCATCTACCTGTCCATTTGCCTGTCTGCCGGCCATTACAGCCAGGAAGACCAGGAGAGTTTTCTTGATCATAAGCAATTAGATTTTGAAGAATTATTGGTTGATAAGGCCCCGGGTTGAGGGCCAATAACCCATTAGCTAATCTATGTAAATCCGGGCATACCAACATTATAAAAAAATCCCGATCTTTACGATGCAAAATATCAGCATATTTATGGCAAGAATACAAGACCCCGGTGGCAATGGGGGTGGCGGCAAGAGAGACAAAGAAATCAAAAAAGCAAAAGCGCGACAGGAAAAAATGGAGCGCAAGGAAGAGCGCAAGGCTAACAGCAGCAAAGGAAAAAGCCTTGAGGACATGATGGCTTATATCGATGAAGACGGGAACATCACGTCTACTCCTCCGGACCCGAACAAGAAAAAAGAAATCAATGTAGAAGACATTCAGCTGGGCCCGGCCAGACAAGTGGCAGAGGAGCCGGTTGGATCACCTGTTCGCAGAGGAGTCGTTAAATTCTTCAATGAGTCTAAAGGCTTCGGGTTTATCATTGATCAGCAAACGCAGAACAGTATATTCGTACATATCAAGCAATTGCTGGAACCGATAAAAGAGCGCGACCAGGTTACTTTTGAGATAGAAAATGGCCACAAAGGCCCCAGTGCAGTGAATGTAAAGAAGGTTAAATAAAAGTTCAGTTATACTATACTGCGAACCGAATAATGGATTAGTCGAAGAGGTATTATAATACCTCTTCGACCAAATGCCCCGGCCCCACCTGCTGTTCCTGCTGCAGGAATGCCCGTTTCACTACCCTGGCAGTTTTATGTTCTCCGGTATGGCTCCATCCCGGCGGCATTACTATGTATAGCAGTTTATTCTTCAGGCCCGGTGCATGATACATATCTTTGTACAGGTAGTAAAGTTCTCCAAAGTATACATCAAAGAAGTTATTGGGATTCATTTCTCTCGATATACCATACTCGATATCCATACCCCTTCTTTCGTGCTGAAAAGTGCCGAACACCTTATCCCAGATATTAAGCAGGTTGCAGAAATTGGTATCCATATACAGTGGATTTTTGGCATGATGCACCCGATGATGGGAAGGTGTCAGGATGATGTTGTTCAGGAATCCCAGCCGCCCGTCTTTGATCAGGTTTTCGCCCACATGTATGAATGAACCCCAGGTACCATCGATGAACATAATGATGAACAGCATTGGCGGATTAACGCCCATCAGTATACAGATGCTGGTGCGGATCACATCCGCATAGGGCGCCTCCAGGAAGAAGTGCGCATAGGTCACAGAGAGGTTCATGGATTGCGGCGCATGGTGGGTGGAATGCAGGCACCAAAACAGGCGCACCTTATGCCCCAGGTAGTGATAAATAAAATGCGAAAACTCCCAGACAATGTATCCATAGATGAACCAGTACCAGGTTATAGTGGTATGAAACAGTGCATACTTTTCCAGTAATCCGATACAGAAAGCCACGGCAGCGATGGAAAGGAAGCGGGATATGAAGCGATTGGCTACAAAAATAAAGAAGGGCATTTTGTAGTCTTCAATCTTAAAACGCTTGTAGAATCCCGCCCTGATCACCTCCAGCAGCAGCAGGAAAGGAATCAGTGGTGAAACGGCGGCAAACACGCCGTTCAGGGTGAGCAGCGATTTATAGTCTCCGCTTTTGCATATTGCGATCAACTGAGAAATACCCAGGAACCCAATTATCTCCTGGTATAAGGTCTGAAAAAAAGCCATAACGCGTCCAAAATTTATAATGTATACACAAATCAACAGTTTGTACATACAAAGTACGCAAATCGGACGGAAATTGCAAAGTCTTTAGTGATCAAAGCGGAGGAAATAAATCCCGGCAACCTCATCCGCTTTGATCACTAAAGATTAATACTATAGGCTGGTGGTTGCTGTTACAAAGTAGTCCAGGCAATGATCCCGGAGTGAATGCAGGTAGAAATCATCCCACTGGATGCCTGCAGTTACATCGTTCATCTTCCTGAGCAGCATCAACCTGTTGATGTTGTTAAGCAGGCTGTAGGGTATGCGCAGCATGAAGGCCGGCAGGTGGTGTTGCAGGTTAAAAATATCATACCGGGTAAAACGCTGCACGCTGCGTTTGTTTTCTTCATAATAGGTCATCACAGTCTGGTTTCCGTAAATGCCCTCCACCCGGGCCTGCGGGAAGTTTGCTGCTATCAGCGCCAACATTTCCTGCGGCAGATATTCGCGGACATGAAAGGGATTGCGGCTAAGCGAAGTGAATTTGTTAGGGGTTGTCAGCAAAAGCCGGCCGCCGGGCTTTAATACACGTCTGATCTCGCGTAGCAGGGCGTTGTCGTTTTTGATGTGTTCAATCACCTGAAAACAGATCACTGTATCGAACGAATGATCGCTGATACCCTGAAGCGATGGCAGCTGACATTGCCTGAAAGCAGCGTTGGGCGGCAACTGCCGGGTGGGCTTCTTTTTGTCGACCGACAGATAATGACCGGCATACGGCGCCAGCATATCCATGCCGTATCCATCGCCGCAACCCAGCTCCAGTACCTGTTTATTGCGGATATATTGCTCAGGTACAGATTTGTAGGCAAATACATGCCGTTGAAAAACGTAGTTATTAATAAAAGAAGAATGACTGGTCCGTTCTGCTGTTTTCAATAATGCTATCATAGTAACGCCATCTTTTGATAAAAAATAAAAAGCATTACTACTACACGCGAGTGATCAAAAACCCTTATCGCCGTCGCGAGAAATTAATATTATAAAAGAGCCCGACCTGCCCTCCTATCCAGCTTTTTGTGTTAAGGCCTTTGTCTGGCGTATAGGACTTGCTGATAGTAAAAGGCAGATCAATAAAATTCATGTTCTTCAACAGCAGATCCGTCATACCCGGTTCCAGCACAAATGGTGCATCATTCTGATAAAAGTGGGTTTGCATATTATTGTATGTGACGCCGAACTGCAGGCGAAAACGGGAGCTTATTTGCCTGTCGGCCAGCAGTGCACCTTTCAGTAAACGAGCCGTTGCCTTTCGTTTGTAGGTGAGCGTATCGTAGTTGCGGCTAACATTACCGGTAGTGAGCTGCAGGTGCAGGCGCCAGTTTTCGCCCAGTCCAATGGAAGAACCTACGCCCCATTGAATGCTGTTAAGATTGAAATTGGAATTCCTGGAGATGATCCCGTAAAGGAATGAAACACCTGCCTGAATGGCTGGATTCAGGTAAAATAGTTCCGTGGTATAAACACCTGCATTCAGCAGCAACAGCTGATTGGGCTCGCTGCTGCGGCCTAACACTTCAGGCCGGGCATAGCGGGGGCGGCTGGAAAATATCCAGGGGCGCTTCTCTCTGCGCGGTGCGCGTACCTGCTTGTATACCAGCGAACCATCCTGTGCCCTGAAGGGGCCATTGGAGATATACCGGTTACGGCTAAACGTTAATTGGAAATGATGGGCAGTATCATCAGGAGTAGTTGGCTTATGCGAGACTACCTGGTTGTGTGCGCCGATAATATCGGCTGGTATAATGGTATCTCTGTAAGACAAATACATACGCGGTATAGCATGTAAATTCCAATGCTGTACATCAGGTACAGGTACTACTTTTTTCTTTGTTGGTTCACTATCTACGAAGATGATATGACCTCCGAGTGTTTTGTACCTTATCCCTGTCGTATGTTTGATTTCCGCCAACAGCTGCGACAGTTGTATTGTTTCAGCCGAAAGGCGAATGACCCGCGACGGGGGAAACTTCCGGGTATTCACTGAAAAGCGGGCGCCGGTTTGCCTGCTGACGATAGCCAGCAGGGAATCGAAGCGTATATACGTTGACGGTAGTAACACCTTTCGTTGCAGGCTCGATTGGCCCGCAGCTGGTATTGTTATTCCAAAGAAGAGAAACAGCGAGAGTGCCAGAACATGTCGTAGGTTAATTGCATCCATTGCCACTGATATACACTATATTTTTATCTATCCTGTACCGGACATTCAATGTAATTGAGACTACATCCAGGATGAACGTAAGCGGTTTATTTTCGAAAGCGCTGCTCATGGTGCAGGTTTCCAGTTTCTTATTTTCAAAAACTACTTTTACCTGATACGCTTTCTCCAATGCCGACGCCACTTCCCGGAGGGTAGCGTTATTGAAATTAAAGGAGCGTTGCCCGGTTGATTGAGCAGGTTGCCTCGGGTTCATAAACCGGCGATCCGCCTGCAGGTATATTGTACTTTCACCCGCCCTGAGTGTGATGACAGAATCCGGGCCTGATACCTGCACAGCGCCTGTCCGGACATTTATTGCTATAGCCGAATCCTGTTGGCTTACATCAAACGACGTACCCAGTACTTTCACTACCACTTCCCCGGTATTTACCAGAAACGGTTTGGTGGAAGCAGATGTTACATCAAAGGATGCATTTCCGGAAAGATATACCTGCCGGTTTTTTCCGGAAAACCCGGGGGCATAACGGATGGAGGAATGGCTGCCGATTACCGCCACCGACTGATCCGGCAGGGTATCCCGCAGCACATTGTTGCCGGCATCACGAACAACCCAGTCTGCCACCTGTTTCACCGGATTGTTGCGGGGAATGAGGTAGAATGTAGCCAGTGCCGCCAGCAGCAACATTGCTGCGGCGGCGGTCCACTTCATGATGACAGCAGGCCTGCGTTGTTTATTTTGCTGCATGCGGATAGCGGAAAGTAATGTCGGCTTTCCGGGTAACTGCCAGGCAGGATGATTGGAGGTGCTGTTCCATACTTTCATTGCCTGATCCAATACAGCGCGGTTTTCCCTGCTGGCGCCGGCCCATTGGTCGACCGCCATGGCTTCTTCCGGGGATGCTTCGCCCGACAGGTACTTTGCCAGGATTTCGTCATCTATCTGTATGTGATCAGGATGGTTCATCATTACTTAAATTTTTACAGGAGATGGAAAATGATCAGGCTGATCAAAATATCCAACAGTTTTGCCCTTAGTATCTTTAATGCCTTACCCATCTGTGCTTCCACGGTTTTCACCGAAATGCCCAGTTCTTCAGCGATTTCGGCGTACTTTTTATCTTCAAACCTGCTTTTGGTGAAAATAAGTCTGCACTGAGGTGCCAGTGCATCAATATGCTCCATAATCCGCTGACGGGTTTCCTTACTGATCAGCTGATTGCCCCCCTCCTGGTTTGCATGGGTATTTTCAGCCGCATATCTTGTTTTTACTTTTTCGTGTCGTTTTATATTAAGACAATAGTTATATACAGCTGTATACAGGTACGATTTTACCGACTGCTCCCCGTTAATGAATGCTCTTTTCTCCCATAGTTTAAGAAATACGGCCTGCACAGCGTCTTTGGCAGCATCGTTATCTTTCAGGATAGTATAGGCATAACGGTGCAGGCCTTCATAATTATCATGAAAGTATTGTTCTACCTGAAATTTATTCCGCTCCAATTGCTGATCCAATTCCCAACGCTGTTATAACTGTAATACACCTGAACGCCTTCAAACCCTTATGCAGTGAAAAAAATTTATTCCCTGATAAAGTTGACGAGTGGGGTCAGTAACGACGGGCACAAAGGTAAGGGAGAAGCACTATTCGAAGATGACTGGGTATCTTTCAGAAGATGGGGCATGCCGCCAATCAGCTCCAGGCGGGCGGCAGGCAGGCATTGCTTTAATTGCCGGGCCTGGGCAGGTGGTATCTGCACATCCGCGGTACCATTCAGTATCAGTACGGGTATTTTCACCTGACTGATCAGGCTGCAGGGCAATAATCTGACAGCGCTTTTCCAGTATTCATATATTCCGGGGTTGAAAAAAATGTGGAGTGCCTCCGGTACAGCCACGGGGTCCTGCTGGTCGCGGAGTGTATGGAAGATGCTCACCGCGTTGCGGTACAGGCTATCGGGCAGCCTGGGTTTCAGTTGTGCGAGCAGGATCTGGTCCATCGGATCGGCGGGGCCAGCCAACGATACGAGGCTTTTGAATGTATGCTGCTGTGCCATCATACTTCCGATGAGGGCGCCCTCGCTGTGCCCGATCACGACTACGCCGGAAAAGCGCTGATCGTGCTGCAGATGTTCCAGCCAGGTTACTGCATCAGTCATATAATCTTCGATGGTTACTTTCCCGGGTTCTTTTTTAAACCCGCTGCTGCTTTGTCCAACCCAGCGTTTATCGTACCGCAGCGAGGCAATTCCCGCAGCGGCCAGTGCATTTGCGAGCAGGCGGTAGCCGTCGGCGTCGGCCTTGCCAACGAGTATACTATTGCCGTTGCGGTCCGTTGGCCCGGAGCCTGCAATGATCAATGCCACCGGGCAGGTTTTTACGTTGTCCGGGATCAGGAGTGTACCGTATAAAGTACCTCCATCGGCAGTGCCTACCGAGTCGGAAGATTCCATTCTGCTCAGGGCCGGCGCTCTGCCCTTTGTATCGGCTATTGAAAAACCGGCAATATGATGCAGGCTGTCGAGTGCCACTCTGAAAGTGATAACAGCCTGTTTAAAATGATTCTCCGCAAATACAAGGCGGTAGCCACGCTGCATGACGATCCGTTGCGAAGCAAAGGTTTCCCAGGTACCATAGGTACGCTCCATCTGCGCCCATAGCTGTTGAAGTATATCCGGCGTTACCTGTCTTTTCATGTTGCCATCCATATCCCGGGTGGCCTCATTCCAATTGCCTTTCCCCATTTGTTCAAAGAAGTTGCTCACCACCCGGTCTTTTTCCTGCGCCAACATGTTGAGCGGCAACAGGCAATAAATCATCAGTAAAATAGATTTCAACAGTTTATGATTCATGAGGGAGATTTTTATAGATGATAAAGGAATAAATGGTTAGCATACCTACTGTCGCAAATATGATAATGGTTACCAGGATGTGGGTCTGCAGCACATTCAGCATCAGCGAGGCTATCAGGCCAACAATTCCTGCAATGAAAAACACTACGCCGCCCAGGCGGTGCGTTCTGCGCCATACCGTTTCATTTTTCAGCGTCCAGGGAGTGCGTATCCCAATGAACCCATTGGGCTTAATACTGTAAGTAAGATTGCCCATTACTGCCAGGAAGGCAAAAATCAATCGAGGTACCAATTTCTCCATGCGGGCGCCATCTGGCATCACTATCATTGCAAGCGGTATCAGTGAAATCATGAGATGCGTGCCTATCCAGATGATCCTTGCGTAGCTATCGGGTAAGGGTTTGGGTTCCATCTTGCGATATACGACTGAGAACAGCTGGTATATGAAAATGTTGATGATCACTATCACCAGCACGGTTATAACGAAACCTCTCATAGCAGCGCTTTCAGCAGGTATTCTTCCGGTTGCCGACAACATTTCATAGATGGGTATACAGCAGAATAATATCATCAGTGCAGCTTTACACCAAAACATAATTGGCAACAGATACTTCACCTGCTGGTCCCTGCCTCTGGTCCATTGAGGCAGGAACAAGGGAAGAGACATAGCGCCGTAAACCAACAGGCTGCTCACCACCATGCCACCAACGAGTCCGAGGGGCGATGAATGGCCGTCTACGACCCACTTCCCATCTGGCCCAATGGTGTAATGAGAGGGCAGCATGCCTGGCAATTCAGGCTTCAGATACAGGTATACAAGGAAAGGTATTGGCAGTAACAGCATTATTGCTATTTCCTTCATCCATTTAATGTTTTTCATAACCGGGGCTTACTTTCTTTTTGACAGGTATAGCATTAACAGAAAATTGCAGCATCCATTTCAGTAATTCATCCATTACTGTGGTGTTAAGGGAATAAAAAATGAACTGCCCCTTCCTGACGCTGGTCACCAGACCGGCCTGCTTCAATAGGTCCAGGTGATGGGAGATCGTTGGTTTGGAAAAATTGAAATGGTCTGCTATCTGTCCCGCCGTCATGTCGTCCTGCTTCAATAACTCCAGGATGTCTCTGCGTGTTTTGTCGTTCAGGGCTTTGAATACATTGTTCATAAGCAGATATTTAGACAACTATCTAAATACTAAATTAATGCGCCGTTTGATATCTTCCAAAAAAATAATTACTAAGCATAAAAAAGGACGCGCTTATGAAAGCGCGTCCTGCTGATATGACTTCATTCATTCAGGGTGCAATTTCGATTGCTGTACCTGCCTGCCAGTCTTTAAGTTCCGGCGTATAATACAGATAGCAGTTTCCGGCTTTAGCCTTGTAGGTGCCGGGGATATCGGCTTTCAGATCCAGCTTCACTGTTTTGGTTTCACCCGGGCTGAAGCCCATCCAGTAGAGTACGAGGTAATTATCGAATATTTCGTACCAGGCCAGCTGCTTCGTATCAACCATCTCTTTGAGTTGCCAGGGTTGCAGCGACAAACCCGCGGGAATCCCTATCCTGGCGATAGACATAGGCTGTAGTTCGGAGCGGGTATTTTTCACTGTGATATTCATTCTCACCGTTTCCCCTACCCTGGTACGGGTGTTGCCCAACGTGGTACTTAAAGCCAGTGGCGCACCGGGATTGGCTTGCGGCTGCAGGGTATAATAAGATACCTGCATGCTGTAAGGTATGCCGTTATTATTGGAATACTGAGCAGTGAATTCATTCTCGTTGTTCCGGATTAATCCGGTCAACGCGTCGTTTGGATGCACAGCCTGTCCATTCAGCTGAAAGCTGACACTACCTGCGCTTTCCAGGCGGCCTTTGATTTTCACGTAATCAACGATGGCGCTCAGGGCCAGCACGGTTCCCTGCGTAGAGCCGTAGCCGTAGTAACTCTTTTCCGACAGGATTTTGGAAACCAGTTCCGCCATGGTAGCCACTTCCGGCGTTTTCTCCCGGGCGAGGGCCATTACAAACAGCGACATTGTTTCCACCCTTAGCGATACTTCCCGGGAGTTTACTACGGTAGTAGCAGCAGGAAGTTTACCGTTACGGTAGCTGTTTTTCAGCGCGCTCATCAGCCGGTCGAAATCAGCTGTATTCGCCATATTATCTGCCGCCAGTGCTATCAGGGCCTGCTGGTAAGCATCGCCGGAAGTCAGCGCCCGCGCTACGCCCGATTCGTATTCCTTTTGTATTTCCTGTTTTACACCGGCCTGGGTCAGGGCATACACGATGTACAGATCTGCAATAGTTGCCGGTACAGATGCGAACCTGTCGTATCCGCCTGAGGCAGACTGGAAACCACCTTTCCCATTCCGCCGTTTCAGAAGGAATGCTTTGGTGCGGTTCAGCATGTTTTTATCGACGTTGATGAACGACTGCATATCTGTGAACTCCAGCAAGCCGTAAGCCGTCAATGCTTCATGTGGTGGCGTATGGCCAAACCATTCGAAGCCTCCTTCCGTTGTTTCGAATCCCACCAGGCGTTTATAGCCTTCCTCAATATAGTCCATCGCTTTACTTTCTGCCTGATGATTGGATTTGCCGGATTCTTTCAGGTATTTCAGAATCAGGATATTCGGATACGTGGAAGAAGAGGTTTGTTCAAAACAGCCATGGGGCTCACTCAGCATGGATTCAATCCCGTCGAGCAGTTGTCCTTCGAGGCTGGTGAATACCTGCAGACGCGAAGTGACACTTCCTTTCACCGGCTGGCTCATTACAAAACGATGTTGCGCTGATTTATCTCCTGAGAAAGTATAATTCACCGGGAAACCTTTTTCGGCTGCTTCAATGGGGAGAGAAAGTGCTACATGCCCATCTATTCCTGCCACTACAAATCGTATGTTACCTTTGGTACGGGCAATGGCTTCCAGCGGTATAAGCACCTGGCGGGAGTTATTGGCTGCGACCTCTACAATGTTTTCATATTTTCCTATGCTAATATTTTCCGGCGTAGTGAGGGTGATGCCGAGTTTCATATGATGACTGGTGTTATTCCTCAGTACCAGTGGTACGAGTACTTTATCGCCGGCGGTCAGATACGGTGGTATTTTTGCATCCGTTTCCAATGCGCTTCTTGCCGACCAGGTAGCTTCTTCTCTTCCGGCCCGGCCATCCCAGGAAATACCTTCCGCGATAGCCCTGAAAGTAGTCGTAGCATCGGAGTTATAGCAGGTTATGGTTGCCGTACCAGTTTCATCGGTTTGCACGACCGGGTTCCAGTAGATCGTTTCGCGGAAGTCGGTACGCTCGGTTGTTTCCGTTGAAGCATAGCGTGGCGCATAGAAACGACGGGCCACCGTATATGCGTTAGCGGGACTATTCACAATACTGGTAGCATAGTAGTTTTTTTGTCCTACGTTTAGCCGTATCCGTTCTTTTGCCTTCCGCGTGGTACTAATAATGATAACCCCGTTTACCGCCCTGCTTCCATATATAGCTGTAGCATCTGTACCTTTCATCACCGTTACTTCGGTAATATCATTTGGGTTGAGGTCACCCACCAATCCATTAAAGACGATGCCATCCACTACAAACAGCGGTGTATTATTACCGGTAAGTGATGTAGTTCCCCGAAGTCTGATATCCTTTGCAGCACCGGGATTGGCGTTAGCGGCCACCTCCACTCCTGCTACCCGTCCCTGCAGCAAGCCCTGTACACCTGCGGGCGCCAGTAATTCGTTTGCAGTAACAGCAGCTACACTGCCTGTCAACATTTGTTTCTTCGCCACTCCGTATCCTATTACCACCACTTCTTCCAGTTTTTTGTCGTCGCCAACCGGCACCGCCTTTTCATCGATCGCCACTATGTTATTAATTGCAGCGGCATCCGCCTTCAGTTCTGGTATGCCAGGTTTTGGCAGGAGGCCAAATCCCTGTTCGAGTAGCTTAATGTTGCGAAGCTTATTATATCCTATTCCTGACTCATCCATGCGGATGCTAACAGTCTGGCTGCCCAGCAACGACCTGGCTAAAACATAGTAGGTATTGCCCGCGCTAAGTCCAGGGAAATAGAATACGCCGTCTGCATCAGTAATAAGTTTCAGGGCTTTTCCTTTATCGGCTGTATTCACCAGGAATACGGCAGCTTTCACCGGAACATTGTTTTTATTTACCACTACCCCACTCACTACGTAACCTGCATCAGGCAGGTATTTCAGTGTATTCGTTGTTCTCACTTCGGGGATATAATCAAAGTAGCGATAACCGTGGGTGAGCATCACCAGATCCAGTGCAGCGGCTGATTTCGGCTCTTCTTTTTTGAAATAAAATCCCGGTTCATCGATTTTACCTTTCAGCTCACTGCTCATCAGCAGCCAGGAAAGCATGTGATCCTGTTTATCATCGGCCATGGTCCATAGTTTATCGTCCATGACAGCCAGCGAAAGATTTGCCGGCAGCGGATGCCCGGATTCGTCGGTCGTACGTACCATCAGCTCCACCTTTTCCCGGGGCAGGTATTGCTGCTTCGTTGCAGAGATGCTTACGTGGAGGGTTTTAGCCGCATTCAGGAACACCAGCCGTTCTGCCAGGGGTACCTGGTTCCGGTTAGAGAGCGTGAACCTGGCAATACCAGCGGGAAAGGGAGTGGTATCGATTTCGAGTATTTGCCGCTCATTCTTTTTCAGCACGATGTGTTTTGAATAGACAGACATTCCCCGTGTTTCCCCCGTCAGCAGCAGCTCCTGATTAGCTGAAGCCGCGAGTTCCAACAGCAGTTTCCCGTCTCGCTTTAGTATATTCATCGTCACACCATCGGTAGTAAAAGCAGGAAAGGGATATGTTTGCCGGATGTTTAACGGAGAGATGATTTTTACGTGATATTTTTTCCCCGCTTCAGGAGTGAAGTGGAAGGCGCCCATGCCGCCATAATAGCTTTCGAATTCCTGTACGGTACGCCCGGCGTCATCCAGTACGGCGCCTTTTATATCTGCAGGTTTACCGTTTTCATTCACAGCCCGGAAAGCAATGTTAGCGTTGATGCCGGCTACCAGTGTGCCTCCTTCCGGAAGCAGCTGCAGGTCTATTTTGTTCAGTGCAATGGGGATGCTCCTGGAAACAGACTCCCGATAAGCATTGTAGTCGATTGTTACATTCAATAACCCATCATTGGTATTGAGATCAGCAGGAAGTCTGAATGTCAGTTTTGCTTTTCCTTCGTTATCTGTTGTGGTGGATGAAGTATTTACCAGTTTGCCTCCGATCGATACTTTAAACGATACCGGCTGATTACGAATTGGCTGATCGGACAGGCTACGCGCCGAATAATCTGCCAGTACTTCGTCTCCCGGTCCATATCCCTTCTTTGGAAAATCCAGTTTCATCAGTACTCTGGGCGTCACTACTTTCTGCAGTGTCAGTTCTTTTGTAAAAAAGGTACTATCGGTTTCATTGCGCATCCAGGTGGTGTAGGCGCTGATCTTATAGATACCACCGGCAGCATCATCGTTGAAGGAAAAAGAACCTTCCGTGTATCCGTCTTCCACCTTGTAAAACTGTCTTTTAAACACTTTACCTGCAGGATCCACTATTTCCACATTTACTGATTTGCTTACCGTGGAAGGCCGCTGGCTGCGCGCATTTACGAGATATAACTTAAAGAACACCTCATCGCCCGGCTGAAAAAAAACATGACTGGTTTGTATATAGATCTTCTCTTTATATTTCCCGTAATCGGGTTGCTGTGCGAAGCTGGTAGCAATGAAGAGCAGGAAGAGGCTCACAAAACTGATCATCTTTTTCATAATCTCAGAATTGAAGGGATACATTAAATCCAAATGTTTTAACAGATGGCAGGTTAAAGAAATCGAGGCCGGTTGTGTTGCTCTGATCGAACAGGTATTGCTCCGGGTCAACACCATTATAGGGGGTCCACAACAGGAGATTATTCCCGTAAGCGCTGAGCGTCAGTTCCCGGAAAACATGCCGGAACGGCTGCCGGTAGCTTAGTTTCAGGGTATTCAGCCGCAGGCAGCTGGCTTTTTCTATATAGTCTTCCGCCACGCCTGCCGGCCCGTATCTTACCCAGCGATTCTCCTGTAGTGGTTTGGAAGGATTATAAAAATCGACCGGGATGTTGTTGGGTTGTCCGTTCAGTTGTACACCGGGGAACACATATCCCACCGTATTTCTTTCAGCGGCGGACTGGCCGGAGCGGCCATAATAATCGAGCATGGCTCTGGTGCCATTCCAGCGCTGGCCGCCCTGTTTCCAATCCAGTTCAGCGTTGAGCGCAAAGCGCCACCATTGTATGGTATTGCTGAGTTTCAACTGGAAATCGGGTGTAGGGTTTCCGATGACAGCCTGGGTTTTAGCGACCATGGGGAAGCCATCGGGGCCAATTAAGCGGTTACCCGCCGCATCGCGGAGCCAGGCACTGCCAGTGATAACGCCCAGTGGCTGCCCTTCTACCAGTGTCGTATATACGTCGTTGAACCCTGCGATGGGTGTGTAGTTATAATGGTCATATACCCGGGTTACCTTGTTGCTGTAAAGGGACAGAGAAAGTGTATGCGTAGTGGTTAGTTTTTTGTTGCCGGGTTTCAGCGCCGGTGTATTGAATCCCGCTTCCACATCAATTCCGGTGGTACGATGATCCGCCATGTTTTTCAGCAGCAGGCGACCGTTATCGTTCACCGGAAAGGGATCATGCTCCACGTCTTTCATAAAAACGCTGACGCCAAAATTGAGCCTGTTTGTGTAGATATTCACTCCGTTGGTCCACTCTCTGCGCAATACCGGATCGAGGTGATCAAAGTTGGCCACTTCCTGCACAGGATTGTATTTTGCCATATCGCGGGTACGGTATTGCAGGAGATTGATATAAGCGAGGGAACGGTTAAGCGGCAGCTCACCGGCGCTCTGTACAAATGTAGAAAACAGCTTTAGCTCCCAGGGGGTTCTGGCCGATGTATTCAGCGGATGTGTTACCGCAAAGTTGGCATCAGGCAGGAAATAATGCGGAGTAGTACCGGTGTTCGACAGGTAGATCTTATTTCCGAGATTCAGATCGAACCGCCACCTCCAGTGCTCCGTCCACGAAGTTTCGTAACGGACATTTATTTCATTGGTACTTCGCTGATAAGCGTAGGCAGCTCCAGGCTGATAGCTGATGTCCGACTTTGATTCAGAGAAAATATCGTGGATGATCCATTTCGAATCGAGTCCATAAATTCCGTAAAGTACCTTGCCGATTGCTTCTGCCTTCAGGAGGTACAGCCGGTCTGTTTTATTCCGGTGTAGCTCCAGGCCGGCGGGAAATCCGGCAGTACCGGGCTTGTACCCTTCGTTGCTGTTTTCCGTTCTGTTCTCATACGACTGGGAAATGCGGTATATCACCTGTCGGTAAGCATTTCTTTCGAGCATCAGTGCTGCACGTTGCTCTCTTGCCCGGAAATAGTTGTTGTTGTCTGAAAGCAGGAACCAGGGATTATCGGCCTGGCTGCCGTAGCTGCGCTGTCCTGCTCCGAGCGTGTAGCCCTGGCCGTTATCGAAGGTAACCGGAGTAAGTATGGCCTGTTGATAAGCACGATTGAGGAAGCCGTTGCGGTTGCTGTTTGAAAACTGCTCTCCGTAATAGTTCCAGTCGGCCGCAATACGAAGCCATTTGACAGTTCTTCCCAGCGACAGTTGCAGATTTTTATTATAGTTATTGTTTGTTTGTATGAAAGTTTGTTCGGTGCTATGCCCGAGGCGTATATTGAAATATCCCGACACCAGGCCATTTTCCTGCAAACTGGTATTGAGGTTAAAGGATTGGGAGAACAGGGAGGCATGGCGGAATATATTTCCCGTATAGGCGTTGGCGTGACGCCCGTTGCCGGTGCCTGCTGCCACCAGTTTTCCGTTAATATCGTAGGGATAAGGCTGACCATTAAATTCGAGGCCACTGAGTGCGGGGCCATAGCTGAACATTTCACCGGTTTCCGGTCCCTGCCAGGCGAGGTTGCCGTTCATGGAACGGCCCTGGCTATACGTAGTTTGGATCGTGGGAAGGCGGTTAACCGTTTTCAGGGCCACGGTAGCGGAATAGCCGCCACTGATCAGCAGGAAGCGGGCAACCGGAGAAGAGATCAGGAGTCTGTTGTTGAGTGTTCTTACGTGGAGCTTTTGCGTACCTGAACTTAAAGTACCATCCACGGGCACGGTTGGCAGCGGAGCAACAGGCATCAGGAGTTCGCCGGTGGAGTCGGCGTGGATCAGGCGCTGATAGGCTCCGGAAGTAAGCGGAGTTACGGGGAGATTTTGCTGCGCCAGTACAAAGGACGGTACCAGGAGAAACAATAGCAGATATTTCAAGGCATATATTTTTGAATTCATCAATATAAGGTTAAATGGTAAAGTGAGTTTTTAGGGTCAGCCACTATTTATTTTTTTCATAACATTAATCTTTAATTTAAAAACATCTTACTATAAATATATTAACCACCACTACTTTACAAAACCTGGCGCTTTGGCGGCATGATGCAGCGAAACAAAAAAATCCATAACCACTGAAAAAAAATTATCAGGATTCTTTTCCAGCTAAAAATAAACGGGAGGTCTATCGTAGTTAAACTTTGGGGATAGGCGCCAGGGTATCTTCATTAAAAAATAAATAACATATAGAAGTCTTATTGCCAGTTGAGAAAAGATACTTATCTTAAACCCTGTATTTTTTCATCACTAAAACTCAGTATGACTATGAAACTAAAACACCTGAGCACTCTGATCCTTTCCGCAGGGCTGCTGTTTATGATTGCCTGTAAGGGGAAACCCAAAGATTCAGATATTCAGGCTGGTGTAACAACTGCACTGCAGGCTACACCGGGCGTGACTGCTGAAGTAAAAGAAGGCGTAGTAACACTTTCCGGATCTGTAAAAAGCGAGGCAGACAAGGACGCAGCAGAAGCTGCGGCCAAAGTAACACAAGGTGTAAAAAACGTTGTCAACAACATTAAAGTAGAAGCGCCGGCTCCGCCGCCACCTGCTGCTGCTGCAACAACTGCAGACGATGCTTTGAAAACAGGCGTAGCTGCTGTAGTAAAGGATTTTCCTGGTATTACAGCTGACGTAAAAGATGGCGTGATCACTATCACCGGTGAATCAAAAGCTGATCGCTGGAAGAAGCTGAAAATTGCCCTGGATGCGTTGAAACCTAAGAAAGTGGATGCTTCCGGCCTGAAAATAAAATAATTGTTCACCCTAAAAAAGCAAAACCATGTCAGCACTAACCGACAAATATAAAGAACTGATTGATACAGCTCAGTCGTCCGGCACTACAGATCTGCAGGTAAACGAGCAGGATGGTGTATTACATATCGATGGCGTAGCACCAAGTGGTGCGGTAAAAGATCAGTTGTGGGATGTCTACGGAAAGATAGACCCTAACTATCTGACTGGCGATGTTGTAATGAACATCAATGTAGCCACAGCTGTATCAGGTGCAAAACTGAAAGTGACTACTGATTCTACCAATCTGAATATCCGCAAGGGGCCTGGTACCGACCAGCCAATCGTGGGTAAAGCGGCTCATGAGGAAATTGTAACCCTGATCAGCAAACAAAGCGATCAGTGGTGGCTGATCCGCACCGACGGCGGTGCAGAAGGATACTCCTATTCACAGTATCTGGAGCCGGTTGAATAAGTAGAGAAAAGATATAAGTAAAAGGAGTTGCCTGATAACCACGGGCAACTCCTTTGCTTTTTGCTACAGCCCCATCGATAAAATGGGAAAAGGCTTTCCCATACCGTCTGTTGCCGACCTGGATAATATTTTAAATCCCTCGTGCAGGTAGAATCCTACTGCCTGTCCGTTTTGTTCGTTGACGTCTACCGCAGTTACTTTTTCGTGTGCAATGGCATAACTCAGCAGTGTTTTTCCGATACCTGTACCACGGGCCCCCGGATGTACAAACAGCATCTCCAGTTTATTGTCTGCAATCCCCATGAATCCTGCTATATCCCCGGCCGCATTCCTTACACAGTATAGCTTCACCGCTTTCAGATATTCATTCAGGATAAGTGGTTTGTAAAAGCGTATATCCTCTTCCGTTAAAAAATCGTGTGTGGCCCTTACTGAAGCTTCCCATACTTCGGTTATTTCCCTGAAATCAGCTTCGCCAGCCTGTTCTATCTTATGTTCCATACCGCAAAGATAACGATTAACGAAATTTCCGGCGCCGCTAACTGTTACGCCCACACGAAAACTAATACAACAGCCGGCATCTCTCCGAAAAAATTCATTTATAAAACGGGTATTCGCGATTGTTAAGAAATATAGCCTAATCAGTTGATCCGTCATAGACATCGTCTGAAAATTTTGAACATGATAACTATTATGTATTACATACTACTATTAAAAACATATATCCAGGCAGCGTTGAAGTATATGCCATCCCCGGTTACGGTGCTGTTCAATTTGGCTATCATCGTTTCCAAAGGCACACCTTCCAGGGCAGGAAAGTTTGTTACCTTATGGCAGCAAACGCCCGCTGGATGGAAAATTACGAGGGTAATCAGCTTGCATTAGTGGCATGTTTTGGGCTTATAAAAATTTATCTGCAAAAAGTTGAAAAGGTAATATCTTGCGTCCGCCACGTTAAAACACTTGCAGGAAAATGAAGACTTCGCCCACACCTCCTATCGGCCGGCCCTTCAGCCGGATAATGGCTAATTACAAAATGATCAGGCTATTTTTTGTTGCTATCTGCAACTTAGCGGCCCTCCATGTATCTGCCAAAACTATTGACATTACTGAGCTTGGCGCCAAAGGCGACGGCAAAACAGACAATACGGCCATTATCCAGCAGGCTATTGATCATTGCGGCAGCGGAACCATTGTTATTCCGGAGGGTAATTTTGTAACCGGACCAATTTTTATCAGGTCGGGTATCAGTATTTATCTGAAAAACGGTGCTACGCTTTCGGGTATTACGAAGCTGGATATTTATCGCACCGTGTTTTCAAAGCTTGGCCCGAAACATGTGCCAGCGCTTATTTACGGAGAGAATATTGAACATGTAACGATCTATGGAGAAGGTACTATCGACGGACAGGGCGGCGATGCAGCCTTTCAACTGGGCGACGACAGCAAGACCGGTGCCATACGCCCCATCATGCTTTATTTCAGGAACAGCCGGGATATCACTATCCGGGATATACATATCAGGAACTCCGCGTATTGGGTGCAGAAATATGAACTATGCGACGGCGTTTCCCTTCGAGGGCTCACCGTTCACAGCCATTGTAACTTTAATAACGACGGGATCGATATCAACGGCAGCAGCCATGTGGTGATTGCTGATTGCAACATAGATACCGACGATGATGCGCTTTGTTTCAAAAGTGACACAGAAGAAATGAGTGAGAACATCGTGGTAACCAACTGCCTGTTACGCAGCAATTGTAACGGGATTAAGTTTGGTACCGGCTCCAATGGGGGATTCCGTAATATTACCGTATCCAATTGCGCACTACATAAAGCTTCGGAGGAAAACCGCAGGCATTGGAAACAGCACTTTCCCTGGATGAAGCTCACAGGAGATACCACTATCTTATCTGGTATTGCCCTGGAAGTAGTAGATGGTGGGTTGATGGACCAGGTAATCGTTTCCAATGTTACCATGAGAGATGTACAAACTCCGATATTCATCCGGTTAGGCGACCGGAGAAGGGGCGCCGGGAACAGGGTCAGTGCCATCAGAAATATATCTATTCATGATGTGATTGCCAGCAGCGCCAGTGCGTTATCATCTTCCATAACAGGCCTTCCGGGTCATTGCGTGGAAAACGTTCATATCAGTAATGTACAGATTATTAGTCCCGGTGGCGTTGTACAGGATCAACAGCCACGGGCTGTTCCGGAGAATCCGGCAGCCTATCCGGAGAACAGGATGTTCGGCGTACTGCTTCCTGCATCCGGATTCTATCTCCGTCATGTTAAAAACATCACCTTCGACAATATACGGCTGCAAACCCTTACGCCTGATAGCAGGCCAGCGTTTCTACTGGATGATGTCAGCGGATTTGAAGACTACCGGTGCAGCCTAAACGGAGAGAAAGCGGGCGTTGAGCGAGTTCCAAACTCCTGATTCCTACAGGATTAAGCTAATTTTAATGTTATTATAATCCCCCGCTGACAAGTGTTGCACTATCTTTGCGGGCTTGTTTCGCATCAAAAATTCAGTGTTGACTATGAAGCACCTAAAGTACCCGTTAATAGGTATCCTGATATTATTTGTCAGCTTATCTGCAACAGCGCAATCGGACTATATAAACCTCGGCAACAAACAATATCAGCTGCTCGACAGGCTGGATATACGTACGCAGCATGATTCACTGCTGGGCTTCAGTACAACAAAGCCATACGATCGGCGCAAAGTTACCGAGAGTGTGTTGAGGATTGATTCACTGGATAAAGCCGGAGCGTTGCCTTTCAAACTTTCTGCGACCGACAGGTATAACATCCGGCGTTTGCTGATAGACAACTGGGACTGGTCGAACCACTACCCGGATGCATTTCAGTCCAAGCCTGTTTTCGGGGTATTCTATAAGAACCCGGGCGACTTGTACGCGGTAGACGTAAAAGATTTCAAGTTATCAGTTAATCCGGTACTGAATTTACAGATCGGCGGTTCCAACGATGGAACGGGCAGCATTTATCAGAATACCCGTGGTGTTGTCATACGCGGAAATATCGCTAACAAGGTGGGCTTCTATACCTATCTTACCGATAACCAGGAAAGGGATCCTGCGTATGTGAGAGATTGGGTAACCAAATTCAATGCAGTACCTGGAGCCGGTTTTTATAAGAGTTATAACAATAAGGGCTATGATTACTTTGATGCGCGCGGCGGTATTTCCTTTAACGCAGCAAAGTATTTTGATATCCAGTTTGCATACGATAAATTATTTCTTGGAAATGGTTTCCGCAGTTTATTTCTGAGTGATTTCAGCAGCAATTACCTGTATCTGCGTATCAGTACCAGGATATGGAAATTCGACTATGAGAATATCTTTGCGCAAACGATCGCTCCTTTTGTTCCATACACGAGTGGTGGCGAGAGGAACCTGCGGCCGCAGAACTATATGATGATACATCATCTTTCCCTGCAGGCCACCAAATGGCTGAACCTTGGATTTTATGAGAATATAATGGAAGATGGTAAACACGGCCTACAGCTGGCCTACCTGAATCCGATCATTTTCTACCGGTCTGTGGAGCAGCAGTTGGGAGCCGTTGGTAAAGCCAATGTGGGATTCGATTTCAAGGCCAACATAGCAAAATCAGTTCAACTCTATGGGCAATTGCTGATTAATGAGTTTGTGACGAAAGAAGTGCTTCATTACAACCGGGGAAGTTTTGCCAACAAACAGGGTTTCCAGTTTGGTGCGAAGTATATCGATGCCTTCAATGTGAGGAACCTCGACCTGCAGGTAGAAGCCAACATAGTAAGACCGTACACTTATACCAACTTCGACAGCACCACCAATCTCACCCACTACAATCAACCACTCGCACATCCGTTGGGAGCCAATTTCAGAGAGTTCATCGGAATAGTACGTTATCAGCCGATACCTAAATTATACCTCACCGGAAAGCTGATGGTGCACAAACAGGGACTGGATTCTGCCGGTGTAAATATGGGATCAGATATATTCCGCAGTTACAATACACGTCCGAGAGATTATGGATTCTTCATTGGTACGGGTATACCGGCTAACAGCACCATGGCGGCCTTTAGTGCTTCCTGGGAGCTTTTCGAAAATCTGTTCATCGACCTGAATACCACTGTGCGCAGGTACAAAGTACAAGGCATGCCCGATAATAATACATTCTTTTATACAGTTGGGTTACGTATGAACCTGCAGCCACGGGAGTTTAATTTTTAACAGTAAGCGATTTAAAATATCAACGCAGCGGCGATTATCTTTCAGGAAGATAATCGCCGCCGTATTTTAATCTACTGTCACGCCGGCCCGGAGTAAAATAATATCAGGACGAACATAGAACGAGACAGTATTCTTAGAGGATAATATGAGGATAATATGAGGATGATATGAGGATGAGTATAGCAGGGTAACGGATGGATGCTCAATTGATTGGGAAATAGTGATTTGTAGTCGTTTTAAAGTGAATAACATATGGGTATGAATGGCGAACCTGATATTATTTTAACAATTTATTGGGATAGGTATGCGTAAGGTGTTCCATAAAAAAGCTAAAATCAATAACGGCTGGCAGCTGGCTGCTAGTCGCTAAAAAATCCGTTCTTTGTCCCCGTATGCGATCTTAGATCGTTATAGTACTGGAACAAAAAACCACTATTCATGAATGAGTTCGTTCTGATTTTCAGGCACAGTGAAAATTCGCATGCCAATCCTACCGCGGAGCAGCTGCAGGAGCGGATGAACTGGCTGGCCAATGTAGCAGCCGGCAATCACCTGGGGGATAAGGGGAACAGTCTTTCTGCCATCAATGCCAAAACGGTAAGGCCCGATATGGTAACAGACGGGCCTTACACAGAAATAAAAGAATTTGTAAGCGGGTATATGATTGTGAAGGCCGATACCATCGGGGAAGCCGTGGAAATTGCCAAAGCGAATCCTTTGCTGAAGGCGGGAGGCAACATAGAAGTGAGGGCAGTATTGAAACCCGGCGAAAAAGGATAGCGATGGGCAACCATTTTAAAGAAACGCACCAGGAACTTTTACCACACCTGTTCAGACAGGAATATGCTAAAATGACGACCGTATTGTGTCGTCTTTTTGGCCTGGAGCATATTGAAACAGCGGAAGATATTGCCAGTGAAACATTTCTCAAAGCCACGGAAACGTGGGGTGTAAATGGGATACCGGAGAATCCGACCGCCTGGCTTTATACGGTGGCGAAGAACAAAACCAAAGATTTGCTCAGGCGCAATCATGTCTTTGAAACCCGTGTGAGGGCTGCCATCCAAACGGAGGAGCATTACAATGAACCCGCATTCGACTTCTCTACGCAGGCCATCAGCGACAGTCAGCTCGCCATGATTTTCGCCATCTGTAATCCGGCTAATTCCGCGGAAGCGCAGATTTGCCTGGCACTTCAGATACTCTGCGGATTCAGCGTGGAAGAAATTGCAGATGCGTTCATGACCAAAAAAGAAACAATCAAGAAGCGGTTACTCAGGGCAAGAGCGAGCCTGCGCGAAGATAATTTTCAAATCCGCGCGCTTGAAACAAGCGCTATACAATCGCGGCTGGATACCGTTCTCCGGACATTATACCTGTTGTTTAACGAAGGCTATTTTTCTCAGTCATCTAATCACATCATTCGCAAAGATCTTTGCTCGGAAGCCATCCGGCTTGCCCTTCTTCTTACGGAAAATCAATTAACCAACACCACACAGGCAAATGCGCTGCTGGCACTGATGTGTTACCAGAGCTCGCGGCTTGATGCCAGAACAGATGATCTTGGAGAAACCATCCTCTACGAACAGCAGGACAAGGGGCGGTGGATCACCAAACTGATTGAAAAAGGTAATTACTACTTCGTTAACGCCTGCTCCGGAAACGAGATCTCAAAATACCATCTCGAAGCGGCTATAGCTTACTGGCATACTACTGCAGACGGGAAAAACAAATGGGATCATATCCTGCAGTTGTATAATGAGCTTATTCTTATTGAATACTCCCCTATGACGGCATTGAACAGAACCTTTGCCTATGCGAAGGTTTATGGTAGTGAGCCGGGTATAAAAGAAGCCACGAAATTGGGTCTTGATAACAACAATTATTATCATTCCCTGCTCGGGTACCTTTACGTTGCCATTGATAAACGTCAGGCAGCAGCGCATTACGAAACCGCTATCCGCCTGACGAAATCGGCATCGGAAAAGAAAACGCTTGCGCGGGAAATTGCGAAATTACAAAGGTGACTATTCCTTCTTTCCGGTGAAGAGCACATAAGCCTGAAATGACATCGTCTTATTTATTTTGAGGGTAAGTATAGCTGAGCATCCAACGGATGCCAAACCGATCTTCACACATGCCGAAGTAAGCGCCCCAGAAGGTCTTATTAACGGGCATTTCCACCTTTCCACCGGCAGATAATGCTTTGAAGTACCTGTCTACTTCTTCCTCTGCATCTGTATTCACCACCAGGTGAACATTATTTCCCGGAACCAGTTTTTGTTCCATCGACTCGAGGAAGTCAGTAGCCATGAGGGTATCGCCATTTTTGAGGACAAGCATGATGTTCATGATCTTATCTCGTTCATGTGCGGGCATATGCTCGCTGCCGGGTGTATCCTTAAAGCGGGTGAGAGAAACGATCTCGCCACCGAATACCGACTTGTAGAAATTCATGGCATCTTCAGAATTGCCCATGAAATTAAAATAGGTGCCAATAGCTTGCATGGTAGTGTGTTTTATTATGATGTGCAACAAAGATAGGGACAGAAAGCAATAGGGATAAATGGTAAATACGACAACCTTTAGTGGGCATTTGCGACATCTTTTTAAATTACCTTTGGTCATCATGATCAACATTTACATCCTCACCGTCAGGAACGCCGACATCGCGTCTATGGCCGACTGTCAGCATGTGTTCAGCACGGTAAACCTTTTTCTTGAAGAGCGAGGCAGGCATGCCCTGTTCAATGTACAGCTGGCGGGCATTACAGAGGAGGTCAGGTATAACAACGGAACCTTCAGCATCCGGCCGCAGGTGAAGCTGGAGGAGGTTGTGCAGGCAGATCTGATCATCGTGCCGGCGCTGTCGGGCAAGATGACCACTTCAGTGATGCTGAACACAGCATACTGTTTATGGATATCGGGGCAATACAAGGAAGGCGCCGAGATTGCCTGTTTAAGTTCCGGCGTATTTCTGCTGGCGTTTTCGGGGTTGCTTCACGGGCGGCAATGTACCACACACTGGAGTTATGCCAACGAGTTGAAGTATTACTATCCTTCTATAGATGTGGTAGATGAGCGTATGATTACGGACCAGCACGGGCTTTATTCCAGCGGAGGCGGCAATGCTTACTGGAACCTGCTGCTGCATCTGGTAGAAAAGTATGCAGGCAGGGAGATTGCCATTTATACAGCTAAGTATTTTGTGATTGATATCGACAAAAATGCGCAATCACCTTTTATTGTCTTCCATGGATTAAAAAACCATAGTGATGAGATGATAAAAAGTGCGCAGCAGCATATTGAAGAGCACTACCGGGAGAAGTTTACCGTAGATGATCTGGCAGGACAGTTCAATATGAGCCGGCGCACTTTTGAGCGGCGTTTCAAGAAGGCTACCAGGAATACGGTAGCCGAGTATATACAACGGGTGAAAATAGAGGGGGCCAAAAAACAGCTGGAGATAGGCCGGAAATCGATTAATGAAGTGATGCTGAATGTTGGTTATACAGATACCCAGACCTTCCGGGATGTGTTCAGGCGTATTACCGGCATGACGCCGGTGGAATACAAGAACAAATACGCCCGGAAAGCGCTGGACTAACCGGTACTCAGACCTTCTCTCCTTCTACAATACTGATTTCATCGATTTCCAGTTTAACTACTTTATTGAATTTCAATCCAGCTTCAGTGAAGATATGCCGGAATTCGTCCTCATTTCTTTCCCTTCCTTTGGTGCAGGCAAGCATGGTAGCATCCATATGTTTACCCGGATGCCACTCATCGCCGGCAGGAATCACTGAATCCAATACCACTACTTTGGCGCCTTTCTCCATGACGGCTGCACAGTTCCGCAGGATAGTAACAGATTGTTCATCGTTCCAGTCGTGCAGAATGTACTTCATCATATACGCATCTCCACCGGGCGGCACGGCTTTGAAGAAATCGCCGGAAGTGGCGCTGCATCTTTCCTGCAGCCCATTTTCGGCGATCAGTTGCTCTGCCTGTTCCACCACAGAAGGCACATCGAAAATAACCCCCTTTACCGTGGGGAAAGCGTGGAGGACGTTGAAGAGCAGTGCCCCGTTTCCGCCGCCGATATCCACGATGGTCCGGAACTGGCTGAAGTCGTAGCCGGAAATGACAGCCGGAGAATAATATTGCGTCAGGCCGGCCATGGATTTGTTGAAATTGAGCGCCTCTTCAGGATGCTCCTGGTAATATTCCCAGATTTCCTTGCCATAGTGGTGATCAAAGCCGGTTTCACCTGTTCTGACACTGTACAGCAGATTACCGAAGGCATAGCGGAACTCTCCCAGGATCGCCTGTAGGAAGTACTTAACAGAGCCGGTTGTTTCGCCGTGTAAAGCGGCAGCAGCAGGCAGGTAAGAAAATACCTGCGGAGCGCTTTCGCTGAACAGCCCTTCTCCTGCCAGTACTCTTAGCACGCGGTACAATGCAGTGGCATTGGTGCCGGTAAGCTGTGCCAGTTCAGTGACGTGCCTGGGCTTTTCATAAAGCAGTTCTGCGATGTTTAGGCGTGCAGCTACATAGGCACAACTGGACATTTCGTAATCATAAATGATTTTGAGCACCTTTGAGGAAGATGCCGCTGAAAATGAGGGTTTCATCATAACGGTTATTTAAGGATAGGCGCCAATTTAGGTTGTCCCACTGAAATATTATCTCATTATTAAATATAATCATACATGAAGCCGTTACGGTTAACGCTAATCCACTGGTTTGCAAATGATATAATATGATCATATATTTGTAATTCTATTAATTTTTATACAGATATGCGGTCCAACAGAATCCTGACGGTCATTTTACTGGCCATTGTAGCAGCGTTGTTTTTTATTCCGTTCCTGGGGAGGGTTCATCTCTTCGACTGGGATGAGATTAACTTTGCCGAGTGTTCGCGGGAAATGATCAAACTGGACGATTACACGCGTATTTATGTCAACTTCAAACCGTTCTGGGAGAAGCCGCCGATGTTCTTCTGGATGCAGAGTGCGGCGATGAAGGTTTTCGGTGTGAATGAATTTGCGGCGCGGTTTCCTAATGCGCTTTGCGGCATAGTGACGTTGGTTGTTGTATACCTGATTGGCCAGCGGATATATGACCGGAAATTCGGGCTGTTATGGGCACTGGCTTACGGAGGTTCCCTGTTTCCGAATATGTATTTTAAATCCGGCATTATAGATCCCTGGTTTAACCTGTTCACTTTTGTTTCCCTCTATTATTTTATCCTGTATCATTGGAAGAGAAATAATTTTGATAAGGAAGGTCTTACGAAAAAGCCGGTGTACTACGCCATCTGGTCGGGGGTATTTATGGGGCTGGCTATATTAACGAAGGGCCAGGTAGCCCTGATGGTATTTCTGTTGGTGTTGGGTGTATATTTTATCTATAACCGCTTCAGAATATACTTTGGCTGGGGTCATGCCCTTTTGTTCCTGGTGTTCACGGCGCTGGTAACCGCTACCTGGTATGGCTATGAAACAGCGAAGAACGGGCCCTGGTTTATTACAGAGTTCCTGAAATACCAGTACCGGCTTTTCACGACGCATGATGCGGGACAGGCCGGATTTCCGGGGTATCACTTCGTGGTGCTGCTGATAGGCTGTTTTCCGGCTTCATTGTTCGCGATTCCTGCCTTTTTCAGGAATAACACCGGCGACCGTTTCGACAAGGATTTCAAGCGCTGGATGGTGATTCTTTTCTGGGTGGTTGCTATCCTTTTCACCATTGTACAATCAAGGATCATCCACTATTCGTCGCTCGCCTGGTTCCCGGTTACGTTCCTGGCGGCCTATACGTTCTATAAATGGGAGCGGCACGATATGCCTTATAAGAAATATGCGGCTGTGCTGACCGCTATCCTGGGTGGGATCATTGCGCTGGTGCTGCTGTTTGTGCCGCTGATAGGACTGAATGTGAAAAAGCTGATTCCTTATGTAGCAGATCCGTTTGCCAAGGCCAATATGATGGCCGAGGTTACCTGGAGTGCCCTGGACGGTGCATCCGGAGTGATTATGGTGCTGACGCTGATTGTGGGTTTGACGATGCTTCGCAAAAAGGCTTACCTCAAAGCGGCAGCCGCCTTCTTTGGAGGTACTGCTCTTGTTATTTTCCTGGCTGCGGCTATTGTGGTGCCTAAAGTAGAGCGTTATTCCCAGGGTGCTGCCATCGACTTCTTTGAGCAACGCCAGGGGGAAAATTGCTACACTACCGTGCTGGGCTATTGGAGTTATGCTCCTTTCTTTTATACACATATGGAGAAGCCCACCAATGAAAACTATTATAGCCAGGAATGGTTGCTTTCGGGAGATATTGATAAACCGGTGTATTTTGTTACCAAGATAGACAGGGTGGATAATTATAAGCAATACAACCTGAAGGAGCTGTACCGGAAGAATGGGTTTGTATTTTTGAAGAGAGAACCGGGGGTGAAGAATTAAGAATATAGAAAGAAGAATTAACAAATAGCGCGAAGACCTTAGCGAATTATTATTATCTGCTAAGGTCTTCGCGCTATTTGTTAATTCTTCTTTCTATATTCTTAATTCTTTGTTTAGTTCTTCTTCCGCGACAGGATGCGCAGAATCTTACTCACGATTTTATCGTTGGAGCCGAGGCGGCCTTTTATTTCGGTGTAGGCAGCCACCATGGCGTTATCCAGTTTTACCATGAATTTCTTGGAATCTCCCGGGCGGGCTTTGTAGTGGGTAGCCCGGCGAAACGGATTGGCTTCTTCTGTATAATAGTATAATGCGATTGATCTTCTGAAACGATCCTCCGGGCAGGTCATTGGTTCAGGGTGACCGTGATAGGAATCAGCATCGGTGTTAAAGATCACACAACGGTTGAATACCGGCAGTACTTTTTTCTCGCAGGCCTGCATCTGACGGTCCCACAGTTCCAGTTTTCCGCCCCATGCCTCTTCCCAGTCTTTATTCAGGTATACCAGCACATTTACACGGCGTTGCCATTTGCGATGGTGGGGATGCACGGTAAAATCCGCATGGATATTGAGGAAACCACCGCGCTTTGACTGATGGATGCCACCACCTTCCAGCATATCGTCTTTCTTCAGGTCCTGAATGCCGGTGATGGTGCTGAGGAATTCCAAAAATTTAGGAGAATTCAGCTCGTTGATCGTGCTTTTGATAGCTTTAGGCAGCAGATCGAGCTTATTCAGTCCTCTCTTCTTTTCGTTAAAATGTACATAGTTGATCCAGGCATCAGATTCATTCAGTTTATTGAACTCGTCGATACATTCTTCCAGGATCGCCGGCTCCATGAAATTTTCCAGCACGATGTGCGGATATGGGCTATTATGTTGGTATTGCTGACTTAACTCCGGAAGCTGGGCATTCCATTTCTGGTAATCAAATATTTGCGTTGTGGTTTGCACCGTTTTAATTTTTATAGTGATATGAAAAAAATACAGGAAGTTTTGAAATACTCACATGATTTTACGGATAGCATGGCCTAAAATCTACCTATCAAAATAAGCTAATATTTTCATTTAATAAAAACTCCGGCAAGATAACATCTTTTTTAATAAAGCGGGCACAGCATGGTGCTTTATTCTATGAAGCGGTAGGCATCATGCGTATCATAGTTGATACCGTGTTTGGCTTTAAGCTCCTGGATGTATTCCAGTGTGCTCACGGTAAAGGGACTGGCGCTGCTGTCGCCCACCCGTTCAAAGCAATGCAGGAGTATTTCTTCGAGGCAGCCGGAAAGCGACGACCGGTTATGGGTTGCCAGTTCCTCCAGCACTGCGGCCAGCCGCTTCTCGAGGCGAACGGGCAGGCTAATCCGCTCTATTTTAACCGGAGGGCCCTGGTTATAAATATAATGCCCGAAGCCCAGGTAGTTGTTGTAAGGATCCTTTACCTGATAGGTTCGCAGGCCGAAAGGCTGATCTTCCGGAGGACTCACCACTTCCACTCCGTTGGCCTTGTGAAAGGCAAAAAGGAGATCAGCATCATCCACTACAAAGTTTAGCTCCGCATATCCTTTAGGTCCCGGAGCCGCCTTGCCCAGATGTATCGTGGTTTTGCCCAGATCCACCCCGGCAAAAGTGGGCGGGCTTCCCCAGGAGAAACGGTGTGTAAAACCAAGCTGGCTGGTATAAAAGCTGACAGCGGCCGGTATATCATCGACCAGCAGCGTGGGAAAAACCTGGGTATTATCAACACCAGGCGCTTTCTTTGTGGTCATGTTGAAGTGTTTTATGGTGATGAGCAGGAAGTTAAATTACGAAAATTAATGATGTAGCCTGTAAACCGGAAATGCGTCCTTTTAAAGGCGGATTCTTTAACTTGCTGCATTACCCTTACATCATTTTACCAACTAACCCGGATCATCAATGGAGGAATGGATGAATGAATTCTTTTCCGCAATGGAAAAATATACGGCGCTTTCCGCTGAAACGAAGGTCGTTATGCAATCCCATCTCCATTTAAAAAAAATAAAAAAACAGGAGCTTTACCTGGCCCAGGGGGTAGTACCTCAAAAGATCGCCTATATATGCAAGGGACTATTGTCGTATTACACCATTCACGAAAGCGGAGATACCATCATCAAGCGATTTTTCCAGGAAAACTCTTTTGTAGCTTCCACATCGGCACTGATAAAAAAAACGCGCGGATTATTTGCCATTGAAGCGCTGGAAAACACCATTGTGCTCGAATTCAGCTTCCATTCATTCAAAGCGCTGATGCACCAGCACACCGATCTGGCTTTTTTCTGGATCAACTATCTTGAAGAAAACTGGGTAGCCGGAAAAGAAGAACAGGAAATCACCCTTAAATACCTGACCGCGAAAGAGCGCTACCTGGATCTGATCAGGCACAGCCCCGAGCTGGTAAAGCGGCTCAAACAGCATCATATAGCGGCATTCCTGGGTGTAACGCCAACACAATTAAGCCGCATCCGGAAAGACATTTCCTGAAAACGTCAACATATGTAAATGTTTAGTACTGGTGGTCATCCTAGCTTTGCTACATCTGCAAAGTAATTATGGATTTGAAAATAAACACAGGTATGAAACATTCAATTTTTATTCTCTGGCTATTGCTGGTGCCGGCAGCACTGTTGCATGCAGCTACTGTTGACACTATTCCGGTTTTCAGCAGCGCCATGAATAAGCAGATCAACACCATTGTGATCTCTCCGTCGCAGCAGGCGGGCAGGCGATATCCTTCCGTATATGTATTGCATGGCTACAGCGGTAATCCTTACAGGACGTTAAAAGAAGATATCCCTTCGCTGCCCGCACAGGCCGACCAGTACGGCATCATCTTCATTCTGCCCGACGGCCAGTTCGACAGCTGGTACATTAACAGTCCGGTTAGAAAGAACAGTCAATATGAAACATTTCTTGGCCAGGAGTTGGTGCAATTTATAGACGGGCACTACCCTACTATCGCCGATCGCTATCACCGTGGTATCATGGGCTGGAGTATGGGTGGCCATGGTGCGTTGTATGTTGGTTTGAAAAACGCGGGCGTATTTGGCGTGTTGGGCAGCATGTGCGGAGCAGTGGATTTTGTTCCGTTTGTGCCGGATTTTGGTATAGACAAAATCATCGGTACCGACGCCAGCAAATGGGCCAGCTACACCGTTTACGGCAATGCAAAACTCTTTGCATTCAGCCAGCAGGCGCTTATTATCAGCTGCGGCATCTCTGATCCATTTCTGGCGCAAAACCGAAAGCTGCATGAGTTCCTGGAAAGCCAACATGTTGCTCATACTTATATAGAGCAGGAAGGCGCGCATGATCATGCCTATTGGTCGAAAGCGGCAATATATCAGGTACTGTTCTTCGACAGATTCTTTAAAGAAGCGAGGCTTTAGTTTTTAGTTTTCAGTAAATGTGGTGGAGATTAACGTATATGGTTACACGTTAATCTCCACCACATTTACTGAAAACTAAAAACTTACATAATCAGTACTCTGTCGATATTTCTTGAAAAGCTATTTTCCAAAGCGGTCAATTTCCGGCCGTGTGCAAATTTCCAGTTGTCCATGATGAGGATGGTACCGGGATTGAAGGGCACTTCAATGAAGTTCTCGTTCACCAGTTGGTCCCAGTGATTGAAGGCGCCCCAGGTTTTTTCGATGGTATCGGAACGGAGGCGGTAAAATACCTCTTCATTGAGATGATTGACCAGCTTACCTTTCAGTGTCCCGCTACTCCTGTTGGAGGGGTGATATATATCTAACACCCGGTCAGAAAGTTCAGTTTTTTCCTGTTCGCTCAGTTGTTCAAAGGCGCCGTGGATATCTGATACATGCATATGATTATTTTCAAAGCCGCTGGATTCCCGGCAGTAGAGAATTAAATACCGGGGAGGTATGCGCCAGTAAGATTTATCGTTATGAAGCGGAACTTCTTTTGTGCCCACTTCCGCGCTGGTTTTGATTTCCGTAATGTGATCATTTCCTCTGCCGATAGGTATTACTTCTCCAAAAAAGTAGGCAACGGACAACAATGCTTTTGAGGAAATAGCTCCGATATCTTCCGCAGCATATCCCTGCGAGAACAGCGGTGCAGCAATAGTGTTCAGAATGTCGGCTTCACTTGTTTCGAAGGTAGACAAGTCCTTATTTAACGTCATAGTTTGCATGATCAAAAGTATTATTGTGAACTAAATTTTTTTCAATCAGATCCTGGTAAGTAGGAAGATTATTAAACCGGAAAGCGTTGCCGTTTTTCAGGAGATCAGCATAGCTGAGAAAATGGAAATCATATTCCGGTGGCAGGAAAGTAGGCGGAGGTAAAATGAAGTTGCCGATTTCGCTGTAGAGCCGGCCAAACCAGGTCTGGTCTGCGAACTTAGGATGATAGTGTCTGTCTGTTTCAGCGCTTTCCAGACCGATATTGTCGTTGCTTAATCTGAGCGGGTGTTCCGCAGCAACATAATCGTCTGCCACCACTTTTTCTACGATCAGTTCCTGATTATTTTTCAATGCATGATCTGCAAATTTGAACGACATCAGGTAAGGCACCGCCATGCCTCCTGCCTGCCGGTACGCTTCGAGGGAATCAAATCTTTTTTCTATCTCTCTTTTGGTATCGATAGCAGAAATAGAAACCCTTAATTCTGCTTTGTTCTTTGCCAACCGCTGCATAACGGCTTCACTGGGATCGGTGAATACCTTAGAGATGATGACGAGGCGGATGTTATACTCCGCCAGTATATCCGAAGCGTCGGCCAATACGTCCCAGGCTTTCTTCGACAGGGAGCAGTCGGAAACCCAGCCCTGACGGAGCCATCGCTGTTCGCGGGGCAACTGCTCAATGGAGCTTCTGAATTCCTTTTCATCAAAATTGTTGATACGGCGCATTCCAAAGTTATGGCCTTTGTTGATCCAGTATTCGGCTGCAGAGCAGTTACCATAGCAGATACTCTTGATGGGAAGGCATCCTGAATAGATATCTGTCATGAGATAATCGAAGGGCAGTCCTGCACCTTTACCGCAGAGAATGTTGTACACAGGCATTTCGGCAAGGGTCTTTTCATCGACGGATTTCAGAGAAGGTCTTTGAAAAGCAAGCGCTCTGCTGTCGTCATAGTTTAGCAAATGCTCCATAAGCTTTATTTTTTGAGTTAGGTAAAACAACACAACGCACGGGTTATCAGCAATACTTTAAGGGTTTGATCTTTAGCTTGGTAAATAGGAAACTTTAGTTCGGGTCAAGGGTCTTCTGGCAATAAGTTTATCTATTTCAGGTTAAGCCGGGCAACTATCGTCATTCCTATAAAGTAAAAGAAAAATTCTGATATGCAAAAAATATTATCGTTAATTCTGTCTTATCTATTTCTGTTTTGTGTGGTGTTGAACTTATATATACATTTGAGTTGATGAAAGACAAATAAAGCTGTTGACCTATCCATTCAATCAAACCGGCAATTTCCTGAAACCTTATTAACAGATGGTGTTATACAAACAAATATGAACAATACTACCAGATTTACGAACCGCGCCAACAACTACGCCAGGTTTCGCCCCGGATATCCTGCTGCCATCATAGATCATCTGACATCCGCTATTGGCCTGCATAGCGCGATGGAGGTAGCTGATATCGGTTCGGGCACAGGTATTTCATCTGTGTTGTTTCTCGATAACGGTCATACCGTTTACGGAGTAGAGCCGAATGACGCGATGCGAGCGGAAGCAGAAAAGTATCTGCAGGGATATGACAGATTTCATAGTATTAACGGCACGGCAGAAAACACTTCCCTGCCCGATAACAGTATCAACATTATCCTTGCGGGACAATCGTTTCATTGGTTTGCGCAGCAGGAAGCGAAGCAGGAATTCAGGAGAATTGCCAGGCCTGATGCACATATTCTGTTGTTATGGAATATACGTGATATATCAACGGATTTTTCAGCTGCTTATGAGCGCATCATTGCCCGGTTCGGAAGAGGTTATGAAGCGCGTAACAGAGACCTGGCAGCGGAAGACAGGCATACTTCATTTTTTTCATCGTCCGGGTACTGCAGGCAGACATTCACGCACACGCAACTGCTGGACTACGAGCAGCTGCGCGGCCGTTTGTTATCGACCTCCTTTCTGCCTTCAGAAGAAGATGCAGATTGTGCAGCCATGCTGGCGGAACTGGCAGCGTTGTTCAATTGTTATGAAGAAAACGGGAAGATCAGGTTTGATTATACCACAACCCTATATACGGCAAAGATCGACTAGGACAGTACAGGACAGTTATTCCCTCAATTCTTTCTACATTCATTACGCGTTGTTATCAGCAACGCATCTGCCGTAATAAATAGAGAACAGTGCTCTGACATTCATCCGCAAAGGATGCAGGGACTTGCATGCCGGAATGTGCCTTATCTTTTTCCACACCCTGCCTATTTCACTATTAGCGCATAAACCAAAATTCTGAGTTATGAAAAATTCAATCTGTCTATTTCTTTGTTTGTCGGGAGTTTTCATTGCCTTTAATGCCTGCAGGAAAACAGCCACCCTGGAACGTATCCCCAATAATAAGGGCATGTTAGTGGGTGCTATCACCTACAGCAGTACCGATATACCTGTTACCAGCGTTGCCGCTTCTTCCGCATTATGGCCGGCAGCAGCGCTTGCGGACACGAATGAAACCACGATATGGAGCTCCAACACTCATTCCACCGCCAACGTTCAGGAGTGGGCCGCCTACTGGTTTAACGGTTTTCATAACGTGAACTATATAAAACTGTATCCGCGCTATTATACCAGTGGCGCATTAGGGTTTCCTGTCAATTTCGATATTTACTGGTCTGATGGTACCAACTGGATACTGGCCGCATCAGACACGGCTTTCCCTACCCCGCAGCACGACTGGATCATACTGCCGTTGCCCGCAACAGTTAATGCCAACGGTATACGTATTGTTGCCAATAAACTGGGACAGGATGATGTAGGCAACTATGTATTCCAGCTGGCTGAAGCCGGGGCCGGGTATGATTCGCAGCTGAGCCATTTTACTTTTTTGGGTAACGACAATACTTACCAGCAGAATGAGATACGCAACGTTGGCTCCGGATCATTCAACCCGAATATGATGAGCAACTGGAACTACGATGCCCGTTACCCAATCATATCCGCGCAGCCGGGAGGCAACAGCAATATCTATGCACCGAATGCAGTCAGCAACGGAGGGGCCTGGAACGTATATTTCGGCGGCTGGGATGGTACCACCAGCGGCAACGATCGTATATCAGTTACCGTTAGCAACGACAACTTCCTTACCTTCAATCCACATGCGCTAATGATAGACAAAGGTGTGATGATACACGTTAATAACGAAACTGTTATCAAGAAGCCGGACAACACGTGGCTGATGTATTATACGACCTATGGCGGATCTCCGGCGCTGAACAAACCGGCTTATGCCACTTCTCCGAATGGGGTGAACTGGACACCGTCTGCCGGCAATGCCTCCTACCTGCTTAATATGAGCGGCTATGCCAACTGGAACAACGCCGATGTAAACGGCTCCAATGTGGTATACCTTGAGAATAGCGTATATCACCTTTATTTCAACGATTTCAACTATACCAGTACAGGACATGCCTTCGCCGTGCACCATGCTACCAGCTCCGATATGATTAATTTCAGTTACACGGGTGATGTATTGAATGAAGGAAGAGTAGCGCAGGACGTAAAGAAATTTACGTATGGAGGTAGCAGTTATTACCTGATGGTTATGCATATGAATGGTACAGAAGTAAGGTACAGCCTTGGCAGCAGTCCGGTTAATTTCCCTGCCAGCCAGGTGCTGACCACTAACCAGGGTACGGGCGACCAATACATCACTTCCGCCGGTATCGTTACGAACAACAACCGGTTATACGGAATCTTCTACGGTGCAGGCGCGGTATCCACATTGGATCATAACGCTATTTACGCCAAGTGGCTGCAAAAGAAAGTTATTTTCATCAGCGATGCCACGGGAGCCAGGTGGGGCGACATAGAAAGAGCCTACGGCCCCGACAGGATTAAATTATTTATGAACACCAATATCGAAACCGGCCATTTTTATGTGTATGATACAGATGGCACTACATTGTTGTATACCAGCCCGAAGATAACGATGCGGAACGGGGATATTTGGACGTACAGCCTTTGAGAATGAGGAATTGGGAATGAAGAATTAAGAAACAGCGTGAAGATATTAGCGAATAACTACTCGCTAATATCTTCACGCTGTTTCTTAATTCTTCATTCCTAATTCTTCATTCTTGAAAGCGGTTTCCAATCGGCGGGTTGAAAATCGCGTATAGCCGTGCCTAATGCCGCCATAGAATATCCACTGGGCAGCCGGATATACATTAGTTTGCCATCTGTATGAAGCAGTATCAGTTCGAAATATGCCTGCCTCCCATTGAGCCAGGAAGCAATGAAGACGCCATTGAGATCGGCCCATTTAAATGTCCGGTTCTTGTAGGTAATACCTATAGCGTTGACAATCGTTGACGGCGCCGGATACTGGTGTCCATAAAAAAGTATGCCAGCTACCGCTGCTGCAGGCACCAGTAACATCAGGTAATTCCGCTGGCTTAAAATCACAATGGTGATAATAGCAATAATATAGAATGGTATCCCCATCCATACCGCCAGTGGTTTTACGATTACCTCGCCGTTGCCGGTCTTTTTTGCAGGGTTGTAATAGGCCTCTTTCCAGGCGGGCCTGACGTAAATGTCGCCGGGTTTCGTTCCGTGATCCTCATTATGCAGTACTATATCTTCCTGAATGATCTTTATCAATGCAACCTGTTCCATTACTGAAGGGATAAATATGTATTAAGGGATATTGCGAATTTAATTAAAGGAGATCATATTTATTGAAATGCCCCTGAGATTCCTTCTTCCTATTTCCATATCATGACGGCAATCATTCCTTCCCCTAATGACGATCATAAAAAGCCGGCCGGTGGAAACGTAGTTTGCAGACAGATAATACCGATCATATGAAAGCATTAGTTTATCATGGCCCGGGCAATAAAGCCTGGGAAGAAAAGCCGAAACCATCCATCCTGGAGGCTACTGATGCCGTTGTGCGCATCACCAGAACTACCATCTGTGGAACCGATCTCCACATTTTGAAAGGCGACGTGCCGGAAGTTACAGATGGCCGTATACTCGGTCATGAGGGTGTTGGGATTGTGGAAGAAACAGGGACGGCCGTTACGAATTTCAGGAAAGGAGATCATGTGCTCATCTCCTGTATTACCTCCTGCGGAAAATGCAGTTATTGTAAACGGGGTATGTATTCGCATTGTGAAAACGGAGGCTGGATACTGGGTCACCTGATAGATGGTACACAGGCGGAGTACGTGCGGATTCCACATGCCGATACCAGTTTGTACCGGATACCGGAAAATGCTGACGAAGAGGCGCTGGTAATGTTGAGTGACATTCTGCCTACTGGCTTTGAATGTGGTGTATTGAACGGCAAAGTGCAGCCTGGCAGCACCGTCGCCATTGTAGGTGCAGGTCCCATTGGCCTGGCAGCCCTGCTTACCGCGCAATTTTACACACCGGCTGAAATTATCATGATAGATCCGGACGATAACCGTTTGCAGGTAGCCCAACAATTTGGCGGCACAAGGGTAATCAACAACAGTCAGGAGAATGCAGCAGAAAAAGTGATGCAGCTGACAGGAGGTGTGGGAGTGGATACCGTTATTGAAGCAGTGGGCATCCCGGCAACATTCGAGCTTTGCCAGCTGCTGGTGGCTCCGGGTGGTACCATTGCCAATGTGGGTGTGCACGGCAAAAGTGCCACGATTCACCTCGAGAACCTGTGGGCCAGGAATATCACTATCACCACGCGGCTTGTGGACACCGTCACTACTCCCATGTTGCTAAAAACAGTCAATGCCCGGAAGATCGACGCCCTTAAGCTGGTAACACACCGCTTCAAACTGAACGATATCATCCATGCATATGAAACCTTCGGAAATGCTGCTGCGAAAAAAGCGTTAAAGGTGATCCTTATCAACGAATAAAAATGCAGCCCGCCTGTTGAATCAGGCTTCGGGCAGAAAATACTGTTTATTTGCGATGGCGCCTTTTCGTAGGGCGCCATCGGTTTTACGGCCTGCTTCTCCGGAACAATATTGACTTATAAATCTCAAACCAGAAAACGCAAATAAAGGCTGTTAGCATGGCTATCAGGAACCATGACAGGCTAATTCCGGCTATTCCAAATAAACCGCGCAACACCGGAATGAAGTATATAGCCGCTATAAAAAGAATAGAGATTGCCACAATCAGTGGAGCCAGTTTATTGCTGTACCTGATGGTATGCAGGATATTTTCTGTAAAGGACCGGTTCGCGAATGTCAGAAAAATGTTGCTGATTACCAATGTTATGAATACCTCAGTTCTGGTGACTTCAAGGGATGCTGTTTTCATAAAATAGTGATAAATCCCCAATACTCCCACAGTGATCACAAGTCCCTGTACAATAGTAATCAGGGTTTCGCCGGTAGTAAACAATCCCCCTGAAAGGCGTCTGACCGGCTTTTTCATGGCAGCTGTTTCAACCGGCTCTTTTTCAAAAAAGAAAGAACAGGTGGGCCCCATTATCAATTCCAGGAAAATAATATGTATGGGATCAAAAATAACAGGATACTTCCATCCCAGCAGCAATGGTGCAGTGGCAGTAAGTATGATAGGGATGTGAATGGACATAATATAGCGTATTGCTTTTTTCAGATTGTTGTTGATCCTTCGTCCCTGCCTGACTGCCTCGGGAATATTTGCCAGGTTATCGTCTGTGATCACCATGTCGGCCGCGAGCCTTGCTATTTCTGTTCCCTTTTTCCCCATTGCAATACCGATATGGGCTGCTTTCAGCGCCGGGCCATCATTCACACCATCTCCCGTCATTCCTGTGATGAGGTTCATTGTTTTCAGGGCATTGATCACTCTCAGTTTGGCTTCAGGAAACATGCGTGCAAAAATGTTTGTTCTTACCAGCGTTTCCTGCAATTGCGTTTCCTCCATCTTCATTATCTCTTCACCAGATATATAATTCCCGCTATTTTTCAAACCCGTTTTTTCGGCAATATGAATAGCTGTACGCGGGTAATCACCAGTAAGGAGTTTTACGTCTACACCGGCATTATATAAGTCCTTTATAGCCTGGGCGGCATTTTGCCTGGGCGGATCGTACAGGCTGATAAATCCCTCTAGCTTCCAGTTGAAATCATCCTGGTGTGCTGGTAATTTTTCCCTGTCGGCCATGGCGCTGGCTACACCCAGGATCCGGTATCCTTTTTCCGCCATGGCCGCCAGCATGCCGTTAAGCCTGGCCATGGTTGCCTGATCCAGCCGGCAAACGGCCATAATCCGCTCCGGCCCTCCTTTTGCGGCTGCCAGGGCGCCCTGCGGAGAAGGATATACATGCGTCATCATCAGCGGACGCCCTTCCAGCGGGTATTCATGAATCATAGCGGGCATATATTCAACATCCTTTTGCTGTTCATAGGCATTGATAATTGCTTTTTCCATGCTGTCGAATGCCGGGTGTTCCGAGGCCAGTGTTGCATAATACAATACGCGGGAACTTTGTAATTGTTCCTGTTCCAGGTCAGTAAGCTTATCAGCATTATAGTCGTATATCATGGCCACATTCATCCGGTTTTCCGTGATAGTACCGGTTTTATCGAGGCATAGCACATTCATGGAACCCAGGTATTCTATTGTTTGCGGCCGCCGGCAGATGATCCCCATCCTCGACATATAAAATGCGCCCAAAGCCATGAATGACGAAAATGCAACGGGTATTTCTTCAGGAATGGCAGCCATTGCCAATGTCAGTCCCAGCAAAAGGCTGCCTGTGATATCATGACTTTTAATGTAGTTCACCAGGCAAATGAGCAGGAAAGCTGCCACGCCAAATACGGCCAGGCGCCGTACGGTATTGTTAACCTGTTCCTGCAGCAACGTCCGCGAAGTTTGCGGGGCGTCTATACTTTTACCCAGCTTGCCCAATACCGTCCGGCTTCCGGTAGTAGTTACCCTGACGGTACATTTACCTGCATTGATGGTAGTTCCCTGAAGTACCAGGTTGTTTTCGGGTGTGGTATTCTTTTCCACCGGGAAAGATTCTCCGGTAATGATAGCCTCATCAACGGTCAGATCGTTGGCGTCTATGACCTGGCCATCTGCAGGAATCAGGTCCCCTTCCTGCAGTAAGATCAGGTCGCCGGGTACCAGTTCGCTGGTTGCCACAGATTCCAGGATGCCATCGCGTACCACCGAAACGCTGGGAGCTGTATACTGTTTCAGCGCCTCCAATGCCTTTTCGCTCCTGGCCCCCTCGTATACGGAAACAGCACTCACCAGCATCATGGCCACCAACATCGTTGTGCCTTCGGTAATGCTTCCCAGCATAAAATAAAGAAGGCTTGCAAACAGCAATAACAAAAACATCGGTTCCCGTACGAGATCTTTCAGTATAAAGAATAAACCACGTGAAGATGTTGCTTCAAAAACATTTTTGCCATACTGTTGTTGTAGGCCTGGGATGTCTTTACCCGCCAGTCCTTGCGGCAGTGGGGGCTGGATTGAATTCAAGGTCTGCATCTTTAATTCCGTTTGGTACGCAATATTATACAGGCTGCTTCCCGCAAATAATGAGATAAATCAGTTTAAATCCTGACAATAGTTATAAACTATCCAAAAACGGCGACCGAACTTTGACCAGCAAATCCGGGAATGGCTGGAAGTGCCTGATAACAACTCAGTACAAAAATACTCATTACTATTATGTCAAAAATTTCCTATCAGACAACAGAAGAAGCTTTATCGCTGGTGCGCAGTGGCGACCGTGTTTTCGTTCATGGCAGTGCAGCCACACCATTGTTCCTTGTAAACGGCTTATTTAAAAAGGCCGGGCAGCTGAGCGATATAGAACTGGTCTCTATCAGTACCTACGGAAATATAGAATGGAACCAACCGGCTGTACAGGAGCATTTCCGCCTGAATTCCCTGTTTGTTTCCGCCAATGTAAGAGAATGGGTGAATAATGGCAGCGGAGGATATGTACCCATCTTTCTGAGTGAGATCCCGCATCTGTTTGAAAAGGGATATCTTCCCCTGGATGTTGCCATGGTACATGTATCGCCGCCTGATGAACATGGTTACTGTACGCTCGGCACTTCTGTTGACGCTGCTTTCAGCGCTGTCAGGAATGCAAAAATTGTGATCGCCCAGGTTAACCCGCAAATGCCACGGGTGATGGGCGACGGCGTTATTCATCATTCCCGTTTCGACGCCATGGTATGGCAAAGCACGGAGTTGCCGGAGGTGAGTTATGCAACAGAAACGAATGATGTTTCTGAAAAAATTGCGGCTTATGTTGCCGGGCTGATCGACGATGGCGCAACGCTCCAGGTAGGAATTGGCAGCATCCCGGATGCAGTATTGAAGCAGCTTACCAATCATAAAGGATTGGGCTTACATACAGAAATGTTTTCTGACGGCGTGGTATCACTGGTTGAAAAAGGAATCATCACCAATGAACATAAGGAAATAAGAAGAGGAAAGATTGTCAGCAGTTTTATATTGGGAACGCGAAAGGTTTACGATTTCGTTGATAACAATCCCTATGTAAGCCTGATGGATGTTTCCTTTGTAAATGACAGTGATATCATCCGCAAAAACCCCAAAGTGGTAGCCATCAACAGTGCTATAGAGATTGATCTTACCGGGCAGGTATGTGCGGATTCTATTGGCACCTATCAGTATTCAGGTATAGGCGGACAAATGGATTTCATGCGGGGAGCCGCATTGTCGGAAGGTGGAAAACCTGTGATTGCATTGCCTTCCACTACACGCAAAGGCATTTCCCGTATCGTGCCCAGTCTGAAACAGGGAGCCGGAGTGGTAACAACAAGAGGACATGTACACTACGTAGTCACTGAATTTGGTGTGGTGAATCTGTATGGCAAAAGCCTGGAACAAAGAGCACGTTTGCTGATCAGCATCGCTCATCCCGATCACAGGGAAGAACTGGAAAAGGCTTGTCGCGAGCGCTTTAAAAAATCATTCCGAACGATTTTCTAATATCACATATATGCAACCAGGGGAAAAAAACCTGATATATGAAATTGCCGCCGCCGACACCAGCTCCGTTTTGTTGGCGCTAAAGGCAGACGCTACGCAGGGCCTTACTTCCGAAGAAGCCGGGCGACGTATTCATCTATATGGACCTAATACAATAGATGATAAAAAAAAGACGGCAGAGTGGCTCCAGTTGTTGTCACATTTTAAAAGTCCACTTGTAATAATACTGATGATAGCCGGTATGATTTCTCTTTCTATGGGAGAAACCATAAACGCCATCATTATCATTTTTATCGTGCTGCTCAGTGTTGGCATGGACTACTGGCAGGAACATGATGCGCGTAATGCCGCAGCTGCATTGAAGAATAGTATACGGAACAAAGTAGAGGTGCTTAGAGATGGAAGCTGGCAGGAACTGTTTCCGGAAGACCTGTGCCCGGGCGACATCATCCGGCTCAACGCCGGTAAGATTATTCCGGCCGACGCCCGCCTGCTGGAAGCAAAAGATCTTTTTGTAAATCAATCGTCGCTTACAGGAGAATCATTTCCGGCAGAAAAAACAAGCGATCCATTAACAGAAACGGCCGATGGACTAAGTTCCTTAAATAATACCGTATTCATGGGATCCAATGTCATATCCGGCGTAGCACAGGCGGTGGTTGTAGTAACAGGCAAAGAAAGTGAGTTTGGAAAAATTGCAGAAAAGCTGATACAACGTCCTATAGAAACGGATTTCAGCCGGGGTATCCGCGATTTCGGTTATCTGATTATGAAAGTAACCCTTCTTCTGGTGTTGTTTATCTTTCTCGTCAATGCTATTTCCAAACACAACCTGCTGGAATCTCTTATGTTCGCAGTGGCAGTAGCTGTAGGTCTCACGCCGGAACTGCTCCCGATGATCATGAGTGTTACGATGGCGAAGGGAGCTGTTCATATGGCTAAAAAAGGAGTGATCGTTAAGAACATCACTGCCATACCAAACTTCGGAAGTATGGAAGTATTGTGTACTGATAAAACCGGCACCATTACCGAAGATAAAATAGCGCTGGTGCGATGTATAGATCTGCATAACCAGGAATCAACGGAAGTATTTAAATATGTTTACCTGAACAGTTATTACCAGAGCGGTATCCATAGCCCGCTGGATGATGCTATTCTGCATTATAGCCAGCCCGACATTACTTCCTTTAAAAAAGAAGACGAAATCCCTTTTGACTTTTCCCGCAAGCGTTTGAGTGTGGTAGTATCAGACGACGGAAGGTACCAGTTGATCTGCAAAGGAGCACCGGATGAAGTAATGAAGCATTGCATCATGGATGAGCAGTTACGCGAGCAGGCGCATTTACTTTATGAAAACCTTAGCAGTGAAGGGTTCCGGGCACTTGCCGTAGCTGTCAGAAATGTACCGGCAAGTGAAAGATATGTAAAGGAAGATGAGCAGGATATGCAATTATCCGGATTCGCTATATTCAGGGATCCACCCAAACCGTTTGTTGCGGATACTATAAACGCCTTGCAAAACATGGGAGTTGAAGTGAAAATTATTACCGGCGACAATCACCTGGTTACACAACATATCTGCGGGGAGATTGGTTTGCCGGTAAAGGGTATGATAACAGGTGTGGAAACAGATGGTCTCAGTGATGAAGCATTACTTCAACGGATATCCGATACAACTATCTTTGCGAGGTTTGCGCCTGAACAGAAAAACAGGATTATCCAGGTATTGAAAAAAAAGCACCGGGCAGTAGGTTATATGGGAGATGGTATAAATGACGCGCCTTCATTAAAGACCGCTGATATTGGTATTACCGTCAACAGTGCAGCAGAAGTAGCCAAGGATGCGGCCGATATTATTCTTACCCGCAAAGATCTGCTGGTACTGAAAGAAGGGATACTGGAAGGCAGGAAAACGTTTGGTAATACCATGAAATACATCAGAATGGGCATCAGCTCCAATTTCGGGAACATGTTCTCTATGGCTGCTGCCAGCCTGTTTCTTCCGTTCCTGCCCATGTTGCCGGTTCAGGTACTTATCAACAATTTTTTGTACGACACCTCCCAGATTACTATCCCCACCGATCATGTTGATAAAAAATATATCCTTACCCCACAAAGCTGGAATATGAAAGATATCCGGCGTTTCATGATCCTGTTTGGCCTGCTCAGCTCTGCATTTGATTTGCTCACTTTCTTTTTATTACACGGTTATTTTGCAGTTGGACCGGAATTATTCCGAACAGGATGGTTCATGGAATCCCTGGCTACACAGGTACTTGTTGTTTTCATCATCCGTACAGAACAGCTGCCGTTTATTCAAAGCAAACCCGCGCCTCAGCTGGCGATAAGCGTATCCGGCTGCCTGCTGGCAGGATGGCTGCTTCCCTATCTTCCTTTCAGTAGCAGCATTGGATTCAAACCTCTTCCCTGGAACATTCTTCTTTACATCATTGTACTGGTGATAGTTTACCTGCTATGCGCCGAGCTGCTTAAACAATGGCTGCGGCGGCACGGTCAAAAGCAGTATGCCAGGCAGTCCCCTTCCCCCGCTACCGGCTATACGAAGCGTTATAGTCCCGTATTGAATAAAAAATAAAACCATATATAATTTATCGATATCAAAGGAGCAATCAAACATTAGTTTATTTTATGTGTTAATTTGAATAAACGAACACTATAAAGTCAGGATATATGACCTTTTTTATAGATATGGTTAACGCCTGAGGAACTAAACGATATTCTGAACTTGTATTAAAGATACCACCCGTGTGGTATCTATCTATATATAATAAAATATATGCTATCGATGAAAAGTAAGCTGACTTTCCTACTCCTTTCACTTTTGTTTTACAACTATTGCCGGGCGCAAACAGCGCCGGGTTTCAGGGAATTGCTTGACAGTGCCATGGTGCGGGATGCGGACCTTCGGGGTCAGATCACCAAAAATAAACTTACCGGTCTTGATCAGCACAAACTCAAAGATGTTTACCTCCCCACGCTGGAAGTAAGCGGTATGGCGGGCTACATGAATGCCACTGCGCGCGTTATATCTCCCGAGCTGAACCTGGCGCCGTTTCTGAATATCCCGGAAGGTAAATACAACAACAACATTACGGCATCGGGTTTTTCGGGGCTGGCAAAGGCAGACGCCAAAATGCTGTTGCATTCCGGTGGCAAAGTAAAATATCTCAGCAAAGCATTGGGAGAAAAGAAATTGTCTGAAAATACATTGCTGGAAAAAACGAGTGATGAAGTAGTAGCGATGGTATCGCGGGCATATGATCAGCTGGCACTGGTGCATCAGTCGAAACGCGTGCTGGATGAAGCGAAAAAGAGATTGGATGCCAACCGTAAAACGGCCGACAAAGCGTTGGGATATGGACTCATCACCCCCTACGATCATAAAAAAATAGAAGTAGCGCAAGCTACACTGGATGCTAAAGTAGCGGAATATGAAGGGAAGAAGGAACTGCTACTGACCCAACTGGAGGTATTGACCGGTATCGACAAAAACAGGCTTCGGCTTATTGAGCCTGTACTGGTGCCCATGACACCGCCAGTGCCTCAGAAAACGATAGCAGACCGCGCGGAGATCCGGGCATTGAACCACGGTATTAATGCGTCTGCCTATAAAATAAAAGCAGAACAAACCTGGTGGATCCCAAAAGTACAGCTGATGGCATCCGCCGCGTATTTCGGTCTCTATGGCAGCAGGATTAAATCGTCTGATAACATCATCCCTCCTATCCCGGCAATTGGTTACCCTGGCCATAAGCTCGACTGGCGGCCTACGAATCTGAATATATTCCCTTTAGTACTGGCTGGTGTTGGATTCAAATGGGAGATCTTCGATGGCAGGGAAGGCAAACATGCCATCGAAGTTGCCCGTATCGACCAGGAGTTGCTGGAGAATCAGAAGTATGATGCATTACGTAAACTCACATTGAACCAGGCCAACAATCAATCTAATTATGATATCGCCAATGCGCAGATTGCGCTGAAGAAAAAGCAGCAGGAAATAGCCGGTGATGCGTTGGTACAGGCCGAGAAGGAGTTCAGGTATGGTATGTCCAAATCCACTCAGCTGATAGATGCAGAAAACGACCTGGAGACGGCCGAGCTGGAATATCAAAATGCGATCTTCAATCAGCGCAGAGCTGCTATTGAAATGATGCGGTCGACACAGGAACTGGATGTTAATAAACTATATTAACTTATGCAGACAGCTACAACGATTACTAAAATTAACTACGATAAAATGAAAATAACCAGCAGCATATTATTGATCGGTTTACTGGCACTGGCAGGCTGTGCTTCGAAAAAGCGGGATGCTGACCGGGTGGAAGGAAAAGCTAAAAAGGACGTCATTTCTTTTGCGCCTAAAGTTACCGGCAGGATACTGAAAATTTATGTAGCAGAAGGACAAACAGTGAAGAAAGGCGACACCCTGGCTTTGCTGGATGTACCGGAGGTTTCGGCAAAAATTGCACAGGCGCAGGGGGCCGTTAATGCCGCCACCGCACAGGAGCAGATGGCGCGCAATGGCGCTACAGCCGATCAGCTGAAACAACTGCAGGCCAAGTATAAAGGATTGAAAGAGCAATATGAATTTGCGAGAAAATCGTATGAACGGGCAACCAATATGTTCAACGACAGCCTGATGTCGCCTCAGTCTTACGATGAGATCTATGCAAAATTCCAGGGAGCAAAAGCCCAGTATGATGCCGTAGTAGCAGAACTGGACGATGTAAAAAGAGGTACCCGTATTGAAAAAGTGGAAATGGCCGCCGGACAGGCATCCCAGGCAAAGGGCGCATTACAGGAAGCGAACGTTGCTTATTCGGAGCGGTATATCATTGCTACCAACGATATGGAAATAGAAACGATCAGCCTGAATCCCGGAGAGCTGGCTACGGCCGGCTTTGCGCTGTTCAACGGATATATACCCGGCAGCACGTACTTCCGTTTTACGATACCGGAAAGCAAAATTGCGCCCTTCAAAACAGGGCAGGATATAAAAATGCAGGTATCGTACAATAAAGAAGACGTGGATGGAACCGTCGCGTATATCAGGCAGCTGACCCGTTATGCGGATATCACCACCGCTTATCCTGACTACCAGATACAGGATGCAATATATGAGATCAAGGTGCAACCTAAAGATATGAGTAAGGTGAAAGATATACTGGTAAATGCAACTGTTTTACTGAAATAATCAGGCATGAAAGAATTTATCCGATTGTTGAAACGTGAGTTCAAGCTGTTCATTGGCAATTCCACCCTGCGCACCGTCTTTTTCCTGGCGCCGGTCTTTTATGCCACACTGCTGGGTTTTGTGTACAAAAGCGGGAAGGTGGAGAATATACCTGTAATCGTAATCGATAAAGATAATACCCCGTTATCTAACCAGTTGGTGGAGATGTTGGGAGATAATAAAAGTATTAAGGTGCTGAAATATCTGCGGGAGCCCGACAACGTGAACAGTGAAGTGATCAGGAAAGAAGCAGCTGCTGTAGTGATGCTCCCTTCCCGTTTTGAAGCGGATATATTGCAGAAGAAATATCCTGAAGTGAATGTATATGTTAACACCGGAAACGTATTAACGGCCAACTTCGCTTCCAAGGCATTGCAGCTGACCATTGGTACATTTTCCGCGGGTGTATCCATCAAGGGATTACAGAAAATGGGGATGCCGGCAGTGAGGGCAGCCACCCAGTATGAGCCTTTCAAAACCAACTATATCACGCTCTTCAATACTACCAGTAACTACCTGATTTTTATGTGGCCGGCCATGCTGGCGGTAGTACTGCAACAGGTGATCCTGCTGGCGATGGCCGTTAGCTTTGCAGCGGAGTTCCAGCGGGGTTCTTTCGTGGAAGAGTACCGTGGCATGCGCAGATGGGCCTTCCCTATTATGCTGATAAAAGTGATTCCCATCTGGCTTTTTTCTATCCTGATTGTTGCAGTTTATTATCTGATGCATATTCTTTTCCGGGTGCCATTGCCGGAAGGTATTCTGAACTTTATATGGCTTACTGCATTTTTTGTAGGCTCCGCCTCCTTCCTCGGTGTATTTGTGAGCATACTTATACCGGATGCGTTAAAAGCCACGCAAATACTGATGGTGATTGCTTCGCCGGCGTTTATCATCAGCGGCTTTACCTGGCCGCTCAGCGCTATGCCGTCTTTCGTTCAGTTTATGGCCAACATTATTCCACTGACGCCGTTTTTACAGGCATTTAAAATTCTGTTGATTCAGAAAGGCGCGGTGGGACTAACGTTTCCGTATATACGACATTTGGGTATTCTGTTACTCGTTTATGCATTCATAGGCTGGCTGGCATTGAAGATAAAGCTCTGGCGGATGTTCAGGGCTGCAAGATAAGTTATGGGAGTCTTGGCGAAACTTTAACAACGGTCATCCACCCATCATTCATTTTGTGTAATATATTTAATAACAAAATAATTGTTATTAGCAAGATGAAAAGTTACCCGGGTATATTCTCCGCATTGCTCCTATTCACGTGTTTTTCAGCGTTAGCGAATGACTCAGCGCATGTCAGATTCGTTTTTACGCCACCATTGAATCAGCAAAACTTTGCTATAACAGTGAGCGACGGGATCAGGCGCCACGATATAGATCCCAAAGGGAACCAGGAGTGGCACGGGGAGCTGTTTGCTCCTTATGGGTTGATCTCGATATACTACCATACCAGTGATACCAGTTATATTGCCAGAAGGGCCTTTTTTAAAAAAGGAAATTCCGATGTCGTTGTGGTATCATTGCCTGATACGGGTAAATATTATACGATCGACGAAAAGCGATCTGTAAATCTTGTTCCTTACGCCCGATTAGGAGGTAACACTTATGATGCCTTTATAAAAGAAAAACAGGATGCTCATTTAAGTTTTATCATGAAAAACATGAGCGAATTCGGAAGCGATACCGCTCTCCGGATGCAGGCATTCAGGATGGCCGATACGGTGACATATAAAGAATTTGAGTTCATTCAAAAATTCCCGGATCTATACATCTCCTTTTGGGTACTTCAGGAGAGAATACTTCCGGTGATATGCTTAAAACCGGAAGAGATGCTGCGGTATTACAATACAGTTTTGCCTGATAAATATAAACACTCCAGGTCCGCCGAACATGTACGGGAAATTCTTCAAAATAAAGTAGCTATCACCACCAACAGCAATTTTCCGGATTTTACAGCAGCCGACATCAACAATAACAAAATTGAATTATCCAGGCTCCGTGGAAAGTATGTGCTGATACAGATCTGGGCGTCGTGGTGCGGACCTTGTGTGAGGGAGATACCGGATTTAAAGATCATCAACGACCAATACCAGGGAGGTGACTTCAGGCTTATTTCATTCAATGTAGACAAGGATCGCGCGGCTTTTGAGCAGGCGGTTGAAAAATATGCCATGAACTGGACGTTGGTATTCGGAGATGATCATATCCGGGATGCATTATCGTCCTATCCGATTCCGCAACTTTACCTGATTGATAAAACCGGGCGTACGATTTACAACAACGGCACTGTAAAGGATGATGATCATCTGAGCCTGTTGAAACAATTATTATCGGAACGTTTGGAAAAATAAGCAGCTATAAAGATGGTATTGCAGCGCCGGGTTCCCTGTTACATGGATCGCAGCGACTTCACCGGGTTGGCCAGGGCCGCCCTTACCGCCTGGAAGCTCACCGTAAATATGGCAATGAGCACCACTACCGCACCAGACAGCGCAAACATCCACCATTCAATGGAGATCCGGTAAACAAAGTTCTGCAGCCATTTCGACATGCCCCACCATGCAATGGGAGCGGCGATCACCAACGCAATAAGCACGAGCTTCACAAAATCCAACATCAGCATCTGTATGATGCCGGTAACAGTAGCGCCCAGCACTTTCCGTATACCGATTTCCTTTGTACGCTGGAATGCGATGAGCACCGCAAGGCCGAAGAGGCCCAAGCAGCTTATAATGATAGCGATGGTGGTGGCGAGGTTTACAAAATTGATGCTGGCCGCAATGATCAGCAGCAGACCCAGGCCGATGAGTCCGTGCATTACCGGTTTGCTGGCTTTACGTACCTCCCACTCAGGGATGTAAGTTGAAAAATGCGATTCAGTCAGCGGTATCAGTTTGAACCAGCGTTTGATGCTGCGGGGAAGCTTGCTATCCTGCAAATTCTCCTCCCATTTTTCGCCGGCCACCTTCGTTACCATTGCCAGCACCTTTGCCGTATCCGTACCCGGCCCCAGCTGGAGATACACCCGGTTAGCACCATCGGTGCTGGTCCACTGGCCCAGCGAATAAGTTGCAGGAGGAAGCCTGAAAAATTCCTGTCCCGTAAATTCTGTAGGATAGCCCAGATCTTTTACGATACCCGTTACCGTCCGTTTCTTTTCTTTGTTATAAGTAATTATTTTCCCTAAAACCGCCTCCGGAGCGGTTGTACCAAAATAACTTTTTGCGCGGCTTTCGGTAAGCACTACATTTTCCGGAGCATTCAGCGCAGTAGCGGGACTGCCGGCTAACCAGGCGTAAGGCACCATTGCAAAATAAGTAGAATCAGTAGCCACCACACCCTTTACGTTACCTTTAACAACAGGTTCCTGCCGTTGATCCGTAGTTTCCACGACGTTGATCCATTGGGAGAAAACCGGTACCACCCGTTTGAGGCCGGGTACTTCTTCACGCAGGAACTAATATAGCGGAGCAGAAGCGCCGCCGTTGTAACTTTCTGTTTGTTCAAACATCATTCCTGTTACCAGGCGGTAGGTATTAGTGCGATCGGGCAATTGACTATCGAAGCTATATTCGTAACTGACGATGCGGTAGATCACCCAACAGGCGCTGATGCTGATGGCAATTCCTATGATGTTGAGGAAAGTGAAGAGCCGTTGGCGCCATAGCTGGCGGAATATAGTTTTGATCAGGAGGTTCATAGTGTGAAGAAGTATTGCGGGAGAGGCAGGTATTATCATGCCATGTTACAGATATATGATGTACAGAGACTTAATCATGATGTGTATTGATTAAGTGTCCGGATGAGTACAGAGATTGTTCGGTAACGGACATAAAGCAGAGAACGTATAGCCGCCTCCGTAAACATGCTGTTCATTCTGTTCATTCTTCTCAGTTCCTTTTATACCAGTTAATAATTCCACAATAATTACTATCTTACTATCCTGATTTTACTATCCGGATTTTAATACCCTCAATATACCATTATGCAACCCACTATTGGAAACCTTATAGTCGGCTCCTGGGCCCTGACTAACTGCGTCGACTGGGACGCCAACGGACAATCACTTCATTTCTTTGGATCCACACCTTCCGGTATTCTAATGTACGACGAGAAAGGTCACATGAATGTTCAGATCATGAATCCTGAAAGACCCAGATTCAAGTCGGATGCAATGGGCGTCTGTACGCCGGAAGAAGCTTCTGCGGCATTCCTCGGATATAACGCCTACTATGGGCGTTATTCCGAGGAACAGCCTGGTGAGATCTCCCATGTGGTAGAAGGCAGCCTTTTTCCCAATTTTATCGGAATCAGGTTTATCCGTTACGCCACCTTACAAGACGACAAACTGGTGTTGAAAACGCCTCCCCTGGTAGTGTACGATAAACCCATGACTTTTCAGCTTACCTGGCAACGGCTGTAAGCAACCTTAGTACTATCCTATTTTAAACCATCAAGTAACCCGCTATGCAATATAATCTTGCAGAGAGAATTCTCATGTCTGTTAGTGACCACGACAATGAGCACCAGATCCTATTCAACAATCAATTCCTGAAGGGCGATTTTATTTGTGAACAAACAGGACGTTTTGCGGGCGGATTCCATACTGCCGGCATTCTTCCTGAACAGAGAGTGTTGTTGCTATTAAAAGACAGTCCCACCTTCATTTACTCATTCCTGGCCTTGTTAAAGATCGGCGCCATACCGGTGCCGCTTAATCCGAAAACAGAGCCGGAAACGCTGGCTTATATACTGGACGACAGCCGGGCAGCGGCCATTATAATAGACGATGCAGAACAGGAACGGCTCAAGACGGTATTTCGGCAGGCGATATTTATTGCGCCGGATAAAATCTTCCGGGAAAGCCAGTTGAATGATACCGCTTTTCTTTCTTCCAGGCCCACTTTTTTTTATCGGAAGAAACCCAACAGTATTGCATTCTGGCAATATACATCCGGCACCTCCGGAAGACCGAAGGCTGTACAGCATAGCCAGGATACAATGCTCATCAACACAAAACTGTTTGCCACCGACACGCTTGGCATCCATCAACACGACCGGATCTATTCCGTTCCAAAAATGTTTTTCGGATACGGCCTCGGCAACAGCTTTTTCTTTCCGTTACTGACGGGCGCCAGCGTTTTAATCGACGGCCAATGGCCAGACCCCGCCAGTGTTGCAGCCAACATCATACATTATAAGCCCAGCGTCTTTTTTGGCGTGCCTAAAATGTACGCGGCTTTATTGCATTCGCCTACTCCGGAACTGACAGCAGCACTGAAGGAAGTGCGACTATTCTTTTCTGCCGGTTCTCCGTTACCGGCTGCTTTGTATGAAAAGTGGAAAGCATATACCCGCCATCCGATACTGGATGGTATCGGTTGTACGGAGGTAGGCCACGTATTCCTTACCAATAAGCCCGGCAGCCATGGCGCCGGAAATACAGGGAATGTAGTGGAAGGCTATGATCTGCAACTCAACTATAGCCATAGCGAGCCGAAGGAAAAACAGGTTGCGGGAGAACTGTGTGTAAAAACGCCTTATCCGCTGGCCGGATACTGGGAAGATCCCGTAAGGAACAATGCCAAATTCCGGGATGGCTGGTATCATACCGGCGATCTGTTCAGCAAGGCCGACAACGGTACCTATGTTTATCATGGCCGCAAGGATGAATTGTTTAAATCCAATGGCCGGTGGGTAAATCCGAGTGCCTTTGAATCCCGGTTACTCAGTTCAGTATCAGGTATTGAAGAATGCATGCTGCTGGACCTTCCTGATGAGGAATCGCTTATCGCTATGTTGTTACTTGTTGTTGGGAAGGAAGATACGAAGAGCGCTGTTACCAGCTATATTAAGAGCAATGTCGAAAGCCATTGCCGACCGAGAGATATCGCCTATTTACCCGAGCTTCCCCGGAATGCTAACGGGAAGATATCCCGGACAGTGCTCAGATCGCAGTATCAACAATATTTTCAGCATAAAAAGAATTAACCATGGCGATAGTAATAAAAGGAACCGGTCATGCCCTGCCCGGGCAAACCATCGGCAATGCTGCTATTGTAAGCAGGATGAACACTACGGAAGAATTCATTGAAACCCGGACGGGCGTATTAACCCGCAGGCATGTAACGCCCGATAAAGGGGTCAGCAGCCTGCTGATACCAGCCTGTCTGGCTGCCATAGCAAAGGCGGGCCTTACACCCCGGGATATCGACATGATGATCATCAATACCCTCAGTCCTGATCACCACGATCCGTCTGAAGCCTGTTTTATCCAGCCGGCGCTGGGCCTCGGCCACATACCGGTATTTGATATCAGGGCGCAATGTTCCGGCCTGCTATACGGCGTGGAAATCGCCTATTCCAGGTTGCTGGCCGGACGGAGCAAACATGTGCTGATTGCATGTGGCGAGGTGTTGTCTAAAAGAATGGATACTTCAGATGAAGGGAGGAATTTGTCGATTTTACTGGGAGATGGCGCCGGCGCCATCGTATTAAGCCGGGACGACGATCACCCCGGCGGCGTGATTGATTTGCTGATTAAAGCCGATGGCAGCCAGTACCGGCTGTTATGGACCGAGGCGCCAGGCACTGCACAGCCACATTACACCCGCACTGATACAACGGCTCATTTCCGGATGAACGGAAAGCATATGTTCAAAGATGCTACTTCGAGGATCTGCGAAGTGGCGCTGGAGATACTGGAAAGAAATGGCCTCGGGCCTGGCGACGTAGATATTATACTACCTCATCAGCCTAATCTACGTATACTCGATAACGTTAGAGAACAACTGGGCGTACCTCCGGAAAAAATGGTGACCAATGTTCAGCATTACGGTAACATGGCCTCTGCCTCTCTTCCGGTTACCATCAGTGAATACATACATCAGCAGGATCCGGCGCCTGGTACGCTGGCGCTGGTGTTGACTTATGGCTCAGGGGCCACCTGGGGCGCCATGTTGTACCGATTCTGATCACCCAAAAAAACGAGCATATGTGGATTAATAAACCAGGAAAAGTAAATGCAGCATTGTTTCTGCTTGGCACGCCGGACAACCCGCTTTACCTCGTAAAAACCGGTGACGGCTGGCTACTCATTGAAGGAGGCCTCTTACGTGATGCAGACCTTGTGATGTCGCAGCTTGGCGAAATAGTACCACGGCTGCAGGATATCCGGCATTGGTTCATTACCCATTCCCATTACGACCATTGTGGCCTGCTTCCCGTTCTTTTGCCTCATATGCCTGAGGTAAAATTATATGCATCCGCTGCTGCCATCGCGGGTTTCCGGTACGACAAATACATGGACTTTGTATTACGGATGCAACCGGACCGGGAAACACTCAATGTAACCGGCAATCCGTTTTACGGGCTGATTGATCAGCATTTCGAATGTGTGGCCGATGGAGATGAACTGTCGTTCAATGGCTGGAACTTCCGGGTACTGGCCACCCCGGGTCACAGCGATTGCCATCTGTCGTTGTACAGCGAACAGCAATGGTTATTTGCCTCTGATGCGTTGGGGCACATGATGCAGCCACACGACTGGTTTCCGCTCATCTTCCAGCATGCGGGCCAGTATATGGAAAGCGTTGGGAAAGTAAATGCACTGCGGGTGTCTATGCTGGCGTTAGGACATCACGGATTGCTGACGGATACATTTGCAACAACTGCGCCATCGAATAGTTTTGCCTCTACTAATCACTACATCGATGATTTTGGTAAGATGCTAAACAGCCATCCGGCGGAGGAAGTGGCAGCTATTTTTTCGCAAAAATATGCCGGTTACAGCAAGGGCTTTTTCAATGAGAGGATGTTTAAGTCGGCCATGCTCAGGATGATTTCGATCTTAAAGACAGAGGGATATATTGCATGATGTTAATTAAGGTGGATGGTGAGGCGGGCCATCCACTGTTGTTCTGCGGAAGTATGTCTTCCCTCCTTCTATATCTTCACCAACCCATTTTTGATGGCATAAAGTACCAGGCCGGTACGGCTTTTCAGTTGTAACTTCTCACAAAGCGCATTGCGGTATCCCTCCGCCGTACGAGGACTAACAAACATCTCCGCAGCTATTTCGTTATATGTTTTCTCCGTACAAAGTAATTTTAAAAACTCGGTTTCCCTTTCGGTTAACTTTACAAACCCGGAAATGTTGTTTTCGGAAGATAACGCGTTTAATGATTTCATGACTTTTCTTGTAATCTGCTCGTTATAGAAACATCCGTGCTGAAGCACCTCATCGAAGGCCAGCTTCAGCTCTTCTGGTTCGGCATCCTTCAGTACGTAACCTTTGGCACCGTTTTTCATCATTCTAATGATAGCAGATTCCGCATCCATCGTGCTCAGGGCCAGCACGTTGATCTGAGGGTAATAGGTATTGATCCAATGGGCGGTGGCGTAACCATCCATATTGGGCATACTGATATCGAGCAGCGCAATATCCGGCAGTGAATCCTGGCGGAGCTGCCGGATGAAATCCTTTCCATCAGCGGCTTCGAACAGCACTTTGTATCCCGGAAAAAAATTGATAAGGGATGTAATTCCTCTGCGAAACAAAGCGTGATCGTCTGCAATAGCAATTTTTATTTCTTTATTCATATGGGATATTTAAAGTAACAGCGGCGCCCTTTCCTTCAGTACTGCTGATATGAATAGTTCCGTTAATTAATGCTACCCGGGTTTTGATGTTATTGAGACCAATGCCTGATCGTATTTCGTTCGACTGATGCTGAAGGAAGCCTACGCCGTTGTCGGTGATCTTTATGTGCAGGTATGGAACGGTGTAATCAAGATCTGTATTTATCTGTGTTGCATTGGCGTGCTTCAGGATATTCTGAAAGCATTCCTGTACTACACGAAAGAGGATAGTTTTTGTTTGTTCGGAAAGCGGCTGTTCAGCACCACTTACCTGCAGATGATATCGAATGGAGCCCCAGCGGCTGATCCGCTGCAACTCTTCCTCAATGATCTGTGCCAGGGTCAGTTGCCGGATGCGATCACTATTGAGGCTTTTGGCAATATCACGTAAATCGTTCAACGCATTGCTAAGATTGCTTTTTATATCAGACAACAACGGTTTGTCGGCCGTTTCACTTTGCTCGGCGATGCTTAACTGCACCTTTGCCAGGCTAAGTAACTGCCCCACGTTGTCGTGTATTTCCTGGCTGATGGTGTTGAACGTTTGCTCCTGTACTTCCAGGCGGGCCTGGAGAAGATTGTGTTCAAAGCTCTGCTTCAGCAAAAAGGTCTTCTCTACATACTCTTTACTTTTTTTATAGTAACGAATAACTACCAATCCGATAAAAACAAAGAACAGGAGAAAAGCAATGGTACCAAAAACGACCAGGTATGTAATTTCCGATACTTCCATTTACAATAAAAGTACAAAACAGATAGCAATTGTATTCAGGAGCTGCTAATTAAAACATTTTATTACAGCCGTACTATTATTCTATGGGCAGCCATTTCGCGAGCCTGGCATACATCTCGTCCGTCCAGTTTTTACCACAATGTGTGCTACAGCCGTTATCTGTAAATCCTTCACTATTGGCTTTCACAGGAGAATTGGCAGGAATCAGGTCATACAGGGCTTTTCCGTTTACGCCGTATTGGTCGTCGGCCTGGGCGCAATTAACGGCATAAATAGGTATTTTAAAATTTTGTGCGTCCCATTGACCGGATGCCCCACAGGCGCCCAATATTCCTTTACAATAAGCGAGCGTTGAATAAGTGGAATTAACGGTAAAGAGCATCATGCTTGCATAAGAGTATCCGCCTACTACTGATCTGTTTTTATTCACCTTATATTTTACTGACAGGGCTTGTATGCAGTTGTCATAGTCCTGCCCAAGCATATTCGCATCGCTGTTCCAGGCATCGTCTGTATTGGCTGGCTGTCCTTTCCGGTATTTAACAATAGCAGCCACATAGCCGTTTTCAGCCGCTTTCTGACATAGGGCATTTTCCCCATCTCCGTCGAGAGCTCCTTCTGAAGGCTGGCTGGGTTCATTTCCGCTTCCCATTACAAGAATTCCTTTGTAACTGGCCTGACCGGGTTTTATATATAACTTGTAAGTAATGCCGTTCCCGGATTCAATGCTGCTTTTTACAGCTCCGTCAGTGGTGATGTTATCGCTGCTTCCGCCCTTCTTGCAGGAAAACACCGTTGCGATAAGTATAACTGCCGTGATGGCAGCAGCTTTTTTGATTTGATTTATTGTTGTCATTGTTTGTAGATTTTATGTTGACCTTATTGTTTAAATTCTCTCTAATACTTAAATCACCTGTGAAAATTCTCCATACATCTGATTACTGTCGTTAGAAGTGGAAACAAGAAGCTTACCGTTAGCCATCACCAGCAGGAATTGTCCATTGCTGTTTCCGGTGGCCACAGCATTGTTTTGCAATGTATAAGGCGCAGTCGGAGAGGTGAAGTCGGAGCTATTGAAGCGAAAGCCAAATTTACTATCGGTACTAAATTGAATGGTGCAGGCAATAGCAGTTGACTCATTGTTTAATCGCAGCTGTCCCTGAAATTTCTTACCTGCAAAAGCATCGTTGCCTGGTATCCTTAACAGAGAAGCGTCAGCGAAACCCGTGTTGCCTGCGTAGTCTGTAATGGCATTGTTGATGATCGTCAAATCTGCATCACCAAAAGTAGCGTCAGTAATTTTCAAATGGCTGCCATTATACTGATAGCTTCCGGCAGAGACGAGGCTTCCTCCAACAGTCAATTGCCTGGAAGCTCCACCAGGTGTAAATATGATTGCAAAATTGGTTTTGTAATTAACCACCCGAACACCTGCTATATAGTATTGTGCAGGGTCAAAGCCGGCATTGGTTCCGCTGTCTTTCTTACAGGCGGAAACGCAAACGAGTAGTAGCAATCCTGCAAAAATTAATTTTAGTTGTTTCATAATTATACATTTAAGTGCTATTCTGTATCCCTTATGACTTCAAACAATTCCGGATAATCAACAGCATATCTGATCAATACCCTTTGCCCTAAATTGTAAACCGGGAATCCGTTGTTTGCGATTGATTGTTCTATTTCCTTATCGGCTGCCCGATAGTGGATGATAGCATAGGGATTGGTTTTAAAGAGATCCCCCCGCCTTCCCTCCCACCTGTCTTCCAATCTGGTAACAACCGCTTCTGCCTGCCGTGTTTCACCGGTGCTGAGTACGCGCTGGTCTCTCTGCCAGGAGAGCAGGAATACGGCCGCCAGGTTGCCGAGAACCAACAATATCATCGGCACTATCACCATCCGCACATAACGCTTCTTTTGCCGAAGTACTTCCATTCTATTTTCACGGCTTTGTTGTTGTTCCTCTTTTGTACCAAAAAGTATTTCGCTGATGGTACGTTTGGGTCCTGGTACCGCATTCCTCTTCTTTAAACAATAGAAAAGGAAAAACCAGCCAAAGAAAACAAGGAGTACCATCGCGCCGGCTACGATAAAGTTGTTTTTATATTTATACTCGTTAAAGTAAAACCAAACGGAAGTTGCCAGTATAACAGCACTGCTGATAGTGACGGCTATTGTTTTTTTCATCTTTCATTATTTAATTAAAGAGAAGCTCTATTTTAAAACCGCCTTTTGGGAGGTTTTCATGATGGAGTTGCGATCTGTGACAGCAAACGCCAGTCCGGCGCCTGTCAGGCCTTTGAATGTACCGTTAGGGCTCATGCTTTCAATATTGTTTGATTCTATTGGCTTAACGAAGCCCCACCAAAATACCATATAGCCCATTTGCGACTGCTGGCAGAGATTCATCATCAGGAGGAAATTGATGGGCCGGATTTTCTGCGGGTTGGTATTGTTCTTTATTTCATCATCACTCCGCTGATCATCCACGCTGGCTATTTCGCCGATCACCACCGGCAGGCCTGTTTTACTGAGATTAGTTAGGTTGGTGGTTATCTGCGCATCGGAATAATTGCCGAAAGCGCCCTGGGTAGGCCAATAGGTATGTATGCTGAAGATCAGGCTGTGGATCGGGTCGGCGTCCATCAGCGTAGGCCCCGACTGAACAAAATAATCAGCACTTTTGCCCCAGTTAACGGCGTCAATCATAATAGGGCAGCTGAATCCGGCGCTACGTAAGCGTTTTACCGCATCTATATTCACGGCTGTATAATCATCTGCAGAGGTGTTCTCATAAGACGGTTCATTAGCAATATTCAGAATGATAGATTGCTGATATTTCATCAGCATATTCTTCATAGCTGTACCAGTCCACCATCCGACTGCCTGGTTAAAGGCGTCAGCCAGGTCGTATTTGTTTCCCTGATTATCCTTGTCCAGCCCTGTAAAATCATGTATTTCCAATATAGGAATGATGCCTTTGCTGATACAGGTAGTAATCAGTGGTTCTATCTGCGCTGCAGTTATAGGGGCGGGCTCACTGTTATCGGATTGGCGCTGGAGCATGAATCTGATGGCATTTGCGCCGGTCTTTTCAATTTCAGGTATTTCCGTCATGCCCAGGCCATCGGTCCAGGCAGATCCCATATTCACGCCACGCAGTACCACTTTGTTCCCTGCACCATCGGCAAGAAAATGGCCGTCCACAATATGTAATCCATCATTGTTGGGAACAGCAGGCGTATTACCTGATGTTTCGTGTTTTTTACAGGCAGTAAATGCCGTTACGGCGAGCATTGTAATAGCTAATAATTTTATAGGTTTCATCATGTTTGATTTTAGATTCACAATGAAGCATCAGGCGGCTGGATGTAATTCACCATTGAATTGAAGGACCCCGGAAGTAAAGGAAACGGCCAGCTTACCGTTTACGATGACAAACAGAAATTTCTGATTACCTGCGGAGGCTGTAGCAACAGCATTGTTCTGCAGTGCATAATCCTTGTCCAGCAAGGTTGGAGGCTGCCCGTCTGTTGAAAAAGCAAACTTTCCACCATCGAACCGGAAAGTAAAAATGAAGTCGGGTGTGTTATGGCCATTTAATTTTAGATTTCCGGTGAATGTTTTACCGGAAAAAGCGTCGGATGCAGGTACTTTCTGCAGTATCGATGTATTGGGAGCCGCCATCGTATGAGTCAGCGAAGCCGCATCGGTGATGGTATTTCCGGAAATAGTAAAATCGAATCCCTCACTGGAGCCGGCCAGCATGAATTTCAGGTGATTATTTTTATATTCATAAGTAGCATCCGGGGATTTCTCGATGGACAGGGCCTTTGCCATGCCATTTGGCTGAAGTACCAGGGCGTAAATGGCCGAGTCGTTCACATTACCTTCGATGGTGCCGGTGATATAAGACTGCTCGGGAACGAAAGCCGGTGAAGTATCGTGGCTTTTGCTACAGGCTGCCAGGGCAACCACAATCAGCGTTACCGTAATATGCTTTACTGCTATCATAGTTGTAGATTTAAGGTGATGGTTTGGGGTTTATTATTTTTTGCAGGATAAAGTTACATCAGATGTATGCCCTGAATCAAGCGTGATCCGGCGCATTTTCAGGGGGGTAAAATCCCCCTCCCCCATGTGGGCGACAATGGCCACGCGCTTACCTCCGGCGATCACGCGGATAATGCCGGCAGACTGAGAGAAGGGAAAGGAAGTTGTTGGAAAGGGAAACTGGTACTGCCCTTACAAAGGGTAAACCTGCAGGACTTATACGCTATCGCTGATATTTCCATCTGCAATAAAAATACAACAGGAAAGAAAAGTATTGCATACAGGTAGCTATAATATTTATATCGTACAACGACATCAACATATGCTCGTTCTTCACCTTCACGAGGTTAATGCTTCCCAATATAAAAAAGCTGCCTATATTTTCTATCAACAAGCCTGTAATAAACCAAAACAGCGGATTCTTAAACGGATGTTGCATGATCTCTCCTTCTATCTCTTCGTAGAGCTTCATGAAGCAAACGGGAAGTATCAATAGCACCCCTATCAGGAAAACAGTCGACGCAAAGTTTACCAGGTTAACTACAAAGATATAGCTCATCGCTACAAACAGCGCGTAAATGTATACTCCGTAACGGATAACTTTTATTCTTACAGGACTTTGAATAAATGAAGAAATAAACAGGGAATAAAAAATAAATTCTCCCGGAAACCAAAAATTGTAAAGCAGGGATGTGGAGATCCATTTTGCAGAACGATACATTGCATAAGATTCTACGCATAGCAGCGCGGCGAAAAAGGGAACCAGCCACTTCTCAGCCCTGGTTCCTTTTTTGTAAAAAAAAGCGCTGAAAATTAAGCATAGAAAAATCTCTGCCAGATAAGCCGGTTGTGCAATACGAATGATCATGTCAGCAATAATATCGAACTACATCTGTTGGGGTTCAAGCCTCTCAATGATAAGGTGGTGAAGGGCAGCAGGCAGTATCACCGATATTGTCGTTACCCGGGTACCTGTAATTCGCTTTAAAGCCCGGTATAATAACGCTATCCCCTATCGATGATAATTCAACCCCATCCTTTTCAATCAGCAACGCCGTAGTCAGGTGATTGGAAATGTCTTTCTTCGGGTTCTGACAATCTTTCTGGCTCGGGAGCGTAACGCCAAACCTGATGTTGATATTAATCCTTTTGAAATCTGCTGGTGTCAATGCTCCAATGTCACCATTCGCAGCAATAAGCTTTTGTGCATCCTGGATAAACCCATACATGACAGCTAAAGGGATGGAAATGTAGTCGATCTTCGTGATCACCCTGCCATCCGTAGAAGATAGTTGAACAAAATTCTCGAAATCACTGATAATCTTTGCTAAATCACCCTGGTTAATGGCTCCGTCCTGGGGACTGGACTGGCCACTGTTAACAATTTTGGTGGACATAACTTAATGTTTTAAAGTGTGAGGGGTAAATTCCTCCCTAATATACAATTATTCCCACCGTAATTTCCAACAAAGGCTATCACCGGGAATGAACCACGTCTATATTAAAAACCTATATAAACGCACTGCAAATAAGCATTTCGCAGCAGCCATACTATCTTCCAAACCCGTCAAAAAACCGTGTTTTTACGTGACCAGGAGGGGGTTTTCACGGGGGCGAATTAGCGTTTTATTGCTATTGACTTGCAGCATAGTCCGGGAGTAGTTTTGTACCGATTGTTATCACCCCTTCTTAACAAAATAAAGATCATGAAAAATATTCTACTATCAGCTTTGCTTTTCCTGCTTCTTGCAAGTTGTAAGAAAAACTCCATTACTTCCCCTAATCCGCCGCCATCTAACAACAATACCTGTATGCTTTCAGGAGAATCCAGCTCTCTGACCGGACAGCCACAGACTTTTGAATATGATCCGAAAGGATTGCTCACCAAAGTAACAATGGCTTACGGCCTCAGTTCTCTTTACACCCCGTATGTACAAACCGTTACTCCCTACAGGGTGGCGGGAACCTATAGTAAAATAGGCCAGTTCACCATCAACGATCTCGTGGTGTTTGACGACAGTACCCAAAGTGTGTATGACGGCATGCCCGCCTATGCTGGATTTGGAGACGGAGGTACCGGCGCAGATAGTGTTATCAAAATCATCAACTACAAGGATCATTACTTTCTTTATGGCTACGACGCAAAGAAACGGCTCACTTCTGTTTACATCAACTACAGGTATACGGTGAACATAGATACCTTCAGCAACAAGAAAATAGTAGCAGGAGTTACAGACAGTCTTGTATATGACGATAAAGACAATGTGATAAAAATACTGGTCATCAATAAATACGCAACCTTCAAGTATTTCCCACAGCAGCCATCTCAAAATTACTGGCTCTTCGATCAGGCGCTCCGGGAAACATTTGAAATCGTCTACGACGAAAAGCCCTGTCCGTATACATGTATGCTGAACTATTACAAATTCATACGATCCGACTGGGGGGATTATTATACGAGCAACTGGTTGTTGATCATTGCTGCCCTTAGCAAAAACAATCCTGTTAAATTGCACGCTTACGGTCGTGACCTGTATTTAAACGCAATAGATGCGACATACGAATACACCTACAACTATAACGAGCACGGCTACCCGACAGAACGCCTGTCGGGCGGTAACACCCAGGAAACATTTACTTATCAATGTAAATAACCAGGAATTCTTTTAATAACATCCAAACCAGATAACGATGAACGCAAGAATAACAACTGCTACATTGCTGCTACCATTGGTGTTTATTGCATTGGCCGGTTGCAGCAAGAAAAATCATGATACTCCCGGCAACGGCTGTGATGGCAGATTTCCTACCACTGTCACTTCCACCTACTATACGCCGCCCACTATTATATCGTATCAATATGACGGAAATAACAGACTATCGCGTGTTACATATAACCAGGCGGATACTACCTACTTCACCTACGAGCCCAACAAAATAACAAGAATAAACATCAGAAACGGGAAAAAAGACAGCAAAGAGCTCATCGAATACAATAGCCAGCGGCTGATTACCAAAGTTACCCTGAGGGATGTCAATGATGATGGCAGCGAAAATCTCAATTCCGGATATATAGAAACGTATGAGTATAACGACACTATTGTTATCAGAAGCAGCATTACTTTCGTTGGTGTTTCCGCGCCTTTTCTCAGCACTTATCAGTGGGCAGACGGCAATCTTATAAAACAAACAGAAACGCAAAATGGTAAAGTGAGCAGTACAAAAATTTACACCTACTATGACCAGCCGGTGCGGCAGGGCGACGAACTGGTGAATGAAGATTTTAATTCCTACGGCAATACCGCAGGTACCATTCGAAATAAAAGCCTGGTAAAAAGCAGGTCAGGCGCTCCTAACACGCCGGAAAGCTATATTTACGGGTTCGATGACACGGGCCGGGTTGTTAGCAACAGCATTACACGAGATGGCTATCGCACTTTTGTGCTGCTTTACAATTACACCTGCAGGTGAACAATAAACATAACAGAAGGAATGGTGAATTATCTTACTTCGGATAAGAATATACCGTGGCAAACGGATATTGATCAGTTTTAGGGATAGCAATTGGTGGAAACTAAGCACTCTTTTCGGATATTTAGTTAAGTTTATACAGAGATAGCAGCAAATCGTCTGTCGATGCCTGCATCTATAAACAAAAATATTCCAATGAAAAAGGGGTTTATCTATTTACTGGTGGCGCTGATGAGCGTGGGTAATCTCACAGCCATCGCACAGGCGCCGCGAAAAACTGCGCCCAGGCCTAACTTCATCATTATTTTCATGGATGATATGGGTTATGGCGATCCGGAATGCTATAACGGCGCCGTATATCATACCCCCCATATCAACAAGCTTGCAGCAGAAGGTATGCGCTTTACCAATTTCTACGCCGCGCAGGCCGTCTGCACTGCTTCCAGGGCGGGTATACTTACCGGCTGTTATCCCAACCGCCTGGGCATACATGGCGCCTTTATGCCCTGGACTGAGATTGCGCTGAATCCCCGGGAAACCACCATCGCATCTATGCTGAAGAAAGAAGGATACTATACAGGCATGATCGGGAAATGGCATCTGGGCGCCAAAGCGCCTTATTTCCCCATACACTACGGCTTTGATGAATATTTAGGATTACCTTATTCCAATGATATGTGGCCTGTGGGATATGATGGCAAACCTGTTACTGATACCGCTAACCGGATGTCGAAATACCCGCCACTGCCCCTGCTGGAGGGAGATCAACCCGTTCGTTATATTAAAACCCTGGACGACCAGGGCACTTTAACTGCCACCTATACCCAGCGTGCCTGTGATTTTATAAAAAAGAATAAAAACAGGCCCTTCTTTTTATACCTGGCGCATTCCATGGTACATGTTCCCATTGCGGCATCCCCCCGTTTTTTGGGAAAAAGCGGCGCTGGTTTATTTGGCGATGTGATGATGGAAGTAGACTGGTCGGTAGGCGAAATCATGCAAACCCTCAAACAGCAGGGTATTGATAAGAATACGATGGTTGTTTTTACCAGCGACAATGGTCCCTGGCTTACCTTCGGCGATCACGCGGGTAATGCCGGCGGCCTGAGAGAAGGGAAAGGCAGTAGCTGGGAAGGCGGCCAGCGGGAGCCCTGTATTATTCGCTGGCCGGGAATAATCCCTGCTGGTACCATCTGCAATAACCTGTCGGCTACCATCGATCTTTTACCAACCATTGCGAAGCTTGCCCATGCACCATTACCCGAAAATAAAATTGATGGCGTGGATATATCTTCATTGCTGTTCATGGAGAAAGGTGCGAATCCCAGAAATGAATTTGCATATTATTATCGTCGCAACAACTTAGAGGCTGTTCGCAAGGGCAGCTGGAAACTGGTGCTGCCACACAGGGGGCAAACGTATAAGACCTACATGCCCGGGAAAAACGGCTTCCCTGGCGGTTATGCAGAGGCGGATGAACCTATGGCATTGTATGATCTGGCGCATGATCCCGGCGAAACGCTGGACGTTCAGAAATCATATCCCGATATCGTGAAAGATTTAATGACGGTTGTGGAAAAGTACAGGAGTACATTGGGGGATGATCTTACCCAAACACCTTGCAAAGAATGCAGAGAGGCGGCAAAAATAACAGTAAAAAAATAACGCCATCCGGCTGAACAGCGAAGACCTTAGCGATAATAATAATCGCTAAGGTTCTTTCGCCCTCATCAGGTTATCATGTAACTTTTAGATTTTTCCATCGTTCAACAGCTGACAGTATTCATTTAAATTTACCCTATAAATTCACTGATCAGCCAATGTCTGTACGTAGTTATCTCCTGTTTTTCCTGTGCATGGCAGTAAGCCTCGCCTCATCGGCCCAGCGCAGACGCCCGCATGCCCCGCCGATAGTCATCGACCCGCCCAAAACCGGATGGCTTCTCAGCACCAACCTGCAATCGCTACACGATTTTGACGCCGGACCCAGTCTGGCAGTAGAATATCGGTATTCAAAATACTGGGGGGTAGTAATAGAAGGCATGGCAGTCATGTACCAGGGTTTGGGAAGTGGCGGAAGTACACCCCATGGGTTTCGCGTCCAGCCGGAGCTAAGGTTTTATTTTCCAGGACGCTATGAAAGATACAGGGGCTTCTTTAGTTTACAGGCAGCCTACAAGCAAACCTCCTATCAGCAAACAGCGATGGTTGAAAGAACCCCCAATACCAATCGGACATCCTGGGAATCTGTAGACTACGAAGAACGGAAATATACCCGCTCCATAGCCGGGAATATAGGCTTCCAGGCCAGACTAGGTAAGTCGCAACGTTTTATGCTCGAATGCTATGGTGGTTTGGGCGTAAAGAGCAAAAATTTTGGCAACAGACCCGCCAACATGGTAAAAGCAAGCAGTCTTTGGCTTTCGGTTTACCAGGCAGAGGACGGGGATTTCATACATATACCAATGGGCTTCAGGCTTGGATACCGTTTATGAACATAAACATGAGCCAGGCCCTTCAAATAAAGACCTGGCTCATCAAGAAATTGTCTGCTCCCGAAATTGTTATATACAAACACTAATGCCCTATGGCCTTACTATCCTGATTCAACTGCTGATTTAACGCCGACTGATCTTTCTTAGTAAGATGGCCACGATCCTTTTTGCGCATATCCCGCTTCTCCTCGTTAATTTCTCTCAGGTTTTTGCGATCCTGTTTGGCCTGGCCTTTGGTGATATCTCCTTCCCTTCTCTCTTCGCTTATTCTTCTTTCCTGGTTATCTATCCGTCTGTTTACCTGATTTACACGAGGATGGTTCCTGATATGTGTTCTTTGATGCCCTGGTCCCTGTGCAAAGGCAGATGCACTAATTAAGCCGGCGATGGCCAACATAAATGGAAACTTCATGGTGGTGTTTTTTATATTATCAATTTAGTTACGATGGTTGGACATATCACTATTGATAAAGTTTAAAAAGACGAATAGGCATAGCGGCTTTAATATATTTTTAACGCATATATATGAAAAAACAGATAACCATTGCAGCGCATGGCGTCATTTAATAGAAATTACGGATTCCAAATCAGCAACCCGAAAGGGATAATTAAGCATGGCGGAAGGAGGACTAATTAAACATCGAAGGGAAGCATTCAATTCTTCTCTTCAACTCAACTCCTGGTTCCTGACCTGAAACCCGTAATTCCCTTATGGCTTCAGATTTTTATCGAAATACCGCCGTATGGCTTCGTTGGCATATTTTTCACTTGTTCCTTCAAAAAAATGAGTTTGCAATGGTAATAGCAGGAGATCGTATGGTTTACCTGCCTTAATGAGTGCAGCTATCATTCTCACTGTTGCAGAAAATGGCGCGTTGACATCACTGGTGCCATGAATAAGGAGTAATTTGCCCTTAAGATTAGCAGCAAGTTTGTTATTGGCGGCATAGTCATAAACCGCCTTATTGTTCTGCGGCAGCCCAATGTAGGGCTCGTGGATCTCTGCACCTTCATTGACCTCTCCTGCCGAGGAAGCAACACCTACCCGGTAAACATCGGGGGCTGTCAGCATAGCACGTTCTGTAAAATATCCACCCCAGGAATGGCCGTAAACGCCTACTCTTGTGAGGTCCATATAAGGCCGTTTCTCAGCCAGCTGCCTTAAAGCAGCTACCTGGTCGGGAATCTCATTCCTCCCGATATTATTAAACACCACATCCTGGAAAGCTTTACTCCTTTCAGTAGTACCCCGCCCATCTACCAGGAAGGTAATGTATCCGGCCTGTGCCAGTGCCTGTGCCTGGATAGACAAAGAGCTGTTAGGCATGAATCCATTGGGCACGATTGTCATAAAAGGACCGGCATAGATCACATTAATGACGGGATATTTTTTATTTGGATCGAAGTTGTATGGCTTATAGAGGATCCCATACAGATCTGTTTTCCCATCAGCAGCTTTTACGACGAAGCTCTCCGGCGGGTTCCAGCCAATGCGCCGAAGCCGGCTCGTGTCTGCTGTTCTTACTACCTGCAGTAGCTGCCCATTCGCGCGGCGCAGCTCCACCACCGGAGGTTCGCTGATGGTAGAATGCGTATCCAGGAAATAGTTGCCCCCCGGCGAGAACTGAATGTAATGCGCGCCACTGGCACTCGTTAGCCGTTGCATGTTTTTGCCTTCCAGATTTATCCGGTAGAGATTAGTGTAATAAAGATTAGTCTCCGCATTGGCCGTAAAATAGATCCATCCATTTTTCTCATCTACCTTCACCACCTGTATAACAGGGAAAGTACCATCCGTTAGCTGGCGGATTAATTTCCCGCGCATATCATACAGGTAAAGATGGCGCCAGCCGCTGCGCTCCGACATCCAGATAAAACGTTTACCATCTTTCAATAGCGTGAATTGACGCCGCCATTTGTCTATGATGAAATCCAATCCGCCAACAAAAGTATTTTGTTGCTCCATCAGTATGACGCTGCTGGCACCTGTGTTAGGATCCGCTGTCAGCAGCGTTAAATCATTTCCCTGGCGGTTCATCCGCATAAAAATCACAGCCGCCCCATCAGGTGTCCACCCCAGCGGATAAACGTATTGCTGCGGACTGCCACCCATTGCTATCTTTACCTGTTTGCCGGACCTGGTGTCAATTACATAAAGGTGAGGTATTTCCAGGCTATCTCCTGTTCTGGCATATACGTCCCATTCAACATCTTCCAAAGGCTTTGAATAATTGATAATGGGGAGATGGTATACGTTCCGGTCGTCTGATTGGCGGACAAGCAGCTGCGCACCATCCGGCGACCAGGCAGCATCGGCTATGCTCCACGCGTTGTCTGCGATACCGTTGTCTGTCAGCTGCTTTGGCGCCCCGGCCCCTGTATTACGCAGCCATAGATTATTGTCCTGAACAAAAACAGATTGTTGTTTATCCGGAGACGGCAGCGACAATGGATCCTCCGCTTTCTCCTGCATCGCATTCAGCCTGGCTTTATCAGAAAGCTCTTTTTTTGTGTTACGTTTAGCGTCAACCTCATAGATAACGGTGCTGTCCGGCCTGCCTGTGGCAAACCAAAAGCGGTCGCCGGCCACCAGCCAATGAGGCCGGATGTAGGTTCCGCTGACAAGCGTATGAACCCTGAGATAGGCTTCATAGCGATCGTCCTGTGTTATGGTATCGGCAGACTGAGCATCGGCTGAAGGCACTGCAATAACTAATTGTGCAGCTACCAGCAGGCACGATAGCGTAAAGCGGGCGTTGATCATCACTGACAATTTTCACTTATTCTGTGAAGTATATTTTTCACCAATTCAATTTCCTGTGCCGTAATACCCTGTAGTGCTTTCTTCCGGTAGGCATTGACAACCGGCTTCATTTGCTGCAGCATCTTTAATCCATACGGAGTGATGGTCAGGTGAAAGCGCCTTCTGTCTTCCGCGTGAAACTCGCGTTTCAGGATTTGTTTGCTCACCAGATTTTCGATGATACGGGTGACAGAAGCATGGTCCTTGAACGCAGCGATTGCTATTTGCTGCTGTGTGATACCGGGGTTATTCTGGATGATGCTCAATATCAACCCCTGATCTATCGTGGTTTCAAAGCCTTTTTCTGTTATATTTCTTTGCACGAATTGGCGGTACGACTTTATCGCCCTTTCAATATAATAAAACACTGTTTGTTCAGACTTCATCTTTCACAACTTATATTATTGATGCAAATATAATTGATATATCAATGAAATAAGGAAGATTTTATTTGGAAGGCAATAAGGCATGTGCAATGGTTGCCTAATTGAATATTTTTGCAATCTTCATGAAATATTTCAACTCATTGGAAGAATCATTTCCAAACCTCAATAGAAGGGATATCAACGCGGAGCAGTAATTTTATAAGAGGGCTTACATCGTTGCCCGTAAGTAAGGTTTTAGGATAGTGCTGCTACTTCCCGGAAAACAGCCATCTGCAAGCAATCTTTTGCCCGGACTGATAATCAATCACTGTAAAGCGGGGTATCAATAGAAAAAATCCCGGGTAAAGGTCCGGGATTTTTTCCATTATAACAGCTGTTATTTTGAAGCATCCTTATACCATTCACGTACCTGCTTCATGTCCGGGAAAACGCCCTTATCAAGTGACTCCTTTACATTACCCGCAACACCGGCAAGCTTCGCCTGTTTTGGATCTTTCTTCATGGCATCCGCAGTACTGGCTATCACAGTTTTAGCGCCGTTCTTATCATTGTCCCACAGCATTTCAGCAACTGTCATTGCCAGTTGAAGGTTTCCGGGTTTCAGGTTTAATGCTTTCCGGCCAGCTTTTAACATGGCCGCTTCCGCCTCCGTACCTTTCTTAGCTTCAGGGAGGTACTTATTCAGCATAGCGAGGGTAGACAGGGTTTTTACATCCGCAGAAGCTGTTGTTGCCTTGTTAATCATTGCCGCAGCGCTTTTATAATCATTCTGCTCTACAAAAATGCGGTAACGTGTAAATATAGTGCTTACATCATCCGGCTTCTTCTCCAGGTCGGCGCCGGTGAGTGCCATCAGGGTATTATAATCTTTGGCCGTTGCCAGTGCGTCGTAATACATTGGTTTACCTACTTTCGGATGACTGACAGACAACTCCTTTGCAAATGCTATGGCCTCCGCATTTTTACCCTGTTTTTGCAGCAGCGTCATTTTCGAATAAAAGCCCATATCAGCATGTGGATTTGCCTTAATGAATGTTTCAATCCTGGTACCGGCTTCATCATATTTTGCCATTTGTATCAGGGAATCAATCTGGCCAATCTCTCCTAAAGGGCTTACTGCTTTAGCTGCTGCAATGGTAAATTTCCGGTCTACCAGCATCTGGAAAGCGGCTTCACTGAATTCAGCCGGATGCGCCGTCCAAACCACTTTGTTATCCTGGATAACAAATGCATGCGGGATACCTCTTACACCGGCCGGCTCGAGCCATTTCTTATTAAAATCGCCATCCTCGCCTCCACCAAATGCCACACGGTAGCTCATCCCGTCGCCCTGCTCCTTCACAAATTTTTCAACCTCCGCCTTATCATCTTCAAAAACATCCTGGCCAACAACGACAATTTTCCCTGCAAACTTCTTTGCCAGGTCGTTCAGATGAGGAATATTTCCTACGCATGGTCCGCACCAGGTAGCCCAGCATTCCACTACATAAATTTTATCCTTTTCAAATTTAGTAACCGGGGCGCCCTTGATCCATTGAACGCCTGGGTAATTGGATACTTCACTGCCGACGCCGAAGGAAGGGGCATTCGTTTTTGGGTTGCTATCCTGCGACAAACAGGAGGTTGCATACAGCAACAGGCCGCTTGCGGCCGAAAGTGCTCTTTTCATTTGCTAATGTTTAATGGTTGGTTGGTAATAGTTAAATTAAAAATAAATATAAATGCTTAAATCATCAAGCAGGCTGGATAAATGGCAGGCTGACTATATAACCGGTTTTACAACGGGATCCATCTGGTATGGATACCTGATAAATAATAATTCCTTTACAATCGCCGCTGATGCTTTATCCGGAAAGTTAAACTATATTTAATCAGGTTCCTTTCGTTACTATTTCAATCAATTAAACATTTTAGTTTATGGAAAAGATTATCCAGTTTCTTACCACCGACGAGAACAATGCTTATAAAGTAGTGGACACCCTTCAAAACCTCAATGCCAAAGGAGATGTAGATGTTGCAGAAATATTTGTATTACAGAAAGACGCCAATGGCAACACTTCCGTTAAAGACAGCAAAGGCGCAGACGCTTCCAACACGCTGTATGGTAGTCTTTTCGGAGGCCTCATTGGCTTGCTGGCGGGGCCGGTTGGTTTCCTGTTTGGAACATCTCTCGGCGCACTGGTAGGCTCTGCTGCCGATTGGGACGATGAAGATTTTCAGCAGGCTTATCTTCATGAAATTTCAAAAACAATGGAGAACGGCCAAAATGTAGTAGTAGCGCACGTAAACGAAGAATGGGAAGCTGCCATTAATACCAGTCTGTCGGGCATTGCAGAAATTAAGCGTTACAGCGTAGAGGAGGAATTAGAAAAGCTGTACGCCAAACAGGAACAGGAATTACAGGCAAAAATTGATGCTAAAAAGGCGGAATGGAACCAGGCTGCAGATGACAAAAAGAAGGAGGCACAGTCTGAAATAGACAAACTGGAGAAACAATTAAAACGCCTGCAGAATCAGGCACAGAAGAGCATTACAGCTCAGAAAAATGCTTATAAAAACTGGCTGCATAAAATAAAAGAGCAAATAAAAAGCTAATCAGCTATTGTTGCAGCGCACATAAAGTATTCACCACAAGCCCCCTTCCGGGGGCTTCTTCTTTTCAGCTGGCATTAACCACATAAATCATCTATATTTGCCGGTAACACAGTAAGCACTGTGACCATGATCAACCTTATATTCAACGTTATGGAGAACAATGAAAAAACTGCTATTACCACGCTGGATGGTAATACTGCCCTCATTCAGGGAAAGAAAAAGTACCGCATTCCTTTCATGAACCTACATTGTATTTTGGCCGTTGGCTTATTGCTCAACACGGCGGTATCTTCTGCCCAGGATGTAAGCCTGGCCCAGCAAAGAGATCCGGTTATGACGCCCGCTGAAAAAAATGCTCAGTGGCAGGCGCTGAAAAACGGCGTAGGTGTTGGCTTCCTGAACAGCAACAGGCATTATGCACCCGATCGTGTTCCGGAAGAAAATCCGATGAGTACAATAACGCTCGTAGCCTGGAAGAACGAAAAGATCCATACCCAGCTTGGTGTATGGGCTACGAAAGACGTACCTGTGGAAGCAATTGCCGGTACGCTGAAATCCACAGGCGGGGCGGTAATTCCTCCTGAAAATGTCCAGATCGGGCTCGTAAACTACGTAAGAACCGGCGATCGCAGCTACGGCTGCGGACAGATCCAGCAAAACGACCCGGACTCGTCGCTGGTGGAAGACATCATTGACATGCAGCATCACCAGGGCCAGCTGAAACCACAACAGGTGCAACCTTTCTGGATCAGCATCACTATTCCCGCAAACGCGCAGGCAGGTAACTATGCGGGCACCATCTCTGTAAAAGCCGGTAAAACTTATCAGCTAAAACTCATCGTTAAAGTACTGGATAAGGTGCTGCCCCCTCCTTCCCAATGGGCTTTTCAGCTCGATCTGTGGCAACATCCGGCTGCGGTGGCGCGGGTACATCAGGTACCACTCTGGAGCGATGCTCACTTTAACCTGATGCGCGGGTATTATACCATGCTGGCAAAAGCCGGCCAGAAATGTATCACCGCAGGCATTGTGAATGAGCCCTGGGGGCATCAGACCTACGATGATTATCCCAGCCTTATCAAATGGACCAGAAAGAAAGACGGCAGCTGGCAGTACGACTATAGCCTGTTCGATCAATACATCAGCTTTGTCATGGGCACAGGCATTGATCAGCGCATCAATTGCTACAGTATGGTGCCGTGGAAAGTGGCATTTCAATATTACGACGAAGGCCTCGGCCGCGATACCGTGTTTACCGGCAAGATCGGCTCCGACGAATACAATGCCTTCTGGACACCTATGCTGAAAGATTTCACCCGCCATCTGAAAGCCAAAGGCTGGTTTGCAAAAACAACCATCGCCATGGATGAGCGCCCCATGGATGCCATGAAAGCCGTTATTAAATTGCTGAAGGGAATCGACAAAGACTGGAAGATAGCCCTGGCCGGAGAATATCACGCCGACATTGAGAAAGATATTGATGACTATTGTTTAGCATCTGTACATAAATTTCCGGCAGATGTATTACCGCAAAGAACACAGCAGGGAAAAACCAGCACCTGGTATACCTGTTGCGTAGAAAAATATCCCAACGGCTTTACGTTTTCACCACCTGCGGAGCATGTTTGGATGGGCTGGTATACAGCAGCTCAGCACATGGACGGATACCTGCGCTGGGCTTACAACAGCTGGACAGCCAATCCGCTCACAGACAGCCGTAATCACAAGTTCCCTGCAGGAGATACCTACCAGGTTTATCCCGGACCGATGAGTTCCATCCGCTTTGAGAAACTGATAGAAGGAATACAGGATTTTGAAAAAATCCGCGTGCTTAGAAAAGCGTACCAGGAACAAGGCAACAACGGGAAGTTAACGCAGCTGGAAAATGCCCTGAAAGTATTTGAAATTAAAGCCCTGGAGCGGGATCGGCGGAAGAGATGGTATTGAAAGTGAAACCGCTTATTAATCAATGACGGCAATAAATTCGACCGGATTCGTTGATTGATTTTTTGAAAGACATTGCAGGTTAATGATGGTGTTTGTATATTTGCTTCTATGAGATGGTTGATGATATTATTGTCGTTGTATGTACTGACTTTGTCGGCCATTCCCTGCTGCGGAGATGATCAATGTTGCGAGGAAATGGCCGGCAAGGAAACTCATCATAACCACCACAGGCAGGAACTTCCCTGCAGTCCTTTTTTTTCCTGTAATACCTGCCACGGAGTGGTGGTTCCTGACTTTACCCCCGGTCTGAGTGCCCGGGTGATTATTCTCAGCAGTTTCTCCTTTAATTACATTGCCTGCTCCCTCCCTGGATTCACGGCTTCCGTGTGGCAACCTCCCCGGTTAGCATAAGTACTTATCATGATTAAAGAAATAGATTTGCCCGCCTTTTGTGCAGGCAGATAAGGCATTGCTATCAGACAAATATTAAACATCAGGATGAAGCGTATTTTAACCATTATGCTCCTGCTGGGCTTTGCCCAGCAGGCAGGAGCTCAGCATACCCTCACGGCCGTTATAAAAGATGCGGATACGAAAGAGCCATTGCCTGGCGCAACGGCTTTGCTGGCTGGCACCAGCAATGGCGCACAGTCGAACGAAAAAGGGATAGTCAGCATAAAAGACATTCCATCCGGAAAGCAGGTGATTATTTTCCGGTTTATGGGCTACCAGGAAAAAACTGACACGATCGTTTTTCCGCAGCAGGAAGCGCTGCTAACCATATCGCTGGAAAGAGCAGGCAGGGAAATAGAAGAAGTAATGATATCTTCTACCCGTAGTAATCGCAGCATAAAGGATATCCCTACCCGCGTTGAATTTATAAATGGGGAAGAGCTGGAAGAAAAGGGAAACATGAAGCCCGGAGATATCCGTATGATGCTGAATGAAAGCACCGGCATCCAAACGCAACAGGTATCGGCCACGTCAGCGAACTCCAGTATCCGGATTCAGGGACTGGACGGACGCTATACACAGATCCTTAAAGATGGATTTCCGTTGTATGCCGGCTTTTCCGGCGGTCTTGGCCTGTTGCAGACGCCTCCGATGGACTTGAAACAGGTGGAAGTAATTAAAGGCTCATCTTCCACTTTATATGGTGGCGGGGCCATAGCGGGGTTGGTAAACCTGATTTCCAAAGTGCCAACAGAAAACCGGGAACTCAGATTCCTGGTCAATGGTACATCGGCAGGCGGACTTGATCTGAGCGGATATTACGGACAGCGATTTGAGAAAGTTGGTGTGACCGTTTTTGCCTCGCGCAACAGCAACCGGGCATATGATCCTTCCAATACCGGGTTTACCGCCATTCCAAAATTTGAGCGGTATGTGCTCAATCCCAGGCTGTTCCTGTATTTCAACGCCAATACTAAATTAAATGCAGGCATCAGTTTCACGACAGAAGATCGTACAGGCGGGGATATTTTATATATCAGGGGACAGGGAAATGATGTGCACAGTTATTTTGAGAAGAATAACAGCCAGCGGGTATCTACGCAATTGGCCTTCGAGCATCAATTCACTGATAACAGCAGTGTGGCTGTAAAAAATTCCATCAACAACTTCAACCGCACCATACGTATTCCCGGCTATGTATTTGACGGCAAACAATGGTCGTCTTATACAGAAGCAACTTACCACCATAGCCGGGAGCGTCTGGAATGGGTAATGGGGCTGAATGTTTATACTGATAATTTCAGGGAGACACCAACCGACACCGTACCCAGGCGCAACTACGATCAGCGTACTATGGGTGCGTTTATACAGAATACCTGGAAGACCAGTAACTGGCTGCAACTGGAAACGGGGCTCAGGGGCGATTATGTAGCGGATTACGGACTGGTGCTGTTGCCGCGGCTCTCTGCCTTGTTTAAGATATCGCCGAAAGTATCGTCCCGCATCGGCGGAGGCCTCGGTTACAAAACACCGACTATATTTACGGAAGAAACGGAGCGGATTCAATACCAGGGTGTGCTTCCCGTTAGCAGTGATGCTAATAAACTGGAGCGATCGTATGGCGCCAATGTTGATGTAAATTATCATACCTCCTTCTTTGACGATAAATTCAGCTTCAGCTTTAACCAGTTGTTTTTCTACACCCGTATCAACGATCCGCTACTGTTGACAAATGCAGCTGCACATCTATTCCGACTGGAGAATGCAGCTGGTTATATTAAAACCAGGGGCTGGGAAACCAATGTAAAAATAGGATACGGCGACTTCAAACTATATCTTGGCTATACCTTTACAGATGCGCAACTGAATAATAACGGCAGGGTCATGGAAAACCCATTGACTGCCCGTCACCGGTTGAACAATGTACTGATGTACGAAAAAGAGGAGAAATGGAAAGTGGGACTGGAAGCCTACTACTACAGCCAGCAGGCACTGAACGATGGCAGTACCGGCAAACCGTACTGGATATGTGGATTTATGGCGGAAAAGCTATGGGAGCGGTTTTCCTTGTTTGTCAACTTCGAAAACATGCTGGATACCCGGCAAACCAGGTTCGACACCATCTATACCGGCACTGTCACGCATCCGGTGTTCCGGGATATATATGCTCCGCTGGATGGCTTTGTTGTTAATGGTGGACTGAAATTAAAACTATAGAACGACAAGCAGGGTTGTAAGTTTTCTCTTACAACCCTGCTTTAACTTTTTCTACACTTAAATAGCTTTAATTTGCAGATATAATATTGCCTGAAATATGCTGTATGACCCAACATATAAAATACATTCCCGCTGAAATTAGTGATGCTGACCCGCTCACCCAAATAGCTTTCCATTCCAAACGCTACTGGGATTACCCGGAAGAGTGGATACAACTCTGGACAGAGGATCTTACGATCACTCCTGAATATATCAGTAAGAACCAGGTTATTAAGATTATCAATGAAGATATACTGGCGGGCTTCTATGCGCTTGAATACAAAGAAAAACAACTGTACATCGGTTACTTTTGGATGTTGCCTGAATTTATTGGAAAGGGTTTAGGGAAGGAAGCATTTACTGACCTCCGGAACCGTTGCCTGGCCATGAATGAACCCATAGTGGACGTTGAGTCAGATCCTAATGCCGAAGGCTTTTATATAAAAATGGGCGCTGAAAAAGTACGGAGTATCAGCACCCGGATTGAAGGCAGGCACCTGAATGTGTTTCGATTCAGGTTTTAGTCTTTAGTAAAATACGAAAAGCTATATACCGGAGATATGTTATATTACAATTCATGCTGCATATCAAACAATTCAAAAAATACTATCATCACCGGTTAATACTCTCCGTTGATGATCTCGATATCAATCCCGGTATTTATTGGGTAAAAGGTGCAAACGGCTCCGGCAAAAGCACGCTGTTAAAATCCCTTGCCGGACTGCTTCACTTCGAAGGCCAGATAGTACTCAACAACACTTTGTCGCTAAAGCAGCAAACAAAGGCATACCGTGGTTTGGTTAACTTCGCGGAGGCCGAGCCGGTGTTTCCTCCCTATCTTACCGGGCAGGATATGGTGGCCCTCTTTACAGCAGCAAAAAAAGGTAATGCCTCTCAGGCCGGGAGTTATATAGATAGCATGCAAATGCAGGACTACATCCATGATCCGATCCATACCTACTCCAGCGGTATGCTCAAAAAGCTCTCATTGGTACTTGCGTTTACTGGTAACCCTCAACTCATATTGCTGGATGAACCGCTTATTACAATGGATGAAGCTTCATTGCAGATCCTGTACAACTGGATACAGGAAAGCCACAGGCAGGGCGTGAGTTTTCTGCTATCGTCGCACCAGCCTCCTGAAGGAGAGATTGTACGTACCAGCGCCACCCTGTTGGTGGCTTCGCAAACGCTCAAACTGGTACATGCATGAAACAGCCTCTTACCATTGTACTGACGCGTATATTTTCCCGGGGCTTTTTCAAGATACATGCCGGCCTGCTACTCTTCCTTTTTGTAACCTTTGTGAGCTATGCCTTTTTCATTAATACTGCCGGCGATGTACGGGCGGAATTCCTTTCCTACTTCCAGCAACTGATCACTATTACACTGATCAGTAATCCGTTTATCCTGTTGTTGTTTTTCATCGTCTGCCTGATATACAATATCAAAAGCTGGCAATATGTTATGCTGCAATTAGCGGCTGGTGAACAACAATTTATTTTTTACAGCGCCAATGCCATGCCGGTACGCAAACAATTCATCAGCTGGTTTTATGTGCAGCTGCTGATCAATGCACCGGCCTTTGTGTACGCTATATTTGCCTTGTGCATAGGCTGTATATGGCATCACTATTTGTTTCCCGTTATTATATTTCTTTATCTGTTGATATTGACAACCGCGGGGGCTGTTATTTATATACAACAATCCAACCGTTTTATCGATACCCCCTCTCCTTCTTCCTGGCTGCTTCGTTTTACGATGCAATGGCGGAAACCTTTATTCAGTCTCTTTATATACCACATCCTTGACAAGAAGAAAATTGTATATATCCTCACCAAGGTAGCAACAGCTATTATTATCGGCTCACATTTCTTTCATTTTCTTGAAGATATGCCACAGGATCTCCGCGTGGCCGGTTTGGCGATGCTCCTGATTGTAATGGCGCATGCCGTGCTGATTTTCCAGGAACAACAGTTCGAGCAATATTACCTCGGGTTCCTGCGCAACTTTCCGTATAGCCGGGCACGTATTTTTGTTTATTCGCTGCTTACACATGTTATACTGTTGCTGCCGGAACTGTCGTGGCTGCTCTTTTCGTTCCGGTTTCCCAACAGCATCCTGCTCTTCCTTTCCGCACTCGGTTATACGCAGTTGCTACGTAGTATTTGCTATTATTACGGCGATCATATGCGCAAATACCTGCTCACGGTATTCCTGTTGTTCGGAGGGTTGTTCTGGAGCATTATGTATAACGGTATTTACTGGTTGTTGCCGGTTTCTTTTGCAGCGGCTTACCTGCTCTTCTACCGACGATATTTTAAACAAGCTTAGTAAAGCTACAACACGTTCTGCATTGCGATATGCTATTTTCTCCAGATTAGCAGCAGGAAGACCGGTATTATCTAAACAGTGTCGATTGAACAAAATGAATAAGAAAAGCCGTATTGGATAAAATAAACAAATAGATTCTTCCTGCAAAGAAATAAATTCATCCGCTAATACCTCAATTTAGATTACGTCTTCTGCCTGAAACAGGTTACCCACTCAGCTGAAGTGGCACGCTGATTAATTTAGGTATATTTCTTAATCATCAAAATAAATATTTATGAAAACAACGGTAGGTCTCATCGAACCAGGCCAATACGGGTTCGATGAAATGAATATCGGGGAAATGGAAGCAGTTAACGGCGGAGGACTCATTACGGATATAGTTATTGATGTTGAGAAGACCACTATGTATATTAATACGTATACTATCTCCGTTCTCAACAATATGGTCGCATATTATCACAGTCAATGGGAAAATTTACTTACATATATATCTAATTTCTTATCGAGTAATTCACTAGGTGTGTAAACTCAAAAATCGGAGAGTCAGATAAATAATTAGATGCTCACCCTTTTATCAAAAACAGTTAAAAACTGATTGAGGATCATGCCCAGGCTTCTAATGGGCATGGTCCATTTTTTTGACGCTTCCTGTAAAGCCAGGTATACCGATTTAAGGACTGTAGGGAAACTAATTGCTGCATACATGGCGACTGGCCCAAATTACCAAGCGCTTCCCCCCGGGATTTGAGCAGCCATTTCGGAGAATGGGAGATGTTCTTCGACCGTGATAATACGTATGGTTCAGGGCTTATTCATTGATTTTATATTATAAAAAAACTATCAAAACGATGGGACGCGGATAATATTCTATTTGAGCTACATTCTTTTCGCAGTATCGATTGAACAAAATGAATAATAAAAGCCGTAATGGATAAAATAAATAAATAGATTTTCCCCGCAAAGAAATAAATTCATTGTTCAATTCATCCGACACAACCTCAATTCAGATTATGTCTGCTGCCTGAAACAAGTTACCCACCCAGCTGAAGTTGCACGCTGATTAACTCAGGCATATTTCTTAACCATAAAAAATCAACATTTATGAAAACAACAGTAAATCTCCTTGAACCAGGCCAATACGGGCTCGAAGAAATGAGTATCCGGGAAATGGAAACGGTTAACGGCGGAGAAACCATTGGATTGGAAGGGATAATTGCAACTTTAACTGGGTCTATTGAACAGGCGAAGTATCTTGCTGTAACCCTTATCAACTATTTGCACTTTTATATTGATGTGATATTTAAGAGTATTCACCCACTCTGAAAACCAGACACTAATCTACCACCCAATCTATAAATCGCGGTCTGAACGGCTTTCCGCTATTAATAGCCGCTCAGGCCTCTCCTACCGGAGTATTTTTTCCCGCACCTCAAAAATGCAGCCCCTCTTTTCTAATACACATATTAAAAAAACCTTGATTCATTTTAACATCCATACCCAATCCTATTATCATATATTGTCATAATTACAATTATTTCATAACCACCCTCAATACGACACAACAAGCCATAGTAGCCGATCTCTATAACTCCACCCTTCCCCAAACCCAACATTCCCACCCCCATCTATCATCTCAATACCGAATTTCCTTACCTTAGCCCCCATAGGCTGTCATCAGCACCTATACCATACAAACCAAATTCTAAGTTTAACACGTTATGATGCGCATTTTCCTCGTCATCGCGCTACTAGCGCTCCCTTTCCGGGTTTTTACCCAGGTTGCGCCCTACAACTTCTCCAAACTCGATATCTATTCAGGCTTATCTCATAACCAGGTAACCGCTATTCTCAAAGACGCAGCAGGGTATCTGTGGTTTGGCACCGTATCCGGCCTTAACCGGTACGATGGCTACACCTGTAAGATATTGCGCAACCGGCAAAACGACAGCACCTCGCTGGCCGACAACTACGTACTCTCCCTGTATGAGCTTCCGGACGAAAAGATCTGGGTGGTGACGAAAGGCGGCCCCTGCATTTATGATACCCGTACGGAACGCTTCAACGTCAGCTACAGTAATTATCTGCAATCACTCGGCCTGCCGAATGGAACAATGGCCAGCATCTCGAAAGGAAACAACCACCGTTACTGGTTTCTCTACGACAGCGGCCTCTTATTCGGCTATTCAGCCATAGAAAAAAAAGTCAGGCCGTTTGGAGCAACCAATCCCGCACAGAAAATTATTGCTGTCAGGGAAACAGGCAATGATAAATTATGGCTGCTATATCAGAACAACACACTACAGGAATACGATATTCCATCCGGTAAAACTACGTTTACCAGCACCGCGTTACAACAAGCCAAGGGTCAAAGCCCGGTCAACCTGTTCATCGACAGCGACGGCGACATCTGGCTGTGGAGCTTCACCAGCGGCGTGCTGCTTTTTCATCCACCGGACAACTCCGTCAGATCATTCAACGAAAATTCGTTCCCGGCCCGGCTGCAATCTAATCTTGTCAGCCAGGTAACGCAGGACAGTCATGGTACCATATGGATTGCCACGGATCATGGCGGCGTTACGCTGATCGATAAAAAGAAAGATTTCCACACCAGCTATCTGCTCAATGATCCTAAAAATCCTCAAAGCCTCAGTCAAAACAGCATCATTGCCTTATATAAAGACGACAACAGCATCATGTGGCTGGGTACCTATAAGCAGGGCGTGAATTATCTCAACAGCAATATTCAGCAGTTCCCTTATTATCGCCACCGGGAATCAGAAGCCAGCAGCCTTCCTTATGATGATGTAAACCGTTTTGTGGAAGACAAACAGGGCAATATCTGGATCGGCACCAACGGTGGCGGCCTGATTTACTTTGATAAGAAAAATAACACCTTCCGGCAATACCTGCACGATCCTGCCAATCCAAATAGTTTAAGCAATAATGTCATCGTAAGCATGTGGCTCGATCACCAGAACACACTCTGGATAGGCACTTATTACGGCGGCCTCAATAGCTTCGATGGCAAAAAGTTTACCCGCTACCGGCACAGCGATCAGGACACTGCTTCCCTGGCCGATGATAAGGTATGGGAGATATTTGAAGACAGGGAACAAAATCTTTGGATAGGCACCTGGGGAGCGGGGCTCGACCTGTTCGACAAACAAACCGGCCGGTTCCATCATTTCTACCGCAACCGCTCCGGCAACCAGTCGGCCAATTATATCTCCGCGCTGATCGACGACCAGAAAGGAAACCTATGGGTTGGCACTACGTACGGAGTCATGGTGTTCTCCCCCGATAAAAAGCCTGTTGCGACCTACCGGCATACTACCAGCCCCAAAAGCCTGAGCAATAACAATGTTATCTGCCTGCTGGAAGACAGCCAGCAACGAATATGGGTAGGCACCCATGAAGGATTGAATCTGCTCAACAGGCAGACCGGCGACTTCGGGCAGTTCACGATGGCGGACGGTCTTCCCGACAACATTGTACTCAATATACTCGAAGATAACTACCAACGTCTCTGGCTTTCCACACCCAACGGACTATGCAGCGCTACCCTGCATCAAAGGAACAACAACATGGCGCTGTCGGTGGTTAACTACGACGAAGCCAACAATCTTCAGAACCGCGAGTTCAACGATAATGCTGCACTCAAAACAAGCACCGGCGAGCTTATCTTCGGCGGCCCTTCGGGGTTTAACATCATCAATACCGACCACGCTGCCAAGCCCGTTAATCGCGCCAAACTGGTGCTCTCCGGCCTGCAAATACTGAACACCACTATAAAGCCCGGCGAAACAGTAAATGGCCGCGTTGTTTTAAAAGAGGCATTATCGAAACTGCAAAGCATCGATCTCAAATACAAAGAGAACGTTTTTTCTATCGAGTTTGCTTCACTCGACTACGGCCACAAAGCGCATCAGCGATATGCGTATATGCTGGAAGGATTTAATACCGACTGGTTGTATGCAGATGGCGACCAGCGAAAAGCTACTTACACCAACCTGGATCCGGGACATTATACCTTTAAGGTGAAAGCCCTCAATAGCGACGGTTCCTGGAGTGAGCCCAAATTGTTACACATCAACATAGCTCCCCCTTTCTGGCGCACACCTTTTGCTTTTGCCATCTATCTGCTTACAGCTGCCGGCCTCTTTCTGCTGGCAAGACGTATTACGCTCGACCGGATACACATGAAATATGAAGTAGAACACCAGCGCCGCGAAGCAGAAAGAGCACATAGCATAGAACAGATAAAAACAAAATTCTTTACCAACGTCAGTCATGAACTGCGTACACCACTCAGCCTGATCATTTCTCCGTTAGACAGCATCATCAAAAACACCCGTGACACCGATCAGCAAAAACAGCTGCACCTGGTGTTGCGCAATGCAAAAAGATTACTGAACCTCGTTAACCAGCTACTCGATTTCAGGAAGATGGAAGTACAGGCCATCAGGCTGCATCTGGCCATGGGCGATATTATACAATTCATCCGGGATATCAGTCGCTCGTTTACGGATATAGCAGAAAAGAAGAAAATAATTTTTAATTTCTCTTCCGGCGTTGATCATCTCGAAATATACTTCGACAAGGATAAGATGGAGAAGATCTTATTTAATCTGTTGTCGAATGCTTTCAAATACACACCAGACAATGGCACAGTGTATCTCCGGCTTGCATACCACGATGGTACCGAAAACGATGCCGCACTTACTATAGAAGTAGAAGATACCGGCATTGGTATTCCTGAAAACCAGCAGCAAAAAATATTTGAACGATTCTTTCAGACAGATGTACCGGTAGACATGGCTAACCAGGGCACCGGCATAGGACTGGCCATCACAAAGGAATTCGTGAAGTTACATCAGGGTATCATAACCGTAAAAAGCACACCGGGGGCCGGTACCTGTTTTACAGTACGGATTCCTGCGAAGAGGTTGTATGATCCTGTAACCCGCAGTACTACCCCGCTGGTGGCTGAAGAAGAAGCCGCGCAGATACTGTCGGAGGAAACCCGTAAGAACAGTAAACTCAAAACCATTTTAATAGTGGAAGATAATGAAGACCTTCGTTTTTATTTGAAAGACAACCTGAGAGGCCAGTATCATATCGAAGAAGCGGTCAACGGCAAAGAAGGCTGGGAAAAAGTAAAACTGCACAACCCCGATTTAGTGGTAAGCGACGTAATGATGCCGGTGGCAGATGGTATTGAGCTGGTAAAAAAAATCAGAACGGAAACACTTACGGCGCATATCCCTGTTATCCTGCTGACTGCCGTGGGTGATGAAGGCCGGCAGCTGCAGGCCTTTGCAGCCGGTGCGAACGATTATATTACCAAGCCTTTTACGTTTGAAATACTCGACTCCCGCATCAAAAACCTGCTGGCTCAACAGAAGCTGCTGCAAAAGAAATTCCAGAAGCAGATTGAAGTGAATCCTGCGGAGATAACCGTTACCTCAGTAGATGAAACATTCTTACAGGGTGCGCTCGACGTTATCGAAAAACAAATGGACGATCCTGATTTTTCCGTAGAAGATTTCAGCGCTGCCATGCATATGAACCGGGTAACACTGTATCGGAAAATACTGGCACTTACCGGCAAATCGCCCCTGGAATTCATCCGGAGCATCCGGCTGAAAAGGGCCGCCCAGCTGCTGGAAAAAAGCGGTATGACCATCGCGGAGATTGCTTATAAAGTGGGATTCAATAATCCCAAGCAATTCTCGAAATTTTTTAAGGAAGAATTTAAGGTGCTGCCTTCACAATATGTGGCGAGTAAGAAAGACGAAGACAGCTAATGCATGCAAAAAGGGTTGCCCGCAAAAATCGCAGCAGGCAACCCTGGCTTTACCATTATCAACATTAAAAACTCCTCTTAATTTAACCCAGACGCCATGGCATCCAGTGCCTGCCTGTCGAAAACAGTATTGCTATTCCTATCGATAATACCGGTGCCATAATTGCCCAATCCGCCTGCATCCCAGTAAAACGGCAATAATCCATTTGCTTTAGCCTGTTGCACGATGTATTTAAGATGATATGCGCGGGCAGCCAGGTGCAGTCGCAAATTATCGCCTGTCAGATTGGTACGCCTGATCGCTGCAAATTCGCCCAACACCACCGGGATACCTTTATCCACGAATGCAGTTTTCATGGCCTTGAACAGCCGGTCTATTTCTGCTTCTTCTCCCCAGGTTGGATTACGTGTTGGGTCTGTTAAAGAATGATAGTCTTTACCCCAATAGAAAAATTGTTTACCCCAGCTTTCATCCTGCGTCATCAACGCAAACTGGTACGGCGTATACGAATGCACTTCTACCATCATTTTATTGGGCACTTTATCCGCAGGCAGTTTGCTCATCAGCTGCACCGTTTTGTCGATGTTGGTGGATGGCCCCTGTACAATCAGCGTTCTGTAAGCATTTCGGCCGCCGGTAGAACGTACCGCGTCAACAAACGTTTGGTGATACGACAACAACACATCCATCTTTGTGGCATTGTCGACATTGGGCTCATTGGCACTCGCGAACATCAGGTGTTCATCAACATCACGCAGTGTGGTGGCAATCTGCTCCCAGAAAGCTTTCTGTTTGTCGTTGACGGAGTCTTTCTTTTCGGGCGTGCAATTGTTTTCCAGCCAGCCGCCATCCCAGTGAATATTGAGTATCACGTATACGTCGTTGCTAACGCAATACTGCACCACTTCTTTAACGCGATTCAGCCAGCTGTCCTGTATCTTAGCCGTTTTAGCATCGGCGTATTGATTCCAGGAACAGGGTATGCGGATGGCGTTAAAACCGTTTTGTTTAACGGCTTTGATAAGATCGTTGGTGATTTTAGGATTTCCCCAGGCGGTTTCTCCGCCGATGGCTTCCATCGTATTGCCGATATTCCAACCCAGCCCGATTTTAGCGGCGAGTTGTTGCGCGCTGCCTGTCATGCCGGTGGCGTCGGGTGGTAGTGGTGAAGTATTATAGCCCGGATACGATTTACTGCGACTGAACTGAACAATGGCCACCTGCTGAGGCGCGCCGTTGCTGGTAGCAATCTGCAAAGTGACGGAACGGTTGGTGAAGCCGGTATTTTCCCCGACGGTTAAATTCACCTGTGTGCTGCCGGCATCACCGGTTTGATTGCTTATCTGCAACCAGCCTGCCGAAGCACTTACAATTTTCCAGCTGGTATTGCTGTTGATGGTAAATCCGGAAGTTCCTCCATTGACGGCAAACGCCACCTGGGAGGAAGATAGGGATACTTTAGGAACATCTCTGTTATCCTTTTCGCAGGCAACAAGGGTAGTGATTACTACGGCAACCCATAAACGAAAAAGTGATTTCATACGTGGCATTTTTCAGTTTTCGAAAGATGAATAAAACTCAGTTACCTCATCAATTGGTACGCCGGCACAGGTATGTTCTTATTGCTTTGCCACGTAGTTATATACGAGCAGGCAGGGCCCTTCGCAGGATGTTCGCAGCACCGCCAGCTGCATCGATTTATCCGTCAGGGAAAACAACCTGATATTCCCCCATGCCGATACACAGGCGTCTCTGCCTGCATCATGAATGGGCGTGGCATCCGTAAGGCTTAGTTTTTTGGTATTGATATCCAGGTAAAAGGTACCGTTCTCCGTGCCCCTGGCAGGGATTTTGGCGTGCATCACCTTCACAAACGGACCACCTTTCAGGCTAAACGTCATGGTGCCATAATCACCCGATGGCATCAGCCAGGTATTGTCGGCATACTTTGGGGCCCAGGACCAGCAGTCGCCTCCTGTCTTCATACAATCACCTCCCCATCCATTATCAGTGCCATAAAAGAAAAGCGGACCATCGAAAACCGTTGCTTTGATATCCAGCACCCAGGTTTTTTCCTGGCCAACACCACCGGTTAAGGCATTCCACAGCGGATCATTCACGTAGTTAAGATTATCTTTCGTTACATGAATGGTAACGGAATCCAGTTGCACAATGCCGCCACCGGTTACGGCAGAACGTTTGATCACATAGTCGCCTTTGAAGGCAAAGTGAATGGTATCCGTGAGCCGGTTCGACCGGCCAGTGCCATAGTCCCAAACCGGGATAACCCCATTGGTATTGCTGATCAGGTAGATGGTATTGCCACCTGCATCTGTAGCCAGATCCTGCTTCACTTCCATGTTGATGGCCGATTTATCTGGCAACGCCGATAAACTGTAGTCTTTCTTTTTGCAGGCAGGTACAGCAGATATTATTATCAGCAGCAGTATTGCTGACTTTATGTATGATTGCTTAAACATAATTTTATTTTTTTGAGATGATCACCATCCGGCATTTTGTTTCAAGACGCCATTAGACAGGGTTATTTGTGAATACGGAATCTGTGCCAATCCCTTTGTGTCCGTGATCTTACCTGCCTGAATAGTTTTGGTGGTATTGACATCGCCGTTTTTCAATACTACGGTTTCTGCAATAGCAGATGCAGCTATAGAAATACCCTGACGAAGCAGATCCCAGTAGCGGATACCTTCTCCAACAAATTCGAGCCGTCTTTCATTCATGATATTGGCGGGATTCACCGGTAGCTGCACGAAGCTGTCGCCGAAAGCGCGCTTGCGCACTGCATCGAAATATTGCTGTGCACCAGCGGAGCCTAATTCAGCAGCCATCAGCAATACATCGGCATAGCGGATAGACACATAGTCCTGGTACTGACCGATCATGAAATTGGTACCGCCCATTTTCACAGCAAGACTATTACCCGCCTGATCTACCAGCGGCGTATATTTTTTCATATAATAACCGGTATACTCCCGTTGATCTTTTGTGTTCTTGAAATCCAGCCCCTCATCAACGATGGATATGATGCTGGCTTTTCTCCGGCTGTCGTTGGCGCTAAAGGCATTCCACAGCTTAGGATTAACGGTACTTCCGCCCCACCCCATTCCGTATGGAAAAATGCTTTGTCCGCGAATACCATTCATGACCAGCCAGTAGTTACCATCTGCATTGCCGTTGTAGTCGCTGGTATAAGTATACTTAATAGCAAAAACGGTTTCCTTGTTATCTTCTCCCACATAACGATCCAGTGAAGCTGCGGGCCAGAGGTTCGCAAAATTGTCGACCAGCCCGAATCCGCCATTCTTAACAACATCTTCAAGATAAGCGAGTGCCTGTTGTTTGGAAACAGTACCCACGAGATCTGCCTTATTGTAATAGCCGGTATAATAAAGAAACACCCGTCCGATCAGCGATTCCACGGCCCATTTGGTAACCCTGCCATAAGTGGCGGGCGCCTGGCTGGGGTAGCTCACCGCCGGGAGGTTAGCAGCGGCGAATGTCAGGTCATCTGCAATCAGCTTGTAAACGCTGTCGGGGCTTGCCTGTGGCAGATTTTCGGTAGAGGGCTTCGCGAGGAGCGGAATGTTGCCCCACAATCTTACCATATCAAAATAACAATACGCCCGTATAAATCTTGCTTCTGATTCATATACCGGGCGCAGGTTTTCGCTTCCTTTCCAGTTAACCTGATCCAGGTGAGTCAGCAGCATGTTAGCCCGGTAAACGGCCTTGTAATAGGCGCTCCAGTTGTCGCCGTACAGGGCCTGATCGGAAGGTGAACGGAGTTTATCGAACTCGTCGACCATCTGGTAGCCGAAACCATCCGCATTACCGGTACCGCCGAAAGCATTATCAGACATCACCTCCGATGCTACGGGCAGGGATATGCCGCCTGTCCATACGGTCTGTAATCCGTCGTATACACCTACTAATGCCTTAAAGGCATCGTTAGGGGTTTTATAGAAGTTCTGTTCTGTTGCCGTAGTTACGTCTTCTGTATCGAGAAAACTTTTACTACAGGCCGCCAGCGTTACGAGCGCGAAGAACAGTATATAACTATGTAGCTTTTTCATCTTCATTATAATTTTAATTAAAAGCGGAGATTGGCGCCTATCATTACTGTTCTGGGCCTGGGATAGTAGCCCAGATCCACTCCTGTTGAGAAGCCTTCATTGTAGCCCACTTCGGGGTCCATGCCGTTGTATTTCGTAAAGGTGAAGGCATTAAGCACAGCAGCGTACAACCTTATTTTACCGAGATAATTCCGCGATGCCAGTTTCGAAAAATCGTATCCCAGCGTGATGGTATTGATACGCAGAAAACTTCCGTCATGTATATAGAGGTCGGAAAACTGTGTCCAGTTGCGGTTATCTTCCGTTACCCTAGGCATCGTGTTGGATGATCCGGGGCCATGCCAGCGGTCGAGGATGGCAGCGGAGTAGTTGCCATATGCGCCGGACTGATCTCTCCACGACTGCACAATTTTATTGCCTGATACACCGGAGGCCTGTATTTGCAGGTCGAAGCCTTTATAATCCAGTCCGATGTTAAACCCAAATGTAAAATGCGGATTCGGATCGCCTATCATGGTTTTATCACTGGCATCGATGACACCATCGCCATTCTGATCAACGAAACGAACATCGCCGGGTTTGGCATCCGGCTGAATCAGCTTACCTGACTTGCTTCTGTAGGCATTCACTTCTGCCTCCGACTGAAATATGCCTGCTGTTTTCAGGCCCCAGAAATAACCAATAGGATAACCATTTGCCGCCCTGTAAAATTCAAGGGAATTAGAGTACAGCAAATTGTTAGGCCCATGAATGATATGATCGTTCGTAGGGATGTTGCCTATTCTGTTTTTATTATAGGCGCCATTGATGCCGATTGTATAATGGAAAGATTTGCCAATGCTGTTCTGGTAGGCCAACGCGAGTTCCACACCGGTGTTGCTGACATCGCCGCCATTGATCAAAGGAGCGTCTGCACCGGCGGTGGCGAGGATAGGTGCCGTGATCAGCCAGTCTTTCGTTTTCTTAATATAATAATCAAAAGTAACATTCAGCTTATTCAACAACGTAGCGTCGAAGCCTACGTTAGTTTGTTCAGAGGTTTCCCACTTTACATTCGGATTGGCCAGCCTGCTCGGATAAGCGCCCTGTGTATTAGCACCTTCCACCGGGCCGAAGATATAAGCGGCATGCACGAAAGAGATGGGCGATAAATATTGGTAAGCAGCTACATTCTGATTACCCACCTGGCCCCAGCTGGCCCGCAGCTTGAAGAAATCCAGCCATCGTACATCTCTCATAAATTCTTCTTTTGTAGCCACCCATCCTGCAGATACAGAAGGGAAATATCCCCATCGGTTTTCGGGTGCAAACCTGGAGGAGCCATCCGCTCTGAAAGTAACGTTCAGCAGGTATTTCTCCATAAAATTATATTGCAACCTTCCGAAGTAAGATACCAGTGAATTGGTAAAAGGTCCACCACTCATACTCATATAAGGCGCTCCTTTATTCACGTTCTGGGCTACGGAAAGGTAGGCATGCGACATGTCGGCGATCCGCAGATCCCAGTTGTTGCCGGTCATGCTAACGCCGGTTGCTTTAAGCGCGGATGTACCCGCCATCACGGTGAAGCTGTGATTGGCGCCCAGTGTGAAGTCGTAGCTCAACGAGTTATCGAACTGAATGGTTTGCCCGCTTCCCATTGACTGGGTTACTTTTGATGTATCGTTAAAGGAGTATATAGATAGATGATAAACGGGTGTGTAGCCATGGCTTTGATTAGCGTAGTAGTTCAATCCCAGGCTGCTGCGGTATTTCAGGCCTTTAATGGGTTCTGCCTGCAGGTATACATCTCCAAACAGGCCCTGACTGCTGTTGCGATATTGATTGGTATTGTACATCACCGCATAGGGATTGGATTCGCCGTTATTCCAGGCCATATCAGGTTTTCCGGGATACCAGCCGGTTTTATCGCTGCTGAAGAAATTGCCGTCGTTATCGTACATGGGCAGGAAAGGGCTGGTGCCAAACGCCGCACGCAGCGAGTTGTTGTACTGATTTCCGACCTGAATGCCGGCTGTATTCTGATAATTGAAAGTCAGGTGTTCGCCCACTTTGACCATGTCTTTATACAGCCTGTGCTCAGAATTTATCCTGAACGTATAGCGTTCGAGGTTAGAGAGACTGGAGCCGCCCACGATACCCCCCTGGTTCGTGTATCCTAACGACAACGAATATATGGAGCCGGCACTTCCGCCCTGTACGCCCAGCACGTAGTTCTGGATGGGTACATTTTTCACAAACATCTGGTCGAGCCAGTTCGTATTTACAGGCAGGTTGTTGATGACATCGTTGGAGAAATACGGCGTTTTGCCAGAGTTAACAGCTGCTTCGTTCATAATCGTCGCGTATTCCTTTGCATTGAGCAGTTGTGCTTTGCGGGCTACATTCTGCACACCATAGAAAGCATCCAGTGTTACCTGCGCTTTCTGGTTTACTTTACCTGACCTTGTAGTAACAAGAATCACCCCGTTAGCGGCCTGAGAGCCATAAATGGCTGCGGAAGCAGCATCTTTCAACACATCAATGGAAGCAATATCAGCGGGATTGAGATAAGCGATATCGCTGGTTTGTACGCCATCTACAATATATAGCGGCGCAAAATTGCCAACAGTACCTTTACCACGGATAATCACATTCATCGCCGAACCGGGCTGACCGGAATAGCTGGTAAGCTGTACGCCCGGCGCCTGCCCCTGTAATGCCTGCAAAGCATTGGTGGTATTCTGTTTCTGAAGGTCATCGCCTTTCACCTGGAGATTGGCGCCGGTAACGAGTTTCTTCTTCTGCACGCCATAACCAATCACCACCAGGTCTTCAATTTGTGTAACGGATTCCTGCAATTGCAGGTTCATCGCGCTGCCGGTTACCTTTACTTCCTGTGGTACATAGCCAATGGAGGTGATGACGAGCACATCACCGGGGGCGGCATCAATCTTAAAATATCCGCCATCATCTGTTACGGCGCCTTTGTTGGTACCTTTTATTTTGATCACCGCGCCCGGCACTGCTGCTGCCGTTTTCCCGGAGGTGATCCGGCCTGTTGTGTAATTTGTTTGCGCAATCGCTGAATGGCTTATGAATATGACCACCATTAATGAATAAAGCAATAGCTGCCATGATTTTCTACTTGATTTTTTCATACGTGTCAGACATTTGGATTTTGGTAGTGATAAAACGACTTATATTTTGACGGATAACTTCCTGCCTTCGTAGCTAATCTCCTTATCGGGACGGCCATCAGGATCCAGGGCTTTAGGAGCAGCACGAGTAACCCGGATGATCCGGAAGGTGCGCTGCTTCAGCATGCCGCTGTAAGATCCTTTACGGTCGCCTATTGTGAGGGTTCCGGCGCTTTCATTATAATCGATCGGGATAACGGTAAACTGTCCTTTCTCATAGTCATAGGACGCCCCATCGTCTTCGTACAACCGGAAAGATCCGTTCTTACCGGTGTAAACGTATAGCGTAGTCGTATCTGCCGGCTTTTCCGACGTGTATTGCAGGTCGGGCCCCAATGGAATGATGGCGCCTTCTTTTATATAGAGTGGTATACGGTTATACGGCGCATCGGCGTTTATTCTTTTGCCGCCGCTGTTCCAGGCGCCGGTGTACAGATCGTACCAACCTTCTCCGGCAGGCAGATATACTTCCCTGCTGCGTTGTTTGTACTGATAAATTGGGTTAACAAGCATGAACGGTCCGAACATGAACTGATCGTTGATGTTCAGCACAGCGGTGTCTTTTGCAAAGTCCATGACTAAACCCCGCATCATGGTATAGTTTTCATGGAATGCAGCACCAGCCAAAGAATAGATATAGGGTAGCATACGATAGCGAAGCTTGTCGTAATACAGGAAGCTTTGATACGCCGGGTGATCGTCCGGAGCGGTATTGAAAATTTCGCGGTAAGGATATTGCCCGTGCGAACGGAACAACGGCACAAATGCGCCGAACTGCGTCCAGCGGGTTACCAGCTCTCTCCATTCCTCGAGGCTGGCAGTATCCGGTTTTTCAAACTTTGCCGGTACCACAAATCCGCCGATATCCATTGTCCAGTAAGGAAGACCAGACAGGGAGAAATTGAGGCCGGCGGCGATCTGCGCATGCATGTCGTGCCAGGTGGCGCCAATATCGCCACTCCAGATGGAGGCAGCATAGCGCTGCGAGCCTGCGAAGCCCGAGCGGGTGAGCAGGAATACCCTTTTGCCGGGACTGGTCTGGCGCTGTCCTTCGTAGATGCCTTTTGCATTTTGCAAGGGATAAGCATTCAGGTATTCAGCAGCGCTGCCCAGGGCTGTGGGCGTCATTTGCAGCTTTCGTTTCCCGGGGCTTACATTCGACAGTACATCCGGTTCACTGGCATCCATCCACCAGGCATCAATTCCTTTGGCATAGAGCTTAGTGTTGAGCAGATCCCAGAATCCCCGGCGGGCATCTTCATTAAAAGCGTCATAAAAGGTAGACACATAGCCGTTGCCTATCCAATCGCGCTGTTCGTCGGCAATATTTCTTTTATAGAGCCAGTTTCTCTTCTCAAATTCGTTGTAGGCCGGTATGTTTTTGTAAAACTTAGGCCATACGGATATCATGATCTGTGTGTGATACTTTTCATGCAGCAGGGTAATCATGCTGTCGGGCGACGGAAACCTCGCCGGATCAAACTCCTGGCTTCCCCATTCGGCTTCGCGCCAGTAGCTCCAGTCGAGCACGATGTTATCCAGCGGTATTTTTCTTTTCCTGAATTCATCGACGGTGGAAAGGATTTCCTGTTGCGTTTTGTAGCGTTCGCGGCTCTGCCAGAAACCCAATGCCCATTTGGGCACGATAGGCGCTTTACCGGTGAGCTCCCGGTAGCCGGAAATCACTTCATCTATATTATTGCCATGCACGAAATAATAATCTACCTGGCGGCCTGCTTCAGATGCAAAGCCGAAGCAGCGCTGTTGTTCTTTACTCAACGGCTCCTGCCATTTCAGCGACAGGTAGGATTCGGCGCTTTCGGGCGTCCATTCAATCTTTACCGGCACCTTTACGTTTTTCTCAAAGCTGAAGGGAATGAGTGCCGGCGCGGGGTTCCATGCCTTTCGCCAATGGTCCAGTACCAGCTTTCCGTTCAGCCATACTTTCAGCGTTCCTCCGAAGGTGAACTTCAGTTGATGCAGGCCTGACTGATCGCTGGCCAGGCTGCCTTCCCAGGAAACCATGCCGGTAGCGGGCGTAAATTCTTTGGGGAGCCTGACTTTTGAATCACCCAGGAATTCCATGCTGATATCGGATTCCGCCCGGCGGGCAATAATTTCCTGCGGCTGATGCGCATCATTGGCGTAGGAGGCAGTCAGCCAGCCCTGCTCGCCATTTTTCGAGAAAAGTTGTAAGGCAGCAAGCGGGTGCAGCGGCCGTACATCTCCGGCCGTAGTCAGGGAATAATTATCCCAGAGGATGCCATAGTTTTTGTTGGACACCAGGAAAGGGATAGCTACTTCGGTATTATTCTGGAAGAAAGTGACCTGTTGTCCTTTATAATTATATACTCCGTCCTGATGCTGTCCGAGGCCATACCAGGCGTCGTCATCAGCCCCTTCGAACTGCCGGGTGAGCTGATAATAGCGCTGGCCATCGAATACGGCAGGCTGGAAACTGCTGCCATTGGGCGTTTTTTCCGCCAGCATCTTTTCCCCTTTTGCATCCAGGAATGAAACAGCGCCTGTTTTAAGCGCAATAACGGCGGTTAGTTTCTTCGTCTTTAGTCTTAGTACATCGTTGGAAGCCGTCAGTTTCCATTCAGGAGCCGGTCTTTTAGTATCGACTGTTATCAGACTTTGAGCAGTACTGATTTCCTTCCCTGGTACTGCCACTACCCTGATAATTTCATCTGTTATCACATACAGCCTGACGGTGTTGGTTGTACCGGTATAAGAGGGGTCAGTAAAAATCATGACCCCATCTTTAGTTGGTGAATAAAACGGCGGACCTGCCAAAGAAGCATTGCTGATCAACAAAAAAAAAAGCCATGCAACGGTAATCGTTCTTTTCATAACGCGGTGAAATTCTTACGTGGATACAATGTTGTAAAGTTGGATAATATCGTTGAATGACCGGGGGATGGTATGTTGCAGTTTAGGGTATCAATTGTTGCAATTGCCTCATTTTCATCACGAATTCATGAACGGTGACGATCTTTACGCTAGATTTACCAAATGCAGGAATATTGCTATATGCTGTCTTTATCAGCTATAGCAGATATTATAGAAAGACTAAAAAAAATTTAGTCCACTGCAAAATAAAACTGTCAATCAGACAGTTATTTAATTTTATTACAAACCTTACTGTTAGCTATGGAATTAAAAACTATCAACCGGCGAAATTTTCTGACACAATCAGGTCTTGCCGTTATGGGCACCCTACTCTCCCCACCTGCCCTTGCAGCCCTGCACAAACCCAGGTTTAAAATGGGGCTTCAGCTTTATACTATCCGGGAGGCGATGGAACGCGACGTAACCGGCACTTTAAAAAGAGTGGCGGCCCTGGGATACCAGGATCTGGAAACCTATGGTTTTGATCCGGCCCGTGTTGGGTACTACGGGCTCAGTGCCGGGGATTTTAAGCAGCTGCTGAAAGACGCGGGGCTCACTACCTCAAGCGGGCATTATGATCTTTATAAATACCTTAATGTGCCGGAGGCGGATCTGCTGGGCTATGTGGATCAATGCATAGCGGGTGCGAAACAGCTGGATCAACAGTATATCACCTGGCCCTGGCTGGCGCCGGAAGACAGGACCATTGATAAATTCAAATTGCTGTCGGCTAAGCTTAACACTATTGGTGCACGGGTGAAGCAGGCTGGTTTGCGCCTGGCTTACCACAACCACGATCATGAATTCATTGATCAGGGAGGCATCAATGGCTACCAGGTGATTATGAAAGAAACAGATCCCGACCTTGTGAAGCTGCAGATTGATATGTACTGGGTGGTGCGTGCGGCGAAGAAACAGCCTATAGAATTTTTCAAACAACAGCCCGGCCGTTTTGTGATGTGGCATATTAAGGACATGGATCGTAAAACGCAGGATTATACGGAGCTTGGGCAGGGAGCTATCGACTATACGAAAATACTGCCCGACTTCCGTATGGCAGGACTGGAATACTATTTCCTGGAGCAGGGTGGTAACTTCCGTACGGGAGATGCGATGGATAGTATTGCGGAAAATGCCGGCTTCTTCAAAAGTAAGCTTAGGAAATTCCTGTAGCTGTTTATCCCGGCGGCGTTTCCCGGAACGCCGCTTTTAAATCTTATATAATACGCCGGTAAAGGAAATCATGATCAGCAAGGTTACTATCCCACCGGCAATACAGATACCAATGGTTTCGTTTTTATACCTGCGTGGCGGGCAACCGGCTTCCTTCCTTTTCAGGTAATGCGCCGCAGCGATATGCGTAAAAACAGCGATCAGCGACAGGGTGTAATAAGGAATAAAGAAGAGTTTCTCCGGATAATGATTCGCCACACCGGCGGCAAAATAAAAATCGGTGTTCATCTTCCACTGGAAACGCCCACGTAGCACTGCCTGTACATGATAGACCATAAAAAAAGACAGGTACAATCCACTCAACACCTGTGCTACCACGTGGAATGGCTGGCGGATAAAGCCTTTCTTCATGACGAGGTATCCCCCGCTGATTATCTGAAAGCCTACGCATAACAGCAGCAGTACTTCTATTGGCCAGAACCGGTAGATATGCCGGAGTGTATTCATGACGGTGATATGCAGTTGCGGGCCGCCGAGGGCGAACAGGTGGTTGGTGAGGTGTAGCAGCAGAAATGAGGCGAGGATGATACCGGAAAGACGGTGTAGTTGTTTTATGGATGTTTGCATCATGAGGAACGTCTGGCAGGATAAAGGTTGTTCTTTAGCGTTTGACGAAGCAAATATATGAAGAGGGATTGGGATGGATGGGATGAAAATGTTGCAAATGATGGGAGGATTTGTTGCAGCATGCTATTTTCTGCAAATCATAGGAATATCCGGTATCGAAGCTACAGATAAATGAATTTCTTTCTGCTACAGCAGGCACACAGCATGCCGGTAAAAAAGATGAGATTGAAGATACCAGCGCAGCAATGCTTTTAATGGCACATGTTACCTGATGCGGGCTGCGCTGGGAATCTGGTGAAGCACTGAAAGACAGCGTAATCTCTCTGTTCAATATTACTTCAACGTAAAATCAATTCTTAACAAACGATCGGCCTCAATCGTTTCCGCGGCTGTGTTCTTCACACCATAGTAAAGCGGAACACCTTTGTAATCAAAGGGAGTATTTATTATAGTGAGGTATTCTTTTAACCGGTCGTATCCATTTAAATCCTCCTTTGAAACCTTTGCGGCCGCCACATGGCGATAGTATACATGGGCTTTGCTTTGCTTCAGCAGCGCAACATCTTCGCTGGTTTCGGTTCCGCTGAGAGTGCGGTTCATAGCCGGTCTTAACTTATCTTCTTCTGCATCTGACTCAAGAAATACGAACACTTCATGTCCATAAGCTACCATGGAAATAAAGCCTTTATTGCCGGCATCAGTTGCATAATAGTTCTTGTAGCGTACCAATCCATCCTGATAGTCAAAATAGAGTCTATAGTTAACCCCTACAGAATATACCATACAGCCATTTTTTTTCTCAATAGCCGACTGCTTCGCTGCAGGAATCAGCTGATGGAGAGGTACCGGATCAAATAGCCGGTTCGTTAAAGCGGCGGCGGGGGAATATAAAAACAGGGTAGCATAGTCATCAAAGCTCACTGCCCGTCCTACCGCCGTACCTTCTGTTGTTCCGTTACTCTTGCCGAACCAATGCTGAATTAATCCGCTTACCGCTGTTTGGGAAAGAGGAATCAGGGAGTCGACAGGCTTCACTGTAATGTTACCAGTAAACAGTTTTACCTGCTGGTTTTCTGGTCCGGCTAAGAACTCAGGCACATTATCTTTTTTAAATCCGGAGGTATTTATAGTAGCCCCGGGAAATATACTATTTCCGTTAATCCGGAACCATCCAGCGGGATATTTGATAAAAAAGCTGACTCCTGCACTGTCGTTCCAGACACTATCGCGCACCACATTATTTAGTTGCCATTTTTTGATGACGTTACTTATCGAGTCGATCTTAGCTTTTTTTGAGAGGTCTTTGACCACCTGGGGGTCCGGGCCCGGAGGATTTACGGGTTTGTCGTCGTTTTTCTTGCACGATATTGCCAATGCAATAATAAGCACGGTTGCTACAGTCTTTTTCAGCATAATATAAAACAGGTTTTAAAACAATGTTTTACTGTTGTAAGTTGGATGGTATGCAATTTAGGGGTTTCTCCGGAGTGGGAATGTTATTTTCATGGTAATATTTCCAAGTAGGATATTAAAAGATTAAAAAATCTATCCTGAGGTTAGGTAGACAAAAAATAACCCGGATAACCTTCCTGGCCCGGATAATTCCGTCTTCTTTTCTTATCTGTATACGATAACGTCCAACATCCATTTTACAGCACTTCCAAAATAAGCTTCTTCCCATTGGTTTCATTCTTTTTCATTAAATCAAAAGCTTTATGCAAATTACGGGCGGACAGTTTTCCTAAATTAAGCACCTCCTGTAAATGCCATCCTGCCTGTGTTTCCAGCATTCCGGACACCTGTTGCAGTATTTCTCCATATTTATAATACAATTCCGGTTCGGCATAACGGGAAATATTCATAATCAGCGCCGCTTTCTGAAACAGTATATCATTCGCCTCTTCCGTTCTCAGATTGGTAATGTCTGTAAATAATCCTTCTCTTTTCAGGGAGGCCGCTCCTATTTCGGTCATCTGGTTTCCTATGCAGTCTATTACAACATCATACAGTCCCTTATTAAACGTTAGTAATTCCTGTGCTACATCCGGAAGTTTGTATGAGACAATTTGATTGTTGGCTAGCCCCTGTTTCATTAATTCGGTGGTACTATAATCATTCCCGGCAGTTGCGATTATTTTATGATACCCGAAATGATGCAGCACATTAACTAAAGCCTTGCCTACGCCTCCGGATGCACCCAGGATGAGTATAGAAACATCTTTGGGCAATTGTAACCTGGAAACCGCCTGCCAGGCGGTAACATACGCAATGGGAAGTGCAGCCACCTGTTCAGCACTGAGTTTTTGAGGTTTATGCGCCACTATTTCTTCCGGTGCTACTACATATTCCGCAAAAGCGCCGTTGCTGCCCATACTGCCGATAGCAAGGAAAACTTCGTCGTGCTGCCTGAAATTTACCACTGCACTGCCCACTTCTTCTACTACGCCAACAAGCTCCCTGCCTAAAATATCGGAGTTCAGCATGCGTATCTCATTCTTCCCTTGAAACATTTGCCAGTCAATCGGGTTAATACCTGCCGTTTTAACCCTGATAAGCACCTGGTGAGGGTTTTTAATGGCAGGTTTAGGATAATTACTATCGTCTGCTAACTGGTTGTTTTCCCCGGAGATGACCAATCGTACTGCGTTCATAAGTCGTTTTTTATGTAAATTTAGGGCCAGTTAGCCCCCTTAAACAATAGACTTACCTAAAGGAAAGTAAATGGGATACATTAAAAAAAACGGCAGTATAAGAGAAGCATCCTGTGACGAGGAGCTGCGGGCCATGCGGGATTGCCTGTATGTGATAGGAGGTAAATGGAAGCTCCTGATACTGCGTTACCTGGCCAACAGGCAGGAGCTTGAACTTAACTTCACGAGGATACTGAATGATATTGAAGGGATGTCGCCCAAGGTATTAACCAGGGAATTAAAGGATCTTGAGCAGAATCAGCTCATTTGCCGGAGACAAAATGATGATAAAATTCCAAAGGTATTTTATCATCTCAGTGAGTATGGTAAAACAGTCATACCACTAACTGAGCATATTGTGCAATGGGGATTAAACCACAGAACGAAAATCACAGCATGAACCGGGCGCCGCTACCGGCTCAGGGCTTCCAGGAGCCGTTTTCTGACTTCCCGGAAATAACGGATACTGCTATCATAGTCATTGAAATTCATGATCAGTTCATTGACGAGTGCCTTAGCCTTAGCAGCGTCTTTTTGTTCCAGCATTTTTAACAACTCATAGTCATAAATACCATCGCGCATGGCCTCAAAACGGATGGAGGTGTATAATTTCCTGTAGCCGGGATAGACAATATTGGCATCTCCGGCAGGAAGCCTCCCGCGATCGCGTGATGCATCATCTCTCAGCGGATCACGTCCTCCCCAAAAATTCAATCCCCAATGTAAGTACCCAGTGGCTCCATATTTATAGTTAATCCAGTGCAGGTAACGGGTCTGGATCAACGGCAGTTCAATAAACCGGTTAGCATAGTTTCCCCGGGGTCCTACGCAGGTATAAAACCATATTTCCTTTCCGTTCTTTTTCAGCTCCTGGTAAAACGAATAATCCTTATGATAAACATCCAATACGGGTACCCATAGGTCAATACCGTCTTTTAGTTCTTTTGAAGTTAGTACGGCATCCATGATCTTTACACCTGGCAGGTATTTTTTAACATAGCTACTGATCTCAACATAGGAAGGGGCATTTTGGGCGGTGGGTTCATCAGATATATGCTGCAGATACTTTTCCAGCCGGCCGTTTTTCTCCAGATGTTCTTTTAATGCCGGCAGGAACTGGTTCAGAAAATTCTGTGCCCTTGCATCACTTACCGGCAGCAGCACGGAACGCATACCATAAAAAGACGCCGATGGATTGGGAGCCTGTTTTAATTTTCGCGTTTCCTCATTATCCTCCAGCGGCACTTCCACAAAAAAAGGATCGTCCCATGCCCCGGAACGCCAGGCCAGGTGCCCGCCTTCGATCTGCTTCAGCGCGCCTGCATCTTCAAACAGCTTCACTTCTTTATCAAAGTTGGTAAAATCAAAACTGTACCTGCCGTTATTCAATGTGTACTTTGTATTCCAGGTAGGATAGATACGATATACATTCTGGTTGTGGGAGCCCATTATTTCCGCGTGCACTTTCAATAATTCCCAGTACAATGGCGAGTACAGTTCCACTTTCCGCCCTTTATTCAACAACTCCAGCGTTACCGGATTAAAATGGGCCGACCAGTTGCTGATCCAAAGTGAGGTTGCTGATACGGCAACAGGATAAATTTTAACGGGAACAACTTTCCTGAATCGCTCCTTCTGTGTATTTACCAGGCCATTTACATCTGTTTGTACCATGTATACACCAGCTGGAGTATTAGCCGGTATCGGAACGGATATCCATAAAGGGTTGATGTCGCCCTGAGACAGATTCAGCAATGTATCATCAACGATAGGGTCCGGGAAATATCCCGACACTGAATACAGCAGGTCTTTTGAGGGAGGTGTATACCTTCTGCCAACCGGAACATAAGTCACCCAGCCGGTTTTGGCATTGAGCTTTGCAGCATTACCAGGCAAACAAACGGCATTAGCCGATAGCCTCCGGATCGGCCTGTTCGCTTTCAGGACCAGCTGAATAGTGGCCGTTTCCCCTGCGGCGGCACGAATGGTATCATCTGCAAGCGGAGGAAAATAAGTCCTTTCTTTGAATACTTTTTCCAGGGCATCTACCTGGTATAGGTCTGCACTGTTTTGCGCATAGCCGTTTATAAAGGAAAAGATGGCGGCAATCAAAAATAGCTTTCTTATCATGGCTATTTAAGTTAATGTATAGCGTCCGCTTTTTATAATTTATTGCAATGAATTTGGGGTAATTTATTCATGTTTCTTTAACACGCCTTCCATCGTGAACGAGGCAGACCCCGTTTACTGAGGCATCATTTTTGGATAATGTGGTTGCTTTACTTTCTATCAACGACAAAAACAGTATATGAAAACAAAAGCTACTACATTAACAACAGAAATAAAGGATAAGCTGTATCAATGGGAAACTTATTCTGAGGAGGAATTAGGTGCACTCATCACCAAATTTGAAAGAATTCCCAGAGAAGCAGTTTCGAGCGCTAATGTATCCCTCCTTACCGATGACGTATTGGCAGATAAGCTGGTGGAAATTGGCAGGGCCTATAGCAAGAATTCAAACCTATTGTGCAATATCATTTCTGCTTTAGGAAATATGGTCAAAAGATATGGCCTTCGTCCACGCAAACACATTTTTGATTTTTTTGTAGCCGCGGCGAAAAACAGGAAAGCAAACTTTTATGTTTCATTGTTCCTGTATTCCTTCCCTCAATACAAGCAGTGGAATGGGAAATGGGGCTATCTGGTATCCATGGCCAGCATTGCACCGAAGAAAAAATCGATTACCAATTTTCACACGGAGATTAAACGGATCGTGAAAGATCATAATGATGATATTCCTTCGGATACGAGGATACAGATTGTGAGAATACTGGATACTTACCGGAAATCGGGTGTGTTGAGTGAAGATTTACAAAAGGATTATCTTAATACACTTTGCCTGCTGGTTGCCTGATAAAAAAGCGCTCAAAAGAGCGCTTTTTTTATCAGTGACCTGAACTGTATCTTTCCATTATCGTATAAAAATCCCCGACCAATCCGGCGCCCTCCCAAAAGTATAAAACTGAACGTAGCGTGTGCGGAAACGGACAATTAATGATATCAAATAAATCGTAACTAATAGATTATTAATATGTAAAAAAACAGGTACTTTTCTCGCTGTTGTTCTGCTGTATTTTTAAACTAAGGACATGCTTAAAAATTACCTTCTCTTCGCTCTCCGCCAACTTCGCAGAAACCGCGGCTACACCCTGATTAATGTTGCTGGCCTTTCTATAGGCATGGCCGTCGCCTTCGTTATCGGCATCTGGATCGCCGGAGAAGTTGCTGTCGACAAATCCTATCCCGACCGCTCCCATATCGTAGAGATTATGCAGGACCAGCGCCCAAAAGGTACTCCACCGGGCACGCCCATCACCTATAGAGGAACAACCGTCTCCTCCGCCCTTGAGCCTTTTCTGCAAAATAACTATAAAGACATCTTCGCTGAAACAGCGATGTTCCAGTGGCCCAGCGAGGGCCTGCTGATCAATGGCGACAAAAGCATTTCCCGCCGGGGATCCTGGGCGGAACATACTTTCCCCATCCTCTTCGGCTATCACTTTCTTAGTGGGAATGCAGCGTCGCTCCGTGACCCTTCAACGGCACTGATCTCCCGGTCTACCGCCATCGCCCTGTACGGAACCGAAAATGCGCTGGGCAAAACCTTTAAATACAACAACCAGTTATTATTCACGGTCGGAGGTGTCTATGCGGATCTGCCCGAGACCTCGTCTTTTCATGACATCGACTTTTTCACGCCCATCACTCACAAATCGATGGATTGGCTCACCCGCAACACGGATTTCAATGACCATAGCTGCCGCATCTTCGCCCGCCTGGCCGGTAATACCACCGCAAAAGGGGCCACAGCCCGGATACGGGATCTCTGTACTCCCTTTGTCAAATACAGCATCGAGACCTATACCGTGCTTCCTTTTGATCAGTTGTACCTGCACTACGACGAATCAGACAGCGTCGCAGGAAGCGGGCGCATTGGCTTTGTACGGCTCATCGGGATCATTGGCGTCTTCGTATTGTTGCTGGCCTGCATCAATTTCATGAACCTGTCTACAGCCCGAAGCGAAAAGCGGGCAAGGGAAGTCGGTATCCGCAAAACGCTGGGCTCCCAGCGAGCCCAACTCATCTCGCAATTCCTGGGCGAATCCCTTCTTGTCGCCTTTTTTGCCTTTGTCCTGGCAATTGGCCTGACCGTGCTAAGTCTTCCGGCGTTTAGCCAGCTCTCCGGCAAATCCATGACCCTTCCCTGGAACAGTCCGATCTTCTGGTCTTTTTCCCTCGCCATCACAGGGATCACGGGCCTGCTGGCCGGCAGCTACCCGGCATTCTATCTAAGTGGATTCCGACCCGTAAAAGTCCTGAAGGGCGTTTTTAAGGCTGGCAGAGACGCAAGCCTTCCGAGAAAGGTCCTGGTCGTAGCCCAGTTCTCCATTTCGCTAAGCCTGATCATTGGCACCCTGGTCGTCTTCCGGCAGATTCAATATACCAAGGACCAGCCCATCGGCTATGACCGTGCCGGGCTTATCAATATTCCTATCAACACGGATTCGCTGGACCACCATTATGAGGCCCTCCGCACCAGCCTGCTCAACACCGGAGTGGTGGCTGGTGTGGCAAATGCTTCCACATTACTGACCGAATTTTACCAGAATAACCAGATGGAATGGCCGGGCATGACCGAGGAGCAGAAAAGCATATTCTTCCGCGATATAGCGGTCAATGCCGATTTCGGTTCCACCATCGGCTGGACAGTGCTCCAGGGCCGGGACTTTTCCCGGGACTACGGAACGGACAGCGCCGCCGCCATTGTCAACGAGACAGGCGCCCGAGCCCTTGGATTTGACAACCCGATTGGCAAAACCTTCCGATTGTGGAACAAGAACTGGACGATCATAGGGGTAACAAAGGACATGATCTCCAACAGTCCCTATGACAAGGTCCAACCCGCCGTCTTCCTGGGTCACGGTGGACACTCCGTCAACATTGTCCGCATTAAACCCGGCACTTCCATCCGTACCGCGCTCACGGCGATCGAAGCTGTGTACAAACAATATAATCCCGCCAGTCCTTTTATCTATCATTTTAACGATGATGCTTACGCACAAAAATTCGTCACCGAAACCCGAATCGGCAACCTGACCACCGTCTTCTCCGGCCTGGCCATTCTGATCTCCTGCCTGGGACTGTTCGGTCTGGCCTCCTTCGTCGCGGAGCAACGCACAAAAGAGATGGGCGTCCGCAAGATCCTCGGCGCCAGCGTCGTGCACCTGTGGGCGCTGATATCGGGCGACTTCCTCCGGCTCATCGCCCTCTCGATGGCCATCGCCATGCCGCTGATCGGGCTGGCCATGAACAAATGGTTGCAGCATTACGCGATCCACACCTATCTTTCGCCCTGGATCTTCGTTCTGGCCGGCGCCGGCATGCTTTTCATCACTTTATGTACCGTTAGCTTCCAGGCCCTGAAAGCGGCACTGATGAACCCCATTAAAAGTCTGCGTGCTGAATGATTTTTACGTTGGATTGGTAGGATTAACCCTCGTGGTGTTTGGGTGGCTGTAGCTAAACCTTTTTCTTTTCAGATGAAAATCCGTACCAATCCCAGATCACTACTTACGTAGTTGCAGCGGCGTAGTGCCATAGCGCTGCCTGAAGGCGCGGTGAAAATGCTGCGAATGCGCATAGCCGGTGACAGCGGCTATTTCAGCCATGCTCATATCCGTATCGAGAACGAGCTGACGGGCCTGCTCCAGGCGGAGCTCATGAAGGTAGCCGAAAACAGTATCATTGAACAGCTCCCTGAAACCCTTCTTCAATTTAAATTCATTAACACCACATTGTTGCGCCAGCTGTGCCAGCGACGGCGGCTGCTGTATATTGTTCAATAATATTTCGCGCGCCAGGTGGATACGTGCAATATCTTCCCTGGATTTCAATACCGTAGCGGCTTTACGGGGCCGTGTAAATTGTTCCCATTGCAACAGCAGCAGTTCTGTTGTTTTTGTTTCGAGATAAAGATTTTGCAAAGTGCCACTGAGTGGGTTATTCCAGATATTATGGATGACCTGCAACATCTGTGGCGTAAACGGCAACTCGGGCCGGTGTAACAGGAAAGGCTCACCCCGCGCCACTTTTCCGGCTATATCATCCAGCTGTTCCGCATAAGCGCTGAACAGTTCCAGGAAACGGGATGTATGAATATTGATGGTAAAATTATTGTGGATGCCACTGCCCATGTATTGGTTCTGCTCCCATTCGCCCTGGTTGAACATCACGTTATGATATCCCCTGGTAAAATATAATTTTTCGGAGAGATGACTATGTTGCTGGAGGATATTTCCTTCCAGCATAAAATTCATTTCAATACAAGGATGATCGTTGTAGTGACGCAGCTGTGTGTCATGTGCGGCTTTGCCGGAGATCTCCAGCTGTCCGTCGGAAACGTGGATGGCGCCCAGTTTCATCATGCGCATCCGGCCCTTCACTTCCGGCAATAAGAAGTCGAATACCAGCGGTGCCGCCGATACCGGCAGGCTGGTAAATGCTTCATATGTCGGGTAGGAAGGTTCGCTATTTTCCATAAAGATGATAAAATACTCCGTTCAAGGTACAAAAATATCCGTTTTATGCCATCTCAGGGAGATGCGATATTGGATTTTTGTGATGGCAATAAACACTAAGATATGAACGCTTCCACTACCCCGATGCAAGTGCCGGTGCTGATCGCCGGCGGCGGCGTTGCGGGGCTCTCAGCAGCGCTGTTCCTGTTACAGCAAGGCATTACACCTTTATTAATCGAACGCCGTCGGGGTACTTCCATACATCCGCGGGCACGCGGCTTCGATATACGCACCATGGAACTCTACCGCGGCATCGGCCTGCACGAAAGCATCCGCGAAGCAGGCAAAACACTGGCGCCCGCCTGGGGCATACATTCCGGCGAAAGCCTGGCTGCCGCCATCCCTAAAAAATTGAAAAAGAAAAAGCACAATCCGCAACAGCTCTTCGGTGTGAAAAGTCTCGGCGCCATGAGCCCCGAAGCCGGTGCACGCTGCACACAGGACCTGTCGGAACCCGTGCTGCTGGCCGCCGCACAGCAACGGGGCGCCGACATACACTTCAACACCGAGCTCATTGCCTTCCAGCAACATCCCGATTATGTGCAGGCCACCCTGCGCCACCGCGATACCGGCGAAGTGATGGAAGTAAAAGCCAGCTATATGATTGCAGCCGACGGCGCCAGGAGCTTCGTCCGCGAAACGCTACAGGCACCGGTTTCCGGCAAAGGCCCGCAAGGCCATCTGCTCAACATCTATTTTGAAGCGCCGCTGGGCGACTTTGTTCGCGGACGTGAATTCAGCATTATGCTAATCAGGCGCCCCGGCATCAGGGGCATGCTCACCGCTATCAACAATAGCGACCGCTGGGTATTTCATCTGAGTTATGATCCTGCACAGGCAGATCAATATACCATCCCGCATGTCACCAGCATATTGCAAAGCATGATTGGCCTGCCTGATATCCCCGTGCGCGTACTCAGTATATTACCCTGGCAGCCTACCACCCGCGTAGTGAACGAGATGCAGCATGGGCGCATCTTCATCGCCGGTGATGCCGCCCACACCATGACGCCCTATGGCGGCAAAGGCGCCAACAGCGGCATCCAGGATGTTCACAACCTTGCCTGGAAACTTGCTGCCGTATTGCGGGGAGAAGCCACTCCCATACTGCTCACATCCTACTCGCCGGAACGCCAGCCCGTAGGCTTGCAAGCAGCACTCTTCTCCGGCAGCAGAGCCGATGAATACGGCCTGCTCTCCATGAAGAAAATGAATATGACCGGTATGATCACCAACATTATGCGCATCAAACTGGCAGAAGGAATGGGTATGCAAAAAACAGTCAACCGCCTCATCATGAAACAACTGGCAGGTTTAGCCGGATTGCCCGACTACCGCTATCAATCAGCGGCCATCATCAGCAACGGTAATCATTCACAGATAAGCCTCAACGGACAGCCAGGCACACGCCTCCCTCATGCCTGGATCAGGCAGGGACAGGAAAAAATATCCACGCTCGATCTCGCCGGTACCCGCTTCTTCCTGCTCACCGGCAGCGACAACGAATCCTGGAAACACGCTGCTGCAGAGGCTCCCATAGCGCTGGATATCCATGCCATTGATCTCATCGACACTACAAAAACAGTGGAAGCATTATTCGGTATCGCATCTGATGGCGCACTGCTGGTACGCCCCGATGGATTTGTAGCCTGGCAGTGTATGCATTTCAGTGATGAGCTGAATCAGGTGCTGAAGAAAATATTGGGCTTTATTTAGAAAGCGATAATATCTGCTCTAAATTTTGTGTGCTTTTAAACTAAGGTCCATGCTCACAGCATGATGTATGATAGCGCCACATGAGACGTAATCGACACCAGTACGGGCATATGAAATAATGTTATCGAGACTGATACCGCCCGACGCCTCGGTCTCGTACTTACCGTCAATCAGCTCAATTGCTTCTTCCAATAGTTCCGGCGAGTAGTTATCGAGCATGATGCGGTGTACATTGCCGACAGCAAGCACACGGCGCACATCATCGAGGTTACGGGTCTCGATCTCTATTTTCAGGTGGCGGTTGTTGGCGGCAAGGTACTCGTTGGTTTTCTGTATGGCCTGCTCTATGCCGCCACAAAAGTCGATATGGTTGTCCTTCAGCATGATCATATCGTACAATCCCATGCGAAGGTTGTAACCGCCGCCAATGCGCACTGCCTGCTTTTCGTATTCGCGGAACAGCGGCGTGGTTTTGCGGGTATCGAGTATTTTGGTTTTGTAGCCTTTTATTTTATCGGTGTACTTATTGGTAAGCGTTGCGATGCCGCTCATGCGCTGCATGCAGTTAAGCACCAGTCTTTCTGCTTTTAATATGGTATGCACGCTGGCTTCAACGGTAAACGCGGTTTCACCATTATCTACAGCATCACCATCTTTTTTATAGAGGGTGAATTTTGCATCTTCTTCCAGATGATGAAAAATATCCTGCGCCAGCTGCATGCCTGCCAATATGCCTTCGTCCTTTATTTTAAGTACCGCCTTACCTTTCGCATCGGCTGGTATGGATGCCAGTGTAGAGTAATCGCCATTGCCCACGTCCTCGAGCAATGCTGCGGCAATGAATTCCTGCGTTGTCAAATGCGCTGTATTTTCGGACATAAAATTAAGTAAATACTACTAACTTAACGATAATATAATTAACCCAGGTTGCCAGTTAAAGAATAAAAAAGAGCAGTTAATTAATATTCAGAGACTATCGGGTGTAAATTCAGTATTCCTAATGACCTCCGCTATACCTTTCCATTATCTGATAAAAATCCTCCGTCATCTCAACACTCATTTCCCGCTGAAAAAGCTCCGGGTAAGCCGATTCCAGCCTATTTGCAAAATCATCCTCTACTATACTCTGGTCGTTCAGGCAATTATACAGCTGTTCAACAGAAATACCTATTTTCCCCGCCATCTCTTCCAGCTGAATATTCCTTCCGGCCGCTAACCCAAGATTCCTAACCCAAACGACCGTACGTTTTAGATGCTCTTTATTATTCTCCATCCTCACAGCATCAAGAAGAGGCTGATAAGCAGATAGCAGCCTGCCCGTCAGATCAGCAGGAGTTGGCACTTCCCCTTTTAACCAGACATCAATTTGCTCCGCGGAAATCCCTATCTGGTTTGCTATATCTTCCTCTGTAATAGTTTCCCCGTTAGCTCGTCCATGCCCCTTAATAATGGAAATGCAGGCTTCCAGAGATTTTCTGTTGCTTTCATCAGATCCTATTTCTTCCTCCAACGGATCAGGAAAATCTACTTCGTCAGTGAACTGTACCATGGTAATTATCAAGTTAAAAGCCGAATTAACTTTGGATATAAAATCACCCGGGATCTTTTGTTCTCCATTCAGATAAGCATGCAACTGTTCTTCGGAAACACCCACCTTATCAGCAATTTCTGCTTCAGTAATAGTCTCTCCCTTTGCTTTTCTCCCATTCTTTATTGATGAAATAGTTCTTATTAACTCGTCCCTGATTTTTTTCATTCGCTTGATTTTTGATTAGTATTTGGGGCAACCGCCAGGTAATTCCGTCCCCGGGATATGGAAGATATCAAAAATGATTTATTCCATAAAAAAGTCATCATGAAGGAGCCACATAAAAAAGCGCAAATCTGCTAACTTCCGCTGGAGTAAGCGAAAATAATATCAGATCATCCATCTTCAGTCATTCTTCTTTCTTTCTACATCATTGTTCTTCAACCGATTACCTACTCACCTTCGGTTCTCATTCGATTATCCTTCGCTTATCCTATATTCCACCTTCGCTCCACCAAGTGCCAATCCAAGTCCTAAACTGATACTTTCTTCCCATGCGCTCAAAACACCAGATTCTACGTTTCTGCACATTTTTTCTCCGGATCTGCACATCCTTTGACGAAAGAATGTATCAACTTTGAATCGTTCAACACTGAAGGTTACGGGACCGGCCGGCCTGACACTGTTCAGTATTTTCTCACCACTAAATGGATTATTTTATGGCAAAAGCAACAGACAATGTGATCCTGCAGGGAACACATGGCACCTTTGCAAAACAGGTGGTTATTCGTCAACGTTTCGGTCAGTCCATTTTAAGTAAAAGGCCTACACATGTCAAAGGAAATCCCACTCCTGCACAACAGGTGGTCAGAGAGCGTTTCCAGACAGCCACCCTGTATGCTAAATCAGTAATGGCTAACCCCGATTTGCTGGCCCAATATCGTGCTGTGGCAAAGAATGGGCAATCGGCCTATAACCTTGCTTTGGCAGACGCTTTCCGCGCTCCTGAGATCAGGGAAATAGATGCGCTCAATTACACAGGTAAGACCGGAAGTACCATACGTATCCGGGCAATAGATGACTTCAGGGTTAGGGCGGTAGTGGTATCTGTTTACAGCGCCGATAACCAACTGCTGGAAACAGGAAATGCAGTACAGCAGAACATTGGCCTCGACTGGATCTATACAGCCACCCAGGAGCATGCTCCAACAACAGGCGCTAAAATAAAAGTGCAGGCGTCTGACCTGCCAGGAAATGTTACCCTGAAAGAGCAGGTATTGTAGTAAAGTACTGATCGCCCCGGGGCATCGAATATATGCTCCGGGGTTTTATTTCTGGTAATGCGCAGGTGTATAACCAGTGAAGGTTTTAAAAGCCCTGATAAAACCCGATGCTGAATTGTACCCAACTTCATAGGCTATATCATGAATGTTGATATGCCCGTTTTGTAACAACTGCTTCGCCCTCTCCATTCTTACTTCCGTCAACCATTCATATACACTAACCCCATAGAGCATACGAAAACCTGCTGTCAGTTTCCGGACATGTAAATGTACCTGCCTTGCGATTTCCTCCAGCTGTATCGGCTTATGTAATTCGCCGGCCAGTATAGCGCCGGCCGCTCGCAGAGATTGCAGGTCTTCAGGAGAAAAATGATACTTTGTACAAAAATCCTTTTGTGTTTCATTCATTGCAGACAAATACAATAACAACAAATCACAGATTCGGGCATGCAGAAAAATATCCCTTTCCGCCTCGTTTAATTCGCAACTATATATGCTGTCCAGTATGGAGTTTACCTTTGGAGTAATTTCTGCGGCATCTTGCTGGAGCCCTCTCCTGCTGTTGGTTAGTATATTCTCCAGTACCTCCCTCATCACCTGATTATTTTGTCCCAGGCCCTGTATCAATTTCGCCGGCAGATTTATTTGAAATATCACTACTTCTCCTTTAGGCATCTGCACCGTGTAATTGCCGGCCGGAATGTAGTACAAATGATACCATCCATTTTGTATCAGTGTTTTTTGGGAGCCATTTAGCAAAAAAGTAAGGTTGCCCTTCAACGCATAACTTAATGTGACCATCGGTTCTGAAACAATTGTTTGCAGGCGAATTGCCTGCTTCATACGGAAGAAATGCAGATAAATGGTATAAACATCCGTTGGGGTTTGTTGCTGATATATTTCACCAAAAGCGCCGGTAATGTAGGTGGCTCTTAAAAAGGGCAACAAGTCTCGTTCTTCACTTAGCGGGAAACGTTCAGCCATAGATGCCTGACTTTGTAAAGGATCTGGTAGTATGAATTTCATGACAAACGGGTATTAACATAAAACGAATGGGATAACACTATCTTTTGGGACAATGAGCATATGGTTGCTAGTGGTTCTGATGGCTAAAATACGACATTTCTGATAAAATTGCGGCCAAAGTGCTATCCATCAGCTTTCAAAGGAATTCATATACTTATTGAACAATTGATAATATTTTTTTACCGATACCCCGAATTTCCCTTCCACCCCTACTATTTATTTTCTAATTTTCTCCTATTGCCCTGTAAAAAAGCTCATTAATGATCAATTCCTCGTTCAGAAAATACTCCTGGATCCCAGGCCTTTTATTATTTGCCACTACCGCACATGCGCAAACTACACCCCTGCCTGCCGTTGAAAGACCTGCAGACATCACTGCGAAATGGAGCGACAGAGCACAATGCAGCGGACAATCAGGCGAGCCGCTTAAAGGCAACGTGTTATGGTATCGCAACCCTGCCCATGTATGGGAGGAAGCATTACCTATAGGCAACGGCCGCATAGGCGCCATGATATTCGGCGGCGTGGCAGACGAACGGATACAGCTAAACGAAAGCACCCTGTGGGATGGATACCCGATGGATGCCGATAATCCTGCAGCCTTAAAAGCACTCCCCGAAGTAAGGCGGCTTCTTTTTGAAAACAAAAACAACGAAGCGGTGAAGCTGGCCAGCGAAACCATGCTGGGCAAGCCCGAAAGGATAAAGCCCTATCAATCGCTGAGCGAAGTATGGCTCGATCAGCCGGTAATGGCGGCGAACCATTACACCCGTAGTCTCGATCTTGCTACTGCGGTGGCAACGGTAAAGTACACGTCCGATGGCGTGGAGTATACCCGCGAAAATTTTGCCTCACTGGCTAACGATGCTGTTATTGTAAAGTTTACTGCCAGCCAGCCCGGTAAAATCAACTTCCGGCTCGTGCTCAAACGGCAGCAGGATGCGCAATGCATTCCGGATGCAGCTGATCCGGCAGCACTCATCCTGGAAGGCCGGCTGCCGGTAAAGGATAAAGATGGAAATGCCCGTGGAATAAAGTTTGCTGCCCGTGCTAAAGTACTCAGCAGCGGAGGGAAAGTGTATGTAAAAGATGGGATTTTACACGTAGAAAATGCCAACAGCGCTACCCTGTTTATAACCGGCGCTACTAATTATCCTGGTCTGAAAAATCTTGCCAAAGGCATTACTACTGTTAATACAGATCCTATACAGCAATGCCGGAGCAAGGCGACTGCTGTTGCCGCTAGATCCTATGCGGCTTTAAAATCGGCGCATATAGCGGCTTACAAACAGTATGCAGATCGAATGAGTTTACATTTTGAGACAGGTGATGCCCAGGCTGCCGTTCTTCCTACGGATGAACGCCTGGAATATGCACGACGCGCTGGCAGTCCTGATGCCGGTTTGGTGGAATTGTACTTCCAGTTTGGCCGCTATCTGCTGATCTCCAGCTCGCAGCCGGGATGTATGCCAGCCAATCTGCAGGGGCTCTGGGCATGGCAGATGACGCCACCATGGAACGCCGACTATCACACCAACATCAATGTGCAGATGAATTACTGGCCGGCAGAAATCACTAACCTGAGTGAACTTCACGGGCCGCTGTTTGATCTGGAAGAAGAGCTGGCTAAACCCGGCGCACGCACCGCCCGCCAGACATATGGCGCCAGAGGCTGGGTAGTGCACCACCTCACCGATGCCTGGGGCTTTACTGCGCCCGCAGACGGACCACAGGGTATATGGCCCATGGGAGCAGCCTGGCTCGCGCAACATCTCTGGGAACATTATTGCTATACCGGCGATAAAAAATTTCTATCGCACACGGGCTATCCGCTGATGAAAGGTGCAGCTGAGTTTATGCTCGACTTCATGGTGGAAGCTCCTGCCGGAACTGTCTGCCCCGGTAAATTGGTCACCAATCCCTCCTACTCTCCGGAAAATGCTTTCCTGCTGGCTGATGGCACTAAATCCGTGTTCACCTACGGCGCCACCATGGATATAGAAATCATTCACAACCTGTTGGGCAATTGTATCGCAGCGGCCGAAACACTGGGCATAGATCCTGCTTTCAAAGATCAGTGTGCAGCCGCATTAAAACGCCTGGCGCCTGTGCGTATCAGTCCGGCTACCGGCCGTATTATGGAATGGGCAGAAGATTATAAGGAAGTGGAACCACATCACCGTCATACCTCCCATTTATTCGGATTGTATCCGGGCAATCAGATCACCATGGAAGGCACTCCTGAGCTGGCAGCAGCCGCCCGTAAAACCCTGGAAGGCCGCGGAGATGATGGCACCGGCTGGAGCCTTGCCTGGAAGATTAATATGTGGAATCGCCTGCACGACGGTAACCACGCGTTTCGTTTACTCTCTGGATTGATCACTAAAAAAACATTGCCCAACCTGTTCGACAATCATCCACCTTTTCAGATCGACGGTAATTTCGGCGCTACTGCAGCCATAGCGGAGATGCTGCTGCAAAGTCAACATAAACGAAGCGACGGCTCTTTTGAAATATCGCTGCTGCCTTCGCTCCCCGATGCGCTGGCCAGTGGCCGTGTTGCAGGACTTTGTGCCCGCGGCGGATTTGTAGTGGATATGGAATGGCAACAGGGGCAACTGGTAAAAGCAACTATTGTATCAAAGCTTGGCGGTCCTTTGAATATTAAGGCAGGTAATAAGTCTGTTAGTTATAACACCCGGAAAGGCGAGCTGGTGAAGCTTAACAGCCAGCTGGTGAAGGTGATGTAAACCGATGAAAGCGGAGATCATAAGCTAGCAAGGTAACTCCAGCCGGAACACTGTGCCCGCCCCCTTCTCACTTTCAACTGTAAGTTTACCCTGCATCTGTTTTACCATGTCGTAGCTGATGACCAGCGCCAGCCCCGCGCCTTTCAATGTGTCGGTCTTTACGGCATCGTTCTGCCCGAGCGTGAACAACCTCGTCACGGCTTCCGGCGACATCCCCATGCCCTCATCAGCTACTGACAGCTTCACTGCACGATTGTGTTGTTCAGCAGCAACGGTAATATGGCTGCCCGGAGGAGCATACTTAGTGGCATTACTAAGCAGATTGCGTAAAATGAATAACAACATGGTTCTATCGGCGCTTACAGCCAGGGATGCCGGCTCCACGCTGGCGTTCAGTTCAACGTTTTTCTTTTGCTGATCGGATACAAAGAACACATTGGCCTGCTGTACCGCATCCTGTACGGATACCGGTACCGGATGATAAGCAAAATCTTCCCGCTTGGATTTCACCCAGGCTAATAACCCGTCGATGAATTGGATACTCTGCATGGAAGTTTCCCTGAGGCCATCCATAATAACATTGTTTTCCTCCTTTGTCAGGGCAATACCCTGTTTCATCATATCTATAAAAGACACCACGGTACCGAAAGGCTGCCTCAGATCGTGTGCCATGATGCCCAGTAGCATCCTGTTAAACTGGTCCCATGATTCCAACCGGGCATTACGCTGCTGCGTTACAGCAGCCAGTTGTTCCTGGACAACCTTAGCGCGTCTCGTAATTTTATATGACCTGAGCAACACAATCAGCAATACCAGGAACAGCACCAGTAGTATTGTTGATATTACAATTATCTTTTTCTGTTCAGCGGACTTCTCCGCCGCCAGCTGCAGGTCTTTTTCATTAGATACAAAATTTGCATAAGTATAGCCGGAGTTTTTCAACCGTTCGTTTAACTTATCTTTCGCTTCCAATAGTAATACTGCATATTCATAGGCTTTAGCTGTGTTGTTTACCGAAGCATAATAATGCATCAGCTTTTCCAGCATCATAGTACGCAATGGGTAATTGGCGTTGGTGGTAGCTTTTTCGAGTGCTTTATTATAGTACGTCAGCGCCGCTGATTTGTCACCTGTGATCAGCATACCATCGGCCAATACTGCATATCCTACTGCAAGCCTGAAATTATTTTCTTCTTTCTCATACATCTCAAGTATGTTCAGCATACTATCAATATTTGCCTTGCTCTTTTCGCGGATGAAAGCGGTAAGTATCCGGGTCAGCCTGAGCTCCTCCAATAGCAGGGAGTCTTTATACTTCCGGGCAATGAATATCGAAAGCGTCCGCATAGAATCTATCTGGGTAACACTAAGGGTCGAGTCCATCTCTGTCAGGTTGGCCACAATAAGGCTCCTGATCGAATCGTGCTGTAGGTGCCTGCTTATTTCATCAGCTTTTCTGACGTAGGAAAGGGTCTGGTTGAGGTTACCCTCAAAGTAAAAGATCATGCCCAGATTATTATACAGCTGGGCTATATTTGAACTGTCGTCCAGTTCCGTATATAGCTGCAATGATTCGTTCATGTATTTGGTGGCGAGATAACTGTTTTCGGACATGTGGAAGATCCCGAACACATTCAATGCCCCCGCTATCCCCGATTTGTAATGCTGCCGTTCTGCTATGTCCCTTGCCTGCCGGGCATAATAAATACAGGAGTCCCATGATTTCAGGTAAAAAAGTAGTCCCAGCTGGTTGAGCGTGTTTACATAAGCGTTGCTATCCGCAAGCTGGGGCAGCTCGTGCTGTAATCGCCGGATTGCGCTCAGTTGAGCACTTGCCTGCTGCATCAGCAATACTACTGCAATAAGTAAGAGGATCCGGCGGCCGATCAATAGGATAAACATATACTGCAAAATAACAACTGACTGACCAATTAAATTAATGCTATTTTTGCATACTGCGAAATATTATCGCGACAGCTATTATATTTCCAGTTTGGCCGCTATTTCGTGATTTTCAGATAGTAGCAAAATTATGCGAGCTCTCTTCTGTAGGACGGCAGCTCCAGATGGAACACAGTACCAGCTCCTTCCTCGCTTTCTACGGTAAGTCTGCCATTCATCTGCTTCACCATATCGTTGCTGATTACCAGTGCCAATCCGGCGCCCTTCTTCGTATCGCCCTGTATGGAATCGCGCTGTTCGAGAGAGAACAACCTTGTCATAGTTTCCGGCGACATACCCTTGCCCTCATCAGCTACCGATATCTGCACTATACTGTTATGCTGCCTGGCTGTTACCGTAATATGACTGCCTGCCGGGGCAAACTTTGTGGCATTGTTTAGCAGATTTCGCAGGATGAATAGCACCATGGTTTTATCGGCGCTTACCTCCAGTGTATCCGGCTCCATGTTGGTGGTCACCCGGATGCTTTTCTTCTGCTGATCGGATACAAAAAAAATATTAGCCTGATGTAACGCGTCCTTTACCGGCACTAACACCGGGCGGTAATCAAAATCTTCTCTTTTAGATTTTACCCACGACAACAACCCATCGATTAACTGGAGACTTTGCGATGACGTTTCCCAGAGGTTATCCATGACAAAACCATATTCCTCCTCCGACAAATCAATACCATGTTTCCTGAATTCTGCAACAGACAGGATGGAGCTAAACGGCTGCCGCAGGTCGTGCGCCATGATGCCCAGCAACATCGTATTAAAACGATCCCATGATTCCAGCTGCGCATTACGCAGACGTGTTGCTGTTGCCAGCCGCTCCTGGGCAACCCTGGCGCGCCGGGCAATCTTATATGACCTGAAAAGCACCAGCAGCAATACCAAGAACAGCACCAATAATATAGTCGATATGGCAATTATCCTTTTTTGTTGAGCGGCCCTCTCGGCCGCCAGCTGCAGGTCTTTTTCATTAAACACGAAGTTTGCATAAGTATAGCCGGATTTTTTCAACCGTTCGTTTAACTTATCTTTTCCATCCAACAATAATATTGCATATTCATAGGCTTTAGCTGTATTGTTTACCGAAACATAATAATGCATCAGCTTTTCCAGCATCATGGCACGCAGTGGGTAATTGGCATTGATGTCAGCTTTTTGGAGTGCTTTATTATAGTAAGTCAGCGCCGCTGATTTGTCACCTGTGGCCAGCATACCATCGGCCAATACCGCATATCCTTCTGCAAGCCTGAAGTTATTCTCTCCTTTCTCATACATCTCAAGTAGGTTCAGCATACTATCAATATTTGCCTTGCTCTTTTCGCGGATGAAAGCTCTAAATATCCGGTTCTGCCTGAGCGCTCCCAATAACAGGGTATCTCTATATTTCCGGGCAATAGATGCCGAAAGCGCCTGCATAGAATCTACCTGGGTAACACTAAGGGTAGAGTCCATGTCTGCCAGGTTACTCACAATAAGACTCCTGATCGAATCCTGCTGCAGATCCCTGCTTATTTTATCTGCTTTTCTAAAATAGGCAATGGTCATGTTGAGGTTACCTTCGAAGTAAAAGATCACGCCCAGATTATTATACAACTGGGCTATATTTGAACTGTCGTCCAGTTCCGTATATAGCTGCAATGATTCGTTCATGTATTTGGTAGCGAGATAACTGTTTTCCGACATGTGGAAAATCCCGAACACATTCAGTGCACCTGCCAACCCGGATTTATAATGCCGCCGCTCTGCAATGTCCTTTGCCTGCCGGGCATAATAAATACATGAGTCCCCCGATTTCAGGTAAAAAAGCATCCCAAGTTGATTGAGGGTATTTACATAAGCATTACTATCTGTAAGCTGGGGCAACTCGCGCTGTAATCGCCGGATACTGCTCAACTGAGCACCTGCCTGCTGCATCAGCAATACCACTGCAATAAGTAAGAGGATCCGGCGGCCGATTGAGGAGATAAACATATACTATAAAAATACCAACTAATTAGTTAACGCTATTTGAACATGCTACGAAATATTGTCGTGGCAGCTATCCAGCTGCCGGCTACAATCGGGCCAATATCTGTGTTGAGAAGATGTTGCAGGTGCATTTTATTCGCTGGCCTCATAAATGAACAAAATGAACAACAATAATACAAATGAATGAAATGGAAAATTACCAACAGCAACCATCATATAAAACAAAACCCTCGCAGACGATTGAATCTGCGAGGGTTTTATATAATTGGTCATCTCTGTTAATACCCCTTCGTGGGCACCAGATTGGGATTATTCCTCAGCTCCCTGCTCGGTATCGGAAACAACAACTCTCTTTCCGTTAACACCGGGCCGTAAGTAAACTTATGCCCAACATAATTATCAAACCCTTTGGTAGTAACGTTAAATGCCTTGCGCAACCGCACCATATCAAACCAGGTCACATTCTCGAAACACAGCTCGTACCAACGTTCGCGCCATACCGCCTCCCTGAATTGATCTTTGGAGAGCCCCGTCAATGCCGGTAAATTTGCTCTTGTTCTTATCTGGTTAACGGCATCGTACGCTTTGGCACCGGGGCCACCTGTTTCATTGGCCGCTTCCGCATATACCAGCAACACATCAGCATAACGGATCAGCGACCAGTTCAGATCGCTGTTAGCGGTGCTTGTTTGTGCGGTCACATCAAACAGTTTAAATAAAAAATAACCTCCCAACTGCACGGTCTTTGTTCTGTCACTCCGGCTGCTGAATTGAGTAAAAAAGAACTGGCCTTCTTTTGCACGCTGGTCAGCAGGGTCGTAAGATTTTACGAAGTCGGCAGTAGCGTATATACCGCCTGTTTCTGCAGAATAAGCAGAAATGCCTTTGTTGTACGGAATGATCAGCGATTGCCAGGTACCGGGGATCACCTGTGTTTTATACTGGATCATAAAAATATTCTCATCCACATTTTTCTTCGCCGGATTATGCAGATCTCCATAATTATTGAACAGCTTAAATTGTTTTGAATCCAGCACTTCTTCCGCCTTCTTTGCTGCCAGGTCGAAATACGAACTGCCTTTCTGTAAAGGATATCCCGCCATCGTAAGATATACTTTGGCCAGCAATGATTTCACAGCGCCAAGGGATGCCCTGCCACCGGCATCTGTCCAGGGTAGACCGGCGTTTTCAGCGGTTGTCAGGTCATCAACAATTAATTTGTACACCTCTTCCGGAGGCGCCTGTTTGGGTCTTAACTGATCCGACTTTAAATCAATAGGATCGGTCACCAAAGGGATATTACCAAACATTTGTACCAAATTAAAATAATACCATGCCCTTAAAAAACGTGCTTCACCCAACAGCTTTTTCATCTCTGTCTGATCCATATTAATTTTTGGAATTTTGGCGATAGACAGATTTGCGTTGCTGATGCCTTTATAATAATTTCTCCAGTAGTTTTCTCCATAGCCATTATCAGCGGTATTATGGAGATCTTTTATGTAGTAGCTGTTAACGGCCTGGCCCAGATCTGTGGCTGCCTGCCCGGTGGCAAATTCCGTCATCGTCCAGGGTGCGCCATTGAAATCACCCACCATCGGATCACGCAGGCTTGCATAGATAGCATTCACGGAGCTTCTGGCGTGTTCGGGTTTGGTAAAATAAGTATCTTCTGTATAATTGCTGGGATCCGATTCATCCAAAAATTTCCGGCAACCGGTCAAGCATAATGTTCCTGTTGTTAATACCAGCAGTCCGTATTTTATGATTGTTGTTTTCATAATTTTCTCATTAAAAATTACACAATACTATAACCCAATATTAAGCCCCAGCATAAACACCCTTGGCTTCGGATAGTCGTATACCGTTACACCCTGATCGAACGGAGAGCTGGAGTTGGAAACTTCAGGATCGTATCCTTTAAACTTTGTCACCAGGAAAAAATTCTGAACGGAGGCATATACTCTCAGACGGCTAAGCTTCATGGCTGATACGGTTTTTGATGGAAATACATACGCCAGTAATAAATTACGGCCACGGATAAACGAACCGTCGGTTACTTTATGGCTGTCGTTGTTGGTAGTGTAATAGGCGCTTATCGGACGGATTTGCGCAATGGGGGTATTCTGGTTCGTTTCCGTCCAGGCATTCAGCACGGTTTTATAACTGTTGGCGATGCCCTGCCTGTCTTCCGCTGAATGTATGCTCCTGTCGAGTACATCGTTGCCATACATAAACTGCAGATCTACGGTGAGCGACCAGGCCTTATACTGGAAGGTATTCAGGAAGGTGCCGTATCCATCGGGGATACCTTTGCCGATGATCACCCTGTCCAGATCGTTGATGATGCCATCATTATTGATGTCTTTGTACTTGATGTCGCCGGGCAGCATATTGTATTTCTTTGCCTCATCCGCTTCTTTCGTACCCCACGTACCCAAACTTACCCTTCCAAAGAAGGAACCAACGGGCTCGCCCACCCTGATGATACCGTTGCCGGAAAGTATGTCGCCATTGGCCAATGCCAGTACTTTATTTTTGTTGATGGAAATATTAAAGGTGGTACTCCAGGAGAAATCATCTGTTTTAATATTGGTGGAATTAACGCCCACCTCAACGCCTTTGTTTTCCATGCTTCCCACATTCGAGAATATTTTATCGCGCCCGGTGGTATAGGGCAACGGAGCATCCAGCAGCATCCCATCTACTTTTCTGCGATACAGATCTAATTCGATGTTCAGCCTGTTGGAAAACAAGCCCAGCTCCATTCCGAAATCGACCTGTTTTGTTTTTTCCCAGCGTAAACCAGGGTTAGCTAAACGATCGATACCCACTCCTGAATTACGCGCACCGTCAAAGATCACACTGTAGTTGCCCAGGCCCGCTAACGCTCTGTAGGCGGGTATTTCGGAGTTACCAGTAGCACCATAGCTGGCGCGGAGTTTTAAATTTGATATAGCGGGAATACTCTTCATAAAATTTTCTTCTGTTACTCTCCACGCGAGGGCAGCAGAAGGAAAGAACGCAAACTGATTATCACGTCCGAATTTTGAAGAACCATCCATACGGCCGGTAAAGGTAACCAGGTACCGGTTGCGGAAGCCGTAGTTGACGCGGCCGAAATAAGAATTCAGTCCATTGGCTATTCCCAGCGAAGTAGGCGGCTGCGGACTGGAACCTGCACCAAGATTATAATACCTGTAATAAGAGTCTGTGAAGCCCTGGGTAATTGCCGAATTATCGAAACGGTCGAGATGCTGCCAGGACACGCCTGCCATCGCATTCAAACTATGCACTTTCGCAAATTCCCTGTTGTAGGTAAGATAATTTTCAAACTGCCAGGAGTTATACCTGCTATTGTTTACAGAAGCATCTCCGTTGTCTGAAATATAACGTAATCCTTTTGCTGCAAAATAATCTTCTCTCTGATTGATGATATTAACGCCCAGGATTGATCTCAATTCCAGTCCGGGTGCGAAATGTATGTTTGTAAACAGGTTACCTAAAAAAGTTTGGGTATGCAGAATAGATTGCCTGTCGGCTGCCACCCGCAGCGGATTATCACCGCCTTCCATTCCCGGATAATCCCTGTTGCTGGCCCATGAGCCGTCGGCATATTTTACCGGGATGAGTGGCAGTGCTTCCAGTACCTGGCGCATCATGGTAATACCACTACCATCTAATTGATCTACCTGTTTTTCACGCTGATCGGTATAGCTCATGGTACCGCCTACCTTCAGCCATTCTTTTATCTTACTATCGAACACTAAGCGGCCTGCGTATCTGTCTTGCCACGATCCACGTGCCAGCCCTTCCTGGGTACGATAGTTTAAAAAGGCCCCTATACTTCTTTTCTCATCACCATCTGTAAATCCCAGCTGATGATTTTGTGTGAATGCTTTTTGAAATGCCACATCCTGCCAATCCGTGTCGTAGAGCGGATTTCCCTGTGCATCAAATAATTTAGGGTTGGTACGTTTGGTTTTGGGATCTACATATTTCGTTCCGGTTGCCCATCCAACGGGATCATATTTCTGTGCATTGGCATAAGCCAGGTCTTCTACTGCCAGAAACTCCTTTGAATTGAGCATGGGCAGTTTCCGGGGCAGCACGCCTATACTGAAATCCGGATCATACGTGATACGTCCTCCGCCAGTGCCGCCTCTTTTTGTAGTAACGAGGATGACGCCATTGGCGCCGCGGGCGCCGTAGATAGCGGTGGAAGAAGCATCCTTCAACACTTCGATGGAAGCGATATCATTCGGGTTGATGTAATCGATAGGCGTACTTCCATTCCGTAAATCTACCGGATTCAATATTACCCCATCTATTACATACAATGGATTATTAGATACACTCAACGAGCTGGATCCGCGGATACGTATATTGGTTCTACCTCCCGGCCTTCCGGAGTTGGATGATACATTCACCCCGGTTACGCGACCCGATAAGCCCTGGTTTAGTGAAGAGCTCGGGCGCTCCTGCAGCACGTCTGCTTTAACTGTACCAACAGCACCGGTCAGGTCTGATTTCTTAGTTGTACCATACCCTACTACTACCACTTCGTCTATTTTCTTCACCTGCGGTACCAGCTTAATCAGCATTTCCGTGGAAGTAACTTTTACCTCCTGTGTAACATAGCCAATGTAAGAAATCATCAAAATGGCATCATCAGTAATCCCTTTGATGCTGAAGTTTCCATTGCCATCTGTAGTGGTTGCCTTGTCGGCATTCTTTACTTTTATGCTCACACCGGGCACCGGACCACCATTCTCATCCAACACCTTACCATGCACGTCCATGAGCAACAGACGTGCATAACCGGGCCTTGCCGGATCTTTTGCATGAAGCTGCGTTGCTACTCCCATAAGTAAAGCAAAGGCAGCATAAATGATCTTCTGGCGCAGGGCCATCATTTTAAAAGTCACCGTGGAAAACTGTTTCATAATTAAAAAGTTTCAGGTTAAATTTTCTATTTAGGGCACGTTTTTAAAAGCAGATTTATACCTACGTCCGGGTAATAGCAAGGCCGCCTGTGCCGTTGAATAATAACACCGGAATCAAAAAAGAAAAATAAAGGAAGAGGATTGGCTTATATCTGTTGAAGCCAAAGAATACTACAGTGAACATCAGTACTTAGCTACGTACCGTATATCCATTGCTTAAAAGACAACTACTTTATTTTTGGTTGATAATTAAATAAACTAATTAGATATCCTAACAATATTAAATATTAAGATCGACAATTCCTTGCAATATTTTCACTAAGTGAGATAGTAATTTAACAAAAGGTAAATTTTAGCCAGGAGCGCTGCTATAGCGCTCCTGCGACAGATTATTTCTTTTCCATTGGATGTTCTTTAAGCAGTTCTTTAGGAGAATAAAAGTCTTTTTTACTTTCTATAGCCTTTCTTACCTGCTTCACCTTTTCAGGAGAAATAGCAGGCCCTGTATTTCCGAATGAATTCCGGACATAAGTGAGCACTGCTGCTACCTCATCATCTTTCAGCAAACCGCCAAAGGGAGTCATAGGAACCTGTCCGGGGTAGGCTTTATTATTTACTACTATGGGCCCCATTACTCCTTTCATGACCAGTTTAATCAGCCGTTCGTCGCTGCCCGATACCCATTCTGAGCCGGCAAGCGGTGGGAAGCCTGAATCAGGTAACCCTTTGCCATCCGGCTGATGGCACGTTCTGCAATATCCTTCGATGGAGTAGATTTTCTTTCCCTGATTAAACAATGCCAGTTCTGCACCTTTTAGTTTCGTGTTGGCGCCTGCTTCTTTTTCACTCTTTACATTCATCCCATTTAAATGGGCCACTGCAGTTTCATAGGCGTGGATCATCCACTCGTCCAGCGGCATTTTCTTAGCTTCTGCTAAAATGGGCAACCCTTTTTCTTTGCCTATCCAGGAAGCGGCCACAATCGCCATCAGACGCACGCGGCTATTTTCATCTTTCGCGGCTTGCATCAGCAGTTCCGCCTGGTCCTTTACCTGATGGCCGGTATAACGTACTACCTCTACTGCTGCGGCTCTTGCATGATAATCTTTTGCTTTCAATACCTGTCTTAAAAGATCCTGATCCACTTTATCCAGTCCCCAGCTTACCCAAAGGCCTTCCAGCAAATGATGGTCGTACCTGGGATCATTTTTATCGAGGTTGGCTACCCATGTTTTCAATTTGGCCAGCACCTGCGACACATCTCGGCCTCTCAGCTCGCGGCGGGTTCTGTAGCGGGTTCTGTACTCAGGCAGTTTAAGATTGTCCAGCAGTTCTTCTATGCTGGCTCCTGCTATATGAGCGGGTGTTACTAATGGTTTAGATGGATAAGTAATGCGGTATATCCTTCCGTGTGAATGATCCCGCAAGGGGTCTCTCGCATTGTGCTGCATGTGCCCGATCAGGATGTTATGCCAGTCGATGACGTATAACGATCCATCGGGTGCATACTCCATATCTACCGGCCGGAAATTAGGATCTTCGCTCACCAGCAGATCCTGGCGATGATGGCTCTTATAGCCGGTTCCATCGTCCTGTAAGGTATGTTCCTTCGTTCCCAGGAAGCCGATGGTATTATTGATCAGGAAGTCGCCCTGTATCGAATCCGGGAAGTGGCGGCTGGACACGAACTCCAGGCCCGACGTTGGCCGTACCAGGTGCTTCTCTTCTATCAGCTGTATTGATTTATGTGTAAACTGGCCATATCTTGGTAACACTGTACCGGGAAGCATCCAGCGCATATCCGGACTGGAGGTTTCCGCGAAGAAGGGCTGGCCCCAATCATCGAATGCAATACCCCAGGGATTAGGGATCTGTAATTGCGCGGTGCGTTCCAGTTTCCTGCGCCGCGGATCGAATCTGTAAAAGCCACCGTTGGAAGCACGAATAGTGCCATAGGATGTTTCTACGTGTGTTTGCAGGAATACTCCTTCGCCGGAATAGATGGCTCCTGAAGGATCCGCTGTGAAAGCATGACTGCTATGGTGTGTATCGTGGTCATCAAATCCACTGAGCAGGATTTCTTCCTTATCGGCTTTATCATCTCCGTCGGTATCTTTCAGCAATTTAAGATTGGTTCCCTGCGCCACATAAACGCCTTCGGGTGCTATCTCGAAACCGATTGGCAGGTGCAGCCCCCTGGCGAAGACCGTTTCTTTGTCGGCCTTACCGTCGTTGTCGGTATCTTCCAGAATAATAATTTTATCATCAGGTTTGGCATCTCCCGGTTTGTAATGCGGATAACTCGGCATAACGGCTACCCATAAACGACCTTTATTGTCGAACGACATCTGCATAGGTTTAGCCAGGTCTTTGAACTGCTCTTCAGAGGCGAAAAGCTCTACCTTATATCCTGGTGGCACTTTCAGCTTTTTAACGGCTTCCGCCCCGCTGAGATAGCGCAGACTGCCATTCTTCGTGTTAGCCGGATCATAGTTGGTTTTAACCGGCGGTAATACTTTGGTATATTTATCTTCCGTTGCAATATCCAGTTTCTGTCCTTTGGAAGCCGCCAGCCACACGGCCGTATCCCTGACAGCCGTCATTCCCCGGATCTTCTCTATTTCAGCGGGATAGTTATCTGGTCCATAGGGATTATACCGGCGGCCGAATACATGCACGCCGTTAGGGATTTTATAATCGTTCAGCCACATCCAGTTTTTTTCCTTTACCGCATCATGAACCAGCTGCCTGTTAGCTTCAGCTTTAGGAGCGGCTTTTCCAAAAATCTCATCTACCAGTAAAATTCCTAATTTCTTATATCCTTCTTCATTCAACTGAGAACCATCGATGGTCAACGGTTCCTTCGTATCCCTGTACCATTTTTGTGAAGGAGTAAAGGCATCTACAAACAGTACATTATTCTGCGCGGCCACTTCCTTCATGGCCTGTGTATATAAAGCCAGGTTTTCATTTTCTTTTTTACCATCAGGGAGATCATATCTGTCGGACAGATTTTCGAAAGCAATGGGCGAAACAATGGCCAGCTGTGGTATTGAAGTACCATTATATTTTTGTTTCAGGGTCCATTTGATAAAGGCATCCAATTCACCTTTGTAGTTATCAAGCCCTTCTTTCCCTGCAAATGATTCGCTGTAGCCGAAGAAGGCAATGATCACATCTGTTTTGAGCCGGGTTAACCATTGATCAGGTGTTTCAAAAGTGCCCTGGCTGGGGTTCTCCATCGAATCCACTTCTTTGGCTAACTCAGGGCAGAATTTTTCCGCGCCGGGGAAAGCCCACGGAGAATTCCTGCCGGCATGCGGCCGGAAACCGGGAGTTTCGCCACCATCGCACATATTACGGATGTTCAGGTTATACTCCGGATAACGTACATACAGCTCCGTTTCAAAATTATCATAATTTATCATTCTCGATCCCAGGTTGGCGCCAATCATGGAGATATGCGATCCCTTAGCAACCGCCAGCGGCGCATGTTCCTGCTGCCTGCAGGCACTCTGCATCATTATCACCAATACCACGGGCATAAGCGGTACATACATACCGATTTTAAATAGTCTGGACATCTCAGATAATTTTTTTAGCAGGAAATACTTATTTCGTTACACGATAGGGCACGTGGATATCTAATTTACCTTTCCATTTTTTCGGCACTTTCAGGCCCAGCTCATAGTGGATGGCATTGATCACCAGTCGCTGAAAAGGCTCTTGTCTGAAATCTTCCGGATGGCCCATGGTGGTCATAAAAACCCGGCCTCCAAAGGAATTGGTGCCCGTCCATGCCACCGGATTTTCGATCGCTTCTTTATCGGGGTTTACCGCCTTGCCCATCAGCAACCAGGTAGAGCCTTTCACGGGATAGTCCGGTAGAACGCGATACAGCCACGAGCGAACGTGGAAATTTTTAGCTACGCCCGTCAGGATCGGATTGCCGGCCTGTTCGGGGATGATGCTTACATCCGTACTGCTCTCATGTCCGTAATGTGTATGCTTCGCAGCGCCGCCCCATCCCGGAGGCGCGTTTAATGCAAACTCTCCAAAGGCGTTCCATTTTTCACTGGCATGCCCTTCCGGAAAATGGAAGGCATGTGTGGTAGTACGAAAACCCATCACAGGTTTTCCGGATTTCAGGTATTCCTCTATGTAGGCGAGTTGCTCAGGAGGAAGCCTGCGCCAGCGCAGGAAAAAGACGGCCAGGTCGGCCTGCTTCAATGCCTCGAGGCCCGGAATATTTTCTTCGCTGTTATAATCAGGATATGCTTTGAGAACGATTGTTTTCATGCCGTAGTCTTTTTCCAGCGCAGCGGCTATCAGTGGCATCGTTTCCTCACTGCTGTACTCATGATCGCCTGTCACAAAAACCACCACCGGCTTTTTTATCTTTTTGGAAGATTGTGCCGATAGCAGGCCGGTGCACGCAATAGTGATGAACAATAAACAAACACAAATTTTTCTCATTGTACAAAGTTTATTAACTACGGGATTTTCGTGGTGATCATTGAAGTTCCTTGCGATTATATATACTATCCGGATCCGGATTTTTACCTGTCAGCACCGCCACTACGTTATTTACCGTGAGCAGGCACATCTGCCGGTAGGTAGATGCCGTAAGGCTGCCGGAATGCGGTGTAACGATAGCCCGTGGATGCTGAACAATGCCAAGCGATTGAACGGGCGGCTCGTCTGGCAACACATCGGCAGCATATCCTGAAATCATTTGTGCATTCAATGCTTTCAGCAATGCGTCATGGTCTACCAGTGCACCTCTTGCGGTATTGATCAGCAACGCCGTTCGTTTCATTAATCCCAGCCGCTTTTCATTGATGAGTTGATCTATTTCTTTGCTGAAAGGAAGATGAAGCGTTACTACATCAGCATGTTGTAATACCTCTTCCAGAGAAAGCAATTTATAAGGCACGTCTTGTGCAGACCTGCTCCAATACAACACATTCATACCAAAGGCATCTCCCAGCCGGGCCACTCGCTTTCCGATATTGCCCATTCCCAGTATTCCCAGGGTCTTGCCATTCAGCTCGTCTCCTGTATATTGATTGCGCCAATTCCAGTTGTTTTGTTTCACCTGTGCTACTGACTCATACATATTGCGCATCAGCATCAACATCAGCGTTAGTGTGTGTTCTGCAATGGTAGCAGCGTTGCTGCCCGGTGCGTTGATCACTTTAACTTTCCGAGCTGTTGCTTCCGCTACATCTACATTGTCGAGCCCCACGCCGCAACGGGCCGCCACCTGCAAATGTGGGCAGGCATTCATTAGCGATTGGTTGATCTGCCCCTTCCCTCTTGTGATGATGGCATGGATGTCTGTTTTGTTCAACACCTCTTTTAAGCTGGCCTCATCGTATCCTGTGAATACATTTACCTGCTCCGTTAATACCGCCAATGCCTCGTCTGCAATAGTTTCCAGCAGCAATACGTTTTTTCTCATCTGTCGTGATATAAGGTGGCATCATCAGACCGGTATCCTCTGAAATCGTTTCTATTGGAAACATACAGACCTTCTTCATAAAGCTCATCTGCAAAGATCCGGGGATCAATGCTGGCGCCGGGTACAGAAGAAATTTCCACGAGGTTGCCGGCCGGATCGCGTACAAACATCTGCATGGCTCCATCGGGCAGTTTACGCACTTTTCCCCAGGGATTGACATCTATAATATTCAGTTCCTTCATGCGGAAAAAGAGGCTGTTAAAGTCATCTACCTGCACACAAACATGTCCGCGGAAGGAGGTATTGTCGTCCCATTCAGAGATATGCAATTGTTGTTCTTCATTGAATTTGAAAAACATTACCGGATAATCGAACCTGAAAGCGGCAAGCGGCTCTAAGCCCAATTCATGCTGATAAAACTCCCCGGCTTTTTCCAGGTTGTCGACAATCAGCGTTACGTGGTTAATTTTAAGTGCTTTTGCCATATCATTATTTCTAAGCTTTTTGTTTAAACGTACGTACGAAATCCCAGTCGGGGCTTACACCTAATCCCGGAGCTGTTGGTGCGGGTATCAGGCCATTGGTCACCTTGATCTGTTCTTTTACCAGTTCATACATCATTGGATTTCCTCCGAGAGAAAACTCAATAACAGTTGCCGAAGGCGATGCAAAGGCTACATTGAGCCCGGCCATAAAGGAAAACGCAGATCCCCAGCAATGTGGCGCCAGCTCCAGTTGATGCACACTGGCCAGATGTGCTACGCGCATCGTTTCTGAGATACCGCCGATGATAGCTGCATCTGGCTGTATGACATCAATTGCCCTTATATCCAACAATTCCTTCACATCAAAACTGGTATATTCACTTTCGCCTGCAGCGATAGGAATATGTGTGGATGCCCTTACTTCTGCCGTACCGGGTTTGTTATCCGGACTGATCGGCTCTTCAAACCAGTAAAGGTTGCAATCCTTCACACCGTGGCAAAATTGCTTGGCCTCCGGAACACTGAAGGTGCCATGTGCATCGGCCATCAACTTAATATCTGGTCCTAAAGCGGCTCTCGCGGCTTTTACCCGGTCGATGCTGTTCTGCACGGTTTTGTCCATCACGCCAACACGCATCTTTACACCTCCAAATCCTTTATCTACATAGCCTTTCAATTGCGCGCCGATATTATCCGCGTCCGCCCAGCCTCCGCTGGCATATGCCGGCATATGACTGCGACAGGCACCACCCAGCAGATCCATTACCGGTACATTCAGCATTTTGCCTTTCAGATCCCACAGGGCGGTATCAATGCCACTCATCGCAGATACCATCAGTCCCCTTCTGCCAAGTATAGGGAATTTCCGGCCTCTCGACAAAGCATAATGATCACGGGTACCATTATACATTTCTTCCCAAAGACGGGTAATATCTTTCACACACTTACCCAGTAATACAGGCTTCAATTCACTTTCGATACAATTTACAATGGAGGCGCACCCACCTGAAGATCCCACCGCTGCTTTGGCTTCTCCAAATCCCTGAAGACCTTCATCTGTTGTGATCACCACCAGCGTCATGTCGAAATTTGCCATTAATCCATAGTCTGAAGTATGTTGTTTTTCCTTCGGAACCGGACAGCGCAGCCAAAATGCCTCTACATTCGCTATTTTCATCTGTTCTTTAAATAAGTTTTGATAAAGTATTAAATGACCGGGTGGTCAGCATGGTATAAAATGCATCCGTCACCGAAGAGCTTCCATGATCCTGCAGAAACTTTTCCTGTTCAGGAGAAAGATTTTCGGGGTTCTCATCAATGGAATCCGGATAAGGGTTGGCAGGCGTACGATCCAGCGGAGAGCAGAATTCCACGGAAAGCACATCGTTGTAGTTCACTTCTCTCAGCGTGCTCACGATCTTCTCCCAGTTGAGATGCCCCATTCCCGGCGCCATCCGGTTGTTATCTGCCACATGAAAGCCAGTCAGTTTTCCCTTTGTCTTTCTGATAGCGTCAAACATATCTGCCTCTTCGATATTCATGTGAAAAGTATCCAGGCAAACGCCGCAATTGGGGCCTACCGCCTCCGCCAATGCCAGCGCCTGATCCGCCCGGTTGATGAAATAAGTTTCAAACCGGTTGATGGGTTCTATGCCCAGCAATACCCCTGCGGCCTCGCTGTAGGCGTAGATTTCCTTCATGGCCTCTACGGCCCATTTCCATTCTTCTTCCGGCCTGCCGTCGGGTACAATTTTCCCAACAGTACCGGGCACTACAGATACCATATGGCCGTCCAGTTCCTTCACCATTCTTACCACGTCTTTCACATACTGTATTGATTTTGCTCTTTGTGCCTCATCCCTGGCAAGCAGGTTACGCTCTCCCAGCATGAGTGTTACCGACCCCCAGCAGGTCAGGCCATGATCCTTCATGAGCTTTCGTATGCTTTTGGTATCATATTGTTCAGGATTCCCGGCAACTTCGAGCTTAGTATATCCAATGGCGGCCACCCGTTGTATGGTAGTAGCTATCGTTTCGGACCGCATCCAATTGTGTATTCCCAGTTCCATAACGTATCAGGTTTATAAAATAGTTTTAAAATTTATGCGGCACAGCCAGCAGTACGTAATCTGGTTGGATTTCTAACGTGAAATAGCTGTAAAATCATTGTCTTACAAACTTATTCAGACTACCATTGAAATAAAAGTACTTCATTTGCAAAATATTGATACTATATTTACCATAATTCCAAATTCCCCCATTATAAAATAAATAGTGTACTAAAACTAACGTTATGAAAGTTGCCTACCGACACATCTCCACTCCGGAGAATGCCAGCTTTGTGATCAAAGAATTTTGTCAGCCTCGTTTCACGAATACCTTTCATTTTCATCACGGGCATGAGTTAATTCTGATGGTAAAGAGCGCAGGTAAAGTGTATGCAGGAAATAAGGTCATGAATTTTAATGAGGGAGAGATTTACATGTTTGGCCCCGGGTTGGTTCATTGTTTCTGCAACGATAATGCTCCTGCAGGAACGGGCGAAGGATGTGCTCATGCTATTATTGTACAGTTTACGGAAGATTTTATGGGCAGGGATTTTTTTGATAAACTGGAATTGAGAAAGATAAAAGAACTGATGGAGTTATCTGAACAAGGAATTAAATTCAGCAAAATATCATCTTCCTTCAGTAACCTGTTCTTTCAATTCCAACCCAATCAGCAAATGAAAAACCTGATCATATTGTTACAGATGCTGGATGGCCTGTCGCAACAAAGCAGGGAAAATATTATGTTGCTGACAGACGATCCGAGGAAGATACATTATAAGGATGTGGATTCGAAAAAGCTTACGGCGATATTTAAATACGTGTTGGAAAATTACCATAGTCATGTAGATAGCAAATCAGCCGCTTCTCTCGCCTGTATGAGCGAAGCCGCATTTTGCCGGTATTTTAAGAGGAGAACCGGCAAAACGTTTTCGCAGTTTGTGAATGAAACGAGGATTAGTCATGCTACAAAATTACTGATAGGTACCGATCACGGGATATCTGAAATATGCTACGCCTGTGGGTTTGATAATATGTCTTATTTCAACAGGCAGTTTAAGATTTACCAGGGAAAATCACCGAGAGAGTACAGAAAGGCGTTGGGAGAGAGTAATGCAGGGGCGCCAAGTTACAGGCCTACGTCAGTTGTAGAATAAAAAATATTATAATATAATTTGTTTTTGTTTTTCAAAAGAATTTACAGAAATTTATAGTGCATTGTTCTGAAGAACTCCTATTCAATTTTTACCCCTTCACCCAAAACCTATAGAAATGGGATTAAAAGAATTTTTCAGCAAATTGTATGCTACCCCTACCACTTTACCACATTTAATACGCATACATAACAACAACACTGATGTAGCACAGCAACTGGAAGGTGCATTCATTCCGGAACAACATTACTTCACTGTCAGCGTGAATGAAATGTTTCTATCATCCAGAAGAAAATGGCTACGCGAAATAGAGCCAATGGTTGTTTCTCTCAGTGGTTACATCTATGGAGAACAAAAAATAGAAGATCCGTTTGTTGTTGGCCGGAGCCTGTTTAAAGATAAATCACAGGAAATCCCTCAGGGCATGTTGTTCCTTGACACCAGGGTCGCAGGCACGCATCCTTACAGAGGCGACCGTGTTACGCTTAGTCTGGTGCTTTGCCAATATACCAGTAAGGACTATTTAGCTTCTTCACTGAAATTCGTGGAAGATATTTCCGGTGTATTCGGCGAAAGCATGAAGTTGCTGGTTAACAACTATACCAATATTGCCCGTGTATTAATTAACGGGATAGACAACCTGTTGGATCTGAAAACAATACAACCCTTGTTCGGCTTCAGAGAGGAATTTGGTAATGGTCCGAATAATGAATTTACTCCAGGGTATTTTGTATTGCTGGACTCCTCTACCAAAGACCCTGATCCCGGTAAATTTTTTGTAAAAGAAAACCGGCTTTATTATGGTGAGGATGCTGGTACTGCCAAACCCTTCAGAGACGACGAATACATACTATTTAATGTTGCCAGGTCGGAAGAAAGGGGTGATGTATCATTGCTGCCTGTTTACCAATCCTATAAGAAAATACTGGAAGAACTGAAAACCCCGGAAGTATCGGCAGCACAAAAGGACAAGATAAAAGATATGCTACGCGTGCTAAATATAGAAATGCGGCAAAGCCCTGATCTCACAGCACCGCATGCCAAAAAACTGATGGAAAAGTACATCCGGGAAGTAAGCGATCTGATAGCACCCAAGTTCAATTTTGGAGCTGCATTCACGGAGGAGAAAAATGATTGGAGCATCCTCGACGAAAAAATCCAGGCACTTTAATCTGATGGCTATGGCAAGCAATTACATTAATATCAAGATCAACTTCAAGGACGGTAATATACACTTTACAAAAGATGAGAACCCGGGTCCACCCTCTCCTTTTGATACAGATGAGGATGACGACAAGGTCAATAATGTTCGTGTAGAACTTGGTATTGCCAAGGTTTTTCATAAAGTGCTGAACCTGATAAAAGCCGATGCGGATCTTTTCCAGCGGGAGGATTTTGAGCTATTAGGTGAGATGTTATCCAAATTGTTATTTGGTAAAACAAAGGGGAATGAAGACTGCCGGAATTACATCATGCGGGAAGTAGAACAAACGCTAAAGATCAACAATCCTTCCGGAAAAAAGATCTGCAGGATCTTTCTCGAATTTGACCAGCGTTCGGAAGTAGCTATGTTACCCTGGGAATATACTTTATATAAACCGCGCACTTCGCAGGGGGGCTCCTTTTATATTTCTGCCAATAATACTTCCAGATTCCATTTGATGCGAAGAGTGAAGGAGAAGAGCTATGACGGGTTCCCGGCAGACAAGCTGCTGGTCATTGTATTGCTGAATGTTGAAGGCAACGCCAATGCCACCCCTCCTATTGATCAACGATACAATGAGGCGCGGAAAGTAAGGGAGATGTTCGGCAATCTCGAAAAACAGCATAACAACCTGATCGTAGAATACCTTGAGAATATTCCTTTTGTAGAGTTATCAGGCAAAATAAAAGAGATATGCGCCAGGTACGGGCAACCCCTCGTTTATGCGGTTCACTATGTAGGACACGCCATCTTACGTGAACAAACCGGCCGGTTGGCTGTGAGGGAAGACACGACAAAGGATATTAACTGGATGAATGATAAAAAGTTTGCAGCCAGTTTCAGCCGGGAAATATTAGGGCTTGAGCGGCAGCCAGCTTTGGCTTGCTTTCAGGCTTGCGACAGTGCCAAGATTGGTTCCAGTAACGGACAACTCCATGGAGTGGCCTATGAATTTGCTTTACTTAATATTCCTGCAGTAGTTGGTATGCAAAATGAAGTGAACACTCCTACTTCCTGCGCATTCTTTGAAGTATTTTACACCAGTATACTGGCGGCGAAGGATGTAGGCGAGGCCATTACGAACGGAAGAGATTATTTAGGAAAGAATCTGAAACAGAACGGGCCCTATACAGACAATTCTTTCGGCAGCCCCGTACTTTTCATTACAACGCCGGAGCCTATACGATTATTGAAACCACCTGCTTCGGTGCCAGTGGAAAGAAAGGGATCGCCCAAGACACGCAGCGGATACCTGACTCCCCCTGATGCATCAGAAAATATTGTGGAAAATAGCAGTATCAAAGCCAAAACGCCTGCGTTGGAAGAACGGACTGCCATCGCCAACATCAATGAGACGAGCAGCGAAATACCGGTGACTGCTATAGTTAGCGAAGGCGCCACGGATATGATCACCAACAGACCCAGCTCTTCATTCAATCAATCCTGAAACAATGATCACACAAGAAGACATTTCTGCGCTGCTGGCTGAAACATACAAAACTGCAGCACTTATTCCCGGCTGTGATATGCGCAGGATAGCAGACGTGCTGGAAAACCTGCGGGTACAACTGGATGTCAAACATCCCTTTGATGCCTGGCATAACCTGCAGCTGGATAAGATCGACCCTGATGACGACGAAACCGTTCGCCTCCTGATCCGGTTGAGGAACGACTATTATGAACTGGCCTATGAAAGGCAGCTGACACAGTTATCAGCGGCTTACCATACCAGTCATGAAGCCGGTTGGGCCCTTTGGACAAAACTGTTTGCCGAAGCTGCGGTGTTCTACCGGGAAGATCTTTGCTATATGCTAACAGGGCTGCTTCCGCAATGGCAACCGGGCCGGCAGTTACCTCCGGTATACAATAAGTACGCAATGCTTGTACAGGATGGCCGCTGGCCGGATGTTTGCGACTTATACAGCGCAATGGCCGATAATGAATTGCTGGATGCGGAGATACGCGTACGGGCCGCCACTATATATGCACAGATCATTCTCTACTATCACCACGATCAGTCACTGATAAAAAAATATCTTGAGCTGGCCAAACAACTGTTGCCGGGACATGTAATGATACTACGTGTAGAGGCATTGATCAGTCTGAATAAGGACGAACCCCAGCAAGCCCGTAACCTGCTGCTCCAGGCAATCGCGGATCAGCCGAACAACTTCGCTATTCTGAACCAAATGGGTGATTGTTTTAAAGCAGATGATGATCCGGATGGAGCGGCATCCTGGTACCTGGATGCACAAGCAAAGAATTGCCTGGAAACCGACGCCTATAAACGCTTACTGAACTTATACCTGGATAATAAGTGGTTTGATCATGAAGCTCCTTCCCTGGAAGACCTGTTAAAAAAAATCGACGACCGCCAAGACAGGACTCAGACAAATCTTTTAGAAAAAAACCATATCCCGGCAGATCAATGCGCTACCTATCCGGTATTGTATGGCGCACTCAGAAATATGGGCTCCGCCTGGTACAACAAAGGAAATATGGAAGAAGCGCTGGCCTGGTATCATAAAGCGGTGGCATTGGAACCTAATCTGGGCGCTGCATTGGTAGACCTGGGAAATTTATATAAAAAAGAAACGCAGTTCGATCAGGCCAAACAGTATCTGCAACAGGCTTTGGAGAAAGATGCTGATAATTTCAATGCGTACTGGGCCATGGCTGAATGTTATGAAAAAGAAGGGCTGAAAGAACAGGCCCTGACAGCTTATAACAGGTGTCTGCAAATAAGACCTGACTGGAACGATTGGGTCTATAACTTTATTGGCAATATGTACTATGCTTCTAAAGAGTATACCATCGCCGAGTCGTGGTACAGAAAAGCGATCAACGCCAATAACCATGAGTCGATATATAAACAGAACCTGGCCGCCGTACTGCAGGAGCTGGCAGAACAGGAAGTAGCTGCAGGCAATCTTACTGCGGCGGAAAATTTGTATCAAACTGCGGCGTATACAGATAATGACGCAGACAGCTGGGCAAGGCTTGGCAATTTTTATTATCGTCAGCAACGCTGGCAGGATGCCATTACGCAATATCAAAAAGCCATTTCGCTGAATGATGAAGAACCAGTCTATTACGACAACCTGGGATTGGCGTATATAGCTCTTGATAAGCAGGATGAAGCCATAGAAGCCTTTCAGAAAGCAGCCGACCTCTCAGAAAATGAGCCCAATGGTCAATACCTGAATCAATTGGGTAAACTCTATTATGACAGGAACGACTACACGAAGGCGGTGGAGTACTTTATTGAGGCTTCCCGCAAGGAGCCTCAGGAAAAAGTATACCTGGAAAATATCTGCAATGCTTATGAAAAAGCCGGTAGAAAAGACGAGGCAGAACAGGCCTACCTGCAATTACTGGCATTACGGCCCGACGACGACATTGCGATGAATGCACTGAATAACATTTATTACGGACGGGGCGATTACGGCAAAGCGCTGGAATACTGCGAGATGAGCATAGCTGCCAAGCCCGATGTTCCTGTTTATTATCGCAACCTCGGGATTGTTTTGGGTACCATCAACGCAAACACGCAGGCTGCAGATGCATACAGAAAGGCCCTGGAGCTGGAGCCCGACAATGCGGTTAACTGGTCTAATGTGGCTATTGCAGCACTGGAGAATGGACAATATGAAGAAGCCACTAAATACGCCGAAAGAGCGCTTCAGCTCCAGCCAGAGAACCCTGATTACCATGAAACCCTTGCACGCATCTGTATAAGACAACAGGCATTTGAAAAGGCGCTTGATCACTACCAGGATGCACTGCGGCTGGATCCCGGCAATGGCCGGCTGCTAAATGGCATAGGACTGGTGTATTACCAGCAACAGCAATATGACCAGGCCATCACGTACTATCAACAGGCAATCGATACAGATAACCAGAACTGGATTTATTACAATAACCTCGGATTAGCCCTTGCAGACCGAAAATCCTATCCTGATGCTATTATTGCTTATCAGCAGGCACTGGCCCTGAAAGAAGATCCTATTGGCCGCAATGAGTTGGGAGTGTTGTACCATCGAACAAATCAACTCGAAAAAGCAGCAGACAGTTATAAACAAGCTATTGCGCAGCTTCCGCAAGATCTTGTGATCCATGAAAATCTTCAGCTGGCGCTAATGACACTGGGAAGAACCGCAGAAGCCAGGGCGATTCTTGACGAAAGCACATTAAGTAAAGAGCAGAGAGAAGAGGTTTTGCAGCAGGCGATGCAGGATCTGGCTGCTACCAGCAGTGATCGTTCTGCTATGCCGGAAGATGCAAGGGATAACTTCATACAAAAACCCTGAATACATGGCGTTCATATGAAGGATAAGAATAATTATACAATTTAAATTATATAAAAACCCAGCTTAAAATCTCCTTAAAATAAGCCATTTGGACTTTATCATTTTGACATAGGTATGCCGCATATCGTACTTTCGCGCCAGATTGTATTTACAACCTACGACATGGATTCGCATCATCATCATCATTTTAAACGGATCACCACGGCTGGTCTGTTGATTGCACTTGGAATCATTTATGGCGATATCGGAACATCGCCCCTATACACATTTCAGACCATCATGAACGATGGTGGCATTATTGACGAGCACCTGGTATTTGGTGCTATTTCCTGCATTTTCTGGACCTTAACCCTGCAAACAACGTTCAAATACGTGATCATTACCCTGCAAGCCGATAACAAAGGCGAAGGTGGCGTATTTTCGCTGTATGCGCTGGTAAGGCGCTTTGGTCCCAAGCTCGTCTTTCCGGCCATCATAGGAGCAGGCACCCTGTTGGCGGATGGCATTATCACGCCACCGATCACAGTAACTTCTGCCATAGAAGGATTAAATATGGTAAGAGGCCTGGAACATGTAATTGTGCCGGGCAACAACCTCGTGATGGAAATTGTGCTGGTCATTATCCTGCTGCTCTTTATTTTCCAGCGTTTTGGTACCAGGGTGGTAGGCGGATCATTTGGGCCTGTGATGTTCCTCTGGTTTACGATGCTGGGTGTGTTGGGTATCAGCCAGATTATTCATTACCCCCGCATTTTCATGGCATTAAATCCCTCATATGCCCTTTCGCTGCTTACAGAACACCCCAAAGGATTCTGGCTGCTAGGCGCCGTATTTCTCTGCACCACTGGGGCAGAAGCATTATACTCCGACCTCGGGCATTGTGGCAAAAAGAATATACAGGCAACCTGGATATTTGTAAAAACCACGCTGGTGCTTAATTACCTCGGGCAGGGAGCCTGGACGTTACTGCAACATAAAAGTAACCTGGGAGGTGTGAATCCTTTTTTTGCCATCGTGCCGCACTGGTTCCTGCTCCCCTCCATCCTCATCGCCACCTGTGCTTCTATCATCGCCAGCCAGGCACTCATCAGCGGTTCTTTTACTTTGATCAGCGAAGCCATCAGTTTAAATTTCTGGCCTAAAGTCACTGTAAAATTCCCCACTAATATCCGTGGACAAATCTATATCCCCAGCATCAACTGGATATTGTGTATCGGCTGCTTCCTGGTAGTACTATACTTCCGCACCAGTGAATCAATGACCGCTGCATACGGCTTTTCCATCACCATTGCCATGTTGATGACAACCATACTCATGTTTTATTTTCTCCGGTACGTAAAACATTATCCGCTATGGGTAGTATCGCTGATCATGATTTTATTCGTTGCGGTAGAATCTTCCTTCTTTGTGGCCAATGCCATAAAGATTGTAAAACGGTTATTCTTCCTGGTGTTCGAAGTAGGATTGATATCCACCATGTACATCTGGTTTAATGCACGTAAAATCACCAACCGCTTTCTGAGTTTTATCAATTTAAATAAATACCTGGATCAAATAGTAAAACTGAGTAGCGACAATACCATACCCAAGACTACTTCTCACCTTATTTATTTAACCAAAGCCGATCGCTCTCACCAGATTGAAAAGAGAATATTAACTTCTATCTTTCAGCATACGCCCAAACGGGCCGATATGTACTGGCTGATTCACATTGAACGTACAGATGAACCGTTTACAATGGAGTACGGTGTAGAGGAAATGAATGATGGTAAAATAATCCGGATAGACTTTATGCTGGGCTTCCGGGTACAGCCAAGAATAGGACTGATGTTCCGGAATGTGGTAAAAGACATGATCCATAATGAAGAACTGGATGCGCTGAAACGCTTTCCCGCACTGGCTTCCGACAATCTGGGCAACTATAAGTTCGTCATCTTCGAAAATATGTTGTCTTACGATAACGAATTTTCTGTACGGGAAGGATTTATTCTCAACAGCTATTTTGCGATCAATAAATTAGCCACCTCTGATAGTAAAGCATTTGGACTCGATAGCAATCAAACGCTGGTAGAAAAAATACCGCTGGTAGTAACACCTAAATCATGCGATGGTCTGAAGCAGGTATTTTATAAAAAGTAAAATAAGATAATCACCGTTTTTATCTGATAGCCGGAACGTCAAACGCTTGCACGATCTACCTCCTGCTGCTTTACATTCTCGCATTTCTTTTTTATCTTGACGTAAATTTACAGTGAGCCATGATCAAAAACCTCCTCCTCGGCTGCCTGCTGGCAACCGGTTTGTATGCTTCTGCCCAAACGCATACTACCAGCGCCAAACAGAAGCCTAATATTATTTTTATCTATGCAGACGACCTCGGATATGCTGAAACCGGTCCATACGGACAAACCAAAATAAAAACGCCCAATCTCGATCGTCTTTCTGCCGAAGGCATTCACTTTAACCAATTTTATACCAGCACACCGGTTTGTGCACCTGCCCGTTGCATGTTGCTCACCGGGCGTCATGGCGGACATTCCTATATCCGTGGCAACTACGAAATGGGAGGCTTCGCAGACTCGCTCGAAGGCGGACAAATGCCGCTGCCGGAAGGCGCTGTTACCGTTGGCCATATGATGCAACAGGCCGGGTATACCACCGCCGCCATCGGCAAATGGGGCCTGGGCATGCCGTTCACAACCGGCGATCCTAATAAACAGGGCTTTAATTACTTCTACGGCTATCTCGATCAGAAGCAGGCGCACAACTACTACCCTACTCATCTCTGGGAAAATGGCAAGGCCGACAGCCTGCGCAATCCGCCTATCAGCGTTCATAAGTCACTGGATCCTGCCACCGCTACTGATGCTGATTTTGATGCCTATAAAGGAAAGGACTATGCAGTAGATGAGATGACCAAAAAAGCGGCGCAGTTTATTAAGGGTCATCGCGATACTCCCTTCTTCCTATACCTGCCCTACACTATACCACATGTTTCATTACAGGTGCCCGACAGCGCCCTGAAACAATACATCGGCTTATTCAATGAAAAGCCTTACTATGGCCAGCAGGGCTACACACCGCATAAATACCCGCTCTCAGCCTACGCAGCCATGATTACCTACCTCGATACACAGGTGGGCATCATCATGAAACTCGTTGCCAGCCTGGGCCTCGACGATAACACCGTGATCCTGTTCTCCAGCGATAACGGCACCGCCTTCAATGGCGGAGTAGACGCCTCCTTCTTCAACAGCACCGGCGGGTTAAGAGGATTGAAAATGGATCTTTATGAAGGCGGCATACGCGAACCGCTCATTGCCCGCTGGCCCGGAAAAATCCCTGCCGGTAAATCATCTGAACTGGTAGGCGTACAATACGATATGATGGCCACTTTCGCGGACATCGCCGGCATAAAGCCTCCCGCCAACGATGGCATATCGCTGCTGCCGGAAATGACCGGCCATCAGGCCTCACAAGCGAGCCGGAAATACGTTTATTTTGAATATCCTGAAAAAGGCGGCGCTATTGCTATCCGTATGGGTAAATGGAAAGCGATAAAAAATGGTATGAAGAAAAATCACGGCATATTATGGGAACTCTACGATCTCAGCACAGATAAAGCAGAAGCGCATAACCTGGCTGCTGCCCATCCGGAGTTGCTGAGCGCGTTCGATGCCATCGTAAAAAAGGAACATCGCAATGCTCATATCAATGAATGGGAATTCATCAATTCAAAAATGAAAAACTAATTCCATTTAAACCATTTCACACCGAGCAAAGTGAACAATATCGTATAACCTACTGAAGCGAACAACGCATAGGTTGTTTCCAGCGTCCATGTGGAAGGATCCAGGCTGGCCGCCAGCACGGATCTTACCACACCGTAGGGCGACCATTTCACGATCTCGCCTATCATTTCACCCAACATACCAAACTCTCCTATCATGCCAACCATGATGAAAATAAAATAAACAAAACGGGTGGTGGCACTCACGGTATCCGGGTTCCTGATCCTGCCCACAATGGCCTGGCCCAGGCCCAGGTACACCGCGCCTCCCAGTAGCGACATCAATAAGCCCGTTACATAACCAACAGCCGGTATGCGTATATGGTCTGCATAATATCCTACCATAAAAACAAGGATGGTCATCACTAATATCATGGCTATTTGTACCAGTAACCTGCTGATCATGATAGTCCAGGTAGATACCGGAGCCACCCGAAGCCGCTGAAACACGCCCCTGTCGCGGTCGCGCGCGATAGCATTGGAATACCCCATCAGCCCTACACTGGTAAGTCCGATGGTGATACAGGAAGATATTACAAATACACCACCCAGCTTGTCTACCAGTCCACGCCAGGAAATCAGTATAATAACAGGTACTATCAGTACCAACCGGAAAGAACGCCGGTTACGCCAAAGAGTGGTAAAATCCGCCCGTAGCAGAGCTGTCAGTACAGTTGAATTTTTCGGTATTCTTGTTTCCATTTTCAGACAGCTTTTGTTAAGGGCGTACAGCCGTTCCCGTTAAACCAATAAATACATCTTCCAAAGTCACCTTCCCTTTCCTGACCACTTTCAATACCTCCGGATCGTTGCGGTGCTTTTCTACCAGTGCTTCAGGCGTATCGATGGCAATCACCCGGCCATGATCGATAATGGCGATCCGGTCGCAGATGGCTTCTGCTTCTTCCATGGAATGAGTAGTCAGTAACACCGCATGGCCCCGGTTACGGTAATGTTCGATCCTTTCCCACAGTTGGCGTCTCGACTGCGGATCGAGCCCTGTTGTAGGTTCATCGAGCAAAATCAGCTGCGGATCGTGAATAGTGGAAATGAGCAGCGAAACGCGTTGCTGCTGCCCTCCGGAAAGCTGGGCAATCTTTTTACTACCGGCATCTTCCAGTCCAATCTGTCCCAGCTGCTGACGGATAACATTGTCGTCGATGGCAATTCCGTAAATACTGGCAAAGAGCCGGATGATCTCAGCAATGGAAAGCTCTGGCTGAAAGCTGGTGGCCTGCAATTGTACCCCCATGTTAGCGCGGGCATGCAAAGGCTTTTGAGCGATATTGAATCCGGCTACGTTTATACTCCCTGATTGCGGTTTGATCAGTCCTTCGATGGCGCTGAGCGTACTTGTTTTACCGGCGCCGTTAGGCCCCAGTAAACCAAATATTTCTCCTCCGTATACTTCAAAGGAAACATCGCTGACCGCATGGAACGAGCCGTAGGAAACATTCAGCAGATTAACTTCCAGTATGGGCGGTTGATTCATCATTAAAACAGGTTTGATTGTACTGACGCCCGAAAGTACGACAATAAGAATTAGGAATAGGGAATGAAGAATTAAGAATGCCAGCGCAGATTGTAGCGAATATGATCTCCGCGTTTACAATCTTCGCTGGCATTCTTAATTCTTCATTCCCTATTCCTAATTCTCACAAGGTGATGAGTTGCCGTCGCAACGCCTCCAGCACCATCCCTGTTCTGCTCTGCACATTCAGCTTATTAAACAGTATTTCCCTGTATCCGTCTACCGTTCGTTCAGTGACATTCATTTTAACAGCGATGGCTTTATAAGTAAGATCGCTGCAGGCAAGACTGAGAAATTCCCGTTCCCGGTCGGTCAGCGTTTGTTTCTGTTCCGACTGTACCAGCAGCCGGCGGTAGTTGACATTGGAAGCATCGTTGTAATAGGTACCGGTGTTTTGTATTTCTTTCAATGCTTTTTCCAGTTCTGCCGGATGGATGTCTTTAAGCAGGTAGGCACAGCAACCGGCTTTCAGCATTTCGATGATAGTGGCGTCGTTCTCCTTCATGGAAAGGGCCACCACTTTGATACCCGGATATTGTTTAATGACAGCTTCGGCTGTGCGCGCGCCATCCATAACGGGCATATTAACGTCCAGTAACAGAATATCCGGTAATGCCGGGAGGTTAGCTAATTTGTCGAGCATATCCTTACCATTCACTGCTTCTGCTACAATCTGAAAACCGTGAAACCCGCTGATCAATAGGCTGAGCGACTTAAGGAATAGTTGGTGGTCATCCGCAATACCAATGTTGATCTTCATAGATAAAATTATTCAAGGGGTAAAGTTATTAATACGGCCGTTCCGCCGGCAGATGTTACTTCCCAGCGGATCTCGCCACCCAGTAATTTGGTCCGATGCTGCATATTGCGTATACCCATTCCCGTGGATGACATACCAGCTTTATCGAATCCGGCGCCATCGTCGGCAATGATCAGGATCAGCTCCTGCGCGGCTTTCCTGATACTGATATCGATTACCTGTGGACGGGCATGTTTAATACAATTCTGAATTGCTTCCTGTACAATCCGGAACAGGATGATCTGCGGTTCCGATTGCAACGGCAGCCCGATCAGATCGTGGGTAAATGTTACCTTGATGAGTCTGCTGGTATTAATCCTTTCTACTTCCGCTTTCAGATTATCCAGTAAACTGAACTGGTCCAGCCATTGACGGCTGAACGATTTAGACAGCGCACGCAGATTCTGTATAGCAGTACTCAGCGTAGATTCCGCTGTTTGCAGGGTATCCGGAACTTCATTCATGTTCCGTTGGGTAACATTTATCAGCAATTTTGTACTACTCAAAAGTTGGCCTATATCATCATGTAGCTCCTGTCCGAGATGAGCGAAAGCTGCTTCCTGCATCTCAATCTGGGACCACATCAATTGTTTGTCGTAATCCTCCTTCATTAATTTAAGCTGGTGTAAATAAGCATCTTGCCTCTTTTTATAACTTATAACCGCCGCAACAACCACCAATCCCATGATGGTTACCAAGAGGGAAATAAAGATCACAGCTACAAAGAGATCCTGTTTGACCGGAAGCATACTACTCCTTTTATCAGCATAATATACAACAGGTAATTGGATAATGAGTTCAAAACAGCGAAAAAAGGCCTCGCCCTGGCGGTGTCATTTGCCAGTAACAGGTTATAAAACGCGTTTACGCTCACAGAAGCGGCGAAATAAATAAAAAAGGCAAGGGTTAACCAAAAAACAGGATGCTGGAATATAGACGCTTCACTATCCGGCGAGATGGAAAAGAAGGATAAAATGCACCAACAAATGACCAGAAAACTCTCAATGGTTATGTTTATGCCGGGAAAGGCCTGCCATCTGCCCATGACGAAACTGTAAAACAGGGATAAAAAAGCGAATATAAATATAGAGATCCCCATGATCAGCCGCCATCGGTAGTCGCGGATCCCTGCCCGGAGGATAATTGTAATCAGACTATATTCCAGCACCACAAAAACATGGTATACTACAAAAAAACCTAACTTCTTTGTGCCGATCAGCTCTACTATTATTTCTGTAAGAATGGACGCTGCCAATAGCAAACTAAGCATCCGCACCACCGGATATCTCAGGTGGAATAAACTGATAACAAAGCAGGCTACTAACAATACATAATAAGCATAAACCCATCCATTCATCAGCACAACAGTTTAGGTGTGATTTTTTTATGATCCCAGTAATGCGTCGAGATCAACGGTTGCCAGCGGCGAACCTTGTTCCCTGAGTAACCGGAAAAGTTCTAACAGCACTCCCGGAATCGGATCTCCGTTACCACGTTCTTCGATGGCCGGATCCAGGAAGGCTGGTGTCATGTCGTTGTTGGTGGCCTTAGCCAATAATTGGTCATAACCAAGTATCTCTTTATCGGCCGTCAATCCATGCGCTACCAGGCTAATCTTGCTATCGGCATTCGGTACCGCAAAATGGAAACGAACAAATTCGCAGCCCGACTGACTGAGGATACGAAATAACGAAGCTTTACTGAAATCCACATAGAACCGTCCCTGGAAAGCAGGAGCGTACTGTGGATTGTCTACCAGCAGCTTGAAAAAATTGTTCAGCATCCCGAAAAATGCGCCCACGGTCACAGGCATCCCGGTTGTGCCCGGATCGCCGGTAAAGGGCATGTTGTAGTCCAGTTGTTGGGTATTGGGATTCAGGTAACCCTGGCTATTACAACCATAGCCAGCTAAGGACATTTGATCACTCATGATTAAGTCAGTTTAGTTTAAACAAATATTTGACTTTTTACTCATGGCTAATACCGGGATTTTCCCCGGGATACGATCAAATGTTTACAGCCTTAATAATCCCAGTTTGTACAGCGTATTTACCGGCTTATTATCCCAGAAAAGCTCAAAGTCGTCCAGACCGGCGGCTTCATAGCTTTCCTTCACTTCCTGCAGGGTATGCACCTTCGCATTGACAACCGACAGCTGTGTCAGCATCGCCGACAGCCATTGCCCCTGTTCCGGTGGTACGCTGATATTCACTTTTTCCCTTTTACCCTGGAAGGTAAAGGAAGACATTTCCCACGTACTTCCTTTCTTTGATTTGGTGATGATCTCCATGGAAGGCTGTTTGCCCAGGTATATCACTTTGGAAGTCGGTTTCTGCGTTTCCGGCTCCTCCTCCGACAGAGCCATCACGATATAATCCGGCGCCACCCCTGTTTTGGGGACCTTAAACTCGAACCATTTCGATAAGGGATAATCGAGACAGGCGCCGTGCATATAGTTAAGCAACGATTTCTTCAATCCATAGCTGAACGACGCATGGTCGGCTCCCGTAGGATCTTTATGCATAATATCGTTATTTGCAAAGGCGCCGGTCGCCGTTGTTTCTTTCTGCACCTGATACTTTTCCGGCTCCAGTCCTACCGGGCTGTGGGCCGTCATGGTAAACTGGTGCCAGAAGGCCGATTGCAGGATGCCGGCCTGGAACATCTGCCTCACCATTTCCAGCGAATCGATGGTTTCCTGCGCCGTCTGCGTAGGAAATCCATACATCAGATATGCGTGTACCATAATGCCCGCCTCCGTGAAATGCCTGTTCACGCGGGCCACCTGGGCCACCGTGATCCCCTTCTGTATCAGCCCCAGTAACCGGTCGGATGCCACTTCCAGGCCGCCCGATACGGCGATACAGCCCGATGCCTTCAGTAACAGGCACAGGTCTCTGGTGAAACTCTTTTCGAAACGGATATTCGTCCACCAGCTCACGGTGAGCTTACGCCGGATAATCTCCAGTGCCAGTGCCCGCATCAGGGCCGGCGGCGCCGCTTCGTCCACAAAATGGAACCCGTTTTGCCCTGTTTGGGCAATGATGGCTTCCATACGGTCGCACAGCAGCGAAGCCGTGATGGGCTCATATACACGTATATAATCCAGGGAGATATCGCAGAAAGTACATTTTCCCCAATAACAGCCATGCGCCATCGTGAGCTTGTTCCAGCGCCCATCGCTCCAGAGGCTGTGCATGGGATTCACTACTTCTATGGCAGAGATGTATTTGTCGAGCAGCAGATCGCCGTAATCCGGTGTTCCCAGCTGCGATTGCCTGTAATCATGTACAGCTTTATTATTCACATAGGTTACTGTCCCGTTTTCCAGCAGGAAGGTACGTTTCAGCTCCTCTGTGCTCTTCTTTCCGTCGAGGAACAGCAGCAGGTTCTCGAGCGGGGCCTCTCCGTCGTCGAGCGTGATGAAATCCACGAATTCGAAAACGCGGGCATCAGCCAGGGAGCGCAGCTCTGTATTGGGGAAGCCGCCCCCCATCGCCACCTTTACATCCGGGTAATGCGCTTTCACCCATTGCCCGCAACGCAGCGCGGCATAGAGGTTGCCGGGAAAGGGCACCGAAATGGCCACCATAACTGGTTGCAGTCGCTCCATGTGCGCTGCCAGCAGATCTGTTAATATATCATCTATATAAGTATGCTCTTCCTGTAAGGCTTCGTACAATTCATCAAAACTATTGGCAGAGCGGCTCAGGCGCTCCGCATAGCGACTAAACCCAAAGTGCGGGTCCACGCATTCCATGATCAGGTCCGACAGGTCTTCCAGGTACATCGTAGCCAGGTGCTTGGCTTTGTCCTGCATGCCCATGGAACCGAAGGCCCAGTTCAGATCGTCGAGCTGAGCGAAGCGGGAAGCCTCGGGCAGGTAATCGCGCTTGCAGATCAGGTGCGCCAGCGTGGGGTTCTTTCCCTGCAGGAACAGGATCACAGCGTCGATGGTCTGAATATAGTCGTCCTGCAACGCCAGCATGCGCGCCACATTCTCCGATACCGCTTCCGGAGGTGCTGCTGCAATATCCTCAAACAGCTTCGTCAGCCCCCGGTGCGAAAAGAGCTCCAGGGTTACTTCAATCCCCAGATCGGCCTGAAAGGAAACAATACCCTTTGTATTCAGAAAACCTTTCAGGTATGCGGTAGCCGGGTACGGCGTGTTCAGCTGCGTGAATGGTGGCGTTATTAAGAAAACAGACTTCGTCAAAAGAATGAGTAATGATGATGGTGAATGAATTGGTTCAAAACGCAAAAATAGACCATTGATTGGAATTACGAATTCGTAATTCTAATCAATAGTCTACAAAATTTATAGACTTTTATTTGGAAATAACAAATTCCCCTTCTATCTTTGTTCCACCACTACTGATAAAAGCCACCACTCCATCAGTCACCACCAGATTTATTATTAGTTACATACCCTGGTCGCCCCACCAGAACCGGGAAAGTATTGTATTGCATTATTATTCAACCAATCATATAAACCATGAAAACGCATAAGCCATTTCTTCTTACCAGCCTGTTGGTGGCAGGACTTTTCAGCAACGCTACTATTGCTGCTCCCAAAAAACCATTTGTAAAGGAAGGTATCTGGCGGGGTGTATTCACCCTGAGTGAATCGCAGGTACCGTTTAACTTTGAATTAAAGGGGAAAGATCCGGCACACGCCACATTTACGCTTATTAACGGTACGCGCCGCGACAATTTCCATGTGCAACGCCTGGGTAATGATTCTTTATTTATAAAGATGAATACCTACGACGCCGCACTGGTGGCCAAAATTGAGTCTGATGGAAAAATTACCGGGGAATACCGGAGCCTGGTTCCCAATTTCCGCGGCAATGCCCTTCCTTTCACCGCGGAATACGGCCACAGTTACCGCTTTGCGGAGCCCGGCACAGAAGCCGCACCGGCCTTCGATATCAGCGGCAAATGGGATCTGAAGATCTATAGCAAGGAACCTACTCCCAACCGCATAGGCCTGCTGAAACAACAGGGCAATAAACTCACCGGCGTGGTAATGTCTGTAGTGGGCGACAGCCGCGAACTGGAAGGCACCGTACACGGCAATGAATTCGAGCTTTCCGGCTTTACCGGACCCAGCCCGATTTATATCAAAGGGCATATCAACGACGATAAATCCCTTACCGGCGAATTAAGTCTTGGTATCTACAACAACATCAAATTCGACGGCGAAAAAAATCCCAATGCCGAACTGCCGGATCCATATAAACTGACCTACCTGAAAGAAGGATACAAAAAGCTGGACTTCACCCTGCCCGATCTGAATGGTAAAAATATTTCCCTGAGTGATGAAAAATACAAAGGCAAAGTGGTGATCGTAGAGATCATCGGCACCTGGTGTCCTAACTGTACAGACCAAACCTCTTTCCTCTCCCCCTGGTTCAATAAGAACAAGGATCGCGGCGTGGAAGCGATAGCTATTGGATTTGAACAGAAAGACGACCTGGCGTATGCACAGTATACACTGGGGAAATTAAAAGAAAAATACAACATACAATATGATATTCTTTTTGGTGGCATTGCTGATAAGAAAGTGGCGTCAGAGAAGCTTCCGGCGCTCAACCGTATGATGGCCTTTCCTACCACCATCCTGATTGACCGCAAAGGTGAAGTAAGACAGATACATACCGGTTATACCGGCGAAGTAACCGGTCAGTATTACCAGGAATACGTAGCTAAATGGAACCATGACCTGGACGAACTGATTGCGGAAAAATAATTTTAACATTAAATTCCCAATTCGATAAACACCGATCCGCCGGCCACACTTAAATTAGCACCAAATTTAAACACACACATATGCAACGATTAGCATCACTGTTATTTATCGGAGGATCCGTATTGCTGATGTCGTTCACTACACCTGCTAACGGTCACAAAAAACAACCAACCAACACTGTTGTATCCCGGAAAGCCACTGTTTTCCTGGTCGACGGGAAATCGAGCAAACTGAACTGGACAGGCAAAAAAGTGACCGGGCAACATCAGGGCACTATCAATATTGCAGACGGCAAACTGGAATTAGATGGAAACGTGCTGAAAAATGGTTCCTTCTCTCTCGATACACGCAGCATTGCTGTCACCGATATCAAAGATGAAGGCAGCAACGCCAAGTTGCTGGGACATTTGAAAAGCGAAGATTTCTTCTCTGTAGAGAAATTCCCTGCAGCTACTTTCAGCACTACCAGCATCGTTCCCAAAGGCGGCAACAACTACGAAGTAACGGGAAATCTTACTATCAAGGGAATTACCAACCCTGTTACATTCCCCGCCACTGTTAGCGTTGCCGGTAATAAGCTCACTGCCAAAGCTTCCATTAAGGTAGACCGTACCAAATATAATATCAGGTATGGCTCTAAAAGCTTCTTTGAAGGCCTGGGCGATAAAGCCATCTACGACGACTTCGACCTCGATGTAGAACTGGTGGCCGCCGCCAAATAGTACTCATTCATTATTTCAACTACCCCATTGAATAGTTCCTGCGGAGCAGCGGCAATATGGCCCTGCTCCGGGGAATGCCAATAACCATTACCTGTTTACATCTCCTTACAGTAACAAACTTTTTTGATCAACCAATACACAGGCAACATTTCCCACCAGTTGTCTCCAGGCATCTTTTGCCGACATAATTAAACCACCATGAAGTGCAGAAAAATGATTTTCATTTTCGCGGGCATGCTATGCGCAGGCATGATAGCTGCAGGATTCAGGACCAGCAAGCCCGAAGCCGGCCCTCCCTCCCGGGCGCAACTGGGAGAAAAACTATTCTTTGAAACCCTGTTGTCGAAAGATCGCAGTATTAGTTGTGCTTCCTGCCACCTCCCCCAGTTCGGATTTGCTGATACCGTTGCTTTCAGCAGAGGTATCGGCCACGCCCATACGAAAAGGAATACGCCAGGCATTACCAACCTCTCCGGCCGCCCCAGCTTTTTCTGGGACGGGCGTGCCGCTTCGCTGGAAGAACAGGCGCTGCAACCCATCATCAATCCGGATGAAATGGGGCTGACTGTTGAAGAAGCCGTACAACGACTGAATAACAATGAAAGCTACCAGCAATTATTTCAGCAGGTGTTCAATGCCCCTGCTACCAGCCAGAACCTTTGCCAGGCACTGGCTGCGTATGAACGTACACTGGAAACCGCCAATAGTCCGTACGACCGGTTCATTGCCGGCGACGACAACGCACTAACGGAACCGGCTAAACGAGGCCGCCTGCTGTTTATCGGAAAGGCCAATTGTAATAATTGTCATTCGGGAGAAGATTTTACGGCTGATCGTTTCAAAAACATCGGTCTGTATAACGGTACCACCCTGAAAGATCCCGGTCGTTTTGATGTTACGAAAGACAGCGCCCACATGGGCTTTTTCAAAGTTCCGGGACTTCGCAATGTAGCCGTCACCGCTCCGTATATGCATAACGGTATGTTCCGTACACTGAAAGAAGTCATCGCTTATTACAACGATCCGAACAAGGTAGTACACGACGGTATACATCGTGATCTGTCGCTCAGCAAGCCGCTGAATCTCAACCAGGAAGAAATGGACGAGCTGGAAGCCTTCCTGGTAGCGCTTACCGACGACCGGTTCAAAGCGGCACGTCATCAACCATAAAAATCAACCAACGCATGAAAAAAATTATACTGCCTGCATCTGCGCTGCTATTATTGTTCACTGGCACCTCGGCGCAAAACAAACGCCTCACCGATACAACCAGTTTGCTCGGAGAAGTACAGATAGTGGGCTCCCGCAGCACCAACCGTACCCGGCTGAATTCTCCCGTACCGGTAGACATTATCGATATTAAATCCATACAGGCAGCAGCGCCGCAAACCAGCATCACTCAGCTGCTGCAATACATTTCACCTTCTTTCCATTCGGTAAACGGCACCAATGCCGGAGATGCCGGTTCGGCGCTTAACCTGGCCCAGTTACGAGGTCTGGGGGTAGATCAGCTGCTGGTGCTGGTGAATGGTAAGCGCCGGCATAAAAGTGCAAACATCAACTGGGGCGGCCTGGGCAACGGCGCCACCGGCTACGACCTGAATGCCATTCCTGCCGGAGCGATTGAGCGTATTGAAATTCTGCGCGACGGAGCCGCCGCACAATACGGCTCCGACGCCATCGCCGGTGTGATCAATATCGTTTTAAAGAAACAAGCCACCGGCGTAATCGTCAGCAGCACCGGCAGTGTCAGGCGCCGCGGCGATGGCGCCACCACCCGCTCCAATATCAACTACGGCGTAAAAATCGGCGACCGTGGCGGCTACCTGAACGCCACCGTGGAATTTGCCACCCAGGGCATCGCGTTACAGCCCGGGCGCGATGATGCAGGGCTATACAATGGCCCCATCTACGGCGGAGGCGCCAATACAAGGGGATACGACAACATCTACACCAAAGAAACAGACGATGCGATCCTGAAAAGCCGGGGCATTGACCGGCACTTTTTCGATCAGCGCGGCGGAGGTTCCAACAAAGCTAAAGATGCACTGCTGTTTTTTAATACAGCCATTCCCGTTAGTGACAAGGCGGAAGTATATGCCTTCGGTGGTATCAGTCACCGGAATTCCCAGTTCACCGCGGTGTACCGCCTGCCCGGGTGGACAGAGCGCAACAACACCTCCCTGTATCCTGATGGCTTCCTGCCAGCCATGGACAACAGTATCACCGACAAATCCATTGCCGTAGGCCTGAAAGCCAGGGCCGGCGAATGGAAGCTGGATATATCCAATGTCTACGGCAAGAATGATTTTGGTAATGTGATCAGCAATTCGCTGAATGCCAGCATGGGGCTTAAAAGTCCTACCAGCTTCGATGCAGGCAGGTACAACGCTGCCCAGAACACTGCCAGTTTTGATGTGAGCCGCTATTTCGGACAGGTGCTGAAAGGCCTCAATCTCGCATTCGGCGCCCAATACCGCACAGAAACCTACCAGATCATTGCAGGAGAAGAAGCCTCTTATATTAAAGCAGACCTGCGGCCTGTTTACCGGATAGATACATCGGTGGCAGGTATCCCCTACCTGGCCGATGGCGGACTGGTAGCACTGAATGGTCTCTCGCCCGGATCCCAGATACATGCCGGCTTCCGCCCTTCCAATGAAGTGAGCGCCAATCGCGCTATCGTTGCGGGCTACATAGATGCAGAAATCAACCTTACGCCACAATGGCTCGTATCAGGAGCCGTGAGGGCGGAAAACTTCTCCGACTTCGGCAACGTTACCACAGGGAAAGTGGCCACCCGCTATACCTTTGCGCCCTGGCTGAGCATACGCGGTTCCGCCAATACCGGCTTCAGAGCACCGGACCTTGCACAGTTCTACTATACGGAAACCTCCACTACCTTTCAGCAGGGCCGCGCAGTAGATCTTGTAACAGCATCGAATAAAAGCGCCGCCACGCGGGCACTGGGCATCCCTTCGCTTACCCCCGAAAGGAGTACCGGTTATACTGCAGGCATTACCTCGCAGCCCGTACACAACGCCGAACTGAGTATAGATGCCTACCAGATCGATATCCGGAACCGCGTGGGCAATACCGGCAACTTCTCCACCACCGATCCTAACCTGCCGGCCGATGTGCGTGCATTGCTGCTGCAGACGGGTACCACGCAAACAAAATTCTTCTACAATGCCTTCAGTACACGCACCAGGGGTATTGAATTTACAGGCAGCTACAAGGTGCCTTTACGCAAAGGGAGTCTTCATATCCTCGCAGGCGGCAATTTCGTGAAGAACGAAGTAACCACCGTCAATACGCCCAAAGGGCTGGAGAAATACCGTTACGTCATATTCAGTGAAGCAGAAAAAGCCCGCGTAACCACCAATATACCACAGCAGAAGATAACGCTGCAGGCTATACTAAATCACTCCCGGTTTACATTCCTGGCGCGTACCGTTTACTTCGGCTCAGTAACCACCGCCACCGCTCAAAACGCGAACTTTCCTAAACCGGATTATTATTTCCAGAAGCTGAGCCCCATCTGGGTTACTGATCTGTCTGCCGGCTATCATATCTCAAAAGCCGTAGAAGTAACCGTTGGCGTCAACAACGTATTCAATGTACTCGGCGATTATACCGATGCGGCCATCTCCGGATTACGTAATCCCACCATAGTAGGTATGCAGAATGGCAGCGCGGGGATACAGCCGTTTGCAAGACTATATGCTCATTTCTAAGCCTTTAAAAAAATGCTCATGAAAAATAAATTACTGATCCTGAGTAGCTTCATACTGTTGACAGGCGCTGCCTGCCATAAAACCGACTACCTGGATGTGAAAGCCGGCGAACGCCCTCCGCTTTCCGCCAATATCCGCTTTGTTAATGCTCGTATAGCCGATACCGGTATACAGTTCTGGACATTCACACAACAGGTAACAACCAGCCCCGTATTACCGGGCACCGCTTCTCCTTATGTGACCGCTACCTATGGGAACGTACAAATCAATGTCACGGAGGGCAGCGGCACTTCTTACAGAATATCCCGCCAGTTCGGGAACAGCGCCACATATTCGGCCACAGGCGGGCCTAATGGCCCTATTCCCGGATACTATCATACCGTGTTTGCGGCAGCAACACGCTACGACAATTCAAAAGATACCCTGATACTGGTATACGACGATCTGACCGCCCCTCCCGCCGGTAAAGCTAAACTCCGTTTCGTACATCTCGCCTATGGTCTCCCTGCCGTTAAAGTATCGATACTGCAAAATGGCACTACTACGCCCCTCTCCAATGCTATACCTTATGGCGCCGCAAGTGGCAGCAATCTGCAGGGAGCTGCATACGACAGTGCACCTTTCACTAACGTGAACGCAGGTACGATTGCCGTGGTGATCAATACGGGAGAAAATAATACACCGGTAAACGTGGATCAGCAGGCATTAAGCCATCTCCTGCTGGAAGAAGGAAAAGTGTATACCGTTTTCATCAGAACTGGTGTAAAGGGAGTGGTTTCTGCCAGTGTGATCAGCCAGTGAGGCCTTTAGTTGGTTTTTGTCTATAAAAAAGGGCAGCAGCATTATTATGCTACTGCCCTTGCTTTATCAGGCAATATCTTTTAAAAGCTGAAAGATGCGCCAATCGTGGTCCAGCGGCCAGGCATAGGCACAGCACCAGCTTCCACATAGGTAACATCCAGCAGGTTGTTTATATCCGCAAATACCTGGTAACGGTGTTGCTTATACGCAATTTTTGCATCCAGCAGCGTATAGTCTTTATAGTTAACCCGCATGCAATAACGGGCGCCAGCCGAAATGCTGAAATGCTCCAGCAATTCCGCACGTGCATTGGCAGAGAACTGATGACGCAGGTTATTGATCACGTAACGGGATATCTTTGCAGACAGGGCATCACCTTTGAAGGAAGGCGAAAGGTAGTTATATCCGGCATTCACGCCGATGCCATTTACGGTATGCGCGCGGAAAGTGGTGGTATAACCGGCATTCAGGGAAAACCCGGTGATATCTGCACGCTGAAAGTTTTCCGCCTGCCATTTCAGTGTGGCCGGGTTCACCCCACCGCTCGTATCTTTTACATAATCGATGAAGTTGCTGACCTGGCGGTAAAATGCGGAGGCCGACCAGGAGAATTTTCCACTGAATTTACGCAGTCCGGCTTCTACAAATGCCGCCTTTTCCGGCTTCAGGTTGGCATTTCCCAGTATCCCGCCACCGTTGTAATAAAGATCAGTATACGTAGGCAGGCGTTGAGCCGTTCCGGCATTGGCATAGAGCTTCATGCCCGGTATGATGGCGAAACCAACATCAGCACCGGGAAAGAACTGCCATCCATAGGCGGAGTTGTAGTTGAGGTAACCTCCCAGTGAAAAGGTAAAGCGGCGGTCGGCGATCGATTTATATTCGCCGAAAACACCTGCATTGGTTCTGTCGTGGTTACCGAGGCTTGTGCTTTTAATATGCTCGTACCTTCCCTCCACGCCGGCGCCGAAGGTACCGATGCGGGTGGTAAATGTATTATTCCACTCTCCGTCGAGCACATGTGTATTGTGGAGGTTACGGTATTTATCCGGTTTGATATAGATGTAATCGTCTTTCGTATAGCGGTAGCTGATACGTGGACTCATCACCCAGCCTGGCTTCAGCTGTGAAGTATTGCTGACGGCCGCCAGCAGTGTTTTAACGGTTTCTTCGGAATTCAGATCTCCCGGAGAAGAATAGAAGCCGTTGGCGCCATAGTTATTATTTACGAATCCGGCCATCAGGTTGTACTGATGAAGGGAATCATTGTGAAGAGACGCCTGATAGAAAGCCCGGTAGTTGTCGTATGCCGTATTGTAGCGATAGCCGTTGCCCTGATTTCTGCCTGCAGAAAGAGACTGAGACACATTTTTTGCAACCAGTGCTCCCGTTGCGCCTAATGAATAGGCGCCATACAGCTTATCATTTTCATTTCGTTTGAAGCTGCTGCCCAGACTGGCATTCACAGTGGCGCCGCTTTCGGTAGCTTTACGGGTAACGATATTAATAGCGCCGTTTAGCGCATTGATACCATATACGCGGGCAGCTGCTCCTCTGAGCACTTCAATATGATCCACATCCGCGAGGGATATGGGCAGATTCATGATATTATGGCCGGTTTGCGGATCGGTGATTTTCACCCCGTTAATAAGGATAAGTGTCTGATCGAAAGTACCGCCATCTATCCCGATATCTGCCTGTATTCCGCCAGGACCACGTTGCCGCACGTCCAGTCCGGGTACATATGCTAACACCTCATTCAGTGAATGCACGGGCATGGCCGCTATCTGTTTCCGGGTGATGATGGTAATATTCCGGTTCACGTCCTTAACAGGCGCCGCCAGCCTGTTTTCCTGCACAATCACTTCATCAAGATGACGCGTGGTAAGGGAATCTGTCTTCTCCTGCGCCATGGCGGTGCCACAAAAGCCCAGGAAAAGCGGAAGAAGCAGCTTGTTGTTTCTGATCATTGGATGTATCTGTAGAGCCTTTAGCCTTTAGCAACCGGTGCGGATGTATTCGCTTCGGTTATTAAAGGCTAAAGACTGTTTCTTATTTTTTCGGAGGCAATGCAAAGGCGATTGCTTCGTGCTCAAAATGACCCTTATGAGATCCATCGCAGAAGGGCTTATTGGCTGATAAACCGCAGCGGCAGATGCTAACGGCTTCCCGGCCACCGAGGTCGTAAGGATTTCCGTTTTTATCAACGATTTCGAATTCACCTTCCAGTTTCAGTGAACCATTGTTATTTACTGTAATTTTTGTAGACATATAATCTTTCCCTGTTTAGCGGGCAAAAGTAGGGAAAACAATATTAAAACGTATAACTTTATTCCCGCTTACGGATCAGCCCTATCAATCCTTCGTTTTCAATAATGATCATCCCGTGGCGATCTGCGGTGATACCCGCTTTCAACTGATAGGTGTACCTGGGAATGTTGCCCTCCATGATGGTTGGCAGGTATAGAAACTGGTAGCTGCCACCCTGTTCTTTCAGGGCTTCCCCTACCTCGATAATATGTGAGGAAATAATAAAAAAGCAATTGGTATGCGCTGAAAAAGCAGCTGTAATCGCCAGTGTGGCATCAAATGCATCCTTCACATTAGTGCCCTTAAATAGCTCATCGAATATTACTACCAGATCCTTTGACTGCCCCACCTGCTCCGCCACGCTTTTCACCCGCAATACTTCTGCATAAAAGTGACTATAACCATGCTCGAGGCTATCGGGTACGTTGATCGTGGAAAAAAGACCATCTTTCACGGAAAACTCCATTTTTTCTGCCGCTACCGGAAAGCCCATATGGGAAAGATAAACGGCAATACCGAACGACTTCATAAAGGTAGATTTTCCTGCCATATTCGCGCCGGTAAGAAAAGCAACGTTACTTGTTTGTTCGAATAAAATGTGATTTGATACTGGTTTTTCCAATGAGGGATGAAACAACCCATCTATGTTGATGACATTTTTATACCTGGGCAGCGCCTTTGCATAACAGAACTGCTTTGTTCGTGCCACTGTGCCTACAGAAATATATACATCCAGCTGGTAGATAATGTTTATCAGGATCTTCATTTCTTCCTGACATCCTGTTCTTAACTGGTAATCATATTGTATAAGCTTCCGCAGCGGCATCCGCGTTAAATCAACCGTGTCGTTGAGCCATTGCAGCCGATGATCATTGAAAATTCCCCGGACTTGTTCAAAGCACCCCTGGATAGGGTTATAGGCTTCCTGTTCTTCTAATTTGTAAATAAAATCCCTGAAGGCTCTCAGTAAAGCAATCGTTTTACTCACCCCGGCTATCAGCAGGTCATAGCGGGTGTCGCGTATCATCGTTTTAAGCAACCTCCCGGATACAATATTCCAGGCTGTTGCCGGTATACTACCGCTAACGCCGGAGCTAAGATAACTTTCTGCCACGCTGAATGCTTCATTACTGAACGGAAATGCTACTGCATGCCGGCCAAAGTACTGAAATATGCAGCTGCGTTCATTGATAGCCTTATCATCTGCCAGTGGATGCCGGAACATATGCTCCAGCAACTTTCTGCCGCCATCGGTAATAACGTGATCGAATATACGATAAATGGATTTGCTGTTGTACCTGCCGGAAATATTCAAATCATCGAGCGTTTGTTTGTCTGCGTAAAAACTCATGCGTTCTTATTTTTTTTGCTGATGATATCCAGGATTCCCTCGTTTTCGATAATAACCATGCCGTGCCTGTCGGTGGTAATTCCTTCGGCTAACTGATACGTATAAACGGGTCTATTATTTTCCATTTTTGTAGGAAGAAATAGAAACCGGATGTTATTGCATTGCGCTTTCAGCGCCTCTCCAGCCTCTGTTATATGAGTAGAAATTACAAAGATGCAATGCTCTCTTTCTGCAAAAGCGGCGGTCACCGCCACCGTGCCTTCATAAGCATCTTTCACATTGGTGCCCCGGAAAAGTTCATCAAAGATGAGGAACAGGCTCTTTCCTTTGGCTAGTTCCCTGGCAATTGTTTTTATCCGCAATACCTCCGTATAAAAATGGCTGCTGCCGGAAGAAAGATCATCCGGCAAATTAATGGTGGTATAAATACCTTCCCTTACGGCAAACTCCATTTTTGCAGCGGCAACAGGAAAGCCCATATGCGCCAGGAACATGGCGATACCCAACGATTTCATAAAGGTGGACTTCCCCGCCATATTAGCGCCGGTTAAAAAAATAACGTTGTTCTCCGGCGTGATATGGATACTATTGGCCACCGCATTTTTTACCAGGGGATGGTAAACACCCTCCAGCCGCATCTGATGAGTTCCCGCATCCAACGCCACCGGGAATACAAATTTCCTTTCTGTAGCTACCCGTGCCACTGTAACGTACACGTCTAAATGATAGATGAGGGATAATATCCTGCTAAGCTCATTCCTGAACCGGAACCGCAGCAACTGGTCGTATTCCGCTACTTTGGCGTAAGACAGCTTATTGCCTGCCTGCTCCTTTAATACCGGTTCCAGGGCCGGATATCGGAGGATGTTTATCATTTCCTCCATATCCGCCTGGTAAGGGTTATCGTCAGATATTGTGGCCATATGAATAAAGAACCCCTGAAGCATATGCAGCATTTCTATCAGCGATCGGATACCGTCGCTGATAGCTTTATAATTATTATCGGCCGCTATAAGATGATTGAGTTTTCTCGCCAGCGTGTTATCCTCCGGCGCTAAACGGGTCCGGTCGTCCTGCATAGCCAGGTAAACTTCTATCACATCAAACAAACCGCTTCTGAAAGGGAAACCAGCATTAACAGACTGAAAGAACCGGATCTTGCTGCTTCTACTATTGATTGCGGCCATATCCGCCAGCGGGTACCTGAACATATTTTCCAGTATAGCCGCACCGCCTTGTGTACTGGTATCGCTGAAAACAGTATACACCGAGTCAGCACCTGGTTTTCCCAGTATATTAAGATCAGTAAGGGTTTGCTTATCTGTATTAAAAATCATCTTACAAAAAATTAAAAAATTATTTCCTTTTCCTCCTGATAAGCAATATGGCGCCAAAGGCGAGCAAAAGCCCCGGCAACACCCACACATAAATGATCCGTAAAAATTTCACCTGCCCCTTTGTTAGCAACACGGCGGTATCCTCCGGCTTAGGACGGGTGCTATCGATCGGAAATTCTCCATAACTGAGCCAGCTAAACAAGGCAGTGTTGAATACAAAATTCGCCGCCCTCATATTAAAACGCTGCAGCTCGGCATTCCCCATAAAATCCGCATCACCGGTTACGATGATACGCTGCTCTTTATTATTCACCTTACGCGTCAGGGCTACTGCGGTGGCAAAAGGTTTACGCTCATCTCCATTCTCCGGCGAAAAAACAACCTCCGCAGAATCGGTAACGAGATTATCTTTTTTCAGCCAGCAGGTTTTTACATTTGTTGTCAGCAATGGCTTAATCGTAAATGCACCGGTATCGGTAAAAGAAAGTGCTGTTGCACGTGGCATCGACACCATCGCACTATCATGATGGGCATGAACCAACGCAGGATAAAATGAGGCAGCGGTAGCAGTGAGATAAGGCGTTACCAGCTCAGGTTGCAGATCTTTGCTGGTTTGTACCAATATGCCATCCATCAGCTGTACTCCCAGCTGCCGTAGAAAAGGATTCAATATCGCTTGTTTGCCCGGCTCTCCTGCTACCAGCAGGTTACCGCCATTGTTAACGTATTGCTGTAACTTTTCTATATCTGTGGCGGTCAGTGCTACCTTAGGATCTGCGAGCACCAAAGCGGAGATATCCGTCGGAATTTGTTGGGTATCCAATGAGAGCGTATCTACATCAAATCCCTGGTTCAGGAGTGAATTACGAAAAGTTGTCAGGTTGGTGAGCACCTTGTATTCCCTGTCTCCCATCTTATTTATATTTCTCTCCAGATGTCCTGACAGGAAAATTATTTTCGGCATCCGCGCGTGCAGCAATCGTTTAAATGCTGCCGACACCTCCGTTTCACCCGGCCATTGCATGTTGTCGTCGAACACCCGCAGAAAAGTAGTTCTTCCTTTATATTTCAGCTGCATCACATAGCGATTCAGCTCCGGCCTCAGGTCTACAACCTTCCGTATTTCGGCGGGCGTTTTAAACTGGTCCATCGAAAGATCCTTACTATCAGCATATTGCTTCGCCACTTGTGCTAATGTTTTACCAGGATAAAACCGGAACATGCCAGGGTTGTCATAAGCCGAATCATAATATAAAACCGTTTTCAATTCAATATTATGTTTGAATCGTGTATAGGGTTCCCAACGTGCCAGATTGCGGTTGTACGAGTCAGGACTACCCAGATCCCAGTAGCGCCCCATCAGATTGTTATAAGCGGTCACTTCTAGTGGTTCATCTCCCAACTCCTTTATAATTTTCTGTGCATTGGGTGTCAGTGTTCTCGCCTTTGCACGGGTGGCATCATAATAGCCCACCAGTGAAGGAATAGAGCTGAAATAACCGATAACCAGCGTGGATACAACTACCAAAGCATATCGCCCCACTTTTATCATCGCAGGCCTGGATTCCATGCCTGCTTTTATTTTATAGATACTGAGCCCGAGAAAAAGATAAACGATAGCGAGGAAATAGATGACATCTTTTGATGTAATAAGCCCCGTCAGCATTTTTCCGGTACGACCGGAAATAGACAGGAAATAAGTCAGGTTCCGCACAAATGCAATATCCTGCCAGAGTGTGCCAACGTACGACAACAAACCGATCATCACAAATGTACATACCGCCGCCACTACCTGGTAAGTGGTCAGGCACGACATAAATAATCCAATAGCCGAGTAAGCACAAAGCAACAGGTATATTCCCAGCAGCGCACTCATCAGCATACCGGTATCAGGAGATACTACCTGGTACAGACTGGAAACAATAAAGATAGCCAGAATCCCCACCAGCAAAAGACTGTAGATCATCATGGCCAGAAATTTCCCCAACACAATTTCTCTTACCCGGATCGGCGAAGAATACAACAGCCTGATGGTACCACTGCTGATTTCCCGGCTGATCAATCCCATCGTCAACAACGGGATGTACAGGTATAAGTTGCGCAACACCACTCCGAATAATCCCTGGTTACTCAGAAAAACATATTCTATCACGCTGCCAAAAAACTTTCCACCGGCATCCTGTTCCCGTGTTATTGCTTCCAGTACACCCAGGTATATTACGCCACATTGGATGAGGAATACAATCATTAAAAACCATGCAATGGGTGAGTAAAACAGGGTACGTAACTCTGTTTTGGCTATTCTTAATATCGTCTTCATTAATCGGTTATTGTTTTGATGATGGATGGGATAACTGCTTAAATATTTCGTCGAGCGCACTTTTATCAAGACTGATTTCCCGAAGCCGCCAGCCGTTATGTACAGATGCTGCAACAATCCTTTCGGCAATGTCCTGTTCACCGGAAAAATAAATGCGCAGCTGTCTTTCAGTAAGAAAATCTACTTTGGTGACGCCGTTGATTTTCACCAGCTCCGCTTCCACCGGCGGGTTCTCCAGGTGTACCAGCACGCTGTGTGGCTCCACGTAGTTATTGAAGGTTTCCATCGTATCTGAGAAAACAATCCTTCCATTTTCGATCATCCTGATTTCTTTACAGAGTATCTGTACTTCGGAAAGAATATGCGAAGAAAAAATAACGGCTCTGTCGCGGGCAATATCTTTGATCAGCGACCGTACCTCTATGATCTGATTAGGATCCAGGCCGTTGGTAGGTTCATCCAGCACTACCAGCCTGGGGCGGTGTACAATCGCCTGCGCGATGCCTACGCGCTGCCGGTAACCTCCTGAGAGGTTCCGGATCAGCCTTTTACTAAAATGATCAATACCACAACGTTCTTTCGCTTCCTTTATAGCGGGTTTCATATTGTCTTTTGGCAGGTGCCGCAGACCGGCGCAATAATGGAGGTATTCGTCTACCGTCAGATCCATGTATAGCGGAGGATTCTGCGGGAGAAAGCCGATTTCTCTTTTTGCCTGCTGCGGATGTTCTTTCGTGTTAATGCCATTGATGTAAACATCGCCTTCTGTCTGGTTCAGCGCCCCACATACAATATTCATGGTGGTAGATTTTCCTGCACCGTTTGAGCCGAGCAACCCTACAATACCTGTTGGACTAATCTCCATGTTAATATCGCGGATGGCCCAGGAGGTACTGTATCTGTGGGATAACTTTTCAATTCTGACAATACTTTCCATTTATTTTATAATTTTTTTGGTAGATGTAAACCTGTCTTTTACTATGGGTTTTGTTCTATTTCCGGATTCTGGGCAATGAGAATATTGGCTAGTGGAAATACATAGTTATTGCTGTTAGGCGTCAGCGTATAGGTGTTACCGTTAAATGCCCGGCTGACAGTTTTAGCGAACTGCGGATCTTTATTCAGCCGGCGCTGATCGAACCATCGCAGGCCTGAGCCAAAGAATTCACGGCGGCGTTCATCCACTACCAGCTGCAATGCTTCCGCTGCTGTGGCGGCGCTAATGTCCGCATAATCCGCGGGCAGGAAACGTAACTTGCGGAGTGTATTAAGCATATTTACAGCTTCGTCTTTTTTACCTGCGCGGGCAAGGCATTCTGCTTTTATCAGCCAGGTTTCATTTACAGAGAGGCCTACTGCCGACTTATCCGGCGAACCGGAATAATTCTCGCGCGACCAGAAACCCTGGCCTGTAAATGCAGGCCGGAAAGAATTACCGGATCTCACAAAAAGCCGATAGCGCAAATCTTTGGTACCCAGCAGATCGAGCATCGCCTGACTTAACTGCGGCGCGCCAAAGGTGATGCGGGGAACTTTCCGCAACAGGATCTGCTTATCTTCAAACTGGGAAGGGAAAATAAAATTCCCCCCGTTAAAAGCGATGTTATAGTCGTACAGCGTGCCGGATAAGTCCAGCGTGCTATCGGCAAAAGCAGCGGCATTAGCGAAATCCCGCATATTGAGATATACTTTGGACAACAATGCATAAGCCGATGCCTTATTCGGTCTGAAATTTATGTCCTGTTTAACCGGCAGGATCGGAATAGCAACCCTGATATCCTTCAATACCTGCTCATACACCTGTTTTACCGATGGTCTTTTTAAGTTCACGAAAAGCGCAGCTTTGAGCATTAAAGGCACTCCCAGGTCTGTTTCAGCAGTGGCAGCATCATACTGCTTTCCATACAGGTTAACCAGGCTAAAATAAGTGAAGGCCCTATGCATCAGCGCTTCCGATAAGATCGTTTGCTTTAACAACTGGTCTCCTCCTTTGCTGTCCATTACACCATCTATTACTACGTTATAGGTATACATGGCAGCATAGAGCACATTCCAGTCGTTGTCCTGATTAAGATCCGTGTAAAAGGGTTTATGCCAGGTATAAATGGCCGACTGCACCACATTCGTTTTAAAATTATTCTGGATCTCCGGAGCAATCAGATCCACATCATCGGAGCTCATCAATGGAGCCAGTCCAAATGCCACTTCCTGCCTGTCGCCGCTGGCATTCATCAGCGCGCGGTAATCATCTGTATATACCAACACCCGCTGACCCTGTATGGGCACGTCTTCCACGTATTTACGGCAGGAAGTTATACCAACAGTAACTAATAAAAAAGCAACAACTATTTTATATGGACGCATACTTTGTAGTTTAATGATTTAGAAACTCAGTGCCACTCTGAAAGAGTAATTGGTTAACGGAGGAAGCTGATAGTTGTTCCCGGTAACGTAGAGATAATCAGGATCAAGCTTTTCTTTATTCGCTGCCCAGATCATACCCAGGTTGCGGGCCAGCGCGGAAACGGTTACGCTCTTCAGACCGGCCTTACCCAGTAAGGCAGCAGGAATAGTATATGACAACATTACCTGTTGCAATTTGATATTACTGCGACTTCTTACCAGTAAATCTGATTCCCTGTATCGTGCACTGCTGGTGTAGAAATTAGTATTGGCCCCAAATGCCAACCCCGGCACATTGGTAAAAGCCTCATCGCCCGGCTTTCTCCAACGATTGGCCAGGTCACCGTTTCTTCCTGCAAAAAGATTATTACTATATCCCAGGTCCTGGAGGGATGGCTTCAGGAAAACACCGCCAAAAGCGCACTGGAACTGTACATTGAGGTCAAAGCCCTTGTATTGTACAGAATGGCTGAAACTTCCAAACCAGGGAGAGGTAGTCCGGCCGGCATACACACGCGCATTTTCATAAGGAAACTCCGATACAGCATATTTTTTCGTGTGGTCGTTGCCGTTATAAATCAACGCCTGACCAGTATTATCCAGTCCTGCCCAGGCATAGGTAAACAGGTAATCGGTTGGATAACCTGAATAAAGCATCTCTGGCGCAAAATAGGTAGTAGGCCTTTCGAAACGTATGTCTTTGATGATATTCGTGTTGTAAGACATATTGATAGTGGCCGTCCATTTCCAGTTCCGGCTCCAGACAGGCACTACATTGATTCCCAGGTCTACCCCATGGCCTTCCAGGTTAGCGGTATTGAATAAGGTAGATGTAAAACCATAAGTACCATTAATCGGCAATTGCCAGATGATATCTGTCGTATGCTTTTTATAATATTCCGCAGACCCGAACAGCCTGTTTTTAAAGAAAGAAAAATCGAGGCCCCAGTTGATCATCCTCGTCTTTTCCCAGCCCAGGTTTGCCATTGCCGGTTTGTCAATAATACCATATGTATAGTTAGTATAGTAATCTGCGCCCAGTATATTAATAGTAGTAACGGGAGCATAGCCCTGTGGCGCATTTCCACTAAAGCCATAAGTGAAACGTGCGGACAGCTGGTCTATCCACTTAATATTGCCCAGGAACTCTTCTTTGCTGATATTCCATTTCAAACCACCGGACCACAATGGAATGGCGCGCTTACGCCGTTCAACACCCAATAAATTATAATCATCAAAACGGGCGCTTCCTGAAACCGTATATTTATTATCGAAGGTATAGGATCCGTTGGCATAGTACGACAGCGACCGGGTGGTACTTTCAGTAACCGGCCTGCTGGTGGGGCCGATCGATTGTGTTGATCCATAGATATCTTTATATCCGGTAAAAGGATTCACGCTACGGAAAGCATTGATGGACTTATCATAACCATAGCGCAACTCTCCGCTGCCTTTGCTGTAAGATTCGCGGATTTCATTACCTATCAGCACATTCAGCTGATGTCTGTTTTTCCAGTTTTTATTTACATTGATCTGTCCGCGCAGGTTATAACTTTTTCCCTGGCCATTGCTGAGATCCAGCCTGCCACCGGGAGGTACGCCATATACACGGGCGCCGGTTTGGCTAATACTGGTTGCCTTATTCACCAACATCCTGGCGTCGTAGCTATCTGGCTCCCAATACTGCTCGTTTTCTGTAAACATACGGCCTACATTACCGGAAATATTAACCCCTAACCAGGAAGTGATATTGCCATTCACGGCCAGATTCAATGCCACATTATTAGCGGTATTATACGTATTGGAATATTTCAACTCGTCGAGCGGTGAATAGCGGAACGGAAGATATCCTTTGCTTTCAAGGTACCTGGCGGTTGATGGAATGGTCAGCAGATCATAATAGATCGTATTGCCGGCGTCGTCTTTGAGCATATCGTACGGTCGCATACCTCCGGAACCAACGCTCATGGCCTTTACGGCGGCGTTATTGATCTTATCTCTCGTATTCCCAAAAGTCAGATCAGTAGCTATTGTAACACGGCCATTGAATAAACTGGAAGTATTACCCGCTTTCAGAGAATATCCCTTGTTGGTATTACTTCTGTAAACCCGGTCTTCTTTATAAAAATAACCTGACAAATAATAAGAACTATTTACCCCCCCACCGGAAACAGAGAGATTATATTGTTGGGTAGTGGGCGACTGGATCATGTACTTCTCCATCTGTGAGCGGTTATCCATAGCGCCCAATGCTGCCAGTTGCGCGTTCATTTGCGCTTCTGTTATTTCTCCGCGCTTCTGCCGGAAAAAGATGGCCTGCACCTGGCTGTTATTTTCCGGATAATAACTTCCGGGCGTACTACGCGGAACCGGGTCTGTATATCTTCCTTTTCCCAACAGTTCTTTTTCCAGGTCGATGTATTGCGGCACCGACATCATTTCGCCGTAACCCAGGCTGGGTCTGTTGCTGGTGCCCATGGTAGTGGAAAAGCTAAACACCGGCTTACTATTACGTGTGCCTTTCTTTGTAACCACCACAATTACACCATTGGCAGCCTGGATGCCCCAGATAGAAGCAGCAGCTGCATCTTTCAGAAAAGTAATCTGTTCTATATCGTCCGGGTTAAGCAGATCCAGTGCGCCATTGGCGATAGATACCTGGGAAGGGAATCCGTCTATTACCAGCAGCGGATCCATGCTTACTTTTGTGTATTCGCTTTTGATGGTCGACAAACCACGGATCGTTACGGAGGCGTTACGGCTTTTGCCGGCAGTGGTTCTGGTAGAAATATCCACGCCGGGTACCATGCCCTGTAACCGCTCCAGTATGCTCACCACCGGTACCTGCGCCAGCTGTTTGCCCGTGACGATGCCGAATGAGCCGGTAGCCCTTTCTTTGGGCAGCGACTGATACCCGGTATTGACCACTACCTGTACTTCGTTCAGTTTTTTCACTTCTGCGTAGAGCCGTATGGTCACCACACTCCTTCCTTCCAGCTTCAATTCTCTTCGCTGGTAGGCAATATTGGTGGCTACCAGCGTGGCATTCCGCGGTACATTTGTAAAAACGAAATCTCCCTGGATGTCTGTAACCGCCACCAGTTTGGTGTTACGTACCACCACGGTCACATCAGGTACAGGCAAACCGGTTGAATCGAGGATCTTTCCTTTCAGCAAGGGTACCACCGTAGAATCATACAACATTGTATGCTCATACTGGTAAGGTTTTTCAGCAAGAAAAATTGTTTTACTGTCGATGGAAAAAGTCAATGGCTGGTTTTTGAATACGTTCTCCAGGAAATCCTGCAGCGGGATTTCTTTAGCGTTAATGGTGACAGGAATGGCGCGTTCCATTAACCGGTCGTTGCTGAATACCACGAAGCCGGTTTGCTTGTATACTGCATCAAATATTTTTGTCAGTGGCATATCCTTCCCGGAAATAGTGACCGCCTGGGATAAAGATTTTGCGGAAACGTGCAGTAGGGACGCGAAAAGAAAGAAGGTAGTAATTCTCATAATCCGCAATATTTGGATCGGGACCGGCAATAGACATCCCTTTCGTTCTACATGAGCGATTTTTTGCATAAATTTGGTTGTGGTTTGGTTGATAAAAAATTCGTTACACCGAAATTTTAAGTTTAGCCGACTACCAGCCGGGAGCAGCTCCAACTGCTTCCGGCTTTTTTTCGACCAACCTGTTTGACAATCTGTTTTTTTAAATGATGCTTATTTTGTTACTACCAGTCTTTTGCCTTCTTCGATGTGCAAATGCACACCTGTATTGTTCAGTCCTTTGATAAGGCCCGCCAGGCTTATATTTCTGCTGATTTTTCCATAAAATTTAATATCAGGTACTTCCCCTTTGTATACGATTTCTACATCGTACCATCGTGCAATCTGTTTCATGGCATATTTCACATCCATTCCATTGAAATCAAAGAGCCCGTTTTTCCAGGCCATGATTTTGTCTATATCTGCATGGTTAATAATGGCGGGAGTTTCGGACATTTGTAATTGTTGCCCTGGCCGGAGTACAATACCATTGCGGTAAAGCGCGGAGGCATGTTCTTTCAGGGATATTACTTTCACAGCACCTTCCAGCAGGGTGGTATGCTGCATTTCTTCATTCCCGTAAGCGTTTACATTAAAATGGGTGCCCAGTACTTCGATACGTGCATTATTCAACACGGTTACCTCAAATGGCATACGGGTATCCGGAGCCACTTCAAAATAAACTTCCCCGGTGATCTCCACATTCCGGTGCTTACCATCAAATACAGTGGGATAGCGAATAGAACTGGCAGCATTCAACCACACCTGTGTACCATCCGGCAAGCTTAACCGGAACTGGCGACCATTTGGGGTCGTAATAATATTGTAGGCAATCTCCTTGCTTTTGCTTTTGTCCGGGTCGTATACCAGTGCGCCATTGTCCAGTACAATCCTGGCGCCGTTCTGCGTGGCAACCACTCCGTTCGACAGGCTATCCAGTGCGATGGTGGAGCCATCAGATAATTTCAATATGGCGCCGTTTTTTCCCGGTGCAATGTCACTTACCGGAACATGATGCGCTATGCCGGGAGAATGTTGTTGTTGAGTATGGAACCAGTAACCAGCCACAACAATGAATATAACAGCCACTGCAGCAGCCATCCATTTCCATGGCTGCAGGAAATAAACACGTTTGGGGGATGCCGGTGGTTCCTTAGGTGCATGGTTAGCCAGGAAACGTTCCAGCGCTTCGTTTTCATTATACCGGGCGATCTGCTTTACACCTGCCTGCTGGATTTCCGTATTATTAATGTCTTCCCATAATTGGCGACGTTGTTCACTACCGGCTATCCAGGCATGTAACTGCGAAGATTCTTCTGCAGTCAAAGTTCCCTTTAAATGCTTGCTGAGAAGCCCCGCTATATAAAGGGCATCGGATGTTGGTTCCTCCATAATAGCACTGTACTTTCTATTAATACGACATGATATCAGGATAGTACCAAACCCCTTAAAAAAAAATCAGGAATGCGCAGATACCAGCAGGAGCAATATGAAAATTTCGGGTGGCAGACGGTGTTTCAACAACATTACGCCCCTCGTTTTCTGGTTCTTCACCGTTTGTACAGATAATCCCAGTTGGCGGGCAATTTCTTCATTCTTTAAACCCTCAATATACCCCATACGTATAATTTTACCGCATTGCTCCGGTAACTGGCTGATTTCACGATAGAGTTCATTGAACACTTCCATGCGGATCATTTCCAGATCAGTGGCGGTTTCCCAGGCGTCCTGGGATTCCAGGAAAACTGCCTGTCGCTCTTTGCTGTGGGTAGCACGTTTGAGGGCATCAAAACAGGCGTTGCGGGTAGATTTATACAAAAAATCCTTCAGGTGCCTGGCATCTTCAAACACCTCGCTCCTGTTCCACAATCTTAAAAACACTTCATTGACCAGGTCTTCCGGATCGGCAGCCGTTTGGATAATTTTTTGTGCAAAGGCACATAAAACAGCATAGTATTCTCTGAAAACGATAGAAAAAGCACCTTCATCTGCGATGGCAAGCCGTTGCAGTAATTCTGCTTCCCTGTATGGCTGGTTACCCCCGAATAACATTATTGGCTGACTCTTAAAAGATGGATTCTTTGCTGATAATGGTTGCCGCTATGGATGATTTGCTGGTATATGATAACACAACTGCCCACTGTTCCGGAATAACCGGTAAATATTCAGTTAGTACAGCCAAGATCATAAATTATTGTCATTAATACAAATATTATTTTCGGGAAAATTTTCTATTGCAACCGGGATAATCACAGAAAAAAGGCCGCACCACCAATGCGGCACGGCCCTTCGGGTCTGGAAATCCGTTATTTGATTAATTCAGCGGCAATATCTGATAAATATTATGATCTCCTTTGGTAATGCTCTTAGAAAGATCTTCAAATTCCTTTGCATGGCTTTCATCACCACCCCATGCTTTGCGGCCTTCCATCCAGTCGGCGAAGTAATCGTCCCAGGTTTTGTAGTCCTTGCGGGCGAGTGGTAAAGCAGCAGCTACGTATTTTTCTGCTTCTTCCTTCGTCAGATATCCTGCTGCATAACCCATGCAGGCATTGTTCACCAGGCGGGCGTAATCCCATGCCCTGTGCTTACTGTCGGGTTTACCTTTGGTCAGCTCGTCGAGGTTCTTTTCCAGACCAGCTTTATCGTTGATACTCCACCACTCTTTCAGTGTATTTTTTGCGCCTGCTGCATCATCCGTTTTGAAAGGGAATTCGAGCAGTTGTTTATAGTCGTTGATGATATCTGCTTTCTCTGTGCTGGTGATCATTTTGCTGACTTCCGCCTGGCCACCGTATCCATTGATAAAATAGATACCGCCTAACATAAATCCGCTTAACTTGTCGTCTTTCGGGGCCGATGCATTGGAAGATGAGGAGGATGCGGTGGCCGCACTGTCGCCACCTGCTTTTTTACCACCATCACCACAGGCAGTAAATGCCATTGCTGCTGCAATAGTTGCAGAAAATAAAATTGCCTTGTTCATTTGCATTTTTGTTTATGAAACATTTATAGATTAAATACAGGATATGGAAGATCATCTAACAGCAACGGTCTCAATAAAGATAACTCCGGGAAAAAACAAACACACGTGATCAACGAAAACGAAAGTATATCATTCCGCTAAAAAAAACAATTTCATTAGCAGTATCAGGCAGACATCAAGATAAGGATACCAAACTTTATTGTACTATAACATGGAAGATTTCAAAACAGACAAAATATTACCGGCCGGATCGGCAAACCAGGCGATGGTTTCACCGCCTTCACCGCGATGAATCCCTTTGGCATCGGTTGCGATGGGGCCTCCATACTGCAACATAACAATACCTTGGGCATTCAGCTGATCTACCGCTGCATCCACATCGTCTACTACAAAATTGAGCACAGTGAAGGTAGCCGGTGCATGATCCGGTTTTTCATATACCAGTATATTCTTTCCATCTGCCAGTTTCAGATTTATCATGTGCTCGCGATCATCCGTTTCAATTCCCAGCACATCGTGATAAAAAGTTTTGGCTTCGCTAAGACTATTGACAGAGAAACTACTGAATGTGGGTGTCTTACTAAACATGATCATCAGTTTTGAGGTGAAGCATTATAACGAAAGTAGGGTGTTTTCTGTTTCCGGTAAGCGCACCCTACCCTTATCATGCTCAAATTAAAACAGATTGTTCCTGCAGGAACCTGTCTTGTGCCGCTATTTTTCTCCGGGATAAAATTGTTTCACCGCTTCTCCCAGGTCATACACGGGTACTTTATCTTTCAATGCAGCGGCCACGATACTGGTTGCTGCCGCGCTCCGGTATCCGCCGGCACAATGTATCACCACCGGTTTTGTAACAGGGATTTCTGTCACGCGTTTTCTCAGCTCATCCAGCGGGATTGATAAGGCCTGTTGGAAGATGGGATAATCCGCGGCTTCTGATGACATTCGTACATCCACAACGGTGTATCTTTCCGGATGAGCTTTGAAATCATTGAGGGGCAAGACTTCCAGCTGAGCTGCACCTTGTGTATACACCAGCGCCGCCTTTATTTTCGACTCATACCCGATACGGGCCGTCTTTTCCATTACGTCTGTGAGCTGTTGTGCGGTAGCTGCCAGCAGATAAAATTGTTCGTCCGGCCCGATGATACTACCCAGCCAGGTTTCAAACTTTCCGCCATTTTGCAGGTTGATGGCACCTGGCTGTGCTCCTTCTCTGAAAGCGGTTACAGACCGGGTATCAACAACAGGCACCTGCTCTTCAAAAACAGGTGTTCCGTCTATCCGTGGCACCTTTGCCAGGGAGGCGGCCAAAGGTGGCGCCCCTACCCGGTTCACTGCCACATCATAAGGAAAATACACTGGTACAAAGGGTTGCCTGGCAAGTAATTCCGCAACAAATTCATCTTCTGTATCATCCTGCAAACACCAGTTACTTATTTTTTCTATGGCAATGGTGCTACTATCCGCATCGCTGAGCGATTTACCGCAAAGGGTACCTGCACCATGAGCAGGATACACGAGGGTATCGTCGGGCAGCGGCATCAGTTTTTCCCGCAGGGAGTGATACATACTCCGCGCCAGTTCCTCTTTACGGGCGGTCAGGTTGCCTGCCTGCTCCCGGAGGTCGGGCCGGCCGCAATCTCCTATGAACAGCGTATCACCCGTAAATACCACGCCCGGAACACCGGCATATTCCAGCACCACGCAGATGCTGTCTGGCGAATGTCCGGGCGTATTCAACGCTTTCAGCGTAATATCTCCTGACACGATCTCATCTCCTTCGTCGAAGCCAATGTGAGGATAAGCGGCGCCAACAAGACGGGAACAATGCAACACCGCACCAGTGGTTTCGTGCAGCTCGAGGTGGCCGCTTACAAAATCGGCATGCGGATGGGTTTCAATAACGTGTGTAATCCGCGCCTGCAGCGATGCTGCCAGATCAAGATAAGGCTTAATATTCCTGGCGGGATCTATCAGTATTATTTCGTTCGTTGCCTCGTTACAGACAGCGTAGGAAAAATGCGCCAGGCTCTTGTCTTCAAACTGTTTAATATCCATGGCGGTAACGTTTAATTAAACCTAACTCCTGCCCTTTATACCGGGATATAACGTGGGCACGTTATCACTTTGTATGATTTCTTTGGTAGCTGTATTGAGTGCGGATAATTTTCCGTAGAAACCCGCGCCGGTATCAACATTCCAGACATTGCAGGCCTGTACCGGCATATCGGCATAGTTGATCAGCACGGGCGTATGACCGATGTAAATTTCATGAAAAAGCGCGAGTCTTTTCGGGAACAATTCCGGATGTGATTTCACCCGTTGGTCCATTGTTACTGCCAGTTCCCACAAACTGCGGTCTGTTGTAACGTTTTCTGCTGGCAGTTCTGCGGCAGGCCCGGCATTCGACGTAAAGCCACCGTGGATATACAGCCTGTTCATATCATCCGTATAAAAATATTTCATGGCGGCAAAAAACTCCAGATGCTGTTGCGTTTGTTCCTGGGTATAGCCTGCGTAACTGGCCACGGTAGCCCGTCCCCCGCCTCTCGCCCAAAAATGGCCCGGATCATTTCCCTTCAGCCATTCTTCGCAACGCATATCATGATTCCCTTTAATGAAGATACAGTTGGTGCGATGCTGAAGAGCAGTCAGGTAATCGATCACCTGTGCCGACTCCGGCCATCCGTCTACATAATCCCCGAGAAAAACCAGGGTATCCTCTTTTTGTGGTGCTATGGCCGTGATTACCTGTTCCAGCGCCCGGAGGGCGCCATGTATATCGCCGATGGCAAAAGTTCTTGCTGGCATAATTTCTTATTAGACAACGGCAAAATACGGGATGTTCATGAAAACATCCTCATCTTTTCCGGGTTAGTTGCCCGGGATTTTTCCCGGACCTATATATAGCGGGGTATCTTAATAATTAAAAATAAATCCAAATGAAGTAATACTGAAGGGCACCGCACCCCTGGCAACCAGGTACAGGTCGTGTACTCCCTCCGCATGTTTCAGGTTCCCGGTGAGTTTCAGCGCATGGGTACTGTCGCCGGTATAAGGTATGTCCAGCACACCGATGATCTTCCCTTTGGGCTTATCTATCCGGAATTCCAGCTTTGAGTTACCCTTCTTTTGCTCAGACGCTACTTCCACCCGGAATCCTATTTCACCCAGGCTCAGGTTCACCTGTGCAAAGCTGAGATAGCTTCCTTCTTTCATTTTAAACTCTGTTTCACGATTGCCTTTCTTTGCCGCCGTCTGAACTCCCGTCTGCCCACAGACAAACAATGGTAGTAATACCAGGAACGGGAAAAGGAGCAGCTTCATAGGATAGATTTCGCTATAAAATTAATTAATTTCCTAATATAATTACAAATTAGGAATAGCTATTAGTAAAATGCAGCGAAGATTACATGAAATTTAACCATCATGTAATCTTCGCTGCATTTTACTAACGACTAAAGGCTCACCGCCAACCTCGCATATATCTCCATCATCCCCGCCTGTCCGAGTAGTTCTTTCTCCGGGCGGCTTCCCAGCAGGTTATTAGCGCTGTCGCGGTCATGTTTCCAGACGTTGTCGGCATATTCCTGCATGGCGTCAATATATTTGCGATGTTTATCTGTTTTATACAGGGCCTCGTAGCCCCGCAACAGTACGGCATTGAACCAATAGGAAGAATGAAAGCGGCCGTTCCTGAAGAAGCGCTGGTACCCTCCCTCGGCGATATGCTGTGCTTCCGTGAGATAGTGAGCATTTTTGGTGATATGGTACAATTTCACATTTGCCTCCAGCATGGTACCGGTGTTATAGGTATATGCGGCAGAATCGATACGGTTGTTTTCCTGGGGCTTGATAGCGTCCCAGTATACCCCGCTGTTGCTGCGCAGGTGTTTGTTCACCCAGTTATAGAGCAGCAGCGCGGTATCGAGGTAAGCTTTATTGTGGGTGGCATTGTACAGCTGCAGGGCCAGTAATATACCCGGACCATTGGAGCAGGTATTTTTAGTGGTTTTGTCGCCTTCTTTCCAATACAGCCCGCCTCCGCTGATGGTATCGAATCCCGTCATCATGAAGCGGTAAATCTCATCGCCCTTTTGCAGGAACCATTTCTTCCCGGTGCGTTCATAGGCATCGAGGTAGGCGATACCGATCCACTGGTTATCGTCGTAGTAGCGGTCTTCCCGGCGTTCTTTCACCACATAGGAAGCATAACCCGGCGTAGGCGGAATGGGATCATAGTACTGATTAATGGCTGCTACAACAGGCTGCATGTACTGCTTTCCCGGATGCATCCGCTCCATTTCGTTGGTGGCCTGTATCAGCCCGCAGAGGCCCCAGAGGTCCGCATGCGGATTATGATTCTTAGCCCGGTCGCTGGTTTGTATGTACAAACCGCTTTTGTTTTCGTACAGGTATTTATTCACCGCCTGTTGCAAGGCCTCCGCTTTCTGCTGGTTGCTTTGAGCGGAGACGCTGCCTGCCATCAGTACACCGCACAGGATAACGGTCGTTGTTCTTCTCCCCATTGTTATGATTTAGATTACTTAATCAGCCCCATATCTTTCAGTTTGGCTGCTGCTTCTACCAGCATTGTTCCGCTGAGCTGAGTGGTCAGATCTGCGGAGGTACCGGTGGTTGTCCAGTTGGTATTGAACAGCAGCTGCGGACGGGCAGTACCTTTCACCCACAGCGTTTCTGCATTCAGCTGCAGGAAAGCGGCAAACTTAGCGGCATCTGTGCTGCTGATACTGCCATCTGTAATGAGCAGCATCAGGTAGCGCACCAGCACGCCTTTAAACAGGCCGCCATCTCCGCCGCCTTCATCTTTCAGGATGTTGGCATTGGTAAATCCGCCGGCCAGCGTGTTGTTGGCTGTTTTCAGCGCATCGTTCAGGTAGATGTTCTGGCCTGTCAGCTTGTACATTTCGATGCCGGCGCCGATGAATACACCCTGGTTATAGGTGAAGTTCCAGTTTTTTGTTACCTGACCGCTGCCATCCTGGTTGATGCCATCCCATACCAGCCCGCTCGATGGATCTACGAGGGTACTTTTTTCCCAGTCGTAGAGCTTTCCTGCCCAGGCGATATCATCGGGGTTCTGGGTTACGCCGTACATGCGACACGCAATAATACAGGCAGGTGCATTGGCCGGCGTATTCTTGTAATTTTTGGCTTTGTCTTTATTCCAGTGAATACCTCCGCCCCATACATTGTCCCATCCGCCTTTGATATCGTTCCATAATAACACGGCGGTTTCCTTGTATTTTGTATCCCCTGTTGCTTCAAATGCGCGTAAACAGGCCAGGGTCATCCATTCCATGTCGTCGTAGAAGAAGTTGATATAGCTACCGCCATTCTTCGCTTTCATCCCTGCCAGCAGATCGTCCATGCGAGCTTTAACAGCCGGATCGTTTTTACGTATATAGGCATCCGTTAGTACGTCTAATGCATGTGCATTAGGCCAGTAATTAAAGGTGGTACCGCCTGCACTGTTGGCATTGAAATATTTTTCCTGGTTCCAGAAAGATGAGGTAAGCGCCTGTTGTGACGAATCCGCGATCTTAGGCCAGTCGAACACATATCTTGCTTTACCGGCGCCCGGGCCCGGGCCGTCATCTACTGGTTCTTTCAAACAGGCAGTGAAGGCCAGGGGGAACATTAATAAGGCATATTTAATCAGCTTCATAGTCATTCTTATTTAGCGATTACTTCATGGGTGTAATTCTTATCTGTATAGAAGTACAGATTCACGTCGCAGTTCTTCCCGTCTTCTTCTGTCATGAACTTATAACAGTAATTCCACTGATCGTTGTTGGCAATAGGCTTCAGTTCCCAGAAGCTGGCCGGAGTGGCAGCCGTAGGCCGGCTGTTGTCCTGGTTGGAGCTTCCTATCCACTCTTCGCCGGGGTTGCCATCACTATCCTTAACGGCTATACGGAATTTGTAGCGCTCGTCGCGGCCCCATGATTCCTGTTTGAAGGTGATCAGCTGGCTCTTGATGCTCCAGGTGCTGCTGCCGGCGTAAGGGATCTCGAACAGGAATTTATTCAGCGGCGCAAACCAGAGGCCGATGCTGGTGATTTCTGTAACGGTTACGGCAGCGTTGTTGAAGTCGAGGCGCAGGCGGTAGGCTTTGGTGCCGGCAGCCTGTGTAGATTCACCCCCTTCTTTCAGCGCCGATCCGCTGATAGAATAAGTGGAAGGCGTACCGGTATTGCGGTTGGTGAAATGATATTTGCCGTTTTTGAGAGAGGTATAAATTTCATATACCCCCGGGGCTACAGACTTCAGCTTCAGCGCTTTCGACAGGTCAGTACCTGTTTCAACAGCGTCGCCGGTCAGGAATACGTCGGTAGGTATCTCTGCAAAACCATTAGGCCGCTCTACTTCTATCAGCCTCGTTTCTGCTGCTTTCTGGATGTTATACCCTTTGGAAGACAGCACCGTCCATTTCAGCTTTCCGGTAGCCAGCGAAGCGATGCCCGCTTTACCCGCCACGCTGTTCAGGTCTTTGTGGGATAAGGTGAGTTTATTCTGCACGCCGCCGCCGTCGGAAGTAAACTTGGCAACAGGCGAAGAGAAGTCGCCATTCTCTTTATCGAACACTACTTCGTACAATACCAGCGAGCCATCTTCTGCCCTGGCCTGATCCCATTCGAAGCTAACAGTAGCGCTGGTAGTGGGTTGCAGCTTGATGTATTTATTATCGAGCGGCGCCATTAATTTAGGCACCGGTTTCATATTGACGTTGAGTGTATAATTGTCTTTCTTACACGCGAAGAGAAAAACACCCAGTATAATAAAGAGATATTTTTGCATGTTAGTTCAGTTTTAGGTGGAATGATTACCAGTCTTGGTTTTGTGAAAGATTTTTATTCTGATCCCGTTCAATGGTGGGCACCGGCCACAGGTAGTGCTTAGGGTTGGTGAACAACCTGCTTTCCACGATGATATATCCGTTAGGATCTTTGTTAAAAGCACCTGAGGATACTTTAATACCTCTTACCGGTTTGTTCATGACCGCATCGGCAATTTTCCAGCGGCGTATATCCAGTACGCGTAATCCTTCAAAAGCCAGTTCTGCCCTTCTTTCGCGGCGGATGACGGTACGCAGCTGATCCTGGTTCAGGGCTGCATTAAACTGGGTAGCACCGGCATCATTAAATCCTGCACGCACACGGAGTGGTTGAATGGTCTGGTTCCACACACCGGCAGTCATCTGCCCTAATTCATTCTTTGCTTCTGCATACATCAGCAATACATCGGCATAGCGGATGAGGATCAGGCTCAGTGAAGAAGAATAGTTGGTAGCGCTACGGTCGTAGTATTTGTAGAAATAATAACCGGTTGGTGATGCCCCCTGGTCGTCTACGCTGTTGGTGGAAGGTACTGAGCCAGGCTGTGTCAGAATCGTTTGTACGTTACCGGTAAAATCTGTCACTTTAGATCCATGATGCAGGATGGTGGCTTCAAAGCGGGGATCCCTGTTGGCGTAAGGGTTGTTTTCATCGAACCCGGAACCGGCTTCGTTGATCCCCTTCCCGTTAGTCATGATGTAATCGTTCACCAGGTCCTGTGTAGGCACGAGCACGCTTCTCAGCGCTGCGATGGTCTGCGGCATGAAAGAACGTTGTTTGTCGTACGTTCTGCCACCACCATATTCCAGGTCCAGTATCACCTCACTGTTGTACTCGTTCGCCACGGTAAACAGGCTGTTGTAGTTCGCGAACAGGGCGTAGCTGCCGTTATCTGATTTTCCGATCAGCTGTTCGCAATCGCTCACCACCCCCTGCCACTCGCCGCGATAAAGGTGTACGCGGGCGCTCATGGCGATGGCAGCACCGCGGGTAACACGGCCACGGTCGTTTTGCGCCTGTTGCGTGTTGGTGGGCAAATCTTTCTGTATATCTGCCAGCTCCGTCAGTACAAACTGCTGAACTGTATTCTTATCCGTGCGCGTAATAACGCGTGACTCGTCAATAGAAATCAGGTTGGTGTAAAATGGGACATCTCCGAATGCGGAGGTCAGCTCAAAATAAGCATAGGCGCGGATAAAACGGGCTTCGGCCAGTATCCGTTTTTTCAACGCGGGATCCAGGGCCGGCACGCGGTCGATGTTGGTGGTTACATTATTACATCTTCTGATAGTGGTATAATAATATTTCCAGGTATCAGCCACGCGTGCATTAGCGCCGTCGTAGCCACCATTGGCGATGGCATTTACGTTGAGCATACCGCCGCCGCTGTTGTAGGCATTGTCGCTCAGCGCTTCGTCGCCGAAGAAATAGTCATCTTTTGAAAGATGCTCGTAGCAGGCGGCCAACGCGTCCAGCGCATCCTGGGCATTACGCCAGTAGGCTGTTTCCGTATATTCCCGGGTGATAGGCTGATCCAGCTTCCGGCAACCGGTCACCGCTGAGGCAATTAATATCGATAGCAATAACTTCTTCATACAATTGATAATTTAGACATCAGAACTTAATATCCAGTCCTACTGCAAAAGTGGCGGCGTTCGGGTAATTACGTCCTGCAATGGCATTGTAATTTGTCATCGACAACTTATCATCGAACTGTGTAAACTCAGGGTCTACGCCCAGCTCACGGAAACGTTTAGGCGTAATCGTGAGTAGGTTCTGACTGGTGAAATATACCCTTACACCCTGCATCCTCGCACGTTTCATCAGGGAGGCCGGTAAGTTGTAACCAATTTGCAGATTCTTCAGACGCAGGTATTTGGTATCATACAACCAGTAATCGGAATAAGCAAAGTTGTTGGCATCAGCCGAACCAATGGTCAGGCGCGGATAGCTGGCACCCGGATTAGTAGGTGTCCAACGGTCGAGGTGCTGCACCATAGCATGATCCTCGTTGTTGTGGAAGGCTTCCACGATATCGCCACGGAGGAACTGGCTTCTTTTACCTACGCCCTGCCAGAACATAGAGAAATCGAAGTTCTTCCAGCTGATGCTATAGTTAAAGCCGAAGGTGTAGCGGGGAAACGGATTTCCGAAAATATAACGGTCGTTTTCATCGATCACCCCATCGTGGTTGCGGTCTATATACCTGATATCTCCCGGCATCACCTGCTGGTTGTAGGCAAAAGGCACCTTAGGCGCATTCTTGATATCGTCGAGGTTCTGATAGAGGCCATTGGATTTGTAACCATAGTAAGATGCCAAAGGATAGCCTTCTTTGATGATAAAAGCTACATCGGAGCCTCTTATTGATTCCTGGCCGAATTTCACCACTTTGTTCAGATTGTCTGCCAGGTTAAATCCTACACTGTGGCGGAATGCACCCGTGCTGAACCGGTAGTTCAGCACCAGCTCCCAGCCTTTATTATTTACCTTGCCTACGTTTTCCAGCGGAGCATCGGTACCTGCTGTTCCGGGGATGGTCTGGAAGAGATAAATACCGGTGGTATTTTTATTGAAGTAGTCGAAAGAAGCAGTCAGAGCGCCATTGAGGAAGTCTGCATCAATACCGTAGTTGGCCATCGTGGATATTTCCCACTTCAGCAGATCGTTGTAAGTGGAGAAGGTACTACCGGGCGCCAGGGAGTTATTGAATGCGTAGTTGGCATCATTGATCTTTACCCTCGACAGGTAGTTGAAACCGCCGATATTGGAGTTGCCCACCTGCCCCCAGGAGTAGCGCAGTTTAAAGTTACCGATCCGGTCTTTTATTTCCTTCATGAACGTTTCGTCCGTCAGCCGCCATCCGAGCGAGAATGCGGGAAAGAACTGCCAGCGATGACCAGGCGCCAGTTTCGACGAACCATCGTAACGCCAGGTGAATTCAGCGAGGTACTTGTCATTGAAGGCATAGTTCACGCGACCGAACAGGGAGTTTAGTGCATAAAGATTCGGGTTAGTGATATCGTTGTAGGTACCTATATCCCGGTAGTCGTAGGTGCCATCCGGTTTGGGGATATATCCGCCACCGATAGACCAGTCGTTATCAAGATTAGTGGTACCGTAACGGGTAGCTCTGAAACCATAGAATTCATTAGTGGCATCGCTCCTCGCTCCTACCTGACCTTTCACGTAGTGCTTACCGAAAGTATTCTCATACTCCGCGGTAGCATATACGTTAGTGGTAAGATCCTTGTATTCGTCCTGCTGCAGCTGGTTATACTGAGGTGGTGTGGCAGTTGTATAGTAGGGTGCATAGGAAAATTTATTCCAGCGGCCCTGGTTGTTATTGATGTTATAATTACCGGAGGCATTCAGGTTGATCTTAAAATGATTCACCGGTGTGATCACTACATCCAGTCCGCCCATGAGGTTATCGATGGTACGCAGGTTATAGCCGGCATCGGAAAGCTGGGCAAAAACACTGTTGCTGGTAAGACTTGGTACTACCCAGTTACCGAGTGAATCTTTTACCGGGTAAATACGCGGCACCCTCATTGCATCGCGCATCAGCAAACCGATATCGGCCTGCTGGGTGCGGAAGGTAGAGCGGGTATAAGCGGCGTTACCGGTTACTTTCACGTATTTGCTTACATCAATGGAAACATTGAGGCGGGCATTGTAGCGTTTGTAGAAAAAGTCCTGCGGCACGTATTTATTCTGCAGCATGTTGCCCTGATCGAGGTAACCGAGGGAGAACAGGTAGCTGCTGGTTTTACCGCCGCCGGTGAGGCTGATGTTATGGCTTTGCTGAGGCGTGGTTTTGCGGATCATTTCGCGCAGCATGGCGGGCTCGGAGCCTCTGTCGTGCCAGTATTTGATATCTTCCGGCGCGAACTGCGGCGTTTTGCCTGAATTCACCAGCGCTTCATTCTTCAGCGTCATATACTGCCAGGCTTCCACCTGCCGGGGCAAGGTGGTAGGCGTTTGCCAGCCATACATGCCGTTATATTGTACCGTAGGGCGTTCGTCTTTTTTTCCTCTTTTAGTAGTGATATAGATAACACCGTTGGCGGCCTGTGAACCATAGATAGCAGAAGAAGCGGCATCTTTCAGTACGGAGATGCTTTCCACATCATAAGGGTTCAGATTCTGCAAACCGTTGTTGCCGGCTACGACGCCATCGATGATAACGAGTGGAGCGTTGCCGGTAAGACTTCCTACGCCGCGGATATTCATCACCATGGCTGTTCCCGGCTCGGCAGTAGCCTGTTGCATGATGAGGTTAGGCGCCTGCCCCTGCAGTGCCTGGAACATGTTCACCGCCGGGCGGTCAGTGATATCTTTTGAGTTCACCGTGCTGATGGCAGCCGTTACCTGCGTTTTCTTCTGCTGGCCATAAGCGGTTATGACGATCTCATTCAGATCTTTGGAATCGGACATCAACATGGCGGTAATGCTGGTGCGGCCACCGATATTGATCTCGGAAGGCGCATAGCCGATAGAGGAAAATATCAGCACGCCGTTGGCGGCGCTGCCGGGTATTTTCAGGGTGTAGGTGCCATTGGAGATGGAAGTGGTGCCAACAGAAAGCCCTTTCACGCGGATGTTAACGCCGGGGATAGGCTGGCCCTGATTGTCGACCACGCGGCCGCTGATGATGATTTCCTGTTGCTGATCGGCGGCAGCATCGGCGGGGCGGTGTTTCAGGATGATTTTGTTCCCGATGAATTCATAGCTGATTTCCCTGGGCAGCAGTATCATCTGTAAAACATCTTCCAGACTATTATCTTTTACACTCAACGAAATTTTCTGGGCAGCTTTTATGTCTTCGTTCGCATACACGAATACGAGTGAAGTTTGTTCTTCGATTTTGTCGAGCACCTGGGCAAGACTGGCATTATCGACATTCAGGCTAACCAGGTAGTTCCGGGAAGGTGGCTTATCGCGGTCCGTAGCCGGCTGGTGCTGTACCTGCCGGGCGAGGCCGGCGGCATAGGCGACCTGTGCCTGCAGATCCAGCACACTGAGCACAGACAGGCATGCTATCAGCGAGAGGAAAGGCGGGCGAAAAGAAGGCTTGAGTAGTTCCTTTCTCATAACGTAGTGGTGATTAAAAATTTAAGAATTGGTGTTGGCGTGTTTATTCCCCTATCACAAGTGTTGAGTCGGTAATCTTATAATGAAAAGCTTTTGACCTGCTCAGGTAATACATGATATCTTCCAGAGAATTATTATGGAAGGAGCCGGTAAGTCGATATTGTTTAGGCGCATTGGCTTCGAACTCCACGCGTTTATTGAAATTCCTTTGCAGGCTGGCGCCTATTTCTTCCAGCGTGGCATTGCGGAAGATGAGGCGGCCTTCGGTCCAGGCCTTATCTTCCTCCCCGATGGTATTATCCTTGATGAGTGTGCCGCTGCTGGCAGTATAGGTCACTTTCACATCCGGGGTGAGCAGGATGGTATCATTTACTTTTTTATCGCCTTCATACGTAGGAATGAATGCTACTTTACCGGAGATGACCGCTGTTTGAACGGGTTCATTTTCGTAGGCGCGTATATTGAAAGAAGTACCTAATACCTTGATAGTACCTTTTTTGAGATGAACGATGAAAGGCCGGGTGGAATTGGTGGCAACATCCATGAAGGCTTCCCCTTCGAGGTAAATTTCCCGGCTATCGCCGGAAAAGCGGGCCGGGTAGGTCAGCAGGCTCTCGGCATTCAGCCATATCTTACTGCCGTCGGCCAGTTCAATAAAGGAGCGGGTAGCTTTGCCGTTGCGCCGTTTTACCCATTGTGTTTCTTTTTTCTCATGCGGACCGGCATTGCGTTGAAAAAACCAGGCGCCGCCGCCCAACAGCAGTACCACAGCCGCTGCTGCGGCCCATTTCCAGGGACGGAGCGTTCTTCTTTTTGCAGAGGTTGCAGTGGATACTTCCGGGCTCCAGGGCTCCTGTTGAGCCCGTATTTTTTGCAAAGTCCGTTGCAGGGCCAGCTCTGTATCAGCTGCTGCATGAAACGCCGGATCTTTAAAATAATGGACCAGGTGGCTATACCGTTCCCGCATTTGCGGATACTGTTGCAACAGTTTTTCCAGCTCTTCCACTTCCGCGGGCGTAGCCGCCCCCGCCAGTTTGCGGGTGACCAGTAGTAAAAAATATTCTTCGTTCATAAAATGGAATCGTCAAAAATTGGATCGTTTCAGAAGAAGGACAGGGGAAGAGAGGAAAACTACGTACAGGGAGAGAAAAAAAATTATGAATTACGAATTACGAATTATGAATTACGAAAGACATAGGAGATTTGAGCGGATAACATTAAATTTAATATACATTAGATGAGTTCCGCAGACAGCCGCCCCAATATCAGACCCGATGAAAAAATTATTATTAATGTTTAACCATAACAAATGACCAAAAGAATATTAATAATATTAGCCCTTGCCACCTCATTCGGCGCTGGCTTCGCAGTCAATTCAGCGTTCACAAAAACAAGCCTAAAACAAAAAAAGATGAAACGAGTAACAGGAATCGGAGGCATTTTCTTTAAGTGCGATGACCCCGAGAAAGTTAAACAATGGTATCAAACCCATCTGGGTTTTGGCGCAGACCAGTATGGGACAAAGTTTGAATGGCGACAGGAGGAAGACTCCACCAAAAAAGGATACACCGTGTGGAGTCCCTTTCCGGGGAAGACCAAATATTTTGAGCCTTCCGCAAAGGACTTTATGATCAATTACCAGGTCGAAAACCTCGAAGCATTGGTAGAAGAGTTAAAAAAAGAAGGCGTGACGGTACTGGATAAGATAGAGAGCTATGACTACGGGAAATTCGTTCACATTCTTGATGTGGAAGGCAACAAAATTGAATTATGGGAACCGGCAGACAAATAGCGGTCATTATGCTATGCGTATCGTAATTCGTAATTCCTAATTCGTAATTCTCAAAGCCAGGAAGCCACTGCCAGAAAGAATATCAACGGCGGTATTACGCCCCTGTTGCGGCCGAGAACGTTGTTGAGGCGGCGCATGGCGCGGAATAACTGGGTTTCGACGGTGCGGGGAGAAATATCGAGGATTTCTGCGACTTCTTTGTATTTGAAACCGTCTTCCTTGATCAGCTGGAAGATGCGGCGGCATTGGGCAGGCAGACTGGCTACTACCTGGTCCATTTTAAAGCGCATTTCTTTCCATTCGAGGTCGCGTTCCAGGTCTATGCTGTTGCGCAGATCGGCGGTATCGGTACCGGAGAGTGGTACGATACGGAGATTAGAATAGGTTTCCAGATAATTCAGGGAATGGTTCTTCACCATCACAAAAAGATATACCTGCAGGTTGGTCACTTTCTCCAACTCAGCACGGCGGTTCCAGAGTTTTACAAAAACGTCGGATACAATTTCTTCCGCCGCTTCCTTCACATGTACATACCTGATACAAAAATGCAATAAACGATCATACATATGGCGGAACAGGCGGGCAAAGGCCTGTTCATCGTCATAACGTGCTATCTGCATCTGCCATTCACTAATCTCCTCCATCATGGTGTTGCTAAAACGTTTTCGCTGTATGGATAAAAAAAATGAGAAATGACATTTCTCTTTGTTGACCGACTATCACCGCTATTATTTATAAAGGTGGAAATTTAAAATGCTATGTGATCTCTGCTGCATTTGCTAAAAGCCAGCAGCTATTCTGGTTGATGTTTTCTTATCAGCTTGCAGGAACAATGTTATAAAAAAGAAATAATAAAAACAAAGCGATTGGCTTCGTTAATTATATATAAAATTTATCACAATACATAACAATCTATATCCAACCTTCTTTGATGGCTCTTACGATCATTTCAGCGGATGATTTGATGCCTGTTTTTTTCAACATATTCTTGCGGTGTTTTTCTACTGTTTGTTTGCTGATGTTTAATTGCAGGGCAATTTCCCTGCTGGGTTGCCCGGAGAGCATGCCTCTCAGCACTTCTTTTTCGCGGGGAGTAAGCTGTTCACGGGTAGGCGTTAGTTTTTTCTTTAAGTCGACGTCGATGAAAGAAGGTTCTCCATCAAGACCAATAAAAGAAAGTACCGGATTGCCGGATTGTTTGAGATGGCTGATATCGGTATGTACCACGAAAGACCGAAGCATGACGCCGGTTTCGTTATGCTGCAATGGTGTGGATTGCTGCAGCACACGGATATATTCTCCATTTGCTTTTCGCATGCGCAAATCATAACGGACTTTATACTTCAGGAGTTTCTCGATAGGAAGCGCGTAGAAAAACTCAACCGATGCCTGTTCAAATGCCATGAAAAAAGGTATATCGTCCGGGTGAATATAACTTACCACATCAGCTACAGTACAACCATCTGCGTTGTAGCCCAGTACGTCGCTGATTCCCGGATGCACATAATCGAATTTTCCTTCGAAGGAGTTGAAGATAAAAAAGTAATAGTCTCCTACCTGAAACAGGCCGAGCATTTTTTTATAGATTTCCAGCTCCAGTTCCAGATCAGGTGTGCTTTTGCTCTCTTCCAGTACTCTCCAGATCTTTTTGGCTTCTTCATACAACTGAATCTTCATCAACAGGTTATTTTCAGGTAAACAAATCAAAACAAACAACATCACTTATTCCGCCACGGGGTTACTATTTGCCGGGCTTTAGCTCAACAAGTTAAAAGATACAAAAACTATTGTAATACTGATGCATACCAGTGCTATTACGAATGTATAGTCCGCAATCAGCTCCAGCTGTTCACTTCGCTTATCATTTTTAGACCGCAGCGATAAAAATGATAATATACAACTCGCCATGAGCAGAATGGTTGCCACGCCTGTGCAGTCATCAATAACAGTAACATTACCAAACTTCGCTATTTTAATGGAAGTAAGCACGATCAGGCAAAACCCCAGCAGGTTCGTGGATGTATTCAGAATATGCGGTGATTTGCTGTCATTGTTATTAGCCATATCAATTTTGTTATTCCGTATTAACAAGGTTTCTGATATACGAATTGAATAAATTTCGCCGATAGATTTGAGTATACATGACTGAATTATGAAAAAAATAACGTTTTTAACCTTACTGTTACCTGTCGTGATACACGCCCAGCCTGCAAAATACGTCCTGAATGGAAAGGTGACCAAACTGAATACCCCGGCAAAGATATATCTCAGCACAATGATGAATGAAAAGCTGACGATAGATTCCACAGATGTCAGGAATGGCGTATTCCATTTTGAAGGTATGGTAGATGGACCCATAAAAGCCCTGCTGGTATTGAATCCCCGTGGCAGCTATGCTAACATGGAAGCATTACCGGCGGATGCAGATGCCCGTATATTTATATTAGAAAAAGGCGATACAAAGATTACAGCTACTGATAATATCGGTCATGCTCATATCGTTTCACCGGTTAACCTGGAGGTGAAAAATTATCAGGAAGCATTGAGCTCCCTTGATAAAACCATCAGGCAGATTAACAGGAGTTATAACAAAGCCTCTCCTGCCCGCAAGGCCGACAGTGCCTTTATCTATCATCTTGGCGAACGCTTCAATGTAGCACAGGGAGCTATTAAACTGTTGCAACAGAAATTCCTCGCGGAAAACCCCGGCTCGTATGCAAGTCTGCAGGCATTGACCGATCTGGCAGGACTCGAAATAAATCCGGCAGAGATAGCCCCGCTATTTCAGAAACTTTCTCCTAAAGTCCGCAGTACTCCCGAAGGCAAAGCATTTTCCGAAGAAATAGAGCGTGCCAAACAACTCATCCCCGGCGCCACGGCGCCTGACTTTGAAGTACCCGATATGAGCGGGAAACCCGTGAGGTTGTCTGATTTTAAAGGAAAAATAGTGCTGCTCGATTTCTGGGCCTCCTGGTATGAGCCCTCCAGGAGGCAACATGCGTTTATTCGAAAGGCGTACGAAACGTTCAGGAATAAGAACTTTACAGTGATCAGCATTGCCGTAGATCCACCGGCCGACAGGCAATATCTTCTGGATGCCATAAGGGAAGACAGTCTTAGCTGGACTAACCTCTCCGACCCTACGAAAGATAAAAATGATGCAGCTAAAACCTATAATGTTAAACGCTTACCACAGAATTACCTCATCGATGCCGATGGCGTAGTCCTCAATAAAGATCTCTTCGGGGATGCCCTGGAGCAGGAACTGAATGGACTGCTTAGTAAACAGAATCACTGAAAAACCTTACATTTGTTCTTGTTAATTATAAATAATATTTATTATAAATATATAATACATGGACAAACAGACCCTTTATTGGGCCTCGAATCTAAGGTTACTCAGAAACAGGAAAAAGCTCTCACAACAACATTTGTCTGATCTGCTGGGATTAAATAAGCACAAGATCGGCGCACAGGAAAGCGGTAAAACCAGGAACCCGCGCATGGAAGACCTGGTACTGATTGCTGGTTTCTTTACAGTTGATCTGGAAACGATGATAAAAAAAGACCTTTCCACTTTTACAGAAGAACAGCTGCTGGAGCTGGAAACGGGTCAACCATCCGATCTAACGGGAAAGCACATACGTATCTTACCTATTACCGTCAACAACAATAACGAGGAAAATATGGAGTTTGTACCGGTGCAGGCCAGAGCTGGCTACCGCAGCGGATTCAACGACCCTTCGTTCATTGCAGACCTGCCGAAATTTACGCTGCCAGGTTTACCGAAAGATAAAACCATCCGTATGTTTCCCATCAGCGGCGACTCTATGGAACCGATTCCTGATGGCAGTTATATCATTGCCCAGTATTTACAGGACTGGTCGCATTTGAAGCATAACACGCCCTGTATCCTTATTCTGAAGGGTGGTGAGGAAGATATTGTCTTTAAAATAGCCGGCAATCATATCCGGGAAAATGGCACATTGTCGCTGCACTCGCTGAATCCGCTTTATGAAACCATGACGGTGAAGATCAGCGAAGTGCTGGAGATATGGACGTTCCTGGGGTATATGAGCCGGCAAGTACCCGAAGGAATTACGAATTAGGAATTCCTAATTCGTAATTCCTTCGCGAAACACCTGCAACGCTTGTTCCACGCGTTGTTTAAGGCGTTCTCCGGTTGGTCCTTCGCCCGGTTTGGCAATATGAAACAAGGCCAGGGTGTTACTTTCCACCAGCTCCCGGCTGCCTTTCTCACTTTCAGCGATTTTTACTACAGGGGCGGTGAATTCCAGTCCGAGGTAATCATCGCAGAATACTTCTTTGATAGCACTCACCGGCGCCGATACCCGGTAAAGGGTAAAACTGTTATCGACCTGGTAGCGGAATGTTACAGAAAGTATTCCCTCTTCCGTGACCCGGAAAGGAGATTCTATGCGGGCGCCCGCTTCTGTCAGGTACGACAATCGGGGTGGATAAGCCGCAGCAGCGTCATTCAATAGCTTCGTAAAAACAGCGGCTGCTTTAGCGCGGGTGCCAGCGTTATCCGGCGCCTGTGCAGATGCACGCAGGCCGCTAATGCCCAATAACAGGCAGAGTAACAGGTAGTGGTATTTCATAGGTAGCAGGAATAGCTTTTAGTAGCTAACAGCAAATATAATATTTAAATATAATACCATTTGCAACAGTGCATGTTTTAACATTGTTTGTCTTCCCACATATTCAATATTGTTTACAATGTTTTAAAATCCATTAACAAGTTACGCCTTGGCCTTATACTAACTTTACAGTTGCATGGGAACCTGTGATCCATTTAAAAAATCGATTTAGCAAAAGAATATTTTATCAAACCAAAATTTATTTCCAACAAAGAGTTGAGTTTTTTGCGAACAGCGCTATAGGTCAACCATCGTCATAGTTATAACTGGCTACAAGCCGGCAGTATCATTTCATAAGTCTCAAATCAATTTTCATGACTGTTAATTTTACAACAAACAGCCGTAGCTACGCTGTTATGTTATTAACGTTCTGTCTGTACCTCATCACAATACCGGGTACAGCGCAGGTAAAGCCTGCTGACGCAAGGATCGCTGTATCCGGTGTGGTCAGAGATGGCGCTGACGGCAATCCCCTGCCGGGTGTGTCCGTCAGTATTTCAGATTCCAAGGCCGGCGCCATTACTGCCGGCGACGGTAGTTATGCAGTAAAAGTGCATCCCGGTACCATGCTCACTTTTACGATTGTTGGCTACCTCCCCTATTCTGTGACCGTAAAGGAAAGTAACGAACACCTGAATGTACGGATGCCGCAGGATAAAAAAACCCTGCGGGATGTGGTGGTGATTGGTTATCAGGAAGCTTCCAGGAAGACAGTAACCGCAGCGGTTACATCCATCAATCCGAAAGCATTGCTGGATGTGCCTACTCCCACTTTTGATGCGCTGCTGCAAGGACGCGCACCCGGGCTGGACGTACAGAACTACTCCGGCGAACCGGGTATCCGCAGCAATGTGGTGATGCGTGGTAACACCGCTGTAAGCCGCAACATCAACAGCGATTTCACCAGCAACGCCGGGAAAACCAGTCTGGCCCGCGCTCTCAGCGGCCCACTTTATGTGATCGACGGCGTACCTCAGACAACAGAAGATATCGCGGCCATCAACTACGGCACCGGTACCAATACCGATGTCATGGCCGGTATCGCCATCAGCGATATCCAGAGCATAGATATCCTGAAAGACGCTTCTGCCGCAGCCATCTATGGTTCCCGGGGCGCAGGCGGCGTTATTATCATCAAAACAAAAAGAGGCGTTGCCGGTAAACCACGGATGGATTTTTCCACTTACCACGGCTTTACCGAAATGCCACAACTCGATAAAGTACTGATAGGCGCGGAAGAACGCCGCGCTAAAATGGAACTGATCAATCACTACGGCAGCTGGGGTACGTTGAGAAATATCCCCCAGGTGCTGACCGACAGTCTGAATCCGGCCTTCAATAACGCCAACGACTATCGCGGTGGCATGTTCCAGACCGGCCGCGTCGATAACTATGATCTCTCCATCACCGGCGGCGGCGATCTGGTCACCTATCGTTACGGACTTAACTATTACAACGAAAACGGGATCGTACGTAAAACAGGACTCCGGCGCTACAGCTTCAGCAGCAATACAGGCCTGAACGTTTCCCGCAATGTGCAGATCAACACGCAGATCCGTTATACACGTATCGACCGGCCCAGATCTATCAGCGACCTTTCCGGTGGCTTCGGCCCCTTCAACGGCGGATATTATGCTTCCAGTCCGCTGCCTACCTCGCTGCTATACATGACCCCTGCCAACAAAGATTTTATTTTCGGCAACGGCACCAGCGGTACCGATCAGAACTCGAACGATAACCTGTCTATCAGTCCTACGATCGACTGGCACATTTCCAGCAAATTCAATTTCTCTACCGTCATCTCCTTCAACCAAAGCAACAGCCGGATGGATTCCTACACGCCCGGCAGCGTGAGGCGCGATGGTACCGGTTTGGCGACCAGCTTTTCAGATAAGGCCAACACTTACCTGATGAGCAACACCCTGCAATACACCACCGCCTTAGGCGCAGGTCACAACCTCAATTTGCTGGCAGGTCAGAATACTGAGTTCTGGGAATACCGTTCCACCTATGCTTACGCTGTAGGCATTCCGAATGACCAGATCCGTACGGTGACCGTATTGAATAAGAATCTTTCTGACACGCGGAGCGATCTGCTGCAAAGCGGCATACAATCGCTTTTCCTGCGCGGTAACTATAGTTACAAAGACCGCTATCTCCTTTCCGGCGTAATCACCGCAGATGCTTCTTCCCGTTTCGGTAAGAACAACCGCTGGGGTTACTTTCCGTCCGTATCAGCAGGCTGGGTGATCAGCGAAGAGCCCATGCTGAAGTCGGCCAGCAACTGGCTTACACTGTTGAAACTCCGCGCCAGCGTTGGTGTGGCTGGTCGCCAGCCGGATGGGGCCGACAACTATCTTTCCTTCAATACCTATAGAATAGGCGCCGGCGATTTCCCTGGCAGCACCAATCCGGCTACCGGTCAGAACTATGCCTATGGCTACAACGGCGTTCCGGCTGTATCGCTGGATTTCAACAAGGGGCTGACCAACAACAGCCTGAGCTGGGAAAAGAGTATACAGAAGAACTTAGGACTGGATATGACCCTGTTCAATGGCAGGATTACCATGGTGGCAGATGCCTACATAAAAAACACCTCCGGCGGGATCTTCAACCTGAATGTGCCCGTAACAACAGGTTATTCTATTCTCACTGCCAATGCCATCGGCATCCGTAACACAGGTGTGGAAATGCAGCTGATCGGGAACGTACTCCGGCCGGGAGCTAAATTCCAATGGCAAACATTATTGAATATCGCGCACAACGACAACCTGATTACATCCCTGCCGAATGGTGGCCGCGACATCTACCTGGATAAATATCTCCTGCGTCAGGGGCAGCCACTGAACTCGTATAACGTATTCCGTAAAACAGGCATCTATGCCAACGATGCCGATGTACCGGTAAACAAGGTAACCGGCCAGGTGCTTGCCTTTTATGGCTATCCGTTTAAAGGCGGAGATCCCATCTGGCAGGATTCCAACGGCGATGGTATACTGGACGCCACCGACTATGTACCTGCCGGCAGCCCGAATCCGAAAGTTACCGGCGGCTGGGGAAATACTTTCAGCTACAAAGGTTTCTCCCTGTATGTGTTCTGCACTTTTACAGCAGGTAGAAAAATATTTGATGATTACCTTGCCGGAAAGCTCTCCCAGCTGGTACCTACCGATGACGGCGATCCCAATCCCTACCACTCTATTGCCAATCACTCCATGCCAGATCTCAGCAATATCAACTACTGGCGGAACCCCGGCGATCATGCAGATTACCCGAGTCTGAGTTCCGTAAATGGTACCCATTACAAATACGCCATGGTAAGCTCTGCATGGATAGAGAGCGGCGCTTATTTCAGGATTAAAAACGTATCACTCTCCTACTCTTTCAACCAGGTGGTGCTGGACAAACTGCACTTCAGACGTCTGAGAATATACGCATTGGCCGATAACCTGCTGCTCTTCAAACAATCCAGGAATATTCCTGATCCTGAGCAGGTAGATGCATTTGGCATATACAGTGGAAGCGGCTACCCTATCCCGAGGAAGTTCACACTGGGACTGGATCTTAGCCTCTAATCTTAAAACCGGAATCATGAAAAAACACCGCATATATATTGCATATACCGCCGCAGTGCTTACTGCCGCCTCGCTGATCAGTTCCTGTTCCAGGATACTGGATCTGGAACCGCATAATTCAACTTTCACCAACGCTTACTTTACCAATGAACAGGATGCCAACACCGCGCTGGCCGGTGCTTACGCGATCCTGAGGAATATACTCATCAATGGAAATTCCTGGCATAAGTACGGAGATATTGTATCTGGTGAGCTGAACATCAACGGAGGTCTGGATAATGGCAACTACAATATTTCCAACGGAGAATTTACCGGGTTGAATGTGGGCAGCGACAACTGGAACTGGCAGAGCTACTATCAGCTGATGCAGCAGATAAACCTGATCATCAACAAAGTGCCGCAGATCCCCGACAGCAAGTTCTCCGCACTCGTCAATAAGCAGCATGTGATCGGCGAAGCCTATTTCCTGCGGGCTTTCACCTACTTCTATATGAGCAGGATCTGGGGCGATATTCCGCTGAAACTGCAGCCCGACCTGGATGTATCCAGTGCTAAAAATATTCCGAGAAGTTCGGCCGACAGCGTATGGAAACAATGCCTGACCGACCTCGAAGTATCAAAGCAATACCTGGATTTCGGTTATAGCGACGATAGCCAGCGCGGTGTAAGAGCCAATAAAGGCAGTGCCTTTGCGTTGCAGGCGCATATCCTCGCGTGGAAAGGCGACTACGCCGGAAGCGCCGCCGCCGCAGGTGTTGTTATCGCCAATGGCGGATATCAGCTCTCTGATTCTACCAACTATATGAAAGTATTTATCGGCAAATCTACCGAAGGTATTTTCGAACTTAATCTGAACGACGGGCAGTCGGAAGGGATGGCGCTTTCTCAGAACATGGGTTACGCAGCTACCATAAAGATGCCTTTCATCGATGGTAAAAACAACCTCCCCTGGCCGGTGAACAGCAATATGGTCAGCCATCTGTACGCCAGTAACTACAATGATATCCGCTACCGGGATTTCTTCTACCAGCCCGAAGGCAACGACGGACAGATTATCAAGTTTGCCAACATCAGCTACGCCGACGGCTCTACGAAAAAGGATCCCCGTCTGAGTAACAACATCATCATTTTCCGTCTGGCAGATATCATGCTGCTGAGGGCAGAAGCACTGCACAAACTGGGTCAGGATGCCGACGCTCAGCAGTTGCTGAACCAGGTACGCGAAAGGGCCGGCATTCAGGATTTCAACGGCACCGGCGATGCACTGGGTACCACCATTCTGGAAGAAAGACTAAGGGAGTTGTATTTTGAAGGACATGCTTACTACGACCTGGTACGTAATAAAAAGCTGACCACCTACAATGAACATTTTCCGCTGGACCAGTTTGCCAATGGTGGCTGGCTGTGGCCGATCGACCCCAATATGTTCAAAGACGATTTCACCTTAGTGCAAACTCCCTACTGGAGAGGTAAACTTTAATTTATCAAAAACACAACTGTATGAAAAAAAGATATCCGGGGCTGATCGCACTTATTGCCGTTGTATTATTTTCCTGCAAGAAAGATTACACCATCGGCGGAAGTCTGCATGATCCCCATGTGAATATGACCACTTACGATTATCTGAAAACCAATCCGCTGTTCGATACCGTAAGACTACTAATCGACAAAACAGGGCTGAAGGATGAGGTAAACAGTGCCGGTACTTTCTTTAGTATCACGGACTATGACCTGGATAACTACCTCGATCAGAAACGGGAGTATGAACGCATCATCCGCAACGATCCAAACCTGCCTTATACATTCGACTCGCTGGATTTCCGTGCCATGAAGGATTCCCTGAGGGCATATATCTTCAAAGATAAAATTACGCTGGATAAAACCACCAAAACCGGTAAGCTCTACAAAGCCAATGACGGGGAACTGCGACTGATACAGGGTATCCCATCCAGTGACTATACCAACACGGGCATGTTCACGCAATACCCGGTATACCTTTATCTCACGAAGATCAAGCCGCTGCCGGGAAGCCCTGTTCCGACCGACGATTCCGGGCTTCCGAACGTAAAGCCGGAGCAGTTACTACAGGCAGTATGCCAGACCACCGGGATTATTACGACCACCGGTATGCTGCACGTGCTTAACAACAACCACACCTTTACTTATTTCGGGGACGTGAATAACTAGTTTCACCCTTTACGCAATGATTATGAAAAGAAACATAAAAATAGTGGGCGCCGTATTGTTCAGCCTCAGTGTGGCGATGTACAGCTGCTCTAAAGTGGAAAAAGGTTACCTGAGCAGTCAGGTACGCTACGTGGATAATCCCATCCAGATAAAGCGTGGACAGGTACAGCAAACCTCACCCGTAAGCAATGATGGCTCCAGTGCCCCCGTAGTATACAAGCTGTTGGATATACGGGATGCGGTCAAACATACCCATGCCGACACCTTATACGCGAAATTTGACCGTTACGAATGGATAGGTAAATTTGATCCCCAGGTAGATACTACCGTAGCGTTGTTAAATAAGAAAAGACAGAAAATAAACTCTACCTGCTGGGAATTCAACGAACATACCGGCGCCTTCACTTTCTACAGCACTTCTGTGAAGATGCCGCTGGGTGTTTATGAATTCGATATCCAGGCCTCCAATGAAAACGGTACCAGGGTGTATAAGAACATTGCCACCTTCACACTGATCGACGAGCCCCCTTACCGGATCGGCGACGGTGGCGCGGCCTGGTTCAAAGATGGCAGCAGTAGCAGTGGCGATCTGGGCGTACCTACGGTCACCATTAAAAAGATATCGGACGATGGCACAAATATCATCCTGAAGATCGCAGATCAGAACGGTCATTATTTCAATCCGGCCAAAGGAGAAATCATCCGCCGCGGCGACCGCAGTGATTTCCAGACTTACGCGCAGTTCCATCCTATCGAAAAGAACGATACATCGATGATCTGCAATTTCGAAACCACGCCGTTCCCGCTCATGCAAAGCTCCTACGGATACCTGATTTACTATCGGATTCCCAGCCAGTTTGTCACTATTGATCCTGGCTACGCGCCCACCAGCGACCAGATATATAGCGCCAATCCGCGGTTCCAGTTTCAGATCTTCCAGGAAGGAACCTATGAGGTAACTGTTACTGTGAAGCATGTGAATAGAGCGAAGTAGGAATGAAGAATATGGAATGAAGAATTAAGAAATGGCGGGGAGATAGTAAACGCGAAGATCAACTTCGCTACTATCTCCCCGCCATTTCTTAATTCTTCATTCCATATTCTTCATTTCCCCGAAGGGGTACGTTTCTTCTTTCAACCACCTATTTTTCTGATAACGCCAGGCCTCCACTCCTATTCCTTTGATAACATGCGGATATTCCATCCCTGCCAGCTGACGATATAACTCCTGTGTTTTGTAAGCCGTCAGCTTTCCTGCAATGGTAATATGCGGCTGTAAAGGAGCCTGGTCCTTCGCAATAAGCAACTCCTTCCATTCCCTTTGCAAGGCACTATGCCATTCTTCCAGTTCTGCGGAAGATAACGTATAGGCTACCCCGTTAGAGAACTGCTGCAGCCCTGTTACCTGTACATCAAAAGCCTCTCTCAAAGTAGCCCTGGCAATGGATTCAACGATGCGTGGATTATCTCCAGGCAGGTGATAAAAAAGCGTCAGATGTGCATCCACCCGGTTCGCGTATGCCGGGTAATACCGTTTCCGGCGCTCATTGAAAAATGCAGCTGTTTCCGGAAGCAGTTGTAATGTAAGGATGAGAGGAAGCTGTTTCAAGACAAGCGTTTTCTCTACGCAAATTAATAATTCTTTCTCCTTATTTCTTCACCAGCTCCGTCATACCCCCATCCGGACTGGTTATGACCATTTTTGTGGCCGTAATCTCCGTAATGGTATGCTCTATGATATCAAAGTTTTCTGCATTCAGTTGTCCGTTCTGATCAAGTACCATCAGTAATTTTTTTGTGGCAGGGTTATAAGACCAGCCACCGGAATAACTGGTGTTATCCTTTATGACATCGTATCTCTGATGAGAGCAGCTGGATCCCGGAACAACCAGGATATAGTCTGTGTCTTCATTATCCCATTTGAAAGTGCCATCGCTGTTGAAAGCACCTTCATCTTTGACGGTATAATGGTAGTTGGTATATAACCAGAATGTATTGAGATCTGCGGGTTGGGCGTAGACAAGCGATGTATCTCTGCAATAAAAGAGATCCCTGGAAGTATCGCCGGCCAATGTCAGGTGCCACTCATTCTCTGTCGGGGTTTTATAGCGATAGTTCTGCCAGTTGCCCACCAGCGGAGTTCCGGCAGCGCCGCCAGCCGGACTGAGGATGGTGATAATCGCTTTGATCACGTTACTCACCGCATTGGTAGAATCGTATACCGAATACTCAATAGAAATAGTATCTGTAGTGGCGTTCTGCGGCAGCTTGATAATGATGATAGAATCGTTGCCATCTTTTTTCAGCCAGCGGCGATCTACACCTTTTGCCATTCTTGCTCCTGATTTAGGCTGCGAAAAATCTACCTTGAAATAACTATCTGCACCGGATACTTTCAGGTAATACCCCTTGAATTTACCGCCGGTCAGATCCGGCCTGATCACCGCATACCGCCCGTTGATGGCCGGAATCACCTGGTTACCCGATGCCGTATTCAATACCGGCGCACCAGCTGCACCTGTACCCACAGGCATAGTTCCTTTAATGGATTTTCCGTATTGAACCTGTAGGGAAGCTGTCAATACATTAGGATCCGGGGCCGCTGGCTTGTCTGTGCCAGGATGATCATCTTTTTTACATGCAAAAAAGGCAGTTGCAAGCAATGCGAAAACCAGTAGTTTCTTCATAGATATAGGATTAAGCAAATTTTGCACGCAAAGATATATTATAGAATAATACACTACGTGAGAATTTGGAGCTAGAAAAGCGAGGCGGCAAACGCTTCTCCCGGCTTCGGTCCCATAAACAGTTCCAACGTTCCACCATTCATCAGCTGCTGATGGGTGAAAAACGGCTTACTCAAAGGCTGGCCATTGAATTTCGCCTGCTGGATGTATTTGTTCACCACGGAACAATCATGTGCAATGATCGTGAATTGCCTGTTATCCGGCAATGCAATAGTGACATGCTCAAATACAGGACTGCCGATGGTATATTCCGGAATGCCCGGTGTTACCGGATAGAAGCCCATGGAAGAAAATACCACAAAGGCCGACATACCGCCACCATCTTCATCACCGGGGATCCCAAACACGTTATCCTTAAACCAGGTATCCAGCAGGAAACGGATACGCTGCTGGGTTTTCCAGGGAGCGCCTGCGTAATTGTAGAGATAAGGGATATGGAAACTGGGCTCGTTGCCCATAGAAAACTGGCCAACAAGACCGGTGGCATCCGGGAATTTGTTCCAGAAGTTGTAACGCGACATATCCAGCGATTCACGGAACAGCTGATCCAGGCGCTTTACGAAGGCCTGCTTCCCGCCCATCAATGTTATCAGCCCGGGAATGTCGTGCTGTACCTGCCACAGATAGGTCCAGCCATTGTTTTCGTCGTAGTAATCGCGGCCTCCCAGGCCTCCGTCGAATTTTACGTTGATATTGATCCAGTTCCCATCGGCATCTTTCGGCATAAAAAACTGCTTCTCTGCATTCCAGAGATGCTGATAATTTTTTGCCCGGGGTGCAAAGCGTTGCTGGTCGGCCTTTTTATTGAGCTCACCGGCCAGTTCGGCTACGGCCCAGTCGTCGTATGCTCCGCCGAGTGTCACGGCTACTGCCTGTCTTTTTTCGAAAGAATGTACTTCGGCAACCGTTTCTTTTTCGCCGGGGTGCAGCGCCGGGAAGTAGCCTTTGCTACGGTATACATCATCCAGCGATGTTTTGGGACCGTTGCGCCAGGGCAGCATCGTGGCTTCCGTCGCATTTTTGCGCATACCTTCGTAGGCGGTCTCTATATTAAATCTTCTCAGGCCTTTTCTCCAGGCATCAAGCATGATCACCGACGAATGAAATCCGTTCATGCAGGCATGATCTCCGAACAGCACGGGAAAGGTAGGCATCCAGCCGCTTTGTTCGTACATGTGTACGTAGGAGTTCAGCATGTCTTCTTCCTTTGCCGGGTCCAGGATCATGCGCAGTGGATGCAGAGCCAGGTAGGTGTCCCACGACCAGTCATCCACATAAAAAGGACGATTATCGGCATGGATCTGTTTATCGAAACCACTGTAGTACTTCCCATCTTCCGAAATATCAACCGCTCTCTCATAGCAACGATACAATGCGGTATAAAAAGAGCGGCGCTGAGCCGGTGTTCCTCCTTTTACATTGATCTGATCCATCACCTTGTCCCAGGCTGCCTTTCCGGCAGCGACTACCTCGTCGAAGGATGTATGACTGATTTCTTCACGGAAATGTTGTTCCGCCTCTTCCGGGCTGATGTAACTAATGGCATACCTGAAAACCACTTCACTGGCGGACGCAGGGAATCCCACTGCTATTTCGGCAGTACCGTTACTACCGCTTTCCAGGGTGGCCTGCTGACTGAATACCCCGTACATATACACTTTGATATCGTCGTGATATGTTTCCACTCCTTTGATGATATTGTTGGGAAGGAGGTTATAGGAAGATGCCCCACCGTTATAGACACCAAAGAGCAGCGATCTGCCGGACGGCTGTTGCGGGAAACGAAAACGGTAGCAGCCGGTTTTCCGGCCTGCGGCGAATTCTACATTGATCTGATCGTCGAGCAGCCAGGTGGAGTAATACCAGGGACGGTTTATTTCCAGATCATGGTCGTAAGCCATTCGTCTGTTCCGGGCAGCTTTATCCGGCGTGCCGGCGACGGGCTTTACGGAAAACACCTGCCCCATTCTGTGCGATACAATCGTTAGCGGAAAATTATCGATCTGATCATCCATATAATCTTTACGCTGCGGCGTAAACCGGATGAGCTGATTGGGTAGCTGCACCGTCGGACGGGTAGGCTCCAGTAATTGCCCCACATTACCGATGCGGGGATCTATCATATCCGTATTCCGGTCTGGAATCGAATCGCGGACAGCCGCCTGGGTGGAAAGGGAAATAACTGATGTTAGCAGGAGGAGGCTACTGTTCCTCCATATAGATCTTTTCATTGAGCATATTATTTATAATGGAGATGGGATATTTAAACAAAAAATGCTGGCGACGGAGATCGCCAGCATTCTGCAAATAAAACGGCCTGAGTGCCATGTCGTGGAATAATGTCTTATTCATTACTGGCTGCAATTTAGCCTGGTGGCCTTAACAGCAGCACTAATTAAGCACTAACCCGCGAAAAAAGTTCAAAAAAAGTTCACTTTTCACCGGAAAAATCCGTGAAGGGATGCGGAAATTCTTCTCCGTATAGGTGTAGATACTCTTTTGTAAATTTATTAAAAAGTGCTTTAGCCAGTGAATGTCGTCCCAGGGTAACCAGGCTGCTGCACTTCAGGAGTAATGCTTCTTCACTGACCGGATCAACGAGGAAAATACCATCTGCCATTTCTATCAGCAGTTCCGGTGCTGCTTTAAATTGGGGCGCAGTGCCGGTCAATACATCCAGCACATCGGCCGAGATACCCGACTGTATATCTTCCAGCCAGCCGTACCCGGCATCAGGCAGGAAGGCGCCACGGCGTAGTATGGCGAGCATTTGTTTTATCCCGGTTTTCGACAACGGCCGGGGTTGCGCCAGCAGCTCCTGGAAAACGGCGAGGTCGATGCGAATCCGGGTGGCATCGTACTGCAGGCTCCACCTGTCGGCCTCCTTCACGAATGTACAGGGCGCCAGTTTGTCTAATATCGCTTTCAGCTTCACCATGTTTACGGAACGGTTGTTCTGCGCTTCTTTGCTCGACTTATCCGGCCAAAGTGTCGCATATAGTTTATCGGACGAAATTCCTTTACCGGTGCGGATGGTATGAATAGCGATCAGCAGAAACAGTTCTTTCAGCAGTGGTGTGAACGAGCGGGTCAGATCTTGTCCGTCTTTGTCTAATACTTCAAATGTACCGAAGCAGTGGATATCAGCCTGCTGCCCCGGTGCTTCTGCAGGCGGTTCCGGCGTTGCTATTACCGGCGCCGGTGGTGCTGTTGCCTGTGTAGCCGGCAGGGATGGTTTACGGCGGAAGCGGTAATAATATATTATGAAGATGACTAACGCCAGGGATATCACCGATGCCCAAATATACCAGCGGCTGATTTGTTTGCGCGCAGATACTGCTGTTGTAATGGCAGCTCCCGGAAATTCGAGCGTATATACGTTCACGGTAGTTCGCTGGTCGCTGTTGGTATGCATGGTTACAGCCGTCAGCAGTTCGCTGGTACTGCAAAAATAGAGATCGGCGAAAGACCTGATATCATGAAAAGAATACGGTATTTCATCGGCCAGCTGAGTATACACCGGTTCCGACAGGGAGCCCCGGATCAGTTGCAGTGAAGTATGGAACTGGTTGTCAGGAAAAGTAAGTGCATAATAATGTTGCCCATCGGGGTCCGGAACGAGGCTGTTGGCAAAGGCGAATTGCACACCTGGTTCTTTGAGCTGGTATAGCTTATGAAAAGAATGATCTTTTACATAGAAAGCCATCAGATCGTACTGATGACGCGGGTTAATCACCTGGCTACCGCTGTTGCTGCCGTAACCACCGAGTATATAGGCCGTATCGCCATTGGTAGTGGCGCCTACTGCTGCGAGGTAGCGTGGCACGAGGCGTTCGCCGCTAACGGATACGGTATCCCAGCTGGCAGCGGAGGGGCGATAACGTTGTACGAGGTTCTTGTATTGCATCTGGCCGTAGCCGCAGAGTATATACAGCGAAGAATCGGAGCGGGAGAAGAATTTGTTGGCCTGCCAGAATACCGTGAGCCCTCCTGGCGTATATGCTACATCCCAGCGCCGGTTGGCAGCATCATAGGTGCCGGCTTTGCGTTCATCTGCATAAAAACTATATAATTTATTATTATACGGATCAAACACCGCCTGGTTACCGGGTAGCAGGTTCTCCAAACGCTGGCTGAGCGCTGTTCCTGCAGCCTGACCATTTTTAAATGAAAGATGATATAAAGTATCGCCGGTTACCAGGTAGAGCACCTCCGTATTCCGGTCGAACGCTACGGCGGGATATCCGTTCACTTCCCATGTTTGCGCGAGGCGCCAGTGGTTATGCCGGGGGTTGATCCAGACAGGATTCTTTACTGCAGCGGTTTTCCCTTCCTGCCGGTCGGTGGCAGTGTCGCCGGCAACTTCCGAGAGGGGCCAGTTGTAGCGGATGGCATCTCCCTCTTTCACTACAATATCACGGATATTCATTGGCGGAATATCGGTTGTCTGAAAACCTTCAAAGGCGTTGGTACCGAAGAGCACCTTTATACAGGCGGGGTTGCCTGTTTGCAAGTGTCCGCGCGCTACCTGCCGGCCTTCCACAGCTACAGCCGCTTCCCGGCTGGCCGGGTCGATACTCACAGCAATGCGCGTCCATTTATTGAAAAGCGCTGCTGAGTCGATGTAAAACTTCTTCGAAAAATTTTCGCCGATGAGGAAATTAATGGACCGGTCCTGCTGATTGTATACCAGGTCTACATTCTCGTCGTTGTCAGCAACAATCCTTAGTATGTAGCCAAAATAAGATTCTTTATAGGGAAGTAAATTAAAGTCGAAAGCAATTTCTCCTTTCTTCTTAAAACATAACGGTCCTGTGGAAGTGAGGTTCAGTGCAGTTCGTTTCTCCTGCACCACCTCGTGGCTGGAGAAGCGCAAGCCGTACGACGACTGGCTCAAACCATCACCGGCTGCCAGGAGGGCAGGTAACATTAACAAGAGAAAAAATTTCCACATACTCCGCTAAAAAACTAAACTTAACTGCAGCCGGCTCTTTTTATTTTATTTTAAAAACCGGGTTACTAATACTTCCCATTCCTCTTCCTGCGGATATGCAGGTCTGCTGGCGCCGGCGCGGCGGTACCAATAATCAGCGTTTCCCTGATCACCTTCTACCCTGTGCAGATACGCATGCACCCGGGCAGCATCTGTCCCTGGCAGACTGTCGACCAGGTCGTGCGCCTTTTTCCAGTTTCCTTTCGCATCGTACCAGAGCGACTCCAGGTAAACGGAAATTTCTTTCGGCGGGTGCTCCTTTTGGAGAGATGATTTAAATTCCTTCAGATCCATCTTTAATATTTAACTGCCTGGATAATGTGGGCACCAAAGATACGCAAGCAGCACAGAAAATGACAAGCCCTGCTATTATTGTGATATTAAATTCGCCTATAATTATACTTCTTTCCCGAAAGATTTGCTTATCCTATATTATTTCCTTTCATCCCATTTCCGGAAAAAAGAAATAATACGCTATTATTTTAGATCCTTCTAATCAAAATCTCAAACACACACATGAGCGATCAACAACCATCGCGTTTGCGCCGGCTGATACCGGGCCTGATTATTGTCAGTTCAACACTCATTATACAGGCATGCGGTAACCGGAAAGACGGCGGAACGATGAAAACCCCGGAAGACAATCGTTTTACCAAAACCATTTTATCGAACGACCTGAACGAGCCGATGGAACTGGCTGTTACCAATGATGGGGATGTTTATTTTATAGAGAGAAGTGGTAAGCTGTACCGTTACGATGCGGCAAGCCAGGCCACGAAAGTCGTATATACGTTCCCGGTACTACCGGATACAAAGGAAGGATTTGGTAACGGATTGCTGGGATTAACCATTGACCCCGACTTTGATCACAACCATTACATTTATTGTTTTTATACACCCAATAAACTGCCGGCAGCGCAGCATGTATCCCGGTTTACGCTGGCAGGGAAAGATTCGCTGATAGTAGCATCGGAGAAAGTGCTGCTCACCATTCCGCTGGAACTGGAAGTAAGCGCGCATACCGGTGGTTCGCTGGATTGGGATAAAGATGGTAACCTGTTCATATCTACCGGCGATAATACCGTACCATTTGCCTCCAACGGTTATGCGCCACTGGACACGATTCCTGGCCGCATCACGTTTGACGCAGAGCGCTCCGCCGGTAATACAAACGACCTCCGGGGAAAGATACTGCGCATACATCCGCAGCCTGATGGCACTTATACTATACCTGAAGGCAATCTGTTTCCAAAAGGTACGGCAGGCACCAGGCCGGAGATATATGTCATGGGCTGCCGTAATCCGTACCGTATGTCGGTCGACAAAGCTACCGGTTTCGTATACTGGGGCGAGGTTGGTCCGGATGCCGGCCAGGACGCCGCGCAGGGCCCTCGTGGTTACGATGAGATCAACCAGGCGAAAAAGCCGGGGAACTTCGGCTGGCCGTTTATGGTAGCGGATAATAAAGTATATCCTGCATATGATTTTGCAACGAAAACAATTGGCCAGCCCTATAAAGCAGAAGCGCCGGTGAACCACTCACCGTATAATACCGGGCTGAAAGTATTACCTCCGGGGCAGAAAGCGATGGTTTACTATCCGTACGATTCATCGAAAGTATTCCCGCAATTAGGCAATGGCGGCCGATGCGCCATGGCTGGCCCGGTTTTTCATTATGATAAAAATACCGCCAGCAGCACCGGATTACCGGCGTATTTCGATAACGGGTTATTCATCTACGACTGGATGCGTAACTGGGTATATGTAGTACGGCTGGATGAACAATACAACTTCAAATCAATGGAGCCGTTCATGGCCACCAACGGCGATTTCCGCCGCCCGGTAGACATGGCCACCGGTAAGGGAGGCGACCTGTACGTACTGGAATATGGTTCTGTGTATGGCGTAGACAACGACGATGCCCGGCTGGTGAAAGTTTCCTACAATGGCGGCAACCGCGCTCCGGTGGCCAAAGTATACACCGTAGATACCGCAGGCTCCGCCCCGGTGAAAGTGGCGTTCAACAGTACGAAGAGCTATGATTTCGACAACGACGCACTGAAATATGAATGGAATTTCGGCGACGGCAGCAGCAGTTCTAAAGAAGCTAATCCCGTTTACACCTATACGAAAAACGGCGTATACAAAGCCGTGTTGAAAATAACAGATCCGTCAGGCGCCAGCAGCAGCGATACCGTCACTATACGTGTAGGCAATACCGTTCCACGGGTAAGCATCAACACTACGGATAACAGCACCTTCTATTCCAACAATCATCCGCTGCATTATGCGGTGACCGTTACCGATAAAGAAGATCCGTCTATCAACTACGGGCAGCTGAACGTTGGTTTGCATTACGTGCCTCGCAGCAAAAAGCCGCAGCAGGGTCACCAGCTGATCACCGCCATACCGGCTCATCCGGGGAAATTGCTGATGGAAGGCAGTGATTGCAAAGCCTGTCACCAGCTCGACAAAACCTCTGTAGGCCCCGCTTTCACGCAGGTAGCCAAACGTTATGAACACGATCCCAAAGCACCGGAATATCTTGCCAACAAGATCATCAATGGCGGTGGCGGCGTATGGGGAGAACACTCTATGGCAGCCCATCCGCAGCTATCAGTAGAGGATGCCGGACAAATTGTGAAGTACATTCTTACCCTTGCAGCACCAACACCTGGCAGCGGACTGCCGCCTACCGGAACGGTAGCATTAAAGGATCACCTGGGCAAAGAGCAATTTGGTAACTACGTGCTGGCAGCCACTTATACCGACGGAGGTGGAAACGCTTCTCCGCTGAGTGCCACTGCCCTGCTCCTCCTGCGCCCTGCCAGAATGCAGGCAGAAGAGGCAGATTCTGTCAATAATATAGGCCGTTCTTCCGAACACCTCGGCTCTATCCATAACAAGTCGTTCTTTATTTTCCGGAACATCGATCTGAAAGGAATCAGCAGCGTTACCTACAGGTATTCGTCGCTCGATAAAGACGCGCGGCTGGAAATACGCACCGGCAGCGTAACCGGGCCGGTGATCAGTACTTTTGATTTTAAAGCAACCGGCGATTGGCATAAATTCATTGAGAAGACCGTACCGGTGAAAGACCCTGGTGGCAGGAATGATCTGTATTTTGTTTTCAGCAAGGATAAGGCGCCGGACCAGCATTTATTTACGCTGGATTGGCTGGAGTTTAAATAATCTTTAGTCTTTAGTAAAAATGCAGCGGAGATTAACGTACATAGTTACACGTTAGTCTCCGCTGCATTTTTACTAAAAGCTAAAGACTGCTTACGCTCAACCTCCCGCTTCCGGACTGCCTCAAATCCTTCGGCTTCATATGCTCTATCCACACATTTCTTCCCGGGAAAGCCGCATCAAATGTATTGTTACCAATACTTACATGCCTGCATCCATCCAGGTATACATTCACCTTACGATAAAATGGCGGATAGGTATTCGTATATATCATCCTGTTAGATGAAAACACCAGCGTATCTACAGAACGGGCGTACAGCAACGCATAGTCGTAATGCCGGAAAGTATTACCAGTGATGCGGATGTTGTGATGGTACGCCGGAGAGGTTACATCTTTCGGAGTGATAAAAGGTGTAATGGAAATAACGCCTTCTCCCCAGCCCCAGGGCGCCTCCTTTATATTATTGCCGGAAGTATAACAGTTCTCAAAAACATTGTTTTCAATAGCTACGTCCCTCACTGCACCTGATTCATACCACAGGTGCCGGTCGCCTTCAATGAGGATGGCCGCACCCGCAGTATTGAAGTAGTTATTGGATATGCGCACTTTGCCTGCGCTGGTTACCAGTATCCCCCTTGCGCGGTTGCGCTTCATCACGCGGCAATTGGTGATCTCCACATCCGGGTTCCTGTCTGCACTTTCCAGCAGATCGCCACTATTGAGCATACCGGTGATATTGCTGGTGAAAGTAAGCCGGTATCCTGTAACCCTGCCGTTTTCCCATACAGCCTCCTGCCCTGCCACGGATAAACCATGCCAGCGCTGCATCGTAGCCGTATCCACCCGCCAGGCTTTATCACCGGGCTCAAAGCCTACGTACCTTCCATCCGGCGCCAGCAGCACTTCATGATCGTTCAGTACTTTGGCTACCTGGGCATACATACCATGTATATTGATAAAATCATCGCCGGCGCCGGTGACCGTGCATCCGTCGATCACAATGCGGCCTTTACAACCATTAAAGTGCGTGGCGTCGGCTACGGTACTGAATACACGATTTTTCTTTTCATTGGCTATGATATTCACCTGCTTCAGGGTGATGTCTTCACTTTTGAAAGCAATGACCCCGCAACTCAGGGTATGGTAAATGTTGATTTGCTCCAGCCACAGCCGGCGGCTCTGCATCAGCTGTATACCATCGGTGATGTAATAGCCGTGATAAAGCGCGATCAGCGTTCCGGGAGCCGGCTTCATTGCAGGCCGGAAATGCAGTCGTACCAGTCCTTTCCCGAGCGATGTAGCCGTGGCATCTGAAAGTTTCCCCAAAGGATTATCGCGGGTCTGGTATACGAGGTCTTTATTACCTGCATTAAAGATATTATTATAACTGCCACCAATCTTACTTCTCCAGCCCTCGCCCGTGAAGTAAAGTGTATCGTTCTCTATCTCGTACGGATATACGTTTTCGTCTATCTTCAGATCCAAAAAGTCATCGCCGCATTGCACAATCTCTGCCTGCGACATAAAAGGCCGGTCCCAGTCGATGCTGAAATTCCGGAGTGTTACATCCGCTGCATTCAATACCCTGAACGGCATCATTCTTCCATGAAATACAAATGTTGATCCCTGACCGTCGATGCATACACCCGACCTGTCGCGGATATCAAACGCAACGGACGCTTTGAACAACTCCCCCGTTTCTTCATGCGGCCAAAAGTCGTACCTGCCGCGGGGAAAAACCAGTTTCAGGTAGCGCCCGTTCCTGTTTTCGGCTAACAGCGTCCTGATCACCGGCTCTATATTAAGCCGGCTGCCAGGATGGATGTTATAATCTGTTACGTTTATCTGAACAGTATCCGTTTGTCCGAAACACCTATTGTTAAGGACCAGTAATAAAAAAGATATCAATGTAATTCTCATCTTGCTAATTAATACACCAAAAGATAAATCATCAGAAAGCACTGATCTCAGAAAAGTACAACACCTTGTTGGTGCCGTGAATGGCGGTCACCACCAGTTTCAGGTAACGTGCATTCACTGCTGCAGGAAATGAAAGCCTTGTTTTACTTTCTTCCACAGGGCCTTCCGGTATTTCGATATTAGTATAAGTAGCCGCCGTTTGCCAGTTGACGTTATCCTGGCTCACCAACACCTGCATATCTTTGGGCTGGCCGCTGGAATAGTTGATATAAAATTTACGATTCTTAAATGTAATACCATGCAACGATTTTACCGATTTCGTATCGATGGTAATATGATGCGGAAAAGGCGCTTCCCCGTTCACCCAGGCGGTAGACCAGAACGTATATGGATTGTTGTCCAGCACATAAGCGGCGCCTCCTTCCTGTGGCGCTGAAGGCCAGGGCTCCTGAGAGGAAAAGTCAATCACTTCCCAGCCGGTCCGGTCATATTCTTTCATATCGAACATGATGTAGTAGTAATATCCCTGCCGATTGTTAGTGGCTGGGTAAAACCCGGTGGTATAGAGTTTGAACGACTGCCCCATGACATGCTGGTTATTGTTGGTTACATTCACATGCCAGTTATAGTGATAGCTGATATCCGGAAAACTGAAATCCCTGGGGCTCCAATCCTGTGTTGCCATGCTATTGGCAAAAGAAATAAATGTTTTACCATAGATCTCATTGCCGATGCAAACATATTTTTGAAGGAATTTATTGTAACATACATTGGCAATATTCACGTCCGGTATAACGATGGTTTCATGGCCACCGATGCCGGCTTCCACCCAGGTACCGTTGTAAAATTTCTTCCAATGCCCCGGTGCAAGTTTATCATTGAGCAGGCACCTGGCCACACAAATATCCTGCGCCGTTCTGTTCAGCGTAGACAGTGAATAGAAGCCTTTTTTATAATAGACATACGCATACCCATCGCCCGGAATGAAAAGATCAAGATCGCCCGCGCCGTAATATTGCTGCCCCGCCGGTGGTGGGATGGATTTGTCCTGCGTAATGATATCGCCCTGATAGGTCCATGTTTGTCCATTGTTAACCGACGTAGCAAGCCCCATGCGCCGTTCCTTTGCTTCGCTGGCCCAACCGTTCAGGTAGTTGTATTCACTGTAGGCAATGGAGTAGAATTTACCATCAGACGGATCTATCCAAAGTCCCATCAGCCAATAGAAACACCAGTCGTTTCCTTCCGTACGATAGTAAGGAAAGTTAGCAGCAGGTTGTGGCTGCGACTGCTGCACGGCATTGTTGACATTATCGCCTTTCCATATTCCCCAGCCATTCCAGCTGTTATTCCACATGGTACCGCCTCCGCCGAGTATATAGAGCTGCCCCTGGTATCTGTCGATGCCCGCCATCTGATCAAACAGGTACGGATGTACGTTTTTTACGGTGTCCACTTCCCAGAGAATAGAGTCATAGGTAGCACTGGAGCCAACAACGGTCATGAGTCCATTTCCCTGCGGAATACGCTGAAGAGTGGTATTCTTTTTTTCAATGTCTTTCTTACATCCTATCACCCAACATCCAACCACCATCATTAAAAATAATCTGTAATGCATATGCAGAAAATTTAAGGTGAGATAATAAAAGGCTGTTATCCCCCCGCGGCCAGCGCCGCAGGGGAATTAACAGGATATGATTGAGTTTGATTACCAACCGGGGTTTTGCGTCAGTACCTGCCGGTTCTTATCAATTTCGCTTTGAGGTATCGGGAAAAGGTAGTGTTTATTCTTATCGAATACGCGGCTTGTCCATACGGGATAAGAGAATTTCCCGGTGGTAGTTACGCTGATCCTGTGCACAGGGCCGTTATCTGTACGTTCTGCGATTTTCCATCTTCTTACATCCCAAAAGCGTTGGTTTTCCAACACCAGTTCTATCTTTCTTTCATGACGGATCTTCTCACGCATAGCGGCCTGGCTCAATCCAGCCGGCAATGCGGGCATACCGGCTCTGGAGCGGATTTTATTAATAGCAGTATACACTTCTGCATCAGGGCCTGTTGCTTCATTTCTTGCTTCTGCATAGTTCAGATACAGCTCTCCCACCCTGAATACTATAAACCGCCGTTGACTGAAACCGGAGCCACTGAAAAGGTTATGCTCTTCCTGAATGTATTTACGCCAGAAATAATTGACACGGGGTTTATCGGTGCTGTAGTCTGTTCCGCCAGGTGCTACATTTACAGTTCGTCCTTTCCAGGTGGCACCGTGGTACAGGACAGTCTGGTAAAAACGCGGATCCCGGTTATCGAAGGGATGATCCGGATCGTATCCTGCAGCAGGATTAATGATCTGCGCACCACTGGCATCGTAGCCGGTAACGGGTATCTCTCCATTCAGCATTTCATAGGAGTCTACCATTTCTTGCAGCGGACTTTCGCCATACCATCCACCGGTGCCCAGGGAGCCAGACCAGAAATCCCAGTAGTTACCATTGCCTTCGTAAGGGCCGAAGCTCGACCAGATGGTTTCCGGATTATTCATTTCCAGGAATACCCTTTCGTAGGCTCTTTTGCCACCATTGTCGGTTACACATAATGCGTAACCATTGGCCAGCGCAAAATCGATCGCTTCTTTGGATGCATCCATTGCCTTATTCCATCTCGCCTGATCATGGCCCGGATTAGATAATTCGCTGGCATAATAGAGGTATAACCTCGACAGCAACGCTTTAGCGGTAGCAGATGTAAAACGCCCGAAATCGGAAACATTCTGCGTTGCCGGCAGGTTAGCAATAGCAGCCTGCAAATCCTGATCAATAAATGCGATCACGTCACTTATTTTGCTTCGCGGTATGTTAATATTTTCCGTACCTCCTGGTTTCAACGGATTCTCTATGATGGGCACTTCTCCCCACATGGTATACAACAGGAAATAGTAGTAAGCCCGCAGTCCGTGGGCTTCTCCCAGCATTCTTTTCTTCTTGCTGCCGGTTGATTGCCCGGATACTTCTTCCGGTATGCGCTGATAATTTTTCAGGAAGACGTTAACTTTCCTGATAGACGCGTAATATGCGAACCACGACCAATCCAGCGGAAACGCTACAGGGTTCCAGTTACCGCTGTTAAATGCCACCGCGGTATTATCCAGTCCCCACATACCTGCACCTTCATCCGTAGCAGAACCCAGGTTATAGTAACCACTCTTATCATTTTTATTCCGGTACACGAGCGTCGGCACTTCGCGGTAAGCGTTGTTGAGAAACGCTTCCGCATTATCGATATTACTGAATACTTTGTCTTCGTCGATCAGATCGCTGGGAGCGCGTTCCAGGAAGTCTTTTCTACAGGAAGAAAAAGTCAGGATCACCACAGCCACCAATGCCGCCATCTTCGCGGAATACAGCCTGATATTTATTTTTGCTAACATAATATTTTCCGGTTAATCGTTTTATAATCTGATATTGACACCCATATTAAACACCCGCTGCAGCGGATATGGCAGATTCCAGGAGCCGGCGGCTTCGGGGTCGCGGTCCTTGATCCAGAGCTTATCCCATATTGCCAGATTCTGCCCGTTGAGGAATATCCTGGCATAGTCTATCTTCACCCGCTTCAGTAATGATTTGGGCAGCTGATAACCTATTTCAGCATTCCGGAGTTTCAGGTAGTCAGTTTTGAACAGATAAAAATCGGAGGTGAGTGTGTTATTGGAAGACTGTTTCGCGCCCGGAACCTTCGCATTGTCGGGGTTTTCGGGGGTCCATCGTTGTAACTGTATGCGGTCGTTTACACGAGGTACGTAGGTAGCAGTACCGCCGGCAGCGCCGTTCAGCAGCAGGCTGATATCGAGCCCTCTCCAGGATGCACCTATCGACAGGCCACCCATATAACGGGGCACGTTCTGCACCTGTATGGGCACACGGTCGAATGCGTTGATGACGCCGTCGTGATTAACGTCGAGGTATTTAATATCGCCGGGAATGGTTTTATTGTCGAACGATTGTGTGGGGCTGTTCTTGATATCTGCGTCATCCTTGAAAAAGCCGATAGCCTTATAGCCAAGTACATAGCCTACTTCGTAGCCTCTCAGATCCTGATAGGGAAATGCCGGTGCAGGCTGATCGTTCTGTAATACTTTATTGCGCGCGTAGGTGAACTGCAGGTTGGCAAACATGCTGACTTCTTTCCAGGCCTTATTAAAACGCAACTCTCCATCCAATCCCTTATTCACGACTATGCCGCTGTTAAGTGGTGCCAGACCGCTGATACCGAGGTAATCGGGTACCCGCTGCGGATCGGTGAGGATATTGGTTCTTCTTTCATGGAAAACATCGAAGGTCAGCTGTATCATATCGTGCGGTAATATCGACAGCTCCAGCCCGGCATTGGCTTTAGCAGAGTGTTCCCAGGTAACGGCCGGGTTCCCCACCCTTGCTTCATTGTAGCCGCCTTTGAATTCGGGATTCACGCCGAAGTTATAGCCATCGCCCGGCGCGAAATCGTTCAGATACAGCCAACGTTGTCCGCCTATCTTATCATTTCCTACCATACCATAGGAAGCGCGGAACTTCAGGTAACGGAGCAGGTTATTGCCTTTCAGGAAAGATTCTTCGCTGGCCACCCATCCTACGGATGCGCTGGGGAAGAAGCCATAGCGACTGCCTTTCGGAAAGTTTTCGGAGCCGTTGTATCCCAGGTTGGTTTCTACAAAATAACGGGATTTGTAGCCATAGGTAACGCGGCCGCTGACACCCTGGTAAGCATAAGGCAGGTCGAAGTTAAACACCCGCAGCGTGCGGTTGGCCAGCACCTGGGCAGTTACCGCATGATCATTCCAGTTTTTGGCATAGTTCAAACGGGCATCTATATACGTAGATCTTTCAATGTTGTTGTTGCCGGAAGTAGACAACGTGGTGCCTATACGTGTTTGCTGATAAACCGGCTGTCCCTGGGCATCCAGCCCCTTGTACCAGTACGCCGGAAATTCCTGTGAACGGGAAACCGTGTTGTAGTTATTATTCTCGAAACTAAAAAATGCCTGTGCGCTTAACCCCGGTAATATAAAGTCGAGTTCATGCCGGGCGGAAATCGTACCATACATGACGTTGGTGGAATTGATATAGTAACCGCTTTGTGTTACCAACCCATAAGGGTTTCTCCAGTAGGGTATTTCTACATTACTGGCGGCGCCCAGCGTACCATTGGGGTTAAACACAGGCAGGGCGAAAGGAGGCATATTGTTGATCTGATTAAATACCTCGGTGAAGCTGGGCATAGGCCCTACGCGTTGCTCGAGACGGCCGGCCAGATCTACCTGCACCTGTAGTTTATCGGTGGCCTGAATATCGATATTGGAGCGGAAATTATAACGGTTGAAGTTACTGGCCTTGTCGTAGTTTTTCTTAAACAGATCGCCATGTTTTAATAAAGATGCCTGCCGGATATAGCTGCCGGAAACAAAGTAGCGTACTTTGTTGGAGCTGCCGGAGATATTGATGTTGTACTGATTCTGGGCTGCTGCTTTCTTAAGGATTTCATCATACCAGTTTACATCGGGATATAAATAAGGATCAGATTTATCTTTCACGATCTTCAGTGCCTCATCGCTGAAACGCTGAACAGATCCGTTGTTGCGGTCGTAGTCATTAAAATAGAGCGCACTTTCGTAAGTGTTCATCGGGCGTGGCAGCCGCATCACCTGTTGTACACCCTGTTGAGCGGTGAAATCGATAGCCGGTTTCTGGCCTGATCTGCCGCGTTTCGTGGTAACTACAATCACGCCGTTTGCGCCCTGTATGCCATATAAGGCGGAAGAGCTGGCGTCTTTCAGAATAGATACAGATTCCACTTCATTGGGATCGATCTGGCTGAAGCTGCCCTGTCCTCTCGGCAAACCGTCGATCACCACCAGCGGAGCCGTGTTGCCGCCGTAGGTAGCAATTCCCCTGATGTACATGGCAGCGGCGTCTTCTCCGGGCTGACCGGACGACTGTACGGTGATCAGGCCAGGCAGGCGGCCTGCCAGCGCGTTGTTAAGATTGGCTACCGGACTTTGTTTCAGCTCTTTCGTTTGTATGGTAGACATGGCCCCTGTAACGGAGCGTTTGGTTTGCCGGAAGTTCATGCCCACCACCACTACTTCGTTCAGGCCTTCGCCTTCGGTGTCTGTGAGTGTAACGTTGATCGTGCGCCTGTTGCCGATGCCCAGCACCTGTTGCTGGTATCCGATGAACTTCACAATGAGACTGTCTGTGCTATGTACCCTGATACTGAACGACCCGTCTATGCCCGACGTAGTACCGGTTTTTTTATCCTTCACGAGGATGGTAGCGCCCGGAACAGGCGCGCCTTTCTTATCGGTGATGGTACCCGAAACCGGCAGCAGGGTATCTGCTACGGCTGGCGCCGGCAGTTTACGCGTGGCCGTTCGCCTGATCGTAATATTGTTTTCATCCATCACAAAACTGATGGGCTGATCTTTCACACATAGCAATAGTACCTGCCGGAGGTCCATGTCTTTCACCTGGATGCTCACGGGTCTGGTATAACGTATGGCATCTTCTTCATAAAAAATAGAGATACCTGTTTGCCTCGTGATCTCAGGAAATACGGCCTGCAGGGCTGCATCTTTCACTGACAGGGTCACTTTTTGAGAGAACCCTGTAGCGCAGACGTGCAGGCAGAAAATAAGTAAACATGCAGCGGTCATTTTCATAACCAGGAAAATTTTGGTTGACAGCACCCGCATCGCCGGGGCTTTTCCGGTAACGTTTAAATACATACTTTTGTGGCGTTTGGTGATACTTAAATAGTCTTGCTCAGATTTTTAGGGATACCAGATATTATCCGGATTCCGACTGCAATCGGGATCCGTTTTTTTGGTAGCCGGATGTTAGTTCATACGTGGATCACTTTTGTGTTAAGCATTTTGATTGTTGATTTTCATTGTTCCTGTTTTTATTCATTCAGCAGGATCACTTTCCTGCCGCTTATTTTAAAATGATGCGTGCCATCCGCTTCCAGCAAACGGAGTACGCTCCGGAGATCTTTCTTCCTGCTGATACTACCGCCGTATAGTTTTGAATTATCGTTGTTCTCGTTTACAATTTCCACATCATACCAGCGTCCTACTTCCCTTAGAATGGAAGCCAGATCTGTATTATTGAATACGAACAAACCACTCTTCCAGGCAAGTACCTTATTGATGTCGGCGGGTTTCACGGTAAAGGCATCCTGCCGGCCGTTCAACAGGGCCTGCTGCCCGGGTTTCAGCAATACATTTTCGCTGCCTGCACTCACCTTTACGGCTCCCTCCACCAGGGTGGTATTGATGGTAGCTTCGTCTGTATAAGCCATGATATCGAAGCCGGTACCCAGTGCTTCCACCACCATATTGTTCACCTTTACTTTAAACGGCTGACCTGCGTGATGTGCTACTTCAAAATAAGCCTGACCGGTGAGGGTCACCATCCGCTCGGGGCCATTAAATACAACGGGATATTGCAGGCTGGAGGCCGCGTTCAGCCATACGTTGGTACCGTCGGGCAACACCACCTGAAACTGTCCGCCTTTGGGGGTGCGTAGCGTATTTATCTCCACATGGGTGCTGCTGCTATTTACGGTGTATTGCAGGCGCCCGTTCATTTGCTGTATCGTAGTGCTGCCCTGCTGCACGCGACGGTTTCCGGCACTATCGAGTGGAATCACCGATCCGTCGGCGAGCGTGAGCGATGCGTTGCTGCCTCCGGGTTTTATCACCACCGCTACTGGCCGTGCATCCCGGCGAACATGATCATGCCAGTACCAGGCGCCCGCTCCGATGAAAAACACCGCAGCGGCGGCTACTGTCAATCGTTTCAGCAGCTTCCTGATCCTGCCGGGTTTCACGCGCTCCGCAATACCTTCGAGGATCATCTCCTTTTCACCGGGGAGGGCAAGTCCGTTCCATTCCTCTTCTTCCAGCATGACCCGGATACCTTCCTCCAGCTGTGTTTCCTCCTTATCCAGCAACGTCATGAACTCCCTTACTTCCTCTTGTGTAAGCGTGCCGGCAATATACCCTTCCCATAAAGTGTTGAATCGGGTCATAATAATGCTTGTAATAGTAAAGACGCCGGCAGGATCACCTGGTATGACACGACCGGAAAAAATTTTTTAAAGGAACGCCCGTATGAGGCAAATGATCAGCAATATGCCGGTGGCATGGCCCTCGAGATACAACCGGATGGCCGTCAGGGCTCTCGACATATGAGTTTTAACGGTATTACGGGAGATATTAAGATGCGCAGCAATCTGCTCCTGGCTCCAGCCTTCTTCGCGGCTTAATTCGTAGACCTGCCGTTGTTGTTCCGGCAAACGGGCTACTGCTGCGTTCAGCAATGCAGCAGATTCTTTATACAAAGCGGGATGATCGGCATGAAAAGGACTTTCGCTGAAATACTCTTCCAGTTCCGCCACAAAAGCAGGCTGGCGGCTTTTTTTCCTCAGTTCACTGAAAATATGATTACGGGCGACGATAAACAGAAAGTTACGGAAGTTGTCTTTTTCCTCCAGCGTTTCACGCATCAGCCAAAGCCTGACGAAGATCTCCTGCACCATGTCACGCGCCATTTCCCGCGACCGGGTAAGTGTGAAAGCCACACCATAGATGTTATCCCAGTATTCATCGAATAACTGCTTAAATGCCTGCTGGTCGCCGGCCGCAACTGCGCGCAGTAATATCTGTTCTTTGTCTGATTTAATTTGCATCCCCCAAAAAGCTGCTCCCCCTTACATTGATTTGGTTGAACGCGCTGATTAAAAATAGTAAAAAAACAATTCGATTCATACGGAGCAGCAGCAACACTGCCGGATATTATCTTTTTTGTTATCTCTCTCCTAAATCCCGGGTAAAATACCTATATTTATTACAACTTTAGAAAGCTGATTTTTAATCAACAGCTCAGCATAACGAGAAGATATCAGCGCTGTCAGGATTAACCCCGGAAAAACTTCCCTGAATAGATGCACCCCAAAGAAGTCCTGACAACTTAAATGAAACACATTGTTTATATGAAAACCGAATGAAAATGGCAGACAAAATCATTGACGTTTCCAGCAACAACAACAGCATTGACTGGCGCAAAGCTGCGGGCGACGGCGTTACCGACGTTATCATACGCCTGTCGCTGGGTACCGGAACAGTCGACAAAAAAGCAGCAACGAATGCTAAAGCTGCACAGGCAGCAGGCATCAGGGTGAGTTATTATCACCTGGGCTACCCCGACCACGGTACTGGGGGCACCCTCACCCCGGAAGAAGACGCCACACAGGAGGCGGGGCATTTCACCTCGCTGTTCGGCAATAACGCCCTGCCGGCGCCCCGCTGGCTGGCGATCGACCTCGAGAAAATGAGTACCGGCTGGGATACGCCGTTGAACAAAACCGATTATCTCAACTGGCTCATCGTTTTCCTGAATGATGTTTATAATACCACAGGTATCCCCTGTATGATCTATTCCAATAAGCCTTATCTTGACGCACATCTTCCTGCCAGTCATACCCTCGGGAAAATGCACCTGTGGATTGCTAACTATAATAAAGTTTCCACTCCTCCCTTACCTAAAGGCTGGACGGATTATTTCCTGTGGCAATATACCGCCAAAGCAACGATTAACGGGATTCCCGGTCCTTGCGATATGAGCAAAACAGCGGTATCATTACACCTCGAGAAATTGCGAAAAAAAGTAAGCACAGTACGTTAAGTACAGATGGCTATGCCGGAGTCTATAGCCCCGGCATAGCTTGCTCCTGCTTCTGCTGCTGAAGAAATTCCTGTTCGTTTCGCTGTTAACCTGAAAAATGGGTAATTTGCGAAGCAGTAAACCATTGTTGTGACAAGAAAAATTAGCATATGGAACTAAACGAGCAGGGCTTAAAAGCGCTGATAAAGGAGTCGAGCCTGGAATTAATGGAAAGCTATCTTGCTGAAACAACGAAGTCCGTAACCCGGCTATCGTACAGCGAAAAAGAAAATTACCATACTGCCGGCAACAACCGTATAGCAGGCTTTCCGGATCTGCCTGCAGGCTTTCAATGGCCTCTGACCAAAGAGGGAGGCCGGATGACCTTCATTGCGCAACTGGATCTCGCCACGTTAAACTCCGCAGATCCTTTGCAGCTGCTGCCTGCCAATGGCATGCTGTATTTTTTTATGGGCATAGATGAACCGGCGTATAACATTGAACATAAGGTAATCTGGGTGCCCTCGAAGGACGATCTCGTACTCACCAGGCCCGAAGGATCCACTATACTGGATGATACATACGAACCTTTCACCGGCTGGAAATTCAATGCTGTTAAATCCCTCATGCCGCCTAATTACAATTACCTGGAAGAAGAGCTTACGGATGAAGCATTTGAAGCGTATGAAGATATGACAAAACAACTAAATACCTCTGCAGGCCTGATGTGGGGCTATCCTGCCGGCCAGCACAGCGACAGTGAAATTGAAGCTGCCATCAATATCATCCTGAAAAAATACTACGACTACAAACCCGCCAATGCACGCCAGGCACTATTGAAACATTTCAGCGGAGATGAGGCGGCGTTGGATCATGAATTAAATAATATGCTGATGCTGCTGGAGCTCGACAGTGCTGATGAAACAGGTTTCCTTTGGTGGGATGCAGGTTGTATCCATTTCTTCATAAGAAAAGAAGATCTGCTGAACCGTAATTTCGATAATACTTATCTTTCACTATATAGTTCCTGATGCTGTTATGACCAGGTTGTTGCCCATCGTATGCCTGATACTTCTGCCGTTCTTTGCCTTCTCGCAGAAAGCTTATGAGCAGGTATTCTACAAGGGCAGCATGCCCGGTTACACCATACAGTTTATATTGGGCGATGGATATGTAGGTGCCAGTTGTGTGCGTTTAACCAACAGCAAAAACAAAAAGAGATATTTTTACCGCCCGGAATATCTGGCGCCTGATGAAGAAAAGAAGATAAAATTTCTGCACTACAACGGGCTGAAACCAACAGCAGATTATTTTATCATGGAAGGAATGGAAGATGTTTACGAGGGCGAGGCGCCACACCGATTATACGGTAACTACTATACGAAGGGCAAGGTACAACGGATCACGATAACACGGTACAAGCCCTGATCATCCGTCTACCAGCCCGTCTTGCTGCAATTTTTCAAATGCCAGCAATACCCCTTTCACCTGGTGGATTTCGTTTTTGTAAGATGCGGGCGTGAAGTATCTGATTGCTTCGATCTCTGCGGAGGGCCTTGGCTCCTGCTGCAGGTCGTGTATAAAACAATGTTGTTTCATCAGTAACTCCTGCTCTCCGAAGGCTGGTGCTTCGATATAGTAATACCATTGAAGCGTTTCTTCGGGCAGATCTATATTCAGCTCTTCCCGTACTTCCCGCTTCAGCGCTGCCACAGGAGTTTCTCCTCTGTCAATTTTTCCTCCGGGGAGGTACCAGGCCTTTTTATTGCTGCTGAAGGCGAGCAATAGTTTCCGTTCTTTTACGACAATCAGTCCGGCACAGTCGATATACTTCATGCGGCAAAGGTAGGATGCAACGGGGAAAATACAAACGGAAAGGAGCATACGCTGATTAATGATAATTCCCTATCTTAGCCTGACTGTATTTAGTACCCGGTTAATCCCAGACGGAACATGCACCCATAACACACAAACATCATTTTAACTATATCAGGATGGAAGAGAACAAAATATTTTATGCCGAAGCAAGTGATGAAGGCATGGAAAGAGCCTTTGAAAAAGCCAGGGAAACATTCAAATATTTCTGGCGGGAATCGTCCTGGGAACAACACAGAATCGTTCCGGCACTGGGGATGGCTGCTGTTAAAATTGCTTTCAGCCAGGAAACCGATGACCCTGGTAAACCAATCGTAGAACATATGTGGGTAAATGAAGTGGGCTTCGATGGCGACAATATTTTCGGGGTGCTCATCAACAGTCCCAATGATCTGACCAATGTACGGGAAGGTGATCATATCGCCGTTCCCTTGTACCAGCTCAGCGACTGGCTGTTTACGACCATGCACAAAACCTTCGGCGGTTTTACCATCCACTATCTCCGGTCGCAGATGGATGATGCGGAACGTAAGGAGCACGACGAAGCCTGGGGACTGGATTTCGGGGATTTCAATAATATTGAAGTCGTGACAAAGCAGGGAGAACATCCTGAATACCTCGTGGAACACCCGATGAGTATTAACATGAAGGATAAACTGAAAGAATTCCTTACTGCTCATCCTGCCGAAATCAATGCTGCTAACGAGGACGGGTATACGTTTTTGCATCGCGAAACAATTGCAGGTAATAAATCAAGCGTGGAAGCGCTGCTTGAAGCAGGCGCTGACCGGCAGGCCGTAACCCGGGCTGGCAAAACAGCCCTTGATTTCGCGCGGCAACTGAAATGGGAACACCTGATTCCTGTGCTGGAAAAATAACTGACAGGGGCGTGATGCCCCTGTTGCTTCAAAAGAAGCAACAAACGAAGCTAGAATGTTCTGAGCATGAACAACTCCCCATATTCAAAAGCCAGTGTAGCGTATACTTCGAACCCATGACGCTGGTACCAGTTCACATTTTCCGGCATCGACGTTTCAAGATAAACCGGGCGACCGCTGCTATTGATCACCTCTTTCAGCAGCCTGCTGCCTGCTCCCCGATGTTGCTCCGCAGGCGTCACCCCAATGAACCATAGATAGTTCATCTTTATGGCAGGATACATTTTTTTGATACGCGCCTCGCGCTGCAGCGTTTTACGGATGCCCGACAGGCCGGTCACCTGGCATATCAGCCGGATATCCCACCAGATCGTCTGAAGACCGGTTTTCTTTTTATCCGGCAGTAAGGTAAGGACGCAGGCATTCCTGTCTTCCGAAAGATAAACAACGCCAGATAACAAGCAAACATCAAACGAATACTCCATCAGCTTCCTGATGCGGGCCATTCGTTCATTTCCTTGTTTTACAATATAGTTTACACTTTTATTGGTGTCGAAAGAAGCGGTGAGTATCTCTACTACCCTGTTTTTGTCGGATGACGTGGCGGTAATCATAGATGCTAAATGTAAATAAAATACTATAACCATGGCAGATTATTAAAATGCCATATATACTATGTATTTTCAACCTTGCATTTTACTTTAAAGCCCATTGTATAACGATAACATAAATACAGAATATGAGCTGTTGCTGCAGGTGTCGGATGGCGACCGGCAGGCATTCCGGCAGTTATTTGAAACTTATTGGGATCAGGTGTTCGGCTCCTGTCTTCATCTGACCAAATCTCCTGAATTGGCCAAAGATCTCAGCCAGGATATTTTCCTGAAAGTCTGGGATCATCGTGATAAATTACCGGATATAAAGAATTTTAAAGGATACCTGTTCACCATTGCCCGGAACATGGTACGGGACCAGCTCCGGACAACGGTATTCCGGGAATCGAACCGGGAATTCCTGCAGGAGTACTTCTCGGGCAATGCTATCTCTCCGCAACAGCTGCTGGAACGCAAGCAGTTGGGACACCAGGTACAGGCTGCTATCAAGAGCCTGCCCCCCAAACTGCAACAGGTATTTACACTCAGCCACCTGGAAGGCCTTAGTCACAAAGAAATTGCGGGCCGGCTGGAAATCTCCCCGCTGTCGTCCAAAACCTATATGGTACGTGCATTGCTCCTGTTGCGAAAGCTGCTGGTGAATGACCCCGACAACCTGTTTATAATTACTTTACTATACCTGGGCCATGCTTATTTTCATTTTTTTTGAAAATGGATGTTTTCCTTTTTAAAGGAGATCCGTCTTTGTAATAAAGACCGGCATAGCCCACTAACGGACAAATGATGCACAAAGACGAATTTGAGCAGTTACTTAGAAAGTACCGCGACGAACAGCTGAATGAAGACGAGCTGGCGTTGTTGTATGAGTATATACATCAGGGTGCCTTTCCCGAAGTGGTGGATCATTGGCTGGAGGAAACCTTCCATGATCCGGCCTACGCCGGCAGTGCCCGGGACTACGCACCTGCGGATATTTTTGCCGCAATGGAATCGCGCATGGGCCCGGAAAAGAAGGTGTTTCCCTGGTGGAAAGCAGCAGTGGCGGCAGCGGCAGTATTGTTATCAGGTATTTGCGTGTATTGGTTCAGTCGCCCGGCACATGCTCCCACGCCCATCCCGGTAGCCATCCATTTCGATGCGCCTCCCGGGAAAAGTGGTGCCATGCTTACACTTGGCAGCGGGCAACAGATATTGCTGGATAGTGCCGGAAACGGGCGGCTGGCCAGGCAGGGCGCCACGAACCTTCAGAAGGAAGAAGGGCAGCTTAGTTATCAGCGCCAGCGCGGATCTTCGGGGGATTCGCTGGTGTACAACACCGTATCTACTCCCCGGGGCCGGCAATTCAGGCTGGTGCTGGCCGATGGTACACATGTGTGGCTGAATGCCGGCAGCCAGATCAGGTTCCCTGCGGCGTTCACCGGAAAAGAAAGACGCGTAGACATCAGCGGGGAAGCCTATTTCGAGGTGAAGCCCGATCCTGAAATGCCTTTTATTATACAGGCACATAGCGCACAGATACGGGTGCTGGGTACCAGCTTCAACGTTGCCGATTATGATGATGAAAAAAATATGACTACCACGTTATTGGAAGGGTCCGTGAAAATACACACTACCTCCACTGCTATGCTCCTGCAACCCGGTCAGCAGGCCAGCATCGAAAAAAATACCGGGAAATTATCAGCCAAAACCGTTGATACGGAACAAGCCGTGGCGTGGACAAAAGACCGCCTGGCATTGAATAATACGGACTTTGCAGAGCTGATGCGCCGCATCTCCAGATGGTATGATGTGGATGTTGTATATGCCGGCAAAGTGCCGGATATACATATCGGCGGCTCTCTGCACAGAAATGTCAACCTCTCAGTGGTATTGGAATTCCTGGGAGAAAACGGCGTGCATTATACTACCAACGGAAAAACAGTGACAATACTTCCCTGATGTGAAGTATTCATTTCTATCACCCATATAAACCACGTGTATGAAAACTTAAATCTAACTATGTCAGTATGGTCCACATAAAAAAGGATCCTGATTGCCCTCAGGATCCTGAAACAGCGGACCTGTCTGTTAATTCAACCAATTTCAGGAAAATGACTGTTTAACAACTAATCCACTTTTGCAAAAGTATGCAACTACTCGTTTATGGCAAAGTACTTGCCAGGGGAACTCGTTTGCCTTCCAAATTGCCACTTATCATGAAACTAACCGCTGTTTTGCTTTTAGCAGGTGCACTCCACGTGTGTGCAGCAGGTTACTCCCAGGGACTGACTATTTCAGCCAGGAATATTACCCTGGAGAAAGTTTTCAAGCTGATAGAATCCCGCTCCGATTATTCCTTTCTCTGGAATGAATCCGTGGTCGACAAATTCACTACGGTAACTGTGGATGTGAGGGATGCCTCTCTCGGCAATGCGCTGGATCAGGCCCTGAAAGGGCTTCCGCTTACTTATCGTATACGCGATAAGGTAGTTATTATTGAGCCTGTTCCTTTCAGGCCGGCTATTGCCGATACCACCGGTGTAGTGCGGGGGAAAGTGACGGATGAAAGCGGGCAGCCACTGGTAGGCGCTACGGTCACGGTCAAAGGAACAACGCGGGGTACCGTCACCAACGAAAAGGGAGATTTCTCCCTGCCGCGAACCACAGCCGGCATTTCCCTCGTAGTATCATTTGTGGGCTATACCGAAAAAACCGTTGCAGTAGGCAACCGTGGCGATATTCGTATAGCCCTTTCCATGAGCGGCGTCAACCTGGGCAATGTAAATGTGATCAGCGTGGGCTATGGCACACTCAACAAAAAGGAAGTGTCGAGTGCCATCACGCACCTGAGCTCCAATGAGCTGCTGTCGGTAGGCGGCAACGGTGCACTCATGTCCATGCAGGGAAAGGTAGCCGGCCTCACCATTGCCAACAGCGCGGCAGCTGATCCCAACTCCACCCCCAGCATCCAGCTGCGCGGCGTTTCCTCCCGTGATGCAGGATTAGGGCCTCTCTACGTGATCAACGGCATCCCCGGCGGCAACATCGATAACCTGAATCAGAACGATATCGAATCGATCGATGTACTCAAAGGCGGCGCGGCGTCTGCTATCTACGGTACCCGTGGCAGCAATGGCGTAATTGTAATCACCACCAAAAAAGGATCATCCGATTCACGCCTGTTCTATGATGGATACGTTGGCGTGGATTTCATCACCAATAAACTGCACGTGCTTTCGAAAGACGAATTCCTCGCACACAAACGGGGTGTCGACTTTGGCGGCAACACCGACTGGCTGAAGGCTGTCAGCCGCGATCCGGCACTTTCCCAGAAACACACGCTTCAGTTCTCCGGTGGCTCCGACCGTACCAACTATATGGCCTCGGTCGATTACCGCAAGGCTAATGGTATCGATTACCGCTCCTCAAAAGAAGAATATGGAGCAAGGCTCAATCTCAACCACAACTCCGCCAACGGACGATATAATGTAAGCCTCAACGTGGCGCCGAGAGTGGCTAAAACCAACCTGGCCGATTATAGTGCGTTCAACTACGCACTAACGTTGAACCCTACACTATCGCCCTACGACAGTGCCGGCAGATATGCTTATATTAAAACGGGATTCTTTGCGAACAACCCGGTGGAAGCCGCTAAAACAATACTTTCACAGCAGGAGATAAAATACCTCGATATCAACGGATCGTTTAAAGTGAACCTCCTGCCCGGATTGAATACGATCCTCACCGTAGGACAGGTGAACTCTTCTTTCCGCAAGATGGATTTCACCCCTAACACCAATACCAATGTGTCTGTCAGCAATGGAGGTACCGGTCGTAACTCGGCATCACAGGGCCTCGATGAAAACGACCAGAAGAGCTTCGAATGGATCGGTAATTATGCACTCGATGCTGGTATCCATTCCGTAAAACTGCTCGCCGGTTATTCTTTCCAGCAGTTCACTTCTTCCGGTTTTTCTGCTTCCAACCAGGATTTTCCTTCCAATGTGCTCACCTACAACAACCTGGGCTCCGGCCTCTGGAACCTGCAGCCAGGGCAGAACGGCGTTGGCTCCTATAAGAACAGCTCCAGACTCATCGCTTTCTTTGGCAGGGTAAACTACGATCTGGATCAGAAATATTTCCTGTCGGCCAGCCTCCGGCGGGAAGGTTCTTCCAAGTTCGGGCGCAACAACAAATGGGGATATTTTCCCGCAGTGTCCGCAGCATGGCGACTTACACAGGAATCATTCATGAAGAACGTACGGTGGCTGAATGAATTGAAACTCCGCGCCGATTATGGTGAAACAGGCAACCAGGATTTCGGTAATTATCTTTCACTGGATACCTATAGTGGTTATGGTTATTATGTTTTCAACGGCACCACTTACCAGGTATGGGGCCCAAGCCAGAACACCAATTATAACCTCCGCTGGGAAAAGGCGCTGAACTTCAACATAGGACTGGATTTCGACCTGCTCAACAACCGGATCAGCGGTAGCCTGAACTATTATATCCGCACCAACAAAGATCTGCTCGGATATTATGCGGTGTCCAATCCACCTAATATACAGGGGCAAACCTACGCTAACGTGGGTACCATGAAAAACACCGGGATAGAGCTGCAGGTGAACGCTACCGTGGTTAAACAGCGCGACTTTACGTACAGCGTGTCATTTGCGGGCGCCAGCAACAGCAATAAATTCGTGTCGTTCTCCAACGATCTTTTCAAAGGACAAACTTATATAGATGTGGTAGGGATGCCTGCCCCAGGCAGCCCGGGCAACCTGCAACGCCTGCAGGAAGACAGGCGCATCGGTAGCTTCTATGCCCTGAAATCGGCCGGGGTGGATGCTAACGGCGCCCTGCTGGTGTATAACAAAAAAGGCGAAGTGGTTACGGCAGACAAAGCCAACAACGACGATAAACAATTCGTCGGCAATGGCCTGCCTCAGTTTACCGCCAGCCTGGGTAACAGCTTCAGTTACAAAAGATGGGATCTGAGCATCTTCCTGCGCGGCTCTTTCGGCTACAAGGTCTTCAATACGGTAGCGTTTTATCTCGGTACACCGGCCACCCAATCGGATGCCAATGTGCTTACTTCTGCCTACAACGGCAGCAGGTATTCCAAACTGACCAATCCTTCTACCGGATCAGCCCTGTCGGACTATTTCCTGGAACCCGGGAGCTTCGTGAAAATCGCCAATGTTAATCTGGGATATACGCAGCCGTTACAGTTCAAATATGTACGCTCTCTGCGCATATATGCCACTGCCCGTAACCTGCACACCTTCACCAAATTCACCGGCGGCGATCCGGACCTGATCCCGGTGAACGGCCTGTATCCGGGTGTTAACAATTCATTGTCGTACTACCCGGCCACTACACAATTACTATTTGGTCTTCAACTTAACTTCTGAGAACTTATGATACGTAAAATAAAATCCCGCTCACTACTGGTACTGGCGCTCGTTTTCGCCGGCAGCTGTACCAAACTGGATGAACAACTGTACGACCGGATCACTTCGGAAAATTTCCTGCAGACCAAAGCGGATGTGATCCGCGACTTCCTCCGTCCGTTTGAGCACTCCTACTGGAGTATACAAGGTGGTGCTACATTTATGTTGCAGGAGAATAGTACCGATGAACTGATGACGTTAAACAGGCAGGGCGACTGGTACGACGGGGCGCAGTATCAGCGGGTGCATTACCACACCTGGACGCCGAACGACAACTACACCAGCGATGCCTGGAATGCGCTCTACCAGGGGATTAACCTGGCCACAAACTCCCTGGAAGATCTGCAGAGCATCAAAGATCCGTCGAAATTCAGCCTCGCTCAGGCGGAGCTGGATGATTATATAGCAGAGCTGAAAACCCTGCGGGCCTGGCTTAACATCAGGGTACTGGATTTCTACCGCAATATGGTCATCGTTACCAAAGTTAAAGGCGAAACGAAATCAGGCCCTCAGGTACCTCCCCAGGAAGCTTTTGATTTTATAGAGAAAGAATTGAAAGATGCCTTACCAGCGCTGCCCACCAATGCAAGTCTGGGTAAAAATGCCATTGGCCGCTGGACAAAAGGTGGCGCTGCGGCTTTACTGGTGCGACTTTACCTGAATGCAAAAGTATACACCGGCAAAGACCGGTTTGCTGATTGTGCGGCCGTTTGCAAAGACATCATCGATGGCAAATACGGCGCTTATGCACTGGAAAGCAGATGGGATGCTCCTTTCGACTACAACAATGCCCAATCCACCGAAACCGTTTTTGGTTTCCCCGGCAGCTTTGGTCTCACACACTGGCAATACGATGGTGGTATGTATTTCTGGATGATGCCTTACCAGGCAACCCGCTACTTCGGGTTCACCGACTTCGGGGATGCCAACCCCAAGTACGCCTTACAGCCAGGCCGTGACGTAGACAGCATCGAGTATACGTTTACGTTAGGAAAGCCTTTCATCAGGTTTCATCGTTACCCCGACGATTACCGGCTCAAAAAATACCAGAACCTTGGGCATAGCACGCGTGAAGGCATGTTCCTCTATGGCTATCTTCCCTATATCAATGCAGATGGAAAACAGGATACCGTAAGAGGTAATAAGGGGCCATATCCGCTGTTCCTGCGCGATCAGGTGGGTATGTTCCTCGGTACACCTCCCGGCACGCCTATCGCCGATAAGGAATCCGACATGAATCATGGTGATCATAATTCCGGCGTATTCCCGGTAAAATATCCCTACTATCCCAGTAGTGATGCCAATAAGATCTCCTCAGCCTATGCAGAGATCAGGCTGGCGGAAGTATATTATTCCTATGCGGAATGCAAATACAGAGCGGGCGATAAAGCAGGAGCAGCGGTACTGCTCAATGCCGTGCGCGTACGCAACTACCCTGCCGGCTCAGAAAGCCTGTACAAGCCAGATGGCAGCCAGTTAACGGATCAGGAAATGCTGGACGAATGGGGCCGTGAGTTCCTGGTAGAAGCCAGAAGAAGAACGGACCTGATTCGCTGGGGTGTTTTCAATTCCGGCACCTGGTGGGATAAGAAACCGGATGCAGACGATCATACTGCTATATTCCCGTTAGGGCAAAATGTGCTCAATGCGTCACCGGGATTAAAACAAAACCCGGGGTACTAGAGTGATGAATGCAGGGGCTGAAACGTCAGCCCCTTTTTTATGCGTACATCGTTTCAATTTCCTGGTTGTATTGTTGCTCGATCACTTTCCGGCGCAAGGATAATTTAGGCGTCAGCACCCCATTGTCGACTGTCCACTCTGCCGGCAGCAACGTGAATTTCTTTATTTGTTCAACATGTCCGAATAACGGATTGTATTTATCGACCTGCTCCTGGATCAGCTGTATCACCACGGGGTCTTTCACCAGCGCCTTGTTATCGTCCGGCAGCTTAACACCCTGCCCGGTGAACCGGTTCCGGATCTGCGAGAAATTAGGCACAATCAGGGCTGTTACATATTTGCGGCCGGGACCTACCACCATCATCTGCTCGATGAAAGGGCTTTCCCTCATTTTATTTTCAATGGCCTGCGGTGCTACATACTTACCACCGGAGGTTTTAAAGATCTCCTTTTTACGGTCGGTGATCTTCAGGAAACGGCCCTCTATCCAGGTACCAATATCGCCGGTATGAAACCATCCATCGGGGGTGATGACCTCTGCTGTCATCGCAGGCTGCTTATAATAGCCCACCATCACATTCGTTCCGCGGCACAGGATCTCCCCGTCTTCCGCGAGGGTTACCTCCACGTTCTGAATGGCTGGTCCTACTGTTCCGATGCGCCGGTCTTTACTCTCCAGCCGGTTCACCGAAATTACCGGCGAAGTTTCGGTTAGCCCGTATCCTTCCATTACCGTCACCCCGGCAGCCGAGAAAATACGGATCAGTTTTTCCTGCAACGCAGCCGATCCGCTGACTACCGCTTCCACCCTGCCTCCCAGGGCTTCCCTCCATTTATTGAAGATTAGCTTGTTGGCCAGCGACAACTGTAACCGGTAAAAAAATGAGCCCCGGTTGATATTATCATATTCCTTACCCAGGTTTACCGCCCAGAAGAATAATGCCCGCTTGATACCGGTAAGCTCCAGTCCTTTCGCCATAATGCGCTCATATACCTTTTCCAGCAGCCTCGGCACACAGGTGAACACCATTGGCTTTACTTCCCGCAGGTTATCCCCTATGGTATCCATACTTTCCGCATAGTAAATCCCCAACCCGGTGTTGATGTACAGGTAGGTAAGCATTTTTTCAAAGATGTGATTAAGTGGCAGAAAACTCAGCGCCCGGTCGTCTTTACGGGCAAAATGAAATACCGGCATACAATCCATTACATTGCTTACAATGTTACGGTGACTCAGCATCACTCCCTTAGGAGCGCCTGTTGTGCCCGACGTATAAATGATCGTTGCAATCGTGGATTCAGTAATACGTTCACAGACGGCTTTTCGTTTCGCTTCCCCTTCGGGCGTGGCCGCCAGCGTTTTCCAGCCAGGCACTCCCGGCACCTCATCAAAGGAAAATACATGCTTCAGCGTGGGAATATCCGCAAATGCCGGCTGAAAACGATCGTACAGATCCTTGTTCGCCAGTATAATGATCCGGACCTCCGCATCGTTGAGGATGGCCGCAAATTCAGCCGGACTGATAGTCGGATAAACAGGCGTCAGAATAGCGCCGGTTTGTTGTACCGCCAGATCCGTGATAATCCATTCCGGCCGGTTCTGCGATACAATCACAATTTTTTCCTGCTTCTCAGGCTCCAGTATTTCATTCCGGATATCGAGGCCTAACAAACCAGCAGCAAGGCTCCGGGCCTGTTGCATCACATTTTCACAGGAAAGGGTGTTCCATGCTCCATTTACTTTAGACGCCAGCATCACGCCGCCAGAGCGGCTGCTTTCCTGCGCCGCAGCTAAATCAAATAATCGCTTCATGCAATAAGATTATCCATTACATTACTAATGTAAGGAAAAAACAGCTGTCAGCGTTTAATAAAAATGCAGCAAAGACCATACATGTGATCTTCGCTGCATTTTACTAAAGACTAAAGGCTATCAGTTATACTTCAACCTGATCGTCACCTTCCATACTCCCTCCTGTTGAAAGGATACATCGAACCAGTAGTTAAAATAGCTGCCATTAACATCCCCGTTATTGTACATATCAATGCGTGCAACCTGGCCGGCAACATAAGGGATGGGGAAACCGGCAACTTCCAGCTCCAGGTGGTCCGGGAATTCAGTGTAACTGGTAGGATTTCCCAAACCCAGGTTATGCCAGTCTTTCAGATCCGGGTCCGGCGAGTTGGCGGGCGCATAATCGTATCCCAATAGTTTTTTGGGATCAACCGGGTTACCATCTTTGTCAACAACATATACCAGGATCTTTTTGCCGGTATTTTCCAGCCGGTCTACCGTTACATCAATACCGGTCAGCTTCCCGTCAACACCAGCGAAACGATAGGTATAAGGTCCTGCATAGCTGACATCGATGGTCAGCGCCGACTTGATGAGTCGTTCTCCTGCGCTGTTCTTCACTCTCACATCAATTACATACCGTCCTTTTGCAAGCCTCATAGTGTCTCTTGCTTCCGGATAGATGACGACCATCCCATTTTCCGGGTTGATATCAATTGCCGGACGGTTCACTTTTGTACGCTTTTTATCTACGTCTGCAATGGTTTTCTCCTTACCCGTATATTCCGCTTTCCAGAAATAGGTATCTACCTTATACGACATTACTTTGTCGGCGAGGGTGCCGTCATCGTAGCGTATAGCATCAATGGTAAACAAAAGCGGCTTGGTAGATTCGTCGGTGACCATAGCCCCCGACTGTACCAGGGAAGCGCCTACCACCGCTTTAATAGTAGGATTGGTATATTTAAGGGCCGGGCTGAGGAATCCATCGGCATTATCCTTCTTACAGGAAACACCAAAGATGATGAGCACCAGCCAGCAAAGATTTTTTATATTGAATGATACTTTCATAGTTCAAAACAATTAAGGCTATCTGAAATATTTCTGTTTAAAGCCTGCCGCAAAGCTGGCGCGGTTATCCATTACATGCACCATAGCGTTAGCGGTGACGAGGTTATGCGTCTGCATATTCCCGACAAATTGGACGGTATCTGTTCCCGGTATTTTTACGTGTGTAAATTCCAGTCTATAGGCAGATGTTTGCAGGGAACTGCTTACTCCTGTACCACCACCTTTGCCAGCGATGTACAGGCTGTCGCCGTTTACTGCAGCGTAATATTTCTGTCCGTCTTTCACCGCCTGTTCGAGCGAGATACGCATATTCGGAATGATGAACCTGCCCAGTAGTTTCACCAGGGTATCTTTCCCGATCTCGTCCAGTGGTCTTGCTCCCTGCCGGTCGTCGGGTTTGAAGTTCAGCTGAAACCGCTGTACAGCTTTATTGTTCAGGGCAAAGAAGGTGATATTCGGCTGATTCACCAGCGTTTTGCTGTTTGTCAGGTCGATGATTTTGATGAGGGAGTCGAACTGATGATCCGCTCTGCTGGCCAGGAAATCATATACTGTCATTTGCATTTCTGCTGCAGACTGGCCCGATAAACCTCCATCGATGTAATAGTTATTCTTGCGGCACGCAGTGAGCAGCATCATTGCAGCACCGGCCATCAATATTGCTTTTTTTATAGCGATCTTCTTCATACAATAAATTATTTCCAGTAATCATTCTGGGTGATCATGAAATTACTTTTGGCAATGACGCTCTGGTCAATGGGTAACAACCAGGCTCCTTTCTGATACCAGTCGCCGTCGGTGATCTTCGAGTCTTTATCAAGTTTTCTGGTTCTCACAAGGTCAAAGAAATACTGCCCTTCTCCGATCATTTCTTTCTTGCGTTCCAGCAGAATCGTATCCGCCAGGTTACCGCCGCCGTTATAAGGAGCTGCGTAGGCGCGTGCCCGTACTTTATTGAGCAGGATGATTGCTTCACCGGGGCGGCCTACAGCCGGACTTGCCAGGGCTTCTGCCCGTAGCAGCATAATATCCGGCAGACGGGTGATGATAATATTGGATTCATTGATATTCTGGGAAGAGGTATCGCCTTTTAATTGCAGGGATCTGTATTTGCCCAGATAGATACGGTCGTCTGCAACACCCTGTAACACTGTTTCCCTGATGAACCAGGTAAATAGCCTTGCATCCTTTGCACTGGGCGGAAACATGGTATTGAGCTGCACGCGTGTAGGCGAGAGAATGAATTTATCGGTGCCACCGCCGCCGTCCGACTGATCTTTATACCAGGGCCGGCCTAAGGTTCTGTTATAAACGCGGTTCTTCTGCACTTCCCTCAGACTGGCGTCAAAATTCAATTCGAAGATCCCTTCTCTCGACTTGCCCACAAAAATGCTGATCAGGTTCGTAGTATCCGTTACCAGGCTATAAGGGCCCTTTGAGATAACACTGTCGCACAGTTTCTCGCAACCTGCATAGTCCTGCAACCATCCGAGCACGTGTGCCTTGATAGCCCACGCAGCGCCTCTGGTGGCCCTTACTGACCGGTCGCCATCCCCGTAATCCAGCTCCAAATTGGCAATGGCTACATCCAGGTCCGCATTAATTTGCCTGAATACATCAGCCTGGGGAGTTCTCGACAGGTTTTCAATATTCACACTTTTCAGATTCATTGGCACATCACCCCAGAAACGAACCAGGTAGAAATACGTCAGCGCCCGGATAAAGCTGGCTTCGCCCAAATGGCGTTTACGCAGCTGGTTATCATAGCTGCTGATTTGCGGGATCTTTTCTAACACGAGGTTGCATTGCGCAATCACCGTATAGAACTGGCTCCAGTCGCCGCCACCATTATTCAGCAACGACGCCGCCGCATTGGTGGCTATCCATGTTTCCGTTCTGACATTCTGGTTTTGCGAATAGCTTGAAAATACGTTCGCCCGCACATCTCCCATCAGGAAGACTTTATCGGGAACGACTACACGCAGAAACGAGTATGCCGCAGCTACTGCTTTTTCTACATCTGCGGAACTAGCAATCGCATTTTCAGCAGTGGGCATCTCTATCACATCAGGATTCAGTATTTTCTTACAGGAAAACAATAACGTACAAGCGGCCAGCAGCGCGCAGATCGTTGTATTTTTCCATTTGGCAGTTATCTTCATCTTGCTAAAATTCAAAGTTAAAACCACAGTTAAATTTGTATGGAATTGGATATCCATTCCCGAGGTCATACCCATACGGATCTACGTTTTCCGGATCCACCCCTGAGTATTTTGTAAGAATGAATACATTGCTCATACCGGCATATACCCGGAGTTTCCTGATATTGATGCGATTCAGCAGCTGCGTGGAAAAATCGTAACTGAGATTCACATTGTTCAGGCGGATAAAGCTGCCATTTTCCAGGAACAGATCTGTATTTGTTTCATAGTTGCCGATAAAGTCGTAACTCGAATAGCCATAATATCTCCAGGGATTCAGTACCGGAAATTTCGCATTGGTATGCTGGGGCGTCCAGAAATCCAGGTCCGACACATCCAGCAGGTTCTTTTGTCCGCCAGGATAGTTAACATTCTCACTGGCCGTCCAGCTGACGCCTTTGATACGATCTGCCAGTACCTTATTAAATACCTTGTTTCCTACAGAATAGTTAAAGAACAGATCCAGTTGCAGAATAGCGTTGTTCCTGAAGCGGTAACTGAAAGAATGGGAGAAGCTGCCGGTAAATTTCGGATTAGGATCGCCACAATATACCCTGTCGGAATTATCCCCTACTCCTATCTTTCCATCACCATTCACATCCAGCAGCATGATATCACCGGCTCTGTACGGATCCTGCGAGGTGAAACCACTCGTATTGGGGTAGAGCCGCTTGCCGGTGTATTTGTTGACAGGTACTGATTCATCTGTAGGATATACGCCCAGGTACTTCATCAGGTAAAATCCATTCAGCGGGCGTCCGACCTGCAGATAAGGCTGCCCTACTGCGTAGTTGGCCCTGGAAACGCTTCTTCCGAAGTCAGGAAGTTTCGTCAGTTCATTACGGTTAATGGAGCCGATAAAAGTGACGGAATATTGAAAGTTCTTACCGGGTTTGGTTATATAACCCGTAATGGCTGTTTCGTAACCATGGTTACGCACGGCGCCACTATTCACATAGCGGGAGGCATAGCCGCTGGTATTGTTCAGCGCATCCGGGAACAGGAAGCCATCTGTATTTTTGTTATAGTACTCCAACGTAGCAGTTAAACGGCTATTGAAAAATTCCAGTTCCAACGCTACGCCCTGATCTTTGGTGTTTTGCCAGGTCAGATTCGGCAACGCAATACCGTTACCGCCTCCATAGTTGGGAGATAGCAAGGGTGTGCCGTTATACGTAGCGTTATCGCCGCTCTTCGTCAGGTACGCACCAACGGCGAGGTAGTTATCTTCATACTGTGTTCCTGACTTACCCATACTGGCCCTGAGCTTTCCGAAATTGAGCCAGCGGCCTACATTCCGCTGCACGAATTTCTCCTCAGTAAATACCCATCCGGCAGACATGGAGGGGAAATAACCCCATTGATTGTCTTTTCCGAATTTAGAAGAACCATCTGCACGAACTACACCCTGTAACAGGTATTTCCGGTTGAAGTTGTAGGAAAGCCTGGAGTAGTACGACAATAACCCGTACCTGATATTATGTGTTTCCAGTTTCAGGTTGGACTGCGGATATCCGAGGATCACCTGCTGGGCATCACTGGGACCGCCAAACGCAGATCCGAAGATGTTGTTGTTTTCACTGGTATTGATGGTATTTCCAAGTACCAGGTCAAAGGAATGCTTTGATGGGAAAGTATGATAGAGGCGTAAAAATGTTTCACTGAGCAGGTTTACTTTTTCCTGTGAGTAATAAGACGCAGCCGCCTTCTGATCGTTCCGTGTAGCAGATGGTTCAAAAGTACGCGTGCGGTAAAATTCGTAGTTGCCGGATGCCCTTGAAGTGATGTTCAGGAATTTAAATACATCATAGCTAAGTTCCAGCTGTGCCAATGCTCTTCTCGTTAAATCAATATTGACGCCTTTGTTATAAGATGCCAGGAAGGCATCAAAGAATCCGCTGTTCGGACCCGGGCGGAAAGAAGAGGAAAAGTTATTGCCTACTACGGCAGCGTTGTAGGTATCGCCCCTTTTCTGACTGGCATCGGTCTGGCTCAGGTTAGCCCTGCCAGTAATAGTAAGCCTGGAAGTAGGTTTGAAGATACCGTTGTAGGTCAGTGAAAACCGGGAGAACCCGGAACCGAGTACAATACCTTTTTCTTTATAGTAGTCTACGCCTATACGATAACTGGCATTTTCGGTGGCGCCACTGATACCGAGGTTGATATTCTTCAGATCAGCATCTCTGAAATATAATTTTTGCCAGTCGGTGGAATTATTATAAAAGCTATTCAGGCTGTCCGTCAGTTCAATGGGCATATCCGTAAATCCACCACCTACTTTCGACGATTTGTACTGGTTATAAAGCGCTATTTTAAAATCGCGTTCTGCTTTTCCACCGAGCGTTTTACGCAGAGAAGGATAGTAACTAAGCCCATATTGGGTATTCAGTGTAACAATGGGCTTACCGATCTTACCTCTTTTAGTGTTGATGATAATAACGCCGTTGGCTCCTCTGGATCCGTAGATAGCTGTGGCCGACGCGTCTTTCAGTACATCCACGGATTCGAGGTCGAATGGGCTGAAACCTGCCAGTACACTGGTAATGGCCTGACGCGGATCAGAAGGATTAAATACATCCTGTTCCAACGGCACACCGTCGATGATGAATAAAGGCGTACTCACTACGTTGGAGTTGGCGGAGTTAGAGAACGAAGCAAGGCCTCTGATCTGCACCATACTCCGGCCACCGGGCATACCGGAATTGTTTTGTACCAACAGGCCTGGCGCCAATCCCTGTAGCAATCCTTCGATAGAACCACTGGGCTTGTTCTGTAACTGTGAGCCTCTGATAGTGGAGATTGCGGCGGTGGTTTCTCTTCTTTTCTGCGTACCGTATCCAACTGTTATATTTACTTCCTGCAGCTGAGAAGACGATGGCTGCAGCGTGATCAGCAGGTTTTGCGGCTGGCTTCTTACCAGCTGGCTTCTCTGTTCCCGGGCAGCCACTGATACTGCTCCGTTGCTTACATGCAGGAGGAGTGAATTAAACCCGATAGAAGAGATCAATACATTGGCTTCCTCGGGAACGCCCGCCAGGGTGAAGTTTCCATTCTCATTGGCGGAAGCCCCCTGCCTGGAACCCTGCACTACAACGGAGGCGCCAATGATAGGCTGATTATCCGGACTGAGTATCCGGCCGCTGAGCGTGATCGTTGCAGCAGCCGTTGTTTTCTGAACAGACAGCACAGTAACAATTTTGTCGTTTACTTCATAAGTAAATGGCTGTCCTTTAAACACCTGTTCCAAAGCACCAGACAATGGTTCGTCTTTCAGACTAACGGTAACGGGTAATGCATTTTTTGCAAATCGGGCATCAAAAACGAATGAATACCCCGTTTGGGCGCGGATGGCTTCCAGTACCTGCTCCAGTCGGGCTCCATTCACTTTCAGGGTTACCTGCTGGGAGAATGCTGCAGCCGCTGTTGCAATGCAATGGAATAACGCCAATGCCAGGCAACAGGCATAACGCTTCCAATGGCCCACGCGGTGGCCACGTTGAATAATCATAGATGTACAATTTTAACGGTAAGAAATGACTGATGGTTGATAGTTACCGGAGCTACAACTTGTCGACAATTAGCCGGTTATTATTTAGTTTAAATTTTAAATTGGTTGTTTTCTCTATAGCTTTCAGCAGCTGGGGAAGTGGTGTACTTCGGGGCAACTGCCCATATAATTTTTCCGGTGGCAATGAAGAATAATCTACCTCAATGTCGTACCAACGTTGCAACTGGCGCAGTACCACCCGCAGGTCTGTATCGGAAAAGCTAAACAGATCCGACATCCAGGCAAGATCCGCTTTGGTATCTGCTTTCTTTACCTGCAACAGATTGTTCTCCAGCGTTGCCTTTTCTCCCGGCTTCAGCACCAGGGGCGCTGTTCCATTCCGGGGATCTACCCTGATGCTTCCGCTTACAAGGGTTGTTTGTATGAAGGCATCTTCCGTATAGGCTTCTACGTTAAACGCGGTGCCAAGTACTGCAATGACCTGACTGCCGGATACTACCGTGAATGGCTGGTGCGCATCCTGCGCTACTTCAAAATAGGCTTCTCCGTTCAGCTCCACCCTGCGCTCGCCACCGTTGAAACGTACGGGGTAGCGCAAAGAAGAGGCTGCATTTAACCAAACCTTTGTACCATCGGGCAATACAACTTTATAGTGGGTACCACGTGGAATGGTAAGGGTATTAAAAGCTGTTGCCTGCAGGGTATCTGCTGTCAATTTCCGGGTATAGGTTAGCGTACCCTGTCCGCTTTTGACCGCATCGGTTCCATGCTGTTTAAATACGCGCCCGGATGCAGTGCTATCCAGCGCCACCCGGCTGCCATCGGCCAGGGTCAGCGTAACCTCTTTGGGGACATGAACGACAAGGCCGGCATCTGCTATCTGCTGTTTCCTTGTTCCTTCCTTTAACGAAACAGACGGATAAAACAACTGGTAACCGGCCAATGCAGCTACAAACGCTACACTGGCAGCTGCCCACCACACTCGCTGTTTAAGGCGTCTTATGCGGGGTTCAGGTCTTATATTATTCCTGCGCTCAATCCGCTCCAGCATCGATGCAGTTTCACTACTGGTGAAAAAATCTGTTGCCGCAGGTTGCGCCAACAACCGCTCAAACAATTGATCATACAATTCCCGGTTCTCCGGTTTCGACAACAGGAGCAGCAATTCATTACGATCATCATTGCTGATGTTATCAGCGATTGCCTGCTCCACCAAATAATTTAACCGGTCGTGCTGCATAATATAGGCTACTTTAAGTCTGCTCTGATAATATAGACAGTAAAGGGTGGCAAAAAGGAGATATGGAATAAAAAAAATTTTCTACTCGATAAAAGTAGCTGCCATCGCGGATATCAGAAGGGTAACACGTACTTTCATAAACTGGTGGATAAATTTGATGGCCAGTTGATTATATTTTTTGACAGAGTCGGTAGATAAATTCATACGGGCGGCTATTTCAGGATTCCTGTAGCCCTGGGCCCTTAGCAGGAACACTGTTTTCTGCTGAGCCGGGAGTGCCTCAATTGCTTTGTCGAGTATATCCAGCTGGGTATCCGGCTTCCTCGTTTCTGCATCCTGCTGGGAGAAGGCGAACTCAGCATATTCGCGCTGCTTCTTCCGCTCCGCCACCACAGCCGTAAGATAATTCAGGGTGTGATTACGTAACAATACAAAAAAATAGGCACTGAATGTTTTAATGTCAGTAAGCTTCTCCCGTTCTTTCCATAGCTTCACAAACAGATCCTGCAGGATCTCTTCGGTCTGTTCCCGCGAACCGATAATCGTGTATACGATACGGCCAGCCTGGTTTACATAGCCATAAAAAAGTTGTGAAAAGGCCTGCTGACTGCCATTGGCAACCTGCCCGAGAATCTCTTGTTCATTGTCGATCCGCTTTAATCCCATGTTCAAATTCAAAAATTGGTGGACTGCAAAAATTGATTATTGGTTGATATACTATTCAGGGATGCGACAATATTAACGATACTTAACTATATTTCCTTATTAAATTTTCACCAAATTGCATAGGAAATTCACTAACACTCATTAGCTTCCAGCTGTTAGTGAACCTCCTACGTATATACGTTACTGTTATACAACGGGGTTATCTGTTCTTCAGGCTGTTTACATATTCGCGGACCAGTGCCAGTCCTTCTTCATCCACAACAGCAGTACCTATCCTGGGCATTCTCCCTTTCGCGATCATATGCACGATGCGGTCACCTTTATTGACAATACCCGTATACGGCAGGCTGGTTTCATAGTTAAGTTTCAGTCCGGCCTTTTCACAGGAACCGCCTGCACTGTGGCAATGCCCGCAGGTAATATCCAGGTAAGCCCTGGCTCTTTCTTCCAGGCTGGCAACAGGGTTCTTCCAGTGGCTGATGGTGGTAAAGCCTGATAAGTTGGCGGGTGTCATCAACCCCTGTTGCTGTAGTTGCTGCAACTGGCCGTTTGTATTCAGGTTCCTGATCCTGAAACCAATGGGCTGCATATCCTGCCCCGAACGATGACAGCTGCCACAGTCCTTTGCACCCGGAACATGATAAGTTATATTTCGTATCTGTCCGTTTGCATCCGTCCATTCAACCGGAATATTGGCGCTGCGGTCACTCAGTAGTGCCTCTGTTTGTTCATTGTTCCAGATATAGGTGCCGGCTGTCCATCCGGAATGATCTTTCAGCAATACCCTGGTTTCGATGATTTTTTTGCCTTTGGCAACATCTCGCTTATCATTAAAATAATAGAAAGTTTTTACAAGCAAAGTTCCTTCCGGCAGATCAGGTATACCATCGCCTATAGCCGTAAACGTTGTGCCCTGGGGAAGTTTCAGCAGCCGTTGTTTTTCCGCATAATCAGCAAACAGTCCGTTAGCTACCTGATAGGCGTGGAATCCCCTGGCAGGCGACAATGCCGCAGGGTTTCCATCGTAAATGTGGTAGTCGGAAAGCCGGGGGAATAATCCTCCGGCTTCGTCTGGCCGTATAAATGCCGACAGCGTCAGCGCAGCTGCGAAAAAGATGCAGATAGCAGGATACTTTTTCATGATTCAGCTACGGTGGTGTTAACATTCCAGATACCTGTGGCAGCAGCCTTGCGGGCATAGTCCGAGAAATCGGTAGCCGGGCGCCCCAGCGCACGTTGTACGCCATCGCAAACTTTTTCGTTGCGGCCGTCCAGTACTTCTACGAAAAGGTAATGCAGCAGATCGATCACATCTTCGGGCACTTCATGCTCTTTCATTACCGCTTTATAAGCCTCCATCGGTACTTCCTGGTATTGCACGGGCCGTCCGGCAGCCTGCCCTATTTCAGTTACTGCCTGATCAAAAGTCAACAACCGCGGGCCGGTCAGTTCATAGACCTGTCCGTTATGTTTGTCGTCTGTTAAGGCCGCCATCGCTACAGCAGCAATATCATCCACATCAACGAAAGGCTCGCCCACGTTACCAGCCGGAAGCGCTACAAAGCCCGCCAGCACCGGTGGTAGCAGGTAGCCTTCGCTGAAGTTCTGACAGAACCAGCTGGCCCGGATAACTACCCAGTTGAGCCCTGATTGAATGATCACCTGTTCTGCAGCTTCCGCCTCCTGCTCTCCCCTGCCCGATAACAGCACGAGCTTCTTAACGCCCGCCGTTACAGCGACCCTGGTAAATGCCTGGATAATATCCAGCGCGCCAGGAACGGAAATATCAGGCTGGAAGGTGATATAAACGGCGTGTACCCCTTCAAGCGCAGCTTCCCAGGTATGAGGCGCCATCCAGTCGAAGCCCGGATCTGCACTACGGGAGCCGCTTCGAACAGGCCATCCTTGTTTTTCTAATCCATTGAATACACGGCTGCCGGTTTTACCTGTGGCGCCAATAACGAGTATTGTGTTAGGTTTTACGTTGCTCATAGTTTTAATTTTTAACCAAAATTAGGAGCCGCTAAAACCATAAAATAGAACAAAACCGACAAGGGGGAATTTTACTGGTTGATATGCTTCAGCAACGTTACTTTCGACCCTGCATCCTCTCCCATCCGAATCTGTTGCATCAGCGCAGAGTCGGCAGGATGCTCCAGCCTACGCCCATCGCAGGTATGAAGTCCGGCGAGGTAGGCCGACATATAAATCAGCTGTATATTGATATAGTCGTTTCCTTTATAGGAAACCAGTGAAACATCCACCATTTGTTTTTTCAGCGTAATAGAATCAATTGTCTTTTTCAACCAGGGAAGATTATTAACCGGGTCCTGCACGCCACAGGCGGTGGTTTGGCGTTTATCTTTATTACACGCCGTGGAAAATAAAGCTGCAGCAAGAATATAGCATATCATTTTCATGAGGAAGGATTTCTCTTATAGCGTTGGCAAACACGAAATGTTACAAAAAATTTGTTTTTTCTGGGTAACTTTTACTACCTTTTGGGATCATTTTTTATTTGTTTACCAATTATTTATGTAGATGGCATCTGATTTATTGCCTTGATTCCCCGGAAGCAACCCACAGTGATCGACAATTATTATAAAGACGTGCGAAAAAGATATGATACATTTTGATATTACCCACACCAACGAGCGATTGGAACAACTAAACATACCATCGGATTCTATCCGGGAAATATTGGTAGTTTCATTAGATGAATTAAAAAAAACCGGCGAAGCTTTTGAAGAAGCAGCTGCTTCTTTTCGTTTCCCGGAAATTAAATCCGCGGCTCATAAGATCCGCGGCATGGCGGTCACCGTTGGCCTGGAACGATTAGCCGTGCTGACAGGCCGTTTTGAAACCATGAAACAGGCTGGCCCTGAAACACCTGAACTTACACGCGAAACTTCGGAAGAAATAATACTGGTAACGAAATTAATTGAAGATTATCTGCATTGATAACAGCCGGGGCAGATTCCCTGCATGATCTTATCCCTCCATTACCGGTGAAATAAAACATCCCGCTATATTTTCACATATACAACATCATTAAAAAAGCTGCCAGCTACCAGTTAGCTGGCAGCTGATAACTTAGTATACAACGATTATTAACTTCCCGGATTGAGCAGTATTATAATTGTTATAAGTATACGGAACAGGCGCACCAGGATATCCTACCAGGTCGTTATCGCAACGTTCAACACGAAGATTACCACCACCATTGATAGATATGTTATAAGTACCATCAGCAATGGTCTGATTAGACAATGAACTGTTGGGCGATACCGTAAAATTATAATTAGGTCCACCCGTAGTACTGGTTAATGTGATATACGCAGTAGTAGTAGACGAACTATTGGAGATAAATTCCCCAACAGAAGCAGGGCGGGCAGCTTTCACTGTCAACAGTTGTTTACCGGCAACCGGATTAACAGGCGCACCTGCATTTACAGAGAAGAATAGCAATACAGCGGAACTTAATAAACAGATTTTTTTCATGGTCAAACAATTAAAGGGTTTATAATAGTAATTACAAAAGACAAAAGGGTATCACAGAAGACCTTATCCTGGTATCTGTTGGCGAACAACACTGCACTGGTAATTTTCCTGCTAACTAAGTCGGCCGGTTGGTAACGTTGTGAAAATTCATACCATGGGATTAAAAATGAACACTGTTGGGCAACACAAATCCGGGCAACATATATCTTACCATACAAATATATGGATAATGACTATCCGAAGTGCATGCACTTGATCACTTCAGTTGAAGTTTACCCGATTATCTGCGGATATTTATCGTGATAGCAAATCGCACAAAATAACAGTGCCCGGCGAACGGGCCGGGCAATCCATTATCACCTGAACGCAGCTGCGAATTCCGTGATGAACGCTTCCGCAGTTCTGGCAGGCCTTCCAAGTATATCCGGTACATCATCGCTGATCCAGCCGGCCTGGTGCGTACGCTGTTCTTCGGCATACGCCAGGAATGTTTCCACTGTCCATTGCGGTAATCCTTTTTGTTTCATTTGCTCCGCTGCTGCTTCGCCGCTTACCGGTATATACGTTACCGTTTCACCGATAACACGACTGATAATGCCCGCCAGCTCCTGCGCGTTGAGCGCCTGCCCGCCTGACAAACGGAATGCATGACAGGCATACTTCCCGGGATCAGTCAACACACGGAACGCTACCTCAGCAATATCGCGCAAATCAATATGCGCCCGCTTTCCATCTCCCGTTGCTTCATAGATTTTACGCTGCGCCTTTGAAGTTGGCGCAAAGTTATTCAGCCAATTTTGCATAAAGCCGGTTGGGCGCAACAATATGCCTGCCGCACTGCGTTGCTTAAGATGCTCTTCTATCTGGCCATGAGCGCGGGGTATGAACAGTGGAGAGGCTGCATCAGCCATGGCCGACGATAACTTCGCGATCTGCGTTACACCCTGCTCCACTGCTACATCTATCACATGGCATTGTGCATCCACCATACCTTCATATGCAGCGGAAGAAAGAAATACGGCGCTGGCATCTTCCAATGCTTCATACAAACCTGATTTGTTATTCATATCTGCCTGTACCCACTTCACCAACGGATGATCTGTAACATTTCTTTTACTCCTGGAAACGGCATTAACAGGCACTCCGGCGCTGGTTAAAAGCAACAGCAGCTCACTGCCTACCCTGCCTGTGGCACCAAATACGGTGACCGGTTGTTTTTGTTTCATATACATACTGTAATTTTGTAGCCACAAAGCTACCGGCAAACATACCGGAACTGTCAACGTAAAACGACGTTTAATCAACGCAAAAGGTTATTATATGCGCCAACCAGACCATTCTTCCCTACGGGAACAAAAACTGGTCAACAGGGATCAGTCGGGATACGAGATCGAAATGCAAAAAACAAGCTTTCACCAGATCGATCTCAAATGGGCGTCCTATATCAATCCTGTCGGAAGAACCATGACTTTCCGGCCCGAACGGCCTATGATCATCTCCCACTTCCGGCTGCAGGAACCCGCCAGTGGACAGCCATTGAGCGAAAAACAATTTATCGTTTACAGAGAGCAGGCGCCTTATGATCTGCAGGTAACTGCTACCGGAAAACATAAAAGATCTTTTTTTGAACTGGGTATATCGGAAGATTTTTTTGAACAGCTGTTTACGCCGGAAAGCCCTTTTATGAATACTTTCAGGGAAAAGCCATCCGAAGCTGTTCCTACCTTTACGTTTAAAGCACCGATGGTGGCTGCCATGGAACGCATCATTCATGAAATAAAACATGCACCGTATACAGGCCATCTCAAAGGATTGTACCTCGAGGCAAAGTCGGTGGAACTATTCCTGCAACAAGTACAGCAGCTCGATCTTCCGGGCAGGCCGCTGCGCCTTACGCCGGCCGATACTGAGCGCCTGCACGCAGTAAAATCTTATATCGATCAGTATTACGGAGAAGTTTGCTCCATCAGTTCACTGGCGCGGATGGCGGGTATCAATCAAACGAAACTCAAATCAGGTTTCAAAGCACTCTTTAGTCATACCGTTTTCGGCTATGTGAGCGATATACGCCTGCAACAGGCTAAACAGCTGCTGCAGGATCAAAAGATGCCGGTGAATGAAGTAGCAGAACTGGCCGGATATAAGCATCCGCATCATTTTTCAGCGGCGTTTAAAAGAAAGTTCGGCATCTTGCCCCGGGAACTTAGATGACCCTTTCGGCAAAAATTGCCGCATAAATGGATAAAGCAGCATTAGTACGGCCGGCGTTTGTTCCCTATATTTATCTTCACACGGCTGCTAACACCATCTAAAAGAATTGTTCAATGAAAAAAATACTGGCCATTTTTTGCCTGTTCTGCTGTATCTACCGGTTATCGGCACAGCCCCTGCACCGGCACGACCTCGATTTTTCCAAACTGCCGGGACGCTGGGATGAAGGCATTCCGCTGGGAAATGCCACTATTGGTGCATTGGTGTGGCAAAAAGACGGGAAGCTCCACTTCTCGCTCGACAGGGCCGATCTGTGGGATCAGCGTCCTATGAAAGGGCTTCATCGCAAGGAATTCAGCTATCAATGGGTATACGAACAGGTGCTGAAAAACGATTACAACATCGTGCAGCAATATTTCGATGAACCATATGAAGCACAGGCGGCGCCCTCGAAGATACCGGCAGGTGCACTGGAAATAGACTCCCGTAGCTGGGGTACAGCAGTAGCTGCTCATCTATACCTGAACAATGCTTTATGCGAAGTAAAATGGAGCAACGGTACCATACTGCAAACATTTGTTCATGCCACCAAACCGGTGGGCTGGTTCCGGATAACGCATCTCAGCGGCGATTTTTCTCCGGAGATGATCATGCCGCGGTATGCGGCTAAAGCGGATAAGGAAGGTGGTTCCGTAAATGGTGATGATGTAGCAAGATTGGGATATCCAAAGGGTACGCTCACACATACGGGCAATAGCATCGTTTATCATCAGAAAGGATGGGATGGATTTGAATATACGATCGATGTCAGCTGGAAAAAAACAGGCGATGCGGTAGAAGGTGTATGGAGCATTTCTTCCGGTAATCAACAGGCAGCAGCAGGCAAGGCCATCGCGCAGGCATCGCGTCTGGGCTATGCAGCCGATTTCAGCACTCACAGTAACTGGTGGAAATCTTTCTGGAGCAAGTCAGCTATTCGTGTACCCGATACCGTTATAGAGAAGCAATGGTACCTGGAGCAATATAAATTTGGCAGCGCATCCCGCAGGGGTGCTCCGCCTATTTCATTACAGTCTGTGTGGACGGCCGACAATGGCCGGCTTCCACCCTGGAAAGGCGACTACCATCACGATCTGAACACACAACTGAGCTACTGGCCGTCGTACAGCGCCAATCACCTGGAAGAGGCCATGTCGTACATCGATCACCTGGAAGGCAACAAGGCCAGCTACCTGCGTTATACACGTCTTTATTTCGGTAAAGACGGGCTTGCGGTGCCCGGTGTTACCACACTGGATGGCACTGAGATGGGCGGGTGGATACAATACTCCTGTTCCCCATCCATATCTTCCTGGTTATCCCAGCATTACTATTGGCAGTGGCGTTACAGCATGGATAAAAAATTCCTGCAGGAAAAGGCTTATCCCTGGGTAAAAAGTGTAGCCCTATTCCTGGAAGCCATTACACAAAAAGACGCCAATGGCATACGCAAACTGCCTATCAGTTCCAGTCCGGAGATAAATGACAACAGTATCCACGCCTGGTTTTTGCAGACTACCAATTTCGATCTGTCGCTGATAAAATATGTATTCAAGACTGCGTCGGAGATGGCCGGCGAACTGGGCCTGCACACAGATCAGGAAAGATGGGATGCTACCGGCAGGGAATTTCCGGCATTGTCGCTTTCTGGAAACAATGAGCTCATGGTAGCCCCCACACAGGCTTTCACGGCCTCGCACCGGCACTTCTCGCACCTGATGTCGATTTATCCGCTGGGACTTATTAAATGGGAAGATGGCCCTGCTTCACAGGAGATCATCCGTCGTTCGCTTCATCAGCTCGACAGTCTCGGCCCGGATTACTGGTGTGGCTATTCCTATTCCTGGCTGAGCGCATTAAAGGCGCGGGCTAAAGATGGCAATGGTGCGGCAAAGGCCCTTGAAATATTTGCCACCGCATTCTGTTCGCCTAACAGTTTTCATTTGAATGGGGATCAGACTAAATCGGGATATTCAAAGTTCACGTACCGGCCATTTACACTGGAGGGAAACTTTGCTTTCGCAGCCGGATTGCAGGAAATGCTTTTACAGAGCTATGCAGGGTTCGTAGATATTATGCCGGCGTTGCCGGAGAAATGGAAAGACGTATCGTTCACCAACCTGCGTGCAGAAGGGGCATTTCTTGTAAGTGCGAAGAAAGAGAAAGGAGATATACAGGAAGTGAGGATTGTGGCGGAAAAAGGCGGTACGTTGAAGCTCCGGTTGCCGTTTGAGAAGTGGGTTATTGCTGCTGCTGACCATGTTGTATTGAAAGATAAGAACGCTATGTTTGCCACGTTCGACTGCAAACCCGGGGGAAGTGTGGTATTAAAAGCAGCCGGGTAAACTGGAGAACCAAAGCCCGGTTGCTAGTCTGCCATCCTACTTTTCGAAACCTTCTAATACCCGTGTAAGCAGTACTGAACGATTCCCTCTTCCGGGGTACCTCCCGTTGAATATACGCTAACACCCAGGCCAGACACATTTGATAATTGCTAAAGAAGTCTCGGGAGCTGATCCCCCGGTTGGCATAACTTTAAGAAAAACGTAAGTAACATGGCAACACAAACAGGCCCATTCCTCTTTACCGGCAAACTGGATAACGTAATTGGCTACGAACGCAATGGAGTTCACTTCCTGCGTAGTATGCCTGCCCGGGTAAAACAAACAACAGCCACCCGGCAGGCTGCCCGCAATTTTGGTATTGCCAGCCGTAAAGGTAGCCTCATACGTAAAGCATTCGCCCCCCACCTGGATCTTCGTTGCGACGACGCTTTCGTAAACCGGCTGAACAAAGTGCTGATACAATCCGGCGTACAGGGCATAAAAGGATACCGGTTCAACCGGCACACCGGCCTGGAAAAATTTTTCTCTCACTCCCCCATATTCACACCCGATGGCATACTGCGGATTCCTGCACAGGAATTATCACGATTGTCCGGATTCACCCATTTTGAGATAAAAGCCATCACTGTGCGGGCTCATTTTGCCCACCGGCGGGTTACCCCCGCAGTCTCCATCACAAAGATGATTGACCTCAGTAAACCGTTCGAAGGCATGGAACTGAACATGACCGTTCCGGGAAAAGGAACAGGGATCGTCGTATTACAGGTACGCGCTTTCCAGGGGAGCCTGGTTACCGACAACAACAAATACATGACTGCAGAGGTGATCGCTGTAACTACAGCTGCATCTCCAGTCCTACAAGCCGGTAAAAAACACAGCAAGCCACTATCGAAACGGTGGCCATTGTACCAGGACGTGCTGCTACTTAAGGGTTCTGCTATTGGCTACCCTTCATTAGCCTTACAACGGGAATGAACAGGTATAGCTTTTTCCTGACCGGAGATTGTTATCAGCTGTTCTTATATTATTTCCAGGCAATTGGTTCATGGATACCTATGTCCGGATGTATGAATACCGGCCTTTTTTACAGGTATATGCCTGATTGTTGCTTAGAAATACCCGATACCTCACTGCATTTTTGCCCTGCACTATTATACCCAAGTAAAACTATCATCCACCACATCATCCATCCATCTTCAGATCAACTCCACCTTACCTGCATCATTCTCCCATTAATCCTCCTGCTTTCTCCTATCACGCCTTCATGCTGCCGCACTGGCTTGTATGGATGTAAGCGATTGTTCTTCATCCATACCAGGAGAACTGTTTCTATATTCCCCAGGAATTCAACCTGACCCGATACTATATAGAGGATTCCGCACACTACCTTATTACCCCTCCCTCCCGTCTCCCCAAAATCCTGAAAAATATTTTACCTTTTTTTGGGAATAATCGTCGTCCGTCCCCACTATTTATTACCAGCTGTAACAGTGAACCTTTGATACGCCAGTTGTTTGTTACCTGGTTTGTACAGCAAGTGATGAGCGCCCATAGCGAATTTGCCCAAAAGCAGATCTGTACAATATAATCCTGTGAAGTACACCCAGCCCCTTGCAACGCCCAGGGCTTTGCAAGCTTGTAGTAACCTGTGAATACCTATAAACAAAATGATAGTCACTGCTTATTTCATCATTTACTAAATCCGAGACAATGAAAATCAAAACGCTTAAACCCATTGGCCTGCTTGCAACAGCTGCACTGCTGCATACCAGCTGCCAGAAAAACTTCCAACCCGACCTGCAAAAACTGAACAATCAGTCGCTCAACGCAAAAGCCACGGCGGCACTTGCGTCTACGGTCAATACCGTAGTAACGCTGGACTGGACCAAGACCTACCAGCGTATAGACGGTTTCGGGGCATTTGGCGGCCGTATTACCCCGTTCTTCGAATCCGCTAAAAGAGACTCCATTATGGACTATCTCTTCGGCATCAACAACCTGCAGCTGAACATAGTACGCGGTAAAGTACTACACACCTATCCGTTCGATAAAACAACAGGCATCGTTACCATCAAACCTGCCGGCGTAAGCACGGATGTAGATGTGGCCAGCAGCCAGTACACTCAGCTGACAGACGACCAAAAGGAACAACTGGGGCAGGTATGGATCCTGAAAAAGATCAAAGAACGCTACCAGGTGCCAGTGATGATCGCCAGCGCGTGGACTCCTCCCCTGTATATGAAAACATCGCCCCGGATAGACGCCCAATGGTGGAACGGACTCAACTACACCTGCTGCTCTACCGACTATGCCAAATACCTGGCTGGCTTCGCCAAAGCCTACAATGCGGAAGGAATCAATTTCTTCGCCATCTCCCCCGCCAATGAACCGGAAAATATCTTCTCTACCTGGGATGCCTCCTACTGGACTTCCGCCCATCTGGGAGAATTTATTACCAACAATCTCCGCCCTGCCCTGAATAATGCAGGTCTTTCATCTACCAAAATAATTGCCTCCGAAAATGCCGCCTGGGGAACTGCCAACAGCTTCCTGTCTGGCATGGATAAAAGTAATGTAGATATCCTGGCCGGGCATGGCTATGTAGAAATAACCGATATCATCGCCGGCAACAAAGGTCTGAATCAAAACCCCACTCCCTGGACCTTCAGCACCGGCAACAAACCGGTATGGGTAACAGAAGCCTCCGATGATAGCGGTCAGTACGACAATACCATGACCGGTGGCCTGAAACTGGCCACCAATATGTATAAGCTACTGGCTGAATGTAACGCTAACGCATACGTATACTGGCTGGGCATGCTCGCTATCAGGAATAACGAAGCACTGATCTGCACGAATGCCGACGGCTCACTGGAATTTCCAAAAACATATGACGTAATGGGGCAGTTCTCCCGCTATGTTAAACCCGGCTACCAACGTTTCGATGCTGCTGTACAAAATAATAACTCCCTGAAAGTAGCTGCTTTTAAAGATCCTCTTTCCGGCGCATTCAGCGTGGTGGCCATTAATTCAGGAGCCGATACCGTAAAATGCAGCCTCCAGCTGACAGGTTTTGCTACCACCGGCGTAAATGCCTGGCAAACAACCAGCAGCACTGCAAGCCACTGGAGCGCCGGCACACCCGGTACTGTAACACAGAATAATACTGTAGAAGTGGTAATCCCCCCGGTGAGCGTAGTTACCTACACCGGCAACAAACAATAAAAGGTAACTGAAAGCCGAAGTATTCCCCTGCCCCGGCGGGGGAATATGATGAGCCCCTTGCTATATGGTCACTTTACAGCCGCTCTGACCGACAGCAACATCAACAATCCGGCAAGGCAACTAATGGTAGCCGCAAACGGGAAAAAGAAAATGAATTCAGTACCTGCAAAGAACATGTAAACCACGCCAATGGGCAACACCAACCGGTTAACAAGTTTTTCATACTCCCGGGGTGCACCGGAAAGTATCCACAATATCACGATCGTCATCACATATACACCAAACATAATGACACTGTAGCCATTGTAATAGTCAGCCATACTCCTCACTGCGCCCATAAAATTAGCACTGTAGCCTTTCATGGCCATCACTACTTCATTCATTTTAGGGTCCTTCGGCTTATCCCAAACGAGATGCCCGATCGTATGTCCGAGCAAATGAATGAAAACAACGATAGCGGCAATCCTGAGCAAGATTTTTTTTGACATATTTGTAGGGAATAGTTGACTAAACTCCAACGAACACCTGGTCTCTTCTCTGGTATCAATGACAAGTTGCGCATTCACACTGTATCACAGGCTGCAATTGTATGGTGCAACACACAGGCTACGACTTTCCATCTGACCAGAACAGTCGTTCCCAATTTACAAATAATACGTGGTATTCCCAGCTGCCGGCCGCAGCCACATCGTATACCACACATAAAAAAACCGGGACTGCAGACAGCCCCGGCCACGGTGGAATTTTATGCAACGGTTGTTACGCCAACGGTTATACGAAAAATAACATACCGGATCAGCGACGTTTAAAAATCGGTGTAAAGATCCGCACCCCTCCTCTCCCGGGCCACAGCTAACTTGACCAATTGTAGTGTTTTATTGATGTGACACAGCCGCAGAAAAACACCTTTTCCCGATCTCCCGTTGCTGATTTATATTTAAATTCGAAGCCGGCAGCCGATAAAAAATTATCCATGCAACGTATCCTTACAGCCGACGGATCTTATACCATATTCAACGAAGCCATCGGAGAACACTATCACTCCGCCAAAGGCGCTGTCACAGAATCCCGCCATGTTTTCATCCAATCAGGGCTCGATTTTGCCGCTAAATTAAGGAAGCAAATCGTGGTACTGGAAGTAGGACTGGGCACAGGTCTCAATGCCCTGCTCTCCTTGCAATACGGTCTGCAGCATGATCTTTCCCTACAATATATTGCGCTGGAATTATACCCGCTGGCAGCCGGCATGGCACTGGCGCTACAGTATCCGCAGTACATCGGCGCTCCGGAACTAACGCCCGCCTTCCGCCTTTTACATACGTCGGACAATGCCACTGCATTCCGGATCAATCCGGGTTTCTCATTTACCAGGCACCAGACCGACGTCCGGGATTTCAATACCAACGCCACTTTCAACCTTGTTTATTACGATGCCTTCTCCCCCGCCGCCCAACCACACCTCTGGACCCGGGCAATATTTGAAAAACTATACGGCTTCATGCAAACCAGCGCGGTACTGGTAACCTATTCTGCAAAGGGACAGATAAAACGCGACCTGAAAAGTATTGGTTTTACCGTTGAAAGTCTGCCAGGAGCACCAGGAAAACGGGAAATGATCAGAGCCATAAAAATGTAACTTCACACCTGCCGGTCATCGCAGATAAACTGAAAATGCTGACCAATAACGCTGTTTTTAAATAAATTACCACCGGAAGAATTGCAAAAAAATGGTAAATTAACAGTAGCAATATTTAGCCTGTTTATAACTATTAAACGTTAACGCCTCCTATTATAAAATCCCTATAAGATGAATATCTTCAAACACCCATTGTTACTCAGGTTAGCGCTTCCTCTCGTTCTTATCTCCCTATGTTGTCAATTACCGGTACACGCACAATCCGGCAAATTTTCGTTGTCGGGCGGCGGTATCGTAAATATAAATAACTTCAACTGGTCTATAGCCGGTAATATACAGGGGCAGGCGCCCAATATTTTATCGGAACTACGCTTCCGGCAGATCACGTCTGCGGGCGCCTGGGTGTGCGGATATTACGCACCTGTAAAACAACTACACCTGGGGCTTTATTATCAACGGAACGGCGTAACAGATGGTAAGGGAACGGATACGGACTATAAAGACGATAATCGCGCTAATCCCACCTTCCAGCAGCCCTTTTCAAGCAACAAGGGCTATCTGGATATATTCATGGCCGATGCCCGGTTTATATTTCTCCAAAGGGCGAATTTCAATTTGGGAGCCGGGGTATTTTACAAAAATACCAGACAACACTTTGTGTTGCTTAGTCCGGAATTAACGGACTTACAAAGCAGTTATGCAGCAAGATGGCGGGGACCAGGGCTTTCGGCGACAGGCAATTATATGATCAACCGTAACATATCAGTTGGCGCCAGTGCTGCCTATTCGATACTTTCTTACAGCGGTGAGGCAAATTGGAATCTGATTGATATATTCATGCATCCGCTCAGTTTTGCACACACCGCCAAAGGACATGGCATGGACTACGACCTGAAACTCATGTATACTGCTAATACCACCCTTTCATTTTTACTTGCCGGAATGCTAGAAAACATGCATATATCCAAAGGAACCGACGTTGCCTACCTGAAAAATGGTATGCAATCATCCACTCAGTTTAATGGCTCCGGGAATACTTCGTACGGGATCCGCCTCGGAGCTGTCATTCAACTCTGACAATGCAACGATTATTTAAAAATGGCGGGCCTCCTATTTTTCCAGCCTGTATTTTATCATAATCTCCGGAGATACACCAGCGTTAACCAGGATCAAAGACGTATCAGGAGAAAAGGTAACTCTTCCTTTAATATCTGTTCTTTGCAGACCGTTTTTATCCAGGAAAAAAACACTATCAGCTACTTGTTTGATCGCAAAAACAGAATCCGGTTGAATAGTATATACAAAATCAGCTTTCAGATTTGTTCTGACACTATATAACGCAAAATTGCTGCCCCTCAGGGTAGCATCTTTCGCCAGCCAGGAAAAGATATTGCCATTGCTGATCTTCACCCAGCTGCCTTCCTTATCCGTTTTTATGACGTCCTCTTTCCAGTTAAATTTCGCCCCAAATGTAAAATGATCTATTTGTGGATCTGTTGCCTTGTCTTTTTTACCACAGGATTGTATCAGGATCAAAACTGCCACCGAACATAAAAAATTGAAACAGTACTTCATTTGTTTATCATTTAATTTTCAAAATGCTGTAAAATCAGGAAGAAGCTTGCTAAAAAACAAGCTTCTTCCTTATATCCTTCACTCAGGGACAAGTAAATTTACCCAAATCGTTGGTTAACTGACAACAAGCTGGTGGTGTAGGATTACCATTATTCAGTTGTGCCTGTAAGTTAAGTCTTTCCTGAGCTGTCATGATGGAATTATCTGCCTTATATACAGTAGGCGCTAATTCAGCATACACATCAGATCTGGCTATATATGGAATATAGAAGTTATTGATCCATGACCTGTCGCTGTTGGAAAGATAGCTACCCTGATAGATAGAACTACCATCTTTCCTGGTATACATTGGCAGGCTGGTATTATTTACGATGGAAGTGCTGGTGGTATAGGAAGAATAACCCATAACAGAAGTATAATCGTAAGCACCTGTCTGATAGTAATTCGTTGACGGAATACTGAATTGCGCCAACCCTGAAGAAGTAAGATTAGAGGTATTCAAAGTAACATAGGTATCTCTGTCGAGGCGGGTATGTTCATGTCTCAACCCAAGCGCATGGCAGATTTCGTGAATGATCACGCTGTTATCCCACGCACTGAAAGCGAAATCCGCCAGGTTGATGCGTTGTACACCTCCCTGCCTGCCCAGCTGGGAATCACTGACATCCGCGGCACCTACTGACCAGAACTCAATGTTCGGATAAGCAAACCCATAAGTAGGATCAATAAGTGGTTCGCAGGTAGCATTATAAAATCTTACGTTGGTGCTAGACTGCATTTCGAGTAATGCTGAATAAACCTTTTGTTTCTGCGGGGTTGTCAGATTGGATCCATATATTATCCTGACCATTGCCCACATATTATAGGCTGTCGGATAAATACTGAATGCTCTTGGAATGGTTCGCCCCTGCGCGGTGTTCACAAAGGGCACATTGTAAACGGGATGCATGTTTCTCTCGGGCCCAATATAGTCAGGCTTCTTAGCCAATAGCTGACCATATTTGTCGAGGTTGTTGAACTGTTCCTTGCTGAGAAGAATGTCGCGTTCCCAGAAATACTGAGTTCCTTTTTTTTCTACTACAATACCAGACTTTAATGTAACCGGGCCATCGTTTTGGATAGCTGTCTGACCAGATTGTTTGTCCTTACTACAAGACAGAAAGGCAAGCATGCCTAGTAATGCAACTGATTTGAAATAGAGATTGATCTTCATGGTATATTTTTTTGGGTTAAGGTATGACTGGGTTATAACGAAAAGGATTGTTGTTAAATGAATAAGGTTCGCATACTTTAAAATGAAAATTATCAGAGCCGGTCAATGGGTATTTATACGTCAATCTGGGTAAACATGAATCAGCGTCGACTACTACAAATTGGTTGTTAATCTTTTAAGAAAATAGGGTTGCTGTAGTCAAACAGTCTGTCTTTTAGACGAATACAAGTTTATGTTATATCCCCTGGATTTCCAAATTATTTCTATTGGATTCCTATCCAAAGCGCCCCGGGGATATGCCTGCGGTGTTGGTGAAATTGTCGAGACACTAGTTTCCATCTACCTATCAACACATTAGCATTATATTTATAGCCATCTAACCCGGACCATGAAAAAAATCATTTCTCTGCTGCTGTTTGCAGCGCTCCCTGTAATTTTCCTATGGCCATCCTTTACAAAGGGCCAGGCCCCGGTATCCGACTCCATGTTGTTACTGAAAGGTGTGGGAGCACTCCCTGTACCAGCCGCTGGCAATATTTGCGCCAGCTATGCCATACAACCCACTACTTCCATACTCGCTGTGGCCCCTTACCCGGGTATGCCGGACGTATCGGGAGCTGTTATGCTATCAGGTAAATATGGAGATGGCAAAGGCCGTATCATTCTCATCAGCTCCGAACAATACCTGGATTCCGCTATGCTCGCCAATCCTGCCGTAGACAAACTGATAAAAAATGTGTTGTCTTTGCAATCATCAGGAAAAACAGGATTACTGGGAGAGATGCCGGCACTGCAACGATTACTCCACAAAGCAGGCAGGCCGGGCGTTTATCAGGTACGCGACAGTCTGCTACCGGGCACTCAATTGCTGTTCCTTAACCAGGAAGTTCCCGATCCGCGGCTGGCAAACAGGATAGACGCCTTCCTTACACATGGAGGCACTTTGTTCTTCGCGTCGCCACTGGGCAAAACAAACGCGGCTTCGAACCAACAGCAATGGACATCTTCCTTAAATCCATACCTGCTAAATGCAGGCATCTATCATGTGTATAATCCGCTCGACAATAGTATACCTGCGCTATCACCCACTATACCCGGTTATATTGATTTCAATCACATCCTGAAAACCATCGAACAGGGAACCTATTCTTCTCTGGCCAATAATGAAACAACCGGGTACATCACCCATACCATCCTGATGCTGGCTGGTACATTTAACGCCGACTCCAGCACCGGCATGATGCGGTTGCACAAGGCGCTGGGAATAACGGCAAACGTCAAACCGGCAACACCTACACTGACGCACCCTATCTATAAAAACGACTGGAAAGCTTACCTCGCTTACCTGATGGGAATGCTGAGATGGGACAGATCAATATCAGCGGTGGGCAAACCCAATTCTGTTGATTCCTCTTACATTTACTTCCCCGGCGCCGTTGCAGAAGGCACCCGACGGGTGGATACTACTGTATCTGTTAACATAAGAACCGGTAGCGACGGACTACCGGAACCGGAACCGTTATATTACCGGCCGCATAGCACCGGTCTGTATATTGCAGCCGGCGAATCCGTTAAAGTGCAGATCCCTGCTGCAGATACAGGTTTGCATTGCAAATTGCAGATAGGCCTGCACGACGATGAGTTCTACCAGTCGGATGTAATTGTTCGCCAGGTATACAGCCTCACGAAAAGCTTCGATGTCACAGACACGGTGACCACCATCACCTCTCCCTGGGGTGGCCTGTTATATCTGGCCATACCCGATACTGCCGGCGCAGGATCTTTGACAATACGGGTACGCGGCGCTGTTCCTGCGCCCCGCTTCGTTGCCGGTCGAACCAGCAACGAGGCATGGCAACGCCTCCGGCAGGAAGGCGCTCCCTGGGCGGAACTGGAAACGGATAAGCTGATATTAACGGTTCCTTCCGCCCGGATCCGCCATCTCGACCAACCCGCCTCCCTGATGGCTTTCTGGGATCAGGTGATGGATGCCGACGCTGATCTGGCACATATTCCGCACCAACGCAAACATCCGGAAAGAATCCTCATCGACCTCGCATCTCCCGCCGGATATATGTGCACCACCCCTCAGAAAATATTTGCCCCCGACGATGAAAGCTGCGCCCTCCTGCTGAATGAAACAGACCTGCGCAAAAAAGGCTCCTGGGGCCATTTCCATGAACTGGGCCACCGGCACCAGTTCTGGCCGATCGAATTCAGCGAAACCGGCGAGGTGACCGTCAACCTGTATACGATGTACGTGTACGATAAAGTATTGCACAAAGGCTTATATAATCATGAAGACATATCCGATTCTCTCACAGTACGCAAGCGGATCAAAACTTATTTGTCCGCCCAACCCGACCTCAAAAAATTCGGGAAGGATCCATTTTCAGCACTGTGTATGTATATTCAGCTGATTGAAAATTTCGGATGGGAACCACTGAAAACGGTATATGCCAGCTACCGGAAACTTCCGGCAGACAGCTATCCTAAAACGGAGGACGAAAGAAGGGATCGTTGGTTTACAGAGATCTGCAAAGCCACCGGCCGTAACCTGGACGACTTCTTTAAAATATGGGGCATACCCATATCAGCAACAGCGCTGAAATCGGCAGCGGCCTATCCATCGTGGTTGCCAGGTGAGCTGTCGGAGTTTGCACCAAAGCATCCATAATTTTTTCCGTCTCTCAACAAATGGTAAGTTTAATACGCACCATGCCGGCCAGCTTTCTTCTATAACAACCAGCGGCCGGCATTTTAGTTAACGTGAAACCATTGCCTGCGCTGCGCAGCGGCCAGTGTAAATAGTATAACATGATAAAAAGACAAGACAGGACAAACTGGATAGATAATCTGCGGTCGTCTGTCACCTTACTGGTGGTGGCGCATCATTCCTCGCTTGCCTATACTACCTTCGCTTACTTTAACAAACAGGCCTATATCACTTCCACTCATCCTGTTGTGGATACAGTGAGAAGCAGGAGTATGGATTTGTTCGAAGATTTCAACGATATCTTTTTCATGTCGCTGATGTTCCTGATCAGCGGCCTCTTTATAGCGCCTGCCCTCCGTAGCAAAGGGGTCGCCGTGTTTATCCGCGACCGGTTCTACCGGTTGTTCATTCCTTTTGCCATTGGAGTAACGCTACTCATGTTACTGGCATACTATCCGGCATATTACCTGGCGCATGGACAACATAATTTGAAAGATTATATAGTTGATTACTTCACAGTAGAAGCCTGGCCGGTGGGTCCACCGTGGTTCATATGGGTACTGTTCCTGTTCAATCTTGTTTTTGCGCTGTGCTACCCGGCGATAGGAAAATACCTGACGGCGCCTGCCACATTCATCGCAGGCCTGCGGGAACGGCCGCTGCGGCTATTTTTCAGCTGGTACCTCTTTACCCTGATCCTGTACATACCGGCAATACTGCTGGTAGATCCCGGCAAATGGACAGGCATCGGGCCATTCGATTTTCAGATCAGCCGCCTGGCTTTGTACTTCGGTTATTTTCTGCTGGGCATACTGATTGGCGTGCCGGGTACCGGCAATGGGATATTTGCAGAAAACACCCGTTTCGTACGTTTATGGCCAGCCTGGATATTTGCGGCTTTGGTTACGTATACCCTGCTGAAATGCAGTGAGGGGCCGTTACATCGTTTAATTGATCACCGGCAGTTAAGTTACTTCCAGGCCAGCCTCCTGTACCGGTTTGTTTGGTCGCTGTCGTGTACACTCAGCTGCATAGCCTCTCTGACTACCTTCAGGCAGCTTTTGAATAATACCAATACCGGTTGGAAATCGTTATCCGCCAATGCTTATGGCATTTATCTCGTTCACTATATCCCGGTGATCTGGTGTCAGTACCTGCTGTTGAACTATGATCTTCCTGCACCGGTAAAATTTGCTATTACGGTGGTGACGGCGGTGGCATTAAGCTGGATGGCCACCTGGCTGGTTCGCAGGAACAGCATCGTGAAGCGGTATCTGTGAACGCTTACCAGCCGGTTTTCAGATAAAGGAAGGATAAAAAAAAGCCCACCCTTTCGGGCAGGCTTAACAAAAAAAGTAGCTGAATCTTAGTGCAGGGTAATGCTGCCAATGCTGGAAGCCTGTCCTACAGTTACATTCACATTGGCTACCACGGTATCTTTCAGTATTCCGTTTCCGGCAATAGCAACGTTATAAGCTCCGGGGTTAAGTCCGGCCATCAGGAAAGCTCCGGTAGTTACATCAGGAAGTGCTGAAGCAACAGTATCGGTACCCTGGATGGCAAAGATGCCTTTCACTGACGCGGCAGGAAATACCATTCCTTTGATAGAACCGCCGTTTGCCTGTGTAAAAGTACGGATCACCGGTTTGAGTATATACTTATTGTTACCTGTTACCACCACGGAGCGGTTGGCATCGAAATCGAGCCAGAGGCGGTATTCTACGCCGGCAACCAGTTGGGCATCTACATTCAGTTTAAGTCCTGATTGCTGTGCAGATGGCGTTTGCAGCGGATAAGAGGTTCCTCCTATGACTACGCTGTTATTGCTACCCAATACCAGACGTATCTGGGAGATCTTGCCGGCTGGCAGATCCTGGGATGCGATAACCGTATCGAGGCCGTTCCGGAAATTAAGGAGGTTGTACACCCCGGGGCGTAACAGATGAAGCGATTGCCAGCCGGTGCTGGCAGAGGCATCAGCCGAAGCATTTACCTGTACATCCTGAACATCCACTAGTACAGCATCGTAAGGAGAAGGAGCATCAGTAAGGTAAACGGTCATGCGTGCACTTCCACTGTTGTTCCCTGAGTCATTTTTTGAGCAAGATGAAAATGTGACAGCTGTAGCCAGGGCAGCTAACGTTAGTGCGATCTGATTTCTCATGATTGTAGGTTTTAATTATAACCCCACCTAGACAACTTGTGTGCCACATTCTCAGGCCCTCAGATGTTCCCCTTGCGCTTTTAAGGAGAATTTAATCTCCGCAAGCTGGCACTAATTTGGTAGCAGAAAGATTTATAAACCATATCACCATGAAAAAGATCGCCTTAATGGCTCTACTGTTGGCCGCAGGCATGTACTACTCCCCCTCCGCAGATGCTCAGGTTCGCGTAAATTTAAACTTCAATCTTTCCAGCCAGCCGCTGTGGGGCCCTGTTGGCTACGACTATGCCGAGTATTATTATCTTCCCGACATCGATGTTTACTACTGTATTCCGGAACAACAATTCGTTTATTTTGATGAAGATGAAGACGACTGGGTATCTGCCCGCGCACTGCCACCTTACTATCACTACGACCTGTATCGCGGGTACAAAGTAGTGATCAATGCAGAAAGGCCTTACCTGAACGACGACTACTACCGCCGGAAATACAGAAGATATAAAGGCTGGTACGGCCGGCAGGTACTGATCCGCGACGGGGACCACGACCGGGACCACTGGAAGGAATACAGACATGACAATGGCCGCTGGCATCGGCATGGTGATGATCAGGGAGAAGATGATTAAGAAAGAATTAAGAATATAGAATGTGGAATGAAGAATGAGTGCGAAGATAGCTATCATCAATCGCTACAATCTTCGTGTTCATTCTTCATTCCACATTCTATATTCTTAATTCTTTGCATTATCTTTCCTACGCATCCATATCTCCTGAACAAAAGCCTCTTTACGGAACGATGAAAACAAACCTGGTTGCATACCTATGCGCTATTGCCATTTTAACTGCATGCTGTAAGGCTCCATCCCTTACTGGTGAAAGAAATCAGCAGTACATTCAAAAAAACGGGGCTGCCAATAAGCCCTGGAAGCTTGTATGGGAAGATAATTTCAACGGATCTTCCCTGGATACTTCCAAATGGACGCGCATTCCGCCCGGCACTTCCGCGTGGAATACGCATATGAGCAGCAACGATGCCTGCTATCGTCTTGATAATGGCCTGCTCTATCTCCGGGGCATCATAAACCCGGATACGACGGTCGATAAGCGCCCTTTTATCACGGGTGGCATCTGGAGTAAAGGCAAATTCGCCTTTCAGTACGGCCGTATAGAAATACGCGCCAAACTTGAATGTGCCCGTGGAGCCTGGCCTGCCATGTGGATGCTGGCCGAGCATAATAAATACGGCGAGTATCCGCGGAACGGGGAAATAGATATCATGGAACATCTGAATTACGATAGCATCATCTACCAGACCACGCACTCCTATTACACGCTTAATCTGAAGCAAACCAATAATCCGCCGCATTCCGGTACCGCAAAGCTGAATCCCACAGATTTCAATACCTTCGGCATTAGCTGGTATCCCGATAAAATTGTATTCCAGGTCAATGGCCAGGATACCTTCACTTATCCCAGGGTGGAAGGCGTGGACCCCTCCCAGTGGCCGTACGACCAGCCGTTCTATATCCTGATAGATCAGCAGCTGGGGGGCGATTGGGTAGGAAAAGTAGCTCCCGCCACCCTTCCGGTGCAGATGATCGTAGATTGGGTGAAAGTATACCAGTAAAGCATATTTCTCCCGGGTTCTGATAGCGGACGCGACATTGAAACGCAAAAACTACGATCATACAGCATTTCATATGCTATCCATTTAAAGGTATTATTTTATCGTGGTGTACAACCCTATCGCGAAAAAAGACAGTGCAAGCAGGATAAATATCACCGTCAGTATTTTCGGGAGATAATCGGATTTAATAAGAAACTCCTTTGGGTTATTCCGGTTATAGATCACCGTAACATTTTCGTCTGGTTTGTACCGGGAGAAATTGGTGCCATACTGGTATTCTTCTGTAACCCAGGCGGCATCGGCCGTTTGAAATTTTACGAGCGGGTAACGGATATTCCCGGAAGTAGTATGCCCCGACACCGTGCCGGTGGTTTCAACGCCGTGTTGCCGGATACGTTTATGCTTCGCCAGTATGTAAAAGTAAATAAAGACCAGCTGGGTCAGGCCTATCAGCATGAAAAACAGTCCATCAAATCTGATATTGGCAAACGTCTGAAGTAGTGATATAAATATAGTGTTTTCCATCTTTGTACAACATCAAATGTAGGAAATGTAATCCAGGTTCTGTGTAGCAGGTGACGGGTGGCGCGACAGAGGCCGCCAAACCCCAGCATGAAACTTGTGGCATTTTTTGAAAAAACATCACTATGCTACAACAGGTAAATGCCACTATAAATGGCCAGCAATATACCTTAGAGGTAGAACCCGAATTCTATAACGGACACAAGGTTTATTATATCCTGAACGATGATATCGAGCATATGTTTCACCATCTCGTACCGGATCACCTGGTGTTGATGGAAACAGATACCGGTTTCGCCTGTTCGCCCAAACTCGAGGAGATGGAAAGTGGCTATATTGTTCAGCAGATATGGCGGGCTATTAAAGCAACCTGCTAACGTAACCCGCGGGATGATTAAAGGCGCGGGATCGTTTTGAACAGCTCAAACATATCTGTCAGTGTCTGCAGGAATGCTTTGCTTTGTAAAGCATCCAGCAGGATGTTGCGTTCACGTTGCAATGAGGTGGCAAGGTACAGTGAAGCGGATAAATAAAAAAACATCGATGACGATTCATGATCAGAATTGAAACTAAAATAGTATTTTTAATAATGACATAGCCCTGTTGAGTTACCCATAACACGAACAGTACATGTTAACCTGAACAGTGAGTTACCCATAGCAATGAAACAGTGAATGTTGACCTGAGCAGGCATTTCTGAAGAGACCAAATCTGAACAAATATGACAATTCCAAAGCTTTCCGCAGCCGCGTTATTATTGGCAGGCAGTATAGCCCTGGCCAGTTGCAGCAGAAACATGACTGACCTGAATCCGGTGAAGCAAAACGCTTCACCGGGCAGCAAAACCACTGCTACATCGGCATTGGTTACCGACAGCAGTCTGATTGCGTATAAGAAAAGTGCGCATGAAATCTATGCCGGATTTTACCGGTTCCAGGGGCCCTGCTACGGCCCGGGCCTGAATGGTTCCAACTTCTCGAAAGTGCCGGACAGCCTGGATGTGCTGATCGTTTTCTGCTTCAGCTCCAGCTCCCCTGTTGCCGACAGCGTTCCGGGCTGGATCAACGCCCTTCATGCCAAGGGTACCAAAGTAATCGTTACCGGCAGCCTCGATCTTGCGCCAGGCGCCTCCAACAACACGGCCGGATACACGCAAACCGCCCAGAGGATTATGGACAGTATCGTGAACCGGTATGGATTTGACGGCTACGATATCGACATTGAAAGTAATCCCAGCGGTACCGATTTAACGTCTAAGACCGGGGTGTACACTGCGTTATCTAAGTTCCTCGGCCCCAAATCCGGCACCGGCAGGCTGCTGACCTTCGATACCAACCAAAGCGGCAGCAACAGTCTTTTCCGGAAAGTATATACCATGGTCGACTATGTATGGCTGCAGGCCTATGGCCGGGGCGCTTCCACGCTTCAATCAACCTGGAATACATTTTCTCCTTATATCAAATCATCGCAGTTTGTTCCGGGATTTTCCTTCTATGAGGAAAACGGCTATCCCGGCAACGTATGGTACGATGTTACTTATCCTGTAAACGGTACAGGGCGTGCCTACGACTATGCCCGGTGGGAACCTGCAGGAGCTAAAAAAGGCGGTGTTTTCAGTTACGCTATCGACAGGGATGCACCGCTTACCTCATCTACCGACAATACACTTTATGTTCCTACTTACATTGTAAGTAAACAATTGATAAAGATTATGAATCCTTAACGGTCAAATATATCTTAAGCAGCGGGCAGGAGCCTGCTGCTTAAAATAAATAATGAAAATACTATCTCCCCAAAAACCACGGATAAATTCAATTCTGAAAAGATTCTGGAGAAAACGTTAATGAAGTATGAAGAATTAATTATGTTATAGTGAAATCCCGCTCTCTCACTATGGCTTCCGGGTATAACTGTACATTTTTGCAGGAGCTAAAATTACTGTATGCCTTCTGCAAAAAAAATTACCAGATTATTTTTTTCAGCGCTGCTCTTATCCCTTTCGTTCCATGCCTATTCGCAATCGATTAAAGGACGGGTAACCGACGCTGTCACAGGCGAGCCACTGGTTGGCGCCACGGTTGTATTAAAGGGAATCTCCAGCAAAGCCATTGTGAAACTGGATGGCTCATTTCATTTCAAAAACCTGAAACCGGGAGATTATGAGCTTGTAGCCACCTATATCGGTTATTCTGTAGCCAAAGCCGGACCGGTACACATCGCTTCTGCTACCGATGCCGCAGTGATTGACCTGATTGCCAGTCCGCTGCACAGCGACCTCTCCGGGATCACCGTGGTAGGTAGTGCCAAAAATGAAGAAACAGGCGCCCGCCGCCTTGAACAAAAGGCCGATCAGCTGGTGAATATCCTGTCGTCCAAAACCCTGCAACTGCTGCCCGATATTACCGTCGCCAACGCCCTGCAACGGGTAAGCGGCGTGACGATTGAAAAAGGCAGCTCCGGGGATGGACGCTATCCTATTATCCGCGGGATGGACAAAAGATATATCAACACGCTCATCAACGGTATCAAAATTCCCAGCCCGGATAATAAAAGCCGGTTTATTCCGCTGGATCTCTTCCCTTCCGAATTGCTGGAAAGACTGGAGGTCAGCAAAAGCCTCACTCCTGCTATGGAAGGAGATGCCATTGGCGGTACCATCAACCTTGTCATGAAAGATGCTCCTGCCTCGAAGCTGCTGCAGGTAAACGTTTCGGGGGGATATAACAATATCTTCGCCGATCAGAAATTCCAGTCTTTCTCTACCGGCAGCATGAATAAAAGGTCGCCCAACCAGATCAATGGTCCCGCGTACGCAGCGAAGGAATCAGAATTTCCGCTGGGTCATCTTAACTATACGCCTAAATCATCACCACTTAATACCACAGCTGGTATCAGCATAGGTAACCGCTTTGGTAAAAACAAAAACCTGGGCGTGATCCTTTCCGGCAGTTATCAGAACCAGTACAGAGGAACGGCTACTTCTGTATTTACCACTTCTACCACTCCCAATGTGGACGATATTCCGGCGTTTGAATACCTGAGAGAAAGAAGATATTCTACTCAAACCCAGCGCCTGGGGCTGACCGGTAAAATAGATTACCGCTTCAATAAAAGAAACAAGATTTCGTTATTTTCTACCTACGTTCGCCTCGACGACAAGCAGGTAAGGGAATCCATCGATACTACTAACGCCATTAACCAAACGCTTTCTTATTCGTACAGAACCACCTGGCAATACCAGTCTATCTACAACGCCACCCTGCAAGGGCAGCATCAATTAACCGGTACCAGCGCATTCGACTGGTCGGCCGTATATTCCATTGCAAAAAACTCCATCCCCGACCAGACTTCTTTTTCACATGGCGGGTTGAGTGTTGACAGAACCGGTGAAAAAGTGCAGCTGTCGGGCGAAGACATACTGAATGCCATGAACCGCAGCTGGATGCAGAACAGCGACAAAGACTTCGCTTTCTACGCCAACTATACCAAAGAAACCAAGGTGCTGAACAGGTTCTTTGAGTTTAAAGGCGGCGCCATGATGAGAAATAAATTGCGCGATAATTTCTACAACTACTATACGCTCAATCCGCTCCGTGTTTCGGGATCCAACCAGTTGTTTACCACTGTGGATGCAGCGAAGTTTACTTTCATCGGCTCCGACGCTACTGCGCAGCTTAACGGTAACAACTATACGTTCAGAGAAACGATCTGGGCCGCTTACCTGCAGGGCAAATGGCAGCTCGCCAGGCAACTCGAAGCGCTGGGTGGGCTGAGAATGGAGCATACGGATCAAAAGTACAATACCCAGCTGCCGGCTACTGCTGATTACAAAGATGGTACCATCTCCTATACCGATTTCCTTCCGAGTGTACAATTGAAATATCAGCTTCGTCCCAAGCAGGCATTGCGCTTTTCGTACTACAAGGCGATTGCGCGGCCTCAGTTCTCAGAGCTGATCCCTGATGGCCCCGATAACTACGAGCTGTTTAAAGAAAGGGGAAATCCGGAAGGGCTGGAACACTCCACCGCCAATAACTTCGACCTGAGATATGAATTGTTCCCGGGCAAAGCAGATCAATTGTTACTGGGTGTATTCTATAAAAGAATCGATAATCCTATCGAACTTTCTGTAAGAAAGTTTGGTTACAATTCGCAGGTATTCAAGCCGGTTAATATCGGAACGGCTGCTACCAACTATGGTTTTGAAGCAGTGTTCATCAAGTATATCGGCGCGTTTGGCGTATCTGCCAACTATACCTATACACATTCCAGCATTACGAACGACAGCATGCTGTATAAATACCGGGATCCACAACTGGGTATCACCGATAAATACATTTCTGAAACCAGGCCTATGCAGGGGCAGGCGAATCACATCGGTAATTTGTCGTTGTTGTATAAAGACACCCGGAACGGCCTGGACCTGCAGATAGCCGCGGTGTATACTGGAGAAAGACTGGCAGTACTGAATACCTATTCAGGTCTGCATTACTGGTTACAGCCCACTACCCAGCTGGATCTTTCCTTCGAACAAAGGATCTATAAAGGCTTTACCTGTTACGGAAAGATCAACAACCTGACCAATGCACCTACAGTAACGGCCATGCATCAGTCTTACAATACTTACCTGCAAAAAACCAATGTGCCATTAAGCCAGCAGTCGGATCCCAACAAGAAGATCATTGTTGAGAAAGACTACTTCAGAACTTCCTTTTTATTCGGTTTCAGATACAAACTCTAAACAACAGCAGCATGAAACAACCTATCTCTACTATCATTGGTCTTTTTATACTACTCGTATGCGCCACCGCATGCAATAAGAAAGCAGATAATAAAAACCTGTATATCGCGCCCAAGGCTGTTGCTTCGCCGGTAAGCGACAAAGGATGCCTGGGGTCCGACCCGCTTAACAACGCGGTAAAAGGCACTATGCTGGCAGGTAAAACCTATACAATATGTGGTGATATATTCGTAAATGAACACGACACCCTGATCATCCAGGAAGGCGTAACGATTAACTTTACCGGCAACTACGGAATTGGTGTAAGAGGCACTTTTATTTCGCTGGGTACACAGGAAAAGCCTAACCTGATTACTTATCCGGGTGTTACCAAAACAGATACCTATGGTGCTGATCCCAACAGCGACCCCGCGCTTCGCGGCCGCTGGGTGGGCATCATCGGCGGCCCTACCTGTCCGTTGATGGTCGTAAAATGGACCCGCATTGAATTCGGAGGCGCTGCGATTCCGGCGGCCAGCGGTATCCGCCAGATCTATACCAGCCCATATCCGCTGTTTTTCCAGAATCCCAACGGCGTGTTTGTGATGGAAGATTCGTGGATATACGGAAGCGTGGACGATCCTTTGAGGATCCTGGGCGGGAAGGTATCCATCATGCGGAATACTTTCGAGAAATGCGGTTATACAGGCGGAGAGGCGATGAATGGTAAAGCCGGTTTAAGAGGCGATTTTGCCTACAACCTTTGCATAGGCATGGCTACCAACGGGCCTAAGCTGTCGAACGCAGGCGCCATTGCCGGAGTGCCCAGCAGCAACATGAGAATGTACAATAACACCATCGTTAACTGCGGTTACAGAAGATCGTCCGCAGGCCGGGGTGGTTCTATTAATTTTGAGGAAGGCGCAGGCGGAATGGCCTACAACAACCTGATAGTGAATTGTAAGTTCGGTTTGAGAGTGGTACAAAACCCCATTGCCGATACCGCCAATTTAAGATATGGTTATAACTACACCTATGCCGATTCATTATCCGTAGCCAACAGCATTTATCCGAGCCTGGCGATCAGCGTATGTATCAGCAAAGCGCCGCCAACTGATATCCCCGCACCGGCGTCTTTCCTGCCGCCGAACTGGACACCGGGAGCTACCTACACCGCCAGTCAGGCGATACTGGGCGCCAACAATCCTCAATTTGTGAATGGTCCCTGCCCTATGCCTGCCGGGCTTAACCTGCGTGATATCTCATTTGTAGGCAGCTATAATTTCCGGCTGAAGCCAACTTCTCCCTGCGCCGGGAAAGGGTTCACCGGTTTCTCGCCCCGTGCAGATGTACCGGTAGATCCTATGTACGGCGCTACCGAGATCACTCCTCCCGGAAAAGATTTCGGCTGTTACCAGTTAAACGGCTACGGTAACAGACATTGATGATTAAAACAGTGTGTCATGTATAACAAAGTGTATTTTTTATTACTTGGATTGTTCATCTTTTCAACGAAGCTGAACGCACAAAGCAATAACGGGTTTATTACACCGCCCTACCTGCAGATTGGATACAACCCTTCCGAAACAACGCTGGAGCTGTTATGGCACAGCGCCGACAGCACCGCCAGCTGGGAAGTAGAGCTTAAGCCCGATGGCGACGGGAGCTGGAAAAAGGCCACTCCACCTGCAGCGAACCGGGTAGCGGTAGCCAATATAGCCGCTCACCTAGTGTACAGAACGGTGCTCACAGGCCTGGTCCCCGGCAAGAATTTCAGCTACCGTGTACTGAAAAATAAGCAGGTAATATTCACGGCTCAGGGCAAAGCGCCCAGAAAAGCGGAACAGCCTTACCGGTTTGTTGCTTTCGGAGATATTGGAGCAGGAACATCCAGCGCTAAAAAACTGGCCGGAATGGCTTACCAGGCGAACCCCGACCTGGTGGTGGTTCCGGGAGATATCGTATATGAACGGGGACTTATTTCTGAATACCGTACTAATTTCTGGCCGGTATACAACGCTGCTGACGCCAATGAGCAGGGCGCGCCGCTGATGAGAAGTATTCCCTTCGTGGCAGCATTAGGTAACCATGATGGCGATACCCGGGACCTGAACAGCTACCCCGATGCCCTGGCCTACTACGCATTCTGGGATCAGCCACTGAATGGCCTGCAGAGCCGGGAAGGTGGGGCAGTAGTACCGGCCCTGAAAGGTACTCCCGAAAACAAAAAGGCCTTCGAAACGGCCGCCGGCAAAGCATATCCGGTGATGAGCAATTTCTCTTTCAACTATGGTAATACGCACTGGACATTCATTGATTCCGATACGTATGTAGACTGGACAGACAGCACCCTGAAAAAATGGGTAGCCGATGACCTGAAATCCGCTGCGGATGCGGTGTGGAAAATAGTCGTGTTTCACCATCCGGGATTCAGTTCCGCCCGGGATCATTTTGAACAACAGCAGATGCGCCTGTTGTCGCCCCTGCTGGAAGCAGGCAAAGTGGATGTGGTGCTGAGCGGCCATGTGCACAACTACCAGCGTACCTATCCCCTGACCTTCAAACCCGAAAAGAAAGGTACTTTGCTGGTAGGTGGTAAAGACAATAAAACCATCCGTGGACGCGTGGTACCTGGCGCCTGGAAGCTCGACAAAAAATTTGACGGCCACGCCCAAACCAGGCCTAACGGCATTATCTACCTGGTAACAGGTGCCGGCGGACAGGAGTTGTACAATGCTGATCAGCAGGATGATCCGGATTCCTGGCAGAAATTTACCCACCTGTTTATTTCAGCCGTTCACTCTTTTACTGTTGCAGATGTGGATGGTAAAAAAATTACCTTCCGGCAGTTATCGGAAGATGGAAAAGAAGTGGATTCATTCATCATAACGAAATAAGCCAGCGATTCCTGTTGGTTTGAAAGGGCCGCTCCGTTGGGGCGGCCTTTTTCGTACCCTGCTATGTTGTTTGAATTTTGTAATTTTAAGCAATGGCAAAAATTGAAACCATAGCAGATTTCTACCGGGAAAAAATTGGCTCCATGCCGGAAAGTATCCGTCAGGATATCGGGCATTTCAATGTATTGAAAACGGAATTTACCGCGGATAATCTGCCAGATCCTGCTGCGTACAGAAGAAGGGATTTTTACAAGGTGGTATTGATGTACGGCCAAAGCGAACTGCAGTTTGCAGATAAGATAGTTCGCACAGATAAGCAGGCGCTTATATTCATCAATCCGCAGATTCCTCTCAGCGCCGACCTTTCAAAGGTACATACCAACTACTGCTGTGTCTTCAATCAGCACTTCTTTCATCATTACACTAACCTGAACGGATACCCGGTTTATCAGCCGGGTGGCATACACGCATTTGAATTAACAGATGAGCAGGCGGTCAGGGTGGAAGGCATCTTCGGGCACATGCTCGAAGAGATGCAGTCAGACTACGTTTATAAGTACGACGTACTCAGGAACTATGTACTGGAGCTGATTCACTTTGCGCTGAAAATGCAGCCCTCCTCTGCGGCGCAGATAAAGTATAAGCTCAATGCGTCGGAAAGGATAGCCTCGTTATTCATAGAGTTGCTGGAACGCCACTACGCGATCGACGATCTTAATCAGCGGGTGGCATTACGTTCAGCGACCGACTTCGCCAGTCATATGAACATCCACGTCAATCACCTGAACAGGGCGCTGAAAGCCATCACCGGCAAAACCACCACCCAGCTGATAGCCGAGCGCTGCCTCATAGAAGCCAAAACCCTGTTGAAGCAGAGCACCTGGAATGTTTCCGAAATCGCTTACGCATTGGGCTTCCTGGAATCGGCCCATTTCAATACCTTCTTCAAAAAAAACAACGGCATGACCCCGCTTCAGTTCAGAAATGTTTGAATTTTGCAATAGATTGTTTGTCTTTTACTTTCTCCCCAACTCCCGGCAACTCACCTTTGTTATTCAAAAATTGAAAAGTATGAAAACAAGAAAACTGAGGGCGCTGGAAGTATCTGCCATTGGGTATGGATGTATGGGGCTTAGTATGGGATATGGTACCGCACCGGGTAAAGACGAAGCGCAGCAACTAATACAGGCGGCTTTTGATATGGGCTGTACATTTTTCGACACAGCCGAAATATATGGCATGGGCAGCAATGAGGAGCTGGTTGGAGAAGCGTTGCAGGATATCCGGCACAAAGTAGTCATCGCTACAAAATTCCTGCCCGACAACAACGAAAACTTTGAAACCCGGGAAAAACTGCTGGCCCGTATCAGGGAAAAGCTGAACAATTCCTTACGCCGCCTTCGCACCGATCATGTGGAATTGTACTACCAGCACAGAGTGAATAAGCATATTCCTGTTGAAGACATTGCCTGGTGTATGGGCGAGTTGATCAGAGAAGGCAAAATACTGGGCTGGGGTCAATCGCAGGCAACGCCGGAAGAAATCAGGCGTGCACATGCCATCACTCCATTGACCGCTGTTCAAAGCGAATATTCAATCATGGAACGCCAGTTTGAAAAAGAGGTAATTCCGCTTTGCGGGGAACTCAATATTGGCTTCGTTGCCTTTTCTCCTTTGGCCAATGGCTTTCTCTCCGGTAAAATCAATGCCGAAACATCATTCACCGGCATAGATGCCAGAAGGGTCATTACACGTTTCGAAAAAGACAATATCAGGGCAAACCAACCGGTATTGGACCTGCTTCACCAATTGGCAGCAGAAAAAGGCGCCACGCCGGCACAGATTTCTTTAGCGTGGATGCTGCATAGGCATGATTTTATAGTGCCCATTCCGGGATCACGCCAAAAGGCAAGAATACAGGAAAATTTTGGCGCCGCCGGTGTAACACTGAGCAGCGGGGAATACGACACCTTAGAATCGGCACTCGCCACGATGAAGATTCATGGCAACCGCACCGATGAAGATATCGCCAGGCTCCGGTCGTTATAAAACGAAAGTGGCTCCGGATGCGGAGCCACTTTATCATCAGTTATCTACCGGAGGCTTGTTTAGCAGGTCTTCTGTATATTTCGATTTGCCGACTTTCACTTTTCCAAACTTATACATGAAGTTCACTCCGAAAGACCGGTAAGGGATATACAACAGGCTGGTAGCATTCAGATACGGCATCTCCTGTACTGTTTTTTGCCGCAGGTATTTGGCAAAAGGATTCACTGCGGTTAAACCGATACTCCCCTTATTATTGAACAGTTGTTTCTTCAGGGCAATAGTGTAAGAGTAGAAATCCGCCTGGCGGCCCTGCCACCTGATACCAGATTTATAGTTACCGAAAGCTTCTGCAATCAACTCTTTGGTGATCTGCCAGTTCACATTCAGGCTGGCCCTGTATTCGAATCCATTTATCCTGGCAGGAATGGAATAGATATTATCCGTTTGGCGGCGATACAGCTGTACATTGGGCCTGATAGTGACAGTACGTACGGGAGTGAAAGTACCTGAGATATTCACGCCTATACGCGTTTCCGCAGCGATGTTATCTCTTTTTGTCACGTTCACATTGCTGTAAACGGAGTCGCCAACCGTAAATGCAGGATAGAAAGTAGTGTAGGACTTTATATCAGGACTATTACGTGTATACAGCAATACGATATTCAGATTATTGTCGCCGTTGAAATTCTGGTTAAAAGCGAGTTTAAAATCATTGCCCACCTCGGGTCTTAAAAAAGGATTACCCATAGTAACATTATGCGGATCGGCAAGATTCACAAAGGGATTCAGATCCCGGTAATCGGGGCGCTCCAGCCGGTAAGCATAGCTGAAAGAAAGTGTTTGCTGTTTTTTGAAGGTATGGGAGATGGTAATGGAAGGCCCTGCATTGCTGTAATCCGGGAGCCCTTCCTGAGGGCCTTTGTCGTATAATGCATGGTTGGTGGTGTACTCCCAACGGGCGCCGGCTATCACATTTAAAAAGTTAAACAGGTTCATGGTACCTGAAACATAGCCTGCATATACCTGGCGTTTGAAAACGGAGGTATAGGATTGCCTGCTGTCTGGCACAAAGTCGCCGGCGGCAGGGCTGAACGAAAATACCTGTGCGTTGCTGGACAGCTTCTCCATTTCTGTTTTAAAACCTGCTTCCAGCAATACACTCTTTGAAACCGGCTGTGCGTAATCAACCGCCCAGCTAAACAACTGGTCGGTTCCGGGATTGCTGCTCCGGGAGCCGGAAAAGATAGCGGGGTTATCGGTATAGTGCTGCGTTTGTTCGTATGAAATATGGTTATTGCCGTTACTGCTGTATAATACGAGGGAAAGCTGTTGCTTATCGCGTTTGAATTTATGCCGGTAATCCAGTGTAAGATCCAGGGCGCCGTTGTTCAGCTTATTAGTGGCATTCCTGATATTATAGGTTTCCTCCAGCAGATGCCCGTTCATATTCCGGGTATTGCTGTACTGGTTGATGACCCCATCGTTGCTGTTGCCAAAGTGATTATAGCTGAGAGAGAAGGAAATATTGTCGTTGGCAGTAAATGACCAATCGGCTCCCAGGCCCGCCTGATAACTGTTGCGGTAAAAATCGTTTACCCCGTTTTGTTGCAGATAATATTTATCCGTTGAAAGGGAATCCCATGCATTCCTTTGGGATTCGGTCCTGGTTTTAACTTTCAGCTGTGCGCTTCCGTTGAAATATCCGGTCAGGGTCAGGTTATTAGCTTTATAGTTCAGGTTGAGCGAACCATTTTCCAGTCGGGTGCCAGCGGTAGCATTGACAATGCCACTGAAGCCCTGGGTCTTGGTCTTTTTAAGAATGATATTGATGATACCGCCGGTTCCGCGGGCGTCGTACTTTGCACCGGGGCTCGACATCACCTCTATGCTCTGGATCTGCGAAGCGGGTATGGCCTGCAGGGCATCAGCAATACTGCTTCCGAAAATCGTAGATGGCTTACCGTTAATCAGGAACTGGACGCTGGGGTTTCCCAGCAGCTCTACGTTTCCGGAAGCGTCTACCGTCACCTGTGGAATCTTTCTCAGCACATCCGTTACCATTCCTCCCTGCGAGGTAACATCATTGGCCACGTTATACACCAGCCGGTCGATTTTGTTTTCGACCAGTTGCTTTTTTCCGGTCACTTCTACAGTGCCTAACATTTTGCTGTTGATGTGCAGCAGGATTTCTTTTTCTATTACACCTGTTCCGGAGCTTTTGATAGTAAACTGTTCGGCGTAAGGATCATAGCCGGTATATTTTACGCTGAGGCGGTAGGTAGCAGGGAGTATATTGTTAACCGCGAAGGTGCCGGTACTATCTGTTACGATGGTTTTATAATTCTTGCCGGAGCCGGCAGATGTTATTATCACGAGTGCGCCGCTCAACGCCTGACGCCCTGTTGCATCCCGAACAACAGCTTTCAGCGTTAAAGCAGCCGGATCGGCAGTTTGCGCATAACTAAATAATGCAGATAAAATAGATATTGCAGCCAGTACTGTTTTCTTAAAGGTCATATCGCCAGGTTATGCGATGCAAGTTAATCGCCAATTCTGGTAGCTTTCTGTAGCATGCTTTAACGCCAGCTGAGAAGGAAATTGTGCATGCCATTCCTGTATTCGTAGGATGGATGGATGTGCGAGGAAATGCATATTTGTCGCACGATAGACAACCCCAGCCCGTTATTCTCATTATTCACCGTTCCCTTGTAAAACCGGGAAAATACTCGTTCTCCATCCAATGCATGCTCCATCCCGGTGTTGGAGATGTTCATGGAGTGGGCATCCAGGGAAACGGCAATATGGCCGCCGGGCTTATTATGCCGGGTAGCGTTACTGAACAGGTTGTTCAGGAGGATCTCCAGTAAGTCGGCATTTATGCTAACAAAGCAATGGCGCACCTCCAGCAGGTGGGAGATCCTGCGGCTTTCCCAGATCTCTTCAAACTGGCTGGCCTTCTGCCGTACCATGTCATGCAGGGCTATTTCCCGTTGTTCGCTGAACTGATTATTTTCTATTTTGGTGAGCAGCAGCAGCGACCGGCTCAGGCCTGATAATTTCGTAACGGCGCCGTAAGCCTCTGTCAGCAGTTCTATCTGGATTTCGGTGAAGTTGTCCTGCTGCAGGAGCACATCCAGCTTGGATCTGATGATGGTCAGCGGTGTTTGAAATTCATGAGAGGCGTTCTCCGTAAATTCTTTCAATACATGATATTCCTTATGTGCATTGGCTGTTACCATTCTCAGGTGATCGTTCATGATGCGGAATTCCTCTATCCTGCTCTTTTTGAACTCAACAGTTTTGGGGTTATTCAGCCGGAAGCTCATCAGGCTGTTCAGGGTATCATAAAAAGGTTTCCATAATTTAGAAATAAAAAAACGGTTGACTACCGCAAGGATTCCAATCAGCAGCAATATCATCGTCATGGTGATCAGCACCACTGCCCAGGTGATGTGCCTGATGCCTTCCAGCGGTTTACTCATGGAGATCCTGTAGATTTTCCCGTGGAGGGCTACGGAGAATACCACCGTGCGGCCGGTATGTTCCCTGCCATTGACTTTGATATAACTTTCGGAATAGATAAGATATGGAACAACCACCGGCTTATCGGTAACATCCACCGCTATTCTCATATTATCATAGGCAGTGGAAGATGGTAATGCATGATAGGTTTGTACATAGGAATTTACCCTGCCCATGGCATCTGTCAGACTCTCATCCAACTCAAACAACAATACATTCCTGGTCAGCCAATAGCTGCTGATACCGGAGAGAATAAACAACAGCGTCAGGATAATAAAATTGTGGCGGTTATAATGAACCATTAATTTCATACCACCTCCCTTTCTTCTACCACAAATTTATATCCGATACCATAGAAGGCTTTGATACAATCGGGGCCGCCTTTTTCAATCAGTTTTTTCCGGAGGTTCTTGATATGAGAATATATAAAGTCGAAATTGTAGCCGAGGCCGGCTTCATTTTCCCATAGATGATCAGCGATAGACTCTTTGGTGACGATGCGATTGCGGTTACTGATAAAATACAGCAGGAGCTTATATTCTTTGCGGGTCAGCAGGATCTCTTCTTCTCCGCTTCTGACAGTTTTATCCAGGATGTTGACCGTCAGTTTATCAAAAGAGATGATGTTATTCCCTTCAAAGTTTTTTCTGCGGATAATAGAATTGATGCGGGCGGTCAGTTCGGCAAGGTGAAATGGTTTGGTCAGGTAGTCATCTCCCCCCATTTCCAGTCCGTTCACTTTATCATCCAGCGAATTCCGGGCGGAGATGATCAGCACGCCGGACGTGAGTTTACGGCGTTTCATGTATTGCAGCAGATCCAGCCCGCTTCCTCCGGGAAGGGTGATATCCAGCACGATACAATCGTATGTGCCGTTGTCTATTTGCTCTTTGCCTTCTGCGTAACTGTACGCAGCATCACACAGGAAATTGCTTTGCAGCAGGTAGCTATGGATGCTTTTGGTCAGTTGCTTTTCATCTTCAATAATTAGCAATCTCATAGTTGACAGCATTGAAAGAAATGTTCGGTTCTGCAAAAATGATTAATTAAATATTGCTGATGTGTTAAGTTAATATGAATTTTGGGCGACAGGAATGGCTATGTCTGGCCGGTCTACGGACTCTGGCAAATGATATTCATCTGGTTAACTTATCTTCTTACAAAAAACTACAAACACAGTCGCAAAACTACAAATATAGTTATATATTTGAACCATACATTTTGGACGATACTATACATGACTTTCGCGAAACAACTACTATTTATAATTCTTCTTTTTGCAGCCAGCCAAACATTTGCTCAGGGCCAATATCATCTGAACCTGGAACTAACAGGGGCAAAAGACAGCACGAAGCTCCTTCTCGTCAATCTTGATGAAGGCCGGGTGATCGACTCCGGCTACCTTGTCAACGGCCGGCTTTCTTTAAAAGGGGGTGTCAGTGGTGTTGTGACAGCACGCCTCCACGCGCCCGACCACCAATACCTGGTCGTATACCTGGAAAACAAAGCTGTCAGCATTACCGGCGACTACGCCGATCTGCAATATGCCCGGATTTCCGGCACAGAAAATAACCGGTACTGGGTGGAATCGAGAAACTGGCAGCGTTCATTCTCTCAGGCGCGCGACAGCCTGATGCAAACCGCCTTCAGGCTGGATGCGGCAGATTCAGTGAAATTCAAGACCATACTGGCGCGTGTGGATAGTATTGACCGGGATGTACGGAATTACCGGCTCCACTTCATCCGCCAAAAAAACCCTGTTTATTTTACACTGATGGAATTGTTCTATCTCCGCAACAATTTGTCTGCAGACAGTCTCCGTTCGTTGTTTAAGTTCTTCCCCGCAAAACTGCAGGCAACTGCTCCCGGACAGGTGATAGCGCAATACCTTGCAAATGCTCCGGTGACAGTAGGCATGCCACTCATAGACGTCTCCGGCCGGGATCCTGAAGGGAAACAAATCCATCTGTCTGCATTGAAAGGCTATACGCTGCTGGAATTCTGGGCTTCGTGGTGTGGCCCCTGTCGCCAGGAAATGCCGGAGTTGGCAGCGACGTATAACAGGTACAAATCAAGAGGATTTGAAATACTGGCCTTCTCTCTCGATGGTAACAAAGAAAGCTGGATTACTGCGATCCGCCAGGATCATTTACCCTGGCTGAATATCAGTGATCTGAAAGGTTCCTATAGTAGTGTGGCGGCAGCTTACCGGGTGCGTGGCATTCCTCAGAATTTCCTGATCGGGCCCGATGGCCGTATTGTTGCTATCAATCTCCGTGGCAAGGCATTGGCAGAAAAGCTCAGTATGTTGCTCGATAAATAGCCCGCGCCTCTCCTTTTACCTTTTTGGATTGTTGCAAATTTGTTTAACTTGATCAGCAGAAAACTCATCTTTGAAGCAAATATCACGCTGATCGCATATGGCAAAAGAAACAACACCTGTATCTCAAAACGTCACCGACTATCCCAACAACAACACCATATTTTCTGTCTGGAAGCTTGGTGATGGTGAAAATATCAAAGCGGTATTTGAACAACTTTGTGCGCTGGCAGACAACCTGAACAATTCTTTTACCATACGCGTGCCCAATGGCAGAACCAGCTGTGTGATGGGCATAGGCCATGACGCCTGGATCAAACTGGGCCTGCCGACTCCACTGCCCCGGGAACTGAAAAATTTCGAGCCTGTTATTGGCTCCAAACATACAGCAGTAGCCACTCCCGGCGATCTGCACTTTCACCTGAGAGCCATCGATGCAGCCATCTGTTTCGATATGGCCACAGCTATTGCTAAGGTGTTAAGTCCGGCGGCCACCTGCGTGCTGGAGGTTCATGGATTCCGTTATTGGGACGGGCGTTCCATCCTCGGTTTTGTGGACGGTACGGAAAACCCCGTGGGCCACGCACGGCAGCATTTCGCCCTTGTTGGCGACGAAGACCCGGTGTACAAGGGAGGCAGTTACCTCTTTGTACAGCAGTACCTTCACAATATGAAGGGCTGGGAAGCCTTATCCACAGAAGAACAGGAGAAAGTGATCGGCCGGTACAAGATGAGCGATATCGAAATGGCGGATGATGTAAAACCGGGTAATTCCCATAGCGCACTGGCAGGCCTGGAAGATGAAAATGGTAATGAATTGAAGATTGTGAGAGACAATATGCCCTTCGGTCATCCCTCTAAAGGCGAAACAGGCACGTATTTCATTGCTTATGCCAATACCTTCAGTACCACACACAAGATGCTGGAGAGGATGTTCATAGGGGCTCCCGAAGGGAATTACGACCGGATACTGGACTTCAGTACTGCCCAAACCGGTACCTTGTTTTTTGTGCCCACGGCAGATATGCTGAATGAATATTCCGCCGATGGTGCGTCGTAAGGGTATACCTGCGCTGCTTATCTTTCACCTAATCAGACAAATCTTACATTTGAAGCGATGGAGTATATTGATTATTACAAAATCCTCGGCATCGACAAAAATGCCACTGCCGATGAGATAAAAAAGGCTTACCGGAAGCTGGCGCGTCAGCATCATCCTGATCTGAACCCTAACAATCCTGAAGCAGGGAAGATTTTTCAGCAGATCAATGAAGCCAATGAAGTGCTGAGTGATCCGGAGAACAGGAAGAAATATGACCAGTATGGAAAAGACTGGAAACATGCAGAGCAGTTTGAAGAAGCACGCCGGCGACAGCAGTCTTCCGGGCAGCCATTTTCAGGAGGAGGTGATAGCGGTCAGGAATACTACTCGTATTCAGACGAAGAGGGGAATTTCTCCGATTTCTTCTCCTCCATGTTTGGCAACCGTGGAGGCGGCAAACAGGCCCGCTTCCGGGGGCAGGACTATCACGCGTCCCTCCTGTTGCAATTGACTGATGCTTATAAAACGCACAAGCAAACCTTCACCATAAACGGCAAAAGCATCCGGATAACTGTGCCTGCCGGAATAGAAAACGGCCAGGAAATAAAGCTTACCGGTTACGGAGCGCCAGGAATAAACGGCGGCCCTAATGGCGACCTCTTTATCACATTTGAAATCAAAAATGATACGGCCTTTGTCAGGAAAGGCAACGACCTTTACGCAGACGTACCTCTGGCGCTTTATAAAGCGGTCCTGGGCGGAGAGGAAATCGTGGACACCCTGGGTGGAAAAGTAAAGATGAAAGTGGCTCCCGAAACACAAACGGGCACCATAGTACGTTTGAAAGGGAAAGGGTTTCCGTTATATAAACAAGAAGGCAGCTTCGGCGACCTCTACATCACGTGGCAGGTACAAATACCTACCAACCTGAGTGACAAGGAAAAAGAATTATTTGAACAATTAGCAAAAGAGCGCTAAAAAATCAGATATGGAAAACATTAATAGAATATCCGTAACGCAATGTTGCACTTACTATCAGATCAACGCCTCATTTGTACAGGAGCTGGATGAACACGGCCTGATAGCGCTGATCCGTTCGGAAGAAGATACTTATATCGCCTACGAAGAGCTAACCAACCTGGAGAAATATATGCATATGCACTATGATCTGGACATCAATATGGCCGGAATGGAAGCCATTAAACATCTGCTGCAGCGGATGCATACACTCCAGAAAGAAGTGAAAACACTCAGAAACGAACTGGGACATCTTCGTTGAACACCATTGGCCCGCTTGTTTATCAACCATTGAATATAGTTTTTACCAACCATTTAATACTTTATCATGAAAAAACTATCTGTAAACATCCCGGCATTGCTGTTGCTCATGGCATTGAGTACAGGCAGCTTTGCGCAGGAAAAGAAAGTGATCATCAAAGGTACCATCATTGGCGATACGCGCGGCTACAACCGTATCGACATGTACACACGCAATCCGGACCGGTACGATTCTATGACAGTTGTCAACAATACTTTTTCAGCCGAAGTACCTTTTAATGTACCATACCGGCAGATATTCGCCTCGCTGTACGATATGAAAGTGAATGGAGGGTATGCGCCGCAGGCCATCCTCATCGATAAGCCCGGCACCTATCATGTTATTGCGCGTATTGACAGTACCGGCACACATTATTCAGCTACGGACGGTGCAGCCCAGCAGGTATATGCCGCCTTCTCATCCGACTTTGAGAAAGCCTCGGAAGAAAATGTAAAAAAGCTGCAGCAAAAGTACGGTCCTGATATCATCAAAAATTTGTATAGCAAAGCGCCCAACGTTGCTGCCTCCGCAGATCTGGAAGCGATGGAAAAAACAGCTGCCAATAAACTTGTTTCCCGCTATGTTAGCCAGCATCGCGACTCCTACGCCGCGGCTGTTATCCTGCAACGCAACAGTGGTTCGCTCGACAGCAAAACGCTGACCACTTTGTACCAGCAGCTAACGCCGGCTATCAAAGCACTCCGCGAAGGGAATGACATCAATACAGAGATCAGTGCACGTAAGTTAAGCGCTAATGGCGCCACCCCGGCCGATTTCACTTTGAAGAATGCTGCTGAACAAGCTGTAAAACTCTCCGACTTCAGGGGCAAATACCTGCTGATTGATTTCTGGGCCAGCTGGTGCGGCCCATGCAGAGCCTCTTTCCCGCATATGCGTGAACTGTATGCACAATACAAAGGAAAAAACTTTGAGATATTGAGTCTTTCTACCGACCGCGACAAAGCTGCCTGGATGAAAGCCCTGGAACAAGACAACAATCCCTGGCCTCAGGCACACGATCAGCAGGGTAAGGTTTCCAAAGACCAGTTCAATGTACAGGTATTACCAACGCTGTTTCTGCTGGACCCCCAGGGTAAGATCATCGCTCAAAAGCTGGAGGGCGAAGCGCTGGATCAGAAGTTGAAGGAGCTGTTGCAATGATGAATTGAAAATAGAGAATGAAGAATTAAGAAAATACTGCGAGATGGTAAACGCGAAAATTATTAATCGCTAATGTCTTCGCGCTGGTTCATTCTTAATTCTTCATTGTTCATTCTTAATTCTTTTTCGTAGTTTCCCCCTGTGCCGATCTCCTCTCATACAAATGAACACTATATTGCTCTCTACCGGGAACATTATCCTTATTTGTTCAAAATCGGCCTTAATGCGGGGGCTTCTCCCGAGCTGATCAAGGATTTGATCAATCAGATTTTTCTGGGCTTTATTGAAAAAAATATCGATTGGTCGCAGATCCGGGATGCCAGGCACTACATCGCGGCGAGCTTCCGGAACAAACTGTCGGATCATGCGCGCAGTGAGGGTAAATCCGTGCCTGTCATGGAGCTGGAAATGGCCGACAACAGCATCGAGGAAAAGATCATCCTCACAGAGGAAGAAGTCCGGCTGAAAGCGCAGATCCACCAGGCCTGGCAAAAACTCCCGCCCCGCTGCCAGATGGTGATAAAACTCAAATACTTCGAAGGGCTGAGTCATGAGCAGATCGCGGTACAGACCGGCCTGAGTTCCCGTAGCATCTACAACAACCTCTCCGAAGGCCTGAAGGCCATGCGGCTTCTCCTGGCCGACCTGCACGGTCCGCATGCCAGGCACCGTTTGCTGCTTATGTTTTACCTGTTTTAAAAAAATTTTTACAAAACCTGGTAAATAAATGATGTTCCTCCGTCTGTTAATTATAAACCGGAAGGAATGACCCAGGTATTCACGTTTGAAGAACTTATTACCAACGATCTCTTTATTGCCTACAGCATCAGGCGGGAGGCATCGGCTTTGCAATACTGGCAGGCCTACCTGGAGCAATTTCCCGACCAGGCCCCTGTACTTGAAAAAGCGCGGCGTACCGTCATATTATTGCATGACACACTGGCTCCGCTGGCGGCCGACGACGCAGCAGAAGATTTCCGCCGGATATTGGAAGTACCTCAGGCTGGTGCGGCTGTTCACCGGATCAGGCCCTGGTATGGAAAAGCAACTGTAGCTGCAGCCTTAGCGCTGGCTGTTGCAGCAGCCGCCTGGTGGCTACTCCCCGGTAAACACCCAACAGCTCCCCAAATCATCGCTTCTGCTCCGGGTGAACGCAAAACCGTTACCCTGGCCGATGGCTCCAGCGTCATTCTCAATGCCAACAGTCAACTGATCCTGTCGCCATCTTTCAATAAAAAAAACAGGGACCTAACCCTGCGGGGCGAGGCTTTCTTTGATGTACACCAGGACGCAGGTCATCCTTTCATCATCCATACCAGGCAAATGGATGTAAAGGTACTCGGTACCTCTTTCAACGTGATGGCATATGAAAATGACCGCAAAACTGAAACCTCGCTAATCAGTGGCGCGCTGGAAGTGACCCTAAAAAATGGAACCGAAAAAACGATTCTGCTGAAGCCAAGTCAGAAAGTGATCCTGGAAAATGCATCCCGTACCGCTCAGCAAACAGCGGCTCCTGTTATGCAGGTAAGTAACGTCAACGTACAAACGAAAAATAAACTGATCACAGAAACAGCCTGGACCAACGACAAGCTGGCCTTTAACGATGAAACACTGGAAGAGGTGGCACACAAAATGGAACGCTGGTATGGCGTGACCATACAGGTAGATAGCACCATTGCCACCGGCTATCACTACACGGCAGTCTTCGAGAAAGAATCACTACCGCAGGCACTGCATGTGCTGCAACTGATTTTACCATTTCAATACAGCATCAATGGCACAATCGTAAGCATATCAACCAATAAAAAAGGGGAATAGCAACATTCCCCCAGTTCAGCGTGTATTGCAGTCATCCCAACTTTGCGGGTGAAGGTGGCTGTAATACTTTGACCACTAAACATTTCAAATTTATGGAAAAAATCAGGCAATTCCGAACCACCGGACCGGAGAGGTTATGGGCTAAAATGCATCTAAAAATGAAATTTCTGGCAATCCTGCTCTTATGTTTTGCTACACAGTCAACCGCGATGTTATACTCTCAGGATGTAAAGATCACCCTGAAAGCAGAGCATCTACCTTTGAAAAAATTCTTTAAACTGGTCGAAAGTAAATGTAACTATCGTATCGCCTACAGCAGTAACCTGCTCACCAATGGCACCGCAGTGAATATTGACGTGGTGGAACAACCCCTGCAACAGGTATTGCAAACTGCCCTTGCCAATACCAGGCTTACTTTCCAGATCATGAACGATAACCTTGTGGTTATCAGGATGCGCGACAGCGCGGCCGTACAAAGCCGGGACCTTATAAAAGGTACTGTAAAAAACGTACGCGGCGAACCGGTGGCCGGAGCTACCGTATTAGCCGGGAAAAAAGTAAGTATCACTGATGGCAGCGGCCATTATGAAATAGCTGCAGCCCCCGGCGATCTGCTGGTGTTCACCTTCATCGGGTACGAAAAACAGGAGATCCGCGTAGGTAGTCAATCTACAGTGGATGTGATATTCGAAGAAAAGAAAGGAGCACTCAATGAAGTGATCGTAGTAGGCTACGGTGCACAGCGCAAAAAAGACCTGACCGGCGCTGTGAGCACCGTTTCTGCCAAAGACCTGGAAGACCGCCCCGCTACCAACTTCGGCTACTCCATGGAAGGAAAAGCAGCAGGTGTGCAGGTGGTTCGTTCTTCTGGAAAGCCACAGGGTGGCTTCTCCATCAGGGTCAGAGGTACTACCTCCATTACGGCCGACAGCGAGCCACTCTACGTAGTGGACGGAGTACCCAGCGCCACCACCTTCGACATAAACCCTAACGATATCGAGAATATTACGATACTGAAAGATGCTTCCTCAGCGGCTATCTATGGAGCGGCCGGCGCCAATGGCGTCGTGCTGATCACGACCAAGCGTGGTAAGAAACAGGTGCCGCAAATTGCGTTCAACACCTATGCCGGCAGCTCTAAGGTCACCAAAAAACTGCCCGTGCTTAACCGGCAGGAATATATTGATCTGATGACACAACTGGGGCAGGTAGCGGATTGGAGCAAGTATACTGCCAACACCAACTGGCACGACGAAGTATTCAGAAATGCCGCTTCCCAGAGCTACCAGGTATCGCTCACCGGCGGTAACGACGCCACCACCTACTACCTGTCTGGCGCCTGGCTGAAACAAGACGGTGTAGTGCGCACCAACACCATGAACCGGTATAACTTTAAGATCAACCTGGATCAGAAAGTGGGCAAATTTGTAAAAGTGGGTACCAGCATCGCCTACTCTAAGTGGTTCGACCGCAACGTAGACGACAACCGGGGTTCCGGCAATGGCGGCGTAATCATGAATGTGCTGACCATGTCTCCGGTAGTAGGCATCTACAACCCCGACGGCACCTTTACCGCCAACCCGCTTCGTTTATCCTTCCATAACCCTGTCGCCTATACGGACGGCTCCACTAATGGTTATAACAACAGCCGGTTTTTTGGCAATATTTATGGAGAAGTACAGCTACTTCCATCGCTGAAGTTTAAAAGTCTGTTTGGATACGACCATACCACCGGGAAGTACAACTATTTTCTTGATCCCTACAAAACAGACTGGGGCCGGGTAAATAAGGGTATTGCAGATCTTAATATGGACGAAAATGTTTACTGGCTGTCTGAAAATACACTCACCTTCTCTAAAAAATTCCATAAACACCACCTCGAAGCACTCGCCGGCTTCAGTACTTCCAAAACCAGCAGTGAAAGTTCGCAGATAGAAACCAAAAACTTTTCGGGTATCAGCGTACCAACCGTTGGCGGCGGGGCCGTTATCAACAAAGCCACAGGCGCGCGTAGCGCACGTTCCAACGATGCGTTTATCAGCCGCATCAACTACAGCTACGCCGATAAATACCTCTTCACCGGTAACTTCAGGGCAGATGCATCTTCTGTTTTCGGTCCGGGTAACCGCACGGGATACTTCCCCTCCTTCTCCCTGGGCTGGCGCATTTCAGAAGAGCCATTCTTCAAAAGCGTCCGGAATATCGACGAACTGAAGCTGCGCTTCGGCTGGGGTAAAGTAGGTAATGACCATATTGTTCCTTATGCCTGGTATGGCCAGGTGGGCACCAACAATAACTACGTGATGGGCGGCGGCGTACAACCGGGAACAGCTCCTATTACACCCGAAAACAGGGATCTCCGCTGGGAAACTACCACGCAGCATAATATTGGTATCGACATCGCCATACTGAAATCCAGGATTATATTTTCTGCCGACGCCTATCTGAAACATACGCACGATCTGTTGTTCGACAAGCCTCTGGCTACTTCCAGCGGTTTCACCAGCGCCCTGCAGAATATAGGGAAGCTCGAAAATAAAGGATTGGAGTTCACCGTCAGTACCAAAAACCTCACTGGTCCGTTCAGCTGGAACACAGATCTCAACTTCTCGCTGAACCGGAATAAAGTGATAGATATCGGACACGAAATACTGCCGATTGGCGCCCTGCCACAGCGGGAAGAAACTTCTACCATCCGGGAAGGGCTGCCACTGGGCACCTTCTGGGGATACGTAGCTACCGGCGTGGATCCTAAAACCGGCATGATGACCTATGCGGACCTCGACAAAAGCGGCGATGTAAGTGATGGCGACAAAACGGTGATCGGCAATGCCAATCCCAGGTTCACTTATGGCCTTACCAATACGCTTAGCTACAAAGGCTGGAACCTCTCTGTTTTCCTGCAGGGAGTACAGGGCAACGATATTTTCAATGGTACCCGGATCGAAATTGAAGGCATGAACGACTACCGCAACCAATCGACTGCCGTATTGCGCAGATGGACCAAAGAAGGACAGGTTACCGATATTCCCAAAGCCGTACCCGACGACGTTTCCAATTCCAGGATATCTTCCAGGTTCGTGGAAAACGGCTCCTATCTGCGGTTGAAGGCAGTGACACTCAGTTACCGGCTCCCGGATCAGGTGACTAAACGCTGCCGGATCAACGGCGCCAGCATTTATGTAACCGGAGAGAATCTGCTGACCGCTACCCGTTATTCAGGCTATGATCCGGAAGTAAGCGCCTTCGGCGGACAGAATGGCGCCATTGGTATCGACTTCGGCACTTATCCGCAAACCAGGCAGGTAATTGCAGGATTGAATGTTTCTTTCTGACCCACAAAATCATTTCAACATGCGAAACAAAATTTGCTATATACTTCTTTTCATGATCTGCCTGGGCAGCGTGAGCAGCTGTAAAAAATTTCTGGACCTGGCGCCGGAATCCAGCGCCACCACCGGGAATGCGTACCAGACCGCACAGGATATGGAAGCAGCGCTGATAGGGCTGTACACCACTTTTTATGGAGAATATTTTATCTGGGATGATATGCTCCTGGGAGATGTAAGGTCCGACAATGCCTATTCCGGCGGAGATGGCGCAGATATCAATCAGTACGACCTGCTTAAAATCAGCACCGTTAATACCAGGGTGTTTGCTAACTGGCAGCTGTTATATAACGGTATTTCCAAAGCCAACCTGATACTTGAAAAAATTGATGGTGTAAAGGATCCTGCATTGGATCTTAACCAGCGCCGGGCAGGCATCATAGCTGAAGCTAAGTTTATACGGGCGTATATGTATTTTGAACTGGTGAAGATGTACGGCCCTGTGCCATTGGTGACGAAGTTTGGCGCGGTAGAACCCTCCCAGGCCAACGTTCCCCGCTCATCCGAAAACGACGTATATGCAGCCATACTGAAAGATCTGCAGGATGCCCTGGTGCTGCCCGACAGCTACGACAATGCATCTTTAAGTACCTCCCGCATCACCAAAGGCGCCGTAAACGCTATGCTCGCACGGGTGAGCGCGCAGATGCCCGGGAGAGACTATAAGCAGGTACTCAGTTATTGCGATGCCGTGATTAATAGCCCGGCGGGTTACCAGCTCAGTTCTTCTTACACCTCGCTGTTCGACGGCAGTAACTATGTCAACAAGGAAGTGATTTTCCAGATACAGTTCATTGAAAATACGCCACAGGCCAACTGGGGGCCGCAACTGGTGTTACCACCGTCGATCACGAAAGACGACTGGCGCAAATACAGTACTCCTTCCAAAGACCTGGTGCGTGCTTACGATGATGAGGGCGACAAGATCCGGAAAAACGCCAATATCACCTTCGATAATGCAGCGTGGGCCGATGAATACTGGAAGCCCTGCGCCACCTCCGGTCAGATTCCTTTCGTTTACAAATGGAAACATGCCAGTGGCTGGGCCAGCGGCGACTACATCTGCAAAATACGTCTGGCGGATATTCTGCTCCTGAAAGCAGAAGCGCTGAATGAAACCGGCAATGGTAGTGAAGCGCTGGGCATCGTCAACAATCAGATCCGCAAACGGGTGAACCTGCCTCCGGTAACAGCCGCCACACCATCGGCCATACGCGATGCTATATTGAAGGAACGCAGACTGGAACTGGCTTTCGAAGGCCAGCGCTGGTATGATCTGGTGCGCATGAATAAGCTGATCGACGTAATGGGTAACCTGAAAGAATATGTGCTTTCCTGCGACGGAAGTGCGCCTGTACAGGTGAACTACGGCATCACAGCCGAGAAAAGCCTGCTCCCCATTCCTCAGAGTGAAATAAACAGGAATCCTCAGCTTACGCAAAACAAAGGATATTAACAGGTAATTACGAATTGGGAATAAAGAATGAAGAAATAGCGTGAAGACATTCGCGATTGATATTATTCAATTCATTCCTGATTCGTAATTCTTTTACCAAAACTTCCAACGTATGAAAATGCTATCTTTTATCACCGCTTTAGCTGGCGCCCTACTCTCTTGTGCCTGCTCCAAAAACGACAAGGCCATTGCAGGTACTGATAACAAGCCGGATACCAATACCAGCGTTGCCGCAGTAAATGCTGTAAAACCAGCACTGACGGGAAAGCTGGTTTACCACAGTTACAGCTGTTATGGCTGCGCGGGCACGCGCATGTATCTGTATGATTTCAGTACCAATCAGCTTACCTGGCTTAACCAAAACTGGAATATCGACTATCCCATGAACGCGCATTTAAACCCTGATGCTACTAAAATAGTATTCATGGGACAACCTGCCGGTTCGGGCGATTGGGATATCTTCATCTGGGATATTGGCAGCGCCGGCCCTCCCGTAAATCTTACCGCGGGAAACGGGAAGCGCGATGAAGATCCCAAATTCTCGCCCAACGGCTACCGCATTGCATTCAAGCAGAATAATGATCTTCGGATTATGGAGCTGAATGGCAACATTACCGATAGCGTTACCAATACCCCTAATATAGAAGAGGGAATGCCGTATTATACAGATGATGCCACCGGTTTGCTCTTTGCCCAGGGAGCAGGCAGTGCGTCCGACATCTACCAGATAAACATTAATGGTACAGGCAAAACCGCGTTGGCTAATGTTAGCAATATACAGGAATACTATCCGATCACGCGGGATAATACTACCTTCCTTTATTCCCGCTGGTACAGTGCGGGCAATCATCACGATCAGGTATACATGGGCTACTTCGGTAACAGTACCCGTACCCGGCTGCCCTTCAACAACAGCAATGCCGATTACTCCGATGCTTTCCCCTGTACAACCGGCTATGTGGTGCTTTCCAGTACCCGCAGCGGTGCTGTAGGCGGTTATGACCTCTATGTAGCTGATATCAATACCGGCGCCATCTGGTCTTTAAACGAGTATAATCCTAACATCAACAGCAGCCTGGATGAGCTGGGCTCCTGTTACCGGTGATCAGGATAGAAAGAAAACGGCATGCTTCACGCATGCCGTTTTTGAAGCTGGTGGCTATTCCGGAGATGATTACCGGTATTTCCTCTAAGTTTCTGTAACTTGGGCCAGATCGTTGAATAAAACCGAACGCCTGATGTTATCCTTTCAAATGACACTGAAATATTTGTTAGTCCTTTTGCTATTCCCTTTCACGCTGCTGACACAAAACGGAACCTTTAAGATACCTGCCTCCTATGAAAGAGTTGCGGAAGCGACGGGAGATCTGGACCGCGATGGGAAAGAAGAAAAGGTTTTTATTTACGACACTCCGGCGGGCAAAGACGGCCACTTTACCAGGATCATGTATATCTGTAAAGTTGCCGGGGCCGACTTAACGCTCTGGCACAAGGCGATACTAGGTAATTTGGCTGACAAGCAATCGTTGTTCACGATAGTAGTTAAAGACCTCAACATTGCCCGGAACTGCATTGTAATCAAACAGGAAAAATTCTTTGGGAACAGAAATACTACCTACTATACCCATCTTTTCCGTTATCAGGATAATGACTGGTATCTGATTGGTTCCCAATTGACGCTCTCGACCAATTGTTATGGTAATACTGTATATGAGGCTAATTTTTCGACCGGGGATATCATTGTTTCATTTATTCCGGATGGCGGTTGTGATGGAGAGCCAGTCAATACGCAGGTTCCAAAGAAAAGTAGCCGGAAGTATAACTATAAGTTGCCCAAACTACCATTGCTGGATCATTTCGAGTTCGGGGAGTACGAACTAAAGATTCCGGGAACGAAAGAGGTTTGTTATTATTGATAGGCTTGAAACAATGGCGGGGTGCTTGTTGCAAATAAACTGAAATAATTTCGCCAATGCCACTCTCTATTCTGATAACGGACCCGTTGTGTAATTCAACAGGTCCGTTATCAGCACATTGCTATCTATCATTATTTTTCGCCTTCTCCTATAACTGTGCATTCCCCTTTGCCTGAGCCTTCACTTCTTTTGTCAGCTCGTTTATCTTCTTATCCTGTAGGATAATATATAGCGTCAGCTCCTCTATTTTTTGCATCATCTTTTTACTCATTTCCGCTACATCCAGTCCTTCTTTTTCCACTTCTGCGGCGGCCGGAATATCGGGCAGGTGGCGGTGGAGCGTGATATATTCCTCTACCTGTTGCAAACCTGGCAGCTGATAGTCCGGATGAAATACAAAATCAGCCCAACCGGCTTGAGTGACTCTTACCTTTTTTGCAACCAGGTCGCCGTTAACCGCCAGTTTGGCCTGTGGCACGAATGTGCCTATTCCCACGTTACCGTCGCCACGTACACAAAACAACGGCGTGGTGCCTCCCGGAACAGTGGCAGTGGCATCAGCAGCTGCATTATTGATCACCGTGAAAGAATAAGTAGAAGCGCTGCCATTTTGCGTACCTATACCTACTCCGTAGTATTCGCCCCAAAGGTAGGCCGCTGCACCGCCGGTATTGCCCCGTGCAGCTGTATGCAGCGCATAAGCAGGGACAGTGCCGGCTCCCAGCTTCCCTGATACAGTTACATTACCATATACATCTTCATAAGATAACGGGTAAAATTTGTTATTATCAAAATCGCACTTAACTCCGGAAGAAGCAGTAGTAGTTAAATAGCCGGTTGGTGTTGTTGTTGTCTGATTATAAGGGTAACTATTCAAGGGTGTCCCTTGCCCAAATTCGCCAACCGTACGGTACGTAACAAGCCCCCATTGAAAGTTTGCACGTACCCACAAAGCATTATTGTAAACGTAAAAAGTGGCAGCACCAGGGTTACCGGAAATACATTTTATTTCCAGGCCATCGAACCTGCCGGGTGTTTTCTCAAATTTATCGACTCTTATCCGGTAGGTGCCCTGCATATTAAAGTAGTTGGCATCCGCCGAAATATTCACCTCATAGATGCCCGAATAACGATTGGAATCTGCATTAACCTGCATCAACTTATAATAATACAGGCTATAATCCGGAGCAGGACCATTGGTGCCTCCCATAGTTATCCAATCGCCCGGGGCGGCATTTGATGTAGCATAGGTAGCTGTTACAGGCATCAAAAAGAATGTCATGATGCAACATAAGGCAAGGGAAATACGCATTTTTCAGGTAATTTATTTAAGTTAAAGAAATTGACATCTGGTGTTAACTGTTTCTATTCCCAATTGGCTGTACGATAGTATAGGCTAACACAGGCCAACGGGCTACAATACATGACTACATAGATATAAGCTACATTTTGTGTAATAGCTGAATTTATTCCCGAACTGAAACCTAATATTTCACAGATCCGGTTTGCTGGTTACACGCACAATCTACATAACAAAAAAAACATTTCAAATATTTTTGCTAAAATAATAACCTGGTACGCACGGTATCTGCGATTACTTCTCCCCTTCTATTCAACAGGTCAGTTATTAATTCATTGCTATCTATCATTATTTTTCAACTTCTCCTGTAACTGTGCATTTACTTTTACCTGAGCCCTCATTTCTTTTGTCAGTTCTGCTATCTTCTTGTCTTGTTCTGCCATCTTTTTGTCTTGCTTAATAATATACAGCGTCAGTTCTTCTATCTTCTGCATCATCTTTTTACTTATTTCTGCTACATCCAATCCTTCTTTTTCCACTACTTCGGCGGCCGGAATATCGGGCAGGTGGCGGTGTAGCGTGATATATTCCTCTACCTGTTGCAGACCGGGCAGCTGATAGTCCGGATGAAAAACAAAATCGGCCCAGCCGGTTTGGGTAACTCTTACCTTTTTTGCAAGCAGGTCGCCGTTAACTGCCAGTTTAGCCTGTGGAGTGAATGTGCCAATGCCTACGTTACCATCGCCACGTACATAAAATAAAGGTCTGGTTCCCCCCGGAGCAGCTGCACCGTCGAAAGTAGCATTATTGAGCACAGCAAAAGAATAATTCGAAGCACTTGCGTTCTGCGTACCCACAGCTACTCCATAATTTTCGCCCCATAAAAAAGCGGCGGCATCGTTAGTATTTCCCCGTGCAACTGTGTGTAGCGCATAAGCAGGCACCGTGCCGGCTCCCAACTTTCCTGATACAGTCACATTGCCATATACATCTTCATAAGATAACGGGTAAAATTTGTTATTATCAAAGTCGCACTTCATTCCAGAGGAAGCAGTGCTGGTTAAATAGCCTGTTGGCGCTGTTGTTGTCTGACTGAAAGGGCTGGTATTCAGGGGCGAGCCTACACTCCAGTCCCCTACCGTCCTATAAACGATTATCCCCCACAGGTAGTTGGAGCGCAACCACAGAGCGTTATTGTAAATATAAAAGGAGGCAGCACCTGGATTACCGGAGATACATTTTATCTCCATGCCATCAAATCTTCCGCCAGTCGTCCATTCATGTTTATCCACCCTTATTCTGTATGTTCCCTGCATATTAAAGAAATTAGCGTCTGCCTGAACGCTCACTTCATAGATGCTTTCATAACGGTCGGTGTCAGCATTGAGCTGCAGGAATTTGTAGTAAAGCAAGCTATAAGCCGGTGCAGGACCATTGGTGTTTCCAATAGTTATCCAATCGCCCGGGGCGGCATTTGATGTAGCACAGGTAGCTGTTACAGGCATCAAAAAGAATGTCATGATGAAACATAAGGCAAGGATAATGCGCATTTTTCAGGTAATTTACTGAGTTAAAGAAATTGACATCTGGTGTTAACTATTTTCATCCCCAATTGGCTGTACGGTAGTATAGGCTAACATAGACCAACGGGCTACAATACATGACTACATAGATATAAGCTACATTTTGTGTAATAGCTGAATTTATTCCCGAACTGAAACCTAATATTTTACAGATCCGGTTTGCTGGTTATACGCACAATCTACATAACAAAAAAAACATTTCAAATATTTTTGCTAAAATAATAGCCTGGTACGCACGGTATCTGCGTTGAGTTTTTTTATGCCCAGGTAATTCTCTTTGATGGAGACCTGGTATTTATGGGAGTAAAGCCTCTATCCAACAATTCAATTTATTCATTGAATAGATTTACCTACCTTTACAAAAAATACCACCATGAAATATATCACCATACTCCTGCTTGCACTTGCCGCCTTCAGCAATAAAATCATTGCCCAGCAGAAAGATCCCTGGAATAGCAGCCAGCTAATGGCTCCCGCCGACCTGGCTGATAAGATCTCCGCGCATCAGACCGCCGACCTGCTCATTCTCAGCGTTGGACCCGGTGCGTTGATCAAAGGCTCCGTTGATATAGGCCCTGCCCACGAACAGGCCGGTATGGAAAAACTCAAAGCATATTTGAAAAACGTGAAGAAAGATAAAGAGGTGGTGATCTATTGTGGCTGCTGTCCGTTTGACAAATGCCCCAATATACGCCCTGCCTTTCAAACACTGACTGCAATGGGCTTCAAAAATGCCAAACTGCTCGATCTGCCCAAAAATATAAAGGTCAACTGGCTGGATAAAAAATACCCTACCCAGGAATGATAAAATCATATTTGTATGAATAAGAGAGATTTTAAAGATAAAGTGTATGCTGAATTATCGAAGGTGACAAAAGCCCTGAGCAATCCGCACCGGTTGGAAATAGTAGATCTGCTGGCACAGGGACCGTTTTCTGTGGAAGAGATAGCCAATTATACCGGTATGTCTGTGGCCAACGCGTCGCAGCATCTGCAAACCTTAAAGAACGCCAAACTGGTTAGTATCACACGCAACGGTAATTTCATTCATTACAGCCTCGCCGGAGAAAATGTATTCAATGCCTGGTCTGGTTTACGTGAGTTAGGCCTGGTGTATAATGCGGAGATAGAAAAAATAGTAACCGATTTCAGGAAAGGATATGGGGAGATAAACGCCGTTCCCGCCGAAACACTGGCGAAAATGGTCGCGAATAATGAGGTGATACTACTGGATGTAAGGCCTGAAGAAGAATACAACAGAGGTCATATTCACCGGGCCATCTCGATGCCGGTAGATAAACTCGGAAAACACCTGAAGAATTTGCCTAAAAGCAAAATGATTGTTGCCTACTGCCGCGGGCCTTTTTGCGTGTATGCCGATGAAGCGGTAGCCATACTGAAAAAGAAAGGCTATAAAGCCTCCCGTATGAACGAAGGGTTTCCCGACTGGGCGTTGAGAGGGTTACCAGTGGAGCACCCACACCAATAACAATCATTTAACTACCATTAACACTTAAAAGTGGCTCAAATTATTCATACGTGGAAATTAAGTTAGGGTTAAAAGAGAACTGGAAACAATTCACCCTGCTGATACTGGTCAACATGCTGGTAGGCGGCATGGTAGGACTGGAAAGAACCATCGTACCACTGGTAGGTACGGAAGAATTTAAGATAGGTTCCGACATAGTGGTGTTTTCTTTCATCATTGCCTTTGGTGTAGTCAAGGCCTTCACCAATCTTATTTCCGGTGTGCTGGCTGATAAATACACCCGCAAACGGGTGCTGGTACTCGGTTGGATTGTTGGGTTACCTGTGCCTTTTATTCTGGCCTGGGGACCAACCTGGAACTGGATCATTGCCGCCAATATACTGCTCGGCATCAGCCAGGGGCTCACCTGGTCAATGACCGTTAATATGAAAATAGACCTGGTAGGTCCTAAGAAACGAGGACTTGCCATGGGATTGAACGAAGCTGCCGGATACGGCGCCGTAGGACTAACAGCTTTGCTGACAGGCTACCTTGCCTCGCATTACGGACTGAGGCCTCAACCGTTTTTCATTGGTATCTTTTACACAATTGCCGGTCTGCTGTTATCGATACTCGTCATAAAGGATACCCGTCAGCATGCCCGGCTGGAATCGGCACAGGTGGCCGCTACCACATCGGGAGAGCAGTTGCATAAGCCCGATCTGTTATGGGTATTCAGGGAAACCTCTCTGAGAAATAAGAACCTCTTTGCAGTTTCTCAGGCAGGCCTGATTAATAATCTGAATGATGGTATGTCGTGGGGCGTTTTTCCGTTGCTGTTTTTGTCGATGGGCGTTGGCCTGGAAGGTATAGGCTGGATCAAAGCAGTTTACCCGGTTGTATGGGGCGCAGGGCAGATCATCACCGGACCGCTGGCTGATCGTATCGGCAGGAAGCCATTGATCGTATGGGGAATGTTTGTGCAGGTGCTGGGGCATATCGTGATAGGCTTCGAATTCTTTCCTCCGCTTACATCCGGACTAACAGGCTCCATCTTGTTAGGCATCGGTACTGCCATGGTTTATCCGGCCTTGCTGGCGGCTGTCAGCGATGCGGCTCATCCTTCGTGGCGCGCCTCTTCTCTGGGAGTATATCGTTTCTGGCGGGATATCGGCTATGCCGTTGGAGCAGTGATGGCAGGCATTGTATCTAACTTCCTGGGCCTCGTTTGGGCGGTACATATTGCAGGGTTTGTAACATTTCTCTCCGGTGTGCTGGTTTGGATCAGGATGAAGGAAACAACGCGGAAGTTTTCCTGATTATTCCCTGAAAAAGTTTTTAATACTACCATCCGGATTATAACTGATCGCGTACCTTTCCCTGCTGCCATTGATCCTGATGGGATACCAACTGAACCCACCATCGCGGATCAGCGCATATATATAATCTACAGGCGCAGCACCTTCAATGGATGCTGCTTTTGTGGTATAGCTTCTATACACGCCTGCTACATTTTCAAAGTGCAGGGAATCAAGTCTGACCAGCGAACCTTTAACATCATCATGCACAGATAACTGCACCGGCTTAGGTCCTTCCCAGGCGCCATCATGGAAATCATATTCATCTACATAATCAGGACGCTGCGGATGTTGCAGCTGCGCGATTATTCTTCCGTTATCATAAAAGTGAATAATGTTATAGAGATAGATATTCTTCCCTGCATAGGCAGGAAGGCGGCGCAAAGCCTGCTCAGCAGCATTCAGCGAAGCCGTATTACGCAGGAAATCTTTTTTAACAGTATGAGTAAAGGAAGATGTTACGGTGGTGGTAGTGCTGCTTACAACAATAGTTGTATCGCTATGCAGGCTGGCAACATTTGGTGCACCGGCATCACTCACGGGCGTACCATAGAACGTGTCATGTATGGAATCCCTCCATCGCTGACAGGAGCAGCACATCGCGATTAATGTTATCATCAGCAGGCCCTTCTGGTTCATAATATTGTTATTTTAGTCTTCTATATCGCTGGCGAAGGCCACCACGCCGGGGCTCAGCTTCAGGTAAAATACAGGTACAGTTTTCTGTTGTGCAACTCCCAGATCCAGCAGCGAAACAATTTTCTTCAACGTAGCCGTATGTACGCGACCACTATAATCCTGGTAACTCAACTCAAATTTCACCTGCGGCTGTTCATTGATGTAAGTGCCGGTTTGAGTGGCCGACACAATCGCGGCGTCTGTCCGAAGTCCGAAATATTTCAGTTTAAGCAGTTCCGAAGGCGAGCCACCAAGCACATCCAATAATTTCCGCAACCCAACGCGCGTTACAAGCAGGATCAGTGGACATAGTACAAGGGGATGATAAAATTTCAAAAAGCGCCAGCCGGTGCCATTGTTTTCGTGCGTGTAAGCATAATCATAGTACCAGAGCACCGCCACAAGGATAACTACCCAACCGAGAATCTGTGCTGCTAACCGCGCCACTTTTACAGTCACCGTTGTGTCTTCCACTGATAAATATGGAACAGATTTCAATGTTCGGTCTATCAGGAGGTGAATTGTTTTTCCCTTATCATAACGCTGCAGTTCCGGCTTGGAATCATTTATTTCCAGCTCTTCACTAATCTCTGTTCCTGAGAAATTCTGCAAGGTGACTTTCATCTGCATGGCCACTATATCTTTCCTTCTTCGCGTCAACGTTTTACTTTCCACTACCCTGGCGACTGCTCTGGTACCGGTTTGGGCCAGTCGCCGGATATTATTCTTCATAATAAAAACATTCAATATCCATTTGCGGAACCAGCCTCGCAGCAATGCTATCCACAGTAATACAGACAAGGCCAGCCAGGTAAGTGCCAGCCAGGGCGCGGTTGCGCTGGTACTTTTATCCTCCGCATTGTAGTAAAGCAGCATGGGAAAGGGAATAGCGAAGAATAGTATATACAGTAGCCAGAAGTATCTCCAAAAACCCTTCATACAGCCGGAATTAGTGTTCGATACCTAAAATAAGGCAACATATTTACTTATCCAAAAAATCAACCATTGTCAGGCTACCTTACATCTTTAAACCCCAGCAGTGCATAAAAGTCGCGTTTGTAGGTTTCGCTGACAGGCAGCATCTTATCCCGGATCTTCACCTGCCCACGTTCAATAAACGCTACTTTGTCTATCGCCACCATAAATGATTTATGTATCCTGCACAACTTTTCGCGGTTTACCAGCGATTCGAGCTCGTTGAAAGTCTGCAGTGTGAGTATTTTCTCTTTCTCGGTATAAATACAGCGATAATCCCTCATTCCTTCAATGTAAATTACATCGCTGTAAAAAACTTTAATACTGCGGTATTCCGACTGCACAAAGAAAAAATCCCTTACTTCCGCACGCCTGTTCTGCACCTGCTCATGTACCTTCTCCACTGCTTTCAGGAAACGCGGGAAATCGAACGGCTTCAACAAATAATCGGTCACATTCAGTTCATATCCTTTTAAAGCATATTGTTCATAGGCGGTAGTGATAATTACACATGGCACATTTTTTAGCGAGGCTATGAGTTGTAATCCATTCAATTCTTCCATTTCTATATCCACAAACACCAGTGTAACCGGGTTTTCTTTCAGGTATAGCAAAGCTTCCATGCTACGGTGAAATGTTTGCTTCAGATTCAAATACGGTACCCTGTGGATAAAATCAATTGCTTTATCCATTGCCAGTGGCTCATCTTCAATAACTATGCAATCAATCAGCATTTAAATAACGTTAACACCACTTCGTAATACATTTCGTGTTTATTCACTTCCATCCGGTAGCGATTTCCGTAGAGCAGCTCCAGTCGCTGCCTGATGAGCCCCCAGCCGAGGCCGTTATTCATCAGGGTACTTCTTTTATTGCTGTCGTACATATTCATGCATTTGAAAACTATTTCGCGATCCTGTATATCCAGCTCTGCCACTATTGCCGCCGCAGTAGTTCTGCTGCTAACATGCTTGAACGCATTCTCCAGGATCGGAATAAATACCATCGGCGCCACCAGATGGCCATTGACATTACCATGTACACTGAATTTAACAAATTCCGGATTAACAGACCGGATCTTCTCCAAATTAATATATTCGGTTATGTAATTGATTTCCGACGCGAGCGGGATTTCTCCGGCAGCCGATTCATACAACATAAATCGCAATAAGCCGGAAAGTCTGTTAAGGTATTGCGATGCTTTTTCCGGATCCTTTATCAGCAGCGAATCTATATTATTGATGGTATTGAAGAGAAAATGCGGATCTGTTCTTGATTTCACAAGATCCAGCTGTGCTGCTGTGTTAACCTTTTCCAGCAACAGCAATTCATCTTTTGTAGTGATTAACGTCTGTACCACAGCCGATAATATACCCATCCATGCAAAAGGCACAACTGCCAGATAGGCGCTGAGCAGGAAGTATCCGAATGACCAGTAAACGGCAAATGAAACACTGCTGAGTAACAAGATTAACATGCCTGGCAGCACCAATATCAGCAGTAGTTTGATGATGTTTGTCTTCTTTAAAAAAATACTACCGGCAGCAGAAATGGCAATAGATAAAGTAAGATAAAAAGTAGCGCATCCCACCAGCACCAATACAAAATTAATCAGGGCGGTCTGGTAAAATACGGTGAGATAACTGCGGCTTATGATCCCCTTTACAGGAACGAATGCCGTAAACTGGTATATCCAGCTAATAAATGTCAATATAAATGGTACTGATATCCAGAAAAGAATATGCAGCAGTACTATATATTTCTTCATTTCATTGATGAATTGCCTGATAAAAAAAGGGTGGAAACAGCGGCCTGATAAACATATTTCCACCTCTTTCCATTACTTTTTAGTAAACTGGTAATAAATGGTTCCTCCTGCTTTGTTACCGGCCGGATCATACGTCTGTTCCAGGATCATGTTCTTGTCATTTGCCTGGGTAACCCGGACGGCTAAACGCTGACCGGTACCGGGATTAAAAATGATATTGTTACCCTGCTTGTCCCAATTACCTTTCGCCATCCCGGAAGTGTTGAAAGTTCCATCGCCATAAAGGCGCACTAATGAATAATTCATTGTTTCAAGATCTGCTGCCAGCCGGGGCGCCCCGTCCTGGCCGTTCACCTGCATGAGATCGGATAGTACCCAATCTCCTTTAACTTCATCCAGGGAGGTATGCGCTTCTTCCGTTCTGCTACAAGCGTTTAGCAATGCAGCTCCCGCCAACAGGATAAAAATGGATTTACCAAAAACAGCTTTCATGGTGCAATTTTTTTTGTTTCATCCAAAATTAAATGATGCGCCAACGGGTTGTAAAATGGATTTGTCCGGATAGGATATTTATCTGCCAAATTAAGTAAAATCCCTGCAAGAGGGTTCAGGATTTATTACCGGGGCAACAGGCGTTGCATCAGCCTGGGCAATGGGTGATCAACAAGTTTGATCCCCAAAGCCGTATCCTGAGGGTAAAATACTGGATGAACCAACCGGGAAGCACCCACCGGACTTCATTCGATGAAACCTTCACGATGAAATGAGCATTCTTTCCGGAGGCAGTTCTGAAACGGTTATCCCAGATTACAGGGATAACCGTTCTTTTTACTATAGCTTGTCCGCGCTGTTCCAGACCTTAATGTCTTTTATCACGCCCTTGAAGGCATGCGACGCATCACCCACATATTTCAATGGAAAGAACAGCGTCTGCACTTTCGTCATCGAGTCTTTCGTACCAGGGAAACTCACCTTTTGTCCCTGCAGGTTTTGTATCATCTTTCCATTAACATACAGGCGGGTGCTTTTATGATCGCCGCTTTTACAGGCGCCTGTTCGATGCCACCAGGCAACAAGGTATTGATCTGATCAGGATCACCGGCGCTACCCTTTCCGGAGGCAGCTGGCATTATCACAGCGTATGGAACGTTGGTGGAGGAGATCATCTTTACAGTAATAAAACAAGAACCTGGGGTATTGAAGGAAAAGATCTCCGGAACGTAACCTTTGGAAATTATTTCCCTTCTTCGTTCGGTGGAAATTTTGGCCTCAATGCCAGTTCTACGGTACAGGAATTCGAGAATATACAGGCTGTTTCTATTGGTCAGGGAGTAACATACGTGCTGAATCTTTCTGATAAATCTGCCTCCTCCTGCCCCGACAAACAAGCTATTTTCCATGCTGTCAGAACCTGGGAAGAAGCCAGGGCTGCCAATGCCTTCCCTGATTGGGTGAAAAGAGAACTGAAGAACACCTCCCTCTATTTCCATTTGGAAACTATCAACGCCAACGCCTGGAATCTGTACAAAACAGATAGACAGGGCAACCGGCTATTAATAGCCCATTACCTGAACTCTCAACTCAACAGACTCATTGAATAGCTTTTTGTATGACCGCAAACAGCTATACAATGAGTCTGTTTTTGGATAAGACAAAGCCGGATTGGGTTAAATCTATTTTCTTGTTGTTACTGACCTTTGTGCTAACAAAAAACAAGAAAAATGAATAACCTGACACTTTGGATTTTTCAAATTCTTCTGGCAATTTGGTTCGGGTATGGCGCTTACAGGAAACTATCCACCCCGGTAGAAAAAATGATCAACAATAAGGCGCTCCCTTTCGGCGGGAATCCGGTACCAATTATCATTCTTGGTTTCCTGGAGGCGCTTGGAGCCATAGGTATCCTTGTACCTCAGGCACTCAGCATTTGCCCGTCTCTTACTGCTGTTACCGCTATGTGTTTCTGCCTGGTCATGTTTGGCGCAACCATTTTTCACATTAAAAGGAAAACATATAAGCCACTCCCGGTAATTTTATCTGCATTGGTACTTTCGTTCGTTGTTGCCTGTTACCGGTTCTGAATTAACTTTGCAATATGGAACTGAATCCGACACGAATAAAAACAATTACCGAGTTTCATAAACTAAGGGGCTTACCAGCTCCCGAACATCCGCTCATCAGCGTAGTGGACTATAGCGATATTAAACGCCCTCCCATTGCCGGTGAAGCAAACTGGGTGCTGGACTTCTACCATATTTCCATCAAAAGAGGATTGAATGCCAAACTAAGATATGGCCAACAGGAGTATGATTTCGATGAAGGCATTATGTTTTTTATTTCACCTAACCAGGTATTCAGGATTGAAGTTGAACCAAATGTGGTTATAAAGAAATCAGGCTGGATGCTGCTGATTCATCCTGATTTCCTGTGGAATACATCGCTGGCCAAACACATCAGGCAATATGATTTCTTTGGCTATGCTGCTAATGAAGCCCTGTTTCTTTCAAAAAAGGAGGAGATTATCATTAATGGAATCATAGCGAACATCAGGCAGGAATATCTTGGCAACCCCGACCGGTTTAGCCAGAATATCCTTATCTCGCACATTGAAACATTGCTCAACTATTCGGAACGGTTTTATGAACGGCAGTTTATGACCCGTAAAATTACCAATCACCAAATCCTCGATCGTCTGGAAGCATTACTACATACCTGTTTCAGCAATGGTGATTTAATCACCAAAGGGTTGCCTACGGTTCAATCTATCGCCAGTGAATTAAATATTTCCTCCAATTATCTAAGCCGGCTACTAAAAACGCTTACAGGCCAAAGTACCCGGCAGTTCATCCATGAAAAGCTCATTGAAAAAGCAAAAGAAATGCTGTCCACAACAGCTTTATCCGTTAGTGAAATAGCCTACGAATTGGGGTTTGACCATCCTCCATCATTTACTAAATTATTCAAGCGCAAAACCAGTCTTTCCCCGTCAGCATTCCGGCAAGCGTTCAATTAAACAAGCCTGATACTATCTTTCATGCGTACAGCCTTTCGCACACGGGTAAAATGCCATTCAATGCACGCTGCTCAGACATCATAGTAAAATGATTGCTGCCATCCACCTCTATAAACTTCAACTGCGGTATATGCCGCTTCCACTCGTCGTGGCTGTAATGTAACGCCGACTGACTATTCCCTGTAACAGGCCTGTAGTAAGGTTCCATATCACCATACAAATGGTTGTTTCTGTTACCAAAGTAGTAACAGTCAAAACCTGCCGGATCGGGTAATAATCCCGGCGCATATTTGTCCGGCTCAAACGCAAGGTGCACCTTTGTATGCCGGTGTAACATCGCCGGCAGCTCCGTCAGCAAACTTTCCATACCCCGCTTCCGGGAAAGAGCGATGAGCTGCTCAATGAAAGCGCTTTCTGTTGTTTCAAAATCCACTTCATCATTCCGGATAAGCAATCCTGTCATTCCGGATGCGCTGTAATGAATAGTGGAATGCAGCAGGAGATTCATTTGTATAAGCAGCGCGTGATTGCCATTCACCATAAACTCTTTGAGCAACGGTCCGGTAATGGTATCGATCATCACTACTGAATTCACTGACTTGCCAGCGGCCTGCAGTTGCCGTGTAATCTCATAAGCAAGCGTTCCTCCGAGTGAATATCCGCCCAGGTCGTAAGGGCCTTCCAGCTGAACGGATGTGATGATACGGGTATAGTAATCTGCCATTTCAACAACACCTTTCAAGGGATCATGGCTACCTGCCCAACCCCGGGGTTGAATACCAAAGAAAGGCCTTTCTGTAAGCTGTGCCAGCTTATTGTACATCACCACACTGCCCATGCCGGAATGTAGCCAGAAAACCGGGCGTTCCCTTGTGCCTTTATTGAGCTGGATCAATTCAGGAAAAGCAACATCCCTGTTGATGGAAACGGGTGGCGCTTCCGGAGATTTACTACCTGATATTCCCTTGTCTGTTACCAGATATTCCGCCAGCGCTTTCAGCGTCTGATAGCTAAAAAATACGGCAGGACTCAGTTCCACGCCAAAAGTATCACCCAACTTTCTTGCGAATTCTGTAAATAAAATAGAGTCGAATCCATATTCAATCAATGGGGTGTCTTCATCAATTTCCTGTATATCTACCTGTAATAGCGCTGCTACTTTTTCCTTCAGCAATGTGCCCAAATCAGCCGCCGGCATTTTATTCCGCGACGGCGGTGGAACAGGAGCCGTGTTCTTCGGTGCAGGTGGCGACAAGAGTTTCCTGATTTTCACGACATCTCCCTGTACAACCATCACCTGGCTGACGCCTGCGCTCATGATCCCGTAAAAAGCGCTGATACCGGCTGTTGTTGTGAGCGGTGCCATACCTGTATTCTCCCTGTATTGATCAATAATTGCGGAAGATAATTTCATTCCTCCCTCCTGCCAGTATGGCCAGTTAATAGAAATTGTTTTACCCTTGCGCTCTCCGGCTGCCACCAATTCATTGCGGTAATGCGTATAGGCGTCAACGAAAGCATTTCCCATGGCGTAGTCCGACTGGCCGGCGGTACCCCATACACCTGCCACCGACGAGAATGAAAGGAAAAAATCAAGCGGCTGCCTGCCCCAGGCCTGGTCCAGGTTTACAATGCCGTTGGTTTTAGCAGCTAAAACGTCGTGTATATCTGCATTTGTTTTCTTCACTATAAAGTTGTCGCGCAATACACCGGCTGCATGTATGATGCCATTAAGCTGCCCGTAGTTTTTTCTGATATCCTCAAAGAGAGTTGCCACCTCAGCATTCCGGCTTACATCTGCCTGACGGTAGGTAATTTCAGCCCCGAGCTGGCGGAGATGTTGAAACCGATCTTCCTGCCGTGCATCTGGTGAAGAGCGGCCTGTCAGGATAATCCTGGCCCTCTTGCAACGCCTGGCGATCTCCTCGGCGAAAAGCAATCCAAGGCCACCGCCGCCGCCGGTAATAAGATAAACACCGTTTGTTTGCCAGGGCCGACTGATGCCCAAAGGAGTGTTCTTCCATTCCTCCCATTCCGGCACCTGACGCGTGCCATTGACATAGCGGATATGACGTTGAAAAGACATGCCGGCGCTCTCTTTCAGTTTAACGGCGAGCGACAGTGCCGTTTCTCCCGCAGCAACGCTCAGCAATTGCCCGGCAGCGTCGGGATACTCATTATGGAGTACATACATCAAACCAGAGAAACCACTTAGCGCGGATTGTTCTCCGTAGTTATTTACTACAATCTGCATCGAAATACGACCTCCCTGAGCATGCACCTGCTGCTGCACACTTTCCACGATAGCCTGGGCATAAGCGTTGAATTGCCTGGCAATATCGCCCGGCGCGGGCATTAATGGAATGCAATGGGCGCCTTCCATTGCACGTGATATATCAGCAGGATTGATGTGGTCTAACCCACACAATACCACAAGATGATTGCTACCCGGTGCCTCTCCTCCGTGTGCTAAAGCCGGCGCTTCTTTCCAGACAGGCTCAAACAACAACAATGGCTCCTCCCCGAGTTCCGCAACAGGTTTTTCTTCTTCAAATGCCCGCAGCATAAGGCCTTTCAGCTGAACGCAAACACTGCCATCCGGGTTGCATACATCAATATTCAGTTGCCGCACTTTCTCATCTGTTACACTTTCATTGCTATAGCTGACAATCGACCACGTGGCTGAAGTACAAGGGCTATAAATCAGCAGCTCATTTAGTGCAAAAGGAACATAGGGTACTACGGGATGTCCTTTCCCCTCTAGGGAGGCGAGTAAACCAATGGCTGCCTGGGTTGCCGCATCCAGCAAAGCCGGGTGCAGCAGGAAGTTGTTGTCTGATGACTGTTCCTTCAATGCGGATAACCTGGCCATTACTTTGTTTTCACCGGTGTATATTTTTTCCAGCAATTGAAATGTCGGTCCATAATGGATGCCTCTCTGCCGGAAAAGCTCATAGCACTGCTCACCGGAAAAAACGCTCTTATTGCAGGATGCCTGCAATGAAACCAGATCATGCACCGGTGCTGTTAATGCTGTCTGAATACGGAAAGTTCCCTCACTATATACCGTTTTTCTGCCACTCTCATCCTGCTGGTAGATGTAGTAGCCCATGTTATTATTAATCCCTGTATAGAGGTGTCCGTTTTCTTTTTCTTTCTCTGCCACAAAAGGCCGTGCCCAGACAACGTTTCTGAGCACAATGGTGTTGCCATCTGTGTTTTGATTTGTTACTTTCCCTGCGATAGCCTCACGGGCCATCTCAAGATAAGCCACGCCCGGCAGTATAACCCGGCCGTTAATAACATGATCCGACAAAAAGAACTCATTTCCGGAAAACCCGCTGCTGTAACGTGGTTCCGAAGGTGTTGACGCATCGTCATGCAACAGGGGGTGCGATGTCTGAACAACTTTATTTTCTATCGCCGGTCCGGGAGTGATGGTATCCCTGAGTATCCAGTATTTCTTCTGTTCAAATGGATATGTAGGCAGATTCAGACGCCGTATTTTCTTCCTGTTAAAAAGCTCTGCCCAGTCAGTATTATAGCCGTCGATATAGAGACCAGCCAGTATCTGAAGCCCCTCCGTAAAGGTCTGCGGATCTTTATTCTTTTTGGCCATTCTGACAGCCTCTCTGTATGATTGCAGCTGTTGCAGAGAACCAGGAACGTCCTTCTTCCTGTTATCAGTTCCTTCCGCATTTTCTTCCATTGCCTGATGCAGTATTTTTTTCAACTCCTGCATGGAACTTATAACACAGGCGAACCTGACAGCAAAGTGTTCTCTTCCTGTAAGCAGCGCGGCACCGACGTCGGTGATAGTACAAGTGTTGCCTTCTTTATCCAGCCAGTTCAGCAGGTCCTGCATTTTACGACGCAGCGCAGCAGGGGTTTTGGCTGATATACAAACAAGGGCTGCTGGTCTTGTTTCGTGTGGTTGTTGCGCTATTGCCGGAGGCTCTTCCACTAACAGGTGTGCATTGGTGCCTCCAAAACCAAAAGCATTAATGGCCGCTCTCCGTGGTAAAGGAGTGCCCTCTCTGTCTTTCAGCGGCGCCCATTCCTGCAATTGATTCACCAGTGTAAAGGGCGAATCGTTCATATTAATACCCGGGTTGAGTTTCTTAAAATTCAGCTGCATGGGCAACTGGCGATGTTTCATCGCCATCAATACCTTCACAAGACTGGCAACACCAGCGGCCGCTTCCAGGTGACCGATATTAGCTTTCACAGAACCGATGTGGCAATAGGGCCAGGGTCTGCCGGCCTGACCATATGAATTAAAAGCCCTTGTAAGACTGGCAAATTCAACAGGATCGCCTTTTGGCGTTCCTGTACCATGTGCCTCTACATAGCTGATAGTATCCGGTGTAATACCAGCCTTTTGCATGGCAGCCTGAATTACTTCCGCCTGGGCGGTGGAGCTTGGTGACGAAATCGTATGTGTGTTACCGTTATGATTGACTGCGCTGCCCTTTATTACACCATAGATGTTATCGCCATGTTTCAATGCTTTTTTAAGCGGTTTTAACAGTACCAGGCCGGCGCCTTCGCCCCTTACATATCCGTCGGCACTTTCATCGAATACTTTACAGGAACCGGTGGGCGACAACATACCTGTTTTGGAGAAATATGAATATTGTATTGGATTCAGCAAGCTGTTGATACCGCCTGCCAGCGCCATTTTACATTCGCCTTGTAATATCGACTGAGCAGCCAGATGCACCGCGTAGAGCGCGCTGGAACAAGCAGTATCTACTGCAAAACTGGGACCACGCAGATTAAAAAAATGGGAAACCCGGTTGGGCACCAGCACTGCGGCGGAACCGGTAGAGTGATGTGCTTCCACCTCCAAATCATGCTCAAGCATCTGCCGGTCACTGTAATCCATACTGGACATTCCCACAAATACGCCTACACTCCTGCCCGATAGCTGGTACGGCGGTATACCGGCATCTTCAAAGCAAGTCCACGCCAGTTCCATCATAATTCGTTGCTGAGGGTCCATCGTTTGCGCCTCACGGCCGGAGATATGAAAAAAACCGGCGTCAAAGGCATCTATATCTGCAATAAAACCACCCCATTTACTTACACTACGTTTCCTGCTGGCAGGTTGTTCACCCCAGTAATGCTCCCAGCGCCAGCGGTCAGGAGGAATTTCACTGATACTGGAGCGCCCTTGTACAAGATTATTCCAATACTCCTGGTAATTTCCCGCGCCGGGAAAACGACAGGCGACACCTACAATGGCAATCTCCATGTTGTCGTTGCAGACAAGTTTTTTCTCAGAATTTTTCATAGTGCTGTTGATTAGAAACGCGGCGCCCAACGCCGGCAACGGCAACTTTTCCTTTTGAGGGAATGGTTTTCATGAGGGTCGCGATTTATTAGGTTACCTGATTATATGGTTATCTGAACATTCTATCGCTGGTTTTTCATCAGAGAATGATTAAGTTAAAAAAACTATTTAAATTAGAAAAAAAATTGTGCGATAACCATTAGTTATTTTTTAAACGCCGGCGGGCTCAGGAAAACTATCTTTATGAAAAACCCAACTTCAACAGGTATTCCTCCTGTTAATACCCAAATGCATAAGAGTCATGCAGTGATAGAATGGCTGCAATGGTACGCAGAGAATCAATACAAGCCATTGCTTCACGACCAACGCAGATGTTTTTCGCCTGATGTAATACTGGAAGCAGGCATGCACGGCCTGTTAGGATTAAATGTACCGGAACAATACGGAGGCCTGGGTCTGAATATATCCTCTACGATGCGCGTCTGTCAGCAACTGGGATCCATTGATCTGTCGCTCGCTACGTTGCTGGGCAATCACAATTTCCTCGGTATACTACCTGTGATGAAATATGGCAGCACGCAACTTCGGGAAGAATACCTTAGTCCGCTGGCACAGGGCAGGCAACTGGTTAGTTTCGCATTGTCGGAACCCGGCGCTGGCTCCAACCCAATGTCTATCAGGGGAAAGGCCACCATCGTAGATGACGGATACCTTGTCAATGCAAACAAAATGTGGATCGGATCTGCCGGATGGGCATCACTCATTATTACGTTCGTAAAACTGGCCGACACTCATTCGCCAGACCGTGGTATCACCTGCTTTGCAGTACCGCGGAATAAGCCAGGAGTAAGGATAGGCAAAGAGTTACTCACCATGGGCATGCGGGGGATGGTACAGAACCGGATCAGCCTTGATGTTGTGAAGCTGGAGCAGCAGTACCTGGTTGGCAGTGAGGAAAAAGGAATGGAAATCGCGAATGAAGCTATGATGCTGGCCAGGATGACAGCTGGCGCCACATTACTTGGCGCTATGAAAAAATGTATCCAGCTGATGTATCGCTATACATCACGCAGGGAAGTTTCCACCGGCTTACTATTGAAAAATGCGATTACCCGCCAGCAGCTGGGTAGCAGCATTATGGAGGCTACCCTGCTGGAATCACTCGTAAATTATATCGCTTCTGCCGCAGATAGAGATATACATCGTATCCCGGCCGAGCTATGCATCATATCAAAAGTGGCGGGTTCAGAATTTGTATGGAAGGCCGTGGATACAGCCATGCAATGCACGGGAGGCCGCGGATACCTTGAGAACAACTACCTTCCCCAGCTAATGCGCGACGCCCGGGTGATCCGGATCTTTGAGGGCCCTTCTGAAGTGCTTGTCAGCTATATGGGATCAAAACATATCCGGGCATTGGATAAAGATCAGCTCTATGATTTGGTGGGAACGCAATTACGGCAACCGCAGCTGGCAGCAGAGCTGGAAAATGTATACCAGAGAAGCAGGGAGTTATTAAAAGGAAATTTCCAGGATATTAACCTCATCGCATTTCACAATGGCAATATGCTGACGTGGGTATTATTACTGGCCGTTTACGCCGGCACTGCATCCAGTCCTGATCCCGCCGTGATTAGCTACGCGAGGCAAAAAATCCATCTGCTCACCACCCAACTAAACGACTTCAAGTCTGTTTTCAGGGACTATAACATCGATAGTATTTCCACGTATGCAGAGAAGATCAATTATGATATCGGCAATTTAGATATGCTCTCTCCTGATGAGGAATACGACGTTGATGATTATTTCAGGAAATAACTACACAGCATGAAAGCATTTATATTTCCCGGACAGGGCTCTCAGCGCAAAGGAATGGGGAAAGACCTGTTCGATCGCTATCCCGCGATACTGGAATCAGCCGCGGATATATTGGGATATGATGTTAAAGAGCTTTGCATGGAAGACCCGCGACATCTGCTGAACGAAACGCGCTATACACAGCCCGCTCTGTATATCGTTGACGTGCTCACGTATATGGATAAACGAATGTCTGAACCTGCTCCGGATGTTGTTTTAGGACATAGCCTGGGCGAGTACGCAGCATTATTTGCAGCCGGGGCCTTTACTTTTGAAACAGGGCTCAGGCTTGTAAAAAAAAGAGCCGAATTGATGGCTGGTATAAAGGATGGAGGCATGCTGGCATTGGTAGGCCTCGACATGCAAACCGTGAAAGACTTACTTGCATGCCATGACCTGACAGGAGCAGATATCGCCAATTATAACTCTTTCCATCAAATTGTACTTTCAGGTAAACAGGAAGATATGCAAAAGGCCAGGCATATCTTTGAAGCCAATGGCGCCAGGCTTGCCTTTCCGCTGAATGTGAGTGGCGCCTTTCATTCCAGGTACATGAAAGAAGCGGCCGTTGAATATGGTGCATTCATAAGCACCGTCACATTTTCACCACTGCAGATACCAGTACTCTCTAATGCTACCGCCGACTGGTATACCGACGCCTCGCTCCATCACCTGCTGGAACAGCAGATCACGAGTCCGGTAAGATGGTATGAAAGCATCAGCCGCCTGATGCAACCAGGTAATGTAACATTTTATGAAGCAGGACCAGGAGAAACACTCACCAAAATACTCTCATTTATCAAAGACAGGCCGATGCCGGATCTTACGCCATTAATCCCGGCTACAAAAACTTCCGGTAAACCTTCGGCAACTACCAGTGGCTCATCCGGGATAAACCCTGAAATACTTGGTTCTGCCGCTTTCCGGGAAGACTACAACCTGAAATATGCCTACGTTGCCGGCGCTATGTCGCATGGAGTAGCTTCTGCCGCACTGGTTGTAAGAATGGGGCAGGCAGGCATGATGAGCTTTTTCGGCAGTGGCGGACTAAAGAAGGAGCAAATAGAAAGTGCCATTATCTACATACAGGAAAAACTAAAAAATGGAGAAGCCTATGGCATCAATCTGCTGAATGGTTCAAGAGAAGAAGATACCGCCGCATTGATCTTCAAGTACCATATCAGGAACATAGAAGCAGCCGCTTATATGGAAATATCGCCCACCCTCGCCAGGCTGCGTATCAGCGGTGCGCGCAGGCAAAACGGTTCCGTTATAATTCCCCGCCGTCTGATGGCGAAAGTATCGCGTCCGGAAGTAGCCGCAGCCTTTTTGAGTCCTCCGCCTGAGCGGATCGTAAAAAAACTATTGCAGGAGCAGCTTATCACGCCGGATGAAGCAGCGCTGGCTCAATATATCCCTATGGCTGATGACATTTGCGTTGAAGCTGATTCGGGCGGGCACACAGATATGGGCGTGGCGTTTACATTGCTTCCTACCATCATGCGGCAACGGGATGAGGCGATGAACACCTACCGGTACAGCCGGGAGATCAGAATAGGTGCGGCCGGAGGGATCGGAACACCGGAAGCGGCCGCAGCAGCCTTTATCCTGGGCGCTGATTTTATCCTTACCGGTTCCATCAATCAATGTACAATAGAATCAGGGGCAAGCAACCTGGTAAAGGAAATGTTGCAGCATGTAAACGAGCAGGACACCGCATACGCTCCGGCCGGAGATATGTTTGAAATGGGCGCCAGAGTACAGGTATTAAAAAAAGGCGTACTATTTCCTGCCAGGGCCCAGAAACTCTATGACCTTTATCGTCAGCATAACTCCCTCGATGAAATAGACGAAAAAACAAAGATTCAATTACAGGAGAAATACTTCAGGCAATCTTTCCAGGATGTATATCAGGAGGTAACTACCTACTATGCACGGAAAAACATACGGGTAGCAGACGCCAATCCCAAACAGAAAATGGCGTACCTGTTCCGTTGGTATTTTGGCTACTCGATAAGAGCTGCTCTAAGCGGCGATGAAAAGAGCAAAGCAGATTTCCAGGTGAATTGCGGCCCCGCACTGGGCGCCTTTAACCAATGGATAGGTCATACCAGCTGGTACAACCGTCATGTAGATGCGGTAGGGGAAATGATTATGAACGGCGCGGCTGAGGTGCTGAATAAGCGGCTGAATTACTTTGGGGGGCTGATATCAAGTTGAGTGAAATGATGCGTGTTATCAGCGCCACTCCATAACGCCTATACGAAATGAACAGGTACCGCTGTTCTTTGTTTTCTTAAAGCATTTGGTTATATTCATATAAATACTTGCTATGGAAACTTTTGGCCACGTAAGAATGGTAATAGGATTTATCCTGAGCCTCAGTATCGCTCACCTGTTAAAAGGCACCGCTAAATTCATTCAGCATCCGGGACGTGAAAGACCTTACTGGATACACCTTAGCTGGGTAGGGTATATTTTCATCCTATTAATACATTTCTGGTGGTGGGAAATTCCCTTACATACCATCAAACAGTGGACATTCCCTGAATATATTTTCGTCATATCCTTCATTACCACTTTTTTTCTGCTCTGTGCCCTGTTATATCCCGACGATGTAAAAGAATACAATGGCTACCAGGATTATTTTTTTTCAAGACGAAAATGGTTTTTTGGCGTATTGGGATTTTCCTTTGTGGCCGACGTGGTTGATACCATGATGAAGGGCACGCTGTACCTGCATCACTTCGGATGGGAATACCCCGCACGCAATATTGTCCACGTGATACTGTGTTTGACGGCCATCAGGATAAGTAACAGAACATTCCACGGCGCGTTGGTAATTGCTTTTCTGCTGTATGAAATGTCCTATATCCTTCGCTTGTACCTCTCTGCCGGATGATTACTTAAACTGCACCGCTTCCGGCTTTGACGTGTCGCGGGTTCCGGGGGCGCCAATGAAAAATTAGTTTAAAAAATGTAACCTTTCTGTTTTTCCACGTATCTAATATTATATAAAACAGAAAATGTCAATTACCGTAACAATACTCTTAATAAGCCTGGGAACTTTTATTTTTCTCGCATGGTATTTCTCCCATAGGGCCAGGCACCTGGAGCGCCTCCGATTAATCGAGAAGGGAATAAATCCGGACGCCGTTAAAAATGATGACACTGCGCTTATCTGGAAGAAGTTAGGCGTGATAGCTATTGGCCTGGGAGCTGGTTTAATCCTTATATCGGTATTGGTATTGGTTGCGCCCAGGATAGCCAACGTAAATGCCGTTCCTTTGGGCATACTTGTTCTTTGCTGTGGAATAGCATTGGTGATTTCCAATAAATATAAAAAATTCTGACGTGAACGATGATTCAATTGATTTTGAATATATTAAGAAAGTTTGTGATGGAGATGCGGAGTCTTTTAGGTTCTTTATTGTGAAATACAAAGATGTGTTGTTTACTTATGCATCTACGATCCTGGCCGACAGGCATCTTGCCGAAGAAGCTGTACAGGATGCTTTTTTGAACGCCTTCAGGTATCTGAAGGCATTTAGAAAAAAGTCCAGCTTTAAAACATGGTTAATCAAGATTGTTATAAATGAAGCAAACAAGAAAAGAAAGCAAATAAATCCAAAGGTGATTTTATCGGAGCATTTCAACGAGAATCTCATCTGGACAAACGAATCACCGGAGATAAATGATAATGTTCAATTGATCAGATATGCCCTGAACAAGTTGGACAGCGATAAAAGCCTGGCTTTAATATTGTTTTACCTCGATGAATATTCTATCAAAGAAATATCCCAACTGACGAACTGGGGAACTTCCAAAACGAAAGTTACCTTACATAGGGCAAAGAAAGAGATCCTTCAATTGGTAAAGGAACTTCAAACAAAAAAAAGTAAATAAATTGGAACTCAAGGATAATGAAATATTAGGGCTTATCTCGTCTTCAAAAATTGAAATGAATAATCATTCTTTTGATGACCAGTGTATGCAGTTTATCAGAGAGCAAGCCGATATAGACAAATCTTATGCGGCTTTTCGAAGAAAGTCTTTCCGTTTTTACATCATAGCAATTTTCACCTGTTTAGCCCTTGTTTCACTGAGTCTTATTTCCTATTCAGATAATATTATGCCCTCCATTTTATTACAGGCATTTGCCGTTGGCGTAATTAGCTTTATTATCATGACCATCCGTGTCAAGCCCGGCGTCTCGCTATAAATCTATTCACTAAAATAAAAGTATCACAAATGAAAAAGACATTTTTCATAACGGCATGCTATTGCCTTATAGGCTTTGCCAGTAATTATCAATAGAGACGGAACAATTCTCAGGTACTTCGTGGGAGAAACCGACGAATTTTATTCCTACTTAGACAGTCTTGGTTTGAAATAATATGATTTAAGACCACCCATCAAATTGCTGGCATTGTATGCCAGCTTTTTTGCTATTTTATCCAATCCGGCTTAAAGTGTGGGTACATACGTAACAGGCATTATTCATGAAATCATAAAAACTTAACAGGAAATCGGATTTTAAACATAACTTACTATTTAAATCCCCTCACATGTTTAAAAGCCATATTGCCTGCATAATTTTGCCGGGTTTGTTGATCTCATACAACCAAACTAAAGCACAGGGAAATAACTGGAAAACTGCTGACACGATTACCATCCACTCCCGCACTTTAAACGAGCCTCGCAGGATATTTATACATTTCAACCCCAGGAATCCTTCAGCCAAAGGGCCTTATCCGGTATTATATGTACTGGACGGGGAGAATCACTTACCATTGGTAGCGGGTATCTTAGATTATGCTGCAAAAAATACGCTGTCTGTACCAGAAATGATCATTGTAGGCATCGATAATAATGGTTATGACAGGGAACGCGATTTAACGCCCACACATTCCGATAAAAAAGATCCGGTCAGTGCTCCGGATACCAGCGCCACCTCTTCCACAAAAACCTCCGGTGGCGGGGAAAAGTTTTTACAATTCCTGGATAAGGAGGTCATACCCTATGTCAACAGCCACTACCCGGCAGCTCCATTTCGCATCCTTTCCGGTCATTCACTCGGCGGGCTGCTATCGGTACATGCACTGTTTAGTCATCCCGAATTATTCGGAGCCTATATTGGTATCAGCCCCTCTTTATGGTGGGATGACGAATACCTGATTAACCATTTGCAGAATCAATTACAACCTGGAACCTTCAGGAATAAAAAGCTATACTTTAGTATTGCCGGAGAAGGAGGTGTATTCTACCAGGATCTTGAGAACTTTAACAACCTGCTTACCCGGCACCCCTCGGACCTTGATTTTGTTTACAAAACCTATCCTGGAGAAACACATACCAGTTCACCGCTCAGGGCTTATTACGACGCCTTTACCTTTATTTTCAAAGACATGGCATTACCCGAAAGCGATACCACTGTGGCCCAGATCACTGATCATTACACGAAACTTAGTGCAATATATGGTTACCGCCTGCTGCCACCGGAAGGAATCGTCAATGGCAAAGGGTATCAATTGCTTGGGATGAACCGGCCCAAAGAAGCCATTTCTTTTTTCTTGCTGAACGTGAGGAACTATCCTGCTTCTGCCAACGTATTTGACAGCCTGGGAGATGGTTACGTTGCACTGAAGGATACTGCAAAAGCAATTGCTGCATACCAAAAGGCGCTCGAACTTGACAAAAACCAGGACTATACCCGGCAAAAATTAAATCAGCTGAAGCGCTAACTTTTTATTAAGTAACAAGACTGGCAGATTTCATCCAAAGACATCATATAACTGTATGATATAGGAATCTTCAATAGACAAAATTGAAGTTCGTCAGCAATGAGCGGCGTTCATCATTTTATCTATCGAAGATTTATTGAGTCGATTACTTTTGTTCATTGTCTGGTCCAGAAGATGTACTCTTAACGGTTTGTTCCATTGACAACAATGCCCCCGTGAACGGGTTAAAAAAAGGCCTGCTACTGCTTGACAGTGGTGGCCTTATCTTCTTTCACCACTTCGGGCAATCTGTTGATTATTGTTGTTTTGGTTACAATATCTTAACATAAAGTCAATTTTTTAAAACCCTATTTTGCATCGGTTAGTTATATGCCGATGGATTTCAAACAGGCTTCTGATATAGAATTATGGCAATGTTGCCGTCATGACAACATCCAGGCTTATAATGAGTTATTCAGCCGGTACTATCCCCGGATGTTTCAACTTGCCTCCCGGTATATTCATGACACAATGGTAGCGGAAGAACTCTGTATGGATCAGTTGTTCCGTCTTTGGATGAAGCGCGAAGAAATAATCATCAAAAGCGACTTTTCAAGCTACCTGTTCCGCGCTATCCGCAACCTTGTTATTAGCCACCTGCGTAAAAATATCCCGGTAGCGCTTACCCTGGAGGAATTGAGGGAAGACCATCAGGCAGATAGCGATGCCGACTACCAACTGCTCTCTGAAGAGGCGCAGCAGGTATACCGCAATGCCCTGAGCGGACTAAGCCCACAACGTCGGCAGGTATTTATTTTAAGCAGGGAAGAGCACCTGACATATGCTGAAATTGCCCAACGGATGGGACTTTCTGTGAATACCGTCGAAAACTATATGGTCGCTGCATTAAGCATCTTACGAAAAAAAATGAAAGAATATGCCCCACCGGCATTGATTCCCCTGTTGCTTTTCAGCCATTTCCCTTCACACCTTTTATAGACCGCTGTTTTCTTTTCAAAACCGTTTGTACATCAGTTCCTGCTTTTAAGAGCGCATTATATTTCCCTGCCCGGATTTCAAAAAAAATCAAAGTCACATAGGTGGTGCCGGCATACTTTCCTCGTCTTTATAAACATACGGGGTTATAACTCCATAGGAGAACTTATAGCATAAAAATGGAAGAATTAGAAAGGTACCTGCTGCAAAAGTTTCTGGACGGTTTTTGCACAAACGAAGAGCTCAGGCGCGTCCAGGTGCTTTTAAATACCCGGGAAGGCCATCAGCTGCTCGATACCCTGATATCGCAACGTGAACAGCAGGCATGGGACAATCCTCCCAAACCAGATCCGGCAATGCAGGAAATCATCCAAAATAAACAGGCTGAAATGATGGCGCGGATAAGCGCGGAGCCACATCGCGGCCGCCCTTTCCAAGATAAGGCCAGGGCGATAATACAGCTGAGAAAACCACTCAGGTATGCTGCCATCTGGACGGGTCTCCTCTTAGTGGCCGGTTTTGCGGGATGGCAGATCAAAAAAAATTATCACGCCGGTATGGCGGCAGTACACTATGTGGAAAAGAGCAACCGGCAGGGCATTCCTGTATGCTACACCCTGCCCGACAGTACATTGGTATACCTGGCAGCCGGCAGTACATTAAAATATCCGGAGGCCTATCCCCAAAACGGCCGGGATGTGCAATTGCTCGGGGAAGCATTTTTTGATGTAAAACCCGACAAAGACCATCCATTCTCTATCCATTCCGGCAACATAGAAACCAGGGTGCTCGGTACCTCCTTCAGGATTACGGCTTTTGCCGGACAACAGCAGGAAGTAGCCGTTGCCACCGGTAGAGTAAGTGTAAGCGCTATCCATCAGGAAGAAACAACAACACTGGCCGAGCTGACGCCTGGCATGAAAGTAACCTATGATCCGCAATCGGGTAAAACACTTAAAGGGAAAGTAGATATATATAAGCTGGAACAGTGGAAATCCGGCGAGCTGACTATAGACGAACAACCCATGACTGCCGTTGCCCTGCAACTGGAACGGCGTTATGGCGTACAACTCGTATTCGCTGACCCGGAAACGGCAAACAGCCGGGTAAGCGGTACTTTCTCCGCCACAGAGCCGGTTTCCGGCGTACTTGATATGTTAGGCTTTGTCGGCAAATTCAGACATGAAAAAGGGAACGGAAAAATAATTAACATCTACAAAACTAAATGATGGAAAATAAAGACTACACCTAACACCAATCGAACAGACAACAATAAAAAGTGTCCTGCGGCAAACAGGACACTTAAAACAAAAAGCCGCGCGGTTTGACGATCCTCCCGGCTTATTGCGGAATACCCCTGTGCTTAACAGCGGGCTTACAGAATAATTACTTCATAATTAACCCGTAATACTTACAAGTATATGCAAAAAGTAGGAAATCTACTTCGTTTATTACGTTTTACAGCACCTTCGGGAAGTTATTACCTGCTTTGGACATTGGTATTAACGATGCTTGCAGCAACGGCCGGCGCACAGGATCTGACTGCTACAAAAATCAATCTTGATATAAACGGTGTGTCGATCAAAGATGCCCTTAGTGTCATACAACAACAGAGCGGTATCAAATTTATTTACGGAGCTGATGTCCGCCACTATGCTTCCGTTAAAGTAAGCGTCAAAGAAAAAAATATCTCCGTTAAAGATGCCATTGCGAGGGTATTGAAAAATACTAACCTGCGTTATATACAAAAAGGAGCGCATGTACTTATTGATGAAAAGCCTGCGGCTTCTACATCTCCCGACATTGTTGCCGGTCAGCAGGCAGCCGGCTCCTATACACTGAAAGGCAGGGTGGTTGATTTTGAAACCTCTCAACCACTTATAGGAGCCACCGTGAAGCTGGCTGAAAAAAAAATGTCAGCGATTACCAATGAGAACGGGTACTATACTTTCAACCATCTTCCGGCAGGTAATTACACCATAGTGACCAGTTTCATGGGTTATCAAAATGATTCATTACCTGGCATAAATCTCCGGGGAAATCCAACAGCTGTTTACGATATAAAGATGATGGCGGGTGGAAAATCGCTGCAGGAAGTTGTGGTTAACTCGGGTCCCCGGCACCTGCGGGTGATTACCCATACCACCAATCGCCAGCTTATAGATCAGATACGTAGTGCCAGCAGCGTAATAACAGGCATTTCCAGTGAGCAGATCAGTAAGATGGCCGACCGTAATGCCGCACAGGTAATGCAGCGCACAGCCGGTGTTACAATAAAAGATGATAAATTCCCCGTAGTACGCGGAATGGATCCCCGTTACAATGCCATCTACCTTAATGATAATATAGCGCCATCCACTGAGCTATACAGCCGCAGCTTTGCCCTGGATCTTATTCCCAGCCGCATTATTGACCGTATCCTGATATATAAATCCCCGGCGCCTGACCTTTATGGGGATATGAGCGGAGGAGCTATAAAAATATTTACCAAAGATGCCAAACAGGTAAAGCATTTCGATATAGAAGTAATCGGCAGTAACAGGGTGGGCACCAGCTTTAAACCCTTGTTGACTTATAACGGCGGCAAATATGATTACCTCGGTTTTGATGATGGTACGCGCAAGCTGCCTGCCGGCGTGCCTCCTTTTGGGGATCAGCATAAGTCGACCCTCTCCCAGGAGCAATACGTACAGGCATTTTCCCCGGTGCTCCAATATGGATACAAAACCGCCTTACCGGATTTGCAGCTAACGATTACCAACTACAACTCGTTCCCGCTTGGGCGCCGGATGGTATCGTCCCTGACAGCATTCAATTACCGGTACGAGGCCCAGCGAAATGACATACAAACGCAAACAGGCAATACAGGCTCGCTGGGCCTCGGCAACAACAAAATGGGCAATGAAGATCAGAATATAGAAAACGTTCAGTTAAACTTGCTACAGAACTTCAGTACCCAACTCGCTGACTCAGGGCAGATATATTTCCGGAACTTTCTGCTGGAAGATGTTTCCAAATCGGTAGTTGTAAGGCTCACCCACGATAATATATTGCCTCCACAGCACTACCTCAGTGCCATCCGTAAGGATAATATACTTTCCTTCACACAGCGGTTCTTATACGCCGGCAATCTGGGAGGTATTCATTACCTGCACCATAAACAACAACATCTAAGGTGGAACCTGGGTTATACCTATAGCCGGCAAAGCATCCCTGACCAACGGATTATCCGCCTGCAACACTGGACATTCGGTTATTATCCCGACGTGTTTACACTGCCCGGGAATGTTGCCAAAACTGCAGATGGGTCGGGAATGGGTTGGGAGTCGTATTACCGCGGCCAGGCATCCCTCACGGAGGTAGACTATCAGCCTGGCTATGGCGTCATCACCCGTTTATGGTTGAAAAACAAAGAAGGCGTATATAATGGATCTCTGGATTATGATCTGCCCATCCGGTCCACACTAACTTTGAAAGCCGGCACCTTTCATCAATGGAAGGAACGGGAGGTATATCGCAGACAGTTCAAGGTAAACGATGGTCAGGAATCGCTGGGAAATTATCCACCCGGATATTACAGATATGCCGACTGGCACAAGGTAAATTTCAAAGAACAGGATTTGGGACGACTCTGGTCTGCTGATTACCTGCGTGAAGATGGTACTGCTTTAAAAGTGTATGATAATACCGAAACACAGGATAGTTATATTGCCACTGAACAACTCAATGCCGGATATCTTGCCGTTCAGGCCCGCCCGCTGGGCCAAAAGCTGGAGATATATGCCGGTCTGAGGGTAGAGTATGATCGCCAGAAACTGGGAGCTACCAATGGCCAATCCACCGGAACTACGCCATTACTTATTAGCCGGCCCTTATGGTCGTGGCTCCCCTCGATTAACATCAGTTATCGCGCTCAAAACAACTGGGTAGCACGGGCAGCTTATGGCCGCAGTGTAAACAGGCCTGAGTTCAGGGAAATAAGCCCCTTTGCCAATTTTGATTTTATATCCAATGAATTAATTATCGGTAATCCCCGCCTGGTAAGCGCGCAGCTGAACAATTATGACTTAAGGCTGGAGTGGTATCCACGAAGTACCCGCCAGGATGAAATGATCACATTAGGAGGTTTCTATAAAACATTGGATCAGCCTATTGAACGTATCCGTAAGCAAACGGCGGTAGATGAAGTGTTGACTAATATCAGTTTTTCCAATGCACATGAAGCTAAAATTTATGGTGTAGAGGCCGAAATACGAAAGAGCTTTGACTTTATCCCTGGTAACTTTTTCCGCAACCTGTATGTGATTGCCAACGGAACCATTATTCACAGCCAGGTAACAGTGCCGGATACTGTGCGCCTGGGTGCTTATAAAAGTGATAAATATACCCGCCCGTTACAAGGGCAGGCCCCATATATCGCCAACGTAGGCCTGTTTTACGACAATGCAGGAACGGGCACCAAAATATCAGTATCCTATAATATAGCAGGCACCAGGATCTATGCGGCAGGCGTATATGAGCCACTGGGTGGCAGCTTTGATTCTACTCATACTAACAGCGTATACCGGGGAAGCATTCTTGAGCTGCCCAGGCACCTGGTTGACCTGAGTCTTACACAACGCATCATTGGCGCGTTGCAGGTAAAAATAGCCGTGCAGAACATCCTGAACGAGGCGGTGACTTTTGTGGAGGATAATAATTTCAACAATAAATATGATAAAGAAAAGCTGACTCCCCTGTTCTTAAATGACGGTAGTCCTTTGCTCAATCAGGATGGCACACAGAAAATGGCCTATAAAGGAGATAACATCTTCCGAAAATATTATCCTAACCGGTATGTACGGCTCACTTTTACCTACTCTTTTTAAACCATGCCCAATCAATGATTATGAAACTAACACACCTTACGATACGCCGGTTCCCCATTCTGTTCATTATAACAGTTTTACTATCCGGCGCCGGATGCAGGAAAGCTGACAAATATTACAATGAACTGGTGGCCGTTCCTGAGATATACACCAGCCTGGGCCTCGATTACAGCCGCTTTGGAAATGGCGCAAGCCGGCAATACCATGTAGGAGATACCCTGCTGATCAATGGAAGATTCGGGGCGGACAGTTCGCAGCTGAGTGTTACTATTGGCGGGGTAAAGGCCATCGTTGCCAGCGTTGGTAAAAAAGATAGTATTACCAACTCCAATAACGTATCCTATTATAACACCATAGAAACCATCCGGGTACCGTTAACGGAGGCTATGGGCCAGGGCGGATTGTCTGTACAAGCCAACTGCCGGGGTTTTGTGCTCAATGGACCTGTATTATTTCTTGTGCCTAAAGGAAGCCTGCCTGCTATCAGCGGCCCCCTGGTATGGAAACAGCTGCTCACCTTTCAGGCTTTCGGTAATGTGGCAGCCAGTGCAGCACTGACAGATTCATTTCTGGCAAACCCGGTTTTTTATCCCTCCTGCTCAGGCACCGGTAATGTATTCTTCAGCAAAAAAAGTAAGATACAATTATTGCATAAAGATGGAAGTGTTGAACCATTCACTGATTTGCAAAATCTTAAGGATAATTATGGAGATTTCAGTATTGTAAAGATGTACAATGGCGCGGTAGATCAACAGGAGCATTTCCTGTATTTTTCAGCACTTACTGCTGATCGTTATAAAACTCCCGGCACGCCTGGCAGCGGCGCAGATGCCGACAGTAATATCATCTTCCGCTATTGTAAACTGGATCTGCAATCAAAGCAACTGGTAGTCGTTAACAGAACCCTGGTACCCTCATTTATTAACAAGGTTACCACGCTGGGTAATATTCTTCAAATTCAGTCATTATTTACTGCCGAAGGGCCTGTTTCCCAGGTGAACCTGCTTCCCTTTACAAAAGCCTGGGCTGATAACGATGGCAACCTGTATTTCATCCCCTCGGGTTTCCTTACATCTCCTTATGATTACGATCAGAGTGGGAAGGCCAGGTATTATCCTACAATGTATAATACCAGCTATGCGCTGTCGTGGTATACTCACCTGGGAAAAATTACGCCTGATGGGAAAGTGCAATACCTGTTAAAAAAATACCAGGACTGGCCCGGGGTAGGCGCTCTGAGGTGTAATATATTGTCGTTAGACGTTCAGAAAGGAATCCTGTATACGATTGTAGTGGTAAGTGGCAGGGCTCAAATCTGGATGTACGATCTGAATAACAGAGCAGTTATCACCTCCCTGTTTCCTTCAGTTCCCGGCGCCGGCGCCATTGCTCCATTCAGGTTGCTGGATCCGATTACGCCGGCTTTTGGTGGCGCTATTACCTATAGCGGGCTTATCGGAGAGCAGGGCCGCCTGCTCCCACTCCCGGGTAGTGCTAACCGCTTCCTGTATGATCTGCAGAATGTGGTATATGATTTTTCTGCCAGCGAAACTTATAAGTATGCTCCGGCCATGGTAGACAGCATCAGCCAACGTGTACCAACAGGAGGCTTTTACGACCAGTTTAATTCAAACCGGGTGGATCTGCTTTCAACCATATTGAATTTTGACAGTGAAGGCAACCTTTATAAAATTGCGCCATTCTATACTGTATTTGGCTCTAATTACAGTTTTTATTATGATGTGCGGCGCACATATATTCTCAAACAATAATTACGCATTCACAACTGATGATTACAAACGATCACCATGAACCTGTTCAACTACAACATAAAAAATTTCCGGCTGGCCCTTGCCGCGAGCGCTTTCATCGCTTTTTCCATGTCCTGTACGAAAAGTGGCAATGCCGTTAACTTTCCCGAATCTGCGTCGATTAATATTTTTAACGCTTCACACGTATACGATTCCATGGGAAAAACCAGGAACGTATACCTATCCGGGCTCGACACTTCGGCCAACCACTTTCCCCTGAGCTTTGTCGGCTATGGCAGTTATGAAATTCCCAGGAGCGGATCACTGGATGGTATCCGGATCGATTGGCCCATGCGTTTCTATGATTTTCCGGGAGGTAGCCAAAAGATACGGTTTACTGATACCACAGGTATTACGGTAGCCGATACAACACTGAATTTTGAATCGGGTAGTTACAGCAGCATTTACATTGCCGATGATACCGCACACTTTAATAGCTTCCTGCGTAATGGTACATTCAGGATATTTGCATTCCCGGAAAGAAAATCCGTAACAGCCGGCAAAGTACGGATTCGTTATATCGACCTCGTGACAGATATTGATACCATAAGCGGTTATATTTTTACCCCCTCCAGGGATAAATTCACCAGCCAGGCCACGCCCCGTAAACTGCTGTATGGCACTGCCAGTGATTATTATGATATCGACACCTCGGGATTAACCATTCAGGGACAAATGCTGCTGCGGATATTTCAGAGAAATGATACGATCAATTACAAAACGCAGGTGGCAATACCTGCCACTCCCGGTCGTACTTATACAGTGGTGCTATTGGGAAATGCCTATGACTGGAACTGCAGCTTTGCCGTAAAACAACCCGACGGATCAGTTGTGCGCAAGATGATAAGGTACCCACCGGGTATAAAGGGCTATGTCAGAACGGTAGATTGATAAGCAGTTAATAATTTCAGGAAAGCCGTCCCACTTAACTTATGGGACGGCTTACATTTTTAAATTTTGATAATCCGGAAAGTCCTGGTCTTCTTTTCGCTTTCCAGTACCAGCATATAGGTACCCGTTGCCAAAGCGCTGATGTCTCTGCTGATTTGCCGCTCACCTTTTTGGATATTCCACTGTCGCAGTATGTTACCACGTATATCCATCAGGGTTAGCCGCCTGTACGACTGGCCGCGCAGATCTATGGTCAGCTGTCCGTTGGTAGGATTGGGATAAATGACAGGCCCTGTGCTATCTGTTGTTGCTGCAGGAGATTCAGCTTTACTATAAGCCATCGTGGCAGCCGATCCGTTTACTGCGCAGTTATCAATACTGAACCAGTTAAACTTCGGGTTGCCAGACAGTATATGTACGCCTGTATAACTGAGGGCCGGCAGCCTGATGGTATCTGTAATCGTCTGCCATACGCCACCGGTAGATGGTACAGAGATGGTATCGAACTGAAATGTACTGTGGCCGATCCATATCTTAGCCGGCGCGGTGGTCAACACTCTGAAACTGATATTATATCTGCCTGCTACCGGCACCACCAGGTTACTGTAGGCAAACCAGTCGCCCGGCTTCAGGTTGGTAAAGTCCTGCCCCCCTCCCACATCTGTACAGGCTTCCAGTACCGGCCCGGTAGCACGGTTGGAAGCACTTTCAGCTTCATACTTATTATTGACCGTACAAGTATAATCCACGATCACCACCGCCGTGTCGGATATATTGTTTCCGGTAGCTGTGATGGCGAATGTACCAGGTGTTGCCCCAGCCGTGAAAACACCGTTTGTATCGATGCTGTTTCCGACTCCGATGACGCCCCAGTTTGCCTTAAAGGTATAAGGGTTATTGCGCTGGTCATAGCCTTTCGCCACGTACTGCTGGGATGCATGCAACGGAACGGTCAGCGAATCCGGTGTGATCACAATACGTGTTAGTGCAGGAGGAGTAATTACATGCACAATGGCACTGTCCTGCCTGTTTCCGGAGGCAGCCGTCACGAAGTAATCTCCGGCAGCATTACCACTGAACAGACCAGTGGTACTGACACTACCGCTGTCAGATGCAGACCATACCAGCGATATAGGCAACTGGCTGCTGTCCTGTGCGTAGCCCGTCGCCAAAAACTGTTGCACCTGCCCTACAGTAATGGTGGCACTGTCTGGTTTTACAACAATGCGGTCGAGATAAACGGAGTCCGAAGGAATAATGCTCAGCCAGTTGAAATTCCAACCGTCCTTATTGGCAACAATGCGGATCGTTTGCCGGCCGGTATCCAGTCGTATAGGCGCAGACGTTACAGTGATCCATTTTTGCCAGCCACCACTTACCGGCAAACTAACCGTCTGCAATACGGTAGTATCCAGTTGTACCCGCAGGCTGGAAGCGCTATTAACAGCAACACGAAACTGTATCCTGTAGGTGTCGGACTTCGGCACGTTAATATCGTACTCGAACCAGGTACCGGATCCAATGTAACTCAGATCCAGGCCGCCCCCAATGTCGGAGCAGGGTTCTGTGCTATTGGAATTACTGTTGCCGAAATTTTCCGCTTCTATTTTAGCAGGAATGAGTTTGTAGTTGGCTGTCCGCAAGGTGGCAAAGGCGGTGCCTGTTTTAGTGGTACTGTCTACCGTAGCCGTTACCTTTACCTGCCCCGAACTGTTTAGCGTGGCCAGCCCGTTGGCAGTGATGGTGTTGCCTGTTCCGGTGATGCTCCATACGGGTGTAATGGCCATGGGGCTCCCGTTTTGGTCCAGGGCGCTGGCGGTATACTGTTGCTGCTTTCCGGGCAGGAATGATAAGTCGGCCGGCATAACGGTGATGCTGTCTAACACCGGTGTACCAAGACCTTTCTGATAAACGCGCGCATAATCTACCAGCATACTGTCCGGCCAGTCTGCATCCACGATTGAGCCGCCCATTCCCCCGCCAATAGCCACGTTCAGGATAAGATAGAATTTCTGATCAAATGGCCAGTCTTTCCAATCCGTGTGTGGGTTGGCGTAAGACAGGATCTGTGTGGAGTCGTATCTGAACCGGATGGTATCCGGCGCCCATTCCATAGCATATACATGGTATGCAGTATCAACATCCATCATTTTCTTACTGTTGCTGATACCTCCGCCATTAGTCCAGTTATGGTTCTGCGTATGAATGGTAGACAATACCGTTCCGAAGTTATTGCCAACATGTTCCATGATATCCAATTCCCCGCTTTTGGGCCACCCGCCATAAGCACTGGTAGTAGGCATCAGCCAGATGGCGGGCCAGGAGCCATGCGCACGGGGCAATCTGGCTCTCACCTCCACCTTGCCATAAAGGAAATCAAATTTGCCCTGTGTGACAAGCCGGGCAGAAGACCAGGGCTCTGTAGTCTTCCCTGTAGGGAAATCTTTTTTCCCGGTAATCACCAGATGACCGTTCCTCACCATGGCATTATCATGGGTACTATCTGTATATACCTCCTGCTCTCCGTTTATCCATCCTTTAGGGTGCGCATCTACCGTCCATTTGGTGCGGTCAGGTTTGCCACTGCCATTAAATTCGTCCGCAAATATCAGTGTCCAGTTGGGATTACCTTCAAATACCACTTTCCCTTTTGCCGTATAGACGGCAACGTTAGCTGTGGTCAGCTCTGCGCCCGCTATGTTAAGTTTCAGCGTAGTTCGTGAATAGTTGGCCGGAGAATTACCGCTGAGCGTAATACTTGCTGCGGTGTCATTTATCCGCTGAACACCACTGATGGTAACGCCCGGCGGCAAATTAGCAGCCGACCAGTTAGCGGGTGTCAGCGTAGGTTTCAGTTTTCCTCCTTTCACTGATGCAGTCAGCACTACCCCGTTTTCCTGTCCCATCACAATACTGGTATCTTTTAAAACAATGGCGGTGGGACTCGGTCCCTGTATCAGGTCGAAGTACATGATGCCATTGGCTTTTTTACCATCTATGTATTGTATGGCGATGGTATTGAAATCAGTCCTGGTTTTCACGCTCTGGAAGTCGTAGGTAGCTTCTTCCCAGTGGTTCACACGGGAAGGTTTAAAGGTAAAAAAGACAGCCTTGCTGTAGTTGGTACCAGGCTGCAGTTTAAACATAATTTCATCCAGCGTACTGCTGTATACCAGCATTTTGAATATGCTGTTGGAAGAGAGATTGAAAGAATCTGTCAGCTGACATGATGCGCTCATATACTCGAAGCAGCTGGTATCTTTAGTGAATTTGGCCACCAGCGAACTGGTATTCAGGCCGGAAGGATTGGGATTGGGTACACCAAATTCTACTTTACCGGTAGTAGTATTGCCGGCGTAATAAGTCCATTTGCCGGAGCAGAGGCCGTGTCCCTCCATATCGTCGAGCAGCACGTATTGTGCGTTAAGTGTACAACACAATAAACATAACGATAGCAATAATACAGAGATTTTTTCCCATCGGTTACTGCAAATTTGCAGCAACCGTGCTGTACGTTGCAAAGAAAACTTTTTGCAAGCGTCAGATTTTGGTTTGCTCGTTTTCATAACGTTTGTTTTAGGGTGTAAGGGCCGGTACAGCTAGTGGCTGTACCGGCAGGATTTTCCGGGTTTTGGATGTTCAAAAAAAATAGGCGCTTCATTCATCTGTAGGTCATAAATTGGGATTCACTACTGCATCTGCACCAGGTATAGGCATCCAGTAATTTGCCTTCGTAATATTGCCCGGCTGAAGGTCGCCCGGAGCCTTACTGGCATTGGCAGCTTCCACCTGCTCCAGTCTTACCAGGTCGAACCAACGGTTCCATTCACCGGCAAATTCCCAGGCCCGCTCGTTTACAACGGCGGTGGCAAAGTCGGCGCCCGACATACCTTCCGGCAGGTTAGCTAAACCAGCCCGCCGCCGCACAGCGTTAACTGCCGTATAGGCGTCGCTGTTAGGCGTACCGGCGGAGCGCGCCTGCGCTTCTGCATAAATCAGCAGTACATGTGCATAACGCATCATGATAACCGGGTTATTAGACATGTACACATCTTTTTTGCCTGATTGGATAGTGAACTTTTTATAATAAGGGTGTTTTGTGCTGGTTTGTTGCCAGGTAATAGTGGTACCATTACTTAGTTTAAACTCCGTGCTAAAAGTGGCGTCTTTCCTGGGTCCGGCAGGAAAATTATTGAAGAAGTTCAGCTCCGGGAAAAAATCGCTCCACCCTCCTTCATCTTCCGGCATGGTAGATAATCCGTAAAAAGAATTATAGGTGATCCAGCTTCCTCGGGTAAAGAGCGTGAATACATCTTCTACGGTGCCGCCGGCGAAAATTTTCAGATAATCACCGGTGTAAAGGTCAAAACCATAGGCCGCCTTATTGTCTATCACCTCTTTGGCCTTGGCCGCTGCCTGTGCATATTTCGCCTGGTTCTTCAGCGGCCAGCCTGCTTCCGTGAGGTATACATCTGCCAGCAGCGCCTTTGCAGATCCCTTGTTAGGCCGTCCTGAACTACGTCGGCCATTGGGCGTCCATTCTTCTGCACGTGCAAGATCTGCCTCTATCAGCTGATATATATCCGCCGGCTTGCTTTTCTTCAGGTTAAGATATTCCGGCGTGTACTTCTCTGATGGAATGATCGGTACTTCTCCCCAAAGCCTCGTCAGCCAGTAATAAGACAGTGCGCGCAGGTAGCTGGCTTCGCCCACAATAGCATGAATGCTATCCTGACTGCCACCCAGCACTTTGTTGTAGTTGTTAATGATGTTGGTGGTAGACTGTATCGTCTTGTAACAGCCCAGCCAGATGGGATTCATCCTGCTATTCAGTGACGACACTTTGAAAAGATCAAACTCTCTGAACTCTTCCTTATTGGAGCCGGGATGCGTGGTGAGATCATCGCTGCCCATAGTCATCGCAATCTGCGACACGGTGGTGAAACCGCTGGTCCAGGGCACCATCAGGCTTCCGTAGGCGCCGGTCAGTACAGACTCAAGGCCGGTCTGACTGGTTAGTGCATCGTCGCCCGCTACCAGGCCCTTAGGGCTTTCTGTCAGCTCCTTACTGCATCCGGCAGCCAGGATCAGGCAGAGAAACAGGTAAATCGTATATTTTAATTGGTATCGTATAGTCATAACTGTTATTTTTAGAAGCTCAGCGTTACCCCTCCTGTGATGGTTTTTGCATTCGGATAAGTTCCAAAATCAATACCCTGACGAATATCGCCGGCAGACGAATTGCTTTCCGGATCTATGCCTGAATAGTTGGTCCATGTTAACAGATTAGTGGCGCTGACAAAGAGTTTAATGCCTACGGTATTCTTTAATGCAGATTTAGGTATGTCATATGCCAGGCTGATATTCTTCAAACGCAGGAAATCTCCCTTTTCCAGAAAGCGGGTGCTTTGCGTGAAGTTCCTGTTGGTAGAACTGAATGCAGGTATATTGGAAGTTTCATTCACACCGGGAATATAGCGGTCTTTGATATCAACAAAAGTTGCTTCACGCGCATCAGCCCCATAGTACATAGCCACTGCTTTATTGTAGTTCAGTCTGTCGAATCCAAAGAGGCCCTGAAACAGGAGATTCAATGTAAATGCCTTGTACGTGATGGTATTATTCCAGCCGACAGATATTTTCGGAATACCGCTACCGATGATATGATAATCGTCCGCATCTATTTTCCCATCATTGTTCAGATCTACATAACGGGAATCGCCTGGTTTGGCGCCATAGTCGCCTGCTTTCGCATCTCCCGGCTTCCAGGTGCCAAGATAAGTGAGCCCCCAAATGGAGCCCAGCGGCTGTCCGGGCATTACTACAAATTCAGATTGAGGCGACATACCGCCACCTATTCTGCGGTTATTGGGATCAAAAATCCTTGTCTTACCTTCGCCCAGAGACATTACCCTGTTCTTAATGAACGACACATTAAACCCGGTATTCCATCGAATGGCGCCGTTGCCGATTACATCGCCATCAATTGAAAATTCCCACCCTTTATTCTGTACTGCTCCAACATTTCGCGTAATAGAATTACCACCGAGGTACATCGGCACATTTTCCTGTAACAACAGATCGCGTGTGTCTTTGATAAAATAATCCGCGCTAACAGACATTCTACCCTTTAGTAATCCAATGTCGATTCCCACATCTTTCTGTTCAGTGGTTTCCCATTTCAGATCAGGGTTACCGATATTGCCGATCACCAATCCTACCTGGTGGGTGCTGTTATTGAACGATGTAGCTATATTTGAATAGGATGAAATTGTGCTGTAAGGACTGATAGCCTGGTTACCAGTCAGTCCCCAGCTGCCGCGCAGTTTTAAATTGCTGATAGCGCTCACTTGCTGCATAAATGGTTCATTGCTGACTATCCATCCTGCCGACACAGAAGGGAAATAGCTGTACCTGTTGTTGCCACGGAATTTGGAGGAGCCATCTCTGCGGATGGCCGCAGATAAGAGATACTTATCGTTATAGCCGTAGTTTACACGTCCTACCAAAGAAAACAGTGCCCATTTGGAATAGCCGGAACCGGGACTGCCTGGTGTTCCAAGAGCCAGGTTATTCCATTGAAAATTCTCATAAGTGAGATTGGAAGAACCGGCTGAGGAGTAGTTGTAGGTAGATTGCTGATACTCCATTACCGCTGTAGCATCGAGGCTATGCACTTTGTTGAACACCTTGCTATAATTCAGCGTATTAGTGTTTTGAAGCACCATCTCTTTGTTGGATCTTATATTGGCGCTGGAAGTATTATTATTGGTGATCTTTCCACCAAAGGCTTTGTCTTCATACTGCAGATAATTAGCTCCATACTGCATATTGAAAGTCAATCCCGGCAGAATGCCGAACTTAAACCCACCGATAACGTTGGCCAGCGTTCTGTCTCTTACAGCCAGCCGGTCAACAGTTAATGCCAGTGGATTGTAGGACAATGAACCCACAGGATCACTCACCACAAAACTACCGTCTGCATTATACACCGGTGTGGTAGGCGCCCAGGTGATAGCCTGCGCTAGCGGGCTGCTGGCGCCATCCGCGGGGATATCCACATTTTGTGCTGTGCTGTAAGATCCGGTGATATTTAAAAAGGTAGAGATGCTGTTGGTGAGATTGGCATTGATATTCGAACGCAGGGTGTACCGCTTGTAAAAGGAGTTGTTGATCACACCATCCTGATTGAGATAATTGCCGGAAATAAAATAGCCGCTTTTATCGGTGCCTCCGGCAAGACTCAGCATATATTCCTGTGCCGGCGCCCTTCTGAAAATCTCATTTTGCCAGTCGGTACCTCCTTTGGCGCGGAAGTTGGCGATTTGTGTATCCGTGAATTTAGGCGTAGTACCCACTGCAGTAGCGTGTGCATTCACCGTTTCCGCAAAATCAGCCGCGTTCAACAGGTTCAGCTTTTTAATGACGGTGGATGACGATTGTCGTGTCGTGAAATTCACCCTCAATCCCCCTTTGCTGCCTTTCCGGGTAGTGATTAAAATTACACCATTAGATCCCCGGCTACCGTAAATAGCAGTGGCCGCGGCATCTTTCAATACCTGTATGGAAGCAATGTCATCCGGATTGATGGCAAAAAACTCTGCGCCTACAAAACCATCCACCACATATAACGGATCATTACCACCATTGACAGAATTGGAACCACGGATGCGGATACGGGCAGCACCACCGGGAGAACCCGCGGAATTGGTAACCTGCACGCCGGTAGCGCGGCCCTGCAATACCTGGTCGAGGCGATTTACGGGCGCCTCCCGGAAGTCGGCAGTGGAGATCGAAGAGATAGCATTCGTCAGCGTACCCTTCCTTTGCTCACCGTAACCTACCACTACCATCTCATTTATATTGGAGGCAGAAGCCTGTAAAGTAACAGACATATCCTTCCTGCCGTTCACCGGTATTTCTGCTTTGTTATAACCGATAGAAGAAACAATCAGTACGGCCCTGCCATCAGGAACGGTAATGGCAAACTCTCCTTTTTCATTGGTGACTACACCTTTAGCGCTTCCTTTCACCTGTACGGTCACTCCTGGTAGTGCCTCTCCTTTTTCGTTGGCCACCTTGCCTCTTATTTCCAACTCTGTTGGAACAGGTATTTCAGCGGTTGTGGCCTTCCGCTTTATGATAACCACCTTGCCCGATAGTATATAGGTTAAGGGCTGTCCCTGAAAACAGGCATCCAGCGCCTCTTTCAGGGTAGCGTTCTTTAATTGCAGGTTCACCTTGCGCCCCTCCACCATTTGCTCATCGGTGTAGAGGAAGGTATAACCCGTCTGTTTTCTGATCTCCTGAAAGATCCTGTCCAGTGGCGCATTACTCCTGGAAAGGGTAACTGTCTGAGAATACCCGGTTGCATGTACCTGCAATAGGGCAACGGTCATTAAGAGCACCGTCAATTTCATCATCAGTAATATTTTTTTCGATAATCGTGGAAATTTTTTATCCCACGCAGCACGAAGCTGCCTGCTTTGGGAAAAAAGCATCAATTGCATACATTTGTATGGTTTGGGTAAATAATGAATAATTGCTGCGAGCGATTGTACATACAGACCCGGATTCCACCGGGAGCGGAGCCAACGCTTCCGGTTTTTTTGTGTCTGTACAGGTACAGGGAGTGGAATTTTTAAGGACTCATATTATATCAGTTTTTATATGGATACAGTCAGGGGGACACGATGATTTGTTTCCCTTTGACCTCAAAATGTACTTCCCCGGTCATCTCCATCATTTTCAACACCTGTGATACCGGCACATTCCTGGGTATAACTCCGCGGAAGTGTGCAGGCACCGGAGCGGTGTATACGACCTCCACATCGTACCAGCGCTCAATCATGCGCATGATGGACGTTATATCATTACCTTCCAGCTGAATGAGGCCATTTTTCCATGCCACGGCTTCTTCGATATCTACATGCTGCTGCAGTGCAAGCGTATGTTGCTGCTTGTCGAGATAAGCGCCCTGGCCTGGCGCCAGTTGTTTACTGCCCGCCTTACTGCTGACTTTGACCACACCTTCCAGCAATGTGGTCTTCACCAGGGTTTCATCAGCATATGCCATGATATTGAATTGTGTTCCCAGCACGGCCACCTCGAGGCTGTCGGGCAGACCGGTACGCACCATTACTTTGAAGGGCATTACTGCATTACCCGCCACTTCAAAATAGGCCTCACCATTCAGCTCCACCTGCCTGGAAGCGCCTTTGAAGGCAACCGGATATTTCAGTGAGCTGGCGGCGTTCAGCCATACATGCGTCCCATCCGGTAATGTTACCTGGAACTGGCCGCCACGGGGCGTACGCAGGGTATTATACTGCACAACATCAACGGTTTCCGGGCGCCCTGTTTGCGGAGTATAGAGCAGTTGTCCACCTGCGGGTTGTATGACATTGGTATTGCCCTGTTGCGTCAATGCTCCGCTGGCGGAGCTGTCCAGAGGCATCTCGGAGCCGTCGGCCAGTATGAGTACGGCCTTATTACCTCCAGGGGTAATATCCCTGGATACAGGAGCAGTAGCTATAGTTGCGGGTTTATGGGCGGTGGGTTGCAGCAGCCGGTAAACACCGAGTGCCAGCAACAATACGGCAGCAACAGCTGAGGCCCAACGCAGACGGCGCCACGGGTTGAAGCGAACCACAACAGGCGGCCGGTTTATATCTTCCGTTACATTATCTTCGGGTACTACAGTTACGCTTTCTGGCCGGTCAGCCGTCAGAATCCTGCCCGCTATATCATCCCAATAGGCGCTGTCATAGCCGGCCATAACATTATCCGGCAACTCCTGCAACAGCCGGGCTTCTACCAGCCGGGTAATACTGCCATTGTCATCTTCCCTGATCAGCGTTATTAGTTCCTGCAGCTCCGCGTCAGTGGCAACGTGCTGCAAAGCCTGCCCAAGCAGGTATGTAAGGCGGTCTTGTGTTGACAATTTGAGATTGGTTTACAGTTTTTAAACGGGACGATTTTGGTGTGTTCTTCAAACGTGAAATACTCCCCCTGATAGATAAAACGCGCAAGTTTTCATTTAGGACCTATGGGAGGGAAAATTTTTTTTACAAATTCAACAGCCACAGAATAAATACAGGCAACAGCATGCCCAGCTGCTCCAGATGCTTACGGATGGAATGTAGCGACCGTACGAGGGAGTTCTTTACGGTATTGGGCGACAGGGAGAGTTTTTCTGCTATTTCGGGTATTTTCAGTCCCTGTTCCCGGCTGAGCAGGTATATCCGTTTGGCCTGTGGGGGTAGCTGCTGTACAGCAACGCCCACCTGTTCCCTCATAAAAGCATAGGTCAGATCCTCCTCCGGAGTGAATACCGCCTGAACCGGCGAGAGACTGGCTATCGCCTTATGATGCACTGCCTGTTTACGCAAATAGGTAAAGCATTGATAGAGTGCAATACGCCGCAACCAGAAATGAGGCAGTGCAATCTCTTTCAGCCTGTCGCGGCTGAGCCACAGCCTGAGAAATGTTTCCTGGATGATATCTTCCGTGACTGCCTCCGTTTGAGTGATACGAAGCGCCATCGCCCTGAAATGAGGCGCATATATATGAAAAAGCTGCCTGAAGGCCGTTTCATCGCCTTCGGAAATTAATTGAAAAAGTTCGCTATTGTCGTGTAGATATGCATTCATGCAGGACAGCCGTTCCGCTAAAGTAGCAAAATAATTGGTAGTTGTTTCTGTAGAAAGGGGAAGTGGGTGTTGAGCCTTCGCTCATCTTCAGATCATCCTCAGATCATCTTCAGAGAGTCCTATACCCCACCCGGATTTATTCCAATTCTAACTAATACTATATTCGCATTTTACATTTTCTCACTTTCTGCATTTTTTTTCTCAAGTCCTGCATATTCCTTCACAAAAGAAAGGCTCAACTTTGTATAGTTAACGACTGAAAGCGGCAGCACTGCCGAAACCGAACACGCCTGTATCAAAACCGAACAAATTATAAATAACAACAAATTATACTAATCTTGTCCACATATAATTAAAAACCGGCACCGCTTTCGTGATTTGTTCCTATATTAAATCCCCTGATAACAGACACATCATGTTCAAAAACGATCTCAAAATTATTTGCAGGAATCTCTTAAAGGACCGCCAGTTTACCCTCCTCAATCTCGTAGGGCTTTCTACCGGTCTTGCCTGCGCATTGCTGATCTGGTTATGGATCAGCGATGAAATGAACATGGATAAATACAATGAAAAGGATGCACAGATTTATCAGGTAATGACCAATCAACCGGCGGAAGATGGAATAAAAACCGGTGAATACACCTCCGGACTCCTGCCTGCAGCGCTCCGCGCAGATATACCTGAAGTGGAAAAAGCAACCAGCGTAGTGCCTGCCAGCTGGTTTTCCAGCAAGGGAATTATTGCCGCTGGTGAAACACGTCTGAAAGCAGGTGCTCAATTTATCAGCCGGGATTATTTTGATATCTTTTCTGCTTCCTTTATTGAAGGGGATAAAAACCGGATCTTTCAGGACAAGCGTTCGATTGCTATTTCTGATGAACTGGCAATGAAACTATTTCATACCCCGCAAAACATTACAGGCAAAACCATCCAGTGGTCTCAGGGTGAATTCAATGGCTTTTATAATATCGTTGCCCTTTTTAAAAAGAATCATGTCAACCAATCCGACAAGTATGATTTGCTTTTCAATTTCGACCTTTTTGTTGAAAAGCGGCCAGGCATGAAAGGATGGGACGACAGCGATCCCAGAACTTACGTGTTGTTAAAGAGAGGTACCAATATCGCGCGGTTCAATAGCAAGATCAGTGGATTTTTAAAAACAAAAATGAGGGAAACAAAAAGGACACTCTTTGTAAGAAAATTTTCCGACAAGTATCTCTACGGACAATATACCAACGGTGTTCAATCGGGAGGACGGATCGCCTACGTGACATTATTCTCGATAATAGCCCTCTTTATCCTTCTCATTGCATGTATTAATTTCATGAATCTGTCTACTGCCAGGGCTTCACGCCGTATGAAAGAAATCGGCATAAAAAAGGTAGTTGGGGTTCGCAGAGGATCATTGATTGTGCAATATCTCGGAGAATCGGTAGCAATGAGTTTCCTGTCATTGTTCTTCGCCATTGTGCTGATCATTTTTTTACTGCCTGTATTTAACAACATTACTGCTAAATCACTTACCTTAAATTTCCGCAGCGGGTTGGTCACTGCCGTAGTAAGTATTACACTCATTACAGGTTTGGCTGCAGGCAGTTATCCCGCGTTTTATATTTCGTCATTCAATCCTGTTACGGTATTGAAAGGGAAAATGAAGACCTCGTTAGGTGAACTGTGGGTGAGAAAAGGACTGGTAGTATTTCAATTCGCTTTATCCGTGATCGCTATTGCATCAGTGCTGGTCATCTACAGGCAGACGGCTTATATCCAGTCAAAAGACCTGGGGTATAACCGGGATAATATAATCGATTTCCCTATGCCGCTTCAAAGAGATTCAGGCCAGCTAAATGCATCAATATCATTTGTAGATGAATTAAAAAAAATACCCGGTGTAGTAAATGCCGGCAGCTATTATCATAATCTTACGGGCCGGCATGGCGGCATTAGCGGTATACAGTGGCCAGGCAAGGATCTATCAGCAGATGATATGACTTTTGCAAACTTGCAGGTTGGATATGGCTTCTTAGAAACAGTTGGGATAAAGATGAAAGAAGGCCATTGCTTTTCCAATACGCCAGGCAGTGAAAAGCAAATAGTTTTTAATGAAGCTGCCATAAAGCAAATGGGGCTGAAAGACCCTGTGGGTAAAATGATCAGCGTTGGAGGCGAACCTAAGCAGATTATAGGTGTGGCCGCCGACTTCAATTTTGAATCTTTATATTCGAAGGTAACGCCTTGTATCATACAGGTAGAACCGATCATGCCAAACGTTGTTGTGAAAATAAGAGCCGGGGCTGAGAAACAATCGATAGAAAAAATCCGGCAGTTATACATCTCATTTCACAAGGGGCTCAGCTTTGATTACACGTTCCTGGATGAGGAATACCAGACGTTATATGCGGCTGAAAACCGGGTAGCCATGCTGTCAAAATATTTTGCCGGAATCGCCATCATTATTTCCTGTCTGGGATTATTTGGGCTTGCCACATTTACTGCCCAACGCCGCCAAAAGGAAATCAGTATCCGCAAAATCACCGGCGCATCTGTGACCAGCATAGCTTTTATGCTCTCAAAAGATTTCCTGAAACTAATAGCCGTCGCTATAACCATTGCCTTTCCACTGGTATGGTGGACGATGAATAACTGGTTGGATAAATTTGCCTACAGCATCCATATCGATGCGAGTGTATTTGTTTTGACAGGGTTGTCTATATTACTGATAACCACTTTAACCATCAGTTCGCAGGCGATCCTGGCAGCTGTGGCAAACCCTGTAAAGTCATTAAAGATAGAATAAGTGGATGCTCAATTCATACTTCTGAACTCCATCGGTGTCTGCCCTGTTTTACTTTTAAATAAGCGGTTGAAATAGGATGGATATCCAAAGCCCAGTTTGTAGGCGATCTCGCTTGCCGAAAGCTGGGTGGTGAGCAGCAGGCTTTTGGCTTTATCAATTACAAAGGCGTGCATGTGCTGCTGTATGCTCATACCGGTAAGGTTGCGCAGTAGTTCACTCAGATAATGCACAGACATAGACAATTCCGACGCAATCGATGATGCGGTGACGAGTTTGTTTGGATCATCCTCAAAATGCTTCTGGAGTACAGATTGAAAGCGGGCTACAATATCGGTATCCACACTGGACCGTGTCCTGAACTGGCGCTTATAAAAGCGGTCTGCATAGTTGAGTAGCAAATCAATTTGAGATACGATGATGTCCTGACTATTTTCGTCTGTATTGTTATAGCATTCTTTTTCTATATTTTCCAGCAAGCCTTCTATTATAGACCGTTCGGCGCTTGATATATGCAAAGCTTCACTAGTTTCATACGAGAAGAACCTGTAACGGGATATTTTGGTGCCCAATGGATATTTCCTAACAAAATCCGGATGAAATACCAATAACCAGCCCTGGGTTTCGGAATGGTCTACTGACTGATCCCAGCTGGTGATCTGTCCGGGTGCAAAAAAATTCATCAGTCCTTTACTAAAATCATATTCCCGCCAGCCGTAGGTTGATTTTCCTTTAACGCCGTGTTTGAAAACAATTGAGTAAAGGTTAAACTGCGCGGTCTGTTCTTTGGGTAGTTTGTAATTTTCGCCTGCCAGGCGATTGATGCTGATCAACGGATGGCCTGTTGAGGGGAAGCCAAAGCGTTCTGTGAACTGTTCTACGGTATCTATTTTGATGATTTCAGGGGACGCCATGATATGCCTTTTATGGTCCGTACTTCCACAATTGAATTTCTCCATAAAGATACTCCTGTATTACCGTATATTATTATACAAATGGGAGAAAGTATTATACGATGAGGAGTATGATATTATAAATAAATATTAGAGATTTACATTTGTAGGATTAACTCAATAATGTATATGGACTACAAAACTATATTGATCACAGGAAGCACGGATGGCATTGGTAAGGTTACCGCCAAGGCCCTGGCTAAACAGGGGCACCGGATTATTGTACATGGCCGGAATGCTGAAAAGGCGGCAGCGACCTGTACAGAAATAAAGAATGAAACAGGTAATGTAAATGTCGATTTTTTGATTGCAGATCTGTTGCTATTATCAGATATTAAACAAATGGCGGCGGATTTAAAAGCGAAGTATAAGCGTTTGGATATATTGATTAACAACGCTGGTGCGGTCTTTGGAAAAAACAGGGAGCTTACCCGTGAAGGACTTGAAAAGACAATGACGCTTAACGTGTTTGCGCCTATGCTGCTCAGCTACCTGTTACTGGACTTGCTGGCCCAAAGCCCTGCTGCCAGGATTGTTAATGTTGCGTCAGCGGCGCACAAAATGGGTGGAAAACCTGATTTGAATGATATTCAGCTCACTAAAAAATATTCCTTTAGCGCGGCTTATGGGCAATCCAAACTTTATATGATATGGCTAACACAGCATTTGGCTGAGGAATTGAAAAAAAAGGGAATTCTGAATATTACCGTAAATTCTCTCCATCCTGGTATGATCAAAACTGACTTTGGACAAAATACAGATAAAGGGTGGTTCGGTAATCTTCTGTTTAAAATGGCAGTGCCTATGTTTGGGATAACACCGCAACAGGGGGCTGAAACAACTATTTACCTGGCAACTTCAAAAGAGGTGGAAAATGTATCCGGCAAGTATTTCTCTAAAAAGAAGGTAGATAAGCCTGACACCAGATTTTACTCACAGGAAAATGAACAATTGGTATGGGATTACACCATGCGTATCATTAAACCCTATTTATGATCGAATGTCTTTCATTTCTCAGTCTTGTTTGGTTGATGCTTCTGTTTTACTTGTCAGTTTATGATACATACGATGAAGGCAGCCTGGTCATACTTCTCCCCGTATACATTTTATTATTCAATCAAAAAGTTATATTATTACAAATAATATCAGACAGTACTTTACGCCACGCCTGTTACCCAACAAAGGCTGGCATACCCACTATCTTCCAAAACTCAACACATCAGTATGACATTTGAAAAGCTGCAACTTGATAATGTACTCCAATTCATCGATTCACAACTTCAAGCGCCCCTGCCAGCTGGCGATGAAATGGAAAGACGTAAAATATTACTATCGCAAAAAACAAATATTTGCACCTGGTCGGCATGGTTCGCCAGGAACCCATATATAACACCGATTCATCCGGCACAAAAATCCGCCTTATATGAGCCCTCTGCGGCGTTAAAACATTTCTGGACAGGCTATTTTCTTGAAAAAAAACATGTGCCATTCAATGTGATTATCACATACGATCTACCGGACTTTCGAGAGGATATTTTCAGAAAAACCTGTGAAATAATTATCAAAAAACATGAAATACTAAGAACAGTAGCAGTTTTCAGCACTACCACACTTACTGTTAAACAAAAAATACTACCCGAGGTATCTCTGACATCACTTCTTACAATTGTGGACATCAGTCATCACACAGAAGAAGAAAAACTGAGGATGATCCGGGAACATACCAACAAAGCCACCCATCATATATTTGAATATGGAGATGAGCCTTATTACTATTTTACTGTTCTGACAGATGGAAATAACCGGAATTTCATTCTGTTTAATATATCCCATTCCATCTTTGATGGCTTCTCCAAGATAATTTTCAGAAGAGAGTTTTTGACTATTTACTCCGCGTTGGCGCAGCGAAAAGACTATAACACGGAATTGCCTGAAATACAATACAAAGATTTCTCTGCTTGGGAAAATAGTCTGCAAAGACAGGATCTTAAAAAGGATTTTGAAAAGTACTGGTGTTCAGAAAATGACACCAGGTTTCCAACGGAAAACTTGTCTACTTTCTACGGGAAATTTAAATTGAGCGATTCTTATTACCGGGAATCTTTAAAGAGAAGAATAGCACCTTATCTGATAAATGACTCGGAAGAGACCATCAGTGCATTTTATGGTGTAGTAGATAAAGCCGGTAGAACGGAGGCAAGATCATACAGGTTTACTATATCCGGCGATAATTTCCTGAAGTTGAAGGAAGTGTGTAAAAACAGATCTGTTACCATTTACCCGATAATGATCTGTGCACTAAATATACTTATTTATAAGAAAACCAGATTAAAAGACATTGTAATTGGTTCATTAGTAGCCATCAGGGACCGACCGGTGCTACAAAAACTGATTGGTTGTTTTGTGAATACAATCCTGGTACGTAATAAAGTGAATGGCTGTAGCAACTTTAATGATCTGCTAAGTGATTCGATTATCAGTAGTACGGTTGCCTCTACTTTCAAATATTATACAATGTCTAAGATGCTGGACGACATGGATATTCCATTCAATGCAATTAATACAATATATCTGAATATGCTGCCCGCATTGCCTAATGAGGCGCTAACCGACTTCTCGCCCAGGCATCTCCAGCACACCGTATTCGGCCATTTTGATATTGACATGTATCTGCAGTTATATACCAATGGGGTGGAATTCACATGTCACTACGACATTAATATATATTCACAAGAGACTATTGTTACTCTATTTGACGATTTCCTCAATTTAATGATCCTTTGTATGAGCAATCCGGATATAGCTATAGACGACGTAGTTTATCAGGAGGCTTGAAGTAACGCTGATAACCTCCGTGAATTATCAGCGTTACTTTATGTATAATTATTCGGACCTTAAACTTTTTACGGGATCTTTCAGTGCTGCTTTGATAGCCTGGAAGCTCACTGTTAAAAGGGTAATAATCAATGATGCCAATACCGCTACCCCAAAGATCCACCAGGATATCTGTGTACGATATTCATACTTTTGTAACCAACGATCCAGAAAATACCAGGACATTGGTATTGCGATAAAACAGGAAGTCATCACCAACATAACGAAATCCTTCGATAGCATTTCCCACAAACTGAATACAGAAGCACCCAGTATTTTCCGGACAGTGATTTCTTTTTTTCGTTGTTCGGCTACAAATGATGCCAAACCAAATAAACCCAGGCAGGAAATAAAAATAGCCAGTACTGTAAAAAAGGTAGCCATTTTACCAATACGTTCTTCATCAGAAAATTTCTTTGCATATTCTTCATCCACAAATTGATACTCAAATGGGCTATCAGGATTATACTTGTTAAATATAGGAATTATCCTGGCCAATGCGCCCCGTATAGGTATGTTGGGCTTTAAATGTATTGTCATAACATTCAGCCATCCGTAATCCAGCATGAAAATAACAGGTTGTGTAGCCTTATAAGGAGAGCCTGTTACCATATCTTTCACCACACCTGTGATCACATGCTCTTTTCCTTTCCATCGGATTATTTCACCTATGGGATGTTTCAGTCCCGTGACTTTTACTGCTGCTTCATTCAAAATAAATGTACCGGTATCTGAAGGAAAAGATCTTGAAAAATCACGGCCTTCCTTCATTTCCCAGTTTATTGTTTTCCCATAATCATGCGTTACATTCACCATACCAAAAAGCGGTTTGGAATCGGGGTCTTTATCTTTCCATTCAAAACCCATCTGCGCATCCTGTACGTCTGTAGCGGGGCTGTTAGATGCTGCCGCATTATCTGCAACGCCGCTTTGTAAGAGATCATTTCTGATAGCATCATAATGACGGTAAAACTCCGGCATTCCAATACCCGACATTATCAGTCCTTCGCGGGCGTATCCCACAGGTCGGTTTTGTGTAAATTTGATCTGCTTGTAAACGATCAGTGTGCCTATTATCAGTGCAACAGAAACCGTGAATTGTAATACAACCAGTACTTTTCGGGGAAGAGAAGCATGCCGGCCTGGTTTGAATGTACCTTTCAACACTTTCACCGGCTCAAAACCTGAGAGATAGAATGCCGGATAACTACCAGCCAGAAGCCCGGTAAATATTGTAAATGCTACTGTTATCATCCAAAACTGTGGATTTAATAACGGGGTACTTATTTGTTTATCTGCCAGCGTATTAAATACTGGCAATAATAGCTGTACCAGCAATACAGATAATGAAAAAGCGACAAATGCAACAAGCAGTGATTCTATTAAAAATTGTGAAATCAGCTGTTGCTGAGTAGACCCACTGGCTTTTCGGACACCAACTTCTCTGGCGCGTTTTTCGCTCTTCGCGGTGGAGAGATTCATAAAATTGATACAAGCCAGCAACAGCACAAACCCTCCTATAATACCGAAAAGCCATACAAACTGTATGCGTCCGCCATTTGCTTTTCCGTTTTTAAACTCACTATGCAGGTGCCAGTCATCCATCGGATGCAACAGAATTTCCTCCTTATTACCGGCGGTAGCATCCAGGTGTGCAGACATAATATTCTTCACGGCAGCAGTTATTTTTTCAGGAGAAGTATGGCTATTTAACTGAACAAACAGTTGCGCACAATGTGTATCCCATCTCGACTCTAAATCTTTCAGCCAAAAGGCGACTGTTAAATATTTGTTCCAGGGTAACAGAAATTTAGTGTTGTAAAAAGACGTGTTATATGGCAGATCTTCATAAACACCGGCAACTTTCATGTCTGTCTGATTATCCAGTCTCACCAGCTGATTAATCGGATCCTGTTCACCAAACAGGGATTTTGCCACGGAACTGGCAATGATCATTGAAGATGGATCTTTCAGCGCATCCAAACTTCCGCTCACCATTTTTAAAGTGAGCATTGCAGGAAAGTCCGGCTCTACCCACATGCCCGACTGAGAAATCTTCTTGTCTCCCGCCGCCAGTATATGCGCATTATTCCAGGAAGCAAGCGACAAGGCTTTGAAATGACCACCGTAAACAGATTGCAGTTCCTTTTTTAAAGGAAGGGCTATCGCTGTTCCCGTATTGATTTCACCATTAAAGCTTTGTGTATCCATTATCTGCGCAAGCTCCGCATGGTTACTGTGATAATGATCAAAAGTCAGCTCATCCCATTCCCACAATCCAATCAATATAACAATCGCCATACCTGCTCCCAATCCAGCTATATTAATAATAGCATATGCTTTATTTTTTAACAGATTCCTTCGGGCTATTTTCAGATAGTTTTTAAACATAGCATAGTACAATTTTACAGGATCAATAAGGCTAAAACAAATCAATGTATCCGCAAACAGCCAAAGGAGTGCCAGTTAGTTAACACATAAATAATAAATGTTTTAAAAATATATAAAAATAATATATGTTCGATTTCGATACATTTGTTATCCGTAATCGGGCATTACGCTTCATATGTCGGAGAAAAAGTATCCTTTTGCGCCACCTCTATCATGCCTTCTCCCATAAAGGATTTGATAGCTTCAAAAACCATTGTTTTGATATACAGCTCCAGCTGTTCCGGCGTTGTCTTAAACTCCCTGCAAATAATTGCCTGTATTTCCGGCTTCTGCGACATCGTGAATTCGGTTATCCTCCTGCTGATCTCGTTGCCTGTGCAGGGTACCCGGAGGTTATCAAAAATCAGCTTTGATAAATTCAGCACTTTAATATCAAGCCTCTCTTCATCTCCCATCCGGCATACCATTGATTTAGATCCAAATTTGGCAAAAAAATCTGATATTTCAGCTGGAGAGATTCTCATGTCTGCACTGATGACCGGTTCATCAATTATTATAGTATTTGCAGCCACACAGAACGGTATCTGCATGAATATCTCCTGATCTAAAGTAATGATCTTCGCAGTAGCTAACACGTCGTCAAATTCCTCTTCAGGTGTGTTAGCGGTCAGTGTAAAACGAGCACGAAGCAAGGCCAGATCGGCCGCTAAGTCATATTTAGAGTTAAGATCTGCAAATAAACTCAATGTAATCCTTTTTTGACCTCCAAAAATTTCCTTCCTGATCTCTTCCCGCTGCTGCTCATCCCAGTTCTTGTAAGATACTCTGAGCTGAGCGTCCATTATTATATCATGGACCTTATATTCATCGAGGAATTCCGGAATGTTATCCATTACGGCAGGTTGGTCATATATATACGTAGCAGGAAAGAAAACATTAGACAATTTCGATTTCCCCGACATCAGCCACCTAAGCAGGAAATAGGCTTTCCCGCAGTAGCCGGAAGCCAGGGAATAGTCTCCATCCTGAGTCAATGGAAGCCTGAGATACTCCGATACCAGATCTGCAGGTAACTCCAGATACCCCTCTTTGTGGTTCAATTCATATGCCTCAAGTAATAATACGCCTGCAAAATATTGCCTGTTGCTATCTGATTTTGTTTGCTGATATGCCAGTTCATAAAGGATATTATCAAAGGATCCTGCGTCGGGCTGACATGGTTGTGCATTATTCATTAACAACCGCAGATGATCTGTCGAAAACAGATGCGCTATCGCCAGAAGCACGGCGGTTATTTCGGTATCCCGGGTCAGGCGGTCAAGTTCTGCTATGGCTGTTCCCGGTGGCGTCCAGCTTAGGCCAGTATCCGTGATGCTTATACGTTGAATAATGCGATTCAAATAATGAGAAAAAATTGGAAGTAACCAATCTTCCTTTGTTTCCATATACAGCTCCATCAGTACCATCAGTATTCCCGCCGCCCCATTATTAACGCTACAGTCGCTTAAAAGAGAGAAATAAATTAAATGAGATTCTGATAAATGCCGAACGATTTCAAGAGCAGATAACAAATATCTTCTCTCTTTTATACAACGATGAAGCTGGATATAAAAATAAACCAAGCCCATTCTGCCAAAGGCAAAAGAATAATTATAGGTATTAACAGTCTGTAGACCAGACTCTAGTTCTTCCAGTTGCAACAATAAGGACTTCAGGACCTTAGGATCGAGCGTTGCCTCATATAGCTGGAGTTTAAAAATTAAGGTACCCAGATAGCCGTAATGAATATTGTCTGCATTACACCATCCTCTGTCAGATACCTTTCCGGAGAAATTAGCAATAGCGGTGCTCTGACTCCGCATTTCTAATGTATGGAAAAGCGTGTAGCAATAGTCTAAAATTTTTTCACTATCGTATGTCATAATATGTCGGGGTTATTCTATAATTCCAATACGGATAAGAGATAGTTTATTTTATCATAAGACTCTCTATGATGCTCTCTGAGTTCATGCTCTACCATTGTGTAAACCATTCTCATGTTCTTATAGTACCCCAGCGCATGAGTATAGCCATTATGAAGATGTTTTTCATGTAAAAACCCGATACCATTGGGGTTATTCTTGCTGGACGGGAACATGTAACTAATATCTATCCCTGCAGCTTTGGATAAGGCATAAAATATCACCTGTTCAAATACAACATTCACACATGCACTATTAAACTGTTCCATATTTTCCAGTATATAGTCATGGTTTCTGTCAACAAAATCAAAAACCTCTTCTGTATACTGCTGATAAAATGGAATGTTTTGTCCACCCAGAATTCCTGCATTTACGCAAGGTATATATGGTTCATCCTTCATAACTTTCATATAATCCGGCACATATGGAAAATATTTGCAAATATCAGCGAAGGTTTCTGTATAATGCGCCGTGCTCGTCTCCCTATTCTGTGCTACTAATGCAGCCTCGGATACCCTTGAATCAAAAGGCTTCCATATGTAAATATCATTATCAACATGTAGAAATGGTTCTTTCTGAATTTGGTAAGTATAAATCTTACCCAATGCCCATAATCCCGGATCGTAATCTGCCAGCGTATCTAATTCTAATGTGACCTGATCGTACGCAAGTCCCAATTTATCTATGATAATCTCTTTCCCAACCATATCTGTTACAAGTTCCATCTGTTGATAATGACGTCGCAAATGATGGTAGCTAAGGGCTATGCTATAATAATTATATTTTCGCTCGGGCCAGCCGCCGTTTAGTCTCGATCCTACCAGCAACTTTTTTGCCTGCAGAAAGGGTCTGGTCCAAAAACTTTGAATAATTTTCATATGGGTCAATGTTAAATTTTCGATGCTGGATAGAGATATCAGAAAAATATGTGCTTAATATACAGCGGCAGCAAACCTGGAACCGATCGCCAGATGATACCTGTTGAGGGCGTCTTCCAGTGTTGGCATAAGTATTCCTTTTTCAGTTGACAAGGCACTGAAATGAGGCCGGTGCGCAGGTAACATAAAAGTATCGGCAGCTGCCTCCCGGATCAGGGCTGCATCCATACCTGCCATCAAAGTTGCTGATCGTGCAAGACTGGCCCAGGTAACTGCACCCTGATTTGCGAGATGCCTGATACCCGATTCACGATCTATCAACAAATCCAGGCATGTGTCTACCAGATCGGGGACATAAGTGGGAGACACGGTAATATCATTTGCAGCCGAAAAGAGTTCGCCCCTGGCAACTGTCTGCAATGCTTTTGTAATGAAATTATGTGAATCCCAGGGGCTGAAAAAAGCGCTGGTACGGATAACGAGTACATCTGATAATATCTGTTGCACCATTTCTTCCGCGGCAGCCTTACTTCTCCCGTATATATTTAACGGATGTACAACATCCCTTTCCAGGTAAGGGGTGTTTAACATCCCGTCAAATACCTGATCAGATGAGAAGGTAAGCAACTGTGCATTATAGCGTTTGCAGGCTGCTGCCAGTAATGCAGGGCCAACAGCGTTTACCTGGAAACAATGGGCAGCATTGCTCTCTGCTGCGTCTATTTGCACGTAACCCGCTGCATTTACCACAGCCCAGGGCCTATGTTCCGAGAGAAGGTTATTTATTTCTGCTGCATTGGTAATATCCAATTCTTTTCTGGAAACCAACCGATATGGAATGTGTCTTGCCTCACAGTGCCGGGCAAAAAAACGTCCCAGGGTACCGGTGGCCCCGATGATCAGGAGGGGCGCAATACCGCTGTCGGTGTAACATGCATCATTTACTGTCACATCAGGGAGCCGGGCCATGCCCGTTCTTCTCCAAAAGCCCTGTAAAGCCATTACGGGGTGTTCAAATACTTTATTTGCCGCCAGGCAAACCATTAAATCCACCAGCGCAGTAGGCCGGCGATATTCTCCTCTTATGTCGAAGACCCCTGATTCATAAAATCCATTGTTTTTGGTTACCAGGGAGTTCCAATCGAAAGAACCCAACAAAGCCCATGCAGTCACAGCCCTGATATCTACTCCTTCCCGAAATAATAACTGTCCTGTATCCCAGAATTCCTTTAACCAGCGCAACTGCTCTTCACGTCCGCTGCATATATGAGCCTCTGTTATGGCGATGGGTAACTGATATCTTTCCCATACTTCCTTTAGCAATGCGTACAGGGACATTTCCTGATAATCAATCTTCCTTAGCGCCTCCACATCGGCATATTTATGTTCCGGATTTCCTCCATGGTAATGACTGGGGTAATTATCGAATTGCTCATCAAGATAACGGCTGCTGGTAGGATAATGATTTACGCCTATAATGTCTGGCGGACAAGGATGTTGGCTGAACCACCTCAATTCTTCTTCACTTACAGCGTAAGACCGCAATATCGACCACATTTTGTGTGTTTCGTCAATAGTACCACATAACAGGTCGAGGCTAAGCCAGCGTCGTTCATTTTCATAGGCTGCCTGGTAAGCCAACAATGGCGTGCTGAATATTTTACATATATCCTCTGTTTGTACCAGCTTTGCATCCGGGATATACTCCCTGATAGCCTTCATGGATTTAACAACTGCTCTGCATTGCACCAGCAATGCCCGGGCGAAGATCCTGTTATTTTTTCCGTGAGGGAACCAATGACCATAAAGACCGCTAAAACGGGCTGTAGTCAATGGTTCATTAACAGGAGTATAATATTTTACCCAGGGATACCTTGCTGCAAATGCTGCTGCATAGGTAGCCAGTTTATCCGGAAAATCGGAATCTATCAGGCTGGTATGACGCGGTCCGCTTCCATGATGCACAAAACCCACGATGGGATCAATTCCCAGTGTTCTCAATTTATGTAGCCTTTCATCTGCCCATGTCCAATCGGCATCTGCTATATTCCCTTCTGCTATTTGCTCCCACAACACCGGATAGCGGATTTTTTTAATACCTAATGCAGCAAACAGTTCCAAATCTTCTATCCGGTGCAGATGTCCGTTGCGCTCCATTTGATTAAAATACTGCTCTCCTACCCTGTTGATGGTACATTCAATCCCAGCCCATAGTTCAAGAGATTTCTGTGTGTTAATATGCATGTGGAGATATCTGATTTTTCTGGTTGTTATGGAATAATAGCCTCTTTCAGGGAGCTTTTAGCGGCGAGTTTACTGTAAAGCGTAAGGGCCTGTGCTACCACCTGATCCATATTGTAATAACGATAAGTTCCCAGCCTGCCAACAAAGTGAACGCCAGGGGTTTCTTTTGCTAAAGCTGCATATCTTTTATACAGCTCCTGATTTTCAGCCCGGGGAACCGGATAAAATGGATCTCCATCCCAACATGGAAACTCGTACGTAACACTGGTCCGGGGATGCTGTTGTCCTGTAAGATGTTTATATTCTGTAATACGGGTATATAAATTATCATTTGGATAGTTAACTACAGCTACCTGTTGCAACCACTCCTGATCCAGCGTTTCATGTTTAAACTGAAGGGAACGGTAAGGCAGTTTACCATAGCAGTAATCGAAATATTCATCTATCGGTCCGGTAAAAATAAGTTCTTTATACACCACCAGTTTCTTTAGATCCTGATAGTCTGTGTTTAGCAAAACGTGAATATTGGGGTGGTTCAGCATATTTTCAAACATCCTGGTATAACCATGAAGTGGCATTACCTGATAAATATCATTAAAGTATCTGTCATCCCTGTCTGTGCGTACCGGAATACGGGAAGTAACTGCTGCACTGAGGTCGGAAGGGTCAGTATCCCATTGCTTACGGGTATATCCGCAGAAAAATTTTTCGTAAAGATCCCTGCCAATCTGGCTTACAATAATATCTTCGGACGTTCTCAACGTTTCTACAGATTCTGCTACGTTCTCAAAATAGGTTGCCAGTTCTTCAGAAGTATAGTTTTTATTATACAGCTTATTGACTGTATCAAGATTGATGGGAAAAGGATACAAGCTACCATTTACACAAGACAATACCCGATGTTCATACGGACGCCATTGTGTATACCTGGATAAATACTCATATACATCCGGAGAGTTGGTATGAAAAATATGCGGGCCATATTTATGAACGAGGATGCCATTCTCATTATAATAATCGTAGGCATTGCCCGCAATATGATTTCGTTTATCTACCAGCAACACCTTCTTAGTTGCGTCTGATGCCAATCGCTCCGCCAGTACACTGCCCGCGAATCCGGCGCCTATAATTGCATAATCATACATAAGAACTCAGATTTACCGGTTTATTCTCTGGACTTTTTTCTATCAATATCTGACATATAAGATGTACCATATCTGCCCAGGTCTGATTCCAGGAAATTCCGGACAGATATTCATCTACTGGTTTCAGCCAGTTTTTATCCCTGTCCTGCAAAAGTGCGGCTTCAATGGCTGCGATAAATCCGGCCGTATCACCGGCAATATGTACCAGTCCTTTTTCTCCGTAGGTAGCGATAATATCATGAATGGGAGTTGATACTACCGGCTTCCCTGCTGCCAGGTATTCCGGCGTCTTGGTCGGGCTAATAAAACGTGTCGAGTCATTTAATGCAAAGAGTATCAGGGCCACGTTCCAATTGCTGATATACGCAGGCAATTCATTATATGTTTTCATACCAGTATAGTGAATATTAGGCGCCTGAGGCAGCGATTCTTTCTCTATTTTAACTACAGGCCCTGTAAGTACAAAGTGCCATGATGGCCTTAACGCAGCCATTTCCGTTAGCAAAGGAATGTCCAGCCTTTCATCTAATACGCCAAAGAACCCAAGTCGTGGATAAGGGATGGGTTGCTGATCCAAAGGTTCCGGTAATGGCTGACGGGCTTTTGCAAAATGCTCCTGATCAATGCTGCTGGGGAAAGCATATACCCTGGGATGTTGGCTACGCTTCAGGCGATACAAGCTTTCTCCGCCGGTAAACACAATATCCGCCAAAGACATCAGTGTTTTTTCTCTTTGCGTTAATTCAACAGGGGCAAATTTAAACAACGACAATTCATCCATACAATCATATACCATGACGGAAGGTTGCAGATGACTACTCCAGGAAAGTGCCATAGGAGTATAATACCAGGAGACATAATCCCGGACTATATACTTTTGCATCAGCTGATCAAGGAATAACTTAAGGCAACTATCTATTTCGTCAGCTGTCATCCCGGGTTTTACATGTGGCGTAGCCACACATAAGTTGGGTGCTGGCGTTCGCAGTTCCATAAACGGATCTGTAGTGTCGTCGATGACATATTCCTCCATAAAAAACACCCGGCTGTTTTCTGCGAAACGATTCATTAAATGCTGCGGGCGCTGAAAAACAAAATCCCATCTCAGGTGCGAGAAACAGAAGAAGTCAGGATTCAGATGAAGGTCGCTGAAACTTAATAAATTTTTCATGTCGTAACTCCGTTAAATAATTGAATATTTTCTGATCGGCAAGTGTTATAGACGATGGGCACTAAGTGTACTATTAATAATTCCGGTAATACCTTCTATATAATCTTTGATAAAAAAATGCCCCCCTTCAAAATAATGGATAGTACATTCCTGGTTGGTATGCCTTTCCCATGCTTCGCAATCAGCATCAGTCAGCTCATCCTCCTTTCCCGAAAGAACTGTAATACTGCAGTCTAGTGGATATATAGTTCCATCAAAGAGATCCGTTTCCGAGAGTTTAAAATCGTTTTTCAACAATGGCAGATAAAGTTCCATCAGCTCGGGATGGTCAAAGAATTCTGCCGGCGTTCCTCCCAGGTTAATGATCTCTCTTTTGAAAACATCCGTTTCCATCAGGTGATATTTCTTTTCCTCGTCTTTACCAAGATGTGGTGGTCTTCGGGCTGAGAAGAAAATGTGAGAAGGTCCTGGCAGACCTTCTGTCCGTATTTTTTGTGCCACCTCATAGGCAAACATACCGCCCATACTGTGTCCGAAAAAAGCATATGGCCCCATTACGATCTCATCTTTGATTATATGAAATACATCATCCGCAGCCACCTGGACGTTATCATACATTTCTTCATTTATCCTTTTCCCCCTACCCGCAAGCTCTACAGGCCTGAGTAATATATCCGGCAGCAGGTAGCGGCTCCATTTCTGATAAATCATTGCCGATCCGCCGGCATAAGGAAAGCAGAACAATCTTAATTGACTCATTAGTGTGTCTTTTACAGGGCGATCGAAGTATTATTTGCAGAACATTTGCTGATAGGTGTCCGGACTGACGATTGTTAAATATCCCGTGCCTTCACAGCTGGCCGAATTGATGTCAGCGACACATTTTACCTGTTGGTAATTAACAGTCAGCATGCCAACCAACCGTATCATGCCTACCCCGGAATCGGGCGTCTCCAGCCTGCATTCCGGCTGAAATAACTGCATACTCAATTCTGTACCGGACTTTTCAAATAAAAGATGTACATAGTTTCTATGAATACATTGTTGCAATGCCTGCCATGATTTTTCAGGCCGAATACAGGCCACCGGTCCGGGAACGGATAGTATTTCAATTAACTCATCTTTCATTTGTATATTCTTTTAATAACCAGATCAAAGCTCAAAGCCTTTATTAAAGGTCATACTCCAGTCCAGTAGTGACAGTTGCTTTTCTTCATTTTTACGATAGGAAAACATTGGATATTTCTCCATCTCTTTCCACACAGATTCGTCGTCCTGGTCTGCCAGCGAAACAAAAAATATGGCGGCCGTAAGACGCGTAAGGATTTGTTCATATGGCAATTCCCATTGCGTAATTACCCCTTCGGATTTCAGCTGGTCCAGATGCTGCTTTACTGTATTAATTTCCCGGACATTTCCAAGTTGTATCATGCTGATATAAAATTTATGTGAATCAATAGGTTGTTGTTTTTACGAGACCATCAGTAATCGTAATAGCCAGGATACTCGCCATCAGCATCAATATTCGGCTTATAACGGCCTTCCCACTCAGACTGTAGCTGCTGTATTTCTTCTTCTGTTGCAATTGGTTTAAGCTCGTACATCAGTAACTGAATCCAGGGGCCCTGCATGAAATGTTTAAGGCCTTCGGACGATGGATTTTCGAACATATTCCGGATTTCCAGCCGTAGATTTTTTGTATATCCTATGTACCGGCAGTTTACCGGTTCATTGTCTACGATTGCAAAAATTCCAAAAACAGCGGCGTTTTCCGGGATATCATGGAGATTATCCTTCTTATCCAGATTAAAATCTGTGTGAAAGATCTCCGTTCTTTCAAGAGTCGATGTTTCCATAGATGTTTATTTTATTTGTTAATTACTATTTTGCAGGGGCAAGTGTGTCAGTTAAACCTTTCGTCATGAGGCTCTCCACTTTACCCATATTTAGCTTCAGGATCTTATCAGCAACATCGAAGTAGTGATCATCGTGAGTAATAGCGATAATAATCTTATTCTGTAATTTCATTTTTGGAAGCAGGGTACGATAGAAAAATTTCCGGTATTCCGGGTCCTGGTCAGCGGCCCATTCATCAAACAGATAAATGGGTTTATCTTCCAGATAACACTGCAGCAGCGCTAATCTTTTTAATTGTCCATTCGACAAGTCAAGTGTATCAAATGTCATGTTACGGATACTTACTTTATGACTGAGATCCAACTCTTCCAGATATCGAAAAATCTCCTTCTCTCTTCCATCTATCGTTACTGAATATAACTTTTTGAAAAGATGTACCGGTGAGAAGACTACGGAGAAATATTCTCCCAGCTCGACAGCAGGGACTACCTGATTATTGATCCTGATAACACCGGTTGATGGCTTATAAAGTCCGGTGAGCATTTTAGCCAATGTACTTTTCCCACTCCCGTTGCCACCTGTAATAAATAGAATTTCACCTTTGTTCAGTTCAAATGACACCGGGCCTACACTAAAAGACGGCGTGGTTCCTGTGTCGTACAGGAATCGGACTCCGTCTGCCTGAAAGCTATCCGGCTTACCTGTGATAGTAAGGAGCATTGGTTCGTCAATTGACAAGTCTGAGGGTAGTTCTTCCAGGAATACTTTTATTCTGTCCCAGGCAATTTTGAATTGCATTATTTCCGGTATAGATCTTAAAATACCATTGATAGGTCCAATAAGATATAACAGTATCATAATAAAACTCATGATGACCGGTAGTTTAATGGCTGGAAATAACACAGGCAGTGCAAAGGCGGAAGTCCCTAATAACAAGATCAACAGCAATTCACCTACGAGGAATGCGTAAATAAAATTGGTTTCCGCCTTCATTATTTTTGCACGAAGCCCTTCGGAGCAATCGCTGATATCTTCACGGAATTCCAGTTTCTTTCTTCTGTTCAGGCTAATCTCTTTGTAGCCGGTAATAAGATCCGTCATAAAATCCATTAGCACATTACCGGCATCCCTGGCCTCTTCGAACAAAGGGCGAGTACTTTTGCTAAAGAAATAATATACAGTTGAAATCAGGCATACCAGTACTGCAGTAACCATAGTAGCCCAGAAAGCAATGACTGAAAGATAAAGGAACGCGCCGGTCACGGTGATGATACTTGTAGCCAGCGAAATGGCCATATAGGCGATATTTCCTATCACGTAAATATCACCGTTGATAGTAGCAAGTACGCGTCCATTTTCTATTTTCTCAAATTTCTCATAGGAAGATGACAATATCTTTCCTACCATATCAATCCGTATCTCATGCACCAGTTTTCGTGTAAATCCAATGAGTGTCCGCTGTATATAACTTCTTCCTGTAAGATATATCATCACGGAGAGTGCAAAATAGAAAAGGATAAAGGGGAGATTCTCCCTATTTCCAGCTGCTGAAGAGATCAGCAGTATCAATACCATGTTGGCTATTCCTGATAAGATGCTCACGATCAGCGTTTGAGGAATCACTTTGAGATACTTATCCGGATCAGGAAATAAAAGACTCAGTACTGCATTACCGCAGGAAAACCCTATACATGACAGCAAGAGTACCATCATTACCTGCAGACTATCAGGCCCCCACACTCTGATTGCCTGCCAGGAAAAATGCATATAAGCCTGAGGAATCAAATAAATACCTGCCAAACACGGCAATACAGCGGCAAAGAGCAACAGTACCGATATGCTCTCTTTTCTGCGCCACTCCTTGTATTTTCTTTTCTTCCTGACAATACCGCTAACAATATATCCGGTAAATAGCAAAGTAATTAACAGATAGAAAAACAAGGCGATTGATATCGTTGCAAATGATTTATCATTATCCCCTTCCGGATAAATATCGGTTGGTACTGTGCCTTTATCCAGCAGAGATAAAAGCTGATTTCCCAATACACGGGTAAAGGTACTGTTTGAGTTAGCCAGAACGACCACTCCGGATTTCTTCCTGGTAATAAAACCTACATAAGAGGTAAAGTTGGGGTTTACTCCATCATGATAAATTATGCTATCGCCACGCAGGGAAACGAGCCATCCATCTGCATAAGAAAGATTGCTGCCAGGTGGTACGCTTTCGTCACGAAGGTGTGACACCGCAATCTCGGTATCCAGTTCCGTATGAATAAGCCCCATCTGCAAATTCAGCCACCGTACCATATCCGGACCATCCGTGACTATATATCCTGCAGGATTATTTCCTTTAAACCACGGCGGTTGATAAGCTCTTGCTTTAAAAAAGCTAATTTTATGCCCCTGAGCTATTGAATATCCGCCAGATACCTGGTCGCGCCCCACAAAGGTATGATGCAGCCCCAATGGTGACAGTACCTGATTTGTCAGATATGTTTCATAAGATACGCCGCTGACGATGGCGATGATGAGACCTAAAATATCATAATTAACCGTAGCATAGTGAAACGCCTCTCCGGGTATTGCCTGAAGCGAGATATTATTAAACTGCTGCACAGTTTTCTCCAATGCATCAGGCTCATTGCCGGGAGGAATATCTGAAATTGTATACCAGGGAATTCCGCTTGTATGGTGCAGCAATTGGGCAATAGTTACAACCGCCGGTTTTCCTTTGTAAAAAAATTTCAACCAGGGCAGATAAACCGAAACCGGATCCTGCAGCTTTATTTTCCCTTCTCTTGAAAGGCGTAATATAGCCAGCGCGGTAAACGCCTTGCTGCAGGAGGCCAGCTCAAAAAGAGTTGCAGGTACTACTTTTTTTTTTGTACGCATATCTGCATAGCCGAACGTATAAATACTTTCCCGGCCATCCTGTATAATTACCAATGTAAGCCCTGGTATTTTGCCTTCTTTCATCTGCTCCCGTACAAGACTATCGATTGTTCCGGAATAGGTTGCCGAAGCGTGTTGCCCCAACAACAAAGTGCAGAGTAAAAAGAATAACGTCCGGCCTGCATCACGGAGCAGTATAAATTTCCCTTTGTTCATATTTCCAATAGTTCCCTGTTCAGGCTTTCGATACATTCTTCTACCTGCCAGCCATGATGAACCAGATTGCTCACCATCCGTGTCATTAACCCGGGGTTACTATGCTGAAAAATATTTCTCCCAATCGATACGCCGGAAGCGCCAGCCAGCATAGCATGATATATCATCATAAGGATATCACCGGGGCTGTCACTTTTGGAACCACCTGCAATCAGCACCGGAATTTGTACCCCCTGGATTACCTCTTGTAGTTTGTCGCCGGAACCAGGGTAGTCAACTTTCACCATATCCGCGCCAATTTCCTGGGCTAACCTTGCGGCGTGCGCAATCTTCCGGGTGTCATGCTTACAGTTGTCTACATACATCATAGCCAGCAACGGCATTCCCCAGCGATAACATTCTGTAGCAATTCGCCCAAACTCCCGGAGCATTTCGGGCTCTTCGGCTGTTCCAAGGTTCACATGAATAGAAATTCCCGAGGCTCCCATTTGCAGGCCCTCCTCAACACTTCCTACAGTGACCTTATAAGATTGCGAATTACCCAGGCAGGTTGACGCCGATAAATGCAGCAGGTAAGTGCCACGTAACAGCTCGCACTCGCTGAGCGCACGCGCCAGGATACCTTTATGTAATACGATAGCGTCCGCACCTCCGTCTATCAGTTGCCCGATAAGACCTGTACAATTCCTCAGACCGGGAATCGGACCTAATGTAGTACCATGATCAATTGGCACAATACAGGCTTTTTTCTCATGGCCTTTGAAAACATGATTTAATCTTAGCAATTTACCGTTCATAAAGTGAATTTATATTGTCATTTAAGGCGAATTACTTTTCCTCGATACTCTCATCAATCTTAATACCTACATGTCTTCCCCTTTCACAGATATATGCCAGCAACTCATCTCCTTCTTTAATGCAGGATGCATTTAGCGGCTCCCCTTTTCCTCCAAAAATCCTGATATGCCAATCGTCCTGCACAAATGCATTTATCAATCTATTCTCGGCCATTACTTCTATTTTCAATAGCGGACGCACCTCTGTTTTCACACGTCCGACTACCACTTCGCGTGTATTTCCTTCTGTATCCACGCAGGTAACTCTCGAACCACCTTTTAATTCTGTGATGTAGGCCGTTTTGGAATCAGGGCACCAGATATAGGAATGAACAGCGCCCGCATTAACCCGGAATGGGCGTAGATCCATATAAGGGAGATAGTGGGTTTCTGAACTTACCAGCAGTCCGCCGTCACTGGTAGACCCTATCAGCATTCCTTCATTTTGTCTGAGCAGACTGGTTGTATCCACACAGGCCCGGAACCCCATACCCGCGTGTTGTACTGATGTAACTAATGCCTTCACTAACTTGAGTTTACCTACACTCTGTTTCTGTAAAAGCTGGTCCAGTTTAACAAAATCACTGACTATTTCACTGGTAAACAATACTCCATCACTACCAGCTTCCATTACACCAAATACTACATCTGCTTCCTGTACAGAATATATTTTCTTAATCAGCACGGTGTTCGTGGGCTGGAGTTTTGCAATCAGCAGCTCCAGCGGAATATTGGTGGCAGAGGTAAATTCAGCGATAAGGTAGTCATAATTCATCCCTTCCTTCCAGGCAAAATTCATGGATGCTTCGTCTTCGATTTTGCATAAAACCGCCGTTTTATGACCGGCCTTAGCCGCCAGGTTGAGTAATTCTGACGAAGAGGAAAAAACAATGCATTGCGCTGGAAGCTCTTTGAGATCTTCTTTCTTTTCTATTTCAATCACAAAGTTCATCCTTTTAGGCGCTTTAAACTTGTCCAGATCCCTCCTTCTGATCAGAATGCAAGTAAAGTTCAGATGGTAGACCAGCAAAAGGATTTCGGTGTTAGCTGCCAGGTCCCGTCCATCTACCCAGACGATCTTCTCCTTACCATTTTTTTTACCGGACATACTTTTTTTTTTAGGTGAGTTTAATATAATTGCTATGAGAAAGTTGTTGTGCTGCCTTATAACCGTTTTTCCAACAACGCTGCAATGCCGGCGATAGTTTGATGGTCAAATACCTGATTAAATGATAACGAATCCGGATAAACGGCATCCAGTTTTTCCTGCAACTGAATAATGGTTAAAGAGTTTCCACCTACTTCAAAAAATTTGTCTGTGACATCGAAGGAATCATACCCCAGAATTTCTGTCCAAATAGCCGACACCACTTTTTCTGTTTCTGTTAACTGCGGAGTGGACATTTTATCCGGTGAATCATAAAATGCTAAATCCAGTGCTGCCCGATTTACTTTTCCGGAGGCAGTCAGCGGGAATTCCTTTATGTGAATAAAACGTTCCGGCAGCATATATTGTGGTAATACAGCCAGCACGTGGTTGCGTAACGTGGCTTCATCGACCTGATCATCTGCTGCCGTATAAAAGCAGTGTATTCCGTATTGCCCGTTTTCACGTTCAAAGGCTTTTACGACTGCTTTCCTGATATCCGGAAAAGTATTGACGGCTAATTCGATCTCCTGAAGTTCTATTCGATAGCCATTTACCTTTATCTGTGTATCATTACGTCCGACATACTCCATGGCACCATCTGGCAACATTCTTCCAAGATCACCGGTTCGGTAAACCCTGAGCGATGTTCCCGGAACAGCCTTAATAGCCGTAAGTTCAGGCCTCTTCCAGTATCCGGAAGAGAGATAGCGGCTACTGAGAACAATTTCTCCGACGTTTAAAATCCCCTGCGCTTTATCATACTCATTCAAAATCTCAAAGGTGATTCCCTTTACAGGGATGCCAACTGGTATACGTTCTCTTGGCAATACGGTGGTAGTATACAGATCCTGATAAAAAGCCATCAGTAACTCAGAAGAACCATATAGATTTACCATCCTGCTGCTGTCGGGAAAAGCGGCTTTATAGATCTCAAAATCCCGCTTACTGATATCTTCTCCTCCCAGAATCACCAATCTTATTTTTCCCGTTTGTGCGGCGGCCGTTTTATCGCCGAACAAAAGCCTGAACAAAGCCGGTATCGAATGAAAAACTGTAATCCCCTGTTCGGAGAATGCAGGCAACAGCCATCTTACATCCGGCTCTTTTCTTACATCATAGACCACTATACAGGCGCCAGTTAGAAGGGCACCAAAAATATCCAGCACAGATACTGTGTGGCTGAATGAAGTGGTCAACGCGAGACGATCACCAATACCAATTTCCATGAGCGCTGCAAAAGCAGTACAGAAAAACAATATATTCTCCTGAGTTTGTATCACCCCCTTTGGCCGACCCGACGAACCGGATGTATACATCAGATATGCAGGTTGTTCCGCCGGAAAACCATCGGGATGGACGAATACAGCCATAGTATCAATATCCGCAATATTCAACACTGTTAACTGCCTGTCTTTTGCAAATAAAGATGCTTTTTCCATGTAGGCATCATCCGTCAGCAAGACCCGGATACCAGCATCATCGATTATTTCATCAATTCTCTTCTCAGGAAAATGAACATCCAGTGGCACGTACACATTGCCTGATTTGAGGATCCCCAGTATCGCCGGTAACATTTCCAGGCACTGATCAAAATAAAGGCCAACGGTAAAATACTCTTCCGACGCTGTACCTACCGGAATGCGAAAGCTATGCAATCTGGCAGCTATCCCGTTTGCATAACTATGAAACGCGGCATACGTAAGATGATTCAATCCATCGGAAGCAGCTATTTCGTTTTCATGTGCAGCAGCGAATCGCTCCAGCTCATGTACCAGATGAACAGTTTTTTCCATAATAGAACACTTTTTTTTAAAGTTAGATGCTTCTCTCACACCGACGCCTACGTACGGTCCAACACGCGGTATTCGCCAATAGGCCTCGAAGGGTTTTCTATTACTGCAGTGACCAGATCAACAAACTGGTTCATCAGGTAACTGATAGTTTCAGGTGCGAAAAGGCTTTTATTATAATTACAGGTGAATGAGAATACAGATTTAAAATCATAGGCATACAAAGACAGGTCAAACTTTGCAAAGTTATCTTCTATACCTGCGGAATTGACGGATAATTGCTCACTGCCTGCCACTCCCTCGTCCGCGTTAACGAACATATTTCTGTAGTTAAAAAAAACGTTCAATAGCTGATCTGTTCGTTGATGGGATTTGCGCAACATTTCCAGGATAAACTCATATTGAAAATCCAGGTTCTCAAAGGCGTTCAGCGTACTCGTTTTAACTTCCGACAAAACCGTTACAAATGATTTCTCCGCAGCAGGGTGATTACGAAGGATTACTGTATTGATAAACATACCTACCACATTTACAAAATCATCGTTATCTCTTCCGGCATGTGGAATAGCCAGAAGAATATCTTCCTGCCCGGAAAGGCGATAAAAAAACACATTCAGCAAGGCTGTCCACGTCATAAAGTAGGTTACATCTGCTTTTCGGGAAAAAACCTTTAGCTTGTCTGATATCTCCGGCGAGAAAGAGAATGTATAATTCGCGGCCGCTATTGATGTTGTATTGGTTTTTGTGAAATCATAAGGCAACTGTATGCCCCGCAGCTGGCCAGACAACTGCTGCTCCCAATACTGTTGCTGCACTTGTATGCGTGACGTCTTCAATAAACGAGACTGCCACTCCGCGAAATCCTTATATTGCCGGGGCACAACGGATAACTTATTTCCGTTATAAAGGCTCAAAAATTCGTTGATGATTAATAGCAGGGATGACCCATCTGCTATCAGGTGCAACAAATCAATCACAACATGATGCCTGTTTTTGTTTACCTCAAAAACTCCCACCCGGATAAACGGCGCATTACTCATATCGAACGGCTTTCTGAACTCATATAGTTTTTCAGCCACTTCATTTTCCTCAGCCGTGTAATAGCTGATAGCAGCCGTTACGTTGTCATGTATCCGTTGATAAGGCATTTTATTTACCATAACGATGCTGGTCCTCAGGCTTTCATGCCTATCCAGCAAAAGTTGCAAAGCCGCCTTCAATTTTTCCAACTCCAGCCCTCCCTCCACCACAAATGCCTCTGTAATATTATATAAGGTGCTTTGCGGAAACATGCGTTCCAGTATATAAATGCGTCTTTGTGCTGCCGACAATGTATAATATTCCTTTTTCTCTGCCTTATTTATAGGCAAAGGCCCCGATTGGGTTGTCTTATCAATAATAGCACCCAATTTTGCTATGGTAGCATTATTAAAAAACTGCGTCAGCGAAATACGTACCGCAAATAGTTTATTGATCCTCGATAAAATGATGGAAACCATAATTGAATCACCCCCCAGCTCGAAAAAATCATCCGCCGTTCCCAGCCGGTTAATGCCAAAGAACTTCTCCCATTCGAGGGTTAGCTGTTTTTCAGTAGCAGTAACCGCTGCAACATAAGGAGTTGACATATCTTCTCTTTCACTCATTTCATCCATTCCGGCTTCTTCTGTTTCCGGAGATGATGCGATTGAATTTTTCGCTGGTGGGCGACTTGTTCGAATGGCAACATGTGGATAATTGTGATAGAGAAAATTTTGAAATATATCCAGGTATTCTGCTGTGGACAAACCATGTAAGGAGAGTGATTCACCAGGTGTCTTTGATTTCCCGGAAATGGATTTCTTTTCGCTTCCTGATGATTTACCCGGGATATATGGCACAAATGTTAATCCAGATACTACCACTACTACTTCCTCCTGTTCATTCCATATAGTAATATCAAAAACAAGCCCCTGTGTCCTGTCGCTACGCAATACTGCGTGGCTGATGATATATTGTGTAAGTGTACCGGTGATAATAATTTCTTCATAACAGTACGGCAGATACTGTTTATCTTCTTTAACATGAAAATAAAGAAACGCAATTGCGATATCCATTAAAGCGGGATGCAATTTATATGGGCCTATATCCCCGGAATACATTGCAGGCAACTGCAATCCGGCCATTCCTTCACCCTCCCCGAGGCTTATCCATTGCAGGTTATTCCATCTTGGACCAAACTCCGTACTGGTCAGTTCTTGTTGGTTAATCCACGTTTTCTTTTCAAGAAGATCGATCAGATCGGACAATTGCCTGTTCACCATTACGGGAGCCTGCAGAACACTTACTTCCGCACTTGCATGATGTACTTCTGCCGTTTCATGGTTTGCAGTACGACTAATAATTTTCACACCCAAACAATGGTCTCTCACTGTTACTATTGTCTTTACTACTTTAGAATCACCTGTCTGAAATACCATTGGGTCCGTCAGGAAGAGATTGCTGATTATTATTGATCTATTGTATCCCATGGCACTTACCACCGCCTGTATCAATTCTATATAACCAGTTCCCGGAAAAACCGGCAGCCCGGAAAATACCCGGTGTTCATCCAGTATCCACATTGCCTCAGGTCTAAAATTTGATACAAAAACCACGTCTTCCTCTATATCTGTTGCAACATATTGTATCAGCGGATGCGCAGGGTACAATTTTACCTGCTGCAGATAACTGTATTTATCTCCACTGCTTTCCACCGCCATACCCACTTCCTTCCAGGTGTCCCAGTTAATAGTTTTGACATTTGCACATTGTTTTAATCCGTTGGCATAAATATATGCGTCCAGTACAGCATTGGCAGTGCTGTATCCCGCCTGTGCAATACCGGGGTCGATCGAACTGATACTTGAAAAATTAATAAAGAACAGCAATCGTTCTTCAGCGAACAATTGATTAAGGACCATTAGACCTTTTACTTTCGCCTTCCATTGACGATCCATTTCCGCAGTAGTAGTCCTTTCAATTATCCTGCGGGAAGGGATTCCTGCGGCATGTATAACGGCGTCGACAGGGCAGCCTGACAATGACGCAGCAGTGGCGACAACTTCTTCCACTCTTTCTTTATCCGCTACATCAGCGGAAAAATGCCATATGTTTATCCCATAAGATTTCAGGTGAAGTATCCTGCGGATCTTGACGCAAACCGGATCCATCTCCGGATTTACAGCCATCCAGTGATCCCATGAGGCAGGATCGGGCAGTTCAGTTCTGCTTACCAATGTAATATTCTCTACAGATCTGCCGGCAAAATATTCCGCTACAGCTAGTCCTATACCTCCCAATCCGCCGGTAATAAGTACGTGTGTTGGTAATTCAGATTCGGTAGCGTTGGTTCTACCCCAAACAATAGGTTCGCGAAAGGGCAGCCACCGGAATCCATTTCTGATACCTGTAGTACAAACCGTTGGTTTCTCTTCGGGAAGGATCAACAGTTCATCAAATAATAAAGCGGCAGATTCTTCCTTAGGCAGGAGATCGATATCGATTACGGAGCACGAAATATTCTGATATTCGCTATTTATAACGCCTGCAAGACTATGAAGCCCTGCATGTACCGGTAACAGTAAATCATTACCAATAATTTCGCAGGCATTATTCAGCACTATTCTAAGCGCGGTTTCTTCACCAGGGAAAATAGCATTAAATGACTTACAAATCGCTATCACCTGTAACAAACTGCTCATTGCATGTGAATAGGCTTCTTCTTTAAGACCATCTCCCGGGGCTGCAACGTATAATATATCCAGCAATATCAATCGTGGTATAAATCCACTTGCTTTGAAGTTACCAAACAATGTGTCAACGGCATTGAGATCATCAGTATTGATATCGTACAGGTCGTTTATTTGCTCATTTCTATTGCTATATCGTACTACCACCGGCGACACTTGCTGTTGCAGGAAAGAAGATGACAGTAGTTTATTTAACCAATTATTTTTGCCGGTAAACAACACCGGCCGTTTATCAATGTTGCCAACGGGAAGCCTTCCGGTTCTTTTCCATGAAGGTACAAAAGCATTTCCAGGAACATTATCTGTTTGATTATTCTGCAATAGCTCTCTAATCAGGTCAGCTACATCTTTATCGTCACCAAACCGTTTTCGTTCAAATGGATATGTAGGCAATGGTATTTTCCCTGCCTTTTCACCCGTCCGGCACGACATCCAGTTTATTTTATGCCCAGACAGCCAAAGGCTCCCTACTGCTTTTAAAAAGAAAGCCATATCCGAAACCTTTTCTCTCGGATGACGCAGTAATGAAACTATCTCCGGATTTCCTTTTCCCTCTGCACTTTCACGTACATAGCTGCTCAATGCTTTGCTGGTTCCTACCTCTATAAAGATTTTATCTTTCAGCGACTCCAATGCCTGGAGCCCATCACCAAAGCGGATGGTGTGACGCAAATGTTGCACCCAGTATAGGGCATCCGTAGCCTCTGTTGCTGTAATATATGTGCCGGTAAGACCAGATATAAATGGTATTTCCGGCCGGCTGAATTTTACCCCCGTTAGTAATTCTTCAAATTCCTCCAGCACTTCATTCATCAACTCGGAATGAAAAGCCCTGTCGGTATGTAATTTTTTTTGTACTACATTATCTGCTTCCAGTAGTTTTTCCACAGTGGCAATATTTTCGTGGCTACCGGATAAAACACAATGACGACGGCCATTAACTGCTGCAAGAGCAACTCCTGATAACAGGTAAGGTTGAATCTCTTCTTCGTTGAGACTTACAGCTATCATACTTCCTACCTGTGATTGCTGCATGAGCAATCCTCTTTTTTCGACGATCTTCAGCGCATCTTCCAGGCAAAATACCCCACTGATACAAGCCGCCACATATTCTCCGAGGCTATGGCCAATCATCACTACCGGTTTGACTCCCAGTGTAATCAAAACAGAAGACAATGCATACTGTATTACAAATAATAACGGTTGGGTAAGGCGTGTTTCTGTAACGTCTATATCGCCAGCTGCCATTATTACACGTTTTATATCCGTTGCCAGAGAGGTAGATAGCAGCTGCAAACATTTATCAACAGCAGTTCTGAACACGGATAGTTTGTCATATAGCTCTCCTGCCATACCTACATACTGCGACCCCTGGCCAGGATACATGAAAACGGGTACTCTTTTTGATTCCGACGTTTTACGCGTATGTATTTCGTCACCCTGACCACCGAGTATGTTGGCAGCATCGGTGCCCCCCGATGCCAGAATGAACATGCGATGATTGAATTCTTCCCGGCCTTCCTGCAATGTATAGGAGACATCACCGATAGATATATCCTCCTGAGCGGACAAAAATATACCCAGGTTACGTTGGGATTGCTGTAAAGCCTTTTTCGTTTTGGCTGATAAAGGCAGCAGCTGCAGACTGTCCATTACCTGTGGCAATTTCTGGAAAGTTGGAGCTTCTTCGAGCACTAAATGCACATTTGTACCACCAATTCCAAATGAGCTGACGCCTGCACGTCTTGGCAACTGAATATTTTCCCATTTGCGGCAAATGTTATTTACGTAAAAGGGGCTGTCGGTAAAATCAATTTTAGGGTTAGGTGTATGAAAATGAAGACTTGCCGGAATAGATCTGTATTTAAGTGCCAGTATCGTTTTTATCAGCCCGGCAATACCCGCGGCTGTGTCGAGATGTCCGATATTCGTTTTTACTGATCCTATGGCACAATAATTTCTTTCAGTAGAATCGAATGCCTGCCTCAGGGCTTCGATTTCAATAGGATCCCCCAATGGTGTACCTGTGCCGTGGGCCTCTATCATACTAATCGTCGAGGGGCTTACACGCGCCAACTTATGCGCAAGGCGGATCACTTCTTTCTGGCCTTCAACACTGGGAGCTGTATAACCAACTTTACGATGCCCGTCATTATTTACTGCAGATCCTTTTATAATAGCCTGGATCGTATCACCGTCCTCGACTGCTTCTTTCAGTCTTTTTAAAACCACTACGCCGGCACCTTCTGCGAAATAAGCACCAGAGGAAGCAGCATCAAATGCTCTACAATGACCATCTTTAGACAATACACCACCCTCTTCATACAAATATCCCCTCGCTTTATCGGAAAAGATACAAACACCGCCGGCGAGTGCCATTTTACAATCACCCGTAAGAATAGCCCTGGTAGCCAGGTGTATAGCCGACATAGAAGTAGAACAGGTTGTATTGATCGAATAACATGGCCCGGTTAAATTCAATGCGTAGGCAACTCTTGAACACATATAGTCTTTATTAGCCAGGCGAATCGCATTAAAATGACCAATTTCGGGAGTTCTTCCCGTCAGATTATTCATAAGTTCATGACTGAAACTGCTCGAACCACCACCGAATATGCCGATCTTGCTTTTAATGATATCTTTTGCAAAACCTGCCGATTCCAAAGCTTCCCAACAGAGCTCATGAAAAATACGTGTCTGAGGATCCATTATCCGGGCCTCTTCGGGAGTATAGGAAAAAAAATGATTATCAAAATAGTCTTTGTAGGAAGGGGCCTTTGCTACTACTTTTACATACCCCGGCTTATTATACATCCTTTCGCTGATGCCAAGCTTATCCAGGTCCTCATTGCTGAAATGTTTTACCATTTCATCTCCACTCACGAGATGCTCCCAGAACTGCTCGCTGTTATCAGCTCCCGGAAACCGCAAAGCCAGGCCTACAATGGCTATTTCCGTACCGGTAAGGCTTTGTATATATTGGGTTTTATCAGTCATTTATCTCTAGGTTTTTAGTAGAGCTCAAAAGAATATCGAAGGCTTCCTCTTCTTTATTCTGTTCTGAGTGATCATTTTTACCTGTTATATAATATGCTGCCAAACTGCTGATAGTAGTATATCTAAAAAGATCTACAACCGTCAATTGTTTTGAAAAGGCTTTATTCAGCCTGTTAAATACTTTTAATATGCTTATTGAGTCTCCACCAATCTGAAAAAAATTATCATTAATGCTTATCTCTTCTAAGCCCAGCACTTGCTTCCAGATAGTTGCTATTGCTACTTCTTCTTCATTTACAGGTAAGACAAACACCTCCTTCGATGAGATTCTTTTTGCCTGTCTGAACAACTGCGGGCGATCTATTTTTCCATTATTTTTTATAGGAAAACTATCCAGTTGGTAAAAGTGCGTTGGGATCATGTAGGAGGGTAGCCTATCCGCCATAAAGGCAGTTATTTCGGAAAACGAAACAGTCTGGCTGCTGATAATAAACGCGCTTAATTTTGTATCTTCTTTCTGTTGCCTGCTACCAATAATAATCACATCCTGGATATTCGGATGCCGGCGCAATACTTTTTCGATTTCTCCAGGCTCTATTCTCACTCCACGAATCTTTAACTGATCATCCTCCCGGCCAATAAACTCCAGCTCCCCATCTTCCAGCCAACGGGCAATATCACCGGTTTTGTATAACCTTTCTTCCTCGCGAATCTGTACATTAACAAATGCTGCATGTGTTAAATCAGGCTTGTTCAAATATCCTAATCCCAATCCGCCACAAATGTAGAGATCACCGGATACCCCCAGTGGCTGCAACTCCCGGTTCTTACTCAGTATATACAGCGAGATATTATTTATGGGTTTACCAATCGGAATAATTTCATCATCACGGCGGCGACGGCAGTTATAGTAAGTAACATCCACTGTGGCTTCAGTAGGACCGTATAAATTAATCAATTCACAGTCAGTAAATAGCTGGTAAAACTCCGATACGGCTACTTTCTTAAGTGCCTCTCCGCTGGAAAATACAAGGCGCAATGATGGAAAAAGTTGGTACTGCGTACTTCCCTTAATGAAATCCAGAAATACATCCAGCATAGACGGCACAAAATGTATGACAGATACCTTATGTTCATTAATTGTTTTACTGATTAACTGCGGATTACGTTCCGCACCTGGTGTCAACAGTACCAGCGATGCACCCGAAATGGCCCACCAACATAACTCCCACATAGACACGTCAAATGAAACAGGAGTCTTATGTAATATCCTATCTTCCTGGCCAAGTGCATATGCCGCCTGCATCCAGTAAATCCTGTTTACCAGGGTCTGATGGTTTATTACCACACCTTTGGGCCTACCTGTGGATCCCGAAGTATATATAATATATGCTGCTGCTGTCGGGATTACGTCCTGTCTGAACAGTCTGCGCTCCTCTATATAGCAATCAGGATGTGCTATATTCATTATCTGGCAATCGCTGTTGATCCAGGCGTATTCATTTTCGGTGTTAGTCAATAACATTTCAGTTGCACTATCTTCCAGCAGATACCTGATGCGCTCCGGGGGATAACCCGGATCTATGGGCAGGTAAATAGCCCCTGCTTTCATAATGGCAAACAAACCTATTATCAGTTCAATGGAACGCTCCATCATCACTGCTACTACGCTTCCAGGCTTCACGCCAGCGGCCAATAACATAGCCGCCAGCTGATCTGATTTTCTGTCAAGTGTTTCATAGGAACAGGAAATATTATCAAGCAGTACAGCCAACTGTTGCGGTGATTTTGCTGCCTGCTCCCTGAATAGATCCATGATCGTTTTGTCACGCGGATATTCTCTTTCCGGGCCTTTAAAATGCTGCAGGAGCTCTTCTTTCTCAACTGTAGATAAAATGCTTCCCTTCGTACATATTTCATCTGGTGTATCAGCGATACGATGCAATACTTCATAAAAGTATTGCGACATAACAGCGATCAGCCTATCGGGAACCACTGATTCATAATAGCGGATAACCAGGTTCAACTTCTCCCCCCCGGCATCCAGCATGAAATCCAGGTAAGTATTTGTTTTTTCATAAGAGCCAACATGCACTGCTCTGGGAACCGCTGTATTGCCGGGTGAGGCTTCTTTGATTTCTTTATAAATATAAAAATCTATGTAATTAAAAAATGTATTGACGAGAGGAACTGTTTTACTGTCTGCCAATCCTGGTAAATTACCTATTTCCTTCAAAGAAAGCCCTTCATATTGCCTGATTTTCAGCAACTTTTCATCAATTAATCCCAACAATTCCCTCCAGGTAATATTTTGTGGCCAATCTATCCGGAATGGTACTGTATTTAAAAAACAACCAACAATTTTATCACCATCTTCCAATACCGGCCGATTATGAGAAATAAGCCCAGCCACCAGATCCTTTTGATGTGTGATCATGTATATCGTATAAATATATGCTGCGAAACAAATATTCTTTACACTTGACCCGTTTCGTTTCGCGGCATCTCTGACGCTGGTATACGTATCTTTGTCATAGGTGCGGAAATAATTTTTCAATTGGTCTCCCTCCCGGTAACTACCTGGCAGCTTCAATCGCTGCAGATCCATTAATTCTTCCTCCCAGAATTGCCTGACAGTTTCATTTCGTTTAAGCGCCAGCTCAGCCTTTACATAATCGCGGTAGGAACTCCTGAGCCTTCCAAAAGCAAACCATCCATTTGACTTCAAGCCCATATAAGCCTCATGGAGATCTTTCATAACCAGGCTGGTACTCCACCCATCAATAACTGCATGATGATTTATCCAGATGACCATCAGGTTGGTGTTATCCAGTAAGAAAGTACGTACTCTCCACAGCGGTGTTTGGGTGGCCAACGTAAATGGATGAAGTTTATCAGCATTCATCCGTTCATTGATAAACTGCTCCTGTTCTTTTTCTGAAAGAGAGCAGATATCCTGATGTTCAAAATCGGGTACCATCTGCTTAAACACCAGCTGAACGGGAGTATCGTAATCAAAGACATTATAGTTGGAGCGCAGATTCTCATGCCTGTCAGCAACAAGCTGCAAGGCGTCATAAAATAAAACGGGATCGAAAGCCGTCAGTTGAATGTTAAAGACGATCTGGTCGTGATAAACTGCTTCCTCAGGATGTTGCAGAGAATGATACACCATTCCGAAAGAGATATCACTCATAGGAAAGATATCTGCTATCTGCTCTTTGCTTACAATAGCTTTTGACATCATTATCAATCAGATTAGGGTGTGTTATTCGAAGCCGTTCAGAATATCTTTCTTCAGCAGATCCATTTCCGATTCCACTTCGTTATTATAATCTTTCTCTATGGCCGGCCTTTCTGCCTGCGTCAATGCGGCTGCAAACTTCCGGATAGTATCATACCTGTATAGGTCTACAATGCTGAAGTGTACGTTAAACGCTTCATTAATATCATATAGTAATGAAATTGTCTTGATAGAGTCTCCACCGATATTAAAATAATGCTCGTTTACACCAATGCTACTTAATTGCAGATTAGATTTCCATATTTCCAGCAGCTGTTGTTCCATTTCATTTTCCGGAGCAGCGTTATCTGGCCCTGAGCGCATAATAGTAAGTGGATCAGGTAAGACCTTATGGTTAATTTTTCCATTGGGAAGTAACGGCAGCTCCTTTAGTTGTATCAGGTAAGACGGTATCATAAACCGTGGAATTCTTTTCTCCAGGTACTCTCTCAGGTCGTCTGGCGTAACATTTTCGGCGGAATAGTAAGCGACCAGTATGGTAGCCTCCTGATCTTTTTTCGCAAGCAGTGCCGATCTGCTGATTTGCGGATGGGCATTCAAATGTTTTTCTATTTCTCCTATTTCAATGCGGTATCCCCTGACCTTAATCTGCCTGTCTTTTCTACCTGAGAAATATAACTGCCCATCGTGTTTCAACACTACAATGTCTCCGGTAAAGTATACAGTATCTTTCAATAATGGGATATACTTTATTTTATCATGAGTCAGTTGTATATTATTGAGATATCCAATGGCAAGGCCTTCTCCCGCAATACACAGCTCACCTGCTACTCCGGCCGGGCAGATATCTCCGTGTTCATTTAAAACATATGCACGATAATTGGGCAAAGGGCGGCCGATTGGGATTTCATCAACGGTATCGATCATATTCGCATCAATATCAAAACTGGTAGCATTTATGGCACATTCCGTCGGGCCGTATACGTTAGTAATTATGATCGGGGTTTGTGATCCGGTTAATTCAAAGTAGGTTTTCACCTTTGATTTATACAATGTATCACCGCCGTAAATAATATGCCTCAAAGTCTGGCCTGAAGCAGGAATACAGCCCGACTGCAATACAAGCTGGAGGTGAGCGGGGGTTCCATCAGTAATGGTCACTTTATACTTATCGTAGCTTTGGAGCAATTTTCTGCCATCTGCTTTTTCCTCGTTTGTTATGATCTGCAGGCGGTGTCCAAACAACAGTGCGCCGAAAGTAAGCTGCATACAAGCGTCAAATACAAATGGAGATACGAGTCCCATCACCTGGCCGCGACTGTACTTTCCAAATATCCTGTTCTGCATGCCATAAAGCAAATTAACACAGCTTTTGTGCTGCATCAGTACACCTTTGGGGTACCCTATGGAGCCTGATGTATAAATAATATAAGCCGGACTACCCGCATCCACGGACGGCAATTCACCGGGCGTTCCGCGAAAATCATGAGTATCCATGCAAAGGATTTCGCTGGTATAGGAGAACCCTTTGCTTTCCATCTCCCGTAATACGCCACTATGTGTGAGGATGAGTGCAGCCTGGCTGTCTTCCATAATATAGCGTATCCGGGCGGCAGGCATACCGATTTCTACGGGCAAGAAAACGGCCCCGGCCTTTAACGTTCCCAGCATCGCTACGACAGTATCAATTGAACGTTCCAGTAATAAAATAACGATGCCCCCCCGCGGTATCCGCCGGCTGATCTCCCACGCAAGCTGATCCGTCCGGCGATCCAGCCAATCATAGGTAACTTCGTTATTCTGACAGGCAACAGCAATTTCAAAGCGGCTTGCAGCTACCTGAGCACGGAAAAGATCTGGTATGGCTTCACAAAGGGGGAAATCACCTGTTTCCGGTGCCATTTTAAGCTGTACCTCACTTCGACCAGCGTCATCCAGCAACGGAAGTTCTGCTATCGGACAATATACATTCTGCAACATCCTATCCAGAAATCCTTCGAACAGCTTTACTATATAAGTAATAGCTGTTTCCCCGTATCTTGATTCATTGTACTGTATACTACAGGCAATGATATCTCCGATTCTTTCAAACAAAAAAATAAAGCTAAGCTTTGCATCCTGCAGGTATCTTAGATCCTGTATATTCCCAAGCAGGACACCCACATCGAATAATGGGTGTTCCTCCTCATTTTCAGGCAGTCCCAATTCTTTGAACAGCGTATGTAAGGGGTAATTCTGATGCTTTACGGCATCCCTTATAATCTCCTTCGTCAGCATGACAACATCTCTGAAAGAAGTCTTCCCGCACAGATCTATTATCAATGGTAATAATGTATTGATAAATGCGTCATTGGTATCTTGTTTATCAATCGCTGTAGCTAAAACTACTTTCCTGCAACAAGTATATTTATGCAAGAACACTGCTACGGATGCGGCCAGCAGGATCTGCAGCCCGGCATCATCAGCTTTGCTCAGCTTAAGCAGCGATACTACTGTTCTGTCGGTCAAACGATATGAGTATTCCCTGATACTCCTTTCCTGTTGATGATTTGTTATATCATAACTGATTACCGTTCTTGAATTGAAATCCGCGAGGCGGTCCAGCCAGAAACGCTTTTCTTCGAGCGACTGGCCCGCTATTATATTTAACTCTGCATTAAAACCGTCTTTCATGCCAGATAATATTGTATGATGGGTTAAAACGATATTTCATTTGCCATCCCAACCAGTATTTTCCTGCTGCCGGTATAAGCATGCCTTCCATGAGAAAACAGCATATTTTCCAATAACAGCAGGTCTCCCGCCTGCCAGCGAAAAACATAGGAAAATTTACTGTATGCGATTGAAAACCGGTCAATCACTTCCTGCTCAATAACGCTACCATCGCCATAATAAGTAAGGAAAGGCAAATATTCTTCAGGAACTACACTGCGAACTTTTTTATCGTATAAAGACATGTGGCCGAAGTACATATGATTGAACCACACTTCGTTTCCGCTAACCGGGTGACGTCTGAAAGCCGGCAATGTCCATTCTACTCTCAGATAGCCATCACCGAACCAGCTATAAGCGGCCCCCTCCCGTGTCAATAACTCTTCCACTTCCGCCGGCGCAGACACCTGATAGGCTTTTTGCCAGGAAAGCCCTAACCCTTTTACAAAGTTGCGGACATACTTTATCCCCTTATTTCTGAATCCTCTGATGATACCTTCTCCGACATCATTTATGATACTCATTTCATTGGCAACAGGTGTTTCACCTCCTTCCTCTGCAGGAAGCGCGCAAAAAAAACCGATATATCCGGGCCACGCTGTTGAATAAGACGACTCCGTATGCATATGAATAACCTGGCTGGCCGGATGATCTGTAGAAGTATAAATATTTCTATCGACTTCTGTCCGGGGTGATGTCTGAAACTGGTACTTCAGCATATTCCCGCATAATGCCTGAAAAGTTTCGTGGAAAGCATCAACACTATCCAATCCTCTGAAGTTTCTGATAAGCAAAGCACCATTCTTCAGCAAGCATTGTTTCAAAAAATCTTTGTTTTCACGTTCGAGTAGGGCAGCGTACGTAGTTCCGGAAACGGACGGTGTAATAATAACGGGCGCCTGCCCGCTAACCGCTGGTGGTTGGGACATCAGCTGGCCATGAATGATATCAGTCAACATATAAAAAAGTTTGGGAGATAAAAGCTTATCAGAAATCAAATTCTATTTCCTCACGGCGGGCAGCTGCCCCGGCAATATTATTGATTGAGGTACCCAATACAATATCTTTAATCTTCACGGTTTTATCAGTAACTACCTGCTTTATTACTTCCTGTAATCTTTCAGCCAGCAATGACACCGTTGCCGCTGCATACAAATAATTCGCGTAATCCAATCTGATACTGATACCTGCACCGGTATCAATGATGCCAAAACGCATATCCCAAATGGACAAATGCTGCCGATATTCAAGCATCCTGGCATCTAATCCTGCTTTCAGACTTTCTGCATTCTCTGATAATGTAGTAGAAATATTATCAAGACTAACAATAATATTGAATAGCGGATTCATATCCACCCGTATTTTATTCAATTTCCTGATCAACTCATTAAACTGAAATGACTGATGATCAAAATCCTTCAGGGTATTTTCTTTCACGGCACGCAGAAAAGCTTCGAAAGTCATATCCGGATCTACCTGGTTGCGTAACGGCAGTAAACCTACAAACATACCGGTTGTTTGCTGAATATCTGCATGCTGCCGGCCACCGGTTTCAGATCCAATAACAATATCCTTTTCCCCTGTATATTTCTGCAATAAAACAACTGTTGCAGCAAGCATAAAAATAAATATGCCTGTGCCATACTCCGTGCCGATTTCTTTTATTTTTTTATACAGCGGATCATCTATGCTAAAGTAATAAGTATCTGCTTCGTATTGATGTGCTGCAGCGCGGGGGAAATCCACCGGTAACTGCAAATAAGGAATTTCTCCACGAAGCCTGTTAAGCCAGTACTGCTCTTCCTTTTCCAACATACCCGATTGTAGTAACCGGTTATGCCATTCGCTAAAATCTTTGTAGTGCAAAATGATGGGGAGCGGTATACTTCCGCCAAAAAACTCCACCATTTCGTTAAGTATTACATTAATAGTCACTGCATCTGCAACGATGTGATGAAAATCCAGCATAAGCAATAACGTATTATCTGTAAATTCGATAGTTCCAACCCGCAACAAAGACTTTTCAGTCAATACAAAAGGCCTTACAAATGCCTGTATTACAGAACGGCATTGGTGCAGTATATCGACATCAGCTGGTTCACCAGCATGGTATTTTTCCACGGTAAAATGCAAAATATCATTGATCACCTGCCGTGGTTCCCGGTCGATCATTACAAAAGATGTCCGCAGGATTTCATGGCGCTTCACCAACGATAAAAAAATCTCCTCCAGCTTACCATCTTCTACTTTTTCCCTGATATGATAAAATGACGTGAGGTTATAATTAGTACTATCCGGGCTAAGCATGTTGGCGAAGAATATGCGCTGCTGGATGGCAGACAGTGCATAATGTTCACGTTTTTCCGCTCGCGGCAATGCTTTGTGAACAGAAGAAGCCACTCCCGATATGATGGTTGCCAGATTCCGGATGCTGGCAGTTTCATAAAATGACTGCACTGATAACCTCACGCCCATCTGCTCATGGATCTTTGCGATAATAGAAATTGCGAGCAAAGAGTCTCCGCCAAGATCGAAGAAATTATCATCGATTCCTATTTCGGCATAGCCAAAACAGGCATTCATTATCCCCGCGAGCTGCAACTCTGTCTGAGTACATGGTAGCACAAATGGCTGTTTTAATGAAGGTCGGGGCCGGCCGGCGGTCTTTTTTATCTTCACATCTATTGTTGACTTTCCCGTAACCCATTGTTTCACTCTCTTTTCCAGCGCTGTCACAGACACCGCCAGTTGTGAAAGTCCATTCGTCGCCAGCGCGCGCGCAATGACCTCTACCCCCTCTCCCGGGCTGATTGCCCGCAGCTGTTGCTGTGGATCAAAATTCCAGCCATCAAAATTAATACTGATCCATTTTTCACCTTTCGATAGCGCCCACCCTGCAAATGCATCCAGGTAGGCATTTGCAGCAGCATAGGAGGTATATCCCAGTCCTCCGAGTATCGCCGATAGCGAAGATGCCAGCAATACGAAGTCCGGCTTTCTGTCTTTAAAAATGTTATACAGCACTTCCGTGCCGGCTACTTTGGCATCGAAATGCCGGAAAGAACTTTCCTGAGTAATATCTTCTATTGGTTGTTGTGTTGTTATTCCCGCCAGGTGAAATACACCATCAATGTGGCCATTTTCAGTCTCTGCTTCTTCAATGATGTTTCTCATTTGCAGTTCATCAGACAGCTGCCCGTGTTTAATAACGCAGGTGCCTCTTCCCGTACCGCTGACGGCACTATTATCCATCCGTCGATGTGGTCCGGCCAGCAATACAACATTAGCTTCATATTTTTCCATCAACCATGCTGCCAACGCTGTCCCTATCTTTCCGGTTCCTCCCGTAATCAGGTAGTTCCCATTTTTGCGTATGACGGTAACCTCCGTTGGCGGGATTTTCATGGCTTCCCAATATTGTACCCAACTGCGGTTATTCCTAAAAACGATGACATCATCCAAAAAAACACCTTGTTGCAGCACCGGCAATAAGTTATTAGCTGTACGCTGCTTCAGGGTCGCCCTATCAATATCGACTATACGGAACTTCAGATTTACTATTTCCTGCGGTCCTACTTTCACAATTCCAAGCAACAATGAAAAGAAAGGCTGAATTATTTCACTACCAGATATGTTATACATCCCCTGTGTAATAAATGATATGGATATATTTTTAGTTATACCGCTATTGACCAGGAACTGTATAAAAACCAATGGCAGGGAAAATCCGCATCTTATATTATTGGTAGTATCATTATTTACTATGCCACAGCTCCAGAAGTAGAGAACTTTGTCTGGCATTACCGGAAGGGTCTTCCACAAGCGGGCATAATCTTCTTTGCTATCCGGATTTATCCACCAGGTATTTTCATTATCCTGTTTAAAAGCAGTTGCAGGCCGGACAAAAAAAGTCGTGTTATGATGACACAATGTTTGGACGTAGTCATCATATATTTCTCCATCGGGTAAAAAAATCAGGTAAACGCCTTCTGGCTGTATTATATTATCGATAATAGTTTGCTTCCATACCGGTGCATAAAACCAGTCGGTGATGTTCCTCTGTATTGTCACATCATTTTCTCTTTTGCTAAAATACCGGTCGAATATATCATCTGCCAGCCAAAAGGCAGCATGTTCAAATGGGTAACCGGGTAGCGACACCCGGCTGTAAGGCACGTCCTTACAAAACCGGCTCCATTTTACGGGAAGGCCGTTAGTCCACATTTCCGCCAAATTAGCAAGTAGATACTCCTGGTCGCTGATAGTATTATTAACATGTCTTAATGTGGAATAGACGCTGGTACTTTTCTTCTTGTGCGGATGATTGTTCACCAGTCGTTTTAGTGAATTACCCGGTCCTATCTCAATAAAGGTGTTATAATTACTGTTCATTAAAGTATCCATTCCTTTTGCAAACTGCACCGTATTGCGTAACTGCTTTACCCAGTACGCGGGATCACAGGCATCATCCCCTGAGATCCATGTACCATAAAGACCTGATACAAATGGGATGGCAGGAGGACGGAGCTTCACTGCGGCTATACCAGCCGCAAAATCAGCCAGTGTATCTTCCATCATCCGGGAATGGAATGCGTGTGATGTGTGCAGATCGATTGGCTGATATCCTGCTGCCAGCAGGTGATTCTTACAAACTTCGATAGCGCTATTACTACCGGACAATACTATGGAGCGCTCACTATTTATCACAGCCAGGTCAATATCGCTACCCATAAATTCATGAACAGCAGCTGGTGGCAACTCAACGCTGATCATATTACCCGGCTGCATGGATTGCATTAGTCTTCCACGCAGGGATACAATTTCCAGGCAATCCCTCAGTTCAAAAACACCGGACAGACAGGCCGCTACATATTCCCCAATACTATGGCCGATCATAGCATCCGGTTGAATCCCCCATTCCATTAAAGTACAAGCTAAAGCATATTCCACAACGAACAGCAAAGGCTGTGCAAACTCAGTAGCAGTGATATCAGATTTTCCTGATACATCCTCAAAAAGCAACGCGCTGAAATTACGACCAGTTAACTCATGCAGTATAGCAAAACATTCATCTGCCCTGATCCGGAATATTTCTTCTGTTTGATAAAGTTCCAGGCTCATTCGGTGGTAATGATTTCCCTGACCGGCAAACATAAATATGACGTTGTGTTCTTCCGTCCTGACCTTTCCTGCCGGTACAAACGGCCTGCTGATGATGGCAGGTAAATCTTCACAAACAAATGCCATCCTGTATGGCAATGCTTTTCTGCCTACCTGTAAAGTATAGCAAATGTCATGAAAGGATAGATCAGCATTACCTGCCAGATAAGTAACCAGATTAGTAAAACTTTTTTCAAGTGCCGTTTCTGAAGCGGCTGAAAATGTAACTACGTTATACTTCCGCGGGCATGGTGAAAAATCTGCGGCAGGTGCTTCTTCGAGCAACAAATGTGCATTGGTACCGCCAATTCCGAAGGAGCTTACACCAGCCCGGAATGGATGATCTGTTACGTTCCAACTCTTTACCTGATCACAGACAAAAAATGGAGAATCATCAAAGTTGATTTTGGGATTAGGCGCTGTAAAATTTATAGTGGGTGGGATTTTCTTATGATAAAGCGCCAGGACTGTTTTGATAAATCCTGCCACCCCTGCTGCGGCATCAAGGTGACCAATATTAGACTTCACGGAACCAATTCCGCAAAAATTCCTGCGAGAAGAAGTACGGAATGCCAGTGATAAGGCTTCTATTTCTATCGGATCACCAATAGCGGTACCGGTTCCATGTGCCTCTATGTAACCGATCGACTCCGGCGACACGCCTGCTACCTGATGGCACATACTGATTACCTGACGTTGGCCCTGAACGCTCGGGGCTGTGAAACCCAGTTTCCGGTTCCCATCGTTATTAACAGCAGAGCCCTTAATAATTGCATAGATATGATCTCTGTCCTTAAGTGCATCTTCGAGTGTTTTTAGCACCACTACTCCAACCCCCTCCCCTTCGACCGTACCGCTGGCATCTTTATCGAATGCCCGACAATGACCATCTGCACTATAGATCATTCCCTCCTGATGAAGGTATCCTTTATTATCAAGCGCGAGTATGTTTACCCCACCTGCAAGCGCCATGTTACACTCCCCATTATTAAGTGCCTGACAGGCCAGGTGAATGGCTACCAAAGAACTGGAGCAACTGGTGTTCAACATGATACCCGGACCTTTCAGGTCAAGCAGATAAGCGGCTGTCACAGACAAAAAGTCTCTGTTTGCCAATGTGGAAGCAGCATATCCTCCCAGATGCTGTATCTCTTCGCTGAAAAAAGTCTTCGCCTGCCAGTAGAAGCCGGACTTGGACGCAGCGTAAATGCCCGTTATCTTATCGTTGCCGGCAGGATTATAGCCGGCATCTTCCAATGCATGCCAGGCTGTTTCCAGAAATACCCTGATCTGTGGATCCATGAGCATTGCTTCGGCAGGCTTTATCTTGAAAAACTCCGCATCAAATCCTTCTTTCCCCTCCAACACCCCTCCGGCACAATTAACGTAATCTGGATCATTTCTTTGCTTTGACGATACATTCAGTTTATTAAGTGTTGCTTCATCCAGGAAAGTTATACTTTCTTTTTTTGCAATGATATTATTCCAGAACGACTGTATATCCGCTGCGCCAGGCATCCGACACGACATGCCTACTACTGCTATTTCCAATCCGTTATACAAAGCTTCTGTCATAAGAAGATGATTAGCGGTTGATAAAAAGTTATTAATTTATGGATATACTATCCTCGCCGGCAATATTGCGTAGTGAGCGCTGCTGCAGTTTTTTTTGTCTGGCAATCACCATCTCGTCTCCATTCAGGCTATCTGTGCCAGAGGCATTTCCTGTAATAAATGCTGCCAGCAAACGTATTGTTGGATATTCCACTAATCTGACCAACGATCCCTGGAAATTCATTTCGGTTTTCATCATACCATATATTCTTACCAGGTCCAGGGAATTACCACCAATTTCAAAAAAACTGTCGTCCACACCCACCTTCTCCATTCCCAGTACCCTGGCCCAGATAGTCGCAATCTGTGCTTCTGATTGATTACGGGGAGCAATGATATCACGCTTCAAATGGCTGGTAATATCATAAGCCAGCAGTGCCCTGATATCCGTTTTATTGTTAGCGGTCAATGGTATACTATCTATTTTGATAAAATAAGACGGAATCATATAGTATGGCAGGAGCTTTTCGCAAAAATCTCTCATTACCGCAGTACTATAATGCTGAGCCGATAAGTAGAAGGCAATGAGGCGGGTAGAATCGTTGAGCTCTTTTGTCACTACAACCACCTCGCGTATACCCTCCAGCTTCTGTAGCTGTTTTTCAATTTCACCAGGTTCAATTCTAAAACCACGGATCTTTACCTGATTGTCGATTCGCCCTTCATAAAACAAGTGTCCTGTCGCGCACCGTTGTCCCAGGTCACCAGTTCTATAAAGGCGTGCTCCTGGCACAAACGGGCTGGATACAAACTTTTCATTAGTCAACTGTTCATTGTTGAGATAGCCTTTGGCTATACCCTCGCCACCTATGTAAATCTCTCCGGAAATACCCGGAGGCAATGGACGCAGATCTTTATCTAAAATGTACGCCGACTGGTTAGGCAGGGGCTCTCCAATAGGAACTTTTTGCCATCGGTCTATTTCTTCCGGTATAATATGAAAAAAAGTACTGTCGACACAGGTTTCCGTAGGTCCGTATAAGTTAGTTATCCGGGCTGTGTTTCCCCTGCTGTAGAATTCGCTTACTATTTTCCTGGGCAACTCCTCCCCGGCAATCAGGAAGTGTTGCAATGACGGCGCAAATGGTTGCCCCGTCTCCAGACACAATCGTAAATGTGTGGGAGTACCATCGGTGAGCGTGATATTATTCGCCATGAAAAACTCCATGAGCAGATAGCCATTCGCCCGGGCTTCTTCCGGCACGATAAATACAGTATGCCCCAGCAACAATGCACCAAAAAGATGTTGTACGGAGGCATCAAAATCAAAAGGTGATACCAGCGCCATCCTGACGCCGGGACCATAGGTAGAAAATATTTTCTCATTTAAGCCATATATCAGGTTCACTACATTCTTATGTGTTACCTGGACGCCTTTTGGGTTACCAGATGATCCTGACGTATAGATCACGTAAATCAGGTCAGTAGAAGATTGCGTCTTTATTTCCGTTTCTCCCTTTTCACTGGCGGCCGCTGGCAATTCTTCCAGGACGATTGCCTCACACTGACCTTCTAAGAGCGCCTTCAGATGCCCGGAGGTGACTACCCTGTTGCAACCGCTGTCCGACAGCATATATTTTATCCTGTTCCGGGGTAGACGGGAAGACACCGGCAGATAAGCCGCCCCGGCCTTAAGAATGCCCATAATCGCCACAACTGTGTCAATTGAACGATCCATCAATATCCCAATGATACTTCCATGCATGTCCGGCCGCTGCAGCAGAAAAGATGATAGCCGGGAAGAACGCTCATCCAACTCTTTAAAGGTGATAGCAACTCCATTGTATACTACCGCTTTCTTTTCCGCGTGTTGCTTTACTTGTTCGCTGAACAGGCTGGTTACTGTTTGTTTCAGCGGATATTCATTACCGTTATTACCCGGATTGGTATAAAGAAGCGTCTTTTCCTTTTCCAGCAACGGATCTATTGCACCAACATTTGTATTGCCGGCAGAAGCCAGTTGCTGCAATATCTGTCTGAATCGCGCTGCCATCTCAGGCACTATCGCATTGCTAAACTTACTTTCATCGTACTGGAAACGGATGAATATATCAGTATCTGCCCTTACAATAACACTCAGGTCATAATTGGTCTGTTCCGATACTTCCATATCCACCAGTCTGAATTGATTGGGGCTTCCTCCTTCAGCGGTATTCCAGAGAGTTGCTATTTCTTCCGATACAGGATAATTTTCATATACCAGAATATGATTAACCAATTGATTACCTACATGACTTTCAGATTGTATCTTCGCAAGCGGATAAAAATCATACCGGTTACTTTCCAAAGCTTCGCGCTGCTGCCTCTTATACAAGTCAAAAAGCCTGGTATCCGCCTCGAAAACAATGCGCACCGGAATTGTATTGACAAACAACCCAATCATATTCTCAATCCCCGCCACTTCAGGAGGACGGCCGGACACTACGCTGCCAAAAATTGCATCCCTGCTATTATTGTAATAGGTTAACAATATCCCCCAGGCCGTTTGCAATAATATATAAAGGGTAACCTCCGTCCGGGCAGACAATTCTTTCAATTCTGCAGTAACATTTTCTGCGATTTTAAATGACAGATCTTTTGCTGTTCTCCGTTCGCCCATTCCCTCCGGCAACCTACCAGGCAGTACTGTTGCCTGCTCAAAACCGGAAATATAATCCCGCCAGTATGCAGCAGCAAATTCCCTGTCTTGTTTTCCGAGCCAGCTGATATAGCCCACATATTGCTTAACAGGTATAAAAACCGGATCCTCCTTTGCCTGGAATGTGAGATAAAACGACAGGAATTCATTCACCAACAGGGCCATACACCAGCCATCCATCAATATATGGTGAAAGCTCCAAATGAACTCGTAGTTATCCGTTGACGCCTGCAGTACTGTTAAACGAATTAATGTATCATTGCTGACATCGAAATTACGTTCACGGTCAGCAAGGCGATGTGCTTTTATTACAGCTGCCCATCCGTTTAAAGCTACCTGTTTTGTTACATCTATCCATTCATATCCTCCCTTCCTGTCTCTCAGGACTATTTGCAGTGGTTGTTTGTCATGTGTATATAAGAAAGACGTTCTGAGGATATCATATTTTGCTACTAACTTCTCAAATGCCTGCCTGATGCACTCCGGATCAACCATACCTTCTATCCGGTAAGCACACTGTACAAAATAATCCGGGGAAGAAGGATGTAGTAAAGCATGATATAAAATTCCCTCCTGTGCAGGCGACAACGGATAGATATCCTGTATTGCATATTGCCGCTGCAAAGCATCGAGTTCCCGAACGGTCAAACCTTTGTAATGCAGATCCGCCGGGGTCAAATACGTTTTAGTTAATCCTTCGCAACAAGCAATCAACGCAGTTAGGCTCTCTTTGTAGCAGGCCATCAACAGGTCAATCTTTTCCCTATTGTATTGTGAACCGCTGTAATAAATGCTAACTGACAATTGTTTGTCCTTCACCACAGCTACTATTTCGAATGGGTGCGACCTGCTTGCTTCCGGAGCAATGGGCCGTCCTATTGATTCACCAGCCATGCTAAAATGCTTTGTGCTTATATCTGTATCGAATTGTCCCAGATAATTAAAAACAATCGGCGCGCTAAACAAATGCCCCCTGTCAACCAGTGCATAATGAAAACCGTTGTCGGGTATTCTTCTGAGCAGTGCTTTGTTGTGGACAATAGAAGCTTCGATACTGTCTTCCTCCGGCATCTCTAATACAACAGGATAAATACTGGTAAACCAACCGATAGTACGATGTATATTTACTCCATCCAATACCGTTTCACGGCCGTGGCCTTCCAGATCCACCTTTAATCTTGTAAATCCGAATCCTTTGTTTACAGCTAACATTAATGCTACCAACAGCAGCTCCTGAGTGTTCGCTCCAAAAGCTTGCCCAGATTGCGTTAATAACGATAAGGTTTCAGAAGGATTGAGCGTCAAAGTAATCTGTCTGATATCTTTTATCTGGTTAGTACCAAACGAATAGTCCTTTACCAGGAATGGAATGGCGGTTTGTACGTTGTTTTTCCAATACATGCTGGCTCTCTCAAAAGCGGTACTGGTTGTATAGATATCTAACCGGGTTGACCAGGTTTTAAAAGAATCAGTCTTACCAGGTAACGAAAGCGGAAGTTTCTCTTTCTGTTGTTCCAGCAGCAAATCCAAATCCTCCAACAAAATACGCCAGGAAACACCGTCAGTTACCATGTGATGAATAACTATCAACAGCTTGTCGCCATCGTTACGCTTTAACAACGCCATTTTCATCATCGGGCCGGTGGTCAGGTTAATGGAAGACTGTATACGATCTGCTATATTCCTGGAAACCTGCTGATAGTTTTCTTCATGCCTCAGATCGTATGTGGTAACACTTATTGGATAATCCAGTCCTTTGTTTTCCTGAAGTATTCCGTTTTCATCAATTTGAAATACCATTCTGAGGCTATCATGATGCATTTGTAACTTCCGGGCAACAGTCGATAACTCATCTGTTGTAAGCGGTGCTTTAAGCGATAACATTACCGCCTGGTTAAAATGATCGCGATAAATTCCAAGATGTAAGAAAAAATGCTTTTGTAAAGGCGTAAGTGGCACTATTCCTTCCACCACATCCTGCGAAGCTGGTTGCGTTATCATTACCGCCTGCTCAGCCAGGCCCGAAATAGTTGGATAATTAAAGACATCCTTTATGGTAATGCTAATATTTTCATTGAGCAAACGGGACGACAACTGAATCGCCTTAATGGAATCTCCTCCCAGCTTAAAAAAATTATCATGAATACCTATTTCCTTTTTACCAAAGAGTTTTCCCCATACCGTAGCCATTATCTGTTCCAGATCTGATCGCGGTGCCACCACGTCTGTGGCCTCATCGGGCAAAAAGGTTTTTAGCTCACTCCGGTTAATCTTACCATTTATTAACCGTGGAAAGTCTGCAATTGACACAAAAACTGCCGGCAACATATACACAGGCAACCGCTGCTGCAGGTATGTCTTCAATATTTCGGATGATACATTTTCGTGTACCGTAATATAAGCACAAAGGAAAGTGCTGTTATACTTATTATTTTGTAGTAACACAGCTGCTTCCTTTACAACCGGATGGGTGATAAGCACATGCTCTATCTCTCCCAATTCTATTCTAAATCCATTGAGTTTTACCTGGTTGTCTTTACGGCCATGAAAGCAGAGATTGCCGTCGGGAAGCCACGCACCAATATCACCTGTTCTATAGAGAGGTTTGGTAATATCCATATCGGCAAATGGATCAGGTACAAATGCTACACTCGTTCTTTGAGGTTGATTCAGGTAACCTTTACCAACGCCCGGACCGGACACACAAATTTCCCCTTTCACGCCCTCTGTACACAGCTGCATATAGGGATCCACAATATATACCGACATATTCTGCAGTGGTTTCCCAATAGGCACTGTTTTAAAAGACAAGTCTTTTATAATATAATGGAGAATATTATCTGCTGCCTCGGTTGGTCCGTAGCCATTTGCCATAATGATGTCGGGGAACAGTTGCCGGCATTGCCGGGCCAGGCTAACCTGTAGTTCTTCTCCCGTAGATATAAGATACTGCAAATGAGTCCAGCTGCGGGAATGTGCTGCCATGAAATCCACCAGCATCGCCAGGTAACCAGGTACCACCTGCAAATGTGTAACGGTGTGATGGTTTAACTGCTCTATAAACTGTGCAGGACTGTGTACTACATCGTCGGCGATGATAATCGTTTTTCCTCCTGCCACCAACGCGGCAAAAAACTGCCAGATGCTAATATCAAAAATCTGTGTGGTATGCTGTGCCACTACACTATTTACTCCAATGCTGAAAGCGGCTATTTTGGCAAGCAGATGATTCATCATACCCGCCTGGGTTACCAGCACGCCCTTGGGCCGGCCAGTAGACCCGGAAGTATATATGATATAGGCGATAGTATCCTCCGGATTTGTTGCCTTACCAGGCATCTCCGCAGCTCCTGTTTCTTCCGGAACTTCTTCAAGGTAAATGCAGTGATCACTATATGCCTCTTTAACCTCTGCGGGCAACAATGATTCCTTTGTCAGCAGAATGGCCTGTGCATCCTGTAGCAACAGTAATATCCTGGCAGCAGGCAGCTTAACATCAAGTGGTATATATATGGCTCCTAACTGCCATACTGCAAGTATGACTGCCGGCAATGCAATATCTCTTTCTAACAAAATTGCCACTGGAACCCCCTCTGTCACCCCATTCCGTCGGAGATAGGCTGCAACACTGTTTACATCGTTTGCCAACATGCCATAGCTAAGCTCCCTGTTATCCGATGCAAATGCGATATGATCAGGCCGGATGTCAGCATGCATATACAAATAATCTCCAATTGTTTTTTGCCCAATGCCGGCAACATTACAACTATTAAGTTCGCATACCAGTCGTTTCCGTTCCGCGGATCCGATGATATCCACCTGGCAAACGGGTGTATCCCGGAGCTCACGTAAGCTGCCTATCAATTTCAGTACATGTGCACCTATATGATTTATATATTGCTCCGTATGTGCAATTTTACATACGATATCGAGCGTCAGCTCCTCCTTATCTTTATGAAAAAGAAAGCCGACATCACTAATACACTCATTCACCATGTCCATATTATGTACTCCATCATAGGCAACCAGGGCTTGTCCGAATGAATTCTGTTCCTCTCTTATTTTATTCCATATATGTTGCACAGGGAAATTCTGGTGCTGTATAGCCTTCATCAAATTCGACTGTACCAATGCCAGTAACTGAAAAAAAGAGTATTGCTCCTGCACATCCGTTATCACCGGAATAACGGTGTTCAACCAATCAGCGCCGGCACTATGCTTATATGCCGGTGTAAACACCACAACGAGCCGATTGCTGTGATACTTAAAAAACAGCAAACTCATTACTGTTACCAGCAATACGTGCACATTCTCAGGTTTGTTTTTACATATTTTCAGAATATCAGCATAATCTGCCTTCGGAATCGCAAAGGAATAACTTTGCCTGACCCCAACATTACGTTCTTCCATTGCTGCTTTTGCCCACTGAATACCTGATGCTATTTCCCCGACCGGCACCTGCTGGCGCCAAAACATCGCTTCCCTTTCTTTTTGAGAAGTAATTATATTCAGCATAATATCATCCATACTACCAGATTTAACGGATTATCTCGAAGTAATGCGGCAAAGCGCACCAACGATGTCATAAACATATCCCTCGCTTCTTGCCATATTAACCACTTCAAGGTTTTCAGCAGCTAATACTTCCAGAAATTCTGTGACTGTAAGCAGTTCGCGGTATCCCTGATTCAGCTCAAAGTTAACTTCGTAAAAGGTTCTTGTCAGCGGGCTATCCAGAGGGATAATAATAAGTACATATCCATTTTCCGACAGAAACTTCTTATGCGTAGCTATAACTTCTTTCTTATCAGGAAAATGTTCTATTACCCCAAAGCTGCAAACAATATCATATTGTGGCGGTAGTTGTAATTGAAAGATGTCTTCACGGACATATACCATCGATGCATTGTTACCATCCCCGGTATCCACAAAAGCTGCATATGCCTCATCAGATTTATCTACAAGTGTACCCGTTCCTCCAGAATTATCCACCAGCCACTTTGTCAAAAAACCGGTAGCAGCCCCCAACTCCAGAATAAGTGGAGGAGAAGAGAACCTGATACCATTCAATAGTAATCTCATGAATTTCTGGAATACAAAGCCAAAACGGGCATGATTCTCCTTCAGATGAGAGCGGGTGGAGGCAAACAGGCTTTCCAATTCCAGCGGTACCACTTTTCTTTTCTCAGACTTATTGAGAAAATAGCTGTCCCAGTCAAACCCATTTTCATCATTAACAACACATCCTTTTACTAAATACATGTTCAGAGATAATTAGTTAACTCAATTATAATCGAAGTCTCCAAATGACAGATCCGCTTCTTCCGATATGACTTCATTGATATTATGCTCCAACTGAAGCAGACTGACAGGAATATCAGCATCCTTTAGAACGGCTGCAAACAATGAAGTAAAATAATCTCTTATCCTCAAAATGGTAGTTTCCTTAAGCGCATGTTTATCGTATATAAAGAGCAGCTGCAATTGTGTATCCTGTTCCGAAAAAACGATTTCCAGTTTATATTTTGGCTGATAAATGTCCGCATTGTAATAGCTAAGTTCCCATGACAGCTCGTCTTCAACAACGGGCATTTGCTCATTGAGGTCTTTTATGGTAAACAATACGTTAAACTCTGGTAATCTGAAGCCGGCATCTCTTTTCTTCAACGCTTTGATAAGTTCTTCAAACGGATACTCATCCTGTTCAAAAGCAGCTATGGTATTATCATAAACTGATTTCATAAAAGAAGAAAACAGGATATCTGGCGGTATATAATTCCTCAGTATCACCAGGTTGATAAATATACCAATCGTATCCTGCAGTTCTTCCCTTCTTCTTCCCAGTACCGGGCTAAGGATACATACTTCCCGATTTCCTGTTATCCTGTAAAACAGTACATTCAGCAATGCAAGGATTCCATTAAACAATGTAACATCATTATCCTTCAGCATATTCCGGAAGGCATTGGTATCCTTCTCATCCACCAGCAACTCTATTATTCCGGCGTTGCGATCGCCAGTTGCATACACGAGATTATCATCCGGGAGTAAAAGCTCGCTGAATGCACCGTCATCCACCAATTTTTGCCAGTAATTTTGCTGCACTTGCAACTGTTTCCTTTTTATATATCGCCGTTGCCATTCGCTAAAATCTCTATATTGTAGCCTAACGGGTGGCGGGGTCAGATGTTTCAGCAGGGATAATAATTCTCTTTTAAATATATTGAAAGAAATACCATCTATTATAAGATGATGGAGATCCAGCATAATTATAGTCTCTCCCGACTTTGATGTTAACACCAACATCCTCAGAAAGGGCGCATGCTGCAGGTTAAAAGGCCGTATAAATTCCTGCAGGCACTGATGAACATCCTCCCTGCTATTACGATATACAACCTCTATATCCACCATATCCTTCACTACCTGATACGGGATACCATCCAATTCGATAAAACATGTTCTTATCGCCTCATGTCTGGCTGAAAGTTGCTGCAAAGCATATTTAATATCCGGTGGAGTAATACTTCCCCGAATGCTTATTACAATCTGTTCATTATAAGAAATACTGTCGGGATTTGCCTTCTGAAGGAAATAAAGACGTTTCTGCGCAGAAGACAGCTCATAATACGCTCTTTTTTCTGACAATGGAATGTTCCTATAATGCCCCTTCTCTTTGTCACTTATAATCTGCGCTATCTGTTCAATAGTTCTGGCACTAAGAAACTCATTCAGGAGCACATTTTTATGAAATACATGTTCTATTTTAGCGATCAGTTTAATCGCTTTCAGAGAGTCTCCTCCAATTTCAAAGAAATCGTCCCTAATGCCCAGTACGTCAAAACCAAAGACTTCCTCCCATAATGCTGCAAGTTTTCGTTCCGTTTCATTTCCAGGTTCGATATATGCAGTAAGTAAATCCGGACGCCTGATTCCTTTTCTCTCCACTGTGGTAAAGGGGGTTAACTCCTGCGTACCAACATTCACCCAGTTATTTATCTTGTATTCAAGATCACTCAAATAAATAAATACTTGTCCATTCCCCACGGCTTTCAGAACAGTTTCCACGGCTAGTACTCCTTCGGAAAAGGTCATTCTTTCATTGTAGCCGGATTTTTCGTAAGCCTGTATACAAAGGTCATCATCGTAATAAGTCCATCCCGGGGCATTAAAACTAATATAGCGCGTATGTCCTTTTTTTCTTTGATAGTGTACAAATGCGTCCATAAAGATATTCGCAGATGTGTACGCAGCATACCCCAGGCCGCCAAATATAGCGGATACAGAGGAGAGCAGGAGAAAGAAGTCCATTGGCAGGTCTTTCGTCAACCTATCCAGAATTAACAGCCCATCTCCTTTAGTACGAAACTGTGTTTCAACCTGTGACGGCTCAATATCGGCTATCAAACTTTTTTGATGCCGGCCAATATCTGTTACCGCATAAATAACACCGTGTATTGTTCCCTCATTGGCCAAAGCGTCTGCAATCACCTCTTTCATTTGATCTTCATCCGCGGCATCCGCAGCATGATAGCGGACGTTTACACCCGTGGCCTCTAATTTTCTGATCTTAGAAATCCTGTATTTTAGTTGTTGGTTGATTTGTTTGTCACCAATTACAGCATCCCAGGTATTACGCGCCGGTAACGCCTGCCTACCAGTGATAATAAGATCTGCTCCGTATTGCGTAGCGAGGTATTCAGCGATCACAAATCCAACATTTCCAAGCCCTCCGGCCAGCAGGTAAACGCCACCTCTACGAATACGCGAAGGCTGATCAATCAGCTGTTGTGCTGACATCGGCTCCAGTGTTTGTACCCAACGATAACTACCGCGGTAGGCTATCATCTTCTCGGGTGCATTGTCATTTATCTCTGCCAACAGCTGTTTCACCTTTTCATCCACATTGTCATTAAAATCACTCCAGTCAATATTATAACAGCGAAGTCCCGCATATTCCTGATTAATACTTTTTAGCAACCCCAATAATGTGGACGGTACCGGATTAATATTTTCATTTCCTATCACATCATGCAGTCCTTCTGTAAGTAAAAACAAACGCGTACTTCGATTCTGCTTCCCTGCAATTCTGGCTATTTTCAACAGCTCATAAAAATATCGTTGCTGAATGTCCTGGAAATAAGAAAGAGTAATATCCTCAATAAATTCCCCGGGGACAAAATAGACGATTACTCCGGGAAGATTCACGACTGTTTCCCAATCGTCTACAATCGTAACATCGGATACATAATTCTGCAGGCACTCAGCAAAAGAAGCCCCGGATCTCCCTGGCTTATTGATAAATAAGATCTCATTATTTGTTTCTATAATGGGTACCTCAATAAGCTTTCTTTTCCATCCCGGCATGTAAAAACACTCTCTGAAATCGTTCTTTCGCTGACCAGGATCGGGCACTCCAAAAGAAGCCGGCAGTTCGTCAAGTGTAAATACTTTCCTATCAAACGGATAAGTAGGTAACGCCACTTTTTTTTGTTGCTGTTGGCCATAAAAGGCTGTCCAGTCTATATTTACACCGAAGGCCCACAACTGCGACAATTTAGTATACAGATATTGCACATCATCATGTGAACTATTCGCGCGTTGCAACAAGGACATCACCCTCAATGGTGTTTTCTGTTGTTCATAGAACCTTGCAAGACTGCTACCAAGTGTATTTCCCGGTCCGGCTTCAATATATACAGCATTTTCCACAGCTGCAATTTTCTTAAGGCCATCAGATAATCTTACTGTTTTCCTAATGTGATCTATCCAGTACTGCGGATCAACAGCCGTGGCAGCGCTAATCCAATCACCGGTAATGTTGGACACAAAAGGAATAGTGGGGGTTTTCAACGTTATTCTTCGCAATGCCAACGCAAATTCATCGAGCATCCCATCCAGCAAACGAGAATGCCCGGCGTGGGAAATTTCAAGGCGCATGGTTATAATACGAAGTTGCTTTAACTTACGCTCCAGTTCTGATATTGCTGTTTCTTCACCAGCTACCAGACAACCGGGTTCATTAACGGTGGCAATCGCAAGTTCCGGGTCCAGCATATTCTGCAGGTCGTATTCTGGCATCGGTACATACAACATTACTCCGCGCGGTAGTTGTTCCATTAATTTTCCGCGCACTGCCACCAAAAGCAATACTTCCTCTAATTCAAATACTCCAGCCCAAAAAGCTGCCACATATTCACCTATGCTTTGTCCCAATATAGCATCCGGCTTTATCCCCCACTGCTGCAGTACACAAGTGAGTGCGTAAGAGATAACAAACATCAGTGGTTGGGCAATGTGTTGATGGTAAATAACCTCTTCCTTCTCTATACCAATATCGCCTGATATATATATACGGATATCCTCCTGCAAATGCGTCTCCAGTATTTCTGCGCACGTGTCAACCGCTTCCCTGAAAGTTGTTATTTGTTCATATAACTGCCTTCCCATATTGATATACTGATAACCCTGACCAGGAAACAGTAATACAGTTAAAGGAGTTTCCCGGGCCACATTGCCAGCTGTTACCACATTAGCTGTGTTGATCTTCTCCCATATCTCTTCCCGGTTTTTTGCCACCACGGAATAGCGATGGCTAAAATGTCGTCGCCCTGTATGCAGGGTATAACAAATATCTTCCAGTGATTTCTCCGGACATTGTCGCAACGCAACAGCAATATTGGCTAACTGTTGCTGTAACGCAGTTGCAGATTGCGCTGCAACAGACAACACATGATAAGAAGACGGCACGGCATCATGTTTCACCGCCAGGTATTCTTCGAGTACAACGTGGGCATTTGTGCCCCCTATACCAAATGAACTCACGCCTGCTCTCAATGGATATATTTCACTATTCCATTTTTCAAGTGTAGTATGTACATAAAAGGGCGAATTGGCAAAATTTATTTTAGGGTTAGGCTTTTCAAAGTGAAGGCTTGGTACCAATAAGCGATGCCTGAGTTGTAAGACTGTTTTAATAAATCCTGCCAAACCGGCGGCAGTGTCCGTATGTCCTATATTCGTTTTAACAGCGCCAATTGCACAATATTGCTTTCGGGTGGTATTGAATGCTTTTGTCAATGCTTCGATTTCAATCAGATCACCAAGACTTGTACCTGTACCATGTGTTTCAACATAACTGATGGTTTCAGGTGCTACAGCGGCCATACGAAGTGCACTGCGAACTACCGCTTCCTGCCCTTTAATGCCTGGTGCGGCATATCCGATTTTCTGCGCCCCATCGTTATTAACAGCGGTGCCTTTTATCACTGCCATAATATTATCTCCATCTGCCAACGCCTCCTCATATCTTTTTAACACCACTACAGCCCCACCCTGACCATTTACTGTTCCATCCGCCTTTTCATCAAATGCGCGACAGTAGCCATCAGAAGATAGCACCATATCTTTCTCATGGTAGTATCCATTGGGTATATTCAATGAAACTGAAATACCACCGGCCATTGCTATTCTGCACTCTCCCTCCAACAATGCCCTGGTTGCCATATGCACTGCTACCAACGAGGAAGAACAGGCAGTAGAAAGCGATACCACCGGACCGGTGAGGTTTAACTTATAAGCTATAAGACTTCCCATATAGTCCTTTTGAGCCACTTTGTCTGCCATAAAACGGCTGACTACATCGCACAGAGGAGAACAATGCGCTTTCACTTCCCAGAGAGTGTGCTCGCCGGCTGTAACAAAAAAGCCAATTCGTCCTTTATAATCCAAGCTGTTGTATCCTGCAGCCTCCAGGGCTTCCCATACCAGTTCATGCATAATGCGGGTCTGCGGATCCATAAGCGCTGCCTCATTAGGAGTATAGCCAAAAAATGCAGCATCAAATTGCAATGCTCCATCTATCCGGCCTCCTTTGGATTTTACAAACTGTGGATGACTGGCATAGTCCTTCGGCATGGCATTTATTTCCTCATCGTTCAGAAAAGAAAGAGAGGAAATTCCATTTTTCAGGTTTTCCCAATAGGCGTCTACATTATCAGCACCCGGAAATCGGCAGGACATACCTATCACAGCCACTTCCAGACCTGTCAGTTGCTCATTCATGGGAACTATTTATTGATGATAGATGTGGTGGTGGTGTTAACTTATTTTATCAATCCTCCAGTCCGCTTTTGCGTATTTTTGCGAATCGGCTTTGAGATATTAAGAGATCCTCAGGTTGCCCCTCTTCCTCGCCGATTGAAGCTTTTGAACGAAAGTAAGCAGCAAATGAGCGAATAGTAGGATACTTGAAAAACAGCAGAATAAGATCTTCCTCTGATTCACCGACGTGCGCTTTCAACAACTGACAGACTTCAATAACCTTAAGCGAGTTGCCGCCTATATCAAAAAAACTGTTGCAGACACCTACTTCCTCCAGGTCCAATACTTCTTTCCAATAACCGGCTAAAAGTTTTTCCATTTCATGCACAGGTTGAATAATTTCCTCTACCGCCAGAGATTCCGGCTTAGGTAACAAATGCTTATCCAGTTTCCCGTTAGAAGTAAGTGTAAACTCCCTAACCCTGATAAAATGAACAGGTACCATGTATTGCGGAACATACTCTGACAACATCCTCTTCATTTCCTTTATTGACATCTCTCTTTCTGAAATATAATAGGCACAGAGTGCCAGCTCTTCTGTGGCGATTTTCATCGCTGTAATGTAGCAGTCGGTGATACCAGCCACCCTGGAAAGTACTTTCCGGATCTCCTCCGGTTCAATTCTATAACCGTTGATTTTTATCAGGTCATCGCTTCTGCCTCCAAATTCTATCAGATTATCGGGTAACACAGTAGCAATATCGCCTGTAATATATAGCCGCTCGCCAGGTGCATATGGATTATCTATAAACCGATGACGGGTAAGTTCCGGTGAATCAACATATCCTCTCGCTAATCCCGCACCACTAATGTATATTTCGCCCTGTTCTCCTTCAGGTACAGGTATCAGCTGGCTATCAAGTACAAATACCTGTGTGTGATCGATTGCGACCCCCAGTGGAACCGTTGGGGTATCATCTACCCCATGACGATACTTGTAAACCATAGTACCAACGGTAGTCTCCGTTGGGCCGTATTCATTATAGATTTCAACATCCGGGAACTGCCCGGTGATACTCGCCGCCAATGACGTTTCCAGCGCTTCTCCCCCAACAATAAACTTTCTTATTGCACTACGCGTAATCTGTAAACGATTGATCATTTTCAGGTGTGACGGCGTCAGCTTCACAATATCTACTTTTTCATGCTCCAGTATCCTATGTAAATTGATCTTACTCAGATCTTCCTCAAAAACAATAATAGTGCTTCCGCTGATCAATGGTGTAAAGATGGAAGTCAGCGTGAGATCGAAGCTTAACGGTGTAAACAAGGGAAAATTGAGTTGCTCCCCTCGAAGGTAGGTACGGGAAGCCCAGGTAATATAATTAACAATACTGCGATGCTCAATCATCACACCTTTAGGATCACCGGTTGACCCGGATGTATATAAAATATAGGCAAGATCTGATCCTACTACAGCTGGTGCCGGAACAGGCACATGCCCTGTATAGGTTTCCTCTTTCATAAGATCTAATGCATGTACGCCGGCTGGCAGCGGCCGCTGCATATTCTTAAACAATAGGAACTCACAACCGCTATTTTGCATGAGGTATTTAAACCGATTAGCCGGAATATCCGGATGTATAGGCAGAAAAGCCCCACCGGCCTTTAGAACACCCAACAGCGCAGCAATTGCTTCAACGGATGATGGCATCATTATCGCCACAGGAGCTCCTTTTTGCAACCCAGCCGACAGGAGATAGTTTTTTATTCCTTCCGCTTTTTTATCCAGCGCTGCATAAGAAATGGATTGCTGCTGACAGATAACAGCTGTATGCTCAGGATATCTCAATACCGCCTCTTCAAATAAAAAATGCAACGGCTGATTCATCATGATCTTTTCCATGCTCATCATAATGACATTATATTTTTATTTATTACAAAAACATCCATATCTCTCAACAGTATATCTTTGTTTTCCCGTATGTTGGCAATACATTTCCGAAAAACATCAACATATCGGAGAATAGTCTCTTCATCAAGAACAGCACTGGCGTAATAAAAGGATCCATATAATTTAGCGCCTGCACTAATCCGTAAATAAAGATCAAATTTCGAAGCATTATTTTCCAGTACATTGTCTAATTGTAAAGAAATATTATTTTCATCTTCACTCTTCAGTTCATGAAAATCATACATAATTTCAAAAAGAGGGTTACGGGAAGTATCACGCGGTAGATTAAGGGCCGCCAGCAAATCGTCCATAGTAAATTCCTGGTGTTCCACGGCTTCAATGAATGTGGCGCTGACTGTTTTAAAATAATCGTTGAAACGTCTGTCTAAAAGCGGGAAGGTGTGCAAGACCAATGTATTCAGTAGCGCACCCACTACATTTTCCACTTCCTGACTGTTCCTTCCCGACATATTAAATCCTATAAGCACTTCTTCCATCCCACTAACAGCGGCTATCAATACATTAAAAAGTGTTAGGATCAAGACATTTAGCGTTGTTTTCTCATTATACGCATATGCTTTGAGCCATTGTGTATCTTCTTCTTCAATAATGAAGTCAATTCTCGCTCCTTCGAAAGACTTGACAGCCGGGCGGGTTCTATCTAAGAGATTAATTTCAGGTAGCGTGCCACTTAGCTTAGCAACCCAGTAATTCTCCATTTTTTCAAAATGCTTCCGGAACTGTTTTGTGCCCCTTGCTTCAGCAATATCCTTATACTGAAACTGTTGTACCTGCAATCCATTCCCCTGTAAAAGACTGGTTAATTCTTTTGCCAGTATCTGCTGCGATATATGATCAGATATTATATGATGCATATCCACTAAAGCCACTTTTCTTAATCCATCAACATATCCAATCCTAATCAACGGAGCCATGTTCATGTCAAATGGGCGTATGAAGTTCTCCAACTGTTTCTTTAATTGCTTTCTAAACGCTGCAATATCATCAGCCTGTATGGGTATATTCTCAATTTTAATCTGAAGCTCCGGCGCTATGAATTGTATCAATCGGCCTTTCCGCAGCTGAAAAGAAGTTCTCAGTGCTTCATGTCTTCTGATCAGCATATTAACTACCACAGTTAACTTTTCCAGCGACATAGCATCATCCATGTCATAAACATAGGTAAGGTTATATGCGGTTGATTGCGGGTATATTTTCTGTACCAGAAAAAGTTGCTGCTGAGTGGATGTTGTTTTATAGTATTCTTTTTTCTCAGCCTTTCTAAGTGCTATTAAATTGCTCGCCTGCGTGGGCTTACAGTGTAGTGAAAGTTCTGCAATGGTGGGCGCTGAAAAGACGGTTCGTAATGGCAAATCGGTATTCATCTTTCTATTGATATACGACACTAACACCGCGGCTTTAATGGAATGCCCTCCGAGTTCAAAAAAATTATCATGTATACTAATGGCATCTTCAGACATCTTAAAAACATGCGCCCAACTCTGTAGCAATTGTTGCTCTATCTGATTACGTGGTTGAATAATACTTCGTCCGCTATTACATTCAACCGGATTCGGCAGTGCTGCCATGTTCAATTTTCCATTAACGGTAACAGGAAATGCCGGAATCTGTATAAAATGAACGGGGACCATATAGGCAGGTAATTCTCCCTGCAACCGCGTTCTCAGATACCCCGCTTCTATTGTCTGATCTGAGATAAAATAAGCGCAAAGGAACCTATCTGCTGCCTGATTTTGTTGAACAAAAACGCGCGCTTCTTTCACGCCGGGGACCTGCCGCATTTGATACTGAATTTCTCCCAATTCAATACGATGTCCGCGGATCTTTACCTGCGCATCCTTCCTTCCAAGAAATTCAATATTCCCGTCTGCATACCACCTGGCAGTATCTCCTGTACGATACATTTTTTCGCCTACACAAAAAGGATTAATTATGAACCGGAAGGCAGTCAGTTCTACTTCATTGAGGTATCCATCGGCAATGCATTCTCCTCCTATAAAAAGATCTCCTGGCACTCCAATCGGGCATGGTTGCAAATCCTTATCAAGGATATAATATTTCGCATTTTGCATTGGCTTACCATAAGGGATACTTTTCCATTGTGGATCTATTGCATGCACCGGATAATAATTAGACCAAACAGTTGCTTCTGTGGCTCCCCCAAGCGCAATTACCTCCGCTTTTCGGAAAACTTTCTTTATGCCAGTGGGTAAACCCAGCGGAATCCAGTCGCCACTAAGGAATACCAGTCTTAACGAATTATCCTTCGTTTGTTCTTCTTCCAGCCAGGGGGTTAATTGCTGAAGTGCTGCGGGAGCAGAATCCCAATAAGTAATCCCGTATTTATATATCTGCCGCAATAACTTTCCGGGATCACCGATATCTGCATTGGGAACTATTTGTACCGTTCCGCCGGCGGCCAGTAAACCAAAAATATCATAAACTGACAAATCAAAACTTAATGATGATACAAACAATACCTTATCATACCGTCCTATGTGATAGGTATTATTTACCCATTCTATCAGGTTAATCACCGGCTGATGTCTGACAACAACTCCCTTCGGCATTCCGGAAGAACCTGATGTAAAAATAACATATGCGACATCATCCGCACTTACTGGTCTATTGAGGTTGTCATTGCCATACTTACCGGTATCTGCTTCAATATTAGCACAATGGGTATCCGTTTGCGGCAAATCAAAGCAATATACCTGTTCCAGATTAGGGACGGCTTTTCTGATACCGGCTAATCTTTCGATTTGCTGCTTGTCTATTACCAGTTTCCTGCATCCTAATGAAGCCAGCAATCGAATAATCCGGGCATCCGGAAGATGTGGCTCTATAGGCACGTAAGTTCCACCTGATTTCAGGATTGCGAAAAGGCTGATGATCATTTCCGGCGAACGGTTCATGAGAATAGCCACCAGTTCTCCTGCTTCAGTATTGTTTGCTGTTATCTGCCTTGCCATCCGGTTGGCACGTGCGTTTAGTTCCCGATATGTCAGCAATTGGTCTTCGTAAATAAGCGCAGCAGCATGGGGTGTTTTTATAACCTGCTGTTCAAATAATTCATGAATAGTAATATGACGATTGTAATCTTTAGCAGTATTATTGAAGTCATAAACCAACAAGTCCAACTCCGTATCATCCAGTATGCAAATACTTTTAAGTTGCCGTTGAGTATCTCCGGTCATCTGCACTATAATCCTGGACAACTGCTGTAATATTGTAGCAACTAATTCTCTGTTGTAAGTACCTGGGTTAAACCAACATTTGACCGTTATCTCTTCCCCTGGTACAATGACGATAGTCAGGTCGTAATTAGTTTGTTCAAAAACTTCCACATCTGTCACCTGATATCCTGTAGTAGCTGTTATTTTCGACGAACCAGTTATCTGGTCCAGCACAGGAAAATTTTCAAATGCCATAATATGATTAATCAGTTCTCTACCATTAAATAGCTCTGTCTGAATAGTAACAAGAGGATAATATTCATATCGGAGGCTCTCCAAGGCGCGTTCCTGTACCCTCCGAAGCTGAGATGCCACTGTTCCGCCTTCCTCCAGCACTATTCTCACCGGAATTGTGTTAATGAACAAACCAATCATACTTTCCACACCGCCTATCTCGGCAGCCCTTCCTGACACAACCGCGCCAAATACCACATCATTGGTATTATTATATCTTGACAACAAAATTCCCCAGGCGGTTTGCATCAATGTATTTAATGTTACGCCTGTTTCATTGGCAATAGTCTTCATCCTGTTCACCAAAGGTATCCCAAGCACCATCACTTCTTCCTCCACGTGACGCTTGCCTTCTGTTTGCCCTGCTGTCCCCGATTTCGGAAAACCGGTGGGGCCATCGTAAGAAAACAGGTATTTTTCCCAATAGCTTCCTGACAATTGTGTATTCTGTTGTTCCAGCCAGGCGATATAATTTACATATGGCGTAAGGGTAGGAAGTATGGCATTACTACCGGTAGTAGCTGCCTCATAGAGCTTTGTAAACTCACGGATCAATATATTAGTACACCACCCGTCCATCAGTATATGATGATAACACCAAATGAATTCGTAATCGTCGCTGCCGGTGCGTAAAATATGAATACGGATTAACAGATCTTTGTCAAGACGGAAATGCTTACCACGTTCCTGCTGACGGTACAGGTCTATTACCTCCGGTCTCCCACGCAGGCGCACTTCCTCCCTTACATCAGTAAATTCACAAGTTCCATTTAACTGTTTCAATACCAGTTGCAACGGCCTTTCCAGCCCTTCATAGATAAAAACAGTACGTAACACATCATGGCGCTGCACGAGCTGGCCAAATGCCTCCTTCATAGCTGCTATATCAATACTCCCCTTTAATGTATAAGAGAATTGGACCAGGTAAGATGCGGGATCCAGCAGCGAATGAAAAAGCATTCCTTCCTGCATTGGTGACAAAGGATACATATCCTGCAGATCATATCGCTGTTGAAGAGTATCTACCTCGCTAATACTTAACTCACTGTATGTAAAATCAATCGGTGTACAAACGGGATTTTCAATCGCCATACAATGGCTGATTACATCTTTAAGCGCTTTTTCATAAGCAGCCATAAGACTATCGATGGTACTTTGCTGATATTGTTTTTTACTGAAAGATGTCCGTACGTGCAAACGCCCTCCTGTTACAATGGCTGATACGTCTAACGCATATAGCCATTTTCGTTTATAGCTCGCCGTTGTACCAGTCTCACTGCTCACATCAAATGACAATGCAGAAGTGTCTGAGTCAAACTGCCCCAGGTAATTAAACCGGACAGACGGATCTTTTTGCTGTAAACAGTCTGCGTCACTAATAAAATATTTACAGATTCCGAAATCAATGCCGCCGTTGGGTACCCTGTGCAGGCATTCTTTATTTATCCTGATTTGCTGTCCCAGATTACCTGGAACTGACGAAAGCTTTACGGGATAAATAGTTGTAAACCATCCAACGGTGCGACTTATATCTGCATCTACACCAATACCCTCCCGTCCATGTCCCTCCAAAGCAATACTGATTTCTGATATACCAAATACTGCTTCCAATGCTGTTGTAAATGCAGTCAACAATAAATCCTGCACATTGGTATGGTAGGCCAGGTTCGCAATAGTTAACAACTTCGAAGTAAGTTCTGTTGGCAAAATAAAATATGCCCCAATTCCATCTTCAAGTCGCGATGCTGTTCCTTCAAAATCCAGCGGAACTATCTCTGTCCTGCCTGATGCTTTTTTGCTCCAGTACTCCCTTGCTTTTTCAAACTGCCGGGTTGTTACATACTCATGCAAACGTGTTGTCCACTCACTAAAAGCAGTAGTTTTAACAGGCAGCTGCATTATTCTATTTTCCAGCTGCTGTCGAAAAAGGGTATCAATATCCTCCAGTAGAATGCGCCACGAAATACCATCAACCACCAGGTGATGAATGATGATAAACAACCGGGTACTATGGCCTGTATAGCATAAAACCAGTTTAACCAGGGGGCCGTTCTCCAGATCAATGCTACCTTGTACCTCATTCACCTTTGCAGTAATTGTAGCTTCGTGTTTGCCTTCCGCTACTGCTGACAAATCTGATATTTCCAATGAAAAAGGTCGTCCTTCCCGTTGTGTTTCCTGAATAATTTCCTCTCCTCGGGTATGGAAGGTCATTCGCAGGGCATCATGATGTGCAGTCAATTTTGTAAAAACAGCCACTGCAGTATCTTCATGTACGTGATAATCAAACTTCAATACAACAGCCTGGTTAAAATAGTGCCTGTCTGTATTATCAGCAGTAAAAAACCAGCGTTGTATGGGAGACAAAAGAACACTTCCTGCAACAATATGCTGATCTAAAGAGCTACTTTTCTTGCGGATACAGGCAGACAAGTCTTTTATTTCCGGGTACCTGAAGATATCCTGCACTTTTAGTTCATAACCCTCCTTATGCAATCGGGATGATACTTGTATCGTTTTAATCGAATCGCCGCCTAAAAAGAAAAAATTATCATTAATACTAATATTCGCCACACCAAGCACCTCTTCATATATCTTTACCAATTGCCGCTCCAATTCATTTCCAGGGGCGGCCCTATCCTTCTCCAGTGTGATGGAAGGTGCTGGCAATGCTTGTCTATCTACCTTTCCATTTACTGTTAATGGTATACTTTCCAACCATACAAAATAAGAGGGTATCATATAGTCCGGCAGGAAGGCCGACAAGAATAAACGCAGTGCAGGTACATCAACCTCTTCTTCCGCCACATAATATGCACAAAGTGATTGCTGTTCCTCCCGGTTCCATAAAACCACTACGGCGTCTTTCACGCCCTGATAGGCCGCAAGCCGCGATTCAATTTCTGCAGGTTCGATACGAAATCCATGCAACTGTACCTGTTGATCTATACGGCCATAATATTCTATGTCCCCGTTTTTTAACCATCTTCCACTGTCACCGGAACGATACAATTTTTCCCCTGGAGAAAACGGGTTATCAACAAACCGGCTGGAAGTGAGTTCAGTGTTCCCTTTATATCCACGACCTACGCCTTTTCCGCCGACGTATATCTCGCCTGTTATACCCACAGGTGCCAGCTGCTGCTGACTATCCAGAATATATACCGTAGTAGTGGGAATTGGCTTTCCAATATTGCTTTTTCCGATCCGGATCTCCTGATCGGTAATCTCCTTATAAGTCACATGGACGGTGGTTTCTGTAATCCCGTACATATTAATCAGGCGGGTTGCCGGATAAATCCGCTTCCACTTGGAAAGTTTAGCAGGTACCAATGCTTCTCCACCAAAAATAACATACCTGATCTTCAGGGATTGATCTCCTTCAGGAATAGTTTCACTCAGGTTATAGAAAGCGGTAGGTGTTTGATTTAATATTGTTATCTGATGTTCCCGGAGAAATTGGAGGAATGCAGGCGTATCCCTTGCTACTACCTTTGGAACAATTACCAGTTCTCCGCCAAACAACAATGCCCCGTACATTTCCCAAACTGAAAAATCAAAGCAGCATGAATGGAACAGGCTCCAAACGTCATTTTCATTGAAGTCAAATAAGGCGTGGTTATTAAAAAACAATCTAACCACATTCTTGTTTTCAATCATTACTCCCTTGGGCTTCCCAGTTGTTCCCGATGTATAGATAATGTAGGCCAGGCTATCGGGTGTCGCTGTGTTTTCTATCTTTCCGGTATCCTCGTCGCGAATATCCCGGTCCAATAAAAGCGCAGCATCTTTGTCAATTACAGCACAATTATATCTATTGGTGCTCACTATCATCCGGCAGCCACTGTCTTCTATCATAAATTTTGTTCTTGCATCCGGGTAGTGACGATCCAATGGCAGATAGGCAGCCCCCGTCTTCAACGTTCCGAGAATAGCAACAATCATCTCCATACGATGTTCCAATGCCAGTGCAACAACGTCTTCAGGGCCTACTCCCCTTCTGCGTAATGCATGGGCAACCTGATTAGCGCGTACATCCAGTTCTGCATAGGTCAAACGTATGTCCCCGTCCGTAAGGGCTATCTTTGCAGGGTATCTATCTACCTGTAGATTAAAAAGATCAATGATGGTGGAACTCTCGGGGTAATTAATACCTGTGGTATTGAAAGCAGAGATTATTTCTTCGCTTTCTTCGATCGACAAAAGTGACAACCGGCCTATTTGAGTAGCAGGTTCATTAGCTGCATTTTTCAACAGTTTCAGATAATGCTTTATCATCCTGTTGATTGTATCATTATCAAAATAATCACTGTTATATGTTAATATTCCGGTATGACCATCAGCTTGCTTTTGTATCAGCAGATTCAGGTCATACTTACCCCATCCCTGGTTGGTTTCTATGTACTCCAGGCGCAGAGATGCTGTGTCATAAATTATAGCATGCTCTTCTTCATACTGAAATAATATATCAAACAGTGCCGTACGTCCCATATCTATTTTGGGCGCCAGCTCTTTTACGAGCTGGTCAAAGGGCATACTCTGAAACTGCATTGCTTCTTGTTCAGTATCAGTAATAGTGGTTGCAAGATCTGAAAATGTAAGCTGCTCCTCCACAAAAGTGCGTAGCACAAGAAGATTTGAAATGGGACCTATCGTATCTTTCAGCGCCTGCTGTACTCTGTTTACGCCGGGAATACCGACTACAATTTCTGCTACACCGGAATAGTTTTTCAGCAGCAATTTAAATGCAGCCAGCAAAAACACGCGGGGTGTAACACCGGTAGCCTGACAAGCCTGTTTCATTTCGTCTTCGAACAACGGATCCAGGCGAAATGTTTGTCTTGCAGCTGTGTATGTATGAATCAGAGACCGTGGCCGGTCCAGAGGTAGCTCAACCACCTGTAGCTTTCCTTTCAGTTTTCTTTTCCAATAGGATAACAGTGCATTCGTGGCCGATACTCCGAGGTTCTTCTGCCAATTTGAAAAAGCACTGTATTGTAACAGCGGAGCCGGCAAGAGAGCTTCAGTACAATTGATCCTGGCTTGATATAACACTGTCAGTTCCCTTATAAGCAGATATACAGAAGGTTTGTCTATGATACTATGGTGAATACTGATCACCAGTAGCTGTTGCTGTGAAACTGATGTGACCATCCAACCGCGGATCAAGGGTTCACCTAAAAAAGACATTGGTTGCAATGCCAGCGACAATGCATATGTCAACAGATCTTCATCCGCATTATCTACTACACAGGTACCAAGCTGAAAAGCGACATGCTCATCCACCTGCTGATATGGCAAATTATCCGATTGTTCAAAAACAGTCCTAAGCGCATCATGCCGTTGTATTAGTTCCCGGACTGCTAACTCCATAATTCCGTGATCCACTACTCCATGCAAGTATAATATAATGGGTACATTATGATATACCGGGCTGTTATCATAGATATTCCCTCTTTCAAATCTATCGATGAACCACAGTCTCTCCTGGTGATAAGACGCTTCAAATTTCATACTGTAACAGTTAATAGTGTATATAACACTTGATACAAAAACGTGGTAATGCTTATTGTGTTACATTGAATTTTTCATAAAAAAGTTCCTTTTCACCGAACAATCTTTCTGCTACTTTTCCCTGTCTGCGGCAATGTGCAACCAGTTTATCAGATTCAATAATAGGCGTTGATGTGGCGGTATATCTGATACTGCTGATAAATTCAAGCCAGGGCTCCATACCCATGGCGTAAACATATACTTCCTTCGGATCGAAAGCTTCTATCAATGCCTTTCCCCTTTCAAAATTGGAACCGGCAAGACGCCTTGACTGATCATTGATCATGTTCATAGATGTTGTCAGCAGTGGCCCATATAACCAGGTTAGCGGCGCTCCATCACACTCCATCCCCAGGAAAACAACATCTACCTTCCCAATAACTTCTCTGATATGTTGATATAATCGGGGTTCAATGTTACAGGCATCTGCAACAAATAACATTGAAAATTCCCCCGCCCTCACATGATGACACATCTTTGCATGAATATTAAGGTCGCCATGCTCACCTATAAATGGTATCCCGGTTATTGTAATATCTTCAAACTGAATTGATTCTAATTCATGAATTTCCAGTACATTCCTAAATCCCAACTGATTAAACATCAACTTCAGATTGGGATCCTGCAACGACCCTGCGGTAGTGGCAGGTACAACCAGGTTCCTTATTCTATGGCGGATTGGCAGCAAAGTCTCAAATAAAATATGATCCTGATGATTATGGGTGATCAGTACATAATCAATTACATCTGGCAGATCTGCATCTGAAAACCTCGTTCGTTCTACATCATAGCCATAATAACTGATTAGTGGATCTATAAGCAGGCTTACATCTTTTGTTTCTGCCAGTATACAGGCATGTCCGAAGTATCGTATTCTGATTTTATCTCCTTTGTAATGTTTATATACAGGTGGTGGATCTGTTGTAAAGAAAGAAGCAAAAAGTGTTTCATCATCTGGTGCAACACCCAACATCTTCTTTATTCCTTCCGGATCTGCTGCCTGTCGCTTCATTTTCCCAAGTTCATCAATCACCGCGTGAGAGAAAGGAATCTGAAAGTGCAGCGTATCAGTATCATTTTTTAGCCGTGGGGTACTCAATACAAAAGGGCGTTCATCATTGTTTGTTACCCATAGCGCTATACTCTGCGCCAGCGGGTCATATAGCCTGCTGCGATACAATAACGACTCAAAAAGCCGGTATGCCGGATGATTATTTAGATCATATACCAACTCTACATATCCTTTCAGAATTTCCGGCACTAATTCGTACAGATATTCCATGCTATACCCACTTTTATGGCTTTTCAAAAGTTGATCCAACTCCCTGATCGCCGTTGAAAAAGCTATTTGGTATTCTCTTTTCTGATAGGTATCTTCCATTAACTGCCTTACTTCCTCCATTCGTTCAATTTTCACATCCATAAATGGGCCGCCCTTCATTTTAGGAGTTCTGACAGCTGTAGCATGCAATTCAGGCGCTTTCAAAAAAGATTGCATAATCCTCAAGTGCCTGCCGGTTACATTCATTGCAGCAGTGGCTGGCGAGATCAGGTGTGGCCAGGCATACCATTGATCAAACAGGGGCTCCATGACGGTATTAGGTTTTAGATAAACATCCATATGTAATATCATTTTGCAGATATCAGCTCAAAGAAATGTCGGGCAGCACCAGGTTATTTGCTGCAAGGGCTACAAAAATTCCGGCAATCCGGCAATTAATATCTGTCGTAAGTAAAGTAATGATACGTTGCAGATCATGTTGCAGATCTTCTATATCTTTGGTTAAATAAGCCGATCCGTTATATCTGATTTCAAAAATCAATTCATTATTCTTTAATGCTATAAACACAGAAAGGTCATACTCATTTGGATCATAGCTTTCTGTATGCGTAATTTTAAAATCCAAAACCGCCATTTCCTCTTCTATTTCCATTAGCTGGTACTGATTCTCAAAAACAATAACATGGTCAAACAATACACTCCTTCCCGAACGAATATCTCCCAATGGAAAAGTATGATGTTCCATGGATGCTATATCATCATTCAGTAACTGGTGGATTAAATCTCTAAGTGTGAGAGATTCATCTATGATTACTCTTTTGGGGATTGTATTAATAAAAAGCCCAACCATATCACCTACGTCCAATATATTTGGTCTCCCGGACACCACCTGCCCAAATATAATATCGTTCTGGTTGCTCATACGCGACATTAATAGACTCCAGGCAGCCTGAATAAGTGTATAAAGCGTACAATGTTCTTCTTGCGCGATAGCCGTCATTTTTCTGACTACCGTTTCATCGAAATGGCTGGTAACTGATACATCCTTTGGATTACCCGCAACCGGCGTAACTAATCTTTTCTTTAGCAGTGTTTCCGCGGATGTATACCCTTTTATATAATTCTTCCAATATGTTGCTGACTCACTGAAATCCTTCTCCTGCATCCATAGTATATAATCCCGGTAAGAAGGAGGTTCAGGAAGCTCAGGCTGCTGGTTATTGGCGAGCTGATAATAAGCAGCGAGTATCTCGCGGAATAGTATATTCAGGCACCAGCCGTCGAGCAATAGGTGATGATAATACCATATCACTTCGTACTGCGCTATCCCGGTTTTAAAAACAAATACACGCATCAACAAATCCTGCTCAAAATCATATGGACTTCTAATCATGTCTTTCTTAAAGTCATCCATAAACGCAGCTATATTTGCGATTCCGGAAATGTCTTTTTCCTCAAACACCATCTCTTTTTCTTCTGCAATGAGCTGTAGTGGGGAAGACAGCCCACTCATGACAAAATTCGCACGTAGATTCTCATATCTTTTCAATATTAATGAAAAGCATTTTTTAAATACAGAAGGTTGAAAATCTCCATTTATAGAAAACGAAAACTGTGTATTATAGGCAAAAGAATCAGGATTTGACAGTGTATGAAAAAATAATGCCTTTTGCATGGGGGTAAGCGGGTAAATATCCCGGAACACAAATCTTTCAGTCAATGAGGAAAGCTGTTCTTCAGTAAGTTTCTTATATGTAAAGTCACTAGGCGTTCTTTCTGATGTTGTCTTTCCAATGCAATGGTCAATAATATTTATAAGTGCCTGTTTGCAGGATAGTGCCATACTCTCAACTGTTTGCCGGTTAAAGCGATTCCCATTACCAACAATGGTAAAAGAAAGCTGCCCTTTAATATGCATTCCCTGGACATCAAAGTCATAAATCATTGGGTTCTCAGCACTGCTGTTATCCCCCTTACTCTCTGCAGCCGGAACAAACAGCTCATTTTGTACAACATCGTCAAAACCTCCCAGGTAATTAAAACTTATCTGAGGGCGGAGTTGAAAAACAGGATGGTGATTATCCTTTCCCTGCATATATTTCAACAGCCCATATCCCACCCCTTTCGAAGGGATACTTCTCAACTGTTCCTTTATTTCCCGTATTACATTGCCGATATTACAGGAGTTATGACTCCGCAATATGACAGGATATATACTGGTAAACCATCCTATGGTACGACTGATATTAATGTCTGCAGGTATATTCTCCCGGCCATGGCCCTCCATATTGACAGGAAACTGGCCACTGCCAAACAGCTCTCCTAAAGAAATAGCAAGCGCGGATAATAGCAAATCGTTAATCTCCGTACTATAGACACGATTGGCTGTTGTCAGCAACTGCTGAGTATGCACAGTATTGAGAGAAAAAGTTGCTATATACTTATTCACAGGCATCGCATCCCCTAATACATCCGGTGCAATGGATATAAGTTTACTGAGATCCAGCCGCTGCCAGTATTCCAGCTCTTTTTTCATTGCATTACCTGCCGCATAATCCGATAATGCATTGTTCCATACAAGGAAAGCATTTGTTTTGGGTGGAAATATTATTCTTTCTCCTTTTATCGCTTGCAAGTAAGCACTCTCTAAGTCCTCCAGCAATATACGCCACGAAATACCATCCACTAACAAGTGATGGATTACGATCAGCAGGCGGTCGCCGTCATCCATTTTAAAGAGGTGCATTTTTATCAGCGGTCCTGCCGTAAGACTAAAACCCGCCTGTAGTGCCATCGCCTGCTCTTCCATCTGTTCAACCGCATCAGCGATTTGTCGCAGATCACTTACTCCTGGTACGATATTCTTCACGAATGCGGGCTGATGCAAAAAAGGCTGTCCTGATTTATACTTCACCACCATTCTTAGTGCATCATGATGTTCCAGTATACCGGCAAATACGGTCTGTAATGTATATTCATCACATCCATTCCGGATATGCAACAGCAGTGATTGATTATAATGGTGTTGTATAGTGAAATTTTCAAAGAACCAATGTTGCGTTGCATTCAGCACAGCATATCCTTCTACCCTGCCCTGCCCGACATGCTTTTCTACTGGCTGCAACAGCAAAGCCAGATCTGCAGGAACAGGATGATAATATATATCTTTAACACTAACCCTGAATCCCGCTTTCAACAACTTAGCCGAAAGCTGTATGGTTTTGATTGAGTCACCTCCTTTTCTGAAAAAGTTCTCATTTACTCCCATTGTGCCAGTACCAAGTATTTCTGACATTAATCCTATTATAATCTTTTCTTTCTCGCCTGGTGCTACATCCAATGCTCTACTTCCTTCATCATCGGTCAATGGCAACGCATGTTGATCCAGTTTTCCATTAATTGTCAAGGGAAATCTTTCCAGCCGGGTAAAACTTACCGGGACCATGTAGGCAGGTAAAACTGTCAGCAGAAAATCGCTGAGGGCTCCTTCGTCAATTGTACTATCTCCGATATAATAAGCACGGAGAATGGCAGTACCGGATTGTGTTCTATCAACGGCTACCTTCGCCTGTTCTATTCCCGGATACTGCATTAGCTGCATTTCTATTTCTCCCGGTTCAATGCGGTATCCGTTGATCTTTACTTGTTCATCCAAGCGACCCAGGTACTCAATATTACCATCAGCATACATCCTTGCACTGTCTCCTGTTCTGTATATCCTGGCGCCGTCTATAAACGGATCAGCAATAAATTTCTCTTTCGTTTTTTCTTCGGAAGAGATATATCCGGCTGCCACCTGGCTTCCTCCGATATAGATTTCACCCATAGCCCCTACGGGCACCGGTTGCAGTTGTTTATCCAGAATATACAGCCGGCAGTTTGGCGCTGGCCGGCCTATCAGAACACTTCTTCCTTTAGCCACAGTCCGATCATAACGATAAGCAGTGCAGCCAACAGTTGCCTCCGTAGGCCCATACTCGTTATATATTGCAATGTCTCCACCTGATAGCTGATCTATTTCTTCCGCCAGCCACCTGTCAAAGAATTCGCCACCCACTATTACACGTTTTAACCTGGTTGGCCAATAGCCGTGTGCCTTGATTATTCTCAGATGAGAAGGAGTTAATTTAATAATATCTATCTCATTTTCTTCTATTATCCTGCTAAGCATTACTTCATGTTCCCGCTGTACGTATATAAGCAGCCTGCCACCGGTTAGGAGTGGCAGAAAAATGCTGGTGATAGTAAGATCAAAAGAAATGGAGGTAAATAATGGAAATGTTAACCGTTCTCCGGATACATATTGATCGGCCGCCCACGACAGATAGTTATTGATATTACGCCGGCTTACTACTACTCCTTTGGGATAACCTGTAGAACCAGAAGTATAAATAATGTAGGCTGGGGCATCCTGCGAAACTTCTGTGTACTTCAGCATAGCATCTTCCCCAAATTCACCAATCACTGTTACATCTACCTGCAAGATTGTTTCTGCAATTATTGTTTCCTTATCTCTAACCAGGTTTATATCCGACAAAATCACACTTGCAGCACTATCTGACAGTATAAATGATTTTCGTTTTCCGGGAATCACCGGATCTATTGGCAGGAAGCAGGCCCCCAGTTGAAAAACCGCCAATATACTAATAACTAAATCCAACGACGGCGGTAATATAATGGCCACTACGTTACCCGGACCTACCTGCTTATGTTGCAGATATTGTGCTAACCTGTTTGCCCGGTTATATATCCCGGCGTAGCTCCACTTCTGATCGTCAATCATTACTGCAATGTCGTCACTCGTCACATATTGCTGTAACCTTTCCCAAAGGTTATTTACCGGAAAAATCTGCCCGCAGTTGTTAAGATCATAAATAAGTCTGTATTTTTCCGTTGTTGTAAGGGGTACCAAACCAGCTATTGCCCCTGCAGGTTGTTCTAAACCTGCCTGCAAACACTGCATAAATACAGATATAAATCCTTCCACTGATTCCTGCAAGAATCGATGTTTGTTATAAGACACCTTCAGCTCGAGTATTCCCTTCTGCAGGGAAAAACAAAAAAGTAAGTGATATGGAATATTTCCCAGGTATGTTTCTTCCTGAAGCCCTGTAAATAGTACTACTGTATCCATTATCAGTGGTAAGCCTCTCCTTTCGAGCAGCTGCCAACCCGGATAATTCTGATGCAGTTCCGCTTCAATAACAAGGCGCTTTGTCTGTGATGCCAGTTCACGGAAAGTATGGTCATCATTGACTTCGTTTCTCAGCAAAAGGAAATAGTTAATAAGTTCCTTTGGTTCATCCTGTCTGAAAATGGGTGTTCCTATTAATAATTCCGGTTCATCTGTATATTTCTTCAATAATAGTTGAACACCAGACAACAATAACACGAACAATTGCTCCTGACTGTATGCCGCGGCCTTCAACAATGCGGCTGTTAGCTCACTCCCCGTAGAAGCTACGATAATTTCATACTCGGGTGTAAGAAGCGAATCGCTATCTGAGGGCAGTACGGCGTAGGTCAACAATCCATCCAGTTTTTTTTCCCAATACTGCTTATCAGCGTATATAATATCGTCCGTAAATGTTAATGCTTCACCAGGCTGCATAGCAATAAATTAAATGGCTAGAGATCAAATTCTTCATTACCCATATTCATTGTACTGAGTTTCGCTTTCCTTTTATCCACCGATAAGCTGATATCTTCAAGTGTAAGATAAAAATTGGCAGTTGTTTGCTGTATAATTTCTATCAAATGGACCTTTATCTTTTCAATAGTATGCTCATGAAACAAGTTATGTGCATAGGATATTCTGAAACGGGTAGTATTGGTATGCTCAATGGCATCGAGGGATAACTCAAATTTGGTTTCCATGTTGTTCATGAATGCGTATTCCGAAGCGGAGTTGTCGTCTACTTCCTCGAAGCGGTATAACCGATGTGCATGCTGCATTGTAAATACTGTTTTCACCAGGGCGTGGCTGCCTACGCCGCTATGCTGTAAATCCTTCATCAGCCAGTCAAATTCATAATCACTGTTTTCCAGTATTGTTCCTATCTTTTCCTTCATAAAAGAAACATAGTTACAGAAACTTTGTGTTGGTTTGGGATAAGATCTTACCAGTAGCATGTTCACAAAGAAACCTGCTACATTTTCAAGATCAGGATTATTCCTACCGGCTGCCGGAAAGGCGGTCAACAGTTCCTCATTACGACTGTAACGATAAAGCAATACATTATAAACGGTAAACAAATACATGAACAGGGTAAGGTCATGTTCTTTTAGCAATGCAAGTACCTGTTCATTGAGTGTCGGAGGGAGGCTAAAATAAGTAACAGTTCCCGGTCGTTCTTTGTCGCTACCAATGGGAGGATAATCGTAAGGGAGTATGATATCCGGCAATCTGCCTGCCAGCTCATTTTTCCAGAATTTCGCCTGCAAATCAACGCGATTTCGATGAGTCATGCTATTCTTCCAGCGTTCATAATCGCGGTATTGAATCCTTAATGGTGGCAATGCCTGATCGAGTAGCAGCAGACTGAATTCTTCAGATAAAATCCGTTCAGTAACAGCATCATTAATGATATGATGGATTTTTATAAACAGGTTTTTCTTCCCTTTACCGGCAATAATTACCGCTTTCAGCAATGGAGCAACAGACAGGTCAAAAGGTTGCAGAAATTCTTCTTCCAGTTGCTGTTCTTCCATTTCTACCACTTCCAGCTCCAGCTGGTCGTGCACAATTTGAATGGGCTGTTCATTAAAAAGCCGGAAGGACGTTCGCAGACATTCGTGTCTTGCCACCAGCTTATTCAATGCAATGTGGATGCTGTCTATAGATAAACCCGTTACATCCAGTTTCAGGTACATCGTATAGGCCCTGCTATCGGGATGAAGATGTTGTAGAAAATATAATCGCTGCTGAGACGGCGTTAGTGGATAATATGCTTGCTTTTCTCGTGGCCGCAGCTGCTGCAGAAAAGAAGATGGACGGGCTTTTCTGATAGCAGTACTGATACCTGCAATAGTAGGAGTTTTAAAAACTTCGCCCAGGGATAGCCTTACATCAAACTCGCGATGAATACCAGCTATAAGGCTCATTAATTTCAATGAATTTCCACCAGCGTCAAAAAATTTCGTATGTATACTAACAGGTGATTTACCGGAGGATAATATCGCTGACCATATTTTCTGTACCCTAAATTCTTCCTCATTCCGGGGCAGCACATACTCATCGCTGCTTCTTTCCCACACAGGCAGCGCATTTCGATCCAGCTTACCATTTGGCAGTAAGGGCCAGCTGGTAATTTGCAGGAGGCCGACGGGCACCATATATTCCGGTAAAGTCCTGCCAAGGTAGTCTCTGACCACAGCAACAGACAACTGCTTATTCGCTGTATAATACCCCACCAAATCAATCTCTCCATTGTCATCTTTTACCGACAAAACGGCCGCCTGCGAGATGCCGGGGAATCCAATCAACATATTTTCTATCTCGCCCGGCGCTACCCGATTTCCTCTTATCTTCACCTGATTATCTTTCCTTCCTATATATTCCAGGGCACCACTAGCCAGTAAACGGCCGATATCGCCAGTTTTGTAGAGCAAATCATCCGAATCACCGCTATTAAATGGGTTGGGCTGAAAAGTATGTTTATCCAGGCTCCCCTCACGGAAATATCCCAGCGTTCTATAGGGTGTCCGGATATATATATCCCCTGGCACGAGATGCGGAACCGGCTGTTGTCGTTCATCCAGTATAAATACCTGGCTACCGGCGATCGCATTCCCTACCGCAACCTTGTTATTTCCGCCATCGATCCTGCGGATGAAATAGCAGGTCTTAATCATTGTTGTTTCTGTTGGACCGTATAAATTTACCAGCTGAACCTCCTCTGCTGAGTTTTCATACCATTGCCTCAACTCATTGGCTTTTATTTCCTCTCCTGACAGGAGGATGTGTTTCAGCGCTGTAGATCCTTTTTGAAATAATGTTTGCTCGTTTAGTACCCGAAATATACTCGGCACACAATGTAACAGCGTTATCTGCTGTTGTTGTATCCACGACGCCAGCAGCTCCGGATCAAAGAGTAGATTCCTGTCTGGCGGAATACAAATAGTGCCGCCTGTTAGTATAGGAACAAAAATATCACGAAGTATAGCATCGAAGCCTGGGGCTGTCAACTGACTTACCCTACATGAGGCATCCAGCTGCAACCTGGAGGCTTCCCATTCAACAAAATGACAAAGGCTTTCATTCCTGCCTATAATGGCCTTTGGTTTTCCCGTGGAACCGGAAGTAAAGAAAACATACACCGCATCATCCGGGGCGTAGACAATTGAAGGAGGTAACAGTGGAGAAAAAATCGGATTATCCGACCACTTTATCACGCAGAGGTCTGCCATAAACGCAGGAATCCGGGTCTCATCATCTACAATCACGGCGGCTGGCGACACCTCCTGCAACAGTGCTTTTATTCTCTCTGGTGGTAGCTTTTTGTCGATCGGAACAAAAATATGCCCGGCCGTCAGCACTCCGATAACGGCGCTAATAAATCCAATCCTGTCGTCGGTGTATATACCAACAAAGCTCTTATCAGGCAAGCGCATATCCGCCAGGCTGCGGGCAACGGCTGCAGACCGTCCGTTCAGCTCCCGGTAGCTGCATGACTGATCCCCCCATTCAATGGCGATATGATCACTGTAATTTTCGAAGCTATGTGTATACAGTTCCTGTATAGTATTGAATTTCAGCGGCTGTCTTAATGGTTCTGACAACTGCGATACCATCCGTACTTTTTCACCAGCGTCAAACATGTCCAGATCGCTGATAGCCTGATCCCATTTATCTTCCAGCGATGTAAGCACCCGCCTGAAGAACCGGCAGATCGTCTCAACTGTGGCGTGCTCGAATAACCCACGGTTATAACTCATCCCTAAAAACATCCTTTTGCCTATTTCTTTACAGGTCAGGAGCAAATCCACTTTAGCTCCTCTTTTTAATGCCTGGTTCAAGAATACATCTTCCTGATTGGGTTCCGTTTCTGTAAAACCGCTCACAAAATTGAAAACCACGTCAAAAACCGGATTACGGGTATCACTCCATTTTATATTCAATGCTGCAACCAGTTCATTAAAAGGGTATAGGCTATTAGCTTGTGCGGCAAGCATATTGGTTTTCATCTCCATAAAAAAATCACCTACCCGTTTGCTCTGTGACGGGCTGCTGAGAACCGGAAGAAAATTAACAAACATACCAATAACCGCATAGGCGTCCACATGCATTCTTCCTTCCGACAACATGCCGGTAATAACATCTTCCTGCCCACAGATCTTAGCCAGCACAAGATGAAATACGCTGTGTAGCACCATGGCTGGCGTAAGACCATAACTGAAGCGCAGCCGATTGATTATCAACTGTTCAGTATCATCCAGAGAAAACAACACAATGCCCTCCTCCTGACTGGCATTACCACGGGTATAGTTTACGGGGAGCTGCAACAAAGGCAGGTTTCCGTTCAATGCATTTTTCCAGTATTGTCCCTGTTTTTCTATTTCACCACGTACAGCCTCACTTTGCTCCCATTCCGCAAAATCCCTGTATTGCAGGTTAACCGGTGATAACACTTTGCCATTAAGTAGACCCAACAACTCCTTCTCTAATATTTGTTCAGAGGTACCATCACATATAATGTGGTGTAAATCATACAACAGATGTAAACTATATCCATTTCTCACAAGACAAGCCCGGAACAAGGGAGCCTGGGCAAGATTAAATGGCTGCACAAAGTCCATCCTTTGTTCACTGGCAGCTTCTTCCAACGTAAACTTTATACCAGTCTCTATCTGCTGCATGCATGTTTCATCTACCAAATGAAATGAAGTACGAAAACTTTCATGCCTGTCAAACAATTGTTGAATGGCATTTTCAATTGTCTCCCGATCGAGTGAAGGATCCAGCTCAATACGCCCTGGCATGTTGTAGGCGGTATTCAATGTATCCAATTGGCAGGCAAAATAAATGCGGTGCTGCGCAAAGGATATCCTATAATATGCCTTCTCTGGTGCGGGTGCAATAGCTGTAAAATGCTGACTTCGGCCAGACTGTATAAGCACCGCTATTTCTTCTATAGTAGATTGATTAAAAATCTCCTGCAGAGAAATCCTGACATTAAAGACTTTGTGGATCTCTGACATCAACGACATCAGTCTGATGGAGTTTCCACCGGTATCAAAAAAAGTGGTGTTCACACTTATTAATTCGGCCGGCAGATGTAATATTCGGCTCCATAAATCTACAAGCGTTGCTTCAATCGGGCTGCGTGCCGGAATATACTCCACCGCTGTAAAAGTGGGCTCTGGTAATGCCGCTTTGTCTATTTTGCCATTAACAGTCAACGGAAACTGTAACAGCCTGACAAAAAAGGCCGGAACCATATAATCTGCTAACCCTTCTCTGGCATAGTTCCTTACTTCCTGTGGCGTCAGGCAATTGGATATATAGTAACAACATAATTCCTTTTCGTCTACGTGATCTCTTACAATCACCACGCAATTACTGATATCAGGGTTTCTAAGCAGATAATTCTCTACTTCTCCACATGCTACCCGATTACCCCGGATCTTTACCTGGTCATCCTTTCTACCCAGAAAAACGAGATTTCCATCCGGCAGCATATAGCCCAAATCACCAGAATAATATAGCATATCGTCCGGGTCATCATTATAAGGATTAGGAATAAATTTTGATTTATTCAGTTCTTCATCGTTATAATAGCCTAAAGTGCGATAGGGAGTTCTAATATAAATATCGCCTGTAAGCTGTTCATCACAAATCTGCAGTTCCTTATCCATTACGAATACCTGTGTATTACTTATTGCTTTCCCAACAGGAATTCTCACCATATTTACATCTTCAGGCGAAATAAGATAATAGGTTTTTGCCATTGTGACTTCTGTGGCGCCATACAGATTCACTAATCCTATGCGATCCCTGAATATATCGAACCACGACTTCAGCTCGTTTGGTCTGAGTTCTTCGCCTGCCATAATAATGTAACGAAGGCGGGGCAAACTCAATGCAGTTAGTGGGCAGTCTTTCAGTAAACGGAATATGCCAGGTACACAATGTATATGTGTGATGTTGTTATCTTCCAGCCAGTTTATCAACATCTCCTGGTCAAAGATGATATTGTTTTCCTGGGGTATACATAGCGTAGCACCAAAAACAAGCGGAAGAAAAATATCCCGCAGCACGGCATCAAATCCGGCGGCCGAAAACTGGCTCACGCAGGACGTTTCGTCTACATCAAAAGTACCTGCTTCCCATGTAAGAAAATGAGAAAGGCTCTCATTTCTGCCCAGTACTGCCTTAGGTAAACCGCTGGTACCAGAAGTAAAAAAAGTATAAATGGGATCCTGTGGCTGATAGTTACCGGAAAAGATGCTCCCCGTAAAATATTCTCCTGTAGCAACATCAATTTCATTGAACACCTTTTTAGAATCACAGATATCAGCAAACAATTCTTTCTCTCCGGTAAAAATAGCTGTAAAGTCTATCAATCCGGCCAATACTGATATCCGGCCAAATGGTAATAGCGGGTCAATAGGCACAAAAATGCATCCCCGGCTTAAAACCCCTATGATGGCGGCTATAAAACCCAACTTATCTTTTATATGTACTCCAATAAAACTGCCGGCTGCTATAGATTGTTGGTCAATAAAATGCGCGTATTTACCAGCCAGTTTCTCCATTTCAGCATAAGTTATATGCTGCCCCCTATACCTGACAGCGGTATTGCCGGCATATTTATCAAAAGCGTTTTGCAATAATTCCTGGATTGGTTTCATATAATTAAAGCACTGCTGATGCATGATATAATGCAAATATCTTCGGAGACGCAACTATCAGGTTAACGATTGTTGTGTCAGAGGCCATTGTGAAAATTCATTTTTCCATATACGGGAAAGATCATTCTCTACCAATTTCACCAGGTTACTCTCTCTTTCATATTTCTTTTTTATGATGAGCTCATTATGATGGAAGTCTTTTATCTTATCAGAAAAAGGGAGATGATCGGGGTTTGCAAATCGGATGGCGCCAGTGATTGCTCTGAAAGTAATAGTTTTACCCCGGTTGTAATTACTGGGAGAGAAAGGAATATCCAGAATGCCTTCCTGGAAAGCCTTTACAGCACCCCGTGCTACATGTCCCATGCCCATAATCTCAATCACATTCATGATACTGATAACTTCTGCCTCCAACAACTTCATTTCCTCGTTGACTTCCTGCTGGTTGTACTTTACATCACCTGCCTTTTTTATCCCTTCAAATGTTAGTTTCACACCTCTTACATTATCATTTACACTTGGAATTTTGATGGATTCCACGGGCGTTTTCGTCATAATTTTGGTTGCATTTGCACAGGTAGCGGTAACAGCGCTTTCCCGGATAACCTGTTCTGATTTTTCATTATCGGTGGGAAAAGCGGCCATGAACTGATGGAAAACAGTAGTTACCTGACAGTGCCTTAAACCATATTTAAGAAGGTAAACGTTTGTCAGGTTTTCCATTACCGCAAGCGCGGCTATATCCTGCTCTCTATTTCCCTGTTCAGCATATCCAACACTAATACTCCTGATACCTTGTTTGGCCGAAAGTATAGCCTGCACGATATTGATTACAATTGGTATACTTGGCTCAAGCAGTGTGCTGGTAAGCGGGCCAAAGAACTCCCTGTTAATTAAAACATTATGACGATAAAAGTACCTTGCTGCCAACCTGTCTACATACTTCCAATGTGCCAGCGATTTGTGAGGAGGTGTACTTTTATCATATGGAAACAGATAACAAAGAAAAGCGCCTTCCACTCCAGTGGCCCCACCAGCAATACCTATCTCGTAAGTCAACCGGTGATCGGGTGCTCCCCCACGAATCTGGAAAGGTTTATCGAAATTTTCTATGATCTTCTGTACCCCTGTTACTCCATGAACCGGTACAGGAAACCCATTCAACCGCGACTTTCCGCACATAATACTATCCAGCAGCCCTTCCTCTGCCACATGATATAAATTACGCCTGCTGGCTGCATCCAGCTGTACCGATAAAACGGAGATGTTCTGTTCAGATAGTTTCTTAAACAGCGCTATCTGTTGACCAATATCTGCCACACCAGTGCGAGGTTGTACCAATGGAGTTTTTCCATGTTCCTTGTTGTGCCATAGAAGCTGACTAAGATTCTTTACCTTTGCAAGGCTCTTTCTTGCCGCCAGCTCATTTACATCTTTACCTGTCCTGAAACTTAAAAGAACTTCCTTTCTCTCTTTTTCAAATGCTTCTCTTGTAAGGGGATTATCATTAATCAGATCTATACTATAATCAATTTCTTCCTTAAAATAGATATATGATTTAGCTACAGGATGACCTTTGATGTTATAATAACCAATATCTTCTTTCAGACAGATTTTAATTCTATCGAGCCCCACCGGCTTCGGAAAAACCCGGGTAAATCCTTTTTGGAGATAACTACCAATAACTTCATCGTCCGTCTTACTGGTTGAAAGATTCCCACCAATGTACCATATTTTAGGCTCGTCATGAATCATCTTAAAACCAGCCAGCTTTTCGGCAAAATCTTTAAGATAAAGATCCGAATGACCATTCAGACTGGAAACAAATATTATTTCATGGCTATCGGCATGCCTGAAAAAATCGTTGATTGAATTCTGAATGATAAGGCTGGTTACGTGAAATCCTTCTTCCAGTAAAAACCAGTTTAATAAAGTCAATCCCACAGAATGCGCATCATCGCCCAAACCGCCCAGTAAAACTCTAATTTTCATTTTAGAAGATATAAATACGTTTTATGAATAAAACTGCTTCAATACGTAATCTGTCAGCACATCGAAAGCATCTATTAATAATACTTCAACGTGCTGTTGCCTGAGTACCAGCGGAATTTCAGAACAACTAGAGAGGATGGCATCTGCTCCCATAGCGGTGAGCATATGACAGGCCTCTATCAATCTCTTCTGAGGTTCATCTGACACCATGCCGGATTTCACACCTTTATCTCCATAGATGGCCTCCATGAAAAGAGACTCCTGCTCTGTTTGAGGCAAACAGATCACTTCTACACCTATATTCCGGAGTTTCTTATGCCACATCTGTGTTTTGATTACGCCGGTGGTTGCCAGTAATCCGATGGTTTTCACAGCCGGCAAATGTTCCCGTATATGATTAGTTAATACATCAAGTAAGTTGAGGATGGTTGTATAATGCAGTTTTTCCTGCAAAATATCATAGTAATAATGAGCAGTTACACAAGCCATGAGTAAATAGTCTACCTGTAAACTATCCATCATTCTTGCCGATCGTAATATCTCAGGAAAAGGGTCCGGCCCATTGTAAAGAATCCCTCTGGTCCGGTCGGGGATCCGTGCATTATTATGAATGATGATTTCAATATGCTCTGCATCATTTCTTGCGGGGGATTTACTTAAAATGGTATTGTAAAGATTTGCAGAAGCAAAGGAACCCATGCCGCCAATTATACCCAATTTCTTTTCAGTTGGAAACATATCACTAAATAATAAGGGTTAAAAAAAGGGGATATCAGGAGTGATCAGGAAGATCAAATTTGTCCAGCAGTATGCCAAATGTAATGATGACCATCAGCAGGTCTGAGTCAAAAGGGATATTGAGGTAAAAATCGTCCTGACTATATTGCTTTACAAGCGCCTGTACTGCTTCCGGATTAAAATATCCCTGTCGTTTTATGGTATCATATGACAGCAGATCATTGACATATGAAACATTCCTCTTCAGAATATAAGGACTTCCCGGAGCTACAAAGCCAAACTTCTCACGGCTTACTATTTCTGCGGGAATCTCTTTCGATGCGATTTTCTTCAGGATATACTTTTCCTCGAAATCATGTAGTTTAAGATCCGGTGGTATCCGGGCAGCAAATTCGGCGATACGTTTGTCGAGAAATGGATATCTAACCTCCACCGAATTGGCTAAACCCATCCGGTCGCCATGATCTGACAAAAGATGATCTACCAAGCGTAATTTATAGTCGAGATAAGCCCTCTTATGCAACACATGCCGGTTTACAAGGCGGCTATTGTTCACGACAAAATGCTCAAGACAATTAAACTGATCAAATTTCTCTTTTACTCCGGCAGCATACAGGCTACGTTTAATACCGGCTAACTCCGTCTTATTCTTCTCATAAAAAAAATTCTCGTCTCCCCATAACTTCTTACGAATGGCTCTCTCCTGCCAGTTATCTTCAATAGTATCGGCATGCTGTTGTCTGATCTTATCAAATCTGTAACCAACATATCCGGCAAAAAATTCGTCTGCTCCTTCTCCGGAAAGTATTACCCGGTAATCATGATCGTGCACCATTTCGGAAAGTGCCATAGATGCTGTATTATAGCTTTCCTTTATAGGGCATTCACAGAAATAAACTGCATCAGGTAAGCGCGTTGTGATATCGGTATAATTAAACAACTTCTTATAGTGTTTAAGTTGCAGGTGCTGTGCCAGTAAATGCTGATATTTTTCCTCGTTTATATCTTTTTCACCGAAAACAATAGAATACGCATTGGTAACCTGTTTCGGCGATATCGATTTTGCCTTGGCCGCTATCAGTGAAGAATCCAATCCACCACTCAGGTAAAGACCCACAGGTACATCACTGCGCAGGCGTAACCTGATAGCGTCATTGATGAGGTCATTCAATCCGTCGATATAATAGCTTTCATTTTCTACTGATATAGTTTCATCCGACGTAGGATAGATGAGATCCCAATATTCTTCTTCCGTCAATTTATATCCATCGTAACGCAGGAAGTGCCCATTTTTCAAACTTAATATTCCAGCAAAAAGTGTTCTATCACTCACCATTCCCGGAAAGGTGAACACCTGGTCTAAACCTGTCAGATCTACCTTCTTTTTATATTCCGGAAAGACCAGAATTGATTTTATCTCTGAAGCAAATACCAGGTAATTATTTACAACTGTATAATAAAAGGGAGTAATACCAAAATGATCTCTTGCACATAGCAATACTTGTTTCTTCAGATCAAATAAAGCGAATGAAAACTGTCCGTTTAAGTAATCCAGCAATGCGGTACCATATTCCTCGTATAAATGAATGATTACTTCTACATCTGATCCTGTTTTAAACAGATGCCCTTTCGCTATCAGCATCTGCCTGAGTTCAATATAATTGAATATCTCACCATTACAAATCAACACAATAGAATCGTCTTCATTACCAATAGGCTGCATGCCTCCTTTCATATCTATGATGCTAAGCCTCGAAAATCCAAATACAAAATTATCACCATAGTAATAGGCACTGCTATCGGGGCCTCTATGACGCAGTTTTTCTGTCATCGGGGCAATAATAGGAAAATGCTCTTTCCTGCCCTGGTAAGAGAGATCAACAATACCGCAGATACCACACATGATGTTAACTAAGATTAATGAAATTTTCTATTTCAATCCCGCCCGTAGCAGATCTGCCTGGCTATGTTTACCGACAACCATTTTTAATGATGAGATACGATTATCCGGATATTCCAGGCTCTCTTCAATCAATGTCAGCAGGTAATTCACAAAATTCCGGATGGTTTGTTCCTTAAACATTGGAACAGCATACTCGAACTCAAAAAGCAGATTGTTACCAACTTTTATGACGCGCAGGATAAGATTATTTTTAGCGGTTGCGGTTTCCCTTTCCCATTTGTTCCAGTTCTCAACTATATTAAAATTATCAGCTTCATTTTCTGTATCTATATAGTTGCAAACCACGTCAAATAACGGATTCCTGCCTTTTACGGAACGGATTTGCAGCGTATCCAGCAAATTGTCGTACTGATAATCCTGGTTATCAAAACACTGCAGGATATTTGCCTTGGTATCTGCCATAAACTCAGCAAAAGTTGCTTCCATTTTCACTTCACTTCTAATTGCAAGATAGTTAACAAACATGCCAACGACTGTCTCAAATTCTATCTCCGGCCTCCCTGCTACAGGGACGCCTATGATAATATCCTCCTGCCCTGCAAGTTTCGCAAGAAGAACATTAAATACAGAAAAAATGAAGGTAAACAACGAAACCTGCCTGGTTTCAGCAAACTGAAATACATTCTCAACTGTCTGCTTATCCGCCTGAAAGCGAATCATTGCTCCTGTATAGCCATTACCAGACGGCAAAGGATGGTCTGCCGGCAGCGATAGTAAAACAGGCTCCCTGCTAAATACATTTTTCCAGAATCTTTCCTGATCAGCCATCCGGGCTTTGTAACCCGATGATTTCATCCACGCTACATAATCAATGTATGCCAACGACGTATAAACTGGCGCTAATTCATCATATAATAATTTCAGGAACTCTTCTCCCACAATATGCTGTGATGTACCGTCGTATATGATATGATGTACATCAATCATCAATTTCCTGGCATCCTTCATTTCTATAACGCCTATACGAATAAGTGGGGCCGCACTAAGATCAAACGGGCGAATAAACTGTTTCCTGATAACCGACAGATCCTGCTCATTGCCAGCCGTATAGTAGTCAATTTTCAGCTCGATTTCTTCATGTAATTTTTGTACCGGTATATTATCTATCATTGAAAATGATAACCGAAAGCTATCATGCGCGCGAATGATATATTGAAGAACCTGTTGCAGGCGGTCTAATGTCACTTCAAGGCCAATATTTATCATCTGAGGCATATTATAGGCTATGCTTTCAGGATTCAACGCCTGGAAATAATAGATCCTTCGTTGGGAAGGTGATAGTGGATAATATTCCTTTCTTTCCGCCCGCTTAATGCCCACTCCGTTTTGTTGCCTGCTGACGCCAATATGCCTGGCCAGCTCTTTTACAACAGGGTATCTGTAAAGCTCTTCCAGGGAAAGATGGGTATTGAATTCCTTCCTGATAGTAGCCAGTAAATAAATTGCCTTAATAGAATGTCCTCCTTTTTCAAAGAAATGATCTGACAAACGGATATTCTGTGGGTCGATTTTCAAAATATGCGCCCATATTTTTATCAATTTCCGTTCAACACTGCCAGCGACGTCTACATTCACCCCCATATCCCCTACAGTAGCCGGCGATATCGTTTCCGGCAATTCCAACAGTGCCGGTTTATTCACTTTCCCGCCAGATGTTAATGGGATGCTCGCTATATGAATAAAACGCGACGGCACCATATAATCCGGTAACTGTTTCAGCAGGTGATGCTTAAGATCTCTTACATCAAGTTTATCACTGCCGGTATACCAGGCACAAATATTCGGGTTATTATTAGTGTTAGTAACCAACACGACGCTTGTTCCAATGCCGCAAAAACTATTCAACACTGCTTCTATTTCTCCCAACTCTATACGTAAGCCACGCAATTTGATCTGTTCATCCTTTCTACCGGTATAGGCCAATACTCCTGATGGCATCCATTTTCCCATATCACCTGTCTTATACAAGCGGCCATTTCCATAGTATTGGTCATCTATAAAAGCAGCCTCTGTAAGCGATTCATTATTCAAATAGCCAGCTGCAATGCCTGGCCCGGAGATAAATATTTCACCTTCCACCCCTATTGGCTGCATTTTTCTTCCGGCCCCCAGTACAAGTACTTTCATGTTGCTAACTGGCCTGCCTATAGGTATTGGTGACACTTCGTCCCATTCCTCCAGGTTAAAAAGACTAGCATAAATGCTGGCTTCCGTGGGGCCGTAGGCGTTAATTAACTGAGTCGTCTTATTTAATCGCCGGAATTTTCTAACAGCAGCTCCCTGCATCACCTCTCCTCCAACAAATAAATATTTTACACTCAGCAGTTGCTGCGCCAGCTCGTTGTCCAGTATATCTGCAAGTACATTGAATAACGATGGTACCAGACACAAATGTGTAATGGCATTACGATGTACCGCAGACAATATATCGTAAGGATCCTTCTCCAGTCCCTGCTGTAATATTACCAGGCAATTCCCCGTATACAAAGTCACAAATAACTCCTGTATACATACATCAAAAATGAAAGGGGTTTTAAACAGGTACCTGTCATCGGGCAGCATGGGATAACGGCTAGCCAGGCAGGTCAGGGTGTTTAATATATTTGCATGTGTAACCATTACTCCTTTGGGTTTACCCGTAGAGCCTGATGTATACATTATATAGGCCAGTGCGTCTGATGAAACAATTGCCGGCTGTTGTTCAGATGCTGATCCATAAAATCCATCTTTCATGCAAAGGCATTCCACTCCTTCATATTGATCAGTCGCTTCATCGCAAAGTAATATCACAGCACTACTGTCCGACAAAATATACTGAATACGTTCTCTCGGGAAATCCATACCAATCGGTACATATGCTGCGCCAGCGTTCAGCACACCATAAACTGCAATCATCATTTCTATGGATCGGTTCATCTTTATGGCAATTCTCCTACCAGGTCCGGCTCCTCTGCTCCGGAGATAATTACCCAGCTTACGGGCCGCAATATTCAGCGATAGATAATCAATCTGCCGATCAAGATACGAGAGAGCAATACGGCCGCCATTTTTCAACGCCTGCTGTTCCAACAGCGAACATATACTGCTTGCCGGCGACGGGATCGCTTCTGTTTTGTTAAATACCTCCAGTATCTCCCTGCTTTCCGCATCGCTAATAATAGCTATTTCACTCACCTTTTGTGACGGATTACGGGCAATCGCTTCCAGCACCTGTACAAACTGTTGTATCGTTCTTTCCACCTGCTGAGGCTCAAATGCCAGTTCATTATAATACGCACTCACTTTCATATCATCCCGAAAAGGATGTATCAGCAGGTTAAAATCATAATTGGTTTCTTCGTAAGTACTGGAGCCGGAAATTTTAAACAGCGTTCCTTCAGCTGTTCCCCTTTTACTTATTTCGGGATAATTTTCAAAAATGAGTAAATGGCTGATCAACCGGCTCTTGAACTCAGACGTTTCTAATATATCAGCTAAGGCATAGTGCTGATGGGGAGCACACCGGAGATGGTTTTCCATCACTTTTTTCAGCAGACTGCTTATGGTATCGTCTTCTGCTATTTTTATACGAACAGGCACTGTGTTAATGAAAAGACCGATCATGGTATCTATCCCCTCCACCTCATCAGGACGGCCAGATACAACTGCCCCAAAAGTAATATCATCATTGTTGTTCAATTTCGACAAAAGCAGCAACCATGCCATTTGAACCAACATATTCAGCGTAACGCCTGCCTGCCTGGCTGCTTCCTGTATTGCAGCAAAAGTATTACTATCCAATATTGTAGTCTGAACCGCATTCTTATACGCTGTAACCAGACTATGCCTGCCCGGCAATACAGCAATTTCACTGACGCCAGATAAATAACCAGACCAGAACGCCATTTCAGTTTTCTTATCCTGTGCCGACAGCCATTTCAAATACGTGGAATACTGCGCGGCGTTCTTAAGTACGGGAAGACACTGGTGAAGCAACCCATTATATATGGCCTTCAATTCCTCCAATAGTATACTCAGGCACCACCCGTCCATAATAATATGGTGAAAACTCCATATCACCGAATAGCTGTCTGTTGCTGTTTTTATCAATGTCACACGCAGCAAATCATTGTTTAACAGATCAAATCCATCTGCCAGGTCGCCCTGTACTTTATCTGCGACGACAGCTGACCGGGCGCTTTCATCCATTTCCGAAAGATCCAGGTAACTGATCTCAGTAATATTACCTGATAATACCACTTGCCGGGGTTGGGAAAAGCCGGTGGTTACTATCCGTGTACGCAGTATTTCATGACGGGTACTTAGCAGTCTTATGCTTTCGATAAAAATGGTCGGATCAAGGGCTTCTTCGATATCAAATACTAATTGTACAAAATAAGCGGTAGGTGATGGTCCATAGAGATGGTAAAACAAAAGACCTTCCTGCATAGGAGATAAATCCAACACCTTCTGTATCGTACGCCCGTCGCCTACGGCCATTCGTATAATTTCCTGTATACTATCAAATTCTGTTATACTCAAGGCGGCATCGCAGTCACTGGGAGTCTGCCTGGTGGCAGCAGTTACACAATGTTCAATAACTTCCTCCAATGCTGCAATAAATTCCTGTGCAAATACCTGTATACTTGCCGTAGTGAATTCCTTTTTGTTATATCCGGTATATATCTTCAGTAGTCCGTCTTCCACCAAACAATTTATATTCAGCGGGAACAAGCTCTTCAACCGGCCATCAAATGCACTCCCCCCCGACAGTCCTGATCTCGTGAAGTGGTTCAGCGCCAGATTATCCAGTTGGCCCAGATAATTGAAACTGATCTCGGGCATTATATTCCAGACAGCATGGTCCGACCGTGATCCGGTAGCATACCGGATCAGATTATATCCAATGCCGTTATGCGGAATCCTGCGTTGATATTCCTTGATATTTCTAATATAAAAGCCAATATCATTTGCGTCAGATACATCTAACATTACGGGAAACATACATGTAAACCATCCCACTACAGCTGTTATATCGATATCAGCAAACAGGGATTCTCTCCCATGCGCCTCTTGATTAACTACGAACTTTTCTTCGCCGGTCCATGCTTTCAGAGCTATCCCAAGGGCTGCCAGCAAAAGATCCTGTACTCTTGTATTGTAAGCACGATGGCTATTTTTTAATAGCTGCCCGGTTCGGACAGGATCAAGTACCGTTGTTATAATCAGGGTATCTTCTTCCATCCGCTCCTGCAGGATTGACGCTTTATCCAATACCGCTGCCCCGGGTATGTTCAGCTCCTCCCAATATGCTAACTCGGTCCGATCCCGGCCCGTATCCAGCAGACTGATAGTATATTCTTTTAATCGTGCCGTCCACGTAGCGTAAGCATTGCTTTTTGCTGGCATAACAACCGGCGCCTTTTGCAGAAGCTGACCATAAACTGTATCTAACTGTTCCAATAAAATACGCCAGGATACAGCATCTATAACAAGATGATGTATTACTATCAGCAGGTGATCACCTGCATTTGTTTTAAACAGCGCTGAAGCCGCTAATGGGCCAGTCTTAATATTTAATGTACACTGTATCGCAGCAGCCAATACTTCGATCTCTTTTTCCACGTCAGCCAGCGATTTGAGATCATATTTTTCGAAGGTAACAACTTCACTACTACGTTTATGAATCACAGCTGCAAACTCCCCACCCTCTTTCAGGCTAAAAGTGCTTTGTATAATATCATGATGTAACAATACTGTTTCCACAGCTTCCCTTATCACAGCTTCCTCAAAACCATCCCGCCGGAATAACATGACATGCTGATTGAAATGATCATGATATTCAGGCTGATGATGAAAAAACCATCTCTGAGCGGGCGACAATTCAAGATCACCACTCATTGCCTCAGGTACTGCATTCGGTTCCCGGATCACCTTCACCCGCGGACTTATTAGCGCTATTGTCGGATAAAGGAAAAGATCACGGATATCAATGTTATATCCGATGCTCCGTAGCTTTATAGAAATCTGGATTGATTTTATAGAATCGCCCCCCAACTCGAAAAAATCGTCGTGTAAACCTACTCCTGGCAGTTGTAACACAGTACACCAGATATCCGCCAGACGCCGTTGCAGCGTTGTAAATAATCCATCATCTGTTTTATCAGCCCCCACAGTGGGCAACGGCAACGCCTTCCTGTTTATCTTACCATTTACCGTAACGGGCAGCTTCTCCAATTGCATAAAATGCCTGGGAATCATATAATAGGGCAGTCTCTGCTCAACATGCTGTCGTATCAGGGAAAGGGAAATAGATGTGGTGGCAGTAAACCAAGCAACCAGATAATGCTGAGCATCCTGGTCAGACAGTATATCAACCACCACGGCTTCTATTCCTGGAAAATCAGCGACACAAATTTCTATTTCCGCGGTTTCTACACGAAACCCCCTTATTTTCACCTGTGTATCTCTTCTGCCAATAAATGCGATATTACCATCCGACAACCACTTGACAATATCACCCGTTTTATACAATCTGCCCGTTCCAAAGGGATTATGAATAAATCGCTCAGATGTTAGCTGCGGATTATTTAAATACCCTCTGCCTAATTGATCTCCGCCAATATACAGCTCACCTGGAATTCCCACTGGCAATAACTGTTTATGCTGATCCAACACATATACCGGCGAATTAAAAGTTCTCCCAATAGGCACAGGATCATCCGTTCTGAGATCTTCTATTTCATAGAATGTAGTAAAAACCGTGTTCTCCGTAGGACCGTATCCGTTAAAAATACGGACTCCCGGACTATGCTCCTTTACCATCCGTAAATGTTTGGGAGACACCACATCTCCGCCGAGTACAATTCCCTGCATACCACTAAATACAGATGGATCCTGATCCGCCAGCTGGTTGAATAATGCCGGCGTAAAGAAAGTGTATGCTATATGGTGCTCGCGGATAAATGGAGCTAATTTATCAGCAATGAACAGATCTTCTTCATCCATCAGGAAAAGCGTTCCTCCGCTCAATAACGTGTGCCATATCTCAAATACAGCCGCATCAAATACCGCTGCACCAGTTTGCAGGAAATTAACACCGTCTGGTATATTCAGCATTTCTTTCAGGCGGAGCATAGCATTAATTGCCTTGTGCTCTACCATCACTCCTTTGGGCCGACCGGTAGACCCGGATGTATAAATAATATAGGCGACATCGTTGGTGGTAACATTCACCGGTAGCAATGCATGTACTTTCTCAAGTGCTTCCTGCATTGTAATGGCAGGTATGCGCATAGAACCAACCTGCTGCGCGACTTCCGCAGAACATAAAACAAGACCCGCACCGCTGTCATCCAGCAAATAATCAATACGTGATTGGGGATATTTTAAAGAAATAGGCAGATAGGCAGCACCTGCTTTCAGTACCGCCAGCTTAAAAACAATCATCTCTGCCGACCGATCAGTTAACAACGCTACAATCGTACCTGTTGTAACTCCCTTATGCTGCAAACAGGCACATAGGCGATCAGATTGATCCTTCAGTTCAGCGTAGGTAAACGTTTGTGTTTTAGAAACAACTGCCGAAAGCCCAGGATGCAAACTCACCCGTTCATCAAATCTGACATGCACTGTTTTATCACACTGCTCCTTCGGGGAGGCAGGATTAAATACGGTCATTATCCGGGCGCGCACGTCTTCGGAAAGCATGGATAATTCGCTGATCAGTGCAATAGGCTGAACACTTACTGATTCAAGCAGCTGAGTAAGGCATTTTGAAAATTGTAAAACTGTTGCTCTTTTAAACAAAGATGTTTTATAAAAGAATTCAAAAGAAGATGCCTTCATATCATTGCAGTGAACATAAAGCGACAGATCAAATTTAGACACTCTCCTTTTCTGCGGATATGAACTGATCTCGATATTTTCTACCACAGCTGATGAAAAACTAACATCATTATAAACAAATACTGTATCAAACAATGGATTAACACCATTATACATGGGAATATCCAAATCCATAATAATACTTTCAAGCTGGTAGTCCTGATTTTCTATAGCGTTGAGTGCGCAATTCTTTACCTGATTAATAAACTCCGTAAACTGCATACCGGTATCGATGCGACAACGTAATGGCAGCGTATTTACGAACATACCTATACTGTGCGATAATCCATCATGATTTCTTCCGGATACCGGAGTTCCGACAATAACTTCCTGCTGATCATATATCTTGGAAAGGAAAATAAAATACACGGAAAGGAGTACCATGTATTCATTGGTATTATTCTGCCGTGCTATCGTCCGGATATTATCCATTACACTACTTGAAATTTCAAAAAGTATGCTATCTCCTTCATACGTCGGTAGTGCGGAGCGGCTATAATCAATTGGTAGCTGAAGCGGGGACCAGGCTTCCTTAAATTGATTTTTCCAATATGCTGCCTGCTTCTCTATTTCTGCTGAATATTGTTTCCCCAGACACCAGATGGCGTAGTCTTTTGGATGTATGGAAACCGGTGAAAGATCTATCCCCTGATATATATGCATAAAATCAGCCAGCAAAAGATTGCGGGAAAAGCCATCAGTGGCGATATGATGCATATCTATCAGTAGCAAATAATCCTCCGCATCACGTTTTATTAATGCAACCCGGAAAGGTATCTCTGTAGCCAGGTCAAACGGCTGCACAAAGTCACGGATAAAAGCATCTTCATCTGAAACAGCCTCCTTTATTTCTATTTCAATGATGACATTATCCTTTACTATCTGACGCTCCTGCTCCTCCAACACTTCGAAAGTGGTCCGCAGGCTTTCGTGCCTGTTTACCAGTGTCTGTAGCGCTGCTTTCACTTTTACTTCATCCACAAATCCCCTTAGCCGGAATATTTCAGTTTCATTGTAGGCAACCATAGCGGGATCCCATTTCTGCATCAGGTAAAGCCTGCGTTGAGAAGGTGACAAGGGATAGCTATCTGACTTTTCCTGAGGCGATATATCATAAAATGCCATTCTACTGCTATGATGTATTCTGGCTGCGGTTTTTGAAATAGTAGACTGTTGCAGGAAGTCAACCAGAGGAATTTTCACCTGAAAGGCTTTAAAGATCTTTGCCAGCAAAATAGTAGCCCTCAGAGAGTCGCCCCCCAATTCAAAAAAATCATCCTCTACGCCAATGTTCCTATATCCCAATATATCTTCCCAGAACTCCAGCAATGCGCGTTCATAATCATTTGTAACTGCTACATAAACGGCGCTCAATCCCGAGCGATTTACCTGAGAAGTGGCATTAACAATTACGCTACTCAACAAGCTTTCTTTCTTATTTACCTGTTCCCGGTTATCATGGATTCTCTGCATTAAAGGAATCGACGAAACTACAAGGTGGAAGTATCCTGCCTGCAATATTTTATCGAAAATTATTATATTATCTCTCACGGAAATACCGCCTTCCAGTTGTTCACCGCTCAGCCTATAATGCTGCTGTTCAGCATTTACGGCCATGCCGACATTTATCCATCGATCCCAATTTACAGACATTAGCTGAGGTCCATTGCTTAACCTCGTATAGCCGGCAAATGCATCCAGGAAATGATTAGCGGCACAGTAATCTGTTTGTCCCAAATAAGGTGTAATACTGGCGATGGAAGAAAAGAGCATAAAGAAATCAAGTGCCTGATTCTTCAGACAATGATAAAGATTCAAAACACCGTTAATTTTAGGTGCCAATACCTTTGCGGATGTAGCTGTATCTAAACGCTGTAATACGTTCCCTCCCGGTATGCCAGCGGCATGCAATACCCCATTTATTTTCCCGTGTGCCGACTGCACAGCATCAATCATCACTGCTGTTGCATTTGCATCAGAAACATCACAGCTAAAATAATGCACATGTTGATGCGCAGACTTCAATTCCCTGAACCTTTTTTGCTGCTGGCTTTCCTGGTCAATACCTACCCGGCCTACGATAACCAGTACGATATCCTCTCCTATCAAATGCTTTGCTATTTCGAATCCAACACCACTTAACCCGCCTGTTAACAGAATAGTACCAGCCGGCCGGAAAATGCTGTTATCCTTCTTAACAACGGCAGCCGGCTCAAAGTGCCTGATCATCCGTTCCCTGCCCCGATAAACTACAAATGTATCTGTTGCAATAATAGATAGTTCTTCGACAATAATTCCCGCCAGGATGACACCTCTGTTCAATACCGTGTTAGCATCCAGCGAAACATCAATACTTTTGCAGCATATTTTGGTGCATTCAATATTCAATCCATCAACAGCAGCCATCACAGGTGCTTTTCCAGGTTCCAGCAGGATATCCCCTGCCACGTACTGCATATGATCCGTTATTACCAGTAACGTCGTCTTCTCATCCGTGGATATAATGTTCTCCAAGGCTACCCCCAAAGCACAAACGCTATAGTATCCTGTATCCAGGCTTTGCTGTACCTGTAACGGATCTGCGATTTTTCCCTCACCAGTGACATTCCAGAGATGAATGATCAAATCGGGCAGTAGTCCTTCTTTTAAGAGCTCTTCCAGCAATAACGAGTAGTGCGAAGGATCTACAGGGTTCATCTCATAGCTATATGCAGCAGTTCTCTTGAAAGTGTTGCCCTTCGCAGCATAAATGATCTGCCCCGTACAAACCGACAGACGATCAGACAATACACTTCCTATTTCTTCATCATCTGTAAATATCAGTATAGTAGTATAGCGTTGTGTTATCTTTCCCGTACCATTTATTGTATTTTTCCAGGAAGGAATATAGAGACTGTCAGCTGCATTTGTAACTGGGGGAAGACTCCGCAAAATTGGCTGCATCCCTTTACTAACCGGGAATAAATGTCTTTCAAAAGCGTAAGTCGGTAATGGTACTCTTTGACGCGGCGCGTGCCTGTGAAAGGCCTCCCAATCAATATACCCACCGTTTGACCAAATTTCGCCCAGCTGTTTATTAAGATAATACAAATCAGATACAGGATCCTGCTTTCGTTTTATGAGATTGGCGACTACCTGACCAGGCTTCCTATTGTTATTTCTCTCAACAAATAAGCAAAGCTCTCTTCCTGCGCCCACCTGCAGGAATACAGCATTTTCATAGGTAGCGATCAATTTGTTCAATCCATCATGAAACATCGTAGGTTTCCTGATGTGATCCGTCCAATATTGTGGCGATTTGGCTTCTGCTGCCATAATCCAGCTACCACTGACCCCTGAGATAAAAGGAATAACCGGATCATGATATACGATGCCCTCCGCTGCTCTCCGAAAATCCTCCAATATAGGATCCATCAATAATGAGTGAGCACCCAACCGCACATTAAAATTCAGCGTTTCTATACCTGCTTCATTAAAGGATTTCGCCAATGTTTCCATCACATCTGCCTCACCTGAAACAACACAAAATCCAGGAGCATTGAGTGCTGCGAGATCTACACCCGGCCCTAACCAGGGCCGCAAATCTGCTTCTGATATATTCACGCTCATCATTCTCCCTTCCCTGGTTTTCTTCATCAGCTCCCCTCTTTTTAACAGTAGCTTCAACGCATCATCAACAGAAAAAACACCAGACAGGCATGCAGCCGTATATTCTCCCATGCTATGCCCTGCCATAGCAACTGGTTTTACTCCCCAACTATTTAACAATGTGGCTAGTCCATACTGGAAGATAAAAATAACCGGTTGCAGGTAGTAGGTATCATGTTGTATATCTTCCGAAAGCCTCTCCTGAAACAGACCTGGATACAACACATTCAGGAAATCATCGTTGGACAATATCTTTAACTTGTCAAACAATCCGTCAATAATAACCCTGAACTCAGCTAGATATTTATATAGCTCCAATCCCATATCTATATACTGAGTTCCCTGTCCTGAAAACATAAATATAATAGCGCTATCCTCTTTTGGTAAAGCCGTAGTGCTATATTGTTGCCCGATCAGGGACGTCACTGCGTCTCTGACATTTGTGCATGGTATTGATCTTCTATAGCGAAAATGCTTCCTGCCTGTTTGTAAAGTATAAGCAACATCCGAAAAATTGATTTCAGGATTATCCTGAAGATAGTTGGCAAATTTTGTTGTAAGCGAATCCAATGAATCTGGCGAATTTGCCGATAACAGCAGAGTTTCTGCCGGATTAACCGGGCGCTCAGGTTCTTTTTTTACAGCCGCTTCTTCCAGTATAACGTGCACATTAGTCCCCCCCAAACCAAGGGAGGTTACCGCCGCTCTCAGTGGCGTACCAGTTCGCTCCCATTGTTTCGCTGTAGCGTTAACATAAAATCTCGATGTTAAAAGATCCAAGGCTGGATTAGGTGCGGTAAAATGAAGGCTGGGCGGTAACTCCTGATGTTGAAGCGCCAACACTGTTTTTATAAATCCTGCTACGCCGGCTGCTACGTCAAGATGCCCTATATTGGTTTTCACAGAACCAATAGCGCAGCGCTGCTTTTCGCCATCTCCGTAACCTCGCTTCAACGCTTCTATTTCTATTACATCCCCAATGGGCGTACCAGTACCATGTGTTTCGATATAACTGACTGTGGCAGGATCTATACGGGCATTGCGGAGGGCGGCCCTGATCACCTGTTCCTGACCAGTAACTCCAGGTGCTGTATATCCAGCTTTATCATTCCCATCATTGTTAACAGCTGTTCCCAGTATTACCGCCAATATATGATCCCCATCCTTCAATGCCCGCTTCAACGACTTCAGCACCACTACACCTCCACCGTTTCCTCCAACCGTCCCCCTGGCTTCCTTGTCAAATGCCCGACAATGACCATCCGGTGAAAAAATCATCCCTTCCGTATATTGATATCCTTCCTCGTCATAAAATGTTATGGAAATACCACCAGCAAGTGCAATGTCACATTTTCCACTCCTCAATTCATTACAGGCAAGATCAATTGCTACAAGAGAAGTGGAGCAGGCTGAGTGAATCGTAAAACTGGGCCCCTTTAGATTAAGCTTATAGGATATCCTTGTAGATAAGAAATCCTTATCTGCATATTGCATCGCATTCCACTTTTCAGAGAAAGTGGTTTGTTCTGTTAATAAAATTTCCGACTCAAACCTGTTGTTCGGTGTAGCCCCTGCATATACTCCAATGGCACCTTTATATGAAAAAGGATCATAACCAGCATGTTCAAGTGCTTCCCAGGTTATTTCATGAAAAATCCGCATCTGCGGATCCATATGAATCGCTTCAAGCGGTGTGTAACCAAAGAATGCGGCATCAAAATACTCTGCCGCTTCCAGTCTGCCTTTCGCCCCTACATGTTGTGTATCAGCCGACCCGGGTTGTATCAATTTATCATCTGAGAAAAAACTGATACATTCCCTTCCTTCTTTCAGACTATTCCAGAACGCCGTGATGTCCTGGCTGCCTGGAAACCTCCCGGCCATACCTATAACCGCAATATCATCGTCATACTCCGCCCTACAGTCGCCGACGGATAACGTATCAGCCACCGACAGCTGACCAGTTTTCAACATACGCTTCGCCAGTTTACGTATGGTCGTATGTTCAAAAATATCCACGACAGATAAATCTGACTGAAATTTTTTGTTTAGCTGACTAACGAGCCGAACACTCAACAGAGAGGTGCCTCCGGCATCAAAAAAACTGTCGGTGATACCTATTTTGTCTATTTTCAATAGTTCCTTCCAAATAGCTACCAGTTCCGACTCCAACGCTGTATGTGGCTCTACATTGATATTTTCTGCTATCCGCCCCTCATATGCAGCCAATTCCTTGCGGTCGGTTTTCCCGTTTGCAGTCAACGGCATGGCTTCCAGCTGTATGAAAAAAGATGGCACCATGTATTCCGGTAAGAACTGACCCAGGTAGTCTTTCAGTTCACTTACCAGAACAGGACCAGTAGTCACATAAAAAGCATACAGATGTCCAGCACCATCCCGCTCCCTGGATAAAACTGCCACTGCCGACAAAAATGGATGTTGCTGTAAATGGAATTCAATCTCTCCTAATTCAATCCGGTAACCTCTTATCTTTACCTGTGTATCTTTTCTTCCAATGAATTCAAACTGGCGGTCCACATTCCTGATAACCAGATCACCGGTATTATATAGCTGCCGGCCAGGGAAGTATGGATGGGAGATAAATTTCTGCGCGGTCAGCTCAGGGCTGTTCAAATACCCTTTAGCCAGCCCCTGACCACCGATATATAACGTACCCTGTACTCCCAAAGGAACAACACGGAGGTTATCATCCAGTATCAACATATTAGTATTCACAACGGGTTGTCCAATATCAATGCTGTTCTTCTGTGTAAGATCACTTACAGAAGTCCAGACCGTTGTTTCCGTAGGCCCGTAAACGTTATAGATCTTTCCTTTGTAAACCGCTTTTATCTCTTCAAACAGATCCTGGGTAAGTGGCTCTCCGCCAAGTAGTAAAAATTCCACTTGCTGTAATCCATCCCTGAACCGCTGTTCTGCCATAAAAGCCGACAGCTGTGAAGGTGTAAACTGTACCAACGTCACCTCTTTTTCCAATAGCATACTACCAGCCAATACCGGATCTTTTTGTTCTAATTTATTACCCAGGCATATTGTATGCCCATTCATAAGTGGCAACAAGGTTTCCAGTACGAAAATATCAAATGACAGGGTAGTAAGGGATAGAAAGCGTACCTCCTCCGTAAATGGAATTATACTCACCATACCCGCTACAAAGTTCACAACACTTCCATGCCGAATAATCACTCCCTTGGGTTTCCCTGTAGAGCCAGATGTGTAAATAATATAAGCGGAATCGGACGGCAATACCTCAGGCAATACATCTGCCACAGGCAGATTATCAGATAGTTCTTCAACATTTATTTTTCCATAGCTGCTATCTATATCTTCGTTTGTAAACTGAGAAACGAGTACACATTCAACGCCGGCATCCTCCAACATATATTTTATCCTCTCTGCCGGCAATGAAGGATCTATGGGGAGATAGGCCCCACCTGCCCTTAATATAGCCAACATGGAAACAATAATTTCCGGCGAACGTTCCAGATATATCCCCACCACAGTGCCCTTAATAATCCCTTTCGCAACAAGTACCCTGGCAATAAATTCCGCTTTCTCAGATAAATAGCCATAGGTGAACCTTTCCCCGTTAAATAATATCGATACCTTATCGGGATGTTTCTTGCAATTTCGTTCAATAATAGCATGAATACTTTCTCCGGAAAGCGGCATATCCGGACTGGCTGACTCCTGCAAAAATTCATTCATATCAGCTTCAGACAATACCGGCATATCCTTCACTAAAGTATGCGGAGCCACAACTACATGACGGATAATCCTTTCGAAAGACGCCATTAATGCCGCCGCCAGTTCTCGCCCATATAAACCCGCATTGTAACTCAGCTTCAATGACACGCTATCATGCGAAGGATAAATAGTCAGGGTAAGCGGATAATTGGTTCGCTGATGGTAATTAAAATCATTCAGGGTGAAACCTCCCGCAATACTGTTTTGCTTAAAATCCAGTGGATAATTTTCTATCACTACCAATGACTCAAAAAGCAATGCACCTTGTTCTATTCCTGACAGTTGCTTAATAAGCGCCAGAGAAGTATGTTCATGTCCTTCTCTGGTCAGCAGGGATGCAGCTACTTCTTTCAAAAATCCGATCCCCGATATTTCTCCATGTACCTTCACCCGTAAAGGAACTGTATTGATAAACAATCCTACAATATCTCCAACTCCCTTTATAGGCACGTTGCGGCCAGACACAGTAGTTCCGGTGACTACGTCTGTGCTTCCAGAATAGACACCGATCGTCAACGCCCAGCAACCATATAAACAAGCTGCCAGCGTAAGATGTTGCTGGCTTAAAAGGCGCTGAAGATTTTTTACCAATGCTGGTTCCAATGTAAACTGCAGATGATCAGTAGCACCTGTTTCCTGAAGTGAAAGCGACCGGGCACGACTCAGCGGTGCTATCTGCAACTCCTTCAGATAATCGCTCCAAAATGTACTATCTGCTGGCCGGGCTTTTAAAAACCTTACGTATTCCTTGAATTTATTCTTAGCAGATAGCTCTATTACTTCACCGGCATCGAGCGACCTATAAAAATGGAAAAAACTCTTTAGCAAAATCCCTGTACTCCATCCATCAAACAAAATATGATGGCTCAATATTATCAGCTTATACTCAGGTTCCTTTAATTTACAAAGGGCTATCAGCAATGGTGTTTCTACCTGCAAATCAAATCTACACTGCTTCATTTGCATCATCAAATCAGCTAGTGCTGTCTCCGGATCTCCCTCCTTTGAAAAATCATAAAATTGCAGATTAGGGGAGGCTGTAGTATAGATAACCTGTACAGGTGCTTTAATATTTTCCCATTTGAATAAAACCCTCAGCATCTCGTTATGATCAACTACCTGCTGCCACGCTTTCATAAATATATCTTTTTCAAAGCTGCCGGATATATCAAGGCTGATCAGCTCATAATACAAATCGCTTTCTTTATCCACCAGGTAATGAAACAATATACCCTCCTGCAGCGGAGTAAGACCAATAATATCCTCGATATTTTTTGTTGTCATAAACACGTCGTGTTCAGTCAATTAAATAGAGATAACTTCAGGCTATGGCCGGAATATGATAAATGCTATGAATTTTCAGATATGATTTATTCTGATCGCAATGCGGTAACAGGATTTACGGATACCGTTCTGTACAAGGAATAGGTTAAAGTAATTAGAAAAAAAAGCACAACGATTATAGTTGGCAACAGGAAGAACCAAATGTCTATCCCAATATGATAGGCATAATTACTCAGCCACCTTCCTGATACAATACCTGACAGAACAAAACCAGCAGTTAGAGAAATGGCCATAAATCTCAAAAAATTTCTGGATAACTTCATGAGATCAAACAAATTTGCGCCCAGTACTTTATGGATAGCGATCTCTTTCTCACTTTCCTTGAAGGCATAATAAGTGATCATAAAAATGCAGAAAGAACAGATCAATAGTGTAAGACCACAAAAGAACCTCAGCCATTTCTGCAAACTGATCTCACTGATATAAAGCGTTTTAAAATCCTCAGTAAAAATACTATACACAAATTCACTTTCCGGGAATATCCTGCTCCATATTTGCCTAAGCGACCCAATTGTACTGGCAGTGTTAAACGGAGATATTTTTACAGTGGTCGTATGCCTCATATTCTCCCGTTCGAGGTGAAAGATCACAGGCTCAATCCTAAATTTCAAACTTTCCTGGTTAAAATCTGTCACTACCCCTATTACTTTTTTGTTGGCCCTTTTATGCTTTACAAACACCATCTGGCCTATAATATCTTCCGGCTTTTGATACCCCAGCTTACGGCAGGCTGTATAATTAACTATTATATCATCCTGATCACTCTCCTTTGTGAAAAAAGAACCTGCCATCAATTTCATACCATAGAGGTCGAAAAAGTTATACATCACTTCATTATGTGCAAACATAATGTAGGTATCTTTACCGATTTTTTCATTGGAGACGCCTCCCCATTGAGCGTAACCATTACTGCCTGGGCCATATACTGATCTGGTAATGCTAACGATACCAGGAAGACTTTTTGCTTCCTGATCAAAAGCCTCCATTTTTGACTTCACACTGCCGATATCCTCCAGATGTGGCTGTGGAATAAAAATGATATTCTCTCTGTTATATCCCATATCCTTATTAAGAATATAACTTACCTGTTTAAATACAACCTGCGTAAATGAAAGGAAAAAGATACAGATAGTAAACTGTACGATAATCGGTACCGATTTCAGTGTAAGCCTCCTGCTGAGGATCTTATCGCTTCGTTTAATAATATTGATTGGTTTAACTCTGGAAAATATAAATGCGTATAACAGGCTTATTAATACCGTAAAAAAAATGAAGCTTAAAAATATCCCGAGGTAAAACCAATATGATGAGGCTGTAATGGCGTAGTTATGAGGGAAGTTAAAGTACCTGGCTACCAACCCGGCAGTAACCAGGTAAATAAGCAGGCTTAATACAAGCGCAATACCTATCTGCAATATGGCTTCTGCGAAGAAGATCATCATATTGTCTTTGAGCGTGGCTCCCATCATTGTTCTGATACCGACCTCCCGCGCACGTCCGATTGTTTTTACAAGGGAAATATTGATAAAATTTAGATAAGTAATAAGAAAACAGATAACACCAATCAGCTCCAGCAGTAAGATAGTTTGTTCATAGCCACCTTCACTGCCCACAATTTCATTCTGCAGCTGTGATTTCAGGTGAATCATCTCCATTGGCTGTAGCTTGATTCTGACCGTAGCTGTTTTATATATCTCCATTTTAGCCAGTTCTTCATTGGTTTTATCTTCCACCATTTTGATATTCACATTATCGTTCAGCAGCAAATATGTCCAATGATTCATGGATAGTTTGAAACTATAAAATTGCTCAGGGATTTTAAACAGATGATGATTAGAACAGATCCAGTCCATTTGTATATGTGAGTTGGCTGGAAAATCCTTACATATACCGGTTATTTCAAACAGAAAGGTGGCATATTTCCCTTTGATCTTCACGGTTTTACCAATGGGATCTTCTCCGCCAAAATACTTACGGGCGGCTGATTCGGTCAGCACTACAGTATTAGGTTTTTTTAGTACTTCGGACGGATCTCCTTTCACAAGGGGAAACGAAAAGATATTAAAAAAAGTGGAGTCGACCTCAAATACTCTATTTTCCCGGTACACCACATTCTTATATACTATCGTACAGCCATCCGAAAGAGGAGTTAGGTTCACATAGTCTTTTACCCCACTAATAGTCCTTTTCATCAGATCAGCAGTCAATCCCAAAGAGGTAGCATACTCGGTGGTTTCATCGGATGCCACTAATTCGGTTTGAATGCGGTAGAGGTTCTTAACATTAGCGTGGAACTTATCAAAACTTTTCTCAAAGGCGATATACTTCAACAGATGAAGTACAGTGGCCGTTACCAGTGCCAACAACAGTATATTGGCCAATCCGATAAAATTCCGATGAATGAGATTCCGCCAGGCGTAAATAATGTTTCTTCTTAACATGCGAGAAAACTTAAAGTACTATTCATTTACATAGTAACCATTCCGGTAATACCTGCTAAGCGCAAAATCGGAAAGTTGCATCTGTTGTATCTGTGAAGAGCCCTCGATGATTTCGAGTATCTTTGCTTCCCGGAAAAGCTTTTCTACCGGGTAAATAGCGTTGCAACCATTCGCCCCGTGTACCTGCACTGCATCTGCTGCCACCTTCATCGCCGTAACTGAGGTAAAGTACTTTGCGATTTGGGTAGCAGTAATCATATCAGGATGATTTTCCTTTCGCCATGTGCCAGCTTGTATACATAGTGCTCTGGCAGCATGTACCTGGGCAACTGCGTCCCCAATTAAACCTTGTATCAACTGATATTCATGCAATGCTTTTCCAAACTGTTTCCTTCTACGGGCATAGGACACCATCGATTCAAGCGATTCCTGCGCTATAGCAAGACCTCCCCAGGCAACACTATAACGGCCATGATCCAACGCAGTATTTACGACGTAACGGAAGCCATTCCCAGGTTTACCTAACACCTGCTGATCTGTTACAGCAACTTCTGTGAACTCCAGCTCTGCCATTGCGGCAGCCCGGCCTGCCATCATTCCTTTCATTGGCGTCACACTTAGCCCCGGGCTGTTCTTTTCCACGACAAAGGCCGTTATACCCTCAGCACCAGTAGCAATTACCAGGAAAAGATCTGCCCTGTTTCCAAAAGTGATCCACTTTTTCCTACCGCTGATCAGATACCCTCCTGATTTTTTCCTATAAGTAGTCTGAATCCCCGCAGCATCACTGCCTGCAAGAGGTTCAGACAATGCAAAAGCCGCTATAACAGCTCCTTTAGCCATTAAAGGCAACCAGTGATTTTTCTGTGGAGTAGTACCATACCGGAGAATACTTTCTCCAACAAGAGAGGAATGTACTGTTAACAAGGACCGGGTAGAACAACATGCTTTTCCTATCTCTTCTGTGATGTAACCATAAATCAGTGGGTCAAGGCCTAGTCCACCATATTCTTTCGGAAAAGTAACTGCAAGCAGCCCGTTTGATGCCAGCCTTTGAATAATTTCTTCAGGCACACATCCACTATCTTCAATATTCGCGGAAAATGGCCGCAGATACATATCTGCAAAACATTTCGCCATCTCCTGCCAATTTTCAGTCATGACCTGTTTTTGAAGATAGCTTATTAACAACCAACCGCTCTATGTTATTTACTGAGCTGAAATTATTGATATCAATCTCCTCGTTCTCAAGTACAATATCAAAAGTCTGCTCCACATAATTGAGTAACTTCATTGCAAACAACGAGTTTACAAATCCTAACTCAAAAATGTTATCCTCATTACTAAAGGAAACATTGTCATTGAAGGAAACAAGATGCCGGCCGATAAATGTTCGGATACTTTCTTTTACTTCCATTTTGAAATCAGTTGATGGTCTGTAATTTTAATATATCCAGGCAACTTCACTGGCTGAGCCGCTCCATTTTCGAACAAAATAAATCCTGCTTTGCCGGAGATTTCCATAAACCCGGCAAACTTAAATGTGAGGTACATCATCCTGTTGCTGCTGGTTTGCTGAAAATCAGCGCTCACTTTCTTATTATTCTGAAATGCCTGGTTTAAAATATAGTTAATCAGTACTGTACCAATACCATGTGAAATAACCCGGCAGGAAACCAACATCATACGCAGGTGCCAGTATGATGGTAGCTTCTCCACTAATGCCAGGGCTATTTTCCCATAAGATCCGAATTTGTCCGTCAGCTCACATACCAGCAAATCGTGATGAGGTGAGGTCCTAAAATAATTAAGCTCATCATAACTGTATACTGTACCTGTAGCATTATACTGATTAGTGCGCAGCGTAAGCTCCTCTGCTCTCTCCAGATCCGCTTCAGCAGCAGGAGATATCAACAACTCCATATTCAGTTGTGCAAGGAACTGTTCCCTGGGCCCCTTAAATTCCTCCTCCTCTCTGGTTCTTTCCATAGCTTCTACATACATAATTCTTCGTCGCCGGCTGTCAGAGGTAATGAATTTTGGTTGCAATCTTTTATCGGTTAGCAGAAGTCTAAAGTCCGCAGCATCTATGCACGAAATTTCCTGATGTACATTTTTCACCTCTTCTCTTTCAAATGGCTGATCATCTATAAACAAGAAAGTATCAATTCCCAGGTTCAGTTGCTCATGTATTCTCAATACTGCATGAGATTTAGCGTTCCAGCCAATCTGAGGAAAGAGAAAATAATGTACAATACCTAGTTCTGTCAGCTTTGCGATTGCTTCCTCGTAATTATTCTTACTCGCAACGGAATGTAATATGCCTCTGTCATCCAACTCCTCCAATACTTCCCGTATTCCATCCCGAAGCTCCACTGTTTTGTCTTCCAACAAAATACCCTTCCAGATAGTATTATCCAGATCCCATATCACACATTTGACCTCTTTCATGTTGAACAACTTTAATATTGATAAAATCCTCTCCCGGTTTTTTTACCGAGTTGTCCGGCTGCTACCATTTTCTCCAGCAACGGGCAACAACGAAACTTCGGATCCTGATAGCTGTCATACAATATTTTAAGGGAATGTAATACTGTATCTAACCCTATAAGATCCGCCGTTTCCAACGGGCCCATAGCATGCCCATAACCTTTTCTGAAAATAATATCTATATCTTCCGCCACTGCTATGCCTTCCTGTACCAGGAAAGCTGCTTCATTCATAAATAAGTGTGATAATCTGTTTGCCACAAAGCCAGTAGCATCATTTACAAGTACCGGGAATTTGCCAATGCGCTGTAAAAAAAAACGCATAAAATCAATGGTTCCTTCCGAAGTATGATACCCCCTCACCAGTTCTACCAGCTCCTTCAGTGGCACTGGATTGAGGAAGTGAGCGCCTATTACCTTCGACGGATCGGGAAGCCACGAAGCAATTTTCGTAATCGAAATACAGCTGGTATTTACAGCATAAATGGCATTATTGTTAGTGATGGCAGACAATTGCTGATACAGCTGCTGTTTCAATGTCACATTCTCCGGTATATTCTCTATGACCAGGTTTACCTGCTCCCAGTTTTGATACACCGTGGTAAATTGAATGCGCGACAAAAGATCCGTAAGGCTTTTTTGCTTCCAGTCTTTTCTTATCATCTGAAACATCCTGAAGTCTTCTCTCATTCTTTTTTCCGCTACCTGCAAAGAATCCTGATCCTTATCCTTCAGGATAATTGTATGACCATGGAACGCAAGGTCCATTGCCAGATGGGTGCCCATTGTACCGGCACCGATAACGGCTATAATGTCATTACTCATTGCTGTTTCTTAAATAAAGAGAGGAGTATTATGCGGAACCTTTATCTTTTCAAATACAAAGTTCATGATCGCCTTCTGCATATGTAACCGGTTACCGGCCTCATCAAATATGATTGAACGCGGTCCGTCTTTCACCTCCGCGGTTACTTCTTCGCCCCGTATGCTAGGCAAACAATCCATGTATACAGCATCCTGATTAGCTACTTCAAAATGCCGGGATGAAAGGCACCAATCCGTCCTTATTGTTTTTTTTACTTCCTGCTCCTTTTCATCACTCAGATTCAGTGCTTTCCAACTCTTTACATAAATCACATCCGCCCCTTCTGAGGCTTCCATCATATTATGCGAAAAGGACAACTGGCCGCCTGAAATCGCTGCCTGCGCCTTAGCGAAGTCTATATATGCGGCATCCGGCTCAAATCCCTCCGGAAAAGCCAACACCAAATTCATTCCGAGAAGCGCAGCTGCACTCATCATGGAATGCGTAACACCAGGAGATTTTTGCCGCTGTGCAAAGCCCCATGTCAACACTACTTTCTTCTTTCGAAAATCAGGCCCCAGTTGCTCCTTCATCGTAAGCACATCACTCATTACCTGGCAGGGATGATCTTTATCATCTAATGCATTTATAACAGGAAAGGACGTATTGGCGGCAAGCGTCTCCAGCGCCTCTCTTCCACTACCATAATTGTTCATATCATACATTCTTACAATCAAACCATCAAGAAATTTATCCATTACTCTGGCGGTATCTCTGATAGTCTCTCTGTTCTTAAGTTGCAGATCACTGGCATTCAGATATTCTGCATGCCCGCCCATTTGTCTGACCCCCGCAAGAAAAGACAGACGGGTACGTGTGGATGCCACACTGAAGAGCATCCCCAGTGTTTTCCCCGACAGCAACTGTGCAACATCTTTCTGGCCGGATTTAATTGCCTCAGCATCCTGCAATATCTGCTCAAGCTCCTCTCCGGAGAATGACCTTAAATCAATAAAATCTCTTTTATGCATATTAATCCCATTAATTACCTCTTGTTACTACATCCATCGGAGAGGGAAATACCACCGGGTTTTCCCGAATCACTTTTTCCACAAATGCTACGCCAGCCGAACAATCATTCTGTGCACGGAAGATCCGCTGAAAATGGAGTACCGACTTCTTTATTTCCTCGTTTCCCAACACATAGTCAATCTGCCGCAGGAATTCCTTGTCTGTAACACTTTTAAATGAATTGCTGACTCCCAGACGATGATATATCACCCTTGCCGCATTTCCGGGCTGGTCACATCTCAATGGAAAAACAATCATTGGTACCCCAAAGTAAACAGCCTCTTTAATGGAAGAAGGCCCTCCATGTGTGATAAAAAGATCAGCAATGCCAAGTACCTTTATTTGTGGTACAAAGTCCTGTACCTGTACATTGGGCGGATAAGGCTGGAGATCCGGATGCATATCTTCCCTAGGCATACTCAGTACAAGATGCAGATCTGCTCTTTGCCGAAATGCCGCTAACAACTGATGATAAAAATGAAACCGGTCATCTGCATTGGTGTAAAAACTCAATGTGCCCAACGCACAATATATTACCCTTTGTTGTGAAGTAGCTTTTAACTCAAACGATCTGCCATCTACTCTATCCAGATAAACATGCGTACCTCCGTAAACATAATCCGAAAGATGCTTTTTACCAGGAAAATCCAGTTCAGGCGGGAAAGCATAATAATCAAATCCAATCAGACGATGGCGATGTTCTGCCATATAGTATCTGCCCCCCAACTTTCTGATTTGCCGGTATATATCCAACTTTTTATACTTCTTATCTTTATAATTTCTGAGGTAAAAACCATATAAAAAAAAGCGGTAGCTTCTTGCGACGAAATTTTTATGCGACAACAGCCATGCACCAGTGTTAAGTAGCCACGAATACCACTTTGTTGTATAATGCAGGCCCGAAAATGCAGGGGGGACCTTTGCACTAAATCTATGCACCAGGATATTCTCAAAAAAAATAAGCGGAACACCGTATTTCAGGAAATTAACCGATAGCAACAGATTTTCAGTCAGGCAAACACATGGGCGTTCTTCCAGAATTCGCTTCTCAATCTTCCGGTTTACGACCTGCTGATATAGATAAAAGTGCCTGACATGTGCACCCAGTGACTTGATATTTCTTTTCTTCTGCCGCGGATTCAACAATACATACTTGAATCCATTCTCCCTGATATGCATGCTCTCCTTTCCCATGGCAAGATATAATACCTCATAGCCCATCTTAAGCAGTTGTTTGGCTAATACAAAACTGCTGTTCAAAGAACTCGTCTCTTGTAATAAGAAAAATATCTTTTTCCTGGTATCACCCTCAAAGGAAGTGTGCTGCATGAGAAAATTCAGTAAAATGGATCAGAGGACTCACATTGGCAGGCGCCGGGTATTGATCATATCCTCCAGGAAAGAAACACCTTTGCTGCAACCATATTGCGTACCCGACATCTGTTTAAAATCATGTACTGCCGCTTTGATTTCGCGATTGCTAAGTATGTAGTTAATCATCCGGGCAATTTTCTTCGAGGACACCCTGCGGAAATTTCCACGGACACCCAGTTTATGATATACTACCCTTGCAGCATTGCCAGGTTGATCAACAGCACCCGGAAATACTATCATCGGTACACCGAAGCTAATCGCTTCCTTTATGGAAGACGACCCTCCATGCGTAATAAATACATCTGTTGCTGACAACACCTTTAGCTGGGGAACAAAGGAATGTACCTGCACATTTTTCGGAATGGGCAACAACAGATTTTCAAGATCTTCCTTCGGTAAACTAAGCACCAGATAGAGGTGTGGCTGTGGCCCTACTGCAGCCAGCAACTGGTTGTAAAAATCAAGCCGTTCCCGCTGTTTCAGATGTTGAAGACTCCAGGTTCCCAGCGAACAATAGATTATCTTCTGTCCTTCACGTGCCTTCAATTCAAAAAAAGTATTATCATTCCGGTCCCTGTAAATATGCGCCCCGCCATACACAAATGCAGAGCGATGTTTTTTACCAGGTATATCTATTTCAGCAGCAAATGAAAAATAATCAGGCGCTTTCAGACGATACCCATATTCACACCAGTAATAAATTCCACCATATGATCGGATTTCCCTCAGATAATCCAGCTTCCGGAAAGGCCGGCGAGAAAGCCAAAATAAACCATACAGACAAAACAATCCCTTCTTCCGGCAGAATTGAAAATAGGTAGATATCCATGAGTACACGTTCGCGATTCCTCTATACCATTCCTCCCCGGGAGGCAGAGCAGAAAAAACAGCTGGCACTTTATTACTAAAGCGGTAAACAAACTCATTCACATAATTTACCACAGGCACCTGATGGCGCAATAACTTCACTGTAAGTGGCAAACTCAATACATTGACAAGGCATAGACACGGTCTATCGCGCAAAATCAACTGCTCAATTTTTCTATTAACGATGTATTGATAGATGTAATAATATTTTACATAAGCCCCCAATCCACGCAGGTGACGTTTTCTGGACTGGCGGGGATCCAGCAATTCATACCGGAAACCATTATCTTTTATATATTTTGCTTCCCGACCAAATACAAGATACAACACAATATATCCTTTTTGCTCCAACTCCCGCGCCAGGATGAAACTGCTGTTGTAGGCGCTCTTCTCACCCAGCAGAAAAAAAATCCTTTTCTGATTAACCATCTCATTCACCGTTAGTACCTTTTGTGGCTTCAGTCCAGCTCAATGATATCATTGGTCTCCGACAACTTATACAAGAAATAAGTACCTATGGCTATATCAAAAACAGCCATTCCCATAGGATTAAACATCACAGGCATAGCGAGTGGATATGCGGCAATACAGTCACCATACACCACATCAACAATCGACCTCGTTTCCGCTTGTTGAAGTCCCCTCTCCGTATGCATTACTTCAATATCGGTTTTTTCCCGACAAACTTCATCCCAATTATCCACGATGATTGATTCCCGAAACCAATCGAAGGCAACCGGCATATAGTCTCTCAGGGATACGTTCAAATGAAGAGAGCCATTCTTTGGCCGTCTATCTATATATGGGGACTTAGCTACTGTGCATGTAATAAAGATATCTGCAGTATCATATGTCTCCCTCCAACTATCCGTTATCAGAATTTTCGCCCTGATGTCTGATGAAAATTCTGAAAGGTCTATTTCTTTTAAATCATAAAGCAGAATCCTTTCGAGCTTTTCACCCAGTATAGCATCACACATTTTAAGATGATACCTTCCGATAGGTCCAAAACCGGAAATACCAAGGGTCAGCGCCTCCGGATTTCTGGCACGCATGAATCGCTGTATTACCATTCCACTTACAGAGGCGGTTCTGATAGCACTAAGCAGCGCCGTATTAATCACTGCTTCTGGCTTACCTGTGCTGGCATTATTCAGGATTACTACACTATGGGCTCTTGCAAGACCTTTATTAATATTATCGGGAAAACTGGCTATCCATTTAATACCAGACATATTACAGGAGCCACCTACATATGCAGGCATGGCAATGATCCTGTTTTTCATGTCATTGTAACGCAGATAAGGCTTTATGGGTTGTGCATATTCATTGTTGAACAAACAACCTGTTGTGTCAGCGATAACGCCGATTGTTTCCCGCCAGTTGAGATCTGCTTGTTTTAAATGATTTTCATTCAAATACTTCATCTCCTAATCTATTAATATAGTTCTTTTCGCAAGTATTTCCTCACACCATTGCCTGTTATAGATGGTATTACAATAACGTTCTCCCCTATCCGGCAATACACAAAGCACATTCACAGGATATTTGCGTGAAAACCCGGAAAAAAATTTCTTCATTGCTGCATATACTGCTCCTGAAGAGCCGCCGGAAAAAATCGAATGCTCGTTGAGCAGCTCCTGACAATTCATTATAACATCCGCTTCACTCACCCAAACCACCTGATCTATCAACGCACTTTTCAATATATCCGGCACCATGCTGGAACCAATTCCCGGAATAGATCTTTTCATTGGCTTTGCGCCGAAAATAACAGAACCTTCCATATCCACTGCAATAACAGCTACCTCCGGAAACCGTTCTTTTATTCTTCTCGAAACCCCTGTAATAGTACCTCCAGAGCTGACACCCAGAAAAACATAGTCCAGTCCTGTATTAAAATCAGTACAAATCTCTTCTCCAAGTGATTTATAATAAGCTTCCGCATTCAGCTCGTTCCCATACTGATTGATCCAGTAACTGTTCTTGATAGAGGCCTTCAGTTCTTTCACTTTTTCAATCCTTGCCAATAAATATCCTCCATTCTTGTCTATTGTAGTCACCTTACATATCTCGCTGTTATAATAGCTACCGATCAGCATTTCATTAATAGGGGAAATATTCGGATCAATAACGCAGATAAACTTTAGGGAAAACAATTTGCAATACGCAGCTAGGGCCACTCCAAAATTACCCGAAGAAGATTCTATGATCGTAGTATCCTGGTCTATAATTTTCTCCCTCAGACATTTTTGCAGAATATAACAGGCTGCCCTGTCTTTTACGCTGCCTGTAGGATTATAGTATTCCAATTTACAAAACAGGTTTACGTCGGGCAATTCTGGTGTATCCAGTTTTATCACCGGTGTATTACCAACTTTTTCTAGGATGCTGGAGATAACCATTTTGTTCATTTATTAATGTAAAATATATACTGACAGAAGGAAATTGTGTGTTCAAATCTGATTAAACAGCGCTTTTAGGTCATTTTCGTCCAGTTCAGAGGTATCAAAATCCGATGCGGTGAAATAACGGCCCGGCGCCACCATGATATGCCGGAGAATCTCATCCAGTGCCGTCATATATTGCTGTAAAAAGTTTGTAGCCTCGTGAATAGTCAAGCAACGCCTGTCATAATTAAGCGTTACCTTCATTCGGCCGTGGATCACCATTACATTTATTTCAAGTTTTGCTGTAGGACTGTTTTCCGGAGCAGTTTCTTCCCCCGAAAAAACGTCTTCATAAGAGAAAAGATCATTGTCCGTATCCTGATCAAACTGGCCCAAATAATTCAATCTTACGGCCGTCCCCTGGCCTTGATCATGAAACTTTTCGTACAGGTATTTTAATATACAATAACCTATGCCCTGTTGGGGTATGTTATTAAGCAGCTCTTTTACATACCTTATTTGCAGGCCAATATCATCTGTATCCCAATACAGACTAATCGGATACATCACAGTAAACCAGCCAATAGTCCTTGCCGCATCTTCCCCGGGCAAGCTTCTCCCATGATGCTCCATTTCTATTTTGATATTGGGCGTATTACTCCATTCATTTAAAACTCTTGCCAACGCCACAGTAAGTAACATCAACGTATCAGTATTATACACCAGATGTGCGCCCTTTAATATAAAATCAGTGAGCTTCTCATCAAGATGAGCCACTGCAGCGCCGGTGCCGGGTAACTCAACCGATTTTCCGTACTTCATCGGGATATCAAATACGGTCGATGACATGTTCTGCCAGAATGTGAAGGTTCGCTCCAGTATATTCTCTTGCAGCGCATATCTTTCCAATAACTGCGGCCATTCTTTGTATGACACTGTTTTATTGGATAACAACGGCGGCCGTCCATCTTCCAGTGCAGTATACAAACGATACAAATCCTCCAACAATATTCTCCAACTAATACCATCTATCACCAGATGATGGGCTGTGACCAGCAATAACATAGTGCTATCCTGGAATATAATCACTGGCTTTATAAGTAGCGCATTATGGATGTTGAATGTATTTTTTATACTACGTCCTATCTCCGCCAGGGTCTCTGTTCCGCTTAATGTATGCGTATCGATCTTAAATCCTCCCGGGTAATCATTATTAAAGAACAGGCAATTAATTTTTCTATCATAATTCAAACGAAGTGCATCATGATGCTCAATTATTTTTGCGAAAGCTGCTTCCAATAAAGACTTATCAATGTCCTTTTTAAACTTCAGTACTATTGATTGATTAAAGTAATGCGGATTTTTAAATTGTTGTCCGAAAAACCATTGTTCTATAGGCGTCTTCACTTTAAATCCTTCCGTAATTCCCTGTTCGACATTTACTTCACCCGTAAAAGATGCATGCAAACTCAATTGCGAAATTGTGGGATTGGTAAGTATACTTCTTGTAGAAACACTGATGTTTTCATCTCTCAGGTATCCGGCTATCTGAACAGCTTTAATGGAATCACCACCGTAATCAAAAAAATTATCCTCCACACCGATGTTTGACATCTTGAAAACCTTCTCCCATGCAGCCACTAACCGTTCTTCCATTATATTTCCCGGTGCAATATATTTTACATGGCTTTCAACGGATGGCGATGGTAAACGTTCCAGATCCACTTTTCCGTTTCTGGTCAACGGAATAGCGTCGACTACGACAAACTTTGCCGGAATAAGGTAACCCGGTAAATGCAAACGCAACTGTATTTGCAGGCTTTTCAGGAAATTTTCTGCAGAGATATTCTTACTACCCATTACCAGGTACGCACATAAGTATGCTCCCCCATCTTCGTCTTTGCGAACTAATACCACTACGTCTTTTATATCTGCAACAACTTTTATTTGCTGCTCTATTTCCGCTGGTTCTACTCTATAACCGTTTATTTTTACCTGACTATCTATCCTCCCCTGAAAATCAATCTCATCACTGCTTAATTTCCGCGCCAGGTCACCCGTTTTATACATTCTTCTTCCTGAGCAAAAAGGATCGCTGATAAACCGTTGTTCCGTGAGGATAGGATCATGCCAGTAACCAGCTGCCAGAGAGTCTCCTGCAATATAAATTTCCCCGGTAACTCCGTATGGTACAGGATTCAGATATTGATCCAATAAATAGATAGCCGTGTTGTCAATTGGCCTGCCAATTGGAACGGTCAGTCCATTATCTCTTTCAGGCTGGTATAAATATATCATACATCCTACTGTTGCCTCTGTTGGACCATATTCGTTATAAATATGAACATTTTCCCCAAGAAGGTTAGTGATAGCAGACACCAGCGATGTTGTCAATGCCTCGCCGCCGACAATGATTTTCCTGATGCGTGTTGCCTCTCCTCTGCTAATCAATGATGGAGCTCCCACCATCATCTTCAGATGTGAAGGAGTTAACTTGATAACATCTACGCAGTTGTCTTCCAGCACCCGCTCAATCGACAATTTATTGCTGGTATCTTTATATATCACAATGGTGTTATTGCTTAGCAAGGGAACAAAAATGCTGGTAATAGTAAGATCAAATGATATCGAGGTAAACAATGGAAAATTTGCTGGCTTCTCTGCTGCATATACTTTAGCCCCCCACCACGCGTAATTGACCAGCGACCGGTGTGTAACCATCACTCCTTTGGGGTTACCCGTTGTTCCGGAAGTATAGATGATATAAGCAATACTTTCCGGGGAAATATCTTTTTTAAATGGAAGATCTAAATCAGGATATACAGTGTATCCATCCACGTTAACAAAAATACAATCAGGCAGTTCCAATTCGTATTGCCTTGCTATATTCTCTTCATCTGTGAGCACTATCATTGCGCCACAATCTCTCAGTATATATTTTATTCTTGCTAACGGCAATACCGGATCAATCGGAACAAATGCGCGCCCCGACTTAAGTACAGCCAACATGGCGATTACCAGGCCGGCGCCTCTTTCAAGAAGAATACCTACAGGCTCATTATTCCCTGGCGCGGCCTTTTCCAGGAAGGCGGCCAGCCGCTCAGCTTTGCTTTCCAGTTCTCTGCCAGCCATTGCCAATCCATCCTCAGTGATAACAATATGCCCGGGATCCCTTGCGATTGCCTCACTTATCAGCTCATTCACCGGCATGTGCCGTGGATAATCTACGGCAGTAGCATTAAAGGCTACAGTATGCGCCTGAAATTCTCCCGACGAAAGCATATTTACCCCTGCGATAGTTGTATCTATTGATACGCTAAAATATCGTAGTACATTTTTGTAGTGCTGTCCAAGCCTGTCAATGGTAGCAGGTACCAAAAGCGTAGTTGCGTATTCGATATAAAACTGATCTTCTGTTTCAAACATTTCCAACGAAATATCATACTTGGTAATGCCAGGATCAAAGAAATATCTGCTGAGATGAATATTGTCTTTGTCAGATGTAGGTGCTTCCAGCTGCTGATAGATAAACATGGTATCGAAGAGCTGATTTCTGCTCATTTCACGTCGAGCTCCTGCTGCTGCTACCATCTCACTAAATGGATAGTCCTGCCGGGCTATAGCCTCATGTGATATTTCAGCGAGTATGCTAAGAAATGCGGCAAGTGTTTTATTTCCATCGGGAGCTGCCCTTAGCGCCAGGTTATTGACAAACATTCCAAAAACACCCTGCCAGGCAGCTTTAGAACGTCCGCTTACCGGTACCCCGACTATTATATCCTCCTGTCCGGTATACTTTGCCAGTGTAATATACCAGGCGGCCAAACAAATGGTAAAAAGCGAAACACCGTGTTCCTTTGCCGTAACACGTAGTTGCTGTTTTAAATCAATATCCCAATTGAAAGTCTGCTTTCCTCCTCCATGATCAAATATCAGCGGACGAGTCTTATCAATGGAGAAAGATAATACAGGCAAATCGCCCCGAAGATGCTCTTTCCAGAAAGACTGATGTATAGTCATTACATCACTGCCGGCGCTACTTTTCTGCCAACCGACATAGTCCATGTAATTATATATTGCCGGGGATAGTACTTCTCCTCTATACAAAGGCATTAATTCCTTAAAGAAAATACCAATCGAAATACCGTCCGCAATAATATGATGAAAGTCCGCAAATAAAATAATATCTCCCTCTAAAACATGGAATATCTTTATGCGGAAAAGCGGTCCTTCGTGGAGATCAAATGCCTGCACAGCATTCACTAACGCAGTATCTATATCTGCTGCAGAAATATCCTCATAAATTATTTCTACATTAACATCTGCTTTTACAAACAATACCGGCTTCCCGTCCTGGTATCCAAAAAATGCCTTTAACAGCTGGTGCCTGCTCAACATTTGACTTACACTTTTCTCAAGTGCCTGGGTGTTCATTTCTCCCTTCCAACAAAAAGCGGATGGAATATTATAAGCGGTAGTAGCTGGATTTGACTGCCATAAATAATATAACCTCTCTTGTGCAGACGATAACGGGTAACCAGCCGCCGATAGTATATGGGAATCAGAAAGCGGTATAGTATCGGCATATGCCTGGTCAATATACCGGGAAAGCCTTCTTATATCAGGATAGGTATACAAATCTGCCAACGATAAATCAAAACCCATTGATACCTGAATGCGCATGAGCAGCCTGGCAGCCAGCATTGAGTTTCCTCCTATAGAAAAAAATTGATCATCAGCACCCACCTCCCGCAGTCCCAGTACTTCTTCCCATATCGCCGTCAACGCTTCTATTGTAACACTATCAGACCTATGCTCCTTTCTGCCGACAGCGCTGATACTCTGTGCTATATCTCCAAGAATCGCATCAAAATCTCCGGCCGCATATTGCGCAATGAGCTTGTAACGTTGTATTTTACCACTGGTTGTTTTGGGTATTTCCCTGACTGGAATAATGTATTCCGGTACCACCCCCGTTCTTTCATTAATAATTTGTTCCAGGCCCGAATATAAATTCAAAAAATCTGTTACAGTACCTCTATGCTGTACAAATACCAATACTTCTTCTTTAATCTTTTGAGGATTGTAATACCCTGCTACTGCTATCTTCCCGGCGCGTATCTTTGGGTGTCCCTGCGCCTGTAGCTCCAGGTCATGCGGATAAAAATTTTGCGCGTTAACCAGGATCAGGTCCTTCTCCCTGCCGGTTATATATAATTCTCCATCTAACATAAACCCAAGATCACCTGTGTCCAGCCATCCTTCTCCCGAAATGGCTGCTGCTGTAGCTGCCTCATTATTATAATAACTGGCTGTAACATTATCACCTTTGATCAGGATATGTCCTATAATACCTGGCTCTACAGACTGGCGCTCGTTATCTGTGAGTAAAACGCTGCAGTTATCCCGGAGTGGCTTACCTACATTTACAAAGGTAATCCCCTCGCTGTGCAGGGGCATTACCTCTGCTTTGCTACCTATACCCAACGATTTCCGGTTAATTGTAATACTCTTCACCGGTGCCCCTGGCTGACTGAAAGTCACTGCCAGGCATGCCTCCGCCAATCCATACACAGGAAATATTGTGCAGGCAGACAGCCCATAACGTGCCATTCTCAATGTAAAAGCATCACACAAGGCGGCGGAAATAGGCTCTGCACCATTCGTTATAATTCTAAGACAGGAAAGATCAATACCTTGTAATTCGTAGCTATCAAGGTAATTGAGAATATAAGCATAGCCAAAATTAGGTGAAGCGGTAAACGTAATCCGGAACTTGCTGATTACCTCCAACCACAAAGCTGGCCGTCGTATAAATAATTCCGTCGGCATTATATAATGTTCCCAACCTGCTACCATCGGTGTTAAATGATAGCCAATTAGTCCCATGTCATGCGTAAGGGGCATCCAGCTGAAAAAAATATCGCCACTTTCAGGTGCATCAATATGCCGGAGAATCGCTTTGCAATTAGTAAGAATATTCTTATGAGTGAGCGTTACTCCTTTGGGAGCGTTGGTAGATCCGGATGAAAATTGCACGTAAGCTATGTCATTTTCATTTGCAGGGAATATCTCACCGATACCTTTATTTTCCCAGGACTCCTCCAGCAACAGTATCCTGTCAGTCAGATTTTCCAGGCTGGTGTCCGCAATTCCGGAAGGGAAGCCTGTTTTTAATTTCTCTAATGTTTCCTTAGTTGTGATCAGTGAGGGATTATCCAGACAAGTCCATACGTTGTACAACTTCAGGTATTGATCATAAGTTTTGCCAACAGCAAGAGGTACCGGAATGATACCTCCCAATATACAGGCCCAATAGGTAACGAGAAACAATGAGGGTTCTTCTATCTGCACTATAATTTCGTCATGTGGCCTCAACCCTTTTTTTTGCAAATAAAAGAGCAAACAGCTAGCCTTATTATATAATGTAGTGTAGGAAATATGCTCCTTAACTGAATTACTCTTAATAAAACACACGCCGCGCATATCAGCCTTTCTTGCTTCCAAAAGATCAATAAGCGTGTTGAATGTCTCTGACATCGTTGCTGTATAATATAGATTTGAAAAGTATTCTCCTGTATAGTCTCTAGTCGATCGAATAATTACTCTGTAGAGATAAATACTCCGGGTGAAAAGCGATGAGGATATTTCTTTGTAAGAGGGCTACTCTCACCAATATACGTTTTACTCCATTATACTTCACTACTTCGCAGGAAAGCCCACATAGCGGCCCTTTGTTGATCAACAATACCTGACCTGCCTGAAATCTGTCGGCAGATACACAGAGTTCCTCGCCATGTTGTGCAACCATTGCTATCTTATTGATTACCTGCTGATCTACTCTGGCCAATTGCTTTCCAAATTTTACATAATATGCAGCGCCGGCAACATGCTGTCCGTAGTAAAATTCTTTCAGGCTTTTTAAATTAACGAATACATATGAGGGAAAAAGCGGAGTATCCATCACCTTTTTCCGATCATGCCATTGACGCACCGATTTACTGGTAGGAAAAAAACATTCCACTTCACTTTCCGTTAACTGCTGCACCACCTTTTTTTCCTGACGTGCCAATGTGTAGATCAGGTACCACCCTGCTACGAAGTTGCTCATGTTACTTTGATTTTTACAACTAGGAAGTATTATGATTAAGATAAACCTGGGTTTATCATTTCATTATTCGCCATAGTTAAAGCCATCCCTATCAGCACACGTCATGCTCTCCTATTGTGTACTGGCAGCAGTTCCCAAGCATAGCTATCGCAGGCATAATCGTTTTAAGACAATGCACCGTTCAGATATATACAAAGTGAAAAGGCAAAAGCGGTACTAATGCCCTGGTAGGGTTTATGCTAAAAAATCGTTGTGTAAAAAAAGTATCTGATAGTTCGCATCAGAAACAAGCAATCATTATTCACTAAATCAAAGGCGCTTACATCTCAACAAAAATCAATCAGACAAGCCATTAGAGCAGACAGTGACTATCGTTACGGTTACTAAACCGAAACATACTCAAAACAAAAACGTCCAAAAAATATCCGGATACTACAAAGTGACAGTAACTTATACAGCTTACAGCACATAGCTAACGCTACAATAAGTAACACTTATTCACTTTAATAAAAAAACTTAAAAAATAATTACGGATTAGAATTAATGGCTAACACTAAAAACTACTGAGTAGCCATCTGACCTTAGAACCTGGAATTGATAACGTGCTTAAAGCAGGATTACAACAATTTAAAAGGGTAAAAAAAGTAAAGTTAACATAGTTGAAAAATCTGGTTACAAGCCATAAACACAAAATAGTAACTTTTTCGATAGTGAATATAGTGAATGTTTTTTGAAAAATGCAATAGGCGGAAAAAATTTTATTTGAAAAATAATTCATCTCGTTACGATCGCTCATCCAGTCAGATAAATAATGAAGAAGAGGAGTCGATTCCGGTCAAATACAGTAAGCACAGGCATCGCGGAATTAAGGTAGCCGCCTTTACATTTCCTCAAATGACTATGTACTTAAAATCAAGCATTGACATTGCAAAATATTTTTCTGTATATTTATAGTCATTCCACGTAAAACAATAGACGAGTTATTAACTTCAATGTCTCAGTGAGAGATATTCATGAACAAACGAAAGAATAATCTAAGTCCGATACAGAAAAATATGCTCACGTAACCCATATCACACATCATGCTGAACATAAAAGTATCACTCATTTATACGCCGATTAATAAAAACTGATCACGCTCGGTTTTTCTTGTCTCCAAATATTTTTGCAGAATCTGTGAAACTGGTTTGCTTAATATTTCTTTTCCGTAAATCAATTCCCTTAATATTAACCGGAAAATACTCAATAATAAAAAGCTGTTAGCTTCCTTTTAAACAACTATTTCATGAAAACTAAAACAGACATCCAGAACAGGATTGAAGAGATCAGGCGCAACCTATCTATAATAGAAGAAAAGGCCAAATTTGAAATGGCCCAATATGTTGGTGACATCAGTGTACGGAAAATCCGCTTCCTTTTTCAGGAAAGAAAAGTCTGGGAATATGCTCTAACTCAATTAGAGTGGATATTAGAAGAAACGTCCGACTACCCTTCAACTCATAAAGCTCTGCCGTATGAATAATAAAACCCTCCGTGTTATTATGTTTGGTGGCCTGGGTGACGTATTATTAACAAGCCCGGTGTTCAAAGCGATTAAAGAAAAAGATCCTAAAAAAAAGATAATCGTGTTTTGCGTCAACAAAAAGATGCAGCTCATTTTAAAGAACAATCCTTACATAAATAGAATTACCTCTGTCTCCTTTTGGGAAAACCCAATATCATTCATCAGGTACTATCGAAACAAGGAAAGTTTTTTTAATATTTTTTATGGTGCTATGCAACCAACATTATTCTGCAATAAAAATGTAAAAGAAATCATCGCAGACCTATACAATGTAACCCTGGCAGACAAAAAGGTACAAATATACCTTTCTGATGAGGAAAATCGTAACGCGCAGGAAAGTATCGCCGCTTACCGGAATCCCATTGTACTGCATATTACATCACGTACCACCTCTAATCAGGAATGGCCAGTACATAACTGGAATGAACTGGTCGCATCTATGCCAGAATATACTTTTTTACAGGTAGGGCTAAAAGACGAAAAACCAATAGAGAATGCGGTTGATCTCAGAGGAAAAACCTCAATACGGGAAACATTTGGATTGATTAAATATGCAAGAAGCTTTGCCGGCGTTAATTCTATCTACTCCCATGCTACCAATGCCTTTGACATTCCAGGTGTCGTAGTATGGGGACCTGCACAACCGGTTATATGGGGACACGAAAATAATATAAATATTTATAAGGCTGTTCGCTGTTCTCCCTGCCTGGATCTTATTCTCGGGCATCCCTGCCCTTACGACAAATTCTGTATGACCAGGATTAGCGTAGATGAGGTAAGAACGGCGCTACTGAACCAACTAAAACACGCCTCAACACCTACTTTATATTTCAACAAATCTTAAAAATGTGCACACTGCTTCTTCATAATCGATTAATGATGTAAAAAAAGCTAATAACTTTGATAAACTAAAAATTTAATAGCCATATGCTAAGGTTGGTAACAAACAATCTTCCCGAAATACCGGAACAAATAATATCTCCAGTAGTGTATTACGCTACTTACGATACGCCTATATCAACAGCACGTTTTTCTCAACTATTACAGGAAATCCCTGGCAGGTTCAGGGAAAAAATAAACAGGTTTAGAAGATGGCAGGACGCACATGCCAATCTCCTGGGAAAGCTGCTTCTCTTGCATGCTTTTAAAGAGAAGCATTGCAATGCTACGCTGAATGATATCGTATATACGAAGTATGGACGCCCATACATAATCAACGCACCAGATTTTAATATCTCTCACTCAGGTCAAATGGTGGTTTGTGCCATCAGCTATAATGGACGCATTGGTATAGATATAGAACGATGCGTGCCTATTTCTATCGGCGATTTTCAGAAGCAATTCTCACCAACGGAATGGAATAATATTGAACAATCCTCTCCACAGGAACCTCTATTCTATCGATATTGGACAATTAAAGAAGCTATTCTAAAAGCAGATGGAAGAGGTATCTCTACTTCCCTGGACTCACTCGATGTAACAGATGGCGCAACCATCCATTTCAACGGTCAGCCGTGGTATGTCTCATCTGTCGATCATTTTGAGCATTACATTTGCCATATAGCAACCGACGTTCATCATCAACAGTATAGCGTTCGGAAGGTATCATTTTCATAGCAGAGCAAGTGCTACGCCTTTGCTATGCAATCATTTTTCGAATAAAGCAGTTGTGTCCTTTACCAATGCTCCCATTAACTCGTCTGCCTTCCGGTGTTTTAATATAGGTGCAATCTGTCCACCCCAAAACTGGATCATATCCCATTTCTCTTTATCTAAAGCGGCTTTCCGCAGGAACGACATAAATTGGCTCTGCAATGGGAAAGGCAGGAATTCAACTTCTTTTCCTTTTAACTCTTCCGCAATCCTGCCAGTCAGTCCGCGCCCAAGTCTGCCCGTAAACGCGCGGGTTAATGTCGTATATTTCGCCCTTTCCGAAAACAACATCTCTCTATGAACAGGCAAAACATTGGATTCTTCGCAGGCAAGGAAAGCTGTTCCTATCTGAACCGCATCTGCTCCCAGTGTCAAAGCAGCACTGATGCCGGCACCCGTTGCTATCCCTCCGGCTGCAATAACAGGGATTTTCACTTTCTCCCGGATCAATTGTACCAAAACAAATGTCCCTGTTACTGAAGCTTCAGATGACCGCAGGAAAGAAGGTCGATGGCCACCTGCTTCAAACCCCGAAGCGATGATCATATCTGTACCTGTTGCTTCCAATGCAATGGCTTCATCCAACGTTGTAGCAGCTCCTACAGTGATAATCCCCCTTCTGCGGCATTGTTCCAAAATATCGGCTGTCAGTGTACCAAACATATAACTGAATACTTTAGGCCGGATGTCAAGTACTACCTGCAACTGATTTTCAAACCTGGATCGAAAAGGTACGGGCTTAGCCGGTAAAGGCACCTCCAATTCATCGAAGTAAGGTTTAAACAACCGGGTAGCCCGCTGATATTCTTCATCAGTAACCGTTCCATCTGCTCCTGCCACATCTGTATCTGAAACCCACAAGTTGAGATTGTATGGCTTATTGGTAGCGGCTCTTATATGTTTGTCTATCTCCGCGATTTCCTGCGGACTATTCGTATAGGCGCCATAACCACCCAATCCACCGGCATTTGAAACAGCAGACACCAACTGTACTGACGAGAGGTTACCGCCAAACGGCCCCTGCATGATAGGATAATCAATACCTAATATCTCCGTTACGCTTGTTTGATACCACATATCTTTGAATATAAAAAATTAATTTGAACTGTTTACTGCTGTCAGCAGAACAGCTTCGATCTTATCATTCACAATCTTTCCTTTCACAAATTCAAAGAATTTTCTGGCATGAGCAGATGTTTTATGTACCTCAAAAGCCGCGTCGTTCTTATACTCTTCATAAACTACTATCGAAAGAGGTGAATCATTCCGGGTATTTACCACAAATTGCACACAACCCGCCTCCCGGTTGCTTTCTGCTGCCATGACAGCCAGAGACGCTTTCATCTCTTTCTCAAAGGCGGGGAGTATTTCCATATATGCTACCAGGTTAGCCTTCCTTTCTGTTCCCTGAACATCCAAAGACTTTTCATTAGCCAGCTGACCAGCCGTATCACTAATCATTTTATTGACCAGGAGCCATTTTCCATCAATTTTATGGAAAGACAAAAATTCCTGATAGACAAAATCGTACATCACCACTTTTACTTCAACGGTGGCGATAGAATTAACCACTTTAATAGAAAGTATCTCACCTTTGAATGGTTTGCCAGAATTTTTGGGGCTCTGACGATTCTTCACACCATCCAGGTATTGCGATAAATCCTTTGCGTATGGCTGCCCCTTCACGTCGCCCAGAAACAATGTGCCCGGATGATAAACAGTGCTTAGCAGGGCAACATCTCCTTCATATATTCCTTTAAAGTAGCGACTCTCCAGCACGTCAGAAATCGCTAATGAATCTTGTTGTTGAGTTTCCATTTTAGTTTTGTTTTGTGCTTCGCTGCCCCACAATACGCAGGACAACAAAGCTGTCAGAAATATAATTTTCATTTTAGTTCAGATTGTAACCAGCGCCTAACCCACCGTCTACATTAATAATGGCGCCATTGATAAAATTACTTTTAGCAACCGTATAAACCATTTCTGCGATATCTTCGGCTTCACCCACGCGCTCCAGTAAATGCAGGCCAGCGCTTTTATCAGCTCCCCCGCCATGCATAGGCGTACGTATGGTGCCTGGTGCAATCGTATTTACCCTGATATTCTGCCGGCCAAACTCTGCTGCCAGTTGTATGGTCAGCGAATGGACACCGGCTTTACTCATCATCGGAGCAGTAATCGGTATACCGCCAATGCCCTTATTGACCAGCGGTGTGCCGATATTGATAACAACACCGCCACGCTGCTTCAACATTTGTGGAATAACGGCCTGCGTGGTAAAAAAAGTGCCTTTCAAATTAGTGTTCAAAAAACGGTCGAGATAGGCTTCATCTACCTCCAGAAAAGGTCTGGTTTCAAATATGCCGGCATTGTTCACCAGAACGTCTGCAGCTCCAAACTTTTCTATAGCCGTTGCTACCAGTTGCTCTCCCGTTTTTTTGTCCTTAATATTGCCGGCTACCATTGCCAGGTTGGCTCCCCCTCCCAGTCTCTGGTACGTCTGTTGCAATTTTTCTGATGTAGCCGAATTAATGACCACATTGTCTCCTCTTTCCAGAAAATACTTTGCGATTGCTTCACCTATGCCGGATGATGCCCCGGTTACTATTATTGTTTGCTTGCTCATAAAGTTACTTTTTATCGGCAGTAATGCCTTTTTCACGTAATACTGATACTTGCTCACCTGCATATCCCCAGTTGTCCAGCTCAATTTCCTGTATCGCAATATGGGTCAGGTGCGGATCTTTGTTGAAAATGGTAGTGAACAGGTCTGTTATACCTTTTATCAATTGCTGCTTTTTTTCGCGGGTAATCCCCTCGCGTGTCATTTCAATTTTAACGAATGGCATATCATCAGATTTGTGCTGAAGCAGGCACTTCTACTGCTTTTGCGGTTAACACAATATTGAGGTCAAAGTCGTTGTAAATAAGCGTATCGCCGAGGTTTTGGAAGAAATTTCCTGAGCGGAATTTAATGCCGAACTTAGTGCGGTCAATAACGATCTTTCCTGTTGCGGTTAATGTATCATCCCTCAAGATGGTATCCACGTCAAATGCCACAGGATTGGTAATGCCTTTAATAGTCAGATTACCCTTCACCTGTTTGCCCTGAACTGAAGTAATGTCGAAATATGCTTCCGGGTATTGCTCAATGCCGAAGAAATCGTCGGAGGCCAGGTGCCCTGCGAATTGAGCATTGGTAGCGGCATCTGTAATATCAAGTATTTTAATGGACCTCGTGTCTACCACAAACCTGCCGGCTGTAATTTGTCCATCTGCCAGGGAGAGTTCACCTGATTTAAGGTGGATGGTTCCATTGTGGGCTCCGGTTACTTTTCTACCCACCCAATCAATGTTGCTCTGCGCAGCTGCGATGTTGAATTTTTGCGTTTTCATTGCTTTGTATTTAAATGTTTTAAAATTTATGATACAAAGTAACGATGGGATTTCCGGCCGATTAGGTGACTTACATCACATTCTTATGAGAGTTATAAAGACGGCTTAAAGTTTCTCTCGATACCCCGAGGTAAGCGGCAATTAAATGTTTAGGCACCAGGTTATACAACTGGGGATATAATTTCATAAGTTCCTCATAGCGGGTTTTGGCATCATTGTTCATAAATGAAAGTAGGCGTTTATGTGCGGCCACATAGCCTCTGTTGGTACGCCAACGGAAAAAGTATTCTACCTGATGAATCTCTCTGCACAACTTTTCGCGATCAGCATTGGAAAGGCTCAATAACTCCACATCTGTAATGCAATCCAGGTTAACTGTAGCCCTCGTTTGCGTATATAACGCATTATAGTCCGACGCCCACCAGGTAGGCATGGCAAACTGCAGGATATGCATCTTTACTTCATCATTGATATAAAATGTTTTCATACATCCGGAAACAACGAAATATTCGTTGTCTACTTTATCTCCTTCCCGAATGACTACCTGCCCTTTTTTAAAAGAAAGCGGCTTGAAATGGCCAAAGAAATAGTCAAACTCTGCTGAAGTAAGCGACGCTTGTTTGGTAATATGTTCCTTCAATAATTCCTTTGCATCCATAATAAAAATATCCGATAGGCTTTTTATGATTTGAAATGTATTTCGAAAAGTCAGGCAACCATGGCCCCATTGCTGCGAAAAGAGATACCTCTTTTATCCATCTCATTAGTCCCCGGGAGAAAACAGCTTCCAGTACCCTTCGGAAACGACTTCAACCGAATCGCCGACTACTTTGATCGCGGACTGATCATCAATAGCATACACCGGTACCGAAAGCATTCCAGCCCATTTTCCAGCGTTTGTCTCGGACGCGTCCGGGAATTCCGGATTGCAGAAATGGGGAATCAATGCAAAATCAACTAATCCTGTTCCACGAGCCGTGATAAAAGTCCTGCTTATTTCTCCCTGAGGGCTGGGAAATACGATGTTTTCCGATGTCAGCGTATTACCGCTTCCGCCGCGAGGGTTTCTATAGGTCTCACCGAAGAGGGAGCTTGCCGCCATACTCCCGGCGCTTACTCCCACATAAACCATTTTGTGAAGCAGCGATGGTAATAAGTCTGCCAGTCCGGATTGTTGTATCCAATAAGATAAATACAGCACATCACCACCCCAAACCAGCAGCACATCGGCTTCCTCGAGCGATGGGAGCCAAATTTCTTTGGCTATACTGGGTAAGGCTGTGAGCTCCAGCACGCCCAAAGATTTCCATCCTAATTGGCACAACTGGGATTGACCTTTTCCACAAATAGCTTGCAATGCCATCCTGCCGCCATGCAGGTGGGGGTATATCGCCGTCGGAATGAACAGCGCATTAGATTCATCAATAGGTTTTCCCAAAAGGTCGACCAGCGCGTTGTAAATACTCGCATTGCTGATACCGCCGGAAGTGAGAAGAAGCTTCATGATGTTTGCTTTGAAGTAAAAGTTGCTATCAGGATCGGGCATTCGGGGAGAAGGTACGAAAAAAAATGACCGGTCTGCATTATCTAAGATGGATCATAAGCGAAAATATATCCCTGTGGCAGAGAAGCTTCCGCCCCGCTTATTGACTAATTTCCCTTATAGTAGTACCCCAATCCCGGTTATCCAGACGATCAACCATCGACTACAGGTTTTCACAGGCTGTTTCGGCCTCTCCGCTGTTACAGTACTACGCCCTTGTCATCGAATATAACATCTTTACCATTTATTTTCGCCTCATAGTTGATAGCGCCGCTGGCTTTCTGAATACGGGCGGTTTCGTTGATCTTTGCGCCTTTATAGTGCCTGGCGATATATGCTGCTGCCGCTTTCGGCAGTTCGGACGCCGGGATCGGCGTTTCTGTTTCCATCCAGTTACCCTTTACATCAAATACAACAGAAACGTGCTGATTGCTTTCTTTAAAACCAGCTTCATAGTTATGTTTCTCCATTTCCCATTTTACGCCAGTAGCGCCGGGGAACTGTAGCGGACAGAGGTTTACCCGAATTCAGGAAAAATTCAAAATTGGAGCCTACTTTTGCCACATGAAGGTATTGATCATCGAGGATGAACTACAGCTGGCACAGAGTGTTATCGGGTATTTATCCGGTGAGAATTATATTTGTGAACATGCCGCTACTTATCAGCAGGCATTGGAGAAACTGCATTTATACGAATATCAGTGCATATTGCTCGACCTCATGCTCCCTGGTGGTAATGGACTTCAACTGTTGGAAGAAATCAAAAAAAGACAGCAACAGGAAGGCGTCATCATTATTTCCGCCAAAGACTCCTATGACGATAAAATAAAAGGCCTCCAAACCGGTGCAGACGACTATTTGGCCAAACCCTTTCACCTACCTGAATTGGCGGCCAGGGTATATTCTGTGATCAGGCGACGCTCCTTTCAGAACAACAACATCGTTCAGCAGGAAGAACTACAGATAGATCTCCTTGCCAAAACAGTGCATATTCACGATAAACCGGTACTGCTTACCCGGAAAGAATTTGACCTGCTTATTTATTTCCTCGGAAACAAAAACCGGGTTATCTCCAAAAATGCGCTGGCAGAGCACCTGTCAGGCGACATTGCCGATATGCTCGACAACCATGGTTTTGTATACGCACATATCAAAAATCTGAAGCGGAAGCTCCAGGAAGCAGGTTGCGGTAATTACCTTAAAACCGTTTATGCTACCGGATACAAATGGGAAGTATGAGTAAACTATTGAACAAATCACTGAAAGTATTTATTCTGTACGCCGGTATTGTACTGGCAGGCAGCATTCCTGTTTATTACCTGATCGTAGACCTTATCTGGGAACATGAACTGAAGGAACATAACCTCATTGTAAGTGAAACCATTAAGCAAAATCTGCAGTCACTGGCTCTTTCGGATCAGGAATTAGCAGCAAGTGTGGCACTCTGGAATAAACTGCGTCCTGAAACGCAGCTGCAACCGGCGGCGGCGCTATTACCGGATTCCACCTACAATATATATCGAAAAAATAAATACATCCCTACTAAAGGAAACGACCGCTTTCAGGGGTTGATTACCTACTTTTCTATTCATGGCAAGCCATTCCAGCTCACCCTGGAAACCAATATGGAAGAAACTCATGAAACTATTATGGCTATTGCCGTAGTAACAGTGTTGTTCTTTCTTATCCTGCTGGGAGGCTTCATTCTCATCAACCGGCGTATTGCAGAACGGCTATGGCGGCCCTTCTATAGCTGCCTGGAAAAAATACAGTCGTTTAATCTGCATAAAACACAGGGCATTCAGTTCGACAATACAGATATAGAAGAATTTGAAGTGCTGAATCACCACCTACATAAACTGATTATGGGCAATATTGCCAGCTATCAGCAACAAAAGGAGTTTACCCAACATGCCTCGCATGAACTGCAAACCCCTTTATCTGTGATCAAATTTAAGCTGGACCTGCTGCACCAGAGCACACCTATGACGGAAGAACAGTCAGACATCATTGATCAGGCGCATCAGGCTTTGGCCAAGGTAACCAGGGTAAACAAGAACCTGCTGCTACTCGCTAAAATTGAAAATAGCCAGTTTCCGGAGAAAGAACTGATAGATCTGCCTGCGCTGATAGAAAGCTATGTGCCGTTTCTGCAGGACTTTTTGGACGATAAACAGCTGCAAGTACAACTAAATATTGCAGCAGCCGTACAACTCTCTGCCAACAAAACCCTGGTAGAAATGCTGCTCACCAACCTGTTTATGAATGCCATCCGTCACAGTGCCTCCGGGGGGACTATCCGGATTTCCCTGAACCGGCACCAACTCATGATAGCTAATACGGGCGACGAAGCACTGGATCCCCAACGCCTGTTCCGACGATTTGGCTTGTCGGCCACCAATACTGCCGGTACGGGCCTGGGACTGGCCATTGTCCACGAAATATGTCAGGTATATGGCTGGCAGGAAAGCTACCACTTTGAGAATAGATTTCATATCTTCAGCATTCAATGGGCTTGATTCGAAATTTCTTCTAAATCGTTATCCAACTTTGCGTATATCATAAAACGCGAACGGATGAAACGATTTATCAGCGGAATATTATTGGTGCTGGTGGCCATGTGTAGTCAGGCACAGAAAAATACCGTTACCCTGTCGGGACTTGTAAAAGACACCAGCAACCAGGCCGCATTAGCATTTGTAAATGTAACATTACATAAGGCGCACGACAGTATCTTTGTAACGGGTACTATCACCAGCGAAGAAGGTCGCTTTAGCATCGCAGGCATCGATCACGGCAACTATCTCCTTAAATTTTCCTATCTCGGATATCTCACCAAATGGCAACCATTGCTGGTAGGGCAGTTGAGCAATTTCCTATCTGTGGGGCATGTATCCTTGCAGCACTCATCCGTAAGTATAAGCGAAGTTACTATCACCGGTAAGGTGGATGAGGTAAGCGAAAAAATGGATAAGAAAACATTTTCACCAGCTGCCAATATCAGCCAGGCTGGCGGATCTGCACTGGATGCCATGAAAAATCTGCCGGGTGTTACCGCCGGCCAGGATGGGAAGGTATTACTACGGGGCAGCGATAAAGTGATGATACTGATAGATGGTAAACAAACCGCGCTTACCGGCATGGGTGGTCAGTCGGGGCTGGACAATATTCCGGCTTCTGCTATCGCTAAAATTGAGATCATCAATAACCCCTCGGCAAAATATGATGCCAACGGAAACGCCGGTATCATCAATATCATCTACAAAAAAGAAAAAAGTGAAGGACTCAACGGCAAGGTGGGACTCACCACCGGTTTGGGCGCCCTATGGGAAAAGAAAGGCAACCTGCCCGGTATACGCCCCCAGTATACAGCTACCCCTAAAGTCAACCCTTCCCTGTCGCTCAACTATCGGAAAAATAAAGTTAATTTCTTCTTTCAGGGAGATAACCTGTACACCAAAACCCTCAACAAAAATGAATTTACCGAAAAATGGTACGAACATGGAGATGCCATCATTCAACAGGTGAAACGCAACAGAACCACCAACATTATTACTGGCAAAACAGGCATAGACTGGCAACCAGACGATAAAAATCTATTTACCATCTCCGGTTTGTTCAGCAGTGAAAAAATCCTCGACCGGGGCGACCAGCCTTTCTTTAAAGCCGACCTCTCCGAAAGGCAGCGTCTGTGGCAGTTTCTGGAAGATGAACTAAAAACCACCGCTACCCTCTCCGCCGGCTGGCAGCATCAGTTTAAACAACCCGGACGCATACTGCAGGTAAACCTGAACTATACCTTTCACCGGGAAGACGAAAAGTATTTTTTCACGAACATCATGCCTTCTTATACCGGATTGGATTCATTTAAATTACTATCAGACGAACACGTAGCAGATCTGACGGCTGATTATATACATCCTTTGCGGTTCGGTCGCTTTGAAGGAGGCGTTAAATTCCGGCGCCGGTACATTCCTACCAATATGCAATTCAAGCCAGGCCTGCATTCTCCGCTTGATACCACCGCCGGTGGCTGGGCTAATTACGGCGAAATCATTCCGGCGGTATATGGTATGTTCGTATTTGAAAATAAAGACTTTGAAGTAGAAGCCGGCATGCGGGTGGAATACGTAGACCTGAACTATGAAGTAAACCCGCAACATAATACCTATCGTAGTAACGGGTACCACTATATACAGCCATTTCCCAATATCAGACTGGCTTATCATCTGAACGACCATAACAAATTATCACTGTTTTATAATCGTCGGGTAGACCGGCCTAATGAAGTAGACATCCGTATCTTCCCTAAATATGACGATGCGGAAATCATTAAGGTAGGTAACCCGGAGCTGCGGCCTCAGTTTACCAATACCTTTGAACTGGGCTACAAAACGAACTGGCGCAATGGTTACCTCTACCCTGCCCTGTACCATAAACGAATGGAAGCCACCATTTCCCGTATAGGCACTACCGTGGGTAACAGCAATCTGATCTACAACGTATTTCAGAATGCGGGAAAAAGCTACCAGTCTGGCCTGGAAGTAACCCTGTCTCAAAAAATAAATAAATGGGCCAGCCTGCAATTAAACATGAATGGCTATCAGAATATCATCGACGCATTTACCGTACTTAACAAGTATCCGGAACCTACTGTCTACACAGCACCCCGCGTGGAAATGTTTTCCGGCAACGTAAAGCTCAATAGTACGTTTCAGTTGCCATCCAAGGTAGAACTGCAGCTCACCGCCATTTACCTGGCACCGGATATTGTTCCGCAGGGAAAAATTTATTCCCGTTTCTCTATAGATATGGGTGCTAAAAAGACCATTGGCAGAAATGAGTTCTTTGTAAATGCTACTGATATCGCCAATACGCTGCGCATTAAACGCGATGTAACAGGTAACGGGTTCACCTATACGAGCACAGATTACCTCGAAACGCAGGTGTTCAGGATAGGATACGCCTATAAATTTTAAGCTGTTACGTAAAGGAGTATAACCCGCCGGGGAAGGCTACTTCGCTGGGCAAACCCGTTTTGAATCGTCAAAGTCAACCATGCAAAAACAAAAATCAATACTCTTAAAAACATCTGGCAAATATTTTTTTCGCCTGCAAAATAATCAGCCATTCCCTCAACCGACTGCTACAAATGTTGAAATGATGAGTAAAAATGTTCTGTTGCGGGGATATAATGCATAAAAAACTCCGCCGGTATTTAACCGGCGGAGTTGATCATTGTCTTACAACAATATTTTACAAATAATTATTGATAATGTTCTCCAGGTATTCCTGTCTGCCACTGGTTGCTGCTGGTTCTCCGTTGGCAACCGCATATGCACGCAAGCTTTCGAGTGTGGCCTGTCCGGCTTCAAAAGTTTGTGCAGCTTCTGTGTCAAAAGAAGCGTAGCGCTCCTGGCGGATCTTCTTATAAGCACTTTTTTCCAGGATGGCATCAGCAGTGATAAGGGCGCGTGCAAAACTATCTACCCCTCCTATATGAGCATAGAAAAGATCGGCCGGGTCGGTGGAATTTCTCCTGATCTTTGCATCAAAATTGATACCTCCTCCCTTAAAGCCACCGCCTTCCAGGATAATTAACATGGCCTCGGTAAGTTCGTTGAGGTTGGTAGGGAACTGGTCTGTATCCCAGCCATTCTGGTAGTCTCCCCTGTTGGCATCAATACTTCCAAGCAAACCAGCATCAATCGCTACCTGGAGTTCATGTTGGAATGTATGTCCTGCTAAAGTGGCGTGGTTCACTTCGAGGTTCAGCTTGAAGTCACCCAGCAGATCGTATTGACGGAGGAAGCCTATCACAGTCTCTGCATCATAGTCGTACTGATGTTTGGTCGGTTCACATGGTTTTGGCTCGATAAAGAAAGTACCGGTGAATCCATTTTTGCGGGCATAATCTCTTGAGGCCTGCAGGAATCTTGCCAGGTGTTCCTTCTCCCGCTTCATATTAGTATTCAAAAGACTCATATATCCTTCCCGGCCACCCCAGAACACGTAGTTTTCTCCCCCGAGCGCTATGGTAGCATCAAGGGCTGCTTTCACCTGAGCAGCTGCATGGGTAAGTACGTGAAAATCGGGATTGGTGGACGCCCCATTCATGTAACGGCGATGACTGAACAGGTTAGCAGTGCCCCATAGTAATTTAACCCCGCTTTCCTCCTGTTTTTGCTTCAGGTATTTGGTCAGCGTTTGCAAACGCTTTTCGTTGTCTTCAATGTTATTGGTATAATCCACCACGTCCACATCGTGGAAGCAGTAATAAGGCAGATTAAGTTTAGTGATCATTTCAAAAGCAGCATCTGCTTTATCTTTTGCCCGCTCAATCGGGTCAGTGCTTTTATCCCATTCAAACAGATGTGTGGCTTCACCAAAAGGATCTGCACCTGTTCCATTAAAAGAATGCCAGTAAGCTACCGCAAAACGCAGCCACTCTTTCATGGGTTTACCGGCTACTATTTTGTTTTCATCATACCAGCGATAGGCTAACGGATTGTCTGTACGTGGGCCTTCATACTGAACTGCGGAAATGCCGCTAAAAAATTCTTTCTTCCCTGTTATTATTTTCATATCGTGAATTATTTTTAGCAAATATTGTTTGAATTTAAAAAGTTGGCAACTGCTATTTTTGAAATAAAATATGCTATCTTATCAACGATGAGCAATATTTAGCACTTTATATGATAAAATGGGCTATCTGCCGGAAATATGAAAACAATTCTTCAAAAAATCACCAATGATGTCAGCCAGAGCTTTGCCTGCCGGATTTATCAAACACCTCAGTTTGAAACCAACTGGCATAAACATGTCGAGTATGAACTGATCCTTATTCTAAAAGGACATGGCACCGCCATGATCGGTGACTACGTATGCGATTATTCCGTTAACGACCTGTTTTTTATAGCCGGCAACCTGCCACATTGGTTCAGGAAAAATCATCCTAAAATGACGGGGGCCGCGCTGGTGATACATTTCACGAACGATTGCTGGGGCGGGGAATTGCTGCAGATGGCCGAAATGAAAGCAATACAATCTTTGTTACGAAAGAATAACGGAATACAACTGGAAAAAAACCTGAAAAAGGAGATAACCGAGAGCATACAACTGATGTATCGAAAAAGGGGCTTTGATAAACTCATGCTATTATTGCAGTGCCTCCATAAAATAGGGCTTTCCACCCAATATAAAATACTGACGGAAGATTTCACAGATACCGGCAACGTGGTAAATCCTGTTATCGAAAAAGTTATTGATTTCTCTTTTAAACATTACCAGGAAAAAATTACCCTTACACAAGTGGCAGCCATCGCTAATATGAGTATACCCAACTTTTGCCGTTTTTTTAAGAAGAATATCAAAAAAACCTATTTTGATTTCCTGAGGGATCTGCGGATCAGTCATGCGTGCAAATTGCTTACTACCGGTAATCAATCAATACTGGATATCTGCTATGAAAGTGGTTATAAAAGCTGGGCACATTTCAGTAAACAATTTGCGGAAGTAAAACAGCAAACGCCTAGTCAATACCGTAAAACATATTTACCTTGAAGTGGTCCGGTAACTGTGTAAACATAGAAAATCGGGGCTCTTACGAACATTGGTTTTTCTATGTTTACACAGTTTATGTTATAGTGTCGAGACGGCCCCTTTTCCTATATGGTAAGACGTTATGATATTAATAGCTGTAAACGGTAAGGGATCAAGTTGAAATCCTGGGGGCAGGCGACCTGTAATAGTTTGCCATCCAACTTTTCGAAATCTTCTAATACCCGTGTAATCAGTACTGAACAATTCTCTCTTCCGGGGCACCTCCCGTTGAATATACGCTAACATACAAGCCAGACACATTTGATAATGGCTAAAGAAGTCTAGGGAGCTGATCCCCTGGTTGTCATAACTTTAAGAAAAATGTAGGTAACATGGCAACACAAACAGGCCCATTCCTCTTTACCGGCAGGCTGGATAACGTGATTGGCTACGAACGCAATGGAGTTCACTTCCTGCGTAGTATGCCTGCCCAGGTAAAACAAACAACGGCCACCCGGCAGGCTGCCCGCAATTTTGGTATGGCCAGCCGTAAAGGTAGCCTCATACGTAAAGCATTCGCCCCGCACCTGGATCTTCGTTGCGACGGTACTTTCGTAAACCGGCTGAACAAAGTGCTGATACAATCCGGCGTACAGGGCATAAAAGGATACCGGTTCAACCGGCACACCAGCCTGGAAAAATTCTTCTCTCACTCCCCCATATTCACACCCGATGGCATACTGCTGATTCCTGCACAGGAATTATCACGATTGTCCGGATTCACCCATTTTGAGATAAAAGCCATCGCTGTGCGGGCTCATTTTGCCCACCGGCGGGTTACAGGCGCAGTCTCCATCACAAAGAGGATTGATCTCAGTAAACCGTTCGAAGGCATGGAACTGAACATGACCGTTCCGGGAAAAGGAACAGGGATCGTCGTATTACAGGTACGCGCTTTCCAGGGGAGCCTGGTTACGGACAACAGTAAATACATGACTGCAGAAGTGGTCGCTGTAAGTACAGCAGCATCTCCAATCCCACAAGCCGGTAAAAAACGCGGCAAGCCACTATTGAAACGATGGCCATTGTACCAGGACGTACTGTTACTGAAGGGTCCTGCTATTGGCTACTCTTCATTAGCCTTACAACGGGAATGAACAGGTATAGCTTTTTCCTGACCGGAGATTGTTATTAGGTGCTCTTATATTATTTCCAGGGAATTGGTTCATGGATACCCATGTCCGGATGTATGAATACCCGCTTTTCTTACAGGTATATGCCTGATTGAGGCTTAGAAATCACGTAAACCTTATTCAGGATCATTTTGTTACTTTGTAAACTTCATTCAGGGTTTTCTAACGACAGGTAAAACCTATATAAGGACAAGACCCCACATCATCCATCCATCTTCAGATCAACTCCACCTTACCTGCATCATTCTCCCATTAATCCTCCTGCTTTCTCCTATCACTCCTTCATGCTGCCGCATTGGCTTGTATGGATGTAAGCAATTGTTCATCATCCATACCAGGAGAACTGTTTCTATATTCCCCAGGAATTCAACTTAATCCAACGAAAAGGATAAACTGGCACTTACTCGAATGGGATTGTTTACTTAGAAAAAGAAATAATGCATTTTTGGAAAATCTGGTTCTTTATTTCCCGGCCAGTCATTTGTTTGCTTAATTGTTTGCATAACATTAAAAAACAACAAAGGCCCCTTTTAGGAGCCTTTATAACTATTGTAAATCAATGTGCCCAGAACAGGAATCGAACCTGCACTCCCTTTCGAAAACAAGATTTTGAGTCTAGCGCGTCTACCAATTCCGCCATCTGGGCATTCTCCTTAAGAACTCTCCGCGTCAATTGCGGGATGCAAATATAGCAACTCCTCTTTAACTCACAAATATTTTTATCATTTTCAACAAAAAAAATATCTCAACTATATCTTATACACGCTACACCCCAAAATATCTTAACTTCAAAAATGGAAACTCCCATTCACATAGGCCTCATTCGCGAAGAAAAACACCCACACGATAACAGGGTCGCCTTTACCCCCAAACAATGCCAATGGATACGGCACCACTTCCCTCACATCCATCTATATGTACAACCTTCGCCCATCCGGTGCTACAAAGACGAAGAATACGAAAAAGCCGGCGCTGCACTGCTGGAGGATCTCTCCCGCTGCTCCATCCTCCTCGGCATCAAAGAAGTGCCCGCCGATAAACTGATCGCTGGCAAAACTTACCTGTTCTTCAGCCATACCAAAAAGAAACAACCGCATAACAGGGAAATGCTCCAGACTATCCTGAAGAAAAATATTACCCTTATCGACTATGAATGCCTTGTACATCCCGATGGACAACGCATCCTCGGCTTCGGCTTCTTCGCCGGCGTAGTCGGCGCTCACAACGGCCTCATGGCCTACGGCAACAGAACCAACAGCTTCCAGTTCAAACGCGTACATACCAGCCACGACTTCCAGGAAATGATCAGCCATTACTTCGGTATCAAACTTCCTCCCATAAAAATCGTCATCACCGGCTCCGGCCGCGTGGCCGCCGGCGCTCTCGAAATAATGGGACTGCTCGGTATCAAGTACATCCCGCCGGAAGAATACCTCATCAACTCCTACGCATACCCCGTATATACCCAGCTCAAAGCCGGCGAACTATACCTGCGTAAAAACGATAAAACCTACAGCCGCAGCGACTTCCACGCACATCCTGAATTATATGAATGCCGGTTCCTTCCCTATGTAACGGTAAGCGATATACTGATGAATGGCATCTATTGGGATCATAATATCCCACCGCTTTTTCAGAAAGATGACCTCAAAAAAGAAAACTTCCGCATTAAGGTCATCGCCGATATTACCGACGATACCAACGGCTCCGTTCCCTCCAACCTGGGCGATAGCACCATCGAAGATCCCGTTTACGGCGTTAACCGGTATACCATGGAAAAAACCGCTCCCTATCTCGAAAACAGCGTAGATATGATGTGCGTCAGCAACCTGCCCAACGAACTTCCACGCGATGCTTCCCAATATTTCGGCGATCAGCTGATGAAATATGTTTTTGAAGAACTACTCCGGCCCGAAAGCGAAATGATCGCAGCCGCAACCATTGCGGCCGGTGGCAAACTCACCGATCACTTCAGCTACCTCGCAGATTATGTGGCGTGATGATTATAAATACAGGTAATAAGGCTGCAGCAATTGGGCAAACAAAGGGGTGTATTTCCGGTTGCTATCGTGAATGGCCATTTCTGTTACTACGGTGTTCACCGGTTGCCTCGACAAGATACCTACCACTCTGAAAAAGCCATGCTGCTCACTTTGCCGGATATACAGCGCCTGCTTCAGATGCAGCCCTGCCGCCAATGCCAGGCCGTGAAATGCTTCGAACGATTGATAAGGCAACAACAACGATACCTCTCCCTGCGGCGATAAGTGCAGATCGATAGCGGCAATCAGCTCACTGTAACCCAAGCTGGTGGCATGCATCGCCCGGTCCTTGCCTTCATGGCCACTCTTCAGGGCATCTTCATAAAATGGCGGATTCGTTATAATAAAATCATACTCCCGGGTCTTCTCCATTTTCCGTATGTCGTTGCGGATCAGCTGCAGACGGTCGTCCCAGGGCGATGTCATGAAATTCGCAGTAGCCTGCTTAGCCGCTCCCTCGTCCAGTTCTATGGCGGTGATATTGCCCGCTACCTCCTGAGCCAGCATCAGGCTTAACAAACCCGTACCGGCTCCTATATCCAGTATAGCCGGTACCGTTATATCATTGTCGCTCAGGTACTGCGCCGTGAATGCGCCTTGTATACAGGCGTCTGTACACACTTTCATGGCGCAGTGTTCCTGGTGAACTGTAAATTGTTTAAATCTGAAGTAAGTGTTACTCATTTATTTTTTACTGATCCAATACTACAGAAAGATTGGGCATACGAAGATTACGATGGATAGAAACCGGATTAGCCTGCCTGATCTCTGCGGTCTCCACTCTGCCATTTCCCTTCAGCTTCAGATCTACCGGCTGCTCATACATTACCTGCGGAACATTCCTGTTGATACCGGCTGTAATCTCCTTCGCAAAACGATTATAGTATTTAACGATCAACTGGTTCTTCCCTTCCTTCAGCGATAATAACGCTACTTCCGATCCGGTAGTACCCCTGGCCGGATTATTATGCAATACCTGCTCTTCTCCGTTGAGGAATACGCCAATCCCATCGCCGCTCGTAAATCCCACCAGATAATCTCCCGCTTTAGGGGCAGTGATCTCCTGCAACAGGTAAGCCGCGCGGCTCCGCCCACGATCAGACGGGATCTTCAGCACTTCATCGTTCTTCCAATCGCTGTGCTTTGTCCACGGCTGATCTTTATCCCCCGGCCACGGTTGATCCGGATTCACCTCCTTCACTGATCCATTGGCGCCATCAATATACGAAGGGAAAGACGACGTGCTGTATATCGGGCCCCATTGCAATGATGCGGGATCGTTATAAAACTGAGCACGCTGACTGCCATCCAGCAATACGTCTTTTGTAACGCCGTTCAGCGTAATCTTCGCCTGTTTTCCTTTCTCTTCATCACTATATACCAGCTTCAATGACGACGGTTTCTTCACAGTAAATGCCCACCGCTCTCCTACTTCACTACGATAGTAACTCGGATAATCGGCACCGGAGAAACTGTATAACGGTGTGGCATTATAACGGTTCAGGGCCGTAGCATGTTTCAATAAATGCAGGGGAGTGATGCTCACACTGTTTCCGCAATGCAACGCTAATACGGCAACATCATTGTCGGCTATCCTGAAATCTGCCGGCAGCTGAATACGGGTGTTTCCATCTTTTACTGATACACGGGCCGCCACCTTTTTACCATTGCTCAACAACGTTACCTGACTCACTTTGCTGTTCAATCCCGGTAACTCAATCACCCCGTTCTGTGGCGTCTGCAGCAGGTGCAGATACAATTTTCCAGGTTTAGTGGTTACTTCTCCCCAGGCAAAAGTGGTATCAAACGGATTTGCAGATGCGCCGTAAATGGCTTCCCCATTGAGTTTCAGCCAGGCGCCGTTTGCCAGCAATACTTCTTTCTCGAAATCTACTACCGAACCATCTCCACGCGGACCAATATTCAACAGGTAATTACCACCGCGACTCACCACTTTAATCAATCCCAGCAGCTTCTCATGTGCTTTGTCCACCGCCTTTCCATGCTGTTGCCAGCTACGGTAACCCCAGGTTTCGTCATATACAGAGGCCGGCGTCTGCCAGGCCGATGCAATTTTGTAATCCGGGTATTGGTTGTCTCCCATTACACAAAAATCACCGGCATCATTCCCCAAACGCCCACTCACCATACATCCCGGCTGTAAACGATGTACTATCTCCGCCAGATCACGGCTTTGCTGTTCTGTCAATGATCCCATATCAAACCAGATCTCCGAAACCGGACCATAATTGGTCATCAGCTCCGTTACCTGCTTCTTGTTAAACTCATGATGCTCCGGTGTTATCGGATCACTGTTCGTGCTGGAAATCGGGTACGCCTGCGGATAGTGCCAGTCGATCAGCGAAAAGTACATCCCGAATTTCAGACCATGACGCCGGCAGGCTTCCGATAATTCCTTCAGTACATCTCTTTTAAAAGGAGTGGCATCTACTACGTTATAGTCGGTATAGGCAGAATGGAACATGCAAAAGCCATCATGGTGCTTCGATGTCATCACCACCGATTTCATACCCGCTGCTTTCGCCAGCAATACAATCGAATCTGCATTCCAGTACTGCGGGTTAAACTGTTTCGCTATGGCGCCGTATATATCGCTGTAAATACCGGCATGCGCCTGTATTTGCTCGCTATAGCCCCGGGTAACCGGTTTCCCTTCCCAAACGCCGCCCAAAGTGGAATAAATGGCCCCCCAGTGAATAAACATGGAATATTTCTGTTGCTGCCACTCCGTTTGCGCTGCCGGTGCCTGCGCCGGTACTACGTTATAGGCAAGTGTCAGACCCAGTAAAGCAGTCAGTACTTTCTTCATAGATAATAATCATTATAGCTTTGCTATAAAACTAAATCGATTTTATGATGGTTAGGTATAGGATTTTACCCATTAGCGGTTACTTTTTCTCTTCCCGCTGTTCCTTTAAAATGCAGCCCTGGCGGTAGGCACAGCATCCAAACCTGCAAACTCGCCCGCCAGGTATTTATAATATGCCGTGATGGCTATCATACCGGCATTATCTGTACAATACTCGAATTTAGGAATAAAAGTGCGCCAGTTATACTTCTTCCCATATACCTCCAACGCATTTCTTAACCCGCTGTTGGCACTTACGCCGCCGGCAATGGCAATATCCCTGATACCCGTTTCCTGTGAAGCTTTTATAACCTTGTTTAGCAAGATGCTGACAATGCGATGCTGTATAGAAGCACAGATATCCGCCAGATTTTGTGCGATGAAATCAGGTTGCTGCTGTTGATTATCCTGCAGGAAGTATAAGATAGATGTTTTCAAACCGCTGAAACTGAAATTCAGTCCCGGTATACGCGGCTCGGGAAATTTAAACCGCTCCGGATTCCCGGTGGCAGCGTATTTATCGATCAACGGCCCTCCCGGATAAGGCAGTCCGAGTATCTTCGCTGTTTTATCAAAAGCCTCTCCCGCTGCATCATCCAGGGTTTCTCCAATCACCCGCATACGCAACGGGCTTTCACACAACACTATCTGGGTATGCCCCCCGGATACGGTCAAACACAGAAAAGGAAAATCCGGCCTGGGATCGTCTATGAAATTCGCCAGTACATGCGCCTGCATATGATGCACGCCTATCAGCGGTATATTCAGCGCCATCGCCATCGACTTCGCAAAACAACTGCCTACCAGCAGGGAACCTATCAGGCCCGGCGATTGCGTAAATGCGATCGCACTCAGTTCTTCCCTCGCTACACCCGCTGTTTTCAACGCTACATCCACCACCGGCACAATGTTCTCCTGGTGCGCCCTCGACGCCAGCTCCGGCACCACCCCGCCATACTGCTCATGCACTTTCTGACCCGCAATATGATTGGATAATACTTTCCCATCTACTATCACGGCCGCTCCTGTATCATCACAAGACGATTCTATCGCTAAGATTTTAACTGACATAAGGGGCAAAATTAATAAAAAAAGGCGGGAAAACCCGCCTGTAAAAGCCTTGCAGCCAATGATAACGTGAAGCCATCAGCTAATTCAGGTATCAATCGCTGCTATTAAATTTCCGGGAGAGCTACTCCTTCCATGGGAGCCCGGGTCCGTTTTCACCGATTTACTGCCTCCCGGCACAGGATATGGTAGTTTCTTTGATTTAATTTTTATCATGAACTCCGGATCGCCACCACCGGATCCAGCTTGCTCGCTGTATAAGCCGGTATAAAACCTGCCAGCAATCCCACTATAGCCGATACGGAAAGCCCGAAAATAACGGCTCCCGGAGAAAGTACCATTTCAAACACTCCACTCATATTAACAGCTATTACTATAAGATATACCAGCAACAGTCCCAGCACCCCTCCGAACAAACAAAGGCACATCGCTTCCAGCAGAAATTCCATCATAATAATACTCCTCCTCGCCCCAATCGCCTTCTTCAATCCAATGATATTTGTCCGCTCCTTTACCGTCACAAACATAATATTGGCAATCCCGAAAGCACCCACAATCAATGCAAATACCGCAATCAGGAACCCTACCGAGTTAATGGTGGCAAACATGGTGGCCAGGCTATCGTTGGCCGCACTGATCTCATTCAAAGCGAAATCATCTTCCTGCCTGGGTTTCAACCGGTGTGCCGCCCGCATAATCCCTCGCATCTCATCTTTCAGCTGCGTGATGGATACATTCGGCTTCGCCTTCACCTGTATGTAAGGATCCGCGTTACGCCGCTCATCTACCACCGTCCGCCCGAAACGGTAAGGCACCAGAATCGCATTATCGTAGCCAATGCCTCCAATCATACTCTCTCCCTTTCGCTTCAGCAAGCCAATTACCTTTACATCCCGGCCCGCAATTTTCACCATCTTTCCCATAGCCGACTCCGGCGACGAAAAAAGCCCGTCCCAGATATTGTACCCCAGTATAGCCACATTAGAGCCACTGTTGCTCTCACTATTGCTGAAAAAGCGGCCACTGGTGATCTGTAATGTCTGTATCTGGTCAAAATCATTACTCACGGCCATCATCGTCACCCCGTCCATATAATCATCCCCAAATTCCACCTTCTTACCGCCTACATCGAAGTTAAAGGAGGCATAGCTCGCACTCTGTACCTTTTCCTGTATCAGCTTCAACTCCTTATACTCCGGCAGCGGACGGTTCATATACTTCCACCAGGCGTATTCCCCGTTTCCACCCCAGGGCCATTTCTGCAGGTAAATCACATCGTCGCCCAGATCCGCCAGATCCTTACGGATATTATGCTCCAGACTACCTGTTAAGGTAAATACCGCGATAATACAGAAGATGCCAATCGTAATCCCAAACAACGACAGGAAAGTCCGGAGCTTATTTACCCGTAATTCCTGCATCGCCATTTTGAAGCTATTCCACAATATTTTAAGCGTCGCTATCATATTTCAAATTTAGCGGATTTATTGGCACGCACGAAGCCAATAAACACGAAATATAGCCGGACAAAAAATTTAGTTACCTTTGCTGCCATTTTTCGGATATATATGAAGTACGCTAACGAAATCAGTAAAAGAAAATCCTTTGCGATCATCGCTCACCCGGATGCCGGTAAAACCACACTGACAGAGAAATTTCTCCTGTTCGGCGGGGCTATCCAGACTGCCGGAGCCGTAAAATCCAACAAGATAAAGAAGCATACTACCTCGGATTTCATGGAAATTGAAAGACAAAGAGGTATCTCCGTAGCTACTTCTGTAATGACATTCGAATACCGCGATATCCTTGTTAACCTGCTGGATACTCCCGGCCACAAAGACTTTGCTGAAGATACTTACCGCACGCTCACTGCCGTTGACAGTGTGGTGCTGGTGATCGACTGTGTGAAGGGCGTGGAGGAACAAACAGAAAGACTGATGGAGGTGTGCCGCATGCGCGATACACCAGTGATCATCTTCGTGAATAAAATGGACCGCGATGGTAAATATCCATTCGACCTGCTGGATGAACTGGAAGAAAAACTGAACATCCGCGTTCGTCCGCTTAGCTGGCCTATTAATATGGGCTCCGATTTTAAAGGCGTGTATAACCTCTACGATAAGAGCTTCGTGGCGTTCCAGCCCAATAAAAAAGCTACCGACGAAGATGTGGTGGCACTCCCCGATCTCAGCAGCAACTTCGTAGACGAACATTTCTCCGAAAAAGATGCCACCCAGATCCGCGGAGATGTAGAGCTGATAGAAGGTGTATACGATACCTTCAACCGCGAAGACTACCTCGCCGGCAAACTGGCGCCCGTTTTCTTCGGCAGCGCCGTTAATAACTTCGGAGTGAAAGACCTCCTCGATACCTTCGTGGATATCGCGCCCATACCACGTAGCCGCGAAGCTACGACCCGGGAAATAGACGTGAACGAAGAGAAATTCAGTGGCTTCATCTTTAAGATACACGCCAACCTGGATCCCCGTCACCGCGACCGTATTGCGTTCCTGCGTGTTTGCTCCGGAAAATTTGAAAGGAACAAATTCTTTCATCATGTTCGTTTAGACAAAGACGTTAGGTTCAGCAACCCGTATAGCTTCCTCGCCCGCGAAAAAAATGTGGTGGATGATGCTTTCCCCGGCGACGTGGTAGGCCTGTTCGATACCGGTAACTTCAAGATCGGCGATACCCTCACAGAAGGCGAAAACTTCTACTTCAGCGGTATCCCCAGCTTCTCTCCGGAACTGTTCAAGGAACTGGTGAACAAAGACCCGATGAAAACCAAACAACTGGAAAAAGGTATCCGCCAGCTTACAGATGAAGGTGTAGCACAGCTCTTCACCCAGCACGGCGGCAACCGCAAAATCATCGGCTGCGTGGGCGATCTCCAGTTTGAAGTAATCCAGTACCGCCTCCTGCAGGAATATGGCGCGGCGTGCCAGTTCAATACACTGCCCTTCTATAAAGCCTGCTGGCTCACCGGACCGAAAGATAAGATCGAAGATTTCATCCGCTTCAAATCCGCCAACATCGTGGAAGATAAAGACGGACACCTCGTATACCTGGCCCAGTCTGAATGGTACCTCAATACAGAACGTACCAACAACCCCGATATACAATTCAACTTCTCTTCAGAGATACATAAATAAGCTACAGCTCCCGGCAGCTGGCTGCCGGGAGCCAATAAAAAACCGTTTCTGGAAACAGAAACGGTATCGCTTGTACGACCAACTCAAATTATTACTTTATAGAGAATACTTTGATTCAGTGCTTGTATCGTGTGTGATACAAAGGTACAGCATACCCCTTCCGCCGGTTATCTCAAACCGGGAAAATGATTTACGAAATCGGGAAACATTGGAGAATGAAGAATATGGAATGAAGAATTAAGAATGAGAGCGGAGATTAAAGCGGATAGATGTATTGTTATCCGCTTTAATCTCCGCTCTCATTCTTAATTCTTCATTCCATATTCTTCATTCTAGAAGCTGGTATACTGAAAGATGTATTCTTCAATAGTGCCATCTCTGGTGCCTTCCACGCGGGCATCCAGATGTCGTGCGTCTTTAAAGCGATAAGTAATCTTACGCGGAAAATCGTTGTTCAGGTCTTCTGCTACAAAGCCAACAGGCTTCAGCACACGGAGTTTCAGTGCTATAGGATTCGTTTTTGTGTTGCCCTCGTAAGTAGGCATAAAATAGATATCGTTGCCGCGGCGTACCAGCTTCATCGACTGTTGCACAGAGCTGTCGGGCCCCACCACCCTCCAGGTTTTGCCAGCCCAGGTAGAATCGTTGACCCGGTTCCAGCTTTCTATGATGGTGCTTTTGCGCGTATTCATCTTCCAGGTCCCCTCCAGTTGCTGCAGGTACCTGATATCCGCTGTATTTACCTGACCGGCGGCATGAAAGCTTCCGGCCAGGCATATCAGGATAAGAGCGATGCTATTGCTGAACCACTGCTTCCTCCCCATAAATCTGATGTTTATATTTGAGAGACGGGGACGTCAACAACGGTCCCATACCTAATTCGGCCCACTTGGCGTCTACCTTCTGAATGGTAGCATCATCCGCCACAATGATATTGGGCCAGTCACGTTCGAAATTGTCCAGTATTTTGTTCTTTAGCGTACCATCCATCCCGATGCCACCAATATGCTGCGCACCAACGGCCGATGGCCGGCTAATGACAAAGCTGTCGCGCTTAGGATCAAGATTATTGCAAAACCGCCACAACGCAGAAGCCAGGTCACTTACATCTACCGTATGCTCAACATACAGCACCATCTTCACTCCCGACAAGGCTGGCAGCATATACAGCTGTTCATTCAGTTCGCGTATATGAAACGGACGGCTCTTTTCTACCGCCACAAGAATACAGGAGATATCCATTTGCAGCAGCGTGCTGTTGATCGCTTTGATCTCCGGGAATTGCTGCATCAGCGAAGCCGTGTCTATCAACTGTGGCGTAGGCAGCTGCAGATACCGGGTATCTGTTTCTTCTTCGTATTTGCGGGTACCATCGATACACATTTTACCGCCGAATCCCATCTTCGAACAGGAGTGATCCAGCACATCCATCGGGCCCTGGCTCAGGTAAATATCAGTAGCCGGGTTCAGATGCCGGAATACGTACTGGGCCAGCTCTTTATAGTTGCCGATATTCGTGCCTTCATCCGCCACTACCAGGATCTTGTTGAACATCATCTGGCCCGCGCCCCACATGGCGTTCATTACCTTCTGCGCCTGGCCGGCAAAGTCTTTCCGGATCTGCGCAATCACCAGGTTGTGAAATACGCCTTCCACAGGCATTTCCATATCTATGATCTCCGGCACCAGCGTCATCTTGATAGGCGCCAGGAAAATGCGTTCCGTTGCCTTACCAATCCAGGCGTCTTCCTGCGGAGGTATCCCCACAATAGTTGAAGGGTAAACGGCATCTTTACGATGGGTAATAGCAGTTACGTGAAACCGCGGATACCAGTCGGCCAGGGAATAGTACCCGGTATGATCCCCGAAAGGCCCTTCCCAGATCAAATCTTCCGACGGCTCTACATAACCTTCTATCACGAAATCAGCGTCAGCCGGCACTTCCAGGTCAGGTTGCGTAATACACTTTACGAGTTCTACTTTTTTCTTGCGAAGAAAACCTGCCAGCATGTACTCATCCACATTCTCCGGCAAAGGTGCAGTAGCCGAATAGGTGTACACCGGATCGCCGCCGAGTACAACGGCAACGGGCATACGTTTATTCAGCTTTTTATATTCATTAAAGTGCCTGGCCGACACCTTGTGTTTATGCCAGTGCATACCGGTCATATTCTTTTCGAAAACCTGCATCCTGTACATCCCCACATTACGGGTGCCCGTCAGCGGATCTTTCGTATGAATCACCGGCAGGGTAATGAACGGGCCACCGTCTTTAGGCCAGCAGGTAAGCACCGGCAGTTTGGATAAATCCGGGTCGGTCATCACCACTTCCTGACAGCTGCCTTTACCGGCAATTACCTTGGGCATCCAGGAAGCAAACTGCCCCAGCTTGGGCAGCAGCGCCAGTTTGTCCAGTATACTTTCTTTAGGTTTTGATAATAGTTTAAAGAGATTTTCAATCTCGCCGGCTATATCGTCCAGCTCACTCACACCCAGTGCCAGGCACATCCTTTTGTAGCTGCCCATAGCATTAATCAGCACCGGGTAATCAGTACCGGTATTTTCAAAAAGAAGGGCCTTCCCGCCACCTGGTGTTTTGCTTACCCTATCCGTAATTTCAGCGATCTCCAGTTTAGGGTCCACATAGGTTTTAATGCGAACCAGCTCTCCTGCCTGTTCCAGCGTATCAATAAAATGCCTGAGATTTTTATATGCCATGTTTGAAGCTTATTCCAGCCAACAAAAGTAACCAACCCACACCGCAATAAAAAATGCCCCCCATTAATTATGGGAGGCATCTCATTTTTATTTATTCCAGATATCAGTTCACGATAGTTACTCCTGCATGGAACACGGCTCTCGGCCTTGAAGGATAATAGACCGGAGCAGGAACCGGCACTGGTATTACAGCAGGAACCGGTGCATAATAGGCCCGTCGGCCATAGTAATAACGGTCCGGGCGTTCGCAGTCGTCGCGATAATAACGACGTCTTTCACATCTGTCGTCATCATCATCCCCCCTCCATCTGCCCTCTCTTTCCCAACGGCCATGTCCACGGCCATGATCGCGATAGCCCCTGTCCCAACCGCGTTGTGCGTAGGTCGTAATCGCGGTGCCACCTATAAGCAGCATTATCAGCATTACTTTTTTCATGTTTTTCGGTTTTTTGTTCAAGATTGGTTGGCAATTAAATGTTGTGGTGTTTTTAACTTAAAGCTGATATCATTCCCTCACTGAAAGTATAACCGGCTCCCGGATATACTACGTAGGCGTACCTGTGATGCTTACGGTGAGGCCTGTGATAATGCCCTCTATGCCAGTATGGCCTTGGCGGATGCGGCGGTCTGTGATAAGGCGGCCGGTGATGATGTGGCCTCGGCGGAAATGGCGGCAAAGGTGGCCTTGGAGGATGCGGTAGATGACGTGGATGTGGAGGCGGCGGCGGAAGTGGCGGCCTGCGCTGCGCAAACAGAACCGAGCTGCCTGTAATCAACATCACTAAAACTATCGACAGAAACTTTTTCATGGTTCTTTTTTTTAACCTTAACAGGCAGCTGCTCACCAACTTATTTTTTGCGGCTATCGGTCCATTACTCTCTCCGCGATTTTGTGATACTTATTCCGCCATAAGCTGGTGGCTGCAAAGTATTACCTGTTTGAACTGATAAAACCAACAACTATGCCAAAAGAATGAAGAATATGGAATGAAGAATTAAGAAACAGAGCGGAGATATAAGCGGATGTCGTTATTCGATATCGCTTATATCTCCGCTCTGTTTCTTAATTCTTCATTCCATATTCTTCATTCTCTCCTCTACGGTCTCAACACCGGACAACGGGTAGCCTTCTGCTTACCCCATTTGTTGCCACCACCACCACCGCCAAAGCGATAGGTAATCGTAAACCCGGAGAAACTGTACCAGTCTTTGTGTTTATCCGAGCCCCGGATAGTGCCGTCAGGCGGATAGGTGCCGGGTGTAGCTCCTTTCCCCGTAAGCTCATCTCCACGGAAAGCCATATCCACGGCCTCCTGGCCGCGATAGGTAAGTAATGTATTCTTATCTACATATGTTTTACTCACATCATCCAGGTAGTCGGTAGTAGTAGGGCGCAGACCGATCTCGAAACCCAGTGTCCACCTGTCGTTCAGGTTAGCTTTCACCCCTGCTCCGAACGGAAATGAAAATGCAAACAGATCGTATGGCTGACGGCCAGGATACATCGGCAGGCCCTCTCCTTCTGTACCCAGCGGACGCAATCTCACCCGGTTACCCGACCGGTCTTTAGCTGTAGGGTCAAATCCAAAACCACCTACCCCAACGAACACATAAGGAGTAAACCCCTTCTCATCCATATCAAAAAAATTGAACTCCCCTATGATACTTCCCTCAAATACGTTACTGCGGAAACTGAGGTTCCTGGCCTTCAGATCAGGCGAACTATTGGTACTGTCGGCTCCTGTAGCAACTCCCCAGGTGAACGCACCACGAATGGTGATATAACGGTTGATGTCTCTTCTTAGTAAAATGCCCAGGGCCGGACGGGTATACCGCAGGTCCACTCTTTTCTCTACCAGATCGCCGCTATAATTGGAAGCACCCAGAAAAGCACCCACGTGCCAGTCCTGAGCAAAAGTGAAAATAGGGATTGCCATGAATAACCACAGTATTCCGGTAATTTTTGTGAGTTTCAATGTATTTTGTTTTTAAGAGGTTAGTCCTGTTAATCGTGCACCCATTTTAACGTTATTTTACAATTTTTATTTGGTGCCTTCTTCTAAAATGTAAAAATAAACTAATAAATTAATTTTCAACACTTAACCTCTGATATACCCCCAACCTTCCTGCTGCCGCATAATCAGGTGTACTACCCCGGCAGGGATCACTTCCACGAAAGGGAATAGCAATGAGAGTTCCAGCTGATGACTGTTCATCGTATTTCTGCAAATAAGAAAACGTATTCCCCGCTGATGTAACTCCTGCACCCCTGCTGCCTGCGGATTGTCAACCGCCAGCAACATAGTCCAGGCCTGACCATGCACCACCACTTCCACGGCTACACGGGTATTGGTTTCATCTGTATACCTGAGAAGATTCCTGAGCTGCCCGAGCATGGCTGACTGCGCATCCCGTTCGCCCGATGTGATCTGAAAAACTGCTTCCATGGGAACAAACCTACCTAAATATCGGCATTCCGGGAAAACAAGGTGGATGTTACTGTGTCTTTATCTTCAGTTGGTATCATCTCTATGCCGTGCTGCATATAGCTCATATTGCAGTTTCCGGAACTTATCTTCCAGCTTCCGGTATTTTTCTTTTACGTCCTCCAGTTCCTGCTGCAGGAAAACCTCCCGCTGCTCCCGCCTGACAAGATGAATGCGGGCCAGCTGTAAAGCCCTGAAATGCCGGATCAGCAAAATCCATCCAAGGCATAACATGGCAGCCAGAATAACAACAACGATAATCATACTTCATTAATATTATATCCGTGTGTCTGCCGCAACCCAATGGAGTTGCGATCAGCGCAACGCCACAACAGGATTGATAGGACAAATAAAATTCAGTACTTAACCTCCAATAGTGTAGTATGGCCGAAACATAAACATGACGATGCTGCTAAAATTACCCATTCAATTTAATTCCCATTTGTCCGTTTTAGCTTTTTTTGATTATAACCTGAAAAATAAAATGGCTTCCATAGAGGAAATTGAAATATTATAATAATTCTAAATAAATACCACACAACAGAAGATTGATAACCAATCAATTAAAATGATTCAAAAATTTACATTCTGCAAAACCATAAAAAAATTTAAATTAGCTGACTGCGCATCAGCCTATGGCCAAACTGGTGAGCATCTCAAAATACCCCCTATTTTATGGGCAGCCTATTGACAAAAGAACAACTCGAAAATTTCGCCTACCAGGGATTATCCTATGCGGACGACCACGTGAGTGATCCGTTCAACATAAGGGACGTAGCAGAACGACTTGGGATCTCTTATTCTTACTTCTATCATACTTTCACTGCCTATATGGGTGAGCCATTCTGGCACTATGTAAAGCGCCACCGCCTGGAACTTGCGGCTGGTTTGCTCCGCCACAGTGGTTACAACATCGGGGAAATAACAGATTACTGCGGATATGCTACCACGGCCGCTTTCAGCAAAGCCTTCCGGATGCACTTCGGAGAAAGCCCGAAAGATTTCCGCAAGATCATCATTCTTCCCAACGAAAAAAGAACGCTGCAAATCACGGAAGCCATCACCATGACGCTTGGCCATGATGTGCTGCGGGATATTTTCAACTATGAGCGCTGCGAAAAAGTGAAGCTGCCCGATAGCATCTTATACTACTCTTTTGCCGCCAAGGGACAGGATCCTATCGGTGAGATGATATCCAGGATGAATACACACTACACATTGTTTAACAAGATAAAACTGCTGTACGATCTTCCGCAAACCAGGATCATCACAGGTACCCTCGATGCCATCCCGGTTACCAATTACGAAAAACTCTCGATGTTCGCCGGTCTGCTTGTTCCCGCCAGCGCCATCACCGCTCATATACAACTACAACAAAACTTCGGCTACCTCATGGCGAAAAGAATCAACGGAGGCTATTACCTGAAACTGCCGGTGCCAATGGACTTCGCCACTGCAGGCGTTCCCATGTACAATTTCATCAGCCTCTGTTGTAAAGAAGGCGTGTTCAAAATGAGCGGCAACCATTTCTTTATATCTATGGAAGATACCCGTAGATATTCGGAGATTTATATTCCGTTGTTGAGGAAGATATAATCCTGGTAGCTATTTCTCAAATACCGCCCTGAAACAATTCGCACTTGTATTCACCGTATCTTTCTGCGGCTTTCCTGTTCCATAGAATTCATGCAGGAAGCTGCCTGCATCTGACCATATGGTTTGCATCATTCCCTGGAAGCGGGGTTTCATTTCAGCAGTGGCGCCTTTCCGGTAGCTGTACATGTCTTGCAGCTGCAGCCGGGCATTGGCCGGCATCCGCCATGGACACGTAATAACGGAAAGCCCCTTCATCGCGAAATACACCGGTGTTTTATCAGGACGCTCATAGTGCCAGTCACAGATAACGATATCCTTCGGTACCATATCTACTGCACGATAGGTATTATTGTAGCTGGCTTCCCACTCACCCAGGCCGGTAGTTTTGCCATCCAGCAAACGGTCGCCCCAGATCCAGAGCATACGATTCTTTTCCGCCAGGTGATTACGGATCGTCCATACTTCTCCGGCAAAAAGCTCGGCTTTATCTTTTCCGCCGCAACGCGGACATTTATGTTCCCCTATGTAAAACACCTCGTCCATGCCCGCATGAAAGGCGGTAGCCTCAAACACATCGCATATTTCATCTACCAGCTCAAATACGACCTTATGAACACCCGGATGCAGCGGGCAATAGCTCTTACAATACAGCCCGTCGGCATTGGGCCATTCATATTTCGCCGGCATCTTTACCCAGGGCGTTTCATCAAAATCGGGGTATACCCGCAGCAGGTTGGTAGTGTTATCTGCCCATGACTGATGCCCGAGAAGATTGATCTGCGGTATAATCCGGATATTCAGCCTGTGGCAGGTCTGCACCAGCTGCTTTACCTGCTGCTCCGTCAAGGCGCCCGCATCGCGGAGTTCGGGATGCGATTTAAACTCATAATTGAAATCTACCCGCAATACCAGTGTATTGATATGACGCGGCGACAGCTCTGTTTCTATGAACCGGATAAACGCCGGCAGGTCTGCCGCCCGGGGAGCAGCGATACAAAAACCACGAACAGGCAGGCTGTCCACCGGCAATGCTCCTGCATAGGAAGATAATATATGGCTGGAAACCAGCAACAAGAACACAAATAGTTTTTTCATAAGGTTATTTTTTCAGGCTAATGGAAAAATAATGAAAGCCGGCCGTATCTGCAATCCTAATACATGAATAAATGTATACCGGTAATTCTAATGTTATACATGATGGTTTTTAATATCTTTGGTAAAAGCACTACCGCTATGAATGAAGTTAAGTTACCGTTTTCCGCAAGGCTGACTTTTACCCTGATGTCAATTATACTCGTCATCTACGTGGCGCATATGGGCAGCAATATCATCATTCCCATGATGTTTGCCATGCTCATTGCCATCATGTTGTTACCAGTAGTACACCTGCTGGAAAAGTGGCGTCTGCCCCGGAGCCTGGCAGCTGTTATTTCGGTGCTGTTATTTGTCATATTCATTCTGCTGATCATACTGTTGCTGGGTAAACAGATGGAGGCATTCGTCAGCGATTTTCCGCAACTGCAGCAAAAGCTGACGACCCTCATCTCCACTACACAGGATTGGATCAATGAAAAGTTCCATATTAATTCCAACGATCAGCTCAACTACGTGCAGAAAGCACTCATGGGAACACTAGGCACCGCTACCACCGTGATCAGCCAAACTTTCCTGTCGCTTTCCTCGTTGCTGATCTTCATCGTTTTTGTTTTTCTCTACGCCTTCTTCATTCTTTATTACCGCCGGCTGCTCGTAAAATTTCTTGTCAGCAACTTCCAGGAAGAACACCGCGCCAAAATACTGAATGTAATTGGCAGCACCCGCAGTATCATTAAAAGCTACGTGGGCGGCCTCATGATAGAAATGGTGATTGTTGCAATACTGAATACCGTCCTCTTTCTCATTCTCGGAATCAAATATGCCATCCTCCTGGGAGTAATGGCTGCCATCTTCAATATCATCCCCTATGTGGGCATCCTTTCCGCTGCTATTCTTATCATAATGGTTACACTGGCCACCGGTACTCCTTTCCAGGCTGTACAGGCAGGTATCGCGCTATTCCTCGTACATATACTCGACAGCAACGTACTATTCCCGAGTATCGTAGGTTCCAAAGTAAAAATAAACGCATTGGTTACTATTATAGGCGTTGTTCTTGGCAATATGCTATGGGGTATCCCGGGCATGTTCCTCGCCATTCCTACCATCGCTATCATTAAGATTGTCTGCGAAAACATCGAACAAATGAACCCCTGGGCTATATTACTCGGCGATGAGGAAAAGCCTAAGAAGAAGAAACTGAAGCTGAGAATGAAGAATAGGGAATGAAGAATGAAGAATAAAGAATGAAGAATGAAGAATAAAGAATGAAGAAACAGAGCGAAGACCTAAGAGGATATAGTTATTATTATATCCTCTTAGGTCTTCGCTCTGTTTCTTCATTCTTCATTCTTTATTCTTCATTCCCTATTCTTATTTCTTTCCTGCCGGATCGCCCGTATCCTTTCTCAGCATCCTTCTATACACCCAATAGAATACTATCGGGAAAATAAAGAGGTTGAAAAAAGTATCTGTGATCAGCCCACCGATCACCACACGGGCCAGCGGACGGGCTGTTTCAGAGCCAATACCGGAGCTCATGGCAGCTGGCAACAGGCCTATTGCCGCCATCATGGCGGTCATGACAACCGGCCGTATCCTCGATTCCACACCTTCCAGGATGGCATGCGCCAGGCTGAAGTTGGACGAGGCGTTCATCGTTCGTACGTTGGTCTTGAATTTCGACAGCAGGATCACCCCATTCTGTACGCAAATCCCAAACAACGCAATGAAGCCGATACCAGCGGAGATACTGAAGTTCACGTTGGTCAGCCACAGGGAGAAGATCCCCCCGATGATCGCAAACGGCACGTTGTTCAACACCAGCAGGGCATCCTTGATCTTACCGAAGAGGATGAACAGGATCAGGAATATCAGCAGCAAACTGATCGGCACTACCTGCGAAAGCCGTTTGGTGGCACGTTGCTGGTTCTCAAAGTCACCCGCCCATTCCAGGGAATAACCTTTAGGCAGCGTGATTTGTGAATTTACTTTATGCTGCGCTTCTGCAATAGTACTACCTAAGTCTCTTCCACGTACAGAGAATTTAATGGCGCCGTAACGCATATGCTTATCGCGGTAAATCATGCTGGGCCCTATGATATGCTGAATATCGGCTACTTCCTTCAGCGGAATTTTGTTCCCCCTCAGAGTGGGTATCGTCAGGTTACCAATAGCTTCTTCGTTCTCACGGAAACTCTCGGGATAGCGTATACGAAGATCAAAGCTTTTCTCTCCCTCATAGATACGCGTAGCTGCTTTACCACCGATGGCCATCTCAATAACGGAGTTCGCATCTTCTGTAGTAACCCCGTACAGGGCCATCTTCTGCTGGTTCAGGTTAATGCGTAGCTCCGGCTGGCCAATATTTCTCAATATCCCCAGATCCTCAATACCATGTACTCCTTTCAGTATCTTCTCTATAGATTCCTCTTTCTCCTCTACCAGCTTGAAGTCGTCGCCAAACAACTTCACTACAATAGATCCCTTTACACCGGATACCGCTTCTTCCACGTTATCCATGATTGGCTGGGAGAAGTTCAGCGTAATACCCGGTATACCTGCCAGCTTCTGGTTCATCTTCTCGATCAGCTCCGGCTTTGTCAGCTTGCTTTTCCATTCTCCCTGCGGATAAATATCAACATGGAATTCTATATTGTAAAACCCGGTAGCATCGGTACCGTCGTTCGGCCGGCCGGTCTGCGACATCACCTGTTTCACTTCCGGGAATGTCCGCAGCTTTTTGCGTATATCGTTGGCCACTTTCACCGATTCTTCCAGGGATGTGCTCAACGGACCCGTTGCCCTGATATAAATAGCTCCCTCATTTAACTGCGGCAGGAACTCCGTTCCCAGGAAGCGGAAGCAGTATAACCCGAATGCCAGTACGACGAGCGCTATACCGAAGGCAATCTGGCGATGACGGAAACAATAGTTGAAGATCCTCAGGGTATTTTTATGGATGAACTCCAGGAAAATATTGTGCTTTTCCTTTACATTCTTTCTCAGCAGCACACTCGCCAGTGCCGGCACCAGTGTAAATGTCAGGATCAGCGCTCCAAGCAGCGCGAAGCCCAGTGTCCATGCCAGCGGCGAGAACATCTTGCCCTCTACTTTTTCAAATGTAAAGATGGGCAGCAACCCGGTAATAATAATCAGCTTCGCAAAGAAGATACCTTTACCATTCTCCAGGCAAGCCTTGCGGATCATTCCCAGCTTACTCAGCTTGTTGAACTTCTCCATACCTTCCTGGTGGGCCCGCTTATCCAGTATCACAAAGATTCCCTCCATCATCACCACGCCCCCATCGATGATAATACCGAAGTCGATAGCTCCCATCGACAACAGGTTAGCACTCATTCCCTTCAGCTTCAGACAGATGAAGGCAAACAGCAGCGACAACGGAATCACTACCGATACAATCACCGTAGTGCGCCAGTCGGCCATGAACAGGAACACAATCACCGTTACAAAGATGATCCCTTCGATCATATTATGCAGCACGGTATGTGTGGAGAAGTTGATCAGATCCTCACGGTTGTAAAAGGTATTGATCTTAACATCATCCGGTAATATACGGTTGTTGAGCTCTGCAATCTTTTCTTTCAGCGATGTGATCACTACTGCCGGATTCTCTCCCTTACGCATCACAACTATACCTTCCACCACATCATGATCCCTGTCGCGGCCCACCTGGCCCAGTCGCGGCAAAGAAGCGATATTTACCTCCGCCACATCTTTCACCAAAATCGGCGTTCCATTGATATTATCTACGATAATGTTCCGGATCTCCTCTGCATTATTGAGGATACCGATACCACGCACCACATAGGCCTGCGCATTCTTCACGATAACATCTCCACCTACGTTGATGTTACTTTTTGATAACGCCTGGAACATCTCCTGCGCCGTAATATTATACTGAACGGCCTTATCAGGATTGATAGTTACCTGGTAAATCTTTACTTCCCCCCCGAAACTTACGATATCCGCAACGCCGGGCACCGACAAGAGGTTCCGCTCTATGACCCAGTCCTGCAGCGTTTTCAGTTCCTGTATCGACAGTTTATTGCTTTGCAGGGTATAGCGGTAAATCTCTCCCGTCGGACCATAAGGCGGCTCTATTTCCGGATCCACACCGTCGGGAAGGCCAGCTGAAGTAATGTTATTATTGATCTGTTGACGGGCGAATGTATCGTTTACATCGTCATCGAAAATCACTTTTACGACCGACAGGCCAAACAGGGAGGAAGAGCGGATATGCGTCTTCTTCTGCGCCCTGTTCATGGCTATTTCTATAGGTCTTGTTACAAATTTCTCTACTTCTTCCGCACTTCTTCCCGGCCATTGTGTAATGATAGTCACAGAAGTATTGGTTACATCCGGGAACGCATCAACGCCGATTTGCTTAAAACTTATATATCCCGCAACCGCCAGGATGCCGGTGGCAAAGAAAATGAAGTATTTATTTTTTAGTGAGAAAGCAAGAACTTTCTTAATGAATTTGTTCATAGCGATGGCCTTTTTTACTGCTGATCCTTCAGCGTTTCATAAATGAATACCTGCCGGGAGGCTATCACCCGCTCGCCTTCTTTCAGGCCGGCGCTGATATAGGCCCTGCCTTCCACGGTTTTGTCAACTTTCACTTCCCTCGTTTCCACGCCCGCTTTTGCGTTGGAACGTACCAATACGTAATATTTGTCGTGGTCGAAGATGATACCTCTCGACGGGATGCTGACAATATTCGTATCAGAGTGGCGGTTGGCTTTTACCCGCACGAACATTTCCGGTTTTAGCAGGTAGCCTGGATTATCCACCACTACCCTGGCTTTCATCACTTTGTTATCGGGGTCGAGTACATTGTATATTTTATCGATCGTACCGGAGAATGTTTTATCGGGGTACGACAGTGTAGTCATTTGTACTTTATCGCCTATGCGGATGCTGGAGATATCTGATTCGAAGACATTAATCATAGCCCATACATTGGCCAGGTCTGCCACTACGAAGATGGGATCAGTGTTATCCTGTCGCCACTGCATATTTTCAGCGGCTTTCTTACTGATCACAAAGCCCGGCACCGGCGATTTTACCGCATAGTTGGTTTGATGTCCGCCACCATTGATCTCCAGGATGGCCTGGGATTTACTATAGGCGGCAACCGCTTTATCGTAATTGCTCTTTGCTTCTTCGTATTCGCGCTGGGAATTCAGTCCGCTTTTGTAGAAAGATTCCGCTACCTCCATGTTCCGCTTTGCAATGGCCATGTCGTTGGCATTCACGCGCTGATCAGCGGTAAACCCAGCCATTTCAGGACTTTTCAGGATGGCCAGCACCTGACCTTTCTGTATGAGATCGCCAGCTTGTGCCCTTACGTCTTTTACCACACCGCTTACCATTGGGAAGATGCGGGCGGTTTTATCTTCATTGGCAGATATTTTCCCTGTGAGCAGCATCTCATTTTCCACAGGCCGGGAGGTAGCTGTGTCCACTATCAGCGTGTTCAACATGGAGTCTGTCAGCTTCCAGGGCTGAGGATCTTCAGATTCGTGCTTGCTGCCGCATCCTGTACTGGTAAGGCCAACAGCTGCTGCAAAAAAGATAAACGGGATATATTGCTTGATTGAATGTTGCATGTTCAAAAAATTTATCAGGGATGAAATATTGTAGCGCCGGTGCTGAAATTGAGTGATTCCAATGCACGCAGGCGATCGTATTTCAGTTCATTCATTTTAAGTACGTTATTACGGTAGGCGTCATAGAGATCAATGAACTCGAGCAAACCGATGTTATGCAGACGGAAGTTTTTCTCTATCTCCACCATCATTTTCGTATAGTCGTTCTCGAAGCCCGGATCAAATTCCCTGATCAGCTTTTCTGTCTGGAGTACCTGTTGCAGGCTGTTCATGACATCGTGCGACAAATCATCTTCCTGTCCCTGCAGCTGCAGTTTGCTGCTTTCCACCAGTGCCTTCGCCATTTTGATATTACCCTGGTTACGGTTAAAGAACGGCAGCGGCATGGATACGTTGAGACCGTTATAGTTGCGCTCAAAGTTGCCCTGCTTGTCGAAGGAAAAGCCCACCTGAAGGTCAGGAACGGCCATTGCCTTCTGCAAACGCAGGTTCAGCTGATTGTAATTCACGCTTTCCTGCGCAATTTTCAGGTCGTACCGGTTTTCCCGGGCGGTATCAAGCAAAGCGTCAAATGTATAGTCCGGCACCTTCATCATCCCGGTATCGGTGCTGGAAAGCTCTGGTCTGATAAGCGTGGTAGCTGGTACTCTGATGAGAGTGGCCAGGTCGGACTGGGTTTGTTGTATATCCTGTTGCAGCGCCAGATGATCGTGCTGCAGGTCGTATAACAAAGATTTTATACGGATAACCTCCTTAGGCGCCACGTTCCCCTGTGCCTGCTGAGCGGAGAAAACAGTAACAACTGTCTGTAAAAAGGCGATCTGGCTGGCGAATGTTTGCAGGGAACGCTGCTTATAATAGAGATCATAGAAATTATCTCTCAGCGAAAAACGCAGGGTACGCAGCAGGTCAAAAAACTGGAACTCCGACATTTTCACGCCGCTTTTAGCCAGTTTTACTTCCTTATTGCGCTTGCCTGCCAGTTTGAAAAGTTGCTGGATCTGGTAAGAGTTCTGCCCTTCATAGGAAAAGTCGAACCATTTTTTGTTACTATGATTGTACAGGACATTCTCAAAGGTCGCCTGCGGATTGTCGAATAACCTGGCTGTAATCACGCCGGCCTTGGCCGAATCGATGCTGTAGCGTTGGGTCAATAAAGGAATATTCTTTTGCAGGAGCTGTTGTTCTGCTTCCGGAAGCGTAAGCCGGAGCGTGTCTTTTATTTGTGCAGATGCACTACTAAAGCGGAACAAAGCAGCAAACAGTACAAGATAGGCTCTAAATGCTGGTCTATAGATCATACAACTTTTTATTTCGCTGCAAAGATGGCTATAGCCTATTAATTACATATTAGAATGGGATTAAAATAAAATTAGAAATTATTTACAGGCAGGAAGAAAATGTTAAACGTAGTGCCTTCTCCCAGTACGCTGCTGACCGAAATAGCCGCTTTATGCAGCTGTAATATTTTATAGGTCATCGACAGGCCAATACCGTATCCTTCAAAGCTATGCGCATTATCCGCCCGGTAAAGGGGCATGAAGATCTTCTCTGAATCGGTAGACGCTATACCTATCCCGTGATCGCTGACAGACAGTATAATGCCATTCGGCTCGCAGGTCAGCTGACAGTTTACCGCCTTATCATAAGAAAACTTAAAGGCATTGCGGATGATGTTCTGCAGGGCCAGGGTAATCAGGGAGCGATTTCCCCGTATACACAGCTTCATAGCCTCATCGGGCATATTATTGAGCCTGACATTGAGTTTCAGCGGAGGCGACTTATGCAACCAGAACTCCTGTAATTCCCAGAGCAGCTCATCGAGCCGGATCAGTTCTGTATTGGCATCAGTGAGGTTCGCATCTACCCGGGTCAGCTGCAAAAGGCCGTCGGTAATCACCTTCAGCTTCTCCGACTCGCCCAGTACGGATCCGAGGGTCTGTATATATTCTTCCTGGCTGCGAACATGCTGTAAGGTTACTTCTATCTCCCCTATAATAGTGGTCAGCGGCGTTCTCAGCTCATGGGAAGCATTCGATACAAAGGAACGCTGCATATCGAAAGCCTGCTCCAGGTGCTGCAGCAGCCCGTTGAAGTTGGTAGCCAGTTCGTCGATTTCATCTTTATTACGCCCCTGGTTAACCCGCTGATGCAGGTTGTTGGACCGTATGTTCTTTACCTGACGGTTAATGCTTTTGATAGGCCCCAGGGCCCTTTTGGCATACCACTGCCCCATCAGGAAAGTCACCAGCAGGGCTACAAAGAACATAATCACGAGTATCCATAACAGGTAGTTCAGCTGCTGTACCCCGGCGGAGTTACGCGCCGTTACGATCACCACAAAATCGCCCTGGTTATCCGGGTAGTAGATGCCCAATCCCGCCTTATTCTGAAAGGTAAACCGGTATACTTCCTTCTGGCGGATGGCTTCCAGCAGCGGCACCGGCCAGTTATACCTGGTGTTCTCTATAAACGCCGGCTGATTGTTCTGGTCGTAAATATTACTGGATTCATCGGGTATACGTTCCCGGTAGGTCTTTTCTATTTCAAGAAATTTCTTTTTCGTCAGCTCGTCCTTTTCCAGGTACACCTGTGCTGTTACCAGTGCTCGCATCTGCAGCAGCTTATAGAAGCTGTTCTGGATGTACTGGGCTGACAACAGGTATATCAATACGAAAACAACCGTAAGTATGATCCCGGAAATCAACGTAAACTGTAAGGAGAGGCGATGGCGAATCTTCATTGGCTATTAGCTGCTAGTTGCTAACTGCTATTTCTGTTTCATAATATAACCCATTCCCACTACGGTATGAATCAGTTTCTCCCCGGCAAAGCCTTTTTCGATTTTATTCCGGAGATAGTTGACGTATACATCTATTGTGTTGGTACCGGTATCGAATTCAAGTCCCCATACGGCTTCGGATATCAGGGCACGGGATAAAACCTTGCCGGTATTTCTCATCAGCAGCTCCAGCAGGGCATATTCTTTGGCGGTGAGGGTGATTTCCTGGCCTTCGCGGGTAGCGGTTTTGGTATGGGTGTTCAGTTGCAGGCCGGCGAACGATATTACCGCCTGTTCCTGATGAAATTGATTCTTACGGCGGGATAGCGCATTGATCCGGGCTACCAGCTCAGAAAAATGGAATGGCTTGGCGAGATAATCGTCCGCTCCGGAATTGAGGCCGTCTACAATATCCTGAGTGGCATTCAATGCTGTTAACATCAATATAGGCGTGCTCACATCAAGGGCGCGAAGATTTTTACAAAGCGCCAGTCCGTTGATACCCGGCAGCATCAGATCCAGAATAATCAGGTCAAAATCCTGTTCCAGTGCGGCCTGCTGGCCTGCTATCCCATCTATACATATTTCTACCTGATGATTATGCTCTTCCAGTCCCCGTTTTATAAACGCGCCCACTTTATTCTCGTCTTCAATAACCAATATCTTCATATATAATATTTAAGGCAATAACCCCGGCAAAAGTAACATTGTTTACCTGTTGCCCAATTAAAGCCGGATTAAAATCAATTATCACATGGAGATTTTAGCAATATCTTTTAGCTTTGTCTCAACCTAAATCGGTAACCGGATCATGCATTTACCCGTTTTAAGTACCGGCGACCTGGTACTGAGACCTATCGAAGATAAAGATACCGCAGCCCTGTTCCAACATTTTTCGGATGATGCGGTTACAAAATATATGGATATAGATTCTTTTTCCAATATAAGCGAAGCTACTCATATTATCCGCTTCTTCAGGGAAAGCCTGGAGAAAGGAGAAGGTATGCGCTGGGCCATTACCCTTAATGAAGCAGATGAATTAATTGGTACCTGCGGTTATCATAAAATCAGCAAATCTCATTTCAAGGCGGAAATAGGCTACGACCTGCGGCCTGCTTACTGGGGTAAGGGAATTATGCGTGAAGCGGTATCGCTAATGCTCTGCTATGGCTATGAAGAGCTGCAATACAACAGGGTAGAGGCTTTTGTGGATCCCGATAACCTGGCCTCATCCCGGCTGTTGACCCGATTGGGATTCCGGCATGAAGGCTTCCTGAGAGATGCTTTTTTTGAGAAAGGAAGATTTGTGGACGCAGAACTATATAGCCTGTTAAAACGGGAACATGCCCGCGAAACTATTTACTGACATTTTTTTATTATATATGAGTTTACAATTCAGACATGCCGCAATAACAGACCTGCCTAGGATAGTTGACATATACAACAGTACCATAGCCGGCAGAATGGTAACGGCAGATACTGACCCCGTTTCGGTAGAAAGCCGCCTGCCCTGGTTTAATGCGCATAATACTACCAACCGGCCTGTATGGATGATAGATGCCGATGGTCAGAATATAGGCTGGATGAGCTTTCAATCGTTTTATGGCCGGCCCGCCTACAATGGTACCGTGGAAGTAAGTATTTACCTGCATGAAAGTTCCCGGGGTAAAGGTTATGGTAAGAAGATATTACAATACGCTATCGGCATTGCTCCGCAGTTAGCCATAGATACGCTGATGGGATTGATTTTTGCCCATAACCTGCCCAGCATCAAACTCTTTATGGATATGGGTTTCGAAGAATGGGGACATCTCCCGGAGATTGCCATACTGGATGGTGAAAAGAGAAGCCTCAAGATATTCGGACTAAAAGTTTAGCTCCGGCTTCAGAAACGCTTCAACTTCCCGAAATACATTCGTTCATAAAAAAACAGGACTATGTGGTGGATCTATGCATTAATGTCGGCCGTCTTTGCCTCGCTGACAGCCATTTTTGCGAAAATCGGCGTTACGGACATCCCTTCCAACCTGGCTACTGCCATCAGAACAGCCATTATCCTGGTCATGGTCTGGGGGATTGTACTGGCACGGGGGGAGTATAAACACTTCGGGGCACTGTCGAAACACAGTATGATCTTCCTGGTGCTCTCGGGTTTAGCAACAGGTGCCTCCTGGCTTTTTTATTTCAAAGCGTTGCAGGTGGGGAAAGTATCGCAGGTAGCGCCGGTCGACAAACTCAGTGTGGCGCTAACGATAGCGCTGTCCGTCATTTTCCTGCATGAATCGCTGACCTGGAAAACGGCAGTGGGCGCGCTGCTGATCATGGCAGGCACATTAGTGCTGATCATTAAATAAACGGAAGCTAGTGGCTGGGAGACTCTATTTTATAAACGCAGCGGCGGGCGCCATTAATGATATGTTCCATCCTGGAAACATTCATTTCTTCGCCTAATATACTCACGAAGGTCCGCATTTCGGACGTACAGATATTGTCGCACTCGTTGGCGGCGCAGCAGATCGGGCAGTGATTCTCTATAAAATAATAGGTATCCCCTTCTTTTTTCCACTCAGCCAGGTAACCTTCCGTAGAACGGATTTCGGCAAACGAGTTCAGCCTGTTTTCCAGTCCACTTATACCCTGCAGCGCTTTATTGTACTTGTCGAGCTGATTTTTCTCTCTGGCGTTCACCACGCTATCGAGCGCTTCCTTACCCAATACCGTTTTGATGGTTTGTATGAAATCAAGGGTAAGCTCGGTATGCGTATCCGGAAAGCGGGCATTGCCCAGGGCCGTCAGGCTCCAGATTAATACCGGGCGCCCCACCCCTTTGGAGCTGCTGTCGGCGTGTACAAGTCCCTCATCACCCAGCTTCTGCAACTGAAGCCGGGCTCCTTCGCCAGTGATACCCAATTCGCCGGCCAGTTCGGCTGCAGACAGAGGGCCCCTGGTTTTGAGCAAAGTCAAAACACGGTCAGCAGCATTTTTGGTTCGTATTGGATAATTTTCCAAGTTCTTACTTGTTTTATTTTCAAATCTCGTAATTTTGTAGAAGCTAAAAAAAAGATTTTGGGATTTTAATGATTTTGAGACCAGGTTCATCAAAATTTAATCTCACAATCATTTAAATCTCTAAATATTAAATATTAATGAACGTCCTGATATTTAATGGAGCCATAGATGATCGTCCTTATGCCACTTCTAACCAGTTGGGGGCATACCTGGCGAACGGGTTAAAAGAGAAGGGCTTTTCTCCGGAGATATTTAACCTCGGCAATGCGAACATTCCATTTTTCTCCATGGAGGAAGCGGGGCGAAAACCCGCAGCGGTGGAAGCAATGTGTGAGGCTTTTTGCAGGGCAGACCTTCATATATGGATGACGCCATTATATCATGGGAGTATGACCGGGGCCATGAAAAACTGCCTGGACTGGCTGGAAATGACCAGCAGGAACCAGCGCCCATACTTAACCGGAAAGGTTGTAGCTTTGCTGTCCTGGGCAGACGGCACACAAGCCATGCAGGGCATAAATGCGATGGATGCGGTAGCTAAAGCGTTGAGGGCATGGGTTTTACCTTTTTCGCTGCCTATCCTGAAAAACAACCTATACGACCCGGAAACCCACGGGTTTACGACGTTCTATAAAAATAAACTGGATACGATGATACAACTCCTATGTGCGGCTAAATCGCATGTAGTGGCGGGTATTGAAGGATAGAAAAACCGGTATACCGGCGATAGTTAATTAAAACAATTCTGAGTATGATAACCGTTTCAGAAAAAGCAGTAGAATATATCAAAGCGCTGATGGAAAAAGAACATCATGCGCCCGGCACTTTTGTACGTGTAGGCGTGAAGGGTGGCGGCTGCTCAGGTCTTGAGTATGTGTTGAAATTTGAATCAACAGAAGAAGAAGGCGACCAGATATTTGAAGATAAAGGCGTAAAGGTGGTGGTACAGATGAAAAGCCTGTTGTACCTGTATGGTACCGAACTGGACTATTCAGACGGACTGAATGGCAAAGGTCTTTTCTTCAACAATCCGAATGCAACCAGAACGTGTAGCTGCGGCGAAAGCTTTGCAGTATAAATTTTAAAATAGTATGATCAACAGTAACGAAATAATTGATGATATAGCCAATAAGGAGTATGAGTTTGGCTTTAGCACCGATATTGAAATGGAGATAGCTCCCCCGGGGCTGAATGAAGATGTCATCCGTTTTATTTCGGCGAAGAAAAATGAACCTGAATGGCTGCTGGAATGGCGCCTGAAGGGGTTTGCCGCGTTCAAAAAGATGGAATTCCCCAAATGGCAGCATTTTAAAATGCCGGAACTGGACCTCCAGGCCGTATCTTACTATGCAGCACCCCGTAAAAAGAAACAGCTGAACAGCCTCGACGAAGTAGATCCTGAGCTGCTGGCTACCTTCGAAAAACTGGGTATTCCGCTGAACGAACAGAAAGCATTGAGCGGTGTTGCCGTAGATGCTGTATTCGACAGCGTTTCCGTAGCTACTACCTTCAAGACGAAGCTGAAAGAAATGGGCGTCATCTTCTGCTCATTCGGTGAAGCCGTGCAGGAACACCCTGAGCTGGTAAAGAAATACCTGGGCAGCGTGGTTCCGCATACCGACAATGTTTTTGCCGCGCTCAATTCCGCTGTATTCTCTGATGGTTCTTTCGTTTACATTCCCAAAGGCGTACGCTGCCCGATGGAACTGAGCACTTACTTCCGTATCAATGCTCAGAACACCGGCCAGTTTGAACGTACCCTGATCATAGCCGACGACAATAGCTACGTGAGCTACCTCGAAGGTTGTACCGCTCCCATGCGCGATGAAAATCAGCTGCACGCGGCCGTGGTAGAACTGGTAGCCCTGGAGCATGCCGAAATAAAATACTCTACCGTACAGAACTGGTACCCCGGCGATAAAGACGGAAAAGGCGGTATTTACAACTTCGTCACCAAGAGAGGTATCTGCAAAGGTGCAGGTAGCAAAATCTCCTGGACGCAGGTGGAAACCGGCTCCGCTATTACCTGGAAATATCCCAGCGTAATTCTGCAGGGTGACCACTCCGAAGGTGAATTTTACTCTGTGGCCGTTGTCCGCAACCGCCAGATCGCAGATACCGGTACCAAGATCCACCATATCGGTAAAGGCACCAAGAGCCGCATCATTTCCAAAGGTATCTCAGCCGGCCATGGCGATGGTAGTTACCGTGGACTCGTATCTATCGGCCCACGTGCCGACCAGGCTCGTAACTTCACCCAGTGCGACTCCCTGCTGATCGGTAACCAATGCGGTTCCCATACGTTCCCATACATCGAATCCAGGAACAAAACTGCTATGATCGAACACGAAGCCACGACCTCTAAAATCGGGGAAGATCAGATCTTCTACCTGAATCAGCGTGGTATCGACACCGAAAAAGCAGTAGCCCTGATCGTAAACGGTTATGTAAAAGAAGTACTGAACCAGCTGCCGATGGAATTTGCGGTAGAAGCACAGAAATTATTATCTATTACACTTGAAGGAAGCGTTGGATAATTCATTATCCAATGAATAAAATACAGAACGAAACAAAAACAATCATGCTGACGATTAAAAATCTGCACGCAGAGGTAGAAGGAAAAAAGATACTGAAAGGCATTAATCTCGAAATCAACAAAGGAGAAATGCATGCCATCATGGGGCCTAACGGTTCCGGTAAAAGTTCGCTGGCATCTGTATTAGCAGGCCGCGATAACTACACCGTTACTGAAGGTGAAGTGTGGTTCAATGGAAAAAACCTGCTGGAACTGTCGCCCGAAGACCGTGCCCGCGAAGGTGTGTTTCTCGCTTTCCAATACCCTGTGGAAATCCCAGGCGTTTCCAATCTCAACTTCCTGAAAACAGCCCTGAATGAAATCCGGGCGTATAAAGGTCTTCCTGCCCTCGAAGCCAGGGAGTTCCTGAAGCTGACCAAAGACAAACAACAACTCGTTGACTTCCACTCCAACCTGATGAACCGTTCCCTGAACGAAGGATTCAGCGGTGGTGAAAAGAAACGTAACGAAATATTCCAGCTGGCTATGCTGGATCCTCAGCTGGCTATACTGGACGAAACCGATTCCGGTCTGGATATCGATGCGCTCCGTATCGTTTCCAACGGCGTGAACAAATTGCGTGACGCAGAAAAATCTTTCGTAGTAATCACTCACTATCAGCGCCTGCTGGAGTATATCATCCCCGACTTTGTACACGTACTGTACAATGGCCGTATCATAAAAACCGGTACCAAAGAACTGGCACTGGAACTCGAAGAAAGAGGATACGACTGGCTGAAAGAGGAATTACATTTGAAAGAATCCGTTTAAGAAAGAATTATGACAAGCGATATGATATTGCCATTTTACCAGGCGTTAACAGAAGATGTAACAGCACTGTCGGCACAGGCTCCGGTACTGGCTACAGACGGGTTGCAAGACATCCGCCGCGAGGCGCTGGAGCGCTTTTCAGCAATAGGGCTTCCTACGCTGAAAACGGAAGCATGGCGCTACACTAATATTCAGCGTTATCTGAAAGAATTCCCATATGAGCTGCTGACTTCAGCAGCCCCGGTAGATGCCGCCACCACGGCAGCTGCCGCTATACCGGAGCTCGATTGCTACCGTGCGGTACTGGTAAATGGTCATCTGCAGGCCAACCAATCCGTACTCCCGGAAGGCAAAGGCATTACCATCGGCGCGCTGAGCGCTCATACGGCTGCTCCCGGTTTTGTGAACCATTTCAACAAACAACAGCATCTTAGCGCCGAATCGCTGGCACAGCTGAATACCGCCCTGTTCGCAGACGGTCTTTACCTGGAGCTGGCTGCCAATACAGTGCTGGACAAACCACTGCACATTGTGCACGTATATGCCTGCACCAACCATTCCTTTATCCAGCCCCGCCACCTGTGGGTGCTGAACCGGAGCGCTTCCGCTACCATCATTGAAACTGCTGTTCATGCCAGCGCCACTGCCGTGGCATTTGCCAACAGCGTACAGGAAACTGTGGTGATGGAAAACGCTGAACTGTGGCACTATAACATACAACAGGGAGCTGATAGCTTCCGCGAAGTACTTACTACTGCTGCAGCCCAGCAAAAAGACAGCCGCTACCACCATTTCAGCTTCACCCTGCCAGGTACGCCACTCACCCGTAACAACCTGAACGTGGCCCTGAATGGCAGCCATACTGAAACGAACCTGAATGGCTTATACATTACCAACAAACATCAGCATGTAGATAACCATACTTTCATGGATCATATCATGCCCGACTGCCACAGTAATGAACTGTATAAAGGCGTATTGCTGGATAACTCCAATGGAGTATTCACCGGTAAGATCCTGGTGCACCAGGAAGCCCAGAAAACAAATGCCTTCCAGCAGAATAACAACCTGCTGCTGGGCGCCAAAGCAGATATCAACTCCCAGCCACAGCTGGAAATATATGCTGATGACGTGAAATGCAGCCACGGTTTTACCGCCGGCCAGTTCAGCGAAGAAGCGATGTTCTACCTCCGCTCCCGCGGAATCGGGGAAGAATCCGCCAAAGCCCTGATGGTAAACGCATTCTCTCACGACATCACAGACACGATACAGGTACCTGCCCTGCAACATTACCTGCAGGAGCAGATTGCAGAGATCATGAATAACTAGAAAGAAGATGGAACATATTGCTAATATAGTAACCGACGACCTGGATATAGCGCAGATTAGAAAGGACTTTCCGATACTGCAACAACAGGTATATGGCAAACCGCTGGTGTACTTCGACAACGGAGCTACCACGCAAAAGCCGCAGGTTGTAATAGATGCCGAAGCGCGCTATTATGAAGTTTATAACAGCAATGTGCACCGTGGCGTACACCACCTGAGCCAGGTGGCTACTGAAGCATATGAAAATGCCCGCCGCATCATAGCCGGGTATATCAATGCAGCTCACTCCCATGAGATCATCTTCACAAAAGGCACTACCGACGGTATCAACCTGCTGGCAAATACCATGAGCCGCCGCTTCCTGAAAGCGGGCGACAGCGTGATTATTTCCGCCATGGAACATCACAGCAACATTGTACCCTGGCAGATTGCCTGCGAGGAAACCGGCGCTACCCTGAAAGTAATCCCGATCAATGAACGCGGAGAACTCGAGATGGATGTGTACAAGGCCATGCTGGATGATACCGTGAAAATAGTAGCCATCACTTATGTTTCCAATACACTGGGTACTGTGAACCCGGTTCAGGATATCATAACGCTGGCGCATGCACGTAATATCCCGGTAATGCTGGATGCCGCACAGGCCGTACAACATATCGCTATTGATGTGCAGGCCCTGCAGGTGGATTTCCTGGTATTCTCCGGACATAAAATCTACGGCCCCACCGGTACCGGTGTTTTATACGGTACCTCGGAATGGCTGAACAAACTGCCTCCCTACCAGGGCGGTGGCGATATGATCAAGACCGTTACGTTTGCCAAAACCACCTATAACGAACTGCCGTATAAATTTGAGGCAGGCACACCGAATATCGCAGGATCCATCGGCTTGGGCGTTGCCATCGAATACCTGCAGCAGGTGGGTCTCGATAAAATACAACAACGGGAAGAAGAACTCATGGCCTATGCCCTGCAGGAAATGCGTAAGATAGACGGTATCCGCTTTATCGGCGATGCCGCCCACAGAAACGGGGTCATTTCCTTCCTGGTACACAATATTCACCCCTTCGATATGGGCGAATTGCTGGATAAGCAGGGTATTGCGGTAAGAACAGGCCATCACTGTACAGAACCATTGATGGACTTATTCAAAATACCCGGTACGGTGCGCGCTTCCCTGACTTTTTATAACACGAAAGAAGAAATAGACAAACTGGTAGCCGGTATAAAACGTGCGGCTGCCATGCTTTTGTAAACAGGCGACTATGACGATTCAGGAAATACAAGAAGAAATAATATCGGATTTTTCGGTAATGGGCAGCTGGGAAGATAAATATGAATACATCATCCAGCTCGGTAAGGAATTACCACTGATTGCCGACGAATACAAAACACCGGATAATCTGATCAAAGGCTGCCAGTCGCGCGTGTGGTTACATACAGAGCTGAAAGACGGAAAACTTTTTTTCACTGCCGACAGCGATGCCGTGATCACAAAAGGTCTGGTTAGCCTGATGATATATGTACTTTCCGGTCATACTCCCAAGGATATAGCTGCCGCAGATATTCATTTCATCGATGCCATCGGCCTGAGCAGCCATCTCTCTCCTACCCGTTCCAACGGATTACTGAGTATGCTCAAACAGATGAAATTATACGCGGTGGCCTACCAGGCAAAAATTAACCAGCAATGAGTGAAGCTATATTAAGAGAACAGATAGAAGCACAGCTGAGAACTGTATTTGATCCGGAAATACCGGTAAATATATGGGAGCTCGGACTGGTTTACGCCGTAAACATCAAAGAGAACAACAGGATATGGATCGAAATGACGCTGACGGCCCCCGGCTGCCCGGTTGCAGGCGACATCATCCGGGAAGTAGAAGAAAAAGTAAGGAACATAGAAAGCGTATCTGATGTAGATGTTCACCTGACCTTTGATCCACCCTGGAATAAAGATATGATGAGTGAAGAGGCCAAACTGGAACTGGGCTTTTTGTAAGCCTGCCAATAAGATCGGCCACTGACCTGAATAAAAAGCGGATAGCTGTAGATGCTATCCGCTTTTCTTTTACATGAAGCACGATGGTCATCAGTTGTTGGGCAATGCGGAAAGATCCACATTCGGTGGTGTGTTCGTTGCCGGGCGCGTATAGGTTTGCCCTACACTATTGCCCACCTGCCTGAAACCACCACTGAACATATAAAAAACACCGTTCTCAATGCCGGCCCCTTCATCATAACGTTGATGCGAAGCGTCACTGGCAGTAGTGCTGAAGGAAGCCTGCGTCAGCTCTGTCCAGGTACCACTGGTATTACGCACCCACTGATTGCCATAACGCGCTTTGAAGAAATCGTTACCATTGCTGCCAAAATTTTCCACAAATGAATAAAGTCCACCGAGTAACTGCCCGTTCGTTTTGGATTTATCCCACTGTGCTATGAGCTGCCACGCGCCATTCTCCGGTGCATAGAAATAAGCGGTAAAAATAGTATGCGTGCCGGAAGCAACAGCATGCACCAGCATCCTGTAAGTGTTACCGGTTTGCCAGGAGAATTTCAGATAGCTCTGTCCTCCGGAGCCCTCTCCCCCAAAAGGATTAGCGGTAACGCCACTACCTTTCTTCACTAACGTAACCGCATAGTCGGATGGTATCTGCGTAGGGTCGTTGGTGTTATAGTTGCTCCAGATAGAAAACAGCACACGCCTTTCAGTAGGGCTGTTCACCTGGATACCAAAGTAGCCATCCCAGAAACCATTGGTCATGTAATAAGCATTCAGCGGATCAGCGCTGGCAGGTACATTGATCTCTGTATAGAACCACTCCATCTGCCCACCACCAGGAACCGGGTACGACAGATGCGTTGCAGGCGCACTCTTGTACTGGCTCTTGTTATATTTCAGATTCAATGCGCTGTTGATGATTACAGATTGCACATCCGGCAGGTACGTGCCGTTCTTCGTCACCGCCTTTATTTCCAGGCAATGATATTGTGCCGAGGTAATGTTGAACGCGCCCACATTCAGGGTCACATAGCCGGAAGTCTGGTTTACTGTTACGTTGTAGCTGGTGCCGGAGCTATCCAGCCGGATACGCAACGTATTGGTATTGGACGGCGCTTTCACCACGACAGATACATTCATGGTACCTGTAAGCTGAGGATAGAAGAACACGCGTGTAAAGCCGCTCGAATCGGTCCAGGCGCCTAGTCCTGATGCAGATATCGAACCATAGCCATTGCTTTGATCTTTCGGGTAAACATAACCATTGCTGTAAAGCGTTACAGTATCATTTTTCGATACCAGCTCGGTAACAGGTTTCTTACCGGCATCGCTAACAAGTTCACTGTTGTTGGGTTTGGCACATGCGCCCAGCAGGAGGCTGCACAGCAAAATCATTGGATAATTTTTCATGTTTGTGGGTTTGAATTTTGGTTTGGGTTTGGGTATACGTTAAGTGCTCCATGTACAAAGGAATGCGGGCTTGTTCACTAAAACGGTGCTACGGATTTTACGATCGTCTCTATTAAAAGTACTTTTTACATCTTATCTGATAAAATTATCCTGTTTTTATGGAGTAAAAATGACAGGGCGTGATAATATAACAGTGAATAAATAGATATTAAAAAGAACAGCCACCACAAATTGATGTCCCATAGAGTTTTAGCAGCATTACAATTTAATGACTAATGATGCCCTCGTATTAAAGAAGAATTACGAATTAGGAATTACGAATTACGAAATACCCCGGAGACCATAGCGGATAATATTATCAATCGCTATGGTCTCCGGGGTATTTCGTAATTCGTAATTCCTAATTCGTAATTCTTCTTTAATTTGTGCGCAAAACCGTTAATCCATTGAACCTATCCGACGAACAAGTACTAGCGATGGCACCTGACGATTCTTCGAGGAAATCGGGGAAGGATCTGGCGAACCCGGCGAAATGGGTGAGCAAAGGTGTCAGCGAAAATGCCCTCTGGGGCGAATGCCAGGGCAGCGGCAGCAAACCGTACCGGACCCAGATAGATACCGTCAATACTGCCTTCAAATGCAGTTGCCCTAGCCGTAAATTTCCCTGTAAACACGGACTCGGACTGCTATTGCTGTATTCCCGTCAGCCTGATTCGTTTCCTTCGGAAACCCCGCCCGACTGGGTGAGTGAATGGCTGTCGAAGCGCACCGAAAAAGAAGAAAAGAAAAGCACGCAGGCAGCTGCCGGTGAAAAAACAGTGGATACAGCCGCCCAGGCAAAGCGGCAACAGGCCCGGCAACAAAAAGTAGCCGACGGTGCTGCAGATCTGGTGCGCTGGATAAAAGACCTGGTGCGAAGCGGTATCATGGATGTTCCGGAAAAAGACAATTCCTTCTTTGAAAATATGATACGGCGTATGGTAGATGCTCAGGCTCCCGGCCTGGCTGCCATGCTGCGCGAACTGGGCGACATCAGCTACTTCCATGAAGGCTGGCAGTCTGTTTTCGTCAATCAGCTGATCCGCATTTACCTCGTGATACAGGGATATCAGCGGATTGAACAACTGCCCGGAGCCCTGCAACAGGATATACGCGGACTGATTGGCTTCTCCCGGTCGCAGGAAGAATTAAAGGAGCAAACAGGCATTACGGATACCTGGCAGATCCTCGGCAAACAAACTTCCGAAGAAGACAAACTGGTAGTAGACCGTTACTGGCTGTATGGTACCAACACCGGCAAAACTGCGCTGATACTACAGTTTTATGTGCGGGGCCAGAGCAATATCACCCAGCCGCTGACTCCCGGAACCGCTATTAATGCCGAGCTGGTGTTTTATCCTTCAGCAGCTCCGTTGCGCGCCATCATCAAACAACAAACAATTGTGCCGGCCCGCCATAGCTTCCATGGCCTTCACGGCTGGCAGGAAGTCGTGGAAGCGCAAACCGCCATCAGTGAAGTATTGCCCATATATGGCGACCAGCTGTATACCATCGCTTCACTGACACCGGTATGGTACCAGGAACAATGGTGGCTGCAAGACAGCCATCAACACATGATGCCGGTGCGGAAAACTTTTCAGCAAATCTGGAAGCTGCTGGCGCTCAGTGGCGGGCAACCGCTGCCCATGGCTGTAACCGGAAAGGAAATGCAATATGAACCACTGGGAGTATGGCACAACCAGGAATATAAAATACTATAATGGAGCAGTGGGCCAACATCATCAATTCAGCATTATTAGGAACCGGTAAAAAAGTTGCGGATGCAGGTACGCTAAGTAACGTGCTGCAACAGGCCGCAGACAATATCTCCGCCGCTACTGCCAGCGATCGGGAAGAGCATTTTTTGCAACTGGCTTCTCTTATATATAATTTCCGCCAGAGCGGTACCCAGCCAGTGAAAGCGAATGCCGCGCCACTGGCCGTCTGCCGGCCAGAGACCAAACCTTATTGCTCCCCCGCCGCCAATCGCGTGCTGCAACAGGTATTGGATACAGACAGTATTCAGTTGCTGCAGCTGTGGCTGGAATACTGCACGCAGAAAGGCTTCCTGATGCAGCCGGACATTCTGCCGGTGATGCTGGACCGTGGCTGGCGGAACAAATCCCTTCGCACATTCATTGCTGCAGCGGGTGGCTACCGGGCAGAATGGCTGGGACAACTCAACCCCGACTGGAATTTCTCCAGGGTAGCAGAATCCCTCGAAGAACGGTGGCAGAACGGTGCTACCGCCCAGCGGGTGGAGGCACTAAAGGAGCTACGGGCCTCCGATCCGCCCGCCGCCCGCAGCTGGCTGCAACAAACCTGGGCTAAGGAAAGTGCCTCCGTGAGGGCAGAATTGCTGAGCGTATTTGGTCAGCCTGCCGATCCGGAAGACCTGGAATGGCTGGAGTACTTACTGAACGATAAAAGCAAACAGGTCAGGGAAACTGCGGTGCAACTGCTTAAAAAGATTCCCGGCTCTTCCCTGCATGAGCTTTACTGGCAGGTACTGGAATCCTCCGTTCAGGTAGATGCCGATGGTAACATACATCTATCCTTACCAGAAAATATTAATGAAGACGTTTTCCGCAGCGGTATTGAAAAGCTCAGCAGCGATAGTAAGATATCCGACGAAACGCATATACTCTATCAGCTTTTCAGTTTCGTACATCCCTCCCGCTGGGAAAAATACTTCGGGAAAAATACCCGGGAAATGATACGCCTGTTCCTGTTCGACAAGGTACTGCAGCCATTTGTTCCCGCGCTGGTGCTGGCTATCACCTGGTTTGAAGATAAACAAAGGGCGTTGTCGTTTATGCTGGAGAGTAGCACCTTTTATATAGAGCTGATTCCCATACTTCCCCCCGACCTGCAACAGCATTTTGCCGAAGTCAGCTTCGACCAGGATCCGGCGGCCGTTATCGGGTATGTTGCAGCCATTGAAGATGAATGGAGCCTTCCGCTATGTGAACGTATATTGAAGTATGCGGCCACGCAGCCTTATTCCTATAACCAGCAATTCATGAGTAATGTTATCCGGCAGATACCAGTGGGCATTATGGCTAAACTGGATGAAATAGCGCCAACAGCTTCCTATCATACCGGCTACTGGAACAATATCAAAGTACATCTTGGCAAGCTGCTGCAAGCCAAAAGTCAGATTCAATCACTTTAACACAAACCGCTTAATTGTCATACCATGTCAGACATTTTACGTTATCACGCCGAACAACTGTACGCGCAGGAACTCGAGGAGTTGAAAAAACAGGACCAGGAGAAACGTCCTTTTAACTGGCAGTTGTCGCCCCAATCGGTTGTCACCTACCTGATAGGCGGAAAACTGAAAAACGGATTTGAAGTAACTCCTAAATATATAGGCAGCAGGCGGCTGATGGAAATTGCTGTAGCTACGCTGGCTACCGACAGGGCCCTGTTGCTGTACGGGCTGCCCGGTACTGCTAAAAGCTGGGTAAGCGAGCACCTGGCTGCTGCTATCAGCGGCGACTCTACCCTGATTATACAGGGAACTGCCGGTACCAGTGAAGAGAGCATCCGGTACGGATGGAACTATGCGCGTCTTCTTGCAGAAGGCCCTTCCCAACAGGCACTCGTGGAAACTCCGGTGATGCGGGCCATGAAAGAAGGCAAACTGGCACGTATAGAAGAGCTGACCCGTATCGGTGCCGATGTACAGGATACCCTGATCACCATCCTGTCGGAGAAAACGCTGCCAGTTCCGGAGCTGAACACGGAAGTACAAGCCAGCAAAGGGTTCAACGTAATTGCCACGGCCAATAATCGTGATAAGGGCGTCAACGAACTGTCGAGCGCTTTGAAACGCCGCTTTAATACGGTGATCCTCCCGGTTCCGGATTCTATGGAGGAAGAAATTGATATCGTAAGAAGAAGGGTGGAAAGTTTCGAAAAAGTAATGGAGCTCCCGGCAGAGAAGCCTGCACTGGAAGAGATCCGCCGTATCGTTACCATATTCCGCGAGCTCCGTAATGGCGTTACCCTGGATGGCAAAACCAAACTGAAATCGCCCGGTGGTACCCTCAGTACGGCAGAAGCAATATCGGTAGTAAACAATGGACTGGCGCTGGCGGCCTACTTCGGCGATGGTACTTTGAATGCAGCGGATCTGGCGGCAGGTATTGTGGGCGCAGTAGTTAAAGATCCGGTTCAGGATAAACTGGTTTGGCAGGAATATCTGGAAACGGTAGTGAAAACACGGGAAGACTGGAAAGATGTGTACAGGGCCTGCCGTGATTTGAATTAAGGATGAGGAATGTGGAATTGAGAACGAGAGAAAGGCGGTGTTAGCAGCCGGATTGTTTTTATGATAAAGAGAGATTTATGTCTGTACATATTTTAGGTATACGGCACCATGGCCCGGGGTCGGCGAGGAATGTAAGAGCATTCCTGGAACAGCTGCAGCCGGATATAGTGCTGATTGAAGGTCCGCCGGAAGCCGATGGGTTGATTCAATGGGCGGGGCACGCAGATCTGCAGCCACCGGTGGCGATTCTTGCGTACCAGCCTGATAGTCCGCAGAAGGCCTGTTTTTATCCGTTTGCAGCTTTTTCGCCGGAGTGGCAGGCAATGCTGTATGCCCGGGAGCATAACATACATGCCAGGTTTATGGATCTTCCGCTGGCACATGTATTCGGATTAGATAACGAAGCTGAGGCCAAAGCGGCGGCGGATACGGAGAATGGGAATACGTCCGGGGAGGACGGGAAGGAGCACCTGAATGATAGCCAATTCCGGTGGGCGGCAACTGGCGTAGCTAATACGGAGAAGGGAGGTATCTCCGGGGAGGAGCACCTGAATGGTAATCAATTCCGGTGGGCGGCAACCGGCGTAGCTAATACGGAGAAGGGAGGTACCTCCGGGAAGGAGCACCTGAATAATAATCAGGCAGCAGGCCCTTCACAGGGCCTTCAAAACAGCCAGATGAGGTTCACCCGCAATCACCCGGGACCTTTTGGCAACGATCCCCGTGAGGATCAACCTATCATCTTCCCATCTCCCGATAATAAAAAAAGTAACGAAAATTCCGGCCTGTTAAAAAATCGGCAGGACTATTTACAAGATATACCATTCCCAACAGGATTACTTTGCGAAAAATGTTGTCCTCCGGATCATGAAAAAAGCAAGTTAAGAAGTGAAATTTTCATTCCTGAAATTTGCGAAACATATGATGAGAATAAATTATTTCTCATGGGCCCTGATGAGAAATGTTGCCTCCCTCGTCATGAAAAAAGCGGGTCAAAAAGTGAAACTTTAATCCCCGAAATTCGCGAAACACATGATGAAAATACATCATCTCCAATAGGTCCTGATGAAAAATTTTGCCTTCCTCATCATGAAAAAAGCAGGTCAAAAAGTGAAATTTTAACCCCCGAAATTCGCGAAACAAATGATAAAAATTCATCATCTCCAATAGATCCTGATGAAAAATTTTGCCTTCCTCATCATGAAAAAAGCGGGTCAAAAAGTGAAACATTCCTCTCTGAAATCTGTCAAACATATGATAAAAACACATTATCTTTCACGGATCATTTTGGAAAATGTTGCGGCTCTCATCATGAAAAAAGCAGGTTAAAAAGTGAACCTTTCATCGCTGAAATCCGCGAAACACATGATGGAAATACATCATTTATTACGGATCAACCGGACAGTGAACGACAGGAAAATACTCAAAAATCTGCCGGAAGTAAATCTTCAACCTGGAGAAGTAAAACTGCAATATTGTCCGAAAAACACGCGAATATCGATCAAAATGACTGGTTCTCTGAAAAAAGAACCAATATGACAATTCAAGCAAGCTCTACAGGATCTGATAGCAAAAAGGTGGAAATAAATGGAATTCACTCATCTATTTCAACACAAAATGAAATAGATAATAACAAAAAGATTATCAATTCAATAAATGATATCTATTCAATTATTTCATTAAGAAAAAACAGCCTTCCGGACGATCGGAAAATGCACTTTTGTCAGGGTTTTTCTCCGAAAATGCCTTCTTTTCCATCAAAAGACTATAATAATCTGATTGTCAATAATAAAGAAGCATTTTATTCAAATAAATCATTAAACAGTCTCGCATTTTACCTTTCTGCAGCTGAAAATGAAAAAGAAATTGCCGAAACGCTCCCTGTTGAGGCACAGTTCGCTTATCAGGACCCTATTTCCCATCTTGCTGAGGCCGCTGGTTACGACGATGGAGAGCGATGGTGGGAACATATGTTTGAATACCGCCAGGATCAGGAACAGGTTTTTGACGCCGTGCATGATGCCATGAAAGCACTCCGGGAGGAACTCCCCCGTCGCGAAAGCCGGCGCGAAAAACTCCGGGAGGCATGGATGCGGAAATGCATCCGGCAGGCTGAAAAGGAAATGTTCCAGCGCATTGCGGTAATATGTGGCGCCTGGCATGCCCCGGCCTTACAGGAAATGCCCAAACAAAAAGAAGACAACGACCTGCTGAAAGGATTACCTAAAGCCAAAGTGGAATGCACCTGGATTCCCTGGACCTATAGCCGCCTGAGTTATGAAAGCGGCTACGGCGCCGGTATCCCCTCCCCGGGCTGGTACGAACATATCTGGGAGCATCCCAAAGACGATGGTACCCGCTGGATGGCATTGGTTGCCCGATTATTCAGGGAGCAGCAACAGGACACTTCGGTGGCGCATGTCATGGAAGCCGTACGTCTTGCCAACGCCCTCGCCTCGCTGCGGCACTTTTCCCGCCCCGGCCTGGAGGAACTCAATGAAGCTACCCTCGCTGTATTGTGTAATGGCGAAAGCATCCTGATGCAGCTGATAAGGGACGAGCTGATTGTACGCAACAAGATCGGCTCCGTACCATCGGAGGTGCCCATTCCCCCACTGCAGGCCGACATTACCCGGCTGCAGAAAAAACTACGCCTGCCGCAAACGGCGGATTTCAAGGATTATACCCTCGACCTCCGAAAGGATACGGACCTCGACCGAAGTATTTTCCTGCACCGCCTGCAACTCCTGGGCATCAACTGGGGGCAGCGGTTCGAAGTATCCGGCAAGGGGACTTTCAAGGAGCAGTGGCGACTGCAATGGGATCCATCTTACTCAATAGATATTATAGAAAAAGGCAACTGGGGAAATACTGTCGGGGAAGCTGCCTCCCGCTACGTGACCCATACCGCCCAAAATACGACTACCCTGCCGCAGGTTTGCAGCATGCTGGAATCGGCCATTCCTGCCGAGCTACCGGCCGTTGTAGATGTGCTGATACAACGGATCAATAACCTGGCTGCTGCTTCGGGCGATGTGCTTCAGCTGATGGAGGTCATCCCTTCCCTCGTCAATATCAGCCGGTATGGAAACGTCCGTAAAACGGATGCTGCGCTGGTAAATAGTATTACGGAAAGCATGATAGGCCGCATCTGTATCAGTTTACCTTCCGCCTGTACGGCCATTGCCGACGATGCCGCCCTCCCGCTGCTCGACCTGTTCTTTGCCATGAACGATGCCATCGGCCTGTTGCAGGTTCCTGACCTGGCTGCCGCCTGGCAGGCAACGCTGAAAAGTATTTCCGGTAACAGCCACTCGGCCCCGATGATCGCCGGATATGCTACCAGGCTCCTGTTCGACACCAAAGCAATCGACGGCAATACCCTGGCCCGGACTTTCAGTGTATCCATGTCCGTTGCCAACCCGCCGGCTTCGGCCGCCGCCTGGCTGGAAGGCTTTCTGCGCGGTAGCGGCACCCTGCTCCTGCTCGATGAAGAACTCTGGAACATGGTATATAACTGGGCAGGTGAACTGGAAAATGATATTTTCATACAGGTATTACCGTTATTACGCCGCACCTTTTCTAACTTTACCGCCCCGGAACGGAAAAAACTGGGAGATAAAGTAAAGCATCGCGGCGCCAGTACCGGTATCCGGGTGGCAGCCCCTGACAACATCGACGGTGAACGCGGCAACAGGGGAATCCCGGTTGTCATGCAACTGCTCGGATTGGCTGACTTTAAATCATCGAGTGATGGAGCATGAAGAAATGATCCGCAGGTGGCGGCTCATCCTCGGAGGAGCTCAGCACGACGGTACTGCTTATACATTAGATAAGGCCGACCTGCAGTTAGATAAAACGCTGGAAGCACTATATGATACCACCCGCCAGGGAGGCCTGGGCCCTTCGTCGCCCAATGTGAGCCGCTGGCTGGGCGATATACGCACTTACTTTCCCGCTTCCGTAGTACAGGTGATGCAACAGGATGCCCTGAAGCGCCTGAACCTTACCCAGATGCTTTTCGAGAAAGAGATGCTGGAAAATACCGAAGCAGATGTGCACCTGGTAGCCACCCTGATGACACTTAGCCGGGTGATTCCGGAAAAAACCAAAGACACTGCCCGGCAGGTAGTACGTAAAGTGGTGGATGAGCTGATGAGGAAATTGTCGGCCCCCACCCAACAAGCCATCACCGGCAGCCTTAACCGAAGCGCCCGCAACCGGCGCCCCCGGCATAATGAGGTCAACTGGCACCTGACCATACAAAAAAATCTCCGCCACTATCAGCCCGACTATAAAACCATAATCCCCGAAACCCTCATTGGATACGGCAGGAAACGATCCGCCCTGAAAGAAGTAGTTTTATGCCTCGATCAAAGCGGATCGATGGGTACATCTGTCGTTTATTCTGGTATATTTGGGGCTGTAATGGCTTCCATACCGGCGCTGAAAACGCAGATGGTCGTGTTTGACACCGCCGTTGCAGACCTTACGGAGGAATTGCAGGATCCGGTGGAGCTGTTGTTCGGGGTGCAGCTCGGAGGAGGCACGGATATCAATGCTGCATTGAAATACTGCAGCCAGATTATCAGCAAACCAACAGATACTGTACTGGTATTAGTTACAGACCTCTTTGAAGGAGGCGATGAAAAAAATATGCGTAACCGCTTTATTGAATTGACCGCTGCCGGGGTACAAACCATCGTATTGCTGGCATTAAATGACGATGGCGCTCCCAGTTATGACCATGAAAATGCGCAATTCCTGGCTAACCTGGGAATTCCCGTTTTTGCCTGCTCACCGGATAAATTCCCGGACATGATGGCCATGGCCCTGAGCAAACAGGATATTGCGCAATGGGCCGCTAAAGAAGATATTGTGCTGAAAAAATAAAAGAATTTATTTACACTCTATGCCATACACACAGGAAATATTACTACCTATTGTTGAAAAACTGAAACAACGGACCGACTATGAAAACATCTCATCCACTTTACAATCCGGGGTAGATTTCCTTACAGGCCGAACTTTTGAAGTACCGGTATTTTCCTCTGCCGGAGAGGCCCAGTTAATGGGGTACTTTATCCCCCTGCTGCAAATACCTGACCTATGGAACGACAACGACCGACTTGTTCTGCAACTAATTTCGCCGTCCGTTACATGGAATGTATGCCGGGAACGATTCCTGGCTACCATTGTACCGCTGCTGGATCTGCCGGCCACCACCAGCTCGGTGGTGCTACGTTTCAGCTTCTTTACCAGCTTCCTCCAGCAACGGGGATGCTCACCACAGGAAGTAGGCTCCCTGCTGATCTCCTGGTCAGGCGACGGGAATAACTTTGACCTGACGCCGGTGAAATTTTCTCCCATGCGCAAGTTCCTCCAGGACCTGATCAAAAGCGCGGAGAAGCCGATGATCGACGATTATCTCGTTTTCTGGAAGGATAAAGGCTGGAACTCGCTGTTCTATCGCCTCCTGCTGAAGGGACATCCCGACCGGGAAATGGAATACCTCGAAAACGTATTGCAGCAACCCGGACATCTCATCGATCAGCAGGAAGTGAGCCGGGTATTGCTACACAGCAATGTAACCCGGTATGAGCCGCTGATCGGCGATATTGCCGCGAACCAGGTAGCCCGGTCCAACTTTGGAGCTGCCCTGTATGGCTATCACCTTCTGGCTTCACAACTGCCGGAAAAGTATGCGCTGCTGCTGCTGAAAACTGCTTACGATTATCTTGCTGCCCCCGGTGATGTAAGCGGGGATCGTGAAATACCTTATTCGCAGGTGCTACGCAAACCGGTTCCTGACAGGCTCCCCGCGGGTGTTATTGCTATAAAGGAAATATTACTGCAAGATCCCGGAAACAGCATTCCGTTCATGCGGGCGCACATCGCAGAAAACCGTTATCTGCATCCTGGCAGTTTCCTGGCACTGGCCGACGGGTTAAAGGAACAAGCCGCCCCCCTGCTGTTAACCGCACTGGATGGCGACTATGATCCAAGAGACGTGCTGCCGGCACTGACTACACTCGATAAGTCACTTTACCTCGAACAGCTCTGGCCGTTCACTTTACACCGACTGAAGTCGGTTCGTACGCTCGTTGCCGTTGTACTTGCAGAACATCCGCAGGCATTGGAGCGGGCATCCGAACTGCTGACGCACAAGAAGGCCGACCAGCGCCTGACCGCCGTACAGATACTAAGCCGGCTCGATCATCCGCAGGCCAGGCTGCTCCTGCTCCAGGCGCTTCACAGCGAAGTAAACGACGACGCACGCGATATCATGCTCGAAACCCTGGGCGGACATAACCTCGTTGGTACTGATGAAGAAATAGCAACTCAGCTGGTGCTGCTGGCGAAGAAGAGATTCAAGCTCAACAAGCCTGCTGAAAAATGGCTCGATGATAAAGCCCTGCCGCCAATGTATTTGCTGAACGGTGAGGTAATGTCCACCGATATGATGCGCTTCCTTTTTTATCGCATGGGCCGCGAAGCAGAAATACAACCCAACGTGGAAGCGCTGCCGGTATTGAAACTGGTAGACCGCAAACGCAGCGGGGATTTCGCAGTACAACTCTTCAAAACATATATGGCGCAAAGCGGCGAGGCTAAATATAAATACCTGATGACCCTCGCAGCCGCTGTAGGCGATGAAACCCTGATACCGGAGCTCCGGCACAATATCCAGTACTGGATCGATACCAAGCGGCTGAAGATGGCCGAACACGGCGTAGCCGCCCTGGGCCTGCAGGGAAGTATGCGGGCATTGAGGGAAGTGGAATATCTTTCCAGAAGATACCGCTTCCGCAAGTCCGTAGTAGGAGCAGCAGCGGTAGAAACCCTGCAGCACAAAGCCGATGAAACAGGCATTTCTTACCACGAGCTGGGCGACCAGCTCGTGCCGGATTTCGGCTTCCTGGGCCTGTACAAGCCTTTCTATGTTAACGAAGATCGTTATCATTATTATGTAGACAGCAACTTCAAGGCTGTTTACTTCAACGACAAACGCCGGCGACTGAAAGCGGTACCCGCCTCCACTCCTCCTGAAACACGTGCTGCCCTGAAAGCAGTTACCAGGGAGATAATGGCAGCAGCGAAAGTACAGGCGCTCAGAATGGAACATTTCATGGTGATACAGCGGAAATGGAGCGCAGCCAGATGGCAGCTGCTCTTCCTTCAGAACCCTCTCCTGTTTGCATTCGCGAACAGGCTACTATGGGGCCTGTTCGATGAAAAGGATCAGCTGATCACTCCTTTCTACTGCCGGGCAAACGGCTCACTGTTAAGCATATACGATACCGCAGTGGTGCTGCCTCCGAATGGTACCGTAAAGATCATTCACCCGATTAACCTGGAGCAGCCTGTGCTCCAGCAATGGAAACATAAATTTGATGCACTGTCTGTGGTGCCGGTCTTTCCTCAATTGGAAAGACCGGTAGCCGCGTTGCTACCACAACTGGAAGCCACTACCCTAGTGCATGATTTCGAAGACATTTCCCTGGAAAGTGATGCCCTCAACCGGTATATGGAACAGAAGGGCTGGAAACTGAGTGAGCAAACCGACGGCAAATACAGTCATGCCTGGTATAAAACCGACGATGAGCACCAGCTGGAAGTGATCATGGAAATGAGCAGTAATTTGAGGAATAACAACAACCTGTGTAAACTGGGCAAGCTTTATTTCATTGATAAAACCAAAGCCGAGAAGCGGCACCTCCGGAATGGGGACACAGAAATACCCGATTACCTGCTGCCATTGAAAAATGTTCCGTCGATTTTTTATTCAGAGGCTATTACAGATATGGCTGTTTCCCGTAAAATTGCCCTGACGTAGCTTTTTTCAAATCACAAGATTTTCTTTGTATTTTGATCACTCCATAATATAGTGAACAATTAAAATCTTAGTATGACTAAACTACGTTCCACGCTGGCGGCTGCCTGCCTGTTCCTGTTATCGGTGCAGAGCCTGCCGCTTCATGCCATTAATATCATTCCGCAGCCATCTGAGGTTAAGACCTTATCAGGCGTTTTCACACTATCAGCTGCAACTGCCATTATTCCAGGCAAAAGTACTACCGAAGCCAACCAGTTACAGCAATCATTGCAGGACGCCCTGGGATTGTCTCTCTCCCTGAAACCCAATGCACCTGATAACTTTATCAAACTCACCCTGGACAATAAACTGGAGAAAGAACTGGGAAAAGAAGGCTACCTGCTGCAGGTAAATCCTGGTAAAATCCAGATCACGGCGGCCGATAATGCCGGTATCTTTTATGGGATACAGTCGCTGCGGCAGCTGATCACCTCCAACGGCAACGGTTATACGATCAACGCCGTATCCATCAAGGACAAGCCCCGTTTCGGCTGGAGAGCGTTCATGCTGGATGAAGGCCGCTATTTCAAGGGCGGAGAAACCGTAAAACGGATACTGGATGAAATGGCGCTGTTAAAAATGAATGTATTTCACTGGCACCTGACCGATGATCAGGGCTGGCGCATAGAAATAAAGAAATATCCACTGCTTACGCAAATCGGCAGTAAACGTGACTCCACCCAGATCGGTACCTGGAACAGTAAAGTATACGACGGCAAAGTGCATGAAGGCTTCTATACCCAGGCGCAGATCAAAGACATCATCAGGTATGCAGCCGACAGGCATATCACTATCATTCCCGAGATAGAAATGCCCGGCCACTCTACCGCCGCTATTGCAGCCTATTCCTGGCTGGGAACCACCCATCAGCCGGTGAAGGTGTCTACCAAATTCGGAGTGCACTACGATGTATTCAATGTAACAGATCCTAAAGTAGTCAGCTTCCTCGAAGACGTATTACAGGAAGTGATTGCGCTTTTCCCGTCTAAAGTGATACATATTGGCGGCGATGAAGTAAAATATGACCAGTGGAAAGCCGATGCTAACGTCAATGCATATATGAAAGCACATCATCTCGCTTCTCCGGCAGATCTGCAGATTGCTTTCACCAACAGCATTTCCAATTTCCTGGCAGGTAAAAACCGCCGTATGGCCGGCTGGAACGAGATCATGGGCAGCAAACTGCATGATTTTTCCGATTCCAAAGATGCACCAGCGACCGAAAAACTGGCCACCGGTACTATTGTACAATTCTGGAAGGGAGAACTGAACCTGATCACCGATGCGGTTTCCAAAGGATATGATGTGATCAATTCTTATCATGCCATGACCTACCTGGATTATGACTATACCTCTATTTCTCTGGAGAAAGCCTATAGCTTTGATCCGATCCCGGCAGGACTGGCGCCGCAGTACTACTCAAAAATACTCGGAAGCGGGTGCCAGATGTGGGGTGAGTGGATACCGGATAACAAAAGCATGAACCACCAGGTATATCCGCGCCTCGCTGCATATGCAGAAGATGGCTGGACTACCCCGGAAAATAAGAGCTTCAGCCGTTTCAAAGAAGCACTGCAATTCTTCTATACCCGCTGGGATAAAGAAGGCATTGCGCCAGGGAGCAGCAACTAGCTGATGGCAGCTGGCAGCTAACAGCTAGTTGCCAGCTGCTTCCAAAGTCAGTGTATCACCCGCTGTTCTGAGGTTGTATATTATAATACCTCTTTTTTCAGTAGTAAGTGCGTCGGGAGCTCCTTCTTTATAAACCGGAAATGCCCGGACCAGGTGCTGATCGCGGATATAAAAGGTATCGCGTCCCCGGTAAGCGTCTCTTTCCATCGTATCTATGGCATTGGTGCTGATCCTGATTACCTTATCTCCTTCCCTGTTAACTTCATAAGCATATATCTTCCCATATTCTCCGCTACCTTCCGATAACATAAACAGATATATTTCCGGCAGGCCATTCCCGTTGAGATCCCCTACCATCATGCCTTTCAGTCGTCCCTTTACATCTTTTTCAAGGGTTGTATCTGACTTTGTGGTATCTGATTTAGTACCGGTAATAATCAGGAGGTTACGCATGCTGGCATTTCCCCTTGTGGTAGCACCGAGGCGGTAATCACCGTAGACCGTGTCAATAGTGGATGTATTCTCCTGGTTACCGTTGGTGGAGGACGTTTGTGGACCTGCCGCGTCTTTCTGCTGCTCTTCTTTGGAAGAGTGATGACAAGCAGTGAAAACAACCATAAAAAGCAGGAGGCTCCCAATAGATCTGATGTGCATGTCATTTGCTATTTGGTGAACAATCAATCATATATACCAAACACGCCTCAAAAGCGGTGCCGGCGAAAAAGCTGCGCCTGATATAATGATGTCAGAGATTGAAAAAGCCTGGCATTAGCCAGGCCATATTAATTTGAGATGGAAATAAATTATGGTTTGAAATTCGTGTCTTCCAGTCCTTTTAACAACTCTTCTACCTTTTTGTTGTGTGCAGCGGCAATCTTTCGAATAGTGAGTAGTTCCATATTTTTGCCTTTTTCGTACTTCAAATATTGACTGCGATTAATCTGATTTTCAATTGCGAATGATTCGGCAGAAGTAAAATCTGCATCAATCCGCCATTTCTCGATTCTTTGTCCAAGCCTTTTGAAATACTCATCATCTGAAATTATATGTTTATTATCCGCCATGTCCGAAAAGTACAAAAAGACGGTTAATATAATATCTCTTTAAAGATGGCTCCTTAAAAGATGGCTTCTTTAAAGCATCTTTTTCAAAAAAGTACTATATTAGCCTATCTTTGCCTCCCCAAAATAATTGAGGCATCGCTTTTAATCCTGTTCCAGACCGCCAGTCAATATGAACACAGGACGAAGAAGTGAGGCCCGCCACCTTAGTGCGCGGGCTCTTCTATGTTCGTGTTCATACCTGGCGGTCTGGAACGGACTAGTCGAGCACCGCGCCTCTTTTTCGCGTTGCTTTCTTCCTAAAACCTCACAAAGCCATGAAGAAAGTATTTGTAATTACCTACACCTTAACCCAGGTTTACCCGCATACAGAAATCTCGCTGGATCCAACAGTCCACATTCCTAAAATGGATACCACCAACGTGTCCCGGCTCTTTTCAAATGAGAATCGCGCAAAAAAATACTATGATTCGCTTCTAACGCGTTGCACCCAGTTTGGACCGTTACGCGTTTTAATCGTGGATGACTCGACCAGCATAGACAACATAAATTATGAGGTGCGCCTTCCTGCAGAAAAGTAATGTATGACATGGCTGTTTATTGATGATGATCATGCCAGTTTCCGGTATTGTTTACCGTGCCTGCCGATGGTGGGTATCACTTCCATTCCTGTCTTTGACGGCGTTACTGAGGCGCAGAAGAGATTGCTAACTTAATAAATACTACTATGAGTGTCGATCAACCTACACATCCACGACCACCTGATGATGTTCTGACGGACAGGGCAATTACGTTAATTGAAAAAGAGTACTCAACGAAAGTGGCATCTGCAAGTGTTGTTTCCGGACAGGTGCACTGCAAAACGGCATTTCTAACGCTGATCGTGTATTGGGATTCCAGTGTTGGCTGTGCATGGCACTATACAAAAGATGGAAGATATGTCTCCATATATGTAGAACAGTAAAGAGATCATCTAAGCCCGGTTTACCTCATTTACCAGCCTTCATGGGAGCCGAAGACGCCGTTCTTATAATCCTGTATTGCCTGTTCCACTTCTTCCGCTGTATTCATTACAAAATTGTCTTTTGCAGCAACCGACTCATTGATCGGCTCGGCGCTCAGGTACAACAGGCGGGTATTTTCGGCGGCTGTGATGTGAATGTCGGTTTGTCCGTCTTCCTTGTCGAAAAGAACGAGATTATATCCGCTCACGGTTGTGCCGTTTACGTTCAACTGCCCATCGATGACATATAAAAGGGTCCAGTAAGTGGGTATAGCCGTTAACGTTACGGCTTTGCCTGCGGCTATATTTCCCCAGATAGCCGTGATGGGCGTGAAGTTTTTCAGCGGACCGGTTTTGCCTGCATATTCTCCGCCAATAAGCGTCAGATGCACGCCATCGCCTTCCGCCACAACGGGCATGTCGGCGCCTTTTATGTACTGATACCAGGGAGCCTCTCCTTTATGGGCAGCGGGTACATTGAACCAGAGTTGCAGCAGTTCATAGTTTCCTCCTTCTTTCAGAAATGCTTCAGAGGGGCCTTCACTATGCAGAATGCCTTTACCGGCAAACATCCATTGCACGTCGCCGGCTGTTACCGTCATAGCATTGCCGGCATTATCGCGATGATAGCCCTGGCCCTGCAGCATAAAGGTAACCGGCGCAAATCCACGATGCGGGTGAGGATGCAGCCGCGATTCCGGAGAGCCGGGCGCAAAATACCTGGCCGGCATGTGATGCACCACTATAAAAGGGCTGGCAAAACGGAACCGCATGGCAGGCAGCGACTGCCGCACTACTTCGGTATCTGTGATGTGTTTCTCGCGTCCTTCGAGAACGTGTAATATTTTCTTCTCCATAAAATAATATTTTAACGGATCAGTTTTAATCTTGCTTTTTCCACGGAGCTACGGAACATTTTCAATATCAGCACCTCGTAGTTTTCGATCGGAATCACCTCTCCTTCCCGCGGAATAGTTCCATGAGAATAGTTAATCAGACCGGAGAGTGTTTCGTAGTGCTCACTTTCCGGCAGCGGCACTGGCAACAGTTCGTTAATGTCCGCGATATACTCATGGGCATTTACAATAAAGTTACCGTCTTTTTGTTCTACGATTGGCGCTTCCTGGTCGTGCTCGTCCTGAATATCACCTACGAGTTCCTCGAGGATGTCTTCCATGGTAACAATACCTTCTGTGTCACCAAATTCGTTTGTTACCACGGCCATTTGCAGGCGTTTCAGCTGGAAAGTACGGAGCAGGTCTTTGATCTTCATACTATCTGGTACATAAAACACTGGCTTCAGGATATCTGTAATGCTGTTCAGCGTTTTTTCGTGTATGCCTTTCACCAGATCTTTTGCGTAGATGACGCCTTTGAGCTCATCCAGCGATCCACTGTAAACCGGGTAGCGGGAGTAGCCATCTTTGATCACCTGATCTACCAGTTGTTCCAGTGGCAGATTGATGTCGAGCGCGGAGATATCTTTCCGGTGGCTCAGGATTTTTTTCACACGGCTATCATCGAATTCGAATACATTTTGTATGAGCTCCCGCTCTGTTTCTTCGATGGCACCTCCTTCCTGGCTTTCAGAAATGATCAGTTTAAGTTCTTCTTCGGAGTGGATTTCCGCCTCACCGGCAGGCTGTATACCAATCAGGCGCAGGATACTGTTGGCAAGGCCATTGAGCATCCAGATAAAGGGCCGGAAGATATAAAACGTTATCCGCAGGGGAATGGCCACCAGCAAGGTAGTAGGCAGAGGTTTGCGGATTGCCACTGATTTAGGGGCCAGCTCTCCGAAAACGATATGCATGATGGTGATCAGTGTAAATGCCACTGTTACTGCAATAATATGTGTAGCAGCTAAAGAGATGGAAATGCCCAGTTTATTCATGACCAGGAGCACTATTTCCGTCATTACTGATTCGCCCACCCATCCCAGGCCCAGGGAAGCCAACGTGATGCCCAGCTGTGTAGCTGCCAGATAACCATCGAGGTTGCCCAGCACATTTTTGGCTGCGAACACTGCACGTTTACCCGCAGTACCTTTACTGTTAATCTGAGAGGAACGTACCTTTACGATGGCAAATTCTGCCGCAACAAAGAAACCGTTTAGTAGCACTAAGATAATTGTCCAGAATAGTTGCCAAAGCATGTAGTTGGTAAATTGGTTCGCAACCCCAAATATAGGTAAAACATTTTTTATACGAGAGATAAACGCGTATTCATTGTTTCATGGCCGTCTTCTTTTTTTTAAAATAGTCTACTTATTTCATAGAGTTTATGTATTTTGTGGTGAATTTAGGCTGGCTCATCAAAAATGGAGAAAGAACTTACTACCCTGGCTGTACCTGCAGCCTTGACAGAAACAGCAACAGTGGCTGAACTGCCACAGGAAAACGGCATTCCCAATGAAACGGTTGCTTATAAAAAGCAACGCTGGATTTACGGATCGGCGGGCATATTGTTATTGGCTATTGGCCTGGGTATTGCCTGGTGGCAATCCCCGTCGTTTCGTACATACGTAGTAGATATTCCCCCGACTTTTTATTATTTCCTGGCAGCCGGGTTTGTTTTCGCCATGATCGATGGCGCCATTGGGATGTCTTACGGCATCACCTCCACTACTTTTTCCCTGTCGATGGGTATTCCGCCGGCTTCTGCCAGTACGGCGGTACATATATCTGAAATTCTGAGCTGCGGCATTGCGGGCTGGATGCACCAGCGCATGGGCAACGTGAATAAGAAGCTGTTTAAAATGCTGATCTTACCGGGTATTATCGGCGCGGTAACGGGCGCTTACCTGTTGTCGTCGCTCGAACATTATTCGCAGTATACGAAACCGGTAGTATCCTTATATACCCTGATCCTGGGCAGCATTATCCTGATGCGCGCCATCCGGGTCAGAAAACAAAATAATGCCCCTGATAAAAAGATCACGAGAATCGGCCTGCTGGGCTTTGGTGGCGGCTTTATAGACGCAATTGGCGGTGGTGGCTGGGGCTCTATCGTATTATCGTCGCTGATTGCCGGTGGCCGGCATCCGCGTTTTTCCCTGGGCACGGTAAAGGCTACCCGCTTTTTCATAGCTATGCTCAGCTCTCTTACTTTTGTCACCGTACTCAGCCACGTACACTGGGATGCAGTACTGGGCCTCGTGATAGGCAGCGCGATTGCATCTCCCATAGCTGCAAAAGTTTCCAACAAAATCTCTGCAAAAACCATTATGGTGGCTGTAGCCGTAATTGTGATCCTGGTAAGTATGAAGAGCATCTATGCTTTCCTGCTGAAAGTAATATAGCCTTCTCCGTTAGTCGTTGATAACAGGTCCGCTTACTTTCAGGGTGATAGGTTTATTCATTTCATACAGTACCTGTGCCTTGATGATCACGGCATCTTTGTCGCTGAAGGGCTTCTTCGGCAAATAAGCGGGCTCAATGTCTACCTGGATTTCTGCGGTTCTGTCTTCAAACTGGTAATTATTTCCGTTCAGTTTTTTAGTCACATATCCGATGATCTTTACTGATGTACTGTCGTCGCGCAACTGCCTCGCGTTACGCATTACCTCTACGATGGTATAGGTTCTCTCCTGGTAAACAAAGAAAGTAAGCAGCAAACAAATCAACCAGCTTTTCATGATGTAAGGTTATTAGCGCTACTTTGCTTAAACAATAATCCAGTCCGATTGTTCACGATGCACTACATTTGGCTATCTTAATTATAAATTCCGGGTATGGGATTCATTAAAACCTACCGCAGCATGTTCCTGCTGCTGACTGGTATCATCGCTGGCAGTATTGCCGGGCTTGTCTACGGAGAGCGTATCATTGCTATAAAACCGGTTGGCGATATCTTCCTGAACCTGCTGTTCACTGCCATTATACCGCTGGTATTTTTTGCAGTGGCAGATGCGATTGCGCATATTGAAGCCGGCAATAAACTGGGACAAACGCTGGGTATTATGTCGCTCGTATTCCTCAGCACCATTCTGATTTCTGCCTTCCTGACCATTGTGGCAGTCTGGATTTTTCCCATTCACCAACAGGTAATACTGAACCACGACGTAAACCTGGAAAAGCCCGCCAACTGGGGCGAGCAGCTGGTCAGGCTGTTGACGGCAGATGAATTCTACACGCTGTTTTCCCGTAAGAATATGCTGCCATTCATCATTTTCTCCTGTCTGACCGGCTTTGCAGCCATGCGTACCGGCGAGCGGGGAGCCGCCTTCCGCAAATTTTTACGGTCGGGCAATGAAGTGTCGAAAGATATACTTACGGTGATCATGAAAGCCGGCCCGATCGGATTGGGGGCTTACTTTGCTTACCAGGTGGGCACCGTAGGCCCGAAGCTGTTCGGTACCTACGCGCATTCCCTGGGTATCTATTATGGATTCGGAACTGTTTATTTTATTATCGGGTTTACTTTTTATGCATTTATTGCCGGCGGGCTGCCGGCTATAAAAATTTTCTGGAAGAATAATATCATTCCAACGCTTACGGCGGTGGGTACCGGCAGCAGTATTGCCACTATCCCGGCAAACCTTGAAGCAGTGCGCAAGATGGGCGTTCCGGAAGATATCGGAGATGTGGTGGTACCACTTGGCGCCACGTTGCATAAAGACGGGTCCAGCATTTCATCTATCATAAAAATGGCGGTGGTATTTGCGATGTTCGGCAAAGGATTCGACAGTCCATCCGTCATTTTTATGGCATTGGGCGTTACCGTTATCGCCAGCATTGTGGAGGGAGGTATTCCCAACGGCGGCTATATCGGCGAACTGCTGGTGATGAGCGTGTATGGGTTCCCGGTAGAAGCACTTCCTCCGTTGATGATCATCGGTACCCTTGTAGACCCGTTGGCTACTATCCTGAATGCAACAGGCGATAATGTAGCTGCTATGCTGACAACGCGCTTCCTTCGCCGGCGTGCACCGGCAGCTTCGTGAATGCCTGTTCCAGATCTGCCAGCAGATCTTCGGTGTCTTCCAGTCCTACCGACAGCCTGACGAGGCTATCGCTCACACCCGCTGCCCTTCTCTTTTCCGCAGGAATGGATTTATGCGTCATGGCCGCCGGATGACAAAGCAGGCTTTTGATCCCGCCCAGGCTTTCCGCCAGCTTAAAATATTTCGTTGATGTTACAAAAGCAGTGGCAGCTTCTGCGGTGTCGTCTTTCAGTGTAAAGGAAATAATACCACCGAAGCCTTTGCTCTGCTTCTTTGCCAACTCATGACCACGATGCGAAGCGAGGCCGGGATAAAAAACTTTTTCCACTGCGGGGTGTTGCTCCAGGAATTCCGCGATGGCTTTTGCATTGACGCCATGTTGCCGGATTCGCAACGGCAGTGTTTCTATACCGCGGATGAGGAGGAAGCTGTCGAACGGCGACAGGATAGCCCCGCAGGCGTTCTGATAAAACTTTATCTCCTCTCCCAGTTGAATGGTTTTAGATATCACCACCCCTGCAATCAGATCGCTGTGGCCGGCGAGGTACTTGGTAGCGCTGTGTACCACCAGGTCGGCTCCCAGCTGGAGCGGCTTTTGTAAGATGGGAGTAGCGAAAGTATTATCTACACAAAACAGGCAATTATGCGCCTTTGCGATACGCCCGATCGCTTCTATATCAGAGATCTTCAGTGTTGGATTAGTGGGCGTTTCCAGCCAAATCAGGCGGGTAGCCGGAGTAATGGCATTGAATACTGCCTGGGTATCGGAAGTATCTACATAAGTTACCTTAATCCCGAACTTCTCGTATACTTTATGAAATAGCCGGAATGCGCCGCCGTAAATATCATCAACCGCCACAATCTCATCTCCGGATTTAAGCAGTTTAATGACTGCGTCGATGGCGGCGAGGCCACTGGCAAATGCGGAGGCCGCGGCACCGCCTTCCAGCTGAGCGATGATTTTTTCGGCGGTTTCCCTTGTAGGATTATTGGAACGCGCGTAGTCATATCCCTGATTAACGCCGGGTGCAGTTTGTACGAAAGTAGATGTCTGATAGATAGGCACTGCAATGGCGCCGGTTTGCGGATCTACGGGAATGGAGTGAATCAGTTCTGTAATGTTGCTCATCTTGTTGTTTGATTTTTAGTTTGATGAAAAATTGAATAAACATGTTCAACAGACGAGCTTATCGTGGGGAGTGGCGGGCATAAAAAAAACTCACCTGAATGTCAGATGAGTTTCCTGATTATTATGATAATAATTTTATGTAAACCTGTAATCTGACTTATCTTTCCTGGTTTTGTAAACCGGATGGATGCAGCACCTTTCACTGCCTGCGCAGTGATGGTTGCTAAGGTATCGTCGGGCCATTTCCCTCCTCCTTTCTTGATAAGCTATCTAAAGAACTGATGCAAAGATAAGGCAGAATTTTAAACTACCAAATTTATTTCCTACAAAATCAGTAGACTATTTATCCCCCAGCATTAACCGGATACCTTCTTCATAAGAAGTAGGTTTAACATGGAAGTGCTGTTCGAATTTAGAAGAGTCGAATATATAGGGGTAGTTATTCTGGTACAGCATTTCCTTTATTTCCCGGATGTTGGTGTCGAAAAGGCCCGCCAGGGTAAGCATAAAGCCGCCCAGTTTCGTGTATTTGGGCTTCACCCCCATCTTTGTGGCAATCATATTCACGTATGTTTTTCCATCGGGTGCAGGGTGTGCTGTTGGCAGGTGCCAGATCTGGTTCCAGGCGCTGTCGTCCTGCGACAGCAGATAGAGGCCCTTCGCGGCGTCCGGGGTAAAGGTGTAACTATGCGGCAGGTCATCTCTCCCTATCCACATGGCGCTGGAATTTTTTCTGAATCTATCCACGATGAGGAGATTCAGAAAACCGGTTTTATCAGCGCCGGGGCCGTAGAAGTCGGCCGAGCGGGCGATAGTCGCGGTAATGCGCCCCGCCTTCACTTCGTCCATCAGTTGCGTAGCAATGGCAGCTCTTACTGTTCCTTTCCTGCTGGCAGGATGGTAAGGCGCATCCTCCTTCATAAGCCCCTTCACTAACCCATACGAATATACGTTATCGAAGAAAATCAATCTGGCGCCGGCTTCCTTACAGGCGTTGATCACATTGGTCATGATCTTTGGCCAGCCATCCGACCAGATGCGGATATCATATTTCAGACCGGCTGTCAGGAATACGATCCCACTACCGGCAACTGCATTTTTTGTTTGTGTATAATCAGTAAGATCGGCGGCCACCAGGTCGGTGATCCCCGCAATAGATTTCGGAGCGCGGCTTACGAGTCTGACCTTCTTATTATTCCGGATCAGTTCTTTAGCCAGTTCGTCAGCGATCACGCCTCCGGCGCCAAGGATAGTGTACAACAGTTCTGCCATAAAAATATATTTTCAGTTATAGACGGTTTTCAGGAAAAGATATTGTGCATCACGGATCCAGCGGATCAAATACATCTACCTGCAGGGAGCGCAGATCCGGCATGAAGGTAAGGAAATAAAGGTCACCCTGACGGATATCTGCGGCGGGCACATATCCCAGCTCCGTCATACAACGCTGGGCGAATACGGGGCTGTTTACGTATACCAGATGCATCGCATCGGACACGCACATCATTCTTTTATTCATAGGAAATCCGCTTCTGAAAAGCATGCGAACAGCATTCCGTATGTTGGTGGTGGTATGGCGGGCGTAAGGGTCCGCAATCACTGCAGATGCGGGGATCTTCAGTTCTTCCACGAGGTATTTCCGCATTTCAATGGCTTCTGAATAAGCAGTACCGGGCGGGCGAACATGGCCACCGGAAACGATAATAAACGGAGCAAGCCCTTTGTGATACAGTTCCGCACCGGTACGGCAACGGCTTTTACCTGTTTCACTGATATGTTCCATGCTCACCGGACTGGCCCCCAGTATCAGCATGGCGGGATAGGGATACTTATCCCAGTCTGTTTTCTTTACCTGGCTATAGGCGGCTGCGTTGGTGGCTGAAAGCGGCTCATAGCGCACCGCTTCATTCCGGTGATTCAGCTCCAGCAATTGAAGCGCTACCTGCAGTGACGCCTGAAAGAACAGTCCTTTGCTATTATTGGCTGTACTCTTCACCAGGCCGCGGATCTTTTCCCGGTAGGCGGGCGAGTGTATGGAAGTTAAGGCCGAATCGATGACGGGATAACGCATCCCCGTTCCGTTTGTGTAAGCATTAATAATATAGTTCACGCCATTGGCAGCATCTTTCCAGGCAAGAGACAACAGGGTATCCCCTGGTTTGGAAGCATATAGCTGGAATAAGCCGCTGGCTTTCATTTCATCCGTGAATACCTGCATTTCGCGGCGGTGTTGCTGCCAAAGGTCGCGGAAGATCTGATCCACCCCGTTGATCATCTTATCTGTAAAACGAAGTCCATTGGCCGCGTTAACAGCGGTATCGGCATGCAGAGCATTTTCCCGGAATTCCTTCGTCAGCTCCTGCAGGGAAACTTCTTTCTCCAATAGCCGGGATAAGGCAGGGAAACGTTCTACCAGGGTGAAATAATAGAAGATCCTGTCTTGTAATAAATTATTACTGGCCGGAAATTTGTAATAAGGGTCGGGCGGTGCTGGCTGACCGAATACAACCAGCCCCCAGAAAAGCAGGAACAGGCTGGTTATAAAACTGGTTTTCAAATACTGCATGATAGCATAAATTATGGCTCCAAAATACGAAAGGATAACCGAAGACACAGAACAGGACAGAATAAGAAATTCTAAACATTTGTGATCCCCGGAAAATTCCCGGTAAAAAAGCCCCTTGCTTGCTGCAACTTTGCAGAAGCGATAGACAAGTTTGTAGCAGTTAATTTTTTATAATAAGTTATTTTTTTATATGTATATCAAAATCAATTGAACTGTAATACTCATATGTATTCTTTTAAATTGATTATCAGTAGTGAAGGAAAGTAAATTGAATTATTTTCGTTGCGGATTCTTCCCGGCAACTGCCAACATCCGATTTTATGTATACTACACAGGAAAGAAAGACTTTTGTGCGCTATGCCGTGCTGATAATAATAGCCATTGTGCTGATGACCTTTTTCATGATAATTTCACTAAGAAAAAAAGAGTCGGCGCAACTGGGGATCGGTGTCAGGAACCTGATTGCTACAAAAGTGGATGCAGGTCATATTGATCAGGCCATACAGCTGCTCTATTCGGCGGATAATAATTTCCGTATATATACGCTGACGTTCGACCGAAACCATCTGAACAACTACAAGTCGCAGTTAACGGAGATTACAGCGCACCTCGACAGTGCCATGACTACGAATAAGGATGAGAACCAACTGAAGGAGCTGATGGCAGACAAAGACCGTAAATCGCAGCTGTTCCTGCAGATGCGGTTGTATGTAGATTCATTGATGCAGTTATCCCAGGTACTTGACAGTGCACAGGCTCCTGCCGAATCGCTTGTGCCGCAGCCATTCCCCGGCATTAAATTACAGCAGCCCACCCGGCAGGCCGATACCACGGTGGTGGCCGATACCACGGTGAAGCGGAAACGTTTTTTTGGCCGTCTGAGAGACGCCATCAGCAATAAATCGCAGGAGAAGCAGATCCAGAAACAGGTAAAAATTACGGAGCATAATACCGGTGCGGAAAACAAGGCGATGACGCAGGTACAGTTGCAAAAGATCCAGGCCAACTACAATAAATTCATGCGGGATGCAGCAGAAAGCCACAATAACCTGAAGCGAAAAGAGTATGCATTGGTGATGTCGAACGAACGGTTATTTGCCGAGTTGTTACATATGATGTCAGCGCTCAAACAGCACATGTTGCATGAAACTGATAAAAAACGGCTGCAGCTGGGGGAAGATATCAATCATTCACTTTACCGGATGGACCGGCACAGTAACTGGGAGATCCCGTTGATATTATTACTGGCGGCCATTATTATTTACGGCATCATTCGCCTGTACCGGAATGACCTGGCTTTACTGCGAGCGAAACAACAGGCAGAAAACTTTGCCCGGCAGAAGAGTGATTTTGCAGCTACTATCAGTCACGAGATCCGAACACCGGTACAGTCGGTATTAGGATACGCCCGGTTGCTGGAACAGGAAAGGAAACCGGAAATGGTAGCAGCCATCAGGCATTCGGCCGATATGCTGTTGCAGGTAGTGAATAACGTTCTTGACTATACGAGAATGGAAACTGCAGAACCAGCATTGAAGGAGGAAAAATTTTCGCCACGGGCCACTATAGAAGAAGTTTGCCAAACACTTTCTGTGCAGGCCGGGGGGAAATCGCTGAAGCTGGAAACAAACATTTACTTCCCCAGCAGCCTGATCCTGCTGGGCGATTCTTTCCGGCTGAAACAGGTACTTATTAACCTGGTGGCCAATGCTATCAAGTTTACAGAAACCGGGGGGATTACCGTAACGGCACATATAAAGGAGGAAAACCAGCTACAGGTAAGTGTAAAAGATACCGGTGTGGGGATTCCGCATAAAGACCTACCTTTGGTATTCGACGCATTCTCGCAGGGAAACAGTCACTATCACAAGGGCAGTGGACTGGGCTTATATATCACCAAAAAGATAATAGACCTGCACGGCGGAAAGATCCATGTGGAAAGCCTCGTCGGGAAAGGCACGACGTTCTATTTTGAAATCAGGTACAAGTCGATGCCCCCATCGCCTGTGACCAAAAAAATCATTGTTCCAGTGAATACAACTACATCTAACAACCCCGTTATACCACCCGGTATAAGACTCTTGGTGGTAGAGGACAGTATCCTCAATCAAAAACTGCTTGCCCTGATGCTCGACCGGATGCAGGCCTCCTACCTGATAGTATCATCAGCAGAAGAGGCGCTGGAAGTATATCAGCGCGAATCGTTCGAGTTTGTGCTAACTGATATCGACTTACCTGGTATTGATGGCCTGATGCTAACTAACATGATCCGTGCATTACCTGATAAGAAAAAAGCATCCGTTACCATTATTGCCATTACCGGAAATGTATTGGAAGATGACATTGCGCTGTATTTGCGTTCAGGATTAAATGACTACATTATGAAGCCATACCGCGAAGAGGATATCCTGGAAAAAATCAACAGGCATCATCAAATGGCATAACTTGTAGCATGAATATAGCGGACCAGATCATCGATTTTAATAGTAATCTTCAGTTTCCCGGTAAATTGCCTGCTGGTATCCGTGTAATGAATCCATTCCGGGAAGGCCCCGGCATCATGGATATCATGACGCAGTTTTATAGAAAATTTTATAACGACAGGAAACCGCGGCAACTCATCATGGGCATTAATCCTGGTCGACTGGGTTCGGGTGCTACCGGTGTTCCTTTTACAGATACCAAAAGAATGTGGGAAAAATGTGGTATTGAGATCAAAGGCCTTAAAACCCATGAACCTTCTTCTGTTTTTGTATACGATGTTATTGATGCCTATGGCGGCGTGAAACCATTTTATCAGCAGTTTTATATCAGTGCGGTATGCCCCCTGGGCTTCACCTCGCAGCAGCCAGGCGGCAAGGAAATCAACTATAATTATTACGACAGTACTGCACTGACCAAAGCAGCCTATCCTTTTATTGTCAGCAAACTAAAAGAGCAACTGGAGTGGAATATCAGCCGGGAAGTATGTTACTGCATGGGCACTGGTAAAAATGCTGCTTTCCTGCAGGCATTGAATGAGAAAGAGAAATTTTTCAAAGAGATCATTCCATTGGAACATCCGCGGTTTGTGATGCAATACAAGACCAAAACCAAAGACGAATATATCAATAAGTACCTGACGGCATTTGAATCCCATGCCGGCAGGTGACAACATCTTCCTCTCCTGTCACGACAGAAAATAGTAGTACTGGTTCCATACCAGTTCAAATTCAGCCTGTGATATGAACTCGGGTACGAGCTGGCTGTCGTTGATGATATCTTCCATATCCGGCATTAATACATCCAGCAAAGCAGTACCTCCAAAGCGGAAGTGGCTGGAAGCGATACCGAAGCTGCCATCAGGATATATTTCTATTTTCCGTTTTTCAAAACGCTGCGGATTAATCTCTGTATAGAGGCATACGGGTTCATCTTCAAATGGATGAAGCCAGGATACTTTGAGGTACTCCATTGCTCAGATTTTTACAATTCGGCAATCCCATGTATCCGCTGGGCGTTCCTTTGCGATATCGGGAACCACTACCCCGGTGATCTCGTAGAGCGCACCTTCTTCCAGCAGCCGGTCGCCGATCTGGGGCGACAGCTCATCTTTAAAACGAATAGTAGCAAGAATTCCGGCGGATTTATAGCTGAGTATTTTTATGATACTCGCCGACCTGATGGGAACAAACATCCGGGCAGTTTTGCGGCTCCGGTTGCGGTACAGGAGGATTGTCAGCCCGGTTGCCACTGCAAACAGGCTAAAAAGCAGCAGATTCACGGCTTTTAGAGCATTTAGTTGAAAATAAGGTTCTTTCTGACCTCAGTTGGCATAGCAGAGGTGGTACAATATAGCATTTTTAATATATGTAAACAATTTTTTGTTTGATGAGGGGTAATGCAAACTATCATTATTTATCAAAAACCTTCAGCGGATCATCGTACCTGAAGGTATATTCCAGCATATGCCGGAGTTTACTGGTTCCTACAATCTTATACGGAAGTTCTTCTTCAACGGTGCGGCGGGGCAGCTCAATTCCCAGAGAGCGGGCGGCGGCTTTGTAGTAATTGATACGCAGCGGATGCCCGGTAGCACAGGCGTTGAATACTTCACCCCAGATACCGCGGTCGAGGATCTCGGTGATAACACCGATGCAATCGTCGCGGTGAATAACGTTCATGGGCAGAATATTTGCGCGTTTGCCTCCCTCCCGGAGGCGGCGTTCATCCGGCAGGCGATCGTAGCCTATTAATCCGCCGAAGCGCAGTACCGTGGTTTCGAATGTTTCGGCTCCGAGCAACAGCTTTTCCGCAGCGCGGAGTGCCAGCCCGTTTGGCGAATCGGGGGCTTCTTCATTCTCTTCGGTCACCAGGCCGTTCACATTGGCGTAAACGGAAGTAGAACTTACGAACAATACTTTTTGTATAGAAGTGGTCTCTAAAAAGCTTCTCAGCAGGGCAATTTCGGCGATATGAACATCTTCCCCCCTATCTATCCTCGGTGGAATATTTACTATCAGTATATCAGCATCCCAAAAGGCATCCGGCCCGGTAAGTACTTCTTCTTCCAACACTACCGTATATGCCTCCAGTCCGAGCGCTGTTAATTCATCTACCCCTTTCTGGCTTGTACGCGCACCTTTCACGGTATAACCGGCGGCCTGCAGGTGCAGTGCCAGCGGCTTTCCCAGCCATCCGCAACTCAATATACTCACCCTTAATGTTTCATCCTCCATAGTAAATACGATTTAATAGCACCCACGCAAATTACCATGACAAAGGTAACGGCATGATTGAGATAAAAGACTTTATTGAATTCGTTATGTTCAATGTCCCGTTCATTCTCTCCTATATAGGGTTTCTTTACCAACTTACCGCCGTAGGTATTTGGGCCTCCGAAGCGACAGTCAAGAATACCTGCCAGCGCGGCCTCCGGGAACCCGGCGTTAGGACTGCTATGCGCCTTTCCATAGCGAAGCATGTAGTGCCCTCCCCTGCTGCTGCCGTATAACAGCACCATCAGCAATGCTGTTATGCGTGCGGGGATGAAATTGGCCACATCATCCAGGCGGGCAGCAAAGCGGCCGAAATACAGGTAACGTTCGTTCTTATAACCAATCATCGAATCCAGGGTATTGATCATCTTATATAGCATCATGCCGGGCAGGCCCAACAGTGCATAGAAGAACAATGGCGCCACTACCCCATCGCTCAGATTTTCTGACATGGACTCCATCACTGCAATCCGGACCTGGTTTGCAGTGAGCGCACCGGTATCGCGGCCTACAATCCGCGACAGACACCGCCGGCCGGCCTCCAGGCCTTCCTGTTGCAATGCCCTGAATACCGCCCTGCCTTCCCTCAGCAAACTGGTGTTGGCTAACCCAGAAAATACAAACGCCGCGGTGAAAAGGTACCATGCCAATGGCCATTGCTGCAATTTTTGCTGTATGAAAAAGAAGAAAGCAAAGACAGCCGTACATAACACTATACTCAACAGCGCCCCTTTCCATATCCTGGCGCTGCCTTTATTCAACCTCCGGGAGCCGTAAGTAATCATGGCGCCAAACCACCTCACCGGGTGCGGCCATGCAGGGGGATCGCCCAGCAGCAGGTCGGCAATATAACCTAACAGTAACGGGAGTACGAATGCTAAAAGAGGGTCCATTGGCGGAGAGCAGTGATCAGTAGTTTATTGTCGGCGGCACTACGACAGGCAACACGGCAATGCCCCTGTTCAAGTCCGTAAAAGTTGGATGCATCCCTGATAAGGATACCGTGTTGCTCCACCAGCCAGGCTTTCAGCGTGGCGGCAGTACCGGTAAGCGTTTCGAAGAGGAAGTAATGCGTATGTGTTGGCCAGACTTTGTATTCCGGCATTTTGCGGATACTTTCCCATAAACGGAATGTTCCCTGCAGCAAAGTATCTATAGAGAAAGCAAATTGCTCCGGATGTTCCAGGATATAATAACCAGCCTCCAGCGCCAGGCTGTTCACAGACCAGGGCATTCTGAATGCACGTATACGATCCAGCAGCTGTTTGCGGCCGGCAATATAACCGAGTCGCAGTCCGGGTATACAGCAGTTCTTCGTAAGCGATCGCAGCACCAGCACGTTAGGCAGGCGGTGCAGGTGAGGCAGCATGGAAGCTGCATCGCGGGTAAAGTGAATATATGCTTCGTCGATAACGAATACAGTATGTTTATTGCGTGTTATCAGCTGCTGCAATGCGTGCTCGTCGATAGCATGACCGGTAGGATTATTCGGATTGCAGAGAAACACCATATCTGTACTGAAAGTTGTATCCGGCGTGAGTTTATCCCAGGGCAGATATTGTACCTGATGCCGGTACAGACCGCAGGCATCAGCATATTCAGCGAAAGTTGGTGTGATGATGGTAGCGGTGGCAGCATGAAATTCCTGCGCTATGAGATAGATGGCTTCCGTAGCTCCATTCGTGACCAGTATACTGCCGGCGGGCAGGGCAGCCTGTTTTTCCAGCATGGCCTGCAATTTCTCCGCACCGGCATCCGGGTAATGCCCGATTGTTTCGATGCTGTTGCGGAGATGTTCCGTCAGCCCCTGCTGCAGGCCTCCGTACCATACATTGGAGCTGAAATCGGCCTGTAGAGGCCGGCTGTAGAGGTAGCCATCGTCGCCATGTCCTTGTATCATAGTGCTGTTGTATTATAATTCCAGTGCCTTATAAACAGCCGGAACATCGAGATGTTCACGGATATGTGTTGCCAGTTTGTTATATTGTTCCTCTCTGAATGCACGGTAATCGAAACCCGCGGCAGGCGCCTGTTTACCGCACTGCAGCAGCAGATCACGGATCACGGTATCATTATCCAGGATTCCGTGCAGGTAGGTGCCCCAACACCGGTTGTTGAGGAAATAGCCATCAGGACTGCCATCCTCCAGCTGGTTGAGCGGTGATGGAACTGCCGCGGTGGTGTCTCCCATATGTATCTCATATCCTTCACAAACACTTTCTGTATCCCGATAACGGAAACGGCGCTGACGGGTAATCTTATCGCGGGTCAGTACCGTGGAAACAGGCAGGATGCCCAGGCCGGGCACTGCTCCCGGTGTTCCTTCCACTCCGAAAGGATCTTCGATCGTTTCACCCATCATCTGGTATCCGCCACATATGCCTATCACCACTTTATTTCGTTTATTCGCTTCCGTTATTGCACGCGCCATGCCGTTATTTCGTATAGCCGTGAGGTCGGCGATAGTATTCTTGCTGCCGGGAATGATGATAATATCTGCTGTAGCCAGTTCTGCGGGATTATCTGTATAGCATACCGTCACCCTGCTGTCTCTTTCCAGCACGTTAAAGTCGGTGAAATTAGACATATGCCTTAGCAGCACCACAGCGATATTGATACTACCCTGCTTAATTCGTTTATGCTTCAACGATAGTGACAGGGTATCTTCTTCTTCAATCCATATATCATGGTAATAGGGCAGTACCCCTATTACCCGTACGCCTGTAAGCTCTTCCAGCAACAGTTGTCCTTCCCGGAAAAGCCGGATATCGCCACGGAATTTATTGATGATAATCCCTTTGACCAACGCTTTTTCTTCCGGCGGAAGCAGGGCCAGCGTGCCGTATACGCTGCCAAAAATACCACCCCGGTCGATATCGGCGATGAGGTACACCGCTGCCTGTGCATGCAAAGCGATGCGCATGTTGGTAATATCCCTGCGACGAAGATTCAGCTCAGAGATGCTGCCAGCACCTTCCATCACTACGGGGCTGTATTTTTGCTGCAGCCGGTTGAAGGCCTCTTTTACTTCTTCAAACAGCGCATGTTTATCATCCGCCATGAAGTATTCCCAGGCTGATTGATTGCCGGCAGGTTTGCCATGTAATACGAGCTGCGCATGTTGATCGCTGACGGGTTTCAGCAATACCGGGTTCATATCGGTATGGCAGGGTATTCCGGCAGCTTCGGCCTGTACGGCTTGTGCACGGCCTATTTCCAGGCCTTCCGGTGTAGCATAACTGTTGAGCGACATATTCTGCGCCTTGAACGGCGCCGGCATATAGCCATCCTGACTGAAGATGCGGCAAAACCCGGCTGTGATGACGCTCTTCCCTACATCAGAAGCAGTGCCCACGAACATTACCGGCCGGAGTTTTTTCATTGGTCTATGGATTTAAGCAAGGGCGAAGATAAGCATTAAGAATAGAGAAAGAAGAATTAAGAAAATACAGCGGAGATAGCAGCGAATGTAATATTCGCGTTTACTATCTCCGCTGTATTTTCTTAATTCTTCTTTCTCTATTCTTAATGCTACCTGAATGCCTCGTCGTTGAGGCCCTGGTTGATGAGCACACTCTTTATTTTCAGCGTGGTACTGAAACCTCCTAAATTGGAAATTGTTTTGAACGGCAGAAGTATTCCATCCGCAGGCTGATAGTCGAAGTATTCCGTTGTTGTTTCCGGGGCTTTGGCTTCATCGCCGGAAAGCAGTACTGTACGCAACTTCAGGCCGGTTTTAGCATCGTAATAAAAGCGCATCAATGCACCGCTCACAGTAGCAACGTTTACTACATAAACCGGGGCATCGTTGATCACATCAGTAACCGGCTGCAATTCTATTTTGGCACTATCGGAATGTGCGAACTGCAGTTCGGGGAACAGGGCGTTCTTATCTTTCAGTATGGCTTTTTCTGAAGCGGAAAGCGGTACCGGATTACCACCGCGGAACGATTGCACATCGTTGCCATTTATGAGCAGTTTAAGTCCTACCAGGTTAGCGATGGGAACGTACACGGAGTACAGTTGCCTGGAGGGAAATTTCGCTTTGGTGGTTACTTCCAGCTGGGTACCCTGGATATCGCCGGTTTCGAAAATTTGTATATCTTTTATACCCGCCACTTTATCTGCTCCTCCGATTGCCTTCAGGTAGTTTCCCATAACGGTAGCAGCATCCAGTCCTGCTGGCACTGGTTTTCCGCGTTCTGCGTACCAGCTGTTATTCAGCGGTTTAATATCCGGGAAGTTGCCGGCAGGATCGATAACCACACTGGCGAGTGCAACTTTGGAAGGGTAATGAAACGTCCAGGAGGAGCCACGCTGCCATACTTCAACGGGCAGGCGAACAGTGTCTGCCTTACCGTTTACATCTTTGATACTTACTACCACTGGCATGGGCAGCTGTTCCAGGTTATCGATGGTAATGAGTGCTCCCTGTGCGGGATCTTTTCTTACGTAGCTGACACTTTTCACTGCCTGATCGAGCATCCAGTTATTGAAGAACCAGCCGCGCCAGAACCAGGCGAGATCTTCACCTGCGGCATTTTCGATGGAGCGGAAGAAATCCCATGGCGTGGGATGTTTGAATGCCCAGCGTTTGATGTATTCCCTGAATGCATAGTCAAAGCGTTCATGACCGAGGATTTCATCTCTCAGCAATTTGAGGCCCATAGCGGGTTTGTAGTAAGCTGCAACCCCATTGTAATTGAGATCTATTACATCGGGCGTGTTCATGATCGCCTCTGCCCTGGCGGAGAACATCATTGGCGCCATGCGTTGTACAGTGGCCGGCGCATGGAATTCACCTTTATTAAAAGCAGCAGTGGAGATGCCATTGATGAACGTATTAAAGCCTTCGTCCATCCAGGCGTATTTACGTTCATTAGACCCAACGATCATGGGAAACCAGTTATGTCCGAATTCATGATCGGTTACATTCCAGAGGCCCCCCCCGTAGGATTTCCAGCCACAGAAAACAATACCGGGATATTCCATTCCACCTACAATACCTGCAATATTGGTAGCCACGGGATAGGTATAGCCATACCATTGTTGAGAGTAGTGTTCAATACAGCCTTTTACAAATTCGGTAGACCGGCCCCAGTTTTTTGATCCGGCTACCTCGAGGGGATACATGGATTGCGCCAGTGCTTTTTTACCTCCGGGCAGGTTCATGCGGGCGGCATCCCAGATAAAAGCGGCCGAAGCAGCCCAGGCCACATCACGTGCATTTTTGCATACAAAATGCCAGGTGCGGGAGCCTTTGGCGGTATTGGATAACAGATCTGCGCTATCGCGTACTAACACCGTCTGATCGCTGTTACGGGCTTTGGTCAGCCGGCCGATTTCTTTGGGAGAAAGTACCTGCGCTTCATTAACGACTTCTCCGGAGCCACCAACAATCATATTGGCTGGCAGCGTTATGGAATAGTCGAAGTTGCCATATTCCAGGTAAAATTCCGATGCCCCCATGTACGGAATATTATTCCATCCGAGGATGTCGTCATACACCGCCATGCGGGGATACCACTGTGCAATTTCGTATATCCATCCGTTAGCCGTACGCAGGCGACCATTACGATCCGTACCGTATTCCGGTACCACGTACGAATAGTCGATACTGATCTGCATGGAAGCACCAGGTTTCAAGGCCTCGTTCAGTTTTATCTGCATACGGGTATCATTCACCAGGTAATTGGCTGCGGCAGTTTTTCCGTTACCGGTTACCTGCACGCTTTTAAGCTCAACACCTTTTGTGTAGCTGCGGTTGGCGAAGCGTTCGCCGGTTTGCGCTACCGTAGCGGCACCCCGGGAATCTTCCCGGTACACATTCTGATCCAGCTGCAACCATACAAAAGGAAGTTGATCCGGACTGTTATTCTTGTAGGTAATGACTACGGTACCGCTTACACGATGTTGAACGGTATCGAGGGTTACATTCAATTTATAATCAGCGGCATTTTGCCAGTACCTGGGACCTGGCTGTCCGCCTGCACTGCGGTATTCATTCCCCGGAGCAGGATAAAATAAGGGGGCAAATGCAATATGCTGATTGTAGGTAGACGTGGTTTGTGCAAAGCTCTGCTGAATACCTACGCAGCAAAACAGGGTAGCGATAGCATAGATTTTGTTGAGTTTCATCGATGAAGATTAGATTTAATCAAATGTAAACAATAGCTGGCAGCTTTTAGCAGCTAAAGACTTTTCTTCAATCGTCTCAACCTGAATGCAAACACGATACTGAATACACCTGTTACCAGGAAAGCAGCGCCCATCAGGCTAAGGATAGTGGCTACCCCAAGAGCGGGATTATCCAGTATACAAACGGATACAACGATCAGGCTAATACCCCCTGCAAGCAGCCAGCCCCAATTGGGGATTTTATCGGCCTGCAGCTGGATAGAAAAGCCGATAAGCCCGATACCTTTGAACATAAACCAGAAACCAAGGAACAGCGGAATAACCGCCATACTGAGCGCAGGATGCAGCATCAATATCAGACCAATTACGAGGTCGATCAGGCCGGAAGCGAGCGACCATCCCCAGCCTGAATGAGCTTTCCGGTTACTGATAGCAAAGGCTACTTCGAAGATACCGGTAACAAAGAAAGTTACCGCGAAGAAGATGCTCAGCAGGATGTAGCTGCTGAATGGGTTGGCAAAAACAATGAAGCCCGCAATCAGGAAAATAATACCATTTAACAGATACAACCACCAGTTTTTAATGGTGTTGCGGATAGCTGAAATGATTTCTGACATAATAATTACTTTAGTGTGAATAATGATTGGTGCTATGTTTTTCTCTAACAGCGCCCGGGCTAAAATGTTCAATCCGCTTTGCCGGGTAAAAAACCGGGGAAAAGCCCTTAACTTTGTGGGTCAAATGATTTAATGACCCAAATGATTTAAATCATAGATTATACAATTGACGGAAATTATCTTTGTGGAATGAATAAGGCGATCAAGCAAGACAGAAAGCCACCAAACTGGTGGCACCAGGTAGATTTTCTGGGCATACACGCGGTGCCCCTACTGGCATTTTTCACCGGTACAACAGCATTTGACTGGATATTATGCGGTGTTTTGTATGTAATCCGGATGTTCTTTGTGACAGCGGGCTATCACAGATATTTCTCGCATCGTGCGTTTAAAACGTCGCGATTCTTCCAGTTTATCCTCGCCGGTGGCGCACAGAGCAGTCTGCAGAAGGGAGCGTTATGGTGGTCGGCCAATCACCGTATCCACCACAAGCACAGCGATACGCCTGAAGATCCGCATTCCGCCAACATTTATGGCTTCTGGTATGCCCATATCGGCTGGATTATGGGACCAGAATACAAGCCTACCCGTTTCGACCTGATCAAGGACCACAAGGCGAAGGAATTGATGTGGCTGAATAAGTGGCATATGGTACCTGCCGTTGTGCTGGCAATAGCCGTATATTTTGTAGGTAACAAAGTAAACGGTACAGGCTGGTTTGATTGGACAGCCGGCTTGTCGACCCTCCTGATCGGCTTTTTCCTGAGCACAGTAATACTGTATCACGGTACATTTACGATCAACTCACTGATGCATAAAATTGGTAATAAAAGGTATTATACGGGAGATGAGTCCCGCAACAGTGCTATCCTGGCTTTAGTCACGCTGGGAGAAGGCTGGCATAATAACCACCACTATTATCAGAGCGCAGCACGACAGGGCTTTTACTGGTGGGAATTCGATATCACCTACTATGTGATCAGAACACTTGGGCTGCTGGGTATCGTTTGGGAAATCAGACCTGTTCCTGCCAAGGTAAAGAACAGCAACAAGCTGAAGCAAATGACGAAAGAACAGGCGATGCCGTTGCCGATAGAGGAAGCCGTGTAAAATTAAGAATAGAGAATATAGAATTAAGAAACAGCGCGAAGACCTTAGCGATTAATGATATTACTTTATCAATCACTAAGGTCTTCGCGCTGTTTCTTAATTCTATATTCTCTATTCTTAATTCTATACCCTATCTTGTTCCCCTAAACTTTGCACTTCATGTTTTATACACCCGCAACAGACAGGTACGATAGTATGATCTACAACAGATGTGGCAGGAGTGGTCTCCGGTTGCCTGCTGTATCATTAGGTTTGTGGCATAACTTCGGTTCCATTGACAGTTATGAGAATGGACGCAGCATTGTAAGAAGAGCGTTCGATAAAGGTATTACACATTTCGATCTGGCTAATAACTACGGGCCGGTACCGGGAAGTGCGGAAACGAATTTTGGCAGGATTCTGAAGCAGGATTTTACGGGTCATCTCAGAGATGAGCTGATCATATCGTCGAAGGCAGGATATACCATGTGGCCCGGGCCGTATGGCGACTGGGGTTCCAGAAAATATCTTATTTCCAGTCTTGAACAGAGCCTGCAGCGTATGCAGCTGGAATACGTGGATATATTCTATTCTCACCGGCCGGATCCGGCTACACCGATTGAAGAAACCATGGGGGCCTTACATAGCATTGTGCAGCAGGGTAAGGCATTATATGTTGGCTTATCTAACTATACTGCCGAGCAAACGCAAAAGGCGGTTGAAGTGCTGAAATCGCTGGGCACACCCTGCCTGATTCATCAGCCTAAATACAGCATGTTTGAGCGCTGGGTAGAGAACGGGCTGCTGGATGTATTAGAAACCAACGGCGTAGGTTGTATTCCCTTCTCACCACTGGCGCAGGGGCTGCTCACAGATCGCTACCTGAACGGTATTCCCGCAGGCTCCAGGGCCAGCAAACCAAGTGGCTTCCTGCAGGAATCAGATGTAACACCGGAGAAGATAGAAAAGGTGAAAAAGCTCAATGAGCTGGCACTTAAACGGGGGCAATCACTGGCCCAGATGGCACTGGCCTGGATATTGAAAGATAAACGTATCACCACCGTGCTGATCGGCGCCAGTTCAGTAACCCAGCTGGATAACAACCTGGATGCTCTCAAGAATACTCATTTTGACAAAGAAGAGCTGGAAGCGGTGGAGAAGATCCTTAGATAATTACGAATCGAGAATATAGAATGAAGAATGATGAGCGAAGACCCACACGACTTTTGTTATCATAACATTTCGTGTGGGTCTTCGCTCATCATTCTTCATTCTATATTCTCAATTCGTAATTCTTCTCTTCGCTCTTTCATACTGTACCGGCCATTTTACCTCTGTTTTGAGCTCGTAGGCGGCCCGCAGGGGGAAATAAGGATCTCTGAGGAATTCCCTCGCCAGGAATACCAGATCGGCCCGGCCATTGGCGATGACAGCAGAAGCTTCTTCGGGCGTCGTGATCATCCCCACGGCACCAGTAGGGATATGTGCTTCTTTACGTATCCTTTCTGCGAATGGCGTCTGATATAAGGGTCCCACTTTGATTTGCTGGTGTGCAGCGAGACCTCCAGAAGAACAATCGACGAGATCTACTCCCCTGTCTTTTACAATTGCGGCCAGCTTTACTGACTCATCAATATTCCACCCTCCTTCCGCCCAATCGGTAGCGGATATACGAAGTAGCAACGGATATTGCTCCGGCCACACCTCGCGCACGGCAGCGATTACTTCCAATAAAAGCCGGATCCTGTTTTCGAATGTACCTCCATATTCATCAGTACGTTGATTACTCAGTGGCGACAGGAAGCTGTGCAATAAATAACCATGTGCCCCGTGCAGTTCAATCACACGAAAACCTGCTTCCCGGGAGCGGATGACAGCATTGCGGAAGTCGTCCGTTATTTTACGTATGCCCGTATCCGTTAGTGCTTCCGGTTTGGGATAGACATCATTAAATGGAATGGCGCTGGGCGCCACGGCCTGCCAGGCTCCTTCCTCAGCAGTCAGCGCCCGGCTTCCCTCCCAGGGCCTTACTGTACTAGCTTTGCGCCCGGCATGCGCCAGCTGAATACCCGGCACAGCTCCCTGTTCTGAGATAAAACCGGTGATCTGTTTCAACTTTGGTATATGTTCATCTTTCCAGATGCCAAGATCGTGGGCCGAGATACGGCCTTCGGGTGATACCGCTGCTGCTTCGGTGAGAACGAGTCCGGCCCCACCCACGGCGCGGCTTCCCAGGTGTACCAGGTGCCAGTCGCTGGCAAAACCATCCACCGAAGAATATTCGCACATAGGCGATACCGCAATACGGTTCCGCAAAACAACCTCCCTCAAAGAAAAGGGGCTAAATAACTCCGACATAATCAGCTGCTTTTTAGTTTATTAAATTTAACCATTAATTGTATATGAAAACATAATACACAGGCATCAATAGTATGTCTGAAATACGTTATTTTTAAGTACCGTATCGCACCTTACCCTATGGACCTGTCATTGACGTCCCGCAAATCTGTTAACTCCTTTATCTGGTGTTGCTTTGTTGGAATGCTGTGTATACAGGGAGTTACTGCACAACAGAGAGCTGATTTCACAGCTTCGTCTGTCAGCGATTGTGAATCGCTGATTACTTCCTTTACAGATAAAAGTACCGGCAGCCCGGTAGCCTGGCAATGGGATTTCGGCAACGGTATCACTTCAAACAAACAGAATCCTGAAGCTACTTATGTGAGCCCGGGAAGTTATACAGTGACACTCACCGCAACCTATGCAGATGGCAGTAACCAGGTGGCTGTAAAAACGGGATATATTACAGTATGGTCGAAACCAGTGGTTGATCTGGCCCTCTCTCCTCCGGCAGGCTGTGTACCATTTACGGTGGTTTTTACGAATAAGTCGCAGTCGACCAGCGGAACACTGCAGCGGTTCAGCTGGGATTTCGGAGATGGCAATGTAGCGCTGAATGGCAGCAGCAATACCTCGCATATATATACCCAACCCGGCACTTACAGTCCGGTACTCACAGTTACTGACAATCACGGATGTACGAATTTCAAAGTCTTGAACAATGCTGTAACTGCCAACCCCGGATTACAGGCTAATTTTGCTCTGGCCAGCAAGATATTTTGTGCAGCGCCTGCGAATGTGATATTTACCAATACCACTGTTGAATCAGGCACAGTATCCTACAAATGGGAATTTGACGACGGTACTTCCAGTATCTCCAAAGATCCGGGCAGCCATACATTTACTACGAAAGGCACACATAGCATAAAACTAACCGCTACGAACGACCTGGGCTGTATCGATAGCAAAACAGTCGACGATATTAATATTGCCAATTTTGCGACTACCCTTGTTGTTCCGCCACAGATATGTGCCGGAACAACTGCCACGTTCAGCGCCACGTTTGCGCCGGCAGTACCGCAAAGTACTACCTGGGAGGTAAATGGCCTGCCTGTTCAGGGATATATTGACCATACCACTTATAACGCTACCGCAACCGGTCCGCTTACCGTAAAACTGAAAGCCATGTACGGCACCTGTCCGGACTCCGCGCAAAAGGCGACTGTTGTAGTGCCTTCCCCTACTGTGAATCCGGGCATAAGTATATTGCCATTCTGTGTACCACCCGCAACCGTCAACTTTGTTGCCAACAGCACGAATGCCGATACCTGGCAATGGGACTTTGACGACGGCACTACCGCTGCTGTGCAGAACCCATCGCATATTTTCAAAGCCGAAAAAGATTACAATGTAAAATTAACAGCGAGTAATCAGCAGGGATGTACTGTTCAGCAGCTAATTCCTGTCGGCATCCATAACACGGCGGTAACAATTTACACCGGGGAAGATAATGGTTGCGAACATCTGTCGACCAGCTTTACCGCATCCGTCAACAACAACGATAAAATCCAAAGCTATCAATGGGATTTTGGCGATGGAGGCACTTCTACAGTGGCTGCGCCGTTGCATACCTTTACATCACCGGGCATCTACACCGTTAAACTGACTTATGTGACTAACAATGGCTGTAGCGGTACCACTGCCTACCAAAAGCAGGTGATTATCTATAAAAAGCCAACGCCTGATTTTACCTCACCGGAAGCACCACAGGTCTGCGGCAATACGCCCGTCATATTTTTCGACAAGTCGGATGTCGGAACTTCCTGGTACTGGAATTTCGGTGATGGCAGTACAGGGCAGGGTAACACTGTTTCTTATAGCTACAGTGCACCGGGCACTTATGATGTTACACTTACGGTACATAACGGGAGCTGCTTCTCTACTATTACCAAGAAAGCATTTATCACGGCAATCATTCCTTTTCCGCGGTTTGATGCCGCGCCCACCTGCGACAACCGGATGACGCTCCAGGTATCGGAATATTCAATAGGCGCCAGCAGCCTGCAATGGGATTGGGGAGACGGCAAAGATACCACCTACACTACCCATAGCGATGCGCTAACGCATACCTATGCCCAATCGGGCACTTATAGGGTGAAGCTTACCACTTCGGATAATCATTGCAACACTTATCTGATTAAAGCGGTCACCATTATTGGCCGTTCAGCGGTGGTGATAACAGCAGATAAGACCAGTTTCTGTTCCAGCGACCACACAACGGCGTCTGTTCAACAAATTAACACGTCGATCCTGGGAGCGCAGCCCTATCACTGGCAGGCAGACGGCAACGATGTACCTTCCGCGTCGCTCACTCAGAACAATTATACTTACAGTCTTGCTCCTGGTAAACATACGCTCCGGCTGCTGGCACAAAACAGCCTGGGATGTTATGATACCAGCAATACTATTGAAGTGAACGTTAAAGGACCGGTAGCAGGCTTTAATATGCCCACTCAGGTACCATGCAGGGGCACAGAAGTGGTATTCACGGATAACACTGATCTGAGCTATAGTTCCGGCATTCAGAAATGGGTATGGAACTTCGGCGATAACACACCACCGCAAACCTTTACCAGCAGTCCTTTCAGGCATATCTACCAGCAGGCTGGCACCGATATATTACCATCAGTGACGGTTACTGACAACGACGGATGTACCAGTACTTCCTCCGGAAAGTACCTGCAGATAAACGGGCCTAATGCCGATTTCAATGCCGACAGCTATTTTGTAAAACCGGGCAGCACGGTGCATTTCAGCAATACGACTACAGAAACAGGCGGAAAGATCACCAATGCGCAGTGGGCATTTGGCGATGGCAGCACGATACAGACCCTGGGTAACACCTATCATTACTATCCGGACAAAGGCGTTTACGAGGTAAGTTTGCATGTTACCGACAATAATGGCTGTACAGGTTCCATAACAAAACCCATCAAGGTATCCACCGTAAATGCATCATTCACCTATACTTCATCGTTCGTGAATGGAGGTACCTGCGCACCAATGATCTTCCGGTTCACCAACAACTCGGTGAATGCCACCAGTTATTTGTGGGATTTTGGCGATGGCGGCAGCTCCAACCAGGCGAATCCGGTTCATACCTACACGCTGGCCGGGCATTATAAGGTAATACTGAAAGTGGCCAGCGTCACCGGAGCAACAGATGCAGATACGCAGACAGTGGTTGTAACCGGGCCGTATGCCTCCATCAAGGCCAGCGCCGACGGTGGCTGCCTGGGAAAAGAAATCACATTTACTGTTACACCTGAAAATGCCTCCACCTTCAGCTGGGATTTTGCAGATGGTACCGTGCAAGAAACCACTGCACTGCAAACAACGCATCAATATCCAGCACCAGGCGTCTACAATCCCAGGTTGCTGCTCAGAGATGATGCCGGCTGCCGGGGCAATGCATTCCTGGATCATCCGATAGTGATTGATAACCTGAACATCCGGTTGCACCCCAATCCGGGAAAGATATGCAACGAGGGCCTGCTTACGTTAATGCCTGCATTCAACAGTTTCTCGGTAGACAGTCTGGGTATCCAGCCAACATTCGCCTGGGGCTATGATGCCAGCCTCAAACCGCAGCAAATCAATACCACCACGCCCTCATTTTATCTCAACAAAGCGGGGGAATATACATTTACCATCAACGTCAGCACCAAATATGGCTGCCAGCAAAAAGCGGATACAGTAGTACACGTATATCCGAAACCGTTAGCAACTATCAGCGGGCCGGATAAAGTGTGCCAGGATGTACCGGTGAAGTTCAGCGGAGCCGTTACGGTAGTCAGTAATGTTAGCTGGAACTGGAATTTCGGCAATGGTATGAGCAGTCAGTTACCACAGCCGCTCCCGCTGACATACACGCAGCCAGGCATGGCCAATGTAACACTCACGGTAACCAGCAGCGATGGTTGCAGTGATCAGCAGTTGCACACCATTAATGTATTTCCGGCGCCGAACGTTAATGCGAGTGCTCCGGCCACATTTATCTGCCTTAACAATAGTATGTCTTTGCATGCTGAGGGCGGCAGTATATATGAATGGACTCCCGCAACCGGCCTCAATAATCCGGCGGTAGCCAACCCGGTGGCATCTCCCCAAATAAATACTGTTTACCAGGTGAAAGTGACCGACAGTAATGGCTGTACCAACACGGGCGAAGTACCCATCAGGGTGGTGCAGCCTTTTAAGATACATGCTTCGGCAGACACGATGCTATGCCTGGGCGGCAAGCTCCCACTCAGTGTATCCGGCGCTGATAGTTATACATGGACGGGCACCAACATCGATATGCCCAACAGTGCCACACCTACCGCATCTCCTTCGCAGCCCGGACAATATGTATACAATGTCACCGGCTACGATAATGAGGGATGCTTCTCCGACAAAGCAGCCGTGAAGGTACAGATAAACGCGCTTCCCCAGGTAAAAGCGGGCCCCGACAGAACCACCATGGCCGGCACGCCCGTATACCTTAACGGCACCTACAGCAGCGATGTAGTGAGTTGGCTGTGGAGCCCCGCAACAGATCTCAGTTGCGCCACCTGTCCTACCACTGAAGTAGTTCCCAATCTCAGCACCCGTTACGTAATAACGGTTGAAAATACCTATGGCTGTAAAGCGTCTGATAGCCTGAGCATACACCTGTTATGCAATCAATCGGCTGTATATATGCCTACTGCCTTTACTCCCGGCCCAACCGGAAATAACCAGTGGGTATATCCGAAAGGAAAAGGGATAAAGGAAATTGAATGGCTGCGTATTTACGATCGTTGGGGTTCATTGGTATTTGAGAATGCACACTTCCCGATAAATGTACAAACCGCAGGCTGGAATGGGCTTAGCGCCGGAGGAGAGTCATTGATGGGCAGCTACATATACAGCATGCGGGCCGTATGCGAAAGCGGAGAAAAATTTGAGTTCAAAGGCAGCATCACATTAATCAGGTGATATTCTTATCTACCTTCATAAAAGCAGTGGGCAACGGGATATTAATCCACGGAATTTTGTTAATTCGTAGAGATATACAATCCTGATGAACGACGCTGTTACTACTGTGAACAATCACTGGTCTGTGCCCGTAAAGGCCCTCTTCCGGTATTTTACCGCTTACCTGTTGCTATATACCTTTGGCAATCTGGGCTTTTCGGATCTTTGGAATACACCCATCACGTGGGCAGGAAAACTATTAATAGATCCGTCTTTCACCATTAAGATATGGCCTAATGGCAGTGGAGATACAACGTATAACTACCTGCAGGTATGTTGCATGGCAGTGACGGCGTTGCTGATTTTCCTCATCTGGTCGGTGGCCGACAGGAAGCGCAACAACTACAACCGGCTGCTTTACTGGGTCACGCTGCTTTTCCGGTATACGCTGGCAATGACGCTGATGAGTTACGGCATGTATAAAATTGTACCCGCACAGTTTCCTTTCCCATCGTTATACCGGCTCGATCAACATATCGGTGATATGTCACCGATGGGGCTGGCATGGACCTATATGGGCTATTCTTCCGGCTACAACCTGTTTACCGGCTTAGCAGAATTCATTGCGGGTATCTTGTTGTTGTTCCGGCGTACCCTGCTGCCAGGCGCACTTCTGGCGATGGTAGTAATGGCGAATATAATGGCTATGAATTTCTTTTACGACATCCCGGTGAAGTTGTTTTCGAGTCACCTGTTCGCTACTGCTTTTTATATTGCCGCACCGGATCTCCCACGCTTTCTCCGGGTATTCCTGCTCGACAAGGCAGCCGGTCCTCCGCCCAGGTGGGTCCCCACATTCAGGAGGAAATGGCTGCGGATTAGTCTTGTTGTACTGCAAGCCCTGTTAGTAATAGTGATCGTGAGCCAGCCTATTGAGCGTGGCATTGGTATGCATGCCAATTATATAAAGAAGCAACGTACGCCTTTCCTTTATGGCATTTATGAAGTGGTGGCCAGCAATGCGCCGGCAAATGATTCCCTTCCGAATATGAGCCTCCTGCTCAGGAAAACGGCCGCTGATTCAGCACGACTTGCAGACACGATTAAAGTTTCCAGCTCCTGGGAAAAAATTTATATAGACAAGGGTGATGTGATGCTCGTAAAACGAAAAGATCACCCGCGTATGTGGTTTACAGTAAAGGTAGATAGCATCGGGCAATTGCTCACTTACAAGAGCAATTCCGGCGACAGCATCGCGTTGCATTACAAGCTTCCGGGCAAAGATCAGCTGGTGCTGTACAATGATAGCACACAAATAGCCTTGAGAAAAAAAGATATGAGCAGCTACCTGCTGATACAGGGAAATTTCCGCTGGATCAACGAATACCCGTTTAACAGATAACGTATATACCATACCGTTAGTTTATGAATTTGAGTACTGAAAATACAACCCACTGGTCGCTGGCCAGAAAGCTTCTCTTCAGGTTTTTTGCCTGTTATTTCCTCATATATTGCATTCCCAGTTTCCTGAACGTAGCAGATGTTATTTCACTGAAATGGTTATGGGATCCGGCTATTACCTTAGCCGGCCGCCTGCTGATCAGACACGATTTTAAGATTGAGTACTGGCCTAACGGCAGCGGGGATACGACGTACAACTACCTGCAGCTATTTGTTTTTGCGGTAACAGCGCTTATTGCAAGCACTATATGGGGTATCATCGATCGTAAACGCGACGGCTATGACAAAGAGCAATACTGGTTGCTGGCAGTGCTCCGATATGCGCTGGCATTGAATATGATCACCTATGGAATGGCGAAGGTGATTAAGGTACAGTTTCCGGATCATGAGCTGTTCAGGCTGGACGAACTGGTGGGAGAAATGTCGCCCATGGGACTGGCATGGACCTACATGGGACAATCGACTGGTTACAATATCTTTACCGGTCTTGCTGAAGCAGGCGCCGGATGCTTATTGCTCTTCTATCGCAGCAGATTACTGGGCGCTCTTGCAACTATGGCGGTAATGGGTAATGTGGTGGCGATGAACTTCTTTTACGACATTCCGGTAAAACTGTTTTCCAGTCATCTTTTCCTGATAGCGCTGTTTATAACGCTTCCGGATATACGAAGGCTAACTAATTTCTTCGTGCTGAATAAACCGGTGCCTGCCGGCAACAGCTGGCATCCGGACTGGCAGGATAAAAAACGGCGGCGTATATATCTCTATATAAAAACACCAATGGTAGCACTTATTATGGGATTAGGCATTTACAGTGCAGTTAGTGTGGTACGTGGCCGGCAGGTTCCGTCGGTATTGTTCGGCACCTATGAGCCGGTATCTTTTTCTACAGCGGCCGGTAAATTGCCCGATCCGTTGCTGATGATGCAACAATGGAAAAAAATGTTTATTGAAAGAGACCACATGGTAATCGGAAAAGACTCCAGCGGGCAACTGGCGGGATTATACGAGCATACAGATAGTGTGCGGCATACTTTTTCTATTTGGAGTACCAGCGCGGATAGTGTCTCCCTACATTATCATATTCCGGAAGATGGCTTACTTTTACTCAGTGGTCAGGTAGGCGCAGATAGCGTAAAGATCACTTTAAAGAAGAAGGATCCAAAAGAGTATCTGCTGATCAGCAGAGGATTTCACTGGATTAATGAGTATCCATTTAACAGGTAAGTGAATGAAGCGTACATATGCAGGATTAGAAACAGATGGTTTCACCATTATACCGGATGTATTCAACGATACCGCTATCAGCGGAATGATAGATGTAATTAACCACACGGATCAGTCGGGGCCATTGTTTAGAAAAACGGCTGATTTATTTGCGATAAGGCGTTTCCTACAGGAGGTGCCGGCTATACGCGAGCTGGTATTCAGTGAACGTTTCACGGATATAGTACACGAGGTAGCCGGAGCAGATTATTTTCCGGTGAAGTCGATCTACTTCGATAAACCGGGACAGTCGAACTGGCTGGTAGCCTGGCACCAGGATCTGACGATATCAGTAGACAAACAGTTGCCGGTGGACGGTTACGACGGGTGGACGGAAAAGCAGGGCCAGTACTCCGTGCATCCACCGCAGGAGATACTGGAAAATATTTATACCATCCGCATTCATCTTGATGACACAGATGGTAATAATGGAGCACTGAAAGTGCTGGCAGGTTCACATCGGAAAGGGATCTACCGGCCGGATAGTATCGATCCGGCTGAAACACCTGAAGTAGTCTGTGAAGTGCCGAAAGGTGGTATTATGATAATGCGCCCGTTGCTGATGCATGCATCCGGGCGCACTATGAACGGCCATAACCGGCGGGTCATTCATATTGAGTTCAGCAACCGCCCGCTGGCAGGCGGTCTGAACTGGGCGGAAGGCGGCCTTTAATAGCCTGTATTTTGTTTTAGCACCGACGTTCCGTTTTTCACACTAAGATCGATCTGCCGCTGCGGAATGGGGAACCTGACATTCTTTGCCGCGAAGCTGGCGCCGGCGATATCGGTGGTAATGGTTTGCTCGTAAGTGAGGTAGCGGTTTATTTCTGTTTGCGCAATGCCCCAACGCACCAGGTCGAAGAAGCGATGCCCTTCCATCGCCAGTTCCAGCTTACGTTCGAACTGAATCGCCTTCATTGCCCAGGCCTGGCCTTTTGTAGCGAAGGTACCTACCGGCCAGGTGCTGATCACATAGTTAGCAGCAGGCGTATTCGTATAGCCGTTCATGGGATGTGCCGGATCGAGGTAGGTTTTCACCCAGCCAGCGGGGTTGGCAGCCCTTGCCCTTACGCGGTTCACATACTCTTCCGCTTTGTTCAGGTCGCCCGTTTGCGCGTGGCATTCAGCGGCCATGAGCAGTACATCTGCAAAGCGGATCAATACGTAGTTGATCGCATTTCCAGGCGCCCAGCCGTTTCCATCGTAGTATTTATCCTGAGTGGCCTGCATGTACACATTTTTGATAGGTGAATATGGACCTGCAGATTGCTGGTTACGGATCCAGGTCACGCCGGGATGATTCCCCCAATCGAGATACGGAATGGTTCTGCGGCCTACGGTCCAGTCGAGGCGCGGATCGAGCGGCCCGGCATCCGGCGTGAATGATACGGTATCAGGAATACCCATATCATTTTTCACCGGATGCTGATTGAAGTCATCCAGATAAGGAAGACCATTATCATCGGTGCGGAAAGAGTTCACCAGGTCCTGTGAAGGCTGGTAGAAGCCACAACAGCTGAAAGGTCCGTTGTAGGGATAGTTCAGCATATCGCCCTGATTGGCATTACCCGTTCCGCCGGAGCCATCGTTGGCGCTGTATTGGATAGAGAAAACTGCTTCACTGTTATTCTTGGTAAATGCATCATAATTATCATGGAACTTAGTTACCAGGTCAAATTTGGTTCCTTTGGCGGTTACGCCATTGGTAATCACATCATCGAAGATGGGTGCAGCCTGGGCATATTTTTTCTCATAGAGATAAGTTTTTGCGAGGTAAGCTTTAGCGGCCCACGAATTAGTGCGCCCGATCACATCCTGTATTTCGTTGAGGTTATCGGCAGCAAATTTAAAGTCGGCTTCAATCATTGGCCAAACGTCTTTATTGTTGGGCACCTTGAAATCATCAACGTTTAGCTGCGTATAGCTGGTAGAATTCTCATCTACCCACGACACATTATCAAACATCTTCTTAAGGTCAGAATAAAAGTGCCCCCGCAGGAAACGTGCTTCTGCAGCAGCTTCTTTCTTCTCATCTTCCGTCATATCTGTTACTTTGGTAAGCAGGTGGAGGACGAAATTACAGCGGCGGATGCCCTCGTAGTTCACGCGCCATTTATCATTGAAGAAGCCGTTGGTGGCATTCCCCAGGAACGTGACGATTTGCAGTACAGCAGGGGCATCGCCGGGATCGCTGCCCTTGTGGGCATCGCCGCCGCATACGCTGCCATAGATCCAGTTATCCGGGGAAACAGCATAGCCGCTTCCACCGGCGAGATTGACCATATCCGCATTTTTAAAATCCTGTCCGTCGAGTGCACCGTAAATGCCTACCAGCATCACTCCTACCCCTTTCTTATTAGTCAATGCCTGTTCATCGAGAGATGCCTGCGGCGACTTTTCCAGGAAACTTTTGCTGCAACCTGCCAGTAAAATGGCCGCAACGGCGGTAGTTTGTATGATATATTTGAACGATTTCATAAACCGGTTTTTTAACGTAAACAATTATCAGAAGCCCAGATTTACCCCAACGAGAAACTGCCGCTGATTAGGATAAGCGCCTTCATCGACACCGAAATCAGTGATATTGGAGCCTCCTATTTCCGGATCTATACCTGAATATTTTGTGATAGTAAACAGGTTAGCCGCCTGCAGATAAACGCGCAGTTTAGTGATATGATAACGTGTCAGCAGGCCGGAAGGCAGCGTGTAGCCCAGTTGTACGTTCTTGGCACGCAGGTAAGCGCCATTTTCCACCATATAGGAATTGGGCACGTTCTGAGTACTGGTAGAGCCGTTGACTTCCTGTATCGGGGCTTTTGCATTTTTATGATCCGGGCGCCATGAGTCGTACAAAGCGGTTTTACTTTTTGCGCTTTCAAAGGAAGGATAGAAATCGCGCCACCAGCGCACGTTATTCCAGATCTGATTACCGTGTACGCCGAAGAGAAAGATGCTGAAATCGAATCCTTTGTAGGTAGCGCCAATGTTGATGCCATAAGAGAAATCGGGATTAGGGTTGCCGAGGAAAGTACGGTCGTCGGGCGTGATAATACCGTCGCCGTTCACATCCTGGTAGCGGAAACGGCCGAGGCCCTGTCCTTCCTGGTAGGTAGCATCCGGCCTTCCGGTTGCTTTCTGGGCCTGTGCGTTAGCATCATCCAACTCCTTCTGCTCGTTCCAGAATCCGATGATCTTATAACCGAAGAAGGAAGATACAGGGTGCCCCACTGCATTGCGGATAATGCTGCTGCCATCGAATCGGCGGCCATCCGTATCGAAATAATCCACGCCATCAGCGATCTTAACGATCTTGTTTTTATAAGTGGTGAAGGTACCGGAGATATTCAGGGTAAGGTCTTTTGTAATATTCTGGTGCCAGGCAGCAGAAAAATCAACGCCTTCATTCTTCATCTGCGCCACATTTACAAAAGGCTGGGCTGCCGTTCCGGCGAGACCTGGCAATTCCGGGTTATACAGCAGATCTTTGATGTCTTTGCGATAGTAATCGGCGGATACATCGAGTTTACCATTGAAGAACGACGCGTCGACACCTATGTTGGCATTGACATCGCTTTCCCATTTTGCAGCCGGGTTGCCGATCTGCGTTCCTGCAAAACCAGGAGTGAGACCGTTGCTGACACCAGCGAGATCGTAGTAGCTGGAGTTACGGTTACCGCCGTAGAGATAATAGCCGTTGTTAACCGAAAGATTCAGCTGGTTTCCCATAATCCCCCAGCCGCCGCGCAGCTTCAGGTCAGTGATCCATGCTACCTTTTTCATGAATTCTTCCTGCGAAATGCGCCAGCCCGCAGTAAAGGCGGGGAAGGTACCATAGTGATTATTCAGGAACTTCGACGAGCCATCGCGGCGTAAGGTGGCACTCACCAGGTATTTATCTTTATAAGCATAATCTACCCTGCCTAAAATAGAAAACAGGCTTTCCATTTCACGGGTACTGTAATTTGTTTGCACACCAGTGCCTGTGCTGAGGTCGGGAAAATTAGGATCGAAAGTAAAGTAATCTTTCGTAGTACCTCCTACTGTGCGGGCGCGGCGGTCGTACGCTTCTGTACCGGCTACTATCTTCAGGTCGTGTACCCGGTTAAAATTCTGATGATAGGTAATCGTATTGGTCCAGGTCCAGTTATGACCGTTGTTAGAGCCTTCTGTATAAGAGTTTGTAGTCGCATTTTCTTTATTCTCATATTGCGGATAGGTAAAGGAGTGCGACCAGCCCGATACCACTTCGCCGCCGAAGCTGGTGCGGAAGGTCAGGTATTTCAGGAAGTCTACTTCTCCGTAAACGTTTCCAAATAACCGGGTATTCAATCCTTTGTTATTACGGGTACGGTATTGTATGGCCACCGGGCTCAGGGCATCTCCCAGGGCGTTGCCGGCCGAGCCGCCGAAATTACCTTTGATATCGTATACGGGAATAATGCTTTGTTCCCGCATGGCATGGCCGATTGCCGCATCGGAAGTATTAATTTCCACGGCCGGATTTTCAGACATCGAAAAGGCCATGTTTTCCCCCACCCTGATATGATCCGTGATATTGTACTGGGTATTGGAACGGATGGTGTATCGTTTAAGATAGGTGTTCATCAGCGTTCCCTGCTGATTGAAATAATTAAGAGAGAAAAGATAATTTCCCTTATCTCCGCCACCGCTTACGGCAATATTATGGCTGGTAATAGGTGCAGGGCTGAAGATAGCGTGATACCAGTCGGTACCTGCTTTATTAGCTTTCACGATCTGGTAGAATCTGTTGTAATCATTCAGATCGGTATAGTTAGGATTTACATAGTATTTAGATGGATCCACGGCAGGATCTCCTTCCTTAGCGCCCGCAGGCAGGAGGTAATCAGGTATTACAGGATTGGCGCCATGTCCGTATTGGGTGGTACCCGGATCGGCGCCGGAGTTCTTATATGCCAGCCAGCGGAGATTGGCCTGTTCCTGTGGATTGAGGGTATTCCAGACATTTCCCTTCCGGGGATATTGACGGCCGTAGTAGCCATCATAGCTTACTTTCACCTTACCGGCGCCACGGCGGGTGGTGATGATGATCACGCCGTTGGATGCGCGGGAGCCGTAGATAGAGGCGGCGCCGGCATCTTTCAGTACCTGAAGACTGGCAACATCATTGGGATTCAGATCGGCGATATCGGTAGTAGGCACACCGTCTACCACGTACAGCGGTGAGTTTGCGCCGAAGGTATTAACCCCGCGGATGCGGATCTGGGGCGCCTGGCCGGGCTGGCCGGAACCGATGACGGTCACCCCGGAGGCTTGTCCCTGCAGCTGTTCCGTTACCTGTGCAGTAGGTTGTTTGATCATGTTATCGATATTCACCACGGCAACAGATCCGGTAAGATCCTTTTTCCGTTGCGTGGTATAACCGGTCACCACTATCTCGCTCAATGCAGCGGCACCTTCTTTGAGCGTGACGTTCACCAGCTGTCTACCGCCAACGCCTACACGTTGTGTTTCAAATCCGATATACGTAATCTCCAGTTCATCTGTATTTTTTCCCGGTGCACTGATAGCGTAAGTACCATCGGGGTTGGTAACGGTTCCTATGGCTGTTCCGGCAACACGCACGGTGACGCCGGCGAGCGGATTCCCTTTTTCATCCTTTACGATTCCTTTAACCGGGTGTTGCTGAACGGGACCGGATTCGGCGGGAGTAACAACCGGTGTTGCCTTTTCGGTGACCATATAGAAACGGTCCCTTACTTTTTCGAAATGCAGGTTAAATGGCGCCAAAGCTTTACCGATGGCTTCTTCAGCCGACTGACAGCTGGCAACTGCCAGTTGTACTTTCTTATTTTTTACGATGTTGCTTTTATAGGCGATAGAAATGCTGAATCGTTCTTCGATCCGGTGCAGCACAGCTTTCAGGTCTGACTCATCGGGCTGGGGTTCAGTACTGTCGCCTGCGGGTGGAGCGGCCTGATCTGCAAGGGCCGCCGGCGTTTGTGCCGATACAGTCTGGGACAGGAAATACAGGGCCAATGCTTGCATCAGCAAGACACGTAAACCTCTTTTCATTTGAACAGGTTTTAACGATTAGGAATTAGACTATAAAAATAACCGGCGATCATTTTCTCTGGAACCAGATGTCATCGCCCTTTTGGTTGAATTGCATACGGAAGACCTTTGCCAATTGTGCCGTCATAGTATCGGCGTTATAGATAACGGGCATCGAGCCTGATACTTTGTATTTTAGCAGTTGTTCGTCGTTGACGATCAGTTTTTTGCCGAAGACCTGTTGCATGAAAGCAGCAGCATCGGCGAGTGTGAAATCATCCATGATCAGCCGTCCGGTATGCCAGGAGGTGTAATGCACCGCATCCACACTTTTCTTGGTATAGTCGCCGGTTTGTTTGTTATAGCGGACCATTTCCCCGGGTTGCAGGTAGAGTGAAGCAGCCTGCGTACTTTTGTCGCCGTTGATGTTGAGCAGTATACTTCCCTGTTGCAATACCACTACGATTTCCCTGCCGTTGCTGTTCACATCGAATTGCGTACCCAGCACTTCCACATTCAGATTGTCGTAAGTATGCACGATAAACTTTTGATTAGCAGCAGTATGCCTTACATGGAAGAAGGCCTGCCCATCGAGCCACACTTCCCTTTTACCTTTGCTGCCGGTGGTGTACAGCAGTCGTGAATTGGCGTTCAGCGTTACCTGGGAGCTATCCGGCAGCAACAAATTCCGGGTTTCTCCAAGCCGGGTGTGGGCACTGAGCACGGTAGCAGGTGCATCCGTATTTTTCCACCACCAGGCGCTGGCCAGGATGATGCCTAGTAGTATGGCAGCTGCGTATTTCCATGCATTACTCCATTGGGAACGGGTTTGCACCAAAGGCGTTCCTTCGTCATTCAATCCATTCCAGACGGCATCCCACAGCTGTTCCTTGTCCTGCGCCGATATGGAATAATTGCGGAACCGGATACTCTCCACCAGTTGCCGGGCTGTATGCACGATATCATTTTTCTCCGGATGTTGTTGCACCCAGGTTTCCCAGAACACATTGCGTTGACCCGGGTGCAGCACCCAGTCCTGGAAACTTTCGTCCATTGCAAAATCACGGGCGGTGTATGACAAATATTTATCGGCAGCCAAAAGAACGTGCTTTTTAGTAAAGAGCGGTTAACATTAAAAATCTCATCATTTTTTCTGAACTTTTTTTTATTTCCCGAGAAAAAGCAGCAGCAGTGGCAAAGGAACACTTTTCCGGAGGATAGCAATTGCTTTGGAGATGGTATTATAAACGGAGTCTACCTGCATAGACATTACCTCGGCCACCTCTGAGTAGTTAAGGTTTTGAAAGAAGCGCAGGTAGATAGCTTCCCGCTGGCGCCGGGAAAGGTTAGCAATGGCCTGGCGGAGCAATGCCTGTTGTTCGGCGGCGGTTTCGTGTTGGATCAGGTGGTTTTCGAGGGGCAGCGTGAATTCGAACTCAAAAGCTTCCCAGGAATCCTGATGATGATAGCGGCGGTCTTTGCGCAACGCGCGGAGTAACCGGCGCCGAAGGCTGCTGATCAGGTAGTAACGAATATTCCGAATCTGCGGTGTGAGATGCTCGCGGGCAAGCCAGAGATCCTGAAAGAGATCCTGCAAACAATCTTTTACCCGTTCCGCATCCTGGCAAAAATGCATACCGTAGTGATACAGGTCGTCGATATGGGTATCGTAGATCCGGGCAAAAGCGTGGCGATCGCCCTGTAAGAAGCGCTCCCATAGCGAAGCGTGGGAAGCCACTACCTGCAGCCCTGATTTGAAGGCTTTCCCTGAGTTCATATTATTCTGGTTGATATTATATTAAAGCTGGTTAAATATTTTGAGACTTGCAAATAATTTTTAAAAAGATAAATACGTCAGTGAGTTTCACCAGGATAAGCCAGCAACGCCAGCAATCCTACAAGATGCAGTACAATGATCGGCGAAATGATGCTATTTACTTTATCAGCAGTCATATAGGGATTAGTATGAATTTAGTAATAAAACACTAAAAGTATTCATCTACCTAAAATAAAAAAGGGGTGGCAAGACTACCTCCCCTTCCAATATTTTAACCATTTCTTATGAAAAACCTGATACAAAGGTATATATGCTATCAACATCTAAATTATCAATCTCGTGAACGACGGATTATTGTCTGTAAATGCAGGAAATACGACACCCTTAACCGGTTATTAACAAATTCGCCGGCTTATCAGGCACAGGGAGGCGGGCTGTAGTACTACAACCTCATGTGGCGCTGTTTACAATGGAAATTACTCTGCTGTAGTGGGGTCGATGACGGTCACCACTTCGCTCACGACATTAGCCGGAAATCCGCCCTGCCTGGCATGTTCAAGGACCATGTCGGCATCCGGCGCGATGTACACGCAATAGATCTTATTGCCGGTCACATAGCTGTGGATCCACTGTATCTGCGGACCGAGGTTGCGTAATACACCACAGGAAGTTTGGGAGATACTTTTTAGCTGTTCAGGAGATAATTTACCTGCATCAGGAATTTCACGTTCAATAACATACTTAGGCATATAAGACGATTTTAATTAGTTATTAAACTACAGGGATGTTTCAGCTTAATTGGGGGTATTTAACAGGATAAATTTACAGAAATAATCCTGAATAGAAATCAAGACAGTAGTGGATGACAGGGTATTTTCAGGCTATCCTTATTCACCGTAGGTTTTATCTTTCCAATACCACCAGTTTAGTTTCTGCGGCTCATGCTCTTTTTCCGTTGCAAAGTACACGGCGCAACGGAAGGTGTACAACATGCATATGTCGTGTTGCATACCTGTAACGGTATTCAGCTTATCGTATAATGTAGCCGGGTTACGCCCTCTGAGATCAGCTACTTCCCTGATTCCTATATTCCACAGATCCAGTGAACCCGCCTTTCCTATGCCTGGAATGGTTTGCAGCTGCTTCAGCGCTTTTTGTTTGTTGGTATCGTATTTCATATTGCTGATGCAATTTACCTAATTATCATGCAGCTGCTTCACCACGACTTACAAATTTGTGTGTTCAATACTATATGCAGTACCCGCTTTACTTTTACATCGGATTTAAAACTTCAGAAAAATCATGGATCTCTATTTAAAAGGAAAAACAGCGGTGGTAACAGGCGCCAGTCAGGGAATTGGTCGCGCTATTGTGAAACAACTTGCATTGGAAGGTGTGACAGTTTTTGCTACGGCCAGGAACAACGATCTGCTGAATAGTCTTAAAGAAGAAGTAACTGCGGCCGGAAGAACGACGCCCATTACATTTGTACAGGATTTCATGGCCGCAGATGCCGCTCAGCATATTGCAGCAGCCGCGTTGAATGCGCTGGGCCATGTGGATATTCTCGTCAACAATACGGGCCGCAGCCAACCGCTGGATATAACCGGAGCAGACGAAGCCTGGAATGATTCCCTCACGCTCGATTTCAACCGGCACCGTCAGTTAACGCAGGCGCTGCTGCCTCATATGATGGAACGCAAACAGGGCGCTATTCTGAATATTACGAGCACCTATGAGTTGGGGTCCATCAACGCCTCAGCAGTAGCCAAAGCAGCAACGGCAGTATGGGCCAAACAGCTCTCCGTACAGTTGGGTAAATACGGCATCAGGGTAAACAGCCTGCAGCCGGGTTTGATAGACACGAATAATATCCGCCGCTTTTTCCCGGGCGATGAGCGCAAAAAATTTGCAGACCAGGAAATTGCGTTGGGCGATTTCGGTACACCGGAAGATATGGCCAACATGGCCGTGTTTCTTGTATCTCCGCGGGCCAGTTACGTTACAGGAACAGTGGCAGTAGTGGATGGGGGGATGAGGAAATACCCGTTTTAAGAATTAGGAATAGGGAATGTGGAATGAAGAATGAAAGCGGAGATAGTAAACGCGAAGATCATATTCGCTACTATCACCGCTTTCATTCTTCATTCCACATTCCCTATTCTCAATTCTTTCTTTTGGCTGGAATCATCAAATAATTGGCTATTTAAGGAAAACTTCCAATACGGAGTACATCTACCTTTGCGCACAAAATAAATAATGTTGTATCGCTTGAAAGTGCCTGGTGTGATTGGTATCTTCATACTAATTGTAAATAGTTTAAACGCTCAAAACAAACCAGATACTGTTACTGCTGTTCCGTTATCCCTGTCTGAAATATGGGCTAAAGCAGATGCATACAGTAAGGTCATTAAAATACAGGCACTTAAAGTAGCCGCCAGTGAAAAAGAGATCAATGATGCCAAAGCAGCGGTGCTGCCGGAGCTATCTGTAAAAGGGAATCTGGAAAGGGCTTCCAATTTGCCGATGTATGAAAACGGCTTGCTGGAGCCGCCCACACAGCACAACATTATACACACGCGTTATAAAATAGGCAGCGAAGCTTATTTTAATCTCTACAACGGTAACAAAACCAATCTTAAGATCTCCGCCGAAAACACCCGCCACCAGCTTATCTCCGAGCAGCTGCATCTTTCTGCTGCTGATATACACCTGCGGGCCACCACCTACTATCTTGATATCCAGCAGCACCTGCAGTTTCGTGATCTCGTTGTGAAGAACATTGCCGAGCAGGAAAAGCAGCTGGCACAGATCAGGGATTTCCAAAAGAACGGAGTGGTACTAAACAGCGATGTACTGCGGGCTGAGCTCAAACTTTCCCGTCAGAAAATGCTGCTGGTACAACTGGAAAATGATATCACCATTGCCTCACAGAAACTGAATATACTGATAGGCGAAGCCACTAATTTCCGGGTACTGCCAGGTGAATCAACCGATACTCTTCCGCTGGAACCGGCTGAAACCTACGTTAATGCAGCGCTACAGCATTCTCATCAATATAAAATATCAGCACAGCAAACTACACTCAGTAAAATTAAAGTACAGGATATAAAAGGTAATCTGGCTCCCAAAGCGGGTTTATATGCGGAATACAATTACGCTTATCCTCAAACCATGCTTTATCCTTACGCCGCAGCACCATATGGCTTCGGCATCATAGGCATCAAAGCAGCATTCCCGGTATCGGGTTTCTATCATAACAAAAATAAGGTAGCCGCCGCACGCATAGAATTATCGCAGCAAACACTGGAACAACAGCACCTGGAAGAAGACTTACGGCAACAGATAAACGAAGCCAGGATCCGCTACGAGGAAGACCTTCAGCGTATTACCGTTGCAAGAGAAAACGTGGCGCAGGCCACAGAGAATTACAGGATCGTTACCAATACGTATGCTAATCAAACGGCTTTAATAACCGATCTGCTGGATGCGGATGTACAGCTGCTGCAAACAAAATTTGAACTCTCCGCCTCGCTGGTAGCAGCCAGGTTACAATATTATAAACTACAGTATATCATAGGAGATCTCTAAGCATGAACCAGTCGAAAAAATACATTGTTACCGACCGTATGGTCACAAAAATAACCGCCTGGATGGCAGGCATTATTGTACTGGTGCTGCTGGTATGGGGAGTCCGCTCGCTGCTAGTCATCTATAAGGCCGAACTCACCAACGATGCACAGGTACAGGAATACATCAATCCCGTTATTTCCCGTGCAGGCGGTTTTATCACCGATATACGTTTTGAAGAAAACCAGGAAGTACATAAGGGAGATACCTTACTGCTGATAGATAACCGTGAATACAAAATACAGGAAGAGCAGACTGCCGCTGCATTGAACCATTCATCGGCCCAGGTGGTGGTACTCGAGAGCAACATACAAACCCTCAAAAAAACGGCGCAGGTCAATAACTCGCAGATAGCAGTGGCCAAAGCTAAGCTGGAAAAGCAGCAGCTGGATTACGACCGCTACCAGCGCCTTTTTGAAACCGGATCTGCCACCAAACAGCAACTGGAGCATATAAAATCAGCATACGATATTGCCAATTCAGAGTACCAGGCAGCCCTGGATGCGTATCAGGCCTCGCTGGCGAAAGTCGGCGAGGCGGCTACGCAGCGCGGCGTTATCAATGCAGAAAGCAGGCGCTTATCGGCCCTGCTCGATCGTCACAGACTGGACGCCTCCTATACCGTCATACTGGCGCCTTACAACGGCCGGATGGGGCGCAGGACTATAGAAACAGGGCAAATGATCAACGCTGGCGAAACACTTGCTTACATCGTTAACAGCGAAACGGATAAATGGGTAGTAGCGAATTATAAAGAAACGCAGGTACGCAATATGAAAGTAGGCGACACGGCCGACATTGAAGCAGATGCCTATCCCGGCACCCGCTTTAAAGGTTGTATCATTTCATTATCGCCGGCCACCGGCTCCAGTTTTTCCCTCCTGCCTCCGGATAACACCACCGGCAACTACGTAAAAATAGTACAGCGTATTCCTGTACGCATCAGGCTTACTGACGCCAAAGCGATCACTGCACCGCTGAAAGCAGGTATGAACGTGAATGTCAGCATCCGCAAAAATCAATATCCGCATGGGTAAGCTCATTCCTTTATTCAAGCCCTGGGTACCGGAGTGGCTGATAAAACTGGTGCTGTTCATTGTGCTGTTACCCAGCCTGGTGCTGTTTTTCTTACCACTCGCCAACATAGCAGCAGCAGCGGGTTACAGTGGTATTGAACCGGCCGATGTTCAGTTTTCCGTAGTGATCTTTTATGCCGGCTATGTTAGTTTCTTCTCGCTGGAACAGCGTTTCTTCCGTTACCTGGCCACGAAGGAATATTTCTTCCTGATTACGTTCATACAGCTGATTACTTCTTTTATTTGTTTTACGACGACGCATTTATTAGTGTTACTGATTTGCAGATTCATTCAGGGAATGGCTTTTACGTGCACCGTAAACCTCTCCCTGGCGCTGATATTCAACCGGCTGAGAAGCGAGCGGGCAAGGGAAATCGGCTATGCTGTTTTTTTCGGAATGCTGATCTGCATTATCCCTTTTAATAATTTTGTTACGGCAGATGTGATCGACAACTTTAACTTCAATACCCTGTACAAATGCGCCATGTTCTCTTATATTCCCAGTCTGGTGCTGTTGGGAGTGATGATGAACAACATCCGGCTCAATGCTAAATTCCCGCTCTACCAGCTGGATTGGGCCAGCTTTGTGATCTATGCGGTGATACTTTGCCTCTTTGGTTTTATGATGGTATACGGGCAGCAATATTATTGGCTGGAAGATACTCGCTTGCTTTATGCCGTTCTGATAGCGGGTCTGCTGCTGATCATTTTTATTGTCAGGCAATTCAGCATGAAACGGCCTTACTTTCAGTTGCGTGTATTTGTATCCAGGAACTTCAAAGTGGGCCTGTTACTGCTTTTCATTCTGTATATATGCAGGTTTACTTCCAACATCGCGAATGCTTACTTCTCTACTGTACTTGGTTTAGACCCTATTCATATTTCCCATCTCATGCTGTTCAATATAGCCGGGATGGTATGCAGTATCATCATTTCCTGCGCCATGGTATTGCAGAAACATCCCATGCGCCGGATCTGGGCCATCGGCTTCGGTATGCTGCTCATCTATCATATCTGGATGTATACGTTATTCAGCAATGCAGCCAACGAAAATGTTTTCGTACTCCCGTTACTGTTACACGGACTGGGTATCGGCATGTTGATGACGCCGACTATTGTGTTTGTGGTGGCTTCCGTGCAGCCACAGATCAGCAGTTCCGCTGCCGGCATATGCCTGCTGGTGCGCTTCACAGGCTTCTGTTCGAGTATTGCGCTGATCAATTATTTTGAACTGTTTAGCAAAAGCAGCCACTATGCTACCTTTCAGGAGTCGCTCACCAGGCTGAACCCCGCCGCCAAAGCCCGCATCCTGCAGCAGACGCATGTTTTACTGAGTCATGGCGCCCAACCTGATAAAGCAGCTAAAATCTCCAGCCGGCTGCTGCTGAAATCGGTGAACGCGCAGGACCAGATACGGTTTGCGATGGATTACTTTGAAATGATCAGTGCCATGCTGGTTTTAACGTTATTACTGATCTTCCTGTTCCCCTATCTCAATAAAACAGTGTTATACCTGAAAAAAGGCCTGCCTGCCCCATTCTGAATGGATTTTGGCCAGCTTGGCAGTTGTTGTTAAATTGCATAAAATTTGATCATTCAGGCCATATATGAGTTTAATAGCTTCGCTGCCGGACATCGACCGGAAGCCCCGTTCAGTATATGTAATGCATGAAAAATCGGAGAAGCACATCCCTGTTCACCGGCATAAGAAAGGACAGTTATCTTATGTGGAAGGAGGGCTTGCCTATCTCAAAGTAAAGAGCAAAACGTACGTGATTCCCGCGCGTCATTATTTCTGGGTGCCTGCCGGGTTGGAACATGTGCTGACGGTAGGGCATTCGGGTACGGTATTAAGATCTATTTTTTTCTATACCTACGACGATGATAAAGACCCTTTCTATCAACAATTGGGCATTTATCCCATCTCCGATCTGTTATTACAGATGATTAAATATTCGGAAAAATGGGAACGACATATTACTTATCAAGACAGTGGTTACGCCTTTCTTTCCAATATCAAAAACCTTCTTCCTGAAATCAGTCAGCGGGTACTTCCAACGGCTTTACCCTCCACAGAGAATAAGCGTATGCGGGAGATTATGAAATATATAGATGTTAATATTTCAGAAGGCCATTCCCTGCAAAGCGTAAGCAGCCGGTTCGGCCTGAGCGAACGTTCACTCTCACGACTGTTTCAGTCGACCTTAGGTATTTCATTTCTCCAATACCTCAAACTGCTGCGAATGGTAAAGGCCTTTGAAATGATGCTGGAAAGCCGTTATTCCATGAGTGAAATCGCCTACTTTGTTGGCTACCAGAGTATTTCCGCCTTCAGTAATGCTTTTTATCAGTTCACTAATTTCAGGCCTTCGGATTTCAAATACCGGCAGGCGCATTAGGCCGGCGCATGGATTAATGATCTCTTTAGCGTATCTTCCTAAGCATGAAAAAAGCCATGTACCGCCTATTATGCCTGCTGCTGCTTCCGTTGCTATCAGCCGCGCAGCACGCAGCGTCTGTCAGGGAATATCAGAAAAACTACAAGACCTATCCTTTTTCTGATCCGGATCCTGTACCGGCACAGCGCATCTATCCCTATTTCCGTTTCGACGGCTTCACGGATCAGCCGGAGCAGCGGGAATGGAAGGTAGTGGAACTGGAAAATGATTATATCAAAGTGCTGATATTACCGGAGATAGGAGGTAAAATATGGACCGCCATTGATAAGAAGACTGGCAAGCCCTTTCTTTATGATAACGATGTGGTGAAATTCAGGGATATCGCGATGCGTGGCCCATGGACCAGCGGCGGTATTGAATCGAACTACGGTATTATAGGGCACACGCCCAACTGCGCTACACCGGTGGATTACCTGACGCGCAGGAATGCCGACAACAGCGTGAGTTGTTTCATCAGCACGCTGGATTTGCTGACAAGAACCAAATGGACTGTGGAGATCCGTTTGCCGGCCGACAAAGGCTATTTCCTTACCCGTTCCTTCTGGCATAACGGTACGCCGCTGGTACAGCCTTATTATTCCTGGGCGAACCTCGGTATCAAAACCGGGCCGGATCTGGAGTTGCTGTATCCCGGTACTAATTATATCGGTCATGATGGCAAGCCGGGAACATGGCCCCGGGAGCACGACCGGAACCTTTCCGTATACGCAGCAAACAATTTTGGCGCCGATAAATCCTATCATGTACTGGGCACGCACAGTAACTACTTTGGCGCCTACTGGCGTGGCGAAGATTTTGGTATGGTACATTATGCCAACCGGGAAGACAAGCTCGGGAAAAAAGTATTTCTCTGGGCCTTATCGGATCAGGGCAAAATATGGGAACGGCTGCTGACCGATAAAGCCGGCCAGTATTGTGAAATCCAGAGTGGGCGCCTGTTTAATCAGAACATGGAAAACAGCAGCCTCACTCCTTTCCGTCAGGTTGGCTTTCAGCCATATGCCAGCGACACCTGGGAAGAATACTGGTTCCCCTTTCGCGAAACAGGCGGTTTTACAGATGTTAGTTTGCATGGCGTGGTATACGCCCGCCAGGAAGGCCGGCAGCTCAATATAGCCGTTTCCCCACTGGAACGGCTAAACGATAGTTTAAAGGTATATGATGCCAGCGGGCGTCTTTTATACGGCAACAACGTACGGCTGTTACCGTTACAGGCTGCACATTACACCGTACCTCTGCCGGAAGGCGCCCAGGCAGCTACCGTAGTGCTGGCAGGCGCCACCACCGCTCTCGATACCGCCGATACGGAAAAACATCTCTCCCGGCCGCTGACAGGGCCTGAGGAATTTGATCAGCACAGCGCATACGGACATTACATGATGGGACGCGACCTGCTCCGGTTCAGGAATTATGCCGCGGGGGAAGCGAGGCTGCGCGCAGCATTGGCCATTGATCCGCATTTCGTACCCGCCCTTGTTGAAATGGCGTTTATACATTACCGTAAGATGGCGTATGATTCGGCTTTCGCCTGTGCAAAGCACGCCCTCTCCATTGACACCTACGATGCCGGGGCCAACTATTACTACGGCCTGGCAGCCGCCAGGCTCGGCAGGTACTACGATGCGCTGGACGGGCTGGAAGTGGCCACCCTTACCACACCGTTCCGGGATGCCGCCAATACAGAACTGGCACGGCTGTACCTGCTGAAGAACGATCCTGCAAAAGCGGGTTACTACGCCGTGAAAAGCTGCGCCAACAATCGTGGTAATATCAACGGGCTGCTGATTCAGGGCATAGCAGGGCGACAGCAGGGCCGGCGCCAGGAAGCTGCTGCTGCGTACGACAGCATCCTGGCACTGGACCCGCTCAATCACTTCGCCCGTTTCGAGCAATACCTGCTGCAGCCGGATGATAGCCACCGCAAAGCATTTCAGTCGCAAATCCGGAACGAACTGCCCCAGGAAACCTACCTCGAAATGGCGATCTGGTACTACAATACAGGCTTGCTGAAAGAAGCGCAGACATTGCTGGATCTGGCGCCGGCACAATCCGAAATCGCCTACTGGAAAGCCTACCTGCACCGTCGGGAGGCAGGCAACAGCGCCTTGCTAACGGCTGCGGACAGCAGCAATCCGGCACTGGTATTTCCTTTCCGCGAAGAGAGCGCTCCTGTGATGAAATGGGCAATGGAGGCCGGCAACAACTGGAAACCCCGCTATTACCTGGCGTTGATATACCTCTTCCGGAACGACAGTACACAAGCCCGGGAACTACTACAGGGCATTCCGGAATCAGTTAGCTTCGCGCCGCTCTATGCCTTACGTTCACGCTTATACGAAAATAATGAAACGGCTAAACGTCATGCTGACATTGCCCGCAGCGCTACACTGGCTCCCGGGGAATGGCGTTATGGCAAAATGCTCACGGAGCAGCTGATAACAGAAAACGCCTATGCCGATGCGTTGAAAACAATTACTCCTTACCACCAGCGATCACCGAAACGTTACATCACCACCATGCTCTATGCCCGCTGCCTCGTACTGAACAAACGCAACACAGCAGCAGAGAAAGTACTGGCCGATGTTAATGTACTTCCGTACGAAGGCGCCCAGGAAGGGCATCATCTTTACAGGAAAGTAAAACTACTGCTGGCACTGGACGCTTTGGACAAAAAGCGCTACGCTCCTGCTTTGCAGAAAATAAACGAAGCCCGGCAGTGGCCTTTAAATCTGGGCGCCGGAGCACCCTATAATGCAAAGGAACAGGAACAACTGGAAGACGCATTGCAGCGGTATGCCGACGCTAAAGAAAACGGATCGTTGCAGGAGCTGAGACAGCAGGTAGAAAACTTGCGTTAGAATTAAGAATAGGGAATGTGGAATGAAGAATGAAAGCGGAGATAGTAAACGCAAATTTGATCTCCGCGTTTACTATCTCCGCTTTCATTCTTCATTCCACATTCCCTATTCTTAATTATCTTTGTATATATGGTAAACTTTGATTTATATAACCCTACGAGGCTGGTGTTTGGTAAAGGACAGATGGCCCGGCTAAAAGAGCTGGTTCCCCGCACAGCCCGGATCATACTGGTTTATGGCGGTGGCAGTATATTTAAAAACGGTGTTTACGACCAGGTGAAAGCAGCACTGGAAGGATTTAATATTGTTGAGTTTGGTGGGATTGAGCCCAATCCCCATTACGAAACACTGATGAAAGCGGTGGACATAATACGGCAACAGCAACTGGATTTTATCCTGGCTGTTGGTGGTGGTTCTGTAATTGACGGCGCCAAGTTCATCTCGGCAGCTGTAAAATTCGAGGGCGATCCTAAAGAGATCCTGCTTAAAAGGATGTCGATCAGGGAAAATGCAGTGCCTTTTGGTACAGTACTAACCATTCCTGCTACCGGCAGCGAAATGAATTCGGGCGCTGTGGTGACCATAGCCGCTACGCAGGAGAAACTGGCCTTCGGAGGCCCTGCCCTGTTCCCGGCTTTCTCGATATGTGATCCTACGGTGATCACTTCTCTGCCTAAGCGTCAGCTGGAAAACGGTGTGGTAGACGCTTTTACGCATGTCATGGAGCAGTACCTTACTTATCCGACAGCTGCTTACCTGCAGGACAGGTTTGCGGAAAGTATCCTGCAAACACTGATTGAAGTAGGCCCTGAAGTGGTGGAACATCCGGACGATTATGCACTGGCATCCAATTTCATGTGGAGCTGTACCATGGCCCTGAATGGCCTGATACAAAAAGGCGTACCCACCGATTGGGCTACCCATATGATCGGTCATGAGCTGACAGCCCTCTATGGCATTGACCATGCGCGCACCCTGGCCATCATTGGTCCTAATCTGTACAAGGTGTTGTTTGATGCCAAGAAAGATAAGCTGGTACAATACGGCCGCCGTGTCTGGAACATCAGTGGCAGCGATACAGATACCATAGCACGGGAAGCCATCCGGAAAACGGAAGCATTCCTCGATCAGATGGGCATGAACAGGAAGCTTTCTTCCTACACACCCGACTTTGCCAAAACAGCCGCTATTATTGTAGACCGCTTCCAGCAAAGAGGCTGGACCAAACTGGGAGAAAACGGTATCGTAACACCGGATAAAGTAAAAGAGATAGTAGAGTTAAGCTATAACTGATAGTTTTTACGGAGATATAAATAAAACAGCTTGCATTTAACCATACCAAACTGTATTTTGGTTACAACTAAATTCCACATCACACCTACACCAGCCTGCTGTGCCTGATCCCGAAAGTTGTGGCACCGTAAACAGAGGATGGTTAACACTCTGCAAGCATGAAGCTACCGTATCGTTTTCTGAGCCTGCTGGCGATAGCAGGCATCCTACAAACCACTCATGTAATAGCACAATCCCAGCCCATTGCCTGTATTGGCAACGGCCGGCTGGCGATATACGAAAACAAGGCCGATATCATACAGGCCTTTGGTCCGCCGTACAGTGCTCCATCTGTGCTGGACATGCAGCTGAATGGCCATCTGGCGGTCACTTCCCGTCGGGAAAAAGGCACGGCTATCTGGCAACATGAATTGTACCGCGATGGTAAAAAGATCGCTACCCTCACCGATTTTGTTGCCGACAGCCTGCCTTGTTTTATCAGGAAGATACAATGCACGGAACCGGTGAGCTTCCGTATCGGCAGGCCGGTGGCCACACCCGCTTTTGTGAATAGTAATACTTATAAAGATGATATGACGGGTAGTGCCATCTTACTAAAAACACCTCCGGGCACCTTTGTATATGGCAAATACCCCATGATACTGGAAAGCTGTCACCAGCTACTGGTAAAAGGGCATGCCAGGCTGAGCGACAGTTCATTGGAATGCACACCCGGAGAAACTACGTTCATGATCTGCGGAGGCCCCTCTTACCCGGAGTGTGTCAATAATACTAAAGCTGTATTAAGACAGGAAACCGCCACGTTACTGGAAGCATCCCGGAAGTACTGGCAGAACTTTAGTTCCGGCCGGATCCCTTTCAACGACAGGTTCCCGGCTAACGTTCCCTTGCGGGAGAAGCTTTTAGAGGAAATTGATGATGTGGCTATCATCATCAAAACGCAGCAAAGTGTTGAAGGCGCGGTATTGGCCGGGCATAACTACCACCTGGGCTACATACGTGATCAGTATGGCGTATCCAGGTGTTTGCTGAAGCTGGGTTATTACAAAGAAGCCAAAGCCATTCTTGATTTTTATTTCAGGATATGGCAGCAAAAGGGCGTGCTGCATAATGCGCAGGGCATCGGCATGGATGCGTTTCATATACATGAGAACGACGAAGTAGAAATAACCGGATATCTTATCATCCAGGCTTTCGATTATTACAACAAAACCAGGGATGCGTCCTTCCTCCGGAAGATCCTGCCCATGCTGGAATGGGCCTGGCAGTGCCAGACAAAAAACCTGGTGAAGCATATGCTGCCGTTCAACGGAGATGAAACCTATGTAGCTGGTGGCATCCTGCCCCGGACTACGCTGATGGATGGTTCGGCCGAAGCTACGTTGCTGTTTATTACAGGTGGTGAGTTGTTGTTAGACTGGGTACACCAGCAGCATCTCTGGCCCGCTGCCACCATTGCTGCCGGCAATAAAATTTTACAGGAAACAAAAGCACATTATGCCGCCAATTTCCTGGACAACGGGAAACTACTGACCAACAACCCGCTTCGCATGAATAATGAAACCTATCCGCCTTTCCGTCATGGTGTTTGTGAAGGAATCGGCGGACCGGGATGCGAGTACTTCGGCTGGACGCAGCGGACTTCGGCCAACAGGTACCTGTGTGCTCATTGCTTTGCTACCAGAAGCCTGCCGCCTGCAAAGCCGGAAAAATTTTATATCCCTTCAGTTAGCCTTGTACCTTTTTATATAAACGTGAAAAGCCTGTCACAGCAACAGATGGCGGCGTTTGTAAAAGATGTGGCAGCCACGTATCAGGCTACAGGATATTTTCCATCCAGTCCGGTACAGAAAGATCGTATTGTAGGATATGATTACGGCCTTTTTCTTTATTCACTCACACGCATCAATCATCCGCTGAAAGCGGAGATCTACAAACAAATGATGGAAGTACCAGATGAAACCGGGGCGTGGGTGGAATACTATGAAAATAATCAGCCTATGGGAACGCGTTGCAGGCCCTGGGAAAGCGGCATTAACCTGGAGGCAGCGATCGACTTTGCAGAGCGGTATCAGCCCTGATCGCTTCAATAATAGCAGATAAATTCAAAGGCGCCGGGATTCACCCGGCGCCTTTGAATTTATTTCTCTTTACCGTTAACAGGATTGGATCTGGCCTCTCCTCCTCCCGGTAATTTCACCACATAGCTGGTACCATAGCCGTTTCCTTCGCGGAAGAAATCTGTTGAAATGATTTGTGCACCGCTTGAAAAAGCTGCTTTGGCGCGGGTAAGATCATTCACTTTAGCTTCATAGGTTTCAATATCCGTGCGGGCTCTGACCAGGAAACCCTGTTTCACCAATTGCTGTATTTCACGCTGACGAACAATGGCATTGTCCATCAGGAAAAATGCAGCGTAGCTGTCTTTCGGTGTCGATTGCATAAACATTACCCGGCCTTCAAGATTAGGCCTGTTCTTCGCATAGTCCGATACGAGGTTCATACCGGCAGTAGAAGGCAGTAGCAGGAAAATGAATTTGCCCCTGGCAGCCTTCACTGTTGGCCATTGTTGCGCCAATACAGCTTCCCGCAGGGTTGGAAACCGGCCGCGTACATCATCGGGTGTGATCAGTTTGTTTCTGCCCAACAACTGCACCACGTCCTGGTCCAGGTCATTGAAGGCTTTTTCATCGAAGGGCAGTACTTTCGCGGAATTTGGAAAGATAGGCAGCCCCTGATCTTTTGCTTCTATCATGATAAAAATCGGGAAATGATCGGGATGTGCATCAGACCAGGTGCGCAGCGCCAGCAGGGCATCCCGGAAGGTAGTGTAGTGAGTGCGAAAATCTATATCGGCCATGTGCAACACTTTGAAGCCGGGTTTGTCGAGATCTTTGGTGTCAAATGGCGTGAGGTTATTATATCCTTTCTTCCGCAGCTCCCGGTACACAGCAGGGTCGTTGAAACGGTTGCCGGTAGGATCGTTATATACATCTATTTCCAGGCTACGCAAACCTGAATCCAGCTGCACATTGAAGGGAGGGTGATTGTATTTGAGCCCTTCGCTCATTTTCATTTTATTGGGGTGATATTCCTGAAAGGCCGCCAGCTGTTCAGGTTTCATCGCTTTTATGTAGCTGCCCGCCAGATTGTCGAAGATGGGATCTATATAGGCCAGCACAGTGGAATCCGCCGGACGGGCGTAGCTGTTGTGTGTACCGAGTACCTGTACCTGATTAATTTTAAGATCATCCAGCTTAGTGGCCGGGGATTGCGCGCAGCAAATGCCGGTTGTACCTGCCAGCAACAGTGTGGCGAACGCCTTGTTCATCATTGTTTGCATTGTTGATTGTTTTTTAGTTAGAAGATTTTAGCACTGATGCCTATCTGGCCGCGGATCGAATACCATTCCGCCTGCTCTACACGGTCGAAAGTGCCGTGATAGTAGCGTACCGGCGCGTTGGTGATATTATTCAGTTCCAGGAAGGTTCTGATCTTTGGTGTGATCGCATACGACGCAGAAAAATCGACGGTAAAGTTCTGTGCATACCAGCGATAGTGGTCAGGGCCGGCAGCCTGGCGGATTACATCCAGGTACTTGCCTTTGTAGTTACCCGCAATCCGGGCCATGAATTTTCCGTATTCGTACATCAGCGACGCGTTGAAGATGTGTTTGGCCTGCTTCGGGATAACGCTTTTATCCAGCGTTTCGTGACCATCCGTAAAGCGGGGAATATTCACCCGGGAATCCGTGAACGTGTAATTAGCATCGATACCGAATCCTTTCCAGAAGCCGGGTAAACCGGTAAAGCGTTTTGCAAAACCAGCTTCGATGCCCGCCAGCCAGGCGCCCTGCAGGTTATCGGGCTCGCTCATGGCGTATTGTACGCCGCCAATATTTTCGGACCATTGATTGGTGTAGATCAGATCTGTCAGCTTTTTATAGAATGCCCCCACATTAACAAGACCGATACCACCGAAATAATGTTCCGCCATCAGATCGAAATTATTGGCAAAAGTGGGTTTCAGATTGGCGTTGCCTCTGCTGATCACCTTGTTCACATCGTCCTGTGTGGTGCCGGGGTTCAGGTTATTAAAATCCGCGCGGGCAAAGCTGCGGGTGTAAGCGACGCGTATCACATCGTTGGGGGTTACATTGTATTTTGCATGCAGCATGGGCAGAAACGCGTTATAGCTGTTGTCTTGCGTAAGCGCGGTTATTTGTTTCCCTGCAGGCCCGGTGGTTACCTTGCTCCCGTTAAAAGTGATGCGGTTATATTCGTTGCGGATGCCGCCCGTTAATGTCAGCTTATCGGATACTTTGTATTCGCCCATTGCATACAACGCATACACGTTTTCAACGCCTGTAAAATATTTGGTGGCGCCGGAGGCATTGGTAGCCGAATCGACCTGGTAAGGATACAAGTGGTTCTTGCTGATTCCTTCCGGCGTTAGCAGCGTTTTCACCTGGTTTAACGGCATCTGATCGATGATCACGTTGTTATAAGGCGAGCCGATTTCTGTAAGGAAGCCGCCGTTATAGGGAAACGGCTCTGTACCCAAACCGGCCAGTGTAGGCGCCGGACCGGTTACACCGCCAACATACACGCTGTAGGGCGATTGCACAACTTTATCCTTGTGAATAAACTTGCCACCAAATTTCAGCGACAGTTTGTTGTTGGGATTATATTTCAGGTTGACACCAAAGCGTTTGTTTTCTTCCCAATTCGTACTGCGCAGCATGATCACCTGGGAAAGCTTCATGGCATCGGCACTGATGGGTGTTGAGGGCGACAAATGCGGCAATACGGCATCTATCGCATCTCCTTTCCCATCCGGCGCATCCATCGCCAGGTATTTCTTTCCATCAGATGCCAATCCTTCATAGGTAGCCGCCTGCTGGAAAGTAGCCATTGGATAGTAGCCGGGATCTTTGAAGCGGAACTTCGACTTATCAATGCTGGCGGCCCAGTCGAGGTGCAGCCTGGACGACAATTCCGACTGTCCACTCAGTTCACCGGAATACAGGCTGGTGTGGTAGTTGGAAGCCCGGGACGTGATAGTGGCATTTTTAGCGTTGAAGTAAAAATAGGTTTCCCGTACCATTTGCCCATCCAGGAACTCACTGTAGAGGCCCTTGAACTGTATTTTGTGCCGGTCGTTGAAGCGGTACTCCAGTCCTGCATTCAGTCCGGTGGTTCGCCGGTGGGCGATATAATCCCTCAGCTGCAGGTCGGTGATGGAAAACGACTGCCTTGCGTTGGGGTTAGAGAAATCGTAGTTCATGTTATAACGATCCTGGGCGGAAGTGCGATCCCAGATCACGGCAGAGAGCACATAACCGAGTTTGCCTTTCATCAGGCGATCGCCGTAAACGACAGAGGCATTGTAGGAGCCTTTCCGGGCCTGATCGCCATATCCGCCTGCGGCGTTGATGCGAAGCATCTTCGACTGCGGAGCGGCTTTGGTAATGAAGTTAATGGAGCCGCCGATGGCATCCCCTTCCATATCCGGGGTAATGGCTTTTGAGAGCTGCACGTACTCTATCAGCTCAGAGGGGAAAATGTCCATTTGTATACGGCGATCGGTGTAATCGAGGCTGGCAGTGGGCAGGCGGTTGCCGTTGAGCAGCGTAGCGCTCCACTGGATGGGCGTACCTCTCACAGATACGTACCGTCCTTCGCCCTGGTCTCTTTCGATGGAAACGCCCTGGATACGTTGCACTGCCTCGGCCGCATTACGATCGGGCAGCTTACCGATGGCGTCTGCCGCCAGCACTTCCATAATGCCCGGTGCATTCTTCTTAATGCTGATTGCCCTTATCTGTGAACCGGCAGAAGCCCCTTTCACCACCACCTCTCCCAACACATCGTTGGCGGGTTCCATCATGATAGTACCCAGCTGGTTAATGCCGGAATGAACTACTACATCGATCGTTTTGACGGCAAATCCGATGTAGTTAATCTTCATAGTCACCTTCCCGGTTCTTTTAACGGCAATATCAAAAACCCCGGAAAGATCTGTTTGTGCACCAGTTCCGTCGATGACGATAGTGGCAGAAGGCAGCGGGCCTTCTTTGGATAAAATGGTACCCCTGATCTGCTGCGCAGCACAGAAAACAGGCAGCAATAAAATAATCAGTAAAAACCGGCTACTCATGCGTGAAAAATTTTTCCGCGAAATTGAGCCGGCCGCCGGAGGAAGTCGTCCTTGTAGATAAATCAACACGACCTTGTAGATCGACGAGGACCTTTTAATTCCCTATCTACTTATAATCAATAAGTTATTAGATATTACCTTATTGTTAAGACAGCAGATTTATATCTCGTCGACGATCTTTTAAGTGTAACCGTTGACGGTATTTTTGCTTTTCAAATAAGCGGAAGGTGTGAGGCCTGTTACCTTTTTGAAGTATTGATTAAAGGAAGATTTGGAATGAAAGCCGGCTTCAAAAGCCAGGGAAAGCAGGTTGGGCGAATCTCTACTTGCCTTGTTGGCATCGATCAGTTTTATGACTTCCCTGATCCGGTATTCATTAATGAACTGGTAGAAAGACATTCCCAGGTGTTGGTTCAGCGTTTCTGAAATATGATGCCTGGATATTTCCATCGTAGCTGCCAGTTTATCCAGGGTCAATTCCGGATCGGTATATAATCCCTGCGTTTCCATTACCCGTTTTATATCCTCAGCCACGCGGGCCTGTTGGGCAATAGTGAGCACAGATTTACGCGGTACTTCCGTTGGTGTGGCCGATTCCGTCAATAACACAGGTCCAGGTGAAAGTAGCTCCTGCCCGTGGTTCATCAGAGGTAAATCACTGGCGGCATGCGTGAGCGCCAATATTCTTACCCGCCCTATGGCCAGGCAAATGCTTAACAGAAAGCTATAGGTAAATATTCTGCCCCACAGGTGCGTGTCCTGGATCAGGCGGGCTGCGGGTGGCAGCTGGTCATTAATCATAATACCTACCATGAGCCCGGATAATATCAGCATTATCACTGTCATAAAGCGAACAAGTTGTCTTTCCGGCTGCCAGAAAGCAGGTATATGACGAACTTCCATCAATGATAAAATTCCAAATACGGGAAATGATATCATGCCGGCATAGCCTATGGTCTTATTATAGAGCGAGATCAGCGGAGGAGTTACTCCCCTGTGAACAATCACATAACCAGCTATTGTGAAATATACCATGGCGGCCAATAATGCCGGGAGGAAGAGCCAGGCCGCTTTTCTTCCCAGGCGCTGATGCCTGCCGGAGAGCTGCGCTGCATACAGCCATAGCAATGGTGCGTAGATAAGGGAGATGAAAGTATAAAATCCTTTATGGATTTCCGCATGAGGGAAAATCGTATGTAACAGGAAACCGCTGCCCAGGTGAATAAATACCCATACCAGGAACCAGCTCAATATCCTGTCGGATGATTTCCACTTCTTATTTATGATAAATATACTAAATACGACCAATGCCTGGAAAGCCCCCAAAAGAATAAGATACTTCATGAACTTATGTTTATGTAACAGGTGTAAAGCTACATAACCACTATTAAGAAATTATTATTTGAGGGCTCTCCGCATGGTAAGAAAATACTATATCTTATCTGCCAGGAATGCGGCCACCGGACGTATACATTACTTTGACAATATTCCTTTTATGCCCGCCATGTCAAGCACTTCCCATTCTTCTATTATTTTTTTGCCGGATAGCCGAAAGAAAAACATTTGCTTAAATGCTATTTTTTTAAGTGATGGCGGAAAGCCAAAATATTCACTATCTTATCAGTTTATTTATCTTACCATTGTGCCCTTATGAAAGTAAATATACCGAAGTCAGATACCACAGCCCGATTCGAGAACAGCACATTCACCAGGGAAGAATTGAATCAGATAGCACAAGCCAGCTGGCTGCGGGGGTTATCGTTCATCAACTGCGCTATTACCGATGAAGATGTTTTACCAATCAGCACCCTTCCCAAGCTGGTTAACCTGATGTTCGAAAATACCGGTATCACCGACAAGGCGCTTGAATATCTGACCCGGCTACCTCAGCTAACCTATCTGTTCATTACAAAGGCTCATATCAACGGGGAAGGTTTCACGCATTTCCAGGAACATAAAAAACTTGAATGCCTGTGGGTTTGCAGCACGGTGGTAGACGACAGCGGCTTAAAGATCATCGCCGGCATTCCAAAGCTGGCAACGCTCCGGGTGGATGATACGAAAGTAACCTTCGACGGATTGCTGGCCATTGCCGGTCATCCAAAAATAAATGTGGTAGCAAACAACCTGTTTACCAAAGAACAGATGGAGCATTTTGAACTGACGCAGCTGAAGCTGGCTAAGAAAAAAACAACCGTTGATGAAGTGCAGGCGGAGCTTGCAAAAACAAGGCTGCTCGCCTTTTTTGATGCTGTCACCGAATGGGAAAAATTAGCCAACGCTGAGGGCTTTTCGGATAATGTAGCCAGGCAATGCGAAGCCATCTTTCAAACTTACTGTACCAACAAACCCCGGCAGGGACACCGGCCTCACAGCTTACATTACTCGGGAGCTCCGGATTACACTTACGGGCAGCAACATATCATAGACGTGGAGCAGGTATCGGCGAACAAGATTACTTTTTATACAAAGGATCATATTGATTTTCTGTACCGGTATATACTGGTCAGGAAAGACGGTGAGTGGAAAATTGATGAAGGACAGTGGCAGTCGGGAGGCTGGAAAAAGCGGGGATTGTAAATGCCATACAACCTGGGAAAAGACAGCAGCAAAAGAAGCGCCCTCGTTAGCTATTCATCTCCCTATCCTGTTTATTTTCTTCACGTGCCTGCGCGATATCATACTCCAGCTCCGGATCAATATTCTGTGCCTCCACCTTTCTTTCCTTCTCCATCAACAGCTCGTGGTTAGCGCGAAGCCAGGCCAGTTTCTTCTTCCCGTAACTCCATCTTGTAAACAATACAAATAACACGGGTACAATAAATATGGCTATACATGAGGAAGCCACCATACCACCCTGCACGGTAACGCCGATGGTCTTGCGCGACTGTGCCCCGGCGCCGGATGCAAGCACCATCGGCATCACGCCCAGTATAAAAGCCAGCGAGGTCATAATAATAGGCCGCAGACGCAGGCCCACCGCCTCAATAGTGGATTTGATCAGATCCTCGCCTCTGTCTACACGCACCTTGGCAAATTCTACTATCAGAATCGCATTCTTGGCCGACAATCCAATCAGTGTGATTAAACCAATCTGTGCATATACGTTATTGGATAATGCGGGCATGGTAGTCAGCGCAAATATGGCACCGAAGGCACTGATAGGCACCGCCAGCATTACAGAGAAGGGCACTGACCAGCTTTCGTATAATGCTGCAAGAAAGAGAAACACGAAAATGATAGAGAAAAGGAAAATATACACCGTCATGGTTCCGGCCTTTATTTCCTGGTAAGTGAGCCCGGAGAATTCATACGTATATCCTCTTGGCAACACCTTTGCCGCCACACGTTTCAGCGCTTCAATACTTTGCCCGGTACTGTATCCGGGCGGTGTAGAGCCATCTACCTCAGCCGAACGGAAGATATTGAAATGCGTAATCAACGGAGCGGTGGAAATAGGCCGGTAGTTGACCAATGTACTCATCGGCAGCATTTCTCCGGCGGAATTACGTACGTAGTATTTCTCCAGGTCGCTGATTAAGGCGCGGGTAGTAGTATCCGATTGCACTACTGCGCGGTAAGTACGGTTGTACAGGGTAAAATTCCCCACCAGCCGGCTGCTCATATAGCCCTGTAAGGTGCTGAATACATCGGCCACACTCACGCCTAATTTCTGACACTTTTCCCTGTCGAGCGACAGCTCAAACGCCGGCGTATGTGCTGCATAATTGCAATAAGCAGTAGCAGTGGCCGGATCTTTCTTCAACGCCGCCACAAATTTATTCATCACTGCCTCAAACTGATGGATATCGTCGCTGGTATTTCCCTGCTCTACCTGCATACTGAAGCCTGCGGCTGTTCCCAGGCCTCTGATAGCAGGCGATGCGTTTACCGTAATGCTCGCATTCCTGATGCCCGCTGCTGCTATCCTTTTTTTGATCTCCGCCATGATACCCGGAATCTGTGTTTCAGGAGTGGTACGCTCATCCCAGGGCTTCAGCATACAGAATATACTTGCTCCATTGGAAGTAGCACCGCCACTCAGTACATTCATTCCCGAAATCGCATTGTAATGTAATACTCCGGGGGTTTCCGCCACTATCTTCATGATCTGCTGCAACAACTCTTCTGTTTGCGTGGTGGCAGTGCCCTCCGTCAGCTGGATACCGATCATGACCCGCCCACCGTCTTCCGAAGGAATAAAGCCAGTGGGCTTTTGTTTAAAAAGAAATATAGCGCCGAAGCATATGCAAACAAGCATTACCACCACCAGCTTCGACTGTTTAATACAATACCTTACGCCTTTGGAATACCGCCCTGTGATTTTATCGAACCAGTTGTTGAAACGAAAGAACAACAGGTTTAAGCGCTTTGATTTCTTGTTGATATGTGAAGGTCGCAGCAGTAAGGTACATAAAGCCGGTGTGAGCGACAGTGCCACAAAAGCCGACAGGATTACCGATATCGCAATGGTGATCGCAAACTGCTGATACAGTTTTCCGGTGATACCGGGAATAAAGCCCACCGGCACAAATACCGATGCCAGAATGAGCGCGATCGCCACCACCGGCGCCGATATCTCTTTCATGGCGTGATAGGTAGCCTCCTTTGGCGACATATGATCGTGGTCAATAAAGTGCTGCACTGCTTCCACTACAATGATGGCATCATCCACCACGATACCTATTGCCAGTACAAACCCAAACAGTGTTAATGTGTTGATGGTAAAACCCAGGGGGATGAAGAGTATAAATGTACTGATGATGGATACCGGTATGGCAATAATGGGGATAAGGGCAGAACGCCAGTTCTGCAGAAAAAGAAATACTACTATCACCACCAGGCCCAGCGCTTCGAACAGGGTCTTGACCACTTCATTGATAGAAACCCGGATAATGGTCACGTTTTCAAATGGCACCACGTAATCCACGTCGGGAGGGAAAGATTTCTTCAGCTCTGCCAGTGCGGCGTATACATTTTCTGCGGTCTGCAGCGCATTGCTGGTGGGCGACTGATACACCATCACGGTAGTGGCCTGTTTCCCATCTGCAAAGCCTTTGTTGCCATAGTTGAATTTCCCCAGTTCCACCCTGGCAATATCTTTCAGGTAAATCATCTTACCGGTGCCCGGAATGGTTTTCACAATTACGTTCTCATACTGTTCCGGCTTGCTCAACAGGCTGTTCACCACGATGGTATATTCGTTGGTTTGCGTGGAGGGCTGAGGAGGCGAGCCTACTGCCCCACCGGCTATGTACATGTTTTGCCGTTGGAGTGCTGTTATTACGTCTGCCGGCATTAAGCTGTAAGACGCCATTTTCGCGGGATCCATCCAGATACGCATGCTGAAGGGGTTACCGCGCGACTGTACATCGCCTACTCCTGGCACACGCAGCAATGCATCCACGATAAAGGTGTTGGTATAGTTGTCTAAGAAAGTAATGTCGTGTGTGCCTTTCGGAGAGAAGATGGCAATATTCATCAGCTGATCCGGGTTACGGGCGCGCACCGTCACCCCCAGCTGCCCCACTACAGATGGCAGGATAGGCGCAGCCAGCCCCACCCTGTTCTGCACATTCAGCGTAGCTACATTTACATTGGTGCCCACATCGAACAACACGCTGATATTCGCCGAACCGGTTTGCGTGTTGGTGCTTTGCATATACATCATTCCCGGTACCCCGTTCACCTGCTCTTCTATGGGAATGGTTACCGTTTGCTCCACGGTTTGTGCATCCGCACCGGTATAATTGGCGGAAATACCCACCCCTGGCGGGGTGATCTTAGGGAATTGATCCAGCGGCAGATTCACCATACAAATAAGGCCCGAAATTGTAAGTACAATAGATACTACAATTGCGCTAACCGGCCTCTTTATAAATGTATTGGCAATCATCCGTTTTCTGGTTTATTAAAATCGCGGGATCGGTGTATTTCGAACTCCAGCTCCGGATCTATATTCGTTTGTTCTATCTTCTTCGCTTTCTCCATCAGGCTGTCGTGATGCTCTTTCAGCCATGCCAGTTTCTTTTTGCCATACGACAACCGGGTGATGACCACAAACAATACCGGCACAATAAAAATAGCAATCGTAGAAGCGGCAATCATACCACCCAGCACCGTAAATCCAATGGTACGCCGCGATACCGCACCAGCGCCCGTTGCCAGCACCAATGGCAATACCCCCAGGATGAAAGCCATGGAAGTCATGATAATCGGACGGAGACGCAGCCCTACCGCCTCCAGCGTGGACTGGATCAGGTCTTCTCCCCTGTCGACACGCACTTTGGCAAATTCCACGATTAAAATAGCGTTCTTCGCAGCCAGCCCTATCAGCGTAATCATCCCGATCTGGGCATAAACGTTGTTGGTAAGGCTCGGCACAAAGAACAACGTAAGTATAGCGCCGAAAACACCCACTGGCACAGCGAACAACACTGAAAAAGGTACGGACCAGCTTTCGTATAACGCCGACAGGAAGAGGAATACGAAAGTGATGGAAAAAATGAAAATGTAAATAGTAGTAGAGCCAGCCTTGATTTCTTCATGACTAAGCCCGGAAAACTCATATGCATAGCCTTGTGGCAGCACTTTGGCGGCTACGTCTTTCAATGCTTCTATCGTTTGCGTGGTGCTGTATCCTACGGCGGAAGTACCGTCGATTTCCGCCGAGCGGAAAATATTGAAATGAGAAATAAGCGGCGATGTTTCCATCGGCTGATAACTCACCAGCGTTCCAAGTGGTAACATCTGCCCGGCTGAGTTACGGACATAATATTTATTGACATCAGATATCAGGTTGCGGAAAGCGGTATCCGCCTGTACTACCACGTGGAAAGTACGGTTATAGGTAGTAAAGTCGTTGATGTACATACTACCCATGAAGGCTTGTATAGTGGTAAATACATCTCCTACGTCAACGCCCAGTTTCTCACATTTTTCACGATCCACGTTCAAACTGAAGCCTGGTGTATGTGCATTGAAAAAGCTGTATGCGCCTGTTATCGCCGGGTTCTTGTTGGCTTCTGCCACAAATTTCTTCACTACATTTTCAAAAGCATGCAGGTCGTCGTTAGTGCTGCGTTGTTCGATCTGAAAACTAAACCCAACCGTGGCGCCAACGCCGGGTAACGGCGACGGCTGTACGACTTCCACATTCGCATCATTGATGCCTGCATCAGCAATTCGTTTACGCAGCTCCGTTATGATGCCGGGCACCTGCTCACTTTTCTTCGTACGTGCGTCCCAGGGATTCAGCTGCAGATAAATAGTGCCGCAGTTGGAATTGGATGCGTTGTTGATCACGTTCAGGCCCGACAAAGCAGCATAATGCCCTACCCCGGGCGTTTCAGTGACTACCTTCATCAGCTTGTTCATCACCTGTACCGAACGTGCAGTGGAAGAAGCCGGCGGCAGCTGGAAAGTCACGTACAGGTTACCATCATCTTCCGATGGAATAAAGCCGGATGGCTTCTTCATAAATAAATATCCCGCTGTAACACATATCAGTACCAATAGTATAACAATAAGCGTTCTGCCTTTGATACTCTTATCCACTCCTCTTACATAACTTTGCGTAACCCGATCGAACCAGGCATTGAACCTGGCAAACAATTTACTCAGTCCTTTTTCTTTCTTATCAGGATCCGTAGGTTTCAACAACAGGGTACAAAGAGCAGGCGTGAGCGACAACGCTACAAATGCAGAGATAATCACTGAAATGGCAATCGTGATCGCAAATTGCTGATACAATCGCCCTACAATGCCGGGAATGAACCCTACCGGTACAAACACAGCCGCCAGTATGAGCGCGATGGCCACTACCGGTGCGGAAATGTCTCTCATGGCATAATAAGTGGCTTCTTTGGGCGACATCCCCTTCTCGTCCATATAATGCTGTACGGCTTCTACCACAATGATCGCATCATCTACCACAATACCAATGGCCAATACAAAACCGAACATCGTGAGCGTGTTGATCGTAAAGCCTAATGGTATAAAAAAGCAGAACGTGCCGAAAATAGACACCGGGATGGCCAATACGGGAATAAGTGTAGAACGGAAATTTTGCAGAAATACAAATACCACCACCGCTACCAGTGCGAGGGTCATTAACAAAGTCACCACCACATCGCTCATCGAAACCTTTACCACCGTAACGGACTCAAAAGGTACCTTATACTCCACATCAGAGGGGAAAAATTGTTTCAATTGCTCCAGCTCCTTATAAATACCATCTGCCGTTTTCAGGGCATTGCTACCGGGGGCCTGATAAATGCGCAGGTAGGAAGCGCGATGCCCGTCGACAAAGGAATTGCTGGAAAAGCTGAATTTCCCCAACTCAACCCTTGCCACATCTTTCAGGTATACCAGCGCCCCTGTTGACGGAATGGTTTTTATGATGATATTTTCGAATTCAGATACTTTGCTCAGTCTTCCATTTACGAGTATACCCAGTTCAAAAGTTTGCGCTTTGGATTGCGGCGGCACCCCTGCAGAACCTGCGGCTACCTGAACGTTCTGGGCATTCAAAGCACTGATGATATCCTGCGGAGTAATACTGTAGGAAGCCATTTTTTCAGGATTCATCCATACCCGCATACTGAAGTTATCTGCAAAGCTATTGATGGTACCTACACCGGGTACACGCAGGAGGGCATCCTGAATGAAGATATTGGTGTAGTTGTCGAGGAACGTAATATCGTGTGTGCCTTTAGGTGAGTAGATGGCCACCATCATCAGCATGCTCGGATTCACTGCTCTTACGGTTAGTCCTAACCTGGTAGCAGCGCCCGGCACCAGTGGTGTAGCAATGCTTACACGGTTCTGTACATCCAGCGTGGCAATATCGATATCAGTTCCAACGCCATAAGTTACAGTGGCCTGCATCCCACCGTTATTGGTACTGTTGCTTTGCATGTATTCCATGCCGGGTGTACCATTCACCTGGCTTTCTATTGGCGTGGCTACTGTTTGCTCCACCGTTTGTGCATCGGCGCCAATAAACTGTCCGTTAATTTGCACTACAGGAGGCGTGATGTCGGGATACTGATCAACAGGCAGATTGAGAATGCAAACGCTTCCTGTCAGTACCAATACAATTGATACGACAATGGCTGTTACCGGTCTTTTGATAAATGTATTTGCAATCATGAGCTGCCTGCGTCTTTAAGCTATTTACCTTGTTGAGTACTATCGTTCCCTGCTTTAGTTTTTTTACTTCCCAATGAAATAAGCGAACCATCATGAATAGATTGTATACCATCGACGATGATGTGTTCTCCATCACTCACACCGGACAATACAATCACGTTGGCGCCGATGGTCTGGCCCAGTTTTACTTTCTTCTGGATGGCGTGCAGCCGGGGCGTTTTATTGTCCGCATCCTTATCAGGACTACTTTTCTCTGTATTTTCCTTTTGCTGTAGCACGGTATCTTTCGCCACATACACGAAATACTCGCCCATCTGCTCCACCACGGCTTTGCCCGGCACCACTATCTGCGGGGTGGTTTCCTGGTTGCGTACCCGCACCACGCAGCTCATACCTACTTTCAACAGGTTCTGTTTGTTGGGAAAAATGAGCCTTACCCGGATCGTACCGGTTTGCGGGTCTACTGCACGATCGATCACGGAGATCTTTCCGGGGTAAGGATAGAGTGAGTTATCCGGCAATTGCATGGTAAATAAAGAATCGGGCATGGACTTACCATCGTTCTTAAACCGCTCAAAAACAAGCAGCTGTTTTTCATTGACCAGGAAATCAACTGCCATCGGGTCGTTGGTAGAGATGGTGTTTAAGATCGTTTGTCCTCCTACCACTACGTTCCCCAGCCTTACCGCGCTGATACCAATAGTACCATCGAACGGTGCATAGATACTGGCAAAGTTCAGATTCGTTTGTGCTGTTTTCAGTGCCTGTTGCGCGGCTTTCGTCTGGCTTTTAGCGGTTTCCAGCGCAATGACCGCATGATCGTATGCCTGTTTGGCAACGGCATTGTATTTATTGAGATATACATAGCGGTCTGCATCCTGCTGCTGTTGTACTTCATTGGCTTCCGCCACTTTCAGATTGGCCTGTGCCTGATCGTAGGCCGACTGATAAATTCTTTTATCGATTTCATACAGCAATTGTCCTTTATGCACCTGGCTTCCATCGGCAGCAAAGATTCCTGTAACATAGCCCTGAACGTTGGTGGGTACGATATTCACCTGGTTTAACGCCTGTGTAGTAGAGGGATATTTATCGTAATACTGTACCTGCCTGCTTTCTACGGTATATAAATTCACCGGCGTGGGAGGCAGTGCAGCAGGCGGTTTTTGCTGGCACGAGAACAGCGCCATGCAGCTGAAAAAAGCGATACTTGATATTACTCTACCCATAGAGCAGGTTTTACTTTTTGCTGAAATAGTTTTAATACGGAATCTCTCCCATGGCCTTTTGCCAGTCGATCTTGCTGGAAAGTACCTGGAACAGGGCATTCAGATAAGTGAGCGCTGATGTTCTGAGATTTGTCTCCGCTGTAATAACATTCAGGTACGGAACAATTCCCTGTTTGTATTGCAGGTCTACTACAAAATATACGCGTTTAGCCAGGTCCACGTTGTCTTTCATCTGGCGCATGTTGTATATATTACTTCTGTAGTTCGACAAAGCAGTAGCGTATTCTGAATAGATAACCGATTTCAGACTTACTTCACTCCAGCTGAGCATTTGTTCCTGGAGTGAGGAACGGCGCAGGTTATGAATGCGGGCCAGGCCTGTAAAGACCGGCAAACTTAAAGTTAGCCCGATCATTGAATTCGGATAGGCGGTGTTATACAGCTTAGCGAAATCGTTGTTCTGAAAAGCGCCGTTATAATTATAGAAGGCGGATAATGTAGGAAGAAAGGAATACTTCTTATAATAATCTGTGAGCCTATGCTGCAGATCCTTTTGTACCGTGAGTTGCTTCAGCTCTATCCGTTTTTCGTATTGCAGTTGTTCGGTTGTATCAATTTCAATATTCTTCACCATCTCCGTACTATCGTAGCTGACATTGAATTGTTGTGCCGACGGATAGCCCATCAGTTGCTTCAACACAGCGTATTGAGGCCAGATGCTTTCGCTGGCCTGCTTCAGCTGTACCATGGAGGTATTGAGCGTAATAGTGGCCTGCTCGTAATCAGTCTCATCCACAATACCACCTACATACTGGTGATAGGCGGTGCGCATACTTTCTCCCAGCCGCGCCGTATCTTCTTTCAGCACATCGATCTGCTGCAGGGTAAGCAGCAGGCTATAAAACGATTTACTGATATTGGCTACCAGTTCAATCTTCGTGCTATCGATCCCCTGCTCGGCCGCTTTCAGGTTGAGCGGCGCTGCTTTGGCTGCATACACCAGGCTGGGCGTAAAAATAGCCTGGGTTACTCCTACACCCGGAGTGGAAGTATTGATAACACTTGTTTTAATGGGCGTTTCCACGCCGTTTATGTTGGAGAGCGTAGTCGGGCGTTGCAGATAGTGATTTAGGTTAGCGGTAACGCCTACCTGCGGGTACCATCCCGACAGGCTGATAGCATTGGAAGCTTTAACGATGTTTGTTCTTATCAACGATTGCTGTAAGGCAGGCTGATGTTGCAGGGCGTAGTCGATACATTGCCGGAGCGACAAGGAAGCGGAGCTATCTCCTGCGCGCTGGCCGCAGACTGTTTGAGTAGCGATGGAAAAGAAAATGAAAAGAAGGGCGCCCAACATATGGAATTTATGGGTTACTCGTCTTCTTTTTGTCTTCGTTAAATGATTCGCATAATTTACCATCTCAACTACTCTTTTGACGACAGTTTGAATCCTAAAGATATAAATATAAGAAGATTATTAAAGCGATGGTGGGGTTTCTGTCAGACGGTCATTGGGGAAGAAAATGGGAAAATGAAGAAACTAAAATCAGCCATGGGCAAGGCCTCCCGCGTTCTCAACGGTTAAGGCTGGTTGAAGACAACCATAACGACCGTTTAACGACAAAATCGGACCATCGGTCGGGAGATTTGGTGGATTGGTTGTAGCGTGGGGACGATTGGCAGAATATAACTACCGGGGCAGGTCAACATTCACATACAAATGGCAATAACCTCCCCCGCTAATATACCCTACAAACGGAGGTGCCGTATCAAATCTGAGCGCTATTAATAAATCACTGAGTTCGTCATCCTCCAGCGCTTCTTTTACAAAATCGGCCAGATTCTCTTTTGTAGCATATACCATTTCTCCGGCAAAAGTTCTTCTGCCACCTTTAACAGCCAGCTTCTGCTGAGCTATACAATAAATACCGTCGGGAATTGCCCAAAAGAATTCATCGGGATAACGCATCACGGATCTCAGGTACCTGTCGTCGCAAAGATCCAGCATCGCAAAAAACAGGCGATCCGGGTGAACTTTAGATGATATGGTTTCTTGCTTCAGTTTTGAAAATTCAAATTGCTGCTTCATCAATATCAGGTTAACGGATTTGCAAGGCGCAAAGATAAGATTAACCGGGCGCTTAATCAAATACGCGGGCCTGATCAGGGTTACTGCCGCGGACAGGAGGAAGCCAGTACACCTTCTTTATTTTCTACCTGGATATACCATAATACAGCATTCGCGGGAGGCAGCGGAGCTTGTATGCGATTCCCATTGATGCGGGCAGGCATAGACAGCCATTGCCTTTTATCCTCTACAACCGTTGTATCTGTGGTATAATGAAGGTACCCCTTATCGATGTTGTAATTATTGCCAATACGTGCGTTAACAGCCTTTTTTCCTTTGCTGACATGCGAAATAAATGGAAAGGGGCGCGCGCCCTTCAGATAACTATCAACAAAAGCATATATCTCATCATTATTCCATCCATCTTTATGACTATGTTCCATTCTTACTTTTACACTGATGTTTCCTTTTCTGACAAGCTGATAAGTTTTTATATAGCTGGAAAGGTAGAATGCACGATCGTTAGTACCATTGATAAACAACATTGGCATGTTTGCGCCGGCAATATAGTTCAGCGGATCATACTGGTTTATCCATCGTTGTTTTCCCTCTTGTGGTAGTTGTCGTATGCCGACACCAATAAACCCGCTCCATTCCAAAAAACCGCACCCATACACGGGTACAACGGCTTTATAACGATTATCCAGCCCGGCAGCAATGCAGGAGATAACGCCTCCCCAACTGATTCCTGTAAGGGCAGTGCGGTTCTTATCGACCTCCGGAAAGCTCAGCAGCAGGTTATGTGAGAGGATGACATCCGCCACCGCCTGGTATAAATACTGTTCCGTTAGCGGCGGGCTCATATCGTACACGGGTGTTACACCGTTAATTTCTTCAAACCCACCGGGGAGCTGTTTACGATCAGCTCCATTGCCGCGCAGATCCATAGCAATAGCGGCATAGCCCTTCTCTGCCCATTTAACGGCCCACTCCCTGAAAGCTTTGCCACCACCGCCATGTACCAATACCACCGCTGGCAGGTTTTTATCCTCTGCCGGATTACCGTGCAGGATACCCGGTGTAGCATAGTAGGCGAATACTTTCTTTTTCTGCCCTTTGTACATAGCACTCTCAAAAACAATTTCCTTTGCTGAGTCAATGGCCGTTGCCGTGTACCGCGGTACATCATACAGTTCCTTTGCATCCCATATCGTTCCGTTCAGCCGTAGCTGCGCGCCGGTATTGATAGTAGAGATCAATAACAATATAAGCAGTCCGATGTTTTTAATATTATATTGGTGCATATCTGTTCAGGGTTATAGTACTGATTGGCTGATAACAGGAAATATCCTTTGTATACAAGATAGCAGCAAACAATAACAATACATAGCTTTATGTTCTTTTTATTCCGATAGCAGCGTATTTACTCTGCCACGATTAAATATTGTCCGGTAGTAAGATCAAATGAATTGTCATTGTTGTTTACAGCGGGTGTATAGAAAGCATTGCTGTTGCCCCTTGCCACTCTGATCCTGCGTCCTTTTACGGGCAGGCGCAATGTAGCCACACATTCCTTTGGTATTGTTACGTTGAAAACAAATCCTTCATGCTGTTTGTGCCAGCTCACATTTATTATTCCATAAGGCGACTGATAACTACATTTCATAGAAGAAAGATGCTCCGGTAATGCCGGGTTGATGATGAATTTCCGGAACCCTGGCGACAGTGGCCGTATCCCCGCCAGCCAGCGATAAAACCAGGCCGAAACGGAGCCAAACATAGGATGACAGTTGGAGTAAATATTATCGCTTTCTTTCCAGGTTTCCCATTGAGTGGTAGCTCCCCTGCTGATCATAAAGCCCCAGCCGGGAAATGCGGTACTATTCACAATATCGAATACCCGATCGGCATAACCGTGTTGCGATAATACCTCCAGGATACATTTTGTTCCGAAGATGCCTGTGGTAAAATGGCCGGATGGCGCATCCTCCAGGGCCCTGAGCAGCGAATCTATTGCGGCGGGCTGCTCCTTTTCGGGGATCACTCCTGCCGACAGTAACAGCGCATAAAACGTCTGCTTATTAAATACATTTCCCGCTTTCAGCAATTCTTCCGTGGCCTTTTTTCGTTCTTCCTCCGGCAGGCTCCTGATATAGGTCATAGATGCTTCCCGCGACTGCTCCTCTATGGTTTGCCTGCCTGCATTTCCGTTCCAGTACATGTCTCCCAAACCCTTTCTTATCTTCTCTTCCAGGGCAGCAAACCGCTGTTCATTTGCCGGGTCGTGCATCATTGCCGAAAAGCCTTTCATGATCCCTGCTACTTTCAGATAAGCACAGGTACCCAGCAGCTGCACCGGCACATTCACCAGTGCCTCATGATCGGCCAGTCCTTTATCAACGATGCCGGAAGGATGCAGGCGGTTTGCCTTCTCCATCCATTGCAGGTCGAAGTTATACAGCTTACGAATGATAGCGGTATCTCCATAGTACTGGTAAAGGTTCTGCTGCAGATCAAATATAGCCGCTTCGAAATTCAGGCCGCAATATTTGAGCCCCACATAAGGCGCGGAATCAATAAATACTGAATCGGATGTAGCGTCTACCCAATCGTAGAGCACCTTACGGTAGAATGCCTGCATATTGAAGTTGCAGATAAATGCTTCATCAGTAGCCTGCAGATCGCCACCATAAGGGAATTTTTCACGACCGGGGCAATCGGATTGTACACTCATCAGATTACTCAGGAATGTGCGCCGGATCATCTGCTGAATGGAATTAATCAAATCGCCAGAGGTAGCAAAATTGTTGCCGTTGAGTACATTGGTACTTAGGGCAATCCCCTGTATGTTATGCTTATCAGGCGCCTCCCGCAGCCCTGTTATCTCCATATAACGGTAAACGGCAAACGAAAACGAGGGAGTATATTCAGCTATGGTATCCTTTCCAAAAATATACATTCCTTCCTGTGCCGCCAGTGCCGGTGCGCCCGGGCCACCAATCCCTTTCTTCTTTATCTGTCCTGCTACCGCTGTCATTGGGTTCACCCGCCCGTTTTCGTATATCCGTTCACCGAAGCAAAACCTTACGGTATCGCCTGTTCGGCCATGCAACCTGATGCGGAAGGTTCCTGCAAAGTTCTCTCCCATATCCACTACATACCGGCCTTTTACCGGTTCTGTAATGTGCAGTGGATGCTTTATATCAAGAGCCTGTACGGGCGGAAAAAAAGCCGGCTGCAGCCGGCCACCCGGCCCTTGCTTTATTACAGCCGGCATTGTAAAATCGGCCATAGTAGTGTTCTTCAACTCTCGGCGGGCATCATACACTTCCCCAAGATAAACGTTATTGCGCCTGACAGGGCCGTAAGCATATTTCCAGGAGCGGTCGGTGATGATCTCACTTGTTTGCCCGTTTTTATACACCAGTTTTATCTTTGCCGTAAACACAGGCCGGCCAACCGGAAGTGCATCCCTGATATTAAGATGGCCCCAGAACGCCAGTGGCAGCGGGTTATAGAATCCATTCCCCAATGTAACGTTGATGTAATTATCTCCCTTTAACACCAGGTTGCTGATATCATAATCCGTATAGTAAATTCTTTTCCGGTAATCCGTCCACGCCGGATCGAGGTAATTCTTATCCAGCAGTTTTCCGTTGATGGCTGCGCTGTAATAGCCTGCCGCTGTGATACACAGTGTAGCAGATTTCAACGGACCTTTTATAGTGAACTCTTTCCGGAATACAGGCGCCGGATCGTCGGCATACATTAAAGAATCGGTAGCGGGCTGCTCCAGGGCGTCTCCAATCCATGAGGCTGTCCATGGTACCACCACGTCGCCACTAACAGCATTCATGGCACGCTGCCCTTGCCCGCTACCGATACTCACACCTGAGCTAAATATCAAGACCAGGCTATATTTCTTCCAATTATTCATATAAAGTTTAATACGGGTTAAAGCAGAACAGGCGGCCTTCTCCGGGAGCGAAAGTTAGTGTAACCTGATAATTTGGAGTCGGTACCTGGCTTTCTGTTCCATTCGTTTTGGAAATCTCACCCATATAGGTAATCCATCCGGCAATATTAAAGGTAATAGTCTTGCTTTGCGTTAATGATTTATTCACGATCATCGTATAATTCCTTCCGGTTCCTTCATACCAGTTTTTGCATTGTGCAAGTATCAGATCGTTGGTACTATTTGAAGGTTGAATAAAATAATTGGATGGAAGCGTTTCTACGCCAGTTGGTGTATTAGGCCCGGTGTGATATACATCATACACGGCTAATTTTGCCAATCTGTTTCCCAGCGCTTTCATCTCTTTGTTTAATTTTACAAACGGGTTGAACAGATCGGTGGTATCTCCTGTGGGCGTTATAATTGCGTTGGTAAATGTTTCGTTAGGATCATTCGGTGGAGTGAAATAAGTAAACCAGGCCGGGTATTTAATGCCATACGCCAGCATGGAGTACACATTATAGGTAAGCTCGTTGGCATTAGGACGCCTGTAAACTCCGGCAATCCCTACCGATTGCAGGTAGGCAGAAGTTTTTATATTGGAGTTTGCCAGTGCCACACGTCTTAGCCGGTCCAGTTCTGTATAATACCTGTTATCAAAAGTACCATTAGCCATAAAGGGATAAATGTCGGTAGACAGGTACTTCAGGTTGGTGCTACCCACCAGATTGATCCACTTTTGCATATAATCCGTTTCGTAATTGATGCTGGTAAAATAGCTAGAGATACTTGGTAGCAGATTCACGTGCGGGATATGAACGGCGTCATAAGACAAGATTTTATTGTAAATTCTTGCAGCCCAGTTCAGCGTATCCGGTGCAGGCTCGTCTTTGATATAATAGCCACCCAGCCCGGGGTTGGCGCTATAGGCATTCACCATTCCGGCGATATCAGTATCAGACCCATACACCCTTCCATCAAAAATAATCGCCCTCAGGTTATTGGAAGAACATTTACCTAATATGGTAAGATTCTGACTTTCCGTATAGGTAATCACATATTGCAGCATGTCTACCCCTGTCCGGCCGAGCCGCTGGAACTGCAAATCATTCACATAGTCCCAGGTAGGCGGCCAATAAACGCCGATCAAAATATTAGAGGTATCCAAACTCAACATTGACAACTGTGATGCATTGGTGCCTGCTACTGTTGCTGCTGTTTTTTTCTCCAGCGGCGACAGGTTGTTTTTTTGGCAGGCCATGGTAATAATGCAAATGGCAAGAATTGTTAAAGACTGTCTCATATTTCAGGATTATTTAGTGGGTGATCATTGATATATGTACCTAAATAGTGGAAGTAGCGTCCTGAGCATGTTTTAACTACAGATTGAAGCAGAGCAGGCGGCCTTCTCCGGGAGCAAAGTCCAGGGTGACCTGCCTGTTTGTAATGGTTACCTTGTTCTCTGCGCCATTCGTTTTGGAAATTTCTCCTACATAGGTAACTTCTCCTGCCACGTTAAAAGTGATGCTTTTGCTTTGCCTGAGTGATTTATTTACGATCATGGTATAATTCCTCCCTTTTCCTTCATACCAGTTTTTACAGCGGGTAAGAATCAGATCGTTATTCCCGTTAACAGGTTGCAGGAAATAGTTGCCTGGCAGCGTTTCCACACCGTCGGGGGTACTGGGCCCTGTATGATAAACATCGTACACGGCTAATTTTGCCAGCCTGTTTCCCAGGTTCTTCATCTCGCTGTTTAGTTTTACGAATGGATTAAACAGGTCGGTGGTATCTCCCGCAGGCGTTATAATCGCGTTTGTAAATGTTGCAGTAGGATCTTCCGCATGAGTGGGCGTGAAATAGGTGAACCATACCGGATGTTTGATTCCATATGCCAGCATAGAATACACATTATAAGTAAGCTCATTGGCATTAGGCCTGCGGTAAACCCCGGCAATTCCGACCGACTGCAGGTAAGCAGAAGTTTTTATATTGGAATTAGCCAGCGCCACCCGCCTTAGCCTGTCTAATTCGGAATAATATCTGTTATCAATAGTTCCGCTTGCGAGAAACGGATAAAAATCCGTGGACAGGTATTTCAGGCCCCGGCTCCCCACACTATTGATCCAACGGGTCATATAATCTGTTTCATAGTTCATCCCTGCAAAATAGCTCGCAATACTGGGCGAAAGATTTACGTGGGGAATATGGACAGTATCGTAGGAAAGAATTTTCCTGTATATCCTGGCCGCCCAATTCAGGGTATCGGGGGCTGGCTCGTCTTTAATGTAATATCCTCCCAGGCCAGGGTGACTACTATATGTTTTAACCATTGCGGCAATATCGTTATCAGATCCATACACCCTTCCATCAAAAATGATTGCCTTCATATGATTAGCCGCACATTTGTCGAGTATAGTAAGATTCTGACTTTCTGTATAGGTAATCACATATTGCAGCATATCTACCCCGGATCCTCCAAGCCGCTGGAATTGCTGATCATTTACGTAGGCCCATAGCGGAGGAAAAAAAACTCCAATCAGGATATTAGCGGTATCTGAACCCGACGTTGCCCACTCAGGAGGCTTGGGCGCGGTATCCAAAGGAGACTGATCACTTTTTTTACAGGCCATCATAACCATGAAAAAAGCAATGATCACTAAAAATGATTTCATATTCTGCGTTAGTTTATTAATAATATTTGTGTGTCATCGTGCCGGCATCCTATAAATAGCCGCATCACCGGGATCAACTTCCATAGTAGGCGTGTATACATTGGCAGGAACCACGGTTCCGTCTTTCAGTACTTTTTTCAGGTTATCGTCTCCAAATACAGTCAGCTCCATACTTTTCTTAAAGCTCCGGTTCACGATCACCACAAAAATATGGTCGCCGTTTTCGATTGCAGACACCAGCGCGCCTGCTCCATGCGTATCCAGTACCCTGAATCCGGGCGGCAGCTTCTGCAACCGTTTTGTACCCTTAGGAACTGATTCGCCAACATGTCTGACAGCAAGTACTTTACCGCCATAAAACACGCCTGATAAATTCTTCACCTCTTCGTTCATTTGCCTGAGCCGGTCGTATATCACGGTACGTTTGCCATCCAGGCCGATGGGACCTTTGTGGAAATCCCAGGGGTTATTTTCATCGGGGCTGGGCGTCCAGTATGTGAAATATTGCACTCCCTGCGCGCCATAAGCCAATATGCTATAGATCTGAAAACGCAGTTCTGCCAGGGTTGGCGGCGGATAATTCACGGGAACAGAAGATGCAGTCGTGAGGCCGAATGCCCAGAAATTTTTGTGAGCATTCCGGGTTTCCTCTGCTACAATCTCGAGGTTTTCGTAGTAGTTCGCACGCAAACTATCGCCGATAATGCAATAGGCATCATAGCTAATGAAGGGCATGGGCACTTCTTTGATGAAAGAAGTAAGATATTGCCTATAGGTGGTTTTCACCGCTGCATCTTCTTCCTTACCTGTTTCGAACTGCCAGTTCTCTGCATAAATGGGAAGTGTATTCAGGTAGCAGTAGTGCCGGTTATCTACCGCCTGTATGCTGGCGGCCCATTTGGCCAGTTCTGCAAACTCAACGCGTGAAGGCTCATCCTTTAAGAAATAGCCGGCAAGGGCCGGATGATTCATGAACTTCTTCACTGTAGCTTCCGGATTGGTTTTCAGCTCAGGGCAGGAAAGCACTACTTTAATGCCCGCCTGTTGTGCTACGTCCAGCGACTTTTCTGCATCCTTCATAGTAGAAAAAAAGGAGAAGTTGACGGTAATGCCGGCATCTTTAAGTTCCCGGTATCGCTGTAAGGTTGTTTCGCCGGCTGGCACGCTATACCATGCCAGCCTTGGAATATCGCCTTTTGAAGTTATTTTCTCCGGCGTGCCATCGTATCCTGCAGACACATGCTGCCCCAGCGCCGGTAGCATCATTCCGGACCACAGCGCCAGGGTCAGTATATAAACTTTCTTCATTTGTATAACTTATGGATAAAGATTAATTATAGCCGGGATTCTCTACCAGGTTAGGGTTCTGCTGTGTTCTTGCCTTGGTGATGGGCAGATAATAGTTGTACGGTTCAAACACCGGTTTCACATTGGCTCCACCATCAGCAAATGGCAGTACCTGCAGCTCCAGCTTGCCGGAAGCATAGTCGCGGATATATCTCAACCCTGTTTCACGTTTGGTGAGTACGGAAGTGGCGATGCGCCAGCGGCGGAGATCCCAATACCGTTCTCCTTCATAGGCCAGCTCCACTTTGCGTTCTTTCTGAATCAGCTCAAAGGTAATAGCTCCCCGGGGAGCCACTCCTGCCCTTGCGCGTATGCGGTTAACTGCATCCAGCGCGTCGGCAGGCTTATTCAGTTTAAAGGCTGCTTCAGCATAGTTCAGCAATACTTCTCCGAACCGGAATACAATCCAGTCCTGGCTGGAAGCGAAATCATATACCATGTTGTTGTGATTCTCATCCAGGTATTTCAATACCCCGAAACTGGTATAACCACCCAGCTTTTGCGCCTGCAAACCGAGATACGGCGTGCCCTGATAAGCACCATGGGGATCGGTATAATATTGCCCATTCACTTTTAAAGCGGCATGCCAGTCGATCGGAGATCCCTTCCAGGGCGTACCATTGGTGTAGATCGTGGCAAAAAAACGTGGCTCCATACCAGCCCATAACTCATCATCGCCCCAAAGCTTACCGGTTAATGTGGCGGTGGACAAATCTGGCGCTGTGCCATCGGTCTTCTCAAAAGTAGAAGCGATAAACGACAAATAAGGCATATTCTGGTTACCGTTATACCAGGCATTGGGCATAGGCCCCTGCATAAAATCGTAGTACCAGCCATTACCACCGGAAAAGATCATGTCTTTACCATTGTGTGCCACAATGAATATGGCTTCCGGGTTGTTTTTCACCAGGAAAATATTCCTGAAATTTTTCACTTTATCAGCATCGGCAGTATACAATCCGCAAACCCCATCGCTCATAATGATCTTCGATGCATCATAACATTTCTGATAATATCCCTGGGCTTCGGAGGCAGGAATACCCAGCAACCCATTCAGCTGTATGGTACCATATTCTGCGATACTTCCGGCATACAAGGCAGCGCGCGACAGCAATGCCAATGCGGCATACTTTGAGGCACGGCCCGAAACAGGCGTGGCGGGAAGATCTTTATAAGCCTCGTTCATTTCATTGATCACAAAATCGTATACTTCTTTTTCTGAATTGCGTTTCGGATACAGTTCATCCTTAGGATCAGTGAGCGATTGTACCTTCGTAATAATCGGCACACCGCCGTAACGCTTTACCATCGAGAAGTAATTGAATGCCCGCAGGAAACGGGCTTCTGCTACCATCCGTTTTTTGCTATCAGCATCGATAGGAGATTTAGGTACCCGTTCTATAAAATCGTTCAGCTGACGAAGGATAATATAGGCATTGTCCCACCATTCCAACAGGCCGCCATTGATGGTTACGCCACTGGATCTGAAATTGAACCAGTTGGGATACATTCCCCAGGTAGCTTCATCGGTGATGTTGTTGATGAGTGTAGCACCCACCTGTGCTTCTGTTGTCCAGCCAACGCCAGGCCTGATACTTACATATTTATCCGGGGTTTCATTCTCAAAAACGCTCATCATGCTGTAACACCCGGCAAGATTTGCATCTATACTTTTAACATCATTCCATACGGTATTGTCGGCTATCCTGTCTAAAGGCTGCTTGTCCAGTAATGATTTCTGGCAGGAAGAAAGTATAGCTAATGCCGAGATAAAAAATAGAATAATCCGGTTCATCCAATTCGATTTTATAATGAGATATTTACACCCAGCATGATTGTCTTCTGCTGCGGATAATAAGACGTAGTTGGCTGGCCATCCTGCACCGAGAACGGCGATTCCGGGTCAACATCATATTTGTTCAGTTTCGACAAGGTAAAAATGTTGGTAGCACCCACGTATACCCTTGCATGCTGGAAACCTATCGTTTGTATTACTGACTTTGGCAAATTATAGCCGAGGGCAATACTTTTCAGTCTTGCATAGTCTGCTTTGATAAAGTTCCGGTCAGAAAGCAAACCATTGGTGCCGGCGCCGCCCAGTCGCGGGATCAGTGCATTGGGATTATTATTTGCTTCCGTCCACCGGTTATCGAAATAGGTTTTTGTGTAGGCGCCAAGATTTACATTCTTGTAATAACCAAATGCCCCCTGGATAAGTGCGGATAAGTCGAAATCCTTATACGTTACATTGATATTGAGGCCTGCCATATACTCCGGGATCTGTCCTTTACCAATTTCTACCTGGTCTTTCCAATCCAGTATGCCATCTTTATTCACGTCTACATACTTTACATCTCCGGGATGCAGTACAGGGTTGCCGGGATATTGTATACCCAGGTGATCGATCTGATCCTGGCTGGTGAACAATCCGGCTGACTTATATCCAAAAGTACGGTCGACCCACTGGCCTGAGAGCTGATTGATTCTTTTGGAATCGGGATCGGTATAGTCCACTTCTTCCACATGGCCCCATTTAGCGCGTTGCCAGGAGATATTACCGCTTACATCCCATTTCCAGTCGCCACTTTTACCCGACGTTCCCACACTCAGTTCAAAACCCCGGTTGCTCATACTATTGAGGTTTTCCAATGGCAGATCGGCGCCGAAAGTAGATGGAAGGCTGGTAGTTCTTCTTGCCGGAATACCATTTCGCTTGCGATAGAATACATCGAGCTCGCCATACAGTTTGCGTTTGAAAAAAGAGTATTCAATGCCCGCATTGTAGATAGATATTCTTTCCCACGACAGGTTAGGATTGGGCATGCCCAGTGATGCAATACCCATTACCGGTACACCGCCGAAAAGAGCCGGCATCAGTGTAGGTCCATATCCGGAAAGGTACTGGAAGTCGCCCACGCCATCATATCCGGAAGCACCGTAGCTGGCGCGGAGTTTCAGCTCATCCAGGTTATACACGTGCTTCAGGAAGTTTTCCTGTCCCATGCGCCAGCCCAGAGAGGCACTGGGGAAATAGCCCCACCTGGAGCCCGGCGGGAATTTGGCAGAAGCATCGGCACGTAGAATAAACTGAGCCAGGTATTTGTTGGCGTAGCCATAATTTATACGGCCAACATAACTGGATCTTCCGGTTTGACTGGCGCCTCCGTTGTTGCTTTCCGTATTAACATCTCCCGCAAACATCTGATCCAGAGAAGGGAAAGTAAAATTCGCTCTCCCGGCAGAAATATAATCATAGGAATATGAATAGGCTTCATACAACGCCATAGCGCTGATAGTGTGCACACTATTGAAAGTATTGTTATAATTGATAGAAAACTGTCCTGTTAGCGTAGTAGTCTCTGATTTCTGCTGATTAAGCTGTGTATTGGAATTATATTGTGCAGCCAGCGAATATTGTTTTGTATCGACATTATATGTCCACAGATCTACCGGCCTGGCGTATGATTTTTGATTATCATTTATCCTGGTATAGTTCCCGAATGCTTTTAAAGAAAGTCCTTTTAATTTTTTGAAGTTGTAGTTGATGTTTACACTTTGCGTGAATGTCTGGAAGTGGTCATCGGAATAGCCACCCAGTTCCCTGTTGGATTGTACCAGCGCGCCACCTGTAGCAGAGCCTGAGAAAGGGATCTTGGTGGGATCCGGCAGGCTGGCCGGGTACATCGGCTTGTTGTTGTATAAGTCTGCGAAAAGATATCCTCCGCCATTTTGCGGCCGGTTGGTTGAATTGATATTGTCGATGATATTAGACACTGTAACGCCAACGGTGAGGTTATCGAGAATGTTAGCGTCTACATTTGTCTGAAAGTTGTAGCGTTTATAATCGCCACCGTTCTTTTTCCAGAAGGAGCCCTGTTGCATGGTGCCCAGGAAGGTATAGTACCTGATATTTTTATTCCCGCCGCGTACAGAGAGATTGTAATTCTGCATAGGCGCCCAGCTCCTCAGTATTTGTTTAGACCAGTCGGTATTATAATAACCTGGCTCCTTAGCTTCGTAATATTTTTTTATCTGCTCCTGCGTGTAGGGGACCGCGTTAGCCGGCTGGCCCGACTGCAGATAGGTTTCAGATGCCAGCGTGGTATATTCGCCGGAAGAGAGCATTTTCTGGAAGTAAGTAGGCCGTTGTAAAGTAGCCGTTCCGTTGAATGAAACGGTAGGCTTTCCTTCCACGCCTCTTTTAGTGGTAACAAGAATAACCCCGTTACCGGCTCTGGCTCCATAGATAGAAGCAGCGCCGTCTTTCAGGATAGATACACTTTCTATCTCGCTTGCATCTATGTTTCTGAAGTTGGATTCCACGCCGTCTACAATGATCAGGGCATTGCCGAATCCGCGTACATTCAGGCTGGAAGCATCCATGCCGGGTTGGCCGCTCGACTGTATAGCCACGAGTCCGGGCAGCTTGCCGACCAGCGCATTGGTCACCGACGACACCGGCACTTTGGCCAGGTTATCGGCGTTTATCGTAGCCACAGATCCGGTTACATCTGCCTTCTTCTGGGTACCATAACCTACTACTACCACCTCGTTCAATCCACCGGTAGACGGCACCAGGGTTATATTGATGGTTTGCTTTCCATTGATGGTTACTTCCTGTTCATGATATCCTACATAGGAGAACACCAGTGTTGCATCTCCGGGCACTTCCAGCCGGAAGTTGCCCTGACCATCAGTGATTGTTCCTTTACTCATTCCCTTTATACGGACGTTCACACCTACCAAAGGCAGGCCGGTACTATCCGTAACCCGGCCCGAGATCCGGTCTGTGCTCACCGAACTATTACTGCTGCTCTGCGCAGGCGATGGTTCTGTAGCACGCTGATCTGCTTTCTTTGCGCTGTACAACCGTATGATATTACCACGTATGTCCCATTGTAAGCCCCGCGGATGCAGCAGTTGGTTCAGCACAGCCGACACGGTAGCGCCAGTGACCGCGATACTGGCTTTTTCTTTTTTAATGGCATCAGTAGCTTCAAACATGATAACTACATCAGCTTTCTTCTCGATAGCATTCAAAATTGTTTTAAGAGAAGCTTTGGAGAAATCCAGCGAAATTTTCCGGTCTTCATACTGTTGTGAATAAGCGGAAGTGGCCAGCAGTAATTGAACAGAGCACAAAAGAATCGAAATACTAACTGTCGTCAATTTCATAATGGCATTTACAATACCCTTTCTTTGCATAATTGGCACTCGTTTGGAATATCAATACTAATTACCTGAGAATAATCCCCTTTTTAATTGTATCAGGGACAAGATTTTGGCTACGCCCTTATTAGGGCGCGTTACTATAATACATAACAATCCTGGTTTTAAGTACAACCTGCTTTGGTTTACATACATCGACGGCCACGTGGGCAATTAACAGGTTTCAGATATAAGACCCAAAAACAAAATCGTATCACTAGTCACCAGGTTATTTTTTTTTTAAATTTCATAAATTATCTTAGTGAACAGGTTTTACGTATGTTTGACATAGGTAGAGACGATTTCCTTGCTATTACCACCATAATAGAGTCGTAATGACGCCAGCGTTATTTGATTATACAAATTTACTGCAACGGTTGCAACAGCATGACCTGGATGCATTCAACATCCTATACAGCAGATCACGCAAAAGACTGTTTGTACTGGCCTATTCTATTACAGCTGATGATGCAGTTTCAAAAGATATTGTGCAGGATTTCTTTATTGACTTTTGGGAAAACAGGCGTTATGAGCATATTAAGCAGTCGCTCGAAGGCTACCTGATATTTGCCATACGCAACAAGGCACTCAAGTACAACAGGGCGCAGGCATCGTTGTTAAAGAAGGCACAGTCGATGCCGTTACCGGTAGCAGTTGCGGCTACTCATGTTATCGAGCACAGAGAGCTGGAAAGGGAGATTGATCAGGCCATCAGCCTGTTGCCGCCTATGGCAGGGAAAGTATTCAGATTACATTACCTGGAACATTTATCTCACTTGCAGATAGCAGAGCAGTTAGGTATCAGCAAGTCGACCGTCAGTAGTCATATGGACAGGGCACTCAAAGAACTAAGAGTTACATTAAGGAACACAGGAATTTAATAAAGGCTTTTAAACAGGATATGACGCATTTAACACCTTATCATGAATATCTGTTGCTGGGCAAGCTCAGTAATACGCTCGACGAAAGAGAATCCGTTGAGCTGGAGTTGTTGCTGCAGCGTGATCCGGGTGTAGCCACTGCTTACGAAGAAATGGCACAACGGCTACCGGCTGAAAAAGTAGCCACCGGATTCAGTGAAGCAGATGCGCCGGGATATTGGGACGACCTGGCGGCCCGCTTCCGGCAGCCGGATGCGACAGCGCTTACTTTCGAACAAACGAAAACATTTGCACTTCCAAACAGACAAAGAAAACTAACTATACTCAAAAGATATTCGGCAGCAGCTGTTATCGTATGCGCAATTGCCGGTACGACCCTGTTCTGGCACTCATTACAGCAGGGGAAAAAACAGGCTGCAGGTAACGTTGGTAAGCCCGGTATTGCATTGCAGCTGGCCGACGGCAGTACCGTTAATCTTTCCCTGCAGCAGGGGAATATCAATAAGGGAGGCGCTACCCTGAGTAACAGCGGAAATACCCTTACTTATAACACCGTTAAAAACGCTTCTCCTGCCGGTATCAATATTCTTACCGTACCGGTTGGGCTGGATTACAAAATCCGGCTGGATGATGGTTCGGAAATTTGGATGAATTCAGCAACAGAGCTGCGGTTTCCGTTGACCTTTACCGGTAATACGCGGGAGATAACGATTAACGGTGAAGCCTATATGAAAATTGCAAAAGATCCGGATAAGCCATTCATTGTACATCTGCCTAAAACTACGGTACAGGTATTGGGTACAGCGTTTAACGTCAACACCTATAGCACCAATACTGAAAAGGTATCATTACTGGAAGGCAGTGTACACCTGCAAAATCCGGCTGGCGAGCGCAGTTTAACACCGGGTAAGGAAGCAGTTTATACGAACGGCAAAGCGGTAGTAGTGCAAAGCTTTGATGAACGGCAAACGTTGAGCTGGCAGAAAGGATTGTTTTATTTCGACGAAATGAAGCTATCCGATATCTGTGCAGTGATACCACGCTGGTTTGGTATGCAGGTAGTGATTGACAATCCGGGTACGGGCGATAAGAAGTTTGTGGGGGTGTTGGATCGCAACCAGCCGATTGCTGTTTTCCAGGGGGATCTGAAGATGCTGGCAGGTGTGGATTCGTATATTGATGAGAAGAAGGTGTTGCATTTCAGGTGAGATACCAGCGGGCATGTTGTGAAACAAAATCAGGATTATTTTCTTCAATTGTATAGCTATGTCAGGACTAAATATCTTACTCTCCGGCAAATAAGGTGAAAATACTATCAAAAATGCCGTGCCGTGGATCATATAGCGTATTTTCAGATATTTACAACTATATGATTTACAAATTATTGCAGTGTACTTAATGTGCTATCTCTTAGGTATCTCTTAGGTATCGTATACTTCACCATGTGGTGACGGCCGGTCCAGGGCAGGTGTAAAACCGGTACTTTTTTATCAATTGAAGAATTCTCACTTCCTGCACATTTTTTCTCATCCCGGGTATATTGAATGAGAAAAGAATTCATCAACTTTGAATTATAGATAGCCCCCTACTCCCGAAAATAATTCCTGATAATTTTACTAATCGTATCCGCCCTGTTAAAAACCATGATATGCCCTCCTCCCTTAATGCGGTAATCCGGATGTACAAACCTGCTGGCTATCACCCTGTCGACCGTTCCATGTATTTGAATCGTTCTCTCAGGCGCTACTTTATTATCCCAATAAGCAATGCTTTTCAGGGCCCAACGAAAAAAAGTAACATCTGTGCCTTGTAGTAATTTAGTTAATGCTTTTTTATCAGTTTCAGTCCGGGCGCCAAAATAGCGATAAGTGAGAAAATTGGTGCGTCTTAGCAATGAACCGGGAATGATTCGATATAGTCCCAATCTCATAAAAAAGTACTGCCTTTTGTTCAATTCATCCTTTGTTCTGACTGAAGAGATCAGCACCATTTTTTTCACCCATATCTGCTTAGATACCTCTACAGCCACTATACCTCCAAAAGAGAGTCCGATGATGTACGGATTTTCGACCGTGATCTGACTTTTTATCCTGCCTGCGTACTGTGTTAATGATTCATTTGGCAAAGCGGGGATCCAGGAGATATAGACCTTGCGGTAACCCGGAAGTTTCAGGTTCCTGAATATGGTTGAATCTGCACCGATACCGCTGAAAAAATAAATAGTTTTTTGTTCTTCTTTAGCTGCGTTCTTTGGAGTTTGCGCCACTCCCAAAAAGCTGCTGAACATCAATAAAACAGAAAAAATCACTTTCACACTTTGCTCCATAAATTTTCTTGCTTCTTGCCTGATAAAAAGAAAAAAGGCTTACGAATTTTTATCTTCATAAGCCTTTTCTCTTTATTGTCGGGACGACTAAACTCAATTAATTATACTAAGCTGCATTTATACGAAATGTATCATTTCAAATGCAAATAACATACTGAAAAACCAGGTCAAAAATACAATTTAATTTGAAATACGGCAAAATAAGGGGGGCCGGACATGAATAATGCCATTCATACTCCTTTTGCGCCACTGCCGCAGATTTCATATTTAACTTCGGAGATTATTCACTACTGAAATCAATTCGGCAGTACTTTGTACATTTAATTTCCGGTTGATGTTTTTATGATGGGTTTCTACCGTATAAATACTTAGTTCCAATACGACGGCAATCTGTTTGGTAGATTTCCCTTCTTTGATAAGTCTGATAATATCCAGTTCCCTGGGAGAGAGCTTATATTTGGCCGGCAGGCAGTTGCCAGGTGTTGTGGCATCAAATGGCTGCGGCCTTCCCTCCGGCAATAGAAATACCCTGGCCCAATCAAACAGAGATAACAGTAAAAGGAAAGCATTTTTTACAGGAAGACAGTCCCGCTGAAATTGGGGAAGCGATTGCTGAATTTGTAAAAAAATGGCGCTAATTGCAGGGTTTGGGCTGCTGGCCCAAACTAAGGAATTAAGAAAAAGTCAGCCGGAGTTCTTTCCCTTTATCAGTTCAATCTCGGCAACCACATACCTAGTGTGGCAGCTATAATACCTACGGTCATTCCAATTGTAATCAAGGTAATAAGAATAGAAAAAAATACTTTCGGTAGCCGGGTATTCGAATTGCGGGCTTTAAAATAATAAGCAACAAGCGCCTGAGGAAAGATATAAACTAAAACAGCCAGCACATTTAAGAATGGCCCGCTGAATGTGTCCGGGTCAAATCCAACAGGGCCACCGTTGATGATAAGCCAAAGCATCAGGAATACCCGGAAAAGCCAAACTCCGCTCATCGCCAAAAGCAGATGTACTGCCCATTGATTGTGTGCTTTCAGGTTCCTTTTGATGGCATACCGAATGGTAAAATATCCACAAATCATTATGATAAACGCATTAATGCTAATCACTACATGGGCCGGAAAATCACCAACAGCGCCTTTTCGCCATGTAAGATAAATTCCGTCAATGCTGATGAGAAAAGCAACAATAACATATAACCGCCCACTAATTCTATGATATGCAGGCGCATATTTACGTATTTGCGGAACAAGCTGCAAAGGGCCAATAACACTAATGATACCAGCTATTGCCGCATGTAGCCCAAAAACTATATTTCTGATAGCCTGGCCTTTTATATATAGATGGGGAGTCGCCGAATTCCATTTTTCAAATTCGCCCAAAGCAGCGGATTTCCAGTACAGCATAAAAATGTACCAGGCAAATATTAGTTGGCCCATTAAAAAGATGATAAACCAAAATTTTGTGGTCAGGCGCAATGTTCTTCCTGAAAGTGCCATGTTATTTTCCTGCATACAACCGGGATATGCAACAAAGGTAGCAGCCCTTTCGTTCGTACGGAATTGACATTTGTTAAGAAATGTCCCTTCTGATTCTGCTCAGGCTTTCCGGCTTTATACCGAGGTAGGATGCGATGTATTTAAGTGGAACATTTTTAATGATGTTGGGCGTATTATGTATAAATTTTAAATAACGCTGTTCTGCCGTAAGATTTGCAAGGTCGTTAATTCTTTCTCTATATTCTTCCTGTACCTGATTAAACAGTTTTATCGTATAGTCCTTTTGCGTAAAGCTTGTTTCGGCGGTCGAGTCAGCATCTGATTTGGAAATCCGGAGCAACTCGCAATCTGTAATACAATGAAGGTATTCGTTGGAAACAGTCTGTTGCACGAAATGAAAGTAGGAGGTGAAAAATCTGGGGCCATCGTTCAGATCAACTGTTATTTCCTCTTCTTTGTCATTTACGTAATATTTGCGCATATAACCCGAAACAATAAAATTGTTATACTGCGGTATTTTCCCTGCCACATCAAGTAATGTATTCGCCGGAACCCGCAACGGCTTGAAAGTACGCCGGCATTGATTTTTATCATGCTCGGGCATTTCAATTATTTGAGACACGTATTCAAAAAGAGTGTCGTAGTAATGGGTCATTTAAATCTTTAAATTAAACTAAACAGATAATTAATAAAGTTACAAACTTTAGCAAATGATTCTATCCGGCCTTGTTTTGATAGTATATTCTTCATCTATTTCAGTAAAGTTTCTAATACTTTTTTCCCGTTGTCGTTTGCAGGATTTAGCGCTACTGACTTTTTATACATGGCTATCGCTTCCGCTTTTCTATCGCTTTTCAATAGGGCTTCTCCGTAACTATCATAAGCATTCCAGCTTTGTGGAAACAAGTGTACATTTAATTTGAAAATTTCCAGGGCTTCTTTAAGCTGGTTTTTCGACATCATTCGATAAGCCCATTCATTTATTTCAAATTCATTAGGAATAAATTGTGGATTGACTTTTTTTTCTTTCTCTGTTATTTCAATTGCTTTTTCAAAGCCGACCTTTCGAAGGTTAATTCTCAGGAAGGTAAGAGGATCCGCATTAATTATTCCGGCGTTATAAACGCCTGCCAGTTCTTCCAAAAAATCCTCCGGGAATGCTCCTCCGAGGTTCGTCCAGACTATTACCGCTAAATCATCTTCGGGATAAATCAAAAATGCTGCCCGTCCGCCGCCCGACATACCAACGGCGCGATGATTTACCCTGAATTTATTCATTCCCCAGCCCAATGCCCAGGGCGTGGGATTACCGTCGTTAAAAACTGATGGCGTCCACATCTTATTGATAAGACTTTTTGATTTTATCAATCTCCCCTTTTGTAAAGCTATTATCCAATTTGCCATATCCTCTGCGGTTGTATTCAAGCCCGAAGCGGTTCTGCGGAAATAAGGAAATTCATAATAATTATTGACAAGTTTGAAATCATTTAGCTTCCGTCCGTCCATATTTTGCCTGTAGCTGTACGTAGGTGCAAAATGCGGAATGACATCGCGGGAATCTCCGAAAAGTGTATTAGACATACCTACCGGTTGGAACTGCTTTTCTAAAAACATCTGTGCGAATGGCTTGCCATATAATTTGTCGATTATTTTTCCTAACAAATATCCATTGGTTTGATTATAGCTGAATTTTTCACCGGGTTTGAAATCCATAGGAATAGTTTTTAATTTTTCCCAAATGGCCTCCTCATTTTTCAAACTGCCTAAACTGCCAACAAATGGATCCAGGATTTTTAGCAGGTCAGGGAAACCTGAAGTATGTGTCAGCATTTGTGTTATTGTGACGGATTTCCAGTTATCGGGCAAACTATCCAGGTACGTTGAAGCGGGAGCCGATAAATCTATTTTCCCTTCTTCCACCAATTGCATTATTGCGACAGCAGTAAAGACTTTCGTACATGAATTGATCGCAAAAATTGATTGATTAGTAACTGCAACATTATCCTGAATATTTGCTATTCCATATGATTTATTCAAAACGATTGCTCCCTTTTGCACTACAGCAACCTGTAATCCCGGAATTCGTCTTTCATCCATTTCTCTTTTAATTATATTTTCAACATTGAGCAACTCTTTCTGTGCTGAAAGGCGGAGTCCTGCGGAGAGAAAAACAAGAAGGAAAAAGATCCGGGAATTCATATGATTGTTTTAATATAAAAATACATTAAAACGCCAATGAAACACACATTATTCGATTGTTTGAGGCATTTGTTTGAATTTATTTATTACCTAGTTCTTCTGCCAGACCAATCAGAATCCCTTCTGCCCCACGAATGTAGCACAGCCGGTATGTGTCCTGATACTGCACCACTTCGCCAACGAGCTGAGCGCCATGTTTGCTGAGCCTGGATACCATCTCGTCAATGTCTTTAACCGTGAACATGACACGCAAATAACCAAGTGCGTTCACGGGGGCCATGCGGTTGTCTGAAACTACAGTTGGGCGGAGAAATTGCGAAAGTTCCAAACGACTGTGCCCATCAGGCGTAACCATCATGGCCACCTCTACACATTGATCGCCCAGTCCGGTAACGCTACCGGCCCATTCCCCCTCAATGGTGCCCCGTCCTTCAAGCTTTAGGCCTAACTCCATGAAAAAAGGGATGGCATTATCGAGCGATTCTACAACAATGCCGACATTGTCCATTCTTATTAATTTGTTCTTTGTCATAGTATTGATTTATCCAAAAATACAGTAATGACAGATAGGTGTATATGTGCAATAATGACAAATTAAGGGGGAGAATGTGACTTATTTTATGAGCGCCCGGATGGCGATTTCGGTCTGTGACATCACTCGCTATCACCGGTGAAATGTTGCCGGTTTATACAAATACAAAGACCTTGCAATAATTGCAAGGTCTTTGCAGACTGGTTGGGATCTCTTTCGTTTCTATATAAAATTTAAAGAAAAGAATATCCTGTTTTATTTTTTTTGTTTCTCCAGGAAGCTAACCAGTGATGCAAACTCTTCAAACGATAATGCGTTGGCAAGCCCTGTTGGCATCATGGATGTTTTTAGTTCCTTGCGAGTCAGGATATCTGCTGTATTAACGGTATATACCTCTCCGGTAATATCTCTCATCACCACCCTGGCGGCCGTTTCTTCGGTTATAAATCCTACGTAGGACTTATTGCCTTTGGCTGTGATGGTAACCGTTGCAAATCCCTGGGAAATAGAGGCATTGGGTTTAAGGATGGATTCTGCGATACGCTCCCTGTTCATAATAGAGCCAATCTGCCCCATAAATGGCCCTTTCATCTTTTCGCTTCTGCTAAGACTATGACAGGCAACACAGCCCTGGTTGCTGAACAATATTTTTCCTTTAGCAGGATCTCCTTTTAATTGTTTCACCGCCAGCAGTACATCTTCAATAGATGATTTGCCGACCTGTCCTTTTTTGCTTTTTATTTTCTCCAGGTCTACTTTAGGTTCTTTTACAGCAACCGGTTCCGCTTTTTTAAGTGGCGCAAATGCCGCGATCTCCATTCTATGACGGGCATCAAGATCCCTGAAAAGTTCCATATGAGTGGGGCCTGCTTTCACCGCCTCTTGTTTAAGGAATTTTTCGATCATGGGCGATCCTGCCCAAAGTACGGCTTTGTAGTAGGGCCCATGTGAATCGGGCCGGGTTCCCCACCACCAGGAGGCATCATAGACTTCTTCTTTTTTGTACAAGCGGGCTAACGTAGTCAGGATTTGCTTTTTCAGCTTTTCGTCTTTCGAACGTTTGTATGCCGCTATCAATCCGTTCACTGCCTTTTCATCATGCATATAGCGCAAAGTCCATAAAGCAAGGGTAGCATCAGGTCCGTTGACAGCTGCTATTGCGGCATCCACTGCGTTCAGCTCCAAAAGCGCCCGCACTGCGAGATGAGGTAGCACAATAGCTGCATTAGGAGTGGCATGTGGTCCTTCCTTATCTTTCACAGGCGCAACAAATGACGCAGGCACTTTCGTTTGTAGCAAAGCGGTAGCTGATTCGATACGACCTAAGCGTCCCAATCCTACTATAGCGGCAGCGTGAACGCGCGGTGACGGGTCGTTCAGTGCATCCAGGAACGGTTGTTCAGGAACGTCGTCCAGGATGCCTTTGCGATCGGCCAGGGCACGCAATGCGTGTTCCTTCATGGCCGGATCCTTTGTCAACGTAACTAAAGCCGGAATACCGGCTTTGCCGGAAGCTTGTGCGTATGTATAGAGGCCAGCTACACGGGCGTATAGCGGCAACTGTGCATCAGACGCCATCTTCAAAGCAGCCGTAAATCCCTCCTGGTTACCCCGCTGAAGCAGCTCCTGGGAGGCATTTAACCTGGCGACGGCGCTGGGCGACTTAAGCAGGTTAACCAGTTCGTCTACAGAAGCTTTGGCCAGATCCGGAAATGCCTTGTAACTCCAATCATTAGGCACCGCCCGAACTACAAAACCAATAGTATCACTACCGGAGTACCCGGCGCCATCCCAGGCGGAGAGGTAAAGTCTGCCAGACCCATCAACATCCAGATCTGTGATCTGTGGCAGCGCAATAAAATCTTCTTCCTTTTGTGTAAACGTAGGCCCATCAGGTTTTACCCGATGAATGTAAAGCATGCTTCTACCCCAATCGGCCATCATAGGAACGTTATTATATTTCTCCGGCCAGTTAGGTTCCGACATAAACAAGGCGCCTGTACCCGAGCCTCCTCCGAGGTCGGCCAGCGCAGGTAATATTTCATCGGTAAAATGCTGAAACAATACCGGATATCCGTATTCTCCGGATTGGATATGGTGCGAAAACCGTACGTTCCATCCTCCGCCGTCATTGGTATTTTCTCTCGTAAAGATATTCATGTACGGATCAATAGCTACATCATATACGTTACGTGTACCATGTGTAAATATTTCCATTTCGGTACCATCAGGGCGTACCCTTATGATACCTCCGCCAAGCATTGTCAGCTTTTTACCGGAACGGTCGATAGCATCATGAAATCCAAAGTCGCCCACTGCAATATATATCCAACCATCAATACCCATCCGGATGCCATTGGTAGCATGATCCGTTCCCCGCTCCTGGATGTATTTAGTATTACTGAGGTGCTCAATAAGTGGTTTGGGAGGCCCGTCGGCCTTTCCATCACCATCTTTATCTTCAAAAACCACCAGGGCCATACCTGTGGCTTTCCCTGTTTCATTAGAAAAAGTGGTGTGCAATACAAAAACCTGGTTGCCCATTACGATGATTCCCCGTGGGTTATCTACCATGGCAAATTCAGTATGCCGGTCCATTTTGCCGTCATTATCTGTGTCGACCAGTTTGAGTATCCGGCCTTTCCCCGGATCTTTGCCAAGCGAACCTATCATGTCTACCCCAACAAATACTTCTCCGGTAGGCGCTACCGCCAGGCAAGCGGGACTGGGGGTAATGGCCGGGCCGGAAAATTTTGTGATGGTTAATTCAGCGGGGGCTTTCTGAGCATACCCCGAAAACGGTTTTACCAGGATTAGTGCTGTAAGAGAACATACCAGCGTAAGTGGGAATTTAATCATTTAATCACTGTGTGTTTTAAGATACTATAACTAGCTATTTGGATAGCGGATCAAGATATAAAAAATATCTCCGTTTGAGGATATTTCTGGTGTTTTTTTGAAAAAGCGGGGAGAATTCAGGCTTGCGTATGGCTGAGCAAACAAATATGCTGATTGGGGTAACTGCTTTATTAAAGGTTATAGTGTATTCCAGCTTATTAAACACACTCTTTAGTTCGTTAGTGAAACAGCATGGTACATTTCTTAATTTTCCATAAAACATCTATTTTCGGTATTCCCTACCACCTTGCAATGGAGGTTGGATCTAGATAGGTTTATCACCGGGCATTATTTTTATTCTTTGGAAGCCATTAACAGGCAAAGAACCAGGACATGAAGGAGTACATGGGTGTGGTGCCGAGACTCATACATCAAATACTGAAAGAAACCAGTATAATATGCACCCTTAAAAATCTAAAATCAATTTAACCCTACTATACTATGGCAGAGTTACACGTAAGCAAAAAAAATATCAGCAAACTATTAGGAGACATGCAGGGGAAGAGATTCATTATTCCTGATTATCAGCGGCCCTACAAATGGGATATTGAAAAATGCGAAACCTTATGGAATGATATTGAAAACTTTTTGCAAACAGAAGCACATACAGGCGCTGATTATTTTCTTGGAACTATCGTTTCTTTTGTAAATGACGACATGAATTTGGAGATTATTGATGGACAACAGCGTATTACTTCTTTCTTTCTACTGCTTCGTGCTTTTTATAGAAAGTTAGAAGATATGATAGACGATGAAGATGTTATTGGGCTCAAGAACCAGATAGCTCCCTGCCTATGGGATATTAACGAACTATCTCAAAAAGTTTCAGACAAAACAAAAATTCACATTATTTCTGAAGTTGCTACAGCAAATGACAACAATGTGTTTCATTCTATTTTGGAAACTGGATATACAAGGGAGGATGCAGATGATAATTACTCTTCTAATTACCGATTCTTTAAACGCCAATGTGATAAATATGCAACAACAAGCCCAATGCAATGGAAGCAGTTATGCATAACCATTCTTAAAAAATGTATTGTACTTCCCATAGAATGCGACAGGCAGGAAACAGCCCTTACTATTTTTTCCACGCTTAACGATCGGGGGTTGCCACTTACCGATTCTGACATTTTCAAAGCGCAGATTTACAAACACCGCCGTACTGCTGAAGCCCGGAAAGAATTTACAAATACCTGGAAAGAATTAACAGCTACATGTAAAGAATCATCCATGTCTATAGATGATGTATTTAGGTACTATACACATGTACTAAGAGCGAGAGCGAAGGATAAGACAAAGGAAGTAGGGCTTAGAAATTTTTATTCAAAAGACTCATATGCAAGACTAAAAGACATCGGGTTAATAGAGGACATTATATCCCTGGCAGATTTCTGGCACACTATCAATTCAGATAATGGCTGGCAAAAGGAATCTCCGGATTACGAGATTGACACAGAAGCCTGGAAGTATATTCATTGTTTATTCAATTATCCGAATGAATATTGGAAATACGCTATTTCCGTATATTATTTAAAGAACAGGGGGGCGTCTTTTTCAAAAAATTTTGCAACCTTTCTTCAAAAACTTACGGCATTCCTTTTTGCGAAATTCATAGATTTACCTACTGTGAATGCCATCAAAGATGATATATACCAGGCGGGCATTTCGATTCAACATGACAATGAGTTCGAACTTGAATACGAATTGGATCATGAGTTTAAAAACCGGATAGAAAACCACGCATCAGCGAAACTTTCTCGTGGCCTTCTCTTATTGCACGCCTATCAGCATTCAAATCAAAAAGATGTAATTGATTGGGGATTCGATATTGAACACATTTTTCCTCAAAAATGGCAAAATACAAATTATAATGGCTGGGAAGAGAGTGAAGCACAGCAGTATCTTAACAAATTTGGGAATAAAATAGTTTTTGAAAAAAAACTGAACATCCAGGCAGGAAACGGTTATTTTGGGAAAAAGAAAGAACGGTATCGAGAGTCGAAGATTGCAGCTGTTATAGAGCTGGGTAACTATCCCAAAAATGACTGGATAAAAGAGGATATTGAAAGACGGGAAGAAACCTTCAAAAATATCTTGTTGGATTTTTTTCAAAAAAATCTGGCTGCGCCTAAAGAGATTGAACTAAATCTGTAATAGTAATACAATAAAAAAGGCCTTACAATATTGCTATCGTAAGGCCTTTTTTTGTCGGGATGGCTAGACAATTGTCTAACCTCTTTATAAAAGATTTATTGGAAATTCAACAGTTTGCGTATATATTAAGACGTTCAATAAATAAATTACCATAAACAGCTAAAATCCGAACGGGAGTGACGTTCTAACAAGATATTTTTTTTATTCATAACCCATGAAATACTTTTTAATAATATTTTTTCTGTTGCTTAACATCTCTTGTAATGCGCAAACTGATTTGATTACAAAGCAGTTTCTGTTCATACCATATAAAAGCAATATTGAAAAACAATTGGATTATATAAAGCATACAAATACTTTCCAAGAGATAAACTCCAGAACCACTAAATTCAAAACTATTTATAAAACGAAAGTTATCACCACTGAAAGCATTCGTAACTCATGCGATTCTATCGTAATTGGCCTATTAATTTGCTCCGACTCATCAGTGGTTGAACAAAAAAGCTATAAAGTATTACGAACATTTGTGGAGTATCATTGCTCTTCAGAAGAAATAATGAACGCGCATTATGGTAAATTAATAACGGAGTTAAAAAAAAAATATAAATCTTATAAAAACATAACACTAGGAGATGGAACTACAGCAATTGAAGATAGATTTGATGGCCTTGAATTTAGGACAAGCGAAAATACAATTATACCTTATATGGGCATATATGAAAACAGTATAAAAAACCAAAGAGTCTTACTGCTAGAATATTGTCAGCCTTTTAAGACCACCCAGCTCAAATAATTATCTTAAAGAGCAAATTCATAACTGAAAAGAGCCTTCAAATCGTTGGATTTGAAGGCTCTTTTCAGTTATCGTCAGGATGACTGGATTCGAACCAGCGGCTTCTTCGTCCCACCCTTCCTCCGGGATCAGAGAGATAGTTTTTTGCGAAAAGTTCACCGAACCAGGTAAACCATTTTTTGCAACTCTAAATTAAACTATGATATACATATAGGCTTTTACTTCACGCAGTTGCAAGTCTTCGAGGCTATTACATAAAGTGTGTCAGTAAAAAGTTGTTTAACTTTTTGCTGACACACTTTATGTAATAGCCTCAAACCAGATTATATTTTTGCAGCATCTTTCTGGATATCGGAGATAGGATGGTTAATTAACGATACATCATAGTCACCTAATACTTCGGAAAAGGCAACTTTAGAAAGGCCTGCCAGTTCCGCTGCCTGGCCCAGCGACAGGCGGCCTATCTCATAAAGTTTTGCAGCCAAAAATCTGGCGGTTTCTCTTGGGTCAAGATCAACCTTTTCAGGTATTTGCAACGTAATGGTACTCATAAATCCCTCCTTTTTTATAACGCAGACGAGTTATTGCCCCTTGAAACAAATACACACTTTTTTCAAATTCAGGCAAAAAGAGTAATAGTAATACAATAAAAAAGGCCTTACAATATTGCTATCGTAAGGCCTTTTTCGTCGGGACGACTAGATTCGAACTAGCGACCCCTTGCACCCCATGCAAGTGCGCTACCGGGCTGCGCTACGTCCCGAAAAATTCCGGTGTTTCCCGTTGAACGGGATGCAAATGTACATAATTATTTCATTATTCAAAATTCTGAATATAGTTTTTTTAAGAATATCCAATTGATTCTTCTATAGTCATTTGTCGTCGTACGAAGTCTCCGTCCGAATCAAATCACCTTTTACACGCGTCTCGATACCCGAATCAATCCTCTTCCTTATTGTACAGGTTTTGCTCCAGGAAACCGCTATTTCCTTTTATAAAAGCATCCAGACAGGTCAATGCAAACGTAGTATCCATACCATCCATTTGTGTGCTAAAATTAGGATTGAGCACATCTTTCTTCTTAAAAAATCCCCTGCGTTCCATCTTCGGCCGCATATATCCGATTCCTACATGCCCCCACATACATCCGGAAATACAAAGCGTTTCTTTTTCCCCGAGATTATTTTGCCGGTTTATTTCAAAAAAATAAAACGGATTTTCAGGGCTACTTCCGCTGGCCTCAATCTGTTGGTAAAGCCCAGCCCAATCTATCTCCTGGTACAGGGCTATTGCTTTCTCTGTATTGCAGTCAGGATAAGCAACAGGGAACCGGGTAAACGGAGATTGTATTTTTATATCGTACATATACAGCTTTTTTCAACAATACAGATAAAGGAACCAAACGAACAATATAAGACAATATTTTCAAGCGCAACAAATAGTATACTGCTATCAACAGGTAAATATTTCTCAGGACTCCTTCAACTGCAATTGCGTTCTATACTCCCGCGGAGCAATGCCTTTCATCTTTTTGAAAAACCGGTTAAAATTCGTCAGGCTGTTAAATCCGCACTGAAAAGCAATTGTGCCGATAGCATATTGATCGTCCACCAATAATTTACAGGCCTGGGTAATACGTACTTCGTTAACAAAATCTATAAACGTTTTCTGCGTACGGCTTTTGAAATAACGGCAAAAAGCCTGTTTATTCATACACGCCAGGCTGGCCACCATATCCAGCCTTATTTCAGCGGAATAATTATCAAATACATACCTGAACACTTTATCCATTTTCAGGTTATCGCGGTTAGTATAAGTGTTGGTATACCCTGCCCCGGCCAGCAACTTATACTTCTTAGTGCTGCATAGCACCTGCAGTAATTCCAGTAAAAGGATCACTTTGGAAAGCCCCTGCTTTTCCCGCGACATGCGCAACAACAAATCCCGTAACGCTTCTTTTGTCTTTCCGTAAAACTTCATCCCACGCCTCGCCTCCTCAAATAATGCCTGCAGCCTGCTCACGTCCAGCAAAGGCGCCAATAAAGAAATGAGTTTATCCGGATGAAAGAACAATGCCACAGAACGTGCGGCTTCCCTGTTCTTCAAAGCAGCTGTAGTAGCAGGTGAGTTGTACCAAACATGCGGAATATGAGCGCCCAGGAAAGTTAATTCGCCGGGTTCAAAATCTTCCACACAATCACCTATCACCTTATGTCCGGCACTCTCAACGATATAAGTGATCTGGCATTCTTCATGGAAATGAAATTCAGTCGTAAAATATGGCCGGTCAATAAAACGGGTGGCGTACACTTCATTTTCCAATCCCTCCAGAATTTTAGCATAAACAGGCTTCATATTTACATAATTACAAGATAAATAGCAAAATATAGCTAATATACGCCCAATAATAATCATTTCAAGCGCAACAATCCGAAAGTAATCAAACTAAATTTGCTTTAGGAAAACAATCAGGGCATGTTGGAAAATAAAATCATCCTGCTAACAGGAGGCGCCGATGGAATTGGCTGGGAATGCGCAAAGGCCTATGCAAGCAATGGCGCCAGTATCTGCATAATTGACCTGAACCCTGATTTGCCGGCAAAGATTACCGAACTGCCAGGCAACCATAGCGTTTTCACAGGCGATGTTTCACTAGAGGCGACAGTTCAGACGGCCATCGCATTGATGATTGAAAAATACGGCCGGATCGACGCCATTCATAACAATGCAGGCATTACGCATCCGTCGGTACCACTGCATGATACCAGCGACAGTGAATGGGACCGGCTGATGTCGGTTAACCTGAAAAGCATGCTATTTACAACCAGGCATGGCATAGCACATCTGAAAAAGACAAAGGGCGCCATACTAAACACAAGCTCGATGGTGGGGACCATTGGCCAGGACAACCACGCCGCCTATGTTGCCACCAAAGGCGCCGTAAATGCGCTCACCAAAGCGATGGCACTGGATTATGCCCCCTATTCGATTCGGGTGAACGCTATCAGTCCTGCCGCAGTTAGTACTCCTGCGCTCAAAAAATGGGGACAGGAGCAGCCAAACAGCGCAGCTATTCAGCAATACCTGGACCACCTCCACCCTCTTGGTGCATTACCTGAAGCAGATGTAATTGCCGACGCGGCCACATTTCTGTTGAGTAATGCTGCCCGGTTTATTACGGGGTGCATATTACCGGTAAGCGGAGGAGCAGAACTCGGATACAGAACTATACTATAACTTAAAAACTTCCTTGTGATATCAACTGTTCACGTGAGCGACAGGCGCTTCCAACTTTCCACGGGCGCCGGTAGCGATGCTATTCATAAAGATCCGCAATATTCTTATGCTGTAACACAATTGGCCGATGATGCCGGACGCAGGGCCACCGGACTCGCTTTTACTGTAGGCGCCGGCAATGAGCTGGTTTGCCAGGCCGCAAAATTCTATGCTGAAAAATTGGCCGGAGCAGATATCGAAGAATTGATGAGTGATTTCGGAAGCTGGTTCAATCGCATGTCCAACGAACAACAATACAGATGGCTGGGGCCGCATAAGGGTGTTGTACACCTGGGCCTGGCAAGTGTAACGAATGCCTGTTACGATTTGTGGGCTAAGACGCGCGGGCTCCCGCTATGGAAATTACTGACTGGCTTGTCTCCTGAGGCCATCGTAAATACATTGGATCTGTCGTACCTGGAAGATGTTCTTACCAGGGAAGAAGCTATTGCTATGCTGGAAGAACAAAGGAGCAGCAAACATTTGCGGGAGAAAATCATCGAAAATGGTTATCCTGGCTACGACACTTCTGTTGGTTGGTTTAACTACGGTGATGAACAAATCAGAGACAATTGTAAGAAGGCAATAGATGCCGGTTTTACAGCACTCAAATTAAAAGTAGGTTCTCCGGATGCTCAGCGGGATATACATCGCGCCAATATTGTCAGGGAAGTTGCCGGCGATGCTACCACTGTAATGCTGGATGCAAACCAGCAGTGGAACCTGCCGCAAGCTATTTCCATCTGCAAAGAATTGAAGAAAATTAATCCTTACTGGATAGAAGAGCCTACCCATCCGGATGATCTGCTGGCGCATCAAAAACTGGCAGAAGCCATTGCACCTATGAAACTGGCATTGGGTGAGCATGTTCCTAACCGCATCCTGTTTAAGAATTACCTGCAAACCGGTTGCGCATCTTTCATACAGGTCGACGCCGTTCGGGTTGGCGGCGTAAGCGAGTTTATAACGATCAGCTTACTTTGTAAGAAATTTGGCGTTCCTGTGGTGCCGCATGTGGGCGATATGGGCCAACTGCATCAGCACCTGGTACTGTTCAATCATATTGCTATGGGACACGAGGCGCTGTTCCTGGAACATATCCCTCACCTGCGGCAATATTTTGTAAATCCTGTTTGCATACAGAACGGAGTATATGTAACACCACAGGAAGCTGGCAGCAGCTGCGATTTGTACGAAGGATAGCCCTGCTAAAAAATGCCATATGAATGTTAATATTGATACAGTTATTACGGTTGCCTATATCCTCTTTATTGTTACCATAGGCTTATGGAGCGGCAAAAGGAAAAGCAACCAACAAGCATCTACTACCAGTAAAGATTACTTCCTGGCGGGTAAAACATTAAGATGGCCAATGATCGGGCTGGCGCTGTTTGCAACAAACATTTCCTGCCTGCACCTGGTAAGCCTTGCTCAAAGCGGATTCGACACCGGCCTGCTCAACGGGAACTTCGAGTGGATGGCAGCCTTTACCCTGGTGTTACTGGCGCTGTTTTTTGTACCATTTTATATAAAATCCGGGATATCTACCCTGCCGGATTTCCTGGAAAAAAGATATAATCCGGCTTGCCGTAACTGGCTGGCATTTGTTTCCATCCTGTCTGCAATGATTATCCATATCGCGTTTTCCTTCCTGGCGGGCGGAATTGTTCTGGAAACGTTGTTTGGTATAAATATGTACTACAGCATTGTAGCTATTGCATTATTCACAGGATTATATACCATTATCGGAGGGCTGAGGGCTGTTGTGGTAACAGAAACCATTCAGAGTATAGTACTGATTACCGGCGCCATTATTATCACCTGTTTCTCCTGGAACAAGGCCGGCGGATGGCATGGCATGAAGGAGGTTCTTTCCGCACAGCACGAGATGAACAAGTTGAGCATGATCAGGCCGGCAGGCGACAGCAGTGGCATGAGCTGGGTAGCCGTATTTCTCGGATATCCTGTATTGGGTATATGGTACTGGTGTGCCGATCAAACCATCGTTCAGCGGGTGCTCGGCGCCCGGGATGAGAATCATGCCCGCGTAGGAGCTTTATTTTGCGGGTTCATAAAAATCCTGCCTGTTTTCCTGTTTGTACTGCCGGGTATTTTCGCATACGTACTTTACAAAACACATGTGCTGGACCTCAGCAGCCTCCCGGTAATTGAAAAAGACGGGCTGCGGGTCCCGGATACCAAAGGCATTTATACTGTGATGATCACCCAGCTGGTACCCAAAGGGCTGGTGGGCATACTGGTAGCGGCATTGCTTTCCGGCCTGATGAGCCAGATTGCCGGCGCCCTGAACTCCATCAGCACATTGGCCAGCTATGACATTTACAAACGGTTTAAACCTGACGTAACAGATAGACAACTGGTGACGGTAGGCAGGTGGACGGCGGGCATCGCACTGGGTATCTCGCTGATGCTGCTTCCTTTGCTGAACAGGTATACGAGTCTTTTCGCCGGGATCAACGATATCATTGCACACATCGCCCCTCCTATCACCTGTGTATTCCTGTTGGGTATTTTCTGGAAAAAAGCTTCGGCCAAAGCGGCACAATACACGCTGTGGCTGGGATCATTGCTGGGGGCGGCCGTATTTGCAGCAGGTAAACTCGGAGGCAGTTCTTCCGCCATTGGCAGTATACCTTTCATGGTAATGGCCTTCTACCTGTTCTGCATCTGCCTTATATTGCAGGTGGGGCTCTCTTTTCTGTTCCCATCGCAACAAACATCCGGCAGTAGCAAACTTTACTGGACTTCTATTGCTGAACCGCTGCAATCCAGCGGTTGGCGCGGAATAGGCAACTATAAGTTCCTTGCTGGATTATTGATTGGCATCATGGCACTACTATATTGGATATTCAGATAAGTGTTGAAAACAGACTTCAACAGAACTATTAAACTCATTACATGATTATGAAAACAAAAAGCATTTTCTCCTCCCTGTTATTATTGATCAGCATGATATGCGCACATGCGCAGTCGCCGGCTAAAGCCAATGCCATCAGCCAGTTCATGAACAATCGTTTTGGCATGTTTGTGCATTGGGGGCCCGTTAGCCTGCGAGGCACCGAAATTGGCTGGAGCCGCGATAAAGAGGTATCTAAAAACGATTATGACAGTTTATATAAAGAATTTAACCCGGTGCTTTTTGATGCGGATACCTGGGTAAAAACAGCCAAAGAGGCCGGGATGAAGTATCTGACTATTACAGCCCGCCACCACGACGGGTTCTGCTTATGGCCTACGAAATACACCGATTATAACATCTCCAACACTCCTTACAGGAAAGATATTTTAAGGCAGTTACAGGTGGCTTGTAAAAAACAGGGCATCAAATTTTGCATTTATTATTCCGTATTGGATTGGCATCACCCGGATTATCCTATTCACTCCGCACATAACAGCCAGCCTGATCCTACTGCAGATATGGGTAAGTATGTTGTTTTCATGAAGAATCAGCTGAAGGAGTTGATTGAACAATACGATCCGTATATGCTGTGGTTTGACGGCCAGTGGGAGAAGCCCTGGACAAACGAAATGGGTAAAGATATTTACGCCTATGTTACCCGGCTGAAACCGGGTATTATTACCAATAACAGGCTGGGGAAAGAATTTGCGGCGATGGAAAATAAGAATATTGATGTAACAAAAATGGTGGGCGATTACGACACTCCTGAACAGGTAGTTGGCCGGTTAAACCTGACTACTCCCTGGGAAAGCTGCTTCACGCTCTGCCAGCAATGGTCGTGGAAGCCGAATGATCAAATGAAACCACTGGAAAAATGCCTGGCTATTCTCTCCAAAGCAGCCGGAGGCAATGGTAATCTGCTGCTGAACATTGGCCCGATGCCGGATGGCCGGATTGAAGCCAGACAAATAAAACGTCTGAAAGAAATTGGCGCCTGGCTGAAAATAAATGGTAAAGCCATTTATGGCACCAAAGGAGGGCCTTACGAACCAACTGACAATTATGCAACCACCAGGAAAGGCAATACGCTATTCATACATGTACTGAATACTCATCTTTCCGAAATATCGTTAAAATCTATACAAGGTATCAAAATACTGCAGGCACGTACCCTGAATGGCCATGCTGTACCTGTAGCAGCAACTGGTGATACCTGGCAGCTGGCGCTTCCTGCTGAGCTGAATGGACAACCTGAGTATGTTATTGAGGCAGAGATGGATGGAAACACTGAGTCCATCCCGGTGATGAAATGATTCCTGTTCAAGAGAACACATTTTGATCTATGTATAGTAAAATAATTCTTTTCCTTTTCGCCGCTGTGATGCTGGGGGCCTGTGGGCCCTCTGCCACTCCGGGTAACGGGGCAAAAAAAGCAGTAAGGTATGGAATGGTAACAGGGCTGAAGCCGGATAAGGTCGCCTATTATAAACAGCTGCACGCAGCTGCATGGCCGGGCGTACTGAAGAAAATCAGCGAATGTAATATCCGGAATTATTCTATTTACCTGAAAGAAATAGATGGTAAGCCTTACCTGTTCAGCTACTGGGAATATACCGGCAGCGACTTTGCGGCGGACATGAAAAAAATGGCTGCAGATACCACCACTCAGCGCTGGTGGAAAGAAACGGCTCCCCTGCAGCTTCCATTGCCAGATGCAGCCAGGAATAGCGAAACCTGGAGCAGCATGGAAGAAGTGTTTCATACAAATTAAGTGTGAAAGGGGAAGGCCTGCTGAACATTAAAATCATAACATTGGAATAATAAAAAATTACTTTAAATTGGACTCCTAATCATTATTCAACAGATTGTTTTAGCACCCTCAGGCATCAATTCATTTTTCCACCCTCAAAACCACTTTTCTATGGAAACTGCAATCAAGCCTTTATCCGTTTCACTGGCAGACGCCGTTCAGTACGCCAAACTGACTAACCTGGCAGACCTTCTCTACAAACAGGCTGTACAGAACAAGGACAAGCCTGCACAACTTAATCCTTCCATACAGGCGTACAAGGATATCTGCAACAACAAGGCCTACCAGGCGCTGGTAGACCCTAACTTTCTGAAAGAATACAATGTATTGTACAATGTACAGATGAATGACCTTCTTATTCCCGGAAAAATAGATCTGGTGTATTATGGCTACATAGCACAGCACAAGAGCACCCGGGACTATGTAATCGCCATTCGTGGTACAGAAACCATACTTGAAGCTATTGCCGACGCCTTTTTCGTTCCCACTGCATTCAAGGAGTTTAACAACAAAGCATTGGTTCCATCCGGTTTTTACGATCTGTATGAATCTGGCCTGATTGTATCTCCGCCCGATTCCAGCACACAGATTGTACCCCTCCTGTTAAAAATTGTTGCAGCTGATCCGGCGCTTGTAATGCCGGATGCTCCAAAAGTACAAACAGTAATTGCAGGCCATAGCCTGGGAGCTGCGCTGGCAACTTATTATGCCGCCGCTGTAACTGTTGGCCTGGGTAAAGGCATGGACCTCAGCGTGTATACTTATGCATCACCGATGACAGGTAATGCCGCCTTTACCGATACCTACAATAAAAATATAGCTGAAAACAGCCGGATATATAATGTGCCGGATGTTGTTCCCAACCTTCCGCAGTACTTCGAAAACGGCGTTAACATCTATACACAGGTAGCCAACGGCTATCAGATTGATTCAACAAAGTATCCGCTGGTAAAAACCGGCGCCGCATGCGCACATCAGCTGCCGGTTTACCAATATGTATTGGAGAGACTTAATGGAACAGACAATCCGAATATCATGAACTTTGGCGGTGGCAATTGTAAAGCCTGAGGCCTGAAAATTGTACCCTGAAATCAACACCATAAAAAAAGCCTTGAATCGAAAGATTTAAAGGCTTTTTTGTTTTGCAATTTACCGGTCAACTATTATCTATATTTGCCGGGTATGCATATACAATCTTACGATATCATCCCTGCTTTGCAGCCATATATAAAACTGATTTGCACCATGGAGTGCGACGATGATATAGACGTGCGTCATATTCGTGTGTTGCCCGACGCCTGTGTAGAGCTGTTTTTGAATTATACAAGTACGCCTGTAGCCATCATTGGTGGTGAGTTGCACAACCGTAGTATCGTTACTTTTCGGATGAGCCGGCCTATGGATGTGCAAATGCGGAAGGGGGCCGGGGTAATTGCCATTTGTTGCTATCCGGGCCTGGCGCACAGGTTTATTCAAATTCCCATGCACGCACTATCCGATACTACTACCGCCCTGGCTGATATATGGGATGATATGGCAGCAGAGATAGAAGAAAAAATAGCAGGATCCGTCAATAATGAAATGCGTGTAAGCCTGGTACAAAAGTATCTGCTGAAAGAACTCGCCAATAGTAAAGATGATTTTCAGATAGCACATTGTCTGAGGCAGGTACGATTGTCAGGGGGATTGATACCTGTGGAAAAACTCGCCGGTGATGTCGGCCTCAGCCAGCGCCATCTTTCAAGAAAGTTTCAGCAAAATGTTGGTTTGTCGACTAAAGAATATCTGCGTGTTTCCAGGTTCATACTGTCACTTGATCATCTGAAAAAATATCCGGCATTTTCTCTTACGAAAGTTGCACACAAAAGCGGCTATTATGACCAGGCACACTTTATCCGCGATTACAAAGACTATACAGGTTACACACCTGGTCAGGTAGCACTGGACCCGCATATTTTATATTGATGTCCGTTTTATACAATTAATCGTAATGGCGTCCGGCTATTTTTGCAATATAAAAATGAACAGTATGCGAAAACTAATATTGGGCCTGGCCATAACATTGGATGGATTTATTGAAGGACCTAATGGCGAGTACGACTGGTGCTTTACAGATCAGGACTATGGATTAAAAGAATTTTTTGAGCGCATTGATGCTATTTTCATTGGCCGTAAAAGTTATGAAATGATGCAACAGCAGGGAGAGGCTATAGCAGGAATGCCGGTGTTGACAGAATATGTATTTTCCAGCACGTTAACATCAGTAAAAGAAGGTGCTGTACTGATTTCGGGAGATAGTATGGCGGAGGCACGAAAAATAAAAAATCAGCCGGGGAAAGACATCTGGTTATTTGGAGGCGCTTCCCTATATGATGCCCTGATGAAGGAGGGACTGGTGGATGAATTGTGGATGTCTGTACACCCGATATTGCTTGGCAGCGGTAAGCCCTTATTCCGCGAACAGCATGGCAGGCGTAAGCTCAGGCTGCTGGAAAGTAAAACATATGAGACCGGACTGGTATCCGTCCGTTATAGCATCGAAAATATTCATTGATAAACCTGAAACCGGCCGCCTCGAAAGAGGACGACCGGCATTCAAATAAAGGTATCTGATCATATTACTGCTGGCTAATGATCTGCCATTGCTGATTACTGCCCGACTGATAAGGCCATTGTATTGCCGTATCTCCCTGGGCTTTGGAAGCATTGGCCATATCCAATGCCATTCCGCTGTTACGGTTTTTGAAGTTGTAAATCCCGCTTCCTACTCTCGCTATCTGCCACATCTGGTTATTACCACCGGTAGAAGGCCATTGTATCACCGAGGCGCCCTGCGTAGTGGAGGATCCTTTAACATCCGCCACCTGTCCGCTGTTACGATTGGTTAATGAATAGTAGCCACCACCCAGATCTCCGATCTGCCATTGCTGCTCGTTACCTCCCAGCCAGGGCCATTGAATCAGCGTCACCCCCTGCGTGGTGGAAGCACTTGGAACAGCCAGTACCTGCCCGCTGTTTACATTTACCAGTTTGTAGGAAGCGTTGGGATCGAAGGGGGTTTTACCTCTGCGCATCACCACGTTCTTCACTTTGAAATAGGTATCTGTTTGCGGGCCGGGGCTACCTCCGGCTTCCTCCATCTGCAGATCAATGATGAGCCAAAATGGGGCGTTGGCAAAATTATTTCCCACATGCGCAGCTGTAAGCACGCCATCGATGAAGTACTGGCACTCTACGCTGTTAGACCAGGATCCGTCGGTATTCTTCACCCGGTTAAATACGCCTTTATAATGATGCCAGGTAGTAGCTGCATTGGCTACTGTCGTTAACCTGGTCTGCCAGCTACCATCATAGGTATTCTGCCAGATGGAGGTATTTCCTTTCACTTCCACGATATCACTTTCAGGCGGCCAGGTATTCACGGCCGTAATCCAAAAAGCCGGCCAGGTGCCAAAAGCAGTCGGCGCCTGAAGATCTACGCTGATCTCCCAGTAAGGATAGATAGAATCGATCAGTACCTGGTGTTTGGAATAGATCGTACCGGAATGATAGTGAATAGGCGGATACGGTGATTTATTACTGGGAAGACTGTCGGGATGATACGTGGCCTTGAGGGTCAGCGAACCATCTCCGTTCAGATAGATCTGGCTATGATCGGTACTGCTCCCGTACATACGTGCCGTACCATTGTGATCTGATCCCCAGGGATAAAGATAATTCCATTGTGCTTCGAAACTCGGATAATCGGTAAATGAACTGCCATCTGTCACCGTTTCCCAGGTGCTGGTCAGCATCTGGGCTGTGGCCGTTGTTGCACCGGCTGCCAGCATGCTATGCTGACCATTGATGTTGGTTTTAAGCGATTGTTTACTGCAGGATGAAAACAGCACTGTTCCTGCCAGTGCCAGGCATACCGTGGATAGCTTTTTTGTGTGCGTCATAATATTTGGTTTATGTGATGGGTTACTCAATTATTTCACAAAGGGTATCGGCGCCCAATAATAAGTATGACTGGCATCAGACGGCTGATTGATAAGCGGCACTTCTCCTGCGTCTCTTAGGGAGTTGGCCTTCTGTACGGTTTCTGTTCTCACCAGGTCGAACCACCGGATGCCGAATTCGCCGGCAAACTCCCATCCCCTTTCTGCCACCACAGCGTCTCTGAAATCGGTCTGGGATAAACCGGGAGTAAGCGGAAGCAATCCTGCTCTTTGCCGCACCTGGTTAACGGCGAGGTACGCATTGGCATCAGGACCGGCCGACATGGCCTGCGCTTCTGCATAAGTCAACAGCACTTCCGAATAACGGATAATATAGCTCGTAGCACTACTCCACCAATCGCCCGCCTTATGGGTGGCCCAGTTGTATTGGTCGTCTTCCCTATACTTTAAAAAATAAGGGTGCTTCTGCAGCGTGTGTTGCCAGTCTACTACATTAGCAGGATCATTCTTTACATAGTAATCTTTCTGGTACGTTGCGTCCTTCCTGGGCCCGGCAGGGAATCTGTTATAGAATGAAATTTCTCCGAAACCATCTTCCCAACCTCCTTCTTCATAATCAGGGGCATAAGGATTGGGCGCCATCATATTTCCATTACCCCAGGTTGCATTGGGAGTAGTTTTGTTGAAATAGCAGGCGTATACTGCTTCTGTATTGAACCGGTTGGAGAACTTCCATATATCCGCGAAATTCGTCAGCATGGTATATCCCCAGGTAGCCTTATTATCGATCACCTCTTTGGCCTTGGCAGCAGCCAGCGCATATTTGTCTGCCTGCTTGAGCGGCCAGCCGGCCATTGTCAGGTATACATTCGCCAGCAGCGCTTTTGCTGCACCTTTTGTAGGCAGTACATCCACGCCATTCTGCTTCGCCGGGCCTGTCCAATGATCCGGCAACATGGTTTCTGCCTTCTGAAGATCCCCGACGATCAGCCCATAGATGTCGGCTACCTTGGCGTTAGGCCGGTTATCCATGATGGTATTATCGACCGGCATCGGCACTTCTCCCCAGGTTCTGGTCAGATAGAAATAGCTGATGGCGCGCATAAAATACGCATAGCCGCCCGCGTTATTCCGCTGATCCGGTGTGGCTTCCGTGGCACTGTTATAATTTGCCAGCAGCGAATTCGCTGATTTGATGGTGCCATAAAAAGCATTCCACCAGGTAGTCATCCTGCTGTTGGAAGAGTTGGCATTGAATACATCGAAGTCGGAAAAATCTATTTTGTTGCCGGCTCTTTTTGATGCGATATCATCGCCCGCATAATAAGGCGCTGTCACCTGGTTAAAGGCCAGATTGAATTGCAGGGCCAGCGCTGTTTCCGCCAGTTGCAGGTCGTTCGCCGTTTTATAAAAGCTCTGCGGCGTAATACTCCCCTTTGGCGTTTCATCGAGGAATTTACTGCAGGAGGCTAACGTCAGGCAAAACATGACCAATGTTACCTGAAGCAGCCGGCCAATCGTATAGTTGATTACTTTTTTCATGTCGATAGCTTTAAGCATTCGTGAGATGATTAAAATTTCACTTGCAGCCCAACCGTGATCGTTTTCGGGGAAGGGTAAGCACCCAGGTCAATACCCGCATCCACATCACCTCCTACTGTTGTAGCTTCCGGATCAAATCCCTTGTATTTTGTGATGGTGGCAATATTCTGCGCACTCACATACACCTTTGCAGCCACCACTTTGAGCAGCTCTTTGGGCAGCGTATAAGAAAGACTAATATTCTTTAACCGTACATAACCACCGTCCTGCAAAAATTGCGTGGATTCTACCCAGCTTTTATTCTTACTTCCCGGATTAGCCCAGGTAGAGCCTGAGTTGGAAGGCGTCCAGTAATTGGCCGCATCTGCCAGGTTAATGAATTTCACATCACTGGTAGGTATAGCAGTAGATGCGTAAGTAGCATTGAAGATCTTATTGCCATGAGAACCCTGGATAAAAATATTCAGCTCAAAATTCTTATAGGCGAAGCTGTTATTAAAGCCCCAGATAAACGTGGGGGTAGCTGATCCGGCAATCACCCTGTCTTCAAACCCGATGGATCCGTTGCCACTTACATCCCGGTACTTCGCATCACCGGCTTTGTAAATGCCATTATCCGACTGGTACACCCCTTCCCACGGAATCAGGTAGAATGCGCCCATTGGCTCTCCTACTTTCACCACCTGTATCGGCGCAGAGATGAACCCGGAGCCAATAACATTCCTTTCGAGCAAACTGTCTTTGCCAAGATTAATCACTTTATTCTTGTTGAAGGAAAGGTTGAGTGAGGTGTTCCAGGTGAATGCCCCGCCTTTATAAGGCGTGCCCTCTATCATAAACTCCCAGCCTTTGTTATTCACCTTTCCTATATTTTTCAGGTAAGATCCGCCACCATCATAGTTGGCGATCCTGGTAAAAAGCAACAGGTCGCTGGTATTCTTGTTATAATAATCCGCTGTAATATTGATCCTGCCATTCAACAACCCGATATCCAGTCCTATATCTGTCTGTTTCGATGTTTCCCATTTCACGTCCGGAGTAGCCGGATTACCCAGCGTATAGCCCTGATATCCGTTAGGGGTACCATAAGAATAGATCACACTGTTCAACAGGCCGAGCGTACTATACGGATCAATAGCCTGGTTACCGGTAACACCCCATCCTGCCCTCAGTTTAAGATTGGAGAACACACCCAGGTCTTCTATAAATTTTTCATTGGAAAGCTTCCATCCTACACTAAAGGAAGGGAAATTGCTCCATTTGTTTTTTCCCTGAAACTTGGAAGATCCATCCCGCCTGAGGGTGGCGGTTAACAGGTACTTATCGTTGTAACTGTAGGCAACACGCCCCATGTACGACAGCAATGCCCAGTTGGAATAGCCTGAATTAATAGACTGGGAAGCATTCAAACCGAGATTGTAATATCCGTTTGATAAGGAAGCCAGTCCGGAGCCGGAAGCATTGAAGTAACTATATTTATTGGAAGATTCCTCCATCAGGGCGGTAGCAGTTAAATCGTGCTTATCGAAGGTTTTATGGAATGTCAGGATATTACTATTCTGGAAAGTATAGCTTTCCGTGGAGCCCTGGGAAGATCCCGGGTTACCCGGACTGATCCAGTCGTTTCTAAGAGCAGCTGACTTGGCTGTTCTGAGATCCAAAGCGGCATTGGTCGTGAAAGTCAGCCAGTCGGTGATCGCATATTTTAATCTGGCATTGAAAACACCTGCATTGGCAAAATTGTCATTATTGCTTTCATTGATTGTCATATAAGGATTTGGCCAGATAGGCGATATGCCGAAGCGGTTGTATTGCCCGGGAGTTTTATACACCGGTTCCGTTGGGGCCCAGGTCAGTGCCGACGTTACCGGGTTGCCCTTGCTACCCATGTCTCCGTTATTATGGGAATTGATCCTGGCCATATAAACATTGACCCCAAAGTCGAGCCTGCTGGTCAGCTTCACATCCAGGTTAGATCGGAAGCCAAATCTTTTCTGGTTACTGTTCACTAATAACCCCTGCTGATCGATATAAAATCCGGAAACATAGTATTTCACGCCTTCTTTGCCTCCGGTTACAGACAGCTCGTGGCTTTGTGTAACGGAATTGCTAAAGATCATGCTCTGCCAATCCGTTCCTTTGCCGGCAAACGATTGTGGATCGGGAAAGGTATTCACCCCGGAGGTAAGATTAGCGATCTTCGCATAGGTAACAGGGTCCATCAGGCTGTATTTTTTCATGGGCCTGTTGAAGCTGAGGAAGCCATTGTATTCAATCCGGGGCACTCCTGAGGAACCTGTTTTGGTAGTAATGAGCACTACCCCATTGGCGCCCCTTGAGCCGTAAACAGCAGTAGCGGAAGCATCTTTGAGTACTTCCATAGAGGCAATGTCGTTCACATTCAGATCACCCAGTCCGTTGCTGCCCAAAGCTACTCCGTCTACCACATAAAGCGGGTCGTTGCCGCCATTGATGGAGTTAGGACCACGGATACGGAGCTTCACCGATCCTCCGGGTGCACCGGAATTGTTGGTAACGGACACGCCGGCTACCCTGCCCTGTATGGCAGACGAAGCATTTAATACAGGCTGCTCCTTGTAGGCGGCTGAGGAGAGCGTGGAAACAGCGCCGGTAAGGTCACGCCGTTTCTGCGTACCATACCCGATAACTACCACATCATCCAGCTTAGATACTTTCCCCTTCAGCTGAACCTGTATGGCGGTTTTGTCGGTAAGGGGTACTTCCAGGATTTCCATCCCGGTAAAAGAGAAAATCAGTGCTTTACCATCTTGCGGTACATTAATAACGAAGGAACCATCTTTCAACGTGGAGGTCCCATGCCCGAGGCCTTTTACAACTACCGTTGCCCCTTCCAACGGTTGCTGGTCAGGCCCTGTGACTTTTCCGGTTATTTTCCTTGTTTGAGCCAGGGAAGTCACAAAAAGGGCAAGTCCTACAAAGAGTAGGAGGACTTTTTTTGATATGACCATTAGTATCAGTTTTGCTCTCAAATTAGGATGATGCTGGCCGATACATGGGGGTGTAATTCATACAAAAGGGGGACAAATTGGTAAACTAAGTACTTGATTACCATAAAATAACTGGTAAAAATACCTCCTTACAAATCAGGCGCTTTTAACTCCGCCATTCACTTAAATTATAAGTAGCGTCGAAGGAGCCCTTGTATTTCTTTACGTATTCAGAAGGCGGTATACCGAACAATTTTACAAACTGCCTTCTGAAATATCTGACATCTGAAATGCCCACCTGAAAGGCTGCTTCGCTGACATTGATATTGGAGCTCAGGAGCAGCACCGCTGCTTTTCTTAACCGGATGAGGCGGATAAAGGAGCTGATAGACTGCCCCGAGGTGGCTTTTACTTTTTTATAAAGACTGGAATGACTCATGTTCATTTCCTTCACCAGGATCTTTATAGAGAATTCCTCATTATCGATATTCTTTTCTACCACCGTAATACATTTCTCCAAAAACTCTTTGTATATCGCCGGTATTTTGGTGGAATTCCTTTTCAAAGTAATGCGGTCGAAGAAATATTGCTGCAGCACATTCCGGTTCCTGAGAATATTATTCACCCTGGCAATCAGTAAATCCTTCTCAAATGGCTTGGTGATATAATCGTCGGCGCCGCATTCAAGTCCGGTTAATTTCACCTCGGACGACAGCGAAGCTGTCAATAATATAACAGGCGTATGTACCAGCGAGGGCTCCTCTTTGATCTTCCGGCAAAGCTCTACGCCTGTCATCCCGCCCATGACCACATCGCTGATAACAAGATCAGGGATATGCTGCAAGGCCAGCTGCAACGCAGTTTCGCCGTCTGGTGCTTCGTGTACAATGAACTGCTCTTTGAATATCTGTGAAAGGTATCCGCGGATTTCGGCATTGTCATCGACAACTAAGATTACTTTCTTATCGGTAATTATTTCCTCCAGCTCTGCTTTGGAAGGCACGGGAACAGTGGGCCCGGCATCCTCCATTAACTCATGCAGGAACTGGGGCTTTTCAATGATCTCATCCTGGACATATTGACCTGCGAAATGGCCGCTTCCTTTTTTCAACACCAGGATGAATTGCGTACCGTTATTGATTTCGCTGTTATACGAGATCTTTCCTTTATGCGCTTCTACGAACTGCTTCACCAGGTATAACCCAATCCCGAAGCCGGATTGCGAGGAGGTATATTTGTTTTTTTCCTGATAGAAACGCTCAAACAGCCTGTCGCCCACATGCCTTTCAATACCGCACCCGCTATCGCTTACCTTCAGCGTGAGGGATCGCTCATCCTCTTCGATGCCGATAGATACCGTGCCGCCCCCGGGAGTAAATTTCAGCGCGTTGGAGAACAGGTTAAACAGCAGGATCTCCATTTTTTCCCGGTCAACGAATAGTTCTATATCCGGATTGTTGCAGCTGAAGTTGTAGGTAATGCCTTTCATTTTCGCCTGCTGGCTGAAGCAGATATATACTTCCCGGCAAAGCGCGGAAAAATTCAGCCTCACTACTTTCAGTTTATCCGCTTCTGTATCTGCTTTCCGGAACAGCAGTAACTGATCAACAAGACTCAGGAGCCTGCGGGCATTACGGTAAACGATGCTCAGGTCGCCGTTACCCGAGGCTTTTTCCGGATGATACAGCAATTCTTTCAGGGGGTTGATGATCAGCGTCAGCGGGGCCCTGAATTCGTGGGAAACGTTTGTAAAGAAGCTGAGCTTCTTTTCATTCATTTCCTTTTCCCTTTCTGTTTCCTTTTTGGCCCAGGCTACTTCAAATGCCATCCTGGTTTTCTGCGCCTGGTATTTCAGCCAGGCAAAGATCAGCGCTGCTCCGGCAATGGTATACATCAAATAAGCCCACCAGCTCCGGTACCAGGGCGGCAATACAAGGATGGTTAGTTGTTGTTCCCTGCCGGTCCAGGCGCCATCCGTATCTGTGGCTCTCACTTTAAAAGCATATTTCCCCTCATGCAAACTGGTATAGTTGACCGACCTGCTTCTTCCGGTATAAATCCAGCCATCATCCCTGCCTTCCAGACGATAGGCATAGCTGATCTTATCCGGGGAAGTATATTCGAGCGCTACAAAGTCGAGCGAAAGTGTGGCCTTGTTAAACGGCAGCTTTATTTCCTGTATCTGATCATCTGAATGCCTGCTGATATAGGAAGCATCCGCTTCAATGGGCACATTATTGACCTTTATCCCTGAAATAAAAACCGGCGGAGCAGTTTCATTGGCATAAATCTGTTCCGGTCTGAAAATATTGAGCCCCTTTATGCCGCCGAATACCATTTCTCCTGATTGCAGCACCAGTGCGGCGTTATAGTTGAACTGATTACTTTGAAGGTTATCAGATGCGGAGTAATTAGTAAATTTTAGGGAGACAGGATCAAATTTGGATATGCCGTTATAGGTGCTGAGCCAGAGATTTCCCCTGGCGTCTTCCAGTATATTCAGTACAGCGTTGCTACATAGTCCGTCCTTGTCGGTAAACCGTTTAAAGGTGCCGGCAGATCTGTCGAACAGCAACAGGCCACCATCTTCGGTGCCTATCCAGAAGCGGCCGGCCTTATCTTCATGGATCGCCCTGACCCGGCTGCCAATCTTATACCGTTGATGTTTTTTTTGAACCAGGTCGATTTTGATCAGCGTGCTGTATTCTCCCGCCCAAAAACCACCTTCCCTGTCTTCCGCAATCGTGAGCAGATCTACCAGCTGATCATCGAACAGTTCAAAGATATTTTTTTGCCGGTTGAAGCGATAGAGGCTGCCGGGATCGAATGTAGAAGCCCATAACTGCTGCCGTTTATCTTTATACAACCTCCATACATTCCGTTCTTCTTTACCATTATTAATACAGCTGAATTTTTCGAACACACCGGTTTGCGGGTTGAAGCGATTGATCCCGCTATTCCAGAACGACATCCACACATTTCCATCTACATCATTCACTACACCTGTTACCAGGTTAGCGGAAGGCGTATGCGGATTTCCTTTTTCATGCTGATAATTGATGAATTTGTTCTGCGCTCTCATCCAATAGCTCAGGCCTCCCCCATCGGTGGCTATCCATAGGTTATGAGCGGTATCTTCAGAAAAGCTGGAAGCGAAATTATACACCAGGCTGTTTTTATTCAGCGGATCATGCCGGATGGTTTTAAAGCGGGCTTTCACGGGATCTATTACATGGATACCGCCTCTTAAAGTTCCGATCCAGATGCGGTTTTCTTTATCCTGGTATATATCATACACCGCGGGGCTCGACAAGGCCTGTTGCCCGCCGGCTTCCGGAAAAGGGGTTATTTTTCCAGTAGATGTATTTAATATGAATATGCCTCCCCCATCGGTCGCTATCCACAGGTCGTGGTTTTTTAAAAATGTTAAATGAACAACGTTATCTGCTGTAGGAAGGATACTTAAAAATGTATTCGTGTTTTTCTTCAGCTGAAAAACACCGCTGCTGGCGCCAACGAAAATACTGCCGTCACCATCTGTTTTCAGGCAGTTCACGCTCCGGAGCGTGTTATTTACCATCCGGATAGTATTGGTGGCGTAGTCGTACTGACACAATCCTTCATTGCGGATAAACAACCATACCCGCTGTTCGTCGAACTCAACAGCGGTCACATCATAATGAGCCAGGTTGCTGTACGGTATTTGTGAAGCAACCTTAGCGCCCTTTCTGTATACCAGCAATCCCAGGTTATTTGTTGCAACAAATATATTTCCCTGCTTATCGGATTTAACAGCATTCACCCTTTCCGTGATGTAACCGGGCTGGCTGCCTTTAAATGGAATATAACTGCCAATCGTAAATTTAGACGTCACCGCATTGTAAATGCTCAATCCGCCCATAGTCCCAACCCATAAATTACATTGGGCATCTTCTTCAATGGAAGTGATCCGGTTAAACAGCAGAGAGGTTTTATCACCCGGTTGTTTCCTGAAGGTGGTAAATTCATAACCATCATACCTGTTCAGTCCATCGTAAGTACCAAACCACATAAATCCTTTGTGGTCCTGGAAAATACAGGTAACGGAATTATTGGAAAGGCCCTGTTCGATACCCAAACAGGATACTCCCGGAAAATCGTCGGCTCGCGTGGAACTACTAAAAAGAATCAGGGTTACAACTGTCCACAAAAATTTTCTGATTACCATCTAAAACGGTTGATAACACTATTGGTAATAAACGTAATAAATTATTCCTCACTTTTCCTCTGTCGGCAAAATTATCATAACGTAAAGCCCTCGTTCTTGAAAATAGTCAAAATAGTTCAGTTATTATCTCTTAAAGTGTTGGTTTGTTCATTTTATTTGAAAGACTTTTGCTTTATGTTGGCTATCAGGATCCACTATCCACCAGCGTTCCCGGTTCATTCCCCCCATTGACATTAGCGGAACAGGTGGCATTGCAGCCAAATTGGAAAATCAGACCAATATCAACCGGAATTAGTTTCGGCAGGTATTTTTAATGGCCGGCAGCTAGCACCCGGCGTTAAAGCCTGCTACCACCACTTACATTAAATGCAAACAGTACTGCACAATGAAAAATCCGACGTTATTACTAACGCGCTGTCTCCTTATTGTCTCCAAAAAAAGTCCACGTTACAAGCAGTTCTTTTTGCTGCTGCTGGCACTACTGCAAAGCTCATGGCTGCTCGCGCAGCAACGCAGCATTATTTCCGGGATAGTGGCTTCATCGGACGACAATTCCTTTATTCCCGGGGTAACCGTTCAGGTAATGGGTACTTCACGGGGTACTACCACCAACGAACAGGGGAAATATTTTATTGAGGCGCAAAACGGCGACTCCCTGATATTCCGTTATATCGGGTACATCGAAAAACATATAAAGATAGGAACCCAAACTACATTAAATATAACATTACAATCCGTTTCCAGTCAACTGAAAGACGTAGTAGTAGTGGCCTTTGGTACCAGGAAACGAAACGATGTAGTAGGTTCTGTTACTACCATCCGGCCGGCCGACCTGAAGGTACCTTCCAGTAATCTCACAACAGCCCTTGCTGGTCGCGCTGCCGGGGTGATTGCGTTCCAGCGGAGCGGAGAGCCGGGCCAGGATAATGCGCAGTTCTTCATCCGGGGAGTTACCACCTTCGGGTATAAGAAAGATCCGCTGATACTGATCGATGGCATAGAGTTGACGACCACAGACCTTGCACGTTTGCAGGTAGATGATATTGCCAGTTTTTCGATATTGAAAGATGCCAGCGCCACGGCTTTATACGGATCCAGGGCCGCCAACGGCGTGATCCTCGTGACCACCAAAGAAGGCGCCATCGGTAAAGCGCACCTGGCTTTCCGCGTGGAAAACTCCGTGTCCGCACCTACGAAAAACATTGAGCTCGCCGATCCGGTCACTTATATGAAGCTGGCCAATGAAGCAGTGCTCACCCGCGATCCGCTCGGTGTACTCCCCTACTCCGAAGAAAAAATTGAGAATACGGCGGCCGGCGCCGACGGTATCGCCTATCCGGCGAACGACTGGAGAAAGACGATGTTCAAAGAATACACCATGAACCAGCGCGCCAACCTGAGCGTGAGCGGTGGCGGCGGCGTTGCCAGGTACTATGTATCCGGCGCCTGCAACCGCGATAATGGCCTCATGAAAGTAGATCACCGCAACAACTTCAACAGCAATATCCGCCTCAATAGCTACAGCCTCCGCTCTAATGTAAACGTGAATCTCACCCGTACAACGGAAATGACGGTACGACTCAGCGGCAGCTTCGATGATTATACAGGTCCGCTCGATGGCGGCGCCAGTATGTACCAGAAAGTAATGCGCTCCAATCCGGTATTGTTCCCTGCCTATTTCCCGGCCGACGACGCTCATAAATATGTAAAGCATATTATGTTCGGCAACTACGACCAGGGCCAGTATATAAATCCTTATGCTGAAATGGTGAAAGGATACAAGAACTATTCGCGCTCACTTATGCTGGCGCAGCTGGAGTTGAAACAAAACCTGAAGGCCATCACACCCGGACTGGTGGCCAGCGCCATGATGAATACCAACCGGACGTCCTATTTCGACGTAAGCCGTTACTACAATCCGTTCTGGTATAAACTGGATGCATACGATAAATTATCCAGGGGGTATTTCACCACCAATATCAATCCCAATGAAGGCACCGAATACCTGGGTTATAGCGAAGGCGCTAAACTTATCAGCACTTCTTTTTACCTGGAGTCGCGGCTGAACTACGATCGAACTTTCAATAAAAGCGGGGTAAGCGGGATGATGGTGTTCATGGCGCAAAGCCGCCTGAATGCCAATGCGGGCGATCTGCAACAATCGCTGCCCTTCCGCAACCTGGGCTTATCCGGCAGGCTCACGTACGACTACGACAAACGCTATTATGCCGAGTTTAACTTTGGCTACAACGGGTCTGAGCGGTTCGACCGGCACCATCGCTTCGGCTTCTTCCCCTCTTTCGGCCTGGCATGGACTGTTTCCAATGAACCGTTCATGAAGGCAACGAATGATGTGATATCGAACATGCGGCTGAGAGCTACCTATGGTATCATCGGTAATGACGCCATCGGTTCGCCGCAGGACAGGTTCTTCTATCTGTCGAACGTAAATATGAACGACAACAGCAAAGGCGCTACCTTTGGCCGGGATCCGGGCACCCTCTACAGCCTTAACGGTATTTCCATCTCCCGGTATGCAAATCCTGATATCACCTGGGAAACATCCAAACAGAAAAACATAGCGCTGGATCTGGGCCTGTTCAATAAGCTGAATTTTACCGCGGAATATTTCTCCCAGTATCGCGATCATATTCTCATGAACCGGGCGTATATCCCCGAGGCAGCGGGCTTTTCGGCGCCGGTGATGGCCAATGTTGGTGTGGCTACGGCATCGGGCGTGGATATGTCGCTCGACTATAAAGAATTCTTCCGGAACGATTTCTGGGCGGCTGTGATGGGCAACTTCACCTACGCCACCAGCAAATATAAAAACTACGAAGAGCCGAAGTATGCAGAGTCTTATCGTTATCATACCGGTCAATCCATCAACCAGGTATTCGGCTACATCGCAGAAAAATTATTCGTGGACGATGCGGAAGCCCTCAACTCGCCCCGGCAAAACTTCGGTCAGTACGGCGGCGGCGATATCAAATACCTCGATGTAAATCACGATGGTCAGATTACCCAGGCCGATATGGTGCCCATTGGACATCCTACGGTGCCTGAAATCGTATATGGGTTCGGGTTCTCCCTGGGCTATAAAAACCTGGATTTCTCTACCTTCTTCCAGGGACTGGCCAACGAATCTTTCTGGATAGATCCGTCTGCCACCTCTCCTTTTGCAGCCTATAGATATCCCAATGAGCAGATCTCCGGCGCGCTGCAGAATCAGTTGCTGAAAGCTTATGCAGACGATCACTGGTCGGAAGATCATCAGAATGTGCATGCACTGTGGCCTCGTCTGAGCCCGGATATCAATCAGAACAATGCGCAACCCAGCACCTGGTTCATGCGCAATGGCGCCTTCCTGCGGCTGAAACAGATAGAGCTGGGGTACACCCTGCCGAAGCGCTGGCAGAAGAGAATGCATACTTCCCTGTGCCGCATTTATCTCAACGCTACCAATCTGCTCACCTTTAGCAGGTTCAAACTGTGGGACGTGGAAATGGGCGGAAATGGCCTGGGATACCCGGTACAGCGGGTAGTGAACATAGGACTCAATATCAACTTTAACTAATCGACCATGAAAAATAGTAGCATTAACAGAACACTTTTATGGCTGGTCATATGCCTTTGCAGCGCCTGTTCGAAATTCCTGGATGTGGTACCCGATAATGTGGCAACACTCGACAACGCCTTCACAACCCGTATCCAGGCCAAGAAATACCTGTTCACCTGCTATTCGTACATACCCAGAAACGGGGATCTCGACAACGATCCGGCGATGGTGGGTGGCGATGAGCTGTGGCGTTTCGCCACCGAAGGCGGATATTTCAGCATTGCGCAGGGATATCAGAACGTGGTATCGCCCATCGGCGACAGATGGGGATATTATTTCAAAGCCATCCGCGATTGTAACATTTTCCTGGACAACATCGGCAAGGTGCCTGATCTTACAGAAACAGAAAAACGCAGATGGACTGCCGAAGCACAGTTTCTGAAGGCATACTACAATTTTTACCTGGTGATGATGTATGGCCCTATACCGCTGATGAAAACAAATGTGGCGGTAAATGCAGAAGGGAAAGAAATAAACATAGGCCGGGCGCCGGTAGATTCCTGCTTCAATTACATCGTACAGCTGATCAATGGCGCTATCGATTACCTTCCGCCCACCATCACAGATCCTGCCAATGAGCTGGGGCGTGTTACACAATCCATTGCCTTATCTGTAAAAGCGCGGGTGCTGGTATATGCGGCCAGCCCCTTGTTTAACGGCAATACCGATGAGGGCGGACTAAAGGGCCAGGATGGTATCCCCCTTTTCAATACTGCTTTTTCAAAGACGAAATGGGATGCTGCCGCCACTGCCTGCAAACGGGCCATAGATGCCTGTCAACAGGCAGGCATGCATCTTTACCGGTATCATCCCGATTTCCAGATGTACCATCTTACCGATACCATCACTACGCAGCTGAGCATCCGGAATAGCTTTTGCGAAAGATGGAACAGCGGCATTATCTGGGCCAATACACAAACCAATGCCACCAATCTCCAATGGCTGATATCTACCTCCTGGGACCCCGCCAACCGCGATATTACATGGATACGCGGCTGGTTATCTCCTCCGCTCCACATGGCGGAACTGTTTTACACAGATCATGGCGTGCCTATTTCGGAAGATAAAACTTACGATTATAACAACCGCTATTCACTGAGGACAGCGGGCGACAGCGATGCGCTCTATATACATAAAGACTATACCACCGCTTATCTGAATTTCAACAGGGAGCCACGTTTCTATGCCGATCTGGGATTCGACGGAGGTGTCATGTATGGCCAGGGAAGATACGACGACAGCAAGCCCGGAGATCTATTCTATCTGAAAGCCAAACACCATGAAGTGAATGGCGGCGGCAAACCCAACTTCGGCACTGTTACCGGGTACTACATGAAAAAGCCCATTCATTTCCAGAATGTGATCGGAACAGGGAATGATTATTCCGTTACTTATTATCCCTGGCCTATCATGCGGCTTTCCGCGCTATACCTCATGTACGCCGAGGCACTGAATGAAAGCAACGGCCCAACCGGGGAAGCGCTGCAATACCTGGATATGGTAAGAGACGCAGCAGGCCTGAAACCAGTGGCCACTGCCTGGAGCACCTACTCCAACAATCCCGCGAAGTATACCACCCAACACGGCCTGAGAGATATCGTGCACCAGGAAACACTGATAGAACTGGCTTTCGAAGGCCAGCGTTTCTGGGATCTCCGGCGCTGGAAAGAAGCACAAACTGTACTGAACCGGCCCATTAAAGGCTGGGATGTAAGCCAGGATCTGACAGACACTTATTACAGGCCCAAAACCATTTTCAACCAGTCGTTCGGGCTGAAGAATTACTTCTGGCCTATCAGCGAAACAAGCCTGTCGACCGACAGAAGTTTAGTACAAAACCTGGGATGGTAAACATCTCCCTATAAAATTATCTATATGAAATATATCATCATATGCCTGTTATGCCTGCTGTGTTTTTCCTGTAAAAAAGATGGCAGAATTGAATATACAGATCCCAATGCGCCCGCACCGGCACAGGTAAGTAACATACGGGTTACACCAGTGCCTGGCGGTGCTATCGTCACTTACAAGCTCCCGGCAGATCCTCATCTGTCGTACGTAAAAGCGGTATATGATACCCGGCCGGGCAACCTCCGCGAAACCAAAGCTTCCTATTTCGCAGATACCCTGCACCTCGTGGGCTTTGGCGATACGCTGGTTCACCATGTACAACTGTTCAGCGTTGGCAGAAACGAAAAAGCTTCTGCGCCGATAGATATACAGGTACAACCGCTGCGCGCGCCGGTGCTCACCACTTTCAACACCCTGTCGATGGCAGCCACTTTCGGCGGCGTACAGATCTCTTTCCAGAACGATGCGAAAGATAACCTGGCTATATCCGTCATGCTGGATTCTACCGGGCAAAACACCTGGACCACCATCAATACCTTCTACACCAGCGCACCTTCCGGCAATTTTTCTATCAGAGGATTCGATACCACTGTCAGAAGGTTTGCGGTATTTGTACGAGACAGATGGAGCAATAAATCAGATACCCTGATCAAATCACTGAAACCCATATACGAAATATCGGTGCCCAAAAACACCTGGAGTGCGCTGAAGCTGCCTACCGACACCTGGCAGCCGTACTTCAATCTCACCATCGATCATCTCTGGGATGGCAGCATCAACTGGTACGATAACATCTTCGCGTCTACCAATGCCTCCGTATTGCCGCAATGGTTCACCATCGACATCGGTAAAAAGGTAGTGCTCAGCCGCATTGTAGAACACCAGTTCCGGTATGATCACTTATACGCCGGTGGCGCCGTGAAGAAATTTGAACTATGGGGTACTAATAATCCAAGTCCGGATGGCAGCTGGGGCAACTGGCAACTACTGGGCACCTTCACCTCGTTCAAACCTTCGGGGTTGCCGATGGGGCAAAATACCGCTGAAGACATGAACTACGCCTGGTTTCACGGGGAAGATTTCACCTTCGATCATCTGTTGCCAGCCGTGCGTTATATACGTTTCAAAACGCTGGAAACCTACGATTCACCGGGCGCTATCGTGATTGCGGAAATTGATTTGTGGGGACAAATTGTACCCTGACTTCCGAATTTTAAAAACAAAAAAATGAACAAATTATCTTGCTATATCCCATTGTTATGCCTTGTGCTGCCGGCATTTACAGCATGTAAAAAAATGGATGATACTTACCGGAAATTTGCAGTGCCGGATGGCATCTTCTACTCAGGAAAAGCCAATCAGCCACAGGTACACGCGGGCCACAACCGGGCTAAGATTACGTGGTTGAGAAATGCGGATCCTAATGTAGCCACTGCAAAGGTTTTCTGGAATAACTATACTGATTCTATCAGTGTAACCATCCCCCCGGCTGGAGATACGATCAGCTGCATCATTAGTAATCTTCCTGAAAAAATATATTCCTTTATCATCAAAACCTATGATGCTAAAGGTAATTCGTCCGTACCAGTGGAGGTGTTTGGAGCAAGTTACGGAGATACCTACCAATCCAGTTTGCTCAGCCGGATCGTACTAAACACCGTGCTGTATCCTGACTCAGCAGTGGCTACCTGGAGCAGTGCGGATATCTCCAATGGCGCTTACGCTACGCAGATAAAATATACAGATACGCTGGGCAATAACCGGGTGAGTAGTTTTCCCATTAGCTCAACAACTTCCGCTATCAGGGATCTGAAGCCGGGCACCGGTTATCAGTACCGGACGGTTTTTCTGCCTGATTCACTGAGCATTGATACGTTCTATACGGATTACGTTACCAGCAGGCCATTTGCCATCCGTCCTCAAAACTGGAAGATCGCTAACTCTTCGAGCCCGCTTCCGGGAGATCAATACACGGTCACTAACATGATAGATGGTAATCCCCGCACGCTTTGGGTGGGGCAGCCCGCCTATCCGCACTGGTTTTCGGTGGATATGGGAACACCACACCAGATAACATCGTTTACGCTATACAGGGCGCCAGGCGACGACAGAGGCTGCGATACCTTCAAATTATGGACGAGTAGTGATAATATCACGTGGACCGATCTTGGCACATTTACGTTCAACCGGCAGACCGATGAGGGACAATTGTTCAATATTCCCTTGCATCCATGGGCAAGATATTTTAAATTCACAGGACTGACCGGACCGCAGTCATACATTGTGCTGGGGGATATCAGTGCTGAAGGATTCTGATTGCCACGTTCCACGCTCATCAGGCATTTTTAACTCAAAAAATATCTTCAGTGAACAAGTACCTCAGCAAACTATTCATGATGTTGTTTCTACTGGCCTGTCTGCAACTCCAGGCCCAACAACACCCTTCTCTCATACCGCTCCCACAGTCGGTCTCCTGGACAACGGCTCAATTCCCATTGGCCAAATGCCGGGAGATCGTGGCCAGCGGGGACTCCCTGACAAAGGAAGCCAGCATACTGGCACAGGTACTGGCCACGCATGGCGCCCATGCCTCCGTAAAGCAGGCAAGCACGGGCGATTACAGCATTCAGCTGAAACTGGGTCATGTGCCCGCAGCGTATTTGCCCGAAGAAGCTTATCAGCTGGTGGTTACCGGAAAACGTGTAGTCGTTACCGCTAGTACCCCTCATGGTATATTCAACGGACTGCAAACCCTGTATCAGCTCATCACCGCCAGCCATACCCTGCCCGGTTGCGATATCACTGATTACCCGGCCTACAGGTGGAGAGGCTACATGGTGGATGTAGGGCGCAACTTCCAATCCATTCCTCAGCTGAAGCAGCAGATAGATGTGATGGCCCGCTATAAAATGAATATTTTCCACTTTCATCTGACTGAAGATGTAGCCTGGAGACTGCAGATAGCCGGGCATCCTGAGCTCACAGCGCCGGAACACATGACAAGAAACAAGGGACAATATTACAGCATCCCGGAAGTGAAAGAGCTGATCCAATACTGTAAGGATCGCTTTATCACGCTGGTGCCGGAAATTGATATTCCCGGCCATAGCGCTGCTTTCCGGCGGGCTACCGGAGAAGATATGCAGCGTGAGAAAGGAAGTCGCATCCTCGAAGAAGCGATCAATGAAGTGGCCGCTACTTACGATATTCCGTACATCCATATCGGCGCCGACGAAGTAAATATTACCAACAATAAATTGTTGCCTGCCATAGCGGAGATCATACACCGGCACCATAAGGAAGTGATTACCTGGGCGCCGGGCGGAGATCCGGGGAGCACCATCCGGCAGATGTGGCGGGATGAAAAGATCGGCAATGCTGCGGTAAAGTATATCGATTCCCGCTCCCTCTACCTCAGCGACCTTGATCCCATGAACAGTGTAGTCACCATTTTCAACCGGCAGATAGGCGAACGTACACAGGGCGATGAAAGTATGATGGGAGCTGAGATCTGCCTGTGGAGTGATCGCCGGGTTGCAAAAGAAAGTGATCTGTTGCTGATGACGCCCGTGTATCCGTCGATGTTAGCTTTTGCAGAGCGCAGCTGGCGGGGCGGAGGTTATCCCGGGGTGGTATTTTTTATGGGAGACGACAACACGCAACGGGCGAAAGACTTTGCCTCATTCGAGGCGCGGCTGCTTGTTCATAAACGCCGCTACTTTTCGGAGCTGCCGTTTCAGTACGTGAAGCAAACAGGCATACATTGGAAATTGTTTGGTCCGTTTGAAAACAAGGGCAACCTGAACACTTCCTACTGGCCGGAGCAAAGCCAGGCATCGCTGGCCGACTCCGGTGCCGCGCTCCATGTTACCGGCGGTACCATCTGGCTCTGGCAAACGCATTCTTTCATGGGCACAACCGCCTGGCTGCCTGCACCGAAGGAAAACACTACCTGGTATGCGTTCACCCGTTTCTGGAGCGACAGCGATACCACGCTTACCATGTTCACAGAGCTGAAAGACCTTTCCAGATCCGGTGCAGATGCCACTCCCCCGGCAGGCGAATGGGATTATATGAAAAGCCGGATATGGCTGAACAGTGCGCTGGTAGCGCCTCCCGTATGGGCTGCGCCCGGGCGGGAAGCAGGCCGGCTGGAAGATCCGATGATAGATGAAGGCTTCTCTTACCGGCCACCAACCGCGGTGAAAGTGAAGAAAGGCTGGAACAGCGTGCTGGTTAAATTGCCGCTGAGCAGTTTCGATCCGATGAAAGACTGGCAACAACCACCCAAGCTGATGTATACCGTGATACCCGTGCATCGTGAAAAAGGAATCAACTGGTACGAAAACAATACCAGGTACCAGCCGGGGAAATAAACAAACAATTGGTTTTATAAAATATCGTATGCGCATCAATGTTATATAACGTTAACGAGCATACGAATTATAATGGTATTGCCTTGAAAAATCAGCCATAACGGAATTTATGTTAAGATATTTACTGGCAGCAACCTGCCTCCTTTTTGCGAACAATGCCCATGCCACCCTGAAAGACAGTGTGCGGGTGGTTCAATTGAAATGCGAATATGAAATAAATCCATTGGGGATAACAACTGACAACCCGCATTTATCGTGGGAGCTGGTGTCGGATGCACGTGGCGTCATGCAAAGTGCTTATCAGATTCTGGTAGCAGATGATCCGGATTTGCTGCAGCAAAACAATGGTAACGTTTGGGATTCCCGGCGCCAGCCCGGGTCACAGTCGGCATACGTACCCTTTTCCGGAAAGAAACTAAGTGCCGCCAAAACCTATTACTGGAAAGTACGTATCTGGGACAGCAAGGGGCAAGCTACCGCGTGGAGTGCGCCCGGGCAGTGGAAAATGGGGCTGCGGGAGCAGCACGACTGGCAGCACGCAAACTGGATTGCTTTTGAAGATCTGCCGGGAGATAATAACCAACAGCGCACCGCCAATGCCGGGAGCCGGAACATATTGCCGCTGTTGCGCAGAGAGTTTGCCGTGAAGAAACCCCTGAAACGGGCCACGATGTACATTTCGGGCCTGGGCCAGTTTGAGCTGAGCCTGAACGGATATAAAGTGGGAGATCACTTCCTGGATCCCGGCTGGACGCAGTACGACAAAAAGACGCTCTATGTAACATTTGATCTTACCCAACAGCTCCGCCCCGGCAGTAATGTGCTGGGCGTGATGCTGGGAAATGGATTCTATCATATTCCGAAAGAGCGCTACCGCAAGCTGGAAGGCACTTTCGGATACCCGAAAATGATCTGCCGGCTGTTCCTTGAATATAACGATGGCAGCAGCGAAAACATCATCAGCGATCAGCGCTGGAAAACAGCGCCAGGTCCGGTAGTCTATTCCAGTATTTACGGCGGAGAGGATTACAATGCAACGCTGGAGCAGGCTGGCTGGAACCAGCCTGCATTCAACGACGGCTCCTGGAAAACAGCAATGACAGTAAGCGGTCCTGCTAACCTGGAAAGCCAGCTGGCAGACCCACTGAAAGTAATGGATACCCTGAAACCGGTAAAAGTATACCAGCCCCGCCCGGGCGTATGGGTATATGATCTGGGCCAGAACGCATCCGGTATTCCGGCTATTACTGTTACCGGCCCCAAAGACAGTACCGTGAAAATAATACCGGGAGAACTGGTGGCAGCCGATGGTTCGGTAACGCAACAGGCCTCCGGCGGCCCCTGCTGGTTCCAGTATACACTGAAAGGAGCCGACGCTGAACAATGGCATCCTCAATTTTCGTACTATGGTTTCCGTTATCTTCAGGTAGAAGGCGCCGTACCTGCCAATGAAAATAATCCGGAGCACCTGCCGGAAGTACAGGCGCTGGCCGGATGGCATACCCGTAATGCAGCAGCTACCGTGGGCGATTTCAGCTGCTCTTATGAGCTGTTCAACAGGATTTTCCGTCTTGTCAACTGGGCGGTGAAAAGCAATATGGCCAGCGTGTTCACCGATTGCCCGCATCGTGAAAAACTGGGCTGGCTCGAAGAAGCCCACCTGATGGGGAATTCCATCCAGTATAATTTCGACGTAGCCCGGCTGCTCCGGAAAATAACCGCCGACATGCGGGAAGCTCAGCTGCCCAACGGCATGGTACCGGATATAGCGCCGGAGTATGTAGTCTTTTCCGGCGGATTCCGTGATGCGCCTGAATTCGGCAGCGCCGCTGTGATTGTGCCATGGAATGCCTGGCGTTGGTATGGCGATAAAAAAATACTCAGCGACAACTATCATATGATGCAGCAGTATGTGTCGTATTTAGAGAGCAAATCCGTAAATGACACGCTGTGCTTTGGCCTGGGCGATTGGTTCGACATCGGCCCCAACGGCGTGGGAGAATCACAGAATACCCCCAAGAGTAATACTGCTACGGCGTTCTATTACTACGATCTGAGCATACTTGCCCAAACCGCCCGGGTACTGGGATATACCAATGATGTTCGCAGGTATCAGGCACAGATGGCCAGGGTGAAGACAGCCTTCAATACATTCTTCTTCGATAAAACAACCCAACAATATGCCTCTGGCAGTCAGGCTGCCAACGCGCTTCCGGTATATATGGGGCTGGTACCGCCACAAGATAAGGATGCAGTAATCCATCATCTTGTTACAGATATACAAAACAGGAACAATAGCATTACTACCGGGGAGATCAGCCATAGTTTCCTGTTGCGTGTACTACAGGCAGCGGGAAAGTCTGATCTGATATACCGGATGAATGCCCGTACCGATGTGCCGGGATATGGCTACCAGCTGGAGCATGGCGCTACTTCGCTGACGGAATCCTGGCAGGCATATCGTTACGTATCCAACAACCACCTGATGCTGGGGCATCTGATGGAATGGTTTTATAATACCCTGGCAGGCATTGGACAGGCAGAAAACAGCGAAGCGTTTAAACATATCATCATACACCCTCAACCGGTGGGCGGTATCACCTTTGCCCGGGCCAGCTACCAATCGCTCTACGGGCTGATCAGCAGCGAGTGGCAGGAACAGGACGGTACCTTTGAGCTTACCGTAAAGATTCCCTGCAATACTACGGCAACGGTTTACCTCCCGGCTTCCGGCAACAGCCGGGTGTTGGCCGACGGCAAGCCGGTAAGCCAGGTGAAAGCCATCCGTTTTGCCGGAAAAGAAGGAAAACAATCACTTTATAACATCGGCTCCGGGGTGTATCATTTTAAGGTCACTCCGGACACGCATTAGATTAGGTAAAACGCCGGCCTTTCGCAGGCCGGCTTTCTCAGGTCATCAGCTCAACCCCTCCATCCATCAAAGACAGGAAACTACGTTGTTGCCCCTATCTACCTGTCATCTGTAAATAAATGGCTTTATCCGCCAGACGCAAACGTTTGCGTTTATTATACATCATCCTTGATTCTGGTTTATATTTACAGGATGAGATTTTTACACCATCCACCAGTGATCATGAAATACTTATTACGTTTTGTAATACCCGGCTTTTTGCTGCCATTCGTTTCCCCGGCAGGCATTTTACAGGTAGCGGCGCAGCAGAAAATTTCCAGCCAGCAGCCAGATACCGTAAAAATAATAAGCATCCAAAAAATCAATCCAACTACTGTAGCCCTGCAGTTATCTAATCAGCGGCGCCTGTTGCTGGATTTCTACGGCGAGAATATATTCCGGATGCTATGCGACAGTACCGGCAAGGATTTCAGTGACCCGCTGGCATCGCCGCCTGCGAAAATATTAGTGGATAACCCGCGGCGGCCGGTTTCGAAAGTAACTATAACTGAAACTCCGGATGAGGTAAATATCAGCAGCGGTAAAGTCAGCATTATGCTGGATAAGCATTCATCCCGTATCAGGGTGTTGAATGGCGAAAAGAAAAAGGTAGCAGAAATAAACGGACCGGTTCAGTTTAGCAAAAAACAGGTGACGCTGAGTTTGAAAGAAAATCCCGAGGAATATTTCTATGGTGGCGGCGTGCAAAACGGAAGATTCTCACATAAGGGTAAGGCCATTGCCATTGAAAACCAAAACAGCTGGACGGATGGCGGCGTAGCTTCCCCTACCCCGTTTTATTGGTCCACCAACGGCTACGGCCTGATGTGGTATACCTTTAAAAAAGGGAAATACGATTTTGGAGCAGCGGAAAAAGGAGTGGTTAATGTTTCTCACGAAACCAATTCCCTCGATGTTTTCTTCATGATCGACGAGCAACCGGCAGCGCTGCTCAATGATTTCTACCAGCTCACCGGTCACCCTGTATTACTGCCCAAATTCGGGTTTTATGAAGGGCATTTGAATGCCTATAACCGTGATTACTGGAAAGCAGATACCAGCGGTATTTTGTTTGAAGATGGAAAACGGTATAAAGAAAGTCAGAAAGACAATGGAGGCACAAAGGAATCTTTGAACGGCGAAAAGAACAACTACCCCTTTTCGGCCCGTGCTGTCATAGACCGGTACCAGGCGCATGATATGCCGCTCGGCTGGATACTGCCCAACGACGGCTATGGTGCGGGTTATGGACAAACAAGTACGCTGGACAGCAACCTGCTCAACCTGAAATCTTTCGGGGACTATGCGAAGCAGCATGGCGTGCAGATAGGCCTCTGGACACAGTCGGACCTGCATCCGATAGATAGTATCAGCGCCTTATTGCAGCGTGATATCATCAAAGAAGTAGGGGTGGCCGGAGTAAGGGTATTAAAAACAGACGTGGCCTGGGTGGGCCAGGGGTATTCATTCGGATTAAACGGCGTTGCCGATGCTGCGAATATTATGCCCCGGGAGGGCCATGATGCGCGGCCTTTTATCATTTCTCTTGATGGATGGGCGGGTACACAACGTTATGCCGGCGTATGGACCGGCGATCAGACGGGCGGCGTTTGGGAGTATATCCGTTTTCATATTCCTACCTATCTCGGATCAGGATTATCGGGCCAGCCGAACATTACTTCCGACATGGACGGTATCTTCGGAGGCAGGCACCTGGCGGTGAATATACGGGACTTTCAATGGAAGACTTTTACGCCGATGGAGTTGAATATGGACGGATGGGGCGCTAATGAAAAATATCCCCATGCGTTGGGCGAGCCAGCCACCTCCATTAACCGTACTTATTTGAAGCTGAAGTCGGCGCTGATTCCTTATACCTACAGTATTGCCAAAGAAGCGATGAACGGACTGCCGATGATCCGGGCCATGTTCCTGGAATATCCGGAGGCATATACATTTGGCCGGTGTACACAGTATCAGTACCTGTATGGTCCCTGGTTCCTGGTTGCCCCTGTTTATAAAGAAATCCATACAGATAAAGCAGGAAATGATATACAGAATGGCATCTATCTGCCTAAAGGCACCTGGATCGATTACTTCTCCGGCAACCGGTATGAGGGCAACCGTATCATCAACAATTTCGCTGCACCTATCTGGAAATTACCGCTGTTTGTGAAAAGCGGAGCTATCATCCCGATGGCTAATCCTAACAATAACATCTCAGAAATTAACAAAGGGCTGCGTATATACGAAGTATACCCGGATGGCAAATCGGCCTTTACAGAATACGACGATGATGGGTTTACCGAAGCTTATCAGGCAGGGAAAGGCGCTACTACCCTGATTACATCATCGGTTGAAAAAGGTACGGCCATTATTACAGTTCATCCGACTCAGGGAAATTTCGAAGGATTTGTAAAGATTAAAACCACGGAATTTCATGTCAATGTAAGCCAACAACCAGCCAGTGTAGCTGCATTGCTGGGAAAAAGTGCTGTAAAATTGAGAAAGGCCACATCTAAAGCGGATTTTCTGAACAATACGAATGTATATTTCTATGACGTGGCGCCTGACCTCAACAGATTTGCAACGAAGGGAACTGCTTTTGAAAAAGTTGCCATCATCAAAAATCCGCAGTTGCTGGTGAAAATTGCAGCCACTGATATTACGGTTAATCCTGTGAAGCTTAGTGTAAACGGTTATCGCTTTGCACCGGCGGAACATCTCGCTAAATCGACCGGTACTTTGGCGGCTCCAATGCAGGCACAGGTTGCCGATACTAACGCGAAGGCTTACACGCTGACACCCGGCTGGAGTAAAGTTGCCAATGCAGATTATTACGAAATTGAGTTCAACGGTCAGCTTTACAGCACGATTACAGATACGGCACTTTTGTTTGAAGACCTGGTTCCTGAAACTGCCTATGCGTTCAAGGTACGGGCAGTAAACAAGACGGGGCATTCGGACTGGAAAGAGTTTGCTGCCCGCACCAAAACAAATCCGCTGGAATTTGCTATTAAGAATATCACAGGGCAGTCTACAGCACCGGCGGAAGAGGGAAATGAACTGGCTAATCTGTTCGACTTTGATGAAACCAGCATGTGGCATACACAATGGAGTAGCAAAGCGGTTCCGTTTGAACTGGTAGCGGATCTGATGTCTATCAACCAGCTTGATAAAATCCAATACCTGCCGCGTAACCGGGGCAATGGCATTTTATTGAAAGGAAGTATCTCTTACAGTACGGATAAAATCAACTGGAATGATGCCGGCTCTTTTGAGTGGGCTAAAACGGGAGATGTAAAGGAATATGTTTTCAGGAATCATCCTACTGCCCGATACATCAAAATAGCCGTAACCGATGCTGTTGGCGGATATGGCTCGGGACGGGAATTATATGTATTTAAAGCTCCTGGTTCCGTAAGTATTATTCCGGGTGATATCAACAATGATCAAAAAATAGATAACAACGATCTCACGTCTTATATCAATTATACCGGGTTAAGAAAAGGAGATGCTGATTTTGATGGGTATGTAAGTAAGGGAGATGTGAATAACAATGGTTTAATTGATGCTTACGACATATCCACGGTAGCTACCCGATTGGATGGAGGCGTAGATGCTGAGGCCAAAGATAGCCTGCAGGGCAGATTAGTCATCAACGCCAATAAACATGCCTATGAAAAAGACGATATCGTTGAAATAAAAGTAAGTGGCACCGGTCTTCGGGGCGTGAATGCCCTGAGTTTTGCATTACCTTATGATAGCCGGGATCTTGAGCTGGTGGGGATTGTGCCGCTTCATATGAAAAACATGCAGAACATGACCAACGACCGGCTGCATAGCAACGGTAAAAAAGCGCTGTATCCTACTTTTGTGAATATTGGTGATCAGGATACATTATCAGGTACGACGGATCTGTTCGTGATAAAGTTCAAAGCGAAACGAGCCTTGAATTATAACTTAAAACCGGTGGATGGTATGCTGGTAGACAAACAGTTGAATTCCATAAAGTTTTAAGTCAGGACCATCCTGGGTTAAGTATTTTAGTACCCAGGCCAATCATCCGGGTTGAAACATTTTAATACCAAAGCGGCGCAGCACCCTGAAGCTGTGCCGCTTTGGTATTTTTAGTCTTATCCATTCGTAAATTCCTGTGTGGTCAGATGTTCTCCGAAATGATGTACTATTTCATTGAGAAAATAGTGCTGCTGTGCTCTTGTGAAGGCAGCAGTGGCGTCTGAAATAACGTGCGTATTATAGCCTTTATCGTGTGCATCGCGTAAAGTGCTTTCCACACATACGTGGGTAGCATAGCCAACGAGATAGAGATTTTGTATGTTATTACTTCTCAAAAAAACATCCAGGTTAGAACCGGAGAAAGCGCTTGCCCCTGTTCTGCCGCCAACGATGAATTCATCTTCCAGCGGCTGTACCGTTTCGAAAAATTCGGCGCCAAAACTACCTTTCTGAAAAGTACCTGCCCGCGGAATCGCTTTCCGCAAACCACTTTGTCCTTTTCCCAGTTCGGGATATCCTTTTGCAAAGTTCAATCCTACATACACTACCGTGATGCCGTTCTTTCTGGCGTAGCCAAGCGCTTTTTCAATGTTAGCGATGGAATCTGACGTCATACTTTCGTCGATAATAAGCCCCTGGCGCAGTTTGCCGTCAGGATGCATCCATTCGTTCTGTGTTTCAATAAGTAGGAGCGCTGATGGGCCGGTGATGCCTGCTTCTGCATTTGTTTGCCTGTTCATTGATTAAAATTAAAATGTAAAAAGCTACTGATTGGAGTTACAAAGCAATAAATGACATATTTTGACATAAATTGTAAATAATTTACAATTGCAAAATAAGGGGAATTATTTTACATTTACAACAATTATTGTAAATAATTTACAAAATGGGGAAATCAGAACCAAATATTGACTTGTCTTTCGACTTTGATTTTTTAGATAAGTTAGTCGTGGGTATAGGTGAGGTAGCGCAGATTACGGGTATTCCAACACGGCAGATACGTTATTGGGAAGATAAGGGAATTATTGTCAGTTTAACTGAAGAAGAAGGTAAAAACAGGCGATACGATTATAAGAATATCAAAAAAATGTTGCTCATCAAGGAACTTCTGGATGAGGGTTATACCCTTGATGCAGCAGCTGAAAAGGTAAAGAACCGGTTAGAGATGATAGAGCAGACTTTAAAGAAGCTTCAGAAGAAGTAATGGTATTACTTTATTGATGCTTACACCGGGAATACCAGTGTGAAAGTACTTCCCCGCGGCGCTCTGCGCAATACTTTTATCTTAACCCCATGAAATTGCGCAATTGTTGCTACGATGGCTAATCCCAGCCCGTAGCCTTCTTGTTTGTTTCTCGTGCCCTTCCGGAAACGATGAAAAATATTCTCCATATCCTGTTCGTCTATACCAGGCCCGGTATCCTCAATCAGGAGATGATACTCTCCCGGGAAGGTTTCGTCCCTTATGATTACCTCTCCGCCTGGTTGGTTGAACTTAATGGCATTATTGATGAGATTATGCAGCAGCTGAAACATCAGATCGTAGTTCATTTTCCGGAGTATAACATCCCGGGATAAGGTGATCCTGAGCTGCAGCGCTTTCTCTTCCATACGATGCGTCAGTTCCTCTGTCACTTCCCCTATCAGCAGGGAGGGCTTTAATTCATCATTCCGGGGGAACTGGTCATTTTCGATACGGGAGATTAATAAAAGGGAATGTACTATTTTCTTCAGCCGGTTTAGGGTAGTCATCATTCCCATGACCTTTCGCTGCATGGCCGGGGTCAGATCATTATCTACCATGAGGTTCTCCATTTTCGACTGCAGTATGCTGACTGGAGTCATCAGTTCATGCGATGCGTTCGAGGTAAACTCTCTTTCCTTTTCGAACGCTTCATTGATCTGATCCATGAGCTCCATCAGGGAATTATCGAGATACCGGAAATCGGCTGTGCTGGTGTTAACCGGCGGCATATGCTTCCGGAAGGGAATTGTTCTGTTCAGCAGGCGTGCCCTGATGATGGCGCCCAGTGGTTTCAGCAGGAACCGGGTGAATATCAGGTCGGTGACGATGGTGATAACGATGAGCCCTCCGAGCACATATAACGCTACTCTTTGCAGCGGGCGGTTATACTGGCTGATTGTAGCTGTTTTCTTTCCCACTTCCAGCATAAATGCGCGTCCGTGATCCTGCAGCACGTGGCTTAGTACGCGGTAGGTAAGCGTATCTCCTTCTACAATACGTTTTACTGTGGAAATGGTATCGCGTAAAAAGAAGCGGCTGGCAGGCTCCAGTGAAATGTATTCCTCTTTCAGCATGGTGTAGCTACCGTAGGTCTGCTCTCCCTGCAGGTAGGTATCAATGCCGTCTTTCGCTATCACCCGCAGCACCTTTTTCTTTTGTTCCTTCAGGTAGGAGTCGTTATACTTGAAGGCAATACTCTCCACCAGCCAGGGCAGCAACAATATAAAGAGTGTCGCCACGGCCATTTTAGATAACGTAATAAAAAGAGTCAGCTTAGTCTGTAGTTTCACACTCAGATCTTTATCTTATAACCAACATGACGGATAGTTTGTAACCATTCAACCGTTCCGTGCGCTGATAATTTTTTCCGGATGTTTTTAATGTGTACATCGATATAATTGGAATCATAATCGGTATCAGCAAAGCTGCCCCAGATATGCTCACTTAACTGCATCCGGGTAAGCGGTCTGTTTTTATGCAGCAGCATATAGCTAAGCAGGTCAAACTCTTTCCGGGATAATGTTACTTCGATATCGTTGAAATAAACAGCGCGCTTTTGAAGGTCCAGATTAAAATCGCCAACGGCAATCACTGATTCCTGGAGACCGAATTTCCGGCGGGAAATCGCCTGCATCCTGGATTGCAGCTCCAGCAGGGAAAAGGGCTTGGGCAGATAGTCGTCCGCTCCAAGATCGAGTCCTCTGATCCGGTCTTCCAGCTGGCCTCTTGCCGTTAATACAATAAACGCAGCTTCTGTTCGTATTTTACGCGCCTGCTGTAATAGCTGAAGTCCATCCATGTCGGGCAGTCCAAGATCTAACAGCACAAAGTCGTACGGATTATCCTCCAGCAGCAACATTGCCGCTGAAGCGGTGGCGGCGGTGTCGCAGGAATAAGTTCCTCTCAGAAATGATTCCATCTCAGTAGCCATGGCTTGTTCGTCTTCAACTATCAGTACTCTCATTAGAACTGGTAATAAAAACTACAATTAACAAAAGAATGATTGGTTCCGGCGCCTGAAAGCGCGTTATCACTTAATACCGACAACTGGTACTCCACCTGCAGCATATAATGGCTGCGGTTATAGGCCAATGGCACGCGGAGGTTGTAGGAAAGCAGATCGAAACGCGTACTTTCTTCTGTTACTGTTTGGCTGTTTGCAGGCACTCCGGGCAAAATCGGGATAGGCAACCCGAGTTTCGACAGCTGTGAGATCCTTTCCTGTACGTAGGTCTGGTAAAAATGCTGTGTTCCGGCCACCGCATCTACCGAAGGCGTAAGCGTGATCAGATCCTTCCCTTTTGCAAAACTGCCCAGCGAAATCTGCTTCTCTGTGCTCAGCGTTACAAACATATCGTTCCGCTTTCCGAAGGCATAGTCGGCATTCACACCGGTTGTCATCCAATATTTGTATTTCAGTGAAACAGACGCGTTATCACTGTTTGCCGCCTGCAGAAACCTGGAATCAGCCGGGTAAAATGTATGGCTGTATGACAGATCTGCTTTCAGTTTTTTTCCGATAGGAAAATCAAACCCGGCGCCTGCGCTGCTGGCAGATACAAAAGTACCGGAATCACTCAACAGGCGGTAAGCAGTTCCCGTTAAATAAAATCCCGAACGGAACTGTACATTGGCAGCTGTAGCTACATACGGCATTGCTTTCTCGGCAGTTTGCCCATAGTAGTTGGCGTTATTCGTATATAACGCTCCTATGGTAAACGTTACTTTCTTTGAAGGAGCTTCGGTGGTGTCAGTTTGCGCGTACACAGATCCACAATGCATTCCAATCAGGAATACAAGCATTAGTGCATATCTCATAACATATATTTGCCTTGTCAGATCAATCCATTTATAATTCTTGGTTTAATAACCTTAATAGGTTTGATGGGCAATGGAGAAGGAATAGCCATTGGCTTGATAAGCCGCCTCGATTTCGGTACTTCCTTTATTTCCGGAAGTTGTACATCTGGTTTTTCAACCGGCTTTTCAGATTGGTTTTTCAATGGCGGCACGCTGTCCGAATAAATCAGGTAGCGGTTAAACCCTGGCCGTTCTCCGTATGTTGTGGTAACATGCCCCCGCCCATAGCCATTTTGCAGCTGAAATATTGCCCAAAAAGGCAGCAGGACGGACATAAATCTAAATATTCTCACCATAACATACGAAGACCGGAAAAACTTAGCCCCTGGCTGCAGACAAAATTCTGCATTTTATTTCAAAATTACAAGATGCCTACTTTTGCACCAGTAACTACCCTTGTATTAATATGAACAGGCGTAACTTTCACATTTACAGACTGTTGAGCCGCAGATTTAACACCAGTAGCAGTTTTCAACACAGATCCTGCTGTTCCTGATACCGCCTGATGAGCTGTAGTAGCTGCATGTACCGCTGTACTTACACCATTGTTCCCTACTTCTATTGCATTCGCTGCTGCCGCATCGGTTGAAGTGCTCAACTGGCTACCTGCCTGCTGAGCTACCCCGCTCACATCAGGAGTTACTATAGCCGCACTTCCCTGAGCAGCACTATTGCCGGATACCGTTGTCTTATTACTATTTACGCTACTATTATCGCTATTGCCTGATACTATTGCCTGATTACTATTTACATTATTATCACTGTTGCCAGATACTGTCGCCTTACTATTATGACTTACATTATTATTACCACTATTATCATTACCACGAACAGACATAATAGCACTGCTACTGCTTCCTGCCTGGACATTACTTCCGCCCTGCCCACCGCCGGCACTGGCGCTGGTCGTATGAGTGGTTTTAACTGTTGCCTGCTGGGCGAACGCTGCGCCTGAGAATAGCATAATTGCTATCATTAATGTTTGTGACTTCATAGTTATGATTTTTATAAAAGCAAAACTATAATGCGAAGATGAAGCGAGGATGAAAAAGAGAAGATCGACGGAAACTTTTCTGGCCATATTATGACGAATCACTACTCAATTCTGATTCTACCTATCTTACGGGCAAATCGCTGTACTAACCCCTCCCATTCTTCCTGATACTCCGGGTTATCATAACAGTGCTTCGCATAAGCATACGTATCAACAGAGAGATGCCAGTTAAAAATATTTTCTACATACTTAATTCCACTATCAATAACCTCCTGCAATACTTCCTGCTTAGACACGCCCGACTGGCTGCAATACCTGTCGAGCCAGGCTCCTCTTCCCTGCTTCACATAAGTCACCAGCAACTTCTTCGTTATCATTTCCACCGGAATAAACTCCATCTGAAAATCCTTCACCATGATCGCCATTTCTAATAACTGAGGTTCGTATAGCCGTTCAGGTATGTCGGTCCGCAACAAACCTCCATGTTTTACCGCCAGGTAACACAGGGCGCGCGTAATCAGTTCATCCGGTAAATAACGCAGCGCCATTCCATTCTTCGCGGCTGCTTCAAACGCCAGCGCCTCGTTTATATATTCCCGTGGGAACCAGGTCAGCGCCTGTATACAATGGCTCATCGCCTGCATACAAAGTTCCCGGGTGCGGAACGCCATTGGTACCCGTTTCAGATCGCGATAATTTTTCCCGACCTTCATCGCCCACCACGCCGCATCGCGTTCCTGCGACGCCAGCACCAGCTCTCCGTTCGCCAGGTCGCGCCCCAGCTCTTCCACATCTGTTGTCAATGGATTATTCAACAACGCCCGCAGTCGTGGCGAAAAAATACGATCACCGTCTTCGTCTTCTGCATATTCGTTTTCTTCCGGCGATGCGGGATTACGATCATTATAATAAAACAGCGTAATCTCTTTCTTTCCCGGCATGAGGTAATAGTCATCTACCAGCATTACCGGCGCCCGGAATACACCATCGCATTGCATCCATCCGTGATTGTAGTATAAGAGGATAACTTCACGTGCAGTAACGTTACCGGTTACACGAACCGGCGAACCACCTATCAGCATGCTCTGGCAACTTACGTTTCCTGCCACGTAAAGTACCGGCCCGTAGTCGCCCTCATCATTGACGATATTACCACTTACATCAAGATTCCCGATGATAATAAATCCGTTGATATATTCCCCCTTCTCTGTTCTTTCAAGATCCAGCACAAAATTGCCGGTAAGCGTGAGGTCTCCCTCGTGGATATAAAAGTAAGTGTCTTCTTCTACCTGGTCCATAAATGCTTCCCTGCTCTCGTAGATAAAAGCATCTACCTGATAGCGGGCTATAGCCTCATTGCGGGTAACAAGCGTAAATTCCTTATGCATACAGATCTTTTATAACAATACAACTGCGCCTGCAATTTATATAAAAATCTATATGCAACAACTATCGCTCCGAGCTGTAATTCTTTACCGCCAACAATGTGAGGTAATTGTCAACCAGGTATCCCTCATATCCCCAGCATTCACCATTCCAGGTCTTCCAGTCTTTGGTCATTTCCGTGCCCTCACAATTCCCTTCGAAACCGCCGTCGCGGAAGCTCTCCAGCATGGGAAACAATATGCGTTCTGCATCTTTCTTCAATCCTGTATCATATAATGCCTGAAGGGTAAAGTAAGCATAACAACCGGAGGCGCCTCCGTTTTCATATACCTGGAAACGCTGATATCCCCAACGAGGGTCGTGATGGGCATAGTCGTTGTCTGCTATTGAAATGAGGTTACCGGGCAAGCCTACACGAAAATTAGCATACCCGACATCCTTCATTTTCTGCAACATGGTTTTCATGATCTGCGCCGACTGCTCCCTGGTCAGTAATCCATAACAAACAGCAATGCTGTTCACAAACATAAAATAGTAGTCATGCAACTCGCCATCTTTACTTTTCCATCCGGCGAGGACATTGGTTTTATTGTTGAAGAAAGCCGGATAATAAGCGGCCTTTAATTTAGCAGCAGCATTAGCGTATGTACGTGTATCCTCCTTTTCCTGCAGCATATCCGCTACCTGTGCCAGCAACACTAATGCCCGGTAGGCCAGTGCGTTGGAATATGCATCGGCATGACCAAACCCGATAGTATCCCACCAGTTCGCAGGCCTTTTGAAAGGCTTGTCGTCCCAGCTGCCGGAGTTGCCGGAATACCCATATTCGATGAGTCCATCGCCATCGCGGTCTGTAGCCAGCATTTTCGCGGTCCATTCTTTAATACCTGCGTAGCTGCGGCGGCCCCAGGTTTTATCTTTTGTGTCAAGAATATAGTAACACGCAGCGATAATCAGCGATGGCATGCTGTCGGACGAGTCGTATTCACTTTGCCACGCTGCCCCGTTTTTATAGCCCACCTGGCCGTAGCCTTTCATGCCTCCGAGGTAACGATCGAGGCTGTTGCGGATCAGGTCCAGCGCGGTAAGGTCTTTCGCAAGGGCCGGTGTATAACGGGCCATTTCGGCATACAGGAATAACGTGAACGTACAGGCATCGCTGGCACTGTTGTTAGCCAACGTACCAATACGCGGATTCAGTTGAAAAATATTGATATAGTTCTTCCGGTATCCGTCGAAGCGCGGGTCTCCTTTGATCGCCGGCATCTCACGGTAAATAGTCACGGGCTCCAGTACATACACCAGTTCAGGCTTTCCGGAACCAGCGGCATTAAAGCCCAGTTTTACAAATGGCTCGCCCCGGGTATTGCCGGAGTCGAAACGGAATGCGTCGTATTGCAACTGCACATCCGGCTGGTTGCAGCTGATCCGGAAGGTACCCTGTCCCGGGATATGCCAGATACAGGGAAACTTCACCTGTCCATCTACAGGCATATGTCCCAGCACGGTGCAATGATTTTTCTTTTGTGCCACCGTAATCTCAAACGGCGCTGCGTTGCCATGCGACCGGATTTCTATCCGTTTATCGTGGCAGGTAAACTGCCAGGCCAGCTGATCATCTTTATAATAACTGATACTGTTCCCGGTTTGCCGGCTCGTAAAAGTTTCGCCTGCTGCAGTTATAATCAGCGGACTGTTATCCAGGTGCGACTGCCCCAGGCTATCGGCTGTAAAGTAGAGCAGTTGCGGCGATGCGGCGGACAGGGTCAGTTTAAAAAACGGGGAGCTAAAGCTGAAATCGCCGGCAGTGCCATTGAAAAATCCGGGCAGTCGTGGCATGGCTGTCAACAGGATAGCAGCGGACGATTGTTTGATGAAATTACGTCTGGAGTTCATTGGTATAAACAAACTTGATACTTCATAAACTTATCCCAATTACGGCGGCCGGGCTGTTGGCAATTGACCTGATTATAATGAAAAATGACATTATCCCCTGGTATTGTTCCTGAACGCAGCGGGTGTAACCCCTACCCTTTGCCTGAAAAAAGAAGTGAAGTAATTGGTAGATTCAAAATTGAGTTCGTAAGCTATTTCCTTGATCGTTTTCCTGGAACCTGCCAGCAACTCCTTTGCCCGTTGCGTCCTGATCTGTTGCTGGTATTGCGCCGGTGAAAGCCCAGTATGTTGTTTAAACATCCGTCTGAACCAGGAGTAGCTGATATTCAGCTCCAGTGCCAGTTGTTCCGGCGAGATGCTGCCATCGGGATGCTCACGCATCAGCAATCTTGCTTTTTCTATTTTCGTGGCAATTTCTGTTTCCTGTAACCGGCTGTTCCTGACAGAAAAATACACGGTGCCCAACATATGCATCACAATACCTGCAATGGCTTGCTGGAAGCCTGTTTGCTCGTCTGCTGCCAGTTCTGTTATCTGCCTGAATAATCCCACCAGCTGTTCGCTGAATCCCAGCTGATACAATGGTTCCTGCCGTTGAAAATAATGATGCCGGAACAGTTGGTCGGCAGCGGCGCCCCGGAATCCTACCCACCAGGTATCCCATCCTGTGGCGGGTTCTGGTGTATAGCTATGCCATTCGCCCGGGAAAAGCAGCATCACGGCGCCTTCTGTAACGGGTGAATTATTAAGATGTGCAGAACTGAAACGCCCGGCGCCACGGGTGATATAGATCAGCTGGTATTCGTCGAGGATCCTGCCGGTATCCGGACTGAAACGATAGCCCGACGGGTGGTCCTTTGATGGATACCTGCTATGCGGCGATACAGACTGGTAGCCGATTGTAGTAACGGTTATCCCCCAGTTAATGTCGTCTTCATTAATGGTAAGATACTTGATCAGGGATGCCCCGGATTTTGGTTTGCGGCTCTGCATTATTAAAAATAAAAACTTATTCCCGTTTCCGGAACAGGTGTGTCAGAAATCGGATTACAAAAAACAGAAACTACCACGACTATACGCAAGCGGCCAATAGTTTTGCAGAAAAAACAGGAATATGGGAAGTATCAAAGTCGGCCTTTTCGGAATAGGATTATCCACTTATTGGCCTCAGTTTCCCGGCCTGCTGGAGCGTCTGGAAGGCTACCAGGAGGTGATTGCCAGGAGGTTACAGGATGATGTAGTTAGCATTGTGAACACCGGATTAGTGGATACGGTAGACAAAGCCCGTCAGGCGGCCGACCGGTTTAAGCAGGAAGATGTGAGCATCATTTTCCTGTATGTATCTACCTATGCCCTCTCCGCCACTGTTTTACCTGTTGTTCAGAAAGCAAAAGTACCGGTGGTGATACTCAACATGCAGCCGGTAGCTGCCATCGATTATGATTGGTTTAACAGTCTTGGTGACCGCGGCACCATGACCGGCGAATGGCTGGCCAATTGCCAGGCCTGCGCCGTACCGGAAATCGCCAACGTATTCAACCGTGCCGCCATAAAATTCCATGTGGTCAGCGGTACGCTGAATGATGAAGAAGCCTGGCAGGAAATAGCCGACTGGAAAGAAGCCGCTGCTGTAGCGGCTGCCATGCGACATAACCGGCTGGGGGTACTGGGACATTATTACAACGGTATGCTCGATATTTATTCCGACCTGACTTTACAGGCGGCTACTTTCGGCGGACATATACAACATATTGAAATGTGCGAGCTGGCTGCATTCCGGCATGCGGTGAGTGCGGCCGAAACAGCCCGGAAAGTACAGCAGATCCGGGAAGAAATGGAAGTGCTGGACGAATGTCCGGAACACGAAGTACAGCGGGCAGCGCAAACTGCAGTAGCATTGGATAAACTGGCAGCACATCATCAGCTGGGCTCTCTTTGTTATTATTACGAGGGCACACCGGATGGTGAATATGAAGATCTGATCGCATCCGTTATAGCCGGAAACTCCCTACTGACAGCGCATGGCATCCCTGTTGCCGGAGAATACGAAGTGAAAAATGCGCAGGCCATGAAGATCATGGACCTCTTTAATGCAGGTGGTTCTTTCACGGAATTTTACGGAATGGATTTCAATGAAGGAATTGTATTGATGGGACATGACGGCCCGGGACATCTGGCTATTGCAGAAGGCAGGCCTTTGCTGAAGCCACTCGGTGTTTATCATGGTAAGCCGGGAAAAGGATTATCTATAGAGATGAAAGTAAAACACGGTCCTGTTACACTGCTGTCGGTTGCTGAAACCGGTACAGGTAAATTAAAACTGCTCATAGCAGAGGCCAGGTCGGTACCTGGCCCTATCCTGAAGATCGGCAATACTAACAGCCGTTACCAGTTTCCTATCGACATTAAATCCTTTGTTAACAACTGGAGTAAAGCCGGACCTGCACATCACTGCGCTATTGGTGTAGGCCATATTGCAGGTAAACTGGAAAAATTGGGAGAAATACTTGGAATGGAAACCGTAAGAGTGTGTTGAGAGGAACATCAGGTTCACTTCCCGTTCTCCACACTTTTCAGTTCCGCTTTCCGGTCCTTATCAAAATTGAAATGCCGGAAGCTCTCGTCAGCGGCCACTTTTTTAGCCTATGGCCGGTATCAGGAATAAGTTAATTTTTTCAACTCATCGATAAAGCTGTCGGATTGATGCGGCTCACCGATGGCTCTGAATTTCCAGGATCCATCTTTACGATAAATTTCTGCAAAGGTCATGGAGCACATGCCGTTATAGGTACTATCGCCGGAGAGATTGAACCTGGCAATCTCCCTGCCATTTTTATCTACCGCACGGATAAAGGCATTCGCTATCATTCCAAAGTGCTGGTTATTCTGACGCCCCTGGTAAATGCTTACCAGGAAGAGAATCCTCTGATAGCGATTATCCATTTCATTCAACCGGATAATGATCTGTTCATCGTCGCCATCGCCGGCACCTGTTCTGTTATCGCCTGTCAGCCAGATATGCCCGGAAGGATGTTTCATGGAGTTGAAGAAAATAACATCGCTTTCATATAATCCCTGGCTTCTGCCATCGCGTGTTTGAACGGTTCTGCCAAGATTAGCTACTTTCCCGTTGGCATCCAGCAGGAAAGCAATGGCATCGAGATCATACTCTTCTTCCTTTGCATCTCCGCCGAACAATTTGCCGAAGAAACCTTCATTAGCCTTTTTCTGACGTACGTCCCAACCCAGCCCCACGGTTACGGTCGACAGGTCGAACTCCTCGCCTGTATCATTTTTGCGCAGATCGATAGTCTGGCCTTTTACCAAAGAAATTGCCATATAAGCGGTTATTTAATGATCTGTCCTTTAAAGTACTTGGATAAGAAAAACGCAAGATCTTCCCGGTAGCCGATACCTGAAGCTTCAAATTTCCATTTGCCGTCTTTCAGGTAGAGACGACCGAATTCCACGCCTGTTTCTATAGAAAAATCTTCTCCAAGTTCGTACTTTGCAATCTCACTGCCACTTGCGTCATCCACAATTCTGATATAAGAATCACGTACCTGTCCGAAGTTCTGTCGCCTTGCGATAGCGTCATGTATGGTTACCACAAACAGGATCTCCCTTACACGAGGGTCTATCCTGGAAAGATTGACCTGTATGGTTTCATCATCGCCCTCAGCGCTGTTCCCTCCGGTAGGGTCATCACCGGTATGATGCAATGCACCATCCGGGGAATCCGTATTGCCATAAAAGACAAAAAACTCTTCTTTAACAATCAACCTGTTCTCATCGATCATAAAAGCGGAGGCATCCAGGTCGAAATCATATCCTGTCCCCTCATTCGGATGCCATCCTAAACCCAGGCTGATTTTAGAGAGACCAATATCAATCCTTTGTCCCTTTTGTAAATTGATAGCCATTTCTCAATGTTTTGCCGAAGATAAGGAATTTGGGGAATTGTGAATAGGGAATGAAGAATTAAGAATGAGGGCGGAGATAGTAAACGCGAACATCAACTTCGCGTTTACTATCTCCGCCCTCATTCTTAATTCTTCTTTCTATATTCTTAATTCTCACCACCCCGGGTTCTGGTCTATCGTGGCATTCGGCACCTGCAGCTCCGATAGCGGAATAGGCTGCAGATAGTCTCTTGCTGCGTTGAATTTGTAGCCGACAGACATGGCCGGTATATTCTTGTACAGCTCAATATATCCACTGGCATCTGTAGGGTAAGTGGCCAGCAGATTAGCAGGTACTACGGTCGTCCACTGAGCCAGTTTAGCACCCTTCGGTTTCCAGCCTGTCAGCAGTTTGCCGCCGGCGCCCCATCTCAGCACGTCGTCGTGGCGGAATCCTTCACAGGCCAGCTCTATACGGCGCTCCCTTCTCACTTCGTTCAGTACAGGGCTGAGTGCCGGGAATACCCAGTTCGGATCTGTTTGTATGGCGCCGATATTGAGGGCCGGCATGCCAACGCGGCTCCTGATCTTGTTAATAGTCAGGTCTGCATCTCCCTGAGTAAGCATACCCAGTTCCGCTTTTGCTTCTGCATAGTTCAGTAATACTTCTGCATAACGGAAAAGGATCAACGCTGTAGTGCCTACATCACCGGCGTATTGCTGGAAGTAGTCGGGATTATGGCCCTTGTATACCTGGTAACCGGTAGCGGGTTTTCCTTCGTTGGCTGCGCTGAATGTAGGTACTGTGAAAAGCATGTTCGGCGCGCCGCCAGGCTGATTATTGGTAATGATGTGTGCACCATCGTTCACATAGATAGTCTGCACCAGGCGAGGATCTCTTCCTCTTACAACAGTAGTAAGAGAATCATCCCCTTTATAGAGCGGACTCAGTGCAACAGGCAGTCCATCGGCACAGAGATAGTCGTCTATCAGGTTCTTGGTAAGACCGCGGCCAGCTCCTGAATTCGTATATCTGTGCCAGTTATGTGTAGGTCCGGTAGTCAGGTTGTACTGACGCCAGAACATCACTTCCTTACTGCCGCTGTAATCAGTCTGATTGAAGAGCGACCAGTAGCCGTAATCCTTGCCGGCATTGTCGAGTGCGAACAGTCCGGATGCCATTACCGCATTGGCCGCATCTGCTGCTTTCTGCAGGTATTTATTACCTGTAGAACCGGATACCCCGAAGGGTGTACCTGAGAGGTATTTCTCCCAGGTACCTTCGTACAGGGCTACTCTCGACTGAAACGCCTGTGCAAATTCTTTATATACTCTGCTTGGTTGTGCAGCCGTTTTGGAAGGCAGATAATTAATGGCGCTGTCGAGATCCGCGATGATGGAATCAGCGATGATATTACGCGCCAGCCTTTTATTGTATAATTCCGGGGAAGATGGCAGCAGTGGCTTACTAAGCCAGGGCAGTGCCCCGTATTGTTTCATCATGTTGAAATAAAAATATGCACGGAAAAAGCGGGCCTCCCCTACATAAGTTTTCACATTATTCCAGGGCTCATTCACTTTGACGTAGTTGGCCAGCAGGTAGTTGATATTTCTGACAGTTCCCCAGGTCCAACCACCCTGACCGGAAGGTATCACGGTTTCTCCGTTCATCCAGGTATTGTAACTCATGCTGATCATGTTGTCGCTTCCCTGATCTGCATCCTGGCCCGTATTTCCGATAGTACCATAGCCGGTATAGGCCGGGAACGCAGTATAAAAGCTATTGCAGTATAATTTCAGATCATTGGATGTTTTCCAGAATTGCGCATCGCTGATCACGGTTTCCGGTGTCCTGTCCAGAAAATCTTTCTTACAGGAAAACAAGGTAAAGGCTGTCGTCGCCAGCGCCAGCATTATTTTGAAAGAACGCATATTTCTCATGTTGTTAGAATTAAAGAATTACATTGAGGCCACAGGAAAAAGTCCGTTGTAATGGATAGATCTTAGCATCACTGATAGACAATTCCGGATCCATTGTTTTAAGCAGCTTCGTGAATGTAGCCAGGTTTTCTACGTCGAAGTATACACGTACTTTCTTTGTATGTATACGCGACAGCAAACCGGCTGGCAATGTATATCCCAGCTGTACGCTCTTTATACGCAGGTACGCGGCATTTTGCAGGTACCTGGTTTGTATTTGTGTATTCTTACCATTTTCCTGGCTCATGTAATATTTCGGGAAATAACCGTTCGGTGTACCGGGGGTCCATCTGTTCAGATTTGCAGTGAACGGAGAGCTTTGCCACTCGTCTCCCACAATACCCCAGAAATAGTTGGAACCAATCCAGGCGTCTCTTTTAGCGATCCCTTGCAGGAATACGTTCAGATCGAAACCTTTGTAGTTAACACCCATGTTCAGGCTGTACTGGAAGCGTGGAGTGTTGTTACCGATCACTCTCAGGTCGCCACTGCTGTCGACAGTATTTTTACCGTTGCTGATAATACCATCTCCGTTAAGATCGGCGTACTTCACATCCCCTGCATGCCAGCCGCTTTTCCAGAACTGTGCACTGGGGGCTTTGGCTGCTTCTTCGTCTGACTGGAACAGGCCCTGGGTAGTATATCCCCAGATTTCACCGATGCTCTGGCCAACGTACCAGGTACTCAGCGAGCGTGCGGGATTGTTGTATTTCACTACTTTTCCTCTATAGTCAGAAAGATTAGCTCTTATATTGTAGCCTAATTCACCAATGTTATCAGCCCATTGCAGTGTCAGTTCAAAACCTTTGGTTTGGATGGCGGCGTTGTTCACTGGTGGCACCCCTGTTCCCAACAATCCGGGAACTACCGCCGACGGGCCTACGAAATCATCTGCTTTGCGGATATAGTAGTCGTAAGTAACAGAGAGGCGGTTGTTCAGCAGGGCCAGGTCGGCACCTACCCCATAGGAAGTAGCCGTTACCCAGGTCAGATCAGGGTTTACCAGCGGCGGCTGATTCACGGAAGCCTGTTTGCTACCACCGAAAAGCCAGGAGGTACTGTTAGGTGAACTGGTGGCCAGGGCCGGATAGAACGGGTAATAGGTATAAACACTCGGATCGCCGAGGAACAGCTGATCAGGCGAAGAACCATAAGAACCTCTCAGCTTGAACGCGTTTACAATATGGCTGATCGGTTTCCAGAAGTTCTCCCGGTCGATATTCCATCCGGCAGATACACCCGGAGAAAATTTCCAGCGATGACCGGCGAGAAAGCGGGATGTACCATCATAACGACCGTTTACTTCCAACAGGTATTTGTCTTTGAAATTATAGTTGAATCGTCCGAAGAAGCCTTCCACAGCCAGTCGGCGCACCTGGTCGCTCACACTTGGCGTGGTGTTATAGGTGAGGCTGAGCGATGGTATATCATTGGAAAACAGCTGGCTGTTGCTGGCAGAATAAGAGGTATAGTTTGTCAGCTCACTGGTAAAACCACCGAGTATCCTGAGTGTATGGCCGCCCAATTGTTTTTCGTATGAAGAAAACGCATTGACGATATGATGCTCGTTGCGGTAATTGTTGCGTGTAAATGCGTTGGGAGTAGTACCACCGGATGGAGCAGTAGAGCCATCGGGCAGGTAAACGAACACTGTTTTAAGCTGGTTCTGGGCATCATAGAAATCACCGTCAAAAGTGTAGTTCATGGTAATGTCCCAACCTTTGAGCGGATTGATTTTGAATTCACCGGTGAGCATGGGCTGATCCTCTGTGTTTTTATTCCGTCCGCCCTGCAGGTGCAACAGCACGTTACTTTCGTCGGAGTAATGACCATCCGGGTTGATCAGCGATACCGTCGGGAATTTCCTTGCAATCTGGTGCATGTAGTTACCACCTGTTTGCCCTGAATACACGTTGGGGGTGTTGTACAGGGAACGTGAAATAGTACTTCTGAAGTTGAAAGTAAGCCAGTTGGTGATGTTGGTCGACAGGTTGGCGCGGATATTAAACCGTTTGAAATCGTCTTTCCCAAAATTATACATACCGGCTTTATCATTATATCCGATACCAACATAGTAGTTGCTTTTTTCTGTAGCGCCGCTTACCGAAATATTATGCTGCTGGCTGAAAGCAAAATCTTTAAAATAGATCTTGAACCAGTCGTTATTTGCATTTCCGGTATTCCAGTTATTCCATCCATTCGGAACGTTGGGGTTCTTTATCGTTTGAGTAGTTAGTGTACCTGCCTGATAAGCCTTAATTCTGGCGAGTGTTTCATCATCAAAAAAAGGTGCGCGGCCGGCGTTGGCAAAAGCTTCATTATAAAGATTTGCAAAATCCAGTGAATTCAGCATCTTGGGCAGGTTGATGGGTTGTGCCCAGGAAAAGTTATTGTCGTAGGTAACCCGGGCACCCTGACCGATCTTACCTTTTTTGGTGGTAATAAGAATCACACCATAGGGAGCGCTGGAACCATAGATCGCAGTAGAGGCAGCATCTTTCAGCACAGAAATGCTTTCCACATCGCTGGGGTTGATGGCATTGATATCGCCCCCCTGTACCCCGTCGATCACTACCAGCGGACCACCGGATTGTGCGCCGGAAGTAGAGATACCGGTATATCCCCTGATATTGATATTCTGCGTGGCGTTGGGCGCACCACCACCGCTGTTGGTGGTGATGTTCAGGCCGGCGATCATCCCCTGCAATCCCTGGCTGATGCGGGTCATGGGACGGTTTTCCAGTACCTGCCCCGACACCTGTGCCACAGCACCCGTCAGGTTTACTTTCTTCTGTGTACCATATCCTACCACCACCACATTTTCGAGTTGTGACACCTCCGGTTTCACCTGGATGTCGATACGGCTTCTGCCACCAACCTGCACTTCCTGGCGCTCATAACCAATATTAGAAACGATGAGCACCGCATCTGGTTCTATACCGGACATTTTAAAGTAGCCGTCGCCGTTAGTAACCGCCGCTTTTTTAGTTCCCTTTATCTGTACAGTTGCGCCGGGCACCGGGTTACCGGTATTGTCTGTAACGCGCCCGCGCAGCGTATCTGCGGCGGGGGCACTGGCAGGTAGTGCTGCCTTGTTGAGTACAATTGTTTCCTTAATGATCTTCCAGGTAAGGCCCTGGTCTCTCAGAAACATATCCAATACCTGCGTCAGTGGCAGGTCTTTGGCGTCGATACTCACGTTGTGGGTACCGTCCAGTACACCGGAATGGTACCAGAACTTGTAACCGCTTTGCTGCTCAATTTTGATAAGTATTTCCTGGATCGGTTTATTCCGCTCCGCCAGCGTAATCTTCTGTGCCAGCCCCTTCGCGCTGATTTGAAGGAAGGTAATCAGGATGAAAAATGCAGAAAGTTTCATGATTCTCCAGATTTTGGTCAATAGGCGTACATGCCCGCTGTTGTTGACAAAACATGCAGTTAAATGCATAGATAAATGATTAAGGATGCTTAACAGATGCGCACAAAGGCTATCCTGCAAATCGGCATATTAGCGTATACCAGCTGCAACCCTTGATATTGCTGATTCATAAGTGGTAATTCCCTGTTACCGGTTCAGGTGTTCACTGTTGATACCGGTCTTTTTAACTCACCTGTCAGTATACTCACCGACGGATAAATGGGCGCCATAACTGTGTTGGTAGCGTCGCGCTACGCCAGGGATGGTTTGGAAACGAGCGTCTAAAAGCATAAATTAGATTTAGGTAATGAAAAAAGCTTAACAGATGTGTATTTTCTTGCCTCTTTAGCCGGGATATGTTAGCGCATTCCCGGTTTTTTTATTGATTCTGGTCTTTAAAATTTATATACTCGATAATTTCAATCATCATGGTAACACAACAATTTTTCTTCCTTCCATCCTGAAACGGATGCCGCTTTCACCCAGTATGGCTAATACGTCGGCCAGTTCATAGCTCCGTTTTATACTTCCTTCGAACTTCAGATCAGGTATACTGCCTGCATATACTACCTCGGTATTGTACCATCTCGACAGCTGTCGCATTACCACTTCAGTACCTTCGCCGTTCAGTGAAAAATAGCCATTCTTCCAGGCAGTTATTTTTTCCGTATCTGCATGTTTCACCAGCGTTATTTTCTGATTGTCTGCCAGGCGGGCCTGCTGGCCCGGCCTGAGGGTGGCTGAATCTGTTTGGTGTATCACTTTTACCGCTCCATCCAGCAAGGTTACATCGGCACTGGGCTCTTCATTATAAGCCATAAAGTTGAACTGTGTGCCCAGTACATGCACTACATTGTCGCCTGCCTGCACTACAAATGGCTTCGCGGCATCCGCGGTCACTTCAAAGTAAGCTTCCCCCTTTAATTCCACTCTCCGTTCCTCCCCGGTAAATCCGGAAGGAAAGCGAAGTGAAGAGGCCGCGTTCAGCCATACTTTGGAACCATCCGGTAATACCAGCTGATACTGGCCACCGGCGGGCGTTGACAGTGTGTTATATTCCGGCGTTCCGGAATGGGTGTTGCTGACATACATCACCTGTCCGTTCCCGAGCTGAATGGTACTTCCGCCCTGCTGCATGGTGTGGCTCACCGTACTGTCCAGCTGCACCGTTTCCCCGTTTGCCAGCGTCAGCATCGCCCTGCTGCCTCCCGGCAGGATGGCTTTTCCCGCCATCGGAGCATGGCTGCTGCCTTCTTTCGTTGTCTTCCTAAGCTTTATACCCAACGCTACAAATAATGTCACTACAGCGGCCGCCACAGATACTCTTACTATATTCCTTGTCAATCCCCGCTTCCTGATCCCTGCATTTTTGTAAATGCGTTGTTTCAATATATCTGCTGTTTCCTGGTAGTTGCCCAGTTCAGCTTCGTTCCAGCCACTTTCTTCACCTACACTGCTCAGCCATTGGTTGTATAAAACAATTTCCTCTTCCGTAGCGGTACCATCCGCGATCTTACCGGCAAGTTGAGCTAGTTGTTGATGATTCACTTAAATGGATGTTTAATAATGAGGCACATGAAAAAGCACTTCCCCCCAAAGGCGGAATAAATTTTTTTCAAAAATTTTTCAGAAGGTATGTTAGCAATAACCAGAAAACCGGTACAGAATGCCCGATGAATAAGCGTATGCGCTTCAGCGCAATAGTGATCTGGTTTTCGACAGTTTTTACGGTGATATTAAGGCGGGAAGCAATTTCCGCGTGTGATAACTGTTCATTCCGGCTCAGGCTGAATACTGCCCGGCATTTTTCCGGCAACGCAGCTACGGCCTGGGCAATGACTACCTTCAATTCCCGCACGGAGATTTCATCCGGCTGAATACTGCTCTCGGTAGTGTATTGAAGATCGCTGATAAACACCCGCCTGGTTTTGGTATCTCTCAGATAATTAGCCATTTTAAAGCGGGTAGCCGCACGAAGATAATATTTCAGAGAAGTGATCTGCACCGTTTCCCGGTGAAGCCAGAGCCAGGTAAATACTTCCTGGATCACATCCATCGCTGCATCCCTTGATTTAAGGGTATAGAAAGCATGTTTATAGAGATCAGACCAGTAACGTGTATAAATAGCATCAAATGCCCGCACCTCCCCTTTCTGAAGGAGATGTAAAAGTTCACTGTCTTCCATGAAAGCCCATCCGGACATTACCAGGTATTTAATTGCAGAAAGGACATTTACCAGTCAGTACCCATGCTGGTAAATACATTTGCAATCTAGATAATCTTAGGGTAAAATATGTATGTTTTTTAAACAAAAAGTGTATGGATTTTAACGTTTATTTCTATCAGCAGGTTACTTTCCCGGTAACGCAAAGGCAACGTAGGCATCGCCCTGTTTCCCGCCCCATTTGGAGCCTCCACAGGCAATTACCACATATTGTTTCCCGTTGAGTGCATATACGGCCGGCGTCGCTACACCCGGAGCCGGCAGATCCGTTTCCCATAACAATTCGCCGTTCCGTTTATTGTAAGCCCTGAACTTTCCGTCGCCGGTAGCGCCGATGAAAATAAGTCCTCCGGCTGTTACCACCGGCCCACCGTAGTTTTCCCGACCGGTGATGGGTATCCCTTTGGCTTTCAGCTCTGCAAATTCCCCGAAAGGTACCTGCCATTTGTAATGGCCGGTATTCAGGTCGATAGCGCTCAGCGTACCCCAGGGCGGCCTGATACCCGGATATCCTTCTTTGGTAAGGAATTTATTATACCCTGTAAAGCCATACAGATCCTGCGGAGGCATTTGCTTAGGCGCTGTTCCTTTAAACCCTTTTTTCTGATTGGCCTGCAGCCGGAGGATAAACGATGCCAGCGCATCTTTCTGTTCCGGCTTTAACTGGTTGAAACCCGGCATCATTCTACGTCCGGAAGTAACCAGTTCCAGGAACTTCTCTTTACTATATTTCTTTTCCACTCCTAGTATCGACGGATAATCGCCTCCGCCTTTCCGGTCGGGGCCATGACAGCCCATACAGTTTTGCCGGTAAACAGCTTCGCCGGCCTCTCCATTCGTAACAGCTGCCGTTGCCGGCTTATTATCTACCATATTTAACACCCAGGCCATTTCATTGGCATTCACATACAGGATACCACTTTCGGGGTCAAAGGCCGGCCCGCCCCATTCTCCGCCACCATCGTATCCCGGAAACACCAGCGTGCCTTCTTTCGTAGGCGGTGTGAAAGGTGTGCCGTTGCTGTAACTCCTGAAACGACGCAGGAGATCCTGGTGGGAGCTGTCGCTCACCAGGTTGTTCAGATCTGCTTCCGTGAGGTGCTGACGGGCAAAAGGGCGGGGCTGGTCCGGTACCGGCTGCGTGGGCCACAAACGCTCTCCTGCCAGCGGTGTATTCACGGGAAATGCCTGTTCCGTAACAGGATACACGGGTTCGCCCGTTTCGCGGTTGAGCACGAAAATGAAGCCCTGCTTGGTGGTTTGTGCTACAGCATCCACCTGTTTTCCATTATGCGTTACCGTTATCAATACCGGCGGTGTTGGCAAGTCGCGGTCCCATACATCATGGTGCACCGTCTGGTAATGCCATATCTTTTTCCCGCTCTGCGCATCCAGCGCAATAATGCAGTTGCCGTACAATCCGGCTCCCAGCCGCGAGCCGCCGTAGAAATCGTTACTCGGATTTCCGGTAACAGCATACAATATGCCCCGCTGCTCATCCAGGCTGAATCCTGCCCAGGCATTGGTGGAGCCCATAAATTTCCAGGCATCTTTGTTTTCCCAGGTTTCGTGCCCCGGTTCCCCGGGATGAGGGATGGTATGGAATATCCACCGTTGTTTGCCGGTAGCAGCGTCAAATGCCATGATATGTCCCGGCGTATTTTCACCAGCGAGACCGCTGACAAAAAACAGATCTTTATACACCATCACCGGCGAAGTAGGTGAAAGAAACATCTCCTCGGGATTTTCTTTGCCCAGCTCATAACGCAGGTCGATGCCCCCCTGCTTTCCGAATGATGATACCAGTTGCCCGGTAGCAGCATTCACTGAAAACACCACCGGGCCTACGCTGTAAATAATACGCTGATCACCTTCATGCTCCCACCAGCTTACGCCCCGGTTCATATTTACACTGTTACGATGCCAGGTGGGATTGGCTACCGAATCCGCCGGATCAAAATGCCATTTCTCCTGTCCGCTGGCAGCGTCAATGGCAAACAGTTTCAATTTGGGCGATACACCGTACATGATTCCATTCACGACTATCGGATTACATTCCATTGGTCCAAACCGCGTGCTGTCATTTTTCTCCGAATGATATACCCAGGCTACCCGGAGTTGCTTCACGCTGGCAGTATCTATTTGCGTAATACCCGAATAACGCTGATTGGCCCGGCTTCCACCGGTCACTTCCCAGGTGGTGAAATCAGATTTGCTATTGCATGCCGCTAAACTCAGCAGCAGGAGCATCAGGGAGGTTTGTTTCATCGTGGAATCAGCGATTGAGAATGTCGATTAATCTGGTTGTTTCCTAAACTTAATGAGTTATGCCGAAGTTTAAAAGCAAGAAGGGCACCGTTCATCAAATTCTTTGTAATTTAGCAGCGAAATCTGTTCTTTAATCCTCAAAAACCAATGCTATGTTAGGCGAACTGACTCAGGATGAAATCAATGAAGTAATGGCGAACAATATTACCGGCCGTATTGGTTGTACTGATGGAGAAAAAATGTATATCGTGCCTGTCAGTTACGCCTATAACGATAACTATGTAGTAGTGCACTCCAAAGAGGGCTTGAAAATAGACATTATGCGTCAGCATCCGCACGTTTGTTTTCAGGTAGATGAGATTATCAACAGTGCTAACTGGCGTAGTGTAATAGTATGGGGAGATTATGAAGAGATTACAGACCCCAAGGAAAAATATTATGCGATGAAGTACCTGGTGGGGCATCTGGCCGCTCATCAGCATGTAAGTGAAACTGCAGGAGTACAGGATATGCACCAGGCGCTGGCCAATCCCGAAACCCCCGAACCGGTTAACCGGCCGGTCGTATACCGCATACGTATCAAGGAAAGAAGTGGCCGTTTTGAAAAGAATTGGAAAGAATAACCCCTGCCAGCGGTAAATTCTATAGGAATTTTAACATCTTTTTTCAGGAATGTCCCCTAATTTTATAAGCATCACACTTTTCTTATAAAATCACTATCCTGAATGGACAGCTTCAAGAAACTGAATAACGTGACAGGCTGGATTATTTGTGCCATTGCCTGCACTGTTTTTATTGTTACCCGGGAATCTACCGCCAGTTTCTGGGATTGCGGAGAATTCATTCCCTGTTGTTATAAGCTACAAATCTCGCACCCGCCGGGAGCTCCCCTGTTTATCATGCTGGGGAGGCTGTTCATTGTTTTCTTTGCGGGCAGCTGGGATGCCACCGGGCCTAATGTGCATGCGGCGCAACAGGTGAACCTGCTTTCATCCGTGAGCAGTGGTTTTACCATCCTGTTCCTTTTCTGGACCATTACCCACCTGGGCAGGCGCCTGCTGCAAAAGAACAATATTCCCCTTAGCCGGGAGCAGACGATCGCCATCATCGCAGCCGGTGCTGTGGGAGCACTTGCCTTTACTTTCTCCGACTCATTCTGGTTCTCCGCAGTGGAAGGGATTGTGTTTGGGGTTTCCCCGGTGTTCATTGCCATGGCTTTCTGGGCTATCCTGAAATGGGAAGAGCAGGCCGATGAGCCTTATGCCAACCGATGGCTTTTTCTGATCGCTTATCTGATCGGCCTGTCGATTGGCGTGCATCTGCTTAGCTTACTGAGTATCCCTGCCATTGTAATGACCTATTATTTCCGCCGTTACCGCTACTCACGCCGGGGCGCTATCCTGGCCTTTTTGCTGGCCTGTGCGCTCACCGGTATTGTGCAGATACTCGTGATACAGGATACCATTAAAATAGTCGGCTGGTTCGATCGCTGGTTTGTCAATGACCTGGGCCTGCCCTTCAACTCAGGCGCTTTCTTCGCCATCCTGCTGATTGCATCGCTGATCGCGTTTGGAATATACCAGTCTATAAAAAGGAAGAAATATTTCCTCCAGCTGGGGCTCTGGTGTCTTTCGTTTATCCTGATAGGTTATTCGTCTTATTTCATGATCCTGATACGTGCTAATGCGAAGCCGGCCATCAATATGCAATCCGTTAATAACCCGATTGAGCTGGTGGCGTATCTCGACCGTTCGCAATATGGCACCTGGCCAATCCTGCGCGGGCCGGACTTTACAGCCAAACCAACTGGCAATAATGAAACAGGAAATATTTATTATAAAAATGAGAAGACAGGAAAATATGATGTAGTCGGTACCAAGTTCGATTACAAGTATAATCCCGACGACATACATCTGTTCACCCGCGCGTGGGACAGTGACAACTCCCTCGGCCATGTGGATTATTACCAGAGCTGGCTGGGCCTGGGCAAAGATGAAAAGCCTTCTTTTGGCGATCATATGAGATGGCTGATGAGTTATCAGTTCAACTGGATGTACTGGCGTTATTTTATGTGGAATTTCGCCGGCCGGCAGAATGACCTGCAGGGACTGGGCAATGTGCGGGATGGGAACTGGATATCAGGCATACCGTTCATTGACAACATGCGGCTGGGCGACCAGAGCCTGTTGCCGGACACCCTCAAAGCCAACAAAGCACATAACACGCTGTTTATGCTACCACTGTTGCTGGGCATCCTGGGAATCATCTACCAATGGAAAAAAGACCGGCACAATATGATAGTGGTATTCCTGCTGTACTTCTTTACAGGCATTGCTATCATACTTTATCTTAATCAATATGGTCCTCAACCACGGGAAAGAGACTATTCCTATGTAGGTTCTTTCTATGCCTTTGCCATCTGGATAGGGCTGGGTGTATTGCATGTGTTTGACCTGCTGAAGAAAAAACTGCCCGGCAATATCGCGGCTACGGGGGCCGGAGTGGCCTGTCTGCTGGCGGTGCCGGTGCTGATGGCCTCCCAGGAATGGGACGATCACGACCGCTCCATGAAATCCCTTGCGAGAGATTCGGCAGCCGACTATCTCAATTCCTGCGCGCCTAATTCCGTGCTGTTCACAGGTGGCGATAATGATACTTATCCGCTCTGGTACGCACAGGAAGTAGAAAATATACGGCCTGATATACGCGTGACCGTTACCAGCTTACTGGGCTCCGACTGGGCCATTAACCAGATGCAGCGCAGGGTAAATCAGAGCGCGCCGGTACCATTCAGCTGGGCGCCGGATAAATACCTCGGCGACAACCGCAACTATGTAGCCTTCTTCAATCCCGGCAATGTGCCGCAGGACAAGTATTTTAATCTCAATGAGATTATGGCGTTCATAGGAGATGATAATAATAAACTGCAGACAGAAGGCGGAAATGGGATCAACTACTTCCCTACGCATCAGTTTTTTGTACCGGTCAACAAAGCGGCAGTAGTAGCCAACGGCACCGTGCCGGCGGCCGACAGCAGTAAGATTGCGCCGGAAATGGATTTCACGGTACCGGGCAATGCGCTGTTCAAGAATGACCTGGCGGAACTGAATATCATTGCAGCTAACAACTGGAACCGGCCTATATATTTCTCCCAGCCATACAACCTGGGATTGAACAGCTACATGCGACAGGAGGGGCTCACCTACCGGCTGGTGCCTGTGAAAAAACAACCCAACGAAGAACTGGGTACGAACGTTAATACGGCCGACATGTACAACACACTGATGACGAAATTCCGCTTTGGTGGCGCAGAACGGCCCGGCACTTACTTCGATGAAAACGGCCGGCGTATACTGTTGGGTATACGCAGAACTTACGCCACACTCGGCATTGCCCTCGCCGGCGAGGGCAGGAAAGATTCCGCCCTCAAAGCGCTCGACTATGGATACAAGATGCTGCCAGCCGCTACGCTGCCCTATGGCATGGTTTCCGGCGAAGGCGGCGCCATGCACAATATCACTTCCATGCAATATGCTTATGCCTACTATCTGAGCGGGAACAAAGCCCGCGGCAAGCTTATTGCGGACGAAGTGATACGGGACTGCCAGCAACAGCTGAACTATTATAATTCCTTGCCTGTTAATATGAAAGATGCGTTCACACAGGATCAACAGGCAAGCACTGCTATCATGGCACGTTTACAACAGATGCAGGCAAGTTTCGCTGATTCGTCGGGGTTGAAACTTAAATAACTCATTATCCGTCATGAGCCCGGTAAAAAAAAGGCCGCCGGCAGCAACCGGTCACGTCACTCCGTTGCTGAAGCAGGGAAAAACAGCTCCCATGCCGGAGCACGTAAAGCCCATGCTGGCGGTGCTGAGCGACAAACCATTCAACAACAGCGAATGGCTATACGAAATAAAGTGGGATGGATACCGGGCCGTCGCTTATCTTAACAACAGCCGCGTAGATCTGCTGTCGAGGCATCAGCAACCGTTCAACGAAAAATTTGGCGTGATCAGTGAAGCCTTGAAAAAGCTGCGGCTAAAAGCAGTACTCGACGGAGAGATAGTAGCACTCAATAAAAAAGGGCTCCCCGATTTCCAGGCCCTGCAACAATATCTGCAGCAGGGAAAAAGTGCGCACCTCGCATATGAGGTATTTGATTTGTTGTGGTATAATGGGAAAGACATTACCATGCTACCGCTGGAAGCCCGCAAAGCGATCCTGCAGGAGCTGCTCCCAAACAATGATCCGTTAATCAGGATCAGCCAACATATTAAAGGCGACGGGCTCCGCTTCTACAAAGCCGCTGTTGCCAGGGGCCTGGAGGGCATCATGGCCAAAGCAGCAGACAGCGCCTATGCTATGGGCAGGCGTACCGATGCCTGGCTGAAAGTAAAGCATCATCAACAGGCAGAAGCTATCATATGCGGCTATACGAAAGGCAGGAACAGCCGTAAACATTTCGGTGCACTCATACTGGGAAAATATGAAGGTAAAACCCTGAAATATATAGGGCATACCGGCACAGGTTTCAATGATGAACAGCTGAAATCATTGTTTATAAAATTCCAGCCCCTGATCACCGCCCATCATCCTTTTAAAACTGCGCCAGTCACCAATATGCCCGCCACCTGGCTAAAGCCCGAACTGGTTTGCACAGTAAAATTCACCGAGGTTACTGAAGAAGGCCTGCTACGGCATCCTGTTTTTCTCGGGCTGCGGGAAGATAAATCCGCCGCCGGAGAGAAAAACGTAAAAGTAGCGTCTCCACCGAAAGCATCTGCCAAAAAACAAATCCATATGGCAAAACATCCTGCAGATAATTTCCTTCCGGAAGATGAAAAACAGGTGGAACGGAAAGTAGACGGGAAACTGCTAACGTTCACCCATCTCGATAAATTATACTGGCCCGATGAAGGTATCACCAAACGGGATATGATCAACTACTATGCTGCTATTGCTGATTATATACTGCCTTATCTTAAAAACAGGCCACAGTCGCTCAACCGCTTTCCGGAAGGTATCAAAGGATTTAGTTTCTACCAGAAAAATGTGGAAGATAAAGTAGCCGACTGGATCACCCGTTTTCCCTACGTCAGCGACTCCGATGGGCAAACGAAAGAATTCATGGTGTGCGACAATAAAGCGAGTCTGTTGTATATGGCCAATCTTGGCTGCATAGAAATGAATCCCTGGCATTCGCGGATCAACAAGCCGGAAAAACCCGACTACTGCCTGATCGATCTCGACCCGGATACCAATTCCTTCGACCAGGTGATAGCTACTGCCCGGGAAGTGAAGCAGGTGCTGGACCAAATTGGCGCCCTTAGTTTCGTAAAAACCTCAGGGGCCACGGGCATGCATATACTGATACCGCTGGGCGCCAAATACAGCTTTGACCAATCGAGGATGCTGGCGGAACTGATAGTGGGCGTTGTCAACAAACGGTTGCCAGGCAATACGAGTGTGGTAAGAACGCCTGCTAAGCGCAAGGGAAAAATATACCTGGATTTCCTCCAGAACCGGCAAATACAGACGATGGCCTCCGCCTACTGTCTGCGCCCGCGGCCGGGCGCCACCGTTTCCGCGCCGCTTCGCTGGGACGAAGTGAAACCTGGCCTTAAGGTCAGCGACTTCAATATTTACAACATGCAGCAACGGCTCGCCCGTGAAGGCGATTTGTTGAAAGGGTTGCTAGGCAAAGGAATTAATATGAATAGCGTGCTGAATAAATTAAAGGCACTGCTGTAGCTTTCTTCCTCAACATTTATTTTACCTGACAGCTACCCCCGACTGCATCTTTTTCCTGGACTAGCACATTATGTAATTTTTGGACCACCTGAATGATCCAGTATCGATGGACATTTGCAGCGAACCAAATATTATGTAATGTCAGCAATCCATCCTCAACCAGCCCATGTAAAAAAAGGAACTGCTACCCTCATCAAAGCAACCATCAGCCAACTGGAAGATGCCGCTATGTTGTTTGATATGTATCGTGTTTTCTACCGCCAGCCATCTGACTATGAACGAGGCAGAAAATTTCTGCACGACAGGATAAGCCATCAGCAATCCCATGTATTCCTGGCTTACATCGATGGTAAACCGGCCGGTTTTGTGCAACTATATGAGTTGTATCACTACATAAAACTGGAGAAACAGTGGTTGCTCAGTGATCTGTTTGTTCATCCCGATTACAGAGGCATCGGACTTTCTGTAGCAATAATAGACCGTTGCAAGCAATGGTGTGACGAAACTGGCGCCTGCGGCCTGATGCTGGAAACCGAAAAGACCAACGACGTTGGGAATCAGCTATACCCACGCTGTGGTTTCGAGTATGATGGGCATCATAATTATTACCACTGGTGGAAATAACAGGATTGATACAAAGGGCTGTTCTGCACAGCCCTTTGTTATTACAGGCAACTGATATTAGTGGTCAACTTAAAGTAAGCTATTGGTTGAAATAAAATAAGCCGCATTTTCTTTTACATGAACGGCATTCTGGTCCCTATCTTATAGTAGTTATTTTCAATAGACCTATAAATAAAATATATTATCTTCATACAATAAATGAATTGCCTCCGTTAAACAGCCATTATCCTCAAATTCCTGATGCAGATGAAGCAGACAGACCCGGTTCCTTTTAATGAAAACAGTGCCGTACACAATGTACTTGACTTAACTCCGCTTGGGGCGTTTCAGGCTACCGCTGAGGGTGACGTCATTTTTGTGAACAGGCAATGGGAAATTCTTTCCGGCCTTTCGCGGGAGGAATCCCTGGGAAAGGGATGGATGAAAATCGTGCATGAGGAAGATATGCCGCGGGTGGCCGACCTTCTGCAAAATGTATTGCGTCAGCAAACAGAAATTTTTGACTTTGGTTATCGTATCTGGCATCCGACAAAGGGAATCCGCCATGTCAAAGCCAACGCCAAATTCGTGTATAATGAGCTTGGTGCTCCGCTGCACTACACGGGTTTCATTGAAGATATTACCACTCAGATACAGCAGGAGCAGGATCTCAAAGCCGTGAACGAGCGCCTGGAGCGGAGCAACCTGCTGTTGGACGTAAGCCAGCAGCTAAGCGATACTGCAGGATGGGAACTGGATCTCGTCACAGGAGAGGTATTCTGGACGCGGCAAAACTATTCAGTTTACGAAGTAGATGATGATTTCGTTCCAACATTCGAGAATACCATGGCTTTTTATGAACCCGCCGACCGCACCCGGTTGAACCAAATTGCCCTGGAAGGTATCCGGACAAACACGTCCTATGATCTCGAATTGCAACTGATTACTGCTAAAGGGACGAAGAAATGGGTCAGGGCTATTGGGGTGCCTGTCATGAAAGATGGCGAAGTTACCATCCTGAAAGGGGCTTTAATGGATATTACCAAAATGAAGATGGCCGAAATGGAACTCGTGGCTGCAAAGAATATTGCCGAAAACGCAGCCCGGGCGAAAACGGATTTCCTTTCTGTTATGAGCCATGAAATACGTACGCCGCTTAATGGTATAATCGGTATCTCCAATTTGCTCAAGCTCAATCACACGATGGACCAGGAAGAGTACATCCGGAGCCTGATCTTTTCGGCCGATCACCTGTTGCGACTGATCAACGATATCCTTGATCTTACTAAAATAGAAAGTGACAAGCTGGAGCTCATAAAGGCAGAAGTAAATATCCCCGAACTGGTACGCAACATCAAGAATCAGTTTAAATCCCTGGCAGAGGCCAAAAAAATTCAGCTGAAAAGCTTATTGGACGATGATATTCCCACCCGGATCATTGCCGACCCCGTGCGGCTCGGACAGATCCTTAATAATCTTGTCAGTAACGCCATCAAATTCACAGACGAAGGCTCAGTAACGATTATGTTACAGGTAACAGCGCTTCAGAAGAATACGGTGACCATCCATTTCTCCATAAAAGATACGGGTATTGGTATTCCTGAACACCTGCACCAGACTATCTTTGAGAGCTTTAAGCAGCTACAGCAGACAACTTACCGGAAACATTCAGGAACCGGGCTGGGGCTCACCATCACACAAAAACTGGTGGAGCTACATGACAGCCGGATTTTTCTGAAAAGCGCACCCGGAGAAGGAACCGAATTTTATTTCGATCTGATATTCGAGATTGCTAACGACGGAAACAGCCCCGTTAGGTTCGAGCGACCTTCTTCCATCACCGGGTTTGAGAAAAAGCTGACTGGATTGAACATTCTATTCGCCGAGGATAATGCTATCAACGTATTAGTGGCAAGGAAGCAGCTGGAGTTTTTCGGGGTTTTCCCGGATTGCGCCTACAATGGGAAAGAAGCGCTGGCTTTTCTTGAAAACAATAAGTATCATGCGGTGCTGCTCGACCTGCATATGCCGGAAATCGACGGGTATGCACTTGCCGAGATTGTACGCCGCCAATACCCGGAAACACATATTATTATTTTCACGGCTGATATCATGGAAGAAGTAAAAATGAGACTGGCCAAATTGAAAATTTACGATATCCTCAATAAGCCATTCGCCCCTGAAAAAATGTATGAGGTGTTGTGGAATGTGGCCAAAAACAGACAGGTGGTGGATTAACCTATGTAAACTTTTTATTAATTCCTTGCTATTATTTGATGACTTGTCCCACGCATTAGCTAGTTTTGCGCACTTGTATGGCACCAATATCTACCGGGCATAATGTGATATGGGATCAGCAGGGCTTCAAAGCGCTGTATGATGAATATTTCGTATTGGTAAGCCGTTACTGCTATTCATTCACCGGCGATTACGAAATGGCGCGCGACGTGGCAGCTGAATTATTCGCCAACCTATGGCGGCAGCGAGCTAGCATTTCTGTAAATACCAGTATAAAGAATTACCTGCTGGTAGCTGCCCGCCGGCTTTGTAAAAAGCATCATAGTAAAAGTCAACGTACCATCCCTCTCCCGAATGAACACCTGCCTGAAGCAGTATCCTCCCACACGCCCGATGGACAGCTGGCCGGCAAAGAATCCAGGCAAAACCTGCAATTGCTGCTATCACTGCTGGATCCGGTAAAAAAGGAGATCATTGATCTGAAATTACTCGGACTGACCAACAAGGAGATCGCCCAGGTGCTGAATATTACGTCCAAAAAAGTGGAGTACCAGCTGAATACTGCTATTCGCATGTTACAGGAAGAGATCAAAACCCGGAAACTCACTGTACAGGATTGTGAGACGGGATTGATGGTAATAGGGATCATTGCTGCCAGTTGTAGCTGGCAGCAATGAATAGCCACCTTTAGCTACAGTACATGCTGGTGCTTTTCTTAACAGGAAAGTTCGTCTTATCATATCTTCCTGCAATCAGATCCTTATCAGACTGTCTGCACCTGAACCCAGGGAGACCAGTATCCACCGTATCCATAATAGGTTCTATAATAAATTTTCACTTTATCTGTTACTCCCATTGAGATGGTTGTATACTCCTGGATGACCTCAGCAGTAGAAGGGTTTTCAGAATAAAGCACTTTTAATACCCCTCGTTGATTCACGGGGTAATTCACGCCTGTATTTACCCAGTTCGCCACTGTAACCGGGAAAAAGTACCCGCTGGCTGTCATCGTATTCAGGTTTTCGCTTCCGGTTAAGACAATACTTTTGTTTTCCACCAGTGCATTGGTGGTCCCAAAGGCAGCCCATTTTGCCGTGAGATAGGTACCTTCCTGTATACATATCCAGCCGATGTTAGGCGTTTGGGAGGTTATACTGGTGTTAAATACTATCGTACCGCGACTTACCGCTGACGAATAATAGACAACTCCACCGTTAACCGCCGGGGAAGTTCCAAAGTAAATTTTAGTGGTACTAAAATGGTCAGGAGTATTAGCATTATTCCAGGCTGCAGCATTGCCGGCAAACACCTCCGACACACTTGTATTAAACTGATCCAAATTCTGACTACTTGTATTTGACAAAGAAACTCCACCCTTCGTGGCGCCCCAAATAACAGGATAAAAATTCTCATCGGTTTGTTTGCGATGGTGAAAATTCCCGATAACAGCCACACCTCTATTTTCCTGAGCTATGCCAACAGTGTCCGCACATAAAATATCTCCAAGCGCATTCTCTTCAAAATAATTAAAACTGATCACGAGGGATGAGGTGAGATTGTATTGAATCCCGTATCCTCTCATGTTCTCAATCAGATTGTTTATAATACACACATTTGAAACCCTGTCAGAGGTTGCAGTAGTTGCAGAAAAATTGGCAAATGACTCCCCACTTTCAAAGATGCTGGTTGCAATTCTTATATCATAGCTTCCCGCCGTTGTATTAAAAAATATACCATTCCAGTATCTTGCCTGGCAATTGGTCATATAAATAGATTGCACATAGTAATTGCTGGTCAGGAATTTTATACCAGTGAAACTGCAACCTTCAAAACTGGTTCTCAGGTATTTATTGCTATCGAGTACATAAACCCCGGCGTTTGCACTATTCCCTTTGAATACAATTTCCCGGAATCTCACCAGTTGAGTCAAAGGCGTGTTCTTGTCGTTAGCAGGCAATCTCGTGGAAAACACGGCGATATTATTTTCTGTACTGATAGCACCATCAGAAATGACGAAATAATCTGCAAAAATCTGACTGTCTACCTGCCTATCAATGAATAATGAGGAGGCAATTTTAAAATCACCATTGAGTTGCAAATTCAGGTCATTGCTGACACAATAGTCGATTGCCGCCTGAAGCGCAGTTGTATTATCCACCTGGGCTTCCGATGCGCCAAACCACCTGGCACTTATACTGCCTGAATATAATCTCAGGAAATAACCGTCGGTACGGGTATTGTGTTTTATGTGGATCCCCTGATCCAGCACCGGCAGCGTGGTTACCGGAACCCAGATAAAGGTACCGCCACCGCCATCTCCTTCATTAAAATAACCACCTGCAGTGACCTCTTCATTTAAAGGCGGGGTGGGAATACTCATCATGGTAAGAATACTTTTCACGTACATAAAAAAGGGTTTAAACAATGAAACAATACAATTCTTCAATTAGTCTTTAATGGCAGCTGATTACTTGTAAATTAAAATCTCCCTACGCAATGTATACGCGTAGCCCCCTGAAATAACCCTCCTTCACCACATTCCTCTTGTTAATAATTCCTTAACACGCTTTCACAGGAATTTTCCACGCCTCCCTCCTCCTCTATATTAAACGGCACAAATTGAACGAGGAAATTTTATTTCGATATATACAGGAATTATCCGATCCCACAGAACGGGAAATTGTTGCAGCCTGGCTGCAGCAATCGCAGCGAAACAGGGATATACTAACGGCGCTGGCTAAACGCAAACAAACACTGGAAGCGGCAGCTGATCAGCAAACAGCGGAGCAGTATTGGCAAAAAGTACAGGAATCGCTGGAAGCCTCCGGCGACGGGCCACGCACCGGGCGCCTCTTTCATTTGTGGCGTTACAGTGCTGCCGCCGCACTGGCCCTATTATTAGCTGTGATGGGATGGATGTGGAAACGCCCGGTGCCGCATAAGCCGCAACCCATACAGCTGGCCACTTCTGCCAGGGATAAGAAAAATGTTGTGTTGCCCGATGGCACACAGGTATGGCTGCAATATAACTCTGTACTGGAATACGACGCTGCGGCATTTAATACAGACAACCGCCGGGTAACGCTCCGCGGGGAAGCGTTCTTCGACGTTGCCACCAATGCCGGCAAGCCTTTTCAGGTCAATACCCGCTTATCGGGGATCACGGTATTGGGCACTTCTTTCCAGGTAACAGCCCGGGAAAATATGAAACAGGAAATTGCTGTTGCCAGCGGTAAAATACAGGTAGATGCCGGCGGCAAAAGCATTCAGCTGCTGCCACTGCAGAGAGCTACTATAGATCCGCTAACAAGTACCATGGTAACGGATAGCGCATCCATGCAATATATCCTCGCTACCAGAAACAATCAGCTGGTATTCGAAAACGACGATCTGTACAGCATAGCCGGGAAACTACAACACTGGTATAACCGCCGCGTCATCATTCACGGCAAGCCACAACACGTTTCCTTCACCGGTAACATACAGGATCATGGGATGCAACAAGTGCTGGATGGATTAAGCTTCCTCGCCGGTACGCAATATGAAATACACGCTGATAGCATTGTTCTCTCTATAAAAAGCAATTTCAAAAACAAATAAACCTATATGAAAAAAATTGTTGGCGGGCTATGTTGCCTGCTGCTGGCCGGATCTCTCTGGGCCCAGACGGCTTCCCGTATCATTCAGTTTAGCAAGAAAAAAATTTCACTGCGGGAACTGATAGGTACGCTGCAGCAAAAAGAAAAGATCGCCGTTATGTACGACGATAAAGTGCTGGCTGAATCACATGAGCTGCACCTGCCGGCAGACAAGCTTCCGCTGGAGAAATTACTGGCGTTGATTGCCGAACAAACCGGACTGGAAGTAAGATTACAAAACAACAACGTCTATATCAAAAATAAAAACACTACTGCTGCGGAAAAAGTAGCTGTAAAAGGCGTGGTGCTCGGCGCTGGCAGCGATGGCCCCCTTCCCGGCGTAAGCATCTCCGTAAATGGTAAAATGATGGCGGTAACGGCTGAAAACGGTCTGTTCGACCTGCAGGTACCGGAAGGTAGCCAGGTGATGTTCCGCGCCATCGGACTCGATCCCTATACTTATGCCGCCGCAGGCAACGCTCCTAATCTGAAAATCAGCATGAAACAAAACGTTACCCAGCTGGAAGGCGTAGTGGTAACGGCACTGGGTATTAAACGCGACGAGAAAGCGCTCGGTTATGCTGTTAGCAAGGTAAGCGGCGATCAGCTGACCGACGCGTTGAGCAACAACTGGACCAATGCCCTCACCGGTAAAGTAGCCGGCCTCAATATGCTGAAAGCTAACGGTGGCCCCGCTGGTTCTACCAAGATCATCCTCCGCGGCGAAAATGCTATCACCGGCAGCAGCGAAGCGCTCATCGTGGTAGACGGTGTGATCATCAACGGCAGCAGTGGCAAACAAACCGGTAACGGCAACGGCTCCTACCTCGACTCCGACTCTCCTACTGATTTCGGTACCAGTCTGAATGATATCAATCCCGACGACATCGAAAGCGTATCAGTACTGAAAGGCCCGGGAGCTGCCGCGCTCTACGGCGCCAGAGGTGCTAACGGCGCTATTATCATCTCCACAAAATCCGGTAAGGTAAAAAAAGGCCTCGGCGTTACTATCAATTCCAACGCTACGTTTGAGAGGGTTAACCGCTGGCCCGATTACCAATACGAATACGGACAGGGTGCCTCAGGCCAGGATAGCTGGTACTCCTACGGTAGTACCGCCGATGGCTCCAGCACCAAAAGCACCAGCTCTGCATGGGGACCAAAATTCGACGGACAGCAATATTTCCAGTATGATCCGGCTACACATGCCGGCGGTACGCAACGTACTCCCTGGGTTCCCTATAAAAATAACCGTAAAGAATTTTTCAATACCGGGAAAACTTTTACCAACAGTGTCACGCTCGAAGGCGGCAATAACAATACCTCTGTACGCTTATCTTATACCAACCTGAACAACAACTGGATAGTACCTAACACCGGCTACAACAGGAACACAGTGGCACTGTCTGTAAACCACAAGGTATCCGACAAATTGCAGATCGCTACCAAAGTAAATTATACCAATAAGAAAAGCGATAACCTGCCATCCACCGGTTATAATAACCAAACGATCATGTATTTCATCCGGGGTATGGTGCCCAATGCCAACCTCGACTGGTTTAAGGAATACTGGTTACCCGGACAGGAACAACTGGCGCAGAACCGTCCGTTCAGCAGCCTGCTCGACAATCCTTATCTCCAGGCCTATGAAATGCTGAACAAAGTGAACAGAAACGGCGTAATCGGCAACGTGTCTGCTACCTACAACTTTACAAAAGACCTTAGCCTGATGGTGCGTACAGCGATCGACTACAGCACCGAAGGCCGCTCACAGCAGCGTCCGAAAAACACGCAGAAGTTCGCCGATGGGATGTTCAGAACACAGAATATCTACTCACGTGAAATTAATAACGACTTCCTTGTACGTTATCACAAAACTATCACCAGCCGTTTCAACACCACTGTTTCATTCGGAGGCAGCCAGATGAAAAACTTCTACAACAAAGATGAAGTACGTGCCGATAAACTGAGATATCCTGGTATTTATAACTTTGCCAACAGTAAAAACACGCCTGTCGCTAATCCGTACAATTCACAATACCAGGTGAACAGCCTGTACGGCCTTGCACAGTTCAGCTATAATAACTACCTGTTCCTGGATGTTACCGCACGCAACGACTGGAGCAGTACACTTGCTTCCGAAACATCCACGCATAATACTTCTTTCTTCTATCCGTCTGTTAACGCGTCGGCCATTCTGTCGGATATCTTCAAACTCCCGGCTGCCATTTCCCTGCTGAAGGTAAGAACTTCCGTTTCCGGTGTTGGTAGCGGCGGTACCACTCCTTACTTTACCCGGTTTGGTTACCTGAGAGAAGATTTTCAGAGTGGCCTTTCTAACCCGACTTATATCGCGAATCCTGAGCTGAAGCCGATGAAGACGGTCAGCGTAGAAGCAGGCGTAGATGCTTCTTTCTTCAAAAACCGCCTCGGGTTTGGGATTACGCTCTATCAGAACAATACTAATAACCAGATCATCCTTGCACCGCTCGACAGAGCTACCGGTTTCAAAAGTACTATCGTGAACGCCGGTACAGTAACCAACAAGGGCATCGAAATAGAAGCCAACGGCACTCCGGTGAAACAGCCTAAGGGCGGCCTTACCTGGACCGTGAACGGCACATTCGCTGCTAACCGCAGCCGGATCAGCTCTCTCCCGGATGGAATTGAAACATACGTGATGTCTACCGGTCCGGCCGGACGCGGTTCTATCGAAGCCCGTCCGGGTGGCCGCATGGGCGACATCTACGGCCTGGGCTACCAACGTTCTCCCGACGGACAGATCATCTATAACTCCCAGGGCTACCCGATGTTGTCCGAAACGGCGAAATACCTCGGTAACACCAACCCCGACTGGAAAGCAGGCATCAACAACAGTTTCTCTTATAAACAATTCCGCTTCAGCTTTTTGTTCGACGGACAAACCGGTGGTAAAGCTTATTCCCTCACTCATTCAGTACTGGCAGATGAAGGTAAGCTGAAAAAAACTATTCCCGGCCGTTACAACGGCATCATCGGTGATGGCGTACAAGTGAACAAAGACGGTACTTTCAGAAAGAACGACGTCATTGCATCCAACATCCAGACCTATTATTCAGAACATTACAAACGTGATAATATAGAATCGAACCTGTTCAGCACCGACTTCATCAAGCTGCGCGAAGCCCGTCTCGATTACACGCTGAAGCCTCAGCTGATGAAACGGATAGGCTTCACGAGGGCTACGATTGGGATCTATGGCCGCGATCTGCTGGTGTTCACCAACTGGCCGGCATTTGATCCGGAGTTCGGTACACTGAACGATGGAGATATCAATGCAGGATTTGAGATCGGGCAGTTCCCATCGACCCGCAGCTTTGGTATTAACCTGACTGCCTCCTTCTAATTATCACTGAAAAAAAGACCTGTCATGAAACATATGAGGATCACCACCTATTCCCTGCTTACAGCTATCGGCTTATCCGCAGCCTCCTGTACGAAGGATTTTATAAAAATCAATGATAACCCGAATGCCGCTCCGGTAGCCACTCCGGAAACATTGCTGGCGCCTGCTATTTATTCAGTGGTGAATAATAATCAGACCCGTGCGCTGCGGCTGACCAATGAGCTGATGCAGGACCATGTACCCACCAGCAATTCCGAAGAAATTCACCGCTATGTGATCCGCCCCGGCGAATCGGACAATATGTGGAATAACTGGTACCTCGAAAGAACCAATTTCCTCGACATCTATAAAGGAGGACAAAGGCTGCAGCAAAAAACGTATATGGGTATGGGTGAGATACTGGAAGTATGGAGTATTTCCATGCTCACCGATATGTTCGGAGATATACCCTATACAGAAGCTAACCGCGGCAGAGACACTATTTATCAGCCTAAATTTGATGCGCAGCAGGATATTTATCCCGACCTGTTCCGTAAACTGGAAGATGCCAACACTTTATTGTCGGCCAACCAGACGCTGAACCGGGACGACATGCCTTTAGATCCGCTCTACGGCGGAGATCCTGCCAAATGGCGGAAATTTGGCAACTCCCTCTACCTGCGGCTGCTGATGAGAGTATCCGGAAAACAGGAAATGAACGCAGCTGCAAAGATCAAAGAGATGGTGGAAACCAATGCCTCTAACTATCCGCTGTTCAGCAGCAACGATGAATCAGCTATATTGCGTTTCACTACCGTGTACCCCTATACGTCGGCTTTCAATACGTACCGTGATTTTGACTTTAACGGCGACAATGGCTTATCGACCTTCTTCATCAATAACCTGAAAGAATGGGGCGATCCCCGTATTGCCAAATGGGCGGGTACGGTGAACGGCACTTACGAAGGTATTCCCAGCGGCTATGCTCCGGGAGATATACCCACGAGAATGTCGTATTACCTGTCGGCTTTAAAAGATGAGCCCCTGCTGGGAAATATCATCAACTACCCGGAAGTACAGCTTATTTTAGCAGAGGCAGCCCTTAAAGGATACATTTCCGGAGATCCCAAAACATACTACAACAAAGCAGTGGAAGCCGGTATTACGCTATGGGGCCTGCCAATGCCCGCTGGTTACCTCGACCGTGAAAGCATTAAATGGAATACGGCCGGTACGGCCGATGCCAAACTGGAGCAGATCATGCTGCAGAAATACTATGCGTTGTTTTTCACGGATTTTCAGCAATGGCATGAATACCGCCGTACCGGTCATCCGGTGCTGCCGAAAGGGCCAGGCCTGATGAACAATGGTCAGATGCCTTCGCGCTTCAAATACCCGGTATATGTACAATCGCTGAACCGCGCCAACTATCAGAAAGCAGTAGCAGCTATGGGTGGCGACGATCTGAACATCAAAGTGTGGTGGAATAAAAACTGATCTTCTAAACAATAATACCTCCTTCATGAAGCATATAAGATTTAGTGGGCTGGCCCTGTTGTGTTGTATGACGCTGGCCGGTTGCCTGAAGAAAGATATCGATTACGCACATGGTACTCCCAGTCCGGTAGCTTCCATCGAAGTACTGCGGAACATCTACCGTGGCAATGAAATAAAACTGACCACCGATCATCTCATGGGCGCAGAGCGCATCACAGGCGTAGTGATTTCTGATACCAGCGGCCATAACCTGCCGGCAGGTAATTTCATTATCCAGGATATAGGCAGAGGTAACCTGCGCGGCATTGCTGTTTCCCTCGGTGGCAATGCACCCGTCAATTACAGCGCAGGCGATTCCGTAGCGGTGAATGTAATTGGTGCAACCCTGCTCAGCAACAATGGCGCTCTGCAATTAAGCAATGTAGGCGCCGATAAAGTGAGCTTGTTGAGGAAGCAGGCAAAAGTAACCGTGAAATCCATTTCCCTTTCTGAACTGGCTACTAACTTCGCTATCTACGAAGCTACCCTGGTAAAGGTAAACGCCGATTTCAAAAATCTTCCTGGTCCCGGAGAAACTTATGCGGGTAGCAAGTCGCTGTACGATGGACTGGACTCTTCTATTGTGCTCTACACCGCTGCCAGCGCCGCTTTTGCGGCCAACCGGATTCCTGCCAGCGCCACCTTTACCGGTATTCCGTTATATGCCGGCGCTATCAAACAGCTGAACCTGCGCAATGCAACAGACGTCAGCAATGCCAGCGGTCCGTTATACAAAGGCTATCCGGAAGATTTCGAATCGCCCAACGCCTCCGCTAAAGGCAGTTACGCAGCAGCTACAGTGGAATTGAAAACCGGCACCTGGTTGCTGGATCAGGCTATCCTCGGCGATACCCGGGACCGCGACCGCTTCAATCCGGCCGGTAAGCAATGTATACGTATGCAGCAAAACCTCAGCAAGCCCGCATATGTACAAATGAACTACGACCTGCCTAATGGTGCATCCAAAGTAACCCTCTCCTACGGCGCTTATTACACCGATGCCAGCAGCAGCTTCGTACTGCAATATTCGACAGATCAGGGAAAAACATGGCAACAAACCGGTCGTGTTATTTCAGATCCCGGCCAGGTATCTAAAACAGCGTCCTTCCTGATGGATATCAAGGGAGCCGTACGTTTCCGCGTATGTAAGCTCGGACTGGGCACAACGAATGGAACGGATATTCTGAATGGACGGTTAAGTATAGATGATATAGCAGTCTTTAGCAACTAGCAGTTAGTCTTTAATAAAATGCAGCAAAGATTACAATGTTTTAATACAATGTAATCTTCGCTGCATTTTATTAAAAACTAATAGTTATTCGTAATTCTCTTAAACAGCTCTTTCTTATAACTAGCCGACACCGGTATGATCATCTCTCCTATCTTCAGGCCATCCCGCTCAATGGCATCTATCCTATCAATGGCCACCATGTAGGATTTATGCACCCTGCAGATGATTTCCGGAGGAATTTCTTCTTCGAATTCACGGAAAGTTTTGAGGGTCATGATACGTTTATTGATGGTATGGATTTTACGGTAGTCCCTCATGCCTTCGATATATAATATTTCGTTTAGCCATAGCTTTTCCAGCCGGTATGCTGTTTTTACAAAGATGTAATTCCGGTTCGGCGCTTCCCGTACCAGGTTGCTTTTCACTTTCTCTACTGCCTGCAGAAACCTGTCGAATGTAAAAGGTTTGAGCAGGTAATCCGTTACATTCAGCTCGTATCCTTTCAGCGCATACTCGTGGTAGGCGGTGATGATGATCACTTCGCTGTTATTCACGGTTTCGAGCAGTTGTATACCGGAGATTTCGCCGATATTGATATCCAGGAAGATGAGATCCGTTTTATTAGCCCTCAGGTAAACCAGGGCATCTACACCATTGTCGAAAACGGCCTGTAGTTGCAGAAAAGGCAACTTCTGCAGATAACCTTTGATGCGCTCCTGCGCCAATGGTTCATCTTCTATGATTACACAGTTAATTTTCATTGGTCTGTAGCGTTAAATTGACCCGGTAAACGCCTCCGCTATCGGAAATATCCAGGGTATGTGTTCCCGGGTACAGTAATGCCAGCCGGCGTTGCAGCAGTTCGTTACCAAGACCATTATACTTATTTTCTTCCGCTGATAAGCGCTGGTATTTGTTCTCACAACTAAAGAAGATCTGTGCCGGCCTGATGTCCACGGCGATGTTCACCACCGGTCCTTCCCGTTTGTGCACAGCATGTTTGAATGCATTCTCGATATAGGCGATCAGCAGCATCGGCGCCACCATCCTGTTGCCGGGCTCACCATTCAATTCGTATTGTACGTATTCCTGATTGGAGGTACGGATGCGTTGCAGGGCAATATACTTTTCGATGTAGTCGAGCTCCCGCCGCAGCGGGATCATTTCTTCCCGGGTTTCATACAGCATAAAGCGCATGATGTCTGATAGTTTGTTAAGATAAACAGATGCTTCTGCGGCATCTTTCTCTATCAACACATCAATATTGTTAATGGTATTGAACAGAAAGTGAGGATTGAGCTGCGCCCTGATAAGCGCCATTTCTGTTTCATGATTCCGCCGGTTCAATTCTTCTTTCAACTTTATATCACCATACCAGCTGATGAACCCTTTCAACACCAGCCCTATCGTACCATGAATAGCCGCAAGCCCCATGAGTGTTCCCATCAAAAACGATACTCCTCTTACATTCACATGATGCAGCCAGTGTAATGGAGGCAACAACAACACCGATATGGTAACAATAGCGGCAATAAAAGAAAACAGCAACGCCATCAGCAGAAAAGCAGGGATTTTTCTATGAACAAGAAAACGATTGAACAGGATGGTATAAAAACTGTAAAATCCTATCACTCCCGGCAACAGGCAAATCACCGGCACCGGCGACAACATCAGCGGGTACCATTTGTCGTACCAGCCGGCCGGGCCTCTCAGCGCAATGAGCAACAGCACTGTTATCAGCATTCCGTACAATATCCAGTAGCCGATATGTAACAGTATCACTACAGATCTTTCCATCTTTATCCTCGTTCCTTTTTATAAATAAACAACAGGTATCCCAGTGTACCAAATATTGCGAAATATATCAGCGCAAACTGGTATATCCGGGGATCGGCCGGATTTCCTGAAAAACTAAACCCTGTATAAAAGTAAGGAATAAAGACGCCGTATTCCCATCTGAAGGTCATCAGGGAGAAAACATATAACCCCAGCCCTGCACCCAACGATATAAGGAAATTCCGGAAGTGCAGGCTCATGGCATATTGTAATGCCAGCACCGGAAGACAAGCCAGGAAAAAGTGCCAGCTGGTGTACATGAAATGCCTGACCGGGAAGGCTGCCGCAGGGAAAGGCACCTGCTTTATCACCAGTGCAGGTATGATTCCCGTCAGAAATATGCCGATGTTAAATAGTATGAAAAACTCCAGGAACATCAGCAGTATCACGCTTAACTTGGTAAAGTAGATGACAGTAGGCGGTTGTGGCGTTACATGCAGCTGCTTCCAGGTGTTGTTACGGTATTCCAGCTGTCCGATCAGGCTGGTGGCCAGCATCACGCCTATTGGCAAAAGAAAGAATGCCATAAATTTCCAGCAGCTTTGATGAAGCATTGTCCATATTTCAGGAGAACTGTTTTCCTTTACCAGGTTTTCATGAAGATAAAACCGCTGTCCGAGAATAATCAGCGGAATAAAGAAACCTCCCGACAGCGTAAGCCACGCCGCGGTGGTACGCCTGCATTTCAGCCATTCGCTGCGGAAACTGTGTAGAAAGATAGCTATCATATGATTAATTGTTGATCAGGTCCATGAATACATTTTCCAGTTCGTGCTTTGCGGGATTGATTTCATACACGCTGATACCGGCAAGCACCAGCTGCTGATTGAGGGCAGCCATCATATCGCGGGGAACGTTCTCCAGTAGCAGTCCGCCGTTGTTCAGCGTTCCCTGCAATCCCAGCTCCCTGCTGAGTTGCAGGGCGCGCGCAGCATCGCTGCAATCAATGAGGGTATTGGTAACCGGTCCTTTCCGATGAACCAGCGCCGATAATTCGCCCTGGTAAAGCAGCTTTCCTTTGTTGATGACGCCAACATAGGTCACCAGCTTTTCGATCTCCGACAGCAGATGACTGGAAATAAGAATGGTTAAACCCGTTTCCCGGTTCAGTTGCTGCAATAGCGCTCTCATCTCGATAATGCCGGCGGGATCCAGTCCGTTCGTAGGCTCATCGAGTACCAGCAATTCGGGGTCATGCAGCATGGCGATGGCGATCCCCAGGCGCTGTTTCATTCCCAATGAAAACTGGCCTGCTTTCTTGCGACCGGTATCATCGAGCTTCACCAGTTCCAGCACGGTGTTGATCCTCGACCGGTGGCAACCGTACAGACAGCGGAGCAGCTCCAGGTTTTCCGTTGCGGTAAGATGAGCGTATACAGATGGGGATTCAATCAGCGTTCCCACTCTTTTCAGCAGGGGAATCCGATGCGTAGTCAGGTCGGCGCCCAGCAGCTTTATGCTGCCCGTTTGCTTCTTTAACAGGCCCAGAAGCAGTCGTAACGTAGTGGTTTTGCCAGCTCCGTTGGGACCCAGGAATCCGTAAACAGCTCCCTTAGGGACCTGCAAACAGATGTTATCCAATACTTTTTCATCTCTCCCGAAATAATGGGTAAGCTGCCTGGTTTCAATACTATAATCAGACATATAAACCTTGTTTGGTAATGCCTCAAAAGTATAGCGGCATTTCCGGCTGGCGGAAGTTTTCCAGCCACTGCAACAGGTTTTTCTGCAAAACGGGGTTTTCGTTCTGCAACATCAATTAATCGATATTAAATCTATATCCTCCCGGCACTCCATGCTTCGACAACACGATCTGCCACAACTGGCTTTTTCTTGCCCTGAATGAGGCAGCACAGGAAAGCAGATAATACTTCCACATCCTGAAAAAGGTATTATCGTACCTTGCTTTGAGCTGTTCCCAGTTACCGCTTACATTCCTGAACCAGGCCTGTAGCGTTTTATCGTAGTCGACGCTGAAGTTCTGCCAGTGCTCCATTACAAAAAGGTTTTCTATACTCTGGCCAATCAGCCTGATGGTGGGGATCATGGCATTGGGGAAAATATATTTGTTCAACCATTGATCGGTAAAAGTATGAGCGTTGTTTCCTCCGATCGTATGCAGCAGAAACAGTCCGTCGTTTTTGAGGCAGCGATGGGCGACCTCCATGTAAGTATGATAGTTTTTGTATCCCACGTGTTCGAACATCCCCAACGATACAATCGCATCAAAAAGCTCATGCAGGCTGCGATAGTCTTCCAGCCGTATGTCCACCGGCAGCCCTTTGCAGCGTTCCCTCGCCAGTTCGGCCTGTTCGTGGGAAATGGTAATTCCCGTTACCCGTACGCCGTATTTTTCCGCGGCAAACCGGGCAAAACTTCCCCAGCCACAGCCTATGTCGAGTACGTGCATTCCCGGGCGCAGATTGAGTTTGCGGCAACAGAGGTCCAGTTTGTGTTCCTGGGCTTCATCGAGCGAGCTGGCATTTTCCCAGAACCCACAGGTATAGGTCATCCGCTGATCCAGCATCGCTTCAAAAAGATCGTTGCCTGTGTCGTAATGAGCGCTGCCATTAGAGAAAGCCCTGGACGGAGATTGAAAGTTGACCATCCTCGCCGCCAATATCTCCAGCTTAAAACTGATATCCTGCTGAACGTGGGTATCCAGATCCGCCAACAGTATCCGGGTAATAAATTCATCTACCTGGTCGCTGTCCCAGCTGTTGTGCATATAAGATTCACCCAGCCCCAGGGATCCTTTGTGTAATACTTCGGGGTAAAAAGTTTCGTCGTGTACCTGTATATCCCAGGGATTACTGCCGTTCACTGCAATTCCCGCCACAGATAACAGGCGGGTGACAATGCTTTTAGATTTACGGAACATAGCTCATCGTTTATAAATCCGGTTATCAGGTGAGTAACAAACAGTGGCATCCGATTGTTCTGGGAGCATTTGCGTATTGGCATCAGCGTTAGGACAAAAATAAACCCGGGTGCCGCAACAAAGCAGCACCCGGGCTATTATATCATCAGATACTTATCTGAGTTTGTATAGTTTATAACCGAATAGGAAGATGACCACATAACATACTATAGGAAGATAGTAAGACGCCGCAATATTGGCATCAGCAATACGCCCCATGAGGAAGGGAAACACGGCGCCGCCAAACATCCCCATCACAATAAACGAAGATGCCTGCTGGGTTTTCGGCCCCAGGTCTTTCAGCCCCAGGCTGAAAATAGTAGGGTACATGATACTGAAGAAGAAATTGATCATCAGCAGCGCGATGTAGGAAATCCAGCCCCAGCCCTGTGCCACTATCAGGCACATAAGAATATTTCCCACTGCAAATGCCGCCAATAGTTTATTCGGTGCAATATACCGCATGAGTGCAGTGCCCACGATCCTGCCCGCCAGCATCATTCCCATGAAGAGTGGCATAAAGTAACCGGCTTTCTGATCGGAGAAATTCATCACTTCGTGTCCGTAGTTGATGAAAAATGCCCAGGTGCCGGCCTGGGCGGCTACATTAAAAAACTGCGCCACCACGGCCCATACAAAATGCGGCTGCCGGAACAAAGGCTTCTGCATACCCACCGCAACCTCTTCTGCTAAAGCGCCATCGTGCGGATCGGTAAGCGCCGGTACCTTTACAAAGGAGAAAGCCAGGGCAATGGCGGCAATCACCACACCGATATACAGGTATAACTGCTTTACGGAATGCAGCTCTGCCCCCGCTTCATTTCCTGCACTCAGCAGGAAATAAGTTCCCAATGCGGGCCCTACAATGGTGCCTACAGCGTTGAACGATTGTGCAAAGTTGATCCGCTGATCGCTCGTGCGCTGATCGCCCAATGCAGCCGTGAACGGATGGGCTACCGTTTCCAGTGTAGCCATCCCACATGCCAGCACAAACAATGCTACCCGGAAAACGCTGAAAGATCCGGCATTGGCGGCAGGAACGAATAAAAAGGCTCCCAGCGCATACAGCGTCAACCCCAGTAATACCCCTTTTTTATATCCCATCTTTTTCATGAATAATCCCGCAGGAATACCCATCAGCGCGTAGGCGCCGAATATAGAGAACTGAACAAGGCCCGACTGGGCTTTGCTAAGCTTCAGTACATTCTGGAAATGTTTGTTCAGCACATCTCCCATAGATAATGCGATGCCCCAGCACATAAACAGGGACGTCACAAATATCAGGGTGGTGATGTATTTCTTTTCTGTAAATCTGGCCGGCGATAACGCGGATTTTTTCGTGGTTTGGATTTGCGCCTGTTCCAATGGGTCAGGTGATATCATAGTCTGAGTTTTTTAATTTTTTACATAACGTGGATGCGGTAGCTGTGGAGAGCCCCGGACAACTAATATACGCAGCTGTTTTTATAAATAATATGCAACGGGCATAAAAAAACTGCTGCCCGCAGCAAGCTACGGGCAGCAGTTTTTATGTTAATCGCTTTAAGAGCGAAGGTCGAGCACCATCTGAATATTAGCGCGTTCGTATGGCGTGGGACGGGCAGCCACCTTTTTGAAGCCCAGCTTATGATACAGGCTGATGGCCGGTTTCAGCAGTGTATTACTTTCCAGGTAAACATTCCGTGCCCCCAACTCCCTCGCTTTATTAATGATGGCCTGTCCGAGTAACATCCCAATGCCTTTCCCCTGCACATTGGGCGATACTGCCATCTTGGCCATTTCATAATCGTAATCAGGATCATCCATTTTTATTAAGGCACATACGCCTACCGGCTCGTTGTTGTACAGGGCCACGAAAATGAATCCGCCTTTTTTGATGATGTATCCATCCGGGTTATCCAACGATTTCAAATCAGTAGGCTCCAGTGTGAACCATTTCGAGATCCATTCTACATTCAGGGCTTTGAAGGCAGCTTTATACTCAGGTTCATAGTCAACAATCTTTACACTTCCGGCTTCCCGCTGTTTGCCGGCCCGTTTCACCCGGCTCAACAGCGACTCCTGTTCCAGCAGGTATTCCCATTCTTCGATCGCTTTCCAGAGGTCGTGCGTGGCTTGGGCGGAAATGGCTTCAATGGCGTTGTTCACGTCTGTATACTGGTTTTGGATAGCACGGGTGATGTCTATTCCTTTTTTAGTAAGACTTACCACATTACAGCGGCCATCTGTTTTATCCTTCTTTTCCGCGACCAGTCCTTTTTTACTCATCTCCCTGACAATCTTACTGACAGAAGGATGGGTATGCCCTATTTCTTTGGCAATGGCGGTGATGGTTTTCTCTTCTCCCTCCGACAATACATAAAATACGGGAAACCATTTCGGCTGCATGTCGATGTTGTGAAGCGCATAGATCTGCCGGGCATCTTCAGTCATTTTTTCCGTCAGCATACGAAGACGGCTACCCACTGCCATTTTTCCTGTTTTATTAAAGAAGTCCATATTGTAATAAATTACGTAACTGGTTACTAAAATACGTAAAAATTATAAAAAGAGCATAATTATTGTCAATTATCCCCAATTTGTAATTCCCGCCTGGTACATCCCTGGCGTCACGCCTTCGGCACTTTTAAAAAGACGGATGAAGTAATTGGTATCATTAAAGCCGCATTGGGCGCTCACCTGGCTGATACTGTTCTTTTTATCGGCCAGCAGTTGTTTGGCCAGTTTCAGACGCTCCCGGTTGATGTATTGCAGGGGCGTGATACCAAACTGTTCCTTAAACCATTTGAAGAAGATGTTACGGCTCAGATATGCTTTCCGGCAGAGCGAATCGATGGGTATATTTTCCGTAAGATGTTCGTGGATGTAGTGCAGCACAAAATGGAAACGGCTGTTATTGCTGTGGGTATGCTTCTCCTTTCCTATCAGTTGCAGGTGCTGATGTTGCAGTATTCTGATCAACAGCTCCTTCATGTTCAGGTCCGCATAAATATCGCGGGTAAGATCGGTACTATGGCAGATACGAACCATTTTGTTGATCAGCGCAGCCATATCTTCATCGTTGCTGAAATGGAACTGGTGCAGTTGCATCTCCCAGTTATTCTCTTCTGCGGCAGCGCTGTTATAGTACTCCTGCATATAGTGCAGGGTATTACGGATATAGGCTTCATCGACCGATAAGGCGATACACTGGGTAGGGTTATCGGACGATGCTTCCGGGAAATCGATGATCATCGTTTCATTGGCAGGCACTATCACCGTTTCACCTGGTTGGTATATGAAGGATGGCTGCTCGTTCAGGTGCATGATCTTTTTTCCCTGTACCATGCTGGTGATTACAAAGTCGCCGAATGTGAGCGGCACACGATAATCTTCCTGGTAACTTTCAAATATGTTCAGCTCGCAGTTTTTCAGATTAAAAACGCGACGGTTCTCCACCAGGCGTTGTAGTTGCCTTGGATGAGTCAGATCTAATTGCTGTACAAAATGTTTTACCGGCATGGCTAAGACTTTTAGCTTATCAACAAGTTAGCGTTATTTTTCTTAATATAAGAAACAAACCGGTACAATTATACTATATCGCCGGAATTTTATAAGAACGTAGTAATGAGGAAGATAGCTTTTTCTTCATCAACATAAAAGTTGTTATTATTATTTCGGGAGATGTTAACCGCAACAACAACTATGTTGTTACGCTGGTAGCGACGTTTCCCACGTCTGTTGATTCAACTTATCCTGTCAAATTATTATCCAGTGCTTCCCGATTTATGCAGGAACTGCTGTAAATTAGTAGCTATCAATCAAAACCAACAAATTAAAATCTGTTATGAAAAGAATCCTTTTTCTGTCCTTCCTGTTACCAGCAATGGCTTTTGCACAGGACAAAGGTATCCACTTTGAACATGGAACAAGCTGGGCTGACGTACAAGCCAAAGCAAAAGCTGAAAACAAGTACATCTTCGTAGATTGTTTCACCACCTGGTGTGGGCCATGTAAGATGATGTCGAACACCATTTTTCCGCAGGAAAAAGTGGGCGATTACATGAACAGCAAGTTCGTCAGCGTAAAAGTGCAGATGGACCAAACCAGCAAAGATAACGACGACGTCAAAAACTGGTATGCTACTGCCAAGCAGATTGAAAAGGATTACAGCATCCGTGCTTATCCTACCTTCCTGGTATTTGCGCCGGACGGCCATGTGGTAGACCGTCAGGTCGGTGGCGCTGATGCCGACGGGTTCATTAAAAGATGTGAAGCATCACTGGACCCTGCCAATCAGTACTACACACAACTGGATCGTTACAAAAAAGGTCAGCAGGATACCGCATTCCTGCGTCAGCTGGCATTATTAGCGCTTACCAAATACGACCAGGAAAATGCCAGCGAAGTTGCCAAACTGTATATCAGCAAACAAAAAAATCTTTACACACCCGGTAATCTGGATCTCTTGTCTAAGTTCACCAGCAAGAGCACAGATCCCGGCTTTGATGTATTCCTGCACAACGCGGCGAGGGTAGACAAAGTACTGGGTGCAGGAAAAGCGGAAGCAAAAGTAATGGAAGTTGCTGCTAACGAAGACGTATATCCGCAGTTGATGAAGAACGGACAAGGCGCGCCAGACTGGGATGGGGTTGAAAAAACGGTGAAGGCCAAATATCCGTCCATTGCGGAAGAGCTGATGCTGAAAGTAAAAGTGCAGTATTACAGCTACATCAAAGATGCCGACAAAGCGGTGGCTAACATTGTTGCCTATATGAAAAAATACGGTCACAAAGCCAGCTCGCAAGAACTGAATGAATATGCATGGACCATCTTCGAAAAATGCAACGATAAAGCCTGCATAGAGCAAGCCCTGGAATGGAGCAAACGTTCTTTCAAAGAACAGGAAGTTCCTGCTTACATGGATACTTACGCCAACCTGCTTTATAAATCCGGTAAAAAAACGGACGCTTTAGCCTGGGAAGAAAAAGCCCTTAACAAGGCCAACGACACTGAAAAGAAAAATTACCAGGATACTTTGGAAAAGATGAAGAAGGGAGAGATGTGAGAATAGTCTTTAGCTTTTAGTCTTTAGTAAAATGCAGCGGAGATTATGTTATTTTAAATATAACGTAATCTCCGCTGCATTTTACTAAAGACTAAAGGCTATTCGTCATTCTCTTTATCATCTCTGCTTCTTCTTCACTGAACGGTTCTCCGTTAGTGCGGAAAATATCGTGGTACCAAACCGGCGGTTCAGGTTCACCTCCCTTGTTGCCCTGCGGATAATTGGTTTGGGTTTTACCGGCTACCAGTCCCCAGTTAATAGCGCCCACACCATTTCTTTTGAAGATAGGCAGATGAGTTGAGAAGATGCTGTTATTGGGGCGTTTCATATATTCCGTACAGATGACAGGGCGCCCCTGCTGTTTGAGGGTGTCGATGGCCGCCATCAGGGAGGTAGTATCGCGGTAGTTGTGGAAAGTAATGACATCGGAGTTTTCGAGCTGGTATTTGTTGAATGCACTGAATTCACTATTCCAAAGGCCGATGCTGATGGGCTGATCCGGTTGTATCGTACGGGCCCAGCTGACTACATTGCGAAGCAGGGGCCAGCTTTTATCGCCATGCCCGAAGTGACCGGGCTCGTTGTAGAGATCCCAGAAACGGATGCGATTATCGTGCTGGAAAGTCAGGAGAATGTCTTTTACATACCATTCCAGGGTATCCATCAGGGCGGGCTGACGATCGATATAACTTCCGGGATCTTTTAGCCAGCGGCTGTTATGCACCCCCGGAACCGGCGCCGGCTGGGGGCCGGGAGCGTATTGATCGCGCCAGCAATCGTCGAAGAATACAAAGATGGTTTTAATACCATGGCCATCTGCCAGCTGCAAGTATTGTTGTATCCTGTTTTTAAAGCCGGCGGAATCTTCCTGCCAGGCAACATGATGCAGGTATACCCGCATGGTATTGAAACCGATGCCGGCTGCATACCCCAGCTCGCGATTAATAGTAGCCGTATCAAAAGTTTCGGCCTGCCACATTTCCAGCTGATTCACGGCGGTGGAGGGGATAAAATTGGCACCGGTTATCCAGGGTTGACGACTATACCAGTTGGCAGCTTTCTCCGCGGGCCAGCGTGACTGTGCAAGAGCGGCCGAACTAAGTAACAACAGGAAAATAATTTTCTTCATTATCATTGATGTTAAATTATTATTATCATTTAATAATTCAGGGAAACAGCAGTATGACTTCAGGGAAACGCTGTTAATTTAATAAATAACCTGTGCCATATGTCAACCACTTTTCCCTCATTCGCAAAACAGCAGGATAATCTTGTTTATGGGTATATCGCTGCAGCAGGCGCGATTTTACAGCTGATCATTTTCAAGTATTGCTATCCTTACGCCGATTTCTTTTCCGATTCGTACAGCTATATTTTTGCAGCTGCCAGAAAAATGGATGTCAATATCTGGCCGGTCGGTTATTCGAAATTCCTCTGGCTGTTTCATCAGATAAGCAGCTCCGACACTGCGCTCGTAGCATTTCAATACTTTTTTGTGCAGGGCGCCACGTTCTATTTGTTTCTATCGTTGCGCTATCTTTACGAGCCTTCGCGACGAACCAGTCGTATTATTTTTATATGCCTGTTCTTCGATCCGCTGTTACTATATCTCAGCAACTACATTTCCAGCGATGCGCTGTTCCTGGGGCTGAGCATCTGGTGGGCCACAACGCTGCTGTGGATTGTACACCGGCCAACGCCAGGCCTGGTATTCGTACAGGCGTTACTGATAGGCATTCTGTTTACGTTACGGTATAATGCACTCTACTACCCTATTGTTGGCGCGATAGTATTTTTCTTCTCCCGTTACAAAATACCCTGGAAAGCTGCGGGCATATTGCTGCCCTTTTTATTCATCATCGCTTTTGTACAGTATACACGGGAGAGTGCCTTCCAGATTACCGGTCACAGGCAGTTTTCGATATTCGGCGGCTGGCAGCTGGCGAACAATGCCTTGTATATGTATCCATTCATTGACGTACAGGAAACCCCGCCAGTGGAATGCAGGGAATTTGATACGTTGGTAAAAAGCTATTTCAGCCATGCTTCAGAAGATATGAAATCTGTTACTCCGCGTGAAGGCGCCTATTATATCCGTCAGCCTATCGCTCCACTGAAGCAATATAGCGCCAGATTCAGCAGCGAAAAGGATTACGAATACAACGGACTTATTTCCTGGGGCGCGCCAGCACCTGTTTACAAGCGTTATGGTCAATTTCTGATCACGCACCACCCGGTAGCATTCTTCCGGTATTTCATCCTGCCTAATATTCTTAACTACCTGCTTCCTCCTTTAGAAAAACTGGAAGTATATAACCTGGGGAGTAACAAGGTATCCGATATTGCGGTACAGTGGTTTCACTACCCTCATCATTCGCTGCATGCAGCTTCCTGGACCGCCCAGGGCATTATTTTGTTGTTGTTTCCGACCATCTTCATGCTATTGAATCTTTACTTTATCTATATTCTTATCAGATGGATCAGGGAGCGAAAAAAGATGGCAAAGGATAGTTTGTTTGACCAGGCGGTTGCCGTAGTGATACTCATACTACTCATTAATGCGGGCTTCAGCATTCTTGCGTCGCCGGTTGTATTCCGTTACCAGGTATTTCCGATGATACTTAGTTTCTGCTTCCTGTTGCTAATCTGGGAGCGTGTTGACAAGGCGCTACCTGCCGGCGACAGGCGGAGTTAGATGCAGGATACTATCTTTATCGAAGTAATAATCAAGGAATCTCGCGTACTTTAATCCCTCGAGGAAATGAGCTACCGGCCTGTACCTGTTAATAGAGCCGGTGAAAGTTTTATTTCCGGGAGGTATTTTATCAAGTTGTACAGAGATATCATAAAAACGGTGTATCAACGTAGCAACTTCCGCGGCGCCTGCCTGATGAAAGAGGTGCATTCCCTGCCGCCATGCCAGTACATCATCCGGATCGAAGCGGTCCACAGCTGGCGGCATGCCCTCTCTCATTACTGATTCCTCACCTGGTTTCAGCAGCAGAGAATCTCCATCGGCCCTGAGTTTAACGGCTCCTTTCACCAGCGACACTTTAACTTGTTTGTCGGTGTACGTGTTAACATTAAACTCTGTTCCTATTACCTGTACGGTAGTACCCGGGAGATGTACTACGAAAGGCTTTTCCGGTATCCGGGCGATTTTCAGATAGGCTTCCCCGTGAATGGTGATATCCCTGGTATCTCCGCTGAAAGTCATGGGGAACATCAGCCGGGTTTCAGCGTTGAGCTGAATATCGGAACCATCCGGCAGATGAACGGTATATTCCTTGCCAGCGGGAACGGTAAGTGTGGCGTATTCGGGCGCGCCGGAGCCTGCGGCATCAAAATGCAGTTGTTGGCGGTTGTTCTGCAGTACCGTACCGCCGGCTGCCACCTGGCCTTGTTGCTGGCTGAGATCTATGAGTTGTCCGCCTGAGAGCTGTAACTGAATATGTTTACTGTTACCTGCTACCGGCTGTATTTTGGGAACAGGCTTCATAAACCGGATCCCGGCAAATATAATAGCGATAGCCGCGATGCCGGATATGCAGATACCAGTCAACCGCTTGCGTTGTTTCCGGTGAATATTATTCCATACCTCCCCTGCTCCCCAGTTGTAATCTGAAGAAGTCCCATAATCGGCGTATAACTCATTATACAGCCGCTTTGCCCCGTTATCGCTGGCAATGATCCGGTGCAATTCTGTCTTTTCCTCATCCCGGATTTTTCCGGAGATCTCAAAAAGTACCAGTTGAATAAGATATTCTTTATCAGGTTTCATAGTTTACGCTATGAATAAGGAACCAAAAGCACAAAAAAGTACTCTTTGAGATTAAGAAATTATTAATTAAACCCTTTCAGGTTATTACGCAATTCTTTCAGTGCTGCGAGCACCTGGTTTTTGACTGTTTGTAAGCCCACTCCCCGCTTTTCAGCGATCTCTTTCTGACTGATCCCTTCCAGGTATTGCATTTCAAAAGCCGTTCTGCTGGCGGGCGCAATTTTATTGATGGCACGCCGCAGGCGCAGGCCGAGTTCTTTGTTTTCCAGCTCCGCAGGTGTCGCAAATATTTCGCGAATATAAGCGTATTGCTGACGCTTTGAGCGACTGTTTTTCCGGGCGCGGATAACATTGAAGCAATGATTTCTGACGGCACCGTAAAGATAGTTCCGCAGGGACGTTTGCAACTCCACACTATTTCTTTTCAACCACAGCCAGGCAAATACCTCCTGTACCGCATCGCGGGCCTCCTCATCGCATTGCAGTTTCTGTGAGGCTGCTATAAAGAGCAAATGCTGATACCGTTCCACCAAACAGGTAAAAGCTGATTGATCGCCCTTCTTTACCAGCCCGAATAGTATTTCATCGTTTATTTCCGACATACGGATGATGGTTAAATTTCATATGCAAGCAAATAAAAAAAACACCGACAACTGTAAACCGGATGTTAAGAAATCAAGGTTTCTATGTTGTTCATATTATGTTAACATCAAAACAACGTGGTAGGTATAGTACCTCCTGATAGATTCTGTTCCTATTAAGTACATGTCATGTGCATCCTCTTTTCCCTCTGAATGATAGTTAGTAAAAAATCCTCCTTAACAAACACTTATGAACAAATTTTTAAACCTACGGCTCGGATCATTAATGATCCTGATGTCAATGCAATGCTACCTGCCTTTACAAGCGCAGGATAAAGGGGATGAACGGGTGACACTGATGGCGGGAGATGTAACCCTGGCCAGCGTATTGAAGAACATAGAAAAGCAAACGCATAAGCGTTTTAATTACAGTGAAAATGAGCTGAATACAAGAGAAAAGATACATGTGAGTTATAGTGATGCGCCGTTGCATCAGGTACTGGGGCAGCTTTTCACGGCGAAGGGGATATCGTGGAAGGTGATTGACAACGGGATTTATCTGAGAAAGGAGGATATGCCGGTAAAGCAGCCGGCTCCGGCAGATTCCAACAACATCTCCGTTATCAGCGGGGTAGTAACAGATGAAACGGGCGTGCCGCTGCCTGGAGCAACTATTATAATCAAAGGCACTAACGTTGGTACCAGCGCTGATTTAAACGGAAGATTTCAGCTTACAAATTCTTCATCCGGAACTATATTACGTATCAGCTTTACCAGTTTCGAAACCAGGGAAATTTCTATAAAAGAAAAACGTTCACTGAATGTGATGCTGAAAAGAGTGGTGGGAAAGCTCGATGAAACGGTAGTAATAGGATATGGTACTACTACTAAACGTTTTAATACCGGAGCAATCAGTACCGTGAAATCTGATGTAATCGAAAGCCAGCCTGTCACCAATCCGTTACAGGCATTGGAGGGAAGGATACCGGGGTTATATATTTCTCAGGCGTCGGGGATTCCAGGTGCAGGCGTAGTGGTGAAATTAAGGGGACAAAACAGTATCGTAAACGGTAACGATCCACTGTATATTATTGATGGGGTGCCCTATTCTTCATCCTCTCCTATTTCACCCAATCTCGGAGGCGGCCCACTGGGAACCCAAACTCAGAATCAACCGGGTGGTGGCCTCAGTCCTTTTAATCTGCTTTCTCCATCGGATATTGAACGTATAGATGTACTGAAAGATGCAGATGCAACTGCTATTTATGGTTCACGGGGTGCCAATGGTGTTATCCTGATTACTACTAAAAAAGGGAAGGCGGGCAAAACAAAATTCGACTTCAATATATCTACAGGAGCGGGGAAAGTCACCAACATGCTTTCTTTGCTGAACACCAAACAGTATCTGGCGATGCGCAGAGAAGCATTAACCAACGATGGTAAAACTGCCGGGCCAGCAGATTATGATATAAATGGCACCTGGGACACCACCCGGTATACCGACTGGCAAAAATTATTGATTGGTGGAACTGCAAAACTTACAAATGCCCAGGCTGCTATATCTGGGGGTAACGACAATACGCAATTCTCTGTGCGAGGTGCTTACTCCAGGCAAACCACTGTGTATCCTGGCGATTTTTCCGATAAAAAGGCATCAGCATCTTTTAGTCTTACTCATAGTTCTACCAACGGAAAATTCCATAGTAATTTAAATGGCAGTTACCTCAATAACATTAATAATCTCCCTATGTTCGACGCCACGTCAAGCACCCTTATTGCTCCTGATGCCCCACCATTATATGATGCAACAGGCAATTTGAATTGGGCCAATAATACATTCATAAATCCGCTTACTTATACCAAAAGGACTGTCGACTTCACCGCTGACAATCTCATCGGAAATCTGTCTCTGAGCTATGAAATAATTCCAGGTCTTTCTCTTAAGACCAGCCTGGGATACAACTATATAACAACCAGCCAGACCCATAGAATTGGCTCCAATTCTCTTCCTTCATATATGGCAAATGACCCCAACTCCCGGAAAAATAACTTCGCTAATACTTCCATCAAAAATTGGATCGCAGAACCTCAAATCAACTATGACAAGAGAATAAATAACAATCATATCAGTGTATTAATAGGGAGCACATTCCAGCAAAACAGCAATCTTGTTAATTCCTTTCTTGCATCGGGGTATACCAGTGATGCGCTAATCGGCAATCCAGGTGCAGCAGCCAATATACGTGCACTAACATCAGTAAATTCACTGTATAAATACAATGCAATTTTTGGTAGGCTGAATTATACCTACGATGATAAATATATCATTAATCTAAGCGCACGAAGAGATGGTAGTAGTCGGTTTGGGCCTGGTCGTCAATTTGGCAACTTTGGTTCAGTTGGCGTAGCGTGGATCTTTTCCGAAGAAAGATGGATAAGAGAAAATATCCCTTCACTAAGTTTTGGTAAACTGAGAGCCAGCTATGGAACTGCCGGCAATGATCAAATCTCGGATTACAAATTCTACAGTACCTATTCTACAGATTACAACAACTATATGGGAGTTTCAGGCCTGATGCCAACGAATGCTCCCAACAGTAATTTCCAATGGGAGCTGAACCGAAAAATAGAACTTGGCCTCGAAACAGGGCTATTCAACAACAGAGTTCAACTTAATCTGGATTACTATCGGAATAGAAGTGGCAATCAACTACTAGCTTATGCTCTACCCAGTACAACTGGATTTTATTCCGTTTTGTTTAACCTACCCGCTATTGTTCAAAATACTGGGATTGAACTGGATATAACATCTGATAATATCAACCTCAACGGATTTAATTGGAAGACTAGCGTTAATATTAGCATTCCTAGAAACAAACTAGTCAGCTATCCAAACCTCGAAGCATCAAGCTATAAAAATTCGTTTGTTATAGGGAGATCAATACTCGGTAGAAAGTCATACCAATATACCGGAGTAGATCCCGTGACTGGTATTTATACTGTATTGGACGCCAATAACGACAACATCTATGATCCAAAAGATTATATAAAATTTGGAGAAACTACACAAAGGTATTTTGGAGGCCTTCTTAATACGTTCAGCTACAAGAGTCTTGAATGTGATGTATTTCTGCAATTCACCAAGCAATCTGGGTTTGATTATGTTTCTAAATTATTTATTGTTCCTGGCAGCTACAATACCAATATCCCAGTCGAATTACTCAACAACGTCTGGCATAATAAAGGAGATCGGGCTCTTTATCAAAAATTGAGTACGGGTGATGCAAATACCAACCGTGGATTGAATTATCGATCTAATAGTGACGCTTATGTAACTGATGCTTCTTTTATCCGACTGAAAAACATAAGTATTTCATATGTGCTTCCAAGACGCTGGCTACAACGCATGCAAATACAAAATGTCAAACTCTATCTTCAAGGGGAAAACTTGTTAACCTTCACCCACTATAAGTGGCTAGATCCAGAGATAACAGCTGGGTATGCATTACCTCCATTAAAAATGGTCGTTGGTGGAATACAAATTTCTCTCTGATAACAAATCTAATCAAGCTATGAAAAGTCAAAGAAATGAAATCAATAACCGGATTCAATCATCCCTTGGCATCCATGTGATACTAAAAATCAGTATTCTTCTGATACCCTTTATATATGCAGGGTGTAAAAAATTTGTGGTGGTAGATCTTCCTCCAACGTTAATGGTAACTGAAAACGTGTTTAAAGAAAAATCAACTGCTATTGCAGCAGTTACAAGCATATATGGCCAAATGACTTCAATACGCAGTATTGCAGCAAGCACAGGGTTGTCCTCGGATGAATTAATTGGCTACAATAATGGCTACGATAATAATCTGAATTACAGACTTTATGTAAACGGATTAAGTGCAAATGACGGAACGAACCTGATATGGTCTAACGCTTACAGCTATATCTACCAGGCAAATGCTGCCCTTAGCGGACTATCGAAGCCGGGTAATCTATCGACAGCAGATAGAAACCAATTAATCGGTGAATCGGTATTTATCCGCGCATTCTGGTTACTCTATCTTACTAATCTATATGGAGAGATACCCATTGTCACATCCACTGATTACAACATAATTGCCTCCCAGTTACGTTCTTCACAAGCAGATGTATACAAACAAATTATAAGTGATCTTACAACTGCCCAACAGCTGCTGAGCGACGACTTTCCTGATATATATAACAATCCAGGGCAGGAAAGGGTCAGACCCACAAAATGGGCGGCCACAGCATTACTAGCGCGAACCTATCTGTTTATCACCGACTATGCTAATGCAGAAACACAAAGTAGTATGCTCATCAACAATAGGCAGAAATTCAGCCTCTGTTCATCCCTCAACAATGTGTTCTTAAAAAACAGCAGCGAGGCCATCTGGCAGATCGCGCCTCCCAATGGCAAATATCAAACAGATGATGGCAGCTACTTTATCCTATTGGCGACTCCAATTAGCAATGCCGTATCAGTCAGTCAACAGTTGCTAAATACATTTGAACCAGGTGACAGACGGCTAAGTTCTTGGATAAATAGCATAACAGATGGAGGAAAAACGTTCTACTTTCCATTCAAATACAAAGTTAAGAGTGGAACTGGTTCTTTAACAGAGTATAGCATGATATTACGGCTGGCTGAACAATATCTAATTCGTGCCGAAGCTAGGGTACAGCTCAATAAAATTGCAGAAGGGGCGGCCGATTTGGATAGTATACGTTTAAGAGCAGGTCTGACTAAGACAACCGCCAACTCTAAAGATCCACTCTTAAAAGCAATACTCCATGAACGGCAAACTGAGCTATTTGCGGAAGGATTTCGCTGGACAGACCTCAGCCGGGCTGGGGTACTTAATCAGGTAATGTCAATTTTAACGCCACAAAAAGGCGGGGGTAGTTGGCAGAATTTCCAGCAGCTATACCCTATTCCAATTTCTGACATACAAAGCAGTCAACATCTACAACAAACTCCCGGGTATTAATTCAACATCATGAAACTAAGATTTATACTATTACTGACTTGTTTTACCTGGTTTGTCAATACAACCATGGCACAGATTCAATGGAAATTTACCAGCAAAAAAATAACTGATAGTTTATTTGAAATTCACCTTAGCGCCTCAATCCAGGATGGATGGCATGTTTACTCTCAGATACAACCGCAGGAGTCGATTGTAGATCCCATCGAGATAAAATTTGACGAAACACCCGAAATACAATTCCTTGGCGGAGTCAAAGAAATTGGAAACAAGGAGTTCCGGGAAAGTAAAGTAGCGGGGATAAAATCATGTGAATTCAAATCCTTTGTGGATTTCGTACAGACAATAAAAACAAGCAAAAGTTCACCAATATCATTAAAGGGGAACATTACATTCATGCTATGTTCCGAGGAACAATGTCTCCCTCCAGAAACCAAGGTATTCAAAATACAAATACAATAATATAAAAATACAAATCATATGACTAAATTTTTGGGAATGCTCTTGATGTCACTATGCTTCCAAGTTGTTTACGGCCAAAGCTTCAGCACTGAATCAGAATACCCCGAGGATGGCAAACTCTGCCCAAACTTCCAATTGACTGGCATTAAAGATTACACGGTAAGTAGTGCAAATATTAAAGATTTCCGTGGGAAATGGCTCTTACTTGATTTTTGGGACAAACATTGTCTCTCATGCATTGAAGCCCTACCTAAAGTAAACGAACAACTAAAGAAGTACAAGGACCGCCTACAGTATATATTAGTAGGTCGAGAAGACAAAGAAAAGAAAATTTACACCCTCTATAGTAATCTAAAAAAGGAATTAGGACTTAATATTCCATACCTATATGATACCACGTTATTCCGTCAGTTCGATATCTTAGCATGCCCCACAATCGTAGTAATCAATCCGGAAGGGGTAGTATACAAATATATTTCCAGTCCTTCAGACAGACAACTCGAGGCGATGATGGCAGGGCAATCCGTTGCATTTTTCAAAACGCCCAGACTTCATGGGCGAGTGGATTCATCCGGTAATTTAAGTGCTCTTAAAGATAACGACGAGCGGCTTATTTTTAGATCCCAGTTAGTCAAATCCGGGCTCAATTTTAATTTTAATGCTGGATTCAGCGCAGAGTTTCTGCTTCGTAACGGAAAATTCGAAACATGTGCTGCAACTCTATTCAATCTATATATGCTGGCATATTTCGGTCAGTTTACAATAGGAGGCAGCAAGGACACTTTGTACGGAAAAATTTTTAGTCATCCAATAATTGAAACATCTGGACAAACAATTCTATCAAAAGATTCAATTGATGACATACGATATTGTTATAGCCTTGTTTTACCTCAAAAAAGTAATAAAAATATTGCAATGCATATTATGCGAAATGATCTAAAAAACTACTTTGGCTATGATGTTTCCATTGAAGAAAGAGAGTTCCCCTGTTGGAAACTCACATCCAGCGAATCAAGCCGTAGGAAACTTGCAACCCAAGGGGGAACGCCATATCTCAATGGAGGTATGGATGGATTTGTTGCAAGAAACTATCCTATAAAGGAATTTCTTTCGCTATTTACCATGTTTAATAACAGTCTAAGGAAAATACCAATAATAGATGAAACTGGTATTAAAGGTGGCATTGATATTCAATTTAAACATCCCTATTTTACCGAAGAAGAAGTCAAAAAGGGGTTAGAAGAAAACGGTCTTTCGCTAAAAAAAGATCATATTAAAATGAAAGTATTAATACTTCACAATGTAACGAATTCGCCAAACGATCATATAATTACGGAAAATCAAGACATATTATCTGCGTCAAATATCCAAGCTAAATAATTATGGTAATTCGTAACAGATTCCCTGAATGATTACTACAATGAGGTGGCCTAGCAAAGAGCATCTCATTGACGACTTAATCAACTGGACATTTAAAGTTATTAACGCAACAAATATTGTTATAGTAAATATTATCACAGGTAATACATTATTGTCTTACAATAAGATCTTAGCTATCTGTTTCTCTAATTCCAAACAATTAAATTAATATTCCCAGATTATTCGATTAATAAGGTAGCCTGAGTATCCAAGCTACCTTATTGATTGATAACCTTTTTAACGTTGTCTTATGAACTTAACATTGCAAGCACTAGCAATAGTAAACACTGTTTGGGCGGGCACACCTGTTGCTGTACGACATGTAAGATCACTACCAGCTATGCAAGGTGTTGTAACAGTTATACAACCAACCTTTAAAGTAGTAAACACTTTAGCTTTAATATTCCTTACATTTGAAGCCATAGTAGCAAAAGCTCCGGCAATACCCAATGTGAGTGTAACTGCACCCAATAACAATTTTGTATGTCTCATATGATTTTTTGTTTTTTAAATCAAAAAACAAAAAAAACTTTAGGATTAATTTAATACACCTACTCTATCTCAGGTTTTCGGTTTCCCCTGTTTTTCACAGTACCTCTGCAGAAAGAACTGTAAACTTTATGTGCACAAAAATCAGCAGCCATAAGCGGCAGGAAAGATTAGTAAAGAATTTTTAATGGTATTTAGTTATAGATTCTCCGAAATACATTTCCACCACAAATGCTCGCCAGTGTAAATATTGTGTTACGTGGTATCTGACCTAATACCGTAAAACATGTAACTCCGCTACGATCCAGGAGACAGGGGGTATATATTGTAATGCAGGCCACTTTGAGGCTGGTCCATACCTTCCCCATCGCATACCGGCTATTAGTAGCCATTGTTGCAAATGCTCCCGCAACCCCTAGTGCCAATGTACCTATTCCTATGAATAATTTTATATGTCTCATATCATTCAAATTAGAAAGTAAAAAATTACCTTGTCAATAAAAATGGGATCTGTTGCTTCATTCTGTACTTCATTAAAAAATGTATAATACCACAATTCCCGGTCATCAGATCCGTGACGGGCGCGTTACCAAAAGATATTGGCCAATACGTATATCCACCTTTATTAGTTATCGCAAATCGTTGCAGCATGTCAACAATTATATCGGCACGGTCTTGCCACACCGTCTCTCCAAATATCTCAGCGGATTCCAGATACACTTCTCCTACACCAGCTAGTCCTCCTGCTTGAGAAAAATCCAATCCAAGAGGAAAATCCGGCAGTTCCGATAATATTGATGTGGCTACCTTTTTGTAGAGCGGATCGCTAAAATGTTTATATGCTCTTATAAATGAAAATGCTATTCCAGGTACACCATATTCGAAACTATACCAATAAGCATATTCCGTATTCTTCTTTTCTTCAAAATAATGCCCATTACGGCGTCTTCCCATTTTCTCCAGGCAGGCTAATCCTCTCCGAATTGCCAATGCAACACCTTCATGCGGAATAATTTGGATATAGGCCAAGAGAAAAGTAACAATACCTGGTATCCCCTTCGCAAAGCTGATATCCATTAAGCCCTTATTATGACTCCTTGCCTCTATTGGCCATGAACCATCCTTCAATTGGCTAGTCAATAATCTCTCAACATATTGACTCAACAGCGTATTTTTTTTATCCTGCTCAACCCATTGCTCACTTAACAACAGTGCCATTCCCTGACCCGAAATTCCATTGGCAAAGTTCATGCCCTGGGCGGGTTCGTCAAAGCAATTCTGTAACAGTAACGCCCACTTACGTCCATCTTCCACCAACGATACGTCTAAGGCGGCTGCTATAGCAACCGCAATACCGGCCCGCCCATGGTAAAATCCATATAACTGCTTCTCCGGCTTTGTTAACCAATCATGGAGAAATTCCATACATTTCTCATATGGTTGTATCAACTCAGATACATCATATCCCATGCGACGGGCTATGGCAATACAATAGGTAATTCCGGATATACCATTATACAGATTCGGTAAGTACGCCCTTGATATATTGCCATGCCGGTAGCTAATTTCAGGAACCACAATAGAATCCCACATCAAATCCTCTGTCAGGCAATTATTTTTCCGCAGGCCATTCAACCCTGAATTGATAAGCAAATCGATTTGTGATCCCTCCGGTTTTTGTGCCACGGGATAAACCTCGCTATATTTACCTGTAACAAGTTGCTCCCGGTAGTTGATTATCTTATCAATAATAACTTCAACAGTAGGCCGGATATACGGCGATGTAGATACACAGTCTGCTATTAACGTACTTATTTCCTCACTGCCTATAAATAGGTTGACATTGCTTAGCAAATGTTGTTTCTCCTTTATGTTGAATTTTGTAGGCGGCATTCCCGTCATCACAAATATCATTAGTGCTCCGATTGCATATAAATCTTCAGCAACGGTAGGAATTTTTGCCGCTATCTGTTCTGGCGACATATATCCCCAAGTACCGAGTCTGAATGGAGGTTCCTTTTCCCCTTTCTTTAGTGAATAGGATAATTCCAAGTCTATCAAAAATATCTGTCCCTTTTTATCAATGAGGAAATTCGCCGGAGAAATATCGCGATGAACATACTTCTTTTCATGAAGTTGCGCTATAATGTTCATCACCTTAATCAGATAATCCAACAACAGCACCTTTTTCTCCAAGGGCAGTTCCTTCCAGTTCCGGCCCATATATGAAGAGTACACTATATTCTCCAGCGAAGTTCCTCTAATAAATTCCATCGCCAGGTACTGATCTCCATTTACTTCAAAAAAATCAAAGATCTCAGGCATTGGAATAATTCCCCGTAAATCATTATACAATTCAAATTGCCATCGTAGCCGGTCCTGAATATCCCTGTCATAGTCATCCATCCACATATTTTTTTTTCCCTCTTTGATAATACATTGTCGGATATTCAGAAACCCTTTCATATAAATCCCTTTTATTACCTGTCCCTTTACATCATCTTTAATCACTGTAAGTAATTTGTATTTGTCTTTCAGCAGTTTCCCCTGACGCGGCGGTAATACCGGTGTTATGCTTTCAAAAGGCCATGATACATCAACTGGAGGCACAAATGGGAAGGTATACTCATCTAATACCAATGTCCCTGCTATATTATAAATAAATCGCTTCCCTGGGGATTCGGGCAGCTTTACAGGATTGTAGCTTCCATAACGAGTATACACTATGCCCCCCAAATGCCTATCTGTTGGAATAAATGGTCCTCTGATCCCCTCGGTTAGCTCTATCATCTGTTTAGCTAATAAAATAATATCTGTATATTCTTGCGGATATAAGGCAATTGTTTTACCCAGTCTCTCATACCCCAGATCCCCGTTCTGTAAATGCCGTCCTGTTTCAGTGTCCCGAATAATATAAAATGGCACCTCCAACTTCATGAATATGGGGATCAACACACTCGCCAGTTCCGCCAGATTGTATTCAGATACCGATAGATGTATTATCCAACCTTGTACCTGCTTTATTTCTCCTACTTTCAAATAAAATCCCTCTTTCTGAAATTCAATTCCATAACCAGTCAGTACCTCAGAAAAATCTGTAAATTTCCGTTTCTTTTGCCTTTCCGGTACCAACCCGAAAACAACTTCATCTTTTGGATCAATCGGCATAATTAACTATTTAAACTCTTTCAGATAACCTTTCAACATATCGATATTAAACTCTCCCTTAAGGGTCCATCTCAATTGGCGATGTTGATCGTAAACTAATGATGATGGTATAGTCCGTAACCCGGACAATTTCACAAAAACACCCTGATAATCCTGTCCTACCACTATATTAGAATATTGCTGCAGTCGATAAAACTCCGTGAACTCTCTTATTCGGCTTATCGGCTCTATACTGATAAAATAAAAGTGGATCTCCTTTAAACCATCTATATGTTTGATAAGATCATAGGTTTCACTTTGGCAATGTTCACAATACGGACTAAAAAAAACCAACATCGTCACCTTCCCCTCCGGTATCTTCCCCGTACTAAACACCGTTGTACTATCCGGCATCAGTATATTAAAAACCGGTATCTGGCTTTTCTTCCGGAAAACACAGGCCTGCAATATCACACAGCAACATAGCACCATCATCACCCCTCTCATACCATCTGTATTTTACTTCCTGTGAATTCCTGCCTGTTGCTCCTATCCATCACCACCGCAATAATCGCCATCACAGTAAAACACGCGTTAAATACCAGATGCTGTGGCCAACTCATCAACCTCATTACCCCTCCACAAGAGCAGGGCAGATCCACACGAGGATATCTTATCACCATATAAGCCACGTAAATCGTAAAAATACCCATCAATACCGCCGAAGCTACCAGCGCCTTTCTCCGGAACCTGGGTATGAGCAGACAAAAAACAATCAGTACTTCGATTGCCGGTATAGTAGGCACGAAGTAAGCAACATGGTCATGCAACAATGGATGCTGCCTTAGCTGAACCATGAATGCATGCTGGTCCCACAACTTCGTCACCCCCGTATACGTAAACAACAACACCAATAAATAACTAATAGCATCAACTACGACACTTTTCTTCATAATCATTTCTTTAAAACTGGTAAAACAATTCATTTCCGGGCAGGCGATTTCGCCTACTCCTCCACCGGCGTGGAATGAATATCAATGATGAGGTACTGCAAATACTATGGCGTTAACCAGATATCAAGGATTTCATTGGCATATATAAAATTCGTTATTCTGAGGGCTGTCTTTTAATTCAACAGGTAACTTGCTATCATTCTTTTTTTCCGCGTCTATGTAAAGATCAAAACTTAATCTTAATATAATGTTCAATAATTCGAATAAAAAAACTTACAAAAATTCGCCTTTATCCATCTTTTGCTGCGCATGCCTGCGCCGGAATTCCCTCGGTGAACAATGGTGTATCTTCTTGAATACGAATGAAAAATAATTGGTGCCGGCAAATCCCACATGATATGCGATCGCAGTAACCGGCATGTCTGTATTTCGCAGTAGCTCTGATGCCTGTTTCACCCGCAGATGTTCTATATATTCTTTTGCCTTTACACCAAACAATCCCTTGAAACCTTTTTCAAATGTCCGGAGGTTCATCCCGGCTTTCCGGCTAAGGAACTGCATCCTCAACGGTAAATGATAGTTCTCCCGGATGAATAACTCCGTTTCCATCAATCGTTGCCGCTGGCTCTCCTGCCGCACCTCCTGCTTATCTACCGTTTCCAGTACAGTAAAGTAGCTGATCAGCAAATCATTGATCCTGGCATGCAGGAAAATAAGCTGGGCCGGCCCCGTTAAGGTGCAATGCCTGATGGCATCCAGTATTTTTCTTTCTTCTACTCCCATCCTGAAAACCGGCAATACATCCCCCGCTGCTGCTCCGTTTCGCTGCGCTTCGTAAAGCTGCTGAAAAGCCGGATGCTGTGCTGCAAACGACAACAAAAACTCGGGAGAAAAAGAACAATATACCATCTCACTCCGCGATTCTGTCAGGAAAATACCGCACTCCAGATGCGGTGGCATATACCCGAATCCGAATTTACCCTTCTGCAAGGTGAAACTTCCATATCCCGGCAATTCAACAGATACCTTCCCCACTGGTACGCAAACGATGGCTACCATCGGCCGGTCTGTCACCGCCCGCACTATTGCCGGATGCTGCATGGAAAAAGTCAGCCAGCCAATCGCCCAATGCCTGCTCTGCAACTCCTGGATAATGTAATCCCCGCTGTCCGTTTCCATATACTTTACCGCTGCCTCCTTTATGGCTAAATGCTGATAATGCAGCGGCAATTGTTGTATCGATGTTGTAATCGTGTCGGAAGCGGCCGATAGCAGAAATCTCATAGTGGCAGGATAGTCTATAATCATTCTTACTCTAATTTAGTGGGTGATACAAACAGCTCATCGGTTGACACAGGCTCGCCCACCTGGTCAATCCGCGCTGGTGGAAACAACGCATTCTGCCAATTTAGTTGCTCCCACTGCGGTTATATGGCGATAATAAAAACTTAACATTGAAACAGAATATAACGTAAACGAATACACGCTAGTAGTAAATCATCTCAATAAAAAAGGCCGGCACTACCGTACCAGCCATTCTCCGCTCAAATTCGTAATTGCTAATTCGTAACTCCTGTGATCCACCACGTATTCCCAAACGGATCTTTCACGCCTCCTGAACGACCGTAATGCTGATCCGTCATCGGCATCACTTCCGTTGCTCCCGCTTTTATGGCCTTGTTAAACGCCGCATCAGGATCATCCATATAAACGAATAACCCCGCATTCTCAACGCCCCAGTTGGCGGTGCTTTCGGCGAACATGATTGCGCAGTCGCCAATGGCAATTTCACAATGACTCAATACTTTCGTCTCCTCGCGGTAGCTACGGAATGTCTCCTTCGCATCAAATACACTGGTTGTAAACTTGAAAAAACCTTCTGCATCTTTTAAGATCAGATAAGGTATGACGCGCTGATGTCCTGCTGGTAATTTCATAACTTTTCTTTTTAGATTTGTTTGCTCCTGCAAAGTTGCAACTGCCACAAGAGATAAAATTGGAAAAAACCGACATTATACATCCCGCCAGGCGGTGGCTTCTGACTGCCCTGAGAAAAAAACCTTCGGATGCAATCCGGAAAAGAATTTGAACTCGTTGATAAAATGCGCCTGATCATAGTAGCCGCATTCCAATGCAATATTCCCCAGGCTCATTTTATCAGCCTCGTAGAAAGAGGCCGCTGCCTGGAACCTCACTATCCTTGCAAACATCTTTGGAGATAATCCTGCATATTGCCGGAACTGCCGCTCAAACTGCCGCTCGGAAAGATAATAACGCTTCGACAACGCCGCTATACGCTCCACCGGCGCCTGATGAATGATTTCCCGGATAGCTGAAAACACGGGAAGCTCAGCCATTCGCACCGCTGCCAGACGCTGTTCTGTAAACCTGCAGATGATCTCACAACGCTCTTTCGTATTTCTCGCCAGCACAATGCGCTCTTCTAACTCACTCCCCACAGATTTTAACAGATACCCCAGCTCTGCCGTTTCATTTGCCAGCTCACAGGCCGGTAACGAAAATAAAAGTGGTATTGCCTGCGGATAGAAATATACCGCGAAAATACCAAAACCCGATTCTATCGTGTAACGACGCAATACATGCGAGGCCCCGTGCAATCCGGCAGTGAACGACTTACTCCGTTCTCCCTTCTCATCAATTTCATCAAAATGGCCGCGGGTATGGAATACCAGTTCTACACAGGCATCGGCCATACCGTAGTGGGTATAGCCGGTTTCGCTGTTCATTACCCAGAAAAACCGGATAATGTCTGCTAAATGTGCCGGTGGCGGAATGGTCAGGTATTGCATGGATATAAATTTACGAAGATTGTTTGTCTTTCGTAAGACAGGCAGCTACCACCAACACCAATGCCACCATCCCTGCCAGGGTTCGCACCATATGTAAGCTATTCCACGGACCTTCAAAAGCCCCGCGGGCTGCCCTGATCTGCGCTGCGGTTGCTCCCTGTAACTGAAAAGCCGCCAGCTTATCATTCAACGGAATGTTCCCCGCAACAGTCACCCCAAAGGTGCCGATCACGAAAATCACTGTGGCTGCCAGCAATAACGCGGAACGCCGCGTAAAAGCCGGACGGGAATATAACCACGTCACCACCGGCAGCAACACCGGCGCTCCCATAAAGCTCAATAAAAAAGCAGGATTTACGATGGCGATATTTATCTGCTGCATGGCATCCATATACGTAGCATCTGATAACTGCGAAAATGCAGGGATCACCGAAACGGCAAAGGCATAAAATACCCCGGTTACAAGGGAGGTAGTGATCAGGGCCAGGGCCAGTAAAATAGTTTTCATTTTATTTTCCGGGGATTTTTTTTGATTCCCATGGCAATATTACCGCCATCCCGCGGATAAGAATAGAACAAAACCGACACGCTAATCTATATACTCCGTTCCCTTCCCTGATTCTTTGTGCTGTTCCGGAACAAACGGATTGAAATAATACAGTTTATCCTGATCATACAGCGGCAGCTGCGCTTTTAAACGCTGTTCAAATGCTTTGAAATCCTTCCTGCCCGCAGCTGTCCAGGCTGTTTCCGCCAACGCGGCAATCCTTGGAAATAATAGGAAATCGAGCCGGTTGTTACTGTGAATTGTTTCAGACCATAAACAGGCCTGTATCCCCAGTATGCCGGACTCATGCCCCACCGTGGCCGGCACTTTCGACATCAAAAAATCGTAGACCGACTGCAGCTTATTGAACTCTCCTTTCGCCCAGCGGCGCCCGATCTTATGGGAGCTGTCCTGTACGAAATCGAAATAGAAAGGTAAACGCGGGCATATCACCACGCTGTACCCCTTATTCAGCGCCATCGTCAGGTTCTCCGGCTTCTCATGCCGCCACCAGCATACTATGGTACTGTCAGGAGGCAAAGTAGCAGTAGCTATTTCATCCCAGGCCATCACTTTATTATGCAGCTTTAATACGGTATCGGCCATACGTTGAATGAAGTAGTCTTCTACCTGCTTCCTGTCTTTCAGGCCATAAGTTTGCTTCAGCCGTATAATGCCGGTATCCTTATCCCAGCCTGCATTTCCAAATGTTACCTCATCTCCGCCGAGATGTATGATCCCTGCCGAAAATAGTTTACCCGTTTCCGTTAGTATATCTGCGAGATAGGCATAAGTTCCTTCCCGGCCCGGGTTGAAGGTGAACTGCGGATACTTATCTGTCCCCCCTCCATCAAATGCCGGATAAGCCCTGTTAGCCGCTCCTGCATGCCCGGGCATATCTATCTCAGGGATCACTACAATATAACGGGCCGCTGCATAGGCTACTATCTCCCTGATATCTTCCTGTGTATAATACGCTGCCGGTGCCTTGGGGTCTGCATAATTACCAATCCCTCCTACGGTGGTCAGCAACGGGTATTTCTTAATTTCCAGTCTCCAACCTGGCATATCTGTTAAGTGCCAGTGAAAGCGGTTCAGTTTATAGAATGCCATCCAGTTAAGCAGCTGCTTCACTTTTGCTTTTCCGAAAAAATGCCTGGACTCATCCAGCATCAGCCCTCTCCAGTGATACAACGGCGCATCCGCGATATTCCAGCAGCTAACGGCTGCCGGCGTACCGGCCGATACCAGCTGCAACAAAGTAGATATCCCGTTGAATACACCTTCTTTATCGACGGCTTGTATCTCTGCTGCTTTTTTGTTCATATGCAGCGTATATCCTTCTGCGTTAGTTGCTGTATGAACCTTTGCCAGTTTAATAACGGAAGATGATGTTCCCGCACCGATTGCTGCCTGCACGTGAAAACGCTGCAACAGCTCTTCCTGCAGGTAGCGGGCCAACTCCTGCAACGAAGTATCTGCTGTAACAATGATGGTCTTATCACTCAGTTTAAATGTTCCCGCCGCCTTTTCTGCCTTTGCCGGCAGAGGAATTACAGGACAAGCCTGCTGTGCAGTAGTGGTTATACTGCCAAAGATAGCCACCGCTAGTATCAGGTATTTTTTCATATTCACTTGTTAGTTTAGGCAAGACTATAAACAAGCCCGCCGGCTACCTGACAGGCAGCCGGCGGACAAATTAATAAAACTTAGTACTTCTCCATATTAAATTTATTATCGTCGGTAATACTGATCGCATGTTCCCTGAACCAATCCACAAAAGCCTGCCATTTGGCATCGTTAGCCAGTTGCCAATGATTGAAAGCGACTTTATCCCCTTCGCTCAGCAACCAGTAATTATAAGCCTCCAGGTGCCCGGCCGTCCTGATTTCCCGTTGACGATCGAACAATACCACCGGCTGTCTGGTCTGATGCCCCTGCTGTTCGTACACATCCAGAAAACGTGTGCGTACACGGTTTAATGATGCCAGGTCAATACGCTTCTCCCCCGCCAATGCCAGGCTCAGCACCGGTTCATATACCCTTGTGCCGTACATCTGTTTCATATTGTTTGCCTGATTCAGCAACTCAGCCAACGCATTTGCCCCATCCTTGGGATTATAATTAATATTGATGGTCATCGGCCCCGCAAAATGCACGCTGATACTCGTATCTGTTGGAAACTGGATCTGTGATTTATAAGTATCGTAGAGAATTTTACTGATATCTGCTGTTCGTTTTGAACCAGACTCCAGGTTCATAAACAACTCCCCGTATATCATTCCCCAGTATTTCTGGGCCGATCCCAGGCAAAATAATCGTGCGGCCCAGTAATAGTTGGAAGAAAACATAGGCGCCTGTTCTATCCCTTTTTCAAAGAATTGAACGGCTTTGCTATAATCTTCCTTCTTTATCTCCATCACTCCCCTTTCCAGGTAAAGGTTCCCGGCAGCCGGATAGCGCTTCAGACCATCTTCATAGGTATCAATGGCATCTTTGGTATTCCCGAGCAAATCTTCACAATTCCCCAATAACTGGTATACCCGCTGCCCGGGTCATCTCTCTTCAACAGCCCCCGTAGGATCTTCCGGGCGGCCTTATAATCCTGCTTAATATAAAAGGCGGCTGCCTTTTCGTAGATGATGGCCGGATTATCGGGATCCAGCTTCAGGGCCTCGTCCAATAACGCGATAGCGGCATCGGGATTGCCATTGTCCATCAGTTGAACTGCCTCTTTTTTCTTTTCTTCAGCAGCGTTACTATTATGCTGTGCTACAACAGAGAGGCTCAGTAACAGGCTATAGCTCAATATCAGTTTTTTCTGCCAGTTCATATAAGGGATATTTTTGTATAGGATGCGGGCTCGATTGCCTTTCCACAAAATTAATATATAAATATTCCTTCATTACTCCTAACAAAGATATCTACAGGTCAGGGTGCTTATCCTACAATTCAACGGAAAATCGCTGGCCGCCCGTGCCAGCCTGCGCATTTTTGCAGTAAATGATGATGTATGGCACACCTACCTGTTTTATTGATGAGCAGCATTATTTTTATCAGGTCCCTTTGGGTGGATACGGGCGATTTTAAGCTGGTGAAACACGATCAGGCGATCTCCCTGTATGAGCGCTGGATTCCCGGAAGTAACGGAGACAATGTCCGCGAAATCAAGGCAGTATTTTTTGTAAAGACCGAAATCCCGGCAGTGATAGGCCTGTTCAGGGATCAGGCCCGAGGCAAGGCCTGGAATACCAATGCCAGCGAATATAAGATCGTACCCGCTCCACAGACCACCAACTGGATAACGTATATCCGGTACGATATTCCCTGGCCGGTCGATGATCAGGACTGCCTGCTGCTTTACCAGTACCATGCCCTTTCGGGCAGTGATGCCGCTGAGGTGGCGTTTGAAAGCATTGCCGATAGCCGCTTTCCGCTGTATAATAAAACTACCCGTATCACCGGCACCCGCGGCAAATGGCTGATAGAGCCTGCTGCTCCGGGAGAACTGAAAATTACCTACTTGGTAACTACGGACCGCAGTCGCAGGATTCCCCGCTGGGTATCGGATCCGATCATTCACGATAACCTGTTCAGGACCATGAGCAAATTCAGGGGCCTGCTCGAAAATAAAGTATATGTCAAACAATAACTATACGCTCATTACCGGCGCTGGTTCCGGCCTGGGCAGGGAATTCGCCATCCAGTGCGCACGTATGGGCAGAAACGTTATACTTATCGCACTTCCCGGCAGCAACCTTCTTTCTGTAGCCGAAAACCTGGAACTGGAGTATGATGTGAAGGTTCGCGTATTTGAGTTCGACCTGTCGGACAGTGACATGCTGAAACAACAATTACAAATCATTACAGCGCAGCATCGCATCGATTTTCTGATCAACAACGCCGGTGTGGGTGGCACATCTTCCATTACCACTACCTCACTGGAACGGATAGACGATATTATCATGCTCAATGTACGCAGCACTGTTTTGCTGACGCATCTCCTGATTCCGCATCTGCTGCAGCATCCCAGGAGTTATATCATGAATATAGCCAGCATGGCTGCTTTCACGCCCATCGCTTATAAAACGGTATATCCGGCGTCGAAGGCTTTTATCTCTTCTTTCTTCCTCGGACTAAAAGAGGAGCTGGATAATACAGGGGTACATGTAAGCGTGGTCTATCCCGGTCCAATCATGACCAATTCCCATACTTCCCGGCGTATTATCAGCCAGGGATTGAAAGGAAAAATGGGACTGTTGTCTACTCCCGCACTGACAGAGATTGCACTGAAAAGAACACTCGCAGGCGCCCCGGTGATTATTCCCGGCATTATGAACAAAGTAAATCACACCCTGATGCAGCTGCTGCCGCTCACATTGCGACTGAAACTGGTATCCCGGGAAGTGAAAAAAGAAATTCCTTATTCTTTATCTCTCTGAAAAATGAAAAAAGTATTGGTCACCGGCGCCAGTGGCTTCCTGGGTTCCAACCTTACACGGGAATTATACCGGATAGGTTATGATATAAAAGTATTGATAAGGCCTTCGGCAGATATAAAATGCATCGCTGATATCCCCTGTGAAATCTTTTTCGGGAGTATCGATAACCAGGAAGATGTTATGGAGGCTGTAAAAGGCTGTGATATTGTGATCCATGCCGCCTGTATTACGGAACAATGGGGCGTTTCCTTTGATGCTTATGAACAGGCTAATTTTACGGCTACCCGCTATATTGTAGCGGCTTGTCTCGTCCGCCAGGTAAAGCGGCTCATTTATGTAAGCACTGCCAATACCATTGGTCCCGGCAACAAAAACAACCCGGGAAATGAGCTGAACGGATTTACATTGTTCAACGCCAACTCAGGTTATATCAACAGCAAATACCTTGCTCAGCAATATGTGCTGGAACAGGTAGTAGCCCGGCAATTGCCGGCTGTGGTAGTGAATCCAACTTTTATGATCGGTCCGCAGGATGTGAAACCCAGCTCCGGCAAACTTATCCTGTATGGTCTGAAACACCGGCTGCTCTTCTATCCGCCGGGCGGGAAAAACTTCGTACATATCAGGGATGTATGTAAGGGTATTATCAGCGCTATTACAAACGGGAAGGCAGGTGACTGCTATCTCCTGGCCGGCCACAACCTCAGCTACGGCGAGTTTTTCAGACTGCTGAGAAAAATATCCGGCAAAAAACAGCTGCAAATAAAGATACCGGCGTTTATACTCAGGGCTGCCGGGCTGTTCGGCTCTATCCCCGGTATTTCATCGAAATTGAACTATACGACCGCTTACTTGTTATGCCTGGATAACTACTACTCCGGTAAAAAATCGGAACGTGACCTGCAGGTGCGGTACACTCCGGTGGAAGCCGCTGTATCAGGGGCATTCAACTGGTTTAAGGAAAATAACTATTTTTAGAACCAGACAAACAACCAGATGAACTTCCAGGCGAATGAAAAATTATTTTCCAGTAAGCTGTTCCTGTATCTGTCCAGGATACTGATACTGTACACCTTCAGCACCATCTTTAAATCCTTCGATCAGACATTTATTACAAAATGGCAGATAATGGATTTCAGAGGACAGGTGTTCAGTTTTTGCTATGTTGTTGTAGGCCTCATTGTTTGGGAAGGTGCAACGTGGCTGGCTACACGAATAGATAAGAAGACGATGAACAAAAATGCCTCCGGGCGACTGATACTGCTTTGTGGTATCCTCCTGATATACGGGCTGCTGGCGGCTTTCCTGTTCGGTCTTTGGTATGCCGGTATGGATGCATTGTTTTTTCATCGTTACGAAGCCTGGGAAAGCGTCAGGCGCTTCAGTTACGAATTAAATTTCGGGGCATTCATGTTTTACCTGCTGATACTGGCTTTCAACGGCATTATATTTTACTACTCCGGCTGGAAGGAATACCAGCTCCAGACAGAGCGGCTGATGCGCGAAAACATACAGGCGAAATACGATGCTTTGCGCAACCAGATAGATCCACACTTTTTCTTCAACTCTCTTAGTGTGCTGACCAACCTGGTGTATAAGAGCCCCGACCTGTCGGCCGATTACATCACGCAACTGGCCAAAACCTACCGGTATATACTGGACAAGAAATTTGAGAACCTCGTACCCGTACAAACGGAACTCGATTTCCTGGATTCTTATCTTTTCCTGATCCGTATCCGGCATCAGCAAAGCATACAGTTTGTTGCGGAAATTTCGGATAAGGTACGTACCAAAGGGCTGATACCACCGGTTACCCTGCAATTGCTGATAGAGAATGCTATTAAGCACAACCGGTTTTCTGCCCATGATCCGCTGGTGATCCGTGTAGAGCACGACGATAATTTCCTCATCGTATCTAATCACATGCGGCCCAAGGCCCATCCGGAAATTTCTTCCGGAATAGGCCTGGAAAATATACAAAACCGCTATGCGCTGATCGGTAATAGTAATATCGTGATCCTGAAGGAAAATGAAATGTTTATTGTCAAACTACCCATTATAAATGCGTCATGAAGGTTGTAATTTTTGAAGACGAAATACACAACGCCGAGCGCCTGATACAACTATTGCAGAAGTGTCAGCCTGAAGTAGAGGTGGCCGCTGTGATCACATCCGTGGAAGACGGCATCCGCTGGCTGGAACAGCAACACCCCGTTGATCTGATGTTGATGGACATTCAGCTGTCGGATGGCAACTGTTTCGAGCTCTTCAGCAAAACAAGCGTACAAACGCCCATCATATTCACCACTGCATATGACGGCTTTGCCTTACAGGCATTCAAGGTAAACAGCATCGATTATTTAATGAAACCGATCGACCTTGAAGAACTGCGCAATGCCCTCAGGAAGTATGAGCAATTCAGGCCTGCCAGGAACTATACACTGGATATCAGCAGGCTGGCAGAAGAATTCCTTCGCCGCGACAGTGCCCGTTTCATCGGACGGATCAACAACCAGCTGATCTATGTCAAAGCAAAGGACATTGCCTGGCTGCAGTTTGCCAAAGGAACTACCTGGGCTACAACCGTCAGCAATCAGCGCGTTCCGCTCGACTACTCACTTGATCAGATCGAGAAGCTGCTGGACAAACACCAGTTCTTCCGGATCAACCGGCAGTTTATCATTCAAATAGATGCCATCAAAAAAATTACTACTTATTACAATAGCAGATTAATTCTTCAATTAACGCCCGATGTTGATACTGATGTTATTATTAGCCGTGAGAGGGTTACGGAATTCAAGAGCTGGCTCGAAAACAGCCACTAAGCGCTAACTGCCAGCACTAGAGGCTGGCAGCTATTAGTTTCGCAATTTTTTCATAACCCGCCTCATTCGGATGTAAGCCATCACTGAAAAGACTTTCATCTATTTTCCCATCCGCCTTCAGGAATTGCTTACCTGCATCAAGGAACCGGATATTCTTTTTATCAGCGAGTTTGCCAATCAGCTTATTGATGCCGGCTACCCTGCCTTCCATATTTCTGCGGGGCAGAATGGCCAGCAGAATGATTTTGGAAGATGGTTGCCTGGCCTGGATTTCCTTCAACAGAAACCTGATCCCGGTGGTAATCTCTTCGTCAGAATTTATCTGCAGATTATTGGTACCAATCAGCATGACGATATCATGCGGAGCAATGCCGTCCAGCTCTCCGTGTTGTACGCGCCAGAGCACATTCTCTACACGGTCCCAGCCAAAGCCCATATTCAGCGGGTTCTTCGGCTCAAAGTATTTATTCCACGAGGTGACGCCGTTTCTTACACGGGCAACCGGATTGCCACCCCAGAAATGTGTGATGGAGTTGCCGATGAATACAACATCCGGACGGTGTGTCTTGTTATATTCCATCACCTCATTGTGCCGGGTTTCCCAATCATACGTGGCAGCATCACGACGTTGTGTAATGGGTATAGTGGTGGATGTTGTTCCCGCCGGCATATGCAGAATTTCCCTGATCTTCTTCGTGTAGGCATTTGCGTAGTTCATCATCCCAATATCATTGGGGTGGGTACCATCTACCATGCTCTCAATATCCTGGCCTATATCCGCCTTAGTGAGCAGGTAAATGTTTTTCACGCCCGCCTTTGTGAGCGAATCCATCACTTCGTGCAACGTGGTATTGGCCCGTTCATAGCTTTCTTTCCTCGCTATGTTGGTACCTTCATTGGTGTATCCGTCGTGATCTGTCAGTAAGATTGGCGTACCGGGGTGCTTTTGCTGCAGCTGGCTAACAGCGTCGGTTATACGTTTTTTTAGTACTGCTCCTGCATATTCCTGCTGAACAAGATTCGGCAGGCAATCGAGCACGAATACACGTGCATCCAGTTCGCCTACGAAATCCAGGACTTCCTTCTCCAGCCGGCCGTTGCCGGAAAATCCCAGGTTGATCACCGGGCTTTCCAGTTTCCGGCTCAGGATATTGGTCCACGCCATGCCCGTACGCGATGCACAGGCCCCCTGCGCAATAGAAGTACCGTACACTACTATTGGCGCTTCTTTGCGAACCGGCAGAGGTTTTATCATGCTTTCTTCCGGCACCATCACCGAAAGCCATTGTACTGAATTATATAACGGGAGATATAAAGTGTACTCGGTATTCTTCACATGCTGGTCATTCTTCCGCAATCCCTCAAAACGATACACCACTGTATCACCAAAATCGTATCGCCCTGCGCACCATAACCAATTTCCATCAACACTCCTGGCATACATATCCACGCCGCTCACGCCGGTGGCAGCCATATGCGGCATCGCTTTATCGCCCCCTACTTTGTATTTCACAATAATTTCGTCTGCATCGCTCCTGAAACGCAGGCTCAACCCTGCACTGCTATTGGATAAATGCCAGACATGATCGCGTACTTTCCCTTCTGCCCTCGCCGGCAGCCTGTCGTAATAATTCTTCAACCCGGATTTCCATCCCTGCCCCTCCAACGCATATACGGAGTCGGTAGTGGCGGGAGTCCATATTTTATAGATACGCGGCGCCTGCGCAGCGCATATGCCGGTTGATAGAAGCCAGGTTGCAAGACCTGTTAATAATTGTTTTTTCATAATGAGATCTAAAGGCAATATTAACTATTCATTGTTCATTGTTCACTGCTTGTTATCAGTTATCCACTATGCAACGGAATCCCAGCGTGCCTGCACGGTCCATTCCCGGCGACATCAGCAGGTATTTTCCGTGGCGTGTGAGCTCCTTTGCATGGGGGAAATACCAGTTCGAGGTTTGCGGACGATAGTAGCTACCGCCTTTCAGCACGGCCGAACGGGTATGTGTATCTGTATATTCATCGGTCCATTGCCAGATGTTACCGGTAAGATCCATGACACCGAATGGGCTGGCGCCATTGGGATAGGCGTCAACGTTAGCCGGGCCCACCGGCTCCCTGGTAGTATCTGTTGGCGGCATATTGGCCGGGTTGGCTGCTCCCCATGGGAAGGCCCGCCCGTCTGTTCCCTGGGCCGCATACTGCCATTCCCATTCATGCGGCAGGCGTTTGCCCGCCCAGGCGGCATAAGCTCTCGCATCTTCAAGACTCACCCAGGTAACAGGCTTCTGCTCCCAACCAGCTGGATACATACCGTTTTTCCAGTCTTTCAGGAAATTGTAATCATCTACCGGATGGTAATGCGTAGCATCCATAAATCGCCTGAACTGCTGGTTGGTGACCGGGTAGCGATCGATGTAGAATGATTTCACCGGCATCGTATGCTCGTGCGACCGCTGCGGATGCTGTTCCCACGGATATTGTACGCCGATGGCGGCAGGCAATTCATTTCCTTCTATCATCACCCCTTCCGAAACAAAACGATATGCATCGGTAGCGGGTATGAGCACCATGCCTTCCGGCGCTTTTGCGGGCTTCGGAGTAGCCGGCAGATCTGTGATCTGCTGTGGCAGTGGATTCCAGGTATCCGGTAAGTTATTGACAGGTGTTTGTGCCAGCTGATGAACCTGTTCCAGGAAACGTTGCAGTACTTTCGTAGCTGCGTTGCCGTTAACCACCACTACAGCGCCATAGCCATTACCTTCCATCGGGAAACTGAGCTGCGCTTCATTTCCCGTTACTTCCGGCTGCAGCTCCACACCATTCCAGGCATCATAGTAACGATTTCCTGCGCGATGCGGCAGGCGGATCTGAGGGCCCGTTTTCGCGGTATTGTCGCGGTTCACCAGCGTATACACTGTGGCAGCCTTACCCGGGAACACCGATGCGAACACACCTGCCTGCTGTACCGGCACATGCGGCTCCCATTTTTCGCTGCTCCAGACATCCGGAAACTGCCGGTAGATCATCCTGATTCGCCGGATGACTGCCGCATAACGCTCCGGTACCTGATTCCAGACACCCCAGATATTTTCCCAGGCATTATACCCAATGCCATTGAAGAAAGCGTACTGTAAATTACTTACCTTATCAACCGCCCAGCGGTCGGTGATATGCACCTGGTGCCGGGGTTCCAGCCATTTATAAAGGCTGACGCCGGGAGTATATTCAAACTTGCCTCCCCAGTTATTCCAGTAATAACCCCAGCTCATCGTATTCCACTCCACCATTTTCAGGTCGCGGATATGGATTTCTGGTTGCAGAACGAGCGGGTAACGGGCAAGGGTATACGCATCTTTAAAATCTTCTGTAACGCCATTCATGGTATCTCCGTTCAATCCATCGGCGCCCAGCTCCTTCATTTCCTGAATCAGTGCAGTGGCCATAGGTATGGATATACGGCGGGTGCCATTATCCCAGATCATGATAGGGAAAAATACTTTTACGCCCCGTTTATGGAATTGCCGGATCATTTCTTTCACCCCTTCCTTTCCTCCCGGCATGGCGGCTACGAGGTCGAACTGGTTCCGGTTGTCGATACCGATATTCGGATAAGTAGGCCATACCAGCACGGCATCCAGTCCGCCGTAACGCCGCTCCAGGTCATTCAGGAAACGGTCTACCGTATATTTCCGGCTTACCGGATCGTATAGGAAACGATCGTGCGCCATGATCTGCGCATACATAGCTACGGCGCCATTGCTGCTCAGCTCTTTCCGGGTGTATTCGTTACCGTTATATTGTAATCTGTTCTTTTCGTGTGTGCGCCACTGTTGGAGTGAGTCGAGCCACTGTGCACGTTGCCCCTGAGTAGCAGGACCGGCAATCAGCTCTTTTTCAACGCCCTGCAGGCGGATCTGTTGCGCATAAATCATAGATGGCGCTATCATTGTCATGATAGCGCCCAGTAGAGATGTTGATTTCATGTGAACGTGGTTTTCTTAGTACCCCCATTGCTGCATCACCGCGAGATCTTCCTTCACAGCGGCCAGTGGAGCCTGTCCCTGGTAGGATTCCTGTTCCACAATAAAATGACGGGTACCTCCCATTTTCTTACCAAGATCGATGATTTCTTTCACCGGTATAATTCCTTTCCCGAGTACGGTACTTTCATATTCGCTGCCCATTTCTCCGCCTTTGGCAGCTTTGATCTCATCCTTCACATGCATCAGTTCAAAACGGCCGGGGTATTGTTTGAGTATATCCAGCGCGCGGCCACCGGCATGGTACATATTACCGATATCGAGCTGCTGGGCTACCAGGCTTTGATCGGTATGCTGCAGGATCAGGTCGAACAGCTTCTTGTTATTCAACTGCTGGCTGAACTCGAAATCATGGTTGTGGTAACCGAATTTCATACCGGAACGTTTGCAGAGTTCCCCACTCTTATTAAATACTTCCATATAACCCAGGAAGGTATTATAGTCTTTACGCAGACTTTCATCCAGCCAGGGGCTGATTACGTAATGCTGCCCCACAATCGCCGCATCTTCTACCGTATGTTTCCACTCATCAGTAAAATCTTTCTTTGCTGCATCCCAATGCTGCTTTCCCATTACGGTATGGCCACTTGGCATTTTCAGGCCGAGACCGTCCAGCAGCTTCCGGAACTCCTTAGCGGAATAACCGTAAAATTTACGCTGGCCGTACCCTGCATGCTCTACATTCTTATATCCCATTGCAGCCAGCTGTTTCAGCGTGCCGGAAGGATCCTTCTTCATATCTTCACGTATGGAATACAGTTGTACTCCCAGCAATGGACGGGGAGCTGTACCTGCCAGCAGGTTTTTCGACAACAGGGCGGTGCCCGCCAGCGCGAGCGAACCTTTCATCAGGAAATTTCTTCTTGAAATACTCATAATAAAAATATTTTTAAATATTGACGGATACCGCCTGTACAGACAAGCAATAACGTGAAATCCCGGGAACCGGCAGAGGGCTCCGTCATCTAAAAATATACTTTTTAAAATTATTTTTTATTAAAAAGAATTACGAAATAGAAAATAGCCCGAAGGCCTTAGTGGAAATATTATCCGCTAAGGCCTTCGGGCTATTTTCTGTTTCGTAGTTCCTAATTCGTAATTTTCACCACAAACAACTCTCCCACTTCCCCCGGCTTCAGTCCACTCAGATCTACTACACAATCCTTACCCTGCTGCTGCCATTTAATGGGCTTATTAGCCGTTTTACTGCCCAGAATGCTCATGGTAGTGTTCCTGGAAGGGGTATACCCACGGATGGTAACCTTAGGCTCGTAACCTGGTACAAAACAGTATACAGCGCCAGGTTTCTGCGTAAAGAACATCTCCACATTGGCGTGATCCGGAGATTTTTTCACCAGGTTGGTAATACTGTACCCCGACATAAAGCTCGCCTCTTTGCCCTCTGGTCGTTTTCCGGTGCTCCACTGACGATCGGTTTTCCAGGGCTTGGTATCATAAATGGCTTCTCCATTCACTTCCAGCCATTTACCAATGTCGAGCAATTTTTGCTGCATGATCACCGGAATCCGGCCATCTGCCGTGGGGCCTATATCCAGTAACAGGTTGCCGCCCCGGGATACGATATCTACCAGCATCAGGATAAGATCGCTGCTTTTCTTGTAGTCGTCGGCCGTTTCCATGCGGTTGTAGCCGTAAGATTGACCGATACCCTGGCTTTCCTCCCAGATGACACCGGGCTGCATGCCTGAACCATACTCTGAAGTAAGATAGGTGGCGCCATTGTTTTTACCACGGGTATTACTGCCCCAGCGGTCATCTACCACTACCTCATCCTTTACGGGCGACTCATTAAACAACCATGCCAGCAACGAAGGACTATGCCAGGCGGTATCCGACATATCCCACTCCCCGTCAGAGAAGATCACGGATGGTTTATAGCGGGTCACCAGATCCTTAAACTGTGGTGTCATCACTTCTTTAACGTACTGCTGCTTGTCTTTCTGCCAAACGGGGTTAAACCATTCGTACAACGAATAGTAATATCCCATGCGCAGGCCTTCCTTACGCACTGCATCCGTCAGATCGCCCAGCAGATCACGTTTAGGCGTTCCCGTAACCGCATTCCAGGAATGGCCCCAGGATTCATTCGCCTGCTTATTGTCCCAAAGGCAGTAGCCTTCATGATGCTTAGAGGTAAGTACCACATACTTTGCACCACTGCGGCGGAATACATCCGCCCATTGCTGAGGATTGAACAGCGATGCGTTAAACTGGCTTTCCAGGCTTTCGTACGTAGAGCCCTTACCGTAGTTTTTCTCCTGGAAGGCAACTACCTGCTTATGTGTGGCATCGTCCTGATTTCTCAACCGGTACCAGTACCATTCGGAATAGCCTCCCGGGCCCACTACGGCGTAAGACGGCACCGCATAAACGCCCCAATGTATAAAGATGCCGAATTTGGCGTTATTGAACCAGGCCGGAATCCCCCGCTTATTCAGAGAGGCCCAGTTGGGCTCGTACTTTTGTGCAAATACGATATATGTGCTTAATAACAGCAATAAGGTACCCAGACTTCGTTTTATCATAAGTGGTTTTTTACGTGTTCAAAATTAGCAACTTCCTGTACCTGTGTTAATGTTATTTTCTCTGAATGTAATGATTACTTCCCATCGGCACTTCTGCCGGCTTTATCGCTACAAATGCCGTTGTTGTCTACATCTCCCGCTCAACTACTATTCCCGTGAAAAAATTCAGTAGCTTTATTCTATACATAAAAATGAAAAGAGGTATTCAGGTAAAAAAGGTAGTTATCACACTTCATATCCTCATATGGAGTATTATTTTACTGCTCCCCTATCTTGTTTCAGATGCCGCCAGCAATTACAGGATGGGAGCCATTCCCGGGCCTTTCTTCACCATATCCGGCGTGATACACATGGGGATCTTCTATATTCACGCTTTATATATTTATCCCAGGCTGTGGAACAAACAATGGTGGTGGCTATATTTCCCGGCTGTGTTGTTACTCATCGGTATTTCTTTTCCGCTGAAGTATAACATCATGACGCATTGGTTCCCGGAAATGGCAAAAGACTATACCGTTTATAGGTTTGTTTTTGCGCCTTCCGTTGGTATATATCTTATCAGTCTCGTTTACTGTCGCATTACAGAAAAGATCAGGAACGAAAAAATCCAGTCGGAAAAAAGGGCAGAACAACTCAACAGCGAACTGAAATTTCTCCGTTCCCAGGTAAGCCCTCACTTCCTGTTCAATGTGCTCACCAATCTTGTTTCGCTGGCACGAAAAAAATCCGATCAGCTGGAACCCGCACTTATCATGCTTTCCGACCTGATGCGTTACATGCTGTATGATACTACTGGAAAGAAAGTATTGCTGTCGAAAGAGATCATGTATCTCAACAGCTATATAGCATTACAGCGCCTGCGCTTTGGCAATGAGATCAATATCAACAGCCAGATCGACACCACAAAAGCCGACGCCAATGCTGCCATAGAACCGATGCTGCTGATACCCTTTGTGGAGAATGCCTTTAAACACGGCACCGGCAATATCGTAGTCAGGCTTGTTGTTAACAGCGAATCACTGCTATTCGAAGTACAGAATCATTTTGATACCGATCCCGCCGCCAGCAAGGATGAGAGCTCAGGTATCGGATTGGCGAATGTAAGATCAAGATTACAATTACTCTATCCCGGCCGGCACAAATTAACCATCGTAAAGCAGGAACCGGTATTTCATGTCACTTTAATACTTACCCTCTCATGATACGTTGTATTGCAGTTGATGATGAACAATTGGTACGGGAGTTACTGGAAGACAACATACGCCAGGTGCCTTTCCTGCAATTGGTCAAAACCTGCAGGAATGCATTGGAGGCATTGGATGTGATACAGCACGAACAGGTAGATTTGATGTTTCTCGACATTCAAATGCCTAAACTAAGCGGACTGCAATTGTTACAATCGCTGCCACAGCCACCTATGGCGATCCTCGTTACGGCATACGAATCATACGCACTGGAAGGATACAACCTGCAGGTGGTCGACTACCTGCTGAAACCCTTCTCTTTTGAGCGTTTCCTGAAAGCCTGCACCCGCGCACAAGAACTGTACCGGCTCAAACAGACGCCCACAGCCGGCGCCGGGCCACACTCTTTTTTTGTGAACGTGGAATATACACAGGTAAAGATCATCACAGATGATATCACTTATATTGAATCACTGAAAGACTATCTGAAAATCCATCTCTCCGGTACTACCAAATCAGTGCTCACCCGTATGACCATGAAAGCGATGGAAGAAAAATTACCATCAGGTGCATTCATTCGCACCCATAAATCTTACCTCGTGGCCACCCGCAAAATAACTGCTATCAAACGGGATCTTGTTTGCATTGGCGCGGAAGAAATTCCTGTCAGCGAATTCTACAAAGAGAATGTAAACAAGCTGCTGCATTAGTGCATCTTACCGGTGTTGTCGCCACACTTTCCCGTGATGTCGTTTCTCCAGATTTACCCTTGTACTTCCCTATAGCTTTGCCTGCAGATCATACTTCAGGCGATGAAAACAATACTGCTATCCATAACATGTTTAAGCTTTGCTGCAGCGGCGCAAACACCTTCGGACACAACGAAGAAAACAAGGGCGCTGCATGAAGTAGTAGTAAGCGCCGGGGCATTTGAAGCCAGCGATAAAGCTAAAGGAGCTTCACTCACGCCTATCGATGCCGTTACTGTTGCAGGCAGCAATGCTGATATTACACAGGCATTGCGCTCTCTTCCGGGTGCACAGCAGATAGGCGAACAGGCCGGGTTGTTTGTACGCGGCGGCACCGGCGACGAAACACTCCAGTTCATCGACGGCACCCTGCTGAAAACGCCTAACTACCCTGCCGTGCCCGGCGTTACGCAATATGCACGTATCAATCCGTTTCTTTTCAAAGGTATACTCTTCAGCTCCGGCGGCTATTCTGCATTATATGGTAATGCCATGAGCAGCGCACTGATCATGGAAAGCACCGACCTGCCCGAGAAAACTTCCGCCAGCTTCAGCGCCTTCACCGGCAATCTTGGTGCCGGTATGCAGCAGCTGGCAAAGAATAACAAAAGCAGCTTCGGGTTTAATATCAATTACAGCAATCAGTCGCTCTACAATAAGATCATCCCGCAAAAGCCCGATTATTTCACCGGTCCTTCGTACCTCGATGGCAACATAAACTTCCGCATCAAAACCGGTAAAACCGGGATGCTGAAATACTACAGCAACTGGAGCTATAGCAACGTAAGCATGTACAATCCGGACATCGACAGCAGCGTACTTCGTGCAGGCTATAAAGTGAACGGCTGGAACAGCTATCACAACCTCAGTTACCGCAGCCTGCTCTCCGATCAATGGAAGCTGGACGCAGGGATTGCTTACAGCTACAACCGGGAGCAAACCCATACTACGCTGATCGATGAAAAGAACAAACCGGTGGAATCGCCCTGGCCGTGGAAAAACAATCTGCGTAACATTCGAACAGATTTTGCACAGGCAAGAGTTGTATTCACTCACTTCATGGGAAGAGGCCAGGCATTGCGGTTTGGCGCCGAACATTTTTATACCAACGACAAAGGTACGTCCAACGACAGTCTCCTTCACCTGACCGATCACCTCACCGCAGCTTTTGCAGAAGGGGATATCTATCTGGCTCCCAATCTGGCAGCTAAAGCCGGCGTACGGGCAGAGTATTCGTCCCTGCTGCGCAAAATGGTGGTCGCACCCCGGGCCGGGCTCGGCTATCGTATGCCCGATGGCAGCCAGTTCAACCTCGCCTATGGTATCTTCTACCAGGAGCCAGCCAGCGACTTTCTGTACCAGCCCAACAATCCCGGCTTCTCGAGCGCCACCCACTATGTATTGAATTATACACGAAAAGCCAATAACCGTTTCTTACGGGCTGAATTATACTACAAACAATACCGCGATCTGATAAAAACAACACCTCAGCTTAACAATAACGGTGACGGCTATTCGCAGGGAGCCGAATTATTCTGGCGGGATAAGAAAACCTTCAAAAACCTCGACTACTGGGTCACTTACACCTACCTCGATACAAAACGCGATTTCCTGAACTATCCGTACAGGCTGAGGCCTTACTTCGCAGCGCCACATACCGCTACCATTGCCATCAAAAAATACTTTCCGGACATCAACACTTACGTGAATGTTTCCTGGGCAGTAGCTGCCGGGCGGCCCTACTATAATATCAACAACAATGGCCTCATCACTGATGAAGGCACAACACGCCCTTACAGCGTTGGCAACCTCCACGTTGCCTACGTCTGCTCCTTCTTTAAGAACCGCAAATGGAAGGATTTTTCAGGCATCGCCGCCGGCATCAACAACCTGACAGGCAACAGGCAGGTATTCGGATACAATTACAGTTACAACGGGCTTATTAAACAACCAGTAACGCTTCCCGCTGCAAGGGTATTTTTTATCGGCGTATTCATGAGTCTGGGCATAGACCGTACAAGCGATTTTCTTGACAACAATTTATAATCATCTTAAAAAAACAAACATGAAAAAACAATCCATCATCCTGTTCCTCCTGATCATATGCTGCTACACAGGCTTTGCTCAAAACAACAATTTACATGCACTCATTGCTAAACTGGATCAGGCACAAACAGTGAAAGATTACGAACAACTGGAAAAAACATTCTCCGCTACCAGCAGCAGCCCATCCTGGCTGGCCCCATACTATGCAGCGCTATGTAATGCTAAGATCGGGTTCCTGCTTCAGGACGACGGAGAAAAAATAGAGCCCTACAGCAACCAGGGAGAAGAACAAATCAAAAAAGCTATCTCCCTGCTGGATACTGCACGGCAACACAAAGAACTGGCTGAAGCTTATACCGTGTTAAGCATGGTGTATCGCACCAAAGTGTTCATTAACCCAATGACATACGGACGGAAATATGGCACGGCATCCGACCAGTACCTGAAACAGGCCAGAGCGCTGGATCCGCAAAACCCAAGAGCACTGTATGTTGCTGCGTGGGTGAAGTACGCCACTCCTAAAATGTGGGGCGGTGATAAAGATCAGGCCAGGCAGCTGGCTACAGAAAGCCTGAAAAATATCGGTACTGCCGGCACAGATGATCTTCCTCATTGGGGAAAAAACGACGATCAGGCATTGCTGAACAAAATCAAATAACTTTTAAATTATAGAATTATGATATTTCTTGTTTTGATCCGATTGTTGTTCGTTGCGAGCATGGTATTCATTATCGGATACATATTCGGTGGTTTTTCTAAAAAACCAGCCCTGGCTACGCTGAGCAGGATCGCAGCCATATTGGTGATCCTGTTATTTATTGGCACCAATATCCTGCTCACCAGGCTGGCTATACAGCACTTCAGAGGCCCCTGGTGCCATGAACGGGAAGCAGTGATGCCCGCACCTCCGGCCGGAACCAGCAAATAAAAAAGGGGGGGCATACCGGCTAAAGCCCCCTTTTTTTATATTAACACGCAATGATAATCATAATATAACCTGGCCAGTATTTTTGTTTGTTTGCCTGACAGTATTTTTGGTGGTCAGAAATATGTGCACCAGAAATGACTATGCTACTCAACAAAGCTGAAGTTGCTGCATTCGACAGTATCTATCATCAATATCACCAGGCCGTGTTCAAAAATATCTGCAAGCTGGTTCCTCAACAGGAAGCAGCAGAAGATATCCTGCAGGAGGTATTTCTGGCATTATGGAACAACCGCCATAAACTGTCACTGACAAGCGAAGTAGACCGCTGGCTGTTTGTGGTAAGCTATAATAAATCCATTCAATACCTGAAAACAGCCGCCAAAGAAAAAAGCCTGCTGGCCTTACACCCCGAACAGCCTGTATCTACAGACGACGATAACTTCGCTATTCTGAAAGACATGCAGCTGCACCTGATCAGCGATGCCATTGAAAAATTATCTCCCAGAAAAAAAATGATCTTCCGGCTTTGCCGGCTGGAAGGAAAATCGTTGCAGGAAGCTGCTTCTATCCTCGGCATATCTCCGCATACAGCAAAAGAATATCTCAAAGCATCCTCTGCCTTTATTAAAACATATATCGCCTCTCAGCAGGCCACCGCACCCCTGGCGGGTTTGTTGTTCCTCAGTATCTACTTCGGATACTGATGTTCGTTAGTTAACAAATTGGTAACATAGCATCCTCCCCCCTCTTTTCCGGTTGTTGAGTTTTTATAGATGAATACATGGAACAGTTCTATTTACTATTAGACAAATTCAAAAAAGGACAGGCCAGCGCCGCAGATATTGCTCAACTGGAAGCCCTGCTGCAGCAGGGAGCAGATGAACCATTGAAAGCTGCACTACTGGAAGCTTATCAACGAAGCATCGCTGAAAAGGAACAGGTACTGTCTCCGGGAAAAACTGCCGCCATATTAGACCGGCTGCATGCCTCCATGGAAGCGGAAGCCATAGCCGCATCCCTGCATCCGGTAAGAAAGCGGTCGCTGAAAGCGATACTGCTTCCGCTATCGGTTGCCGCCGCCGTATTGATACTTGCCGGATCAGTTTACCTGAAATATCAAATAGATGCAGAAAGGAAAATAAAAGCGGCAACAGCCATAGCAGCCAGTCATACTATCAGCAACAACGGCAGCGAAATAAAAACACTGGCGCTGACCGATGGATCTGTTATACAGTTGGCGCCTGGCAGTATGCTTACGTGGAAAGACAGTAGCATGGCCACACTGCGCCGGCTAACACTGCAGGGAAAAGCGGAGTTTATTGTGCATGCTGATATCAAAAGACCTTTCATTGTTGAGGCAGCCGGCATCACCGTTACTGCATTGGGCACCACCTTCACCGTTAATACGCTGGTGGAAAACAACGTTGCAGTAAAACTATCAGAAGGTAAAGTACAAATACATACAAAAGATAATAACGAGGATGTTTACTTGTTACCGGGAGAAGAATATGCCATTAATACTATCACCCGGTCATTCGATATCAGGAAGCCCGGCAGTACCGGAAAAGTGCCTGCCAGCGCTATTCCAGAGGTCAACAATGTAGTGCTTTCTTTCAGTAATGAGCCGCTCGACCAGGCCCTGCACACACTGGGAGCACACTTTAAAACACAGATAAATTTTCAGCAGGAAGATGTCAGAGCGTTGTATTTCACAGGTAAAGTGCTGAAGAAAGATTCCCTGAAAAGCATCCTGGCTGCAATATGCGCCATGAACCAGCTGGAACTCAGGACTACAGGGGATAGCATAACGATCAGTAAATAAATAGAATAGCCCTTTTACAAAATTGACATATGCTGATACAGCATGTGCAGGGGGGCTTTTTTGTAAATCGCATAAATACATCATCATATGATCAGACTTTTAAAAAGGTACTCCCGTATTCTTTTATTATTGCTATGTGCCATTCACACATATGCGCAGGAAGCCGGCAAACCTGTACTGGTGAAAGGAAGTGTGGTAAGTGAAAACGGTGAACCACTAATCGGTGTATCCATTTCCGTTAAACAACGGAATGGTAAGGAAACCTACAATGCGTCTACCAATGAACGCGGCGTATTTCAGTTCCAGGGCCTGAAAGCAGGCGCTCAGTACGATTTCTCTTTCAGCTTTATCGGCTATGAAAACAACAGGGTAAATGGCTTTGTTGTAAAAGAAGGAGAAGGAAATCTGCTGCTGGTAAGGATGAAGGAATCCAGTCATGGTTTGAATGAACTGGTAGTTGTAGGATATGGCAGCCGTAGCCGTAAAGAGCTTACGGGCTCTGTAGCATCCGTTCGTTCTGCTGATCTGATGCAGCAGCCTGTTACGTCCTTCGATCAGGCACTGGCCGGTAAAATGGCCGGTATACAGGTGATGCAAACCAACGGCGCACCCGGAGGTAACGTATCTATACGTGTGCGTGGTGTTGGTTCCATCAGCGCTGGTAATAACCCGCTGTTTGTGATAGACGGTATGCCGGTCACCAACGATACCCGCAACGCCTCTCCCGGTGTGAACAGCTATCAGCAACCTGCCAACCCACTGGCTGCTATCAACATAAATGATATCGCTTCTATTGATGTTTTGAAAGACGCCGCCTCAGCAGCTATTTATGGTTCCAGAGGCTCTACCGGAGTAGTGCTGATTCGCACCAAAAAAGGTACTGCCGGCAAACTGACGGTGAATTATGACGTCAACTACGGCATTCAGAACGTGAATAAACACGTGGATGTACTCAATGCTTATGATTATGCACAACTCGTATACGACGGCCATAACAACGCTTATCTGGATGCGGTGCCTACCGGTAAACCTACCGATCCTAACAGTGTACGCCCTAAGAACCCATCTACCTGGGTACCTCCGCAGGTACTACCTTACCTCGCCGGACAAAAAGGGCTGACCAACACCGACTGGCAAAAGGAAATCTTCCGTACGGCGCCTATGCAGAGCCATACTGTCAGCATCTATGGCGGCAGCGACAACCTCTCCTATTACTTCTCGGGTAATTATCTCAATCAGGATGGTATCGTTATCAACAACAACTATAAACGCTATTCCAGCCGCTTCCGGATCGATGGTGGCAGCAAACGGTTCCGTTTTGGTGTAAATATGAATCCTTCGTTTACAGATAATCACCTCGTAAATGCGGAAGGCCCCTGGTTTGCACCCAATTCAGGTGTGGTAGCACTGGCGCTGGGCTATGCGCCTATCTTCCCGGTGCGCAACCCCGACGGTACTTTCGCAGATTCCGTAAACGTTTGGGGATACGGACAAACCAACCAGCTGAATCCGGTAGCTGTTGCTACGCTGATCAAAGACCGTATGAAGAATTTCCGCCTGATGGCCAACGCCTATATGGAATATGAAATACTTTCCGGCCTGAAATACAAAATTTCCGTAGGCACAGATATCAATACTTTCCGCAGAGATTACTACCGTCCTTCTACACTGCCCATCCCGTCGGGTACACTGCCTTCTGTGGCCACTGGTTTCTCCAATACAGATCAGTATACCAACTGGCTGATGGAACATACCGTGACCTATGCAAAGGCTTTCGGAAAACATAAACTGGATGCTTTGGCAGGCTTTACAGTCCAAAAAGAAAACCAGGAACATAACACACTCACCGCTATCAACTTCCCAACAGATATCGTAACTACCCTCAACGCCGGTCAAATAAACGCGGGTTCTTCCTCACAGGAACAATGGAGCCTGAACTCCTGGCTGGCAAGGGTGCAGTACAGCTATGCAGATAAATACTTCCTTACCGGTTCTGTCAGAAGAGACGGTTCCTCCCGCTTCGGCATCAACAAAAAATGGGCGTCATTTCCCGCCATCTCTGCTGCATGGCAGGTATCCAACGAGCCATTCTTCAAAAGCATAAATGCTATCAGCTCCCTGAAAGTAAGGAGCAGCTATGGTCTCACCGGAAACTTCCAGATACCCAACTATGGCTCACTTGCACAGCTGGCCAACTACAATGGCACCAACAGCACCAACAGTAACTATATACTCGGCAGTCAGACGCTCGTGAACGGCGTTTCCGTGGTAACACCTGCTAACCCGGATCTTACATGGGAAAGCACCGCCAGCTTTGATGCAGGAGTTGAAATAGGATTTTTTAAAGATGCACTCAACCTCACCGTCGATTACTACAATTCCAACACTACCAAGTTGCTGCTGAACCTCCCTGTACCGGGAATATCCGGCTTCAGCACCTATCTGCAAAATATAGGCGCGCTGAATAACCGCGGTGTGGAAGTGACTTTATCGTATAATAAGAAACTGGGTAAAGACTGGTCGCTCGAAGGCAATGCCAATATTTCATTCAACAAAAACAAGGTAACCAGACTTGGGCCCTCCGGTGCTCCGATCGTCGCTACCGGCGGAACCGGTAATGCTTACTTCATCACCAAGATCGGCGAAACAATCGGTTCTTACTACCTGTACGTTGCCGATGGCATCTACCGCGATAAAACCGATCTGGAAACGTCCGCTAAAACCAGCAACCCTACCTATGTAGGTGACCTGAAATTCAGGGACATCAATGGCGACGGTAAGATAGATGCCAACGACAGAGCCATCATCGGCAGTTTCCAGCCTAAGTACATCTTCGGTTTCAGCAATACCTTACGTTACAAACAACTCGATTTCAGCTTCTCTATTCAGGGCAGTCAGGGTAATAAAATCCTGAACCTCTTCAGACGTTATATCGCCAATGTGGAAGGAAACTTCAACAACCTGAGCTTTGTAAAAGGTCATTACGTTTCGCCGGATGATATCGGTACCGGCTATATCAACAGGGCTAACCGCCTCGCTACCGGTGGTAACGGGATCACCTCCTCCTGGCATGTGGAAGACGGCTCTTTCGTCAGAGTACGGAACATCGCACTGGGCTATAATTTTCCATCCTCTTTGCTGAATCAGATTCATATTTCTGCAGTGAGAATATACGGCGCTGTGCAGAATCCATTCACCTTCACCAAATATTCACTGTTCAATCCTGAGATCAGCAACCGTACCGATAATGCGCTGACTGCCGGGGAAGACTATGGCTCCTACCCGCTTGCGCGTACTTATTCTCTTGGTCTTAACATCACTTTTTAACGAACGATCATGAAAAAGCATATACTTTATTTGCCGGCACTTTTATTAATATTGAGCTCCTGTGGTAAAGATTTTCTGAACCTGACACCACCGTCCGCTATCTCTCCCAGTGCTTTCTTCAAAACGCAGGACGACGCCATCACCGCTGTCAACGGATGCTATGAGTCGCTCGCTTTAAGCAGCCAGTACGGCAACAATTTCCAGGTATTAATGGAAGCACGGGCCGATAATTTCACCGATCAGGATCCTTCTTCCAATGCAGGTCAGAACTACCAGATCAACCGTTATTCCGACAACCCCGGTAACACCAACTTCTACACTACCTGGGTAGGTGTGTACAATGGCATCTTCCGCTGCAATACTCTACTCGGCGCCATCGACGGTATCAAAATGGACGAGCAGCTGAAAAACCGTATTAAAGCGGAAGCCCGCTTCATCCGCGCACTGGACTATTTCAATCTTGTGAGGCTCTGGGGTTCCGTACCGGTACTAACTGCTGTAGTAGATCCTATCAGCGCAGTAAAACTGAAGAGGGATGATGTAGCTGTTGCCTATAAACTGATAGAGGATGACCTTACCTTCGCCTCCGCCAACCTGCCTAACAGCTACCCGGCCAACGACCTGGGCCGCGTTACTGCCGGCGCTGCGAAAGGACTACTGGGAAAAGTATATCTCTACGAAAAAAAATACGGTAACGCACAAACGTTATTGCAGGATGTAATTGATTCCAAAGTTTTTTCTTTGCTGCCCAATGTGGCAGATGTATTCAACACCAACAACAAGTACAACGCTGAAATCGTATTCGCAGTCCGTTATGCCAAAGGTGTTGCCAACCAGGATCATGGCTTCTGGTACGCCAACTCGCAGGTGATCACGGTAGATACTACCCTGACAAAGGCCTACGATGCCAACGACCTCCGCAAACCACTGGCAGATCCGGTAAAACCTACAGGCAATGCCAATATCATGCCCCGCAAGTTCCTTGATCAGCCCGTAAACGGAAATGCCGGCAATGACTTTCCCGTACTTCGTTTCGCGGATATTCTGCTGATGCAGGCGGAAATACTGAATGAACAGGGATACGTTGCCACTGGCAACGCCTTTACCTATCTCAACAACGTCCGTACCCGTGCCGGCCTGGCTGCCTTTACTGCTGCCAACCTGCCGGATCAGGCAAGCTTCCGCGCCGAAATCTACAAACAACGCCGGCTCGAGCTGCCCTTCGAATGTGACCGCTGGTTCGATCTCCTGCGTACCAACCGCGCCATCTCCGAAATACTTGCCAACAAAAAAGTAAACCTCCCGGCATTCCGTCTTTTATATCCAATCCCGCAACAGGAAATAGATATCATGAATTTCCCTCAGAACCCGGGATATTAGAAGGAATAAGGAATATGGAATGAAGAATTAAGAATTAAGAATTAAGAAACAGCGGGGAGACATTAGCGGATAATAATATCAATCGCTAATGTCTCCCCGCTGTTTAGATCTTTGTTGAACAAAAACATTCCCGTGTCAAAATAGCTAAATAATCAGGATTTTCCCTGATATAATAAGTAAAGATGACATAATGTACTGTCGATCGATGTCAAAAAGGCACCAGTATAGCTCTGGAAATAAATTTGAGCGGCTATACTCATGGAAAATACCATCTCATTTCTTACGCATCAGGCATCAAACGATCAAAGTTTACTGGATGCCTACTCCCGGACAGTAACGGGCGTGGTGGGAACGGTAGCCGAGTCGGTGGTTCATATTGAAGTAGAGAAAAAAGTAACTGACAGGCGGACACGCGAAAAACGTACGCAAACAGGTACCGGCTCTGGCTTCATTATATCTTCCGATGGCTTCATTATCACCAACAATCACGTGGTGGAAGACGCCGAAGGTATCAGGGTGTCTTTTGTAGACGGCAGAAAGGTAAAGGCCGACATCAAAGGTACGGATCCGTCGACGGACATTGCCGTACTCAAGATAGATGAATCCGGCCTGAAAGCATTGCAGCTGGCCGATTCATCCGCCTTGCAGGTAGGTCAGATCGCCATTGCGATCGGCAACCCGATGGGCCTGCAATATACGGTGACGGCCGGCGTGGTGAGCGCGCTGGGCCGTAGTTTACGCGCCAGCAATGGCCGGCTGATCGACAATGTGATCCAGACCGATGCTGCATTGAATCCTGGTAACAGCGGTGGGCCGCTCGTTAACTCGCTCGGCCAGGTTATCGGGGTAAACACCGCGGTGATCGCTTCTGCGCAAGGGCTTTGCTTTGCCATCTCTTCCAACCTCGCAGCACAAATAGCAGGACAACTGATTCTCAATGGCAAAATCAGAAGAGCCCAGCTTGGCATCGCTGCTCAACCGGTTAACCTCAGCAGCCGCATGATTGCCGCCAACAAACTCAGTACGCCAACCGGCGTGTATGTGTTCGAGATAGTGCCCGATGGCAACTATTACAACAGCGAACTGCATACAGGTGATATCATCATTGCGTTCGATAACACCCCTGTGGCTACGGTCGACGATCTTCACCTGCTATTGTCTGAACGCCAGATCGGCAGGAGGATATCAGTGGAAGTATTGAGGAACGGAAGGAAACAGGTAGTGGAAGTGATACCGGGAGAAATTAAACAGTAGCGCTGTTTTTTTGTAAACGACATTAAGAAGCCGTCCTTAAAAGGGCGGCTTTTCTCATTTCGTAGGACAAGTGACCTTACAGCTAATGCTGCACTTTCACTATCCATTTCGCCGTTGCATGCTTTGAAGAAGAAGAAAAAAGATGAAGCAGATACATACCATCCGGAATGCCATCCAGGGAAATTACCGCATTACCAGCTCTTATACTGCCCGTTTTCTGTGCCTTTCCCAGGGTTGTCAGTAACTCGTAATACCAAAATTCTCTGGTAGCAGGCGTTTCAATATTCAATTGTGAGGACGCAGGATTGGGATAAATCTTCACGACCATATTCTTTTCAGTTCCTTTTGCCATCATCACTGATTGCTGGGTCAACATGGGTGCTACTCCCGCACCGGGAAGAAATTCAAAAGCATCCCAGTCGGAAAAATATCCGGACGAAGCAGCGTTCTTGTCACTCCTCACAATGATCGTCATTACATGCACCGTATCCGGTAACCCGATCTTCTGATAGCAGGTATCCTGCAATCGGGCCACAGCATTGTAGGTATCTACAGTGGTATCGAAAACGCCATCGATGTATATATCCGCTTTGCCGTGATCCACGCCTCTCTTACCTATCCATCTCACACCTGTTCCTGAAAATGTATATTCTGCATAGCTTCCGGCGCTGGATGCGTAATGGCAATCAGACTGGTAGTACCCCGATACGGTAGCTGCATTGCAGCCATAGTAACGCGCCGCTGCAGCATTGTCATTTCTCCGTACCCAATTGTTGCCAGTATTATCATTATACACTTCAAATTCCAATACCGCATAGCCCCAGTTACCCGTTGCATCCAGCACCACGCTGGTTGGATTCAACCGTATGTACCTGCCTGATACATTGCCAAAACCGCTATAGGCTTTGGTGCCTCCGGAACCCGCAGTTTCCGATACCAGCGTATTCCAGTTGAAGTTGTCGTCGGCACACTGAATCGTATATGCGGAAGCGTAGTTGGTTGTTCCTGATTTTAATACGAAACGGTTGAATGTTTTCACTGATCCCAGATCTATCGTCAGCTTCCAGGGGATCAGCCGTGCGGATGCCTGCGCGTAGGTGGTTATGCTTCCATCTGTTGTTTTCGTAGCATCATAACCGGTATACATTGGCTGATCGGAAACAGCAGCCTTATACAAGGCTAGATTAGAGGATACTACGGGCGCATCGTTGTATACTTCAAACTCCAGCACCGTATATCCCCAATCACCAGGGCTCAATACACAAGCGGATGGACTCAAACGGATGAACCGGTAGGTAACACTGCCGAAACTGTTATACGTTTTGATACCTCCTCCACTGGCAGGCTCATTGACAAGTGTCGTCCAGCTAATACTATCATTCGATCCCTGAATCAGGTATGCCGAGGCATATTCGGACGCGCCTGATTTGAATACTACCCGGTTAAAAGTAGTTCCCGTCCCCAAATCAATGGTCAGCTTCCAGGGCGTCAGTCGCGAGGAGGCCTGCGCGTATGCCGTATCTGTTCCATCTACCGCTTTATCCGCACCATGTCCGCTGTACATCGCCTGATCAGAAACTGCCGGTTTATGCAACGCAAGATTGAGGGATGGCGGCACAGAATCATGCACAATATTGACATTGGTAACATAAGGCTGTAGATTGATGTTCCCGTTTGCCACGCTGGCAACGTTAACGCCCATACGTTGATAGTTGATGAAATTGACGACATCCACATTATGCGCCACATCTACTCCCTTGAGCAACGATTGGCGTTCACCAACTCCTTTATAGACAAGATTTGACACAGTGATATTCTTCAATACCCCCGCTCCTTCTCCGGAAAAACGTTCATCTGTTCTGAACTGGAACACCGCCGAATTGGCCGCTGTTCTGAAGCTGTCTATCCGGATATTATCGAACACCACATCCGAAATCTGATTGCCTCCGTTGGGCCACAGTTTCAGACATCCATTGAACTTGTCGAGGTCATAAACGCCCTGCTGATTGAGGATATCCAGATTCTGAAAAGTCAGATCGTTGATAGGCTGACTACCATTCCCTCCTAACCCTATCAGGGCTATGTGTGCATCATCACCCCAGAAAACACTGTTCTTAAATGTACAACCGGTGCCTGGCGCGTAGTGATACATGACCAGGTTATCATCGCAGGTTCTTATAAAAACACCGTCAACGCTGCCATTGCTGCAACCGCTGAAATGGATACCATCGGTATTTACTACGCTGCCAATGAGATGTATTTGTTTCACTACCGGCCTGACAGAATAATTCATCACCACCGACCACATCGGCGGATCGAGGATAGTGATGCCTTCCACCCGGTTATCACTGCCGCTGATCATCCATATCGCACCGGTTCTGCCTTCACTTTGCGGCGTGGTGGGCACATGCCGTAGCTGGCTGCAGTCAAGTATTCCCCGGCCTTTAACCGTCATATTATTGCAGGAGTCAGACATAAATGCGCCCTTCACCACCGCGCCCGGAGCTATATAAACCGTAGTGCCACTTTTATTAAGGAAGAACGACTCGCCTGCATGCCAGTTGCCATAGCCTGAAGGCGACATATACGCTGAGGTGGTATCTCCGTCTACCGCCCTGGTATATCCCGGCATTCCGCCAGCGATTGCCTTATTCAGCGCAAGATTGGTAGTACCTCCGGCCGCAAATATGCTGAACTCATTGATCACGGAAGCAAATACCCACGACGAGGCGGCGTTATTGCCGAGCAGTCTTAGTCTTACATAACGGGCATTGGTTGCCGTAAATGCCTGTGTGATAGTTCCTGTACCTGTGTTCCCTGTACCATCATAAGCAGTAGTGTAACTGTCCCCGGCATTCACTTTCGTTTCAACGATATACTTTACCTGGCCTGCATTGGTATTGTAAGTACCCTGGCTGAGCGTCAGATGATCTATCGTATAAGTGGCACCCATATCAACTTCCACCCATAATCCACCAGGTAACGTATGCACACCGGGATTGAAATAATAGGTATTCTTACCAGCCGGAAGATTGTAAGGAATCGGATCCCCGGGATTAATCGTGTATACATTAGTGTTACCTGGCAACGGTGCACCGGTTTCCGGAGTATTAGTAAGAATATGTAACACATCTGTATCCCAGCTGTTGTTGATACGCACCACCAGTTTCCGGGGCGAATTATTATCCTGGTTAACCGTAAATGTAAGCGTATTCCCAGCCTGTACTGCTTTCACACCATACGACCAGGGCCGGATATCAAAGGAACTGATGGTGCCGGTATTATAGGTAACTTTTATGTCGACGCTGCCTGAAAAATCGAAATTCACCATCGACGAATTAAAGAGAGAGCCGTCCTGGTGACCGACTTTTACATTATACTCAAACAGGTCCGTCCAGGTTACATCGCCTGTTTTTCTCACCTGTACGGTAAAGGTAGTATTAGCCGAAGTGCCAGCAGGCGGATTCCAGACATTCAGGATGTTTGCCGCCATCCCCTGCCCGCAAAGCAGGAGCAGCGTGATCACTACTGGCAGGAAAACAGTGTACCACTGCGATTTCAATATTCTGTTCTTCATACTGAAAAGATTTAATCGTGATGTTTTTCTTCCACTGCCTCTTTCCGGGGATCAAAGGGCGCCAGCATAGATGCAGCCTGGGAAGCAGTATTCTTTCCTTCTCCGGCGGCGAAGACCAGCTTCGTCATCAGGTAGCCATGTTTATCGAACGTAAGAGCAGAAACCGGTCGCAGCCTGCCTTCCAGGTTTGATGGAAACCCGGCGTGCTTATACCTGATACTGTAAATACCGTTGGCACTTGCAGCCTGACCTGCCGGATTGATGTATACAATATTTTCATTCGGCTCCGCTGTAAATGTGGCATCCTCCTTATCATCTGCACCCAGCAACCAGGGGCCGTAGTGCAGATATCCTGCTACAGGCGACGTGGTCAGTTGTGCAATATCCACATTTCCCCTGTCTGGCGTTTGTATGTCCACCTTATACTGGAAGCCTATCTTTACTGCATCTCCGGCAGTTAGCTTAGGCAGTTTAAGATATCCATCCTGTGGTGCGATGCTAATACTTTTTTCGTTTACCCATACCCGTGCTGCTGCAGCCCATTCAGGCATCCTCAGGAATACCGGACCACTGCCGGCCTGCAGGCGTGTCACTTTGATACTGTATGGCTGCAGTCTTCCTTCAGGTTTCATCTTCCTAAGCTCATAATCTATACTGTGACCTTTACAGGTTGTTTCCAGATAAAGGTTCACATGCACACCCCTACTGTTCTCATCTACCAGATAATGTTGCTTTATTTCGTACATAGCGCGTAATCCGTGCATGGTACAGCACCACCATGCCGCATGAAGGAAGTCGGGACTGGATCCTGTTTCATTCAGAAGATGATGGCCAAAATCACCGGTATAATACTGATTAAAGTACAGGGCATTTAACAACCCGAATTCTCCTTTCTGCAAATATTTCTGTTGGCCCGTTTCACGATACAGATCGAAACTCAGACGTACAAAATCGGCGGTAGAACAGCCCTCATCCCTATCTACAGCCATGTGCCCGAAGTATTCCCTTACCCCGCCGAAAGGAGTATAATCAGTTGATTGTACCAGGTCATCGTAGGCATTTTTCACGAAGTTGAGGTGTGTTTCATCGTGATTATAATCATAGAGCATCAACACGCCGCGTAAGGTCGACAAATAGCCATGCGTATGCTGGTTGCCTCTCGGGCCGAGTACTTTATACATCTTTCCGGCAATGTTGGCATATTTCGGATCCGATGAGTATTGGGATAACATTATCATTCCTTCAATACACTGCGTAAAGCAGATGATACCCTGTGCCATCATACCTTCCAGACGTTTGGCTACATCAGGCGTGGAACAGATGCCGTAAACGTTGGTGATAAAATCGCCCAGGCGCCGGGCCGTTTGTAATACTTGCGGATCTTTAAACGTTTTGTAATACTGCATTAATCCTACCAGCAACCGTCCATTTCCCCAAAGCAATGCCATATGCTCTCCGCCTATCTTATCTTCCGTAAACACCAGCTCCGCATTGCCAAACCTGCCATCCGGCCGCTGGTAAGTGATCAGCTGTTTTACCAGCTGCTCCAGCTTTGCCCTCATGGCCGCGTCTTCCACCATCGACATCACTTCTACATAACGGCCAGACAGGTCTCCGCTGAAGTTAAAGAAGCGGCGTGGTGATGTGGTATCAATATCTACATCTGCCAATACAAACTGAGGTGTGTAAACAGGTATCGTATTGTTTCCCGTCAATCGTGCTAAGGTCATTTGCATGCGGTACTGGAATTCGTTGTAGACCCTGGATTGGTCCTGCGCCAACAGCAGGCCCGATAGGATCAGCATGCATGATAGTAATAGAGAAGTTTTTTTCATCGTGGCAATGATTTTAATTAGCAAAAAAATATCCTGTATCCCCGTTTCCGGGGATAATCTGTTATAATCTGTATGTCAAAAACACTTACTGGTAGCCGGGGTTCTCCAGCAAATTTGGATTGGTGGCAGTTCTTGGTATCGTTATCGGCAGATAGTAGTTTCTTTCAAAAAACTGTAATGGAATACCATCAATATTTTTTTCAATTAGCAAGATGTACTTACGGGTGTTATAGTCGAGCACATAACGCAATCCCCTTTTGGACCCTGTCAGATCCTGTGTAGCGGTTCGCCAGCGGCGCACATCCCAGTAACGGTGTCCTTCAAAAGCCAGTTCCACTCTCCGCTCGTGGCGGATTTTATCACGGTCAATCGCCGTCAATGGCACTATCCCGGCCCGTTCCCGGATCTGGTTAACGGCATTCAATGCATCGTTGTTTTTTCCCAACTCAAAGGCCGCCTCCGCGTAATTCAGCAATATTTCAGCATAGCGAAATACCTGTATGCTGGTGGTGGAATTACTGTAGGTGCTGATATCGTTATTGGGATCCAGGTATTTCAGGACGCTGAAACCGCAGTTATTCTGAAACTGGTTGCCCTGCGGAAGAATGCCGTTGTAACTGTTACTTTGCTCCACGCTGCCGTCCGGTTTAATAATACCATTATAAAAAGTGAGGGTCCGTCCTCTCCACAGCGTATTCTCAGTAGCGATAGTGGCAAAGAAGCGGGGATCCTTGTTTGCCCACAGTTCATCTGTAGTCCACAATCGCTGGGAAATAGTATTATCATCCAGTTTGCCGGAACTACCATCTGTATGTTCATATTCTTCAATCATCTCGAGGTATGGAGCAAGTATCTGCCCGGCGCCCCAGCCATTGGGTTTGGGCGTTGCCATAAAATCGTATGCGATACCTGTACCTCCGCTTTCCACCGGAATGTTGTTATGATCTCTGGCCAGTATCACCTCTGCATTCCATTTATCTGTAAACAGATTGCGATAGTTAGCTACTTTATCGGATGGTATCTTGTTATACAACATAAATTTTCCGCTGGTCATAATAACAGCTGCGGCATCATATGCCTGCTGGTAGTAGGCGTCAGATTTAGAGGCATCAATTCCCACCACACCATCGAGTTTCACGGTGCCAAACTGAGCGATACTGCCGGCATACAGGGCAGCCCTGCATTTCAATGCCAGCGCTGCATATTTGGTGGCCCGCCCCTGCTCACTGCCGGTAGCACTCTCCGGCAAATCGGCTGCCGCTGCGGCAGCTTCAGCGATTATGAAATCATATACAGCAGCTTCTTTCTCACGCTTCGGCTTTAGGCTTTCCGGTGGATCTGTAACAGCTTGTGCTTTGGTAATCAATGGCACACCTCCATATCTCTTTACCATAGAAAAATAAGCGTACGCTCTCAGAAAACGGGCTTCTGCTACCCGTTTCTTCTTCAGATCATCACTGATAGACGTTCCAGGAACACGTGCTATAAATTCATTAGTCTTCCTAACTGTAGCATACCCCCAATATTCCAGCAGCCCACCATCTATCTTCAGATTACCATACTTATGATACGCATTGCTGCCCCACCACCAGCCACCATCTTTACATTCATCGGACACCGTAGTGATATCGAAAAAACCCGATTTGTAGTCGTCGCCCCGAAGCGGGTTAAATTCGAGATCCCAGGTAGTCGTTTCCGCATATACCTGTATCAGGTAAGCATCCACGAGGTTCGGATCATTCCACAATACAGCATCGGATACGATATCAAGCGGTTGCTTGTTCAGTACATCCTTGTTGCAGGCCGGCAAGAGAAACAGACCGGCGATGAGTATACGAATTACTTTTTTCAAGGTCATTTGTTTTTAAGATGAATACTGATCAGAAAGAAACATTCACACCGAACGTGATTGTCAGCTGTTGGGGATAATAGTATCCTCCATTATCTGACGGAGCTTCCGGATCTGTTTCATATTTTCTCAAGGGGTTAAATGTTAAAAGGTTGGTACCCGCAGCATATACCCTTACCTGGCTGAACTTAATACTATTCAGCCATTGGGCAGGCAGACTGTAGCCGATGGACAACACTTTCAAACGCACATAGCCTGCCTTCTTATAGTAATGGTCGGAATGCAGGGAATTGGTAGCAGCTGTACTACCTAGTCTTGGTATAAAGGCATCGGGATTATCATTGGCTTCCGTCCATCGCAGATCGTAATATACTCTTGGCGCCAGCCCGTTCGCTTTCAGCAGGTTAATATTGTTGTAATAGCCGAATGCACCCTGGAACAAGGCAGAAAGGTCGAAGCCCTTGTATTTCAGGTTGGTGTTAAATCCGAACATCCAGTGTGGGATGGTGCCTTTACCTATCTCTACCTGATCTTTCCAATCCAATACACCGTCGCCATTGACGTCTTTATAACGGATATCTCCGGGGCGAAGCGACGCGTTCTTCTGACCGTCCTGGTCATATTTCAGCCCATTGATCTCTGCCTGGCTGGTGAAGAGTCCATCTGAAATATAGCCAAAGTCGCGGTCGGTCCAGGTACCGGATTTCTTAAAGATCCTTTTCTGGTCAGGGTCCGTGTAATCTGGTTCTTCAAAATGTCTCCATTTTGCCCGGGAGAAGGAAATATTGCTGCTGATATCCCACAGCAGGCCATAGCCTGTTTTACCGGATGTTCCTACCTGAAGCTCAAATCCACGGTCACTCAGACTATTGAGGTTTTCCGGGGGCATATTAGCACCGAAAGTGGAAGGCAAACTAGCCACTCTTTGTGCAGGAATACCAGCACGCTCCCGGTAAAAACCTTCCAGTGTTCCGTATAATTTCCTGTTGAAAAAAGAAAAGTCGGTACCCACGTTATAGATAGTGATACGTTCCCAGGTAAGTAAAGGATTGGCCAGGCCGGTAGAGGTCATCCCTGTTTGCTGGCTACCACCGAGCATCACAGCCGAACCTGCTACGTATCCGGTCAGGTATTGAAAATTACCCACTGCATCATTCCCCGCTTCACCATAGCTGGCGCGTAGTTTCAGGTTATCGATGCTGCCCTTTGCGGGTCGCAGGAAGCCTTCTTCGGAAAGCCTCCATCCCACGGATACACCGGGAAAGTAGCCCCAGCGGGTAGCGGCCGGGAATTTGGCAGAGGCATCGGCCCTTAATGTTGCTTCCAGTAGATATTTCCCTTTATAATCGTAGTTCACCCTTCCTACATAGCTTTTCCTGCCCATCTCTGCTGCTGTGCCATTGATAACGGAGCTCTGCAGGGTGCCTATAAACAGCTGGTCTATGGCCGGTGTCAGGAAATCTTTCCTGCCTCCGCCGAATGAATCATTTGAGTAGTCTATTATTTCCATCAATGCCAGGGCCGACACATGATGCGTCTGCAGGAAAGTATGGTCGTAGTTCAGGGAAAACTGGCCGGTAATAATCCTGCTGCGCCCTGCATTCTGGTTCAGAAATGCTTTGTCATAAAGCGCTCCTGCTTTGGTATAAATTTTACTGGCATAATCGTAAGTATAGAATGTAAGTGGTTTTACAAATTGCTTTTCGAAGGAACTATACTGCAGGTAATTGACAAACGCTTTGGCCGACAAGCCTTTCACGGGTTTGAATATGTAATTAAGTGCAAGTGTTCCTCTCAGATTTTGATTATCTGTATTGTCGTAACCGGCTATGTCGCTATTGGTCATAAATTGCGCACCTCCTGTTCCGCCGCCCTGGGCAAAGGAAAGCCTGGTAGGATCAGGCAGTGTGGCTGGATACATGGGAAAGGTCTGCCAGAAATCGGTCCACAGTACTCTTTCCTGGGAACGCCAGGGGAATCGCCTGTATTCATTGGTGGCAGCCAGATCCAGCTGCAGGGATAAATCGTCAGTGATCTTTGCGTCTATATTTGACTGAAGATTGTAGCGGGTATAAGTGCCTCCATGCCCACTCTTCCAGATAGCCTGCTGATTGGCATATCCAAGAAATCCATAGTATTTGATCCGGTCACTTCCACCCCGTACCGACAGATTATGCTGTTGCTGCGGCGCCCATTTCCGGATCAGGATATGGTACCAATCTGTGTTCGGATATTGCGGATCAGTACCTTCGTAGAACTTCTTCACCTGCTCTGCCGTATAGGGTGCACCGGCTTCCGGGCGGCCTGAATTCAGCCAGGCCTCTCTTGACATTTCGGTGATCTGACCAGAGCTCGACATCTTAGGGAACGCGGTGATACCCTGCCTTGTCAGCGACGAATTCAAGGTAATCACTGGCTTTCCGTTGCTGCCACGTTTCGTAGTGATGAGTATCACACCATTGCCTGCTCTGGAGCCGTAAATAGACGCCGCGCCATCTTTCAGCACCGAGATTGTTTCTATCTGATTGGCATCAATATTATTAAATTCCGTTTCCACTCCGTCTACAATGATCAGCGCATTACCAAACCCGCGGATACTCAGTGAAGCTGCATCGGCGCCCGGCTGCCCGCTGGATTGCAGCGAAACCAGTCCGGGTAAACGACCTGCGAGCGTGTTAGCTGTACTGGCAAGTGGCGCTACTGTTATCTCTTCGCCCCGTATCGTGGATACAGAACCCGTCAGGTTCACTTTCTTCTGGGTACCATATCCGATTACTACCACCTCATTCATTTTGCCCTGACCGGGTGCCAGCGAAATGGTCAACGGCATATCTGACACGATCGTTACTTCCTTTTTCTCATAACCTATATAAGATATCTCAAGAATATTTCCCTTCTCTGCATTGATCTTAAATACACCTTTTTCATCAGTGGAGGTTCCCCGTGCGGCTCCTTTCAGACGAATAGTTACTCCCGGCAATGGTTGTCCCTTTTCATCCGTCACTTTTCCGGTAACCGGGATAAGCGTCTGCAGCATAGCAGCTGATGCAGGTTCCTTTCTTGTAATAAAAATGTTATTCCCTTTCACGGTATACTCAAGGGGTTGATCTTTAAAACAGATAGCCAGCACCTCATTCAATGAAGCCTTCTTTACATTGATGTCAACCGGGTGACTCATGGCCAGTGCATCGGATTCAAAGAACGCCACATGGCGGGTCTGCTCTTTGATAACGGAAAAGATCTTTTCCAGGCGCACCTGCCTCCCTGAAAAGGTGATCTCCTGGGAAAGCCCCTTCGCACAAATATGCAGCGAGGCAATCAACATTAATAGCGTTACCAGTTTCATAACTCGTAGAATTTTTCGGGCCAAAGGCATAGCAATACCTTGCCCGGATACGGGTGGAATCATATCTTTGTATCGTTTCGGTTTAAAATGTTTGGAAATTGACAGACATCAGTTATCAGACACCATACGCCGGACCTCACCGGGAATAGGCTCAATTATTCCCGGTTTTTTATTCCCGGATACGATGTGCCTGCATGACAATAACTATGTTTTCATGCGGTACAGTTTAAAATGGTGATTAGACTGGTTGATCAGTGATTGATGATGGTAATTGCATTCCCCTGTTTTTTATAGTGCACTTTAGTTTTGCCCAGGAACTCCAATACATCTGATAATGGTGTGTTTAGCCCGATTTCACCGCTGAATCTCCGCTCCGGCACCTTCCCTTCATACTTCACGGTGATATCATACCAACGCTCCAGCTTGCGCATCACTGCGGGCAGGTCGTCGTCGTCGAATCTGAAATAACCCGATTTCCAGGCTGTAACCGCATTTACATCAGCAGTAGTTACTACACATCTGCCATCGTTGGTAATAGTGGCCATTTTACCCGGCTGAATCACTTGTTCAGCGTTGGTGGTTTTTATGCTTATCAGTCCTGAAACCAGGGTAGCTTTTAATTTCATTTCCTCCGGATAGGCATTAACGTTAAACTCTGTTCCTAATACCTGTACAGAAGTAGTACCCATATCTACGATAAAAGGCTGTTTCGAATCAGGTGCTATAGCGAAATAAGCCTCCCCGCTCAGTTCCACGCGGCGGTATTTCCCGGTAAAAGCCAGCGGATACCGGAGTGTGCTGGCTGCGTTTAGCCATACCCGTGACCCATCTGGCAAGCCAATCTGGTACTGGCTTCCGCGCGGAATGCTAAGTTTATTCCATGCATCACCGGCGGCAAGGCCATTAGCCGTATATTGCAGTTGCCCCTTCTGTAATTGTACTGTTGTATTCCCCTGATGTATCAGGTTATTGGCAGCACTGTCCAGTGGTACAACGGTGCCATCCGCCAGTGTCAGCATAGCCTTGTTACTGCCCGCCGGCACCGGTGCTGCGGACAGCGGACGTGTGGTAATTCCTGTTGGTGTCTTGTGCCGGATAAACAGGAAATAACTGCCGGTTCCCAATAGCAGGAACAACACTGCCGCGGCGGCCCACCATTTCATCCGTAGGAGGCGACCAGCCGCCGGCACCTGTTTGTCCGGAATCACTGCATCCAATCGCTGCCAGATCCTTTCACGGGAAAGGTATAGGCCTTTCAGCCCATCCTTCAACCTTTCTTCGTCCAGAAACTCCGCCACGGCCTGCTCATTTGCCGGCGAAGCCTGCATCCAGTCATGCAACCGCTGCCGGGCGTCATCTTCCAGACGCCCCTCCAGGTGCAGAATCACCCATGCTTGGATCTGTTGTATGGTAGGCATAATGATGGTAAAACACCAGACGGTGCTGTTTGTACTCAAAAAAAATCAAAAAAATCAGTGAAGCCGGGTAATAAGCCACCAGAGCAGCAATGTATAAATGTCCTTTCCCGCAAAAGCCAGGCGCAACTGTTTTAAAGCCCGGGCTTTGTCGTTACGGACCGATTGGTTATTGATCCCCAGTACAGTGGCAATATCCTCGTTAGACATTCCATCGATATAGGCCATTTTAAATACACGCTTCAGTTGTGGTGATAGTTTCTCGATTTCATCTTCCAGGTATTGATAAATGATGGCCATCAGCTGTTGATTGGCTATATCCTCCTCTCCTTCCTGTTCCAGTAAATAGCTCAGCTGTTGTTGCCGCTCAGTGCTTCTCTTTTCAGCCCGCAAGTGATTCAGACAGGCATTTTTTATGGTTACAAAAAGAAAGGATCTGATCGCAGACAGGCTGTTAAAAGCCCCCAGCCGCTCCCACAGTTTGAGAAATGTTTCGGTGGTAAGATCTTCCGCAGCCTGTATATCGGCAATAAAGCGCCTGGCCGTATAAAAAACGACAATGTATTCCTGACGGTAAATTTTTTCAAAAGCTGTTTTGCTTCCCCCCTGCAGATCTTTCAGCAGGCTTTCCTCAGCATATCGTAAGTCCTGCATGCGCTGCATAGATATCTCTTTATAAAAGAGTCGGTTGATAACGTGCTTAAAAGTAATAAAAAGAATCAGTATTGAAGGAAGCAACGAGGATTAGTACCTTTGAATCGCATTCCGCCGGTAACGATTTGTTTTTCACTCAATGCCAATACTATGAAAAACGTACTCTTTGTTCTCCTGCTGTTGACAACCCTTCCTGGCCTCCGCATGCCGGAAGCCTTGCTGCTGAAAGATCTTACGCTGATCGACGGAAACGGCGGCAAGCCTGTAACGCATACAGACATCCTCATCACGGGCAGTACTATTGCTGCCATTGGATCTCACTTGCAGGCGCCAGGCGCCAGGGTGATCAATTGTTCCGGCAAAACCGTTATGCCTGGCATTATCAGCAGCCACGTGCATGTGGGGATGATTGGCGGCCATTCAAAAGATCCGTATACCCGCGATAACATACTTGCCCAGCTGAAGAAGTACACCAGTTACGGTGTCACCAGTATACTCGTCATGGGTTCCGATCAGCCGATGCTTTTTCAATCAGGCTTCCGGGATTCTTCTGTCAACGGCCTGTTGCCCGGAGCCAGACTCTACTCCGCCGGATATGGCTTTACGGCAGCTGGCGGCGGACCGGGAATGAAATTCATCTACCACCCGGCTTCTGCAGCGCAGGCTGCTATGGAAGTCGACAGCCTCGCTCCGCTTAAACCTACTGTGATCAAAATGTGGGTCGATGATTTTGGCGGCAGTTCCCCTAAGATGGATGGCAGCATTTACAAAGCTATTATCGCACGCGCCCACCAGCATCATATCCGGGTAGCATCACATCTTTACTATCTTACCGATGCTCAAAGCCTGATCAATAACGGGCTCGACATCATCGCACATAGTGTACGCGACCAGGAAATAGATCCTGCCACTTTACAACAGATGAAAAGCCGGGGTATCGTATACATCCCTACGCTGTCGCTCGACGAATATGCGTATATCTATGCCCGTAAGCCCGAATGGATCGATGATCCTTTCTTTAAAGCCTCTCTGGAGCCCGGTGTTTACGAGATGATCAGCTCAGATTCCTATCAGCATAATATTAAAAATGCACCATCGTATCAGCGCAACGTGCATGCGTTTGAGATAGCTATGAAAAATGTAAAAAAAGTGGCAGATGCGGGTATCCCGGTAGCTCTCGGCACCGATTCCGGTGCACAGCCTGTGCGCGCGCAGGGATTTTCAGAGCACCTTGAAATGGAGTTGATGGTACAGGCCGGATTAACGCCGCTGCAGGCTATCACAGCGGCTACGAAGAATGCAGCCAGTGCATTGAACATCGATCATAATACCGGCACCCTTCAGAAAGGCAAAATAGCTGATCTGTTGCTGCTGGACGCCAATCCGGCTACCGATATCCGGAATACGCGTAAGATTGCGGCAGTTTATAAAGCAGGCCGGGAGGTAAGTAAAGGGGTGTTAAATCGGCCCTGAGCGAGCTTTCCCAATGATCTGAATGCTGCATTCACCAACAGTTCCTTCTTCCTTCCCTCTCCTGCGTATAGTCATTGCCGCTAGTCCCTGCCTGTTTTTACCCGGGGAAAATACTTTTTTCGGGGGTACTTCCTCTTAATAAATTTGTAAATCAGGGCAGTGAAAACCATTTATAACTATACATATCAATTTTTTATTCTATTCACCTTTTAAATCCAATTTGTCATGCTAACATCAACGTCTCACCCGGATCTCTATTGCCCATTCCCTCAAGTGCTCAATCAGCATGTTTATGAAGCAGACGCTCACACTGCTTCCTGGGTGCATGCCTTTGGTTTGGTAAAAGATGAAGATTCCTGGAATGCCTATCACGAACAAAAATTTACCTGGATGGTGGCGAGAATGTTTCCCAATGCCTCTCTCTCTTCCCTCAGCATTGCCAGTGATTTCAACACCTTGCTTTTCCTTTGGGATGATCACCTCGACGCCCTGACGCCTAATGAGTACAATACCGGCTTCCGGAGCATGGTACAAAACATGATGCTGATCATGGAAGAAAACCAGGAATTCACCCTGCAAACCGGGGGGCCTATCCTGGCTGCTATGAGCAATATCTGGCAGAGAATGCGCCAGGTCAGTCACCGGCCCTGGCAGGCCCGCTTCGCCAGGAGCCTGAAAGACGCTTTCCTCGCTAATATGTGGCGGATGAAGCATGTAGACAATCCCCGGAGTATTTCGCTGAAAGACTACATCCGCTACAGGCCGCAGATAGGGGGCGCTAATTTCTTCCTTGACCTGGCTACATTGATGGACGACATCCATCTTCCGGCCGATCTGCGTGCCAACAGGCAGGTAAAGAACCTGGGCATGTATTGTGCACAAACCATCTGCTGGGCCAATGACCTTTATTCATTTTCAAAAGAGTGGGAACTGGGAGATGAATTAAACCTGGTAATGCTGCTCAAACACCATCACCAGATCTCCCTCGAGGAGGCAGTAGCCCGTGCAGTAAAGATCCACGACACCGAAGTAGCCCTCTTCCGCAATACAGCAGAGGTGGTTACGGCCCTATGCTCGGCAACAGTGCGGCCCGTGCTGGAGCAGTATGTTACCTCCCTGGGGCTGATGATGCGGGGAAATATCGACTGGAGCAGCCAGGATACCACGAGATATCAATATGTGTATGCGTGAGAAACCGCTGCTAGCTGACAGCTAACAGCTTGTTCAGGGTGCTGTTCAATAGCTTCAGGTCTACCGGTTTGGATATGTATTCGGATGCGCCTGCCTTCATCATATCATCAATGGATTCCTGGAAGGCATCACCGGACACGGCGATTACCGGTATATCTTTCAAAGCAGGATTGTTGCGGAACAACCTGATCGTATCCTCTCCGCTGAGGCCGGGCATATAGCTGTCTACGAAAACAATGTCCGGTTTTTCATCCATTGCCTTGTTAATTCCTTCTGCACCGTTGCAGGCAATTGTGGTGGTGAATCCCAGGCGGCGCATGAAATTGGACAGGATCACCTGGCTCATTTCATTATCGTCGATAATGAGGCTTTTCAGGCCCTTATGCAGCGTAAGTTCCACCATACCAGGTATGGTAGCAGGAACCGGCTTTTCTGCGGCACGAAGCGGCAGTTGTACAATAAACGTAGCTCCTTCGCCCGGTATGCTGGTGACGGAGATCTTTCCGCCCATCATTTCCACATACTTCTTGGTAATGGGAAGTCCCAGTCCGGTACCTTCAAAGTCGCTACGGCCAGCCTTGAACGGCGTAAACAGGGTGAGCAGTTCCCCTTCGGGGATCCCCTGGCCCTGATCTTTCACCCGCAACTGCCACTGTCCGGCTTCTCCCGAAACCACCAGCGAAATAACACTGCCCGTGCGGGTAAATTTGATGGCATTGAATAACAGGTTATTCAGGATCTGAGTCAGTTTACCTTTATCCGCCACAATCGCTTCCGGCATATCTTCCTGGATCTCTGCACGCACCTTTACCCCGCGGAGATCCGCAATATATTGATATACAATTGCTTTATCACGGATCAATTCCCTCAGGTCAAAAGCTTCCTCCTGGATGGTATGGTTGGCGCCATCCTCTATCCTGGAAATAGCCAATACGTTGTTGATGATCTGCAGTACATTGTGGGTAGCAGCATACAGGTGCTCGACCTCTGGTTTCAGCTCATTATACCTGTCTTCTTTATGTACCTTTAACATCAGATCCTGGCTGATGCCATAAATAGCATTCAGCGGATTACGGATCTCATGGCTGGTTTCCCTCACGAAAATAGTTTTTTCATCCGTAGCCTTTGCCAGGCGTGTATTCAGGGTTTTCAACTTTTTCACATAAAGGAAAATGGTAGCAATATCCAGCAGGAGAATAGCCGGGAGGGTCACCCAGCGGATGAGGAACTGCTGATCATGCCCCATAATCATGGGAGTGAAGAAGGTATAATAGTAGTTAATCTCACAGGCGATAACAGACAATAACCCCACTGCAATGCTAATCCCTATCATCACACGGCTCCGGAACAACATCAGGGATGCACCCAACAGGAAAAGGAACAACAGATGCACTTCCGTTAACATGCCGAGAATGGCGCTGAAATATACTATTGCGATGTTATTAATCGTAAGGAAAGCAGCGCTGGCCAGCACCGGCCTGTTGACGCGATTCAGCAGCAACACAACAGTAAACACCAACGCTTCAATGTAGGCAGGAATTACCAATGCAGTTTTTCCGGTTCCCAGGTAGATGAGCGCACCAAACAATAAACAAAGACTAATGGTGATCAGGGAAAATGTATTCACCATCCGGGTTACTTTGGCCTGTTCTTCATCCTGGCGGGATGTTCCGATATTCACAACGTAGTGAAATAATTGGCGGACGTCCATATGGCTATTTTTTTTGAGGTATTTGCCAGATTACCGGCTAATGTAACAGCTGTCTTCTTTTACGCATTATTCACCGGCAATCTTTCGGTTCTTACCCTGCAAGTTAAGGAATATTTAATTCCTTTTTCCACCAACTTTCAGGAGACTGGCATTAATTGCTACGACCACTGTACTAACGGTCATCAATACCGCGCCTGCAGCAGGACTGAGCAAAATTCCCTCTTTATACAGTACCCCGGCCGCCAGTGGCAGGGTTATTACGTTATAACCCGTTGCCCATATAAGGTTCTGGATCATTTTACGCCAGGTAGCCCTCCCAAACAGAATCAGGTTCACTACATCCTGCGGATTGCTGTTTACCAGTACTATTCCGGCTGTTTCAGCAGCTACATCACTGCCACTTCCAATGGCAATCCCTACATTGGCCTGGGCCAGCGCCGGAGCATCGTTGATCCCATCTCCCGTCATTGCCACAAATTCCCCCTGGTGCTGCAATTCCCTTATTTTTTCCAGTTTCTGATGAGGCAGTACCTCGGCTATGTAACTATCCATATTAAGTGTCTTGCTGACGCTTTCAGCCACCACCTTATTATCACCGGTGAGCAATACGGTTTTAATATGGTTTTCTCTCAGGGTGGCAATAGCGGCGGCAGATTCAGGCCGGATCTGATCGGCCAGGGCAATATAACCAACCGGAACGCCATCTGCAATCACATACACCACCGTTTCCCCGGCGCGAATGTCCTTTGCGATGTCCCGGTTTGAGTGCTGATCCGCAAGATAGCCCGGGCTTACCACCTGTACTTTCCGGCCATTCACCGTACCGGTGATCCCTTTGCCTGGGATGGCAGCTATATCAACGGCGGCGGGTATCCGGAGTGCCAGTCCGGCTGCCTTACTGGTAATACCAGTGGCAATCGGATGCTCGGAACTCGCCTCCAGAGAGGCTGCCATCGCCAGTATCTCATCTTCCGTAACATTATCCTGCAAACGTTCAATTCTTACTACTTCAAAACGCCCAACAGTAAGGGTACCGGTTTTATCAAAAACCAGGGTGGTAATCCTGCGCGCATTCTCAAAGTCCGTACGGTTTTTAATCAGCAGACCATGCTTCGCTGAAAGCGCGGTAGACCGGGCAATCACCAACGGTACGGCCAGTCCCAGCGCATGCGGACAACAAATAACAACTACCGTTACCATCCTTTCCACGGCAAACGACAGCTCATAGCCATTCAGCCACCAGTAAAGGAAAGTGACGATTCCCGCCAGGATGGCGATCAGCGTGAGCCAGCGAGCCGCTTTATCGGCCAGCAGCTGGGTTTTCGATTTCGATTGCTGCGCATCCTGTACCAGCTTCACTACCTGCGACAGGTAGGAATCTGCTGCGCTATGTGATACTTTCACCTTTACAGCACCGTTGCCATTGATAGATCCTGCTATCACCTTATCGTTCCGTCCCTTTTCTACCGGCCTGGATTCACCTGTTAGCATACTCTCGTTCAATGATGTACTTCCCTCAAGTATCTCTCCGTCGGCTGCCACTTTTTCTCCGGGCTTTACCAGTATCACATCTCCTGCTTTCAATTCAGCGGTTTTCACCTCCATTACGTGCTCGCCATGTACCAGATGCGCTTCGTCAGGCATCAGCTGTACCAGCAGCTCCAGCTCGCGGGATGCGCCGGCCACGGACTTCATCTCAATCCAGTGCCCCAGCAGCATAATCAGAATCAGTGTGGTCAGTTCCCAGAAAAAGTCCATGCCGGATAATCCGAAAACGGTAGCCACGCTGTATATATAAGCCACGCTGATGGCAAAGCCGATCAGTGTCATCATCCCCGGCTCCCATTGTTTCATTTCATCCGCCCAGCCTTTCAGGAAGGGCCATCCGCCGTATACAAATACGACTGACGAGAGGAATAGCAAGAGATATTTATCGCCGGGAAATTCCAATGTCAGTCCCAGCCAGTGCTGTATCATTTTCGATAACAGCATTACCGGAATGGTCAGTACCAATACTACATAAAAACGTTTCCTGAAATCTGCGATCATCATGGCATGATGATCATGATGTCCGCCGCGATTCATGTTATGGTGCTCGTGGCCGGCGGCTGGCTGATTATGCTGCATGGCGCTATGATCGTGCCCTGCATGCGTGGTATGCTGATGTTCCATCTGTAATACGTTTTAATAGCTTAAAGTTATGCCTGCGCCCAGCCCCATGTCGCTGTCGTAGTGTGTGGAGAATGCAAAATTCCTGGTGACGATGTACCTGAAGCCCGCCATATATTCCTTATCTGTATTGACACGGAAATTAAAACGCAGGCGTCGTGTTACCGGCACATCTTCCCTGCTGAGCTGAAACCTCAGCCTGCCGTCGGTATCAACAGAGGCATCGGCAACAATGAGCATAGGCAGCGTGTACTCCAGACCTATATGTGCCACCTGTCTGAAATTTTTCGTGTTGGTTTGTCCGAACAGATTTTTCTCCTGCTCATCCATCTTACGGTAACGGATATCCCAACCGATGTAAGGAAAGAGCCATTGCATTTTCCCGAAATAGCGGCCGAAATGGCTTTCTGTTTCATAGCCGTGGCGGTCGTTCAGGCCCACCCTCCATTCTGTAGTGAAGCGGTAACGGGTATTGGCTACCATCAGCTCTCCATCGCTGCCGTTGCTTTCCAGTCCTACTCTGGCCATGGTATGCATCATACGATCGTCGCGTTTCAACATTTTGTAAGCCATTGCCGGATCAGGTACTTCCGGGTTAGGCGGCGAATTTTCATAACTGAATACCCGGCCCATTCCGCTCATCATGTGGTACAGGATGTGACAGTGAAAGAACCAGTCGCCACTTTCAGATGCTGCAAACTCAATCGTGTCGGTTTCCATCGGCATTATGTCCAGTACGGTTTTCAGCGGTGAGTATTCGCCCTGCCCGTTCAGCACTCTGAAGAAATGTCCGTGCAGGTGCATCGGGTGCCGCATCATGGTATTGTTGTACAAAACGATCCTTACAATTTCTCCTTTTTTGATCAGGATCTTATCGGTTTCTGATACTGTTTTATTATTGATGCTCCACACATAGCGGTTCATGTTACCGGTCAGTTCAAAACGCAGTTCCTTCACCGGGCCTTCCGGGAGCGTGGTTTTTTCCGGTGCTTTCAGCATACCGTAGTTCAGTGTTACGATATCTCCGGAGGTGCTGTCCATCTGCATTCCAGGCATGTTATGCATATCGTGCCCACTGGAAGTTTTCCCTTTTGCTGCTTCCTCACCGGTTATTTCCGGATACATCACGGTATTCATATCCATCACCTGGTTGGTCATCTGCATACCACCGCTGGTGTCCATATCTCCATTCATCTTCATCATGCCGTTCATCATCTTCATACCTTCAAAATACTTCAGGCGAGGCAGCGGCTTAGCGGGCATCTTCATGCCATCGCCCAACCACAGGGAGGCAGAGCGGGTGCGATCTTCAGCAGTAGCCAGGAATTCATACTGCATGTTGTCGGGCACGGTTACTATCACATCGTAGGTTTCGGATACACCTACTATCAGCCGGTCTACTTCTACCGGCTCTACATCAGCGCCGTCGTTTGCCACTACTGTAATCTTACCACCGGCATAAGTCAGCCAGAAATAAGAGGAAGAACTGCCGTTGATAATGCGCAGCCTCACTTTATCACCGGCCTTTAATCCGGCATGTGTTGCCTCCGGCTTTCCGTTGGCAAGGAAACGTTCGTAATAAACGTCGCTCACATCCATCGCGTTCATGCGCTTCCACTCATTGGTGACTTTGGTATTGAAGTGCCCGTGTTTAATGGCTTCTGCATAGCTCTGCACTGATCCTTTCTTAATTGCAAACCAGTCGTTCGCATTATGCAGATAACGGTTCACGGTATGCGGATGCAAATCGGTCCAGTCGCTCAGCAACAACGTATATTCATTACCGGGAGTTTCATTTCGTTTATGCATGACGATAGCACCATACATACCGCTTTGTTCCTGGAACATGGTGTGGCTGTGATACCAATAGGTGCCATGTTGTACTACCGGGAAACGGTAAAGGTGTGTTTCTCCGGCCTTGACGGGGCGGGTAGTTAGATAGGAAACACCGTCGTATTGGTTAGGCAGTATCAGCCCATGCCAGTGGATAGAGGTTTCTTCTTTCAGCGTATTGTGTACATATATTTCGGCGGTATCGCCTTCGGTAAATTCCAATACGGGACCGGGTATGCTACCGTTAATAGCCAGCGCGTGGCGCATTTTGCCGGAGTAATTCACCATGGTATCGCCTACATAAAGATCGTAGCGAACCACCCGGGGCTTACCGGAAAAAGAAGCCTGTGCAAACAACATACTGCACAGGCTTAAAAATAGAAAGTTCAGGAATACAAATTTCATATACTGGATTAAACTACTGAATAGTATCGCTTACTTTTCCGCAGGTCAGCATCTGGTTACCAAAGTACGGATTTTTAATAGCACTGCTGCTGCTCAGCCAATATGCTTTCTTCATCGGACAGTATTCCTGGTAAACAGGCTTGGTGGAAAGTGTTACCTTTTTTGCCAGCTGATAAAAATTATCGGAGAATGTTTTAAAGTATTCGCGTTGTTTGCCGATATCTCCGCTGGCTGCGATGGCTTTGGCATCGGTGCTGAGCTTATCGGCCAGTGGCATATAAGCATCGTGTACAGCTGGTGGCATGGCAGCCATATCAACTCCGGCGGCAGCTTTCTCAAATGCAGTGGCGTTGGTGGCAGCAGCGCCGGCATTACCACTGATTAATGCATCTTTAACACCGTAGTAGGCAGTCAGCAGCGGTGACAGCTGGGCAGAAACGGTTTTGTCCTGTGCCATACCTGGTTGTATAAAAGTGGTTACTGATGCAATGGCGGCCATTAATATCTTTTTCATATGCTTATATTTTTATGTTCTTTATTGATGATGTAAAGGTAGTTCCCCTCACGCTCCGGTCTATTACAGAATTCATAATACCTTTTATATAATTATTGGTCTATAACCGGGCCGCTTTCAAACGCAGGCTGTTACTTACCACACTTACAGAACTAAGCGCCATGGCGGCGCCGGCGATCATGGGATCCAGCAGAAACCCATTTACCGGGAACAGTACACCTGCGGCGATCGGTATACCGATCACGTTATATATAAACGCCCAGAAGAGATTTTGTTTAATGGTGCTGACAGTTTTTCCTGATAATTTCAGCGCCCGGGGGATGCTGTTCAAGTCGGAAGTGATAAGGGTCATCTTAGCCACATCCATAGCTATATCAGAACCTTTACCCATGGCGATGCTTACATCGGCCTGGGCCAGTGCCTGGGAGTCGTTGATACCATCGCCCGCCATAGCCACCACTTTACCAGCCTGCTGTAATTCTTTTACAAATGCTGCCTTAAAGGAAGGCAGTACTTCTGCATGATAATGTTTGATACCTACCTCCCGGGCTACTGCTGCGGCGGTATGTTCATTATCGCCGGTGAGCATATATACTTCTATACCCTGGCGTTGTAATGTTTCTATGGCCACTGCAGATGTAGATTTGATTTTGTCGGCGATAGCGATGACGGCCAACAGGCGGTTGTTTACTGCAAAATAGATCACAGTATTGGCTGCTTCCTGCAGGACATCTGCCTTTGCCTGCATACCGGCATCCACTTTCACCTGCCGGGCCTTCATCAACTTGCTGTTACCTACGAAGTAGGCGTTACCGTTATACCTGCCGGTTACTCCCTGACCGGTAATACTTTCGAATTGTTCTAATGTTACGGCTGTTGTATTTTTTTCCTGTAGATACCCAACTACCGCAGCTGCCAGCGGATGCTCGGATTGTTGTTCGAGCGTGTATAATACTTCCGCAGCTGTTTCACCGTTTGTCCACACCACTTCTGTTACCACTGGTTTACCTTCTGTGATGGTACCGGTTTTATCGAGTATCAGGGCATTTACTTTATGTGCCAGTTCCAGGCTTTCTGCATCGCGGATAAGGATATTATTCTCAGCTCCTTTTCCTACGCCTACCATGATAGCGGTAGGAGTTGCCAGGCCAAGCGCACAGGGGCAGGCAATAACCAGCACTGTTACAGAGGTAAGCAGGGCATGCGTAAAAGCGTTATCGCCGCCGAGTACCATCCAGGTAATGAATGTCAGTATGGCGATACCTATCACTACCGGCACAAATATTCCGGCGATCTTATCGACCAGTTTCTGCACCGGCGCTTTACTTCCCTGGGCTTCCTGCACCATCTTGATAATCTGGGCCAGCAGCGTATCGGCGCCTACTTTTTCGGCGCGGAACCGGAAACTGCCTTTCTGATTGATGGTACCGGCGAAAACCGAATCACCTGCTTTTTTGGCTACTGCCACCGGTTCACCACTGATCATGCTTTCATCTACATAAGAACTGCCATCCGCTACTTTTCCATCAACCGGTATTTTTTCGCCGGGTTTCACCAGCAGCAGGTCATTTACTTTTACTTTTGAAATAGGAATTTCGGTAGTCTTACCGGCTTCATCCACCAGCAATACTGTTTTGGGTTGTAAGCCAATTAATTTTTTTATGGCAGATGAGGTATTTGATTTAGCTTTTTCTTCCAGTAGTTTTCCCAGGGAGATGAAAGCAATCACCACGGCTGCTGCCTCAAAATAAACGTGAGCATGTAACCCGCGTTGATGCCAGAATTCCGGATAAAATGTATTGAACACACTGAATACCCAGGCAATACCGGTACTCAACGCTACCAGGGTATCCATATTTGCTTTACCATGGCGGGCCTGCTTCCAGGCATTTACGAAGAAATTACGGCCCAGTACAAATACCACCGGGGTGGCAAAGGCCATCATGATATAATTACCGTAGGGTATATTCATAAAGAACATGCCGATGATCACCACTGGCAATGATAATATCACGGCCCAGATGGTACGCTGTTTTATATACTGGTAGTGCTTTTGCTGAGCTGCCGCCTGTTCCTCTTCCTGGTTTTCCTTATTTATCAACAGGTCGTAACCTATGCTGCGTACACTGTTCTGCAGGGCTTCCGGGTTAGCAGCCGCCGGGTCATATTGTACCCAGGCGGTTTGATTGGCGAAATTAACGCCGGCATCCGCTACGCCGGGTACCGACTTCAGCATCGATTCTACGCTCACAGCACAGGCTGCGCAGGTCATTTCCAGCACCGGGAATGTTTCTTTGATCGTCTGATGTTTTACGCGGACTAAAGGCTTCGCGGATATTGTTGCTGACATAAATAATTGATTTTATGCAAAGCTACTACCAACACGGGGCGGAGCTGTTACACTTTTAACCCTAAATTGTATATAATTTTAAGACAACCCCTATTTTATCCCCTCTATCAAAAAAATATGAATATGAAAACTCTCTTTATTACATTTATCCCCACATCTCCACGGAAAAATGACACTTATGAAAAAAACAGTTTTACTACTGGCAGTAGCTATGGCACAGGCCTCCGGTTATGCCGCGGTTCGTTTACCTAACATTTTTGGCGACCATATGGTCTTGCAACGCGATAAACCCATCCCGGTATGGGGTTGGGCCGATAAGAACGAGAAAGTAACCGTACATTTCCATGGCCAGACCAAAACAGTAAAAGCCGATAAGAACGGCCAATGGAAAGTACTGCTGGCACCGGAAACCGCTGGTGGGCCTTATGAGCTCACCGTTAATAATGTTTCCGTACATGATATATTGATGGGGGATGTATGGGTTTGCAGTGGGCAATCCAATATGGAGTTTCATGTAAATGATGTGCTCAATGCAGACGCAGAGAAGGCCAATTCAGCGAATCCTGCTATCCGGCATTTCTATCTTCCGAAAGATATCTCCGCTACTCCTAAAAACGATGTACTACCCAGCAAATGGGAGGCCGCCAGCCCGGAACATACCGGCGATTTTACAGCGGTAGGCTACTTCTTTGCCCGCGCCCTGAACGAACAGCTGCATGTGCCCATCGGGCTGCTGCATACCTCCTGGGGCGGCACCATGGTAGAAACCTGGATCAGTCATGAAGGAATGGCTAATAGCGACGCCTTCCGGGATCTGATGAAAAGCACACCTGTATTGAATGTAGATTCGCTCAACAAAGTGCAAAAAGCCAATCTGCAGGTGGCTATTAATAAAGTACAAAACAGCCTCCCGGATGCCGCCACTGCTGCCGGCTGGTCGGCCGCCAACGCCGACGACCACGACTGGAAAACCATGCAGGTGCCCCGCTATTGGGAAGAGCAGCAACTGCCTAACCTCGATGGTGTGGTATGGTTCAGGAGAAACTTCGATGTCAGCGAAGCAGATGCTGCTAAAGCAGCGGTGCTGAGCCTCGGTACAGTAGACGATGAAGACGTAACTTATATCAACGGCGTACAGGTGGGCAGTACGCACAAATACAATGAGCTTCGCAAATACGCTATTCCCGCCGGTGTACTGAAACCTGGCAATAATGTTATTGCGGTTAAAGTGACAGATGGCGGTGGTAACGGCGGCTTTTACGGCGATGCCAGCAATGTATTCCTGAGTACGGCCAGCCAGAAGCAATCGCTCGCGGGCGACTGGAAATTCCGTATTGCGTCTGTCATGGAGCCCAATTTTGGCGTTGGCCCCAACAGCTACCCATGCCTGCTCTACAATGCCATGATACATCCTGTTCTTCCCTTTGCCATCAAAGGCGCCATCTGGTACCAGGGCGAAAGCAATGCGGGCAGGGCATATCAGTACCGGCAGTCGTTTCCACTGATGATCCGCGACTGGCGCCGGTTGTGGAATCAGGGCGATTTCCCCTTCTACTTTGTACAACTCGCCAGCTATGGCGCTGATCATGGCGACAGCCACAAAGGCAGCACCTGGGCAGAATTGCGGGAAGCGCAAACCCTTACCCTGAACACGCCTAACACCGGTATGGCAGTCATCACGGATATAGGCGAATCAAACGATATACACCCCCGGAATAAACAGGATGTAGGAAAAAGACTCGCCGCAGCAGCACTTCATCAAACCTATGGGCAGAATAATGTCTACTCCGGCCCTACCTACCAATCCATGCAGGTAAACGGTAACAAGGTAACGCTGAGCTTTGACCATCTGGGCAGTGGCCTGATGGTAAAAGATAAATATGGCTATATCCGCGGCTTCGAAGTAGCCGGCGCTGATCAGCAGTTCCACTACGCCAAAGCGGTGCTGAGTGGCAATAACGTTATCGTATACTCCGACAACGTCAACAATCCCGTAGCAGTACGCTACGGCTGGGCCGATGACAACATCGAAGATAACCTTTTCAATAAGGACGGATTCCCCGCAGCACCTTTCCGTACAGATACGTGGAAGGGCGTAACTGATGAGAAGAAATACAGTGTGAATTAAGAATAGAGAATAGGGAATTAAGAATAAAGGGCGAAGATTAAAGTGGATACCCAAACACGCTTTAATCTTCGCCCTTTATTCTTAATTCCCTATTCTCTATTCTGAACCCTCTCCATATTTTCCGCTAACGCTATTATCAACTTCTTCACCTGTTCCCGTGTATCCTTATCCGTTATTCCGTCCTGCGCATTTACTTTAACTCTTATGCCTGAAATAACCAGCTGGGTATCGGTAGTAATATATGATTCAATCACATGTAAGGTATCGAGGAGTGACTGGTGCGCTTTAAGCCCTGAGGTAGCGGCAGTGATCAGCGCTACGGGCTTTTGGGAGAAATGCATGGAGGAAACAGTCCAGTCGATGGCGTTTTTCAGGGTACCAGGTACGCCCATAGCATATTCCGGCGTACAAATCAATATCCCATCCGCTGCTGCCAGTTTGCGACGGAATTCCTGCACTGGTTCAGGTACCGTGGTAAGATCCGTATCCAGGTCCGGATTGAAATGCGGTATGGTTGCAAGGTTCTCCAGTGGCTCAACATCAAACTGGTCAGCAGCCAGATTAGTGATCGCAGCTATCAGCTGATGATTAGAAGAAGATTGACGCGTGCTGCCACAGATGGCCAGCACTTTCTTTTTATTGCTCATCTTTCGTGTTATGAGCACGTAAAATAGCAACCGTTTGTGATCCGGCCATCAGCATCGATAATATTGATACGGATATAGATAACCAGGGAATTAAGAATTATGGGCGAAGACCCAGGTAGATATTATGATTATTATATCCGCTTAGGTCTTCGCCCATAATTCTTAATTCCCCATTATCCATTCTTAATTCAACAGCTATTCCTTTCCGAACTCCACTTCATTCGCCCAATGCACTTTCCAGTCGGGATGAAAGGCTCTGGCATTGAGCTTGGATACACTCCGTTCTTTGGCCAGCTCCATACAGCTTCCCGGAGCTCCGTTATCGTTCACGCGGAAGGAGAGTTTGATTTTACTGCCGCTGTCGATGGCTGCTTTGACATCCGGTATTTCTTCCCAGGGGATGGCGCATTCTGTGATCAGGGTATTTCCTTCCCGGCGTATCACCAGTTTGCCGCTCTTTACAGGGCCTTCCTTATCTGATTTAGGCTGACGTGGGAAGAAGTGTTTCCTGTTTAATCCCGGGGCCAGCAGGCGCCATATTTCGGTACCGCCTCCATACTGTGGCGCTACCTTATTCATGGCATATTCGTAGTCGGTACATTTATAGCCAGTGTAGCGGGGCATGGTGCCTGGCGGGCATGCCAGCATTCCATCCTTTCCATCCGGGATAACATTGAAGGCCAGTAACACGTTATCATAGGAATATCCTAACCCTGAATTATCAGGAGTAACCGGATTTTTGCGATAGGTGAAATGCCGCACACCCGCGGGCCATACCAGTGGAATTTTAGCTTCTTTATAAACAAGGTCCATAGCTACTCCCCGAGGTAGCTGCCCGGGCAATCCAACTATGTAGTGTCCGGCTTTACCGTATATGCCTTTCCAGTAGCCTCTTGTATCCAGGTCTTCCTTCCCCCCGGTATCCTTAGCTGGCGCGTCGAACATAATGGCTGCCAGTTTAGGCGTATACCACCAGGCGTTGCTATGCAATACGATGCGCACTTTTCCTGATAGCTGCAGTACTTCCCAGGTGCCGTTCCATAAGTCATTCAGGCGGCGGAACATTAGCCTCCGGCCTGTTGTCTGGTCAATGACCTCTATCACGATACCGGATACACGAAGATTAGGCAGGTACAACGCCACCTGCATGGGCGATGGCAGCTGCAGATCTACTCCGAATGAGTTGGTATTATCCCCGCTTTCCAGGTAGTGCATAATGCGGCCCTCGCCTGCCGGAAGCTGCAAGGCAGACGAATCTGTTGCCGGCGCTTCACTTTCCTTATTGATCAGCGCCTCCTGCATGTCCATTACATAAGAGGTATCGGGATAAAAGAACTCATCGTCCGGCCGCTGCTCAAAGCGGTAAGTACCGGGATGTGGTGTACTGTCGGCCACCTTGGCGGCGAAATAAAAATAATGTTCATCATAGGCGAAGTAGCCGTTGGCATAACCGTTGGCTTTCGTGTCGAAATTTTTGAACGGATACCAGGCCGCTTCTGTTAAGCTCACACTGGCGGCTCCGCTGCTACTCACCGTTTGCGGCAAAGCCGTTTTCCAGTCGTCTAGTTTCCCATCTACGTTTATATGTAACCGTGATATAACATTAACGTGCATACTCTCTTTATGAGTAGCTTTGCCATCAGCTCCGGCGTCGAACAGCACGGCAAGCGGATATGTGTTATCCGGGGTTTCATTGCCCCCGGTTACTTTCACCGGGATGATGCGGGTTTCGTGGGCTGCCAGTTTCACCGTATCGGGTGTTTTAATTTGCAGTGCTCCCAGCGTTACTTTCAAGGTACCCGCTACCGGCCTGTTCAGGATATTGGTAAGCTGCAACTGCATTACCGGTAACCTGGAAATACGGCTGGTCATATCCTTCGCTATAATTTCCACCGGTTCATAACCTTCTACCCTGGCGGTTTTCATCGCTGCCAGCAATTGATCGAAAGAACCCTGGCTGCCATCTGTGCGCAGGTAATAACCCTGGCTGTTCAATGGTATCTCCAGATGACCAGCAACCGGTAAAACTTCGTTGCCATAAAAATCGTACAAATGGAAATGCGCTGCCGGCAAGGTCATTTTACCACCAATCAACGGCTGGTAAACGCCTTCGGTTTTAGCGGATTGATTCAGGCCTCTCACCCCCCTGAACAGCACATGCTCCGGACCAAAAGCCTCTCCTATATCTCCGCAAACTACCACCGTACCATCATCAGGATGCTTGTTTAATCCGTCGAATACCATTACCCAGGGCAGCCCGTTGGTGAATAGTAATTGCCGGAAATCCCGCTCTCCCACCAGGTGCTGTACTGCAGCCAATGCTGCTGCCTGCGACCAGGTATCGGGGATGCGCGTGATTTCAGTTATTCCCTGCGGGGTTCTTATCTTACGGGTAAAGTGCTCACTGCCCCTTCCACCGGTATACATATATCCGGCATAAATACCCATGGATCGGTCGTAGCCAGCCGAACGGCAGGTGGCTACGGTAAGGCCTATACGATCATCCGTATTGCCGACCCAGCTTTCTGTATCCCAGATCTTCACTCTTCCGTGCGGCGACTTCCGGTTTACCCATTCCGGGTAGATGGCCGGCGATTCTATACCCTGGTAGTGTATGGAGCAGAAGTCGAAAACGGGCAGCAATGTCATCTTACCATCTGCAAACAATTTATCCCAGGCATTGGAATTAGAATCCCCACCTCCTACCAAAACATCTGCGCCTTTTTTCCGGGCATCCAATACTGCCTGCGCCATTACCGAATATATTTCCCGGTAACGCGGAATATCCGATTGCCAGCCGGAAATAGACAATCCTTCCCAGGGCTCATTCCATAACGACACCGCCGTTACTGGTCCCCGGGGCCAACCATATTTGCTGCAAAGCCGGTATACGAATTCGTGAAAGTCTTTGTCTTCCGACGGCAACCATACATAGTCCTGTTTGGTTTTCTTCATTACATTCCCCGAATCCAGGAATGATCGGGGCCTTCCCAGCGGCATGGCTGCGGATCCCGCTCCAAACATTAGTAACACCGTGATATTCTTTTCCTGATACTCTTTTAATTTCTTCTCTATCTCCTTCATCTTTGCGGGATAGTCGGCAGCAGATACCGGTGTGTAATCCACTCCCATCCTGATAGCCTGTATTCCCACACGTTGCAGGAATTCTGCGCCCATATCATCCAGCGATTGTCTGGGATATTGTATCCGCTGGGGATTGGCAGCATAGGTACGCACGAGGCTTGTTACCAGTCGCCGGCCATAGGGGCCGAGATCCATCACCACTGCATAACCTCCAAAGCGTTCAGGTACTTTCAACAGTTGCTCGACGTTCACATAACCTTTTGCCGGAATATTGATCTTAACCGGGATAGAGTCTACAATCCCCTGGTCTACCATTTCTGGCAGCCATATATCACCGGCGCGCCCGCGGGTACCATAGCTGATCACTTCTATCTTACCTGTTGTGTTTATCGGCTCATTCAGTTGGTTCACCACCTGAATAGTGTAAGAGGGCTGTTCTCCGGGCCACAGCACATTGGTGGCGTTGGAGGCCCGGATCAGCGCTACATCGTAGTTATAGTGTCGCTGGCGGTTTTTCACGCCAAAAACTGATTCATAATTTACCCATTCCTCTGGTGCTTTCATCTGTGCAAACATCTCCAGGGTGCTTATCTGCAACAGCACCAGCATCCATAAATATTTCATTCATCTATTGCTTTACAAACTTACTTTGACCTAATGCCCGCCCGCTGGAAGCATCTGTAATTACCAGTATATAGGCATTCTGCGGCAGGCTGCTTACATCTACTCTTACCGGCTCACCGCTTTTGATGGCAGTGGTTTTTACAATTTTACCGGAGAGATCGTAGATGTTCGCCAGGCATGCTTTCGTATCATTCAGTTTTACATCTGTGTACAGGATGTTAGTGGTCGGGTTAGGATACACTTTCAGCTGAACGGTGCCTGTAGTGGCTTTCATGGCCGGCGCCGGCGCTGCCGGTGGTGTAGCGGAATCCGCCGCGGGTGTCCACAGGTGCAATACTATCTTGTTGGCATTGTAATCATCTTTCGTAATCATATACTGACCATTACTGCGATGATACGCTTTGATACCATATTCAGAATCCACGTCGTTACCAACGTATACAGCAGGATTAGCGCTGGTCATGGTAAGTACCAACGCACCGGTTGTAAGATTAAAGACGTCAATTTCCGGAATAGCATAATAACCCACAAAGAGATAATTGCCTGCGGCAGACATTGATTTTGCCTGGGCCCTGCTCAATGTGATGACCGTATCGGGAGTTCTGTTGCCTGCAAGCCAGCCCCTGTATACTTCGATGCGGTTGCCTATCAGCGTCCAGTCGGTGTTCCCACCCGCCAATACCATTACGTCGCTGGCAGGAATGTATTCTATCCGGTTCAATCGCGCAATCGATGCCGGCGTAGGCGTGGAAATAACGGGGCCGTAGATAGGTTTGCCATTTGCGGCAAAACCAGTAAGCGGATAGTGCTGTATGGCATTGCTTTTATCTTTCGACACCCAGATATCTCCTATCGAATCCAGGCAGAAACCATTACGTATAGCACTGATCGTATCGTTTGGAATCGCTATATAACCATCAGTAGCGGGATTGAAATAGTAGGTGTAGAAAACATCTGCATTCTGATTACAGGCCACCAGTATACGATGCCCGTTAACATTGGCCAGATGCCCGAAATGTTCGCCTCTGGCATGATCGTTCATCTGAATACGCGCATCTTTAGGATAGCGGTAAGGATCAACGGTATTGGCTACAAAGGACCCACCGTCGGTGCCGGTATAGGAATAAATAATATTCCCGCTGTACAACAGCTGCCCGTCAGTGCCGGCATCTGCTGAGGCATTCCCTTCGAAATTCAATGCCTGTAAGGTCCACAACAACGTGGTATCGTTATAGCAATGAATATCTGTTACACCATTGCGGCCCAGATCCCAGGTACCGCCCCAGGGATTATTCAGGACGTATAATTTGCCCGAAGCGTCTCTTCCGATGCCCGCCACGCGAGTGAATCGCCTGGCTCCAACAGCGCCTCTGATAGCGCCGTTTTCATTCAGGTATCCCCCCTGCACGCCGAACGTGCCGGTTAGTACAGGCGTTCCCGTTAGATTGCCGTAGATTTTGATGTTCATGTCGGGCCCCTGATCTCCGACCAGCAGCTGGCCCCGGGCGCTATCGGCATACATCGACGATATCTGCGAGTTACTGCCGATAGAGAAAGTGACGCCGGCCACTCCGGTAGAGTCGAAGCTGCGGATAATACCGGTATTTACCTGCGACACCCATACCGTACCTGAACTGTCAATAGCAATAGGGCCTGGCGTTGTTACCGGCCATTGCCGTATCAGCACTCCTCCGGTGGTAAATACCGCGATGCGGCTACCACTGGAATCACTAACAAAAACGCGTCCTGCTGATACGACTATCCCTTTAATCGCGTCGCCGGTGCCGGTACTTCCAACAAACAACAGATCCCGGAATTTGGTAGTACGGTTGTACCGTCCTACTTTTCCACTGTTAGGTGTTTCCTGTGCCGTAAAAATATAAGTGGCATCTCCGCCTATGGCGCTGCCTTGTGATTCTTTATTGCCTCCCATAGATCCCAGGGTGGCTCCATTCTGATAGATTCCTATATTCCTCCCTTTTTCATCCCACCCGGAAGCCGTATATACAACTCCTTCCGGAGATACCCACATAGAACGCGCACAGTTGCCAACATGATTGGCTACGTCTGAATATGTATTCCCTACCCAGGTAGTGGTATACTGTCCATAACTGGCATCTGCGGCCAGTAACAGCGATAATGCAGCGGTTAGAATTTTTTTCATCTATTTTATTTTGAGGGTGATCAATAGCCAGGATTTTGCACCAGCCTCGGGTTACGTCCGATCTCACGCAATGGAATGGGCCAAAGGGTTTGCTCAGGCTTAATACCCAACACGGCGGTAGCCCTTCCGGTACGCACCAGGTCATCGAAACGCTGCCCTTCAAAGGCCAGTTCCTTAAACCGCTCTTTCTCTATTGCCAGTGTTAGCGTGCCGTCCGACGGCTGAGGATAGTCATGTGCTGAGGGTGTTGTCAGCGGCAAACCAAATGCTCTTCTTCTTATCATATTCAACAGGTCAGTGGCATCTGCTGTTTTGCCCAGGTTATTCAATGCTTCTGCTCTCACCAGGATGATATCTGCCAGTCGCAATGCAATGATATCAGGTTCTGTTCCGTTAGTGAGCCGGTTGTATTTGTTTACATACGGTACCGACGGGTTATTAGGCCCTGCCACACTCACGCCCAGTGCTGCATTCTTCCGGATATCACCTGCTTCATACGATTTAACGATCGTATCTGTTGGCGCTATCTGGTAGCTGCCTGTTTGTATACCGGCAGGTACGCCGGTTACCGGTATATAGAAACTGTATAACCCGTTGTTCTGTGCTGAAGCGTTCAGATATTGTATCTCCCAGATGGCTTCCGAACTGTTTTTAGTATTGGGAGAAAACATACCTGCATATGCTGCACTGCCACTAACAAGCGAATACAACGTATTGTTCATGACGTCCAGTGCCTTAGCGGCTGCAGCATCGTAGTTCTTCTGGCTCAGGTATACTTTCGCCAGCAATGCTTTTGCTGCACCCTGGCTGGCACGGCCTCTGGTAGAAGCTGCCGCTGCATAGCTAACGGGCAAAGTAGCTTCCGCCGCCTGCAGATCCGAAATAATTTGCTGATAAATACTATCGGTAGAGGTACGTGCAATCGTGAAGTCGGCATTGAAAGAAGTATACGGCACGGTTACCAGTGGTACTGCCCCGAATGCTTTTACCAGATTGTAGTAGAAATATCCACGTAGAAAACGGGCTTCTCCCAGCAGCTGATCTTTGCGGCCCGGCGCAAACAAGCTGTCTTTCATGGCAGGTACATGTTTCAGCAGATCGTTAGCACGGCCGATACCTGTATAGTTATTTTGCCAGTAAGCAGCTATGATTGGATTATCTACCGGTATCCCGTGGGTAGAAAAAGGACTGTAATTAGCCAGCAATGCCACAGCCGCATCAGAGGCGGCATCAAATGCCAGCGGATACTGCTGCGCAAGACTCTGCACTGCCGGATAAATGCCGATAGCCGCACCCTCCGCGTCGTTACCGGTTTGCCAGAAATTCTCCTCTGCGATGGTATATTCCGGTGTCTGATCCAATACCTTCGTGCAGGAAGCAAATGCTATGATGATGAATAAAAATCCTACGTTTTTCATGGTCGCTGCTTTTAGAAGTTCACATTTAATCCTAACAGGAAAGTACGCGGCTGTGGTTGCACTGCCCAGTCAATCCCCAACTGGGAATTCTTCACCGATTGGTTCTGTGATTCAGGATCCAGTCCGGAATAATTGGTGATGATAAACAGGTTCTGCGCACTCGCATATACCCTGGCACTGCTGATCCTGATCTTTTTCAGCATGGAAGATGCAAAAGTATACCCCAGGGTCACATTCTTCATTCTCAGGAAAGAACCGTCTTCAACAAAGCGCTGCGACATCTCCCCGTTAGTGAGACTGTTAGGCGTAACCGGATCATTGAATACTGCCTTCGGAATGTCGGTGATGGTATTCTGCGGAGTCCACCTGCGCAGGGTGTTGAGATCCCCATTGTTATAGGCATTCATTCTTTCCAGCATGTTGCGTGTCTGATTGTATACTTTATTGCCGTAAGACCAGTACAGGAAGAAGCTCAGGTCTACCCCCTTATAGCTGAAACTATTGGTTAAACCACCGGTAAATTTCGGCTGTGCATTGCCCAGGATTACCCTGTCGGCCGCTGTGATCTTACCATCGTGATTAATATCGTCGTAAATAACGTTCCCTGTTTTAGGATCTATACCCTTGCTTCGGTATCCAAAAAAGGAACCAACGGGCTCGCCTACACGGAATATACTCGTTGGAGAGCTGGAGTAAAATGAACCCGGCAATGCTTCTGTAAAGTCAGAGCTGGAAGGATCGCCGATCACGGTTTCAGGCAGACTGGTGATCTTATTCCTGTTGAAATACATATTGAAGTTGGTTGTCCAGGTGAAAGGCCCTCTGATATTGTCTGTATTAACAGAGATTTCCAAACCCTTGTTAAGCAGTTGTCCGATGTTCGCGCCATTCGTGCGACCGAATCCCGATGTATACGGCAGATCCAGTTTAAAAATAAGGCGGTTAGTTACTTTACGATATGCATCTATGGTTACATTGATGCGGCTGTTGAGGAAAGTAACATCCAGCCCGATATTAGAGGCGGTGGTAGCTTCCCAGCTAAGATCCCGGTTCGATAAGGAGGTAGGTGCAATACCCGCGTCGTTACCATAGTTATACCCGGTGGAATAAGTGGCGAGCGACGGAAAATCGCTTCCTAATCCTTCGTTATTACCAGTAACCCCAATGCTTCCCCTGATCTTCAGTTCATTGATAAACCGCTGCTGCTTCATGAATGATTCGTTGCTCACCCGCCAGCCTGCAGAAATTGACGGAAAAAATCCATAACGCTTGTTCGACCCGAAACGGGAAGAACCATCTGTCCGCGCTACACCTTCCAACAGATAACGATCGTCGTAGTTATAGCTCAACCGGCCGAAATACGAAACCAGCCCCCATTGCGAACGATAATCCAGTGGGGAAAAGAGTTGGGTAAATCCGGTAACCGCCTGAATGATATCAGTAGAGTTGGTATTACCGGAAACGCCTATACGACGTACGGTAGCTTCCTGTGCACTTTGTCCGACTAAAGCGGTCAGCTTATGCTTACCTCTCAACATCGGTGAATAAGACAGTGTATTTTCATTCACCCAAAGAAACTGTGTGAACACAGAAACAAAGCCGGAAGCAGGAGTACCATTGTTCACCAGCTTAGACTGATAACGGTCGTCGGTCACCTGCTGATTATCAAAACCAAAGCTGGTTCTGAATTTCAGTCCGGGTATAATGTTGTACTCTCCATACACATTACCGATGTAGCTGTTTACGTTCGATTGAAATCTGAGATTATTAGCAATCATCACCGGGTTGGTCCAGCGGCGGTTGGGATCTGTGTAATAAGTTCCATTGGGGTTGTAAATAGGATCGTTGGGGTTCTCAATCAATGCCAGGGCCAATACTGATTGTCCTGAAAAGCTGTTATCCATACGGTTGTTGATGGAATGCACACCTGTTAAATTCACACCGATCTTTATTTTATCGGTAGCGGCAAAGTCGAAATTCACACGGCCATTAAAGCGTTTGAAATGCTGTACACCAACGATGGTTCCTGTCTGATCAAGATATCCCAACGAGATATAATGGGATGTTTTGGGCGTACCACCGGAAATAGACAAGTTATAGTCTGAAACGGGTGCGTTGCGGAAAATGGCATCCTGCCAGTTGGTGTTCCTGCCGGTGTTTACAATGGCCGGATCATCAGGCAGGTTGGCATTGGCGCGCGATTCTTTGAACAGCTGTACGAATTGTTCGCCATTGAGTACTGGTAAACGTTTCGGGATCTGTGCAAAGCCGGTATACATATTGAAAGCAAACCGTGACTTTCCCTCTGCACCTCTTTTGGTGGTGATGAGGATAACACCGTTGGCGCCCCTGGAACCATAGATAGCTGCGGCGGCGGCGTCTTTCAAAATCTCCACCGACTGAATATCATTGGGGTTAATATTATTGGTAGTAGCGATGCGCTGGCCATCACCGGAGATACCGTATTGTGCAGCGGGCAGGTTACTCATAGGCACACCGTCTATCACATACAGCGGGCGGTTTTCACCAAACAGTGAACCGTTACCACGGATACGGATATACGTTTCATCGCCGGGTGCACCGGAGTTCTGCACCACCTGCATGCCGGCCGCCTTTCCCTGCAAAGCCGCATCGAGATTGGTGACCGCAACACCAGCCAACTCATTGCCTTTGATGGACGATACGGAAGAAGTCATGTTTTTCTTAGACTGCGTACCATATCCGACCACTACCAGGTCGTTCAGCGAAGCGCTGGCCAGCTTCATCATGATGTTCAGCGTCTGCTGGTTGCTTACAGTAATTTCTTTTGTTTCAAAGCCAATATAGGAACAAACAATCACGTTATTTCCGTCGAAAACCGGTATGGAAAAATGTCCCTGATTATCAGTAGTAACCCCGGTCGTACTGCCTTTCAGCCTTACACTCACCCCGGGTAAAACCGCACCTTTCTCGTCCGATATCCTCCCGTTAATGATGATCTTGTCCTGATCCTTACCTCCGGAAGGAACCTGGTTTTCTTTCCTGGTAACCACTACTATCTTATCAGTTATCTCATAAGTCAGCGATAAGTTATCGAGGAAATTTTTCAATACCTGCTGAAATGGTTCATTCTTGCATTCCAGCGATACTTTGTTATAGGCGCTTGATTGCTGCCCTCTCCAGATGAATGAATATCCGGTTTGTTGTTTCAGTAATGCAAACACTTTTTCAAGTGGAACATTCTTCACTGACAATGTTACATTCTGTGCGTAGCTGCCTGTGTGTAGCAGCAGGAGGATCATCCCGATCAGCGCTGTTTTGGCTGGCCATCTCTTTAAAGGCCGGGAACCTTTGGTAAGGAAATTCATATTTTTCAGGCGTGGATTTTAATATTAGGCAAAGATTACTCTTATTGAGCAATCACGGTTGAACGTGGAACCTGTTCCTGAGTATAAGACGCACTATCCCTTGCCGGGGCCCCGGCAACTGGCTTTCGGCAGGATTATACGCAGGTTATCCGTGCAGAAAATCAGGTCATGACATGATGTTATTTAACTGGTAATTTAATGAGCTGCCTGGTAAGGCATTACGATAATAGTTTTTCCCTGTATCTTAAAACGTACGATTTTGGTTAATTCCAGTGCTTTTAACAGTTGCGATACCTGTGCGGTTCTGGCTACAATCCCCGACAGCACTATATCTGACATATCGCCCTCATATTTCACTTCCACATCATACCACCTGGCTATCTGGCGCATGATGGTAGTGATATCTGTATCTCTGAAATAAAATTCTCCATTCTTCCATCCCAGCGTTTCCGCCATATCCGGTTTATTCACGGTAAGCTGGCCACTGTGGCTGTTCAACACAGCCTGCTCTCCGGGATGCAGGAGCTTATCTGCATTTACTTTCACCATTCCTTCTACCAGGGTGGTTTTCACGGCCCCTTCATCCGGATAGGCCATGACGTTGAAAGCTGTTCCCAATACTTTAACCTGCATACCTCTTGCACTCACAACAAATGGCCGCCGCTCGTCTTTTGCTATTTCAAAATATGCTTCTCCCGTTACTTCCACCAATCGTGAATCAGACGGGAATACCGTCGGATAACGTATAGCGGAAGCAGCGTTCAGCCATACCTTTGAACCATCCGGGAGCGTAAGCTGATAAAGACAACCATTCGGCGTTTGCATAGTATTGAATACCGCTCCGCCTTTATCATCAGTACCAGCATTGTAAGCTACCTGACCATTCGCCAGCTTAACTACCTGCGCACCACCCTGATGTGCAATGGTACCATTGGCAACACTATCCAGGGCAATCCTGGAACCATCACCTAATATCAGCACTGGCTGAGGTGCCGCCGGCTTAACCACACTATGCGATGCCAATAAAGGCCTGTTGCGTTGTTTATAAAGATGAAACTGCCAGGTAGCTCCAATCAGCAGCACGAAAACTGCCGCAGCTGCTGCATATTTGAACCAGGGCCTCTCCAATAATGAAATGCGATCCTGCTTCAATACGCTCAGCATTTCATCTGCCTTCTTCGCTTTACGAACCACTTCCCCCGCCATTTCGTCTGTATCATAGTCCGCGTGTTCGGCATAAGCAGGATCATTAAACGCATCCTGCAGCAAACCGGACAATCGCTCCCTGTTCTCCGGCATGAGGGCCATTACCCTGAACTGTCGAAGTTCTTCAGCGTTGAGCGTTCCACTCATGTAACCATTAAACAATTCATCAAAAGTTCTTTCAGGCATATGCTGATACAGGTTTAATGATCGTCCCCGTATATAAGGACGGGAAAGGAATCAGGGGTAAGACAGTAAATTCTAAAAAATCATGAAAAAAAACCGGAAAGCAATACCAGCCATACGAAAACATGCTCGGAATGCCGGTTCAGGTACTCGCGGATACTACGCAACGCTCTGACGATATAGGTCTGCGAGCTGACTACGGAAATATTCAGTTTGCGGGAAATCTGCACATGACTCAGTCCGTTAAAACGATGCAGCACAAATACTGTTTTTACTTTCTCCGGTAAATGCTCAATGGCCAGCATCAGCATCTTTTCCAGCTCCTTGTATTCCAGGCCCGACTGGGCATCGCCGAATGGTTCGTCCGACAGTGTTTCAGCCATTTGATCAAGATGCTCTGTCCGCAAAACCTTTTTTTCCAAATGGTCCATGATCAGGTTGCGGGCACATACATATATAAAGGTGGTTACCTTATCTACCCCGGGTAACTTTTCCCGGTTATTCCATAGTTTCAGAAAAATATCCTGTGAGAGATCTTTTGCCTGCTCCGGGTTCCGGGTCAGACGAAGTGCGGTGCCATATACCTGTGGCCAGTAATGCTTCACCAGTGCGTGAAAGCTCCGTTCATCTCCTCTGGCAACAGAGAGCAGTAAATCCTGTTCATTATCGTGGATCAAGGCCGGTATAAGTTAGTCATACGTGGTTGCGATACATGAAAGTAATACAACCTTTTGGAATTTACAAAATGTTGCTGCCACAGCCGCCCACAGCACATTTAATGAGCCGGCTTTGCGAATCCCTTGCAGATCCGCCGGGTTCAGCCGGCTTTCACAGTCACACCCTGCGCTAAATAACTATAATCCTTCCTTCACTAAATACTCACTGCTCTTCGTAAATCCATAATTTTCAAGCAATACAGATTGTTCCTGTACCATTGCCGGTTCCATCCACATCATTTCCCTGTTCTTGTATATATGCAGACATTTTTCCAACAGTGAATTACCCACGCCTGCCGCGGCATATTTTTTTATTACTGCAAAAAGGGAGAGCTGTACGGCCCGCCTGCCTGCTGTAAACTCCGGCCGCTCCCCTCCTTCTGTCAGCAGCGCAAATCCTGCCGGTTCATCATCATGATACGTTACCAGCCATTGCGAAGAAAAACTGTTCATACTGTTTACTAACGGCTTACGGGTATATTGCCCGTCTATTTCATTACCTGGATGTTCAGAAGACCATGTACGGATAAGGTGCAACAACTCATCCACCATTTTATCCGATGCTACCGCATACTTCGTAATAATATTTGCACTCATATTCGGTTATTGAAAGTGAGGCACTAAAGTAAGATGAGCACAGGATACAGAATGCGGAAAAACAAGTGGTACAGCTATTCAGGAATGGGCAACGGCATAGGCCCCCGCCTTCTTTATGGCTGCTTTCTTCATGGGAGTGTAGGTATCGGCAAACACCAGCCGGAAGCAATGTTCATAAGCACTGGTAAAAGAAAATGCGGAACCCGGTGTAAATCTTATACCTGCCTTTTCACAATATTTGTAGAAAGATGGCATAGCCAGTTGCTCCGGTAAATTCACCCATAGGTGATACCCCCCCGAAGGCGCAGCTACTAGCGTTCCTGGCGGAAAATATTCACGGATAAGCTGTATGCTTTGCTCACACTGCTGCTTCAGCTGACTACGGAACATACGCAGATGTTTTTCGTACGCACTCGCACCCAACAGCTTATTCATCGTCTCCTGGTAAACTGGTGTCACGCTGCTGCCTATTGCAAAACGTACCTGCTCTGCCTGCCTGAAATAGCGCCCGGCCGCCAGCCAACCCAACCTGATTCCCGGCGCCAGCGACTTGGCAAAAGAGGCGCAGGTCATCACCAGCCCGCTGCTGTCGAATGATCGGATCGTAGACGGACGAACCCCTTCAAAGTATAAATCGCCATAAATATCATTTTCTATAACAGGAATATTATGCTTTTTTGCGATCGCCAGCAGTTGCTGCTTTTGCCGGTCAGTCATCAGTGCCCCGGTTGGGTTATGAAAGTTAGGAGTCAGAACAATAGATCTAACAGAATACGACGCACATGCTTCTTTCAGCATATCCAGGTTCATTCCATTGATTGTATCTACCGGTATCTCTATTACCTTCAGACGCAGTACCCTTACCACTTCCAGCACGGAGAAAATGCAGGGACTTTCAATAGCGATAAGATCGCCGGGTACACATACCGCCGACAGTGCGATATAAATGGCCTGCAATGCACCATCTGTAATCAGCACCTCTTCCGCTCTCAGACGCGTGTTGTGATCTGCCGCACGCTGCGTGATCTTTTCCCGCAGGCTGGCTAACCCGTTCGATGGATAGTACTTCAGCAACGATGCTCCTTTTTCACGGATCACCTGCTGCATAGTTTTCAGCAATAACTGTTGTGGTAAGAGAAGATCACCGGGAGCCGCCACATTAAACTCCGAAAGTGCGCTCCGATGCAGGTTTTCTGAGGTAATGACAGCAAGATTATTCTTGAATAACGGATCACGCACTATATTCCCCGTGGGTAACTTGCCTCCCGGCGCCGGACGGGCACTTACATAATATCCGGAACGGGGAAAGCGTTCTATTAGTCCCTTTAGCGCCAGATCATCATAGGCATGCTGAATAGTACTCAGGCTGGTTTTATAACGCTCTTTCTGGGTTCTGACGGAGGGCAGGCGATGACCAGGCAGGTACTGCCCTCCGAGGATCTTATCTGCTATTTCTGCTGCTATTTCTTCGTACTTATGTTGTTTCATTATTTGCTGCTGTTCTGTCCCCTTAAAGGTAGGGATTATAACAGCTAGTTAAACAACACCTCATCCGCAAACACCCATCCCTTCCCTCCTTTTCCGGGATGCCACTCAGGCAGTTTCGCTACCGGCACCAATACCAGCTTCACGCAGGATACACGCGCTTCGGGGAATGAACACTCTACGTCGAGCGACGCTGCAGGGTCATCTTTTTTCCCGGCAGCCGGCACTACTTTCTTCAACAGTCTCAAATGCGCCGGATCTGTACCTCCCCATACCTCCACTTTTTCCGGTGGGAAAATATACCCGCCGATATTTCTCAGGATACCTATGGTAACAGACTTCAGCGGTACCGGTTGTTGAAATAACATCAGGGCTTCCATCGGGTCTTTGTTGTAACCAAGCCACTTTCCATTTCCCTGATCTGTTCCGCCCTTCAGCCCATCGCAAAGCGTTTTCGCTCCTTCACCGGTGTAGGTTCCGCTGGGCTGCGTGATCAGCCGCATGCTATCGGGCCGGTAGGCCGACCGGTAAAAGCTGAATTGCACCGGATCGCTGGCATACCAGCCGTTTTTACATGCGATAGCTTTCACCACGGTATTGGCAGCCAGTAACAGGCTGTCTTTAAACACCGGTGAATTTACGCTATCCGGCATCGATCCGTCAGTAGTATAATGTATATCCACACCCCGTACCGGATGCCGGAGCAGCAATTGCATCTGATCACGGAATACGAGTGCAGTATTCAGCAACTGTGGTTGATTCAATTTCAGCAACTGGTTGCCATTGTTCTGAAACCCTTTGATAACGTTCACCTGCGCAAATGTTTTCTGCACATTGTCGAGGTCGGCCGCCGTCAGTGAAGTATTCCACAGGTACAGCTCTTTCAGCGATGCCACCTGTTTTAATACCTGCAGCTGCTGCAGCGTTACCGGAGTACCGGAAAGAGAAAGGCTTTCCAGGTGCGGTAACTTCGTAAGGGCCGACAGCGTTTGCCCTTTTACGTTAGTAAAACTGAGGTTAAGGGTCCTTAAAGAGGTAAACTGAGAGATGGTATTCAGATCTGCATCCTGCACCGGCATTTTCTGCAGATGCATTTCAATGATCTGTTTTTTAAGCGGCAGTAATTCAGTGATCCACTTGCCATTGAACTGATCTTTATTGTAGAAATTTACTATCAGTGGTGCGGCATGTAAAGCAATCGGATAAATAACCCTGTAATTATTATTCAGCTGTTGAACAAGTTTCTCATCAGCTGCGCCAAAATCGTATACGGGTGCGGCCGCCGGCCTCAGCATCGATGCGGCTATCAACCGCAGGCTGTCGCGCGCAGGCAATGCTGCCACCCTGGTTTTAAAGTCTGCTCCGTCTTTGATCCAGTAATACAAAAGATCCAGTTCTTCGGGTGTAAGTTGCGGCCGGCCTGCCGGTGGCATGTGCTTTTTTGCATCCAGTGGCAGGTGAAGCCGTTCTATCAGCAGGCTCATTTCCGGTTTGCCCGCCACAAAGAGCTTACCGTTCCTCCCTCCTTTCAGCAGCTGTTGCGGCAGCTCCATCGCCAGCTCTCCCTTTGCCTTTCCGGCGTTGTGGCAGCTTAAACATTTTTCTTCCAGTACTGGTTTTATAAGATGGTCATACACCAGGGCCTTGTCTAACGGTACATCAATACCCTTTCGTGCAGGCGTTACCGGTGCAAGTACGTAGTTTTCCCCGTGCGTGATATCCGCGCCCAAATGACCGGTTACCAGCAGTAATACGGCTACTCCTACCGCACTGATCCGCTGTGCCATGGGGCTTTCCAGCGACTGACCGAACCAGTACCAGCCGGATGCCAGCCAGCACATGATCACGCCGCTCCATTTATGCCACTGCAGCGTTCCGCTTCCGTGATAACCTTCCTCTCCCGACAGAAAAAGACCCATTATAACGGTAACGGCTGCACTGAGTGCACCTGTCAGTAGCAGTACTTTCGTGAGTTGCTTTTTCCATTGTTCTGCACCGGGTTCAGGTAGTCTCACAAAAGATAAAATACCCGCCAGCAATAGTATAACTATTGGAAAATGCAATACCAGCGGATGCATACGCCCCAGTACCTGTAACCAGGGCGGCAGTATCACTTTATCATGAAAGACCAGCAAAAAAAGGATAAATATATTCAGGACAAACAACAGGCTTTCACCCACCTGCTGCCACCGGGCGTTTCGTTTCACCTCCATTATACCCTCCTTAGTTTATAAGGATACACTTTACCTGCATTCCATTGTGCCACATACAGGTTCTCATCATTATCAACACATACATCATGCGGATGTACAAATATCTTCTCTGCCTGCTGCATGGGCTGCAATACGCCGTTACTGTAGGTAGGGGCCGTGCCGCCAATGTTAGACACCACTTTGTTGTCTTTATCCAGCACGGTAACAAAGCCGCTGCCGTTTACATCCATATTGGGTGATCTCAAAACGGCTGCATACAGGTGATCTCCTTTGATGACAGCCCGGCATACGCAGGCACCCGGCAGTGCAATCACTTCCAACAACTTTCCATCCATATTGAACCGTTTAAAGCAGTTCCGTGTGCGGTCAGTGACAATCAGCGTTGGTTCGCCTTTTCTGTGATCCACACAAATGCCGTGCGCATTGTCCAGATGCTCATCACCCGCTCCTCTTCCTCCGAAGTAAGCCAGCAGTTTACCATTCCGGTCATAGCGCATAACGTATTGCGCACCGTAACCATCTGCTATATAGAAATCGCCGTTATCAGCCACTGTAGTTTCTGTAGGTACAAACTCTTCTTTCTTCTTATACACGCCTGTTTCAGCAGGATAATCGATCGTCATCAGGATTTTTCCATCCATAGTGGTTTTATATACCTGATGTTTTTCTGTATCTGTAATAAACAGGTATTCGGTGCCGTTTTCATTCGTCAATGTCAGGCCGTGTGCACCAGGGAATTCATGGCCCCAGTTTTCGAGCAGTTTGCCTGATTTGTTATACACCAATATGTTGTTTTTGGTCTCATTTGTCAGCAGAATGATCCTTCCTTTTTTGTCCTGCACCATTTCATGACAGTCTTTTACCGGATAACGGCTGCTGTCGAGCGTGCCCCATTTCGTATCCAACACATACTTCATATTGTTATGGCCGTACACCGGGCCTTTGGAGGAGGCAAAAAGATCCCGGGAGATATAAAATGATGCGGTTGCTAACGCGGAAGCCTGTATGAATTTTCTTCTTTCCATGATATACTGTTTTTTAGGCCATTAATCCCGGTATCACTTTACCGGCAACATCTGTTAACCGGTAACGGCGGCCCTGGTGTTTGAATGTTAATTTTTCGTGGTCAAGTCCCATCAGATGCAGTACGGTGGCATGAAAGTCATGCACGTGCACCGGATCTTTGATGATGTTATATCCAAATTCATCTGTCTCTCCATATACAATACCCGACTTTACTCCTCCTCCGGCCATCCAGATGGAAAAGCAGCGCGGATGATGATCGCGGCCATAATTGTCGGCAGTCATTTTACCCTGGCAATAGTTCGTGCGACCAAATTCACCGCCCCAGATCACCAGTGTTTCATCCAGCAATCCCCTTTGCTTCAGATCGGTTATCAATGCTGCTGATGCCCTGTCTACATCTTTCGCCTGACCAGCCATTTCATTAGGCAAATTACCATGCTGATCCCAGCCCTGATGATACAGCTGTATGAAACGCACGCCGCTTTCCGACAGCTTCCTCGCCAGCAGGCAGTTCGCGGCAAATGTTCCCGGCACCAGGCAATCCGGTCCGTATAACTTGATGGTATCATCCGGTTCCTTCGACAGATCCGTCAGCTCCGGCACCGCCGTTTGCATGCGATAGGCCATCTCGTATTGCTGTATTTTAGTACTGATTTCCGGGTCACCAAATTCCTTGTAAGACTGTTCATTCAAGGCTGCCAGCTGATCCAGCATCTGCCTGCGATTGGCCATATCTATGCCATCCGGGTTGTTCAGGTACAACACCGGACTTTCTCCGCTACTGAATTGCACGCCCTGATGTATACTATCCAGGAAACCATTAGACCAGAGCTTCGAGTATACACCCTGTCCATTGCCTTTTCCTCTTGACAGTAATACGCAGAAAGCAGGCAGGTTTTTATTTTCACTTCCCAGTCCATAACTCATCCAGGAACCAAAGCTGGCGCGGTTTCCCTGCTGAGCCCCGGTTTGGAAAAACGTAAGTGCCGGATCGTGGTTGATCGCTTCCGTGAACATCGATTTCACAATACATATATCGTCAACGATCTTCGCCGTATGCGGGAACAGATCGCTTATCCATGCCCGGGATGCGCCATATTGGTGAAAATCGTAGTGAGATCCTACCAAAGGGAAAGATGCCTGACCCGCGGTCATCCCCGTGAGGCGCTGCCCCATGCGGATGGAAGCTGGCAACTCCTGCCCCATCATTTCCCGGAGCTTGGGTTTATAGTCGAAGCTCTCCAGCTGCGACGGCGCACCATTCTGAAACAGGTAAATAATCCTTTTGGCCTTGGGCGCAAAATGCGGTATCCCCGGAATAAAAGCTGCTTCCTCGGCACTTCCCTTACTGAAAACATCCGGTATCAGCAGGGAACCCAGTGCCACACTACCTATGCCCAGGCTCAGACGCGATAAGAATTTGCGCCGGTTCATGTTCAGGTGATGTTCTATAAATTCATTTTTCATCTTCCCGTATTTATTAAAGGTGTAACTCAGGTTTTTGACAATGTTTCTTCAAGATTGTAGATGGTAGTGATAACCTGCATCATTGCAGCCCAGGAGGCTACATCCAGATTTGCTGCCATCGGGTATTCCCCATGACGCAGCAGTTTCATCGCATTATCCGGCTGACGTTTATACAACTGTTGCTGCTGCTCATAATACTTTTGTAACAAGGTGGTTTCATGCTGCTCAGGCTTGCGGCACACAATCAGACGGAAGGCCTGCTGAATGTTGCGCGCTGCATCATTATCGGCCTGCATCAGCCGGGAAGCCAATACCCTCGATGCTTCCAGCACAGTAGGATCATTCAGCATGATCAATGCCTGCAGCGGTGTATTGGTGCTGGCACGTTTCACCTCACACTGGTCGCGGTTGCTGGCATCAAATATCATCATGGAAGGTGGCGGCACGGTGCGTTTGATGAAGGTATATAGTCCTCGTCTGTAAAGGCCCGCTCCATGATCCTGCCGGTAGGTTGCTAAGATCCCCCTGCCGGATGTAGCCATCTCCCAAAGCCCTTTGGGCTGGTAGGGCTTTACACTCGGCCCTCCGATGGTATGCACCAGCAGCCCGCTGCTTTGCAGTACAAGGTCGCGGACCAGCTCTGCCGGCAGGCGGAAACGAGGCCCGCGGGAGAGATAAATATTCTCAGGATCGATGCGTAGCTTCTCCGGTGAAACCACTGCCGATTGCCGGTAGGTGGCCGACATGACCATCTGCTTCATTAACCGTTTTATATTCCATCCATGCTGCATAAAGTCTGTTGCCAGCCAGTCGAGCAACTGCGGATTGGCAGGCAGATCTCCCTGCATTCCAAAATCACCGGTGCTTTTAACGATCCCTCTGCCGAATATTTCCTGCCATTCCTGGTTAACGAAAACCCTTGCTGTAAGCGGATTCCGTGGATCGAACAACCAGGCGGCCAAACCCAACCGGTTTGTTGGATACTTCTTACTGTCGAATGGCAACACCGCATGCGGCGTTTCAGGCTGTACCTCCAGGGTCGGGTTATCATAGTTCCCACGGCCAAGGATATACGTTTTTCGCGCAGTGTCCCTGTCGCCCATAACGGATACGATCAGGCGGTTGGTGTCCTGCTTATTAATGAATTTCAACACCCCCTGCAGATCTTCTTTGGAGATCTCCATATAGGGCGTCTTGGCGTAGGTTTCAGGTCCGCCTACGGTCGACTGCAGCCCTACTTCTTTTACACTGTTAAAGAACGCAAACAATTCATAATACTCCTTCTGAGAGAAAGGATCATACTTGTGATCATGACAATGCGCACATTCTATCGTAATACCCAGCAGGCTTTTTCCAAATGTATTCGTACGATCCGTCACGTATTCTACCCGGTATTCTTCATCTATTACCCCACCTTCTTCAGTGATTTTATGATTACGGTTGAAACCGGATGCCAGCAATTGCTCCCGCGTAGCACCGGGCATCATGTCGCCTGCCAGCTGCCAGGTGATAAAGTCTTTGTAAGAAAGATTTTCATTAAAGGCATGTATCACCCAATCGCGCCAGGGCCACATACTGCGGTAATTATCGTCCTGATACCCGTGTGAATCGGCATACCTCGCCACATCCATCCAGTGTATAGCCATTTTCTCGCCGTAGGCGCTATCCTGCAACAGTTCGTCTACCATGCGCTCATATCCTGCATCAGTAGTATCTTTCGCAAAACGCTCCATACGTTCCGATGTAGGCGGCAGTCCTGTCAGGTCAAGGCACAGCCGCTTCAGCAGCCTCTCCCGGTCCGCAGCAGGGTTCGGCTCCAGCCCTTTGTCTTCCATGCGAGCCAGCACAAACCGGTCAATTTCGTTGCGCGCCCATTTCTCTTCCTTCACCCTGGGCAGCGCCGGAGCAACAGGCGCTACAAAAGCCCAGTGAGGCTGGAACTTGGCTCCCTGCTTAATCCATTTTTCAATCAGTTTTATTTCATGCGTACTCAACGCCATGTTGGATGAAGGCGGCGGCATCCGCTGAGCAGTGTCTGTAGTGCTGATACGTTGATATGCCACAGAGGCCGACGGATTGCCGGGTACAATGGCGTGTGCGCCCGGATTATCCTTCAGCGCCTTGTAAGCGCTGTCAGCAATGTCCAGCCGCAGGCCAGCTTCCCGTTTATTAGCGTCCGGGCCATGACATGCATAGCATTTGTCTGATAAAATAGGCCGTATGTTAAAATTATAGTCCACCAGTTCAGGGAGTTTTTCCTCCTGCTGATCCGGCGCACTACCCCTGTTGCAAGCACACAACAAGGCTATTGCACAGATGGCATAACGTTGGAACATATTCATACTGTTATAGATACTATTCACTTATCGCATTGCGGTTGATCGTATTCCGTGGATCTTCAACTATAGCTATGGAATAAAGATCGTGCATATTGATGCACTATTCTGATAGTATTTTATTACAATATGCGATTTTTTTTGCACTATGTATAAACATACATACAAATAAAACAAAAAAATTGATTATCAATTAATTATTAAATACATCAAACTTCAATATCTCAAAAAAAAGTAAAAAAGATGATTAAATAAGCATCATTACTAATGCGTGGTTTCCATCACATAATAACCATCGCGGTATATGCGCCATGGTGACTGACCGATATGGGAGTTACTCGGTTGGTATAACGGCAACGGGCATACGGTATTCCGTATTCATCTTTTAGCATTTCGAGCTGTGGGGGCAAAATAATTGTCGTATAATCGCTACCGTTATAATCGGCAATCTTTACAAACAGGTGCTGTAATAACTGTGGCGTAACTGCTGCCGTAGTATGAACATAGCCGGCATCCAATGTGCTGATCACATAATATTGTTGCTGCTGGTGGGTTACGCTACCCCGGGTACCGGATATTTCGCAGCTGAACTGCTGCGGGGCGTAGGTGCGTTGCCGGGTTTGCCGGTGTACAATCTTATACACCGCTTCTTTCCAGCTCCACAGTTGCCATGCCATGGTTGCCGGGCATGCTGCAGCTGCGATATAAGCCTGCTCTGCAGGCAGAAATATTTTCCCGAGGAATCCCCTGCGGAAAATATTGCTTTCCTTTGCTGCTGCATGCAGGTCTACTATATCGTTGCCAATCATTTCTGTTGCAACTTTGCATTTACAATGTCCATAGCTGCCTGTACATTCAGCATACGTTCCATTTCTTCGTTCTGGATAACGATATCGTATTTTTCTTCCACGTCCAGCACCACATCCACAAGGTTAGCAGAATTAATTTTCAGGTCGTTGATAAAATCGGTCGATAAACTGATCTGCTCCAGCGCTTCCTGATTCTTCGCATAAGGTTTCACTATATCTTTCAGTTGCGCGATAAATGTTGCTTGATCCATGTCAGTATTATTTAAGATTGCTGGTATTTCCTGAGAATAATACAGGCGTTCACATCTCCAAAACCAAAACTCGCCTTCGCCAATAAATTTATGTCTTTATATAATAGCTGTTGCGGAATTCTTGAGTGGTCCACTATTTCCGCTATCCCCGGATGCAGGTCTTCACAGTTAAGATTGGGAAACAGGAAGCCTTCTTTAAGCTGCAATGCGGCCGCTACCAGCTCTATACTTCCCGATGCTCCCAAACAATGGCCCACCATCGATTTCAACGCATTAAGATAGGGAAAATCGATCCCGCTGCGTTCCAGTGCAATACTCCAGCTTTTCACTTCTTCCGCATCTTTACCAGTGGCAGTCAGATGACCGTTGATGACATCGATATCCTTCCCCTGTACACCGGCCTGTTGCAGGGCATCCCGGATGCAACGTTGCACTGCTGCACTGTTGGGCGCTGTCATGCTTCCGCCATTGCGCTGGCCGCCTGAGTTGATGCTGCCTCCCAGGACCTCTGCATAGATTGGCGCCTGGCGCGCTAATGCGCTATCCAGCGATTCCAGCAACAAAGCTCCTGCACCACTGCCAGGCACTATACCGGCTGCACTGGCGCTCATGGGCCTGGATCCTGCTTCGGGCTTGTCATTGGATCGGAAAGTACATACTTTCATCGCATCGAAACCCGCCCATATATATGGCCCGCTTTCACCGGTGCTACCGGCCAGCATACGCGTGGCATGCCCCTGCCGGATCCTGTCGTACGCCAACAGCAAACTCTCCGCGCCCGTCGTACAGGCGGAAGAGTTAGTAGTGACCTGGTTACCCAATGCCAGCTTCCCTCCAAGAAATGCACTGATTCCACTGGCCATCACCTGCGTGACTACGGTACTGCCTAAACGCCGTACTTGTAAGTCATCTACTTTATAAACCGAATCCCGGAATTTTTCTACTCCGGAAATACCCGCTCCGAATATGGTACCGCTGTTCCAGTCCGGCTCAGCCATTTCATCCGGCAACGCCAGCCCCGCATCTGCCCAGGCTTCCATACCTGCCATCACGCCATAGATGATACCAGTACTACTCAACTGCTTCAGCTCCAGCTCATCGAAGTATTGCTGTAACAACGCTTCCGGTATCTCCGGTCGGCCCATAATCTGGCAGGAAAATTTCAACGCTGCCATTTGCTCATCAAAGCGTATTCCCGATACACCTTTCTTCACCGCCTCACGAAAGGCAGGTAAGCCTGTTCCGTTTGGCGACACTACGCCCAATCCTGTTATGACGACCCTCTTATTCATGTTTATTTCGAATAATCATTCCGGCAATAATACCATCGCATACCAGTTCATTCTTCTCATTATACAATGCTGTCCGGCATTTCAGCTTACCAAATCTGAAGTATACTTTTTCTGCCCTCACTTTTACTTTTTCACCGGGCAACACAGGGATGTAAAAATCTACCTGGGTAGATGTCAAAGCTACAGATGGTAACTGTTGCGTATTATCATCTCCCGAAATATAAATACCCAGACAAACCAGTCCTATCTGTGCCATCACCTCTGTCAGCAATACTCCGGGCGTAACAGGATGACCTTTGAAATGTCCCTGATAACAGGGCATATCAGCGTGGAATGTATACGTCCCTGTTACACTTTCATTATCGATATACTCCAGTTCATCCACAAACAGGAAAGGTGATGCATATGGCAACCGTTCTATTACTGCTTCTTTTGTCATAGACTAATGAATATGCGTTCCTCCGTCGACCGGTATGATGGAACCATTGATCCATGCCGCTTCATCTTTGCACAACAGGTACACCACATCTGCCACATCTTCCGGCGTAGTAAGACGACCAAATGGATTCCTGGCTACTCCATACTCAAGCAATTGCTCACTTCCCGGGATATGCTGCAATGCAGGTGTATTGATGATCCCGGCGCGGATGCAATTAGCACGGATACCCATCGGTGCAAACTCCAGCGCCATGCTTCTTGTAATGGCTTCCAGTGAAACTTTCGCAGCCGACACCGCTGCATAATGCGGAATAGCTTTATAACTGCCATCACTCGTGAAAGAAAGAATACGCGCATCGGTAGCAAAAAGTTGCCTGTCTAATACCGCCACACTCCAGTCGTACAGGCTCAGCGCCATATATTGCAACGTGCTGTTGAAATCGTCCGCTTGCAGGGCAGGCATGGCTTTCATGCTACCTCGGGCAATGCTGTGCAACAAACAACGAACACGGCCCGCAGTGCCCATGGCATCCTGCAGCTGCTGCAACACCATTTCTCTTTTACTGGTGTCCAGCACATCGATATTAAAGGTAAGCACCTGCACTCCACCTGCCCGCATATTGTCTGCAGCCGCCTGTAGTGCAGGCAAAGCAACCCTCGTATCCCGATGTACAATACAAAGATTCATGCCATGAGCGGCCAGTTTCTTCGCAGCCGCCAGTCCGAGACCGCTGCTGCCTCCCAGTATCAACGCCCAGTATGATGTGAATTCGTTTACCATTGTAATAAAACCCGCTGTGCAGAAAAGCCCGGCCCGAAACTAAGCATCAGCCCTTTATCGCCTTTGGGTATTTGTTGATCCATAAATCGTTCCATTACATATAACACCGTGGCGCTCGACATGTTGCCGTAATAACGAAGAATATCTTTAGTATCGTCCAGTTTCTTACCCATATTGCTGAAAAGGGTTTCTACAAGATCTATAATCTTCCTTCCTCCCGGATGAAAAATCAGGTGCTGAATGTCTGCGATAGTCAACCCATGTTTAGCCAGAAACGGATGTACAATATTTCCGAAATTAGCTTCGATCTTTTCCGGTACTTCCACGTCCAGCACCATTTTAAGACCGGTGTTGGACAAGTGGAAACCCATCAGGTACTCCGCATCATAGAAGTGATACATTTCTTCTGCGATAATGTCGGGGCCTTTATCCGTTTCATGCGACGACAATATCGCGCAGGCCGCGCCATCCCCGAATATCGCAGCGCTCACAATGTTAGCCATGGAAAAATCCTGATGCTGAAATGTAACCGTGGGAGATTCCAGCGCTATGACAGCCGCCCGTTTACCCGGACTGGCCTCCAGCATTTTTTTGGCGTATATAATACCAGAGACACCAGCTGCACAGCCCATTTCGGTTACAGGAAGTCTGACGATGTCCTGTCGTAATTGCAGTTCATTGATAAGATAAGCATCTATAGATGGTATCATGAAGCCGGTGCAGCTAACAGTAATGATATAGTCGATATCTGTTCCTTTCAGATTGGCTTTGTCCAACGCGCCCTGTAAACAGGCAACTCCGAGCTTCTTCATTTCCCGTTGATAAAGATTGTTTTTATCTTCAAAGGAAGTGCTGGTAAAAACATCTTCAGGCCCCATGATTGAATAGCGTCTTTCCACGCCGGCATTCTCAAATATCTTCTTCACCTTGCGGATAAAGCGGTCGTCCTGGTCCTGTAGCCAGACTTCAAGATATGGCATAATTTCCGTGAGGGATCGTGAATGAGGGGGCAAGGCTTTCGCGACAGCTTGAATTTTAACGCTCATATTTTATTGATTATCCATTGATACCGAAAAGCCCACTTCCATTTGAGGCTGTACTGTATATTTAACTCAGATGATAAATGCTGTAGTTCTTTCCTTTTGAATCCGCGTAGTATGGATATCTTCCCATCTTTCCGCACCATGCTGTTCAGGTTGAAGATAACACATATCAGTTGAAACAGGCGATAGGCCAGCACACTACGATGAAGATCGTTGATTACCAGGCCTAGTCGGGCCTGCCGGCAGAACATCCTCATGAGCTCACGGACTTCTTCTTCTTTAAAATGATGCAGGGTTAGCGTACATAAGATGATATCAAACGACTGTTCCGGAAAAGCCGGATCAGTAATATCCTGGCAATAATAAACAATATCCGGGTATTGCAGCGATAAATTCCGTGCATGCGTTACCGTAGCCTGGTTAGCATCGATGCCTATGAGCCGGAGCTTACGGGATTGTTTGCTGAAATAAACAGCCAATTGCCGTAGCATATCTCCGTTACCACAGCCGATATCGGCGATAGTGATTTCCTGATCAGGCGGTATCTCTTTCAGTAATGCTGCCACTCCATCCAATGTTACCCGGTTACCACCGAGCAATGTATTGATCCTGGCTATTTTGTCGAGCGTAGCAATAAGCAACGCTCCTTCCATATTGAAATCGTCCATGATCTCCGCCTCCTGGCTACGCTGGCTCGTATCTAGGCGCATTCAGCTGCAGCTTTTAGTGGTTTGCCATGTGTGCGCCGGATAATGCCGGACAGCAGGCCAGGAAAAAGGATCAACCCTTTCATCATGGTGGCTGATAGTTTTTCGCTCTGGAATAGTTTCGATAATACCCTCCCGGTTCGCATACGACCGCTGAACAGCTTATTCCATGCTTTGGTGTAGGCATGTTCCATCGCTATCCGGTTTCTGTTTCCCTCGCCGAAATAATACAACACCTTTTCCGAGGCCAGTTGCGCGCTTTGTATGGCCATCGCCATACCATTGCCGCAAAGCGGATGTATCAACCCGGCTGTATCGCCGGTCATCAATATATGATTCAATACCTTCTCTTTGTCTGAGAAAGATATCTGACTGATAGTTAATGGCTTATCAAATAACAAAGTACTGTTTTGAAAGATTTCCTTCAGGTGTTGATTACGGAATAGCACCTCCTCCTGATGGGTTTCTATCTTTTTAAAATTCTTAAAACTCTCATAGCTGACCAGGTAACAGATATTAAGGATGTCATTTTCTACCTTCGAAACCCCGCAGTATCCACCATCGAAATTGTGCAAACCAACGGTATCAACAGGAAAATCACCTTTGTAGTGGCCTTTCACAGCCAGCCAGGGCGATTTTTCATTCATGAAGTTACGCCCCAGCTTACTGTCCAGCGCGGCTCTCTTTCCATAAGCTCCTAATACCACCGGAGCAGAAAACACACCGTTACTGTTGGTGTCTATAAAAAAACGATCATTCTCAAAAAATACATTGGTGACCGTATCTTCGATAACCACCACGCCGCTTTCCAACACCCGCTGCATGAGGAACTGGTCGAAAGCATAACGGCTTATACCGAACCCTCCCAATGGTAAAGCCGTTTCCAGCGTTTTACCATAGTGGTCGGAAATAACAAGACGATTAATGCGGGAAGGATGCAGGGAAGCAGGATCAGCTCCCAGGGATTCCAGATAAGGAAGTACCTCATTGGACACATATTCTCCGCAGACCTTATGGACCGGGTATTTGCTTTTTTCAATGATAGTTACGTGTAAGCCGGCTTTCGATAAATGAATAGCACTTGTGAGGCCCGACAGGCCTCCGCCAATAATAATGACATCTCTGAACCCCATACCCCTATGGTTAAAACAATAACAGGTGCCGCAATCAAACGGCAGCAAGCCTAATATAATGAATTTATTTATTGCTCCCGGTATTTTAATTCAGCACAATTACATTTCACTGCAATTCATAAGAATATAAAACTTAACATTGGCAATATTATATTATTGTTAATTTTGGATATAATTGATTTCGTAATTAAACTACACTCCATGAATGATGCTAAAAAACCAGCGGGTAAACACCTGAAGAAAGAGGCTGGTTTAAAAATCGCCACTATACTGAGTACGGCGTTGATTGAATTCAAAGACAGTCTGGGAGAAAAGAAATTTCTCCGGAACATAAAGAAGGCCAGTAAAGCGATGGTAGCAGGGTTATCGGACAAGAAAACCCACGCAAAGCCTAAGAAGAAAGCTGCTGCTAAAAAAGCTACCGCCCCTGCAGCCAGAAAGCCTAAAGCAGCCGCCAAAAAGGCCGCCGCTCCAAAGAAAGCCGCCGCTAAAAAAGCCTGATTCTATAACTGAATTTCCTGTAATGATTGCACTCACTGTTTCGCCCATGGGGAAACCAGCAAGCTATGCCCGTAAGCTGGCTTATTACAGGTAATTTTCGAGTGTGAATAAATTAATATCGTAAGATTTTCCAGCCCACTCCATTCCATCTTTTATGAGGCCGTTGCCGAGGAATCCTGATTTCGCCAATACCCGCTCTGAAGCCGTATTTCCCGGCAGTACCTGCGCCTGTATTTTATCGACCTGCAAAGTGTTGAAAGTATAATCGGCCACCGCTTTGATAGCTTCCCCCATTAATCCTTTACCCCAGTATTCCTGAACAAGTGCAAATACCATCATAGGCGGCTGAAAACCGGTGAAACCGATGAATCCTATCAGCTCCTGCCTGCCCTGAAGCGCGATACCCCAGCGGATACCGGCCTTTTCCGCAAATTGCCGCGCAAAAAGATCCACTACTTTTCTGACATCGGCTACGTCCGCCAGCGGAATTACATGATAATAACGGGTCACCCGTTTATCAGTCAACAGGTAAAAAAGATCTGGCTGGTGGCTATGTTGTATTTCAACCAACTGAAGTCGCTGGGTTGCTAGAACAGGGAATTTATCTGGAATTAACATGATACGAATAGTTGGATAGTTTACTTTTCCCGATTAAGATAGGAATTTAAAAGCTATCTGTCTAAAAAATATCAGTGCCAGCCCACCTTCCCGGCTTATTTACTCTTTACTGCTTTCATAAGCTGTGTAGCTGTAAATGCTGTGGGACCCATCTCACCCGCTATGGAACCCGCCGAATATAATGAAATACAAAGCGTATCGCCGGACATCCAGTATTTTCCCCTTCCACCGAATGAGGGTATATCCGCAATTCCAGATCCCTGGGGAGCATGCATCATTCCCTCTGCAATATAAATAGAATCTTTTCCTGCCAGCCGGTATGGGGAAGAAGCGCTGTAAGGATCCATTTTCATAGCCACAGGCATGTTAGTCACCTCGTCGCCAATTACAGGAGCAGATATTGTTACCCGCACATCGGCAACAACCGAGTAAGTCAGATCCTTACCGGCAATGTTTGCGTCATCTATTACAATGGAACCCCCATTATTGCTTGTAGTGTATTTCATATAGCTGGAGATTTTAGTTCCCACAGCACTCATGTTGGTAGACGATTCCACAGATATGTCTACAAACTGCCAGGTTCCTTTTATGTTGCCCGGATTTCCGGTATTACCATTGCCGCCTCCGGGGGTTACAGGGGTGCCGGTGTTGGGGGTTACCGCATCAGGACCAGCCATTTCCAGCATACTCCCGCAGGAGCTCAATACAATGGAAGCTGTGGCCATCAAAAGAAGGGATTTACAGTACTTAACTTTCATAGCGAATAAGAATATCTGCCAAAGGTACACGGATTGTAACGAAGTCTGGCGGACATTTCACCAAAACTTATCATGTATTCAACTCACGCTCTTATGTCTTCAAAAAACGGCGTACGCCGCTCTTCCACGCAGGCAGCAGCATACAGGTAAAGTGCCGCGCTCCAGCTTTGCCAGTCCTGCCCCCGGGGCTTTCCATCCTGAGCTTTCAGCCATTCATTAAATCCATATTCCAGTTTAACATCAACGGAAAGCGTAACGATCCTGGTCAGCTCCAGCAGTTTCATTTCCGCCAGCATGTACTTCTTTGCAGCCACCAGCGCTGCTATATAAAAGCCGCAGATAAACGGCCAGATACCTCCGTTGTGATAGTCGCCCGGGTTGTTAAACAACGCGTGACGTTCGTGCCAATCGCTGTCTTCAGGTTTCGTATAGGGGAAGAAGTTAGGTGGCAGGTTCACCGCCAGCTGTCCACTCTTTACAAGTGCTGCACATTCTTCTTCAATCCATACAATCATCTCTCCTGCCCTCGCAGGCGCGGCTATACCGGAAATAATAGCCAGGCTGTTGCCTAAAAGATCGAAGCGTTCACTGCTCAATACTTTGTACGACCATAGGGCGTAATAGGGCTTGTATTTCACGACCAGTCCTTCATGTATATGCCGGTGCTGTATACTACCGGTGATGGTGAACCGGCTCATCGCATTTTTTACTTTCTCCGCCCTGGAAAAATCCCCCAATGTCCGCAGGTAGCTGTATACCAGCGTATTTACAAACAGGCCGTATCCCAGCACCCATTGCTCGTCGCGCCAGTCGCTGGTAGGCTGCTGCGCAACGAGATATCCATTCGACGGGCTTTGATACTCCATCCATTTCAATGAGCGCTCTACTGCTTCTTTCAGGAAGGCCGGATCTCCCGTTAGCTTGCGGTACATACCTGTAATCAGCAGAAATAAAGGCGTGCTATCACTGGAACCCAGATCGCGCCCGTCGTGCACGAGGGAGGGGATATGCCCCAGCGGCGTCTGGTTGGCCGCCAGCGTTTCCAATACCTTCTTCATACTCTTCATCAACACCTCACTACCGGTAACGCCTATACCCAAAAAGGAAATAAGCAGATCTCTTGTATACGGTTCCGGATAGCCCCACCCTGCCGTTCGCGGCAATCCATGAAAAGGCCCGTGCATGTTATGTAACAGCACCTTCAATGCAGCTTCCTTTGCTGCATTAACAACGAGCCAGTCTGATGCCTTCATGTGCTAATAAATATTCAGCTTTTCATTCACCAGCTGAACAAATTTTCGGGCTACCACCCGGTAATCAAATTCCTTCACCACCCGGCGCCGGCCGTTCATCCCCAGCTGATTTCTGTAGCCAGAATCGGTCATCAGGCGCAACAGATGATCGTGAATATCCTGGATATCAGCCCTGTAATCCACTATCCGCGGAGTACTGAAAATTACTTTGTGATTATTTTCATAGCCGGATTCCGGCCCCAGTATCACTTCATCTATTACGATCTTCTCTGCCACATCCGCCAGCAATGCTGTTTCCCCATGTACCTGCGTATCCAGCAGCCCCATGGCCTTTATACCCAGTACCGGTTTCCCGCAGGCGCCGGCTTCCACATGAGGCATACCGAATCCTTCTAACCTCGACGGGCCTACGTAAATATCACAGGCATTGAGCAGGTACGGCATATAGTTTCTGGATACGATACCTGTCACCAGTTGCACTTTGTCCGCTATTTTCAGCCGGGCGGCCAGTTCCTGATCATATTTATTCTGCTGCTCTGTACGGGGTTGCGGCCATACCTTGCAGATATATTTCCATTTAACGTTTAGTTCCCCTTCCATCATGGCGAGTGCCTGCATTACTTCTCTTCCTCCCTTGGAACAGGCGTCGCCGCCCACTGTCAGTAACATCAGTTCATCGGGTGCAATTCCCATCGAAGTTCTCACAGCCTGTACCCGCGGATCATGCTGCGGAAGAGGCGTAAACTTGTCTGTATTACATCCTACCGGCAATACTTCAATATTATCTCCATTGATACCATCCCGTACATACATCTCCTTTACCCATTCAGATGTGACCAGTATCAGCGGCAGGCTGTTAAGATCGTCCTGGTAATTGGCGATAAAACCATCAGCCACCAGCCAGGGCACCGGATGCACCCGGTGTTGCCGCGGATGCCGGATCAGCTGCGGACTGTATCCCCAATATCCGACACCCACTACCACATCCGGCTCAAAATAACGGTAGTACCATTCTTTTTCAAGAGGAGAATCATAATGTACTGCGCAGGCGTCTACACCTATCTCCAGCAATCCCCTGTACAACAAATCTCCCTGCGTGGCAAGTCCGCTCGGTGCCGGCGGATAATCGTATAATACAAGTACTCTCATAGCTCAATAACTAACTGGTTAAGCCAGCTCACGGCATCTTCCGGGCTGGTAAAACGCCAAAATGATTCTGCTGCCGGTGTGGTAATTGCTTCCCAGCTATCTTTCCTGAATCCGTATATATCTGTTATCATCTGATACTTGCGTTGCCAGATATCTTTTTCCAGTACACTATAAATCGTTGCTTCCGGCACTGCTTCCGGATGATACGCCCGGTGCCCGTCTTCATACGCAAACACCCACAGTTCCTCTGCACGGATCTTTCCCTCATGCCAAAGATTGATGACGGCCCGGCCTACTTCTTCATGCCGCCGGTGCCGGGTGTACTCTCCCCTGGGATGATGCGTGATCACCAGCCCATAGCTGTAAAATGGCAGCAGCGCTAACACTTCCCGCTTAACCGTATCCGCCGGCAAAGGGTGCTGTTCAGGGCCGTCGTCTATATCGCCCATTACTCCCTGTGCACGGAAACGCTGCAACGCCCGGAAAAACCTGGGTGCACGGTCAGGATCACTTGCCCGTGAAAGAGATATGATAGTCCAGTTCCATTGAGGATTTGATAAAATGGTGCCTCCTGCCCATAACGTTTCATCGTCTGGATGGGCAACGATCACAGCAGCAGACCTACTTTTCCCGTTAGCAGAAGGTTCCGGATTCATGGTATTTCATTTTGAGGATATGTGTGATAAAATTACTGAATATTGATGTATAGGAAATTACAGACTCCGCTATGGGGAGGCTAGCTAAGCTCTGCCATCAGCATTTGCAATACCGGATAACCACTCCATTTACCCTGCTGTAGGAATGTTGCTGCAAGCGCCAGGAAACGTTGCCTGTCCGGCCAATCAGGAAGATGCTTTCGGTGTAGTCTAAAAAAGTTAAAGTCATGTAACAGTTCTCCCGGATCGCTGGTCAATATGCCGAATCCCACATATTCATCCGGCCTCTCTATTATTTCGCCACATATATTACACCGGTGGTTGTTCTCCGTAGCTAATTCCCGGTACTTTTCGGCTTTCTCGCAAGATGGATGCTGCCGCAGACATGACAAATGCACACCTGCATCGCTAAAAATATGTAACTCATCTAACTCATTTCCCGTCAGCGGCGGAAATCCGGTATATTCCTGCCCCTCCTTAATAACCTCTCCGCATAAAGGACAGGTAGTGAAATTCAAAAAAATAAGCGCCATATTTGTTCCATTAATCAGTCAACATAAATTACCATCCGCGTTACTGATACGTTAATTAATCCCTTCCTAATCCATATATCCCCGAATCTCCGTAAATTAATTTAAAAGCCCCATCTCGTGAAGATTCTACCACTGGAAATTTTTTTCAGCTTCCTGTCCAAATACACCTTCATTGATTCGTCATTATAAAAAACGAGACATGCACACTTCACTTTATCCTGTCGAGCTAATGCTCCTCTTGAACGAGCGCCTTTTTATCAATGCCCTGGACGGTGTTACCGACGAACAGGCAGATGAGCGGATGAGCCCGCACAGCAATCCACTCATCTGGATTGCCACCCATACATTATGGGCAAGGTATAACATGCTGATGTTCCTTGGTAGTCCTGTAAACAACCCCTACCAGGAATTGTTTCAAAATTTCCGGCCATACAACCCGGCAGATGATTATCCTGATATGTCTGCCGTAAAAACAGACTGGAACAACGTTTCCGCATTGCTGAAATCTGCTCTGAAAAATGTAACGGAAGCACAACTGGCTGCTGACGCTCCTTTAAAAAATCCAACCGGGGATTTTACCAATCTTGGCACGCTGGCCTTCCTTGCACAACATGAAAGCTATGATATAGGGCAAATGGCTTTCCTGAAAAAACTCTTTACCAAAGAAGCGATGAAGTACTAAGAATTATCCAACTGCAATTCCTCAACGTTAAAAACTAAATTTATGGAAAAGTTAGGTCCAAACACCAACGCTTTAAACTGGTTTGAAATCCCGGTTACTGACACTGCCAGAGCCAAAAAATTTTATGAAGCCATCTTCGATATCAAAATGGATACCCAGGAGATGATGGGTATGGAGATGACTTTCTTTCCGTACGACATGGAGTCACAAAACGGCAAAGTATCCGGTGCCCTGGTAAAAGGCCAGATGCATAAACCCGGCCTGGACGGCTCCGTTATTTACCTGAATGCAAATCCGTCTATCCAGCAGGTGCTCAGCAAAATTGAAGCTGCAGGCGGTAAGATCCTGATGCCCAAAACACAGATCACCGAAGACATCGGTTACATGGCTTTTTTCGTAGATACTGAAGGTAATCGTATGGCATTGCATGCAGCTAAATAATTTTTCAACTCTTCAATAACAAACTATGGCAGAATATCTTTTATTATTCAGAGGCGGCGATTCTGGCTGGAAGGATGATCCGGCATCATACCAGGCACACATGGAAAAATGGATGAAATGGATGGGTGCTCTAAGCGAACAGGGAAAATTTGTTGGTGCTCAACCGCTGAAATCAGAAGGAAAAGTTGTCAATGGCAAGAGCAAGGTAGTAACCGACGGGCCTTTCATCGAAGGAAAAGAACTGGTGGGCGGTTACCTGATATGCCGCGCCGGCAGCTTCGAGGAAGCCGTTGAAATCTCAAAAGGCTGCCCGATACTCGAAAACGAGGGCACTGTAGAAGTCAGAGAGATACAGGAGCTGAAAATGTAATTATAGAAAGACAGCACAACATACCCGTTGTGCTGTCTTTTAAGAACATAACAAGAGTATGGTAGATATTATCACCACCATCACCATTCGCCGGCCTCTTCAGGAAGTAGCTGTCTATGTAGCCAATCCTGATTATGCACCGGAGTGGTATGAAAATATTAAATCAGTGGAATGGAAAACGGACAGACCTTTACAGGTAGGCACCCGATTGGCATTCATAGCCCATTTCCTGGGCAGGAAACTGGTATATGAATATCAAGTGGTGACATACCGCCCTGGAGAAATATTGGTGATGCAAACTTCTCAGGGACCGTTTCCCATGCAAACTACCTATCAGTGGAATGCGATCGACAGCAATAATACCAGCATGCTCCTCCGCAATACAGGAAGGCCTTCAGGATTCTCAGGGCTATTAGCACCTTTTATGTCGGTTGCGATGCGGATGGCCAATCAAAAAGACCTGAAACGTTTAAAATCTTTATTGGAGCGGCATTGAATAACCCATACGATATCAATCGACTCACTGATCAGCTGTTCCGGCGGGAAGCCGGGCGGATGGTGGCTGTGCTGACACGTATTTTTGGTACGGAAAACCTGCAGCTGTCGGAAGATGTGGTGCAGGAAACTTTCATCAATGCTATCCAGGCCTGGTCACTGAAAGGTGTTCCTGATAATCCCTCTGCGTGGCTGTTCCGCGCTGCCAGAAATAAAGCGATCGACCTGTTGCGCAGAAACAAATTCTCCCAACAGATCGATTTCAGCGATCCCGAAAGAGCACTGCTGCAATCAGAATATACGCTTACGGCGATGGTGGAAAAATACTGGCAGGAAACCGCCATCGGCGACGATCTGCTGAGAATGATGTATGCCTGCTGTCATCCGGAAATTACAGAAGAAAATCAAATCACTCTCATCCTGAAAACACTCTGCGGATTTTCTACCAGCGAAATAGCGAAAGCCTTTGTTACCTCTCCCGATACTATCTCTAAAAGATTATACCGCACAAAAGAATTCTTCCGCAACAGCAGGATCCAACCAGGTTTCCCTCCTGCCGATCAGCTGCAAACCCGCACTCATGCGGTATTGCGGACTATCTATCTTATATTCAATGAAGGCTATAATGCCACGCATGCCAACGAGGTAATCCGGAAAGACCTGATCTCACAGGCAATGTATCTTTGTAATATCCTTTGCACCAATCTCCCTACCCCCATGCCGGAGGTATTTGCTGCAATGGCGCTGATGTATTTCCATGCCGCACGAATCGACAGCCGCATTGATGATTCAGGGAACATCATGTTGCTTTGGGAACAGGACAGGAGTAAATGGAATCAGCAAATGATACGGGAAGGCAACAATTTTCTGAATAAAGCAGCTTTCGGAGATTCCATCACCAGCTATCATATCGAAGCAGCTATTGCTTATGAACATTGCCAGGCAGCCACCTTCGCTGATACCAACTGGAAACATATCCTGCGCTACTACAATATGCTGGTGGCCATACACCCCACCCCCATCGTTCTCCTGAACCGGATCATGGTGATCTTTAAACTCTATGGAGCGGAAGATGCCCTCGCCCAAATAGAAGCAGCTGATTGCAGAAAAGAATGGGAACACTACCATCTTTATCATAGCCTGATGGGCGATATTTACGCCGCGACTGATAAAGCGCTGGCCATATCATTCTATCAACGGGCCGCAGACCTTACCCAGTCGGCTGCAGAAAAAAGACTGCTGCAAAGAAAGATGGATAATTTATAATTGCTACCAAAAACAATTTTTATATCTTATCTTGACAGGTGAACAAATACCCACCTTATAATTAATTTATAGGAAGATAAACAATGAACATGAAATTCCTTACCACACGCTTTATCAGGAGCTCCTGGGGATTGCTGCTATTGCTTTCACTTAGCAGTTATGCACAACAGAAAAAGCCTAATATTATTTTCATTTTCTCCGACGACCATGCCTGGCAGGCTATCAGTGCCTATGGTAGCAAACTGGTCAAAACACCTAACATCGACCGGATTGCCGCACAGGGTACCATCTTCAAAAATGCACTTGTAACCAACTCCATCTGTGGTCCCAGCAGAGCCACCCTTCTCACAGGGAAATATAGTCACATGAACGGCTATACGCTGAATGAGAAAAGATTTAATACGGATCAGCTGCTCTTCCCTGCCATCCTGCAACAAAACGGCTATCAGACCGCATGGATAGGCAAATGGCACCTGGGCAATCTGCCTAAAGGATTCGATTACTGGCGTATCCTCAACAGCCAGGGTCAATACTTCAATCCGGATATCATCGGCCCCGGCGATACCACCCGCATGCAGGGATATGTAACTGACCTCATCACCGGCATGTCGATCAACTGGCTGAATCACCGCGATACCTCCAAACCGTTCTTCCTCGTGGTAGGCGAGAAAGCCACTCACCGCGAATGGCTGCCCGATATCCAGGATCTCGGCGCCTACGATGATCAAACGTTTCCGCTGCCCTCTACTTTCAAAGACAACTATAAAAACCGTCTTGCTGCCCAAAATCAGGACATGACCATCAGCCAGACGATGCGCCTGAAAGAAGACCTGAAAGTACATGCCAACTACGAAAAAGGTATCTACGGCCGTTTTACGCCGGAACAAAAGAAAGCTTATATCGATTATTACGAACATAAAATCAGCCGGGAATTCGATGAGAAAAAACTCACCGGCGATGCACTCGCGGAATGGAAGTATCAACGGTATCTGAAAGATTATCTGGCTACGGCCAGGTCGCTCGACAGAAACATAGGACAGCTGCTGGACTACCTCGATCAATCCGGCCTGGCCGGTAATACCGTGGTCGTATATGCTTCCGATCAGGGCTTTTATATGGGTGAACATGGTTGGTTCGACAAGCGGTTTATCTATGAAGAGTCGCTCCGCACACCCTTCATCATCAAATATCCCGGAGTGACCAAACCCGGTACCACAGCCAATCAGTTGATGCTGAATATCGACTGGGCCCCTACTATGCTCGACATCGCCGGCGTGAAGGCCCCGGCCGAAATCCAGGGTACTTCTTTCCTTCCGTTGCTGAAACAGAACCAAAAGAACGTTTCCTGGCGCAAGGAAGCTTATTATCATTATTATGAATTTCCCGAGCCACACCATGTGTATCCACATTTCGGCATCCGTACGGAACAATATACCCTGGTTCGCTTCTACGGGGAATCTAACAGCTGGGAGCTGTACGACCTTAAAAAAGATCCACATGAAGTAGATAACCTTTATGGCCGGAAAGGTTATGAAAAGCTTACTGCTACGCTGAAAGAACACCTGAAAAAGCTGATGCAGCAATACAAAGACCAGGATGCCCTCAGGATCCTGGAACAAAATCCCGGCTGATCAACCGCTAAATCTTTGGCCATTTAAGGCAAAAGGGCTATTTTTGAGCCCTAATTGCAGTATTTACTGGTGATCTGCAGGCTTGTATGTGCGTTCGAAAAATATTTCTTTAAGTTATTATAAATAAAACAATTGAGAACTTAAAGAACCGCATCAGCAACGATGCGGTTTTTTTGTGCACTGCGCTTTGTCATCTCAGGATTATTATTAAAATATGAAGACATACCTCCGACTTTTATCATTTGCCAGGCCGATAAATAAATTTGCTATCCCCTATATCATTTGTACGCTTTTCTCTGTTATCTTCAGCACGCTGAACCTGGCACTGCTTGCACCTTTGCTCGATACGCTGTTCGATAAGAACCCGGTGAGTGTTGTTGCACCGATGCCCAAGAGTTACTTTGAGATATTTGGCGTATTTAAGCACTACACCACATTTGTAGCCAATAAATATGGTAAACTGGCCAGCCTTGAATTTGTGTGTATTGGCATCACTTCCTCCGTATTGCTCGGCAATCTTTTCCGCTATTTCGCTGACCGTACCATGGAAAGCCTCAGGATACAAACGCTGCTCAATCTTCGCAGATCTGTGTTCAACAATGTGATGAACCTTCACCTCGCTTACTTTAGTAATGAACGTAAGGGAGATATTATCTCGAAAATTGCTTCTGATGTACAGGTTGTGCAATATACTGTCACCGGTACACTGCAGGTATTATTCAAAGAGCCGGCTCAGCTGATCGCTTTTCTGGTAATGCTTTTCCTCATATCGTTCAAACTGACCCTGATCTCCATGCTGGTCATCCCGGTGGCCGGCTTCATTATTTCGAGGATAGTAAGACGCCTGAAAGAGCAGGCCACGGCTGCTCACGAAACGTACGGTATGATGATCAGCTATCTCGATGAAGCGCTGAATGGGATCAGGATAATAAAAGCATTCAATGCTGTTGGCTTTATTACCAAACGCTTCGATAATCAAAACCGTCAATATTCCAGGATCGCCCGTTCAATGGCGAAAAGACAACAGCTGGCATCGCCGGTTTCAGAAACACTGGGCGTTTTGATGGTGGCATTCATTGTATTTTATGGAGGTTCTCTCATCCTGAACAATGAGGGAGATATGCAGGGCTCTACCTTTATCGTATACATCGCGCTCTTTTCCCAGATCATGCGCCCGGCCAAAGCCATTTCTACGTCCTTTACCGGCATCCACTCCGGAATAGCTGCCGGTGAAAGGGTATTGCAGCTGATCGATGAAAAACCTGCCGTTAAAGACGCTCCGGACGCTGTCAGCCTCGCGGAATTCAATTCCAGCATTTCCTTCGAAAACGTTTCGTTTGCTTACAATGAAAGAAAGGTATTGAACAATATCAATCTTGTCATCCCCAAGGGCTCCACTGTGGCGCTTGTTGGACCATCTGGCGGAGGAAAATCTACATTGATGGACCTTATTCCACGGTTTATGGATCCTCAGTCGGGCAATGTTCTGATCGATGGGCATAATCTGAAGTCGGTCACCATGGAATCTCTCCATAATCAGATGGGCGTGGTTAATCAGGAGTCGATACTGTTCAACGATACGATCTTTAACAACATCTCCTTTGCCAATCCAAAGGCCACCGCCGAGGAAGTGGAAGCTGCCGCGAAGATCGCCAACGCCCATGAGTTCATCATGAAAACCGAAAAGGGATACGACACCAATATCGGTGATAAAGGCTCCAGGCTCTCCGGTGGGCAACGCCAGCGTATCTGTATCGCCCGTGCAGTACTGGCGAATCCTCCTATCATGCTGCTCGATGAGGCCACTTCTGCCCTCGATACAGAATCTGAGAAAATGGTGCAGGATGCGCTCTATAAATTAATGCGTAACCGAACTTCCCTGGTCATCGCACACCGCCTGAGTACCATCCAGGATGCCGATCTGATTGTAGTACTCGATAACGGTCAGATAGCTGAACAGGGTAACCACCAGGAGCTGATCAATAAGAATGGCATCTACAAACGTCTTATTGAAATGCAAACCTTCGCCTGATTATCATCTTCCTGATAATAAAAAAACAGCACAGAGTTAACCGTCTGCGCTGTTTTTGTTTTTCTATTTGGCAAAATCTAATGAAAACTTATAGCGGATGATGATAACCATTAGCGCAATAGGCAATCTTCTGGTTCAATGTATCCAGGTATACCCGGTAGTTAATATTCTCATGTACCCTGGAGTTAAAAGGATGATGTAAATGATAGCACACCGCCTTTAACTTCACCTTCTTCTGCCAGAGCCCCGAATTGATGAAACGGGCCGCCAGTTCAATATCTTCATGTCCCCATCCCTTCAGTTCATTGTTATAACCATTCACTCTCAGAAAATCCTCCCGCCAGAAAGCACAATTACAACCAATATAATTCCTGGAACGTTTGCTTTTCCTGATAATCAATGGCGCCAGGAACGGTATGCGAAGAGAATTGAACCTGTTCCTCAGCTCCTTTGTAAAAGTAGATACCGGCTCGAATATCCCGTTCCGCAGGTATCTCTTAGTAATATATTCCGGCAACAATACCCTGCTTCCCCTTACAAAATATCCTTTCTCTGCTTCACTGATATGATCCCTGATAAAAAGCTCATGCATCACAATATCTCCGTCGATCTGTATAACATAGTCGGAAGATGTACCGGTGATCGCCTGATTAATGATGATAGTCTTCCGGAATCCCTCGTCAGGATGCCAGAAGTGCTTCACCGGGATGGTGGTTTTCTCCCTGAAGGCGTCAATTACCGCTCTTGTAGCTTCTCCCGAACCATCATCCGCAATAATGACCTCATCCGGCAACACACTTTGAATAAGTACACTATCCAACACCAGCCTTAATGCTTCGGGCCAGTTGTATGTTGTAACAAGCAAGGAGACCGACACTCTTTCCCTCATATTAATTAGATATAAAATTAATGTTTAAAAAGCTCTAATTGCTATTCTTAAAGCATATAACGGTATACTATCGCTGATTGTTTTACACTATCCCACTCAAACGGGTAATCGTAGGCAGGCCTTTCTAATCTGATCTTTCTGTTATTCTTTAAGTTAGCGTGATAATGTAATAACGGTTAAAGCTTAAATAAGTTACAAGTTGTAGTGGTACTTCAACAAAATTGTGCCAATCTGGCTAAATCAGAACTTATCATGAGTTTTTTAGGTTAGTAGTCAATAAGCTATAAAAACATAATGAATTTATGCAATTTATAAATTAATTATCATAACAACATAATATTTTTTTTATCGATACATTTCTTACTCTCCGGCATCTATTTTCCTGACTAGCTCCTGCCTGATTTCCAATGGTACTTTATCCAGCAGTTTATATCGGGTAACTTTTTCTATTTCTTCGATTGTGGTCAGATAAGCGTTCCACCTGCTGCTAACATCATTACTGTTCGGGGTATTTACGGCAATGATACGTGTCTGTTTATTGATACGCCTGAGGTCATTATTTCCCTCGGGTAATACTACCAGTATTTTCCAGATATGTGCCGGCACATTTACATTATCGTGATCGATTTGTTTGGCTATTCCTTTACTTCCCGTACCACCGCTGCCATAGCTGCCCATGATCACATATACCTCATTCCCTCTCATCACCAGCTCACGGGTATATTCCTCCAGGTTCTTCCACAAATGCTGATTGTGATTAGGCGCCTGCGGGATCATGTTGGTCATCAGGAAAGTAGCTTCATTGGCTGCCCTGGTAGCGGTGCGGTCTCCCGACGGACAGTTATGCCCTCTGTCGAACCCGCTGCCCATATAACTCGTTTGTGTTACCTGGTACCAGTTGGCCGGCAAATCTGCATCCGGTCTGAAATCATTTGCCCTCGACATATTTCCCAGGTCGCGGCGCGACACGTGCCAGCTTACCCAGTTGGGACCGCCTTTCTCGCAGTTATATGATAACGCATAATACTCCCTGTTCATCAGGTAATTGGTGGTCATTACCACGGAGGCGGTTGCTCCACTCGGATTCCCCAGCAGCATATTATCGTCGTCGCCTCCTGTTGGTCTGGCCTCTGGTCCTGCCGGCGTAGTTACCTTACCGCCCGCCGTTACCCTGAAAGCATCAAAGTTCAGCCGGCTCCGCCCTTCGTCCGTTTTACGGATCTCGAAACGAATCGTTCCTGTTGCATTAACCGTAAATGAAGCGGTTCGTAAAATATTAGCATCGGCACTAACAGGATCGCCCACACGAAAATAACTCTGCCCTTTGTTCAGCGATGCCCATAATTCCCAGGTACCTGCTGTATCTGATCCATAAAGCGCATATTTTAAGGTAACGGTAACCGGGCCATTTACCGCAATATCGAACAGCATCCCCGCACGTCCATTGTCGCGCACACGCAACGCCTGCGTTCCTGCTTTATGATCCTCTTCCAGAGCGCCGGTTACAGCATCCCTGAATTTCCATGTTCCACTGGCCAGCGAAACATTACCACTATTATAATTAGTTTTGAAGCCTGCCTCAAAATCCTCTACCAGCAATGGCCTGGCAGCATCGGCATGTTTCTTTTTCTTTTTGTGAGATATATGAGTTTTCCTGACAGGAGTTGTTCCCTTATCTGGATTGAACTTACGGGAACAGGTAGACACCGCAAATGCGGCAATGATCAATATAACGATAACGCCTAAACTATTGAATCCCTGATCGGCTTGTTTCTTTTGTTTCTTCTTTCTCTTCTTTGACATAGAGCTGGCGAAGATAAAGAAATAGGCATTAGCTTTTAGCTTTTAGCCTTCAGTAAAATGCAGCGAAGATTAACAGTGTATGCTTACATGTTAATCTTCGCTGCATTTTACTGAAGGCTAAAAGCTGTTTATAAGCCACTACCCATTAATAGAACAATTGTGACAGTACATTCGTCACATCATTCGTTTTGGGTTTCAGGCCGAGCAATTTAGTATACTGGCTGAGTGTCAGAATTGTTTTGAGTTTAGACAACAAACCTCCGCTCAAACCACTGAACTTCGACGTATAGGCGGCAGGGTTAGATTGCTGCAGCGGCAATATCGCCGCTTTTTTCTTCAGGAAGCCAGTGACGAGATTTAACACTTTGGGTTGCTGTGCATTTGTTAATGAAAGTGCCGGTGTCAGCTGTCCGAGGATAGTGTTGGCAACACCACCTGCGTTCGACAAAGGATTTTCACCATTCGCAGCCGCAGTGGCTGTTTTCTTTGCCTGATCCAGAATGCTCTGCGCCTGTACACCCGTGATGCCCATAAAACAAACACATGAAAATACAAGAAGGATTCGCTTCATGTTGAGGGGATTTAATTTTTTTGTTAAAGGAGGTTTTGACTCTCGCCCTAAAGATAGGGAAATTAATAACAGCATTAATATGACCGGAAAAAACAAAGAATTGTCCGAAAAAAGCCAACCAGCCAGGCCAGCTCCTCCTACCTTTGTGTCCGCAACAAACCACCTCGATTTCGACGCATAGGTACAACAAACAAACGGAAGCTATATAATAAGATCACTATAGAATTGAAGGTTACAAATTCAGGAAACAATTAGCAGCGTGTATATTTTGTTGACATGTCTGCCTTAAGGAAAACGAAACCATGCATCGAATCAATCCTGTGTAGTTTGATAGCGTGTTAGTGTGATGAGAAAGATGCCGGTACCGCATGAGTACCGGCATTCTTTTAATGTGCTGCTGGTGCCCCTATCATATAACGCCATACCGGAATGAATTCCAGTCTCAGCGTTGAACCATGTTTGTCGTTTTTATCAATATCTGTTACCAGAATATGTTTCCTCTTATGCACAGGAATACCCGGATGCACCATGGCAGTGTCTGTAACAGCAAACTGAGTCACTGCTGATACATCCGCTGCCTGATACTCATAATTAAACGGATCCTTTAAATGCAGGAAAGCATAATAGCGATTTACCGGCGTACGGCCGCTCAGAAATTGCCAGCGCGCCGGCGCGTGAAAAAGCTGCATATAATCCTGCGGTCCTGAAAACATCATCACCCTGTGTACGGTAAAATGTTTACCAAGAAAGGCGGCATGGCCTGCTCCCTGCGAATGCCCCGCTACCGTTATTTTATCCCAGCGTGGCTGTCCGTTCTGCACATATTCCTGCCACTGCTTATCTTCTTTAGCCAGGCAGACCAGTAAATGACGAAAACGGCTTACGATACAATTCACAGAGTCTACCGCCACCTTATCACTCACCGGCGTTCCGAAAACAATTTCCTGTCTGAAATGATCAAAACAGGTACTGTCTTCACTTTTGGAGCATACCGTTGTGATTACATTATTCGGATAATCCAGTGAAATCACATGATATCCCATCGCGGCAAAACAGCTGTCGAACGTTCGAAAATCCACTGCATGGCCACCTGTTCCCGGTATCATGAGCAACAGCTGATGCAGATCCGCTGCGCTTTCCGGAGTCATCACCATATGAGGCGAATGAATCGCTTTCAGCGCTGAGGCCGTAGCAGCCGGATCCACCAGCTTTACTTTCACTTGCGGATATGCGGCAGCTGCACAAAAGAGCACTACCAGAAAGCATAATAATGTTCTTGTCTTCATACTATTAAGTTACAAATTTCGGCATACTTTAACAGCGGTTTAAGAACCCGCATGATGGTATCTGTAGGTGCCGCCCTCACTATGATGGTTTCTGCTTATGACTTTTCAGACATCATCGTTGCAGATTATGTCGTGTAACATTGATCAGACGAACGGCATCTTTCAGATATCCATCAGATTTTAAACCCTCAACAAATCCGCAATGGGCAGCATTCTCACGGATATTCAGGCAGACGATGGCATCAGGGAAGTTGCTAGGAACAGCTGAACCACCGCAGGCAAATAATCGCTATATTTATATTCCAATCACTTAAAAAAGATTTCAGATGTCACAGGATGATAAACTGGCAGACCGCGTACGTGAGCTGCTTTCTGCCACCACCAGCAATATCACCGAAAAAAAGATGTTCGGTGGTTTATGTTTTATGGTAAATGACAAAATGTGCGCGGGTGTCAAACCAGGCCGGTTGATGGTCCGGATAGATCCTGCCTAGTCCGATCGGGTGCTGGAAGATGAAAACGGCGCTACCGTTATGGTTCATGGCGGCAGGGAAATGAAAGGCTTTATTTTTATAGAGGAAGAAGTACTTAAAACAAAAAAGCAGCTACAGCATTGGATTAAAATGGCATTAGAATTCAACGTTATTGCTAAGTCTTCCAAAAAAAAATAATTTGAAAATGCTGATCAGGCCATGATTTGCTACTTTTTTTTCTATCTTTAACGCCCCCCAAAACTGTAGCATTATTCACCTGATTTCTTAACTGGCATTATTCAAATTGCTCATGAACACATTTACGCTGATAACGGCTTTAATTACTATTAGTGCATTAATCTCTTACATTAATAACCGGTTTATTAAACTACCCGGCACCATTGGTGTGATAGTAGTTTCGTTGCTACTGTCATTGCTGATTACGCTAACCGGTAAGATCTTCCCGAATGGTTCTATCTTTATTAAGGAGCTAACGAACGGTATCGACTTTACCGGCACGCTGCTCGATATCATGTTAGGTTTCCTGCTGTTTGCCAGCGCCCTGCATTTTGATTTCAATAAACTAAAAGCCCAGCGTTATCCTGTACTGGTACTGAGTACAGTGGGAGTGATCGGCTCTACTTTTATTTTCGGATTCCTGCTGTATTGGGCCACAGAATGGATGAAGATCGACATTCCGCTTGTATACTGCCTCCTGTTCGGCGCTCTCATCTCTCCTACCGATCCGGTAGCCGTATTGTCAATACTGAAAAAATCAAAAGTTCCGCCAGCCCTCGAAACCATTATCGGTGGAGAATCACTGCTGAACGACGGTACAGGCATCCTGCTATTTGTGATCCTGAAAGAAGTAGCAGCTGGTCAGGCAGATGCACACGTATCCTTTTCACATGCAGCAGCATTATTTTCGCAGGAAGTATTCGGCGGCATCCTGCTGGGAATTATTTCCGCCATTATTGCTTATCGCACCATGAAACGGGTCGACGACTTTCAGATCATCGTAATGGTATCACTTTCGATGGTAATGGTGATATCCGTGCTTGGAGCGATGTTTCATGTATCCATTCCGCTGGCCGCCGTATCCGCCGGCCTGATACTCGGTAATACTTCTCTGGGTACGAAAAATGCGAAAGACCTGCAACATTACTTCCATAACATCTGGGGCCTGATAGACGAATTGTTGAATACCATTCTCTTTGTTATGATTGGTCTGCAAATAGTATTGATGCCATTCCTGAAGAACTATTGGTTCACCGGGCTCATGGCCACCATTTTTGTGCTGATAGCCCGCGCATTAAGCATCACCATCCCCGCCGTACTACTGCGACGTTCTTTGAGAACCAACTACAAAGCTATCGGCGTACTGGTCTGGGCAGGCCTGAGAGGTGGTATTTCCGTAGCGCTCGCATTGTCGCTGCCAGAATCACCTTATAAAGAACTGATCCTTTCTGCCAGCTACTTTGTAGTGTTATTCTCCATTATCGTACAGGGATTGACGTTAAAGAAAGTGGTAGATAGATTGATGTAAGGAATTAAGAATTGGGAATATGGAATTAAGAATGAGAGCGGAGATGTTAGCGGATAATGATATTATCAGTCGCTAACATCTCCGCTCTCATTCTTAATTCCATATTCCCAATTCTTAATTCTTCACAGAGAATTCCTTGCTGAGCACAAACTCCTCACTGTTCTTCCCTATATTGATCCTGTAATTGCCTTTGTAGAGCTTCCAGCCATGTTGCTGCAGGTCCCATTTCTGTAACTCGGATACAGGTATTTCCAACACGGTTTCAGTTTTATCTCCTTTGCTGACATGAATACGTTTGAACGCTTTCAGTTCCTTCAGGGGCATCCGCTCCATGTTTGGATAAGTGATATATGCCTGTAATACTTCGTCTCCGTCGAAATCTCCAGTATTACTTACGGCAACGCGTACACGAATTGTATCAGTATTGCGGTACGATTTCTCCGGCGCCTGACTCCAGGCATAATTGAATTTCGTATAGCTTAACCCGTAGCCGAAGGGATATTCAGGCTTTCCTTTGAAATACCGATAGGTGCGGTTATTCATGCTATAGTCCTTATAATCGGGAAGTTGACTGGTAGAAGTATAGAAGGTTATAGGAAGACGGCCGGCAGGACTATAGTCTCCGAAAACCAGATCTGCCAACGCATTTCCTCCCTGTTCTCCCGGATACCAGGCCAGTATTACCGCGTCTGCATAAGGCGCAATCTCCGCCACATCTACTGCACTTCCGGCGGTCACTACAGCAATGATCGGATGCTTATGTGCGGCTCGCAGTTTCTGCATAAACAACACCTGGGAACGTGGCAGGCTTAATGAACGTTTATCCCCTCCGGAGGCCGACAGGAAGGCATCTCCATCCTCTCCTTCCAGCAGTGGGGTTAGCCCGATTACCGCCACAGTTACATCACAATTCTGCGAAGCCCAGATACCACCAAAATGAAGGGTATCTGTAAAATCACAACCCTGGTCGTACTGCATCGCCATTCCCGGTCCGGCTGCTTTCGCCAGCCCGGCTGCAAAGGTAACCATGTTGCCGGATACACCATGATAGTTGCCCATCAGCGCTTCAAGTGAAGCGGAGTTGGAACCGGCCACCAGCATGGAAGCATATTTATCCCGTTGCAACGGAAGGATTCCCTCATTCTTCAGCAGTACCATGCTTTCCCTGGCAGCTTTACGCGCCAGGCTGGTATGCCATTCATTGTTCACACTATCAGCGCCATAAGTGCGGTACGGGCTCAAAGCAGGATCGTCGAATAATCCCAGCCGGATCCGGGTACGTAAGGTGGCACTCAGTGCACTATCTACATCCTGCTGACGGAGCCAGCCTTTGTTGATAGCCTTTTGTACATCATCCTGTAAGATGTTGGCGCAATCCAGGTTTACACCTGCTTTAATGGCTGCTGCAGCTACCTCTTCCCGGGTCGGTATGGTTTTATGCCGTGCCCAGATATCATCCAGCGCCCAGCAATCTGTTACCACCTGGCCACCAAACTTCCATTCATGCCGGAGGATATCCTGCAATAAGGTATTGCCGGTGCAGCAGGGCTGACTATTCACCCTGTTATAAGCACACATGATAGATTCCACACCATCACCCACCAGTTTTCTGAAAGCATACAGGTAAGTTTCTCTCAAATCTTTCTCATCTACTACGGCATTAAAACTATGACGGTCCGCCTCCGGACCGCTATGCACAGCGAAATGCTTGGCACAGGCAGCTGTTTTTAGCTGCCCTGGTGTGTTTCCCTGTAACCCTTGTACGAAAGCTCCGGCCATAGCGGCTGTCAGGAACGGATCTTCACCATAGGTTTCCTGTCCCCGCCCCCAACGCGGATCCCGGAAAATGTTGATGTTGGGCGTCCAGAAATTGAGCCCGAGGTACTGCACATGCCGTTGCTGCGCCACTGCAAGGTTATATTTTGCTCTGCCCTCTGTGGAGATACTGCCCGCCACCTCCTTCGCCAGTGGGGCATCAAAAGTTGCCGCAAGACCAATCGCCTGCGGATAAACGGTGGCTGCTCCTCCCCTTGCAATACCATGTAATGCTTCATTCCACCAGTTGTAGGCAGGAATATTCAATCGCGGTATAGCCGGACTATTGTACCCTAACATCGATATTTTCTCCTCCAGCGTTAATGTATGCAACAGGTCATTTACCCGGTCGTTCAGAGGAGCATCCTGCTTTCTGAACACCTGTGCATTTGCGCTGAACAGCCCCAATAAAGCTGTTGATAAGATGATTATTTTTTTCTTTCTCATGCCAAAACCCGAAAATTAAATGAAAAACAACACAACGTTTCTGCAAGTTATCACATAGCTGAGGCACACTGGTTAATTTTGTTTATTATCGTACAGAAATTAATAAAATAGTATGAGTAAATGGGAAAAGATACGGGCAGATTACCCGGTTACTGAAAATTGTGTTTATTTATTTACGAACGGCGGTGGGCCGGTAAGTACGCCATTGGTGCAGAAAGCAGGCGCGCTGCTGACAGAGCTCAGCGAAAAAGGACGGATGGTAATGCCCGGATGGGACAACCAGGCCGATGAGGTCAGAGAACTGCTGGCAGGCATCATCCATGCCACAGCCAGCGAAATCGCTTTCATCACCAGCACTTCCCATGCGATGACGCTGCTGTACGGCATGTTTCCACAGCATTATGAAATCATCACCATGCGTGATGAATTTCCCACCAGCTTTGTTGGCTGGATACATAACGGTCATACGCTGCATTATGTTGATAACGACGGTACCGGCTTTATTACACCCGAAGCCATTGAAGCAGCTATCACACCAGGTACAAAAATCCTCATCACCAGCCATGTAATGTTCCGCACCGGCTTCCGCCAGGACCTGAAAAAGATCGGTGAGATCTGTAAGCAACATGGCCTGATACACATTGTGGATGCTACCCAGTCCTTTGGTGTCAACCCGATTGATGTGCAGGAATATAACATCGACATACTCATCTTCCACGCCTATAAATGGGTGACAGCAGGATATGGCACAGGCGCTATGTATGTTTCCCGGCGCGTGCTCGATAAATATCCGCCAACGGTATTGAGCTGGCATAATGTGGAATACGAAATGCCGGATTTTCAGTCGGTGAAAGACTATACCACTTTTACACCTAAAAAAGATGCCCGGGTATTTGAAACAGGAACACCTCCATTCATTAATATTCTCCTGCTTGGAGAAGCGCTGAGGTATATTCACCGCATTGGTATTGCTGACATCGAATCCTACATACATGAACTGATCAGCTACCTCTGGGAAAGAGCGGCGGCGAATAACATCGCCGTACTTTCCGCTTTTGCACCACAACACCAGTCGGCGATACAACGGCTGGCAATTACTCCCGTCCAATATGCCCGGCTCGAGAAAAACAACATTGCAGCCCGGTATAAAAATGATCAACTAACAGTGGCACTGAATTTCTTTAACAACAAAGGTGATATCGACCGGCTGTTCGCCGTGCTCACGGAGGATTGATCCGGCTATTGTTTTTAATTGAAAACGTCGTATCTTTGCGTCGCAAAATCATTCTTATATGAAAAAGTATCTCACATACCATGCAGGCAATTGCGCAAATACCGTTATCAGAGCGGTAATTGCAAGTACCCGCATCGTCTTAATTCAAGACGGGGAGGCATATTTGTCCCGGATATGAGAGGTTAATATATAACTGCGAAATATTTTCGTGAGGCCTCTTCATCCGAAGAGGCCTTTTTATTTGCTTCCCCCACCAACCCCACATTTTCATTCAATTAAAACTATTATCATGCACTGCAACAGGAAATTTATTATCAAAGCATTGACACCGCATTAACAAGGTAATGCAGGGTATCCTGTTGCTGTTTGCAAAGGTCTCTCATTACCGGGAGGCCTTTTTTATTCCCATCTTTTTAAATAACGATATATGAAACGTTCGACGAACTTCAGAAATATAGGAATCATGGCCCATGTAGACGCAGGTAAGACGACCCTTACGGAACGCATGCTTTACTTCACCGGGTTCACTCATAAATTAGGTAATGTGGATGATGGCAATACGGTAATGGACACGGATCCGCAGGAGGAAAAACGAGGTATTACCATTTCTTCCGCCGCCATCACTACCTACTGGCCCTATAATAATAACAACTGGCAGATCAATATCATTGACACGCCCGGTCACGTTGATTTCACGGCAGAAGTGGAACGATCTCTTCGTGTGCTCGACAGCGCCATTGCGGTGTTCTGTGCACGCTCCGGCGTACAACCTCAGTCTGAAACAGTGTGGCACCAGGCAGATCACTACAAGATACCACGCATCGCGTTCATCAACAAAATGGATCGGCAGGGAGCCGACTTCCATCGCGTTGTTGCCGAAATACGGGAACGCCTGAACGCTAATGCTGTTCCGGTGCAATTACCGATCGGCGCCGAAGACGATTTTCATGGCGTGATCGACCTCATTGCCATGAAAGCATTACTCTGGAACACAGACGACGGCAAAACGTTCGATACAGTAGAAATACCTGCCAACCTGCAGGTGGCTGCCCAGGCCGCCAGGAAACAGATGCTGGAAGAGCTGTCGCTGCTCGATGAGTTCCTACTGCAACAATACGTATCTGCGCCTGAAAGCATTACGGCAGCCAACATATATACTGCCCTGAGGCAGGCGGTGATCCGCATGGAAATTGTTCCCGTGTTCGCAGGATCTGCCTACAGGAATAAAGGCATACAACCATTGCTCGACGCAGTTGCAGCCCTCCTGCCTTCTCCGGAAGATGTAGGTGTGGTACATGCCAGCGCTCCTGATAGTGATAATGCGGTGCAGATACCGGTAACTGAAAGTGCTCCTGTGGCTGCGCTGGCGTTTAAAATCATCAGCGACGACTACGTTGGCAAACTCACCCTGATCCGCGTATATGCGGGCACGTTACACAGCGGCGATACCTTGTGGAACAGCCGCACCGGGCGCAATGTCAGGATCAGCCGCCTGTTGCGTATCATGTCGGACAAATACGAAACTGCCAATATGCTCAGTGCCGGCGATATCGGCGCCGTGGTTGGACTGAAGGAAGTGAAAACAGGCGACACGCTCGCCGATCCGGAACACCCCGTTGTACTGGAAAAGATAAGCTTCCCCGAACCAATGATCGGCTACGCTATTGAGGCACAATCTTCAAAAGATAACGATAAGCTGGGTGAAGCACTTGGCAGGTTGCTTGATGAAGATCCTACTCTCAGCGTTACGGTAGATAACGTTACCGGACAAACGATCCTGCAGGGTATGGGTGAATTACACCTTGAAGTGGTGCTCGAAAAACTGGCCACCCAATATGAACTGCATGTCAATAAAGGACAGCCGCAGATTGCATATAAGGAAGTATTCACGAAGAGCATTACCCACCGGGAAGTATACAAAAAGCAAAACGGCGGTTCCGGAAACTTTGCGGAGATAGCATTTGAATTGTCGCCGGGCGATGAAAACAATACCGGCCTTGAATTCATCAACGAAATCAGGGGTGGCGCCATTCCTAGAGAATTCATCCCCTCTGTCAGCAAAGGTTTCGAATCGGCTATGCTCAGCGGAGCACTGGCCGGCTACCCGGTGAAGTCCATGCGCGTGCGCTTACTGGATGGAGCTATCCACGAAAAAGACTCCCACGCACTGGATTTTGAGCACGCTGCCGTTACCGGCTTCAGGAACGTGGCACTCAAAGCTGCGCCACGCTTGCTGGAACCGATGATGAAGGTGACGGTAACATTGCCGGAAGAATACACCGGCGTCATTACCGGCGACCTGAACAGACGGCGCGGAGTGATCAGATTCATGGATATGAACGGCCAGGTGCAAACTATTACTGCACTCGTACCACTGTCCGGGTTATTTGGTTACATCACCGTGCTGCGTACACTCTCCTCCGGCAGAGCCGCTGCCTCTCTCACATTTGAGAGCTACCAGGTGGTTCCGGAAAATGTCAGTGCCCAGGTACTGGCAAAATAAAATAAGAAGGTGAAGGACATGGTCCTTCACCTCTTTTATAATTGCGATAAACCGATGGTCTAATTAATAGTATCTTTTCTGTCGGCCTCAATATCCTTATAAAAATATTGCTTCACCAAACGGCTGTCCGGCAACGAATTTAACACCGCTATCAGCCAGTTTCCCTTCTTCTTCACCAGCTTTCCCTTATAATATCCGACCGACATCAGCTGTATTTCCCCCGAAAGGAGATCCGTCCATATCCACGAGGCATACATACTCACTTTTACGGTATCATTTGCTTCAGGAAAGAATTGCATATTGGTGATCATATGCCGGGTCTGGTAATGGGTATTTTTGATACTCGCCAGCAGAGAATCAATTTTGGTGGTCCAATGTTGTTTTCCTTTCAGTTTAACCCCGTCGATATGCCCACGGATACTATCATCCATAAATTCCACACATTTCTGCAAATCACCTTTATCAAAGTTTTCACAAAAACCAAGTACTACTTTCTCGATCTGGCGCTGATCATCATAGTCTAAGTCGTTGGCATTGGTACCTGCAACGGAGGTGGCGGTACTATCGGGTTCGGGAACCCTGGTTGGAGACGGATTACAGGAAAAAAGGCCTGACAGGCAACTGGCTGTTAATAAAGCAAAAACGGGAATTTTGAGCATCATTCGAATTTTATGATATAACAAAACAAATTCATAATAAGTTTCATTATATCATAAAATTTCCAATTTACAAAGGACATTTCTGATGGTAGTCGACCAACTCGATCGGAGCATTTTCCAGTTCTATCCCTTTGTAATATGCTTCGATCTCATCCAGTACGGCTTCTACTTCTTCCACTGTTTTCAGTGTTACCAGGCGGCTGCGGAATTGCTTGATATCGGGAAGTCCTTTCAGGTAGTTGGCATAGCAACCCCGCATTTCGTTGATCCCCTGTACCGGCCCTTTCCACTGAACCGACAGGCGCAGATGCTTTTTACTAACAGCAATACGTTCTTCCAGGGTAGGTCCGGCCATGATCTCACCGGTTTCCACATAGTGCCTGATTTCCCGGAACAACCAGGGATACCCTATCACTGCACGGCCTATCATAATGCCATCTACCCCATACCGGTTCTTGTACTCCACCGCCTTCCGCGGACTATTAATATCTCCATTGCCGAAAATCGGAATATGGATACGCGGGTTATTCTTTACTTTACCAATCAACTCCCAGTCGGCCTCTCCTTTGTACATTTGGCAACGGGTGCGGCCGTGGATAGATAAAGCCCTGATCCCTACATCCTGCAGGCGCTCTGCCACCTCCTCGATGTTCTTCGAGTTTTCATCCCATCCCAGGCGGGTTTTAACCGTTACCGGCAACCGGGTCGCTTTCACACAGGCCTCCGTTAAACGCACCATCAGATCCAGGTCTTTCAACACTCCTGCTCCCGCTCCTCTTCCAGCCACTTTCTTCACCGGACATCCAAAATTGATATCCAGCAGATCCGGACTCGTAACATCCACTATCCTGGCAGCCATCGCCAGACTATCTTCATCCCCGCCAAAAATCTGTATCCCCACCGGACGCTCATACTCGAAAATGTCCAGTTTCCTCCTGCACTTGATGGCATCCCGGATCAGCCCCTCGCTGGAAATGAACTCTGTATACATCAGGTCTGCTCCCGCATCTTTACATACCGCACGGAAAGGTGGGTCGCTGACGTCCTCCATAGGAGCCAGTAACAAAGGAAAATCAGGCAGTATGATATTATCTATCTTAACCAAAAGATCATTTTTTTGCAGCCGCAAAGATACAGAATAATTGCCGACCACGGCAGCCCAACACCTGCCGGTTTATTTGACAAATTTTTGGTACATTCCCATAATATAAGCTTTCGCCCTGTTACTTAAAGCTATCCGTATGCAGAAATTTGACGCTATTATCATCGGATCTGGTCAGGCTGGAAACCCGCTGGCCGGAAAACTGGAAGAAAAAGGCTGGAAAACTGCTGTCATTGAACAACGTTACCTGGGCGGTACCTGCATCAACGACGGATGTACTCCTACCAAAGCCATGATCGCCTGCGCCAAAGTTGCATATACTGTAGCACACAGCAAAAAATGGGGTATCCACACTCACGGCTTTAGCGTTAATCTGCCCTTCATCGTTTCCCGGAAAAATGATATCGTAGAATCATTCCGGGAAGGTACTGCCCGGCGCCTTCGCTCCGGACATGTGACGGTTTTTATGGGAACAGCTGCTTTTACAGGGCCTAAAACTATCAGGGTAACCGGACAAAAAAATGAAGAAACATTGCTGACTGCAGAACATATTTTCATCAATACCGGTACAGCGCCCTTTATTCCTCCCATTCCTGGCTTGGATACAATACCGTGGCTCACCTCTACTTCATTGCTGGATGAAGTAACTGTTCCGCGCGACCTGCTGATACTCGGCGGAAGTTACATTGCACTTGAAATGGGACAGCTCTATCAGCGTTTAGGCAGTAACGTTACCATCCTGGAAAGTTCCCTGCAACTGATACCACGGGAAGATCCTGATGTGGCAGCGGTACTGAAAAAATCACTGGAATCAGAAGGCATGCGGATATACACCGGAACCACCGTTACACGGGTGGGCCTGGATGGGAAAGAAATATATGCTGATATCGAAACCGGCGCCAATCGTGGAAAAATTACGGGCACACATCTCCTGCTGGCCACCGGACGCATTCCTCAAACAGCTGCACTGCAACTGTGGCATACAAATGTGCTGGCCAACGAGCAGGGATATATACAGGTAAATGACCGGCTGGAAACCACTGCTCCGGGGATCTTCGCCATGGGCGACGTGAAAGGCGGTCCGGCTTTTACTCATATCTCCTATAACGATCATCTTATCATTTATAAAAACCTTTTCGGAAATACCGGCCTGTCAATTGCAGGCAGACAAGTACCCTACTGCGTATTCACAGATCCTCAGCTGGGTCGTATCGGTCTTACCGAAAAACAGGCCCGGCAGGAAGGTATACCCATAAAAGTTGCCACACTGAGTATGGACAGGGTTGCCAGAGCCATAGAAACCGGGCAGACAGCCGGCTTTATGAAGGCACTGGTACACGCCCACAACGATACCATCCTGGGGGCAGCTGTGCTGGGAGCAGAAGGCGGAGAGATCATGTCGATACTGCAAATGGCTATGATGGGCGGTATTACTGCGTCGCAGATCCGAGACATGGTATTTGCACATCCACTGTATGCGGAATCATTAAATAATCTGTTCATGACACTGGAAAAAACGGCTTCATAATGAGCAGTTTTTTCTACATATCCCATAAAGCGAATGATCAAACTGGAGCATGTATCCAAAAAATTTGGTCCGGATACAAAGGCCGTCAATGATATTTCCTTTGAAGTAAAGGAAGGAGAAACCCTTGTGTTGCTGGGCACCAGCGGATGTGGCAAAACCACTACCTTACGGATGATCAACCGGCTGCTGGAACCAGACGAAGGACATATCTTCCTCCATGGCAAAGATACCTCCGCACTGGCGCCGGAACAGCTCCGGCGAAATATCGGTTACGTATTGCAAAACAACGGTCTTTTCCCGCATTACACCGTCAGTGAAAATATAGGATTGGTACCTTCATTACTGAAATGGGACAAAGCCCGCATCAGGCAGCGCACTATAACGTTGATGGATAAACTACATCTTCCGGCAGATACTTACGCAAACGCCTATCCGCAGCAGCTCAGCGGTGGACAACAACAGCGCGTAGGTCTTGCACGGGCGCTGGCGGCCGATCCCCCGGTGCTATTGATGGACGAGCCTTTTGGTGCACTCGATCCGCTTACCCGTATCAGCGTCAGAAAAGAATTCAGTGCACTGGACGAACTCAGTAACCGGACCATCGTACTGGTTACACATGATGTGGAAGAAGCCGTAGAACTGGGCACCCGCATTTGTCTGATGAATGAAGGCAGGATACAGCAACTGGGAACTGCAGCCGATCTGTTGTTCCACCCCGCCAACAATTTTGTAAAATTGTTCTTCGATCAGCAACGGCTCCAGCTCGAACTGAAAGCACTCCGCATCAGCGACATCTGGGCTGCGCTGAGCGATACCGGCGCTGTGGCGGAGAAAAAGCTGCATGCGCATCATACCTGCTGGGAAGTATTAGCCGCAGCTGACGGCCAGCCGGTTATGGTAACATGGCAGGATGAACAAAAAGTAATTGACAGTAACGGACTCATGGAAGCGATAGCCCGTAAAAAGGAAAAGGTATATGGAAACCAATGAAACGCTCTGGAGCTTTGTACACCAGCAGTCGGGCAAGCTGTTGGAGCAAACTCTTACACATACCGGGCTCACGTTTATTTCCGTATTGCTGGCAACCGCTATCGGTGTGCCGGCAGGCATCCTTATTTCCCGGAAGAAACAATTGGCCGCGCCGGTACTGGGTTTTGCAGGTGTGATGCAAACCATTCCGAGTATTGCCCTGCTGGGATTTATGATCCCACTACTGGGCATAGGCCCCAAACCCGCCATCATAGCACTGTTCCTTTATGCACTACTCCCAGTGATCCGCAACACATACACAGGAATACAGGGCGTTGATCCTAATATTACAGAAGCCGCTACCGGAATGGGTATGAGCCCATGGCAACTACTCACAAAAGTACAAATCCCACTTGCCATGCCCGTTATATTGGCAGGAATCCGAACCGCTACAGTTATCAATGTAGGCGTTGCGACATTGGCTGCATATATTGCCGCAGGCGGACTTGGTGAATTTATTTTCGGAGGTATCGCGCTCAACAATACGAATATGATGCTGGCTGGCGCTATTCCGGCGGCCTTGCTCGCCGTATTGTTCGACTGGCTGCTGTCGCTTATCCAGCACGTGAACATACGCAAAGCCCGTAAAGCTACCATAGCACTGCCTCTTATCTTCCTGCTGCTCTCCTCCTTTTATCTCCTGCCGGATACCTATAACGGAAAAATGCTGGCCGGGTTCACGCCGGAATTCATGGGTAGAAAAGACGGATACCTCGGCCTGAAATCGGTATACGGCATGCATATACGCACACTCGTCATCAGCGATATGATCATGTACAAAGCCGCCTACGAGAAGAAACTGGACGTAATAAGCGGAAGCAGTACCGATGGCCGGGTAAAAGCGTTTGATCTGGTAGTATTGGAAGATGATAAACATATATTCCCTCCCTATTACGCGGCTCCCATCGTCAGGAATGCCACATTGCAACAGTATCCTGAACTGGAACCGGTGCTTAACATGCTGTCTGGTACCATCAATGACAGCATCATGACTGAGCTGAACTATCGTGTAGATTACCTCAAACAGAATCCGGAAACCGTGGCAAAGGATTTCCTGGTAACGCGTCATTTATGGAAACCTGCCCGCGGAGGTACCAAAGGCAGTATACGTATAGGATCAAAAATTTTCGGCGATGGTTATATCCTGGCCAGTATATATAAATTTCTCATAGAAGGGTACACCGACCTGGCCGCAGTAACTAAAACAGGGCTTGGAGGTACACAAATTGTGTTCAATGCGCTCACCAACAACCAGATAGATATGTACCCCGAATATACAGGTACAGGCCTGCTGGTGATACTGAAAGCACCCGCTGTTGTAACAGACAGTATCATCAGCGATGCGGCGAAAGTATATAACTATGTAAGCGCCGGCTTTGAACAGCAATACGGCATAAAATGGCTCAAACCAATCGGGTTTAATAATACCTACGCATTGATGATGCGGCGGAAAGAAGCGGAAAAACTACATATCACAAGTATTTCCGGCTTAACAGATCATGTAAACCACCAGTAATCATGTCACTGAAAGAACAATATCAAACCGTACGCAGGAGAACAGAAAACATCTGTGCCCCTCTCAAAACAGAAGACTATGTTGTACAACCAATAGTAGACGTAAGCCCTCCCAAATGGCATCTCGGACATACTACCTGGTTCTTTGAAACCTTTATACTGACTCCTAACGTTAATGGATATACGGTATTTGATCCGCAATACAATTATGTATTCAACAGCTATTACGAATCCGTAGGTGCACGGGTAATACGTACCAACCGTGGCAATCTCAGCCGGCCGGCAGTGGAAGATATCATGCGCTACCGGCGTCATGTTGATGAAGCAATGCTGTCATTCCTGGAACAACCGTTGTCGCCCGAACTGGCGGCCTTATGTACACTTGGGCTCAACCACGAAGAGCAGCACCAGGAATTACTGTACACAGACATCAAATATATCCTCGGGCATAATCCTTTGTTTCCGCCATACGACGAAACCCGTGCAGATATTCCTCTGGTGAACAATCCGCCGGATCCATGGTTAAATATACGGGCAGGCATATATGAAATCGGATTTGAAGGAGATGATTTTTGTTTCGATAATGAGAAGGGACGGCATAAAGTGTACCTGCAGGATTATAGGATAAGCAGGTCACTGGTTACCAACGCGGCTTACCTCGACTTTATCAAAGACAACGGATACCAGGATTTCAGGTACTGGCATGCAGAAGGCTGGGACTGGGTAAAAAACAACCAGGTGACGATGCCGATGTATTGGTATCAGATCAATGGCCAGTGGATGCACTATACCTGGCAGGGATTGCGCCCACTGGTACCAGATGCCCCCGTTACGCATGTGAGTTATTATGAAGCAGCCGCCTATGCGGCCTGGAAAGGAGCGCGGCTACCAACAGAAGCAGAATGGGAAATTGCCGCTCCTCAGCTTTCCTGGGGCCAGCGTTGGGAATGGACAGAAAGCGCCTACCTTCCTTATCCTGGTTTTACAAAGGCACCCGGCGCCATCGGAGAATATAACGGTAAATTCATGGTTAGCCAGATGGTACTCCGGGGCGCCTCTGAGGCCACGCCTCCGGGCCATAGCAGGATCACTTACCGCAATTTTTTCCACCCTTCTCTGAGATGGCAGTTTACCGGGATAAGATTGGCAGGATGATTGAGCGCTAACGAGGAGATAATATATAGCTGGTTCTGAACATCAAAACGTTATTATGACTGTAATTCCTACCATGCAGGCCACGGCCAGGCAAAAAGTTGCCGCAGGCACATTTTACGATGATGTAGTACGTGGACTTTCCGCCACACAAAAATACCTGGATCCAAAATATTTCTACGATACCGCCGGCGACGCGTTGTTCCAGCGTATCATGCAATGCCCGGAATACTACCTGACCAGTTGTGAGATGGAAATACTCAGCAGCCAGGCAAGCCAGATAGCTGCTGCCTTGCAGGTAAATACCGGGCATTTCGACGTGGTGGAACTGGGAGCAGGAGATGCTACTAAATCCATTCACCTGCTCCGGCAACTGCTGGATAACGGTGTAGATTATACGTATTTTCCTATTGATATCTCCGCCAACGTTATTGGTCAGCTGGAAAAAACACTGCCTGAAAAATTACCGGGGCTGCAGGTCCACGGGCTCAATGGAGAATATTTCCAGATGCTGGAAGAAGTCAACCGTATTACCTCCCGCAACAAAGTACTGCTTTTTATGGGCGCAAATATCGGCAATTTCAGTACCGGAGCAGCCAGAAGCTTCTGCGCACAGCTAAGGCAATACATGCGCCCCGGCGATATGCTGCTTACCGGATTCGATCTGAAAAAAAATCCACAGGTAATATTGGATGCCTATAACGATGCAGGCGGTATCACCAGGGCTTTTAATTTCAATCTGCTGCTTCGTATCAACCGGGAACTGCAAGGCGATTTCGACCTCCGCCAGTTTGATCACTTCCCTACCTACGACCCTGCTACAGGCGCCTGTAAAAGTTATCTTATCAGCCTTGCCGATCAGATCGTACACATCGGTGATCATTTTTCCGTTTCCTTCCGGAAAGATGAAGCCCTTTACATGGAAATATCCCAAAAATACAGCCTCGAGGAAACCGACCAGCTGGCAACCTTTGCTGGCTTTCAACCGATGGCCCGGTTCACGGACGGGCGGCACTGGTTTACCGACTGCCTCTGGAAAAGTATTTAATGCCAGGCTTCCAGCGCACGGCGCACGGCTACTATTTCCCCGGTATGATAACTGTTATGATCTACCAGCAGTACCGCCTCCCGGCAAAGGTGCTGACCATTGCCATGCGGAAAGGGCTTAAACAGATCCACCCCTGGCGCTTCCAGTAATCCAATGAATGTATGCAGATCAGCATCGACCTGTGCGATACTCTTTTGCCAGGCGGCATCGTCTTTCGGCGCCTTGCTTTTAGGCCAGTAATCCTTCGGCCATTCCAGCTCCCTGTAATCAGGATTCCTCGAAAAATCAAGTATATCGAACTGCGATAAACGGATATGCTCCACTAATTCCCAGACACTGTAGGGCATCTTTTCGGGTCGTATTCCTCTCAGTTCCGGCGGCAGCTGTTTTACCGCATCTGCGAAAGTCACATGCGCATTGGCATTCAGCAGCATGTCCTTCAGGGTTTTCACCAGCGTTGTTGTACTCATGGCTCAGGTTTTATACTCTCAGTTTACCCAACAACAATTTTTACCGTGAATTGTTGGGCAGACAGCTGTAGTTGTCATCTTATCGTTAATGTTATGCATTTGTTAATACCCTGATATTCTGATTCTCAATACCAACCATGAAATGCAAATATTGATTTTTGTTAGTTTATAATAAGAATATTTCTAATTTATTAACAGGATGCAATAGACCCCATATTATAATTGCACCCATGAATTATTTATTGTTATTAACCAAATCTACGCAATGGGAAGAACCATTCTTACACTGATGTTAATCCTGGCAGTTGGTCTTCCACTGCAACTTCTGGCCCAAAAAGAAATCAGGGGACACGTCTATGATAAAGAAACCAGGAAACCATTGGTAGGAGCTACCATATTGTTATATGGTGAACAGTCGGTGTTAAAGGACCGGGGAGTATCTGACGATGCCGGTAATTTTGTCCTCAATAATTTCAAGCCAGGCAATTATCATCTTGTTATCAGCTTCATGGGATATACTGCGGGTCATGCTGCTGTTATTGTTGAAGAAAAAGGAAGACAGGAAACTACTATTCCACTCCAAAATACAGGCCTGCTCCGCAATCCTATCACATTAAACAGCATTAATGTAAAGATTCCCCGGCCTGTATTCAATATCCGCAAAGATACTGTTGAATTTGTTGCCGGTGATTTCCAGACAATGCCCAATGCATCCCTTAAAAACCTGCTCCAGAAGCTTCCCGGGCTTACCATCGACATGGATGGGAATTATTTCTTTCAGGGGAAACCGGTTAATGAATTATATATTGATGGCCGGGCTGTGTTTCAAACTGCTCCTAACTCTTCCGGCGATCCTAAAAAAATAGCAGAAATCCTCCAGGCAGGTATTGTAGATAAGGTCCAGCTGGCCGATAAAAAAGGCCTGGATGGCATGATAGAAGGCAGTAAGAATGAAAAGGTCATCAATATCACCATCAAACAAAGTATGAAAAAAGGCATCAATGGCAGCGCCGCCGCAGGACTGGGAACAGATAACCGCTATACAGCCGCCATCAATGCCAATATGTTCAGAACAGATAAACAGGTGATCACCTCCGGTATCATTGATAACATCAGCTCCCCCCGCGCACCTTCTTCTGTTGATGAAAACGCCGCAAGAACTGAAACAAATCACGGCCCTACTACCATCGGCAGTTTTATGGGCAATGCCTCATTTGATATCAGCAAAAAGGTAAAAGTAAATACCAACTTTACACACCTGTATAACGCCATGGACCAGGACATGCAGAAACAGCGCAACAACATTCTCCCCGACAGCAACTTTGAATACAATAGCAGCAGTAGTTCCAGAAGGGTCATGACTTATAACAGTATTTATTCCAGTATCACGATACAGCCAAACGATAAAGATCTGATTTCAGTTGACCTGCGGGGAACATTCTCACCGAGTAGCTACCAGAGTAAGTCTTCTTTTCTTTCTCTCGGAGGGTTACACAACGATACTATTAATCTTGGTAACAGTTACACCAGCAACGAAAAAAAAGATAACAGGTTTAATGTAACCACCACCTATACCAGGCGGTTGAATCACCAGCGCGGCACGCTGATCAGCAACTTTACATTTGAACACGGTAATGTAAAAGAGGAACAATATAACATGTCTCAGAACAGAATATTTAATGCAGGATATACCGACTCCATCAACCAGCTGATCAACCTCCATTTCAGGGAATACAAGTTTAATGGACAGATTAGTTATCAGCGCCCTGTCAATGATCATCTCACCCTGAACGGTAGTGCCAAATTCTCAAACAACAGCGTTAAAAACAATCAGGAGGCCCTTAACTTTGATAACGTAAAAAAAGGATATGATATCGTTCAGCCTTCACTTACCTTCGGTTCACACAACAAGACCAATGAAGGCAACGTCAGCACCGGCGTATTTTTTAATACCCCCAAATTGCAGGCACAACTCAATCTTTCTTATAACATAATCAGGTCCTCTATTGATGTATATTCTGCTGCCCAAATTTACCGGCAAAACATTGACTATTTATCGCCCACCATTCACCTCTCTTACAAAATCGATAACTACAAAACACTCAGTACCCACATCACACGGGAAACACGTCTGCCTCCTCTTATCCAGTTGCTGCCCGTTTCTTCGACAGCGAATCCACTTTACATAGAACTTGGTAATCCGGGGCTACGCCCTGTTGTCTCTACCAGCATGAATATTACCTATGCTTCCTTCAGTCTGACGGGTCTTGCATTCTCCGCCATGACAATACTCGAATTGCCCGACAATTCCTGGGGACGATCTGTCTATTCTGATTCTACCGGGAAACAAATCAGTCAGCCTGTGAATACAAAAGGCTATTTCACAGTCAATCAGAATATGGTACTCGGAAAACGCTTTGCCCAGGCAGGCTTAACAGTAAATTACACGTTGGCCGCGCTATACAACCAGAGTAATTCTTACATCAATTACTTCCGCAATCATATCCGCAGCATCAATATTCACCAGGTGTTGAGTGGCTCCTGGACATACAAAAAATTGCTGGAACTAAAAGCCGATATGGGCTTACAATATTATACCAACAGCTATTCGATCCAAAACAATAATTGGGTTGCTACAGCGGTCTATTTTAGTACATTCAGCTCCAGCGTTTATCTCCCACTTGACCTTAATATAGGCGCCTCCGTCACCTATAACAGCAACTCCAGCGCCCATCAGCAATATACTATAGTAAACAGCTGGCTTTCTAAATCAGTTCTCCCGGCTAAAAGCCTGTTGTTAAAACTATATGCCTATGATCTTTTCCGGCAAAACCGAACATATGTGGTCGCCCAGGCTCCTACTTATATTGAGCAAACCAGTGGCATTGTACTTAGCCGGTATTTCATGTTGAGTGCAACCTGGTTTTTCGGAGGAAAAAAATAGAAGAATTACGAATTACGAAATAGCCCGAAGACCTTAGCGATTGATAATAACATTATTCGCTAAGGTCTTCGGGCTATTTCGTAATTTGTAATTCCTAATTCCTTAATTCGCTGGTTTCTCCAGTAATTTAAAGAACTGATCCAACTGCGGCAGGATCACAATCCTGGTTCTGCGGTTGGCAGCCTTTCCTTCCGCTGTATCGTTGGATGCAACTGGCACGTACTCACTGCGGCCAGCGGCTGTCATGCGGGCAGGCGGAATACCATACTGATTTTGAAGAATACGTACTACAGATGTCGCACGCTTCACACTCAGATCCCAGTTATCCAGTAATACATTAGGCCTGTAAGGTACATTGTCTGTATGCCCCTCTACCATGAATTCAATATCCGGCTGGTTCATCAACACCTTGGCAACTTTACCAAGTACTTCTTTTGCACGTTCGTTAATTTCATAGCTTCCGCTTTTGAAAAGCAGCTTGTCAGAAATATCAATATACACCACTCCTTTATCCACCTTGATATTAATATCCTTGTCATCCAGGTTGCCGATGGCCCCCTTAAGATTCATCACCAGCTGCATATTGAGCGAATCCTTACGCGCGATCGCTGATTGCAGATCTTTGATATAGGCATCCTTGGCACCAATATTATCCAATGATTTCTTAATGCTCTCTGCCTGACTGCTGGAGATGACTGATAATTCCTTCAGATGTTCCAGCATCTGACTGTTATTAGACTTCAACTGTTGCTGTTGATCCTGTAAATTCGTCACCTTCTCCTTGTAGGATGCAGCTGCCCGCGCAGCATCTTCTTCACAGGATCTCAACTTACCATAGGTAGCCCGGTATAAGCTATCCAGCTGTGCATTTCTGGCCTGTGATTCACGCAGTTTGCGAGGCGCGGAACAAGACGCAAAAATGGTCACTAAAGCTACCGGCAAGGCTAATTGTGCAATTTTCATAAAATGATACATTTTAATAATCTAACAAATTTCTCTTATGTAATTTTTTGTTGGTGGGAACAATGGAAAGGTACTGTTTTACAGCAAATAACAGGCCGAACCGCTCCTGAGTTCGTTAGGAAAGTGTTAGAATTATTGAAAATCATTGACTAAAAAGACAGGGAAAAATCAAATAGATGTCATTAAAATAGGTTTATCAATAAAAAAAAACTAATGTTTTGTAATATCTAAGTAACTTGTCCACCAGAGTATACGCTGTATCTGTTTTCTATTAATTGCTGAAATGTATGAGAAAGGTGGTTTCTTCAGGTCAACCAACAATAAAGGAAATTGCAAAAAGGCTGAACATCTCTGTATCCACTGTTTCAAGAGCCCTGAACGACCATCATAGTATCGGGTTAAGGACTAAAGCAAGGGTGAAGGCGCTCGCCGCCGAATTGAACTATGAACGTAACCAGACTGCTATCTACTTTCAACAGGGCAAAACCTTCACTATCGGCATTTTGCTACCCGAACTATCTGAAGCTTTTTTCGCCAGCGCTATCAGTGGTATTGAAGATACCGCCTACAGCAACAATTACACGGTATTACTCGGCCAGTCGCACGATGATGAGGCCCGCGAAAAACAGATCATTCAAAGTATGAAACAACACCGGGTCGACGGCTGCATTGTTTCTATCGGTAAGAATACCAGTAATTACGAACATTTCGAAATGCTACGGCAAGCCCGCATACCGGTCGTTTTCTTCGACCGTATACCGGACCTGCCCAATATACACGCCGTGTCCTGTAACCTGGAATCCGGCACCGTTCAGGCGGTTGACTTCTTATTAAAACAAGGCCACCGGGTAATCGGTATGATCAATGGCCCCGAAACTATGGTGGCCAGCAAAGAACGCGCCGCCGGCTACATACAGGCCCTTCGGAAACATCGCCTTAAATACGATCCTAAGCTCATTGTAAACGCCGACCTTACTGCCACCGGCACCGCAGCGGCCATGGAATACCTGCTGTCGCTGAAAAGAAAAGTTACTGCTATCGTTACTTTCAACGACTACGTAGCAATGGATGCCGTGCAATATGCACTTCAACAAAAACTGGAAATAAATAAAGACATAACTTTTGTATCTTACGCCAATACACCGGTAAGCGGGTATACGGCATTCCCTCCTGCTGCTTCTGTTGAGCAATTTCCTTATGAACAAGGGCAGGCAGCCACCAATATACTGTTATCTATTCTGAATGGAGAGCAGGCGTTGAATGATTACAAACGCTCTGTAATGGAGTCACAACTGGTGATACATCACCGTTAATATCTTCTTATCGGCAACCTTGCCACAGTGCTTCACCGTGGCAGGTTACTCGACTTCATTGTTCGCTGTCTATGATTGCTGCTTTTCGGGCTTAAATCTGTTTTCTGATTAATTGTACAACGATTCTACGTGATTTTTTTAACATTATCATAACGCAAACGCTTGCGTTATCAGCGCAAGCGTTTGCGTAAAGCCGTTTTTCAGTCTTTTTTCAATTAATGTTGTACCACCCATCTGTCTGCGCTTTCAGCTACTTCAGATTTGCCTCGAAATAGTCCGTTATTTTCTGCATCAGGTGAGTCCTGTCTTTGCCGAGAACATTATGCAAATGTCCGGGATATACAAAGTAATCTACTTGTACTTCGTTATCCACACAGGCTTTCAGGAAATCAATGGAATGCTGCCATACCACTACATCATCATTTGTACCGTGGATCAGCATCAGGTGCCCTTGCAGACTTTTCGTTTTGGTGAGCAGGTTGGCATTATTATATCCTTCAGCATTCGACTGAGGCGTGCCCATATATCTTTCTGTATACATCACTTCATACATACTCCAGTCGATAACCGGCCCACCAGCCACTGCGGCCTTAAATACACCCGGATGCCGCAGCATCAGCGATGTGGTCATAAAGCCACCGAAGCTCCAGCCATGTACACCCATTCTTTGTTGGTTGATATACGGGAGAGATTTCAGATAAGCAACTCCCTGCAACTGATCGTTCATCTCTACAGTACCCAGCTGATGAAAGGTAGCCTGCTCAAATGCCATCCCCCGGTTGTCGCTGCCGCGGCCATCCATGGTAAAGATCACATATCCGTGTTGAGCCATATATTCATACCATAAATTGCCACTAAACGGATAGGTATTACGAATCAGCTGCACATTCGGACCATTGTAGAGATATACTATTACCGGATAGGTTTTGGTAGAATCAAAGTTCACCGGCAATATCAGTTTGCCATACAATGGGGTGCCATCATCTGCTTTCAGCGTTAACTGTCTTACCTCCGGACGCTGAAAATCTTTCAGCGGATCTCTGGAAGTTAATACAACTTTCTCCCACTTGCCATTCAGACTTTGTACACGTGCCACATACGGAGTTGTACCGGAACTATAAACATCCAGCACATAGCCTCCTGTGCTACTCAATTTAGCGTCGTGCCAGCCGGCCGCATCATCCAGTCGCGCAGTTGCAGCCGTTTTCTCATTACCCTGGTAGCTCACTTTATAAACATGCTTCTCCATCGGTCCTTCTTTCGACGCAGTGAACACTACTTCTTTCTTAGCGCTGTTGAAACCAATCAGTTCATTCACCTCCCAGTTTCCCTGTGTTATTTGTTTTAATTGTTGCCCTTTGGTATTGTAGAGATAAAGATGATTGTATCCGCTACGTTCGCTCTGCCAGATAAACTGATCGGGATGATCAGGGAGGAATGTCAGCGGATGAGTAGGATGTACATATTTAGGATCTGTTTCTTCAAACAGTGTTTTTACCAATTCTCCTGAAATAGCGCTGTACTGATTCAGCCACAGATGATTTTGTTCCCTGTTGAGGATTGCGATATAAACAGACTGCTGGTCGGGCGCCCAGGTTACACAGGTCAGGTAATGATCTGCCGGTGTGCCGGTTTTCAGGAACACCGTTTTCTGTGTCAGCGGCTGATATACACCCAGGGTCACTTCGTGGGATTTGCCGCCAGCCATGGGATACTTGATATTATGACTCTTTGCCGGTACTACAGACCAGTCGATGATCGGGTAATCGTTCACCATGCGCTGGTCCATCCGGTAAAACGCCAGCAGATCACCTTTCGGGGAAAAGAATATTCCCTTGTCGATCCCAAACTCTTCCCGATGTACGGTTTTACCGTTCACAATATTTTCGTCGCTGTCGTTCGTCACCGCAAGTACAGCTCCTTCAGCAGTACGTACAAACAGGTTGTTCTTTTCTGTCCATGCCACTTGCCCGCTTTGCTGATTAACGGTAATATTCTCCGCATCAGCCGGTAGTTCGCACCATTTACTAAACTGCATGCTGCCATTCTGCAATGTGCCTTTAAACAACAGGTTACTCAGTCCAAACCAGGCGGTATTGGCTGAAATCCACTGTAGTTGTGGCAAACCGTGCAATGCTTTGTCCTGGAATAACTGTTTATTGAGGTCGTCCAGGGTTAACAAAGTAACTTCCGTTCCGGCCGGAAGTGTTTTTTTCACCCAAGCCCATGACCCGTCTCTGGAAACAACAGTGGTATAGGCATCTTCCCCGGGTACCCAGTCGAACTGTTTCAATCGTTCCGGCGCCAATTGTTGCCGGAGCCCATTTGTGGCTTCGGCCATCGTATACTGGCGTTGTTGGGCATAGGAATAAGACCATCCGCTCACTATCCAGCCTGTCAGCAGTACTAGGAAAGCTTTCTTCATGTTGGTTTTTTGGGAAACGAAATTAAAGAATTACAAAATAGGAACTGCGAATTACGAATTAAAGAAGAAGACCTAAGCGGATAATATTATAGCAAGATATTATTCGCTTAGGTCTTCTTCTTTAATTCGTAATTCCTAATTCGTAATTCTCAAATTCCGGTTAATCCACTCCTGTTCCTGGGGTAACAAATATTCGGATCTTTTTTCGGTGATCCAGGAAAAGGTCTTGCGAACGTCGGATTTGGCAGTGCGGAAGCGGAACAGGAACTCCATACCCAGCATGAGGTCTGTGAAGCCGTTCTTTACTGTTTCAATCGTGGTGCGTGCGCTGCTTCTTCTTTTGGAAAGCAATTCCGTGATCCTCGAAGTAACGGCCTGTATGGCATTTTCATCTGCATACTTATAAATGGCCTCCATTGCTTCAAATTTTAGTTGTCCTCTTTGCAGGCATCGCATATAGAACATGGCTTCTTTCTCCTTTTCTATATCCGCGATCGCCGCAAATGCGAGGCTTTTTACATCCTGCCGGTGATATTCCAGCAGCCTGCGCAGAGCTGATACGCTTTTCTGGGTGCCTACTTTGCTCAGCAGCAGTGTTATATAATAGATATCATATTCGTTAACGGTACGCTTTAACAGGGTCAATGCCCACTCTTCCACCGACGGGTTACTGGTACGCCTGAGCGCCAGCAGCGCCGAGCGTCTTACATTATTATTAATGGAAAGCGCATTATTAAATAACGGCTCCAGGTTAATATAACCGGGAATAGACAGGCCTGTTTCCAGATTCTGCTGGATAGCAGTTACAATATCAGCATCCTGCTCAATTTTAAGCCGGTCGAGTAAAAAGCGGATTACTTCAGGATCACTGGTATTTTTGGAGATCTGGGAAATGATAAAACAAGCTGCTTTACGTTTATCTTTATCGGGTTCCTGATCAATATACTGATACAGTGAAGGGATATAGGCGTGATTAGCAATCCGTTCTGCCTCCCGAAGGGCCTGCCAGCTGATAGTCTGGCCGTTATGCAGTTCCTCCGAGCGGTCACATATCCGGGCTACGAGGTTAATAAGATAATCATGCATCTGTTGTCCTTTTTGATCTGCTACCCCTGCATTTTCAATTATCATACCAACCTGAACAACTATCCGAAAAGTCGGGTATACAGTCATCAACAATTAACAGTTTTATGTTACATTTGCCCCTGTATTTTCGGACAGGTATAGAATGTAAAGCATGCACATATTACTCAAGAACGTTAAGATCATCGCTCCTTCCTCCCCTTTGCACGGGCAGCAAAAAGATATTTCTATTCAGAACGGCATTATTCACCAGGTGGCTGATCATTTGGAAGATGCCCACGCTACGGTCATTTCAGGCAGCAATCTGCATGTATCTGCCGGCTGGATGGATGTTTTCGCTCATTTTTGTGATCCGGGCCAGGAACACAAAGAAGACCTGCAAAGTGGAATCAGGGCTGCATCCGCAGGCGGATTTACTACTGTAATGGTCATTCCCAATACACAACCCGCCCTGCACACCAAACCGCAGATCGAATACGTTCTGAGCAAATCGCGCCATGCCGCGGCTACGGTGCTGCCTATTGGTGCCGCTACCAAAAACCTGGAAGGAACCGGTCTGGCGGAAATGTATGAAATGCAGCAGGCGGGCGCCGTGGCGTTCTCTGATGGTATCAGACCGATTCAATCGCCCGGACTTATGCTCAAAGCCCTGCAATACATCAAGGCTTTCGATGGCACATTGATACAATTACCTGATGATCAGAGTGTTTCTGCACACGGGCTCATGCACGAGGGCATCTATTCCACCCGGTTGGGGATGCCCGGCAAACCAGCACTGGCAGAGGAACTCATCATTCAGCGCGACCTGGAACTGGCGCGGTACACCGATTCCCGCATACATTTTACCGGCATCAGTACCCGTAAGTCAGTAGCACTCATCGCTGCAGCAAAAGCTGCCGGCATTAAAGTGACCTGCTCTGTAACCCCCTATCACCTGTCGCTCACCGATGCAAAACTCATTAACTACGATACCCACCTGAAAGTAAATCCTCCGCTGCGCAGCGAAGACGATGTAAAAGCTTTGCAGGAAGCAGTGCTCCACGGTACCGTTGACTGTATTGCCACTCATCACCTGCCTCAGGACTGGGATGCCAAACAGCTGGAGTTCGAATATGCCAAAAATGGCATGATCGGGCTGGAAAGCGCTTTCGGCGTATTAAGACAATACCTGCCCCAGCTGCCGCTGGAACAGCTGATTAATATGCTGACCACCCAGCCACGTAAGATTTTTGGTCTGGCGCAACCAGCGCTGCAGGAAGGAGCCGCCGCCAATCTCACGGTATTTGACCCGGATGCCGGCTGGCAGTTCACGGAAGCCCATATCGCCTCCAGGTCCAAAAATTCAGCGTATATTGGCGAGCAGCTGAAAGGAAAGGTGTATGCCACTGTGAATGGACCCGTTTTTCACATTAATAAATAACCTATATGGAAAAGACTGCTAATCCAGGCATTAAATGGGGTATATTGGGTGGGATCGTATTGGTCCTGTTGAATGTGATCACTTATATTGCCGGGCCGGCTATACTGTTTGCCTGGTGGAATGGTCTGCTGCAGATGGCCGTTTTTATTGTGTTTGCTATATTTGCCGGGCTCGAATTAAGAAAACGACATGGTGGTTTGGCAAGTTTTAAGGACGTACTAAAGCCTGTATTTGTCACCTTTATCATTGGCTGTGCCATTATCAACATCTATCAGTTTGTCTTATATAAATTCATTGATCCGCAATTGACGGATGCAATGAAACAATATATACTGGAAAGTACTGAAAAGGCGTTACGTATGTTTAAAGCGCCTCAGGAAGAAATTGACAAACAACTGGATGAACTGAGCAAAACAAATTTCAACGTAAGTTTGGCCAAATCATTCATGGATTTCCTGAAAGGCATCATATTTTATTTTGTGATAGCCGCTATTATTTCACTGATCATACGTAAAAAACCGGCTGAGAAAACGGTTTTATAATACTATTCTATAAAGATGAACATATCCGTAATCGTTCCTTTAAAAAACGAAGAAGAATCTCTGCCGGAACTTGCCGCGTGGATAGAGCGCGTCATGGACGAACATCAGTTCACCTACGAAGTATGGATGGTGGATGATGGCAGTACCGACGACTCCTGGAGTGTTATTCAACAACTGGCCGCGCGGAATCCGAATATCAAGGGTATCAAGTTCCAACGTAACTACGGTAAATCTGCCGCACTGAACGAAGGTTTTAATGCTGCCCAGGGAGATGTGGTCATCACAATGGATGCAGACCTGCAGGATAGTCCGGATGAAATTCCGGAACTGTACCGCATGATCATGGAAGATGGTTATGACCTGGTGAGTGGCTGGAAAAAGAAACGTTACGACAATACCTTCACGAAAAACCTGCCTTCCAAATTATACAACTTCACTACCACCCGCATGAGTGGCGTAAAGCTGCATGATATGAACTGCGGGCTGAAATCGTATCGTAAAAAAGTAGTGAAATCGATAGAGGTATACGGTGAAATGCACCGCTATATTCCCGTTATCGCCAAATGGAATGGTTTCCGTAAAATAGGTGAGAAAGTGGTAGAACACCGTGCGCGCAAATATGGTGTTACCAAATTCGGATTGGAGCGTTTCATCAATGGCTTCCTGGATCTGGCCACTATCATGTTTATCGGCAAATTCGGTAAACGCCCCATGCACCTGTTTGGCGCGCTGGGCTCACTCTCCTTTTTTGTGGGGTTTGTGATTGCGGCATATCTCGCACTGGCGAAAATATTCTTTGATAAAGTAAATATGACAGACAGGCCATTGTTTTACCTGGGTCTGCTTTGTATGATCATCGGTTCCCAGCTGTTCCTGACCGGCTTTGTGGGCGAACTTGTTACCCGCAATGCCACAGAACGGAATACCTACCTCGTAGAGGAACGTATGGACCACAGTAACGGCATAAGCAATTATGAATTAAAAATTACGGATAAATACACCGGCTGAGCCATTCGCATGATTAATTCGTAATTCCTGATTCGTAATTCGTAATTTCATCTATGACCAATAGCAAGCAAAAAATACTTATACTGGGCACAGCCTACCCTTTCCGGGGTGGGCTTGCTGCTTATAATGAGCGACTGGCAGAAGAATTACAGCAGACGAATGATGTAGAGATATGGACGTTCACCGTTCAATACCCGAAATTCCTCTTCCCTGGTAAAAGTCAGTATTCTACCGATCCTGCGCCGGCGCACCTGCGTATACGCCGTCTGATCAATTCCGTGAATCCACTGAACTGGTGGATAGTAGGCAGAAAGATCCACAGGTTTGATCCGGATATTATTATTACGAAGTACTGGCTACCAGTGATGGGGCCAGCACTGGGATCTTTACTCCGCCTGGGAAAGCGAAAGAAAACCCGGACGATCGCTATCCTCGACAACGTGGTGCCGCACGAAAAAAGGCCAGGGGATGTAGCTTTCACAAAGTATTTCCTCAAGCCGGTAGATGCCTTCATTGCTATGAGCCAATCGGTGCTCAATGATCTGCGGGAGTTTGAGCCCACCAAAAAAGCCTCGCTGATTCCTCATCCGATCTACGATAACTATGGTGCACTGATCAGTAAGGCAGCAGCCCGGGAGGCATTGAAGTTACAACAGGGCAAACGTTATATCCTCTTCTTTGGCTTCATCCGGCAATATAAAGGGCTGGACCTGCTGCTGAAGGCTATGGCGGATGAACGAATGAAAAAACTGGATGTACACGCCATTGTAGCAGGAGAGTTTTATGAAGATGCTACCCCCTACCAGGAATTGCTCCGGGAATTGAACCTGGGCGACAGGGTACTCATGCATACCGATTTCATTCCGAATGAAGCAGTAAAAAATTATTTCTGTGCTGCCGACCTGGTAGTACAGCCGTATAAAAGCGCCACCCAAAGCGGTATTTCGCAGATTGCTTACCACTTTGAAAAACCTATGGTGGTAACCAATGTAGGTGGACTGGTGGAAATGGTACCCGATGGCGTAGTAGGATTTCAAGCCGAGCCTGATCCATCTTCCATTGCTGCCGCCATCGAAAAATATTATACGGAAAACCGTGAAGCAGATATGATCACCGCATTGCGCAGGGAAAAACAACAGTACTCATGGGCACGACTCGCCAATGAAGTATTATCTCTCGCCAACAAATAAAAACAACAAAACACCTAACTGCTAAAACCTAAAAGCTAACATGATCTACAGGAGTAAAGCACCATTGAGAATAGGATTAGCCGGAGGAGGTACAGATGTAAGCCCGTACTCCGACCTGTATGGCGGAGCTATCCTGAATGCTACTATTTCATTGTATGCCCGTGTTGCCATAGAGCCGCTGGAAAATGGGAAAATTATTTTTGAGTGTGCCGACAGGAAAGAATCAGCTACCTACGACGCCGTATATCCTATACCGTTAGACGGACAACTGGATATTTTTAAAGGAATCATCAACCGTATTCATAAAGACTATACGCCATTACCTTCCGCCGGCTTCCGCCTCACCACCTTTGTGGATGCCCCTGCCGGCTCCGGCCTGGGTACCTCTTCCACGCTGATGGTAGCGGTGTTGGGTGCATTCGCTGAATGGCTGAAACTACCGCTGGGCGAATATGACCTGGCCCATCTGGCCTATTCCGTAGAGCGGGAAGACCTTCAGCAGGCGGGTGGTAAGCAGGATCAATATGCAGCCACTTTTGGAGGGGTTAACTTTATGGAGTTTTACAGAGATGATAAAGTGATTGTAAACCCACTCCGTATTAAAGATGTATACCTGCATGAGCTGGAAAATAATCTCGTGCTTTTTTATACTTCTACCAGCCGCTTATCGTCCAGCATCATTTCAGAACAACAGAAAAACGTAACAGAGAAAAAGGATGATTCCATCGAAGCGATGCATCATCTGAAAGAACAGGCTGTTATGATGAAAGAAGCATTGTTGCGGGGTACGATCGACAAGATCGGTGAAATACTCGACTACGGTTTTCAGTACAAGAAAAAAATGGCGAAGGGTATCTCCAATACCCAGCTGGATGAAATTTATGAAGCTGCCCGCAAAGCAGGCGCCAGTGGCGGCAAGATCTCCGGTGCCGGAGGTGGTGGATTTATGATCTTCTATTGCCCGGGAAACAGCCGCTTCGCAGTAGTAAACGCATTACAGGGTTTTGGTGGTGATGTAAAACGATATAACTTTACGCAGCATGGCATGCAGACGTGGAAAATCTAACGAAACACCAAACAAACGATCATGAAACAACATATCATCAATACACTCCGGGCAAGCATGGCCGTAAAAGCAGCCATCTGTGAGGATGAACAACTGCTGAATACCATCGGGCTGGTGGCGGATGCCATTACACATAGCCTGCAATCCGGCCATAAGATACTGTTTTGTGGTAACGGCGGCAGCGCTGCTGATGCACAACACCTGGCCGCTGAATTTTCCGGACGTTTTTATAAAGACCGTACTCCTCTATACGCCGAAGCTTTGCACTGTAATACCTCTTACCTGACAGCTGTAGGCAACGACTATGGTTATGACCAGGTTTATTCCCGGATTGTAAGAGGCATCGGCCGGCAGGGCGATATACTGGTGGCACTGTCTACTTCGGGCAATTCTGCCAATATCATCGAAGCCATCAAAGTAGCTAAGGAACAGGGCATGCTGGTAGTAAGCATGACAGGTGCTACAGGTGGTAAGATGAAAGATGGCAGCGACTTCCTCATCAATGTGCCATCAACCGATACACCGCGTATCCAGGAAGCACATATCACCGTTGGTCATATTATTTGCGAAACAGTTGAAAACAACCTGTTCGGAGCATGACCAGCGAGTGTATAGTACTGGCGGGCGGACTGGGCACCAGGCTTCGCAGTGTGGTGGCCGACCGGCCAAAGTGTATGGCGCCGCTCAACGGGCAGCCATTTCTCTACTACCTGCTCCGGTACCTGCATCAGCAGGGCATCGGTCATGCTGTGCTTTCACTGGGCTACCTGTCGGAGCAGGTGATCGACTGGTGTAACAGCACGTTCCTTCCGCTTCGTGTATCCTTTGCCGTAGAACCGGAACCCCTGGGTACCGGCGGTGGTATTATTCATGCGCTCCCCTTCCTGGAGAACGATGAAACGTTTATAGTGAACGGCGATACCTTTTTTGAAGCGGACCTCAATGTCCTCCATGAATTCCACCACTCCCATAACAGCTCGTTGTCACTGGCACTGAAACCGCTGCAGCAATTCGACCGCTATGGCAGCATATTGTTGAATGCCAGTCAACAGATCAGCGCTTTCCGGGAAAAGCAGTATTGCGAATCGGGCCTGATCAACGGTGGAATATACCTGACAACAGCCAGCTTCCTGAAAAGCCTGTCTCTGCCGGCGAAATTCTCCTTTGAAAAAGAAGTGCTGGAGCCGGGAGTAGCTACCGGGAACCTCTATGGATTCATCAGCGATACCTATTTCATCGATATCGGTATCCCGGAGGATTATGAAGCGGCCAAACTCAAACTAATACCGATTAGCCAATGACGTTATTCCTCGACAGGGATGGGGTGATCAACGATGAAATAAAGGATGGGTATGTGCTCCGCCCCGATATGTTTCATTTCAGTGCCGGCGTGTTGAGCGCGATGCCTTTACTGGCCCGCCGCTTCTCCCGCATCTTAATAGTTACCAACCAGCGTTGTATTGGCCGCGGCCTGCTGACCACAGCAGGACTACAGGAAATACACACCGGTATGGTGCAACAGATTGTTCAGCATGGAGGCAGAATAGATAAGATCTACTTCTGCCCGGATGTAGAAAGCAACAGTCCTTGTCGCAAACCCGCCACAGGAATGGGGCTACAGGCACAAACAGATTTTCCGGAGATTGATTTCAGGGAAGCAGTGATGGTGGGTAATACGCTGAGCGATATGCAGTTTGGCAAAAGCCTGGGTATGAAAACCGTTTTCATTCCTTCCACACGCCCGGAAACACCCTTTCCTCATCCGCTGATCGATCAACGCTACGAAAACCTGTTGCAGTTCGCAGAAGCAATACAATAATATTCAGCCGGAACCGTATAATAGATATGGCCAAAAAAACATTACTGTCTCTCACACTGGGTTTATTCAGTCTGCTCACCTTCGCACAGCGACCAGATGCAGCTGGCCTGAAACAATTGAAACATTATCAGGATACCCTGCAGATACTTGCCAGTGATATTTTCGACGGGCATGGAGATGATGACCGGACCAGAGCTACCGATGAGTTCATTCCCACGCTGGTGCGCGCACTGAAAGTGAAATATTCATTCCGCTTTCCGTTCGATTCGCTGAAAACAATATCCATACAGTATCCGCAAGACAGCACCTTCAGGATCTTCACCTGGGCCCTGGAGCAGGAAAATGGCTTCTACCGGCACTTTGGCACCATTCAAATGAATACGCCCGGAGGCGAACTGAAGTTGTTCCCATTATTTGATGCTTCGGATTATATGACCAATACCGACAGCATTACGGACAACAAAAGCTGGTTCGGATGCCTCTATTATAATATCCTTCACCGGCACTATTTTAACCAGGAATTTTATACGCTTTTTGGCTGGGATGCCAATAATCCCCGCAGCCAGAAGAAGATCATAGAGATGCTGACTTTTAAGAACGACCGTCCTGTATTTGGCGGCCCGCTCTTTAGTTTTGCGGAAGACAGCACTCCCTCTCCCACCCGCAACCGGTTTATTATTGAATATAAGAAGGATGGCACTGCTACCCTTAACTTCAACAAAGAACTGGATATGATCGTATATGATCATCTCATCTCCGAAACCAATGAACCCGCTAAAAAATTCACTTACGTATCTGACATGGATTACGAAGGATTCAAATGGCAGGCGGGTAAATGGGTGCATGTCAGCAAGATCTTCCACGACGCTATTCCAATGGGTAAGGGCGCGCCAACCCCGCAGCCGCTCGATCAGCGCAAAAAAAGCATGACCAATCCCAAGTCAGCGGAAGATTACCTGCAGTCTGAAACACCCGGGAAACCTGCGTCGAAGAAGAAACAATAAAACAGCAGCATCTTCCGTAAAAATCTGGCCGGGAATAAATATCGTATTCCTATCTCCCGAAAATATCCGCTATTATTCTTCACAAAAAAATTCCGTTTTTTTACTTTAAAAGAATAATCATTCTCTTATCTTTGCACCTAAAAAGAACGAACATTCATTTTCCAAGTTCATACAAATGCAACTTAATCATTTGAATCTCAGCGTAAAAGATGTACAGGCAACACGCATCTTTTTCGAAACCTACTTCGATTTTCGCTGTACAGATTCCAAACCCAACGACAAACTATCTGTACTAAACGGTAAGGATGGTTTTGTTTTGGTGTTAATGCACGAACAACTGAATCAGAAAGGCAACAGCACCTACCCGGATATGTTTCATCTGGGATTTTACCTGGAAGATGAGGAAGCAGTCAATAACACCTATCAACGCCTGCTGGCCGGAGGTATCCTGCCCGGGCAGGCACCGCAAAGGATCAGGAAAAATTTCGGATTTTATTTTACCTGGGATACCTTCATGATTGAAATCACGACCCCTGTTAAAGATTAAACAGCATTTTATGCCATTTACAGTTCCCGACAAACTCCCGATAGGCTGGTACCTGAAGGAAGCCGACAGCCTGATCACCCAATATGTAAATGCTTCTTTTGAATCATTTGGCATCAATAGATTTCACTGGCAGCTGATAAAAAACATATCTCTTCATGGAAAGATCTGTCAGTCGTTGTACTACCACCAGGTTAGCAGATTCATGACCGAAGCCGAACTGGCAGAAATATTCGCCTCTCTGGTAGAGCGTCACTGGATTGCACAAGACGGAGATATGTACTCCTTTACCGAGGCTGGTAAAACCGCTTTTGCCCTGATAGAAGAAAAACAGCTGGAAAACCGGAAACACATGATGGAAGGAACCACTCAGGAAGAGTATGATATCACAATTAGTTTCCTGGAAAGGGTTATCAGAAATATGGGAGGAAAGATTTGAGAATTAAAAATGTAGAATGTGGAATTAAGAATGATGAGCGAAGATTTTAGCGAATGACAATACTACTTTCGCTAAAATCTTCGCTCATCATTCTTAATTCCATATTCCACCTTCTTAATTCCTACAACCCGTCTACCCAATTCGGATTCTGCGTCAGCGCAGGATTCAGCGTACGTTCCTGAATGGGAATAGGATAGAGATAATCCCTCTTTTCGTTGAAGGTTTTGGAGATATTCCTGTTGACGATTACTGAACCACCTGCTGCACCGTTTTCCAGGTCTATTTCAGTGCCTAATTTAAGATAAGCAGGGCCTTTGGGGCCGCTGGGTTTAGTGCCTTCATAAATAACCACATCTATCTTACCATCATTGTCGAGATCAAAAGAACCCGGACCAGGGAAATACATGCCTTTAAATTGTTTGGTCAGCATACTTCCTTCTTTCCAACGAGTGATATCATGCCAGCGGAAATTTTCTATTATCAGCTCAATCCTGCGCTCCCGGCGGATTTCGAGGATCACTCCATTTAATGATTTATTGGCATAGCGGGCGGCTTCATATGCATCAGGATTGGCGTTGGCGGCAGCTACATTCAGGTTGGGCATCCCTACCCTGTCGCGCAACAGTTTGATGGACTGATCAATATCGCCCTGCGTGAGTTGGCCTAGTTCTGCTTTTGCTTCGGCATAGTTCAGCAGCACTTCCGCGTAGCGGAAAACCGGCATATCGTTATCGTTCTTTACGTAGGAGTCCTGCGTTTCATCCGTAACGTACTTGGTTAGCTGATAACCCGTTACTGCGGCACCGAAATCAGGTACTAATTTATTGGTGTTGCCAATCCTTGTATAACCCGGCGTGCGGATGGTTTGCGCCAGGCGCGGGTCGCGGTTCTGGCATTCTTCGTAGAACTGTATTTTGTCGAAACCCGGTTTGTCGGTGAAGCGACTGCCGTCTTTCATCAGGTAGCTGTTTACCAGACTCTTCTCCAAACCAGGCTGCCCGTAGGAAGCGGTGATCGTATAGTAGTTCACGTTATGATAGATCTGCAATGAAGCGCTGTACTTTCTGCTCAGAATGATTTCATCCGGATTGGCATTCTTTGTGGAAAACAGATCGCGGTAAGCACTGTTAGGCGAGCTGGTGTAGATACGGTACTGCCCTCCTGCCATCAGCTCAGCTGATGCATCGGCGGCGGCCTGCAGGAATTTGTTTTCGTCAGGCAGGTTAAATTCCTTATGATACTTCCTGAATGTACCTTCAAACAAACAGATACGGGATTTCAAAGCCAGGGCAGTCCATTTCGTTACCAGCTCGTTCGTTTTCGTGGTTTCCAGCGATGCAATGGCCGAATCAATATCTGCCATCACTACATTCATCACCGCCTGACGTGGGTCCCTCGCTTTATGTAACAGCGCATCATCGTTCACATCCAGCGGTTTATCGTACAAAGGCACGTCTCCGAATTTCTTCACCATTTCAAAATAGAACCAGGCGCGGAAAAACTTTGCAGCGCCTGCATATTTTCGTGTGGTGGCAGCCGGCAATACTTTGTTACAGTTGACCAGGAAATAGTTGATCTTTCTCAGCTCACCCCAGCTCCAGCCTCCGCCTGTAACCGGCACCTGACGCCGGCCAGTGAGGAATTCGGAAGTGCTCGATTTAACAACGTTGTCCATATCTTCGTTATAGATGGTTTCTGCATCGGGCACCATCGTATACATGGAATTGATATATAGTTTCAGATCCTTTTCTGTTTTAAAGAAATTATCCGGGGAGATCTGGGCCTGGGGATCCCTGTCCATGAATTTTTTACAGGAACCGAAAACCATTACCAGCAGGCATATGATAGGTAGATTGATTGTTTTCATCATTTTCTTTTTAATTGGGAACATTAGAAGGTGATATCCAGTCCGGCTGAGAATGTTCTGCTGAAAGGATACACACGACCATTCGCATCAGTTGTCACCAGGTTCGGATCACTCGACAACTGCTCCGGATCCAGGTACTTACTCTTCAGTTTGGTGAGGGTGAACAGGTTTTCTCCGCTTACATACACCCTGCAACGGGTAATTTTCACCCGGTTCAGCAAAGAGGCCGGCAGGGAATAACCCAGTATCAGGCTCTTCAGACGCACATAGGCGATATCCTGCAGATACTTATCGTTATTCTCTTTCAGCGAACCATTATCATTCAATGCAATGTATCCTCTCAATCTCGGGAAGTAGGAGTTGGGATTTTCAGGGCTCCATAGCTTACTCTGGAAATCGGTGGGGATAAACGACATATAAGGACGGGAAAACGGTCCCCAGAATTTATCTGCGTTGCTGCCGGGATACCAGTTCTGATGGCCCACTCCCTGGAAGAAGAAACTGAGGTCGAATCCGTTCCAGTCCATAGCGCCTCTGAAACCAAACGTATAGCGGGGTAAGGAGTTACCAATGATGCGCTGATCGCCCGGATCCGATAAAGTGTTCTTTCCTTTGCTGATAACACCATCCCCATTCAGATCTTTGAACTTCAGGTCACCGGCTCTCAGCTTGCCCCATTCGCCGGGCGCGGAGAAGATGTTATTGCCCACCTGCGTCTGATCCACTTTCCAATCGGCCGCTTCTTTGTCTGACTGGAAATATCCATCGACGCTATAACCCCAGATATCGCCCAGGCGTTTTCCGGGGTAATAGTCGCTAAGGATTTTATTGGGGTTATCAAACTTGGTGATCTCAGCTTTGAAATCACCCACGTTAAAACCAACGCTGTAATTGAATGGCTTACTGGCTACCACAGCGGATGCACGCCATTCCAGGTTTACTTCCCAGCCCTTTGAGCGGAGATCTGCTGCATTTTGCTGTGGCTCTTTTGCACCGAAAACACCTGGTAAGGTCATCCCTTTGGTGAGCATGTCTTTGGTATTACGCACGTACCAATCGAAAGTAAAATTCAGCCGGCTGCGCAGGAAACTCATATCCACACCGAAGTTGGTGGAGTTCACTTTCTCCCAGGTAAGACTGGGCGAAATCGGTGTGGGCAGGGTAACATATTGTGTCCGTTTCCCGTTGGTCACATAACTGTTGGTGCCCATACCCATAATAGGTATGTAAGGATAGTAGTTATTACGCACATCCTGGTTACCCAATGCGCCGTAAGACGCTCTCCATTTGATATCATTCACCACATTTTTCGCGGGGGAAAAGAATGGTTCTTCACTCATGCGCCACCCTGCGGATACAGAGGGGAAAAAGCCAAAGCGCCTGTGGGATGGGAATCTGGAAGAGCCATCGTAGCGACCGTTGAATTCTACCAGGTATTTATCTGCATAACTATAGGCTGCACGACCAAAAACGCCAAACAGGGCCAGTTCCTGGTTATTACTGTTTACAGAAGCATCACCAGTACCCAGGGCCACTTCGTTCAGGTCTTCCGACAACAGATCAGTACGCTCTGAATACAACATCTTATAACGCTGTAACTCCTGGTTAACACCCGCAGTCAGATCAATGGCATGTTTGCCGAAACGGTGGCTATAGGTACCGAATACATTGACTACATGCGCCATGCGGCTATCGTCCTGCTGCCAGAGGTCATCGTTGAACACATAGCTGATAACACCCGGGAAGATGGACCAGGGCGCAGCTGTTTGCCGGTGAAAACTATTGCGGTTCATCAGCGAGAACGTATAGTTGGCATTGATATTAAAGTCTGATGTTACTTTAAACAGCGCCCCCACGGTATTGATCAGCTCATATTGTTTATATCCCCCTTTGCTCTTACCATGCAAGAGATCCGCATAAATACCATCGCCGATAGTATAGTTATTCAGCTCTGTACGGTAAGTAGCCGTACCATCGGGGTTAACCGGCACATAGGAAGGCAGTGCATGCACGCTTACCGACACAAAGTTGCTATTAGGGCCACTGCCCGGATACGTATAGTCGTTAGCGTTAAACTGAGTGTTGTTTGTCAATGTAAACCAGGGTTTCACCTGAGCCTCTATTTTAGCGCGGAGATTGTAGGAATTATAGACATCCTGGGAGATCCGCATCATGCCTTTCTTCTGATAATATCTTCCGGATACCATATAGTTTACTTTATCGGTACCTCCATTGATATTGATGCTGTGTTCATTGGAGGGCATCACATCGCGGAACATGGTATGCCACCAGTCGGTATTACCGTAGTAGATATACATATCCTTGCCTTTGCGGTTCTGTACTACCACAGAAGGTAAAGAAGGATCTGTTTTTCGTTTCAGGAGTTCAGCGTAATCTTCATCTGTATAGCCGGTATAGGTTTTGCCAAGCGTAATTTTGAACGCCTCATCGTTCAGCATGGCCGCATCGTAGCCATTGGTAATAAAGTTGGTGCTGGTGGTCTGATCGGCGCGACCGATATTAGTGCCATAGCTGATCTGCATTTTACCTGCCTTACCTCTTTTAGTGGTGAGCAGTATAACGCCAAATGCGCCACGTGCGCCATAGATGGCTGCAGAAGATGCATCCTTGAGTACTGACACGGATTCAATATCTCTGGGGTTCACCGTATTGATATCGCCAGGGATACCGTCAATCAGCACTAAGGGAGCGCCGCCTGAAATGGAGGTAAAACCGCGTATATTAAGTGTAGCATTACCTCCCGGCCGGCCATCCCCGAAGTTGACATTCAGATTCGGAATAGCGCCCTGCAGGGCCTGCCCGAGGTTGGCAATTGGCCTGCTTTCAATCACACCGGCGTCTATCTGACTTACAGCACCGGTCAGGTTTACTTTCTTTTGCGTACCGTATCCTACTACCACTACATCTTTGATATTGGCGTTACCGCCATGCAGCGCGATGGTCAGGAAACCGCTACCGGTTATCTCTATTTCTTTGGTGGTATAGCCAACATAAGATACGATCAATATATCTCCGGGTTTAACGGAAGCAATGCTGAACTCGCCGGTGTTATTGGTGGCCATGCCACGTTTGGTTCCTTTCAGGAACACCGTTACGCCGGGCAAAGGTTCCTTTGTAACGGCGTCGACCACCTTTCCTTTCAGGCCAAATTCCTGCTCATCTTTGCGATATATCACCAGCAGATCATTTACCTCCCGGTAAGCCAGTGGCGTTGGCGCCAGCAGTGAATCGAGCAGGTCTTCTGCCCGCATACCATCGGTTGTCAGGGCATCCAGACGAAGCTGATTGGTTTCACGGGCATCATACACCAACCGCAGATGCGCCTGGCGGGCGATCTGCTTCAACACGCTGCTCAGATCCGTAGCGGTCGTTTTCAGCGTCAGACTCCTTTTCAGGTTTTGCCCTTCGAGGCTCTTGGCCCATAACGACAATCCTGCGAGGGCGCAGCAGGTTGTCAGCAAACTTAGGCGCATAAGGTAACGGATTGTAGAATTCCTTGCTACATTTTTCATAATTTTGAACTGTTTTTAGAATGTATTAAAAACACGCTGCCACATCCGGTAATTAGCGTTACGGAAGGATCTGTCAGCACAACCATCAGCCGGTTATGTTAGCGCATAACCGGTTTTTTATTATCAGTTAATAGATGAAATATTCATTGTTCTTTTTTTTGTAAGAAAGACGATGCACCAGACATATTGCATCGAGAATGTCGGTTAGTTTACGGCTGCCCGAAAAATCGCCGGATACCTGATAGCGTTGCGGCGACGGCGTTTTCATATATATCTTTACCCGGAAATGGTTTTCCAGTATTGCTACAACATCCTCCATTGACTGTTGATGGAACACCAGTACTTCATCCCACCATGCAGTAGTGACCCTGGCTGATTGTGAAAAAGTGTGAACGCTATTTTCTGCTGTGTTTATGGCTACTCCCTGCTCCCTTTGCAGAATAACACTGCTATCAGCTGCCTGTATTCCGGCGGAAACCTTTACCTTACCCGATTTCACGGCTATGCTTACACTGGCGGCACTATCGTACAACCGCACATTAAACGCGGTGCCTAGTACTGTAGTGGTGGTTTTACCGGCGTGCACTTTAAACGGGTTTCCGGAGTTACGTGTTACTTCAAAGAAAGCTTCACCTCCATCGAGAAATACCTCGCGGCTGTTTGTATCAAACGGCATGTTATAATGCAGGCTACTGGCCCGGTTCAGTATCACCAGCGTGCTGTCGGGCAGCATGATCTTTCTGATCGCGCGGGTAACGGGTACACGTACCCGGTATTGATTTACCGGAGCCTGCGTTGCAAGAGCAACAGGCGCATTTTTTTTATTGGTCAGGCGCCAGTAATAAACACCGGAAACACCCGCCAGCACTATAATAAGCACAGCAGCCACCCGCTGAAACCACACCGTAAGACGGCGAACAGATGGCTTCAGGTTCTTCTCATCTTCCTGTACAATTATATCCATTGATGGCTCCGGCTGCCGGTCGGCATAGGCTTCTGGGCTCCATTCATGTCCATTATGCGCTCTCAGGTGCTGCAACATTTCAGCACGCACCTGCTGCAGTTCCTCCCCGGCAAGATCCACGGGATTATCTTCCGTAGCTGCCAGCCATGCTTCAATCATGGCCTGATCTACGACACTGGCAGTACCTTCCAGATAACGTTCAACTATTTTCCTGAATTCGGATGTACTCATGCTATAGTGAAGCAATAAAATCCGGCTGCTGGTACCATTTTTATTTGTTAACTAAATGTTAAGGAAATAAAAAGCACAGGGGAGCAGCATGGGGATAACGGTGGCTTCTTTCAGGTGCTGACGCAGACGAAGCAGGGCTTTGGTTAATTGGTTTTTTACGGTTTGCTCCGATAGAACGAGCTCCCGGGCAATGACAGCAACAGTTTTATGTTGATGCCTGCTCATCAGGTATATTTCTTTCATTTTAGCGGGGAGGTGTGCTACAGCGTTGGCCAGTGCCAGCTGCAATGCTTTTTCATTCAGCAGGTCCATAGTATCCTGTCCGGCAGGCAATGTATCCTCTATTTCCTCTCCCATCGCCACATTCCTCGATTGTGCGATCCGTTTTAGCAATTCATATCTCACGGCAGTGAAAAGATAATTACGCAACGAAGCCGTCAACTCCAGTGTATGCCGGCGTTTCCATAGATTGATAAACACGTCCTGGACGGCATCCTTCGACTCGTCCTTATTTTTAAGGCGCTTATATGCAAAAAGAAAAAGCGGTTGCCAATACCGGTTATATAACACTTCATACGCAACGCCATTATCGGCAGCTATCAGTTGTAATAATTCGGCTTCGGCGAGATCTTCGTATTTCATTCCAGCAATAAAAATATGGACGGTGCAAATTAAACATCCGTATTAAGATAGTGTTTTATTTAATTGTTAAGGGAAGAATTAATAAAAAAGCCGTCCCAGTTATTGAGACGGCTTCCGTATTATTTTCTTCGTTCTTTAAAACAATTCTCCCTGCGTACCAGCCTGGCCTTCTTCGTTAGGATCCGGGTCTTCATCCTCAGACAGTAATTCAGCACTGATGAGGTCATCCCCTGCAATCCGCGTACCTACTGCTTTCCAGCCCGTCACTTCTGCGAATTCGGAGAGGTCCACTTCAGATTCTTCCGGACTACGCTTCTTGCCCGTTTTTAGCAATATCACCGGCTGTGTATGTGTGGTCACCAGCTCCAGGTAATTATTTGCGCCTTCTTTGATGAACGTAAACTTATTATTCAACGTTTGTGTTTCTATCCGGAAACGCTTCACGTTGAATTGCTTCTTGTCCGCATCAAAGTAAATAGCTGTTACTATCTTCTGGGAGTTGAACTTCTCAATGTATACCACATCTCCCGACTCATAACGGTTGGTAAGGTCGTAATTGGTGAGCTCATAGGTACCATTCTTGAACGCGACAAATATCTTATCCTCGCCTTCAAATGCACCGATGTATACACCACGCTCTTCCGTATTCAGGCGGCCGGTTTCAGTATCGTACCAGATCTTTTGTCCTGCCAGTGTGGATACTCCTTTCTCTTTGAATTTCACACTGCGGATCGGATATTTCGTCACCATATTCCCCATGGATGCACGACCTTTGATAGCGATCGTTTCGAAGAACATATCGAACTCCTTATTGCGCGCGTTGCAGTTGGGACTCAGCTTAATAGTCACCACTTCTGCTTCCCCATTAGGATTGGCGGAGAAGTAATGTACTTTGGAGTTCTTCTCTCCCTTATGTGCCAGGTCATATTCTTTATCGCGGGTAACACCGGTAACGTTGAAACGCTTCGCATAACTTACACCGGTCTTACCTTCTACATAAATCATGTTATAGGTGGTACGTTCATCATTCTTGCGGAAAACATCCACGTGAATGATGTCTTTACCAACAAAGGTTTTATCGGCTACTTTGGTCACCAGCATTTTACCATCTCTGCGGAAAACGATGATATTGTCGAGGTCGGAGCAATCTGCCACAAATTCATCTTTCTTCAATGAAGTACCAATGAAGCCATCGGCGCGGTTTACATAGATCTTTGTATTGGCGATCGCCACCTGCGCCACCTGGATGGTGTCGAAAGTTTTAATGATGGTTTTACGTTCGCGGCCTTTCCCGTACTTCTTCATCAGGCCTTCGTAATATTCCACCGTATAGTCGACCAGGTTAGCGAGGTTATTCTTCACATTCCTGATATCCCCTTCTATACCTTTGATCTGCTCATTCAGTTCATTGATATCTAACCGGTAAATACGGCGTACAGGCTTCTCCGTTAGTTTAACGATATCCTCACGGGTGATCTCCCGTTTGAATTGTTTCTTATACGGCGTAAATCCTTTATCGATCGCTGTCAGCACCGTTTCCCAGTCTTTATGCTTCTGCTCCAGCTCCTTATAAATACCTTTCTCGAAGAAGATCTTCTCCAGTGAAGTATAGTGTAACTTCTCCTGTAACTCTGCCAGTTTTATTTCCAGCTCCTGCTTCAGCAGGTCTTTGGTATAATCAACAGATGCTCTCAGCAGTTCAGATGCAGTGAGGAAATGTGGTTTATCTTCAATGATCACGCAGGCATTCGGAGAAATGGAAATTTCGCAATCAGTAAATGCGTATAGTGCATCAATAGTGATATCGGGAGAAATACCAGGCGCCAGTTGTACTTCAATTTCAACCTCTGCAGCAGTATTATCTACCACTTTCCTGATCTTTATTTTTCCGCTGTCGTTTGCTTTAACGATGCTTTCCATCAGCTGTGTGGTAGTGATACCATATGGTACATCTTTTACCAGCAGCGTTTTCTTATCTTTCTCTTCGATGTGTGCCCTTACCCTTACCTTACCACCGCGTTTACCATCATTATAGTTGGCCACGTCTACCATACCGCCGGTAGTAAAATCCGGGAACAGTTCAAATTTGCGGCCTCTGAGGTATTTAATGGAAGCGTCTATCAGTTCGCAGAAGTTATGTGGTAATATCTTGGTAGAAAGCCCCACAGCAATACCTTCTGCACCCTGTGCCAGTAACAGCGGGAACTTCATGGGTAATGCCACCGGCTCATTTTTACGGCCGTCGTAGCTAAGTTGCCAGGTAGTAGTTTTCGGATTGAAAGCTACGTCCAATGCAAATTTGGAAAGGCGTGCCTCGATGTACCTGGCAGCAGCAGCATCATCACCGGTTCTCACATCTCCCCAGTTACCCTGTGTATCGATGAGCAGGTCTTTCTGTCCGATGTTTACAATGGCATCGCTAATGGAAGCATCACCGTGCGGATGATACTGCATCGTTTGCCCGATAACGTTAGCCACCTTATTAAAGCGGCCATCGTCCATTTCTTTCATGGCGTGCAGAATACGACGCTGTACCGGCTTCAGCCCATCTTCCACGCTGGGTACCGCCCGCTCCAGGATTACGTAGGAAGCGTAATCCAGGAACCAGCTCTCATACATACCTCCAACGTGGATGACATTATGCAGAGACTCGTCTGATGTTTTATTTTCCATGTCCATGTATAGTGACTTACGATTTTACATTAATCATTTTCTCGAACTCCTCCCTCCAGATGCGCACGCTGTCGCGCTGCACATCTTCCAGTGAATTCAGTTCTATAAAGCAGCAATCGGTGATGGCAATCATCTGATGCCAGACGTTGACCGGGATTTCGATCCTTGCAGGCGCCGGTACTTCCACCACTTCAATGTTGTTTCCTCCCAGGGGACACCAGTGGATGGCCACTTTACCGGTAAACAGATAGAGTATTTCGGGGTTTTTATTAGCGCTGATGCCTTCATGGTAGTGTTGTCCGCTGCTGCTGCCGGCATTCCTGTAGCAAAGCAGGAAATTACCGCTGCGGCTGCAATCCCAGGTATAGCCGCTGCCACGGTCATCTGCGCCAATCATTTCCAGGGATGTTACTTTTATCATACGTTTTCGCTTGTGGGAGTTTCCGTATTTTCTCCGGGTAATTTCACCTCAAAATCACGAATGGTTTTCAACTCGCCCCTGCTTTCCAGTTTCCCTTCACGAATCAGCTCTTTCAACCTCCAGCCCAGGAACTGGTCCATCACAGGATATTTCAGTTTTCCGGTTACCTGCTGCACTACTTTCCAGGCCTTCCCAAATTCTTTTCCGCTCTGTACCAACAGTTCCTTATCATAAAACAGCGTTGGCTCCCCTTTGATTTTCTTCCCTCCTTCCAGTAAACGGATACCGGCATTTTCATTCATCAGGCGATGCCATTCATCCCCATCCAGCTCATACTCTGCCAGAGATATCGGCCGGGCCAGTTTCCTGGCTTTCAGGAATTCTTTAGGCAAAATCTGATGGAGATGGGTAGGATAAAAAACCGCTCCCTTTTCATTCAGAAAAGGCAGGTTATTGAGGTAAATGATGTGTATACGTCCTGCGAAATCGTACAGCTGACTTACCAGCCAATAGTAGCCACACACGTCCCGCGCATTCTGGCCGGCCCATATCCATATTTCCAGTTCCGCATCTTCCTTCAGCCGCGCTTTCAGCGCTTTGAACCGGTCTGCATCATCAGGGGCTTCTTCCAATGCTTCCTGTACCGGCGGTGCTGCTGCATCCGCCATCTCATTTTCGTTGGCGGCTACCGGCAAAGGCGCTGTACCCGCCAGTTGCTGCCAGAATAATTTGCGGTTATCCCGGCCTTCTTTGGTGTCCAATATAAAAAGCGGCCCTACCGACAGGTCATCTTCAAAACAAAGGATATCCCCTGTCATCTTCTCCTCCATTCCTATTGCCTCTGCCAGTACCGGCACCGACGCTTCTCCGAAAACAATATGTGTTAAGCCCATATTTTACTCTGCTGTTTCTGTTTCTTCAACCAGGTCTTTCTCTAACCGCAGGTTGTTGATAATAAACTCCTGGCGGGTCTGGGTGTTTTTACCCATATAGTATTCCAGCAATTTCTGGATATGAATGTCGTTCGACAGAATGATCGGCTCCCGGCGCATGTCGTCACCGATAAAACGGCCAAATTCATCCGGAGAGATCTCTCCCAACCCTTTAAAGCGGGTGATTTCCGGCTTATTACCCAGTTTCCTAACTGCCTTTTGTTTTTCTTCTTCGGTATAACAATATATAGTGGTTTGTTTATTCCGTACACGGAACAACGGTGTTTCCAGTATATATACGTGTCCGTTCTTTACCAGATCCGGGAAGAACTGCAGGAAGAAAGTCAGCAGCAACAGGCGGATGTGCATACCGTCCACATCAGCATCTGTAGCGATAACGATATTATGATAGCGGAGGCCATCCATACCTTCTTCTATGTTCAGGGCATGTTGCAGCAGGTTGAATTCTTCGTTTTCGTATACAATCTTTTTAGTAAGACCAAAACTATTCAGCGGCTTACCGCGTAAGCTGAACACCGCCTGGGTTTCCACGTTGCGGGATTTGGTGATAGATCCGCTGGCAGAGTCTCCCTCAGTAATGAATATAGTAGATTCCTTGCGACGGGCTTCCTGCTCAGCTTTATCTTTTCCGACCAGCTCATCGTTCAGATGCAGACGGCAATCGCGAAGTTTACGGTTGTGCAGGTTGGCTTTCTTAGCTCTTTCATTCGCCAGCTTCTTGATACCTGCCAGCTCCTTACGTTCACGCTCACTCTGTTCGATACGCTTTTTCAACGCATCTGCTATAGCCGGATTACGGTGCAGGTAATCGTCGAGGTGCTTGGAGAGAAACTCCAGCACAAAGTTTTTCACGGAAGGACCGCCTTCATAGACCACCTGGGAACCGAGCTTCGTTTTAGTTTGTGATTCAAACACCGGCTCCTGTACCCTGATCGACACTGCCGCGCAGATAGAAGCCCTGATGTCGGTAGCTTCATAATCTTTCTTATAAAAATCACGCACAGTTTTTACAAATGCTTCGCGGAAAGCGGCCAGATGCGTACCTCCCTGCGTAGTATGCTGACCATTTACAAACGAATAATACTCTTCTCCATACTGGCTTTCATGGGTGATAGCCACTTCAATATCTTCTCCCTTTAGATGTATAATAGGATAGCGAAGATCTTCCTCGTTGGTTTTACGTTGCAGAAGATCCAGCAAACCATTCTTCGACAAATATTTTTTCCCGTTGAAATTCACTGTCAGACCGGCATTCAGGAAACAATAGTTCCAGATCTGATTCTCCAGGAATTCCGGGATAAAGCGGTAGTTTTTAAATACGGTATCATCCGGCGTGAAAGTCACCAGTGTACCATTCGGCTCAGTAGTAGCCGTTTCTTTATGCTCCTTCACCAATACCCCCCGCTCAAACTCAGCAGCTTTCATACGGCCGTCACGAACAGACTGTACCCGGAAAGCACTGGATAACGCATTCACTGCTTTGGTACCCACCCCGTTCAGCCCCACGGACTTCTGGAAAGCCTTGCTGTCGTACTTCGCACCCGTGTTGATCTTACTCACCACATCCACTACCTTTCCCAGCGGAATACCACGGCCGTAATCACGTACAGTTACATGATGTTCAGTTACTTTAATATCGATCTGCTTACCAAATCCCATGGTATGCTCATCAATACAGTTATCCGTGACCTCCTTCAGCAGGATGTAAATACCATCATCCATACTCGATCCATCTCCAAGCTTACCGATATACATACCAGGCCGGAGGCGGATATGCTCCCGCCAGTCCAGCGACCGTATGGAGTCCTCCGTATAGGAAGCAAATAGATCCTTATTATCCGTTTTGTCCGCGTTTGCCATATATTAAAGTTTCCTAAATACTATTATTACCGGGGTTAATAATTTTGCTGCAAGGATACTAAATCTTTTAGCAAAATCCGATTGCTGGCAAAAATAAAGGATTCGGACAATCAACCCAAGTATAAGTTATACACTATGCTTATAATTTTGTATTTCAGTATTTTAAGAAAGTAAAAAATTATATTTTCTGCACCGGAACTCCCGCTTGCATTACATTTCGATCCATTTCTGAAAATATTTTCTGAAAAATCCAATATAAAATAAAACGTATATCAAAAAATTATCTATATTTACGTAAGTCAACTTTTCAGAAAATCCTAACCTATGTCCTTATGAAAATACTATTTCTATTCCTGCTCATTCTAATTTTTATAGGCGCCGTAATAGCTATGTACCTTGTTAAAAAAGAACAAGACAACCGCATTGGAAATAAATTCCTGCATCTTATCAGGAAATTTGATTCCTGGCAGATGATGAGATGAGCGCGCGAAAAATTACGAATTAAAAAATTACAAATTAAAGCAAAGACTTAATCGGAAGAATTGAAGAATGGAGGATTGGAAATCGGAACAAAGAATATTAATGGCAGACATCAATAGTATGTTGCCATCCTGTTATTTATTTAACCATATTATCCCTATCCCTATGAAAGCCGGTTTACTGTTTAAGCTTGCCTGTATGATGATTGCCGCAGTTGTACTGCTGGTACACCGTTTTAAAAGAATCCTGAACTAAGCATAAGACATGAAGAACTAATGCGAAGACATTACCGGATCCGATAAAATCTTCGCATTAGTTCTTCATTCTTTATGTTCGATGCTGAATGCTACCTGTTATAGTATTTATTCACTGCATCCGTTCTGCTACGTACATGCAACTTCTCGTAAATGTTGTGTACATGGCGTCTTACGGTTTCAATGCTGATGAATAAATTGCTGGCTATTTCTTTGTACAGATAACCTTTGGAGAGTTGATCAAGTATTTCCTTTTCTCTCGTTGTCAGTGCTTCGAGTGCAGGATTAGGTTTAGCTTGTTTCTGGAAAAAAGCAACTACTCTTCTCGCAATCTGCGAGCTCATGGGAGAACCACCATCATATAAATCCCGTATCGCTTCGAGCAATTCACCAGGAGAAGTCTTCTTCAGAATATATCCGCTGGCGCCAGCTTCCAATGCCATGAAAATTTTATCGTCATCTTCGTAGACTGTCAGCATCATAAATTGCATATCCGGATGGTCCCGCTTTAACTGCGCAATGCATTCAATGCCGTTCATTCCGCCCGGCAGGTTAAAGTCCATCAATACCACGTTCGGCATCAATTGAGGGATCTGCTCCACAGCAGTTTCGGCATTATTGAATGTCCCAACACAGGCGTATCCGTCAGAACCATTAATCAGCAATTCCATCGCCGTGCGGATATCATGATTGTCTTCCACTATCGCAATGGTGATAGTGTCCATGTTATCCTGGGACTTCTTCTTTGAGTATACCGTCATGTTTGTAAACTATTATAACACTTAGATGTTATTAAAAACAAATGTATGTCAATTTAGCGGGATATCGAGAAAAACTATTGTTCCATTGTTAGAGGTGATATCCGCATTTCCTCCTACTGCCATCATCCTTTTCTGAATATTTTTCAACCCGTTGCCAAACAGTCTTACCTTCTCCTGGTCGAAACCTTTTCCGTTATCCTTGATCATAATCGTCATGTTCCGATGCACCTTTACTTCCACCATTACTTCGGTAGCATTGGCATGTTTCACCACATTATGCAACGATTCCTTCACAGCCAGATAAATGTTACGTCTTGTTCCACCACTCAGCTTGATGTTCGGGATCGTTTCCGGTATGTAGAACTGATGCGAGATATGCGCGTGCTCCAGAAATTCTGCTGCAAAACTTCTCATATAAGCGATCAGGTTAGCCAGCGAATCATTCGATGAATTCATCGCCCAGATGATCTCACTCATCTTGTCCACCATCTCTCCTGCCGTTTCCGAAATACGCTCTATCTCACGCGTCTGTGAAGGATCTTTTATTTTCCGTTTCGCCACTTCACTCAGCAAACGAATGGTCGATAACCCGGAGCCCAGGTCGTCATGCATATCAGATGAAATGCGCGCCCGCTCCTGATCTACCGCCTGCTCCTTTTCCAGCTTTAGCTTTTCATGCCGGATTTTGTAATCGAGATACAACGTGGAAAAATAATACGCTATTCCCAACAACAGCAATAATAACAGAAAACGGAACCAGAGCGATTGCCAGAAAGGTATTTTGATAACGATCTCCAGGGTGGTGGGTGTCTTACTCCAGATATAATCATTATTTGATCCGCGCACTTTAAATACATAAGTTCCAGGATGCAGATTCGTATAACGCGCCATCCTGAAGGTACCCGCCTGTATCCAGTCTTCGTCAGCCCCTTCCAGCTTGTACTGCACCCTGTTCTTCAAAGGATTGGTATACTCCAGTGGTACAAATTCAATAGCAATCGTATTCTGATTATACGGCAATTCTACTTTCTTTAGCAATGAGATGGCGGTGTCCGATTCATAAGGTTTATCCAACACTTCCATTCTCCGGATAACTACTTTTGTATTCGACAAATTATCCCGGAAATTCTTCGGATAAAAACCATTCACGCCGCGTATACCACCGAAAAATAGTTCACCGTCTATAGACTTGTAAAATGCACCGGTATTAAATTCGTTCGATTGTAATCCATCTTCATAGTTATAAGTAGCAATCTCTCCGGTGAGCGGGTTAATCTGCGATAATCCTTTATTGTGACTCACCCAGATTTTGTCTTTATCATCCAGCAAAACGCCATACATGTAGTCGTTGATCAACTTCGGGTTATCATAACTATTGTAATGCTGCCTGATCTTATTCCCTTCGTCGATGATAAACAATCCTTTATTCGTTGCTACCAGCACTTCTTTATGTGCATTCTTATTAATCGATTTCACCGCCGTGCCCGGAGGAAGACCAACATATTTCCAACGCGCATCTGCTACCTTCTTTATATACAACGCTGATTTTGTGCCTACATACTGGTTACCTACGTAGTCTTCAAAATACGCGGTCAGCAATTCATCTGTAAAGTAATGTACTACCGATACCTCATATCCGTTGTGTGAACTGTTAAACATCAGCAGATAAGCCCCGTAATTGAAATACAATTCACCATTGGGCCGCTTGAACAATAATGGAAACGGATCCGTCTGTGCCGGTAGTCCCAACGCCTTTACCTTACCCGTCAGATCCTGAAAGTTTTTTGTCTGCACATTGAACAGCCCAATATGCATATCCGAAAAATGCAACCATAAATGATCTGCATTTTCGCGACAAATAGATCCCAGGTCATTGGCCGGGAATTTTCCCGGGTATAGCTCATTGGAGATTCGTTCCAGGAACTTTCCCCCGTCTCCATATACATTCAACCCATCGCGCATAAGGCCTACATACAACTTCCCATCGTCGTGCTTGTAAACCGCCTGCACCATATTGTGGGTGATGTAGGGCGACCGGTAAAGATTAAATACTTTTTTATGGGGAGAATATTTTTTCAGCCCGTCTCCATCTGTACCTACCCACATGTTATCGGCACCATCCCGGAATAAACAAACAACATTGTTAAATGACCTCGTCTCAAACGTATTAAAACTCACAATATGCCGCAATATTTCATTCCGCGTGATACTGTAAATCAGTATACCATCATTGCCGCCTATCCATACATTACCATACTGGTCCAGCTCGACCACAGCAGGCACAAATGGCTCCCCTTTTTCATTCCGGATATCAAATGCCAGGTCGCTGAATTTATTTCGCTGTTTGTTAAAGATGATAATATGGCCCTGACTGACTACAATCAGCGAATCCTTATTAAGACTTCTCACCAAAGGGTTCGTGCTTACACCGGGCAAACAATAAGTGGACAGTCGCAGGTTCTTCGTATTCAACGCCAATAACTCTCCCGATTCTCCACTCATCCAGATATTATTCCCTTCCTTCATCATGGTACCCGGCAATATCCCTTTCTGACTGAATTGCGGCGGATAAAGGATGAGCCGGCGTTGCGCATAGGTAGTATTATCCAGCACATACAGCCCCTTCATTGGTCGCCATACCCAAAGGGAATTGCTGCTGGTATCTTCTCCCAGGATCACAAATTTTACATTACTATCTCTCTCCCGGGCATTTACAATCGTGGTATCTTCCAGGAGTGATCTGAAGTTATTCCGATACTTATCGTATACACTGATGCCATTATTATGCGCCAGCAAAAGCTGGCCCTTGCTGTCGGTATAAAAAGAAAAACCTTTATACCCCCTGAGTGCAAAACGGTTGATCACTGCCCTGTTACCCGTAGCACCCCGGGGTACCAGTTCCCCGGTACCGCCTCCTGCCCTGTAAAATGAGCTTGGATTATAACGGTATTCATTGAATGTGTATCCATCAAAACGGTTGATGCCATCTCTGGTTGCAATCCACATAAACCCTTGATCATCACGGGTTATATCGAATACTGTACTTTGGGAAAGGCCTTCATTTACACTGTAACTATCGAATATATAGGGTTTGTCCTGTGCAAACAGCGCTCCTGAAGTAAGCGCTAAAATGCAGTACAAGACGAACATTTTAAATCGATGCGGTTGATGCACTATTTTACAGTTATGAAGTAAGCAGGTTAGGTAATCTGCAAATATATAAATCTGCCTCACACTTTGTTACAATTTTGTAATTTTCTTCCCAGTAACAGACTGGAAATAAATGAAATGTTATATGATGATGATCGATACCCGCATTAACCTGTTAGCCCACGGTCGGCTAAAATGGCTCCGGAGCGGCCTGTTAGGTATGCTGGGTTGCATGGCCGGAGCATGTTTATCGCCCATACATGCACAAACCAAATACAGGATCCAGGCGCTTCCGGCGCCCCCTCAGATAAGTATCCGGGGGTTGAGCGTAGTAAGCGACCAGGTAGTCTGGGCTTCCGGCACCGGCGGTCAGGTGGGAAAAAGTACCGATGGTGGCGCCCATTGGCAGTGGACCCTGGTAAATGGCTGTGATAGCTGCGACTGGCGGTCGTTACATGCCTTTGATGACCATAAAGCCATTGTATTGAATGCCGGCTCTCCTGCACTTGTTTTTATTACGGAAGATGGAGGACGCAACTGGACAGAAGTATTCCGCGATAGTCGCCCGGGAATCTTCTTTGATGCCATACAATTTTATAACAACAAAGAAGGGATGGCTATAGGCGATCCATTAGACAACAAATTTATTGTCATTCGGACACATAATGGCGGACACAGCTGGACCACCGATCCTTCCACAGCCCTGCCAGAAGCCGTTTCCGGCGAAGCGTTGTTTGCTGCCAGCGGAACAAGTCTCGTCACCTTTCCTGACCATACTACTTATTTTGCTACGGGCGGAAGCAAATCACGCTTCTTCATACAGGAAGGAAATAACTGGAAAGCATATACGATTCCGATGGTACAGGGTAGCAGCACAACAGGCACATTTTCAATTGCTTTCTTTGATACAAACAGGGGTATCGCCGTAGGAGGCGACTACCGGAACGATACTGCCCGCAATGGGAACTGTATGCTAACTCACAACGGTGGCCGCAGCTGGGAAGCCCCGGCCGTTGCACCGGGCGGCTACAAATCAGGCGTAGCATGGATCTCGCCTTCCTTACTCATCACAACAGGCACTTCCGGTACGGATATTTCCGAAAACGGCGGACGAACCTGGGTACCAATTGGCCCGGGTTTTAATGTAGTCGCCAAAGCCAAAAAAGGAACAAGGGTATACTTTGCCGGAAAAACACTGGGAGTACTCGTTACGAACTAACAAAATCAGCCACCCGATTGAGGTCCAGGCCAACAAGTCAACAAAAAGGTGCTCCTGGAAAGGCGCACCGGTAAAATAGGTTAAAGCAAAAAGTAATTATACTGATATGAAGTTAATAACTAATTTATTTCCCAGGAAGTATTTTTTGTCAACCTGCGATTTTAAAGGGTAAACGCAGAAATATGAACATCCAACGCAAAAGGTCTGCTCATACTGTAATTTTTTATGTAATTTAAGACCATGGCAACCTATTGCCAGGCATTCAGAAAATGAGATTATGCAAGTTGAAACCTCGTCAAGTAAATACGGCGCCAAACACTACCCTGACGGGATCAGGGAATGGAAAAAAGAAGGAAACTATTTTTGCTTTTATACTACGGAAACCATACTGGAAGTAAGAGTAATTGCCGACAAGATCATCCGTTTCAGATACGCGGCAGACGGCACTTTTCAGAGAGATTTTTCCTACGCCACCAGTGATACCCTGGAAGAGTCGCCCATCTCATTCGGTATCAAGGAATGGGAAGAAACGTTTGAGATTTATACAGATGAACTGAAGATATTCATAGCCCGCGACAATCTTCGCCTGACTATTTCTGATAAAGAAGGTAAAGTGATCAACCAGGATGAAATGGGGTATCACTGGCAACACTATCTGCTGAAAGGCGGAAAAATACAGTATTGCAGCAAACTTATACAGGAAGGCGAATGTTTCTACGGACTGGGCGATAAGCCTACCGAACTGAACCTGCGGGGTAAACGCCTCGAGAACTACGGTACAGATGCCTATGGCTATCAGAAAGATACCGATCCGCTCTATCGCAATATCCCTTTCTATTATGGATTGCACAACGGTGTTGGATACGGCATCTTCTTCGATAATACCTTCCGCACCATCTTCGATTTTGGCAAAGAAAGGGAAGATGTATGCAGTTTCTGGGCAAGAGGCGGTGAAATGAATTACTATTTCATCTATGGTCCGGAACTATTGCAGGTGGCCGAATCCTATACCAGGATCACCGGTACGCCCGAACTTCCGCCATTATGGGCGCTCGGATACCACCAGTGCCGGTGGAGCTACTACCCCGATACACGGGTAAAAGAAGTGGCCCGGGAATTCAGGAAACGTAACATCCCCTGCGACGTAATTTACCTCGACATCGATTATATGGACGGATTCAGGTGCTTCACCTGGAACAAGGAATGGTTCCCCGATCCGATTGGACTGATAAAAGAACTGGCGTCCATCGGGTTTAAGGTAGTGGTAATCATAGATCCCGGTATTAAAGTAGATCCCGACTACAAGGTTTACCAGGACGGGCTTAAAAACAACTACTTCTGTAAGCGCGCCGATGGTGCATTGATGGAAGGCGATGTATGGCCGGGTAAATGCGTATTCCCCGACTATACCAATCCGGCAGTGAGGGAGTGGTGGAGCAGCCTGTTCAAAAGTCTGGCTGAAATAGGTGTACGCGGCGTCTGGAACGATATGAACGAACCCGCGGTGTTTGAAATGGGGTCCTTCCCGGAAGATGTGCGCCACGATTACGACGGAGAAGAGGTGAGTCACCGCAAGGCGCACAACATATACGGTCACCTCATGAGTAAAGCCACTGCAGCAGGTATGAAAAAGTACCTGATGCCTCACCGCTCGTTCCTGATCACCCGCTCGGCTTATGCAGGTGTACAGCGCTGGTCGTCTGTATGGACGGGCGACAACGTTTCCAGCTGGGAACACCTCTGGTTGGCCAGCGTACAATGTCAGCGCCTTTCTGTTTCGGGTATCTCCTTTACCGGTAGTGATATTGGTGGTTTCATCGGCGAGCCTGATGGAGAATTATATACGCGCTGGATACAGCTGGCGGTATTCCATCCGCTGATGCGTACCCACTCGGCCAGCAATGAAACCGGCTTCAACCAGGAGCCCTGGAGCTTCGGCCCCGATTATGAAAAAGTAGTAGCGAAGTTTATTACACTGAGATATAAACTGCAGCCATATCTCTATACCACGTTCTGGCAGTACTCCACCAATGGTACACCAATGCTGCGTCCTCTCGCTTTTGTTGCACAACACGATGAAGCTACACACAACTGCACCCACGAGTTTATGTTCGGCGATGCGTTGCTGCTTAGTCATGTGAGCGAAAAAGGCATGAAAGAAAAGGCTGTTTATCTGCCGGCAGGTAACTGGTACTACTTCTGGAACGACAAACAGTATGCAGGCGCCCAGAAAGTAACGGTGGCTACTCCGCTGGAAGAAATGCCCTTATTTGTAAAAGCTGGCGTAGTGCTTCCTCAATTCCCTGAAATGCAGTTCACACAGGAAAAACCGGTTACTGAAATGTTGCTGCATGTATATTTCGGAGAAGGAGAAGTAAAAAGTGTGTTGTATGAAGATGCCGGTGATCACTATGGATATAAAAACAGTCAGTACAACGTGATCCGCTTCAAACAACGATCCACTGCACAACAGTTCTTCCTGAAAAAACAATGCTATATCAATTACGAAACTGCCTATCAGAACTACCGGATCATCATACATGGCCTGCCGTTCAAACCGGCGTCAATGATCATTGACGGAGAATCAGCCGCGCTGCCGGCCAACATCCAACAAGCCGATAATACCGTGAGTTTCCTGGTACCGCGCGACTTCGAGGAAATTATTCTGAAATAAATTAAACGCTGATCGCCTGCCTCTCCGGGCAGGCGATCGTATTTAATTATTGCCAGCTATATTTATCTTCTCTGAAATCAATTGAAATTTCCGCAATACTATCCAATCAGCTTTCGGCTGTACGCTAACTAATGCTTTTATCGTCAATATTCATTATTGCTATTATTAACAGGCAAACTGGTTTTCCATGATGTTATATCTGTTCTGCAAACGTTGAAAAGTAGCCTCCCGCCGCACCAACCAATACTCCTTCCGGCAATATTTATTATGCCAGCTACTTACTTCCATGGCGCTATATCCGTTCTGTAAACGGTGAAAAGTAATCTCCCCTCACGCAAGTCAATGTTCTTCCCGTTAATATTCACTATGCCAATATTTTTCCTATTCGCGCCTATCCCCATTTCAACAAAACATGCAAGAGAAAATCAATTTCTCATCATTGTGCGGAAAAATCCGGCTTGTTACAACACAGCAACCACCGCTGAAATAAGCTTCAGCAACCATTCCGCCGGTATGCCGGCGCCACAGCGCATTCACCTGATAACTTCGCCCAAATCTTTGCACAACAATGCTACATCATCGATTGATCAACTTAAAACGGACGAAAATTTTTGAAAACCTAATCTTGTAAAACTGATTTATTCATAGAAAAACAGAGAAAAGAAAAGGCACTTCAGATAGAGATCTGGCGCCGGTTTCATAACCTATGCCAACTTTAGAGAAGTCAAAAGTAGAAGCTTAATTCGATTGTTCAAAATATCCCGGCAGCAGAATTGAAGAATGAACAAAATGAACGAAGCATTGATATTGGATTAAGATTATTTTATCGGATATCCGATCTTGAATCAGCACAAACTCAATCACAGCAAGCATTTGAGACAAAAAAAACAATTTAACTTTTATCAATCGATTTCAAAAACTACAGGAATGAAGAATATCACAGACACGCCATTAAAACTTGCACCACCGCTGCTGGTCTGCGAACTACCATTCAAATAGTACGTATAGGTGTTCGAACTGCCGTTGCTGATGTAAATATTATACGTGCCTGCATCTATTGGCCCAAAAGAGTTGTTTCCCGGCGGAACTGTAAAAGAGTAGTAAGAAGCCCCCGACATCGGTAACGTAAAGCTATATGATGTGTTATTGGAGCAATTAACACTAATGCTACGATATCAGTAAGCAACATTCTTTTCAGCCTTCATATGCTGTAAAGAAATAACTGAAAAAAACAAGAGCAGGAGGATGGCATACATCTTGGTTTTTATATCGCGTTTTATTTTGGGTTTAAAAAAATCGCTGATAGAGAGTGCGTTACTAACAACGCTGAAAACTGATCACTGAAATTTGAGATGAATAAACACTGGAAAATTGTCTGCAGTCAACAAAGCGAATGGCCTTCTTAGCATCAAACGGGCACTGTTATCGGATAAGGTTTTCATCATCATCGGCATCCATCCAGCCTTCCACTTATATCAGGTTATCACTGATTGATAAAATCTATTTCGGGCTATTAAACACGGTACCAATAGCCACATATAAGATACAATAAGTTTTTCAAAAACTTCTGAATGCAAAATCCCTAACGTGGTAAATATATATGACAAACTATACAATAGCTTTCATAGCTGGTTGATATACATGCCATTTCACGGAAAGTATATAACAATGCTTAATACCAAACAGACAGGAAAAAGATGGAACTCAAAGCACAAAATACAAGGAAAATAAACACACCTTTAAAGAGGAGCTCTATCTTATCTGAGCTATACTCAATACCGGGTAAGTCATGTGGATGCTCGCTATGGCTGATGATTAGGCTTTTCATACAAACAAATTAAAAGGATTAGCAATAAAAAATTACTGGTGAACTTCGGGTTCTTAAAGTCACATCCTTCTAATGAAATTACATAAAAAAAGCTAAAATGGACAATTCATTTTGTTCATTTTAGCTTTTCAGCTGTTCATTTTTACTGGCCTCTCTTTTTTTGTTTGCCAGCATTCTCATGTGGCAGGTGCATCTGAGGTTTCGGCGGAGCAGGTGCCGCCGTGGTAGTACTGTCTCCTATTTCTTCCGCTGTCACCTGGTCGCCTCGTTTATAATATTCTTTCACCATCTTCCCGGTCTCCTCATCAAACACCTTCCATACTCCGTTACGTACAGCATTTCCAAGTCTGATAATTACGGTAGGTGTTTCCACATTGGTAACAGGATCTATGACCATAATGGTATCTTTTTCCCCGGGTATTTCAGTCGCCAGCCAACTCCCTTCCTCACTAAGCTTTCCATTGGGGAAATAATATTTACAAAGCCCATCCAGCACATTATGCTTATAAGTTTCCTCCGACAACAGCGTGCCAATGGGGGAAGTCTTCTTCCAAACACCTTCTTTCCTGTCGTTCTTATATACCCCTTCCTGGGTATAACCCGGCTCCCCTCTTATCTCCCCCACGGTTTCCACCCAATATCCCTGCTTACGATGCTGTGCATCCCGCTGATTAGTGGCTTTCCCCTGAGCCATTGCACCGGCACCAAGTGCACAGTGTAGTATCATAAAGAGGTACCAATGTTTTTTCATAGATAGTCCTTTTTCACAAGTTAAATATTCCACACATATAATCAGTGATAAAATGAATGCGATGGGGATACAGGTTGACTATTTCCTGAAACAACTACGCTGGTTGCCCTGGCATAACCAGAACAACCAGCGTAATACATTAATACAAAATTATTTATGCAATTTGATATCGCCGAGGTTCACGTCTTTACCAGCCTCTATTTTCACGCCGGTAATGGTGGTGTCTTTAAAGCCATTTGAAGCATTTACAAACACATTCCAGGTACCAACTTTCAAACCACGTACCTTGAATTCTCCGCTTCTCCAGGGCAATGCATACAGCGTATCCTGTTTGTTATCGTAGATAGAAAGCACCGGATAAGCATCCCATGGAGTTACTTTACCGGAAAGACTACCCATCTTGATTACAGTGAATACATTGATGAAAGGTCTGAGAATAAACTGACCATTCCAGTTCCGGATAATAGAGCGGGTTACATCAAAGTCCAGCCACAATTGGAAATTGTTGGTTGTCAGTGCGTCCCATTCTTCGTGACGAACTTTCACAACAATCTTAGACTGGCCGGCAACTGATTTCAGCGGATAAGTAACACCGTTCTTTACCAATGAGTTATTAGTGCCAATGGTGATGCGGATTTGTTCCATGGTACCTTTGTGGACGTTACCACCGGCCAGTAAGGTATCCGCGCCATTACGCAAGGTTAACAGGTCATAAACACCCGGATGTATATCCAGTGAATCCCAAAGCAGGCATTTGTTCTGCCCGGCGGCTTTTCTGTCGTTGTCGTGATCTTCATCCCAGAAACTACGATCTTTGTCTTGCCAGTTGACGTCTTCTAAATCCCCGCAAGTATCTACCAGAACTTCCACTTTACGGATGTCCAGTAATACTTTGTCGAAATAACCGGGATCGTCCGCAAGGTAAAGACTTACTTTTTGCTGGTTAGCCGGAATCGGTGCTGTAGAGGCCGAATTATCCTTTGAACAGGACTCCATTAATGCTATAGCAGACAACGCTACTATCGCTAAACCCAGCCCCGGCTTACGGAGGAAACGTTTCATAAAAATCGGTTTTAGTTGTAATTAATAAAAATATGGACTTAGTGATCAGGTGACCTGGTTGAAAAGTTGACTTGTTAAGTTGACGTATTAAATTAACGCAGTATATCCTCTCGTTATTGCTGCCAGAACTGCCCTTCTATAGATGGCTAATTTTTAACAAAGTTTAACACTCCGGAAGAATTTTTTTTCGACAGATGCTCTCCGGATCTTTTTTATTGATATGGAATCTTTTAGGAAGATGACAATAGCTGCCATTTCCCTTCTACTCAATCTATCAGGCGGGATATTAATTTTATGTTACGGCTTTTTCTTCAATATAGTAGCCGCCAATGGAGGTAAACGCAATGAAAGTGTATGATCTCTTCCGTTATAAATCTGTTTAATTGTCTTAATTACACCCGTATTCAAAACCCCGCTACCATAGTACTTCGGGGCATCACTGTTCAACACCTCTTCCCATTCGCCAGACACTGGTAACCCAACCAGGTAATTCTCACGTACTACGGGTGTCATATTTAGTACGATCAGCAACATATCGTCAACCGCTTTGCCCTTTCGCAAATACGCCAACACACAGTTATCATAATCGTTCACTGTAATCCATTCGAATCCTGCCGGATCAAATTGCAAGTCGTACAATGCACTTGAGTTAAAGTATAGCTGGTTGACGTCTTTCACAAATGATTTCATCCCCTGATGAGTCGGATATTGCATAAGATGCCAATCGAGCTCCGTTTTATAGTTCCACTCCGATGTTTGCCCAAACTCATCTCCCATAAAAAGCAACTTTGTTCCCGGATGCGTATACATATAGCTGTACAGCAGCCGCAGGTTAGCAAACTTCTGCCAATCGTCGCCCGGCATCTTGTATAACATGGGCGATTTGCCATGTACTACTTCATCGTGACTCAATGGCAGCATATAGTTCTCTCCATAGGCATACACCATGCTAAAGGTCAGATCGTTTTGATACCACTTTCTGTGTATAGGATCCTTTTTGAAATAGTCCAATGTATCATTCATCCATCCCATCATCCATTTCATTCCAAAGCCCAAACCTCCCATAAATGTGGGCCTGGACACACCGTAATGAGCAGTAGAATCTTCAGCGATCGTTTGCACGTCAGGAAAAAGCGCGTAAATTGTTTCATTGAGTTTTTTCAGGAAACTAATAGCCTCCAGGTTCTCATTACCTCCGAGTTCATTGGGTTCCCATGCTCCGCGTTCCCGGGAATAATCCAGATGAATCATCGATGCAATGGCGTCCACCCGCAGCCCATCGGCATGAAACCGGTCCAGCCAGAAAACTGCATTACTCAACAGAAAAGACCTTACTTCATTACGTGCATAGTTAAATATATAGCTGTTCCAATCCGGATGATAACCCTTACGCATATCCGCATATTCATACACATGCGATCCGTCGAAACGATACAATCCATGTCCGTCGTACGGAAAATGCGATGGTACCCAATCCAGGATCACGCCAATGCCTGCCAGGTGAAACGCTTCTATCATTTCCATGAAATCCTGCGGCGTACCGTGCCTGGAAGTAGGAGCAAAATATCCGGTGATCTGATATCCCCAGGAACCGTCGAATGGATGCTCCATCACCGGCATCAGCTCTACATGCGTGAATCCCATTTCTTTCACATAAGGCACCAGCATCTCGGCTATCTCCTGGTAAGAATAAACCCGCTCATGATCAGTGGGGTCCGGCCGGCGCCAGGAACCCAGGTGCACTTCATAAACGGTAAACGGACTACTCAGCGAATTATGCGCTTTGCGTCCCATCATCCATTTCTTATCGTCCCATTCATAGTCCAGCGACCATACCTTCGACGCTGTTTTCGGCCTGACTTCCCAATAATTGGCATATGGATCGCCCCGTAGTAACTCCTCTCCGCTGTTGGAACGAATGAAATACTTATACATCTCCCCTGCTTTCACACCTGGTACAAAGCCCTCCCAGATACCCGACTGGTCCCAGCGGGGAAACAGGGTATGGCTGTAATGATCCCACCCATTAAAACCTCCGACCACCGCTACAAACGCAGCATCCGGCGCCCATACGGCAAAATAAGTACCCTCCGCGCCTTCCACTTCCACAGGGTGGGCGCCGAACTTTTCGTATAGGCGATAGTGTGACCCGGCCTGGAACAGTGTGATATCACTGGAGGAAAATAGGGAAAACGGTTCAACAATCTGTTTAGCGTAATTTGTAGCTCCGGTCATAAATAACGTGTGAATTGGGTGTCTGAATTAACAAGATAGTCTAATTTTTGGAAAAGAGAAATACTAGGAAGAATTAGGATTTGAGAATATAGAATTAAGAAATAGCCCGAAGGCCTTAGCGATTGATAATAATTATCTGCTAAGGCCTTCGGGCTATTTCTTAATTCTATATTCTCAAATCCTAATTCTTCCTAGTATTTCTTCTTAAATGGCGGTCTGCCTCCTCCTCCAAAGGATTCGCGTTTTTCACCATTCCAGCTCCTCTTGCGGGGGCCATCTTCCCTACGGGCGCCATAACCACCACCTCCACCTGTGCGAGGGCGGCGATCGCTGTCCTGCGACATTTCAATCCTTACGCTACGGCCATTGTACTCTACTTTCTTGAAAGCTTCTGTTACTTTGCCTACTTCATCGCTCTCCACCTCAAAGAAAGAATAAACACCCTTCAGGTCGATGCGGCCGATCTTATTGCCGCGTATACCGGTGTTGTCGCACAGGTAACGGAGCATATCACCGCGATTGAAATCATCTACAGAACCAAGATTGATAAACAGGCGGGTAAACTTGCCGTCGCTCCTGCGAGGGCCTTTGCTGTCTTCCCCAAATGTACGCCTTTCATCTTTTGCATTCAGATCAGGAGCATCCTGGTAATATTCCAGGAACTGGTTGAATTCGAGAGATGCGAAACGTTTGATCAGCTCTTCCTTAGTCATGGCTGCAAACTCTTCGTTGATGCGATCCATATAGGGTTCGATCTGCTCTTCGTTCACAGACACATTATGTATCTTATGTACCAGGCCAAACAGCTGCTTTTCGCAAACAGCGAAGCCATCTGGTACTTCTGCTTTCACAAATTTCTTCTGGATTACTCTTTCAATCTGGCGGATCTTTCCGATATCCCGGTTACCGATGATAGCGATGGAAGTACCGGATTTACCAGCCCTTCCTGTACGGCCGCTACGGTGGGTGTAGTTTTCTACGTCATCCGGCAGGTCGTAGTTGATAACGTGAGTAACATTATCCACGTCGATACCGCGGGCTGCTACATCCGTAGCAACGAGTACCTGTAACGCACGTTCACGGAAACGTTTCATTACTTTATCACGCTGCTGTTGAGTCAGATCTCCATGAAGGGCATCTGCATTATAACCGTCCTTGATGAGGGATTCTGCGATCTCCTGCGACTCAATTTTGGTACGGGTAAAGATGATACCGAATATTTCAGGGTTGAAATCCACGATACGTTTCAGTGCCGCGTATTTATCCCTGGGGCGTACCACATAATATTCGTGTTCTATATTAACGTTACCGCTGTTTTTTGTACCCACGGTCAGTTCAAACGGATCTTCCATGTATTTTTTGGCGATGCGACGAACTTCCTGTGGCATGGTAGCAGAAAACAGCCAGGTAGTTTTATCTTCCGGTGTATTCGACAGGATATTGTTGATATCTTCCTGGAATCCCATGTTCAGCATCTCATCCGCTTCATCCAGTACTACATAACGTACGTTTTCGAAGTTGATAGCGCCACGGTCGATGATATCGAGCAAACGACCCGGAGTAGCTACTACAATATGTACCCCTCTTTTCAGTTCACGCAGCTGCTGCACAATGCTGGAACCACCATATACAGCAACGATGCTTACATCACCGAGATACTTGCTGAAGTTTTTCAGGTCGTTCGTGATCTGCAGACACAGCTCGCGGGTAGGGCACAATACAAGGCCCTGAGGCTTGGTCAGTTTCAGGTCCAGCTGCTGCAGCAAAGGCAAACCAAACGCTGCAGTCTTACCGGTGCCCGTCTGGGCTAGTCCCACGAAATCGCGGTCACCACTTAACAATACCGGTATTGCCTGTTCCTGGATCGGAGTTGGGGAAACGAAACCCAGGTCCGTAATTCCCTTTAAGATAGGCTCTTGTAAGCCCAGAGATTCAAATGTTGTCATTGATTTTCATTAATCAGGCTCCGTCGGGAGCGAATTTCAGCTGTTAGCCTTTAGTATTCAGCGTTAGTGCTTAGTTGTTTTTCAGGCTGCCTGATGCAGCAACTCAAAATCAACAACCAGCAGCTGGCAGCCAATAACGGCCGGGCTATTGCTGTTAAATTATTTTCCTGTAATAGTGTGCAGGGAATGGCTTATGATACAAGCTCTCCTTCAAGATCATAGTCAAACGCTTTGGTAATCCTTACTTCCACAAAATCGCCGGGTTTCAGGCGCTTATTCGTGTCGATGATCACTTCGTTGTCGACTTCTACCGAATCGAATTCGGTACGGGCCAGATATCTTCCGGCTTCTTTCTTGTCTACTATTACTTTAAAGATCTTTCCTATTTTCTCCTGGTTTTTCTCCAGGGAGATTTCCTGCTGCACTTCCATTATTTCCTGTGCCCTTCTTTCCTTTTCCTCAGCCGGGATATTATCCTCCAGCTCGTAGGCACTGGTTCCTTCTTCATGGCTGTAGGTAAACACCCCAACCCTGTCGAAACGCATTCTCTCCAAAAAGCCTTTCAGTTCTTCCACATCCTCATTGGTTTCACCGGGGAAACCGGCGATGAGAGTGGTGCGCAAACAAATACCGGGTACCCTGGCACGGATAGCATGCACCAGGTCCTCAATTTCTTCACGCGTGATCTGACGCTTCATGGCTTTCAGCATGGCATTGGAAGCATGCTGCAGCGGCATATCAATATATTTACAAATATTAGGGAACTCGTTCATCACATCCAGGATCTCCATAGGAAACTTGGTAGGATAAGCGTAGTGGAGCCGAATCCACTCCAGTCCTTTTACTCCCGCCAGGGCACGCATCAGATCCCCCAGGCGGCGTGTTTTATACAGGTCCAGACCATAATAGGTCAGCTCCTGTGCAATGAGCATAATCTCCTTTACACCCGATTTCACCAGCTTCTCCGCCTCCAGCACCAGTTCCTCAATGGGCTTAGACACATGGCCTCCCCTCATTAACGGAATGGCGCAAAACGAACAGGTACGGTTACATCCTTCTGCAATCTTCAGGTAAGCATAATGGGAAGGGGTACTTAGTAAGCGCTCTCCTACCAGCTCTGCTTTATAATCAGCATCAAATTTCTTCAGGATCAAGGGCAACTCCATGGTACCGAACCAGGCGTCCACACCGGCAATCTCAGGTTCCAGGTCACCACGATAACGTTCGCTCAGGCACCCGGTAACATACACTTTGTCCAGCTTTCCGCGCTGCTTCAACTCTACCTGCTCCAGGATAGTATTAATGGATTCTTCTTTGGCCTTGTCAATAAAACCGCAGGTATTTACAACAACAATATTGTGGTCGCGTTTAGCACTCTCATGCACCACATCAACATCATTGGCCTTAAGCTGTCCGCTCAATACCTCCGAATCCACCATGTTCTTGGAACAACCAAGCGTAATAATATTAACCTTGTCTTTCTTTAAAGTTTTTGTCTTCAAGCGCGAATGTTTTAAACAAGCGGTCAAGCATTCATTGAGCCGCTACCGCCACGAAGACACACAGACACTGATTGAATTAAACAGCAGACTTACTGTATGTGACTTTGAGTCTTAGTGGGGGTTAGGAAGGTGCAAAGGTAGCAAAAAGAATTGATAATTAGAAATTTATACTAAACAATTGTTGATCAGCCACTTAGCATAAATCACGGATACTTTAGCCTAACGCCTGTATGGCCCTGTCGGCCCGGCTATAAGCCATTTTTCTTTTATAATGAAACCACCATTTCGGGGCCATTTTGATCATCAGATTATTCATTCCCCTTAATCCTACAATATGATAAAGCCCATTGAGTTTATTAACGAGAGATGGGTCAAGGGCACGGAGACTCATCGCAAATCCTCCATCCATATACTCCATGTGATGCCAGTAACCGCCGGGCATAAACATGGTATCTCCATGATTCAATATAGCCGTAAAGCCTTTTGCGTGTTTGAGGGCCGGGAACTGATCCTGGTCCAGCTGCTCACTCCAGTTTACAAAATTAGCTGCACTTTCTACGGTAAAAGGCATGCGGTAAATAAAGGTCGACTGGTTATTTTCCAGCAACAGCACTCTTTTGCGGCCAATAAACTGGGTATGAAAGATATGAGAAAGATCTATATCATAGTGCATATGTGCTACCGAACCGGCTCCCCCGACAAATAACATCGGGTATTTTTTCAGAAACCCTTTGGCCAGCTCATCCGGCCAGGCAAAATCTTCTACCAGCTGGGGAGCATGCTGAAAAATGTTAAAGAGGAAAATACGTAGCGCTACAGGGCCACGCTGTATCATATCCAGATATTCACCGAAAGTAATATAATCATCCGCTCCATTCACCAGGGTGTTCTCTCCTGCTCGTTCATTATTATATACCCCCACCGTCGTGTCACCAACTATCGATTTGAAATAATCCCAGGTCCATTTATTGTAAGCCGGCCATTTTTTGCTCAATCCAGCAGCAGAAATAATAACAGGTTTACGTGGCTCATAGTAGTTCTTCTTGAATTCCTCCGGCGCAATTTCATCAACTCGATCTATTTGTTGTATAATCATACGTACGAATTGTTAAAAAGGGTACAAAAAGGGAACAATTATTCAAATGTAGTAAATGCGGTCTTTTTTACGAAAACAAACGAAGCGGTTTTAAGTTGATAAAACACCGGGCTCCATTTATAGAGCCCGAGCAATAACTATACCTAAAGCAAAATATCGGTAAGCTTCTGGTTAATAATCAAAGAACATTCAGAATATAATAACAATCAATCATTTACACTAAACAGTGTTTCCACAAAAGCTTCTTTGTTAAACACCTGCAGGTCTTCCATTTTTTCTCCTATACCAATGTATTTCACTGGTATTTTGAATTGGTTGGCGATGGCCAGTACAACCCCGCCTTTAGCTGTTCCGTCGAGTTTGGTGATAGCCAGTGCCGTCACTTCCGTTGTTGCCGTAAACTGCCTGGCCTGTTCAAGTGCATTCTGACCCGTTGATCCATCCAGCACCAATAGCACCTCATGGGGAGCATCCGGGATTACTTTCTTCATAACCCTTTTTATCTTACCCAACTCATCCATCAGATGGGCTTTGTTATGCAAACGGCCGGCAGTATCTATTATAATAACATCTGCATTCCGCGCCGTACCACTCTGCACTGTATCAAATGCTACAGCGCCGGGGTCGGACCCCATTTGCTGTTTCACTATGGGTACTCCTACCCTTTCACTCCAGATCGTTAACTGATCCACTGCTGCCGCACGGAACGTATCGGCAGCACCCAGCAATACCGACTTACCGGCTTTCTTGAAGTTATAAGCTAATTTACCTATTGTCGTGGTTTTTCCTACACCATTCACTCCTACTACCATGATTACATAAGGCTTCTTTCCTTCCGGTACATCGAAGTCACGAAAACCACTATCTGGCGCATCTACCAGGATTGCTGCAATTTCTTCTTGCAACATCCTGTTTAATTCACTGGTTCCCAGGTATTTATCTTTAGCCACTCTTTTTTCTATCCTGTCGATGATCTTCACAGTAGTATCTACTCCCACATCCGCTGAAACAAGGGCATCTTCGAGATTATCCAGCACTTCCGTATCTACTGTCGACTTTCCGGCGATAGCGCGTCCTATTTTGCTCAGGAAGCTCTCCTTGGTTTTCTGCAACCCCTGATCCAGATTTTCCTTCTTTTCCCTGGAAAATAGTTTATTAAAAAAGCTCATAGTTAGTTTTATGCAGCTATTAGCTTTGGGCTATTAGCTATTAGTAAATGCAGCGAAGATCAATATCTTATATGTTCTTCGAATATGCAAATATAGATAAGAACCGGCTATTATTGACGGGTAACGCAAAAAGCTGTCCTTTTAAGGGACAGCTTTTCAGTATTATTAGTAAAGCCGAATTACTTTTGGTTAATGTGATCAAGAACTTTGTCCTTGTGCACGATAGCTTCTTTAAAAGTATAAGCACCAGTTTTAGGAGAGCGAACTGCCCGGATTACCTTAGTCCATACTTTAGATTCAGCTGCTGCTTTAGCATCTTTTACTTTCGAGTTCTTTGAAGCTGCTTTTGCCATGGTATTATATTGCTTTTGGTTTAATGGCTATATGGCTGTTTTGCATACCAGCCATTTACCATCCAACAATTATTTATTTAATTTCTTTGTGTACAGTCACTTTCCTGAGAATAGGATTGTACTTTTTCAACTCCAGACGCTCAGGAGTGTTTTTCTTATTTTTTGTAGAGATATAGCGGGATGTTCCGGGTTGGCCAGAAGTTTTATGCTCTGTACATTCCAGAATCACCTGAACTCTATTACCTTTTTTTGCCATTGTGTATTACAAATTAAGTAAGCCTTAGAATTAAATTTCCTGACCAGCAGCACGCAGTTCTTTTACAACCGCATACAAACCTTTTTTATTGATGGTTCTTAAACCATCAGCAGATACTTTCAAAGAAATCCATCTATCCTCTTCTGCCAGAAAAAAACGTTTCTTTTGCAGGTTAGGAAGAAACCTTCTATTTGTCTTAATGTTGGAGAAGGAAACATGGTGACCTGTAATTGGCTTCTTTCCTGTCACCTGACATACTCTTGCCATGATCTAAAAATTTTGGAATGCAAAAGTCCAATTTTTTTATGGATTTTGCAAATATTATTAAATGAATTTATTCACAAAAGCATAAAAAATCTCCGACAAAGGGTTATTGCCCAAAGCGCAAACACAATGCAAAATATTGATAATCATCAGATTATCAGACAAATTTACATCTGTCTTCTTGCTGTAATTATTTTTTACAATAATACTACCAGGCTCCGCAGTACAGCTCCTAACCTTACTGCGTCCAGCACCCTTTGCGGGGCTGTTCCATGCTTTATAACTGCTTCCTCATGAGAGGTAACGCACATTTCACATCCGTTCAATGCTGATACCACCAGGCTCAGCAGCTCGAAAAATTCTTTACCTAATACCGGATTAGCCATAATGCTCATACGGATCCCTGCCGGCGTAACGGTATAGAATTCTTTATTTACAAAATGCCTGAAACGATAAAATACGTTGTTGGCATTCATCAGCGAGGTACAGCTAATCACCTCTGCCACTTCTTTGTCTGTTGCTCCTTCCTGTACAGCCAGCTTTTCGAGGGCTGTCTGCAGCGCCACATGCTTTTCATTTACTGCAACCGCCAGCCCGATCAGATACGCTTCTTTACGGGTAAGTGTAGCTGCTGCTATTGCATTGGACACATTGATTTTCAGATCTTTCAGGTAACGGGCATCTGTGTTTACCAGCGCCTGGAGCTTACCAGATACCTCTGCTGCCGTTAAACCCACTGTTTCCAGGAGTTGTACCGCCGTATCCTGATTTGTAGTTGCAAACATAATATCTAATTTCTTTTATTTATCGGGTTATTTTCAGAAAATAAAATCCCGGTAGGTTTCCCCTACCGGGACCATTTCATGATAATAAAACAGTTAAAAGTCGATTTGATTAAACTGCCAGGGTAGCTTCACCTTTATTCCAGTTGCAAGGGCACAGCTCATCTGTCTGAAGAGCATCCAGTACACGCAGTACTTCTTTCACGTTACGGCCTACAGACAGGTCGTACAGGGAAACCCAACGAACAATACCCTGAGGGTCAACGATGTAAGTTGCACGATAAGCTACTTTTTCGTTAGCTTCCAGGATACCCAGCTCAGTAGCGAGGGATTTGGAAGTATCAGCCAGCATTGGGAACTGCAGGCCACGCAGATCTTCGTGATCTCTTCTCCAGGCAGCATGAACGAATTCGCTATCGGTAGAAGCACCAATCAATACCGCGTCGCGGTCTGCAAAGTCCTGAGCGTGTTTGTTAAATTCGGCGATTTCAGTAGGACAAACAAAAGTAAAGTCCTTAGGCCACCAGAACATTACCATCCATTTGCCGGAGTTTTTCAGTTCTTCAGAAGACAGTTCATAGAACTCTTTACCTTTTTCAATAGATACTACAGCCGTTTTTTTGAATTCGGGAAACTCTGACCCTACGGATAAGATAACATTTTTCATAATTCTATTCTCTTTTTGATTTACAGACTAATGATTTTCACTTTTTGACGCGGCAAAGATCACATTACATTCATTATTATTCAAATAGATTTTAGAAATGTGACATTGATGTTGTCTATATGAAGATGTAAACCCTTAAAAGAAGCAACCCCGGCGCTCCTGCAGGGAGTACCGGGGTTGCATTAAATATTAAATAACAGGTTATTGTACACCAGTTCTGGTATCCCAATACATTTGTTTGCCCCAGAAGTTATCTTTTACCTGGCTAATGGTAGGTCCACTGTTTGTACCATTGAGCGTAGTTTCGCTATTAGGATAAGGCAGGTGGAAAGCTACACGGGTATGGCCGGTATAAGGAGATCCCTTAGCAGCAGGCAGCAAAGGAACGTCTGTTCTTCTGGCTTCAGCCCATGCTTCGTGACCATCTTTAAACAGCGCAATCCATTTCTGCAGGTATATTTTCGTGATGTCGCCATCCCATTTAACACCGGCGCTATTCTTATATCCTTCGGCGCTAACCCCGTTTTCCGCCAGGGAAGCATCGATACCATCGCCATAGGCCTGCTGGGCGCTAACCCCTACATTCCAGCCGTTAGCTGCCGCTTCAGCGAGGATGAATTTCACTTCCGCTACACGCATATACGGTGTAAATCCCTGCTTGTTGTCCCTGAAACGGGCGCCAATTCTGGAATATAGTGAAAGGTTAGGCAACTTTTCATTATCAGGAATACCAATTCCTACGCCACGGAACTTACTATCACTGGCTGGTTTAGCATAAACCGGCATACGAGGGTCATTCAGCTGAGTGAGTGTATTTATCAGTACATCACTTACAGCGTGGTCATCACGACCGCTTTCAAACCTGTCGGCAGCCCAGGGTTCAGTATAAGGTTTACCGCCAGGCCAGTTTAGGAAGGCATTATCGCTATTGTCCTGCATAACCGGGTACTTTTCTGCATTACCTGCAATCTCTTCAATATTTGTTTTGGCAGTGGCCGGATCTACCTTGCTGATACGAATAGCGACCCTTAATCTAAGAGAATTGCAGAATTTACGCCATTTACCTAAATCGCCACTAAACAGGAAGTCCCCATCGCCCAACACATCAGGACTATTTTTCGCAAACAGATCATTAGCAGTTTTCAGATCTGCCAGTAAAGCCGCGTAAATAGCTTTCTGATCATCATATTTTGGCGTAATTACTCCGGAAGCGCCTTTCAGAGCATCAGAGTAAGGAATGTTGCCCCAGGTGTCAGTGGCTATCTGAGTCACAAAGCATTTATAAGTAAGCGCTACCGCCTGCTGATTGATTTTACCGGTAGCGATGGCGTCCTTAATCGTCACCTGAAGGTTATTCAAAACCCTGTAATGATAAGTCCACATATTCTCCATGGTCACTCCTCTGAATACATTGCGAGCTTCATCGATATACTGGATCTTACCCAAATGCCCTCCAAAACATTCAGGCTCATTCATATCACCCCATGAATCCCAAACGGAGTTTCCGTAATAAGCGATCGCGTAAGCCAATGTATTGTTCCCAGGTACTTTCGCCGGAGAATTAGGATTTTCGTTTATTTTGTCAAAGCTCTTGGTGCAACTTCCGCCGGTTATCATCACCAACGCTCCCACCATGATACATTTTGAAAATCTTCTATTATACAGTTTCATAATAATAATTTTAGTTAAATCATAAATCCACTTCGCAGCAATGTTAGAAACTCAGATTTAATTTCAAACCGATGCTTCTGTTTGAAGGAATCTGGTATTCTTCTACACCAAGTGATGTAACATCTGTTCCAAATCCGGTTTCGGGATCAATATGTGACTTGTTGCTTTTATCAACATGCAGGAGCGCTACATTCTGTGCAAACACAGATACTCCGGCGCCCTTCAGCCATCCCCATCTGTTTATCACATTGGCAGGAAGTGTATAGCCAAATTGTATAGTACGAAGTTTTATAAAAGTACCGTCGATGATATCGAACTTGGTTCCGGAGGACGCTCCATCGTAAGAAAGATATTTAAAGGCCTTATCGGCAGCAATCACTTTGGTATTGGGGTTACCACTTGCATCTACAACCTTTCTGTCACCCAATATATCTTTACCGATCACCACTCCTGTTTCACGAATTTTACCGTCGGCAGTAAAATCCATCACACCGGTATTGGCACCAAACATCTGAGTTACACTGAAAATATCTCCGCCCTTTCTCATATCGATCAGGAAGCTAAGATTGAAATTCCGGTAAGTAAATGCGTTATTGATACCACCAAACCAATCAGGAGTTATGTTACCGATAACCTGGTCTTTGGCGAACTTTGGCAATCCGTTTGCGCCCACAACAATGGCACCTGATTTTGGATCTGTTACATAGTCAGCACCTCTGATCACACCATAAGCCTGACCAGGAACGGCACCGATAGTCACCGCCCATGCACTTGCCAGCTGGAACCAATTCAATGTCTGACCAGTATTAGGATCAGTATACAGCTTGTTTACTTTGCTGGCGTTCTTGGCCCAGTTAATGGTCATATCCCAGTTCAATCCATTTTCTTTACGCAGGATTCCTAAGTTCAACTGCAGTTCTACTCCTTTGTTCTGGATCTCACCGGCGTTGATCAGTTTAAAATCTGCTCCGGATGCACCGGAAATACCAACCGGCATAATCTGGTCTCTTGTAGTTTTGTTATAATAAGTCGCATCCAGATTCAGTCTGTTTTCCAGGAAATGTAATTCAGCACCTACCTCTGTACTTTTTGCTCTTTCCGGTTTCAGGTTTTCCGGAGCCAGTGTATATGCTTCATGATACAGGCTTACACCACGGAATGTACCTGGTTGGGGAACAAAGCTTCTGATAAGCTGGTAAGGATCTGTTCCATTACCTACCTCTGCATAGCTTACGCGCAATTTGCCGTAAGTAAAGGCAGATGAATTATTGATTTTTAAAGCGTCACTGAAAATCCAGCTCAAACTGGCTGAGGGATAAAAATAAGAACGGTTGTTGGAAGGCAGTGAAGAGTTCCAGTCGTTTCTTCCTGTTACGTCCAGGTATAACCAGTTGCGGAAGCCAAGTGAAGCCTGTGCAAATACGCTATTAGAACGAAGGTGCGTTTCACGCATGGTATTGATAGGAGATCCCTTTACGTTACCAATGGTGAAAAAGTCAGGAACTGTCAGATCGTTTGCTGTAACAGAAGTGTTTTTATATCTGGCATCCCGGTAGTTTCCACCTGCAGTGTAAGACAGCGAGAAATCATTACCCAGCTTACCTCCACCAGTGGCAATCAGATCCGCGTTAACCTCATTTTGATAAATGCTCCAGTCAGTAAACTGGCCTCCTAACCCGGTCACAAAATTAGCGGTGGTGAGAGAGCTTGTAGTTTGCTTTCTGCTCTCAGAATACCAGTCGGTACCAATACGACCCATCAGGTTAAACCATTTATGGAAGTCGTATGAAACGCTGGCGTAGCCAATCACACGGTTTTTGGTACGACTATTCTGATTCAGATACATACTCAGATAAGGGTTATCATGGTAGTTGGTATTCCAGTTGTAGGGAGAACCTGTTGCAGGGAAGTATGGGTTAGGCATAAACTTCTGCCAGTTATTCTTCAGATCCATAATATCTACCTGGCGTCCGAACCAGCTACCCAATGACTGTAAAGGGTTAAATTCATTATACCCTTGTCCTACGACATTATCATTGAGTGTTTGAATGTAGTTGGCCATTGCTTCCACCTTCAATTTATCGGTCAGGTTCTGTGACGTGCTCAACATGGCAACATACCTGGTCTGGTCTGTATTGGGTATAGTACCCATCTGGCGTTGATGGCCCAGTGCCAGCCTGGTGCTACCCTTGCTGGAGTTGGCCGTCATCGCCACGCTGTTATTGAGCGTGAACCCTGTCTTGAAGAAATCCTTCACATTGTTCGGATGAGAAATCCACGGAGTAGGCGTTCTATTTCCATTAGCATCCAGCGGGCTGTTGTACTGAGGCAATTTCAGACCAATGTCGAGCCTTGGGCCCCAGCTTTCATCCACGCCATCATTTACCCCTTCGCCAAATCCATCTACATAGGCAAATCCGTTCTGCAATGCCCAGTCCTGGTAAGACAGTGGGTTGGTAGGCGTTTCACTCTTATACTGGTTATACCAATATTCACTGCTGGAAGATCCCTGGCCGTATTTATTCTGGTAACGGGGAAGGATATATTGTTTTTCAAATGAAACACCTCCGTTGTAAGTTACCCCGATACCTTTAAATGCGGATTTTCCGGATTTTGTAGTGATCAGGATCACACCATTTCCTGCCCTGTAACCATATAAAGCGGCGGCATTCGCACCTTTCAGGATGGAAATTGATGCTACGTTTTCGGGATCAATATCTGAGAGGCCATTCCCATAATCAACCGCGGTAGGCTGATCCTGGGAAGTATTTCTGATGGCACCCGGTACAACGGTCGTTTGTGGATTGTTGATTGGAATACCATCCACCACAATCAGCGGCTGGTTATTACCAAATGAGTTATAACCACGCAACACAACGCTGGTACTGGATCCGACGGCACCTCCCGTGTTGTTGATCTGAACACCGGCAGCTTTACCTGACAGTGAATTTAAAATGTTGTTTTCGGTTGTTTGAGTCAGCTCTGACCCTTTTACTTCCTGCACTGCGTATCCGAGCGCTTTTTTCTCTCTCTTAATACCTAACGCAGTTACTACTACCTCGCTGATGGTTTTATCTGATTTCGCGAGTGTGAGATTCAGTGTGCTACCTGTCACTGTCACCTCTTTTGTTTCATAGCCAATACCGGAAACCACCAGTACCTGGCCATTTGCTGCTTCCAGTTTGAAAGCACCAGCCGGATCAGTGATAGTACCTTTCGCCTGTCCTTTAAATTGAATGGTAGCACCTATCACAGGATCTCCGTTGGTATCGGTGATCTTCCCTGTGATAAGCTTTGCTTGTCCGATGACGGTTGCTATACATAGGAGCAACATCATTGTTAATAAGAACGGTTTTCTCATAAACGGGTTGTTTTGTTTTAAGTTTAGTTTTAGGTTGTCCGGAATGGACCTGTGCGGAAGCGGATATTTCCTGGCAAGTCGGCCAGTGTTAACTGCGGTTCGATTCTGGTTGAATACCCGATGTGCTGCATTATAGCTATAACGCATAACCTGACATGCACATCAGTGTTAACATTGGTTCGATTTGGTTGAATAGGAATTCCGTGTCCTTTTGTACGGTTCAGTCTGGTTGAATACTATGAATCCTTATTTCTTTTGAAATAATGCGCGGCTGTCCCCAAAAATGTTTCAAATGAAATAAACGATTCAGCGTTAGTCTGATGGTCCATAATTTTGGTTGAATATGTTTGGTTGAAAAGAAATTGCAACATCTGTTAATGGTGTAGTCCACACCTCAATTACATTTAATCACAAGCGAGTTACTGGTTCAAGACATAATATTGTTGTTTTATTCTCATAAACTTTATACTCCAGGTTATTTTATCAACGGGCAATAATCAAACGTTAAACTTTTTCAGAAGCTGGTAGAAGTCTGAATTCAGATTTTGGTTCTATTTCCTCACAACTATAAAAACTTCCCACGATTTCCGTATCCTCAACCGGTACGCCCCTGTCAGCGGATCTGTCTGCTATTTCCCTCTTATCAATTCAACAGGTAATGCTATACCGACATATAGCTGTCGTAAATATAGCTGTTTTTTCAGTTAAACGGCCCAATTTACGGCGAAAAAATTATTCACCTCTTAACATTAAAATGTTATTTCTGCAACAAATTGGCACGTTATTTAGTTATATAGGTGGACTTTTTAAATAACTATAGCATGGAGATGAAGAAAAAATACGTTTTTTTAGTGATCATTACGATTGGACTTGCTTTGATTCCGTTTATTAAAAACAGCATCATTAAACACGATGAATTTGACGCTACCCGAGATCTGTTCATTTAGTGTTTAGCGGGTCCCATTGACCGTATTGAGAGCTACCCCATGCGGGGCCAGGAATTTTTTGTGCCGGTAAAAATTGATGCTGCCGGTATCTTGTATCCTCCCGCAGATTTTCTTTCAACCCAGGATCAGGCTGATTTTGATGCATTGTATCCGATGAGCTCCCGAGGCATTGCCTTGGGAAAACTGTATTACTACTATCGTCAAAATCAGCCTTCCCAGGGATTCTTATCAGGTATTTTCGTTGATCAGATCTCCGAGATCACGGATACCGATCATTTTGGCAGATGTAAACCCTTCTGCATACTCCACTCCCACCATCTTACCCAACATTTTGGCGCGGTAGATAATACTGTCGAAAAAGCCGTCTCCGGAGATATAGGTTTGCGGCTCGTTGTCTTTCGGCGCCAAAAACTGTGAGCTGAATGCCCTGATGGCTTCCAGCTTGCGTTCCATCACTGCGGTAATATCGATCACAAAATCGGGCTCATGATACCGGTCCTGAATGAAATGAAACACCTGCTTTGGGCGCCAGGCTTCCTGCGCCTGCTCATCTATTGCAGTTTCGATTTTTCTCAAACCGGAAAGGAAACAGCTGTCGGCGATCAATTTGGCAGCACGGCCATGATCGGGATGCCGGTCGTCTATTGCGTTAGCCAGCACAATTTCAGGACGGTACTTCCGGATGGCGGTGATGATGGCCAGCTGCTCCTTTGTATCGTTGCGGAAAAAACCATCGGCCAGTCCGAGATTCTCCCTGACTTCCAGTCCCATGATTTTTGCTGCGGCGGTGGCTTCATTTGCCCTTGTTTCCGGGGTACCCCGGGTTCCCAATTCACCTCTTGTCAGATCCACTACGCCCACTTTTTTACCCTTGAGGCCATGTATCATCAACGTGCCGGCACAATTCAGTTCCACATCGTCGGGATGCACGGCTATAGCCAGTATATCCAGTTTCATATGCTGTTAATTATTGAGGTGCAAAGATGGGAAAATATTTACTCTTCTGAACTGATAATGATCACGCCTGCTACCCGGTCTTTTACTTCGTACTTTTTCTGCGCCTCTTTGCCGGAGATCACCTCCAGGCTGCGGAAGCTCCTGGGCCCCAGGGTAACGAAGAGTGCCTCATTTGTTGGAGTAACGGGTTTTCCATTGATTACAATGTAAAAGCTGCTGTCGCTGCCATATTTACGATACAGGCTATCATATGCCGGAGAAGCCTGCTTCAGGAATTCATTTACCCGCTTGTGCGCAAACGGCTTGGTTTCGATATACATAACGCCATTTTCGGCCTGTTTGCCGTACTTCTCTACTGCTTTGGACCCTTTCGCTACCGTGATCAACCCGATCATATCGGGTGTCAGCTTTTCCATGGCCGACTGGGGCACCACTACGCTGTCCAGTACGTACACAGGTTCGTCATCCGGAACTGATTGGGCCTTCATACCCACTGAGATAAAAAATAAACTGATGAATAACAGCCCTGCTTTCATGATAAATCCTTTTGATGAACTAGACTGCTACGAAGATAGCGGAATTAATTATAGGCGCGGTAGTGCTGATACATTTCGAGTTCCTGGACAATCACCTCGATGTCCCTGTCTTCCTGTTTATCATAATCGCTTTTGAGGTTACCACCAAAGAAGAAGGCCACAGTTTGCCATACACGGGCATTGAATCCGCCTTTCAGTTCCTTGATGATGTCATAGCAGTTTTGCCCCGTTTCACGGTCAATCAGTTTCATCAACACCTTTCCCTGGTATACGGACAGGTTCTGTAGTTTGTCTCCAAACTGGGCTTTCAGCTCTTTTTCTTTTGAAGCAAGGTAAGCTTTGCGCTCTCTTTTATTATCGAGTGTGGCCAGGTGGGCGTTGACATCTTTCAGCACTCTGGCAGCTGACCGGGCAAAAGGATAAGTCACATATACGGCGTTGCGGAGCCGGCTCCAGCGCTCCCTTTCCTTGCGCAGGGCTTTGGGTAATTTATCTACCACATCAAATATGGCCAGGGTGATCACCGGAATTGTGTCTTTTCCCACTACCATGGCATGCAGCGGAATACTGTCTGCACCATGCGCCTCCTGCGCCATCGCTCGGTGATGACACAGTGATATACCTGTTAACAGGAATATAAAAATGAGTAACTGTTGTAGCCCGGCGCGCATAGATGATTGAACGTAGCTGGTATATGTTATGTTACCACAAGTTAAAAAAGATTTTACACTTCGGGCCGACTAAATCCCCCTAGATTACCGGCTGCATATGCAATACCTTGAGGGCGAAATCATTGACGGCTTTTTGCACTGCCGGAACATCGTGGGAGGTCAGTGAACAACCTATCACATGCACACCCGCTCCCGGGATAGGAACTGCCGCCTTCATAGATTCGGGGGTACCCAGCTCCTGCTGCATATGGAGAATCGCAGATACTCTCACGGTAGGATCCTGATGGGTTTCATCTTTATAGTAGTACAAATTAAGGGCAGGCTGATGAACATTCCGGAAGGTGGCATCTGTCATGCTGGCTTCCACCAGGTTTTCGAGCTGCACCACGGCTTCCAGCCGATAGCTGTTATACCAGTACTTTGCCCGTTCAGGGTCAGTATCTGTGCCACGCCGGAAATTCCCTTTGTTTACCAACCGGGCTAATTGCAGGCCCCAGGGATTATTAGCCAGGAATGCCAGGTCATCGTTGATCGCAATATTGGGCGACATATTGATCAATGCATACACATCATCCGGGTATTTGGCTGCCAGCTGCAATGCCAGGGTACCGCCGGTAGATGTGCTCACCAGGATTACCTTATCGCCCAGCGCTTTACCAATACTCAGCGCTTCTTCTGCATCTTCCCATAATCCGGCTGCCGTCATATTCAGCAGTGGATCACTGGTATCAATACCATGTCCATCGAGCCGCGACAAATAAAGATTGCAGCCAAAACGTTTTGCAAACTCGCGGTGCACGGGGTTGCCTTCTTCCTGGCTGGCAGAAAATCCATGCAGGTATACCACTGCATAAGGCGTTTTTCTGTGGGCAGAATCGTACCAGACAATACGTGCTTCGTTATTGGGCTTGAGATGGTGCTTCACTTCTTTATTTTCGATGTATCCGTCCAACGCCGGACCGGCAGCAGGAACTGGAGGAAGCGTATGATTGAAAACCGGCTCTGCGGGGTGAGGGCCTAAGAAATATACCACTACCAGGGTGGCAATAACGATCAGGGATATACGGAGAAACTTTCGCATGTTAGCTGTCAGCTTTTAGCAAATGCAAGGATATACGAATATAAACATATAATTAATATCCTTGCATTAACTAAAAGCTAACAGCATCCGGAGACTTATCTTCTTATTTTCTGCCAGATACTCATGGCTGTACCTATAATCATCACGATCACACCCAGCCATAACACGTTAATGTAAGGGAATATCATCGCCTTCATCACAATATAATCGTGGAAGCCATTGGCTTCCTTTACCTTCAGTTCAATTTTATTTTCTGCAGGCAGGATCCTGGAGAAACGTACGCTCAGATTCAATGGTGCCAATGTATCTTCTACGCTATACTGATAGCTGCTGTCGCGGATAAAGTAGATTGGCTGCAGTTTGAAATGGTCGTCTGTTTGTGTATATACCTCCAGTTCCGCTCCCACTGCCAGGTCGCCACTCTGGGGCGCATAGTTACGGCTCTTGGGTTGCGTATTCAGCCCTTTCAGTACCATGAAACCTTTGGAGAAAAATACCGAGTCGCCCTGCTTAATCTCATGTGTTTCATAGGCGCTGGTATCTGCCTTAGCTTCCTCCTCCTTATTCGGTGCTGCAGAAACATACGTAAAGATATCTCTCGTCAGGTAATGCCTGGACGCAGGATTAGAAGAAATAGCATTTTCTTTCCTGTTCACGAAGGCATCCGGGTAAAGTGTAAATTTCTCGAGCACATTACCGGTTTGTTTATCTTTCTTCTCGTAGTTGACAACATAATAGGTTTTAGGATCTCCCTGCGCAATAGAGTCACCGGTATAGGTTACGTGGTATTCGCCCATCTGTACCGGTACATCTTTCGGTAACATAATATTCTCGCGCGGGTTCTGTTTACTTTCTTTCCGGAAGAAGCCATCGTTCAACATCTTCATGCGATCCAATGAAATCACTTCTTTTTTGGATGAGGAGATCAGTACGCCCAGCAGCACCATACCAAACCCGATATGCGCTACAGAAGCGCCCGCGGCTTTCATCTTCCCTTTCAGACCAGTGAAGATGTAAACCACATTGCCGACGATAGCATAGATGCTGGCAAACAGCATGAAGTAAATGGCAGTCAGGAACCCTGCGCCATAGGTATCGTAGTTAATGGCACCCTTCCATATCACCAGCACGGTAAACAGTAACGAAAGCACAGTTGGCAGCGCCAGTTTACGTGTAACCTCCCGGCGGGGGGTGTCTTTATACTTCATATACTGCACAATACCGGTCAGCACACCAATAACAATCGCGATCCAGATCTGGATTTTATTGAAATGGAAGATGGCATCCGAAGGCGGAGCAATATCATTCATTGTAAACAGCGCCTTGAGCCCTGTTACACTCAGCAATTTATTCCATACCGGAATTGAGGTAGTGAAGGTGATCTGTATACCTGCTATGAGAAGTATCAGCGATCCTACAAACAGCCAGAACTCACGGGAATAGCTGCTTTCTTCTTTCTTTACAGTGGGGATTTCCTTCCTGCGTATAATCAGCAGCGCAATCGACGGGATCGTGAACACAAGCATGCTGAACAACAGCTGTGCCGTCATTCCCATGTCGGTGAAGGAGTGTACGGAGGTATCTCCCAAAATGCCGCTTTTTGTGAGGAAAGAAGAATACAGGATGAGTACATAAGATATAAAGAAGAAGAAGAAGGTGGATTTCAGTGAATGTCCGGTCGACTTATACGCCAGCAACGTATGCACACCGGCTACCATGGTGAGCCAGGGTACAAGTGAGGCGTTTTCAACGGGATCCCATGCCCAGTATCCGCCGAAATTCAGCGATTCATAAGCCCATGCGGCGCCCATCATGATACCGGTACCCAGCAACATGATAGCAAAAAGCCCCCAGGGCTGTACGGGTTTCACCCAGCCGGTGTAATCCCTTACCCACAGGCCCGCGAAAGCAAACGCAAACGGGATAATCATGGAAGCAAAGCCCAGGAATAATATCGGCGGATGAATCACCATCCAGTAATTCTGTAAAGTGACGTTCAGCCCGTTACCATCATGGATGTGTTCCATATAATTAGCCTGCTGGAATATAGGCGCCTGCTGGTTTTCAGCAGCCTGGCGAAGCAGCATGAACGGATTGCTGCCCACTTTATAACCGAGGATGAAGATGCCCAGCAGCATGCTGGCCATGATCACCTGGGCGAGGGAGAAAACCGTCATCACCGGCGCTTCCCAGTTTTTGGAAGTACGGATCAGCACAATTCCCAGGATACTGTTCCAGATGCTCCAGAGCAGGAAGCTTCCTTCCTGGTCTGACCAGAGGCTCGATAGAATGTATTGCGCCGGCAGGTCACGGGAAGTGTTACGCCAGGCGTATTTATATTCAAAATAGTGATTATATAAGATATAGTACAGGCAGCTGAAGACAGCGATCACAGCAGCGGACTGAATGATAAACGACCAGCGGGCGATCCGTTTCCAGGATTCCTGTAAAGCGGGTTCCTTTAATTTAACGACGTTATAATAAGCCACAGTGGCTACGATAGATGCTACAAATGCCAGTATGGCGAAAAAGTGGCCCAGTTGGCCCGGTAATAAATGTTCCCCTACAAACTTCATAAAATTCCTCTAAGATGTTAAAATTCCGGCATCGGGATCCCGGCGGTCCGGTGATCGGCAAAAGAGCTTACATCTGCTTGCTGCCCATTGCTACCTGGTCGTCTTTATATTTGGAAGGACATTTCATCAGTATTTTACTGCAGTGAAACTCATCTCCTTCCATCTTGCCGGTCAGTACAATGGATTCGGCCTTTTCAAAGTCGGTAGGTTTAGCACCGTAGAAGATCACTTTATGCGATTCTCCGGTTTTATCGTGCACGTAGAAGCTGAACAGGTTGGCATCCTTAGCAGGATCGTAATTCATTGCTTTCAGGGTATCGAGCTTCCCGATTACATGGAACTCTTTTCCTTCTTTCTCACGAGCTGTCGCGAAAGTTTCATAGGTACTGAAATCTCCTACCATTGTGACTATCACTCCGATTGCTACCGCAATCACCACCAGCAGAATAATATTTGTTTTTTTCATATGAAAATTATCTTCCCTATTGAATTGACATAAGCTGCAAAACCCTTATCCACACGCAATTTGTCTGATCCTCTTTTTGCCCTTAGTTATTAGTTTCCGATTGATCGGCAAAATTACGTCAAAAATGACCTTCTTCCGACATTTTTTATATAAAAGGCAATTCTTTTTACAGGAAGGAGGGCTGTAAGTAAACAGAATCCTATCTTTGCGCCGAATTTAGAAAAGTACGACTTTATCATGGCAGATTTATCTCAATTTGACCCTAACTCGGTGGGCTTGTTGTCGAACAACGTTTTTGGTTTACCATTTTCCGAAGATGAGGCGAAACTGGTATTGTTACCTGTTCCCTGGGAAGTAACCGTGTCATATAATAACGGTACTGCCCGCGGCCCGGAGCATATTTTCAGGGCATCGTTCCAGGTAGATCTTTACGATGCAGATGTAAAAGACGGCTGGAAACAGGGTTTCTACATGCGTGAGCCAGACAAGCACCTGTTGTTGCGCAGCGATTACCTGCGTAAGGAAGCGGAGCTTTATCTGAAGTTCCTGACCGAAGGGGGAGATATTACTGAGAATGAATTTTTGAAGAAAACGCTGGTAGATGTCAGCAATGGCACCAGGGCGATGAACGAGTGGGTATATAACCAAACGAAAGCACTGCTGGAGAAAGGTAAGCTGGTAGGCCTTGTAGGAGGCGACCACAGCACGCCGCTGGGTTATTTCAAGGCCATAGGCGAGCATAAGGGAGAATTTGGTATTCTGCAGATCGATGCACACTGCGATCTGCGCGATGCCTATGAAGGGTTTCAGTATTCCCATGCCTCCATCATGTTCAACGCATTGGCAGAGGTACCACAGCTGAGCAAGCTGGTGCAGGTAGGTATACGTGATTATTGCGAGGAAGAAGCAGATTATATCAGGAACAGCGAAGGACGGGTAGTAACCTTCTTCGACAAGCAGATTAAGGAACGGCAGTATGAGGGCGAAACCTGGAAATCGATCTGCGACAGCATCGTAGCAGCATTGCCGCAGCAGGTGTATATCAGCTTTGATATCGACGGACTGGATCCTAAATTATGCCCGCATACAGGCACGCCTGTAGCGGGAGGTTTCGAAACCGAACAGGTATATTATCTTTTCAAACGCGTGCTGGAAAGCGGCCGTAAGCTGATTGGATTTGACCTGAACGAAGTAAGTACATCGCACGATGAATGGGATGCCAATGTGGGTGCCCGCGTGTTGTTCAAGCTTTGTAACCTGCTGGTGAGCGCTAATTCTTAATCTTAGATTTCTGTTCATGCAACGTTTGCGCATTCTGCATCCCAATACCGCCAGCAGAATCCGGTTACTACCGGTGATGCACGGCCTTACGGGCATCTTATTTCTGTTCAATGCCATCGGGGTTTACCGGGAGGCGCAGCCTAACTGGTTCCTCGTAGTATTTTTCCTGTTGATGGGCATAGGCTGTATCAGCTTTCCGTTTACCATGAAGAAATTCAAAAAATTTACGGAAGCCAATACTGTGGCGAGAATGCTGGAAGCTATCATTTGTATCACCAGTAGCCTGTATTTCCTGTCGCATTTGCAGCCCATTACAGCGATGCTGCTTTTCCTGGTAGGGCTGGGCATGGCTTACGTAGGATGGATGGAATACAAAATCTTTCAGCCTTCCTTCGTAAAGATGGACACTACCGGTATCATCCTGCCAACCTTGTTTTCGCAAAAGCTGGTTGGCTGGAACGAGCTGAATAACGTAATTTTACGGAACGACCTGCTCACTATCGATTTTAAGAATAACAAAGTATTGCAGCTGGAGATACTGGACGAGCCCGGGAAAGAGCAACGGGAAGAATTAAACACCTTTTTCCAGCGCAGGCTGCAATAAATAATGAATAACATCATACAATGCTGAAACAAACACCTTACATATTATACTCCGACGGTAACGGGAATATTTTTGAAGACACCACATTACACGTAACCGGCCGTAGCGGCTGGGATGCGTGGCCGGTGGAAGCAGATGAATGGATAGAGTTGCCGGAAGGAGGTAATCTGTATGAGCTTCCCGGCCGCAGAGGCATCGGTATCAACGCAAAAACCGGCGATATGGAGCTGTGTGAGAAAGGATGGGCAGTAGCTGCCTTTATTCCGCCCGCCCATACAGGCTTCTACCTCGCAGCATATGAAACAATGCCGGACGCTCCCACGCTTCCGTTATTCTGCTATACTGCAGTTGGGTGGCTGGATGGCAAGTTCTATGTGCCTGCTACCCGTATCGAATCTGATATACGTCAGGAATGCGCCGGATTCGACGCCAAAAAGGTAAAACAGGGCGTAAAAACGCTGCTGCAGGCCTACCCTCATAACAGGCTGGTACAGCACCTGGCAGAGAACTGCGCACTTACTTACGAATGCCCTGCTGCCCGTAATTATTTTATGGGAAGATGGGAATGCCCTATTCCTTCTTCTCCGGCGTGCAATGCCAACTGTATCGGATGTATATCATTTCAGCCGGAAGAAGAAACGATTGTTTCCACACAGGACAGGCTTCGTTTCAAACCTACAGCCGAGGAAATAGTGGAGTACACCGTACCACACCTGGAAACAGCCCCCTATCCTATCGTGAGCTTCGGACAGGGCTGCGAAGGAGAACCGCTGCTGATGTGGGAAACCATCAGGGAATCGATCAGAGAAATACGCAAACATACCCCCAAAGGCAGTATCAATATCAATACCAACGGCAGCAAGCCTGATGCTGTAAGGGCGCTTTGTGAAGCAGGACTGAACAGCATCCGCGTGAGCCTCAATTCGGCCCAGGAAAAGTATTATACGCCTTACTACCGGCCCAACAACTATACTTTCGATGATATTGTGGAAAGCCTGAAGGTAGTGAGGGAATTCGGTGGCTGGTCATCTATCAACTACTTTGTATTCCCGGGAATGACCGACAGTGCAGAGGAATATGAAGCACTACGCAAACTGATCAGGGAAACAAAACTCAACATGATACAGTGGCGTAATTTCAATATTGATCCGGATTGGTACCTCGGCAAACTGGGCCTTACTGAAACCGGTGAATGCCTTGGTATCAAACAGCTGATGGAACTGATCCACGAAGAGTTCCCCGAAGTGAAGTTCGGCTACTTTAACCCTCCGATGGAGCGGATCAAAGGGGATTACATGACTGATTTTGCACACTGATAATTTATCACAGCAATAAATAAACAAAGGTCCGGTGCGTACGCCGGACCTTTGTTGTAATATCCTCTGAAGCGGGCCGCTAGTACACTTCCGCGAACCTATATTGCTTTGCGTAGGCAGTGGGCGACATCCCGGTTACTTTGCGGAAAACCCGGTTGAAAGTAATGGGATTGTTGTAGCCGGTGGCATAAGCCACTGCAGCAATACTGTCGTAATCACCATTGATAATATTCTTACACGCTACATTGATCCTGATCTCATTCAGGAATTCGAGATAGGTTTTACGGGTGTGTTTCTTGAAATACTTACAGAAAGCATAAGTAGTCAGATGCGCTACTCCGGCAATCTGCCCCAGCGTAATATTTTCTGCATAGTGCTCCAGTGTATACTGGTAGATATCATTCATGCGGAGCCCTTCCGACTCACTGTAAGAATGCCTGGAGAAGCCGGTGGATAAAGATTTCCAGTTCTTCACCTGTTTAGCAAAATACACCAGCATGTTAACGAATGTCAGTAACCGCTCGGCGCCACTGAGTTGCGATACCTTCAGAATTTCCGCCCCGATTTTTTCGCTGTGCTCTGCAGGTAGTTGCATGCTGTTGGCCGATAGCTGGAGGAACTTCCGGACAGGTTCCATTTCTTTCAGTGAAAACAGGCCCTGCAGGGCGTTTTCATGATCAAAGAAAATATGGATGGCGTGGATGTTCTTTTCCTGTATGTTTTCAAAATAGCGGGCATCACCCTTGAACATATGCGGCTGGTTGGCCCCGATTACGTATATGTCGCCTGCTTTGAAGGGCTGGGTATAATTGCCTGCAATCAATGTGCCTTCTCCCTTTATAATCAACGTCACTTGTGCCTCTTTATGCCTGTGCAGGTAGTTATAGAAGTAAGGAAGTATATCTTCCTGTACCACTACAGCACCTTCTTCGGCCACGGGAACGGTAAATTGGATCACTTTCATTTACCAATTTTACTACTTTTTCCCCATAAAAATCATTTTACGAACAATATCTGTATAGTGATTAACAATTTTTGTCATCTGCCCGCTTCTGAAAGCCTGGGTTTAGGAGCTATCTGACTGCCCAGCTTCTTCTGGAGCCACCAGAAGCCAGCTCCTGACAGCACGCACCCGATTGCTGTAATGGCCCACCAGAGCTTAAATCCCAGGTGATCTACCACGAAAGCACCGGTGGTAGGCGATACAATATTTGCCAGAGAATACGAGATGGTATACAATGCGGCGTATTGTCCGCGGTTATGATCCCGGCTGCGTCCGATCCAAAAACTGTTCATAAACGGCAGGCAGAACATTTCGCCGAAGGTGATCACGATCATAAACGCTGAAGCCAGCGCCCAGTATGGAGGCAGTACGCAAAGCAGCAGATATGCTATACATACCACCAGCGCGCCACGGGCCACGAAATAAAGGTTTGGACGGGTACCTTCGAGGCGGTATACCATCACCATTTCCACCAAAGCGATAAGGATGCCATTGAGCGACATATTCAGTCCTATCGCCCATTCTTCAAGGTGCAAAACATCCTTGAAATACAGGGGAACAATACTGGAAAACTGGAACAGGCAAATGGAATTTATCATCCCAAAAAAGAGGAACCAGATGTATATGTGATCGTGCCAGACTTTGTCTTCCTTAGGCCTGGCGGCAGTTTTCACCTTTGGCGGTGCTGGCACCGGAGGCAGGAAGATCCGCATGAGTATGGCAGCAGCCATACAGGTGAAACCATCTACCCAGAACAGCAGCTGATAGCTGAAACTGGCCAGGATACCGCCGACAGCGGGGCCTACGGACCAGCCAAGGTTTACCGCGAGGCGGTTCAGGGCATAAGACCGGGTGCGGTTCTCGGGGGCGCTGTAGGCAGCTATGGCAATACTGTTCGCGGGGCGGAAGGCGTCGCCTACAGAGCTCATGACAAATACACAAATACATATTTGCTCAAAGGTGCGCATCTGACCCAATAAAATGAATAATAAACCGTTAGAGAATAGGCTCCAGAACTGTACCTGGTAGAAACCTATTTTATCGGACAGCCACCCGCCCAGTAACGCGCCAACAATGGCGCCGGAGCCAAAGCAGGCCATCACCAGGCCGGCCTGGGCAATACTGAAGTGTAAATGTTGAGTGAGATATACGGTCATAAAAGGAATGACCATCGTGCCGCTCCTGTTGATCAGCAACACCAGAGACAGCCACCAGGTGGCCGGAGACAAGCCAGTATAGGCATTTTGATAGAGACGAACGGTTTGTCGGACAAGGTTCATAAAATCGACGAAATGGTTTTGATCGGGATTAACAGCATGATTTTTGCAAAGATCTGAAATTCCTCTTTGGGGGAGTGATTATTTTTTCTGGATCAAAATATTAACTTTGGTCTAAACAGGCGCTCAATAAGGTTATCATGGAGGAAAAAAAAGGCAAGAAAAATATTCAGGCACTAGGCATCACTATCGGCGTTCATGCGTTACTGTTAGTGGCGCTGATATTTACCGGTTTCTCCGCTCCTCCCCCTTTACCTGATCAGGATTTGGGCATGGAAGTGAATCTTGGCACATCCGACGATGGTATGGGAGATGAGCAGCCATTAAACCCTAATCCCCCGAGTGCGGCAGCGCCTGAGCCGGCTCCTGCGGAAACACCTGCTACTGCGGCACCCGATCATAGCGAGCCCCAACAGGATATTGCCACCCAGGATGAAGAAGATGCTCCGGAAATAAAGAAGCCGGAAAAACCCGTGGAAAAGCCTAAGGAAATTCCTAAAAAGCTGGAACCCAAGCCTGTTAAAGTAACAAAGAAACCAACAGAAGCACCGCCCAAACCAGCTCCTCCCGCTCCAAAGCCGAAAGCCGTATTTTCCGGTGGTACCGGCAACAGTGCGAATAGTGGTAACAGTGCAAACGGCTCCAACAACGCCACCGGCGAAGGTAACACCGGCAAACCCGGCGACAGAGGCCAGCTTGGCGGCAATCCCAATGGTGGTGGATATACCGGCGGCGGGCTTGGTGGTGGTCGCTCCGATTTTCACCTGAATGGCCGTAGCCTGATTGGCAGGCCGCAGGTCACCTATGACGGAACAGAAACCGGCTATGTAGCCATTAATATAAAAGTAGATCAGAAAGGAAATGTGACTTCAGCCACTTTTAGCATGAGAGGGTCTACCATCAGTAATCCGCGTTTGATCGAAATCGCCAAGAGAGCAGCCAGCAGCGGACAGCTGAAATACAACGCCAATCCGGATGCACCGGAAGAACAATTCGGCACCATTCGTTTCTATTTCAAAGCAGAATAACAATCTTATACTGTTTTTTGACCAGCGCCTGTTACCTTTCATTTCAGGAAGCTACCATAGCGTTTTTTCGGGAAACAGCAATATCCTACATCTCTACCTATGATTTCAAAAGCAAATAAGCGCTCATTCTATGTGCTGATTCGAGAAACCTGTTTTTTATCGCCAACGATGACTGGAACACTAAACCGTATCATTTTATCTACCGCTGCTGTGTTATTACTGCAGCAAACTGCTGTGGCACAATCATTCCCCGGATACAACAACAGCAATTACGCCGGTATTTATGGTGTACTCTCCAACCCTGCCAGTGCAGCGGGCTACCGTTATAAATGGGATGTAAATATCATAGGGGCAGATGTCAATGCCGGGAATACTTATGTAAGCATGCCCAAGTCGAAATTATTGCACATGCCGGATACCCTTCGCCTTAACAGGGACTATTTCCTGGACCAGGGCGCCAACCGGCTGCAGAATGGCTGGGCCATGGGAGAAGTTGTGCTACCTTCGGTTTTATATGCGATCGATCCGAAGCAGTCTGTTTCTTTCGTTTGGCGTATGCGCAGCAGCGGCAATGCCGGTAACGTGCCTACTCCTATCGCAAACTTTTTCGGGATTAACTATCCCAACCCCGACTACACCATGAAGAGCCTAAGTATCCGGCAGGTGGATGCTTCTGCTCATGTCTGGCACGAACTGGGACTGAGCTATGCCCGTGTATTGAAAGAAACATACAGCGGACGCCTGAAGGGAGGTATTACCCTCAAATTACTGAGCGGTGTGTCTGCCGGTTATGCCTCCGCGAAGGATATCAATTTCACCCTTAATAACAGGCGGGATGCCAGCATTACCAGTGGTACACTATCTTATGCATACAATAAGGAAATGGATCAGTGGCAATCGCCCGTACAGCGCAACCTCCAGCTGTTTCACAACGCTGGTATCGGTGCAGATATCGGATTCATTTATGAGTACCGGCCTGATAACGGTGGCTTTGGTGCCTACAACGACGATGACGCTGACGATTACAAATTTCGTATAGGAGTTTCCGTTACCGACATTGGCAGGATCAAATATACCAAGGCGCCGATCAATACCGACCTTAGTCTGGTCAAAGACCATGTAGTGCCCAACGACCTTGAATATAAACATAAGGAGAGCCTGCAACAGTATGCACGGCGGTTGAACCAGTACTTTACTCCTCTGCCCACTGATTCTACTTTTGCCATGACATTGCCCACGGCGCTGAATCTGATGGGAGACTATAATATCGACGGCCGCTTCTTCGTCAGTGCCAACGCTGTAATTGCACTGACGGCAGGCAGGAAAAACATTGCCAAAACATACGCCCTGACCAATTTCAGCATCACTCCCCGCTATGAAACCAGGTGGTTTGGCGCTTATCTGCCACTCACCATCAATCACAACGGACAGGCGGATGTGGGTGCAGGTGTGCGGGTAGGTCCTTTACTACTGGGATCCAGCACTATATTTACCAATCTCTTCGAAAAGCGTATCGACCATGCTGCCGTTTATGTTGCGTTACGCCTGAACTCAGCCATGTTTGAGCGGAGCGGAAGAAGCCGGAACCGGCAGTTGGATTGCCCGAAGTTGTAGAAAGAATCAGGAGTTGGGAGTATGGAATTAAAAATTATGAGCGAAGAGTTAAACGGATAATAAAAATTAAAACCGCCTGGCTCTTCGCTCATAATTCTTAATTAATTTGCATCATGGCTACGTATCAAGAAACCTTAGACTATCTATACGCACAGCTGCCTATGTTCACGAGAGTAGGGGCTGCTGCACTAAAAAAAGATCTGCATAATACACTCGCGTTACTCGAACAATCGGGGCATCCTGAAAAAGGATTTAAGAGTATTCATGTTGCGGGTACCAATGGCAAGGGCTCTTCCAGCCATATGCTGGCAGCGGTTTTTCAGCAGGCCGGCTACAAAACGGGGCTGTATACTTCTCCTCACCTGCTTGATTTCCGCGAACGTATTCGTGTAAACGGACAAATGATAGCAGAGGATTTTGTAGTCCGGTTCACGGAAGATATGCGCCAGCATATCGCGGATATACGCCCCTCCTTTTTTGAAATGACAGTTGCAATGGCATTCAGTTACTTCCAGGCTGAGAAAGTAGATATTGCTATTATTGAAACCGGATTGGGTGGCCGGTTAGACAGCACCAATGTTATTATTCCCGAGCTTTCGCTTATCACCAATATCAGCTACGACCACAAACAGATATTAGGAGATACTTTACCCTTAATTGCGGCGGAGAAGGCCGGTATCATCAAAACCGGCGTTCCGGTGGTGATCAGTGAAACCCAGTCGGAGGTACAGGAAGTGTTTACAGATACGGCGAAATCGCTCCAGGCCCCCATTCATTTTGCGGACCAGGAATGGATGGAGTATTCCAACGCTATAGCAGGTACGCACCTGGATATCACATTAATGGATAAACGCCATGAGCAGATGCAGCATTTCCGGCTGGATCTCAATGGACAGTACCAGGAAAAGAACCTGATGGGGGTGTTGTCTTCCATAAAAATATTACAGCAGCAAGGGTGGCAGATTTCTGCAGAACATATTACTCAGGCGCTGGCCCACGTAAAGAAACTTACCGGATTAAGGGGACGTTGGGAAGTGGTGAAAGAACATCCGCTTACCGTGTTGGATGTAGGACATAACGAAGCGGGTATCCGGGAGATAGTACAACAACTGGGGCATGTAAATTATCAGCAACTGCACATTGTTGTAGGGTTTGTGAAAGATAAGGAAGTAGAGAAAGTCTTACCGCTATTTCCATCTTCCGCACATTATTATTTCTGTAAAGCCAATATCCCCCGGGCACTTGATGATGTGGCACTTGCCGGAATGGCGGCTGAACATGGGTTGCAGGGCAATGCTTATTCGTCCGTTCAGGAGGCATTGAAAGCCGCCAAACAACACGCCCAGCCAGACGATATGATATTGGTATGCGGTAGTTTCTTTATTGTAGCCGAGGTGATGTAACTATTTCATCGCCATTTTGCCGAGATGCAGCAACGCATAGAAGATACAGGTAGTATGCAGGCTATGCACGATCTTATTTTCCAACAGAAGTTGCTGCAACTCTTCCAGTGGCATCAGCACAACTTCTATTTCTTCATTATGATCCAGTTCCTGGTCCTGTACCTTCACGCCTCCTGTTGCCAGGAACATATGTGTATAATTATTGGCAGCGGCGGTGTTGGGCGCAATTGATCCCAACGACACCCATTCTTTAAATTCATAACCGGTTTCTTCCAGCATTTCCCGCTTCATCGCAAAAAGAGGATCCGGATCGGTAGCGTCCATAGTTCCTCCGGGTATTTCGAGCAATGTTCTGCCTATTCCCTGGCGGAACTGGCGGATCATGATTACCTGCCCGTCTTCCCGGATACCAACACCATTTACCCAATCGTTGTATTCCAGTACATAATAAGGCTCAATAATTTTCCCTGTGGGAGTTTCACATGTATCGATCCTTGCCGTAAGCCAGTTGTCTTTGAACAAGTATTTAGATGAGAGTAGTTTCCATTCCATTTCTATAATTACTTTAGCTTTACCATGACATTCTTTCCTTCAGTCGCAATATATGCTCCAGGTGATGTTTTCCGTGCCAGGCATAGTTAGCTGCGTGTGTTTTCAGGTTATGCCTGGTGCCGTTGGCCGGATGAATAAAAGTGCGTTCCCATTCAGCCGGTGTCAGGTGCAGCATCAGGTTAGTCCAACGGGTATGCAACGCATGTAACAATGTAACAGACACATTAACAGGCGTCTGCGCCACATCAGGTAACAGGGCCCATGCTCCTTCCTCGTATGATTTTATAACAGGTGCCTCTTCTGTAAGTGCCAGTTTCATGCGGGTATAGCCATTCATATGGCTATCTGCCACATGGTGTACTACCTGCGCCACTGTCCAGCCTCCGGGGCGATAAGGTGTTTGCAGCTGGTATTCGTCCATATGCTGGATTGCTATTTCCATTAGCTGGGGCAGGTATTGGATATCTTTAATAAAACCCTGTACCATGGCAGGTGTATAGTCTGGCAACGGTTCAAAACGTCCGATAGGATATTGCAAGGCTTCCATCTGTAATCTGTTTTATTATTCGTTTATTCTTCCCTCAGATCTTTCCCGGTCAGATGAATAAATACATCTTCCAGGTTAGCTTTCTTCACCTCTTTCTTCCTTTCAAATCCGGAAGATACCAGCTTATCGATCAGGCCATCGGGGGAATCAATGGCGATAATCTGGCCGCTGTCAACAATCGCACAACGATCGCACAGAAACTCCGCCTCATCCATATAGTGGGTGGTAATCACCACGGTAGTACCCTGACTGCGCACCTGCAGGATCAGATCCCAGAGGTTGCGCCTGGCCTGGGGATCGAGCCCTGTTGTAGGTTCATCGAGGAATATGATCTGCGGCTTATTGATCAGCGTAGTGGCAATAGAGAAGCGTTGTTTCTGGCCTCCGGAAAGCTCTTTGTACTTAGCCCGGGCCTTGTCTTCCAGGTTGAACATCCCTAAAAGCTTCAGCGGCTCTACCGGCTGGTTATACAATCCGCCAAACATCTCTATCAGCTCTACCAGGTTTAGCCCCGGATAGTAGCCGGAACTCTGTAGCTGTACGCCAATAATCTTTTTGATATCATTCGGATCTTTATCCAGGTCGAACCCTCCTACTATCACTTTACCCTCTGTTTTATCGCGGAGGGTCTCAATAATCTCCAGCGTAGTAGATTTACCGGCGCCATTGGGGCCCAGCAAACCGAATATTTCGCCTTCAAATACCTCAAAGCTGATCCCTTTAACAGCGGTAAACTCCCCATATTTCTTCACCAGGTTCTTTACCTCGATGATCTTTTTCTTTTCCATGCAGCCAAGGTACAAAAAAGAGCTGTTAGCTTTTAGTCTTTAGTAAAAATGCAGCGAAGATTATATGGTGTTTAAAACCGATATAATCTTCGCTGCATTTTTACTAAAGACTAAAGGCCAAAGGCTAAAAGCTATTGCTTAATGAACACCTGTGTAAAGAATGTTAGTCGTCCCTTTTCAGCGGTACCAATACCGATCAGGTTATAGTCGCCCAGCATATTCCTGCGGTGTCCGGGACTTTTGATCCAGCCATTTACCACAGCTTCAGCATCGAGCGTACCGTAGGCAACATTTTCTGCCGCGCTGGCAACGCGACCCATTTTTTTGGAGATATAGGCTACACGTTCTTCAAATCCTTCGTGACCGAAACCTGTATTCCCGCTGGCCATATCGCGACTGTGATTACGCGCCTGCTGGCTGATGAGGGGATCGAGCTGCAATGGCTTCAGGCCCTTGGATTGGCGGAATTTGTTGGTGTAGTAAAGAATTTCCTCTTCCAGACTACCTCCCCCGTTACTGCTGTCGGCCCGGTGAACACCCCGTGCGCAGGCGCTTACCTGGAAAACGGCCAACATGGCTACCAATAACACAAAGATCCGCTGGTTCTTCAAAATCGACATAGAATAAAAATGGTTAAAAATGAAAAATGATTGATATAGTAGAGACTGTGAAAATCGGGCCAAGTTTAGAGAGAATTACGAATTAGGAATTACGAATTACGAAATAACCCGAAGACCTCAGCGAATGATAATATTTGCTGAGGTCTTCGGGTTATTTCGTAATTCGTAATTCTCTCTATTCCTGGTTCGTAATTTTCTGCCAGATTTCCATCATACTCCGGGAACCAATAAATATCGGTGTTCTCTGGTGAAGTTGCACCGGCTTGAGTTCCAGCAATCGTTGGCGGCCATGGGCCATAGCTACTCCGCCGGCTTTTTCCATGATGAAAGACATAGGGTTGCATTCGTAGCAAAGCCTTAATCGTCCGGATACATATTTACCAAAGGCCGGATACATAAAGATTCCACCCTGGATAAGGGTGCGATGAATTTCCGCTACCATACAGCCCACGAAACGGTGACGGTAGATCCGGTCGTTTTCGTTCCTTGCCATGAAATAGTCGATGGACTTGCGGATCTTTTCTTCGTAAAGATAGTAGTAGCCTACGTTTACGGAGAAGATGTCGCTATCGGTCGGGCATTTCAGGTTAGGGTGTGAAAGGCAGAACTCTCCGATAGAAGGATCGAGGGTAAAGCCCTGTACACTGCGACGGGTGGCATATACCATCATGGTAGACGAACCATAAATGATATAGCCGGCGGCTATCTGCTGCGTTCCCGGCTGCAGAAAGTCTTCCAGTTCACACTCAGTACCTTCCGGGGTAAGGCGGCGATACACGGAAAATATAGTTCCGATAGACACATTTACATCGATATTACCGGAGCCATCGAGAGGGTCCATCAATACCACATACTTTGATCTTTTGGAATGCTCATCGGTGAAAGCGATAAAATTCTCATTTTCTTCGGAGGCTACTCCACAGCAGTAGATACTGGATTCCAATGAGTTGATCAATTGTTCATTGGCAAATTCGTCCAGTTTTTTCACTGATTCCCCCTGCACATTGGTCTTCCCTACTTCCCCTAATATATCAGCGATACCTGCCTTGTTTACTTCTACGTTTACCCGTTTGGCGGCAAGTCCAATATCCCGCAGCAAGCCGGATAACTGACCGGTTGCACCCGGGTAATTCCGCAGTTCCTGGATAGTGAATTCGTCCAGGGTCATAACTTTTTGCTTAATATTCATAACGTTACGTTGTAGTGGCGAAATTAATGGAAATGCTGTGTTATTTAATAAAAATGTCATTTATCTGTAAACATATTTTAAAACAATTCTAAACTTGTCTTACTTTGCCGAATAATTTTTTAAAAGAAGATAAACTATCATATGAAGGTTTTCAAGTTTGGCGGCGCAAGTTTAGAAAGTGTTGAACGTATCCGGCAAGTGGCCCAGATAGTACAGTCATTCCCGGACGATAAGATCCTTATCGTTATATCGGCCATGGCCAAAACCACGAATGAACTGGAAAAAGTGGCGGAAAATTTCTTCCTGCGTAAAAGAGAAATTGCAGCGCAACTGTTGTATAATATCGAGCGAACCCATTTGAATGTGGCAGAGGCCCTGCTGGGAAACCAGGAACATCCCCTGTTTGCGCAGCTGCAGCAGTTTTTCACCGAAGCCGAGTGGACGCTGGGAGAAAAGCCCATGCGCATTTACGATTATTACTATGATCAGCTGGTGGGGCTTGGGGAATTGCTGAGCACTGCTATCGTCAGTGCTTATTTTAACAGCATAGGCTTACATAACACCTGGCTGGATGTCAGGGATGTATTCCGGACGGATGATAACTTCCGGGATGCCAATATCGACTGGACCTATACCCAGCGGCAGGTAACCGAAAAAGTGGCTCCGCTTTTCAATATCACCAATATTGTTATTGCGCAGGGTTTCATTGGCAGCACCGACCAGAATGAAAGTGTTACCCTGGGCAGGGAGGGCAGCGATTATTCCGCAGCTGTTTTCGCCAATATGCTGGATGCTGAAAGCCAAACCATATGGAAAGATGTGGAAGGGCTTAAGAATGCGGATCCAAAACTGTTCCCTAATACTGTTAATATCCCGGAGATCAGTTATGGAGAAGTAATAGAAATGGCGTACTACGGTGCACAGGTCATTCACCCCAAAACCATCAAACCGCTGCAAAACAAGCAGATACCGTTGCTGGTGAAATGTTTTCTCGATAAAAGTCTGCCTGGAACAGTTATCAAAGAAACTGCCGACACCAGACAGTTGCCTCCCATTATAGTACTGAAAAGGAACCAGGTGTTACTGAACATTACTTCCAAGGATTATTCATTTATTACGGAAGATAAGATCAGCGACATTTACGAGATTTTCCACGGTCTTAAAGTGAAGATCAACCTGATGCAGAACGGGGCAATCAATTTTTCGTGTGTAATCGACAACAATCCTGAGAAAATCGAGCAGCTGATCAAAGCCCTGCATCAGCAGTTCAAGATCGTTTACAACGAAGGCCTGGAATTACTGACGGTCCGCTATTACCATAATGGCCTGCTGGATGAGCTCAGTGATGGTCATACGATACTTTTAGAGCAGCGTTCACCCGTTACCATACAACGTCTCTGGAAAAAATAAATTTATCCAGCAAAAAAATAACCCCCTTTCGTGCAACTTTTTTCGTGCCTGTTCGTCTTTAGAAAAAATGAGGTATGAAAAAAGTTGCTATAGTTTTAAGCCTGAGTGCTCTTATCGTGCTAATATTAGCATGTGGGGGCGGAATGGCAAACCGTGGCCACCTTTCGGCCAGTCATCCTGATGAACTACCCATCTACCTGATCACCCTCGGCAATCTCCGGGAGGCACCTGTATGCAGCTCCTCCACCCAATCATATGTTGTGAATGAAACTGAGCATGATCCAGAAAAGATGCCCCTTGGGAAAATCCAGGCTGTGCTGAAAATGGCATTACAATTCTACCAGCATAACATCAACAGGTAAATTCAGAGAAAAACAGAAATCCCCGCTTTCGGTCAAAGCTTTTGAGAAATATTTAACGGAAACGATAGTATGAGAACAAACATCGTGGTCCTGGGAGTACTTTTGTGCTTAACTACCAGTGCCTTCGCTCAACAAAACAAGTCAACAGGCAAAATTTCGCTAAAAATAACTGATAATGATGGCAAGCCATTGCCTTTTACTACTGTTATGGTGAAAAAGGCGCAGGACTCCTCTTTGGTAAAGGGGGATGTTACCACCGTTGAGGGCGCCTATACTTTTGAAAAGATAGCAAACGGACATTATTTTGTGCAGGCTTCGCAGGTAGGATATACTACTTCGTTCAGCCCTGCATTCAGCATAGACGCCGCCCATCCATCTGTAAGCCTGGGTACCATCAAACTACCTACCCTTGGTAAAAACCTCCAGGCCGTTAATGTTACGGCTCAGAAACCATTCATTGAAAGTGCTGCCGGTAAAACGGTGATGAATATAGAAAACAGTATGGCCGCGGCCGGTAATACAGCCCTGGACCTGCTTCGCAGGGCGCCGGGAGTTCAGATCGACAATAACGAAAACGTAACCCTGAAGGGGCAGAGCGTTACCGTGATGATTGATGGAAAGCTCACCTACCTGAGTGGTGAACAGCTGACCAATCTCCTTAAAACCACTCCCGGGGAAAGTATTGCGTCTATCGAAATACTTACCAGTCCGTCTGCCAAATACGATGCAGCCGGCAATGGCGGTATCATCAACATAAAAACAAAAAAGGGCAAAATGACCGGGATAAATGGTAGTATAGGTACTACCCTTACCCAATCCAAATATGGCCGGTATGGTGTTACCGGCAATTTCAACTGGAGAACAGAGAAATTCAATCTCTTCGGCAATTTCGATCAGGGCGAGTATCCACGAATGGTTACCCGGCATTATACCCGGACAGTCACCGATAAAGCCGGCGACGCTACTTTCATGGATCAGGAAATTTTTCAGCGCAACCGCTTTAAGAATAATTACCTGAAGCTGGGTATGGATTACTTTATCAACGACAAACATACTATCGGCGTACTGGCAAATGGATTCAAGAATGCATTCAGCAATCAGATATACAGTGTTACCAATCTTGGTAAACCAGCCATGCCGGCAGATTCTATTGTAAATTCCCTGACAACCAACAATAACAGATTCGACAACATCGCTGTTAATTTAAACTATAAAGGATCACTTGATTCTGCGGGTGGCCGGGAGATCAGCTTTGATGCGGACTATGCCCAATTCAACAACCACCGGTTCATGCAGCTGAATGATAGCCTGTATGACAACAAAACAGGATTAAACAGGAATCCTAATAGTATAAGAACATTAGGGAATACACAGGTAATTATCAAAAGCCTGAAGGCAGATATCAGCTGGCCATTCAGCCCCACGGCAAAGCTCGAAACAGGGGTTAAGGCAAGTTTTGTGAACACCTCCAATGGACTGGAGTTTGATTCATTATACAAAGGTCATTACCTGCCGTCGCCCTCGCTGAGTGATCAATTTAACTACCAGGAAGATGTTTATGCAGCCTATGCCAACTATCGTAAACAGTTTCACACTACCACCATGCAGCTGGGGCTGCGTGTAGAAAACACTGCCTCCGCGGGGCACTCATTCACGACTAATAGTTATGTAAAACGTAACTACACCGACTTCTTCCCGAACATCAATCTGGAACAAAAACTGGATGATAAGAATAAGCTCAGCCTGGCATTGTCGCGCAGGATAGAGCGGCCTCAGTACGGACAGCTGAACCCGTTCATGTTCTACCTCGACAGGTATACTTATTTCAGGGGAAACCCCTATCTGCGGCCTCAGTACAGCAACATCGCGGAGTTATCGTATACCTTTAAGGATAAATACATTGCTACCCTGAGATACAGTCGTATCAAGGATATGATGGAAGAGTTCATTACACAGGACGACAGCACCAAGGCATCGATCAGTACCGAGCGTAACTACGACAAAACGGATATCTACACCCTGGCACTGACCCTGCCCATACAGGTGACTAAATGGTGGACCAGCGATAACAATATAGACGTCTCCTATAACCAGTACAGGTTCAATGACCCTGTTACCAGTGAACCTTTCAAACGTTATAACTTCAATTATTACATCAACAGTACTAATACCATTGCGCTCCCGAAGGATATAAAACTGGAAGTGATGGGCTATTATAACTCGCCTTTTATATTCGGCATATTCAGAGGATACAGCCAGTATAACCTGAACCTGGGTGTGCAGAAACTATTCTTCGAAAAGAAGCTGACCGTAAAAGCCAGTTACAACAATATATTGCGGAACGAATCGTACCGCGGGGCAGCTGAGTACGCCAATCTGCATTTGAATATATTCAATACCTGGCAGTTCAGGACCTTCAACCTTACGTTCACCTATAAGTTCGGTAGCGCTACTATCAAAGCCGCACGTGAAAGAAAAACGGGTACCAGCGACGAACAGAACCGGGCGGGTTAAACGAGAATGCGCATCATCTGTTGTATCAGCTGCATCATGGCAGTGGGATATACACCTAATCCGATCAACAGTATAGTCAGGATAACCAGGGTAATATTGCCGGCAGCAGGCAGGGCCGGTACTACCGTGGTTTCCTGGCCACTGGCAGGAACACTGAACATAGCTGCCACCAGCCGGATATAATAGTACAGCCCAATCACACTGTTGATAACCAGCATAAATAACAGGAACCACTGGTGACCATTCACTCCGGCCATGATCACATAAAACTTCCCGATAAAACCGGCAGTCAGCGGAATTCCGGCGAGGGATAATAACATGGCAGTGAAAACAGTAGCCACCCAGGGATAGCGCCAGAAAAGCCCTTTATAATCCCGGATCGTTTCTGCGTCCTGAACACTGCTCGACATCACAATTACGACTCCAAAAGCGCCGATAGTAGTGATAAAATAGGCTACGAGGTAAAAAGCCAACGCTTCCAAACCGGTTTGCACCCCCGATAAAAATGCTACGAGGATGTATCCCATCTGTGCGATGGAAGAATAAGCGAGTATACGTTTGACGTTCTGCTGGGTTAAAGCCAGCCAGTTGCCTGCAAACATAGATGCCACGGCAATGATAGCCACGATCCACCAGATCATCGGGTAGTCGTTACCGTGAATATCCTGGTAGAAGCGGATCAGCAATACCAGCATGGCCCCTTTGGAGACAGTAGCGATGAACGCAGCGACCGGAAGCGGTGCGCCTTCGTATATATCCGGCGCCCACATATGAAACGGAACGATGCCCAGCTTAAATCCAACACCGATCAGCATCAGCCCGAAACCAGCCATCACGCTTACCGGGAGGTAGCCAGCCTGCCGCAGTGCAGCACCGATGCCGGGGAAATCCATATGCCCGGTGAAAGCATACACCAGCGCCATACCGAACAGCAGGAACGCTGATGACAAAGCAGCCAGCATCAGGTATTTGATCCCAGCTTCGTCGGAGCGTTCGCGGGCACGCAGATAGGCAATCAATCCATAAAGACTTACACTGAGTATTTCGAGGCCCAGGAACAGCGACATAAAGTGCCTGCTGACTACGAGCACCAAAGCGCCGATGGTGGCGAGCAGCAATAGTATATAATACTCTTCTTTCCGTTCCTCCCGTTCTTCAAAGTAATTGAACGACATCAGGAGGATGATAAACGCCGCCACCAGTATAAGACCGGAATTAAACAGGGAAAATTCGTCGATCACCAGCAGTGGTGGTATCACATGCGGGATATACGCAATAGCCGGTATAACGGACGCCATCGTCATCAGGAAAGCGATTAACGTGAACGTATATACGATACGGTGATTACGCCAGGCAGCCACCAGCAGCATCATCAATACCGCAGCTGCACATAGCGTGATCAGTGGGCCGAGGCTCATAAAATCAGCGAACGACATAACCTATATTTTGTGATGTATGAAGCACCGGTTGAGGATGAAATCCTAACCAGCATATTACCAGGATCAACGCTACAATAATCACCAGTTCCCGTCCACCCAGATCGGGGAGCGCGTACTGACGGTCGCAGGGGCCGAAGAAAACCCGCTGCATGATGCGCAGAGAGTATATAGTAGCTATTACGAGGCCCGTTGTAGCGAGTATAGTAAGCAGATGACTGGCCTGCCAGCTGCCGAGTAGCACCAGGAACTCCGCGACGAAATTGCCGAGGCCTGGCAGCCCGAGCGAGGCCATAACGAATATCATGGTAGCAGTGCCCATCAGGGGAATCTTTAACCAGAGGCCGCCCATTTCGTGGAGATTACGGGTATGTATACGTTCATACAACGCACCGGCCAAAATAAACAAGGCACCGGTACTTATGCCATGCGTGATCATTTGCATCACCACTCCCTGATAAGCGATGCTGTTGAAAGCGAAAGCGCCAAGCAATACAAATCCCATATGGCTTACACTGGTGTAAGCAATGAGACGTTTGAGATCCATCTGGGCAAAAGCCAGCACACCGCCGTACAGAATGCCTACTACCCCCAGTAACATTGCTACCGGTGCTATTTCTGCTGATGCCGCCGGGAATAGCGGCAATACGAAGCGCAGAATACCATAAGCGCCCGTTTTCAGCAGCAGCCCCGCCAGCACAACACTTCCAGCCGTAGGCGCTTCGGTATGGGCATCCGGCAGCCAGGTGTGAAATGGCACCGCCGGCAGCTTCACCAGGAAACCAACCAGGAAGCCCAGCATCAGCCAACGGGCCGTAGCATGGTCCATGGATGTATGCAGGAGATCAAAATAATTGAACGTATATACGTTGGTGTTAGCTGCATGTATGAAATACAATCCCAGGATGGCCAGCAACATCAAGAGGCCGCCCGCCTGCGTGAAGAGGAAGAATTTGTTGGCAGCGTATTCACGGCGCTCATGTCCCCAGATACCTATCAGGAAATACATAGGGATTAACATCATCTCCCAGAAAAAATAGAACATAAAAAGGTCCATTGTCAGAAATACACCGGTAATTCCGCACAATACAAACAAGAGATTGAAATGAAAGAATCCGACGCGGGTATTTATTTCTTTCCAGGAAATCATCACCGAAAGTGCACCAAGGAAGAAAGTCAGTGCCAGCATCAGCAGGTTCAGGCCATCCAGTGCAAGGTGAAGGCTGATGCCGAAATGCGGTACCCAGTCAACTTTGTAGATATACCACCATTGCCCGGGCGCCTGCGAATGATTCATCCATATGCCAATCACGATCCCCAGGTTTACCAGCATACTGCACAGCGCTATCCAGCGGCTGGCGCCATGGCTCTTCGCTCCCGCGGCCCAGGAGAGCAATGCAGCAACAAATGGTATCAGTATAAGCAACAGCAGTATCATGGTTATTGGATTATGAGGTTATAAGTATATTCTCCAGATCAATACAGATAGTATAGCCACCGCCCCCATCACTACACCCATAATATACCAGCGCAACAAGCCACTCTGGGTACGGGCCAGTACGTCGTGGCACCATTCTGTAAATGCTGCCAGCCCGGAATAAAATGAGTCTATGACATCGCGTTTATTCAACCGCGACAGGTACACCAGCGGGTACACCAGTATGATGTTATACAGCTTGTCGAAATCCCAGCCACGTTTCCACCATTCTCTCATCCATTGTAGCGCCGGCATCTCCAGGAAGTCGACCATACCAACCGGGCGGTTCACCACCCAGGTGTACGCCAGCCCGATGCCGCTAAGCCCCAGCAGCGCTGATAATCCCATAGACGTCCATTCCAGGGCCGTGCTGTGATGCAAAATGGCTACTGCCGGCAATACCGGCTGCATCCAGCTGCTGAAAAGTGTCACATGCCCCAACGCCGGTGGCAGCTCAATAAAGCCTGCAATGGTAGAAAGCACTGCCAGCACATACAGGGGAATCATCATACTGTTACCGGGTAAGTGATGTACTGTTGTTTTTATGTCTCCATAAAAAACAAGGAAGAACATACGGAAGGTGTACATACCAGTCAGTAGTGTTCCCAGCAATGCTGCCAGCCATAAGCCAACATGCCCGTTTGTAGCGGCCCACGACAACCAGATGATCTGGTCTTTACTATAAAAACCGGCCGTTATAAATGGAATAGCAGCAAGCGATGCGGATCCGATAAGGAACACCCAGTATACCGCTTTCAATTGTTTACGTAAGCCTCCCATCCTGAACATATTCTGCTCGTGATGCAGGGCCACAATTACAGCGCCCGCTCCCATGAAGAGCAGCGCTTTAAAGAAGGCATGAGTGGCGAAATGGAATACGGCAGCAGACCATGCGCCACAGCCAAGTGCGAGAAACATATAACCGATCTGGCTGATGGTAGAATAGGCCAGCACTCTTTTGATATCCGTTTGCACCAGTGCGCTGAAACCCGCCAGCACCAGGGTCAACGCGCCAATAATGGCTGTAGTAAGCTGTGCAGCAGGCGCCAGTTCAAACAGTGTATGCATGCGTGCTATCAGGTATACACCCGCAGTGACCATCGTAGCGGCATGTATCAGGGCGCTCACCGGAGTAGGGCCTGCCATTGCATCCGGCAACCATGTCTGCAACGGTAGCTGCGCCGATTTTCCTACCGCGCCTCCCAGTAACAGCAGTGCGATACAGGTAACCACGGTATCACCCTTTGACCAGATCTCGGTACTGCTCACCAATATATCGGGGATATTTAAAGAACCAATATGACTGAACAGCATAAACAAGGCGATAGCCATCGCTGTATCTCCTATTCTTGTTACAATAAAAGCTTTCCGCGCAGCCTGCCCATTAGCCGGATCCTTGTACCAGAAGCCAATCAGCAGGTAACTGCAAAGCCCCACTCCTTCCCAGCCGAAGTAGAGCAGTAATAAATTATCTGCCATGACCAGCACCAGCATAGCGCCTACAAAAAGGTTCATGCATGCAAAAAAACGGGCATAGTCAGGGTCATCGCTCATGTAACCGGAAGCATATACATGGATCAGGAAGCCCACCACGGTGATGATCAGTACAAAAACAACCGACAGCGCATCCAGCCGGAAGTCGAGCCCCACCTTCAAATTTCCGGCAGTGATCCAGTTTCCTGCATGTTGTACAATAGCCTGCTCTCCTCCGGAAGCAAACTGAAAAGCAGTAAGTATCGCCAGCAGCGCTACTATTCCGATGCTGCCACATCCTATAACGGCAACGGATATACGCCCCAGACGTATCCAGCCCAACATCAGCAACAATGCGCTGACAAAAGGAATGAGCGGTATGAGTACAGGAAACATAATTTCATTTTTAACCATTCATTTTTGCGGCTTCGTCACTATCCAGCGTTTTCAGCTGGTGGTATAGCTGCAGGATCAATGCCAGTCCAACGGAAACTTCCGCCGCTGCCATAGCCAATATTAAGATAAACATCACCTGTCCGTCGGCCGTACCCCAGTGGGAAGATGCCACTACGAAAGCAAGACCGGCAGCATTCAGCATCACTTCCACAGAAACGAGCATAAAAATAATATCGCGCCGTACCAGGATGCTAATCATGCCCAATACGAACAAAATACCTGCGAGCATCATACCCGCTGTAGTAGAATGCATATTCATGGCGTATCGTTTTCAAGAAACCGGTGTAATGTTTTTTCTTTCTGCCTGCCCAAATGATAAGCGCCTACAATACCTGCCATCAGAAGGATACCTGCCAGTTCTACTGCTAACAGATAGGGCCCGAACAAAGCCATTCCAACTGCCCGTGGATCTACCTCTTTTATTTCCGCCACGGGCTGGTGATTCTGCAGAACAAGGAAGAGCAATTCACCCAGCAATATGGCGCAAAGCACGGCCGGTAATATCCATATCGCCGGCCTTAGCCAGAGTTTCTCCCGTACAGCCGACTCCCGGCCCAGGTTCAGCATCATCACAAAAAAGATCAGCAGCACCATAATAGCGCCGGCGTATATAATCACTTCCAATGCAGCCATAAAAGGCGCACCATAGAGATAAAGTACTACTGCTACTGCCAGCAGCGACACCACCAGGTACAATAAAGCGTGCATAATGTTGTAACGGGTGATCACCATCACTGTGGCCACGATGGCGACCAGCGCAGCTATGTAAAATGCAGGTCCGATCATGGCATAAGACTTTTAATATCCACCGGTGGTTCTTCCTGTTGTGCTTCTCCTTTCTGTTTACCTTGTATTGCGAGGCCGGCAACGTTGTAATAATTATATCCCGGGTACTTTCCCTGGCTGTTGATCAATAAATCTTCTTTCTCATAAACAAGATGCTGGCGGTCGTATTCCGCCATTTCAAAATCAGGTAGCAGTTGTATCGCGTAGGTAGGACAAGCTTCTTCACAGAAGCCGCAGAAAATACAGCGGGAAAAATTGATCCGGAAAAATTCGGGATATCTTCGTCCCGATTGATCTTCGGTGGTCTGCAGGGAAATACAGTCAACCGGGCAGGCAGCTGCGCACAGATAGCATCCCACACAGCGTTCACCGCCATCAGGATCGCGGGTAAGCGCTATACGGCCACGCCAGCGGGCAGGCAGCGGCGCTTTTTGCTCAGGGTATTGGTACGTTTCTCTTTTATGAAACATATGAAGAAATACCAGCCACATGCTTCTTATCAGACTGAACATTGTCGGAGAATTTGAAGTTGTTTGAAATCTATTTCATCCAAAGCTTCACTGCCGCAGTTACCAAAAGGTTAAGTAGTGATAACGGAAACAGCACCTTCCAGCCATACTCCATCAGCTGATCGTACCGGGGCCTGGGCATGGAAGCACGCAGCAGGATGAACAGCATAATGAAGACAAATGTTTTTATTACAAACCAGACCACCGGGGGCAGAAAAGCAGGTCCAAGCCAGCCGCCGAAATACAGTGTTACCAGCATTCCGGAGATAAGGGTAATCCCAAGATATTCCCCGATGAAGAACATACCGAATTTCATTCCTGAGTACTCAGAGTGAAAACCCGCTACCAGTTCGCTTTCCGCCTCAGGTATATCAAAAGGCAAACGATGTGTTTCGGCCACTCCGGCAACCAGGAAAATCAGAAAACCAAAGAACTGCGGAACAATAAACCACATGTTTTTCTGCGCCTCAACAATTTCACGCAGGTTGAATGAGCCACTCAATACTACCACGCCCATCAATGCAAGGCCCATAAACACCTCATAGCTGATCATCTGGGAAGCGCCTCTCATGGCTCCCAGCAGCGAATATTTATTATTGGACGCCCATCCTCCCAAGACCACGCTGTAAACGCCCAGCGACGACATTGCCAGAAAAAACAGCAGGCCGATATTCAGATCCAGCACTACAATACCAGGTGCAAAGGGGATCACTACAAAGCTCATGAGTACGCTCAGCATTACTACTGCCGGCGCAAATACAAATACTACCCTGTCTGCGAAAGGAGGTATCCAGTCTTCCTTGAAGAAGAGTTTGATCGTATCTGCCAACACAATGAGCAAGCCAAAAGGCCCTGCCCTGTTGGGACCATATCGATCCTGCCAGAGTGCCAGCATGCGGCGCTCTACCCAGATCAGCCCGGCTGCTGTATTCAGCAGCACAAATAGTACGCCTCCTATTACCCACCAGTAGTTTGTCATAATATTTATACTTTGATCAATTGAGGAACTTCTGCTATTTCCATTCCTGGTAAACCTACCGGTATGCCGGCTATGCCTTGCTGTAACTCTTCATTCAATATCACGGGCAACGTATATCTGTGCCCGTTATTAATAAAATGTAGTGAGTGTCCTTCGGCCACCTGCAACCGTTTTGCATCGTCGGGGTGTAGCATGATATACGGCGCAGGCACTCTTTCCGCGATGCCTGGCGTATAAATGCTCAGTTCCTCCGATCCGAAAATATGATAAACGGGTACAAGGAGCAGGTGCTCGGGCAATGGAAGAAATGGTTCCGGCACTTCGGTAAAGAAGCGTATAGACCCATTGTTATGAGGCTCCAGCAGGCGTTGACCGGGATTTCCGTCATGCAGCGGTCCTCCCGGTTCTACCTGAAATTTATTCACAGATTGCACGGAGTTCCATCCGGGTGCCCAGAAGAAAGGTATCATGGCAGAAGGAGGCTCATTGCGGTATCCTTCCATGGTGAAAGACAAAGCGGTATCCTTATCTTCCGGAGGTTTAGGCTCGCTCACATTCACATTGGCCAGTATGGCAGTACGTCCGCTGTACCGGTGAGGTTCGCGGGGTACTTTCTGGCCGGCTATACGAAAATCTGCATGCGGCGCAAGTGTATCAATCCGTGCCAGCAACGGCACTCCGGCCGCTATGTGAGCCACTACTTCATCAAAATGTTCCAGCCTGGCAAAAGCAGCTAATCCTACCGCCTTTCCGATTTGCAACAGCCAGCGCCAGCTTTCCTGCATGGCTCCGGCTGCAGCAAATACCTGGAAGAACCGTTGCGCACGTCCTTCATTATTCACAAGCGTACCGTCTGATTCTGCAAACGTGGCCGCAGGTAGCAGTATGGTAGCCTTTTCAGAAGTATCGTTGTAAAGATGATCGAGCTGGATGAGATCCTTTATTTTATCGAAGAACAGAGAGGCCCGGTGTTTATCCAGGCGGCGATACAGATCGTTTTCCAATACTATCGCGGTTTCCACGTCGTTACCCAGTACACGGTCTACTGCGGCGCTAAGCCGGTGGCCACCGAGTATTTCCAGGCCCATGCTGTTGCATTCGGGTACAGTAAGTGTTAGCATGGCGTCTGTTCCCAGCTGATGAAGTGTCCATGCAATGTTGGCGGCCGATTTGATCACGGCTCCGCTGCCACTGCCATAACCGGCAATGATCAGGGGTTTCCGGGCATTCTTCAATGCCGCTGCAATTTCAGCGGCAGCAGCCTTTCCCTGTTCCGACATACCTTGCACTTCAGGTATATCTTCATTCAGGAGATGACTAACGGCAAAGCCTATACGCGCTATATTGTCGGGTGCAGTATGATAAACTCCCTTTGCCAGTTCATCCAGTTTGGTTGTTACTACATTCAATATGTACAGCGGCCCTTTTTGATCCTGCACGGCTTCCCGGATGGCTGCATCCTGCCAGGCAGGAACATGTATGTGATTGATCGCTTCATCTACAGGTTTGCTGCGCACCGCCTGCCGGACCGATAACGCGAGCATCGGGGCGGTATTTGTAACATCCTCACCAAGAATCAGTACCACATCGGCAGTAGCTGCTTCCTGCAGGGAAGCGGCGCGCACCGGGCCGTCGCGGAGTATCTTCAGCGAAAGTGAAACCAGGTCGTGCTCAGCATCGGAAACGCCCAGATAAAAATTTTCTTCGCCCACCAGTTCTTTCAGCAGAGCATTGGATTCGAGAGAAGCGCGGGGCGAGCCGATTCCGACTGTTTTGCCTGGCGGTATCCTGTTAATCAGGTGTTGCATAATGGGAATACCGTTGCTCTTTTCAGCCGGTGAGTGATATACTTTGGGTTCACGAATGCGATTGTCGCTGTTAACAAACTCGTAACCATAGCGGCCACGGTCGCACAGGAAATATCCATTCACTGCGCCATTGAAGCGATTGGTGATCTGCCTGACCGCTCCATATCTTTCACCAGCGATAATGTTACATCCCAGACCGCAGCCCTGGCATACCGAGGCAGCGGAAGTAAGATCCCATTTGCGGGTATAATGTTCCTTAAGGGTTTTATCCGTAAATACACCTGTAGGACAAATTTCCGCCAGGTTACCACTGAATTCACTTTCCAGTATCCCTTCCTGCTGACGGCCAAAATACACGTGGTTATGCGCGGCAAACACATCCAGATCTTTTCCACCTGCAAAATCTTTATAGAAACGTACGCATCGGTAACATTGTATGCATCGGTTCATTTCATGGTTCAGAAAAGGGCCCAGGTATTGATTGTGGTAGGTTCTTTTTGTAAAACGATAATCACGATAACTATGCCCCGTCATCACTGTCATGTCCTGCAAATGGCAGGCGCCTCCTTCATCGCACACAGCACAGTCGTGAGGATGATTGGTCATCAGCCATCCGATCACATGCTCCCTGAAATCACGGGCTGCCTTATCGTCGATCGATAAATACTGCTGGTCCTTTACCGGTTCCATACAGGCCATTACGATACGGCCCCGTGTATCGTCTGCATCTTTGAATAATTTGATTGCACATTGACGGCAGGCGCCCACGGCGCCCAGCGCCGGATGCCAGCAGAAATAAGGGAGGTTGAGGCCAAGCGACAGGCAGGCTTCCAGCAGGTTTTTACCTTCCCTGACTTCATATGCTTTATTGTCTATGTTAATGATGGGCATACGGGCATTTTTTCTCTTTGATATGTTGTTCAAAATCCTCCCGGAAATACTTCAGTGCACTTTGCAAAGGCTCCATTGCTCCGGGCGCCAGCGCACAGAATGTATTTCCCGGTCCTAACAACCTGGTATGCATTTCCAGCTGTTCCAGGTCAGCATATGTTCCCTGGCCTTCTTCGAGGGCCAGCAATAACTTTTCGGTCCAGGGTAATCCTTCCCGGCAGGGTGTGCAGAAGCCACAGGATTCCTGTGCAAAGAAATGTTCCAGGTTATGTACAAATCCAACCGGGCAGGTATGGTCATCCAGTACAACCATAGTACCGGTACCAAGCCTGCTGCCAGCGGCGGATACACCGGTGAAATCCATTTTAACATCGAGGTGTGCATCCGTCAGGAAGTCGGTAGATGCGCCGCCAGGCAGGGCTCCACGAAAGCGGTAACCATTTCTCATACCGCCGGCGTGCTCCTCCAGTAGCTCTCTCATAGTTACGCCCATGGGAAGTTCCCATGCACCCGGTCGGTTCACTTTACCGCTCACGCCATAGATTTTCGTTCCCCCGTCGGCGGTATAGCTCAATGATTTGAACCAGTCGCCACCCTTGTTGAGAATATGTGGGATATACGACAGCGTTTCCACATTGTTAACGATAGTAGGTTTTCCAAACAGGCCGCTTACCTGCGGGAACGGGGGTTTCGCACGTGGCACGGCGCGCTTGCCTTCCAGCGAGTTCAGTAATGCTGTTTCCTCCCCACACATATATCTTCCTACACCTGTATGCAACTGCATGTCCAGGTTAAAATTTTTACCGAGTATGTTTTTACCGAGATAACCGGCATGATATGCATCTGCAATGGCCCGGGTCATTATAGCAGCTGCTTCCTTGTAGGCCCATCGCATGAAAACAAAAGCCTGGGTAGCCTGTATGGCATAAGCGGCGATAATCATTCCTTCCAGTAGCTGATGCGGGTTACCTTGCAGCAACCATCTGTCTTTGAATGTGCCTGGCTCCATTTCATCCGCATTTGCAACGAGGTATTTAGGTCCGGTAACATTCATCGGCACAAAGCTCCATTTCACGCCGGTACTGAATCCTGCGCCGCCTCTTCCTCTCAGGTTAGCATCCTTTACCACTCCGGTAACTTCTTCGGGAGTAAGTTCCTGCAATACTTTACGGAGTGCGGAATACCCTCCTACTGCTTCATATGCTTTCAGCTGAAGCGGTTCTCCGGACGCCGGAATATGCTGTGTGAGCGGTTTTTCCATATCACTCCGATTATTGCTGTTGTTCTCACAAATAATTTTGCAGGATGCCGGGAAGTTCATCTTCCCGGATATCCCTGTACAGATCGTTATCTATCATCATTGCAGGCGCATGATCGCAGGTACCCAGGCAGGCATTGGGGAGCAGGGTAAAGCGGTCGTCGGCAGTGGTTTGTCCGTATTTAATGCTGAGTAAATCCATCAGGCTGTTTCTGATATTCGTATAGCCCATCACGTAGCAACTGATACTGTCGCACAGCAGAATCACATGCCTGCCTACGGGGTGCCGGAAGATCAGGTTATAGAAAGTGGCTACGCTGTCTACTTCCGCAGCGCTCATATCCAGGATGGCGGCAATGTCGGCCACGCTTTCATCCGACACCCATCGTCTTTCCCGCTGTACAATCTTCAACGCTTCTATACAGGCGGCTTTTTTAACAGGTACCTGTGTTACTTCGTGATTGATTTTTTCTATTTCGATGGTAGTAAGCATATCTGCTGTTTTATCGGTCGATGTCGGCCAGTACATAATCCATTCCGCCAAGTATAGAAAGAAGATCTGCCACTGTATATCCACGGCTGATCAATGGTATCATTTGCATATGCGGGAACGACGGGGTTCTTACCCTTACCCGGTAAGCGGCAGTATTACCATCGCTGATCAGGTAATAGCTGTTCCAGCCTTTAGTGGCTTCTGTGCAGCTCATCGCTTCTCCTGCTGGTATCACCGGTCCCCAGCTTACATTCAGGAAATGATGAATCAGTGTTTCAATATCCTGCATGGTACGTGCCTTTACGGGAGGTGTTGCCAAAGGATGATGGGATTTGTATTCTCCGGCTGGCATGTTATTCAGGCATTGTTCCACGATGCGTAAACTTTGCCGCATTTCTTCCACTCTTACTACTGCACGATCATAGCAATCACCATTATCTGCCACGGGTATATCGAAATCGAATTGCTCATAACCGCTGTAAGGTCGTTTCTTGCGCATATCCCATTCCATGCCGCATGCCCGGAGGCCCGGCCCTGTTACGCCCCAGTCGATCGCTTCTTCCAGGGTGTAAATACCAATTCCTTTTGTACGGGCTTTAAAAAGATAGTTCTGCATCACCATCTTATCATATTCTTTCAGTTGCCGGGGGAAATAGCGGATAAAATCTTTTACAAGCTGTTCCCAGCCATTCGGAAGATCCTGTGCAACACCACCAATGCGGAACCAGTTGGGATGCATACGGCCGCCGCAGATGGCTTCTATGATGGAGAAAATTTTTTCACGGTCGGTGAACATATAAAAGACAGGTGATAACTGGCCGAGATCCTGCGCGAAGGTGCCATACCAGACAAGGTGACTGGCAATCCTGAACAATTCGCAGAGCATGACACGGATCACCTGTGCACGTGCCGGTACATCAATGCCTCCCAGCTGCTCAACAGCCAGCAGGTAAGCAAGATTATTATTGACACCCCCGAGATAGTCGATACGGTCGGTGTAAGGAATATAAGTATGCCAGGATTGCCGCTCGCCCATTTTCTCAGCGCCACGGTGATGGAATCCGATCTCAGGTACGGCGTCTACAATGTCTTCCCCGTTAAGCTGCAGAATAATGCGTAACACGCCATGCGTGCCGGGGTGCTGCGGCCCGATGTTGAGGAACATGAAATCTGCGTCCTCGCTATGGCGCTTCAGTCCCCATTCTTCAGGCTTGAATTGCAGGGCTTCCTGTTCCCTGTCTACTTTATCATCGTATAGCCTGAATGGGCCCATTTCTGTAGCTCTGGCCGGGTGTTCCTTACGCAGGGGGTACCCTTCCCAGGTGCCGGGCATCAGAATGCGCCTGAGGAAAGGGTGTCCGTTGAAACGAATCCCAAACATGTCGTACACTTCCCTTTCGTACCAATTGGCGGAGGGCCAGACGGAGGTGATTGTTTCAATGGACGGAAACTCGCCGTACAGACCGACTTTAATACGCAGAAATTCATTTCTGTCGAAGGAAAACAGGGTATATACAATAGCAAAATCGAAATGCTTATGCCCGTTCTGCTGCCGGTTATAGGCCCGCTCATCGACCGCGGTGAGGTCGTAGAGCATAGGATATGGAGAGGAAATTTCTGATTTAAGATATTTCAGGACCGTCACAATATTCTCCTGTGGCGTCCAGAAGGTGGGCGTTCCATCCCGTGTAGCCTGAGGCTGAAAGGCAATATCGCCAAAACGGGAGCTTAATTCCGCTGCAATGCGCTCTGGCATGGCGTATTAAGTTTTAGACGAAGCAATAAATAAGTAATCCGCTGTTATGTCATATAGTCGTTAACGTTAGTATTTCATTCAATTATATCTCATCAGTTGTTTTAAACTGTGTCATTTGTTGCCGTTTGTCTCTCATGATTTCCTTTACGGAAGGCTTTGAAGGTTTTATGATTCCCTGTTCGCCTATCACCCAGCTCAGCGGCCGCTTTTCATTGCCTACACTGTCGCGCAGCAACATCAGTCCCTGCATGAAAGCATCCGGGCGTGGCGGACAACCAGGCACGTATACATCTACGGGCAGGAATTTGTCGATCCCCTGCACAACACTATAAATATCATACATACCGCCGGAGTTGGCACAGGAGCCCATTGAAATGATCCAACGGGGCTCCATCATCTGTTCATACAGGCGTTGTATAACAGGCGCCATTTTGATGAATACGGTACCGGCAATGATCATCACATCCGCTTCACGCGGCGTACCGCGTATCACTTCAGCTCCGAATCGGGCCATATCATATTTGGGGGTCATGGCAGTTGCCATCTCAACGAAACAACAGGAAAGGCCAAAGTGGAACGGCCAGAGCGAATTCTTACGCCCCCAGGCAAGCAAACGATCTACTGATGTAAGCATCACACTCTGTTGTATTACTTCTTCCACAGAAGTATTACCGGATACTTTACCGGTAACATCGTCTGCTTTAGTCAGCCACCATTTCATAATATGCTGCTTTTACGCTGTCATTGAATCAATCAGGTAAGTGCAGGAGAATGTTTCTCCGTATATCCGTTAACGTGAACAGCCTTTTTCTTTTTCATCTTCCTATATGCACGCAAAATTCTTTTCCCGTCCGGCCCGAAATCCAGTGCACCATTACGCCATTCGTAAATAAGTACAGCCACCAATATGAAGATAAAAACGGATACTCCCAGAAAGCCGGTCCATCCCACCGCATCGTAGGCAATTGCCCATGAGATGATCAATACTGTTTCGATGTCGAATATGACAAACAGCATAGCAACCAGATAAAATTGAGATGGAAATCTTAGGCGGGCGGAACCCGTAGAGACGATGCCGGACTCATATGCCTCGCCAGTAGCACGGTCTTTATGATGTTGACCGAGAACATAGGATAATCCTAGTATGGTACCAATAAGTACTACTACGATACCGCCATAAACTAAAAATGGCCAGATAGGGTGGGTACCTGAAACAGTGCTTTCCAAAGTGTTCGCCCTCCCGAGCGATTTACTTAAAAGTCTGTTGAGCCTGTCTTCAGAAAAAAACCAGTAGTATGCTTTCCAATCTACTGTAACATGCCGGTTATAAATCTATCTATAAGTCTGTAAACCGCGAGAACACTTCGGGAAACTTCCCGTTTCAATACTTTCAAATTCCGCGTTACGGTAAAGACTATATGAATATGAAGTTACAAAATTTACCTTTACTCAGCAAAACAGATTAATAGGTGATCATCAGGTATGCGTGCCTGTTATATAGCACTCCAGGCTGGTAATAATGTAGCGCTGGTCATCGATAATAAATTTCACTACGTCTCCAATAGAAATAAGTCCGATCAACCTGCTTTGTTCATCTGTTACCGGCAGGTGACGAATCCTTCTTTCAGTCATCAATGCCATACAATCTTCTATGGAATCTTCTTCGCTTACTGTAACAGGATGTTCAGTCATGATCTCACGAACCAGGGTTTCCTTGGATGCACGCCCTTTCAGGATGACCCTGCGGGCATAGTCGCGTTCGGAAAAAATTCCCAGGAAGCGGTCGTTTTCGTCTACCACTGTTAATGCACCTACATTCCGGTCAACTAACATTTGTAGTGCTTCAAAAACGGTATTATCAGGGTTGATTGAGTATACTGCATGACCCTTTACCTGCAGTATGTTACGTACTTTTCCCATACCAAACCTTTTTAAAGAAGTAAAAAATGAAAAACCACCATACCTAAGTTAAGATTTTTCACTGTTAAAAGCAAGACAGTAAAGAATGGAAATGTGTACAAATTACACATTATGGAATGAGGAATCGGGAATGAAGAATTAAGAAGAAGCCTATTCACTAATTACTTCTCACCCGTTCCCGTTCCTCGCTGGCACCAGTTTGGCGGATGCGTTGGTTTTTGGTGGCGTTGCCACCGAAAGACCGGGCGTAGGTTAATTTAAAAATGGGTGAATAGTGGGATTCTGTATTAAATACGACATGACTTCTCAGGGAAAAGGCCTCTTCGGTTAATGCACCATAATAACTATGCGATTGGTTGGTCCTGAAAACATCGGTAACGGATAGTTGCAAAGTGCCGCTATTATTTTTCATTTCTTTTTTAATACCGGCATTAACAGCACCAAATCCATCGTATTTTTTAGATCCATCGTAGGAAGGACCATTGTACCAACCGCTTACTTCCAGGGAGAAATGCTGGGGCAGCTGAAAAGTTTCATTAAAGTTTATGGTATACCAATAGTAGGCTTTTTCTGCCGGCACCCGGGTAAACTCCACCCTGAACTGCCGCCACCCGCCTGCGAGGCTGTAATTCATGTTCCACCAATTGCCCACCTTCCAGGGTAAATCAGCCTGTAAGGCAATATTGTTCTGCCACGCCAGATTTTGGGGAGATACGTGCAGCAGGTTGCTGCCGGGGACTTCTACAATCTGGTAGTGTACAATAGGGCTGTTGTCTCTGCTGCCTAACAAGGAAAAGGCATAGCTTTTATAACGATAGCCCAGCTTCAGGTTATACGTAATAGCGGGCTTTAACAGGGGATTACCGGTAAATACAGATACCGGATCGGTATATGCAACAAAGGAAGCCAGATCGTTATAAGAAGGGCGACTGATTCTTTCAGTAAAGGAAAACTGTAGTTCAGATTGCTCATTCAGTTTCCTGGACAGGAATATGGAAGGAAACAGCTTACCTAGTTTGCGGTTGGCCACAGACTCGTTTTTAAACCGGTCGCCCATACGGGTAAGGGAATACTCATACCTTGCTCCTATCACCAGGCTGGTAAGCGGGTTCAACTGGGCGTTCAGGGAAACATAAGCCGCGCCAATCGCTTCCTTCATGGCTATGTTGTTGGAGGTTTCCTCTCTGCTAACCCATTGGCCATTTACCAGGCTAATGATGCCCGATACACTGCGGCTTTGGGTATAAGTTCCCTTAATACCCGCCTCCAGTTTCCACACCGGATTAAACTGTCTGATGTAATCCATCTTCACCACTCCTACATTGATAACGGTATGGGCCATGCCTTTTTGCTGATGAGCAAACAAACTGTCATTCTCCCGCACAACTTTGCCATTGGTGTTTACCAGCGTGGTTTGCACATCGCTGGGATTATCGTTGATATAACGCAGGTAATCAAGATCTGCACTCAACTGTGTGCCCCGGCGGAGACGCTTTTCAAGGTATAAGGAACCCATTACATTTCGCCAGCGATTAGGTCCGTTTATGGTTGCGTCCAGGAGTACCAGCGAATCCGGCAGTATGTGGTAGCGTGCTTTGTTCATGGTCATAAAATTGAGTAAACTGTTGTTGTAACGCAGGCTGGCCCCCAGGGTAACAGTAGAGTCGGGATGAAGCTCCACACCCGCGCCGGCGTTATGATTACGCTGCACCGGTCGCATTGTGCTCAGAAAATAGGAAACAGCAGGCCCCATTAGCGGCACATTATCCGTAGCATCGGAATGCCAGTCCATATTGCTCCTGTCGTGCGAAAAGGAATAGTCGCCATAAACCTGCGCCCGCGGAGTATTATGCGCCAGGCTAAGACTTAACACCGCTTTCTCTCCCCAGCCATAGCCGGCGGTAGCGGAGGCCGTGCCACTGGTGCCGTGCTGCCGGTTCCGCTTCAGCACAATGTTAATCATCCCTGCGCTGCCTTCGGCATCATAACCGGCGGGAGGTGTGGTAAGCAATTCTATCTTTTCAATATTGTCTGCCCGAAGTCCGTTTAAGAATGTTACCAACTGCTCCACAGGCATGCGAACCTGCTTACCATTGAGCATTACGGTTACGCCGCTTTTACCATTCAGGGCAATGCTGTTATTCCGTCGATCGATAAACACACCTGGCGAGCGTTCCAGCACTTCCAGGGCGGAACTTCCTCTGGTAAGCACGCTGCTGCCTACATTTACAATGGTACCATATGGCTGTTGCCGGAACACTGGTTTGGTTGCCTGTATTACTACTTCGTTCAGCCGACGGTTGGCGGGAGGGCGTATAGCCGGCGTATCTGACATTGGGCGAACAGGCACCTGGGCATAGACAGACTGAAAAAGACAGCATAATAGCGGGATGGAATATAGTGGTTGCATGGTGTTGCAGGACTTTATCCCAAAGAAACACCCGGACCGAAAATTCCCGAAACCGGAATGACGACCAGCTGTACCTGGTTGATGAAATGCAGTTTACCCGTTTTTTCCACCGATCCGAATCAAAAAAAGCTGCTTTCACCGCTTATTTATTCCTGGCTACATTTGATCAATCCATAGTTGCTACTCGTGTATTATAACAGCAGGTACAACAAAATTTGGGTACCTTACAGATAAGGAGTAATTGTGCCATGAGCGTTTTATCAGACAGCCATCCACGGCAGCACTGGTTTTTCAGGTATAAGTTGTACCACCTTCCCTTCTGGTGTGCCTATCATTACCTGTGGTGGGTGGTAGCCATCGGGAATCCGGTAAAAGCAGCCACCTCTATATTCTTCACACCATTTGCTGTCAAATACCTGTTCTATGTTATTTTTCAGGCGCTGGCAGTATACTTCAACCTGTATTTCCTGATGCCACGTTACCTTGAAAAAAACAGGTTTGGTATCTATATTACCTATCTGCTGAGTACCCTGCTGATTACGTCCCTATGCATTGTAGGCGGATATTACGTCACCGCGTTGTTAGCACACCGTACTATCAGCGAATTATATGGCAGCAATGTTTGCTTCTTTTACTTTTTTGGTAATGCACTGCCTTCTACTTTTGCCAGCACTACGCTGGCTATGAGTATCAAGTTGACCAAAAACTGGGTACAAACTAAAAGAAGACAACAACTGCTGGAAAAAGAAAAACTGGAAACAGAACTACAATTCCTCAAAAACCAGTTTAACCCACATTTTCTTTTTAATACCATCAACTCTATCTTCTTCCTGATACATAAAAATCCGCAAATGGCTGCCGCCTCACTGGCGAAATTTTCTGAGTTACTACGGTATCAGCTATACGAATGTAACGACCTGCAAATACCACTCAACAAAGAAATTACCTACCTGGAAAATTTTATTGAACTGGAGAAGTTGCGACAGAATAACAACATGGAAGTAAATTGTGAGATTACACAAACAAACAGCAGTCAATGGGCCATTGCGCCATTTATATTGATGACCTTTGTAGAAAATGCCTTCAAACATGTTTCGAAACATACGGATGATATCAATTGGATAAATATACAGCTGAAGCTGGATGGACAACAATTATATTTCACCGTATGTAACAGCACCACCGCCAGCACCTACAAAGAGGTGGTGCATTACAGCGGTATTGGCCTGCAGAATGTGCAGCGCCGGCTGGATCTCATCTATCCCGGACAATATACACTGGATATAGAAAGCAGCGCGCATAGCTTTGAGATAACATTAACGCTTAAAGCAGAAAGCTTAAGGTTCAAAGCCCATAACGCCAGTTGGTTACCTGTTTAAAATTATTTACGATGTTAAATTGTGCCATTATTGATGATGAGCCACTAGCCAGGGAAGGCATGGCCAACTACGTAAGAGCGGTGGATTTCCTACAGTTAACAGGCACCTGTGTAAATCCGGTTGAACTGGCATCATTGCTGGATCAACATCAGATAGACCTGATTTTTCTGGACATACAAATGCCCAAAATGGATGGTATGGAGTTTTTAAAAATCACCCCACAAGCGCCCATGGTGGTGATCACCACAGCCTTTCCCAGTTATGCATTGGAAAGCTTCCAGCTTAATGTGCTGGATTACCTGTTGAAGCCCATTACCTTTGAACGTTTTTTTAAAGCTGCCAGCAAGGCGAAGGACTATCACCGGCTACTCACCAAAACTGCGGATGCAGGCCAGCCACAAGTGGTTCCAGGTGCCGACTATTGCTTTATTAAATGCGGGAATAAGTTTGAGAAAATATATTTTAAGGATATCCTGTACATTCAGGGCCTGCAAAATTATGTGGTCATTTATACTTTAAAGAATAAATACCTGACCCTGCTGAACATGAAAAAACTGGAGGAAGATTTAAACAGCCAATCATTTATCCGGGTACATAAATCCTATATTGTAGCTATCGATAAGATAGAGAGCATCGAAGGCAATGAAATATACATCCAATCCCACCGTGTGCCCATCAGCCGGAACTACCGCGAGCAGGTGATTAAACAGGTAGTGACGAAGCGACTGTGGTGAGGAGAGCAGAGATAGTAGCGATTTGATTATCGCGTTTACTATCTCCGCTCTTCTTCATACTATATTCCCAATTCTTAATTCAACTCATTTGTTCCTTTCACCGTTCCGGCTGTTTCCTGGTGAAGGTCAAAAACGATGATTTCGTTTGCGCCTTTCTTCAGCCAGGGAGCAGGACAATACAGGCGAAGCTGTGGCCCTATTTCCCAGTAGCGGCCCAGATTGTGGCCATTTATCCAAACAATGCCCTTTTTGAAGGCCGACATATCGATGTAGGTATCGCCAGGTTTGTCGATGTTGAAAGTAGCTTTGAAGAACTGTCCTGGTTTGTTAGCATTATTGGCAGATGACGTCAGACTCTCAACAAATTTTTCGTTCATAGGCAAACCGTAAACGTCCCAGTTCATGAGCGTCATACCATTGAGTACTACTCTGTCGGTAATCCCTTTACGATCTATAATCGCCTCCGCGAAGTTGATACGGCCCATACCTTCTACCAGTATTTCCAGCACCGGATTTTTCACATCGCTCACCGGGATGTCAATTGTTTTCTCTCCCAGACGGCGATCGATTTTGCCGATGTATTTACCATTCAGGAAAACAGTGGCATAGTCGTGCAGATCCCTGATGGTTAGTTTACCGCTTTTATGTCCTATCAGTGTGGTTTTATAAAGCATGAATCCGTAATCCTGTCCGTAAGCTTCAAAAGGCTGCGGCTGGGGCGAATGTACCGGCTGAGGCAAATGGTCCCAAACAGATGTAAATGGTGCAGCCGTAAATTCCGGGATGCTGATAGTAGGAACCGGCGCTGGTATTGGTGGTAATTTTTTGCCTTTAGGAAGATAGGAAGCAATCAGTTTGCGCAAAGCTTCATACTTAGGGGTAACCCTGCCCTGCTCATTGATAGGCGCATCGTAATCATAGCTGGTTACGTCCGGTTCATATCCTTTGCCACCGGAGTTGGCGCCGGCAGTATAGCCGAAGTTGGTACCTCCATGGATGACATAAAGATTAAAAGAACGTTTGGTATCCATCAGGAATTTCACCTCTTTTGAAATACCATCTATGCCCGGGCGTTGCCATTTTTCGCCCCAATGCGTCAGCCAGCCGGGATAGGTTTCGCTGCTGAATGAGGGCACATCCGGGTTCTGCTTTTTAGCCGCTGCGAAGTCGGCTTCAGAACCTCCTGAATCCAGTCCGATAGCAGCACCATCTACTCCGCCAGCTTCCAGCATATAGGCGGTAGCCCCATCTGCGGTATAAAAAGGTACATTGATGCCATTCTTCACCCAAAGGGCTTTCAGCTCATTCAGGTATTCCTTGTCGTTGCCATAGCTGCCATATTCGTTTTCTATCTGCACCATCACAACGGGTCCGCCGTTCGTTACCAGCAATGGTTTTACTTCAGCGGCAAGATGCTGCACATATGCAGTTACTGCCTGCATATAACGGGGATCCATACACCGTACTTTTATATCAGGTGTCTGCAGCAGGTACGGAGGTAAGCCGCCAAACTCCCATTCTGCACATACATAAGGTCCCGGGCGCAATAACACCCACATTCCTTCCTCCTGGGCAATTTTGATAAACTCAGCAATGTTATGATTGCCGGTGTGGAAATCGAACGTCCCCTTTTCCTGCTCATGGTAATTCCAGAAAACATAAGCAGCGATCGTATTACACCCCATGGCTTTTGCCATCTGGATGCGGTGACGCCAGTATTCATGAGGAATACGCGCCGGATGCATCTCTCCGCTGATGATCTGGAAAGGTTTTCCATCCAGCAGGAAATCCGTTTTACTTAAAGCAAATGAATGCTTGTTCTGTGCCTGCACAGCTTGTCCTGCCCAGCAGGACAATGCAAGTATGCCGCTTAGGATTACTTTTTTCATTGTCCAAATAAGTTACCAATAAGCGTACAAAATACAAATAATTTCAGGTATTAGCTGTTTGGGGGAAGATAAAAATGAGGAGAAGCTACCAGCAGCAAGCTGCTGGTAGCTAGTGGCTGTTAGATGTTGCCTTTCCTGAGCTCTGTAACTGCGTGGTCACAGGCTCGTGCTGTAAGGGCCATATAGGTGATAGATGGATTTACACAGGACGAAGAGGTCATACAGGCGCCATCAGTAACGAATACATTTTTAGCGGCATGTACCTGATTGAATGCGTTGAGAACGGACGTTTTGGGGTCTTTTCCCATGCGGGCAGTACCCATTTCGTGGATACAATGCCCCGGAGGCGGGGCGCCGTCGTATCCATGAACATTTTTCAATCCGGCTGCTTCCAGCATTTCTATAGCGCTGGCCTGCATATCTTTACGCATGGCCAGTTCATTTTCCTTGAATTCACAATCGATATCCAGGGTAGGCAACCCGTATTTGTCTTTCTTCTCTTTGTTCATCGTTACCTTATTTTCGAAATAAGGCAGGTGCTCACCCCAGGAGCCGATGCCCATGCCCCATTTTCCCGGCACAGACTCAGATTCTTTCAGCTGTACGCCAATACCTTCACCACCGATTCCCCGGTCTCTTCCTGCGCCGCCCTGATAGCCAAAGCCGCGGACATAGTCTTTCTGCAGCGTTTTGCCGTCTACATTCCGGAAACGCGGAATATAAATACCATTGGGTCTGCGCCCGCTGCTGTAATACTGATCCTCGAAGCCATCGAATTCTCCACCGGCGCCCACTCCAAAGTGGTGATCCATCAGATTATGTCCCAGCTGGCCACTGTCGTTGCCAAAACCATTGGGGAAGCGATCGGATACGGAATTGAGCATTACCCAGGTGGAGCCCAATGTAGAGGCATTGAGGAAGATGATATTGGCATAATACTCCTCTGTTTTCAGGGTATGTGCATCCATTATCCTTACGCCGGTAGCTTTACTTTTATCTTTATCATATAATACTTCCAGCACGATGGAATCCGGGCGCAGGGTCAGGTTACCGGTGGCGGCCGCCGCAGGCAGTGTAACACCGTTGCTGCTGAAATAACCGGTGAACGGACAACCTCTCGCGCAGAGATTACGGTACTGGCAAGGTCCGCGATCATTGTGCTTCTGGGTAACATGTGCTACTCTGCCGATCGTCATGATACGGTCCGTATATTTTTCCCTGATACGTGCTGCCACGTGCTTTTCCAGGCAATTCATTTCCATTGCAGGCAGAAAATGTCCGTCGGGCAATTGCGGCAAGCCTTCTGCCTGTCCGCTTACACCGATGAATTTCTCCACATATTCGTACCAGGGGGCAATATCTTTATACCTAATAGGCCAGTCAACCCCATGCCCGTCTTTTGCATTGGCGGTGAAGTCGAGATCACTCCAGCGATATACCTGCCGGCCCCACATCAGGGAGCGGCCTCCTACATGGTAGCCTCTCAGCCAGTTAAATGGCTTTATTTCGTTGTAGGGATTCTCTTTATCATTAACCCAAAACTGTTGCGTGGCTTCATCAAAAGCATAACACCGGCTTTGAATGGGATGATTCTCGCGCATCTCATTGGTGGTCTGTATATGATGTTTAAATTCCCAAGGAGCCAGGGTAGCGGTAGTATAATCCTTGATATGCTCTACATTACGGCCTCTTTCCAACACCAGGGTTTTCAATCCTTTTTCGCACAGTTCTTTTGCCGCCCATCCGCCACTGATGCCGGATCCAACCACAATGGCATCATAGGTATTTTCTTTCTCAGCTTTTATATTGAGATTCATAAGATTTCATTTACCCGTTAAAACGAACGACGGTCAGGCATAGCTTTCTTTCGAAAGCTAATCACCTGACCGCCCCTTATTGTAATTAAATATTTCCTTTCTTCAATTCCTTTACTGCATAATCCGCTGCACGTGCTGTCAACGCCATATACGTCAGTGATGGATTCACACAGGACGCAGACGTCATGCAGGCGCCATCAGTAACGAACACGTTCTTTACTGCGTGCATCTGGTTAAAGGCATTCAATACGGATGTTTTAGGATCGCGTCCCATACGGGCAGTACCCATTTCGTGGATAGCCATACCAGGATAAGAACCGTTATCATACGTTTTTACATTCTTTACGCCAGCTGCTTCCAGCATTTCGGCCGCATCGTTCATCATATCCACCCTCATTTTCTTCTCATTCTCCCTGAACTCAGCATCGAATTTCAGTACCGGCTGGCCCCATGCATCTTTTACGGAGCTATCCAGGGTAACCACGTTATTTTCATAAGGCAGGCACTCTCCGAATCCGCCCAAACCAATACTCCACTGGCCTGGTTCTGACAGGGAATCCTTAAAGTCTTTACCTACGCCCATTTCAGCTACGCCGCGCGCCCAATTGGAGCGACCGGCGCCGCCCTGGTAGCCAAAGCCGCGGATATAATCCCGCTTATCGCCATTGAGGTTGCGATAACGCGGAACATAAATCCCGTTTGCACGGCGACCGAAATAGTATTTATCTTCAAATCCTTCTGCGGTACCCGAAGCACCGGTGCGGAAATGGTGATCCATGAGGAATTTACCCAGCACACCGCTATCGTTGCCCAGCCCATTGGGGAAACGGGAAGAAATAGAGTTCATCATCACAAAGGTAGAACCCAGGGTAGAACCGTTGATGAAAATGATCTTCGCGTAATATTCAACTGTTTGCTTGGTATGCTTGTCGATCACTCTCACTCCGGTAGCTTTCCCCTGCTTATCATCATAGATAACAGCATTCACAATGGAATCCGGACGAAGGGTGAGGTTGCCGGTGGCCATTGCTGCCGGCAGTGTAGATGACTGGGTACTGAAATAAGCTCCGAACGGACATCCGCGGCTGCAGAGGTTGCGGTACTGGCATTTCTCACGGCCAGGCAGTGGTTGCGTGATATTCGCCACACGGCCCATTGTAATGATACGGCCCTTGAAATGCTCTTCTACTTTTTTCTTTATATCTTTTTCCACACAGTTCATTTCCATGGCAGGCATAAACTGACCATCAGGCAACTGTGGCAAACCTTCACGGCTACCGCTGATACCGGCAAATTTTTCCACATAATCGTACCAGGGGGCAATGTCTTTATAACGGATCGGCCAGTCAACTGCAATTCCATCTTTCAGGTTCGCTTCAAAATCGATATCGCTGAGGCGGTAGGACTGACGTCCCCACATGATTGACTTACCACCAACGATATCCGGACGGTACCAGTCGAAACGTTTTACCTCGTTATAAGGACTTTCTGAATCGTTGATCCAGTATTTTTCGTTATGCTCGCTATATGGATAGTCGCGGCTCAGTTTGGGATGCGTTTCACGTTGATCAACAGTGATACGGCCGCGGTGCTTAAACTGCCAGGGATCCATGGTAGCGGTTTCATAGTCTTTGACATGCACCAGTTGCTTACCGCGGTCGAGCATCAGCACTTTCAAACCTTTTTCGGTAAGTTCCTTGGCGGCCCAACCACCACTCACACCGGAGCCAATCACGATGGCATCATATGTATTTTGTTCCTGGGCTTTAATATTCAGGTTCATGATTTGCGTTCTAAGAGTTGAAAAAGAAGGTTAATTGACTACATGGCCCAGGCCTTTTCACCTTTGGTGTAAGGCGTGCACCCTTCAAATTTACCCGGCACCGGTACATAACGAAGCGCCTTGGTGGCACCCGGCTCAGAAGTGAAATAGCCGAGAAGGGTCAGTTCTTTCATGTACTGGAAGTAATGGGTAGGGTCTCCTTCTTTTTTATCTTTACGCTTATTATAATCTACACGCTCTTTCTCGATCGCAGTGAGGAGTTCGGTACGCTGCTCAGGAGTGATATCCATGAAGCCTTTCTTATATTGCTTCTGGCTGGCTTCATTGATCTTGGACAACCCATCGAGGAAGATCTTCTGATCTTCTTTCTTATAGCAGTCGTTCATCATGGTGATGATAAATTCCTCTACCTTGGCATCCTTCGCTCCAGGCGTGCTGGTTTTAGGTATGATAGTTTCCGCGATCTCCGCCAGCAGGGTTTTCGTTTCCGGCTTTTGTAAATCATAGTTTTTCGGGCCGGAACCGGTACAGCTTTCCAAAGCTGATAACGTGGAAGCGGAAATGGCGGTCCCCAACAATATCGCCACATTCCTGATTGCGTCTCTTCTGTGCATAAATAGTAAATTGATTTGACCGCCGGACAAGTTGAAAAAAAATCTCCTAAAAACCAAATATTTTTTGAATTAAGAGTATAGAAAGAAGAATTAAGAAAATGCGGCGGAGATAGTAAACGCGAATATCAAATTCGTTACTATCTCCGCCGCATTTTCTTAATTCTTCTTTCTATATTCTTAATTCTTTTCTCTACATCACATATTTGCCTTTATCATCCACCATAACAACCGGGAGGCGATGGTGTTTTTCAAAGTAGTCGTATGCTGTTCTCAGCTCGGTCCAGAACTGTTTGGAAGAACCATCAGTAAGCGTAAAAGTACTCAGATAGTTCATGGAACCGGGGTTACCAAACTTTACCGGGAACACATGCACCGGGATGAAGTCCTGGCCGGCATTCTTGGCATTTACTGCGAGGATGTACACTTCATCGATGAACTCGTCAGTGAGCGGTATACAGCCAACCGTGATGCAATTGCCGTGGATATAAATTTCACCACCAGGATTTCTCTGATCGCTCAGGATCCTATCTGAGAAATTAGGGTAGTTGATACCCAGTGAGAGGTGATAATTACTGTTCGGGTTGAAGTCGTTGATATAATAAAAACCTTCCGGTACCTGCCTGTCGCCTTCCTTACGCTTTGGTCCCATCTTTCCGGAAAGGGTGCAGACCCGATAACTTTTAAACAAGCGGAAGGTATCCGCAGCGCTGTTCTTTACCCAGATTTCCATCTCACTGTCGAGCTTAAACGAACGGACAAAGATGTATTTCGCGGGATAAGCCAGCCCTTTCTTTTCAAATTCTTTCTTCAGTAACTCCTCTTTTTCGCGGTATGCTTCCCCTACTTTCGGGAACATTTTCTGATTTTCGAGGAAAGATTGCTGAGCGAAGATCCTTCCTGCACCCAACAATATCAGGACGATTACAACAAGTCGCTTCATATACTAATTCGACAAAATTTTAATATTTACACCAGGTTTATGTAAGCAAGATAAAACAATAACAGAGCAATTATAAAATAAATTACCATCCCCACTTTCCTGTTAGCGAACTTCAATATATAGTGCTTGTGGCCCTGGTAAATCAAAATAGCCGTGAACGCCTGAAAAATCCCACCTAGTAAAAATAATATCCCAAACAGTGTTTGAATCCTCATAAAAAACGGAACAGTAAACTTTAATATTGTAAAGTTAACTATTTATTCCTTACTGTAGCTTTGACCATTCCAGTTTTGATGTACTTCCATCCAAACCAGAGATGAAAGTTCCTTTTACAGGGAATTTGCTGGCATTGTAAGCATAGCTGTATGTATTGGTGATTACCTGGGCAGAATTAGGCGAACTAAAGCTTTCAGTGATCACGTTGTGAGCAGAAATGCTACCAGCACTCGCATCGAGCAGAAATGCCAGTTCCGGACGTTCCTGTTGAGGATTCAGCTTATTGTCGTAGGTATAACTTACGGAAGATGTATAAACGAATTTGCTATAGCCAGGTTGTTTTCCATAATTATCTACGCGTTCTACGTTGCCTTCTTTATCCCAGTTGTATTGTTGATAGCCGGTCATTACCAGTGCACCTTTTGCATTTCTGCCGAACTGATAGCGGGTAGCCAGTTGTCCGTTCGCATCATATGCCAGTGAATCTACGGTATTCACCTGACCATCGCGGTAATAGCTCATTTTGGAAATGTGATCACCACTGTACTCGAAAGCCTGGTATACATCGCCGGAAGTTGCTTTTTCGTCATCAGCCAGCAGACTTTTTACGAGTTTGCCATTTTCATACACTGGCATCTGTACAGTATTGTAAGTGCTGTTATCTTCAGTTTTGTGCAACTGTACAATACGGCTGATAGTTTTGTCTGTATTGTATTCCAGCATTGTCTGACCCGCAGAGGATACTACCTTATGCAGATAAGTTTTGTTGTCGCCTCCGCGGAAAGAAGATAAAATGGTTACAGAAGCCAGTAAAGCTGCACCGATTGTTCCGTTTGTAATTTTTGTAGTAAACATAGTAGTGTGTATTAAAGTTAATAATAATGTTTAAAATTAAATAAAATAAAATTTATATGTGTTAAATTATCTGTATTTACAATTATTACAGGCTACTAATCTAAAAAAAACAATAATCAAAATACATTATATAAATAATTAATTTATTAGAAAATAAGATTAGCCGGGTGCCCTGGGGCACGGAAAGGTCAATACATACCTGTCAATGCTTAATTTATCGGAAGTAGGCTTTAAAAACTGATAACGGATTGTTTATCAGTTGAATACAATTGTGGTTAAAATATCGAAAATGAATGCTGAATACATGACAACAAACATGTTATCAATGGGTTTTATATAACACTGACGGATTTCGGATAGTTGCCTGCAAAGCAAACAAACACATTTTCAGTGTAAATTCAGCGGTTAAAATATTGGGTGAGGTTTTAAATGATTGACAACATCATTGGTCAATCAGACATATAACTGTAGTTAAAATATTGGAGTTGGTTAGATTCCCTAATCGAATCTGAAAACAAAGAAACAAACTCCATGCCAAATTACCAAAAAAATTTCCGCCCCGGCAATACGGGGCGGAAATTTTTAAAGAAGCATGTTTAGCATTGTTGTAATCTTACTATATATAAAAGACATCAGGTTCCTGCACTACAGATTACCGCGCAAAGCCTGTTCCCTTTCTATAGATTCGAAGAGCGCCTTGAAATTGCCCTTGCCAAAGGACTTCGCTCCTTTGCGCTGTATAATTTCGAAAAACACAGTAGGCCGGTCCTGAATGGGCTTTGTAAAGATCTGCAACAGGTATCCCTCGTCGTCCCGGTCTACCAGGATCCCCAGCTGCTGCAGTGGCGCTATTGCTTCATCAATATGTCCTACCCGCTGTAATAAAGTTTCGTAGTAGCTGTCTGGCACCGTAAGGAATTCCACGCCCCTTTGCTGCAGTTCGGATACGGTTTTAATAATATCGTCGGTAGCGATAGCAACGTGTTGCACACCCGGACCTCCATAAAAATCAAGATATTCTTCGATCTGCGATTTTTTCTTTCCTTCAGCCGGTTCGTTGATCGGGAATTTCACACGTCCGTTACCGTTACTCATTACTTTACTCATCAGCGCAGAATATTCAGTGGAGATATCACTGTCGTCGAAGGAGATGAGGTTACGGAATCCCATTACCCGTTCGTAGAAACCAACCCAGGTATTCATCTCATTCCATCCAACATTGCCTACGCAGTGATCCACGTATAAAAGACCGGTGTCTGTAGGCTGATAGCGGGGTTTCCAGGCTTTGTAGCCCGGCATGAACAATCCTTTATAGCTTTTGCGTTCTACGAATACGTGTACAGTATCGCCGTATGTGCGGATGCCGCTGCGTATCACTTCTCCATATTCATCTTTCTCCACCACCGGCTCCAGATAAGGAGTAGCGCCTCTTTTTACTGTTTCTTCAAATGCTGCGCGGGCGTCATCTACCCACAATGCCAGCACTTTTACGCCATCGCCATGTTTGGCAATATGACGGGCAATTTCGGAATCAGGTATCAACGAAGTGGTTAATACGAAACGCAGCTTGTTTTGCACCAGTACATAAGAAGCCCTGTCGCGCACACCTGTTTCCGGGCCTGCATAAGCCACTGCCTGAAAGCCAAAAGCGGTCATGTAATAATGGGCTGCCTGCTTGGCGTTGCCAACATAAAACTCAACGTAGTCAGTTCCATTGAGCGGCAGAAAGTCTTGCTGACCGGTCAGGTTATCTGCATTTATTAATGCTGTTTCCATAGCATTTCAATTGTTTTGGTGTTATAATCAGGTTGGTATTATTATATTATTCAGCCCAGCTCATTACATAGCCCTGGTCTTCGATGCCCAGTGCTTCTTCTGTAATCTGCAACGGATGGAAAGTATCCACCATTACTGCCAGTTCTTTTGTTTCCTTTGCGCCTATACTTTTCTCTACCGCGCCGGGGTGCGGCCCGTGCGGTATTCCGGCCGGATGTAAAGTGATCATTCCCCGCTCTACGTGTTTACGGCTCATGAAGTCCCCATCCACATAATACAACACTTCATCACTATCGATGTTACTGTGATTATAAGGCGCGGGTATCGATAGCGGATGATAGTCGAACAACCGCGGACAGAAGGAACAAACCACAAAATTATTCCCCTCGAAAGTCTGATGCACCGGCGGCGGCTGATGCACTCTGCCGGTGATCGGTTCAAAATCGTGAATGGAAAAAGCGAACGGATATTCGCATCCGTCCCATCCGATCACATCAAACGGGTGGTACTTATAATGAATGGGATATATAACCCCTTTCTTCTTCACACGGATCAGGAAATCACCTTCTTCATCTATCGTTTCCAGCTGCTGTGGCTGGCGGATATCCCGTTCACAATAAGGTGCATGTTCCGCTAACTGTCCATATTTGCTCAGGTAACGTTTGGGATAACGGATAGGGCTAAACGATTCTACAATAAATAACCGGTTGTTATCACCATTAAACCGGATCTGGTAGATCGTTCCACGCGGTACTACTATATAGTCGCCATACCCGAACTCCAGCTGACCGTACTGGGTTTTTAATACCCCGGTTCCTTCGTGCACGAATATCATTTCATCTGCATCTGCATTTTTATAGAAGTAACCCTCCATGCTCTGACGGGGAGCTGCCAGTACAATATGCAGGTCGTTATTTACCAGCACGGCTTTGCGGCTCTGCAAAAAATCGTCGGCCGGCTTCATATTGAATCCCAGAAAGCTGCGGTGTTTCAGCATTTTCTCTTCCGCTATTTTCGGCAGCACGGTATATGGTTCATCTACTTTGATAATACTGGTGGGTGGATGACAATGATACAACAGGCTTGAATTGGAAGAAAAACCTTCCGTAGAAAATAACTGTTCCGAATACAGCCCGCCATCCGGCTTTCGAAACTGGGTATGGCGCTTATGCGGTATTTGTCCGAGTTGATAATAATGTGGCATAACAGGAATTTGAAAAATTGTTTTGGTGTATGAAAAATTGCCTTGGTGTATAATTCCAGTTCTTAATGCGCAGCATATATTCCGCTGATGGCAGATACATACATACGAAACAGCAACGGATTACTATTACAAAGTTACGGTATATAAATACGAAGGATAGCCGGTTACGGCCGTTGGGAAAGGTTATGCCAAAGTCGAATCCATGGCGAGCGTTGCCATGAGAAAGTAGTAATTAAGCTGACTATTGCTTGTATATTTCAGTGAAATGGACAAGTGGCTGTGATTTATATGCCTAAGGTAAGAAATAAATCAAATCAGCCAATTTTTTTTGCCGGGGTCGATCAGTCCTCGATTTCAATATCCACCATCAAATAATGTCATTAAAATGTCATCGAAAAACAGTTAACAGAAAATGTCTAAACAGTAAATTTCTCAACAAAAAGCTCATTTGATAAATAAATATCAATAAACACAACACTAAAAAGATATTAAATCAAAAAAAGCAGGCAATTTTAAAGCATTTCTAAAAATAATCACTGCGCTTTTATTTATCACCACAATTATAGACTTTTGTTACACAATCGTCATATTTCAACTAGTGAAACCGTTTTGTACATATCAAATCTCTTTGATTCCTGCTTCCTGGCAGGAACATGCGGGCACTATGACGATTACGTCCACTACCATTACAACCCCAGTGCGGGGTTAATTTTCACATATGATCCAACGACCACACGGGTGGTACATCAACGGGAGGACCCGTAGTTATCCATATATAAAATATTCATATGCAAGTATTAAAATTTGGCGGTACTTCAGTAGGAAGCGCCAAAGCGATCGACCAGGTTTGTAATATCCTCAGACAACATAAACCAGCCGGACAGTATGCTATCGTGGTATCGGCGCTTGGCGGGATAACGGACAAGCTTATACGTTGCGGCCAGCTGGCAGAGCAGGGTAAGGAAGAATATAAACAGATATTGCAGGAAATTGAGGTCAGGCACCTGGACACTATCCGCGAATTGTTCCCTATCACTGCGCAAAGCGGGCAAATCAGCCAGCTGAAGAAAAAACTCAATGCGCTCGAAAACCTGTGCGACGGCATTTTCCAGGTAGGAGAAATGAGTGCACGCACCCTCGATAAAATCATGAGTTACGGCGAACTGATGTCGTGTACCATCGTTGCAGAAAAGCTTAAACAAGCCGGATTTTCTGCCACCTGCAAAGACAGCCGCGAGCTGATTGTTACTGATAATAACTTCGGGCACGCCACCGTGAACTTTGTTGCCACCAATCATAATATATCCCAGTATTTTGCACAGGCCGGGGCCGACTATGTAGTGCTGCCAGGCTTCGTGGCGGCTACTGCTGAAGGAGAAACCACTACCCTGGGCCGGGGCGGCTCCGATTATACAGCAGCCATTGTTGCTGCTGCCGTCAGTGCATCTGTGCTGGATATCTGGACAGATGTAAGCGGTATGATGACCGCCGATCCGCGGATTGTATCACAAGCCATTCCTATTTCGCATATCTCCTATGTGGAAGCCATGGAGCTGTCGCATTTCGGAGCGAAAGTCATCTACCCTCCTACCATACAACCCGTGATGAACCGGCGTATTCCCATCTGGATCAGGAATACATTCGCGCCTGAAGATCATGGTACGCTTATCCAGGATCAGGCGGACCGGAACTTCCCTGTGACCGGCATTTCAGGCATACAGCATATTTCCCTGCTGACCCTTGAAGGAAGCGGCATGGTGGGCATTCCGGGGTTTTCAAAACGGCTGTTTGAATCGCTCTTACGGGAACGCATCAACGTTATATTGATTACCCAAAGTTCCTCTGAACACTCTATCACTGTGGGCATACATGACGCAGATATGCTGAAGGCAAAAACAGCTGTAGACAGTGAGTTTGCGCAGGAAATAACCGAAAAAAGGATTGCTCCCCTGCAAGTGGAAAAAGATCTTTGCATAGTAGCCGTTGTGGGCGACCAAATGAAAAACCATCATGGCATCAGCGGTAAACTCTTCGGAACACTGGGCCGGAACGGTATTAATGTACGGGCTATTGCCCAGGGGTCTACCGAAAAAAATATTTCCGCAGTGATCAATAAGGCTGATATCAAAAAAGCGCTGAACGTTATGCACGAGACATTTTTTGAAACACCGCTCAAACAGATCAATCTTTTTGTAGCCGGTGTTGGCAACGTAGGCAGTAAGCTACTGGAGCAATTGCAGCAGCAACAGCATTATCTGCAACACGAACTGGGCCTGCAGATAAGAGTTGCCGGCCTTGCCAACAGCAGACGCATCCTGCTGAGCGATAGCGGCATCTCGCTTCAGAACTGGAAGAAGGAACTGGACGAAGGCGAGCAGTTATCGACAGACGACTTCGTACAGCGGATCAAATCCATGAACCTCCGTAACAGCGTATTTGTGGATAATACTGCCAGCGCCGACATTGCTGCCGTTTACCACGAATTCCTGCAACATGGTATTTCTGTGGTTACCTGTAATAAAATTGCCTGTTCTTCCGACTATGCTTATTACAAAAAGCTGAAAGACCTGGCCCGTAAATACAATGCCTCGTTCCTTTTCGAAACCAATGTGGGAGCAGGTTTGCCGGTGATCAATACGCTGAATGATCTTGTCAGGAGCGGCGATAAAGTACACAGTATAGAAGCGGTACTTTCCGGCAGTCTGAATTTTGTTTTCAATCATTTTGTCAACGGCGCCAGTTTCCGCGAAGTGGTGAAAGCCGCACAGGATGAAGGGTACACTGAACCCGATCCACGGATTGACCTGAGCGGAAAAGATGTGATGAGAAAGATTCTGATCCTGGCCAGGGAAAGCGGTGCTGCCATTGAGATAGATGAAATTGTGAATCACTCCTTTCTGCCGGCCGAATGCCTGGATGCGCCATCTGTGCCCGATTTCTACGAACAGCTGGACGTACATGCCGCACACTTTCAGGGCCTGAGAGAAGCTGCTGAAGCGGAGGGTAAGCGATTGAAGTTTGTAGCAAGATATGAAGATGGCAGGGCTTCCGTTGGCTTGCAGAGCGTAGCGGCAGATCATCCGTTCTTTAAGCTGGAAGGCAAAGACAATATCGTGTTGTATACCACCAGTCGTTACCAGGAGCAGCCGCTTATTGTAAAGGGGGCCGGCGCCGGCGCCGATGTTACCGCTTCAGGTATATTTGCGGATATCATCCGTAGTGCAAGACTATAAACTTTATATGAATTAGCGCCACCCTGTTGTAAACGTGGAAATCAATTATTAAATTAAACTAGCAAAGGTAATATGGACAGTATAAAAGTATTTGCACCCGGAACAGTGGCCAATGTAGCCTGTGGCTTTGATGTGATAGGGCTGGCGCTCGATGCGCCCGGCGATGAAATGATACTCCGGAGATCCGCCGAACCTGGTATCCGCATTACCGCCATTCACGGAGCAGATCTCCCGCTGGATCCGGCACGGAACGTGGCTGGAGTAGCTGTACAGGCGCTCCTGCAGAAGTACGATCAGCCTGATGTAGGTATAGAAATAGAGATCTTTAAAAAAATACATCCCGGCAGCGGCATTGGCTCCAGTGCAGCCAGCAGCGCCGGCGCTGTAGTAGGAGTAAACAAATTGCTGGGAGAGCCTTTCACGAGGAAGCAACTGGTGCGTTTTGCCATGGAGGGAGAAAGACTGGCCTGTGGTTCGGCCCATGCTGATAATGTGGCGCCGGCCATCCTGGGAGGTTTCACCCTTGTCAGGAGCTACCGTCCGCTGGATATAACCACCCTGCATACACCCGAGCATTTATGGGTGACCGTTATACATCCACAGATAGAGGTAAAAACCTCGGATGCACGCGAAATACTGAAGCAGAAAGTGCTGATGACCGATGCCATCCGCCAATGGGGAAATGTAGGCGCATTGGTGGCCGGGCTGTACCAGGACGACTATGAGCTCATCAGCCGTTCGCTGGAAGACGTGATTGTAGAGCCTGTACGGGCGATACTTATACCGGCATTCCACGAATTGAAACTGAAATGCAGGGAAGCCGGTGCACTCGGCGGAGGCATTTCCGGTTCCGGTCCTTCTGTATTCATGCTTAGTAAAGGAGAAGAGAATGCCCGCAAAGTAGCGGCCACTATGGATAGCGTTTACGCGCCACTTGGAGTGGAATATAAAATCTATGTTTCCCGGATCAACACCGCCGGTGTAAAAGTGATTGACTAACCAAAAACAACGTATTATTCATGCAGTATTTCAGCCTACAGAACAAGCAGCACAAGGTAAATTTTGAAACAGCCGTTGTACAAGGGTTAGCTCCGGACAGAGGTTTATATTTTCCTGAAAATATTCCCGTCCTCGATAAAAATTTTATAACTAACATTCACGACTATACGGATCATGAGATCGGGCTCCATGTAATCCGTCCGTTTACAGGTGATGAAATACCCGAAGAAGCTTTACGCAAAATCGTTACTGATACCCTGCACTTTCCGTTTCCGGTACAAAAAGTGACCGGTCATACTTATGCACTGGAATTATTCCACGGCCCTACGCTTGCTTTTAAAGATGTAGGTGCAAGGTTCATGGCTGGTTGCCTGGGCTATTTCCGCCGCAATAGTTCCCGGGCTGTAACCGTATTGGTAGCTACCTCCGGCGACACAGGCGGAGCAGTGGCCAGCGGTTTCTACAACGTACCGGGGGTGGAAGTAGTGATCCTCTATCCTTCAGGGAAAGTGAGCCTGTTGCAGGAAAAGCAACTGACTACATTGGGCGGAAACATTCATGCATTGGAAATCCAGGGTACCTTTGATGATTGCCAGCAACTGGTAAAAACTGCTTTCCTGGATCAGGAGTTGCAGGCCCAAAGACCGCTGACCAGCGCCAACTCCATCAACGTAGCCCGCTGGTTGCCACAGATGTTCTACTATTTCCTGGCTTATAAGCAGATGAAGGCAGCGCATCCGCGACTGGTATTTTCTGTACCCAGCGGCAACTTCGGTAATATCTGTGCCGGTATGATGGCAGCCGCCATCGGGCTCCCGGTTTCTCATTTTGTGGCAGCTACCAATATCAACGATACCGTTCCCCGCTTCATGACCAGCGGCAAATACGAACCAGGCACCGCCTTCCCTACACTGTCTAACGCCATGGACGTGGCCGATCCCAGCAACTTTGTAAGGATACTGGAACTGTTCGGAAACAGTCTTCCTGCCCTGAAAGAAAAACTGACCGCCTACAGCTTCAACGATAAAGAAACCAGCAGAACCATGGAACAGGTGTGGAAAGAAAACCACTATATGCTGGATCCTCATGGAGCAGTTGGATTTATGGGCCTGCAACGCTACCTCGAAACCTCGCCTGAGCTAAGTGGCGTTTTCCTCGAAACAGCCCACCCGGTGAAGTTCGAAGATACTGCACCCCGTTCGATCCGCGAGGAGATCTATACTCCTTCCAAAGTGATGTCGTTGTACGGAAAAGAGAAACAGGCCACCTTACTGGCGGCTGATTACCAGGAATTCAAAAGCTGGTTAATGCAATAAGGATTCAGTAGCTTTGACGCCAGTATGAAGCACTTACCTATCCTCCTGTTAATGGCGGGCGTCGTGGCATGTCAGCACACCGGCGCCCCGAAGGAAACGAATACGCTCAGTCATGCCGACTCCGTTCTGCAAAGCGATATCATCCGCCCGGTAACAGATTCTATCCAACAGTTTCCGGACCATCACGAACTATATTACCGCCGGGCCCTGTTATTATTCAATACAGATCCGGCACTGGCGCAGGCCGACTTTGAAAAGGCCGCCAGGCTGATGCCGGCCAATACAGATTATTGGGCAGGCGCCGGCGAAGCAGCCCTCGTTATCAATAACTATAAAGGCGCTGCTACCTTTTTCCGCCAGGCACTGACTACCGCTCCCGGCTATACGTACCTGCAATACAAACTGGGAACAGCGTTGATCGAAAACAGGCAAAGCGAAAGTGCGGACAGCATTGCTAACGTGCTGGTACAAACGAAAGACGGCCGCGACAAAGCTTTTTATCTGAAAGCCCGCATGGCGGAAGACAAGCAGGATACCAGCGCCGCCATCGGCTATCTTAGCGAAGCCGTTAAAACGGCGGGGGCACAGCCTGAGTTTGAAGCACTCATGGAACTGGGCGATCTGCTCAGGGCCCGGAAAGCGCCTGAAGCAGCAAGGTATTATATACAGGCCTGGCAGCAGGACAGCACCAATGCCCATCCATTGTTTGAAGCAGGTCAGTTCCGCGAAGAGCAGGGTAAGGAAGCCGAAGCGCTGAACATTTATCACCGGTGCATAGTTGCAGATCCGGGGTTTGAGCCGGCCTATCTGGCGATGGGCAGTATTTACGCCAAACAAAAAGACTGGAAAGCAGCCTATAACTACTATCATCTTGCCGTGAAATCTGCTCCTACAGATGGTTGGGCCTATTACTACCGGGCGCAGGCCCTGGAGCAACAAGGAAATAAAACACAGGCAGCAGAAGATTATACAAAGGCGCTTTCTTTCAAAAAAGATTTCAAAGAAGCGGCAGCAGCCTTGAAAAGACTCAATCCTTAATTACTTACATTTACAGTAATCAAAAATATTGCATTTGGAAAATCATCCTGTTTTAGTGGCGCCATCATTACTGGCAGCAAATTTCCTGGAGCTGGGAAAAGAAGTGGACATGGTTAACCGCAGTGAGGCTGACTGGTTTCATCTGGATGTAATGGATGGAAGATTTGTGCCTAACATCAGCTATGGCCTGCCCGTCATCTCCCAAATAAAACAGCGGGCAAAAAAACCATGTGATGTGCATCTGATGATAGAAGAACCGGAAAAATATGCGGCGGAATTCAAAAAAGCAGGTGCGGATATTCTCACAGTACACCTGGAAGCATGTATCCATCTGCACCGGAACATACAACAGATCAAGGGGCTGGGTATGAAGGCAGGAGTAGCGCTTAATCCGCATACGCCGGTGGGAATGCTGGAAAATGTTATCCGGGATATAGACGTGGTGCTGGTGATGAGTGTTAACCCGGGTTTTGGCGGGCAGACATTCATCGAACAAACCTATCATAAAATCGGACAATTACGGAAGCTGATCTCAGAAAATAATGCACATGCACTGATAGAAGTTGACGGCGGTATAGGAACAGAAAATGCCGGGCAGTTAATTCATGCAGGAGCAAATGTACTGGTAGCCGGCAGCGCTATTTTTTCTTCCCCAGATCCGGAGAAAACTATCCGTGCACTCAAGACAAGTGCGCAATAATCTCTTTGGATAACGGTTTGGTGAGATAGCCTGTTACGAATTTGTAATGGCCCACCCGTTCTTTATCCTTTTCATCAATAGAAGATGTCAGCACAAATATCCGGATACTCTTTGGCAGCTGGTTATGGAAGGATGCGTATTCCTCCAGGAATTCCCAACCATCCATTACCGGCATGTTGAGGTCCAACAGGATCAGATCCGGCAATGCCTCCTTGTCCCCTGCATGTTCCCGTATAAAATCCAGCACATCCTGCGCATCTGAAAATACGCGGATATGACTGCTGATAGCCTGACGTTCGATCATGATTTTAGCAATCTGCTGATGAATCGGATCGTCATCTACAATAAAGATCGTATTGATCAGTTTCATAAAAGGGGTTTATTCGGATCTAAATGTAATAATAAATTTCGTTCCCTCTCCGGGAATGCTTTCAGCTCTTATGCTTCCGTTCATTGCTTCCACCTGGGTTTTGGTAATAAAAAGACCGATTCCCTTGGCATCTTTGTTTTTGTGAAACGTTTTACGGAACCCGAATAATTTACTGCCAAATCGCTCCATGTCTATCCCTACCCCGTTGTCCTGTACGGTCAGCAATATCTGTTCGTTCTCTCTCCTCGTCTGTAAATGCAACGCAGGCGGGCGATCCGGGGAACGATAGCGGATGGCATTGGTAATAAAGTTCTGTAATATACTGTCCAGATATACCTTAGGATACTCTATCGCCGGTTCCTCATTAAAATCATACGTAATCCGGATGCCGCTGGTTTCGATATCTACCAGTAAAACATCCATTACTTTCTGTAATCTTTCTGCAAATAACAACTTTTCCTTCTCAACATTCACATCTTTTCTTATCTGCACTACCTCCACGAGGTCGTTCAGGGTTTCATCGATCTTTTTGATCACCTCATGTACCATCCCCAGATACAGGTCGCGTTCCTGCTGGGCGGCGGCCTCATTGTGCATCTGCATCAGGGCTTTGAGGTTGGCAATCGGCGCCCGGAGATTATGGGAGGTGATATGGGCAAAGTCTTCCAGCTGCTTGTTCTGATTCAGGAGGTTCTTATTCAGGTTCGACAGCTGGTCGTTGGCTTTTCTAAGCTCTTTCTGCAGCTTGCGGCTGTCGGTGATATCCCGCATGAATACGGAAATACCGCCGTCCTGCATGGGCGTCATCAGGAAATCGTACCATTTGTCTACGCCGGGGAAGTAGATACCGAACGACTGGGACGCCTGTTGCTGTGCACATTCCTGCAGCCTTGCATAGAACACTGTACCGCTGAGCCTGGGGAATTCTTTGAAAATGTTGCTGCCTATCACAACGGGGTGGCCTATCATTTTTTCCGCTTTACGGTTCAGGAAATTAACGTTTCCGTTCTTTTCCATAGCCGCATAGCCCATATCGATAGTATCGAAGAAAAGGCGCATCAGTTCTGTATTCCGGGTCAATGCATCGCGGATCTCCAGCTGTTCGGTGACGTCCTGTACCACGCCGTACATCCTGACGAGGCGGCCATCTACGTAGCCCGGTTGGCCGATGGAACGTATTTTCTTCAGCTGCTGCCTGGCTGTAACGATAGTCAGCTGCACATCAAAGGGCTTGCCTTCCCTTATGCACTGCTTCATCAGTATATCCAGGCTTTCCCTGGCTTCGGCGGTGTAGAACGACATCGCCTTATCGATGTCTATTTCTTCATCAGGTGAGGTATCATGAATGTGGTACGACTGGCTGGTCCATCGTACCTTTTTACTGTCGAGATCCAGTTCCCAGCCCCCTATTTTGCCAATGCTGCCGGTTTGCTGGAGGAATTCCTGGCTTTTCTCCATCTCCAGTTCCTGTAATTTCTGGTCGGTGATATCATTCACGAGGGCCACCACAATCATTTCCTTATCCACCGGCTCTATGACCGGGAAAACAGTCAGATCGAGGTATACTTCGCGTCCGACGGTAGTCCAGCGCTGATCCTGCGAAAAATCGATCCGTTTCTCCACCCTGATAGACCGGTTTTCTTCGAGCGCCTGAATAAAGAGTTTGTCGAGCTCAAACGAAGTAGCCAGTTCATCGCTCATGACATTGAAGGGCTGGCGGCGGCTCAACTGTGGTGAATTAAAAAACGACCGTTGGGTCTGATTAATGCGGCGGATGAATCCGAAATTATCGAATTGGATATAGCCGATGGGCAAATTTTCGATGATATTGTCGAGCAGCCGTTCGCTTTTCTGCAGGCTGAGTTCTGAAATTTTTTTCTCGGTAATATCGTCGAGGATCAGGAAGATGTTTACATGATGGCGTTGCTTGTCGGTGACCGGGAAGAGCGTAGCTTCGAAATAGACCGGATACAGCCGGGTGATATTGCCGTGTTTCTTTTCGCGATAGTTGAGCAGGATTTCCCGTTTTACGGTTCTGCCGGAGCTGAGGGCATCGGAGAACATTCCGGCGAGGCCATTGATGCGGTAGAAAGGGTCGTCCAGCCATTTGTACCCGGGTTGAGTAAAAAAGGGATGTGTTTCGCCCCAGATATTGCGCTGGCGGTTGTTCATATCCATGCTAACGCCGTCGGCAGCAAACTGCTGGAGGCCTAGTGGCAGGTTTTCCAGCACCTGGCTGTAGTACAACTCATTCTGGGCTCTTTTGATCTCATCCAGCTTGCGGGAGGTAATATCCATGCCGATGAGCATGCAGTGCGTTACAGCGCCGGATTCGTCGGTAACCGGGCTGAGGCCGGCTTCCAGCCATAGAGGAGTACCAGCCGGGAGGAAACAAATCTGTTCCCTGACCGGGTTTCCGGCCAGTAACTTCTCCCAGATCTGCCGCCATTGCTGCTGATCGGCCGGGCAGAAAACGCTGTTAAAATCCCGGCCGAGGAGTTGGTCGGGGGCTTGCTGCAATACAGCCGCCGCCTGCGCATTTACAGCAGTCAGGGTTCCTGAAGCGTCTGTTGTAACAGAAAAAGCCCAGGCGTTGATGGCGGATTCAAGATGCTGTAAGTGGCGGTGGTACTGTTCCAGCATAACTCCATTCATATGATAGCAGGATCTAAATATCGTTGTGTCAGGATCTGTCCGAAACAGATATTATATATAAAAAAATCTATTGAATTTGTAAAAGTAATAAAATGCCTGATAAAGGTCAATTCCCCGTATGTACCACACGTATCCGGGGCCGGGAAAAAACTGCCGGGGTGTTTATCCACCAGTTGTGGATTTTCAGTTTTCTAAAATTGTTAAACGATCAATATCTTTGAGTGACTTTAATAAATTAGTATATTTTAAAATATAGTAGATGAAAGTTTTGATTATCATGGGTTCCGAGAGTGATAAGCCTGTAATGGAAGAATCACAGAAACACCTTCAGTATTTTGGCATTGAGAACGAATTAGTCGTGGCTTCCGCACATCGCAATCCTGATAAGGTAAGAGAATTATGTATAACCGCACAGGAGAAAGGTTTTGGCGTTATCATCGCTGCAGCCGGTATGGCAGCTGCATTACCCGGAGTGGTATCTGCCTATACGTCTTTACCGGTACTGGGAGTTCCGCTGGATGGCGGTTTGCCCGGAGGTATTGATGCGCTGTATTCCATTGTACAGATGCCTGCAGGTTTACCGGTAGGTACCCTGGCAGTAGGAAAAGCCGGTGCGCGCAATGCAGCGGTTCTGGCAGCCCGTATTCTGGCCCTGGGCAATAAGGATATTGCCTCCAGGGTGGAAGCGTTCAAACAAAACGGCTACAGAATTTAGTGATAGCTTAACAATTGCGTGTTCCAGGTTGTACAAGATTTAAATATATTCGGATTGAAAAATACCGACATTTCCTGGACAATTAAATCGTAGAATCATTGACTGAATCCATTATCAATTTAGACAGTATTAATCCCATAGAGTTTTTCGGTGTTAATAACGGGAAACTTGATCTGCTGAAAAAGAAATTTCCATTGCTCAAAATCCTGTCCAGGGGCACCCAGTTAAAATTAAGCGGAGCGCCCGAGGAAGTAGCTACAGCAGAGGAGAAAATCGGTCAGATAGTAAAATACCTTGAACGGAATGGAAACCTGACGGAGAATTATTTTGAACAGATCCTGGGAGATGAGGAAGGCATAAGAATCGATAATTTCAGTGAGCGTAATCCCAATGAAGTATTAGTATTTGGTCCAAATGGCCGTACAGTACGGGCTCGCACGGCAAACCAGAAGAAGTTGGTAGCGATGGCAGAGAAGAACGACATCATCTTTGCGATTGGTCCTGCTGGTACTGGTAAAACCTATACGGCTGTTGCATTGGCGGTAAGAGCGCTCAAAAACAAGGCTGTTAAGAAGATTATCCTCACCCGCCCTGCGGTGGAAGCAGGCGAAAGCCTGGGATTTCTGCCCGGAGACCTGAAAGAGAAGATTGACCCTTATCTGCGCCCGCTTTATGATGCTCTGGATGATATGATCCCCGCTGAAAAGCTGAGTTACTACATGACCAACCGTATCATTGAAATTGCGCCGCTGGCATACATGCGTGGACGTACATTGGATAATTCCTTTATTATCCTCGATGAAGCGCAGAATGCTACGGATTTACAGATCAAGATGTTTCTGACCCGTATTGGTGCTTCTGCACAGGCCATCATCACTGGTGACCTTACGCAGATAGATTTACCTAAGAATCAGCAATCCGGTCTGGAAAGAGCAACGCGTATCCTTCGCAACATTGATGGTATAGGGCATGTAGAGCTTGATGAAGAAGATGTGGTAAGACACCGTCTGGTAAAGGCAATCATCAAGGCATACGACGCGAATAAAGACAAGTAGTTCATTTCAATCGTCCGGCTATCGGCTGATACAGATATGCTACGGGAAGGCAGTTTTCCGGGCTGTTATCTGTGTCGCCGGGAGCCGGGCAAATAAATATTAACTCTTTGTTAACGGCGTTTGCCGTAAGTTCACCTGTTTTTTATTCAGGGAAATACTCAATCCGGGAGCCTGTGAATGAGCTATACTATAGTTGATGACTTTGCAGAATTGAAGTTTACCCCTATTTTTGTTGTGATATATAATAACTTATCGACCGCATGACCAATTTTTTTCGAATCATGACGCTGGCCTTGTTGACCACTTTACTACTGGGCAGTTGCAAGAAAAAGGCTTCCCCAGAAGAGGTAGCACTGGCGTTTATGCATGCGATTCAGGATTCGAACTATGACCAGGCAAAAGATTATGCCACTAAAGAATCTCAACAGGTAATTCAGATCTACGCTATTTTTGATGGCCGCCGTAGTGGGGCTGAACGTGAAAAAATCAAAAATGCGAAGATCGAGGTGGTTAACATAGAGGAAAACGGCGACAAAGCTGCTGTTACCATACTGAACTCTTCTGCACATCAGAAAGAGGTATTACAAATGGTGAAAGAAAACGGTCAATGGAAGATCTCTCTGACATTCGACAGCATTATTCCCAATTACACCCCTCAGGCAGGTAATGCCAATGCCTTCGACTCTGCCACCGTTGTTGTACCGTCTGTTGACACTGCCAGTCAAACCGGGGCTACAGCACCGCAAACCAGGTAATTGCCGCTTCTTTTCCTTTTTTATATAAAAGGGAGAGATAATTATTAGCTATTAACGGTCAGTTCCCTTAATTTTGCCACGCATTATACGATTCAGTATGTGTGGCTTAGTTCCCGTTTTACTTACCGGAAACCAACATCTGGCTTACCTGAAAAGTGAGGTGAATAAGCAGGCTGCTTTCCTGTATAATGCAGATATTGAACAATAAACCTTAAAGTAAAGTAGATTTTATGATGACAAATCCCTGGCACAGTGTGAGCCCTGGTTCTGAAGTGCCTCATGTTGTAAATGCCATTATAGAGATTCCAAAGGGATGCCGGGCGAAATACGAATTGGATAAGGATAGCGGTTTACTGAAACTGGACCGGGTTTTATATTCTTCTGTATATTATCCTGCCAACTACGGCTTTATTCCTCAATCATATTGCGATGATCATGATCCGCTGGATATACTCGTTATCTCACAGATCGAGTGTGTACCGATGTGTATCATCGAAGCGAAAGTGATTGGTGTTATGCAAATGATTGATGGCGGCGAGGCGGATGACAAGATCATCGCCGTGGCGGCTAATGATATGAGCGTGAACCATATCAACGACATTTCCGAGCTGCCTCCTCATTTCATCGATGAAATGCGTCATTTCTTTGAAGAATACAAAAAACTGGAAAGGAAAACCGTAGTGGTAGAAGAATTCCAGAATAAGAAGAAAGCAGCAGAAATTATTCTCAAAAGCTTTGAAGATTATAAAAAGAACTTCAAATAAAGCTAAAGAAGTTACCGGCTGTCAGCCACTGGCAGCTGGTAGCCACTAGCTAATCATTCTTTTTATTATTCTCAGCTGGTGTGTTCTTACCCCTGTATCTGCATTAGTAATGCCCTGGTTATCGATAGGATCTATGCGGACTTTTCCGGAAGAATGTATAATTTCGTGATCATTCAGCAGGATACCTACATGTGTGATGCGGCCTTCTTCATTATCAAAGAAAGCAAGATCTCCCAACCGGGCTTCCTGCAGAAAATCAACGGTATTTCCCTGCGTGGCCTGTTGATAAGCATCGCGCCACAAATGGATACCTGAAAGCCTGAATACATTTTGAGTGAACCCGGAGCAGTCGACCCCAAAAACGCTGACCCCGCCCCACAGATAACCAGTATTCAGAAATTGCCATGCGGCGTTTTTCATTGCATTGATATCAATATTAGCGGCGCTAATCAGAGAAAGAGGCTTATCTTCGAAGCTTATGTTGATACTTCCCCATTGCGTACCGGTATCATTACCACTTTTAATCACGCAACCGAAAGGAATGTGCATTGGCCGGCCGTTTACAGTAACCCGGTTTACCCAGTGCGGAAAATAATGGGTGGCGGGAGCCTGGTACAGTTTTTCGTTGATTGTTTCCAGGTGGGCAACAGTAGCCCAGCCCGTATATTCATCGTACTGATTTTTTACCTGAACCCAGCCGTCTGATGCGGTCTCTATTATTTCCACACAAGCACCCCATAAAAGCTGGGAGATCATTTCGCTTCTGTGTGAAGCTGAGGCCCTCAAAGGCGCAACTGGCACAATAACAATGGCGTATGGCATATAAATTGTATAAATCCGTTTTATTATTCAATAATATTATGTGCTGAATGAACTTTTTCCGCTTTTGTACGTAAATATAAAGTAATAAGTTTATGCAACAACAGTTAACCAATTTATCGGATAAGGAGTTGATATCCCGCGCCAGGAAACAGCACGATCGCGAGGCAGAAGGAGTATTGATGGACAGGTACAGTCATCTGCTGGTTGCGGTAACAATGCCCCATTTGGATAACTCTAACTATGACCCCAATATAGTATTTCCCGCCCTGTTACAACGACTGAATGCCAGCCTGAAAACACAGACCATCTATAAGGTCAACGAGTGGATACTACATATCCAGAAAGGGTATCTGGGCAAGCCCGAAAAAAATACGCCTTTCTATCCTTCCCGTGATGGAAGAGATCTGCTGCATATTGAAAATACTGTTGACAAGGCCGCTACCAACGTCATCGACCGCCAGGATCTGGCTGTCAGGCTGGAGCAGGCGCTGCAACGGTTGAATGCAGAAGAAAAGGAACTCATTACGCAATTTTATCTCGAAAATAAATCTTTTGCCGACCTTTCAGCTGCTACCGGAATTTCCAGAGAAAAACTGAGATCCCAGCTGAAAGCCGCCAAGGGGAAACTTGCCAAGCTATTTATGAATCAGGGATATGTTAAGTAGTAAACCGAATAATGAAAAAGTACTGAAGATCTTTTCCTCCATCCGCTGCCTGAGTAAAGACCAGCTGCCACGGTATATGGAAGGCAGGCTTACTGATGTGGAAAGACACCTGGTAGAACAGCATCTCGCAGATTGTGATTTGTGTTATGACGCCCTGTTGGCATTAGAGAAGGAGGGAAATACGGAGAGATACAATGATCTCACCGGTAAGCTTCAACGCTATGTACAAAACAGCGTACAGCCGGTTTCGCATGTACAGAAAGTAGCTCAGTATACACGGAAAGAAAGGAATAAGGAAAATATGCTCGTGTATTTCTGGATAGTGGCGTTTATAGGATTGGGTATAGGCAGTGTGTATGTATTACGCGGGCATATGCGTAATCAGCCACCGGCACATGTGGTGGCTGCCAACGTATCTGCGAAAGAAAAAGATGCTGTACAAACCGGTAATGTAGCGGAGACCGCGCAGGTAGTAGCACCGGTGCAAGGCGACGGGCATCCACCGCCGAATACAACGGCTCCCGGGCATAAACCTGCGCCTGGTACCACTCAGCCGCCAGTTACGCCTCCGGCGCAACGCGTTGATTCCGCCGCATTAAAAAAGGCAGCAGCGTTGAAAGCACAACAGCGGAGAGCAACGGCCGACAGTCTCCGGCGTGTAGCACTGCAGCAGAAGCAGCAGGATTCCATTAAAAAGGCTGCTGCTGCTGATAAGGCCGCAAAAGAAGCTGCCGCGAAGGAAAAAAATAATGATGACAAGAAAAATGACCAGCCAACTGAAACCAAATCTACTCCTAAAGAACAGGCGCCATCTGTAGAAACAGCTAAAAAGGATGCCCCTGCTCCTATTAACAGCGATGAATACCTGTATAAAGCTGCAATGGTATATCAGCAACAAGGTAACCTCGGTGAGGCGATCGACCGTTACAAACGTATTGAATCTGTCAGCTCCGGCAAATATGTGGAAATGGCGCGCTACCAGCTCGCTGTCTGCTACCGCAGCAAAGGGCAGATGGGCAAAGCAAGACGGATGTTCAGGGAAGTTATTCGAATGGACGGACCACTGAAAAATGCCGCCCAGCAAGCATTAGACAGTTTGTAAATTTTAGATATCAAAAATATTGTGGATTTTTGTGAATGCTGCATCTTACTTGCAGCATTCCATTTTTTTAGCCTGTGACGAATCCAGATATACAACAACTAACAGACCAGGAGCTCCTGCAACGGTTCAAAGCTGATAACAACAGTGATTGGGTAGGTGTGCTGTTTGACCGCTATGCGCTGCTATTACTGGGTATGTGTATGAAATACCTAAAAAACGAGGAAGATGCCCGCGATGCGGTACAGCAGATCTTCCTGAAGGTATTATCCGATATTAATAAACATGAAATACAGTATTTCCGGGCCTGGATATACCAGGTAACTAAAAACTATTGCCTGATGCAGCTGCGTCAGAAGCATATGAAGTATAAGGAAGAGATATCCGATAAGCATGCTGCCGATATGGCTGTTGAAGCGGAAGACAAGCAAACATACCAGGAGAAGGATCTGTTGCTGGAAAACATGGGACAGGCCATGGCTCAGCTGAATGAGGAACAGAAGGTATGTGTGGATCTGTTCTATCTGCAGAAGAAGTCGTACCAGGAAATTGCCGATCGGACAGGATATAGCCTGCTACAGGTTAAGAGCTATATTCAGAATGGAAAGAGGAACCTGAAACTTATACTGGAAAAACAACAACGCGCAAATAAGCGTTAATTTGCATCAATAATGATATGAACGAGCATTTCAACGATATTTTTGTTACTACAGGCTGTCCTTCGCAACAGCAGCTGCTGGACTACGTCCAGGGAAAGCTGTCGCCCGAAGAGCAGCATGAAGTAGAAATGCACCTGGCTGACTGTGAACTTTGCAGCGATGCATTGGAGGGACTGTCCGCCATCAAAGAAAAGGAGAAGATACCCGGCTGGATCATCGAAATGAAATGGGGCCTGCTGAAGAAACTCCGGAGACGTTACCGGCCACGAAGGAAAAGCGAGCATTACATCTATCTCACGGTGATCATTGTTGCCATACTCTTCCTGTTACTGGCGCTTTTCTGGGCATATCACTTTTCTCAGAAAGGGTTCGGGCATTGAGAGAAAGCTGTTAGTCTTTAGCTATCAGCTGTCAGCATTAAATGCAGCGGAAACATTATATTAAAAAATGCAGCGAAGATTTTCGCTGCATTTTTTATTAATAGAGTTTTTTGTCTGATTTGTTTCTCCAATCCTGGAAAACGGCGAGGGCTGCTTTGTCGGGGAGTGGTATCAGCGGTATCTTTTTATGATCATGCGCCACGCCTATTTCGTGGTAGATGAAAGAGTCATCGAAATTGATGGCAGCGGCATCTTCCTTTGAGTTAGCATAATAAACACGTTGAGGGCGTGCCCAGTAAATGGCACCGAGACACATCGGACAGGGCTCGCAAGAGGTAAATATTTCGCAGTCGTGCAGCTGGAAGGAGCCTAATTTTCTACAAGCCTCACGGATGGCCACCACTTCAGCATGGGCAGTAGGGTCTGAATGCATCAGTACCTGATTCCATCCCTCTCCTACTATTTCATCTCCTCTTACCACTACTGCACCAAAAGGGCCACCATCTCCATTTTCCATTCCTCTGCGTGATAGTGCAATAGCATGTTGCATAAATCTTCTTTCTCTTTCTCCGGTCATACGCTGTTACTTTTTGATTCATTCGAATTTACTGAAAACCGTGGATGTTTGCATAAAAAAGCCCCGCGAGGAATCGCGGAGCTGGTCGTTAACTATGTATCGTCGTATTTAGAATTACTTGTTTCTTATTACTACTACGCCGTCAAACACATCGATCAACACTGGTTTTGACTTATCAATATCTCCTGCCAGAATCTTCTTACTTAACAGGTTGATGATTTCTTTTTGAATGAGGCGTTTCAGCGGTCTTGCACCAAACTGTGGGTCGTAACCCTGAACGGAAAGGTATTCGAGCGCATAATCAGAAAATTCCAATATCATGCCATTTTTCGCTACCATGTCCTTCAGTTGCTGCAACTGAATGTTAATTATTCCTTTAATTTCAGATCTCATTAATGGCTGGAACATGATCACCTCATCTACCCTGTTCAGGAATTCAGGTCTGATCGTTTGTTTCAGCAGATTCATGACTTCCTCCTTCGTCTTATCTACAATCTCTTCTCTGTTGGAGTCATTAATGTTTTCAAAATTTTCCTGGATGATATGGCTGCCCATATTGCTGGTCATGATAATGATGGTGTTCTTGAAGTTCACCACGCGGCCTTTGTTATCGGTCAGGCGTCCATCGTCGAGTACCTGTAACAAAATGTTAAAAGTATCGGGGTGCGCTTTTTCGATTTCGTCCAGCAATACCACTGAGTAAGGTTTGCGGCGTACTGCTTCGGTCAGCTGTCCGCCTTCATCGTACCCAACATATCCCGGAGGCGCTCCTACCAGTCGGCTTACTGCATGTTTCTCCTGGTATTCGCTCATATCGATACGCGTCATCATGTTTTCGTCGTCGAACAGGTACTCCGCCAATGCTTTGGCCAGCTCTGTTTTACCCACCCCGGTGGTACCGAGGAAGATGAAAGACCCGATCGGGCGGCGAGGATCCTGTAAACCGGCGCGACTGCGGCGGATGGCATCAGAAACCGCGATAATGGCTTCGTCCTGTCCAACTACCCGCTGATGCAATTCTTCTTCCAGATGTAACAATTTATCCTTCTCACTCTGCATCATTTTAGATACCGGGATACCGGTAGCTTTGGCTACATTCTCTGCAATGTCTTCCGCATCCACTTCTTCTTTAAGAAGACGTTTATGATTAGCAGAGATTTTATTCAGTTCTTCGCTCAGGTCGTGTACCAGTTTTTCCTGTTCCTTCACTTTACCGTAGCGGATCTCTGCAACGCGACCAAAATCGCCATTACGTTCCGCCTGTTCCGCTTCCAGCTTCAGGTTTTCGATAGCAGATTTGGCGTTCTGTATCTGGTCTACCACTTCTTTTTCTGCCTGCCATTTGGCTTTGAACGTATTTCGTTCTTCACCAAGCCGGGCTATTTCTTCTCCTAATTCACGGAGTTTTTCTTCATCATTTTCTCTTTTAATCGCTTCGCGCTCGATTTCCAGTTGCCTGATTCTTCTTTCCAGTTCATCCAGTTCTTCCGGCATGGAGTTCATTTCCAGGCGGAGTTTCGCGGCGCTTTCATCGATCAGGTCGATAGCCTTATCGGGGAGGAAACGATCGGTAATATAGCGGTGTGATAATTCCACCGCAGCAATGATCGCTTCATCTTTAATCAGCACGTGGTGATGGCTTTCATATTTTTCCTTCAGACCACGGAGGATGGAGATGGCATCTTCCACAGAAGGTTCATCCACCAATACTTTCTGGAAGCGTCGTTCCAGGGCTTTATCTTTCTCAAAATATTTCTGGTATTCATTGAGCGTAGTAGCACCGATAGCGCGGAGCTCCCCCCTTGCCAATGCCGGTTTCAGGATATTAGCGGCATCCATGGCGCCTTCCATGGCACCCGCCCCGATCAGGGTATGGATCTCATCAATAAAGAGGATGATCTCTCCATTGCTCTCGGCCACTTCCTTCACCACGCCTTTCAGTCTCTCTTCAAACTCACCGCGGTATTTGGCTCCAGCCATCAAAGCGCCCATATCGAGTGCATAGATGGTTTTTGATTTCAGGTTCTCAGGCACATCGCCATTGATGATTCTATGCCCCAAACCTTCCACAATGGCAGTTTTACCTACACCGGGTTCCCCTACCAGAATGGGGTTGTTTTTAGACCTCCTGGAGAGGATATGGAGGGTACGGCGAATTTCTTCATCACGACCAATAACGGGGTCGAGCTTTCCTTCCCTCGCCATTTCGTTGAGGTTTTTGGCGTATTTCTGTAACGTATTGTATTGGGTACCGCCGGTTTGTGAATTAACGGTGTCGCCCTTACGTAGTTCTTTGATGGCGGCTTTGAGGCCTTTTTCGGTCAACCCGGCATCCTTGAGTAGTTTGGCAGTGTCGTCGTTGCCGCCGAGTATACCGAGGAGCAGATGTTCTACGCTGACAAATTCATCCTTAAATTCTTTTATAGCGGCGCCGGCACGCAGGATAGCGTTGTTGGCATCGCGGCTGAGCGTCTGGCCGGCGTCTCCACCTGCCATGCGCGGGTATTTGTTGATTTGTTCATTGAGTTTGCTGTTGACGAAAGATGTATTCACGTCATTCTTTTTCAACAGGTATTCAATGGGACTGTCCTCATCGTTTAACAGGGCCTTCAGGAGGTGCCCGGTTTCAATAGACTGATTCTGATTATTGAAAGCCAGTTGCTGAGCCTGCTGGAGGATTTCCTGTGATTTTATAGTAAAATTATTCAGATTCATAACTAGTTGTTTTTCTCCTTTTTTCTGATTTATTCAGACGTCCCTACTAACAACAAACTATGCTCCAATGTTCTATATTCGGTAATTATGGCATATAAAAGGAAAGTTTACTGCATTTTTAGCAGCAGGCGTAGCGAAAAGCTGTTATTTTTTCAGGTAGAGATAGCTGTGGCCCAGACACCTATGGGTTTTGAAGGAGGAAGGTTTGGCTGATAATAAATACAGCAGGAATCAAACAAGGAGGCGTACTCTGTTGTTATTAGTTTCCTGTTATTCGTTTAACGATTTACCCGGCTCTTACGGGAGAATGCTTAAAACTAATCAGCATATTCTTCATCACTAAACCCTACAATTATGTCTTTCGATTTACTGGAAAGCGTTAAAAACATTTTCAACAACAATGTAGTTAGTCAGGCCTCATCACAGCTTGGAGAAAGTGAAGGGGGCATTCAGAAAGCATTATCGGGCATTGTACCGATGGTATTAACGGGCCTGCTTAACAAAGCCGGGACATCCGGTGCAGCGGGTGGTTTACTGGATATGGTGAAGGGTGTTGCAGGAGAAGCGAATCCATCGTCTATTACCGGAGCGCTGCAAGGTGGTGCTGGCGGCGTATTGAGTAAAGGGGGCGACCTGTTGCGCAGTTTGTTTGGCGACAAGGTGAATTCCATTGTTGGTACATTGTCGTCGTATGCGGGTATCAAGGAATCCTCCGCCAATACACTGCTTCAGAGCACTACACCTGCCACATTGGGAGCGGTGGGGCAATATGCCGCGCAAAATAATCTTACACCATCATCATTCCTCTCCTTCCTGGATACGCAGAAAGACAAGATACTGGGAGCCATACCGGGTGGCATCAACCTGGCCGGGATATTGGGTTTGGGTAGTTTGGGCGAGCTGGGTAAAAAACTTGGCGGCCTGGCAGGCGGCGCTGGTGCGGCCGGCGTGGTCAACGCCACGAAACAGGCGGGAGGCGGCAAGTGGCTATGGTCGTTATTACTGATCCTTGTGGCTGTTTTGTTATTGTGGTACCTGATGCGCGGATGCGGAGGAAATAAAGCAGGCAGCAGCCCGGCAAGCGACAGCATTACCACTACCCAGCTGGCTGATTCTGCCTCTAAAAATATACCCGAAGCAGTAACAGGTACCCGGGAAAGTATTAAAGTAACATTGCCGGATGGTACTGTACTGGATGCCTACAAAGGCGGTATAGAAGATCAGCTGGTAGCCTTCCTGAAAGATGATAGCCGCAAGCCTGGCAAAGATGTGTGGTTTGATTTTGACAACCTGAATTTCAAAGTAGGCAGTGCAGAGCTGACTGACGAAAGTATGAAACAGGTAGGAAATATAGCGGCCATCATGAAAGCCTTTCCTAAAGCCAAGATCAAGATTGGTGGTTATACAGACCGTACAGGAGATAGTACTGCCAACCTGCATCTTTCAAAAGAACGCGCAGAAGCCGTACTTGGCGCCTTGAAAAAATCCAACACCAATACGGACCAGCTTATTGGGGCCGATGGCTACGGCTCACAGTTTGCCAAAGCAGCGGCCAATGCGCCGGAAGCAGACCGGGTGAAGGATAGGCATATATCGGTGAGTGTGAGAGAGAAATAGTTAGAGAATTACGAATTAAAAATTACGAATTAAAAATTAGGGCGAAGACATTAGCGGATAATATTCCCGCTAAAGTCTTCGCCCTAATTTGTAGTTCTTTAATTCTTCACTAATACAATTCTGCTTCGATCAGATTTATAGATCGTGGTGTAGAATTTTACAAGCTCGGGATAATCAGTTGGCGGAAATGATCCGGCTTTGCGTTCCATTTTCCGGATGTAGCTTAAGGTGTTGCCATTCACCAGGATGGAGGCGGTATAAGTACCAAACTTACCGGATATGGCAACCGGTGCAGGCAAGGATTCCGGCTTATAGCCTGCAGGCAGGATGAAGTGGACCGTATCGATATCTCTGTAGGCATAGTTAAACCTGACAGGAGACCGGCGGAGGGTATCTTCTTCCAGTTTCTGGCCATTCCGGGAAAGGAGGTTAGGCAGAAAGAACATGCGTTTACCGGTAACAGTGGCGTAGTTATGCGCATTGATCCCGATCTTTTCTTCCATCGAAGGGATGGGTGTTCCCAGCTCCCGGAATTGATAATCGCTGATATCATAACTGGAGAGGTCCAGCTCTTTATGGAGCAGCTCCAGTAATTTTTCCCTGCTCAAGGCATGGGTTTTCATATTCAGCTCGTCCTGTTGTTCGCCGGTGAAGCGGGTTACGACTGCTGCACTTACGTTGCCGGTACTATCTACTGTTGCGGTGATGCTTCGTGTTTGGAGATTAGCATCCATACCATAAACCGGCGTGAATGCCAGTTTACTTTCCTTTTCATCTATTACCAATGCAGGTCGGCCACCAGTGTAAGATCCGAGGTATCCGGCAGGATCAATATGGCTGGTACATTCCAGCCAGGTGGTATCTTTCACATCAGGCACACAAAGGATCATGTGGTTAAATTGGAGAGATGGAAAATCTTCGCGGATGGTGCGCCGGTTAGGGCTTCCGTTTATCAGCACCAGGTTTGAGCTGATCCCTGCTTCCTGCAGCAACGATTTCATGTAATTGGAAAGCGCTTTACAATCACCGTATCCTTTTGTAGCCACGTAGGTGGCATCATACGCCTGCCAGCCACCTATACCCAATTGTACGCTGATATAGCGGGTATTCTGCTGCAGAAATTTGTAAAGTGCACTGATCTTTTCGTTACGCGTTTTCAGATTATCCGTTAGTTCATGTACTTTAGTTTTTATATTATCCGGCAGTGTTGTTCTGCCTTCATTCAGCTTATACACAAAGCTGCCAAAGTCTTTCCACGAGCGACGGCTTCCTTTGTAGTCTTCCAGTTCAAAATTTACGGCCCCCACGAAAACACTTGGAGTACGGCGGTAGAATTCGATCGGGTAAGGTTCATCCTTTAACGCAGCCAGCTGCTTAACTTCCCAGGTATAGACCTTAGCACCTTTTGCTTCGGTAACCACCGGCTGACCATTATACAGGTATTCCTGATAACGCAGTTCGAAAGCTGCAGGCGCCTCTACAGTCAGCTTACTCTGTTCTACTGTACAATCAACGTCGTCCTGGGGCTGCCAGGAAGTTGACATAAGGGTATTGTTAAATTTCATCTCAATGGTATACTCTATCGTATACGGGTATACGACATTGTAGAACCGGTGAATTTTCACCCTGGCGTCCGTCATCAGGCTGCTGCCATCCACAGCGCTTACATCGCGGATATCGCTTTGTTTCAGGCGTTTTATCACTTTTCCCTCCGCGTCGTAGAGCGTGCCGCTGATAGAGCGGATTTCGCGGAGTTTGTCGTATTGTTCAATCATCTCTGCATCATCAGCTCCTGCTTCATCCAGTATTGTTTTAACGTACCGGTGGGTATAGCGCACATCCTGCGCATCATTAATTTTTACGGATACTTCCTCCAGGCGTTTCACCACATGTGCATTTTCCTTCATTGCAGCAGCGATAGCGCTGACAGGGTATTCCGGGTCACCGGCAGTGGCATGCAGCGTTACAGCAAGCAGACCTGCTGCTATGCCTATCGATAACAACTTACACATAAACTACTTTTTCTTCTTTAAAACAATCTGTTCTGCCTGCTTCTTTACTATCAGGTCGTAGAATTCCCGCAGGGTGGGATATTCATCCGGCATAAAAACGGCTTTATTCAGTTTGATCCTGCAGCGAAGCTGGATATGATCGCCCTGCTGCTGAATCAGGTACTGGAAGGTTCCTTCTGTTTCATTGTAGTTGGCAATAGCCGATTTAGGCAGTTCGTCGACCACATAACCTTCGGGCACTTCCATATTGAGGGAGTACACCTCATCCTGAATAGCGTTCATTTCCACCGGGAAGTGGCGTTCCATGGATTTGAACGGGTTGCTTTTATATGCTTCTCCCATTAAAGGATTAATGTAAAGTACATCGCCGTCGCCTACCTGCATCTTAAAATCATATTTCAACATGACAGGCTGTTCCAGCTCTTTCAGGTCTTCAATTTCCTTATTACTTATTTCAATCTCTCCGGTGTAACTTTTTTTGATACCGGAAAACAGGTCGTCCATGCCTTTTTCCTTCACCTTGTTGCGGATACTGTAGGAGCCGAAATAAGTAGGGCGTTGTGCAAATGAGCCGGTGAGATTCCCGTTTTCGAGTTTGCCCAGCAGCACACTGGTGAACTGTTGTTCCTTCAGCGAATCGGCCGATAATATTACCGGAGTGGCAAATTCGTCTACCGTTCTGGCGGCACCGTTATAGCAATCAGGAGGGAGTTTACCAAAGCCCATCAACGAATGAGAAGCATCCAGTGTTGCATATTCATCTCCCAGATTAACTCCTGCCAGTACATAGTTAAAGCGGGTAGTCAACGGATAAAACTGGTAAACGTATCCGTTATCGCGGGTGCTCAGGATAACAGGAGAAGCAAACAGGCCGGCTTTTTTCAGCATGGCAGTCAGCAACATGTTGATCTCTGAAACGTTTCCACTCTTAGCATTAAAAACAGCTTTCAGGGGGCGCTCCATCCATACCTCGCTATGGTCAGTACAGGAGTAGTTATCCCTTACCCAGGCATAAATTTTATGGGCTTTTTCTTTATCTGTTTTAGCATCTTTCACCAATTCGTTCACCTGATCAGAAAGGAAGCCGTTGTTGTTATTCAGTACACCTCCCAGCTGTTCTGATTTCATCAGATCGATCATCAGTTGTTCCCAGGTACTGCGTATCGGTTTACGCTCCATGCCCGGGTAGTTGATGCCGGAAAGCTGGAATTCCACGCGGGAAACGTAGTTATCGGTGGTAGTAATATAGCTCTCGTTTCTGACTGCCGGAACATCTTTCAGCGCCCAATGGTAATTGGTGATATTCGGAGAAACGGTGACCATTTCTGCGGCAGCGCCGGCGCCATGTTTTTCCTCCCGGAACGTGAAGGTGCTACGGGAATAGTCTTTTGTTTGCACGGCAAATTTCTCAAATCCCTGAGGGATCAGCATATAGTCGTAATACTCCGGGATAGACACGGAGTATTCGCTCCACAGGCGTGGATAGGCGCCCTGAAAATCCCAGGATCTCAGGTATCTGTAATAAGGCGATGTGATAGTGTAAGAATATTCAATGATGGTACCTTCCAGCACAGCAGGCAGCGTGAATTTCTTCACCAGCATATTTTTATCCACCTTATCGTTGAATATACTTTTGCTGTCCATTCTCGTTTCTACTACCTCGCCATTCTGCAGGTTATAGGAAGCAGCTTTCAGGTTGACGAGTTTTTCTTCCGCATTATCGCCTTTATACAGGCGGATGCGGACCGTGGCGGCATCATAGCCGTTTTTATCTACAATACGAAGTCGCCGGTGTACTTTATGTACCAGCCGAAAATCGCCCCCCTCTGCTTCAAAGGAAGAAGATCCGATTTCTGAGAGGACAATGGCATGGGCGCCGGTATCCTGTGCGAACTTCTTATCTGTAAATTCTTCTTTAGCTACTCTTCCGAACTTCATTTTGCTGCCATCCTGGGCATGGGTGGACAGGGCAAACAAACAACTCACAACTGAGGCTACAGTAACAAGGGTATAGCGCATATAACAAATGGCATATGGGATATAAATATGCAGGCGCTAAGGTATAAAAAATAAGATGAAACCGGTAATCCTCCCGCATCTGCAAAATTCGTGTAATTTCGTGGTCATGACCCACACGCAATTTATAAAGGCACTGGCGAAGGAGCTGGGATTCGATCATTGTGGCATCGCCAGGGCGGAGCAGCTGGATGATGATGCGCGCCGGCTGGAAGCGTGGCTGAATAAGGGTATGCATGGCAACATGCAGTATATGGAAAACCATTTCGATATGCGTATAGATCCCCGTAAACTGGTAGACGGGGCACAGTCGGTGATCACCCTGTTATTCAACTATTTCCCTTCCGAACAGCAGCGGGCCGATGCCCCCCGGATCTCCAAATATGCTTATGGCCAGGATTATCATGATGTGATCAGGGCCCGGCTGCGGACTATGTTACAGCGGATGCAGGAACATATCGGGCCGGTACAGGGGCGTGGATTTGTAGATTCAGCACCAGTGCTGGAACGGGCGTGGGCAAGGCGCAGCGGGTTAGGGTGGATAGGCAAGAACGGAAACCTGATCCATAAACAGGCGGGGTCTTTTTTCTTTATTGCCACGCTGATTACGGATCTGGCGCTGGAATATGACGGCCCGGTAACGGATCATTGCGGCAGCTGTACCCGATGTTTGGATGCCTGCCCAACGGAGGCCCTGGTAGCACCGGGGGTTGTAGACGGCAGTAAATGTATTTCCTATTTTACCATAGAACTGAAAGAGCAGCTGATCCCTGGCAATATGCAGGGGCAGTTTGATAACTGGATGTTCGGTTGTGATACCTGTCAGGATGTATGCCCCTGGAATCGCTTTTCGAAAGCCAATGAGGAAGCCGCATTTACCCCGATACCAGCCATATTGAACTTTTCTACCAGCGACTGGGAGGATCTTACGGAAGATGCCTTCCGCGAAATATTCCGCCATTCCCCGCTCAAGCGGAGCAAATTCGCCGGGATACGGCGGAATCTGGATTTTATAAAGCTTTCTTCTTAGGCATTTGTTTTAACAGCCAGGTAGTCAATTCTGCAGCCGCCTGATAATTCCGGTATTCGGCCGGCAATCTTTTACCGTTAACATATTCGTTGTAGAACCAGGGGTCGCCCACCGCGAAGACAGTGCCTTTTCCCACCCGGGCCACTGCCATGATGGTATATCCATTATCCTGAAAAACAGCTCTGGCAGGAGATTTCACGGTAAGTGATGAAAGTTCCTTGATATATACTTTACCAGCGGTGGGGAATATTTCATGCCCCTGTGGCAGCAGAAAAGCTCCCTGCTCCCAATGGCGGCCCTGTACGCGGTTGCGGCTATCGCCGTTAAAATGTATACCGAATTTTTCGGCCAGCAGATTGAAATGCCGGAACTCTGCATTGGCAGAGTCATTCTCCATTAAAACCAGCACACCTCCTGCTTTCACCCATTTATAAAGTACCTCAGCAGCACCGGTGTCCATGAAATGTGGTTGAGGAGATTCTGTTTCTGTATCCGGATCGATGATCATGTAGATGGAAGTATGCCGGAGATTAGCTGCTGTCGGAGCTTCCAGCAGACTATCGCGCTTTACACCGAGGGAATCAAATATATGCCCCCAGACAGAAAGCCCTCCGTCGTCCGATTCTCCCCAGATATAATGCCATCTGACCGTGTTTCCGTCTTTATCCTTTTTAAATTCGTTGTTGTAGTAATAGTCGAGCGTTACCACTGGTTGTTGCTGGCCCCGGGCGGTTAAGCCGTACAACACCAGCATTAGGCAGCAAACAGTGTTTTTCATGAAAGCCTGATTGATAAAAAGTAAGTTTATATGTCTTAGAGATGAAATATCATGGGAAAAAATACATTAACCGGGGCGTATTTTCAATTTTTTTTAAATAATGTTTGCTAAATCCTTGACAATCGTTTAACCTTCACTACTTTTGTATGCAGGAAACTGGTACCCCGTAAAATCGCGAAAATCAAGCTTTATATACCGGTTATGCCGGATCATTTATGATTAACTTTTTATGGACCTGAGTGCCATAACGTGGAATTTTAGCAATAAAGGTCGAATTCTTTCGACCTTTCTTTATTTAGTGGTAATTCTTTTTCACTATCTTTCATGACATAACGCTATAGTCATGGAAATTAAAGTACTGACTGCGCCGGGGCTTGGTAGTTCCGGAGAGCTTCACTGGCAAACAATATGGGAGGAGATTTTACCGGGAACAAAGCGTATTGAACAGGGCGACTGGGACTCGCCTGCGCGGGAGCGCTGGGTAGCCTCGATAGAAGAGGCAGTAGCAGCTGCGGGGCCGGAAGTAGTGATAGCAGCGCATAGCCTGGCCTGTATTGCAGTAGCGCACTGGGCGGGGCAGACCAGCAGCAGGATCAGAGGAGCATTGCTGGTAGCGCCAGCAGATACGGAGCGACCGGGGTTTCCGGCAGCAGCAACCGGCTTCTCTCCCATTCCTATGATAAAGCTTCCTTTCAAGAGTATTGTGGTAGCCAGCACCAATGATACCTACTGCACCCTGGAACGCGCCGTTTTCTTTGCCCATCACTGGGGCAGCCGCTTTGTAAACTCCGGCGCCAAAGGACATATCAACAGTGAATCATCGTTGGGCGAATGGCGCGAGGGGCAAAACCTTTTGAGAGAGCTGGTGCAAAACTGGCCAACACTCTGACCCGTTGCCGTATTTCCTGTTTCCTTTTTACAGTTATGATACCAAAACATGTTTTTATCTTACTAACACCGAAGCTAAATCGATTTTCTTAACATAAAGATAAACACCCGGCAGAGGGATGCCGGGTAAGATAGTACCTACCTTTGCCCGCGCGAAAAAGAGTGTTGTTATTGAATTTTAAAATACGTTTACGATAAGATGAAAAGAGTTCTGTTTGCACTATCCGGTGCATTACTGGTGAGCCAGCTGCAGGCGCAGGTAAAACAATATACCATGGCGCAGGCCCATTCCCATAACGACTATGAGCGAGCCACTCCGTTTTATGCGGCCGCGGCCCTGGAATTCGGTTCCATTGAGGCCGACGTGCACCTGAAAAACGGGGAACTATATGTAGCGCATGATCCCAGCGCGATTGAGCCGTTCCGGACATTCAGGGAAATGTATCTGCAGCCCGTGCTCAGGCAGTTTGCATTATATAATGGCAAGCCCTATGCAGATGGTGCTCCAATGCAGTTGCTGATCGATATCAAAACAGCCGGAAGCCCTACCCTGCAGGCATTACAGGACTTGTTACTGCCTTACCGTAAATATTTCGACCGGAGTATTAATCCCGCAGCTGTGAAACTGGTTATTTCGGGGAATCTGCCGCCACAGTCGGAATGGAGCCGGTTTGATCCTATGTTCTATTTCGATGGCCGGCCAGACAGCGTATATCCGGCAGCGTTAAAACAACGTATAGCCATGCTGAGTGTGGATTTTCACGATTACAGCCATTGGAATGGCAAGGGTACCCTGGTGCCGGCAGACCTGGAAAAGGTATCGGCGGTGATTGATAAAGTGCATCAGCAGGGATTCCCTTTCCGTTTCTGGGGCGCCCCTTCTACCAAAACCACGTATTACAAGCTGATGGATCTGGGGGTTGACTGGATCGGCACCGATTACCCTACTGAGTTGTACGACGTGTTGCACAGCACCGCACGCACTACCGCTGCCGGTTTGCCCGTGCACAACGTATATACGCCCACGTATGTGACGGACGCCACGCAGGTACGCTCAAAGAATGTGATCCTGTTTATCGGGGATGGAACCGGGCTGGCGCAAATGTTCTCCGGCTATACCGCCAACAAAGGCGCCCTGAATATTTTCCAGATGAAGCAGCTGGGATTATCCAAAACGCAATCGACCGATAACTACCATACCGACTCAGCGGCGGGCGGATCTGCGCTGAGTACCGGCGATAAAACCCATAACCGGGCTATTGGGCTCGACAACACCTACGTATCCGTACCAGTGTTGCCGGAAATACTGGCCCCCAAAGGAATCCAGAGTGGCGTCATCGTAACGGAAGAGATCACCGGTGCTACACCGGCAGCATTCTATGGCCACGCTGCCGACAGGGACAGCACCTATACCCTTGAAAAGCAGTTACTGGGCAGCAAGCTGCAGCTGGCAGTAGGCGGCGGCAGAGAGCAGCTGAACAAAGATTTCAGTAAAGCGCTGACCGAGTCGGGTATACAGGTATATGACAACCTGGATAACTGGAATACCAGTACGAAAAACCGTACCCTGGTGGTGCTGAGCAATAAAGCAGTGAGCTCCATGCGCGATGGCAGGGGAAGTTACCTGAAAACAGCGCTGAAAAAGGCACTCCAGCAGCTGAATGCTTCCGGTAAAGGGTTCTTTCTGATGGTAGAAGGCTCCAGAATAGACCATGGCGGCCACTTCAATGACCTGGACTACCTGGTACGGGAGATGCTGGATTTTGATGAAGCAGTAGGAGAAGCACTTCGCTTTGCCGATCAGGACAAACAAACCACTATCATCGTTACCGCTGATCATGAAACCAGCGGCCTGGCATTGATGGATGGCGATATAGCAACAGGCACACTGCGTGGCCATTTCGCCACCAACGACCATACCGGCATCCCTGTGATGGTATTTGCCTACGGGCCTAACTCACAGCTTTTCCGTGGCGTATACGAGAATAACCAGATCTTCCATAAAATGGTGAAGTGCTTCGGAAAATAACCGGACCTTCATATGAATACCGGAATGGCTGTATCCTTTAGGATATAGCCATTTTTCTTTCTGCTACTTCAGGTTTCCGGGATCTGTAACGAAATTCAGGAAAGCGTTGAATTTAGCGTTGTATTTGCGTTTATCCAGTTTGAAATAGAAAGCGCCGCGTTTGGAGCTGAGCCGGTCTTTATCTTTCTGTTTGATCAGTAATCCGGTTGACAGGACCTTCCGGCTGAAATTGCGTTTATCGAACGTAACACTATATACTGCTTCGTATAGTAGTTGCAGCTGGGGAATCGTGAATTTAAGCGGCAGCAGTTCAAACAGAATGGGGTGTATGGCAGCCTTGTAGCGCAGCTTTTCCTGTGCCATTTGTACCATCTCACTATGATCAATAATAAGGTCCGGCAGCTGGTCGAGCGCTACCCATTCGGCCTTATATTCGTCGGTAAGCTGGAGTTTATACTGATTAATATCTATCAGGGCGAAGTAGGCAATAGACACTGTACGCTCTACCGGGTCGCGGGAGGGTTCACCAAAGGCAAACAGCTGCTCCATATAAACGCCTTCCAGGCCTGTGAGTTTGTGCAAAATACGGGTAGCTGCAGTTTCGAAGCTTTCATTTCCCTGAACGAAGCCACCCATGAGGCTCCATTTATTTTTCATGGGTTCGAAACCACGTTTGATCAGTAACAGTTTGAGGGATTCTCCGTCGAAGCCAAAGATGATACAATCAACGGCCACTAACATTCTAGATTGCCCGGAATAACGTGTCATACCAGTAAACGATTTATTATAACTCAGCAATTTATGGTACGCAGCCGACATTTGGAAATTATAATTGTAAATATTACCCTTTTGCCACAAACAATTGTTGTAACACCGGGCCGGTGTAATCGCTGACAAAAGCAATGATATTATCGTATTGTTCAAACTCTTCCCGTGTATGCATAGTGGTTAGTGCCACAGCTTTCATCCCTGCATTGGCAGCGGCCTCCACCCCTTTAGGCGCATCTTCGAAAACGATGCAGTTGGCGGGAGTAACGCCCAATGCGGCAGCACATTTCAGAAATACTTCCGGATTGGGTTTGCTGGCGGCAACATCGTCAGCACTTATCACTGTTTTAAAATAATGACGGATATCCAGGTTGTCCAGCACATAATCTATATTGAATTTATTGGCAGCAGTGCCTATCGCCATCGGGATGCCAGCCAGGGCAGTTTTTTCCAGGAATGCCGGTAAACCTTCGATCAGCCGGAGATGAGGCCGGAAGGCTTCCTGGTACAGTACTTCTTTCTCGTGCGCTATTTCATCCATCTGCCCGGGAGTAAAATGATCTTCGCCAAAAACGCGTACCAGCAGTTCTTCGTTCTTGCCGTACATGTGGCTTCTTACTTCTGTACGGGATAAATTAGCACCCAGTTTCTTCAGCATGTTATACCAGCCTTCGAGATGATATTCCATGTCATTGATCATAGTTCCATTCATATCGAAAAGAAATGCTTCAGGCCGCAGCTTCATAATCCTTTTTTTTGGTAAGCCGCAAAGTTAATTATGATTCTGATGATTTACTCCAGTTTATCTACAGAATCTCATCCGAACTTCGCAGCAAAACTAAATCTGTTACTATGAAAAAGCACTTTATTGCAGCTGCAGTGATCCTGATGGCGGGGGCTGTCAGGGCCCAATCCGGCCAATACAAGATCCTGAAGACCTTCCAGGCGGGGGGTGACGGGAAGTGGGATTATATAGCCCTGAACCCTGTTACCAATCAGCTGTATGCATCGCACGGCACACAGGTGAATATACTGGACAAAAACACCGGCGACAGTACCGGGGTGATACCTAATACTACCGGCGTGCATGGAATTGCTTTTGCAGAAAAGTTCAAAAAAGGTTATACCTCCAACGGGAAGCTGAATACTGTCACTGTTTTTGATATCAAAACCAATAAAGTACTGGGGGAAATCAAGACAGGTGCTAATCCGGATGCTATTATGTACGAACCGTTTTCAGGTAAGATCATCACCTGTAATGGCGGCAGCAAGAACCTGAGCCTTATAGACCCAGCTACCGATAAGGTAGTAGCAACGATAGAACTTGGTGGCAGGCCGGAAACCGCGGTTTCGGATGAAAAAGGCAATATCTATATAAACCTGGAAGACAAAAGTCAGATAACGAAAGTAGATCTCCGCCAGCAGAAAGTTACGGCCACCTGGCCGCTGGGCAAAGGAGAAGCACCTACGGGACTGGCGATAGACCTGCACACCAGGCGGCTGTTTGCAGGTTGCGACAATAAATTACTGGTGATCATGGATGCCGACAACGGCAAGGTCATCGCAGATCTGCCTATTGGCGATGGTTGCGACGGTGTGGCATTTGATGCAGCAGAGAAAAATATTTATGCTTCTAACGGAGAAGGAACACTTTCAGTTATTCATGAAGCAGGAGCTGATAAGTATCAGCCAGTGGCTACCGTGGCTACCCATAAAGGTGCCAAGACGCTGACTATTGATCCATCAACTCATCACATTTATCTCCCGTTTGCAGAGCGTAACGGCAGCACTGTTGTTCCCGGAACTTTCCGCGTATTGGAAGTAGGGAAATAGCATTAAGAATATGGAATGAAGAATTAAGAATGAAGGCGAAGACTTCATCGAAATGTGGTTATCCGATTAAGTCTTCGCCTTCATTCTTAATTCTTCATTCCATATTCTTAATTTCAGTTAATAGTGTTGACGCCAGAGGAAATAGAAAGTACTGCCTTCGCCGGGTACAGAATCTACCCATACCTTACCGCCCTGTTCTTCTACCAGCAGTTTGAATATATTCAGCCCAATTCCGGTGCCTTCTTCTTTGCCGTCGTTATCCAGTCGCTCGAAAAGACGGAATATACGATCAGTGTCCCGCTTTTCTACGCCCGGACCGTTATCTTTTACATAGAATTCAAAGAACTCATCTTTATCGGTTCCGCCGATAGTAATAAGCCCTTCTGCTTTATCGTTGTACTTGATAGCGTTGGAGACAAGATTCTGGAACACCTGTTGCAATTTCAGCCGGTTGGTAGCCAATACCGGCAGCTTTCCGTTGGTGACAATACGGATATTGGCCGGCGGGAATAATACTTCCGTCAGATGCCTGATGAGTTCTGTTACGTTTACTGTTTCTACGACCTGCTCAGCATCACTATGACGGGTATAGTCCATGATAGCAGCGATCATTTGGGTAAGATGGTTAATGGCCCCAAGTGCAATGCTCATATATTCTTTCAGGTCCGGAGCCTCCTGAATCCGTTCATCTTCATTGATCATTGTAAGCAGGCTGATGGCCCCTGAGAGCGGGGATTTGAGATCATGGGCCACTACATACATGAAGCGTTCCAGCTGTTTATTGATCTGTACTTTCTCTACCATGGCCGCTTTCAGCTCCTGCTGAGAAAGATAAAGTTTTTCAAACACGTTTACTTTTGCCCGGGTGATGTTTATATCCAGGGGTTTGGAAAGATAGTCGACAGCGCCTTCTTCAAAACCCTTTATCACGTATTGCTCTTCTTTGTTGATAGCAGTTACAAAGATGATAGAAATATCTTTTGTTCTGGGGTTCGACTGGAGCAATTTTGCCACTTCATAGCCGTCCATATCGGGCATTTGTACATCCAGCATAATCAGGCCGATGTCGTTATGCCGTAATGATATTTTAAGGGCATCGTTGCCTGAAGTTGCTGTTAATATCTCCCTGTTTTCCCCTTCCAGCATATGTTTCAGGGAGACAAGATTCTCCGGCTTATCATCTACCAGTAGTATTGTAAATGTTTTTCGTTGTGGCTTCATCTCTCAACTTTTATTTGCAATGCTAATATATCTTAAGTTATCTGTTATTCCAGCATCCGGGCTGATCATGAAAACAGCCATACCCTCAGGAGGGAGAGCAGTCTGTTATTGTCGACCGGTTTGGCGATATAATCAGAGGCACCAGCTTCGATACATTTCAGCCGGTCGCCGGCCATTGCTTTGGCAGTAAGCGCTATCACCGGGAGTTTCTGAAAACGTGTATCCGACCGAATACGGCCGATGGCTTCATAGCCGTCCATTTCCGGCATCATGATATCCATCAGTACGAGGTCCAGTTGGGGATTGCGATCCAATATTTCGAGAGCTTCCCTCCCGTCGGCTGCAGTCAACACATTGGCGCCATGTTCTTGCATCAGGGCGCTGATGGAAAATACATTGCGCATATCATCATCTGCCAGCAATACCGTTTTACCGGACAGCGTTCCGTTTATGTCTTCATTCATGACAATGCCGGAAGATGTTTGTTTCGTTAGTTTATAGAGGAAAAGTTCCAGTTCATCCATGAGACGGTCGTGTGCATGCACAGCGTTCCTGACAATAGTGGAAGCGAATTTTTTCAGTTGTTGTTCCTCTGTGGAGGTAATATCCTGATCGAGGTACACGATCAGTGGAGTATCCCGTACTTCGGTGATCCGGGAAAGTGTTTGCAGCTGTGCAATACCAGTGTCGAGCGGTTCGCTGATCTCAACAATTACTGCATCATATTGTTTTTCCCAGAGGAAGCGTTCGGCCCTGTCGATATCGGCAATATCGTAGGCAGTGCCGAGGTTGCGTTTTTCACTCATTGCCGGAAGAGAGTGCTCACCGGTCAGGGGGCCGGAGGATACCAATAATACCTTCTTCAGGCGTGATTGTATCCGGTCACTGATCCCGGCGAATACATCCTCGAGATCTTTCAGTTTCAGCGGCTTTCTCGTATAGCCATATATGTTATCTTCCCGCATACGGGGCATATCGGCACCCGTCACCACGTGTACCAGTATTTTACTCAGCTGTTCATTGCTTTTCAGGATTTTTAGAATACTGGCGCCATCGATGTCCGGCAAATTCATATCGAGGATAATGGCAGTCGGCAGATACTTCCGGGCGTAGTCCAGTCCATCCTGACCATTATTGGCAACAACGGTTTTAAATCCCTGATCGCGTGCAAAATCGCGAAGTATGTCTGCGAACCGGACATCATCTTCAATAATCAGTACCAGTTTATCGTGCCTGTTGATATTATCCCGGTCGTCGTTTACTATGTGTGTTACGGCTTGTATTTCATTTGTGGCAGCTGGTGTTTCCGCTATTACCGATATTGCCTCCTCGTTTACCGGCAGGTGGATGGAAAAGGTGCTGCCTTCGCTGCTGCTCTTTTCCAGACGGATGCCACCATGAAGCAGTGCCATCAGCTGAGTGCTGATGCTCAGTCCAAGCCCGGTGCCTCCGTATTTCCTGCTGATAGAGCCATCTCCCTGCTGGAAAGCGCTAAAAATAAGTGCCTGCTGTTCCTGCGGGATTCCCGGCCCGGTATCGCTGACACTCACTCCAAGCATGCCGGGGTCGTTCATGTACCAGGAAAGGGTTACCTCTCCGCCTGCCGGGGTGAACTTAAATGCATTTGACAACAGGTTGCGGATCACCTGTTCGAGCCGAAGTTTGTCTGTCCGGATCGTTTCCGGGATATCCGGAGCCACCTTCTTCACAAACCGGATCTTCCTTTCCTGTGAAAGTACTTCAAACAGATCTGACAAGTCGCTGATGACGGCACTTATCCGCACCTCGTCATAATTCAGGTCCACTTTACCGGCCTCTATTTTCGAGAGGTCGAGCACGTCATTGATAAGCTGGAGCAGATCGGAACCTGATTTATAGATGATACCGGCATATTCGATCTGTTTCCCTGTAAGATTGTTGTCTTTATTTTCCTGTAATATTTTTGCAAGGATGAGCACACTATTCAGTGGCGTGCGCAATTCATGCGACATATTAGCGAGGAACTCAGATTTATAGCGGCTGCTGGCCTCCAATTCACCGGCTTTAAGTGCCAGCGCACTCCTGGCGGCTTCCAGGGCGGTATTCTTCTCCATCATTTCCACGTTCACCTGCCGTAGTTCTTCTTCCTGTACCCTCAGTTCCTCTTCGGAGGCCTGAAGTACCTCTGACTGGCGGCTTAGTTCGTCGTTGGATTGCCGTAATTCTTCCTGCTGGGCAAGTAATGTTTCTTTTTGTTCCTGCACCTGCTGAAGCAGCCCTAATATTTTAGCCCGGGCGTTAGCAGCATTCAGCGCAACAGAAATATCCGTTGATAATACTTCCATCAGGCGTAGTTGCAACGGTGTTATTTCTTTAAATGCGGCCAGTTCTATCACTCCCAGTATTTCTTCATTTATCCGGAGTGGAACAAAAGCGAGGGCGCCGGGTATCATTCCTCCGCTGGCTGAGCTCAGCTGCCAGTATCCTGCCGGTACTTCAGGGACCACCTGTATGTTCCTGGCAGTGGCGCTGGTACCAATAAAGCCCTCTGTCAGCGGCACTGTTTTCGGGACAGCAACCGGCATATTAACGGACGCAGCCAAATGCAATTCCCGATGTAGTTCATCGTAACAATAAATGGCACCGGCCGCAAATGGTACAAAACGGACCAGGGTTTCCAGTGAATGTTGCAACAGCACTTCCCGATTATTCACTCCATGCAGGCTATCGTTCATTTCGTTTGCCCCTGTCAGCAACCAGTTACGTTCATTAACAGTTGTATTGAGTTTTACAACTTCATCCAGCTTATTATTAAGTGCTTCCTGGGCACGCATTCTTCTTTTAAACTCCAGATAAGTTACCCTCATCAGTACAAAGCCCACCAAGAGGATGAACAGGTTGTTCAGCATCAGGGATTTCACCGCTTTGGTAAAGGAAATGCTATTATCTTTTTCCTGCTTAGTCAGCAGGCGTCGTTCTTCTGTGGTTAGGGCCGACATCCTGGCCCGGACCAGATCCATCAACAGGGCTTCTTTTTCTGTGATACTGGCATTTTGTTCAAAACGCTGATGTTCTGAGGCATGGTCCAGCTCATTCCAATAGCTCAATAGCGTGTTGACAGCCGTTTGCAGGGAATCCACATTCCCGTACTGCACCGGGTTATCCGCCACCATGGTACGCAAGTCATTTACTGTTGGTGCCACTTTGGGCAGATTCAGCTCATAAGGTTCAAGGAAATGACGGTTGAATGTGCTCCGGAAACCCCGCCGGGACGATTCCATATCAAAGAGCAGCCGTTGTATTCTTTCAACATTATTCAACACGCGATAGGTTTGCTGTACCCATCCGGCTTCCTGCGTTTGCGTAGTAAATGTCTGCCAAGTGAGGTATCCTCCAAGCAGCACGAGTACCACTACCAGTGTAAAGCCAAGGTACAGCCTGTTAGCCAAAGAAAGTTTCATATAATCAGTTCCTTAAAGGGATAAAAATAGCTAAATGCATTCGGAATTCTATCTTTGCGAGGGCAGCAAAATTTGTCACGATGTAATATAAAACTTATCCCTGATTAAAAACTTTTCCTTAATTTTTGAAGGGGCCATCCAAAACTATTCTTCTCTACTATGGTGGGCGTTTTCTGCCAGCTGGCATCTCCCCGCAGGAACGCTGCTGTTTTCTTTTTAGCACCTTTGGTAAAGAATTTGAAGGAAAGCAGGGCCGCTGATATCCCCTGAAGGTAAGGCGGAGATTTTAACATACTAATAATGCGGAATTTTATGAATAGCTTTTTGTTAATGACCACCTTGTTGTATGGCGCCTGTCAGCAGAATGGCAAAGAGCTGATGCTGGTACAACAGGGCAAGAGCAACTATGTGATAGTGATACCTGAGCAGGCTACCAAAGCAGAAAGCAAAGCCGCCGGCATTTTCCAGGACTATATACAACGCATATCCGGGGCGAAGCTGGCGTTGATCAAAGAAAACGAGTATAAGCAGGATGCACCGGCCGTATTTATCGGTAATACGGCGCACAGCGCGGGGCCGGCTACCATTAAAAATGAAGGATATTACACCGGTACCAGCAATAAGCTGCTCTATATACGTGGAGGCAGCGGGCAGGGCGTGGTATACGGCGTATATCATATCCTGGAAGCGTATATGGGTTGCCGTAAGTATGATCAGGGGCCGGCGCAGGTTCCAACGTCGAAGGATATACGTCTGAAAGATGCCATCGAAGATTTGTCTGAACCCATGTTCTCATATAGGGAAACCTACTACCCTGCAGCTATGGATCAGGAATATTTGTGGTGGCATGGCCTGCACAGGTTTGAAGACCTGTGGGGGCTCTGGGGGCATTCGTTTTTCAAGCTGGTGCCGCCAAAAACCTACTTCAGGGAACATCCTGAATATTATTCGCTCGTAAATGGCAGGCGGCAGCCTATGCAGCTGTGCCTGAGCAATGAAAACGTATATGCCTTAACGGTAGCCTGGCTGAAGAAAGCCATTGCCGCAAACCCGGATGCCATGTATTGGTCTATCTCCGCCGAAGATGGTCCTGGTGCCTGCACCTGCGAGCAATGTGCCAAAGCAGACGCAGAAGAAGGCGGGCCGCAGGGTTCCCTGATACGCTTCGTTAACCGGGTGGCACATGAATTCCCGGAACAACATTTCACCACGCTTGCTTATGGATATACGGCCAAAGCTCCATTAAAAACAAAGCCCGCACCCAATGTGTATATCATGCTGAGCACCATAGACGCGTTCCGGCAAGCGCCGCTGGCACAGGAAAATTCAGCAGCAGCGTTCCGCAAAAACCTGGCAGACTGGGAAGCCACCACCAGCAACCTTTTTATCTGGGATTACACCACACAATTCACCAATTACCTTTGCCCGTTTCCGGATTACCATCATTTGCAGCCTAACATGCAATACTTTGCCAGTCACCATGTGAAGGGGGTATTCTCGCAGGGAAGCGGCGAAACGCAGAGCGACATGGCAGCCTGGAACAGTTACGTACAGGCTTACCTGTTATGGCAACCGAATGCCGATATCAAAAAGATCAACGACGATTTTCTGAAAGGGTATTATGGCGCGGCGGCGCCCTTCATCGCACAATATATGGATGCATTGAGCGCTGCAGTTCAGCATACCCATAGTAACCTGGATATATATGGTAACCCTGTATACAGCTCGCTGAGCTACCTTTCGCCGGCCTTGTTGCAGCAGTATACATCTCAGCTGGATAAAGCCAGGGTAGCAGCAGGCAATAATGCCACGCTGCTACAGCGTATTAATAACGTGCAGTTACAACTGGAGTATGTAATGCTGCAGCAGTCCCGTTTCTTTGGAACCGAAAAAAACGGGTATCTGCTGGCCAACGGCAGTGTTAACCCTTCGTGGCCGGAGCGGGTAAGGCAATTCACCATAGCCTGTAAAGCAGCCGGTGTCAGGGAATTGGCTGAAGGAGGACTTACTCCTGATGCCTATGAAACAGAATGGAAAGAATGGTTTGGCAGGAAATGGGTGCGCAGCCTGGCTTTAGGAGCGCCGGTTACCCTGGCTCATCCTTTTACGCCGGAGTTTACACCTAAGAAAGAGCATACCCTTACGGACGGCCTGCGTGGCGGTAATGACTTCAGTTATAACTGGCTTTTCACTTATGGCAAAGATATGATTGCCACGATAGACCTGGGCACGGCCAGGGCTATACGTCAGGTGAGCATGGATTTCCTGCAGGATGCGCGGCATTATATCTTTCAACCAGCGCAAGTTGTAGTGGAGGTGTCGGCCGACGGGCAACATTTCACCCGGGTTGGAGCAAAGGAAATACCGAAGCCGGAAGAAGATTATAGCGTACACATCGGGAGTTATTCCTTCTCAGTTTCCGGCACAGCACGGTATATCCGTGTGACGGCGAAATGCCCTGGTGCTTTGCCCGACTGGAGGCAGGTAGCTGGCAAGCAGCCGGCATTATGCTGCGATGAGATTTTTGTAGAATAACTCATTGCGGTGGTATCTTCAAAAATAAATTTGGATAATAAACACTGTTCAGTATATTTGCACTGTAAACAATTTAACGTGGGCATAATAGAAAGAAAAGAGCGTGAAAAGGCGGAGATGCGCCGGCGTATTGTAGACGCAGCTATTAAAATGTTTGTGGAAGATGGTTATGACAAGGTATCCATCCGTAATATCGCAGACAGGATAGAGTACAGTCCGGCTACCATCTACCTATACTATAAAGACAAGGACGAGTTGTTGTATGATGTGCAGTCGGAAGCATTTGATACGCTTGCGCAGGAGTTTACGGACAAGGTTAACGACCCTGATCCTTTCAAACGGCTGGAGCAGCTGGCCTATGGCTATTTGCAGTTCGCCATGGATCATCCTGAATTGTACGACCTGATGTTTATTATCAAGGCGCCCATGAATGCTGAAAAAGGTGATAAGTGGAAGAATGGAGACCGTTCTTATGATGCGTTGTATAACCTGGTGAAGGAATGTATAGAGAAGAAGGTGATAAAATTTACAGATGCCACTATTGGAGCGCTTTCGCTCTGGTCGTTTGCACATGGATTTATGAGTCTTTACCTGCGGGGCCGATGTACCAAGGTATCCGGGATAACAGACGAAGAAATCCCGGGCGCGATCCGGCAGGCGGCCAAAGAATATCTTGAGATGATAAAAGCGTAATCCGTCATCATAAAAGCCTCCGGGCTTTTTTTAAAGCACAGTAATAAACACTGTTAAGTATATCAACATCGATAACGAAAGCCGCACTGGCTTTATTTTTTTCGATCTTAATAAACACCGTTCACTATGTACACATCAATCACAAAAGGAGCATTGTTAATATGCCTGCTCACCAGCGCTTTCCGCTCCTTTGCCCAGCATACGGTGCTGGATCAATACATACAAACCGCATTTCAAAGCAATAAAGGGCTGAAAGAGCAGCATTTTCAGCTGAACAAGGCGATGACCGCATTACAGGAGGCCAGCAGTCTTTTCGGGCCCAATGTGGCTTTCCTGGGCAGTTACACCAAAGCTTCCGGCGGCCGCACCATCGATATTCCTATCGGGGATATCATGAACCCGGTGTATGGCACATTGAATCAGCTTACGAACAGTCACAATTTCAAATCGCTCAGCAATGTTTCGGAGCAGCTGAATCCTGATAATTTTTATGATGCAAAGTTCAGGGCGAGTCTGCCATTGATTAACGCGGAGATTTATTATAACCAGAAGATAAAAAGAGAGCAGATCACCCAGCAGCAGGCAGCGCTGAATGTATACAAACGGGAGTTGGTGCGGGATATTAAAACCGCGTATTACCGGTATTATCAGTCGTCACAGGCCGTAGCCATCTACAACACTGCGCTGGCGCTGATCAATGAGAATATACGCATTAATGAGAGCATGGTGCGGAATGGGATCAGGAATAACACTGCGCTTTACCGTTCGCAAACGGAGAAGGAAAAAACAGATGGGGATATTGCACAGGCTATCAATACCCGGAAAAATGCCAAAGCCTATTTTAATTTTTTGCTGAACCGTGGGCTGGATGAAGACATTACGCTGGACAGCACCCTGCTGAGCGTACCTGAATTACTACCAGGAAAAGACATCAATGAAAGAGAGGAGCTTGTGCAATATAAGAGTGCTACCACAGCATTGCGGTTGAACGAGCAACTGCAGCGCTCCTATTTGATACCCAAGCTCAACACTTTTTTGGATCTTGGCTCGCAGGGCACCCTCGCAAATTTTGATAATAAGACACGTTACTACCTGTTTGGACTGAATCTCGAATGGAACCTGTTCGGCTCCCACCGGTATAAATACCGGATCAGGCAGGCTGCCAACGACGTAGCGAGTATTACGAACGCCGCTTCTCAAACTACCGATGCCCTGCAACTACAGCTGTACCAGGCATTGAATGACTATCAGACAGCATTGAAGAATTTTAAGACAGCACAAAGTCAGTTATCATTTGCAGAGCGATATTATCGCGATCAGATGAAAGTGTATAAAGAAGGGCAGCTGCTGTATATAGAATTGCTGGATGCACAGAACCAGCTGACACAGGCCCGGCTACAGACCACGATGGCACAGGCATCTGTGCAAACAGCGTATGCATCGGTGGAACGTGCGGAGGCATCTTACAATATCAATAACAACAATCAATAAACTTACCTTTTATGAAAAATACATTGCTCCTGCTACCTCTTTCCCTGCTTTTGTTTTCCTGTGGCAGCAAGCCTGCGGCTACCGCCACAGTTTCAGATACCATACCAGTAAAAATATTGCCACTGGAAAAACAGGGCACAGCAGTTACCATCAATGCTTCGGGGCAGTTCACTACCGACGATGAAGTATATCTCTCTTTTAAAACCAATGGTATCATCAACAATATACTGGTGAAAGAAGGAGATCCGGTACGCAAAGGACAGTTGCTGGCTACCCTTAACCTTACGGAAATAGATGCACAGGTGCAACGGGATCAGTTGTCGTTCGAAAAAGCGCAACGCGATTACCAGCGTGTGCAGCGTCTGTACAACGACAGCGTTGCCACCCGTGAGCAGCTCGACAATGCCAAAACAGCCATGGATCAGGCTAACCAGCAGCTCAGCACCTCCCGTTTCAACCGCAGCTACTCTTCTATTCATGCTACACAGGATGGTTATGTGCTGCACAAACTGGTAAGCGCCGGCCAGATGGTAAATGCCGGCACGCCTGTATTGCAAACGAACGGCGCCAGCAGCGCCCATTGGAAACTTCGTGTAGGCGTCAGCGATAAAGAGTGGGCGCAGATAAAAACAGGCGACAAAGCCAGCATTGAAGTAAGCGGCGCATCCGGAGAAAGTATACCGGGAACGGTTACACGCAAATCAGAAGGAATAGATCCCCAGAGTGGTACCTTCCTCGTAGACGTGCAGGTGACCGGTAATAAAACAACCGCTATTGCAGCAGGGATGTTTGGGAGATGTCATATCGACGCCAGCACCGCTGCCACCGGTACCGCCTGGAGTATTCCTTATGCCGCGCTGCTGGACGGTAACGGCACCACGGGATTTGTATTTGTGACCAACGACAATAAAACGGCTCAAAGAATACCGGTCACCATCGCAGGCATGGAAAAGAACAATGTACTCATCAGCGCAGGCATGGAACAGGCAAGGGCTCTTATTATTTCCGGCAGCGCTTATCTGAAGGATCAGTCACCCATCCGTATCATCCAATAACATCATTACCATGAAAATAGCCAGATATGCCGTAAAAAATTACCAGTTCACACTGGTGATCTTTATCATGATCATAGTGCTGGGCATCACTACCATCCTCAATATGCCCCGGTCGGAAGACCCTGAAATGAGGGCTCCTCAGTATACGGTGGTGGTGGTATATCCCGGCACAAGCCCGAAAGATATGGAAGATCTTGTAGTAGATCCGATGGAAAAGGAGATCTATGCACTGGATGATATCAAACGGATACGTACTACTATCAACGACGGCGTAGCAGTTATGCGCGTTGAATACAAATACAGCTCCAATGTAGAACAGAAATACCAGGAGCTGGTAAGAGAGGTGAATAACAAGCGGAAAGATCTTCCGGCGGACATCTACAGTATAGAAGTGAAGAAGCTGGAGCCCTCTGACGTAAACGTGTTGCAGGTGGCGCTTATCTCAGAAAATGCGTCACGCGATCAGCTCAGGTACTATGCAGACAAATTGCAGGATGAACTGGAAAAAGTTTCTTCTCTGAAGAATGTGAAGACACATGGATTACCGGATCAACAGGTACGCGTAGAGTTGCAGCTGGACAAACTGGCGCAGCTGCATTTGCCGGTCAATACCGTGATGGCAGCCATACAAAGCGAAATGGCGAATATACCTGGTGGTAGTATTGATGCAGGAGAAAAAACATTCAATATCAAAACCAGCGGCAATTATCAGAACATCAGTGAAATCGGCAACACCATTGTATCGGGCGCCAACGGGAAAAATATATTCCTGAAAGACATCGCCAGTATTTATTATGGTTTTGAAGATGAAAAATATTTTGTTCGCCTCAATAGTCACCGTTGCATTGTAGTGTCTGCTGCGCAGAAATCAGGTGAGAATATCACCAAAACGCAACAGCAATACAAGCCGGTGTTGGAACGATTCAGGAAAACGCTACCGGCCAACATCGACCAGGTACAGTATTTTGATCAGGCCGAAGCCGTGAATGGCAGGCTGAGCGGGTTAGGTAAAGACTTTATCATCGCCATTCTGCTGGTGGCTTTTACGCTGCTTCCATTGGGACAAAGGCCGGCGCTGATAGTGATGATCTCCATCCCCCTCTCCCTTTCCATAGGCATCGTGTTGCTACAGTTGTTTGGCTATAACCTGAACCAGCTTAGCATTGTGGGACTGGTAGTAGCATTGGGGCTGTTGGTAGACGACAGTATTGTGGTGGTAGAAAATATTGAACGCTGGATGCTTGAAGGGCATAGCCGCATGGAAGCCACCCTGAAAGCCACGTCGCAGATAGGGCTGGCAGTTATTGGCTGTACGGCTTCGCTGGTGATCGCTTTCATGCCGCTGGTATTTATGCCTGAAGGCAGTGGTGACTTTATCAGGAGTTTGCCCCTGGCCGTTATACTCAGCGTGCTGGCCTCTATGGCTGTATCCCTGACGATTATTCCTTTTTTATCGAGCCGTTTGCTGAAGGAACATACCGGGCATCCGGACGGGAACCTGTTCATGCGGTTACTCAAAAAGGTGATCCATGGCAGTTATGCCAGGTTGCTCGACAAAGCATTGCACCGGCCATTGATCACCATTGTGGTATCGTTGGTGATATTCATTGCTTCTGTAGGGATCTTCAAAGTGATCGGATTCAGTTTATTTCCCTCATCAGAAAAACCGCAGTTCCTCATCAATGTATTCACGCCGCCACAATCGAACCTTCAATATACCGACAGTATAGTACGTCAACTGGAATCGACGCTGAAGCGGGAGAAGCTGATTGGTACTTTTGCGAGCAATATCGGAAAGGGAAATCCGCGGATCTATTACAACGAGACACAGGAAAATGAGCGGAGTGATTACGCCCAGATATTCGTGCAACTGTTGCCGCATAGTAGTCCCGCTGAAAAGACGCAGCTGATAGAATCACTGCGCAGGAAGTGGACACCCTATCCCGGGGCGAAAGTAGAAGTCAAGAATTTCGAACAGGGCCCTCCGGTATCAGCTCCCGTGGAAGTGCGCATTTTCGGCGACAACCTGGATACACTCCGTTCGATTGCCGGGAGAGTAGAGCAAATGCTGGAGAAAATTCCCGGCACCATTTACATCAACAATCCGGTAAGTACGCTAAAATCGGACATACGCGTAAAAATTGACCGGGAAAAAGCCCAACAGCTGGGTATTCCCACCGTCAACATCGACCGGGTAGTTCGTTTAGCCGTTGCCGGTATAAACCTGGGGCAATACAATGATCAGAACGATGTGAAATATGACATATTGCTTACCAGGCAGAAAAACGGCAAACCTACGCTGGACGTGTTCCACGATCTGTACGTGAACAACAACCAGGGAACCGCGATACCACTTTCTCAAGTAGCACACCTGGAGTTGGAAACATCTCCCCTGACCATTAAACATCAGGAAAAAAACCGGGTAGTAGCAATAGGTGCATTCATTAAAAAGGGTTTTCTGACAGATCAGGTGATCAATAATGTTATCACGCAGATGAATACCATGAAGCTTCCCACCGGATATACATATGAGATGGGTGGAGAATTGGAAAGCCGGAAAGACTCCTTTGGTGGATTCTTAACAGTGATCATTGTGACCGTATTTATGTTCATTGCGGTGCTGATCCTGCAGTTTAAGACGTTTAAAAGTACATTGATCGTATTGTCGGTGATCCCCCTGGGAATCGTGGGAGCGGCCATTGCACTGTGGCTTACAGGCAATACACTTTCTTTCGTGGCCATCATAGGGTTGATAGCGCTCGCAGGCATTGAGGTAAAAAACACGATCCTGCTGGTAGACTTTACCAATCAGCTGCGTATGCAGGGCATGCCGCTCGAAGCCGCAATACGGCAGGCAGGAGAAGTACGTTTCCTCCCGATTGTGCTTACCTCGCTGACGGCAATAGGTGGTCTGATCCCGATTGCGATATCTACTAATCCGTTGATAGCACCGTTGGCTATTGTGTTGATTGGAGGGCTGATCAGCTCTACCTTATTATCCCGTATAGTCACTCCGGTGGTGTACAAACTGATACCACCGCGTATTGAAGAAACGAAGGGGAATGGCAGTACGCATCATTCCTCAGCCGAAGGAGAAAGACTGGTTTTACCACATGCCATGATACACAATTCCTGATTTCCAGAAGGATTCCTTATTTTTAAGCATAATTTTTGCTTGTAACCAATCCTCTGAAAAATTAGTTATTATGAAAAAAATCTTTCTGGCATTTGCTACTATGTTATTCTTTATTTGTGTAGGCACACAGTCGTCGCAGGCGCAGCTGAAAAGATTTAGCATAGGCCCTTTTGTTGAAGCGGGTTTTCCGACCGGCGATTTCAGCAAAACACATAATACCGGTTACGGTATTGGTATAGGCGCCGATGTAAAGCTGGTAGCTGGTTTGACAGCGGTAGGATCTATCAGTTACTTCCAATTCGGGGGTAAAACTGTTGCCACGGGTGTTGGTACTAACACTTACGACTATCCGAACGCGAAAGTGGTGCCTATTCGTTTGGGGTTACGGTATCAGCTGATCTCTCTGCTTTATGTAAAAGTAGAAGGTGGTACTGCTAAATTTACCGGCGACTATAACAACGGTGTTGGTGCGCTGGTGGCGCCAGGAATTGGCATCCGTTTCCTTGGCCTGGACGTAGAAGGCAAGTATGAAGCCTGGTTCCAGAATGGAACAAAAGGTTTCTTTGGACTGAAGGCAGGATATAATTTTTAGAATTACGAATAGAGAGTAAAGAATTAAGAAGTAGAGCGAAGACCTTAGCGATTTATTATTACTCGCTAAGGTCTTCGCTCTACTTCTTAATTCTTCATTCTCTATTCTTAATTAATAGTAGCGGTCCAGGTACGTTCGAAGGTTTGATTGGGAGCGAGGCGGTTGATGCCTTCCTTATCTTCGAGGAGGCCGGAGGCGTTTACGCTGTCGGCGATACCGCACCAGGGCTCGATACAAACGAAGTTAGCATCTTTGGCAGCCCAGATACCCATGTAAGGGAAGCCCTCGAATTCGAGGGTCAGGCTATGAGGAGTGCGTTTACTTTTTATACTGATGGCAGTGGATTCCAGGGATTTGAAGACCAGTGCATCGTTATAGAATAATGATTTCTTCAGGGGTAGTTCATGGGTGTGATCCAGGAAGGGTATTGGAGCAGTTTCTATTTGCCCACCTGCTGACAATGGCCAGATACCGGCATTCTCTTCTTTGTTGAAGTAAAGGTAGTAATCCTCGTAGGTAGTATCAGGTATCAACGGTAGCTTAAATGCAGGATGCGCACCTACAGAAAACAACAACTGTTTTTCGTCGAGGTTCAGTACCTGGTAAGTTACCTGTAGCTGATCGTCCTGCAGCAGATACAGTATGCTGAATTCGAAGCGAAATGGATATACTTTTCTTGTAGCATCGTTGTCGGACATAAGAAATCTCACATGTTCACTGCCCTGTTCGGTTACTGTAAACAACTGTTCCCTGGCGAAGCCGTGGCGGCCCAGCGTATATTGCTGGCCGTTATACTGATAGGTATTATCTTTTAAACCACCTACTATCGGGAATAATACCGGGCTTCGTTTAGCCCAGAAGGCAGGGTCTCCATTCCAAAGATATTCGAGACCGGAGTCTTTGCGGATAATGCTCTGCAATTCTGCTCCCTGAGGGTTTAGCTGAACGGAGAGTTTTTCGTTGGAAATATGTATCATAGATTGTTGCTGTTAAAGAACCCTGCGAAGATAATTAAGAATCAGGAATGAAGAATTAACAAACAGCGCGAAGACCTTAGCGATTTACTTTTATTCACTAAGGTCTTCGCGCTGTTTGTTAATTCTTCATTCCTGATTTCTAATTACTTTTTAATTCTGTATCCGTAGCCCAGGCAAACCGTGCCAGCGCCGGTGTTATTTTTACCGATACCGTCGTTTTTCTGAATGTTACGGAAACCATAGTTGCCACCACCTTCGATGAATACCTGGTTACGGCCGAAAAGATAAGCCAGTCCGAGGTTTCCACTGATACCAATATTGAAGGTATTCAGCTGGTCCTTGATATTCTGTGAGCTGCTTTGGAAATTCTGGCCTGTTGGCTGTGTACCTGCTTCATCTAAATAAATCGGGCCACTGCCTGTTACTACCTGTTTGGCGTTTAGCAGGAAGCCGAAGAAGGGGCCGGCATCCACGTAGAGGCGTAAAGGAGAGTGACCCAGGTTCCAGCCGAATTTAGCCAGGATGGGCACCATGAGATAATTGAGCTTTGCTTCACTTTTGAAGTCGGAGTAAAAATAAGGAGGAGTAGGCCCCATAGGATTGGGAAATGCCTGCAACCCGGTTTTCTTACCTCCTTGTGATGAGTAATCGACCATTGCTTCAACAGAGAAAAGTTTGCTGACGTGGTATTCTCCGAATATGCCAAAATCAGGCCCCAGTCGGGAGCTGTAGCCGCTATTAAGAGGATTTTTTACGCTGCCGCCGGCAGTGAGATTGGGAATACTGATGCCTCCGCGAACACCGAGGTCAATCTGTGCGTTTGCCTGCATGCAACCGAATATCAAGAGAGCAGGCAGGAGCCATTTAAAAGAGCTTTGGATTTTCATGACAAAATAGTTATCCTCAAATTTAATGATTATCTCACATTACTTAACCAACCGGTAACATTAAAACCATTATAGCATTTGGTTCATTACATACCTCATGATAAGTATCGTTCATTCGTGAGTGCCAGTATCATGTTGCTCAGCACGTTTAAAAAACGGGCCGGTCCTGCGGCAATGATGAGGGCCGGGATAAGGTATCACTGAAGGTTCGCTGGAATAAAAAGAAGATAAAGAATATCTTTACCGTTCGTTTCAACCAGATAAAAATACAATATGAGCAAACAAGCCACCAGTTCCCCGGTATACAGTATTCCATTAACCTATCGTAAGATGGAAAACCTGCATATCGTTTTTTGGTTACTGAAAGATATCAGCTGGTGTATGATATGGAAGCCACTGGGCGTGGCAATGATTTTTCCAACACTGATCATTTCCATTGTCATTGCCTGGCGCACCCGCCAGTTTATGTCAGAACTTTGTCATAATGTAGCTATCTCTGTATGGATCACTGCCAACTCCTATTGGATGATCAGTGAGTTCTTTCATTTTGATGCCCACGTAATCGCAGGTGATATTACCTATAAGCACCTGGCGTTAATCCCGTTCTTTACCGGACTGATTATATTGATGTATTATTATCTGTATTATCAGCCACGGCATAAGGAAGAAACAGAGATGATCACAGAATAAGCCTGGCTGACAAGAGCAGGTTTATTCGTTTGTATTGATATCAGGTGGTGTCACCTGTAGGAGATGACGCACAAAGAAGTCGCAGCGCCGCTGCCTTCCATATGTACCGCCGCTGGTGTGGCCTATTCCCGGGAGTGGCAGGAATTCGAAAGTTTTTCCGCTTTTAATAAGGGCGCTGGCAACGCGGTAGGTAGATTCAGGCGGCACATTGGTATCGGCCTCCCCTACGATGAGCAACAGGCTGCCTTTGAGTTTTTCTGCGTTGGTAACATTGGATTGTTCGTCGTAGTGTTTACCCACCGGATAGCCCATCCATTGTTCGTTCCACCATTGTTTGTCGATACGATTATCATGACAACCGCAGGAAGCTACGCCGGCCTTATAGAATTCGGGATGGAACAGGAGTCCGCCCAGCGCATTTTGTCCGCCTGCGGAAGTTCCGTATATCCCTACCCGTGAGGTATCCACGAAGGGATATTTTTCTGCCAAAGCTTTAATCCAGCGTATTCGATCCGGGAAGCCGGCATCAGCCAGATTTTTCCAGCATACATCATGAAAGGCCTTGGAGCGATTAGCGGTTCCCATGCCATCGATTTGAACAACGATGAATCCCATATCAGCGAGGGCCTGCATTTCTGTATAGTAGCTCATGAAGCTTTTGGGGACGAAAGCATCCTGAGGACCGGCGTAGATGTTTTCGATGACGGGATACATCTTAGTAGTATCGAAGTTGGAGGGGCGGCAAACGATTCCCCAGATATCGGTTTTACCATCGCGGCCCGTAGCTTTAAACGGTTCGGGAAAAGGCACGCCCAGTGCGCGCCAGGCGCTCACATCAGCATGCTCGAGGGTGGCTACCAGTTTTCCGTCGGCCGTACGCCGGAGTTCATTAACGGGGGGCACATTCACCTGTGAATACTTATCGATATAATATTTGCGGCCGGGAGAAAAGAATACCAGGTGATCGCCGGTATCCGGCGTTAATGCCAGCAGTTTTTTACCATCGAAGCTGATCCGGTAATGATGAACGAAATAGGGATCTTCTCCTTCATTGCGGCCGCTGGCTCTGAACCATATTTCGCGGTTAACCGCATCTACGCTGTCGACACCCCTGACCACCCAGGGGCCTTTGGTTATTTGATGTTGCGTGCCGGTAAGCGTGTTAACGAGGTAGATATGCCTCCATCCGTCTTTCTCGGAAGTTAACAGCATTTCATTGGTTTCGGGTAAATAATGTGTATAAAGCCTGGATTCATATATAAAAGTGGATGTGCGCTCTTCCAAAATCGTACGGGTGTTTCCGTTAGTTGTATTCACTTCAATGACGCGAAAACGCTGGTGGCCGCGATCTACCTTTTCATAAACGAAATAGCCCGGTTGCTGATGACGCCAGTGAAGTACGGGCGTTCCCAGGAAATCGATCGCATCTTCCTTTACGGGTGTTACTTTGCGGGTGGCGGGATCGAAGATGAGCATCTGCCAGGTGGTGAATGGGTCGCCAGGTTGTTTATATGACTGGGAGCGCAGCTGACCGCGGGTGGTACCTGGCACGTCCGACAATACATAGAACACTGAAGAATCTGTTACCGGGCGCACCTTGTAGCCAATGAAGCAGCGGCTGTCGGGCGACCAGGCCAGGGCGCCGTAATAGCTACGGGAAGTATCAGCATCGTTGGTTAAAGCAGTAACCGCGTTTGTTGTGAGCGATTTCACATATACGTTCCCGTTAATAATTTCTGTTTTCCACTGCTTATCAGGTGAAGTGGCATCTGTTTCAAAGATATCCCAGCGTACAGGTTCGTGTGCGCGTATCAGTTCAGGAACTATGCCAGTGGCCAGCAGGCGCGTTTTCCGTAGTGAATCTGCAACGATGGTTTTCTGCCCGGAAGAAGCATTCACAAGGTACATCGTAGTATCTCCATCAGGGTTGCCTGCCAGGTAGCAGAAAGCGGTATCGCCCGGAAGCCAGTGGGCATCTACATTATGCCTGAACACTGTTTTTTTGGTAAGGCTGTCGAGCAGTTTACTTTTATGATAGCGTTGTACTATTTCTTCATGGCTGGGTGTATAGCGGCTCAGCGGCTGCTGGGCAAAGGAATGCAGGGATGGGATTACTAGCAGCAACAACAGGCCGGAGAGCCGGGAAAGCTTTATCATGTATATGTTTTATCAGATGAATTTTAAAAGTAATAAAGATGTCCAAATCCCTTTGCCCGTTTTTTGACCACCCTTTCCAGTATCTTCACCAGAAGTAATAAAAGCAGCCGATCCCACTGCAGTAGCCGGAAAGGCAGTATTAATAGTTAATTAATCGATTTCGTAACTAGTTGAAAAAACAATACCACTACATTTGTAAAAATTATTACCTTTCTGGCAGAGCATTGCTGTGCGTGTAGTACCCGTGAAAGGCCAACACTTTTTCATCTGATTTTTTGGAACCCGGGAATTCATCAATCAAACAACTGTAACTGTTAATAGTACAACGATTTAGCAACAGATATTCCATGACCATCAAAACAACTGTAACAGCCATAATTAAAAACGACCAACAGGAACAAATCAGCAGCGTTTAAGTTTTGTTTTTCCAATCACGTATTCACACACTCACTTATTCATTACTATGAAGCAATCATTCACTGGAAAATTATGCTTTCTGATGATCTTCCTATGCTCAGTTTGCAGCACTGCGCTGGCGCAGAGGATCCTCACAGGAAAAGTAACGGGCGCGGCTGATGGGGCCGGTCTGCCCGGGGTTAATGTTACCGTGCCCGGCACAGGCAGCGGTACTGCCACCGATTCAAAAGGGAATTACCGCCTTTCTTTACCGGACGGTGCTAAATCGGTTTATTTCTCATTTATCGGGTTTGAACCACAAACTATCACCATTGGCGACAAAACCGTTATCAATGTATCGTTGGGAGAAACGGCCAAAGGGCTTGGCGAAGTAGTGGTAGTAGGTTACGGCGTGCAGACCCGCCGCGATGTAACGGGCACCATTGCATCCGTTAAAGGGGCCGATATTAAGAACCTGCCGGTATCGGATCCTGCTCAGGCCATACAGGGAAGGGTTTCAGGCGTCGACATCGTTCGTTCCGATGCAGCTCCCGGTAGTGCTCCGGATATACGTATCCGTGGTACAGGTACAATCAACAATGCATCGCCACTTGTTATCATCGATGGAGTACCTGCTGGTGGCCTTTCTGACGTAAGTCCTAATGATATCGCCTCCATGGAAGTACTGAAAGATGCATCATCTTCCGCTATCTATGGTACACGGGCAGCCAATGGTGTTATCATCATTACCACTAAAAGAGGTAACTATGGTGAAAAGCTGAAAGGATCCATCAACGTATACCGTGGCGTCAGCAACGTGACCCGTTATGTTCCGCTGCTCACTGCGCCGGATCTGGTGAAACTGAAGCAGGAACGTTACACCAACGATGGTGTGGCCATTGAGCCGATCTGGAAGGATCCGTATTATGCCACCCAGCGTACCGACTGGCAGCGCGCCTTGTTCCGCTCCGGTAATGTGACCAATGTGGATGCAAGCTTACGCGGAGGCAACCAGACCTCTAACTATATGCTCAGCGCAGGATATTATAATGAGAATGGTATCATCACTAATTCTTATTTCAAAAGATATAATGTACGTATCAACTCAGAACATAAACTTGGCAAAAGGGTTAAAATCGGAGAAAATCTGCAGTTGACTTATCGCCAGAACAGTGGCCCGGACACTTATTCATCACAAACAGGACTTATATTCAGCGCGCTTCGCTTCAACCCTGCCATTCCGGTATACAATCCTGATGGCAGCTATGGCAGCTCCAAAGCCAGCAATGAACTGGGCGATATCAATAACCCCGTGTATACTGCCAACACTACCGACACATGGACAAAGACTTACCGTATGCTGGCCAGTGTGTATGCAGAAGTGGAAATCATGGATGGCCTCACACTTCGTGGTAACTATGGGTTCGATGGTAGTCTTGCCAACCAATACAGCTTCGTGCCTAAAGTGCTGGATCAAACCAGAACACGTGATCATGCGGAACTGTTTAACAAAAATGAATCCTTCAATAACCAGCTGGGTGAAGTATTTCTGACTTATAACAAGATCCTCGGCAAGATACATCACGTTACCCTTACCGGTGGTTATTCCCAGCAAACCTATAATGGTTCTTACTTCCGGGGCGACCGTTGGGGCTATAATGATGAATCGCCCGACCAGCGTGTACTGAGTAACGGTAATGATATACATGATGCGCAGGGAAATTATTACAATGCCAATGCCATTGCCTCCGGCTTTGTGAGAGGTTTCTATGGGTTCAAAGACAAATACCTGCTTACCGTCACCTTCCGTGCAGATGGATCTTCCAAATTTGCTCCGGGCCAGCGTTGGGGATATTTCCCGGCATTCTCGGCAGGATGGCGTATTTCGGACGAAGCCTTCTTCAAGGAAAATGTAAAGGCAGTAAGCAACCTGAAAATCACAGGAGGCTGGGGACAGCTCGGTAATCAGAACGTAACTGAGTTTCAGTATCTCGCCCCTATTATCAAAGACCGTCGTTATAACTTTGGCGAAAACCCGTATACTGGCGTATGGAACTCCAGCCTGCCTAACCCCGATATCACCTGGGAAAAAGCTGAGATGACCAATATCAGCCTGGAAGCAGGTTTCCTCCAGAACAGGCTGAATGCCACCATTACCTGGTTTAATAAGAACACCCGCGACATGCTGGTGCCTGCACCGGAAATGGATCTGCATGGTACTTCTGCTATTCCTGACCGGAACATCGGCCAGCTGAACAACAAAGGATGGGAAGTGGAAGTGAACTACCAGGGCGGCGAAGGCGCATTCCGTTACAACATTGGCGCTAATGCCTCTTTCATTAAAAACAGGGTAACAAAGTTATATGATCCCAACTCTTATATCGGCTCAACCGCTTATGGCCGTCAGGGACAGGAAATTTCCCGTACTTATGTAGGACAGCCACTGGCTTCATTCTACGGCTGGAAAACCAATGGTATATATCAGACACAGGATGATATCAATAAAGATCCGAACATTGCCAACGATCCGAACAAGGATAAGATCCGTCCGGGTGATGTGCGCTTTGTGGATACCAACGGCGATGGCGTGATTGATGATAAAGACCGTGTGAACCTCGGCAGTCCGAATCCTAAAATGGTATACGGCATACAGGCAGGCGCCAGCTGGAAAGGTTTTGACCTGAGCCTGTCGTTCGCAGGTGTAAGCGGCGTAAAGCTCTATAACGCAGATAAAATGCAGGGTATGGATGCCAACTATCCGTACAATATGTATGCAGATGCGCTGAACCGCTGGCATGGCGCTGGTACCAGCAATTCAGTACCAAGAATGACATTGAGCAACGACAATCAGAACAACCGTACCTCCGACCGGTTTGTAGAAAGCGGCGATTATTTCTCTCTGAGGAATGCATCACTGGGCTATACCATTCCATCTAAAGTTTGGGGTCATAGCGGTATATCAGAGCTGCACGTATATGTGGCCGCGCAAAACCTGTTTATGCTGACCAGTTATTCCGGTCTGACTCCGGTATTCGGATACAACAACGGCACCCCCGATGGTAACCGCCAGCGTGGTGTAGACGTAGCTGCTTATCCGCAGGCGAGGACCTTTACTTTTGGTGCAACCCTTAACTTCTAAACCCGACAACCATGCAACAGATCAAAAATATATTGTTAGCATCTGCGCTGATGTTTGCCTCCTGCAAAAGCGTGCTTGATGTGCAGCCGAAAGGTTATTACACCTCCGGCAACTACTGGAGGAATCAGAGTGATGCCGTAGATGGCGTAACTGGTATCTATAACATTTTGCTGGAAGAAGATTACACCGGCTTCAATGAATTTGTGTTCGATAACTGTTCAGACGACCAGGTAAGAGGCGGTGATCATGACTATGATGCAGCTATAGAAGCCTTTACTTATGATCCATCTACCTACAGTGTAAGAGTGGGCTGGCGATGGAAATATGAAACCATCAACCGTGCTAATAACGTACTGATCTATGTTCCTAAAATAACAGATATAGATCCGGCTATTAAAAACCGTTGTTTGGGAGAAGCACATTTCTTCCGTGCTTTCGCCTACTGGCGTTTGTTGCTTGTTTATGGAGATGCGCCGATGGTAACAGAAGACGATGTATTGAAAGCGAATTACACCAAGCCTAAAGTACCAGCCGATCAACTTCGCGCGCAGATAGAAAGCGACCTGCTGGCAGCAGCCGATCAGCTGCCGGAGAGCTATGGCAGTAGCGACAAAGGCCGTGTAAGCAAGGGAACTGCCTGGGCATTACTTTGCAAGCTGTACATGAACTGGGAAAAAATGGATAAGGCCATTGAGTTCGGCAGCAAAGTAACTACCAATGCCAATTATGCACTGGCACCTAATTACGCAGACAACTTCAAAGTAGCTACCGGTAATAATTCCGAGATGCTGCTGGCCGTGCAAACAGTGGATGGCAATGGTTACTCTGATTTCATTACCTATCATGCCCCACGTAACTGGAATGGCTGGAGCTTCTTCTACCCTACCAAAGGGCTGGTAGATGAATTCGAAGCCGGCGATCCCCGCAAGAATATCTGTATCATGCAGCCCGGAGATCAGGTAGATATAGGAACAGGTATTGCAACTTATAAGGCAGATGCGTCCTGGAGCGGATACCACTATAAAAAGTTCTGTGCATGGAAACCATCAGGCGGTCTTGATTACTCGCTTAAAACGCCGCTAATGCGTTCTGCAGATATTTATCTGCTGGTAGCAGAAGCGAAGATCAGGAGCAAAGGCGCAGGAGCCGGCGATGCAGAAATCAATGCTGTTCGCCGCAGAGCCTCTGCCACATTAGCTCCGGTAGCCAATGCCGGCATGAAAGAACTCATGCACGAGCGCCGTGTAGAGCTCTGCGGAGAAAACGAACGCCACCAGGATCTGATCCGTTGGGATAAAGCCAAACTGGTTGATATCGCTTCCATCTACAGCATGCCCAAACTTGCCTATGATGGTAGTGTCATCGCCAGAGGTGGTACAGGCCGTAAGTTCAACCGTCCCAAGCACTATTATTTCCCAATGCCACAGCAGGAAATAGACAGGAGTAAGGGCGTGTTGGTGCAGAACCCGAATTTCTAGAATTAAGAATTGAGAATATAGAATTAAGAAAGAGAGCGGAGATAGTAAACGCGGATTAAATATTCACGTTTACTATCTCCGCTCTCTTTCTTAATTCTATATTCTCAATTCTTAATTATCAGCTGTTATTTAGTAGAAAACCTATACACGGTTGTTTCCTTAAACGTCTCACCTGGTTTCAGGATAGCAGACGGGAAGGATGGCTGATTCGGAGAATCAGGGAAGTGTTGGGTTTCGAGGCAAAGCGCAGCGTGCTGAACGTATTTTTGCCCGTTACGTGTATTCGTAAGCGTGCCGTCCAGGAAGTTGCCGGTGTAGAACTGGATACCTGGCTGGGTGGTAAGCACTTCCATTACACGACCGCTGGTGGGATCGTATACAGTAGCGACTTTGCGTAACTCGCCGGATGCCCCGTCGGCGATGAAGTTGTGATCATAGCCACCTTTTACCTTGTCGATATCAGCACCTATTTTTTTGCCGGTGGTGAAATCCATCGGTGTTCCTTTTACAGGATCCTGTTTACCGGTAGGAATGAGTTTATCATTCACCGGAGTGTACTTGCCGGCGTTCAGCGTCAGCTCATGTCCGAGAATGGTGCTGTCTTTACCGGCAGACAGATTGAAATAGGAGTGATTGGTCAGGTTTACCGGAGTTGGCTTAGTGCTGGCAGCTTCATAATAGATCTTCAGTGCGTTGTCTGAAGTCAGCGTGTAGGTTACTTTAGCAGTAAGCTGACCGGGATATCCTTCTTCCCCATCTTTGCTTACATACGATAATGTTACAGACGTGTCGGTTGGCGCCTGTTCAGTTGCCCATACCACTTTGTCGAAACCTTTCAGACCACCGTGCAGCGTGTTGCCGTGATCGTTAGCCGCCAGCGTGTATTCCTTACCGTCGAGCTTAAATTTTGCGTTGGCGATACGGTTGGCGTAGCGGCCTACCAGGGCGCCAAAGTAGGGTTGGCCTTTCTGGCGGTAGCCGGACAAGGAATCGTACGACAATACTACGTTACCTTTCTGCCCGTTCTTATCGGGAGTGATGATGTCGGTAATAATGCCGCCATAGTTGAGGAATTTCACCTCCATTCCGTTTGCGTTCCTGAGTGTGTACTGCAAAACGTCCTGTCCATCTGCATTACCGAAGTTAGCCGGTTTGGCAGAAGAAGGGCTTGTTGCTGCAGTTTCCGTGGAATCTTTGTTCTCATGCTTCGCGGACTTCCCATTGTTGCAGGATGCCAACAGGGAACCGCCTGAGATCAAAAGCGCTGTGAGCGCCTTAGTGTTCATAGCCATAACGTTTTTGGGTATTGTGTGAAAAAAGAGTCATTAAATATCGGGATATTCCTGTTAAAGGCAAACATTTTCTTCCCAGCTTAACATTTTACAATTCATTCACAATTGGGCGGTTTGCGGCCTTATACTGTCTTTTCATAAAAAATGGCTGCAGAAACGGGTTCTGCAGCCGGTGATCAACTGGGCAGCACAGGTTATTTCCTGATTTTCACGCGGATAACGTAAAACGACCAGGGTGCTATTTCGGCCTGTATTGCCTTTCCTTTCACATCTATACTCTTTTCCACGGGATATATATATGAAGGCTGATCCAATGAGTTGACGGCCTGGAGGTTGTTGCTCCTCAACACCGTTTGAGTGGCTTTACCGGCCCATCCTTTTATGCCATTCACAGCAATAGTAACGGGTTTCGGGCTGGCAGCGGCATTGATAATTTTCAGCACCAGTTCTCCTTTCGGATCATCTACTACCGCGGAAGCATATACGCTGTCCTGCCCGGCAACTGGCTTATCGTTATTCAGGAGAGGTACAACAGCGGTGCCTTTATTACGGGCATATAGTTGTTGTACATAATAATTGGGAGTGCCGTAAGCGCGCAGGTTATCGAACCAGATAAGATCAGGCGCCCATTGCCATCCGTCTACATGTGCGAGCAGCGGCGCATAGGAGGCCATCACCACCACATCCGCATTGCGTTCCAGGCCTGTCATGAAAGCGGCTTCTGCCAGTGCGCATTGCCAGATATTCTTATTATCAGCATTGCCCACTCCTTTAGCATGGGCAGCATATTCGCCAGCGAAGATCTTCGGTCCTTTCCGGTCGTAGTGATCATAACGCGATGCATTTTTCAGGAACCATTCCGGAGAGCTGTAATAGTGTTCGTCGAGGATATCGGCGCCAGTTTTCCGGAGGGTATCGTTGAGGAAATTGAATAATTCCCCGCCGGGGTATGGCCCAACACTGTTTACCAGCCTGATTTCCGGGTGCTTTGTTTTAATAGCCTTTGCAAAAACCGTGTAGCGTTCAATATATTGTGGTCCCCATTGTTCGTTTCCTACGCCCATCATACGAAGATTAAAAGGAGCCGGATGTCCCATTTTAGCCCGCAGTGCTCCCCATTTCGTACTTACGTCGCCGTTAGCGAATTCGATGAGGTCGAGTGCATCCTGTACGTATGGATCCAGTTCATTCAGGGCTACCACTTCCCCACTATTGAATTGGCAGGCCATGCCACAGTTAAGGATGGGCAAGGGAGAAGCGCCGATATCTTCCGCCAGCTGGAAGTATTCAAAAAAGCCCAGGCCGAACGACTGGTAATAATCAGGCGTAGCGCGATGCGCGAACTCATTATTCCAGCGGTTCATGATGACGGTGCGTTCGTTTACGTCGCCCACGGTTTTCTTCCACTGGTAGCGGTTCTGCAGCTCCCTGCCTTCCACTATGCAGCCTCCCGGAAAGCGGAGGAATCCCGGATGGAGATCCGCCAGCAGCTGTACCAGGTCGGCCCGCAAACCGTTACTGCGCTGTTTCCAGGTATGTTGGGGAAAGAGCGAAATCATATCTGCGTCAATAACGCCGGGGCCGCTGAAACTTATCCGCAGCTTAGCCTTAGGTGTAGTGGCAGTGGCGGTAAAGCTGGCCTTATACTGTTGCCAGTCGCGCCCTTCGGCGGTGATGGCAGCACCTCCAATTTCATGACCGGTACTGTCTATCAGGGTAGCCGTGATTTTCACCGGTATAGTTCCCTGTTGGCGGGCGTAGAGGGAGAAATTATACTGTTCTCCTTCTTTTATACCCATTCCGCGAAAGCCTTCGTTGTCGATAGCAAAACTACGTGTGCCCGTTACTGTTATCCTCGCAAAGCGGGGGTTGGCAGGATGGGTTTCCTGACGGTTTACGATCAGGATCTGCCCGTTGCGGTTCACATCTTCCGGTATCTCCCAGCCCATCAACGGCCAGTTGAATTCAAACGATCGATTCTTCACCAGTTCTGCATAAATGCCTCCGTCGGCGCTGAGGTTAATATCTTCAAAGAATATTCCCCACATGTTGGGCGACACCGGCGCTTTCACCTCATTGACTTTTACAACGAGATTCAGTGGTTGCTGTGCAACTAACGATGTAGTGCATACGCCCATTAATACAGACAACAGTGTTCTTTTAATCATTTTAATTGTCAATTTAACAATTATATTATTCTAAATAAAAAAAGTGCTCTTATGGAACACATCTCCCGCTACTGTCAAACGTTAACTGTAATGTAACTAAATTAAGCTAACTTTTTAAATATTCTTAATCCCGTCAGCGGATATTCTTCTGCAATACGTGAGGATCAGGTACAAAGTTGAGGAATGCATGAAAATTGGCGTTATACTTCTTACGATCCACTTTATAATAGAAGGCTCCTTTCTTTGAGCTCAACTTATCTTTATCGGCAAGCTTCACGAGTAATTTGGTAGAAAGGATTTTACGGCTGAAATTTCCTTTGTCAAAGGAAGTATTATAAACGGATTCATAGAGGTGCTGCAGTTGCGGGATAGTGAATTTCCCTGGCAGCAGTTCCAGCAACAATGGATGCAATGCGGCTTTGTAACGCAGCTTTTCCTTGGCCAGGTCTACCATTGCTTTGTGATCGAAGATCAGATCGGGATGGTGATTGATGGGAAACCACACTGCATGGAAATCTTCATCCAGCTGTTGCTTATATTTCTGAATATCTATCAACGCGGAGTAGGCAACAGAAATGGTACGTTCCACACTATCACGATCGGGAGCGCTGAAGGTATGCAATTGCTCCATGTACAGGCCATCAAGTCCGGTCAGGTTACGCAATATGCGACTGGCAGCACCTTCCGCGCTTTCATCCATCTGCACAAACCCTCCTACCAGGCTCCACTTTCCTTTACAAGGCTCAAAGCCGCGCTGAATAAGTAATAATTTCAATTCCTGTCCGTCGAATCCGAAAATGATACAGTCTACGGCAAATAATAACCTGGTTTGTTGCGAATATCTTTTCAAGCTGTCAATTTATTATAGATGAACCCTGAAGAGTTGTTATAAAGATAATCATCCTTTACCATCTCTTCAGGGTTATGCGTCACCAGAACCGTATATACAGCGCTGAAAGGAGCAAGAGGGTTACTACGATTAATACGGTTGTAGCCGGACTGATCCTGAACATTCCCTTATCGAATACAAATGCTTTGGGATTTACTTTAGGACCGGCAAGGCTGATCAGGATCATCACGATCATGGTAAACATAAAGGCGAGGCCCATACAGATCAGGAAAGGAATCTCGTAACCGCCTTTGCCATTCGGATAGGCAGTATAGAAGATCGTTTCATGCCCGGTTACTGCCGGTGCAAACTGGTTGAAGAATACACAGAGGGTAAACCCGGTGATGATACCAGCTACGGCAGCCGCGCCGGTAGTGCGTTTCCAGAACATGCCCAGCAGGAACATGGCAAACACACCCGGACTGATAAACCCGGTGTATTTCTGAATAAAAGTAAATCCACCTGCACCGCCAATACCCAGCAGATCGTTCCAGGTAAAGAGGATGGCCAGTAACATGGCACCTACCACCGTAATGCGGCCTATCCAAACCAGGCGGGATTCGTCAGCTTCTTTGCTGATGTATCTATGATAAATATCCAGCGTGAAGATGGTAGAGATGCTGTTGGCCTTACCTGCGAGCGATGCAACGATAGCAGCTGTGAGAGCCGCGATGGAAAGTCCTTTCAGACCGGAAGGGAGGAAGCCAAGTATGGCAGCATAAGCGCCATCTTTGTTCTCAAGTCCGGGCAGGTGACCATTCTTATGCAGCACATAAGCAGCGATACCTGGCAGCATCACAATAACAGGCATCATGATCTTCAGCAAGCCTGCGAAGAGAATACCTGTACGCGCTGTTTGCAAATTAGCTCCCAGTGCGCGTTGTGTGATATACTGATTACATCCCCAGTAGTTGAGATTCACGATCCACTGTCCGGCTGCATACATCAGGATACCTGGTAACACGAGATACTTATTGATATATTCCTGAGAAGAAGCGGCGGTGGGTTTAGCCAGAATCATATGAAAATGATCGGGGGCATCTTTCATCAATGCATTAAATCCGGCAATGGCATCGTGTCCTAATCCGAATTGCTCACTCACCAGGGTGAGGGCCATATAGGTAGTGGCAAGTCCGCCTATGATCAGTACACTCACCTGTATTACATCTGTATAACCAATCACCTTCATACCACCGAGGGTAATAAACACAGCAAAAATGGACAATGCAATCATTACCACATGCAGGTACTGACCGCCTAAAAGGCCGTTAATAGCCAGTGCTCCGAGGTATAAGATAGAGGTCAGATTAACGAATACATACAGGAAGAGCCAGAAAACGGCCATGATCAGCGCCACTGTTTCATTATACCGCGTTTTCAGGAACTGCGGCATCGTGTATATTTTATTTTTCAGGTAGATGGGAATAAACCACACGGCGATGATGATCAGCGCAATGGCGGCAATCCATTCATAGGCGGCAACGGCCAGTCCTACGAAGAAGCCATCCCCGCTCATACCGATAAACTGTTCGGCGGAGATGTTGGAGGCGATAAGAGAAGCTCCGATGGCCCACCAGGTGAGGGAGCCTTCCGCGAGGAAAAAATCTTTTGTATCCGTGGACGATTTTTTCTTTTTCCTGTAAATCCAGTAACCATAAATGGAAACGATCAGGAAGTAAGTGATAAAAACGAGGACATCTAGCATATCAGCTGTTGGCTTTTAGCGGTTAGCCGTATAGCCGGCTCCGGGGCCGGCTATACGAAGTTTAATAGCTTGCATCATTCCATCTGAGTTCATTTCTGAACTCGCGCAGATCGGTGTTTTTGCCGATAAGCGCGAGCTCTATACCGGCGATATCTGCAAAGTCCTGCATATGAACAGCCGTGAGGTTCTGGCTGTAGCAGGTATGATGGGCGCCACCGGCGAGTATCCAGGCGGTGCAGCCCTTCTTCATGTCGGGGTATGGCTTCCAGAGCACGCGGGCTACCGGCAGCTTTGGTAAATCCTTTGGGGGGGCTACTGCTTCCACTTCATTTACGAGCAGGCGAAAACGGTTGCCCATATCTACGACGGAAGCGTTGATAGCTGGTCCTGCGGCGGCGTTGAACACGAGGCGTACCGGATCGGCCTTACCGCCGATGCCCAGCGGATGCTTTTCGCAGGATGGTTTTCCGTTGGCGATGGATTCACATATTTCCAGCATGTGAGAGCCCAGTACCAGTGGGTTGGCAGGATCGAAGTGGTAGGTATAGTCTTCCATGAAAGAGTTACCACCGGGAAGTCCGCTGCCCATTACTTTCATGGCTCTTACCAGGGCAGCAGTTTTCCAGTCGCCTTCCCCGGCAAAGCCGTAACCTGCTTTCATCAGGCGTTGTACAGCAATCCCTGGGAGCTGCACCATGCCGTGCAGGTCTTCAAAGGTATCGGAGAAGCCTTTGAAATTACCGGTTTCCAGAAATAATTTGAGGCCCAGTTCAATTCTGGCAGCATCTTTCAGGGCAGGATCTTTTAATAAGGCTGCTGATATCGTATAGGCGTCTGCGTATTCTGCCACCAGTGTATCCACTTCTTTATCTGAAATGGCGTTGATCACCTGTACCAGATCACCGATCCCGTGGGTATTGCAGGAGAAGCCCAGTGCAGCTTCCGCTTCTACCTTATCGCCGTCGGTCACGGCTACGTAGCGCATGTTATCTCCGAAACGAACAAAGCGGGCGCCCTGCCAGTCGTGCCAGCCTGCGGCCACTCTGGCCCATCCCCCCAGTTCTTCCAGTACTTCCGGATCCTGCCAGTGCCCGGTGACTACTTTGCGGTTAATACGCATGCGGCTCATCATGAATCCGAACTCGCGGTCGCCGTGAGCGCTCTGGTTCAGGTTCATGAAGTCCATGTCTATCTCTCCCCAGGGAATGTCTCTGTTATATTGGGTATGCAGGTGGCAAATTGGTTTAGACAAGGCTTTGAGCCCACGTATCCACATTTTGGCCGGTGAAAAGGTATGCATCCAGGTTATCACACCGATGCAATTGGGAGCTGCATTAGCTTCCATGCACACTGCATATATTTCTTCCGGGGTTTTCACCACCGGTTTGTATATAACGCTAACGGGTATACGGCTATCGTTGTGTAACGATGTTGCTATTTCCTGGCTGTGCGCTGCCACCTGTCTGAGCGTTTCCTCGCCGTAAAGATGCTGGCTACCGGTTACAAACCAGACCTCTAATTTTTTAAGTTGAATCATGTTGTATTGGTTTATTGTCCGTAGTATGAACCGGGACCGTGTTTACGTTCAAAGTGTTTTTTTATCAGCGCATCTTTCAGTCGTGGCGCATTTTTATTGAGCAGTTCGGTCAGGTATGCCATATGTGCTACTGATTCCAGTACCGCGCTGTTATACACCGCTTTGGCCGGGGTTTTAGCCCATGTAAACGGAGCGTGGTTGCCAACCAGGATCATCTCTACATCTTCGTAAGAGAGGCTTCTGCGGGCCAGTTCATTCATGATCTGGAATCCTGTTTCATACTCATATTGCCCGGCTATCATCTCATCGCTCATTGGAGGTGCACAGGGAATATCTACGGTATTATGGTCCGCATGAGTGGTACCGTAGATGGGTATATCACGAAGACTTTGTGCCCAGGCCGTAGCGTAGGTAGAATGTGTATGTACAATTCCACCTATATGCTCCCAGTGTTTATAGAGTACAGCATGTGTTTGTGTATCAGAAGAAGGGCGCAATGGCCCTTCTACTGTTTTCCCTTCATAATCCACTATCACCATTTTCTCAGGAGATAGTTCATTGTATGGCACCCCGCTTGGTTTGATGGCAAAAACACCCAGGCTGCGGTCAGCGGCGCTAACGTTGCCGAAGGTGAAGAGTACCAGGCCCAGCGCAGGTAACTGCATATTAGCTTCGTATGCTTCCTGCCGGATATGTTGATATCGTTGCATAGAGAGATCAGTCGACGTTTAGAGTAGAAGTAAATGCCCCCAGTGCCTTATACCGCTGATACCTGTTTTCGTATATCCCGGCCCGTTGTACATCGGGGTAATAAGTTATTTCAAAGCCCTGTCCCATCTGATCCATTGCCAGTTCTACCTTTTCGAACAGGCCGGCAGCGGTGGCGGCGAACATGGCGGCACCCAGTGCGCAGGTCTGTTCAGAGCGATGTATGCGGATCGGCATATTCATTACATCTGCCATCATCTGCATAATAAAGGGAGACTTCTTCGCCACACCTCCGATACCAATCAGACCTTTAACAGGTACGCCTTCCCGTTCAAAGCGTTCTACAATCGATTTAGCGCCAAAGCAGGTTGATTCTGCAACGGCGCGGAAAAGGCGCGGAGCGTCGGTAGCCAGGTTAAGGCCGGTTAAGGTGCCTTTCAGCGACTGGTCAGCATCCGGCGTACGACGGCCATTCAGCCAGTCGATCCCCAGTTCACTGTTTTCATCCGGCGTAATCAGGGCAGCTTGTTGAGCAAGGCTGGTAAGTAAACGGCTGGTAGTGTCTTTTACCAGTCGATCGGCGGTGGCCGCATCTACCAGTTCGGACGAAGGCAGTACATGCTTCAGTGGCCAGGATAACACATTCGTAAACCAGGCGTAGGCATCTCCAAATGCTGATTGCCCGGCTTCCATGCCCATCATGCCCGGTATCACGGAACCTGGCACCTGCCCGCATATACCTCTTACCAGCTTATGTTTCATTTCTTCCAGGGGCGCTACCAGCATATCGCAGGTAGAAGTACCCATTACCTTGCTGAGGTGATAGGGCTCTATTTGTCCGCCTACGGCGCCCATATGCGCATCGAAAGCCCCCACTCCTATCACTACGCTGACAGGTAGTCCCAGTCGTTCGGCCCATTCCGGGCACAGGGTACCTACCGCTTCTGAAGCAGTGTATGTAGTAGAAAAAAGCCGCTGGGTAAATCCCTGTAACAGCGGGTCTATTGCCGAAAAGAATGCATCCGGTGGCAGCCCTCCGAACTCAGCAGCATATAATGCCTTATGTCCGGCACTGCAAACGCCGCGTTTCAGCTGGCTGGCATGCCGGCCTCCGGAGAGGAGAAAGGGTATCCAATCGCAATGCTCCACCCACGACCAGGTGGCTTTTCTAACGGCCTCGTCTGCACGAAGTATATGCAGTAGTTTTGCCCAGAACCATTCAGAGGAATAGATCCCTCCTACAAATCTCAGGTAGTTTTCCGGTAAACCCGCCGCGGTAGCATTTATGGCAGCAGCCTCTTTAATAGCAGTATGATCTTTCCAAAGTACGAACATGGCATTGGGATTGTTCTCAAAGCCAGGAGTCAGTGCCAGGGGAGTTCCTGTTTCATCCACAGCAACCGGTGTAGATCCGGTGGTATCCACGGAAATGGCCCTGACGGCTGCCGTAACTACCGGCCCGGCCTGTTGCAGGCATTGCCGGATGGAAGCTTCCAGTCCTTCTATGTAATCGAGTGGATGTTGCCGGAAGCGGCTCTGTGCTGCATTGCAATAAAGCCCGTCTTTCCAGCGGGGATAATGAAATACCGACGATGCTATTTCCGCGCCATTCCGCACATCTGCAATAACAGACCTGACAGAGTCGGTGCCAAAGTCCACACCAATGACATATGCTTCTTTCATATTTATTGTTAATATGACACTTATAAAAAGAGATAAAAAAATGGACAATGACAGGCGACCAGTACCAGGCAGGTTCAGGGGGCGAAACAATCACCTGGCCTGATGATCCGGCCGCCGTGTCATTATCCGTATCAGGATTGCTTACTTAAGTTCCAATACAACTACAGAAAACGGCGGCAGCTTTACTTGTATGATGTTGTTTTTCAAAGTAGCGCCTTTAAATGCAACGGGCCTGATTTTATCCGGCTGTGCAAAGCTGTTATAGTCCTGCAGATTGGCAGAAGCCAGGATCCGGCCGCTGATGGACTTGTAGTTTTCCGCGCGTGTATCGAGCGTAACAGTTTGTTCCTTATGGGCATCGATATTTACGACGGAGATGTGTGTTACCCCATTCTTGTCTTTCGATGCAGAGGCAGTTACAGCCGGCAGTTTATCACCATTAAACGTATAGTCGTTACTGTGTACATCTACCGGTATCTGTGTAGCATCCTGGTGCACATTGTACATTTCCATTACATGGTAGGTAGGCGTGAGCAGCATGCTATCGCCTTTTGTGAGAATAACGGATTGCAATACGTTGACGGCCTGTGCGAGGTTGGCCATGCGTACCCGGTCGGCATGATTATTAAAGATATTCAGCGTAGCGCCGGCGATCATTGCATCGCGCATGGTATTTTGCTGGTAAAGGAAACCCGGATTGGTGCCCGGCTCAACATTGTACCATCCGCCCCATTCATCTACTACCAGCGCCACTTTCTTTTCGGGATCGTATTTATCCATGATAGCGGAGTGTTTGCGGATAAGTGTATCCATAAACAAAGCGTTTCTCATAGTGGTAAAGTATTGTTTTTCAGAGAAATTGACAGCATCACCTTTATCGTTCCAGTCGATGACCGCGTAGTGATGGAGCGCAACACCTTCCAGCATATGGCGCGGGATATTCTTCATCAGTACTTCCGTCCAGTTATAATCGCCGGAATTAGCGCCGGAAGCAATCTTGAAGAGATGATCATTTTTCCATTCGCTGTGCATGAAAGTAGCATACTTGCGATAGAGGTCTACATAATATTCAGGGCGCATATTACCACCGCAGCCCCAGGCCTCATTGCCTACTCCCCAGAAGCGTACCTTCCAGGGCTCCTGGCGGCCGTTTTCTTTGCGGAGGTCAGACATAGGGCTTTTGCCTGCAAAGTTGACATATTGCACCCAATCGGCCAGTTCCTGCGCGGTGCCACTTCCCACATTCCCCGCCAGGTAAGGCTCTGCGCCCAGTTCTTCACACATATTCAGGAAGTCGTGTGTACCAAAGCTGTTATTCTCTGTTACATTTCCCCACCAGGTATTAACAATAGTGGGCCTTTTGTCTTTCGGCCCGATGCCGTCTTTCCAATGGTAAGTATCTGCAAAACAGCCACCGGGCCAACGCAGCAAAGGAATTTTCATTTTTTTGAGGGCAGCGATCACGTCGTTGCGTACGCCACGGGTATTGGGAATACGTGAAGTATCTCCCACATAAAAACCATCGTAAATACAATGTCCGAGATGTTCAGCGAAGTGCCCGTAAATATTACGGTTGATAACCGGAGCACCGGCCCCTGGCTTGAGAGTAACCGTATTCTGAGCCTGAGCCGCCTGTACAGACAACAGGAGTCCGAGAATACCCGTACGGATGTATCGATATTGTTTTTTCATAACGAAGATTTATCACCGGCATAGGGTTGATTCCTGAGCGGTAGTTCAAAAGAACAAAATAATTGTCAAATTAACAATTAAAATGGGAAAAAATATTTTGGAGCGTGGGTTAAGCACCCCGGTGGGCCGCAGCGAGTAATGCGATTACTTACTGCGGCCCACCGGGGTACTTAATCGCTCCATTCTTAGTTCCTTATTTCTATCAGGTTTTCTTCTATTGCATGAAAAAGACCGCCGGTATCGGAGATGGTGAGTATGCCTGGTATAGGACTTATTTTGAGTGCCGTACCTTTTTCTATCCGGGTTTTATCGCTCAGCAGCAGGTGGAAGGGTTGCTGGTTGTTGGTGGAGAGATAACCCTTTGTCAATACCCTCCCTGTTTCACCCGGCAGCATATCGTCCAGGGCCACTCCCAGGATATTCCCGGTTCCGGGCATCGCAGGTATCAATCGCCGGTTGCTGTTCATTTGTACTACCATTCCCTTTTTGATCAGTTCGGCTGCGGTGCCGTTACTTATATTATCTGTGAAGGCAGGATAGTAGTTGTTGCCGGCAGACCACAAAGCAATATCGGCTACGTTTCCAATGGCTTCCCGGATATCCGCCAATATTTTTTCATTGCTGAAAGCAGGCGGGATAGTATCATTGAGTGCACCGGGGCCTGCGTAATCTTTACTGAATATTATTTCATATCTCCTGCCATCAATCATGATACCCAATATCTTCGGTTGTTGGGAACAATTTCCCAACCGCTTGCCCAACGACCGGTTGTAGCGATTTTTCATATCTGGCATATCCTCTACATCTACACATCCTCTTGCATAGGCCTTTACTGCATTCATTCCCTTCCGGCTGGCGTATCCACCTGCTAACACCTCACCTGCTGCCAGCGTCTGACGCCCTATTTCCTCCGGGCCTTGCATAATAACTTTGTATGCACTACTCAGGGTGTCCACCATCACACTCCCTCCTTCTGCTGCCCGTGATATGATTTTCAGTACTTGTCCGTGAAAGGAGGGGCTCCAAAGAAATGGACCATTGCCGCGGCCGGTGATTTTCAAATCACAATGATCATAGTGTATCCCTTCTTTACGATCAGATAAATATGGCACATCATCCGCCTGCATAACATATCCTTTTTTCCAGGTACAGTTTTCCAGTCTGATCATATCTTCGCGATGGCTTCCCAGGCTTTGAAAACAGGCCAGCAGCTTTGATGCACCTGTTCCCTCAAAGCAGCAATTACTGAATAACAGCTTTGAAGCTCTTTTAAAATCACCATTTGTATGCATATACAAAGGCCAGGATGGCGATTGCAACAATGAAGATACCACCTCAACCACCTGGCCTTCCGACATTCCAAGTCCAAGCGGGTGCCAGCTTTTCCAACGGGTGGCATTCCCTGTGTTGCCATAATGGAGCAGATTAACATGTTCCAGCCGTATATGGGCGCCAGACAAACCAGTTGCTCCTCCGTCGATATGTACCGGATACCTGATATTTTTTGCTGTAATAGTGATGTTACTGATACTTCCCGATCGGGCATTCCAATAAACAGTCTGGTAACTCTCATAGGGAAATGAAGACCCCAGGTTATCTGGCAACTGACCGCGGACAATAACACTGTCTTTATTAATACCTCTCAATGACACATCATCCTTTCCGCGGATAAATGCGTAATTGCCGGTACTACTTCCCTTACTGTTAAAGTCATCCGGTTGCGAAGCTTTATAAACACCAGGCCCCACGTCAATAACATACGGTTTAGCAGGGGAGGCATCATGGATGCTTTCTAATGCATCCTGTATAGCCCTGTTACCTGCAAAATCACAGTCCCGGCCTGGTGTGCCGTTTATCCTTACTTTTAATAACACAGGTTTCACGGTAGCCACCAGCGACAATCCTTCCAGCTGTAACCCTGCATCGAAAGTGCCGGGTACTTCCCATCCTATATTCATTCCCGTTATATACATATCTTCCCAGGAGGATGCTGTCAGGTAGCCGTTATGTTTGGCTGTTTCAAAGGCTTTCCGGATCTCGGGGTAGAGGTCTTTCGCAATATGCTTCCAGTCCTGATCATGGAAACTTCCCTGATACGCACTGCGGCCCGCTATACTGTATATGAATCTCCCGGTAGCATCGGCCTTCCCAACATCTTTTGCTTTATAAAGATTGATATGTTTATAGCGATAATCGTACAGGGGTACACCGAACCATACATAATCACCGTATCCCGGAGAATTCCTGTTGCGGTTATTCACTGCAAGGTATAATGAAAATTGCGCTGTATGTATTTTGGGATCAAATTCCTGCGACTTCATCCTGTTATTACAATACATCAGTCGGGCATTCAGGTTCAGCATGAGGGAAGTTATGCTATCCACCCTCAGTTGTGGCCTAAGCTCCTGCTCCAGCAACAGGTGAGGCCAGTCTTCCCCGGATTTCCGCGCTGCGTGGAATTCCCTGGATGTGAATATTTCCATTTCTATCCCGGTGCCGTTCTCACTTCTATTGAATGTAATTTTTTTCCCTTCATTACTGTAAGAAACGGAGGTATCATTTCTTGTTGCAACTGTTGTGCGCAGCGGATGCGAACTTCCCCATTCGGAAAGCATCCAGCAGGCAGGCCCAAGTGCATCGCTGAATGGTTTAAATGTATCACTGGTAACCGGGTTCCCTGAGTTGGTTCCTCTTAGTATGATTCCATTGCCAAAGGTGCTATCGGCTACCAGGGACACAGCAATGGTTTCTTTTGCCTGTCGTCCCAGCTGACGGCTGCTGTTGCAGGCGCATAGCGCTAAACAGACAAATAATTTCAATGTATCCTTCATAAAACCGGGTAATTAATTTGCGACCAGGCTCAGGTTCCTGACCTGCATAGTGCCTATGTTCAGACCAGGACACTCCCATCCCATGGTGAACAAAGATATCTTATAATCATTATAGCTTTGTGATTCGGTCAATATGTCCCGGCTCCAGGCTTCATTAAGTCCGTCTTTGATGAGCGGAAGAAGATTACCGGAGACCGTTTTCCATTGTCCGACGGTGAGACCGCTGGTGGAGAATGGTGTTAAGCCTACATCGTAGATTAGTTTTCCGGTAAACAAGTCGGTTGATACAGATTTTCCTGGCAGCGGATACCGGTCATCGAACAGCATCACGAGGAAATACATTGATTTGCCATAGCCGGGATTTCCCTGGCGCAGGTTCTGGATCAGGAAAGTGCAGCTGAACTGAATAGCGTGAATAGCTGAATCGTATCCAGGTTGCTGGTTACGGTTATGGTATTGCAATAATGCATCGATACTAAATTGAACAGACGACAGCACGCCAATAAAGGGAGTAGTGGTACCCAACCATCCGTCGGGGTCTGCAATTTTCAGATCTGCCAATAGTGCAGGGAATGGATCACTGGCCTTTCTGTAGACATTGTTAAATTCGCTTTGGCCATTGATGGCGAAAATGAGGCTGTGATCTGTAGAGGTGAGTGGGCCCAGGGTCACTGCCTTATATGGATTGGCAAACTGAGTAGAGCCCGAGCCCAGCACAACAGGAGTTGCACCATAGATGCTGGAAACACTGTACCATTGTGCCAGGTTCCATACCGGTGTACCATTAGCTGTGGTGTATTGCAAAGGTCCCTGTACTGCTCCGGTGGTTGGATGCAACACATTGAAGCCTTTCTGGAAATCAGCGTCCGTCAGTAAATTGACAGGGGTGGTGAGGCCGTTGGCAGTCACTTTTACATTGGTTCCTGTTTGGAGCTTTTCCCAGCCCCATCCCGTTTGCTCTTGTTTGGTACAGGCACCCAACAAAATGCTGCAAAGCAGCACCGACGCCGATAAGATGAAGTTTTTGGTAGTTCTCATAACGTTTTTTTTGGAAGATGATATAGTTTCTAGTACCCCTGATTTTGCTCGAGGGGGCTTAATTCTATTTCAGTTTTAGGTATAGGGAACCATATCCTGTATGGCTTCCAATTTGCCTGTACCTGTGGTACAATCGTATTCCACCGGCCTTTGTCGTTGCTCAGCTTACTGAGCGCTGTTCCCAGCCGGCCAAAGCGTATCAGGTCCATTCTTCTCCATCCTTCAAAACAAAGTTCCCTCGACCGTTCGTCCAATAATTCAGTAATGAAATCAGTATTAAAATATGCGCCCGTCAATATGTCTACATTGCCCGGATCCGCCACAGCTCTGGCTCGCACCTGTTTCAACAAACTTCTTGCGCCGGTCTCATCTCCCGTATAATAAAGTGCTTCGGCCCGTAACAACAAGATATCTGCATAACGTAGCAGTAAAATATCACCATCAGACCAGGCCTGGGAAATGGCCTTGGTTGCAGGGTCTCTGTATCTGAATTTACCAACGCAATAATTGCCGTTACGCGGATCGGTGCAGGGAAGCGGAACAAAGTATCTCAGTCCTTCTATTGTTTCTGAATTTCCTGCGGGATCTACCTGTAAGGTCAGGTTTTGTGTCCTGCGGATATCAAGGGCATTGTACTTAAAGAACAATTCTCCTGTGGGCCTGAACCATCCATATCCGCCGCCAGCTAAGCTGCTACCGATCGGAATCTGCCAGAAAAGCCAGAGATTATAATTACCATTGACGGAACTGGTACTTCCTCTCACTGTAAACAGGCTTTCTTCTCCCTGTGCCTGGCGGGTAGTTTCCCTGAAGAGGTAGTCATAGTGAGCGGTTAATTTATAGCCGCTGTTACCAACGATATCTGTTGTAAGAGTTTTCAGCTGGTTATACATATTATCAGCATCCACCCAACTGAAATTATTCAGGGCACTGTTCAGGTCTTGCCCCACATTGTTTTTTTTGCAAGCCGCCAGATAAGCATAGACCTTTGCCAGGTAGCCTGCAGCCGACCATTTGCCGGCTCTGCCAGGTAAAGCAGCTTTGTCTGGTAATGACTGATAAGCAAATTGCAGATCTGATATCACCTGGGTATACACATCTTTCAAAGTTGCCCGTTGTACTTCCGGCTTTTGTACCGACGACGTATAAACAGGTACACCTCCATATTCCATTGCCAGATAGGCATATAACAGTCCTCTCAAAAAGTGCCCCTCCCCTGTCATCTGTTTTTTCCTGGCCTCATCCACTGATGTCCCCGGTAATTGTTCGAGCAGGTAATTAACGCGGTTGATACCCGCAAACAGGAAAAACCAATTATTCCGGATTGTTTCATTCTGGCTGGTGATTCCCTGTGTACCGAAGGGGGCATAATTAGGATTGGTAAATCCATCCTGTGTAAGCAGTTCATCTGTTCCTGCATTCAACATGAATGGCATAGCCACAGCAAAGGTTTCACCAAATCCTGTACCTTGTATTGAGGTTGCATTCAGAATGCTGTAACAGCCTGTTAGGCCCAGCTCTGCATCTGATGCCGTTTTGTACAGGCTTTCCACTGTATTAAAAGAGTAAGGTTTAGTATCAAGATATTTTTTGCAGCTGCTTACTAACACGCACAGTGATAAAAGACAAATATTGTGAGCTATTCTCATAGTAGATTGGAATTAAAATGAAGCATTCAATCCGAATGCGAAAGATTTTGCTCTTGGATAAGAAATGCGATCGAAACCCGGCAATAATGGGTTGCCGGAATTCAGCTCCGGATCGTAGCCCGTATACTTAGTCCAGGTAATCAGATTAGTACCCGTGAAATAAATACGTACATCTGATATTCCTTTTTTCCGGATCAAAGAAGCAGGCAGCCGATAGCCAATTGACAGATTTTTAAGACGCAGATAAGAGGCATCTTCCACATAATAACTGGAAGCAAGCATGGCAGTTTTATTAAGTGCTCCGAAGTCGCCGTATTTATTGGTAGGATTATCAATACTCCACCGGTTATAAAAGAAATCCTTCGTTATATTCATCCAGGTTTCGAGCACTCCACCTTCCAGCTGGTAGCGGGATTCATTGAATACCTGCGCACCGTAAGATCCTTCCAGAAATATATTGAGATCAAAGTTTTTGAAGCGAAAAGTATTGTTAAGTCCACCGAAAAACTTTGGCTGGCTTCTGCTGATAGTAGTACGGTCATGATCCAAATCTATTACACCATCATGATTCAGATCCTTGAATTTGAATGACCCGGGCCGTACGTTTACACCGGCGACCTGAATTTGTTTATCTTTCAATTTATATTCCCTTTTATCGTGCGGGATAGAGGGGTCGCTGTTATCCTGCCAGGTAAAATCGCTGACCTGGTATACACCATCAAACACATACCCATAGGCTGTTCCTAATGGTTGTCCTACGGACACCCTTCCTACATCCTGTATCCATCCGCCACCCATTGTAACAGGAATGAAGCCTATATTCCCGATATCTTTTACTTCATTTTTATTACTGCTGATATTGAAATCAGTTTGCCAGGTAAAATCCTTACGATCAATGTTCTTTGATGAAATATGTAATTCTATTCCGTTGTTATCCACTCTTCCGAGGTTCTGCCATTGCTGGGTATAACCAGTACGAGAGGGAACATAAGCCGGCAGCAGCATGTCTTTGGTTCTTTTGCTGTAAACATCCAGGTTTACTTCCAGACGATTATTCAGGAATCCCATATCAATACCGGCATTGTATTGTATGGTAGTTTCCCATTTCAGATCCGGGTTAGCCCTGGAAGCCGGCGCCAGTCCCAGATCGCCGCCATAGTATGCATTTTCCAACGCCGACAGATACCTATATGAGGTGATACGTTCGTTACCTGTTTGTCCGTAACTGAGTCTTAGTTTCAGGTTGCTGAAAATTTGTTGCGCTTTCATAAAGGACTCTTCGGACATAAGCCATGAGTAAGCGAAAGATGGGAAGTAGCCAAAACGGTTTCCAGCCCCGAACTTATCAGAACCGTCGGCACGCAGTGTAGCAGTGAACAGATGCTTTGTCAACAAAGTATAATTAACCCGGCCGAAGTAAGAGAGACGTTTGTTCACATCCCGGTATGATCCGGTAGACTTTACATTGGTGCCTTTACTGATATCGTTGATGCCTGTTGATTCGTCAGCAAAATTGGATTTTTGCAGGGAAAAGAATTCGTAGTTATACCTATTTGTTTCGAAGGCGATCATGGTGTTCAGGTAATGGTTTTTATTAAACCATTTTTCATACGACAGCTGGTTGGTATTATAGAGCGAATAAGCACGCTGTTCCTGGATAATTCCCAGTCCATTGTCGCCAGCTCCCCAGCTGGTAAGTTTCCCGTAAAATTCCTTCCCTTTTGAACTGGTGAGTATTCCTCCTCCGGAAACATTGAGGGAAAGGCCCTCTGCCAGTTTATAATTCACATAACCACTCATATTCGTTTGTATAACAGAAACATTTTTGTAGGCGTTATCGATCATTGTAACCGGCGAAATATAACGGCCTGCCCTATCCCAAAGCGGATCATAGAACTCCACCGGTTTCGATATTACGAGGTTCTGTACAACACCATTAAACAAGGCATCTCCGCCACCGCTTTGAGTAGCGCCATTCAGCTCACTGAAGGCCGTACTTGCATTCAGTCCGAGTTTCAGGTTACGGCCGTGTTCATGATCTATTTTCAACCGGAGATTATATCGTTGATAGTCGTTGTTTTTTATGATGGCAGATTGGTTGAGATAACCGACGCCACCAGCAAAAGAGGTTCCGTTCTTTTTTCCGCTGATGCTGATATTATGCGACTGGGTTGTTCCGGTTCGCAATATTTCCCGCTGCCAGTCGTGCTTCGACAGCGAGTCGAGATTCACCGGTTCATCGCCATCGTCACCGTATATCCCGTCGCGGTTGGTATCTCTATAAAACAATATACTGTTGGGAGACACAATTCTGCGATAGTTCAGGTATTCATTGGCACTCAGTACCGGCAGCTTACGGGTAGCAGAAGAGAACATCACGCTACCGTCGTAGTCTATCCTGGCCTGGCCGGATTTTCCGGACTTCGTTGTAATGATTACAACTCCATTGGCGCCCCGTGAGCCATAGATAGCTGTTGCCGAAGCATCTTTCAATACATCAATCGATTCTATATCGGCAGGATTCAGGGTGGCCAGCGGATTGGATGCACCGCCATTCCCTATGCTGGCGGTAGCAATTTCTCCGGGATTGGCGTCGTATGGGATACCATCTACAACAAATAACGGGCTCGTACCTCCGAAAATAGTATTAGCGCCTCTTATAGATATATTTACAGCAGCCCCCGGCTCTCCGGAAGTAGACGAAACCTGAACGCCGGCCAGCTTACCCTGTATAGCTTCCTGGAAAGATGTTGCCTTGGATTGGACAATACCATCCGCCCGGATACTGGCGACGGATCCGGTAAGGTCGCGTTTATTCACACTACCATAACCAACTGCCACCACTACTTCATTAAGACCGGTACTCTGGCGTTGCAGTATTACATCCAGTTGCTGTGCACCTTTCCACGATACTTCTTTCGTCGTAAATCCGACACAGGTAAATATCAATACCCCGGCGTTACCTGTCAGCTGCAGTGAATAATGACCGCTAGCATCAGAAACAGCTCCTGCACGGGCATCTTTCAGGCGTATGCTGGCGCCAGGTATGGGAGCACCATTCTCATCCGTCACTTTCCCCTGCAGCGTAACTGGCGGAAATTCGCGGGCAGCAGACAGCTGCCTGAGCGCTATTGTTTTGCCCACAATTACCCAATTGAACGGTTGTTTGTTGAAGCACAGTTCCAGCGCCTGTTGCAGCAACATGTTATGTCCTTCAACCGTTATGGGAGGAATATTATCGAACCATTCGCCGCGATATACAAAATGATATCCCGTCTGGCGTTCGATCTTCTCCAATACTGTTTTGAGATCTGCATTCCGTTCCTTCAGTGTAACCGTTTGTGAATATCCCCTGGCGCTCGACTGCAGGCAGATAATCAGGATCAAAAAAGAGGCGAGTTTCATTCTCAACATGATTTTGTTGACAAAAAGGCAAAAGGATAACCTGCCTTTTAACAAAGACATCAAAAACATAATTTTACAATTGTTTAAACCTGACAGCTGTCAGTTCATAAGTGGAAATATTTGTGAATGGTTGAGCCCTCGTATAGCTAAAGTGTCACCAACACTCCAGGCTTTTTCTGAGCGGACTTTCTTTGTATAACGTGGTACCTATCATTGTTTCATTATTATATCGATGCGCATGACACGTGATAATGCGCTACATGACAATTAATTTTTTTCCTTCGAGGTGATATTTTAAACCACTTTGTTCCAGTACCTGCAATACCTGCGGGAGCGTAAGGTTCATTTCCATCTTACCGGTAATATGCCAGTCAGGAATCTTTCCGGTATAGATGACTTCCACATCATACCATCGTGAAAGCTGGCGCAGGACACCGGCTATATCGTTGTTATCGAAACGGAAGGAACCTTCTTTCCATGCTATAGCAGCTTCGGGGTCTGTTAACGTTGTCACATCCAATTTACCATATTTGGTCAGTGCTCCCAGCTGGCCGGGCTTCAGTGTTACCTCACCAGAGGCGGCTGTTAATCTTACTCCGCCCTCCAGCAGGGTTGTACGAATGGCCGTTTCATCGGTATAGGCCATTATATTAAAGTGTGTACCCAGCACCGCGATGCGGAGATTATTCACCTTTACAAAGAATGGTTGATGAGGCTGAGTGCTTACTTCAAAATATCCTTCTCCTGTTAGCTCCACTGTACGTTCGTTACCAGTAAAAGCTACCGGGAACCTAAGCGAGCTGGCAGTGTTCAACCATACTTTGGTGCCATCAGGTAAAACGACCTGATACTGGCATCCGCGGGGTGTAAAAAGCGTATTAAAGTTTACTGATTGATCTGTATCACTCCCTTTATATGACAAGGATGTATTACTACTCTTTACTACTACTGCCCCTCCCTGTTTCACCAGCACGCCATTGGCGGCCGTGTCGAGCGCGAGCACCGTACCATCAGAAAGCTTCAGCGTAGGCGCAGGCCTGTGCAAGTTCACTTGTGTATGTGAAGCCAGCTCCCGGCTTTCCTGCTCCGTACCTGCTGAATAACCTGCGTGGTTCCTCAATATCCAGGCAGCCAGCAACGCTATCACCAATACTGCTGCAGCGGCAGCCATGCGCCAGATTTTGAATACCCTGTGCGACCTTACTGGCTGTTTAGCCGGCGTAGCAATAACTGTATTTACTACCTTTTCCCAGCGTTCCTGCTCATAATGCAGGTCTACCGGCGCTTCCTCCATCATCTGTTGCAAAGTAAGCTCCAGCACCTCCCGCTGAGGATCGTTTTCCAATGCATCAAAGAATGCTGTGCGTTCCTCGCCGGACAGTCTGTTAGCCATGTATTGCTCCAGCAAATACTGCATCCGTTCTTTAGTCAAGCCGGTCTGATTTTAGGTGATAATAAATGCCTACCTCTAATAAAACGCAGGAATATAACAGAAGGACTGTTCCAACAAAATATTTTTTTTTAAAGTGCGCTGATCAGCAGCATTACAGGTACCAGCCCGCCCCACTCCCGGTGAATATATTCCCTGATAAACTTCAGTGCAATGACTAATTGATCTTTCACTGTATTCTGAGACAGCTCCAGTTTATCTGCAATTTCTTTATGGTTAAGGCCTTCCTGACGACTAAGGCGGAAGATCTGCTGGCGCCGGGGCGGCAGTTGTGCCACTCCTTTTTCTATCAGCAGCTGTAGCTCTTTCATAGTAAGTTGCTCCAACATATTTTCTGATGGCGGCTCAGGTGCGGCATCAATATTCAGCAGCTTACGTTCTTTACCCGATAGTGCCCGGAGGTAGGAAAGAGATAGATTAGATGCCACGCGAAAGATCCAGGACGCTGGTTTCTCCATATCCGCGAGTTCACGGCGATTCACCCAAACCCGGAGAAAAACTTCCTGTACTAATTCTTCGGCAATCACATCCGACTTACATATCTTATAAATAAATGGTAGCAGCCTGGCATTATACTCGTGAAACAGTTGTCTGAAAGCAATTTCCTCTCCGTCGGCTATTTTTTGGAATAGTTCTTTTTCATTATATATGCTCATGTATACCGTGGAAGAGATTTTGTAATGGTCCAACCAAAACGAAAATAATAAAAGAATTAAGAATAGGGGATGAAGAATTAAAAAACTGCGCGAAGATCTTAGCGAATAATAGTATTATTCACTAAGATCTTCGCGCAATTTCTTCATGCCCTATTCTCAACTCTCCTTCAAACTCTTCACCGGGTTGGCCAATGCTGCCCTCATCGATTGAAAACTCACCGTCAATAAAGATCATCGACAAATACAGCCATCAGCCGTTTGTGAGGGTGTTTGAAGAGAAACAGTTCGAACCGGCTGGCATGAAGGAAACTGTGTTTGGCGATTCCAGAGATGTGATCCCAAATATGATACAGGGATACAGGTATGTAACGTATATGGATGGACGAAAGCTGCCTGCCGACACGTTGGTGATGAACTATGCAGAGGTTGCCCCCAGCCGCCGCACGGCCACTGGCCTGAATAGCACAGCCAGCGATGTTGCCAACTGGATCATCAGTTTGCAGCAAGGCAAACTGTTTACTTCGAAGGCATCTCTTACCCGGCTCTGGACGCCCGGTACCTTTAACAATGGCACGCCCACACAATGGGCGCTGGGCTGGGTCACTAAACCACGCCCCCGTCATAGTGCCGTTATCGCCACCGGTGGCGGACGTTCAGCATTCTTCGTGTATCCGAACGATGATCTGGCCATTGTAGTGCTGACCAACATGGCAGGTTCTTATCCGGAGGACTTCATAGATGAACTGGCAGGATATTATAATCCGGACATTCCGGCTGCCGACCCGATAACAACACTGCGTATGCAACTCAGGAAAAAGGGCTTTGATCCCGCTTTACCGGTTTACCGGGAGCTGCAAAAAGTGCATCCGGGCTTTAACGCATCGGAAACAGATCTGAACGACTGGGCCTACCGGATGATGAGTAGCCGGCAGCTGAAAGAAGCCACCGCCGTATTCAAGCTGGTGACGGAGATTTACCCGGATAGCTGGAATGCTTATGACAGTTATGGAGAAGCCCTGTTAAAGAGTGGCCAGCGGCAGGAAGCCATCAGGATGTACCAGCAATCCATCACGCTCAACCCCGATAATACCAACGGGAAGAAAATACTGGAAAGATTACAGCAGTAGACCACCAACGCGCGCTTGTCTTTTTAAATCCTTATTTGGCCTACATTTGCTTAATTTTCGGATATGATGCATTTTATACTGGCAAGCACCTCCACGCTGTTTGGAGAAACGTACCTGGCTTACTTACAACCATCCATGAAAACGTTGTATGCAGGGATCGATGAGATTATATTTATTCCGTTTGCAAGGCCCGGCGGCATTTCGCACGATGATTACACCAGTCGCGCTACGGAAGCTTTCGGGAGCATTAACATAAAAGTACGTGGACTGCATACCTTCAGCGATCCGGTGGCAGCCATAAAAGCCGCAAAGGGTTTCTTCACGGGAGGCGGCAATACTTTCCTGCTGGTAAAGCAATTGCATGAGCTGGGATTGATGGAGGTATTGGGAGAAGCAGTGAAGAACGGCGCCCCTTATATGGGATGCAGCGCGGGGAGTAATATAGGCGGCCTGACCATGCAAAACACCAACGATATGCCCATCGTATATCCACCCAGTTTCGCGACCATGGGCCTGCTTACTTTTAATATCAATCCCCATTACCAGGATCCGGTTGCCGGTTCCCAGCATATGGGAGAAACGAGGGAAACACGTATACGGGAATACCATACCCAAAACAATACACCTGTACTGGGATTAAGAGAAGGCAGCTGGATTTACCGCAAAGATGGCTCCCTCACACTGGAAGGCAACGGGAGTGCCCGGGTATTTGAAGCCGGGAAAGAGCCCTACGAGCTGCCGGCAGGCAGTTCTCTTGCTGCCCTGAAATAAATTTCTGACAACACTATAAAAGAACAATCATTCTTTTATCTTTGCACCATGCGTGTAAAAGATGAAAATAAAGCTGTTGCCATCCGCGAGAAGGCTATAGAAATGATTGTTCATGAAGGTTTCGATGGACTGAGTATGCACAAACTGGCCAAAGCGGCTGGTATTTCGGTGTCTACTATTTATATCTATTTCAAGAACCGGGAGGATCTGCTCAACCAGTTATATGCTTATACCGCTGAGATGTTTGTACAGGAAACCTTAAAGGATTTCCATGCCGACCTGGATTTTGAAACCGGGTTATGGCTGCAATGGCGGAACCGGTATAAATTTATACTGAAACATCCGATGCACCATTATTTCTGGGAACAGCTCCGGAGTTCTCCACTGATCAAGAAGCAGGATACTACGCAGGAAAATGATTTCCGGAAAATGATGCGGCAATTTGTTGAGAATGCCGTGGCAAAGAAAGAGATCGTGGAGTTGCCTACAGAGATATTCTGGGCACTGGCATATGGCACTTTTTACACGTTGATGAGGTTTCACCTCGAAAATGCAGGTATGTCGGGTCAGCCTTTTTCGCTTACGAAAGACCTGCTGAAGACAACCTTTCAGCAGGTCATGAAAGCGTTGCGGCCTTAGCGGGGATGCTGTTTAAAGCCCAAGTCCACCGTCGCAGCGTATAATCGTTCCTGTTATATTACCATTTCCCATCAAAAAAAGAATGGTCTCGGCCACTTCTTCCGGCTCTCCTACCCTGCCCACCGGTGTTTCAGCGGCATAGCCGTTGAAGGCTTCCTGTTTAGCAGAAGCAGGGAGGAAGTCCCACCACGGTGTATTTACTACACCCGGTGAAACTGCGTTTATGCGTAAGGGTTGTATCTCTCTTGCAATGGAAGGAATCATCAGTTCCAATGCCCCGTTGATGGCTGCCAGTCCGGATACACCCGGCTGTTGTGAAATAGCAGATACGGCAGTCACCAGCGTTATGCTGCCGCCTTTGCTGACGTAAGGCAGTGCAGCCTGCAGGGTGTTCAGGTGGGGCCAGAATTTTCCTTCGAAGCCATCGCGCAGGTCCTGCAGGGAAAGATCGGCAAATTTACCGCCGCCTTTGGCGCCGCTCAGCGCAATCACCAGGTGGTCGAAAGGGCCATGTGTTTTGAAGAAAGCATCTGTTTCAGTGCGATCGCAGCTATTAAGGGTGGCGGTACGAATTCCCGGATAGGCACTGGCTGCCTGGGACAATTTATCTGCATTACGGCCGGTGATGGTTACCTCTGCCTGTTGAGCGGCCAGCATAGCTGCTGTAGCCAGTCCTATTCCTGAAGAGCCTCCGGCAATGATCACTTTTTTATTTCCGAATTTCTGTGACATAAACATGCTGTTTTATGACTGTAAAATTGGAGCAGAAACGGGAAGCGATTGTTATCCGTATTATGCATTGTATTAACCGGATCATGCATTCTTCCGGTAGGCCAGTGGTGTTTGTCCGGTTTGTTCGCGGAAGAAGCGGTTAAAACCGGCAGGATCGCTGAAATTGAGTTGATAGGAGATCTCCGCTACGGAAGTATCCGTATAACGTAGCACTGCTTTGGCCTCCTGCAGCAGCATATCGGCAATGGCCGCAGATGCAGTGTGGCCGGTCGTTTCTTTTACCGTGCGGTTCAGGTGATTGGGCGTAACGCCCAGCAGGGAGGCATAGTCGGCCACTCTTTTCCTGGTAAGAAAATGCTGACTGACCAGCTTTTTGAAACGGGCCACCAGGTAGGTATTACGTGTATCCGTTTGCGTTAAGTGCAGTTGTTGTGCCAGATAACTTCTTTTTACTTCCAGCAGCAGCAGGTAGAGGTGCATTTTCACGGCCTGCTCCTGCCCTGGCAGGGAGCGTTGCAGCTCGTCGTTGATCTTGCAGCATTCGGCCGCAACGGCCGTAATAGCGGCTTCATCCAGCTGAATGAACGGGGTGCCTTCGTAGCTGAAAAACGGGAACTCAGCGGGCAGCTGGTTTGCAGGCAGGAATTGCTGCAGGAAATCGGCATTGAACAGGATGTAATAGCCGAAGGTATCGGCGCTCATATTGCTTTTACTGAAGATCTGTCCGGGAAACGTAAAACTCAATGTGCCGGCGCGGTGCCTGAATTCTTCCAGTCCAAGCCGTACATCTACGCCACCGCTGAGGGTGATGCTGATGCGGTAGAAGTCTGATTTCAGCGGGCCCATGGCAGGTTTCAGGCCTTCGCTGGAATATATCTCAAATCCCGGGATACGTTTTTCCGGCGCCAGGCTGTTGTATCCGAAGCCGGAGGTATCTCCCTCCTGGCGATGCAGGTGGCGGAAATTATGCAGCACATAACTGGGGATCTTTGCGGTGGTGTTTTTGCCGTTCATTGGTGTTTCGCTAAATTCGTCTTTAAAATTAGTCAAATTATTTCCAATGGAGTTAACCACATTATACCGCCCTGTAGGCGAAGGGGAATTAAAGCTGATCGAGGCTTCGGGGTGGCAGCGCTTCCCTCCGAGGTTGCCTGACCAGCCGATTTTTTATCCTGTGATGAATGAAGCGTATGCGGTGCAGATCACCGTTGAATGGAATGTTCCGGCCTATGGGGCGGGGTTTGTTACTAAATTTGATGTCGACAGTCAGTACCTGAAAAAATATACCGTAGAAAATGTTGGCGGAGATATTCATAATGAATTATGGATCCCCGCGGAAGAGCTGGAAACCTTTAATGATCATATTGTTGGCAAAATAGTGCTAACGCATTCGTTTTACAGGGAGCCTTAAAATAAACAGGCAGCAGTACGTGTACCGCTGCCTGCAATTTATTTTCGTATATCCTATCTTGCTATATCAATCTTCACTTTCTTATTCTTGATCTTTTCATTCTTCACCAGTTCCAGTGCGTGGCCTACTTTGCTTTTCACTACTGCCACGAAGGAAAAGAAATCTTTCACTTCAATCAGGCCGATATCTTCTTTTTTCAACAGCGCTTTTTTCGACAGGAAGCCTACTATATCTATTTTATTCACCTTGTCTTTTTTGCCGGCAGCAATAAACAGGGTGGTCCATTTAGGTTTATCCGGCAAGGTAGCGGTGGCGGGCAATGCAATTGTTTCAATCGTTTCTCCGTCGAGGTACGGCATGAGTTTCTCATCCGGTGCGAGGATCACGATGGCAGTGCCGCTGGCTTCCATACGGGCTGTACGGCCGTTGCGGTGCGTCCAGCTGTCTTCCGTATGAGGGAGATGAAAGTGCACGATGTAGCGGATATTGGGGATATCGAGCCCGCGTGCAGCCAGATCAGTGGTAATGAGTACATTCACGGAGCCGTTACGGAATTTACAAAGGGCAGCATCCCGCTCCTGTTGTTCCATAGCGCCATGATAGAAGGTATTGATGATTTTCTTTTCCGACAGCATTTTACTGGTGCGCTCCACTGCTTCGCGGTGATTGCAGAACACAATGGTAGAGCGGTTACCGAGGAAGCAGATAAGGCGGAATAAAGTTTCTACCTTATCATCTTCAGGAGAAAGCACCTGTTTGATGGCAAGCCGGGCCGGAGGTGTTCCTTCTTCCGGCAGGAAATTCAGCTTTTCCGGATTGCTGAGCGGCAGGAACTCCGGAATCTCCACGGCTTCTGTAGCAGAAGTGAGGATACGTTTACGAATACCTGGTAAAGATGCCACTATAAAAGACACTTCTTCCTGAAAACCCAGTTCCAGTGTTTTATCAAATTCGTCCAGCACCAGCGTTTCAATAGCGGTGGTGGTAATGTTTCCACGCCGGATATGATCACCCAGACGGCCGGGCGTGCCCACAATCACGGCAGGGGCTTCTATCAGGTTATTTTCTTCGGTTTCCCGGAGGTGACCGCCATAGCAGGCCGTGATCTTATAACCGGTGCCCATTTGCCGGAACACCTTTTCTATCTGCAGGGCCAGCTCGCGGGAAGGCACTACTATCAGCGCCTGCGTGCTTTTATTTGATTTGCTGAGCTTCTCCAGTACGGGCAGCAGAAATGCCAGGGTTTTACCTGAGCCGGTGGCCGACAGCAGGATCACATCTGCATGTTCCTTATTGGCTTTCAGCGATGCCTCCTGCATTTCATTCAGTGCATCGATCTTCAGACCTGCCAGCAGGTGGCTTATTGAATTGTTCTGTTTTTGCATTTGCCCGCAAAAGTACGGAAAAACCCGGGAATGACATTTTATACTCCGGATGCGGCTTACTGGTTATTCTTATCATAGAAATCGAAAAAGTCGTTCAGACGGAAGATCTTAGTAAGAAACGAGTAATCCTGGTTCAGACGGTTGTAATCCTTCACAGACGGCGCTTTATCATCTATATTCCCTTTGCCCAGGGTACGGTCGGGGATAAAGAGAGCAGTTGTCACTTCCGGCTCTCCCAGCATGGAATATACCTCCCGGCCTTCCACCATGTAGGGTTTGAACTGGCTTTTCAGGTTCTTTTCGGAATAAATAATGTTGTAGATAACATATTTAGATTGTGTTGGGTTGATGACACCAAATGCAGTTGGATCCAGGTCAAGATCCTGGTCAGTGATGTTATGTTCCTTACAGTTGATGCGATGATGGCCTTCAGACAGGTGTATTTTTTCAAAGGAGCGGGCAGGCACATTGTATACCTTATCATCGATGCCAACGGTGATTGCCTTTGCCGTTGGGTTATCTATCAGTGTGGAGCCACGGAGGGCAGGCACCAATAACAATTCATAGCAGGCATAGCATCCCATCAGTAGCAATACCAGCAATACTCCCATTAGCGCACGTTTGTTGTTGTTCGTGTTATTCCTGGCCATCAGTAGCAGTTTTCATTTTTCAGATAAATCGTACAGAACTTCTGTCGTTAAAGTTAAGGAACCAGGATACTGTATCTGATGAGATTCTATATTCGTAGGGAAGCAATTGATATTCGCAGCATTTAGGGGAACATATGCAGCACACACATCATCGTGTGCTGCATGATATTAATTTCATCTTCAGGTAAATAAAGGGGTTTACGCTATCAACAGCGGGATACTGACAATCACTAAAAAGCCCATCCCCTGTGGCTTGGGGCCAGCTTCAAAATATGCCTGCCGGTCTGTTTTATTAAAAAGAATATCGAGCCGTTCCTGTATAATGATGCGCGAAAGAGACTCCTTCTCAGGGGGACTGTATGTTTCAACTTTTTTGCCGGCGCCGTTATCATCAATGGTAATAATAAGCTGTGTTTGTTCCTGCCGGAACCGGATGGTAAGGTTGCCTTTATGGCCGATCGATTTAAACCCGTGCTCCACGGAGTTCTCCACGAAGGGCTGTAACAGCATGGGTGGTATAAGCAGGGATTCGATGTCGAGGTTGCCGGTATCCACACTGTATTCGAACATGTTTTCGAAGCGCATCTGCTGCAGTTTGATATAATTCTTCAGTGAATTGATTTCATCATCCAAAGGAATGAGGTCGTGGCGGTTCAGCTCCAGTATATTGCGCATCAGCTTAGAGAAGGCAAGAAGATAAGCATTGGCTTCCGTTTTCTTGTCGCTGCGGATAAGTCCCTGCAAATTAGCGATAGCATTATAGATGAAATGCGGATTTAGCTGCATCTGTCTTGTTTTCTGCTCGAGCAACAGGCGTTTATTCTCGATCAGCAGTTTCTCATTTTTTTCTCTGAGTAATTTTTGCCGGTAAGCACTGTAGATGGAAATAGCAATAATGGCGAGCAGGATACAGATCACCACAAAGATCCATCGCTGTTGCGTGATTACTTTTTTATTCAGTTCGTTGTTTAGCTGCAGGCCTACAATGGCCTGGTCTTTTTTGGCAGTCTGGTACTGGGTATGCAGTTCCTCCATTTTAGCTGCTTCAATGGCTTCCTTGTTGCTGGCGTATATATTGAAAGCCTTATTCAGGGCGGCCAGTGCGCTTTTGTAATCTCCTTTTTTCCGGTAAGCTTCATTCAGTCCCTGGTATTCCGACAGGAGATTTACACTGTTCTTCTGCTGTTCCGCCCAACGGATGCATTCATTGTAATAATAAATGGCAGAATCCAGTTTACCTGCGCGCACATAGCTGGTGGCCAGGTTATTAAAGACCACATTATTTAAATCGTTATGGAGCTTGAAATAATTGAAATATATCCTGCTGCATTCAAGCCCTTTTACAAACTCCTGTTTGATTGAATAATACTGGGATTCATAATCATAGGTGCGCGCCAGCGCCACGCTATCGTGCAGATTCAGCGCCAGCTGGCGGGAGCTGTCGAGGTGCTGCCGCATAGCCCCTGTATTATTTCCCCTCGCTGCCAGCATGAAAGAAATGTCGTAGTACCGCTGCCGGATAACCGGATGCGTGCGGAACGGGTGATGACTGAAATATTGCTGGGTATACTCAATAGCCTTTTCAGCGTTGTTATTATTATAGTAAGATTTTGCCAGCAGGTCGTATAAGCGATAAGTAAATATGCTGTTTTGTTGTTCTGCTTTTTTAACTGCTGCCATGATGCGGCTTACGATCTCACTTTTGGCAATACCCGAGTTCCCAATGCCATTTCCCAGTACGGCATCGTCTTTCAGGGTTTGCAGGGCAGTCTGACCGGATGATGGAAAAGTGAGATAATAATAATGTAAAGCACTATCGAGCTTCTTATCCAGCTCATACCGCATGCCGCGCAGGTAGTTATACCAGGGATCGGTTGCTTTACCTGGGGTGTTTTCCAGATTAGCCAGTACTGCATTCAGTGTATCCCGGTACGCCTTTTTCTTTAAGGTATCCCGTACCAGCACCAGGTTGATATAGCGTTTCTCGCGTTCCTCTCCCGAAGCAGCATCTGCTGTTACCGTTTGTTTGCCACGTATACAGCCACATAGTAAAGCAACCAGGGAAATGATAATAATGTTTGGTTTGTAAAGGTTTTTCATGCTACAATCTCCGGGTATATCTTCATTTGCCCGGAAAATAAGTAAAAAATATTTACTTTTTTCCGGGCAAATGTCTTTAAGATATATATCAGAACCTGGCAGATACACCGGCATAGAAGCTCCGGCCATCGGAAGGAATGATTCCGGGGCCCGGATATTCGTCGGTCCGGCGGGTGAAATAGGCGTTGTTGGCAAGGTTATTTACACCAGCTTTTAAGGCATAGCGCCCAAATTTATAAGTAGCACTGAGGTCCATGACGGAGTAAGCCGGGATATAGCCAGCAACGGGGTTTTCGCTGATTTTGGCATTGGTGGCATCTCCATAGGCATCTCCCACATTATTCAGTTGAAAAGTGACAGACAAATGCGGATCGCTATAGGTAAGCCCCACCCGGTTAATATAGTTCACAGCCGCTTCCACGCGGTTATTTTTGAACGTTCCGGAAGTATATTTTGCATCAGTATAGCCGAAGGAATCGAAAATGCTGATGCCTCTTTTAGACAATGGATTTAACCATTTCAGGATGTTCAGCTCAAGATAGGTTTCCACTCCCTTGTGAACACTGTTAGCCACATTGGTCCGGTAGGTGTACGGATTGCCGCTGGCATCATTGAGCAGCACGGTACCAATCCGGTTATTATAGGCGAGATAAAACAGGCCAAGATCGAAATTGAGGAAATTGCGGACCGTTCCGCGATAGCCCAGATCAGCGTTGAACCCGGAGGCATCTTTCATATGCGGATCTATCTTTGACGTAATACCAATGGGCGTAAGCTGTGCATAGTCGACCGGGCGGTAGGCCTGGCTGATATTTGCATAGATATTGGCGTATTCGCCTGTTTTATACTCCGCGCCGATACCGAATAAGGGGAAGGTGCGTGATTTTCTGTCGTCTGTAAATACCTTTGTATTATCGGTAATATAACCTTTGGCAGTGCTTTGCAGGTATTCCAAACGGAATCCCGGCGTGATGGACAGTTTTTTACCCAGCCGGAAGATATTTTCCACAAAGGGCGCCACATTGGTAGTGGTAAAGTCCAGCGCATATTGGTATTCGCCGGTGATATGCAGATCGAAGTCGCTGCCGGTGGTGCCTTCACCTCCACCCTGCCGTTTGAACCAGGCATAGCTGTAGCGGATACCGCCAGCCAGCGTGTTATCGGTACGGCCGAGGCGGTAATGATGTGCCAGCCTGGCTTCCGTGGTGGTATTATGCATGACCTCATTTTGCACTTCCCGGGGGATATATTGGCCTGTAGCAGGATCTATGAGATCGAGCGCACCTGGTCCTCCATCTTCATTCCGCCACACCAGCGCACGGCTGCTGAACAGGTAGGTAGATTTTATATTCAGCGTAGTAGCGGGTGAAAAGGTATAGTTGAGATCTGCAGAAAGCACATTCCACGGACTTTTGAGCCAGTTACGGGCCCGGAAGGAGGATTTCGGATCAGCATTGAACATGCTGTCATTCAGGCCACCGGGCATTTTAATACGATTGCGTAACAGGGAATACTCCATACCTACAGATAACTTATCTGAAGCATTGTACTGTACCCGCGCAAATGCGGAAACCTGTTGCTGCTGGCTATTAGGGCGGTACCCCTGCAGGGTGCGGTATTGTATAAAGCTATAATAGCTCCACTTCTTTATAGTACCTGCAAAGGAATTAAAAGTATTAAAGAGACCAAAACTGCCGGCCGTTTCAGAAGTGTAGAATTCGAAGGGTTTATTTTTAGGTGCCTGGTTCAGTACATAGTTTACGAGTCCACCGAACTGGGAGCCGAATTGCAGGGAGGAGGCACCTCTTACCATTTCAACACGACTCACCGCTTCCATCGGCGGCAGGTAATATGCTTCATTGTAGCCATATATATCGGATGAAATGTTGTACCCGTTCTGGCGGGTGTTCATTTCAATGCTCTGAGTGGGATTCAGGCCACGGGTAGCGATACCATTGGCAGTAAAGCCACCGGTTTCTGTTTCGGTGATATTCAGTCCGGGTACACGGCCTAATATCTGGCGCGTATTATTGATGGCCTTGTTGGCATCCAGACTGTCGACCACCACCACTTCATTCTTTTTTCCGGAATAGATAATCCCCTCATTTTCATCCGGGAGGTGCCCGGTACCGCGAACAGTGCGTATTCCTTTGACCCTGATGTCTTTCAGATAATAGATCCTGGTTGAATCGGTGTGGCGCTGAGCGCCCGCAAGGAGAGGCAGCAATATAAATGGCAGCCCTGATAATAATTTGCTCATAAATTAAAAGTGATGCGCAAATTTCATCAGCTGGCAGCTCTGGAAATGATCAAAAGCGGAAATTGACTTACGCAATCGGGAAAAAGGGGCGTTATTATTAGAATGGCCTTAAAACCCGCTTAAAAATAGTCCATAAGACCAATTTCCGCGGTCGATTTACAGGCGGCGGCAGTGCACCGGTCCCTGCAACATGATCAGTTTTTCGATGGCGCCGTTGGCGGATGGAACAAATTCCAGGAGCATATCGTCGTAGCCCGGAGCGGTATATTTGAAAGAGTTATCGCCAAGCCGGAGCAGTGCCGCATCAGGCAGGGCGTTGGAGGCCGACAGCATTAAGACGCCCTTTTGTTCGGTGATCCTGATCCAGGTACCGGGCGCTGGCGCAAGCTGGTACCGGCCGGTGAATTTCCGGAGAGCGTCAACTGATGTGGCCGGGCCGGCGGTTGTTTTGAGCCAGTCGAAGGCGGCGCGTTGCAGGGAGATGAATTCCGTTATAGCGCCCGACTGGTTCCGTACAAACTGGAAGGTACAGGGTATTTTCAGTTCAGCTATTTTGAATTTATCGCGACTTACCGGCACCAGTGCAAAAGTGCCTTCCATAGATGCCTTGCAAATAAGCCGGTCTTTGTCTACGCTGATGCGGACCGTTTGTTTGCCGGCCTGATAAACGCCGGTGTAGTCGTTCAGCTGTTGTGGACTGAGTGTCGCCACTTCATCTCCCAGCGCTATTTCCGCGACTTCTGAAAAGAGCATGAAACGACGGTCGCTGAAACTGGTTTTGTCTTCCCCGGATTTTACATTGGTCAGTACTACTACATACAGGTGTTCATCGGGGTAATATCTTTCGGAGGCGATGAATCCGCTGGTCTGGCCTTCGTGATGGATACATTTCCGGCCATCGCGCTCGTCGATGATCCAGCCGTAGCCATAGGAAGAGAAGGAGCCATCGTTCAAACGGTAAGGACTATACGCCTCTTTGAGCATGGCGGGGCTGAGTACTTTCCCTGCGAGGAGCGCGTTGTTCCAGCGGTTCAGATCGCCGGCGGTAGAGAGCAGGTCGCCGCAGCCGTAGCCGAGGGAAATCGCCTGGTAGTCGCAATGTTGAAAAAAGCCATTGTCGCGGGTATACCCGGTGACACGCAGGGGAACGATCGTTTTCTCGGGGGCATAGCCCGTTTGGAGCAGTCCTGCCGGTTTGATTACATTTTCGGTGATATAGTGCTGGTAGGTATCTCCCGTTATCACCTCTATAATACGGGCGAGCAATACATAATTAGAGTTGGAATAACTGTAACGGCTACCCGGAGCAAACTCCAGGGGAGCTTGTTTAAAATGATCGATGATGGCGGGTGCGGTGAAATCATGCCTTTCGATATAAGGATCGGGTACTTCGATGGCGGTATACTCTTTCAGGCCGGAGGTGTGGGTGAGCAGATGGCGGATGGTAATGGTGGCGCCTTTCGGGGGAAAATCGCGGATGTATTGCTGCAGACTGTCGCTCAGCGATAGCTTACCCTGTTCCGCGAGTTTCAGGATGCCTGCGGCGGTGAACTGTTTGGTTACCGAGCCGACGCGGAACACCATGTTTGGCTGCAGAGGTACGTTTAATTCCAGGTTGGCGCTGCCGAAGGCTTTCTCGTATATAACCTGTCCGTCTTTGGCAACGAGGGCAACGATGCCAGGTTCGTTCGGGGTGAAGGCGTGGGATAAGAGGGTGTCGAGTTGCCGGGTGATTTTCGTTTGAGCGTTGGTGTAAGTGCATGATAACAGCCAGGCAGTGAAGAGGAAGATTCGCGTCATAAAGGATTTTTTCTGCAAAGCTGCGATACTGGCGGGAAAGGGGGTAATTATACATTACTCAGATCGGGATTTGAGGGAAAGAAAGGTGCCTACTTTCGCCCCAAATAATATCTGGTCTGCAACCGGCAACATAGGGATAGACACTACTACTCCCACTACAAGTTTACATATCCCAGGAGGGAAAGAAATAATCGGCAGTATGGATTATGGCCCGGTACAATCTACGCCCGGCCGTTTTAAACTGCTTGAGAAAATCGTCTGACAAAAAAATCTTCTATCTTCATAAAATGTATATGCTTTAAAATTAAAAATCGAAGTGAGATATCCCGATTATTATACTTTACACAGTTTATGAGATAGTATCGGAAAAACTAAAAAAACATATCAAGATAAATCAAAAACGGCAGGCGAATCGCCTGTCGTTTTTGATTCCGACGTTCCTACTTTATATAGTCTTTGTCATAGCATTTAGTCATTCAAATAGAACATTCTTTCATATAAAAAATCCATAGACGTCCCTACTTAATATAAAATTCTGATCTTCCGTGGAGATATTCTCCACCTCTTCAGATGGATCTAAGCAAAGATAAAATCTGTCATTAATTTCAAGAAGTTTATATCTTTCAACATTGTAAAAGTAGCTACTATGGTGGTGATAAAAGGAAAATTCTTCTATTCCAGTAAATGCAAGCTTGATTCGGTTGTCGCCCTTGGCGTAAAGTAATTCCAAGTATAAATCAATAATTAAGTCTGATTTAGCATCATTATAAATATCTATCTTGTACAATTTCGAACTTAATAGGCTGAATTCTCCTGATAAATACTTAATTAAGTCTCTATTTTTGTTAATAGCCTTCATCTTAATGTAGTTTTAAAGTCCAAAGTCTTTCTTTAATTCATTTTTCTTAGGTGGTCGACCAGGCTGCCTATCTCCTCTACCTGAAGGGTTATAAGGATTAGGCTTGTAATCGTGGACATGGTCTGACTGCTCATTTTTAGGAACATTATTCCCCTGATGCCCTTTATTATACTCTTTCTGAACATTTCCCTCTGGGCCATATTTCTTTGTTGTAGTGCCAGGCTTATTTGTTTGTGTAGTATTAGGCTCTGCTTTGTCAGGAATACGATTTTGCCTTCTAGCTCCTGGCGTGTTTTCCGACGGGGAGTTCGTTTTTGAAGGCTCTATTGTAGATTCTGACGCTGGTGGCAGTGGTATTTCTATACTTGGAGGAGTCTTCAGCGCATCTGCCGGAATATTTTTAGGAACATGTGTATTATCAATGGGTGCAGGATTAGCCAGCTCTTTTTCACTCTTGACTCCTCCTTCTTTACCAACACCCTCCGATAATACCCTAGCAACATGGGTGGCAGTTGCAGAAGCCCGATACCCAAACCACAATGCTTCAACAGCTTCAATAACATAAGGTATTGCCGGACAAAGGGGGCATTTACCATCGGGATCGTTATAACGCACTGGATTGTTATAAGAAAATTGATATGGTGTCAACATTTCCTGGCTTCCAACTTCGATCCATGGGTCTATTTGCAGGAATCGCCCAGTCTGTTGGTCATAGATTCTCGCATTGAAATCATACCATTCTAATCCTGATCCATCAGTAAACTCCTTCGACTGTAATTCATTCCCATTATACTTCTTACGATTCTCTGGATAGTTCGCTCCCTTCAACGCATTCGAACTAATCCCCGCCATCGTCAACCCAAATGGATAATAATGCGTCTCCTCCAGTAACGGCCCGGAATTCACTCCCAATATCACATTATCAAAATACACCGTCTGCGGGCTCTCATTACTGGTATAAGCATACAGGAAACCGCTCTTCTTCACCACCATCCTATCCTGGCCCAGCGTCTGCAACTGATCCGGCTCCGCCTTCACCTGCTTCACCCCACTATTTTCTTCCACTAATTTAAAATCATCATCGAACAATACAAAATTCAAATACGCTTTAGGACGATCGGCATTCGGCTGATCCGGTTCTTTTTCCTTCAGACGTCGATAGTCATTATTGTAAAAATTGTTGTTGAATGGCGTTAGATTAGCATTGCCAGTTGCACCGTGCGCACTCTTGTCCGATCCTCCGCCACCATTAAATGCCTGCACAAGGTCTGCCAGCATATTCTCCGCGGTAGGAGCAGCTGAGTTCTTCTGTACCGGTTCTCCTGACTTATAGAAAGCTTTTGCACTGAGCTGTATGGTATCTCCTGCCATTACCCGCAGCACAATAGAGGGGCCTATTTTCTTGCTTGACCCTATGGCAGAGAGCTTTGCCACGGAGGCATTCGGGCCTGCACTTTCATCTGCCGGATAGCCTGCTGGCTTAGCCGAACGGGTGTTATCAATATTGCTGAACAGGGCCGTTTCCTTAGCTACTGCCGGTGCTTCCATAGTTGCAGCATACATGGTAAAGTCCGTCTGTTCAGTCAGTACCATCCGCACATTTCCAAGATGATCCTTGATGAAGTAGTCGTATACATATTGTACTGGCTGATTGGCTTGAAATACTGCACGTACCCTGCCTTCTTCATGACCCAGGAATTGCAGTGTGTCATTTTGGTAAACAAAACCTCCTATATAGTCTGTGGTTGTTACCTTAGGCGTACTACTGGTGTTATCAGTCACTATCTTCTGAAGTTTTGCTCCAGCGGCATCATACAGGTATTTAATCCGTCCTTTGCCAGTGATAATGATACTATCAGGTAAGTTCAGATGATTATAGGTAATCGCTGAAATGTTCTTATTAAGATCATATTTCAGGTTACCATTCGCATCATAATCGTAGTCATCCCCGGTATTGGTACCATTGATAAAATCTCCCAGTTTAGCGCTGGCGGTATTAGTAGGATCAGCTACCGCAGCCAGTTTGTTACTACCTGGTTTATAGGTATAGGTTAACTGATCTATCTGCATTTTGGTAGTTCCAGCCATGCCCATCTGGTTCATCGTCTGGATATTCCCATTGGCATCGAAGGTTAGGTTGCTAACGGAAAAGTCTTTCTGATCACTAGTCCAGCTAGTACTGCCGCTATTCTGTTGGGAGAAAGGCGCTGAAACAAGCCGGTTAACCTTGTCGTAGCTATAACCATAGGCCCGGGCAATGCCATCGCTGCGGCTCTTCCAGGTGCTACCAGCTATGTTACCATTGTATTGCAGGGCGGTGAATCCTGAGTCATAGGCCAGCGTTTGTCCAAACCAGTTGGAAGTGCTGCCTGCGGTATTGGCAAAAGGTCGGTTAATGCCAGTCAGCCAGCCACGGATATTATAATCATAGGTCAGCGTTTCCAGCTGGGTGCTACCGGTTATACCTAAACGCTTTGTTTTTAGTCGGCCGAGTTCATCATAAGAACTTATTGCGACTACCTTATCCTGTGAGGAGGCTGCATCATTCAACCGCTTTTTCACACTTTTCAACCTGCCTGCTGCATCATAAGCCATCATGGTCAGCACAGTGGTTTGTGGAGCAGAACGGCTACGCAGGTTCTTATGCCGGAGGTAGGTGCTCAATACTTTCCCATTAAAATCGTACAGGCTGGTCACGATATCCAGCCCTCCGGAGGTGTTTTCCGACAGCGTTTGTATTAACCGGCCTTTATCATTATAGAAATTGGTAGTGGTTAACCATTGGTTAGTTCCTAATACCCTCACTTTAGCACCGGTTACAAGTCCCTTCGTCATCAAACTGGCCGTGGCTGGTAATGGTTCTGCATTGGGACTACCATCAGCCTGAGGTTTGGAGATATCACCACTGGCATAACCCTGCGCTCCGGTGAAAGTATAATCGCTATAATAAGTATAGGTTAATGGTGTCAGTGAATCCTTCGGGATACCGGAAAGAGTATTGGATGCAGTTATTGTACTATTACCACTGGTGGCGTTGCCATTAATCTGCAATGTTGTCTCTGCTCCATCACTGGTGACAAAACTATCCACCATATCAACAGTATTGGTAGCCTCATAAAGTGGCTTACCATCATAGTTATCCAGGATCAGGTTTGCCTGTGCAGGAAAGTCATAGCTTACACTTTGAGTACTACCGCCGGTAGCGCTGTTGATAGCTGCCTGTAGTGATTCCCTGGTGGCACTAGAATTCTTATACAATGCAGTCATCACAGGCCTGTTCAGCCCATCATAAAAAGTAGCCAGCCAGGTTTTTCCTTTCATATTGCCATCCTGAACAAAGGCGAGCCTATCTCTCGGATCATATATAAGTACTGTAGAATCGGCTCCCGGTACTTTCTTTATAATCATCCGGTTGCGGCCATCATAACGATACATAAAGCATAATTCTGCGGCTATGGCCGGGCTGATGACCCAGCCGGCAGCAAGAGTAGCTTCTACAGCTTTGGGAGGTATTACAAAGCGAAGATTTCCCAAATCATCATAGGCGTAATAGGTACAAAGCCATCCCATGTGAGCAGAACCAGCAGCTGGCGATGACTGCACTTTTTTAAGGACGACCCGGTTTTCTTTGTCTTTATATTCTACTACCTGATTTCCGATCTCATCTATCGTGACATTTTTATACAACTGGCCAGCTGCGTAAATACGGCCAGCTGCACTGGTGGGTATTATCTGAACGCTTGCAAAATCCCATATTCTCACAGAATCGGTTACGGCATTAATTAAATACTGCGTTTCCACAGGCCGGTTGCCTCCTTTTTCCACTCCGGAAGGATCATTCTTAGCCCAGCTGGCTCCAGGTCCATAGGTTTTTAATACCCTGTTTAATGGAGACGCCTCATAATCTATCCTGTTATAAAATACACTCTCCCCCGGTGTTAACGACTGGTAAAAAGTGTTCTGTGCGTTAAAAGGATCTGTTTTAAAAATGCCATCACTGGAAGTAGCCGCATAGGGCAGGTATTTAGTTTGTTCTCTTCCAAAGGCATCATATACCACTGGGGTTACCAGGTCTTTACCTCCGGGACTCATTGCCTTCGCCACCGTTTGCAGCGGTCTGCCCAATCCGTCAAAATACTGTGTTGTTTGCCTGACCTGATCAACAGTTCGCGCAGGTGCAGTAACAAAGGCTGTATCTGTTGTAGCCACGGTCGGTTCCCAGGTACGGACATAATTGACAGTAGGAGTAGTATATGCACCGGGTACTTGCACAGGAGTAGCCGCTGGCCGAGTTGTTGACACCGGCGTTTGGGCAGTCAACACCATTCCTGTACTCAAAATAAGAAAGGTGGCTACAAACTTTTTATATAAAATGAAATTGTTTTTCATACATCTATTCATTAAGGCTGCTACACTAAAAGGCTTGATACCAAATCATAGGCGTGGCTGGATCATCATCAGGAACCCCCATAACCGTTCTCGTAATAGCTCCTCCTGCGTTAATATTCCATCCAAGCCCTACCCAACTTGCCAGGTCATCCACCTTAATTCCCGAAGCATGATAATCCAAAGATATAGGCAAAGAAAAACCTCTTATGTTGACATTGTAAATTGGGATACTAATGCCAGGAAGTCCATTAAACATAGTGACCGGGTACAATCCGTATCTGGTAATTGATGCAATCTCCGGAGACGGAGGAATAACTTTTGACAAACTTGGGGGGCCGGCTTGCCCTTTCAATAACATTGGACAAACCAGGCATGTTAACAACATAATAAATAACCGTTTCATAGATATTTTTACTTATTCCAAAAAATGGGATATAAATCCGGGATTATTTCCTCTTCAATTTCTTCACCTCTGCTGCCAGCACATTAATATCTTTCTGCTGCCCTTGTATAACCTTATTCTGCTCTATCAGATACAACGTCAACTCCTCCACCTTCTGCAACAACTTCCTGTTCATCTCCCCCAAATCCGCCCCATCTTTTTCAACCTCTTTGGCAGCAGGCATATCCGGCAAATGCTCATACTTTCTTATATAACTCTCCACCTCCTGAAGTGGCGCAAGCCGGTAAGCAGACTTAAACACAAAATCCGGCCAGTTGCTCCGCAACTTTACCCGAACAGATTCCGACACAATACCACCTGCAACAGCCAGTTTATACCCCTTTGTATCCGTCGTTCCAATACCTACATTCCCATAAAATGCAGCAGAAGAATCAGGCGCCAGTTTCATGACAGGATAAGTCACCACCCCATCACTGTATTCAAAAAAGAAAGGCTTATACTGTGCACTATATCTTTTCTGCAACCTGATACCAAAGGAGTGATTCTGCGGATAGCTCATGTTATAGATATCCATTATCTCTTCTTCATTGTCGCCATTCACCAGGGCGAGCGTGGCTTCATAGGCGTTCTTGCTGGCTTTAGGGGACCATATTTTCATAATGGTAAAATCGTGTCCATCGCGCCTGTAGTAAGGAATACCGGAATTACCATAGTTAAACAATAAGGAAGAAGAAGTGCCGGCATAATTATTCACTTCGTACACATCTCTGCTTACATCCCAACGATCGGCGCCATTTGAACGAATGAGTGCTGCTCCATCGAGGTTACCTTTTACGACAAGCGGATCATTGTAATTCATCGTTCCGCCATCCACTATCAGGTTGCTGTTTGTTATTAATGCACCTTTCTGAAGACGGGTACGAACAGTTGTACTATCACCACGTTGTGTAACCGTTTGTAAACTTTCCTGCGCAATGCAATTCAGGGAAAACAGGAATAAACATCCTGCAGCAGCAATAAATTTCATAGAGTTTCTTTTGAATCATTCGGGGTAGAATGACGGGTTAAAAATTGATAATCATTCACAGGTTTGCCACAGTAATATCTTTATATCTAAAGATGGCGGTCAACAGAACCGGGGTCAAGATACATAAAATCAATTATTCATTATCCTTTCCCTGAGAAATTTAATAAACAAACTACGATACTTCGCAAGAAACAAAGCACTACATGATGTTAAGCGAAGCAGTGATAACAATCAGCACCAATAGGTTAAAATACTATCAAAATCAGCGCTAAAAAATTCGCATTAAACATTTTCGCATATTTACATCTTATTGATTACCAAATCAATACAGGGGTATCCTTCGGCTCTCATTCGGTTCTCAGTTAAGTATCCTATACTCCATGATGTGGTAAGGCAGTCTCAGCTCCACTGCTAAAACGATGCTTTTTTACCAGGTCATCACCCGGCTTTGTTGCAAATGTTAGACAACGGTTTCTGTACAATCATTCTCATAAAAGCAAAACAAAAAAATCCGCCCCTTCGAGCGGATTTTCCTCAACAATTTTTATCTCCCATCTTAAAACCTATACGACACCGTACCTGTAAACTGCGTCGGCGGTATTGGATTAATACTATAATTCTCATGCACATAATAATTATACGTATTCGTTACGTTAGAAACCTTACCCAGCACAGAGAAACGCTTGAACGAATAACCAGCAGTCAGATCCAGCGTAGAGAAGCCCGGCACCGAAATCATACGGTTGTATTTCTGCGACTGTAACGTAGTATTATTCCATCCTGCGTAACGCTGACCGATATAATAATAACCAGCTCCCAATTTCAGGCCTTTCAGCTTTGTTTGCTGAAATGTATAGAACACGCTGGCATTAGCAGTATGATTGGGATTTCCTACCAAACGTTCGCCATTAACAGAACTTCCGGTAACGCCAGACGATCCTTCAATAGTGATGTTATTGTAGCTGTAACCACCTATTACATCCAGCCCTGGCAGCGGATGCCCGGCGATGTCTACTTCCACACCCTGGCTGAGGGTTTTGCCGATCAGCGCTTTCAGGTTGGCATTATCGTTAGGTGTAACGCCATCTTTCCGGAAGGGCGCTGTTTGCGCATAGTTGTTGTTGTTGATACGATAAGCTGTTACGTTAACAGACAACAGGCCGTTGAAGAAATCGTTTTTAATACCCACTTCAAATTGATCTATAACAGATGGTTTCAGTGCATTGCTGTCGACGTCAATTCCTGTGTTTGGTGTAAAGGAATTGGAATAGCTCGCAAATACCGCCATATTGTTTGTTGGCTTGTATACCAGGCCCACGCGGGGTGAAAATGCATGATCGTACTTAGCATCTGTTTTTGTAACGCCGCCGGATTTGTAATCACGTGTAACGGGCGATTCATTCTGCAGGTAAGAGAAGCGTATGCCGGCCAGGAGGTTCAGTTTAGGCGTAATACGTACAAGGTCCTGTACATAAACACCGAAACGATTGACAGGTGTTACTAAGCTTTTCGTCCTGTTAGCCACCGGAATATCTGTACGCCTGGTATACTTCGTTGGATCAAGGATGTTGATCGTATCATAAGTAGTCGGCTGATTGTAAGAATAAGCTGTCTGGTAGTAACGATCACCGTCTATACCGGCAAGCACGTTATGCTCTACATTACCGGTCTTGAATTTCCCTGTCAGATCTACCTGTGCCAGGTAATAATCTTCATCGTTATTCAACCGGTTCAACGGGCGGCCCCATTTACCTGTGCTATCTGCCTGTATTCTTTCAATGGCATAATAGTCGCGGTTATATTTCTGGTAAGAAATCATACCGTTGAGATTCCAGTTATCATTCAGTTTATGCTTTATTGTTGCGGAAGCCGTTGTCTGCTGCGTATGTGCATACTGCCAGGGGGTTCCAAAGAACCAGTTACGGGGTACATCTGCAATTTTTGTATTATTCAGGGAACCAATACCAAAATCAGGTGTAAAATCATGTTTCAGGTAATCTCCCTGTACCAGCAGCTCTGTACGCTCGCTCAGTTTAAACAGCAAAGAAGGATTTACATAATAACGTTTAGAATGTACCTGATCGCGATAGCTGTCGGCGGTTTCAAATGCACCGTTAACGCGGTAGGCTACTTTAGAAGAAAGCGGACCATATACATCGAAAGCAGGTTTGAATAAACCATAACTTCCGGCGCGAACATTCACCTCACCGCCAAAGTTAAACTTAGGCTGCTTGGTCACCATGTTCATTACTGCACCCGGGGAAACGTTACCATACAGGATGGCTGCACTTCCTTTCAGGATCTCCACTCTTTCCAGTGAGCTCATCTCCGGCATTACGCCCGAATTCACCCGCATACCGTTCTTGAACATATTGGTGCTGGAAAAGCCATAGCCACGGGCATTGAAAGATTCCTGTGTTCCTGCTCTCATGGAAGCCATGTAAACGCCGTTCACATCTTTTATCACATCGCTCAGGCGCTGTACCTGCTGATTCTCCAGCATTTCATGCCCTATTATCGCCACGCCCTGCGGTAAATCCATCGCCGGCACCGGCAGCTTCCCGATGGTCAGCGGACGCTTATTAATAGTCCTTGTTTTCGTGCCATCTACCACCACTTCGTTCAGCTGGCTGGAATTAGCCTCCAGCGACAGATTCAGCGCTGTTACTTTATCTGCCTCCACAGTCACTTCCTGTTGCAGGGTTTTGGTACCTGTATAAGAAACAACCAATGTATATGTTCCTGGTTTTACATTCCTGATAAGAAACAGACCATCTTCATCCGTCAATGCACCCTTTTTGGTGTCTTTGATTCCAATCGTCACGAAAGCTGCCGGCTGGCCGTCGGCTGAATTGATTTTCCCTTTAATGGTTCCGGATTGCGCCAATACAGCAATGTTCACTAAAAGAAGGCCGATAATCACGTAAAAATGCTTCACTACAGTATATTTTCCGCAAAGGAACACCAAATCGCCCCCTTCCAATGATCGGATCGGGAAAACGAATGATCCGATCGGGAAAAAAGCGGATGCGGCAGTTACTTTTTCATAGCGTTCACCCACCGGCGAATCAGCTCTACCCCTTCCCGGTGAATCACTGTACGGGCCAGCTCCGGCATGGCTGTGCCCGGCTCTGTGCAGTTCATGCGGTACACCAGGATCGAATGCAGCGCATCCCCGGGGATAACGTCATAATCCAGTCCCCCGGCCCCGCCACCAGCGGATACCGGCGATTTCATCACTCCCAGATGATCCGGGGCAGTTTGTTCGTATTCCAGGAACAGCCCCGTATTATAAGCATCTCCGCCCTTTGTATGGCAGTGTGCACAGTTTACATCCAGGTAGGCCCGGGCCCGCTCGTTCAGGGAAAAATGAACGCTGTCTTTCCAATCCGGGAGCTGCGCTACCTTGTCCATTGCCGGCAATCCGCTCAATACCCCCATACCGGCCCATTGCGTTAACTGATTCTGCGCCTGGCCGTGGCGTACAAAATTCAGGTTCCTGGCTTTGGGCCCGATAGGGGTAAGCACGCTGTTATTAATATGACAGCGTTTACAATCGTTCGTATTGGGCATCTGGTAAAGCGTTTGCTGCTGATTGCCGCTATCGTCAATGAACGTGATAGGAATCTTTTTGCCCAGTATCCATTTCTCCGCATCCTGCTGCTCTTTGTTCCAGAGATAGTTCATCACCTTCCACTGATGATCCGAAGGGTCTTTGAAAAGCAGGCGCGTTTCTATCATTACTTTTTCATGAGCGGTGTTCGTATAGGCGAAATTTTTAATAATAAAGGTCGAATCGGGAAAATCTAATGCACCACGATCGGTGTAGTGCATAGACTGCCCCGCTGGCAAGGCTATGAAACGGTCTTTCAGCGCATAGTCAGTAAACAGCGGAGTCGATAACTCGTACGGCAATACGCCTTTCCGCGGCTGCAGCGCTTTCAGGGCGCCGGTGAAAAAACCGTAGTCTGATAACTTCTCATGAAATTGAAATGGTCCGGCTACCTGCGCAGGACGCTGTTGGCAGCTATACGCCAGCACCATCGCGCTGATCAGGCAAAGTAGATATAAGCAAGGCTTCCTCATCTCTCGTTATAATTATTTACATACATAAGGGGCGACATCGGTAGTCGGATGCCAGTTTTTGTTGTTCATATTCAGCGCGTCCACATTCACAAATAAATTAGGACCTGTTTGTTTGATACAAAGCGAATCCGGATTAACGGCGGTGCCCTTTGTTAGTATATTGGTGGTAATGCCATCGTAGGTAATGAAAGGTAGCCGCGCATTTTTGCGGGACGGATCCACCTGGTTTAACTTCTGCTCCAGCCCTACCAGAATTTTCCCGGTATGATGCTCATACACGGCCGGCGGGAAAGCATTGCCCACTTCCATGGTATTATCGTGGATATATACATTCCGCGGGATCGGGAAATAGTGATCATTCATCTTCTCTCCTGCTTTCTCATCAATAAAAAATCCTGATACTACTGAAATAGCGCTGGAGTTATTATTGACGATGCGGTTATTGTACAGTTCAATATCAGAAGCGGCCAGTATCACCACTCCGCTTCCCGGTGCAGCATTTCCCACACCCCAGGTAGATCCGAAACTGCCCGACCTGGCGAAATTGCGCTCGTTGTTGTCGTGGAAATAATTGTTGTAAGCCTTTACATGGCCGCCACGCTTCGAGAGGTCGGGCAGGTCGAAGATGAGGAAGCCGGCAGTATTTCCCCAGAAGTCGTTGTCGTACACTTCAGCGTTGGAGGTATTTTCTATTTCACAACCAGCTACATTTTTGAACGCCTTACACTTGCGAACGATGGCGCTATCTGTCTGCCCAACATAAATACCAGCGTCGGATGCGCCTTGCGCATAACAGTTTTCCACCAGTACTTTCCTGCACATTACCGGGTATATGGCATAGCCGCCACTGGTAGAATCGGATGTCGACCAGATGGCATGCAGATTGGTGATCACTACGTTTTCGCATTTGTTGATCTTGATCAGGTCTCCTTTGGAATCCTGCAGGGTCATACCATCGATGGTGAAGCCCTTTACATCTGTTACCCGTATGCCTTCCCCACCCTGGCTCTGGGCGGAAAAGTCGAGGATGGTTTTATCCGGCCCCGCACCCTGCAAAAGAATATGCTTCGTTTGGGCGATGCTCAGGTTATCGAATTTGTACTTCCCTTCTTTGAGGGTGATGCTGCTACTGTCGGTCAGCGAAAGGAATGCTTCAGCGATCTTTGTTTCATCGCCCGGACCAAAGTTCAGCCTTGTCTTATAACCGCCTGCTTCTTTATGCTCCGGCGCCTGACAGGCCGCCAGCAAGGCTAACAACAGCAGGAAGATAGGATATTGTTTCATATTCAATTGTTTTAAACTCAGAAAACATTATATGCAAAAGTGACGTAGTAGAGCGCACCGATAGCGGGGCTCCCAAAGCCATTCCGGTAATACACATTGGTGATATTGGTGCCACCCAGCTTAATAGTGGAATGCGCCTGCAACAGGCGATAGCTGACCTGTGCATCTATCACTGCCGATGCCGGTACGGTACCGCTGCCAAAACCTATCTGGTAGAAGTATGCAGGCCGGTAGCGGAAAGTGGTATTGAAAGAATATCTTTCCTTTTTACCAAAGCCGGTGTTACCGAAATCGATGTTGAATTTGTAGTTAGGCGTATTGAAATTGTTTACCTGACTGTTGTTCCTGTTCTTCAGGAAATCGGAAGAGAAGTTAACCTTGCCCAGGAAATGGTGCGACATATCCACGCTCACGCTGGCGGCATATCCGTAGGTATTCACTTTCTCTGCACCATTGTACGCAATATTATATTGCATGTACTTGCTATGATCCAGAAACGCATTAGGATCGGCCGTTCCCGGAGTATTGGCTACATTCACATAGCCGATGAAATTCTTCCAGGTAGAGTAATAGCCCAGCACATCAATCAGTATATGGCCGGCGATGAGAGAAGAGTAACCTAACTCGAACGCATCTACGGACTGTGGCTTGATATCATTCAGGGAAAACAGCTTCAGGTCGGCCGGATTTTTTGTCCGCTGAAAACTATCCACACTGTTCAGCGTGTAAGCCGGGTATTTATCGAACTGGTATACGCCGTTCAACAGGCGGCCGGAGCCTCCTGAGGCAAAGCTGTTGTAATCGATCAGGGTACTTTGCAGGGCCTGTATGTTGGATGGAAAACTATAGGCGTTCTGATAGGAGAAGCGGATGAAGCTTTCCTTGTTTACTTCTGCCACTGCCGAAGCCCGGGTAGTGGTTCGTGGCTTTGCGAAAAGGGTATTTTTATCGTAACGGATGGCAGCCGCCAGGCTCAGTTTATCGTGTATTACCTTTTTGGTGACATGCAGGTAAGCACTGTATTCTGCTACGTCAATCGGACTTTCCGTATCGGGGAACAGGGTGCCTTTGGAATCGAGGCGGTACAGGCGATAGTTCAGGCCTGCTATCACTTCTGCCACCTTCAGCAGGTGGGTGAAATTGTATTGTACTTCTGTGTTGAACAACCTGCTTTTATCAGTGAAAAGTGTACCGCCTTTAGAAGTAGGAATGCCGGAGATGCTGTCTTTCAGATGCAGGAACAACGGACTGCCTGCATCGGGCCGGCCCTGATCCGCTGCTCTCCTGGCGATGTTGCTGGCATCCAGGTAGCTCTGCCCCTGCGCCATGGCCTGCAGCAATGCACCGGTGTATTGCGGGTACCAGCCATCGCCCGTATTGGCATTGTAGCTGGGCTTCCAGGCTTCGTTGATCAACTGCGCCGTGGGCATGGCAATGATGGTATGACCGGAGTTTTCGCGGGAAGTATAGGCGCGTACAAACCAATGTTCTGCTTTCAACTCCGCACGGTATTGCCCCAGGTGAAAGCCGGTGAGCGCGTAGCGGGTATCGTTGCTGTAAACGGCATTCCCCTGGCCGTAGGTTCCGGAAAGGATAGCCTCCAGCTTGGGTTTTATTTTATAACGCAGTTCCATGTTCGCCTTGAACATTTTGGCGTCGCTGCTAAGGTAACCATATTCCGGGTACCCTGTACGGGCCACGTAATGACTGCCGTTCTGCAGCAGCGGGTTGATAATCGGGGCCAGTTCGGGCGACTGCGCCAACGCGCCTTCCAGGAATGGATTGATGTCGACGGATGTTTTGCTGCCATACATGTTCACGCCGTTGTAGTTGGGGTCCTGCAGGGGGCCACCGGCACCGTTGGTATTAGTGGTATCGTTGGCCATCCAGTCTTTCGCCTGTGTGTATTGTACATTGATTTTAAAGGCAAACCGGTCGTTCACCTTTTTGCCCCAGCGAACGGTCCAGTCGTAATACGGAGAGGCCCCCAGCGGATCATTCGATTTTCCTTTTTTAATGTGATTCACGCCCTGTGTAATCTGGGCGCTGAGGCCCTGGTACTTGAAAGGATCCTTACCAGTCATTACCATCGTACCGTTCAGGCCTCTGGAACCGTATAAAGCGGACGATGCGCCGGAAAGGACTTCCAGGTTATCCACATCCAGTTCAGTTAACCCGATGATTGCTCCAATGGGGAAATTCAGTCCGGGTGCCTGGTTATCCATTCCATCCACAATCTGCGTGAAATTGGTATTCCCGCTGGTATTGAATCCGCGGGTGGTAATGGTGGTGAACATCATGCTGGAAGTGGTAACATCCACGCCTTTCAGTCCCTGGATCATATTATAATAGCTGGGCTGGGGCGAATTGATGATATCTTTCGTGCCTATTCTTTCTATCGTCACCGGCGATTCGATCTTCTTCTGTGTAAACCGGCTGGCCGACACTACCACTTCTTTTCCCAGTACGGAAGCCGGTGTCAGCTCTATGTGCTGAAAGCCCGGCCCCGACACGGTGATCTCTCTGGTTTCGAAGCCAACGGAAGAAAGTATAAGGATCAACGGATAATTTTTCCGGGTAGAGAATTTAAAATTCCCCTGATCGTTGGTATAATCGCCATTAGGCGCTTCTCTGATGGTAACGGATACCACAGGTACCACTTCTTTGGTGACGCTGTTCCGGACGTTGCCCGAAATGACGGTTTGGGCATATGCCATTTGTGTTGTCAGGAACAGGCAGATAGTGCTGATAATAACGGCTCTTAGCATCGGTGGGGAAATTTAGATGGCTTTGGTTGTTAGTTTTAAGCAGCAATGCACAAAACGATATTACCAAAATACCATCACGCAAAGTGGTATTGGGAGCTACTTTGGGGCGAAACCGGTGCTATTGGGGGTAGAATTCAGACCGTTGGGGCGAACCTTTCCTGGAAGGTGGTGAGGCAACCGGCAGACACCGGTACAGCCAGATCGTCCAGCCCTTCGAGATGCAGGTAATGTCCTTTTGCATTTTTCTTAAAAAGAACCACTTTGCCCAGGTTTACCATATAAGAGCGGTGTGAACGGGCGAAGCTGTCGGCCGGCAGATAGGATTCCAGTTTCTTGAGGGAAGTGCGTACCAGTTCCCTGGTAAGGGTATTACCAGAGAGATAATATATCTGCACATAATTATCCTCCGCTTTGATCAATAACAGTTTTCCGGGATGGAGGGTCAACGCCGGCTTATCATGTTCATCGCGGATAATGAGGCAGCTGTCGGCTGGTTTTTCTTTAGCAAGATGTTTCAATTGCGTCATCTTCTCCCGGGTAAAAAACCATAACAGGGCTATACAATAAGGGAGGGGCATAATCAGGGCCGTATAGTGCAGGGTATTGATAAACTCCATCCATGTAAAGAAGAAGGTATCCGTAACAGATACATTGACCACCGTTACCAGCAGGGCCACTCCGATGATTTCCCCGATAAACCAGCAGAGATAGGTGGCCAGGGTTAGCTTTTTCCGCCACTTCAGGCGGAACAACAGGAACTGGGAAATACTGAGCACCACTACACCGCAACCGGTGAAGATGAGGAACAGCGGGAGTAACGGCATATGCTGCCCTTCGTACCAGATATTGATATTAAAAGGCAGGAAAATATACATAAACAGGAAGCTGAAAATACTGCAAAAGAGGATCAGGGTAATCCTGTTGGCAACCGGATCGAGCAGGGTAAACCGCGGTTGATCCGCCGCATGCCTGGATATATTTTGCAGGAATATTAAGCTTTTCATAACGTTGGTAATTTTCTGTAATTAAGTTAAGTAAAAAAGCCGTAATGAGTATGCAGCCTCCGGAAGCATTAAATTATGACATGATTTGTACTTTTGGCTAAATTATTTATACTAAAAGAAATCCTTTGGGAAAGCTGATTCAGCACGATGATATTTTTATCCGGCATTTCAGAACAAGCGAATGGCCCTTTGAACTGCACAGCCACAACCACTTTGAGCTGATGTTCATCCATTCCGGCAAGGGGGAGCACCGGCTAAACGGCGAAGTGTTCAGCTATGAAGGGCCCTGCTTTTATATGCTGGCGCCCACCGATGAACATATCCTCGATATCCGGGAAGAAACCATGTTCACGGTGCTGAAATTTACCAATGTTTATCTTGGGCAGGATGTTTCCCAACAACAGCAGCATCAATGGGAGCAGTTGCTGCAGCAGCTCATCATCGCGAGCCAGTCGCACGACGGCATGCGCATTCCGCCAACCGACCTGGAACTGGCCGGCAACATACTTCTATCCATCGCAGCCGAATGGAACCGGCATCCGGTACCCGGCAACGACGTGATCCTTCACCTTATCCGAAGCGTATTCTCAATTTTAAAAAGGAGCACCGGTACTACCGGCAGGCACACCGCGCATTCCGAAGAGTTGACAAGGGTACTTCATTATATCCATCAGCATATCACCCGGCCCCAGCTGCTGCAACAGTCGGTAATGGGCCCGGAGCTGCAGCTAAGCAAAACGAAACTGCAGGTATTGTTCCGGCAGGAACTGGGTTTATCCATCAAAGATTATATCAATGATTACAAAAGCCGGCAGATTGAAAATAAACTCCGGTACAGTACCCTCAGTATAAAGGAAATATCAGAACAGTTCGGCTTCGGAGATCTCAGCCACCTCAATAAATTCTTCCGGAAAATGAGAGGAGTAAACCCACGCCTGTTCCGCTCGCAAACCCAACATCAGTAAGCTGTTTCCGGAGCCAGGAAGTGGGCATAGAAATCGGGAATCGGACTACGCCTGATTGCTTCCAGAGTACGTTCCACTTCATAATCTATCTTGCAAATCCGAACATCGAGTAATTCATCCACCGTAGTTGCGTTCCTGTTCTTTATTTCCAGCTGCAGATAAACCGCCTTGCCTTTTTCTTCCCGGGTACGCCCTACTGCACCGGCATTGATGATGCGCCTGGCGCCACTATCAACCGAACGGATATACGAAAAATGCGTATGACCGGTGAATAACACGTCGGCATTTGCAGCCGTGAGCATGTTCACAATATCTTCTTCCGGATGGTCTTCATAAATATATTCATCATTACTTCTTGTGCTGCCATGGGTCAGCAGCAGGCTGAGATGCGGGAATTCGATACGCAATGAATCCGGCAGGCAGGAAAGGAAATGCCGGTTATCCGGTGTGATGGTGGCTTTGGTAAAATTGATGGCGGTGTTTCTGGCGTCCTGCTCTTCGGGGCCATGTTTGGGCAGCGGGATTACCGGCAGGTCGAACGCAATGCGCTCATCGTGATTGCCCATGATCACCGGAATGTGGCGATGACGGATAAGGGCGATCACTTCATTATGCCAGGGAGCTGCATCCGTCAGATCGCCGAGGCAGTAAACCTGATCTGCTCCAAATACTGCGATATCTGCCAGTACGGCTTCCAGTGCCGGCAGGTTTCCGTGAATATCGCTGATAACTGCTATTTTCATAGCTGTAAAATTAAGGTGGCGAATAGGTTATGTACTTGTATAAATATGCTTAAAAGTTGTACAAACGCGGTACAGTCATTTGTATATTTTGTAGCTTTACGATGGTATAACGCCCGCATTTTTTCTTACTTTTCACAGGATACCAAATTTCAGCACTCCCACAACACCCTCGCAGTGGCAATATTTGCTGAACGATATAGAGGCGATTTTTAAATAAACAAAAGCATGTTTGTACGTAAGGTATACCTGATCCTGCTGGTTTGTATGGTTAGTTATTATGCAGATAGTAATGCACAGGTGCCGGGCATTGTGATCGATCACGGGCCGGCAGCCGTACAGCTAACTTATACAGCTGGCGGCCATACCCTGAACAGCACGCAGTGCTTTTCACCCGATGATAACTGGATAGTATACGACACCCGGAATTACGATACACTCATCGGATCCACCGGAAGCATTGCTATGGTAAACGTGCATACAAAAGAAATAAGAGCAATATACCGCAGTCCTCACCAAACGGCTTTCGGGCCGGGAGTGGGAGCTGTCACTTTCTCGCCTGTGAAGAACCGGGTACTGTTCATCCACGGTATCCGCAACGCGGATAAGAACAATCCGTACAGCGCAAGCCGGCGTACAGGCGTAGCCGTTGATATCGACACGCCTTTTCGCCCGGTATTTATGGATGCGAGGAATATAACGCCGCCGTTCACTCCCGGCGCGTTACGTGGCGGCACTCATGCCCATACCTGGAGCGGCGACGGTGAATGGATCAGTTTCACCTATAATGATCATATTATGGAAGAATTGAGTAAATCCAATGCTGCTGTAAAAGATCTGCGCACCGTGGGGGTCATGTTTCCGGGGCGGGTAACCGTTCCCGGCGATAATCCTGAGAATAACAGCGGCACTATGTTCGCGGTGATTGTAACCGCTGTTACACCAACGCCCAGGCCGGGGAGCGATGAAATAGACAAAGCATTCGATGAAAGCTGGATAGGTACAAACGGCTACCTCCGGACCGATGGCAGCCGCCAGCGGAGAGCCATTGCGTTTCAGGGCAATGTGAGAGATAAAAATAACCAGACGAAAACAGCCATTTTTGTAGCAGATCTGCCTGATACGCTGACAACCGCCGTTGCGGGGCAACCGCTGGAAGGTACTGCAGATACGCGCCCAGGCGTACCGGCAGGTGTAAAGCAACGACGGATCACCTTCACAGCAAACGGCGTAGAGGGGCCACGGCATTGGCTTCGCACCACGGCCGACGGCAGCCTGATCGCCTTCCTTGCAAAAGACGATGCGGGTTTCATCAACCTATTCGGCGTATCGCCCAATGGCGGCGCCATTCAGCAACTCACCTTCCATCGGTTCAATATACAGGGTGGGTTTAATTTTAGTCCGGATGGCAGCCGGCTGGCCTACATCGCCAACAACGTCGTTTATATCACCGACCTTACCTCCCGGCAAAGCTGGCCGCTGACAAGGAACAACAGTAACACAACTCCTCCGCAGGGCGCCGTGATCTGGTCGCACAACGGGAAAATGGTGGCATATAACCGTTATGTAAATAATTACCTGCAGATATTTATGTCGGAAGTGCTCAACAGGTAGCGTAAACGATACAAAAAAAGAGAGAATTCCCGCAATATCTGCAAATTTGCATACCTGTTGACTTCTTTATCTCACGGAAAGCAAATATGAAACAAAAGACTAAATGGCGGGGCATTATTCTGGCGCTAACGGCAGCGATATTGTGGGGAGTATCCGGTACCTGCGGACAATTCCTTTTCATGTACCGCAACATCAATACAGAATGGCTGGTTACCGTAAGGTTGCTGATAGCGGGTATACTACTGTTGCTGATAGCCATGCGTCGTCATCCTTCAGAAGTATTTGCCATCTGGCAGGATAAAAAGTCGGCCGCACAGCTGCTGGTATTCAGTATACTGGGCATGCTGGCGGTGCAATACACTTTCTTTGCGACCATCAAACATTCCAATGCTGCTACCGCCACGGTATTACAATATTCAGGACCGGTGATGATTGCGGTTTACATGGCCTGGCATTCACGGAAATGGCCCACCTTCCTGGAATACCTGGCCATTGCGCTGGCAGTAGCAGGTACTTTTCTCATGGTAACACACGGAAAAACCGACAGCTTATCCATCTCTGTGCAGGCGTTGGGATGGGGACTGGCATCGGCATTAAGTATGGCTTTTTACAGTATTTACCCGGCGCAGCTGCTTAGCCGTTACCCAACGCCGGTGATCATTGGCTGGGCAATGGTCACAGGCGGTACGTTATTGGGATTCACCCACGCCCCCTGGAATGTTTCCGGTGAGTGGGATTTTTATACCCTCGCATTTACGGCGTTCATTATTCTGCTTGGCTGCCTCGTGGCATTTTATGCTTACCTCACTGCCGTTAAGATAATCGGACCACAAACTACCAGTCTGCTGGCATCGGCAGAACCTCTTTCAGCGGCCGTGTTCTCCCTGCTGTGGCTGAAAGTTCCGTTTACAGTGATGGATTGGCTAGGCAGTTTATGTATCATCTCTACCATATTTCTGCTGGCCAGGAAAAAACAGCCCACAACAGCTGCCGTACGGGCGGTGGCAGAAAGCCCGGTTTCCTGACCCTGCCATTTTGAAAAAGAGTCTTCCGTTTTGACATACCTGCAAGCGCCAGCCTTGGGCCTGGCGCTTCGTCAACCAGCTGATATATAAATACTTAGCAGATTACCAATATGGTGGCACCGGTTTGGAGGCGTCTTCACCAGACCCTTTCAAATCCACTATTCATGCAATTACGGTTAAAAACAAAACTGACCCTCGGCCTCATCTTCCTGTTTATACTGACGTTGCTCATCAGCATGCAGGGTATTTACCAGATATACCGGTTGAACCAGGATGCGAGGCTGATACTGCAGGAAAATCTCCATTCCATTGCCTATTGTAACAACATGCTGATGGCACTGGAACAGCGGCCGGTGAAGCTGGCCACCCTGCAACAGAACCTGGCGTTGCAGCAGCATAATATCACCGAGCCCGGGGAAGACAGTGCCACCGCCCGCGTAACCGACCTGGTAGCACAGATACAGCAATCGCCCGGTAATGCGGAGATACCCGAGGAACTACGGCACGCCATTCTGCAGGTGGCGGAAATCAACCAGCAGGCCATCATCGAAAAAAATCAGATTGCTTCCCTGTCGGCCAACAGGGCGATTCTTACCCTGTCTGTTTCTACACTGATTGTGCTCACCATCTCCATCATTTTTATATTCGCCTATCCGCAGATTGTTTCGCATCCTATCAATCTGCTGACAGCCGGTATACGCCAGATTGCCGAGAAGAACTATAGTACGCGTATCCATCTGCAACCCGGCGATGAATTCGGGGATCTGGCGGAGGTTTTCAACCTCATGGCCGGGAAGCTGCACGAATATGAAAACAGTAACCTGGAGCAGCTCCGTTTCGAAAAAACAAGGCTGGAAGCCATCATCAACCAGATGAACGACGGCATCATAGGACTGGACGCCAAAAACAGGGTGCTCTTTATGAACGCAGTAGCCATCAGGTTATGCGGTCCTAAAAAAACGCCATTACTGGAGTCGGTGTTGAAACATCCTGTACATCAGCAGTTGATAATAGGCGACACTTACTTTATCAAGGACGTTGTAAATGTTACCGTTAACGGAGATGCGATCGGCGAAGTGATTGTACTGCGCGATGTGAGTGCCTTCCAGGAGTTGGCAGCAGCAAAGACCCGCTTCATTGCTACCGCTTCCCATGAGCTGAAAACGCCCATCTCTGCCATGAAAATGAGCCTCAGTTTGCTGGCCGATACCAGAACCGGTCCGTTGCTGAATGAGCAAAAAGAATTACTGGATAGTATTAATGAAGACGTTGAACGCATACTGCAGATCAGCACCGAGCTGCTGGACGCTGCCGGAGAAGCCATATTACCTGTTCCGCCGGCACATCCCGGCAGCAGCGATGCTTCCCCTACACAACCTTAATATGCCATTATATGAACACAGGAACCATCCTGCTGGTGGAAGATGAAGAAAAGCTCCGCCAGCTCCTGAAACGGATCATCGCCATGGAAGGCTTCCAGACGCTGGAATGCGGCAGCATGAAAGCCGCCCGGCGCCTGCTGGACACCGAACCGGTAGACGTTATCCTCAGCGATGTAATGCTGCCGGATGGCAACGGCCTCGATCTGACAACGTATATCCGTGAACGAAAGTTCCCTGCCGAAATCATCCTGCTTACTGCCTACGGCAACATCTCCGATGGCGTACGCGCTATCAAAGACGGGGCATTCGATTATATCACCAAAGGAAACGATAATGCCCGGATCATACCGCTGCTTCACCGCGCGCTCGAAAAAGTAAAATTGCAGAAACGGGTGGCACATCTCGAGCACCGTATCGGCAACCGCTACGCCACCTTCAACGACCTGCTGGGTTCCTCACCGCTTGTACAGGAGGCCCGGAACCTGGCCATCAAAGCGGCGCCCAGCGATGCCGCCGTGCTGTTGCTCGGAGAAACCGGCTCCGGCAAAGAAATGTTTGCCCAGGCTATTCATAATGCCAGCCACCGCGCCGCCAACGATTTTGTTGCCATCAACTGCAGCGCCATCGGGAAAGACATTCTCGAAAGCGAGATCTTTGGTTACAAAGCAGGCGCATTCACCGGCGCTTCCAAAAACAAAAAAGGCCTGATCGAAGAAGCCAATATGGGCACCCTCTTCCTGGATGAAATCGGTGAAATGCCAATTGATCTTCAGGCCAAACTGCTGCGCGTACTGGAAACCAACGAGTTCATCAAAGTAGGCGACACCAGGGTAACGAAAGTGGATATACGAATTATTGCCGCTACCAACCGCCACCTCGATCAGGAAATTGAACAGGGCCGGTTCCGCGAAGACCTCTACTACCGCCTGAATGTATTTACCATCACCCTCCCCTCTTTGCGGGAACGCAAAGAAGATATCCCGTTATTCGCCAATCATTACCTGCACCTGTTCGCAGCCAAAAGCAACCGGCAGGTAAACAGCATGAGCAGGGAATTCCTGGATCATCTTAAACTGCACGAATGGCGCGGCAACATCCGGGAACTGAAAAACGTGATGGAAAGAGCGGTGATCATGACCACCGGCTCCGAACTAACCCTCGATACCCTTCCGCTTGAAATGCGACTCCGCAAAAGCCCTGTACGGCAGCAAACCGGCCATTTCGACCTCGCCGCTATGGAGAAACTACATATACAATGGGTCATAGATTATGCCGGGGGTAATAAGTCTAAAGCAGCACGACTGCTGAATATTGGGCTGTCGACGTTGTATAGGAAACTGGATAACAGCCTGTAGAATGAAGAATTGAGAATATAGAATTAAGAAAGAGAGCGGAGATAGTAAACGCGGATTAAATATTCACGTTTACTATCTCCGCTCTCTTTCTTAATTCTATATTCTCAATTCTTCATTCTTAAAACCTTACAATCAAATCCATCGCTGCGGTGAACTGATCTTTGCGTACACCGTTATCATAGGGCGTCGCGTTATTATTCCAGGCTGTTTCGTAGCGCAGTTCCGGCCGGATCCTGATCAGACTATTGAAATGATGAACCCATCCGATGGTGTGGCTGGTATACAGTGTGGTGAAACCCGTGCGGTTACCTTGCGGATCATTCAGCATATCATTCCTTATGGAGAGATAATCTTTCTTAGGTGATAATTGTATCTGGAAATAGTTCACAGCGCCTACCGCGGAGGCAATGCCGGGAATCGTGTTTCCCAGGCCTGTGCCCATGTACCAGTCTTTACCCGGACCTTCTATAGCAGTACCGCCAACGGCGGCGTCATGTTGCCAGATATAGTATAATTCTGTGTTCATGTGTATACGTTGACTGAAGCGGTGCCCCCAGGTAGCCACAAGCATCTGGAGATTGTCGTGCGCATTCCTGTAATAGCCACGGCCCAGTGAATTGATACCACCGTAGATGGAGTTATTGTTGTTACCGGATACCCATCTTACCATTGCCAGTCCGTTTACACTGGCAGAATTACTCCAGGGCGCCATGTCGTTCCCTGCGTGTATGCCCGCCTCCACCTGCCAGTGTTCATTCAGGCGGAACGTGGCATTCACACCGGTGAACGTGTAAGGATCCACGGTGAACATGAGGGAGTGGGAATAGAGATAGTTGTCGGGCGCCCACTGCGCTTCAATATCAGCCGGAGATATAAACCGGCCAATCTTTAGCAGCAGCCCGTCTGCCACTTTGGGGAAATACAGCATACCATATACCTGTGTAGGATCATAGCCGTAAAGACGGTTGTACTTTAACAGCTGATCGCTGAAAATACCTTTCGCGAGCGTATAGCGATAGTCGGTACCAAATATGTTATCGATCACAAAGCCCCAGTCGGTATGCTCTTTCTGCACGGTGTTGGGTTGCCTTTCCACCCGGAGAATCAGTTGATCCAGCACTACGGCATTGGGCAGCAGGTTGTAAGACGTAGGCGCGTTCGAATTTCTGGACGAGCTGAAATTCCCTCCGATATCTACCCAGCCGTATACTTTGATCCGGCTGCGGTTGTTCGCCAGCCCAAGCATATGCGTCAGGGGGTAATCCGGTGCATCTGAAGGGATCCCTATCAGCGGTGATCCCACCCATTCGCCGCTGGGGAAAGGCGGCGAAGCGATCGGCGACGGCAGGCTCCTGCCATTTGAGGTGTCGATGGCTACTTTTTGTTTCCTGATGGTTGATTCCTGTTGTGCATATCCATAAGACAGGGACATCAGCAGGACAAGCGAAATAATTAATCCTTTTTTCATGCTTGCGTATAGTTTATACATTTCCCTATCATTAGCCAAAACACATGCCCTGCCAAGTGCGTATCCTTCAAAAACCGCTGTGGAATGCAGTTTCCGGATTAAAAATTCTCATTTCATATTAGAATATCCTCTTTCAAAATGGTAAACCTTGTCAAAATGACCCTGTTTTCCGGAGACCAGGCGTTTGGTTTATTTTATTGAGATACTTTCTCATTCCGGTATACCCGCATCCACAGACTGTTTTCAGGTATTACCCGCTGCGGTGCTGTCTTCCGTAATAAAACCGGCATGCGGGCACCCTACTTGTACAGGTACAGGCAAAACAACAAAATCATGAAAAGGATAAAAGGAATGATTACCCTCGTTCTGCTGACACTTGGTATAACAGCAGGGGCGCAAAGGAAACTGGCCGGCGTATATCTTACTGAAGCAGATTATCTGAACAACCATCCGGCGTATAGCCATGCAACGGTGAATTTGCATAGCCTGATTCCCGGGAATTATATTACTATACAGGAAGCCAACAGGCACGTCAGGCTGGATAAAAACAAATTCTTTGCCCTGAAGCTGGCCAATGGAACCAGCTGGCGGTTAACAAAAAGCAGTAGTTACGAAATCCTTAACAGCAATCCCCGGTTGTTGCTTTACCGCCGGAAAATACCGGTTTCTCCGAAAGTGTTTCCTGACAATCTATACTGCTATTATTTCTCCGCAGCCGGTGGACAACTGAAAGCACTGACTGCCTGGAATATTAAACAGGCGTTTACGGAAAACGGGACACTGGCGGATCAGCTGGATGCTACATTTAAAAACGATGAGAGCCTGATGGCCTATGATGCATTCCATCATATGTACAAGCTGGAGTGGCTGCTGAAGTAAGCCGCTATTTCGCATTTGGATCTACCTGGAAAAGTCCGAAAACATTTCCTTCTGTATCCAGGAAATAGCCCTGCCAGCATTTATTGGGAACGGCAAATTTTGGCAGGGCTACCATTCCGCCGTTCTTCATAATCAGTTCAGCCGTCTGATCAAAATCGGCTACCTCCAATGAACACACGAAAGCGTTAGCACCCTGTTCCGGTGCAGGTGCATGTGCCGGTCTTTTTAACAAACCACCCCAACTGCCGTCGGCCTCGATAGACCAGTAAGCGATGGGTAATCCGGGCACTTCGGTAAATTTCCAGTTGAATACCGCCCTATAAAAAGCCACTGCGCGGGTAGTATCATCTACATGTATTTCAAAATAAATGTTCATAAGACAGTGTTTTTGCTACTGGCAGCTGGCTGCCAGTAGCAATTTACACCTATTTCAGTATTTCTGCCAGCTTCTTTTCCAAAGCCTCGCCCCGCAGGTTCTTAGCAATAATTCTGCCCTCGGGATCGAGCAGGAAGTTCTGCGGTACGGCACGCACACCGTATAGCTTTGCTACCGCATTGTCCCAGAATTTCAGGTCCGATACATGCGTCCAGGTGAGCTGATCCGCGTGGATGGCTTTCAGCCACGCATCGTGTCCGTTGGCCTGATCCAGCGACACACCCAGGATGGTGAAAGGCTTGCTCTTATATTTATTGTAGGCTGCCACCACGTGCGGGTTCTCAGCGCGACAGGGGCCGCACCAGCTGGCCCAGAAATCGACCAGCACATATTTGCCGCGGAAATCGGCCAGGCTCACCGGTTTGCCTAAAGTGTCGTTCTGTGTAAATTCCGGCGCCACCACACCGATAGCTGTTTTCTTCCAGCCATCGATTATTTTCGCCACTTCCTTTCCATGCTTGCTGTTTTTCACTGCCGGCGACAGTCCGTTGAAAACAGTGGTGACTTCATCTACATTTTCCGGAATGGAACCGGCAAAACTTTGCAGTGCATCCAGGCTTACGAGTGTGCGGGGATTAGCCACTACAAATGCCCGGAAGATTTTTCTTTCCTCCTCCCGGATCGCTTTAGTTCTCTCGTCATAAGATTTTTTAAACTCTTCTGATTTACGGGTTTCTTCGGAAGCAGCAATGTATTCATTCACCAGCTGATCGCGCTGGTCGGAGGTCTTTTTCAACTGTGCCTGCAACCGCTGCTGATCGTTGTTCAGGGCCGATCCTTTCAGCACGGCATGATTCAGGGAATCTTTGCTCGTAAGTGTGATGGTACCTTTTTCCAGGTATACTGCCAGCATATCGTATTTGAAAGACATCATCCGCGTTGGTGCCTCATGGCGCAGCATCAGCGAGGCTTTTACCGGTTCGTCTATTTTGCCTTTAAATTCAAATACGCCATGCTGCAACTCGGCCGAATCCCGTACAGATTCGCCATTGGCGCGGTAGTTCAGAAATAGTTTTGCAGGTGCATTCAGCGTACCGATTTTCCCTTTCAGTATATACGTACCCGTTTGGGCAACACCAGCGGCGGGCAGCAATGCCAGTGCTGCAACTAACATGTGTTTCATGTGGTTTTGTTTATAAGATTAAAAAGGTCGTCCATCCAGTGGAATGTTCCATTGCGGGTTAAATTTCAACACGGGATTGGAGATGGTTAATATGAAATCTTTTGAGTCAACGGTTCCTTCATAGGCAGCGGTGCCTATCTGGTGTTTTATTTTCGCTTTGGCCCAGGGCTTGCCGGCTTCGAGGCAAAACCGCTTGAGGTCCAGGAATCGCTTGAAAGATCCCAGCGGCAGTTCTCTTCTTCGTTCATCGAGCACCATTTGTATCACTTCATCCTGCGATCCGCCCGACAATAAAGGTATACCTGTTTTGTAGCGATATCTCCGCAGTGTATTCAGATCATTCACTGCTTCGGCCAGGCGGTTGGTACGTGCATAGCCCTCAGCTCTCATCAGCAGTAGTTCAGGATAGGTAAACCCTGCCGTCATGGTGGTTTTGGAGCCACGGTAGTATTGTGTACGATTGCCATCATCGTAGGTAGTACCGTTATAAGTGGTTTTGTAACCCGGTGCTGTCAGGAAGAAATATTTAAACCGCAGGTCGTTTGCCTGATCATACAGGGCAATGATTTCATCTGAAGGATAGGAAGAAGAAGATCTTCCGGCGCCTGCATCGATATTCCTGTACAGCAGTGTTTCCCGGCTATTGGCGGCACTCAGGAAATTATCCGGGGCTTTAATGGTGCTGTTCACCAGGTTGGTCGGATCGGTCCAGGAAAACGTGTTGTAGTCGTAGATCAGTTTGTCGACCCCTCCTGCGCTGGCTGCCGTCCACGCCAGGTTGGCGTAATACACCACGCTGTCGTACCGCTGTGTGAACAGATGATAATACGCCATCAGTGCCTGAGCAGCCGTTTTATTGGGCCGCGATGGCCAGTTGGTCACATCCGGTATGTCGGGCAATGCGATGTATACATCTGCCGCTACTTTACGGAATGCCTCTGCCTGCGTAGAAAGGTCGGGCATAGGTGCGCCTACATCCGAAGATATGACGTAAGGAATTGTTTTGGTATCGTTGGCGGCGCCTGGTTTATACACCGGTCCATATACCAGGGTGGTGATGAAATAAGACCAGGCCCTGTCTACCAGCGCCTGTGCCACCACCCTTTTCGCATATTGCTGGTTTTCCGGGCTGAGGTTGGGTATCCCACGTATTCCATCGATCACATTGTTGAAATAAGCCATGGAGCGATAAGTTCCCCAATCCCAGAAATAATCCGACGTAGCAGGATTTTTGTATGGCTGCCGGAAAATATACGCCCAGTAGCGGTCGATGTTGGGGTGATTGTTGGCTTTGTAGTTAATATTGCCGATACCGTCTGACAGGTACAGGTTATCCGTCAGGTATCCCAGGTTGCAACCGGTATTGTTATCCAGGAAAACCCATTGTGCAATATTGGTATTATCAAGGAGATGATCGAAATCCGCCACTTCCGACGGAATCAGCTTTCCTTTGGGTTTTACATCCAGGAACTTGTTGCAGGAACCGGCTCCCACGGCCAGGATAACGCAAAAGAGAATATGTACGCATTGTTTCATGATCGCTGCAATTAGTATTAAAGACTGAATGATAATCCGACATAAAATTCCGGCCGGAGTGGCAGGGAGGTGAAACCCTGTTCCGTAAAGGCTCCTGTACCTCCGGTGAGGTTCAGCTCCGACACTTCCGGATCGCGGTGATCGCTGTTGGCAGTGAGCATAAACAGGTTCCTTGTCTGGAAGTAGAGCCTTGTATTATTAACACCGATGCGTTTCAGCAGGCGGGGATTGATATCGTAGGTAAGGGTGATATCCCTTAGTTTCATGTAACTGGCACTTTCGATCAGGATATCTGAATATGGGAAATAGAACATATCCATATTCCAGCTGCTGAGTTTAGGATAGATGGTTTTGGCTTCATCGCCGGGCTGCCGCCATCTTTCCGCTACATGTTTGTTCAGGATGTTGGAACCGCTGAAAGCATCTCTCCGCAGTACGTTCCCCATTTTAGCGATGAGCATAAATGAAAGGTCAAATCCTTTTATGCGAAAGGAGTTAGTCCAGCTCAGGGCATACTTCGGGCGCAGTGTGCCGCTGTATACCAGGTCACCTACTTTCACGTTTCCACCGTTTACTTTTTCTCCTTTGTCTGTATAAAACTGTGAAATACCATTGTTATCGAGCCCCGCAAAACGGTAACTGTAGAGCGCATCCAGTGGGTCGCCGGCTTTTTTTATAGCGCCATTGGTTACGGAAGATGCATACTGATAGGTGACATTGTAGGTAAGCACTTTGTTGTTGTTATAGCTGAAATTGAAGAAGGTATTCCATACGAGGTTGGCGCTGCGTATCACATCGGCATTCACGGAAATTTCGTAGCCCTGATTCCTCACGGCGCCGATGTTTTTGGTAAGAGAGCTGAATCCCCTGGTAGGATCAATGGCATCCGCCGCCAGGAGGTCGCTGCTGTTGCGGAGGTAATAGTCGACCGTCAGGTTTAAGCGCCTGTTCAACATCGACAAATCCGCGCCCAGGTTGGTGCTCTTGGTTTTTTCCCAGCGCAGGGAGTTGTTGGGAGGCGACGTGATGCTGTAGGACACATCGCCGGTTAAGTTAGAATAAGATCCGGGTGTGATGATCAGGAAGGGGCCTGAGTTCAGCGAGATATTTCCGTTGATGCCATATGAAGCGCGCAGATCGAGGCGATCGATCAGCGGCAGGTGGAAGAATTTTTCTTCTGCCAGTTTATAGGTACCTCCTACAGACCAGAGGGGCTTATAGCGATAGCGCGGATCGGTGCCAAAGAAGTTGGTCTGATCCAGGCGGATACTACCACTTACGATGAAACGGTTATCATATTCATAGGAACCGTTGGCATACCAGGAAACGAAGCGGTTGTCCTGATACCCGTAACTGCCAATGCTGGCATTAGCTCTGTTGGTGCCGAGCATATCTGCATTGTAGGAGCCGGCGTTGTAATCCGCATAATTAAAAGTAGAAAAAGTACCGGCCAGGTCGTTGTATCCGAAGCGGGTGGGCAGGCTGTTGTTGTCAAAAGTATTTCTGCTGATTTCATTTCCGGCGATGGCAGATACCCGGTGCCGTGGTGTAAGCGTGCGGTTAAAGTTCAGCTGGGTACGGAACATATAGCTCTGGTTGAAGTTGCGCGATTCATTGACCACGGCCCCATCGGGCAGGTAGTGTTTAGACGGATTGGAAATGGAGGTATTATCGTCGTACCAGAGCCGCACACGATAAGCGGTTTTATCATACAGTGTCCGGGCCAGCTGATCGCCCCGGCTCCAGGTACCACCGGCTTCCACGTTCAACCCTTCCAGCAGGCGTATATTGATGCTGCCTCCCAGGCGCAGCTGCAGTGCTTTACTGGTGGAGGATTCGAGGCCGAGGTCTTGCAGGGGGTTGTAATAAAGCGGTTTCAGTCCGGTGATGGCAGCATATCGGTCGTCTTTCTTCTGGTTTTTGGTAAACACGTTCTGAAGCAGGCCGGTGGCCGGATCTGTGAGCAGTGTATACGGTTGTATCAGAGACGTATTGGTATACGCGAGCATATCCTGCCAGCCGCGTACCGGAGCAGCAGCCGTGTTGTAGTTGACGTTGGAAAACAACCGGATATTCACTCCCTTGCGTGGTTGCCAGTCGTTCTTCACATCAAAGATCAGGCGGTTATCGGAGTTTTGAATAGTGTTGTTCTGATTGGAGATATACCGCACGGCAGCATTGAGCTGACTTTTTTCCCCGCCGCCGGTCAGGGAGATATTATGCTGCTGGGTGAACTGGTTCCTGAAATAATACCGCTGCATCTGGGCCAGGCCATCGTTCTTTTTCAGGGCTTCCAGCTGTGCATCTGCGTCTTTTGCACTCATCCATCCCTGCGATTTTGCGATGAGCAGGTAGTTAACCTGTGAAGTGGATCCGTAGTTGTTGTAAGTAGTCAGATAGTCATTAGGGGCCTGGTTATAGAGTTCTATTTCAGCATCAACATAATCGGCAGAAGAAGAGCGGTTGAGGTATTTCAGATCCGGTTTCAGGGTGATACCGGTAGAGCCTTTATACTCCACCAGCAGCGCACCTTTTCTGGCCTGCCTTGTGGCGATCACAATAACGCCGTTGGAAGAACGGGCGCCGTAAATGGAAGCAGCAACCGCATCTTTGAGTACGGTGATGGATTCGATGTTATCGATGTTCACGGATTCGAGTCCGGCTGTAACAGGATACCCGTCGATCACCAGCAAAGGGGCGCTGGCAGCGGCCCCCAGCAGAGTGGACACCCCTCTTATTTCCACGTTTCCTTCCTTGGTGAGCACCACCCCGGTGGCTTGTCCTTCCAGGGCCGATTTCAGGTCGGGTTTCAGTTTGGCGCGGAGCCGGTATGGTTCAATCACAGAAAAGGAGCCAGTGGCCCTTTCGCGGGAAATGGTCTGATAGCCGGTATTGATCACATCTACCATCGTCAGTTTGTTATTGGAGGGTCGGAGCCGGATGCTGATAACCCCGCTTTTCCCCACCACCACTTCCTGTGTTTCGTACCCTACATAGGAAAAAGACAATACGGCGGATTCGTCTTTTACAACTACCGTGTATTCGCCGTTGGCGTTGGTTTGGGTGCCTTTGGTGGTGCCTTTCACTACCACAGACACTCCTGGCAGTGGTACGCCTTTATCGTCGGTAATGCGCCCTCTCACCGGGATCTGTGCCGCAGGAGCAGGTTGTTCCGGCGTACGCTCTATGATACGCGTAACGGTGATGGTTTTGTCTTCAATAGTATACTCCAGGTGTTGCCCCATCAGCGAAGCATGTAACAGTTCCTGAATGGTGGCATTCCTGATGTCCAGTGTAACGGGTCTGGTGTTCTGGAGGGCATCGTAGTTGTAGAAAACGATGTACCCTGTTTGCCGGTTGATGTTGTTAAATACGGCGGACAGCGGTGTGTTTGTGACCGACATGGTTATTCGCTGCGCCATACTTTTTGCGCTGATCTGCAGCGCTCCGGCCATTAGTAGTAAAGCAGATAACTTCATGATCTTCCAAATTTTGGTTGGCGGCTGTTTCTTCCTCGTTGTGCCAGCAGATCTGCATTGGTGGTGATGCCTTCCGGAAGGGTAATCAAGGGCACAGGCATATGAGGCCTCTCCCTTGTTTTGGAACAAAGCAGTTAAAATCATACATTTGATTTCGGTGATAAAAAAGAGTTTACACGATTCTTATTGCCTCAAACCAGTGATGTTTGCCCATCACTGGTTTTTTAATGGCAGGGATTTAATTTGGTTTTTGTCAGCTCAATGGTTGGTTGATTTTTAATGTTAGACAATATGAGGGGCTCATCCTCTTAATACCGTTATTTTTCTTCCGTCCACTTTAAATAATACGTGATTCTTTTCCAGCAGCTTTAATATCCCGGATAGGGGCAGGCTACGCTGCATACCGCCGCCAAACAGCATTTTCGGCGGATCGCCTTCATACACTACTTCCACATCGTACCAGCGTTCCACCTGCCGCATGACAGCAGTGATATCAGCATGTTCAAAGATGAAGAAGCCATTTTTCCAAGCCACCGCTTCCTGAGCGGTGGTGTTGGCAACGGTGATGCTGTTATCCTGCCGGATGCTGGCCTGCTGGCCTGGCAGCAGTTTTTTCACAGCACCGCTGCGGCTTACATTCACGGCTCCTTCCAGCAAGGTTACTTCGATAGCGTGTTCGTTGGTATAGGCCATGATATTGAAATGAGTGCCCAGCACAGCCACTTCCGCGCCATTGCTTTTCACCAGGAAGGGCTTGCCCGGCTGAGATGCTACTTCAAAATAGCCTTCCCCGGTGAGCTCCACGAGGCGGTTATTCCCGGTGAAAGCAACGGGAAAGCGCAGGGAGCTGGCCGCGTTTAGCCATACCCGTGTACCATCAGGCAATGTAAGCTGATACTGGCCTCCCCTGGGGGTGGTGAGTGTGTTATAGGCAATTGTTGCAGGAGCTTTGCCTCCTTTATAGAGCACCTGGCCGTCGTGCAGTTTAATGATACTGGTATTGCCCTGCCGGCCCAGGGTATCATTTTTTGCATCGGTGAGAACAATATGCGAGCCATCAGCCAGCGTAAGCACTGCTTTATTACCACCGGGCGCCACATCGTTTTTATAACGTTGCGCCAGTTCCGGCCCGGGCTGCAGTGGGGCGTCCCCCCGGCGGAAGAAGAAGATGCCTGCAGTTACCAGCACCAGTACTACGGCAGCAGCAGCGGCCTTCCACCACCAATTACGGTAGCCTCCCGATGCAACAGCACCTGTAAATGGTAACACTATATCAGTGGTAGTAATACTTTTCAGCAGATTTGTATATTCCGCCATATCAACGGATCCCGCATCTCCCACGGGCGCCTGCCATAACAGCTCCGTCAGTGCTGCCATAAATGGCTCCCTGTTATCATCGTTTTCCAGCAACCGGTAAAGTTCCGCCTTTTCGGCAGTGGTGTCGGCGCCGGCCAAACGCTGCTGCAATAAATACGTTATCCTTTGTTCCTGCATGCTTGTTAAGTATATACCTACTAATAAGAATGAGCAAAAAGCATTAAGGACCTATTGCCTTAAAAATTTTTTATCTGCTGATATAAATAAGAAAAACGAGCGGAATGGTATGCCCGTAGCGGCGCAGGTGTTCGCGGATGGCTTTGAGGGAAAAGACCAGCGCATTTTTCACTGAGTTGGGAGAAAGATCCAGTGCAGTAGCTATTTCCGGAATTTTCATACCCTGATTACGGCTCATTTGATATATGCGGCGGCGTTGTGGGGATAATAACATTACAGCTTCTTCTATAATAGCATGCAGTTCCTTCAGGCTCAGTTGCTTCACTGCCGTATCGGATTCCGGTTCTGCAGCAACGGCCTCCCTGAGGCGATATTCCGTAGCCTCCTTCCGCAGCCAGGTATAGCATTCATTGGCGGCCACCTTGTATAGCCATGCCTGTGGCTGTTCTACGTCCGTTAGTTTATCCCGGCTCAGCCAAACCCTCAGGAAAGTGGCCTGTATCACCTCTTTGGTATCATCCGGCGTTCTTACCATCTTCCTGACAAATGGTTCCAGTAACATCAGCGAAGAACGAAACAGGATACCAAATGCTGCTTCATCGCCTTCTGATATGCGTTGAAATAATGCTTTGTCGATATAGATGCGCTCGTACATGATGGTTTAGTCAGTTCCCGGGAAAATAATGGTTGGTGGTATCGCCACTAATGTAATAAAAATTGGCCGGATGCGGGTAGCACTCCAATAAAAAAGGGCCGCCCAAAATGGCCGGCCCTGTGACTTTGCAGCTGGTTCGGGGTCAGTCGTCTCTCAACATGTAACCCATTCCAACCACGGTGTATATAAAGTGCGGGGTAAATCCTTTGTCGATTTTATCTCTCAGATATTTTACGTATACGCCTACCCTATTGGTACTGTTGTCGAAGTCGGGCCCCCATACCTCCCGGGCTATTTCCGCATGGGAAAGTACCTGGTTCCGGTGCGCCAGAAAACATTTCAACAAAGCCAGTTCGGTATTAGTAAGGGCTATTTCGATGCCGGATCTTATGACCGTTCTGTTTTGCCGGTTAATTTCGAGATGGGCGCTTCTGTTGTCATCTTCCAGCAATGGCTGTCTGCTGATCATTTTAATGCGCGCCAGCAGATCCTCTATGTGAAAGGGCTTAACGAGGTAGTCGTCGGCCCCGCTCATATAACCAAGTACCCTGAGTTGTTCGGTGCTCCGGTTGGTTAATATCAATACCGGGATATTCATCTTCAGCCTGCGGATACTCTTATAAATTTCAAGACCGCTCACACCGGGCAACACGGTATCCAGTATGATGAGGTCGTATTTTTTATTCAGGGCAAGACGCTTGCCGGTAACACCTTCCCGTGCAAAGTCGACATAATAGTTTTGTTCTTCTAGTTCCTGGATGATAAATTCTGCAAGGTTCAGTTTATTTTCCACCAGCAAAATATTCATAATATGAATTTGCTGCAAAACTAGAGGGATTCAGCATCCGTTAACATAGATTAGAAAAATATAACCACTTTCTAAGACGGTTATAATCTCCTCCTTATCTTGTTTTAATCTTTTGGGAAACAGGTCCGGTTAACGGTTTTTTTCCGTAAACATCAACTGGTTAGTCATTTGCGACCGGCAGCCATAAGAGAACCGGGATCATCCGTAAAAACCCCATCCACTCCCTTTTGCCGGAGCCGTTGCATGTCGGCAAAGGAATTCACATTGGTATATGGTTTGAAGTTCACGCAGCTCCATACTTTTACCTTACACTGATGCAGTACGTTCAGTGCCCGATTGCCCAGGATGCTTATTCCGCCCAGTTTCTCCGGCAGGAACATAATATCGGCTGTAGTTTTCACCCATTTCTCCAGGCGTAGTTTCGAAGCAAATGCAAATTTCCTGGTAGCATTGGCAGCTGCAACGAAAGTCCATCCGGGCCGCAGTGCCTGAAATTCCTCTATGATGTTGTCGTTCACACTCTGTATAGCAATGCTGCCTTCCCTATGGTGGTCTGTTACTATCTCCGCCACGCTGTTGATCAATACCGGGTCCATTACATGCAGGTCGAGTATAAATCGTTGTTGAGGGAAGGTATCGAATATTTCATGGAGCGTAGAGATATGTGCGGTATCGTTCAGGGTGCCATCGGGGTTGCGCAGCTTTATTTTTCTCAGATCAGCGATGTTGTGATCGATCACGAGGCCGTTGCCATTGGTGAGATGGTTCAGTTGGAAATCGTGAAAAGCGATGATCTCATTGTCTTTCGTCAGCTGTAAGTCTATTTCGATGATACATTGCGGGTTGATATTTACACTATGCCTGATGGCAGCCGGTGAGTTTTCGGGATACAGGGTGGTGCCACCTCTGTAAGCGATCACATTGAAATTATTATCCAGTAATGAGGATTTCATTCAGTTGATGTTAGGTGAATTCTAATATAACGAACGAAGTGACATGTAGTGTTGCGGATGAATTTATCGAGGATTATAATGCTGTTCCGGCGGGCATTCAGGGGGATTGTTATTTTCCGGGGGTGGTGTTTTAGGGGGTAGTCAATTTACCCAGTGCTGTTAAGGAGATTAAATTTTGAAACTATTATCTCTGAGCAGGCTGGCGGCTTTTGTTTTCTCATAATCCAACAGATCATCTTCAAAGGAAGCATTGGCTACATTCAGCAGATGTGGTTTTGCCTCATCATATTTTCCCTGAGCAAAGAAAACTTCGCCCAGTACGCAGCTGGCCTGAATGAAGCAGCGTTGATCCGCCTGCGCAGCGGCGTCCAGGACCAGGGTTTCCAGGATTTCGATGGCCTGTTCGGTTCGACCGAGGTCGAGGAAGCGTAGTGATTTGTTAAAGCGGTTAAGCAGGTTCATAGAGAACAGCATTTCCCTTAAAGAAACCGGATGAGTGAATTCATTGTTCCTCATCCGGTCTCTTTTATACCTGTAAATATACTGTTATAAAATTGACATTATTGGGCAACCTCCTTCCAGTTAGCCGGACCTGTTAACCCGTCAGCAGCCCCGATATATACCCATTTTTTATCAGGTACTGTTGGCACCACGCTACCGAGGTTCATGATTTCAAAGCCATTCACGCCGCCGCTTTTGACAAAATTATTGGTCACCGGCGATAACCACGACTGGTACAACGCCGTGCAATTGAAAAACCGGTTGTCTTTAACACAGGCGTATGAGGTGCTTACGTTGTTGGCATAGGCAGAGAAATCCACTGCTATCGAGCAGTTCATAAAGTGATTGCCGGTGATGGATGTAAAACTGGCTATATCATTAAATCCGATGCCAATTAGATTATTGTTTTTTATGATATTCTGGCGGATATATACATGCACCACTCTTTCGAGATAGATCAGTTTATCATAGTTACCCTCTAATATATTGCCTTCTATCAGAACAGGCTGGTAGGGAGGCGCGATGTTGTATGTAGCGGATGTTACAGTGATACATCTTCCAGGTGAGGTAACCCGGTTATTCCTGATTTGGATATTGGCACCTACACTGGTCACGATAAGTAATATGTCCCCCACGAGCGTGTTACCAGAAATTTCGATGTTCTTTGAACCCTCTATTTGCAAATTTTTTTCCAATATTCCGTTTGTGACAGTTACCTCCCGGCAATAAAAAATGGCTACTGAGCGTTTCAACCGTGTCGTGTCTTGTCTTTCTCTTTCTTCGGAACTACCGTAGCTGTTGGCACCGGAAATGGACGCCTTTCCTGCATAATAGCAACTGTAGTCGACAAAACATTTGGAGGAAGAATTACTATCGAAGGTATTAGCCCAACAGCCATAATAGAGTCCGTATCCGGCCGACATGTTTCTTACAAGATTATTGGCAATTACATTATTATAGCTACGGGCGTGGCAGCAGACGCCTATTTCATCCTTCCCGGCAACTCCGCTACCTTCTACCGTGTTATTGCATACACTATTGTTATTTGCCATCATTACAAGAATAGCAGCATCACCTCCTGTTGTATAATAGCAGGTATTATTGGAAATTCTGTTACCAGTACCGAAAGATGTGACCATAATGCAGCGGCCAACGGTAGTAGTAATAATGCAGTTATTAATTGTATTCCAGGCGCACTTATACAGCGAAATTCCGCCATTGTTAAGCACCAGGCCGCTGATCCTGCAATTACTGGTCTGCTCGAGCAGCATAGCATCACTGACTTGTATTACAAAGTCTATTTTAAAGTTTGATAATGCTACTTCTTTTACCCCTATTAACTTACTGACAGCCGTGCCTTGTGGACAGGCAAATGCCGTAGGCCGGTTGATCGTTATAGTCGTAGCAGTTTTTGCTTTTACCCTGAAAATTTCCATCTGCCCAAGTGGATTATCATAGTTATTCCATTCTGCGGGAATGCCGTTTTGGGGACTCAGGATCTGCCAGGCATTGGTTACTCCGTTAAATGTATACAACAGGTCTCCGACACTTACTTTCGTGGTATCGCCTACCGGTAACTCCGTAGCCCCAACCGCCACATTGGCTGTCAATGTTAAATTGCCATAATCCTGCGTATTCGGAGGTATCACTTCTGTGGCATAGTTGTCATTGAATCCATATCCTCTTACGCCACCTTTTTCGCCTCTGATTTGTCCACTTGCGCCTATTTTCAATACGCTGTTATTCCCTTCCCCGGTTATAACCGTATAGTCCTTCAGCCAGAGGGTACCGTTACACAGGTAAGTACCTGCAGAAAGCTTCAGCGTATAGCCATTGGTGCTGCAAAAGTCGATCCCCTGCTGTACCATAGCGAGATCATCTGATGTTCCATCTCCTTTGGCGCCCAGCCATCTGACATCCATCACTTTGTCGTGAATCCGCTTCCACCGGCCAGTGGCAGCCTGAGCTTTGATGATGGTAACGCCGTTATCCTGGTCGCCCGAAGTATCATCCCAATAGAAACTTCCGCCTCCGCCATCGCCGGGAGCATAATACCCTAAGAGCGTACATACATTATCCGCCGTAGTACCATTTGTCACTCGCAGGGCTGCAATTGAATTTACTGTCATTGCGTTATCAATTTTGAGGTTAACAATAATTTCCATGAAGTAACAGCTCCGCAACGCAATCAATATGCGTACCCATGTATTTCTCCTCCAATAGTTGTGAAACTGTTAAAGCTTTACACCAGATTAATTTTTACTATTTACGGTCAGTCTAAGAAGTGTACTTAAACCAAGAGTTATGAAACGGACATTATTAGTAGTATTGCTCATGGCAGCAATGGTCACCGGCGCTTCAGCTGGTGTACCTGGCGGGCATTTCAGGGGCGGTGGTTACGGGCACAGTACTATCATAGTTCGAGGTGGATATGGTTTCTATGATCCGTTCTATGCTCCTTTTGGATACTATTATGGTTATCCATATTACGGCATGCCTGCAATGCCCACCAAACTGGACATGCAGATCGCCGATATACGAAACGACTACGCCGATAAAATCCGCTCTGTTAAGCTGGATCACAGCTTAACCCGGCAGGAGAAACGGGCAAACATAAAAAGTCTTAAACAACAGCGTAATTACGATGTAATGAACGCACAAAGGAATTATTATAAGTCATAGTGAGTAACCACCCGCCGGCCCGTATTAACGGGCTGGTCTTTTTATTATCTCATCTTCCTATACCCCCTGCCTTACTACCATCCCGCCAACACATTAAAACCAAATACAATATTCAATTTTGTATATAATAAGCATAGTTGTAAATTGACAACATAATTGTCAGATACTATCGTGAAATCACCTCATGGAGCAGGTACAAATAGGTAAATGTGTATATATTCTGAATACAGGCCGAAACCTGTATAAGATTGGCAAAACGCAGGATCTTCATAAGCGCCTGGCGGCTTACCATACGCACCTCCCTGTGCTGTTCCGCGTGGTACGCCAGTATGCGGCGGAAAATATGAGTGAGCTGGAGGAAAGTCTGCATATCGTTTTCCAGCATAAACGTGTAAAAGGCGAATGGTTTGAGCTCAGCAAGAGCGACCTGGTCATCTGCGACAACATCGCCCGGAGCTATGCCCTGCAGTCGCTGCAGAAGCAGGCGAGGAGATATTCAGATATCAGTTTCACCGACAATCCGCTGTTACAGGTGATGGAAGCGAATGAGAAATACCTGCAGGATTACTCCCGCATTGCAGATGATATCCGGCTGGGATTGAATAACGATGAAGTATTTGAACTGCATGAAGGCACGGTTAATAAATCTGTTATTGAAACTGTAAGGAGATTGTTGAAATACCGTACCCCCAATTCGGAATTCCTGGGCAAATGGATGCGTGTTGTCAAGGAGCTTAGCGATGGTGAAAGCGAGAGTAGTATACTTTTGAAATATAGCGGTCATATTAGCAGAGGTACAATTCAGATGATTAAGAGGATATTGAGGAATCAGTTGTATTAGCAGGTTTCCGTGTCTCAAAATAAGTGAACTTTTGTTGATGTATGTTGACGTTAAGCCACCACAGCTGATTTTTATTTACTTTCAAAATATCATGTCTTATGAACCTGCTTAAAGCCAAAACCACCTGGAGCAATGCCGAATTTATACCCTTCAAGCTCTGTATTGCCAGCATATACATTGCAGCAGGCTCCTATTTTCATGATTTCTTCCGGCATTATTATATTCCGCTACTTATATTGTTCGGTATCACTGTTACATGGACTGTATACCTGTGGATAAAAAAAATGCGGAAAGGCTGATTACCTATTTTTGTGAGTTATAGCAAAACAGACGATGAAAGAAAACGAGTACGATGATCCGGCATTTAACCATGACAACACTCCCTGAAGATATTATTACCCCGCGCCTGATACTGCGCCTGATAAACAAAGATATTATGGAAGCCTGCCTCAACGGCAAGCTGGATGTGGCTACCAGGGAACTGGGTGCGGCCATTCCGGCGGAGTTGATGGAACATCCCGGTAGTTTGATTTACAGTCTCCGGCAACTGGCAAACGACCCACTGTATGCACCCTGGTCAGCAAGAGCCATCATTCTGCCAGAAACCAGGCAAATGATAGGCCTGATACGGTTTCACAGCAGTCCGAATCCTGAATATCTGCAGCGTTATGTCAGGGACGCAGTTGAATTCGGGTATGAGGTATTCCCGGCCTGGCAGCGACAGCACTACGCCACTGAAACATTGGAAGCGGTGATGACCTGGGCGCAAAGGGCACATGGGATTCACCATTTCGTTGCTTCGGTGTCACCGGAGAACACGCCTTCCCTTCAATTGATAGCCAGGTTCGGGTTCCATAAAATCGGTGAAGAAATCGATGAAACTGATGGTATAGAATATGTTTTCCTGCGAACAGCTGATTAAACTTTTATCAGTTGTAGTTAGCCGAAGGGCTCACTATCCTGCATGTTTTCTACACTCACGGGTTCGGTTACACGATAAGTGACCGCAATGCCATACGGATCACAGATTTTAAATTTTCCTTCGGCGAAAACAATTACCCATTCATCTGAATAGCTGTAAAATGTAAACTCCGGGCTGCTGAGCGGGAAGTCTGCTACATCAGATTTCAGATAAGCATACTCCGTATCCTTTATTTTATATTTCGCTGGTTGGGCGGCCAGCGTATCTCTGATAAATAAGATAGTTTTTTCCAGGTATTGCACAGGCAGCCGCCTCCTTAGGCTGTAAGGAGGCTATTGCCTGTGCATTGCTGCGGTTATTGATTGAAATAATGTGCACTGTCGATATCAGACAAGAGCCCGGGTTGTACAGGTTCCCATCCCAACAGCTCCCGTGTATGCCGGCTACCTGTGGGATTATTGATAGCTGCGAAATGTGTGAACCATCCGAAATAACCGGCTGCTGCTGAAGCAGTAATATTGGCTACTGGTACATTCAAACGCCGACCGATGATATTGGTGATGTCTTTGAATGCGATGCCTTCTTCGCCCACTACATGGAAATTGCCGGCGGCCGCATTGTTCTCCACCACCAGGCGGAAGGCGCGGGCAGCATCCAGGCGATGTACAGCTGGCCAGCGGTTGAGGCCGTCGCCCATATAGGCCGCCATCCCCTTTTCCCGCGCAAGCCCAATCAATATCGGTACGAAGCCATGATCACCCTCTCCGTGCACCGACAGGGGCAACCGTACTACGGCCACCCTCACACCACGGGCAGCTACTGCCGCAGCCGCCTCTTCCGAAGCCGCGCGGGGCATCTCATCGCTCCCGGAAACCGGCTGCTGATCTTCTGTAATTAATTCGCCGGTTTGCCCTACAGCAGTACCAGATGTAACAACGAGGGGGCGCCCGGTGCCAGCCAGTCCCTCGCCCAATGTTTCGATGGCACGACGGTCGATTTCGCAGTTCTCCTTATATTTCGAAAAATCATGGATAAAGCCGGTGTGGATGACGCCGTCGGACATAGCAGCACCGCTGCGCAGGCTCTCCAGATTTTCAAGGTTGCCGCGATGCACCTGCGCTCCAGCAGCAATGAGCGACCTTTCGGCCTCCTCTGTGCGCGCAAGGCCCAATACCTGGTGGCCTGCGCCGATTAACTCTTTAACGATGGCGGAGCCTATAAAGCCCGTGGCGCCTGTAAGAAAAATACGCATATCTGAATCTTTGGTTAAACAATACGTCTGTAAAACAAGCCTGCAGGCACAACCGCCAGGTACTTATTAAAAGAACAACACAAATTTCAGCCGGAAGGCGCCCCGGAAACAAGGAGATTTGACACATTTTTTTGAGGTCATTTGACCTAATTTTGCTATTTTTCAATAGCATTCAGGTTTACTATGTTCAGCGTTTTTGAAGCATATATTACGGACAAGGGAGATTTTACCAGCAGCGAGCTGAAAATGATACGTGCACTGTCAGTAACGAAGAAAATACGTAAAAGGCAGTTTATCTTGCAGGAAGGAGATGTTTGCCGGCATAAAACCTTTATTTGTAAAGGCCTGCTGAAGTCTTATATGAGGAAAGACGACGGCACAGAATATATTATGAAATTTTCGCCGGAAAATTCCTGGGTAGTAGATCCCCCCAGCTACCATAAACAACTCCCTTCCAAATACAATATCGATGCACTCGAAGATACTGACATCATACAATGGCAGCGAGCTGATTTCGAAGAATTATTAGCGACCATTCCCTCATTGAAATCCTTTTCAGAAACGCTTATCAATAACAGCAACGAAGCCAACATGGAACGCATACTGATGAATATCAGCTACACTTCTGAAGAAAAATATCAGGCGTTTGTTGAATCCTGCCCGGATATTTTCCAGCGGGTGCCCTTGCATATGGTGGCTTCCTTTCTTGGTGTATCCAGGGAAACACTGAGCCGGATAAGACATGCACAGCTTCAGCAGGTTAAAAACAATGATTTAATTTCGTAACTGGAATTTTATCCCTCTTCCTGCCTTTTACCTGCAAGGTATTTTATACTGTCGAGAACCTGCTGTGTTTTTCAAACAGGCCGCCCTTTCAACAAGTCGCGTTTGCCCATTTAAAAGTCGCGTTTGCCCCTGTGCTTTACCCGCCTGTTCACTAACTTTACAGCAGCCCGTTCACTGGCAACGATCATAAAATGGCGTCTCATTCATATCCCAAAGTTTATCTGTATAGAAGGGTTGTGCAGGCAAAACTTTTCATCGATCATCATTTTGCTGATGATATCGACCTTAACAACATTTCAGACGAAGCTTATTTTTCCAAGTTTCATTTTATCCGGTTATTTAAAAAGATTTACGGCAAAACGCCACATCAGTACCTGATATGGGTACGACTGGAGAAAGCGATGGAATTATTGAAGTATGGCAGCACCGTGTCTGAGGCCTGCTATGCAGTAGGGTTCGAAAGCGTGGGGTCATTCAGTGCATTGTTCAAACGTACAACAGGCGTTTCTCCTTCCACTTTCCAGGAAGCCCAACAACAAATAAAAAAACAGATTTCCCGGGCGCCGTTAAATTTTGTTCCCGGCTGTTTTATCTATCAATATAACCTCACTGAAAATAGCAATTTTGGAGAAACAGTTTAACCAACGATACCGGAACTTTGTTATAAACTTACTTAACAGATATATATGATTACAAAAATGAGTCACATGAGCATCTTTGTGCTCAACCAGGACAGCGCCCTTGATTTTTATACCAACAAACTGGGGTTTAAATTAAAACTCGACCTTCCAATGGGCAACGACAATCGCTGGCTAACGGTTAGTCCGCCGGATCAACCTGATCTTGAGATTGTACTGTTTCCGGTAGGTGCCGGCAAAATGCTGCCCCAGGAAGTGGCCGATACCATTACCGGCTTCGTGAAAAACGGCGTATTTGGCTGTGGCGTATTTGAGTGCAATGATATTTATGCGACTTATGAAGAACTGAAAACAAAAGGTGTTGAATTTATTAAAGCGCCAACAAAAGAGTTCTACGGTACTGAAGCACTATTTAAAGATGATTCAGGCAATTGGTTTTCACTTCAGCCCAGGCAACAATAAAGACTACTTACTTAAATCTTCTTTTATGAAAACAGTACTTGATACAACTGCCCGGGAAGAGCTCACCCGCCGCATCCACCAGCTCAGTGAACACAACGTGGCGCAATGGGGTAAGATGAATGTCCGTCAAATGCTGCAGCATTGTGTTTTATGGGAAGAAATGGCATTGGGAAGAATGCCCGTTAAACGCTCGTTCATAGGCCGGATTTTCGGCAGAGTGGCGCTTCGCGATCTGACTAAAAGCGATGCTCCATTGCGGAAAAATACACCAACGAGCCCCGAGTTAAAGATTACCACCGAAGTAAACAGCGATTTTGAGCAAACGAAAGAACGATGGATAGCGCTGATTGCAGAACACGATAGTCCAAACACCACTGGCATCATGCATCCATTCTTTGGGGAAATGTCGCCCGGGCAGATCGTATTGCTTTCTTACAAACATGCCGATCATCACCTCCGGCAATTCGGTTGCTAGCCTCCGGACCGGATAAAGTATGTTCCAGACCTCACGGGCGATGTCCGTACTGATTCTTCAATTTGTTCAGTAGTACACTTGCTCCTTCCTGTGCAGCAGTGGTTGCTGAATTTAAAACGCTCCTGCTTCTCTACCAAGCCGGTGAACTTTCCACCAATATAACTTTGAACCTGCCAGCAACATCGTTTATCACTCATTTGTTCAAATTTGTATTCAAATAAAAACACGAACAAATGAGCAAAACAATTTTAATTACCGGGGCTGCCAGCGGTTTTGGAAAAATCGCTGCATTTGAACTAGCCAGGAAAGGACATCATGTGATTGCCACCACACAGGTTTATCCTCAGATGAGCGACTTAAAAAGAGAAGCGGAGGAAAAGCATATCCAACTCACCGTTGATAAGCTCGACGTCACCAATCATCGTGACATTGCCTACGCGCACAAAAAATACGACATCGATGTATTGATCAGTAATGCCGGTATTATGGAAGGCGGTCCGATTGCCGAGCAGCCGCTGGAGCTGATCCGCTCGATGTTTGATGTAAATGTATTCGGCGCATTGGAACTGGCACAGGGATTCATCAGAAAATTTGCAGCAAAGAAGCAGGGAAAAATCATATTTACGTCTTCTATGGGCGGCTTATGGACCGTGCCTTATGTGGCTGCCTATTGCGCGTCCAAACATGCGCTGGAGGCGATTGCGGAAGGATTGAAAACAGAGCTGGCTCCGTTCAATATAAAAATCGCCACCTGTAATCCTGGTGTATTCGGCACGGGATTCAATGATCGCGGCGTTGATTCGATTTTCCGCTGGTATGATCCGGCCACTAACTTCACTCCTGCTGCTGCATTCGACGGGGCAGCCGAATCACTTGCCCACCAACTGGATCCTCAGTCAATGGCCGAAGTGATTGTGAACGTAGCATTGGATGATACGGCCAATTTCAGAAATGTACATCCCAAAGAAACAGAAACATTCGTAAAACAACTACAGGCAGAAGCCTGGGCAGCAAAAAGCTGATGTCATCCATGAGCGAATGCACAGGTGGTAACCTGTGCATTCCTATCTCCCTACAAAAAAAAATAACGCAATGAACATAACATACAGTGAAGCATCAGGTGCGCTGAATGCCGCCATAGAAAAAGCAAAGCAGCTAAATATACCCGTCAGCATCGTAGTGGTGGATGCAGGCGGGCATCTGGTTTCCCTCGCGCGGCTCGACAGCGTTTATGGGGTCGTTGACTTTGCCATAAAAAAAGCGAGAACAGCGGTGATGTTTGGGGTCGACAGTGATGTAATGGGCAGTATCGTGGCAGGCGCCGGTATGCATGGATACGGGATGATTAGTTCCAATGAAGGACTGCTAACCATAGCAGGCGGCGTTGTTATCAGAAACAGGGAAGGGCGCATAATAGGGGCTATTGCTTCGTCGGGAGGCACACAGGAACAGGATAAAGCAATTGCAACAGCCGGCGCCGATGCGCTTTCCTAAAAATTCAGGATATTTATACAATGGAAGAAAAGAGTGAAATAATATTTGATAAGTTCGTATACTCCTGTGCCTTTGAGAAACACAGAGGGGATGAAGAATTTATACCGGAGCATTTTCTGGGATTTCAATTATCAGGAGAAACTCATACGTTCCATGCCCGGGGCAATACCATAGTGCCGGAAAATACTGTTGTGGTGGTTAGGAAGAATCAGCTGGTACGCACTATCAAATATCCGTCGAAAGAAGGAAAGTACCAGTTCCTTTCTATTACCCTCGACCAGGAAACATTGCAGCAATATGCCCTTGAGAATAAAATCCAGGCGCAGGCACGGTATGAAGGCAAACAGAAATTGTTTTTTGAGCCCGACGAATTTCTCCGGAGTTATTTTATTTCACTTTTGCCATACGCCAACAAGAAAAAAACGGCTACGCCCAAACTCGCGGATCTGAAGATCAGAGAGGCCATAGAGTTGCTGCTGCAAAGCAATCCTGATTTCAAACACCTGTTATTTGATTTTTCCGAACCATATAAAATAAACCTGGAAGAATTCATGCAGCAGCACTATATGTTCAATGTTTCCGTAGAGGCATTTGCGAAGCTTACGGGACGTAGTCTTTCGGGATTTAAGCGGGATTTTGCTAAAATATTCGGTACTACCCCCAGGCAATGGCTGAGGGAAAAACGACTCGATGAAGCTTATTACCTGATCAGGTACAAGCAACAGAAACCAGCAGATATCTACCTGGATCTTGGGTTTGAAAACCTGTCACATTTTTACTTCTCGTTTAAACAAAAATTCGGGCTTACGACGTCGGAAGTATGATCAAAGGTCAGGCTGGCCCTTCATTTTTTTCCTGAACTGCCTGAAAAGGAACAGGCAATAGACATAATAGCCCATGTAATCCCGTACGAGCTGCGACCGGTTCTGCCGGAATAATTCATCTTTTTTATCTGAGGAATATCCTTCCATGTTATAGTTAACAATTGTTACCGGAAGATATTGTTTGGGAAAATTTTTATCACCCCATACGCGGATATTGAGGGCATAATCAGCAGAGATGCGGTATTGAAGTTCGTAGGAATATTTAGAAAAAACGGCGGCGGGATATAGTATGGCCTGGTGATTAAGACAGTTTTTCGCCATCCGGTAGGCGGAGAACCTGCCGGTATACAGCCCGGGGCCTGTTTCCCCGTTCCGGTACCAGGCTTTACTGATTCCGTAATACACCGTATGTTCTTCTTTTAAAGTGGCTGCCAGTTCACTGAATCCGGGCAGCAGCCGGTCGTCAGCACCGAGGAAGTAAATCCATTTGCCCCTGGCTAAGCGGGCGCCTTTATTCAGCGCATCATAGATGCCCTGATCCGGCTCACTGATCCAGGTAAGCGGGAGGCGACCATTATAAGATTGGAGGCTGGCAACCGTATCATCCTTACTGCCTCCATCTACTACCACGATCTCCATTTTCCGGAATACCTGGTCGTTGATCGATTGCAAACAATCTTTTATTTCACTGCCTGCATTGTAGGTAGCTATGATTATACTGATGACAATATCCGTTGTTGCTAATGAACTGGTCATTTCTCCACTGTTATTTCTGATATCAATTCCTTTGCTGCCATAGGGCAGGCAGCTGCCAAAGATAGGTAAAGTAACTTTTTCTGCGCTATTTTCTATAGTTTTGCCGCTTTATCAACAGACGACCTGCATGAAACGCATCCTTTACACCTTTCCGCTGAATCCTATTGAAAAGTTCAGTGGAAGCCAGACACGGGCCATTACGCTGCTGCACTATTTCAGGGAGCGTGGAATGAAGGTTGATTTCTTCTCGCTGCAGGATATCTGGACGAAAACCACACCAGAAGGGATAGCTGCATTTGAGCAAAGCGGGCTGGTAGAAAACGCCTGGTTTATTCCGCGCAAGCCGACCAAAAAGAATCCCATTGCGTATTTCATCGGTTATAAATTAAGGCATCTTCTTTTCAGAAAGAAAATGGGAGCAGTAAAAGGTGCTATCCCTGATCTTATTACGCTGCATGTGCGCGAGCGATTCAACGAAATACTGGACGCGCACTCTTACGATTATATTATTGTCAGCTATGCTTCATGGGCGTACCTGATAAAAGACAATCCCAAAATCGGGAAGGCAGTGACCATTGCGGATACACATGATCTGCTGACGTCGCAACATCAGCACGACCGTCAATTTAACCTGGCCAATTCGCTGGAAGATGAGATACGGCGGTTGTCGCTGTTCGACCAGGTATGGACCTGTTCGCCGGAAGAACAATACTTCTTCCATCAGTTTATGAATAACGACGTAAGGTATATTGCTACGATGGCGGAACCGCCGGCCACCCCAAATACGGGAGTGGCGAAGGAATTCGACCTGATATACGTAGGCTCCCATAATCCGCACAATCTGACTGCGTCTAAATGGTTCTTTGAAAAAGTATATCCATTGCTGCCAGCCGATTACAAATTCTGTGTTATTGGTAAAATAGCTTCACATATACCGCAGGGACTGAAGAATGTGACGCTCATTCCATTTGCAGAAGATCTGGGGGAATATTATTACAAATCAAAGGTGGCCCTCTGCCCTATGCTGTCCGGCACAGGTGTGAAGGTAAAAGTGCTGGAGGCCATGTCTTACGGGTTGCCTATTGTATGCAATAGTCACGGACAGGATGGCTTACCTGATAAAAGCGACAACGGATGCCTTGTAACCGAGAACCCGGTGGAATTTGCCGGCTTCATAAAAAAATTGCTGAGCGAACCCGATTTTTATCAACAACAATGTACTCTCAGTAAAGCATCGTTTCTGAAAAATTTCTCTGCTCCTGTTATCTATAAAAAATTAGACGCTGCATTAGATGTGCATCACTCAGATGTTCACGCTAATCCCTGATTTTTGCAAAATAGTGTGGTGCAAACTTACTCATGTTATCAGTGATCAATCGTTGCGACTCGCGAATGCCCATGCCAGCTGCCACACCACCTATCAGCCAGCTGCCGATCACAGGAGTGAATCCATTAAATCGCGGGATATCAAAGTACTGCTGATATAAATATCCTTCTTCTCCATAATCACCGGTTGTTTCTTCCAATATTATCCCGTTCTTCACCACCTGTATATTAGCGCCTTCCCGGCTGAACACTGGCTTACGCACATAATCGCCAATAAGGGGTTTGCCATATTCGCAGGGCAATATGTAAGGAGAGTCGGGGAATAATTTATACAGCCACTTCAATAACATCTTATTACTCAGTAATGCTTTATAAGCGGGTTCTACCCAGTAACAATTCTCTTTAGTGCTGGTTAAATAAGTGCCGAACTCTTCATGAAACATCCACTCGTAGGGATACAGCTTAAAAATATTCTCTATCGGCTGTCCGTCTTTTGTGCAAAAGTGGCCGGCGTCGTTAATGCTGATATCTTCTATATACAGGAAGTCGTTTTTAATACCTGCCTGGTCGGCAATATCCTGCAAATACTTTACGGTGATATAATCTTCCTCACTATTGGAAACGCTGGAGAAAAACATTTTATCGCCCAGAAAATAAGGCTTGCAGACCTGCATATGCGCTAACAATTTCTCATGGATCGAATTAAACTGATCCAGCGATTTGTTATAATCTTCCAGCCAGTACCATTGAATCACACTGGCTTCCAGCAGGCCGGTAGGGGTATCGGCATTAAACTCCAGAAGTTTGATGTTCCGGCCGTCATAGGCGAGGTCCATCCTGCCGTAGAACGACATCATGTCTTCGTTCCACGACCATTTGATCAGCTCCGCATATTGCTCCGGAATAAAAAACTCTTTCCAGAGATTGTTGTCAATCACATGCTCCACTACCTTCAGACACATATCAAATATTTCGTTGGTAGCAGTTTCTATATCATCGACCTGAGCTGCTGTAAACTCATAGGCAGCATCTTCGTTATAGTAGTCTTTGTAATAAACAAAGCCTTGCTGTTTGATCTTATCTTCCCAATTATTTCTCTGGGTAATATTTATCCTTTTCATTTACCTGCAATTGATAAGTGTACTTATTCGCCCGCGGAGGAGTGGGCAGATGATCCAAAACCTGCTGATCTTACAGAAGGCCGGAAAGAAGAGGTGCTTATTTCCTGGAATGAGGCGCCATTGTATCTGCCAGGGTTTATCCTGTTATAATAAACGGGATACCAATAGCCGCCATAATATCTGTAATGATTATTGTTGACGATAGTGTCTTTCTGCTCATTGCCCGATATCCATTCATCATTATAGGTACGTGGGGTATTCCTGCATGCTGTAATGGCGAGTCCGAGTACAGAAGTCAGGGCTATTAATTTGGATTTCTTCATTTATTACATTATTTCCGGAGATATTATACGAATAATAATCCCAACATCACTGCGATCACTGCGCAAAGGTGCATAAGTTCCGCGAAAGTTTTGTATTGGCCTGGAACTAATACCCAGGAAATAATCTATTAAAATATTCTAGTATACCATAAATAAATTTTGTGCAGTCAAATAGCTGCGTTACATTTGCAACTAAATAACTGCATAAATGAAGATTCGTAGAGATGTCTTTCAAGCCCTGGCCGACCCTACCCGCAGGATCATACTGAGTCTGGTAGCCGTGCAGGCAATGACACCCGGGGCCATAGCGGAGAGTTTCGATTCATCGCGACAAACCATTTCAAAACACATTCAGATTTTAATTGAATGTGAGTTGCTGAATCAATCTCAATCGGGCCGGGAGATCTATTATCACCTCAACCCGGTAAAGCTGAAAGAAGTAGCCGACTGGCTGGATCCATACCGCAAAATGTGGGAAAGCAGGTTCGACGAAATTGAAGGATTGCTGGATGAAATGCAAAAAGGAAAACATAAACCCAAAAAATAAAATAACATGGCAAAGTCAATGTACCCCTGCCTTTGGTTTAACCATCAGGCCAGCGCTGCAGCAGAATTTTACTGTACCATTTTTCCGAATTCCAGGATCATCAACGACTCAGGAATGGTGGTAAATTTTGAACTGAACGGGCGATACTTCATGGGGTTAAATGGTGGAGATCAGTTCCAGTTTAACGAAGCCTGTTCATTTGTTATTCCCTGCGAAAATCAGGATGAAATTGATCATTACTGGCATAAGCTGACGGCCGATGGCGGTTCGGAAGGCCAATGCGGCTGGTGTAAAGACAAATTCGGATTTTCGTGGCAGGTAGTTCCGACGAGGCTGAATGAGTTAATGTCTGACCCGCAAAGAGCGCAGCGGGTAGTGCAGGCTTTCCTGAAGATGAAGAAATTCGATATTGCGGAATTGGAAAATGCTTAATCAGCGTGATTATGGCAAAACAAATTGAAGTTACCAGAACATTTAATGCACCCGTTCACCTGGTCTGGAAAATATGGACAGATCCGGAACTGGTTAAGCGCTGGTGGGGTCCGAAACATTTCATATCGCCGGTGGCCATCATCGACTTCAGGGAAGGAGGCAGATCTCTTGTTAGCATGAAGGCTCCCCAGGAAATGGGTGGACAGGAATTTTATTCTATCTGGGAATATCAAAAAATTATTCCACAGCAAACAATTGAGTTTATTCAGAACCTGGCGGATAAGGACGGGAATAAAACTGATCCCGTGAAACTGGGCATGCCTGCGGATTTCCCGTTAGATATCAGAACAGTGGTAACCTTCAACGAAACCGGAGATGGCAAAACCACCATGACGGTTACAGAATACGCCGAATTTGGCTCTATGAGCCAGTTTGCGCAGATTGGGCTGGAGCAGAGCGTGGAAAAGATGGAGGCTATTTTCAAGTGAACGGGGCTATGGCAGCTGGTGTACCAGGCAACCGGTACCTGATACACCTTTGCTCATGGAACAACGATTACTTTTCCATCAACACCGCTACCGAACGGGCAGGTATATCCACTATGCCTGTATTATCCACTGCATCCGGGTTTTCCGGCGTTGCCAGGTTAAAACCAACGGCCTCGTGCCCGGCTAATGTCACTTTTGCCCGGATGCTTTTTTCTTTTTCCATATTGGCAATCACCACTGCTTTCTTCCCTTCGGCTGTCTGGAAAACAGTGTAGCGGTGAAATCCGTTGGCGCTCACCTGAGCACCTGTTACATCTTTAAAGTCAGCGTCCCAGAGCCATTGTTTATAGCGGCGTCTGAGCGCATCTATCTTCTTACCATATGCTAATGTTAACGGAAAATCATTGACATGCCCTTTAAAGAAATAGGGCTCATAACTAATGATATAACGATCCAGTAAAATCAGGTTGAGTTTTTCCCGGTCGTCGACCCCTGTAACGGCAACTACCAGCGGCGCATGGGGATCAATATATCTGCAGATAGGCGTTGAAGCCAGGTTCATCCTGAAATAAGAACAGGGATAATACTGCATCAGCCAGTCCTGGTGCCCTTCACCGGCGAAAAGAAAATCAGCATTCTTTTTATGCGCCATATCATTCAACACTGCTCCCATGGGCATATCCCCACCGTATATAAACTTCGGCGCCGTATACCCATGATCGGGAGCAAAGTTATACAAGACAGGACCGTGGTGGCAATTTTCATCGAACAACCAACCGGAAGGTTCCAGATCCAGTATTTTTTGAAACTCCCTTGCCGCCAGCTGCTGATATCCGGGACTATTGAAATCCATGATCGAACGACGGTGATTATTGATACCTGCCAGCTGAGTAGGCGTAAAATAGCTGTAGCCGCCGGCTTCATAGGCTATTCCGTAAGGATCTTTGGCTTCGTATTTATACAATTCGTCCTTGTAGGCCTGCGTTGTTTTATCGGCCCAGTTTATTTTTCCAAACAGGATGATCTTAACGCCCAGGCTTTCAATTTTCCGGATTACCGCATGCAGATCATCGAATGTACCCAAGTGTGGGTCAAAGTCCTGCAGCGGATCGTTCCCATCCTGCCCTAATTTATTCCAGCCTACCAACTGAATAGCGGCCACACCATTATCTGCACATTCTTTTCCGTATTGATACAAATCTTTAAATGATACTCTCCGGTCGTCTTCCGGAGAATTGATCTGTAACTGCATCCAGGAGTGTACGTCCTGTATCCAGTCTGGCAGATGTGGCGGGTGGAACCATGTTTTCCGCCAGACTTTATAAACGTCCACACCAGCCTGCCAGTCTCCCTTATAACCCGTAAACATAATGGGGATCAGCTCCGTTGTTGAACCAGGTGCCGCAAATAAAAAATGACACAGGCGGAAGTCTGTATTCACGGTGATGCCTGAAATACTGTCTGTTTGCGGTACGAGCGCATTCACGGAATTGATATTCGCCGGATGTTGTTCAAATGTATATTCCACCAGGTAACGCAGCGTAGGATCCTGTATACCTACATAAAGCCCCTGCCCGGCAGATTGCAACAGGCAATATAAACTGTGGTGAGACTCTTTGGTTTTAACGGGATTGAAGACGCCCCAATAGCCTTTTCTGTTATCGAAGTTGGGATAAATTTCTTCCGAATCCAGGTTACCATACCACATGGTGCGGGCATTTAGAAAAGTATTCTTAGCAGGTGGATTTAAATCGGCGAGGTATGGGTATTCAACTGTTTCTATTGTCAGATCCGTATTATTAATCAACTTACCTGCGAAGGTTAATTTTCCATCCGTTAAAGTAACGGTGGCGTTGAACGTGATGGGCAGTGTGCCCCCATGTTCACTTTTTAAATTCTTCCATTCAAAACGGATTTCCTGTTCTGAAACTTTTCTCACCACGGCGCGCTGTTGACGGCCATCAATGAAATTATAACGCCGGTCCGGCAGCGGGGCGTGCATCCTGAAAGAAATGCCCAGCGCGGCTCTCCGGTCGATCACCCATCCCGTTTCCAGGTTCTCCAGCCGCACGATGGCGCCGGTTTCCCTGTTGAAAATGATCCTGAGTTTTTTGTCGCTCAGCTCAATATCAGCCGCCATCGACATCCCTGTTTGCAATACCAGTAAAAACATCATCAATGCCGTCAGCCACTTTTTTTGTGCATCTTTTTTCATTTACATAACGTTTTTAATCATTTACAAAGGCCTGTTATAATTCTTTGCCATAGATTTCTATATCTCCCAACGTTTCTTTCATTCCTTTATTTACCCGTATACGAACATACCTTGCCTTTACTGCTGGTATGCTGATGTTGATACTTAACGTGGCAGGATTCACACGGATGGTTGCAGTAGTCCATTTGCGGTTATCCTGGCTTACTTCTACCTGTAATGATCTTCCATCAATCATCTTACCGTTCGGCTCCCGGGGATAAAGCAAGGCAAGCCTGCTGATGAGATAGTTTTTCCGGAAATCGAATCTGATCCATTGTTCGCCCGTCCATCGACTGGTGGTAGAGCGGCTTCCATCGGCGATACTGCTGATATCTGCAGCGGGGCTATCTGATGTGATGAGCATATCGGGCAGCATGCAGAGATTAAAATTGCCGTGGTTTGCCTGCAGGTAGAGATTGAAGAAATGATCTCCCCGGCAAACGGTAATATTTCCGGGAGACAACGCCTGCAATTGCTCCTCCAGTGCCTGGATATTTTCCGGGGTCATTTTCCAGGAAACGCCCTGGGCGGATAAAAACAGCGGTTGTTTTCCATCGAATTTCTTTATAGTGTCGCTCCAGGAATGAAAGATCTGTTCGATATTACCTGCATAACCGGGCCGGTTGGGGACGAATGGCATGCGTTCGTCGATGATGCAGGGCTTTAATGCTGCTCCCCTGCCCCAGTCTTCCCTCGTATTGCCATACAGGTATGGGCAATTATCGGCATAGATCTTCATTTGCGCGGGACTGACTTCATCCCAGATGGTAATAATTCTCAGGCCGCATTGTTCCAGGTACTTAGCGGAAAAACGGGTATAAGTATCCAGCAATGTGTTGTCGGGCATGTTAAGCTTTTTTCCCAAAGCGTCGTAGATCAGGGCATATCCGAGTCCTGACGGGCCCGACGCGAAGCAGTCATTGGCAGTAGCAGTCTGGTAATAGTAGTTCAGCATTTGTGGCGCTATGTCATACAGTGCGGGGCTTATCGTCCAGTTAATCGGGATAGTTCCTCTTTTCTTATCCTGCCATAGTTTCACGAGTGAGTGCTGGCAATACTGGATATTATCGCCATCGCTCATATAGATAGCCAGATAGATCTTATTCTTTAGCACCGGCATTTTAGGAACTGCCGGAAGATGTATGGTATGTGACTGACCGGCGAAAACAGTAGCGTTCTCGAAAAAGTCGGCCGCAATGGTAGGAATACCGTGTTTAGTGCCGAGGCCAACACCGGAGCGTTCCTCCGGCCACCATCCCAGTATGCAGCTGCGCCCCTGGGGCATGTCGTTCAGGAAACGGTTTGCCAGCAGGGAGTCTTCCTTCTTGCGGGGATCCAGCCATATGACGGCCGATTTAGTAGCAACGGCGATATCGCGGATGTAGTTGGAAAAGCCCGGCGCCAGGCTCACATATAATCTCTTATTGCATTGCTGCCAGTAGTGGTCGTAAAGATATCTGTATACTTCTAACGGCGTATTCAGTTGCAGGTTTCTCAAATCCGCCAGTACCGGAAGTACAATCCCATTGCTCTTAAGCACATCATTTAAAGAGTCTGTTATTGGCAGGGCGTTTTTAATACCTCCAATGGTAGTGGCCAGGTTAATAAAATGTACGTTTTGTTTACTGCTAAACAGGATAACCCCTGATACTTCATCTTTATACTTATCTATTAATTTCAATGGCGACGCTATTTTTCTTGTTTGTAAATTCAACGTCGCCGACCACCAGTCTTTCCCTTCTTCCCGTTTTTTATCCATCAGATAAATACGTGGTTTAATGCTGTTAACTAATCCCTGCAGCGCCGTGACGGCTAATTTCTCCAGCGGGGATAAGGATAGTTCACCCATATCCAGCAGGTCAATTACGGTATCCGGTTGGGCGAAATATGGCAGGGCGTTGTTCTCCGGCCAAACCATTTTTCCTGTCTCACGGTGCTGACCATACGAAATAAGCGATATAAGACAGAGAAAAAATAAGAGGCTCCAACTGTAATGACTATAGCTATTAAATGTGCGCATTGAAGTATTGCAAATAGTTTTATGAATTGTTTTTCCGGACCATTATCTCAACAGTGCTGGCTCCGAAACGAGCATGAGATGCTTTTAGCGTGATACGCCCGGATTGGCCGGGTTGTGTTTTTACCCAGACAGCCCCTGCCCCACCGTTTTCTTCCAGATTAAAGGAATTAGTTCCGATCATCTCTCCCGGACCCTCGATTGTAAAATCGACCTTTCCTCCGGCGAAGGGCCGGTGAGCGCCGTATTTATCTGCCACGAAAAACATGACCCTGGTAGCATCGGCCCCATCAGCGAGCAGTTCTTTATCGTCTGCGGCCAGCAGTAATTGGTCCTGTTCGGGATCTGCACTAAAACTCCGTGACAATAGCAGCTTAGCGCCGATAAAGCCTTCGATCCGCAATTCCGGATGCCCGCTGTCATCTATTTCAAGATCCGTAACGAAAGGCGGGTATTTCAGATTAGGATAATTGATATGGTCGGGACGCAGCGTATCAACATGATGGCGGCCGACAAATATCTCGAGTCGCTCGCAGTTGGAAAAAATAGCGGCATGCTTTCCGGGGCCGGTTGGCGACTGCGGCCCGAAATCCCAATAGAAGTTGGGATGGATCACCGGCTTCAAGCCCGGATCTACCTGTGACTGATAAAAGGAAGCACCTATTTTGGGAATGCGGAAAACATCGGCCACGCCAGGGTTTTTGATTCCCTTGTACGAATTAACAAGACTGGCATACTCAAACGCGCACCAGCCGATGACGCCGCAATTACGCGGATTACCTGCAGCCCTATTGTGCGCCTGCGCGTGGTACAATGCCTGCAGCTGCTGTATCGCCGGGGCCGCATCCCGGCGGTACGTGCTATTGAATCCCTTTCTTTCGACATAATTAAATTGTCCGACTGCCTCCGCAAGCATATAAGGAACACCTTCCAGCGGGTCAAGAATACCCACGCTGCCATCCGGCTCAGCATGATAATCATCGAAAGCAAATACATCTTCCGCCCAATCTTTTGTGGAATGGGAAGTCATAGATCCGGAGCTGGGCCGCGAATCGTCGAGGTTCCGGGCAAGGGCCCTCGTTCGCTTATAAAGCTCTACCTCGTTGGGAGATTCGTTGACGCGAGTGCCCCAGACAATGATGGAAGGATGATTCCGGTCTCTCGTAATCATATCTGTTACATCGCGGACCATTAATTCCTTCCAGGCCTCATTTCCGATATAATTCCAGCCGGGGATTTCTTCCCATACCAGCAGTCCCAGCTCATCACAGGCATCCAGGAAAGCCTCGGTTTGCGGGTAGTGAGAACAACGTACGATGTTGCAATTGAATTCTTCCTTCAACATTTCCGCATCATGGCGCATGACCCTGTCGGGCAGTGCGAAGCCGGCATACGGAAAGATTTCATGGCGATTGAGTCCAAAAAGCTGGAGCCGGCGGCCATTCAGGCAGAAGCCGTCGTTCGTAAACCGGGCTTCCCGCAGTCCGATCCTGGTCTGGTATTCATGTGGTGCTTGTCCGTTTACCAGCAGCGTAACCGTTATATCGTAAAGAAAAGGGTTATCGATATCCCACAGGGTCGCTTCTTTCAGATCTGAAAGCACCAGTGTAGTGGTAGTTTTACCGGGTTCTTTCAGCAGCAGTGATTTACTGGCTGACGCAACGATGTGTTGTGCTGTTTTCATCTCCGCCTTTAATTGTACGGGGCCCTGCGGTAAAGCCGCCGTATCAACCGTGCAGGCTACTTCTATAAATCGGCCGGGGTCGAGCACCCTGACCGGCTTTGCGAAAACATCGCTGATAAAGGTCTTTGGCACAGCGGCTAGTTTTACAGAGCGGTGAATACCTCCCGGTTCCAGGTAATCGATACGCTTTGCGCCTACGGGAGCGCCCTGAGGGGGCACATTGCTCCAGCGTGCATCTACGATGACGTTTAGCGTATTTTCGGTGCTTATCCAATCTGTGACCTCATAGCTGAATGGCAGATAGCCTCCAAGATGTGGGGGCAGGCTATGCCCGTTGATGATGGGGGTAGCGCCCACCATGACGCCATCGAAATGAAGGAAGACACGCATCCCGGCCATGTTGGCGGGGAGTATAAAATGTTTGCGATAGATCCAGAGATCCTGCCAGTCGGCAGCATTCCATTCCCTCCAGGGGAGGTTTACAACGCAATGTGGTAACGTAACCGGCGAGAAAGCGGAGTCGTTTGCGTTCAGCATGGCGGGGTTGAATTTTCCACCGAAGAGCCAGTTTTGGTTCAGTGAGATGATCCGGCCGGGTTTGTTTTTGAAGATCGGGCTGTTGAGCAGCGGGGTACCGGCGAGGGCGATAGCGGCTGTGGAGCAATGCCGGATGAATTTTCGCCGGGAGTAGGCGCCTTGTGAATCAGGTTTGGTGACAGATTGATTCATAAGATGATGGTTTTAAGCTTCCGGACCTGTGGAGGAGGGAAGTGCTGTAGCGTGGAATTGTTTTTTGATGATGGCCGAAGGCGGGTTTCACGTGATTCAAGCGGGGGCCATGTAAGACAAGATAGGGAAAATTTGGGAGGGAAGGGAGGAAATTTTGAGCGCCTGAAGTAGGAATTTTACCAATCAATGTACAAACCGCGAAGCGCTAATTCCCCCCAACTTCTCATGCAAAAATTCCTCCCCCATCCATAGGGGTCCCCCCATGCCACACACGTAATTATACTGTAACCACCAACCTTCACCCATATATGAAAAAGCATATCAGCTTACCAGTACTGTTACTCTGCCTTCTCATCACCTGCTATCACCCCCTGACAGCACAGAAAAACACTCCCGCAAAAGAAGACAGCGTAATCATGTTAACCGGTGAAATCAAACACGGCAGGGTAACCGCCGTAAGCACAGACGCCATCTCTTTTGTACATAGCAACGAAAGCCTGGAGTACTCCCTGAAAAAAACAGATATCCAAAAAATTGTGTTTGCCAGTGGCAGAACGGAAGTCATTACTGTACCTACAGCTATAAAATTTGACAACTACCCTCCCATGGAACGCAATCTGATAGCCATTTTGCCCTTTAAATACCGCAGCGTGGGAGAAGCCTGGGAAGATATCGGCGCCACTAAAGAAAAATTACAGGACGATGCTTATACGTACCTGAGCCGGCACAACGGCCAGTACAAATACCAGGATCCGCAAACTACCAACGCACTGCTGATGAGAAATGGTATTGACGAAAACAACATCAAAGCTTATACTTTTGATGAGCTTTGTAAAATCCTGGGTACGGAGTATATAGTACAGGGAAGCCTGTCGCGCAGCAGCAAAGACAATATATCCAGCGCAGAAACCAAGACGATCAAAAAAGACGACGACCGTATTAATCAAAACAAAGCCAGTAACACGGTAGTAGAGAAAACATACCAGAACGAAGTGACGATACTTATTTACAACTGGCAAAACAGTAAGATATTTGGTACCCGCCGCACTGCTCTTCTCGACAATGAATCGTCGTATAAGGATGCATTACTGTTTATACTGAAAAGATGTCCTGTTTATAACCGGTAACAAAAACACTGGTAACATTACCTAATGCTTTACTACCAGCCCTTGTTCCGGTACATACTTATCATATTCCATATGCCTGGCAATACGCATGGCTTCTGCTTCGCCCCTCAACCTGGCCACCAGGTGCAGTGCGCCATCTATACCAGCGGAAATTCCTGCGGTGGTAATGATACGCCCATTATCTACATAGCGTACATCAGACAGTACTTTAGCAGATGGTACTGCCTTTTGTAGTGATTGGATGCTGTTATGAAATGTAGTTACGGTGAGGTTGTTAAGCAGACCAGCACGGCCCAATACAAAGGCACCTGTACAAACTGAAAAGTATCCTTTTGTTGCTGCATCCCGTTTCTTTATCCAGCTGATGACTTCCGGATCGTTAGCTGCAACTTCGTCATCGCCTCCGAATATTGCGAAAAAATCAGCTGGCGGTGCATCCTGAATGCTATAGTCGGGAATAACTTTTAGTGTACGCTGCACCGTTACAGGCGCTTTGGTTTTGGTGACTGTAAATATTTTAAACCCGGCATAGGAAAATACTTCCAATGGCCCCGCAAAGTCCAGCACTTCTGTGCCATCATAAAGGTAAAAGCAGATACTGTAGGGCTGCTGCTGCGATTTAGCGTTGGTATCTTTAAGTATCAGCGTCATGCCACAGGCGGGGCATACTCCCGGCTGATGATATATCACGGTGTCACAATCCCCGCAGGGAGGACAAACATAATCCGTTTTTTTTTGCTGCGCCATTCCCCATAGTGGAAAAAGCCACAACAAGATGATCAGAGATCTCATATAACCTATTTATGCGCACAAGTTAAATCAGCCGCTTTGTACTCAAAAGGACAATCGCCCTGCAAATCAGGCCATTTTTGCCGGCATACCCGCCTTCCTGGCCAACCGGCTTAGTTGCCGGGTGCTACTGATTCCACAGGCGTTGGCTACCCACGAGAGCTTCTGTCCCTCTTTCAGCAATTGCACTGCTTTTTCCTCCCTCAGGTCATGAATGTATTCTCCGATGGTAATACCTGTAGTGGATTTAAACAAGCGGGTGAGGTTTCTGGACGACATATACACCATCGCTGCCAGGTCTGTTATGGTTAATTTTACATGAAGATGATGGGTGATATAATCCTGCACTTTGTGGATCTGATGATTGATATGCTGCCGGTGTTGCAGGTGGATGCTATGCTGGGTGGCAGCGCCATCACGACGGATATATACCACCATGTCCTTTGCTACGGTATACGCAAACGTAGGTCCGTAATGCTCTTCCACCAGGAATAGCGCCAGGTCGATACCCGTTGAGATGCCTGCACTGGTATAAATATTATCGCTTTTTACGAATAACCTGTTTTCTATTACGTGCAGCTTCGGAAAGCGCTGCTGCAACGTGTCCGTATATGCCCAATGCGTAGTGCAGTTACGGCCATCGAGCAAACCTGCTGCAGCCAATGCAAATGCAGCCGTGCAAACAGAACATACTGTAGCGCCTACTGCGGCGGCATGTTGCAACCAGGGCATCCAGGCGTTATCGTCTGCACGATTCCACTTCGATAGGTCCATGCCTGCCACTATCACCATATCATCCGGTTGAATGGCAACAGCATCCAGCGGCTCCACCTGTGTAAAGGTCAATCCCGAGGATGTACCCGGTGTAGTATAAGGCGATACATAACGTAATTCGTATGGATGGCCACAACATCCGGCTTCATAAAAAACCGTGACCGCACCAGCCAGGTCCAGCAGATGAACGCTATCAAATAAGAAAAATACTACCCGCTTTCTTTCCATAGTACTAAGTTACCAAAGGTATATGGAATTTGGAGAGCGGGAAATTCAGCCGTTTTTAATCGAATGAATTTCGGGAGACAGGTAATGCAGTGGAAGTTTCCAAAAAGACGCTATCTTGCAGGTTTATACTCACAAAGCAATAGCATATAATATTTCCATGAGCAAGCATTCAAACACAGATTCCGGAACTGACCCATATGATAAATTCCGTTTATTGTTACGCCAGTCTTTAGTATTTCCGACAGAATATATCTATAAATTCATTGTTAAATCAGATAAAGATAAAACAACAGAATTGAAACAGATCTTTGCCAATACCGATGCTAAGATTTCTGAAACCAGTTCTTCCACAGGAAAATATAAATCCTTTACAGTAAGAATATATGTGCAGGATGAAGAAGAAATAATCGGGTACTATAAAGAAGTTTCAGAGATTGACGCTGTTATTATGCTGTAATTATTTCCCGGCAGCCCTGTTTGTACCCTCATGCCCTGATCGGTAATAAAATAATCGATAAACTCTTCAGATCTCAAACCCTCTATTATATAGAGGCCCGAAAGCCCCTATGCAGACTGATAAGTATGAACAACGATTCCACGGGGAAATTCCCTCACAGCTAACAGTTTCAGGTCGAGCTGAGTTGTAAGCGCATTGAAGATGGGCAGTCCCGAACCTAGTACAACCGGATGAATGGCCAGATGATATTCATCGATGAGCCCCGTTGTTATGAGATGCTGCATAAATTCCGCGCCACCAATGGCTACAATCGGTTTCCCGGACCCGGTTTTAAGCTCCCTGACTCCTTCGGCAAGATCGCCATCAAAAACCTGCGCCCCGGTCCAGGAAGCTGCAGCGGCTAACTGTTCCCCTGTTGTCGTATGCACAGGATCAAATCCTCTTTTTGTAAAGACAGCCTTGGGAATATTGTTCATCGGTGCAGCAAACGGCCCGGTCGCTGTTGGCCAGTAAGGCGCCATTTCCTCGAACGACTTCCGGCCCATGATAATAAGCCCGGCCTCCCTGATTATCCCGACACTCCAGGCCAACGACTCCTCGTCCCCGGTCTTGAAGACCCAATCTTTCCGGCCATTGGCATCACATACGAAACCGTCGAGTGACATCGACATTTTCATGATTAACTTTCGCATAACTTAAAGATTTGTTTCTCCAAATTAAGCCCTTCCCGGATAACGACACCGGGGCGTTAGCGACAAAGAAGGGGACAATTGCGCCACATTGCGGGCCTTAGCCGGGTTCCCTGACACATTCAATATTCCATCTCACTCAGGTAACAGAATTGGAAAAACAGCGATCATTGTATCTTCTCAATAAAATCTATATGGATACCCCGGAAACAATCATCCTGACAACCCTTTTCAGTATATCCACAACTGGATATCATCCCATTATTCTTTGTTTCAAAAAAAATATCAGCATTATCTCTCTTTAACAACCATTGATCTTTTGCTTCCTGGTATATGTCATCTAAAGTACGGAAGGCCAACCCCGTTGAATGCGACCCTAACTTGCTTTCATCTTCAATCCATTCTTCATATACCCTGATCTGATTCGATGTATCATTCGCCCTCATTTTAGCTGTATAAGCACGCTGCACTACCTTTCCGTCTTTAACTGTAATGATAGTTTGTGAACTGGAACCTACCCAGGAATAAGTAGCAAGCGCAAAACGATAGGAATTACCAGATGACGATTTAAAGTTCATCCAGGATTGATAGCTCTTATTAAAATCATTTTGATAAGCGAGGTTGCTTTTTTTACAGGATATAAACAGGATGCCTGCCAGTAACAGGAAATAAAGGTAAATTTTGGCTTTCATGTATAACGTTTAATGAGTTAAACGGAGGAAGATGCCATAATGTTACTGGTGGGAAAACAACGGATGAAAGAAAGCCCATCCTAACCAGACAACTTTTCTAATAACAACGAAGTGACGGTTGATCACTTCAAAGTCATCTATTTAAAATGAGCAAACATCAGAAACTATACATTACAATAACCTGGCGCCAATCACTGAACAGGCTTACCAGCTGCATCTACTGCCATAGTGCTTTCCTGACTACCTTTGATCAGGCGGATAACATAGCCTTCATTACCACTTGGGAGTTTTATCGTTGTAATATCATACAATCCTTGCGACATGTACATATCTTTAATTGTCTTAAATACATTTTCTGGAACCCAGGTTTCTCTCACTGGCAGTGCATCTTCACCGGTTGCCCGTAAAATGGGCGACAGCAATGCTCCCGAAAGCACTAAAAGAAAAATATTCTTTTTCATACCTGTAAATTTTAATACAATGAAATACAAGCGGGATCGTCATTATCTACAGTGTTTTACATCACTCCTATTTAACCGTAACTTCTATATATATAAGCCACAACATTGTTGCCAATAATTCAAAATGGGCAGATCTTTTTTGCATTAGGCACGGGCGCCTGGGTTTGGAACAGCAGCCTCTTCGTTTATATTTTGGTTGGGACAGCAATAAGGAAAGGTAAAAAGTGAATTTAGTCCAGTAACGATCACTGACCATTCACTTTTTACCTCTCACTCTTTTAATTGATGCTACCGATCAGCACACTCTGATCGAAATCACACTGGCTGCAACCATCTGTGCCTGTTGCGCCATCTGTGCCTTTACAGGAAGGTAAGTCCCAGTAGTTACGATCTCTGTGCATGGGGCCTTTACCAGGATTGCCCCAGTCGCCGTCGTAATTAAACTGCGGTATGCTGCACGACATCTGCACCAGGTTGTTCCAGGTAGAGGCATAGTCCTGTGGACCGGCCGGATTCCGGTAATCGCCCCAATAGGTACATTCAACACCCGGGAAACTGGAGGAACGGCCAAAGTGATACATGCCATGTGCTTTTTTTCCTACATATACCTCAATGCGGGTGGCAGGATCCACGTTGCGCCAGTCTTTGGTATACCAGCCTTTATGCTGGAAGTAGGTAACGGTAAGTACGCGCTGAGTAACTTTATTGAACTGTACCACCATATGCTCCAGGTCATAATCATGGCCGCCCGTAGAGCCGATACAGTTAGACTGCCGCTTGTAAAGCATCCAGTAGTCAATAAACACCTTGTTAGCATCGTTGGGATGCGCCAGTACATCATAATAGGTAGGAAAGTTCAGGCTACGGGGAGGATCATCATTAAGCAGCACTAATTTACCACCGCAAACGATACTGGCCGGATCTGTATTAGCCCAGATGTCTTCCACTGTGGTAGGATAGTCCGGTGCAGAACGATCGAACTTAGCCAGCGGAGCAAACTGTTTGGCCCAGGCTTCAGCCTGGGCGCCGGTTACTTTGGTGGCGCTTTCGGCGCAGGCACAGCTGGCGGTGGCAGCTGCGGCTACAGATACAGCCTTTGTTTTAGCAGATAAAGACTGGATGGAAGTTCCTGCAGATTTACGGCACTGCGTAAACAATAGCAGGCTGCTGCAGCTCAGTAAAAGCAATGTTACTTTTTTCATGTTTGTTGGATTTTATAGGAAATTGATGGATGACTAGTAACCCGTATTCTGCACCAGGTTAGGGTTCAGAATACGTTCTCCTGAAGGCACGGGGTACAAACGTTTGTTGGGGTCGGCATCTGTTTTATATCCCCAGCTGTTTTCAAACTTACCAAACCGGATCAGGTCATTACGGCGCCATGATTCCCAATTCAGCTCGCGGGCGCGCTCTCTCAGCAGTTCATCCAGATTAATGGACGTAAAGCTCGTGGAATTCCTTTTGGCGCGCAGCTGATTTACCAGTACCAGAGCGGTTTCTCCGTTGGTTACATTAGCGCCTCTGAGTATAGCTTCTGCTTTCATCAGCAGTATATCGGCATAGCGGAATACCGGCACATCATTACTGGCATCACGGGTAGTAGCGGCAACATCAGGCGCATATTTAATATTGCGGATACCTTTGGCACTAGCCAGCACATCGCTGCCTGCATCAAAGTTGGCGGTGTTAATGATGGTTACATTGGGCGTAAATTCCAATTGATATGTTACCGGGGCAGATCCGTCCGCACCGGCATAAGTAGCGTCCAGGCCTTTTTTGGTGGTATTGATGAGTACAGGATTGCCGCTGTTGTCGTACTGCTTTCCGGTGAGCCATACCTTATTGCGTACATCTGCTGATGTATTGTCGAAGTTGGCGTAGTACTCCGGCAGGGTACTAACAGGACCGCTTATACGAAAAGATAGTCCATATTTAGTTTGTAACGCATAGTGAAGACCGTACCAGGTAAAACGCTGCCCAGTGGCTTGTGCCTGATCATAGGGTATAGCAAAAATAAATTCTTTGGTAGCAGGGCCATTATCTGCGCGGAACATGCCGGCATAATCATCTGCCAATGAAAATTTGCCTGATTGAATGATACTATCGCACATACTTACTGCGTCACTGGAACGGTCTGTACCTGTATAGACTCCGGAATTGAGATACATTTTTGCCAGCAGGGCAAATGCGGTATATTTTGTAGGGCGGCCGTAAGTGGCGCCGCCTGTAGTAGTGCTCAGGCGTGGCAACACCGCCTTTATTTCCTGTTCAATAAAAGCAAATACTTCCTTCCGGTTTTTAGTAGAGGGCAACTGCTTATCACCGAAAGTAGTGCTCACGGGTATATTACCGTACAGGTCCATCATCAGATACAAAGACAGCGCGCGCATCGTGCGCACTTCTGCTGCGATATTCAGCTTAGCGTCTGTATCCGGTGATTGATCAAATAATGAAAGTACCTGATTGCAAACGCTGATAGTTCCGAAGCCCCAGCTCCAGGTACCTGCTACCAGGGGATGATCAGGCGTCCAGTTATGATAGTGGAGTTGCTGATAGCGGCCGCCGTCGTACCAGTTACTGCCGCGGGTGGGCAGTATTGCTTCATCGGTGCTTAATGACTGTAATTGCCAGTAAGAGATGGCATATGCTTCCCTGAATTTACTATATACGGCGCCTGAGGCCAGCACATATTGCTCTGCTGTTTTAGGAAAAGTTTCAGGAGTCAGTTCATTTTCTACAGGCACATCCAGTTTCGTACAGGCACTGAACAGCGCGGCAGCGAGTACTACACGAATGATATATTTAAAAGAAGCTTTCATTTTTATATTTTTTTACAACAGATGATTTAGAAAGATGCATTCAGGCCCAGCAGGAAAGAGCGGGTACGGGGGTAATAGTTTTTGTTATCAATACCCGGTGTAAGGCCACCCAGGCCCACTTCAGGGTCTATACCACGGTAGTTGGTAATTACCGCCAGGTTATTACCGGTAACGTATACACGTAATGATTTAATGCCTTTGATATAAGGAAAGGTATAGCCCAGTGTGAGATTGTCTATCCGCACATAAGAGGCGTTTTCAATGTACCGGTCGGAGTAGCGGTAGGCATTGATATCCGCAGGCGATTCGTTTGCAGAGAATACGGGCAGGTTATAGCTCCTGGCGTCTGCAGGGCGGTTCAGATCTGCCAGGGTAGCATTCATCAATTTTCCTCCAAGAGCGCTGCGGATAAATATATTTAGATCGAAATGCCTGTAGTTAAACGTATTACTCCATCCCAGCAGCAGCTTGGGTTGGGCACTGCCAGCGTAATAGTAGTCGGTGAAGTTTTGCGGGGAAGTGGTTAGCTTTCCGTTATGATCGTAATATTGAGAAACGCCATTGTCGTTTTTGCCGGCATATTTAAACGTAAAGAACTGGCCGATGGGATAGCCGGGCTTTAACAGTTGTACCATGGTACCGGTTTGGCCTTGTCCGCCTGGTTCTGCCTGAGGAATGGAATCCAGTTTGAAGATATTATTGGAAAGAGAGGTCAACAGGTTTTTATTATGAGACAGATTAAAATCAGATTGCCAGCGGAAATTCCGGGTTCGCACCGGAGTAGCGCTGATGGTGATTTCCACGCCCTTGTTGCGCATAGCACCCACGTTAGCGGTATAGGCGCTTACATAATACTGAGTGGTAGATACCGGGTAAGCCCAGATAAGATCGCTCGTTTTTTTATCATAATACTCCGCTGTAATATTCAACATCCCTTTCAGCAACGAGGCATCGATACCCAGATTGGTCATGGCAGTTTTCTCCCATTTCAAATCAGGGTTGGCGTTTTGGGTAGCAAATATGCTGTTTACAAAACTGCCGTTATTATAGAACGTACCGGCAGCGCCGTAGCGGATTTTAGAGATGAGTGGGTTAAAGCCAATGGAGTTACCGGTAACACCGTAACCAGCGCGCAGCTTCAGGTCTGTAAAGAGGTGCTGCCCTCGCATAAAGCCTTCCTGGCTGATGCGCCAGGCCACTGCAAAAGCAGGGAAGGTACCCCAGCGGTTATTGATACCAAATGCAGAAGAACCATCACGGCGTACAGATACCTGGGCTAAATATTTATTGGCATAGTTATAATTGGCACGTCCATAAAATGAGATCAGACGCAGTTTCTGGTAATTGTTGCTGCCCCAGTCTGTTCTGAAGTTACCAGTGGGACTCCCCAATCCAATATTGCTATATCCCAGGTCATCTGTAGGATAATTGCGATTATTAGCCTGAAAACCGTCATTGTTCACATCTTCCTGCCAGCTATAACCTGCCACAAGGTTAATGTTATGACGACCTGCTGTTTTATCATAGGTGAAATAGCTTTCGGCTACTTTCTTATTACTTTCGTAGGAAGAGCGATAGGCCTCTCCGCCCAGCCCCAGCTTCAGAGCGTATTTGCTGGCGGCGTAGCTGCCGCTGTTATCCAACTCTTTCTGGTAGCTCAGGCTCAGATTATATTGCAACCCCAGCGGTAACTGTACCTGCGCGGTAGCATTGATCAACGTGATGTTTGTTTTCAGTTGGTAACTGGCATTGTTCTGTAATGCCACCGGATTGTAATATTGTACACGTTGCAGGTTCTCTGTATAAACACCATTCTGTTGTACCGGCACGGTAGGCAGATAACGCAGTGAGTTGTATAATACGATATCCTGGTTGGGAATCATATCCTGCGTGCTGGAAGAGGTGGTGATGTTGAGGCCCAGCTTTAAATGATCGTTCAGGGCTCGCTGCGAAAGGTTGGCACGGGCTATGAGCCTTTGCAGGCGGCTATCCTGGAGGATACCTTTGTTATCAAAGTAGTTAACCCCTGCACTGTAGCGGGTATTTTTGCTGCCACCATTCAGTGACAGGTTATGATTCTGCAGCATGCCAGTGCGGCTGATTGCCTTTTGCCAATCTGTATCAGCACCGAGTGCATCAGAGGGATCCAGGCTCAGGTTATTTTTTTTCAGATAGTCTGTGAGCTGACCTGCATTCATCATATGTATGCGACGTGCCACATGTTCTACGCCTACATAACCGTTATAGGCAACCGTACTGCCCTCCTGCTGTCCGGCTTTGGTAGTTACCATAATTACACCATTAGCAGCGCGGGTACCATATATAGCGGTAGCGGCTGCATCTTTCAGCACACTGATATCTGTAATGTCATCCGGCGCCACCAGGCGAAAGTCCGCCCCCGGCACCCCATCAATTACATAAAAAGGTTCCATGGCTCCATTGTCGGTACGTAACGTAGAAGGACCGCGCAAACTGATGGAAGGCAGCGCATTCGGGTCGCCGGAGCGGGTGATATTCAGGCCTGCTACCTTCCCCTGCATCAGTTGTGCAGGATTGCTGAATCCGCCGCGGTTAAACGATTCCTGTGTAATGGTACTGATGGATGTACTCAACGCCTTGCGGGATTGTTTTCCATAACCCACTACCACCACCTCTGTGAGGCCATTATTTTTGGCGCGTAGTTTTATATCAACTGCCAGTTGTTCTCCATCTTTCAAAACATAGTTGTTAAATGTTTGCGGTTCATACCCTACATATGATACAGCAATCGTATAGCCGCTACCGGTAGCTATGTGAGTAAAGCGAAACAGCCCCAGCGAATCGGTGAGTACATAAGTTTTGAAATTGGTAGTCGTATTGGCCAGCATTACATTGGCGCCTGGCAAAGGTTCTCCCAGCTCATTTTTTATAATGCCTTTGATGCTACCCTGCGCAAGCGCAGCCAGTTGCAGGCCTAGCAGAAAGCAGATAAGGATGCTGCCTGTTCGTAAAAATTGCTGTGTCAATTTTGATGTCATTTCCATATTTTTTAAAAAATATCTCCCCTTCAGCCACCAGGGCTGTTTGTACCTACAGGTACCAGATTGTAATAATCAGGTGGTTATTGGTTTATACGGTAGCCGGAAGCTGTTTTTGTTAATTTAAGATCATTTACCAGTACAATTGTTTTAAGGATATCTCCTACATCTTCCCCGGTAGTATAAGCGCCGGAGAATTTTATATGATGGATTTGCGCGCTATCAAACGCAATGGTAACATGATATTTTTCCTGTAATTGCCGTATGACCGCAATTAAAGGCGTTTGGCTGAACACCAGTTTGGATGGGCCATCTGCCTGATTGGACTGTCTGTTGCCGACTCTATTGTTATGAACAGATATTGCAGACACTATAGCTTTTTCATTTTGCTGATTGAATACCAGTTGTTGTCCTGCCGACAGGTAAACAGGGCTAAACGAATGCCCTGCATTGGCGGTATCTTTTTTTACGACCACCCGTCCACTGATCAATTGCACCTGCACCTGTGCAGTACTGTCATAAGCAGTGATCCAGAAAGAGGTGCCAAGCACGGTAGTGGTGAGGCCGCCGGCCGTTACTACAAAAGGTTTTTGCTGGTCTTGCGCAACTTTGAAAAACGCCTTCCCGGTTAGTTGCAGCTGTCTTTGAGCGGCTCCAAAAGGCTGCTGATATTGCAGGATACTATTGGGCAACAGCGTTACTTCTGAACCATCTTCCAGTTGCAATAGCCTGCTTTTATGTGTGGTATTGGTAATGGTATGTATTAAAGGCAATGCTGCCGGTTGTTGTAAAGCTACTACCGGCAGGGAGTTGTGCTGTGTCTGTTTTAATATCCACCAGGTGCTGCCTGCAGCCAGCAATAACATTACCGCTGCTGCGGCACGCACCCACCCCATCCTGCGTATACCGGAAGCCGGGAAGGCTCGTCGTTTTACTTCGCGCCACATTTCCTGTTCAGTATCCACGGGTAATTGCGCAGTATTTTTAAAATGCTGCCACTCCTCTTCGTTTATATATTCTTCCAATGCCTCCGGATGCTCTTCAAAATAATGTACTACAAAATCTGCTTCCTCCGCACTACATTGGTTACTCAGAAATTTGTCTATTAATTGCTGCGATATATTCATTGGCCGGTGTTCTGATATAAGTTCGTTTAAAAATGAAAATACCCTGGCGCATAACAATTTGGTAACATTGGCAGCTGTGAATTAGTGGAAAAGCGCCAGTAAAATAACGGTCAGCGACTTGCGGAGAAGGCTTAGCACCCTTGAAATATGGTATTCTACAGTTTTTGGGGAGATGGAAAGTTCGCTGGCAATTTCATGGTAGGTCAGTCCACGTTCCCTGCTCAGGCGAAAAGCCTGCCGGGCGGTTTCAGGCAGCTCACTGATAATTTGTTCTATAGTTTGCCGGGTAACTTTGGCGCTGTAATTATTCCATACTACATCTTCCGACTCCTGCACCGGGGGAAGCTGATGCAATACCTTTCTTTCATTAGCCAGCTTGCGCAACTGGTCAATCATCAGGGAGCGGGCAATACGGAACAGCTGTATATCGATGTTGATTGTTGTTGAAAGATTCTCCCGGGATATCCATAATTTCACAAAGGTTTGCTGCACCAGTTCCTGCGCCCAATATTCAGATTTCATTTTGCCAAGCAGCCAGTAGTACAGCTTGTCATGGTATTGGCTGTATAACTGCCGGAAGGCTTTTTCCTTGCCTTGTTGTATGGCCAATACGGTGTGCACGATGAGTAATTAAGGATTAAGATGATTGGGAGCAAAAATATAAAAGGGTTTGGGGATGAATGTTATGGGAATATTAAAAAATGCGGGGGATAGTTATACCAGGTATATTGAATAGTATCCGCAGCATACACCTTTTCTACTTTTCCTCCACCACCAATTCCAGCTTTCTAACAGAAAAACAATCATTACCTGAAAACAGCAAATAGCAGGTCTTTCCATCCTTACTCATCCATCGCGCAGGTAGTGAAGCTGTTTCCCCAGGCCCCATATCCCAGTCCCTCGTATAAAATACGGTACGCCAGGGTCCCCACGGCTGCGTTGATTCATAGATGCCGAATCCTCCCTGAAACCGGCTCCCCTGCGGATGTTTGCTATAGGGATCTATCTGACACCAGAGATAGCGTTTAAGCCCTGCGTCATAAGTAACAGATGACCTGCAACAACCCGCGGGATGGATAAAAACAGGCCCACGGGCGGCCAGGTCTTTTTCCCAAACCGGTTTTCCATGTAGGTCCAGCTTTTGGAAAAATTCATATGCCCGCTGATCTAAAATTTTATTCCTGGGAACACGGGCCATCACCATGTGATCTGCCGGCTTATAGGCATCTCGTTCATCATGTGAATAAACATATACGAAATCATCTTTGGCGCCCTGATAATTTTTCCCAAAATTCAGAAATGTCGGATATCCAAAGCTTGTTGTAAATTTCCAGTCGCTATACGCCCATGTAACACCATGATCTTCTGACCAGGCCAGCTGCGATTCCTCTCCGTTTCCGTTTACATTTCTAAGCCACATATACAAGACCCCATTTACCATCAGTATTCCGCTGGCCTTCCTGCCAACGCGACCATGGCCAACCTGTTCAATGGTAGCGGAACGAATATTGGTTCCCCGGAAATCGTCGGGGCCACCGGAGATTTTTGCTACACCAAGACTCAGCTTCCCATCCACTTTCGGATCAAATCCGGCACCATCGCCATAAGCCGTATACTGGCTGTCGTCGTCGCCCCAGGTCACCGGCCAGTTGTCGCTGTCGCAGGCTTTACGAACTACGGAAGACGCGGGTGCAAACAACACCTGACTGATCAGGTCACTTTTAGGATAAGGCGGTGTATCGTATGCGGCCATCAGCGGGTTTACCAGATAATTGACTACCCCATAGTGATAGGGTTCCCCCTTCTGTTCGTCATGCATGTCCTCTCCATTGCGAACCACAATCAACTGCATGCCGGGAATAACGATCAATGTCTGATTTCCAGCTCCTGATCCCATAAACAGATCCCTTGGTGCATTCGGGAAGGCTCCGTCAAAATTGGTATACCAGGCAAGGCCGCTTGCAAGGGTAAAGGCATCTTCTCTTCTATCAGGAACGGGGGTATTGGCATATCTCACCGCCTGTTCCACCCAGCCTGATTTAATCAATTGCTGTCCGTTCCAATTGCCTTTATTCAACATCAACCTGCCTATTCTTGCGGCTGCACGCGGTGTAAAACTGGCGCCGCCCCAATTGGCAACCAGGTCAAGCCCATTCACAGTGTAAGTTTTGTCATAGCCTATATGCCATTCATCATCCTTCAGGCCAATCGGTTTATAAACCTTATCTCGCAGCAGCGTACGCAGATCTTTATATGGTGTACCCCGGTAACTGGCAGTGACAGCATAAGCCAGCATGGCCATACCCGGATTTGAATATGCTTCAGACGATCCAGGTATAAACAGAACGGGAGCCTGATCACGTGAAATGGTAAATGGATCAGGATCTTTTCGCCAGAATTTTCCTTTCCAGCCCGGAATATCCATATGTGCATTCTTAATGACGATGCCTTGTGATTTGGCAATGTCCAGATCATGTTGTGTCACTTCTGCATCTTCAAGGCCCGAACTATGCGTGGCTAATTCGCGGATAGTGATCCTCGCCTTCAGCGAATCATTTTTCCACTCGGGAATAAATTTACAGGCCAGATCATCCGGCTGCATTCGTTCATCATTCAGTGCTACCAGCAAAGACATACCACCCACCAACGCTTTGGCGAGCGATGCCGTTCCATGCTGCTTATATTCCCATCCCGGAGCATACCATTCCAGGATGATTTTATCATTTCTGATCACCAGGATCGATGTGGTTTTATGCGCCGCGAGCGTGTCCCGCATGGCGTGGAGTTTTTGAGAAGAGAAACCTTCTGTTTCCGGCGATGCAGTAGTCCATTCGAATGATTGGCCCTGCGCGCGGAGAACAAAAGACAGCAGGATAAAAATAATGATCCACGGTCTGATCCGAAAATTAAAGATTCCGGGATTAAGGAATTCAGTCTTCATAAAGTAGTTATTTCTATCTCGTTACAATAGTTATAAGTATCCCAACTATATTATTGATTTCAGCGAATAGATAAACTCATCATAAGCTACAGTTTTTTTCCAATATTATTTAATTATTACCCGGTAGGAGGTTTCCTGTTTATCATCGTTTTATTAGTGTAGCGTAAGACTATATCTTTTTTATTGCATCCCCGGATAAACTACGTTGAAACCCATCTTCTGAAAATAAATAATCAATATCTAAAAACAAACTATCTAACCAAAAACCCAAATGTCATGAAAAAAATCACTAGTGTACTACTGTACGTTACAATCGTTTCAGTAATTTTTTCCGCTTGTACCAAGAAAGATATAGTGACACCCGAACCGATACCCAAAACAGCAAAGATGGGTGTGCTCATCACAGCAAAGCAGCTTTTGTCTGAAGATTTTGAACAGGGTACTAAACGCTTTTATGCTGCAGGCGATGTAGCGCTTGGCAGTGGCACCTGGAACCTTTCTGATGCACTACTCGGCACGCTGGACAATGACCGCAAAGAAGGAGCAACATCCGTAAGAGTTCGTAACAATGGTATAGTCAGTATGAAATTTGACGTGAATACCACCGGCAAAATAACCATATCAGTTAAGCATGCAGTGTATGGTACAGACGATAGTGGCAACTGGGAATTATGGGCGTCAGCCGACAGAGGCGCCTCCTATAGCAGGATTGGGCAAACCATCACTTCTTCTTCCACCGAATTACAGGTGGCAACCTTTGCCTATACTGCCAGTGGTACTGTGCGGTTTGATATCAGGAAAACGGACGGTGGCGTCAATCGAATAAATTTCGACACGTTTATAATAACAGCTGATGGCGACACCACCGGAGGTGGCGGTGGACCCGTTCCCGGTGATAATGATAATATATTGCTGGGTAATCCCTCCGATGCAGCTCCTTCCATTGTATTGATTAATAACTACCTGATGGATAAAGTTTATTTTAAACTTTCTTACAGCCGCGACAAAGGCGAACCTAACTGGGTATGCTGGCATCTGCAGGATACAGATCTTGGTGACATTTCCCGTTCAAATGATTTCAGAGCGGATGTTACTCTGCCGGATGGATGGTACCAGGTGTCGAATTCCAGCTACCGTGGCAGTGGTTTTGACAGAGGACACAATTGCCCTTCCGGCGACAGAACTGCTGACGCTACCGCTAATTCCACTACATTCCTGATGACCAATATGATACCTCAGGCGCCGAACAACAACCGTCATGTATGGGCCAATCTTGAAAATTATACCCGCAGCCTCGTCAGAGAGGGTAATGAAACGTATGTTATAATGGGCAGCTATGGTACCGGTGGCAGTGGCAGTAATGGCAGCGCCGGTAATGTTGATAACGGTCGTGTAAACGTACCCAGTAATATATGGAAAGTAATAGTGGTATTGCCGAAGGGAGATAATGACCTGGCACGTATTACCACAAGCACACGGGTGATAGCGGTAAATACACCCAATGATAATAGTGTAAGCTCCGACTGGAAATCTTATTTAACCACTATTAATGATATTGAAGCAGCCACCAGCTATCGTCTTTTATCAAATGTGCCTGCCAACATTGCCAGTGTGCTGAAAGCAAAGTTAGACAGCGGCCAGTAAGTTGCTATGCTTAACTGATGACACCTGACTATTCCGGTAATACAAAACAGGGAGTGTAAACGCACTCCCTCCATCACCTATGAAAACCCTTATTTGAGGTATTGTTGCATATCCTGTTATTTTATTTCCTTCCAAATAGCAACAGTAATATCCTGCACCAGCTGAGCATCCCGATGATCCGAAAGTACAACAACACCCACATGTTTCTCCGGATCAAAGCTCAGCATGCTGGAGTTACCCCATGTATCTCCTGTTTTTTCAATCATTCCGTTTTGCATCTCCCATCCCAACCCTACACTCAACTCCTTATCACGATAAAAAGTTTGCTGCGACATTTTAATGGCCTTCCCCATCTGATCATTAGATGGGGATAACTGTTTTCTCAGGAAGTTGATCATATCAATCGCGTTTGAATGAAGACCACCTGCCGGTGTCATGGCATTGATGATCATCGCGGGTTTAACGTCCCCTTTGTCATCAAAACGCCCGGCTACCGACGCTCCCTGGGCCGGGTCATTTAACGTTGTGTTCTTCAGATGCATCGGCTCAAGAACAGCGTGTTTCAGCAGCGCGGCATATGTTTGGTGAGAACGTATCGCCAAAAGTTGTCCAAGTAACGCAACAGCATAATTATTATAAGCGTACGTTCCATGATTCACCAAAGTATCAGTTTTCTCCAGTACCTGGAACAAATAAGCCTTGCTGGCGCTTCTGAAAGGCTGTTCAGGATCTTTTTTGAACAGCGCCATGATATACTGGTCATCATTGAAATTAGGTAACCCGGATTGATGAGACCCTAAGTCTGTCATTTTAATCTTCCGCCTTATCCCCGGCCGCAAATGAACTCCCTGCGGTAAATAGCTGTCGATAAAGCTATTTTTATCAATATGTTTCTTTTCAATTTCCAGGCCCAGCAACAGCCCTGTGAATGATTTCGTAAGCGAGCCTATTTCAAAAACAGTGTGTTCAGTAATCGGAATATTTCCTGTGTTGCCGACCGAAAAATAATAGATGCTGTCATCGCGGATTACGCCGATGCTGAGTCCATTTGAAGGATATTTTGCTTTGAAATCATTGATCAGTTTTGTCAATTTAGCCCTGGTGTCCTGCGCTTGCAGGCTTATGCTGAGCAACAACAACGCAATCAGTATTATTCTCTTCATTTGTTTGACTTTAACCAGCAAAAGGATTGTGCGCTTTAAAGTAATAGATCTGTCTCAGGTAGATAGCGTGAGATTGAAAGTCGAAAGTTAATTTTGCGCTCTCAACTTCTCCAGCAATTTATCAAAACGGACCCAATATATTTTACAATCTTTTTCGCTCGTTGCCTGTGTGTAAAACAAGTATTTCTTATCGGGTGTAACATACTGACCCCATCTATGCGCCAGCCCATTATTAATCAGGGGGCCCAGGCTCTTGGGGGTATTCCATTTACCGTCGGCTGTTCTGAAACTGATATAAAGCTCACATTCAAAATCTTTGGTTTCTTTTGTGCTGATAATGATATAGGATTCGTCCGGCGCTACAAAGAAATCGCCGTCGAATGCTCCGGTTGTGTTCAGGGGAGTACCCAGGTTTTGAAGAACGGTATCTTTTCCGTTTACATTTAGCCTGGCGATATCAAAACAGGAATAATCTTTTGCGCTTCCCCATCTCCCGTTTGTACCTATATACATATTACCACTTTTGGTGGGCATAAAGTCATATAGGGAATAGGATGCTTTGAGATAGGCCGAAGGCTTTGTCCACCCGCTATCCGATCTGTTCGACTGCCAAACTACAGCGCCGGTACTATCACCTCCCGGAAAATAAAGTGTATTACCATCCATTGAGAAAGTAGGCGAATTGAATGTTTCGTTTATTAAAACAGGCCCCTGCCACCGATCTCCGGTAAACTTAAATGCTTTAATCTTCAGGTTAGTGGAACTGAACCAGGATGTGTTATGACAGTAATAAAATTCCCGGCCATCCGGAGAAAATGCTACACGGTCCAGGGCTATACCGCCGGTATCGGCCAGCAGCCCGGGCGCAAATGGCTTTGGCGTATCGTTGGGCGGTATCTGACCAAGATAAGCGTTCGGGCTCTCCCAAAATGATTTCGGTTCATTTGTACATGCGTTTAACAGCAGTATCACGATAACTATAACCGGTAAAAGCTTGCTCATTGAGTTTAGTATTTTATGTATTTTAGTGAAGGCATAAAGCAAAAATAGACGTTGACATTTTTGCAGATTGTTCAAGTAGGAAACAAGTTTTGTCAAGTTTTGTCACGCTGATAATCAATGCTATCTGAGATAAAAAAACTAGTACACCTCATCGAAAAAAAACTGGATTGGGGAGAAGGCAATGGTTGGCAAATCAGAGATTTTGAAAACTTAAGAGATCTGATTACCGATAAAACCGGGGTGACCCTAAGTACCGCTACATTACGCAGGGTCTGGGGGAGGCTTTCACACAATCATCTGCCAAGTACTACAACATTGGATGCACTTGCAAACTTTGCAGGTGTTGAAAGCTGGCGTGCTTTTTTGAAGTTAAACACCGATGATAGCGAGCCCGTGCCAATACCCGGAAAACGGCGCTCCCCCATCAGGAATGTTCTGCTGCTCACGCTAACTATTATCGTAGCAGGTATATTGACACTGTTGGTGTTCAGGAAAGAAAATCTATTGCAGGGACTGCCCAAACCTGGCGACTATAGTTTCAGCCATAAACAGCTAACGCATGAGCTGCCTAACACAGTTGTTTTTACTTATGATGCCAGAGCGGCCACAACAGATTCGATATTTATTCAACAGGATTGGGACCCGAACTCGCGGGTCAGGGTTGAAAAGAACGGTCATACACATACGTCCATTTACTATGAACCGGCTTTTTATCATCCTCTCCTGATTATTGGTAAGCAGACGGTAAAAGCACATCCGTTAATGATTTCGACAAAAGGATGGCTGGGACTGATAAAAAACAAACCGGTGCCCGTTTACCTGGACAGTGCCAGCTTTGTTCAACCCGACGCATTACGTGTATCCGTAGCCGAAATACAACGGCTCGTTCCACAGATGGAAACAGTGCCGCCAATTTTACGCTATTACAATGTTGGCAATTTTGATCCTGTTCCTGTCAATCATTTTTCCTTTAGTGCTACGTTGAAACATGAATACAATAAAGGTGCGGCCGCCTGCCAGTTCAGCGACATTGTATTATTAACGGATGATGCACCTATTGTGATCCCTCTGTCGGCAAAGGGTTGTGTATCGGAGCTTGCGCTATACGCTGTTAATCATATCGCGTCTGGTAAAACAACTGACCTTTCTGCGTTCGGTGTTGATTTCAGCAATTGGGTAAAGGTATCCTGCAAAAATGATAGCAATAGTATCCGCTTTTATATCAATGACAAATTCGCGTACCAATGCCCCGCACCGGCAGCAGCAGTTAATATAGTTGGATTGGAGTTTGCTTTTCGCGGTGCGGGTGCTGTAAAAAATATTCGTTTAGGCACCACCGGTAGATCTGTATTTGATGTATTTTGAAAGTAATCATTGATTACGGTTTTTTAATCATCAATATCCTCAATGGAGGAAAGGTGCTGAAGTAATTGGGTGTGTAAGCGGTTGTTTGCAGACCCAATGCGTCAAAATTATGTTTATATTCTTTACCATGTCTGAAATCAGAGATTACGCCTATGCCACCAGGTTTCAGCACCCGGCATATCTCTTTACAGGCGGCAATTCGGCCTTCCTTGTTGTAGATATTATGCAGACAAAGATTGGAGAGAATCACATCGAAAGAATTGTCGGCAAAGTCCATCTTCATAACATTCTCATTCTTAATTTCAATCCTGTTAGCAACACCTTCGACAGTTGCGTTCATTAATGCGTTCTGCTGATTATTGCCGGTAAGGTCTTCCGCATTCCAGATGTCGATGCCGGTAGATTTCCCTGTAGTCAACCTTTTTGCAGCGCCGATCATCAGCAAACCTTTGCCGGTGCCTACGTCCAGTACCTGTTCATCGCCTTTCCAACCAATCTTGTTCAGCATACGATCCCGGTGCACAAATTTACCATATAATGAATATACGAGCATCAACACCGCTTCCAGTATAAAGATGATACCAGGAAAGATCATCCAGCTGAAATAGATATAGGGAAAGAAAAATGGTATCGCGAAGAGAATCACGCCGATAACCAGGAGATTTCTGATCACGTTAGGAGCGTCGACACCGTAATTCACTTTTTGTTGAGGGGCCATGATGTAACAGGGTTTTAGGATGAGATATGAAGTTACGGATCTTTCGTCAAAACTGATACTCCTATGGCGGCATTAGATAGAGGCAGCTACCAACTCAGGATCGCTTCCGCATACCCTGCTTAACTTTTTCCCGATGTTGTTCTCCCCAACTACTCAATTCATCAACAACTTTCTTCAGGGTTCGGCAATAGTCAGTTGCTTCATAGATAATATTCGGAGGAGCGGTGGCATATACATTTCTCTTAATAAAATCATTCAGCTCCAAATCTTTGAGTTCTTTAGCTAGTACCTTGGAAGATATACCGGTAATCTCATGCTGAATTTCATTGAAACGCTTTGATGACTGCATAATGGAAAGGATCAAAGCCAGCTTCCATTTTCCATTCAGAACAGACAAAGCGTCGAGAACGTTTTTAAGAGAAGCGTCTAATTCCTCCTTACCCTGACACATCTCATTTCTGCTATCTTTCATAAACACAAAGATAATTACATTACCTCAAAGTAACCGCTTCCCTTTGGGTAAGTAGCAGCATTTCACCGCTTTGCAACCATACATTTGCTGCTGATAATCCGGACTAAAGAAACCTTCAACATTAACACGAAAAGGATTCTGATGATCCCGGAATTTAAAATTGATCATATTATCAGACAAGCATTTTTTATGAAACACATTCTTCATTTAAAGTCAAGCCTGCAAGGTGCATCATCATATAGCATTAAACTGGGCCATGCCATCATCGAAAAAATTCAAGACAGGTATCCAAACAGTACCCTTGAAGAATTAAATCTGGTGGATATCGATATCCCACATCTTAGCCCTGCTGTTCTTCGCGCTATGGTTACTCCCGGAGATCAGCTGACTGCAGAAGAAAGGGAATCCATTCATCTTTCCGACAAACTGGTTAAGCAACTATTCGCTGCAGACATCATTGTTATTGGTGCGCCGCTCATTAACTTCACCATCCATTCGGCATTAAAGGCCTGGATAGATCATATCACCAGGCCCGGTATTACTTTTGGATACACTGAAAGTGGCCCCGTTGGAAAGGTAGCCGGGAAAAAAATTTATGTAGCTATGTCTTCCGGCGGAGTTTATTCAGAAGGCCCGGGTAACGCCAACGATTTCGTTGCTCCTTATCTGAAGGCTTTCCTCGGTTTTTTAGGCATGACAGATCTGACAGTATTCCGCGCAGAAGGGCTAAAAGTGCCGGGAGTGAAGGAACATGCCTGGGATAAGGCAATTGACAGTATAAAGATTGATTAACATCCTTTTTCTGATCGACCGGAGTTATCCTGCTATTAAAGATTGGCATAATAACAGGAGACATATCGGCACATGACAAACAATTCTCTCAGTCAGACCAGGCAGGCAGCAGGCAGTATGACCATCGCCAGGCCCGGTCTGGTTGAGACATCAAAAAAAGCTGGCAGGCCGACTTTTAAATCGATGCTGTTATTTTATTCGCTGTTATTTTAAACTGATTCAGAGAGGTAGTTTTTGTTATTTTGTTCACTTTTATATTGAACACATTTTTGCCCTTCCTGACCATAATAAAATAAAAGTTTATTCCATCTGTGTGGAAATACGCCTCATCGCCCAAATTACTTATCTCTTCTATGCCATGTGGTTTATTTGCCTGCATAATACCTGTGTAGTTCTTTTTAGCGTCTGAAATTTGCTGGTATTGTTCAAACAGAAAATAGATTGCTCCTACTTTTTCAGTGTTACCGTCTTTGACATCCGCTTTGTAACCACATAAGTAAGAAGATGAAAGCGCTTCAATTTTAGAAGAGCTATCAGTCAGATGAGTAGATTGGCCCATTATTTTATCCGCATCCGCTTTAGTAAACAATTTCCTGGGATCTATAGCATTCAGATTACTTAAACGCTCAGTTGTCCCGGCAGCATTTGCTGCAACGCTTTCCGAAATGCGTTCAGCATTCTTGCTGTGTAAATTTTGTTGGCCTATCAGATATACAGATATAGCAATTCCAACTACTGTTGCGATTTTAACGAATGTCATATGCTACAATTTTGTTTGAAAATTAATTTTCTTTCTGCTAAATCCCTGCATCTTGCCTGACAATACATCACCTCATTGACAAATGTTGCAGCCAGGTTTGCATGTAGTAACCAGGTGAAATTATCCGTGGAATTTCCTGCCAATACAACAAGCTGAACAGTTGCATTTTTCAAGTTGACCTGCCACTACAAATATCGAAATTATTTTCTTTCTTGAAATGTTTAGCCAGCAGCCGGCTCATAATTGTCTCTACTGACATAGGGTTGTCACTAACGATATTTTTCTTTGCCATACTAAAAACATTCATCATGAATTTTTCTTCGACCAGGATTATCACTGCTGAGATTAAGCGCCTCGTTCAGTTTTATGAGCATATTACCGGAATGCCCATGACATGGTATACTGATGAATTTGCTGAACTGCGCACCGCATTTGCATCTCTTGCTATTGGAAGTACAAGAACACTGGAATTATTTGGTGGAAACGAAGTGGCAGAAGCGGCCTCTAACCGTTCAATTATCATTGAGTTCAAGGTTGATGATGTTGACAAAAGTTATGAGGTGCTGGCTGCCTTCCTGGATAAAGCTGTTATACAACAACCAACTACTATGCCCTGGGGCAACCGGTCGCTGCTATTCAGGGATCCGGATGGTAACCTTGTCAACTTTTTTACACCAACAACTTCAGCAGCGAAGGAAAGATTTGAAAGACTCGATTGAGGCACTGTGCCTGGCTTTCAAAGGTTGGCATAAACAGATGGAACTCCTGGCTGTTGCCGGGAGTTCCATTGGAGAAATTTAAGTTTCATTGACACTCCGGAAGATTCAGCAGGTTATTAGGACTGTATCCATCAGCTGTTGTTTTGAGATATTTTCGGTTGCCATGCAAGGCAATGATAACCTCTACACTTTGGCCTTTGACACTAACGAAAAATTGATGTTTACCATGTTCAATTAATTGGATTGCTTCCTCTTCAGTTAATTTCCAGCGCGTTCCGTTGTTGTTTAGTCCACCTATGTGGGAAATCCTCTCATGATCGCCGTAGTGGCTACCACGCTTGTTAATGCAGGCAATTTGATATCTGGCCATAATTTTTTGATTTATATAGACCTGCAAAATGAAGTTTTTGGGAATAACCAATTTACGGAAAACCGTAGTTGCCATCGTAAGTTGAGATGATTGGAAGTCAATATATCGACGGGCCATAGGATAGCGCTATGTTTTGATTTTATTTCATCTTCCGGTAATGCAACCTTCGCTCAAAGCTTTAAATTTTTAAAATAAAACAATAAATATTTTTTGTTTTATTTTAAATAATTGTATTTTAGCAAAAAAAAACATGAATACAACAAGATCTTCCCGTCTTCTGATCGGCTTGATATATGGCGCCATTTTCTTCTCAACAGAAGCGCTGATATACTATATCAGATGGTTCATTCCTTTCCTGTCAGGTCAGCATTCCTATATTGTTCCTCCGGAAAAGATGCCGTTCATTTGGTTCGTAGGGAAGATTATCAGCAACGTAATATTTTTATCGGTGGGGATATTACTTTTAAAAATTTTCAGGAAATATCGCAAATCTGGTTTTTTTGGAAAGGATAGTCTTCGCATATTTGATTGGGTGATCATTTCTTGCTTCTGTCTGGCCTTGCTGGGAATAATACAAACTATTTGCGATAATTTTTATGAAATGCATTTAGAGCAGTGGACTTCCCTATGGAGCATATCCAATTTATTGTTTCGGTCTTTTACCCGGTTGCTGGTATTTAAAGAACCACAGACAATGTATCTTCTTTTAGCCACGATTCTTTGGGCTGTACGACAATTTATAGGCAAAGCTGTGATGCTTAAAAAAGAGAACGAACTATTCATATAGGTATGGCAATAATTATCAATCTGGACGTAATAATGGCGAAGCGAAAGATTTCATTAAATGAGCTTTCCCGTCAAGTCGGACTTACAAATGTCAATTTATCAATTTTAAAGAATGGGAAGGCCAAAGGGGTAAGGTTCGATACCCTGGAGTCGATTTGTAAAGTACTGGATTGCCAGCCCGGAGATATCCTTGAGTATAGGAAGGAAGAATAGCATCGTCTCTAAAAAAATATATGGTGCTGCCAAACGGGAACTGAGGCTATTATTTCCGTACTTCGTTGTCGAATGATTTTATATTTATATCAACTATAATGATAGATTTATCTCATACAGAGAAACATATTCGCCGTGTCACGAATTTCCAGGACCTTGCTTCTGCGCCATTTAACGGAGAAATTAATGCGATTTGCTGGACCCGTAAACTAATAGGTGATTTTTCTGAGATTGTTAAAAAAATAGCGCTAAGCGGAAATATAACAGAAATTGAACAAGAGGAACTTCGTGCACTTCAGTTGAGTGAACAAGGGCAACTTGCCTGTGAAATTCTTTTAAATGACCTGAAGATATTGAAAGCTCATGGCGCATCGCCCGTCCTTAATGTGATCACCCACTATGATCGGGATGATACTTACCCGTTTTTTCCAACCGATGTTTATTCCTTTCATGTAGATCGCTCTCCCGTACCAACCGACACCTTTTTATGTACCTACTATGGCGAGTCCAGTGAAATATTGCCAAATTCACAAGGTCAAAAGAAAGTGCTTATCCCAGCAATACGTGATCAGCTTAGAAAACTATATCATGGACCAGATGAAGGTTTTGAATCATTCTTAAGTGAACATTTCTTTGATCTGCACTATGAAGCTAAACCTGATGCACGTCCGATAAGCTTAGGTATTGGTAATCTATGGAGGTTGGCGGTCGACCATCCTGAAAGTAAGGTTCTTCCTTGTCTTCACCGTGCACCAAAGGAAAACCCCGGGCAGAACAGGTTGTTGATGATCTGCTGAACAGAAATCTATAATAGCAGAATGATAAACGCAAAACGATCAGTTTAAATAATATAAGTTACCTTTCCTTGGAATTTAAAGCGTTTCATGATTAACTTCTATTGCAATTTTACCATAGAAATTTTCATCGCCGGCTTTTGTCTCAAGTAAGTTATGTGCTTTGCCTATTTCTGCTAAAGAGAAGACTTTAACTAAAACAGGTTTTAGTTTTTGGCTCTTTACTAACTTGCTTAGCTCGTCTAGTTTATTTCTATTTTGTCTTGTAAAAACAAAATGATAAGTTGCATTTTTCCCCCAGGCCTCAATAAGGTTTTGAGGTTTCTCAATGTCAACAAGTGTAGCTACCTGCCCTGATTGACTAAGGATCTTTCCGCTATCAGAAAGAGTGCTACCGCCTATGGTATCAATAATTACATCAACTCCTTTATTATTAGTTAATTGATTAATAGCCTCGATGTAGTCTTGATTTTCGTAATCAATAACATAATCAGCTCCTAAATCAAGAAGAAATTGATGGTGAACTTTTCTTGCTGTAGTAAATACAGTTGCTCCCATAGCTTTAGCAATTTGAATAGTTGGTATCCCAACACCACCAGCGCCTCCGTGAATTAAAATGGTTTGATTGATTTTAAGTTGTGTTCTGGTAACAAGCATCTCCCACGCGGTACCTGCAGCTAAAGGAAGTGTTGCAGCTTCAAGATGGCTAATATTTTCAGGTTTTAAACCTATTATTGATTCGTTAGCACAGTGATATTGTGCATAACTTCCCTGTCCGTTAAAAATCTCCGGAGAATAATAAACTTCATCACCAACTTTGAAATTTTCAACACCAGGACCGATTTCTACAATCACACCAGAGACATCATGTCCAGTGATAACAGGAAGGGTTAATTCGTTTTTATAATCTCCACGACGAACCTGGTAGTCTAAAGGATTAACAGAAGAAGCAAGAACTTTTACTAAAACTTCTTTAAATTGAGGTTTGGGTGTTGGTACTTCTGCAATTTTAAAATTTTCAACAGAACCGAATTCTTCCAATATTGCTGCTTTCATTTCTTTTCTATAGTTAGATTATTTAGATAAGGTTCTCATAAACTCAAGGATTTCTGCTCCAATTTCAGTGACATGAGTTTCCAATGCAAAATGTCCTGTATCATAGAATTTTAGTTTAGCATCAGGCAAATCTTTCTTATAAGCCTCGGCACCTTGTGGTAAGAAATAAGGATCTTTATTACCCCAGACGAGCAATACTTTAGGCTGATATTTTCTAAAGTATTCATGAAATTTAGGATATAAGGCAACATTGGCGCTATAGTCTTTAACAAGGTCTAATTGTATTTCAATATTGTCTTGTCTGTCTAAAAACTTTTGATCAAGGGTATAAGCTTCAGGTGCTATTAAAGAAGTATCTGTTACTCCCTGATGATATTGAAACCATATTGCTTCTTTAGCAACAAAGCCTTTTAAAGCTATGCGATTTGCTTGTGACGGATCCTTCCAGTAGCGTTGTATCAGATTCCACTCGTTACTAAGCCCTTCCTCATAGGCATTTCCATTTTGAGAGACAATTCCTGTTATCTTTTCAGGATTGTTCATAGCAAGTCTAAAGCCAACAGGAGCGCCATAATCAAATACATAAATAGCAAAACGTTTCATTTTCAGTTGATCAATAAATCCCTGCATCGTTTTAGCCAGATTGTCAAATGTATAGCTGAACCGCTGATGATCCGGGGCATCTGAAAATCCAAATCCTGGTAAATCAGGAGCTATAATGTGATAGTCTTTGCTTAGAATAGGAATTAAGTTTCTAAACATATGAGAAGATGTTGGATATCCATGTAATAGCAGTAGAAAAGGTTTACTTGCATTTCCTGCTTCTCTATAGAATATATTTAATCCGTCTACTTTAATGTTGTGATAGTGAATTGAGTGATTCTCCATGTTTTGATTTTTTTAAATTAAATTCTGATATGATTGTGCCATTGCAATGTTATTAATGCATTGTGTAAGTGATAGACCAACTATGATTTGTTTAATTACTTTTTTCATATTGTTATTTCGATCGTCAAAAATAAATAGGATCTTTGATTACCAAAAACGATTAATGGCGATTTAATAAATCATAAAAAGTGATTTTTAAATATGAATACAAATGATTTAAAAATATTTGAAGCAGTTGCAGAGAGTGGTAGCTTTACCAAAGCTGCTGATATGATGTTTACTGTGCAATCCAACGTTACAGCAAGGATAAAAAGCCTTGAAGAAGAGTTTGATACAAAATTGTTTTCTCGTACTTCCCGTAAGGTAGAGCTAACAGAAGAAGGGAAAGTACTGATGCGATATGCTAAACAGATTCAACATTTAGTGGAAGGAGCTAAACATGAAATTAAAAGTAGTGATACAGTTAATGGACATTTGACTATAGGATGTATGGAGACTACAATGGCATTAAAAGCTCCCGGGATACTACTGGCTTTTGGAGAAAAATATCCTGCTGTGGAATTAGAGTTTAAATCTGATGACAGGGATTTGCTTATTTCAGATGTTTTAAATTACAAACTTGATGCAGCTTTTGTTTCAGCCCCATTAAATATAAATGGATTAGAAAAAATAAAGATAAAAGAAGAACAGCTGGTGATTTTAGCCTCTTCAAAAGAAGCCGGATTAAATAAGTTATTAGCAAAGGAGCCTTTGAAAAGTATAGTTTTTGGTAACGGTTGTATTTTTAGAGAGAGATTAGAGTCTTGGTTTAGCCACAAAGGAATTCATAACTATAAAAGTATTGAACTCAACTCTATTGAAGGAATTATAAATTTTGTTGAAGCGGGTTTAGGTATTAGTTTGTTACCAGAAGAGATAGTGTCAAAATACTATCAGGGACGAAAGATTTGCACTTATCCTCTAAATAAGCAACTGGGAACAATGACTACTTTGTTGGTTTATAGAAAAGATAAGATACCTTCCAGGGGGCTACAAAGTTTTATTGATATGTATCTGCAAGATACTGCTTAAGTGATAAAAAAGGCTTGCAAACATTGAAGTTTGCAGGCTTCTAAATTCGAAGGAAATTGTCTTCTGTCGTCCTGTCGGTAAGCTGCAAACCGGCAGCAAGTCCAAAGGGACTGACTGAATTCGAACCAGCGGCCTCTTCGTCCTGAACGCCTGGTTGCTGTTACCTTGGAAACAATCATCCTTTTGTCTTATTTTGAACTGTTGTCCACGTCACCAGAACTAATGCTATCAACTCCACAATTGTCCGCATAATGTGAAATAACCACCATTTGTCACGCAACATTGCCCAGTTTCCAGGTAATGAATCCTTTGTCCATTTAAGCATTTCTATTTGAATTGGAACATTTCCAAATCGGGTTATTACCATGCAGGAAATAAAAAAAGCGGCAGCTAAAAGTAATGCGACAAAGACAGATTTGTTTTTTCTTTGAAGAAAGGCGGAAATAATTGTAATCACTGTTGTAATGACAACCAATGTAATCATCAATGTATTGAGCGAACGAACCAGATTTTGTTGTTGCTCTACATAAGTAGAAGCAGAATAGTTCGTTGGATTGAACCCCAACCAAATTCCAAAACTTGTTCCCGCAAGCAATGCGGAAAATATGATGTTGAAAAACCGTATCAGTGGGAGGATCATGTAATGTCCTTTTATCCTCATGTGAAGATACTAAAAATTGACCTATAGAGAAGTGTTGATAGTAGTTTTTAAAAGGGATAAAAAAGAAAAAAGAGGACATGCCTCTTTTAACATTCTAGTCGTCCTGTCGGGACAATTTTCGAACCACTTTTTGGAGGATTTGAGGAAATTGGTTTCAGAAAAAAGCTATTAATACCAGCTAAATATGGGGGTTGAAAAACCCTGTATTTTTTATACAATGTTGCAAAAACATAATTTTTTTCGCTAATTATAGTTAACGTTTTTGTTACCATTTGTTTTGTGGTTCAGGATATCTGAAGAACGACTTTATGAAGCAAATCTGTTATCCATAGGGCATTTCTCCGGTTACTCGAACATTTTGTCGGCTATTAACTAACTAATCAGCTCGATTCTATTAACCACCCCATTTTAGAGAAAATAGTATCTATAAGGAAAAAAAGTGATTTTTGCAACAGTATTGCACGGATTTTTTTCTTAAATTTGCACTTGCATGAAATGGATAGCAACCATATTAGTAATTTACTTCACGGCACTTTTCGGTGCTCCGTGCAGCGATGCTAAGAATGTTTGTGCGGAACTAAAATCTCCATCCAAAGACCTTAGTCATAATCATAATCAAGACAAAGACGATAATTGTTCCCCGTTTTGCCAGTGCACTTGTTGCAGTGTTTCAGTAACCTCCTTTAAGTTTAACTTACCAGAATTTAATATCCCTTTACGAGAATTTAAAGCCAAAAAGGTTCAATAAGGGATTGTTTTTTTGTTTCCAACTACTCCGGAAATATTTGGCAGCCGCCGAGATTTAACGCTTAATTTCTTTTAGATCGTGTCTTATCGTTTGATATGCATTTTGTGCATATCGTCCGTAACATCATTGCTTTTCGGCTTTGATCAGGTGTTGTACAATTTACGTATAACAATACACAGCACGCATCTTTCCCGCCTTTTTCCATTCTGAGAAAAGGACTACATATCTTTTTACTAAGCGTTAAATAACAAAATACACTGTGTTAGATCGTATTATTAAATTCAGTATAAAGAACAAAATCATTATTGGTTTAATGACTTTGTTACTTATAATATGGGGAGCGTGGAGTGCCACCAAATTGCCCATAGATGCCGTCCCTGATATTACCAACAATCAGGTTCAGATATTTACTACCTGTCCAACATTGGCAGGACAAGAAGTAGAACAACTGGTAACCTTTCCCATAGAGCAAAGTATTGCCAATGTTCCGAAAATCGAAGAAATCCGCAGTATTTCCCGTTTCGGACTTTCGGTGATAACCGTTGTTTTTGAAGAGGAAGTAGACATATACTTTGCCAGGCAGCTCATCAATGAAAGACTCAAAGAGGCTGTTGATAAAATTCCTCAGGGAATCGGAACGCCGGAAATGGCACCGGTCAGTACAGGTTTAGGCGAAGTGTACCAGTATATCATTCACCCTAAAAAGGGAAGCGAAAGCAAATACAACGCAAAAGACCTTCGCACGATGCAGGATTGGATCGTTGCCAGGCAATTATATGGTACTCCGGGTATTGCCGAAGTGAACAGCTTTGGAGGTCAATTGAAGCAATACGAAGTTGCTGTAAATCCCGATAGATTGAGAGCAATGGGTGTAAGTATCCCGGATATCTTTACAGCTCTTGAAAAGAATAACCAGAACACCGGGGGGGCGTATATCGACAAAAAGCCAAATGCCTATTTCATCAGAGGTATAGGTCTGGTAACGTCTTTAGATGACGTTAGAAGAATTGTGGTTAAAAATTCCGGAGCCGTACCCATATATATAAATGACGTTGCTGAAGTGAAATTCGGTAACGCAGTAAGGTATGGCGCTTTAACTTATAATGGAGAAGTAGACGCTGTAGGCGGTGTAGTGATGATGTTGAAAGGGGAAAACAGTAACGAGGTTGTTAAGCGGATAAAAGAAAAGTTACCTACTATTCAACAGTCGCTGCCTGATGATATTACTATCGAACCATACCTGGACAGAACTGATCTTGTGGGTCGGGCTATCAGTACAGTGGAAAAGAATTTGATTGAAGGAGCGCTGATAGTGATTTTTGTACTGGTATTGTTTCTTGGGAATTTCCGGGCCGGATTGATCGTAGCTTCTGCCATTCCCCTTGCAATGTTATTTGCACTTGGAATGATGAACGTATTTGGAGTGAGCGCCAACCTGATGAGTTTAGGAGCTATAGACTTCGGACTGATCGTAGATGGGGCTGTTATCGTCGTAGAAGCTACAATGCACCATCTTGGTCTGCGAAAATCGACGGCCAAGTTGACTCAAACTGAAATGGATGATGAAGTATTTACTTCGGCGTCTAAGATACGTACCAGTGCTGCTTTTGGAGAAATCATTATCCTCATTGTATATATCCCTATTCTTACTTTGGTTGGTGTTGAGGGCAAAATGTTCCGTCCAATGGCCCAGACAGTTGGCTTTGCCATTTTCGGAGCATTGATATTATCCCTGACTTATATCCCAGTGATGTGTGCTTTGTTTTTATCAAAGAAAACCAGTCACAAACGCACATTTAGTGACAAGATGATGGGGAAATTACAAAGTTGGTACCAACCATTGTTACAAAAAGCTATCCGGATTAAATATATTGTAGTAGGCGTCACCGTTGGCATTTTTGCAATTGCTATATTTTTCTTCAGCAGAATGGGTGGAGAGTTCATTCCTCAATTACAAGAGGGAGACTATGCGTTTCACTGTATTCTACCACAGGGAAGTTCCTTGAATCAGAGTATCGAAACTTCCATGCAGGCTTCTCGGATTATCAAACAATTTGATGAAGTCAAGATGGTTGTAGGTAAAACCGGCGCAGCCGAGGTACCTACAGATCCGATGCCTCCTGAGGCTACTGACCTAATGGCGGTCCTTAAACCTGAGGATGAATGGAAATCTGGACGAAGTTATACGGAACTCGCAGATGCTATAATGGAAAAGCTGGAAGTTATACCAGGTGTGTTCTTTGAAAAAAACCAGCCGATCCAGATGCGTTTTAATGAGCTGATGACGGGGATCAGACAGGATGTAGCAGTCAAGATCTTTGGTGAGAATATCGACACGCTGGCTTCTTATGCGAATAGAGTAAGTGAGGTTATTCAAGGTGTACCCGGTGCTACTTCTCCCCAGGTCGAGCGGGTTAGCGGGCTTCCGCAGATCAATGTTGAATATGATCGCACTCGAATTGCCAACTACGGGTTGACAATACAGGACGTAAATGACGTGGTGAGTACCGCTTTTGCTGGCAAAAGCTCGGGCCAAGTATATGAAAACGAAAGACGATTTGATTTGGTTGTCCGGTTGGATAGTGCACATAGAAGCAGTATAGATGATGTAAATAACCTGATGATACCTACAAGTACAGGCATACAAATACCGCTATCCCAGATTGCAAATGTTGAATACAAGTTGGGACCTGCGCAAATAAGCCGGGAAGCAGGAAAACGCCGTATTGTTATAGGGTTCAACGTTGCTGGCAGGGATGTGCAGAGTGTCGTGGAAGATATACAGCAACAGTTGTCAGCTAAAGTCAAGCTGCCTTCCGGATATTACTTCACTTATGGCGGACAGTTTGAGAATCTGCAAAAAGCGAGTGACCGCCTGATGATCGCAGTTCCTGTTTCGCTACTGCTAATTTTTATGTTATTGTATTTCACGTTTCACTCCTTTAAGCAGGCTACTTTAATATTTACCGCAATCCCCATGAGTGCCATAGGAGGTGTCTTTGCATTAATGCTTCGGGGGATGCCTTTCAGTATCAGTGCGGGTATCGGATTTATTGCCCTGTTTGGGGTTGCTGTATTAAATGGTATCGTGCTAATAGGAACGTTTAATCAGTTAAAAAAAGAAGGTTTGGATGATGTGTTCCAAAGGGTCAAAGAAGGTACGATGACGCGTTTGCGCCCGGTATTAATGACGGCAACGGTGGCCTCTTTGGGCTTTCTGCCTATGGCTATCAGTACCAGTGCCGGTGCGGAGGTGCAAAAGCCCCTGGCGACCGTTGTGATTGGCGGATTGATCACAGCGACATTTCTAACGCTGTTCGTATTGCCACTCCTATACATCATCTTCAACTCGAAACCAAATATCAAAGGCAAAGGCATGAAAACAATGGCAGTAGTGATCTTGCTGTTCTTGGGAGGCTTTTCATCTGTTAAGGCACAGCAACAACAGCGGATTTCAATAGATAACGCTATAGGTACAGCGTTAAAGGGCAATCAACAATTTGGTGTGAATACTGCTCAAATCAAAAGTGCTTCTCTAAATGTGAAGACGGCAACTGATATTCCCAAAACAGGTGTGTTTGCTGAAAACGAGGACTTACGTCCTTCCGATAACGTAGGTATTTTAAAAATAGGTTTGTCGCAAGGTATTGCCTGGCCTGGTCTATATGCAGCCCGGAAAAATTATTTCAGGGAACAACTCAAATATGCTGAACTCAATACCGATGTTTTAAATGCCGTTGTCAAAAGAGATGTGCGAACCGCTTATTATCAGCTTTGGTATTTACAGGATAAACAGGCTCTTTTTCAACGTTTGGACAGTATATATACAATGCTGTTCAAAACTACAGAAGTACGTGTAAGAACGGGAGACGTTGCAAAACTGGACCAGGTAGCGGCAGAGGCAAAGCTGCGGGAATTACAGGCTTTCCTTGAACAGAACAAGAAGGCAATGACGGTACAACAACAACAATTGATGATGCTTTTAAATCAAAATGAGTGGTTGCTCCCGGTGGCCGAACCACTTAAAAAAGTAGAAGTTGAATTGTTGGAAAATACCGCCAGCCACCCGGTATTGGCCTTACAGGAACAGAATGTAAATATTGCATCTTCCAATATTAAAGTTCAGCAGAATACCAATAAGCCGGAGTTTTCGGGTCGGTTCTTCAGTCAGCGGGTGTGGGGTGCGAAAGACCCTTTCTCCGGATTTTCGGTAATGGCATCCTTCCCATTGTTCGGAACCGGAGCCTACCGGAATAAAGTCAGGGTTGCAGTGGCTGAAAAAGAAGTACAGGAAAAGGCGCTGTCTTACCAAACTCAAGTATTCCAGACGCAAAGAGCTTCTGCAATCGCTGATATAGAAAAAAACTACACTTTGTTGAATTTCTATGAAACCTCTGGGTTAAAGCAAGCTGAGGAAATCATTAGTGCGGCAAGCCTGAGTTATAGAACCGGTGAAATAAGTTTTGCAGACCTGGGTCAATTTCTTAACCAGGCGATCAGTATCCGTCAAAATTATCTGGATGTTATGAATCAGTACAACCAATCTGCCATCCAATTCAATTACTTCAATAACAAATAAGATAAAATGAAAATCATAGGAAAAATATTAGTTGCAGTTATACTTGTATCTTCTTTATATAGCTGTGGTGGAAAGGAAAAGACCGGAGAAGGTAGTACTGCCGAAGCAAAAAAGGCAGAGGCCAAAGGCGAAGAAGGGCATGGAGAGGAAGAGTCCACAACCATTGCATCACTTACCCAGGAACAGATCAAGGCGGTTGGAATAACTCTTGGAAATATCGAAAATAAAAATCTCACTGCTTCTATTAAAGCGAATGGTGCGCTTAGGGTTCCCAATAATAAAAAGGCAAATGCTACTTCGCTTTATGGAGGTGTTGTTAAAAGTCTTCGTGTTCAGTTGGGTGATTTTGTCCATAAGGGCCAAGTTATTGCCACCATCGAAAATCCGCAGTTTGTTCAGTTGCAGGAAGAATATATTACCATCGATAGCAAGATTACCCTGGCGCAGCAGGAATTAAATCGTCAGAAAGAGCTTAATCAAGGCAACGCCGGGGCTTTGAAGAACCTTCAAAGTGCTACAGCCGATATCAATGCATTATTGGCTCGTAAGGCTTCATTGCAAAAGCAGATACAGTTAATGGGTATTAATCCGACAAGTATCAACCGGGATAATCTAAGAGCTGCATTGGTAGTTACAAGTCCTGTCAGTGGTACAATAAGTAATGAGTTTGCCAAGATCGGTAGTTATGTAGATGTGTCATCCCCCGTTGTTGAAATTGTAGACAACAGTTTGCTCCATCTTGACCTTCAGGTATTTGAAAAGGATCTCCCCTACATGAAAGTGGGACAAACGGTGAATTTCACCATCACCAATAACCCCCAGGTAACATATAATGCAAAAGTATTCAATATAGGTTCATCATTTGAAAACGAAAGCAAAACGGTAGCTGTGCACTGTACAGTGGTAGGTAATAAAACCGGACTGATTGATGGCATGAACATCACAGGAATGGTGAGTGTAGAAAATGTTATGGCACCTACGGTGCCAAATGAGGCCATTGTTGAGGCGGAAGGTAAATTCTACATTTTCGTTCACACAGACAAAGAACCTGAAGCCGGTCATGAAGAAGGAGGTGATGAACACAAAGAAGGCGAAAAACACGATCATGTTGCCGAGAACCAACAAAGCGAACCTAAAATGAACTTTGAAAAGATCGAAGTAGCGAAAGGCGTTTCCGAATTGGGATATACGGTAATCACTCCTGTAACTAATATTCCAAAAGACGCAAAAATAGTTACAAAGGGAGCCTTCTTCATTAATGCCAAACTGAGCAATGCTGGAGGGCATGACGATCATTAATCCTAAAATGATGAGGTTATGAATCAATTGATAGAGTCTGTAGAAAATTACGTTTTGCTTTTTCTAAAGCAAAAACTCTCATCTGACCTTGTGTTTCATAACCTGGCTCATACCAGTGAAGTAGTTAACGCAGCTTGGGAGATCGGGCAAAACAGCGATTTGGATAAATCAGAGATGGAGATACTTATCGTTGCTGCCTGGTTTCACGACTGCGGATACGCTTATGCTTATACCGGTCATGAAGAAGAAAGTAAAAAGATAGCAAAGAGTTATCTGGAAAAATGTGGTGCCAATACTGATTTTATTTTATCAGTATTGGCTTGTATAGAAGCAACGAAATTTCCACAGCGTCCAAGGACTATGGTTGAAAAAGTATTGTGCGACGCTGACCTTTTCCATTTTACTAAAACCTCATATCCTCATTATGCAAAAGCCATCAGGAAAGAGTTTGAAGTGTTTCTTGACAAGATATATTCGGAAGAAGAATGGCAGAAAGTAAACACGTCGCTACTTATGGCTCACAACTATTGCACCGAGTATGGAAAGTCTGTCCTGAGCAGATTTAAGGACGTTAATGTTGAATTGGTGAACAAGAAAAAAAATTAAAATGAAAGACGAAAATACTAACAACTTATCGGATGATGTATTTAAGAAAAAAGTTGATACCGCCTTTGATTTCGCATTTGATAAAAAAGTTGCATTGGTTTTTGATGACATGGTTAGTCGGTCGGTACCCTTCTATGGGGAGATGCAGCGAATGGTAAGTGAATTGGCAAAAAACCATGTACAGCCAAAGACAAAAGTGTATGATATAGGCTGCTCCACAGGAACCACCTTAATACAAATATCTAAACTGGTTCCTGAAAATGTAAACCTTGTAGGAATAGATGATTCCGAAGAGATGATTGTCAAATGCAGGGAAAAATTGAATAGTCTATCGCTTAACAGAGAAATAGAACTCAATATGGTTGATATTACAAAGGATGTACCTGTACAGGATGCTTCAGTTGTAACGATGGTACTGGTTCTTCAATTTGTTCGACCTATTAATAGACTGGAAATTGTCAAAAAGATATATGATGGACTTACCGAAAACGGAGTATTTATCATTGTCGAAAAGATCCTCACGGAAGAAGCTTCATTTAACAGGGAGTACATCAACTACTACTATGACTTCAAAAGAAGAAACGAATACAGTGAGCTTGAGATTTCACAGAAGCGGGAAGCGCTTGAAAACGTGTTGATACCTTACAAGACAAGCGAAAATATCAATATGCTGAAAAACGCGGGCTTTAAACAAGTCGAGGTGTTTTTTCGCTGGTATAATTTCACAGGAATAATAGCAAAAAAATGATAATACAATTAGGAAATTTCTTCTTTAGGTACAGAAATGTAATTTTCATATTTCTGTACTTACTACTATTTGCCCCATCGATGGAGTTGTTTGGAGCGGAAAGATGGGGTGACAAATATTATTTTTATCCCATTGTTTTTGGCTTAATAATAACCATTTCCGGCCAGCTCATTAGGGGCGGCACCATAGGGTTAGCGTATATAATAAGAGGCGGGCAAAATAGAAAAGTGTACGCAGACGAATTGGTCACTACCGGAATTTTCAGCCATGTAAGAAACCCCCTTTATATAGGAAACATACTCATGTTATGGGGAGCCGGAATAATGGCTAATTCATTGTTGTTTACACTTGTAATAATGCCGTTGTTTGTTGGTATATATCAGTGTATTGTCCTTGCTGAAGAAGACTATCTCAGGAAAAAGTTTGGTCAGGGTTTTATAGACTACACCAAGAAAGTGAATCGATGGGTTCCCAGTCTTAAAGGTATCGGGGATACGTTTTCCTCAATGAAATTTAACTGGAGAAGATGGCTGATCAAAGAGTATGGGACACAGTTTGTCTGGCTTTTGGGCATAGCATTTATATTACTGTATAAGTATCCCGACCTAATCGGCAGAGATCAGGCGACCAGAATAAAGTATGCTGTAGTATGTTTTTTAGTCATTGGCACCTATTACCTCACGATAAGATTTATAAAAAAATCCGGGCGTTGGAAATGATGCCTGCGGTAAAAATGACAATATAAAATCACAATATTTTTATGTTATTAAATCGTAAAATATCAATATGGTACTTTGTCAATGAAATCAAAACACAGATGGTTTTGATCTGTGTTTTTGCGATATCTATCGGATTGTTGGATATGCATCCGACATTTAAAAAAACTTCATTGCCTCTAAGTGTTCCTGCTCTGGTAGGAACTGCGGTTTCCCTTTTGCTTGCTTTTAGAACGGCACAATCCTATGAACGATGGTGGGAAGCCAGAACAGTTTGGGGTGCTATCGTAAATGATTCACGAAGCTTAGTGAGACAGTTCATACAGTTTATTCCTGATGACCTCAAGTACGAAATCAAAGAATTTGCTGGCAGGCAAATCGTCTGGACCTATGCTTTGGGAGAGTCATTGCGCAGGCAGGAATTTTCCCCTTCTGTTCAGGCGTACTTAAATATTCACCAGATAAATGCTGCAAACATACCAAACGTTTTACTCAATAAACATTCCGAGACTATCAAGCAGTTAGCTGCCGCGGGAGCAATTACGGATATTCAACAGGTACAGTTAAATGAAACACTTGCAAGGTTATGCGATAGTATGGGTAAGTGTGAACGAATTAAGAATACCGTTTTCCCAAGATCATATAGCCTTTTGGTACATACATTAATCTATGTTTTCGCAGCTATTTTACCGTTCGGGTTGGAGGATTCGCAGCTTGCTGTCGAAATCGTAATGACCATCCTTATCCCAACACTTTTTATTGCCATCGAAAAAACGGCCATCATCATGCAGGACCCTTTCGAGAATACTCCTGTTGATACACCGATGACTTCTTTGGCACAAACAATAGAGATCAACATATTAGAAATGATCGGGGAAAAAGATATTCCAGTGAAGCCTCAAAACGACTCTTATTATGAAATGTAAGGTTATCATTATTAATCATTAACCATAAGCGAAATGGATATTCAATTTGAACTTTTACTTTCGGCTAAATTGTTACTGGCAGTTCTGCTGGGAGGTATTGTTGGCGTGGAGCGCGAAAGAGAACAACAAAACACAGGCATCCGTACTTTCGCCTGCATTTGTGTTGCCTCATGTCTGTTCGTATCTGTCGCCGCGCACTTGTCTGAAGATAAATCGGCAATTTCAAGAGTCTTGTCAGCGGTTGCCACGGGCTTAGGATTTATTGGGGCAGGTATTATTTTCCGGGATGAAAGAAATATGCCGAAAGGACTCACTACAGCCGCCGGATTGTGGGCGACTTCCGCGATCGGAGTAGCCATCGCCCTTAATATGTTTGTAATAGCTGTCTCATCAACGCTCATCATTCTCTTGATTTTTAGTATCAACAAATCTGCTCCTTATAGAAAATTTGTTGACAAATTATTTAACGATAAAGAAAAGCAACAATGAATCAAAACAATATCCAATTTGATATCCATCTAAATACGATATCCGTCCTCCTGGAGAGGGCAAAAACTACCGAAGACCCTGCTGTGTATCTCTTTGAGAACGATTTCAGGACACCGTTGTTTCAACTGGAGGCACTGGCCAGGATATATAGCTCCACCGGGCCTAACAGGAAGAAATTTGATAAGATGCAGGAAAAATTCAAGCTACTGGAAGATACGTTAGGTAGTATAGATTACTTTGATGCTTACGGCAAACTGTTTTTTAGCAATGAGAAAATACCGGGGGATGTTAAGTCTTATTTTTCCCGTAAAGAGGAAAAAACCGTAAGCAAGCTTAACAAAATACTCAAGAGCGAGGGCTGGTTAAACGGAAAGCAATTAGAAAGGATTAACAATGATCTTAAAAAAACAGGCTGGAAAAATAAAGATGAACAGCACAAACGTCTCCGGAAATTCTATAGGTCGGAAATTGAAGAGATAGTGGATTTCGCAAAAGAAGGCAAAGTTGCTTTTACCGATGTAGAATCGGGTATCCACGAGTTGCGCAGAAAATTGCGCTGGTTGAGTATATACGCACAAGTTTTACAGGGTTGCATAAAGCTCGTAGAGATTGAACAGGAAAAACTGGCCTTAGGGAACTACCTTACAGGTTCCGTATTAAACTCGCCTTACAATAGGTTACCCCCGGTGGAGGATAAAAAACTGCACCCGCTATTGCTTTCCCAATATAGTTTTTTCGCTCTTAGCTGGATGATTGAGCAATTGGGACTACTCAAAGACCGGGGCTTCGGACTACTGGCGTTGGCAGAGGCTATCATGGAAACCAAAGGCATCAAAAATGAAAAGGACGCAATACTTCAGGCGAAGAAGTATTTGGGCAACAAAGCTCCTTCAATTGATGATGTGTTGAAAGAAGGTAATCAGATTACAAAGCAATTTTTTACAGACAGAATATTAAAAAATCTTTTAAAATAGAAATCATGGAGCACAAACATCAATATGACGCGCAGGGCAGGCAGATCTGTTGCACCCAAACGGAAAAAGTATATACCAAGGCAGGCGCAAAAGACCTTGTAAAAGAGGAACATCATAAAAATGACGGACACGATCATGGCCATAGCGATGATGCTGGTCATGACCACGGTAATGTAAGTGAAAGTCCATTTAAAATGTTCCTTCCTTCCATCATTTCCCTGTTACTTTTGCTCGCTGCCATAGCATTCGATAACTGGATACCTCAGGAATGGTTTAAGGGGACTGTCAGGTTTATTTGGTATCTGATAGCCTACGCAATTGTGGGATTTCCTGTAATTAAAGACGCCATCAAAAGTATTTCAAAAGGTGAGGTATTTTCGGAGTTTTTGCTGATGAGCATTGCAACTATCGGTGCGTTTTTTATCAAAGAATACCCCGAAGGAGTAGCAGTAATGCTGTTCTATGCAGTTGGCGAAGTGTTCCAAACCCTTGCCGTATCCAGGGCACAAAGAAACATCAAGGCATTGCTCGACCAGCGGCCCGACGAGGTAACTATCCTTGTAGATGACCGTGCCAAGACCATCAAAGCGGAAGAAGCCCAGATCGGGGATATTATTCAGCTAAAACCCGGAGAAAAACTTGGGCTTGACGGTGAACTCCTTACCGACAATGCATCCTTTAATACAGCAGCGCTCACGGGTGAAAGTAAGCCGGATACCAAGAACAAGGGAGAAACGGTGCTTGCCGGAATGATCAATCTCAATACAGTAGCCCGTGTTAAGGTAACTACCGCTTATACAGATAGTAAACTTAGTAAAATACTGGAGCTGGTACAGAACGCCACCTCCCAAAAAGCCCCGACGGAGCTTTTTATCAGGAAGTTTGCGAAAGTGTACACCCCTATCGTGGTCGTTCTGGCAATAGGAATATGTCTTGTTCCTTACTTCTTTGTAGACAATTATGTATTCAATGACTGGCTGTACAGGGCTTTGATATTCCTTGTGATTTCCTGTCCTTGTGCATTGGTCATTTCCATTCCACTGGGATATTTTGGTGGTATTGGAGCTGCCAGCCGCAATGGTATTCTCTTTAAAGGAAGCAACTTCCTGGATACAATGGCTGCGATACAAAATGTCGTAATGGATAAGACCGGTACAATGACTGAAGGAGTTTTTAAGGTACAGGAAGTAGTGTTCAAGCCCGAATTTAATAAGGATGAAACATTGAAACTTGTTAATGCGATAGAGAGCCTGAGTACGCACCCTGTAGCAACCGCTATACACGAATACGTGGGAGATATTGACAGCTCTATTAAGCTCGAAAATACGGAAGAGATAGCAGGACATGGTTTGAAAGCGACAATAAATGGCAAGGAACTTTTGGTTGGAAATTTTAAATTGATGGATAAGTTCGGTATCAGTTACGATGTTGATCCATCAACCATAGTCTATACGACTATCGCAGTGGCCAGCGATGGAAAATTTGTAGGCTATATTACCATTGCCGATAGTATCAAGGAAGACTCGCAGCAGACCATTGACCTGCTTCACAAGCTCAATGTGAAGGTGACCATGTTAAGTGGTGATAAAACTTCGGTCGTGAAATTTGTAGCCGATAAACTGGGGATCGACAATGCGTTCGGTGATCTGTTGCCGGAAGATAAGGTCAACCGGGTAAAGGAAATCAAAGCTAAGAACGAAACGGTAGCCTTTGTGGGTGACGGGGTAAACGACGCCCCTGTAGTTGCACTAAGTGATGTCGGTATCGCAATGGGCGGACTTGGGAGCGATGCGACCATAGAAACAGCAGATGTTGTCATCCAGGATGACAGACCATCCAAAATCCCAATAGCCATCAATATCGGCAAGAAAACAAAAAAGATCGTTTGGCAGAATATTACCCTTGCCTTTGTGGTAAAAGGTATCGTTTTGATTTTAGGGGCTGGAGGTCTGGCTACTATGTGGGAGGCTGTTTTTGCTGATGTGGGCGTATCCCTGATTGCAATATTGAATGCCATAAGGATACAACGAATGAAGTTTTAGCCTACAATTATGGGTAAGAAGTTTTCGGTAATGAAAAACGTGTTAAGTAAGTCCTTAGAAGGGATACACCTCTTTAGATAAAAATGGAAATAGTTATGCAAAATACCATCAATGAAATATACATTACGAAAGCATCAGGCGAACGTGCGGTTTTTGACAGTAACAAATTGAGACAATCATTGTCCAGGTCGGGAGCGACTTCCGAACAGATTGAGGTTGTGCTGCAAAAAGTGCAGGACATCCTCAAAGATGGAATGGCTACGCAGGATATTTACAGGACTGCTTTCAAATGGCTGAAAAAAATGTCAAAGTCTGTCTCCGCCCGTTATAACCTGAAAAAAGCGGTGATGGCGCTCGGCCCTACAGGTTTCCCGTTTGAAAAACTTACAGCAGCCATTTTGGAATCAATGGGATACAGCACCCAAACAGGAGTGATTGTTCCGGGACATTGTGTAAAGCATGAAATAGATGTTATCGCTACAAAAGTGGAACACCATGTCATGGTGGAATGCAAGTTCCATAACCGCCAGGGCTTTGTAAGCGATGTCAAAATACCACTCTATATTCAATCAAGATTTCTTGATGCGGAAAAAAAATGGCAGGATAGTGGTTGTCACGGCCCCCAGTTTCATCAAAGCTGGATAGTGACAAACGGACGCTTTTCCGAGGATGCGATACAATATGGCAACTGCATGCAAATGCAATTGCTTGGGTGGGATTTTCCAAGGGGCAAAGGCTTTAAAGATCTTATAGATCGCGCCGGTCTTTATCCGGTTACCTGCCTGGTTACCTTAACTGAAAGAGACAAAAAATTCTTATTGGCAAATGATGTTATTCTCTGTAAGTCCCTGTTGCAACGTAGCGAAATATTAGAGAAGTCGGGACTATCTGCTGCGAAGATCAGGTCAATCGTTAATGAGTGCCGTATGCTCTGCGAACCATCAAAATAGTACAAAAAATGGATGTCATCAACCATAAAGAAATAAAAACAAACTGGTATGTAATTACAGGAGGGCCATGCACTGGAAAAACTACCGTGGTGGAACTGCTGGCAAAACGGGGATATGTGACGATTGCAGAACAGGCAAGACACTATATCGATACCCAAAAAGTTGAAGGTAGAACAGTTGAAGAAATAAGGAGTAACAGGGAGCAATTCCAGTTGGAAATACTGAATCTTCAGATCAGGGAGGAATCAACACTGGACGTGAACAAAGTCGCTTTTTTGGATAGAGCACTTCCCGATGCTATGGCCTATTACGAATTTCTTGGACTGAAATATGACGATAGGCTTATTGTGATGTGCAAGAAATTTTGTTATCAGAAAGTGTTTGTACTGGACCGTCTTCCGTTAATCAATGATTATGCAAGACTGGAGGATGAACAAGAGCAGATTAGGATACATAATTTGATTATTGAGGTCTATAGCCGTTTCCCGTGTCCGGTCATCCAGGTTCCCGTACTACCTCCTGATCAAAGGGTCGATTTTATCCTTCAGCATCTTTGAGAAATATTCATTAGTTGCAGGATCAAATGAGATTATTGGGCTGTTCTTTTGTTGATTTCACAGGTGTGTGGGGTTTAAACATACATATTGGAGGACTAACAATTCAGCTAAAATGAGAAAGAACAAAAAAGCGAATAATAAAAAACCGGTTGCTCCGATCTATAGCATCAACAGGAAGTTGACACCTAAGCGGCGACCTAAAAAAAAATGGTATGCTGTTCTCAGGATAATATTCATCATAATAGTGAGTGCAATACTTATTCTTGCAATTATAGCACAGGTGAGGCATTATTACCTTCATGTTTCAGGTGAAGGGCACAAAAAAAGCGTGGAAAAGCAAAAGTAGGCTGTTACCAAGCCGCATTGTTAGGAACTTAGTGGCATTGTATTTGTCTCCATTATAATATTCATAGAATGTAAGCATATAGTATTCACTTTAAACTTAAAATGTTATGAACAACGAAGAACAAAAAAAGGAATCACACAAGCATCCTGAACACCACGAACATCAGGAACACCATCCACACAAGGAACATCATGAGGGACCGGAACATGCCAATGAGCCGGAGCATCATAAAGAAAAAGAGCATCATCCGGAGACTGAACATCATGATGAAAAAGAGCACCATGATACTAAAGAAAAAAAGTAAGCTGAAATTGGAAATTAGATTGGATCTTAGTCAGATCATAATCTAATTTCCATTTTATTTAATAATCTAACCTTCCATTTCTTATCCTACGTGATCCCTCACCATATTTTTACCGAGTTGTAGATAAACAGGCTGTATCAATGGCAGCAACAGACCGTTTTTTCTGTTTACCTATGGTAACCCAATTGCCCTGTGTCTATAATACTCCTTCCATAACCTGATATAAGTCAAGGGGGATATTGAAGATTACCGCATATACTCAACTGATCCTAGACCTTTACCCCGAATACTCCATGATTATTACGCTTAGCCGGATTGGGGCTTTCCGATAAGGCAATAGATATATAATTCCCCAAGTTGGGTTCTACTTGGGGAATATTTTCGTTTATAATTATAATTTTTGTGATTTAATTAGGAAAGTTTCAACTATAAAGTTTGCTAATCCTACAAAAATTATAAGCTATGAAATACTCTCTACAAACCATTATCCTGGAAATTCACAATAAAGAGGACAAGGTTTCCTTACAAAATAAAAGGTTAATCGATGAGGCTTATGAGATGACCTTGTATCTCCAGGAACTACTTTTTTCCGTAAAAGAGTTTGTCATTAAAGAAGGTTTTAAGGACGAAGCAGAGGAAACCCATTTCTTCCGGACAGTGAAACCCCAGATATTGGGAAAATTGATTTATTATAACAAGGTATTTCGCATAGAAACTACCTGTCCCGTAAGCAATGGAAAAATGTACTACAGTTATTTCTCTACACAGTTAGCCCATTTAAAGCGGGAATATATTGAGCACATTTGCAATACGGATTTTTACCGTTATTATCGTTCGGGTCGTACAGATCGGGACGATACTTATTTTAAGCGGGGCCATATAAATTACCATGATGGCCTTAACAGCATAGTTTTTGAAATTGATCCAGCATTTTCAACCTTCTACGACTATAAAATAGCAAGAATTATCGCAAACGAATTGCTTTATACTTATCTGCTTTCTAAGATCAATCCCGATGAAAATCCCGATATGGTCATGCAAAAGCCAGAATCAACGAAGGATGTATTCTGGACAGAATCAAAAAATGCATTGATCGAATTGATTTACGCCCTATATGCTTCCGGGGCCATTTCACATGGCAAAATCGGTATCCGAAAAATAAGCCTCATGTTCCAGATACTGTTCCGTATTCCACTCGGAGATCTGCATCATGCTTTCCACCGGATGAAAACCCGTTCCGGCTCAAAGACAGCATTTTTAGATCAGCTCAAACAATCACTGGAAGAATACATGGATAAGAATTTATAGGAATATAGCTATCCCTAAACAGAAGCAGTACGTTATCCGTGCTGCTTTTTTTATGCCCATCATTTTGCCCATATATGCCAATTGGCAAAGTCAGGGTTATAATAGACTAAAAGTGCCTCCAAAGCAAGGAAATACCTCTACAACAACGGTTTAACCGGATTGCAAAAAAAATAAAAAATCCGCCTTTTCAATTGGCATGACTTGGCAGACAACGAGTGCCAAACTGTTCAATTTTGTCCTGTGATGTTTGAATGATGTATAGACAAAATCGTAGCCAATGAGTGCGTGTAATACAGGCACCAGGCAAAACGATGATTGAGGCAAGACAAATCATGAACATAATAAACGTATCCGTATGAATATTGACAGAATGGAATTTATCGCGTGGATGGAACGCATCATGGATCGTTTCGACATTCTTAACGACCATATTAATAATATACACAAAGACCGAAATAGTATAGACGGTGAAGAGCTGCTCGACAACCAGGATCTTTTGCAAATGCTGAAGATAAGCCAACGCTCCTTGCAGCGCTATCGCTCTTCGGGGAAATTAGCCTATTACACGATCAGTGGCAAACTTTACTATAAGTTGTCCGATGTGCATCAGTTTGTCCGGGATAATTTTAATGCTCCGCTGCAAAGAACAAAGGACAATAAGTGACAAATAGTGCCACGGAAAGCCAACTACAACATACGCTTCAATGCTTCTCCTACTTTCGGACTATTACAATCTTAAATAATCAGGATCATGAGTGAACAGACTACGACAACGCCACAATATCCCGAACAGCTATCGGACATTCTGTTGGTGCTGGATAAAGAAAAAAAGAAAATCCAGGCTGTTACAGGTATCAACAAAAACGGAGAGCTGGAGACCGTGGACCCGGATAAGAAAAACCAGAGCCAGTTTATGCGGGTTGATAAGAGCGGGGACATATTCTCCAATTTCTTTTCCAATTTCTGGAGGCAGCTTAAAGACCCGACACGTTTCTCCTTCTTTAAAATTCCCGCTGCTGAAGCCATTGACGCGGCTCAAAAGATGCAGCAGCAGGTAGACCAGCCTACCAAAGAGGGCGAAGCAGTAATGGCAAAACTTGCAGTAAAGGAGCCACAGGATCAGCAACAAGAAAATAAACAAGAAAACAAAAAAGATATGGAAACAGCACAAGCAACACCGGTAACCAGCGAATACCGCTACAAACCGGAACAGATCGATTGGGAAACAATGAACAACCTCGGACTGAGCAAAGAGTATCTTGAAAAGAAGAACCTGCTCGACCCGCTATTACGGGGATTCAAGACCAATGAACTGGTTCCCGTAAGCCTTAACCTCGGTACGGCCATTACGCGTATGGATGCCAGGCTCGCACTTCAGACCAATGAAAGCGGCGATGTAGTAGTTGCTATTCATGGCATTCGCAGGGAACCAAATTTAAACTTCCCCTTCTTTGGACACGAATTTAGCAAAGAGGACAAAGAGAATTTGCTAAAAACAGGAAACATGGGTCGTGTGGTTGATTTGACCAATCCTAAAACCGGCGAAAAAATGCCGTCCGTAATCAGCATTGACAGGTTGACAAACGAAGTGATCGCATTGCGCCAGGACTGGATGAAAATACCGGATGAGATGAAAGGCATAAAACTGAACGAACAGCAGAAGCAGGCCCTGATGGAAGGCAAACCACTTTACCTTGAAGGAATGATTTCAAAAAAAGGGGAACCGTTCAATGCACCGGTACAGTTCAATGCCGACAAGCGTTTTGTAGAGTTTCTTTTTGACCGGAATGTTAACCGCGGGCAAAACCAGCAAGCAGAACAGCAGCAGGGGCAATTGCAGGAAGCACCCCGGACATTCAGAGGAAAAGAACTTACCGACCAGCAATACGATAAGTTCAAAGAAGGTCAAACGGTTTATGTGGACGGGCTGATTGACAAAAAGGGACAGAAATACCAGGGCTATATCACTTTTGATAAAGAGACAGGAAAAACAGGATTTTCTTTCAACAATCCTGATAAGCTAAAGGAGAAAATCCAGCCCAAAGAAGAAAACAAAACGCAGGTAGCTGTTAACTCCGATGGAAAGACCAATGAAGCTACCAAGAATATCAAAGAGCCTTTGAAAACCGGCCAGCAACAGCCTAAGGACAAAAAGCAGCAGCAACAGCAGGATGCTACCAAAGCTCCGGAAAAGTCCAGGGGTAGAAAAAGGTAATCACTAAAACGACTGTATTATGAAAGCAGTAATTGCAGAAAAACCAAGTGTAGCCCGCGAGATTGCAGCCTTGTTAGGCGCAACAGAAAAAAAAGATGGATACCTGGCAGGTAACGGTTACCTGGTAACCTGGGCGTTGGGCCATCTGGTGGGATTGGCGATGCCGGAAGATTATGGGTTGTTGGGGTTTCAAAGAGAATCCCTGCCCATAATTCCGGCTCCCTTTTTATTAACGGTACGAAAAATAAAAAAGGACAGATCGTATGTCGCCGATGGCGGAGCTGTAAAGCAATTAAAAGTCATTGAACAGGTTATTGGCCGCTCGGAAAGCATTATCGTGGCTACTGATGCGGGCCGTGAAGGGGAACTCATCTTCAGGTATATTTATCAATATCTGAAGTGCAGCAAACCTTTCGAGCGTTTATGGATCAGCTCACTTACGGAAAAAGCCATCAGGCAGGGCTTCGACAAACTCAAACCCGGAAGTGATTTTGATGGTCTTTACGAGGCCGGGCAAGGCCGGAGCCGTGCCGACTGGTTAGTGGGCATCAATGCATCGCAGGCATTGAGTATTGCCGCTGGCAGTGGCGTGTATTCGCTGGGCCGGGTACAGACACCCACGCTGGCCCTTATCTGTAAACGCTATCTGGAAAACAAGAGCTTTACCATTCAGAAATACTGGCAGATTCAATTGGAGCACCGCAAGGAGTTCATGGATTTCAAAAGCCTTTCCAAAACCAAATGGGATGAACGCAAACTCGCCGATGATACGCTTAAATCCATCCAGCGAAACGGATCGGCAACGGTAACGGGGGTTGATAAGAAAAACGTTTCCGAACAGCCCCCCTTGCTGTTCGATCTTACCGGTTTGCAGAAAGAAGCCAATAAAAAGCTGGGGCTTTCTGCCGAACAAACCTTAAATATTGCCCAAAGCTTGTATGAAAACAAATTCATTACTTATCCCCGCACTGGAAGCAAACATATACCGGAAGATATATGGGCCGAAATTCCGGGACTAATCAGGGCGCTGGAGGAGAAACCTTCCTGCAAAGAAGCCGTTTCAAAGGTGAAATGGGGACGGTTTACGAAACGTATTGTCAACGATGTGAAGGTTACCGATCATCACGGACTTTTGATTACGGAGAAAATCCCGCTGGGATTGACGGGAAAGGAAGATGCGATCTATGATATGATCGCCCTGCGTTTACTGGAGTCAGTTTCACATGCCTGCTCTAAAGAAATTACCGAAATCAGCTTGCTGGCACTGCACTATGACTTTTCGCTTAAAGGATGTAAGATCCTGGAACCGGGATGGCGTGCCATCAGGGGAAATTTTACGGAGGAGGATGGTGAGCCGGTACAGGAACTGCCGGAACTAAAGGCCGGTGACAAACTGAAGATCAAAGAAGCCCAGGTACTTGAAAAGAAAACCAAACCGCCGGTGCTCTATACGGAAGCCGGGTTATTGTCTGCTATGGAAACCGCCGGAAGGGAAATAGAAAATGATGCCGAACGCAAGGTCTTACAGGGTATTGGTATTGGCACACCGGCAACAAGAGCTGCTATTATCGAAACTCTTTTTAAAAGAGATTACATCCAGCGTGAAAAAAAGTCGCTGTTCCCTACTGACAAGGGGTTACAGGTGTACCACACAGTAAAGGATAAAAAAATTGCCGACGTTGCCATGACCGCAGAATGGGAAATGGCCCTGCAAAAAATTGAGAACAACGAGGCTGATGCGGCGACTTTCCTTAACGAAATGGAAGTTTATGCAACGGCAATAACAAAGGAACTTCTGAACATGAATATTGCAAAAGAAAAACAGCCGGAACTCGCCTGCCCGAAATGTAAAAGCCATGCCCTGCTTATCAGGGATAAAGTAGTAAAGTGTCCCGATGAAACCTGTAATTGGATACAGTTCCGTACCATTTGCGGGGTAACCCTTACGACGGCGGAGATTGAGAAACTGGTGAAGGAAGGTAAAACGTCTCTTATCAAAGGAATGAAAAGCAAGTCGGGCAAAAAGTTCAACGCTTATATCGTTATAAAGGATAATGGAGAATCCTCTTTTGAATTTGAAAATACTTCACAAAAAAAGTAATGACAGAAAACACCATCATAACCCGGAAGGAAATTGAAAATTTAATTTATTCAGTACGAGGCAAACAGGTCATGTTTGATAAGGACCTGGCCTCCCTGTACCGGGTAGAAACCAAAATATTGAACAAAGCCGTAAAAAGGAATATGGAACGATTTCCGGAGACGTTTTGCTTTCAGTTGACCGAAGCGGAAAGCGAAACTTTGAGGTTCCAAATTGTGCTTGTTGCACGACCTTCATCTCAAAAAGGGTCTCACAAACAGGAGTTAGTTTAAAAATGCGTTAAGATTCTTTTGCGTCCTAATAAAGATGTGATTTTTATCTTTATGATGGATATTACAGTAATATTGTCTATAATACGCATTGTGCAACCTATGAGTTGATTAAATTTACAGTTTATACCAAACGAAGTATCAAAATTGACACTTCGTTTGGCACTAAAGGCAAGTAATTTCTTAAGATTATAAGCAGTAGCGGCAAGCAACACATGTTTTTTAGCCAAATCTATCCCTTTTGTATAGACTTTCTTCATGCCCCGAAAATATAGTAAGGTTCCAATGACTGGTTCCACAGTAGATGATCTGAGGTTTTTCATCTTCTTACCCATTTTGCTTTTTGTTCGTGTATACATCCTATCATAATAGGGCTTATCTATGGTGTCACCGATTTGTTTATACTTCGCATTTTTAATACATTCTACTTTGAAAGGACAATGCTGGCAATCTTTTGTAGAAGAATAATAGTACTTGGTTTTACTATTATCCCTAAAATCTGTGCGTACTCCCTTAAAAGGGATTTTCACTCCGGCTTTACACAGATAGAAGTCACCAATTTCGTTATAATCAAAGCCTTCTCTAAATGGCAAGTAATTAGCAATGCATGGTATGTAGGCCTGTATTCCCACTTCTTCCAAATATCTCAAAGACGAGCCACTACTGTAAGCCGAGTCCGCCAAAACCTCTTCCACTTCCAGTCCATTCTGTTTTAAACTTTCAACCGTCTGGTTTAGTATGGTGGGTAGGCACTGGGCATCTCGTTTATCTGCAAAATCAGCTATTGCACCGCAAATCACATGGGAAGATGTATCTACACTAATCTGACCAAGATAATTAAGTGCTTTTTGTTTGTTAGCTTTTTTAGACAGGCGAGAATCGGGATCCGAAGTGCTCACATATTTTTGGTTTTCAGTTGATCTTGCCTTGTTTTTCGGGCTCTTATTTTCATCTTCATTTTTCAAGAGGTCTTGGTAAAAAACAGAACAATCTTCTTGTATCTGCCTTTCAGTCAGACTTGAGATAGAGGCATTTGCTTTAATGAATGCACTATCAATAGCTTGTCTGCTTCCATTTACCATACCTTTTGCTATGCACATACCTAACACCTGACGAAAGACATTAAGAAACAATTCCTCTCCATATAGTTTGCGTGTTCGGCTCAATGTACTATGCCATGGAAGGGGTTCATCAACATCATAGTTTAAGAAATATAGCATATCCATCCGCATGGACGCATGCTCTATTATCTTACGATCAGAGCACAGGTTTTCAATATATCCAATAAGCATTAGTTTGAAGAAAACTTCTGGATCAATGCTTGATTGTCCCTCGGTTCCATAATAACCAGCCGTTTGCTTCCGCAAAAAAGAAAAATCAAGTACTTCTTTTAACCTACGATAAAAGTTGTTTTGAGGTACCCTTTCCGACAAACGGAAACTAAGAAACAGCTTTTCTTGATATTGTTTATTGCCTTGCATAAATTTTGTTTAACTGACATAAATATACTGATTATCAGTTAAATATAAAAAAATAGAAGCTGTTATTTTAACCTAATTTAGTTGTGCAACAAGCACAAATTGGAACCTCAAACGCCGGACGGGGCGGGCGGCGATATTTACCTCATGTATTTACAGAACAGGGCATTGCGATGTTATCTGCCGTATTGCGCAGCGAAGTGGCCGTAAAGGTTAGTATAGAGATTATGAATGCGTTTGTTGAAATGCGAAAGATGCTGATAGGCAATGCTGCGCTGTTTTCAAGATTGGATAAAATTGAACTCAAACAACTCGAAGCCGACGGAAAATTTGAAGAAATTTTCAGAGCACTGGAAAGCGGTAAGCTCCATAGCGAAAAGGGCATCTTTTATAACGGACAGATATTTGATGCTTACGCATTTGTTTCGGATATTATACGCAGTGCCGAAAGATCAATTATTCTCATAGATAATTTCGTTGATGACACGGTGCTTACATTGCTCGGGAAGCGTATGCAGTTTGTAACTGCCACCATTTATACAAAGAACATATCCAGTCAATTGCAACTTGATGTGCACAGATACAACAGCCAATATCCACAGATCGACGTTCAGATATTTACGCTTGCACATGACCGGTTCCTCCTAATTGACGGAACAGAACTTTATCATATCGGGGCGTCCTTAAAAGACTTGGGCAAGAAATGGTTTGCCTTCTCAAAGATGAATACAGAAGTCAGTAGAATGCTAACTTTCCTGAGCGCTAACAACATTTGATTACACGAATTGCTCTGTGACATCGCTGCCCAACTTTTCAGCCCATTGTTTCAAAAATTTAAAAGCAACATTTTGGACGATCGACAATTGGGCAATCACGTTCTCAACATATTGTACATCCACTGTTACGCCGCCGTGTGCAATTTTGTTTCGTATGTCATTATTATCGTTAATCCATCTTTCATTACCGTTTACGTATTCCCAATCAATACATTCACCCCATAGAGTAATGAAGCAATCCCATATCTTATTTATAATCCCCTGCCTGGTCCGTTCATTGTCGTTACAATATCCGTCTGCTATGACACTTATCGCATTCCAGAATGCAAGAAATTTATCAAATGGATCTTCAGTATATAGCCCTTTTCTGTACCAGCTAAATGCTCTCAACAGCTTGTTTTCATTAAGATTCAAATCTCTTGCAAGTCTGAAACAAAACATAAATTCTTGCCTTTCAACAATTGCTCTTACCGGATTTCTGTCATTCACTTGATGGTATTCATTCAAACTAACATTTAGTGCCGAGTTAGTTCTTAAAGCTAAAATATCAAGCATCTTGCCTATAAAAAGAAGCGCTACTTTATAGGCACGATCCTGATCAGCAGTATAAACGGTGGACGAGATCAGAAAACCATTTTTGTGAGGTCGTATGGAAATATCGCTTTGGAAGATATTTCCGAGGTCCAATTCCTTGTCTGTTCTGAAATCTATTGTTCTCCTAATAGTTACAGGACCGGAAACTAATAATTCTACATTATATATTCTCATTGTTTGGTTTGCATTAAGACCGGGCTTTTACTTTAGCCGTCTGCTTTGTAAAAATAGAAATTAAACTTCAGGAAATATCCAATCAATAAGCCAAAAACTGCCACCCAACGCCAATGGCTACTGCTTTAGGTGTAGGGCATTGTTTCCATTATATTTTAGCCCATCATAAAATTCAAAATAAAATCTGTATGGATACACCGCAAAAAGATCTCTCCTATTTTACACTCAGGCTTCAGGAGTTACTGTACACCAGCTTTCCCGAAAAGGCACACGACCAGAAATTCATTAAGCAACGCTCCAGTTGGGCAGCCAATGCCTACGAGGGTGCCTTCCGGTCGGGAAATGCGATTGAGCAATGCGACCATATTGCTGATTACATATTATTTGAAGGACTGCACTTCTCCCGGTTTGACACCATATTCCAGGTGGTGTGTAATGAGTTCGATACGATTATGGCGGATGAAGAACTACGCCCTTTTGCCTTAAAGATGTTACCTGTATGCAGTTCGCTGTTCGCAAACTACGAACTGACGGATGATTTTGCTTACAGCGAAGCATACGGCCTGCTCTACACGGAAATAACGGGAACCATAGCAATCTGGATCGAGGAAAATGGCCTTCAGTAAGCGTCAACATCTCCAATGGAATATTGATGCCCTGCAAATAGCTTTTAAACTGGAAAAGGAGAAACGCAACGCTACCCAGGGAGAACGGCTGCTAATGAAGCAATATAGCGGATTTGGCGGTCTCAAATTCGTGTTGAATCCCGTAGAAAACCCCACAGATATAAAGCAATGGGCGGAATATGACCGGGGACTGTTTGAAATGACAAGGGAGCTGCACCGGGTGCTCAAAGAAAATGCCGGTGATGAAAAACAATACAAGCGGTATGTGGACAGTATGCGAGGCTCGGTACTGTCCGCCTTTTATACCCCACCGGAAATCATCCATACACTTTCAGATGTACTGACAGAAAACGGTATAGAAATCCGCAATTTTCTCGAACCGTCTGCGGGCGTTGGTGCATTTGTCGATCCCTTTGCTAATAAAGGAATCGTCCATGTTACGGCTTATGAGAAAGATCTGCTTACAGGTAAGATGCTGGAGCAACTCTATCCGGACAGGGAAATCCGAATTAAGGGGTTTGAAGAGCTGCCTGAAAGCGAACTGAACCATTACGATGTAGTTGCCAGCAATATTCCTTTTGGCACCAGTTCAGTTTTTGACCTTTCGTATTCGAAGGGAAAAGATCCGGCAAGGGTTCAGGCTGCCCGCAGCATTCACAACTACTTTTTCCTAAAGGGAACCGATGCGCTCCGGAATGGTGGCATCCTGGCTTTCATTACCTCGCAAGGTGTATTGGATAGCCCTGCCAACCAGCCTATCCGGGAAGCGCTGATGAGGGAGCATAACCTCATTTCGGTAGTAAGGCTGCCCAACAACCTCTTTACCGATCATGCGGGAACCGAAGTAGGCAGCGATCTCATCGTTCTTCAGAAAAACACAGGCAAGCAGGTATTGTCTGAAATGGAAAAGGATTTTTGCCGCTCGTTGGAAACAAAGAACAATACCCACACCAATGCGCTGGTATTGTACACTGACCGTGTTGTTTTCAATGAGATCATCGAATCAACCGATCTGTATGGTAAACCTTATACCATGTTTGTCCATAACGGAGGCGTTAGTGGTATTGCAAAGGATGCAAAGGAAATTCTGAGCGAAGATTTCAGGAATCATCTGGACCTGAATCTCTACAAAGGAATTTTACCCGATAAGCCCGTTGTGCAGCCAGGAATGGCACCAGCACCTCAACCGCCAGCTACTGGCATTGTTACCCAAAGAATGCAAGCGCCTGATACACCTGTTCATTCATCTGCGACAGGCAACCGTGCATCAGATCAGCTACAGGGAAATACGATAATTACAGCCAATGATGCAGCGCCACAGGAGCAGGTACAATTAAGCCTGTTCGATCTTTTTGGCGGTGCGCCGCAGGTCAGCGTTGTAGCTGCTCCTGTCACAACCACAAAAAGGAAAATTACGGTTAAAAGGACTGTACAAAGAAGGCAACCGGGGCTGTTTGATAACATTCCTGTGCGGGCGGCAAAACCGTCCAATCATACAGCCGCGTCATCACCAAAGGCGAACGGCATTCCCGCCGGACAGGGAGATCTTTTTTCCGCTATCAATGTAAATAATGACGGCGAGCTGGAAAAAACAAAACCAGTTGAGCAGGTTACCGAATCAAAAGCAACTACCGATCCGGCTCCGTATAACGGCGAAGTGCAGGCATTCCATAAGGATGACTGCCTTGCAACGGAAAATGGCTATGTAGGCTATCTAAGAAATATTAATACGTCTAAAGGCTCCGCAATTTTCCATCCTTTACCGTTGACCCCACTTCAAAAAGCAAGAACAGAAGCCTATATACAGCTAAGGGATGCTTATCAGCATCTTTATAACAATGAAGCGACGCTTCGGGCCGAACATAAGGCTGAAAGGGAAACACTGAATAACCTCTATGATGCTTTTGTGAAAAGGTACGGCAACCTGAACAGCGCCGATAATATCAAGGTGATTAAAACCGATAGCGCAGGAAAAGAAATGCCGTACCTGGAGCGTGTGGTAGGCGGTGTGGTACATAAAGCAGATATATTCCACCGGCCTGTCAGTTTCTCCACCGCAACGCTTGCTACCGACAATCCCGATGAAGCATTAACTGCATCGCTTAACAAATACGGGGCTGTTCATATCAACTATATGGCGGGGATCAGCGGGATGTCCAAAGAAGACCTGAAGAATGCCCTGCATGGCCGGATCTTTTACAACCCACTGGAGAAGGAATACGAGATCGCTGAAAAATGGGTATCGGGCAATGTGGTTGAGAAAGCAGGAAAAGTGCGGGAATACCTTTCCAGCCAACCGGATGATAAAGAAGTTGCCGAAAGCCTTAAAGCACTTGAAGAGGCCAGGCCCCGCCGCATTGAATTTGAAGAGCTGGATTTTAACCTCGGTGAACGCTGGATACCTACCGGCATCTATAACCGCTTTGCATCACACCTGTTCGATACCGAGGTACGCATTCACTATACCGAAAACACGGATGATTTTTCTATCCATTGTGATAGCAGGAACATTCACATCACAGAAAAATATGCCATCAAATCACAAAGCCGTACCTATGATGGCATTGCTTTATTTAAACATGCACTGGTCAATACCACGCCTGATATCACCAGAAAAGAGACAATAGGTGACAGGGAAGTAAAGGTGCGGGACATGGAAGCCATTCAAATGGCGAATACCAAGATCGACGAGATGCGCAAAGCATTTACGGATTGGCTCCATGCGCAGAACGATGAGTTCAAACAACGCCTTACCGACAGGTACAATGATACCTTTAACTGTTTCGTCCGTCCGCAATATAACGGCAGCCACCAGAATTTTCCGGGGCTGGATCGTAGGGCGCTCGGCATCGAAGACCTTTATCCCAGCCAGAAGGATGCTGTATGGATGATCAAGCTCAACGGCGGAGCCATCTGCGACCACGAAGTAGGTGCCGGTAAAACGCTTATCATGTGTACGGCTGCACAGGAAATGAAGCGGCTGGGCTTGGCCCATAAGCCGATGATCATCGGCTTAAAAGCCAATGTGCACGAGATCGCTGAAACCTACCGAAAAGCTTATCCCCATGCCAAAATATTATATCCCGGCAAGGAAGATTTTACACCGCAAAAGCGGCTGCGCATCTTCGGTGATATCAAAAACAATGATTGGGACTGTATCATATTAACCCATGATCAATTTGGTATGATACCCCAATCACCCGAATTACAAAAAGAGATACTACAAGCGGAACTGGATAGCGTAGAGGAAAACCTCGATGCACTGAAGGCACAGGGCAAGGAGGTTTCGCGGGCAATGCTGAAGGGTGTTGTGCTGCGTAAACAAAACCTGGAGGTGAAGCTCAAAACATTGGAGCACGACATCGAAAACCGCAAGGATGATGTAGTGGACTTCAAAATGATGGGCATTGACCATGTATTTGTGGACGAAAGCCACCGTTTTAAAAACCTCATGTTTAATACCAGGCATGAGCGTGTGGCCGGGTTGGGCAATATGGCCGGCAGCCAGAAGGCTATGAACCTGCTGTTTGCCATCCGTACCATACAGGAGCGCACCGGCAAAGATCTTGGTGCTACCTTTCTTTCGGGAACCACCATCAGCAATTCGCTTACAGAGCTGTACCTGCTGTTTAAATACCTGCGCCCGCAGGCAATGGAAAAACAGGGCATTTCCTGTTTTGATGCCTGGGCAGCCATTTACGCCCGAAAAACGACGGATTACGAGTTTTCGGTCGCCAATAATATCGTATCAAAAGAACGTTTTCGCTTTTTTATCAAAGTGCCGGAGCTGGCGCAGTTCTATTCAGAAATAACGGATTACCGTACGGCAAAGGATATTGGTATTGACCGGCCCGAAAAGAACGAGGTATTATACCACATACCGCCTACGCCGGATCAGGAGGTCTTTATCAAAAAACTGATGGAGTTTGCCAAAACCGGTAATGCAGAACTGTTGGGCAGACCTCCGTTAAGCGAAAGCGAAGAAAAAGCAAAAATGCTGATCGCAACGGACTACGCGCGAAAGATGTCGCTGGATATGCGGATGATCAGCCGAAAGTATGGCGACCATCCTGATAACAAGGCATCGCATTGTGCGGCTAATATTGCCAAATATTATAACCGGTTCCATGCACAAAAAGGAACACAGTTCGTTTTCTCCGACCTCGGCACCTATAAGCCCGGTGAGTGGAATGTCTATTCCGAAATTAAGCGTAAGCTGGTGCAGGACCACGGCATCCCTGCACACGAAATACGATTTATACAGGAAGCGAAAAATGAAAAGCAGCGCAAGGAACTTATACAGGCAGTTAATGAAGGAAAGATCAGGGTACTGTTCGGTTCCACCGAAATGCTCGGTACGGGGGTTAATGCGCAAAAGCGTGCCGTAGCTGTTCACCACCTGGATATTCCCTGGAGGCCAAGCGATCTTGCACAGCGGGATGGCAGGGCGATCCGTAAGGGTAATGAAATTGCGAAGTTCTTTGCCGACAACAAAGTAGATATTTTCATTTATGCGGTAGAAAAATCGCTGGACAGCTATAAATTCAATACCCTGTACAATAAGCAGGTATTTATCGACCAGCTAAAAACCAACAGTCTGGGCAAACGTACCATTGATGAAGGCGCAATGGATGAAAAAACGGGTATGAATTTCTCGGAATATGTAGCCATACTTTCGGGCAATACAGATCTGCTGGAAAAAGCCAAGTTGGAAAAGCAGATCGCCGGTCTGGAAAGTGAGCGGCAGGCATTCAATCGCGCCAAGTTTTCTTCCAAATATAAGCTGGAAGATATTACGGCCACATTGGAAAGTACACAAGCACGATTGGATCGGATGACACTTGATTGGGAAAACCTGCAAAAACGGATAGAGAAAAACAAAGATGGTGATATACTCAACCCGGTACAGTTAACAGGTTTACCGCCCAATGCTGATATTAAGCAGATAGGCGCAAAACTCAACCAGCTTTCGGAAAAAGCCCGTACAGGCGGGCAGTATGAGGAAATCGGCTCGTTGTATGGCTTTACATTACTGGTGAAAACAGAGGTTTCAGAAAATGACAGTACAACCCTCGAAAGGGACAATCGTTTCTTTGTTCAAGGTGAAGGCGGTATCAAATACACCTATAACAATGGCCGGATGGCGACCGATGCGAAAACTGCATCGTTAAACTTCCTCAATGCGCTTGAAAAAATACCGGGTATTGTAGAGCAGGAACAAAAGAAAATTGCCGGATTGCAGAAAGACCTGCCCGTGCTTCAGGAAGTAGTCAACGGTGCTTGGAAAAAAGAAAATGCACTGGCAGAATTGAAAACAGAACTGGCCGCAGTGGATAGAAAAATACAGTTATCTATAAAGCCGGAGTCTGAAGGCAAAACAACGGATCAGGTTGAAGAGCAAACACCGGTTTCAGACAATTCAGAACCGACCGTTTACGTCAAAGGCGCTCATTTACCTCGTAGTGTATTGTAATGATAATCAATGGATTTTTTGCCGAATACCAATTCAAATCCTAAAAAAGCGTGCTCAATCTTTCCCAACTTGGGTTTTTTATTCCTAACAATGTTTAAAATTTGTAATGCCTGTTTCACTCCATGCGATAATGAGAACACGTTGATAACAAATGGAATGTAGCAGTGACTGGAGTAGAATATTATACAAGACATAGAGAAACCAGGTAGCCTATGAAAATACCTTACTTTTTAAAATTTGAAGATGAGAACTTAATACCATTGCATCAGTATTCCCAACTTCCCGACTGGTGCAAATACCCGTTGCATTTTGCCCTGGAACGACGTTACTTTAAGCAACCACAAATAGAGCTGATAAGCCAGCAGTTAAACCAGGAGCCGTTTTTTATAGACCTGGTTCAGATCAACGCAAAAGAACCTGCTTATATCCCTTTCGATATTAACGACAGGCAATTGTACCTGTACTTTATGCTCAAGGGCAGGTTGCTGTACACAACAGGTGATTACCGGCCCATTATACGCACTCAGCCTAATACTTTTTTGATGTCCTATTATGACATTGGACACTATTTTGCTTATGCCCCGCAAGGAATGCATATAGCATTTGTAGTAAGTATCCTTCCGGAATGGATCGAAAGCATGTACCAGGAATACGATAATCTGAAAGACATCCTGCATCGTTTTAAAAATGAGAACAAGACTTATGATACCATGTATCAATGCCGGATGGATCGGAAGATCCACCGATGGTTATATAAGATTTACAGCTACTCGCAGGCTAATATTGGTGCTATAGACGGTAACCTGCGCAAGTACATTAGTTACCTGCTGGAGCATTACGACCAGGTGATCCGGGAGCAGAACGGCGACCTGGCTTATAAGATCAAAGCGTATATAGAGGAACACTATTGCGATGCGGGACTGAGCGTAAAATTTCTTACAGATTATTTTTTCCTCACCGAGCGTACGCTCCTAAACGTTTTTAAGCGGCAATATAACATGAGCGTGCAGGAGTTTTATACCGAGTTACGCATGGGCCATGCGCTGCTCCTTATGCAGCAAAAAGGTATTGGCATAAAAGATGTTTATATGGAAGTGGGATATACCGATGAACGCACCTTTCGCTCCGCCCTGGAACGGTACCTCAAACGCCGGTAACACAATTTCCCGCAAATTGTCAAAATCGGAAAATTTCTTACACAAATTTGCTCAATTTTTACCGATTTTGACTTTCCAACGCTGAGCGCATTGATGAACTTTGTCTTAACAAGATGGTGAAAACCATGCTAACGACAAAGGAAATGGATAAAGCCCTCAAATATCAGAAAAGAAGCAAGATTGCATTTAAGATCATAATGCTCGCTTTGTTGGCCCTATGGATACCCGTAGCTATTGATAAGCTGACTGACTTTGAAACCTTTAAAAGCGGCATTTACAATCAACCCTTTTCAGACAGCTTGGGCAATGTGCTGATCTATACATTACCTGTATTGGAATGTGCTACTATCATTTGCCTGATCTACGAAGGCTGGCGCAAAGTCGGCCTGATCCTCTCCACAATGCTGATGACGGCCTTTACCGGATATGTGGGCATTGCGCTTTTAGGAGCCTGGAAAAAACTGCCCTGCGGCTGCGGATCGGTCATTAGTGGCATGAGCTGGGAGCGGCATTTCCTTTTCAATCTATTCTTTTTGTTCCTGAGCCTATCAGGACTTTATCTGTGGCGCAAATTACGAAGCGGTGACGCGGGAAGCGAAGCTGCCAAGGGCGGGTCGGCCAAAAGACATATTAAACAATATTCTTTAACTTCTAAATTTTAAGAAGATGAAAAAATTAAAATTAAACCTGTTTATGGTAGTTGCTTTAGCGATTGCGGCAGTTACCATGTCATTTAAGATGGCAGGTACAGCTTCAACCTTTCATTATGCAAGTGAAAGTACGGCTGCCGGAGCATTTGCGAACCCTGACAATTGGGAACCCGGAACTTCACCTACGAATTGTGTAGGGACGGCGAAACCTTGCCAAATAACTGCCGAAGACGAAGCAGATTTGGAAAGCAAATTAGCTGGCAAAACCAATCCGCAGGTATTAAGTATTGTTGATAGCAAGCGAAATTAATTTTTCGGGTATAATTAAATACACAAAGTGGGCATTTTTAGCCCCTTTGTGTATTATAGTTATCTTGGATTTTGCTGTATCCCACCCACTTCTATTATAGTCTCGGGAATAGCAATGGCATAGCGTAAATCATTTGGTGGTAATGTTATGGTTTGCCCGTTAACAGTCCGTGTCAATGTTATATTAAATCCGTCCCGGTTCAACCGCTTAATATCAGACCAACGAAGCCCACGAAACACCAATTCCTTTCTTCTTTCAGCTAAAATGGTATTCAGCGCTGTGTCTTTATTTGTAAACGAGTAAGGCGTAAATTGAGCAACATCCCATCGTTTTATCAGTAATTTATTAAGAGCATTTGCAGCATCAGCAAGTTTATCCAGTCGGGCATTACATTCAGCAATAATCAAGAGCAATTCATTTGTCGTAATACCTGTAATAAGTCCTGCATATCCCATGTGCGTACCTTTAAACCTATAATCTCCATCATCGCCCTTTCTGAAATATATAGTCTTTCTTAAATCTCTATCATTATAAAGGTCATAAAGAGCAGGTGATATTCTCGCCATATCAAGATTATTTAGGTCGGTAGGAAACATGCTTGTTTGAAAGATAACTTCTGAACTTAATTGATTTATTGAGGGAATAGGGAAATCTGCATTGGGGTCTAACCCATTAAAGTCTATGAGTTGACTATTAAACGCAAATGCCTTTTCAGCGTTTTCCAAAGCATCGGCATAATTTCCCATAATCAAATGTGTTCTTGCTAATAATCCGTAGGCTGCTGCTTTAGTTGGTAACGTTGCGGCAGCACTTGTATTTGGTAATAAAGGAAGTGCATCGTTGAGGTCTTTCAATATCCGGTCATAGGTTTCTTGTACGGACGACCTCACCGACGGAATATTCATATCGGGGTCTAAGCGTAGCACCATTCCTAAATCTGTATTGGCAGTTTGTTTATAATAAACTGGCGCCCATATCAGTACGGCGTCCAAAAAGCGGGATGCCCTAAAAACCAGCGCTTGACCCTTTAGGTTGTCCGCTATATTTCCGGTCAAATAATTATCTTCAATGCCTTTTAGAACGGAGTTGCAAACATAAATTGCACTGTAACAATAGTACCATTCATCACCCGCCGATGACAATGGTTTTGTAACAAAGTCTGGCTGCCATGTGTACAATCTTTTATCGCTTTCATAATAAAAACCATCGTAATCCTCATCTTTCAAAAAATAGTCAATGGTACTGGCTTCGCCTGCCGAGCAAAAATTAGAATTAAGAGTTTCCCAATTATTAACTAAGGCTTGAAAATCTTTTAAAGTTGTAGGTATAGCCAGTTTATCATCTGATTTTTCTTCAAGAAACTTTTTACATCCCGAAGAAAGTATTATTAGCAATAGCATCAACGCTAATATTGGAGTGTTCTTTTTCATTGTAATATTCTTTTATAATTTGGCTTTAAGACCAAGTGAATAATTTGCAGGTGTTTTAAGAATATTATAACCTAAGCTAAAGTCAGGGTCAATGCCTGCGTTATTGGCTTTCCATAATATCCCAAGATTATTTGCATTAAAAAATAATTGCAATCCCTTAATCCCCTTTGCTGACAATTTAAAATCATAAGCAAGGTTAATATACTGGAGCCGGATATGGTCGCCCTTTTCTACCAGCACACTGGAACCACTATAAAAGGCATCTCTGTTATAGTTAGTTCTATACTGATTTACAGGAACATCTGTATATGCTTCATCCCCGGGCTTCAGCCAACGTAGCGCATAATCTGAATGTCCCCGCCAACTGTTAAACAGGTCTGTGTAATTAATAGAATTGCGCCTGAACCAATACCCGAATTTGAATGAAACACCTAATTGTAAGCTGATATTTTTATAAGATACTGCATTGATTAACGAACCGAATTTTGTTGGAATAGCAGAACCAAAATATTTTAAATCTTCTACTTTAGTTTCAGTACCAATAATGCTGTAATAGTCCTTGCTTACCTCACCATTAAGGTATCCTTGTGCTTCACCTGTATTGGGGTCAAGTCCAGCCCATTGATAGGCATAGATAGCATATACAGGCTTTCCATTAACACCGGATATGGGTGGCGAAGAAACATTGACATATTCTTGTGCCAATGTCCTTTCTAAATAATAATCAACTATTTCATCTTTATATAGACTGAAATTCAGTATGGTACTCCACTTAAATGAACGGTCTATATTTACACTTCTTAACTGTATATCCCAACCGTTTCCTTTCATGCTGGCTACATTTCGCAACATATAGGGGTCAACTCCTGTGGTGTAATCCATTGGAGCCATACCAAAAAGATTAATACCTTTTTTGTGATAATACTCTATTGAACCTGTCAAACGTTCATTTCGCAAACGAAAATCTACCGCAAGGTTCAACATCTTGGAGGTTTCCCATTTTAATAATGGGTTGTAGTAATTATTAAAACTTGCGTACGGAGTACCAGTAAAAAAGGATGTATTTGGAAGAAATCTAATCGTGTTTACTGCAACCATAGCGGGGTCAATATTGCCACTAAAGCCGTAGGTTGCCCGGAGGTTGAGATAAGGCAAAAAATCAACCTTATAAAACTTTTCGTTTGAAAGTTTCCATGCAATGCCCGCCGACCAAAAAGGGTTCCATTGGTCGTTAGTTTTTAAGCCGAAAAGGTTGCTGGCATCCCGGCGGGCGCTTGCTGAAATCACATACCTATTGTCAAATGTATAGGCAGCATTGGCGAAGTAGGACATAAATCTTGTACTTGTTTCACCGAGATATTGACCTCTTTGAATATAGTCTGCCCCACCATTAATAATGCTTGGATATGTATTTGTATAGTCCACATTACCCGTAGTTAAATTATTAGGGTTGTAGCCATAATAACGTTCTTGATTTGATTGTGTATGAGCCGACCGTTTTTCACCTCCAATTAAGGCAGTTATATTGTGTTTACCGTATGTATTATCAAAGTTTAATTGTCCTCGTAAATTATTTGCATTTAAAACACTATTGGTTTTGTCCAAAATATCACCATTGGGAACAATGTAAATGACGCTTCCGTTTACGATTTGGGAAAAGCGATTGATATAGTCCCTTGCCATAAAACTATTTTCATCAGCCAAATTGGTACTTAGTCCAAATTGTCTTTCATATTGATAGTTTACAGTTGCGTTCAGCCCTTTAATAATTCGATATTCGAGATTAGCCGTTGCCAATACATCGGATACGTTGCTATTTGATGTTTGGTGCTGCCAATCTGTAAGCGGGTAGTAATTCCAGTCAAGCAACTTTCCGTCACCGAGATTTTGGACATAGCTTTGATTATAGTTCTTTGCTACTGGCAGCGCATTCCCGTTTGCATCCGCCATTAGCATATAAGGCACAAAGGCACTGCTTTTCATAGATACATTATTGTACCCATACCGACCTGACTTATTTTGAGTTTGTGAATAATACAAACCCGTAGTAAGGGAAAGTTGTTTAATAGGACGATAGGTATTTTGGAAACGGATATTAACACGCTGATAAGTAGCCTCTAAGTTGCTTTTATTGTGGTCGTAACCTACCGATGATGTCCAAGAAAATTTGTCTGCGCCACCCTGCGCACTTAAAAAGTATTGCTGATTGACTAATGGCTTATACATATACTCATTAAACTGCGCTCTTGCATCTACATTTCTAAATGCGTCAATTTGCTGTTGTGCCTGCTCCTGTGTCATTGCACCTGTACGCACCTTATTCAAAAGGTCAACAACCGGACTGATTACAGGGCGGCTCGATGAATTGATTTGACTGTTGTAAAAGTTTCGATTAAACAATTCCTGCTCCATATCAATATAATCACTGGACGACATCTGACGGATATAGCCTAAATCGGGCTTTGCTCCAATAGTGAGGTTAGAATTAAACGATAAGGTAATCGGCTGATTAAAACGTCCGCTTTTGGTGGTGATAACGATAACGCCATTTGCCGCCCTTGCTCCCCAAATGCTGGAAGCGGAGGCATCTTTCAGTATAGTTATATTTTCTACAATGTTGGGGTTAATATTGGTAATATCTCCATCATACGGAAAATTATCTATAATTATTAAGGGGTCTTTCTGTCCGTTTATTGTACTCAATCCCCGTATCATCATTTGGGAACTATATTGGCTTCTGCCCGCATCCATCACCATGCTATTAGCAATTGCTGGAAGTCGGGACAGGATGTCCGTACCAACCTGCTGGTTAAACAGTTCGTTGCTTACCGTAGCAAACGAACCTGTTGCCCGCTCTTTAGGTATTTTCTGATACCCTGTTGATACTACTTCCACTTCGTCCAACAAACGGGATGAGGCATTTAAACGGATTTTTAAAGTATCTGTTTGCGGGAGGTTCACGGTTAGCATAGATGGCTCGTAACCTACATGGCTAATTGTCAAAACAGCGATATTTCCATTTGCTGTTTGTATAGTAAAGTAACCCCTGCCGTCGGTACTTACTGTTGTATTTGTCCCTTGCAAGGAAATACTCGCTCCCTCGATAGGCATATTATCATTACGACTAATCACCTTGCCCATAATTTGTCGTTGGGCATACAATGTGCCTGATATGATAAGTAATGTAATAAGAGGTATAAAAAATTTCATTCATCAATTGAGTTAAATCGTAAAAAAATGGAAGCAGTTATTTGTCCTTTATCACGAACATATTGAGGCTTCTTTTTGCTGGTATTAGGTCAAGGTCGTACCTGTTCAATTCTTTCTTAAAACTCGCTAAATCAGTAACCGCTGAAACCTCGATATCCACATTGGAGGTATAGCCAGTTTCGTCAACTATGGGTAGCGTAATAGGAGTATCATCACTAATCATATTAATCATGTTACTAAGTTTTTGATTAATTATTATGGAAGGCGATGCCGGAAAAGTGTTCTTTGATTTTCCTCCTTTGCTTTTTATTTTGTCCTTTTTAGAGGTTCTAACTAAAACAAGACAGTCAACCATTCGCTTCTCAATTGTGCCGTTATAGTCCGAATAGCGGTTAAGGTCTTGTAGCATATAATAGAATAGACTGTCGGCTTTGTCTTCAGGAACAATCATTTCATAGTTATACTGGTTAGACTTCTCATATTCGCCATTATCTTTCTTTATTAAACTTAAAAAAGCAGGTTTTTTAACCTCCACTATCATGCGACTTGTAGAGAACTGTTCACCATTTCGATTAAATAGCTCGTCCACTGTAGCATGATATATATTCATCATTGAGGTATTGGTGATTTGTCTGCCATATACTTTACCATCTTTGGTTCTTCTGAAAACATTTCCCCCCGGAAGTCCGGAATACTCACCTTTGGTAAAAATGGAAAATGCCTGTATCTGTAATCCGTCTATGAGGTATTTGGAAAGGAACAATGGCGTATTAGGGTCAATAAGTTTTTTGGTCACCATTTGTGTATTTTCGTTATCTACAACAGCTTTTATATTAGCATGGGTTACCTCATCCGCACGGGTAGTATTTAATAATTTGCCAGCGGGGTTTATCCATACTATATGCGGAACGCCGATAAATGGAAAGTATTCAGAAAGAAAACTATCATTAATAACCGAATTGACGTAAGTGTGTCCTTTACCTGCACCAGTTTTAAAAAACCTGGTTATTTTATCTGTATCCTCTTGGGTTACTGCCAGCACTTTTATTTTGTCGCCAAATTCATTTTGTAAGGCATGTAGTTTTGGAAAGTTTTTAATACAGGGTGAGCAATAGGTGGCCCAAAAATCCAGTATGATCAGCTTATCCTTGTACTCGCTTAGGGTAATGGTCTTCTTGCCCTGGGGATGGTTTACCACTTGCAAGGGCAGGTTCCAAAGTTCATCGGGGATCTTGTCGCCGATGGCAAGCGGGGTGGGTTTAAAGGTGTTAGCAGCCTTAGCAGAAGCCACTTGTGCGTGGCTCTGCTGTTGGATGGCTGCATACATGAGAAAAACCAGTAGCAAAAAATACTTGCCGGTTCTGCTCACAATCCTACCAAACGTTCCCAGTGCTAAACGGCGGCAAGTAATTGAAAAAAAAATCTTGTTACATAGTGATACGCTCATCATTAAGTGATATAGTTAGGTTTATAAATAGTAAATACTCCATGAGGTGTATCGCTACTTTAAACCGGACTTTTAATGATGGTGCGAAGGTTGAATTTAAGGGAGAAAAATAAAACAACGGGCTTGCCTTGTCCAGCTATGGAAAAGCAGCAATATTGTTTATACTTGTCCGTCAATCTTATCATCTTTATTGGTTGTTATACAAATAACCGATGATTACGGGAGGTTGCACCTCTGGATTGTACAACCAATTAGGAAGAATTTGTTCCATATTGGAAGTTTTACTATATTTGGTAAAATAATAAGCATTGGAATATGAAAATCGGAAGTAACATTAGTCAGCTAAGGACCGCTCAAAAGATCGAAAAAACTTTTATGGCGCAAGAGCTAAATATCAGTGTAGAAGAATATGAAGCTATCGAAAGGGATGAGAGGGACATAACACTTTCTATGCTTGAAGCAATATCACGTTTATTATCGCTTGAAGTTGCCGATTTGATTACGCTCAATAAACCAATTACAGGGATTAGGAATTTCTTCTTTAATCACAACGGAAATTCGGGTGTAAATATTCATGTGCAGGGAATAGACCAGGAGAAGATTAGGCAGGCATACAAAGAACTTTATGCAGAAGAATTAAACAGGATACCCAAACTGGAAAAACTTTTGCGGCAAAATAATATCGAGTTTGATTTTTGAAACGCTTGTATTTATGAAAATCGGTGATAACATACGCGAGATTCGAGAAGTTGAAAAAAACTTTAAGAGAAGCTATGTTGCTGAACGGTTAAATATGTCAACTCGCGCTTACGCCAATATAGAAAACAATCGCACAGATCTTTCAATGAAAAAACTGGAGCAAATTGCGGAAATTTTTGAATGTAGTCCCCAGTACATTCTTACATACAAATCTTCAAAAAAGGAGTTTTATAACTATTTCCATAATTACCCTGAGAATAAAGGGGTTAACATTATGCACCAGAATATTGAAACGAGCGTAGGCAGTATGCTTAGTAATAAGGAAAAAATTTATGAGCTACAGCAGCAGCTTTTGGAAAGTGAACAGAAAAGAATTGCTTTATTGGAAGCTTTACTTAAAAAAAATAATATTGATTTCTAAAAAACTCTATAAATATGAAAATCGGAGATAATATTCGTGATATCCGCGAAAAAGAAAAAAAGCTATCAAAAGAACAGGTAGCAAAAGCATTAGGAATAACCCCAAAAGCTTATAGTAACATAGAAAACAATGTTGCTGATGTGTCTGTGTCCAGGCTATATGAATTGGCAGAAATTTTTGAAGTTGCTCCTGAATACATTCTAACTTACCAAGAGAAATCTGCTTTCACAAATCATTTTAATAACTATGAAGGAAATCAAGGAGTAAATATTATGTATCAGGGATGTACTGCCGATCAAATTAAGAACATTGAAGATCAGATAAAAAAAAGTAAGCAAGAGGCCAGTCGCTTACAGGCAAAGACAAGGAATAACTAACCAATGGATAATAGGTTTGAGGACATTGTAAGGCTAATCAAACAGTCAAGGGCAAATGCTATCAGGGTTGTTAATGCGGAACTGATCAGCCTTTACTGGAATGTGGGCGCATACATTAAGCAAAAATTGTCTGCCGCCGAATGGGGTGATAAGACTGTTGAAGAATTGGCAATTTTCATTCAAAAAAACAACCCGGAACTGAAGGGCTTTAACAGATCAGGGCTTTACAGAATGGTGCAGTTCTTTGAAACCTATGTGTCTTCACAATTTGTCGCCTCACTGCGGCAACAAACACAACATATTGATAATGAGGAGAATAAAATTGTCGCCCCGGCGGGGACACAATTTGAGCCGCAGGACATCAGAAATACTGTTTTGGTACAGTTGAGCTGGACACATCACCGCACTATTTTCTCCCGATGCAAAACGGATGAAGAAAGGCAGTTTTACATTCAGGTAAGCGTTAAAGAAAATTATAGCGTAAGAGAACTGGACCGGCAGATTTCCGCAAGCCTTTTTGAACGCACCATGCTTGGAAACAACAAGCTCTCGCAAACGATAAAGGAAGCCCATGCAGATATAACCAATACATTGAAGGATAGCTACGTTTTTGAGTTTTTGAACCTGCCTGAACCACATAATGAGGGCGATTTACAAAAGGGGCTGGTAAAACAAATGAAAAACTTTATCCTTGAACTGGGCAGAGATTTTCTTTTTATTGGAGAAGAATATAAAGTGCAGGTAGGTAACAGCGATTTTTATATTGACCTCCTTTTTTATCATAGAGGTTTGCAATGCCTGGTGGCTTTTGAATTAAAAGCAGATAAGTTTAAACAGGAACATTTAGGGCAACTCAATTTTTACCTGGAGGCGTTGGATCGGGATGTAAAAAAACAAAATGAAAACCCAAGCATCGGTATTTTGCTTTGCAAGGACAAAGACAGTGAAGTGGTGGAGTATGCACTAAGCCGCAACCTTTCACCAACAATGGTGTCCGAGTACAAAACACAATTGCCGGACAAAAAAATATTACAGCAAAAATTACATGAGCTGTTTGAAAACAGTGAAGATGATAAAAATTAAACAACCATCAAGGAAGATAACGTATTAAAATGGAAAAATTATTTAACTCTACTTTGTCAAATTTAGTTCTTTGATTTTTTTAGGGACGAAACGCACGCCGGACGCGGAATTCACGTAATTTAGCGGTCAGAAAAAAGACACACCCCACGAGTAGAAACCCACGGGGTGTAAATAAAAAAAACTATGGGACGAAAATATATAATTTCCGACTCGTAGAGAGTCGGTTATTGAATTTTCTTCTCCGTTTTGAGTTTCTTTTTTTCACACTCACCCGTAAGGTATCGGGCAATGCCCTGGTTTATTTAAAGGGACTGCTCCTTTGTCGTCGCCGCAATTGCCAGCAGATGGCCATGGAACTTCAGGAGTCGAATCAACAACGCTTACATCATTTTATCACGCAGTCTAAATGGAACGTCCGCCAGGTGATGGATGTAGTGACGGTGCAGTTTTGGAAACTTATCGAATCCCTACATCTTACGGAAGATAGTTGTCTGATTATCGATGAAGCCGGAAATCCTAAGAAAGGACGCCATTCTGCAGGGGTGAAACGTCAATATTGCGGCCAGGTAGGCAAACTTGAGAACTGTCAGGTAGGTGTTTTTGGTGCCTTGTGTGCGGGCTCCCTTGTGAATCTCGTACAAGCCTCTTTATTTGGAACAGCCACTAATGGCAGCAAAATTGAGCAGGCTAAACACCTCATCCGGCATGTAATGAAGGAGCTGAAACTACCCGTTCGCTGGGTATGTTTCGATGCCTTTTATGGGCGGGATGCTGCACTCCTGGCGGATTTGATTAAAAACGAGATGGAGTTCGTAGCCGATGTACAGGACAATTTACACATCTGGCTAGAGCCTTTTCAAATGCGTGTTCCCGTTCAGCAGCCGGGTGCAAGAGGCCGTAAATCGAAGCTTGCAAAACCGAACCGGCCGTCCGTCTCTATAAAAGCATATGCTGCCAGTTTGCAGCCAACCCAATGGAAATTTATTACCGTGCGGCATCAAAGCGGTGGAAAAAAATTGCAGGCATGGTTCCATTCCAGAGAGGTCTATATTATAAATCCGCTTACCAATCGAAAGCAATTGGTAAGTTTATTGATCAGGGAAGACAAAGATGGAACCATAAAATACAGTTTTTGTCATTGCCCGGGTGCCTCGATACAAGAATTGGCATACCGGCAATGCAAACGCTACTTTATAGAAAAAGCTTTCCGGGAAGGAAAAAAAGAACTGGGGTTGAACGAATACCAAACACGCAGTGAAGAGAGCTGGCTAAAACATATGGCCATGATTATGCTGGCTCAATTATTCTTAAACCAGGAAAAACGAATACACTATGAGCACGAGAAATTGTGGTTAACAACACAGGATGTTATTCAAACAATCAAATCTTCGCTTCATTTTGTGAAACGAAGCCTCGAAGATTTATTGGATCACATCCTATCGAAACAACCGCCAGACAAGCGTTTGGTCAGAAGATCACTGTATTTACGAATTTGACAAAGTAGAGTTAAACATAACGGCATCGGGCTTCAGCCTTTTGTTGACGAAGATGGACAGGATACAAATTTTGCCTATACAGATAAGCTGCTGGCACTAAATGTCCTTATTGAATTTTACACGGCTGTTACGGATGATACGGAAGAGAATTACGAAGAGGAAACAGTGGTTTCTGCGATCACTTATACTGAAAACAGATCTTATTCATTTGCACTCTTCCATAGCACGAATGTAATAGGGCCGTTAGTTTTATATAGAATTGTAGCGGATGCCATTCATTTTCTTGAACAATCCGGCAAGGCCACTTTGCTGGAAGACCTGGAGGAAATTTCAACCGGTGGTACTACCTCTGATGTGATGGAAAACGAGACGGATCGGAAAAGGGTGTATGATAGCGATGTTTGGAAGTTTACCTCCGTGCTGGATCTGATAAAAGAAAGGCGGTAGCCAAAAGATTGCAGATCGCAAATCAGGATGAGGGATATTTTCCTATAATTGAAAATTTAAAAGCTTGGATGACATAACAACAGCGCTATTTAGTTCTGTTATTTATACCCATACGCTTCCTGGATTTCCTGAATAAGATCTTCGAAAGATTCGGATATGTGAGTTGTCTTGTATTTGTTAAACTGCCATATTTCTACGCACCAATACCCGATGTCATCATTCCACTAGACTACACCAAAATAGTCCCACGCTGTTAAAGCTGCTGAAAGCGGTTTGTATTTAATGGCTTCCACTACCAGGTAATCAATCTCATTGGTCAGGTTGGAGAATATGCCATCACTTCTGTATTCGGTAAAATTATCCGGTAGCCGTATTTCTGCTTTCATACGATAAAAATATAAAATAGCTATCTTTGAGGCAACCATTTCGTATATTTAGTTCTCCATAGGATAAGGTTAAAGGTTAGGGATCATCTTTTAGTAGTAACCCATTAAAGAAAAGCAGTTTCCATTCATGAAACTGCTTTTTAAATTCATAAAACGTAGAAAATTAAACCATTACCTCAATTGGTAAAGTTGGTATAAAGCCCCGTTATCTCTCGTCCTGCTCATCCATCTTCTTAATGAGCGCATCCCGTAACGCATCAAGGAACTTGGTGCGGTTAATTTTCCTGTTCCGAATTTCGAGATAGGTATGGTAAAAGTTTCCCAAATCAATATTGAAAGCTCTCTCAAAATATTCCGCAATCAACCTAATATCACTATTCCCGTTATCAAAAACACCCTGATAGTGGAGCGAATAAATAAGTTCTATCATGGCAGCTTTACTGGCGGTCCAGTTAAGAGCTGTGAGGGATGGCCGTTTCAATAACAGGTGCTTCTTTATGTGATAAAGCTGGTCTTCGAGGTATAGCTGTATTAAGTCGTTCGCCATTATCTTAGCCACCTTGTAATCGTGTGAGGTTGAAAAGGTATGGTCGGACTGAAAATAGTAAGTATCCAGGCATAGCGTTATATCATGCTTACCCCGCACAAAGAACTTCTCGTCAAGAAAGGAATAATTGTTGCGATAATATTTATAAAAATCGAGGTTGCTGTCAAAGAACCTTTTGAGCTTTTTCAATTCTTTTTTAAGATGTTTTCTTATAGCCTTTGCCCCGTGCGGTTTTCTTATTTCAATTTTATAAATAGCATTATAGTATATCAGTTTGGAAACAATAAGCGGCTTCTGATATTTGAAAAAACGAATCTCCGCATCTATATTCGTAAACCCTTTTTTAAGGACAAAATCTTTTACATCGGATAAGTATTTAATAATAAGCTCTATTACAGCTTCTATCCGCTCTATTGAGCAATCGGCTTCAATCTCTAATTCTTTGATTTCTGTTTCCAACTTCTGAAGCGTTTCAGTATAAAATTTTTCCATACGGTTATTTTGAATTTTCACTGGAGGGTAGTAATGAATGGGTGTCACTACATAGATTTACTATTTGGTAATTATTTCATCCATCTATTTTTTAATGATTGTTTTGCGGCGATTAAGGGCTAAAACGGCAATGATCGCTAAGACCAACGTGAGGATACCACCATACAAAAATTCTCTATCGGGGAATTTCGTGCCTAAAAAACCGGCTATCGGATAAGCTATTGCCCACCATAAATGAGAGAACGCGAAATGTGCACCATATACTTTACCCTGGTCCTGGGGTTCGATATTTTCGCCTATCAGCGTTTCGGAGGGCATGTCGGCAAGTGTTTGCCCGATACCCGCCAACACCCATAAAAAAAGCAACCCGCTGTACGGAACGAAGTTGGCAAGGCTGATAGCTATACCAATTAAAACAGCACCGCTTATCAGTGATTTACTGCGTGTTTTGCTCTTATCCAAACTACCCAGCAAAAATGCTGTAATGACCGCGCCAACACCAAATACAGACATTATCCATCCATAATGCTTATCATCCAATTGCAGGGATGTTTTTACCAGGCCAACGGTATTAACCAATACCATTGCTCCTGCAATGGCCGATATAAATTCGATACTCAAGGCGAAACGCACAATCTTATTTCCGAACAGTAAGCGAATACCTTTCAATACTTCGCCCCACGTCTTTTTGGGCATTGCATTATCGGCAGTATTGATCCCCTTCTGCAATGATGTCTTAGGAATGGTGAGAATAAATAGTATCGCAATTAAAAGGGTTGTGCCGTTTACAAAGAATATCTGTTTCGCGCCTAACCACACTGCCCCGATCCCTGCCAGTGCCGGACCAAAAACACTCAACAACTGGAATGTAGCCATTGACAGACCGTTGGCTTCCCTGTATATATCTTTGGCTACTATCTGCGGAATAATAGCCCTGTATGTTGGCGTGAAGAACGCAGCAAATACATTGAGCGAAAATATTAATACGTACACCTGCCATTCAGCGTTGACAAAAGGAAGCATACACACGATTGCCATTCTTGCAAACTGCGTTATCAGCAATATTTGTTTGCGCTGAAACTTTTCAGACACTACACCTGCAAAGGGCGAAAAAATGATATACGCCGTAACCCGTAATGTAAGAGCCGATGCCAATATAGCGGCAGCGTTACCGGGATTGATTTCATACGTAAGCAACGCCAGTCCCAACCAGGTAAAGGCATCCCCGAACAGGCTTGCGATCTGGGCAAAATAAAGCCTTGCGAAAGTGGTATTCCGCAATGTTTTAAAAGGTTCTGTAAATATTTTTAGTAAAGGTCTTTTTTCCATTATACCATGTTTGTTTAAGTTGCTACCAAAGGCAATCCTGAAAATCGGTTGCCATGTGAAACAATAGACCAAGTGCAATAATTCTGATTATCTTGCTTCCGAACAGCAGTAACAATCCATACACAACTATTGCATAATACGAATGCAGGAAGTGAAACCCGATACTGCATCTGTTTGGGTCGAATATCGGCTCTGCAAATAGGTGATCCATATCAACAAGCATTGTAGTTAATAAGATCATCCAAACCCGCTTCCATTCCTTTTTGAAAAATACAAAGGCGACTAAGCCGGGAAAAAGGAAGTGTAAAGAGTAGTGGACAATATTTTGCATTACGGATAAGGACATTTTTGGGTTACAATAGCTTTTTTTTGGTTTCTTTTAGTTGAATTTGAAAGATTGTAATAGCGTCATTAGCTATAGATTATCAAACAGTATTTGTCTTAGATAAATAAAGCCCTGAAGATATAATCCTCAAAGCCTTATTGGTTTTTCACTACAGCCATTAATCACTGTAATGGTTTATTGAAAAATTAATGCTGATGGCCGTGTGCTTTGTCAGCAGCAGAAACCTCATTTTTAAACTTTCCAACTAATTTCTTGCCCTCAACAGTTATAGTAACGGTGCAATTTGTATGAATGCCGTTTTTAGGTAATGCAACTGTTAGTGCTCCATTTTTATCCGCTTTAAGATCTGAAGTTGATTTTGTGCCATTTTCAAAAGCAAACTCTACAGAGCCGGTGGCGGGCTTACCTAATGTTTTAGCATTGGCATCCAGCACATAGAAGGAAAGCAGATTGTTTCCTTTTACCATTTCGATATGGTACTTGTCAACATCTACCATTTTTCCACCGTGAGGAGCAGCGCCGTGACCTGTCTGTTGAGCCATTGCTGAGTTAACTGCCAAAGTCGTCATTGCAAGCATTAATGACATTCCAATCAATCTGATTTTTCTCATTTTTTTTGATTTTTAAAAGTGAATAAATAAACGATAACTAAATTTTTATTCTTAAAAGCTTAATTGAATTTAAAAAGACCAATGTATCGGGTAACAGGTGAATAATGGCAGCCTGCACAGGTCCCAATACACCAAGAAGCACGAGTGTAATACCCACGACATGAACAATGCCCACCCCGCCAATAATGTTTTCCTTGATAGTCCTGAATGCTTTTTTACTGATGGCCTTAGACCTGGCTATTTTCTCCAGCTTATCTTCTACTAAAACAATATCAGCAGCTTCCATTGCGGCTTGTGTACCCACCATCCCCATTGAAATGCCCACATTTGCCTGCACCAAAGCAGGGGCATCGTTAATGCCGTCTCCCACCATCGCCACCTTTTCGCCATTGGCTTGCAGATCCTGTATTGCACGGATTTTGTCTTCGGGCAACATATCCGCTCTGAATGACGTAATGCCTAACTGCTGCGACACATGCCCGGCGGTCTGCTGGTTATCGCCTGTGAGCATAATGATGTTTTTTACACCGCTTCTCTTTAATTCCTCAATCATTTCTTTTGCGCCGGGGCGTATAGCGTCTGACACATAAAACACCGATGCTGCACTGCCATCTACTGCCATGTAGATGGCCGTATCGGTCTGGTTCTTACTATTGACGGATACGGGAATCGTATGGTCGTCCATCAGCGTTTTATTACCAATTAATACCTTTTTGCCGTTTATGACTGAACTGATACCTTTTCCTTTGAATACATCGAAAGCCGTAGGCTCCGATAGTGAAACACCCAGATTTTTCGCAAACATCAGTATCGCGTTGGCAAGGGGATGACTGGAACGGTTTTCGGCTGAAGCCGCCAACTGCACCAAGTCCCTCTCGGTAAATCGATCATCCAATATTTCAATTTGGTTAACAGTCGGTTTGCCTATGGTCAATGTGCCGGTTTTATCAAAAACGATGGTTTCTATCTTTGCCAGTTCTTCCAGGAATTTACCGCCTTTAACAAGGATACCCTCTCTGGCAGCCCTGGCTATGGCTGAAATGGTTACCAAAGGAGTAGCCAGCCCTAATTCAGCAGGCGAAGTGAAAATAAGCAGGGCAATGACCAGCTTTACATCTTTAGTAACTAAGTAAACGCCTATTACAAAAAGGAAAACAAATGGTATCAGCCATGCGGCTACCTTATCCGTCAATTTTTCAATCGGGGCTTTACTACTTTCCGCTTCTTCTACCAAAGCGATGATCCTTGAAAATACCGTGTCCTTTCCCGCTTTGGTCATTTCTACGTCCAAAGCACCTAACTCCAGTATCGTACCCGCAAAAACATCTATCCCGGAGGTTTTTTCCACGGGTACGCTTTCGCCTGTTATGGGGGCCTGGTTTACTGATCCCGAACCGGCCAGCACCTTGCCATCAACGGGTATTTTTTCACCCGCCTTTACTACCAAAACATCACCTACCGTGAGCGATGCAATGGATACGGATTGCTCTTTGCCGTCTTTTTTTAAAATGGCTGTCTGTGGTACAGAGCCGATCAGTTCCTTGATGGAGGCTCTGGCTCTTTCACCGCTTGCACTGGCAATATATTCAGCAATCAGGATGATCATCAACACCACTGAACCCGCCAGGTATTCTTTACCTATGACAGATACAATGACTGCAATAGAAATAAATAATTCCGTCCCGATTTTCCGCTCTCTGATAAGTTCCAGTACAGCAGTTTTCAGTAATGAGTATAAACCAAAAGCCGTTGCTGCCAGCAGGACAGGAAGTGGTATGATTTCTAAATAATACAGAAGGCTGGCAATGCCCACTGTAATGATGCGTATGATTTCCCAAAAGAATTGCCGGGAAAAAAAAGTTTGTAAATAATTCATATTATCAGGATTTTAATGAGTGTGTCCTGTCCCTATGTTTGATATAACGACTGATACTATTAGTAAAACTATAAGCAGAATTATTCCAAGAGCAATCAGAACGTACTTCAATATTTTTGACGAACGCCTTTGATTTATACCTCCTTTCTTTGGGGGCGGAGGTACAAATCTCCTTTTCCTTTTATTCTTCTTCCTCGGCATTTCTAATTGCGGATAAAATAGTATAAGCGTTTTTGACAACAACAGTGAGCTGCCCTGCATCGACTGTTGATGGCAATTCAATAGCTGTATAGCCTGTCTGCTCTACACCTTTTGAAACCGGGATTAATTGGAACGTGTGGTTGCCTTTTTCCTGTTTTGTCTCAACAATAATATAGTCCGTTCCCTCCAACTGGACGAGGGCCTCGGATGGAACTGCGCTCTGTTGTGCCGTACCGGTTTCAAGTAATGCCTTTACATACATGCCCGGAAGTAAGCCGGATTCCTGGGTAAAACGGCAATGCACAGGTATCATCTTATTGTCGTTAGCAGCCTGTCCAACGAGATATACCTTTGCTGTTCTGTCATATTTGTTTTCGTTGGATAAGGAGAATTTAACCGATTGTCCTATACGGATCTTACCTAAATCTTTCTCAAAGGCATTCAATGCAAGATGCAGGTCGCTTGTTCCCATAATTTCAAAAAGTACATCGGTGGATGCTACATATTTTCCGATGTCCACATTACTTGTTTTTACATATCCGGATATAGGGGCATATATGTTTGCCGTTCTTGAAATGCTGTTGCTTTTCTTCAAAGCCGAACTACTGATCCCTATCAAAGCCATCTGCTGTTCCAATCCCGAAATTTTGGCTTTCATTACTTTCAGGTCGGAGCTTACCTGCTGGAAAGTTTTGGTAGCGTTGACATCTTCCTCCCTTAGTTGCTGTTGTCTTTTGTATTCCTCATCTAAATATTCAAGCCGACCTATGCTCTCTAAGTATTGTTGCTGGATAGAAATAAATTCAGGGTTTTCCAGTGTGGCTAATACCTGTCCCTTTCTTACCTGCTGTCCAGGTAGTAAACCGGATGTTTTAATGTATCCGCCTAAAGGCGCTGATACAGAGGCAACACTTCCGGGTTTAGCATTGATGACACCTGTCATTTTTATAATGCTACTGAGGTTGCGGCTTTCGACTGCCCCTGTTTGAATATCGGATAACTTAAATTGGTCGGCTGTAAACGTGATGGTTTTAACACCATTTGCCGCGGTGTCGGTCGTCGCCTGTTCGGGAACTTCTTTACCTTCCGTGTTGCCCTCCTTTTTGTCTTTGCAAGAGGATACTGCTATCATTGCGAAGAGCAGTAGCGGCAAATATTTTATTGATAATTTTGTCATTGCTTAAAAAATTTTGATTACTTGTTTCCTAAAATCGCTTCTATTGAAATCACTATCTGGTTATAGTTATACAGGTTATCCAGGTATTCCGAATGGATATTGCTGGATAGGGTGAGGTTCTGCAAATACTGGGTATAAGAAATATCACCGCTCCTGAAACTTTTATCGGAGTTCTTTATAATCAAATCAGCCTGCGGCAAAGCCTCTTGCTGATAATAGGTGAGCGACTTCTGGTATTTGGTGTACTCCTGCACCAGCTCTCTCAGTTTTCCGTTCAGGTTCGTAGCAGTAAGTTCCACTTCTGCCTTTGCCTTCTGCTCACTGATCCTGGAGGCGTTTACCCTTGATCTGTAACCGCCCGGAAATAAAGGAATGGCTGCTCCAACCTGAAAAAAGTTAAACCTGTCTCTTCCCGTAAAAGTTCGCTCAGCACCGTCTATGAATTGTGTCCCTCTGTATGTTTGACTGCTAAATCCAAGAATAATGTCGGGCAACATTTTACTTTTCTCCAAAGCCGTATTCCGTTGGTTTACCGCAATTTCCTGTTGCAGATAGCTTAACAATGGGTTGTCCGCAGGCGAAACACTTTGCTGCGGCAACGATAGCTCTTTTGCAACCAGTACGGTATCAGCAATGGTAATATCGTCCGTAGTGTTGAGAAGTGTTTGGAGAAGCTGTTTGGCGATTTTAATATCGGCCTCACTTCTTTCAAGTTCATTTTGGATCTGCTTGGACTGAACCGATGAGGTAATGTTCTCTAAACTGGTCGATTCCCCTGTTCTATACCTTGAATTGCTGGCCTTGCTTAGTTTTACATAGATACTATCGAGCTGCACCAAAAGTGTTTTTCGTTCCAATGCGTATTGGTACTGAACATACGCCAGTTTCACGCTACGTGCCAGGTCATTTTCTGTCACGGCTTTATATGCCTGGCTACTCTTTATTTTCTCTTGCGCCAGCTTCGACTGGTTGCCGTACACCGTTGGGAAGTCTATGCGTTGTCCGACATTGAGCAGGTTATCCGTTATAGTGGGATTACTGACGACACCCTGTGTATAAGACAATTCCGTCTTGGGCATTGTAACGCTGCCTTTTTTGAGCGCCTGCTGTAAATTGATATCGTAATTAGCAATTCTTACCTGTGCGTTATTCTTCAAGGCTTCATCAATGGATTGCTGCAAGGTCAATGCTCTTGTTGGGGTTTGTGCATTGCCGAGCATCGGCAACAGGAATAACCCGAAAAGTAAAATTGTTACAGGTACGGTTTTCATCTTCTTGTTTTTAGGAGGACGGGTAAAATAGATGTATAGCACCGGCAACACGACCAAAGTCAGCGCCGTAGCTGTAATCAATCCACCTATTACTACGGTTGCCAATGGACGCTGTACTTCCGCACCTGATGATGATGATAATGCCATTGGCAGAAAGCCCAATGAGGCCACCGTTGCCGTCATCAACACGGGTCTAAGCCTTACACTTGTGCCAATACGCACCCGCTCATAAATGTCCGATATACCGTCTTTCTCCAGTCGGTTGAACTCTGCAATCAATACAATACCATTCAAGACGGCAACTCCAAAGAGCGCGATAAATCCCACCCCGGCAGATATACTGAAAGGCATATCCCGTATAAGCAATGCGAACACGCCACCGATAGCCGATAATGGGATGGCACTGAATATCAGCAATCCCTGCTTTAAAGAATGGAAAGTGAAATATAAAAGCACCAAAATCAGCAGCAAGGCTACGGGTAACGCAACTGCAAGCCGGGCATTGGCTTCTTCGAGGTTTTTGAACTGTCCGCCATAGGTCACATAATAACCCGCAGGCATTTTTACCTTGGCAGCAATAACATCCTGAATATCCTTTACGATACTCTTAACGTCGCGGTTACGGACATTAAAGCCTACCGTGATCCGTCTTTTAGCGTTATCCCGTTGTATCTGCACAGGGCCTGGCTTAAAGCTGATTTCTGCAACTTCGCTTAAAGGGATTTGTTGCCCATCCGGTGTACTCACAAACAGGTTCTGTACATCGGTAATATCCACGCGGGAAGCACTGTCGAGCCTGACCACCAGATCAAACCGGCGCTCTCCCTCATAGACCAGACCTGCTACCTCGCCCGCAAATCCCGCTGAGATAGCACTGTTTACATCTTCTACGTTCATTCCGTACTGCCCGATCTTATCGCGGTTGAACTTGATGTTGATTTGTGGCAAACCGGTTATTTCTTCTACATACAGGTCTTCAACGCCCTCAATGGACTTGATTTTCCTACCCACTTCAGAAGCCAAATCGGATAATACATCCAGGTTCTCTCCATAAATTTTCAATACCACATCCTGTTTTGCACCGGTTAAAAGTTCGTTGAAGCGCATTTGGATGGGCTGCTGGAAGCTGAACGTCGCATTTGGGATAACAGACAGGGATTGCTGCATCTTTTCAATAAGCTCTTCCCGTGTTTCTGCACTTGTCCATTCTTTCTTAGGCTTTAACACTACCATCATATCTCCCGCTTCAATCGGCATGGGATCAGTAGGGATTTCACCGGAACCTATTTTATTGACCACCTGTTTCACTTCGGGATAATTCTTCAGCAAGATGGTTTGTGCCTTTTGGGAAACGCTTATCATCTGATTTATCGAACTTCCAACGGGAACCCTTGTTTCCACGGCAAAATCACCCTCGTCCAACTGCGGGATAAATTCACCGCCCATTCTGTTGAAGGTGATGAGCGTGATAACAAACAGTGCAACCGCAATGGATACCACCAGAAGTTTGCGCTTCATTGCACCATTGATGATCGGAGCGTACACTTTCTGTATAGCCTTCATCATCCGGTCGGAAAAGTTTTGCTTATGCACGGTTTTCTTGCTTAACACCAAAGCAGACATCATAGGAACATAAGTAAAAGAAAGGATAAAGGCTCCTAAAATGGCGAAAGACACCGTTTGAGCCATTGGCGTGAACATTTTGCCCTCCACGCCAACCAATGCCAACAGTGGGAGGTAAACGATAAGGATAATGATTTCGCCGAATGCAGCAGCCGAACGGATTTTGCGTGAGCTTTCATAGACCTCTTCATCCATCTGGTCCTGGGTGAGTTTTTCCACCCCACCATAACGGGCTCTGCTTCCGGTTATTCGGTGCATGACTGCCTCCACTATGATAACTGTTCCATCGACAATGATCCCGAAGTCAATCGCTCCAAGGCTCATCAGGTTACCGGAAACACCAAACAGGTTCATCATACAGATGGCGAAGAGCATTGCCAAAGGAATGACCGATGCGACCACAAGCCCGCCACGAAGATTTCCCAGAAATAAAATCAGCACAAAGACCACGATCAAAGCTCCCTCAATAAGATTGGTCGAAACCGTTGAAATAGCCCCATCTACCAGTTTTTTGCGGTCAAGGAATGGTTCTATTTCAACGCCTTCCGGAAGACTTTTCTGTATTTCAGCGATTTTCGCCTTTACGTTGGAAATAACTGCTGATGAATTGGCTCCTTTCAGCATCATAACGATACCCGTAACCGTTTCACCCTGTCCGTTCCTGGTAGCTGCACCATAGCGGGGGCCGATGCCAAAACCCACCTGGGCAACATCGCGGATGAACACGGGCGCACCACCTTCTTTTTTAACAACGATGTTTTTAATTTCTTCAATGTTCTTTACCAGGCCCTCACTACGGATAAAATAAGCGTTCGGCCCCTTGTCAATATACGCTCCCCCGGTGTTCTGGTTGTTCTTTTCCAGTGCTGTGAATATATCGGATATGGTAATATTCTGACTTGCCAGCTTATCAGGGTCTACTGCAATTTGATATTGCTTTACAAAACCTCCAAAGCCGCTCACTTCGGCAACTCCCGGTGTTCCCAATAACTGCCGTTTGATAATCCAGTCCTGGATGGTTCTGAGTTCAGTAGCATCATACTTATCCTCATAACCTTTCTTGGGGTGGATCACATACTGGAATATTTCGCCCAACCCTGTGGTAACAGGGGCCATTTCCGGCGTTCCAACTCCCTCTGGAATATTCTTTGAGGCTATGGTCAGGCGTTCCTGCACCTGCTGTCGCCCCCAGTATATATCTACCCCTTCGTTAAAAACAATGGTAACAATGGATAGTCCGAAACGTGAAAAGGAACGCATGTCCTTGATCCCCGGAATACTGACCATTGTCTGTTCCACAGGAAAGGTTACCAGTTGCTCCACTTCCTGTGCCGCCAATGTAGGCGACACCGTGATGACCATAACTTGATTATCCGTGATATCAGGTGTGGCATCTATCGGAAGTTTGGTAACGGAATAAGTACCCCAGCATATCAATGCCAGGGTAAACAGACCTATTACCAACTTATTCTTAATTGAAAAATGAATGATTTTATTTAACATGTCATGATGTTGTTATGATTTTATTGTTTAGGGAGATACTGTCCTTTCAATTTTATTTTGACAGTAATATCCTCATTGGAATTATTTTTAAAATACCAGCCATGTGGTCCCTCAAACGGAGCGATGAAAGAGCCTGCCACGTTATTGGAATAAGCAATGGTGTAGCTTTCAAAATAATTGCTATTGCCCTTAACCTCTCCGTGAAAATCAAAGTACAATTCCCCTTTGTCCGTAATCCATGCGTATTTGAGGGAGCCATATTTTTGCATGTTTACTTTGTGTTCAAGTCCCCTTCCTGCGGGTATGACCACACTGACTTCATCGGTACGCTCTGCAAGCGGTGTAGCAGGAGCCGGGTTATCCGCCGCCGCAGGTTTGGGTACATCTGCACCGGAGCCAACGTTCTCAAGTTGCAATACTTTATGCGGTCCCGAAGCCAATGTCTCCGTACCAGCATCGCCAACATACAACTTGCTAAATCCTGTTGCCTTGCCAATACCCAAAGGATCTATCCCATATTCTGCCGGAAGTACGGCACTTACCAGGAGTACCGCTCCAACAACCAAAGCAATAACTACCTGCTTGACTATGGATCTTTTATCTAATATTTGATGCGTTATTTCTGCCATTTTGATTTTTTTTAAGAGTTAAAATAACCGACCAACTGGTAGCCGAACAATAGAAAACCTGCTGCCATAAGCAGGGTATTGGTGAGGGTAGAAAACTTCATGAAACTTGGTGACCGCCTCCAATTGGTGATGATAAAAAGCACAAGGGCTAAGGCTATAAACTGACCTATTTCCACGCCGATATTAAAGCCGATGAGGTTTGTCAGAAGTCCTGTCCTGTCAAAATTTAATTCCTGTAATTTACTGGCTAACCCGAAACCGTGGAAAAGACCGAAGATCAGAACCGCTGCTTTGGTATTGGGCTGATAGCCCAAAAAGCGTTGGAAACCGCCCAAATTGTCGAAGCCTTTATACACGATGGACAATGCAATGATCGCATCAATCAGGTAAGCGTTGATGGCCATGTCTGCCAGCACTCCCAGCAAAAGGGTTATACTGTGTCCAATGGTGAAAAAACTCACATAAAGCAATACTTCTTTTGGCCGGTACAGGAAAAAGATGACACCTACCAAAAACAGCAGGTGATCATAGCCGGTAAGCATGTGCTTTGCCCCGATATAAAGAAACGGCACAAAAGCTACTCCCGAATTTCCGCTCAGGAATGCCTGGGTATCCCCGTCAACTCCGTGGGCATACACCGATCCTGTTATCAATAATAACAAGGTTATTGATAAAACTATTTTTATATATCTCATTTAGAACATTGAATTTAATCGGCACAAACTTCGGATTACTTATAGGAATACGCACAGGCATATTATAGCGATAGAACGCTAAAATATAAGTGGTAGAAGAATGTGCCGGGGATTAATTAATGCTTATGCCCGTGAGCTTTGTCAACACTGTCCTGATTTGCAGCAGGTGCAGCCTTACCCACACTGTCCTGATTCACCGCTGGTGCATGATTACCTGCCGGGTCATGGGAATGTCCATGAGCCTTATCAATACTATCCTGGTTAACCGCAGGAGTGGCTGGAGATTGTTCAGAATTGGAGTTGTTGTCAGACGAAGATTTTTCGTTGTTATTGCAAGCTGTAAAAGCAAAGGCAGCGAATGCCGCTATTATGAATGATTTTCTCATCGTTTTTTAAAGATTGATTGTAAAAAGAAGCTATTTGCCCTGATATGAAGGGCATAAATCAAATTCTAACTTTCAGAGGGTGAAAGTTAAGCAACGATGAAAGAGGGAGGACCTCGGAGGGAGTAGGCGCTATAGTGCGGTGATTGGTGAATTATGTTCCTATCCGGTGGAAAGGTATGCTGCTGATAAGCAACGATATATTCAATGGGGTATCGATAATCAAAAATGACAGCATTAAACGGTTGGGACAATTCCTTTGCCACCGATACATCTGTTCTGTCATTAGTGAATGTTATCTGCTCTCCTGTATGTTGAATATGGGAAAATAAGTTTCCCAAATCCACGCAGCCTTCGTGCGTATCGTGGGACTGATGACTATGGCTGTGTGCCGTGAATTTTTCGTGATGATGATGCGAAATAACGCCGTGTCCAAGTAATACTACCTGGGCAATAACAAAAAACACTATGGCTAAGTTCTTACGCAACATCCTCGCAAATATATAAAAAAGGTTCGGGATAGACAATAAAGGGTAATAAATTGAAAAATAGACGCTTAAAAGTGCATCGCATTCTTCCTTTACGTCAGTCGGGCGGTTTAATTCCTTCTATATTATCAATCCAATTTACCTTACTGCCGATCGGCTTCCGTTTTGAGATGGCAGTCACCGGTTTTTCAACATAACCAATATACAAAAAGCCCAAAAGCTTATCCGCTCTTTCTAACCCGAAATGGGATTTTGCCTCTTCAAAGTACGTGATACCTGCCGTTGTCCAATAACATCCCAAACCGTAAGCGGTAACAGTTAGGAACATATTCTGGACAGCACAGGCTACGGCTTCTACTTCTTCAATTTCGGGCAGTTTATCCGCCCCGCTCCGCTTCATCCCGATAGAGATAACGTGGGAAGACATTAACGGATATTCAATAAGTTTTTTATACCTGTCCTGTTGGTAACTGTCTGCTGCAAATTCCCTGTAAATACCAGCCTGTAATTGCCCAAAATATTTCAGGCCCCCGCCCGAAAAAACGCAAAATCGCCACGGCTCTGTTTGCTTATGATTGGGCGCTCTGTTTGCATTTTCGAGAATTTGCCAAATGATGGCATCGGGAATGACTTTGCCCTTTGCATACTGATAGGGGTATATGCTCCTGCGGTGCAGGAGAATTTCATTGAACTCTTCAATATTATATCGCTCCTGCATTATCTCAATAATCTTAATCCACTTAAAATAACCAGCACTGTACTGCCTTCATGACCAACAACTCCTTCAGGCAGGCTTATTTTACCCTCACCTATAAAATTGAGCGTAATGAGTGTTAATGCCACTGCTATGGCGAACACGATATTTTGCTTGATAACACTGCTGGCCCTGCGACCAAGATTAATCGCAAATGGAATATTTTCGATATTATCAGCCATCAGGATAATGTCTGCGGTTTCCATTGCAACATCCGTTCCTCCGCTTCCCATTGCAATACCGACCGATGCAGTAGCCAAAGCGGGCGCATCATTGACACCATCGCCTACCATTGCCACCTTGCCGTATTTTTCTCCCAGCTTCTTAACAGCGTCCACCTTTTGATCGGGCAATAGTTCTGAATACACTAAATTGATGCCGGCCTGTTTACCTATCGCTTTGCCGGTTATTTGGGTATCACCGGTTAATAGGACGGTTTTAATACCTTTTGATTTTAATTCTTCAATGACTTTTCTTGCCTGTGGGCGAATCGTATCTTCCACGGAGATCAGACCTATGGCATGACCGTCGGCAGCAACAAAAATCACGGTTCTGCCTTGCTCTTCTATACCGGTGGCTCTTTTCTGATCTTCATCAGTAATATTTATATCTTTAAGAAGATCCCTTTTACCGATTTTATATTCTTTACCATTTAAAATACCATGAACACCCAGACCATGAATGGCTTGCAGTTCCTTTGGTTTGGAAAGATCCAGTTTCTTATCCTTCGCTTCACGAACAATGGCCTTTGCTATGGGGTGTTCGGACAGCGTTTCTACTGAAGCGGTAATTTGCAGCAAATCATCCGTGCTCATTCCCGAAAAAGGTACAATATCTATCACTTTAGGTTTGCCGTAGGTTAAGGTTCCTGTTTTATCAAAGGCAACTACTTTAACGCCTCCAATGTTTTCAAGATGAACACCTCCTTTAAATAGCACCCCTTTTCGTGCAGCATTGGATATACCGGAAAGAATTGCGGGCATAATAGACGACACGAGCGCACAGGGTGAAGCCACTACAAGAAAAATCATTGCCCTATATATCGTATCGCTCCAGGTCCAGTTAAATAAATACGGAGGGAGCACCATCAATAAAATAGCGACCAATACCACAACTTTTGCATAGATGCTTTCAAAGCGTTCAACGAATAGCTGACTGGGCGGCTTTTCATTTTTTGCTTCCTGTACCAGATGAATGATCTTGGAGAGAACGGTTTCTTCTGACGGTTTGGTTACTTCTATTTCCAATGCACCCTGCCCGTTGATCGTTCCAGAATAAACTTCATCCCCTTTTTTCTTATCTGCCGGAATGCCTTCTCCGGTAATGGACGCTTCATTGATGGCAGAATATCCCCCGGTAATGATGCCGTCAGCAGAAATACGATCACCTGGCCGAACCAGGATAACATCCCCCTTTTTAAGTGCTTCTACCTTTATTTTTCTTTCAACGCCATTTTCGAGTAAAACAGCTTCTTCCGGACGAAGTTTCATAATAGACCTGATATCCCTGTTCGTTTTTTCCATTGTGTAATCTTCCAATGTACCGCTTAGTGAAAAAATGAATATCAGTATCGCCCCGTCCATCCAATAGCCGATGGATGCTGCACCGATTGCTGCCACAACCATCAGGAGATCCACATCCAAATCTTTTTCTTTAAAAAGTGTTGTCAATCCCTCTATGGCTTTCTGATGACCACCAACAACGTAAGCCAGTATAAAGAGGATAATTTCAGCAGTAGGCATATTTTGCTTGCCCGCCCACCAAGCCAATAGAATGAACAGCAAACATAATGCTGTTATAATTGCCGCTCCGTGTTTCTCCCATATATCGGAAAACGACCATCTTGCTCTGTCGTTGGGTATGGCTAATTCTGTCATAATTTTATCTGTTGAGTATGTATTTTTTAAAAACGCTTCCTAAATCTTTTTCCGAAAACCAAATATCATCGGGGTGCAGATGCAGAACGGGCGCATTGCTGCACCTGTCGGTACAGCCCATTGTCCCAGTCTGTACCTTTTTCTCCAGTCTGTATTTTTTGATATAATGTCCCAATAGCTTGCCTTTCTTCTTGCGGCAATTGGGCCCTATACATTGGTAAAATATGATCTTGTCGCCGGTTGCTTCCAAATTTGCCATTCACTTTTCTTTAATTGATCTTTCAGCGGAAATGTCGCCCGTCCCGGGAAATGCGGCTGCCTTACAAATATTATATAGCACGGCACAACTTCATTTTTTGCAAAGGTAGATAAGGAAGAAAGGGTAAAACAGGTAAAAAACCGACATTTTTCAGTAGCTTTACTGCATGAAATCGTTGCAGCTATTTACAGATAAGGAAATCACCGTGAAGGAATTGGCATCTAATAATTCCGGCTTGCATAAACATCATTTTTTTGAACTCATATATGTTTTGGATGGCACCGGAATACATAATATTAATAACAACCGATTTGAATTTTCAAAGGGTGATGTTTTCCTGCTTACGCCGGAAGATGCGCACACCTTTGAAATAAGCACACCCACCAAATTCTGTATAGTAGATTTTACCAAAGGCTTTTTTGTGAAGAACCGCAGGGTTGGTGAAACGAAAGCCAATATCAGCGAATTGTATAAACAACTGGAATTTATCTTTCATAATCATCATAACGTTCAGGGCAGCATTGTATCCGATCCTGACAAACCGATATTCAAAGCACTGATCAACCAGTTGATCAAGGAGAAGGGCAAAAAACAATTCTTTGATGAGATCATTATCCAGGATATCATTTTTCTGCTGCTTCATTTCATTGCAAGAAATATACAGCAGAACATTTCACTATTTTCGAAAAGGGAAAACCCCAAAAGCAGGGTACATGAAATTACGGCATATATACAGCAGCACATTTACGATAGTGAATTACTAAAAATCAGCAGTATAGCCACTCATTTTGGCAAATCGACCGACCATCTAAACAGATATTTTAAGGCTGAGACGGAAAGCACGATTAAAGACTATATTATTCGCTACAAACTCAATTTAGTTACAACAAGGCTTAAATTCAGCGACTTGACCATATCGGAGATAGCAGGTGAATTGAATTTTACGGATGAGAGCCATCTAAACAAAATGTTTAAAAGCGCATTTGGTAAAACTGCCAAACAATATAAGAATGACCACAAACATTAAGTTCTAATGTTTGTGTGACAACATTTTTTATTGTTGCACCAGGTGCTGCAAATCAGGATCGTTCTTTATACGGTCCAGCTCACTTTCGATCACCTGCACAATATCTGCTTTTACCTGCCGGTAATTAGCTTCGATTTCCTGCTTCATATTATCCGCTCCGTTCTCATCGGTAAAGGATAATATCTGCGGTATCTTTTTGTATGCTTTGGTTTCTGCCGTAACCTTTTCGTTATTCACTACAATTTCTGCATGAAAGATCTTTTGCTCAATGCGTTCATCAAAATTGTCGGACACGGCCCCTACGAACATACCCTGTGTTAAGGTAGAAATTTTGGAAGCCGGTATCAGGCTATCCATTTGTGTAGATATGGAAGTGGACTTATCATTGCGATTGATGGTCATGCTCTGGCGCTTCTGCAATACTTTACCGAAGCGTTCTGATAAGTTTTTGGCAGTTTCACCCACTACCTGTCCGCTGAAAATATTACCAACAGTATTCTGTATTACCTTGCTTTCTTTATCGCCATAATCGCGGGTTAACTGCGAATAATCCTGGAACCCTAAACATACTGCCACCTTGTTTGATCTGGCAGTTGCGATCAGGTTATCAAGTCCCCTGAAGTAGATCGTGGGCAGCTCATCTATGATAACGGAACTCTTTAACTGCCCCTTTTTGTTGATGAGTTTTACGATGCGCGAATTGTATAATCCTAATGCCGCAGAATAAATATTCTGACGATCAGGATTATTACCTACACACAATATTTTCGGCTCTTTGGGATTGTTGATGTCCAGTGAAAAATCATCGCCGGTCATCACCCAATAAAGCTGCGGCGAGATCATACGCGATAAGGGTATCTTGGCCGATGCTATCTGCCCCTGTAACTGATCCTGCGCCCCTCCCTGCCAGGCATCCATAAAAGGAGACAAATAATTTTCCAGGTCCGGGTAAGAAGTTAAAATCGTGAAAACATCCGCATACTTTTTATTCAGCAATTCTATTGCGTGTGGGAACGTGCAGTATTTGCCGTTTTCATAAATTCTCAAAAACCAAATAATGGCAGCTAATAAGATAATTGGGCTATCCACAAAAAAATCGCCTTGCTTCTGAATCCACGACCTGTTAAGATTGAGCATGATGGTATAGGCGGATTCGTAAGCATCGGATATATCCGTCATAAACTCAGGATTGATAGGATTACAACGGTGGCTCCTTCGCGGGTCGTCAAAGTTGATGACGTAAAATTTGGGCTTTACTTTATACTTGTTGGTATGTTTCAGCAGGTGATTGTAGGCAATGGTGGAAAGGTCATCGAACTTGAAATCGTAGATATACATACTGAAGCCCTTTTCAATATGTTGCTTGATGTAGTTGTTTACGATAGCATAGCTTTTACCGGAACCCGGAGTTCCCAATACGATTGAGGCACGAAAAGGATTGACTACATTGATCCAGCCGTTGTTCCATTTGCCTTTGTAATAAAACTTTGTAGGGAGGTTCACCGAATATTCATTCTCCATCAACTGGGTTTCCTGCTGGAAGCTCTCGTTCTCGTTGTTGAAAACATCATCCATCAGGTTATTGCGCAGTAAGCGGCTTATCCAAAGGCCCGCAACCATTAGAGCGATATAGCCTAATGAGGTGGTCAGTATGTAAAGCGTAGCGGCAGTCTCTGCGGGTAACTTTAAAAGGGGGATGTTTAGAAAGAATAGGATAAAACCAATGACCAATACGGTATTGATTTTTGTCCAGGTAATCTTTTCATTTTTTACGCCTTTAGTACCCAGACAGCTCAGCGCCAGTAACACCAGTGCAAAAATTTTGGTGTAAAGCGTATTTGAAAAAAGCCCTGCGGTGCGGTTGAAATTGGTCAGTATCTTACCGATGATTTCCAGTGTCCAGCCACGCCCGGCAAAGAACCCGTAACAGAACCAATAAAAGTGCATCAACACAATGATGATGCTTACCGCTCTCATAAAAGCCATGATTTTGGCTAATCCTCTCAGATCGTCTTCTCCCTGCATAATTCAATAAATTGAAGTGATGCAGGTGAATTTATAAGTTGTGATTATCGGTTGCCAGGGAGTGGCGGCAGATGGCTTTTAGTGGCAGTATTTGGCGTGTATAGAATCATTTATTAGATACTGCTGGAGCTGACATGCGCATCAATTAAATGGCAGGTAATCGGAGCAGTTTTAAATCCTTCAATAGAATCAGATTGATCTTACATTCGACGTTTCCCGTTTCCAAACAATTTGCTAAGCAAGCCCATAGCAATAAGTGTCTATGTGTTTTTTTTGCTGTAAAATAATTAAGGAGCCAAAATTGGCTCCTTAACAAAACTGGTGCAGTTTATGGCGAGTTATACCGAAAGCGCTTACGCGTTTTCAATTCCGGTTTTTCTCAAAAAATAACTTTTACAGTTCCGCTCCCGTGTAAGCAGGCAAATATCAAAAGCCCTAAGCCACATTTCCCGCATCCGGTTTAAAAATGCGAATCATCCGGATATTACCTTAATTGGTAAGTGGGCTATTATGTAATGCGGGCACGCGCTTTATCCAGGCGCGGGTGAGCGAGCTTCCCTTCACAGGCCAACAGCTCCTCGCTCATATCCCGTAGCCTGAACTACCTATGCCGCAGTGACACCTAAAATCGGTGACAACACCGGCTGTCCGGAATATTTTCTAATTTCATCCAATAGCAAAGTAACATTGGATAAATTGACTACTTGCCAAAAATCATTTTCCTGATTTCTTTCCTGAACGCTTCCGTGCCAATTTCCAATCGTCTGTTGTAGAGTGAAAAGGCATCTTCCCCTGCAAAATAGCGCAACTGATCTTTCTTGTCGGTTGCTGCCTCATAAACCACCTCCGCAATCTGTTCCGGTGTAGCGTATGCATCCGGGTGTGCCAATGCATGAACTTTCTTTGCTGCTTCATCATAAACAGGGTGCGGAACTATCTCCATAGACCTGCCAAAATCTGACCTGATACCACCTGGAACAATCGTTTTTACACCGATGTTGAACAGTCCCAGCTCATACGAGAGGCTTTCGCTCCATCCTTCCAATGCCCATTTGGTGGCATGATACGTGGAAACGAACGGAAATGCAACGAAAGCGCCGATTGCAGTCGTATTCAGGAAAAGGCCGTTATTCCTGTTTCTGAAATAGGGAATAAAGGCTTGGGTAACACGAATAGTACCTAAAAGATTCGTATCGATCTGGCGTACGATTTGTTCATCCGAAAGCGCTTCCAGAGCGCCGGACAACCCGTAACCTGCATTATTAAACACCACATCAATATCATGCAGTTCAATTGCCTGTTGGGCAACTGTTTTGATCTGTTCGGGATCTGCAATATCGAGCTGCAAGAGGCTTACGTTTTCCAACTGCGAAAGTTCAGTTTCCTTTTCAGGGTTGCGCATGGTGGCAATGACATTCCAGCCTTTTTGCTGGAACAGTTTGGCCGTGGCTTTCCCTAAACCTGTTGACGCACCTGTGATGAAGATAGTTTTCTGATTATTCATTTTGTAAAAATTTAGTTGTTTGCTTTAAGACATTTTTTCCTTTTCTATTGCCTGTGATAATAATTCAAATGACTTTAACCTGCCCAGATGGTTGCCTGAAATAAGCTGTATCATTATTTCTTCCAAGCCGAATGCTGCCTGCATTTGTTTTAATTCTCTGGCAACGGTTTCAGCTTTGCCGATGAAGTGCCTTGGGGGTTTGTTGGGATTAGTAAGGCGTTCCAACGTATAAGAGCCATTAAGCAATTCCAATGCTTCCTTTTCAGGAATAAAGGATTGGTTGACGGCTTCCCTTCTTCCCGCGTTAAGCAATTGCATAGAATACAATGAGGGCGCGGCAAGTTCCAATGCTAATTCGTCATTTTCGTGGGCATACACATATACTGTCAGCGTCAAACCCGGTGCTTTTCTTCCATAGGGCTTATTCGACGGCTGGAAATTTTCAATGTAATGGCGGGTAATGTCAAAAGTTCTTTGCTGGTCTGATGTTATAAATGCGGCAAAGACATAGGCCAAACCCAAACGGGCTGCCGCCTCAGCGCTCCAATCGCTTGTGCCCAGCAGGTAGACATTCGGTAAACTACCATCATTGTTTAGTTTTACCTGGCTGAATGGGTGGTTGGAAGGGAAATCATTCGTGAGCCAGGCCAGTAACTCCACCAACTGTTCCATTGAGTTATCCGCTTTTTGCAATGATGTACGGTTGCTCTGCAAAGCAAAGTCGGAATACTGTCCCGTGGTAGCACGGCCGATTCCTAAATCAATTCGTCCAGGATAAAGCTCGCATAAAGTAGCAAAGACCTCCGCCACTTTATAGGGGCTGTAATGGTTCAATAAAACGGCTCCCGAACCTACGTGAATACGCTTTGTATTGGCTGCTGCCGCAGCAGTCATGACCTCCGGCGTGCGTCCGGCTATGTGACCGATGTTATGATGCTCCGCAAACCATATACGTTCATATCCCAAATCTTCTGCAACTTGTGCGGTCTCGATGGTGTTTTGCAATGCTGTCCTACGGTTGCCGCCATAGGGTACATACGATATGTCCAATATTGAAAGTTTCATCCCGCTATTTGATTTGAACAACAATTTTTCCCTGTGTATGTCCCTTTTCTATTTCCAGGTGGGCTTGGGCCATATCCTCAAAGACAAAAGTTTTGGAAACGTGCGGTATAATTTTTTCTTCCTCCAGAAGCCCTGCTACAAACTTCATATCATCGCCACTGGCCTGCACCACATTATAAACGGCATGTACGCCAAGCTCTTTTGCTTTTTCCATCTGTTCCTTAGGAAGCTCTGACCAGAGACTGACCAGTGTACCACCCTTTTTCAATACTTCAAGACTGCGAAGTATATGGTCGTCCTGTTTCACTGCATCCAGCACATAATCAACATCCTTTACAACATCTTCAAAACGTTGTTTTTTGTAATCAATAAACTCATCGGCCCCTAAACCTATGACGAAATCTCTTTTGTCGGTAGAAGCAAGGGCGATAACATACGCGCCGTATAATTTTGCAAACTGGACACCAAAATGCCCCACACCACCACCTGCGGCAGTTATGAGAACACGGTCACCCTGTTTGATGCCTAATTTGCGGATGGCTTGCAGCGCGGTGAGTGCAGCCATTGTGGAAACCGCCGCCTGTTCGTGTGAGATATTTTTGGGTTTAACAGCAATCTGTGATGCAGGAGCAGCGACGTACTCTGCATAGGTTCTGCCCACACCTGGCAAGCCGATAAGCCCAAATACTTCATCTCCGACTTTAAAATCCAACATCACTACCGATCTCTACGATTTCACCGGAAGCGTCCCACCCTAAGATAATGGTGGCATTCTCAAAATAAGCCTTCTTCATTTCATTTCTCACACGGGCATCCGCCGGATTAATACCGATAGCCTTTACCTTGATCAATACTTCGTTTGATTTTATTTCAGGTGTCGGGATGTTTGCCAGGGCAAAGTTTTCTACCCCTCCCGATGTTTTTAAGATTATTGCTTTCATCTAATTTTACTTTAAACAGGTAAAATTACGTATCAAATGGTATAACTTTGTAACCACTATAACGGATGATACCAAAAAACAGCTATGGCAAAAAAGATTAATCAAGAGGAGCTGGCCGCAAAGACAAAGGCTTTGCAGGACACTATTTATGTCATCGGGGGCAAATGGAAACTTCCCATTATTCATTCAATATGTAATGGAAATAAACGTTTCAGGGATATTGAGCGCAGCATTCCGGGAATTACTACCAGAATGCTATCCCGCAATCTGAAAGAGTTGGAAGACAATAAACTAATTACCCGAACAGTGCGCACAGATGCACCGGTTACCGTTGAATACGTGTTCACAGAATATTCCAAAGAATACGGAAACCTAATTACTCAAATGATTGAATGGGGTAAAAAGCATCATAAAATGATAGTAGAAAAGTAAGCTATTGTTTGCCTGTAATTGGCAATGGCAGGTCTGTTCAAAACAATTTTCTGCTCCTAAGTTGTTACTGTTTGCCCTGTCTTTTGCTTTTCTTCTTTTTCCTCATCCGGTTAGCAAAATCCTGTTCCTCGTAATCTTCTCCCTGGGCTTCAGGCAATAACCCACCTAACCCATCTATAAGTCCTAAGTCTTCATTGAGGTAGGCAGGCTGTTCTTCGTTCAGAAAATCAAAAAGCTCATGGGTTTCGTCTGACGCTTCCCCGACATTTTTACCAGTGGTTGGCAATGGCGTGTTGATCCTTGCATCGTCGGCGTCCTGACGATGTTCTGCAAACTGCTCTTTCCACCAATCGTTAAAAACATTGGCTGAAAGATCTGTATCCAGTTGTGATCCATTCCAAACCGTACGGCTTTCATGGTCTATGAACGTCATGCCATAAATGCGCCCCTCCCCGGTGCGTCGTACAACGGTGTTAATGCCTTGCTCCATCAGTTGCTTTTTAAAATCGGCCTCGGTGCCGGTAAGGTGCATTGCCGCTTCAATGGTATTTTTGAGGATGGCTTTTGCTGGATCAGTCTTCATTTTTTTCTTGGCCTCGATAAAATGCTGTTGCAACGTGTCCCATCCGGCATCTTTACCAAAAAGGGATGACTTAAAAGGGTTACTGGCTTTTTCTCCGTGTTCGTTCAGCGCAAAATACACGATGCCGTGCCTGGACTGTCCATGTAGTTCTCCCTTTACTTCTTCAGCGGTAATATTGAACATCGAAAGCAGGGCATTGTAGGCTCCAAGCGTTTGGTACTGGTAATACTTTGGCAGGTGCCGCACTACGGATGCGATCTGGCTCTTAATGTCCCCGGCATTATAATCAACCGGGCGGAATAGCTGATCATTGCCGGTGCGCTGTTTCTCTGTTGCAGGTATGAGGTTATACTTTTGCTCCAACGCCCTGCAAGCATCCATCGAGCGCAGCTTCTCAAATGTGTCGGGTATCTTCTTGCCGTACCGGTCAACACAGGTAGACACAATATGGATATGCGTGCGTTCAATGTCGGTGTGCTTAAAAACGACATAGGGCTGTTCTCCGTAGCCCATTCGCTCCATGTAGTCTTTGGCAATCTGCCTGAAATTTTCATCCGTTACTTTATCACCGGGATCGGGATTGAGCGATATATGCAATACGGGCTTTTCGGTTTTTTTATTTGCGATGAGGTAAGGTTCAAAAGAACGGTATAACTGAGCTACCGAATAGCTGCCATCCGGTGTTTCCATAATCCTTTGTGTTGCTAAAACCTTCCCGTTTTCCTTGTCTACTTTAAGCTGATTGTAAGAAAGTGCACCTGTCATATTTACACCATGACCAATTTTCGCTATCATTTCTCCCCGCTTTTGTTCAGGTGTTTGACTTCAAACTCCTTTGTTAGCTCCATAATATCCCGGCATAATTTTGCGAGTTCTGCCGTTTGTTTTTCCAGTTTAAAGAGATAAGCGGCGGCCTTCTTCTCCGAAAAATTGCGGTAAAGGATCTTCACGACCTGGTTATAATTAATCCCAACTGCCCTGAACTGGCCGAACAACGCGGTTAGTCTGGTATAATAATCCATTGCGGCCATATCTACTTTCACACTCTTTACCGGTTTATCAAACAGTAAAGAAGTAACAAATTGCGCCTTGTTATCTGCTCCAGAGGCTTCAAAGAGCGATAGGAATTTTGCATTTTCTTCGTCCGTCAAACGAAATACATAACGGTGGATGCTTGGGTTTGCTTTAGGATTACGACCACCTTTGTATTGTTTCTTTTTCTGCTGTTCATTCATAACTATATAATTTTTAAAACGAGCGTCAGCGAGCTGATCGTTCAGTAATCCAACAAAAACCCCGACTTCGGAGGGTGTTTTCCGGCCCCCTGCAAGGGCAAGTTGTTTTGAGGCACGGAACAGGTTCCGAGTGCCTCAAAACACAACTTGCTCTGTTCGGGTGAACAGAAAAATCCGCCCTGCGGGACGGATTAGATAAAGCAGAAAAAAACGGCTGCGAGCCGTTCCACCTGTTACCTGTATGTTGTAATGTTCTTTCCATTTACCCATAGCATTGGAGCTATTACAAAGTAAGGGCTGCTTTGTCAAAGCATTACAGTGCTCCACACTGCCAAAGACTGCCACTGAACGCCAATGACTACCACATTCTAAAATATAGCTGCCCGAGGTATTTTCTTTGTTTCAAAGTTGTACAGGAGCACTTACAGAAAAAAGTGCGGAAAAGAAAAAAACAAAATGTATGTGCTGTTTCAAGCACATACAGAAAACAGGAAAAGAACACAGGTTTAAAAATGCAGGGGTGTAAAAGTATAAAGTTTTAAAACCATAAAAACGTAAAAGCAGCAATGTTTACAGAAACAAACCTTTACGGGTTTTCAGATTTAAGCAAAAGCATATAACAGGGAAACTGTAAAAAAACACAACGGTACAGCAACCCGGAAAAATGGTAAAGCAGAAAAGCGGCAGTACAACTGCACAATTTATCAAATGGACAATTTTAAATTTTAGAAAAATGGAAACAGTAAAAAAAACTTTAAAAATCAGCTTCTCCACACAAAAAGGCGGCGTGGGAAAATCAACCATAACAACCCTGCTTGCCAGCTTGCTCCATTACCGGCTCGGATTTAATATAGTGGTACTGGACTGCGATTTTCCCCAGCACAGCCTAAGCAAAATGAGGGAAAGGGATCTGAAGACCGTTATGCAGAACGACTATCACAAAAAAGCTGCAATGAAACAATTCCAGGCTATCAATAAGAAAGCCTATCCCATTATCCGTTGCAGGGCAGATGAAGCGCTGGACAAAGCGTTGGAGTATGTGCAGCAATCGACGGCACACCCCGATATGATTTTTTTTGACTTGCCGGGAACGGCAAACACAAAGGGCGTGCTGACAACGCTGAAAGCAATGGACTTTATTTTTTCGCCGCTCACTGCGGACCGGTTTGTAGTGGAAAGTACGCTCGGATTTGCAAAAGCATTTCTCCAGCTTCCTGAAATTGAAAACGCCAATAAAGAGCAGGTATTCTGGTTGTTCTGGAACCAGGTGGACGGCAGGGAGAAGACGATGCTTTACGATGCTTACCAACAGGTGATCGGACAGCTTGGCCTTTCCATTATGGATACAAGAATTATGGACAGCAAGCGCTTCCGCAAGGAAACGGACGATACGGGCAACTACATCTTCCGTTCAAGCCTGCTTGCGGCAGAACCGGGCCTGCTGAAAATGACTAAAATGGATCTCTTTGTACAAGAGTTCTTAAAAATTGTTCATTCTTAAATCAGTTGTGATATGGATACAGATAACATAAAGAAAGGATTTGAGAAGCCCAACGTGGATGAGGATTACCTGATGAACATTATGAGCGGCGCTGAACCTGCTCCGGTAACAAAGACGGATAAGGATCAGGCGGAGCATAAAGAGCCTAAAGCCCGTGAAAAAACAAAGTCTGCTTCATCAAAGAAAATTGACTACGAAGATGTTTTCTTGACCAATCGTTACCCTTCCGGAAGAAATGGGAAAGTGGTATATATCAGACCGGAGTTTCACGAGCGGCTGCTGCGGATCGTTCAACTGGCAAGGGAGGATAAAACGACACTCTATTCCTACATAGACAATATTCTCGAATATCATTTCAGGGAATTTGGCAACGAGATAACGGATTATTTCAATGACAGGTATAAACCCATTTTATAGTAAAACAAAACCAATGAAAAAGAATATTAAAAACGCAAAGACCATACAGGCAGGTAATGGCTCCGTTAAAAAAGAAAGCTACGGAACCCAGTTCCTGAAACAGCACGCAATGGCGTGCCGGGGTGAAAAATCGATCTACATACGCCCCGAATACCATGAGCGTATCGTTAGGATTGTTCACGTCATTGGAGATGATAAAATCCCGTTGTACGCTTATCTGGACAATATACTTAAACATCATTTCGAGCAGTTCGAGCAGGCAATTACCAAGGATTTTAATGAAAAGTTTAAACCCATTTTTTAAAGTATTGGATCATGAAAAAGACAAATCAAAAACAAAGGAACACGTTACGCATTGCCGAATATCAATCGGCATTCTTAACACCTACCGGTTTTTTGGCAAAGGACGGGAAAACGGTATATGTCAGCCCGGAGTTCCACGAAAAACTGTCCCACATTGCATTTATACTTGGTGCGGGAAAAATTACCATTGCTGATTATCTGCATAGTGTTCTGAAGCACCACTTCCAGGATTTTGGCCAGGAAATAAAAACCATTTATAACGACAAGAACAAACCTATATTTTAGTTATGGAACTGCTGATTTTAATATGCCTGCTCATCGTCATTGTTCTGCTGGCGAAGGACAAAATTACCATTAAAAAAGTGGAGCGGAACAATCGGCAACAGCCTCCTGTAAATCCTGATTTACCGGAAATAATGGGCCAGCCAAAGCCGCCTGTACGACAAGCAGTGCCAAGTAATGCCACCCAACGCCATTTAGCTAAACCGAAGGTTACGGCTGATAATTTTGAAACAGAAACCAGTGAAAAGGGTTTCGCAAGGGAAATTCCGCAGGAAGAGCTGGATGAAGTTTTTGGGGACGGCCCCAACCTTGAAGAAGAGGAAGAAGAATGGAATGGATATGGTTATCCGAACGGCGATGACGGTTTTGCCACAGGGGTTACCTTCGACGAACTGAGTACCGTGGGGGCCTTGTTACAGCAAGAAGTGCTGGAACCGGCCTTGCAGCAAAAAGCGGTGGATATAGTTCAAAGGATACAGGGAACCGAACTATTCAGCCTTTTGGAAAACTCAATGGAAGGCGCTTCCCGAAAGATTGCAGTATTATTGGACAGGAGCCTGCCGACAGGAATGGATTCCGGTTCTTCCGATTTGCGGAAAAATGATCTGAGTGACTTTGACATTGGGGAGTTTGTCTGAAAAGACAGCTCCCTTTTGTTTTTCAAAATTAAAGGGAGATGGAAAGAACATTGCCAAGTATCCAAATTGAAGGAACGGAGTTTATTATAGATGTTCTCAGAGAAGAACTAAGGGAAAAGAATAATCCGCAAAATGTAATGCCCATAACTGATATGCGGTACACAGGAAATAACAATGGCTATTTCTTCTATTATGATTTGGGTACAAAAAATATTGTTGACGAAAGTAAGATCGTTGATCTTAGTTATATAGATGACTTTCCGAGGGTGGAAATACCCGAACTGACCCGCATTGACCCATTAGGTATGGCGGAGAAGTATAGGCGGCCATTGAAAGAGGTGATCGGAAAGTCCGATCTCGATCTGATGATTGCGCCGGGCAGCCCGCTCGACTTACGGTTAAATAAAGGCATCCTGCCCACGCTGGATATTGCGGGGCATACCTTTTATGTAGACCTGCAAATGTATAAACTCCGCCCAAAGGATGACTTCAGATCCAAAGGCATAGGCTTTGACCAAATACAGCAATATTATGATGACGAACGGCAAGCGTATGTAATACCTTATAATCCTGCTACACGAGAGTTTCAGCAGCACAATACTTCCGCCCTGACTGAACTCCCGAAAGATTTTATTATGGTACGGTTTCCCCATGCTGCCGAAATGGATGAACCGGGCTGGGCAAAAAAATACGGTTTCAGTCTCCCCAACTTCAAAAGCCTGGAGTCTTTCCAGATGCATCATGAAGCCCGCATCCTGCCCTGGGAGGAAACCGATGTGCCGATGCACATAAAGCGGAATACCGCCGAGCAATTAAGACCAAAAGAAGAATATGAAGTCAATGATATGCGTACGGATATCCCTTTTAGGCTACCCACCGATACGGCAAGGGCACTTCCAATACTCAACATACATGGGACGGAATTTATCGTGGATGTGAACCGTTTGGAGCTGCGGGAGAAAGCCAACCGGCAAAATGTTATTTCCTTTTTGGACATGCGGGAGCTTCCCGGTTCAGGATATGAGTTCCCTTACAGCCGAAAAAGTAAAGGCTTGCCCGGAATAGATCAATGGGATTATACCGTTGTCCAGATACCTGACTTCGTAGAGCTTGACCCGGCTGGTATGGCAAAAAAGCATGGCGTACCGGAAAGTGAAATACAGAATATGTCCGATTTTGATCTGATGGTAGATCAGACTGTCATTAATAAGCTGGAACAACAACAGATGTTGCCTACTATTGATATTGCGGGCCATACTTTTTATGTTGACCTTGCAAGGGACAGGCTCCGTCCCAAAGATGATATATGGTCACGCGGTATCATCTTCTCTGAACTTGAATATTACTACTCGCCGAAAAACGAAACATATACCATTCCCTATAATCAAAAAACACATACGTTCCAGGAAGTAAGTCTGAGCAGCAAAGAAATCCCGAAAGATGTAATCGTTGTCCAGATACCTCATGAAGATTGGCTGGACCCCATTTGGGCGAACCGGAGATACGGATTTAATGTAGTGGCCGGCCTTAAACAGAAAGGGCCGCAGTTACATTTTCAATCGAATATTATTCCGTGGGATCAGACCCGCTTTGCGGAGACCGTCAAAAGGAACAATAGCCAGCGGGTTAAGCCGGATCAAAAATCACCCATTATTTCTGTATCCAAGAAAAGCATCCCTGCGCATAACGTTCATAAGGTAAAGAAACGCGGGCGCAGCAGGTAGTCATTCAATTAAATTAAAACACACGAACATGGTTTCAAAAAATGATCCCGACTATATATTCGAGGAATATAAAGGACATACCATCGCCAGCCACAGGAACAATGTTGCTGAAAAGAACATCAATAACCTCATTATTGTTTATCGTACAGAAGACTTTCCCGAATACGGGTTTATAGTTGGTCTTGATGATTCCAAGCTGTCCGGGCGCAGGAAATCGTTTCCTCATAATATGGAAGACGCAAAAGGCTATATTGATTGGGTGGTTGAAGTGCGCCAGCAAAAAGAAGCGGCAAAAACAGAGCGGGAAAAACCAACGATGTTCATTGAAGGAACGGAATTTATCGTTGACGGGCTCAAAGATGAATTGCGGGAAAAAGCCAACCCGCAAAATGTGATGCGCGTAAAGGAAATGCAATATGTTGGTAACGGAAACGGATATACTTTTCATTATGATGTAAGTACCAAAAATTTTCCTACCAATGAAAGAAGAAGGGAACTGGCCTTTACAGATTCAACCGATCTGCAAATGGTGCAAATACCTGAGTTGACCAGCATTGACCCCATTGGTGTGGCCCAAAAATATAACCTGAGTTTGGAGGAGGTAAAAGGCAAGATCGACTTTGAGCTGACCATAGAGCCGGGCAGCCTGCTGGACCTGCGCTGGAATAAGGGCGTGTTGCCTACACTGGATATTGAAGGGCATACCTTTTATGTGGATCTACAGATGGATATGCTGCGCCCAAAAGATGATTTTAGTTCCAAAGGCATCGTGTTCTCCGAAATCGAGAAATTCTATGATCATGATACGCAACGCTACTTTATTCCATACCACCCGAAAGCACATGAGTTCCGGGACATAGATTACGAAACGATCACGCAAATTCCCAAAGACCTAATGGTTGTCTCCTTCCCGAACGAAGCCATACTTGACCCTGTTGGGTGGAACAAAAAGCATGGCTTTGACCTGATCGATGAAATGAAAGAACCGGGATTACGGATGAACTTTAAAGCCGTTACTGAAACCTGGGAACATATTTATGTACCTGAAAGGATCAAAGAGAATCTGGATAAGCTGCAAAAGGAGTCGAAAAAGGAAAAACCGGATCATACGGTTGACAAATCCCGAAAACGCGGGCGCAAGATGTAGCAACTGATGTATTAAAAAATGAAAAAATGAAAAATGACAAGCCAACGGTGATCATTGAGGGCACGGAGTTTCTCTTTGACATTGACAAAATAGTCCTTTCAGAAAAGGCAAATCCAGGCAACCGGATTTACTTTTCATCTATGCGGAATTATGAGACGCACTATGAGTTTGATTACAGCGGGGTTTCCAAAAAATTCCATGTTTTGCATTCTCCTTATCTGCGGAACAAACCTGTTGTTTTAGGCAAACCCGAAACGGCGCCCGCAGGTGATCCGCTTATTACCGTTAAGATACCCTGCATTGGTGAGATTGATCCGGACGGCATGTGCCGCAAATACGGGTGCACATTGAAAGATATTTCGGAAAAAACCGATTTTGAGATTATGGTAGACCAGGACATTTTTGGCAGAAGGATGGACGGTATTCCTGTAACCATAGACCTCGCCGGGAAAAGATTTGAAATTGATGTAGCTGGCAACGCATTACGTCCGCAGGATGGCAACGGGGAAACCATTTACCTGAACGCGCTGTATGATTACTTTTCCATAGACCGTGAATCGTATCGCCTGTTTTACAACACATCAACCTCCAGGGTTGAAGATCCGTTCAGGGATGGTACTATTGACAAAAACACTGACCGTTTGATCCTGGAGGTTCCCAGTCTATCCGACCTTGACCCCATCGGCACCAATTTGGGGTACGGGAATGATCCCCGCTATGGATTGATGTACAGGACGCTTACCATGCATTATGATCCGCAGACCATTCCCTATGAAGAATATATCAACACCTTGAAAAGCGAGCACCATTGGGCACTTCATAACCTGAATACCAAACCTTCAAAACCGGACCTGCCTACAGTGGATATAGAAGGAACAGCCTTCGTTGTTGATGTGAGCAAATTTGAACTTCGGGAAAAAGCCAATGAAGGCAATGTAATTTCCTTTAAAGATATGACAGACTTTGGTGAAGGGTATTCTTTTGAATACAACAGGAAAACTAAGAATATTCCCGATGTATTTGAGAAAAGCGATGTATTGATAGAGATACCGGAATTTGTGGGGCTTGATCCCGTTGGTATGGCACAAAAGTATGGCCTCACCGTGGATGAGGTAAAGACTAAAACTGATTTTGAACTGATGGTGGATCAGTATGCTTTTGACCTGCGGTTGAATAAAGGAAGGCTACCTACTGTTGATATTGCCGGTCATCTTTTTTATGTGGACATACGTATGGATATGCTGCGGCCAAAAGATGATTTTTTATCTAATGGAATAGTGTTCGATGAAATCGATCATTATTTTTCTGAAGACAGGAACGCCTACCTGATACCCTACGATCCAAAGAAACATGAATTTAGGGAACTGGATTACGATAAGATCACTGACTTTCCAAAAGACCTGATAGCGGTTCAGTTCCCATTCCAGAAAGACCTTGATCCTATTGGGTGGAACAGGCACGGTGGTTGGGATATAAAAGACGACTTAAAAAAGATCGGCGTAAAATCCCATTTCATCGCTCAAACAATTCCGTGGCAGCAAACATACTTGCCGGAAATTATAAAGGAGAACCTGAAAAGGCAACAAAAGCAGGCGAAAAAACAAAAACCGATGATCAAACCGCCAGTAAATAAATCGCAAAAAGGTAAAGGTCGAAAGATGTAGATCGACTAAAAAACTGCTGCTTATTGTACTTCATTTTCAAGTGTCAGGATTGTAGAATCCTGACACTTTTTTTATGCCCCGAAACCTCATCACAAAGCCACCTACTGCCAAGTAATTCCACTGAAAGACACATCGTTAGAGCGCTTCAATTTCCATGACATTTTTGTTCCGAAGCCCGCATGAAGCGGGAAAGTAGTAACAAAATAATTCAGTTCAAACATGGAAAAGCAAAGAAAAAAAGTGTGGCTGACAGGCGCTGCATTGCTGTCAGCATTTGGTGTATTCGCTCAAGGAAATGGAGGTGCGGGCATCAACGAGGCCACACAAATGGTGACCTCTTATTTTGACCCGGCTACCAAATTAATTTATGCCATTGGAGCCGTCGTTGGGTTAATCGGAGGTGTTAAGGTGTACAACAAATTCAGCAGTGGCGATCCCGACACGAGCAAGACTGCGGCAAGCTGGTTCGGTGCGTGCATCTTCCTTATTGTGGCTGCTACCATCCTTCGTTCATTCTTCCTTTAATCCGACGCCCTATGAGTAAATACAATATCAATAAAGGCATCGGAAGAACAGTTGAGTTCAACGGATTGAAGGCGCAGTACCTGTTCATTTTTGCAGGTGGATTGCTCGGTGTGCTGATCCTTGTGATGGTGATGTATATGGCTGGGGTGAACTCCTATATCTGCCTGCTTATTGGAGCCGGTGGTGCATCGCTCATTATCTGGCAAACATTTGCGCTCAATGGTAAGTACGGTGAGCACGGATTAATGAAGCTCGGTGCAAGAAAAAGACATCCGAAGTACATCGTCTGTCGCAAGCCTGCACATCGCTACCTGAAGTTAACCCATAAATCCAGTGCCGTATGAGAAACACCGCAAAGACCACGACACTGGAAAGTAAGTTTCCGCTGTTCGCAGTGGAGAACCATTGCATCATCTCCAAGGATGCAGATATAACGGCATGTTTTCGGGTACATCTGCCGGAACTGTTCACCGTAGCTGCACCGGAATATGATGCCATCCATTCGGCATGGCACAAGGCGATCAAAACATTGCCGGACTTTTCCATTATCCACAAGCAAGATTGGTATATCAGAGAGAACTACGATCCCGACATTGCGCAGGAGAACCAGAGCTTTCTTGCAAAATCTTATCAGCGCCATTTTAATGAGCGCCCGTTCCTGAACCATTATTGCTACCTGTTCCTGACCAAGACAACAAAGGAACGAATGCGGATGCAAAGCAATTTCAGCTCGCTTTGTAAAGGTGTTCTTATCCCCAAAGAAATCAGGGACAGGGAAACCGTTCGCCGTTTTATGGAGGCGGTCGCTCAGTTTGAGCGGATCGTGAACGATAGCGGGTTTGTGAAACTGGAACGCCTTAGCGAAGAAGACATCATTGGTGCGCCGCAAAGCCTGGGATTACTGGAGCAATATCTTACCCTGTCAAGGGAAGCGGGGACAGCTATGCAGGATATCGGCCTGGGAAATGAGGAAGTACGTGTAGGCAATAAACGTTTAAGTCTGCATACCTTATCTGATACGGACGACCTTCCCGGAACGGTATCGGCAAATACCCGATACGAAAAACTTTCAACAGACAGGAGCGACTGCCTTTTATCCTTTGCATCGCCTGTAGGGTTGCTGCTTAACTGTAATCACATTTACAATCAGTATCTGTTTTTAGATAACAGCGAAGAGAACCTGCGCAAGTTTGAAAAGTCCGCACGCAATATGCACTCCCTGGCAAGGTACAGTCGTGCCAACCAGATCAACAAAGAGTGGATCGAGCGTTATCTCAATGAAGCGCACAGCTATGGGCTTTCCTCTATCCGGGCACACTTCAACGTGATGGCCTGGTCAGACGATCCGCATGAGCTGAAGCACCTGAAGAACGACACGGGCAGTGCACTGGCATTGATGGAATGCAAGCCACGGCATAACACCACAGACGTTGCCACGCTGTATTGGGCAGCGATGCCGGGAAATGCAGGGGATTTCCCGGCAGAGGAAAGTTTTTATACGTTCATTGAACCGGCATTGTGCTTCTTCACCGAAGAAACTAATTACCAGAGTTCACCCTCACCCTTCGGTATTAAGATGGCCGACAGGCTTACAGGCAAGCCTATTCATCTGGATATTTCAGATCTGCCCATGAAGCGTGGCATCATTACGAACCGCAATAAGTTCATATTAGGTCCGTCGGGTTCAGGCAAGTCTTTTTTTACCAACCACATGGTACGACAGTATTACGAACAGGGCGCTCACGTTCTGCTCGTGGATACCGGTAACAGTTACCAGGGACTCTGCGAACTCATTAAGGGAAAAACCAAAGGACAAGACGGTGTGTATTTCACGTACACTGAGGATAACCCGATTGCTTTTAATCCCTTCTTCACAGACGATGGTGTGTTCGATATTGAAAAAAGGGAAAGCATCAAAACACTCATTCTTACCCTTTGGAAACGTGACGACGAACCCCCGAAACGCTCCGAGGAAGTAGCGTTATCCAACGCTGTGAGCGGTTATATCGAACGCATCAAACAGCATGAGGATTATCCTTCCTTTAACGGCTTCTATGAATACGTACAGAGCGACTACCGGGAAGTGCTGGAAGAAAAGAAAGTAAGGGAAAAAGACTTTGATCTTGCCAACTTCCTCAACGTGCTGGAACCGTATTACAAAGGCGGCGAGTATGATTACTTACTCAACTCTGATAAGCAACTCGACCTGCTTTCCAAGCGCTTTATAGTCTTTGAAATTGACGCGATCAAGGATCACAAAATTTTGTTCCCCATCGTAACGATCATCATAATGGAGGTCTTCATCAACAAGATGCGCAGGCTAAAAGGTGTGCGTAAACTCATTTTGATCGAAGAAGCGTGGAAGGCCATTGCGAAAGAGGGAATGGCGGAGTATATAAAATATTTATTCAAAACCGTCCGGAAATTTTTTGGCGAGGCTATCGTCGTGACACAAGAAGTCGATGATATTATCCAATCTCCCATCGTAAAGGAAAGCATCATCAATAATAGCGACTGCAAAATTTTATTAGACCAGCGCAAATACATGAACAAATTCGATGACATCCAGGCAATGCTTGGCCTCACCGAAAAAGAAAAATCCCAGATCCTTTCGATCAATATGAACAATGATGCCAGCAGGCTTTACAAGGAAGTCTGGATCGGGCTGGGCGGTACGCACTCGGCTGTATATGCCACCGAAGTTAGCCTGGAAGAGTACCTGGCCTATACCACAGAGGAGTCGGAAAAAATGGAAGTGATGCAACTCGCCCATGAACTGGATGGCAATGTGGAAATGGCTATCAAACGCATTGCTCTTCAGAGGCGTGAAAAAGCAGACAACTATTAACCCATTTTAAAAAACTGGAAAGATGGAAAAAGAAAAAATCACACTGCCCATAGGGGGCAACAAGGCTTTAATATTTGAAGCCGATCCCGCAAACAAGGAGGATCAAGATTTTGCAAAACTATGTAAGGATGTTGCAGCCACCAAGCCTCAAAGCCTACAGGATTTTTTTATCCGGCTCAATGATCTGCAACAGAAACAATCCACTGGAGTCGGCAGAAAAACGGGCAGGAAGATATAATGCCTTCCACCTGAAGGAGACAAGAAAAATAATTATTAATCATTTTAAAAATCAGGAAACAATGAAAAAGATCATGTTAGTAGTGTGTACGGCAATCATGCTTGCCGTAGCACCTTGTGCAAAAGCGCAATGGGTCGTGACCGATCCCGGAAATCTTATATCCGGTATTCTCAATAGTGCCAATGAAATTGTACAGACTTCATCCACGGTGTCTAATGTGGTGAAAAACTTCAACGAGGTAAAGAAAGTGTACGACCAGGGCAAGGAATATTACGACAAACTCAAAGCCGTGAACAATCTTGTCAAAGATGCACGTAAGGTGCAGCAGACTGTTTTACTTGTAGGTGATGTTTCCGAAATGTATGTAAAGAATTTTGGAAAGATGATGAACGATCCCAATTTCACACCACAGGAGCTTTCGGCAATTGCTAATGGCTATTCCACATTGCTGAACGAAAGCACCGAACTGTTAAAGGAGTTGAAGCAGATTGTTTCCTCCAACGGCCTCTCACTGAACGACAAGGAGCGCATGGACATCATTGACCGTGTGTACAAAGAAGTTAAGGACTATCATAATCTTGTCCGCTACTATACCAACAAGAATATTTCTGTGAGCATTCTGCGGGCAAAAAAACAGAACAACACCAAAAGAGTGCTGGAGCTATATGGTACTGCTGAACAAAAATACTGGTAAGCTATGGAATGGGAAAATCTTCATCAACTCCTGCGCTCGCTGTACGATGAGATGGTGCCATTATCAGCAGACATGGCGGCAGTGGCAAAAGGTATAGCCGGGTTAGGCGCGTTATTCTATGTGGCTTTAAAGGTATGGCAGGCACTCAGTCGGGCAGAACCGATAGACGTGTTTCCTCTTTTAAGACCTTTTGCCATCGGGCTTTGCATAATGTTCTTCCCAACCATTGTGTTGGGGACTATCAATGCGGTATTAAGCCCGGTGGTGAAAGGCACAAATGCTATGCTGCAAAATCAGGTACTTGACCTGAACAAGCTGCAAGAACAAAAAGACCTGCTGGAAAGGGAGGCAATGCTTCGTAATCCCGAAACAGCCTATCTGGTATCGGACGAAGAGTTTGATAAAAAGCTGGACGAGCTGGGTTGGTCACCTTCCGACCTGGTAACGATGTCGGGCATGTACATGGAAAGAGGAATGTACGATCTAAAGAAAAGTATCCGCGACTGGTTCCGGGAACTGCTCGAAATGCTTTTTCAGGCGGCGGCATTGGTCATTGACACGATACGAACGTTCTTCCTGATCGTGCTTTCAATACTGGGGCCGATAGCTTTTGCCATATCGGTGTGGGATGGCTTCCAGTCCACGCTTACGCAATGGCTCACGCGATACATCAGTGTATATCTGTGGTTGCCCATCGCCGATATGTTTAGCTCTATGCTCGCCAAAATCCAGTCGCTTATCCTGGAGCGGGACATCGAGATGCTGGCTGATCCCACCTACATACCTGATACCTCCAATACGGTGTATGTGATATTCATGCTGATTGGCATTGTCGGCTACTTCACCATTCCAACAGTAGCGGGTTGGGTCATTCAGGCAGGAGGCGCAGGGAACTTTATGCGCAATGTCAACCAGACCGCATCGAAAACAGGAAATATCGCAGGTGCCGGTACCGGAGCTGTGGCAGGCAATATCGGTGGCAGGCTATTGAACAAATAATAATCATTAATAGAAATGGAATTTAAGACTTTAAGAAACATCGAAAACAGTTTCAGGCAAATAAGGCTATATGCCATTGTATTTGCCGTACTCTGCATCAGCGTGGTGGGATATGCCGTTTGGCAATCCTACCGCTTTGCGGAGCAACAAAGGCAAAAAGTTTATGTGCTTGACAACGGCAAATCATTGATGCTGGCACTCTCGCAGGACGCAAGTATTAACAGGCCGGTAGAAGCCCGTGAGCATGTACGTCGCTTTCATGAACTGTTCTTTACGCTGGCACCGGACAAAAATGCCATCGAAAGCAATATGAAGCGGGCGTTCAACCTTGCCGACAAAAGCGCCTTTGATTATTACAAGGATCTTTCGGAAAAAGGTTACTACAACCGGATCATATCCGGCAACGTACAGCAACGCATCGAAGTGGACAGTGTAGTCTGCAATTTTGACAACTATCCCTATGCCGTAAGAACTTATGCCAAACAGTTTATCATCCGTTCAAGCAATGTAACAAGGCGCAGCCTGGTTACCGCCTGCTATCTGGTCAACTCTGTTCGATCCGACAACAACCCGCAGGGCTTTAATATCGAAAAGTTTGCTGTGTTGGAAAACAAAGACGTGGAGGTCATAGACCGCTAAAATCAATATTATGGAAGCATTATCAGATTTGAACACGTTTGCGAAAATCCTTACTGACAAAGGATATGACGGTTATTTCCATACGCAGGGTGCGTATGCCGGAAAGCTGAAAGAAAGTATTGGCGAATACCTGGACAACTGCCGCAATGGTGTAGAGGGTGTAGCTAAGCCTGTATTGTTATTGACGGGATACCTGCAATGGTCGGGTGAAGACAAACCGCGAATTGAATGCAGCATGTGGGTAAAATACCAGAACGGAAAATTTAACCTCCAAAAAATGGAGGTCACGAAAAAAGATCGTTTTGGTCAACTGCTGAAAAAAACAGAATTAAATAACCTGTCTACGATTGGCGCACCCAGATCAAAAGAGGCTATTGCTATGGTCAGTGATGCGGCCATACAAAACGTTGTTTCCCGCACCGGGCGAAGGCTATAAAAATCGCAACAAAAATTATGGAATGAAAAATTTAAGAACAATCATCAATAACCGGATCGACAAGCTCGATGAACGGTGGCGTGCATTGCCCTGGAAAAAACAGCACCGATATATGTTGTTGCTCTTTGCCGGTTATGCGTTACTGTCTGTCATCGTCATCGTGAAAGTATGTTATGACGTTGGCAAACCCAACGAGGGAATGAGCATCGAGCATATTGAGAACCCGGTTATCAAACAAAAAAAGTCCTCGGTTCCATCGCAGGACAGTATTTCAAAAATTCTTAAAAATAAAATGTATGAAAGATAACGAAAACAAAAGAGTGAGTTTTCTGGTCGAGGAAGATGACCAGAAAACCGGTACAGATGCACCCAATGAGCGTGTGCATAAAAAGGCTGAAAAACTTAAAAAGCCGATCATTTTTATCCTGATGGGTATTGTGTTTTTCGGTTGCATGTACCTGATCTTCAAACCTTCTTCTGACAAGAAAAAAGTAGAGGATATCGGTTTAAACGATGCCGTGCCGCAAGCCACCGATGCAGGACTTCAATCTGATAAACAAAAGGCTTACGAACAGGAAATGCTCGAAAAGAAAATGCAGGAAAAACGTGATGCACTGACCTCGCTTTCTGACTACTGGAGCACTGACAGTGCAACTGATGAGCAGATGGAGCAGCCGGAGGAAGGCATTGGAGAAGACACTGGCTACGAAGATGGCAAAAAAAGGTCGGGTAATCCTGCCCTGAATAGTTACCGCAATGCGCAGAGTACCCTGAGCTCATTCTATCAGGATAACAACTACGAGACACAGGAACTGCGAAAGCAGGTTGAAGAACTGAAGGAACAACTGGCAGAAAAAAATGTACCTCCGACCTCTACGGTACAGGATCAACTGGCCCTGATGGAAAAATCTTACGAGATGGCTTCACGCTATCTGCCTTCAGGTATGAATAATCCTGCACAGTCAGCCAAAGGCGATTCCGCAACTGCGGCATCGTCCCAGGCCACGCAAAAGGAACACTTTGCAGCATTCACCCCGAGCCGAAAAAATGCTGTTTCCGCCCTTTACCGTGAGCCGACCGACAGTGCTTTTCTTGCAAGCTGGAATGAAACCCGGAACCGGGGTTTTTATACGGCGGGTGTTTCGGAGCAGGTGATACAGCCTAAAAACAGCATCAGGGCGGTGGTACAGGAAACACAGACCATTATGGAGGACAGTGATGTGAAACTACGCTTGTTGGAACCTGCCCATATCACAAATAGGATTATTCCGCAGGGAACTACCATAACAGCCAGAGCCAAGTTTGGGAGCAATCGCCTCCAACTAAAAGTTACTTCTATTGAATTAGATGGCTATTTCATGCCTGTAGATATTACGGTATATGGTCTTGACGGGCAGCAGGGATTAAGTGTACCATATTCTCCCGAAATGAACGCCTTAACGCAAATCGCCTCCAACATGAGCCAGACTTCAGGCACCAGCATTATGATGACTCGTTCGGCAGGGCAGCAAATGGCGGGTGACTTGAGCCGTGGCGTGGTACAGGGCATATCCGGCTATTTTTCCAAAAAAGTGAAAACACCAAAAGTAACCGTCAAGGCAGGCCATCAACTTTTCCTTGTTTCAAAAAACTAATTGTTCAACACTAAATAAATAAGTAAGAAATGAAAACATTGTTTAAAAGTATATTGGTTTTGACCTGTATTGTCGCAGGCCATTTCCACTCGTATGCACAGCAGGCTGCAACTACTACAACCAAATTAAATATGGGTAAGGTGGAACCTTACCAGATGGAGGTCACCTATAACAAAACTTCTCACCTGATCTTCCCTGCGGCTATCCGGTATGTGGACTTGGGTAGTGAGTATCTCATTGCCGGTAAAGCGGAGGATGCCGAAAATGTCTTGCGTGTAAAAGCATCTGTGAGAGATTTTGATGAAGAAACTAATTTTTCGGTGATCACCGATGACGGTCGTTTTTACAACTTCAATGTTTTTTACAGCCCAAATCCCCCAACAATGAACTACGACCTGCTTACGATGCAGAAGATGTCCAGCAGGGAAAATAGTAATGACGTGCTTTTTGAAGAACTTGGAAAGAACCCGCCTTCGCTTGCCGGACTGATATTAGAAACAGTCTACAAAAAGAACAAAAGAATCGTTAAGCATATTGGCTCAAAAAGCTATGGCATCCAGTTTTTGTTAAAGGGCATATACGTTCATAACGGGAAGTTTTATTTCCACACCGAATTGAGGAACAAAAGCAACGTTCCTTTCAATATTGACTTCGTGAACTTCAAGGTAGTTGATAAAAAAGTAGCCAGGCGCACGGTGGTACAGGAAAAACCGATGGTGCCGCTTCGGTTGTATAAACCACTGGATGAAATCGCCGGTAACACCGTTGAGCAAAACGTATTCCTGCTGGACCAATTTACCATTGCCGATGACAAGGTATTGGTTATCGAAATCTTTGAAAAGAACGGCGGCAGGCAGCAAACCTTACAGGTAGAAAATTCCGACCTGGTAAACGCAAAGCAAATAAAGGATATGCACCTAAAGATTAATTAATCCAAACAGAAAGAACAATGAGAATATACATTTTTGCCGTAATGCTTGCGATGTTAAGCATTACGGCTGTACAGGCACAGCGTATGCTTCCCAAACAAAAGGGGGTGGAAATTAACGCAGGTTTATTGTCCAAAGAAGTAAGCGACAATTATTATCTGAATATCATGCTTACTGTAAACGGAAAGAATGGCAATTACTGGCTGTGGGGTGCGGAGTACACACATCAGGTTGCCGATTACAGGGATTTGCAGATACCATTGGAAGCCTATACGGGCGAGGTGGATTATAGTCTTCAGTTATTGGGCGATGCAAGAAAGACCATTACGCTGAATGCAGGACTCAGCGCCATTGCAGGCTACGAAACCATCAACCGTAGTAAGACAATGCTTTATGACGGTTCAATAATTCTCGATAAAAACAACTTTATCTACGGAGCCGGAGGGCGGTTGTCTTTTGAAACCTATCTGTCCGACAGGTTTGTCCTACTCCTGCAAGGTCGTACCAAAGTAGTTTGGGGTACGGATTTAAAACAGTTTCGTCCATCGGCAGGTGTTGGACTAAGGTTTAACTTTTAAAAAGAACAAACAATGAAACGATTATTGAATAAAAGCAAATTTCTGTGGATGCTTGTCCTGGTCTTTACAAGTGCCATCATGTTATCATCCTGTGATAAGGACGAATTGGAGATACAACAAAATTACCCGTTTGAAGTTAAAGTGATGCCTGTTCCCGCAGACATGGCGAACGGACAGACCGTTGAAATAAGGATTACCATACAACGTGCGGGCAACTTCAGTGACGCCCAGTATTACATCCGATACTTTCAGTTCGAAGGCATAGGAGCCTTACGATACTATAATGAAACGCCATACCTGCCCAATGATCTCTACCCATTACCGCAGACACAGTTCAGGTTATATTATACATCGGCTTCTGCGGTGTCGCAATCCTTTGATATTTGGATTTCTGACAATTTCGGTAATGAAAAGCAGTTGAGCTTTCAATTCAATAGTAGCGACTAAAATTGAGGGGTATAAAAAATCGAACAAAAGTCCTCGAAGTATTTTTTATGATCGGGGACTTTTGCTGTTTGCGGACTTTTGTCACTTGATTTTTCGCAGGAACCGCACTCCGGCAGAAGGTCTTGTAATGGAATACATTCGGAATAGAAAATGGCGATTAATTTTCTTAAATTTATACTTGTGAAATTGTAAAGATTAAGAATATGGTTGCATCATTGGTATTGGGTATTATAGCGCTGGTGTTGGGCTTAGTTCTGCGATATTGGATTAATCGGCGGAAATTTTACCGGCGCAGTCCTACCGGCGCTGAGGGCTTTTCATCTTATGAGAAGTCGGTTGCCATTAAGTTTATTGAACGGGTTGGCAAATGGATAGCTTATGCCCTGATTATTTTTGGGTTATTATTTTTATGGAGCTATTCAAGGCAGAAAAAGGCAAAAGAAAAAGCATCTCAAAACGTAGAAACACAAAATTCTCGGTAAGCATACGATAACAAATCTTAAAGTAAATCGGATACCTTGAAAGGGTATCCGATTTTTTTTGCTTATAGAACTGTAAATGTAAAAAGTGGCGCATCTGAATGCTGCTTTTTTACACATCGAGGCAATTCTGTGCACTCCAAAGATGCATCATTTTAAAAATAAAGAGGAGTTTGGTATCTTTGCAGAAATATATTGAAAATCTTAAAGTGTTTTTGCTTTAAGTCTCGATACTGAAAACTGGTAATTTTTATATCTCCGAGACAATAAGTAAGAACGCTCATGCTATGGCGTGGGCGCTCGCTTATTCGGAGACAGGCATACCAGTGCCCCAGTATCGGTAAGTGTGGTTGCCTGCGCTTTTTTTTGTACAGTGCTCCACTAAACCCAAAAAACAAGAATATGGACACTGGCAGCAAAAACTATCCCGCCCTGAACATTCCCGCCGCTGAGCTATCTGCTTTTACAGTGTGTATTGACCTTTTTATCATCTCCCTCAAAAATGGAGAATTGATCCGGTTTACGCCCGATGATGTCGGGCGATTTTACGACTGGTTAATCTCTCATAGCGTGAGGGATATAAGAACGACCGATTTACTCAATGATGCTGCTAAAAATGAAGAGATGTCTTAACTCAAATAAAAATGGAAAACTATGAGCGAACAAAAAATAATAAAAATAGCTATTATAGATGACCACGATCTACTCAGGGAGAGTATCTGCCAGTTTCTCAAAGATCATGGTCTTGAAACTGTGTTTGAAGCCGAAAACGGCCAGTTGGCATTGATAAAAATGGAAGCCTGTGAAATGCTCCCCGATCTGTGTATTGTTGATGTCAATATGCCGGTTATGGATGGATTTGAGACGGTCAAATCACTACGGGCAAAATATCCATTACTGAAATTCTTGGCGTTCAGCGTAAACGATGATGAGAATGATGTGGTGCAAATGCTTCGCAATGGGGCCGATGGATATATCCTGAAAGGCGCAGATCCCCAGGAACTGGCAAAGGCAATCCGTGTTATCTGCGATGGGGGACGTTATTTCAGTGCTGGTATATGCGAAGTAGCAAAGGAATATTTTAAACCTCGATTACAATCATAGGTTTCTTTGCTACTTTCTTTTTCGCCATCTCACGAAAGAAAGTAGTCTTGGTCGGTCGGCAACAACAGCGGCGTTCTTTTGCTTCTTTTCTTTGGTCGCTTATATGGAAAGAAAAGAAGTCTGCCAGAATAAAGAAAGGGATAACGAATATCCCACAAACATGAGCGCAACCTGTTTTTGTAAAATGCTCAAAGAGATATTGTGCATCGGGGACATTTTACCAAAGGGGTTGCTCCGCTTTACAGCAAAAAGACTGCCCCGCCCGTCGGCAGGGAGTGTCTTTTTGCCCGCCCCGATAGCCATCGGGGGCGGGTCAGGCTATGGGAATGGGCTGTGTGCGGAACTCCCCGATATTATGAAAAAATCCCCTGTATGGTGTTAGACCTTTACGGAACAGGTTCCATAACAAGGAACATCCCATTTGAGCAAGCGAGCCGTTTATGTACAAATCCTGCTTTTCCAATGCTTCCGCCAACGAACAGCTTGGCGTGTCGTCCTGCTCTTCGGCTTGCTTCAATAGGTCGCCAAATTCTTCGGTAACAAAAGGCATGACGGCTGCTGTTTCATATCGCTCGGACTTGGGTTGCCGTATCTCCCTGATAGTGGATAGTATGACCTGTCCAGTATAAAGGGTATTACCAAAGTCAAGCCAATAGCTTGGACGGTTTGTATAATACCTGCCGCTGTTCATTTTTTTCAATATATCGGCTATTTCAAATCTTGCTGCTACGCTATCAACGCAGGTAATAAAAATATTCGCCTCTGCATGTTCGGGCAACCTACCTAAACTGTCTCTTTCAAATTTTCGATTTTCTGCTTTCCAGTTTGTACCCTCGCAACGGTTTGCCCTATTTATCAGGGCTACCGATTTATACAGTCCTTTTTCACATTCCGAAAAACGCTGTCGTCCCAAATTTGCTTCCGTTACAATATCATCGTCCCATAACCGAACGTGCAAACCTGCATGTCCCAAAGCTATAAGGCTATGATTCATTTCCAACAAGCCTGTAAGAACTTTCGAGCCTGTACCACCTGCACCGATCAGGTTTACCGTTACAGGATTGGTGGCGTCTATTAAATCGCTGTCCGTAAAATGGACTTTTATTTTATCTGTATTCATTGTAAAAAATCGTTTAAGGTTATGTTACTCTTTTTCAGTACCTCTTTGGGAAATACATCTCCAGTTGCGATAAGATGCTCCCAAAGGCTTACACAATTGCCGTTAATCGGATTGTAGTCCTGCATCAGATGGCTGAAATAGGAATTAAAAAAGTAGCCTTCCCACGCGGTGATAAATTCCTCCAGTGATGCGGTTTTCTTAATACGCACATCCACCGTCCCCATACATACATTTCCTTCCTCGTACACGTTAAAAAATGGCGCATTATAAAGCGTTGTACGTGTGGTGGGTCTGCGGTTGGATGCCAATGCAAAAACATACAGGCTGTTTCTGCCTGCCACCCACAGCATCGGCGGTACATGGGCGGTTCCTTTGGGAATGCCCAACTTTTCGGTAAAGTATAGTTCCCTTTTCATGGTTTTGGTAAACCATATCGCCATGCCTTTCTGCGGGTCAAGGTGTAAAATGTGGTTACCCAAAATGCCGTTAACTTTCAGGCAGGGTTCTTTTTCTTCCTTTGCCGTCTTCAATGCTTTTGCCAGTTGGTTTGCTTCCCTTACCGTCAATGGATGGGCATTGATGGGTGTACCATTGCTGTCCATGTCGAAGTATTCCACATAAGTATCTGTGTTGGTTCCTTTCGTTTGATAGAATACCAAAGCAGTTTTGGGGTGGTACAGCGTTCCGAAGTTTCCTGTTATATCGTTCATCGTTTCTTTTTTTAAATGTTGCTTAGTAGGTATGCCAGTTCCTCCATTAAGATGAACAAGCGGTTTTCAAAATCGAGATTGTTGCCCGCTATGTCGTTTCCGTCAAAGCGCTTAATAATAATAGGTTCCTCCATTTGCCCGTATTCCTGTAAATCCGTATTTACACATTGTTCGAGGTTTTCGTTTAACCAGCCTTTTCCATCGGCACAAAATGAAACGTACTTATCCATTGGAATGACGTTTTCCATGTCGTCTTCTTCGGCTTCGCCATTGGGTCGGGCATTGCGAAATACTTTTTCATTAGGGTATCGTTGATATAGTTCAAACGCTTCCTGGGCAAGTTTCAGGCAATCGAGGTCTAAGGCATCTGCGGTTTTAAGCCTTGCAAGACGTTGCCCGAAAAATGTAAGGTTGGCAAGGTGGAAAATTTTCTGTTCCATGCGGTCTCCAATCCATTCAGCCTGTTCTAACTCACTTAGGTAGATGCTCGTTTCGTCCGTATATTCATCACTTACTACCCATTCCTTCAACATCTCGTACTGCCAGTACAGGAAGCTGTTTTCCTGCCTGTAATACGGTATGTCCGCTATGTGGTACAGGTAAGTACATACCGATAACAAAAGCTGTGCGGTATATTTCCTTTTTGGGTTTTTGAGCATTCGGTACAAAGGCACTACGGGAATATAGAACAATGTAGCACCTGTATTGTATCGTTCCTCGCTCGTCAAATATGTTTTCCTGCTATCCTGTAGGAGTTTAATTTCTTCCCAATCCCTTACGTTTCTTCCCAACCGTTCCTGCGTGTCCCATAATGCCAATGCGATATTGTACGGATAGCCATAAGACTGCGTTTGCATGGGCTGTATGGCGTAATGCTCGGCAAGTTGGGAAAGGGACTTATAAAAATCCCTCTCCGTTTTTGCAGATTTCCCACAAGCCTGTACGGTTTCCGTTTCTTTCAGCTTTGGCAGGAAGGAACATTTTAGAAAACCATTGGCAACATGGTTATTGGTACGGACTGTCGCTTGTCCTTTTGTATCTCTGCTGCATACTTTGGACGGATCATCCAGTTTGCGAACTCGCTCAACTGGCGGTGCAACCGTTTTTGCTTTGGCTCTTTGGGTAGGCATATCGTACCCGATATGATATGTTGTTGCATAAGTCATCGTTTTACTATTTTTTAGATTAACCTTTTGTTCCCATTACGCTCTCAAAACGGTACTGCACCGTATCTTCCCTGATAGCAGGTGCGGATATTTTTGCAGTGGTGAGTATCGGGTAGGTATTGGAATAGAAATTCAATACTGCCTGTACGCTCCATTGGGGTTCGGGGTCTGTCAACCTGATTTCCTGCCCTTTGTCTTCAAACAGGAATATGCGTTCTAACTGTGTTGCTAATAACATGATTGCTGATTTTTGGCGTTGAACAATTTGTTTTACTCTGCTTGCCCGAATAGGCTCGGTGATGCGAACTTGTCGGACAATTGCGATTTACGTTTGCGTATTGCCTCGGCGTTTTCGGGGTATTCGGTTGGGTCGGGTACTTTCATCCATGCTTCACGGTGTTTGCCCTCTTTTTCCAGTTCATCCGCTTTTGTCATTGCTTCTTTGTACTTCTTGTCCCTTGCTTCCTTTTCCCTGCGCTCTTTGTCTGCTTTTTCCTTCTCCATAGCAGATTGCTTTTGCGCTTCCTCCAATTGCTTTAAAAAGGCTTCCATGTTCACCATTAATCCCGAAGCCTTTTCAATAGGTGCGGTTATCCGCTCAAAATATCCCTCGTCCAGTTCTTCTGCCGTTCCCTTTAAATTGAGTGGAACTATGGTGTGCTTTGCATCGTCTCCGCAATGCTCATTGTTTAATTGTGTGGTAACAATAAGGGTATTATCTGCACCCTTTGAAATAACCAGATGCAAATCACCTGTAATGTTCATTTGTGTTATCTGCTTGAAAAAGTTTGCGTTCATTTCTTTAAGTTTTTATTATTCATTAATTGTTTTTTTAATGACATGAGTTTCTCGTGTATATCTGTCCAGTAGGCGCATTGCCTGTTGTCGAAATCAGAAAAACTTTTGTCCTCGTGCCTGTATGCCTTGTATTCGGCTGTTATCCTGATCGCTTTGTCAAGGTCTGTGACCTCAATCGGGTGGCCATTTAAATCTGTTATAGATAGTTTCATTGTTGCTGATTTTTTATTCGGCATAATTACAAAGCCAGTCAGTATGCACTCCGTTTGGCGTAAAATGATACTCGTTCGCTTCTATGGTTTCTTGTATGGCTTCATCGCTTATCAAATAATCATAAGTACATTCAAGGCACTTGTATAGATAGTTGTTTAACTGCTCTAAAGTCCGCAATACCCACACGTCCAGTTTTTCGATTTCAGCCTCAATTAAAGCGTGTTGCCTGCCGCTATCCTTATGTAAATAACTTTCAGAGTAATACGCTACATAATAACCCATGTGGGGTTTGTCTGTCCACATTGGCATTTCTATTGTCCTGTTTTCGATAAGTTTTATTACACGCCTGTCAATGGTACATGGCTGTATGTTCAGCTCCAGTGTGGGGGCATAACTTTTCCAAGCCTGTTCCGCTATACCTTTAATGAATGCTGATACATCAATATTTGAAATGAAACAACTCCCGTCTCCCTGCGAATAAAATCCTCTGAAATAAATCTCTTTCAGGTTTATACGGATGCCAATTAATGAGCAGATAGTTATAAAATCCTCGCATTCGCTTTCCCACCAGTTATGATCGGTGTTAAAGAATCTAAAATGCTCCGTTGCTTTGTCCTGTGCTTCCTTTTCCAGTTCGGAAAAGGTGTATAGCTTTATACTAATCGTTTTCATTTTCTTTGAATTTTTAATATTAGGAGTGTAATTATTCAGAAGTAAAAACCCCATTGATATAGTAGCCGATTAGCTGCTCCCACAGTCGTATTAAACTATCGGTATCTACGTAGAAAGATTCTGTTCGGTTACAATGAATGATATATATAGCCACATCTTTGTTATCTTTATTCAGGCTTTGTGCTTTTGCGTAACTTTTCGCTTCGTCTATTGATTTTGCTTTCATATCTCACTTTTTATATCGTTATCAACTTTTTTTATTTTAACAATAGCGCTTGGGGGGCATCCTTCTGCTGCCGTTATCTGTTCGATTACTCCTTGCTCTCCGTTTAGTGATACAACCCTAAATCGAATTTTGCCATTGTCGTGTTTTACGGTTGCTATAAAGGTTTCGAGTATCATTCCTGTAATTTTTTTAAGGGCGACCACCTTTGCAGGCGGTCGCCTGTGGTTACTTAATTGAGTTCAAAAGCGTCTGCCCCGATTTTCTCGAATGAGGTACACAGTTCAAAGGCTTTTTGGGTCTTTAACTGTGCAGTACCGCCCAATACAATGCTCTGTAATTTGGCTTCGCTGTCTTTGTAATTCCTTACGTTCTGATAGTAGCCTGTCACGGCATTGTACGCTCCGAACAAAGTGCCTTTGGTGGTTTCCATCTGCTGTGTATCGCTTATCATTGCATAGGCAAAGGCATCATCAACGGTATTTTTGAACACAGTGGAAACTTCTTCCTCTGCACCTTTTTTGAGCAGGTCAAGGGTTTCCTTGTTGGGGCAAAGTGCAAGCTGTATCAGTTTCTTTACTTCGCTATCCGTTACCCTTACTTTTGTCCAGTTGTTGAAAATGTCCTGTAATTGGTTGCTGAGGGTGTTTGCCAGTCCCATAACCTTGTGCGCATTCTCCAAGCGTTGTTTAGCGCCTGATGTATGCTTAATACGTACCACGTTGCTCATGTTGCGAAGCGAAGCGTTAAGGGTATTTTGGCAAACGATACGGATGGGCGTAAACGCTGCCGTAATACTTCCGCTTCCATCGTGGGAGGTTGTCAGGAAGATGTATTTTTCTGTAATATCATCACCGTTGCCAACTCGTATATAGTCGGGCAGTTTTGCCGTAATAAATATGCGCTCACCGTTGCCCAATGCACCTGCTGTTTCATACAGGATGCCGTCCCCACCGCCTACAATGGCATCAAAGAAATTGAACGCTTCGCGATTCTGCACGATATGGTAATCCTTGCCTACAACGCCTAATACTGCATTGTTGTCGCTTCGGATGTTGGCGAAGTAGTTGGGAACGTCCAGTTCGCTGTATCCTACTTCGATACCCTGTGAAGTTTCTATGATGTTTGAGCCTTTGGTGAACAGCGGACTTTTGATGACTTCGTAATCAAGCCCTGCATATCGGATTGCTTCTTCACTTGTGGGATAGTCCTGTACGATCTGCCCCAAGCCGTGCCATGCTTTTTCCTGAACGCTGAAGAAACTGTATTTACCTGTTCTGCTGTTGAAATTGAGATTATGTGCCATGATGTTTTAAATTTTGAATTGTTAAAAAAATGATCGATTGCTGTTTAAAATGGTAGGTCGTCTTCCTGTGTATTGCCTGTGTTCAGTTCCGTAGTAGCCTGTGGCGTTTCGCTTCTTCTACCTCCTGCAAGCGGTTTGATGTTGGAGGTATGGAAGTTTAGTCCTGCTCTCGGTTCTCCGTCCTTGCTTACCCACGCCCTTGTACTTACCCTGCCTGTGAGTTCCACCAGTAGCCCTTTGGTGAGCATCTTCACCACGTTCGGGGTTATCCAGTATGAGCAGTCGAAGAAGGCGGTTTGCTCCACTCGCTCGCCCTGTTTGTTCTTGTAGCTGTCGTTTACCGCTACGGAAAAGTTTACTACCTGTTTGCCGTTTGACGTTGTGCGTACTTCCGCATCCCTTGTCAGTCTTCCTGTGATGTTCATGATTGTTGATTTTTAGCGTTATTGAATTTGTTCTTGTCTGATTTTTTTTGATTTATTCGGCAATGAGAGGAGGTGCTGTTTCGTTTCACTTTGTTGCCGTTTCCAATGCTGTATTTTTTCACTTCTGACATTTTTTTTATTCGTGTAAAGAGCCGGAGTATGCTATGTTTCGTTTCACGAGCAGGAAAGGTTAGTGTTTAGGGGGCACAAGGTTTTGGGAAAAAATACTACCCAAGGGGTGGAGATTTTTTTCCAAACTTGCATGACCTTTTGCCCCCGTTAAGAACACGGTCATACCTTTGCTCTTGAAACGAAACAAAAACAGCATACTGGCTCTTGAATAAAAAAAATCCGTGGAAGCAGTGAAAAAGGCATTAGGAAACGGCCTGGAGTGTATCAAAACAACACAACCAATTCGTTGAATTTTCTAAACCTTTTTTAAAAGTTTGTGGCTGTAAAAGCCACACAACAGAGGGGAGATATTTGAAAATGAAGAAGCGTTTTTATAGATAGGTATTATCGCTTCAAAATGGGAAATATGGAACGATGGGTAGTTGTTACAATCGTATGTTGTTTTCCCTGGTTTTAATGAAGAAGTCCCGCAATTGATCGTGAAATTTATTTCAATTCTTTGTAAAGGAATAGGAAAGACAACAAGGCTAAAATCTGAACGCAGGCAACAAACCATAAAATGAGGGGAATGCTTATTTGATATAAATACCCTATTGAAGTGCTTCCTAAGAACCAGGCTAATCCATAAGCAGTGTAAAAGATGCCATACGCAAATGCTCTTCTTTTTGCTGTTACTATATCGGCAATCGCAGCTCTCATAATGGTTTCATGAATGGCCATTGCGACACCCCATAATACAACGCTGACCAGTACCCAATTGAAGGAGTGTGTAAATGCGGCAAAAGCAATCGGAATAGTTATCAGTGGAAGCAGACCTAAAACCTTCAGTCCGGTTTTATCATATATTTTACCAATAATCAATGCAGCTACTGCATCAACTCCCATTGCAATAGCATAAAACAAAGGAATCTGTGTGTCAGTTATGACAGCATTTACTTTCAGGTGATAAGCAATAAGTTGAAAATTGGCAAAGCCTAAGACACTTAAAAAAGAAAATAGCATATAACGCCAAAATTTTGGACTTAATTTTTGGGGCAGAGCCGATAGCTCTTCTTTTTCTGTATGATCGTCTTCCAATAATTCAGGTTTGGGTACTTTTATTCGTGCTATGAGTAAAAAAATAATAGTGAGTATAGCTGGTATCCAGAGCAGGGTAAATCCCGTTCTGTATGTTCCGTGCAAAAAGAAGACTATCGAAAAAAGTAGCGGGCCTATAATCCCGCCTATCTGATCGATAAATTCATGTACCGCAAATCCGAAACCTCTTCCGGTATTGGATGTTGCAAATGAAAGCATGGTATCTTTAGCAGGAGATCTTACAGCCTTTCCAAGTCGTTCCAGCACTACAAATAATGCTGCTAATTGCCAATTATTGGTAATGGCAAGCAATGGAATTGATATCAATAGTCCATAACCGACAAATGTTATAGTCCAATATGATTTTGTTTTACCAGCAATATAACCCGACACCAGCCGAAAGGCATAACCAATAAATTCCCCCAAGCCGCTTACTAAACCTACCATTGCAGAACCGGCTCCTAAAATAGCGAGGTACGGTGATGCGATGCTTCGCCCGCCTTCGTAAGTAATGTCACCGAACATACTAATGATACCAAATAGTAAGATGAACTGCCATGACCTTCTTCTTAAATTGGACTGGCGAGGTAGGACAATGTTATTGATTTTCTTCATGCGCGTTATATACTTTCCGGGCATATTCATCCAATATAACCTGGCATTCCATGAGTTTATGGCCTGCTGTTACAGCAAGCGCCGCTCCATAGAAATCCAATTTCTTAATCTTGTCAAACCATGTTTGCAGTTTCTTTAAGTCCACATCGTTTTCTTCAAGTTCTGCGTAGGTGAAATGCTTGGCTTTAGTTTCTTTTTTAATTTCGGCATCAAAGTCGGCGCATTTCCCTAAAAATTCCTTGTATTCTTCGTCTCTGTCTGCCTTAAACCGGCTGACAACTTTTTGTTCCTGAGTCTTATCTAAGCCAACAGTTTCTAACAGAACACTTTCGCCCTTAATCCTGGCAATATCGTTTTCTATCAACTTCAATTGCCTGATATGTTCCGTTGTTTTAGGTAGGAGACAAATACTGTTTTGCAGATATACAGCACCGAGTGCTTTCAATTTGCGCCATAAAGCGATCCTGTTTTTTGATGGTTCCGGCGGTACTTTGTACGTTAACAGCAACCAGGCATTGACCTTAATCATGATACAAATGTAATGTAACGGTCGTTACATTTAATGTGTAATAATATTTTTTATAGCAAACAGCATTTTACAGCTCTATGAGGCGTCCCGGATAGCCAAATGCTTCCACTCGCTGCCACATTTGAAAACCCGCCACAACTCTTTGATAATTTAAACTTTCCATAATTGTCAAGAGTAGTGAATAAGATGAATAACAGTTTTTCAAACAGCAAGATGACACCCGAAAAGCTCATTAAAATGTTTAATGGAGAGGCTAAGGAAATGAGCAGTGAGGATGCAGCAAAGCTGTTGTTGTTTTTAAAGAAACTGGCCAGGATTGTGGTCGTAAAATATTTAGAGAGATGAAAAAGGACAGGGAACCTATCGCTGATCTATATATCCGCGTAAGCACCGATGAGCAGGCGGACAAAGGTTATTCGCAAAGAAACCAGGAGGAAATGTTGCGGAAATATTGTGACAACCATTCTATCGAGATCCGTAATATTATTTATGAAGATCATTCCGCAAAATCTTTCAACAGGCCGGAGTGGAAGAAATTAATTCAGCAACTTAAAAAGCACAGAAATCGGATAGACTTGATCTTGTTCACAAAATGGGACCGATTCAGCCGCAATGCCGGCGATGCCTACCAAATGATAAATGTGCTGCGTGACCTCAACGTTGAGCCGCAGGCTATTGAGCAGCCTTTAGATTTGTCTATACCGGAGAATAAAATGATGCTGGCATTCTATCTTGCCGCACCTGAAGTTGAAAATGACCGCCGTGCCCTCAATGTTTTTTACGGAATGAGACGGGCAAAGAAGGAAGGTCGTTATATGGGACTTGCTCCGGTGGGTTATAAGAACAAAGTTGATGAGACAGGCAATAAATACATCGCTCCAAAGCAACCTGACGCATCAATTCTTTTATGGGCTTTTGAACATATAGGCAAAGGGGCTTTCAATACAGCACAGATTTGGAAAAAGGCTAAGGATAAAGGTCTAAGATGCAGCAAAAATGCCTTTTGGCAATTGATCAGGAATCCGTTGTACTGTGGAAAGATTTTTATTCCCAGGTTTAAGGATGAGGAAAGTTATTTTGTAGAGGGGCAGCACGAGGCAATTATTACAGAAGAATTGTTTGATCGTGTGCAGGACGTTTTGGACGGTCGTGGTAGAAAATACAGACCAAAGATTGAGACGCAGCGGGAATTTCCCCTGAAAGGCTTTCTTATATGCCCCGAATGCGGAAAGCTGCTTACAGCAAGTAAATCAAGAGGAAGAAGTCGGCATTATACTTACTACCATTGTTACCGAGGATGTTCACACCGGATTAATTCTGAAAAAATAACAAAGGCTTTCGACGATGAGCTGAAAAGATACGTACCCAAAAAGGAGATATTGGATATTTATCATAGGATAGTGTGCGAAACTTATTATGAAATGACAAATGATATTCAGGTCTCAAAAAAACAGGTCTTGGGCCAGATAAATGAATATGAAAAAAGAATGTCTCACATTAGGGACCTTCTTGCAACGGATAAGATAGAGGCATCGGATTACAACGATTTTAAAGCTCAATACAGTTCCACGATCGAGCAGTTAAATATAAAAGTCGATGGCCTTAACGCAAAATTTCCTTGTCTGGAAGGGCTTCTTTCATCGGGATTGGAGAACCTCATGAGGTTGGATAAGATATTAGGAGAAGGGAATAATGAAGATGTACGAGCCATCGTAAACATGATATACCCTGATAAACTAACCTTTAATGGGAATGTTTTTTCAGTGGGAAAAGTAAACGTAGCATTGAGTTATAGTTATCATCTTAGATAATGTGTAAGGTCAGGATCTTCCAAAAGAACCTCAACAGTTTTATCTTTCTGCTTTCATCATTTAGAGCATCCTGGAAGGGATGCTTTTTTTGTGGCCAAACACGCTCTCATTAACCTTCCTGGCTTTCAAACCCACTATGGGTAATCCTTGCCTTCAAATATTACAGCTAAACAACTATTTCTGTCGGCCAAATAACGTAAATTAGTGCCAAACAAAGACACTAAGATATGGAGAGAAGTATAAGAAAGCGAGCGGTGTCCTATTTGCGGGCTGCGAAAATCGAAATGGGAAATTTCGATTCGCTTATTCGACAAAAGGCGACTATTGAAGAGTATTGTTTGAAGAACAATATTGAGTTAGTAAATGTCTTTTGGGATGTTTCATCCGGAAATAATTTCAATCGAAAAGGCTGGAAGGAATTGGAGGTTTATCTAAGCAACAATCTTGGAAGAGCCCAACTTCTGATAAGTGTAGATTCATCTCGCATAGGAAGGAATTATGCGTTGTTTGCAACAGAGCAAGAACGTTTCAAAGGGCTATACGATGTGGATTTTTGTTTCTGCGCTGACAGGAGTAAACTTCAAGATTTGACAACTGAACAATTATTTGGTAGGTTATTTAACCAACCGATAAAGGGCAATTAAATTATAGATCATGGTAAATATTGCTGATTTATACATTCGGGTAAGTACCGACGAGCAAGCCGATAAGGGGTACTCCCAGAGAAACCAGGAAGAGATGCTGCGCAAATATTGTGAGAGCCATTCCATCATGATTCGTAACGTTATATACGAGGATCATTCTGCAAAGTCTTTCAACAGGCCACAATGGAAAAGTTTGATACAGGGTCTGAAAAAGAAAAAAAGCAATGTTAATCTGATATTGTTCACTAAATGGGATCGGTTCAGTCGTAATGCTGGTGATGCTTATCAGATGATTAACGTGCTGCGTGGATTTGGCGTGGAACCACAGGCGATAGAGCAACCATTAGATCTTTCCATACCGGAAAACAAAATGATGCTGGCATTTTACCTTGCCGCCCCGGAAGTGGAGAACGACAGGCGTGCCTTGAATGTTTTCTATGGCATGAGAAGGGCGCGTAAAGAGGGGCGATATATGGGTCTTGCACCCGTAGCTTACATTAATAAGACAGAGGAAAACGGGAGAAAATATATTGCTCCACTGGAACCTGATGCGTCGATACTACGATGGGCCTTTGAAGAAATAGCAAAGGGTATCTTCAATACGGAGCAGATATGGAAACGGGCTAAAGAAAAAGGGTTGAAATGTAGCAAAAATGCTTTTTGGCAGGTAATACGAAACCCTCTTTACTGTGGTAAGATTTTCATCCCTCAATTCAAGGATGAAGAAAGTCGCTTTGTAAAAGGACAACATAAAGCCATTATATCGGAGGAATTATATTATGAGGTGCAGGATATCCTTGATGGCCGAGGAAGAAACTACCGTCCAAAAGTCAAAACCCTTGATGAGTTTCCAATGCGCGGATTTCTGATCTGTCCTGAATGTGAAAAATTATTAACAGGAAGCAAGTCTAAAGGGCGTACAAAATACTATTCCTATTATCATTGTGTTGGTGCGTGTAAGCATAGAACAAATGCAGAAATAGTGAACGAAGCTATTTTGAAAGATCTTGCGAGCTTTGTTCCTGAAATTGGTGACATGGCATTCTATCAGGAATTGATCATCAAGGAGTACCTTAATAAGACGAATGAAGTTCAATTTGAAAAGAAAGAAATTCTGCTTCAAATAAAGGATTATGAAGATAGACTTTCACACACAAGGGACCTTCTTGCAACACGTCAAATAGACGCCGATGACTACCGTGATATGAAATCACAGTACAGTGCAAAAATATCAATGCTGGAGTCACAATTGACACGAATGAATAATGATGCTGATAATGTTCAAATCCTTATAAAACGAGGGGTTAAAAGGGTTTTTGAAATTAAGGAAGCGCTAAAAGACGGATGTTTATCCGAGATAAGAAAAGATGTTGGTTCAATTTACCCTGAAAAAATCGTTTTTGAGGAAAGCAAAGTTCGAACCGCCCGGCGTAACGATTTCATTCAATACATCAATCTGATTAACAAGAAGTTACGACAAAATAAAAACGGGACAAAAGTAGATTTTTCTACTTTGTCCCGTCAAGTCGGGATGACTGGATTCGAACCAGCGGCCTCTTCGTCCCGAACGAAGCGCGCTACCGGGCTGCGCTACATCCCGTTATTAATCCCGGGCTGCAAATTTATACAATTACTTTAAAATCACAAATTTCTGACCTGTCATTTTTAAAAAAACAAAAAGCGGATCTCATTAAACGCAATAAAATATCATGGTAATTATTCATCCAACATCTATTTTCTTACAGGGAGATGGTCACTGAATCCGGATTTCTCATGAAACCAGTCGCCCGCCTGACCTGCCAGCCATAAGTAATAATCACTTCCCAATTCATCATCTATTCCCACAAAACTGCCACCGGGGTTCCGGGGAAGCTGGCTTAGGGTTGCACATTTAAATATGGAAGTGCCTTCATTCATCTCGTCAAACATGGCGATGTATAACATCTCTGCGCCCGCCTTCTTTGCCCCTGCCACCTGTTGCCAGAAAAAGGAGCCTTTATTCCGTGGAATGCTGCGGGCCTGTGGCCCGTTCATATTACGCCACGAGAAACCAGGAAAGACAAGAGGTACATAATCCAGGTGGTTTTCCCGGCACCATAGCATGTCTTTTTCTATTGTTTGTTGAAAGGCAGGATATCCCTCCTGATCATATCTTCCTACAAACCAGGGAGCTACAATAGCACATTTCTTTAATAATCTGTGCAGATCCGGATCTTTCAGCGCATCGGACCCAAATTCCCGCCAATAGGCAGGCACTCCCAGCATCACACTGAAACCCCGCTGGTTAAGTCCGGCGATGATTGTTTCAGCTTCTCCAAACCCATACTTCCGGTGATCGCTGAAACCTACTCCCCATACTGCTACCAATGGCTTACCGGCATGATGCAGATAGGTAGGAAATTTGTTCCCCTTACCATCGAGCAGTCCGTATTCCCTGCTCAGCGTGTCAATATCCTGCAGGAGCAACTGCTCTTCCCCGGGGTTCATTCCACTGAGGTCGTACATGATACAAATAGCCCGGTCATTTGCCCTGGCAGCCTCCATCGCATGATGCAATACTGTATTAAAATGGCGCCTGCCACTTTCATTACGGATCTCTGCCACAAAACGCTGCATGAACACTCCGTCTATACCGTAGTCTTTCATCCATTTAAAGTGAAGGGCCACCGTCGACTCGTCATATGGACTGAATACATTAGCTATCTGGTTATCTTCATTTTGAAACGGTGTGGGATATTGCTTTTTGTATTCCCGCATATCCGGCCAAAGGTCTATCTCACAGGATCCCGGGGCAAAGGTTCCCCGTTTTTCATAATGATGCCATCCCCGGCGAGCGCCATCATCGGGAGTATTGAACCATCCCTGGTAGCCTGCCATTACCAGTCCTTTGTAGGTTGGATAGCGAAACGGACTTTTCTGAGCGGCTACCTGGAATGTTAAAATACAGCAAGTCAATAAAACTGAAATACGTTTCATGCTGTTTATTTGAATCTCTCTGCAAATTCTTTTGCGAAATCCTCTAGTTTAATATTGCCTGTTGCCTGTGCACTTCTTTTTCTGAAATCAGCCATAATACTACCATTGCGAAGCCCCACACCCATTTCTGTATACAATCCTGCAAATTCTTCCGGCAGCCCTGCATTTATCATACCCTGCAACGCCGCTTCGTCTGTGAACTCCACCCAGGGCAGTGCCGGTATCCCTACTGCATTGCCTAACGCAGCCGCCACTTCAGCGGTAGTGCGTATATCGCTGACTACATATCGTACCTGCTGTCCGGTAGCTGATTGTTGCAGCTCTTCTGCAGCCGCTGCTGCAATGTCTTCCGGATGCACGAGCAGCATTTCCTGCAATGCCGGATAGTTAGCGCCAATGATACCTCCACCTTTGATCAACGCAATATCGTTGTAATAATTCGTATAAAAAAAGCCGGCTCTCAGATAAGTAACAGCAACTCCTTCGAGCTGGCTGTATAGTTGTTCTATATTGTGCAAACCCGCAATAGGTCCGTTGCCGCCCGGAAGATCTGCTCCTATACTACTTAACATTACAACCCGCTGTATCCCTGCTTTCCTGAAAGCTGCAGCAAATGCTTTACCTGCTTCGGTAGTAGTTGCAATTGCGTTATCGCCTCTCATATTGGGCGGCGTCATAGCCCATACGGCGTCAGCGCCGGCGAATACCTGCTCCAGGAAAGCAGCGTCGTTAACTGAGCCGATGGCTGCTGTTGCTCCCAGCTCTTCTATGGCGGCTTTGCGGGCAGCGGCACTACTCACAACGGTTACCTGATGCCCTGCAGCAATCAATTTTTTAGTCAAAGGTTTCCCTATGTTCCCTAAAGAACCTGTTACGATTAATTTCATTTTACTTGTTTTGTTTTTGGAGAAACAAAGGTATCTTTGTACTTACTTTTTAACAAGTACTTACCCCAAAGTATGTATTATGGGAAGAATTAAAGAAGCGTCCACTATTCAGGAAAATAAGCGATATGCGTTGGAGCTGTGCCCGGTGACTTACGTAATGGAAAAGATAGGCGGCTACTGGAAGCCGATTATTCTATACCATTTATCTAACGGCCACAAACGCTACAGTGAGTTGAAACGGGCAATTCCGGCGATCACGGAGAAAGTGCTCATCCAGCATTTGAAACAACTGGAAGCCGATAACCTGGTTATCAGGGAATCGAAACCGGTAGTACCGCCTTTTGTGACCTACCGGCTGAGCAATGCAGGTCAGGGACTATTTCCGGTGATACAGGCAATGGCTGCCTGGGCATTTAAAGATATGGAAGGAGCTTTTAAGTAGACATTTGATGTGTTAACGGTAACGGTTATACGATCTTACGACATAACAACGCATTTAATTGAACCCTCAACTATTATGGCTGGCAAAACTAAATGATAATTGGCGGTTACCACACCAAAGTACTATTTTAAAAACACAAGTAAAACAAGTATAAGGTTACCTCAAATGATAATTGAATCGGGACCTTATATTGCGGTCAGCATAAAACACAATTGATAGTTTTGTCTGGATCAGGATTAAACCGATTAAACTGATTTTTTATTTTGATTTTCAGGATTTAGAAGATAATAAACAGGCTATTATCTTTCTACATCCTAAAAATGTAATCAGCTCAATCCTGATCCACACAAAAGCCCGCGCTACATTTTTTCTTTCTTTCTTATTTCCGCAAACAAGGCCTTAAACGTATTCACATTGGCCATTGTTCCCGGACGCACGCCTTTACGGCCATAATATCCGTCAATAAACTCTTTGGTATTTACCCACATCGTTTCAAAGATGCCGGGCATACGTTCTGCTAATGTGCGGGAGAAATCGGTCTGCAGGGCATTTTTACGGGCAGCATACACCTGCTCCAGCTGCGCCATTGCTGATGATTCCTTTCCACAGGAAGAGGGCAATACCTGGAATCCTTTCACTGCAAAGTAGGCAGGCGTAGGTGGGGCATCTTCATACTTCCAGTCGCAAATCATAATATCCTTCGGTATCATGTCTATGGCGCGTGCCGTGTTGTTCATGCTGGCCTGCCATGCCAGCAGATTGGTTTCCTTACCATCTATCAGGCGATCACTCCACATCCACATCTGGCATTTTTTTTCTTTGAGATGCTGATGCAGGGCGGTCACATAAGCGCCAAACAATTCCGCCGGATCTTTGCCACCACAACGCGGACACTTATTATACCCGATGATCCAGGCTTCGTCCAGCCCCACGTGAAAGGCATCTGCGCCGGTTACTTCAATCAGTTCATCCACCAAAGGAAAAATGATCCTGAATAAATCCGGATGCTGTGTACACAAACACTTGCTGTAGAAATCGAACATACCACCATCTTTCCAGGGCACCGGCGGATTATAATCCGGTGACTCGTCCAGCTGCGGATACTTCTTTAACAGCGGCCCTATCTCCGTTTGCTCCGACTGATGCGCCAAGAGGTTCACGGTTGGAATAAAGCGGATCTTCGCTTCCTTACAGGCCTGTACAATCTGTTTTAAATCTTCTTCGGTGATACCATTCCATTCGGCTACTTCCGGATCCGATTTAAATTTGTAGGCCAATTCTATTCTTAACGCCAGCGTATTCACGCCTTCCGCTACCAATGCTTTTTTGATAAAGTCGCAAAGCAGCGGTACATCCTGCCGTTGCGGCACGCTCAACAGCAACCCTTTTACAGGCAATACATTCCATTTAAAAGGAGCGGGCTGTTGTGCGCGTAACTGGAAACACCCTAACAATAAACATCCTGCTAATACTATCTTCTTTAACCTGGTCATATTTATTCTGCAATTACTTTTCTAATCCTGTTATTATTTCTATCCACTACATATACCACTCCGTTCTTATCTACCGCTACACCGGTGGGTGCATTGAACAACGCCGCCGCGCCGGCACCATCGGCAAATCCGGGAGTGCTGCCGCCAATATAGGTAGTCACATCCCAGGTGTTGGCCGTGATCTTACGGATACACTGATTGGTGTTCACAGATGAACCATCGCCGGTACCATTACCTGCTACAAACAGGTTGTTGTTGGCGTCCACCGCAATCGCCCATGGATAGTCGAAACGCGCATCGGTGCCTTTTCCATTTACCAAACCGGTTTGATAAGCAGCGCCTGCAATTACGGTAGGCTCCCAGGTATCCGCCGCAAACTTCTTAATCATAGAAGTACCGTTCTCGGATACATACAGGTTACTGTTACTATCTACAGCTACATCTACGGGGTAAACGAGGTTCTTAATAATCTCCGTGGCTGTACCATTAGGTGTTACCTGGTAAATGCTGCCAGACCCGCGGGCGTTGGCGTAATAAATATTTCCGTTGCGCTTGTCGATGCCAATACCCCATGCTTCTCCCCACGCAATCAGAGAAGTAGTGCCATCAGCCGTCACCCTGCGGATGGTCCAGTCGGCCGGATCTGCTACGATCACGGAGCCATCTTTATCTACCGCTACGTCGAGGGGAAATGAGAACTGTGCGGTTTGTCCTTTACCTTCCTGGTAGCCCCCGTTACCATTACCTGCGAGGGTGGTTACGTTACCATCCGGCGTAATTTTACGCACACGGCGGTTGTTGCCATCGGCTACGTATACGTTACCGGCGTCGTCTACATCCAATCCACATCTGGAAAAATTGAAAGAGGAGAAAATTCCTTTTCCATCTGCAATGCCCGCAGCACCGTTGCCGGCCAGCGTGCTTACCTTATAGGAAGTGATATATCCAAACGCTTTAGCGGCGGTAGTTGTTTTGCCATTGATGGTCACAGTGATTTTATCGCTACCGGCTTTTTCCGGTATCACTACCAGGATATGATCACTGATAACGCCTTCTACCAATGCTTTCACACCGTTTACGGTCACATTTACCGCAGCGGTATCCGTGGTAAAATTGCTGCCATAAATCAATACCTCGGTGCCTGATGCGCCTGATTCAGGGGTAAATTTGTCGACGATGATCGGAGCGTTGTTGTCGTGCACAAAGCCTTTGTCTTTTTTACAGGCTGCTGCTACACATATCAACAACACTATTTGCAAATGATATAATATAGTTTTCATTCGTTCTTGTTTAAGTGAAACAGTTACAGTTACCAGCCCGGATTTTGGGTAAAGCCGGGATTATTGCCACTCACCTTGTCAATCTCGCTTTGCGGAATGGGTAACCAATAGTTTTTCTTCGCATCAAATACCCTGGTTTCGATCACGGGATAGGTATAGGTAATGTTACCGCTACCGGAAACCGCTACGCCATGAACGGCTTTATTATCCACTATCTCCGCTATTTTCCAGCGACGAACATCCCAGAAGCGATGATCTTCCAGCGCCAGCTCAATTCTTCTTTCATGGCGGATTTTAGCACGCAGGGATGTTTTATCGCCCCCGCTGTAGGCAGGCATGCCTGCACGGGCACGCACTGCGTTCAGGGCATTGTATACATCTGCCTGCGGACCGGTCGCTTCATTCTGCGCTTCTGCGTAGTTGAGATACAGTTCTGCCGTTCTGATCAGCACCCATTTGCGGTCGCTTCCACCGCTACCGGAAAACAGGTCCACAGAAGGCAGTAGGTATTTACGCGGCCAGTAGTTGGTAGAAATTTGTCCGGAACGTGGCGCATCCGCACCATTGGGATCCAATACCTTCCCTTTCCAGGTACAGCCAGGATACAGTATGGTAGCGTAAAAGCGGGGATCTCTTCCGTCGTAGGGGCGTTGTGCAATATAGCCGGAGTTAGGATCGGTAATCGGCAAACCGGTAGCTTTCATTTCGTAATCATCTACCAGCTCCTGTAAAGGGGTAACGTTACCATAACCGTTGGCACTGCGCGGATTCATTTCGCGGTCGATACCGCCATCACCGAAAGCACCGGGCGCAGGGCGGCTCCAGATCACTTCCTTATTGAAATACTGCGTAAAAATATCACTATAGCTATCGTTCAGCGTATAGCCGTTGGTGATAGCCGTGTCTAATGCAGCGCGGCAGGCTACTGCCGCCTGTTGCCAGCGGGTGGCATCGTTGGCGGGATTAAACAACGGGCTGGCATAAAACAGGCGTACCCGTCCTTCCAGCGCCATGGCAATCATTTTGCTGGCACGTCCCCAGTTAGAGGGACGGTCGGCATAAGTAACCGGTAACAGCATACTCGCTTCCTGCAAGTCTTTCAGAATACTGGCAGTCACTTCGTCAATGCTGTTACGTTTATAATAAATACTCGCCGGGTCATCGAACGGGCTCTTTTCTGTCAGCAACAAAGGCAGTCCTCCCCACATGCGCATCAACTCAAAATAGTAATACCCACGCAACAGCAACACTTCTCCTTTAAGGCGGCCGCGGCGTTCAGGATAATTGGGATCTACAGGCACCAGGTCATAGTTCGCCAGGAACTTATTGCAGGCGCGGATTTTTCCGTAGTAACTGTTCCATAAATCAGACATGGGGAAATTCGACGGACTCATAGACCCTGTGTTGAAATTACCTGCATCCGGGTAAGAAGCGGAGTTGTCGATACTCTGGTTGGTTTCATCCGTTGCACTGCCCGTGCCCCATCCTGAATTAGGTTTGAACATATTGGGCAAGCTCATGTAAATCACATTTACAAAGCCTTCTGCATTTTCAATATTAGAAAAGACCTCTTTCTCTGTGATCAGGTCACTGGGCCTTCTGTCGAGATAATTTTTACTGCATGCAGTTGCACACAGCATCACTACGGCAGTAATCCCTGTTTTAAATAACACCTTTTTCATCATTATAATTTATCTACCGTGATTAAAGATTGATGGTAATACCTGCATTATATATGCGCATAATCGGATAAGGCTGCCAGCCCCAACGTCCGCCGGTATTGGATTCCGGATCTATACCCAGGTCTTTTACGTGATCCCATGAAATCAGGTTCATGCCATTCACATAAATACGGGCGCTCTTTATCTTCACTCTTTTCAGTAAATGAGCCGGTAAACGATAGCCTATTTCTGCATTCTTCAATTTCACATAATCTGTTTTTCTAATCCAGTAGGTAGAGCTGATAAAGTTGTTAGACATATTGCTTTCAGAAAGGTGCAGGGCCGGGAAAGTAGCGTTGGCGGCATTTTCCGGCGTCCATCTGCCTTCATGAATCGGACGATAACTTTCGCGGTAGTTGGCGGTGAGCTGTGAAGAGAAAATCTGACGACCACCCGTAGCGCCCTGGAACAATACGCTCACATCCATCCCTTTATAATCAATACCGAAAGTGGCGCCGAAATAACCGGTAGGCACATTCAACATCGGTAACATCGTTCTGTCGGCCTCGTCAATTTTGCCATCACCGTTGAGATCCTTGTATTTGATATCACCTGGAATCAAGGGGGCAAAGGTTTGTTTAGGGCTCTTATTGATTTCATCCTGGCTCTGGAACAATCCTTCTGCCACGTAACCCAGATCATAACCAATAGGCAGTCCTATCTGGCTTTGATAAGGATAGGCCAGCTTGGGTTCATCCAGTTCCAGGATCTTATTTTTCACGAACTGGTAATTCAATTTTGCAAACAGGCCTACCTGGCCAGCGTTGGCATTCAGGTTCAGTTCTGCTTCTATACCTCTGTTCTGAATACGTCCCATGTTCCTGTTCAGGTCCGCCGTGATACCCATATATCCAGGAATCGTACGCGCTGCTACGAGAATGTCTTTACGCAGTTCATTAAAGAAGTCTACAGAAAACTTCAGCTTATCTCTCAGGAAACCGGTTTCAATACCAAGGTCTGTTTTAGCGGCTTTCTCCCAGGTAATGGCGGGATTACCAATCCTGTTTTCATAATAGCCTCCTACGCCGGAAGCCACGCTACCAAAGGTAAATCCACTGCCGCGGGAGTAGTCAGATAAATACAACCAACGTCCTCCGTTGACCTGGTCATTACCTACATACCCATGTGAGAAGCGCATTTTCAGGAAGCTGAATGCTTGCTGGTTTTTCATAAAATTTTCCTGGCTGATCACCCAGGCAGCAGAAATGGCCGGGAAAAATCCATACCGTCTGCGGGGAGGAAAGTTTTCCGATCCATTGTAACCAGCGTTGAATTCCAGGTAATATTTGGTAGCATAGTTATAGGCAATTCTTCCTACATAACCTTCGTATACCCGTGGGAGGTTGCCCGACTGGGAGCGGTAGTTCCGGTTAAAGAGGAACAAACCACTGACGGCATGTTTACCGAAATCCCGGTCGTACATGAGTTTCATGTCATAGTAGTAATATCTTTCTCCGCTGGAAAAACCAGAACGCTGTAAGCTGGTAGCTTTGCGGTGTTGGGTATAGGTGCCATCACCGCCGGGAGTGGATTTATAACGCCAGGAATCAAATTCCTGGTCCAGTGCAAAGTTGATATCACCGTAGTTTTCGAAAGTAAAGAGTCCTCTGACTTTCAGGCCGGGCGTAATAAAATCCAGCTTACGGGTCAGTGCCACACTACCATTGGTGCTATGCCAGTAGGCGTCGAGGTAGCCGTTGCGGGTAACCAGTCCATACGGATTATAGAAGTCTTCCCGCATGGTACCGGAGGCAATGCTCCCATTGGGATTAAATACTGGGGTCAGACGATTGATCATTTGTGAAAGCACGACGAAGAAAAATTCGTTGTTGCCACGATCTCCGGAAGGACTGGTTCTGTTTTCCAGGCGTGATGCCAGGTCCACCTGCAGGTCCGTATTTTTATCCAGCGTAATATCTACGTTAGAGCGGAAGTTAAAACGGTCGTATTTATATTTAATGCCGTAGATGTTTTCATTGGCGTGGTTGTAGATCGGCTCCTGGCGCAGGTAAGAACCGGAAACAAAATATTTTACATATTTGGATCCGCCACCGATATTAATATTCAGTGTTTTCTGTGGTGAATTTTTCCGGATCATTTCGTGGTACCAGTCGGTATTGGGGTAGTCGTATGGTTTCAGGCCGGTTTTATAATATTCTAATTCCTGGTCGGTAAATACCGCCGGCAGGCCGTCATTTTTAGCCGCTTCATTCTCCAGTACACCTGACTCATAAGCGCTGAGGAAGCGGGGAAAATTGGTAGGCTGCTGTAACGCATACTGCATATTTACCTGGATATTGGGAGGACCATCCTTTCCGCGTTTGGTGGTGACCAGCACAATACCGTTTGCACCTTGTATACCATACAATGCAGTAGAGGAAGCATCTTTCAGGATAGAAACGGATTCTATTTCATTAGGGTCCAACTGCCCGATATTGGCGTCGCCACGGGGCAACCCGTCGATCACCACCAATGGGTTAGTGGCACCGGTAGTGCTGATACCACGAATGAACAACTGCGCATCATCGCTACCCGGGCGACCGGAGTGCTGCGCCGTGATCAATCCCGGCAGCCTTCCCGCCAGGGCATTGGATAAGTTAGCTACAGGGCTTTGTTTCAACTCTTTTGTTTGTATGCTGGATACCGCACCGGTAATACTTTGTTTGGTTTGTTTCTGTCCGTAACCTAATACCACTACCTCGTTGAGGCCTGATTCCGCTGCCTTCAGCTTAATCACTAACCGGGTATTTCCTTTTACCGGTACTTCTTTGGTTTCATACCCGAGATAGGAAATCACCAGGGTACCATTTTCCGGCACGGTCATTTTAAAATTACCATCAACATCCGTAGCGGTGCCTTTACTGGTACCTTTCAACTGCACATTTACACCAGGTAGCTCCTGGCCATTTTCTGCCATTACCTTACCCGTTACCGTTATATCTGCTGTACTTTCAGAGATAGCTACCAGTCCACCTTCCAACATTTTGTAGCGAAAGTTTTTGGCCAGCACCTGGTCCAGGATTTCCGGCAGCGTGGCTTCTTTGAAATTCACATCCACCTTTTCATCCTTCGGAAAGGTTTTGTAGTTGTACAGGAAACGGTAATCGCTCCTGGTTTCCACCCACTCCAGCAGCTTATGCAGCGCCATTTGCTTGCTGTTAAGCGTAAACCGGCTCTGCGAGTGCACATCGGCACGCGCCTGCAGGATGAAAGCCGTAATGAGGATGAGGCAAAGCTTCATACACAAGAATGTTTTTCTCACTAAATAGTTGGAAAGGGCTGTTTTTAAACACAGCGTTTTTTTCATACATTTGAATTGAATGTTAGACATTTGAAACAATAAAAATCCCGCACGGACTACTTGTTTCGTTCCATGTTTAGCTTTTAAAAGGGAGGTGTGGCGACACTTCCCTCTTTTTTTTGGCGGAAAGAGTGTGTTTATACAGGTTCTGGTGGAATCGGCGTACTGTTTTTCATCGTGTTACTGTTTTGTGATTTGGTTGACTAATGATGTATGTAAATAGTATCTCCTTTTATCGTATAATTAAAATCGGCTGTTACCTGTAATAATTTCAGGACGTCAGTGACAGTTTCTTTCTTAAAAGTGCCCTTGAATTTATAATCTGCCGGGAAGGTATCTGTTAATATAATTTTACGGTTGTACCAGCGGCTCATCAGTTGCGCCAGTTCCGGGAATGTTTTATCCTTAAACTCCAGGCGGTTGTCCATCCATACCAGTTCGCTCACCTGCTGACTGCTTACATTCGGTGTTACCTTTTCCACGATGAGTAATACATCGCCCCAATCTACCATACGTCCGTTTGTCGCCATGGCATTGGTTAACGATGTTTTCTTTTTCAGGATGGCTTTTTCGCCGGGCTCCAGTACCAGGCTGTTACCATTGCGGCTCACGGCCACACGACCTTCTACCAGCGTGGTTTCAATGCTGCCTTCTCCGTCGTAAGCTTTTACATTGAAGCGGGTACCCAGTACCTGCACATTCAAATCAGGCGTATGAATCACAAAAGGATGTGCTGCCTGTTGGGCTACCTCAAAAAAAGCCTCACCACGGAGGTATACCTCACGATGGCTGCTGCCGATATTGGCGGGATAAGAGAGATGACTACCCACATTGAGCCATACCTGCGTGCCGTCTTCCAGTAATACCTTTTTCCGGACGCCTTCGGGGGTATCCAGCACCAGCTGCCGGTCGGCGCGGGGCAACCACAGCCACACCGCCGAACCTGCCACGAGCAGTACGACCGCTGCGGCGGCAGCCACCTTCCACCATCTGAACGAAGTACGACGCACCACCGCTACCGGGTCTTCCTGCCACGCTCCTTCCCGCTTTAAACGATCTGTAATATCGGTGTACATGCGCGGCAAATCCGGCTGTGCATCACCACTATCAGGCATTTGAGCGGTTGTGTAGTTTTCATACCAGGATTCCAGCGCCGCTTGTTCGTCTTTCGTACATTGGCCCTGCAGGTATTTTTCCAATAATCCAATCAGTTGTTGATCACTCATTATTTTGGTTGTCTGCTGGTATAGACACCGCATTCTCCACCCACCCTACCCCTTTTTGAAATTAATTTTCTGTTTTTTTACCGGTAACCACCCATTTTTTATATCTTTTGCGCTTTATGGCGGCCGGACACCAAAATTAGACCGGCATAAGTGGTACGCATGACGGAGTATATTGCATTAGAGGATAACGCATTAATAGCATTACTGGCGAATAATGATAACAAGGCCTTCGAAACCTTGTATCAGCGCTATGCCGCTACACTATACAACCATGCATACAAAAAATTTCCTGTGCCACACCTGCTGGAAGACATGATACAGGACATTTTTACCACCCTCTATAAAAAACGCGCAACACTCACGGGCATACAAAATTTCAGTGCCTATCTTCACAGTGCCCTGCGCAACCGCATCTTCAATGAATTACGTAATTCACTATTACATCAGCAACATCATCAACATCTCCCTATTACCAAAACAGCAGAAAATGAGCATGCCTATGACTACAAGCTGCTGGAAAAAAGATTTGCACTGGCATTGGATCAATTGACAGCCCGCAGCCGGGAAGTATTCCTCCTCAGCAGACGGGATCACCTGTCTAATAAAGAAATTGCACAGCGTTTAGGCATTTCCGTGAAAGCAGTAGAAAAGCATATGGGCAAATCACTGCAGGTAATGCGGGAAGAATTCAAGGACTACGGACTATTGCTGGTGGCGCTCTCTACGGTTTTTTACCGCTAAAAGCGGATGTTGTCCGGATCAGGCAGATCCCGTATACCAGGCTGTATAAAAAAACCCGCCGACCAGATGATCAGCGGGTTCTTCGCATATAGGATTCTCATTTACTTGAGGGTGATCTTCCGTATCCTGCCAGGATATTCTTCTATTACATAGATATTACCCTGTTTATCGACCGCCATTGAAGAGCCTTGTCCAACGGTGAACAATGCTTCCGTCAACGTACCGTCTTTATATCCGCTTTGACCGGATTGATAAGTTCCTCCAGACCCGGTGATGGTACCAATAGTGGCATCCACGGTAGAAATAGTTCTGATAGAATAGTTATTCGCATCTATCACATAGATAATACCTGTTAACGGATCATACGTTAATGAAGATGGCCCATCGAGTTTACCCGTTCCTTTCGGTCCGTCTACATAACCGTTCTGGCCCCACATACCCGCGAAGAATTCCGACTGGCCGGTAGTCATGTTATAACGGAGTACCAGATTTCCGTCTGTATTAGACCAGTACACATAGCCGTTCGCGCAAGTAAAGGCGGTTGAGAATCCACCCCTCGAGGCCTGCGTAATCTGACTACCATCGGCTTTAATCACGTAAGTACCGTTGTATTCAGAACCAACGTAAATATTACCAGCGGCATCAATCGACATATACCGTGGCGAATTATCGAGGTTGGAGAAGAACGTAGTGACCACGCCTGCCGGAGATATCTTGCGGATATTGTTGTATATAGCATCCGCCATGTAGATATTATCCTGCGCATCGATAGCCAGTCCGTAAGCCAGACCAATTTGTGCATTCGTACCCACACCATCCACATTACCTCTGACGCTACCTACAAACACACCACCAGTGCCATCCGGAGCAATCTTGTAGATAAACTCGTGGTTACCGATGTATACGTTGCCTTTGCTGTCTACCACCATACCACGCGGGTTTTTCTGTACCATATAGCCGGCATAGAAAGTACTTACTCCTGCCCTGCGGAAAACAGGTCCTGTAGCCGAGAGGCTGCCGGTAGTGATATTCACTGCACCAGTGGTAATACCATTCGGTATAGTTACTGTGAGCAGGGTATCTGTTGCGGTGTTCACTGTTAATGCAACACCGTTTACACTTACATGATTATTGCCTGGCGACAGATCAAATCCTGTTCCCTTGATGCTGATAACAGATCCTTCCAGACCATTATCAGGCAATAGTTGTGAAATACCCAACGCCTGAACGGTGTACTGAGGACCAGTTACCTGCTGACCATTTACCACTACTTTGATGGCTCCTGTAGTAGCACCCGCGGGTACAGTAAATGTCAGTTGATTTTTAGCTACACTGAGGAGCCGAACTGCAGTACCGTTGATGTAGGCAGAATCTTCTTCAGGCAGTTCGCTGAAATTATCACCCTGTACAGTCACCATAGTGCCTACAGGACCACTGAGCGGTGCTACTGTTTTGATAGAAGGAGCAGGCACCTGCGTGAACACCGGACCAGCCGTTTTCTGGCCGTTTACGGTCAGGGAAACAGGGCCGGTTCTTACATTATCCGGCGCTATCACCACCATTGATGTGGGGGTTACGCTCAGCACTGTTGCAGCGGTTCCGTTAAATGCCACGAGGTTATTTGCCAGCGTCTGATCAAATCCGGTACCGGTGACTATCACTTTGGTGCCGGCGCCGCCTTTAACAGGCTTGATAGCAGTGATCGACTGAAAATTAAACACCGGGCCGGCAGCATGGGTATTATTAACTGCTACTTCTACCGCCCCTGCTCCTGCCCCTGCAGGCACAATAGCTACCAGCAGGGTATCGTTCGAATTGGAAATAATGGCGGAATGCCCGTTAACAGTAACCGTAGCCGGACCATTAGTACCGGCAAAGCCGGCACCGGAAATATAAATATTGGTTCCTTCCGGTCCGTTGGCAGGTGATATACCATGTATGCTCAATGCCTGATAAGTATAGGCAGCCGCCTGTACTTTACGCTCTCCGTTTTTTACCGTCAGCGGGCCTGTAGTGCCCTTATCCGGCGCCTGTACAATCAGTACAGTATCGTTGGCACTCATCACCCTGGCGGTTACACCATTGAATGATACTTCATTTGCATCCAGCGTACTGCTGAATCCTGTTCCTCGTATAGTCACCACCGTGCCCGGGTTACCGCTGTTGGGCAAAAATCCCGAAACAGTAAGCGGGGCGGCAGCTTCCTTATGATCTTTTTTACAAGCTGCCAGCAATACCACGGCGCATGTCAGGAAAAATAAAAATTGCTTCATTGCTTTTGGTTTGACATTGATACCTTAAAATGAATACCTCATCCCCAGCTGCAACTGATACCGGGAGCTAAAGAAATCGATGGAGTACGGTTTACCCGGATCGGTAAACATATATACCGGGTAGTTATCCTTACTCTGACGGCCGGGATAAAATGGCGTCAATCCCACACTGGCTGTTGAGTTAAAGGTATTGGGAGAGAAGTAAACCCTGCCCCAGTCTTTGTTCAACAGGTTAGTGAGATTCATGATATCCAGCGTAAATGTCAGATAGCTGCTACCCGGACGTGCAGAGAAATGATACTCCTGCGCGAAGTGGAAGTCGGCCTGTGTATTCCATGGCGTACGACCGGTATTACGTTCTGTAAAACCTCCTCTGCGGCTGCGCAGATAAGCATTTCCATCCACAAAACGATTGAAGGCATCTGCCTGTGCTGCGGCTGTTACTGCATTGCCGGCAGCATCTGTATAATCCTGGAAATAACGGATTGCCTCTGAAGCCTGTGGTATGTACACCAGGCTCACCTGCTGAGGCAATCCCTGGATACTGTTGTTCACGATACCATAGCTAAACGGAGAGCCGGACTGTGCACTCACAAACAGCGAAAAACTGCTGACCCACTTCTTATCCCAGGCTTTCCGGTAATCGGCATGTACTACGATCCTGTGACGGATATCGAAATTAGAGTATGCCAGATCCGGGTTATTGGGATTCAATGCCTGGTTCAGCTGCCAGTTACTTTCCATGGAGTTACGAATACCGTTGGATACATCCTTCGATTCTCCATAGGTATAGGAAACGCCTGCATTCAAACCAAATTCAAAATTGCGGTTGATGCTTCCTGTTACATTATATCTGTATCCTTTATTGGTATTGCTTAATTCATAAGCATTGGCGAAACGCGGGTCAATGTTACCGCTGAATACCGGCTGTACCTGGTTCACGTCATAACCATAATAGCGCGGATCGTCTTTGATATTCACCTGCCGGAACATCACATCTTTCAAACTCTTGGTATAAATACCCTCAATAGTGAATTTATATCCGGTTGGAGTAGTGTAATCCATAGCCAGACTTGTACGCAGTACTTTCGGCATCACGAAGTTGTTATCTACGACATCTACCTGCGTTTTACCGCTGTTCTTGTTATTCAGCACCGCTCCGTTCTGCCCGATGAATCCACCGATGCCATTACCACTGGGTTTAAGCGGATCGGTACCTTTTACAAATGCCTGCTGATCGGCCTTCTGATCGAATGCGCCATAGGTGTCGCCATTGTTGTAGTAGGCGTAAGCCAGCCATGCCAGCGGAATTCTGCCGGTAAACATACCGATACCGCCGCGCAGGATCAGGCTTTGATCGCCCAGCCAGTCATAACGAAATCCCAGGCGCGGAGAGATCTGCACCCGGTTAAAATAACTATTCCTGATCTGGTTTAAAGGTGTATAGTAATAGGTAGTTCCCAGGTATCCATCCTGGATAGCTGTTCTGGTTTTATCGCTCAGTATAGGCTTCACCGGTAGTAAGGTGTAATCCACCCTCACTCCGGGAGTAATCTTCAGTTTATCCGTCAGCTGAATCTCATCCTGTGCATAAGCACTCAACATATCCAGGTTGAACGACTGCGGATGTGCCATGATATAGTCCCTGCTGTTATCAGTATAATTGTAACTTCCTCTTACTCTCCACGGATTATTATTCAGGTAATCATCAATGCTCAGGTAATCCACACGGCCATTCCAGCTGTTCACAAAACCATAGTTGATATGATACAATTCGTTGTGTGTACCAAACAGGAAAGTATGTTTTCCCTTGTACCAGGTGAGGTTGTCGGTAATTTCCCAGGTGCGCTGCTGCATATTAAAAATGGCGGCCTCCCTGTCTGTACCCAGGTAAATAGTGGTACCGGGTGTACGGCCCATGATCTGCACCTGTGGCAATGAAGGATCCGACTGCGGATCGCGTTTGTCGTTCACCACAGTGTAACCCACCACCAGGCTGTTCGCCAGCTTTGGATTGATGCGGGTTTTCAGTTCAGCTACCGTAGAGGTCTGGTTATTGGTTTGTTTATACGCCATGCTCGTGAAGCGGAAATCGGCCTGGTCGCGGTCCATGATCACTGCTTCAGAAAGGATGGTGTTGTTGCGGATCGACAGCTGATTCCGGTCGTTGATGTTCCAGTCGAGGCGGTTAAAGAACTTCTTCGAACTGCTGCTGGCGTTGAACGCACCACCTGTTCCCGGATCAAATGCTTTACCGTAGCGTTGCAGGGTAGCGTTGCGGATATCCTGTTCGTCTTTTACGCTCAGTATCTGCGCTGTTTCAGACTGGCCTGCCATGAGCTGTGCCGGATCACGGCGACCGGTCATTTCCTCATTCGTAAAGAAGAACAATTTATCTTTAATGATCGGAAATCCGATGCGGATACCTGTTTGATAATCGTAAAAGTCGCTGTTCATCTTACCCAGCGAACCAGCTTTGTCTTTACCCGTAATAGCGGCGTTTCTGCCGAAAGCGTATACGGAGCCTGTAAAGTTGTTGGTACCACTACGGGTTACGGCATTGATGCTACCGCCGGTGAAGTTACCAATCTTCACATCGAATGGCGCGAGGTATACCTGCATATCTTCAATCGCATCCATCGATACCGGGTTGGTATGAGTGCTGGAACCAGGCATTCCGGAGGTACCGGTAATCCCTCCCACAGAAGGACTGAAGCCAATCGCATCGTTGTTGATGGCGCCATCCAGCGTTACGTTGTTGTAGCGGAAATTCGTACCCCCGAAAGAGTTATCCTTGGAAGCCTGTGGTACCAGACGGGTCATATCCTGTATGCTCCGGTTGATGGTGGGCATGTTTTTCAATTGTGCACCACTGATATTCTGGCCTGCTCCGTAAGTATTCGCTTTCACGGTTTTTGCGCCTTTCACCACCACTTCCGACAACTGCTTCTTAGAGTCTTCCAGCACCAACGTTAGCTGCAACGGTTCCCCCAGGCGGATCTGCAAACCTTCCCGGACCTGAGTGCCCATGCCCATCATAGTGGCCTGTACGGTATACGGACCACCTATACGAAGTCCGGCGAGATGATAACGCCCATCGTTGCCTGCAATGGTACCATAACGTGTACCCGTTGGCGTATGAACAGCCTGCACCGTCACACCGGGCACAGGCTGCCCTTTACCGTCCAGCACGCGCCCATCGAGCCGCCCGCTGGTTTCCTGTGCCTTCAGTTGCGTCGTCAACAGTAAACACAACAGGCACAATAATGTATATATCTTTTTCATTTTCGGATCTTTTTTAGTGAACGCATCAGAAATTTTCCGCCAGCACCTGATCAATGATATGTAATACGCCGTTATTGGTTAGCACGTTAGGTTTCACTACCTGTGCGGGTTGCAGATTCCCGGCTCCCTGTATAGTAATCGTATAGTCGTTACCGGAGTTCTGCAGGTTCACAGTAGTAGCACTGCTATTAAGCATATTCTGCAGGGATTGATTGGAGTTGTCGGTGCTCAATACATAGTCGTATACAAAGCGACGGTTGGCCAGCATATGAAACTGCAGCATATTACGCAGCACCGCCGGACTTGTTTGTGCAATACTGTCGGTGGTAAGAAAGCCTGCTGCAATAAATGCTGTGTTGTTGGGGGCAAACACGGTCAGCGGTCCATCTCCTTTCAACAGATCTTTCAATCCTGCCTGTTGCAAGGCGGCATTGAAATAAGTCAGCGAAGGCTCTGCTGCAATGGCATCGCTCAGTTTATCCTGGGTCAGCGGGTTCAGCACAGTGTTGATCACCTGGATCAAACCATTGCTGGCCGGCAGGTTCTGGGCGGTTACCCTTGTACCGTTGATAGTAATTACCGTATCCTGATTATGTACCCAGTGAGTAATGAATAACTGCGCACCGGAAGAAGTGACCACCGGCTGGTTAAACCGGAACGGCAGCTTATCCAGTTGCCATAATCCTTTCAGGGTATGATATTTCACCATGTTCACCAATACGGCGCCTTTCTCTTTTGCCACGTCCTGGTCAGTATTATAGCCTGCTTTCTGAAATGCGTTATTATCCGGTATCAGCACTGTAAACGGTCCATTATCCAATAACGTTGTATTGAAATTCGTCACCGTCAGTGCCGTATTGAAATTGGAGAAATTGAACTTATTATCCTCGATGACATACAGGAGCTTATTACTGTCCTGGCTGGAACCCGAAGGCTTATTATCGTCTTTCTTACAGGAAAACAATAAGAGCATCGACGCAAAAAACAAAATATTCTTCTTCATCTTACTATATGCTTTTATGTATGAGGCTTATGGCATGAACAATCCGTCGTCGATCACATGTATAACACCATTGCGGAGCAACAGGTCAGTGGTTACCAGCTTGCGGGCCGGGAGTGCTGAACCGGTTTGTTTTACCATGATGGCGCCATTACTGCTGGTGAAATTGAGCCTGATAAACTGAGGCCCTTCGTGATATTGCGAACCCGGACTAATCTGAAACCCTGACAGGGAGGGATTGTCTGTCAGATCATTCGAAAAGAGCACCAACGGGTAATTCACCCGCATTCCTCCGTTATAATCCAGGTGGTTGGCAGAAAGTACGGTGTCCATCGACGTGGTCGGGTACACGTAGTAATTGTTATTGTCATAATGTGCCCAATCTACCGGGTACAACAGTGCTCGTTGACGGATATCATCAACGGTTTTAAAACCACTTTGCTGAAAGGCCCTGTTGGTGGGCGCAAACAGCGTAAACGAACGATGATCGGAGGTAGTTTGCAGCAACCTTGTCAGTTGCGGGTTTGCCCAGGAAGTCTTGTAAATACTATCGTTAATCCGGACTGATTCCATAAAGTAAAAGAAATCAGGGTTACTGCCCAGGTACTCATACATATCCTGCTCCGGTTTCTTCAATACTTCATCCAGTATGTAAATTGTTCCGTTAGTAGCCTCCAGCGCGTTGAGCGGATGTGGTTTCCCGTTTACCATCAGCTTGCCGCCATGAAGCCCCAGGTATTGATAATAGATAAAAGGATTGTTACTGTAATACCCGGGATAGTCTATACGTCTCAGCAGCGACTTCATGTTGTTACTCCCATTCAGTTGCTTCAACTGAATGCCTGATAACCAGGTATCCAACACATGGTAAAGCAGCAGCGTATCCAGTTGTTCTACCGGTATACTGTTCACTTTATCAGCAGTGATGCCCGCCTTTGTAAAAGCATCGTCCGAAGGCGCCAGCAGGGTATAAGCCTGGTATCCTCCTGCATCAATCACGGAATCCATGTTTACCTTCTTCCATATCGCTTTGTAAATAGTAAGATTGGTACTATCCAGCAGTTTCCTGATCAGCAATGACGGACCGCTGTACTCGATAGGCTTACCTACCGGTGTTACCTGCGCATCTTTCAGCCGGCACGCAGAAAGGAAAAGGATCGATAACGTAAACGTATATATGAAATATTTTCTCTTCATCATTTCCGGTTTTTACTTGATTAAAAGTGAATCAGGATAAAGCAGGATATTGTTGAGGTGGTTTATCACACCGTTTGTGACCATGATATCCTGCCCTTTTGCACCATCAGCAATAGTAACGGTGTTCGGACCGTGATATCCCCATTGACCATTGGGAGCCCATAAAGTGAATGAGAAGCCAGGGTTCATGGTATAACCGCTACCCAGATTCAGTTTCTCACTGTAGGCACCTATTACCCCGAAATCACCCATCAGGATATGGTGTGGTTTCAAACCCAGCGTATAAATATTAAATGCCAGTGGGTTGTAACGGCTTACATCCAGTTTGTTAATACTGTCGGCGGTGAGGTTGTAATTCAGGAAAGCTGCATTGACCGGTGCGTAAATGGTAAAAGGCCCGGCTGTTTTCAGCGTATCCCATTGATTGGTTTTCTTCAGCAGCACTACGAAAAGGGAAAGGCTCGTATCTGCTGCCAGGAAGTCCTGGGTACTTTGCTCCCGATACTTTGGTACTGCCTTCATGATATGTATTACCCCGTTCTTCATGGCCAGATTCCGCTTGGGTGCATCATATATCCAGCTACCATTGAATGTAACAGGAAATGCATCGGGGTTAGTACCAATCACACCTACGGATAAATAGCATTGCATACCACCGAGGCAGGGATACCGGCTATCCAGCTGTGTAGGTAAATTGGCGATGTATAAGCGATCCTTTATCACCAGATTCTTCAGGCTGGTACGAAGACTGTCGGCATTCATCCCATTAAAGTCTTCCGGCTTCATAATACCAATATTGTTAAACGCGGTATTATCCGGCGCCCACAGGGTGAATGGCCCTTCCGCATTCAGACTGTCAAGGAAACCTGTTTTCTGTAATGCAGCGTTGAGCAGGCTGAGATCATAGTTATTGCGAACGAAGTCACCAACCGAGCGTATATCACTGGTGTGGTTATCTTCTGTAACATCTATTTTTTTACAGGCGCCCGCCAGCAACATTAACAGCGTTATATAAAAAATGAAATTTCTTCTCATGGTTGAATTATTTATAGATTGGCGGATCATAGCGGCGTTGCAGCGTAGTGATATACATATTGCCGTTCACATACTCTACGGTATTGATAGTGGCAAATGACCGTGGGTTATATATACCGGAATAAACGGTGATAACCATTCCTGTACGCACGTCGCCTCCCAGGTTAAATACTGCTACCGGTGCTTCAGGTCCAAGCGCAAACGAAGTATAAGAACCTTTAGCGGTGCCAGACTGTAAGCCCTGATCCGGCGGAGTTCCAGGGCTCAGGATATTAAACAGCTGACCAGCGGTGCCTGCATAAATGTGACTGGCGGTTGAATCAGGAAAAAGCGGGAAGCTGTTGTAAGGATGCACTACCGGATCCTGGGATCTGACTATACCTCCTGTGAAAACATTCGTAAATCCCGGGATAGCCCTTCCTTTAGCGTACAGCGAATAAAAAATATTCATGGTGTCCCTGATACAAACGTTGCCGCTGTTTTCGTCAAATACGTAAGTTTGCGCATACCCTTCCGAACTAAGATTGTAGAAATTGGTATATACCAAAGAATCTGATAGCGGTATTTTGGTGAACAGCTCCTTGCGAAGATAGACGCCTGTTTCACGGGTACGCACCGATTTCTCCAGGATGTTCATGGTATAAATCTCACCCTGATCCAGGTTAACAGTGGTATCTGCCAATACCTTTTTTCTTGCGCTCACCGGCAATGTGTAAAACGGATCGCTACTGCGCGGCCGGGCCATAAACAGAAACCGGTGCTTTCCGCTTTTAACCATTCCGTAACCAGAGAGGTCGTATCCGTTTACAATAGGCCCCACCGGTATCTTTGCCGTACCCGGGAATTCTTTCTGCCATAATGCAGTATTACCTGCATCCGGATATGGCCTCGCCAGCGGTCCTCTTGTTGCCAGAAAATCGAATGTTACATCAGCGCCTACCGGTACCCCCGAAGCATCCAGCTGAGGATCTATCAACATAGTCATAAAGGGTTGCGGAGCATCTTTATTGTCGATTGATACGTTATAGGTCAGGCAGTTGAATACCCTGAGGTAAGCCGGCGAGCTGACATCGGGGAAATCCGTTTTACGGCAGCCGGCCATCAATAAACCAACGACGGCTATATATCCCCAAATAATATTCCGTTTGTTTTTATATACACACTTCATAATAGTCGTTATTGATTATGCTTGATGATGATCATTTTCGCTGGCGCATCACCCGGGTTCTTAGGATGTAAGCTGCCTGTCAGCGCTACGGTATACACGCCTGTTTCGAATGCAGGTATGTTACCGTTATATAACTCCGGACGGGCAACGAAATCCGTACCCTTCAGCTGCGGTACTTCCCTGATCCAATCGCCGGGCAAAATGCCTGGTTTTGAAGCATACGCCATCAGTCTATTGATCCCCAGCAGCACGCCAAAGAGAATATATGGCTGATCAGTAACTACATATCCCCTTCCCAGATGCTGACTTCCGGTGCCGCTAAAGGTCAGGTACCCCGAAAGCAGCGCGCCGTTGGCTTCTGTAAATGTCAATTCAGGAACATCGGTGGAGAGATTCAGGAAACGTACTTTGAATGGCATCGAAACGGTGTATTGATCGTTGCTGCCATCGTCGCCTTTATTATTGCCGATGTAGAAATTACCACTGAGATTATTCGCCACCACCTTTAATACAGGCTGGCCGTTCTCGTCAGGATATGCCCACGCAGTGTAGTTGTCGCTGCCATTAATAGTGACCTGCTGTTCTGCCAGTTTTTTACCGCTGGCGTCATTCAGGGTTACCGTATGTACACCATTCATCAGAATTTTGTAGGCAGATGCTTTTGCATAAGCTAATCCAGCTTCGCTCAACGGAGCATTATCCACGTTTATTGAAACAGCTGTACCTGGTATAGCGTTCGCAGCCTGCAAACGGCCATAGGTGATATTCAGCGATTCCTTGTTATCAGCAATGACTCTGTAGCTGTTCAGTGCAATCGGAGTAGAAGTGGAACCTCCCGGGCTTGCATAGGCGAACGACATGTTAGCACTTACCAGGATGGTATATACTCCACCGGGTTGAAAAGCACGTATAGGCGCATACGTTAACCTGGTATCAATTATCGGATTGTTACCAATTGTCATGGATCCGGTAGTCGGACTAACATCCGGAGTTTGTTCTTCTGAATTTACATTTGTTGCCGGCAGCACGCGTCCATCGTCCGTCATCACTTTAAACTGGTACGTTCCGTAAGGCAGCTCTATGTAATCAGAGTATTTACCCGGTACCACACTATTGGTAGCAGCGCTCACTTTCGTTCCATCTGCCAATACCAGCGTCATATTACCCTGCAGCGATGCGCCGTCAGGAGAAGAACTCAGGTTGAGCAAACGTATCCTGAAATGTTCAGGATTCGCCGGCGGTGACACTGAACGGGGAATGGCAAATAACGAATCGGTGCTCAGCACTTCTGTTCCTGTATGTGATCCATACAGCACGTTGTAAAAGTCAGTAGGATTATTTACATCTTCATGAATATCAAATTCCTTAGGATATATCATCGAAGGAGTGCCATAGATCATCTGACCGATTTTGATATGCGCCGTTCCATCCTGCCGGATAAATTTCTGAGGAATAGTATACGTTGATCCCATACGGCCGTTCTGGAAATAAATCGTAGGCCGGGCATCCGTAAAATATCCCTCTATATTAGGCTGTACAAGGCTGGTAAGCAACGTACCATTAATAGCCAGCTCGGTAGCCTTCCGCCCCATGTTCATCAACCTGACCGTAGATCCTGTCAGCGGCGGCATTTGCGGCTGCTCCTGGTACAGGTAGTCAGATTTACTTTTCTTACAGGCCCAAAGTCCTGAAAGCAGTAGTATTGCCAGAAAACATTTTACAGGTTGCATCATTTTCATTTTACTGTCAATCCCTTTAGAAAATATTATAATTCAGACCCAGCATAAACTCTGTGCCCTTGTAGTAACTGCGACGGATATACGTATTTCCATAATACTTACCTCCGGTGCCGGGGTTAGCATATACTTCTCTCCACGCAGGATTGAGTATGTTCTTCGCATAACCTTTCAGCTGCAGCCTTTTGGTGAGATACTGGCTGAATACGAAATCCAATACCGCCGCGGGTCTGCTGTACAGATCCGGTTCGCCGGTCAGGTTGATCTGTATCAGGCGTTCGCCTACTTCGTTGAAGGTAACCGTCATGTCTGTACGGGTACGCGGGTTGTTGTAGTTCAGGTATGCGTTGATGGAATAAGGCGCCTGTTCAAACAGCGGACTGTTGGAAGGTGCGCGGCGGTCTACTATACGTGAATCGTTTAGCCGTTCGGGTGATTTCTTGATTTCGCTCTGTGCCAGCAACAGGTTGGAACCGAGGAAGAAATTCTTCAGCGGATACCACAGGCGGCCCAGGTTCTTCACCACTTCCAGCTCTATACCGTATACCTGGCCTCTGTTCGGATCATTCTCAAAACGGATGGCAGGGAATTCCGGGAAACGGGCATCCAGGCCGGAAGAATTCTGTGAATACACTTTCGTCAGCTGATGATCGATCTGCTTATAAAAGGCAGAAGCAGCGAAGACCTCACCCGGGTTAGAGAACCATTCCCAGCGGAAATCGTAGTTGGTGGTTGATTGATTCACCAGCTTGGGATTACCTACTACCAGCGCAAACTGGAACGGATCAAATTCAAACACGTTGGTGATTTCACGCAGCTCCGGCCTTGCCAGCGTGGTGCTGTAACCCAGGCGGAAGTTCATGTTCTCCTGCAGGGTATAGGTAAGGTTCAGGGAATAATAGGGATTATAATCAGTTTTGTAAATTGAATTGGGTTGAGTAAATACCAGTTTCACCGTCTTCCCATCCTGATTAGGCGTGGTCAGCGATGGATCCAGGAAAACGCCGGAAGTATCTACTGCTGCCCGTATATCGGTCATCTCGAAACGAACCCCTCCTGTAACACGGAGATTGTCGAGCAGATGCAGATCGAGCATGCCATAGAAAGCACGGGTTTCGAAAGAGCCTTTATAATTGTTCGGCGATTTCTGTGCATTGTACAGGAAACCTCCGATAGCCGGCTGACCTTCTCCGGTAGCGCCGGAAGGTATTTTAACTCCTATCTGGTCGTAGCCTACAAGGTGATCCAGGTTACCATGAACGGTATACAATGCCTGGTTGCCGGTGGAAGAGAAATTAGAGCCGGGTAGCGACAATACATTCTCTGTAAACTTACGATCACGGAACAGGTAGTTCACCCCGCCCTTGAATTCCTGCTTCCTGCCCAGAAAGCGGAAAGGCAGTGTCAGATCGGCTTTATAGTTATAGTTGGTTTCTGTCAGGTTGCGGTAACGGCGGCCATTCGGATCGGCCTGGATGATACCATACGGACCGTATCCATTTACATACCCCGATACCAGGGAATAATATACCGGTGTGCCGGTAATGATGGTAGAATTAGGCAGGGTACCGGGCAACGTAATAGTACCTCCGCCTACCGGGCGGTATGCCGCCAGGTTTACGAAGCGGTAATCCGGATCTTCCTGGCTGGAAGTAGAGGTAGCTATATTATAACTCAACCTGGGAGAGTATTCACCTGCTATCAGCTTATGTTCCCCCTGTAGGTTAAAGGTATTGAGGGTACGATAGCTGCGTTTCAGTGAATACACAATGTTGGATACATCTCCGGATAAACCGGTATACTCATACGCACCGTACAGGTTAGTGGCCTGTACTTCCGCGCCACGGCTGCCCATATACTGCATGCTTATCTCGTGGCGAGGGTTGAAGCGGTAAGTGAGCCCTCCAAGAAAGCCATAGTTGAGTGTGGAGGTACCGGTATTTTCCTTATAGGAAATATACTTACCCAGGTTGATGTTATTAGGTGTAATGTAGTTAGGAATAATGCGGGAACTGTTTACCTGGTTGTTACCGGTAAGCACACCCTGGTAGATGCTCCACTGGGTCAGGTCGCCGCCGTGGATATCTGTAGAACGCTGATAGTAGTTCACACCGGCAATCACACCCAGTTTATGCCTGCGGAAAACATTGAAGCTATTTCCATAAGTAACGGAATAGATCTGGTTCATTTTAGCAGGAGCATAGCGTGTGGTCAGCACCGGATCAAAACCATGCATGATGTTATTGATACGGTTCACTTCCTGTTTGATCTGCGGATCATTTCCGCTATTGGCGATCATGGACTGTACCTGCGAAAATCCGCCCGGATACTGCTGGCCCAGGGCGATGAAATCGGACGATAACCCGGCGTTCTTCACCTTCTGGCCCAGGAATCCCGGATCTGCATTGTTGAAGCTGTTCACTTTTCCTCCCAATCCGATATTGGAATTAAACCCTGTCTGCGCCACGATGCTAAGCACCGCAGAATCAGGAACAGAACGGGTTTTCAGCTCAATAATACCCGCAGCCGCATCGGCCGGTTTATCGGGCGTATAGGTTTTATAGATGGTAATATTATCCAGCAAAGCTGCAGGCACCAGGTCGAGCGGAATGGCGCTGCGATCCGGATCAGAGGAGGCAAGACGTACGCCGTTCAGCTGACCAATTACGCTACGGTCGCCTAAACCGCGGATAGCCACGTACTTGTCGTCTGTGATGGTTACGCCCGACACACGTTGCAGTGCCTGGGTAGTAGTAATACTGGCCGTTTTTTCGATATTGGCAGCGGAAATGGCGTCCTGCACAATCGCAGAAGCTTTTCTTTCTGCCAGTACGGAGGCTTCTGTATTGGTTTTGCGGCGCGCCTGTACCTGTACCTCGTTCAGCTGGGTACGGGAGGGTTTCAGTGCAATCTGCAAACTGGCAGTACCGGCCGCTACCTTCAGTTCCTGTTGCTGATAACCGATATAGGAAATCACCAGCACCGCCCCTTCTTCGGGGATATTGATGCTGAAATGACCTGTTCCGTCCGTTATAACACCAGTGCTATGGCCTTTTATACGGATTCCCACGCCCGGCAGCGGTGTGCCATTGGTTTTGTCTGTTACTACTCCCTTTACCGGCGGAGGTATAGCGCTTACGGGCACCACAGTGATCTTGTTTTCACCATATACCTGCGCCACCATTCCCGCCGGGGCAAGCAGTTTATCCAGTATCTCCAGCAGCGGCGCATCGTCCGCATGCAGGGATACATGTTTTAATTTATCTACCTTTTCATCATTAAAATAGATCCTGACACCGGATCTGGCGGATAACTGCTCCAGCGCCGTTCTGAGCGGCTGGCCGTTGAAATCGGCCGACATACGTATCCGCTCAACTGACTGGCCTTTGGAACTCACACTGGCCATCAGGTTAGTGACGGTTATTGAAAACACCAATACGTAAAAGGAGATACGCATAACCCATTTTAAATAAGCACAGGGTTTCCCCAGGAAAAAATTCATACTTTTACCTTGTTAATTAGTTAATCCTTCGGGTTAGTTAATGACAGCGACGCGATGATGCGGTTTCTCAGGCCTGGTATCATCAGCATCGCACCTTAAACCGGGTACGCTTGCGTCATCCGGTTTTTTTAGCATGGTTATGTAAATCTTTCTTCCATTATGTTGTTTTTAAATAGATCAGGAAATATTGATAATACCATCTGCCTGCTTTTTGAAGTGCAGACCATATACTTTGCTTAATATCTTCAGGATATCATTCAGCGACTGGGAATGATCAAATGTGCCGCTGATCTCCATATTTTTCAGCTGTGCTTTTCTAAAGGAAAAAGTGGCGCCGTAACGGTTCTGTAAGGATATCACCACTTCAGAGAGGAAATCTTTTTCGAAGCTCAGACTGCCCTCTTTCCATGACATCATGGCCTGGGCATGTACGCTTCTTACCTGTTGCGTGCCTGCATCTCCGTTTATGCGCAACTCCTGGTCAGCAGTCAGGAAGGCAACCCTGCTACTGTCGGTTGATTTAAAAACGGCCACCTTTCCGGATGCTACCGTTACTCTATAGCTACCGGGAGCGGCATATGAACGGATGCTGAAAGCGGTACCCAGCACCTGTGTGCGGTAACCACTACTTTCAATAATAAAGGGGTGTTGGGGATCCTGATGAATATCAAAATACGCTTCCCCCTGCAGGTATACTGTCCTGTTGTCTGTGAATTGCTCGGGATAGCGCAGATGACTGTTGGCATTCAGCCATACTACCGAACTATCGGTTAATACGATTTTGGAAAGCTGCCCTTCCTGCGTGCGCAAATCCAGCATCCGGGCCACCGGTTTGCGTGTCTGTATTCTCGATTTATACAACCATCCGCCACCTGTTACAAGTGCAGCCGAAATAACGGAAGCGGCTATACGCCATCTCATATTGCGCGATGAACGTATTGGTATTATCTGCTGTTGCTGCTGCTCATACAACTTCACATTTTCTTCTACAGTGGTAAAGATCCTTTCGCCCAGTTGCCGGCGTGCGGCACTGCTGCGTTGTTCTTCATTCTCCGGAGCCGGCGTATGCAACTGGTCGAACCAGCTATTCAGCCACGCTTCTTCTTCCGGTGTAGCATTGCCGGTAAGATACTTTTCTATGAGCCTGTTTAATTTGTTCTCGTCCTGCATGAAAATATGATTGTATGAACAGCAAGCAAAAGCAGTTTTGTTTACTTACATCAATCATACTTACCGCAAGTCTTCCTTTACACCTACTCGTGGCTACGTTAAATTAATGTTACCTGTGAATCGATAACAGGATCAGGAGGGTAATATAGTCTTTCAGGTTGCCTCTCATTATCTTGAGGGCCTTTACGAGGTGATTATTCACCGTTTTCGGGGAAATATTCAGGGTTTCAGCAATCTGCCGGGTATTAAATCCCTGTATACGACTCAGGGTAAATACTTCCCTGCATTTATCAGGTAATTCACTGATACGTTGTTGCACCAGGGCATTCAGCTCATTAAAGGAAAGCTGCTCTGTGGTATTATTGGTTTCCTCCTGCATAGGGGCGTGCTGAAGGTATTTATGGTGCGATACCTGTCTCCGGTAAGCATTCAATATACGGTTCTTTGTAACTCCATATAACCAGGCCCCCACCGGCTTGCCGGGGTCCAGGTCGGCTTTCTGCACCCATAGCGCTACGAATACCTCCTGTGTAATTTCTTCCGCCAGTTCTCTCACGCCCAGTTTATAGTAGGCAAGGTCGTACTGCTTTTCCCAATAGAAATCATACAGGTCGCGGAAAGCCCTTTCATCGCCCTGCCGCAACTTTTCTACCAGTAAAAATTCATCCGGAAGTCCACCATTTTCGATATCCATATGATCAAATTCGCTCCAAAAGTAATTCGCACGAAGTAAGATCGAATATAAAATAATTGTTAAGACATCGATTGTTATGCCCCCATTTGCTTTCGCTAGATTTGGGAATTGGGGAAAGACAGGCGTTTCGCCCTGATCATTTTCTAAGATACGATGTCCTGCCCAAACTGCAGGATATAGCCGTTGTTAATAGCCACCTCATCCTTCATCAGAGAAGGATATTACTACGTTCAGATGCCAGCTATTCCGTTTTCAGACTTTTAACAGGATTCGTCAAAGCAGCACTGATTGCCTTATACCCTACGCTCAGCCAAACGACCACTACTGATAACAGGATGGCATATACGAAAATATCCCAGCCCAGCGGAATACGATACTGAAAACCCAGCAGCCAGTGATGCATCAGGTAATAACCCAGCGGCGCTGCTATCAGGAAAGAGACACCAATCAACAGGGTAAACTCTTTCGAAAACAGGTAAACGATATGCTGCACGGATGCCCCGAGTACTTTCCGTATCCCTACTTCTTTCGTTTTCTGCACCACTAAAAAAGATACCAGGCCATACATGCCCATACAGGAGATGAAGATCGCCAGCAGTGTAAAAATCCGGAACAGCTTTCCTGTTATCACCTCTGCATTATAAAAGCGCCCCACCATTTCATCGAAGAAAACAGGTTCAAATATATGGGCAGGCAGATTAGCCGTATACAATTTCCGCAACCCTTCCATCGCACTTTCCATGCGCGCAGGATCCAGTTTTATAGCGAGCATATTAAGTTCATTTCCCCTGGAAGTAATCAGCATAGGATGTACGGCCTCTTTCAATGAAGCATTGTTATAATCCCTGAGCACCCCTACTACAGGTATAAGCGGCCAGCTGGTATCGCCCAACCGGATACGCTTTCCGATGATGGTTACAGGATCATTGAAACCCAGTACCTTCGCGGTTTTCTCATTGACCACCACTTCTGTTTTAGCCGTATCGGTGAGACGCGGAAATCGGCCCGCAGCCAGTTTCAGTTGAAAAGTGTTAAGATAATCCGAATCTGCATTCCAGTAGGAAACCTCAAAATCTTCCGGATGTGTATTATTCCCGAATGTCAGATAACTTGATCGTTGCCAGTCTATTGATGGTGGGTTATCACATTGTGTTACCGATAATACTCCGGGCACCTGCTTCATTTCGTTTTTAAGGTACCTGTATACGGAAGTACCTTCTGCTCTCCAGGGCAGATCCAGTAATACGATGGCTTTCCGGTCGAAGCCCATTGGCTGCTCCCTGAAAAACTTCGTTTGCCGGTTCACCACCAGCGTTCCTATAATCAATAATTGCGCAATCACGAACTGGGCAACAATTAAACTCCGGCGGAGCGAAATACCGCCTGCCGCCCTTGATTGCAACTTATTCTTCATCGCTGCAACAGGATTAAATCCTGAAAGAATCAGCCCCGGATAAGCCCCTGCCAGGAATGTAGTGAGTATACCCAGTAACAACAAAAACAGCAGCGTACTACCATCCAGCATCCGGATGGCTACCGGCTTACTCAGCAGCTGTTTCAGCGAAGGCAATGCCAGCTCCGCCAGCACACAACCCAGTATCATCGCCAGCAGTACCAATAAAGCTGTTTCTGCAAGAAAACGTATAAACAGCTGCGAACGGCTGCTGCCCAGGGTTTTACGTACGCCCACTTCCTTCGCACGGGTAAGGGATTGTACGGTGGATAAGTTGATGAAGTTGATACAGGCCACTGCCAGCAGGAACAGGCCAATCAGCCCCATCGCCCACAATTCTTTGTACGACCAGCCCTCCCCGCCATAACGGGCAAACTTAGCATCGAAATGCATATCCCTCAACGATTGAAAATAGCTGGAGTCGCGTGTACTGGAATTCGCGAACAAGGGCGTATAATGCCGGGCCACAAAATCAGGCAGCCGGGCTTCCATTGACGCGATGGTCTGATGCTTGCCCAACAGGAAAAAACATTGAGAAGAAGTAGTAAAACTATCCCAGCTTCTGGGATCTGTCAGCTCACGCGCCCAGCGGTCGCGTACAGTAGCATAGGACAAAACCAGCTGTAGCGAAATATCCGTATTTGCCGGCGGATCACTCATGATCCCCGTGATACGGTATGGCTGCCGGCCATCGCCTTCCAGGATCACTTTCCCCATTGCATCCTCCCAACGGCCAAACCATCTCTCAGCCAGCGAACGGGATATAGCTGCCGTGAACGGATCGTGCAACGCGGCGCCGGGACTGCCGGCTATCCAGGGGAAATCGAATATTTCAAACAGCTCCGGCTCTGCAAAATATACATCTGCAACACGGAATTTCTTTTCTTCAACACCCGCTTGTCCTGCCACTGCAAACTGCATCCTCCGCTCCCTGAATACCGCCGATACTTTCTCCGCCTGCGGAAACTCCTGCCTCAACGCAGCCGGCAAAGGCCGCGGTGCACAACCATCATACTCTACATGCCCGTTGCGAAAGGTTTCTGTAGATACTACCCGGTAAATCCGGTCGCTTTTACTATGAAAGGTATCTATACTCAACTCATGACGGATCAACACAAATATCAGCAGACTGGCCGCAAAACCGACTGCCAGCCCTGTCACATTCAGTACAGTAAACATCTTCCTGTTCCTCAGGCTACGTATAATTGTTTTCAGATGGATCATGCCTATACGAATTAAAAATAATCTGCTACCTCAAAAATGAAGCAAAAAGTACAATCTGTTGATTTGCAGCAGGTAATTATTATAGCCCGGGGATTATTTGTTCATTTACGAACATATCGTCGTTCCTATCCGAACGGGGCACAAACTATTCAACTTATCTACACAGCAAAAAAAGTGACTACTCCTCTCCCATCCTGATCTGCCTGATACTTTTTCCGTAGTACTTCTTCAACATACGATTCAAATGGCTGCTATCAGTAAAGCCCAGATCCATGGCTATCTCCAGCACGGGTAACTGCGTGTACCTGGCCCGGGAAACGGCTACATTCAGCCGGGCTTTTAACAGAAAATCCTGAAATGGCTCTCCAGCATTACGCCTGAAATATTCGCTGAAATAAGTGGTGGATATATGAAACATGCGCGCCAGAAAAGCAACAGTCACTTTTTCCGGATCCGTCAGATGCAGCTGTATAAAATTCAACAGCCCTGCAAATTTATAATCGCTGAAAACCCTTTCCTGCGAAGCTTTCCGTTGCACGCTGGCAGATATTATATCCAATATGGCGGCCAGCACACTTTGCACAACAGCCACTGCGGTAGCAGCCCCTTTCTCATGCTCCAGCTGTATTGCTTCCAGCAGCTTTATTACCTGTTGCTTTTCACGCGGATCGGTCAACAGTTCGCCGGGATGATGCGGATGATGACTCAGTATGAAATTCAGTTGTCCGAACCATTGGCTGTAGTCAATATCAAATCGGCTGGCCGGCAGGAAATAGCTGCCGGCAAAACGGATAAAGAGAAATGTGGAAGGTTGCCCGATAATATATTTGTAACACCTCGCCGCCGGCAACAAGTGAAGCGCTTCTTTACTGAACGGGCGCAACTCGTGATTGACACTTTGCATTCCCCCGCCTTCCAGCACATACACCAGCTCAAAGAAGTTATTCGTTCTGCTTCTCTCCTCCCATTCGGTATATGTCACCGTTTCAATGGCAAACAAGCCCTGTAAGAAATCCATGCAGCAAATGTAACGAATCCGCCGACGCTGTATCCCCGATCCAATGAGGTTACTGTTTTCTCCTTTCAGCGTACCATTGATGGAGGATCCGAAAGCGGATCTTTGTGTGGCAAAAATACTTGTCATGAATTATAAAGCAATTTCGAAAGATGTGATTGGTCATATGTATCAGGCACACAATAGTCTGAGGAAGTCCGGTCTGGATGAGCAGCTCATTGCACTGGTAGAATTACGGGTATCACAACTCAACGGCTGCGCCTATTGCTGTCGTTTTCATGCCGGCGAACTACGCGCCTGGGGCGTGGATGCTGCACTGCTGGATCAATTGCCCGGCTGGAAACTGGCGGCGGGCTTTACGGAGCGGCAACAACTGGCATTGCAATGGGCGGATGCACTAACGCTGATGGAGGGCGATCTTCCTGCTACCCGCAGGCAACTGGAATCGGTTTTTACAGAAAAGGAACTGGTAGATCTTACAGCCAGCATCTCACTGATGAATGCACTGAACCGCCTGCGCATTACACTGGGCGATCACGATTATTAAAGCACATCCAGTTTTCGCTGAATAGTTTGTTTATCTGCCTGCGTCTGCGCCAGCGCGAGGGCTTTCTGAAAATGCTCCGCTGCTTTGGCGGTATCCACGCTGGTATACAACTCTCCCAGCAACACGAAATAATAATGATTTTGTTCGAGCTTCAGTTTCTCTGCTTCGCGGATGCCGGTTTCGGGGCCATATACCCGTGCCAGCGCGTAGGTTCTGTTCAATGCTGCCACCGGCGAATAGATCAGCTGCAATAATTGGTTATATAGCTGTAGTATCTGCGCCCACTTTTCCGGAGTATCCTGCTTCTGTGTATTCCACCAGGCAATCATGGCTTCCAGGTGATACCTCGAAAGCTGGTTCCCCTGCGATGCCTGATGCAGGTACCAGGCACCACGACTGATCAGCTCTTCATTCCACAGGCGCTCGTCCTGATCGGCATAGAGAATGATTTCTCCACTGCTGTCTTTTCTGGCAGGAAACCGGGAAGCATGAAAACACATGAGCGACAGCAACGCATTCACTGCCGGCAGGTTCGTGGAGGGGTTTTCCGTTAGCAAATGTGTTAAGCGTATCGCTTCAAGGCAAAGATCTTCACGAAGTACGACATCGTCACTTTCTGAGTAGTAGCCTTCATTGAAGAGCAGGTAAAGCGTCGTTAGTACCGCATCGAGCCGGGTATTGATGCCGGCACTGCCGGGCATCTCCATTTGTACCTGCTCTTCCCGGAGCTTTTCCCGGGCACGGAACAAACGCTTGTTGATGGTTTCTTTATTAGTCAGAAATGCGTTGGCGATTTCAGTGATGCCAAACCCGCAGAGTATGCGGAGGGCCAGCCCTACCTGGGCTTCTTTCGAGATAGCAGGATGACAAACTGCAAACAACATCTGCAACTGGCTGTCGTTGATATACTGATCGGACCAGTCGATCGTAATAGCTGCTTCATCTGCGCCATTGGATTTTACCTGCGCGGCAATCTTTCCGTCGAAAAGATGTTGCCGCTGCAGGTAATTTTTTGCTTTGTTCTTTGCCACCAGGTAAAGCCACGCAACAGGTTGCTCCGGAATGCCTTTGTAGGGCCATGTTTCCATGGCTGCCAGAAATGTTTCACTGGCTATATCTTCCGCCATTCCCAGTTTATCTAAGCCAAATGTTTTGCAAAGTACCGCTGTGATCTTGCGGAATTCGGTCCGGAACAAACGGGGAATCAGTTCCTGGTGCTGCATATCCGGCATGGGTTATGGATGTTCTGCAGGAGTATAAATACGACGTACTTCCACACTGTTGCCATTTCCCGCCAGTACAGGAGATCCTTTCGCGAACTCCACGGCCTCGTCTACAGTTTCCGCCCTTACTATAATATAACCGCCGATAGTTTCCTTTATTTCGCCAAACGGGCCATTGGTCACTACGTTGTTATGCCACACCACCCGGCTGTTGTCGAAAGGCAGGCCGTTACCGCCTACATATTTGTTTTGTGCAGCGATACTTCCTATCCAATCCATGGTTTGTTTCATCCAGATCTGTATCTGTTCAGGAGACGCGATCTTGGTGCCGTCTTCATGTCTGAAAATTAACATAAACTCGTCCATTGCAATAAGTTTTAAGTGTTAGTGAATAAACTATACCCTTTCAACAAATGGATTTACCCGGATTGGACACGGGTATCATTTTTTTTTCGGGAGATACCAACGCGGCGGTTCATGCTAAGCAAAGATCTTTTCCGGCTGCCAGTCGGCTTTCTTTAATATCATATTATAAGCGCGCCAGGTGGCATTGCCCACCTGTACTGTTTTTTCTTTTTCCGGATTGACACGAAAGCCCAGCCGGGTATAGGCTGCAATGGCATTTGCATTCCAGTCGTACACGTTCAGGTCTACCATGTCGTGGATGGTAGTGCTGAAAAGCCTGTTCACCAGCTCCCGCACAATCAGCTTCCCCAGCCCGCGGTTACGCATCTCTCTGTCGCCAATCAGTATGCGCGACAAGCGCGGCAGATAGTTTTCGAAATTCAGCTCACAATGTCCGATCACCTCACCGGTGGCCGTCAACCGCACCCGGAATGGCTGTTTGCCAACCGACTGCTGATACCGGTACAATTGTTCACGTGTTAGCGGATAGGTAAAAATAGGACCGGCAAATTGCACCAGCTCTTCTTCCGTGCCTATCCATGAAATAAAACGGTCGAAATCCTCAGTTGTGAATTTTTCAAGCGTAATCATATCTTGTTATAATATTACCTTCCCTAAGTTACCCATTCACAGCAGGTTAAAAAAAAATTCGCCAAAGACTTGCATACTTAAACGTTTAAGCATACCTTTAAAAAATGAAGAAGGTTTCACTGAAAGATATCGCAACCGCAGCAGGCGTATCCACCGCCCTGGTATCTTATGTGTTAACCAATAAAGAGAAGGAAGCACGGATTGGGGAAGAAATGGCGAAGAAGATCCGGGAGATTGCCCGCAAACTCAACTACCAGCCCAACCATATTGCCCGTAGCCTGAAAAGCGGCAGGTCATTTACCATAGGGTTGATTGTTGCGGATATTTCCAACCCATTCTTTGCCAATATTGCCCGCACGATTGAAGACGAAGCCAAGAAGAATAATTATACCGTGATTTTCGGCAGCTCCGATGAAAACGTCGACAAATCCCAGGACCTTATTAATGTACTGATCAACCGGCAGGTCGATGGCCTCATTATCACGCCTACGGAAGGTTCAGAAAAGCAGATACTGCAACTGCAGGAGCAACGGGTACCCTTTGTAATGATCGACCGTTTCTTTCCCGGGTTACCAGGCAGCTATATCGGCGTCAATAACTGCGAAGCCGCCTTCAATGCCGTGAGCCACCTGATCAAAGCAGGCCGCCGCCGGATAGGCATGGTGGCGTATAAAACGTCGCTGCACCACATCACGGAAAGGATACGCGGATACCAGGAAGGCCTGGAACAACACGATGTGCAGGCGCCCGCCAGCCTGTTGAAAAAGGCACGTTATTCACACCTGAAGGAAGACATACAACTCGCCATAGATCAGCTGCTGAAAGGAAAAAAACCGGCAGATGCTATTTTCTTTGCCACTAACAGCCTGGCATTGGAGGGACTGAAATACATTAACCAGCTGGGTATACGCATACCCGAAGAACTGGCTGTTATTACTTTCGATGAAGGTGAAGCGCTCGACCTGTTTTACTCTCCCGTCACGTTTGTAAAACAACCCATCCTTGAAATGGGAAAATCTGCCGTGCGCGTGCTGCTGAACCAGATTAAAGACCATACAACAACAACTGAGCATATTTGCATTGATACCACGCTGGTGGTGAGGAAGTCCTGCGGTAGCTGAACCCTGCTGCCACCGCCCTCTTCATTGCCCGCGCCTGTTTAATGCTATAAAATTTTCCACGTTGCTTAAACGATAAAGCAAAACCAGAATTGATAACAACACGCATTATGAAAAAACTAATCTTTCTGTCTTTGATTACCTTGTTCACCTGGGCTGCTACTTCTGCCCAGCAGGCCTTTAACGGATTAGATATGAACATGGGCAATCTCTACCGCCTTTCCAATGCAAAAACCCGTTCTATCAGCCCGGAAAACTTCACCGGCGAACCTGGCAAAGGCGGCATGGCTACCCTCGATCAGGGCAATGCCCGCGGCGCAGCCCGGGACCTGGGTCAGGGCTGGAAAGTGAATCCCTTCATTTTCATTGAGCCAGGCAAAACCTTTACCCTCGCGGAAATTGATGGCCCCGGCGCTATTCAGCACATCTGGATGACACCCACCGGTAACTGGCGTTATTCAATTATACGCATCTACTGGGACGATGAATCTACCCCTTCTGTGGAAGTGCCTGTCGGCGATTTCTTCGGCATGGGCTGGGGTGAATATTCTCCGCTCTCTTCACTGCCTATATGCGTAAATCCGGGCAGCGCCTTTAACTGCTATTGGGCGATGCCATTCCGGAAGAAATGTAAGATCACTATGGAGAATATCAATACAGAAAGGATGACATTGTACTACCAGGTTGATTATACATTGACAAGCGTACCGGATGATGCCGGTTATTTCCATGCGCAGTTCCGCAGGAGCAATCCCGTACAGGGCGCCGTTCATACACTGGTAGATGGCATCAAAGGAAAAGGCCAGTACGTGGGCACTTACCTCGCCTGGGGCGTTAACAACAACGGCTGGTGGGGTGAAGGAGAAATAAAATTCTTCATGGATGGGGATGACAAATTCCCAACTATTTGTGGCACCGGTACGGAAGATTATTTCTGCGGTTCCTATAACTTCGACCACAAAGGCCATTACCAGGAATTCTCCACCCCATACACTGGTTTACCTCAGGTAATCCGCCCGGATGGGTTGTATAAATCCCAGCAGCGCTTCGGGCTGTACCGCTGGCATATCATGGATCCTATCCGCTTTGAGAAAGAACTGAAAGTGACGATCCAGGATCTGGGCTGGCGCAGCGGCGGACGCTATCTTCCGCAACAATCAGATATCAGCAGCACCGTATTCTGGTATCAGCGGGAGCCACACGCACCATTCCCGAAACTGCCTTCTAAAAACGACCTGGAAGTAAACTAACAGCTATAAATAAACGGAACATGAGTCGAACTGCCACCTTAGGATTACAGATGATAGGCAACAGCTTTTCCGGCGAAGGCGATCATACCTTCCGCGCCTTTGCGCCACTGCAACAGGCGTGGCTGCCGCCCGAGTTCCGGGAAGCTACTGCCGGTGAAATGGAGGCAGCCCTTACACTGGCTGCCCAGGCTTTTGATACCTACAAATTAACTACGCCGGCACAACGTGCTGCTTTTTTGCAGGCTATTGCTGATGATATTATTGCATTGGGAGATGAATTAATACAGGTAGCCGCTGCTGAAAGCGGTCTGCCTGTGACCCGCCTCCAGGGGGAGCGCGACCGCACTACCAATCAGTTGCGGCTCTTCGCTGCCATGATCGCTGAAGGATCCTGGGTGAATGCCCGCATCAATACACCTTCGCCCGATCTGCGGCAGATGCAGATACCTGTTGGCGTTATCGGCATTTTCGGCGCCAGCAATTTCCCGCTGGCATTTTCCGTTGCCGGCGGCGATACTACCGCCGCCCTGGCTGCCGGATGCCCGGTGGTGTTCAAAGCGCATCCCGCACACCCGCATACGTCGCACCTAACGGCTACGGCCATACGTAAAGCGGCCATGCGTACTCAAATGCCTGACGGCGTATTTTCCATGGTGCATGGTATATCCCATGAAACAGGGCAATATCTGGCAGCACATCCGCTGGTATCCGCTATTGCTTTCACGGGTTCATTCAGGGGAGGCAAGGCACTATATGATACGGCTACACGCCGTTCCAAACCCATTCCGGTATTTGCCGAAATGGGCAGCGTAAACCCCGTCTTCTTCCTGCCAGGCATCCTGGCGGAAAAAGGTCCCGCACTGGCAGAACAGTTCCTCCAGTCTGTTACGCTCGGTACCGGCCAGTTCTGTACCAACCCTGGTGTATTCGTTACTACTCCCGGATCCGATCATTTCCTTCATACACTGCAATTGCAGATCGGTAAAATGCCCGGCGGCGCTATGCTCACACCGGGTATCCTCGATGCTTATCAAACAGGCATCTCCACGTTAAGGCAACAGGGCGCCGAACTAATCGGCGCCTCCACCGCTGCTCCTGCGCAGGCTTCCCCCTGCCTGCTGCAGGTCAGCGCTACGCAGGCAATGGAAAACCCGGCGCTTTGCCATGAAGTATTCGGTCCTTCGTCGTTACATATACAGGCAGCAGATATAGACGAGCTCTATGCCCTGGCCCGCGGCCTGGAAGGACAACTGACCGTTACCATCCACGGTACTGCAACGGAGCTGAAAGAACATGGTACCCTGATCAACATCCTGAGAGAAAAAGCAGGCCGGCTCATCATCAACGGCTTTCCTACAGGCGTAGCCGTTAGTCCGGCTATGGTACACGGAGGCCCCTGGCCAGCCACTACCCCTGCTGCCGGCACTTCTGTAGGCACCGCTGCGATTTACAGGTTTTGTCGCCCTGTATGCTACCAGGATTTCCCCGAAGCACTGCTGCCACCGGAATTACAGGATAATAACCCCATGGGTATATGGCGACTGGTAAACGGCGCCTTTACCAATCTGGGTAACCATTAATCTACATACACATCAAAAACAACATATGGACCTGGGTTTAAAAGACAAGATCATTATTGTAACAGGAGGCGCCAAAGGTATAGGAGCAGCTATTTCATCCGTACTCGCACAGGAAGGAGCATTTCCCGTTATCATCGGCAGAAGTGAGGCCGACAACCAGCAGCAGCTGGATCGGATACGGCAGGCCGGCGGTGATGGCGCGCACGTAGTAGCGGAACTAACGGACCCCGATGCCTGCCGGCAGGCAGTAGCAGCGGTGGCCAGCCTGTTCGGACGGGTAGACGGGCTCGTTAACAATGCTGGCCTCAACGATGGCGTAGGATTGGAAAACGGCTCCTATGAAGCGTTTATGCAATCACTGCACCGCAATGTTGTTCACTACTACCTGGTGGCACATCATGCACTGCCCTACCTGAAACAAAGCAAAGGCACTATCATAAACATCAGCTCCAAAACCGCTGAAACCGGTCAGGGCAACACCTCTGCTTATGCAGCCGCCAATGGCGGGCGCAATGCGCTTACCCGCGAATGGGCCGTGGAACTGCTTCCCTACAGCATCCGGGTAAATGCGATCGTTGTTGCCGAATCGTGGACGCCGCTGTATGAAAACTGGATCAATACATTCGCCGATAAAGAAGCTAAGCTCGCCAGTATTGTCGCACGCATTCCATTGGAAAAAAGAATGACAGAACCGGAAGAAATCGCCCAGATGGCAGCTTTCCTGCTATCAGAAAAATCGAGCCATACCACCGGACAACTGATACATGTAGACGGTGGTTATGTTCATCTCGACAGAGCTCTTCAATAATTTCTACAATCATGAAACAAGCTGTTTTAAAAATACATCACGACGATAACGTATGGGTTGCTTTACAAAACATACCCGCCGGCAGTATCGTGGAAAATGACGGTGTAACGGTAAAGGCTATACGCGATGTGGTGGCTAAGCACAAAATAGCTGCCGGCGCCATCCCGAAAGATGCCCCCGTTACCATGTATGGCGTACTGGTAGGCCTCGCCAACGAGGCTATTGCCGCCGGCGACCTGATCACCACACAAAATATCCGTCATGCTTCCGGCCAGTTTGCCGTAAAGGGAGAACGCCACAGCAACTGGACGGCGCCGGATGTAAGCCATTGGCGCAACCGGCACTTTATGGGCTATCATCGTACCGATGGCCGCGTAGGCACCGGCAACTACTGGGTAATCATCCCGCTCGTTTTCTGTGAAAACCGCAACGTTCAGCTGTTGCACGAAGTGCTCGTGAACGAACTGGGCTACCGCAAACAACATGAATACGAAGCGATGTTGCGCGGGCTACTCCAGGGATTGCAGCAAAACAGTACCACTGCCGGAGCAACATCTCCCGAAATCAATATCAAAGGCCGCACCTTCCCCAACATCGACGGTATTAAACTGTTGACACATACATTGGGTTGCGGCGGCACCAAACAGGATGCCCGTGCTTTGTGCGGCATACTGGCGGGTTATATCACCCATCCGAATGTAGCCGGCGCCACGGTGTTAAGCCTCGGATGCCAGAACGCGCAGATCGCCATGCTGAAAGAGGAAATTGAAAAACGCGTACCTGGCTTCGACCGCACCGTTATCTGCCTCGAACAGCAGCAGGCCGGTTCAGAAAAAAATCTCATGTCGCAGGCTTTACAACAGACCTTTGAAGGACTGGCAAAAGCGAATCAATACCAACGCAAACCTGCCCCTCTCAACAAACTATGCGTAGGTATGGAATGCGGCGGCTCCGATGGATTCTCAGGCATCTCCGCTAACCCCGCTGTAGGGCGCGTGGCCGATATCGTTGTAGCACTGGGAGGCTCGGTTATATTATCGGAGTTCCCCGAACTATGCGGCGTGGAACAGGAGCTAAGCGATCGCTGCACTACAACGGAGCTGGCTACACGCTATGTACAACTGATGCGTGATTATGCCAGTCGCGCGGAGGCCGTAGGCTCGGGCTTCGACTCCAACCCTTCTGCCGGCAATATCCGCGATGGCCTCATTACCGATGCCATCAAATCGGCCGGAGCGGCCAAAAAAGGAGGCTCTTCACCGGTAACAGACGTAATAGATTATCCCGGATGGGTACAACACCCGGGCCTGGCGCTACTTTGCACACCAGGCAGTGATGTGGAATCCACTACCGCAGAAGTAGGCGCCGGTGCTAATGTTGTACTGTTCACAACAGGGCTGGGCACTCCTACCGGCAACCCGGTTACACCCGTGCTCAAACTATCCACGAACAGTACGCTCGCCGCTAAAATGCCCGATATCATCGACCTCGACACCGGTGGTATCATCAGTGGCAACACCAGCATCAACGACATGGCCAACCAGATCCTGGAACTGGTGATCAGCAGCGCCAGCGGCGAGTATAGCGCCAAAGCACAACAACTGGAACAAAACGATTTTATTCCCTGGAAAAGAGGGATATCTTTATAAGCTGTTAGCTATTAACTGCTAGTGGTTAGTAGCGATTCACTAAATTCCATTGCTATGAAGTCTAAGATTATTTACGGCTGTTTGATAGCGGGCCTTGCAGCCTGCAACAACGCTGGTAATACCCATCAAATGAAAGACACAATACCTGCTAACTTCGGAGAAGATGTTGCTTTTCTGCAACAACACCTGCAAAATGTAGTAGTGTTGAAAAACGCCGGTGATAGCAGCAGACTGGTAGTTACAGGCGATTACCAGGCCCGCGTTATGACCAGTACCACCAACGGGGAAAAAGGAAATAGTTTTGGCTGGATCAATTATGCCCTGGTATCATCCGGTAAATACGCCCCCCATATCAATGCATTCGGCGGTGAAGAACGTTTCTGGCTGGGCCCTGAAGGCGGACAGTTTGCGTTGTTCTTTCCGAAAGGCAAAAGCTTTGATTTCAATAACTGGCAAACACCCGGATTAATAGATACTGCCCATTATGCAGTAACTGCCCATTCCGATAATACCATTACTTACGAAAAAGAAGGAACACTGCAGAATTACAGTGGCAGTAACTTCACACTTCATATTTCCCGCACCATCAGTCTGCTGAACAATGGTGACATTGCCGGTATGCTTGGGTTTCAGTTACCTGCGGGCCTCAACAGCGTAGCTTATCAAACCACCAATATTGTTACCAACAAAGGCGGCAATACCTGGGAAGAAAAAGGCGGGCTCCTGAGCATCTGGTTGCTGGGCATGTTCAAGCCTTCCGATCAGACTGCCATCATTGTGCCCTTCCGCGCGGGTAGTGGCTCCAGAAGCCTTATCACCGATGATTACTTCGGTAAGATCCCGGTTGCCAACCTGCAGGTGAAAGACAGCCTTCTCCTGTTCCGTGCCGATGGTAAAGCCCGTGGCAAACTCGGACTATCGCCCCTTATCGCTAAAAAAGGCGCCGGCAGCATCGATCTTCAGCATAACACGCTTACTGTATTGTTCTACGAAGTAGTGCCTGAAGGCCGTTATGTGAATTCGAAATGGGAACAACAAAAAGAACCGTTCAAAGGAGATGCTGTCAACTGCTATAACGATGGACCTTTGGCAGATGGCACTCAGATGGGCCCGTTCTATGAAGTGGAATCCTCGTCAGACGCCCGCCCACTGAAACCGGGAGAATCGCTCAGCTACAAACAGGTAACCATGCATTTTGAAGGTAACCGGAATGCACTGCAAACACTGGCTTCTCAACTGTGGCAACTACCTGTTGAAGAAGTAGAACATTTCCTCACAAAAAAATAAATCAACATGGATACTATCCTCATCTATAAAACAACTTCCGGACTGCTGGTCTTTCATAAAGACGCCTGGTACCAGGTGCAGCGGGAATGGAATGGATTTGTAAACAGGGAACAGCTGTACAACAGCATCGTTACGGAGTTATCGTCTTATTCATCTGTAACTGCTGAAGCAGCTACACAGCTAATTGCTCGTGAACTGCTGCCTCCTATAGGCACGCAGGAAGTATGGGCAGCAGGTGTTACCTACTATCGCAGTCGTACCGCACGCATGGAGGAATCCGAAACATCCGGTGGTGCCACTTTCTACGATAAAGTATATGTGGCGGAACGGCCGGAGCTGTTCTTCAAAGCTACACCGCATCGTGTATCCGGTCATGGTCAAACGGTGTATATCCGCCCGGATTCGTCCTGGGATGTGCCGGAACCTGAGCTCACGCTGTTTATCAACAGCAGGGGTAACATTGAAGGCTATACGATTGGTAATGATATGAGTTCCCGCAGCATAGAAGGGGAAAATCCGCTGTATCTTCCCCAGGCAAAAGTTTATGAAAAATGTGCGGGCCTGGGGCCTTGCCTGATGGTGCCTGACCGGCCCATTCCGCCCGACACCGTGATCAGAATGAGCATCTACAGGAATAATGAAGTACAGTATGCCGACAGTGTTCCTATCAGCCAGATGAAGCGTAGCCACAAGGAGCTGGCAGGCTTTCTTTACAGAGGCTGTGCCTTTCCGGAGGGCTGCTACCTGATGACGGGTACCTGCCTGGTGCCAGATAATAGTTTCACGCTCCGTGACAACGACCGTGTGGAGATCAGCATCGATCATATAGGCCAATTGGTTAATGAGGTACAAACCTGCCGTTTATCATCATAAAAACCGCTTTTATGAATTCCACCGCCACCATGAAAACTGCCTCTACAACGCCAGCCGCCAGCGGCAGTCAACTACGGGTAGCCTCCATACTTATCATCAGCCTGTTTTTTCTATGGGCGCTTACCGGCAACCTGATTCCTGTACTCATTCCGCACCTGCGGAAAGCCTGCCAGCTGAACGATTTCCAGTCGGCCTTTATTGACTCCGCCTATTGGATCAGCTATTTTTTCTTTGCCTTGCCCGCAGCTTTTGTAATGCGCAAATGGAGTTATAAAACGGGCATCATTACCGGACTGCTGATTGCTGCAGCCGGAGCTATCCTGTTTTTTCCGGCGGCAGAGCTACGTTCCTTCGGTCTTTTTCTGTTTGCACTGTTCCTTATGGCGGCAGGTATGACCTTCCTGGAAACAGCCGCTAATCCGTATATCACCATTCTGGGCAGCCCGGAAACCGCTACACAGCGACTTAACTTCGCGCAGGCCTTCAATGGCCTCGGTGCATTTGTATCAGCATTCTTTCTGAGCAAAGTCATCCTCTCCGGCAAAGAGCTAACACCCGAACAACTGCATAGCATGGCCCCGGAAACGCTGCAGCAGTACCTGTTATCTGAAGCCCGTTCCGTGCAGGCGCCTTACCTGGCCATCGCCGGCGTATTGTTACTGACAGCCCTTCTCTTTCGTATCATGCGTTTCCCTCCTACTCAGGAAGAACATGGAGAAGGCGTGACCATCAATCTTCGTGTATTCAGGCATCCCCGTTTCCGTGAAGGCGTGATCGCACAGTTTGCCTATGTAGGCGCACAGGTATGTATTTCCAGCTTCTTCATACGATATGCCGGATTCAGTGGGCATATGCATGAGAAAGAAGCTACCACTTACCTTGGATTCCTCCTGCTTTGTTTTATGACCGGACGTTACGTAGGTACCTGGCTGATGCAAAAGATAGCACCGCGGAAACTGTTGCTTATCTATAGCATCGCCTGCGTGTTATTGCTTTGCTATAGCGTATTCATTGGCGGAAAAGCAGGCGTATATGCATTGCTTGGTGTGGAATTTTTCATGTCCATTATGTTTCCTACCATCTTCTCTCTTGCCATCGCCGGCCTGGGCAATGAAACCAAATCTGCTTCTGCATTTCTCGTTATGTCTATCGTAGGCGGCGCACTCATTCCCCTTGGCCTCGGGGCCATTACGTACTATGCGAATGTGCAATGGGGATATGCAGTACCGTTAGTGTGCTTTGCGGTGGTTGGAGGATACGCGAAAAGAATTAAGAATATGGAATGAAGAATTAAGAATGAAAAGCGGAGATCTAAGCGGATGATATTATACAATATCTTATCCGTTTAGATCTCCGCTTTTCATTCTTAATTCTTCATTCCATATTCTTAATTCTTCATTCCATATTCTTAATTTCCTCTATTCTTTTCCTGCTAAGCCCGAACCAGCATTTCACTCCGGGATAATACTGCTCTCTTAGTTCAAAGTTCTCATACGCCGGGCCTCCGGGAATGTCGATATAAGCGGCAGGATTGTTACTGCCGCCACTCCAGTATTTGGCTCTTCCATTCACTCTTACCTGAAGGGTGTGGGTACTATCGGAGCCCGGATGGCGCCAGTATTGCGTGAGGCGATAAAAGGGCCGGTAGCGCCAGCTCCATCTGGCCGCATACTTTTCGTTTTCCGGCCAGCTTGCCAGTTCCGACAGGGATTCGTCAGGTTGGGCCATTACGATGTAATCACCATTCCGGGTTCGCATCATTTGTTTGGCGGGGTAAGGATCCTTCTCAACGAAACCGGTTCCTTCAAAGCCTGCATACAGCTTACGTGCATTTACTACTTCGTTCTTCAGGTACAGGTTTCTCAGCCGGGAATAATTGCCCATGGTGGCGGTAATACCACATCGCTCCATAGCAGCGCTGCCGGGTAGATGAAACACTTCCATGCAAAGCTCTTCGGGCCGGTCGTTACTGATACTGATGCGCAAATAGGGATGCGCTCCATTGGCAAATTGCTCCATGAAAATATACAGCGACAACGTTGTTTTTTCCGGATGCGCGGCATCAGGATGCGTTAGTACACCTTGCACCGTGCTGGTGGTGCTGAACCTGCCCGGATCCGGCGTATCTCCTGCCCACATGATTTTGCCCCACTTGCCATCTACACGTGACGGAGAAATTTCGCTGAACTCCATTTGCCCGGCTACTACCGGTTCTATGGCCATGTAATTGATATGATAGATACTCCCTTTCCACTCGTAGCCGATACGCAGCAATCCACGCGGACCGCCGTCGGCACCCGGGCGTGGATGCTCAATCGGGGCCGGCCAGAGGCCCACAACGATCCCGTTCCGGATGCCCCACACAGGCGGTGCACCCGGGTGATCAGGCCGGATCCATTCAGCGTCTGCTCCTGCTTGCTGCGCATTTGCTGTCGACGCCAGCATTATAACGGCAACGCATACACTCAATAATTGTTTCGTCATTTACCAACCAACATTTTGTACAAGGTTAGGATTTTTATTGATTTCGCCCTGCTGGATAGGCCATAAATAATGTTTGGGAGCAATGAATACCCTTTTTTCTATCACCGTTCTCTTGTAAAATCTGTCGTCATTCAGGGAAGAGCCTGCTCCTATGTTCATACCATGTACTTCTTTACTATCAATATCCGCTGCGGTTTTCCAACGATGGGTATCGAAATAGCGATATGTTTCGAAAGCCAGCTCTATACGTCGTTCATGGCGGATACGCTCCCTCATTTCATCTTTCGCTAATCCTGCCGGCAATGCCGGTAACCCGGATCTGTCGCGGATGGCGTTAACATACTTATAGACATCCCCTACCGGCCCGTCGGCCTCATTCAATGCTTCTGCATAATCCAGGTAGATGCCACCTAAACGATAGTAGATCCAGGTGTTCAGCGAAAACCTGTTCTGAAATATATCGGAAGTAGGATTCACCATTTTCTTCATCAGGTAACCTGAAATACAATAGTCAGAGCCTGCCCGCTTGCGGCCATCCAGTCCTTCGAACCAGAACTGAATGCCCCGGTTCTTCCAGATCGCGCCGTTAAAGTTAATACTTGCATAGAAACGCGGCTCCCTGTTAACATACATATTCCTGACTCCGGCCGGGTAATAATCTTTTGGATGCTTTGCTGCAACATAGCCGGTTTCCACATATCCCGATGCGGCATTAATTATCGGAGAGCCGTCGGCGTTATACCCGGTAACGGGTCTCATGCCATTATCCATTTCATAATCATCCACCAGCTCCTGCGTAGGGCAGAAAATAGAGTATCCTCCATAGCTGATAGGATTACTGCAACGCTCAAAATGTGAGTGCTCACCTGCATTACGGGCAAACAATACTTCCGGGTTATAGCGTTCAGTGAATATCTCCTGATAATTTTTCACCGGATCGTTGGAGGCGGAACGATAAAGCCGGTAGCCATTAGCCTCTGCGCCGTCTATACATGCCTTGGCAGCTGTTGCGGCCTGTTTCCATCTTCCGTTATCAAAAGCAGGAAATAAGGAAGTACCTTCTTTATCTTTTATTCCGGTATAATCAGGATTGCCATTCCACAACGGGCTTGCCATATACAACAACGCCTGCTCTTTCAGCGCCATAGCAGCTACTTTGGTGATCCGCCCATATTTATCAGGTGTTACGGACCAGTCGAGCAATGCCGCCGCTTTATCGCATTCACCTGTAATAAATGCCACTACTTTATCTACCGGTGCACGGCGTATTTTCGTATAGTCTTCACTGAGAGTATAGGCATGATCGGCAATGGGTACAGACCCGTAAATCCTTGCCAGCATGAAATGGAAGAATGCCCGCAGAAAAGTAGCTTCTCCGATCCACTTCTTACGTTCATTTTCATCCATCGGTACCTGTCCTACATTTTCCAGGAACAGATTGGTTTTGCGGATGCCTTCAAACATGAACCCCCAAATGTCGGGGTAATAGTCGTTGGCACTCCACGCGCCTGAATTCAGCAAATGGCAATAAGCGCCGAGGAAAGTGATTTCCATTTCATCGCTGGCGCCTGTAAACGGATTGCGCTGGTCCCAGTCGGCCGCTCCCAGCATAACCGGTATATTATTGTAGGCAGATGTTAAAAATGATTCTGCATACTTACGTTCAGAAAAAACTTTTTTGATATCCAGATCTTCGTCAGGCGCTTTCTTCAAATAATTTTTGGTACAGGCCGGAGCCAGCATAACAGCGCTGATCAGCAGGAGTATTTTTATCGATTTCATAACGGACATGTTAAACAGGGTGATGAGTTAAAAGGTAACCTGGGCGCCGAAATTCACGCTCCGCTGTAATGGATAACCGCCGGTACCGTAATCAGACTCAGGATCTACTACCTTGATCTTATCCCAGGTAATAAGGTTATAACCATTGATGAAAATCCGTATGCTCTGTGGCCCGGGCCTCTTCCCTTGCTTCAGCTTCAGGTTATAAGCTACTTCTGCACTTTTCAGCCGTACGTAACTCGCATCCCGCAGGAACAGGGTGGACGTCCGGTTATTGTTTGGATTTTCGTAGGGGGATACCCGTGGGTATCTGGCATCCGGCGTCTGCGGCGTCCAGCGATGATCGTAATATTCATGCAGGATATTATAGGTACCAAGTCCCATCTGGAAAGCATACATGGATGGACCATCTACAAACAGGCTCGTTTGTGCAACGCCGGTAAAAAAGAAACTCAGCTCAAACCCTTTATAGCCAAAGCTCGCGCCCGCGCCGTAAACGATCTGCGGCGTTCTGGGATAGCCGATCGGTACGCGGTCGTAGTCGTCTATCACTTTATCGCCATTCACATCCTTGTATTTGATATCGCCGGGTTTTACCTGTTCCATGAAGTTTTGCTTCGGACTGTTGTCGATATCTGCCTGGTCTTTAAAAAAACCAATTGCCACGAGTCCCATCGGCTGATCGATAGGCTGCCCTACAAACGACTGGTACGGATACTTCGGAATCGGATCATCGTTTTGTGTGCATATACTACGGGCATAGGTAAACGTTCCGCGGAAATTATAGTAGAATCCATTAGCGGTAGTGTGCTTCACTTCCAGTAATGCATCTATACCATGGTTCTTTGCTTTACCGAGGTTGGCGTAGGGCAACGTCCAGGGATAATATCCGGTAATGCGGGGAATAACGCCACGCTGAATCAGGATACCTGAGCGGTTCTCTTTGAATGCATCCACCTGCAAACTGATGGTACCATTGAGCAGTTCCATATCCAGTCCCAGATTCGATTTGGTGGCTACCTCCCAGGTCACGTTATCGTTTCCGATCTGCGCTTCATCGAAGCCCTGATAGAAGCGCTGATTGTCGCCGAAGAAATAAGATTGCCCCTGACGGTTAATGGTAGTAAGGAACAGGAACCGCCTTCCTCCTATCTGATCGTTCCCTACCTGACCGTAAGAACCGCGGATCTTCAGGTTGGAAATAGCGTTGATATGCCAGAAGCGCTCGTTGCTGACCACCCAGCCGGCAGAAACCGACGGAAAAAATCCGTACTGTTTTCCTTCCGGAAAATTTTCAGAACCGTTATAGCCGGCATTTACCTCTGCGAGGTAACGGTCTTTGAAATTGTAGGTAATGCGCCCTGCCAGACCTTGCCGCCGGTATGGCAGGTTGTCGATAGTAGCGCCGGCAGTAAGGTCAATATACTCGCGGCGGTTACCCAGTATCATGCCGGTGATGGTATGGTAACCGAATGCGCGGTTGTAGTTGAGCGCGATCTCCGTATATATGGCACGGTTAGCCCTGTTCGTCAACGCATAACCCATCGGCTGTTCTTCCCGGATAGGCGGATCGGAGTACAGATCTTTACCCTGTGCATCTTTTCCAAGATATTGTTTGATTGCATATGGTTTAATACGGCTGGTAGAAGCAAAATACCAGTGATCATAGGAAAACATCCCACGTAAGGAAAGCCCTTTTGTTACGAGCGACGAGAGATCCCATTTACCACCAAATGTACCCTGCAGGGTATTCTGATCCTGCCGGGTATAACCAGCCTGCGTGACGAGCCCCCAGGGATTATTCTGGAGATAAGAGGTAGAGGCGCCGGACACAGAGCCATCGGGATTTACTTTAGGGAAATTAATGGGAGATGTAATTTTCAACGCGCTGAAAATATCCGGGGCACTGGTGCCAGGATAATTCCCCTGCTGTATAATACCACCTATACCCAGTTCCAGGCTGATCGTTTTGGACACATTGATATCCACATTCGAGCGGAAGTTGTAGCGCTTCATCTGCGCATTGGTTTTATAAGCATTTGCCGGATCCTGCCGATAGATGCCATTGAGCAGCGTATAGCCAACATTCGCGTAGTACTTAATTACTTCTGTGCCTCCTGAAATACTCAGGTTATTGATCGACTGAAAAGTATTTTTCTTCAGCACTGCATCTGTCCAGTTCACATCCGGATAAAGGTAGGGATCCGAATGATCTTTAAATTTCTGTAACTCCTCCGGCGTATAACGCGGCGGAAGATTATTATTGGCCAGTGCTTCATTGATCAGCCCCGAATATTCGGCCCCGTTAATATAATTGGGCAGCCGCATGGCAGTGAGGGTGGCGCTTTCGGTACGAAAGGTCACAGTAGGTTTGCCCAGCGCTCCACGTTTGGTGGTGATCAGAATAACACCATTGGCGCCACGTACACCGTAAACAGCTGTTGCAGAGGCATCTTTCAGAATAGAAAAACTTTCTATCTCCTGGGTATTGATATTGTTAATATCGCGCTCTACCCCGTCTACCAGTATCAGCGGGCTCCTGTTAGCCCAGGTACCAAAGCCGCGGATAAATATTGCGGCGCCGTCGTATCCCGGCTCACCGGAGCTTTGCCGGGTAACGATACCGGGCATACTTCCTGCCAGCGCATTCGACAGCGACGGCGTAGCAATGCGCTGCAGGTTGTTGACCGGTACACTGGAGATGGCACCGGTAACAGAAATCTTTTTCTGCTTGCCGAATCCTACCACCACAACATCTCCGAGCGTACTTGTTTGCGGTTTGAGCGCCACATTGATAACAGCACTGCCTCCTACGGTTACCTGCTGCATCTCATATCCGACATAAGTAAACACCAGCACGGCGTTATCATTCTCTACTTTAATCGCGTATGTACCATCAGGATAAGTAGTGGTGCCTACCGGTGTGCCTCTTACGGCTACATTGACGTCGGGTAAAGGCTTTCCGTCGGCCGCACCGGTTACTTTTCCGGATATCACTTTCTGTGCATACAGCAATTGACCGGACATACAATAAAGAAAGAAAAGAAAGCGGATACATTTTTTTGTCAACGCTTTCGGTACATGCGGACTAACCCGCAACGAAGCTTTCATAGCGTGTGGATTTTGGTGATTGATAAAAACCGTATTGCTTAAACGTTTAAGCAAATAAAGAAAGCCATTTGGATGCAACTGCCATGCTGGTGTGGATTTGTTGAATAGTAAACTATATCAAAGCGATACTATTACCAGCGCCACTTTGATTATCCGGATGGATGAAAACGTGATGTAATTCAGCTACGCTGTCGTTTGGTGCAGGGGCATTTCCTTTCCACCCACGATGGCCTTTGCTGCGGGGATAGTGCCATACGCTACATGCAGGGAAGGTTTGCCCTGTTTCCAGCTGATCGTGCCGAAGCCTTTGTCGGTAGCAATGAAGCTGTGAAAGTCGCCGATCCGCGAGTCGATGTAAATGGCTTTATCCACTGCATCGTAGCGGGCGCCGGTGAGTCCCTGCAGCAGTCCGTAGCTCGACATAGCCCTGGCGTACCAATGGCCGCATTCATACTCGTTGAATGGATTGCGCACGGTACCATCATAACGTTTGCGGCAGGCGCGTACAATGTCCAGCCCCTTCTCTATTTCACCCTGGAACATCAGGTGCGACGCTACCTGGTATTCGATGCCGGTCCATACTTCATTGCTATATACAAACGGCAAAGAGAGCATGCCTCCCTTGGGCCATGAACAGAGTAATAGTCCGCCTTCATTGCCCAGCGCATAGGTGGATCGTTGCGGGTTCACGTGCCCGCCCAGATCCTTCTTCAGATTGTAACGGTGTACGGAGAGCAGGTGGCTTTTTATTTTCAAAGGATCTACGGGTTCGTGAAGTCCGCATACCCTGGCAATCCAGGAGCCCAGCACACCGTCCGACAGGCATCCTGCTCCGTATTGATATTTAGGCCCTTCCTTTTTCAGTACAGCCAGCGCTTCCTGGGAGTATTGCGTGGCAAAGGATTGTGCCTTTACCGGATCCGGCGCCTGCAGATCGGTCCACCTGATTTGTTGTATAAAAAATTCACCATTGTATAAAGATGTTTCCAGGTATTGCTTCCCCTTATTATAGAGCGATGTATAATCTTCCACCTCCTGACCCAGGTGTTTTCCCATTGTTGTAAAAGCCATCAGCGCGCCCAGGTAGAAACTGGTACACATGCTGGTGGGGCCCCAGAATTCAATATCATAGGTATTGTGATGAGGTTCTTCCACGATGCCTTTCCGTTTAGGATCCCAGGTACGTATGCAATAATCCATACTTATCTTCACCAGCGGAAACAGTTCCTTCAACCATTCGTCGTTGCCACTGATGCGCCAGTCGCGGTACACTTTCATAATCCCTCCCAGCTGTCCATCGGCTGCCGAGTGAAAGTTATGCACCAGTGGTGAGATAGGAATATTCGCCCTGAATCCCTGATGCCCCTCTGCATTCTGGTTCTCATGAAACTCTGTATGCCGCAGGCTCCGTTCCAGTGCGGGAAAGAGATGAGGCACTGCCTGTGCGTAGTTCCATACATGTGTGCACGTACCATGACAGCTGCCCCAGTTATCGCCGGAGCCTTCCCAGCACCAGAAGCGGCCATCGTGTTGCCGCATGACTGTGGCCGATTTCAGGATGGTCAGGTTGGCAGCTACTGCTTCCAGTACTTCGGGTGGCAGGGAACTTTTATAAAAGGTATCACTGAATAATGCCGTCTTCCTACGGAGATCTTCATAACCACTGGTCCAATAGGCTGCTACTTCTTCCACATCTTTAAAACGGCTGCTATACCAGGGCTTGTAATACTGCCCATTGGTTTTCCCACTAGCGTCGTCGCCTACACGAAGTTTGGAATCCGGTACATACCAGGCCATCATCAGGCGGATGACTTTCGTAGCGCCCGGTTTCAGCTGAAAGGGCACAAACAGGGAAGCTCCCGGTGCATCCTTTTCCACGGGTGGGTTATCTGGCATTTTCCCTTCTTTCAATGCATTCCATACCATCGTCAGCGGATCGAACCATGCTCCCCGGAACCAGCAATGATCGGTCACCGTGCCCGGTTCAGTCGTGTAAATAGCGAACTGCCCCCGCTTTTCGGGGGCATTCGCTAACGCATCCTGTGAAAGGATAAATCCATTACGTATAGGCTTCACCGTATTTCCCGTATCGGCTGTCCGCATAAAATTGCGTGCGTTGTAGGAGAATACTGCATCGGCGGTGGTACTGCCGGTATTGGTAAAGTGATACTCCAGCGCGCCAACCGGCAAACTGGCACTATCTTCATCAGCCGGCACAAAAGGGCTCCAGCCCGTTATCTGCACCTTAACCGGAACTGCCGGATCGTTCAGCTGAATATCAGCGAACGGGAAGCGGGCGTTGAAGGCAGCATCCCGGAAACGTGGCAGGCCCCAGGTAGCGCCACCGGTACCACCAAGCCCCGCATCGCGCATACCGAATTTTTTCCAGTCGGGCACATAGCCTTCCAGCACTCTTGCGCCGCCAGTCATGCCTTTCACACTCAGCGCTGCAAACATGGCCGGTTCCTGGAACATTTCGGGGTTGTGCCGTACAGACATATGTGATATGGCTCCCGTTCCCTCGAGGCAAAACATACCTGCCCCAATGCCTCCTATGGGGAAAGCCACCCGGTTATTATATCTTCCTTTATAAACATCATTAAACCGGCGGCCACTTTCCGGTTCGGCTGAAGGCGAATCCGGAGTATGCTCCTTTTCCGCAAAGGAAACCGCTGGTAATGCAGAAATCCCCAAAGTGGCTACAGCAATATTCTTCAGAAAAAAACGCCGGTTGTTACTTTTTTTCATGTCGTCAGTGTTTTTGAATAAGGTAGCTACTGACACATCATCACGCATAGGTACTCACATCAGGTCAGTGCCGTGGAATTGATTTTAAGTTTTTCGTGGAATATTTTTTGCTTAAACGTTTAAGCAATTTAAGATAAAGCTAAAACAAGTTAATGAAGAAACCAAAAAAAGAATTATGAAATGGGAATGTGTAATGAAGAATGATGAGCGAAGATTTTAGCGAATGAATTTTTTAGCAATGAATACTGCGAAGACAAACATTATATCATTGGTACTAATCATCCCAACATTCATTGTTAAAAAATTCATCCGCTAAAATCTTCGCTCATCATTCTTCATTACACATTCCCAATTCGTAATTCAAAAATTTGGCCCTATATTTAGCTACACAAGTGTCTGATATGCGGAATTTAGCTCAGTTTTCTGATGAGATGTTGCTGGAAGCGTTACAGCGGGATGAGGAAGCTGCTTTTGATGAAATCTACTACAGGTATTGGGCGTTGTTATGTGGCATAGCCTATAAGCGTGTGCAATCCAGGGAAGTAGCGGAAGAAATGGTCCAGGAGCTGTTCACTACATTCTGGCTCAACCGTCGGAAGCTGCAGGTACACACTTCGTTAAAAGCTTATCTTTCGGCGTCTGTACGCTATATGGTACTACGTTACTTCCAGCAGGAAATGGCCATGCAAACATACAGAAATCATATGCAGGCAGCGTCAACGCCGGTGGATTCCTCTACAGAAGCCGTTATACAGGCCAGAGACCTGCATGCCCGGCTTGAACAGGCGCTGACTCAGCTTCCCCGGAAATGCCGGCAGGTATATGAGCTAAGCCGTAAAGAATATAAATCCAACAGGGAAATTGCCGAAACGCTGAATATCTCCGAGAAAACCGTGGAAAACCAACTCACTAAAGCTTTACGCATCCTCAGGCTTAACCTGAAAGACATTGTTGCCCTCTTCTTCTAAAAAATTTTTGCACCGCGTAGGGGGTAAGCCCCTTTTCTTTCACTACTTATATAGAGGACTAATCATCCTGCCGGTTGATAATATCACGCTATACGTATGACGCCACGAATAAAAGAGCTATTGTCCAGGTACATCAATGACGAGTGTTCGCAGGAAGAAGCTGCAGAGCTGCTGCACTGGTATGACGCTTTTGAAGACCATCCAGAGCCTTACAGCACATTTGATGCGGAAACGCGGCATCAATTGCAAACTAAACTGTTACAAAACATAAAAAGCGGGATTGCGCAAAAAGAAGAACGATGGCACAGGCGCACTCCTGTCAGAAAAATATTATTGTATGCACTTAGCGGGGCTGCTGCTGTTATATTACTGGTGGTGGGCCTGCAATGGCTGAAAACAGAAAAGAAAGCCCGTTCACGAAACCTGGCGCCGGAAGAAGAACTGATCGTCAGTAATCAGGGACATTGCATATACAAACGCCGGCTGTCGGATGGCTCTGTGGCATGGTTAAGCCCCGATGCCCGCATTACCTATATACATAACAGTAAAAAGGGCACCAGGGAAGTACATATGACCGGTGATGTATTTTTTGAAATAGCACCGGATCAGGCCCATCCCTTTTATGTTTACAGCGGCAGGATGCTCACCAGGGTGCTGGGCACCTCTTTCCGTATCAAAACCAGCAGTGGTGATCATACAGCCCGTATAGATGTCATGAGCGGCAAAGTAGCAGTAAGCCTGCTGAATACCACAGCAACGCAGATGCCCTTACGTCAGACCGCTAGCGACTCATTACTGCTTACTGCCAGCCAGGCCGCCACCTTACTGGATGAACAATTGGATATACATCATACTGGTGCCGACAAAGAGATGACCATATGGCAAAAACGGGAAATTCATTTCGACAATGCCAGCTTACAACAGGTAGTAACGGTCTTAAATGAAAAATTCGGCGCCCATATCGTCTTCGGCGATAACAACCTGAAAAATTACCGGCTTAACGCCGATTTCTCCGGCCAACATTTGCCAGACATCCTTGACATGATGAAGAAATCACTCAATATCAGATATGAACTAAACGGGAATGAAATGAAATTACTCAGCCGGTGATTTGAATACCCGGCAAACACGTTATCGATACAACCTTAATCTTAAAATTAATCCACGTATGAAGAACATTCAGTCACAGGTCTGAGATATCCGGCTTCCTGCAAATTAAAAGGCCCGGAGTGGTGATGACACTCCCGAGCCTTCATCAGCCATGCGTAACTGCCTTTCAGCAGTTGTGCCGGTGATGCTTTGTCTCATTTTCCTTAAAAAACGACACATCCAAAATTATGAAATTTACTTCTAAACTATCGATTGACCGCTACAAGCTCATGAAAATAGCATTTAGCCAAATAGCAATGGCCATCGTATTCACCGGAGTTTCTTATGCACATACCTGCAAAGCCCAGCATGTGCTCGACAGCTCCATCAGCATTTCGCTGAAGGCAGTGCGCCTCGACAAAGCACTGAAAGTGCTGGAACAACAAACGGGCGTTCCCGTTATCTACAGTTCCACCTTTGTACCTACCGCACGGGAAGTTACCCTGCAGGCGAAACTGCAGCCCCTCCGTGTTGTGCTCGACAGCCTGCTGACGCCCGATGGTATCACCTACAGCTTCAGCAACAACCGGATTGTACTTAGTCCTGCTGCCGAAAAAGGCAGGGAAACGCCCACTCAGCAAGTAACTATCAGAGGAGTGGTTACCAACAACGGTGGTCAGCCGCTACCGGGTGTGGTTGTATTGCTGAAAGGCTCCCAAAAGGGAACCACTACAGACACTAAGGGTAACTATTCCTTATCCCTCCCCCATTCAGAAGGCGTGCTGATATTTAAACTCATTGGGTTCAGCACCATGGAAGTGGCCATAGATGGACGTAACACCATCAACGTACAAATGCAGGAAGAGGCCACCGCATTGACCGATGTGGTGGTGGTAGGCTATGGCACACAAAAGAAAGCCTCGCTGACAGGCGCCATATCCAGTGTTACCAATAAGGAGCTGAAAACCGCTACTAATTCAAACATCGCCAATATGCTGGCAGGTAAGTTACCCGGACTGCGTGTTACACAACGTAACAGCGAACCGGGAAGCTACGCCACCGATTTTGATATCCGCGGTTTCGGCTCTCCCCTGATGATCGTCGACGGCGTGCCCAGGGATAACTTCACCCGTCTCGATCCCAATGAAATAGAAAGCATTTCCGTGCTGAAAGACGCATCTGCCGCAGTTTATGGGGTGAAAGCCGCCAACGGGGTGATATTGATAACTACCAAAAAGGGGAAAACAGGAAAAACGGAACTTACCTATTCCGGTACCACGGGATGGGCCAGCATTGCCAATTCACCCCATGTGCTGAATGCTTACCAATATGCTACTCTTATTGATGAAAGCGACTTCAACTCAGGTAAAACAACTCCCACTTATTCAAAAGAAGCACTGGGAAAACTAAAAGATGGTACTACGCCGGGAACAGACTGGTACGACCTGGTAGTGCGTAAACAGGCTCCTATCAGGCAACATAACCTCAGTGCCAGCGGCGGCAGTGATAAAATTAAATATTTCCTTTCTCTGGGTTATTACGATGAAAAGGGCATGTGGAAATCCGGGGATCTTAACTACAAACGCTATAACATCCGTTCCAATATCAATGCGCAGATTACCAAAAATCTGGATGCTGAATTATTGTTAAACGGTATACAGGATAATAAAATGGAACCGGGCGAACCTACATGGGTTGTTTTTAAATCCATGTGGATGCAGATACCTACCATCCCCGTCTATGCTAACAACAACCCGCTGTACCTGAGCAATGTTGCCGATGGCACCCATCCGCTGGCAGTAACCACCTCCAGCATTTCCGGGTACAATAAAACAGTAGGCAAAACCTTCCAGGGGTCATTTGCCCTCAACTACAATATACCTTTCGTTGACGGGTTAAAAGCCAGGGGGATGTATAGCTATGACAGTAAGTACCTGTTCACGAAAAGCTGGAAAAAACAATTTGCACTGTATGACTACAACAATGCCACGGATGTTTATACGCCAAAATATTCTCACAGCCCTTCCAATCTCTCAGAAGGATTTGACCAACTGGAATTTTCAACACTACAACTGTCGCTAAACTATCAGAAGCGCATTGCACAAAAACATAACATCAATGCATTGTTGTTGTTTGAAAAACTTCGTCAGCGAATAGACAACTTCAATGCCTCCAGACAGTTTTCCCTCAACGATATAGACCAGATGAATGCAGGGAACAACAACAGTACGCAAGCCAGCTCCAGTTCGCAATCACCCGGTTTCAGCGGCTCCGCACCGATGTTCGACTATGTACGGGAAGGCATCGTAGGCAGGTTGAATTACGACTATGCGGGAAAGTATCTGCTTGAAGCAAGCTTCCGGCAGGACGGATCTTCAAAGTTCGCCCGCGGGCACCGCTGGGGCTTCTTCCCTGCCATATCCGGTGGATGGCGCATATCAGAAGAACCATTCTTCAAAGACAATATTAACCTGATCTCCAATCTTAAGCTAAGAGCTTCTTACGGGAAGCTGGGCGACGACGCATCTTCCCGTTTCCAGTATCTGAGCGGATATGACTACCCGGGACCTAACTACGTATTGGGTAACTCACTTACATCCGGCCTTTCTCCCAGAGGACTCGCCAATGAAAACCTCACCTGGTACACTTCCGAGCTGGCAGATGTAGGCCTGGATGCAGATCTATGGGAGGGAAAATTCCACGCCGAATTTGACATCTTCAGAAGAAAAAGAACAGGACTGCTGGCCGACCGGGCACTCAGTTTGCCAGGTACCGTAGGCGTAAGACTACCTCAGGAAAACCTGAACAGCGACCTTCAGCAGGGCCTGGAGATATCTCTTGGACACAAGAACCAGATAGGACAGATACGGTACAATATTTCCGGTAATATATCCTTTACCCGTTCCAAAAGTAGTTACATAGAAAGAGCCGCGTCAAACAATTCTTACAACGACTGGCGTTCCAATAATACCAACCGCTGGTCTGATATATACTGGGGATATCATGTAATAGGTCAGTTCAAATCAATGGACGAGATCAGGAAATCCCCGGTGCAGGATGGCAATGGCAACCGGAACCTGCTGCCCGGCGACCTGAAGTACGAAGATGTAAATCACGACGGAGTCATTGACGACAACGACGTACGCCCTATCGGCCGTAACAGCTCCACTCCAGGCATTAACTTTGGGTTTACCCTTGGAGCACAATGGAAAGGCTTCGATCTGAATATGCTTTTCCAGGGCGCTTCTAATTTCACTATTGATTACCTCGGCTCAGACCAGCTTGCAAGACCATTACCCTGGGGACGAAACGGCCTGGATATATTTATGGACAGATGGCACCGGGAAGATATGTTCGATAATAAATCTGATAACTGGGTCCCCGGAAAATATCCCTCCACAAGGCCCAATGGCTCTGCTCCATGGAATTACTACACCTCCGATTTCTGGCTGCATGATGCCACTTATCTCCGCCTGAAAAGTATTGAGCTGGGATATACGCTGCCAGCCAGCATATTGGAACGCGCAGGGATCAAGGCATTCCGTGTATACGCCAACGGATTTAACCTGCTTACCTGGTCGGGATTGAACAGTGTCGTAGATCCCGAACATACCAAGAATACATACGGGTACGAATACCCGATTACCAGGAATTACAATATCGGGTTAAATGTTACATTCTAGTTCAGTCTTTCAAATAAGTATTATGAAGAAACATACACTATATATATTCCTACTCAGTACCGTTTTCTTATTCTCCTGTGACAAGGATCTGGATGTTCCTCCACAGAATATATTACAGGATCAAAGTCTTTATACAAGCGAATCGGCTATCAATGCCTATTTTGCAACACTATATAACGACCTGCCTATAGAGGATTTTAATTTCAGCCGCAACGGGTTCAATACATTCCCAAATGGAGGTGCCTGTTTGCACGATTTCAGTGACGAAGCCATTTCCTGTCAAACCGATAACAGCAATGGTATAGGCGACGGCACCTGGCTGCAATACTGGAACTACAGCGCTGTAAGGAATGTAAACGATTTCATTGCCAAGCTGCCCGCAGCCGGGTTCCCTGACGACAAGAAAAATCAATGGCTGGGTGAAGCCAGATTCATCAGGGCATATTATTATTTTGGTATGGTAAAACGTTACGGCGGTGTACCTCTGGTTACTACAGCACAAACTTATAACGGCAAAAACCTGGAAGAGCTGAAAGTTCCGCGGAACACGGAGAAAGAAGTATACGACTTCGTAGCTTCCGAATTAGATGCCGCAGCAAACCTGCTAAGTGAAACAAGCGACAACGGAAGGGCTAACAAATACGTTGCATATGCGCTGAAATCGAGGGCCATGGTATACGCAGCTTCTATAGCGCAATATGGCAGTATACAGCTGAATGGGCTGGTAGGATTGCCCGCTGCCGATGCAGGCAAATACTGGCAGGCTGCCTACGACGCTGCCAAAAAAGTAATAGACGGCGCTAAATACACGCTATATAACAAAAATCCCGATCACATACAGAATTTCATCAACGTTTTCCTGGATGTCACCAGTACGGAAAACATTCTTATAAAACAGTTCAATTACCCCAATAAAGCACACAGCTTCGATAACATGAACCTTCCGTATTCCGTAAGAGGCACTGCCGGATATGGCAGCCGGGCCAATCCAACGCTGGAATTGGTGGAACAGTTTGAATACATAGATGGTACCCCTGGAAAGCTGAAGCTGAATGACGCCAATGGCAATCCCATCGAGTATGCCAAAGCAACAGATCTGTTCCTGAATAAAGATCCCCGGTTTGCAGCCACCTGTATTTATCCCTTCGCCGACTGGAGAGGTAATATCATTGATGTGCAGGCAGGCATCATCGACAACGGTCAAACCATTACCGCTGGTGATTATAAATCGTTGTATCAGGGCATACATATCATCGGCAATAACGGTATAGGAGGCGGTGGCGGAGAGGTATCACAAACAGGATTCTACCTGCGCAAATACCTCAATCCCAACTACAATCCTTCTAATGTGGCTCCGTGGACTTCTTCACAATCGTATATCGATATCCGTTATGCAGAAGTACTGTTAAACTACGCTGAGGCCGCTGTTGAATTGGGTCGCGCAGATGACGCCGCCTGGGCGGTAAACGCCATCAGGAACAGAGCAGGTATACGGACGCTTGCCGGGAATGAAGTAACAAGAGACAGAATACGTCATGAAAGACAGATAGAGCTTGCGTTTGAAAGCCATCGCTATTGGGATATCAGGAGATGGCATATAGCCGACAAACTGCTGAACAACGCCAAAGCCACCGCACTGTTGCCCTATCTGATGTTTCAGCAACATACATATATTTTCAAAACTACTGCCGTGGGCTTTCCGAAAACATTCACCACCAACCTGTATTATGAAAAGATCCCCGCGGGTGAAATCTCGAAAAACGCCAATCTTGTACAAAACCCCGGCTACTAGCCGCTGGTACAACAACATGGCATCTAAAAACATAAAATCATCTACAAATGAAACTATCTCATACAATATATTTCCTGGTGGCAATGATCTTCTTTGCGGCCTGTGGCAAACTGGATAACCACCCCGCCCCTGATGCAGGTGTAAAAGGCAATGTCATAGACGCGGTTACAAAAGAACCACTGCAAACCGAGCAGCCCAACGGTGTCAAAATCAGGATGCTGGAAATGAAATACCAGGGGAATGTAAGTCCGCAGGATATATGGACCAGAGCCAACGGCACTTTTGAAACCACTCAGTTATTTTCAGGAGCCTATAAAATAGTGCCGGTGGAAGGCCCGTTCTTCAATGCTGATACCACACAAATAACCGTCAACGGTATCACCGATATATCCTTCACCGTTACGCCATTCCTGAACGTTCAAGCTCAGGCCACTACACTGGGCAACAGTATCGTACTGGCTTACACCATTTCAAGGCCTAAAGCCCAGGATAAGATCGTGGAATGTAAATCGTTGTTGTCCGCCTATCCTGCGGTCAGCAATCCTATCAATGAAAGGGCTGTCACACATGATCTCTCAGGTATTGACGATAACACCATCCTGAGCAACAAGTTCAGCGACACGCTGACTGCCCTGCAATCCGGGCAAACGTATTATGTGCGGGTTGCAGCAAGAACAGCGAATGCGTATAACAAGTATAACTATACGAAAGTGATGGAGGTGAAAATACAGTAGAAAGAATTAAGAATTGAGAATATAGAATTAAGAATGAAGAGCGAAGACCTAAGCGGGTGAGGTAACACAATATCCGCTTAGGTCTTCGCTCTTCATTCTTAATTCTATATTCTCAATTCTTAATTGGCTTCCAGCGTTCCACTGATCACCTCTGTTCCATTCTGATCTACCGCGTAAACAGTAATTGTTTTCTGATCAGCGCTGATGCTGCGGATGAGGAAGTAATCCGTTTTAACTTTCGAGATGAATTGTCTTGCACGACCCTGTAAAGTTGAATTCAGCTGCACATCAATGTGAGCTGCCAGCGTATTGTTCCCGGCATAATAGGCAAAATAGTTGTTACCGTCGTTATTGGTGTACAATACAAATGGATACATGCCAAGATCTCTGAAGAACGGAAGGCCTCCCTTGAAAGACACTATTGTTGCCGGGCTCCATGTATCAAATCCCATGATCAACGGAGTGAAATTATAGCCATTCCTGTAGGTTAGCTTCAGCATATTGACAGTGCTTTGCTGGAAGGGCGAGTTTGGATCTACCAGCAGCTCAGGCAGGCTGGCAGGCTGATCGAAGACGGTATAAGGTGCTTTAAGGCGGATCATTTTCATGGGTATACCACCTTCCGATGTATAGATATTCCCTTTCCGGTAAGGCTGTATACTGATAGTATCATTCACTACACCCGTTACTTTGAAGTAGTAGTCATTAGTGTTACCTGACTCATACCAGCCTGAAAAGATAGAGCCCGTGGCAAAACTCAGCAGGGGTGCTCCTGTTGCGCTGCTCAGCTCAAACAATGCAGGTACCCTGGTATTTGAAGCCGGGAAAGGCGATTGTGTGGTGAATGTACCTTTTGTTATATCAAACTTCACTACAACCGGAGTGGCCGTTATAATAGCCGTATCCAGGTTCGGGACATAGATCAGCCAACCATTTGGATTATTGCCCAGCTCCTGCATTATTTTGTCTGTAAGTGCCTTCTGCCGGGTTGCCTGGGCATCCAGGTCAAAGTCTTTCTCATATTTCTTACATCCGGCTGTCAGTACAATAAGTACCAATGCCAACAGTGATGGATATACGTATTTCATTTTTCCGCATTTAGGAGTAAGTAATCTCATGGTACGATCGATTTTACAACAGAATCGAGTTTCGTTTGCATCATATGCAGATCGATCCCTTTACTCAGGTAAAAATTGTTCACCATCCTGTATTTGGTTTCCAGTTTTGGATTTTTAGCCACTATTTTCAGAATGGAATCTTTAGGAAAGCGCATCATCGCTTCTACCGTAGTGGCAAAATCTTCTACGGCCTGATAACCTCCATAAGCGCGGAAAAAACCATCCTGTTGAGCCTGTTCATCGGATCTGCTGATATACTGTAAATCGTAATAAGTACCCTGTGAAACCTGGTCATATCCTTTAGGGCGACCAAACTTCTGATCGAGCTGATGGGCATGCTCATGATAAAGGATGCAGATATGCTCCCTGATCCAGGCCCTGCTTACCCGGAAGTTATTCACATCTCCCATACCTAACCTGTAATACTGGGCATTCAATCCTGCACCGGCAGCGGTGCCTGCAGTGATAGAGTTGAAGTGAATAGCAGTACCCACTGTCAGGAACTCAATAGGTATCTGGTTCTTAGAGAATTCCGGTGCAAAAATCCGTATCGGCTCCAGCCACATCTTCTCTATCACATATTTTGTATAAGGCAGTGCTTTGTCGTAGTTAGCCGGCACAAAGAATGTAGTAGGATCTATCACCCTCGGATCAAACTTATAAATAACACGAAGGCCATAGTTATGCTGAATCGTATCTATCAGGCTGTCGAGCCTGTTCACCGGAGCTGCGGTGGCGAAATAATTGATGTTATCATTTATTACCGGCTTCTTATCCTTCAGGCACGACATGAACATCAACATACCTGTTATCGCTATTATGAAAAATTGAATAGTCTGTTTCATAAAAAAAGTTGAACGTACGTAATAAGGCATACCTATCTTGGATTGAGTTCACCCGTGATGGGAGAATTTCTCTCCTGTTCCATCCGGGGTATCTGTATGGCTCTTCTCAGGTCATTCGGCGCAAGCACAGAAGCGGGAGCTTCATTCCTTCCCAAACGGTGCTCCACGGCAATTCCCAGCCGTTTTACATCATACCAGCGCAATCCTTCGTTGTAGAATTCCTTCCTTCTTTCCAGCAGCACAGTATTCAAAAGCACCTGCCGGCCGACAGCCGGGTTCAATGGATTATAAGGCCGGTAACGTTCTTTGCGAAGTGCTTCTATATCCGACAGGGCTTCTGTAACTGCATTGGCATTATTGCTTCTCAGCATGGCTTCGGCACGTGTGAGCAGTACTTCTTCCATGGTGAAATAGGGTGTCCGGATAGGCGTATTATTGGGACTATTAGGTTGTGTGGCAAACTTGATAGCCATCATCCTGTTATCGATCACGGTGCCGACGGAAGTAAACAACTGACTCCTCAGATCGTTGGTACCAAATAGCGGTGTAATTGAATCGCTGGCAAAGAAACCGCAAATCTGGAAACCGGTAGTGGTGATAGGAGCGAGCCCGGAAGAATAGGATATCATCAGGATATTTGAGTGGAGTGCCGGATCCATAAAGCGGTTCGCGAAGAAAGGAATACCGTTCGACTTTTTAAACGGAAGATCATCACTTAGTCTTCTTACATTCCGTCCTTTCTCTGCAATCACTGCGTCTGCATATTTCACAGCTTCGTCCCACTCTCCCTTGTACAGCTTTATCCTGGCAAGAAATGCATTCGCGCCTGCAATAGAGAAATGATAGGGATTGGAGGGCACGGCAGTTCCTGCTTTCTTCAGCTGTGCCAGCCCTTCTACGGCATCTGCCTCCAGTTTGTCGTACACTTCCTGCACCGTATTACGCCGATAATAATTGATGTTGCCCTTATTGATGGTCGTTACAACAGGCACCCCCAGGTTCTTCGAAGCCGTAGCCGGATTGTAGTGCATACCAAAAAGATTCACCAATATGAAATGACAGTAGGAACGGAGCAATAATGCTTCTCCTTTCACCGCTGCTTTCTTTTCCGGAGTTCCGGGAGCTGCATCAATGCCTTCCAGTGCCAGGTTGGTGTAGAAGATCTTTGAATAGAATTCAGCATAGGCCACTGCAGGGCCGGAGCCTATATTGTCCGGATAGTCATCTTTCCACAAATACATAGGCAGATAGTTCGCAATATTAGATGCCTGCGCTAACTGTGCATGATAGTCAAAATCATCTGTCAGGATATCCGTAAACATATCATGCCGCAAAGGATATGCATTAATCAATAACTGTGCATATTGTTCTGCTGTCTGGATATCTGCCCTGTTATCGTAGGGCTGTTCTGTGAATTTCTTACAACCTGTAATAAGGGTAACTGCCAGCAGCAAACCACCCAGGAGCTTTTTTATTTTCAGTTGTTGGTATACCATGTCTGAATGATTTAGAATTGGGCGTTTATTCTGAATGAATAGGAAGTTGGGTTAGGCAGATTTATACCAGTAACGATGCTTTGAGGGTCCACTCCTCTCAGATCTTTATCGGCCCAGAAATATAAGTTATTACCCGAAAGCGCAAACTGCGCGCCTTTCAGCACGTTCTTTTTGCGAGGTATCCAATTGTAGGTGAGTCTGACTTCGCTAAGCCGGAGCACACTCGCATCCACCACCATCTGGGTTCCGCGGTTATAGGCAAAGTCTTTCCGGATGAATGCCGAATTGTAATATGCCTGCTGAATATTGGATACCAGTCCGGGCACATCTGTAATTTTTTCATCTCCGGGAATACGCCAGCGGGCGGCTACATCCCGCTGCGTAGCAAGATTGTCGTCGTACGTTCTGCTCACGATGGGGTTTCTGAATACTTTGTTCCCCATGCTATAGGTAAAAAATATTCTCAGCTCAAATGCTTTGTAGGCAAATGAATTGGTAAAGGATCCTGTTATTGTCGGCTCCCTCGATCCCACATAGGTAATCAGTGAATCATCCTGAGAGGTCAGCTTTATATTATCTGTTACAGCGCCTTTGGTACCGGTATAAAACAATGGCTGCCCGGCCTGATCCAGTCCGGCAAAACGGTATGCATACAATCCTCTCAACGGCTTTCCTACTGCGCCGTATCCATCCGGCGATGTTTTTACTGTCAGCAAGGGAGAAAATACCCCATCCGTTACGCGGTTAGTCACCTGTCCCATCAGTACATTGAAATCCCAGTGAAAGTCCCTGGTACGCACAATATTCTTAATCCCAACGGTAACGTCTATACCTTTATTCGTCATGCTTGCCCAGTTGATCGTTTTCTTGCTGAAACCATCTTCATAGGCTACATTCTTTTCTGCCACCAGATCTTTATTGGATCTTGAATAATATTCAGCAGTTAATGTCAGTTTATTGAATAATCCAACGTCAACGCCTACACTGGTAGTGTAATCTCTTTCCCAGTTCAGGTTATACAATTCCGGAGAACGAAGTTGTATGGCCAGTTCATTATACGTCAGATCGCCGCGATAGGCATTGTTATACCTGGCATCGAGGGCAGGAGAACTCTGCCAGGCGTTGCCTCTCAGTGCATAGCTTCCTCTCAGCTTCAGGTAGTCGATCTTGCGGGAAGGGTCCAAAGACTCCATAAACTTTTCCCGGTCAACGTTCCACGCAAGACCTATACTGTAGTTAGGCAGGAAGTGGGTGCGGGTACCGGATCCGAATAAGTTACTGCCATCCACTCTCGCTGCCAGATCTATGATATATTTATTATCATATACATAGTTGGTATTGAGAAAGAAGGCCGTTTTATTTTCTCTTATAAAATTCTCTGTATAATATTGCTCGTCTTTTTCAATGGCACGCTTTAATGCCAGTACGCTGGGAGAAATGATCCTTCCTGCATAATACTGGTAACCATATCCACGCACGTAGTTGCTGTTCACCTTATCGCTGCCTATTTCAACACCGCCAAAAACATTCACGGTATGCATGATGTTGAAAGTATGATTCCAGTTCAGCGCATGACGCATAGACAGGAAGGTTCCTCTGGCGGTACGCTGATCGAGGATACCTCCGGAGGGCAGGATGGTTTGCGGAATAGCATAAGGATCAGCAGGATCTTTGTACAGCAACGTATTGATGTTCGCAATAGAAAGCGGATTATCCACTCTGTAGGCTGCCGCCACGTTGGATCTTTCTGTCATTACATGGCTATAGTCTGCAGCCGTTTTCCTGGCCGACATCAGGGCTTCATAACGCAAATCCGGAGTGATCTTATAATTCAGCTTCAGCGCTGTTCTTATTTCCTGACTCTTGAGTGTATTGAAATTTTCGTTCAGCTCCTGTAAAATATTAAATGGTGCAAAATCACGCAGATAGTATTTATAGTTGCCGTTCTCATCGTAAGGCACCATTGCCCGGCTGGTGTTTGCGGCATAGCTGAATGGATTCAGCTCAAAGGTACGGGTGAGCTGCCCGTCGGTCACCGTACTGTTGAATGTTCCCGGTGCCAGCTGGTCTCTATAGGTAAAATTGGTGATAAAGTCGATGTCGAGTTTGGATGTCACCTTAACGGTTGTACGAAAATTTCCCGTATACCTGTTCATGTTATAACTCTTCGCCTGACCATCATCGTGCATGAAGCTGCCGGAGAGATAGTAAGTGGCACGGTCATTTCCTCCGTCGATCGAAATACTGTGTTCCTGCACAAGATTGTTTCTGAACAATACATCAAACCAGTTGGTGTTCACTCCCCTGGCTTTGTTCAGCAGTTCGTTCGCCTTGTCCATCGATATCTGCCGTTGGGTATACTGGTTGTAGATATCAGTAAAAGCACCGGTGCTGCTGGGGTAGTTCAGCACAGAAAGATATCCGAAACGATAAAGCTCCGCGGAGAGATCCATCTGTTCTTTTGAGTTCATCAGGTTAAACGTTGCCACATTAGGTTTTATCCCCAGCGTAAGTGCAGATCCTACGTTAACGTTCACCAGCCCTTTCTTTCCTTTCTTTGTGGTGATAGACACTACTCCGTTTGCCGCGCGGGTACCGTAGAGCGACGTGGCAGAACCATCTTTCAGAATGGCGATGTCTTCGATATCGGCCGGGTTCAATCCGGATATGGCTGATCCCAGCAGGGAAGCAGGATCGCCGGAATAGAGCTGATTGGGCTGAATGTTAGCCGGAGAAGTGATGGGAACACCATCCACGACATAAAGTGGCTCCTGGTTGGCGCTGATAGAAGCGCTTCCCCTGATCCTTATTCTCGGTGTGGTACCGAAAGTACCGGATACATTTTCTACTGCTACGCCGGCTACTGCGCCCTGCAACATTTTGGAAACATCTCCCACACCCGCGGTACGCAACAGTGCTTTGTCGACCTTGCCAACCGAACCGGTGAATGTTTCTTTATTCAATTGCTGGAAGCCGGTTACGATCACTTCGTTCAACGCTTTTTCAGCAACCTTTAGCATTACATGAATCGGCTGCCCTTTTTTAACCAGTATTTCCCGGGTGGCAAATCCTGGGCTATAAATAACGAGTACATCCCCTTCCGCCGCGTTGATGGAAAATGCGCCTGTTTTACCGGTGACGGTAGATGAACTGTATTTTCCTTTGATAAACACCGTTACTCCCGCCAGTGGGGCGCCCGTTGAATCAGTAACTTTACCAGTTACCGGTTCCTGCGCTTTTACAGCCGGCGCGGGCTCCGCGGGCTGTTTCTTTGCAGCGATGGAGTCGGGGTAAACAAACACCGATCCTTTTCCAATGGTATACTGCAACCCCTGATCTTTCAGGGTCAGGTCCATTAAATTACGTAGGGGCATATCCGTTACATTCAGGTCTACCGGCCTGATATGCTTCATTACGGAAGATTTACACACTACAGCATAGGAAGTTTGTTTTTTAATGGAATTGAATACCTCTTCAGCGGGTATCTTTTTTCCCGAGATGGAAACAATCTGAGACTGTCCGCTGACGCTTATTTGCAGGCAAAATATAAGCATGATAAATGCTGCGGGTTTTCTCAATAGTTTTCCTGGCCGCTCCTTAGGAGAACAGCCCTTGCAGGTTGTCAAATGCATAGATCAGGTTTACTTTGATTGATAAATGTTACCCTGCTGTTACATGGCAACAACAGGTTTTCTTCCTGCCTCTTTGCAGGAAATGGGTTCGTTGCTACATAGATTTTGTGTTATTATTATTTTCCGACGATTAACTTTTTCCCTCCGTCTTCTATTTTAAACTTCACGCCCGATTCTGCCATAAAACTCAGTACAGTTGACAGGTTCTCCGATCTGCTGATCTCGCCCCAGAAGGTGATTTCCGGAACTTTATCTTCATAAACAACATCTATATTATACCAGCGGGATATTTGTTTCATTACTTCTGTCAGACTCAGGTTATGCAGGTTTAACATGCCGTTCTTCCAGGCCATTACGCGGGCGGTATCAGCCGTTTGTACTGTCATTCCTGCATTCCGGGATTTGCCGTAAAATACAGATGCCTGCTGGCCGGGTGTTAAAATACTGTTTTGTTCACTGTTCGGTGATGGCAGTACCATTACTTTTCCACCCAGTAATGTTACCATCGCCGCCGGATCATCACGATAAGCACAAACATTGAATTCCGTTCCCAATGCTTTTACAATCCCCTCTCTCCCCCCTTCTACAGAAGAAAGAAAACGTACGCTGAATGGCTTATTCTTATCCTGTGCCACTTCAAAATAAGCTTCTCCGGTCACTTCCACGATCCGTTCATTACCTGAAAACGCAGTAGGATAGCGCATTACCGTTGCAGCATTCATCCATACCCTTGTACCATCGGGCAACTTCATATTGAATTGTCTTCCCCGGGGAGTCGACACGGTATTATATATTACCTCCGCTCCGGCTTTCCCGGCAGCCTCCGTTTGATAAGCCAGCTGACCATTTTTCATGACGGCATTAGCTCCTTTTTGCTGCGCCACCACACCGTCTGCTACACTGTCCAGTACTACTTTGGATCCATCTCCCAATGTCAGCACCGCTCCATTACTACCTGGTGCGATATCGGCTACCGGGGCAACCGTATGTTTCCCGGATACCGGCACCAGCCAGCGATAGCTCACTCCTGCCAGCAGCAACACCGCTGCAGCTGCGGCAACCCAACGCAGATAACGCATCCTTGCCGGTTTCACACGCTCTTTACCTGTTAATATCGCAGCCGCCATGGTACGCCGCTGTTCGGGAGATAAAGCTCCGTCGTCCGTGGCGGCTGCCCAGCTCTTTTCCATCAATGGCCCCAGCACCTCATCTACATCCACCCGCTCCAGCAGGGAGAAATATTCTTCCCTTTCCTCGCTTGTGAGTTGCTGCGAATTCCATCGTCTATATAAATATTCGAGCCGGTTTTCCAAGTCCTGATATTTTAATAGGTTCACAATAAGGACAACGGGAAAATAAAAAAGGGGGTAATGGGTAGAAAAAATTTTTTCGGGATTTATTCAGCCTTGTTGCCGGCTAACAATATACCTGGTAATAGTGGCATTGGCATGTTGCAAATAGGTTTTTACTGTTTCCCTGGAAATCCCCATCTCTGCAGCAATCTGCGGATAGGTAAGCCCTTCTCTGCGGTTAAGTGTCCATACCTTCTTCTGCTGGGGCGGTAATTGATGAATAGCTGCATCCACAAGACTTAACTGTTCTTCCTTCTCCCGGCCATCTGTTTCCGGGCTGCCTGCTATTACCGACGTGGCCCACTCCTGATAACGCTTTCGCTCCCTGATCATCTTCTTTACCTCATTCAGGATACGATTGCGGGATATCACATACAAATAAGTCCGGAAATTCCGGATCTCTGCCAAACTTTCCCTCGTCTGCCAGATCTGGGTAAATATATCCTGCACCAACTCTTCCGCTGTTTCCCTGGCGATGCCATGCCGCAGGGCAAAACCATACAACAGGCCCGAATATGCTTCCAGCAATTGTGTGAATGCTTTCTCATCTCCATCCGCTACACGCAGAAGGAGCGCTTCTTTTATATGTGTTTCACCCTCAGACAAACTTAATGATGTCTATATTTTAGTTGATAATGTTGCCAGGTAAGATATGAAATTACGAATTAGGAATATAGAATTAAGAATTAAGAGCGAAGATTTTAGCAGTTAATAGCACAATACTACTAACCACTAAAATCTTCGCTCTTAATTCTTAATTCTATATTCCTAATTCGTAATTCTCACTGTGTACTTTCCTGCAGCCGCTTTGAAGTACAACGTGTTCTTTCCTTCATCAACTCTGAAATCCTGATTCTTCTCTTGTACATGCCAAATACCGGGGGCGAGTCCGGTCAGGATTACTTCATATTCTTTTTCCTGCGTTTCCGGAATATTGAACGTAAAGCCGGTTTCAATAGCAGCAGTGGCGGAACTCATGCCTACTACCCTGTTTCCTATAATGACGATGTAACATGGGCCTGTTTCATAGAATTTTACCGGTAGTGGATTTACTTTATCTGCCGTCATTTGGAAGACAGTAAGAACCCGATCCCTCTTCTCCGGCGTAGCAGGCGATACCATAATCCGGTGTGCGCTGGCTTCCGGTTTGTTAGAATTTACTTTATACTGAAATTCGAATGTGCTGTTGGCTTTTTCTCCGCTGAGTATGGTTGCTTCACGGTCTGCTGCCGATGGCACCAGCATCTCCACATAGGTTTTTCCTGCGATGCCGTTTTGTTCATTCCGCAGAATAAAACCAGCCGGCGTGCGAACCGGTTCTTTCAGCGTATTGATCTGCCAGTATTTTTTAAATGCCGGATCGGATGTTATCATGTCATCGGCCAGAATAATGGCTGCCGGTACATCTTCCCGGCCCAGATTCAGAAAGCAGAATGCCCGGGAATAGCTACTCAGCTTCGACGTATAGGCGGCCGTCAGGTCCGCTTTGAAATAGCTAAAAACGGGTGTCTGTTTCGAAGGCCCGAAATCAGCCGAAAGCACCCGTCCGTAGTTGAACCAGGGATCGGTGGTCACTTCTGCCGGCGTTACCGGAAAACGCTGACTGAATCTGGAACCGCCATCATTGGCCTCCGTGCGGAACAGCAGCTTCTCTCCGGGATCTCTGGCCAGCATCACGCTATGCGAGATAGAGCGCTTGTTGAAATTGAAATCGTATGGCGGACCATAGGAAAGATACAATCCGATATCCCCCACCTGTATGCCATGATAATAAATCTGCAACGCACCTGCGTCGGCATGCTGGTGATTGCCAAAGTTATAGCCACCGCCTTTTATCTCGGCAATAACATCATTGCTGACAGGCGTATTATTCCAGCCGGTACGGGCTACCATACTGCCAAGTACCGGCCCGAAGTCTTTGGTAAGCGGAAGAGATGCCACGCTCTTTTCTCCTTTCAATGCCGGATCATTCACGAGGAGGAACAGCACCGGGTTATCCGGTAATCCTCCTTCCCGCTCGAATTCTCCCTTGATGAGCGGATTGCCGGAATAGGCATAGCACAGCAACATCGTCTGCGGCTGCTTCCAGTAATAGGGATATTGGGGCGATTTTACGTTGAACATATCCCCATCCGGGAGCATCAATCCATCAGGCCTTCGCATATACAGCCAATACTCCGGCAAATTTTTGATGTTATCATCGAAAACAGGCCTGCCGGTCATACGGTAGAAGAGCCATGCTGCATGCATTTCCCAGCCAAAGCGGTAAGCACCATAGTCGACACCCTGGTTGTGGCGGGGCGACTGATACTCGAACCGCCGCATGGGTACCAACTGCTCCAGGATGATGTAGGAAGTGTAACGATAAGGCAAAGGATCTTCGTCATAGATGGCCATGCTCATCGCCAGCAAATCCCGACTTACCTGTGCTTCGTTACCATGTCCGTTGATGGCGCTGTTGTCAAAAGGAGGCCAGCCGATTTCCATATCTTCTGCCAGCCGCATCATGTTCTTGCGAAGAGAACGTTTATCTTTTACATCGAGTAAGTTGTAGCACCAGTCGTACACCAGCGCACCGGTGTAAATAGCGCGCCCTACCTCCCTTGTAATATCGCCATATTTTACATTACCGAATTCGAGTACAGAAAGATAATCTGTTACAAGTCTTACCGCTTCCATGCCCGTTTTCCGGTCACCCGTCATGAGGTAATAGAACGCTTTTGTTTGCGCCGCTTTTTCCAGCGCTTCATCGTAGAACATTTCCCTGTCGGGCTGAAAATTGAACGGATAAGGCAGTAACGCGGCCTGTTTTACTTTCTCCCAGGCTGCCTCATTTTCGCCGGCATGTAATCTTGCTTTCACTACCGGCAGACTCTCTGCATTCACCCACAGCCGGGGCCTGCCTGCAGGAGGCACTATTTTGGGCACATAGTTACGTGCGGCTTCCGGCACTGCAGGAGGCACATACTCCTTCCAGCTCACCTCTCCCAAACGTATCCCTTCGGGCAACCAGATCTTCACCTGCTGTTTCTTTCCGTTCAGCTCAAACCGGCCAGCCACCTGCGAAGAGCCATAGTAGGTATCGAGCACGATTCTTTTTGTAGGACGTCCATGATCTATCTGTATCCAGATAAAAGAAGTGGGCGTTTTTACTCCTTCAGGCAATGTCCTGCCTATTGCGTAGGTGCTCATTTCGAATGTGCCTGCATGTGGTGCCCTCACTTCAAACACCGCATCAGGCGGCATGTTGGTACTATCTTTCTTTTCCGCAGCCCCGGCCTTCAATGCCAGCCATCTAAGACTATCGCCCACGATTTCGGTAGTGCGTGCATTTACCTTTGCATCATCTGCCTTCAGTCTTATAAATGGCGTTACTTTGCCACCTGCCTGTGCAAACACCTGCAGCGTAACAAAGGAACTCCACAACAATAGCATCCATCCTTTTCTCTTGTACATTATTTCCTGACCTATATTATTATTAAATCCATTTAATCTCCGCACCGTTTCGTAATTCTCTTAATACCCAAAATTCTGCGTAATATTCGGATTCGCTCCTGTTTCCGCGTCCGGAATAGGTTGCAGTCGCCTGAAGTCGGTTATCTTCACTAACGGATAGCGGGCATACGCTTTAACACCCATATCCTGCCGGGTAAACTCTGCGTTGGTTCTTGTCAGGTCAAAGAACCGCAATCCTTCGAATACCAGTTCCTTCCTTCTTTCCCTGATAATAGCATCTACCAGTGCTTTGCCTGTATACGTATAGGCGTTCTGTTTAGCATCCCTGTTCTGCGCCAGCTGGTTAAGATATTGCAGGGCACTGGCTTCATCTCCCAGGCGGGCGTAGGATTCCGACAGGGTCAGGAGCACCTCCGCATATCGCAGCAGCTTCACTTCATCTTTATCTGTTTTATTAGCATTCTGGTATTTGTTGACGATATAGGCCTGGTTACTACCTCTGGTGCCGTCTATGATCAGACTTCTTCGCTTGTCGGAAGCAGTATACAAGGCGTAGGTATCGTCTGTTGCCAGAAAATCACCCAACCCGTTGCGGGAATAAATATAATCCAATCCCTCTGGTCCGTTATTAGCCGCTGCGGAATTATTCAGCTCAAAAATAGATTCCTGCTTATCAGTCCGCGCGATGGCGGAGCCCCAATAAGTGGCGAATGCAGTTGAATCTGCGGCTAACGTGTATCCTCCTTTTTGCACCACCAGCAGCGCAGCATCACGGGCTTTCCCATAGTCTGCCTTATACAGATAAGCTCTTGCCTGCAGCGCCTTTACAGCATAACGCGCGATGAAGTTGGAATTAGCCACATGAATAGCTGGTGTTGTTTCCGGCATGATCTTATAAGCACTGTCAAGGTCGGAAACAATGAGGTCATACACTTTTGCCACACTACTCCTGGCAGGAGTAATAAAAGCGCCTCCCACATCTGTAGAAACAGTTACCAGCGGCACTCCGTCGGCATCAGGCTTAACGGTATATGGCGTGGCAAACCAGTTCACGAGGTTCAGGTAACACAATGCCCTGATCGCGTATGCTTCTCCTCTCAGCTGGTTGACGTTGTCGGACAACTTCAGACTGGCCCCGATGATCCGGTTTGCCTGCAGGATGCTGTAGTAGCTCTGCGACCAGAGCAACTTCGCTTCAGGACTGGAAGATACAAACGTATAGCTGTATTGTTGCAATAGCCGGCTTGAGTTGGTACTGCTGATATAAATATTATCTGCCAGCAGATCACCAAATGCTATGGCATTGCGGCCAAAGAGGAAGTAGTTATCCAGGTTCCTGTACAGCCCGGCTGTAGCCTCCATCATATCGCTCTCCGTCAGGATACCTTTTTCCACTGATACGGAAGTAGGCGGCTCTTCATCCAGGAATTTCTTGCTGCAGGAAGATCCTGCGATTACAAATGCCAGCAGCAGGAGGATGTATGTGTTTCTTTTCTTCATTTGTAATTAGCTTTTAAAATCCAACATTAACTCCGAGGGTGAAAGTTTTATACTTCAGCATATTCTGATAATCGTAGCCGGAGTAATTCACTTCCGGATCAAACGGCAGGCGATCATCGAAAGTCTTCAGCCACAGGTTGGTGGCCCGTGCATATACATTCAGTTTGGTTACACCAAGGCGTTTGGCGAGCGGTATATCTTTAAAATCATAACCCAGGCTCACGTTCTGCAACCGGATATGATCGCCACGATACAAGCGGAAAGTGCTGGTGGAATTATCGGTGGTCAGCGAATATTTCGGCACGTCGGTTACCTGCCCGGGGGTAGTCCAGCGGCGGTCGTAGATGTACTGGTATTTATTGTAGGTATAATAAGCGCCGGAAGTAAAGTAGATATCTGAAGCGCCATATACCCAGTAGCCGAGGTTATAATTAAAATCAATTCCGAGGCTGATGCCTTTGTAGGTAAATACATTGCTGAAGCCTCCCACATACTTCGGAACAGACTGCCGGTTCAGCACTACATAAGCGGCTTTAGAAATATCGGTGGTGGTAGCCCCATGCGTACCATCGGTGTAATACAGCGGACTGCCTGTTTGCGGATCTACGCCGGCAAACTCTTTCAGGTAGTAGTTATTAAAGCTGTATCCTTCCTTCAGGTAAAACATATCGTTGCGTTCGATCGTTCCTTTAGGCAAACTGGTAATCACATTTTTGTTCATGGCCAGGTTGAAGTTGCTGTACCAGTTGAAATTCCGGTGCTTCAGCACATCGCCTTTCACGGTGAACTCCCATCCTTTATTCACCATCGCGCCTATATTCTGACTTACACCGCCAAAGCCTGTAGTAAGAGAGGTAGCTACTGCCCTTATCAGTCCATTGATATTATTGTAATAATAATCGACAGTAAAAATGAAGCGGTCGTTGGCAAATCCTATATCGGCGCCCGCATCAAATTTCTTCGACGTTTCCCAGCGCAGATCCGTATTACCAACAATCGAATACTGGCTGCCATTGTATCCTGCATAGCTGTAGCTGCTGCTGTAATTCACCTGCGGCAGCCAGTCGTAGTTGCCCAGGTTGGCGTTGCCGGTAGTACCGTAAGATGAGCGCAGCTTCGCGGAGGAAAGTATATGCTGCTGATCAAAGAAAGCTTCTTCATGTATGTTCCAGGTAGCACCTATGGAATAGAAGCCTGCATGCCTGTTATTGGTGGGAAACCTCGAAGATCCATCACGGCGATACGAGCCATTAAGTGCATACTTGTTCCTGAAATTAATACCTGCACTGGAATACAGCGAAGTAAATGCATAGTTGCTGAATTGTCCGTATGCACCCACTGCATTGGCAGCATTGCTCAACGCTGTCAGATCCTGATGCGCTGAAGGGAAGCCACTTCCCACGGCTGCAAGCAGGTACTTCCTGGATTTCTGCGCTTCATAACCTACGGATGCGGTCACGTAGAAATTATCGTATCCGGGAATATCATAACGATAATCGAGCTGGTTACGGGTCAGCCAGTTGAAATAGCGGGAATAATAGTTCTTGCTGGTTCCGCCTGCAGAAACACCATCTCCCATTGTTGGATTCAGGTAAACGGTTTCTTCCAGCAGATTATAATCTATGCTGAAATAGCTGGTATAGGTGAGTTTATCCCAGATATTCCATTTCAATCTGGTATTACCCAACATCCTGGTTTCAGAAAGGCGCTTGCTGTCGTATTTCGCTATCCATAAAGGATTGTATACACCGGGGAAATTAGTGTTGCCGGTGATACTTGAATTAATGGAACCATCATCATTATAAGCCAGCTGATAAGGCCGGAGTATGCGTGCAGCATAAGTGGGATTACCGGAGTACTGCGTGCTGTAGGGCGTGTTCTGATCAACGTTGGAAACGTTTACACCGGCCGAGAGCTGAATACGTTTATTGATTTGCTGATCGAAATTGATCAGGCCGGAGATTCTTTTAAAATCGGCGCCAATGGTAGTTGCCTGCTGATCGAAGTATCCGGCGGAGGCAAAGAGTTTGGTTTTCTCAGAGCCGCTGTTGATGCTTACGTTATATTGCTGTTGTGCACCGGTGCGGGTTACAAGATCATACCAGTTATTGCTTTTGCCGCTGTTCAGACCATATTTGTCGGAGAGGTCTTTCACCTGTGCATCCGTATAACCGGAGTTGCTCAATGCTTCTTTAAACATTACGCTAAATTGATCGGCATTAAGCGGCCGGCCGGCGCGAGGCAGGTCAATCGGACTGGAGTTACCACCTTCAGCATCGAGCCGTACCTGGGTTTTCCCCAGCTTACCTCTTTTGGTAGTGATCACAATCACGCCGGTGCTGCCTCTGGAGCCATACAATGCAGTGGCTGCCGCATCCTTGAGCACATCAATACTTTCAATATCGTTCTGGTTAATGCCAGCCAGCGCATTGGAAGTGGTAACAGTGCCGGATAAAGCACCGGAATTCACGATCATTCCGTCTACTACAATCAGCGGGTCCGACGACAGCGAAAGTGATCCTACTCCCCTGATGCGGATATTGACATTAGCACCGGGCTGCCCGCTGGTTAACGGAGCAGAAACGCCGGCTACCTTGCCTTGCATAGATTGCATAAAGGTGGAAAAGGGTTTGTTTTCCAACGCAGCGCCGCCAATGGTGCCTATTGCACTGGTGTTGGCCGCCCTGGTGGTAGTACGGTATCCATCCGTCACCACTACTTCATCCAGTTGCCGGAGCCCCGTGCGTAACCGGATGTTCACCACACTGCTGTTAATGGCAACCTGCCTGGATGCGTATCCCATCATACTCGCTACCAGGCTGGCTCCTGCGGGTACCTGCCTGAAATGGAAGTAACCGTTTGCATCGGTGGTAACCGCCTGCGTGGTGCCCGCTACCTTCACCAGCGCGCCAGGTATAGGTACTCCCAGCGTGTCGGTTACAGTACCGCCAACCCCTGTTGTATCGGCAAGGGAAGTAACAGTTGTTGAATTACGTGTATTCGTTTCAGTTAGTACATATTTACCGGTTGCTCCGGCTCCGCTGCTGCACAATACAAGCATAACAACGATAGTTGTCAGCATCGCAGCCATTCTTAAAATACCAGATCCGGAACCCAATGCAGGATATAAAGTATGTACGCTATTCCTGGTACGGACATTGAAAAGCATATTTTCTAATTACAGGTGAAAAATTAAATTGCCTGAGCCGGGCGAAACCCGGTATTACGTTGAAGTATTTGTTCCCCTTGTTTGTTTTAATGATGTTCTTTCTATTGCAGCACCAGTGCTCCGTTTGCCTGTGTTCATCGTTTATTTATCGGAATATGTGCTGATATTTCCGGTATAGTTTTTTCTGTTTAAAGCCGGTAACGGAGCAATGACCGGCTTCGCTGGTTGATAATTTATAGTTGATAAAATATATACGCGTACAACATTCCTGTTGGCATTATGGAACTATACCTGCATTCACACAACAGCCTCCCCATACCGGTTACAGGCAATAGTTTACCTGCCGGCCATTGCTGCCTGATATCATCAATACTGTCGGAAGATATTCGTTGATACACCAACGTTAGTAACCAGAAATACCTGGAAGTAAAGTCGGCTTTCGTTGTTTTTCATGACGTATATCAATCTGCACGATGCTTTTTCTACTTGTTTTTCATAACGGACCGGTAACTTACGACCCGGATCCTTCATGCTTATTTGTTTACGAATATAATTACATTTTGTAAACAAAACAAAAATTAACCAGATTGTTTTTATTCATTTTATCAGGTTATTTAAAAAGATTTCACCAACCACCCGTATAATTCTTATATAAAAACTATGTACTATGGTGATCTGACGGGCAGAAAATCGTTTCAGCAGTAATCGTATTAGTTTGGTGAATTTTTGTTTACAAAATAACCCAAATAATGTATATTATTTTATATAAGCAGGATATAGTATCCGGAATGGCCTCCTGTTTAAGATTTTGTCACAACACACCCGCATAAATGTCACAATCCCCCCCGATATTGTAGCAGGCATCCACCTAATTTTGTTTAAAAAGAAAGATATGAGAGAAGAATTGCTTGCCGAAGTAACCAGCACAGGAGATAAGCTGACGCGATTATTGTCGTCTTTTACAGAGGAACAAATGAATACGGTACCTTTCGAAGGCAGCTGGACAGCCGCACAGGTGGCATCGCATATATGCAAAGCGGGGAACTGTGATATATTGTATGGCACCACCGCACCTGCCGATCGCCAACCGGATGAGAAAACAGCTATGGTAAAGGAGCTGTTTCTGAACTTCAATATCAAAATGACTTCTCCTGAATGGATAATACCGGACAATGGCTATCTGGAAAGAGCGGCCATGCTTGGACAGGTAAACGCTACCTGGAACAAACTCCTTGATGCCACACAGAAAGTGGATCTCCGCGAGCTGTGCACCGACTTTGAAGTGCCCGGGTTCGGAGCATTTACCAGAATGGAATGGATACAGTTCATTACCGTACATACGCAACGGCACATACACCAGCTCGAAGGTATACATGCCGCTATCGTAAAGGAATAAAAGCTACCTGATATTTACACCTAATCCAACCTGTATCTGCCGGGTTTTCCATTCATACCGGTCATCGATATCGTTGATATTGGAAAGCCCAAGCACATACCTCGCATATACATGCAGTATATCGAAGGTAGCAGTAGCTCCAGCTGCCACTCCGAAATTACTGCGCTTAAACGCACTCTGATTGTAGTTCAGCAGATTTTCATTGACGTAAAACAGGTAGCTGTATTCTGGTCCCGCATTAATCGTAAGTTTTTTGGAAACATTGTAACGTAATAACACCGGCAGGGTAAGATAACTCATCTTGATATTCTTATTGGCGTTATCGTTGCTGTTATTAATATACTTGGCGCTGAAATCATCGGCGCGCTTCACCGTGTTCTGGGAAAAAAGCAACTCAGGTTGTATTCCCCAGCGTTTTGAAAAGTCGTAAGTGGCAAAAAGACCAAACCGGCCGCCTATTGTGTAGTTCGACTGAATACCTGCACCATCGATACTCAGCAGGTTAAGATCGGCTTTAATTCCATAGTGCAGCCCCTGCGCTTTCACTCCCGTCATTACCGTCAACATCAGTAGCCAGGCAAATAGTATCCGTTTTTTCATAGTTGTGATTTTAACCATAAAGAAACGAATTGAAAAGATGCCTATTGCTGCACCGGAACCACTAATAGATGATCCCGCCCTTTTTCACTATTACGCCGGAAATTTCCTCGGCCAGTGAACACGGGGTTAACCCAATTTTAATGCGATTTTACTCCCTGTTCTGACTGCCTCATAAATAGCATCGATGATCTTCAGGTCTTTCAACGCCTCCTCCCCGTTAACAGGCACCACCGGCTGATGGCCTTCCAGCAATATCCCCGCCATTTCGTCCATTTGTACCGTCTGGTGTGTGTTCTGTGAGGCTGCGTAAGCTCACCCTGATTGGTTCGCCCTTTAATAGGTCCGTAACCGGTAGACGGCTGCATTTCTGCAAATCCCTTTTCTCCGTTGAGAAAGAAACGGTCGAGGTTATTCATGCTGTAAGTCGATAAACAAGAGGCCACTGCTCCGCTCGGGAACCCAAGCTGGAACTGAATGGTTTCATCTACTCCTTCCCTGAATTTAATCGGGTCTGTTTTAGTTTCCTGGGCAGTTACCCAAACAGGGTCTTCACCTGTCATATACCGCGCGCCATTAATGGCATAAATTCCAATATCCATCAGCGATCCTCCACCGGCCAGCTGCCGGTTCAGCCGCCATTGCGTCGGATCTCCGATCCGGAATCCGCACAGTCCCTGGAAAAACAGGATCTTACCAAAATCTCCGTTCTTCCTCATCCGGATGATCTCCAGTGTCTTCGGCTCAAAATGCATCCGGTATCCTACCAGCAAATGCACATTGGCTTTTTTACAGGCATCAATCATTTCCTGGCCTTCCTTCGCATTCAACGCCATCGGCTTTTCACAGACCACATGCTTGCCCGCTGCCGCCACACGGATCACCTGATCGTGGTGCAGTCCGTTCGGTGTAGTAATGTACACCACGTCTATATCCGGATTGTTCCGTATATGATCGAAGTTTTCGTAGTTATAACAGTTTTTTGCCGGGATACCGAACCTCGACTGCCAGTCGCTTATCTTGGAGGGAGTACCGCTGATCACGCCTGTCAGCTTAGCTTTTGTACAATCGCGCATCGCCTCTGCCACGCGGTTACCATAACTGCCAAGGCCCATGATCGCTACCCGCAAAACAGGGCCGTCGTTTCCCCGGCGTGTTGCTGCCAGCCCGGTCAGCGGTGCTAAGGGCAAAACCATCATAGATGCAGTAAGCTTTTGCAGGAAATCTCTACGCGTACTCATAACAGGATTCTTTTCGGATTTTCATTGACTGACCTGAAGTTAGCGCAAATATTCCTCACCGCTAAGCAGTATTTTTCCGGAACATACACTATCTGCTATTAGGGGGTAGCCCTGATCAGTACGTTTTATTTCAGGAAACCCGATTCACCATACATTAATAACAAACAGAAAAACCATGCCTTATCATCACACTGCAATAGCTGTTGCCATGTTGTTGATTTCCTGTAGCAAACAAGAAGTGCCTCCGGACAATACCGGAACACACCAGCCACCCGCTACGGTTAATTACCGCCAGGAGATGCGCAACTTCATCCAGGAAATCAGTGCCTGGGCCCGTACGCAGCAACCCTCCTTCATTGTAGTAGCACAGAATGGCTCTGAACTGCTCAGCGCCAGCGGAAAACCCACAGACACGGCGGCTTCCGCCTATGTAAAGGCACTGAACGGCATCGGCCGGGAAGAACTGCTGTATGGCTACAATAATAACGATAACGCCTCTACGCCAACAAATGAAAAAAATCTATGGCTGAGCTTTTGCAAAATGGGCGCCGCCAGTGGTCTGAAAGTAATGACCACCGACTACTGCACAACGCCGGAAAAGATGGCAGACTCTTACCGCACCAACAACAGTTATGGCTTTATTTCCTTCGCTGCCACTAAACGCCAGCTGAACAATATCCCCGCCGGCTCACCCTACCAGGAGAATGTCGGCAACATCAACACGCTGGCCGATGCAAAAAATTTCCTTTATTATATCAATATGGATAATACAGGCGAACAATTCGTTGCTGCTGTGAAAGCTACCAATTACGACGTGCTGGTGATAGATGCGTTTTCTCCCGAAGGCACACCGTGGCCTAAAGCAACCATTAACGCCCTGAAAGTAAAGCAAAACGGCGCAAAACGACTCGTGCTCGCCTACATGAGCATTGGTCAGGCAGAACAATACCGCTGGTACTGGAAAAGCGACTGGAAAAAAAATCCGCCTGCCTGGATGGAAAAACACGATCCATACTGGGATGGCAGCTACTATGTACGTTACTGGATGACAGACTGGAAAAATCTGATCTATGGTAACGCCAACGCGTATACGCAGAAAATATTAGACGCAGGTTTTGATGGTACCTACCTCGATCCTGAAGATGGATCGGCCTATTGGGAAGAACACTAATCCCGTTACTTCATCGGCACAAAAAACCGGCAACAGAATAAGGCTGTTGCCGGCTTTTTTATTTAAATGAAATATTGCTTAACGCTTAATTCTTCGCATCACTCTTTACGTTATAGAGTATCACAAACTGCACTCTCCTGTTCTTCGCCCTTCCTTCTTCGGTGCTGTTGGTGGCAAGCGGATCTCTCGCTGCCATTCCCCATGGCATCATCCGCTCATCCGCTACACTGTAACTCTTCAGCAAATCCTTCGCTGCTTCCGCACGGCGCTTGGATAAATCCTGGTTGAAAGTAGACGACCCGGTACTGTCGGTATGACCCGAAACAATGATCGATGTTTTATTATATTTATTCAGTATATCTGCAAAACGCCTGAAGGTCGGTTTGATGCCATCGCTGATCTGATCAGATGAGGTAGCAAAGAGCACATTGTTTGGGAAAATCACCTTTAAACTATCTTTAATGATACTCACTTCCGCATCATTCAACACATCTTTAAGCTCTTCATATTGCCTCGTCATATACGCGTGCGGAGTGTCGGTTGTTTTTTTAGAAGCAGCGCAGGAGGCCAGCAAGGCAATACCTGCTACCAGCAAACAGTAGCGTGTAATCGATAACATTCTTTTCATGTACTTATTAATTAGGCCACAAAGGTATATAAAATCGACATTACCAGGCCTTTGCAATAACACATTCTTAATATTCAAAAAAACACATATTCATTAAAGTTACCAAACAGCGAACACTACACGATTTCCGATATATGTAAAATAAAGAAACAATTATTCTTATCTTCATATACTATGAATTCCATTTCGCTGATCCAGAGTATATCGGGTTTACTGGCGGGTGTAGGATTGATTGTACTCCTTACTGCCCGGTTCAGAGTACATGCTTTTTTTGCGCTATTGCTCGGCGCCATTCTTACCGGTTGTATACTACAGCTACCATTTTCCACCATCCTTACGGCTGTAAAAACCGGGATGGGAAATATCATAGGATCATTAGGATTACTGATTGTACTGGGTACTACCCTCGGACTGATACTGGAACAAAGTGGCAGCACCACTGTACTAGCCAACTACATCCTGCGGCGTACAGGTACCGGGCGGGCGGCGCTGGCCATGAACATCATCGGTTATCTGACCGGAATGCCCATTTTCTGCGACTCAGGGTTCATTGTACTAAGCGGTCTGAATAAGGCACTGTCGCTGCGTTCCGGAATCCCGATGATCATGATGGCTTCCTCACTTGCCACCGGGCTTTATGCCGTTCATTGCCTCATGCCTCCGCACCCCGGCATCACCGCTGCCACGGCTACCATCCATGCCGAAACGGGCAAGGTAATGCTATATGGATTGCTGATCGCCATTCCTGTATCCGCAGCTGGTTACTTATGGTCGGGTTTCGCCTGCCGGCGGATGCACGTAACCGCTGGCAGCAATGAAAGCACCGCTGTTACCACTTCTGCAGCCGGGCCGTCTGTACTCATGTCAGTACTGCCTGTTGCTGTTCCTATATTGCTCATCGCGTTACGCTCACTAAGCGGGCTGGAATCAGGCCATGCTTCCGTGCTGTTGCAGACATTGCAGATAGCAGGTATTCCGGAAGTAGCCATTGGCGTAGGTATACTGCTCGCCCTTACCCAGCTGAAAGGAAATATGGCGTCCTTATTACAGGAAGGCGCCGAAAAAGCAGCGGGCATACTGGTGATCATCGGCGGAGGTGGCGCATTTGGCGCAATCCTCGCCCAGGCGAATATAGGGAATCACATTGCGCAGAATCCGTCCATCACCGCCATGGGACTGTTTCTTCCCTTCCTCGTAACGGCGCTGCTGAAAACCGCGCAGGGCTCTTCTACGGTAGCTATCATCGCTGCGGCAGCCATCATGCAACCGCTGTTGCCGGCAATCGGACTGGATTCCGCTAATGGCCGCATCATTGGCGTATTGGCGATGGGCGCCGGCTCACTGATGATATCACATACCAACGATGCTTATTTCTGGGTAATCTCAAAATTTTCCGGACTGGAGATAAAAGACATGCTGCGTGTATACAGTACCGGTACCCTGGTCATGGGCCTGGTAGCTGTTTCTTTTGTATACCTGCTATCGCTCTTCCTGCGGGCTTAAGCCAATGCCTGATCCAGATCACGGATAATATCCGCGATCCCTTCCAGGCCTGCACTCATCCGGATCATGCCATCGGAAATACCGGCTTTTTCCCTGTCTTCCTTTTTCATACCGGCATGTGTCATAGATGCCGGATGCGATATCAGTGTATCTACGGTACCCACTGATACGGCGCGCAAACAAAGCTGCAACCGGTCGATGAAACGTACCCCTGCATCAAAACCGCCGGCCAGTTCAAAACTCATCACCGCTCCGGGCAGGCGCATCTGCCGGGCCGATAACGCATAGTCCGGATGCTCCGGAAGGCCGTTGTAGTTCACCTTCCGCACCGCCGGATGCTGATGCAGGAACTGCGCTACCTGTATCGCATTGCTGCAATGCTGCTGCATACGCAGCTCCAGCGTTTTCACTCCCTGGATCAGCAGGAAGGTATCGAAAGGATTGGCACAGCCGCCGAGCAACACCGCCGTTTTCTTCGCTTTGCTTTTCATGAATGCCAGATCCTTTCCAAGCAACACGCCACCGATAGCGGTGCCATGCCCGTTCAGAAATTTAGTGGTGGAATGAAATACAAAATCGGCCCCGTAGCGGAAAGGCTGCTGCAGGTAAGGCGTTGCAAAGGTGTTGTCGACGCTCACTTTCACACCATATGCTGCTGCTATTTTACAGATCCCTTCAATATCCACACAACGCATGGAAGGATTTGCCGGCGATTCCAGGTGAATCATCTTCACCCGGGGATGCGCTTCCAGCAACGCCGGCAAACCCGGCAAATCATACAAATCTGCGATCTGCGCAGTAACACCGAACTGTGGCAGCAGATCAAACAGGAATTCGTGCGTACCACCGTAGAGGGAATAATGTGTTAAAACAATATCGCCGGCCACTACATTGGAAAGAAATAAAGTGGCCATAGCTGCCTGTCCACTTGCGTGCAGTATAGCTTTCAACTGCAGCGGCTTTCCATCTCCGGTAAAAATATCAAAAGCTTCCAGTGAGGCTATCAGCTCTTCCGCCACTGCAACAGTAGGATTGCCAAACCTCGAATAAATATAGCCGGGCGCGGTTCCTTTAAAGCGATCCATACCCTGCTGTGCATCATCGAATACAAAAGTGGAAGTGGCGAAAACAGGTGTCAGATGGGCCTGTTCAGGCATATGCGACTGTGCAGCATGAATGGCTGCCGACGCCATGGCAGAAAAAATAGGATGTTGGCTCATGCTGTAAAAATAGCAGTTCCCTCCCAGAAAATCCGGTTTTGTAAACCTCCATTCTTCCTCCTGCTTTTTCCTACCTTCGGAAAAAAAAGGTTATGATAGCATTCTTAGGTATGGGCCTTCTGGGGTCAAATTTCGTGAGGGCTCTGATCAGTAAAGGAGAACAGGTACAGGTATGGAACCGCACCACCTCCAAAGCCAGCGCACTGGAAGCTTATGGCGTCAGGGTTTGTCCTTCCCCTGCAGCGGCAGCGCAAGGCGTTACCCGCATACATCTTACCCTGAAGGATGATCATACAGTAGATGAAGTACTGGCAGCTGCCGCTCCCGGCCTCACTCCCGGCGCAGTGATCATCGATCATACCACTACTTCCGCCGATGGCGCTGTACAACGCACCAAAGCGTGGAAAGACCGTGGTTTTACCTATCTCCACGCCCCCGTATTCATGGGTCCTTCCAATGCGCTCGACAGTACCGGATATATGCTCGTTTCCGGCGATCAGCAGGTGATCAGTTCCTGGGAAGCCGCACTGGCTAAAATGACCGGGAAAGTGATCAACTTCGGAGATACCACTGGCAAAGCCGCCGCCATGAAACTTATCGGCAACAGCTTCCTGGTAGGCCTTACTGCCGGCCTGGCCGACACACTATCCCTTGCCAGAGCCCTCAATGTTCCCCTTAACGATATCAATTCCCTCTTCACCGCCTGGAACCCGGGCAATGCTCTCTCGACGCGCCTGCAGCGCATGACTTCCGGCGACTACGACAACCCTTCCTGGGAATTAAGCATGGCAAGGAAAGACACCCAGCTGTTCATCGATGCCGCTCAGAAAGCCGGCCAGCCACTGGCGGTACTTCCAGCCATCGCCGCAGAAATGGACAAATGGATCAGTGAAGGAAACGGAAATAAGGATTGGACTGTGATAGGAGGAATGAAGCATTAAGAAAAAACGCGAAGACCTAAGCAAATAGTATAAATCGCTTAGGTCTCCGCTCCGTTTCTTAATGCTCTATTCTTCTTTCTTAATTTCAATCTGGTATCCTGCCGGCACAAAAGCTTCTGCCTTTGGTTCACTGATTACCTGCAGGTTCATACTGCCCTGGGGAGGGGTAGTCAGTTTATAATGTATGATCGCTTGTTTGGCAGGCGTAAAGGTGATGCTGATAACATGCAGTTCATAGCCGGAAGTAGGCTTCTCGCCTGCGGAAATTACTACGCTGGTCACCTTGTCGTTCACAGGAGTGCTGGTGAATGTGACACCGTTGCTGCTGCCTTGTCCGGCATTAGCATTGGCATCCGCATTGGTAGTACGGGCATGGGAGGCTACAAATTCTGCTGCCTTCTTCACCATCTGTTCCGCCTCTGCCTTTGTAATGTTGGCCGTTGGCCGGAAGTTGCCATTTTGAAGGGATACCACGTTAAACTTAATCAACGTTTGCACCGCGTTAATACCGTTATTTTTGAATGCTTTCTCGTCTTTGATAATGATCCACATCATATTTACCGGGTATTGGCCGGTAGATTGAATGGCATCGTACAATGCCTGGGCAAATAACTCCCTCGTAGCCGGAGTCTCGGGATTTTGCTCCCGCACGGATTCCATCCCCTTAACACCCGCAATAATCAGCGACGGCGCATAAGATGCTTTGTTATTGGCCTTGCTAAAGTAATCTGTTGCCTGCGGCGCCTTGATGAACCGGATATTGTCGATATTCAGCCCCAGGGCTTTTACGATCATATCAATGCCCTGGCCCAGGGAAAACCCTGGCTTCGGCCTGGGAGCCTCCACTACAGCGGCAGGAGAAATATGGTGGCCACTAACAGCGGCGGGTTGCAGGGTAAGCAGGAATAATGGTAATGCTACTGCCTTGTATAGATGCATAAAACAGGTGTTTTTCATGGTGCGAAAATACAGGATTTTAACCGGATGCCATTTGTTTCAGGGAACGAGACATTTTATAGAAAGATTGAGGCAAATGGAATAGCTACCGATAGATAATCCCGCTATTTTAGCCGTTGTATGAAATTTATTGCTTTAACTTCCACGATATCACTTAGTCTGTTTCTAACGTTGCAATCCGTGGCACAGGGGAAAAAGAACAGTGAACCTGTGCCACATTATTTAACCAACCGCGCTCCCCTGTACCGAAAACCTTATGTCATGTTACCCCTGGGCGCCATCTCCCCGGAAGGATGGCTGAAGAATATGCTGATAGCCCAGAAAAACGGTGCTACCGGACAGCTGGATAAATTATATCCGCTGGTCATGAACCAGCGGAACGGCTGGCTGGGAGGCGATGGGGACCAATGGGAACGGGGGCCCTACTGGATAGACGGACTCTTACCTTTAGCCTATATTCTTAAAGACACTGCGCTGATTGCCAAAGTAAAGCCCTGGGTGGAATGGTCGATCCGCAGCCAGCAGGCCGACGGATACTTCGGCCCATCAAAGGATTATCCCAACAATGAACCGGGTATACAGCGCGACAATAGCCGCGACTGGTGGCCGAAGATGGTTATGCTGAAAGTACTCAAACAATATTATGAGGCCACCGGCGATCAACGCGTCATCAGCATGCTGACGAAATACTTCCGCTACCAGCTGAAAGAATTGCCACAGTTTCCGCTGGACCACTGGACGTTCTGGGCACGCTACCGCGCCGGCGACAACCTCATGGTGGTATACTGGCTGTACAATATCACCGGCGACCACTTTCTGCTGGATCTCGCAGAGCTGATTCATAAACAAACCTTCGACTATACCAATGCATTCCTGCATACCGCCCTGTTATCGACACAGGGAAGCATTCATGGCGTTAACCTCGCTCAGGGCATCAAGGAGCCGATGATATACTATCAGCAGCACCCGGATAAGATGTATACTGAAGCCACTTCAAAAGGCTTCGACGATCTGCAGCGGTTCAACGGAATGGCCCACGGCCTGTATGGTGGCGATGAAGCCCTCCATGGCAACAATCCTACCCAGGGCGCTGAACTTTGCAGCGCCGTGGAAATGATGTTCTCCCTGGAAAGTATCCTGGAGGTCAGCGGCGAGGTGAGGTATGCTGACCAGCTGGAGAAAATTGCCTACAACGCCCTCCCAAGCCAGATCACGGCCGATTTCATGCATCGCCAGTATTTTCAGCAGGCTAACCAGGTGATGGCCACCAGGCATATCCGTAATTTTGATGTGAACCACAGCGGTACCGACCTTTGCTATGGATTACTCAGCGGTTATCCCTGCTGTACGTCCAATATGCATCAGGGTTGGCCCAAGTTTACACAGAACCTCTGGTACGCCACGGCCGACAGCGGCGTGGCTGCACTTGTATACGCACCCAGTAGCGTAAAAATATATGCAGGCGGCCAAACACCTGTCACCATACAGGAAATCACCAACTATCCCTTCGACGAAAAAATCAGCTTCCGGATCAGCTGTCCAAGTAAAACCAGTTTCCCCTTTCACCTGCGCATACCCGCCTGGTGTAAAAAAGGCAGCATCAGCATCAATGGCCGGCACTGGCAGGATGCTACCGGCAACCAGGTGGTAAAAATTGAACGCAGCTGGCAAACGGGCGATGTAGTGGAACTACTGCTGCCTATGCATATCTTCCGGCAAAACTGGTTCGAAAACACTATGTCAGTGGAACGCGGTCCACTTACCTATGCGCTGAAAATCGGAGAAGAGATGCGTGATGTAAAAAACGATAAAGACCCGGTCGACTATGGTCAGCAATATTTTGAAGTAAGACCCACTACTCCCTGGAACTATGCCCTGATCAGCACTCCGGACGATAAAATGAATGAACGCTATACAGTCGTAAAAAACGGTCAGCTGCCCGCCTGGCCGTGGAATCCCGATCAATCAGCTGTCTATATAAAAACAAAAGCCAAACGTATTCCTTCCTGGCAATTATATAATGAGATGGCAGGCCCTGTTCCTTATAGTATTATTTATGGTATGGAGACAGGAGATGAAGAAGATATCATCCTGGTACCATATGGTTGTACACATCTGCGTATCTCTCAATTTCCGGTGGTCAACGGCAGATAACTTTTTAAGATTATTTATTTTTGTGTTGCAGTTTAACGGGCAAGGCAGCTTTTAATGGCAATTCCACTTCCTGCTTGGTTTCTGCTAAAACAAACAGGCTGCGGATCTTCGAGATATTCTCCAGCTTGGATAATTTATTGATATTAAACAATTCATAGGCCTCCATATCCGCTACCAACACTTTCAGCAGATAATCGAACTGCCCGTTCATCTTATAACATTCCATCACTTCAGGAAAGGTGTTGATCTTCTGCTCAAACGCCACCAGCCTGTCGTGCCCATGCTCCTTCAGCGTCACACTCGTATAAGCCACCAGGTTCTTACCCAGCTTGTTCTTATTTAATACAGCGATATAGCGTAAAATATACCCTTCGGCCTCCAGCCGCTTTACCCTTTCAAATATAGAAGTAACAGACTTACCTAACCTGGAAGCAATTTCTTTGTTGGTTGTCCTGGCGTCCTCTTGCAATATGTCCATTATACACATATCAATCTGGTCAGGAATGAAACTCATGGCGATTTTTTTTCAAAAATAGGGATACTGCAAATGATTTAGCAAAAAAAAGTCGGACATAGCGGCTTTTTTCAGTTTTATTTTCGCTTTTAAAAAAGCAAACAAATTAAAACGTTGTTGTGTTATAAATTGCTAGGGACATACAAATACACCACGTTTGGAAGACGTCAAACTCCTTCCATATTATCAATCACAGATTAAACTCATTTTACATGAGCGAAAGAATTGTACTGCCGTTGGAAACGGTAGGTATGGATGCTATTGCCCTTGTGGGCGGTAAATCCGCTTCCCTGGGAGAAATGATTGCCAACTTGTCGAAAGCAGGAGTCGCCGTTCCGGCGGGCTTTGCCATCACCACCAAAGCTTATTACGACTTTCTCAAACATAGCGGGTTGGAACAATTCATCGCGGAGCAGATCGCCACGGTCGACTTCTCCGACATTGTTACCCTGCGCCGCGCAGGTCAGAAAATCAGGCAGGCGATCAGCAGCACGCGCTTTCCGCATGAGCTGAGCGAAGAGATCATCGCTGCCTACTATGCACTGTCTAAGCAATACGATCAGGAACAAACCGACGTAGCCGTGAGATCCTCCGCTACTGCGGAAGACTTGCCAGATGCTTCTTTCGCAGGCCAGCAGGAAACATTCCTGAATGTAAGAGGTCCGGCTGCACTGATAGATGCTGTAAGAAACTGTTTCGCCTCGCTGTTCACCGACAGGGCTATCAGCTACCGGCAGAATTTCGGCTATGATCATTTTAGTATAGGCTTATCCGTTTGTGTGCAGAAAATGGTACGTGCCGATCTGGGTGCCTCCGGTGTGGCCTTCTCACTGGATACGGAATCAGGATTCAAAGAGGTAGTAGTCATTAACGGATCTTTTGGTTTAGGCGAGATGGTAGTACAGGGAGCTGTTTCCCCCGATGAGTTCATTGTATTCAAACCCTGTATGCAACAGGGTTTCACACCCATTGTAGAGAAAAAACTGGGCGTGAAAGATAAGAAGATGGTATATGGTGAAAGCAGCGACGAAAGAACGAAGATTATACCGGTAGAAAAGAAACAACAACACAGCTTCTGCCTGAGCGATGCACAGATCATGCAGCTGGCCACATGGGTGCGCTGCATTGAGGAATACTATTCAGCAAAGAAAGAGCGCTGGTGCCCGATGGATATCGAATGGGCGGTAGACGGTCTTACTAATGAGCTGTACATTGTACAGGCGCGGCCGGAAACCATTCATTCCCGGAAAGAGCATCACCTGATCACCACCTATACGATGGAAACCAACGGCGTGCCGGCCCGGCAGCTGGTGAAAGGCATTGCCGTGGGTGATAAAATAGCTGCCGGCAACGTCAACATCCTCTTTTCTCTTGATAATCGCCTTATCACCGGCAGCGAATTCAAGCCAGGTGATGTACTCGTAACAGATATGACAGATCCCGACTGGGAGCCGATCATGAAAATGGCGTCGGCTATTGTTACCAACAAAGGCGGGCGTACCTGTCATGCTGCCATTGTAGCGCGTGAAATGGGCATCCCTGCCATCGTTGGCTGCGGCGATGCTACCGAAAAACTAAACGATGGTCAGGCTATCACCGTCAGCTGCGCCGAAGGAACCGATGGCATCGTATATGACGGCATACTCCCTTTCCGCGAAGAACAGCTGGATCTTTCCACACTCCCGGCCATCCGTACCCCGCTGATGCTGAATGTAGGCTCTCCTTCTATGGCTTTCCAGTTCGCGCATCTGCCCAACCGCGGCGTAGGACTGGCCAGGGAAGAGTTCATCATCAACAACTACATCAAGGTACATCCGCTGGCGTTATTACATCACAAAGAGCTGAACGATGCAGCCCTCTCAGCCAGCATCGCGCAGCTGATACAAGGGCACGAAAATGAAACCAGCTACTTCGTTAATAAACTGGCTTATGGCATTGGGAAAATAGCCGCAGCCTTCTATCCCGAAAAAGTAATTGTACGTTTCTCTGATTTCAAAAGCAATGAATACTTTAATCTGCTGGGAGGAAAATACTTTGAGCCTACAGAAGAAAATCCGATGATCGGCTGGCGCGGCGCTTCCCGGTACTATTCGCCCAACTACAAACCCGCATTCGGACTCGAATGCCAGGCCATCAGTAAAGTGCGGCAGGTGATGGGACTGAAAAATGTAGTGGTGATGATTCCCTTCTGCCGCACAGTGGAAGAACTGCAATTGGTATTAGCCACGATGGAAGAATTCGGCCTGCGCCGCGGTGATCACGGCCTGGAAGTATACCTGATGGCAGAATTACCGTCTAATATCATGATGGCAGAAGAATTCTCAGCGTATATCGACGGCTTCTCTATTGGCTCCAATGACCTGACGCAGCTCACACTTGGCCTCGACAGAGATTCTTCGCTGGTAGCCAATATCTACAACGAACAGAATCCGGCAGTAAAACGCATGATATCACAACTGATCAAAGTGGCGAAGCAACAGAAAGTGAAAGTGGGCATATGCGGACAAGGCCCTTCAGATTTTCCGGATTTCACCCGGTTCCTTGTTGAATTGGGTATCGATAGTATTTCAGTTACACCAGATGCAGTCTTAAAAACGGTGAGAGCGATTCATGAGGCGGAAGATTAGAAAAGCAGCTAAACGCCGCCGCCCCGGATCAGCCGGAGTGGCGGCGTTTTACAGATTATAACGGTACGCCAAGCGATATGCGGAATCGCTCCAGTTGCCGCCTGTGCCGCAGCACATGCACAATAGCATGTTCCATCATTTGTTCAATATCATACGCCTGCCCCCATCGGGCCGCTATCTTTTTTTCCTCCAGCTCACTGTCTTTTATATTTTCAAATACAACAGTAGTGAACAGAAAAGCATCTGACAAATCCTTTTCAAAATCTGCAGCTGTAGTCCGGAATTTCTTCTCCGGCCGCAGTGCCGGCGGATGATAAAGATCCTGTATATAGATGGCATAACTATAAGCTGAACTAACTACGTGCGCCAGCACCGTTTGCACCGACCGGCAGTTGTCGTCCGATGTAAGCGGATCTGCTATATGCACCAACAGGTGATCCGGTATATCACGGATCACCTGTTGCAATTCAGTAACAGCTTTTTCATATTCGTCCAGTAAAGCTCCGGTGGCTCCTTTCCTGTATACTTTATTCATATGATAAATATACGGGATTAACGCTTTGCTTACTTTCTACTGCTATTCAGCTCCAGTATCTTTACTTCAAATGGCTGTAATTCCAGCGTAATATTTTCCCCGGTGCGCATGGTACCGGCTGATTGCTGCTTCACCACATTCAGCACATCATAGGCAGCCTTTGTATCCGCAGGCATTTCCATTACATCTTTCAGATTGAAAGTTATTTTCTGCGCATGAGCGGATGGATTTCTCCAGGTGATCACACCCGATTTCGCATCCCATGCAGCAAAACCATAGATCTCCTCTTTGCCGGGATCTCCACCAATCCAGTGCACATCAGCTAATACCTCCTGGTGTTGCTCCGACCATCTCAGCGCGCGTGCCAGTTCATCCCAGCCTCTGCTGCTCATCAGATGCGGATTGATGTATAGTTCCTGCATCGCGGTACCGTTCCCGAAAAATTCCCAGATATCTTCCGCAACGCCTTCATCATCGTTCTTAAAGGAAGCTCCCACACCGCTTTGATCGTTTACCACTACACCATGATACATCAAGGCATTCAACGGATACAGGCGCGAACGCTGCACCACGTTTTTATATACCTCCGCATCGCGGTAATTGATCCATTGCTGCCGTTTAGTGCCGGCGCCCTGTACATCCATATCTCCACCTGCACGCCAGATGGCATCGCCGTAATTCAGCCAGTAAGGAGAGGGCCAGGTACCTACTGTAAGATTGAAATACAAATCCGGTTTTATTTGCCGCAATGCGGTAATCACCCGCAGGAAAGATTCCACATCCTTCGCATATTTTTCTGCACCGCCAACACCGTTACCGGCGCCCACTCCATCGAACTTGAAAGCAATCACGCCCTGGTTCTTTACAAATCCTTCCGTCAGCTTTTTGAAATAGTTGAAGTAGTTTTTATCAGCGAGGCTCAAACCATTATCATTAGGCGTAAACGGCAGGTTCAGTCTTTTGATGCTGGCCAGCCGGCTGATTTTCTCTGCATCATAACCGCCCCAGGGAGATACCCATACGGCCATGCCTGCACGATATTTCTTCGCCAATTCGTCCATCTTCTTAAAACCATTCGGTAAATGGCTGCTGAAATACCAAAGCCGGTTATAATCATCCCAACCACTGTCCCACAGGAAAGCGCGGATCCTTGCTTTACGTTTCGCAACAAGACTATCACCAAACATCCGGATGCGGTCCAGCGCATTTGCTTCTGTTATTTCGCGTCCGTCGTATCCTACATCATACCATGAATTATAATGTGGGAAGACATGATAAGGCACTGCCCTCACCAATTCCAGGTAGTACAGGAAGCCCCTTCTGAGCTGCCCGGCCGGCGTAATACCCCAGGCCACACTGGCATCAAAGCCGTTGCCATTACGCAACGCAGCAGAAGCAGCCAGATTACAGGTTACGCCTTCCGCAGTGGTGGTCTGCTGTGCCATCGGATGCTCCAACGCAAAGAACATGGAACCGGCAAGCACCGGCGAACCATCTACCTTACCGGATAACTCCGGTTGATTCCCGGCGGGAACATCCACCAGGGTAAGATCTGCAATAAGTTCCCCGGGATCCTCCATATGAAAAAGGTGTTGCACGAAGTTGCAGTTGTCGCGCAACGTCATGCTCCACGTGATGCGGATTCTTTCGGATGCATCTGTAATCACATACACCAGCTGCTTCCCGGGAAGGCGGTCTATTCCCCGCACTGCGCCCGGCTTTGCCGGAAGGGTAGCCATGCTTTGTTTCACAACATAAAACTCCCGGTCGGTCAGCTGCTTTCCGTCTTTCAATTTGAGCCGGAACAGGTGATCATTCTCAAATGTGGCTGTTGCTGCCGAAAGTTTGGCTGCGAAAACGATCCGGGAAATTTGCTTACCTCCCTCTACTTTCAGCCGCAGTACATTATTCTCAAGCGTATTGCCTGCCGGAGAAGTAGCTTTCGCGGGAAGTTTACCGGCGTAATATATCTGTGCATTTACCAGCGCTGGTAACAGGAGTGCTGATAAGATGATGGAGATGATGCTTTGTTTCATGGAATTTAACGCTGTTGATCGGGTATAATGATAGCTGATTTTGATGGAAATTTTCCGAACAAACGATTGCGTTAAATGATCATCTTAAAGGCGCGCCATGGTGTAAATGGCGCACCTGCGCTGCTATTTCCTCAGATAACGTACATTCAGCAACACCATCGATAACAGCATCAGCCCCACACCTCCCCATTGCACAGCATCCACGTGTTCATGTAATATCAGGTGCGAACAAAGAATCGCCACCGGCAATTCCGCCGTCATAATCACTGCACTAACTCCAACGCCTATTTTCGGAATTCCTTTCGCAAACAACAGCGGCGGAATAATAGTACCGAAGAGCGACAGAAAAAGTGCCCACTTCAATAGCCCTGCATTGTAATGCGCACTTGTTACCAGCACCGGTGCATTGATGAGAAAAATGAACAGCGTAGAACCGGTCATGATACCTGCACTTTTCAATTGCGCCGGTATCTCCTTGCCAACCCGGCTGTTGGCCACTACATATATCGCATACACCAGTGCGGAAATACCTGCAAATAATAGCCCTTTAAAGGAGAGATGAACAGCAGCACCTCCTGCCAGCCCGCTGCCCATCCAGGTTCCCAGGAGTATCATTCCTGTTGTTAGCAGTTGTAATCCGGAGGGGCGTTTCCGGAAAAGTACCCAGTCTATCAGCAATCCTATCCAGGTGACCTGCATCAGTATTACAATCGCCACAGATGCAGGGATATAGACTACCGACAAATAATACACCCAGCTCGTACAGCCGATGGAAGCCCCGGTTAACAGCAACCATATCACATCTTTCCTGGTAAGCGATTGCTTTTTTTTGTTGCCGGCGAGATAGATGAGCCACAACACTACCATCCCGGTCAGTGCCTGTGTAAAGGATATTTCTGCTGTTGTATAGCCTTCGTGATAAGATAATTTTACAAAAGTAGATAGTATACCGAAGCTGCATGCGCCGGCAAAAACCATGAATATATACCTGGTCATTTATTTTCGATTGTGTAAAAAAGGATAATTGAAAAAAAGTGGGTACACGAAAATAACCAGGTTATACAACCCCAGCAGATATAGTAAACCGGCTGATCCCGCAACGGGAACAGCTTTCAGGAGAAGGAACGCTGGTTATTCTGCGCAGAGAACAACAACAGCAGGAGGAGGCGTACTTGAATAAACGCGATGCATGTGGTGATAAGATTTTAGTCTGCCAAAGTAGTAAATTTTTACGAAATGGTATCTGTTTTCACCACCAGTTTCCCAACCGTTCTGTTAGTTTCCTGCTGGAGATGGGCTTTGGCCATTTCATCGAATGCAAATACAGCAGATACCAGCGACCGCAGCTGGCCGGTAGCCAGCAAAGCAGCCAGTTGTTTCATATCAGCCCCATTGGAGCTTACCCTGGGTGCGAAGCCTTTCATGCCTCTGGCAGCGGCTTTAGCAGGAGCTGCTTCCTTTAATCCGGATGGAATGCTTACAATAGTGGCGCCGGGCTTCATCACTTCCAGCGAAAGATCGATATTATCGCCGCCGATCGCATCCAATACAAAATCGATTCCGCCAACCTGGTCGGCCAGGCGGCCGGCGCGGTAGTCGATATGCTCATCGGCACCCAGCCCCAGTACTATTTCCCGGTTGGCCGCTGATGAAGTACCAATCACATAAGCGCCGAGGTGTTTGGCGATCTGTACAGCATAATGCCCTACCCCGCCGGCTGCGGCATGTATCAATACCCGCTGCCCCGGTTGTACGGGCGTATAGACCGTCAGCATCTGCCAGGCTGTAAGCGCAGCCAGCGATGCTGCCGCAGCTTCTTCATGAGAAATACCGGCAGGCTTCAGCGCGAGATCTGCTGCAGGCGCCGCCACATACTCTGCATAAGCCTTCCCATGCCCCGGGAAGTTGATCATACCAAACACTTCGTCATCTTCCTTAAACAAAGATGAACGGGAAGCAATCACCACCCCGGAAATATCCCAACCCAGTATAATGGGGGAAAACGCTTTCAATGCAGCTGCCATCCCGCTTCCGGAGCGGGTTTTAACATCGATGGGATTGATGCTGATAGCATTTACTTTCACCAGCACCTCTCCTTCTGCCAGCTCCGGAACGGGTAGCGTTGTATAGATAAGATTATCTACTCCGCCAAAGTCTTTTAAAACAATTGCTTTCATATTGCCTGCTATTACAAAAGCAAATGTAGTACAGAATATATTGGCGTTATAATAAGATCATTGTTGATCCGGTATACTCAGCGGCGCTTTCTCAGGCTGCCGGTGAATATCAGGCCGGTGTACTTCCATCAGCAGTTGCGGATTACCAGGCTCCCGGAAACCATAGCGGCGATACAACTCATGCGCATCCTTTGTTACCAGCATAATTCTTCGCAGACGGGCCGTCCACGGCTGCGCCATCAGGAAGCCCATCAAGTGTTTTCCGATTGCCTTTCCTCGCTCTTCCGGCACCACAAACACGTCTGCCAGCCAGCCAAAGGTGTTGTAATCGGTGATTAGCCGCGCGAAGCCAACCTGGCGTTCCCCGACGAATGCACCTATGCAATAAGAATGCCTTAGTGAATTGACAACTGTGTCTATACCGATTCCCTGAGCCCAATAAGATTCCTGCTGTAAAAATCTGTGAATAACCGGCAGGTCCATGTTTTCCACCCCTGTTCTGATAGTGATTTCGTTTTCTTCCATCTTGCTTTACCTATTATACCTGCAAAAGTCGGAAGTCCGTTAAAATGAATACAGATACAATTTTTGTATTTTTGATGAGCACAGTTATATGTATGAAGAAAGATTACCTGTATAGAGAGATATCTGCGAACATGGCCCGGCTTATCCGGGAAGGCGTGTTACAGCCGGGCGACAAACTGCCCTCTGTACGCGATATTTGCACAGAGCATGGGGTGAGCATGAATACGGCCAAAAGGGTATTCCTGGAACTGGAACGTGATGCGTTGGTAGAAGCAAAGCCGCAATCGGGTTACTACGTAAACAGGTTGCCATTCAGGAAACTGCAGATCCCTGAAACCAGCCATCCGTCGCCGCTGAACAGCCACTCCAGGCCATCGCACCTGATCGCAAAAGTATACGGGGATATGGGAAACCAGGGGCTGACGCTCTTTTCCATAGGCGCCCCTGCGAAAGAACTGCTTCCGGTTGCCAAACTAAACAAGGCCATCCTGCAAGCCACGAGGGACCTGCCAGGTTCCGGCACCGGATACGAGCCGTTAGCCGGTAACGAACGCCTGCGCCGCGCTATCGCCAAACGCTCGTTTCATTGGGGTGGTTACCTGACGGAAAATGATATTATCTCCACCGCCGGTGGCATGAATGCCATCGCTTTCTGTCTGATGGCCACTACACGTCGGGGTGATACACTTGCTGTGGAAAGCCCGATCTACCCGGGCATCCTGCAACTGGCCGTCAGCCTTGGCCTGAAAGTGCTGGAGCTTCCCACACATCCGCAAACAGGCGTGCATCCCACCAATCTGGAGAAAGTAATTCACCAGATCCATTGTTGCCTGCTTGTCACCAATTTCAACACTCCCCTGGGGAGCTGCATGCCGGATGAGCATAAACGCGCTATTGTTAAACTGATCACCCGGCATCGCATCCCACTCATCGAAGATGATATTTACGGCGACCTCTATTTCGGTAATAATCGCCCTCTTTGCTGCAAAGCCTACGACAACAAAGGCTGGGTACTATGGTGCAGCTCTGCCTCTAAAACACTGGCGCCCGGCTATCGCGTAGGCTGGGTGGCCCCCGGCCGGTTCAGGGAAAAAGTGCTGCAGCTAAAACACATGCATGCCATTTCTTCCACTGCTATTACCCAGGAAGCTATTGCCGCTTTCATGGACAGCGGCCGCTACGACCAGCACCTTCGTCAGATGCGCCAGACGCTGCACTCCAATTATCTTCAATACATGCATACCATCGCCTCCCACTTCCCTGCCGGCACGCAAACCAGCCAGCCACAGGGCGGTCTGAGCCTGTGGGTAGCTTTCGATAAACACCTCTCTGCTGCCGAGCTTTATGAGCATGCACTCCGTCAAAAAATCAGCATCGCTCCCGGCCGGATGTTCACGCTTCAACCTCAGTTTAATCACTGCATGCGCCTTTCTCTTGGCATGGCCTGGACGAAACAACTCGAACAGCGATTGCAGTTGTTAGGGAAAATCGCGGCCGGGATGATGTAAAAGGAATTAATGCTGATTCCCTTTGTTATCGCTGGTATATGCGCCGATATCGTTGTTATAGGTGGCGTTACCTTTACCGGTTGCCGGAGAGCCTGACTGCAGATGAAAATTGTTAGGATTGCTGCGCAGTGAAGGATTCGGCGGATTGGTGGTATAGGTGATAAACATAGGATTGTTGTTATTGGTGCCGGTAGAAATAATATCACCGGACTGAGGTTTACCTACAGAACCAACAGGATAGAAGCCTGCACGCAGAGAATCTACCGTGGCATAAAAGAAATTGTTACCGTATGTGACCTTGGCAATATTTGCATCCGGTGCAATATCGAGACCCTCATAATTATTGACGATGAGGTTATTGAAAAACTCACCGCTGCCGAATGCATCGCAGAGTATACCTCTTCCCGGCTCTGCAGCGCCACGGCGGAAGCCATTGTCTACACAGGTGTTGTTATATACGCGCACATAAGTAGTGGGTATCTGCACCGTGGTAGAAGTTTCTATTTTGATGGCACTGCCTGCACCGCCCCAGATAACATTGTATGCGATGTCGCCGGTAGCGCCGGTTTTTATATTGATGGCTTCTCCATCGGTAGTGCCCTGTGCATCGATGGTGTTACGCAGGATGCTCACTTTAGCTCCATTCTGGCAACGTATACCATCGTCCTGGCCGCCCTGAATCCAGCAATCCCATACGTTCACCTGTACAGGCGCTGCTACGAAGAGTGTTTTACGCGGATTGCCACTGGAATCCGGCCCACCGGTCCATAACAGTTTAGTCCATTTGAAGCTTACATATTTGGCGCTATCGGCCTGTATCCCGCCCCAGTCGCCAGCCTGCTGCGTAGACGTAGTGAAGGTAATGGGCTTGTCTTTGCTACCCTCTGAAATAATCATCCCCTGTACATAGAAGGCAGCATTTTTATTGACCTTGATAGTTGCGCCGGGTTGTATGGTGAGGGTATCGGAAGATAAGACAGTGATATTACCATTGATGATGTAGGTAGAATCAGACAGCATGACACCTTTTACGGCGCCACCGGCAAGGGTGGTAGCGGTGATGGCATTGGCAGGCAGTATGACCGGCTGATTGGTGATCACGGAATTTGATTTGGAGCAGGCAGCCAGTAAAGAGGCTCCTGCCAGCACCGCCAGTACCATCGCCTGGAAGCCTCTGCGGGCAGCAAAAATGGGTTGTTGCATAAGTTGTAGTTTTAAGTGTTAGTGATTATACCTGATACCTACACTATAGGTAGCTTTATATACATATTGCGCTACCAGTAACGTTCGCTGCGCCTCCACGGTGGTGGCAGTGTTAAGCAGATTATTGAACTTTCCGAATATGGTTAAATGGCGGCGTACATCCTTTTCAATGGAGAACGCCAGCGTGGACATAGGACGCTGATAATAATCAGATGCGTAGTAAATGGATACCTCGGCCAGCGTGCGGCCGATATAGCCATAGGCCAGCTGTGCAAACAATCCGTTTTTGGTATCGCGGTACAGCAGTGATAAATTGACTACATGATCCGACTGCCCCTGCAACGGCCTGGTTTCATTCACATGAAAACTGTCGATCTGCGGCAGGCCCGCATTCTGATTAGCCTTGTAGTATAATTGCTTCGGCGTGGTAATAGCAGAATGCGTATACGTATAGTTACCGGTTACGCCTATACGCCCCCAGTAATGCGTAAACGCCAGTTCGAAGCCGTAGTTATGCGCAGTGCCATAATTCTGCGGAGTGTAGTAGATCTGGCCGCCGCTGATACCTGCATCCAGCAGGCCCAGCTCTATCGGATCCTGTATGCGTTTGTAGAACACGCCGGCAAAGAGCTGTTCTTCTCCACGCGGATACCATTCGTAACGCAGATCAAAATTATCCGCCACCGTGTGTTTCAGGTATGGGTTCCCCCGCTCGTCGAAGTCGAGGCCACGGATCGTATAAGGCACCAGCTCGAAGTAGTTAGGACGGGAAATAGATTTATAATAAGACAACCGCAGGTTTTGCATAGATGCCAGCCGGTACTTCAGATTCAGGCTCGGCAGGAAGTCGTAATACTTGATGGTAGCGGCTGTAACAGCCGTAATGCTTTGTTTGCTGGTGGCGAAATCCTGCAACGTATTTTCCCAGCGCAAACCACCAACAACGTCAAGGCGTTCCAATTGCCACTTTGCCTGCAGGAAGGCAGCCGTCACCTTTTCATCTGCGGTGTAGGCGTTGGGATCGTAGGCGCCGGAACCGGCGCTGTTGAACACCGACCATTGTGCGCTGTAGATATCGGTGAAAGGCGGTTTGCCGCTGGTGGCGCCACCGTTGCCGTTAACAGTGGGCGGCCTCAGATCGTAAAGATCCTGGGTGTTGTACCTCGACTTGGAACGATACAAACCTCCTGCTTTCAATTCCAGCGGGTGTGGGCCCAAAGCAGGGCGCCAGGCCAGGTTGATCATTCCCGTATAGTCGTGGTCGTTATTCTTCTGCCAGATATGTTCTATACCATCAAAGTAACGGTCGGTAACAGTGTAATCCGGCCTTATGAGCAGATCTGTGGTGAGCGTAGCCCTGTCTGGCGCACGCTTTCCTGCGGTCGACCAGATACCGGTCCAATCCAGCAGCAACGATGGTGTGAGCAGATGGCGACCGGATACTTTCAGGTGTTCTATATATTCTTTCTGCGTGAGCGAACGGTCATTGAAAAACACCTGCCCGGTGCCCGGGCCATGGCGGCCGGTTCCATCGAGTGTAGTATCATTACTGAGCCTCGCCTGCGCCAGGTAGGAATAGAGGAACAGGTTATCTATATTGATATGATGACGTTCGTTAAACAGGTAATCGATATGTGTAATCAGCCCATTGTTCATTTGCTGCGTACTCCCTTGCCTGTTAGATACATCTATTGCATGCAGCTTGTTGGAGATGGTCTGGTTTTCCGGCGAGATGCCATTGAACTGACTGTTATCTCCATAATACTGATTCTGTATATTATCTGCGATAATAACACCCAGTTTATTTTTCAAAAAACGTTGTGTATAGGTAACTCCGAAGATGCCGGTAGGCAGCGGCCACTGTGGCTTGAAATCCAGGTTGGAGCGGGAGAAATCATCCGGCTGCGCCTTGTATCCCGGCGGGTTACGTTGCAAAGGGCTGAGCGGACGTATCTCATTTTTCCCAAAACCTGTATAGCGCCGGTCGAAGAACAGCTGGCTGTAACCCAGTGCTGCTGTGGCTTTGAAGGTAAGGGAGTCGGGCGCATCTTTCATGATCATGTTTACGGTACCTCCAATGGCATCGCCTTCCATTTCAGGTAACAACGATTTGCTGATCTCAATGCTGCTCAGGAGATCAGAAGGGATGATGTTTAACGGCACAAACCTCGACTTCTCATCCGGACTGGCAATCTTCACACCATTCACCAGCGTATTATTATAGCGCGGTTCCATACCGCGGATAATAGAATACGCCTCATCACCGCCACCAGAGCGCTGCACGGTGATACCGCTCATACGCTGCAATACGTTGGCCGCGTTGATATCCGGTGACCGTTCCATGGCACGGGAAGAAATGATGTTGGTGACATTGTCGGCATGCCGCTCCCGGGCTCTCGAACCAGGCTCTTCTTCCCTGCTGAGTTGACCAAATACGGATACCTGATGTAATTGCTTTACTTTGGAAATGGTGTCTCTGACCTGTGTGTTATGCTGATTAACACGGGTCTGGCTATAGGTTTTCTGAAAGAATAATATGCACAGTACAAAAGAAATGAATCGGGTGATCATTTGCTTGTACATAATTTGAATTTCATGCGAAATTATAGGCGATCACTTCAAATTTTTTCTATCACATCACCATTTAATTATTTCATAACCATTCATTAATGGTTTATTAAAATCTACTACAGAATCTCTTCAGAATTCGCCGGTTATATGGTACAACACCATTCGTCCGTATGCGACAAAACAAGCTACAGTGGCCACTTTCAACATCTCCTAAATCTTCGCAACACTTATTGCTGCATTCGCAATTTTTCTGCTGTTATCTCTATCCGGAAAATTGTTCATAACTCGTTCCGATATGTGCGTTAATTGTTAAGATCTTAAAGCGCCGGAACTGAACCAGTCTGGAAACAATAATGTTGTTAACAAAGAATTTACACTTGATAATACACATTCCTCTACCTTGACGGCCATGGTAAGGAAAAAGAACCCCTTAACGTGAAAACCTGGAGTTTATGAAGACATATTATTTACCCGCCAGGATACATGATAACAATGCCGGAGCAGAAGAAGTAAAAGAAGGGATTGTCAGGATCGTCAATTTGCTGGCAGCGGGAGCCAGTTTACTTGCATTTACATTTGGCTGCCTCCTGTATTCCCGAACGGGTTACAGGATCATTTTCTATCCGGCAATGCTGGAAAGTATACTGTTTCTGGGCATTCTACCGGTTACAAGATACATCAGTCCTGAATTGGGCAAGCAGTTGATGTTCCTTTTACATAGTATCGCCGTCTGGTTTTTCTGTGCGTTGCTGGGTCCGGCTTCGCAGATCCTGCTGTTCACTCCTTTTCTTGCATTTTGTGCGTTTCTGGTTTTCCATCGCCCCAGGGCACAAGTGATGGCATTAGCCGTAAGTGCCGGTATGTTATTGCTGGCAGAGCTGAATTACCGGCACCCGGTTATTGCCCCGCTTGAATTTAATGAGGAAGCCGAATCAACTATAAAATGGATGGTGGTGATTGCGGCCACTTTCCTCAACGCCATTGCCCTGTATTATTTCGCCCGGGAATGCTGGTACCAGAATTTACAGTTGAAACAGCTGGTACAGCAGCTCGACAAAACCAATCAGGCGATGCGGATCTATGTCCGCGAAACCACACATGAGATCAGGTCGCCGTTAAATGTAGTAAACAGCATACTCCAGAACTATATCGAAACGGCCGATCAGGGGAAGAGGACCGTCCAGGTGGGAATCGCTCACCTGGAAGCGGTCCATTTTGCCTGCCAGGATATGCAGCTGGTAATGAATAATGCCCTCGGCTGGTCTAAAATTGAAGCCGGGAAAGAAGAGATCTGTAAATCGCCCTTTCATTTCTGTAACTGGCTGCAACATCTTTGCGATACGTATGAATATCTCGCAAAAAGACGGTCGGTACACATACATATAGATATCAGCAATGAATTGCCGGAATATATACTGGCCGATAAATCTAAACTTCGTACGATCATCGTCAACCTGCTAAGCAATGCGATCAAGTTTACTACTTTCCGTTCTGTCATCAGCGTAAATGCCGCCGTCTGCCACCAGCAACTCTGTATTACAGTGGCAGACCAGGGCCGCGGCGTGCCCGATCACCAAAAAGAGCACATCTTCGATCCTTATGTGACCGATTCCGGCCAGCAGTCGGAATCCAGCGGCCTGGGCCTGCCCATTGCGCGCCATATCGCCAGGATGCTCAACGGCGACCTTACCGTGGGCGACAACCCCGGAGGCGGAAGTATCTTCACCCTGAGACTCCCCATAGAAGCCATTCCGCCGCCACCAGCTACCCTGCGTACGATGGATTATTCTCTGCTGCAGGGATTAAAAGTACTGGTGGTAGACGATGACCCGCTCAACCAGCTGGCCTTTACCCTGGTGTTGAAAAGAATGGGAATAGAGGCCATAGTGGCCGACTCCGGCCCACAGGGGTTGTCGAAAGCACGATTACTCAAGCCGGATGCGGTGTTGATGGATATGATTATGCCGCATACCAGTGGCATAGAAATGCTGGCTCTATTTCAGGCCGACAGGCAACTACGGCAAATACCATTTATCCTGGTATCCGGGAATTCCTATAGTGAAGTAAAAGAAGAAGTGATTGCCTCGGGTGCTGATGGATTCATAAGTAAACCGGTAAACATTGAACAGCTGTACAATGTGCTGAAGGACCTGGTGGTAACTGCATGAGTGCACTTTATTGTACCGCGTAGCGGATGGATTCCGCACCTATCGGCGACTCATACCATCAGGTTTCTTCTACCGGATCTATTCTCCCCAAACCGTCAGCATAAGCTGGCGGCTTTCCCCGTAATTGCGATGTTCGCAGAGGTAGATGCCCTGCCAGGTACCCAGGGCCAGACGGCCATTACGTACCGGTATCGTAACAGAACTACCCAGCAACGCCGCTTTCAGATGCGCCGGCATATCATCCGGGCCTTCATCGTTATGCTCATAATCCGGATCGTTTTCCGGCACTGCTTTGCTGAAATAAGTCTCGAAATCCGCTCTCACCGTAGGATCCGCATTCTCATTGATCGTCAGCGACGCCGATGTATGCTGTATAAACACCTGCAGCATTCCTGTCCGGATCTCCGCTATCTGCGGAAATGCCTGCAATACTTCTGTAGTGATCAGGTGAAAACCTCTTCTCCTGGGCGCCAGTGCAACCGGTTGCTGGTATATTTTCATGCGGAATAATTAGCAGCACGCAAGTTACTGATTTTGTAAAAGGATTACGGAAGATGTGAATAAGCGTGATAACATTCCACTCCCTGAATGATGCGCAATAACCCCGGAACAGCCAAACGGATTCAGCAATATGTATTATAAAATATTTAATTCGAATACCAATGTACTTTTAGTTACCTTCATCCACCCGCCACAATAACAGACCGATAGCTTGAAAATCCTTAATCATTAAATTTTAACCATGGCGACACCACAAGTAATGATCATTGACGATGATGCGGATGACAGGAACTTTTTCCAGGAAGCCATCAGCAACATTTCCCCGGTGATCGAAACCCATGCATGCGATAGCGGAATACAGGCACTTGCTATGTTGCACGATAATAAAGCAGTAAGGCCCGATTTTATCTTTCTGGATTTTAACATGCCCCTCATGAACGGAAGGGAATGTCTCGTGGAGTTAAAGAAACTGCTGCATCACCAACTCACCAATATCATCATTCTCAGTACTTCCGATATGAAGGAAGACATAGAAGATGCTATGCGGTTGGGCGCGAAGCTGTTTCTGACCAAGCCCAATACATTCCAGGAATTGTGTACCATGTTAAGAGGTGTACTGGAAGAAAGATGGCAAAAACTTTTCTCATCACAGGTAGCCGCGGAGCGATAACCGTTATTTTACAGCAGGTTTGTTGTATTTATTTCTATACTCGAGTGGCGATAAGCCGGTTGTTTTCTTGAAAATAGTCCTGAAAGCCTTGGTATCTGAATACCCAACCTCCCACATGATCTCATTGATATTTTTACGGCTGCTTTCAAAACCTTTTTTGGCTACTTCTACTTTTACACGTTGAATATATTCTGCAACGGTATTATTGGTTGCTTTTTTAAATCTTCGTTCCAGACTCCTGCGGCCTACCGCAAACATAGAAGACAACTGATCGACGGTTATCTTCTCTGAAAAATTCTGCTCAATAAATTCCTGTGCAAGCCTTACAGATTCGTCCTGGTGCTCCCGCTGCCCCTTGAATATGGTGAATGTAGCCTGATTGGTCCGGTCTATCTCTATTTCGAAATACTTCGATGTCAGGATAGCCATATCCCGGTCGGTGTACTTTTCTATCAGATACAACAACAGGTTCAGGAAAGAATTGGCGCCACCACTGGAATAAACGCCCTTTTCATCTGTAATGATCTTTTCGGATACCAGCTCCACTTCCGGGAACATACTTTTAAAATCATCGGCAGCCAGCCAGTGAGTAGAACAACGCTTACCTGTCAGCAAGCCGGTGGCAGCCAGCAGAAAAGCGCCTACACATAAACTCGCCACCTCGGCTCCTTTTTCATGCTGCTGCACGATCCAGGGATAAAAGTCCTTGTTCAGGTCTATTACTTCCTGCCTCTCCCCATTAACAGCCGGAATAATGATCAGATCGGCCCGGTGATCATCCGTAATAGTCAGATCGGGTGTTACTTTGAACAACTTGTCATAAACCTGGGAGTCCTTATTCAGCCCGATCAGCTTCACATCAAACATAGCCTGCTTTCCTACGCTCTCCAGGAAGTCGTTAACCTTCGTGAACATCACAAAGGATCCTTCAATACAACTGAGCGCTGCTGCGCCCTTAGGAACGAGTATGGATATCTGCTTCATATTCCAAATCTAAGAAAATTACTTCACCCTTCTCGATTCACTATCCAATCCCGAACTTCTGTCCCTTTCCCTGGCGATTTTCACGTTGCCAAAGCGGTAATTAAAGCCCAGCTTCAGCTGCCTCGAGTCTTCCGCGCCCTGGTTCCGATAGTACATGCCATCATAATCCCTTATGCCGGCCCAGCAGTAGGTCTGGAACAGATCGCTGATGCCCAGTTTTACAACACCTTTGTCTCTCAATACCTTACGCTGTACACCGGTATTCACCTGCCATACAAACTTCGTACGCTGGAACCCTCCGGTCAGATCCGGGGAATTGTAATACCCGCTTACTTCCAATTGTGTTTTTCGATCCAGTTCAAATACCTGTTGCAGGTTCAGCATCATCGTATTCACATGCAATGTTACAGCCCGGGCCACATCGTAGCTGATATGGTTCTGCTTGTGGAAAAAACCGGCGCTGGCCGTAATATTCCACCACGGCATTACTTCCACCGCCGAAGATATATGCAGGGAAAACAGCTGCTGTGTGCCCACATTCTGCGGCATGATGATCATCTTATTTCCATCGATACTATCTGTTACGGAAACGAACATATCCTGTATGCGTGTATACGATACCGTAGCCGCCAGCACACCGGTGGCATTATAGCCCAGTGTAACGCTGTTCGCATACTGAGGCCGCAGGAAAGAATTTCCTTTCCAGGACGATAACTCATCCATCTGGTACTCAAACGGATTCAGATCTGCGTAAGTGGGGCGGTCGATCTTCTGGTTGTACGACAAAGAAAAACTATGATGATCATTGGTTTTCCAGGTGAGATGCAGGGATGGAAAGAAATCGAGATAGCGGTTACTGACCTGTTGCACTGTATCCTGCCCGGATACTTTGCTTTTAGCATTCAAAGCGCCATCTGCCACTGTTCTTTCCGTTCTCACACCTGCCTGCAATTTCCAATTGCCCCATTGCTGATCAGCCAGCAGGTAGGCCGCATAATACCCTGCCGGTAGTATCCTTATACTGGTAGTTGAAATTATAGTTCTTCCAGTTCTGACGCTGGGAATAATAGTCGTTCCGGGCGCGAAGCACTGACAGCAGTTTTTGCGTAGTACTGTCGGACAGATAGGTCAGCGTGTTGGTGAGGCCCGGGCCGAAGTAAAGGTTGGCATTCATCATCGCCCCAAGTGTATGCCTGCTGTTGACATTATAATCCACCCCGGCCTTGAAATTCACAGGATTGCGCATATCAGTGTCGGCGGTGCGGTTGTCGATGATCTGGCCGGACTGCACCCGATAAAAATCGTAGCGCATATTCCGGTGACCGAAATAATGATTGTAGTTTCCGTAAAGATTGAATTTTCCGGTCCGGTAATTCATGTTCAACGCCGCTTCTGTTTTAGGCGTTTCCCCAAAATGGAGGCCGGCGGAAACATCCCCGTTGTAACCAGCAGTAGTCAGCTTCTTCAGGCGGATGTTGATAATACCGCCAGTACCGGCGGCATCATACTTTCCGGAAGGGTTGGGCATCAGTTCTATGCTCTGGATATTGGCAGACTGCAGCGACTTCAGTAACGCAGCCAGTGCATCGCCCTGCATATACGACGGCTTACCGTCGATATAAACAGTTACCCCTGCCTTGCCATTCAGGGATATACTGTTAGATGGTCCTACCATCACGCCGGGCGATTGCTTTAATAATTCCAGGGCATTACTGCCCATGGCATTTACACTGGTGCTTACATTATAAATGATTTTATCTCCCTTAATTTCAATTGTTCTCTTTTTTGAAGTAACATTTATTCCTTTCAGTTTACGTACAAACATCGTGGAATCCTGGGCCATCACACAAGCGGAAACTCCTAACAGTACAGGCAGGATAAGTTGACGCATATAGAATATCAGGTTATCTTTTGAGGGCGCCAAAATAGAAAAAAAATAATTAAGAATAGAAAATATGGAATGAAGAATGATGAGCGAAGATTAAAGCGGATAAGTGTATTGTCATCTGCTTTAATCTTCGCTCATCATTCTTCATTCCATATGCTTTATTCTTAATGTTCAAGTGCAGCGGCAGTTGTCTTGGCAACAGCCGCTCCTCCCCTGGCCATCTTATTCTTCACCAACATACTCACCAGGTATACTAGGTATAAGCACGGTGCGGATATCGCTACCACTACCCAACCCAGGGTATCATAGTGTTCCAGTGGGCTGAATTTATTCTGCTGGGTAATAATCATTCCACCGATCACGGCAGCCACCCCACCGGATATCTGTTGCAGGGATGAATTCACGCTCATAAAAGCGCCTCTGTCGCCCATGTCGGGGATACCAGTTGTGAGGGCAGTCAGAGGTACCATGCGGCCCACCAGTGCCGTCATCATCAATACGTTAAACACCATCACGATCCAGAGCGGCTGCGGTGTCAGGTGCGTATATACGGGGATCACACACATCATGGCACAGGTGGCAATGACGAACAGGCGGAATTTATCTATTCTGTCGCTCAGCTTACCAATCAACGGCATCATCGTCAATGAAGCCAGACCGCTTACCATAAACAGCAGGAATAATTTATCCTGTGGTACGAGCAGATTATTTACAGCGAAGGCGGTACCGAAGGGCATCATCATAAAACCGCCCACGGACATCAGGCCTGTTGTAATGAAGCCGATGCGATATTCGGAGTTCTTCAGGGTATGCCAGAGATGCGCAAAGGCGTTACGATCGCGCTGCAAAGCGAGATGCGCTACGATTGGCTGCATTTTCAATGCTATCAGCAGCATCGTAATAGTACCCGCACCTGCAATGAGGAAGAAAGGTGCTTCCCATCCCCAGAAGTTAGCAAGATATAAACCAACAGGTATCCCCAACACCTGGCTCGCGCCAAAGCCCATCTGTACAAAGCCCATTACACGGCCCCGTTGTGAGATGTCAAAAAGGTCGGCAACGATCGCCAGGGAGATCGATCCGATTACTCCGCCAAACAGGCCCGTAACCACACGAGCCGCTACCATGGCGTAGTAAGAGTTAGCCAATCCACAACAGTAGGTGCCTGTTATAAAGCCGGCATAAAAAAACAGCAGCAATTTTTTACGATCAAAACGATCGGCAAAACCGGCTGTCAGCAGCCCGGAAACCCCGGCGCTGAAGGCATAGGCAGATACAACGATTCCAAATTGTCCGGGTTTTATGTTCATTGATTTCATTAGCATATCGCCCAATGGCGACATCACCATAAAATCCAATACTACCGTAAACTGGGTAACTGCCAACAATGCAATAATGATTTTCTGATAAGAAGAAAATGCAGGTGTTGATTTCATATTGGGTGTATTTAAAACTTAGTCGTCGAGCTCAGTGCAGGCGTAGCCGTTAGCACTGATCAATGCGGTGATTTCTTCCAGTACCGGTTCGTTGGCTACTACCCGGAGCACGCAATCCACATCTTCCATATCTACCGTCCAGCTAACTACATGCTGCTGCCGGTCCAATACCGGCGCTATTTTCGAGCGATCGGTAGTGGTAGCAATGTTCGTTTTGAAAATGAGAATATGTTGTCACATTTTATAAGCAAGCGCTCATTTATAAATATATCAAAAAAAATTCTACTTCAACATTCCCTTGATGATACACTCAAAAGCAGCTTTCATGATTGATTCGGTCAGCTTGAAAGGGCTGCCATCAATATTCCTCCCTTCATTGTGAAACTTGACCAGGGTATACAGCGGTGCAAATGCTACTGCCCAAAATACTTCTACCGGCACCCAATTAACTTCTCCGCTTTTTACTGCGTTCTCCAGGTACGCCCCCATGGCATGTTTAAATTCCTCACTGATTGTTTCCAGCATTTTGTCTCTGTAAGATGAATTACGCAGCTGCTCAAAAAAGCCGGCCACGCTATGATTATCCATCCCAAATGCTGCCCGGTTCTTCCACTGCACCCATAACCATTCCCTGAAAGGCATTCCGGAGTGACATCCTTTCATCGTTGCTCTTACCATCTTCTGCGCTTCCTCCACACTAATGCTGGTGAGCAGATCTTCCTTATCCTTATAGTAGATGTAAATAGTAGCCGGCGATACACCCGCTGATTTTGCCAGCCGGTTGATCCCGAAATTCTCCAGTCCATCCTTCGCTATCATTTCAATGGCTGAATCACGAATGGCCTGTATTTTATTTTCATCCCTATATCTCATTTCGCCACAAAGATAAGTGAGCAATTGCTTATTTAAAAAATTATTTTTTGAAAGAGCGTTTCATTTGATGCGAAACCATCTTTAACTGCTGCGTTTTTAAGTGAAAGATGTATGCTAAAATATTTTTAATCTGCGCGGATATTTTTCTTGTTCCTTGAAGGATTTTTATCTAAATTTGTGGTAACACAGTCTGCCACCCCTCTGCATGCATGGGCAAATCTGGCAGGCTATTTTTTTTATCTTATTGAAGCTTGCCGCAGATGATGGCAGGCTTTTTTTTTGGTAAAATATGAACTGTTTTAATACTCCAACACTTACCATTGAAGAGCAACTCCAACTTCTCAGGGAGAAAGGATTGAATATTATCGCTGAAAGTAATTCAGCACATTGGTTGTCACATGTCAGCTATTTCAGGCTAAAACATTATACCAACAAATTCAAAGATGCTCAAACCCGAAAATTTGTATCGAATGTTAACTTCGATCAGGTGATTGGCCTTTTTCTGTTTGACAGAAATTTGAAGTTCATTTTATTTGACGCTATTGAAACCATTGAAGTTTCAATTAAGACATTAGTGTCCAATTCCATGGCTCATAAACTTGGGGCTCACTGGTATATTGATAGAAATAACTTTCTGCCTACCTTTGATTTTGATAATTTTCTAACCTACATCGAAGCGGAAGTTAAAGATTCCGACGAAGCTCCAATTAAGCATTACAGGCATTTCTACGACACACCGCCATTACCTCCCTGTTGGATGATAATGGAAATTATCTCTTTCGGAAGAATTTCCAGGATGTTTGAACATTTAGGAGAAAGAGACATTAAGCTAAAAATATGTAGTGATTTTAACTTGCCTGATACTATTCTCAATAATTGGTTACACTGTATCAGCCAATTGAGGAACAGGTGCGCACATCATAGCAGAATTGTATATAGATCAATGGCTAAAACAATCACCTTTCCATCAAGAAAGAAACACCGGTTTATCCGTGACATGGAGGGAATTGACGTAAATAGTTTATACGCCACGATTTGTTGCATGCTACATTTAATCAGTAAGATTCAGCCTGATTCAAAATTTAAATCCAACCTTTTAAGTCTTATTGATAATAATCCTCACCTTGATTATGAATATATGGGATTTACTGAAGACTGGAGGCGGGAAACCATTTGGCAATAGCCCCCTCGCTTTATCCTATCTACATAAAAGGTTATTTACGCAACACAACTAATGAAAATACCGTTTCAGTACTTCCTCGTTCGTCAATGCCCCCGTAGTATTATTCAATGAATCAATCCTGGATCCCTCCCGCTTCGCTGCCAGAATAGTATTCGATTCCAGCATCCGTTGCATCAGCGCCTTTTTAGACGCCGGCAATGAATCGTGCAGGTACTTTTCCATCATCAGGTTAGCAATAGGCACCGCAAACCGGGCGCCGGTACCCGCATTCTCCACAATCACGGCAATGGCTATACGTGGGTTATCGCGGGGCGCGAAAGCTACAAACACCGAGTGATCCTCCAGGTCCACTACCTTTCCGTTTACTCTAGCACGGTTCTGTGCCGTACCGGTTTTGCCGCAAACAGCTATTCCTTCCATCATAGCTCCTTTCCCGGTTCCGTGCTCAATCACATCCTCCATGCCGTAAATAACAGCGTGATAGGCGGTATCGGATACATTGGCAACGGTATGCTTCACTTTGTATTTATTAAGGATATCAGAGCTGTCGTTATCAATAGCTGTCACAAAATGGGGCAGATAATAATACCCCTTATTGGCAATCATGCACATGGCATTGGCCATCTGCAGTGGTGTAACAGCTACCTGGCCCTGCCCCATTCCCACATACAACTCCGAGCAGGAGCTCCAGTTGCCGCGGTACAAACGATTCAGCACCGCTGTATCAGCTACTATACCGGGGTTCTCTCCGGGTACATCTATGCCGAGTTTATGCCCCAGACCAAACCGCTGCATATATTCTCTCCATTTGGTATGTCCCTTTTTTACTCCGCCCCATTTACCGGCATCTACTTCCAGGCGGTAAAGATGAATAAAGTAGGCATTGCAGGAATGCGCCATGGCGGTACGCAAATTGGCAGCGTGACCCGCTTCGCTGTGCAGGCACTTAACGAAATGTCCGCAGGCATTATAGCCTCCCCGGCAGGGATATCCGAACGCCGGTGTGATCAGGCCTTCGTCCAACGCCACGATGGCCGTCAGCGGCTTCATCGCGGAGCCAGGCTGATAGGTAGCCTGTATTCCCCGGTTCAGAAAGGGTTCCGTCGGATCATTAAATAGCTTCCCCGCATTGCGCGCACGGCCACTCCCCGTTAACAGGTTGGGATCAAACACCGGCCCGCTTACCATGCTCAGTATACCGCCGGTCTGCGGATCAATGGCTACGATGCTGCCGGTCTTGTTACGCATCAGCTCTTCGCCCAGTTGCTGCAATTCTATGTCCAGCGATAAACGAAGATTCTTCCCCGCAATAGCAGCGGTATCAAATGCCCCGTTTTCAAAGGATCCCTGCGGCCGGTTCAGATTATCCTTTACAATATTCTGCACTCCGCGCTGGCCCATTAGTATACGTTCGTAAGTTTTCTCCAGCCCGGTCAACCCGGTATAGTCGCCCGACTGATACTCATGATACTCTTTCATCCTGAGCATCCCCGGCGATATTTCACCGATATAACCAAGGATATTGGCCGCTGCCTTATAAGGATATGAACGTACCTGCCGGGGTACCAGCTCAAACCCCGCCTGGAAAAGGTACATGCTCTCCTGTAAACGGCTGTATGCTGTTGGCGCTAAAGCCGCTGCAAATACAGAAGGCCGTACCCGCCCGTTCTTTCTAACGGCATCGGATATACGATTTCTAAATTCATCCCGACTAATACTAAGAATATTACAGAGGTAGGCAGTATCTATCTTCTTAACCGCAGCCGGGGTTACCACGAGGTCGTACAATACATCGTTACCTAAAATACTCCGGTTTTTTCGGTCGAAGATAATGCCCCTGCCGGGGTATACTATTTTCCGGGATACAGCATTGGCATCTGCCAATCGGGCGTAACGGGTTTCTATCAGCTGCAGGTAAAGCAACCGGGTTATCAGCATAAGTACCAATCCTGTAATAATGAATACTACAACGCGTTTCCTGGGATGATTAAAGACGGACATGGGAAGTAATGACGGGCATCGTTTAGATTTACAAAGCTATTTCAATAATACAGCGCTTTGAAAAAAATATAGACGAGCGGCCATTACGAATGATGAGTTCTTCTTCTTTACCTGCTGAGTTTTCGGAAGCTTGCTTTCTCTCCGTCCCAGGTATATTTCATACTGCTTTTTGTTTCTTTCATAACAGGGTTTCCATCCTTATCCATCTTCTCCGTTTCTTCTCCTTCTGTCAGGTTCATGATGATGGTATCTGGTTCTCCATTTTTCTCCGCCGGGAATACAAAAGACTCATTGTGATAATACACACCGGCATCTCCCACTACCATCCTGCCCGGCAAATCCGCCAGCCGGCCGTCTTTCATCATGGCAAAGTAGAAGCAGTTGGTTTCAACACCACAGGCATCTCCGCCAAACTCGAGGCTGACAATATGCTGCACATTGGATAATCCGAGCCCGCTCATGACCCTGCCGGAAGCAAAGCTGGAGCTTTCCGTTGCAAATATCTTAAACGATGTACCGGTGAGCTGTTTACCAGCCTGCACTACTTTCAGCTTTACAACATATTGCTCATGCGGTTGTTTTTCGATAAGTGTATCCACAATCCGGTCGTAAGCATATACAAACTTCAGATCACCACGGCGTATCTGTGTGAAAGAGATAAGCCCTTCCCAGAGGTAGCCTTCTTTGTCCTGCCCGTCTTTCTTATAGGAAACTTTCAGCCAGGGCAGGTCCATTCTTTTCAGCAGGAGATTTTTTCCGGTAAACCCGGTTATTTTCACCTCGTCGCCCAGCAGCAGGGTATCTACGGGCGCCTGTTTTGTATCAGGACTAACCCGTACAAATGCGGTATCGGCAAAGATGTAACGGAACTGGTCTTTAGCAATCATCCAGGTATTAAAGGCGGGTTCCTGTTCCTGGGCTGCTGCATTCAGGTTAAAACAAATCAACAAACAAAGGAGTACAGGGTAAAACATCGTTTTCATGAAGCATTACTGTTATTGAAGCGCAAAAATAGGGTATTGCCTCATGAAAACGACGAAATCTTATTTTGCCGGAGGGCATATCTGCATCATGTATACTGCGCTGCTGGCCTCGTACGACTGTAGCGTTCCTGTCGCACACGGGATCTTATAATTGCGGTAAGTGAGTCCACGGGTAACATCCCGGTTCCCCCAGGCTGCATTGATATTCTTTTGTATCCACGGCAGGAACTGGGTTTGATTTCCTTCGCTGATCAGTTGCATGATATACTGTCCAAAGATCGCTTTCAGTACGCCCTGTTCGTTCCAGTCGCCTTCTGCAGGCAGTATACCATTGGCATCACTCATACTCTTTTGGGTATAAACAGCGGCCTGATTAGCCATATCGAGATATGCCGCGGTGCCGGTAGCTTTGTACAACGCTACTGCGGCGCCGATGAAGGTCCCCTGGTTATAGGTGTAGTCAGACCATCCTTTGTTTCCTCTTACATTATTGTCGGCTACCCTGCCGGTAGTTTTGTCGTACAGGTTATCTGCCCCCCATGCAAATATGTCTTTTGCGTTCTGGAGATAGGTACCGTCGCCGGTAATCTTATATAAAGTCATCGCCGCAATTACTGTCGGGAAATTGATGCATGCATTTTTACCACTGTGATTAAAATCCCAGAACATACCGCCTCCGTCAGGATCAAAAGACCCATCCCATACCCGTTTGAAGCCAGATACGGAAAGATCGAGGTATTCCTTTGTGCCCGTAAGCTGGTAACCGCGTGCAAGGGAAATGACCCACCACATCATATCGTCGTATATAAACCACTCCTTCGTATTATTCCAGTTATACTTATCGTACCGGTTATAACCGCCCTCAAAGATATCGCGCACCCGCTGCAGATCAGCTGCATCCTTTGTACGTTTATATACGTTCATTGCCATATCCCAGTAAATAGCCTGTGTCCAGATGGCGCCTATATCTTTTTTCTCTGTGTTGACGTAATAGAGCTTATCAGCTGTACTGTAGAAATACCCATTGAAGCTATTATACGCTGTGGTGGCATCCTTATCTGTAAAACCAACGGCCACGGGCGGGGGAACGATCGTTGTTGGCGGCTTACCATCACCTTTGGAGCAATTGGTAGTCAGCAGTAAAAGGCTAAGTAAAAAAGAAGCTGTTTTCATAATTAAGCAGAATGAAAGCGAAGATTAAAAAATATCAAAAGAATGATGTGTTAAAAATGATGAGCGAAGACCCAGGCAGATTTTGCTAAGTATTATCCACCTGGGCCTTCGCTCATCATTCTTAATTCTTCATTCTCTATTCCTAATTATTATCACCATCCCGGGTTCTGCACCAGCTGTCTGTCGTTATCCACATCATCGGCCGGAAGCGGGAAGAAATAATGTCTTTTGTTGAACACACGTACTTCAAACGGTACTACCTTCAGGAAGTCCGGCAGATCGGCGTTGATGTTCAAGCCGTACATAGGACCATTTTCTGTTTGCTCAGCGATCTTCCATCTGCGTACATCGAAGAAGCGGTTGTTTTCAAAGGCCAGTTCAACGCGGCGTTCCTTGCGGATGGCATCGCGCATAGCAGCTTGCCCCATGGGCGCAGGCAGCTCACCGGAACCGTATGGAGGAATGCCGGCACGTTCCCTGATCAGGTTGATGTATTTCAATACATCCGCATTACCAGGATCGGCTTCATTCAGGCATTCTGCATAGCTGAGGAATATTTCTGCGAGACGGATGAGTATCAGGGTACGGCCTCCCATATCCCATTTATCCAGCCCCATTGCTTTGCGTACAATATAACCGGTAGGGGAATAATCATTCCCGCCGGTTTTCTTTCCCGAATTACCGGTGGCGTATAAACGGGTGACGATACCCGGATAACGGGTGTTCAGCCAGATGCTGCCATCGTAAGTGATGTTCACATAAAAACGGGGCTCGCGGTTTACCCATTGGTTATAGATACGCTGGGATACTTTGTCGTTAGGTGCTTTGAAATCGGAATAACCTGTTTTTACGTAACCAGACGAAGGGTCATCGATGCTTCTTCCATTCTTCATAAAAAATGCGTCCACCATATTCTGGGTAGCCCCCAAACCACCACTGCCTCGTACATCGCGGGATTCCTGACCACTATGATAAGGGCACATCTCGTACTGGCGGGCACTCAGGGAGTTATCCGGCCTTGCCATGATTACTTCAGGATTCCAGTCGGTCAGGAAAACGTCTCTGCAGGAAAGGTAGGGATCCGGATTTCCATCAGCGCCATTTTTCCGGAAGAGATTATAAGTACCGGGTACAAATTGATCGATGAAAGATTTATACGCAGCAGCGGCTGTTTTCCATTTGTTAGGATCGTACGACTGGCTGATCAGATGTTTTCCATCTTTATTCACCAGTGCCGCCATATCTGCATTACCGTTATACAACGGGCTGGCAGCATACATCAGCGCATTGGCCCGGAAGGCCAGGGCAATTCCTTTCGTAATATGCCCCAGTGATTCTGAAGAATAGGTAACAGGCAGTATTTCCGCCGCTTTCAGCAGCTCGTCGCTCACATACGCTACGCATTCATCAAACGAATTACGGGGTATCTGCAGGGTGGTATCTACCGGTACCGGTTTTTCACCCATCAATACTACGGGGCCGTATATACGCATCAGGTAGAAGTAGTACATAGCACGGAGGGCGCGGGCCTGGGCTTTTGCCTGATCTTTCAGGGCAGGCGATATATCCGTGATCTTGTCGGCGTTTTCTATGAATACGCTGGCAGCACGGATGCCTTTGTAGAAATTCCGCCAGTAGTCGCCCACAAAGCCGGACTTGGCATCCCAGTTACCGATGTTCACATCGTTCGACTGTACAAACCCCCATACATAGTCGGCTTCATCGCAGCCGCCGGTCCATAGTCCGCGGTTATTGTTATCGCCGGGGTTGCGTTGCCCGAATTCATCGGGGATACGACTGTACACATTGTCCAGGAAACGCTGTGCGGTCGACCAGGTACGGAAGGTTTCATCGATCGTCAGCCGGTCGTCTGGTACCTGATCCAGGAATTTGCGGCAGGAGGTGCCCAGTATTCCTGCAGCAAGAAAGATATATATCAGTTTCTTCATTTTCGCTTGTTTTAGAGATTAGAACTTTAAGTTCACGCCGAGAGAAATGGTTCTTACGTTCGGATAGGCGGAACCGTTATCTGTGTTGAGCTCCGGATCCCACAGTTTGAATTTGCTGAATGTAAGCAGGTTGATACCCTGCAGGTACACAGCCGAAGCCCTGATGCCATAGCGTTTCAGCACGTCCGATGGCAGGTTATATGCGATCTGCGCCGACTTCAAACGCATAAAGCTGACGTCTTTCACCCACCAGCTGCTGGGCTGTGTGTTATTCTTGTTTTCGGCTTCACCATATGCGAGGCGCGGATAGAAGGCATCCTGCCGTGGATTATCGACGGTCCATCTGTCGGTAGCAATCGCAAAAGCATTGGTAACACCTCCTCCTCCATTGAACGGAATGATGGCACTTCCCTGTAACATGCGATCTGCATCGGATACGCCCTGGAACAGGAATGCAAAGTTGAAGCCTTTCCAGCTGATGTCCATCCCGAAACCATATACCATGGCGGGTACATCGCCCCGGCCTATTTTGGCGATATCGGCGGAGTTAATAATGCCATCTCCATTAAGATCTTTGTATTTGATATCACCAGGCTTCACCTGTGAACGATCGCCGGGTACTGCGCTTTTGTCGATCTCCGCCTGGTCTTTGAACAACCCTTCCGCGATATAACCATAGCGCGCCAGCACATTATTTCCTCTGTGCTCCATCCAGGGATACAGCTGCGGCGGACGGTCGTCTTCTATCAACTTATCCTTATTCCAGGTGATATTACCTCTCAGGTTCATTTCTACCTGTCCGATTGAGATGCGGTATTCCAGGTTAGCGTCTATCCCTTTATTATCTACAATACCCAGGTTACCATACTGCTGGTTTTCCAGCCCCATGAACATCACATTGGAAGCTCTTTGCAGGAAGATACCGGTACGATGTTCCTGGAATACATCTACATTCAGCCGCAGACGGTCGTGGAGCGTTACCAGCTCCATTCCCAGATCCTGCTTGTTGGAAACAGACCAGCGTACATCCGTTGCATAACGGTTGATACTAATACCTCTGCCATTATCCTGGAAACCGGTACCGTACTTATAGTTGTTATCGTTAGTATTGAGATTGGTGATATACAGGAACCTTTCTGCTGCGCTACCCAAACCGGTGTTACCGTTAGAGTAACGGAACTTCAGGAAGGAAACAGCATTTTTCAGCGGCTCGAAGAAATGCTCATTGGAGACAACCCAGCCCAAACCTATTGCAGGAAAGAATCCGAAGCGATTCTTAGGCGCAAACAGTTCTGAGCCGTTGTAGCCGAAATTGAATTCCATAAAATAGCGGTCATCGAAAGAGTAGGCTGCTTTACCTGCGAAGCCGAGATATCTTTCGGGAATAGAGCTGATAAAATCGCCCGCGAGGGTGTTGCTTTTATCACTGGAATAGAATAAACCAAGACCGGTAACATGGTGCTTACCAAAGCCACGATCGTAATTCACAGCGGCTTCTGTATAAAACTGCCGGGTTGTCTGACGGTCGCCGTCGGCCTTGTCGAATCCGAGGTAATCGTCGCCCCGGTAGGTGTTCACCAGGTTCAGTGTGCCGTCGGCGTTGTAAGGTTTATTCATATCCGGGAACCAGGTATCTTCTCTTTTCGAGCGGATGATATAGTTCTGGTTGTACACATCAAATGCAAACATGGCCGTGGCGGAAAGTCCCGGTGTGATAGCCTTCAGATCCTGCGTTGCACGGATATTGGAATACAGCTGGTTTTTGAATTCATTCCGGTATCCCCTGCGGGTAAGATCTGCATAGGGGTTACGGAATCCTCCGTTGGCCGACTGTCCGGGAACCCTGTTACCGGGGTACATGATAGGATAAGCCACAGGAGAGGCATCCATCGCACTCTGAAAAATATCATGACTCGGAATGCCGGGATAATTTCCATTGGAGAAATACCCCTGTATTCCTACATCCAGTTTGGTAGATTTAGTGACTTTCAGATTCAGATTAGAAGTGAAATTATACCGGTTATACTTCAGGGAAGAATTATACTTTGCCAGTTCATCTGTTTTCAGGAAACCACTTTCATTGAAATAGCCCAGGGAAACGTAATACTGTGCATTCTCCACTCCCCCGCTGGCATTCAGGTTTGCGCTGCGGGTATGACCATATTTGTTGAATACGGCATCCATCCAGTTAACATCGGGATATAGCAATGGATCTTCTCCGGATTTAGTTTTATCTATTTTTTCCTGGGAAAAAACAGGATTCTGATTCCGGGTAGTAGCTGCTTCGTTGGCGAGATTCATATAAGTAATCCCATCCAGCATTTCCGGTCTTTTGGTAAAAGAGTTGATCCCTTCATTATAATCAAAGTAGATCTGGGGTTTCCCCACCTTTCCGGTCTTGGTTTTCAGCAGGATAACGCCATTAGCGCCGCGTACACCATATACGGCCGTACCGGCTGCATCTTTCAGGATAGTGAATGATTCAATATCTTCCGGCGAAACGTTATTGATAGATCTTTCCACTCCATCTACGAGGATCAGCGGTGTTGCCTTGTTACCATTTCCGAAGGTGGAAATACCGCGTATCCATATGTCGGCGCCGGATTTACCCGGTTCTCCGGAGCGTTGCACACCAATTACGCCGGATATACGCCCCGCCAGCATGGTGGAGATATCAGAAGCCGGCTGCTTGAATTCCGCCGGGCGGATGGTGCTCTGGGCACCTACCAGGCTCACTTTACGTTGCGTGCCAAAGCCTACCACCGCCACTTCTCCAAGCGATTTGCTCGCAGGTTTCAATTGTATATTAAGGGTAGTCTGATTGCCTACCGGCACCTCGGCTGTTTCATAACCGATATAGCTGAATGCCAGCACATCGTTGGTAGATCTGACAATGATCTTGTAGTGGCCTGTTCCGTCGGTGGCGGTCATGGTGCTTACCCCGCGAACGGCTACACTTACACCGGGGAGCGGGTTGCCGCTTTCATCTTTTACAACGCCCGACACCACTATTTCCTGGCGGTCTTCCGCCGGAGTGGCCGACGGGGTCATTTTACTGATCACCACAATGTTATTGACTTCAGCAAACCCGAGCGATTTATGCTGCAATAATTTCTGCAACACATTATCCAGCCGTTCGTTGGAGAAAGAATGGCGTTCTACCGTGTATGCCGAAAGCAACTGGCGGTCGTAGGCAAAGATGATCTTTGTGCGCCGGTGCAGCTCCCGGATGGCGGACTCGAGGCTGCCACCTTTCAGCGCAATAGTGACATTGGTTTCCTGCAGTATCTGGCCCTGGCCGGCGTATACAGGGAGTATGGCCGGTGCACACGTCAGCGCCAAAACGACTGCAAGCATTCGTTTTCTTAGATTTTCTACAATTTTCTTCATACGTGGTTAGGCATTAATTGTTAGCATTAATGAAAAATTCCATTTACGTGGCATGAGTACGTACTTGTTTTTAGCGATTAGCTTTGGTGATACATTTTATTATTCATAGACAACAGCATGCACATTGATGCTGCGTACATTCAAATGATGGATGGCTGCCAGTACCTGCACTGCTTTTACCGGCTCCATGTTTGTTGGCAGTTCTGTGGTGTACCTGGTGCTCCTCACCTCGTCACGCGCAGTAGTGATGGTAATACCAAAATTCTTCTCCATTAGTATAACCATATCGGCAAACGACAAATCATTGAATACCAGTTTCCCGTTTTGCCATGCTGCCAGGGATTCTTCCACAGATGTTATGCTGATTTTTTCGCTGGCCTTGTCGTATACCAGTTCCTGGTCATGCTCCAGCACACGTGTTGCTTGCTTTTCGCCGGCTACCTGTACTTTACCGGACACTACACCGATACTGAGGGTATGCACGCCTTTGTAGGCAGCAATATTGAAGGAGGTACCCAGTACAGTTGTCTGTAAAGGGCCGCTTTCTACGATGAAGGGAACTTCGGGATTAGTACGGACGTCAAAGAATACTTCTCCGTCTACCAGGTTCAGTTGCCTGGATATGGCCATATTATCCGGTACCCTGATGGTGGATCCGGCGTTGAGCATTAGTACAGATCCATCATTCAAATGAATCGTTTTCCGTTCGCCAATGCGGGTGGTATAGGTGGTGTAATTAACCGCAGGCCGACGATGGGCAATGAGATACCAGGTGCTGCCAGTGGCCACGAGTGCCAGCACTGCGGCAGCTACCCGCATGAGATTGCGTCGAAGATAAAACGTTTTAGCTACTACAATTTGCGGATGGATGCCACTCCAGATTTCCTGGCGGATACGGTGCCGGGTGAGGTCGTCCATGACGGGCATGGCTTCTTCATCGAACGACTGATACCACCGTTCAATCGCCTTATTGTCCTCTGCCTGGCTCTCTCCCAGCAGGTACTTTTTTAACAACCGTCTGATTTTAGCAGTTTCCAAAATGCACAGCTTTTTATTGGTTATCTGAAAAAAAGGGCTCCGGTACTAGTCCGGGTAAAAAAAAATTTCTGCCGTTATCATTCTCCCTGAAAACGACAACGGCAGGCCAATGGCCAGTGAAATAACTTTTGACGGATTTTCCGCTACACGCATTGCTTCACAGCAGGCAGGCACAGGATTATTTATGCCGGCAATACAACCAGGCATTTAAAGAAAAACCGGATTAATGATTATTTATGGAGATGAAAGAATAAATATATAAGCACCATGGTCCAGTCGTTGGCAGAAGATGCTTTTAAGGACACCCGTAATCTTTTCAGGGCGTCTGTCAGTTGGTTTTTTACAGTTTGCTCAGAAATTTTCAGCGTTTTTGCAATGTCCGCTATCGTGTAATCATCTTCCCGGCTCATACGGAATATCTGCTGCATGCGTGTAGGCAGCTTATTGATCTCCGCCTCGATACGCTCTTTCAACTCTTTGGTTTCCAGATTATCGGTATTGATATATTGGTCAAATGTGTCGAAAAAACCGGCTTTCCTGATCTCAGCCGAGCTGAATGCATAATAACTGATCACCCGGTAACGTATAGCCGTGAACAGGTAGCGCCCCAAATCCCCTTCCTGTGTGACTGCTATGTCGTGCCGCCGGCGCCAGAGCGTGATCATCACCTCCTGTACCATGTCCTTTGCTTCAGCTTCATCCACGCGCTGACAAGCCTTTAAATAAAGGCCCTGCCAATATTTATCATAAATAGCCTCAAATGCAGCCGTATCGTCTTTTTTAATCAGCTGCAGTAAGTCTCCATCACTCTTCATTTTTCGCGTGTATTAAAAACAAGGCGAAAAATAAGGAAAATTAAGAATAGGGAATTAAGAATGATGAGCGAAGACCTTAGCGATTAATTGTATCATCAATCGCTAAGGCCTTCGCTCATCATTCTTAATTCCCTATTCTTAATTATTTCTTATCCCACCACACCCTGCTGCTCAAATCATCCGGTCCTCCCAGCCGTTGCACGGCTTCGTCATAATGTTGTTTGTTCAGCAATGCTTCCCGGGTGGGGTAGCCATGCCGGCGGGGGATCTGACCATCGCGGGTTTGGGCGTTGGCCGGTGGCGTGAGCCGGGGGAAGCCCGTTCTTCTCCATTCATGCCAGGCCTCCCAGCCATTCAGGAAGAGGGCCACCCATTTTTGGGTACCAATCTGCTCCAGGGCTGTTGCCGGATTGTAAACTACAGCCGGAGAAGTGATGCAGGCCGTATAAGCAGCATCAGTATATACACCGAACTGTTGCATGGAAGCCTTGATTCCAGCCAGGTAATAGGCCGCTGCATCGGCATCGCCACCAGGGATCCATTGCAGGAGTACTGCCTCTGCCAGCGCAAACTGTACTTCGGCGGCTGTATAGAGATACACAGGCGATTCCGGTTTTCTCATCGCCGCTCCCAGTAAAGACACAGAGGAAAAATTGGTATTGATCACACCATATACCTGACCGTGATATTGTCCATCTCCCGCTTTATCACCAAACTTAGGTAACCGCGGATCATTGCCAGCCTGCAACAGGTTCACCAGTGTGGTCGATAAGGCATAAGGATTGTTATCTACTCTCCAGGAAAATGACCAGTAGTTTTCGTTATTCTGATCCGACGGGAGATAGTTATACACCACATTATCCTTGTTATCCATGATCACACCGTCGGCGATGGCAGCATTGAATTCTGTTTTTCCTTTGGCGGGATCTATTTTCGAAAGGCGGAGTGCCATTACCAGGCGCAGGGTATTGGCAAATTTCTTCCATTTAGCCGGATCACCGCCAAACAGGATATCTCCCTTTACATTAACGCCTCCATCGAACTGCGCGATGGCTTCTTTCAGTTCTTTAAACAGATCGTTATAAATATCCTGCTGCTTGTCGTATGCGGGTGTAAGGTTGTCGTTACCTTTCAGCGCATCAAAGTAGGGTACATCGCCCCAGCGATCGGTCATATGTAAAAAGAAATAAGCCCTGATAATGCGCACCATCGCCAGCTGATTGGCGTTGGAGCCAAATGCCTGGGCTTCCAGCTTCTTCACCGGATCCTGGTTGGTGTTAATCACTACCTGTACATCCATCAGCGGGCCCAAGTAATATCCATAGTCCCAGTTGCCTTTTACGTATACCCCTTCACGTTGATATGTCAGTTCTGCAAGATGCTGCGAATACAAAGGCGCTTCCCGGATCGGCACCCCATTGCTGCCCTCAATGGTAGCCGCCATTTCGCGGATAATATTCGTGATCAGATAACCGGTGTAAGGCTTTTTCGGCATATTGGGATTGGAATTGGTTCCACCGAAATCGCCGGGCTTACAACCATACACGGCCAACATCAGCCAAAGGATACAATATATATAATGCTGCTTCATATTGTTATGTTTAATTATAATACCAGTTTGAGGTTAACACCAATGGTGCGGGTGGCCGGCACCTGTCCTCTCTCCTCCCAGAAACTTTCCAGCTCAGATGTATCTATGCCTTTCAGGGCGGTATAAATGAGCCAGGGGTTCTGCGCGTATACGGCTACATTCAGGCTCTTCACGCCCAGCTGCCTTGTCCAGGGCCTGGCGCCGAATGTATAACCCAGCCGCAGCTCTCTCAGCTTTACATAGCTGGCATCGAAAATAAACGGTGGGGCTACTTTGTTGAACAGGTAAGTCCAGTAGTAAGTCCGGGCTTCTACGTAGCCGTTGAATGGGGTACCATCTGCCAGCACACCATCCGGCTTGATGCCTCCGCCCTGCGCCACCGGCAGCCTCCAGTCGATACCCTTGTCGTTCACGCCCACTGTGGCGGGATCCAACCCGGTACCCAGCAGAAACATTTTGGTAAGCGAAAGAAACTTACCTCCTACCTGGTAATCGATAGAGAAAGTGAAATCAAAATTCTTGTATATAATAGTACTTCCCAGTCCGCCGGTAAACTTCGGCAAAATGGAACCCAGCGGCTGGTTCTCATTGGTCAGATAAGCACCATTGGCGTTGAGTACAGGCTTGCCGTTATATGGACTTTCCATCGGTTTACCATTCGCATCTTTCGCCTGATAATACTGGAAGGTAGGCCCTACCAGCAGCCCCCATTCCGCGCCTTTGCGATGATCCAGCTCCAGGCGCAAACCATTCTCCCGGCTGGCAGCCAGGTAGTTATCCATGTTAGCGGCCAGGTCTATCACTTTCGATTTATTTGTTGCTATGTTCGCATACACATCCCACTGCAGTTCCTTTTTTCGTATGGGCGTAGCCGTGATAGCCAGGTCCATGCCCCTGCTTTCTATTTCACCGAGATTGGTCAGGTAGCTGTTGTAGCCATTGGTTTCACTGATGGCCAGGTTCGCGATCTGTTTGGTATTACGGTTCCGGTAAACGCTGAAATCCAGTCCCAGCCGGTTGTTGAACAGTTTCAGTGCAAGACCGGCCTCTATACTGGTGCTCAGGGCGGGCGACAAATGCGGGTCTACCAGCTTATCGGGCGTAGTGAGCGCCGGATAGTTATTGTAGGGGTTTTGCAGGTTATAGCCGGTATTGATAGCGTAGATGTCGGCATCAGATCCGGCCTGCGCCACACCCAGACGAGCCTTTCCGAAGTTCAGCCAGTTGCTGCGGGGCAGCAGTTCGGTGAAAATAAAACTACCCGATGCAGATGGGTAGAAATAGTAATTCTTCGCTACCGGTAAAGTGGACGACCAGTCGTTACGCCCGGTCAGATCGAGATACAAAAAACGCTTGTATCCCAATGATACCTTGCCGTAAATACTTCTCACTTCCTGCTCAAAATAGTCGTTGAAGGCATTCGGGCGCTGGTTGGAAGCAGCAATGGAATACAGGTTAGGTACGCTCAAACCACCCACTGTATTCGCTTCGTTGCGGGTCAGTTTATAATGGCGGATATTGCCTCCCAGCAAAGCGTCTATAGAAAGGTTCTTCAGCTGTTTGCCGTAATTCAGCGTCATTTCATAGTTGAATTCCCGGGGCAGGGAGGAGCCGGATTTATACATATCCTGTTTCACGGTACCGGAGGCAATCCTGTCGTCGTATTCGTCGGCCATGATATCCGCACGTACCAGCGACTGGAGTTTCAGCCCTGGCAGTATCTTATAGTTGAACCCAGCATTACCGAAGATGCGGTAATTGTTATACCGGCGGTAACTCTCATAATAAACGCTGTAGGGATTATCTCTTTTCCGTGGCCGCAATGCAGAAGCGGAGTCGTTGCCGTTAGGCCCTACAATGTTCCAGGTACGGTAAGTACCGTCGGGTGTTTTATAGGGAAGCAGTCGTTTCATATCAACGGAACGCTGGAACTCCTGGTTGAACTGGGCCATGATACTGCGCTGATTCGAGTTTCCGCCGTCATAGGGCTCGGCCAGTTGCACGGTGCTGACTACATTGATATCTGCAAAAACGGAGAACTTGTCAGTGACATCAAAATTACCCGCGAAATCAATGAAATTACGTTTGCGGTTGGCGTTTGGGTAAATGAGATCCCGGTATTGATTAGCGTATGATATCCGGTAAGATGCCCTTTCAGAGCCACCGGAAATAGCCACGCTGTTATTGAGATTAATGCCTGTACGGAAAAAGTCGCGTATATTATTGGGATGCGGTACAAACGGTGTGAGCTTGCCGAAGTCTTCACCCGGATACCAGCTGAACCATTCTCTTACCGGCGTGCCATCCATCTTCGGGCCCCAGCTCTGGTCCATATAATACTGCACCATTTTCTGGCCGTCGAATTGTTTCCAATCGGCCGGGTGTTTGGACGGATCGAAATGGAATATATCGAAGTTCGTGTTATCGCCGGCGCCATAAATATTCTGATACTTAGGGATCACCGATAATTTTTCGAAAGCCGTTCCGGAGTTCACCTCTACACGCACAGGCTGATTGCGTTTCCCGGTTTTGGAAGTCAGCAGTACGGCGCCGGCAGCAGCGCGGATACCATAGAGCGCCGTAGCTGCAGCGCCTTTCAGCACGGAGATGGATTCAATATTATCCAGGTTGATATCGGTATGTGAAATAATAGTTCCATCCAGCACATAAATAGGAGAACCGCCGCCTAAACTGTTGGCGCCGCGCATACGGATGCCCGCATCCCTGAAAGTGGAGCTGGGCGCGCCTACCAACTGGGCGCCGGCGATTTTCCCGGCCAGCGCGGTTTTCAGGTCAGTGAACCTGGCGTTATCTACCTGTTCGCCACCGATTTTCTGGATGGCATATCCCAGGGAACGCTCTTCCCGTTTGATGCCCAGCGCGGTAACTACTACTTCATTCAGCTTCTGAAGATCTCCTTCCATAGAAATATTCAGCGTACCTTCTTCTGTTACCGGTATCACCTGTTTTTTCAGACCGGTGATACTGAATACCAGTGTGGAGGGGAGATTTTTTAGTTTGATGGCATAGCGACCGTTTTCGTCGGAGATCGTACCATTGCTGGTACCCTCTTCCTGTACGGTTACTCCCGGCAGCGGACCGGATTTGTCGCTGATAATACCGGTGGTTTTCTTCACCGGCGCCGGGGCTTTGTCCTGGGCTGCTACCGGCAATATCACGATCACGCCGGATTGTTCATTGATAACAGAATGGGTGTTTTTCAATAGACTGGTAAGAATATCGCGCAGGGACCTGTTATCGAAGGTCTGCTTAGATACCGGATAATTTTTGAGCTGGTTGGCATTATAGGCGAAATTAAGACCGGTCACTTTTTCTATTTCCCGCAGAGCTTCCAGGGCGTTGCCTGCATCAACGGAAAGATGCGGTATTTTACGGTCGAGCTGCCGGCCGGTTTGCGCCAGTACCGGATAACACAGGATAAGTGATAAGAAACATAAAAAGAGATACCTTATTTTTAACCTAAATAATTTGCAAATAGGTATCCTTTCTCTAATTTTAGAAATGAGAATCATGAGCTTTCATTTTATGTGAGAGTTTTCCGCAGCATTCGTTAGGGCGAATGCTGTTTTTATTTTACATGCACGTGAATTTTGGTTTGATGGTCTTTTTTGCTGAACCTTACCTGGCTTATCTTCTCTACAATATTCAATACATCCTGCAAGGGCATGCTGGCGTTAAAGGTGATGGTACGAAGCGATTCATCCGGCACAGCGTGTGTGTCGAACTCCACCCCATAAAGCATTTCAAGACGCTCCAGTATTACCGACAAAGGTTCTTCCCGGATAATGATCCGGCCGGTTGTCCACTCATCGCCCGATAACCCTTCTGCATGGCTGGTTTTAAACTGTCCACTGACTGTATTCACCGATACCTGTTCTGCCGGCTGCAGTCTGCAAAGCTCATTTTTATTACTGCTCACACTTACCTTACCTGTTTTCACCAGTATTTTCACCATAGGGGTGTACGCATACTTCATCATATTAAAGGAGGTACCCAGTACGGTAGTAGTGATACTATCGGCTTTCACCCGGAACGGGCGGGCAGCATCATTTTGTACGGTAAAAAAAGCTTCTCCCTGTTGCAGGGTAACGATACGGTCTGTTTTATTAAAGTCGCTGTTAAAACTCACAGATGAATTCGCATTCAGTATGACCACTGAACTATCGGGCAGCATTATTTTCTTTTGTTCTCTGATACCAGTGCTGATGCGGGTTACCAGCAATGGTTGCTGCTGCGGATGTATACGCCAGAGGTATGCGGCTCCCAGACCCAGTAATACCAGTACCGCGGCAGCGGCGGCAATCGCCCGCCATGGTTTGCCTATACGGCGCACCTTTGCATCCGGCGCAGCTTTCGTTAGTATAGCACCCAGCAAACGCTGTTTCGTTTCCGCACGTTCATCATCTGATGAGAAGGGACCGGGTAACGGACGGTTACCCAGGCGGTCAAAGAAGTCAGAAATTTTCTTATCAAGATGATCTGTCATAACCCTTGCATATGTACGAAGACAATCCTGCGGTTATTTTTTGATCAGACTAAACCACCATTTAACATTTCATTAACATTTCTGATTATTGCGTAGTAACCGTCGTTTCATGTTATTCAGCTGGTTTCTGACGGTATGTTCGGAAAGGGAGAGTAAGTAAGAGATTTCTTTGACATTGAGGCCTTCGATAAGATACAGCCTGGCAATTTCTTTCATTTTGCCGGGAAGGATTTCGAGGTGATGCAGGAGCCGGATGGTACTTTCTTTTTGTTCTATCCGTGCGTCCTCATCTTCCAAATGGTTAATGGTATTAAGCAGGGCCTGGTAATGCGTGTTTTTTACAGCGTTGGCTTTGAGAAAATTATAGATCCTGTTTTTAAGACAGCGGTACAGGTAAGCTTTTACCTGGTGTGTGATCTGAATAGCATCGCGCTTATCCCATATATGGAGGAACAGCTCCTGGAGCACATCTTCCGCATGGTCTTTATTTCCTAATATCTTCCAGGCAAAACCATATAGTTCCTCCCAGTACCGGTTGTATAACTCCGTGAAGCCCTCAATGCTGCCGGCTTTCATGAGTTGGAATAAGGCCATATCTGATAACTGGGTGGTCATATACGGGGAGATGGTCACATCCGACGAAATTACTTTTATCCATTTAGCCGGTGCATAGCAGGCGTATTATTAAAACATTAATTTAGTTGAAACAATTTATTTCATATAGTGTGAAATGGCGTGGATATTGCTTTTCATAACATGCGCATTACATTTTGGTTGTATAACTTCTTTATGAAAAGTAATCAAAATGTGAGAACAAAACTTAAAAATTTTATCCTTATCCTGGCAAATTCGCTGCAGATAGCCATCGGATTTGTTTAAATTAGTAACATGTCAGCACCCGGCGTAAGCAATCTAAGACAACGAGTGAAGCAAATAACGAATTTGATTATCGGAGATGCCGCGCATTTCACCCTCGAAAACCGGATTTTCAATGCCATTTGTGTCATTGCTCTCGTTATCATTGCCTTTAATGTTCCTTACAATTATATTACCGGCCTTACTGTCACCTCGCTGCTTTTCGGGGTACTGGTCATCATATTTTCAGGTATCTATTATTTATCAAGATACCGCAGGCAGATGGCAATCAGTATAGCCGTTTCCGTAGTTACGATCAATGTAATATTTGCCATCAATTATTTTTACGCCGGCGGTATTCAGGGTGCTTCCCTCCTGTCTTTCACACTGGCTTTTTTCCTGACCATGCTCATTTCGCCCCGGCAACAGTATATCTGGTGGCTGGCGCTGAATCTTATTACGGTACTGGGGCTTATCTGGTGGGAATACTATCATCCGGTGGAGGCAGTATACCAAACCCGGGGAGATATATTTGCAGATATGACGCCTACTTATATCATTAATTCTATGGTCATATTTGCTGGTACTGTTTATCTGAAAAATGCATACGCCAAAGAAAAAAAGAGAAATGAGGAAAAGGCAAGGTCGCTGGAAATCATGAACGCAGAGAAAAGTAAGCTGTTTTCCCTTATCTCACACGATCTCCGTAACCCGCTGGCTTCCATACAATCGTACCTGGAACTGATGCGGGAAATTGAGCTGGGCCCGGATGACAAAAAACAAATGGAAACCGAACTGCTATATGTAGTGAACAGTACGCAGGAGATGCTCTATAATATGTTGATCTGGTCGAGAACGCAGCTCGATGGCCAGCACGTGAACCTCGCGCCGGTAGACGTGGCTGCGGCCATACACCCTATCCTGAAGATCAACAAGATGGCTGTCACCAAAAAGAAGATCAGTCTTGATACCAGTATCGATGCCTCTATCCGCGTCATGGCAGATATCAATATGTTACAACTGATTGTCCGCAACCTGTTGGGCAATGCCGCCAAGTTCACACCTGCCGGTGGTGCTATTTTTATCAGCACCAGCAAAACCGGCAATAAATGCCTGATATCGGTAAAAGACAGTGGTGCCGGTATCGACAAGAACCGTCAGCATGATATTTTTTCACTGAAAGTCCGTTCCACTTTTGGTACTAATAACGAAAAAGGAGTCGGGCTAGGTCTGTACCTCTGCAAAGAATACACGATCGCCCAGCATGGACGGCTTTGGTTTGAAAACAATCCGGAAGGAGGCAGTACCTTTTACCTGGAGCTGCCCCTGGCAAAATAGCCCTTATTCTGCTTTCAGACTGTTTATCGGATTGGCCGTGGCGGCGCTCACAGCCCGGTAAATAACCGATACAATGGTGATGGCTATCGCAATCAACGCGGCGATCAGGAAAACCGTCCAGCTGATGTTTACCGAATAAGCAAAGTTCCTCAACCAGCGGCTCATGATAAACCATGCCACCGGGCTGCCTATTAATACGGATATGCCAATGAGTTTGAAGAAATCTTTAGACAACATTAGCACAATGCCGGTCACTGATGCACCCATCACCTTGCGTATACCTATTTCCCGGGTACGCTGTTCTGCTGCGTAAGTGATCAGTCCGAATACTCCAAGTGCGGCAATCAGTACCGCCAGAATGGCGAACGACACAAATATTTTCCCGGTACGTTCTTCTGCACGGTATAGTTTATTAAAATCATCGTTCAGGAAGGAATAGGTGAATGGCTGTCCGGCCATGCTGTGCTGCGATTGGTATACCTGCTTTATCTTCGCCAGCAATTCCGGCAGCTGATGTGTATTCACGCGGAAAGCAATTCTTCTGGGCTCGAAAACAAGCCGGAATACTACCGGCGGGATCTTACTTCTTAACGATCCGGTATTAAAGTCTTTCACAATACCAATGACGTTCAGGACAGTTCCATTCCCCTGGCTGCCTCCGTAAAGCATCCTGTTGTTCAGGTCTGTAATTCCCATCAAACGGGCAGCGGTTTCATTGACCAATATAGCAGATGAATCAGAAGGCATGTCGGCGGAGAAATTGCGGCCATTGGCCATTTTCATTCCCATGGTTGGAATAAAATCGCCATCCACCAGCCATTCCACCAGGCCCGTTACCTGGCCTGTACTGAAAGCGGCGTCTCTGGAATAGATGGCGGTATTTGTACTCAGCTCGGTAGGCAGCACGCCGGTGATGGATCCTTTGTCTACGCCGGGCAGCCGCATTACTTCAGCTTTGAATTCGCGTGCATGATCCCCGAGCGGATAGGTATTTGTCAGCACCAGTACCTGGTTCCGGTCGTAGCCCAGCTGTTTATCACGGATAAATTTCAGCTGATTGTATATGACCAAAGTACCAACAATAAGAAGTATGGCAGATGCAAACTGGAAAACAACCAGGCTATTCCTCAACCAGCTATCGCTGAATCCCATACGGATCTTCCCTTTCAGCACTTTAATGGGTTCAAACCCCGACAAGAACAACGCTGGGTAGATGCCTGCCAGCAAACCGATGAACAGGGTAACTCCTGCCAGCAACGGCAGGATCCACACCAATGCCGCAGCGTGGAAACGGATATGTTTATCGGCCACCTGGTTCAGGTACGGCAGCAACAGCACAGCCATGGCTACGCCGAGCAACATGGCGAAGAAGCTGGTAACAGTGGATTCCGCCAGGAACTGCAGGATCAGTGCGGAGCGCCTGGAGCCCAGTACTTTCCGGACTCCGACTTCTTTAGCCCTTCCGGCAGAACGGGCGGTAGAAAGATTCATGAAATTTACGCAGGCGATTAGCAGAATAATTATGGCCACCGCAATGAAGATGTATACGTATTGCATGTTGCCCGATGGCTCTACTTCATCGCGCAGGGTCGAGTACAAATGAATACTGGTCAACGGTAACAGGGTATAGCCAAAATGGCTTCCCGCTTTTTTCAGCTCATCTAAATTGCTGCCGGTCATCTTCTTCAGTGGACCTTCCATATATTTTTTAGTGGCGGCATCCACATATTGCTGGAGTTGCTGCCCGGTAGCACCCTTACGCATCAGCATGTAAGTGGTGAAGTTATCCGACATCCAGGCTGCATCCCGGCTATCGCCCCGCTCCGCCATAGCCCGGATAAAATCGAGGTGCATGTGCGCCTGATCCGGCATATTCCTGATCACTCCGGTGATCTGATAAGTTGTTGCATTATCAGTGATCATGGTTTTGCCTACTATATCTGTAGTGCCAAAATATTTCATGGCCATTCGTTCTGAAATAACCATGGTATGCGGCTGGGTAAGCGCGGTGCGCGGATCACCACTGATCATCGGCAGGGTAAACACATCGAATATACTGGAATCAGCGTAGCAGGCATTAGTTTCGGCGAAAGTATTATCACCCTTACGGACCAGGATATTACCACCGATCAATAATCGCACATAATTCTCCACCTGCGGATTTTCTTCTTTCAGCACAGGCCCGAGTAGTGCAGGCACAGTATGTTCTCTGAATGCGGCGCCATTCACCAGGAAATCCGCGTCGATGCGGTATATCCTGTCGGCGTTCTTATTATAACGGTCGTAGCTCAACTCGTCGTTTACAAACAATACAATCAGTAAGCAGGTAGTAATACCTATTGCCAGCCCGAAAATGGTAATGGCTGAAAAACCTTTATTTCGCCAAAGGTTCCTGAGGGCGATGCTGAAATAATTCTTGATCATGGTGCAGCTTTGCAGGTCCGGGTATCCTGCCCCAAATAAGTGCCGAAACAAATACACACTGACAATCAGCATCTTAATTTCAAAACAATGCCCGCTTTTGGTACACGGGTGTCCGATTACGGTCAGCCTTATTTGACGCCCAGCGGCCTTGCCCGCAGGGCGGTCCATGTTTCATCGATAGATATGCTGGACACAGCTTCCAGTCCTGCCGCCTCAAAAGCTACCCACACTGTTTCCCGTTTGATATCACTTTTTATTTTTCCCGTTCCCTTAGGATAACAGGCCCAGAAAAGGCAATCATGTTTGCCATCATGGACTACAGCCGCTATCAGTTTTTCCAGCTCCTTTTGAGTGGTGGCAAACACTTGTACAAAATCATAGGAGCCCTTCTTCTTTGCGGCAGCTTTAGTGTCGTGGGGAATGTCGCCGACCAGCAACCAATATACCTCTGGCGCATTTACGATCAGCGCACTGGTAGCTTTGTAGAAGTAGAGTTTCTTTAAGAGCGCGTTATCAGGCATGGGCTTTTTCTTAAAATTACGAATTACGAATTACGAAATGCATAGAAGATATAAGCGGATATTATTGTGACTCGCTTATATCTCCTATGCATTTCGTAATTCGTAATTCGTAATTCTTACAGGAACATTCCTCCCGAAGCCTCAATCCGCTGCGCATTGATCCACCGGGCTTCCTCTGTGCACAGGAATGCTACAATTCCGCCAATATCGTCGGGCACGCCGGTTCTGCCCAGGGCAGTGTTAGCATTGATATGAGCGATGGCCTGCGGCGCATGTTCAAATACGGCTTTGGTGAAATCAGTTTCTATAATTCCCGGGGCTACCACATTAGCGGTAATGCCTCTGTGGCCGATCTCTTTGGCGAGGTAGCGGGTAAATACCTCGATAGCGCCTTTCATGGAAGCATACGCCGCATAACCAGGTGTTACAAAACGGGCCAGACCCGTAGAAAGATTGATGATACGGCCATTGTCGCGTATAAATGGCAATGCCTGCTGGGTCAGGAAATATACTCCTTTGAGGTGCACATGGTAGAGCTCATCGAAATCTTCTTCTGTCGTATCAGGGATTTTCGAGCCCCTGTCGATACCAGCGTTGTTGATCAGGAAGTCGATACGGCCATCGCCGGTAGCGCTTTTCAGGTGGCTGGCCACTGTTTCCCAGAAGGCTTTAAAGCTGCGTGTATCGGCGGTATCGAGCTGAAACGCCGCTGCCTGACGGCCCAGGGCTTTTATTTCAGCCACTACTTCTTCTGCTGTTTGCCTGTTGCCTTTATAGGTGATGACTACATCGTTACCGCTTTTGGCCAGCTGCAATGCCATATTCCTGCCTAAACCACGACTACCACCGGTTACCAGGGCTATTTTGTTCTGTGATGTCATATGCTTGTTGTTTTTTTGATGACACAAAGATCCGGTTACCTGGTGGATTGATTATGGTGATAGTTTAAGTATTTAATGGTGAGTGTTTAAGTATTTAATAATCGGGGAACTGTCGAAACCGTATTTTTGGGTATATGCAGCATCAGGAGGTGATACTTGATTTTAAGGAGCAACGGGCAGGACGATTTCTCATTCCCGCTTTCCGGTTACATGCCGGAGAAATAGTTGTGATAAAGATCCCCGGTGGCCCGTTCTTTCGGGAAACGGTACAGAGGTTTGTGAAAACGCTGGTACCCGGGGCTGGGTTTGCGTTTATAGATTCTCTTCCTCAGCGACGCTTTCTACCTTCCACTGTTCAGCAATTTGTCCGGAAAAATGCCGGCCCGCGAAGTGCACTGATAACGGAATTATACGCCATCCCGGAAATAAATGAAAACAGTATTCTTCAACACCTGTCGTCATGCGACCAGAAGATTGTTTCATTATACACTCATCTGTCATCCACCAATAAAATCCTGTTCGATTTTGCAGGAATTTCACCTTATAAAGAAAATCTCGTTTTCACTACTATTCAACGCCATGTGCAACCCGATGGCGGAGCCTTACTATTTGATCATTGCGATGAGTTCCGGGACCAGTGCAACAGCTTCATCGAAGCTATCCTTCCAGCCGGCTAAGTTGAGTAACCTATCCCTCCAACATCCCCCCAACAAACAAACTATACTCATCCTTCATCGGCAATTCCATATTGCTATACAACTGTTTCCTCTTTACCATCACCTGTGCCTGCACTTTTACATCAAATGCTTCCTTAGTTACTTCGGTCCAGTAAACCCCTGTTCCCCTCTTCTGCCACAACGGCAAATCATTGAAGTTGATGCCGAATCCATATAGTAACTCATTCTTCTCCGCTGTACTCAGTTTCTCAATCCGGCCTGTAGCCGCTTCCCTCGAAAGGCCCTCCTGGCGCAACCGCCAGTAGCAGTGTGCATTCAGTGAATTCCGGTACGCATCTTCATTGCGCCAGCGGAAATAATCCACGACCAACGCTTTGTTCGGCAATAAACTCAGGCGGCAATCAAATACTGCCATGCTACCCAGCAATAACGAAAACTTTGCACTGGCTTCTCCCGCTAATATCGACGTATACTTCCGGTGCTTCCGGGCAAAAGCAGTTTCGTTATAATCAAATAACAATGATATCTCATCGCTTTGGGTAAATCCATATATTACTTTGAAGCCACAGTTCATCAGGTGCCGGGTAGTTTCAATCATATAATCCCGGAAACGCTCGTCGAAAGGAGCTTCAAAAGAATGTAATTCCTTGGTAAGACGCGTAAATCCCCTCCCATCTATCCGGGCCACGATATACATGCCCGGTACTACCGATTCATCATGCGCCGTTTCGTATACGCGCATTTTACTATCAAGGTCATCAAACTTCATGATTCCATGCTTTTATTATAAACTGATCAGCCAATAATTCCACTATATATAATTCGTCAAATCCCTCTTCCATTACAGGTGGCTCCAGCCGTTTCCAGGTGCTGCGGATCCCAATCTCCGGAATGCAGGCCTTCCCCCCGCGCAAGTTATTACGCTGCACGGCAGCGGCTAGGTCCGACTGAAAAAAGTATCCCTTAATCTTGTACTTGTGCTGTTTTGCAATACGGATATATTTTTCCCGCTCAGCCCGGGTAGGATTGGTGTTATCTACAACAAACGGCTGATGAACAGCTACACAAACATCTATCAACTTACCTTCTTTATTGCGGGTATTCAGCTGGTCCAGTGAAATACGCAGGTGCGTATCAAAAAAGTATTGCTTATAAAATGAGGTCTTACCACTGCCTTGTATGCCACAGAAAATAATTGCTTCCATATTTTATCCGGACGGAATATGCAGGCAATGTATGGAAAAAAATCAACGCCCGCTAATCCTGTACACACAACGCCACTGCCCCGAAAACATATGCTCCGGCCGCTCTACCTTCACCGCTTCTCCCAGCAGATTCCTGAACATCTCCAGCTCCGAACGGCAAAACGACGGCCATTGTCCCGCTACGGCGTAAATCGGACAATGGTGTTGTATCAGCAGGTATTTGCCGGGGCCTCCGTCCTTTCTGCTTCCATGATATTTTTACTCATAATAAACAAAGTGTTTATTATGTTTATTAATCAAAGATACTATCTTTGTTTTATAAAATATTATCATCAGCCGGGGAAGCTTATGGGCAAGCGGTATCATGAACACCTGCAGCTGTATGCATTCTTCCTGTTATTCTCAGAGAGATATCAGCTGGCCGGGCCCGCCGGCTGATACGACACCCAAATCCAACTTATATACTAACTGCAGTCGGATCTGTTGCACAGGGATGCAATGGAACAGCTGTGCGCTTACTAAAACAATAAAACTGATAATTATGAAAATTGCAATCATCATTGGCAGCATACGCCTGGGCCGACAGTCGCACCGGGTAGCACATTACCTGGAACAACAGCTTACTGACAGCCGCCAGGAAACCGATCTGATAGATCTGGCTGAAACCCCGCTCCCATTGTTGGAAGAACGCGTGGGCCTTCACCCCGAACTGCCACAAACCGCCCTGGATCTGAGCCGGCGTCTGTATGCAGCCGATGCGGTGATACTGGTAACGCCGGAATACCATGGCAGCTTCTCCGGCGTTCTGAAAAATGCGCTGGACTATTTCTATGCGGAATTCTCCCGTAAAGCAATTGGAGTAGCCGCTGTCAGCGCCGGCAAAATGGGAGGAATCAACGCCTCCAACCATCTTCAGCATGTCATCCTCAGCATGGGCGCATTTCCACTGCCTTCCAAACTGCTGGTACCTGAAATTTACGGCGCCTTCAATGAACGCCACGACCTCGTAAATGAACAAACCAGCAAAAATGCCAGGAAATTCCTGGATGATTTTTTATGGCTGGCCGGTGCTATTGCCGACAGGAAAAAAGCGGCCACGGTCAATGCCTGATTCAAAAATCCGGGGCCGCCATCCCCGGATTTTTTTTATTGCCGTCCTTCCCAAAAATTATAAATTGATGTATTTATATACAATATTTGCGGCGTACATTCGTCTTCTCCCCCGAAAACCCTGCATTAAACATAGCTGATCTGATGAAACAAGAAGGAAGCAAAAAAAAGGAAGCCGGCATCTTCAGTCTGCTGCAACCATATATGGGTATGGTATTGCTGCTGATCCTGTTTACGCTGCTTAGTAACGGTCTTAACCTGTGGTTGCCCAAAATTATCGGAAAAGGAATTGATGATTTCGGACGCGGCACTTTTCAACTCAATGCCCTGTTGATCAAATTTCTTGTGGCCATAGCGGTAATCCTGCTGTTTACTTATCTCCAGAATATCATCCAGACCTACGTCTCGGAACAGGTGGCCCGCAACCTCCGGACGAAGATCTCTGATAAGATTTCCGGCCAGAGTTATGCCTGGGTGGAACAAGCCAATCCATCGCGATTACTTACCAACCTGATCGCCGATGTAGATTCCATCAAACTGTTCGTATCGCAGGCAATTGTGTCGCTGGTATCATCTCTGTTCATTATTATAGGAGCCAGCGTACTGCTGATCACTATCAACTGGAAACTGGCGCTGGCCGTAATAGCCACGCTTCCTATCATGGGAATTACTTTTTACCTGGTATTGAAAAAAGTAAGGTCGTTGTTTATCCAGAGCCGGGAAATAATGGACTGGCTCAATAAAGTGATCAATGAAAGCATTCTTGGTGCTGCGTTGATCAGGGTGGTAAACTCGCAACAGCCGGAATACAATAAATTCCTTGATGCCAACGGCAAGGCCATGGGCTTCGGACTAAGCATTGTGAAATTGTTTGCAGGACTGATTCCTGTGATCACCTTTTCTGCCAGCATCGCTTCACTGGTCATTCTTACACTCGGCGGCCATTTTGTTATCTCGGGCAGTATGACATTGGGCGATTTTGCAGCCTTCAGCAGTTATCTTACGCTTCTCATCTTCCCGATACTCGTTATTGGCTTTATGAGCAATATCATTGCCCAGGCCTCCGCCTCCTATCAGCGTATCAGCGCTGTGGTAAACATGCCCGACATCATGCCCGGCGGATCAGTAACCGCTTCCCTGAAAGGCGATATCGAATTCAGAGACATCAATGTCAGCTACGGTCAGAAGCCGGTGCTGAAAGACATTTCCTTCCGGGTGAAAGCAGGATCCAAAGTGGCCGTGATTGGCCCCACGGCGGCAGGTAAAACCCAGCTGCTGTACCTGCTCACAGGACTGATTAAACCTACTGCCGGTAATGTTTTGGTAGATGGACATGCTGTCGGTGATTACAACCCGGAATCGTTCCACAGCCAGGTTGGCTTCGTGTTCCAGGACAGCATCATTTTTAATATGAGCATACGGGAGAATATCGCCTTCAATGAAACCGTTACCAATAAGGATATGGAGAAGGCCCTCACAGTCGCCGCGTTAAAGGATTTCACCGATACACTCCCGGATGGACTGGAAACAGTAGTATCGGAAAGAGGGGCTAGTCTTTCCGGTGGACAAAAACAACGCATCATGCTTGCCAGGGCCCTGGCTATCAATCCTAAGCTGCTCCTGCTCGACGATTTCACCGCCCGCGTGGATACCAATACAGAGAAAAAGATCCTGGAAAATGTACATGCCATGTACCCGGGAATCACTTTGCTATCCGTCACACAAAAAATTGCATCTGTGGCACATTACGATCAGATCATTCTGCTCATGCAGGGAGAGATCATTGCCATAGGCACACATCAGGAGCTGATGCAATCCAGTCCTGAATACATCCAGATTTTTAACTCCCAGCAAAGTACCAGCAATTATGAATTACAATCTTAACAAGTATACGGAAAAGGATCACAGAACGTCGAACTACGTTGCGTTCCGGAACCTGCTGCAGCTGATCTCCGGAGAAAAGAAAAACCTGGTGGTGGCCCTGTCTGCCATCATCATCAACTCCACACTCAATCTGCTGGGGCCTTTCCTGACGGGCTATGCGATCGACCACTATGTGCAAAATAAACAATACCACGGCCTGTTGGTATTCTCCGGCATTCTGCTTTGCATGTATCTTGTTGCATTGTTCACCAGCTACAACCAAACGAAGCTGATGGGAGGCGTAGGACAACGTACCCTGTATACCTTACGTAATGTGATTTTTAGCAAGATACAACAGCTGCCCGTTGCCTTCTTTAACCAGAACAAGGCCGGTGACCTCATCTCACGCGTGAACAACGACACCGATAAACTCAATCAGTTTTTCTCCCAATCACTGATGCAATTCGTCGGCAATATCATGACGATGATCGGCGCCGGGATTTTCTTACTGGTGATCAACTACAAAGTAGGTATCGCCGCCCTGGCGCCGGCCCTGCTGATACTGATCTTCACACGTGTGCTTTCTCCCTGGGTAAAACGGAAAAATGCGGCTAATATGAAATCAGTAGGCGGCCTGAGCGCAGAAATACAGGAGAGCCTGAATAATTTCAAAGTGATCATCGCCTTCAACCGCCGCGATTATTTCAGGAAACGTTTTAATGAAGCCAATAACAACAACTACAAAACAGCCATCGGCGCTGGTTTAGCCAATAACATATTCCTTCCGTTTTATGCCATGTGTGCCAGCATTGCGCAACTGCTGGTATTAACAGGCGGTATTTACCTCATTGCCCAACATGAGTTTAGCATAGGGTTGCTCGTAAGTTACCTGGCTTATGCCACTTACTTCTACAATCCGCTGCGGCAGCTGGCTACCCTCTGGGCCAACTTCCAGGTAGCAATGGCTGGCTGGGACCGTATTTCCGAGATACTGGCCCTGGAAACCAATCTGCTTACTGTTCCGGCAGCAGCCAGTGCTCCCGCTGCCCCCTCACTGCTGGAATTCAGGAACGTGCATTTCGGCTATCCGGAAGGGAAGGAAATACTGCATAATATTAACCTTACACTGGAAGAAGGAAAAACATATGCCCTCGTAGGCCCCACCGGTGGCGGAAAAACCACTACTGCCTCGCTGATTGCCCGCCTCTACGATCCTACCAGCGGCACCGTATTGCTAAATGGAAAGGATATACGCAGCTATGATCCATCAGCACGTACACAGCAAATCGGTTTCATCCTGCAGGAACCTTTCCTGTTCACCGGTACCGTAAAGGAAAATATCCTCTATGGCAATCCTCAATATGAAAACTACTCTAACGAACAGCTGATAGAAGTAATAGAGGAAGCCAATCTGGGCAAGCTCCTGGCCCTATTCGATGAAGGCCTGGAAACCAAAGTAACTTCCGGTGGCGATAGTATCAGCCTCGGGCAAAAACAACTCATCGCTTTCATGCGCGCCGTACTGCGTAAACCCGATCTCCTGATCCTCGATGAAGCCACGGCCAACATCGATACCGTAACGGAACAGCTGCTGAGTGAGATACTCGGGAAGCTGCCATCATCCACTACCCGCGTGATCATCGCACACCGGTTGAATACCATTGAAAATGCGGATGAGATCTTCTTTGTGAATTCCGGGGAAGTGACCAGGGCAGGATCATTCCGGAACGCCATGGAGAAACTGATGCATGGAATCAGGATGAGCTAAGAGCATCTTTTGTACTCTACACTAAAGAAGATACCTTTGCTGCAAGGGTTAATTTGTTCGTTATGCCACGTATTCCGATTTTCCAGGTAGATGCTTTCACGGATGAACTATTCAGGGGAAACCCGGCAGCAGTATGCCTGCTCGAAGCCTGGCTCCCAACGGCTGTAATGCAGCAAATCGCTGCTGAAAACTTTCTGCCGGAAACAGCTTTTTTCATTCCTGCTGGCAAACCCGGACATTACGAACTGCGCTGGTTCACACCGGAAATTGAAATGGACCTCTGCGGACATGCCACCCTCGCCACGGCACATGTGTTGTTCAGCCATATGGGATGGGACATGCGCCAGATCGTTTTTCAGACCCAAAGCGGCATACTCACTGTAACGCGGCACAACGATATGCTGATGCTCGACTTCCCGTCGCGCCCCGCTACTGCCGCCTCATTACCACCGGAGATCCTCCGCGGAATGGGCGCTTATCCGATGGAAGTGCTCAAAGCCCGGGATTATGTACTGGTGTATCATGATGAAGACATCGTTCGCAACCTCCGGCCGGATCAGGCTATTCTCAACCAGATCAACCTCGATCCCGGCGGAATCATCGCCACCGCAAAAGGTCGTACAGTAGATTTTGTATCCCGCTTCTTTACGCCACAGGCCAGCATCTTTGAAGATCCTGTTACCGGTTCCGCTCATTGCTCCCTGATTCCTTTCTGGAGCCGGCAATTAGAGAAAAAGCAACTCACGGCACTACAGGTATCGCCAAGAGCGGGAAAGTTGTATTGTGAAGATATGGGCGACAGAGTGCTCATTGGTGGCTCCTGCCGGACTTTCCTCGAAGGGAATATTTTAATACCTTAATATCATGACAGCCCCATGTAAACTATTGCTTTGCCTGCTTTGCAGCCTTGCCCCTGGGCTTCTTTCCAATGCCCAATCCCTGCCCGGGATAGATGACAGCGTACACGCTTTTATGCAACATTATCATGTTCCCGGCATCGCTGTTGTTGTTACCCGCAACGGCGAAATCGTATATGCCAAAGGGTATGGCTATGCAGATACCTCGCTCAAAACAGCCATTACTCCGAATAGTCTTTTCCGCCTCGCCAGTGTTTCCAAACCAATAACAGCCACGGCTATACTAAAACTCGTGGAAGAAAAGAAACTCACCCTCAACGACCGGGTATTTGGCCCCGGCTCCATACTGGGTACCCAATATGGCCATCCTCCCTATGCGACCGGCGTTCAATAGATCACCATCCGGGAGCTGTTGCAGCATACGAGCGGTGGCTGGACCAACAACTTCACCGATCCGATGTTTCATCACCCGGAAATGACTGCGGAAGAACTGATCTCGTGGACGCTGGACCACCAGGGCCTCACCAACCAGCCAGGCAAAGTATTCGCCTACTCTAATTTTGGATATTGCATCCTGGGCCGTGTGATCGAAAAACTGACTGGCATGCCTTATGACGCAGCAGTGAAAAAGCTCATTCTCACCCCGGCAGGCATCAGCTCCATGCAAATAGGCGGCAATACCCGGGAGCAACGCAAACCCGGTGAAGTCATCTACTATGGCCAGAATAGCGAGGATCCGTATATGTACAACATCAGCCGCATGGATGCCCACGGCGGATGGATCGCCTCAGCCATCGATATGGCCCGTTTCCTCCTGCATGTAGACGGGTTTCCGAATCCTCCTGATGTATTGCGCGATAGTTCCATTACAGCTATGACCACCGGTTCTGCGGCCAATCCAGGATATGCGCTCGGCTGGGGTGTGAACGCCTATCAAAACTGGTGGCATGCAGGCTCCCTGCCAGGTACAGCCACAGAAATCATCCGGGCTAAAAAGGGATTTAATTGGGTAATACTATGTAATACCCGCACAAATGGCGCCTTCTTCAATGATCTTGACGGGCTGCTATGGAGTGCAGTGAATGATCCCAAAACACCCTGGCCACGCCGGGTGAAGCTATAACCTATATTTTCAGCTTCAGGTGTTTCTTTTCCATCCACCCTGCCAGCATAATCAGTAGTAATGCTATGGCAAAGGAGCGCAGTATACCGCCTATGCCCGTATTGAACCATGCCGGCAGGCTGATGCCGGCCAACATCATCAGGGAGTAGAAAAGGTAAGGCATCAGGTAGCAGGTGAGTGTAGCAGTGCCTCCCGACCGGATCAGGCGGTACCAGCGGGTTTTCCCGCAAACATCCACCACGTATATCAGCAGCTCAAATACCAATATGCTGATACCGCCGCAAATCAGCACCCATGCCGGCGTAGCGCCTATCTTGGAAATACCTCCCGTATAAGGTCTCACTATAAACCCCAACACAATGGCGATAACGCCTGCGATGGTCAGTACCGGCCATACCAGCCTTTGCTGCGCCAGCAAACGGCTGTAACAAACGGATATCACGGTTCCTCCCATAACCAGCACAATAGCGGAAGCATCCCCTATTACCGGCAGCTGCACGTGCCACCACCCGCCATGCGTACCGATATTGATCGCAAGGAATAAGAACGTGGCGCCCAGCAACCAGCCAAATTGCCCGCGAACCAGCAGGAACACCAGGGCACTCACCAGGTAAGCCCAGCCAATGATTCCCAGAATGCCGCCCCACGATTGCTCCATCCAGTGCGGGTGCCCCGGCTCTCCTCCTTTATACAACCAGGCCATGGCCACCAGTGCAGCAATCCCCACGCCGATCAGGCTGTAGCGAAGCTTGCGGGAAAGCGTATCCGGATAATCCAGCCATATCAGGAAAAAAGCTACTGTAATGACCAGCTCCCATACCGGGTATGGCAGCACGGCAGCGTCGTTGTAGCTCTCCAGGTTTACATGGAAAAACCCCATTACGATCAGCGCCAGGGATCTCAAAAAGATATGCGATGCAATGGAGAGAAAAGACTGCTGCTTTTTCAGCCGGTATCCGATGGCATGAGGCAGCGACAAGCCGACAATAAAAAGAAAAGACGGGAATACGGTGTCGGCGAAGCCCATACCATCGGTATCGGCGCTCACATGCCCAATCCAGGAAGGGATGTGGCTTACGCTGCTTACATCGTTCACAAAGATCATCAGCAGCATGGTTATTGCACGGAATGCGTCGATGGAGTATAGTCGTTGTGTTTTGTTGGTCATAAAGAGAGTTATCCTGTTCACACAAAGAGCATGTGTCGGGGATGTTCTCATCGTTTTTAAAGAAAATAAATTATATGTATTTTGCTGCACTCATTTATCTACACTATGGATCCTGCTACCGCCAGATATATTGCCGATCACTACGGATACCTGATGACTTTTAAAGAAACGGTAGCAATGCGGCATGCACTCTATTACGCGCAAAGCGAAACTGCTCCTCACCTGCGGGAGAAAATGTATGACCGGGGGTGGCTTACCAAAGATCCCGAAATATTATCGCTGTTGGCTCGGGGAGTAGATCAGTGCTACCTGAACATTGCATCAGGCATCCTCGAAAAACATCGGGAAGAAATTTTCATGAACACCTGCCCCCGCTGCAACGGGTTGGCAAGAACCATTTCAGCAAGGCAATGTCCTCATTGCTTCTACAGCTGGCACCATCAAACCGTAGCCGAGCTGGAGTTCAGGTATCCCTTTCCCGAACCTGGCACCCATTTCACTATTTCTGGCCGGTTAATCAGCGGAACAATTGCAACCGGGCACTATCTGGATCTGACCAGCATAGGCATTAACCAGCAACCCTGCATAATTTCCTTCACGCAGGAAGATGGTCATCATGAAGATTTAGTAACTATTCTTACAAACGGGCTAACTGAAACGCGTAAACAACTATTGGTGAAAGCGGGCACCCGCACCATTCACATGACTTCAGAAAAAAGGGTATAATTCATCTTGCCTGTACAGACAGGTTCTTTCCCTGATTCAGCAGGTAAACGCCTCCAATATAAGAAGCAGCCCCTACCACAGCAAACACCAGCACCATCCAAATAATTTTACGGCGATTTTCTTTACGCCTCAACTCCCGGTCTAATATCATCTGTTCCATTTCCAGCCAGCCTCTGCAGGGATCACCACTGGTGAAACGCCTTTCCAGCCGGCCTGTTCTCATCATTCGCTGATAGGCTGCCGCTACCAGCCTGGCATTGGGGATATTATCCATCAGCGCTATCAGTTCCCTCGTATCTTTATCCGGCCTGGGCCGCCGGGAAACTGCCATGGACGAGTATTTCTTCTGCAATAACCTGCCTGCAATCATCTTTAAATAAGAATTCATAATAATGCTTGCATGAAATGATTTGCTATTTGGTATTTATCTACGATAAGTGACCACGCTTAGTTTTAATGTGGAAAAGAAAAAACTGCCCCTGCTCATATCATTTACGTATGAAAAGTCTCTCAAAAATAAATACGGACACCTAACAATATAACTCCATAAAGCAGCACCATAGCCTATTAACAGCTACTATCTCCCCTGAACTCCCTGCTACAGAATTTCTTTAGGAATTATCCCTACTTTTAGCCCCATGAAAGTACTCATTATAGAAGATGAGCCCGTGCTCAGGGCCAGTATAGAGGAATACCTGGAAAAGCAGGGCTATATTGTGGAAGTGGCGGCGGATTTCCCGGCCGCCCGCGACAAGGTCAATGAATTTGACTACGACTGCATCATCGCCGATATAGGACTGCCCATGGGTAACGGATTGGACATAGTGAAGGAGCTGAAACTACAGGAATCCACCGCGGGCATTATCATTATTTCCGCTAAAGACTCTCTCGAAGATAAGCTCAAGGGCCTCGAACTGGGCGCCGATGACTACCTGACAAAGCCCTTCCATCTTTCGGAGCTGAATGCCCGCGTTAATGCGATTCTCCGCCGCAAGAATTTCGATGGCAATACCACCATCAGCTTTCATGAAATAACCGTTAAACCAATCTCCAAAACGGTACTGGTACATAACAAGTCTATCACCCTCACTGGTAAAGAATACCAGCTGCTGCTCTATTTCATCGCCAACCAGCACCGGGTGGTTACCAAGTCGGCCCTGGCCGGTCACCTTTGGGGCGACGAATACGACCAGGCAGGTTCCTATGATTTTATATACACCCATATCAAGAACCTGCGCAAGAAAATGCTGGAAGCCGGCGGCGAAGATTATATTAAAACTGTATATGGTACCGGATACCGGTTTGGTTAGCTAAAGCGATCAGCTATTATGAAATTACTTTCCAAGACAACAATCTTTTTTCTTTTTATTATGCTGCCCATCTTTGCGGGCGGCGCCTATTACCTGTACGTAAAATTCAATAAAGAGATCAAACATGAAACGGATGAGGAGTTGGTGAATGATAAGCAACAATGGATGCACTATCTTGATACCGCCAGCATCAGCAACCCGATCTTTAATATCCAAACCTCGGAATTCATATTGCTGCCTACTGACAAACCGGTACAGGATGAACCTAAGCTGAAGGGCGTCAAAATTTACCAGGCATCGGAAGATGACTATGCCCCATTCCGGCAGCTAAGCCAGGTGGTGGATGTACATGGCCGGAAATATGAGCTGATATTGCGTAAATCGCTGATTGAAAAAGATGACCTGATCAAAAATGTCATACATGTGATGTTGGTTGCTTTCGGCGGACTACTGCTGTTTGTGCTGGTGTCTAACTGGCTGATCAGCCGCCAGGTCTGGAAGCCCTTCTACCGCTCGCTTTACAACATTCAGCAGCTGCAGCTGAATAAGCTGACCAATGCAGTATTTGAGCGTACCGATACCTTCGAATTCAACCAGCTGAATAATGCACTGCGCAACATGACGAATCGTATCCACCAGGATTACGTCAATATTAAAGAGCTGACAGAAGATGCTGCGCATGAAATGCAAACACCGCTGGCGATTGCTCAGAGCAAGCTGGAGCTACTGTTACAGGATGATACGCTGACAGAAGCCCAGCAGCAGGGCATCCTCATTAGCTACGACGAACTGCAGCGCCTTTCCCGTCTTAATCATAACCTGTTGCTGCTGGCGAAGATCGAGAACCAGCAGTATCCTGTTACCGAACAACCGGATCTGTATGCCGTTGTTGAAAAATACCTGCTGCTGTTTGAAGAGCTGATCCGGGAAAAAGAACTCCACATCAACAAGGATATGACAGCGAACGTTCCCTGGCCCCTGCACCCCGCCCTGGCGGATATACTGGTCAGCAACCTGCTCGGCAACGCCATCAAATACAATTATGAACATGGCAGTATCGACATCCGGCTGGCTCCGGGATACTTCAGCATCTCCAATACCAGTCATCTCCCCGAAATCCCGTCCGACATTGTTTTTCAGCGTTTCAAAAAACATAACAGCAGCTATACCAATTCGAATGGCCTTGGCCTTGCCATCATTAAAAAAATTGCCGGTTCTTATCACTTCTCCCTACAATATCATTACAGGAATGATCGGCATATTTTCACTGCCACCCTGTAAAACGCCACCATTCAGAATTGCTCCAGATTCACTTTGTTTCTTTGCTGTATAAATCAATATATGAAACATATTCTACTGGCAGGAATTTTATTGGGTGCGGCATCCGTATTGAATGCGCAAAACCGCGTGCCCGGTAATGTTAAAGACACCACGCAATTACCCCCTAAGGATACTATCAGCAAAGTATCAGACCTCAACGAAGTGATCATTTCCTCTACCCGAAACAATAGCCGTATTGAAGACCTTCCCATGAAAGTAGAAGTGTTAGGCAAAGAAGAAATGATGGAGGAAAGCGGTATAAAACCCGGAAACGTGGCCAGTATCCTGGGCGACCTTTCCGTTATTCATATTCAGAACACCTCCGCGGTGAACGGCAATAACGCTATCCGTATGCAGGGACTCGATGGTAAATATACACAGCTGCTGCGCGATGGTATGCCCGTGTACGAAGGTCTCAGCGGTAATTTCGGTGTGCTGGCCATTCCTCCACTGGATCTGAAACAGATCGAGATCATCAAAGGCTCCGTATCTACACTCTACGGTGGCGGCGCCATTGCCGGTATCATCAATTTCATTGCGAAAACACCCGGCAGCGAACCGGAACTGTCCGTACTCGTGAACCGCTCTACCCTGAAAGAAACTAATTTCAATACCTTCTACTCCCAGCGTTATGGCAAAACGGGCCTCTCCCTCTTTGCCGGCGTTACCACACAGAATCCCGTAGATGTGAACAAAGACGGCTTCAGCGACGTTCCCCGCCTCCGCCAGTATCTGCTGCATCCCCGCTTCTTCTGGTATATCAATCCGCAAACCACCTTTATTGCCGGCTATAACGGTACTATCGAAAAACGCGAAGGCGGAGATATGCAGGTACTCGAACACCATGCGGAAGGCATTCATCAATACACAGAAGTGAATAACAGCAACCGCCATAGTGTGGAACTGCAGCTCACCCGCAAAAACCTCGGCGGCGGTACCCTTTCTGTAAAAGGAAACGGCAGCTTCTTCCATCTGCAAAACAGTGAAGGTACATTTGCACTGATAGGTAACCAAACCAATACTTACCTGGAAGCAGCTTACCACAAAACCAGCGGCAAACACGACTGGGTGGCAGGCCTCAACAACACCGGCGAAATTTACCGCCGCGCCAGCGGCGACAGCACCCTGCTGAACAACTATACCTACAACACAATGGGCGCTTTCGTACAGGACGGCTATCACTTTACCGATCAGTTTATGGCAGAAGCCGGACTGCGGGCCGACTACCACAATGTATTCGGTTGGTTTATACTTCCCCGCCTGGCTTTCGTTTACAAACCTGTGGAAGGACTTTCGCTGAGACTCAGTGGCGGTACCGGTTACAAGTCGCCCGCTATTTTTACCACGCAAACCCAAACATTGGGCTACCGCAACCTGTTGCCTCTTGGCGCCGATGTTAAGGCCGAAAAAAGTGGAGGCGTCAACTTCGATGGTAACTATCATACCACACTCGGTGAAGTGGATGTAACCATCAACCAGGCGTTGTATTATACACATATCAAAGATCCTATCCTCCCCGTGCAGGATAAGAACAATATGTACCTGCTGGCAAACATGCCGTACGCAGTAAACAGTTTGGGTACCGACAGTTACCTGCGTTTCAAACTGGATGCACTGGAACTTTACCTGGGCTACAACCATACTGTTTCTCACTATAACAACGACGGCTCCACCAACGTTGCTTTTGCACCACAAGATAAATTTGCCAGCACCCTGGCTTACGAAATCGAAGGGAAATGGCGCTTCGGTATTGAGAACAGCTGGGTGGGCAACCAATACGATTATAACAATCAGAAAACGCCGAACTACTGGTTCTGGGCAGCTATGATTTCCCGCCAGTTCGGCAAACATATTACCGTGGTGCTGAATGCGGAAAACATCTTCGATGCCCGTCAGGGTAAGAATACACCGCTTTATACCGGCTCAGTGAGCAACCCGGTTTTTGCACCGCTTTGGGGCCCTATTGATGGCCGTACCATCAACGCCTCCATCAAATTTAATTTATAGGTCGAGAGCACTATAAATACCTGGAACAGCGTACCTTTGCGATCCTAATCATTCTGTACAAAATGAGATCGTTTAGAAGCAGGTACGCTGTTTTATTTGGCTTTGGTGTTTTGATATTTTTTCTCTCCTTCCTTGTACGAACCGCGTTGTTAATCTGGGCCTTCCCTCAGGCCGGGCTGAATGCCACCGATATACCCGCGATATTTGCCAGGGGCTTTATTTACGACGCAGGAGTTGCGCTTTTCTTCACCATCGGTTACGCCTTTTATTTATTGGTTTTACCACAAAGGCTTAACAATACTTTGTTTAACAGGATATTCACCTACACCGGTTTTTTCCTGGCCACGGTGATCCTGATATTTTCCTTTTTTGCAGAATTTACCTTCTGGGGAGAATACGCTGCCCGGTTCGATTTTATCGCCGTGGATTACCTGATTTACACCTATGAAGTGATCAGCAATATTAACCAGTCGTATCCATTGCCTCTCCTGATTGGCGGTGTGCTGCTGCTTGCCGCACTAATCACCTGGATACTCAGTCGCCGTGGTATATTCCGTAACAGCTTCCGTTCCCATACACCTTTCCGGCAACGGCTGACTATCTTCGGCTCGCTGCTGGGCCTCACTATACTCCATGTTTTGGTGGTGAGTAACACCTGGGCCGAGAAAGGCACCAACCGCTACGCCCAGGAGCTGGCCAAAGCCGGTGTATATTCCTTCGTATCGGCTTATTTCAATAATGAACTGGCTTATGATAAGTATTACCTGATGGAAGATGAGAACAGGGCCTTCCGGCGCCTCCGCTCTCTCCTGCAGGAACCGGGCAGTCAATTCGCCGATAGCGGCAGAAATATACGCCGGAATATAACGGATACCACCCAACGTATTACACCGAATGTGATCATGGTGACCATCGAAAGTTTCAGTGCGGATTTTATGACCCGCTTCGGAAATACGCAGCATATCACTCCTGTACTCGACAGCATTGCCCGGGAAGGTATCCTGTTCACTAATATGTACGCTACCGGCACCCGTACCGTGCGGGGCATGGAAGCACTAACGCTGGCCGTTCCTCCCACTCCCGGCCAAAGTATCGTACGACGCAGGAATAACGAAAATCTTTTCTCCGTCGGCTATCTGTTTGAACAGGCTGGCTACGAAAGCACGTTCTTTTATGGTGGCGATGGTTACTTCGACAATATGAATAAATTCTTCGGTAATAATGGCTACGATATTACCGACCGCCTGCGCCACAAACTGGGCAACGACCGGATCACCACTACCCGTACCAATATCCCCGACAACGAAGTACAGTTCGAAAATGCCTGGGGCATCTGTGATGAAGACATCTATTCAGCCGCCATTAGAAGCGCAGACCAAAAATACGCTACAGGCAAGCCTTTCTATGATTTCATCATGACTACCTCCAACCACCGGCCGTTTACTTATCCCTCCGGCAAAATTGATATTCCTTCCGGCTCCAGCCGGGAAGGCGCCGTGAAATATACAGATTACGCGATTGGCGAATTCCTGAAAAAAATCAGTACCAAACCCTGGTTTAAAAATACAATCGTCATTTTCGTAGCAGATCACTGTGCCAGCAGCGCCGGCAAAAATGAAATAGAGATCAGCAAGTATCATATCCCCTGTATTATCTATAACGTTCCTGGTTACGCACCACAGGAGATAAATGCGATGTGTTCACAGATCGATATATATCCTACCCTGCTGGGTATGCTGCATTGGTCTTACTCCACCAGGCTCTACGGAAAAAACGTGCTGACGCCGGGCTACCAGCCACGGGCCATGATCAGCACCTATCAGAAACTGGGCTACCTGGAACCTGGTAAGCTGCTTATCCTGAGCCCGCAGCAAAAAGCAGAATACTTTAGCTGGAACAGCGAAAAGAACGAGCAGCATCCCGCGCCGATGGACAGCAACCTTCTGAAGAATAGCATTGCTAACTATCAGACTGCTTACTCCCTGTTTAAAAACAATGGGATGAAACAATAAACAACTTCATTGAAGATCAGTGCCCGATGTGTGATGAGCGCATCGGGCATTTTTTCAATCAAATACCGGGTAACAGAAAATAACTAACAACGGTGTTCCTTTTTCCGGTTTATTCATTAAATTTATCTGCACACATTCAAGATTGGAGCAGGATCGCTCACATCCGGCCATACGAAACGAGCAGCTATATAGAACTAATAACTGGTTACGCATTGTCAGCCCCCTAAACAGGCTTCTGTACATAAGTGGCCATATCACTAACTAAACCGACGTCGCAATATGCTGGCAAGTCCCTTTAACGATTCACTGAAAGGAGATCCTGACGGAAAAAATATACCGGGAAAATCCCTGTTCGTCCGGCAGCAACAGCTGCTGGAGCTGATAGGCAACCTGTCTGCAGATTATGCCTCCGGCGACCATACCCGGTATCAGGTAGAACGGCTGCTACAGCAAATGATGGAACTTACCAACAGCCAGTATGGGTTTGCCGGTGAGATCAGTAAAAAAGATAATATTCCTTTTCTTCATACGATGGCGACCATCAACCTGGCGCCTCAGTTCAACTGGAATTTCACAGCCCCTCTTCAGGCTGTTGTTTCCGGCGAACAACCCGTCATCCTTGCCGATTCCGGTACTACGCGCAGCTTTTTGGGGCTTCCGGTCGTGCATAAACAAACAGTTGTTGCAGTAATTGGCCTGGGAGGCAATCAGGAAGGATATACACCAGATACCATTGCCTTCTTTCAGCCACTGCTGCAGGTACTGGGGCACCTGCATACACATGCCCGTAGCACCGCAGAAGCGATGGAATGGCAAAACCGTTGCCGGCAAATGGAAGAAGACCGGGAAGCGATGATGAATACGCTGGACGATATTGTATTTGTGCTGAACGACCGGAAGGTATTCACACATGTGTGGTGTACCCAGGAGCATCTGCTTTTCCGGCCTAAGGAAGAAATACTCGGCAAAACCATTGCAGAAGCACTTGGCGAACATGCTCACGGCTTTAACCAGCTGGCGGATAAGTTGCTGCGCACCGGGGAAGAGCAGCTGTTTGTATATCCCGATATCAGGCAAAGCCCCCAGAACTGGTACCAACTGAAAATGCGGCTGATAAAAAGCATATATCCCACCCCTAAACGTATGCTGCTGCTGATCAGGAATATTTCTGAAAGCGAGAAAAAGAACAACGGATACCTGCAGGCACAGGCTGATCTCAGGCGTAGCAACCAGCTTTTAAGTATCTGTTTGCAGATGGGTAAAATGGGCGGTTGGGAATTTAATGTAGATACCGGAGAGATGTATTGGACAAAGGAAATGTATGAGCTGCGGGAAGTATCCCATGATTTTTCCGTATCCCTGGACGCCTCCCTGAAATTCTATCATCCCGACGAGATTAGTGTATTACATACAGCCCGCGAACACCTGTTCAACGACAAGATCCCCTACGACCTGGAACTGCGGCATATTTCCGCCAAAGGGAAAAGAACCTGGATGCGTACTGTTGGCCGCCCGGAATATAACGCCGACGGACAGTTGACTCATTTCAGGGGTATCCTGATGGATATAACAGATAAGAAAGATGCAGAACTGGCATTGATGAATGCCCGCGACGCCGCACAGAAAGCTGCACAGGCCAGAAGCGAATTCCTGTCGGTAATGAGCCATGAAATCCGGACACCACTAAATGCCATCATCGGTATCGCCGGTCTGATGAACGAAGACCCGGCTCCCGGTCAGATGGAAATGATCCGGAATCTTGATTTTTCTTCTCACCATTTACTGGGACTGATCAATAATATCCTTGATTTCAGCAAGATGGAGGCTGGCCGGATTGAGCTGGAAAACATCCGGTTCAATATCACCCACCTGCTGCGGGGCATTACCGGAAATCATAAGCCATTGGCCGATTCCAAGGGCGTTCAGCTGTTGCTGGAAGCAGACAAACAGCTTCCTTCTATTCTGCTGGGAGATCCTTATCGCCTGTCGCAGATACTTAATAACCTGCTCGACAATGCCATTAAATTTACCATAGAAGGCAGCGTATGCCTTCAGGTTCGGGTAAGCAGTATATCAGACAGCGAATGTACACTCGCCTTTTCGGTGGAAGATACCGGCATTGGTATTGCCTCCGACATGCAGGAGAAAATATTCGATACGTTTATACAGGAAGATGCAGCCACCACACGCCACCACGGCGGCACCGGTCTGGGCCTGACTATCGCCCGCAAACTGGTAGAACTGCATAAAAGCCAGATCCGGCTCGATAGCCGGAAAAACACAGGCACCACTTTCTATTTCGATATCTGCTTCCGGCTACCGGAAACAGATACCAGCCATATCCATCAATCAGATAAACAAATCGACGGCCTTCTGAATGATATGAAATTACTAATAGTAGAAGACAATGCCATCAATATCCGTATCCTCGAACTTCAGCTGCGGAAGTCAGGAGCCACCATTACAACGGCTACTAATGGCAGGCAGGCATTGGAAAAAATGCAGCAACAGGATTTCGATGGTATCATCATGGACCTGCACATGCCTGAAATGAACGGCTATGAAACCATCCCGCATATCCGGAATCTCCAGCCAAAAGCCTTTATTATTATACTCACCGCCGATATCATGCCCGACGTGAGTGAACGCCTCTCCAGCCTTGGCATCACTGAAATACTGCCGAAGCCATATGCAGCAGAAGATCTGTTGAAGATTTTGAAGAGGAAGAAGCTGTAAGTTAGTATTGGGAATTCCCGATGATCTATCTTCGCATTCATTCTCAATTCTTAATTTATGAAGAAAGGATCTTTAGCAGAAAGAGATCTCAACATCATCTGGCATCCTTACACCCAAATGCAAACAGCACCTGCTCCGGTAGGTATTGTTCGGGGCCAGGGTGCGCTGCTTTTTGATGAAGAAAACAACAGCTACCTGGATGCTACCTCCAGCTGGTGGGTAAATATACATGGGCACGCGCATCCACATATTGCGCAACAGTTAGCAGCACAGGCGATGGAACTGGAGCATTGTATCTTTGCGGGCTATACACATCCTCCGGCTGTAAACCTTGCCGAACGGCTGTTACGGCTCCTGCCATCAAATCAAAGCAGGGTATTTTATTCAGATAATGGCTCTACAGCCATTGAAGTGGCGTTGAAAATGGCGATCCAGTACTGGGACAATAAAGGTATCCGAAAACACAAGTTGCTTGCTTTTAACAATGCCTACCACGGCGATACTTTCGGCGCTATGAGTGTTAGTGGCAGAAGCGTATTCACGAGGGTATTTGATGATCGCCTGTTTGATGTGCAGTTTCTGGATGTGCCCACTACTGATAATATAGATCAGCTGAAAGCGGCTATCACAGCGCTTCAGCCCGAAGATATTGCGGCATTTATATTCGAGCCGCTGCTACAGGGCTCCGGTGGTATGATCATGTACGATGCAACTGCCTTTGATGAGCTGCTGCGCTACTGCCATGCCCATGATATCCTGCTGATCGCCGATGAAGTGCTGACCGGCTTTGGCAGAACCGGAAAAAATTTCGCGATGGAATACCTGCACACCCAGCCGGATATCGTATGCCTCTCTAAAGGACTCACCGGTGGGGCAATGGCGCTGGGCGTAACTACCAGCACGGCCAACATCTACGAAGCCTTCCTCTCAAACGATAAACTCAAGACCCTCTTCCACGGCCACTCCTTCACAGCCAATCCGCTCGCCTGCACGGCGGCCCTGGCCAGCCTCGATCTGTTTACAGATCCGGCCTGCGCCGCCAACCGGCAACGCATACACGAAAAACATGCAGCGTTCCTGGAAGAGCTGCACACCTACTCCATCATCAAACAACCACGACTGCTAGGCACCATCCTGGCCTTCGATATCGCAACAGCTAACGCCGACGGATACACGAACGAACTCGCAGATGAACTTCACCGGTTTTTCCGAGCCAGACGTATCATGCTCCGCCCGCTCGGCAACACCCTGTACATCCTGCCTCCATACTGCATCACCAATGAGCAGCTTGAGCAGGTGTATACCAGTATCAGGGAATTGATTGCGACGCTGCAAGAAAGAATTACGAATTAAGAATTACGAATTACGAATTACGGATCAAAGCGAAGACTTTAGCAAATGACAAAATATCATTATCATTCGCTAAAGTCTTCGCTTTGATCCGTAATTCGTAATTCTTAATTCGTAATTCTTTCTTACTTCACGGGAATCGTTACCCTCGTATCATCCCACTCAAACACTACTGCATTGGCTGGTACTGTGAAAGTAAGTTTCTCTACAGGAGTAGTTAATGCTTCACGTTTTACTTTAACAGCCAGTACATCTTCCCCTTTGTTCTTCTCATAGTCGTAAGCACCCCATTGGCCCAGCTTTCCATTCAGGATAACGGTCCAGGTTTTGGGATCAGGAATGGTGAACAGGGTGTAAGTACCTGCTTTTACTGGTTTACCACCAAAAACAACATTTTTGCTGAAGGTGATCTCAGTAGCCTGGTCAGCGCCGGTGCGCCAAACCTTGCCAAAGGGCTCCAGCTGGCCAAATATAACGCGGCCTCTTTTGGAGGGTTGTCCGTATACGATTTTGATCCCGTTGCCTTCCGCTGTAACATGTGGACTTTTAGGTGGTTTTTCCTGTGCAAAAAGAAGGCTGTTGAAAGCCAGAAATAAGGTTGCCAGAAAGAAATGTTTCATTTTTTTAAGTTTTTCCGGTGTAAAAGAATAGTAGTAATTGATATTATCAAGTTAAGCGATAAAACCGGGCAAAAACAAAACTATTGGATCAATGGTAAAATAAATAGATATTATTTTCCTTCGCAGATGCGGCTCAGCGTCGTTAAGCCATGATCCATAGCGGGTCCGTAGATCCTGTCGGCCACAAAACCGCGCAGCTTCCACCAGGGCAAAAGCCCCAGTTTGATTTCCATATGCCAGAAAATAGCGGTGGCCTTTCCATCTGCCGTAGGCTTCAATTCAATTCCGGCTTTTACGGGTCTCATATTTTTGATATCCAGGAGATAATGTAACCCTTTGCCCGGATCACTATCTAATACCGTCACTTTACCACTATTGAGCTGGCCATTCCAGCTATACCAGGCGCCGGCGCCGGCAGATGGTTCCGAAAATACCAGCGGAGCCGTAGTATCCGGCCGGGTCCAGGGATTCCAGGCTGCCCAGGCACGCAGGTTGCTGATGTGCGCATAAACGGTGTCGATCGGGGCCTGTATTACCCCGGTACGCTCCACTACTGCTGTCGACGGCATCGCCAGGGACAAAAAAAACATCAGGCCGCCTATTACAATTACACTGATCAGCCCTAACTTAAAAAAACGCATAGAAAAAATATATTATTACTTGGGAAGGCGCTTTATATTTTCCAGTCCCTTTTCAAAATCATTACCCACCCATCTGTCCATCATCAATCCCATTACCTTTTTCAAGGGATGATGCCCCATGTCGCACACCATTCCCCAGGTAAGCAGGGTGCCACCGGCCACCGGGTCGAAGCGGAAATACCCTTTGGCAATACCCATCTTCATAAAATCAATGCTGGTAGCGATATACTGATCGGGTTTCGACTCTGTTAACGTCATATGGCCCTTTCCCACATTGCGGTTACGGCTCTCCCAACTATAGCTGGCGCCCACTCCGCTTTCCTTCTCGCCATAGGTGATCTTTACGCCGGGATCTTCCTGCATCCAGGGCGACCACCGCTCCCAGTTGCGGACTACGTTTACAAGGGGAAACACGACCCCTGCCTCAGCCGGGATCACCAGCGAACGTTCTATTTTAACAGAAGATGACAGGAACAGACTGAAAATAAACAGTCCCAGCACAAAAACAATAAACGCACCCAGGATAATGAACAAGGCTTGCATGTGAAGGGATTTTGTTAGCACAAAGCTAACGAAATAGCACTATTCCCATTTGAATACTTTCACGGCTACCGCATATACGACGATGCCCCATAGGGTGAGGATGGCAATATCGCCCCCTACGTTCCATAAATGTTGCCCTTCAAAGGCTACTTTACGGAGGGCATCAATCAGCCAGGTCAGCGGCATCAGCTTGCAAACCGGCTGCAGCCAGCCAGGGAATGAGTCGATCGGGAAGAAAGTACCCGCCAGCAGGAACTGCGGCAGGGTGAAAATGTTGGCCAGCGGCGGAATGGTGCTCTCGTTCTTTGCCAGACTGCTTACCACAAAGCCAAAGCCCATGAATACCAGCAGGCCGAATACCGATAATACCAGCATCTCCAGGAAAGTAGCCAAACCGTTTACCAGCGTGAAACCAAAGGCAAAATGCCCCAATCCGATGATCACTACGGAGCTGATCAGCTGAAATATCATACGGCTCAGCGATTCCGCCAGCACAATATAGGTACGTTTGATGGGAGTGGCAAAGAAACGCTTCAGTACCAGCGTCTGACGCATATTATAAAAGAGAAATGCAGTACCAAATACCGCTGCACTCATCAGCGCAAAACCCAGTTGACCAGGAAGGATAAAATCGATGGTTTTGAACATCCGCCCCGGTATCTCGGTTTCCTTAAAAGTAGCCACCGTAGGCCGGGTATAGGTTTCATTGTCCAGTTGCGTTGTCAGATTTTTCAGCACCGACATCAGAATGGCCTTCTTATTAGCATCGGATGCCGTAGAAGTACGGATATTCACGGTGTAATGCACGGCCCCTGAATCGGCTCCCGGAGTTGGTACGATATTCAAAACCGCCACCAGCCGGCCTTTTTTCAGGTCATCTTCCATTTCATCGGCCGATTCGTCGGTCACCAGCTTCAATGTTCCCACATGCGACAACCGCTGATAGAACTGCGTTTTAATATCGGTTTCACGATCCACTCCCACTTTCACGGAAACGGTGCTGTTACCAATAAATCCAAACACCAGGATAAATACCAGCGGAAAGCCCAAACTGAACACTACGGCGGAAGGGCTACGGAAAATACCTCTCAAACTCCCCTTCGTAATGGCTAGCATGGCCCTCAACTGACTGTACTTGGCTCCATTCATCTGATCTGCTTTTTAAAAACCGGCGGTAAAACTACGAGAAAAATTAAGAATTGGGAATTAAGAAAGAAGAAATAGCAGGAAGAGCTTAGCGGATATCCGCTAAGCTCTTCCTGCTATTTCTTCTTTCTTAGCTTTTAATTTTTAATTCCCAATTCTTTAAACAGCATTCTCGCCTGAATCGAGCCATGCATCTGCTGGACTTCCTTTAGTTGCTGATACAACTCGTAATTGATGCCCAGCTCTTTCTTCACGATGTTCAGGCTGGCATCGGCGCCGAGGCCTTTTATCAGTTTGGAGAGCGGGCTTTTTATTTCGGGGTACTCGCGTAACCGGTATTCTTTGAGCTTCGCAAGGGCAGCAGCGGATGCCAGTGCCTCTTTAATACCGCCGATACGGTCTACCAGGCCCAGCTGTTTGGCTTCCAGCCCGCTCCAGACACGGCCCTGGGCGATGCTGTCGACAACGGCCTGATTCAGCTTACGACCAGCCACTACCCTCGATTTAAAGGAGGCATAGGTACTGTCGACCCCATTTTGAATGAATTTCCGCTCAACATCGGTGAGCGGGCGGCCCATAGAGCCCAGATCGGCGTACTGGGCAGTTTTTACCCCGTCGAAGGTAACCCCAAGCTTATTTTTGAAGAAATCCTGCATATTGAACATCACTCCGAAAACACCGATAGAACCGGTCAGCGTATTGGGTTCCGCAAAGATGCTGTCGGCCATACAGGAGATATAGTAGCCACCGGAAGCTGCATAATCGCCCATGGATACTACTACCGGTTTCACTTTCTTCGTAAGCGATAACTCCCTCCAGATGATCTCAGACGCCAGTGCACTGCCTCCGCCGGAGTTAACCCGGAATACCACGGCTTTAATGTGCTTGTCTTCACGCACCTTACGGATTGTTTGCAGATAGTCTTCGCTGGCGATGGTATTATTCCGGTCCGATTGCCCACCAACGATATCTCCCTGGGCGTAAATAACGGCGATACGTCCATCTCCACTGCCATCAGACAAGTCGGTGCCGCTATTGTATTTATTGAGGGTCACTGCATTCAGTTGCTCATCTTCCTTGGTATTTGTCTTTCCCTTCAGTTCCGACATCACCTCATCATCATACTTCAGACCATCTACCAGCTTATATTTAAGCGCATCCGCCGCTTCCTGTATCAGGTTTTCATTGGCGTAACCATGTAAAGTGGCGGTATCAATTTTCCTGGTCTGGCTGATGCCGGTAAGGAAATTTCCGTACAGTTCACCGAGGAACTGGGTAGTTTGTATACGGTTGGCATCCGTCATTTTTGTTTCCCGTAATGGTTCAGTAGCGCTTTTGAATTTACCGCAGTAAAAGATCTCCGGTTTGATTTCCAGCTTCTCCAGGGTACCCTTTACAAAAGGAAGTTCACTGGCAAAACCGGTAAAATCCACGCCACCTTTGGGATTCAGGTAAATTTTGTCCGCGGCGGAAGCCAGGTAGTAGGCATTTTGTGTCATCACCTCTCCATAGGCAATTACAAATTTCCCGGATTTGCGAAAACGCAGCAGGGCGTCACGCAGCTCTTCTGTGGTGGCAAAACCATTGGGGTTACCGTCTACCTTGAGGTAGATCCCTTTAATGTTGTCGTCGCCGGCAGCTTTATCGATCAGTCTTAATACCTGGAATAAACCCGGGGTTTCGGCCGACTCGCCTCCCATCAATTTGTTAACGGGGTTCACCAGCTTCTGTTCGTTGTAAGCCTGTCCGGTTTGGAGGGTTAACACGCCGTTGGGGGATATTGTCACCTTTTCAGCGGTAAGGGCCTTCCCGATCATTATCAATAAAACTACCCCGCACAGCAGGGTAAACACGATGAATGCCAGCAGGGAAGCAAAAAATACTTTAAAGAAACGCATACTTTTTTGGTTAAGATGAAACTGACGTAGAAAGATACATTTTTTCAAAAATAAGGAATATGGCTACTTTTGGGGCTTGAAATATACATGAATACAGCAATATTACTTATAGGTGGCAATTTAGGCGATCGTACCGGGAACCTCAGGAAGGCGGCCGGATTGATCGCGGAATCAGCCGGGGAAATCGTACAGATTTCCGCCTTATACCAGACTGCCCCATGGGGGCACGTAGAACAACCGGACTACCTGAATCAGGGATTGGAGATCCACACTGAACTGGATGCACTAACGTTACTGCATACACTATTGGAGATCGAACGAACGATCGGGCGTGTTCGCCAGGAAAAATGGGGAGCGCGGGTGATCGATATCGATCTTATCTTTTTTAACGACAGTATCATGAACCTCCCGGAGCTGAAGCTCCCGCATCCGCGGATGCATCTCCGGCAGTTTGTGCTGGTTCCACTGAATGAAATCGTTCCCAATTATGTACATCCGGTACTGCAGCAAACAGTAAGTTATCTGGCAGCGCACTGTGAGGATACATGTCCGGTGAGTGTATACAGGGAAAATAACAGCATTACTTCAAAATAACATTTCATGCATTATAAATTTATTACGATAGAAGGGAATATAGGCGCTGGAAAAACCACCCTTGCCAATATGCTCGCCAATCATTTTTCCGCAAAACTGATATTGGAAGAATTTGCTGATAACCCCTTCCTCCCACTTTTTTATGACCGCCCTCAACAATATGCCTTTCCACTGGAGCTGTTTTTTATGGCGGAAAGATATAAACAACTAAAAGAGATGCTGCAGGCACAGGACCTTTTCAGCGATGTAATCATCTCAGATTATCTTTTCATCAAAAGCCTGTTATTTGCCAAGATCAACCTGCCGGAAGAAGAATATTCCCTTTACCAGAAACTCTTTGATATTATTAATCCCCAGCTCATGCAACCGGAGCTGCTCATTTTCCTGAATGCGCCTGTTACAAAGCTGCAGGAGAACATTCGCCACCGCAACCGGTCTTATGAGCAACAGATACCGGATGAGTATCTTCTGAGTGTACATGATACCTACATGCAGTACATCAAGCAACATCCTGTCAGAACGCTGATCGTAGATACCACCAAAGTAGATTTCCTTCGTAATCCTAAAGATTTTAATAGCTTGTTGAAAGCACTGGAAGAAGAGTATGAACCGGGCGTTCACTACCTGAAGCTATCGTAGGGAATGAAGAATATGGAATGAAGAATTAAGAAACAGAGCGAAGACCTTAGCGAGTATTGTGGTATCCGCTAAGGTCTTCACTCTGTTTCTTAATTCTTCATTCCATATTCGTAATTCTCAGCGCAGCTACAAATCCACTCGTCCAGGCATGCTGAAAATTAAACCCTCCTGTTATGCCGTCTACGTCCATGATTTCACCGGCGAAAAAGAGATCAGGTACCAGCTTGCTCTCCATAGTGGCCGGGTCTATTTCACTAAGCGTGATACCGCCACAGGTAACAAATTCTTCTTTGAAGGTGGTTTTACCTTTTACAGGAAACTCCATGTTTACGAGGAGCTTCATCAGCCTGTTCTGGTCTTTGGCGGAGAGATCAGCCCAGCGAAGCTCGGCTCCGGCACCGGTTTGCTCCAGCAGGAATTGCCAGAGGCGCTGCGGCAGGCCGAAAGGATTTTTATGGTAGAGCTTTTGTTTGCCCAGTTCAAAACGGAGATCCTGCCAGTGCTCACGTAACGTATTTTCGTTATAGTCGGGCAGCCAGTTAACAATGGCAGTAAAGGTGTATTGCAGCTGTTGCAGTTCGCGGGCACCCCAGGCCGATAACCGTAGGATTGCCGGTCCGCTCATCCCCCAATGCGTGATCAGCAAGGGCCCGAGCTCCTGTAGTTTGGTGCCGGCTATTTTCACATGTGCCGTGGCAGCTACGCCCATCAGGGCTGTTACCGGGTTACCTGGCATGTTAAAAGTGAAGAGCGACGGAACGGGCATCGCGAAAGTATGCCCCGATGCTGCCAGCCAGTTGAATTTATCTGCCTGCGCAAAACCTCCGGTGGCTATACACAGGTAATCAGCAGGTATTGCCTGCCCTCCCTGTAACTGCAAACGCCAGCGGCCATCCGGTTCTTTACCGAAACCTGTTATTTCGGTATGCATACGGATACTTACCCCATACTTATCTGCCTCCCGCAGGAGACAGTCGATGATCGTTTGCGAATTATCCGTTACCGGGAACATCCTTCCATCGTCTTCTGCTTTCAGCTTCACTCCTCTCTCCGCAAACCAGGCAATGGTATCAGAGACGAAAAACCTGGAGAAAGCTTTCTTTACAAAGTGCTGGCCACGGGGATAACGTTTAGCCATATACGTAATATCAGGGGCATTGTGTGTAACGTTGCAACGCCCTCCCCCGCTTACCTTCACCTTGGATAGCAGCTTCCCTGTTTTTTCCAGCAGTACCACTTCCAGCCCGGGCGACATCCGGGCTGCATTCACCGCACAAAAGAAACCTGCGGCCCCACCGCCCGCCACTACCAAACGTTTTTGTCCTGAACTCATTAAAATCTTGTTAAAACCCTGGGTTGAACATGCAATAATAACAAACCTGGAGTATTCTTACCGATTAATCTTCCGAAGTTTATATTTTTGGCATATATTATACAGGCTCAAACTATATTGCATGCAACCGCACCCGAAGAAAAAGAGACATCACCTGAAATGGATGATCCCGGCCGTTCTGTTGACCGGCATAGTAAGTGCATTGGCTATTATACCCGCACGCGAAGACTGGTCCGACCGTATCATAAAGGCATTGCAGAATTATGGCAGGCATTATCCGGCTGAAAAAGTATACCTGCATCTCGACAAGGACTATTACGCTGCCGGGGAAACCATCTGGTTCAAAGGTTATGTAACCCTGCAGGGCATGCCCGCTACTTCCGCTACCAACCTGTATGTGGAATTGCTGGATAAGAATAATAATATTGTTCAGAAGAAGCTGTTTGCCGTTGGCAATGGCGGTGCCCCGGGCAATTTCGAATTGCCTGAAACGCAGAAAGCCGGCGTATACCAACTGAGAGCTTATACTGCGTGGATGCTCAATTTTGATCCGGCTTTTACCTACTCCAGAACCATTGAAATATTTGATCCTTCTAAAAAAACACAGCCGGAAGCAGACAGTATCAGTGCTCCCGATTTTTCCGTGCAGTTTTTTCCTGAAGGGGGCAATCTTATTCCCGGTCAGCCGAATGTCGTAGCCTTCAAAGCGATCGACAACAATGGCTACCCCATCGAAGTGTCTGGTACCATCAAGGGCAACAAAGGTGGCAGCGCAGCCATCAAATCCGTTCACGATGGTATGGGCTCCTTTGAAATTACCCCTGGCGATGCACAGGATGCCTTTCAGGCCACAGTGAAGAGCGCCAAAGGACAAACTAAAACTATTCAGCTGCCGGCGGTTGCCAGCTCCGGCGCTTCCCTGAAAGTATTCAATAAAGGCCTCCGTATTTTCTATCAGGCAGTTGCCGCCAACAACAACGATACTGCCACCAGCGAGCTGGCTATCATTGCGCAAATGGGACAACAACTGGTGTATAAAGCCAACCTGAACGTGCCTGAAGGCCGTATCAGCGGCTTCATTCCGGCTGATCACCTGCCCAGCGGCATCCTGCAGATCACCCTCTTTGCCAAATCCGGCGTGCCGCTCGCAGAGCGGCTCGTATTCGTGCGTAAGAGCGATCTGCTGCAGATGGATGTACTGGACGCAGATATGCACAAGGAACCCAGAAAACAAAGCACCATCGAACTTCGCCTGCCGGATTCCATGCAGTCTAACATCTCGGTAGCCATCACTGATGCAGATGCGGTACCCGTTGATAAAAATGCCGGCAGCATCGTTTCATCGCTCCTGCTGACCTCCGATATCAAGGGCTATGTATATAATCCGGCCTGGTACTTCCGCAATACTGCCGATTCCACCTTACATGGCCTCGACCTTGTAATGATGACAAACGGATGGAGGCGCTTCAGCTGGGAGAAAATGCTGAAGAATGAAATGCCTGAAATACGCTATCCATACGAACAGGGACTGATGATGAAAGGTATAGCCACGCTGATGAATGGCCGGCCTATGCCTACCGGTAAACTGGACATGATCATCCGCCTGCCGATAGACAGTTCCTCCATGTTTGCTTCTGCTCCTATCAACGACAAAGGACAATTTGAAGTAGCCAACATGATCTTCCCGGATACTGCCTACATCTACTACCAGGGCAACGACCTCGTGAAAAAGGGTGTGGATGTGAATGTGAAATTTGATAATCATTTCTTCGAGCGCCCTACCCAGGTGAAGATCCCTTACCCACTGCGTATTCCGCCCGTGGTAGATAACAACGCTCTCAAACAATTCCTGGTCAACGCATCGGAAAGCAATAAGGTAAACCGTTCTATCAACAACAAAACGGTTTATCTGCAGGAAGTAAACGTAAATGCGAAAAAAGCAAAACCGGAAGAAACAACCGAGAAACGTTATGTATCCGGTATGTTTGCGGGGGGAGATGGTTATACATTTGACCTTACCAAGGAAACACCCATCGCCATGAACATCTTCCAATACCTTCAGTCAAGGGTAGCAGGGCTCCAGATCTCGGGCGATCTGAACAATCCTTCTCTTTCCTGGAGAGGCGGCGCACCGGGTCTTTATCTCAATGAAATGCAGACAGATGTTAGTATGATAAGTTCCATCGCCATACAGGACATCGCGCTGGTGAAGGTACTCCGTCCACCGTTCATGGGTGCAGCCGGTGGCGCTAATGGTGCTATCGCCATTTATACCAAAAAAGGAGGCGATAATACACCTAAAAACGACCCAAGCATCCGTGGTTTCAAACTGTATAAAAAAGCCGGCTATGCCATTGTTAAGCAATTCTACTCACCGGATTATTCAGTAAAGAAAGAAGTGCACGCACTTCCTGATAAACGCCTCACCCTCTACTGGAACCCAACTGTAGCGGTGGATACCCTTACCCACACCGCGAGGGTACAATTCTACAACAACGACTTTAGCAAGCGTTTCCGTATGGTAGTGGAAGGTATCGGAGATGATGGAAGCGTTGGTAGACTGGAACAGGAATTCTAATAATAGCCATAAAAGAGAAAGACCGAAGCGATAGATATTATCCGCTTCGGTCTTTCTCTTTTATAGCTAATAGCTAAAAGCTGGCTGCTATCAAAAAACCAGCTGCCACCGACACCGCCACACTCACTAATCCTGGTATCATAAAGCTGTGATTGACCAGGTACTTACCGAAATAAGTGCTGCCGGTGCGATCAAAATTAACGGCGGCCAGCAGCGTGGGATAGCCGGGAAGTACGAAATCGCCGTTCACAGCAGGGAACATGGCTACCAGGTGAAGCGGGAATATACCCAATGCCACGCCCAGCGGCATCAGGGCTTTGGTGGTGGCAGCCTGGCTGAATAGCAGGATACCCAGCAGGAACAGCGCGATGGCGAAAGTCCAGGGGGCTGTACGCACCATACCGCCGAGCGTGGCTTCTATCAATGCACTGTTGGTTTGCATAAAGGTGGCGCTCATCCAAACCACGCCGAAGATAGATACAACAGCTTGTGCGCCGGAACTAAACAAACTGGCTTTGGCTACAGCAGCTGCGGTAGTTTTACAGATCAGCATAATAGCGGCAGCAGCAGCCAGCATCACCAGCTCAATAACAGCCGCCATCTTGATCTTTCCGCTGGCATCAACAGCCAGGTTGCTTTTACCTTCTCCAAAAGATGGCAGCATACCGGGAAACGATCCGGCCAATACGATCAGTAAAACAGCTACGACGAATATGGCTACGGATGTTTTGGCGCCCCGGGCCAGCGGAGCCCTGTTTGCCGAAGTATCAATATCAATGCTGGCGGCAAATTCAGGATCCTTCATTTTCTCCAGGAACACCGGATCCTTTTCCAGCTCCCGGCCTTTCTTCCAGCATACAGCTACACCGGCCAGCGTACCTACGATGGTAGCCGGGATACATATCTTCAGAATGGTTAATAACGATATACTGCTTCCCAGAATGGTCAGCATGGCAGCAGTTGCCGCCGATATCGGGCTGGCAGTGATGGCCAGATGCGCTGCTATTACAGAAATACTCAGCGCCCGCTCCGGGCGGATGCGTTTCATCACAGATACTTCGGAAATAATGGGTAACAACGAATAAGTAATGTGCGAAGTACCCGCGAAAATAGTAAACAGGTAGGTCACCAGCGGACCAAACAAAACGATGAGCGATGGTTTGCTGCGAAGGATTTTTTCCGCCAGCCGTACCATGTAGTCCATCCCTCCTGCCGCCTGTAACGTAGCAGCAGTGGTCACTACCGCCAGTATAATCAACATCACATCTATCGGTGGTTCACCGGGCCGCATCCTGAAAAGAAAAACATAAACAGCCATCACCGCCATGCCCATTACACCCAGTCCTATGCCTTTCATGCGGGCTCCAATCAGAATAGCAGCCAGTAAGATTGCAAATTGTATCCAGATCATATAAATAGTAAGAAGTATGTCTGAAGATAATGATAAACAGCTGTATTTTCCTGCAACATTTTACTGCATGGGGTGTGCAGTTGGGTATAGTGTTTCCGGCCAGCCGGGAGAATGGCTGGCCGGACAAAGATTTATTGCTTGAATTGAGGTCGGATCAGGTTATCGAAGGTGAAAATTTCATCCCATTTTTCCTGGGTCACCCATTGCTTTTCTTTTACAGCAAGATCGTGTACCGATTTGCCCGTTTCCAGCGCTTCCCTGGCAATTGCAGAACATTTCTCATATCCGATAATAGGATTGAGCTGGGTAACGATACCAATACTCTGCATTACCATCTCCCGTGTCCGGTCGGCATTGGCGGTGATTCCTACCACACATTTATCCTTCAGCGTTTTGCAGGCATTGTTCATATAAGTGATGGCAGTAAAGAGTGCAAACGCAATGGTAGGCTCCATAACATTCAGCTGCAGCTGGCCTGCCTCTGCCGCCATGGTTACCATCAGATCCGCACCTATCACGTAAAAAGCTGTCTGGTTCACTACTTCAGGGATAACCGGATTTACTTTTCCGGGCATAATAGAAGATCCTGGCTGCATCGGAGGCAGGTTAATTTCGTTTAGCCCTGTACGTGGTCCGGAAGATAACAACCGCAGATCGTTACATATTTTGGAGATCTTTACCGCAGTACGTTTCAGCACACCCGACAGTTGCACATATGCACCGGTATCGTAGGTTGCTTCTATCAGATCGCCGGCCAGTATCAATGCTAACCCGGTGATATCTGCCAGATGTTTAGTCACCAGTTGGGAATATCCTTTGGGTGCATTCACACCGGTTCCGATAGCAGTGGCTCCCATATTAATTTCGGAAATAAGCCGTTTACTTTCTTCTATCCTCGAAAACTCTTCGTTGATATTGGTGGCAAATGCCTTGAACTCATCTCCCATACTCATCGGAACAGCATCCTGCAGCTGCGTACGCCCCATCTTCAATATATCTTTAAACTCTTCGCCTTTGGCACCGAATGCCGTTGCCAGCTCACTTAATGTAGTCTGGTAGCCGGATAATTTGTTGATCAGTGCGATGCGGAAAGCGGTCGGATAAGCATCGTTGGTCGATTGTGAGCAGTTCACATGATTGTTAGGGTGACAGTATTCGTACTGTCCTTTTTCTTTCCCCATCATCTCCAATGCAATATTAGCAATCACCTCGTTGGCATTCATATTTACCGACGTCCCTGCACCACCCTGAATCAGATCGCTGAGGAACTGATCGTTGAACTCGCCGGCAATCACGCGGTCACATGCCCGGATAATATAATCTGCAATATTTTTATCCAGCACGCCTAAATCGCGGTTAGCCATAGCTGCGCCTTTCTTAACATAACCCAACGCCTGTACGAAAATGGGCTCCACCTTGAGCGGAATGCCTGTTATATGAAAATTCTCAATGGCACGAAGCGTTTGTATGCCATAGTATACGTCATGTGGTATCTCTTTTTCTCCCAGAAAGTCGTGCTCAATTCTCTTTGACATATTTAAACTAATTTAGGCTTGAAGTTAATCGCATTTACAACAATAGCGCCTGTTCAATTGTTGTGTTTTGTTTTAAAGAGAAGTGTTTTATTAGCTTTCATTCATCTTTAGTAATCTATAATTTGCAATTGTCTATGAAGTTTGGTATTTCGCTGTGCTGTTTTCTATTTTTATTATTTGCAGGAAATAGTTGTTTTGCGCAGCATTTGTTGCCCGGCTTTGATCCCATGGAATACGATGACCTGCTGAAAATGATGGAACGAGTTGTCGATACCCCGTGGACGAATGTAAAAAGTAAGCCACCCCGCAATGCCCGGATGGTGTACCGCTCAGCTACATCTGGTTTGGAGAACCGCTGGGATCTATGGCTGCGCGATGATCGCACGGTCGTTATTGTAATCCGCGGTACCAACGGCACGGCCGACTCCTGGCTGGAAAATTTCTATGCAGGTATGATCCCCTCTCAGGGCGTACTCCGGCTCAACGACAGCACCAGCTTCCCCTATAAAGTGGCAGAAGATCCGAAAGCATATGTACATGCCGGCTGGATGATAGGCGTAGCTGCGATGGCGCCGGAAATGATCCGAAAAATTAACGAATACTATCAGCAAGGCATACACGATTTTATTGTATTCGGGCATAGCCAGGGAGGGGCTATCAGTTTCCTGATGCGTTCTTATCTTGCCTATGCAGATGGACTACCGAAAGATATTGTATTCAAGACCTACGCCAGTGCGGCGCCTAAGCCTGGTAATCTTTATTATGCCTACGATTTCGACCGGATTTGTGCCGGAGGCTGGGGATTACGGGTGGTGAACACCCGCGACTGGGTGGCGGAAACGCCTTTCTCCATACAAACTACCAGAGATTTTACGGCGGTCAGCCCATTCGCTAACATCAACGCCGCTTTGAAGCAGCAAAAGTGGCCGGTACGGAGTGTGCTACGGTATATGTACGGGCGGCTCGACAGGCCCACGAAGCGGTCGGCACGCCGGATGCAGCGGATATTGGGCAAACTCGCTTACAAGCGCGTAAAAAAAATACTGCCGGAGTATGAACGGCCGCCATTCGTAAACAGCCATAACTATACTCCGGCAGGCACGCCGGTCATCCTGTATCCGGTAGCGGGGTATGATGACACCTTTCCTTTCAACGGAAAAAATATCTTCGTACACCACATGCCAGCTGTTTACCGCTGGGAGCTGGAAAAGATTTATCACATCAGCACCGACTAATCGTTAGCGCCTTTTTCACCCGTAAACCAGTGTTCTTTATCTCTGAACAGTACATTGAAAGTAGTCAGGGAACCATAGATGCGGGTGATATATTGCTGCATGTTTACCTTCTCTTCATCAGTAAGCACCTTATGGCTGTTGATGTTTTGTTCCAATACACGCAGGCGGTCGCGTAGCATTACTATTTTATGAAAGAATGTATCAATAGGAACTTCTTTTGGTTTCAGGCTATTATCGGCCGGTTGCAGGATCATGATGCCACCCCGCCAGCGATCGCCCATCGGCACCACCTCAGCAATGCCGCCCCACAGGCGGAGGATCTTTAACAAAGAAGTTTCCACGTCGGAAGTAGTTTCTACTTCCGGAGTAACATTCTCTGCTACCAGCACTTCAAAAAGCGGATCTGTTTTATCGATCATCTTAATGCCATGATCCATGAAAGTAACCCTGTACTGGGCATATTTAACTGCTACAATCACTCCGGGACCATAGTGAGCATGCTGAACTCTGGAGCCAACGCCAAGTGTAAGTTCTTCCATCGTTTTTTTTGTAAAAATAATAAAACGGTTGCTAGCTTCCGGCAAAAAGCAGCGGAGACCACAATATGTAAACAACATAATGTGATCTCCGCAGTATCTTACTAAAGATTAATAACTATTCTATTCCTTCACTTTATTCAGGAAGAATGACAATTTAAACAACAGCTCATCCTGTAATCCCGCTCTCAGCTTGGCTTCTTCATCTGTGATCCCCAGGCGGCGCAGACGCTGGTAGTATACATAAGAGCCCCCGATCAGTTCCAGGCACTCCTGTATCTTACGTTTAACTTCTGCCTCTTTTGTTCTCTTCTCAAATTCTTTCTTGCTGAGTATCTTATCCACAAAGTAGAAGTTGTCCTTATCTTCTACCCATTTCTTACCTTCCCTGTGCTGAGGTTTATAAACTTCCAGGTAGCAGTTATCAAGCTTCAGCACATCTCCGAATTCAGCACGTATATCTATTACTGTTGGCTTCTCTGCTGCGGGATCTGCCAGCCTTTTCTTTATATGATTACTGATCTCCACCCCCAGTTCATCGCTGCTCATCAGAATCTGGTTCAGCTCAGAGAATTCCAGGCTGATAGTGATACGTGCATAGCCACGGCCACTTTTGATTTTACCGAAAAGACTGGGAGAAGTTTGCTCATCAAAAATGATATCCTCTACCTGTACCTTGGTGATAGTTTTATAATTGGGCGCATATCCTTCTTCCAATGGCGTAGCCCGTTTGTTAACCAGTCGCGCCGGTTCCTGGCGGCGGGTAAACTGAATGAACTCATCTACAAAACGCAGATCCTGTTTCTTCAATTTAGTATACAGCTCATGCGTAGTATGGTTGTGGATCTTAGTCAACAACATCAGATCATTCCAGCTATCGGAATGCTGCATTTTCTTCAGCTCATCAAGTACATCGGTGGCTGCCATATTCCGGCGATAGTAAAGCTCGGATATAAGGAACTGGGCATATTCATGTATCGGGTATCCCAGTTCAGGCAGCACATCGTAGGGACTCCGCTTTTGTTCGCGGGCTCCTTCCAACAGATCTATATCAGACATAACCGGCGCCAAAAGGTACTTGCGTGCGGCCGCACGTAGTTTCTTACTCACATAATCCAGCAACTGATCGCTTACCTGGCCATGATGCACAAAATCATGTAAGATCTGTACAAAACGCCGCGATGCAGGTAATCCAAATTGCGAAAGAATATCGTTTTCCATGTCCAGCACGTCCTCAAAACCAGGCTCCTCCTTTCCAGGCTTCACCCGTTGATCCATCTGCTGGTAACGCTGATAGTATTCCTGTAATTTCAGTTTAAGCTGATCCATAATGTATATACAATTAAATATTAAAAACCTATATTCTCTCTAATTGACAACAGTGTTCAGGGATATTTGTTAATTTTTTTTTGTTCCGGACCATACATCCGGATCGGCGGCATGGAAACACCTGAAGTCAGGGGCTCCTCTGATGCCATAAAAACAACTCTCAGTTGATTATCAACTACTTAAAAAAATGGGAATGGAATGGGAAAGTGCGCAAAGATACATCTTTTCCGGACCCAAACAAAACCAAAACCGTATTCCTGGAATTCTTCAAAACAGCCACCATATTGGCAAACACAACAGTAATGATAAGGCATCATTTGTTGAATTGTCGATATATATAACCTACTGGATTTTTTTTCTTCAAAGTATTTGGATTTTAAAAATAGTTTCGCTTATCTTTGCACTCCCAACACGGAAACGGTGACTGTAGCTCAGTTGGTTAGAGCATCAGATTGTGGTTCTGAGGGTCGAGGGTTCGAGACCCTTCAGTCACCCTGGTTAAAAAAGGCTTCTCAAAAGGAAGCCTTTTTTTATTTTCATTTGCTGTGAAAAAGAACCGAAAAAAATATTTTGGCAGACGAAAGTTTCACTTATATTTGCACTCCCAAAAACGGGAAAAACGGTGACTGTAGCTCAGTTGGTTAGAGCATCAGATTGTGGTTCTGAGGGTCGAGGGTTCGAGACCCTTCAGTCACCCTGGTTAAAAAGGCTTCTCAAAAGGAAGCCTTTTTTATTGTTCCTATTTGCCCGGCATTTCTATACATTTGCGAAAATCAATTCATTCCATGATCTTTTTGCTCCCGGTTATTGCTGCTGTTATCGGTTGGTTTATGAACAGCCTGGCCATTAATATCATCTTCCGTAAATTCTCTCAAAATCAATCCGGCATTGCCGCTGGCCTGGGCGCGTATGCCGGCTCACAATTATTTTCCATCAATGATATAAAAAGCAGGCTTACTGATCCGGAGAAAATACGCTCCATTATTCCGGTAGTAGAAACACACCTCGACTCCTTCCTTCGCGAAAGGCTCCCGAAAGCAATGCCTGTGCTGTCGATGTTCATAGGCGATAGCACCATCAATCAGATAAAATCACATCTCGTTACCGAACTTGATGCGCTGTTCCCGATCCTGATCAGTCAGTACCTCGACAATGTGCAGCAGGATCTGAATCTTGAAAAAATCGTAACAGATAAAATCAGCAGCATTTCTGCCGAAAAACTGGAAAGCACTACCCGTCAGCAATTCGGGAAAGAACTAAACCAGTTCCGTCTTCTCGGCGCACTAACCGGGCTGATTACCGGCCTGCTCGCTATTGTTATCACGCTGATCGGCCACCAGTAACTGCTATCTCTGTTAACTACTGTTAAGACCTTCCGGAGCCTCTTTTTTGCTGTTCCCCTGTGAATAATTCCATTCATCACAATCTTCGACCACTCATACCAGGTGCCTGATAATTTTGCTACATCTGATTGAAAAGTCCGGATAAAAAAATTGAGGATGAATAAATGCTACGCAGTTCTTGCTGGTATATTCCTGTGGCAGGCGCAACTATTTGCACAGGCGCCTGGCACCACAGCGCCCCGGCAACGACAAGCTCCAACAGGACAACAGGCAGCGACAGGACAACAAGGCAGGCCTAATATGCCCCAGATCGGCCACCTTTACGGCAAACTGGTTGACGCCAAAACCAACAAACCAATAGAATACGCATCTGTTACGCTGATAAGACAAAGAGACTCTTCTTTGGTAACCGGTATGCTATCGAAACCCAATGGTGATTTCAGTCTGGAGAACCTGCCGTTCGGTCCTATGATACTGCGTGTCAATTTTATGGGCTATACCAGTCTGCAGAAAAAAGTGATGATCACCGGGCAGTCGATCGAACAGGATCTCGGCAATATTAAACTCACCGCCAACACCAAAACACTGCAGGCGGTGGAAGTTACCGGTCAGAAAAGCGCCTTCACCATGGGCATCGATAAGAAAGTGTTTAATGTAGACAGGAACCTCAGCAGCGTGGGCGGTACAGCACAGGATGTGCTGAAAAGCGTGCCGGCGGTGAATGTAGACCTCGACGGAAACGTTACCGTGCGCAATGCTACGCCCAATATTTTCGTGGATGGAAAGCCGTCTACGCTCACACTCGATCAGATACCGGCGGATGCCATTGAAAGCATAGAGCTGGTAACTAACCCGTCTGCCAAATACGATGCGGAAGGGATGTCAGGCATCCTGAATATCGTGCTGAAGAAAAACCGTAAAGCCGGTTTCAACGGGTCTGTGAATGTAGGTATCGGCACCGGCAATAAATATAACGGCGGTGGCAATATCAATATCCGTCAGGGTAAATTCAACGTTTTCGCCAACTACAATATCAACTCCAATCATGCCTGGGCGGATGGTACCACCAACCGCAGCAATTACCGCAGCGGCAGCAAATCAGATACCAGCTACCTGTTTCAGAGCAGCAACAGCAAAAGCAAACCGCTGTTCCAGTTTGGCAGATTTGGTATGGATTTCATGCCCGATAACCGTAACACGATTTCAATTGCACAGAATATTGTTGCAGGTGATTTCAAAAACTCGGAAGACCTGACCAGTACCTTCTCCGATAAAAACCATCTGATCAGTGGTAAATCCAACCGGTTGAACAATGGTGATTTCAGTTTCCGCAATTACACTACCACACTGGGTTTCAGGCATACATACGCCAAACCCAACAAGGAATGGACCGCAGATTTCAGCTATAACAGGAGCAATAACAGCCGCAACGGAGATTACCTCACGCAGGCACAGGATGCTGCCGGCAATCCCGTAGGGCAATCCCTGTTGCAGAATAACACTACTTCCGGGAAAACCACTTACATCAGTGCGCAGACGGATTATACCAATCCGGTCGGAAAAAACGGAAAGCTGGAACTCGGTGCAAAGGCCACTATCAGGAATTACACCAGTATATATAACGTGTATGATAAGGATACTACCACCGGTAACTTTATCTACAATCCGTTACTGTCCAATAATTATAAATACAACGAGGAGATCTACGCCGGCTACGCCAATTTTGCCAATACCATTGGCAATTTTGGCTACCAGGCCGGAGTACGGATGGAGCAGTACGTATATGCAGGGGAAAATCAGGGCACCAAATACAAACCCACCAGGGCCGTGCCTGGCCTCTTCCCCAGCCTGTTCCTGTCTCAAAAACTCAAACACGATCAGGAACTGCAACTTAACTATACCCGTCGCGTGAACAGGCCCAATTTCTTTCAGCTGATACCCTACCGCGACTACAGTGATCCGCAAAACCAGCGGGAAGGAAATCCTAACCTGAAACCGGAATACACCAACAGCTTTGAGTTTTCATATGTAAAAAACTGGACTACCAGCAATTTCCTGGGAAGCATTTACTTCAGGAATACCAACAATATGATCTCCACCCTCAGCACACCTATCGGAGCAGATACCCTGCTGACACGCTATATCAATGCTAACAGGGCCAATTCATATGGTGCGGAACTGACCTTCAAAAACCAGATCATAAAAGGATGGGATCTGACCAGTAACGTAAACCTGTACCAGACAGATATGAAGGTTAATACTAACGGACAGAATTTTACCAACAGTGGTTTCAGCTGGTTTGCTAAAATCAATTCTGAAACGAAGCTGCCGGCCAATTTCACGGTGCAGGTAAACGCTACTTACCAGGCTCCTACTATTGCATTGCCTGCCTCCAGCGGCAATGGTGGCGGCGGACGTGGCGGTGGTGGCGGCTTCAACCAGATTCCGTCTTCTGCCCAGGGTACTATCAAAGGCTTCAGTACAGTGGATCTGGCAGTAAAAAAAGACTTCCTGAAAAACAAAGCAGCATCCGTTACACTGAGCGTTTCAGATATCTTCAATACACGCCAGTATGAACTGAACCAGGTATCACCTGAATTTGCACAGGATTACATCCGTAAACGCGAATCACGTATCTTCAGGGTAAATTTCGCGTACCGTTTCGGTAAATTCGATGCCTCGTTGTTCAAAAAGAAAAAAAGAGATCAGGGAACTGACTCACAAATGGGCGACCAAATGCAAAGTTTCTAGGACATACAATATTCAAGACGGTGAATGCAAACCACAGGCCGGCTAGCAGTGTTACAGCACTCTGCCGGCTATTTTTTATCCTGACCACTCATCATATTTCCTGAATGTTTAAACATTCACCTATTACTTTTATACCGTTGTTGTATCAGATAGCAGCCAACGGCTGCTGTTTTAAAGTTGCTAAATCCACGCATGCGTAATTTCTTCTCACTCATGTTGGTGCTGATCGTTATGTCGTATAACGTTCACGCACAAACGCCCAATGCCGGCGCACTGAAAGTTACCGGAAAGGTAGTGGATGTTGTTACATCCAAGCCCATCGAATATGCTTCTGTTGTGTTATTGAAACAGGCGGATTCTTCTATGGTAACCGGTGCTTACACTACGCCCGCCGGTGTTTTTACATTCAGCAATGTTGCCCCGGACATTTACGTGCTCCGCATTACTTTCATGGGTTATCAGAAACTGGAGAAAGCCATTAAAGTAGTAGAAGGGAAAAATACGCTGGCAGGTACTATTCGCCTGCATACAGCCGGTAAGGAACTGAATGCGGTAGAGATCAAAGCAGAGAAACCTGCGTTCTCCATGCAGATCGACCGGCAGGTATTCGACGCCGGCAGCATGATCAATGCGGAAGGAGGAACAGGAACGGATGTATTGAAAAATATTCCGAGTGTGGATGTGGATATCGATGATAATATCACGCTTCGCGGTAAAAGTGTTACGATTTATGTGGATGGCAAGCCCTCTCCTTTCGGTGATGCTAAAACAGCACTGCAGATGATTCCTGCGGAAACCATCGATCGTGTGGAAGTGATCAACAACCCCTCCGCCAAATTCGAAGCCAATGGCGCTGGTGGTATTATCAACATTGTGCTGAAAAAAGATAAAGCGATCGGTTACAACGTGATGTTCAATCTGGGTGGGGCCACCCGCGGCGAAGGAAGCGGCAGCGCCAATGCCAGTTTGCGTATCAGAAAATTCAACTTCTTCGGCAACTACAATGGCAGATATGAACAAACAAATGGCAGCGGATTCAGCTATCGCCAGAATCTGATTGCCGACAGCAGCAATACCAGGTTCTTCTCCCAAAGCAGCAAAAACAAGAACAGGAACAGCAACGATGGCGGACGCCTGGGGTTTGATTATTTCATGGACGATCATAACACATTCACCTTCTCACAGGGTTTTAATTTCAGCCAGAACCGTAACCAGGATGATATCTTCCTGGACTACATGGATAACAAAAAATCAACCCTGCGCGATGGTGAACGGCATAATTCCAGCTACGGCAACGGTAATAATGTCAATTCCAACATCAGCTACAAACATACTTTCGACAAGCCCAACCAGGAACTTACCGCCTATGTTGCCTATAGCCGTAACGGGAACAGCAGCGGGAGTGACTACTTCACACAGTATCATATCATCAATATTGATACGTTGCCCCATGCCGATAAACAACGTAACAACGGCCGCAACGGCAACCGCTTCTGGAATTTGCAGTCGGACTACACTTCCCCGATCGGTAAGAAAGGTAAGATCGAAGCGGGGGTAAAATCGACTATGCGCCGCATCGACAACAACTATATCGCATCTCTCTATAACTGGAACGTAAATGATTATGTAGTCAGCAAATTATTGTCGAACGAGTATAGTTATGAAGAAGATATTTTTGCCGGTTATATCAATTTTGCAAACGCCATCGGGAATCTCGGCTACCAGGTTGGGGTACGGGCTGAACAATCGCACCTGAAAGGTTATTCCTATTCACGTGACACTACAGTGAACAACCGTTTCTTCAATCTCTTCCCGAGTGTATTCCTGAAGTATAACCTGCCTAAAAACCAGAACCAGAGCCTTGTTTTCAATTACTCCACGAGAATAGACCGGCCTAATTTCGATCAGTTGCTGCCTTATATCAATAACTCCGATCCGCAGAATATCCGTGTCGGAAATCCTGATCTGCAGCCGGCATTGTCTCACAAATTTGAGATCAGCTATTCGGAATACTATCCCAAGACGAACAATTACATGAGCACGAGTTTGTATTACGCGCAAACCAACGATAATATCGACCGTATCAGTACACTCGACACCATCAGTGGTGTGACCACCACCAAACCCATGAACCTGGCCACCCAGCAGAATATGGGAGGTAATATCTCCTACAGCCTCAATCTTACAAAATGGTGGAAAGTGTGGGCTAACCTGAATGTTGAATATAACAAGCTGACCAGTGTAACCATCAATAACGAGAATCTAAGCTACGGGCTCAATGGGAACACCCAATTTCGTTTGCCCGCCAGGGTTAGTGTGGAAGTAAGCGGCCATTTCCGCTCGCCCCGGATACAGCCCCAGGGTACCTTCAAAGCAATGAATGGTATAGACATGGGCATACGTAAGGAATTCCTGAAAAACAGGAACCTGGTGGTGGCACTGAATGTGGCAGATCTCTTTAACACCCAGCAATTCAGCTCACACTATCAAACAGCTACCTTCATACAGGACTACGACCGGAAAAGGGTTACCCGGTTCATCCGGCTGAATGTGCGTTATCGTTTCGGAAAAATGGATCCGAATCTCTTCAAAAAGAAGAAACACCAGCAGGAAGAAGAAGAGAAGCCTGAAGAAAAAGAAAAAGACGAAAAGGAGAAGCCCAAAGAAGGAAGACTTTAACTACTTCTTTCCTGCCAGCATTGGCACAAAGGAAAAATTATCAAAGATTTCCTCTTCGCTATCGGTATCGCTGGTGCGGGTGATGCGCAACATACGCTGCACGTCGTGTCCGCCAACAGGGATGACCATTTTACCACCTATTTTGAGCTGTTGCAGCAGCTTTTCGGGAACATAAGGAGCCGCAGCAGTAACCAGTATTTTGTCGAATGGCGCGTAGGTAGATAATCCTTCATAGCCATCGCCATAAAAGAAACGGAGATTACGGTACTGCGACTTAAAAGGAAAGGTTTTCACCTGGTCGAACAGCTTACGCTGACGTTCTATGGTAAAAACATTGGCTTTCAGCTCTGCCAGTACACAGGCCTGGTAAGCGCTCCCCGTACCTATTTCCAGTACCTTCTCATAAGGTTTCACCTCCAGCAGCTGGGTCTGATAGGCCACCGTATAGGGCTGTGAAATAGTTTGCCCCTCTCCGATAGGAAAGGCTCTGTCGTCGTATGCTATACTCTCAAAAGCCGTATCAAGGAAAAAATGCCGGGGAATATTGCCGATAGCCGCCAGTACATTTTCATCTGTAATACCTTTCTGACGGATGCCATCAACCAGCTGTTTACGTAATCCTTTTTGTTTATAAGTATCTTCATACCGCCTCATGGCCGCAAAATTAACCAATACCATCGATTTTCCATCTCTTTTTGGGGGCTGTAATTTCGGACATTCATTTTTTTATTTTTACTTTACAATCCATTTATGATTGACGGCTTACAAAATAAGTACCATGGATATTAATATTCAAAACAAAGTATCTCAGTGGCTCAATGGTAATTTCGACCCGGAAACCATCGCCACTATCCGGAAAATGCAGGAAAGCAACTCCGATGAGCTCACCGATGCTTTTTATCGTAACCTCGAATTCGGTACCGGAGGCCTGAGAGGTATCATGGGCGTGGGTACCAACCGCATGAATAAATATACCATAGGTATGGCTACCCAGGGCTTTGCCAACTACCTCAAAAAGAGCTTTTCCGGTGAAATCAAAGTAGCCATTGCGCACGACAGCCGCAATAATGCACGCTTTTTCGCCGAAACAGTAGCCAATGTATTTGCGGCCAATGGTATCAAAGTATTTCTCTTTGAAAGCCTCCGTCCAACCCCGGAGTTATCTTTCACCATCCGTCACCTTCAATGCCATGGCGGAGTAGTGCTTACTGCCTCCCATAACCCCCGGGAGTACAACGGTTATAAAGCTTACTGGAACGATGGCGCCCAACTGGTTCCGCCGCACGACAGTAACGTGATCCACGAAGTAGAGAGCATTGCTTCTCCGGATGATGTAAAATGGACCGGAGGCGAGGCCAATATCACTATCATAGGTGAGGAGGTGGATGAGGCTTACAGAAAAGAGCTGGTGAGCCTGTCTATCAACCCTGAGATCAATAAACAGCAACACGACCTTAAAATAGTATACACCCCAATCCACGGTACCGGTATTACCCAGGTGCCCCAGGTACTGGAGCGTTATGGGTTCACCAATGTTAATATTGTACAGGAGCAGGCTACACCGGATGGCAACTTCCCGACCGTGGTATATCCCAACCCGGAAGAATCCGAAGCGATGAGCCTGGGCCTGAAAAAAGCCAAAGAACTGGATGCAGACATCCTGCTCGGAACGGACCCTGACGCTGATCGTGTAGGCATTGCCGTAAAGGATCTGAAAGGCGAATGGATACTCCTCAATGGCAACCAGACCGGCGTACTGCTGTTCAACTATATCGTTGAAGCCCGCAAACGTAAAGGGCTGGCTAAACCCAACGATTATATCGCGAAAACGGTGGTAACATCCGATCTCATCGATGTATTTGCTGCAAAAAACAATATCAATTGCTATAATGTACTGACCGGCTTTAAATGGATTGCCGATATGATCCGTCGCAAAGAAGCACAGGAAAACTTTATCTGTGGCGGTGAAGAGTCGTACGGTTATATGATTGGCCAGAATGTACGCGACAAGGATGCAGTGGCTTCTGTAGCCATGATCTGTGAGATGGCAGCATATGCCCGCAGCCAGGGAAAATCCCTCTTCGAGGAACTGATTAATATTTATGTCCGCTACGGTTATTATAAAGAACATCTGATCTCTATTACCAAAAAAGGTATGAGAGGAGCAGAAGAAATTGCCGAAATGATGCGTGGTTACAGGGAAAACCCGCCGGCTGCCATCAATGGCTCCCCGGTAGTAACCCTGTATGACTATCAACTGCAGCAGATCAGGGATATTAAAACCGGTGATATCAAGCCATTGGATCTTCCCAAATCCAATGTACTGCAGTTTCTGCTCGCCGACGGCAGCAAAATATCCGCCCGTCCGTCAGGAACAGAACCTAAAATCAAATTTTACTTCAGCGTCAATGCTCCACTGGCAAGTGCGGCCGACTTTGATAAAGTAACAGCCCAACTGGATCAGAAAATAAATGGTATTATTCAGGATCTGAAACTGACTAATTAAGAATAGAGAATGAGGAAATTAAGAATGATGAGCGAAGACCAAAGCGATTACAAACGTGGTCAATCGCTTTGGTCTTCGCTCATCATTCTTAATTTCCTCATTCTCTATTCTTAATTCTCATCAGCTGCTTACATGAAAAAACCACTGCTTATCTTCCTGATATTGCTGTTAACCATGAACAGCAGGGCACAAAAAAAAGTGCCGTTCTTCTCTATACCCGATACTACTGTCAAATCCCATGTATGGCTGCTGAGCGGCACCACCGTTGCACTCTATGGCGCCAGTCTTGCTGCGCTTAATGTTGCCTGGTATAAAGGCTATCCCCGCTCCGGCTTTCATTTCTTCAACGATATGGGCGAATGGAACCAGATGGATAAAGCCGGACACATATTCAGCGCTTACTTTATAGGAAAATACAGCCGCGAAATGTGGCGCTGGTCGGGCTTGCCGAGAAAGCAACAGATCTGGATCGGAGGGCTGAGCGGCCTTGGGTATCAATCAGTCATTGAAATACTGGACGGATTCTCCGCTGAATGGGGCTTTTCCTGGGGCGACATGGCCGCCAACGCCATCGGTTCCGGTATGCTGATCAGCCAGGAACTTGCCTGGAACGAACAAAGGATACAAATGAAATTTTCCGCACATCCCGAACGATACAGCGATCCTGTGTTGCACGACAAAGCCAAACAGCTGTTCGGAGATCCCTATTGGGAACGGACGCTGAAAGACTACAACGGACAAACCTATTGGCTGTCTGTAAACCTGTGGTCGTTCCGGAAAGACAGTCACTTACCCAAATGGCTGAACGTAGCAATAGGATACGGCGCACAGGGAATGCTGGGTGGCACGGACAATACCTGGACAGACGCCCACGGTATAGAGAGGGACTATAGTCATATTCCCCGGTTGCGGCGCTTCTATATTTCTCCGGATGTGGATTTTACGAAGATCCCCACCCGGAAAAAAGGTGTGAAAGTATTATTGCAGGTATTGAATATGGTGAAATTTCCTGCTCCGGCGCTGGAGATCAATTCGGCCGGCACAGCGAAGTTACATGCACTCTGGTTTTAATTATTCGAAATAAGCCGATACAATTTCTTCTCCGTTCATTTCTACCAGTACCATGTCCTGCATGGTGGTGGCCAGTGAATATCCAACAAAATCAACAGAAAGCGGGAAAGATTTATGCCTGCGGTCTACCAGCACGGCCGTTTGTATTTTCTTAGGCAGGTATTCCAACAGGGGCTTCAGGGCATATAACATCGTACGACCTGAGTTAGCCACATCATCCACTACTACTACCACTTTGTCTGTAAAGTCGATCGCCTCAGAAACTTTCACTTCTCCCGGATGCTGCTTATCCAGCCGCAATTCTATGATATGTGTTTTAAGCGGAGAAATCTGCCCCAGGATAGCCGCTATTTTATGAGCAATGATCACACCGCGGTCCCATATACCAGCCAGTATAATATCGGTACCGTCGCTGTTAAGTTCGTATATCTCATAAGCGATGCGCTCGAGTTTCTTTTGAATGATATCCTGTGTGAGAATGATATTCCTGCTTTCCATAGCCGCAAAAATAAGCAATTAGGTATTAGTCGTCCGCTTTTAACGAAAAAATTAAAAAGCCCCTGACATAAAAAACGAAAGCCTAAAGCTGCTGGCCGGCAGTCAAAAAAGCCCTAAATTAGGGAGTCAAATCTGATATAATGCATATTGTACAAGAACTGTTATTTGTAATCCTATTTGGAGCCGCCGTCTACCTCTTTTCCCGGAAGGCTGGCAGAATACGGCAAAACATCCTGCTGGGTCGCGATAAAGACCTGAACGACCACCCTGACCAACGTTGGAAAAATGTACTGTTACTCGCATTCGGTCAGAAAAAGATGTTCCGCAACCCACTGGTAGCTGTCCTTCACTTCTTTGTATACGCTGGCTTCCTGATCATTAATATCGAGATACTGGAAATCATACTCGATGGGATACTGGGTAAACATCGTTTATTCGTTCCCGTTTTAGGAGATCTCTATCCTGTGCTGATCAGTCTATTTGAAATACTGGCCGTGCTGGTGATCACCGGTTGTGCCATCTTCCTGATACGCAGGAATATCCTGAAGATCATGCGCTTCAGAAGCAAAGACCTGGATGGCTGGCCGCGTTCTGATGCCAATTATATCCTCATCACGGAGATAGCGCTCATGACCTTGTTCCTGACCATGAATACGGCCGACCTTACGCTACAGACAAGAGGGGCAGCTCATTACCTGCCCACCGGTAATTTCTGGATAACCGGGATGTTCACCCCTTTGTTCAACGGTTTGTCCGACACCACGCTGACCGCGCTGGAACGTGGTTGCTGGTGGCTGCATATCTTAGGTGTACTGGCATTTCTCAACTACCTCCCCTATTCCAAGCACCTGCACATTATCCTGGCATTTCCCAATGCCTACTACTCCAGCCTGGAGCCTAAAGGAGAAATGGAGAATATGCCTGCAGTACAACATGAAGTACAATTGATGCTGCAGCCCGAGCTGGCGGCTAATGAACCGGCAACTACCACTATGCCTAAATTTGGCGCAAAAGACGTTACAGACCTTACCTGGAAAAATCTGCTGGATGCCTATAGCTGTACAGAATGCGGCAGATGCAGTGCGGCCTGCCCGGCTAACATCACCGGCAAGCGGCTTTCGCCCCGCAAAATCATGATGGACACCCGCGACCGCCTCGAAGAAGTAGGACGCAACATCAGCGCTAACGGCAGTTTCCAGGATGATAATAAAAGCTTGTTGCGGGATTATATTTCGGAAGAAGAATTACGCGCATGTACCACCTGCAACGCCTGTGTACAGGAATGCCCGGTTAGCATCAGTCCCCTCGACATTATACTGCAGCTGCGCCGGCACCTGGTTATGGAAGAATCCAGTGCTCCGGCTGAATGGACAGGGATGTTCAGTAACATCGAAAATAATATGGCCCCGTGGAAGTTCAGCATGGACGATCGCGACAAATGGACCAGCATCTGACTTAATTAATTTAAACTCTTAGGAATGCATATTAAGACAATGGCAGAATATGCCGCGAATGGAGAAACCCCGGAAGTACTGTTCTGGGTAGGATGCGCGGGAAGTTTCGATCAGCGTGCCCAGAAGATCACCCGGGCTTTTGCTACCATTCTCGATAAAGTAGGGATCAAATTTGCGATCCTGGGTAAGGAAGAAAACTGTACAGGCGACCCGGCAAGAAGGGCCGGCAATGAATTCATCTTCCAGATGATGGCCCAGAACAATATACAGCTCCTGAATATGTATGCGGTGAAGAAAATTGTTACTGCCTGCCCTCATTGCTTCAATACACTTAAAAATGAATATCCGGCACTCGGCGGCCACTACGAAGTCATACATCATACCACTTTCCTCCAATCCCTCATTGATGAAGGGAAAATAAAAATGCAGGAAGGTGGCTCCTTCAAGGGAAAAAAGATCACTTACCACGACTCCTGTTATCTGGGCCGTGCCAACAGCATATATGAAGCTCCCCGGAAGGTACTCGAGGTGCTGGATGCTGAGCTGGTGGAAATGAAGCGTTGCCGTAGCAAAGGGCTTTGTTGCGGTGCCGGTGGCGCGCAGATGTTTAAGGAAGAAGAGAAAGGCGCCACCCGTATCAATTTCGAGCGTGGAAATGAAGCGGTGGCTACCGGGGCATCTGTGATCGCCGCGAACTGCCCATTCTGTATGACTATGCTCACCGACGGCGTAAAAGAAGCCGGTAAGGAAGATTCAGTCAAGGTACTGGATATCGCAGAGCTGATCGCCGAAAGCATGAAGTAATTTCATTTACTTAAATTTGTACCATGAATAGCAGCAATATCTTCCCTGAAGGATTTTCTCCCTCCTCCAGGGTTTGGATCTACCAGAGCAACAGACCATTTAATGAACAGGAGATATTGGAGATCAACGAGCAGCTTCATCAGTTCACTGCCCAGTGGAATGCCCATGGCGATCCTGTGAAAGGATGGGGCGGTGTAGTGTTGAACCAGGTAATAGTACTGCTGGCCGACGAAACACAAACAACCGTAAGTGGTTGCAGCACAGATAGTTCCGTTCGTATCATCAAGAGCCTGGAAAAACAGTACGAGGTCAATCTTTTCGATCGCCTCCTGCTGGGCTTCCTCGTCAACGATAAAGTACAACTCCTGCCCATGGCGCAGGTGGCCTACGCGCTTGAAAAAGGGTATATCAACGAAAATACCCTCTATCTGAACAACACCGTACTAACCAAACAGGATCTGGATAAGAACTGGCTGGTGCCCTTGAAAGATTCGTGGATTGCCAGAAAACTGGCAATTACGAATTGAGAATTGGGAATGAAGAATTAAGAATGAAAGCGAAGAACTTAGCGGATAGTATTGTCAATCGCTAAGTTCTTCGCTTTCATTCTTAATTCTTCATTCCCAATTCTTCATTCCATTCTGCCATTCTGTCATTTTGTTATTTTTTTTTGCCTATTTTTGCTTTCCAAAATTTTTGTCAGGATGCTAGATCTGGATACCAAAGTGCATGATGAAAGTCGCCAGGGAGAAGCTTATGCTCCCACAGCGGCCGGCACCCAAACATATACTAAAAAATTCTACATTGAGAGCTATGGCTGTGCGATGAACTTCAATGATAGTGAAATTGTAGCCTCCATACTCGGAGAAGAAGGCTATGGTCCTACCCGGAATGCCGAAGAAGCCAGCCTGATACTGGTAAACACCTGTTCCATCCGCGAGAAAGCGGAACAAACAGTGCGTAAACGTCTTACCGAATTCAAAAAAATAAAGGAACAAACGCCGGGAATGCTGGTAGGCGTACTGGGATGTATGGCTGAACGTATCAAAGCCAAACTGCTGGATGAAGAAAAACTGGTAGACCTGGTAGTGGGCCCCGACGCTTACCGCAGCCTGCCTGCCCTGATCGCAGAAGCAGAAGGCGGACAGAAATCCGTGAACGTTTTGCTGAGCCGCGAAGAAACCTATGGAGATATCAGCCCGGTACGACTGGATCAGAACGGAGTTACATCTTTCGTATCCATTATGCGGGGTTGCAATAACATGTGCGCCTTTTGTGTGGTACCATTTACCCGTGGCCGGGAGCGCAGTCGCGACGCCTACTCCATTGTTAGAGAAGCTGCAGAATTGTTCCGGAATGGCTATCGTGAGGTCACCCTGCTGGGTCAGAACGTGGATTCCTACTACTGGACCAGTCCGGATGACAGCGAAACCGTTACGTTCGCGATGCTGCTGGAGAGGGTTGCTCTCATCGATCCATTGCTCCGCGTGCGTTTCAGCACTTCCCATCCGAAAGATATTACGGATGAAGTGTTGTTCATCATGCAGAAATACGAGAATATTTGTAATTATATCCATCTGCCGGTACAAAGCGGCAGCTCCCGTATATTACAGCTGATGAACCGTACTTACACCAGGGAATGGTATATCAAAAAGGTAGAACGCATCCGTGAGCTGTTGCCCGATTGTGGCTTGTCGACCGACGTGATCGCCGGCTTCTGCACAGAAACAGAAGAAGACCACCAGCAAACGCTTAGCCTGATGGAATATGCCCATTACGATCTGGCATATATGTATTTCTACTCTGAACGCCCGGGTACATTGGCGGAGCGTCGTTATCAGGATGATGTACCGGAAGATGTAAAGAAAAGACGGTTAGCTGAAATAGTGGAGCTTCACCGCCGGCATTCTCAGGAAAACATGGAAAAAGAAATAGGTAAAACCTTCAAAGTACTGGTAGAAGGCTTTTCCAAACGCTCAGAAGATGACCTCTTTGGCCGTAACGATCAGAACAAGGCGATAGTGTTCCCTAAGGAGCGCTATAAAAAAGGTGATTATGTAATGGTGAAAGTGGAAAGCTGTACTTCAGGTACGTTGATAGGAAAGGCTGTTGAGTAGAGGGCTGGCAACATTACTAATATTCAGTGTTGGTTACCATGCAAAACGCTGAAACAATTTTAAACCATCAAACTTACGAATAACCGCTTATGGACATTCAGGCTATAAAAAACAGGTTTGGCATTATTGGTAGTAGCCCTGCTCTCAACTACGCATTGCAGGTGGCTGTTCAGGTAGCCAATACCGACCTCACCGTACTCATTAATGGTGAAAGTGGTGTTGGTAAAGAAGTTTTTTCACAGATTATTCATGCCCTGAGCGCCAGGAAACATAATCCGTTCATAGCCGTTAACTGCGGCGCCATTCCGGAAGGAACCATCGATTCGGAACTCTTTGGTCATGAAAAAGGCTCCTTTACCGGAGCTGTCGACAGCCGCAAAGGCTATTTCGAAACGGTGAACGGTGGCACTATTTTCCTCGACGAAATCGGGGAAATGCCAATGGGCACCCAGGCCCGCCTGCTCCGTGTACTGGAAACCGGGGAATATATCAGGGTGGGTTCTTCCAAAGTACAAAAAACCGATGTACGCGTGGTAGCCGCTACCAACAGGGATCTGCTGGAACGCACCCAACAGGGAAAATTCCGTGAAGATCTTTACTACAGGCTCAATACGGTACCTATCCGCGTACCTGCGCTGCGCGACCGCAAGGAAGATATTCCGCTGCTGTTCAGAAAGTTTTCGGTCGACTTCTCCGAAAAATATAAAACACCTGCCATACAATTGGATGAAGAAGCGCGTAATATACTCGTCAACTATACCTGGAGGGGAAATATCCGCGAACTGAAAAATATTGCAGAGCAGATTTCCGTTCTTGCTACGGATAAACTGGTTACCGCTAACGATCTGAAGCGCTTCCTGCCGGAACAGCCGGAAGTAAACCGCCTGCCAATGCTGGCAGCGCCTCAGCAGCAGAACAGCGATTTCGCCAGCGAAAGAGATATCCTGTACAAGCTTTTCTTCGACATGAAGAAAGATGTGACTGAGGTGAAGAAAATGTTTTTCGATATCCTGCAGAATCCCAATGTTGCGCATACTGCAGAATACCATCCGGATAATCATGTATTGCACAGTTACCCTTCTGCTCCGGAAGTAGCTACACCAGCGGCTCCTGGCCTTAGCAGCACGCAGCCGATTATCATCGCCGATAATAAAATAGATCATCATGAAGAGGTGGAAGAAACCTTATCTATTGCCGACAAGGAGAAAGAACTCATTGTGAAAGCACTGAAAAAGCACAAGGGTAAACGTAAAGACGCCGCACTTGATCTGGGGATTTCCGAGAGAACGCTTTACCGCAAATTAAAAGAATATAACATCGCCGAATAAACGAATTTTTAATATCAGCATCACAATGATCCGTAATATCAGATTATTCATATCTATATCGTTTCTGGCCATGCTGGCCGGCTGTAGTGTTAAATACTCTACCACAGGCGCCAGTATCGATCAGGAGGCTAAAACTGTAAATGTTCGATTTATAGAAAACCGCGCGCCCATCAATAACCCAACCCTGAGCCAGAAACTGACTCAGAAGTTGCGCGATAAAATCACTTCCCAGACCCGTCTGACGCAGGTGAATGAAACAGAACCGAGGGCCGACTATGAGTTCAAGGCCACCATTACCGGCTACTCCTTCTCCAACGCCGCGGTAACCGACGTGGATAAAGCGGCCACTTCCCGTTTGAATGTGACCGTAAATGTAACCTTCATCAAACGTATAGGCGATAAAAAAGGATTCACCCAGTCGTTCACCCGCTCTGGGGAGTTCTCGGCATCGCAGTTGCCCAGCAGTGTGGAAAATGGCCTGCTCGACGACAAGATCATCCCTGGTATCATCGATGATATCTTCAACAGGGCGTTTGCAAACTGGTAATGTAAATTCATTTTTTACTACATTAGTAACCTATGACGGTAAACAGGATTATAGCGCATGTGTTTCAGCAACCTTCCCTGCGGGAGGTGGATGAAGCGGCCATGGAACAACTGGTGGCAGACCACCCGTATTTCGCCGCTGCACGCCTGTTGCTGGCCCAAAAGGTATTTCAGCAAACCGGCAACCTGCATGAAACAGCTGTTAAACAGGCGTTGCTATATACCGGTCAGCCACATCATGCCTATCGTGTGATCACGGCAGAACAGGTATTACAGGAAGTAGAAACCCGCGTGGCGCCGGTTATACCGGATGATAGCCTGCCGGAAGAGGATATCCCTTCAGCGGCAGCAACGGCTGCTGCAGAAGTGCAGGAAGCAGCTGTGCTGCCGGCCTCTGAAGAAACAACTGCTCCTTTGGTGCTGGAAAACACAGTGGAGGAGCCAGTTGCGCTGATGCAGGAAGAAGAAGCTGCCCCTGTCGCTTTCCACGAAGAAGTAATACCTGTTATACAGGAACAACTGATAGCCGGTGACGCAGTGGAAGCTGCCGCCCATACGACATCTCGCGAAGAAGTGATACCTCTTATGCAGGAACAACCGATAGCCGGTGACGCAGTGGAAGCACCCACCCATACTGCATCTCGCGAAGAAGTAATACCTCTTATGCAGGAACAGCCATTGGCCAGCGAGGCAATTGAAACAGCACCGCTGGAAGCCGTGGCCGATTATGAACCCGCCGAAAACCCCGCCCATACAGCGGCCGGCGTACAACCTCCGGACGTGGAAAGCATCACTGCCAGTGATGCCAACAGCGACGATGAGCCTGAGTCGTCCGGACCCATTAAAATATTCCCATTGGCAGTAGAAGAAACCGCAGATACAGAACTGATCTTTCAACCTTTATATACTGACGACTATTTCGCCTATAAACGGCTGAAAAGTCCGGAAGAAGCAGATGAACTGAGCGACCAGGGCGCCGCTGAAATGAAAAGCTTTACCTCATGGTTGCGCCAGATAAAGGATAATTTTTCCGGCAGAACCAGCAAAGACTGGTACCATCAGCAATTGCACCGTATTTATGAAGAAGAAACAGAACCGGAAATTTCAGAAACAGTAGAAAAGATGGCCATGGACTCTATTGTGTTTAACAACGACATCGTTTCTGAAACCCTGGCAGAAATCTGGATACGGCAACAGCAATATGGCAACGCGATTAAGATATATCAAAAATTAAGTTTGCTTAATCCCGACAAAAACGCTTATTTTGCGCAAAAGATATTAGAATTAAAGTCACTAACAGACAAAAATAAGTAATAATTTATGTTGATAATTTTTGGTGTCCTGATCATTTTAGCCTGTGTGTTGTTAGGCTTCTTTGTGCTGATCCAAAACCCTAAAGGCGGTGGTCTTTCCGGCGCTCTTGGCGGTGTTGGTAATCAGGTGATCGGGGTACGTCAGACTACTGACGTATTAGAAAAAGGTACCTGGGTACTGGCTGTAATCATTGCATTACTGTGCCTCACTGCTCCTTTCTTCATTGGCAAAACCAGCAGAACACAAACTGTTGCGCCCAGCGCTGTTGAAAGAGCATCTGCCGGCCAACCTGTTCCTCAACAGGCGCCTCCGGTACAAGCTCCGGCTCAGGCCCCTGCACAAAATCCTGCTCCCGCTACTCCGGGTCAGGGCAAGTAATTAACATTACCTGAATAATAATATTTAAAACCTCGCCGTTAAAAGCGAGGTTTTTTTAATGGCGAACTGAAGGAGTATCTTGAAAAACCTGGCTGACTAGTGCATTTCGCCCGAAATTGTAACGTCCAATATTATTTATGGCTAAGAAAAAATCTTCCAGCAGAAAAACAGTCTGGTTAAGACGGGGACTGGTTATTGCCGGCTGCTTGCTCGCCGGGGTACTGGTCTATATTTCCTATCGCGTATTTGGTCCTAATACCAAGGCTTTCGGCGACAGCAAGTATTTCTATGTACGCACCAACAGCACCTATAACAATGTGCTCGATGGACTGGAAGAACAGGGGATCGTCCGTAACCGGAATAGTTTCAACTGGGTAGCCAGGCAACTCGACTACCCCTCCCGGGTAAAGGCAGGCCGGTATAAAATCACGAGAGGCATGAGCAATTTTGATATTGCCCGCATGCTCCGTTCAGGTAAACAATCGCCCGTTGATCTGGTCATCAATAAGATCCGCACAAAAGATGATTTTGTCAGGAAGATCTCCAATAACCTGGAAGCCGATTCCGGCGTGCTTCGTTCGCTGATGACCGACCCTGTTTACCTCCGCCAGTTCGGGCTGGATACCAACACTGTCATGTGCGTCGTAGTACCTGATACCTACGAATTCTACTGGAATACCGGAGCTGAAGCGGTTTTCAAGAAACTCGAAAAAGCCAGAGAAGCCTTCTGGACGCCGGAAAAGAAAGAAAAAGCGGCCAAACTCGGACTTTCACTCAACGAAGTAACCATTCTTGGTTCCATTGTAGAGGAAGAAACCAATAAAAATGATGAGAAACCGCTGATCGCCAGTGTGTATCTGAACCGCTACCGCAAAGGCATGCGCCTTCAGGCTGATCCAACAGTTAAATTTGCTTTACAGGACTTCGGCCTGAAACGCATCAGGGAAACTCATACGCAGTATGATTCTCCCTACAATACCTACCGCTATGAAGGATTACCACCGGGCCCCATTTGTACTCCTTCTGAGAAAACATTAAATGCCGTGTTGAACACACCGGAAACAGATTACCTGTATTTTTGTGCGAGATCCGATTTCTCTGGCTATCATGCTTTTGCAGCCACCTATGCAGACCACCTGGTGAACGCAAGATTGTACCAGGCGGAGCTGAATAAAAGAGGCTACTAGCTGGTAGCTGCCAGTAGCCAATAATAATTGTTTTAATATGTGATCCGACTAGCCTTTAGCTGCTAGCAGCTAAAGGCTAAAAGCTAATTGCTAATGCCCTTCAAACCCGAGAACATTATACTGCATTCCCGCCCCTGGCGCCGCCTGGTGGAACGCACTAAAACCCTGATACTACCCGGGTTTGAAGGCTTGCCCTTATATGATGTATTGAAACATTTTATGCAGGAGGTCAAAAACAGAGGCCTGGGCGACCGTGCCAGGGCCATCTCTTTTAACTTCCTGCTGGCGATTCCGCCGTTTTTTATCTTCCTGTTCACATTGGTGCCATACATCCCTGTTACCAACATCGAATCCACCCTGTACGACCTTGCGCAGGACCTTACGCCCAATTACAATACTTACATGATCGTAAGAGGAATGATACATGATTTCCTCTACACACACCGGAACGGCCTGTTGTCGATTGCCTTCGTAATGGGCTACTTCTATTCCTCCAATGGTGTAATGGGCATACTCCGCTCTTTCAGTAAAATACAGGGTGCGGGCTTCCGGAAACGAAAATGGTGGCAAAACCGGCTCATTGCGCTGCAGCTCACGGCCATTGTGGTGCTGATCCTGCTTATTTGCGTGGCGCTGGTGATTGTGCAGGGTGCCACACTACGCTGGGTATTCAGCCTCCTGGGTATTGAAAGCATTCCGCTCAGGCATGTGATTGATATAGCAAGATGGGTACTGATTATACTACTCTTCTACTCCATCAATGCCGTACTGTATCGTATAGGCGCCGCCACTACCAGAAAGTGGAAGTTTATTACTGCCGGCGCTACCGTGGCTACTACTTTCATGATACTCGTTACCCTGGGCTTCTCCTGGTTCGTAAATAACTTTGGCAACTATAACAAGATCTATGGATCTATTGGTACGATCCTCGTACTCATGTTATGGATCTTTTTCAACTCTCTCATCCTGCTGGTAGGGTTTGAATTGAATGCCAGCATCAGAACGCTCAGCGATGCGCGACAGGACGAGAAAAAGCACCAGGTACCGGCATGATACCTGCGCTGGCACATATCTTCCGTAATATATCTGACAATTATTAATTATAATATTTTTTATTATATTTCGATAGAATAATGAAGTTGTATCACATTTACTGTTGCATTTACTATATTTAACCTGGACCTGTAAACCACTAGTAATGATTAAGTCCGCTTTTTATTTATCCTGTTGTGCTGTTTTGCTGTCCTCCTTTCAACCACCTGACCGGGAAATGCCATTGGAGCCAGGGGCGCTTTTGCCTAAATCGGAAATTGCCTGTATGGATATCTCCGGGAAAGATATTTCACTGGGCGCTGCCAAAGGGGGCAATGGTTTGCTCGTAATTTTCGCCAGCAACCAATGTCCATACATGTTACGTAACCACGACAGGCTACATAACATCTGCGCGTACGCACATAAAAACAATATCGGGGTGGTAATGGTAAATTCCAATGAGGCAGCCCGCAACGGAAGTGAATCCTTTGCCGCCATGAAACAATATGCGGCGTCCATACAATTCACGTGGCATTATATACTCGACCGGAACGCCCTGTTGGCCGATGCTTTCGATGCCAACCACACACCGGAATGCTTCCTGTTTGATAAAAACAGCCGGCTCGTATACAAAGGAGGAATTGACGACAGCCCGGGAAACGCCGAAGCTGTTAAAAACAAATATCTCCACAATGCCATCAACGAAATGCTGGCTGGTAAAGCTGTTAGCGTGAATGCATCACATAGTTTGGGGTGCAATATCAAAAGGTTTTAGCCTTTGATAAAATGCGGCGGAGATCACATTGTATTAATAATATAACGTGATCTCCGCTGCATTTTACTAAAGACCAGCAGCTGCTATTGTCCTACCAGGAACACCGCATTACTAAACAACAATTTCCCATTCTCCCAGAAGCTTCTGAATAATGGATTATCCGCCATCACGATCACCTGTCCGTTCCCCATTTCCTTTACGCCGAATACCAGCCCATCTTTCATCTGCTGACGGGTGTCGGCACCTACAAATCCGCTCAGGTAACTGTCTTTTTTCAGCACGCCTACATTCCAGCCGCCGTTCTCAATAAACTCGTATAAGCGGGTATCCTGTTTCAACGTGTAATAATAAGCCGGATAGCCGAATGCCAGTGGATGAGTAGTGTCCATCTGCACCTTATAGATGGCCCCGGGTACAAACTGCCGGATGCTTTCCCGCTCCCTGTTGGCGTAGGTTCTCAGCACATCGTATGTTTTTTCGTTGCCTTTCTCTTTTACATCCTTATCATTGTCGGCGTTCTTCTTCAGTTTGATTCCCCAGTCTGTTGCCGCCAGTTGCACGCCGGCACTTTCCAGCGCAATCAGTCTTCCGCCATTGCTTACCCATTCCTTCAGTTTGTCGGCCGACGCTTTATCGGTGAGGAATTTATAATCCCCGTCAGGCATAATCAGCACATCCGTTCCATCCCAATTGATTTCACCTATGTCTTTTACATCCACTACTGTCACCGGAAAATCGAGCTGCTGCTCGAAGAAATGCCATACCTCGCCCATTCCCAGCGATGAAACACCATCGCCACCCAACACGACCACGTTTGGTTTCTTAATGAACCTGATCTTGTCGGAGCCGAAATCCATCCCTTTGTCAACAAACCCGCTGGATACTGCGTCGAGGGAGATTTTGAACCGGTCGGCCTGCGATGTGATAAACTGATCGAACTGAGAAGAGTTATTACCCGAGCGGGTTACGACCAATGTGCCGGCAGGAAAATCTTTTCCACCCACAGTGAAAGGCGTTTCAGTAAACCGCACTTTGATATCACTTTCCAACAATGCGGATAAGAATTTCACATCCCGCAGACTGTTCCATTGCGCCAGATAGGCGTAAGGACGCTGCGCCGAAAGCGGAGCATTGTTCTTTATCACAGGAGCATCGGCCGCAGGTGTTAATGGTTGTTTGAGTGCATAGGAAGTGAGCCCGTAGGCATAAGGAATCGCCCATGCGGTAATGTCGTAGGTTACGGAGTCTGTCAGATGCGACACCGGTTCAAACAGTACCCTGAGCATATTGGAATGAGGCTGAAAAGCGTTGATCACCAGGTCTTCCTTATCAATGCCGAAATTTTCATTTTTTCCTGTAAAATAATTGAACCCGGTGGCGGCGCCTATGGTAGCGCCATAGCCGAATGCGATGTTGTTTTTGCGCAGCAGCTCTGCGAGGGTATTCAGTTTTTCCGTATTGCCGCCGGCTTTCACTACATAAGCTTTATATCCGCCCTGCGGCGATTTCCGGGCAGATTCGAAATACTGTGCATATTCGGTAATGATCTTATCTGCATTTTGAGCGGCTACTTCTATAGTCGACATACCCGTCGTGAAATGATGTGCGATACGATCGGCCAGTGAAAGCGTGTCCCCATCTTTCTTCACTACGGCCAGGCCTGCGCGGCCGCCACCACCCTGCTCATAGGTCATACCAATAGCTCCATTGTACATGGGGTACGTGTCGCCATAGCTGGGATAGAAAAGATCGAAGCGCTCTTTGGTGAAGTAAAGCCAACCCTGTTCGTCGAAATATTTTGCATTGTTTTTACCAATCATCAGCTGAAGCTGTCGCTGCCAGGGAGTAATGGCATCATGAAACGGCTCTGCAGCGGGAGCAAAATAATAAGGCGCTTCAATTTCCTGTTCGTGAAAATCTACATGCAGCTGCGGCATCCACTGGTTATACTTTGCTACACGCTGCTGCGATTCTTTTTGCGTTTGCCACGCCCAATCACGGTTCAGATCAAAATAGTAATGATTCGATCTTCCTCCCGGCCATGGCTCATTATGTTCGCGGGCATAGCGGTTTACATTCGGTTTTGCACCGCGGGTGGTATTGTAAAAATTCACGTAGCGCTCCCTTCCATCCGGGTTCAGGCAAGGGTCTATGATGACAACGGTATTCTTCAGCCATTGCTGCGTTTGTGCGTTTCCGTTATTAACCAGTTCATACAGCGTTTTCATCGCTGCTTCTGTGGAAACCGATTCGTTGCCGTGCACATTGTAGCTGAGCCATACAATTACCGGCTGATTTGCGGTACCGGCCCCCCGGGCGTTAGACATATCCAGGCTATGTTGACGTATTTCGTCCAGCCGGGCCGCATTTTCCGGCGACGCTACGATAGCCATCATTAGTGGCCGGCCTTCGTAGGTAGTGCCATATTGCTCCAGCTTCACGTTCTTTACAGAAGCGGCTACCTGCCGGAAATAATCAATTACACGGTAATGGGGAGTAAACCTGGTACCCAACGGATAACCCAGGAACTGGTCGGGCGTAGGTGCCTGAGCGCCTGATCTGAGAAAACCAAGCAGTATGGCTGCCATTAAGATATATCTGCGCATATAAAGCCTTGCTGTTAATTAATACAACTGTAAGATAGGGATTGTTTTCCAGGCTAATTAAATTTCCTACAGTCCCCCGCAAGTCTTAATTTAGCCTCAAACACGATTTTCATGCGCTTCCTGATCCTGCTGGGGCTCACGGTATGCACGTTACATACTGCCTTTGCCCAACAAACCATAGATGATTTACACCCGTACGATTACTCCATTGATAAAGATATCAAGGTTTTGCACGGCGCAGTGGTATCTGCACATCCGCTGGCCAGCCGGGTAGGCTCGATAATACTGGAGCAGGGCGGCAATGCAGTGGATGCAGCCATTGCCACACAATTGGCCTTGGCAGTGGTATATCCGGGTGCAGGTAACCTGGGCGGTGGCGGCTTTCTGGTCGGGCACCTGAAAAACGGCCGCAACATTGCCATCGACTATCGCGAAACAGCTCCCGCCAAAGCCAGCAGGGATATGTACCTCGATTCAGCCGGCAATGCCATTACACAGTTGAGCCTCGATGGCCATCTGGCAGCTGGTATACCCGGTACGGTGGCAGGCTTGTTTGCTGCGATGAAATATGCGAAACTGCCCTTCACGAAACTGATAGATCCGGCCATACGCCTGGCGGAGAAAGGATTCGTTATCACAGCAGCAGAAGCAAATGGGCTGAATACCTACAAAGGCGATTTCGAAAAGCTCAATACAGCACCTACAGCTTTTGTTAAAGCACAACCATGGAAGGCTGGCGATACCCTGATACAAAAGGAACTGGCTCATACGCTCACGCTTATACGAAATAAAGGAGCAGCTGGTTTTTATCAGGGCGAAACTGCGGCGAATATAGTAGCTGAGATGAAACGGGGTAAAGGTATCATCTCCCTACAGGATCTGAAAAACTACAAGGCTAAAGACAGAACACCTGTTACTTTTGACTATAAAGGCTACACGATTGTGACGATGCCGCTTCCTTCCAGCGGCGGTATCTGCCTGCAGCAATTGATGGGAATGGTGGAAAACTATCCGCTGTCACAATGGGGATTTCATTCTGCCCAGGCCGTGCAACTGATGATAGAAGCGGAAAGAAGGGCTTATGCCGACCGGGCACAATTCCTCGGCGATCCGGATTTTGTAAAGGTACCGGTGGCCAGGCTGACTAACAAGAAGTATCTCGCCGCACGTATGCAGGACTATACACCGGGCCAGGCCGGCTCCAGCGATAAAACCAAAGCCGGTATTTTCCCTGAAAGCGAAGAAACCACGCATCTCAGTATTATCGATGCAGATGGTAATGCCATTGCAGTTACCACTACGCTCAACGGGCACTTTGGCAGCAGAACAGTGGTAGGAAAATCAGGCTTTCTCCTGAACAACGAAATGGATGATTTCAGCGTAAAACCGGGCGTGCCCAACATGTACGGACTGGTTGGCACAGAAGCCAATTCCATTGCACCTTTCAAGCGCATGCTCAGCTCCATGACGCCCACGCTTGTGCTGCAAAAAAATGAAGTGCTGTATTCACTCGGAACACCCGGCGGCTCTACCATCATTACGTCCGTATTTCAAACGTTAATGAATACACTGGAATTCGGGCTATCACCATCGGAGGCAATCAACAAACCTAAATTCCACCACCAGTGGCTGCCTGACGAGATTGCTGTAGAGAAAGATTTCCCTGATTCTACTATCACGGCACTGGAAAAGATGGGCTACAAAGTAGTGAAACGCGGTGCTATAGGCCGTACAGAAATAATAAAAAGAGCGCCTGAAAGCCGCTTCCTGGAAGCATCCGGAGATAAAAGAGGCGACGACAGCGCTGCAGGTTATTAAAGTAAATAAAACATCGTTATGTCTATCCAAAGTATATATCTGCAAAGTGTATTGCAACGATTTGAAATGCACCGGCAGCTGGGCCTTAAAACCATAGAGCGCCTCAGCACAGAACAGCTGCATTGGCAACCGGAAGGTGAGCCCAACAGCATTGCGCTGATCATTCAGCACCTGCATGGTAATATGTTATCGCGCTGGACCGACTTCCTCACGAGCGATGGTGAAAAACCCAATCGCCATCGTGATCAGGAATTTGAAGACCATACTGCCAGTAAGGAACAACTGCTCGAACACTGGAATGCAGGCTGGGACTGCATGATGAACGCTATCCGCAACCTGCGTGAGGAAGACATTGAAAAAACAGTGTATATCCGCAGCGAGCCGCATATAGTGATAGATGCCATTAACCGGCAACTGGCGCATGTTCCCTATCATGTAGGACAGATCGTATATATTGGCAAAATGCTTCTTAAAGATCAATGGGAAAGCCTGTCGATCCCCAAAGGAGGCTCTGCTGCTTTCAATCAGGCTAAAACTGAGAAAAAGTAATTCATGAAAATACGCACCATATCAATTGTACTCGCCGCACTATCCCTGACGACCGCTTGCCGGAGTAAAAAGAATAATGAACTGCTGATGAATAAAAAGTGGAGGGTTTACGATGTTAAGATCCCGCCTGATGCGCCTATCAGCAATACCCAGTATATTCAGGCAGAAGATCTGAAGAAAGGCTATTACAGTGATGCCTATTATCAGTTCCTCGATAATAATATGTTTATTGCTACTATCGCAGGAAAATCTGATACCGGAAAATACTTCCTGCTCAGCAACGGAGAAATGATCTCGGTTACCGCAAAGAACGGCGACCGCAAGGTAGAAAACCTGGTTACTATCACCCGGCTGGATGAAGATCATTTCGATATGAAAGTTACTTCCACTGATTTCCAGTTTATCTTATGTACTAAAAAAGACTGATCCGGGATGATCCAGCATACAGCTTATACACCAGGCCGGACAGCGGAAATAGACGGGCGTACCTGCCTGTTCTTTTCCGGATTTGCCTACCTGGGCCTGCATCAGCAAGAGGCTTTTCAACGCTTGCTGGCAGAGGGTATTGCCAGATATGGAACGATGTTTCCTTCATCGAGGGCAGGTAACCTGCGACTGACGTTGTATGAAGAAGCAGAGCATGCGCTTTGTACGCATCTGGGCCAGCAATCGGCTGCTGTATTTTCATCCGGTTTTCTGGCATCTCAGGCAGCTGCCCAATACGGCTCCACCTGCGGCCAGTTGCTGTACGCACCCGGAGCGCATCCCTCGCTCTGGCACCATCAACCAGCCCGGCAAAACATCAGCCGGGAAGAATGGATTGCACAGACCATCGAAAAAATAAATGCACATCCGGATCATCACTTTGCAGTTGTTTCAGATACCGTGAATCCGCTGACCAGCACCATCCACTCATTCGACTGGCTGAAAGTACTGCAGCGTAAGGTACTGGTTATTGCTGATGATTCGCACGGCATCGGCATCCTGGGCCCCGATGGTCAAGGCAGTATTCATTTCCTGCCACAGCTTCCGCAGGTACGCTACCTCCTTACGGCATCGCTGGCAAAGGCTTACAGCGTACAAGGCGGAGTAGTAGCGGGTCACGCTGCTGATATCAGCGGATTGAAAAGAACACCACTCTTTGCCGGCAGTACTCCCATGGCGCCCGCCAATGCTTTTACCTGGCTGAATGCCGCCAGTATTGCGGCAAAAATGCGCATTGCACTCCAACACAACATCTCTACCCTGCAACAACTCACTTCCGGTACAACGGTACACAATCCCCACTCACTCCCGATGTTCATACTGCAACAGGGAGCACAGCTGGTACACCAGTTAATGAACCGGGATATTATCATTTCCAGTTTTCCCTACCCACATCCGCATAGTGAGCCGGTGAACAGAGCGGTGGTTTCAGCCCTGCATTTACCGGAAGACCTGATTGCGTTATCGAAAGAAATTGAGCATTAAAGAGAAGAGCTTAGCATTAACCGCCAAGCTCTTCTCTTTAATGCTTAATTTCCTTATTCTTAATTCGAAACCCTTACCGTCTTCGGCATTCTATACTCTACCAGCCACGTTCCGGCTTTCATCAGGCGGAAGGCAAACAGCGGATTCACGCTGCCGACTTTACTGGTAAGGCCTTTATCCACACTCACAAACCTCGATGGGATGCGATAATACATCAGGTAGTTCCAGTTGGTGCCACCGGAAGAATATCTGCTCAGGGGGAATGGTGCAATTTCGAAATTACAGATCATCGCGGTATCTGTGTATTGGATTGGGTGAAACCGCGCATAGTTCTCAAATACAGGACGGTCGCCACGTTTGATGATCTCTCCCTTTGCGGGATTGAAAGGCTTACCATCTTTATCTGTCAGTTTCAGGATCACGGAAGCACCGCTCTCACTTATTCTTGAGATGGTAAATGCAGGCATTCCCATCGGAACGGTAGCAGAACCATCATCAGGGAAGAAGTTACAGTTAGCAGTTAATTCTGTCACCAGCGGAGGATCAATAGTGGTTAAGGTACCGATGTTCCTGTACAGCTTACTCCCCGCAACATTAGATACTTCCACATCATATTCATAGGTTACGCCTACCGGTAAACTATCAGTGGCACCATTGAACAAAAACTGGCCGCTGGGCAGGAATACAAAGGGCTGCATGTTTTTCAGCGCCCGCTTCTTATTCACCTGTTCTATAGTTGTATCTACCGCAGGATCTACCGATGCCGTATATACGTAAACAGGATATTCTTTGAAGAATTCATCTGCATGCTTTTTGTTATCAGCTCTGCGTATATCCAGCAACTTCACGGTCATTGGCTGGGTAGTACCATCCGGCAGGATAGCATTTGTTTTCTGGAAAGGATTACCACGTTCTACTTTGATCGGGGAATCAGGTACATAAAGACCATCGCTCAGGAAACCCTCACTGATTTTTTTACAACCTGTGATCAGCAAACCCAGTAATAACGCGCCTCCCAGTAATTTCTTGAAATTATATTTCTCAGACATACTTTTAAATTTTGATAATGACTACTTCCAATAAAATACATGGTTGTTTTGCAATACATGCAATACGCCCGTTTTGGTAAGGATACCGGTAGTTTGCAGGGTGAATACTTTATCCCTGTCGCCCGGCGGGAAGTTATCCGGCAGCGGATCGGGATCAAGCCCGTTGATCACCTTCGCCAGTGTGATGTATTTGACGCCTGCGGAAAGAATATCGCTGTTCAGCAGGGTCAGCTTAAAAGCGAAATCCTCGCCTACCATATTTTTGTATACCTGCGATTCCATCGACAGATCGGATCTTACAATACTTCCCTTAAAGCAGTAGGCCAGCAGGGAGTCTCTCAGCTCCGGTGCCTTGATGCTATCCAGTGTATACTTAACGTTCTCGTTGTTGGTCGCTTTCTGCAACTGCCTCGTTCTCACGTCCAGGAAAGATTTGACGGAATAATTGGTCACAGCTATGAACGTGATGTTGCTGTTAACGGTTTCTTTCAGCCCTGCTTTATCTATCAGCTGTACCAGCGTATCAAAAAGCGGATTGGCTTTCAGATAATCGTAGGTAGTCAGGTCCGACTGCGCTTTTGTAGGGCTGCCACCCATGAAATGATCATCCTTTCTGCAGGCGGAAAACAACAGGGAAGCAAGGATTAATCCTGCTGCAGCCCGGGCAATGAATATGCTGAATTTGTTCATGTCAATGTGTTTAAATGATATCTGAATACTATTTCACTTTTCCTAACCAGTAAGAATTTTGTTGCAGCACACTGTTGTTGAGGAACAATACGCGCCCTACCGGCCATTTCCAGCCACCTGCGTCGTAGCGGCTCTGAGGGAAATTACCGCCGGCGTTCATATCCAGGCTGGTCAGGAAGCCGGTGCGCACCAGGTCGTACCAGCGTTGCCCTTCGGCGTATAACTCACGGGAACGTTCTCTGGAAACCTCCTTCTTAATATCATCTATATCGGCAGCTGTAAGTGTGTAGGCATTAGAGCGGGTTCTCACCATGTTCACATAGCGCAGTGCATCTGCAATATTTCCCTGGTCGGCGTATGCTTCGGCACGCAACAACAACAGATCGGCATATCGCATGATGATGATATTGGCATCTACAGCAGCGTCGGTGAATGTGCCGGGGTTGCGATAATAAATATTCTCACGGTTAGGCCCCGCAAATTTGCAAATCGTTACGCTGTACTGATCGTCTACATCCAGGCTCGCAAAATAATATTTGAGACGCAAATCGGCATCGTCGTCGTACAGCTCACTGATCAGGTCTTTATTCGGTGCATCCGGTTTTCCGGTCCTATTTGCAATGAATGGCGCCTTCAGGATATTGTAATAAAAACCTTTTTCTACCTGTTGTTCTCCGCTACCCACCTGCATGTTAATTTCAAATACGCCTTCGTTTGATTTACCGTGGAAGATCTTGGGATACATATCAGCGGTCAATAACTGGTATTGCCCACTTTGTTCCACGGCATCCACGGCACCAATGGCGTTGGTCAGATCAGCCGGGGTATTTCCTTTATTCAGGAAATTACGCCACATGTAAGCATGCGCCAGTAATCCGTATGCGGCGCCTTTATTGGCTCTCACTGCTCTTTCTCCCCCATTCTTATATTCCCAGGGTAATAAGTCAACCGCTTTTTTCAGATCAGCGATCACAGTATCCAGCACCGCCTTTTCGTTGGTACGCGGAAGATTACCGGAATGCGCCGGATCATCATCAAAGGACATCACCAACGGCACATCGCCCCATAAGCGCACCATGTAGAAATAGGAATACGCACGAAGGAAGTAGGCTTCTCCCATATAACGGTTACGGGCCTTCGTTGGAGCATCCGTAAACTGTGCATCCGGTATGTTGGGAATGTTATGCAGCATAATGTTCGCCTGGGTGATCACCTTGTAGTAGGGCGACCAGTCGTGGTATTTATCCAAATAAGATCCCAGGAAATCCGCATTGGCCATACCATCTCCTCCTTTTACCAGGAACTGCACATCGTATACGTTAAAATCCCTGAACTCAAATGCAGGCAATGAACCATAGGCGAAATGTGACATGTTTTTATCCCAGTCCGTATTGGTAGTAAGTGCTCTGCGCAATAAGGCATATCCTCCTGCCACACCTTGTTCTGCATCACGCTGGTTTTGCCAGAATACGGAACCATAAGGAGAGTTGATCGGATCCTGGTTCAGTAGTTTTTTACAGGAAACAAACGGAGATAACAGCATACCTGCAGCTATTACCGTAAATATATTTTTCAGACAATTCATATCCACGTCTTTTTAAAATTATAAACCAATGTTTACACCTAATGTGAACTTCTTCGGAATCGGGTAGCCGCCGCCAGTATAGGTACCTTTCTCATCTACGGCTTCTGCATCCGGTACACTGGCTTTCTGGAACATCTTCACATTATCTATCACGCCATATATCTGAAACCTTTTAAGACCGGTTCTTTCCAGAAACTTAGGCCCAAACTGATAAGCCACGTTGATGTATTTGATACGTACATAGGAACCATTTTCCACAAAGGCACTCGAAAAAGGCAGGAATTGATAATAGTAATTCTTGCTGTACGGGATTACCTCTGAGTATTTAGCATGATCGCCTTCCTTATGCCAGCTGTCGATGGTTGAAGGATCGATGGCAGCGATATCTGCATAAGTGGTAGTGAGCCCTATCAGGCGGTCGGACATAAACTTATTGTAGATATCACGTTTAAGGGTAAACGTAGTATATACCTGCAGGCTAACCGGGCCATAAGTAAAGCTGTTCAGGAAACCGCCGGTACAGGCCGGGTTAGGATTACCTGCGCGCACCTTGTCATTCCAATCCCATACATCGTAGTCGCCATTCTGATCAACCCAGATGAAATCGCCGGCCTGTACGGTATGATTACCATTCCAGTAAGTCATCTTTTCACCGGTATATGGGTTAAACGGAATGTCTTTCGCCGACGCATATACGCCCTTGCTCTTGATCATGTAAAACTCATTGATGGCGCGGCCTTTCGTTAGGATGTAGGTCATACCCGTGTTGTTGTCCGGCACCACGAGGTCGCGGTTGTTGTTTGGCAGTTCTACAATCTGGTTTTTGATAAAAGACAGAATGAGGTTCGCGTTCCACTGGAACTTACTGGTGGGCGGCATAATGCGGCCCTGTATGGTAAATTCCATCCCGGTATTACGTACGCTTACAGCATTGGTATTCACTTTATCATATCCGGTAGTAGATGGCAGCATCAGGTCAAATAACTTCTTGGAGGTTCCCCGGTTGAACGCATCTGCAACGATGTTCAGCCGTCCGCCGAAGAAACTTGCATCGATACCAATGTTCGACTGCAAAGCCTGTTCCCAGGTCAGCCCGTTCTGAGCCACCCCGTCGGAGAAGTTAGGTGTCACCGCATTCACGCCATTGTAGGTACCTCCGATAGAACCACCGTAAGTACCCTGATTGGTGATATAGGTGTTGAAAGGAAGATAATATTTGGTAGGTAAGCTTCCTGTCACGCCAAAGCTCCCGCGGATTTTGAAATATTCCACCCATTTTTTCAATGGCGCCATGAAAGGCTCTTCGGAGATATTCCATCCACCGGATACTGAGGGGAAATATCCCCAGCGGCTGTTTGCGCCGAAACGGGAAGACGCATCTGCACGGTATGCGAAGGACAAGAGATATTTTTCTTTGTAGTCGTAGTTAACACGGGCAAAGAACGACAGCATCCCGGCCGACTGGTAATCAGATCCTGATACCAGGTTGCCATACACATCTTTATACATCAGATAGTTCAGGTTATACCCCTGTACCACTTTTACATTGTCGTTCCCCAGGGAGCCACTGCCAATACCGGTATATTCGTTCCTTACATTATTGATAGTGTTACCCAGAAGGGCATTGAAGTGATGATTGTTATTGATGATATTGGTGTTGTAGGTCAGGGTATTATCCAGGTTCAGATTTTCATACCTGGATCTGCCGCTTTGCGCATAAGATAACCCTTGCTGATTCAGGATACCAGGGCGGAACAGGTCTCGCGCGTTAACGCTCGACTGTACAGATCCGATAGAAGTAAAGCGCAGTTTATTCGTAAAGTCGTAGCTAACCGTCAGGCTGGCGGTGATATCGTCATTGAAGTTTTTATCTCTTCCTCCTTCCAGATCGCCGGTAAAGTTTTTCTTATCTATATCAGAGAGATTGTAAAGAGAAGAACGATATTGCCCGTTCATCAGTGGTATCACATCCTCTCCGGGAACGGTACCTCTTCCCCTGGAACGATCGCCACGGCTCAGGCGGAATAGGGATACCACATTCAGTTTGGGCGATACTCTCAGGCCCATAGTACCGGAAAGTGTATAACGCTTAAAGCCTGTACCACGGATGGTACCGCCTTCATTATAGTAGTTACCGCTTATCCGGTAGTTCATCTGGTCAGATGCACCGGAAACAGAGAGGTCGTAGTTCTGGATAACAGCGTTCTTGTAAAAAAGATCCTGCCAGTCGACCTGCCCCATATACGCGGGATTCAGGCTGTCGGTGAGCAGCATCGGAATGGTGTTTTGCTTCTGATCGTAGGTCAGGTATTTATTCAAATAGCCCATTTTAAACCAACGTTCTTCTGCCCCTCCAAATACTTTCTCCAATTTTGGTTTTTCCACCATACCGGCGTAAGTGGAAAAATTCACCTGGGGTTTGCCTATTTTACCACGCTTGGTTTTTACGATCACAACGCCGTTAGCACCGCGCGACCCATAAATAGCAGCCGCAGAAGCATCTTTCAGGATGTCGATCGATTCAATATCGTTCGGGTTGAGGCCGGCGATATAGTTGGTACCGGTGTTGTCGAATGCAGCGGCATCATCCATGGAAATGGGAATATCGTCGATCACGAACAACGGAGAGCTGAGGGTACGTGCGGCGCTGGCATCACGACTGATAGAGGTATTTCCTCTTACTACGAACGAACCGCGTACACCAGGTTCCCCGGTGAAGTTCTGTACGTTCAACCCGGCGGCCCGGCCCTGTAACAGCTGGTCGAAACTTGGCGAGGGAAGGTTTTCAATTTCCTTACCCTTCACGCTGGATACAGCGGCAGTAACGGTTTTCCGCTTTACTTCCTGATACCCGATCACCACCACATCTTTCAGACTCTTAGGGTCGGGCTTCAGTGAAATGGTATACGAGTTATTACCGGTCAGCGTCACCGTTTGCGTTTCATAACCGATAAAAGATACAGAAAGCTTATGGGCAGCTCCCTTCAGGGTCAGGGTAAATTTACCCTCCGGAGAGGTGGCCGCACCATTGTTGGTGCCCACTTCTTTAACAGATACGCCGGGAAGCGGTGCTCCCGAATTATCTGTTACTGTTCCGGAAATTTTTCGCTCCTGGGCCCATGCCTGCAGGCATAGGAATCCCATTAGCACTAGTAGTAGCAACTTTTTGTGCATAGATTCTGGTTTAATAAATTATGCTGGAATGGCCTGTCCGGCCAGCGATTATTTGTTCACTGGTAAATAATTAAGGTTTTGTTTGTTTACCTGATGAGATAAACCGGGTGTTGACGATTGATTAAATAATTGAATGGTGAAATAAAAAATCTGGTTGATAACAATTAGTGTTCACTGATCAATGCTAAACGTTCTTTTTTCCGTACAATACTTTCAATGCTTCAGACGTTCATTGTTCTGGACGGAAAAATAGAACTGTTAAAATTTTCCTAATAAAGCCTGCGCGATAACTGACAAATTCATGACTGTTCTTACGATCAATTATAAGTTGGTACATTCATCTATAACAAATTTAAAATCAGATAATTAACTATATTAGAAGTATATAGCAAGATAAGTATATGTCAATATCCTGCTAGATAAAGTTAAAATAATGCCACCTCCGTCTTCCACAGTATGACATTTTAATGACGACATGAAGTATCGGGAATTTCCATGGATGCTTACTCACGGCGACCTATATACGAAACTGCAAAGGGATCGATGTTTACCATTTATGGGGAAATACACCTTATTTATCCGTTAAATGGCATTGACTGCCAACTATTAATTATTTTTGCCGGATAAACTTTACTGCCTGAAAAAAGTACGGAAAATATCATCTGTAGTATTACTGTGTTTGTTTGGCCTTGTCATTCTGATTGGGATTCTGATCAATGTTCCCATAGTACAGAACCTCCTTGTACATGAGGTGACAAGCCGCCTGTCGGAGCGCCTGAAAACGGAAGTTGAAATAGACAGGGTAACATTCAGGTTGTTTAATTATATGCAGATGGAAGGCGCGCTGATAAAAGACAAAAACCACGATACCCTGCTGTATGCAGGCAACCTGCAGGTGCGTATCACTGACTGGTTCTTTTTCCAGGATAAACCCGTCATCAAATACATCGGTCTCGAAAATGCCCAGGTGAACCTGCTCCGTTCCCGGAAAGATTCTGTCTGGAACTATCATTTCCTGGAGGAAGCCTTTGGTACCGCTGCTCCTGATACCAGCAGCAAAACCTCCGGGGGACTGTCGCTCGACCTGAAGAAAATTGACCTCCGCAATATCCGGCTGAACCAGGTCGATGCCTGGATCGGTGAAGATATGCGCGCTTATGCCAAACGCATTTATCTCGATGCCAAAAACCTCGACCTGCAGAAGCATAACATCGATATTCAGGAACTGACGCTTACTGACCCCAGCTTTGTGATCAGTGACTATGCCTCTTCCCCGCTCCGGCATAAACGCCCCAGGAGCCCGGGTAGCCAGGTGCCCGACACCGGTCAGCTGCATGACCTGAGATGGAATAATGCCAACTGGAAGTTACTTGTTAAAGAGCTGAATATTAAAAACGGAACCTTTGGAGTGGATAACCCCGACGACTCCACCAAAATTGAGCCTGGCTATTTTGCTCCCAATCATATCCGCTTTAATCAGATCAATCTTTCGCTGACGAATACCAGTCTCATAAAAGACAGTATCATCGGAGATCTGAGCCTCCGTACCAAAGAACGCAGCGGGTTTGAGGTAAAGAAACTTACCAGCAGGTTTAAAATGTCGCCCGTGGAAATGGAGTTCTCCCAGCTCGATCTGGAAACGAACCGCAGCCACATTGGCGACTATTACACCATGCAATACAGTGATATCAATGATATGAGCGACTATGTGAACGATGTGTTCATGCAGGCCCGTTTCAAAAACTGTAAAATATCTTCTGACGATATCGCCTTCTTTGCTCCTCCCCTTTCCGGCTGGAAAAAAGAAATCACCCTCACCGGTAAAGCCCGTGGCCCCGTCAGCAACCTGAAGGCATCCGACATCGACCTCACGGCAGGTAATACCACCCGCCTGAAAGGAAGCCTGGAAATGCGCGGTTTGCCTGATATCAAAGAAACATTCATCGACTTCCATACTGATGAACTGGTGACCACCGGCGCCGACGTAATACAGATCATGCCGGCAGTCAAAGATGTGCTGAACACCGTGCGGATCGATAAACTCACTGCTATCCGTTTCGATGGCAGCTATACCGGTTTCATCAACGACTTCGTAGCCTATGGCCAGTTTCAGACCAATCTCGGCCGCGTGAATTCTGATATTAACTTTAAAACCAACCGCGATGTTCCGGTATATTCAGGTAGCCTGAAAGCCGTCAACTTCGACATAGGTACGTTGCTGGATAATAACAATTTCACTACCATCTCCCTGGACTCCAAGATCAACGGGGAAGGGTTTAATATCAAAACCCTGAAAGCCAGCATAGATGCGGACATACAGGAAATAGCACTTTTCGGATACAACTACCATAACATCAAAACGAAAGGTGATATGAGCCGCAAATTTTTCAACGGCTCACTGACGGCCAACGATCCTAATCTGGATATGGACTTCGCCGGTACTATCGATTTCAACGAAGCCCTGCCGGTATTCCGTTTTAATTCCGAAATACGTAAATGCGACCTGCGAGCCATGCACGTAACAGAAGATTCCGTTACCCTGCAGGCCAAGCTGGACCTTAACTTTGCCGGTAGCAACATCGATAACTTCGACGGTATCGCCCGGATGTACGAAGTATCGGTATTCAAGGACAACCGCCGCCTGGAATTCGACTCGCTGAACGTATCCTCTCATATGGTGGATAACAAAAAGGTGCTTGAATTTGCAGGCAGTGAAGTCAGCGGGTTTGTAAAAGGCCAGTACAGCTTCCTGCAGCTGCCCGATGCGTTTCACCTGTTACTGAACAAATACTACCCGTCCTATTTCAGCGCTCCCGCCAATAAAGCCATCAATCAGGATTTTACATTTGCATTCAATCTTGGTGAGGTCGATAAGCTGCTGAAAGGCTTTACCAATCAGTTTACCGGTTTCAATCAAAGTAAGGTAACAGGCGCCCTCAATACCATGAATGGCGGGAATCTCTCGCTGAATGTAATGGTACCGGAAGCCGGATACCAAGGATATCATGTACAGGATTTACAGGTAAAGGGAGATGGGAATTTCAACAAGGTCAATATCAGTACGAGCATCGGGAAGGTATTGTCGGGCAAGAACGTAGTGCTGCAAGATCCGGTCATACTGGCCAATTCCAGCCACGATACCTCCTACGTGAAAGTAGACCTTTCTGCAGAAGATACTTCTTCGCTGGATGGATTTTACGCCCGGGTGATTACGGTGGCGGAAGGCGTAAAGATCAATTTCCTCAACAGCGCTTTCACTGTAAACGAGCGCCAGTGGAATGTTACCCCCGGCAATGAAATTTACTGGAGCAAACATTTCCTCACAGTAAAAAATCTGAAGATTAACCGGAACGATCAGAGCATTACGGTAGAAACCAATGAATTCAATCCCGACGAATCCAAGTTCATCGTCACGCTCAAAAACCTGAACCTGGCGGATGTGATTCCCGCCCAGCTGATCACCACGCGTATAGAAGGCATTACCGATGGTACCATTAATATTGCAGATCCCACCCAAAACCTGGATATCAATGCTTCGCTGAGCACCAGGGAACTGCGTATCAATAACGACTCTATCGGCATTGTTAAACTGGATGGCAGCTATTATCACAAAACAGGCGAAGCCACCTTTAACGTACAATCCAACAACGAAGGAAAAAGCTTCCTGGCTCAGGGGAAAGTAGGACTAACCAGCACCAACAACGGCATCGATGGCATTGTCAGACTAAATGGCACGTCCATCAGTCTGCTGAACAGATACCTGACCGGTTATGTTTCAGATCTGAGCGGTACCGTTACCGGCAACCTGGCTATTGGTGGCAACACCAGCCAGCCTTCTGTAAAAGGCACGTTGAGTCTTGATACGGTAGGTGTTACCGTCGACTACCTCGGTACCCACTACCGGATCCCTAAGCTGAATATCAACGTGGACGATAATCTTATTGAATTCGGCAATTTCCTGCTGGTGGATCAATACAATACGAAAGGCACGGCCAGTGGGTATATCAGCCACGACCATTTCGATAAACTGAATTTCGATTTCGATGTAACAGGCCGCGGCTTCCAGTTCCTGAACACCACCGCTACCAATAATGATCTTTTTTATGGAAATGTAATCGCCGATGGTAAAGTGTATTTCTCCGGCCCGATCAACGATATGCAGATGCATATCCTGGCCAGGCCTATCAAGGGTACGCACTTCTACCTGCCTATGTCCGATAGCAAGGATATTGGTAAATATGATTACATCACCTTCAAAACCTATGGTACCGAAATAGAGAAGAAGAAAAAGAAAGATAATACCAAACTGACCGTCAAGCTGGACATTGCCGCCAATCCGGATGCACAGATTGATGTGATACTGGATGCCACCACCGGCGATATCATCTCTGCCAATGGTACTGGTAACCTCCAGATCACCGTGAATACAGAAGGCGACTTTACTATGTTTGGTAATTATGAGATCAATAACGGATCTTACAACTTCACCTTTCAACGACTTACCAGCTGGAAGTTTGACATTGAGAAAAACAGTACCATTACCTGGAACGGCGATCCTACAGAAGCGCGCGTAAACATCGTGGCTAAATATTCGCTGCCGAAGGTGAGTCTTTACAACCTGGTAGGCCAGGGAAGCAACGTTCAGGCCGATAAACTGGCAGCCCGTACAGAAAGAGTGGACGTGCTGATTAACCTGCGTGGCGCCCTGATGAAACCGGATATCAGTTATTCCATTGAACTGCCGGATGTGGGTAGTCTTGCTTACGAAAGCGGTGTAGCAGCCCACCTGAAGGAGATCAACAACGACCAGAACAAAGCACTGCTCCAGGTTTGGGGACTGCTGTTCTCTAACCAGTTCCTGCCCGACGACGCTACCTCAACAGCGGCCGCCAATGTGGGTATCACCGGTAAGAACAGCGTGGGTCAGGCGCTCTCCGCACAGGCGCAGGCCATATTGAACAATATCACCGGCGCGCTGCTTAAGAACAGCGGAATCGGGGTAAATGTGAATTACCGTGCCTATAACATCGGTGGCGGGCTACAGGACAATTCCTCCGTAGACCGCAACCAGGTGAGTGCCGGTATTACCAGCAATCTGTTCAACAACCGCTTCCGGTTATATGCCGGCGGTGATTACGATTGGGGGAAAACAACTTCTTCTGCCAACGCCAACCGGTTTGCGGGCGACTTCCGCATCGAATACCTCCTGACGCCCGATGGCCGTTTCCGTATCAATGCGTTCAGCAAAACCGATTACGACGTGTATGCCCTGAATAACCGCACCAAATCGGGTGTAGGTATTTCCTATATCCGTGAGTATAACCGCTTCAATGAGCTGTTCTCCAGCCTGCGGCACAAGCGGCCTCCCCTGCTGGATTCCCTGCAACGGGCCACTATCCGCAAACAGGAGCAGGAAGACTCCCTCCGTGCACAAAAAGCCGACTCAGTCCGCACCAGACAACTCGATTCCCTTCGCTTTAAGAAACAATAAAAAAGGAGCAAAGGCTGTATAGCTTTTGCTCCTTCCTGTCAGCTGGTAATTATCAGCTAGCTTCTCAAAATATCGTGTCCGAGTTTATCCCGTTTCGTTTTCAGGTAGTTTTCGTTATGCGGGTTCGGATGTATCTCGATGGGTACATTTTCCACTACTTCCAGCCCATATCCGCTTAATCCGGCGCGCTTGCGGGGGTTATTGGTAATAAGCCGCAGCTTGGAAAGCCCCAGGCGCCTGAGGATCTGTGCTCCTACGCCATAATCTCTTTCATCCATTTTGAAACCCAGTTCCAGGTTTGCCTCTACAGTATCCAATCCTTCTTCCTGGAGTTTATAGGCTCTCAGTTTATTCATGAGGCCTATTCCCCTGCCTTCCTGGTTCATATATAATATAAGGCCTTTGCCTTCTTTTTCCACCATCTGCATGGCAGCGTGCAGCTGTTCGCCACAATCGCAGCGCAGGGAATGGAGTATATCGCCGGTTACGCAGGATGAGTGCACCCTTACCAGCACCGGTTCATCTTTCTCCCACTCTCCCTTCTTCAGGGCCATGTGAATTTCTCCTGAGTTGATCTGTTTGAAAGCAATGAGCTCAAAATTACCGTATTTGGTAGGCATCTGCACCTTAACACCTTCTTCGATCAGGGTTTCAGTGCTGAGCAGGTAGGCGATCAGGTCTTTGATGGAGATCAGTTTAAGATCAAATTTCCTGGCTATTTCGCGGAGCTCCGGTAAGCGGGCCATGGAACCATCTTCGTTCATGATTTCCACGAGTACGCCGGCAGGTTCAAACCCCGCCAGGCGGGCCAGGTCGATAGTAGCTTCGGTATGGCCGGCACGGCGCAAAACGCCACCGGTTTTAGCTTTCAGCGGAAATATATGACCAGGTTTACCCAGATGTTCCGGCTTGGTAGTCGGATCAATCAGCGCCTGTACTGTTTTGGCCCTGTCGTGCGCAGAAATACCAGTGGTACATCCATGCCCCAGCAGATCCACAGATACAGTAAACGGCGTCTGATGAAGGGCGGTATTGTCGCGCACCATCAGATCGAGGCCCAGTTCTTCGCAACGCTCTTCTACGAGGGGAGCACAGATCAAACCACGGCCGTGAGTGCTCATAAAATTGATAATCTCAGGTGTTACATTCCGTGCTGCTGTGATAAAATCACCTTCATTTTCACGGTCTTCATCGTCTACTACGATCACCAGTTTACCTTTTTTTATATCTTCTATAGCTGCTTCTATTGTATCTAACATATTAATTTCCCTCCGGGTCGGTATTGTTGAATGGCGCAAAGTTACGACATATCAACGTGAAATAGTGTAGGCGCCGGGCGTTGCTTTTGGGTTAAAAGCATGCTGCATATCTGTCATTTATGCTCTTCATCTTTAATACATACAAATTAATCGTCATTTTTTTCAGATAAATACAATCAGACCCTGATAAAGTTCACGACTGTAACCGGGTCTATAAATCTTTTTCCCGGCTAATTTGAAGATTCATAATTTTTATGCGATTTCTTGAATAATCCTATCATGATTTTGCTTCCCGATAGAAGCCATCCAATTTTTTATAAAGGCATCGAGATATCCACAGTCTACTTAACGATTTGTTAATTTGGCGTTAAAATTTTCACCGGAAAATTCGTCAACTTTGCTGGATGAATCAAACTTCGGGACTTATGAGATTGAGAAAATTACTCTCTACCTTTTCATTGTTGCTCGTATCTATTATCACCTTTGGTCAGGTAACCACTTCCAGCATGACCGGAAGTATCAGAGATGATAAGAACGAGGGCTTGATCGGAGCCACCGTAAAAGCCACACATATGCCGTCAGGAACGGTATATGGTACTGTAACCAGAGCAGATGGTAACTACACCATTCCGGGTATGCGCATTGGCGGCCCGTACAAAGTAGAAATTTCCTATATCGGCTACCAAACCAAAGTACTGGAAGGCATCAACCTGAGCCTGGGTGAAGCTTACGTTATCAACGAAAAGCTGACCTCCGGCCAAAACCTTCAAACCGTTAACATCGTTGGCGAACGCTCTGCAAGACTGGGCCAGAACAAAACGGGGGCATCTACTGTCATCAACACCCGTCAGTTAAGCACACTCCCTACCGTAAGCCGTAACATCACCGATTTCACCCGCCTTACACCTCAAGCGAACGGAAATAATTTTGGCGGACGTGACGGACGTTACAACAACATCCAGGTAGATGGTGCCAACCTGAACAACAACTTCGGCCTCAGCAATGACCCGATGCCTGGTGGTGGTGCTTCTCCGATTTCTTTGGACGCCTACGATCAGATCTCCGTTAACATCGCTCCTTACGACGTAAGACAGTCCGGCTTTACCGGTGCTGGTATCAACGCCGTAACCAAAAGCGGTACCAACGAATTCCATGGCTCTCTCTACGGCTTTTACCGCGATCAGAGCTTTAATGGTACCAAAGTACACGACAATGTACTGACCTTCCCTAAAACCGAAAACAAAATCATCGGTGGTACTCTCGGTGGTCCGATTATCAAAAACAAACTGTTCTTCTTTGTAAGTGCAGAATTTGAAAAATCAAAAGCGCCGGGCATCACTACCACTCCTAAAGGTGGTTCAGGACAAGGTACAGTGTCTTCCACTCCTATCGACTCACTGAAGAAACTGTCTGATTTCCTGATTTCTAAATATGGTTACAATCCGGGAGCTTACGATAACTTCCCGACATTCGATACCAAGAACCACAAGATCCTTGCGAAGATCGACTGGAACATTAACTCTGTACATAAATTAACGCTGAAGTATAGCGACTTTAAAGGTAGCGAAGTGGCACAGCTGAATGCTACCAGCGTTCCGAACAGCACCATCGGGCCCTTCTTTGTAACAGGTGGTTCTGCTAATGGCGATACCCGCCTGCCAAACAGCCGTTTCGGCAACGCTTCTATGTCGTTCAACAATTCCAACTATGGCTTTGACCATACCGTAAGAAGCGGTACTGTGGAACTGAACAGCACCTTCAATGCAAAAATGTCGAACCAGCTGATCCTTACCTATACCCGGAACCAGGATACCCGTAATTCACTGGGTTCTCCGTTCCCGACTGTCGATATTTTTGATGGCACCGGTAAAAACTACATCAGCTTCGGAACAGATCCGTTCACCCGTAACAACGACGTGATCAATAAGATCTTCTCTGCAACTGACAACTTCACTTACTACGCTAACAAACATACCTTCACTGGTGGTATCACCTACGAACACCAGAAACTGGGTAACATGTTCATGCCAGGTTCTTCCAGCTATTATATCTATAATACCTTACAGGACTTCATGACAGATAAAGCGCCTGCGTTTTACGCCAATACTTATTCCCTGATCCCTGGTACTCCTTCGGTATATTCAGCAGAATTGAAAATTGGCCAGCTGGGTGTTTATGCACAGGATGAATACCAGGTGAATGAAAAACTGAGATTGACACTGGGTGTACGTGCCGATTTACCAATCTATGGCCAACAACCACTGGAAAACCCTGCTATCTCAGCGCTGCAGTTCCCTGATAAAAATGGTAACATGACCAATTACAGTACTGGTACATGGCCTAAAAAACGCATCCTGCTGTCGCCACGTTTTGGTTTCAGATGGGATGTTGAAGGTGATAAATCCTTCATCGTTCGTGGTGGAACTGGTATCTTCACCGGTAAAATACCTTTCGTATACCTGACCAACATGCCAACCAACAGTGGTATGTATCAGAACCAGGTAGTGATCAACAAAGCTGCTGATCTGGCTGGCATCAAATTCAACCCTGATCCGGGCACTTACCTGGGTAAATTCCCAACTACTCCATCTAACGTAGCGCCTGCAGGCTTTACCCTGATCGATCCTAACTTTAAGTTCCCTCAGGTGTTCAGAACCAATATCGGTGTTGACAAGGCCCTGGGTGCCGGATTCGTGTTCACTTTCGATGCGATGTATACCAAAGACATCAACGCCGTAAGAATGCGTAATGCCAACCTGAAAGATCCAACCAGTCAGCTGAATGCCAATGGCGATAACCGTCCATGGTATCCTCCTACTCAAACTAAAGGCGATAAATTCGTAAACGTAAACCAGACTTCTGTGATCCTGATGGAAAACACTTCTAAGGGTCACTCTCTGGCTTTAACCGCCCAGGTAACCAAAACCTTCTCTAATGGCTTATATGGTTCTGTGGCCTATACATTCACCAGTGCAAAAGATGTAACCGGTAACCCGGGTAACCAGGCTGCTTCTATCTGGCAGCTGAACCCTAACATCGGTACTTCCAATGCTATTGAACTGTACAACTCTCAGTACTCTATTCCTCACCGCGTAGTAGCTAACATCTCCTACCGCAGGGAATATGCCAAGCACTTCGCTTCTACCCTGTCACTGTTCTACGAAGGACAGAACCTGGGCAGAATCAGCTATCTTGTAAATGGTGATATCAACGGCGATGGTAACAACGCTGCCGATCTGATGTACATCTATGCAAAAGGTACTGATGTAAACTTTGCACCGTTTACTCCGAGAAATTCAACCAGACAGTTTACTGTTGCGGAACAACAGGCCGCTTACGACCAGTTTATTTCCAACAGCAAATACCTGAGCAAACACAAAGGTGAATATGCAGAAAGAAACGGAGCGCTGCTGCCATGGTACAACAAGCTGGATGCCCGCTTCCTGCAGGACTTCTATATCACCACTAAAAACAATATGCGTCACACCTTGCAATTCAGCGTGGATATGCTGAACCTGCCTAACCTCCTGAATAAAAACTGGGGCGTAAGACAGCAGACTACTTTTGCAAACCCACTGGTTAGCAAAGGAGTGGATGCAACAGGTAAGGTTACTTACAACATGACGAATGTTGATAATAACACCCTGCTCACCAGTCCGTTCCAGGATACCCGCAATAACCTCAGCACATGGGGTATGCAACTGGGGCTGAGATATAGCTTCTAAAACTGTTTTTATACACGAAAAGAAAAGGCCCGCTGGTTAAACCAGCGGGCCTTTTCTTTTTGCTATACTGTAAATGAGCGCCCTTCTTTATTCATTTCTTTCTTAATGCCATTCAGCACATCATCGAGTCGTACCAGCCTCGATTGGCGTTCCACCGCCTTGAGGCAGGCATATTGTACGACATTGATAATGTTGCCGCCGGTGATTTCATATTTTTTTACGCGACCGGGGATATCTAAATCGTCCTGGAATTGTATGTTGGATGGGAAAGAACGTTGCCAGATGGCTACCCGCTCTCTTTCGCCGGGCACCTGGAACTGTACGATGGCGTTGAAACGGCGGATGAAAGCATCGTCTATATTATTTTTCATATTGGTAGCCAGAATTACCAAGCCATCAAATTCCTCTATGCGTTGCAACAGGTAAGATACCTCCTGGTTGGCGTATTTGTCGTGCGCGTCACGTACGCTGGTGCGCTTGCCAAAGAGTGCATCGGCTTCATCGAAGAAGAGGATCCAGCCCTTATCTTCTGCCTTAGCAAAGAGGGTTTCCAGGTTTTTTTCTGTTTCGCCGATGTATTTAGATACGACCATAGACAGGTCTATTTTGTATACATCCCGGCCGGTGTATTTGCCCAGCAAGCTGGCCGTGAAGGTTTTGCCGGTACCTGGCGGGCCGTAGAACAGTGCCCGGTAGCCCTTTTTGAGCTTATGCTGCATACCCCATTCGTTCATCAACTGGGGATTGTGCTGCAGCCAGGTTTCCAGTTCTCTTATTTGCAACAATACGCTTTCATCCAACACCAGATCGTTCCAGGTAAGCTCAGTAGCGATGAGCCTGGCCGGGAAATGCATGCTGAAATGCGGGCGTCCTGTTTTACCTTTCAGGAAAAGGTTTACATAATCCTGGTCTATCATAAGTTTGCCGCTCATGATGGGTTCTCCCATGGGGGCATCTTCCAGCCAAAGTATTTTTTTTCTGGCGAAAACATGATCCGGCTCAAACAGTTCCTGCACCTGCATCCGCTGTTCCCAGTTGTTGCCAGCCAGCAAAAAAAGGGCGGTATCTCCTGTGGGCAGGAATCCCCGGAATTGTTTCCCCCTTACTCCGCCTAACTGCGGGAACTCGCCAGCCTGGGGCAACAGCTGCTGTATCGCCGTATCATAAAAATCCGGCTGGATGTGCGGAGCAAGGGCCAGCAACAGCAAGCTGGCTTCTTCCGGGCCACAGCGGAGCTTTTCCAACAGTTCCGGCTTCACAATTTCCCATTCCTGCAGAGGTGGTAACCGGGGGCAACTGGCCGGGGTATTGTTGAAGGACGATTGCAGCCGGTACTCAATCAGATTGCGCAGGTATTGTAACTCAGGCGCCTGGCCTGTTTCCGCGGATGTTGGGGGTTGTTCCTTTCTTTTCATGGGGGTTATATTTTTGCGGTCATGCCTTGCCTTTGGCCAGCGCACGTACATCGGTACAGAAAGTTTCATTTACGCCCGGGCCGGTGCAAGCGGCAATTTGCCCGCCCTTGGCTTCTGCGTGGTTAAAACTGCCGGACACGTGCCAAAGCTCATGCGCCAATGTGGGACAGGACGCATTATAGTCAGGTTGACTTACCGGCATAGCAATATATGTTTTACCTGTATAATCAGCGTCAAAGCCCTTATCTACTGTCAGGCCACCACCAGTCCCGGTTACCTCGTCTATTACCAACACCGGTATGCCTTTGCTTTTGTTGAATGTTTTACCACCGCCGGCTTGCACGGCATCTTCTGCATAATGCTCTTTGCCGTCAGCCCCTTTTTTCAGGTCATTGAAATGGGTAGTTCCCTTCAATAAAGTCCAGTCGAAATCAGCTTTCAGGGTAATACAACAATTAGCCAGTATCTTTTTGGAGTCGTTGATGTCTTTGCGGATAAACTCCATCGTTTTCTTATTGGCAGGACGCCTGAAATAGAAGGTTACCCAAAGATTTTTTTTACCTCCTGCACAGCTATTGCAAACACCATCAGAGCAGGAGCGTTGAATTTCCTTTTGCTGCACAGCGCCCTGCTGCACCACATGCGTGAGCTCATGGGCCAGCAAATGCTTACCGTTGCTGGTTTCGGGGTTGAATTTGCCACTGTTGAAGTAGATATCACGGCCATGGGTAAACGCTTGTGCGCTGAGTTCCTGGTTCATTTGTGCGGCCTCGGTACCTGTGTGTACCCGTACCTGGCTGAAGTCGGCACCAAACCGCCCCGACATTTCCCGCTGGGTATTGGCGGGTAATGCACGACCACCTCCGCCGCCGGCTATGCGCGCCGATAGCTGAGGAGAAGCGGTATGCGGAGCAGCGGTGCTACCGGCTTCGCGTTGTATGTTGCCACCGGCTTCCTTCTTTTCCTTTTCACATTCGGGGCACATGCGCTGTATATCCGGCTTGGTTTGTACATCTTCTCTGTCGCGGCGCATGCGGGCATCGTTGGTACCCAGCTTCTCATCTGCTTCTGAGGTGACGAGGCGCTGTATTTTGCTGATCTCTTTTTGCTGTACTACAGGACCGGCCGTATTGCTACGGTTTACCACCCGATCGGCTACGGCATCTGCTTCTTTCTCAAACACATCACCAGGGCGGTTTACAGCCAGGCGCGCCTGAAAGAAGGCGCCGGTTTCCTTCCGCTGTACGCCGCCGAAAAAGGGCTGTGCAGCCATATTAGCGGGCGCGGGTTGCTTTTTGCGAAACATACATTACATTTAAAATGACATAAAAAATTCAACTGCCCATAGCCGGCAGCTTTCCCAGTATTTCCTCTCCCAGGGCATGGTAGTCTTTAGCACCATGGGATGTATTATCGAAGCTAAAAATATCCATACCAGCCTGCTGGGCTTTGGCTAATTGTATATTGCTGCGGATAGCCGTATCCAGTACCGTAGTTCCGAAGGTAGTTTCCAACTCTTTTCTCACTTGCCGGTTCATCGACTTACGGTCATCATACTTAGTCAAAACAATTCCCAGCACTTCCAGGTTCGTATTAAGTTTCTTTTTTATGTTGCCAAAATGGTACATAAAACTACGCACGCCTTTCAGGGGCAGAAACTCTGCCTGCAGGGGCATGATGATGTACTGACTGGCCACCAGGGCGTTTACGGTTAGCATACCAATGGCGGGCGGGCAGTCTATCAGTATGAAATCGAATTGCGCCTGGAGGGGCTTCAGCATCCAGCTCAGCACCTGTTCGCGCCCATACATGCCTACCAGCTCTAACTCGGCCCCTGCCAGTTCCAGCGCTGAGGGTACCAGCATTAGTCCACATGGGGTCGTCACAATGGCCTGCGACAATTCAGCTTCTTCGCCGGCGATTTCTTTTTTCAGGGCAGTGTAAAGATGTAGTTCCGGCTCCTCAGCAATGCCCAGCGCCTGTGTGAGGTTAGCCTGCGGGTCGGCATCAACGAGTAACACTTTTTTGCCCGCCCGTTGCAGGGCTGCAGCCAGGTTAATGGCGGTAGTGGTTTTGCCGGAGCCGCCTTTTTGTATAGCCAGCGCAATAACAGACATAGTAATACAGGTTATAAAGTTCCATTAAAGAAATATTTGGACAGCTCCCAAACAGCCTGCCCTACCTGCTGTCCCAGCAATTGCCCGTCTTTATTAGCCCGGGCAAAGTGAATACCGCCATATAATCTCGACATACCTGCCTGCTCGGCCGCTTCTGTAAAGGTATTCCAACTGAGCTGCAGGTCGCTTGCAGGGCTATATCCCGGTTCTATCAGTGAACTTCCTTTGGTGCGCAGTACGGTGGCACCCAGCTTATCGCTTCCCGTGAATTGGGCCAGAATATATGCTGCGGCCTTGCTGAATGTACTGTGGCCGGACACATGCTCTGCAAAAGGCGGGGTGACGAAATCGGCCGCCTGGAAAGGCATCCACTCCTCTCCTTTCATTTCCTGCGCACCCTGCCCGGGCCCCCCCCAGGCCTTGATGTTGCGGCCTTTGTAGAGGTAGCGGATGACCGATATGGGGCGTACGGAATCGTAGTAGCGCTTGCATTCCCAGCAGGCGATGCTGCAATCGAGCATGGCGTTACTTAATGCAAAGAACAGTTTCAGGTCCTGCTGGTTGCAATGGTTATCACGACCGGATACATATTGCGCCACCTGGCACCAGTGGCCCGGCGGGGTTTCGGTGCCCGGCCCGTCGGACCAATACTCTGCCATAGCTTTTTGCTGATCGGTGAGGCCTGCACTGATAGCCAGCAATTCATCGGCCTGCTGTTGAAACTCATTGCTGCCGGGCAAATAAGGCGCACCGGGCCGGAATGCGCCCCCATGCGCTAATGCAAAGGGGCGTACCAGGCCCCAATGCGGGGTCAGGAAGTGCTGTATCTTGTACCCGCCGTTGCCGTCGGGGATCTTCAGTGGCTGCCAACGCCCCGGCTGCATCAACTGATCAGGGGTATTTACAGGCTGGTAGCCGGTATAGTCCGACCAGGCAGGCATACTCAGTGTACCATAGGGGTTAGCGCCATCGCCTCTGAACCTTTCCAGCACCAGCTTTCCAACGAGGTTACCGATTCCTTCCGGCCTGGTGATATCCAGGGTAGTGTTGGCAGGATCGTATTCCAACTGCAACATAAAGTCGTGGAATATCATTTTATCGGGCGCCGGCAGGGCCAGCCAGAATAATTCAGTTAGCACACGATAAGCAGCGAAGCTGTAGGCTTTGCGTTTGAAAGCGCTGCCGCGCTCTACTTCTGGTCTTTTGATAAGGCTGCCGGTAGTGGTGCTGATTGCACAGGGATTATATACAGTCCAGGCATCGTACATGGCGGTATGCAGCATAGCCAGAGCGCGTGCAGCCAGCGGCGGAGCAGTGGCAGTGCGGCAGATGGCGTTCAGCGCCAACTGGTTCCATTGTACTACGAGGGTTGAAGGGGTTGACATATATGATTTTTATTTTTTAAAGTGTTGTTAGCCTTAGTACCGCACCGTCCATAAAAAAAGCCAGGAGATAACGTTCGCTCAGGGCCAGGGAAAAAACGGGGCCGGGCGCACTGCGTGGCGTTATATGGAAAGGCGATGTGGTGTTGATGCTGAAGAGCTTTCCATTACTATCTGCTGCTACTATCCTATCTCCGTCGGGGGTGATGGCGGCATCGAGCCAGTTGCCATCCCAACGATGCAGGAGCGTTGGCTCGCTCAGGTCCCACAGTGCAATATGATCGTATTGCAGGCGCATCATACGGCGTTCATCTTTGGTTACTTCTATTCTTACGGCGGGCACGGCGGCGGCCAGCATTTTAGGCGCAGGGTGATGTTTCTCAAAAATGCGTAGTTGCCTCGTGCCGGCAATCACCCATTTTTCGCTCACACAAAGAGCCGTAACAGGCACGTCGCTGTCTTCCCAAAGCCTGGCTTCCAGTTCGCCGCCTGCGCCCAGCAGCAATACTTTTGCAGGTGGAGGTCCTGGTTTGCCGCTCCACTGCAGGGAAACCGCCATTGCGCTCCCGTCGGGCGCCCAGGCGTATTCTACCGGGCGATAGGTGTCGGAAGGCGTGCCTAACTGCACCATTTCTGTTTTCAGTACGGCCAGTGCTTTAACAACGGGAACGTATACACGCTTTTCGAGATCCAGCATACCGGGCCCCCAGTATATTTTGTTGCCCGACAAGCGGGGAAAGCCTGGTTGCGGAAAGGTTACCTGCTGGCGGAAATATAGTTCGCCATCCTTCCAAACGGTGATGCACAGTGGTTCTGCGGCCACTGCGTAAGTGTCGTTTATTGCCAACCGGTTGCCTGAGCCATCTTTCAATATTTTCCATTCCTCCATCATCCAGTTACTTTTTTCCTATAAAATATAATTCCGTCAGGGGGTAATGTGAGTATGATGCACAAAACCCAATCTTCCGTTAAAGTCTATTGCTGCCCAATTGCCGGTAAAGCCGGCCACCTGCAGTACATCTCCGGGATGCACTACGCCAATATTCATATGGGCAGGCCCTGGACCACGGTATACCGGCCAGTTACGGCCTGGCACCACTGTAGCACGATAAGCCTGCGGTTCTATGCGTACCGTATTCCTTCTCCTGCCTGGTATTTCCGCATTGGCCAATGGCCGGTTTACCGTTACCCCGCCTTCCCTTACCGGCCTTGTAGGTACCAGGCGTCCGAGGGCATTCAACACCTCGTTCAGGGTGATTCCGGAAGTAGTCAGCTCTGCCGCCACGGGCGCAGAAAGTGCGGGCCCTGCCGGCGTATTGGTCACCTGCGCATCGAGATAATGTTTCACATCGAGATTGGCGGGGTCCCTCATTAACCAGGCAAGGGCCAAACGGATCCTGCCTGCATCGAGTGGTGCACCTGCCGGAAATAGCAGCGGCGACGCGGCTGCAATATTCACAGGATCGAGGTGTACACGTATATGCGGTACCGTTAGTGTGGGAGTGGCGGTCAGAAAAGCTATCAATGGCGCGGCCCTCAGGCCTCCCAGGTTCAGCCATCCCTGCTCCATCATGAAACGCCCAATCTGCTTTGGTACGTTGGGTGGCGCTACCATCAGCGATGTCGCGCTTATCTGTCCATACAGATCCGCAGCGGGGGGCTCATTGTTGACCTTGACCACGTAATGGGCTACTGAAATGTGATAATCCGTTCCAAAACCACCCAGAAAAGGTATTTCTGCCATATCTGCCAGCTGGTTCAACCGTTCAATATTCACCGGGCCGCCAACAGGTACGCCTATCAATGCAGTATTGATCATTGCGATCGTACATTGATCCCACCAGGGATCGGAGACTACTCCGAACCCAAGTCGCGCCCTCAGATGATTAGCTGCAACGACAGGATTTACGGCAGCATCTTCTACTGCCGCCCGCATCATTCCCTCCGGTTCATGACCAGTAGCAATATAGGCCGCCGCTCCGCCAAACGCATCCGGATCGAAACTATAATTGATATGCAGATTATTGGCGGGATCTCTGAAAGACGATGCCGCAGAGAGCCCCACAGAAGCTCTGGCCGCTTCTACCTGCACTGGTACACCCAATGCAGCTCCCCGCTGCTGTGTGAATGTTCCCAGGCTGGGGTGTGAAGCTATATAGGGAGCGATATTTGCCGCCGGGGTTCCTGCTGGTACTGCGTTGGCCCCTACCAGGCAACCAGCGTAAATAATGCGGGCTCTGGCCGGGTCCATATTCCGTAGCAATACATCTAACAAAGCCTGGGTAGCAGCCAAATTACTGTCAATGTTCAGGCTTTCGCTGGGATAGCTGATATGTCCCTGGCCGGGTATGGGAGCGCCAGTACCGGCCATTTGCACGCTCCTGGCAGAACCATGGCCGGCTATCATCACCTGTGACAATCGATTATGCCCGGTACCATCCGGCTGGCCATAAGCATTGGCAATGGCTGGCACGCGTGCCGTGAGATCTGCCAGACTATTGGCACCTTCGAGCATGAGTACCAGGTTAGGAGAATTCACGACCAGATCTTCAAACAAATGCGCACTAGGCTGGAAAGCGCCAGCATCATGCCCGGTATGCAATATCAACTGTACCGGATGGCTTCTGCTGAAGTCGCTAAAATTATGCACCAGTTTTAACAGCAATGCCCTGCTAAAACGGTGCAGGTTACGCACATTGCCCCACAAAAGTATGAATGGCCCGATACCTGCCGGATCAGTCATCAGGTCCATGATATGCTGGAATTCGATATCCCTTGCGCCGGCAGCCGCTGTATACGCCTGTTCCAAATGTGGGTGAAAAACCGCCCAGTACGGCGCTATTCTGGTCAATAGTGGGATATTCAGCGATAAGTCTACCAATTGAGCTTCCGCTACTGTTTCTTTGATCACCACGCCACCAATAATACTTTCGAGGGTTTGCATCACACTTCCCATGTTAATCCGCTGTGGCAGGGTATAAGTAGTACGAGCGAGGATAATGACCGTATCATCCTGGTGGCATCCATGTCCGAAAGTCGAAAGCTTGGGCCAATCTGGCGCTGCTACAGCGATAAGATCTGTCAGCCGCAGGTCTCCAAGACCGGCAAGTATATGCGGGCCTTCATTCAGGTGATCAACCAGTTGCCAGAGCGCCGTGCGGTCGGCCGCAGTTAAGGTAGGCGCAGCAAACCAATCGGCCTGCTGCCGCATATACCTGTCAAATTCCTCGAGGGTCATACCAGGGTTAGCGACCGTTCCATCTCCCAATACAGCCAACCGGTTACCACGGGCCAGGGGCGTAGGTGCAGCCGGCACGCGGGCGATATGCCCTGCCCCGGTTTGTTGCACCACATGCGTAAGCTCGTGGGCCAGCAGGTGCTGGCCTTCGCGTGTACCTGTATTGTAAGCGCCTTCACTGAAATATACATCGTTGCCATGCGTGAAAGCTTTTGCCTGTAACTGGCGGCTCATATCGGCTGCTTCTGCATTGCGATGTATCCGCACCGGGCTAAAGTCTGCGCCCATGGCCTGCCCCATATACTCCTGCTGCCGGAAGGGCAACGGTTCTCCTCCTCCCTTCGACAACCTGCCCTCGAGCGCGGGGCCTGGCTCCGGTGCGCTATTGGCGGTTTCCTGGCGTTGCAGACGCTCTTCTTCCTTTTTCACCGGCGCTTCACTGCGTTGCAGGGCCGGCTGGAAGAAAGCCGGTTGGGTTTCCTGCGCAGCGCCCGGGCCAAAGAAAGGCTGCTCTTTCTTTTCGGAAGAAAAAGGCTGTTGACGGCTCATTATGCGTGGAAACATCCTTGCCATAAAATTTTATTTTCAGCCAAACGTTACCATGGGCCGGCAAACGTTCACTTTATTATCACTTTGTTCCGACCTTCGCACATAGCGGCAGGTCGGACCTGCATAAATCGCTTCCAGATCAAACCCCGGCGCCATGCCGTTCTGCCAGGCTCCTATAATGGAGATCGGCGACAATCCGTTGGTGGTTCTATGACTGACATCTACATCTTCCTGTGCTACAACATTCCAAAAGGCATGACGCAGTGGGATAAAAGCCCCCATTTCTCTTGCGCCCAATATCACCACAAAACGCATCAGCCAGAAATAATGATTCAATTCAAAGGCGCCCTTTGCATCCGGATATTTTAAGGGAAAAACTGCGCCCGGCCTGTCGCTCATACTGATAGCGCCGGTAACAGATCCCGGCGCAGCCAGGAATAAGCTGGTACTATCCACAGAAAATTGACTGGTGGCATCGTTCAGGTCCTTGCATGGCAGCAGGTTGCAATTGCCGTAGTCTAATACCAATTGCTGCCCTGTTTTGGGGTCACGATACTGTGCCATCAGGGTATCTTCATACAGTACCTGCGAAAACCCAACGCCAGTGCCGCCCAGGGAAGTAAGCGTTATATCTGCCGAAGCAGCCATTCCAAAATGCGTACGCACGAAGCTATTTGCAGCGGGATCAAACTCCAGGTCGCCGGCCTTAGCCGGCTGACTGATCTGCAAGTGCTGTATATCCACATCTACCCAGGGTGGTAGTTTATTCACCACCGGAGTAGGCCGAAACAGGTACAATTCCACGCGGCGGTTACGGGCCATGTTATCCGGCGAAGTTTCCGGCGCCAGGCTGCGGGGTGTGCTCACATCATCTATCTCAATACGGCCGGCAGGTATCTTTTTACTAATCAGGAAATCGCGGATCACCTGCGCGCGTTCCAGTGCCAGGGCCTTATTGGCGTCTGCATTACCGGAAGTACTGGCAGCACCCTGTAATTTCACTTTGAGAGATGTATCCTGCTGCAACAACTTAACCCAGCGATCCGCAGTTTCGTTTAGCCGTTGGCGGTGGGCAGTGCGCATGGCAGATTCTCCCACACAATAATTCCAGAAGATGAGCTCATCACTGGCTTTGGGTCCCTTTAAATTGTCTTCTACACCAAATACACCTCCCGGGTGTGTAGTGGCCCAACTGGCCTCTGCTGAGTTGTTATTTTTACATGCATCTACTACCGGGGCTTCCGCATCCTTCTTGTCTTTGGGCTGCAACTGTATAGGAGCCGGCCCGCTGAAAAAAGCATTATCCCCTCCAGGTTTACTGAAGAAAGACGGTTGGGGTTCCGCCTGATGGGGACTTGTATTGGGGCTCTTCTTTCTCATTTCATCCAAATATCCTTCAACCTGCAGCTGCTAAAAGCTGCAAGGGAAAAAAGTTGTTATGCTGGGGCAGGCTATCTTTCGTAACCAATCCCTCCTGCAGGGCTAATGCAGCAGTAATTACGGCAGCAGAACATATGAAATACGGGATATCTCGCTGCTCTTCTGTAAATAATTGTTCCTGCAACTGCAATTGTCCTTCCAGGGCCGACAGGAAATGTATGCGGTCTTTTTCCAACAACGCATACAATGCTTGCGCGGCCATGGAAGTTATTGTATCATTCTGCTGTATGCTATCCAAATGTTGACGGACTGCCACATTACCTGACCGGTAAAATGCTTTTACTGCGTAAAATAGATGATGCTCGGCCATGGTGCTGATAGAAGACGGCTGGAGCAGGTATATTTCTTCCTGCGATTCTTCTCCCATTGCCGCTATTTGCCCGGCTTCCTGCGGTCTGGAACCTAACAAGGCACAGGCCATCATTTCGAGGCTTTGCCGGGAATTAAAAATAGAGCGATCCTGTTTAAACAACTCCGGATGTTTGACCGGATCTACATCCCAGGCCATCTGCCTGCCATCACCTATAAATTCCATCGGCATCTCCAATACTTCCGCCTGCTCCAGCAACAGCAGGTAATGTAAGGCTGCTGCGGCAAAATAAAATCCGGTATGCAGGGAGGCGCCATTCAGGGCGTAGTCTAATAATGCGGTTTCCTTGTAATGCAGGGCCTGCAGGAGGAATGCATGTGCGTTCACATTTCCTTTGCGCTCCAGCAGCCATGCCTGCCCTTTGAGCAGCGCCTGCATTTCATCCGTTAACCGGCCAGAGAGCCACGGATCTCCTAACAATTCCCTGAATATGTTTCTATTATGCTGCATCTGTGCTTAGTATTTCCAGGTTTTTATAACAGTGGTAGCTCCCGGCACGCCGGCTTCGGATACCGGCGTTTGTAAAGCCACCCCATATAGTTTGCCTTCATTCAATTTTTTCTCCAGGATATCGGCCATGAACTTGCCCAGATCGCCGCCCTGACTACGCATGCGCGCTATGCGGCTCTGAACCCAGGAAGCCTGCATCTGGTCGCCGGTGAGCTCGGCCGAACCTCCTTTGTACTCCACTATCACGAGGTCGTCCGTACCAGGCCTGCGCATGATATCATCAAACCCTTGCCCGAATTTACCATGAAATTCGAATGGATTCACTGCTTCGGGGGCGTCTTCCAATCCCAGTACATCCTGTGCGTATTCGCGCCCAAGTTGCGCGCCGATATCATGCGATACTTCGGTTTTAGATAACTTGCGGCCGGGCTTGAGATCGGGTGCTGATTCAAACTCCCTGGTACACAAGGACGGCGGGAATGGGGAGAACCGGCACCATACACCTTCATTTGTTTTACGCCAGGTATGGCCATTGGGCAGTTCAATTTCTTCCACATACCCTTGCATGCTGGAAGGCCGTTTACGGCCCATGTTTTCCCTGGCCCACCCGGCTTCTGCCTGTACCTCTTCCTGTGTGATGGGGCCTTCTTTGGCAGCCGTTTGTTGCAACTGCTGTTCCTTTTTGTCGGCCTCCGGTCCTTGTCCTTCTTTAGCCGTTGCGGAATCTTTCCCTTTCACATCATTCATCAGGTCGTCCGCATTATGCTGTGCCGCATTGGTTTCACCTTCCGTTTGCGCTACTATCTTTTCACCTGTTGCCGTATCGGTGGTGGCAGTGTCTACCGCTGCAGCCAGTTTTCCTTCTGTGCCTGTTACGCCTGCGTCTATGGTTTGGGCGCGGCTCTTCCAGAAGGATTTACGCTTTTTCCAGTACTCGGACTCGTTCTCTACTACTTTACCGGCCTGCTTGCGCAACACATTGAAATATCCTTCTTCCTCTGCAGCCAAACGTACAGCCGTTAATGTATCTCTTACCTCAGCGATGATCTTCGCCGGGGCTTTTATCAATTCAACGATCTTACCAGCCCCGCTGGCAATACTTTTAGCCGCCGCGGAAGGCAGACCTTTAATAGCTTCGTATAGCCGGCCGGGTAATGCTCTTAAAGCTTTTAGTAATTCTCCGGCCCTCACCAGTGTAGCCAGTGCTTCTATGCTTTCCACTACGGCTTTCGCCACACCATAACCAGCCACAAACACCAACACGATATTAACAATTACGTTAGTAATCTTAGTGACCCAGAAGATAGCCTGATTACATTCTTTAAAAGGGCCTTCGATAAGAGATGCTTCCAGCATCAACTCACTCCACATCTGACTTACAGCCTCACCTGGTGCGCCAAAGAATTGCGCCAGGCTTTTGAAGAAGCCGTAAACACGATCGCGGCTTTCGCATCCCAATTCGCCACCGCTGATCCAGCAAATGACCATGCCAACGATATCATAAACAGCCCTGATGATATCCCATACCATTACCACGATATCCTTGATAATGTTCAGGACACCCAACACCACACCTACAAGACCGCAAAGCGCATATTCAATAATGTATTCTACGATCATTACCCGGCGGGCTATCTTCTTCCAATCCCATCCCAGGAAGCCTTTGCGTGGTGAATAAGGTTCCAGCTGGTCCGGGGCCATTTGTTGCAGGGTAATGTAGTCATCACCATCCATATTATCCATCAACATGAAGCTGGCAGACTGCTGCCATTTATCCTGGCATTGCTTCTCCAGTTCCAGCAGTACGTAACTGCGCCAGGCATCCGGTACCCGCTGTATGTTCTGCACAATGGATGTGCTGTCGCCCCCGCTGGTAAAGCCCGACAGCAGATCTACCACTTTATAGGCCACCCAGGCCGATGCAAATCTAACGGCCAGGATGCTGAAGGAATTAAAGAAGTAGTCGGACAAATGATAGGCATCGGTGCTTTCCATCCGGTGAAACAGTTTGACAGCCGTAAGAGTTGTGCCTTCGTCTGTTTCTGCTTCCAGCCGCACCAGTACATTGTCCAGTAGATCACCTGTTAACGGTGTATCACCGTTGAAATATTCATAAGCCTGACGACTATCGTCGGCTGATACATAAAGGCCCGTTACCAATTTATATACCTGCCTGGCAATGGCTGTTTCTATCAGATAAGCTCTTACGTTGATGAACAGTTTCAACAGGGCTTTCCAATCGGCCGTTGTCATGTCATCTAACATCCAGGCATATACTTCCGGAGTAGACATGCTGGCTTTATCCACCACCTTGTCGACTATCTTGTTGGTATCAATCCTGTTCTTTCCCCTGAAGGTGTCCAATATCTTAGCACTGTCGCCGGAGGTCGTCCAGCCGTGTAATGCATGATATACGGTATCACCATCCTTTTCAATATCCTCATCGCTGAGCACACCGGCTTCCTGTTTCTGAACCAGCGGAGTGGATTTCCCTTGTTGTACAACGTGAGTAAGCTCGTGGGCCAGTAAGTGCTGACCGGTGCCGGAAGCGGTATCCAGCTTGTTCCGGTTGAAATAGATATCACTGCCATGGGTAAACGCCTGTGCGTGCAAATCCTGGCTCATATGCTGCGCCTTGCTGTCGGTATGCAGGCGCACGGCGCCAAAATCTGCCCCGAAGGCCGTCTCCATGTGTGATCGTAACGTTGTCGGCAAACCCTGTCCACCGCCTTTGCTACTATTCAAAGTAGTTTCCAGAGAGGCCGCGGGGGATGCCGCTGCTTCTGCGTCACATTGCACATCCGCCAGTGGCTTTTTATGTAACCCGGGCAATTCCTGCTCTGTTTCCTCTTGTTGCGTTTCCTGTTCTTTGCCCAACCGGGGCTTGGTTTGTACGGGAGCAGGTTGCAGCACGGGGCTTATTGCCGGTGCTTCTGGTGCTATGGGAGCCGCTAAAGGCTCCATTATTGCAGCGTCTGTATTATTCTCTTTACGCTGTACTTTTTCTTCTTCTTCGCAGGCAGCACATTTCGTTTGTACATCGGGGTTAGCCTCGCTTTCAAAGATGGGCTTGCGCTGTGCCTGTTCTTTTTCTTCAGGCAGTTCTTTCTTTTGCAACTGCTTTTCTTCGGCTTCGCAAGTCGCACATTTCGCCTGTACGTCCGGGCTGGCTTCACTTTCAAATATAGGCTTACGCTGCACCTGTTCTTCTTCGGGCTTTTCTTTTTGCTGCAGTTGTTTTTCTTCTTTTTCGCAGGAGCTGCATTTCGTTTGTACGTCGAGGTTACCTGCTGTGGCTGGCGTTGTTTCAGGCATTGCCAGGCGATGTACTACTTTGTCGGCCATCGCATCTGCTTCTCTTTCAAACTTATCACCCGGCTGACCTACCGTCAGTTTGGTCTGTAAAATACCGCTGGTGGGAGAAAAGAAAGGCGTCGTTTCTTGCGAAAACATGCCATCAGCGCCCTTCCTGAAGAAGGGACGGCTGCTCCGTTGGGGAGCAGCAGGGGTAGCCGTGGCAGTCTTCGTTTTCATATCTTTTATTTTCCTAACGCCATTCTACATGCAGGGGCTTTTTCATCCAGGGCAGTTTTATTACACTGATGCTCCAGGGTAGATGGTCTAATAAAATATCAATCGTATGCTTCTCCATCTGCAAACGCCAATGATCTTCTCCGCTGCTCAATTTACCCGGCCTTTGCAGGAAGGCTTCCTGTAATCCCTTCACAGAAGTGCTTTTCAGCACCTGCCAATGGGCGATGGCGTTCTCCATCAAACCTGCTGCTTCTTCCAAAGCAGCAGCGGGGAGGCTGATACGGGTATCAACCGGTTTGTGTAAAGGCCAGCCGCAGAGCACTTTGGGCAATAGCACTTCATATTCGGCGGCCTCCTGGCTGCCGGTGCACATATAATGCAACAGCAGGATAGCCTGTTGCTGCGTTACGATATCGCGGAACTGCCTGCCTTCTACCCATTCCAATTGCAGGAACAGGGGTAGCAACCAATTATGCAACAGCACAATGCCAGCATTACCGGTATACCAGCTTTCTTTGCCTGGTTCCTGTATGGCAGTCGAATCCCGCCGCATAGGCACTATCGCTGCGTTTACCACACTTTCACTGGCGCTATGATCTGCAGTATTATTTTCCATGTCAGTTTTCTTTTCCATCCATTCTGTTGCCACCGCTGTTAACGCCGGCCAGCCTCGTTCCTTACACCAGGATACCAACAGCGACGCATATACGCCAAATACCGGCCATTGTTCCAGCAAACCAATTATCGCCGCCCGGTTATCTCCTTTAGGATGGCGGGCTACCTGCAACAACAGACATTGCCATCCCTGCAAACTAAAGTGCCGCTCATCCTGTAGGGTTACGGCTGTTGTCTGACGGGTAAGCCGGGCATATACTTCATATAATTGCCGGAGCAGGGTTTCCCAGTCTTCCTGCGCCTGGGCGCTAATCAGCACTAACAACTGCTGCAGAAAAGATGGCGTATGCTGGTATACCACGCGTCGGGTGCTGTCCGCATCTTTCAACAACAAGGCCCGTAAGCGCTCTACAGCTGCAAAATCGAGCGCCAATGTTTGCTGTATTTTTTCCAGCCATGCGGCTTCAGTTGCCTGGATGTCCCAGGGCAGGGTGCCTTTTTCCATGTAATACAACCATTGTTCAAAAGCATGTTGAGGAAGGGTTTTATCTGCAATAGCAGGCTGTTCCTGCCGCCACTCCTGCAACGCCACGGTTAGCTTTTGCAGCAGAAGGGTGGTAAACCGTGCTGGTTCCAGGTCTTCCACGCTGATACGGCCCAGGTCCACTTCCAGCAGGTCTATATAACTCAGGGTATCTTCCGTACTGAATTGATTGAACAACTGTTCCAACGCGGGCACTGTTTTCTGCCAATAGCTATCCCTGACCTGTTGTTGCCAGGCCAATACGGCGTCTTTGTTATGCGCCGTCAGCTGAAAACGTTGTTGTTGTATTTTATGTATCATACGTTAAAGGCTATACGTTGTTACGATAGCTTCATTCCATCCATTGTTTGCATTGCCTGATCAGGTCTGTGTTAGCACTGGTCGCCAAATCCTCCGGTTTCCAGTTACTGGCCAGCGCATTGAGGTCCAGGCCTTTTTCTTTCATCTTCCTGAATATTTGCTGTAATAATTCCATTTCACCGGCCGACAGCGTAGCTGGTACCCGCAACAGCAATTGATCCAGGCATAACCAGGTGGCATTTGCCAGCAGTAAAGCCTGTTCGCTGGCAGCAGCCTTTGTTTTGTCGTCAGGCAGCCTGCCCAGGAGAAAATCGGCCAGGGCGTTGTATTTATCAATATTCAACGGGCCTGCTTCCATGAATTTTTCTGTGCGCCCGTAGGCTTCGGTATCTACTATTGTATCAGCATCAACCGGCAATATATTCTGCTTGTATTTGAGCAATCGTTGGCGACCCCGGCGGTTCAACTGCATGGTAGCTTCTTCTACGGCCGCCCTGTCGGCGACTGTTGCTGCAGATGCCATTGCTTCCACTGAAGGGGCTGCTCCCTCCGGATTAGTGGCAACCGGTTCTTCCATTACATGAAGCGGAGGGGCTGTAAGACCCGGTGGTGGCGGCGGTGGCGGTGGTACGTCTTCACCCAAACAACCCAGCGACTGCTCTCCGCAAGATTTGCTGAAGAGCCCATTCAGTATTTTTCCAAAGTCCGGATCTGTGATCTTATCAGATGCACAAGGTGCCTGTAATGGCGTACAATCCGGATCTGGCGCATCGTCGGACAATGGTGGCATTGCTTCTATGCCAAAGAGGGCACAAATAAGGCAACAGAGCAGGTTACCTGTATCGTTGCAGACAGACTTGCAGGCCAATTGCTGTAACCAGCGCCTGTACAGTGTTTCAAAATTGCAAAAGGTGCGGGGCCTGGCCCATTGTATATTCAATAATATATGCGCAGGCGCTTCCCTGCGCAGCAGGTCTTCCATCATGGCGCGGGTAGTCGTATTGCGAAAACGCAGCGGCCAGCCAGGCAGTACCACTGTAGCTACAAAGGAATAAGGGTCTGTATAAGGTACTATGGTAGTGCTCAGTATATCGGGATCCCCTGACGTAATATCTTCCTGAGGCAACGTATATCCTACCACTTCTTCCTTCCAGGGTAATTTGCAAAGCATATCCGGGTGCACCGGCAGCAAACAACTGCAGTCCTGCTCTCTGCGGCGGGGACGCAGCAAAATATGTTCTACCAGGTGCATGCCTTCATCATTGATAGCAGCGCCGGCCCTGATGATGGCGGCTTTTGCCATGGCCAGCGAGGCATAGTGTTGGGGGTTAAATGCCTCCACATAGTTTGCATCCACCAACTCAATACCAAAGGGGCCGCAACCATCATCTGCCGATGGCTGACAATTATCCGGCACCTTCAAAGCGTTGCAAAAACGCTGGAAATCGCGGGTGGCGGCGGCAAGACAGTCGTATATAGCCGCACTTTCCCAAATGATGGCGCCTTTTTGCTGAGCCGGCGGTGGGGCATCGCAATTGCAGCCAGCCGGATCGGAGGGGTCCCGCACAGGTTCCTGCGGGATAAAATCGTTATCGTATAGCCGGAACAGGTAGTTATATCCTAACGCTGCTTTAATGCGGCGGAAGGGATATAATAAAGCCGCATCGCGCAATAATTGTTTCCATTGCTGCTTGCCGGCATCTGTTAAGGTAAAGCTGCTATCCGGCACATAGTAGCCCAATACAAATTTACTGCGTTCATCTCCCAGTTTAAAACGATCCTCGCCGGCATGCAAAAGGAAATAACTATCATTCCATATCCACTGCAATACCTGGAACAACCAGTCTTCCCTCGCCTGTTGGGCGCTACCGATACTATTAAAGGATTGAGCAGCGCTTAAGCGTAATTGCCCGTCTACCATCAGTTGTATTTCCCAGTGTTTATCCGTTTGTATTACCGAAGTGGTAATATTGACCGGACAATGGCCGCCCTTTTTAGCACCCAACTGCTTCAACTGGCTCAAATAAATATCACGGTCGGCCTCTGTATTGTAGGTATACGGATGCAAAGCCAGGCGGTATCCTTTCCGCACGACTTTAAAACTATAGTACTGATTTGTTTTGTAAGGATAGTAGGCATCACCTCCCCATCGAGTAGCGTCCAGTAAGGATTCCAGGCCCGTGAAATAGATGCCGTTTTTTTCTGATTCTTTTTCTGCTCCCCAGGCATCGGGAGCGTTGGAATAGTGATGCAGACTTTCTACCAATACTTCATCCATTACCACCCGGTACCTGCAACTTTCTTCGTTTGTGCATATCCGTGTGTTGCCAGCATAAGCTGCCAGGGAAAGGAATAATTGCAGGCCGTCGTATGCTTCGCCCATAGTAGTGTAAGCATCACAAAGCTTCCACAAGCGTTTCCCGGCCTTCGCATCATACAATTGCACCCGGAAGCGCTGTACATTTTCCAGCCAATGGTAGGGAAAGCTTCTCAGCAACTGTGGTATAATGGCCTGTGCGGATGCTTTGCCACCAAATTGGTTAATAGTGGCGGCAGGCACCAGGGCCAGCGGCTGCGCTGAAGGATCGGCCGTTACCGGATCCCCCTCCCATACGATGCTGCTACCGTAAGCAGCCGGATCCCCTGCCAGGTGCGTCAGTTGCAGATACTGCTGCATAAAAGCGGCGGCAGCCTCTTCGGAAGATGCATATGTCTTATAGCTTCTGAAGTAGATGGTTTCTTCTTTGGGGTAAATATCTTCCACATAGGCTTTCTTCATCCCGCTGATGACGTAGTAGTAACGCTTTACCTGGGTTATGGGATCTATCATGCACGCTACCACATCTTCGCCGCCCATGCATATTTCCAGGTAATCGATACCCTGCTGGTCTTTACTACGCAGGCTTGTGAGTGTTTGCTCCGCTGCGGCTTTATCGACCAGTTTGCCCGGATAAAATGCCATGCAGCTGTTCTTGTTGATCACCCGGTATACATAATCGCCATCGGTGGTGGCCGTGCTGCGCACGTAGCTCAGGGCATCTGTTGGGAGCTCGCCGCTACGCAACTGTGCCAGGGAAATGGCCTGGCTCATAGCTTCGCCTGTGGCCGTGCCGGCGTTTGCTGCCAGGGGTAAGGTTTCGGCAGTAGCAGCATGCAGCAGCGCCGGTGCAATATCTTTAGCTGCTGGCTGCAGGCTGATGTGCGCAGGAGAAGCAATAGCGGTTGTCAGTGCTGCCTGAGCCGCCGCTTCAGATGTATATTCTTCCGGGCCATTGAACAGGAAGGGTTTCTCCTGCATGCCATGTAATTGTATCTGGTAATTCCAGCCAACGGGCTGCTGTGTATATGTAACTGTATACTGTTGGGCGGCCATCACCTGTTGCAATTGCAGCGCCATATTTTTTGCCTGCTGCTCTTCATCAAAAACAGCCGGATGCAGCGCCTTTACTTCATTACGTTCTGTGAGTGCAATTTCGTATTTGCCCTGTTCGTTCTGGCGTACTAGGTAGTTGGCAGGGGCTGCAGCCAGTTGCAGGATCATATGAAAGGCATCCGCTGCCAGCGCTTCACTGTCGACCGGTATTGCGCTCACCAACATATTCTCTGCATCAGGCTCATGGCTGAGCGTTACCACCCACTTCCCTTCTCCATCCTGAGTATATACCACTTTAAACGCAGTAAGATTCACATATTGCGAGTGTGCCGCATTCACAGACAGCAGCTGCAGGGGCGCCGGCTCGCCTGGCTGCTGCCACTCCCACTCCTGCTCCTGTACATTGGCCAACAGCTCGTCGGCGGCAGTTTGTGCGGCCGACTGGCTGGGAAATACCTGATGTGAGTGCAGGAAGGGATGCCCTGCCGGATCGGCTACTTCAATGGAGTACTGATAACGGCTGACAGCCACTGTACCCTGCAAGGGAGATACAGCAAACTGTTGTTGCAACGCCTGCAACTGTTCATCGCGTTGGGCAGCACTGTTTGTAGCGGGCACCCAGTAAGCATTGCCGGCAGCTAAAGGGATACTAAAGCCGTATTGCTGTGTTATCGAATCATCCGTTTTGACATATAACTGCGGCTGCTCTAAAGCCCTGGTAAGCTGCATGGTAGCCTGCATAGCATCTTCCGCAGTAACGTAGTTGCTGGTGCGGAGGATTACTTCTCCTCCGGCATTTTTCAATTCTCCGTAAAAATAGGCCTCGTACGGTCCTACAATAAAGGGGCAGAGATAATGCTGTTGCTGCCCGGCAATACCGGCGAGTGCTGCTACCCGCTTTTCATAACCGGAAATATTCGCGGAACGCCACTTGTTGGCTCTATAGTCGTAAGCCTTGCCGCGGTTGCGGCCCAGGCTGTCGTAAGCAGAAAGAAATGCGGCTTTCGCCCGTATGCCCCTGGCAGCGGCTACCATCGGGTCTTTTACGCCATATAACACCAACGCATAATCGGTAAATACCTCACCAAACCTGGCCAGTAAGTGATTCAACATCTGCTCCCTGCGCTGCACATATAATGTGGTATCTTCTACAATCTGTTGCAGGTACCCCCGGTAATCCGACAGACTGAAAACAATGTCAAAAGCATAACGGTCATGCCCTGTATTGTCTTCAAAACTGAAAGCACGTAAATTACTCTTACTGGCGGCCAGGAAAATAGCCGACTGCGCAGCTTCTTTTGCCTTTTGCTGTGTAGGGTAATAGCGACTGGAGAGCAGCACATAAGGCCGGTTAGCGGGTGCTATCACAAAAAACCAGCAAGCGTCTCCAAACAAATAGGTTTGAACATAGGCCTGGTTGTCCTGGTTCACCATATCCAGCAACAATTGCTCCATGGCGGTATTGCGCGCCACGAGGTAGTCGTAGCTATAGTATTTGTTACGCCAGCGTTGTATAATATCAATGGTAACAGGAACGTCTACACGTAATGTATTGAGCAGGGACTTATCTACCGGCAACATCAGGGTGTCCTGTTGTTGCCAGCCTAAGTCAGCATAAATCCCGTTTTGCTGGAAACGGAGCAACTGATCCAGATCTGGCACGTCCTCTAGTCCCCCGATAAAATAAGTATGTGGCGTAACATCCGGAGAAAATGAAAAGATGTTACGTAAGTGCTGCAACTGGGCCAGATAATTAGATAGCAGCTGATCGAAAAACAGCAGGAAACCTTTCAGCTGCTGTACTTCTACCACACGCTGGGGAGAAGCATCTCTGCCCAGTTCTCCTTTCCCAATGGCATATACCCTCGGAAAATCGTGCTGCAGGGAATAATATTGGCCCAGGTCGGAGCGGAAAAATCCGCTGGGCACAGCAGTATCCAGATAAAGGGAAGGTTGTTTGTAAGCTACTTTGCTGCCGTTTAGCGCTGAGAGATTTACATAGGGCAAAATAGCATCTCCCTTAAAAGTAAAAGTGGCACTACCTCTGCGAAATACAAACTGGCAATAGGGCAGGGACAGTTCCGGCAAATGACCGGACAGCAAGGGCAGCGACCAGATAGCGCCTTTACTTTTAGTACCTTTGAGATCTTTAACATCATTGGTGCTAACTACGGGTGTGGCCATATTGTTGACATACCCTGCCACAGAAAGGGTATTCACCGACTTTACACCGGATATGCGGAACATTTCCCGGTACAGATCTGATACATGCAGCTCCGTAATGGGTACAATGGCTTCCAACTCAGCTGTATCTATGAAGCCATGGCTGCTGGGCGTATAGTCTCTACCTGCGAATATTTCCTCTATCGGCAATTGCTTATCTGTCAGCATTTGCTGTAAAGTGTAAAAGTTTGCGCGAGGCGAAAGAAAACGGTACAAAGCCTGTACCATGGCATTTAACACCGTAGGTGCGTCTGCGTTATCTTCCAGTTGAATTTCGGTACAAATACCTATCTGTTCGTGACAAAGAATATTGATGTTGTAGAAATCTTCACAAAGATTACGGTGGGCCATGAGGCGCTCCCGGATACGTACTTTCAGGGTACTCAGTGCCTGCGCCCGCTGGGCGGCATCAGTGGGCAGGGTTTCCGGTTCAATAAGGATATTGTACAATCCGTTCAACGCTACTTTTCCCTGGTTGCCTTCACTGGAAACATCCTGCCCATAGCAATCCAGTTTATCGCCCTTATGCCGGTAAACATCCTGTTGCGCCTGGTGGGTTACTTCCAGCCAGGCATTACGTACGCCGTCTATATCTATTAACAGTTTGCGGTAGTCGAGTATAGTAAGCGGGTTAATACTGAGTATGCGGGCGGGAGTAAAAAAGTTATCTTCCTTACTAGCTGCTGCAGGGTTCATGCTGAGCAGGTCGGCTATAGGCAGACTGGCGCGATAGCCCAGGTCGAGCAGGGAGTAGCATAACACTTCCAGGATGGTAATGCCGGGGTCATGTACGTTATAGTCAGTCCATATTTTGCCTGACAATTTACCCAGGTAATCGATCCCCTCGCTGCGCAAGGTTTCGAAATCCAGGTCTGGCGGAAATGTGGCATCCTTTTTCCTGATCACATTTGTAGCATTTGTATCCTCAGCCATAACAATGTTGATTAAAAAATGAGCGATTAACGGGGCGCTTGTCCGATTTTATCATCAGTACAAGGTGGCAGCAGCGGTTCGGGGTGGTTACAATCCACTTCATTATCTATCTCCGGATGATCATTCGGCTGCGGAGCAATACAATCATCCGTTGATACATCAATATTCCCGCTTACCAAAATAGAACGGGGTGTATGTGGCCGGATCCGCTGTGCAGGCGCGTCTTCCAGTTCATGCCACAACTGCAGGCATTTCACAAAATCCACATAGTCCAGTTGCTCTACAAAGCGCACCACATCCGATTCGTTTACCAGTTGGCCAAACGACAATTTATCCAACTTACCTACCGCCCAGGGGGCAAAGAATTCCTGTAAATCCGTTTTCAACTGCGCGGTATAAAAGGCAGGATCTTTTCCTTTCACCAGGGTTACTGCGATATTCACCTGTACTTTCTCATAGCGCGGGTTAGTTACTTTCAACCGTACAAAGGGTGAGCTGCGCTGTTTAAGATAGGTATGCACCTTTTCCAGCAGGCTAAGCGGGGCTTTGGGCTCCTGTAACTGCCCTGCTTTTATTTGCCGCAGGTCGGGGATCACGGCCAGCACCACATAACCGCCGGCATACGTGAAATCCTGTTGGTACTCCTTAGCACCCAGCCCCAGGGTATGATTGATACATTTCACTTTATACAATTGTGGAAAAGCTTCGAGGACCAGCCTTTCGTAATCGAACGACTGTATCGCTCTTCCCTTATGACGCAATTGCTCGCTGATGCGTACATAGAAATGACCGCTGGCTTCCGGTAGTTGTCCGCCAAAGGAATCGTAGGGTTGTAATACCGATTTGATATGTGCATCAGCCGCATCCAGTTTACTAACGCTACCAGCCGGCAGTGCAGCACTCATCCGCCCGGTATCATTTTGCGGCGCAACGGTGCACACTGCCAGCACAGCTTGTGTATGCACGCCAATGGTTTCGCATACTGATTCGGCATGTGCAGGGATAGCCGCTTTAACCCAGTAGCTATCCGAAGGCATGATAGTGTTGAAGGTGTTGATATCGCCGGGGATAGTCATTTTGATGATGCCGGAGCGGGTAAGTCCGTCGGTATCGTCGTTCAGGATCTCAAAGCCTGTACGTAGCGGTTTCCAGATATTACTACTCAGGTAATACCAGTTCACATCTGCTTTTTCGGATTCTGAATCTGCAGTTGCCTCGGCCAGCTGGAAAAGCAATTGCAGGTTGCCATAGGGCTGCAATTGTTTCAGGCCTATAAAAAGTGTGCCTTCTTCGCAGTAGACAGGTAATAACGGCGGTTGCAGTGTCAGCACTTCCGTTTTGTGTGTATTTTCGAAGGGGTAGAGATGGAGGAGTTGCATGTCTTTCATTCCGGCGCTAGCCTTATAGTCAACTGAAAGATTTTTGATAATTGGGGTCCATGGTTCTTTAGGAATGACTACCCCTTTTTCTTTGGCCTGGTCTATCTTGTCTGCCTGGTCTTTCAGGCGTTGCCAAAGCTGGTCTACACCGTGCTTTAGCTTAGAGTCATCACCTGAAAGAGGCGGCGGGATGGTATTGAATAAAAGCGACCAAATAGAGGCGGTGATAGTGCCTCCGCTACCTTCCGAAAATATCTGATTTACCAAGGGATCTACAATATGCTTCACATTGTCAGCGTCAGTAAAACTGTCCTTGATAACCTTGGTAAGATCATCTATGCTCAATGTTTCCAACTTGGTGTCCCCGGGGTTTACGCCATAATAAACTGCTCCGTCCACAATCTCGGGCAACTTGGATACAGCCATCATTTGCCGTGCCAATGCAATGGGGTATTTATCATGTTGAAAATCCTGGCATTGCAGGGTGGCTCGCAAAAAGCCACGCCGGGTGCTGGCATCCATGCGCTTTATCCCTGTATAGGTGAACGTTTCTTTGGGATCGGCCAATGTCGGAAAGGTATTCGGCGTCAAAATGAACTGGTAATCCAGGTCTTTATTCGCTCCATTACATAAAGGGGGCGCTGTTTTATTTCTGAACAAGAGGTTATTGGTATCAGACCCATCGTCTTTGCAGTTTACTGCCGCCTCGTCTATCCAGTCACCATCTTGCAGGTATCCAAACCTCACTTTGAAATTATTGTCCAGCACTTTTCCTTTGGTCACATTAGCATTCCGGTAAACGTTTTGGTAGCCATTGTAATAATCTGAGAATTTCCCTGTGGGCAGGTCTTTCCAATTGAGGCTCAGCCGCACTTCCTCCCAATGCTTCATGAATATTTCTTCGCTGCCTATATAGAAATTAGACCCAACAGTAGGCCTGCTACCAAAAGGATACATCAGCCCGTTTACATCCTGCACCGTTTCATCATTTTGCACAATCACATTCTTCACACCACATACCTGTACAGAGATGTTCACATCTGTTATGCGCAGGTCGCGCAGGAAATGGTATATCGCAATGGCAGCCGCCGTACTTTTCTTCTCCTTTTCCAAACAGCATTGTTCACAGTTGTGTCCGGGCTGCTGTTCCAGTATTTTGTCAAGGTTTATTTTTATTTGCTGATCTACTTCTACTCTCATTACCGGTTGGGTAGTGTTCAGATCTTCATTCAATACGCCTTTGTCGTAAAATGTAACAGCTGGTACATCAGGGGGGAGTATAGCCGTCAGAGTTATATCGTAGCCGGCAACTGTTTTCTCAATGCTTTGCGCTACCAGCTCAGGTGGCGTGATCCAGGCTTTGGCGCCGCTGAAATAGACCTGCAACAACTTTCGCGGCTTAAACAATTGCGCCACAGCCGGCGTGAAAGCTCTCACCTGGTTAAGCAGTACAGTATAGGTTGTATTATCACTTTCCAGCACCGCATGAGTACCGTCAGCTGCTATGTCCGTGGCAGTCAGCAAGGCAGTCATTTGATCCGTAATAGCGCTGGCTATACCCATTTTCTGCGCCTGTGTAATCAGGTCGTCCGAAAAATAGTAGTAAGATTTGCTCAGCATTGTTTTAAACGCAGGAAAGAAAAACTGATCATTTATCAGCACAGCGTTGTTGCTATTATTTTTGCCGCAATTGCCTTCATCAGGCGCTATACAGCTTATTTTAGTAGTGATGGTGCGTGTACCTTCCTGCAGAAGCAATACCGGCGACGCCAGTACGAAACCCAGGCGGGCATACGGATACTGTGCCGGCAGGGTTTTCCCGGGAGGCACCAGTTTGCTGTAACGCGCGCCTGCTGTATACCAACTGGCGCCGGGATCCAGCGCAGCGCCTTGCCCATCGGCTGAATTAGCCTGCGGGGCAATATACACGCCTTCGATAAAATCGCCTGACTGGCAGGTAGGCGGCGCGCCTCCCACAGCGGTACGTCTCACACCGGTCACAGGATTGAGGAAAAGTGTGCGCAAGCTGGTGATAGCCGCATTGTCTACCACAATTTCATCCGACAGCTCAAACAGCACATCTGTTTTATTCGCGTCTTTTCCATCCCGCAATAAGGTACCTGCTTTCAGTAAATACTTACTGAATGGCTGTTGAAGCTCAAATACGATATGTGCTTTATCAGGCGTAACCGGCCTGGGGCGCAAGCCCAGCACATCTTTATAAAAAAAGTCGAGATGCTTTTGTGTGAAACCATTCATCTGTTTTTGCACATGCCCGAACAGGTAAAGGAAGGAGAACAGCAACCCGAGATGTGGGGCATGCCGTTGCTTATAGGCTTCATTCAGGGGCTGCAGGCTTTCCTGTATACATGTAGGCGCCAGTTGTACAATAGCCCCCATAGCGTCTATAAAAGGCTGCAATAACGCGCGGTAGGTATTGAGCAACAGCAAAGCTTTTTCCCGTGCAGTAGCCGCCTGGCTGAAAGAAGTATTCCATTCCAATGCTCCCAGCACCGGGTCTATTCCCCATAAACCCGGATCACGTAACGCTTTCAGGTCAAGGGGGCGGATGCAAAATAGTTTTACGGCACCATTGGTCAATTGCACAAACTGTGCAAAAGGACCGCGCAATTGTTGCTGTATAAGTGCCTCTACAGTTCTTTCTACTGGCAAGCCGGTACCGTGGAAGGTTTGCTGCCAGCCGGCAATAGGCAGGATCACATCAAAATAGAAAAAGTCGACCAGCAGTTGCAACGTATCTTTAACCGGACGCTGGAACACTTCCTGCGCATATTGCTCAAAATCGCGTTGCAATTGTCCGGTATCCAGCTTGCTGATGCGTGCCAGCAGGAAAGGCAGGCTATTCTCAAAGAAAGGGCGCCAATCACTGATCTGGTTAATGCCGCTGTACTGGTAATAATTGATCTGAGGGGCCATCTGCACAAAGTAGTTGAGCAGGTCGGCCAGCGTTCTCCCGTCTACCGGCGCACTGGCGGCATCCAGCGCAGGCAACGCGCGGTTACGCTGGCTAATGCCGGGTGCATATTGAAAGGGGTGGATAATATTTTCGCAGTTGTTAGCCATCGTGCATGACTATGATTTAATGAAACAAATGGATCATGGTTTAGTAGCCGCTTCCAACAAATAGAAATCGTACACGTAGTTGTACCTGGAGTTGGTCGCGGAAATGGTATAATCCACAGATATGGTGAACCGGCCTTCTATCAGGTCGGATGAATCCATGGGTACTACATCTATGGCGTTGGTCACAATACGGGGCTCATAAAAGAGGATGGCATTGGTGACCAGGTCGCGCAGAAACCCTATCATGGCGGCATTGAGCGGCTCGAAGATATAGTCCTGCAGGTCGCATCCGTATCTCGGCTGCATCACCCTTTCTCCGAGGCTGGTAGAAAGAAGTATGTTCAGGCTTTCTTTAATATCCTCCTCATTGCTCACCAGTGCTACGGTGCGACTTTGTAAGTCGAAAGCCGGGGGAAATTTCCAGCCTGTTCCCAGGAATGAATGCGGATCATTTTGCGACATAAGGTTTGAATTTATGGTTCATCATTAACCGCCTATTTCTACATTAGGCGCCCCCATCACAATTACACCACCATGCGCGGTCAGGTCGCCCAGGCGCGCAGCGGGGCGGCCGCCTATGAGCACCGTTACAGAGCCTTTTACTACTGTATCCGGAGGGCCTGCACAGGTACAGATATCGCCTACCACTGCAGCCGGCATACCGCCGATCAGTACAGTAGGCACCCCAGGCCCTACCACCGGGCCGCCTACATGAGGTACGGGCCCATTGAACAGGGGACAGGTATGAAAATCGCTGATACGTGCTGCGGGAGGCATATGTTAGGTGATTTTTTGGGGTTAAAGTGAATGGTAATTTACTAGTTGATCTTCACCAGGGAACCCGTAATCTCCGTGATCCCTTGTGCGGATAGCTTGGCCAGCGAACCTTTTAGCTCCATCATGCCATCGGCACTCGCTGAAATGCTGGCGCCACCGATAGATAAAGAAGCGGCGGCCGACAGTTTCAGGTTGGCGCCTGCCTTCAACTCAATGTCCATAGGGCTTTCCACCTTAATGCCACTGCTATCCATCGTGATTTTATTATCGTTCTGATCCTTTAATTTGATGCTGGCAGAAGCTTCATCAATGGTGATGCTATTGCCCTGTGGCGTATCAATGATAATAGTTTTCGTATTGTCGTTGAAGTGAATACGCATACCACTGCGGGTCACAAAGCCTTTTTCATCATTCGCATCCTGAGCAGTGATGGGCGCCGGTTTGGCGCTGCTGTTGAGCATGCCCAATACAATGGCGTCACGGGGGTCTTCGTTAATGAAGCCTACAATCACCTCATCACCTATCTCCGGCCGGAAGAAGGCGCCGCGATTGTTGCCTGCATCCAAACTGGCCATACGTACCCAAATGCCGCGGGCATCGTTGCTAATCACCGGTATCTTCACCCGTATACGGTGTTCTCCATCGGGATCATCCTGTAACTGTACCACCACGCCTATTTGCAGGCCATGTACACCGCTTTGGAGGCCGGCTGCGGGCACATCTGCAATGTTCTCACAGGTAGCGGAGATCCAGTCGGGCTCCAGGCCAAACTGCAAGTGCGTATCCCAACTGCCGTTGGCGATCTCGTGCCGTACCCCGGTTACAAATGCGTTGCCATTATAGCGGTTACCCATGCCCTGTAAAGTCACAACGTTGCCGGGCAATATACCGGAGAACCCTAAGAAACGCGCCCTGCCGCGGATCTTGGCCAGCCGGCTTTTCAGCATAGCCGCTTTTACCCACTCCTGCAGCTCTTCTTCAGAGCGGCGGCCGCTGTGTTGCAGTTCGTATTTGCTAAGCCCTATCACGCCAGCGAGCGTGCTGCTGCTAAGGTTACCCTGCTCCGTATACGGCACAGAAGAAGTTTCGGCCTGATACAACTGCTGGCTGGTATAGTTCCAGGCGGTGGCCTGTACGGCATTCCATTGATAGCGTGCATCCATCTCCGCTTCCAGTTCCAACAGGGAAGAACCGTATTGCAGCTGCAAAGCAGCAGTGGCGGCGGTATCCGGCGATTTCACCTGTACCTTTCCCTGGTTTACGATTACCAGCTTACCATTCACCTCTGCGCGCAATAACAGGAAATCCCAATCGCTGCAATGGTGCTGTACCATCTCCTTATGCTGCAGACTGGTTACTTCTACATCGCTGCTGAGGCCATGGTTACGGATCAGCTGTTCTATCACCTCGCTGTCTTTCACCTGTTCATAGTACTTGCTATGCCGGCCTATGGCCATTTTCACGGCCTCGTCGCGGCATTCTACTGTCAGCACCGGGTTACCATCCTGCCGGAATTTAATACCCTGATGTATCACGATACCTTTGAACAACAAGGCATTGTTACCATCTCTCCCAATCTTGATGCTTAACTGCGTGCCGGGTGCCAGCGCATCCGCATTGCTTACGGGAAAATCCTGATCAGCTGCAGAACCGTCGCGCAACACAATCTTGGCAATTGGTAGCTTATTCACCACTTGTGTAAGCGTCAGCGAAAGCACTTCATATACCGGATTCAGCTGCTGGGTGCCGTTTACCAGTATATCAAAAGAGGCTACATCATGGGTGGATGTGTTGGGTATGGCTGTCTGGTTCATGATGTTTCGCTTTTGTCAAATGGTGGAAAATAGATCTCTTTGCCAATAGGTACCCGTCTGAAAGTAGTGAGCTGGTTCTGCATAGCCACCTGTAACATGTATTTAGGGTCCTGGTAGATATTGAAACTGTACAGGTCTAAACGGTCGCCCTGCTTAAACACGCGGTAGTGTGTAAGATCAGGCGAAGACTTGTGCTGCTCCCGGTCATTGGCCTCTTTGGCCATGTAATTGAGGAAGGTGGCGCTCACCTTCACCCGCAGGGGGCTGCCATCGGCATTGAACAGCACATAGTTCAGGTCCAGGTTCGACATCACGCAGGGGAAGGCAACTTCTCTGCCCCAGAATACTTTCAGGAAACGTGGGCGGTGTGTTTCGCCATCCATGCGGTATACCGTGTCCAGCAACAGTTTCACCTGGTCCTGCACGCTCATACCGGCATAGCCGTATCCTTCAATAGTATCGGTGCCATCGAGCACAAAATCCAGTTTCAACTCTTCCGGAATAGTGGAAATAAAGCGTGCTTCCGTTTTCTGACTACCTGGCTCCCTACGGATATCGTAGTCTACTTTCAGCGTACGGGTATAAGTTTCCGCGTTCACCGGAACGGTGAATTTGTGGCCCTTATCCAATTGCTGTTGTAGTTTATCCGTATACGTTAGTATATAGATCTTTTCCAGTTTCGCGTCGCTCATCGCTCATTTTTTTCTTTCAGTACCTGTAATACTTTTTCCACGCATAGCTCTATCAGCGCCTCCTGGGGAGTGCTATTCCCATTTCCGGCGCTGCTATTTCCGGCAGCCGTATTATCCGGGCTTACCTCAGCTTTGATCACCAGTTCCCTGATCTCTATGGGCATGACTTAACTATTTTTGAATTCAAAACGATTGTAGTTCAGCTCCAGTGTTTCTATGAGCACTTCGCTGCGCTCGGCGTTCAACTCACCCAGTTTCCAGCTACGAGGCCATACCCACGACAGGTTCCAGTACATGAGTATGTTGTGCTCCTCATCCAGCAGTGCCACTTTTACCAATTGTAATGGCTTTACCTTTTGGTCTTCCAATGCGGTACGGCACCAGGCCGACAGTGAAGAGTCGGCAGGCTTCAGCAGGCCCCGCTTCAGCACCAGGGGTGAATACCTGCGCCGTACCGGGATTACATGCTCGAACCGGTTCTCTCCGCCCTCCTTCACCTGTTCCGTATCGATGCTGGCTTCCAACCCGCTCACGCTTTGAAAGCGGATGTCCAGGTCGCTACCCTGATCACCCGACTGGCTGCCGCTCTTGGGCAGGCCAAAAAAGGTGACCGAGAAATGAAAGCCTACGGCCTGATAAAAGTTATCGGGTTTTGTTGCTACCTGTGCCATATGCTTAGTCTACATTCATGATCTCCAATCCTTCATGTGCCAGCTCCATGGTTTCAATGGCCACCTCGTTAGCATCTGCTTTCAGATCAGTAGAGGTCACCTTAATGGGCCAGGCGTTCAACACTTTCCAGGTAATCACCGGGTCGTGGTTTTCATTCAGCAACTTGATGGTTACATCGCGGCGGTACTTGCTGCCGGCTTTGTTGCCTTCCTGGAAAAAATAGGTTTCGCGCCAGGCTTTGTAGTAATCATAGTCGCCTTCGAAAGTGCCCCTCTTCAGGGTGATGTTGGCGTACTTGGTGAGGCCGGGTTGTTTGCTTTTGTTGTATTTCTTGCTGTTACCTTCCCGGTATTCTATCACTTCTGTTTCGAAATCGAGACCAGATACTTCTGTGAATCCCAGGCGTACATCTTTTCCCCATTCTACCAGGAAATGAAATTTGGGTAACGGGTATGTTCCTTTTGCAGGCATATCAATATTTTTTTAAGATGATGAAAAAGTTAAGGCTGCATTGATGCTACTTGCAGGCTTTAGCTGTTTGTGCTTGCTGTATAGCCTTGGTAAGGCTGTCGGTACAAGCCTGCAGTCTGTTCGCCTCCTGGCTTACGCTGTCATATTCCGGTTTAACGGCTGCCAGTCTGTTGTCGGCAGCAGTCAGTTGCTTTTGGGTAAGCGTGTAATACTGATCGGCTGTAAGTGGGAACACCGGACATACCAGTTTATCTGTACAACAGATTTCCATACTATCGCCATCAGCGGGCTTCATGCCAGCACCACCATTGCCAACACTGGAACTGCCGTCGGAAGGGTTGTTGAACAGGCAGCCGATATTATCAATGGCCACGTGGATGCCGTAATCTTTCCCACACAGTGATTCTTCCAGGATATTAGCGGCTTTCAGTGCGGCTACTATGTTGTTGAAAATATCGTTGCCGATGTTGATCACATCCTGCAACTTCTTGCCATAATCGGCCCATTGATCTGTAATGCCTCCGTTTTTAAGCACCTGATCATTGGAGCAGTCAATCGCTTTGCTGATGTTGCTGTAGCAAGTGTAGATTTCGTCCACTTTGGTATACAGTTCTTTCACCATGCAAAACAAAATCTCCACTGCTGTAATGGTATAGCTGGTGCTTTTGCAGGTTTTGTCCAGCATGTCGGACATGGCCTTCACCTTGCTCACCACCGTATCTGCTTTCTCAGCGCTTTGTTTTACGTTATCGAAATAAGTTTTGAGTTTGTTGCGCCAATCCTGTGCGCGGCCCAGCTCATCTTTTTTCTTGGCTGCTTCCGCCGCTTTCTGCTGATACTGGCTGCTTTTCGTTTTCAGCTCTTTTTTCCAATCGTCTACGCAACCGCATTCGCTGCCGGTACCACCATCCAGGGTGGTGCAGCAATTGTCGGTGCTTTCAGTAAAGGGGTTATATACTTTTTCGCAAATCATGATACATATTTTTGGGGAATCAGAAATGTTTGCTTTCTATTAGTCGTTGCAACCGCCGCCATTGTTGCCGCCACTGCAGTAATTATTCTGCGCCTGATCGCAAATGGTTTTGATTGGCGGCAGATTACCGCAGGGCAGGTTGCAGAGGAATTCACGTATATCCTCCACGCCGTCCGTCAGCGTTCTGGCTGTCCAAAGCGTTTCTTTGATAGTTACCCGTTGTTGCTGTGCATCGCCCAGGTCGCCGTAGGTTTTCTTCTGATCATCTTCACCGGTTTTGATATTGGCTAACACATCATCCCGGAAGGCTTTCAGCGCATCGGTGAGGTCTTTGTGGAGGCTCAATATACTGTCGATGTTAGTGAACGACTGTATGCCGGATACATCTCCGACGGTGCAGGCCACTTTATTGATACTCACGGCATCGCCATCACTGCAGCCTCCGTCTGAAGCGTACATTTGTTGAGAACCGTCTACGATGGTTTTGAAGCAGGTTTCAAAATCCTTGTTTCCTGCTTTCAGCTTGGCCAGCGCACCCCGCTGAGCTTTGTTGCAATTATCATCGGCCTTGTTTTTCAGTTTCAGGGCAGCTTCACTGAGCAGGGAGAATTTTGCTTTCGCGTCCTGTATGCTTTTGGCTGCATCGGCTAAGGCTTTGGCAATGGCTTTGTTGGTGTCGCCGGCCTTGCCAAGCTTGTCTTTGAGCAGGTCGCCGTCTTTCTGGGCAGGCAAACTGGTACAAACATCTATACCCCGGTAAAAGCGCCAGGTTTCTTCTGCTTTGATAAAGAAGCATTGTTTGTATTTGAATACGGGCTTATATCCCTTGTACTCCCCCTCCCTTTGGCGGAGGTTGCCCAATGCATCTTTAAAATCGTTGCAGATATTCTTTTTATTATTATCGATATATTGTTGAGTTTTACTGGTAGCATCGCCGCAGCCGTTGCTGGGAGGGGCTTGCGTGGTGTTCATGGTATTCATACGTAAAATGATTTATGGTTCTGAATCGGCCATACCGCCTTTTTAGTTAGGATTCCTGTAACATCTTATGACTAAAGCGCAGGATGATGAATTCGGCGGGCCTTACCGCTGCCATGCCTATTTCCACAATCATACGACCTTCCCAGATGTCCAGCTCCGTCATGGTTTCGCCCAGGCCTACTTTTACAAAGAAGGCTTCCCGGGTGGTGGTACCCATCAGCGCGCCGGCTTTCCATTGTTGGGTCAGGTAGTTTTCGATCATGGACTTTACACGCACCCAGGTGTTGAGGTCGTTGGGCTCAAACACAAACTGTTGAGTAGCGTTCTTTACGGATTCTTCCACCATGCTGAAGAAGCGGCGAACGGAAATATAACGCCATTCGTTGTCGTTGCCTGCCAATGTGCGGGCGCCCCAAATGATAGCAGGGCCGCGGCCGGGGAAGGTACGGATCACATTTACCGACTTCCCGTCTTTCACATCTACGTTCAGGTCTTCCTGCTGCCGGTTGGTAACAATTACTTCAGGGCTGATAGCGTTGTTGATGCCAATATTCGCGGGAGCCTTCCAAACGCCGCGTGTATTGTCGGTTTCCGCATATTTGCCCACTACGCCGCAAGATGCCGGCAACAGGATGGGGATCAGCGAAATGGCGTTGAGGGCCTGGTAATAAAAGGCATTGTTAACGCTCTTCAAGGCAGCCAGCGTGCCATTCAGTGAGCCATCTCCCCCGGTTTGCTTTACCGTTACGGTGTTGGCGTCGTAGGTGTATGGGAGCTGAGCATTTACCCGGGGAAAATAAATGGCGCCATACTTCTTGGTATCAATATCTCCAAAATCCGCATTACGGAACAAGGTTACGTTATGGTCGATGATATTGTCTGCCGGGCCAATCGAAGGATCCATCCATACATCCATTACCGTGAATCGGTCGCCCAGTAACTGGCACATATCCAACGCTGATTTGTGCAGGATGTAGTAGGAATTGGCATCTGTCATGTTAATAGCGTCGGGGAAAAGGATGAGCGTAATCTCATCAATCTTTTCTGTGTTGTTGAGCCCATTGGTAAGGTCTGTGAGCGATACGGTGCCGGTGCTGTAATCACCTACAGACACGATGTAACAAGGCCCGCCTCCGTTGTTGAAGAACATCTGCAACTGGTAGGCCATCAGGTATTTGGAAGTCTTGAGCGGATCTGCCACTGCATTAATCACAGCCTGGGGCTGTGTGCTGTCGACATTCACGGTGATGCTGCCTTCTTCCACCTGCGGACCGCCGAATATCTGGTTATATTCCAGCATAGAGCTTATGCGGGTTGGCACGTCGCGCAGATCGTTAGGACTCTTGTTCTGCGCGGTGGCTGTATAACCGATGAATACGGGAATAGCTGTTTCTACAGAGGCTATGGAAGGGGGGAATTTGACGATCTCCTCGATATAAACGCCGGGAGTTTTATATTCTGCCATATGTTTGGGGTTTTAGCTAATAAGTGAATCTGCAATCGGTGAACTGGTAAAATCCTGTGCCTATGGACCTTGCGGAAAGATCTTGGATAGCAGTATCACAACGTCTGCGTATAAACGCTGGTCTGCATCGCTGGACAAAGCAAAGCCGGCAGGGTTGGGCAATAGCTGTTCGTATGTGGTAGTATTGTTTTCTGTAACGGGAAAGAAAAGCTTGCTGTAGGAAAAAGGCCAGGGATCCAGGCTGGTGCGTCTGCCGTCCGGATCGGCCGGCGACAGGAAAGTATCTGCATGGGCGCCGAATGAGAGCGTTTGTCCGGCCTGAGGCTGGTAGCGCCAGTAAGCACTGCGGCTGCGGAAACGTACTTCATAAACCGTATGGGGCAGGCGTACGCCGTTCTGCCATTTGGTTTTCAGGCTGCCGTCGCTTTCCAGCAGATCGAAGCTGCCCGGAGCCGTGCCGGTATTACCAGGCGTAATGGATATAATGCCTACGCTATTGGGCTGGTACAGGCCATTACGGCTAAGGTACACGGTTTGCTGCGCGTTGTAGCTATTGTCGCCTGTTACCAGCAGGTTGTACCAACCGTCGGCCAACAGCGACTGATCGGCCAGCGGCCCGGAAAAATCCAACGGTATGGTTCGCAACACGCTGGCCGATGTCCAGCTTTGCTGCAGCTGCAGACCGCCGATAACCGCTGTTACCGTGGCTGTTCCCTGCTTCACCTGCGCTTCCGGCGGAAACGTATAGGTGAAAGCGAAAGGCAATAGTGGACGATCTCCTTCATGTGCCAGTCCGCTGCCTTTTACTTCCCGCCACTGCGAAGGATCGTTGGCAGCTACTCCGCTGCGGTTCACATACTCTTTTACTTTACCGCCTGCCAGGGCCAGCTCTCCCTGTTCATAGCGGCGTGTGTTATCCTGCGCCGGCACTGGTACAGAAAGAGAGGGAAAAGTTTTAGCGGCCGTATCACGGTTGGTAAAATAGTAAATGGAAGGCGTGCTGCGCCGCATGCGGCAGTTGGTGAAAGCCAGCGCACCCGCATACCGGGGCACAACGGCAAACTCCAGGGGCGTGTTCACATCAGGGACCACGAAAGGCAGATAGGAAACAGTAGTGCCCTGCCGCTGCTGCTTAACGGAAATGGCTACACGAAATCCCGTTGGCGTAGAGAGTAAGCGCATGCGATAGTTTTTCAGCAGCAAAGCCGTTCCCGGCAAGGGCTGTATGTCCCAGTCGTGCGAAAGCTGATAGGCATCCTGCTGCAGTTTATCCAACAGAAAAGCATTACGTTGCTGATCGTCAGGCAACGTAAAATAAGTGTCTCCTTTACTGTTCTGCAGGTAATATTCATGCAGCAGTTGCACTTCAAAAAATATCTTATATATAACAGACATAGCGGTTAAGCAGTGGGATGTTCGGCATCTTGTATTTCTTCTATCAGCGGCACCTGGCGCAGCAATGCATTCTCAGTAATAGCCACCACCCTCACTTTATACATCACAAAAGGCACCTGCCGGCCGCCTAAGGAGGCCCAGAGGTGGTTGATCTGTTCAAAGGTAAGTGTGTACAGTTCCAGCGTAAGGTTAAGGGTGCCGGTGCTGTTCTGAAAAGTTTTTTGCGCCTGGAAGAAACTGATTACTGCGGAAAGCCTGTTCAATGCTTCTTCATAATAGTCGTGTGTAGCATCGCCAAAAAGTACAGCGGTAAATAGTACGTATAGGTTGAGATAAACCGGAGGGTGTTGATAGTGAGCCGTATTATCCGGCCATTTAGTAAATGCTTTGCCGTTCTTTAATGCACTTTCCTCCTCCACGTTCACCAACGTGATAATCACATTGCCATTGAAGTTATTGGCATGCGGAGTTTCCAGCAAGCCGATGTTCTCAACGATGACGCTATTGTTAGGGAATCCTCGTTGGGAAAAGTAAGCCTGTAGGTAATCACGTATCAATGTAAGCGCATTACTTATCATAGATGACGGTGGGGTTTGGGGTCATTAATTTTTGGGGTCGCTCTATTCCTTACTCGCGGTTTTCGTTTACTAAATTAAAAAACATTTTTTTGAAACCAAAAAAATTATTCCTGACGAAAGGAAAATAAACGGGAAAACAGCTACTGCAGCCGGCATAATTTTCCGTAACGTTCTTCATTACAAAAAATTACGACTTCACATCTTTTCGTATAGATATGAAAATTATGGAATGATTCGGGTTAGTGAAAAAAAGGTAATTGCAAAAACACTTCCATAGCCGACTTCCAGGTAGTGATATCATGACGCCCACCGGGTATCTCGATATAAAAAATATCTTTCTCCCGCTGGTATCCTTTCTGTAACAGTTCGTTTATTAAATCACGCGTATCGTCTATGCTGTCGATCACCCCGTTGTTATTCCTGTCGGCCGTTTCATCAGCAGTACCACATTCAAAAAAGAACTGTTGCCCCGGATGATATTCGCCTGAACGGATCTGCTGATGCATGATCCGGTGCTGGGCGTCGGAATACCCTGGGCCTACCGCCCGGCTGCGCCACCACAGGGCACCGGAAAATACGCCTGCCAGCTGAAAGATATCCGGATGATGCCATGCGATATCCAATGCTGACAATCCTCCCAGTGAAAAGCCTGCAAAAGCTTTGAGCTGCCTGTACAACGAAGGATATTGCGCTTCCAGGAATGGTAGCAATTCTTCTGTCACAAACCGGGTATACACTTCCGCCAACGCCCCCTGCCCCATGTAATCAGGTATGCCGGCAGTGCCATATTCCTGCTTGCGCTGCGTACCTGCATAGATGCCCGCCGCCATTACGCCTGCCGGCAGCGCCGTCAGCATCCCGGCAAGATCCTGCCCGTCGTTTACCAGCAATAAAATCTTCGGAGTCCCTTCTGTAAAATATGTGTCCAGTACCACTTCCCGGTTCAGATAACCGGACTTAATAGAATATTGATGTATTTGCACGCCGGTAATTTACGATAAACCAATAATCTTTTTTAAATTTAACTAAACACTTTCCCATGACTGAAAACTACCTGAAATGGCATTCTCCCAACCTGGGAAAGGATTTTGAGATGCTGGTATTCGGCGACAGCGGATATCCCCTGCTACTCTTCCCTACCTCTATGGGCCGCTACTATGAAAGTAAAGACTTTGGCCTGATTGATTCCATCCGCTGGTTTATTGAAGAAGGGCGGATAAAGGTTTACTGCCCGGACAGTATCGATACCATGAGCTGGTACAACAAAGACATCCCCCCGGAACAACGGGCGTATAATCATACCCGTTACGATCAGCTGCTGCTGGAAGAAGTGTTACCCAGGATGGAAGCTGAAACCGGGCAACAGCGCATCGTGACTGCCGGCTGTAGTTTCGGTGGTTATCATGCCGCCAACTTCGCGTTCAGGCATCCTGCCAGGGTATCCTATCTCTTCAGCCTGAGCGGGATATTCGATATCAGGTTTCGCATGGACGGGCACTACGATGATAACGTATATTACAACAACCCGGCTGATTTTATGTCAGAGAATCAGGACGAAGACCTCTGGCGCATGGGCATTGTATTGGGCGTTGCTGATGAAGACGTAGCCCGCGCACAGAACGAACAATTATCAGGCATTCTGGCAGGTAAAAAAATCTCACACTGGCTCGACATAAGGCCGCAAACCAGGCACGACTGGCCGGTTTGGCGGGAAATGTTGCCTCATTATATTTCACTGATCAAGTAAGTACAGTATGAAAAAAATCGGCATTCTCTTCGGACAGGAAAACACTTTTCCCCAGGCATTTGTAGACAGGGTTAACCGTATCAACCCACCCGGCATCTTCGCCGAATTTGTGACCATCGACAAAGTAATGCAGGGGGCCGACAGTGGCTACGCTGTAATAGTAGACCGCATTTCGCAGGATGTTCCCTTCTACCGGGCCTTCCTGAAAAATGCCGCTGCTGCCGGTACCGCTGTCATCAACAACCCGTTCTGGTGGAGTGCGGATGATAAATTCTTCAATAATGCACTGGCTGAAAAAATCGGCGTAAATGTGCCTAAAACCGTGCTGCTGCCATCTAATCAACTGCCGGACGATACAACGGATAAATCGTTCCGGAATTTGATTTATCCGTTCGACTGGAACACGATCTTTGAATACGTTGGGTTTCCTGCCTATATGAAACCGTACGCCGGCGGTGGCTGGAAGCATGTATACCGGCTGGAAGATAAAGAAGAATTTTTCCAGAAACATGGTGAAACAGGCCAGCTGGTAATGATGTTGCAGGAAGAAATTGACTTCAGCCAATATTACCGCTGCTATTGCATCGGCGGAAAAGAAGTGCGCATTATGCCTTACAGCCCGAAGAATGCGCCGCACCAGCGTTACGAATCCGATTTCAAACCCAGTCCTGAACTGTCCGCGCGGATTACGGAGCAGGTAATCAAATTGCACGAATACCTCGGATACGATTTCAATACAGTAGAATTTGCCGTAAGAAGTGATATTCCTTATGCCATCGACTTTTGTAATCCAGCGCCAGACGCCGATCTTAACTCCATTGGTGAAGAACATTTCGAATGGGTAGTGGAAACCAGTGCGCGCTATGCCATCGAAAGAGCGATTGCACAAAAACCCGGCAAGGACAATCTTACCTGGGGTAAGTTTGTACAACGCAGTCCCACCCGCACCCGGCCGGCAGCGGAAAAGAAAACTACCGTAAAAAAAGAAAAAGAGAAGAAAACCACCGTAAAAGAAAAGAAAGCACCCGCGAAAAAAAGCGCAGCGAAAAAGAAAGAATAGCTATTAGCTATTCCCTACATTTGTATTTTGCAAAAATATTTCATCACAGCAGCTGGCTAACAGCCAGCCGCTAAATCCTAACACATGTTCAAGGCGTTTACGCTGGGGATCGAGGAAGAATACATGGTGATAGACCCTTCTACCCGGGAGCTCAGATCACACGAACAGAAAATTGTAGAGCAGGCGCATAAAGTAATCAGCGACCAGGTGAAAGCTGAATTTCACCAGGCAGTAGTGGAAGTGGGTACCCGCATCTGCGCCGATATCCATGAAGCCAGGGCTGATGTTGCCCTGCTGCGTGGCACGATTGCCCAGATCGCCGGCGACCTCGGATTCAGCATTGGCGCCGCCGGCACCCATCCTTTCAGTAAATGGGAAAAACAACTCATTACCGATCATCCCCGCTATTTCGAAATCGTCAACGAAATGCAGGATGCTGCCCGCTCTAACCTCATATTCGGCCTCCATGTACATGTGGGTATGGAAAGTAGGGAGATGGCCATTCACATCGCCAATTCCGTGCGGTATTTCCTGCCGCATGTATTCGCATTGAGTACAAATTCTCCTTTCTGGGAAGGCCGTAATACCGGCTTCAAATCCTTTCGTACAAAGGTTTTCGACAAATTCCCCCGTACCGGTATCCCGGATTATTTTCCCAGCATTGAGGAATATGATAACTACATCAAGCTGCTCGTAAAAACCAATTGCATCGATAACGCCAAGAAAGTATGGTGGGACCTGCGCGTACACCCCTTCTTCAACACAGTGGAATTCCGCATCTGCGATGTGCCGCTTACAGTAGACGAAACCATTACCATTGCCGGCCTTTTCCAGGCTGTCTGCGCCAAGATATACAAGCTGCGGATGCAGAACCTGAATTTCATTATCTACAACCGCGCACTCATCAATGAAAATAAATGGCGGGCCTCCCGCTATGGAATTGATGGTCACCTGATCGACTTCGGTAAGGAAACAGAAGTCAATACCCGGTTGCTTATCTTCGAGTTACTCGATTTTATTGACGACGTGGTAGACGAACTCGGCAGCCGCGATGTTATCAGCGCCACTACCCGGCTGCTGGATACCGGCACAGGCGCCGACAGGCAACTGCAGGTTTACGCGCAAACCAATGATCTGGTTGCAGTTACAGATTTTATCCGGGAACAGTTCCTGACCGGCTGCTAGCTGGCAGCTGGCAGCTTTTTCCTACCTTTGCAATATGCATCCAAATAAAAAAAGCTGGAAGGTAGCAGTGCTGGATATGTACGAGGGTGTTCCCAATGAAGGGATGCGCTGCATACGCGAAATCCTGGAGAAATATGCCGGCATGCACGCACTGGACCTTCGTTACGATGAGTTTGAAGTCAGACAAAAGATAGCGATTCCCGACACTTCCTATGATATTTATATTTCAACAGGTGGTCCCGGCAGTCCGGTCGACAGTGAAGGCAGTGAATGGGAAGCAGCCTATTTTTCGCTGGTGAACAGTTTATTGGAATGGAACCGCACGCAAACAATTAAGAAACCTGCTTTCTTCATCTGCCATTCCTATCAGATCATGTGCCGTTACTTTAAAATTGGCAATGTCTGTAAACGGAAATCCCCGGCTTTTGGTGTCTTCCCGGTACATAAAACAGCGGCAGGTATGCGCGAAAAAGTATTCAGCGCCCTCCCCGATCCGTTTTATATTGTAGACAGCCGCGACTGGCAGGTGATTGAGCTGAATAATGATACCCTGGAAGCCATGGGTGGTCAGGTACTGGCGCTGGAAAAAGAACGGCCTCATGTTCCATTGGAACGCGCCACTATGGCTATCCGGTTCAATGAACATTTCATCGGCACCCAATTCCATCCGGAAGCAGATGCAGCGGGTATGTATATGTACCTGCAAAAGGAAGAGAAGAAAAAACAGGTGATCGACAATCATGGCCTGGAGAAATACAACAGCATGATCAGTCAGCTTACCGATCCCGACAAAATCATGCTTACACACGATCGTTTTATCACCGCTTTCCTGGATTATGCGATTTATGGCCATCTTTCCGATCGACTGGCAGCCATTGAACAAATGACCCGGGTTGCTGCGCCTGATAACAGTGAGCACTCGTTCTTTTAATCAAATGCAAATATGATTCCCTCCATAAGAACAGCGTATAATAAAAACTTCAGCGATGCACAATACCAGGAATTCCTGGAAGGCATAGCTGCTGACGCCGGTGTGGCGCCCGCATTCCGGGTAGCAGAAACACCGGTATTTGTACCGGCGGCACTTGGCAGTAAACTGGTACAGGCCTGTGAAGAAATTGTGGATGTGTTATTGCGTCCCGATTTCAAAACCATTACACAGGATGCCATTCCTCCCGATTTGAAAGTGCCCCGGGAAAATGATCATCCACATTTTATTGTGATCGATTTCGCCGTATGCCAAACCGACGATGGACAACTGGTGCCCCAGCTGATAGAACTGCAGGGATTTCCTACGATGCTGGCTTTCCAGGAGATTATGGCCCGGCGCTTCAAAACCCATTTCAACATTCCTGATTCACTCAATAACTTCTTTAATAACCTCGATGAAGCCGCTTATTACAGGTTGCTGAAAGATATGATTGTCGGAGATCTTCCGCCGGAAGAAGTGATATTACTGGAGGTGAAACCACATGAGCAAAAGACCCGTATCGATTTTTACAGCACAGAAAAAAATATTGGTATACCGGTGGTTTGTCTTACAGAGCTGACCCAGGAAGGAAAGAAATTATTTTACCAGAGAGACGGGGTCAAAACACCTGTTCAGCGCATCTATAACCGTATCATTTTCGACGACCTGCAACAGCAGGCTGATGGGCTGGGCGATCATGTGAATCTCTTCCAGGAGCTGGATGTAGAATGGATTACACATCCCAACTGGTTCTATCGCATCAGCAAATACATGATGCCCTTTATTCACAGCGAATATGTTCCGAAAAGCTGGTTCCTGCATCAGCTGCCTGTTATACCATCGGACCTGGAGAACTATGTGTTGAAACCTCTCTTCTCTTTTGCCGGCAAAGGAGTACTGATAGATGTAACGCAGGAAGAAATAGACGGGATCAAGGATCCTGAGAACTGGATACTGCAACGGAAAGTAAAATACGCGCCAGTTATTGATACGCCAACCGGACCTGCCATCTGTGAGATCCGGATGATCTATATCTGGCAGGACGGCGTTGCACGCCCCATGCTGATTCATAATCTGGCTCGTATCAGTAAGGGAAAGATGATTGGCGTAGGATTTAATAGTAAAGAAACCTGGGTAGGTGGCAGCTGCTGTTTCTTTGAAGCAAACGGGTTTTAATTTTGCCGCTAAAATAATATCATTTCAACCTTTCTTCAGACTATAAAAACTATATTTTTAATGTTATATGCTGTTGATTCCTAATCAACAGCCATCATTCATTCGATCAGCCTCAGGCCATCTTCAGCGCATCTTCAGTGTATCCTGCTGTCCAGGCCCGGAGATGCCTGTCTCATACCAATACTATATTCACATTTTCTATTTTCTCACTGTCGGCACATTTTTTCTCATCTCCTGCACATTCCTTCACAAAAGAATCCCCCAACTTTGTATTGTTAACCGCTGAATGCCTGTAGCTATTCGGCATTTCTCCACACTTAACTGGTTTATATGGCAAAAGTAACAGACAATATACTCCTCTCAGGAGTGCACGGAACTTTCGCAAAACAGGTAGTGTTCCGCCGGTATTTTGGGCAATTAATACTAAGTAAAAAACCTGTGTTTATAAACAGGGTACTTTCTCCTGCACAACAGGCTGTGAGAGCGCGCTTTCGGGATGCTATTATCTATGGCAAATCAGTACTGGCTAATCCCAATGTGCTCGCGTTATATCAGGCGGTGGTAAAAAGTGGCCAGTCGGCCTACAACCTGGCTGTGGCTGATGCCTTTCATGCTCCGGAAATTACCAGGGTTGACATACATTCAGGCGATACTATCTGCATCAGGGCAACAGATGTTATAAAAGTAAAAATGGTGAGTGTGTTAATCTACAACACCAACAGACAATTACTGGAAACAGGAAATGCCATACAGGATGTAGATGGCAACGAATGGACTTATACTATTCGTATACCCGTTGCCGGTAGCAAACTGGAAATAAGGGTTTATGACCTGCCCGGTAATGTAACCATAAAGGAGCTGGTGCTATAAATTAATGAATACATAGCATAGGGGTTAACTTTCCAGGTTGAAAAGCTACTGATAACGTTATCACTCAAACTCCGCGATCAGTGGGCCATTGGCATATTCGCTACGTTTCCCCAGCCCGATCGCCAGCTCTTCATTGGCGCCGTTTTTCACGATGAGGAAAGGCTGACCATACTTCTGCCGGCCGGAAAAGATGAACGCCACATCTGTACAGGAATAAACCTCCGCCTTATTCAGCGTGATCTCCCTGTTATCTTCCAGGATGTTCTCTGTTTTGTAGCTTTCGTTACGGAGATGCAGCTGCTTTCCGATATACTTCCGCTTCAGCCATTCATAATTAGCATTGATGATCACCGGCGTACTGGCCAGTTGCTCTTCCGGTACCTGGAATAGCAGCAATTTGCGGTCTGCATCTCTCAATGTAAATATCAGCGTCGGTGAATTCCCGTCCAGCATCCTGCGATCATAGTCAACGATCCTGAAGGTTTTGTTTTCCACGGCACGGTAAGGCGTGTAAAAATGTCCGCTTTTCAGTACACTCTTATAAGGTACTTCCACTACTGCTTTTACCTTCAGGTTATCCAGCAGGGAATCTTCTTTATTCCGGACAGCCCTTCTGGGATTCAGCTTCAGAAAGGTGATATCCTGCCCTACCAGCGTCAGCTGGGCAATGTCGGGTGTAAGATGCTGAAATGCAATACTACTGTCGTAAGGAACTAAAGCCGGCTTTTTCTCAGTGTCCCTGTATTTGATCTGAGCGGAAGCCGCAGACGTGGCTGCCAGGAGAAAACACAGGGATAAATTTTTCAGTTTCATATAATCCAGAATGTTGTTTATCTGCCTTTACCAGGTGTAAATATAAATGATAATTGAAGAACGGTATAAAAACAAAAAAATTATGATTGAGGGCTGTTATAATATTCGGTTATCATCATATTGTTCACTGGCTGGCGGCCTATTCTGCCACCTCATCATGCCGTGTAAAGCCAATCCTTACCCGTGGTTCCTGCGGTGAGGTTAACAATTGTTTCAGATATTCAAAAACAAGCTCTATCTGCTCGTCATGACCAGATACACGTTTTTCCATTTGTTCCAGTTTTAATAATATATCCTTATGTGTTAGTATCATTTCCCGTATCCGGGTAAAAATACGGACGATCTGAATATTTACGGCAATAGCCCGATCACTGTTTAGTACGCTGGCCAGCATTACGGCGCCATGTTCCGTAAAGGCATAAGGAAGGTTAGGTGAGAACTTCAGACTTTTGAGGTGGTCGCATTTTGCGACCACCTCCTCCTTTTCCTCTGTAGTCAATTGAAACATAAAGTCCTCCGGGAAACGTCTCTCATTACGTTTTACCTGTTCATTAAGCCGCTTTGTTGGAACACAATACAGCTCTGCCAAATCCTTGTCGATCATTATCCGTTTACCTCTGATTAACAGTATTTTGCTCATAATAGATTCATCCGGTAATATTACCTCCTTGTATGTTTTACTCATTAGTGATAACTTTTATGTTTAAAATAGATTTACTTACAATGGATAGAATTTGTCCCCTGCATCCTGTAATCCATTCAGCACGTTTTATTTTATATGCTCCATTATATCATACACATAGAAGCCCTCTAACGTCATATTTATTTTCCTGACAAATACACTGCGTAGTGATACCCTAACTTTAATAATAATATTTACATTTATACCAATATGTCAATTTTAAACCCTTATTCCTATGTTTAGTAACCTGGCGATAGATGTTGTGCTGGGCCTTATTTTCATCTATCTGCTCTACAGTTTGTTGGCCTCGGTAATACAGGAATTACTGGCAAGGATCTTTCATTCCCGCGCCAGGCTGCTGACGAAAGGATTGCGGCGGATGCTGGAAGAAGACGATCACCGTGCCGATCTGGGCTGGTTTGGGAAATTCACGTTTTTTAACTGGTTCTATGAATTGGGCTGGAGCCTGGTATATTTCTTTGAGCCCTTTCGTGGAAGTCCTTTTCTCCGGAAGTTCTATGAATCGCCAGCCATCCGTCGTTTGGGTGAAAACAGCGTTGCAGCAAGGCCGGCGTATATCAGTCCACGGATATTTTCGCAAACGATGGTACACCTGCTGCGGCAAAGCTGCCCCTCTCCCGGCAGTACTGACGCCGCTTCCATAGAAACTGCCCTCACCGGCAACCTGCTACAGCTGGCGCCGGAAACCAGGGATCATCTGTGGCAACTCTTCAAAGACGCCGGTGAAGACGTCGGTATTTTCCGGGTTAATATGGAAGAATGGTTTAACGAAACGATGAACCGGGCCAGTGGCTGGTACCGCCGGCAAACGCAAACCTGGCTGTTGCTGCTCGGACTGGGCATTGCAGCATTGTTCAATGTGGATAGCATTGCCATTGCGCACATCCTGATGAAAGACAAGGATGCCCGCTCCCAGCTGGTGCAACTGGCCAGTAGCAGGGCGCCTGCGTATACAGCTATAACGGATACGCTTATACAGAAAAACGTGTTGCACCGCGACAGTTCCTTTTTCCGCGCCGATTCTTCCCTGCGCGTATTTGTGAGCGATACCTCCCTGATCGGGATCTATGCCATGCTACGCGAGGATGCAGGCGAAGCGTCGAATGTGCTGGGCATCAGCCGGGCCTGCCGGATCGATAGCAACGGGCACCAACTGCCTGTTGTCCGTTGCGGCCTGACGCATCCCTATCAGCAAAACAGCTGGCTCGTATTTGGCGGCTGGGGAATTACCGCACTGGCCATTTCCCTGGGTGCGCCGTTCTGGTTCGACCTGCTCGGAAAGGTGGTGAAGTTCCGCACTGCTGTGCCTCCCGGCGACAACAGCGGGTCCAGGTGAGGAAGAAGTTGTAGATTTGCATATCTCCTCACCTCTTCAAAAAATAACTATGAAACGTACCAATTATTCGTCCGGCGCGCTCTGGGAAGGGAAAGTAGGCTATTCCCGCGCAGTCAGGATAGGTAATGTAATTGAAGTATCAGGTACTGTAGCATCAGACAACGACCGGGTAGTGGCAGAAGGTAACGCCTATGAACAAACGAAATTTGTGCTGGCAAAAATTGAAGCCGCACTGATCAATGCAGGAGCCACTTTACATGATGTGGTGCGCACCAGGATGTTTGTAACGGATATATCGAAGTGGGAAGAATATGGCCGGGCGCACGGAGAGTTCTTCAGGAGCATCAAACCGGCTACTACGATGGTAGAAGTGAGTAAACTGATTGATCCCAGGTACCTGGTAGAAGTGGAAGCCACTGCTATCATTGAGCCAAAGGGCTGAGCAACAAACCTTATGACTGAAAATTATTCCGGGGCGCTTTTGCTGGCCCACCTGGCAAATAAATCCTGCCAGGTGGGCCAGCAAAAGCGCCCCGGAATAACGAAAACTTATTTATAAAGTTCTGTCCACTTTAACATGCCGCCCACCAGGTTTTTTACATTGGTAAAACCCATGGAGTCCAGCAGCATACAAGCCTGACCACTGCGATTGCCACTACGGCAATACACAATCACTTCCTTATCTTTCCAGTCCTCAATTTCATCCACCTGCATTTGCTGTACAAAGCCCAATGGAATATGCGTGCCGCCGATGTTAAATTCGGCACGTTCATGAGGTTCTCTGACATCTAATATATGGAGCACTTCACCGTTGTCTATCCGCTGTTTCAGCTCTTCCGCAGTTATATTTTGCATATTACAAGGTATTTTAAATCAAATTACATCATTTTCAGTTATTCTGTTCCGCCGGTTTGGCATTGGCAGTACTGTCCGCAGTGGGCTTGGTGGCAGAAAGCCATAGGTCGATGCTTTCACCGGCCCTTACCATGTTGAAATCACCGATTTCGTTTTTACGGGTAGGCACCTGCTTAATGATAAAGGCATTGACAGTATCCTTTACGCTGGGATCAATGATTATCGTGCCTGCATTCAGGTTGCTGGCACTCAGCATTTCCCGGGCTTCTGCGTAGGTAAGTCCTACAAAGTTGGGTACCGGGTTTTCCACACTGCCGGTGCCACTGCTCAGGATCAGGGTAATATTACTACCCTCGGCAACAGGGGTACCTGGTTTTATTTTCTTACCATTCAGCAACTGCTGTAATACTGTATTGGCAGCAAAATCTGGCTTGTAGATAGTATCTCCCACATTCAAACGCAGACTTTTCAGCATCATTTCTGCGCTGCGGAAGGTCAGTCCTTCCAGGTCCGGCATTTTCACCATAGGGGCTACTGTTTTGTTGACGGTCAGATAAATGGTTCTTCCCACTTTTACCTGGGCGCCTTTGTCCGGTGTTTGCGCATATACAGCCAACGGCGGAATAGAATCGATGTAGATAGAATCACGCACATCTGCATCAAAACCAGCCTTCTCCAGGAGCGCCATTGCCTCTTTTACATTTTTCCCCCGCACATCCGGTACGGTGAGCTGCTGTCCGTGTTTAGTGATAACGCCCAGCAATGAAAAGAATAACAATGCAATGGCAAAAAACATCGCGATAACAGCTAACAGATTGATTCCGAATGATCGTTTGGTAATAAAGTTGAACACGGTAATTATATTATATGTGATGATCCTTACTTCATGCTTTCCTCAATCAGATGCCCATAGAACTCCTGAAGGGTACTGCCGCTGGCCCTTACCTGCTGAGGTACCAGGCTGTTTTCGGATTGACCCGGCATGGTATTGATTTCCAGGAAAAACAGTTTCCCGGTGCTTTCTTCATAAATAAAATCCACCCGCGTAATTCCTTTACAGTTAAGCTTATTGTATATCGCTTTCGCTGTTTCCTGTACGCGTTTCGTGATTTCATCAGCAACAGGAGCAGGCGTGATTTCGTTGGATACGCCCGGCGTATATTTCGCTTCATAGTCAAAAAACTCCTTGCTGCTCACTACTTCCGTGATCGGCAGTACATTCAGCGTACCATTGGTGCGGAACAACCCGATGGTCAGCTCCCGTCCTTTGATAAATTCCTCAATAAGGATCTGGCTATCTTCTCTGAAAGCCTTATCAATAGCAGCAGGCAATTCTTCGGCTGTTTTCACCTTAGACATACCTATGCTGCTGCCTCCTTCTGCCGGTTTCACAAACACCGGTAACCGCAGCTGTTGCAATATTTCAGTAGCATCGTATGGCTGATCACGGAAAATATGCACCGATTTGGAAACATTCACCACATTCAGCGCTGCCACTATTTTATTACAGAAGCTTTTGTTAAAGGTCACAGCAGAGGTAACCATACCACAACTGGTATAAGGGATCCCCAGCATTTCAAAATATCCCTGCAGGCGTCCATCTTCTCCGGGAGTACCGTGGATGCCAATAAACACTGTATCAAAGGTGATCTTCTTTCCGTCGACTGTCAGGGAAAAATCGTTTTTATCTACATGAACAACCTGACCCGCGGCATCAGTATACGTCCAGCTGTCTCTTGTAATAATAATCTTGTAAACGTTGTATTTACCACTATCCAGATTATTCTCTATAGTTACTGCACTCTGCACGGAAATCACATATTCCCCGGAATAACCACCGGCCACCAAAGCTATGTTCTTCTTCATAAGATATTTTACAATAAGCGGGTAAAGTTAAATGTTATTTGTCAATTGTCAAGAACTGCGGCCGTTTCCGGCAGTTTCGTTCAATTTACATAAAAAAAACCGTCCCGGCCAAAGCAGGAACGGTTTATTAAGCTTCCTTTAAGAATATTTTAAATATGCAGTTTGGATTTCTTCTCCATCAGCGCCTCCACAGTTTCGCGGTACATTTCGTCAGGCACGCAGCAGTCGACCGGGCAAACAGCCGCACATTGCGGTTCTTCGTGAAATCCCTGGCATTCAGTACATTTATTGGGAACTATGTAATAAGTATCAACACTGATAGGGGCATTACGCTGATCAGCATCCATTACAGATCCATCCATCAGGGTATAGGCTCCTTTTACGGTAGTACCGTCGGCCAGCGCCCATTCAACACCACCTTCATATATAGCGTTATTGGGGCACTCTGGTTCGCAGGCACCACAATTAATACATTCATCTGTTATCTTAATTGCCATAGTGTAATCTTTTTAAGTAGTAAGCCATTAATTTTGTGGAACAAAAATAGAATTTTCCCGGTTTATATAGGTTATTATTTATTATAGTTTCATGAATATAGCAGAAAAAGAAGCCGCCCTGGTACGCCTGGGACAGTATCTGGCCAGCAAAAGCCCCGAACTGGAAGCAGTCAAAGAACGCGCGTATATTGCCAATGGATGGTTTATTCCATCGTTTATCGATAATGCCCTGGACAGTATTTCCAGATATTTTCTGAGCCCCGGTCCGCTACAGGAATGGCTTTCAGGCTATCATAAGGCAAATGAAACACATGTACCGAAAACGGTGGGTATTGTAGCCGCCGGTAATATTCCGCTGGTGGGCTTCCACGACTGGCTTTGTGGTTTTATCAGCGGGCATGAGGTAAGAATGAAGCTTTCCGGAAAAGATGAGATCCTGATGAAACATATCCTGGAAAAAATGGCGGAATGGTACCCAGACCAGGCCCATCAAACCACTATACACGACATGTTGAAGGGTTGCGACGCCTATATTGCCACAGGCAGCAATAATTCCGCCCGTTATTTTCATTACTACTTTTCGAAATACCCGCATATCATCCGCCACAACCGCACCTCCGCTGCTATATTGACCGGCCGGGAAACGCCGGCAGAATTATCGGCGCTGGCAGATGATATTATGATGTACTTCGGGCTGGGATGCCGGAACGTCACCAAAATATACGTTCCAGTCGGATACAATTTCGAACCGCTGCTGGAAGCTTTACGGAAGTACAGCTACCTGACAGACCATCATAAATACAAAAACAACTACGATTATAACCTGGCGCTATTGCTGCTCAACAACAGCTCCTATATCACCAACGGCAGCCTGCTGCTCCAGGAAAATACCGCACTTTTCTCACCCCTGAGCGTATTGCATTACAGCTATTACATTGAAATGGCGCAGCTGCAGCAGGAACTCAGCGGGGAAGACTCACTGCAATGCCTTGTAGGGCACGAATTCACGCCTTTTGGCTACGCCCAGCAACCTGCCCTCACCGATTACGCCGATGGCATTGACACAATGAAGTTTTTGCTGAGTCTTTAGTTTTGAGTAAAATGCAGCGAAGATCATATTATATTAACACAATATGATCTTCGCTGCATTTTACCAAAGGCTAAAAGCTTAACACCAAAGACGCTAACATTTTGTCTTGTTAAATTGTTATATTGACACGTAGACTGTCATCTTTGCCTGCCCATGCCCTAAAGGCTAATAGCTAAAAGCTAAAGACTTTTAACGATTCGCCTAAAAATGTGTTAAAGTAAATATCAATGGTTGTGTTTCATTATTCCTGCTGATTAAATTTGTAGTACGGGGCATGTTAATTGATGATATCCCTGCGTTAATATTTTATCATAAGTTATCACGCAAACACACTATAATATGAAATTCAAGCAAATTGTTACAACTGTCTCTATCAGTGCTGTAACTGCCGTTGCTGCCATATTTGTGTATAGCAAATATTTTCAATCAAGGCAGCCTGTTTTCTTCCAGAATGGCACTGAAGTTCCCGTGAATTATACACGTTATATGCCCGGTACCGAAGGGAATTCAAACGCCACCCCTCCTTCCGATTTTACCTCGGCAGCTAAAACAGCTGTTCCTGGTGTAGTGCATATTAAAACCAAGATAAATCCCCGCCAGATTAGCAGTGGCAATAATCTGCAGAGAAAACGCAGTATTCTGCAGGATCTTTTTGGAGATGAATTCTTTGGAGATGAATTCAATGGTGGCGGAGACGGTCGCAGGTACTACATCCCCGGCCAGATGGCTTCCGGTTCCGGTGTGCTGATCTCTGATGATGGTTACATTGTTACCAACAATCACGTGATTGCTGATGCCGACGAAATCAGCGTATCTACCGCCAGTGGCAACAAAACCTTCAAAGCTAAATTGATAGGAACAGACCCCAGTACCGACCTGGCAGTTATCAAAATCGATGCACATAACCTCCCTTACCTGATGTATGGTAATTCCGACAACGTGGAAATTGGCCAGTGGGTACTGGCAGTAGGTTATCCGTTGAACCTGGATGCTACCGTTACCGCAGGTATCGTGAGCGCCAAGTCCCGCTCTATCGGCATCAATAAGAGTGGCGGCAAGGTCAACAGTGCCATTGAATCGTTCATACAAACCGATGCTGCAGTGAACCAGGGTAACAGTGGTGGCGCACTGGTAAATACAGCCGGGGAACTGGTAGGTATCAACTCTGCCATCGCTTCCCCCACCGGTTCCTATGCAGGTTATTCCTACGCGATCCCGGTCAATCTTGTCAAGAAAGTAGTGAGCGACATCGTAAAATACGGTAACGTACAACGGGCTTACCTGGGTGTCAGATACGCTCCTTCTTCCCTTATCGCTAATATGAGCGATGATCAGCTGAAAGAAGCGGGTATTAAAAGAGATGTTGACGGGGTTCAGGTGACAGATGTAATGCCCAACAGCTCTGCTGCTGCAGCCGGATTGAAGGCCGGAGACGTGATCACAGCCATTAACGGTGTGAAAATACAGGGTACTTCCCAACTCAGCGAACAGGTGGCTCGTTACAAACCAGGTGATAAGATCAGCGTTTCCATTATGCGCAATAACAAAGAGGTCACCATTAATAACGTGCTCATGAAAAACCTGAAAGGTAACACTGATGTGGTAAGGGTGACCAACCTCGACCGTCTGGGCGCCGACCTGTCGGAACTCGACAAAGACCAGTCTGCCCGACTTGGCGTGAATGGTGGAGTGATTGTAAACGACATCGGCAATGGTATTCTGAAAAAGCAAACCACCATGGCCCCCGGCTTCGTGATCCTGAAAGCGGGTAACGACCAGATTACTTCTGTAGATGAGCTTAGCAAAGTGCTCGACAAACAGAAAAGCCTGCGCCTGATTGGCTTTTATCCTGAAAGAGGCGGAAATATCTACTACTATAATATATCTACTTCCGGCGGAACCGGAACAGATCTGTAAAGTCTTTGGCTTTTAGCCTTTAGCAAAAAAGCAGCGGAGAACATGATGTTCTCCGCTGCTTTTTTTGCTGATACCAGCTATTGCTATAAGTTGATTACGCCTTTGAGCTGCGTAAAGAATTCGTCCTTTTTGCGGGAAGAAATAGGGATGTTCTTCTGGTCGCTCATAACAACAGCAGTACCCAGCCCTTTGATAATCTTCACGATGTGATGGATATTAATAAGGAAAGACTTGTGAACACGATAGAATCCCTTGTCTGAGAGCATTTCCTCATATTCTTTCAGTGATTTGGAAATGAGGTGGGATACATTATTGATCAGCTGAATTTTGGTATAGCTATCAAAAGCTTCACAATAGATAATATCCTTCAGGTCGATGACATTATATCCGTCATTTACCGGAATTACGATCTTGGAGAAGGCATTATCATTGTTTTTAACATAATCTTTCAGGATGGAAGCCAGCTCGTTCAACCGGCCTTTTTTGCTCTTCTTTACTTTTTCGAGGGCATCTTCTACCTCACTTACTTTGATTGGTTTCAACAAATAGTCCAGCGCCGCAAACTTAATCGCCTGCAGTGCATATTCCTGGAAAGCAGTGATAAAAATAACCTCAAAATTCAACACAGGAAACATCTCCAGCAGCTGAAACCCATTATGCGGCGGCATCTCAATATCTAAAAAGAGCACGTCAATGGGGTTATTCTTAATCATTTCTGCCGCCTCATTGATATTTTGCGCTTCACCAACAACTGTCACATCTTTGCAGTAGTTCTCCAGTATATTGCGTAAAATATGAATGTTGCGGACTTCATCGTCTACAATGGCAGCTTTTATATTACTCATAACATCTTAACAATGGGAATCAGAATTTCAACTAAGGTACCTTCCTTATTGCCGAAACCAGATTTAAATTTATCAATAATTTCTAACTTTCCAACACTTCCATTAAAAGATTTTATAATCTGCAAGCGCTCCTTAATCACGCTAAGTGCAGTAGACTCGTGTTTAATGAGCCTTGAACTTTTAATGCTATTCGACTTATCCCAGCCTATTCCATCGTCATCTACAGAACAATATAACAAATCATCCACCATTTCAAGGCGTATTTCCAGGTAACCACTGATATTTTTCGGAGCCAGGCCATGCTTAATGGCATTTTCCACGATTGGCTGGATAATCATAGGCGGAATATATACGGTATAGTCTTTCAGGGCATCCTCCATGATGAATTTGTAGGTAAAGGAGTGCGCAAAGCGGATCTTTTCCAACTCGAGGTAACGGGTCAGGAATGCGATCTCCTCTTCCAGGGAAATATAGGATTTACGGGAGTTATTCAACATCTGACGCATGAGTGTGGCAAAATCAGCCAGGAAGTTCAGGGCCTGTTTTTCTTCTTTTTCCAGGATCAGGTGTTGTACCGAGTTCAGGGAATTGAAGATAAAATGAGGGTTCATCTGATTGGTAAGCGCCTTTGCTTCCAGCTCGGCAATGCGCCGGTTATACTCCGTTTTCCGCTTTTCCGCCTGTTTGATGCGGCGTACCACGTAACGCAATCCAACCAGCACCAGCAGCAGCCCCGCCAGTAACAATATCCCCCTCGCCCACCATTGCTGGTACCATCTGGGCAGGATATTCACCTCCATATTCAGGGTTTTGGACCAGTCGCTTTTATATTTCCGGGCCCTCACCATCAGCTTGTAATTACCGGGTTGCAGGTCGGGAAACGGGATGATATTAGACATGGTAGTTACCCATCCGTTGGTGGTATCTCCTGAAAAGTTGTACTGGTATTCCACCAGGTCGGGCAAATCGAATACGATAGTGCCAAATTCCGCTTCAAATGAGGCCTTTCGTTTGTAAAGATCCACGAAATTATTGGTGGCGGTAAAGGTACTGTCGCCATAACGGATATTATTCAGGTAGATGACCGGTGGCACCGTATCCACCGGAATATGATCTGCGTTAAAGTAGCAAAGCCCATTGGAGGTAGCTATATAGAGCATGTCGCCATCCACGTAAACGCCACGGATGTCATCTGAGCTAAGACCATCATTAGATGTAATATTTCTCGTGATGGTCTGGGTTCTCACATCAATCACAGAAACTCCTTTGTTGGTGGCAACATAGAGACGGTTTACGCCGTCGTAGTATAATTGCTGGCAGATGTCGCTCGCCAGGTTGTTGGCGGTGGAAAGATGCTTCACCACCTCGTCGTGTTGCATGACGTATATACCGCGATCGCTGGTACCTATCCAGAGCGCACCATTAATCCATTTCAGATCTTTGATACTGACTTTACGAAGCGTGTCAGCGCCCGTCGGCAGCAGTTTTCTGAGCTTGTCTGTGCAATAGAACAGGCCGTTGTTGGTGCCTACATAATAAACGGAGTCGTTGACACAGGCGATGGAAGTGACCAGCAGATCGAGGTCACCAATGGTATAATCGTCCAGCGCGATTACCTGATTTTTCGCTGCAATCCTGACTTTGCCGGATGGGGAAATATCCACATCTTTCAGCATTTTCACCGCTTTCTGCAAGCTGACCTTCCGGGTACTGACGTTGAAATTATATAGCCCGTTATCAGTACCGATCAGCACATTATCAGGTTTATAAGGCTGTATGGAAAGAACGCTGTTTCGGCCCGAAGTGGTATCCAGTGTATATTGACGGATATGGTTTGACCCGTCCATGGTATTGAGGATACCGGCATTTTGTCCAATAAGCAGCAGATCATTTTTCTTGTCTTTGCTGATACTGAAGATGGAATGGGAATACAGTCCGTTCGTATTATCCAGATAGCTGAAGTAGAAATTCTTATATGGAATATTGTACACGCCATCGCCGAAAGTAGTAATCCAGATGTTGCCATCCCGGTCTTTCAGTAAAGACGTGATGTAGTGATTATCGAGCAGGCGGATCATTTTATGTTCGCCCTTAAAATATCCTTTGAGGTAATATAATGCACGCTGGGTACCTATCCAGAGATTGTCGCTGTCGATGCAAATATGGTTGATATCGTCTTTAATACCCCATTCAGCACCATTAAAAAAGCACACGGCTTCCTTTGCAGTATAGGAATAAGCGGTATTTCTGAGGATCACCACATTATTGGATCTGATACGGGCCTGAAATCCGGTGTCGGTTAACGGGTACGGACATACGCGGAAAACCTGTTGCCCGGAGTTATTGATATCATCAAGATTATCGAGATGAAAAGATGCCTGCAGGGGGTGGAAGATGCTGTCGTTTCGTAGCAGGAAAAAGAGGTCGGTCTGGCCGAGATTATCGTAAGTCGTTTTCTTCCCGTTATATTTTACAATACGGTTGTTGGTATTCTGAAACCATATCGTTCCGCCGGTACTTTCAAAAGCGTACTGCATATAATGGCTTCCGCTGTTGAAAATGAGTGAAGAGTCATTTTCTTCGTTATGGATACGGCTTTTTTCGTAGAAAGAGGGTTTTCCGTTCAGGGTAAAGAACCATACCCTGCCTTTGGAATCGGCTGCCAGTTTCACTACGTCGTTATCAGTGAGACCATCTTTTTTTGCATAGTTACGGAATCGTTTCCCATCGAATTTGCTGACACCGGTGGGTGTGGCAAACCAGATGAAACCATCTTTATCCTGCACAGCGGCATAAACAGTAGCGTTAGCCAGACCATCCTTCACGTTGTAGTTACGGATCATCAAGCCCTGGGCCAGCGTTGTTGTAACGATGCAGAAAAAAACGAGGCCCGATAACAGTATGTAACGGATCAGGGGCATCGAACCAATTTAGGGATTACAAATGAGAATTAAGAATTTGGAATAAAGAATTAAGAAGCAGAAGCGGAGCTTCAAAGATACTGGAAGTTCTCATGCTGATCTACGCTGTTGGTTCTTAATTCTTCATTCCTGATTCTTAATTCCTTCTAATAAGCTCTTGCAAACAACACCCTTTCTTTCGAAGGCTTACCTGTGAGTACACAGGTACCGGCTTCCTGAGGGTTATTGAGCGGAATACATCTGATAGTTGCTTTTGTGCGTTCCTTGATAAGTTCCTCAGTTTCGGCAGTACCATCCCAATGAGCAGCCACGAAGCCACCTTTTTCGTCCAGCACTTTTTCAAATTCTTCGAAGGTATCCACTTTGGTAATGTGGCTATCCCGGTAAGTTTTGGCCTTGTTGAAGAGGTTCTGCTGAATCTCATCCAGTAAAGCACGGATGTTTCCTGTCAATCCTTCGAGCGGGAGGCTGCTTTTCTCTTTGGTATCGCGGCGGGCAACTTCCACCACGTTATTTTCCAGGTCTCTCGCGCCAACGGCTATACGCACCGGCACACCTTTCAATTCATACTCGGCAAACTTCCAGCCGGGGCGGTTGTTGTCGGAGTCGTCATATTTCACGCTGATCCCGGCGGCTTTCAGTTCTTTTACAATGACATTCACTTTTTCATCGAGTGCGGCTTTCTGGTCAGCTCCTTTGTAGATGGGCACAATTACCACCTGAATGGGAGCAATCGCCGGAGGCATTACCAGGCCCTGATCATCGCTGTGTACCATGATCAGTGCACCAATCAGGCGGGTAGAAACGCCCCAGGATGTAGCCCACACGTGTTCCAGCTTATTGTCTTTGTTAGAGAACTGCACATCAAATGCTTTGGCGAAGTTCTGACCAAGGAAGTGGGAAGTGCCGGCCTGCAGGGCTTTACCGTCCTGCATGAGGGCTTCCACACAATAAGTTTCCACGGCGCCGGCGAATCTTTCGCTGGGCGATTTTACGCCACGGATAACCGGAACAGCCATGTAGTTTTCTGCGAAGTCGGCGTACACATCGAGCATCTGCTCTGTTTCTGCGATCGCTTCTTCCGCAGTAGCATGGGCGGTATGTCCTTCCTGCCACAGGAATTCGGCGGTACGGAGGAACAGGCGGGTACGCATTTCCCAGCGTACTACGTTGGCCCACTGGTTGATGAGCACCGGCAGGTCGCGGTACGACTGTATCCAGTCTTTATATGTATTCCAGATAATAGTTTCGGAGGTAGGGCGAACGATCAGCTCTTCTTCCAGTCGTGCTTCAGGATCTACGACAACACCACCGCCGTTGGGGTCATTTTTCAGGCGATAGTGGGTCACCACAGCACATTCTTTGGCGAAGCCTTCCACGTGGGCAGCTTCTTTACTGAGAAAGCTTTTAGGGATGAACAGCGGGAAGTAAGCATTCTGGTGACCGGTATCCTTGAATTTGCGATCCAGAACATCGCGCATGGCTTCCCACAGTGCAAAGCCGTATGGTTTGATTACCATACAACCGCGTACGGCGGAATAATCTGCCAGGCCTCCTTTCAGGACCAGGTCGTTATACCATTTTGAATAGTCTTCCGAGCGGGCTGTAATCTCTTTACTCATAAAAAATAAACCTTATTTATATATCGTTTGTTTTAAACCAATTTTTTCTGTATTTATCGAGACAAAATTAAAGCGTGTTCAGCAGGAAAAAAACGCTGAATTGGCTTCGTTTTTGCCGCCTCATCCAGAGAAGAAAAATGCCACAAACATAGATGAAAAACATAACTGTGCAAACAGTTATAGGAAAATAATATCGGCCAGAATGTGTTATTGTAACTTTCTTCTGCATAAATCCGTTTAAAAGGAGTAAATTTACTATACGAATCAAGCTTAAAATATATTTCAAATGAAACCTATATCATATATTGGACTGGTATCATTGCTCGCCCTGGGAGCATGTTCCAGTGCATACAGGACTACACAGACGCCCGACGATGTGTATTACTCTCCCCGTCAGGAACAACGTACCTATGCTTATGGGAACGGCTCAAATGGTAATAGTTACCAGGATGAGAATGACGCCAATTATGTTCAGGGTACCCAGGGAGACGGCAACTATGTAACTTACCAGGATGATGATCAGGGTGATTACGCGCGTCGTTTACAACGTTTTGGAGACAGCAAATATAACGGTGGCTACTGGGATGGCTACAATGCAGCATCCAACCTGTATATGAGCAGCGGCTTTTACGGCAGCGGTTTAGGTTGGGGTTACAGCCCTTTCTATAGTAGTTTTTACGGACCTTCCCTGAGCATTGGCATGGGATGGGGCTGGGGTGGTGGTTTCTACAACCCCTGGTACGGCAGCTGGGGCTATCCGTACGTAGGCAGCTACTGGGGCATGGGCGGATACTGGCCTTATTCCTACTATCCATACTATGGAGGTGGTGGCTGGTACGGTCACGGCGGATATTACGGCGGCGGATACTATAGCCGTCCATCTAACTCCTACGGTCCTGTAGGCGGTTCCGGCGAAAGAGTATCAAGAGTACCTAACTATACAAGCAGCGGCACCAACGGTGGTGGTGGATATTCCCGTCCTTCACGGAGCGGTGTTTACCAGCCTGCCAACAACGGTGGCGGATATGTAACTCCTGTGGGCAGTGGCGACAGACCTCGTCGTGTATTCCAGCCTACAGCGGGTGAAAGACCAGCTAACAACTATCAGCCCGGCAACAGCGGCAATATCAGTCGCCCGTCAAGGGTGGATTACAACGGTGGTGGTAACTACAGCCGGCCATCCAGGGTTGAATACAGCCGGCCTGCTCCGAGCTATACTCCTCCCAGCTACAGTCCTCCTTCTTCCAGTGGTCGCGTAGGCGGCGGTGGAGGTGGAAGCACCGGTGGTGGCGGATATTCCCGTCCTTCGCGAGGCGGCCGTTAAAAATAACCTTACTAGATAAGCGTAGCCTAAAAACTACGCTTATTTTTTATCACGATACACGTTTTACCTGATTAGCACGTTATACAATCGCTGAAACAAGGCAGGCTTCATATACCTGCAAAGCAAATCTTATATTTTTTAAGTTAATACAGATCATGATTAAAAGACTTTATCCTCTTTTAGGCGGCTTGTTTATATCTGTAACCGCTGTAGCCCAAAGCTCTAACGACGCATTGCTTTACTCCCCTATGCAGCCGCACGGAACGGCAAGAACCCAGGCATTGGGAGGCGCAGGCATTGGCCTTGGAGGAGACTATTCATCTGCCCATTCTAACCCGGCAGGCATCGCGATGTTCAAAACAGGTGAGTTTCTGATCTCAGGCGGAGTAGGTATTGCGAATAATACATCTACCTACCTGAAAAACGGTCAGCTGGACAATGTCGGAAGCCGTACCAATTTCCAGGTGCCCAATATAGGGGTGATATTCGCCACCAATAAAGGTAATGGCAGCAGCAGCTGGAACAACATTACGTTTTCACTGGGTCTGGACCGCCTCGCAAATTATAATAACAAAATAGCTATCGCCGGGCTTAACAGTAAATCATCTTATACAGATTACTGGGTAGACCAACTGCAGGCAGGTGGGAATGCCCAATGGGAAAAAGGTTATCCGATTGATGGAAGCCTTGGCTGGCAGACATTTGTATTAGACAGGTATCCGGCAGGCTCCAATACCAACCTGATGAGCCTGGCCTCTCCAAGCAGAGCGATAGGCGGCTTAACAGGTGTTCAGCAACGCGGTACGCTTCAGACAGAAGGCGGGCTGAATGAATATAGTTTTGCGGTTGGGGGAAATTATGGCGACAGACTTTACATTGGCGCCAGCCTCGCATTACCCAGCATCAACTATAAGGAATACTTCAAATGGTCGGAAGACGATGCAGATGAAAAGAACAACACCAATCACTTCGGTTACTTCGATTACAATAGAACGCTGAAACGTACGGGGCTGGGTGTAGGCGCTAAGTTAGGTATCCTCTATAAAGTAACAGAGCGGTTCAGACTGGGTGCAGCCTTCCATACACCAACCTGGTATAGCATCCATGACCGTTACGACGCTAATATGACCGCAGATATTGAAAATGGTACCCCCGACGGCCAGAATCCCGGTGTACATAGTTATTCATCCGGCGATATGACAAACGGCTACCCGGTAGAATTTGACTACAACTACACTGCTCCTCTGAAAGCTATGGGAGGCGCCTCCTATTTCTTCGGAGATCTGAAAGATCCACAGAAGCCACAGGGTTTCCTCACGGCTGATTACGAGTATGTAAATCAGTCGTCCGGTAAGTTCAGAATGTCGGATTATAAGTCTACCGAAAGAGGATTAAACGACAATATTTCCGCCATTTACAAAGCCGTATCCAATGTAAGAGTAGGCGCCGAGGTTAAATTCCTTGCGATGTATGCAGTCAGAGCAGGTTTTGCCTACTATGGCAACCCATACAGCAACGACTACTACAATGCCGGCACAGATGCTTCCCGTAAGGTATATAGCGGTGGTGTAGGCTTGCGTCACAGAGGACTTTATCTTGATCTTACCTATAGTTATACTCAGGGTAATGACAGGTACAGGCCATATGTTACGCAGAAGGCTGAACTTACTCCTGCCCCGGCTACCATCGATTATAACCGGAGCAATATTATGATGACGCTTGGTTTTAAGTTCTAAAAACGACGTTGGAATTAGGAATATAGAAAGAAGAATTAAGAAACAGCGCGAAGACTTTAGCGGATATACTATCAATCGCTAAAGTCTTCGCGCTGTTTCTTAATTCTTCTTTCTATATTCCTAATCCTTTCGTGGGGTTTTCCAGCGCTGCGCGTACAGATTGATAGCTCACTGTGCAAAGAGAGATCAACAGTATGATACCTCCCGAAAATATCAGCACTCCTACGCCTACATTAATGTGAAAAGCAAAAGTATTCAACCAGCGATCCATGCAATACCAGGCCAGCGGGAGCCCTGCAGCAATGGCGATTACAACGGCACGAAGGAATTCGGTGGATAGCATGAAGCTGATATTGGCAGCAGTAGCACCCAGCACTTTACGGATACTAATTTCTTTACGCCGGCTTTCAGCGGTGTAGGTAGCCAGCCCGGCGAGTCCCAGGCAGGAAATAAGAATAGCCAGGCCGGTAAAATACCTGGACAATACCCCCACCCGCTGCTCTGCTGCATATTGGGCCTGATAATCTTCATCCAGGAATTTATAGTCGAAGGTAAAGCCGGGGTTGTAATGATGATAGAAGGCAGACAGTTTGCTGATCGTCTCGTTCGCACGTCCGGCTGCTAATTTCACCATCACCGTGCTGTTGTGAAAATCGAGTTTAAAGAACAGCGGTTTGATAGGCTCGTGCATGGATTGAAAATGAAAATCCTTCACCACGCCCAATATTTCAGCTCTGGCACCGTCGAATTCAATCACCTTGCCTACCGGATCATTGATGCCCATGAGTTTTATTGCCGCTTCGTTAAAAATGATTTTCGTACTATCTGTAGCAAAATCCTTCGAAAAAGGCCGGCCGGCCACCATTTCGAGGCCTAATGTTTCGATCATGCCGTAGTTCACCGGGAACGGGCGGCACAGGATTGTTTCCGGCACACCACGCCCCTTCCAGGTATATCTGATAGCAGGCGCCCCCAGCACATTTCCTACCATGCCCGAAGCATTAACTACGCCGGGGATCTCTTTCAGCGCCGCCAGGAAAGCGGGCATATTTTCGGTGGCTTTTCCTTCCACATCGAAGTAGACGATATTGTCTTTATCGTATCCCGGATGTTTGGATTGTATGAACACGATCTGGCGGTACACGGTGATCACAGCCACGAGGAACAGCACCGATAACGTGAACTGGAATACCACCAGCCCTTTCCGTGCGAGCAGTTGTGTGACTGTACCACGTTGCACGCTTCCTTTCAGTATATGTAGCGGATTGAATCCGGAAAGGTATAAGGCGGGATAGCTGCCGGCCAACAGACCGGTAACCAGTGTAATAGCCAGTATACCGCCGATGATACCGGGATCAGGAGAAAGCGTCAGGGCTTTATCAGTGATATGATTAAATACCGGCAGCAGCAGTACTACCAGCAACAACGCCAGCAGCATGGCGGTGAATGTGATCAGCATGGATTCGCTGAGATACTGCACGATGAGGGTACCGCGATTGGCGCCTATTGCTTTACGCACGCCCATTTCCTTCATCCGGCCGGAAGCCTTTGCAGTAGAGAGGTTCACGAAATTCACACAAGCGATCAGGATAATGAACAGGGCCACCAATGAAAACAGCCTGACATAGCTGATGCGGCCGCCGGCAGAGCTGCCGTTTTCAAAACTGCCATGCAGGTAGCTATCGCTGTAATGCTGCAGGAACAGCTCCCGGGCGGGATTGGCCTGGCTAACATCTGTCATCAGCTTGCTCAGCTTAGCATTGAGCTGAGTGATATCGGTTCCTGGCTTTGTTACCAGGTAGGTAAAGAAAGGACCATCCGGCTGGAGATCGCGGATATTCATCACGTCCTGAAAAGCGGTGAATGGCAGCAGAAAATCGAAGCGGGTAGAAGAATTTGCGGGAATATCTTTCAGCACACCGGTAACAGTAGCTGTTTCCTGTATGCGGTCGAGTTTCCAGGTGATGGTTTTGCCTACTGCGGCGCCCGTGCTGCCGAAAAGACGTTTTGCCAGCGCAGCGGTAACCACTACGCCATTCCTGTTTCCCAGCGCCAATTGCGCGTTTCCTTCGATCAGCGGATAAGAGAATACTTCCAGGTAATGCCGGTCCGCAAAAATACCCGCTGCTTTCAGGCTTTTATTTTCTGTAGTGAGCAATATTTTCTGAAACCAGCCCGGAGGAGTGCTTACCGTAGCGGTGACCACTTCGGGCATAGTGGTGGTAATGGTTTCCGCCAGTAATCCTGGCATTCCGGGCGACGTTTCTATACCTTTTTCATGCGGTTTGTTTTCCAATACCCGGAAAAGATGGCTGTTGTTGGTATGGAATTTATCGACCGAGCGTTCGTCGTGTACCCAGAGGTAGATCAGCAAGGCACAGGCCAGGCCGGTAGACAGCCCAATGAGATTCAGTACAGTAAAGCGCCCGTTTTTCAGCAGATGACGGCAGGCAACTTTGAGGTAGTTTATCAGCATACGCGGAAGCAAATTAGATTCAGTACAATAGAAAGTAATGCCGCGAAGAAGGTGCCATTATTCTATCTACATAAAAATAAAAATACTATATAATATTTTTCACATTATATGTTCATTTCCGGCCAGGGTGATGTTCACATTTGCCGGTGGGATACTTTATTGGAAATTTGGAAATAGCTGGAAGATGAAAAAGCGAGGGCCCGTGCGGGTGGCGGGCAACAGCAATGGGTACCTGGTACTTTATTGGAAATTTGGAAATAGCTGGAAGATGGAAAAGCGAGGGCCTGTGCGGGTGGCGGGCAATTCAAAGCTGCTGCTGAACGAACGCGATGATTTCATCAGACTGGCGGGGATCGAACCAGTGGATGTCGGCATCTTTTCTGAACCAGGTCAGTTGGCGCTTTGCATATTGGCGGGTATGTACTTTTATGTCTTCGATGGCCTGCTCAAGCGAGATGTGGCCATCGAGGTATTGGAATATTTCCTGATAGCCTACTGTACGCAGGGCGTTATGCTCGCGGTAGCGGGCAACCGCACGCACTTCCTCTACGAGACCAGCTTCCAGCATCAGGTCGGCCCTGTGGCTGATGCGCTCGTGCAATATTTCTTTAGGGGGCGTGATACCGATTTTGATGACGTTGAAATCGCGGGGTGTGCGGGTAGCGGTCCGGAAGGTAGTGATGGATTTGCCGGTGGCTTCCAGTACTTCCAGGGCGCGGATCAGGCGTTGAGGATTATGGATTTCGGCGCCGGCGTAGAATGCGGGATCGCGTTCCTGCAATTGTTGTTGCAGCCAGGAAATACCTTTCTGCGCGTAGATATCGTTCAGGCGGGTGCGGATTCCCGGTTCAATTACCGGCATATCATCGATGCCGTCTGTAAAGGCCCGGATGTACAGCCCTGTACCACCGCACATAATGGCTACATTGTTATCCTTAAAGATATTGCGGGCGTATACCAATGCCAGTTTTTCGTAGATCCCTGCATTTACTTCTTCTTTAATGCTATGGGAATTGATAAAATAATGCGGAACGGCTGCGAGTTCTTCCGGGGATGGTTTAGCGGTACCGATGCTGATTTCGCGATAACATTGCCGGGAATCTGCGGAAATCACGGCGGTATTGAACAGCTTTGCCATTTGAACAGACAGGGCTGTTTTACCTGAAGCGGTGGGGCCTGCGATAATGATGACAGTCTTTTGCAAGAAAAACGGATTAATGATCAGGGATGAAATGGGGTTATTGTATCCAAAAGAAAATAAGAGTTACAACCTGGATTTGTTGTAACTCTTACTGGTATTCATCTTTTTAAAAAGTTTCTTCTTCTCCGCCAAATTCTTCTCCGTTTTCTGAGCTCATAGTGTCTCTTTCTTCTCCTTCTTCCCCGAAACCATCAGCATCCATTCCTTCCTTATTAAGGTCATATTTTTCTTCCATTTCCACGAGCTTATCGCCGACGAGGCCTTTGGTGCCATATTGGCTTGGCGCGAGGCCTTCTTTACGTACACAGGCGGGATAAGTGAGTTTGCTGTTTTCTTCTTTGGAAACTCCAATCAATTCTACCAGGAACGACCAGTTTTTTGCGAAATCATACAGATAGATGAATTTCTGGTTAGGATCTTTTACGGCGGCAGCGATCACGGTGTCTGCCATCAGCAGCGGTTCAGCTTTACGGGGTTGGTTATCCTGTTCAAGAATAATTTCCCGGCCCCGCTGCCAGTTATCATTGCTGCGGAAAAAGGTAGCCTTATGTTTGGAGTCGAATTCGAATGCCTGTAAAATAGCCTGGTGAAAAGCCAGGAACGTCTGATTCGGTTTGATGGCAATGTCTCTATAGACACTTTCATCTTCTTCCCAATAAACTCTGAATTTCAAAACCGGCATGACAAAAAAAGGTTATAAGTTATTTAATGATTGAACCCTCCAATTTGGAGGAGGCACTTAATGCTAGTGTATGCTAATTATAACAGTAATGTAAAATTACCAATTTTATTTAACCGGGCTAAGATTCAATGCACTTGCTTTTTCCAATAAAAAAGCGTAGGCTGCCTCATAGGTATTCGGAATTTCCCCGTCCAGTATAGCTTCCCGGATGGCAGTTTTCAGGTCACCCACTATTCTTCCCGGCTTCAGGCCAAATGTTTCCATAATGATTTCGCCGGTAATGGGAGGCTGCCAGTTTCGAATCTTATCGCTTTCCTCCACTTCCCTGAGTCGTTTGCGTACAAGGTCGAAATTTTCCAGGTATCGTTTTACTTTCGCTTTATTTTTTGAGGTGATATCGGCTTCACAGAGCAACATTAACCCTTCAATATCGTCGCCGGCATCGAATAACAATCTGCGGATAGCCGAATCTGTTATATTTTCTTTCGTAAGGCTAATAGGGCGCAGGTGCAGTTCTACCAGTTTTTTCACGAGTTTCATCTGCTCGCCCAGCGGCAGTTTCAGTTTCGTAAAGATACGTGACACCATTTTACCTCCCACGGCATCGTGCCCATGGAAAGTCCAGCCATGGCCTGGCTCAAACTTCTTGGTAGCAGGTTTACCAATATCGTGTAACAGTGCCGCCCACCGCAACCAGAGGTCACGGGTATTGGCAGCAATATTATCCACCACCTGCAAGGTATGATAAAAATTGTCTTTATGCCCTTTGCCTTCATACATCTCCACTCCTATCATATCTGTCATCTGAGGGAAGATAATCTTCAGCAGACCGGTTTTATAGAGGAGATCCAGTCCTACAGAAGGTTTCTGGGAGAGCATTATTTTATTGAATTCGTCTGTTATTCTTTCCTGAGAGATGATTCTGATACGATCTGCATTTTCCCGGATAGCCTGGAGAGCTTCGTCGATGATCGTAAACTGCAGCTGAGAAGCGAAGCGGATAGCTCTCATCATGCGGAGCGGATCGTCGCTGAATGTTTGTGCCGGTTCCAGCGGAGTACGGATCAGTTTTTTATCGAGATCGTCCAATCCGTTGAAGGGATCGAGCAGTTCGCCATAGTCGCGGTCGCGGAGGCTTACTGCCATCGCGTTGATGGTGAAATCGCGGCGGTTCTGATCATCCTGCAGCGTACCTGCAGTGACTTCCGGATTACGGGATTCCCGGCGGTAGCTTTCTTTCCGGGCGCCGACAAATTCAATTTCCAGGTCGTTCCATTTCACCTGGGCAGTACCATAGGTTTTGAAGTAATTAACGGGAACATTGTCACCAAAGCTTTCGGCCACCTTATGAGCGAGGGCGATACCATCGCCAACGCATACGATGTCCATGTCCTTTGTTTTTCTTCCCAACAGTTTATCCCGCACGAAGCCCCCGATCAGATAGGCCGGAACACCCAGTTCATGGGCGGCCAGGGCTATCCTTTCCAGTACTTTTCTTTCCTGCAGGGAGCAGGGAATATCCAACGGCTTGCTGCTGATCATATCAAAATATTCCTGTTAAATTTATTCCTTTCGCTGAAATCAGGGCGCAAATGTAATAAATAAACATTTTTAATCCCGTATTATCGCCACAGAACCATCGCGGTTTATCCTGATAATCCTGGAAGCCGCGGCCGGCGTGGTTTCCGTTTGCCTGTATTTCACTACATAGTCGACCCCATTGCGTATTTCGGGGGTTACTTCCCTGAAAGTGGCCGGGGAAGGCATTCCGCTGATATTGGCGGAAGTGGATACCAATGGTTTACGAAGGCGTTTTATCAGATGACGGCAGAAAGTATCTTTCACAATGCGGATAGCGATGCTGCCATCGTCATTGATGACGTTGGGAGCCAGTCCGAGCGCTCCTTCATAGATCACCGTAGTGGGGCGGTCGAAGCCAGCCAGCAGTTCCGCGATATCGGGGCGGGGATTGGCCACGTAATGCAGCAGCTCTTTTACATCCGCCAGCAGCACTACCAGACTTTTACTTTCGTTGCGTTGTTTGAGTGCAAAAACTCTGCTGACGGCGGTTTCATCGGTAGCATCGCAACCGATTCCCCAGATGGTATCTGTAGGATAAAGGATAAGTTTGCCGGCGCGAAGCACCGTTAACGCCTCGCTGATATCATCTTCAAACATTATGCATCAATTATTTAATTGTTGGTAAACTTTCATCATAGCGGCAGCGCATTTTGCGGGTGTAAAGCGCTGCGCATGGATCCATCCCTTTTCCTGCATCTGCTTCACGAGGGAGGGATTTGAAGTTACTTCACGCATAGCAGTGGCAATGGTATGCGGATCGAGCGGGTCGACGTAAAGGGCAGCATCGCCGGCAGTTTCCGCAAAGCAGGAGCCGCTGGATGTAATCACGGGCGTGCGGCTTAGCAGGGCTTCGAGGATGGGGATACCAAAGCCTTCGAATATGGAAGGATATATCAGTGCGAGCGCGCCCTGATAGAGCAACGGGAGATCGCCGTTGCTCAGCCTTACCTGTTCATTCAGGAATAGCACCTGACTGGTGAGACCATTTGCATCCAGGTAAGCCTTTACTTTTTTCTTATAGCTGCTGCCATTGCCCAGTACTACCAATGGAATGTCTGACACGCCTTTCAGTGTATTCATGGCCGTTACGATGCCCAGGAGGTTCTTACGTTCAATGATAGAACCTACATAGAGGAAATACTGCGAGGGCAGCTGGTATTTCGCGCCCAGGGCCGCAATATCATCATCGGGCGCCGTGATGGCAAACGCCGGATCGCAGCTTTGGTAAACCACTTCAATCTTATCGGCGGGAGTATTATAGAAAGAGATCAGATCCTGTCTGGTTTGTTCGCTGATGGCGACTACTTTGTCGGCATGCAAACAGGCATATTGTGCCTTACGGCGATAAGTAAATACATCCACGGGGTTATAATGCCGGGGATATCTTTCAAAGATAAGGTCATGCATGGTGACTACAGATCTGACACCGCTTTTATGGATGCCGAAGGGCAGTTCATGACTCAGGCCGTGGTACAGGTCGAGTTTATAACGCCGGAGATCGTTCACCACGAAGCGGCTGCGCCAGGCGGATCTGAGCCAGGAATACGGAGGTTTTTCGGGAGTTACCACCCTGAGGGCAGGCCATTCACTGACATCATACATGGAAGTTTGTTTAGGGGCAAAGAGGAAGTATTCATCTTCCGGAAAATCCTTCGCCAGCGATGATATCAGGGTACGACTGTAGTTCCCCAGGCCTGTATTATTCTGGAACGCGCGCTTGGCGTCGAATCCTATTTTCATGCAGCGAAGATAAGGGTTTAGTGACAGGTTGCGGGCGGGAGTGGTTGATTCTTTGTGCCGGGAGTTGGTATTTCGGCGATTCATTTATTATGTTTGCAAAAAAAAATAATCATGGAATTACAACAACAAATACAGGCGGCCTTTGCTGATCGCAGCCTGTTAGCGGAAACAAAATATACAGATGCGGTTAAAGAAGTAATAGAAGCAGTGGATAAGGGTCATCTGAGAGTTGCCGCGCCAACTGAAAATGGCTGGCAGGTGAACGAATGGGTGAAACAGGCTATTTTGCTGTACTTCTCTATACAACCAATGGAAACAATGGAACTGGCTCCATTTGAATTCTATGATAAAATGAGGTTAAAATCCAACTATAAAGATCTGGGAGTGCGCGTAGTGCCTCATGCAGTAGCCCGTTATGGCGCGTATATCGCGAAGGGTTGTATCCTGATGCCATCTTACGTAAACATTGGCGCCTATGTGGATGAAGGTACCATGGTAGACACATGGGCTACCGTAGGTTCCTGTGCTCAGATCGGTAAACATGTTCACCTGAGTGGCGGTGTTGGTATTGGCGGCGTGCTGGAGCCGCTGCAGGCGAGCCCGGTGATTATTGAAGACGGCTGCTTTATTGGATCGCGTTGTATTGTAGTAGAGGGTGTAGTGGTGGAAAAAGAAGCGGTACTGGGTGCTAACGTGGTGCTGACGCAATCGACCAAGATCATTGACGTAAGCGGCAGCGAGCCGAACGAATACAAGGGTCGCGTACCAGCGCGCAGCGTGGTGATTCCGGGTACTTATACGAAGAAATTCCCTGCAGGTGAATACCAGGTATCCTGTGCCCTGATCATTGGTCAGCGTAAGGCATCTACAGATCTGAAGACGAGCCTGAATGATACTTTGCGTGAATTTAATGTAGCGGTGTAAGCGGGTTTTTGAAAAAAAGTTTGGTAAATTCGGAAAAGGGATTACCTTTGCAATCCCTTTAACAAAGGACCTGGATGCCCAGATGGCGAAATTGGTAGACGCACTGTGTTCAGGTCGCAGCGCCTGCAAGGGTGTGCTGGTTCGAATCCAGTTCTGGGCACTAAAGTGGACAAATCGAAGTTTATCTCGGTTTGTCCATTTTTATTTTGCGGAAGACCCTCGTCGAGTGTGTATATTAGCATGCAGCTTCGTTTCATCTAACGGTTCGACAATTAATTTTGGCAAAAGTGAATTTTCGGAAGAAATCGAACCATCTTGTGTTTTAAAATGAATAATTCCAATTCCGATCCTTCTGGGATTCCCATAATCGCCCTTCTTACATTATCTGTATATTTACCATATAACCTTGCATATGGCAGACTTTAAACTTGATAGAACAGCATTTAAAATCAGAACTTTCGAAGAGGCAGATGCAGCAAATATATTTGGTAAAGAAGTGCCATATATTGAACGTTTGCGGCAAGCATATTACCTGATATCTCAGGCATACGGATTTTCAATGGCAAATCAGCCCAGAATAGATAAGGAATATTTTACCTGTAGAAAACTCAATAAATAAATGGGAACTATTTTCAATGATGATTTCCGAGAGTTCATTCAGGCGATGAATAATCATGATGTAGAGTACATTCTTGTGGGAGGTTATGCAGTGATCTTACATGGATACCGCAGAGTAACTGGAGATATGGATATATGGGTTAATAGAACAAAAGAAAACTATTTAAAATTAGCGCATGCGTTTCAGGAATTTGGCCTGCCTATTTTTGATATGACTGAGTCAAAATTTCTTGATACCGATACTGCGGATGTTTTTTCTTATGGACGCCCCCCGGTAAGTATTGATATTATTACAAAACTTAAAGGAGTAAACTTTGACGATGCCTACCCTCAAGCTCAGGTTTTCAATGAAGAAGGATTAATGATCAGATTCCTGCACCTGAACAATCTTATTGAGGCCAAGAAAGCAGCAGGCAGACATAAGGATCTCGATGATATTGAGAAATTAACTTCCGGAGAACAGCAGAGCGACATTTAATTGACACCTGGGAAGTAGCATAAATTACCACCCCGTCCCATGGCGGTCACATATACCTTTGCGCCATGTTGGGCGAACCCGCGGGCAATGGCTCCAGCTACTTCTCCTGAAGCTTTAAATATGTTGATTTTAATTGGTTTCACCTTGAAGAATAATCAGCTGTTTTTTCAGAATAAATATTTAGCTTTACCCTCGTAAAGTAGCGGTATACACTTCGGCGAAAGCTTTCCCTCTTAAAAAACTCTTTCCCTCAAAAATCTATGATTTATACTATCTGATTTTGTGGAACATACCGTACAAAGTCAGGCAGTTTCACCAGCTTTATTATCTGTAAAGAAATTGGAAAACACTTCATCATATAACGAGCGGGAGTTGTTGTTGCGGATTGCTGATGGCGATGAAAACGCCTTTCGGGTCCTCTATGACCAATATAGGAAGAAGATATATTCGTTGGGGATGTTCCTGACAAAATCCGATATCCTTGCACAGGAGATGGTCCAGGATGTATTTATGAAGATATGGGAGAAGCGAAGCCAATTACAGGACATTGTTTATTTTAATGCGTGGCTGCGTACGATCGCCCGCAACATTGCCCTTAATTATTTTCGCACACTGGCCATGGAAAAGCTGGGGATGACCCGTCTGCTTGCCTGTCCCCAGGGAGATAACAGGTTTACAGAAAGTGATGCCGCCGACCGGGAATATGCTCAATTAATGCAGGCTGCTATCAACCAGCTTCCTCCACAACAGCAGAAAGTGTATGTACTGCACCGGCAGCAAGGGTTATCACATGAAATAATTGCCAGGGAACTGGGCATCTCATTGTTTACCTCAAAGAAATATATGAAACTGGCACTCCATTCCATACGCCTTTTTCTCGAAAACAGAATAAATGTAACTATACTGATTGGTCTTTCCTTTTACCTGGATTAAAAAAAATTTTCCCCCCAATGGCCTCCCGGCTCCTTTGTTTTTGTCTAAAGTAATACAGGGCGACAAACAGGTATACTGCCTTGTTGTTTCGGACGATAACTGACAAACATGAAAGAACAGCGTCTTGAAGAACTGTTTGGCCGGTTTATGCACGGCCGGCTATCAGACATGGAGGAAACGGAATTGTTACAGCTCTGGCTGGATTCCGGTCTGGATGCGCAGCGGGCGAAGATCCTTGATGCCTTCTATGACAGATTGCCTGAAGATAAGGATATGACTTATGAAGAGGCAGAATCGATCTTTCAGAAAATAGTGCACGCCAGGCCGCCTATGTACAGGCTGCCGAAAAGACGCGCTGTCAGGTGGAGCCGCTGGGTAGCTGCGGCATCTGTTGTCCTGATAGTGGGGGCAGTGGGGACTCTTCTTTTATTTCAGAAAAAAGACAAACCCCGGCAGTTTGTTCACAGGCCGGTCGTACAGGACGTAAATCCGCCGCAGAGCAACAAGGCTATGATCATGCTGTCTGATGGAAAAAGGCTTGATTTGGATAGCACTGTTAACGGGCCGTTGGCTGTTCAGGGTAACATAAAACTGATAAAGCTGGATGACGGTCAAATTGTTTATGAAAAAACTGCTGATGACGTGACAACACCGCTTCCTGTCACCTACAACACGCTTACCAATCCCCGGGGAAGTAAAACGATTGATATTGCGCTGTCTGATGGCAGCCATGTGTGGCTGAATGCTGGCAGCTCCCTCACTTTCCCGGTTGCGTTTGCCGGAAATGAAAGACATGTTTCCATGACGGGAGAAGCCTATTTTGAAGTGGGCCAGGACGCGGACCAACCGTTTATTATAACTAAAGGAGAAACGACTGTAAAGGTGCTTGGGACACATTTTAACGTGAACGCCTACGATAATGAGGAGGCTATCAGCGTAACATTACTGGAAGGGCGTGTTAGCGTGAACAAGGCAAACAAGGGAGTCATTATCCAACCGGGACAACAAGCCATTGTTACAAATACAATCAGTATAGAAAATCAGGTGAATGTAAATCAGGTAATGGCCTGGAAAAACGGATTGTTTGAATTTAGGGAAACGGATATTCAAACCGTTATGCGGCAAATTGAAAGATGGTATGACGTGGAAGTAGTGTTTGACGGAGTGATTACACAACATTTTAACGGAAGTATACAAAGAGATGCCAACATCTCCAAAGTGTTGCAGATGCTTGAAGAAACCGGTGGCTTAAGATTTTCCATAGAGGGTAAAAAGGTAGTTATAAAAAAATTCCAGCGTGCTGCGGGTTGACCTCAAAAAGCCAGCAATGATGCCAACATTCCTGGTTGTTGATGGGGTGGGCCTGCCCATGTACAAGCTGTCGGGAGCTGTCTATTAATGTAATATCAAAAACCAACCAAAACGAAGTATGAAAAAAACGCCATGTAGCGTATCGGTACCGCTATGCCTAAACCAATCAACCAAACAACTGTTACAAATGGTGAAGTTTACAGCCGCCATCTTATTAGTGGCCTGCCTTCAGGTGAGTGCCCTGGGCTATTCTCAGACGGTCACGCTATCAGAAAAAAATGCCCCATTGGAGAAATTGTTCGGGGAGATCGAAAAACAGACCGGGTATTCTTTTTTGTACTCGAGCGAAGTGCTGAAACAGGCCCGCAGAGTGGATATCAGGGTTCATAATGGTAGCCTTGAGAAGGCGTTGGACATCTGTTTTTCCAACCAGCCGCTGACCTGGAAAATAGAGGGTAAAACGGTTATTGTAAAACCCAAATCTGAAGGACCCAATGCGCTGCCGCCACCCGTTGACGTTTGGGGGAAAATCGTTAATGAAAACCATCAACCGGTTGGCGGCGCCAGTATTCAGGTGAAAGGCACCAAAGTAGGGGCTATTACAGACGAAGGAGGAAATTTCCTGCTACGGAGGATTAATGAAGATGCTCTTCTCGTCATCAGCGGAACGAATATTGAAACAAAGGAGGTAAAGTTGACCGGAAGATTTAGCCCGGTACTTATTCTGGTAGACACAAAGGTGGTGGGACTTGCTACAGTAGAAGTAGGATATGGGAGGGTCAATAGAAAAGATCTTACCGGTTCAGTAGCTTCCGTCAATGTGGAAGAAGTAAAAAATGCACCGTTTGTGAGCATTGACCAGGCACTGGCAGGGAAAGCTGCCGGAGTACAGGTAGTACAGGCAGACGGCTCGCCGGGAGGGATGGCCAGGATCCGTATCCGCGGCGGTTCCTCATTGATCGGGGGCAACGATCCGCTTTATATAATTGACGGTGTGCAGGTGGCTATTCAAAACAGCTATATACAAGGTGCTGCGGATATCGTCAATCCGGTTGAACGCCTCGGAAACGATAAAAGCTACGCCAACAGCGCTGTTGGTTCATCCTTTGCCCGCGGGCTGAACACACTGGCTGGCCTGAATATGAATGACATCGAAACCATCGATATTTTAAAGGATGCTTCCGCTACTGCTATATATGGTTCCCGGGCAGCTAATGGGGTGGTGATTATTACTACCAAAAAGGGAAAGAGAAACATGAAGCCTATGTTGGAGGCCAATTATTATGCAGGGTTCAGTAAGGCCATAACAGAGAAGATACTCAATGCAACGCAATATAAAGCGGTCATGCTGGAGGGAGCAAAGAACCTGGTAACAAATCGTACTGCGCAGGGGCGTCCGGTGGATGGGCGGGCGCCTGCCATTATCAATAATCCTGATTTTTTGGGCACAGCCAATACAAACTGGCTGGACCTGGTGACCCGGACAGGTATTACACATAATGCTGACCTTAGTATAAAAGGGGGAGGAACGAGTTCGCGTTACTACACTTCCCTTGCCTATATGAAACAGACAGGTACCTTGCTGGGGACGGATTTTAGCCGTATCTCAGGTAAAGTAAGCCTGGACAATGAGATCACCAACCGTCTCCGGGTGATTACCAACCTGGATTATGGATTCACCCGGAATAATATTACAAATGGTATTTATGCCTCCGCCATGTATGCCCCTCCAACATTGCCGGCTTTCAACCCTGATGGTTCTGTGACTACCTTTGATGAAGATCGTTACTGGATTGATGCTTATAGCGGAATTCAGAACCCGATGGCGATGCTGCAGGGAATAAACCGCTCCAAGACTTTATCATTGATAGGCTCTCTGGCTGTCGAATATGATATATTGAAGTCGTTGAAATTCAGGAGCACAGCTTCCGCAAACTATAGAAACTACCATCAACTGAATTATGCACCTTCGGTGGTGTCAGTATCTACCAATGATGGTCAAACCATTGGAAGTTCAAAAGGAGGCATCGCTACACAGGCGCAATCGCAACAAGCCGATGTTTTCTATGAAAATACGCTGACCTGGGATAAACAATTTGATCCGCAAAACAGGCTTACGCTTTTATTGGGTACTTCCTGGCAACAGTCTAATTCACAATATTTTTCGGCTTCCGGTCAGGGGTTTCCGGACGACAAGTATCTCAATGGATTATCCTCTGCTGCATTGGCACTTCCTCCGCAGGCCCGGGAAACGCAGAGTTCCCTGCTAAGTTTTTACCTGCGTGCCAATTATGCGTTTAGGGAAAAATACCTGCTCACCATCACAGGACGGTCTGATGCTTCATCCAAGTTTCCGAAGGCTAACAGGGTTGGTTATTTCCCCTCTTTCGGAATCGCCTGGAAAATAAATGAAGAACCGTTTTTAAAATCTGCTACCTGGATCAATGAATTAAAAATCCGGGCAAGTGCCGGCTATACCGGTACACAAAATATCGCAGACAACCTGTTTTATACGCTTTTTACTCCTGCCTCCTACGCTTCTACCAATGCTCTGGTGCCTACGCAACTGGGTAATGATCGTATTAAATGGGAGTCTACCCTGCAAAAGGATGCGGGAGTTGATTTCGCCCTGTTCAATTCGAGGTTGAGGGGCGCCATTGCCTATTATCATAAACAGACTTCAGGATTGTTGATGGCGCTTCCTGTTGCCACCAGTTCAGGGTTTAATTCTGTGCTGGTAAATGTGGCCGATATCCGAAACAAGGGATTGGAAATAGATCTGAGAGGGGATATTATACGCAGCAAAAAAGCCGCATGGAATGTAGCAGTAAATGTGTCCGGCAACCGCTCGATGGTGACAAGAATCAACCGGGACCTTCAGAACCCACGGAACCTGGGGTACAGTGATCCATTTTGGGCGTCAGTCTTTTCTATTGGTAACACCGTGCTGAGGGAAGGTTATCCGGTTGGGTTGATTTACGGCTATCAGTACAGAGGGGTTATTAAAACGCAGAAGGAGCTGGATGACTACAAAGCGGCGACGAATGGCAGTTTAAGGTACCTGGCGCTGGGTGATCCGATGTACGCGGTTATTGATACCGGGCTGTACAAGGGAGAACCTGCACGAGACATTATCGGAAAAGCAGAGCCTACATTTTATGGCGGTATTACTAATACTATCAGTTATAAATCACTTAGCTTAATAACGCTCTTCACGTTTTCCTACGGTGGGGAGCTGCTTTACCTGAATGATCTGCGGTCGCTTGGCCTGTTAGATATGGGTAACCGGAGTACCCGTGTACTACTGGACCATTACAGCAGTTCCAATCCTGATGCTGATCGTCCAAGCCTGGTTATGACAGAAAGTAATGGCGCCGCAGGAAACAGTAACTCGAGTATTGCTGTGCATGATGCGTCTTATATTAAACTGAAGTCTGTTTCGCTCAACTATGAACTGCCCCAGCATTTGCTTCGCAAATGGCATCTGCGCACGGCAATGATATATCTGTCAGGAAGTAACCTGTTCTGCCTTACGAATTATCCGGGGCCCGATCCTGAAGTGAGTAATGATCCCTATAGCCTGATAAACGGATACAGCGATGCGGCTACTTATCCGGCCATGCGGCAATATAGTGTTGGTGTCAGATTTGGTTTCTAAACATTTAAAAATTTCAGCATGAAGTTACGTTTAACATATTTACTGTTGCTGGCTATTACCATCACTCACCTGTCATGTGATAAACAATTGAGCGAGCCACCCAGGAACGCCAGGGTGGAGGGTACGGCAATAACGGATGAAAAGACAGCCCGGATAAGCCTCAATGGTGTTTATTACCGCCTGGCAGGTGTGAACAGCAATAATGTAACATACTGGTTGAATCATCAGATGACCGGTGGTATGCATACCGGGATGCTGGGTTATGCTTACGGGTCGTTCAGAGATGAGTTTAATGAGAATCAGAATAGTCAATTTTCAGGAGGCCTCTGGGATGAAAATTATCAGTTGCTGAATGCTGCCAACGGTGTTATCCGGGGAATTAATGCAGTATCAGACCATATGTTTACCGGCAACCGCAAAAATGAACTGCTTGCTGAGAGTCGCTTCCTCAGGGCCTATGCACATTTCAAACTGCTGATCTATTTTGCTGAATGGTATAAACCCGGCAGCCCTTATGGCGTATTATTGAGAAATGAACTGTCTACCCTGAGTAACATCCCCAAAGCACGCAGCAGCGTTGCCGACAGTTATCAGTTTATACTCGATGATCTGGACTATGCTATCGCCAACGGGCCTGCTGCCAATCCTGCGTATTATGCCACCAAATGGACGGCCATGGCTTTAAAAATGAGAGTGCTGATGAGCCGCGGAGGACAAAACGATTATACGGTAGTCATCGACCTCGCTAATACGGTCGGGCAGTCCGGCTCCTATGCTTTGGAAAATAATCTGAAAGACCTTTTCTATGTAAAAGGCTTAAACAGCAAGGAGGTAATATTGGGTATCAAGCCCCAGCCAAACCAGGAAGTCTTTCGCTATATACTCAGCAGGCAATACTATCCGGGGGCATCCGGGCTTTATGTAGCTAAACAAGGATTTAAAGACCTGTTCCGTAACGACCCGCGGGAGGCGTGGATGGTGGGCCCGCTGGTGCCGCGTGCCCAGGCTACCAGCCCCGGCGCCAGGTATTTTACCAAATACATCCCCTATGAAGGCACGCCTTCCCAGACTACCGAAACTTCCTACGCTTTTCGTTTAACGGAAGTCTACCTGTTGCAGGCTGAAGCAATTATCCGTTCAGGCGGGAGCCTGCCTGCAGCAAAAACACTGATTAAAACGGTGATGGCAAAAGCGGGCGTGTCCGACTTTACTGTCATTGATAATGCTAGCACACCGGAAGAACTACTGTTGCAGAACTACTATGAAATACTGCGTAACCTGACAGGGGAAGATGGTATTGAATGGATGGCACTTTTGAGGCTACCGTTTAATACAGTGAGGCAATTAAAACCTACTATTACCAGCCAGAAACAATATATTCTTCCGATTCCCCTAATAGAATTTCTACAGAACCCTGTTATAGGAGATCAGAATCCAGGCTACGACAGATAGTATATAACCGATATAATAAAGAAAACAGGATAGCAGAAAAGCAGGTGCGCTTTTCAGGATGAAAACCGTGTATCCATGGTGTTTATAACCAAGCCAACTGAATTATTAAATAACTATTGATAAAAAAAACAATGATATGAAGAAGCAGCCTTTATATGTTTTTATGTTGCTCATCGTGGTGCTCTGGACCGGTATGATCACGGCACATGCCCAACAGCGCAGAAGCCCGTTGAAAGTTTTATTTGTGGGGTACGACCCCTCAAAGCCTATGCCCCAGGCCAAACAGCGATATCCGGGAGGAATGAGCAAGGAGATGTTCGAAAAGCAATATCCCATGCGAATGCCGGCATTCAGCGCATTACTGCGTAAATATTTTGCGGAGGTGAAGACGATGGATTGCCGTGACTGGAAACCTGTTGATGCTGATCCTTATGATGTGGTCATCTTCGATTTTAATACCACGATACTGGAAAATGCGGAGGAAAAAAAAGATGCGGACGGAAAAACAAAATATATAGCAGAAAGATATCTGCCAGATAATTTTTCAAAGCCGGTGGTTTTTATTGCCACCACAGCGGCCCGTATGGGGGAAAGACTGGGGCTGAAACTCGATTGGCTCTGTCACTGCCTTAATAGTGACGCGCATCATTTAAATACACAACATGCTATTTTCAAAGGCCCGCTGGAGCGGGTCATGCCTACACTGGTCATGAAAGAAACTCCTGAAGGAATTTATCATTATACGTCAGGAGATACTATTCCTAAAGAGATACCCATGTGGCGGGTAAATATTCCGGAGGCTTTTAATGGAGAGACGCCAATTGGATTAGTATCCCGGGGAGACAGGTTTACAGAAGGGCCGGATGCGGAAGTGATCTCCAGTGGCGTTTGTACAAAAGACGTTGGCGCGGTAGCACTGGGCAGGCATGGGAATTTCTTTTTGTGGGGGTTTGGGTCTTCGCCGGCAGAGATGACAGAAGAGGCTAAGAAGGTCTTTGTGAATGTAGTGGCTTATATGAAACAATTTGACGGCAGAATGCCCATCACCAGGAAATACAATGAACGTATGGCTACCACAGGCATGATTAAAGAAACAGTTGGCCGCGTTTCAAAAGAAGGTTATGACGAACACGTTAAAATGATCAATGAGTTTAATGAATCAAATGCGAAAGAAAAAAAGCGTATTGAAGACAAAAAATCGGCCGGGCAGGCCCTGACGTTATCGGAAGAAGAGAGCCTGAAATACCTCGGATTCCCGCAACCTGCGGGAAGTTATGAAGAATATCTGAAAAAAAATATGGCAAAGTACGCAGATCGTTTCGGGACAAACGCCGCTGCCTATCAGCAATTTATGAAAAACAATATGGATTATTTGTACTGCGATCCCAATGCTTTCTATGATTACAGTGTGGACGAGGATGTTCAAAAAATAGGCGTTTCCAACCACAGCATAAAGCTGCTGGATGCCTGTATTGATATGATGAAACGTAATGATCAGCCAGACCTTGCGCTCAGGGTATTGAAACGGTACACTGGAGAAAACTTTACGACGGCGAAGGAATGGAGCAAATGGCTCACCGGAAACAGAAAGAAATTATTCTTTTCAGAAACCGGTGGATATCGTTTTATCATCAATACCTATAAATGATGAAGTGCCTGATCATATTCCTTCTCTTCTTGCTCGTAGTATTGAGGATACATGCGCAATCCGGTTTTGATGCCCGGATTGCGGAAGCAGCTAAAACACTGACTTGTCCCGCGCCAGACGATCGTAACCCGGTTTCCCTGAATGCGCAATTGCTCCAGGAAAAAGACAGCATCGCCATTATTGTGAAAGTAGTGATAGCGCCGGGGTGGCATATCTATCAGTATGTGCCGTCTTCACTGCCCTATATTGTGATCGGCCATATACTGGAACTGCCGGAAACCGTCCGTGCTTCCGGCTCCTGGATCGAGCCCCGGCCTACATCCTACGCCAATGACCCCGGAGTGCTGGTGTATGAAAATGAAGCGGTGTTTATTCAAAAAGCAGTGAAATCAGCTGCTGCCAAAGCGGGGAACCCGATCCGGACCGGACTGTTCTATCAAACCTGTGACCTGCGTCAATGCCTTCCGCCGGATGAAAAAATGGTAGATCTGAAGCTGTGAAGGCCTGCATCAAAAATATTCAAACGTTCAAAAGAATAAACCATGAAAAAGTTATTAAGCCTGTTCATATTGGCGTCTGTTATGGCCATTACAGGACGTGCACAAGAAAATGCTACGCTACACATTGGCGATCCGGCGCCCGTACTTAAATATTCAGATTGGATCAAAGGCACGCCTGTTCATTCTTTTACAGGTGATCAGTTATATATGCTGGAATTCTGGGCCACCTGGTGCGCGCCGTGTATAGCTGCTATGCCGCATATTTCTAAACTGCAAAAACAATACAAAGGGAAAATAACGGTTATCGGCGTCAATGTATGGGAAGGCAGAAAAGACAAACTCTCACCGGCGGCCACCCTGCCAACGGTCAGAAAGTTTGTGAAAACGAACCATGAGAAGATGGGTTTTTCGGTCATCGCAGACAGTAACGACGAGCACATGGCCAATAGATGGTTAGGCGATGCAGGGATCACCGGTATCCCCTCCACGTTCCTTGTTCGGAACGGGAAGATCGTGTGGATTGGACATCCATTTGAAGTGGATACTGTCATCTCCCAAATCTTAAACGGCCGTTTCAATATGGAGGAATATAAGCAACGTTATGAGAAAACCACCCGCAGCTCCCGGGAGAAGGCTTTCTCAAAAACATTGGAACCGGTTTATGCAGCTATGGGCGCCAAGGAATATAAATCGGCACTTACATTGGTGGATAAACTGATCGTAGAAGAACCCGCCAACAAACTGGTGCTGGTAGCTATTAAATTTGATATCCTGCTTGAAATTAATCAGCAGGAGGCCATTGCCTACGGAGATGTGGCCCGGCAGGAAGGGGTATTAGAGGCACCCTTTATACTATCGGTGGTTGCATTACGCGATGGCTTGGAAAAAAGCACCTATCTATGGGCAGCAGGATGTTATCAAAAAAATAAATCAGCTATCAATCCAATGCAACTGCATGCGCTGGCATCCTGCTACGCAAAAGGCGGAGATTATCATAATGCCGTGCTCGAGGAAAAAAAAGCGATAACAGCTGCGAAAACAGCACTGAAAGATGGGCAGTTTACCAGCTACATTAAACATGATACGGTTAATAAATATGAGGAAGCATTGACCCAATATAAATTATGCTTGTGACGATAGGGAGAAAGAGCGCGTAAAGTTTCAAGATAGGAGTTCTTCCCAACTGCGACACAGTTTTAACACACTTCACTTATAAGATATTGAAAATCAGAATATAAAAAATCCAGTTCCGGGAATTAAAGCGGCTTGTAAGTATAAACTTACAAGCCGCTTTTCTTTTAGGTGAATATCGTTTTTAACGGCCCTGCAGAAGGAGCAAGAGAAGTTTAGGACTTTGCGGCCGGAGCCGGCATCTTCACACATACAGGAATAATCAGCATAAGCTAACGCTGGCGTTCAATTTCCTTTGACCATATTGTCAATGAAAACTAACTCCCGGAAGTTGGAGTTTATCTTTTTTTTTCCCTATTTTACCTACACTTAAGATTAAAATAACGAGAATTAATGACTGTAGATCTTGAGATTGTCTTTTTTTAACCTATTTTACCTAAACTTAAGATTAAAATATGAAAACTAAAGTCCAAAAAGCAAAGATAATAGTTGGCAAAATCCTGTCTAATCCTAAAAGTTTACTGCAACTATATGATGAAGACATTCAATACAAAAACTATCTTGTTGATAAATATGGGATGAGTCAGTTACCGACCATAGATATGAATGAACTTTTCCCCACGTTAAATGAGACAGTGCATCACTATACCTTTTTGGAGGGAACTTCTTTAGTTACTGACATTGCATTATTGAAAGCATTGGCGCGCAGCCTTGACAAATGTAAATACCTGGAGATTGGTAGTTTCAGAGGAGAGAGCATAGCAAACGTTTCGGAAGTTGCTGAAAGTTGCGTGTCAATAACATTATCAAGAGCTGAAATGATCCAATTAGGGGCTTCAGAAGAATTTGTTAAGGTTAGTGGTATGTTTATGAATAATTTGAAGAACACAACCCGTATCGAAGCAAATTCGCTTACTTTCAAATTTGAAACCCTCAAAGATAAATTTGACTTAATTTTTGTAGATGGTGATCACAGTTACGGTGCTTTAAAGTCAGATACCAGGAACGTATTTCCTTTATTAAGAGATAGCAATTCTGTATTGGCATGGCATGACTATGGTAACTATACAGAGCGTGTCAGATATCAGGTTTTAGCCGGGATACTGGATGGGTTACCCGTAGAAGAACATAAACACTTATATCATGTGTCTAATACGATGTGTGCAGTTTATATGAAGAATGTTAATGCTAAATTTAAAACTTCATATATTAACGTCAATGACTATCCCAATAAAGAGTTTTCTGTAACATTGAATATATCAAAAATTCAGTAAGTACCCAATCTCGTTTATAAGCATATGGGCTGCTGGTTGGAATCCAGTTCCAGACGCGAAAAAGGAACGGTTGTATATAGAATGATATACAACCGTTTTTGTTTCCGTAAAACCGGGTGACCCGATAACTGAAACCGGATTTCCAAACTTCTATTTCATTATTTCATCTTTCAATTAAATTTAAATTCCTATTTTTGTACCAATCAATCCAAAATTAATTTCTGTTATGCGAGGCAGGCCAATAGAACACGATGAGAATGAAGTGATTTTAAACGCCCAAAAAGTTTTTTGGGAAAGGGGTTATGCAGCTACTTCTTTAAATGACCTGAAAGATGCTACACAATTAGGCAGCAGCAGTCTTTATAACACATTCAAAGGAGGAAAAAAAGAACTGTTCAGCAAAGCTATTCAGCAAAGAAGGGCAGATTTCAATGAATTTAAACATCAACTTTCGCAAAGTAAAAACCCTTTAGCGCTGATTAAAGATTTTTTCTACCTGCTTGCTGATGCAAATACAGCAGTACATAAAAGAGGATGTATCATTGCTAATTCGGTTACAGAACTGGCCTTTATTGATGCAGAGCTGGAACAGGAAGCAATACAGATTTTATTAGATGTGGAAGATATGTTTACAGCAGCAATTTCACATGCTCAGCGGAATAATATCATTACTACTAAAACGAATGCAAGGGTACTTGGCAGGTATTTAATCACGGTATGGAACGGGTTAAATGTAACCCGCCGTATGCATCCCGATGCTGCTTCTTTAAAACCTTTGATCAGATTGCAGCTGAGCGTGCTCAGTTAATTTTTTTGACTAATTATGGAATGATCGATACAAAATAAAAAACTGTTTATGAATTTACAATTAGAGAACAAGAACGTCTTTATCAGCGGCTCTACACAGGGCATTGGATTTGCCATTGCGCAAAAACTGCTATCGGAAGGGGCACATGTAATTATTAATGGCAGGCATTCCCAAAAGGTAAACAGCAGTGTTGAAAAGCTGACATCCGAATTTCCGGCAGCCCGGGTTTCGGGCATAGCCGCAGACTTTTCAAAAGTAAATGAGATTGAAAATCTGCTTCATCAGTTGCCAAAGATTGATGTGTTGGTAAACAATATCGGGATCTTCAATATAAAACCATTTGCAGACATTTCAGATGACGAATGGGAGGAAATATTCCAGGTAAATGTCATGAGCGGTGTTCGCCTGTCAAGGAAGATTATGCACGACATGCTGGAAAGAAACTGGGGAAGAATAATTTTCATCAGTAGTGAATCTGCTATCAACGTTCCGGCAGATATGATCCATTATGGAATGACTAAGACAGCCATGCTGGCTGTTAGTAACGGGCTTTCAAAACTTACTAAAGGAACTGCCGTGACTGTAAATACAATTTTAGGAGGACCTGTTTATTCTGAGGGAGTAGCCACAGCGGTAGAGCATATTGCAACGACGAACGGTTTGCCGGTGAATGATATTAAAAATCAGATAATGAAAACCAATAAGCCTGACTCATTAATTGACAGGTTTATTGAAACATCTGAAATTGCCAACGTTGTCTCCTTCCTGGCGAGTCCGTTATCTGTTGCCATAAACGGGGCTGCCATTCGGGTTGACGGAGGCGCCGTTAATACCATTTGATGGCCATTTCAGGAACCTCCGGATGATAAGATGTATGTTCAGATAGTAGTTGGTATGGCATTTTTGGCGCCATTACGGATAGAGTGGTCCCCCCTATCACGTCAATTCATCCACCAGGTAAAGTATTGATTCGTAATTTTTTCCCGTTGCCTCTGACAAGGCTATTTCACATGTTTTAGTAGTAGCATAATATCCTTCGTATGCACTTTTACCGACCTCACCGGCTTCTGCCCGGGTAGCAGATTTAGTGAGTTCGGGAAACAGGAAGCCGCGGTCTCCGGCCATTCCGCAACAGCCTGCATGTACCGGCACCGTGACATCATTTGCAAACAGCTTTGCCAGCTTCAGCAGCTTACCGGATGTTCCCAGCTTTTCTACAGCGCATACGGGATGTAAGACAATGTTATTTTTCTTTTGTACTGCTTTAAGAAGCGGAGTCACCATGTCATGCAGGTAGTCTACACTATCTAAAAAAACGAGTTTATCATATTGCCTCTGTTTTTCCGGCGGCAAACTGTTTCGTATATGCTTTAACGTGTACACGCAGGAGCTTACATCCATTACCACAGGGTATTTCCCTTCGGCTGTTGCATTCCACAGGCGGTCTGTAATATCTGCGGCAGTATATTGATAAGCCTGGCTCAGGCCTTTGGATGAGAAAATTTGTCCACAGCAGCTTCCGTTTAGTGGGTCTAAAACTTTTACACCTATGCCGGCCTTGGCAGATACACTCATAAACACTTCCATGCTGTTTTTCTTCCCTTCGGCTGCACTCCCCATCACCCGTGAAATACAGGCCGGGAAATACACAATGGTTTGGGTCGCAGATGCAACAGGCTGTGCTACTGTTAATACCTTGAGCGACGGAGGAGCCATCAGTTGGTTTGACCATAACGGCATACCCCGCCATACTTTTCTCAACAGCTTAGTCAGCTTCAACATCGCCGTTTTACCGAAGCATTTATTTATTAAAGCTCCCATCTGCAACCCAAAGCGGGCAAGCTTTTCCGTAAGGGCAAATCTTTTCGCAATTAGCAATGCCAGCTTGTTGGCCCTGTTACTATGATTTTCTCTTCTCAGTCTTTTTACCAGATCTCCGGTATTGATCGATACAGGGCAGCTACCGCCGCAAAGGCCATCTACCGCACAGGTCTGCAAGCCATCGTAATCATATTGCTTTAGTAGTTCTTTGTAATCTTTCTCATTGGACTGTTTCATCGCTGCCAACACTCTCCGGACAACAATCCTGCGCCTGGGCGTCATGGTTAACTCTCTGCTGGGACAAACGGGTTCGCAGTATCCGCATTCAATACATCTATCCACTTCCTCTTCCACAGAAGGTAATAATTTAAGATGCTGGATATGTGCTTTCTCATCCGCATTGATAATAACACCAGGGTTCAACAACCCTGCCGGGTCTATCACTTCTTTGATTTGTTTCATGACAGCATACAGCTCGCCGCCCCATTCGGTTTCAACAAATGGCGCCATATTCCTGCCGGTACCATGTTCGGCCTTCAACGCACCATCGTATTTACTTACTACCAGGCGTACTACATCTTTCAGAAAGCGGTCATATTGCGCAATTTCTTCATCGGTATTGAAAGATTGGGTAATCACAAAATGAATATTCCCATCCTTCGCATGACCAAATATGATAGCGTTATTGTAGTCATATTCTTTAAACAGTATCTGCAGATCGAGAATGGCATCGCCCAGCACAGGCAAGGGGAAAGCCACATCTTCCAGCACCACTGTGGTGCCGCTTTTACGCACCGCGCCTACGGCAGGGAAAAGACCCTTCCGTACTTTCCACAAAAAATCTCTTTCTGCCGCATCGGATGTAAAAGCAGGAGCGTTCAATAGAGAAAGTGTATCTGCCTGTGCCAGAAAAGCATCTACTTTCAGCGTTAAGGCCTCCAAAGAGGATTCCTGGAACTCAACAAGTAAAGCACTGGCCGTTTCGGGCAAAAGTTTTATATCCGGTGATATGCCCTGCAGGTCTTCAATAGCCCTCAGAGATGCCCGATCCATCAATTCTACCATCTCGGCCCCTGCATCTTTCAACGGCATAATGGCTTTACAGGCTTTATAAATATCCGGAAAATACAGCAGTGAGGTGGCTTTGAAAGCAGGATCGGGTACCGTATCCAGCACCGCTTCGGCAATAAAGGCCAGCGTACCTTCTCCCCCAATTAACAAATGCGCCAGGATATCGAGGGGATGTTCAAAATCGATCAAGGCATTCAGTGAATATCCAACCGTATTCTTTGTTTTATACTTTTCTCTTATACGTGTGTACAGCTGTTGCTGCTCCAATACCTGTTTCCGCAGGTTTATCAGGGCTTCGCTGATATCCTTACATGACACCAGGAAGCGATCATAATCTTCTTTGAGCGCCGTGGAGAAAATTTGTCCATCCGGTAATATAAAACGGATAAATCTTGTAGTGTGATAAGAATTTTTTTCCACGCCACAGCACATACCACTGGCATTATTAGATAAAATGCCCCCCATCATGGCGGCAGATATACTTGATGGATCCGGGCCTATTTTCCGCTGATATTTTTTCAAATACTGGTTTACCCGCGCACCGATAATCCCGGGTTGTACTTTAACCCCTGCCCCATCGTTCAGTATTTCTATTTTATCCCAGTAGCGACTCAGGTCTACCAGTATGCCATCCGTAACCGCCTGGCCGGAAAGACTGGTACCTCCGGTGCGGAACACCATTGGCACCTGGTGAGTATGGGAAAATTTAAACAAGCGCACGATCTCCTCTTCTGTTACCGGTTGTACCACGGCTTTTGGCACCAAATGATAGAATCCTGCGTCAGATGCATAAGACACAAGGTCGATCAGTCGGGACCGGATACGTTCTTTAGGGAAAATTTCTTCCAGGATTTGCGGGATACTGCTTTGCTCCATTGAAATAAGATTATCGGCTTTTTAACACAAAACTGAAGCTAAGCTAAGCATCTCCTTTGATATCTCATACTGTTATGGCGGATATCTGGTGTACAGGCCGGCGACGGCTTCACTGCACAGTTACCATCTTGTCTCCGCCGGGTGCCGGTAAATTCTTATCCTGACACTTTTTCCCGGCCAGTTAAAAAAATTAAAGCAGCAGTAGATACTGCTGCGTGTTTTTTTGCACTCAACCGTTATAAGCCCGGTCGTATTCAACATCTTCCTATTGTAGTGTTGTAGCTTTTAATGGTCCTGTGTTGTGGCCATTATTTTAGCAAGATGACAAAAAATGAATCATGGCACTCCTGATGAGTTCTTCGCGGGAAATGTTCCAGAAGTGGCATAAACATCCCGGAATCTCTTTCCAGTGCCTATTTTCAGCGCATCTCACACATCCATCTATCAATATAAAATTACCCTAAAACAATTTTTAAAACTTGTATAAAATCCGCAAAAACTTGTTCCTATTATAACCTGTATATGAAGATGTATTCTTATCAATTAAATTGCACCTCCAGCGAATAACACTGGATTGTAAACAAAGGAAAAAAACGACGTTGATAGAGAGTAAAGGGTTGGGCCTCTGGCAGGAATGCTGTTGGCCTGGCCTTTTAATAGCCAGGGCTGTCACACTTATTTACCATACAAACAGCCTATGTACCAACAGTGAACATAACAAGCCAAAGTAGAAATGGAGTACCAGCTTGTTACCCCAAATGACTGTCAGTTCAATACTGTTTTCCCGGCGTAATCCAACCCGCTTGTTGTGCATCGGGCCGGGAGTGCTGTTTCGTGGCAGGATATGGATGTTGACGATGTCATGTATTTCTGTTACGCAATGGAATATTTTTAAAATTTTGTCCTTTGAAAGATGGGTCACATACCGACATTTAACTTAAATACGTACCGGGATCAGCAGAATCATGACGGCAGCTTTCTATACTTTGAATGGCAGGGTAATTCACTGATAGTAGAGCGGCCGCATGTTCATGATTTTTTCATGCTTCTTCTGACAGAAACTTCTGAAGGTACCCATACCATTGATTTTGTAAATCATGAGATAAAGGGCCGGCAGCTGCATTTCCTATTTCCGGGGCAGGTGCATTACTGGCAGCTGGCGAGTAATACGATCGCCTACCAGCTGATGATCAACCAACAGCACTTCAATATTATTGCCAGTGCGCTCCGTTTCAATACCGCCATCTATAAAAAGCATCCGATCATTGATCTTTCGCAGGAAGAATTTGACGATCTACGCTATGAATTCAAAGGCATCAAAAAGGAATTAGGCGCCAAGCCCATACTATGGGAAATCGTTTACTCCCGAACCCGCATCATTGCGCAAATTGCCAGCCGGAAATCGGAGCTGCTGTTCGGCGACCACAAAACCTACACGATTGCTCCGATACTATCCGAATACCTGAATCTGATCGATATCCATTTCAGGGAGCATAAAACAGTAGAGTTCTATGCCGGTAAGCTGAACATCACTGCCAACTACCTGAACATCCTGTGCAAGAAACATTTTAATAAATCCGCTGCCTCCCTGATCCGCAACAGGATCATACTGGAAGCCCAACGGCAACTGGCCGTTCCCGGGCAGTCTATAAAAGAGATTGCCTACAACCTGGGTTTTTATGACCTGGGATATTTTTCAAAATTCTTCAAATCATATACGGGCCAGTCGCCCCGTGTATTCCGAAGCGGCAGAACTGATGCCGATTGACCAACCTCCCGTCACAGAACCATTCAAAGGTATACCCTGGCAGTCTCCCATCTTCATATGCAAAACAATTAATATGTATATAACTTCATGATTTTCAAAGTTAAAATCTAAGCCTTATATTGCGACCGGTTAACCGATTTTTAATCCCGAAAAGGTCCAATACGGTTTTTTCAATGGCAAAAAGAATTAAAGCGATTAAATGTCCGAGCTGTGGCAGCGTAAAGATCACTGAACTTAGACCTGATTACTACAAATGCAATAGTTGCGGTACTGATTTTTTCCTGGACTCGGATGATATCAACATCAACCACAACTATAATATCCCCCGGAATACGAATACAGTAGTGCCGAAAATTGCCATTGGCGTAGCTATTGCGGTCGTTTTCCTGTTCGTTCTCAAATTACTTTTTTCAACCAGGAGCTCACACCATCCGCAGGAGCTTCCCTATACGGCCCCCGCGCCTGCTGTAACACAGCAGGAAGCACCCACTTACAATTGGGATAACAGTGCCGCCTTATCGATCACCGACAACCAGCAACATCCTTATATAGCCAAGGTTGGGCAATTATATGCCAATCTCTCGGAAAGATTCAATGACAGCAAGCCGGATAAAATTTATCTGGCATTATTTGATGCTGTCACATCAGATAAGAAATGGATCAGAGTGCTCACGGAACTCCCACCCTCGGGAACGAAAGACTATCAGTTGCGCGTTTTTGAGGACAACAATCTGTATATCATGTTGAATCATAAACTTGTATTCAGACTCAACATCGCCAACTCCACTATTGACAATGTTTTGGAGCAATATGAAAAAGGGAACGATGATTTAAGTGTTGGTATTGCGAAGATTGAATTCAATTACAACAGCTATGGTTCCGGCTATAAATTAGTCACAAACGACGGCAGGAACCTCGTATTTATGCCGCTTATCAATAAAACATATACGGAAAGTGGTTTCAAAGCAGCTATTAAGCAACCGGTGCCACAGCCGGTAGTAACCACAGGGTACAGATTCAGTAAGGAAAGTTTTGAATTTCCACAGGAGAAAAAAGCGTTGATAAAGTATACCTATCATTATCAGTATGGATATCCAAAAGATGAGCCCCAGTTTGGCTGGGATAAAGATTTTGGTGGTTCCGGGATATTCACGGACCGCTCTCCTTATAAAAAAGTATTTATTCGAGACTGGAGTATAAAGGAATCGAGACTTATCAACTATAAGGACATTACACCGGGCAGGACTTATTTCTCGCCCCTGGTGCTGGCATCCAATGATTCTGTTGTCATGATTGCCAATAAACCAACCCCCGCGGAGGATGAGCCTTACCAGGTTCAAATACTGAATGGCAATACAGGTGCTATTCTTAAAACGCTCAGTCCTGATCCTGCCGATTTACGCGGTGGTGGAAAAATTTTAAAAGACGGATATATTGTCAATGGCAATAAGTATTACTACTACGATATAAATGGTAAGAAGATCCGGGAAGTGGATCAATATAACCTGAAACCGAAAGACCTTAATTAAATTAAATCACCATGAGCTTCTTTAATATTTTCAGCAACCAGCTATCTGAAGTCATTGAATGGAAGAACCAGGATTCCGAGGTACTCTGGTATAAACATCCTTCCAAGAGAGATGAAATTATGAATGCAAGCAAACTGATTGTTGCACCCGGACAGGGATGCATATTGGTTTACGAGGGTAAAGTGGAAAACGTACTTGCAGAAGAAGGAATTTACAACCTGAAAACGGATAACCATCCATTTCTGACAACGCTATCCAGGTTAAGGCAGGGCTTTACATCGGAGCATAAAGTTTATATTTATTTCTTCAGGCGGGCTCTTGTAGTGAACCAGTCGTGGGGTACCTATAATCCTGTCAAATATATGGATCCCAGGTACGAGATTCCGATTGAACTGGGCGCCAACGGTACTTTTGCGTACCGTATCAGTAACCCGGAATTTTTTTACAATAATATTGTAGCTAATAAAGATGAGGTGAAATCAGCGGATATCCGTGAAATCATTGTCAATAAACTACCTCAGGAAATCACCACTTTCCTTGCCTCATCGAAGTACAGTTATACGGATATTGATGCGCAGCTCAGTAATATCGGAACGGGCTTGCAGGGCTTACTGAACAAGGATTTCGAATCATTGGGGCTGGAAATTAATGATTTTAAGATACTGGGTACTCAGTTTGATGAAAAGACGATTGCGCGGATTGGCGGTATCGCTGATATTACCAGTCAGAATAAAGCGGCACAGGAAGCAGGTTTGAGCTACACTGAGCTGGAGAAGCTCCGGGCGCTTCGCGATGCGGCCAGGAATCCGGGCGGATTGGCGGGGATCGGTGCACAGCTGGGTGCCGGCATTGAGATTGCGAAACAGTATGAAGCAAAGAAAGAAGAAGTGTTGAAAGAAAATGAGCAGGAAGGCGACTTTGTACAGAAGCTGCAAAAACTCAATATACTGCTGAAAGAGCAGATCATTACTCAGGAAGAGTTTGATGCACTAAAGAAACAGATTTTATCAAAAATATAAATTCCCGGATATGAAATATGTTATTGGTGTATTGGCCACGGCCCTGGTATTGTTTGTAGCGACTTATTTTCTGCTGAGAATCTGGGATATCAATTTGCTTTCCCCTGAAAATTTCAGCAAGTTAATGTACAGCCTACTGATCATTGTAGTGACTGCTGTGGTATTGATCGTAGCCATTATTATCCCCTTTTTCGGCGGGAACAAGCGTGGCTACGATCAGCGCAGTGAAGGCATTGCCCAGAAGAAGATCCGCTAGCAGTCAGCTTCTGAACCGGTCGAACGTCCGCCAGTATTTATCGCGGTATATATCGTAGCCGATGGCGACCCTGTTGCCATATCTTTGCCGGATAGCATCCATTATTTTTGAGGGTAATCTGAATTCCCTGCATGCAAAGAATACATCACGGGTATCGTCGGCCGTTTGCCGGCCTATATTCAGGTAGCCTTCTGCATCTTTCAGCTTTTCAGTTACCTGGTCTTCTATCTCATTCAGCAGCTGATAAGTACTATCATCCGGCATTCCATTCTGGCCTCCTTTGTAGCCGATTTCAATATGCAGTATCCAGGGATGCGAGGGAGTGCTGTCCCAGTTAAGGAGGTCGGTATTTGCGATAGCGATGAGGGGCCTGCCGTTTTCCAGCTCTGCTTCGAAAGAAGCATAGCTGTCATTTTCCGTATCTCTTCTCACCCCTTCATACTTCTCTACGAATTCCTTCTGCCGCCAGATAAGGTATTCCTTGAGTTTTTCAATGGGAATTAGCTCACCGGCAGCATCTTTCCGACTTACAACGGATATATTATCGATATTGGTGGCGAAGTCTAATTCTCCCAGGTAATTATCGAGGTAAATAAATATACCATTGCCAATGGCTTCTTTATTGTTTTCATCAAGATCGCTATGCACTACCACTACATCCACTTCATCGGGATATCCGGGGAGTTCATTCGCATAAAACCACATATTATCGGTGGTGAAGTTGTACCCCGACATGTTTATATTGAATCCCTTCATATCCGTGGGCTGTTTCAGCGCAGTAAACTTCCATCCGGCGATGGCGGGAGCTGCAGCGATCAGCTCTTCCACAAAAATTATGTTTTTCACACGACCATCGGCGGTGATAATCAATTCGGCAGTGTTGTTATCATACATCCCGGCGAGGAAGAAATAGCCGTCTCTGAGTTCTTTCAGTTTGGGCGACAGTTTATTGAAGAAATCTTCTTCGATACGCTGATCCCTGTTTTTAATGATGTTGAAGAAGTCTTTTTCCTGTTGTCTGAACCAGTTCCAGAAATCTTCATAAGTATTAACTACGGTAGTTGCTACAGTACTTTTGGGCGACTGAAAGAGTTTCTTTAAAAAATTCATGTGCCAGGTTTTAGTTTTATACAGTTATACCAAGATACATCTATCCGTTGTAAAGAAATAGTATGGCCGGCCACCTGCTACTGCTCAGGTTGCAGGCACAGATTAAAGTAATGTTACCATTCTTGTCTTGTAAAAAAATTTCCAGAGAAAATACTAATTTCATTTCATGCAACAGAACATCTTATTAGAAAACCTGGCTAGCAAGATAACTGGTATTTTGTACTACAGCGAATCAGAGAACCCACTTACCATTGAACAATGGGGACCGCTTCCAGTAGCCGAAGTAACCGGAAAGATCGCAGCCCAACATCAGGTTGAACCCAACGTAATAAAGCCAATAAGCCCAGCAGATTTTTTCAACGAAGTAGAAAGAGCACCAGATCCAAACGACGCACCCATTGTAGAGAACGCACAAAGATTCAAAGCCCTGCATCAGTTTCTGAACGAGCACTTTACCGGAATCCAGGTGATCCGGGTGGAAAACGGCACCAGCATTCCGGTGTATATCGTTTGCCATCAACCGGATGGTACCTGTGTTGCACTGGCTACAACAGCGATAGAATCGTAAGCAAATCGGCACATTTACAGCAACCCTTAAAACTACACTTGAATTATGAAACAATTCATCAGGCATTGCATTGTCATTTGCCTCGGAGCCATTTTGTTCTCCGCCTGTAAAAAGGAAGCAGACATCCAGCCCCAGGAAATCAACAAGCCACGTGCGGCGGTTACAGAATCTGTAACACTCCTAAATGAAGACTTTGAATCAGGCACTAAAACAGCCTACGCCGTTAGCAGCGTACAGCTGAGCAGCGGATCCTGGACCCTGGACGACGCGCTGATCGGCACCCTGGCGGGCGACCTGAAAAATGGTTCCAAATCTGTACGTATCAGGAATACTGGTAGTATTACTACAGACTTCAGTCTCACCGGCGCAACCGGCACTGTTACTGTTAGCGTTAAACATGGTACCTATGGTTCAGATGCCAACAGCAGCTGGCAGCTCTGGACCTCTGCCGACAACGGGCAAACCTGGGCGCAGCAGGGCAATACCATTACCACATCCAGCAGCCTGCAAACCGCTACGTTTACCTTCCCGGCAACTAACAGCCTGCGTATCTCCATCCGTAAAACTTCCGGCAGCACTAACAGAATCAATATCGACGACGTTAACGTAACAGCCGGCAGCGGTACTGGTGGCGGCACCGGCGGCGGTACAGTTCCGGGCGACGATAACAACATGTTGCTTGGTAACCCCAGCAATGCACTGGCAGCGATCACTTCGGAGAATAATTACCTGATGGTAAAAACTTATTACTCATTATCATATAGCCGTAGCCGTGGTACCCCCAACTGGGTTAGCTGGCATGTACAGTCGACCGACCTTGGCACCCTGTCCAGAAGCAACGATTTCCGTGCCGACACCTCTCTGCCTGCCGGCTGGTACCAGGTGCAGAACAGCAGCTATACCGGCTCCGGCTTCGACCGTGGTCATAACTGCCCTTCAGCCGACAGAACCTCCACCGCCACTGCCAATTCAGCTACCTTCCTCATGACCAACATGATGCCACAGGCGCCAAACAATAATCAGAAAACCTGGGCTAACCTGGAAAACTATACCCGTGACCTCGTAAGAGCAGGCAACGAAGTATACATTATCTGCGGTTCGTATGGTCAGGGCGGTACAGGCTCACTGGGTGGCGTTACCAACACCATCGACAACGGCCATGTAACTGTTCCTTCCAACATCTGGAAAGTAGTGGTAGTAATACCTGATGGCAGCAACGATATCAACAGGATCAATGGCAATACCAGGGTTATAGCCGTAAATACTCCCAATCGCAACGATATCAACATAGACTGGACCCAATACAAAACAACTGTTCGGGATATTGAAAGCGCGACCGGATATAACCTGCTGTCTAATCTGCGGCCATCACTGCAGGACAGCCTGGAAACAAGGATTGACCCCTGAGGAGAATTAAGAATATAGAAAGAAGAATTAAGAAATAACGCGAAGACCTGAGCGAAAATTTTAATCGCTCAGGTCTTCGCGTTATTTCTTAATTCTTCTTTCTATACTCTTAATTCTTTCAAGGCTTCTTCATAATTTTCCTTAAAGCCGGGTTCTACGGTTCCTTCTATTCTGAAGGCAGTAACATCGGTAATGCCCATGTAGGCACTGAAAACAGCTTTGAGATAGGATTCAATAAATTCTGATCCTGGGTTTGAGGTTTGTCTGCCTCCTGATGCGATGGCCAGGTACACCTGCTTACCACCGAATAAGCCAACCCGTTTTCCGTTATTGTCGTAGACATAAGAAATGCCATGGCGCACAATCTGATCGAGCCAGGCCTTTAATGGCGCCGAAATTCCGAAGTTATGCATCGGGGTACCGATTACGAGGATATCCGCTGCACGGATTTCATCAACAATCATGTGGGAGTAGCTAAATAACTGTTCTTCTTCAGGGGTTAGTGCGTCCGGGTTTTTATAAAGATTCTCCACCGACGCCGGCTCTATAAAAGGGGGAAAATCCCTGATCAGGTCCCTTTCTGTTATTTCGCCGGCAATGTTCTTTGCTGTTAGTTTACGAACAATAGCAGCACTCAGCCCTTTACTATAGGAGTGGTCGCCTCTGGCGCTTGAAATAACATGCAAGATCTTTTTCATGATATATTTTTCCAGATAACGAGTGAGTTTCCCCATGGGGGACATCCGGGAAAAATATATTACTGGTTAGGACAGTCTTTTTATTCTTCTTGTAAAAGTATAATCACCGGTTATTTCATCTTTATATGCCATCTCCTCATCAAAAATGTAGCAATCCCGGAAATAGGTGCCGATACTCAGGTAGCCGATATCGAGGCAATCCCCCCAGGGATAGAATGCTCTGGATCCTCCACCGCACAGGTATTCCCATTCGTCTTCTGTTGGCAGTCTGAATCCTGTATCAGTGATTTGTGTTACCAGTTCTTCGTAAGTAGCCGGCTCATACAGAAAAGCGTCAGTTCAATTTTTTGTCGGGCGCCCAGTTGTCGAGGAATGAAATATCCACATAATAACGGCGGGTATTCTTACGATCGATGTATACATCCATTTTCCGGTGTAACTCGATGTAGGGCGTAGGGTCCGACCAGATGAAGCCGCTTTTGAATTTGCGTTTCTTTCCAGTCAGCTGGTCTTTCCACTCGCAGCGGATAAAGAAAGGGTTTATGTTATTGACATAAACGTTCCGGTTAACGTCGACGGTGATAAAGTCGGCCTGCACTAATTCCCCGGATTGTTTGAGCCGGTCGTTCCGGGAGCGGTTTAATCGTCGTACGACATGGTATCCTGCTCCTATCAGGCTGAACACCAGGCCCAGGCCACCCAGTATCATAGCGCCGATATATTCGCCCCAGCCATCCAGTTTTGCCTCATCGGGGTTTTTCGGGTTGTAGTAGACACCCACTTTTTCGCCGATGGAAAATCCCGGAGGATTGGAAGAGAAAGAGGGAATATAGCGGTGTTCCTGGCCACCGGCATCTGTGTAGTTAACCACCGGCGTATAGGAGACCGAACGGCGCCCGTCTTTAGCCAGCAGATCCACAACGGTACCATTAGTTTTTACCGCTGCATTATTAAATTTTTTGATATTGTAGCAGATCAGGAAAGTACCTGTCAGACAAAGAAGGCCAATAACCAGAAAGATATTGAAAACCAGACCTACGGAACCACGCTTCATTTGGGTCAAACTATTAATCAGCACACAATATAGCAAAATTGTCGTGATCAGCAACCAGCCCTTACCTGAAAAGTGCGTAAGCAGCCATGGCCAGCGCAGTGATGGCTTCCACATCATTCCAGCGGAAGGCAGTACCGGATGTTTTGCAGATGGCAGAGAAAACCGGTTGGGCGCTGGCTGGTTTGTTGGCGGTGGGTGCCTGCAGGGCTCCGTACGGCCAGTTCTTCACCTGAAATATAGCGGCAGGCTTAGTGCTGTCGGCAGTAACGGGGAGAATATGATGTTCTTTCAGTAGCGGACCTTGCCGTTGCGCATGGGCGGAAACAGCGGAGAGTAGCAGTATTCCGGCTAATAGTATTTGATAAGAGCGTCTCATAAAAGCACATTTAGGATCATTCAATAAGAAGACGCGTGAGAAGGAACCTAACCCCCATCGGAGGAATTAAGAATGGAGAATAAGGAATGAAGAATGAAAGCGGAGATAGTAAACGCGAAGAGCTATTTGCTTATATTTCCGCTTTCATTCTTCATTCCTTATTCTCAATTCTTAATTTTTCAGTGGGAACACTGTTCTCAGTGCAGGCACCCTCAGATACAATGCCACCCATACCAGGATACCAAAGATGATGGGGAAGGAATAATTGGCATTCATTCTTGACATAACAGCAACGGCGCCTCCCAGATAGGCGGTAACGAACATCGCGCCGAGTACAGCAGTGCGGGGGATGGAATAAAGGATAGTACTGATCAGCAATACAATACCGATGCCCTGCACCTGTTCAGCGGGCCAGCCCAGCTTTACGCTACCTTCCATGGAGGGAGTTGCTTTGACTACCTTCATTCCGGCATCTACCAGCAGGAAAAGGATGCATAATATGTAAATTACCAGGCCGGTGATATTAGCGGCTTTTGAAGGAGCTTTTGTGTTCATATACAATGTTTGTGTTTCCATATGATTTTGTTTGACAGGGTTATTTGATGTTTTCTGACAATACAAACTTAGCGCGGTTCTTCAGCATTTGGGCTGGCCAAATACGACATTCTTCGTGGGTGATTGCGACAAAGCAGGAACAGCGTACCTTTGCGTCATGGATTATTTCAAAAAGCAGCTGGAATTACTGAAAACAGAGCGGGAAGAAGACAGAAAGCAATACCTGCGAATGACAGAAAGCACCAGTGTGGCGGAGCGAAGGGCTAACGGGCTCACCTGGTACCCTATTGCCATCCGGGGTTCCGAAATGAGCCGGGGCGATTACCTGACCGTGGAAGTGGAGCGTACCACTCACCAGGATCTGCCCCATCAGCTGCGATTTGGCGCAGCAGCTGTGCTATTTTCCAATCACGATCCCAAGGAAGACCATATAGAAGGCACTATTTCCTGGCAAAGCGGGAGCCGACTGAAAATCACGCTGCGCACCGATGAGCTGCCCGACTGGGCCAACGACGGAAAGCTGGGCATTGATCTGCTGTTCGACGACAACAGCTATGATGAAATGCAAAATGCCCTTAAACTGGCTGATACCCTGCAAGACAAGCCCGAGGGCCGGCTTATACAAATACTGACCAGCGCGAAAAAACCGGTATTCAACCAGGACCATCCTCCTTTTAGCAGTAACCGGCTTAATACGTCGCAGCAGGCGGCGGTCAACAACATATTACAGGCCACTGATCTGGCCATTGTGCATGGTCCGCCGGGCACGGGTAAAACCACTACCCTAGTACAGGCCATCAAAGCACTGATACAGCAGGAACCGCAGCAGATACTGGTAGTAGCGCCCAGCAATACCGCAGTAGATCTGCTCAGTGAAAAGCTCTCAGCTGAAGGATTGAATGTGCTGCGCGTAGGCAACCCTGCCCGCGTATCGGAGCATCTCACTTCCCTTACCCTCGATGCCAGGATAGCTGCACATAACAGCAGCAGGGAAATCAAGCGGCTGAAAAAACAGGCCAATGAGTTCCGCGACATGGCTCACAAATACAAACGGAATTTCGGGAAGGCAGAGCGGGAGCAACGGAAAGCCCTGTTTGATGAGGCCCGGAAGATAATGAAAGAAGTAAGTAATACAGAACAATATATCATCGACGATCTGATTGCAAAAGCGCAGGTAGTTACAGCTACCCTTGTTGGCGCCAATCATTATACCGTAAAGCAATTGCGTTATCAGACCGTAGTGATAGACGAAGCCGGGCAGGCGCTGGAACCAGCCTGCTGGATCCCCCTTCTGAAGGCGAAAAAAGCGATACTGGCCGGCGATCATTGCCAGCTGCCGCCTACGATCAAGTCGGACGAAGCAGCCAGGCAGGGGCTCAGCACTACCCTGCTGGAAAAATGCGTGCACCTCCATTCTGAAAGCGTGAGCATGCTGGAAGAGCAATACCGCATGCATGCTACGATCATGGGCTATTCTGCTGATATCTTTTATGAGAACAGGTTAAAGGCGCATGCTTCGGTAGCTGACCATCTGTTGTTTCCTGACGACAGTCCCCTCTCCTTCATAGATACCGCCGGTTGCGGATTTGACGAAAAAGCAGAAGGGACCAGCACCAGCAACCCGGAGGAAGCTGCATTTTTGTTCAGGCATTTATCGAAGTTCGTGAGTGAGCTCAGCTCTCATTATTCCCGCGACAACTTCCCTTCCGTAGCTGTGATTTCCCCCTACAAGCAGCAGATACAGCTGTTGCGGGAGCAGCTGGACCATAGCCCGGAACTGCAACCTTATGCTGATAAAATTGCCGTTAATACGATCGACAGTTTCCAGGGGCAGGAAAGAGATATCGTGTATATCAGCATGACCCGCAGTAATACTGACAATAAAATCGGCTTTTTGTCGGACATCAGGCGAATGAACGTTGCGATGACCAGGGCCAGGAAGAAACTTGTTATTGTTGGTGATAGTGGCACGCTTTCCCAGCTTGGATTCTATGCGGGATTTATCAGCTATGCGGAAGAAAGGAATGGGTATAAGAGTGCGTGGGAGTATATGGAGTGAAGAATTAAGAATATAGAATGAAGAATTAAGAAACAGCGTGAAGACCTTAGCGAATATGTTACCGATCAGTCAACTTTTATTATTTGCGTTTGCCGCATTGCTTATGGTATTAGTGCCAGGGCCTAATATGATTTATTTGATTTCCCGTTCTGTAACACAGGGGAAGAAAGCAGGGCTGATTTCATTAGCGGGAGTCGCTTGTGGTTTTCTGTTTCACATTACGCTGGTATCATTTGGACTTACAGCTGTGTTACTGGCTGTTCCCTATGCCTATACCGGGTTGAAAATGGCGGGCAGCCTTTACCTCCTTTACCTGGCGTGGCAGGCTGTAAAGCCTGGCGGAAAGGGACTATTCGACAATAGCCGGACCCAGGTTACCGATTCCTCCATGAAGTTGTTTAGTATGGGGTTATTTACCAATATGCTCAATCCAAAAGTGGCTGTATTTTATTTGTCGTTTTTCCCCCAATTTATAAAGCCGTCCTATGGGTCGGTGCTTGCCCAGAGTTTTATGTTAGGCATCACCCAGGTTTGTGTAAGTATCTCTGTAAATTTTATCATCATATTATTTGCCGCCCGGGTAACAGGGTGGTTTGCGGCCAATCCCCGGTGGGTGAAAATCCAGAAATGGTTTATGGCAGGCATTTTCGGCGGATTAGCCTTGAAAATGGCGCTGGATAAGGGTAAATAATTTCTTGCCGGAAGCTAAAAATACTGCCGGCAAAGGGTTTCAGCGTATTTATTTACTGACGTCGCCAAAAAAATCAACAACTTTTAAAAAAAATTTGGCGAAATGCTTTGTCTGCTTATCTTTGCAACCCCTGACACAATATCAGTTGCCCAGATGGCGAAATTGGTAGACGCACTGTGTTCAGGTCGCAGCGCCTGCAAGGGTGTGCTGGTTCGAATCCAGTTCTGGGCACACAAGAGGCTTGTAAGTAATTGACTTACAAGCCTTTTTTCATTTAGTCAAGTGTCGTTTTTAACGGTTTTTACCGCTTTCTCCCACTATTCACGACACAAATTTGACACACTAAATGACACACCAAATTCGCATGCCAGCACCAGCACACTACTGGCACACCTTGCCCATTCCTCTCAAAAAAAAGTGTCAGTTTTTCTTGTTTTGTAGCACAACTGGTGACACGCGGCAAAATGACATCTTCAAAAAATGTAACCTTGAAAAAAGATTTATCCGCTTTTCACCGCTTTCCCTTCCATGTGTAAATATCACACATGTCACAACTGACACGGTATACAGATTGATCACTGTTTGTTTCACTCGTAAAAATTGTACCGTATGAATATACTGGAGAGATTGAGCAGAAAAGGTGATAAGATCACTTTCTATTATGACTACGGGCGCAAGAAGGGACAAAGACCATCAACTGGAATCTTTATTTATACCAATCCTAAAAGCAGAGAGGAGAAAATTCATAACAAACAGGCCCGTGCCTTAATAGACGTAAAGAGGAGCGAAAAAACAATTGAGCAGCAGGCTATCGGGTCAGCCTATATCCCGCCACATAAATTCAAAGCCAATTTCTTAGATTACTACGATGAGTACGTGGAAAGAAACAAACGCGATGGCAACCGGCACCTATCCAACAGCTTCACTCAGTTTAAGCAGTTCCTGACAAAGGATTTTATTTCTCCTATCGAGGTTACTGAAAATTTGTGCAAGGAATTTCGGCGGTACCTAATGGATAAATATACCGGAGAAACACCCAGCGGTTACTTTACCCGGTTTAAATGGGTGCTTGACGCAGCTACCAGCGATGGATACTATGTCAAAAGTCCTTCGGAAGATGTGGCGGCTAAATCCAATCCCAGCACCAAATTAAAAGAACACCTGGAAGTAGAAGAATATTTATTACTTCTGATAACTCCCTGCCTTAATCAGGAAGTGCAGGAAGCATTTATACTTAGCTGTTATACAGGTCTTCGCTGGTGTGATGTAAAGACACTTTCATGGGATCAAATAAAGGGGGCTACTTTGGTCACCAGAATAATACAGGCAAAAACGGGACAGCCAGTTACCCTGACGCTCCATCCCATTGCCCGTGCAATCCTGGAAAAAAGAAAGAAAATGCTGGGCTCGCAGGACACCGGGAATAGCCTGGTATTTAGATTACCGAGTGCTGATGGTGCTAATAAGATACTGTTGCAATGGGTCAGCGCAGCAGGGATTAATAAACATATCACTTGGTCCTGTGCAAGGTTGAGTTTTTCTATCCTGCTCCAAGATAAGCTAGTTGATGATGCAACAGTAGCCTATCTTTTAGGCCATACGACAACTGATCAGGTGAAAAAAACGTATAAGCGTCACCGGCCCAAAGATCAGACGGTAACGATTGACAATTTACCGTGCCCTGAACTGTTGCCGTATTTTCTCCAACTCTAATTTTTGAATAGCGGCTATGCAAAGTCGTGGTGGTCCGGGCTTTCTTTCGCCTTACCTACCTTCCCCCGGTAAGTAATTTGTCCAGGATGTGTCCACGAAGGCTTGGTGAATCTCGACATAATTTCTATGCTTTCTGCGATAGCATTTTGACACAATAGTTTACCTTTGTATAACTTGTTATTAAATCTTTTTTGATGGAAAGAATTGCAGTTATTGGTGGGTTAGGAACACTGTCGGGGGGAGATTTGTTATTTAAGCTGCTTAAAAATCAGCACGTTTTAAAAAATCAGCTGAACTATCATTTTATTTTTGAACAGCAGCCATATAATCAGATAAATTTACCTTTGTATCATGAACAAGATATAAAGTCGAGAAAATATTATACTTATAGGATTTGTAAAAATTTTGAGGACAAAAGTGTTTCTAAAATTTTATTGCCTTGCTTTGCGAGTCATTCTTTTCTAGATGAGCTACAGAAGGAAATTTCCATTCCTATTGTCAATATTTTTGAAGCATTGCAGGAACATATCAAATCTAAATTTGAAAAAGGGGCAAAAATCGGAATTCTAACTTCTAATTATGTGAAGGAATTGCAGATGCTCAATCAATATTTCCAGGATTATGAATTGGTTTTTCCTGACAATCAAAATCGTTTAATGGATGCTATTTATGGTGAGTTTGGTATAAAGAACGGTCATTTTGATGGACTTGCTTTGGAATACGTTTCAGAAATTTGCGAAGAGTTAATCCAAAAGGGTTGTGAAATTATTTTGCCAAGCATTACAGAGATTTCCCTAATTACAGAACAACTTTGGAAAAGGGGATTTATGGTCATAGATGTAAATCAAGCTTATGCAGACTTTGCATTAGAAACAGGAAATGTAAAACTAAATAAACCCTTTAAACTTGGGATTATGGGTGGGGTTGGCCCTTCAGCAACGGTCGATTTTATGAACAAAATCATACTAAGTACACCAGCCCAAAAAGATCAGGATCACATCAAAATGATCGTAGAGCAAAATCCACAAATCCCTGACAGGACAGCAAATATCATCCATCATGAAACAGATCCAACCATTGCAATGTTTTCTACCTGTAAAAGGTTAGAGGCCGAAGGCGCAGATGCAATAGCTATCCCTTGCAATACAGCTCATGCGTTTGTAAAAAGTATCCAGGAATATCTCAATATTCCAATTATCAATATGTTGACAACTACTGCTGAATACATTTTGGAACAATATGAAAAAGATATAAAAGTAGGGTTATTGGCTACAAGTGGAACAGTACAAAGTAAAGTATATCATAATGTGCTTCACGACTTTGGGTTTGAAGTTGTTATTCCAGATGGACAACATCAGGAATATGTAATGGAAAGTATCTATGGCAAGTTTGGTGTTAAAGCTGGCTATAAAAGTGGAGTTTGTAGAGATCTCATCCTAAAAGGAGCAAATTATGTAATTGAGAAAGGAGCGGATGTTATTATTCTTGGTTGTACAGAACTTCCTTTACTATTTCCCGATGAGGTTGAAATAATAAAAGGAGGAAAAATAATTCCTTTGATAGATCCAACTTTGATACTAGCAAAAAGGATCGTTAGTCTGGCCAAAAGCTGAATGTTCCACTTTCTTTAAATTTAAATGCCATCAGCAAAAAAAGGCAACTGGACTACCTCCAGCTGCCTAAAATATTGCCCAATTACTGGGGCAATTCAGAACCATTCAGAACCATCACATGAAATGGCTTTTACGCAGTTTTATATTCATTCATCTTCGGCAAGTTCTATCATGGCTGAAAGATGGGCTGTTTCTCCCATTATGTCGCTATGATTGCCTGAACCAACCATTTTAAATCTAATATAGCCCTGCCTATCAATAACGATCTTCACGGGTATACCGGCCACATTGTAGGCATTAGCAACTTCATTGTTCTGCGTATTCTTCCCCTTCAAATCCATCAATACATGAAAATTATACTGAGGATTATTAGAGAAGTATTTCCTTACTTCCTCAGCTGCATTGCCGTTTTTTTCCTTTGTATGTATAAAAAGAAACGCCACCCCAGTATCATTTCTATAGTGCTCTATAGTGGCCTGCATAATGGGAAAGACAGCTTTACATGGCATGCACCAGGTTGCCCAGAAATCCAAGACCACGACTTTTCCTTTATAATCATCAAGGCTTACTTTTTTTCCTCCGATATCCTGAATGGAGAACGATGGCGCCAGCTCTTTAATCAGGGAAGATTTAAGTTTTTGCTTATTCTCACGAATAAGTTTATTCAACATCTGGGAATCCAAGGTTCCTGATTGCTGCCCCATTAAACAGATGCTGGTGGTTAATAAAAATATTAAGAGAGCAGTTGTCTTCATATTGTTAATTTTACTACTATATCTTGATAGCTTCTTCCAGAAAGGATTTTACCTCAGAAGAAGGGATTGTTACGCTGCTTGTTCTGCTAACTCTCGCAATATTGATTCCCATAAATACGCCGTCCAGATTAAAAACAGGCCCCCCACATACAGAAGGCTTTAACTTACCATCATGGGCAAATACCCTTTCAAATCCATCCCGGCGGTCGCTCTTCCCGTCCTTGAATTGGTCTGCGGCATGCCAGCTGGGGGGCTCCGGTAATTTGGACAGGACAACGGCAAAGGTTTTTTCGGTACCGGCTCTTTCTACCGCGATATGAACAGTGTCGCCGGGTCTACCACTGCGTATTACGTTGATGAAATCTTGTGGTTCGTTCACTACAACCTTGTTAATGCTCACAAGTTGATCACCAGCCAATAACCCTGCCTTGTTCGCGGGAGATCCATTTTCAATCATTTTGACCTTAATATGTCCGTCTTTGGGCCATATCCCCGCCCCAAAATAACCAATGTTATATGTACCAGGGATGCCAAACTCGGACGAACCCAATACGCTGAACTCCCCGCCATCCCGAGGATTCGGTGAAAGAAGGAACATGCCGATCTGAGATGAATTTACAGTGTCGCTAGTTATGGACGATATTTCCAAACTGCCTTCCCATTCCTTGCTTGAAGAAAGCAATACCAAGTCGCGAGCCTCATCCCGATATTCAACCTTTAACTTCCTTTTAGTAGCGTCAGGCAAAAGAGCGTATACATCGTTGGGGATCTCGGAGCTTTTGGAAACGATCAGTGTCTTTGTGGTGAGATGGCCGGGTGACTTTACCAACAACCCTAACGCGACTTGTTTTCCCAAAGTATTAATAAGTTCTACGGTATGAAGCGCAAATTTAGATTCGTAATCCACCGTCATTGTTTCCACGCTGTGGATATTTTTGTAATATATTCTATCCATTGCCAATGGATCTTTGGGAATGGCTACTGGGATAGGGATCTTATTGTATTCCACGGGCTTTTGAAAGGCAGACCAGTACTTCCTAAATGTATCGACTGGTACCTCAAAGTTATCTGCCAAGTCCATAAGGATATAGCTACGGATACCGATAACCCGACCCAAAAGATCAAATACTGGTCCCCCTGAATCACCTGGCTCCATGCGACAAGTTGTCCTGATCATTTTCATTCGTGGATCATTCAAATCAGCAACCATCCCAAAGCGAGCAACACTAACTGGCACGGGCATACTTCCAGGGTAAGCAACACTGAAGCATGGTTCTCCAACACGCAAAGAAGACGCCCATCCCATCTCAGCGTAGGGGTAATTACCCGGCTGGTTCATTTTAAGAACAGCCACATCGTATTTGGAGATGCTACCCAGACCAGTTGCAAAGCATTCTTTGCCATCTGGCATAATAACAAGGTACGTCTGTTTGGGGTGCCCAACATGAGCTGCGGTGAGGATCAAACCGTCCTCACTAACAATGACGCCGCTGAATCGGTTCCCACCTTCACGTTTGGTAATGGTGTCATAATCGGAAAGAAATACACACGCTGGTGAAACCTTAGCGATCGCTTGTTGTACTTTTTGCTGGAGTTCCTTCGGTCCTAACTCCTGTGCTTTTATTTCAATCGATAGACATACCAAAAGTATGGCCATGACCGCTGATACAATATTTCTCATATTTAAGTATTATTGATTACACTTTAGCAAGCTGGATCATCGTTGTTATTTCTTTGATGAAAGCCTCATCTGCTGATGGACCACCTCCCATAGATTTGAATCGAACATTACCTTTGGTGTCTATGACAACTTTGGTAGGAAGTGCCTGTATTTTGAAGCCTGATGCAGCTAGATTTTTCTTTGTTGATGGATCTTTCATGTCCATCAAGACCGTAAATGTAAATTTCTTATCAGCAATATAATCTCGTGCGAAACGAGGGGCATCCTCCGATGTCTCGAGAGTGTGGATGAAAAGAAATACAACATTGGTATCCTGTTTGAAATGATCAACAGCTTTTTGCATCTTAGGAAATGATGCTTTACATGGACCACACCATGTAGCCCAGAAATCAAGGATCACCACTTTGCCTCTGTAATCACTAAGCTGTACATTATTACCATTAAGATCTTTGAGAGAAAAATTATAAGCTGGCTCGGATATCATCTTTTTGGTTAGTTCCGCATTGGTTTTAGTGTCGTTAGATTGAATTACAGAATTTATCATCTCATCAAACCCCTTATCACTACCCTTCGAAGCGATGTAGGCATCTTTGAATTTAGCCATCTGATCTGTAGTATACTCACCACTTTTGATCCGGGCATCCAAAAGTGGGTATGCTTCCTTAAGTTTATTAAGTGCCAGTAAATAGTTTAAATATGTTTCAGCCACGAATCTGTAAGAAATATCTGACGGTTTAGTTTTCTTAAAGACCTTCTCTGCATATTTGAATCCTTCCTCGTATTTACCGTTTAGATATAACAATTTACTCAATGTCATAGTAACTTCTTCGTCTACAGGTTCCTTAATTCCTCTCTTAGCCAAATCAGCGAAAACCTTTCTTATCAATTTTTCCCCAAGGACATAATCATTTGCATCGATTGATAATGTTGCTGCATACGAGTAGGCATCTGTCCTGTAGTTTGCATCCTGTATCATATTAAGGTATTCGAGTACTTTCTCCGGTCGATTTTTCCCGAGGAATGAACGAGCGGTATAATATCTTGCATAATCTATCAAGTGTGGATTTACGCCAGCGGGTCGGGTCGGCCATTTCTTCTCAAATTCATGGAAATTCCGCTCGTTAATATCCGGGTTACTTTCGTTATAGACGCCATCGAGGTTGGCTTCAAATGCGGCAACACCGTTAGGGAATCTTTGAACGATCAGCTCACGGGCTTCATTATAACCTTTCTCATCCTGTTTTTGAGCATAATAGTCAATCAAGGCTTGCACGTCGCTTTCTACATTGCTTTGTTTTAGCTTTTCAATTTTCTTCTTCAATTCAACAGGATTCTTCGCGTTCATCAGCTCCCCTAGACGTGGGTTATTGTTGTTTTGCGCTCTTGCGAAACTTATGGCTGCCATCAAAATGATGGTTAAAAGGGTTTTTATTTTCATCTTATTATTGTTTTTCTTAATTAATTTGTAAAGTACGAATGCACCGCACGGAGCAATGCACTCGCACTTGCTTATTGGTTGGTTATATAATATTTAAAAAATCAGGACTTATATGCAAAATCGATAACCTTACCAAAGTCACTGAATTTATTGGACAGGGTAATATCACCGCGAGGATTGATGTTATAAATATAAAAGTGCCCTTGGGTACCATCCCATGTTGCTACCAATAACTGATTCGACAAAATCTTTACTTTGGTGATTGTCTCGCCTGGCGTAATTCTTCCAGCAACCCCATAAGAATTTTGAGGAATATCATATAGGTACGCAATGTTATCTTTAAAGAAGTAGATAAACTGATTGGATTGAGAGCTGACAAAAAAAGTACTACCTTTGAGGCCCTCCGCTACCGCCGATTTTCCAACGGCAGGCTCGTCAACTTTCAGGTTGATCTGATATATAAATAAGTTTCCAGTATTGTCTTTGAACACAGCATTGTAATACTGATCAGTATACCCTCTATCCAGATTCAGCAGGTCCATGCCGATACTTCTCATATCAAATGCCGCAGTAGCCGCTGGTGCATTAAAGGAGGCCATAGTTGGAAGCACAGTAGCATTAGTTACATATACAAAACCCTTTGCTTTGGTATCGTAGTATGCACTACTAAAAGCCGTAAGGCCATCCCATGATTCAGGTCCCTTTATCGCAAAAGGTGCCAGTGCATAGTCCGTACCTTTATCATTTATGAAAGGCAACTCGGATAGATACTTCACATCTCCTGGAAATCCTCCTTCAATATACATATGCAACAAACCGTTGTTGATGAATATTTTAGTACTAAGCGAAAGACTCTTAATGTACTGAGGCTTCACAATTTGTGGGGCACTCCAGAAGTAGTCATTGAACTGAGCTTGTTTAATCATTGCTTGGTAATCCAGTTGTATGGCATCATTCTCCGACAAAATCTCGATCTTCTTACCTGAATAGGTCTCCGTAATCTCAATTTGACGCAGGGGAAGTTTTAGGTCGTACCCACGATTCAGATCAGAGTATACGTTATGAAACACCTCACCATTTGGGATAATCACCGAAATATCTCCCTTGTTATCCTTCTCTTCAAGTAGCAACCATCCTGTACCAAGCCTGTCTGTGACTGTCAGTGGAAAAAATTTCATTACCATTACTCCCGTCCTCTTTTCCGTCACCTCAAACACGACTGTATAACTACCGGTTGGTACACCTATGGCTTTTTTCAGACTTCTTGTACTATCCAGAACGATAATAGGTTTTTGTCCGGCAGCATCCCGGATATACCAACTGTAATTGAAAGCAGAATCGGCTGTCGGTATGCTTTGCCGGATAATGGGTTCAATACGCAATGTATCAAATTGAAGAATGATACGTGTACTGGTGTCTGAATCTACGATCTCTACTTTATTAAGATTAATCAAATCGTGTGTGCTCTTATCTTTCACGCACCCCCCCAAAGCGAAAACTACTAGCAGAAGAGCATATATACTCCTGATATATTTAAGATTTTTTTTCATTTCTTCAGCATTATTTTTATCCAATAGAGAATTAAAATGATGGGAATGTGACTCTCTCCCCATTCTCGTCCATCAATGGTCCATTAACAGATTCATATTTCAATAGCTCCAATCTCATCTTTTGCAGAATAGCGAGCATTTCAGAAAGCTGCGCACCAAGGCTTTCAGTAATCTTGATTGAGTTTAGATGCTCCACCATGAATTGATGCTTTACCCTGGAATAAGGACCATAAATAAAATCCGGCCAGTCACTTGGCATTAATAGCTGATCAGTCACGAATATCCGCAGATCTGAGTTACCTAATCCCACATCAAATTCTGGTGATTTATCGATCACCAGGTTAATAAGAAAAGTTTTTTCTTTCAAATCTGGTGTTCGGTGGAGAATAACATACATTTCTGCGGTATATGAACCGGCTTTAATTACGGCAGGTGAAATATCAAAGTGCGTACCTTGCTTTGCCGTTGTACTTTGATCAATCTGAACATTCACGCTTCTGTCCTTATCAGCCGCAAAGCCGCTGATTCTAAAACGCAGTGTCACAGTGTCCTTGGTGACGGTATCAGGCCGTACAACAAAGCTATACGGCAGGCTGTCTCCAAGCGCAGCGGGAACTGAGCCGGAGAAATAAACCAATGGTGCATTTTTATACATTAACCTTTCACCTTTCTTACATTCGGTAAAAATGACGGTTATAAAAAAAAGCAGAATGGTTGCTATAATGGAGGAGATAATTTTCATTTGCTAATATTTTAAGATCATTTTCCAAATTCAATTTCCTGAACTGGCTTAGGAAGAACGTACTTTTCATCCGACATCGGTCCGGTTACACTACCAGAAATACTAGCAGTATTTTGCCGTTTATAATAATAAAAAAGTTGCCCTTCGCAAATAAAGTCCTTCCTATATTCCATATCGATAGCTGATTTCAGTGCGACCTCGTTAGTATTACTGGATAGCAAAACATCTATCCGGGCATCCCGAAGCTTGTTGAAATATGTAATCTTTTCCGCAAGTGAAGGTGCCGTTTCTGCTGCTATCAGATATAACTCAGATAATTTGATAAGCGGGATTCTTCTACGGATATTTTCGGCACTGTTATCGTCTTGCCAAAGTTTTGAATAGTAGATGATTCCTCTGCTATCTGACCAGAAAGCCGGATTCAACCTAATGTCAGCAGTGGCGGTAAACAGTTCGCGTTTGCGCATATCTGAAACAAGCAATGTCGTATTGGCCCCACCAGTTGCTGTCGGTGTTTTAAAAACTGCATCGGTAAGCAACTTCAGGTTAGAAACATAAATGGCAAACACATGCTCCATAGAAGCAGTACGATCCATCTCTGAAGTATTACCATTGATGTCTGACGGTTTCAAAAAAGTGAAGCCACCATTATCAATTATATCCTTTGCTGCAAGGAATGCGCCGTCCTTGTTGCCAGCGTATAGGGAGATACGCGAAGTGAGCCCCCTTATTGCCCAGTAGTTTAATCGATTTTTTCTGAATGCCAGAAAGTTATCGCCAGAAGCAGGTTGATGTATTAGGTCCTTATCCTTTATTAGGAGATCCTCTGCTGCCTTGAGATCTGAAAGACATTCTGCCATTACCTGCCTAGCAGAAATAGATGCTTGTGGCACAACGGTAAAATCCTTCATATAAGGGATTGATAGAGCATCAGGCTTATTGAAATTTCCGAACAAACGCAATAGGTCAAAATGGAGATAGGCTCGGAGTGCCAATGCCTCACCTTTTATCACATTGTAGTTTATACCAGTAAATAGCCCCTTTTGGTTATCAACATGTTTAAGAATATAATTTACCTGAGCAATTGAACCATACAGTTCTCCCCAGATATTACCAACTGTACCCTGAACACCGGCGTCAGTATACATATATCGGGCAACATACATATACGTATGGCTGGTGCTACTGGCAGGGTTAGTGTAGTTTTGTGCCAATACATCAACAAATCCAAATGACAATTCCTGACCATATAAAGTCGGTTGTGACATTTTTTGATATACTCCGATCAAGGCATCCTTGAACCCATCTTCTGTGCTAAACTGCCTGTCTTCAGAAATCTGTGAAGAAGGCTGGACCTCCAGCCATTTAGTACAAGAGGCGCATAAAAAAGTGAATGCTAGCAATAAAATTATGTTTCTCATTGTCGGCGAGTTAAAAAGTGGTGTTTAATTGTAGCGTATAGCTCCGGGAAAATGGATAATCTAATCCTCTTTCCTGTTTAATGGAAGACAACCAGAAAAGCTGCCCAGCAAACAGCGTAACCTTTGTATCATTGAGGCGCAGTGTCTTATTGAGTTTGTCGGTGAAACGATAGTATACACTTGCGTTTCGGAGACTCAGCCAGTTGTCCTTTTGCACGAATCGGGATGTGTTAAATGTTGTGCTGGTCACTGTAACACCGTCTACTGTCACAATTCCCTTGAAGAAGGTGTGATCACCCGGATGGCGCCACCTATCATCATATACCCTCCTGTCCACGTTTTTTGTAATGTCTGCATTTTCCACTCGCGACGCCAATGTTTCATTGTATGCGTCCCCTCCAATTCGATATTCAAAGAACAGATTCAGGCCGATACCACGGATTTCAAGGTTGGTCCCGAAGGTACCTTGCAATTTGGGTCGAGTATCTCCTACGATGATTTGGTCGAGTGGATTGTAATTGGTTGTCCTTTTTCCAGCACGATTAACAAAAATCTCACTACCAGTTGAAGGATCGATGCCCAAAGATGGGACAGCCCAAATGGCTGTGGTACTGCGGCCTTCTTCATAACGAGGAAGCGGGGACACCGACATGGAGTCCGCATTTTGCTTGTTAAGGGCTTTCAATGAATTAGAAATTCTTTCAATCTTATTAGCTACGTGCATGGCGGTAGCAAAAACTGTCCAATTATCCCTGGTGCCCGGTCGGTTAAGAATTGTATAGGTAAGCCTTGCTTCATACCCCTTGGAAACTATATCCCCAAGGTTGTCCATATATGTGGTAAATCCTGTGGATGGCGCAGTGGTTACAGAAATTACAGCGCCCTTAGTCTTTTCAGTAAAGATGTCTACTGAGCCTTGCAGTTTGTCAAACAAATTAAAGTCGGCACCAAAATTCTGTTTGAGTGTTTGCTGCCATTGAAGTTTACTGTTGCCATATCCCATCAAGTAGGTACCGATTTGATAGAGATACTCCTGATTATCATAATACTTACTGGTAGTAAGCCCTAGATAGCTGGCAAAATTTGAGGAGCCAGTATATCCATAAGAGTAACGCAATTTCAGCTGCTTGATGTTGCTATTATCTTTAAGAAAGGCTTCATTGTGAATATTCCAACCTCCTCCTACACTCCAGAATGGGGCGAATCGTCTATCTGCACCAAACTGGGATGATCCATCTACTCGATACGAGAGATCCATTAAATAACGTTCATCATGTACCAGGCTTACGTTGGTAAAAAAACCCAATAAACGATTTATGCCGTCCATACCTTGTGGTTTCTCGCCGTTTCTTGGATATGCACCTTGAAGAAGGTTGTCTAGGCGGTCATTGGGGAATCCAATTAAATTATAAGTTTCAGTGAATAGTCTCTCGTCTCTGAGAGTAGATCCTGAAGATGCGTAAATTATATTTTTGCCGAATGACTTATTAAAATCAAGGGAAAGTGTAGCATCGAGGGTACTCGATCTGCCATACGATTTAGTATAGGAACCTTTTTCATAAAAGCGGTCAGCGGGAATATTCGCAAAAGAACTGTGTGTTCCTGGCAGGAACTTATCGGCCTCATTGTTGGCTTTGGTGTAGGCCAGTCTTCCCGAAAGCCTCAACCATGACAATACCTGCCATTGGGTAAAAAAGTTATTGACAAAGCTTTGTGCCATAGCCTTGTCTATTGTATGAAGCCTAAGATCATACATGGGGTTCATTACCCTGGAAAGAAGGTTTCCGTTTGTGTGATAAATATCTTCCAAATACATAACATACTGTCCATTGGCATCGTAGGGAGACCAGTATGGATTAAGGTCTACATATGTACTGAAACTTCCGTATGGTGAATTGTTGGAAGTAGTGTAATTTATTGTAAAATCGTTTCGGAAAAGTAATTTTCCTGTGCGGTAGGCCAGGTAAGTGTTACCCGAAACATTTTTACGGTCTGACCCTTTCATCACGCCCGCCGTATAATTATAAGTGCCGGTCATTCCGTACGTGACGGCATCATTTCCTCCCTCAATATACAGGTTGTTATTATAGCCGATACCATTGCGTACAGGTTTAGTCTTCCAGTCAGTATTATTCCCTTTTTCAACGAGTGCCCGACGGTAGCTATAAAGCACTCTTTGTTGTTCTTGAACATAGGGCAATTGTCCGAATGCGCCACCACTATATACACCCCCGTCCTTTTCCAATTGCAGTTTTTCAGCTGCGTTAAGCATGTCATAGCCTTTGAGATCGGCAAATTCATTTACAATGCTTCCTGTATAATTCATTCTCAGTTTTCCGGGTTCAGGACGAATCGTTTCCACAACTACAACTCCGTTCGCTGCTCTAGAGCCGTATATGGCAGTCGCTGACGCATCTTTGAGCAACGTGACACTCTTTATACGGTTGATGTCAAGGTCTGCAATGCGCTGTTGTGGTACCTCGAATCCGTCCATAATGAAAAGTGGTGTATTGGGACTTTTGGTGTAATTGAACACATCAGCAGTATTACCACCACCCAGATTTCCAAGGCTGTTGCCACCGCGCATGAGGATCTCTTGTCGCGCATTTGGATTGGCTCCCATTTGAATGTTATCAGGCATTTGGAAGGAAGGATCAAGGGATCTGAGCGCGTTGAATACATTAGAAGCGGATGCTCTGGTTAAGTCCTTTTTGGTGAATGTTTGTGCAGAACCAGTATATGAATCCTTCCGACGCTCATAAAGACCTGTAACTACCACATTGTTGAGAGTATTAGTAGAAGTCTGCAAAATAATTTCCAGGTTGCTTCCGTTTTTAATTTGAATCTCTCTTCTTAGATATCCAATACATGATATTACCAGAGTTTGCCCGGTTGCTACATCAATAGCAAACTGACCATTTGCATCTGATGTAATACCGTTATTAGTTTCTTTGACCATGATTGTCGCACCTATAATCGATACCCCATTTTCATCTGTGATTCTACCAATGATCTTGGTTTGTTGACTTTCAGCTTCATTTTTACCCTGACCACTTATATTACGGTCTGACCTTAACGGCTCGATTACAATATTTTTCCCTTTCTTACTATAACTGAAAGGTTGATCATTGAAAATCATTTGAAGGAAACTGTCGAGAGGAGCATTTTTTGCACGTACGGTTACTGGTTTGGCTTTCTGGATCTCAGCGTCGGGATAAATGAAAAGAAATCCAGTTTGTTTTTCTACCTCTAATAGAACGTGTTTAAATTGTGCATCTTTACCCGAAAATGTTACCGTTTGAGCAACGCTATCCAACCGGACCAGTAACAAGAGAAGCATAATGCTCAAAAAGAATGTACACTTGAGAAGAGGTGGATTGATTTTCCTTCGGCGGAAGGAGGCATAAGAACATAAAATTTTCATACATCAGTAATGTTTGGTTGATTTTTGAACGCAAAAAATATACACTGGACATTTATGAATAGCTTCCCCTTGGCGCAGTCGCGCCACTGTCCAAAGTGGTGAATAGTTTGATGACAATCTGAAAAAGGCTACTTCATGCCGTGGCTTTTCCCTTATTCCTCTTCTACTGTTAAGGTTCTGCCGTCAAGGGCAAATTTTACTCCCATTCCTTGAAATATGTCTAAAAGTTCTGATAACGGAACGTCCCGATATATTTTACCGGAGAAAGTTCTAACAGGGATATGCTGGCCATAGATTACCGATATATCATACCATCTTTCCAACTGTCTCATAATGTCGGGTAGCTTATCATTGTTGAATATGAATAATCCGTTCTTCCAAGCAAGAACGCGGTCAAGTCCTGGCTGATCAAGCTGTTGTATTGAAATTTTTGCCCCTGCATCACCTGGTTGATTGTATTGTGCCTGCTGTCCTGGTAGCAGAGTTGCATTGCTGTTTTGCGCGCCGGTGGTCAATCTGACTTTGCCGTCTATTAAGGTTGTTTTTATTACAGGCTCATTGTTGTAGCTGTTGATATTAAATTTAGTTCCGAGTACCTCTATACGTAGTCCACGGTCAGTATTTACAATGAAAGGCTGCTTCGCATTTTGCTTAACGTCAAAATATACCTCACCAGTGATTTCAATGTCTCGTATACTGCCTATAAAGGTCATTGGATATCGAATTGAACTGGCACTATTCAATAGTGCGAGGGAACCATCTGGCAGCTGGACAGTAAATTGTCTTCCTTTCGGTGTGCTCACTTTATTGAAAGTCAGTTCATTAGTATGTCCTATATATTGAAGGGTACCATTATTGACTTTCGCTGTAACCCCGCCACTGGTTGTGATGGTACCATTCTTTATGCTGTCGAGTGAAATGCTACTCCCATCTGCCAATGTGAGTAGCGCGCCGTTCATTCCCGGTAGAATTTTTTCCTGTTGTACATTTACGAGAGTTGGTTCATTGTGCCTACTGTTATAGTTAAACCACCAGAAGGCACCAATGGCCACCAGGACAGCAGCAGCTATCGACCAGCTGATCTGTGGAAGAAGACGGCGTATACGTGGCTTAACTCGTGAGGAACGTAAGATTACAATTTTCTTTCTAACACTTTCCTGATCTACTCGAGCATAGGTCTTTATCTCATGCTCCATCCAAGAGCTTGAAGATAAGTTATTCCAAAGTTCTTCGTTGTATTGGTTGGAGTGCAACCAATTATTTAGGATGGTCAATTCCTCCGAAGTAATTGTTCCCCCGGTGGCCCTCTTTTTCAGTAGCTCAAGAATCTGTTGAAATTGATGTTCTGTCCGTTCCATCATATAATAAAAACGGATGAGGATCGAAAACGAAGCAAAAATTTAAAAAAAAATTAGATTAGCACTAATTCCGTTGTAGCCATATAATGTACAGATAAATAGCTGCGCTAAATAATCCCTTATTTTTCAATGCGTTACGCAATAGCACCAAACCTCTGGACCTATCTGCCCTAATATGTCCTTCAGTTACACCAAGGCGCAAAGCCATATCGGCAGGTGTAAGTTCCTCTATGAAGGTCCATTGTAATATGTCACGATATTTAGCCGGCAATTGTTGCATTTCTTCATAAATGACTCTCATAAGCTCTGTTTGAAAAAGCTTCGCTTCCACATATCCCTCATCTGAAATAAGATCGCGGGATATTTCTTGATGTACGTTATCGACTACCTGCCTATGCCGGAAAAGATCGATACATTGCCTTCTAATGACAGTAAAAAGATAGCTGCGTAAGGCCACGAAGCTTTTGAATTCTTTCTTCCCCTCCAACAATTTATGAAAGGCGAGACTTACCATGTCCTCCGCTTCTGCGTTATCATTTACGAGCTTGAGAGCATAATAATGTAGGGGAGCTAAAAGTCTCTGAAAAACTATTTCAAAAGCGGCTTCATCTCCAAGGCTCAATTTAGAGAGAATTACTGTTTCATCATATGTACGCGATGCAGGCAAATATTTGTTGTATTCAATTTGCCGGAAATCTACGCCAAAAAAATCAGAAATTCTTAATGGACCGATAATGTTGTTCCGTTATTTATCGTGGGAAGGTAATTAAAATAACCTTCCGACGATGCAACCTGGAACTAGATTCCAGAAAGGGAATAACTGCTATTTCAGTAGGTTTGAATACTTTAAAGGATTAATTAATTTGAATGCTAGCCTCGGGAAAAACCGACTGAGAAAATATATGGCTTTCGTAGCACCCACCCGAATAGTAAGATTGTCATTTTTGAGCCCAGTAATAAGACCTTTAACTAATTGTTCGGGTTTTATTGCCTTAGCGTCCATTCCCTCTGCCATTTCAGTTGCAACAAGCGGCGGTAGAAGTTCGAAAACCTTAATATCGCTATTCAGCATTTGTAAGTGGCTTCTCAATGTTTCAGTATAAAATCGCAAAGCGACTTTTGTCGCTGAATACGTAGGCGCGAGGTTTGCCGGCACATAGCTTAAAATCGAGGTCGTATTTATTATGGCAGGCTCTTTTCTCGAATTCAACATATCTATAAAGATATTGTTCAGTCGGATGATCCCTAGATAATTTATGTTCATTTCATATGTCGCTTTATCGTAATGCATGGGATCTGGTTTACCTAAATTAATGGGGGGCGTGCTGACACCCGCATTATTATATAGAATATCTATACCTCCCAAGTCGCTTACTTGTTTCAAAAGTGATAAAGCATCTTCTTCATTGGCTACATCACTTTTAATAGTAATTAACATTGGAAATTTTTGTTTTGCCAGTTTCAGTTTTTGCTCGTTTCTACCTGTAATAATGACTTTACAGCCGATGCTCAGAAATTGTTTAGCAGCCTCCAAACCAATGCCTGATGCGCCACCTGTAATCAATATGGTTTTATCCTCTATTTTCATTTTATTTGGTTTTTCCGTTATTTAAAAAGTTTTTTATATACCCAGTTGAAATTTCTGGATATTGAAAATGAGGAGCGTGCCCTGTACTAGGGAGAATTATATGCTGTACAGAAGGCGCTTTTTGGAGTAAAGGAAGCCAATTCTCTACTGCGAATGAAATATCATGGTCGCCAGAAATTACTAATACTGGGATCTCTAATGTTTGATACAACTCCCTGAAATTGTCATTGTCTTCTGCCACTTCTGGGAATACAGCAAAATATCGTTGTAAAACCTCTGGAGCTGAGGGCAGTTTTGACCGATCAATTCCTTGGGCAATTCTACCCCATGATGTTTGTGCAGCTGTTCTGCTTTTTTCGGATTTCGGTTCAAAGAACAACACGAACATATCATCAAAATCTTGAATTGGTTTTAATGCCCTTTCCAGAAACAGGGGGGAAGTCGGAATATCTCGTTTACCCATTGGATTACTTCCAATAACTACGGTACTCAATATTCTAGTTGGATATAGAAAAGTTGTGTATTGTGCCACCACACCACCATATGACCATCCTCCTACGTGGAACTTATCAATACTGAGATGATCAGCAAGTTTTACTGCCTGGGCAGCTACCTCTTTAATACCCAATGGTAATTCTCCTTCCGAATAACCAATACCTGAGTAATCGAAAGTTATCACAGTATTGGTTTCAGCCAATAAATCAAGGAAAAGAGGGTCCCATGTGTCCAATGTTCCTCTAAATCTATTTGATAAGATGATTGGTGCGCCTTTGCCTATTATCCGATAGGCAATTCTTTTACTATCAATATTTGCATATTGAGTTTCCGTTGCTATGGCTGTATTTGTCATACTTTTTGATTTATTTAAGTAATTGCTATATTTGCTTGCAATTTGCAAGTACAAATATAGCAATTACTTGCAAATTGCAAGTAATTTTTAAAAAAATATGTATGATAAAACCCAAAAATAGATCTGAGTGTCCGATTAGTTGCTCACTTGATATATGGGGAGATAAATGGTCACTACTGATTATCAGAGACTTAATGTTCTCTAAAACATGTACTTATGGCGATTTTTTAAAGTCCCCTGAGAGAATTGCTACCAATATCCTGGCTACAAGGCTTCAGATGCTGGAGGAGAATGACTTGATCGAGAAATTGGAGCATCCAGACAGTAAAGCCAAAGTTCTATATAGATTGAAAAGAAAAGGTGTTGATCTGCTTCCTGTTTTGGTAGAAATACATCTATGGGCTGAAAAGTATTTATCAATCCCAGAGGACAGAAAAGCATTATTATTGGCTATAAAGAAAGACAAAGCAAAATTTATAAATGATACAATAGAAGAACTAGACAGTTGATGTTATATTTCGCGGTCAGTGTCTATAATGTGTGATATTTCAAGAGATATTTATAGTGGTACAACGAGGAGGTATTTATCCGATTAAACTATTAGCGTTTTCCCCTCGACCTTAATCCATGATCAGCGGCTACATATGGTGACGGTTCCCCGGACATCAATTTGTCCAGGTGTTCGCGCCTGAAGTAACCGCTCTCATTTTTATAAATTCCGAATTCCTCACATCGCTTGGAAAATTGTGTCCGACCGAGATTACAATAAATAAGCGCTTCCTCGACCTTTAAAAATGGCTTATAACACAGCGCTATAGCTCTTATTACCACATTTTCATCATTCTTGATCATAACGTTACATTTATATAAACATGATAAAGCCCGACAAGCGGGCCTTATCCGTCATGGAATTATCCCCATCTGCAAACCTTATCGCTGACAGTGGCACTCCTGCCGAACTGTTTCCTTTTCAGGCTTACAATACCTTAAAACTATCGTTGACCAGCATCCTTTATGGCGGGCAGCTGAAAATCCGCCATGTAAACGATGCTACCTAGTATCGGATGATAAGAAGCAATGTACTTCACATATCCCTGATCATTGAGATCATTCATACATCTGTGGTAGGTAGATCGGCTTATTTTAGCCAATTCTAATACTTCCGGGCGATGAATGGATATGGGGTCATCAAAATCGTTTTGATTCCATAGCTGAAATAAAGCTAGGTATAAACTAAGATGAGTAGCCCCGATTCGGTTATCACTTTTTACCGCTTCAAAGATGGCGGTAAGCCTCTCTCTTGCTTTTTCCATAAGTCACAGATTCAATATCACAAAGCATTTTTGAAAATCAGGAAATAGACTGCCCTCTATTGTTTTTGAGAACTTTATCTTCCTTTGTTGTACCCTGGTCCGGAACCTGATCATTTTTTTGTTTCTGTTGAGCAGCATCCTTTAAAGCCTCCACTGTCGTCTGTTGTAGATTTTCTTTAAACACCCGGATGGTGTCATGTAATGGAAGCGCTTCAATAAAGAAACGTTTTTCATTTACACTAACCATCTGACGGTTACCCCTTTCCAGCGAACCGTAGAGCATCTGCGCTTCCTCTGGATTAATGAGCTGATCTAATGGGTATTTACCGACTACCTTCTGTACATCATACCCTGAAGTCTTTACTAGTGGGTGATTACCTTGTTTATCTGTTTGCTTGAAATCAAGGTAGGCCCATTCATGCTTATCTTCATTCACAAGAAAAGAACGGCCCTGCATCGAATTATAAGCATTCTTCAATGTTAATTTGTCCGAGTCCCTCGTGATCTCAAAAGTCTGTTTTTGAATTTCCCCCACTTTGGGTTTTACCAGCATCTCAATCTTATTCAGAAAAACAAGATCACTACCCTCTCGTTGGGATTTATTGTATTGAAAGGAAGCTACAGCCAGATCTTCTCCGTATTTTGTGGTGTGATACAGGCTGGACTGTTTTTCTCCCTTCTGCAACATTATTTTGAGTGCATCATCAAGAGCGTCACCAACACCCCGGCTCTTTAAATCGTTCTTGTGATACTCATACACCTTTTCATTCATGGCATTTTCATTTTCACGATGTAAATAAATTGGGTCTATATCCCTGAAACCTCTTCTAAGAAAACGATGATTATCAAGGTCATTGATAACAATCGGCTTGCAAGGGTTATAAACCTCGCTAAATTCCCACGACCTATTCCCTGTATCAGTATTGTATTCATAATATGACCCAGCAACAAGTAATCCCGTTGAATCTTTAGGATCTCCATCAAAATCTAATTCAAGCCTCCGGTGTTTATAAGTTGCAATAAGCATATAATCGACATATTCCTTTCGTCCAACTTCCTCATTCATTGAACGCTTTAGAAGACAAGCATATGCGTCCATAAGGTTAATACTGCGGCCAACCTCGCTTAATTCATGGCCGACTTCGTAAACCAAATGACCGGGATGAGTGTGACGGAATACCAGGTATTGATCAATTACATCAAGTGGATGAAACGCGATATTTTCAGGCTTACCGCTACGAAACATATTGTTAACCTCACTCATAAAGCAGATATTATAGTATCTAAATAGCTTGTGCCTTCACCAGCTGACGGTTTTTGATCCTGATCTTCAGATGCCGCCCACCGTCTTTCTCCGTCACATATAGGTATAAATTTTTCCTATCGGGAATAGTGAATTTCGGGAGAACAAAGACCATTGCGGATTCGCTATTAGCGGAGATTACCTCACTTGGTCCTAAAATCAATTTCGGCGGGATGATCTTTTCCTGGTGAGCAGTTCTCCGGGCAACTCTTTTATCCCGGATAAAAAACTTTATCTGATCAGGATAATAATTGATAGCGGAACTGTTCTTTAAACTTACCTGAAAGTAGAAGTGATCGTTCCTGATATAGATTGCATTCAAGCGGAGGCGCATACTATATTTTTCATCGGTAGTTCTCCATTGATGCCGCTTACTGATACGCACAAGTTCCGCCGTCCGGTGCAGCTCAGCAGCATTCAGGGAATCATTGGAAAGCTGAACTGGACCACCATACAGATCAGTATCCAGTTTTTTACCGAATTGTAAGTTCAACACGTGAGGGAAACTATCATAACGCACAACAAACGAATAAAAACGCCCGTCCTCCGTCACGACACTAAGGTTTGTTTCAGAAAAATACTCCTTACCAGCTTTTACCTGGAGGATATTACGAACACCCTTTGCCTTTTGAACCAGTATGTCGCGGCTCCCTCTGTCCACACTGGCGACAGCATACGGAAAAATGAGGTTCGTTGTTTTCTGAAACGACACCCGCAAATTTAACGGGGCCAATTCATCATATTCCTGCGCCCTAGCAGTCATGTTTCCTAATAGGCAGGCAATACCTGCCATCCATACAGCACATTTCAACGTCATCTTTTAGGAATTTAATCATGAGAAAATAATCTGTCAGCTTTGCCTGTTTTTCAGCAAAACTTGATATCCAGCTTTTACAGTTACCTTAATGAGCTTTACTTTCCGGCTAAGTAAGGTTTTTGCGGTTTCAATACCGGCACTCGCAGCCTGGGCACCCAGCGAAGGGTCCATTGACATCATACCGAGACTCTGTATTGCTTGATCAGCGGAGTTTTTTGACACGTCCCTGGCAATTGCTCCGGGGATATAGATGCCCACCATACCATCCATGTCGTATGCAGATACTGCGACCGGCAGAATAGAATTTGATAATCTGATGGAATTGATTTCAACCTGAAGGCGCTCCCCGTTGATAGATACAGCGCCATTAACATAAGTATCTTTGGGTACCAGGCGCCCTGCGATATAAACATCACGTATCAGCCGGAGCTTCAGGGTGGCGCCAGAAACCAGCGTCTGTGTTTCCGCTACCTCCGCTTCAACAGCATTGTCTTCATTCGTTTCTATCAGCGGATCATCCAGGGAGTAAAAACCATTGGAAACCTGATGCAGGGATAAAATAGTATCTGTACGTAAAGAAGATACTGATTGAACCGGCTGTAAGCTAGACACTGGAATAAGGTCACGGTTCATCGATGATACAGGATATACCTGTTGTTTATGCTCAGCAGAAACTTTCTTCAATTTGTCCTGCATCCGGGAAGGGTACTGGATATCCAGTATTTTATCGAGCATACCATCGATCTTCGCCATCTCCGAATCTTCAGGGGTACCACCCTGCATGGCCTGCATGATTTTCTCCAGTTGCGCGACTTCAGGGTTGATGTTGGAAGTATCAGTAAGGTTATTGCCCGGAAAGGCATGATCCACTTTCCCAGGCACAGGAGCCGTTGTCTTATTCAGTTCCCTGTCCAGCTCTGCCAACTTCTTGTTTACTTTTCGTACATTATCATCAGCCTCACCGGAAGAGTAAGGAGATTCTACCGCGCCGGGCTTCCTTTGTTTATTGGCCTTCTCTACCTCCATAAAAGAGTGAAAATCCATGTCCTCACTTTCCCCTTTTCCTGTATCCTTACCAGCTTTTGAATCATAGTAAGGATCACGGCGAGCAATATCTCTCCATTTGGCAGAATCCCTAGCGGCCTTTTCGTAAAAGTCCATCTTATTCATCCGTGAATCGTCAGGTAGCACCGGAGCCGGTAACTGATAATTAAAGGCATCCTTTGTTTGTACAATGGGTGCGGCTGTACCCTTACCACCACCGAGGCCCCAAAATAACAATGTCGCAAAGGGGAAAACTATAACAGGCAACACCAAAGCAAACTTCCGCTTTCTTAATGTTTCCTCTTTTAATGATTGCTGCTGATTATCCATAACACACTTATTTAAAAGTTCAACATCACTATTAGTGCAATCCAATAATTTTATCAACGAGGGCCAAGCTGTCGAACAAACCTGGCCTGGCAGCCCTTACACTATCTAAAACCTGTCTTCCTTTTGTTGTAGTAGACAGACTATCCAGGAAAGCGCTGTACCGCTGGATACCCTGAAAGGCGCCACCCCGCTTTATCATCTGCAATGGTCCCGCGGTATCAAAAGATGGTATTGCATGAGTGGTCCGGGTTATAGGGGTTACCTTATGCAATGAACTTTTTCTTTCGACACCGCCACCTGCGGCGAATAAAACACACATTGTCGTACCAGAAAGAAAGAAAACCACCAGGATCATCTTTTGATATACAGCATGGATTTTATTAAATCTCTCCTCCACCTTATTACAGGCGATCCTTATAACTCTCTTCCATTCCGCGGAAAGTCTGTCCAGCCAGGCATAAGATTCACCACGGTGATCCTGCACACTACTTCTCCGTTTATGCCTACCATTCCAATGCATATATTATCTGTTTATGACATTCAAATCTTCATTTCTGATGATGGTCCAATTCAGGATCAGGAAGCCATGAGAATTATTATCAGATGTTTTTGCGTCCTGTAAATATCCCTCAGTAACAAGGCTTCTAGTCGTGATGCTTGTAGGGCGGCGTATTTGAAGTGTTGCATAGCAACGAAATGCAAAAGGTTTTCGATTAAAATCCACATTTACGCTGTCTACCTCTATTCTCTGGCTCACGTTTCCGGAGATAACGCTTGTATAAAAGCCGCTTTCTTTCAGGCTCTGGTACTTTGCCCGTGCGGAGGCATCTGCCAGGTACATTGCCTTTGCGATGTTGGACTGTATAAGCCTTTCATCGGGATCAAGTGTGAAAAACAAACGATGAAAGTCCTTTACATGTGCTCTGGCTTCTACCGGCAGATAGTTTTTTCGATCATCCGCAAAGGCTTCAATTACCTTATCACCGTATAGCACGTAAATTTTTCCCTGCACCTTCCCCGCCAACCGGTAACTCTGATAATAACAGAAACAAGCTAATAGCGTATTCCCTAATATAACAGCGATGGAAAAGGCCCGAATGTACCTGAAAGCGGTATCGATATTCTTTAGTTGACGAAACATATCTCCACATTTACAACTTATTCAACTGATCATACATGTATGCTCCGGTATTTCCAGCAACACGACCAGCATCGGCCATGACACCAGACCCTTTATTCTGACCACTATACCCTTCATTAAAATTCTTTGGTGCATTGTAAGCGTTTGATATCCCTTGACCCAACCGGGAAGCGGCCATGCCGGCACCGCCTGTAGCTGCGGCAGCGGATATGCCAGTGATCTTCTGTAAAAGAGGATTACCGCCGGCAACATGTACTACATATCCTGCAACACTGGGGACGGTAAAGTATCCTACGATACCCATGATCAGGAAAATCAAGTAAGCGGTATCGTTCGCGCCGAAAGAAGTATCACCGTATTTCGTGATCTGATCAATATCTATCTGTAGCATATTGATCTGGATTTTATTAATAATTGCACCAAAAATATTAGCAACAGGCAACCACAAAAAATAGTTTATATAACGCCCCAGCCAACTCATAATCGACTGCTGGAATCCATCGAATACGGAGATGCCGAAAACAAGAGGGCCCAATATTGCCAACACAATAAGATAGAAAGTTCTGACAGTATTGATGCAGAGAGATGCGGCTTGAAAAAGCACCTGGAGGACTTCAGAAAGAAATTGTTTAACAGAGTTTCGTATCGAGTAAGCCGTCTGCTCCAGGCCGAACTTTATATCATTTCCCATCCTCTCAAACACGCCCTCATTTTGCCTATCCGGATCATTAGGATGATAGTATTTATACCACCGATCATAGTCGCCTCGACCATCGACACCGACATACATTTTATAATACTCCGTTGTCTTGATAGCGTCCTGCTTCTTCTGCAAGAGTGTGGCTATGGCGGAATCGCCATCTTTAACGATACCCGATGTTGCAGTTACGGTAGGCTTCATAATTCCGTTAAGAACGTCCAGTACCTGCGGAAACATCCCGATAGCAAGGGTGATAACGAAAGGTCTTAGCAATGGATATAGATCAACGGGTTCAGCGTTTGCTATATGCTTCCACACACGTGCAGATATAAACCAGATGGCTGCAAAACCTGCAATAGCCCTGCCTATATCTATCATCTCACCGCATAACGGGATCATGTCATCATATAACTTGTCCAACACCCCGTGTAACCCGCCAATGCTATCAGTAACACTCTGCGCGTTGCAAATACCCGGCAATAAAATCCCCATAGCTGCACATGCCAGCAACATCATACACCATTTCATATACCTCAGTTTAATTTCCCGATACTGTAGAGAACCTTCACTGTTTCTACATCATTATTTGCTTTCGCTCGCTGAAAACCGAGCATCTCGGCTCTGTTGTTAAAATCACACAAGAACAACCAGGCGTCCTCCATGTCAGCATAAATACGATCAATTCCCTTCAAACGTTCGTCATCACTCATTCTTAGCTTACTAGCCGTTACTATTAACATCAGCTCTTCCAGATTCTTCAGGCTCTCCTTTGTTAGACGGGCATACACGGTAGACATGTATTCTATTTCCTCGACACTGAAAAGGCTGGAAGACCTGAATGTATTGAAAGCGGACTTATATCCTTTCACAATCCGGGCCTGGTAATTAATGATATCCCCAACACGCTTGTAGTTCTTTATTGCAGGATTGACCGCATATAAGCCATTTAGGAAAACCTCATGTAGATTAAAGTTGCCCTGTGAAAGGTCTTTGACAGTATTGTATCCTTTGCTGATGATCTGATAGCCATTGTACATATTTTGCAGAATCTTTTTCAGCTGGCTCAATTTCTGGATATTCAACGCCAGTTGTGCGAGTTCGTCCGCCTGTGCTTTAGCAGGGATAGACAATAACAACTGTGAAGAGATCACTAATACCACAACACAAATCACACTCTTCATAAAAAAATTATTTTAGTCCATACATAACCCGTTCCATCTCCACATCAGCTATTTCAGAATGTCGTTGTCGTATCAACATATCCAACTGGTTGATGAAAGAAGCAACAAACGCACCTCTATCCTTTACCACAGAATACAACTGGTCTATCCTGGAAAGACGCTGATCATCGGACAACTGCAAGTGATCATTTGAAATAACAAGCATCAAGTCATCAAACGACAGCTTGTTTTCAGTCTTGATATTCCTGAAGACCTTTTGCGCATAATCCCGGTTACCCTCATCAGCGAGATCGTTGGCGTTGACGTATCGTAATACTCGATTGCATGAGGCATCCATAGATACAATAGAAGCAATGATATCGGCAGCTTTGGGATAGTTTACCAAAGAGGGATTCACCTCCTTCAAAGCATTAAAGAATACCTGGTGAATTTTCAGATCACCATTCTTTATCTGCGATATAGTTCCAAGCCCCTTCTGCGCAATGTCATAGCCCTTCTTGGCATAACCAATATACTGCTGCAATAAGGCTATTTGCTTTATCAGATACTCACGCTGTGTCTTCTTCTGACGAAACCATTCATTAAAAGTTTGCGCTTTTAAATGAAGAGAAGAGAAAACTATAATACAGACCAACATCACCACTCTCATACCACACCATATTATATTATACATCACTTGGCTGGCAAACCGTACATGCGCCGCACCATATCAATCTCACTAGCCCCATTCGCTCGTTGCATACTGATACCGATATTGTAATTTGTGAACTGACGCAGTGCAGTCATGTTTTCCTCAATACCGGCAGCAGCATCAGCGATAATCTCCAATCTCCTTCCGTCTGACATTTGAGTAGCGAAAGAGTTGCAGACCAAAAGGAGCTGATCTACATTCTTTAGGCTTTCTGAGAGGATGCCAGAATAAACTTTATACATATAATCGATTTCCTCCGGGGTAAAGCGGGTATCCTTCCGGAGAAGCTCATACGCCTTTTTATACTCATTCACCAGGACCACCTGCTGCTGAACTATTTCTTTTATCTTTTTATAGGTGGAGATAGCATTCTTTACCTTCCACAACTCTTCAAAATAACCAGCATATAATTGACGCTGCTTTTCAGTCCAGCCGGCGATTTCCTGCAACTTCAATTTGGACAATGCGTTTTCCAACGTCTTTTGTGCATTTTGCAAAACAATAGTGTTGTTCTGAAGACGTTGAATCTGGAGGTCCAGCGCTTTGATAACCTTTTTTGCCGCAGCTTTTATCACGACCCAAACAATGGCTTGGCTTTTCTTTGTTGGCATTACAACAAGGCCACAACACAATACAGCACACAGCATTACCTTATACACACTTTTCATACCGCTCAATTTTGCTGGTCAAGTAATTCCTGAACAAGCGCTGTGATTCCTCTGCGTATGTCACCTCCATATTTGTCAGCATAGGCCATCACTTTCATCTTTTCAGTTTCCTCTGTGGAATAAGCATAATACTCTTCAGGTGAGGGCTCATAGCGGTAAACTTTCATCACCTGCCCACCGAGATCAATAAACACCTCTCTGTACCTGCGCCCTGGCTCGTTGGAACGGTTGACGGACAACACCATTTCTTTCCCTTTGTCGCTCATGCCCAGAAGTGCCTGGATATCGGAAAACTTGTTAGAGAATTTCCGCATGTCAAGCAGAATCTTACAATCAGCATTTGAAATGATGGCTTCTTTGACAATCGGAGAACTGATAAGGTCTGATAGTTCCTGTGTTACCGTATAGGCTTCCCCGTAGAATTTTCGGATGGTTTTATAAAGATATTTCATGAACTCCGCCATGCCGTTACGCATGATCGCCTTCCAGGCTTCCTCTATAACAATGAGTTTCCGCACACCTTTCAGCTTTCTCATCTTGGAAATGAACATCTCCATACACAAAAGCGTTACCACTGGGAATAGTATTGGGTTCTCGGTGATATTGTCCAGTTCTATGACAACAAACCTCTCTTCCAATAAATTAAGATTCTCCCTGGCATTAAGTAGGTAGGAAAATTCCCCTCCGCTGAAATACGGTTTTAAAACATACAAGAGGTTGTTAATATCAAAGTCTTTGGTTTGTACCCTTTCCTTTTCCAGGATGCCTACATATTCATCCTGCAAAAACTCGTAGAAGGTGTCAAAACAGGGAAAAATGGATTTATCGCTATCCAGCTTCTGATAATACAACATGAGCGCGTTTGATATCGCGACATATTCCGACCGGTTGAATGATTCGCTTTCCCGCTTCCACAAAGCAAGTATCAAGGTTTTAAGGCTTTCCCTTTTTTCTACATCCAGAGTATCGCTCTCCGATATATAGAAGGGATTAAACTTGATAGGATCTTGTTCTGTATAAGAGAAATAATAGCCATTGAGCAATTTGCACAATCCGGTATAGCTACCTCCAACGTCTAGTACAACGCAGTGCGCCCCCTGTTCAAAGTAGCTGCGCAAGAGTGAGCACATAAACATGCTCTTCCCGGAACCGCTACCGCCTATGACAATTTTATTCCTGTTGGTAATGATTCCCTGGCGCATGGGCTCATCCGAGATATCCACATGCAATGGCCGTCCTGTCTGACGATCACCCAGCCGAATACCAAAAGGACTGATGCTATTACGGTAACTGGTTTCGAGGGTCAGAAAGCAACATGCCTGCTCGCAGAACGTATCAAATGTGTCGTTCATCGGAAAGTCGCCCTCATTGCCAGGGATAGCGGACCAGAAAATCTGCGGAGCGCCTACGATTTCCTGTTTGGTGGAAGCGTCTATCTGCGCTAAAGACGTAGCCACCTGATTTTTTAGCTCCTTCAGTACACTTCTATCATTTGACCAGGTGCAGATATTAAAGTGCGCTTGTACCGGTAACCGCTGTTGCCCAACTGCCTCCTGTAGGAAATCATTGATGGCGTCCCTTGCCATCGTGTTTCTTCTACTATAGGCGGATAGGGATTGCAGCCGCAGGCGCTTTTTCTCCAATTGCTGAATTTTTGCAGAAGCATCACCAATAAACAGGAACTGGTTATAAATGTGATCACAGGGAAGCAACTGCCCCAAAGCAGCGGTAAAGCCAACACTGTATTTGTTCGCGTCAGTTGAATACTTGTCAAAGTTTATGCGGCTTCCGCATAACCCAGGAAGATTTTCTACATCTGCCAATGTGTACATCTGAAGGTAGTCATCACCAATCCTGATATCATCACCAAAAGAAATATCCTTACTGATGGGTCTATCGGCATCAGGCGTCAGAAAACAATACCTTTCAATGAGGCCAGCTTTCTGCCGATCACTAATCAAGCCCGCATCAGTGATCCGGTCCAGCTTAATAAATCCAGTGCCTTCCAGTATGCTTTTGAACTGTCCAACTGAATCCAGGAAATCCCGGAGAGTATTGGGTTGCATCAGTTCACCGGGGATAATAAACCTCCTACACAGTGATGAAAAAAGAGAACTGGAAGGTTTACGGCTATCCAGCCTTCTTGTGATCATGATGTAGCAGGTATGATCCAAAAATGGCCGCTCATTAAAAAAGCGGGTACTGCTCCGGGATAGAAAAGAATCTCCGTCTTTTTCAAAGTCGCCCTTATACCGGCGATTGATAAACCAATCCTGCTTGTGGAATACCGAATTTTTCGGCAGCGCCTTAATCGCTTTTATGAACGTCTGATGCAATGCTTCATAGTCACCGGCGGATAATGTAAATATCTCCGGAAGCTGCACCTGAAAGGCGATAGTAACATCGCCGCTTTTTGAAAGTATGCAATCATGTTCCACGCTCATGATTGGCAACATTTCCTCCAACACCTTTACCATAACGACCACTTATATTGCCAATAAATATTTCATGGCCTTTCCCTGCTCTTATGCAGGGGGGAATTTGCCGCCTTGCCCATTTCTTGCTTAAGCCGTGTTCACCGTATGTATTGCTTAACCGATAAACCCATGAAACCAGACCAGCTCCCGTTCCCAGGGCGATAGCAACACATACATAGGGATTCACGCCAGCGATATACAGAATGGCAAACAGGATCATAATACCAAGCAGACCACCAGCCAAATACCATATATACTGTGCTTTCAATCCTTTAAACTCAATACTGATATTGATTCCTTTATTGACGGTATAAACACTGTTTGCCATACACTGTACTCTTTAGCGTAACTGGTATCAGGTGATACCAAAGAACGATTTCAACACGGTAGCAACAACCACCAAAAACACACAACTGCCGAACCATGCAGCGGCAACGCGCGATGTATCCGGATCTCCACTGGACCACTTCTGATAAACCTTTACAGCACCGATTAATCCAACGACGGCGCCAACCGCGTACATTAAGTCTGTTCCGGTATCAAAATAGCTACGTACCTTGTCGCTGGCCTCTTTTATGCCAGCCTTCCCATCAGCCGTTCCCTGGGCCATTACTGCTGTATTAACCAATGACACTAACAGTGTAACCCCTACGAAAATGCAGACATCTTTGTGATACTTTAAATTCAACCACCTCACTTTCATACTTCACATTTTATATCTCACAAATACACTATAGGTGTAGCCGCCGGTCGGTACTTACCACAAAAGATCAACATCGCCTTCATCAAGGCCAGCGGCACCCATAGCTTTACTTTCCGTTATAATGACATTGTTGATAGCAACCTGAAATGGTGTGCCCTTCAGTGCTGGGTATTCAGCAATAAGTTTGCGCAGAATCAGGACCAATCCTGCCTTGCTGTATTTTTCATTGGCGGCCTTGTTCATTACTTCCCTGATCCTTGCCGATAGCCCCAATGCAGGTGTAAAAAGGTCTGCGGGATTTATGGTAGCATGATCTTCAGGTGCGTCATCAAACAATGACAGCTGGGGGCTAACGGGTTCATCACCTTCTCTTTGGCGGCGAGAAGATAATTTGCTGATATCGTTCCGGTAATACCGGACGATAACAATACAGTAATAGATGCCGATTAAAAGGGCGGCTACCATCAGGTAGCTCGCCCATGAAAATGAACTTAACATAGGCTGTATTTTTCAAACCACACATCATCACCATCACGCAGCCTATGTTTGTCAAGCACACGCACTCACCACATATCTATCTGCTTCTGGTACTATGAACTGTTCGGGTACAAATATGCACCTGAATAAACCCGAAAAAACCTTACACACCTAGTAGTAGGGAGGATAACTTGCTGTCGGTCAACTTATATAATTTCAGAAGTAATCTGTTGGGAAAAGAAAAATGAAAAAAAAATATTGAGGGTAGGTAGGGAACTTGGCTGATTATGATTTACCTCGGCCAGAGAAATACAGGTCAGTAATTTGGTTTGTAATATTCATTTTGGTAATTTTAGAATCATAGTTACACTGCACCAGTATAACATCTTAGTCCTTCCAAGATTTCTCCCTTCACATTGCAAAGTCTATTCTATTATCGGGCCAGTCAGGTCCGACAGAATGGTATTGACATCTAAAGTCTAAAACTGCTATTATGAATCAACATGAGCAACTAATTGTTCTCCTGGAAGCATTTAAAAGAAAGCCAATTGATGAACAATACAAACTGGCATGGGGAATGTTCTATTCACTTTTTAAGATTTTTCCCTTAGATACTGCTCAATCCATGATCAACGACCTTTGCGCGGTATCGCAGGGCAATGTAATATTTTGCTTCCCTGAATCCAAGAGGCACGAGATACTTATCTTCTGTGGGTACTTAAAGAAAACGCTTGAATTATTGAATCATGAAGTGAAAAATCGGGGAAAGGATAAGAATCTACCTTCATTTGACGATATGGAACAGTGATTTAGTCTTGATTACCCCAAACACATATAGCGCTGTATATTCCTTATATTTTCATCCCTGCAACCAAAATTATCCTTCAAATCTAAACCCAATTTTATGTTAGATGGAACAAACCTTCAACCAGCATGGATGAACCGGACATTTACGCTCTCACTTCCGGAAGTTAAAAATCCATTTAAGGTATTACAGGATTTCTTTCTCCTGGATGACTTATCAGGTTTACGTAATAGTTTATGGGAGATCATCAAATCGACCGTGACGGGAAATTATAATAAAGAACTAGACCGCAACACAAGGGGAGACATAGTTTTCTTTTATGAGATGCTGGAGAAATTCATTGAAGCCGGATATCTTGTACATAAACTGTGGAAAGATGAAAAAATTCAATGGTCAACAACAATGAATCCGGTAGAAGAGGACGAAATTGTATGTGAAGAGGAATGCGATAAACTAGAAGATAATCCAATTATGTATGGGATCATTGATTCCGGGACCAGCATACCGGTGATTGACAAAATTTTTTTAATAAAGTATCATAGTAGAGCTGACTATGCAGCCAGCCTCCTATATCTTACCCATAATAACGAAATTCCCCACGCTGAATTGGAAAAGAAAATTCACGGATATTTCGATTCTGAATTGCCCGTAAATATTCAGATCCGACCAGCCAGTGAGGTATATAATGCGCTAAAAGATGGACATCTGTTTTACGAGCGAGTATGCAGACCGGAACGCATAAAGTATAACGGTCATCATACTATCCTTCCTAAAAAACACTATGTACCTTCTGAAGTAATGCAACAAAAATCCTGGGATATTTTCGATAAAATTTTTTCTTTAGTACATGATTTCCAAGAAGGTGCAGCGTACTATCGCCGGAACAATAAACCAGCACTGGCAACATTTTCCATCCATCAGGCAGCAGAGCATTCATTAAGAGCTTTATTGATATCTGTGATGGGCTCAGCTTCACATACACATAACCTGAATACACTTATAAAGGCAACGCTATTTTTTACTGAAAATATCGGTAAGGTTTTCAAGGAAGATGATCCGAGAGACAATGCACTGCTGCAACTACTCAATCAAGCGTACAAAAAATCGAGGTATAACTTCTCAGATGAATACAGTATCTCTGATATTGATCTAAATACGTTGTTTGAAAAATTATCTGAATTAGAGAACGTAATTAAAGGAACATTAGCTGAAATCGTCTGCCAGTTTGGACAGCTCCCATATTGCCCGTATCGTACTATTTCAACCATAAACCAACCCTTATGAGTAGCAAAACAAACCGAAACGTATTGATTCATTACAAATCAGTACCGAGAATTGGCGATTATATTCGCGTTCCCTGGGTAAATCTTTCAGGTCATTGGCTCGCACAAGCCGGATTTAAAATTGGAGATCGTATATCCGTTACAGTAAGTAGAGATTCATTGAAGATAAAAAAAATAAAATCGGTGACTGATCCGATTTCAGGGCAACCTTTCGGAGGTTTAAAATATCAGAAGGCGAAGAAAGTAATCTGACATTTTCATTATCTAAAATAATTTATATGACCACGTCTAAACAAGAAAAACTCCTTTTGCAATCCACACATTACATGCACATAAAGACAGATAAGGTTCCACCCTTCATTATGGCAGGTAGTATCGTGTTCCTGGAGAAAATACCATTAGATGATATTCAGCTTGTGGGAAGCGACATTTATGTGATTGCCTACGAAAATGGCGCAAAACAATTCCTTGCAGGGAGAAGAGAAAAGCATATGCTCTGGTTTGTCGATATCCGGACAGGAACAGGGGTCAAAATGGCTGGAGAGGGCTCTAAGGCTTTATTCAAGGTAAAAATGGTAAAACCTGATGATATAGAAATTCCAACAAAAATAGAATTGCTGCGCGATCAAATATCCTAAAAAGAGATACTTGCGAGATATATGACGGCACCTTATTCTTATTGTGCCTTATCAAAAATATTCATTGTTTGTTTTTTCCATTTTTTGTTGTTTATAACCGACGAGCCGTGTCTACGGCTTGTTTGCCAATAATTACACACAAATTTCATCCATATCAAAACTACCCATATGAAAAAAGAAAAACGAAACGTTCTATACAGCCTCCATGAATTATATTCAAACATGGGAGCCAGTTTCCGGGAAAAAGTTTGTGAGGACTGTAACTGGAGCATACCGACATTCTACCGGAAGATGCGTAGCAAACCACCACGGGATATATATACTAAGGAAAAAAGCCGTGATCACCTTAGTCTCGCAGAAAAACGAAGAATTGTAGAGATTACCGATGAAATGAATGATAGTTTAATCAAAAACCTCGAAAAATGTTATCGATAACCTACTGAATAGTGAGCGCGAAGTTATTGTACCAGGAAATCGATATCCGGCTTCTCTACAATACGCCAGCCATCATCGTATAAAGCAAAATATGCTTTACGCTTTAATTCCGGCTCAATCTTCAGCGTTGAAAGAGGTACAAACGGAGTAACGTTTTGATAGATGACTGTATATTCAACGATAGCCTTCTTATCATTGCTCAACAGTTGCATACCGGTAACTTCCTTAAAATGCTGTTCCGCCAGTTTAACCTTCTGAACATTAATAGCCTTATCTTTCTCCGGAGTTTCCATAAGATAGGGCTTTGATTTTTCTGTGAACGAGATAAATGGATTACCGATATCCGCCAGTGATTGCTTCTTTTGAATGATGATATATCCATCCTGCTCCAACTTTGTATTAAGCGCTTTTGCCGCTGACTGGGGATCAGCAGTATAGATATCCCAATCAATTGTGCGGGGATAGGCTTTTTTGATTATTTCTGCTGCTTGTTCCCGGCCAAGTTTCTTTGAGCTACAGGCAGAGAGAAAGGCTATTGCGAGGATCAGTAATAGAGTTCTCATAATAACGGAATTTATTAGTGAACACCCGGAGGTAGTAAATGGTTAACGGTGCAATTTACAATATCCTCTCAAAAAAATTCCACGATAGGACCAAGAATCAGGATGGAAATTTTACTTGATAAATTTTATGGTTTTTTTCTTCCTTTTACAACTTTACTCTTTGCTCTCTTATTTGCTTCTTTACTTTTAGCCTTTTTATTCGCTTCCATTGCCTGTTGGACATCATTATCAGGGAGCGCCTCACAATAAGCAAGGAATACACTTAACTTTGTTCCAAAGGCTTCTGCAATTGCTTCTAACGTTGTATATTCAGGGCTTCTTTCTCCTTTGGAAATACCTTGTAAGATCCGGTAACTTATACCTGATGAAGATTCCAATCCCCGAAGGCTTTTTACTAAACTTAAATCCTGGATTCCAGCCTCTTTATTTTTCTTTGCTTGTTCTTTATTGCCAGCAATCCATTTGACTAAACCTAAGCCTAGCCGATTTTTAAGAAATACTTTGCTCTTTTCCATAAACCGGAAAGTGCATCGAACTAAAAAATATTTTGATGCTAGAATTAGCATAAAATGAAAATTTCCGTATCTTTATGTGAGAAAGGGTATAATTACAATTCACAGTTATCAGTGTTTTGGATTACATACGATAAATTCTGACAAATGGTTATTTCATTCTTTGCAAATACATCCTAGTGATGTACATTTGCAGACTTATAAATATATGATTATAAGCGTATTGCTTGCAATCTCGGCATCAACAAACTACGACATTTGAAGAGGCACCGGGAGATCGAGTGAAACGCTCACGTTACGGCGTGGGCGTTCCTATTCGGTGCCTGGGGTGTCGTAGCCCTGTTGATCGGTAGGGACTAACCCACGTCTTTTTTATGCCCCTACCGGTCATATCTATACGTAGTTGCACCCCGGCTACGATCATTACTCCACCGAGATTCATTTGCAAACTTATTTTTTTACAAGCTATAGGGATTAAAATCTAAGGACGGCCTGCGGATGTCTATCCGCTGGGGCTAATTTATTGCTTCAACATTAAACCAGCCGTTATGATATATCAACCATCTTACAATCTTCATATCCGCTCACCTGATCTGCCAGCGGAATACTGAACGCAATTCTTCATTCTAATTCTACCATCATGAAAAGATTAATTTTCCTGACGGGAATGCTATGCCCATTCCTGATACTATTCGGGCAAACCATACCAATAGCGCCGCTACATATAGGTGAAACTGTTCCCGCGATATCAATAGCACCAATCATCAACTTTCCGGCAAAGAAAGGCAACTTTGCCGGATTTAAAGGAAAACTACTGATCCTGGATTTCTGGACTACCAGCTGTAGTGCCTGTGTAGCCGGTCTTCCCAAGCTGGACAGCCTGCAACGCCAGTTCGGAGATAGCATACAGATTATTACAGTAACTCCACAAAAAAGAGAAATAGTGCGGAATTTTTTCAGTACAGGCGCAGCTAACCACCCGCCTGTACCTACTTTGACTGGTGACACCATTCTGCAAAAACTGTTTCCGTACGCTGCTATACCTCACATTGTTTGGATAGCGCCGTCCGGCAGAGTATCGGCTATTACGTATGCCGAATATTTGAATGCTGACAACATACAATCGGCGCTGCGTGGGGATTTTAGTTATCTGCCAGCTAAAAATGATCTCGTCCAATATGACTATAAGGCGGCGCTGCTCAAACCTGTTCTTCCGATAAAAGAAGGCGCTGTCGAGTATTACAGTGCGCTCACAGGTTTTATACCTGGCTTAGGCATGATAGCTGGTATTAATAGTGATACCACAACTGGGATCATCCGGAGGTATGCAACCAACTGGCAGGTTATTGACCTATACCTGATGGCGCTTGGCAGATTGGTTAACTTCCCCCGTAACAGGGTAATCCTAGAGGTTAATAATCCTGCGGCCTACCGGTACACTCCCACACACGGCTATTTCTTTGAATGGCAGCAACAATACGGCCTTTGTTACGAATTGAGATGTCCACTTTCCACAAGCAGACAACAGCTCCAAACATATATGTTGCAAGACCTTAACCGGTATCTGCGTGCAGATGGCCGGATGGAAAAACGCCTGGTTAAATGCTGCATCTTGAAAAAAAGTACTACCGGCACAACGTTATCTACTGCTGGGGGATCGCCTGAAATAAGGACCGGACCCGATGGAAGCCTGCTTTTCCTACGTAACACAACACTAGCAGCCCTGCTGTATAAACTCAACGAAATGTACGGCCTACCACCCGTGATAGATCAGACTGGCTTTACCGGTAACATCGACCTTACCTTGAATATGCCCTATGCTGACATATCCGCACTGCGGAAGGCACTAATGCAGCATGGGCTTGAATTAGAAGATAGTGAACAAGAACTCGAAATGTTCGTCATAACCGAAAAATCCGGTTCGTAAAAATCACCAACCATCGGGCCTGTGCCGCCCTTCACCAAAACTTAGTTTTATGCAAGACAAGCGAAACATTGTATTCAGCCTATACCGCTGCATCATCTTGATCTTACTTATTTCTGCCTCCGGCCTGCACGCCGCTGCACGGCAAACGACTAGAGGACCGATTATCGGTTATGTCATGGAAACAGGCACCAGCAAGCCGCTTCCTGGTGCGACGGTGCGTTATAAAAAAGCGCCACATCTTACACATACCGCCGCTAACGGCCAGTTCCAGATTATCTATGTAAATGCTGATAGCCTATATATTTCTTTTGTAGGCTACACGCCCATGAGCATTTCCGCCGCTGACGCCGCAGGAAGAGCACCTAACCTGGTCGTTTATCTTTCCCCGGTACAAACAGGTCTACAAGAGGTGGTAGTTTCTACAGGATACCAGTCATTGCCACGTGAAAGGGCTACCGGTGCCTTTGAAAAAGTGGACCAGACGGTATTATCCCGGAGGCCAGGAATGGATCTTCTTTCTCGCCTGGAAGGCACGACCTCCGTACTTTTTGATAATCGTAACAAAGACCGGCAGCTACTTGTAAGGGGACGTAGTACATTATTTGCCAACAATGCGCCGTTACTCGTGGTCGATAATTTCCCGTTTGACGGCGACATAGGACAGATAAACCCAACCGATATTGAGAGTGTAACGCTGCTCAAAGATGCCGCAGCCGCTTCAATTTGGGGAGCCCAGGCCGGCAACGGTGTGGTGGTGATCACCACGCGGAAAGGCAGATATAACCAGCCGCTGAAGGTGGAAGCCTCTACCAATATAACAGTAACGGATAAACCTGATCTTTTTAAGGACAACGCCATGTCCTCCGGGGATTTTATCGATATGGAAATGAAGCTGTTTAAAGAAGGATTCTATAACAGTGATATCAACAATACCTATAACCGGCCCCCATTATCGCCGGTTGTGGAAATACTACAAAAAGAAAAGACCGGATTAATTGGGCATGGGCAGGCAGCCGAACAGATTGCAGCGCTCCGACAGCATGATATACGGGATGATTACAGGAAATATCTGTACCGGACTGCTGTCAGCCAGCAGCACTCCGTAAATCTTAGTGGCGGTACTCCGGGCGTACATTACTTTTTCAGTGCCGGCTTTGATGACCAGCAGAATAGCCTTATCCGCAATGGCTCCCAAAGAATCACGCTCCGTTCGGAGAACTCTTTCCGGCTGGCGAAAAGCCTTGAAATGCAAGTGGGCCTGCTTTACGGCTTTAGTAGAACCACTAACAACAATCCAGGGCCGGACATGCTTTCTCCTGGTGGCGGCAAATTCCGTTATTACCCTTACGCGGCGCTTGCGGATAATAACGGCGTCCCTTTACCGCTGGTAAAGGATTACAGAGCATCGTTTACAGATACAGCCGGGGCAAGAATGCTGCTAGACTGGAGGTACTATCCGCTTCAGGAAGTGCAGCAGGCAGACAATCACACTGATATTCATAACTACAGGTTTAACCTGGGAGCCAGGTATTCCATTACTTCTGCATTGACTGCGGAACTACGCTACCAGTATGAACATCAGACAGGTTCTACGTGGAACCTGTACAACAGTGATACATACTACGCCCGTAATCTTATAAACTTATATTCACAGATAGCAGAAAACGGGCAGGTATTATATGGAATCCCTCGCGGTGGTATACTGGATCAAGGGGCCAATGATCTCACCGTACATTCCGGAAGGGGCCAGCTAAATTATAACCAACGTTGGAATGACCGACACGAGCTGACCGCACTCGCAGGCATAGAAGTGAAGCAGGCCCGAACTAGCAACGATATGCGCCGCACCTACGGGTATGATCCTGATCTGCTCACCTTCAGCAACGTTAACTATGTTGATTATCTCCCAACGTATCTCAATTTGGCAGGGAGCCAGCGTGTTCCTGATCCGCTGGACTTTGGAGATATATTACTCCGGTATATATCCTATTACGCCAATGCCTCGTACACGTTTGACAATCGGTATATACTGTCTGTAAGCGCCAGGAAGGATGCCAGCAACCTTTTCGGTGTGAGGACCAATCAGAAAGGTGTGCCGCTTTGGTCAAGCGGTCTACGATGGAATGTTTCACAGGAAAAATTCTTTAATGTATCATGGCTACCGATGCTTGCTGCCCGCATCACTTATGGTTATAATGGCAATACGAGCAGCCGGCTTTCCGCCCTTACCATTATAAGCTACGGTGCCGCAGGTAGTAATTTTTACATTAATCAGCCATTCGCAACCATCGCCGCAGCGCCTAATCCCAGCCTGCAATGGGAAAAGACAGGTACACTAAACATAGGGCTGGATTTCCGGCTACGTGGAAATGCACTTTCCGGCAGCGTGGACGTATATACGAAAAAGAGTACGGACCTGATCGGCGTTACCCCTCTTGATCCCACCACAGGCGTAACCAATATCTCCAAGAACTCCGCTGCTATTGAGGGGCAGGGCATGGATATCAATTTACAAAGCCGGATAATAGACAGGAAAATAAAGCTGGATGCCACTTTACTGTTAAGCTATAACACCAACAAGATCACTAGGTATCTGTACAAGTACACGAAGGCGAGCAGCTATATTGGCAGTGGGGTCAATCCGCTGGAGGGTCGGCCCACCGATGCTATACTAAGCTATCGCTGGGAGGGGCTGGATGATCACGGAAACCCACAAGGGTGGCTAAATGGAAACGTAAGTAAAGATTATTATGCCATCGCCAGCAAATCATTACTGAGTGATCTTGTTTACTCTGGCAGGGCGCTTCCTCCGTTCTACGGAGCCTTCAGGCCAAGCATATCTTATGCAGGATGGACTTTAAGCACCAATATCCTTTTTAAGATGGGGCATTACTTTCTTAGAAACTCCATAAATTATTCTGCACTGTATCAAAACTGGACCGGTCACAGTGATTACGCCCTCCGATGGAAACAACCAGGTGATGAAAAAACGACGAACGTGCCAGCAATGATATATCCGGCAGATTTCTACCGGGATCAATTCTATCTACAGTCTGCGGCGCTGGTAGAGAGAGCCGACATGATCCGGTGGAAGGATATCAGCCTGCAATATACCGTTACACCGCAGAGTAGGCACAACCCTGTATTTAGTCAGCTCCAATGTTATCTGTACATAGAAAACATCGCTACCATATACAGAGCTAAAAAACATGGCCTTGATCCGGAATACGGCGCTGTGATACCTCCCCGCAGTATTTCCTTTGGAATCAAGGGCACTTTCTAACCTCTTAAAAAGAATAATATGAGATATTCTAAACTGATCGTAGCAGTATGCCTTCCACTGACAATCTTATTATCACTGAACGCCTGCCGTAAATACCTTGATGCAAAGCCGGATAAAAAAATGGTGGTACCAGCTTCCCTTCAAGACCTTCAGGCGATGTTGGATGACGTAGGCACCATGAATCTTTCATGGCCTGTCGCAGGGGAGGTAGCCGCAGATAACTATTATCTTTCCTATAATACCTGGGCAAGCCTCGCCGTAGTTACAGATAAAGAGAATTATGTATGGTTTAGAGATGTGAGCAATGATAAAGACTGGAGCACTGCTTTCAAGGTGGTATTTAAAGCCAATGTGGTACTGGAAACGCTGCGGAATATAGATCCTCCCGTGAACCAGCTTACTGCCTGGAAGCAGATCAAGGGGACCGCTCTCTTTTATCGGGCTTTTGCTTTTTTTATGATAGCCCAGGAGTTTGCCCTGGCATATGACCAGTCCTCCGCTTCAAAGGATGCCGGAATACCGATCCGCCTGACCGCAGATATCAATGAAGTGTCGACCAGATCAAGTGTCGAACAAACCTACGGTACCATCATCAATGACCTGGAATCGGCCAGCCAGCTACTCCAGTCACAGGTGGAGTACAAAACCCGGCCTAGCCGGGTAGCTGCCTTTGCACTGCTTTCCCGTGTCCACCTAAGTATGAGCAATTATATAAAGGCTGCCAGCGCCGCCGATTCCTGCATTAGTGGCGGCGCGCAGCTCTTGGACTACAACAGATTATCTGCTACTGCTGCCGAGCCATTTGTGCGATTCAATCCGGAGGTTATTTTTCATATATGTGCAAATTATTCCTACTGTCTTGATCCTGCAAAGGGGAATGTTGATAGTACCCTTGTACAGTCATACGCAGTAGGAGACCTCCGTAGCCAACTATTTTTCCGTAAAAATCCGAATGGGACCAACAGCTTTCGAGGAAACTACAACGGCAGCAACTCATCCCAGCTATTCACTGGCCTCGCTGCGGATGAAGTATATCTGACTTTGGTGGAATGCAGTGTGAGGCAGGGCAAAATAACAGATGCGCTCCAGGTACTTAACGGTTTCCTTCAAAAAAGATATGTTCCTGCCTTGTTCCACCCGATCTCGACAACAAACGCCGATGAACTGCTGGCTATTGCACTTCAGGAGCGAAGAAAACAGCTCCCTTTCCGGGCAATCCGTTGGACGGACCTACGCAGGCTTAACAAAAATACCGCCACAGCCACCACCATCACACGAAAACTGAACGGCGAAACATACGTATTGCGTCCTGGAGACCTACGGTACGTACTTCAAATCCCTAACAGCGTTACATCCCTTGTAGACATGCCGAAAAACCCACGATAAGAAAAGAGGCAGGTTTAATTACCTGCCTCTTTTTACTTAATGTTTAAACACAACCTGGTCGGCGATAGGGGAAAGTCCATCTATCGCGGGTTGCATAGCATTAAGGGCAGTCTGATCGGGCCGCCCTGTGCTGGTATTCTTCTCTACTTTAATACGGCATAGTTGGTTGCCGTCCCAGCAGCCGCCATTTCCGGAAACTTCAACATAATTTGCCGGGTTTGACGTTCCTCCTGATTGCGTTGGCTGATATTCAAACCAGCTTTGGGCTCTTACTGCTTTTGTGTTGGCGGACCTGGCTGCATAGGCACCACCTACTGTGGCAATAACGGCCAGAACTATCAATCCTAATTTTACATTTTTCATAATCGGTTTTTAAATGGTGAGTGAAATGGTTATGCCTGTATTTCTGTACAGCAGGCCACAGGCTCCACCTGCATTACACGTGCAATATGTTTGGGTTCTGCGGCTATCCACCGGGAGGCAACAAAACAGAATATATCACAAGGGCAAAGAAAGGATACACTCTCCGCCTAAAGGGCTACCACACCTAGTAGTAGCCCTTTTAACTATATGAGTATCAATTCGTATTATTTTCATAATTATGTAATACCTGGAAAAAGTACCAGCGAGCCAGGGATCAATTTTGATCCCTGGCTCGCTGGTAGATAGAAGAGGAGATTATAATTTACGGCATTCTTTGGCAAGCGCCATCAGCATGTCATACAAGCGCTCTTTATTCCTGGGATCAATATCGTAGTAGCTGGAGTGAAGATGCGTATAAGATATATTTTCCTGCTTCATGCTACTGTAATGAGCGGAAATAAATTCCAGCAGTTTTTTAATATTAGTGTTGAGGATAACACCGCTTTCTTTAAAAACACGTATTGTAGCCGCCAGCATGGGTACCGGCAACGTTGTCTGTACCTTATAATCACTGGGCGCAATATCGGTGCCGATAAATATAGACCCGGTAGGTTGTAAAAACGATAACTCTTCCTGAAGCATATCCATGATCTGGTTCTCAATATCCGCATGTGCTGGTAACATGCGGAGGTTGGGCAACTTATTTACCTCTCTTACCTTGTTTTTCAGCCTGTGTACAATTCCTATCTTTTCATCAGTGGTACCTGCTTTACTCAACATGCCCCCCATACAGTCCTGAATAAAATAATTTGCGAACATGGGCGAATTATAGTTAATGCGGATCAGCAGTTCGACCAGTAGAGGAAAAGTTCTGCCCTGCTTTCCGTAGATCCTGGAATGAAGAAGCTCGCCCCAGGCATCTTTGAGGTACATGAAATCCCGGTAAGTAAGCTGTACCCGGTTGTTCGATATAAATGCCCGGATATGATTTATAAGTATCTGCACCAGCTTTGCATCCTGTTTATGTTTATAAAGCTGGTTCTCCAGTTCATCGATCCCATGCCTGATCTCTTCCCGGCACAGGCTAAGGTAGCTTTCTGGTACTTTTTGCTCCAGGTCAAAATAACGGGTAAAATGATTCTCTATCAACGTCAGCAGCTCCTTTAAGCAATCCCTCAAATAATGACAAAGCTTCCGGAACAATCGGTTGCCGGCGTCTGTCGTCTCCTGGTCATACAGTTCATCAAGCAGGTGAATCAGTAACAGCTGGTATCGTTGTACGGAAACGCGCATCCCTTCTTCACTGGAAACGGTGAACATCTCCTGTAGTAGTTCTAATCGAATGCGATCTCTTTCTTCATTGGCCTTCTGGATAGAATCACGGACAAAGTTGGCGGTAATGGTAGCATGGTTTAAGTTGGCGGATTGCAAGGTTCTGGAAACAAACAGCTCAAACCATTCCAGCGAAAATTTTTTCATAGTCGTGTCTGGTTTTCAGGAATATCACTGTAACTAAATTACAGTTTAATGCCACTGCCTGCTCTAAGCAAATGGGAGCAAAAGTTTTGCAATCGGGAATGCAATATTATCGCCGCCATTGTTTACGGAATACGGATGGTGTGAGCCCAAAGTGGTGCCGGAATGCGCTGATAAAACTAGACAGATATTGATACCCGGTTGCCTCTGCTATTTCCTCCAGCGACATTTCAGTATTGGAAAGGTGCATCTGTGCTTCCTGCATCCGACGGTTAAGCTGATAATCGAAAATACTAGCCCCAACCACCTGCTGAAAGCCCCGTTTTAACTTATACTCATTAATATAGACCATTCGGGACAGATCCTTTATCCGGTAATGCTTATGGAGGTTTTCTCCCAGTAGTTTACGGATCTGGAGTATCCGGCTGGTCTCTTCATCAGTCAGCTGGATTTCACGTTTGGCACTGCCTTCAGCTATCGAAAGTACTTCCGTCATTGTGTCCATTATTCGGGCATCAATGTACATACTACGCAGGGAACCGGTGTAGGTACAGTTTAATAGCCTGTCAATATAATGTAACCCTGGAGCGGACAACCGGATGGGAAAAGAAGTAAGGCTGGTCGCCACCCGGTCAGCCATCTTTCTGGCAAATGGAGGTAGAATAGTATAATATGGCAAAAAATGTTGCATATATTTCTCCGGCAATAAAATATCAAAAAAAGTATACTCCTTGCCGCCACTAAGGATTAGCTCGCTGGTTGGGCGCGGTAAATAAAATAAAAGCGCCTGCCTGGGAGCCAGCTCAAATTCTCCTAACTCACCTGCCCTAAAGTGAAGTAATCCACTTAAAGATACCCGCAGAGCCACCATTGGACAGATGCAGGAACTCCTTAACGTATCTGTGTCATTTAACCTGAAGACATTATGCCACAGGGAACAATCATTGTCTTCTTCTATACATTGAAATAGCATGATTCCCTTTCTATACCGCGCTGCATACCGTTTGATAGCCGGCACCTGGTCAGGTGTCCAAACTGTAGGAATCTCCTTTAAAAATCGGATTGGATAGGAGGCAGCAGAGGTTAAATTACAACGCATTGCATCTTTTTTTAATGGTTACTTGTTTCCGATAAATGTGGCACAACGCCTGACATATTCAGGTACACTCAAATTTTTGAAATGTGGCAGTGGGAGAAATGGCTACAATTATTAATTAATAGTCAGCATTCTATAATAGGTTAACTTTTCTTGTATGTACCTCAATATATACTTTACGAATATAATAAAACACTGTATATATAACTTAGTATAAAAGCGACATCTTGAAAAATAAACCGAAATTTTAACGGTTTGCTTAGTCCATGAGCATATGCCTCATTTGGAAAAGGCCATTGGTGGCTAAAATAACAATCCTTCCATCTGATATTTATCAATACGAATGACTGCACTTAGTTATGGAAATGACTAGCAATCTTATCAGGTAAATAATTGCAATGGTTGGTGATCGGCGGTGGTCATCCTGATTAGCCTCCGTTGCGACGCTCCGTTCTTCCTTACCGCACTGTTTGACGTTTTCCGAAGAAGTGGGATATTTCCTCATTCTCCCCTCCGAAAGTTATTACACCGTTCATCACTGTCAAAATTTTTTCCTAAAAAAATCTCCACCACGTTCATGATGATTTTTCAGTGGAACGCGGTCGTATTTTTTTCTGAAAAAATTTGGTCTGTGCTGAACGCTGCAATGGCTGGTCGCTACGGTTGTGTGGCAGGCGGGATGCCGAGCCTTACAGATTCTTCACCTAAAAAAGCGATCATGAAACAAAAACACCTTTCCCGGCTAATGCGGTTATCATGGCAAATTCAACGTCTGCGCCGCGTATCAAGGTCTAAAGCCCTCTTTACTGCGTGGGCGATTCTTCTAAACGAAGATATAACGGTCTGGTTCCTGGTGAAAAAACACAGTCATACCAGTTATGCCAATCGTGCAAACCCGGAACAGCTCACACTTCTGGGCGATTAGTCAACCGCCTTTGTTTCAAACTTTCTCAATCACATTTTACCGCAGCTTCCCATCTGCGGCCTACAAGTTAAAAACGGGTTATTTTATGGCACATAATATTTTTTTTAACGAACAAACAGGCAAACATAGTTTCTTTTCAGTACAAGAAAAAGCGTGGCACGGCTTAGGACAGATAGTTGAAAGTCATCCTACAAGTGCAGAAGCCATTCAGTTTGCGGGCCTGGACTACACTGTGGAAAAACGCCCTCTGTTCACGTATGATAATTCAAATTTTGCCAACAGTAAAAAGGACGAAGAAAACGAAGGTAATATCATCATCCCGGAAATTGATGTTCCGAACTACTTTGCAACAGTCCGCACAGATAACGAAACTGTATTAGGTGTTGTAGGCCGGGAGTACGAAGTGGTACAAAATGTTGATGCCTTTGCCTTTTTTGATTCTATTGTAGATGGTGACGGTATTTTTTACGAAACTGCTGGGGCCTTGGGTCAGGGAGAACGTATATTTATAACTGCAAAACTCCCGTCTTATATCCGGGTCGGAAACGATGATCTGATAGAGCAATATCTTTTCTTAACCACCAGCCATAACGGTATGGGTAGCATTACCGCCGCCTTTACACCTATCAGAATAGTTTGTAACAATACCTTAAATGCGGCCATGCGTAACCATTCCAATAGTGTGAAGATTCGCCACACGACCAACGCAAAGGACAAACTGACGGAGGCCCACAAGGTGATGGGCATTGCTAATAAATTATCTATTCAGATGGAGGATATTTTTAACCAGTGGGCAAAAGTGAGAATTACCGACCCTGAAGTAAAAAAACTCATTCAGCTAGCGATGGTGCCTAATAAAGAAGTTTTGCACAACATTACCGCCGGAAAAATGGACGAACTTTCTACCACCTTTACCAATATCGTTGATCGTGTATATGAGTATGCAATGAGCGATAGCACGCAACAGACAGACACCACGCGCGGCACCCTCTTTGGTGCGTACAATGCGGTTAGCGGCTATTTTCAGAACGTGCGTACCTATAAAACACAGGAGCTGAAGTTAAACTCCATTATGAACGGTACAGGGCAGCAGCGTACACAGTCCGCCTTTAATCTTTGCCAATCCTTTGCCACTAAAGGAACAGAAGGACTAATCTTTAACTAACCATCACAGCGGGGGGCATGTCTCCCCGCTATTTCTTTTTATGCGAAATCCTACAAGATAGGATGGGCTTTTTTTTCAAAAAAAACGCCCTGCCCTCCGGGACAGGCCGTTGCGGATATTTAGAAAGGTGACCATCCTGAAAGATAGGTACCTGTTAGTATTACGATAAAAATCCGGGTAGGAATACCCGGATACATCACAACTATAACTGAAACTACGAAAACCATTTATCTCCGGAAGTCAATGGCTCCAGACTTATACGTTATTATCGCACTGTCTCTATAATACCAGCCTGCCGCAATACGATATTTCCATTGCTGTTTTTATTCGATACAAGCTGGTATAGCAGATTCAGCGGACAAGTCCCGAAATCAATCCGTCCATCATCCAGCTTATATGTATCCGCATCTTTCCGACGGAAGACCGTTAGCCGGAATTTCCTGCCTGTTTTTTCTTCTTGGAAGAAACAGGTTATCCCTGTGCCGCTTTTTGTCCATATTTTGAAATCCAGGAACGCCTGAACAGTTCCTGTAGGTAGGTGCGCTGTATCAAACAGGTATTCTCTTGGTTCGCATCCGGCAGCTATGGCTTCACCAAAGGTTTGCACATTTCCATCCATCACATTTCGTTTTTAGGTAAAAAATTATAATCACAAAACTAACGGAAAGGAATATACACAGCCTGTATGGAATTGATACATGTATTCCCTGAAACATTGTGCAACATTAGCTTTGCAGAGAAAGAAACTGATTATTGATATTTGAAATAGTGATGTATGATGATCAACAAAAGAATACCTGTCTTTCTCACAGGCTGGCATAGAAGTGGTCCTGCTGCCAGATTTTCAGCCTGACAATTCCTGAAGAAGTCACAGCAAAATACGGTAGAACATACTTTCTACCGCTGGCATTTACTCTCTTCCTGGCTGTCTATCCTTGACGGCGGCAGAGCAAATAGATATATTACTTCAGACAGGATAGCTCCATATCATGAGGCCGTGGACACTCAAACAAGATCACAGATACACTCAGAAAGAAGACGGTGGATATCCTATAAAAAGGCTGCCGATACTTCCGGAAGGAGGATCAGTGTACCATTGATGGCACCCGGCGAGATGTACCGTTGTTGCACAACGAATCTCGCCGCTCGCCTCCGACGTCGGCAGCGGTATATTTCAAATTCCTCGGAACTCGGAATTTTTTAAGAGAAGAAAATGGATACTTATGGATACGAAGGAAAGAAAATGGATCAGCATACGGGTGAAGCCGGAAGAATATAAGCAGATTTTTCAGCTATACAAAGCCACCACATGCCGGAAGTTGAGCCAGTATATCAGGGCTGTTTTACTTCAAAAGCCGGTTACTGTAAAGCTCCGCAATCAATCTGCCGATGACCTTTTGGCAGCACTGATCGCATTGAAAAATGAATTGAGCGCCATCGGAAACAATTATAACCAGGCTGTTAAAAAGCTTCATACCCTACGAGAACAACCGGAATATCTTACCTGGATAGTTTCCAATGAAAAGCAGCAACAGGAACTATTACAAAAGGTATCGGAAATCAATCAACGAATGAACCAAATCTATCGGCAATGGTCGCAAAAATAAAATTTCCCGGAAGTATTCTCCGTGTACTCAATTACAATGAGAATAAGGTCAAAGAAGGTTGTGCTACGCTGATTCATGCTGGTAATTTCCTCCAGGATAAAGAGGAAATGAACTTCTATGATAAATTGGAAAGATTTCAGCATCAAAATGCCCTGAATGAGCGGATAAAAACCAAGATCCTGCATATTTCCCTGAACTTTCACCCCACAGAGAAGTTCCCGCCTGAAAAGCTGGTCACCATCGCAGAGGACTATATGAAACGTATTGGTTTTTCCGGCCAGCCATTCCTGATATATGAACACTATGATGCGGGGCACCCGCATATCCACATTATCACAACTTCCATCAAGGCTGATGGTACGCCAATCCGACTGCATAATATTGGCAAATACAAATCAGAACCTGCACGGAAGGCTATTGAGGCGCAATACGGGCTGGTACGCGCAGAAAGTCAGAAGGAGCTATTAAAAGACGTTCATCCTGTAAACGCACAAAAAATTATCTATGGTAAAACGGAAACTAAGCGCAGCATCATCAATGTACTCGATGCCGTAATCAAAAAGTACAAATATAGCTCTCTCCCAGAGCTGAATGCTATCCTCCGGCTTTATAACATCACCGCCGACAGAGGGAAAGAAGATTCCCGCGCCTTTCAGAAAGGCGGCCTTGTCTATCGTGTCCTGGATGAACAAGGTAACAAAGTAGGGGTCCCCATTAAAGCCAGTTCCATCTATAGTAAACCAACACTGGCCCATCTGGAGCAACAGTTTCAGGAAAATCAGCCACAAAAAGAGCCTCACGCTAAAAAGATAAAAACTGCAATAGACTGGGCATTAGCTGGGCAACGCCAGCTGTCTATATCCCAGCTGGTAACCACCCTGGAAAAAGAAGGTATTTCCACAGTCAGACGGCAGAACGCTGCCGGCCAGCTATACGGGATCACGTTTGTTGATCATCAGACTAAATGTGTGTTCAACGGGAGTACGCTAGGCAAGCAATACAGCGCCGGCGGCCTGCAACAACGATGCGCCACCAATACACAAACGCCATTCGCACAAGCTCCAGAGCTAAAACCTGATATCCTTTCTACAGATAATCAGATGAAATCAGATGGTCCAGTATTGACAGGCTCATTTCAACGGGATCAAATATCTATACCACAGGCCACTGGACCAGGGGGAATAGCTTCCGCGGTCCCTGGTATTATTGAACAGTTGCTCCAGCCGGAGTATAATTTTGAAGCTCCCGAGCAACGCCGAAAGAAAAAAAGGCGGAAACGCCCATCAGATAACGATTAGACGCTCATGCGCACGTGCAAGAGAAATGGAGGAACTGAAAAATGCGTACAGGAGAAAACGACCAGGGATTAAGGAAGATCCTGGACATGACCCGATTGATCAGCATATCTGTACTGATTATTCACTTTTATTACTATTGCTATTCAGGGTTTCATACATGGCAGCTGACAGCAGATATTACAGACCGATTGTTGGAGAATATCGCCAAGACGGGGCTGTTTTCCTATTTCCATAAATCCAAGTTAATCGCCCTGGGATTCCTCGGCATCACACTGCTGGGCGCCCAGGGGAGGAAGGATGAAAAGATACAGTATAGAACGGCGGTGATTTATATGGTTTCCGGCCTGTTGTTCTATTTTACTAGCTATTATAGTTTTCTGATACCGGTTACAACACAACTACGCACCGTTATTTACATTGGAACCACCGGAACTGGATACATCCTGATACTTACAGGCGGCACTTTACTGTCCCGTGTTCTGAAGCTAAAAATTAACCGCCGCGATATCTTCAACCAGGAAGGCCAGAGCTTCCCACAGGAAGAGCGGTTAATCAGCAATGAGTTCTCCATAAACCTGCCTGCTACATATAAACTAAAAAAGCAAACACGCAAAAGCCATATAAACCTGGTCAATCCCGCTAGGGGTGTACTTTTGGCTGGCCAACCAGGGAGTGGAAAAACCTGGTATATCCTGGAGAATATAATCAAACAACAGATAGAGAAGGGCTACACCATGTTTATTCATGATTGGAAGTACCCGGACCTTACCCTTATAGCCTATAACCATTTCCTGAAATACAAACATAGGTATAAGGTTATTCCAGGTTTTAATGCGATTCTTTTTGAAGACCTGACCCGATCTGGAAGATGCAACCCATTGGAGCCAAGTGGGATGGCAGACATTACAGATGCAGGGGAAAGCGCGAGGACAATCCTCTTGGGACTCAATCGTAACTGGATTCAACGCGGAGGTGATTTTTTCGTGGAATCTCCGATTATTTTTCTGACAGCCATTATCTGGTATCTCAGAAAATATCAGGATGGTAAATTCTGTACGTTGCCTCACGTCGTGGAACTCATTCAAGTTGAATACTCCAAGCTGTTCACTATTCTACGATGCGCACAAAGCGAAATTCAGCCATTGATAAGTCCGTTCATAACGGCGTTAGAAAATGATGTTATGGAGCAGCTTGAAGGCCAGATCGCCAGCGCGAAAATTGCAATGGCTCGCCTGTCTTCTCCTGAACTGTATTTCGTGCTTTCCGGAAATGATTTCAATCTGGATATTAACAACCCACAAGCCCCGCAGATCCTCTGCATGGGGAACAACCCGCAAAAACAAACTGTGTATGGTGCTGTTCTTTCTTTATATATCAACAGACTGATAAAACAAATCAATAAAAAAGGTAAACTCAAGTGTGCAGTGAATTTCGAGGAGTTTCCCACCCTGACGGTAAATGGTATTGATGCCTTGGTCGGTACTGGTAGATCCAATCTTATAGCAACCACATTAGTAGTCCAGAACCTCGATCAGGTAAGGAAGGACTATTCCCGTGAGATGGCAGATGTGTTGATGAATTTATGTGGAAACATCATCTGTGGGCAGGTAAGCGGGGATACTGCCAAGCAGATGAGCGAGAGGATAGGGAAGATAATGCAGGACCGCTCCAGTGTATCAGTTAACAGCTCTGATACTTCGGTCAGCCATTCCCAACAGCTGGAGTTTGCAGTACCGGCATCTACGATATCCGGGCTTTCAGCCGGGGAATTTGTGGGTGTGGTCGCGGATACGCCGGACCAGGTAATCCCACAAAAAGTATTTCACTGTAAAGTAACGAATGACCCTGTTACCATTAAGAGAAATCAGGAGAGGTATAAAGATCTTCCGCTGGTTCGTAGCCTTGATAACAATATTGTTCAAAACAACTTTCTTCAGATTAAACTGGACGTTCAGGATATTGTATCAGCCGAGCTCGACAGAATAATAAATGATCCAGTATTATCGCACTTACTAATTAAAAAATAGATAAATCAAAGTTTTATTAATGTTTTATTAGGCTTTAGGCGGGGTCTTGGGTAGAAAGCCCATATTTCGCCACTGCCTTTCCATCAATTACAGAAACTATGTTTACGAGGTATTCTAGTTTAATAAGCATTTGTTCCAATGAAAGCTGATGCTCTTCATTCAATTGAAACTCCCCCCGGAAGTAGACCAGAAAGCCTTCGTCTACGATACCATTCCTATGGGTATAAAGGTGACGAATTTGCAGTATTCTTTCGATCTCTTTTATTTGGGTGTCATTTATGGCTTCTAGGATTCGGATTTGCTCATTGTCCTTGATAAAGCCTTTTACACTGCCCTTTTGTAGCGTTCTTACTCTGTTGGCGGCAACCATTTGGATTATCTCCTCGATATCTGAACATGCCAGTACGTCTGCCACCTTCACGAGGGATTCGCCACTCTTTAGAGTATTAGGGATAGCCAGGTAAATCTCATAAAGCAGCGAGGAAAGATATGTTTCAAAATTATCCACGCAGGATGCAAACAAAATTCTATTGAATACCTTTCCCTGTTGTGTTGTCACTTTGGCTGTAATATCAGCGGGATAATATGCTTGAAGCAGAGGTTGGTATAGACTAAGTGTACTGTTATAGTGATCAAGAAAGCGTTTTTTGGAACTGGTGGCAACCTTTCGCTCGTTTTCAAGAAGGGTAAATACATCATTGAACTCACGGTAGTTCATGGTAGGTCTGCCAGCGTATCCAGGACTGCTGACATTCATTGTTCTATCATGTATCCTTTGATACGTCTGACCGCCAACGAGTACTGGGGTGTTACTTTTTTCGACGATAATACCAAAAAGCAATTTCCCCTGATGATCAAAGTAGTCACTAAAAACCGTAGGTTGTGGTTCCATTAATCCTACGGCTTTCTGAACCATGCCTTTCATGTTAAAATCCGTGCTAAGGCCCTCTATGTTTTTTTTGTCGATAGGTATCATCCGAATACCGAAAACCAATCCTCCTCCTTCTGAATTGGCAAAACTGGCTAATATCTGTGCAATAGTGTGTGATGGAATTGGAGTAGCTTTATATTCCAACTGTGGCCCTTCTGGTTTGCCTATATGATATTCAAAATATTCTTTGATGTTCATGTTCAGGTAAATCTAATTTTTTTAAGGTCATTATCTTCTACTATTTTGCCAATGGTCAGCTGTATAGGATCACCGGTTGCTTTTGAAACCCATAGTTCGGCGCCTTGATTTTTCAAATGTGCGATTTCCGCACCAGAATAAAGAATGACTTCATTGTTATCTCCCGGTCTGCAAACAATGTCAATTGAACGACCATCTTTTAATACACCAATGAAGATATTTGATGTAGAGGAATCGGCCATGGAGAAATTATACCCCAACCGAATTAAAAAATCCTTTACCTGGCCTTGGGTTCGATCTATTTTGCTTTCGGCAAACATAAAATATTCAACCGATGGAACAGAAACGTGGCCGAACAGTTCGGCAAGGTTCTTGTCTTTTAGCGCTTCCTTGAACTCCTCATAATTTTTAACACCCAAATTAACCAGTATGTCCTTGGTTATCTCACTAATGTCTGGTTGGGGTGGCTTGCCGAAATTGTTTTGTAATATCAGTCGCAAGTCTTCTACTGACGCAACACCATTTTCTTTTAGCAGAGCGTCTAAATCTGCGGCCTTCTCCATGGAAGTAATAATCGTGTCGGGTTCACAAAGACGGTGCCGATTAGTGTATAAATCTCCAAACAGCAATTGCGCCTTGGTTCTTTTTTCATTAAACCAGGTAAACAACTTAGCAAATGCTTTTTGAGTATCCTCGTCTTGGCGCATATCTGCCATGAGACTACCTGCAAGAGAGGATATTTTTTCGGCAATGATTGTATCGGTGACTGTCATTGCATCGCTAAAAGTAAGTAGCAGAGACTGATCTATAAGATTTTTTCTATAGTCATGACCTAACAGCGCGGAAATGTCTTTGAGCGTTTCATCAGTATTAGGTCCTCCCATTAATTCTTCCTTAGTACGAAAGATGCCGTGCTGGTTTGGCAATATTGGAAAATCTGTGGTGTGTACTAAATGTTCTTGCCCCATTTGCTGTAGCAGTGAAACAAAGTCAGACAAAAATTTCAGAGCGGTTTCAGTATCTTTAAAGCCTAATTCACCCGTAAAGTTCTCTAACGTAATTAGGGACGAAATTTTTTCCAGTATATGGTGAACTACTACAAGGCTCGCTTGTTCATAAATATTTTCTGAATATTCGTTTACTTGTACTTCTTTCACTGGTAGGTCGGGAAATAGGCGCTGCATTACCCCAAAAAGCTGCTGATGCCAGGCAGGCGCATTTCCTTGCAACGTGGTAATAGCAGCAATACTTGCTGCTGGCTGGAGTATATCGCCTACAGGTGCTTCCTTTAAATATTGGTTTAGTGCCGTATAAACATTCTCCCTTTTATAGGTGAAATGAACAATTTTATATTTTGGCTCTTCTTTATATCTATTTTTTGTGATAAGTTCATTTCTACGTAGTTCATGCCGAATGTCATAGCCAAGCGTTTTCAATACGTCTTTGAATACATCCTCCAGGCCATTGTCGAACTTTACGTCCTTCATGAGCCTAAACTGGCCATTCTGATCTGGGATGACTGCTATAGAATTGCTTACTATATCCGCTACATAGATTTCCTCAAAATTGAGCAGGTCATAATAGTTGTTCAGCCAGTCGTTGATTTTACATTTTTCCCCAAGGTGTTCTTCGAGATTGGTAATATTACCCTTGTTAGCAATAAATTCGCTCAATGACTTTAACGTGAGCTTGTAGCACCGCGGCCACAATACATCAAACCATTCGCCAATCTCGGTCTCCCGGGGCATGGCATGAGGCCATAACTGCTTTCCAAGATGATAAAGTGACTTCCGTACCTCAGCATTTACATGTGCTGGGAAGATGACATTCGCTGTTTTTTCTCCATCATCAATTTTAACCTTTTCCCCGCTTGCAAGATCGACTATAGCCATTGAAGAGAGAGCGTCCAGCACTGGGTTTAACATCTCGTTTTTGTACCAGGTATCGCTGAGCCAGTCGCGTTTAAACTTGGCATTCGTTTTTGCAATATTAAAAATATGCTGCGTCTCCTTGTTACCATCACAATACCTGAGTAGTTGTATGTATAAGCCTACAGCTTCCTTTATCAAGGCTTTATTCTCATCGATACCGGCTTCCTTAACATCTGACAAAATGATGGTACTTCTGGGGTCATCAAGGTCGTAGTAAGAGCTATTGGCTATTACCGGGAATGGAAAGTCTTCACTTCCAATCATCGGGAAATCACAAAACAACCGTGGTTGGGTGTCGTCTAGTTTCTGGAAGTACAAGGTTCCATCGCTGGTAATCACGGGCATAGCAATCTGCGTACGTTTCCCCATTACACTGACAATCTGCTGCCTCGCCGGTACGCCAAGCCCGTCTATAGTTTCTACTGTAAAGAATGTAACGCCGTTTTTTTCTTTTGTCAACTCATCCAGTAGCCGATACGTAATGCCATAGTTTTCAATGGTAATGGACTTAATAACCGGCACAAATACCAGTGTGAAGATCATAGACTGAACTAGATCTTGGAGCCCTATTTTGGCTATTTCCACACTATGGGCGTCGAGATGGTAACGGAAGGTAGTGGAAAACTCATGCGGGTCATAATCAGTAATATCTTGCAGTTCGTCAAGAGTTTCCAAAATGGCTAGAGATGATCGCATACTTTTCATGACGCCTTCCACGTCGGTTGCGCTACGATCTAATTCCAGAAGACATTTTTTATATGGAAGACTATCTGCTTTTATGATCGTCTCCAGCTCCACTTTGGGAGATAAGAGATGCGTTGTAAGGAAGCCGCTGCCAAACTGTCCGGTAGGTCGTTGCCCTTCTTCGTATTCTTCCTGATCCTTGGAGGAAACAGCTTCTACCAGGTAAGTGATGTTTTTTACGGAAAAAGGTCTACCATTATGTTTAAATTCTAATACTGCCGGAGCCGTTTCACTACTCAGATTGATTGAAGCGTGAAATGGTACCCCAGGGCTGGCCACATCTTTCCCATTTTGTATCAATTCCCATATCCAGCGGCGGACATCTGACGGGTGGGCACCCTGTCGCAATTTGCGCATTTTTTCTTTAAGATCGCCGGCTACTTTCTTCATATAGCCGTCTTGGGTCTGCTGCTGTACTAAGGTTTTGTAGTTCATTTTCACAGATATATTGAGGAAAACCGGTTAAAATATACGAATAAATAAAATAGTTAACTGAAAATACATAAGAAAATTTTTTATATACCTATCATTAACATGTGTGTATATCTGATATCAATGAATACAGGGATAATCAATAAGGAAAATGGATCTGCCTACTCAAAATTTTTTCTTAATTTGCTGCCGACAGGGAGAAAGAGCGCATAAACGTTTAAAAACGATGTTCTTTTATATCACGACACAATTTTGACACACTTTACTTGTAAGATATTGAAAACCAGACTGTAAAGAATCCAGTTCTGGGCACTAAAGTGGACAAATCGAAATTCATCTCGGTTTGTCCATTTTTATTTTCTGGAAAACCCGCGTCCAGCGTATATATTAGCTTGACGGCTTCATTAAGTCGGGCGGTTCGATAATTGATTCCATCAAAAACGAGTTTTTCGGGAAAAATCGAACCAATAATTTGCCGCTTCTTCTTCACATCTCCATCTTTATAAGGCTGGTCAAGGGTTACAAGGGATTTTACGGCTTTGTCCAACAGGGATTCTATATTATTTGTCTTTTAGGTAGCATCCATGAGTTTAGCTTCCAGCAGAATAATTTTTCTTTCGCTCTCAGTTTTGATTGCTTTATAGTCAGCGGCATCTATTTCCTCCGTCAGTAACAATTTTCTTGCTTTGCCTTTGATATGAAGTTACCTTTGCATTCAAAAGCTACCGAAATCGGAGATTCTTGTCTTTTTAAGCTCAGTGAAGACCTACATCCTACAGATTTATTATGGTCTGCTGAAACTCATTATGATAGACGTCAATAAAGACCAGAAACCTACTGGATTTTATAGAACCGGTTGTTTCAACTATTGGGTGAGTTAATGATGATTACGTCATTGGCTAGAAGAAATGCTTAAACAGCGCAGTGATAAATTTGTATCAACCTCAAATCGATTATATGTCAGATCCTAGGGAATTAATTACTCACAAGAAACTTGCAATTATAATCGCAATTGAAAATTATCGAAAAGGTATTACAAGTATTAACCCGGTTAAATATGCCAGAAATGATGCTGAACGATTTAAGCAAATTTTGATCGATGATTTCGGCTATCTGGAAAGTGAAATAAAACTTCTGCTTGATCACGATGCGGTAAAATCTGCCCTTGAGAATGATATTCCTTATGAGATTATGAATCTGACTTCAGAATATCAGCTTGTTTTTTACTATGCTGGACATGGGTTTTATAAGGATGGGGATAATAAACTCACGTGCTGGGATTCACATCCGTCTAATCTTAGTGGAACGTGTGTTTCTTTAGACGAGATTTTGTTTACCCCTCTATCAAAAAGTGATTGCAAAAAGAGCCTAATATTCTTGGATTGCTGCTCATCTGAGTTAAAAGATTCTTTTGGAGCTCGCGATGTACTTTCAGATTTGGCCCCTCATGAGTTTGAGCACTTTATTCAACCAGATGATTATCATGCTGTATTCATGTCTTGTTCTCCTGGCCAAAAATCTCATTCATGTGATATTCTCAAGCACGGCATTTGGACTTGGCATTTGACGCAGGCCCTTTCTGGAAAGGAGGATGCTGCGATAATCAATGATTTTTTCATTACTGATGCTTCGTTACAGAATTATCTTAGCCATGCAGTTCCCGCATATATAACTAAGGAAACCGATATTCGTAGTACGCAGCGCCCATATGCAAAAATTCATGCTAAGAACAATTTTCTAATCCGAAAACTTTCAAAGGATATCACTGCATTTGACAGCAGTTTACCTGATCTTAGATTAAACTATTCTAAGGCAATATTTCGAAAAATCGACAGTGAAAGGATAAAGGATGCGCCTGGTTTTCGAAAAGGACATTCTGTTCCAAAATGGAAAAATGCTACATCGATTAAATTCGTACAAGAACTATTTGCAAAGGATGTTGAAAATGATATTCAATCAGTTTATGATGGTGCAAAAAAGATATTGAATTTACGCGGCGCTGAAATTGATCAAAATGCTTCCATTGACGGAGGGTATATTAAATGTGAGTATTTTCGTTACTATTTGGATATAGATTTAGATGAAGACGATCTGTCAAAAGCCAAAATGACTCGTCAATTAGAGCTTAGAGTCCCAAGAAAAAGGCTGCCTAACAATTTTGACTCAATATTTGACATGTACCTTGATGAATTAATAATTCCAATAATTGGAGATATTAAATTTTCAGACGTACTTAATCAATTTGAAAATTTAGCGGAACAGTATGGCGGTAGTGTCAAAGACCGGCGAGCTAAGGGAACTGTAGAGTATCTCACAGATAGAGCAACATCTATTACAATTAATACAGAAGAAAATGAACTAATAATTACACATTATAGCCCTTTGCGTAGTTTAGCACTCATAGATAAATCCATGGAAGATCTTAAAATGATTAGTTCTCATAAAATAAAATTCTTAGGCGAATAAGCACGAGAAAGTTACATTAAGCTTAATTTACAGACTATGCTGTTTTCTGGCAGATCAGTTCCATAAAATAGTAAAATTTCGAGATGATCAGGAAATGTAGTTAGTGAAAAGTTTCAATAAAATAAACTTCTTACTACCAGAGATTTATTATAGGATATCGCCGCTCTCATTTCTAATTCAGATCCAAAAATGATAGATCATTCTCATTAAAAATAAATTTAGCTGTATTCAAAGAAAAATCATTTATCAAGTTAAGAAAATTTGAAAAGGATTCTCCAAACTTAGGGTGAAGAAGTTTAAAACCAGCTTTATCTGCTATTAAACTAAAGTGCCTTTCAAAAACATCCTTCGCATTCATCTTTATTTGATTAAGGGTGTCAATATTTACGATTGTCCCGTGGTGAGCTATAACATTTCTTAAAATTGAAATCATTTCAAAAAATCCAGACCAATTTGTTTTCAAATCAACCCTTACTATTTGACTCACGAACGCACTAAACTCTTCAGATTTCACTTTTAAAAATTCGATAATATATCTATTATTTGTCGTATCCGCATTTTCCACAGAACCCTTTATCCTATCCTGAATTATTTTCATATTCTTTCTGTTTCCCAAAGGATTTCCCAAAGCAGGAAAATAGGCTAATTGAATGCTGCGTAACAATAGAAGTTCACATGAATTATAGGCTTTAATTATTGAAAAATTCATTAACCAGCAAAAAAAATTCATCTTATATATTTGCAGATTCTTTGATTCTACTTTAAAAGATTTCCTGTAAATTTTTAAAGATCCACAAGGAGCATCACTTTGCAAATCGTAAACATTAAAAAGAGATTCAAATATTCTTTCACATTCTCCTACACTTTCTGTAATATATTCTTCGATCATTTTGTCTAAAAATGATGCCCAAAATTTGATATCGTTAGAAATTGAAAAAGAGAATTTCGATAAAAGTTGAATGCCCCTTGAATATCTAAATTATCTACTTGCATTGCTTTTTTTAAAAATATTTATTAAATCACCTGAGTGAATTAGTCACTACAAAAGAAATCGTTACTACTTTATCACAAGCTCAGAATAATTCGCTATCCAATTTTCATTAGTTTCTTGTTTTTATCTTGGCTGGAAATTTATGACTACTCACTTTATTTGGGAAATATGTACCGGATTTTCCATAAAGTGAGGCTTTTTCGTATAAAACGACAAGAAGAATATCTGTTCGAATGATGATTCTATGAATTTCTTCGTTAAACTAGCTACAATTCTATCTGGGGTGTAAAGTATCTCATAGAAATCTGCCCAGATTAATAATACGGATGAAGTTCCATTATTTTTCTTTTCAAAAATACTATTTGATTCCAAATCAATATCTTCCTGTGTAAAATAGATATTATCAAAATCATAGTTAATATACAATTTATCTCTTCCAAAATAATTTGAGTGGAATCCTTCTGGTATACTTTGCAATGAAATATGATGCGTTATATGGCTTAGTGGATCATCTTTTGGGGGAATTGAGTGATTTATAAAACTTCCGTCTCTTAAGCTCAGTTTATCAATATTTTCATTTATAAGTGCGTGTATTCTTTCAGCGAGAATATTGTCATTCTTCTGTTTATTTATTGGTAAGGCTGTGTACATTTCAATTGGATAGATAATAACGTTAACAGGCACTTCAAACGATCCTAGTTGAAGTATTTTCGAAATTATGTAATCAACCCTTTTTTCCGCAGATTTTCTTCGTAATAAATAGTTTGTCAATGTGAATCTAGTTATTTGCACCGTTATATCAGGGGAACCTAAAGTCTTGATAATCGCATCAGCACCTTTATTACTATCGTCATCACAAACCAAAACACCAGTAACATGAAAATTATTATAGATCAAAGCTTGTGCATATAGGTTTGTAACAAAATACTCTTCTTGCTTCTTATGAGTAAATAGATTGGGTGCCAAATATGTAGGCATTCCCCTACTGTAGCCAATTTTAAGGCCGCCTACGGCATTTGCATTAGGATCGAGCATGAGGTGTCATTTTTTAGTTCTTAATTTGTAATATTTCATTGGCAACAAAGAAAATTTTATCTTCAAATTCTTCAGTCCATTCTTCAGTTAGGTTGGATTCCTGGTCTGTGACATCTAAAGATAGTCTACTTCCTACGTGTCCGATTTGAGCACCAATTTCTCGATACGCAACCACCGGATAATTTTCCATAATGAAAACTAATATCTCCTTAGCCACATCATTTGGAAAGCTGTTACTTGGTATTAAAACATCCAACAAGTACGGATATGAATTACTAAATACGTCACAGCATCTAGGGATATTAAGTACAAAATCACCGTTTTTATCGGAATCAATAATCTTCGTAAATGATATTAAACGTATGATTTCTAAACAGTTCCAAAACATGGCTTCTACCGAATAGTGTTTGTTAATAAGATGATTAATATATCTATCTGATGGATACTTCCCACTAAATTCTAGAAACGCATTCATATTTATCAATCCGTCTAAAAGATCATTTGCACTAAACCCAAGATCCTGATATTCTTCTATACTAACTTTAATGATAGCTGGAAATCTTTCTTTGATAAGGCTGAATGATTCATGTTCATTAAGCTGACGTATTTTTATATAGTGGTATATGCTAAGTGAATCGTTTTGTAAATCAATCCTATATTTTAAGAACGCTATGGCTTCATCTTTCAAGCTTGGATAGTCTTGGAAATGCTGGACTACTAAATTTGATTTTAAATTTAATAGTGATATTTCAGTCGGGATAAAATCTAAACCTTTATTAATCCATTTAAGAGATTCAATTATATTCCCAACTTTCTCGAATACATAAGCTATCCAATAGTAGCCTTTAGGGAATCCATTCAAGAGGGTTTCTTCATTTTTTATTAAGCTTGAAAAAAGATTTAAGGCTTCTTCATGCTTGCCATAAACCTTAGATAAAGTGACTCCCTTGCTAAACAATGCTTCTCTAAGGGTAGGGTTTATCGCTAAGGCATTATCATAACACTTTATTTCATCATCATGTTGTCCCAAATTCCAATATATACTACCTAAATTTTTCCAACACTCGGCACTATTGGGATTCTTGCTTAAGCTTAAATTATAATACTCAGCGGCCCTAGTATCATCTCCAAGAGAACCTAAAGCATTGGCATAGTTATACAATTGAAGTGCATCAGAGTTTGAACTTATATATTTTTCAAATATCATTTTACCTGATAGGATCATTCCTTTGTCGCCTGTCCGAATGCCAAATTCAGTCAATATACATGCTTTTACTTGTAGAATGTAATCAGTTTGAACGAGGTTTAATAAACGATTTATTGTGAGTAAGGCTTCCTTATAATTGTGAATTAAATAATGGCTCCAGGCAATTGCCTGTGTTATGTTAACATCATCTTCCTCCTTTTGCAACTGTTTAAACAAAAAAATGGCTTGTTCATATGCCCCTGAATAAAACGCCTTCCAAGCAGCTATTTGTGTAGCAGATAAGGTTTTTATATCTAAATATTCAATGAACGATCTTCTATTGAATATTTCTTGTATGAAATTTATAATATCATCCCAATCAATTGCACTAATTCTTTTATTTTTTGAGATAGACGCAGTATATGTTTCATTGGATTTCGTTAAATCAATATTCAATTCGTGTATCCAGGACCAGTATGCCTCATCATCTTCTAAATCGTATATAATGATCATTACAGGCTCAAGCCTTGAAAAATAGTAGCTTACTGTTGAATGCTTCAATGTAGCAGAAATAGTGTTTTCCTTCTTTGAAGCACCAGTACTTTTAAGTTGAACAGAAAAATTCAGACCTGTCATTCGGTTATTTACAGATATTTCAACATTAAAGTCTATTCCATAATCGTTATCTGGAGAATTAACCACCCATTCATCGGGAATAGATTTTTGGAAGAATTTTCTGGATTTATTTTCTAAAATATGTGACTCATGCCTTATTGGTCCACTCATAAGTAAAGTAGATATTTGGTTTACAATGCTATTAGCGAATTTAACTAAAACTAATTGCTTATCCTTCTTGAAATAGGAAATTACTTATATTCTCTTTCTTTTATATTTCCGCCCCTGTTTTCTTTTGAAAAGAATGGGTCAATAAAATCTGACTCGCTATTCCCTTTTTAAAAGATGGCAGATAGTTCAGTCTTATTAAATAGCTATTTTTTTGCTTTCTGATGACCTTTATAAGATTAGTACTTAGTGATGCATTTCTCTATTCTTATGCTTTTTTTCTCTTTTTAAATCCTTCTTCCGTTAATTCAAAGGGCAAGTAGTTTGGCATAATTTCAGGTTGAAGAAGCTGCTCTAAAAGACTTTGAAGGTCTTTAATTATAGGTACTGAAGGAGCATCTGGTAATATTTCACGAAAAAACTTTATGGATACAGCAAGACTTTGTCGTTTCGTTACCCTATCTAAAGCAATGGATTCAGATACTTTTTGTTGTGCCTGTTTTTCCTTTAAATCTTCCTTTATGCTGAGGATTTTCTCAATTTTTGGTAATGAAAAATCAACCTCACTTCCTTTAAATTTATCTTTTTATTATCTATAAAAGAAATACCCCGACCTTTAACTACCTTATATCCCAATGCCTGCGTTCTACTCTCAAATTCTAAGTAAGAGCATACCCATTTTAATGTCTCCCGAATATCTGTTTTTAGTTTTTCCTTCCGGACATCTTGCCTAGGTAGTTGTCTTTCACGGGGTGATAAAAAGGCACGGGGCTTAAAACTTCCTTTAGATTATATTGTTTTTCAAGCCTTCGGCAAAAGGCTGCCATTCTCTTATAGTTGTTGATATCGCTGATTACTTTCCCATTAAATCCAACCCGGTTGGCGACAATGTGTATATGCGGTTCACTAGTATCTTTGTGCAATACGCATGTATATTGCTTCTCTGATACACCGAATTCTTTAGCGCATTCCTGACCAACTTCCATAAGCTGATTATTAGTAAGTATTTCGCCGGGAGCCAGGCGTAAGGAAAAATGAAATACCGGCTTTTCTACCCGTTTGCTAAGTTTGGCAACATCAATAAATTGTCCGGAGAGTTCTTTTAAATTCCCAAAGCATTTGTTGTAGCTCAAAACTTCAGCCCGTTTTTTGTGTTGGAGATTGTCTTTTAGAGAAAGTTCCTCCTTCTTTTTTCGGACAATTCCTTTTTATCCTGCAAACAATAACGGATACATTCAAAAAAGGGACTTCCTGTGCCTACACAACCAATCATTGGAAATAGTTTTTAATTTTTGATGTTAATGTTTTTAATTCTCTGGATTGTACTTTCAGATTGGCACGTTCAAGCGGGCTTAATTCTTCCATGCTGTTCCTCTTCTTGGCGATCTGATTCAGGTTTGCTGCTGCATGATTGAGTGTGCCAGTTAGTTCTAAAACTTCTTTCGGCAATGCTTTTTCCTGCCTGTCAATTTTTCCGGTCATGGCTATTTCCCGCAAATATTCTGAAACGGAAAGATTAGCACTTTTCGCTCTTGCTTCTATAATGCGCCTTTCGTACAGGCTGCATTTAACGGCTAATATTTGGTCTTTCTTTACAGTTTTTTTGGGGCGGCCTCCCTTTTTCTTCGTTGGTGCATTCTGCTGCTCCATATCAACCTCCTCTTTATTTTTTAAATGCGATAGCGTGAAAAAAATTCCTCACCGAATGCGATAGCATGAGGTGAGCCAGCCGTTTTGGTTTTACCAAAACATAGCTGGCTACCAGATAACAGCCGATCAATAATACTTCCTTTTCATCAGCAGTTAAAATTTAGATGATCTTTTAAGACCGGTGAAAAAAATGATGAATCGCCACGACCGATAGCAGAACTCCATGCAGCATGCAAACACCGAAATATCACAATTGAAAAGCATTACAGAGAAATATTTCAAAAGTTTCTTTTGCTCCCCTTTTCCCAGATTCTACCGCTTATGCATAGAACATATCGCTGATAATCTTTCGTTCTTTGGCATGGCACATTCATTGAGCCATTTCTTCATTAACCACAAAACAGTTAACCTGTGAATATCGGAGAAAAGCTAAACAGAACAGGTAGCAAAATCCTCTACTTCTATGGTTATGGAAGAAAGAAAGGGCAACGACGATCTTACGTCCTCCTTCTGATCATTTGTAGGTTACGACGGGGGAGGTAAATTTTTTACAATGAAGGCAGAAGGCAGGCTGGTATCTTTGTAAAAACAAAAAAAATGGCTAGAATCACACCTTTTAAAATAGAAGTACCACAGGAAGTATTGAACGATCTGTCAACAAGATTACAGCAAACACGCTGGACTGATGAGCCGGAGAACGCTGGTTGGAATTATGGAACAAACCCTACCTATTTGCGTGAACTGGTAGATTATTGGCAACATAAATATGATTGGAGAGCGCAGGAAGTTGCGCTGAATAAGCTACCCCAGTTTAAAACAACAATAGATGGTATCACGGTTCATTTCATACATGTTAAGGGGAAATCTGAGAACCCCAAACCATTGATCTTAACACACGGTTGGCCCGATAGTTTCTGTAGGTTTCATGAAGTAATCCCGATGCTTACTGATCCGGCAAGTTATGGAGGTAATGCAGAGCAGGATTTTGATCTTGTCATACCTTCCATACCAGGTTTTGGATTTTCGGACGGTGTTCCCCAAAGCAGTGATAAAACCGCAAGTTTATGGGCCAAACTAATGACAGAAGTTTTAGGATATCAGTCTTTTTTTGCCGCCGGAGGAGATATTGGTTCAACCATCAGCAAATCATTGGCAAATCAATATCCTTCTCTGGTTTCTGCTATTCATATAACGGATGTGGGCTATCCAAACGGAAGGGAAGATTGGGCAACAATGTCAGCACCGGAGCAGGAGTTTGGTCGCGTTATTCAACAATGGTTTTTTGCTGAAGGTGCTTTTAACCTTGTTCAGACTACCAAACCCCAAATGTTAGGTTACGCCTTAAATGATTCACCAGTAGGATTAGCTTCATGGATCGTGGAAAAGTTTCATGGTTGGTCTGGCAAACCTGAAAATCTTGATGATCACTTCACCAAGGATGCGCTGCTCACCAATATCATGATATATTGGGTTACACAAACTATCAATACCTCTATCCGGACATATACCGAAGAAAGTAAGGCGGCGTGGACTACAGGGCTTAAATCAGATATGAAAGTTGAAGTTCCTACCGGTGTATCCCTGTTCCCTGGAGAAGCCCCTTTTCCTATAGAATGGGTCAATAGAAAAGTAAATGTGCAACAGTTTAATATCATTGAAAAAGGTAGCCATTTCGCAGCACTGGACACTCCTGATTTATTTGCAAAGGAACTTAGAGACTTTTTCTATAGTAGATCTTAATTTGCAACCAGAAAATTAAAAAGCCTTCAAGTCGAAAGATTTGAAGGCTTTTTAATTCCCTTTATTGAGCTGGTTTTCTTTTGCAGGGTGGAAAGGGACATGTTTCGAACTTTTTTCTGAAGATTTATTGATGATAACTGCTTGTAGACTGAGTGTTATTAAATTTATCCTGATATATCGCCGGGGTATCCTGAAAAGCAAAGCATCATCCGAACAATCGTTGTACCAGCGCATCTTTTTTCAGGGGAGACACTTCAATTTCTTTTCCATCCATTAGTTCCAGCGTACCTCCTTCCCCCTTTCGGTATTTTACCACGTAGTCGAGGTTTACGATTACAGACCGGCTTACCCGCAGAAAAGAGGAACCGCCGAGCGTATCTTCAAATTCTTTCAATGTTTTGGAAACGGTGATCTTCTTGTTGTTGGCGAGATGAAATATGGAATAGTTGCTCATGGCCTCCACATGTGTAATCGTTGACTTGTTCACAAAATACACTCCTTCCGCCGTCGGGAGCGCCAAACGCACCTGCTCCTGCTGCTTGCCCACAGCCGGGCGCGTTTCTTTGGATTGGCGTTTGGCCATTATTCTTTTGCTCAGCCGATTAATTGCTTTTTCCAGTTCTTCTTCATCGATGGGCTTTAACAAATAGTCTATTGCACTTACACGCAAGGCGTCGAGTATATAGGTATTATGGGCAGTAGTGAAGATTATTTCAAAGCTGAATTCACCCAGGCGCTCAAGAAATTGAAAAGCATTCATGCCAGGCATTTCAACGTCAAGGAATAAAATGTCCAGTTGATGAGTTTTAATCTCTTTCAGTGCCTTTTCAGGAGAATTATAGATGGCAGCAATACTGATACTATCCCGGAAAGCACTTAGTTTCTGCTCCATGAGCCAGCTGCTGCGGGTCTCATCATCAAGTATTGCCGCGTTAATCATGATCTGTGGTCTTTATGCATATAAACGGTATTCCCCAAAGATAGTTCAACTCATCGGTTGTTGGTTATTCAATCAAATGAGCGAATCCGGTATAGCTAACGTTGTACAACAAAAACCGAGTTCGCCATGGCGCCTTTGCTGCCATCAGTAAGAGGGGCGACTGCTCCGTTTTTCCAATATGTGGCTGCCACGCCATCACGGCCTGCCACATACACATCATTGCCCGATACATAAACTGAAGTGGCAGTGCTATTGTTTTCACTAAGAACGATCGCTGTTCCGTTTTCCCATACTTTGGCTGCATCGTTTGTGTTTGTACTGTTGCTTCCAACCCCTGCTACATACACATTGCTGCCTGATACATAGATAGAAGTGGCCTGGCTACAATTAGTAAGGGGGGTGGCTGTTTTGTTTTTCCAATATACAGGCCCGGTGCTTTTCGCCCCTGCCAGGTACAGATCGCTGCCCGATACATAGACGGACAAAGCTGCGCCCGAGTAATCGAGCGTAGTGGCTGTTCCATTTTTCCAATAAGTGGCTACTACGCCATCACGGCCTGCCACATACACATCGCTACCCGATACATAAACTGAATAGGCGGTACCACCGCCTTTGGTAAGAGTGGTAGCTATTCCGTTTTTCCATACTTTGGCTTCTCCGTCCTCAACCCCTGCCACATACACATCATTACCAGATACACAAACTGATTTTGCATAAGCATATTTAGTTCCATCAGTAAGGGGAATGGCTGTTCCATTTTTCCAATATATGGCTGCCCAGCCGTCGTTGCCTGCCACATACACATCGCTGCCCGATACATAGACGGAATTCGCGGAAGCACCTTTACTGCCATCACTAAGGTTGGTTGCCTTCCCGTTTTTCCAAAGTTTGGCTACATTGTTTGTTCCGTTGCTTTCATACCCTGCCACATACACACCGGTTTGTTCTTGCTGTGCAGGGGTATTACCGCCGCTTTTTTTACATGCGGTAAAGGAGGTAAGAATTGTTGTTAACAGGATCGCAAAACAAAACTTCTTCATCATTCTGTTTTTATTTTGAAGATAAGCAGCATTTGATCCCTTATTTGACGAAATGAGCGAACCAGGTAGTTCACCGAGTGAATCCCCGGTATTACCTATGGAAAATCTTTGAAATTGATCAAACAACCGCTAACTTTATCAGATGGGTATCTTCTCTTTAAAGTGGATCTTCCTCCTCCTATTTCCCATGGTGCTGATCCCGGCTGTTTATGGGCAGAAGTATGGGCTGCATGCCATTGATTCTATGATAAAAAGTCTGCCGACCGCGAAAGAGGATACCGATAAAATAAGGCTGATCTACCGGATCGGGGATGCCTATACCACCATCGATCCCGTAAAAAGCATGCAATATGCGCGCGATGGGCTGGCCAGGTCTGAAAAGCTGAAATGGAACAAAGGTATTGCGGCGTTCAACATTTCCATCGGCAATGTTTTATCCTATACGGGAAAGTACGATTCCTCCATTTATTACTATAACCAGGCCTACATTATTAATACACATATCGGCAACACTGCCGGTGTTATCGCTGTTTTGCTGAACATAGGCGCCGCATACCAGGATATGGGCGACTATAACAAGGCCGTTGCATATTTATACAAGATCGTGCCAATGGCGGAAAAAGAAAATGACTATAATGATCTTTCCATATCTGCTCACAACCTGTCAGAACTATACTACCTGATGGGCAATGCCGGTAAAGCGTTGTTCTATGCGCAGCAGGCAGTAGGGTATGCAGAAAAAGACAGCAATGACCTCAACAAGGCAAATGCATTGGATGCATTGACCAATGCCTGGTTACTGAAAAAAGATACAGCACGGGCAAAGGGCTATTATGAGAAAGCGTTGCTGGCGTTTCAGCAAATCAATGACCGGAAAGGGATGGCGACCATCTATCATGAACTGGCGGTAATAGAGAAAGATAGGGAGCAAAAGATCGAATATGGGTTAAAATCGCAAAAAATATGGGACGAAATAGGCCCCGCTTTCACCATTTCTCTTGCCAACATGGAGAACCTTGGAGTCACTTTCTTAGACATGACTACCTACCGGGGAGCGCCACGGTGGCTCGATTCAGCTGAAAAATATATCCGGCGCGCAAATATGTTGAGTAATGAGACCAACAATGCCGAATACATAGCAAGAACTACGAATGCCCTTGCCAGGGTGCAGGAAGCCAGGGGGGACTATAAGCAGGCGCTGGTTAGCCTGAAAGAAGCCACCAGGCTGAAAGATTCCCTTTATTCTAAGGAAAACCGCGAAAAAATTGCGGAATTGGAGACCAACTATCGGTTGGAAAAACAGGCGGGGGAATTTAAAGAAAAGCAAAAACTGGCTGCACTTCGTTTGAGAAACCTATGGGGTTATGTCATACTTGCTTTAGTGGTTATAACAGGCGGTTTTCTGTATTTTCTGAACAAATACAGGATAAAACAATTGAGATTGCAACACGCTGTACAACAACAGCAGGCCGAGCGAAAGGAATGGGAATTGAATGCTCAAAACCAATTAATGCAAAGTGAGCTGAAAGCTATTCGCGCACAAATGAATCCGCATTTTATTTTCAACGTCCTTAACTCTATCGAAGCATTCATAATAAGCAATGAACCTAAAACAGCCAGCCGCCTGTTGCAAAAGTTTGCTGCACTGTGCAGGCTGATGCTGGAAAATTCTACGCAACAATATGTCAATGCCGGACTGGAGTGGCAGGCATTGAAGCTTTATGCCGAGCTGGAGGCTGCGCGTTTTAATAATCAGTTTTCTTACGAATTTGAACAGGCCTCCGGCACAAACCTTTCTGAATTACTCATTCCTCCTATGATGGTTCAGCCCATTGTGGAGAATGCGATCCATCATGGCCTCAGCCATATAGTGGATGGTAATTTACATTTTAAAGTGACCGTTATGCGCGATGGAGGCCTGCTTATATTCATCATAGAAGACAACGGAAGGGGGCTTATTAAAACAACGGAAGAAGAAAGACCAGATGACTCTATAAAGAAAAAGTCTTTAGGACTTGCACTGCTAAAAGAAAGGATCGATATCATCAACCATTCACTCGGAAAAGAAACAGCGGCATTTTCCCTTGTGCCCAACAGGTCTGGCCAGGGCGCTGTTGCCACCTTACAATTGCCGGTTTTAAATTATTGACGCACCGGGCTTTTTGTTCATTGGGGTCAATAATACTTCGTAATTTCATGTTAATACCTCCAATTGCATTCTTTACAAACCTTGCCCCGGAAAATATCTGCTGGCCTGCTTAATTTTTTCTTCTCTCCATTTGACAAACATAATGTGCTGAATAAATTCCAGGAACTGGTAATCATCTACCAGGAGACTATATAAATATTTTGTGTAAACGATAAAGCAACTGTTTAGAGTCTCCGAATTGTGGTACAATGTTTAGAACTGTCAAAAGCGACCCACCTATTGCCATACCGAAATTCCAATGATAATCTTCCTTTCAGTTCAGGTAAATCATCTGTTGCAACAATCATTATTGTTCAATAATTGATTACCAAATCTTGCAGCTCCTAAAATGTGGTACAATAGGACATTACATTACATGCTGTGTGCAATGTATGACAATATTTGTATCATGGAAACTGATTGGCTGCGTATTGCTGTCTGTTAGGAAGGTTGGATTTAGAATACCCGTTGACAGTATTCGATAAAGCAATGCGTACAAATATACTATCCTATACTACGAATAAAGTGGAAATAAAGTAGTATTCAAATAGCACTGAATAGCTTTTTTCTTCATGATACTTGCATAATCTTCTTCGCCATCGCAAAGCATACATTTCTATATGCAAATTTATTAAATTTTAAAAGTATAACAGCTAAGTATAACAAGATAGTGGTACAAAATGACCTATCATGCTTATACTGGCCTAAATACAGGCAGCAATAAGACCCAAAATACACAGAAGGCCATCCTGAATTTTTCAGAAGGCCTTCTGTGTAAATATCTCTATTACCGGGGAAGGCAAGTAAGCTCGTTACCCCTTAAAATATTACTTTGCCCAAAAAGGCTTTTCTGTAAACTCAAAGATGATCTTGTCAATAATCACCGGGGTACCTACTGCCAGCTCCCATTCACCATTAAGGTTCGTAAATAAGGTTCCTCTTTGGCTTGGAGCGCTGCTAAAAGTGATGTATAAATCTCTTCTGCCTTTCCCATCCTTATCCAATGCTGCCAGCTTATCCGCTATGCTATCAAATTTCACCGTTTGCCAGACCCCCTGGTCTTTGAAGTTAACGGCGTACAGGTTTTCCCCCACATTGGTTCCAAAATTTACAGCAAAACCGTCTTTACCAGGATCAAAACCCGTCATTGTAGCATCTTTTGACACCGCTCCTTCCGGATCAAAATCTGCGATTTTCATTTTGCTGCCGGCACAAACAACGGTAATGCTTTTTAAGCCTTTTAAATTATCATCCTCTCCTGCACCCCGAAATAAACCAATGGAGGTACAAAAATATTCCCATGCTGTAAATCTGCCATTGGGGTCACTGAAATCGGAGAAAACGAAGGGTGTTGATGTTGGCAGTGCACAATAGTAATTTTTAGCTGTTGTAAAAGAAGCATCGGGATCATTGCTGCCAGATGTAATTGTTTTGATCCTGTTAATAGCCGTTACGCCCTTCCTGTTGTTTCTCACCCACCCAGTGCCAAATATTGGAGAGTTAGGATAAGTATTGGTCAATGTAGTTGTTATCAGCTTGTCATATATATCTGCATCGGCAGCTATAGTTCCCAAACCTGTATATATTCCCGTCTTAGCTCCTGAAAAGTCCTCCACATATACAAATGTTTCAGGCTTTTTAACATCATCAGTATTACGGATATTTAACAATACACCGTCTTTAGTTGCCCTGACAATACCTGTGAAACCAGTGGTCAGACCCGGGTAATCCGTATTTTCAAAAGCCGCGCCACCAGCGATTTCCGATTGAATGCTTGTAGTTCCAATGGTGTAGGTAAGTGTACCGTGATATTTACCTGTTCCGGTAAACAGTCCTTCGCCTACAGCCACCAACGTACCATCCCAGGCAGCTTTGTTACTAATAATGTCTGCAATAGTTGTTTGCTTTGGGGTGACGGTCTTTCCTGTAGCGGTGGTTTTGGCACTGTCCACAGGAATACCATCCAGTATGATCTCTCCATTCTGCTGCACGAGCTTTTGGTTGGATACACCTAATTCCACTTCATCGCCCAGTGAGAGATTATGTGCTGCTGTAAAATTTACGATGATACCTGCAGCATTATCTGCCTGCGCAATTACAGCGGTTTTGGCATCAATGTTTTTGCCAATTTTGTCTGATATGACGATACCTTTTACCTTAAAAAGTTTTCCCGTTTCAGTCAGGGTAACAGCTGCTGAAGTGCTTTTGGCCTTCAGGTCTGTAATGCTCATGTTCACTGTTTCCACCTTCTGTGCCGGGGCAGTATCTTGTTTGTCTTTCTTACAGGCCATCAGGCCGGTGAGTGTAATGGCGGCCCAAAAAAGGCAAAATTTTGCGTTCTTAATTTTTGTCATGGTATGCGATTATATTAATTTAAAATTTTGTCAATGCAATCTGCGCACGCTAACGCGGAGATTGGAAGCAATAGCCACCTGCTGGTATTGATTGTTCCGCATTTTTATGCGTCTGTTTGTTGTGCTTTCAAATCCTCTGAAAACCAACTGGAAGCAACTGCCGGATACAGCGGGTACTGTTTGGATCAGCAATGCATTTGTTTGCCCTGGTTTGTGAAATTTGAGCCAGATCATATTCCGCGTTGCAGCCGCACCAGCAGTGTCCAGCAAGGAGGTATTGCTGCCGCCTGATGGCAGAGATACCGGCAGATCGGAGGTGATCAGATGACCCTTATCGTCTATTCTGTCAACTTGCAATGCACCGAAATCGGGAGAGAGATTCAATAGCTGTACCTGCACTTTTCCAGAGATCCCTGTCAGGTTTGCAGGAAAAGAAAAAATGCTGTACCCCTCATCTGATTGTATATTTTCCACCAGGTACTGGGTGATAAAAGTTTTTGGCTGCAAATCAACCGTGGTATCCTTTATTACTGCCAACGTACTGTCGGAGGTATAAGACAGATGAAAGTTACCCGCGCGCACCGGCAACCAGAACACCGATGTATAGTTTAAATTAAGCGGTTCACTCAGGCCATCAGGAGTTAAATCACTGATGCCGGTCTGACTGGGAACCTGCCTTACTTCCCCATCAAAAGGAAACTGCAGCGGGCGTGTTCCGTAAATCTGTTCGCTCAGCAATCGATTATCCAGTGATAGCTGATTATTCGTATTCAAGGCCTCTGCGAGATTGCAAAAATTAATGTAGGTATCCAATCTATCTCCCGGCAGCTGATCCTCTTTTTTACAGGCGGAGAATCCTGATATGCTTAACATCGCTATAAAGGCGACTTTACAGATATCTATCTTCCTAATCATTGGTATTTTGTTTTAACAATCACAGTATTTTGATCAGCGGTCATATAAATCATGCCTGCTGCATCGTAATTAAGCATACGATCATTGCCCTGCATGATAAAGTCATTATCGATGAGCTTTCCCGGAGCATAACGACGACCACGTTTATTCTTAAAATCACGTGTGCCCAAAGCAGGATATTGGTTGTAATATTTATGCGCGGGAAATTGGTCCAGCCCCTGATAATACAGTATCAGCAACTGCTCTCCTGGAAGCGGCAGATACCCCTTCAGGCCAGACTCAGCTGCAGACCTGACTTCATAATCACCTGATAGTACGGAAAATGAACCGCTGATATAGGGCACTGCATTTTCATAAAGAATCTTGCTGTATTTGGCGGGTAAAGTATAAAGGGTCATCTGATTATCCAGATCATATTGCACCAGGTCATTCAACGACCGGTGAAGGCAGTATAGCACACCTTCTTCTACATCCCATGCTTTGGGCTTACCAACAATAGCTATTCCGGGGATTCTGCTGTTCAAATCATCCGCGTAAAAATAACTGTTGGTTACAGGATTCCATATTTGAGGAAAATCGTTACTATTCTGTACTCTGAACAGATATTTCAGGCTTCCGGAAGCCGTTAGTTTAGCAACAGCATAGTTGCCTATATTGATGTATAGATTGCCCTTGCTATCTGGTATCAGCTCCTGGCATTTCGGTAATTTCACCTGCTGGCTGCTCCCTTCAAAAGGCTGATAGTTCTCCAGTACCGGCTGGTTCACAGGTATGGCAGTACGATTGAGCGTAGTAAGGATTTTTGTTTGCAGATTATAACTACACAACCTGTATATTTTATTCCCCTGATTATCTGCACCACCATCTGTAGTGATGGCCGAAAAATAAAGATGCTGCTCCTGCGGATCTAGGCCACCGGCATTGAAAGAGGTAATGGTAAAGGCCCCCATATCGTCCTTCAATATTGTTTGATCCGCCAGCATAGTTTGAGCACCATCCGGAGCAATCCGGACCAGGCTGTTATCTTTTTTCCAGAGATAAATATTTCCCTTGCCATTGATGCAATAAAGTGTTACTGCACCAAAAGGCAAATCAGCATGCTTCACCAGTTGCAGGGAACGTGGTAGTTCTCCATTGCTGCTACTTTCAATAATTTCAAAACCTGGCCAATTAGTGCTATTTCCGCCAGAAATAACCTCCAGGCTTTTGTCGGGGCCAAGCCCCATTTCGGGTGTGATAATAAATTGTACCCTATCCAATGTGGTGGAAGAGTCGATAAAAGGCCTGTTTACCGGCTTTACTTTTTGAGCAGCAATGATCATTGCTCCAATGCCACCCACCTTAATGGTGAGGGCATTCTCAGGATTTAATCTTCCTGTGAGCGTTACCGTATCACCTATGGCATATACTGCATTATAGTCCTGCAATATTTCCGGTTGTGCATGCAGCTTTTGATAATATTGAGCTGCTTTTTTGCAGGAAGACAATAACGCCAATGAGAGCGCTGCTGCACAAAGTATGCTCGTTGTATTTGTTGTTAAACTCATGATCAAAACGAATAGGAAAAATTCATTAAAAAGTAGCGTCCGCGTTTATAGCGCTGCGTTATATTGTCCCCTTCGGCGTTCACACGGCCGGTTTCCGGATTCGTTCCGGGTAGTATACGCAGCGGTTCATACTTATTACTGAAGTTGAAGTCTTCTGCCATGAGTATATCCTGATCCAGCAGATTCTGGATGCTGAACTTCACCTGAAGGCTTTTGATCAAACGCTGTGTAATGGCAATATCAAGGTTATGACGAGGTAGTTCCAGCAAACTTCCGCGATAAGTGGGTCCCTTACCAAACCGATTATATTCGTATCCCCTTCCTGCTGCGTAGATACTGGTACCAGTAGTATTGTAAATAGCTGATATACGCGTACCCCAGCCTATATTATCGTAATACAATCCGGCATTGACGATATAAGGAGCTTGCCCCTGCAAGGGACGTTTATCGCCTGAAAGCGACAGGCTGGCCAGACCGGTGGTGTCATTCCGGGTTTCACTTTTGATAAGGGCCAGATTCCCAATAAAGGAAAAGTGGCGGAACAGTGCACCAGGAATAAAGTCCAGTTTTTTATGTATCTCTACTTCCAATCCTTTTATAGTGGCAGAAGCGGCATTCTGGAAAGAGATAGTTGGAAAATCGGCGTCGCTTACCCGAATAGCCGTATTGATACGTTCAATGGGATGGTGAAGTTGCTTAAAGAAAAGCCCAACGCTGATCATTTCCCCTTCCTTGTTTTCCTTCGGATAATATTCGGCCCGCCAATCATAGTTGTTGACAGTAGCAGATTGCAACCTTGTATTTCCCATGATTTCCACATTGTTTTCATAGTCCAGTTCACGATACGGAGCTACCTCTCTGAATTCAGTGCGGTTCACAGTTTTTCCGTAACTACCTCTGATCACCCAGCTTTGGGTTGGTCGCCAGGCAACGTTGACAGATGGAAGCCAGGTGCCTACCGGATTATCAATGAATATGGGGTAATTGAGTGAAGACCACGATGTTGAAGATTCACCGGACACCGGGGGGATGGCGGCGCCAATCTTCTGACGATTGTATTCATACCGTAAACCACCATAAAGCTCAAACGCACGCTTGTTAGGTGCAAACTGAATAGCCAGGTAACCACTGTTGTTTTGTTCCGTTCCCAGGTAACTGTCGCTGCCAGTGGTGCGATCGGCCACCCAAAGTCCTGTTAAGTCATCACGCAGATATTTTTCACTCCACAATTCGGAGAGATCCTGTTCATGAAATCTTGCCAACGTTGGGTTCACCCAGTGATCAGAAGGTTTGATCCGGGCAAGGTCAGTAACACTTCCATCCTGCACCGTATAAATCCGGCGGTATAAACGCCGCTCTTTAAACTGGTGAAAAGTACCTACCTTGATTGACAGTGAAGGTTTCCACCGGAACACATAATCAGCGGAAGCATTGTAATTGCCTTCACTGTTACGCATCCACAAACGGGATATGATCCCTTGTTTCAAAGGCATGTTGTAATTGTCGTCTGAAAGACCTGCTGGTAAGCCTCTTGCCCGCCATTGCAGGGTAGTATCGCCTGTAGCGACCTGAGGATGACTTTCCGTTAATCTGATTACGCGCTGGTCGGGAGAGCTTTGTCTGCTGAATGTATAACCCACATTCCAGTTCAGTGATTGCCGGTTGTGTAAAGCATGGCTTCCGCCCAAATTGCCAGCATAGAGGAAACGCTGATTAAAGGATAAGATGATATCTTTATTACGTGACCAGGAAGTAGCGCCGTCAGGCCCCATAGTTGGATAACTTATCCTGGAAATCGTATTGTTGATCCCTTGCTGTAGTAGGAAGTTTTTGAAGAAAATTTTGCTACTGTCACTGAGTTTAAGCGTGAAGTTCTGAAGCAGATTCAGTTGTGCAGTTTGCGTATTTTTGTCATCCACAGTTGTTTTGTCATTGGTAAAGGAAGATACTTCGGGATAACCTTCCTGGCGATAAAGGTTGGTGCGGAGCCAATCGTTTTTATAACTGAAGGAGGTGAGTACAGCTATTCTTTTACCGGCTACCTTCAGGGAGTTGTAAAAGTTTGTGGTAAGCTGAAAATTCGGCAGTGCTGTAGTTTGCTTAAGACTGAGTGTAGATCCGAAGGTTTTTGAATAGTCGGAGGGGCTAAGCCGGGCCAGCGACAGCTGGTCGTAACCGGGAACAGACGAAGGCAATTTTCGCGTACCATCATCCCATCCCAGCCAGTCCGATTTTCCTCCGTTATAGGTTAGAAAATGCTTGTTGAAGGTAGTACGATCATGGTATCCAACCTGGAATTCTACATCAAAATGTTTTATATTTCCCGCATCCTTGGTATATATTTTCACCACGCCACCAGTCGCGTCGGCCAATGTTTCCGGGCCACTGGATTTATAGACCAGTACTTTGTCAATGATTCTGCTGGGAATCAGGTCAAGCGCAAAAGCACGGCTATAAATTTCGGTACCAGGCGCCACATTATCATTCAGGTAAGTGAGATTGTAGCGGGGGTTTAATCCACGTACAATCACAAATTTATCATCTGCTACACTGACGCCTGCTATTTTCTGTATCACTTCGGCGGCATTGCGATCAGCACTTTTACTGATTTGTTCGGAAGAAATTGCAGAAACCACTATTGATGCCTGTTTCACTTCTTCCAGCACCTGCCTCTCTGAAGTATGTGCCACTGGTGTACGCGTTTTTTGCGTGCCGGTGATCACCACTTCTCCCAATTGACTATTGCCTTGCAGCCTGGCATTGTACACTTCGTCGCGATTGACTTTTACTTCTATCCTTTGATTTTCGGTAGTATAACTTACAAAGGATACTTTTAAGGTATAGCGTCCTGCTGGTATACCGGTAAAACGATAATACCCCGTGCTGTCTGAAATAGTTCCCTTGTTTAGCTCCTGAATCTGTACGGAAGCGCCGGGCAGGGGCTGTGAAGTTTCAAACTCCACGATGCGGCCTTTAAGACCGCCGGTTCCCTGTCCCTGACCGGCTGCTGCGTTTGGGCTGACCGGAGATTTGGACATCGGCTTTTCGCTGATCATTACATGGCTGCCTTCCGGTACATATTGCAGGTTGGTGCCTTTTAGTATGAGTTCCACGGCTCTTTTAACCGTGATATCCTTAACGCTTTGCGTGATCTTCAGGGCATCATATTTTTTAATGTCCTGGTCATAAATGAAACGGATACCACTTTGTTTCTGTATATCTGCAAAGGCTTCTTTAAGGGAAACACTTTTCAATTCGAGGTTGACCTTGCTATTCTGAAAATCCTGTGCGCCAGCTGTTAATGAAAGGAAACTACTGAAGATAAGCAGCATACATGCCGTTCGCGCCGGTATGTGCTTAATAAATCGCATGAAGCGAAGTAGTTGTACTACTTTTTGCATATGTTTGTAATAATTACGGGTTATTTATTTTTTAATTAAATAGTTCGTTAGTCCCGATTATTTCGGGATGTTCGCATCAAGCCGCCCTGATCGTCAAATCGCAACGGCTTTTTGTCTTTATAGCGGTCTGTTACCAGCAGGCCGCTATTTGACTTTATAAAGGATACCCTGGTCTATTGTTGCCGCATATCTTTTGTTTTTGATAAATAATAGGTATTTCCATCCTGCACTTCATATTTAAACTTGCCTAAAATGCTGAGCATTTTCAGTACTGTTTCCACGGAATCGGTCGCTTCAAAGGTTCCGCTTACCCGATAACCGGCCGTTGCTCCGTCACGGCACACAACCGTGACTCCATAACGTCTTTTCAGTTCCTTTGCCACCAGTGCCAGTGGCTCTTCATCAAATACCAGTTCGCCCGTTTTCCATTGCTGCAAAGCATCTATCTCTATATTTCCCGGCTCCGCTTTTTTTGTTGCCGGATCGTAGCTCACTTTTTCGCCGGGCGTTAGCATGGCCAGTTCCGTTTTCCCTTCTGCTGCACTCACGGCAACCTTCCCGGTAGCCACCGCTACTTCCATCGGTTCACCTGCAAAGGCAGTTACCCGGAAAGAAGTACCCAATACACGGGTTTGCACTTCGCCGGTATGGATGGTAAACGGATGCGCTTCATCCCGCTTTACGTCAAAGAAAGCAGCACCGTCCAGGTCAATATCACGTCCCGATTTTGGATAATCTTCGGCATAACTGAAACTGCTTCCTGCGGCCAGGTAGATGCTACTGCTGTCCGGTAAAATGTAGTGCACCGGTACCCCTTTGGCATTCTCCTTTTTGATATAAACGATCTCCTGCGGGGTAGTTGCTTTTTTAACTTGCCATACGGCAACACCTGCTGTAAGTACAATACCTGCCCAAACAGCGGCATAGCGTAAAAAGCGCAGCCGTCTGACCGGAGTGATGGCATTTTTTTTAAGAGGTGTCATACGTTCATACACCTGTGTTTTCCAATACTGTACCCTGCCATCCAGATCCTGTTCATTGGCACCCGGCTTTTCGTATAAGCCTGCTGCCTGGTCACGTTCTTCCATCAGTTCGCTCAGGATAGTTTTTCCTTCCGCTGTTTCCAGCAGTTGCTTTACCTGCTGGTCTTCTGATTTGGAACAAAGCCCGTTCAGGAATTTTTGTAACAGTTGCCTTTGTTGGTTATCCATATTTTATGATTGCCTTCTACTTATATAAACAGGAAAAGAAATGCCCGACCACCTATGGGGACATAAAAAAATCTTCAATTTTTTATGATTTTAGGTAATCAACTGTAAATCAGAAAGATATTTTTAATTATTTCTTTTTGTGAGAATAATTAAAAACGCAACAGAGAGGTATTAAAATGCAAAAAAGTGAAAAGGCGATAAGAAAATAACGGAGTTTATTGTACCAACAGGAACACTAGGAGCGTAACGAACGATTGGTATTCACGGGTGTTTTCTCGGAGGGTATTAAGGGCAGATACCATGTAGTTCTCTACAGTATTGACAGACAGGTTCAGTTCTGCCGCGATCTCCGCATAGCTGAGGTTCTTTTCCCGGCTAAGACGGAAAACTTTTTGTCGTTGTGGGCTTAACTTATCAACCTCGGATTCGTAGATGGTTTCCATATCCCTGGAGATGATCCCATAGTCAGCCTGTCGGCTATCAACGAGCCTGTCTTCTTCGAGCAAATCGATGGAAGACATGTCCGGGATATTTTTTTGAAGATGGTTAATGATGCGGTTGCGCATGGAAAGCATCAGGTAGGCTTTAACGTTGTTGCCTGCATGGGCTTTCAAATGTCCCCGTTTTTCCCAAAGGTTCAGCATCAGATCCATTACCAGTTCTTCCGCATCCATTTCGTTATGGACGTAGGCGATAGCCTGCCGGTACAGCGATTTTGCATACCGGTCGAACAGCTCACTATAAGCCCGAATGTCATCCTGCTGACAACAATACCATAACTCAATATCTGATGCCTGCTTATAATCCATGAGAATACATCTAACCAATGCAAAATTGGATGTTTTAATATTACCCTAATATTAAGTTTTAATTATAGGAAGGCTCTGTGCGTATTTGTCGATCATGGAATTGCTGATAAATAAATTTTGAGTATTTACTCAAAGGGGTATCACCAGTAAAGGTATCCGCCTGTGCCAGGCCAGTTTTTTAGGTTTCTGCCACTTGCTTTTGTGCCTGGCTTGGTGGGTAGCCTGGTAAAAGAGTTTTCATTGGTCATTGTGGTCTCCACACTGTCCAGTCTTATGGTCTCCTTTACCCTAACGCCGATGATATCCTCGCGCTTTGCCAAGCTTACCCATCTGGATGGGAAAACGGTATTTTCCAGGTTTGCCTTATTCTTTGAAAAGCAGATCACAAAGCTCACAAATGCCTATGAAGAGCTACTGTCATGGGCGCTGGTGAACAAATGGAAGACTGTCCTACCTCTGTCCGGGTGAGTCCATCTTTGAGAATGGCGTCTACCTATGCTTTGCGGTTGCCCGTTTTTTCCCAGGACACGCTGAGCACACTATCCCTGACTGTCTGAAGATTAAGCGCCAGGGTATCAAGATACCCCTGACTGATAGCAGCTGTTTTATAATCCTTGAGGATAGCAATAAACGCCACAAGACTGTATTTATTTTCTTTGAGTTTGTTGATCACCTTTTCCGGGGAATTGGCAGGATAGTCTCTGAGCAATACCGTATTGGCACTTGTACCGGAAAGATAATACATTGTAAATCCCCTGTCAGGGTTGGAAATATTACTATCCAGAACACTATAACAGTTTACTGTAAATTGTGCAGACAGGGAATAACATAGAAAAATTAAAAGTAGAAAAAGAATAGACGACTTCATACCAGGGTTTTTAATAGAGCAGAAAAATACTCCGTTGTTAACAAACATGCTACACTAATATCTCGTGATAGCTATTTCAAGTTAAATGAAGGTTACGCAGTCTATCTGCGTGTAGAAAATCAGCGGTAAAATTCGGGTATTAAAAGAGGACGCCTTTTTTGTTAAGACTGTAAAATAAACTGTGACAAAGGGTAAAAAATATAGACCTTGTAATACAGCCAGCGCATATCCCTTTAGTGAATAACCTCTCTATTTATAATCCTTCTTCCCGAAATAATCCTGTAGCTTCCTTTTGAAAGTATTTCCAACAGGCAATTGTATGCTGCCCCCCAGCCAAACATGAGTGGCAGACATTTTTTCAATATAACCCAGGGAAACGATAAACGACTTATGAATCCGTAAGAAGAGATGAGGAGGCAGTTTTTCCTCTATTTCAGCAGTAGTCGACTGACACAGATACATGCCATCCTGTACGAATACTTTTACATAATTACCATAGCTTTGAAGGTAGAGGATATCGGCGAAATCAATCTTTATTAAATCTCCATTGACCTTTAATATGAGGTGATCCGCAGATGAACGGGATATAGCTTTATCTCTATGCAGATTGATCCTGTTTAATACCTTATCAATGGCCGACAGGAACTTCTTAAAATCAAATGGCTTTACAAGGTAGTCCACTACCTCATATTGATATCCTTCCAGCGCATACTCCTTATATGCTGTAGTGAGAATGACGTGGGGGCGTGTTGACATCGTTTCCAGCATTTCCATACCTGATAATCCCGGCATATTGATATCGAGGAAAATAATGTCTACCTTGTGCCGGTAGATATATTCCATGGCTTCAATAGCATTATAGAATGAGCCGGCTAAAGTCAACATTTTTACATTAGCGAGATAGTGAGAAAGTACCAGGTGTGCACCTTCCTCATCGTCTACGACTATAGCTTTCAGGTTATCCATTTATATTATTTTTTAATCGCAAAATCAATGTTGTCTGGTGGGCCTGTTTATCCTGTGAAGTCAGAAACAGGTATTCTCCTTTATAGAGAAACTCGAGCCGTTGCCTGATATTATTCAACCCTATACCGGTAGACTTGCGTTTCAGGTTCTCGTCGGGCATGGAATTATGTATATTTATTTCCAGCTGATCATGCTTAGGCACGATAAACACATGTACAAACCAGCTTCCATTGGTTATGCTGTGTTTAAATGCATTCTCGACCAGAACAATCAGCAGCAGCGGAGCCACCTGATATTGTTCAAGAAAGTTTTTGCTTTCGGGATACTCAAATCTGATATCACACCGCTTCCCTATTCTTTCTCTTTCAAGATCTATATAATTCCTGATGAAAGATACTTCATCATATAAGGATACAGTGAACTTATTAGCATTCTCGATCTGGTATCTCATTAAATCGGATAATTTGATAATCAACCCTGGCGTTCTCGCCGGATCTGCAAGACTGACACCGTATAGATTATTCAGCATATTAAAAAAGAAATGCGGGTTAAGCTGGGCATGTAAAAATTTCATATTCATTTCGCTTAGTAACAGCTGATCCTGATTCCGCCTTTGCAGTTCCGTCATATATTGCCTCATTAAAAAGAGCGACATGATAGTATACGTGCTGATAATGCAAATCACGAAATGATATATCAATTCAGCAGCTACACTATCTTCCTGATACAAACCAGGCTGTACCCAACGATAGTCGATCTCGAAAAGAAGAAACGCGCCTGCAAAGGTTGTTAAAAAGGTAAGCAATGTATACGATACAAAATCCTTTTTCAAAAAGAAAGGGAAAATAAAAAAACGGTGTGCCTGGGCCTGCATATATAGCAGGATAAAAAACGCCAGGCCCTTGAAGAAATTCAAAACGCTATCTATCCAGATCCATTCGTGCAGCATGGTCAGGATGAACATGGCGATAAAGATGATTATTTCCTGTAGATATATATTATTCTGCCATTTTCTATTCAATAACATATCAGTGTCTTTTACAAAAATGTAATGTAACCTGTTGTACAGGATTAATCCATTATGTTGATGTATCAAATCTCTATTAATTTTTATTATACGGCAATAAAAATTGACAAACATTGTTGGTCATTTTTATGACTGTATTCGTCATCTTGTTATTTCTAATAAGAGACTATTGGTATTCATTTGCAGGAATTATAATATGCTGTATGTTTCTGTTTCATAGATTCCTGCTTGTTTCATTGCTCCTTTTTAATGTTGCAGGCCTTTATGCCCAGGAGAATAAGTTGCCCAAAGTAGCCCTTAAAGGTATAGTAATAAGCGCTGATGATAATGCTCCACTGCCAGGAGCTACAGTTATTCTTCAAAGAGACGACAGCACTGTATTAAATACAACAATAACATCGGACAGTGGTTCATTTACTTTTGAGGTGCCGGCTAAAAACAACTACATCATCCGCGTAAGGTACATTAGGTTTAATGACTATCTTTCGGGCCTTGTCAATGTGTCCGGAGAGGCCGTAGATCTTGGCCGGATAAGCCTTTCGCAGACGGGCAAACTTCTTGAAGGCGTTACCATAACTGCCAACAGGAAGAAGAAGCTGATAGAAATCCGGGAAGACCGGATCATTTACAATGCCGGCTCTGATATCAGCAATAAAGCAGGAACAGCCGCTGATGTATTGCGCAAAGCGCCGATGCTTACTGTAGAAGCAAGCGGTGAAGTAAAAATGCGGGGCAACGCTAATATCAAGGTACTGCTCAATGGAATGCCATCTGCTATTATGGCTAAAAATCTGAAAGAAGCGCTGAAAACGATTCCTGCAAGCAGTATCGTATCCATTGAAGTGATCAACAACCCGTCTGCCAAATATGAGGCGGAGGGTGCAGCCGGGGTAATCAATATCATTACAAAGAAGAAAATGAAAGGTACCAGCGGAAATCTTGATCTGTCGGGTGGAAACATGGAACAGTCCGGCGACCTCGGGTTGAATATCGCAACAGGAAAATTCAATTTTTCATTCATGCTGAATATGAGTCATGAGAAAGAGCGCAATACTTCGGTATCAGAGAGGAATTCCCTCGCCAATGGAAAGATTATCGGGAATCTATTACAGGAAATGGATGCTAAACGCAGCAGCAGAGGAGGTTATGGTAGCTTTACCACCGAATACCGGGTGGATTCACTGCAAAAAATTGAAGCAGGAATTTCATTCTGGAAAGGTAATTGGCCGGAAAAAAGTGATCTTCATAGTCGTTATAGAAGTAGTACAGAAAATACTGAGTATACCCAGAAAAGTGACCAGGGTGGTTCTTTCAGCTCTTATGAGCTTTCATTGAATTACCAGAAGAAGTTCACGCGAAAGGGGCAAGAGCTTCAGTTCATTGGTCAGGCAAGCAGATCAGACGACAAATCGGCGTACATCACCGACCAATACCTGATGAATGGTACGCACGCGTTCAGAGAAGAAAGTCCTAATATTGGCAGTAGTACAGACTGGAGCCTACAGACAGATTATTCGCATCCATTGAACAAATCCGGTAAGAGTACCATTGAAACCGGCGTGCGGTATCTGGGAAATAATGCTAAAAGCGATTATAAAGTATTCAATAGCCTGAATCCTGCAGATACCTCCAGGTCAAATGTAATGAGTTATTTCCAGGAAATCTTCTCGGCATATGTCAGCATTAACCTGAGAACAGCCAATGGCTGGGGATTTCGCCCGGGGCTGCGATATGAAAATACCCGGCTGGGAGGAGACTTCACCAACAATACCTCTTCGTTCCGCTCAGGCTACAGCAATTGGGTGCCAGGCCTGCTTATAACAAAGAAGTTCAATGATGAGCAGGAAATGAAACTGAATTACACCGAACGGATCCGCAGACCATGGATATGGGATTTGAATCCTTATGTAAATGCCAGCGATCCGAAAAACATTACCGCCGGGAATCCTTATCTGAAACCCGAGTTGACGCGGATGTTTGAGCTGGGATATGCTTACAGTGCGGCATTCGGATTCTCATTAAACAGCAGCATTTATTTCAACACAAACAGTAATGCCATAGAATCTATTGCTACAGTAGATACAGCGGGTGTTTCGTACACTACCTCCCAGAACATTGCAGCAAATAGCAGACTGGGCATGAACATCGATATATCCCTGCCGCTTAATGCTCAATGGAACCTGAATGCTGGTGCTGAGTTATTTTATCAGAAGTTTAAAAGCAAAACTCTAAATCTTCAGCATTACGGTAATTTTTATACACTCAGATTGAACAGCACTTATGAGCTGCCAAAGGACATCAGCCTGCTAATTTCAGGCGATTATGGGAATGGTTATATTACGCTGCAGGGAACAAATTCAGCCAACTATTCCTATCGCATTGCTGTACAAAAAGAGATATTCGATAAGAAAGCCAGTCTGACACTTAGCGCGAATAACCTGTTTCAGAATAATCTTATGCAGAAGAGCACTGCCACTGCACCTACTTTCCAAAGTAACACCACCAGCTGGTTCTATAACCGTTCTGTTTCATTATCCTTTAGCTGGCGATTTGGCGGATTGCATAGCACAGAGAAGAGTGAGAATAGATTTTCCGGGCAGGATGCCGGTAAGCCTGCTCACAGAGGAAAACAGTAGTAAGAAGACGGTGACGCAAAAGAGAGCAGTTAAAAATGATAAATATAGTTTTAAAAGTACGCGGCAGGATAAAATTAATCGTAACTTTCGAAAACTTTTCTCTGTATGAGCATTAAGGCCGCTATAAATGAACCCCAGTTTTTCTGATGGGGATTATGTGATTGCTACGGAAATATCCTTCGAGGACTGGCCCATGAAGAATTGTTCAATAACGCAGACGGGGCAACCCACTTCTAAAGTGTGTTAAATGAACTGATATATGGAATGTTTGCAGGATGCCAACAAACAACTATCCATTGTCTTCGCAGCGCTTCAGCATTATGATAGCGCATATACTTATCACCTGCGCTACACTCAGGGTACAGATAGTATTGCAGCAAAAAACAACGGACAGCCGGTACTTGAAAAAGAGCACCATTACCAAATGGAAACCCGGCAACGATTGCAGGAAGCCGCGCTGAACCGGCGAAGGTTCTGGAAAGACCCTGGCATCGGCATTGCCTGCGCAAGCGTGCTCATCGTACTATTCCTGTTTAAATGGTACAGTGTCAGGCAAAAGAGCAAATTCCATAGTGTGCTTAACATCCAGCAAAAAGAAAGCCTCGGGGCTACTATCCGGGCTGTTGACAGGGAAAGAAAACGGATCGCCGAAGATCTGCACGACACTCTTGGGTCTCTTTTATCAGCTGCTATATTAAAGTTGTCGGTCGTTGAAGAAACAGATGCATTACCGGTACAGGAAAAGGAGAACATAAAAGAAGCGCTGGCATTGCTGGATGACGCTATGCAGGAGATGAAAAATATAACATATAGTATTATGCCTGCCACTTTATTGAAACTAGGCCTGATCGTGGCATTGCAAAACCTTTTTAACCGGATTACTACTCAATCTTTCATCTACATCAACTATACTACGTTTGGATTTACCTCCCGACTAGATGAAGCCACTGAATTGAGCATTTACCAGGTAGTGCTGGAAGCCGTGAACAATATCGTCAAACATGCGCAGGCCTGTAATATCACAGTACAACTGGTTCGTTCTGCCAGCAATATCAACATCACGATAGAAGATGACGGACAGGGATTTGAGGTCAGCCGTGAAAATACAGGAGGCAGCGGATTAAACAATATGCAGTCACGGATTAAAAATCTGGGTGGAACCATTGACATTGATAGTCAGCATGGCAGCGGCACAACGATCATCATTGAGATTCCTTATACATGATAATATCATTACTACCGGAATATTTGGATTGCAGCTTTTAGATTTACGTATATGAAAGCAATTGTACCGACGAAGATTCGGTTATTGATCGCCGACGATCACCGTGTATTATTGGACGGATTGACTTTACTTCTCAGCGCAGAGGCCAATTTCGAAATTGCAGCAACAGCAGAAAACGGCGAGCAGGTGATCGATCTGCTTAATAAAACAGAGGTAGACGTATGCCTGCTCGATATCAACATGCCCAGGCCTGGTGGTATGGAGCTAACACGATGGATACAACAGCACCGGCCGCAGGCTAAGATCATCATCCTTACCACACATGACGAAGATGCAATCGTTGCTGAAATGATACAAATGGGCATTTCCGGTTATCTGCTAAAAAATTGTACCCGGCATGAACTGGTAGAAGGGGTTAACAGAGTAGCGAATGGACAATTCTTCTTTAGTGAAGCGGTCCTTCAGCGCATAGTGGGCGGCTATAAAGGGCCAAAGAAAGAGACAACCGAAAAATCGGTGATATTCACAGAAAGGGAAAAAGAGATCATTCAATTACTGGCAAGGGAATATACCAATGAAAAAATAGCCGAATTGCTGCACATCAGTTACAGAACAGTAGAGACGCATCGAAAAAACATGATGCTAAAAAGTAAATCAAGGAATTTGGCCGGGTTACTCCGCTTTGCTTCAAGCCAGGGTTGGATCAAATTATAACAGACTTCACAATTACTTTCAAAAACCAGCCGTGCACTCCCTTGTTGTAGGTATAGAGTAATGCAGCATGAACATATCATCAGGAAATGCAACGGCCTGGTGTATTCCTCTCTCAGAAGATTCTTTTTAACGTGATAATATGCGAGCAGGTATTACCCACCGCCGTTCCGGAAATGGTGGTGGCATCATTGCTGATGGTCAGCGTACCGGACTCATTGCCCATCATAATCTGTAACTGATTGCCACTGATGGTTCCGGTGCCACTCCCGTGTTCGCCGCTTGCGGCAAGATAGGTTCCCATGGCAACGCTGCCTCCCGTCCATATATTGACAATCGCGCTCCCACATTTCCCCCCATTACTGCTCGTGGCAGCACCCGTGCCCTGGTATACTTTGATTGGATTAACAGAAGTTTCTTTTGCAATAGCAGTGAATACAGGCTCCGGATGTGCAGGCAGGTATAAAGAGTCGATCATCGGATTACTGCCGTTGGCACCTACAGAAAACCAGAATTTCGCTCCACTGGGTCCGGTGAACAGCGCTTTGGAAATCGCCTGGCCGGTTTGCCAGTTACCCAATGAAGAAGCCAGTAAACTATCAACAGCACCGGCAGGATTGGTCCACTGATAAATCAGATAAGGCTTGGTTGCCTGCAGGTTGATCAGGAAAAAACCACTCGAACCGGTGAGCGTACCCTTATAAATACCGCCACTCTGGTTATCGTTACTGGCCTTAGGTGTTGTTCCGCCCGCCGGATTATCCGTGGAATCCTGTTTCTTTTCGGACGATTTGCTGCAACCGTTGCCGATGAACAACAAATACACGATGGCAGTTGTGGCGGTACAGATAAATGTCAATCGTTTCATAGAGAGAAGCTTTGTATTGCTGAAGGGATAAATATTAACAGTAAAAGTAGCCAGTAGATATTTTGGATGAAATACCATCAGTACGGTATTTCCTTCTACCAATATTTTGGTAGTCTTGAGCGGAAAATGAAAAATTGACGGCGTCTTCGAAGTATGGAACCGGGAAAAACTTCCGCAACCCCATCTCATTACTTTCGGATTACCCATGGCCGTTAAAGGAAAATGGGTAAATGATACCCTCTTTGTTGATTACAACAGGTTATGCAGGATTGAGGATTATAAGTTTTCTATCATTTTTAAAGAAAATGACGCTATGGAAATCAGGCTGACAGAAGCTTCAAAGGGGATCAACCAAATTATACACGCAAAGAAAATGTAGCGCTTCAACTGTTAAACGGAATATAATATACTGAAAAGAGGCTGTCTCATAAATATTGAGACAGCCTCTTTTCAGTTTCAACATCACAATTTCTTTTTCTACTCAAGTCCTACTAACAGGTTTGCAGGTTCATTAAAACCTTCAAACGCTGCTTTTACAGGACGGGAAGTCCAGGAATATGGCGTCTCCAGTCCGAAAACAAACGCAATGGTTGCCGCCAGATCATACTGGTAAACAGGTTGCTGAATTTTGTATCCTTTCTTTACTCCACGGCCGTAATACACAACCGGTATAGTAATTTCTTCTGCTGATTCGCCACCGTGTCCTTTGTTAATTCCTCCATGGTCGGCCACGATCATTACCAGTGTGTTGTTTTTCATACCAGCCTGTTCGATCGCTTTTAAGACCTGGCCTACCAGGCTATCCGCTCTGGCAATCGACTGCAGATATTCCGGCGTCATATGCCCGAATTTATGGCCGGCACCGTCGACATGGTCTAAGTGAAGAAACGCGAACGTCGGTTTCCGGGTTGTGATATAATCTGAAAATTTAGCCGCGGCTTCTGTTTCAGATTTAGCGTGCTCGTATTCGTTCACCATTTCCTTCTGGAGTAAGCGGCCATAATCATCCCAATGAAAAACAACCCCTTGTTCTGCGTCGGGGCGCTGCTGGCGTATAATATCGAAGATACTGGGTGAGCGCCCGATCTTATTTACCACAACGGGTTTCATAGATTTGCCGTCCGGCTTCCAGCCATTGGAAGTAATGCCTGTTATTTCAGGGCCTGCGCCAAGGATCATAGCCGACCAGTTCGACGAACTTGAAGAAGGTAACACCGTCCTCGCATCGTATTTGAAAGCTCCTTCAGCGATCATCCGGTGTATCACCGGTGCGTCGGCCTTCATTAGCCCGCCACTGCTTAAACCATCAATTCCTATCACCACAACATGCTGGAACAGCGGTTTGGTTTTACTGGGTTGCTGCGCCTGCAGCGTTCCACAGATTACAAGAAAAATGGGTAATGTACTCAGAATACGTTTCATGTTTTCAAGATTAGTTAATATACAAATAGCACCTATGAGATCTGTTATTTCTGGTCGGCGATATAAAGACTGTTTACTTCTCCGCTACTCAATGCCTTACTATAGATCCTGACATCATCTACCAATCCACTCAGTGTTTTTCTGGTGCCATCACCACTGTTATAAGCTCCAGTTCCATCTTCCCAGATAGTGAAGGGGTAGTCGTTTGTTTTATCCCACAATGGTCCTTTTATGTTGTTCAGGTCAAAAGGTGTAGCCTTTGTATATTCTTTTCCATCGATGTATACATGCAGGAGCTTTGCGCCCTGATCCACTACTGCTGTTACCATGTGCCATTGATTATCAGACAGCGCAGGTGCCTGCGGAATCATTTCACTTGCTCGCCAGTCCATGCGGTTGCTGACGCCGCCCGCATCGCCGGCAAGCTTAACCAGCCAGCCCCTGCCTGATGAACCTGGCCCTGTATAGGTAGCACCACCATCGGTAGCCAAAACAAATCCGGGATTTTTGCCACTGTCCCAGTTGGAATTGGAGAACAGCACAGGATCTGAGCCGATTCCTTTCAGCTTCGTCCAAAAGCTGAAGCTGAAGCTTTGTGTGAGACCTGGTCTTAACAAGTCGTGCCTGGGCAATACGGCATACGAACCAGCCACAAATGATGCTACTCTGCCCCGTATTGCATCCGTTACGAAACTCACCTTTGCGGAGGCACGCTCTCCCTGCATCGCGTCAAACCTGTTTCCGCTGACATCAGATAAATCGTTGTCCATCGGCAGATAAACCAGCAGGTTGTTTCCACTGCCACTCGTGGTGGTAAAGGTCCAGGAAGTGGGGGTTAAAAAACCTTCAAACGCTTTCCCGTCAGCGTCTGTCATACATCCGGCATCAGCAATCACATAATAGCTGGTAGCGAATTTAAGAGGCGTTCCCAGCCTGACGGTTACGCGGCTGCCATCTATTGTAACTGCCTGCCCGGTCACAGGTACATCCGCTACCTTGGTATTGCCGGCGGATTCAAATACGGCAATATTGCCGGTTCCTTTCTTCACCGCCGCAGCAAAAGTCAGTTCCAGTTTAAACAGGGAGGCATCTATGCTTCCCGGAAGAGGATTGATGGAAGTAAGCGCCAGACCACTTTTCCCGACTGTTTTAAAGGTCCATGAAATTCCGTCCGGCATGCCCATGTACAGGTTCCCAAGCAGGTCGGTAACGATTCCCCGGCGCAGCGTAACAGTATAGTACTCGTCTGCCTTAAGATCCCTTGGCGGTTTAATGGTGAGCACTGGTTTGTCTTTTCCAATCGTCGCGGCATCAGATGTAATATCTATACGCTGGGTATCTGTTTTACTGGCGAGTACCACTTCTCCCAATCCTTTTTTGATCGACTTATTAAAGGTGAGTACCAGGCCACTGTTTACCGCAATACCTTCTACAGCCGAAGAGGGGTTATAGCTAACGATAACCGGGTTGGCGGTATCAATCGTATAGTCGTATTTTTCCCTGCACGATGTAAGCAGCGCTGCGCTAAGCATCACCATAGCGAATGAGAAAATGAATCGTTTATTGTTATTTTTTTGCATGCTTATATTTTTTGATTTTATAAGTCCGGCGCCTGTATTTATTGTTGACGGGTGAGCGTTACCTGGAAGGTGCCTTTTCCGGTTGCTTTTGTATCCGTATTCTCCCAGCCCATGTAAAAGGAGATGGTGAGTGTTGAAGATGTAACCCTGACTTTGAACTCATCGACCGGGCCATAATCTGTCACGTTCACCTTTGCACTATCCTGCGTGCCGGTTACCTTCCAGGTTCCGGCATTACCAGCGTTGCCGAATACAATGGGGCAGTCCTGTGCCATGAATTTCGAAGGGCTGCCTGCTCCGTCTGTAGTAAATACCAGGCGCATGGTCCCAAATATCTCAGCCGGTACGTTTTCAGGCGTAATGATATTCGTGGGGGTTGTCCAGGTGCCATCCAGCCGGCCGGCAACAAGTTGTTCTTTATTAAGCCCGCTCTGCTGCAATGATTCCTTTTTGCAGGAAGCCAGCCCTCCTATACCTGCTATAAGCAGCAGCAGCCACCAGGATTTCAGATTCAGTTTCTTTGCCATATCCTTTTTATGATTAGTTATTCACTTTAAACAAACGGAACGGAACGTTCGACTTCAGTACACTTCCCTCCAGGCCCCAGCTGCCATCTGCACGCATTCCCAGATGGCTCAGCACATTGACGGCAACATCAGTGAGGCCAATCGGATAATACGGGTGACGTTCGCTGGCAGGGCCTACCAATTCGCCGTTATTGCCTTTACCGCTGTAGTCCTTCACCACATTACCTCTCACTTCATCCATTTTCAGGTAAAGATTCAATGAAGCCCTGTTAGGATGGTTACTGGTTTCGATATTGCGGAGATACATGTAATCACGGATGGTTCCGGCAGAAAGTACATCTGTCCATATCCTCACTTCATTAAAGGAGCCGGCCCAGTTAGGTGCGCCGCCACTATATTTCTGCGTTCCTTCCTGAGCAAGGCACAGGTAATCGTAAGGGGAAGCCATATTGTCCGCATCCTTATAGGTCAGCGGAGATTCCGCCACTTTCTCTCCGTCCTGATAAACGGTTAACAGTTTTGTTTTATCAAACGTAACGGCCAGGTGATGCCAGTTACCATCTTCCAACACCCGGTTGGAGCCAACATCATAACGTTCTGATTTCTGATTCGCAATGTTAATTTTCCAGGAGGTGCCACTTCTGCAGATGGTGAACCCTGGTAAGCCACCGGAATCCCAGTTTTTATCGCCTATGATGGATGGATCACTGCTGTTATCACCTGCATTTGCCCAAAACTCAATGGTGAATTTATTCATGCCCTGTAAGGCTGTTCCGCGGATGGGAATACGAACATACGTCCGGTCGCCCGAAGGCGCTTTATTGATCGTTAAAACGTTATCCGCATTCTCCCGGGGCGCCATCTGGGTGCCGACCAGTTCCTTTTTGTCCATTTCAGCTCCCGAGAAAATAATAGGCACGTTGATCTCTTCAAGAGTAGTGCTCTGAGGTATTCCTGACTCTGTTCCGCCGTGTGTAGACACCAGAAAGATACTCCAGTCTTCTTTCGCATAATTTGCGCGCGACTGGATGGCGGCCTGTAATCCCGCCACATACTCATCGATCTTTTGGATGGCTAATACGTACCTGGCCTGGCGAAGCTGGAATCCCACCTGTTGCCCCACATCATCCGGACTGCTGAACTGTACGAATACAGCGCCCATGTTCGCCTGCTTCACCAGCTCAACAGATTTATTATATACTTCTCCATCGGAAGTAAATTGAAATTTATAATCTGCCGACTGGTTCAACAGGGTATTGATTTCCTGAGTACGAACAACGGATGCCACCACAATAGCCGGCGCCGCAGATTTGATGCGACTGACAACCGATGGATACTCCGTAAATCTGTTCCCGGAAAAAGACTGGTTGACTGTTACACCATGTTTACCGGCTGAAACACCTGTGAGCATTGTTGCCCAGCCGGAGCTTCCATAAGCAGGAACACCGCCGTAACCGTTCATGCTATATGAAGCATTTGCCTTAAGCCTTCCGATACCAGGAGTAGCCGCATAGTCGATGGCAGTATTGATAATACCGTCGACCCCGATCACCAGTATCTTCCTGGCCTTATCAGTCTGTGCATAGGCAACCTGACCCGCTATCAGCAGGGCAGTCAGGATCAGACAGGGATATTTAAAAAAGTTGTTCATCCGCGTATTTTTTGTTTTTTTAAATTAGCCGGATGGCACTTCGGTGATACATTCGTCCGTGTGAGAAAAAATGTTCATGTCCGGTTCCATCTTTCTTTACTTAAATAATCTAACCACATAATTGCCGGGAAGACCTATGACAAAATTGAAGTTGTAAGCCTCATAGGTAACTTTTTCCACGCCGCCGGTAGTGTCTACCAGTTTCCAGGTGCAGTAGGTATCTGATTCCTTTACGGGAAAGCCTACACTCCATATTTCACCATCTTTAGTATCGTTCACAAATGTGCCTTTAAAACCTGCGGAGCGATTCTTCGTAAAATCGATATAGTCGCCGGAAAGCGGTTTGCCATTCAGGTATCCCACAAAAGTGATCTGGTTGGGTGCATCTCCGATACGTTCTATTTCAGGTTGTTTGGCCATTTTGGACGACCATGATTTCACATCGAATTCTTTGAATGCTACCACGAGTGCATCCTTTAACATCTTGCTTCCCGACTGATTGGAGATGCGTATATCAAAATGATACTCGCCGGCAGGAATATGATTGCCCTCCAGGATTTCCAGCTTACCGGTATATTGATTAATGCTCACTGCCTGCGTCATCACGGTGTCTGATTTCAGCTGCAGTTCTGCCGGAGTTTCGTTGCCTACAATTGGTTCTTTGTAGCGGACAACGGGGATCTTCTCCTTTAAGGCGTCTGTCTTCTGCCCGTGCAGCTCCCTCAGATCAACAATTTCGAATTTCAGGGGCAGCGTGGACCTGGAAGCCTGAAAGTCGCCGATATTCAATTGCAACCCGGAAACGGCGTATTGTTTTCTGTTTTTATAGCTGACGTCCGGAGCAATGCTTCCCTCCTGCGGAATCTTGGTACAGGCACTTATCAGCAGTGTTGCACCCGCAAAGACTGCTGTAAAAAACCAGGAAATTCTGTTGTGTTTCATCTCCTTTTACTCTAGTTAAATCCAAAAATATGTGTGTCAGAACTCAGTACATGGACTACTCCATTCGTAGATCGCAGGTCTGAGGTTGCAACTTGTACGGACTGGTATATCTCCTTTTCCCCTGGTGCGCTAACGTTCAGGGAAAAGATGATATATTTCGCACCTTTCTTCACGTTCCCCAGGTAATCTTCCTGCACAATGTTAAAGCGTGCCTTTTTGCCGCCGTAAGTTGTTGCATAGCTATAAGTACTCGCTAATTTATCGCGGACTATCTCTTCATTCGGAATGATGTAATTCCTGAGTATCTCCGTGATCTTAGTCATCTCATCCTGTGGAATGGCATCCAGCGTTGCCGGCCTTTTTTCCGGGTCTGGAAAAATCAGGTTGAAATAGTTATGTATAGAATAATCCCTGGGGGCCAGAAATGTAGTTCCCCTGGCATTAACGGCCGATTCCAGTCCACTTAACCGGATCAGGGTAGTCAGTGTATCGAACATTTCGCGATGGCTTTTCAGATAATCCATTGTTGATACGCCCAGGATCGTTGACTTGTCAACGGGCAAGGTGCCGCCATCGGTGAAATAGTTGCGGCTACACCCGGAAACCAGCAAGACGCCAATGAATACGATTGCTTTAATTAATTTCATCCGCATGTTTTTTTATTTTTTAATTCGGCCGTACGATTATTGATTAAACTGCCAGTAATAAGTCTGTTCCATATTTGGATTATTTGCAAAGGCTTCCTGACTGACCGGACAAAATCCGGCACCATCTTTTTCTCCCTGTGCCGTCACACTTTTATTAAACTCATGAAGGCGACCCAAACGAACCAGGTCATACACGCGTTGATACTCGCCGATCAGTTCTCTTCGTCTTTCTTCCAGCACTTCTTCGATCACTACCGCCTGATCGTCTCTGGTGAAGAGCGGAATACCTGCCCGCGTGCGAACAGCGTTAAGGTTTTCGAGCGCATCGCTCACGCGACCAAGCCGTGCGTCGGCCTCCGCCTTCAAAAGCAGCACATCTGCATACCTGAAAACAGGAACCGGCGCCTGCATCAGGCTATAAGTCCGATCCTTTACCTTTCTGAATTTGGCGAACATAATGGCGCGTTCTCCGTTCTGCAGCGGATCCGGAAATACTGGCCGCAGCTCACTGTTGCTCACAGAAAAATCGATACTTTGAAAAAAGGCAGGTACTCTTTTGTCGGATTTGTCTCTGACATAATCAGGATAAATCTCCAGTATCTTCGATTTGGGTACTGCCAATGACAATTCTCCTCTGGAAGTGTAAGGATTAGTCAGATAGTAGGTCATAATATGTCCATAGTAATCTGAGAACTCACCTTTTTGTGCATCATAATACATCTCGAATATCATCTCATCAGATTCCCCTGTATCAAACAAATTCCGGAACTCTTCTATCGGCACCAGTCTGAAAGTGTTAGTGCTGATGATTTCCTTTATCGCATCTGAAGCACCCTGATAATCCTTCAACCACATGCAGGCGTGGGCTTTCAGCGCAAGGGCGGCTCCTTTTGTACCTCTTGACACCGACTGTTTTCTTGTTCCCTTATTCAGCCAGGGCAAACCAGGTATAGCGATATTCACTTCATCCACCACCATCTTCATCACCTTGTTAAGTGGTTCTCTACCCAGTGGATCAACATTCCGTGCTTTCAGGTTGATGGGAACATCTCCCCAGATCCGTGCAGCATAAAAATGCGACATGGCGCGGAGAAAACGTGCCTCGGCCAGCAATTGCGCTTTTCTTTCTTCTGTAAGCCCGTCTGTGATCACAGGAATTTTCTCCAGCACAAGATTGCACTGTTCAATGGTGCGGTAAAAGAGCCGCCAGTTGGTCAATGGCTCCAGCTGTGTTCTCTGGATCAAATGATTTTGAAAACTGGCATCCCAGTCTCCATCATTATTAGGCGTGATCCAATCTCCGGAACGTCCATCGCCCCAGAAATAATAGTCGCCCCAGGAGCCATTACGTGTAGTCGATGGCGTATCATCTTTAGTTAGTCCTGACAACGCCCTGCGAAAGATGGCGAAAGCCGCCGCTACAGCGCCCTCAGCGTCGCTACCTGTACGCCAGGCCTGATCTTCTGTTACTGTGTTGACCGGCAATTCATCCAGCCACTTCTTACAGGATGCTGTGGTAAGGACCAGAACGGCCATATATCCTGCAATTATTATCTTATTTTTCATACTCAATTAACTTTAATATTTTCCTGAATCATAATGCCAGTGAAAGGCCGAACAGCAGCATCCTCCGCATAGGATAACCACCTGAACGATCAAAACCGTCTATTGTAACCAGTTCTGCATCTGGTCCGCTGTACTTCTGGAAAGTGATCAGATTGTCTATTGTACAATACACCCGCGCTCTTTCAAAAGGAAGACGTCCCATCACTTTTCTGCTAAAGATGTAAGACAATGTTGCCGATTTGATCTTGAAATAGGAACCGTCTTCTATGTACTGAGAATCATAGTTGACAATCTGTGAAGCATTGCCCCAGGGGTTCAATGTTGGATATTTTGCATTGTCGCCGCTTTTCTCCCAGATGGAATAATTATCGAAGTTTGGCAGGGAAGACGCACCGGCAAAATCCTTACCCAGTCTAAGTCTGTCGAGCAATGCAGTATTCACGATTTTCCTGCCGATGACAAAAGTTGACACCAGATTCAGGTTAAATCCTTTGTAGGTAAAATCATTTGTCCATCCGCCCGTCCATTTCGGATTAGGGTCTCCGGCATAAATGCGGTCAGCAGCATCTATGCGATAATCCCCATTCTGATCTTTGAAATTGCGGTCACCTACGTTCAGCCTCTTATTCTGTAAGCCCACCAGCCTTTTTCCTGTCTTGGGATCCACCGGGATCTGGCTTTCCGTCTGATAAATTCCCTGCGACTCATAGAAAAAGAATCCATTCAGCGGGGCACCTGTTCTTACGATAGAACCAAAGTCCTGCCCCGAGGTACCTACTTTGATAATATCAGCGTTTCCGTCAGGGAGTCCTACCACGCGATTCTTGTTATAAGCAAAGTTGAGGTTCATGCTCCACAGCACCTTACGACCAAGATTCAGATTGGTATTCACAGTAAATTCCAATCCGCGGTTCAATACATCGGCTGCGTTGCGGTATACTTCGTTGTACCCTGAAGTAGTGGGTAAGGAGGTAGACAGGAGCAGGCCTTTCGTCAGTTTCTCGTATGCGTCAAAAATAAATTCTACTTTATTTTTAAAGAGGGATAAGTCCACGCCAATATTGCCCATCTTAGTTTTCACCCAGGTGAGGTTATCGTTCTTAAAGCCGTTATACCACGTGGGAGTAAACCCGGATATCCCACCATAAGAAATCTGCAGTAGTGAATTATACCGGTCCAGCGATCCTCCGTCCATAATACCGAGGGCGAGATAGTTATTATCCCAGGTGGTTCCTGACAGTCCGTAACTTCCGCGCAGCTTACCGCTCGTCAACCAGCTTATATTAGAAAAAGGGGCTTCCTTATAGAAGTTCCAACCCGCCGAGATAGAAGGGAATACACCCCAGCGGTTTGCCTTTCCGAATTTCGATGAACCATCTGTGCGTATAGAAGCGCCCAGCAGGTATTTTTGCTGATAGTTATAATCCAGGCGACTGAAATAAGACATCAGGGTACTGGCGGTGTAATTGCTGGTGCCGATACTGTTGCCCTTAGGCCAGTTAACTGTCTGCGACAAAGTAGGGGCGCTGGTTACGCTGCTTACGTTTGTAATTTTTGATTCTGATTTTTCTGCGCTTTGTCCAACGAGCACACTAAGACTATGCTCTCCGAATTTGGGCGCATAGGTCAGGGTATTCTGGAAAAGCAGGTTCCGGTTTTCGCCGGCACCGCTGCTATTACTTGCTCTCAGCGTCCGGCGTGATTCGGAATATACGTCCTGCATGTTGCGCAGGTATTCCAGACTTAGGCTGGCCTTATAACTCAGATCCCTGAAGAGGTTCAATGCAGCGTCGGTGCTGAAACGTACCCGGTCGTTGAGATTAGAGCTATAGCCGGGCTGATACACCTCTGTTCCTTTCACCAACGGATTGTTGGGTAGCGGCATCAGGGAGGAGTAGTTAGTGGAAAGCGCATCCGGGTTGCGGCTTTGGTCTGTCCGGGAAACAGCCAGTGTATTATTGATGACTAATGCACTTTTCAACGCATTAAAGCTGGTATTCGCCATGATGCTATAGCGTTTGAAACCAGTGTTGAACAATATCCCTTTGCTATTCATATAACCCATACTGATGCTGTACTGGCCGAAGTCGCCGGCACCGCGTACAGACCCGTTGTAATCCTGCGTAATGGATTTGTTATACAAATACCCTTGCCAATCGGAAGAATTGTTATAGAATGGATTGGTCACATCTGTGTACATAGCGGGCATGTATACACCGTAGGGAGCATATTGTTCATAGAGGTGTTTTACCTGTTCACGCTCTTTGTTTCCGCCGGCAACATCCTGCAATTGGGGAACAAAGTTGACCCCGGTGCGGATATTGAGATTAATCTGCGGCTTACCTCTTTTCCCTTTTTTTGTAGTAATCAGGATGACGCCATTGGCGGCTCTGGAGCCGTAAATAGCTGCTGCAGAGGCATCCTTTAATACCACAATATCTTCCACATCGCTGGGGTTGAGATCTGCCAGTACGTTGGTGCTGGTAATCGAGAACTCTTTGCTCGTTTTTGAAATAACCGGGATCCCGTCAATTACATAGAGTGGTTCGGAAATGGCAGAAGCGTCGTCGCGGCTTACCGCCGCCAGTCCACGGATGATAATAGCCGGTGCTGCTCCTGGTTCTCCGGAATTCAACTGGATATTCACCCCGGCTACCCTACCCTGTAATAGAGAGCTGAAAGATTCCGCTGCCTGGCCTTCTGTTATCTGGTCCATCTTTACGGTAGCAACGGAGCCTGTAATCTCTTGTCTGACCTGTGTTTTATATCCGGTAACTACCACGTCACCGAGGGTTCTGTTATCGTCGTTCAGTGTGATAGTCAGATCGGCGGGATGTTTGAACACCAGCTGGCGGGCCTGGTACCCGATAGAGGAACAGAGTAAGGTATCTCCCACGCTGAGCTGCAAATGGAAGCTCCCTGTTGCATCTGTAATGGTTCCGATATTTTTCCTTTGTATTTTGATGGTTGCGCCAATCACCGGTTTGCCATGCGAATCTCTTACCTTACCCGTCATCACCGACTGCGCGGTAACATTCACGGCGATCATCAGTACTGCAAAAAGGAAGCTGGTTCCTTTCATTAATGCCTTCATTAGTTTTGTTTTTTCGATTCAACTTTTTATGAACTCGCTTAGTGATTCGCCCAAAAACTATTTTGACTCAACGCATTGCCCTTCATGCTGTTTGCGGAAAGCGGCCACCAGGCGGCTCCCTTTTTCACATCGGCGTCTGTAAATGCGGGGATATATGCGCTCACCTTACCAAACCTGATCAGGTCGAAAACACGTTGCCCGGTACCTACCAGCAATCGTTGCCGTTCGAGCAGGAGTGCATCTCCGAATGTGGCTTCCGTTAAAGTGCTGTAATCTTCTGTAGCACCGGCAGCAGCCTTTTTCAGGTATCCCTTTGCGTCTTCCAGATGGCCCGACCGCCACGCTGCCTCTGCAAAAAGCAGATTCAATTCGCGTTGCGGCAGCAGCTCCAGTACAGTAGCGTCTTTTACGATCAGCGTAGCCACGTTGTCAGTTTTTGAAATGGTAAACATCCTGGTACGGCGCGCGTCGGCTTTGGGATAAATCGCATCCATTCTGGCTAATGGCATATTTATTACGCGGCCATCCAATGGATTCTGTGGGATATCGGTTCGCCTGTCTGTTCCGGTAGATAAACCAAAACCCGACAAGCTATCGGCCGTGGCAGCAGTAAATGTATTGCTGAGCAGGTCGTATGCCTGCTGTCCTTTACCCAGCCACAGTTGCTCCTGAGCCAGCAGTGAGGTAACGGCCGTTTTGTTAAACCGTACTAACGATAATGCAGTGCTTTCAATACCATCATCGTTGATCAGCAGCCAGGGTAAAAGGCCCCTGGCTTCCGATGCCCATAAAGCGGCCTGCGTTACAGCTGCTTCATTGGTCAGGCGCGTTCCCATATTGTTCTTTTCAGCCGATGGAATATCTCCCCAGATACGGGCAACATAGAAATAGGCAATTGATTTGAGGGCCAGTGCTTCTCCTCTGAATAAATTCCGCTGATAGGGATTGAGTATTCCTTTGTCTGCCTGGTCTACAATGTCCAGTACGTCGTTCGCATCTTTGATCACATCGTAGAAATACCCCCAGTCGGAAAGCTCTGCTACATAGCGATTGTCTGCGGTCAGTTGTTGATTTACCACCGCGTCCTGGTAAGGAACGGCTACTTTCAGATCTCCGGTTCTTGCTTCCCCATACATCATCCAGGCATAATTGGCCAGCAGTGCCCTCCTGAGATCAACATATCCCCCGATAACGGCCTGCTGAATCCGTTGTGGTGAATTGTAATAACCCTGTGTAACAGTCTTGTTTTCCAAATCCCTGATCGTCATGGTATCCTGACAGGAAAAAAGGATGGTCACCGCTACTATCGGGATGAACTTCCAACATTTCATATAGCGTTTTTTTTGCATCATCATTCTTAAAAACCTACTTTTAGTCCCAGTGCAACGGAAGAAGGTAAAGGTGTTCCTGTATAGCTCAGATCGTGCTTCCGGATACCTGTTATATTTTCCTCGGGATTAATTCCGCTGTATCTGGAGAGCGTGAACAGATTGTCGCCGCTGACATATACTTCCATATCGCTCAGCCGCCTTAGTCGCCCGCCCAACAGGGTGCCAAGATGATAAGAAACAGCTGCCTTGTTTAACCGGATAAAACTTCCTTCCTCGATGGTCCGGATTCCCTGATACACCGTGCGTCCGTCTGCATCCGCGTTTATCAGATAGTAGGGCGTTTCCGCGTTTTTAAGCGGGAAATTATTATCCACTCTGTCTGCATAATACCTGCTGGTAAAAGACTCTGCCAAGGTGTGCGCACCCCAGGCATACGTCATTGTCAGGCTCGCAGCAACATTCCCATAACGGAAAGTATTGGTGAAGCCGCCAAAGGCCTTGGGCTCACTATTTCCTATAATCTTTTGCTGTTTGTTTTCGTAGGCGACCAGTGAGGTTACTGCATCTCCTTTTGAAAGTGCTCCGAGGTAAGCCAGACTGGTATTCTCAATATCACCAGGCAGCGATTTTACTTTATTCCGGTAGGAGGCTATGTTGAAATTACTTGTCCAGATAAAGCGGCGTGTTTGCACCCATTTCACATCGAGGTTCAATTCAACCCCTGACAGACCAAGTGATCCGCCGGTTTCATAATTGTAGTCAATGCCATTAATATTAGACAGGTATCTTTGGTAGGTAAAATCCCGGTAAACTTTATTGAAGTAATTAATAGAAAAATTCAGGTTGTGCAGCAGTGCAAAAGACAATCCTGCATCGAGCTGGTAAACCCCCACACTCTTTGCATCCCGGAAGGCCGGGTAAAGTTGTCCGATACCCAGATAATTACCGCCATAATAATCTCCATATCCCTCCAGTTCTCCTCGATAAACTTCCGGTCTGCTCAGCATGCCTGTTTTTCCGATAGAGGCGTTGACTTTTACAGGTATGCTCAGCGTGTTTTTCAGATCATAATGAATACCTAATGCCGGGTAAAGCGCCCATTTATTCTTGTAAAGTGAGCTTCCATCAGCGCGGAGCACCATATTTACGCCAAGGTCTTCTTTATACTTCCATTTCCAGATTCCGTAAAAAGACAACAGCCTTTCTCTTTCGTGGTCTGACAAAGCATTAGTTTGTTTAGCATTGTAGCCGGTTACTACCTTTACATAGTTTGATCCTCCATTTTCCATACTGCGTTTACCATCTACTGAAGTCAGCCTGTCATCGGTATATCTTAACTCATTGCCAAGCGTCATATCCAGTTTCAGTACATCTGAAAAGCTATGTACATAATTTAAAGCCGTATTTAAAGTGATCAGCTGTCTTCTGAAAGCGGCACTCGCTGCATAAATATTTCCGTCTAATACATTCGAGGGAACGTATACATCACGACCTGCACCTTCGTACGACAATCCCCCCACAGAGCTGATTTTGAGACTGGAATCCAGCTGATAGGTAAGTCCCATGGAAGAAATCAGTCCAATGTTCCGTTTTTTGTCCGTGAAGAAATTCTCATCACCAACAACCGGCTGGGGAAGATCCCTGTTAAACTCTCCGGCGTAGCGCCCTTTGCGGTTTGCAAGCGCCAGGTTGTTGTAAAAGTGTGCCGACAGCCGATTGGAAATATTATACCTGGCATTCAGAAAGAGGGACTGTGTTCCAAATCCGGTATTCTTAATTACTCCCTGATCCTGGTAATTTGTTAACCCGAACAGGTATGAACCGTAAGTGCCGGCGCCGTCGACCAGTACACTTTGCCCGTTAACAACAGGTCCGCTGCCGTATACTTCCCTGCGGGCACGGGTGTTGAAATTGTAAAAGGCATCCTTCCGGTAATCCATATTCTGCAGAAAGTTGACCCCGGCAAACGCCCGGCCGCTGACATGAATAGATCCGGGTTTTCCCTCCTTCATGACGATGTTAAGTGCACCATTAGGCGCCTGAACCCCATAGGCCGCCAGCCGGTCGATGTCCCGGATAATTTCGATGTGATCAATCTGATCTGGTGAGTAATAACTGAGCGGATTGAGCCCGGTTACATTTGATGGACTGGCAATAACAGGGACGCCGTTGATCAGAATAAGGGGCATGGTGGAGTGGTCGGTGGGATCTAAATTCAATCCCCGCAGGTTAAGTGTGGATTGGGTGCCTGGCGTGCCCGACCAGCTTTTAACCCTCAATCCGGCTACATTACCCTGTAAAATGTTCTCTACTCCACTCCGATTAGACAAGACAAGACTATCTGCTTTCAGAGAGTCCTGTGCGCATAACTTCGCCGCAAATCCCCAGGATGCGAGAAGCAAGGGCATAGCTTTCCAAATACATTTGGACAATTCCATAGTTATCGTTTCAAAGTTTATTTAATCGCTGACGTGTGCTACATCGGTGTGTTTATAGGGCAGCGTTATCCGCCACCAATGATTAATTGGCTACTGTTGACTCAATTGCTACTGATTTATCTGTTATTTCCCCTTCACGAATTGTTAAGCAAGATTAAACTTTGTTTATTAATAGTGTATTTCTTAAAAATTAAGGAATTGTGAATATTTGGGATCGGGGCCTGATTGCTGCATTGGGTGAAGTTTGTCGTTTTTATCCAACCGACAAACTGACTAATTCGATATCTTCGGGCAAAACCATATATTTTATGTCGTCCACTCCATCCCAGAGTAAGTACAAACACGAACAGGTACAGTATATCGAGTTCCTTTCTGAAGATCTCGATCGTGCTAAGAAATTTTATTCCGCCAGTTTTGGCTGGAAGTTCGCTGACTACGGTCCCGACTATACGGCATTTGAGGGAGATTATGTGGACGGAGGGTTCCTGCCTGGGAAACCGGTGAAAGGCACTATGCTCGTGGTGCTTTATTCCAATGATCTTGATGCTACCAAAGACAAGGTTATTGCAGCGGGAGGTACAATTGTAAAAGATGTCTTCGAATTCCCTGGCGGCAGGCGTTTCCACTTTACAGATCCCGACGGTTACGAGCTGGCGGTATGGACTGTGGAATAAAAAAAGCGCAATAAAAAAAGGTTGCTGCGCACCAACGCACAGCAACCTTTTTTATTTTCGCTCAAAGCTACTTTAGTTAATGTGATACATACCAGATAAATTTTCCCAGTATGTAACCAAGAAAGCTAACTGATATCAAAGTAGCGACTACCCAAACAATATGCATAAAATCACTATTACTATCAAACGATATTCTTTTGAGAAAGTCCATATAAACACATTTTAACTTTGATCAACTGGGTTGCCGGGGTTTGAAAAAGCGGTTACTTACTATTTCGCCGCTTCCTTGTAACCAACATAAGCGCTTACACAAAACAGTGAGGTGGCAATAAGGGTGAGTGTCCAGCTTCCGCCACTGTCAACCCTTTCCATCTGGTCGTCAGACAACTCTGTTACTGTTCTTTTCTCAAACAAAGGTTGCGAAATATTGGGTTTACTTAATACCAATTCTTTTTCCATAAATCAAAGTTTTTAATAAACGTGTAATCAGAGGGCAACTTCGCAGCCTTAGTGAGTTGCATAATAGAGTGCCTTGCCACAGTAATAGCCAACAGCGCATACTGCCGCAGCAGCGCAAATAGGTGAAGTACCGCCGTCGATTTCGAGCATTTCCTTTTCAGAAAGTTCGGAAACTGTACGTTTTTGCATTAAATCCTGTTTAACTGCTACAACAGGTACATGCTGGAGTTCCAATGTAAGACCGTTCATTTTTAGAATTTTTTTGGTTAAGAAATAACAATATGTAAGCTTACAGACTTTATTATCGGGAAGATAAATCAGGTATGCTCCCAGTTAACATGATCATTATATATAACCGGGTTTTTATGCGGGGTTAGGGTTCCAAATTACCGTGATATCTGCACAGTAATCTAATGTAGTATTTATTGATAATAAAAAACAAATCCCTTTGAGTAAAATCTTTTTCAAGATAACAACATAATACCGCATGATACCCAAAGAAGCAGCACTGTGGATTATTTCCATGATTATTATTACTACTAATAAGTCTGCTATTTTTTGAAACTACTAACAAGTATAGTTATCTATCCAAACTATTTTAAATGATTTACCGGAATATATGCCGGCAATAAAAAGGCCTGTAAGCTTAGCACTTACAAGCCTTTTCTTCAATATTGTTTTAACTAAATTTCCGCTTCCAGGATTATCAATAATTCACATAGGAAGCATGAAAATCTCCGTTCGCATACAGATCTATTAACCCGTAACCAGGGGCCGTTTCCCTGTTATTCCCCTTCCACCATGCGCCGCTGACAGCACCGTCACAGATATAGGTTACATTGTTATAAACAACTTTATCCAACAGATGGATATGACCTCCCAAACATAATTTGACATTAGGATGTTGATAAAAAAGATGAATAATCTTTGCAACATCCGTATGCATATCACCGCCTAACATTTCCCATCTATTTACAACATCATCTGCAATCAGGTTGGTAGCCGTCAAAATCGGGATATGTGAAAGAATGCATATAGGGGTAGCAGGGTTGGTACTATTTAATTCTTCTTTGAGCCAGTCAAATTGTGCCTCCCCCAGTTTACCGATATACCAGGTGTTATCGATATCCAGGTGTACGCTATCCAGGCAAATAAATTTCCAGCCGTTTTTCACAAAAGAATAATAAGGACGATCCAGATGTAACTGATCCATCGCCAGTTTTTTGCCATAAAGGGTCTGGTTGCGGTCATCCTCATTCCACCAGACATCATGATTTCCCAGGACATGATATACAGGGATGGAGCATTCCTTTTTGATAATAGCATGGTATAAGTTCCACTGTTGGGTGATACTTGAAACATTTTCCTTATTGGCATCAAATACGATATCGCCTCCGTTAAGTATGAGATCAACCGACGGAGTGAGATGCTGTACATGCTGCAAACATTTTGCAAAATGCCCGGGCGCATTAAAGTCATCTTTTAAATGTATATCTGTAAGATGGGCAATCCTCAATCGCCGGTTGCCTGCAGGCGTTGCATTTCCAATGCCTGCGATCGATGAAAGTGGGAACAGTGACGATATTCCCAATGCCCTGATTAGTTCTCTCCTTTTCATCCGTTAGTATGCTATTTTGTTACTCACCAATTAGGATTCTGTGTTAATTTCTTATTCAACAGCAGTTCCTGCGTTGGCAAAGGAAATAAATAATCCCGGCTTTCATTGAATGTTTTTTTAATGGTGGGAAGAATTGTAATTAAGCCGCCGCTGGCATCATTTTCCAGGTTAACATCTACTCCCAGTTCCAGGTACTGAGCAGCAGCAACCGGAGGTTTCGTACCCTTAAATATAACCAGATCTGTAGTACCGTCATGATCCAGGTCGAAAGCACCTAACCCGCTAAAGTGCATGCCCTTAAATTGGTTTGTCAGCAAGTGACCTTCTTTCCAGCGCATCAGGTCATTCCACCTGGATCCCTCCATCACCAGTTCTATCCTTCTTTCTCTTCTGATCTCGAGGATAATCCCTTTATTCTGGCCATTGACATGGGTATATGCAGTTGCCAGGAAAGGGTCTATGACGCTATTGGCTGTTGCAAGAAGAAGGGATGGCATCCCTACCCTTGCTCTTAACCTGTTAAGAGATACATCCAGATCTGTCTGTGTAAGGGTTCCCAACTCTGCTTTTGCTTCTGCATAGTTTAATAATACCTCTGCAAGCCGGAAGATGGGTAAAGGATTGGAATTTCCATTCAATTTATCCTGTGACTCATCTGTTACAAACTTAGTTAGCTGATACCCTGTGCAGGTGCTGGTAAAAGAGGGCACCAGTGTAGCAGCTCCTCCGATCCTTTTATAGCCCGGCGTTCTGATTGTTTGAGAAAGCCTGGGATCCCTGTTCTGCATTTCGGTATAAAAAGAAAGCGTATCATAGCCTGGTGTATCCGTAAACCGGCTTCCGTCTTTCATAAGATAAGAATTCACAAGATTCTTTTCCAATCCGGGCTTACCAAATGAAGGAGAGATAGTATAATAATTGACGCTATAATAGATATTGGCCTGGGACAAAAAATTACGTGCGAGAATATACTCACTATTATTTTTTGATGCAGTGGTGAACAGTTCCTGATAAGCAGTCTGCGGGTTGCTGCCAACATATAAATTATACTGACCGCTGCTAATCAATTGCAATGCTGCATTTGCTGCCTGTGTTAATAATTCGGTGCTTCCCGGCAGTGCAAACTCTGTATGATATTTTCTGAAAGTACCTTCAAAAAGGCAGATCCTGGATTTAAGCGCCAATGCGGTCCACTTATTTACCTTGTTCACACTCGATTTTGAAGAATCCAGATTATTGATGGCATAGTCTATATCATTAAGTACGGAGTCAATGATCATGACCCGGGAATCCCGTGGTTTCAGCAATGCTTTATCATCGTTGGGAGATATTACATCGGAATACCAGGGCACATCCCCAAACCTGGCGACCATAGAAAAATAAAAGAAAGCACGGAAAAACCTGGCCGCTCCTACATACTTATTTACTATGGATGGATTTACGTTGCCGCTCCGGCAATTATTGATAAAATAATTGATATTCCTGAGCTGGTCCCAACTCCAGCCGCCCCCAGATACCGGTATGATCCTGTTTCCCGTAAGCTCGCCTGGCAGACCATTCAATACGATGTTATCCGAATTTTCGCCGGTCAGACCATAAAAAGGAAGACTGGTTGCCTGATCATTTCCCGAAGGGCCGGGCAAAATACCATCGTAAAAAGAATTAGCGTATAGGTCCAGTTCGTTTTCAGAATTAAAAGCTTTGTCAGGAGCTATCTGGGAAAGCGGCTCCCTATCTAAAAATTTTGAACATGAATGAAGCACCACTGACAACAATGTTACTGAAAGTATTGTTTTTATACTACGTTGCATAATTGATATCATTTGTAATATTAGAAAGTCACGTTTACGCCTACCGTATAGTTCTTCATGTAAGGATAAGACCTGGCGCCATTGTCGGTTGTATTTGAAGCAGCAGTATTGGGATTATAGGATCCGGCGCCTCTGTCCAGATCATACGGCCCTACTGATTCCGGGTCTATATATTTTGACCTGAATTTGGTAAAGGTGAACAAATTCTGTCCGGAAAAGTATACATGTACATTTTGAATATAGTTACGGAACCGGCCCAGGATGCGGGGAGATAACGTGTAGCCTATAATCGCAGTTTTTAATCTTAAATAACCGATGTTTTGCAGATAACGGTCGTTGGGCGTATTCAAAGCCCCGCCGGAATATACTTCATACCCTCTCACTATTGGGAAATAGGCATCTGTATTGGTTGGCGTCCACACATCTTTTTCAAAATCCTTAGGAATGAAAGAAGTATAAGGTCTTCCAAAAACGCCCCAGAAAAGGCCGGCTTCCACTGTTGGATACCAATCTTGTTTTAATACGCCCTGGAAAAATAAAGACAGGTCAAAATTGTTCCAATTCACGCGGGTGTTAAAGCTATAAGCATACTGCGGCAATGAGTTGCCAATCACTCTTAAGTCGCCATGATCTGTTACGGTGTTACTACCGTTATTGATAACTTTATCTCCGTTTAAATCTTTGAATTTCACATCTCCTCCCTTCAGTTTACTCCACTCGCCGGGAGATTCCACTCTTTGGGAGAGATCAATCTGGTCCTGGTTAATTGGCCAGGCAGCTGCCTCCGCATCACTTTTAAACAGGCCATCCGTAGTGTATCCCCATATTTCACCAATTCGCTGACCTACATAATAATTATTCAGCAGTTGTTTAGGGTTATCAAATTTGGTGATCTTCGCAGTATAGTTACTGATATTTCCACCGAATGACACCAACATGTCTTTGCCCCCTACACGGTAGCTGTTGCTCCAGTTAAAAGAGAACTCAAAGCCGTCCGTTTGCAGGTCGCCGGCGTTTTGTTTGGGCGAGCCCGCTCCAAATACGGAAGGAAGGGTTTTTCCGTTAATCAGCATGTCTGTTGTCAGGCGCCGGTAACGGTCGAAGCTCAGCTGCAGATTCCTGAGAATTGTCACATCAACACCAATATTTAAAGACTTAGTTTTTTCCCATGTAAAATTTGGTGTTACCGGATTAGGGGCATTGATGTATTTTACCTGTCCATTACTGTTCACCCAATTGCTTGTTCCATTATTCATCACCGGGATATAAGGATAATAATCGGATGAAGCACTGCCTACATCCTGGTTGCCTAATAAACCGTAAGATGCTCTTATCTTTAAATCGCTGATGTATTTTTTAAGTGGTGCAAAAAAGTTTTCGCTGCTCACCCGCCATCCTCCCGATGCAGAAGGGAATAATCCAAACCTGCTGCTTTTGGGAAACCTGGATGTTCCGTCGTACCGGCTATTGAGCTCCAGCAGATATTTACTCTTATAGTCGTAGCTGACCCTTCCGAAGAAGCCCATTAACGCCCATTCATTCTCATTGCCGTATGTATAGTTGCTTCCTGTTGCAAGGTCCAGCTGGCCCAGGTCATCAGACAACAGGTCGTATGCTTTTGCACTCGTGTATTTAAATCTTTGCAGTTCCTGGTTATAACCGGCGGTGGCTTGCAGATGATGATCGCCCTTGCCGGTTGTATAAGTTGTAAAAAGGTTTAATGTCTGATGTTGATTGATATTATTCGTTTCCGTTAAAGCACTGTTGCCATCATATTCATACACACCGGGATAAACTGACCATGGAAACTTTGATGATCTTTGCGTCAGGTAGCCGGGCATATATTCGTATGAAAAATTTCCGTCTATTTTCAGTTTGTCATTGAAGAAATTCATCGTAAACCCCAGGATTTCCGATATATCATATTTTGTTTCCTTTCCTTTTGATTTGCCGTATGATAACTCGGGATATTCACTTGCAGCGTAATTATTCAGGTTGGTTCTGAATCTCAACGAGCCATCGGGGTTCCTGGGAACGTAGGCCGCCATGGCATGATTATACAAACCGGTATTATTGCCGTATTTCCCGGATCCTGGCCAATTGTTATTGCCCGCAGCAAACTGAGTATTGGTGTATAGGTTTAACCAGTCGTTGACCTGCGTGTTTATTTTTGCTCTCAAATTGTAGCCCTTGTAATTATCATTCCCCAGGTAGTCCTGGTATAGCCCTTGCTGGGAAAAATATCTGCCGGAAATAAGGACACTTGTTTTTTCCGATCCGCCGCTCAGCGTAAAATGATGCTCCATTTGAGGTGTGGATCTTCTGTACAGATAATGCCACCAGTCGGTGTTGCCGTAGGAAACGTACATATCTCTGCCATTCCTGTTCTGTTTTACAATATCCGGAAGACTTTTATCCGTTTGTCTTTTCTTTAATTCAGCATAGTCATTATCGGTATACCCGGAGTAGCTACTGCCCGTATTCCGGCTGAATGCCTCATCCACCAGTTTTAATTGGGTGTATGCATCCGTCATGAAATCAGTTCTTGTAGTAGGGGTTTGTATGCCGTAGCTATAGCCGTAAGACAGATTTAACTTTCCTTTCTTTGCTGTTTTAGTGGTAATTAAGATAACGCCGAACGCCGCTCTGGCTCCATAGATAGCAGCAGAGGCGGCATCTTTCAATACGGTTACAGAATTGATATCGTTAGGGTTTAACAGATCCATCTTACCGGGCACACCGTCAATGATGATCAATGGAGAGCCGCTTACATTGTTGATAGATGCAAAGCCTCTGACGTTGAAGGTAGCAACGCTTCCGGGATGACCGTCTCCAAAGTTGATGTTCAGGTTAGGAATGGCCCCTTGCAATGCCTGTCCCACTGTGGCTATGGGCTTATTCTCAAATGCCGTAGCATCCACCTGGCTCACAGCGCCTGTAAGGTTTACTTTCTTTTGTGTTCCATATCCAACTACCACTACATCGTTCAGTTGTTTATTCCCTGGTTTCATACGAACAAGCAGGTTGGCAATGTTATTCACAATTGCTACCGCCTTTTCCGTGTAGGTTTCGTAACCAACATAGCTGAATCGAAAATCATACTTTTTACCGATAGCCAGGTTGTCTATGCTGAATAATCCTGCGGTATCAGTTAATGCTGCGTAGGTGTAGGCATTATTTAACCCTATGCTTACCGCTACGCCCGGTAAGGGACTTCCTTTTTCGTCAAGAACAGTTCCTTTTATTCTTGCGTTTTGTGCATGGACAAGTATCGGCAGGAAACCCAGTATAAAAAAAAGGATGCTGCTAATCTTCTTTTTAAAGATGGTCATATTTAACAATTTTCATTTGAAGGTTGATATAAGGCAATACATTCCCACCACCCCTCGCAGGAGTTTTCACGTCCTTATGAAAGGACGAAAGCAGATGTACACGCTATAGCTTTATGGATGGCTGATGGTTACTTCATCGCCTGCTAACTGATATTGCAGGTTGTTCATTCCGCAAAGCACCTTTAACAGGTTCTCCAGGGAATCGCTGCCATTGAAGTGGCCGGTAAATGGTATTTGTTGCAATTTATCTCTGTCAGCACAGATAATATGCACATGAAATTTGTTGGCCAGATTATCAAAGACATCTGACAAAGGAGTATTTCTAAAACTCAGGTTGGCCGTATCTGCACTTTCTGCAGGAAAATCATTCTTATGCAGCACCTTCTTACCCTTTGTTGCAGCGGCTAACTTCGCCGTTGACTGTATTCCGGTGATGTTGTAATCAAAATCATTTGTTACGGCAAGTTGCTGGCCAGGATACAGGTATGCTTTCTTGGAGTTGTTGTTGCCCGTGGCCGGTTGAACAACAACCCTCCCCTCGTATAATAATACATGCACTTGTTTTTTCTCTGCATCTACCTTAAAACGCGTTCCCAGTGCTGTAGTAGCGATATCCTTCGCATATACAGTAAATGGTTTTGAACGATCTCCGGCTACGTTGAACTCACCAGCGCCTCTAAGTATGATGTCTCTTTTGTTATTTATAAAAGGGAAATAATAACTGATTTCACTTCCGGGATAAAGCATGACTGCAGAGCCATCCGGCAACGAAATTTTCATTATGGTATCCGTTTTATTTTCTGTATGATGAAGCACTTTACTGCCTGCCATTTGTATGCTATTTTTCATTTGTACCACCTCGCCTTTCCTTGTCCATAGCCAGGTGAATATAACAGCTATCATAATACCCGCCGCTATTCCGGCTAAACGAAGCCAGGGTGTTACCGTTTTCTTCTTCAAAGCACTGGTGCTCTTTGCAACACCGGCATTTGAAATAGTTGTATGGATACTTTTAAATAATTCATCTGCTTTCTCCGGATCTAAAGTACTTTGCACATTTTCTCCGGCAGCACCCTGCATCATCAAAGCAGACGCTCCATTTCCGGATTGCTGCTGCTGTAACAATGTTTCCAGTTGCTTCAATTCATCCTGACTGATTGTGTCAGACCAAAACTTATCTAATAATGCTTCTAATTCCTGCATGCTTTCACGTTTAAATACAATGCGCTTTAACAGAAGTGAGGGGTTGGGCTATGTTACGTTAATGTTAACAATAATGGGGCACTGACAACAGAGGAAGTAATACGAGTGTAATAAAAAGCAGATCAGCGTCTATTTGCAGCATTTCCCATTTAACGCGTTCGCCCGCTTTGGTAACATATTCCCGCACTGTATGAGGCGATATCCCCAGCAATTCGGAAGCCTGTCCGTAGGTCTTGAGATGCAGTTTGCAAAGTGTAAAAGCCTGTCTTTGTTTAGGAGGTAAATTACTAATGGCTTTATCCAGATGTGCGAGCTGTGCTTCTATATTAAAGGTTTCTTTATTGTCGGCATTTTGAAGCGCTTCATCCGTGACATCCCCCGTCAAAAGTAATTTCTCCCTGACCTTTTTCTGCAGGTAATTGATAGATTTGTTTTGACTAACGACCATCAGCCAGCCCCCGATGGACATGTCGGGATCCAATGTTTCTCTTTTATTCCATAAGCTTACAAATACATCCTGTAGTATTTCTTCCGCATCTTCCTGTTTTCTTATTAGCCGGCATATGTTCGCAAATACAGGACGGTAGTATTTATAATACAGGGTATTAAATGACTTTAAATCCCCCTGCTGTAGTTCTTTTACCAGTATGCTGGTTTCTTCCGTCGCCATATGCTGAAGGTATTTCGCTTAAAAAATTAATGTGTCATCTGAATACAATCGCCTGCAAGTTGATAAACTTTGGTATTTCGTAGTATTATTTTTGTTTTAAGAATGTGGGGAGATGGAAAGGTGCTATGAATATGCTGCTGATCCGATGATTATTATAGGAGCTATTTTGAATGGCAGTGAATAAGAAATTTACATATTACATAGTATATATGTATTCAGCTTCTTGGGAATTTTGACTATATTTACCTCAAATAGTACTATACGAACGTCCATTAAAATGCTGGGAATATGACCAGTGAAACGAAAGAATAATACTACATTTTAACTTATACATCATAAATTATGATACGCACAATAATAATTCCCAATCAACAAACCATTTCTTTTGATATCCCCAAAGACTATGTAGGGAAACAAATAGAAGTGATTGCCTTTGCAAAAGACGAAGGCTTTACTGAGAAAAAACCATTAAAGAAAAAGGTAACATTTTCTGCTTTATCGATTGATACAAGAGGATACAAATTTAATCGGGATGAAGCCAATGAACGATAATGTTTTTCTCGATAGCAATATCCTGGTTTATTCTTATTCCAATTCGGAAATAAGTAAACAAGAAGTTTCGCGAAAATTAATAACTGATAACAATTCTTTTATTAGTACCCAGGTTTTGCAGGAACTATGCAATATTGTCACCCGTAAATTCCAATTTAGCTATACACAGGCTGCAATGGCAATAAAAGAATGTTGCCAAAACAATAACCTTCATACCAATACTGAAAATACTATTTTGCAAGCATGTCAAATAGCCGACAAGTACGGTTTCTCCTTTTATGATAGTTTGATTATATCTGCTGCCCTGGAAAGTAATTGCAGTGTCCTCTATTCGGAAGATTTACATAACGGCCAGGTCATCAATGGAAAGATTACAATTAAAAATCCTTTCAAATAATTTTAGCTGAGTCCATTTGTGAAAAAATAGATATAAATACTATTGCTGAAAACATCACTAAATAGATTCACCTCCCCCATCCTCCAAATGAACTCCCGCCTGCTCCAACCGTACCAACTCTTCCTGCTTCCGCTCCTTCATATACTCCACGCCCCAGTCATACAACACATCAAACACCTTACACAGTTTCTTTCCCAGCTCTGTTAGCTGATACTCCACCCGGGGCGGTACTTCGGGATATACGGTCCGTGAAATGATGCCATCGCGCTCCAGCTCCCGCAGCTGACTGGTGAGCATTTTCTCGGTGAGGTGTTCAAAATTGTTTCTGAACTCTCCATATCGCTTTACTTTCCCATCTGATAATAAACTTAAAATATATAGTTTCCATTTCCCACTAATGGCCTTCACCGCAAAGGTTAAAGGACAATGTAATTTTGGATCTCTCATTTTTCTTCATTTTTTTTTATTCTCAAGATATCCGTCCATTCACATTACGCACCAAAAAGTATGTGCCGAACGGAAATGTACCTACTTGACGATGGATACATAAAGGTCTACGTTTGCTGCAAATAAATTCATTTATACATGAAAAAGTTAGCATTATTTGCTGCGATATTATTCAAGACCTTTACTTCTTCAGCAGCTACGGCATCCGATGCGATAACCATCCAGTTAATCAGAAGCGCTACGGTGAAAGTACATTACCAGCATGTGACATTGCTTGTAGACCCGATACTCGGAGACAAAGGTACGGAACCGCCGATTTTTTTCTCCAACGACGTTCCCAATCCCACTATCGACCTGCCTTTCAGCAGGGAGCAGGTTATCAAAGATGTAAATGCAGTGTTGCTAACCCATTACCATCCTGATCATTTTGATGAAGCAGCAGAAAAGTTTTTACCGAAGGATATGCTGATCTTTTGTCAACCTGGGGAAGATAAAAAACTGCAGGAAAAAGGATTTACCAATACGCGCGTAATCGACAGCAGTCTCACCTGGGAAGGGATCTCCATTACGCGGTTCCGGGCCAGCCATCACCAGGGCGCTAATGGAGCACCTCCATTCGGTGAATCATCTTCCTACTATCTGAAAACGAAAGAAGCATCCGTATTCTTTACCGGCGATGCTATCCTGGATGAGCGCCTGAAAGCCTCCCTGAACGCCACTCATCCGCCGGTGGTCATCGCCAATACCGGACAATGCCACTTCACTAAAGAAAATCCGGTACTGGCTCCGGGTATCCCTATGACGCTGACTGCAGAAGAACTGAAAAGTATCACGCAGCTATTGCCGGCAACAAAGGTAGTGGCAGTACATATGGATGGCATCAACCATTGCAGCCTTACAAAAAGTGAACTGAGAAAATATATTGCGGAAGAGCAATTGGGCAGCAGGATCGTTGTGCCCGGTGAAGGAGAAATACTGCGTTATTCGCAGCTGGTCAAAAAGTGATCATTAACATGAATTGCAGGCGGCGCGCTTATCTCCGCCTGCAATGCTATTGTTTATTTACCGGCTTTCCGTACATCCACATCGTCCAGTATAATATCAGCACTACCCCGGTTGGTGAAACTGATCTTTACGGTTTTCGTATTGTTACCGTACTCTTTCCCTGTTTTAAAGAAAAACTTGTTTTCAGTAAAAGTGCTTTTTCCCGTTTTATGTTGTTCAGCCGCCTGCTGCAATTCCCCGGTCACCAGCTTCACATTGTTCACGGTGGCGTACAATTCGCTGCTACCCTGCGCCCAGTACGACAACTGGTAGGCGGCATCGTTGTTCAGGTAAACATATTGCGTTATTTCCTGGCCAGGCTTGAGTAACAGGGCATGCTGACCATTCCTTTTCACCCCGGCCGATAAAGTACCAGTCCCTTCCCAGGGCAGCAGGTTGTTATTGGCTTCAAATCCCGGATTGGGCAATTCGTTTCCACCTTCCAGTAGCCACTGATATCCGCGAATGTAATCTACTTCCATATTCACACTTCCTCCGCCGCCATAGCTACCCAGGAATACGTTCATGAAGTGATTGGGGGAATATACCTGATGTGGGTCTGTATAAGCTTTGATCAGCTGTCCGTTGATGTAATGTTTAATGCTGTTGGGCGTCCATAATATGCCATGTACTACCCAGTTATCGCGATGCGTAAAACCTTCAGCGATATGTGTAGCCAGGTTGTGAATAAAGCGCCCGTTTTTATCGACATGGCCATGCATCACAAACTGAGCGTCCAGGTTTTCAAATACATCTATTTCGAACACCTGTCCTTTAGGCCTTATCCCTGCGGTACCTTCCAGCGTAGTTCCCTCCTGCAGGTAGTATTTCAGATCCGGCCCGGGCGAGTCGAACCAGAAGGCAGTGTTCAGCCCTGCAGGATGACCGGTGTAGCTGCGTCTTACCCTTACTTCGAAATAGCCACCGCGACTATTATCGAGCAGGTTGTCATTAGTACCCCAGTCGTATGTCTGGATGGAGGATATTTTTCTTCCATTGGCCGGGTAATATGCTTTCGCCGGCAGCGAATCGTTGGTGAAAATATTGATGGAATGCCCGGTGAAGGAATAGGCTGCTTCCGGTAATGTGCCATTCCGCATTTCCTGAAAGTTATCCTTCTTCAGGAAATCGATATTGGAATAATAGACGGTATGCCATTTGTTGCGGTCCAGCAGTTCGTCGTTGAACTCATCGTGCCAGAAGAGCTGCATACCTTCCGGTACGGCTGCAGAGCTGGCAATATCGAGATGACTGGCTGCAGTAGTATCCAGTGTCCATTGGGTAGTGGCGGTAACCGTTCCGGTGAGGGCTTTGCTCCGGCGATTGCCAGCTACTGCCTCTATCCAAACGTGGTAATTTTTATTGGCCGCTACCTGTTGAATATAGTAGTGATTAGTGTTGGCCGGCAGGGTGGCAGACGGAGTGGCTGGTTTATGACCGTTAACAGACCAATACACATTATACCCCGTTTCATTTTCAGCATTATCTTTCCAGCCGGCTTTGACCCAGCTCCGGGTGCCTGTCAGCTGAAGATCAGTAGGCGCAGGTATTTCCTGCGCCCACAGATCGGATGATATTAAAAAAAGTAAATAGAACAGTCGTTTCATCACACTTAGTTATACCCTTCATTTTGTTTGATAACACCGTTGCTTTGTGTGATCACCACACGTGGCAGCGGGAACAATACTTTGTAAGACTGAGCTGTGGAGGAGCCATCGTTGACAGCACGCTGTATGAACATATTCCAGCGGATCAGGTCATCCCTTCTGCATCCTTCGCCCCAGAGCTCAAACAGGCGTTCGTCCTGGATTTTGGCGAGGAACTGGGTTTTGGATAATCCCATTGAAAGATCGCCGAGGCCGGCTCTTTCCCTTACTGCGTTGATAGCGTTGTACGCATCCTGGTTAGGAGCGCCGTTGGCTTCGTTGATACTTTCGGCCAGCATCAGCAATACGTCTGCATAACGGTATATGGGTAAGTCTACGCCACTGTTCTGAGAGCTGGCTTTAGAAGGATCGGGACCGAATTTCATCGGCACTGCTCCCAGCTGGCCTGCTGTTCTGGCGTTTTTATAGATGACTTTGCCATCGGCTGTTTTATCTACCGGATAAGATTCCAGCAGTACTTTCAGGCGCTTGTCGGCTTTATCAAATTTATCGTAGCTGGTCCAGGGCATTTTGTATCCACCCCAGGCTGTCAGCGGTATACCGGTTGAATCTTTGTAATCAGAAGGCAGAGAATGCGCCAGCCACATGTTGGTGAACTGATCGCCTCCTGTAGGAGAGCACACTACTGCCAGGATGATTTCGCTGGATTTACCTGCTTTGTTATTGATATTGAAGTTATCCTCGTAGTTGGGAGTCAGGGTGTATCCCAGCTGGGTGATTGCCTGGCCGGTGGCTACTGCTTTAGCCCAGCTTTTTTCATGCATATACAGTTTCATCAGTCCTGTTAATGCAGCTCCCTTGGAAAAGCGGCCGTAGTCCTGCCCGGTGAATTTATTGGGTAAAGAAGCCGCGGCATCCTGGTAATCTTTCTCGATCTGTGCTACCACCACATCGCTGGTTGGCCGGGGCACATAAGGAGTATAAGGATTCGCTGCTACCTGCGCATCTGTTACGATGGTGATGGGCCCATAGTTGAAGTACAGCATTTCTGCGAAATGCGCACGCAGACCTTTAAGCTCACCGATATATCTCTTTTTAAGATCTGCATCGATAGATGCTTTATCAACATCCGCCAGGGTGATGGCGATTTGTGAGAGGTAAGGCATATAACGTGTATAGTTATGCGTTACCCAGTCGAAATCCGGGTTGTAGTTGAGATTCCGCAGCGGAATCCAGTTACCGCCCCAGGCACATACGCCTTCGTCGGTAGTCATCATGGCCTGTGTACGCCAGGCATACGTGCCGGCATCCCATCCACCCTGCCAGTCGCTGCCGCCTGCCAGGCCTTTGTAAATAGCATTCACTTCTGCCTGTGCGCCTTCTTTGGTACCTACAACGGAACTCAGGTCTCCATAACTTTTATACTCCAATCCTTTTTCACATCCGCTGAAAGCGACCACACCACCCAGCAGGCAAGCGGAAATTTTTACCGGTAAAACGAGTTTATGATATATCTTTTTCATTACTTCCTGATTAGATGATTAGAATGATACATTTACACCAAACACATAACTTTTAATCAGCGGATAGAAGTTATCGCCATTCAGTTCCGGATCCAGTCCCGGATATTTGGTAATAGTGAACGGGTTCTGCACGTCGAATGAGAAGCGTACTCCGGAAAACAGGTGCTGTTTTTCCATTACTTTGGCGGGCAGAGAGTAACCCAGGGTGATATTCCGGCAACGCAGGAAAGATGCATCTACCAGCCAGTAGTTAGCTTCGTTCTGGTATTGAGAATAAGAACCATCTGTTAAAGAAGTCGGGAAATTTCCGTTCGGATTCTGGAAGCTCCAGCGGCTGGAAGATATCGGCATTGCATTGAAGCCGAAAGACCCCATGGTGTTCTCAGTTATTCTGCCGGCGAGGTATGGCGACCATTTCTTCTGTACAAGACCAGAGAAGAAAATGCTCAGGTCAAAGTTTTTGTAGCTGAACTGGTTACCGATACCAAAGTTGAAACGGGGATCCTGGTTACCGATATACGTTTTATCTGCCGCAGTGATGGCGCCATCGGGGCCTACTACCTTGCCGGAAGCATCAAAGCCGTGAATATCTTTCAGGATAATACCTCCGGGCAACATACCCGGCATCCAGGCAGGCATGGAACCTTTATCTCCCTTGTAGATACCTTCAGAGAGATAACCGAAATAAGGATTGAATAACGCATCTTTACCGGTTGGGATTTCATACTTCTGCAAGGCAGCCAGTGCTTCCGGAGATCTTTTTACCCAATAGCTCAGGTAATGTGAAAAGTTCACGCTGGTAGACCATGAGAACCCACTCTCAGAAACGATATTCTTGCTCTGCAATGCGATTTCATAACCAGTAGAACGGGTCTGACCTGCGTTACGGAATACACCATCGATCACGAAACCGATCGGGTATTTAACATAGGCGATCAGGTTGCGGATATTCTTATTAAAGTAGTCGACGGATCCGGTCAGACGGTTATGGAATAAACCGAAATCCACGCCGGCATTCAGTTCGCCTACTGTTTCCCAGGTAAGATTCGGGTTACCATCGCGGTTCAGTGCCACGCCTGAATTGATATTACCGTTTCCGAAATAGATGGGAACGCTGCCATAATTTCTGAAGGCACTGGATTGTGCATCATTCGATTTGAAGGCACTGTTACCTGTTTCCCCGTAGCCCACTCTCAGTTTCAGGAAGGAAACGGGCTTCACCTGCGACATAAAAGATTCATCAGAGATCACCCAGCCGGCAGATACACCGGGGAAGTATCCCCATTTCTTATTGGCTGCAAATACAGACGATCCGTCGCGGCGGATAGAACCCTGTAACGTGATATTGCCCCTATAGGTATAGATAGCCCTTGCAAAATAGGAAGCCCAGATAATTTCATCTCTGTTGGAACCTACTGTAGGTTTGTCGGCCTGACCGGCGCCCAGGTTGTAATATTCCAGTACATCCGACAGGAAATTCTGATTGGCCGCATTGAATCCTTCATTATTGGTTTTCTGGTAGCTATATCCCGCAACAGCGCTCAGTGCGTGTTTGGGGGAGAATGTTTTGTTATAGGACAGGGTATACTCCAACAGGGTAGATTTAGCATCTGCTTCAGCAATGCTGGCAGCACCATTCACCTGTGAACCATAGAAAAATGTTCTTGGGAAATAAGAAGACCTCTTAGTGGTATAATTGTCGTAACTAAAGCGGGCATTGGCTTTCAGACCAGGGATGATAGTCCACTCTGCGAACGCGCTGCTCAATGAGCGGTTAGAAACCGTTTTATCGGTCACGGTAGCATAAGACAGCGGGTTGGGAATATTCGGATAGTATGGACTCAGCGGATAGCTGCCATCAGGCAGCTGCAGCGGTTGTACAGGAGCCCAGTAAATGGCAGAAGTAACGATACCACCATTCTCATTTTGTCCACCGGTAACAGTATTATTAGCGGTTGAATTAGAAAGAATCACATTGGCGCCTACTTTGAAATTGTCGGAAATTGCCTGATCAATGCTTACCCTGCCGTTATATCTTGTATAATCGGTACCGATGATAACCCCTTTCTGATCGAAATAGTTACCGGAAGCAAAGTAGGTGGTTTTTCCGTTTCCGCCGGAAATAGACAGGTTATGCTGTTGTGTATAGCCTGAGCGGGTGATAGCATCAGTAGCTCTCGCGGTGTTACCGCGGGCAGAATCGATCATACCCTGAGAATAGACCGGACGGAAAGCCGGCGCTGTAGCAGGATCTACTGTACCATAATATGGAGCCACCTTATTATTCCTCGACCACATTTCCTGGGCGAAGAGATTACGCTGTGTCATATAATCTGCTGCGCCGTACACCGGGTACATCTTATCAGCGTTTTGCGCACCATAGGAACCGGAGTATTCCACTTTGGATTTACCGGAGTTACCTTTCTTGGTGGTGATCAGCACTACCCCTGCACCGGCGCGGGCGCCATAAATAGATGCCGCACTCGCATCTTTCAAAAACTCAATAGAAGCAATATCGTTAGGATTGATAAAGTTCAGGGGCGATTTATCCACGCCACCGGTACCATACCTTTGTCCGCTTCCTTTCAGTCCCGGATCAGCAGAAATATCGCTGATAGGAACACCATCCACCACATACAGTACACCGGCATTGGCATAAGAAGGATTGCTCCTGATCTGTACTTTTACACCTGCACCTGGCTGACCGGTAGGTTGTACCACCTGCACGCCGGCTGCTTTACCCTGAAGGGCCGACTGGAAGCTGGTAGACGCTGATACGTCCAGGTCTTTTCCTTTCACCGTAGTAACGGCGCCAGTCAGGTTCTTTTGTTTAACGGCGCCATAACCGATCACGACTACATCGGTCAGACTGTTGGTAGCACGTTTCAGTGTAAACTGAATAGTTGCCTGGCCGGTATATTTGATCTCCTGTGGCTCGTATCCTATGGAGCTGGCCAGCAGTACATCGCCGTTGCTGGCGTGCAGGGTGAAAGTACCGTCGGCAGCGGTGATGGCTCCTTTCTGGGTACCTTTTATGACGATGCTTACAAAAGGCAGTGGGTTGCCTTCTTCATCCACTATTTTACCGTGTACATCTGCCAGCACGATCGCAGGCTCTGTGGCGGCGGGTTTCTTTTTAATGGTGATTTCCTTATCATCTACGAGATAAGTAAGCGGCTGGTCAGCAAAAATGACTTTCAAAGCCTCTGCCAGCGGCACATTGACCAGATCTACGGTAACCGGTTTGGCTCCATCAATGTTATCTTTCACGTAGAAGAAGTTGTAACCCGTCTGGCTCCTAAGCTTGCGTATCACGGATGCCAGCGAACTGTTCTTCTCAGAAAGGGTGACCTTCTGAGCGTTGGCTGCAGCAGACAGGCTGATAAAAGCCGTAAGCATCAGTGTAGTTGCAATTCGCATGAAAACGAAGATTTTTGGGGACCGGCAATAGCTCGTCCAGCCCTCCTTGTGAAGAAGGTTTAATTTCATACCTTTACCTTGTTTGGTTTTAGATTCGAACTTGGATTTTTTCTACCTCGAAAAACTGATTTTGATTGAAGCCTTACAGCCGACGTGGAAGTGCTTCCTCACTTTCACGTTTTTTTGTATGGCAACGTCTTTTAGTTGTTTACCTCATAACTGTCTGGATTTACTATTGTTCACTATTATTGATTGTTCACTCCGTGGCACTCAGTATTTGCTTACATATATTTTTCTTTTGTCTATCCTGAATTTCAACAATCCGGCTTTTTCTATAGTACCCAGCACTTTGGACACATTTTCGAAACGGGAAATGGTGCCTTCCATACCGTTGACAGGAATGGTACCTTCATAAACCACCTCTACGTCGTACCAGCGTGCAATTTTGCGCATGATATCATAGATGTTCTCGTCGTTGAATTCGAAATAGCCGTTCTTCCAGGCTACTATGGCTTCCGGCGAAACGGCAGCGATGCGCAGCATCCCCTTATTGTCGCTGATCGCCTGCTGACCAGGTTTGAGCAATTTATCGTTGATGCTGACAGCTCCTGTCAGCAGTGTTGTTTTGGCGAAAGGTTCATCCTGGTAGTTGTTCACATTAAAGCTGGTTCCCAGCACTTTTATCTCCTGTTTAGGTGTATGTATAATAAAAGGATGTGATGGGTCTTGTGTGACTTCGAAATAAGCTTCGCCGGTAACTTCTACTACCCGGCTGCCATTTTTACTGAATGTGGCTGGAAAACGCAGTGAGGTAGCGGCATTCAGCCATACCCGTGTACCATCTGAGAGCGTGATCTGATATTGTTCTCCGCGCCCGGTATTGAGCACATTAAACTGGGGCGCCTCGTTCCCGTTGCTGGCAACGGGGCGGTATTCCAATGAACCGTTAGCTGTTTTGGCGACTTCGGCCCCTTTCTCTTCGGCGAGTTTGCCTGCTTTGGAATCGGCCAGGATGATTTTCTTACCGTTGGCCAGGGTTAGGGTAGCCATATTTTTTCCGGAGGCGATATCATTGTTGCTAATCTGGCTGGTGGCAGGCGTCTGCCGCGTGCCGTTCATATGGTGGTAGGCATATATACCACCCACCAGTACCCCTGTAAGGGCGGCAGCTGCAGCGAGGCGACGAATAACTCCCCGGTTGCCGGCTTGTCCCGTCCGCTTCCGTATCTGTTCCAGGGTACGTGCTTCGGTGAGTGCCAGGTGGTGATCGTTGACAACACGACCGGTCTGCTGCATTTGATTACACCAGGCATTATACAGCGCCAGATCCTCATCTGTAGCGGTATTATCAGCGATACGCGCAATAATGGAAGCTAAACGTTCTTCATTCATGGAAATACTTTTATAGCCCTGGTATATGTATTAAGAGACATGAAGGAGAACTATCCCCCAAAGGCGGGCAAAAAAAAATTTACATCAGGAGGAAGGAGATCATTTTTCTGGACAGGTCTGAACGAAGTTTTTTCAGGGCAATGGTGATCTGGTTTTCAACGGTTTTCTCAGAAATGCCCATCCGGGCGGCTATTTCCTTGTTGGAAAAATGTTGCAGGCGGCTGAGACGGAATATTTCCCGGGCACGTTCTGGCAGGGTTTCGGTAAATTCATTAATGACTCTGCGGAGTTCTTTTACCTCTATATCGTCATCAATCAGGGCAAAGGTGGCAGGTGCTGTGCCGGAGGCGAGGATTTCTGCCCGTCGTTTGGAAGTTTGTATAATCCGGGCCAGGCGGTACTTAACAGAGGCCATCAGGTAGCCTTTCAGGGAGGCTATTTCCAGGTTCGTCCGGTTTTCCCAAAGCCATACAAATATCTCCTGTATGGCATCACAGCATTCTTCTTCGTTGTTGAGGATATTATAGGCATACAGGTAAAGCGGCCGGAAATGGCGGGAATACACCTCGCTAAAGGCATTCCCCTCCCCATTCTTCACCAAGAGAAGTAATTCCGCGTCACTAAGTTCACTATAATTCCACATAATCGTTGGCAACATCAAATTTGAGGATTTTTCCCGAGAATTACGAATTCGTAACTCATTTCCTCAACAGCCGGCTATTCACAATCCGCTCCAGCACCTCCTCCTTCTGGTATTTGCTGATCGGCACTTCGTGCCGGCCGATGTGCAGGGTATTGCCTTCAATGGCACTGATATGGGTGATATTGACGAGAAATGATTTATGGGGTTGCAGGAAAAGACGCGCAGGAAGACCGTCCTGTAACGATTTCAGCGTAGCGTGGGAAATGATCTTCCGGTCGGTGGTGTAGATGGCTACATAATTGCCCAGGGCTTCCGCGAATAGTATTTCGCTGAATAATACTTTTTCCAGTTTATTATCTGCCTTAATAAAAAAGTAGGGCTGATCTGTTTCATTTCTCCGGGTGGAAAAGTAATCAAATGCTTTATTGGCGGCCTTCAGGAAGCGCTCAAACGAAATGGGCTTTACGAGATAATCTAACACGTCGAGCTCAAAACCCTGTATGGCGTACCGTTCGTAAGCAGTGGTAAAAATCACTTTGGGCGGGTTGGTGATGCTTTTCAGGAACTCGATCCCTGAGATGTAAGGCATTTCTATGTCCAGGAACAACAGGTCTACCGGTTGCTGCTTCAGCATGGAATTCAGCTCCACCGCATCTTCACATACGGCTGCTACCTCCAGGAAAGGTATTTTTTCCGCATATCCCTGGATGCCTCTGGCCGCCAGCGGCTCATCATCCGTGATGATGCAGCGTATCGTTAATTGCTCCATTGGATAAAGAAAGTTTTAATACTGCAAAATAGCTATCATCCCTTGTTTCAGTGATCAGTGAATGCCGCCCGGGGTATAGCAGTTCCAGCCGGCGCTTCAGGTTTTCCAGCCCTATACCGCCAGTGGTACGGGCATTCGCAACGGGTGGAATTGAGTTCTGCACAGAAAAATGTATCTCCTGATCCTCTCGTTTCATTTGCATATCTATCAGAAAATTTCCTCCTACATATTTAAAAGCGTTTTCCACTAATGGCAGGAAAAGCAGCGGGTATACCTGTTCCCCATTCAGGTGACTGTCGAAATCGACCCGAAGCTTCAGTTTCCGGGACGCTCTTATCTGTTGCAGCCCGATGAAATTCTGTATATACTGTATTTCGGTGCTGATATTCACAGTTTGTTGCTGATCATACAGCTGGTAACGCAGGAGCTCCGAGAAGCTTTCCACTGTTTTCTTTGCTGCCTTTACATCTTCATCCATCTGAAAATAAATGGTATTCAGGGCATTAAACAGGAAATGCGGATGATATTGCGCCCGCAGGAATTTCAGCTCCGTCTGCAGTTTGTCTGTCATCATTTTTTCCAATTGCAGCCGGTTTTCCACATAGGCCTGCAAAAAGGTATTGGTTCTGCACACTCCGTAGTAAATCAGTGCATACAACAGTGGTATCACATTGATATCCGCGAAATCCTCCCATGATAAACCGTCATCTGTAAGCGCTGCCATCGGCGTCAATACTGCATTCTGTACCACCAGGTTGAAGAGGAAGATATAAAACAGCTCATTCAGGATAATCCGGTAAGAAAATCCGGGGACACGCTGACGATCGAAATAACGGAACAAGCGGTTGAAGCCCCCAATAAAAACATAGCCCATCACCATACTGGTACCTATTTCAATACTGTTCAGCGCTATCGGCCGGTGCCAGAATTTTATACCAGAGCCCGTATCTGCCAGCAGGCGAACGGTAAAATACACCAGCAGACCGTATAATGGCGGGAAAATATATTTCCAGAATAGCTTCATAATAACCTCAGAAAGTTACAACTAATTAGGCAGATAGCGCCGGTATAACCGGCGTTTCAATAGCATTGAGGGTGTTAGCTTTTGCCCGTTTTTCGGTTTTCATACCAAACAGGAAACGCATCACTGCAAAAGGCCTGATAAACAGGTGAAAGATCGCCATACTTACCAGGAAAGTAACCAGTACGGTAAATGTATATTTCAACCCTATGCCATCCGGCGCCTGCACAACATAATAGGTAATGATAACGATCACCGTCTGATGAAGAATATAAAAAGGATATACTGCCTGGTTGAGATAGTTCAGACCTGACCATTTCCTGTTAAGGTATTTTTTACCGTATCCTACTGCTGTCAGAACCCACATCCAGGCTGATATGGCGGAGAGGGTCATAAAGAGATACGTACGCGGATCATGCCTGAAATCTGCGAGCGCCACCCAGGGTTCCAGCTTGTTCCAGCGCAGGTAATTGATGAAGATGATGGTGATAAAGGCAATGAGCAGCGAAGTACGGCGGTTACGTTCAATGCTGTCCATGAACACCGGGTTGGCGATGCAGATAAACCCGGCCAGCACGTAGGTCAGCCAATAGGGGAAATAGCCATAGTCGTGCACAAGATCGTTGGTTTCCGGGAATCTGAACGCCATAACTGTATAGATGATGATGCCGGGAAGTATAATCAGGTAGATGTTACTACCAGTGGCTATCCGGTTGAAACGTTGTAAAAACCGTTTCCCCCTGTCGCTCACCAGCCAGGCGAAGAAAGGTGCAAACAGAATATCGTATACCACCAGGTAGCAGATAAACCACAGGTGATGCCAGCTCATATTGCCATGCGGATACGCGCCGGTAGTGAATATGCTGGGATAAAAATCCCGGAAATTGCCTTTAAAGCCCTGTGTTAACCGCTCCATATACACCTGCGGCGGTACAATGATCAGCATACTCACCAGCAACGGAATAAAAAGACGTTTCAGCCTCAGCACAATGAAAGACCCGCCGGTTCTGCGTTGCATCATGTAGTAACTAACGGTGCCGGAGATAAAGAACAGCAGCGGCATCCGGAAACGATGCAGGAAATCGTTGAACTCGAGCAGCACGTTACTGGTTTCTTTATTCTTGATATGCCAGTCCCACCCGGCCACATAAGGCATAGCTGAGTGGAAAAACAATACTCCTATGATGGCAATGATGCGCAGCCAATCGAGGTAGGCCTGCCGGGGGGTGGAAGAAGGTTGCATGAGATGAATTTTTCACAAACCTATCGTCCCGGCGAAGTATGGAAAAAGATATTTGACATGTGGACGGTTTCCGGTGTCCAAAAGATCCTCAGAATTTATCTTTACGGAATACCGGCGTCCAGTCACTTTTGGGTTCAAAACGTTTCCATAACAGGGCGGAAACAGTACGGATCATTTCAACGGCTTCATTATCGGGTTCCCAGCGCTGGTCTTTGATATTTTTGGTGCCCACATAGAACACATAGTCGCCATGCGGAGCGTTCACCAACACTACTTCCGAGCGGGACTCGTCTACAGAGCCGGTTTTGGCGGCAGCCTGTATAAAAGGCGGAATCTGTGTCAGGGCCTGTTCATCGTAGTAGCCTTTCGTCATGAGGCGGTACATCCGTTCGCTGGCGGGGCGACTGATCACTTCGCCGGCGTGGATCTTAGCAAGCAGGGTGGCCATTTCGCGGGGCGTGGTTTGTCCCCAGCCGAATACCTTACGGTTTTCCTCCCGGCCGGGAGTGCGGGAATTGACGCGGGTATCTTTCAGGCCGTATTGTTCCAGCAGTTTGTTCACTTCAGCGCCGCCTCCGGCGAGTGCCTGGTTCCAGAGCGAAGTGGTATTATCGCTGTAGGCCATCATCAAAGCGGCCAGTATGCTTACTTCTGTGGCGGAGCTGTCTTTGAAAAACTGCATCAGCCCGGATCCGCCGTATTTAGCGGAATCTCTGTATATGAGCGTTTGATGGTAGCCCAATTCGCCTTTATCTATCTTGCTAAACAATCCTACCAGCAAAGGTATCTTTACTATACTGGCAGTAGGAAAAATAGTATCCGCATTCACGGCGGCCCACTGGCCGGTTTTCAGGTTTTGTACATATACGCCGGCGGTGCCATGAAAATTGCTAACGATCTGTTGCAGGGCTTCCTGCAGCTTGCGGTCGGGTTTTCTGTTTTGGGCAAATACAACAGCTGGCAGTAACAGGAGGATAAAAAGGTAACAATTTCTCATGAGCAGGGTAAATGTTCCTCAAAAGATAAAAAAGAAACATTGAATTCAATAACATTTCTCTTTTGAGGTACAATAAGTGCGATTGATCACTTCTTCCAGTGCTGCGCTGTTTTCCAGTGTGCCCCAGGTGGTGTTCCGGTTCGCAGCGAGTCTGGAACTGCAGAACAGTGCGGCTACGGCAGCTGGAGCGTGATACATCAGCTCTGTAGCCTGCATTGCCAGTGCAATTTTTTCGACGATGATACGGGCTTTGAACTCGTGATCGGCCGGATCGGCCAGCAGTTGTTTCAGGTGGCCGAGGTGCTGATCGAGTGTAGTATCGAGTCCTTTGGCTTTCCTGAAATAATTCATGAGGGCTTCGAGGCTGGCGGGTTCTTTCTGCATAGCGCGCAGCACATCCAATGCCTGTACATTGCCGGAGCCTTCCCAGATGGCGTTCACGGGTACATCGCGGTACAGACGGGGCATAATGGATTCTTCCACGTACCCGTTGCCGCCGATGCATTCCAGCGCTTCTCCCAGCACGAGCACGGCTCTTTTGGTATTCCAGAACTTGCCCACGGCGGTGGCAATGCGGGTGAAGTGCATCGCCTCTTCATCAAACAGCGCATCATCGAATCCTTTCGCCAGGCGCATCGCCAGGGTGGTGGCTGCTTCGGACTCCAGGCAAAGATCCGCCAGCACATTTCTCATCAACGGCTGATCGATCAGCTTTTTCCCGAATACGCTGCGGTGATGACAGTGATGCACCGCTTCTGCCAGCGCCCTTTGCATAGTAGCGGCGGATCCTACGGCACAATCGAGGCGGGTATGGCGTACCATTTCCATGATATTGACGATGCCCCTGCCCTCTTCTCCGATGATGCGACCCCAGGCGTCGTGGAACTCCACTTCAGCAGAGGCGTTGGATTTGTTGCCCAGCTTATCTTTCAGTCGCTGGAAATAAATTTTATTCTTTTCCCCTTCGGGTGTAAAGCGCGGTACCAAAAAACAACTCATTCCTTTTCCCGTTTGCGCCAACACAAGAAAAGCATCGCTCATGGGGGCGCTGCAGAACCATTTCCGGCCTGTGATCCGGTAGATGCCATTGCCGGCAGGTTTAGCGAACGTGGTATTCGCCCGCACGTCGCTGCCGCCCTGCGGTTCTGTCATGGCCATGCCGAATGTAACGCCTTTCTTGGCGAAGTAGGGAATATGCCGTTCGTCGTATTCGCCGGAAAGCACCAGGGGGAGCCATTCCTGTGCGAGGTCCGGCTCTATTTTAAGGGAAGGAACTACGGCAAAGGTCATCGTAAGCGGACAGCTGGTACCTTCATCTATCTGCTGTTTCAGGTAAGACAATACGCTGTGCGCCAGGTAAGCACCGGTGTTTTCGGAGGTCCAGGCGATGGAATGCACATGATGCCTGATGGCTACCTCCATCATCTGGTGATAGGCAGGATGGAACTCCACCACATCGAGGCGGCTGCCAAAGCGATCGTGTGTTTTCAGCACCGGTAGCTGCCTGTTGGCCAGAAAACCAGCCTCCAACATTCTGTGGCTGCCCATGAGTTTGCCGAATGCAGCGGCCTCGTCATTTATCCAGCTGCCGCCATAAGCATTTACAGTGTGTTGCAGCACTTCATTGGCTGTAAAGGAATTAAAATCTTCCAGTACGGGAACCTGGTTAACAGATTTGAGAAAATCGGGAACAACGGTATCCATAACCTGTGATTTATGCTCTCCAAATTTAAGCTATTTGGCGCATTTAGCTGGCGTTGTCAGCCTTCCATTTTACGCAATTCCGCTGCAGTGATATTCATTTTGCGCAACTGTTGATGCAGGTTAGAAAGGATATAATCCTGCTCCACCGGAAACCTCTCCAGCAGGCTTTTATAGGGCAGTAACAGGCCCTTACTATTGACACCGTCCAGTGCCTGTAGCGTCGTGCGTACCACCTTTGTAGCTTCATCGTTCAGACCGGCGATAAACAGATCGAGGTATTGTATTTTTTGGGGCAGCTGACCTAAGGTATAAAAAGCAGTTACCCTGATGTCTGCAACGGGATGCTGCGTGAATGGCGCAATGAGCTCACCGTAGCCAGCCCTCATCTCCCTTAACAGGTAAGTACAAAAACGGAATGTTTCTGCGTCATTAATGCGGTGGATATGTTGCACGATCGTCTGGTACCAGTCGGCACCATGTTTTTTAGCATACCAGTACACGAAGCTGAAAACAGCCAGCAGATCAGTATCTGCATAGGCTGCGAGGTAAGGTTTTGCACGGGCATAGTCTGCCTTCGTAAGGATCTGCAGCCATAATTTCCGATAGCGCTCCTCTCCTTCCCTGCATTCTTTTTCCACTATTTGCAACACCGCTGGTTCCAGTTGGTGTTTCCGCACAAGGCCATCCAGGCAGGCTTCTTTTTCATCCGGATTAGTGAAGTGGTAAAATTTTTCCACCAGGCTACCGGCTGTACCACCCATAGAATAACCAAACCAGGAAGCGCTGTCCTGGCGCAGGTCACCGGAGATCACTTCATCGAGCCATCGCTCGTACCAATCAAGGAAATTAGCTTCATAGGTGAACACGGGTTTCTGCCTGTCGATATCAACATTCACCACTTTACCAGCGTGCGGGCCATTGAGGAGGAGGGCATGCAGATATGAACAACCCTGGGAACCCAGCGGCAGAATGCCGCCATATACATGGCCCAGCAATGTTTCAAAGTCTTCATCGGAAATATCGTCCGCGCATTCGTCGATATCTTTTGTGAGTGCTTTCCAATCGTCGCCATTCATGCCCGGAAAGATCGCCACCGGGAGTTTGAGATGTTGTTTGGGTGTACCGGTCAGTTCATCTACATTATTCCCCAGCGGATAAATGCCATAGAACGGGCCTGCAGCCGATTCCATATAAGAAGGGCCACCGTTGCCGATGTACAACAGAAATGCCTTAAAACTTTCCGGCAGGGTAATCTCGTATTGAGCTTCGAATTCCGCTACCTGTATAGGTTTGAGCGGTTTATACAATTTATATTTGTGTTTGTCTGCTCCGAAGACTTTGAATTTACGATCTGCCTTCCCTGCCTCACGCAGTTTAATACTGATCCTTCTTATCTGTTCCGTGAACTGTTCCATGCTTTAGCTGATAACCGTTCAAAGATAAGCAGAGATATTGCGCTGCAACAAAATCTGAATTGGTAATTTTTTTTGAATATTTTAGGGAGACAAATAACACAACGGGATGAGCTATAGTAAATTTTCCAGAAGAAACTTTCTGAAACAGGCAGCGTTGGCCTCACTGGCCACGGCTACACCAGGCCTGCTGATGGCGGCAGCAAGGCCGCTGCCACGTAAACTGGGGCCTAATGAAAAAGTGAACCTGGCCTGTATAGGTATTGGTAACCGGGGCGGCGAAATTATCCAGGCATTGTATAAAACCGGTCTGGCTAACATCGTGGCGCTTTGTGATGTAGACATGGGCGCACCGCATACCCAAGAAACGCTGAAGCAGTTCCCGAATGTGCCGCGGTTTCAGGACTTCCGCCAGATGTTCGATAAAATGGCCAACCAGATAGATGCCGTTTCTATTGGTGTGCCCGACTTCTCACATTTTCCCATTACGATGATGGCGATGGCACTGGGCAAACATGTATACGTAGAAAAACCGATGGCGCGTACTTTCAACGAAGTAGAGCTGATGATGAAAGCTGCGCGGAAATACGACAAGGTAGTTACCCAGATGGGCAACCAGGGGCATTCCGAAGCCAACTATTTCCAGTTCAAAGCATGGGTGGATGCCGGTATTATCAAAGATGTGACGGCCATCACGGCGCATATGAACTCACCCAGGCGCTGGCACGGGTGGAATCCGAACATCACGGCGTTTCCGCCGGCAGAACCGGTTCCGGCTACACTGAGCTGGGATGTATGGCAAACCACTACACAGGGGCATTCTTACAATAAAGATTTCGTGAACGGCCAGTGGCGATGCTGGTTCGATTTCGGTATGGGAGCGCTGGGCGACTGGGGCGCGCATATCCTCGACACCGCGCATCAATTCCTGGATCTGGGGCTTCCTTATGAAGTGGAACCCGTGAAGCTGACCGGGCATAATGATTTCTTTTATCCGATGTCGTCTACGCTGGCATTCAGATTCCCGAAACGGGGCAACATGCCGGCATTGGATGTAACGTGGTACGACGGGGTCGACAATCTGCCGCCTATCCCTAAAGGCTATGGCGTATCCGGGCTGGATCCGAATATACCCCCTCCGAGCAATGGCGCCATTGCACCGGCCAAGCTGAATCCGGGGAAGATCATTTACAGCAAAGAGCTCACGTTTAAGGGCGGTTCGCATGGCAGTACCCTCTCGATCATTCCGGAGGAAAAAGCCAGGGAAATGGCCGGTAAATTACCGGTAGTACCGCCTAGTCCGTCTAACCACTTCAAAAATTTCCTGCTGGCCTGTAAAGGGGAAGAACAAACCCGGTCTCCATTTGCGATTGCAGGTCCGCTCAGCCAGGTATTCTGCCTTGGGGTGCTGGCGCAGTGGACGGGTTCCAAACTGGAATTTGACCGTACGAAAAAGATCATTACTAATAACAAACATGCCAACGAGCTGCTGGTGGGACCTCCGCCGCGGAAAGGCTGGGAGCAGTATTATAAAGTATAATGAAAAGGGCCGGGATTCCGGCCCTTTTTTGTAAGATGGTGGAAAAGATATGGTTGCACAATATACGTTTAGCCATTCCGGTTAGTGTCTCCTCTGCTGTGAAGTGGCGATAGCTGATACAGTACCACTACCTTATAGAGTTCGGTGTGCTTCTTACAGTGGAGATCGCTAAAAATCCGTTAGATGTTTTGTGGAACATTTGGAGCAAATGAACGTTATGCAAAGCAAAACGGGCTGTAATATGTCGACTGTATCATTCTCCAGCGCAGCGGGCAGATGGGTGGTCACTTCCTCCATACTGGCTTCAGCCATGGCATTCATAGACACCACCGCGCTGAACGTGGCGCTGCCTTCCCTTCAACGCAGCCTGCATGCATCCGGCACGGAACTATTCTGGGTATTGAATGCCTACATGCTGATGCTGGCAGCCCTTATCCTGGTGGGCGGCACGCTGGGCGACCGGCTGGGGCGGCGCCGTATTTTCATGACGGGCATTCTTATTTTCATTGCCGGCTCCGCAGCCTGTGGATTGGCCGGCAACGTCACTATGCTGATCCTCTTCCGGATGCTGCAGGGCATCGGCGGTGCACTGATGATCCCTGGCAGCCTGTCTCTTATCTCTTCCGCCATCAATGAAGCGGAAAGAGGCAAAGCGATCGGTACCTGGTCGTCCGCTACCACATTGGTGACTATTGGCGGGCCTGTCCTGGGCGGCGCACTGGCCGACGCCGGCTTGTGGCGGTACATTTTCTTCATTAATATACCCATTGGCGTTATAGCCCTTTTATGCCTGTGGTGGAAAGTGGCCGAACAGGAAGTGCCTGCAGATGCGCCGGCGCAGGATTATTCCGGCGCGGTGCTTATTGTATGCGGACTGGCACTGCTGACTTTTGGCTTCCTGCGGGTGCCTGTATCCGGTTTCAGCAGTCTTCCGGCTTATGGCAGCATCCTCGCAGGACTGTTGTTGCTGGCGGCTTTCATTATCACGGAGCGGCGCACGCAGCATCCGATGCTGCCACTATATCTCTTTAACAACCGGACGTTTACCGGTACCAATCTGCTCACTTTTTTCCTGTATGCCGGCCTTAGTGGCAACATGCTGTTTCTTTCGCTGAACATGGTGCAGGTACAGGGCTACAGTCAGCTGGAGTCGGGCCTGTCTTTTCTTCCGTTCACGCTGCTGATGGTATTCCTGGCCCGGCTGGCGGGCAGTATGGCTGATAAGTACGGACCGCGGTGGTTTCTGATCATTGGTCCTTTTCTCGCGGGCACCGGCATGCTGTTGCTGTCGCTGGTGCAGCAGACTAAAGGTCCTTCCGCCTACTGGACGACTTTCTTTCCCGGTATCCTGGTACTGGGCATGGGCATGACCATCACCGTAGCGCCACTTACCGCCACCGTGATGGGATGTGTGGGCAGCCAGCTTTCCGGCACCGCTTCCGGCGTGAACAATGCCATCACCAGGATTTCCGGCGTATTTGCCGTGGCGATCTTTGGTGCACTGGCGGTAGTATTTTTCTCGGAGTCTGTACAGCATTCACTGGAGCAGCTGCCGCTAACGGTTACGCAGAAAGCTGCTATTATGGCGCAGACGGCCAACCTCGGTAATGCGGCTGTTCCGGAAGGGCTGCCGGGTAGTCAGCAGATACTGGTCACCCAAATATATCATCAGCATTTTATCCGGACCTATGGGAAGATAATGGCCATGTGCGGACTGTTAGGGTGGCTGGGAAGTGCCATGACTTTTATATTTGTACGGTCACAAAAAAGCCCTCGCTAGTTTAATGGAGGAAAAGGTACAGCCATAGAACGATCAAAAGGCAGCAATGCCTGCCCGCTCCGTACCTTATGTGGCCAATCGGGGTTGGCCAGCGCTCCTTTTCCCAGCGAAATAAAGTCGGCATGGCCTTCTTCCAATACCCGGCCCGCAACGGCAGTATCTTCCAGTCCACCATTAGCAATAACAGGCACGTCCACAATACGTTTAGTCATTCCCGTCAGTGACTCCCCTGAATCATAAAAACCGGTGGTAGCCCAACTTCCGCCTTCAGCAGAAACGTGTACATAATCCGGGCTTACTTTCTGCACTTCTGTTAATACAGCACGGGCAGTATCAGCACCACCGGGCCAGCGGTAAGAAAAGTTATTGACCTTTCCTTCGGAAATGCGTAGTCCTACGATAAACCCTGCAGGCACCTCTTTCCTCACCGCCGCGATAATCTCTGCAATAAAGCGCATGCGATTGGGAACAGTACCGCCGTATTGATCCGTTCGCAGGTTGGTATAAGGCGTCAGGAACTGATCGGGCAGGTAGCCGTTGGCTGCATGTATCTCTACTCCTTTGAAACCCGCCAGCATCGCATTCCGGGCGGCATGGACGTATCCTGCCACCGCGTGGGCGATATCTTCGGGGCTCATGGCAGCCGGCAAAGGGAAAGCGCCATCGCCTCCGCCATAGGACTTCAGTTTTTGCCCCATGGGCTGTACGGCAGAAGGTGCAGCGGTGTGCGTAAGGTGCTGCGATAGCGCGCCGGCATGCATTAGTTGCGCGATGAAAATACTGCCATGGGTGTTTACGATTTCGTTCAGCCGGCGCCAGCCGTTTATCTGAGCATCAGTCACTATTCCCGGCTGGTGCGGATAGGCCTGGCTGAACAATTGATCGGTGTACAGGCCTTCCGAAATGATCAGCCCGAATCCGCCACGGGCAAAGCGTTCGTAATAGTCGGCCATAGCATTGGAGGGCACCCCTGCTAATGTGGCGCTGGCGCGGCTCATGGGAGCTACCGTTATCCTGTTGGGTATCTGCAGCCCGTTCAGCTGAAATGGCTGGAATAACAGATCAGTTGTCATGTTGGTCAAATTTTAACGCAAAGCTCTATGTGTTTATCTTCCCCAACATTGACATTTGGTAAGAAATGCTATGTCAGAATTTAGCGATCTTATTACGTAAACGGCTCAACGATTCCGGAGTAATACCGAGGTAAGCGGCTATTTGATATTGAGGTAGTCTTTTTTCGAGAAAGGGGTAACGGGCCAGCCATTCCTGGTACCGCACCAGTGCAGGCTTCTGTAGAAAGAGAATGCGGCGTTGCAGGGCAGCGTAGGCTCTTTGGGAGATAATGCGGTAGTAGCGTTCCACGGCCGGTATTTCGAGGAACAGGGCTTCCAGTTGCTGTTGGGAGATGCGCAATACCGTACCTGCTTCAACTACATCGATATTAAACAGCGAAGGCGTTTCAGCGAGCATGCTGTCGAGATCCGTGATCCACCAGCCTTCCACGGCAAAATGAAGAATATTCGTATTGCCGGCAGCATCGGTTTCGTACTGGCGGCAGCATCCGTTCAGCACGAAGTATTCGTGGCGGCAAACCTGGCCTTCTCTGAGGAGGAAGTCGGCACGTTTGGTTTCCATCGGCTCGAAGAAAGCGGGAATGCGCTGCATGGCTTCCTGTGTGAGGGTTACGTGGGCGGCAATGCTGTTGATCAGGAGTTGCATCTGGCTGTGTTTAAGAGTGTAAGTTAAGTTAAATCCGGTGGAGGTTTTTGGGGGTAACGGGAACGGGTATACGGAAAAAAAATTTGTGGAAATAAAAAAGGTGATTATATTTGCGACCCTGAAACACGGAAAATGATGCCCAGATGGCGAAATTGGTAGACGCACTGTGTTCAGGTCGCAGCGCCTGCAAGGGTGTGCTGGTTCGAATCCAGTTCTGGGCACGTCAAAAGGTTGTAAGTCATTGATTTACAACCTTTTTTGTTTTTAGTCAATTCCGTTTTCTCCGCATTTCCTCCGCTTTCTCCCACTATCGTTGACACATAATTGACACACCAAATGACACACCAAATTCGTGTGCGGGTGGGAGAACACGACCAGCACGTTTGTGCCTTTCATGACACCCAAAACAGACAGTTTTACCGCGTTTGTGACACACCATTTTTTTCTGACACACCGGCAGTTGTGTACAAAAAAAAATCTTTGGACGCCTTTCTTCCATTTCCTTGCGATGGCGCTATCAGTGTGACTTTGAAAGCCGGCACGGCACTATCCTTGTGCCGGGATTGCATCACCTTTAAAATGTGTGCAGTATGAATTTCCTGGAGAGAAAGACAAAAAAAGGCGACAAGATCGTATTCTATTATGACTTTGGCAGAGGCAAGGGACAGCGACCTACTACCGGCATTTTTATTTACACCAAACCGAAAGACCAAACAGAAAAGAACCACAACAAGCAGGCGCTTTCACTCATTGAATTAAAGAAAAGCCAGTTAATCATAGAAAGCCAGGCGGTGGGCACCGGTTTTATCCCGCCGCATAAATTCAAGCAAAATTTTCTGGATTATTACGAAGAATACGTAAAGACACATAAACGAAAAGGCAACCGGCATTTACAATGCAGCCTAGCCCAGTTCAAAAAGTTCATTGGTAAAGATTACGTGGCGCCGATAGAAGTAAATGAAAATCTTTGCAAAGCGTTTCGCCGCTATTTACTAGATAAATATACAGGCGAAACGCCTTCCGATTATTATACCCGATTTAAATGGGTGTTGGCCGCCGCTACTGCCGATGGTTACTACAGGCAAAATCCTACAGAGAAAGTAAGTGCAAAATCCAATCCGAGTACCCATCTTAAAGAGTTCCTGGAAGTAGAAGAATACCTGGAGCTACTTAACACCCCTTGTTTTAACAGGGAGGTACAGGAAGCCTTTATCTTCTGCTGCTATACCGGCCTGCGTTGGGTGGATGTAAGCCAGTTACGTTGGGGCCAAATCAAAGGTGCGATACTTACTACCCGAATTATACAAGCCAAAACAGGTCTGCCCGTTACGTTAACGCTCCATCCAATAGCCCGTATGATCCTAGAAAAACGCAGGAAGGTCCTGGAGGTCACTTTACCTGAAAATACTGACATCAGTGGGCAGTTTGTATTCGGGTTACCTAGTGCAGACGGGGCAAATAAGATCCTTATCGAGTGGGTAAGTGCAACGACCATTAAAAAACATATCACCTGGTCATGTGCGAGATTAAGTTTTTCGATACTGTTGCAGGATAAGCTGGTGGATGATGTAACCATTGCCTACCTGCTTGGACATGCGACTACTGTGCAGGTACAGAAAACATATAAACGGCATCGGCCAAAGGATCAGCAAGGTACCATAGCGCAGCTACCTACACCGGAATTGCTACCTTATTTTCTAAGCATCTGACTAACAACGCCCGGTAGATTTCCGGGCGTTGCTATTTAACTATTTATGAGGGCGGCTTGTTCTATTTACTTCATTTCTTAATCTGTTGCTTGGTATCATGCCAGTTCTTTCACAGTAGCTATATCCACAATGATTTGTTTCAACATGCCTTTTACAAGTCCACTTCGATGATCTATAAACACCAAAAAACTATCGAAATCATAGGAACTTAGGGCTGGAATTGTATGGCGATTCTTAAAGTTTTCATCTCGGCTACCAATCCACTTATCAAATTCGATGGCTTTTTTTTCAAAATTTTCTTTATCTGTTAAAAGCTGTAGATTAGCCACTGTATTAAAGTAACGTTGATACTCTTTAATAGCAGATTCGCTGTAACCACGTTGTTTCAGTTTGGCGGTAGTAAATTCAGATTTGGGGTAAATGTGATCTTCGTGATACTTGCTATCTTTCCAATCGCGATTTGGATACAGCAATGACAAGAGCAGATAACTATACTTCGTTCCATAGCTAACACTAAGTAATTGCTCAATCTCAATTTCATTGAACGAAGTGTTAATATTGAGTTTTTTATTTATTTCATCGAATGGAAACTTTGACAAATCCTGTTGGGTTTTTATGACATCTTGCACTAATTTTAATGTTCTATCAGATGACCCACCAAAGGCATTTTTCAACAAAGCCACGGTAAGCCAGCGTTGAATTGACAGTTGATTAACTACATCTGCGCTTGATGTAGATTCAATAAAATTACGTTTGTTTAGAAGCTGGATGTATAGAGCGATGGGTAATAGTGCGCCTTTGGAAACAAGGTTTTTATCGTTAAATCCAAATTTTGCAACTAGCTTTATCGCTTTTTCTATTGAGCTTTTCGTTACTTCCCAATTGTTTTCTATCTTTTCCAGATTGGCTCTGGTAAAATTCTCGACCTTGTACTGAATAGGCAGATTGTCGGTTAAATAAAGGCACCCTTTCAATACGAAATCTTTCTCAAACGTATAACCGTTACCAATCTTATTAATATCATCCGTAAATTCGTGAATTTCCTCCCTTGCATTCAATGTATTCCATTTTGCAGTGGCAGTAGATAAAAGAATATCACTGTATCCTAGTTTTACCCCTCCGGTATTTGCACGGATAAATGCTTCAACGACTTTATTATAGCTTTGGGACTTCTCTTCGTAATAGTTTAACAAACGAAGTGTATGGACGCGGGAATGTAAACGACCAATATGCGTATTGGCTATATCCTTTTGTTCTTCTGTAAAATTTGCCAGATCGCCTTTGATGCTTTTCTTTGCATCTTCCGCATCCGCATGATTAAGTATATCTCCTACTAAATACCAATATTGAGGCTTTGGGTTTTTAGGGTCGGATAGTTTGTCTGTCCGAAATTCAAAGTCGTATGTGAGTTCTTCGGGATTTTCAGGTTCAACTACCGGAGTGAGAAGATTGAAATACAACCTTGTTTTATGCCATTTGTAATAAAAAAATCTATAGGAGCCTTTCAGTCCAATGAAAAGTGAAGTTAATCGTTGTTGTCCGTCCAGAACCAAAAAAATATCTTGATTTACCCCTGCCAGGTTAGCTTCTTTGTTATGCGGTTTTTCTCCATCAAAATCTCTGATAAATTCGTATGCAGTCCATTGATCTTTATTTTCCTCTCGTATTTTCCAGAATAAAAATGTACTAATTGGATAGTCACCCATAATGGAATCAAACAACTTTTCAATGGCTTTAGTGTTCCATACATATTCTCTTTGGATTGCCGGAAGAAACGTGTTTTTATTGAGGTATTCAGTTACAACCTCACTAATGGTTTTGGGAATGTAGCTCATGAGTTTACGGGATAAGAAATCTGTTTAGCATAATGTTAGGTGCTAATTTAATTAAATCTATTAATTTCTCAATTCCTAATAAATAAACTTATCTACTTTAATTTTAAGAACCATGTATTCCCCTTGTTTGCGACAGAATTTACGCCCGTCGGTGCCGCTGTATGGGAGGGTTTGCAGACACTTATTGCGTTATTTTTCGAGTCTATAAAAGATCCCCAAACCTGCCATAGTCATCTTTGATAAAGCCGCTACGAACCAGTTCAATATATGATGGCCGGCTCCGGTATAAATGGTAAAGGCTTGTCAACTTAAAATGCAAGTCCAGTAAATCATGAAACATCTTGCAGGCCCAAACGGTTACGCGCAAACGATAGTCGTGTTTGGGCTCCATGTTTTGGTCCAAAAACCATATACGGACTTTTAACTCATAGTTATTGGAACTTGCCAGTGTTTCAATATAAACCGTATCCAGATTGGACGATAATTTGCAGTCGATTGCCCGCTTTTCTGCGAGGTCGTAGGCAGTTTGGAAGAAAAGTAATCTTTCCGTTTGCGGCAATTGTTGAAGAAAGTGAAACTGTTTATCGTCTATGTCTGTTAGAATAGCAGGAATATTTCTGTGTTTAAACTTCTGCCAATAGTCAAACAGCATATTGCCCCGCTCCCAGGTTGTAGTGGGTATTACGCGGAAAATCGGTCTGCGGGTTACAGGGGGCTTTGAGGGGGTACGATTCATTGGGTTCCTCTAATTAATTAAATTTTGTAAAACATCTATCAGGTGAAGCAAAGCAGCCATTAAATTTACGAGAGAGCCTATCGTTGAGTTTTATTTCCGATACTTTTTTATCGGGGAATTATTTGATCTTTTTAATGGAGAGGCTGGCTGCCGCTGCGATGAATGGTGACGCTTCGCCATTCATCAGGCAATCCAGCTCCTCCCGTTTATAGTATCCGCTTGCGTTTTTGTAAACGCCCATTTCCTGTGCTTTTTTCGCCAGTTGTGACTTTCCCAGGTTGGTGTACACCTGCGCTTCCTCCGGCTTTAAAAAGGGTTTAAAACAAAGGGCAATAGCCCGCATTACCACCAGTTCGTCCTTATTTACCATCGTTTTTTTACTGCAAAATGGCCCGGTGAGCGGAACTTCTCTTACACCACCACATACAGGTGTAAGAAAAAACGGACGTTTTCGGATGGATGTTGCAGAATGTTTTTTAACTGCCGGTCGTTGCCTGTTCGAGTTTTCCGTCTTTTAAATAAAGAAATAACCTAAGTTCAATGGGCTTTTGCTCGGTTCTTGTAGACTGGACGGGAATTTCCTGAACGATAGTTACCAGTTTCTCCGTAAGGTAAGAAGGCATTTCAGGATTGGCTGTATAAAACTGGAAAGCCTGCTGCTGATATTCCGCTCGCTTATTGATTGGCGGCGGCAATTTTGCAGTGGCGCCATTTTGCTCATAGAGTAGCATCGCAAATTTATGCACCCATGAAAAAAATAGATTTTCATTGTGCAGATGCCGTGATACGACTTCATGGGTATGAACCCGAACGGTGACCCGGCCCCATTGTGCGGTTGCCTCGGCAATTTCGGTGGCAATGGTAGCCGGAAGTTCGTGATTGTCGGGAACTACAACCAGGAGGTCACAACTAAATTGCCAGCTCTCTTCCCGTACAGGCGTAGTAAAACAGCTTCGCCTGATGGTGGTGTTCAACTCACTGCCGTAACAGTAGATAATCAGCGGTTGTACCATTTTCACCACTTGCTTTTTTATTTCATGCAGGGTGGTCTGTTCATTGCCCGTGAGGTGGCTGATGGATTTACGTGTTTTCATGTAAGATAATTTAATACGTGGTTTTGAGCCTGTTTTTCAGGTGGCCGTCAACATGGATGATCTCACGAACATCAATAAGATGGGCGGCTTCTACGATCTTGTTAAGTTGCAGGTATAGGGATAAACAGTCTATTTCAATATCGTCATAGGCGTGAGCAGAAAGCGAGTACTCTACTATTTCTTCAATCTGCCCTTTCAACTTATCAAGTGGAAGGCGTTTAAAAGAGCGTTTAAATACCAGGTAAGGGTTCATGAACTCTTTTTGGGAAAGGGACTTTGGCATATCATCGTATTCGGTGCCAGGGCGTCCCGTGTAATAAAGGTTCCTGTTCTGTAAATCTGCGCTGGAAATAAGCAAAGGGCTTTTTCGCCTCTCTTTGTAAATCAGGTAAGCAGCATTGATGACCGATTCCAGCATTTTCATTTCAAACAGCAGGTTGGAGGGAGAACATTTGCTATACACTTTTTCGGAACTGGCGGCATGCAATACCCGCGTAATGAGTTTGCGGTAAAAGGAGATTTCGGCGAAGCTAAAGGCTTCGGCAATCACCTGAAAGGGATCTTTGATTTTTTCCTTATACCACAACGAGGTATCCAGGTAGTCATGTTTTTTCATTACAGGATAGTTGTCGGGTTACTAAATTGGTTTCATCATCTGTTTACAAGTTAGCACCCATTAATGCCGTAACCTACCGCCGACAGCCGTACTTTACGGCAACTTGTCATCTTACGTTCAGGATTTTATATATTTGTGAATACACAGAATTAACGCTTTATGGTAAATAGCTCCAAACCCACCGCCCATGTGGGCTTGAATATCAGAAGGTTCCGGCTGCTGTGGGATTATTCCCAGGCAGGACTTGCCCATATGCTGGAAGAAAAAAGCGGCCACCCGGTGAGCCAGCAGTTCATTAGCGATTTAGAGGATCGCCCGGAAATAGCAGATGAAGAACTATTGCAACATATTGCTGAAATTCTTAAAGTAACGCCGGAAGTTCTTAAACACCTGGATCTGGATTCTGCCATTCAGGTTTTTAATAATACGTTTACCAACCACGATCATTCCCATCAACAATTTGCAACGCATATTCATAATCAGCAAACCTATGTAATGCCTTTGGATAAGTTGCTGGAGTTTTGGGAAAAAGAGCGGGCGGAATACAAAGCCGAAATCGACCGCTTAAAAAAGGCACTGGGCCAATAAACCCTTATACATGAACAGCGAAGAAACCCTACGGATAAGACAGCTTTTTGACGCGCTGGTAAACGAGCCACTCCACCCGTTCCCGGAGCGGGGCGGGTTAAATATCACGGGTCTAAAGGGCGTATATATTATTTATCAGGATAACATTGTTGCGCATGTTGGCAATACCCGTACAGGAAAAGACGGGCTTTGCCAGCGGTTAAACAACCATATTTACGGGCAATCTTCCTTTGTACGTAATTATCTTCAACCAAAACATCTAACGGTGAGAACAGGTTTCAGCTTCCAGTTTCTTCCTGTGGCAAATGCCCGTGAACGGGTACTGCTCGAAGCCCTTGCCTGTGGCATGTTATGCCCGTTGCACGTGGGATTACATACAGTGCTCGATTGACTTTTACCACCATGAAATTTAGTTCCTTATGGCTGTACTACCTATTACCCCTTATCAGCCAATAGCTGACAAAGCGTTTGGTGACATTGAAATTGAGCTCACCACGGCCATGTTTCAACATGTGACCGCATTACCTGGTAAGTCCATGCTTTTCCTGGAACGCTGCCTGTTTAAGAAGGTGACCATTATTTACGATCAGCCCCTGGCATATGACCTGATAGACCTTACTTTTCTTGACTGCTTCATCGAACGGCTGGAAGTGCGATCCGCAGTAGGTAAAAACCTGGGCGTTTATTTTCATAATACTATTATCGACAGCGGTGTGATGCGGGAAGGAGAACTGAAAAGCGTTCAACTGGTAAATTGCATTAGCGATGGTTTTTTCATCAAAAACACCGATCTGGTGCGCATTGAATACACCGAATCGACTATTTATCCATTGCGCTGGCGGGCCTTGCTTCGCAAATTGGGAAATAAGGACCAGTTCAATAGGCTATTAGAGCGAAAGATAGCATACTATGTGGAGGATATTGAGAATCTACACGTTGTAGCGCAGCATGACGCTACCGGTAAGCCAGGAATCTATAAAACGAAACTGGACAAAATAAGGGATTCACGTTACCGTTACAGGCTAACCGCTGGTGAAAAAGCCAGCATGAGCCTGAATCTGGATATTAAGTACAGTGGTACGGATAAGGCGAAGGTAACAGAAGTAAAAAACATTTACCTGCGTACCCTCTCACTGCAAGGAACGGCCAGCGGTAAAATAAATGTGGAAGAATGCACCATCGACCGATTATACCTGCGCAAATTGGTACCTAAAGGGGAATTGGTTTTTTACTACATCAGTACGCAGCAAAAACGAGTACCTGCTGACGTTTTGGCCGGCCCTGATGCGGCGGGAAAACCGGATGACGTATCAAAGGTAGAGATACACCAGTGTACGTTGGATAATGCTTGGTTTGATAATTTTGATTTTGCTGCTTACAGTAGCGTTTCTCTTTTCCGTACACGCTTTTCCAAAACTATTTTTTCGGCCTGCAATTTCCCGGATGACTACAGGCAGTTCGACAATTTCCGTTCGGTAGAAAACATTCACTATCCCCACAAGAAGAAAGACAACTACCACATGGATATGTACGAGATTTTCCTACAATTGCGCAAAGCATTGGAAGGGACGGGCAATTTTCAGGAATCCCTGAAATTGCATGCTGTTTCCAACGATGCCCTGCGGGAGATCAAACGTTTATCCTGGTGGGATAATGTAATACTCTGCATTAACAAGGTTTCCAACAATCACGGTATATCACTTAAAAGAGCCTTTTGGGGTTTTTGGATCAGTTCCGGGATTGTTTATATCCTGTATCTGGTGACTTTGGGGCGGATCTTCAATTGCCAGGCTGATTTTGATCCGTCGCTTATCGGCTACTATTTTGCTTTTATCGACTTAACACACCGAAATGACTTCCTGGTAACAAAAGGGGAATTTGGTCATTTCACCCTGGCAGTAGATTTTTTTGGCAAATTGGTGGTAGGTTTTTTTATTTTCCAATTTGTAGCGGCATTCCGTAAGTATGGTAAAAAATAAGGCCCCTTACAGGGCCTACTAATCAGTTCCTTACCGAAACCTTATCCTATGAAAATGGAAAAGTAAGCATTTCTGCACACTTGTAACATTTTATATTTACAGTGTGTATTTTTATTTGATTATTCACCCAATTTTATACCCCATTGCTCTCTTAGATAGTAACCTCCCTTAATTATCTGAAAGATGACAAAACAGTTGTGCTTGAATATTTTGCTCATTATTGCCTTTGCGGAATCGGCAAACTGCGGCTTGATATGGTGGTTCGACTTCCGGCCTACGCTCAAAGAACACTGCCTGTTCACGCTCGGCCAGGCTGGGCTGCTGTTGGGATTATATGCCATGTTTTGGGTCGTTCGTCTAATAGACCATCACAGCAAAAGAAAACGGCCATTTGCCTGGCGTATTGTCGCAGGGCATATAATTGGATTTATAGCTGTTTACATCGCCATGTGCTTTTATTATCACTCATTGAATCCTTTACACTGGAATATTGATTGGAAAGGCTTTACAGCCGCTTTCATCGTCCTTGCTATAGCGTCCGGGGGCCTGCGTTTACTGGTGCAAATTGACAGCAAAAAAAGCCCTTATTTCAACTCTACGGCAGTATAAATATGGGAATGGACAATCAACAGCATAAGGTGGAACAGCCGAACTATTCAAGGGTATTTCACACCGTGTACATTGTTACATGGATTTGTTCACTGGATATTGCCTATTTACTCAAACTGATGGTGGACGCCAGGGTGGCGGTGGTGTTTTGTTTTTGAACCCCTTATTTATTGCGGGTGTTTACCTTCTGTGTATGTTCATTTACCAGGTGCAACAGAAAATAAAGCTGCGAGTGGCGAAACCTCTTCGTTATTTCCTGGATCTGTTGATCGTGGCCGGGCTCCCGTATTGGTTGACCACCAAAACCAATTTTGATGTTGAACACATAAAAATAGGAGCTGAAATACCGGTGTGGCTCGCGATCATCCTGTTTATAGATTCTGTTTGCAGTGTTGTCGTACTTCGTGCAGTACTGTGGGAAGTTGAAGGGCGTGACCTGCTGAACTTTGGCAGGTGGCGCCGCAGGGCAATGAGTGATTGATGAAAGAGCGAGCAAAAGCCGCTTCTTTGCTTCTTTCTTGACGGACTATCAAGAAAGAAGCTGCTCAAAAGATAAGAGCTGTTCCATATAAATAGTGGTCTCCAAGAGAGAACAAGCGGTCCGGCAACCCGTAAATAAGGCGCGCAACAGAAAATTATCTGCTGCGCGCCGCCATTTTTGTTATCACTGGCCGAAGGTTGCGTGGTAACGCTGCCGGAGGCCCCTCAATAATTGATAAATATTTGATTTAGAAAACTGCTGTTTGTCCAGCATGGCGGCAATGGCTTTTAATGACATTTGCCAGAACTCCCGCACTCCCAGCAGGTCGATGGCGTACATGCCAGCGGGTCCTGCATCCATCACGGGGCTGCTGTCCACCATCAGCATAAACAGGTGGTCAAAATCCGGCAGGCCGGTAATTTCATCCTGGTTCATGAAAAACAGCATTTCCGGGAACGCCTGCACCACCGATTGCACAAAGCGCCGCACTTCGGGAATATCGCAGACCTCGCGGGGATCATCGTCATAGCCTTCAAAGGTCCACATTACAGTGGCCTGGAAGCGCAAAGGGTCGGTGCTGATGATTTTAAAGAACTCAACGGCGGGGGCCGTGGTATGGGATCGGATCATTTCAACCGGCACCACCAAAAATATTTTAGAGCCGGGCGCCAGTTTTTGTAAGACGGTTTTCTCCCAATAGGCTAAACTGATCAGTATAATTGACATAGTGATGTAGTTTAAAGGTGAATAACAGCGGGCACCGGCAGCGGCGCCCGCTGTTGGATTATTCGGGGTTATATTCCCGTAAAAAAGATTTGGCAGCATAAAAACCGGCATTGTTCAGTTGGCGCTGCCAGGCCATTTCCTCCCGGCAAAATATAAAGCCACTATGGCGAAGCGCCTCGCGCACCGCTTCGGCGGGTTTGCCGGGAAAGATCAATTGCAGGCGGTTGACTTCTACATTCTGCACGATGCGCACGCCCTTAAAAGTAAATTCCTGCGTGGTGAGGGCTGCCAGTTTTTCCAATTGGGCAATACGCTGTTTGGTAGTGCGTATCACGGCATTGTTATTACTTAACCGGTAGCGCGGATAGCCTATATCCCACCGGCTGGTGGCACTGGTAAGCTCTGTCCAAAGGGCCTCTGTGGCACCGGGGAGTTGCAGGAATGCAGCTTTATCGCCTTTCTTAATATACTTATTGGTTAGCTTCATGAATTCCTGCATAGCGGTAAGCCGTTCTAACTTATTTTTCAGCAGGTCCAGCGCGTCCGGGTTGTCGGAAGATATAGCGGTATTTTTTTCGATGGATTCCGCTTTATCCTCATAGTAGGCAGCTTTTTGTGTCGCTTCGATGCTTTTGCGCATGTTGTTGTTGATCTTCTCCAGGTCGCGGCGGTGGCGCTTTTCGGAGTGATGGCCTACCAGTATCGGCTGACCGGGAGGAATGAAACTACTGATTTCATCAGCCGTATTGTAACGGCGGGTAGATTCCTGTTCGCTTTTGGCGGCTTGCTCTCTGGCGTAGTCTATGCGCCGTTGTTTTCTTTCGTGATAATTGTGTTTCATATATGTATGTTTTTGTTTTAAAAATTGGGATGGCGGAAATAATGGGAAGTGCCGCTGCTCGGCTGTTTGCCGGTCGTTAGCCTTACCTCTGCTTTGTAAAAGCACGCGGTGCGAAGGGCGAGCGCTTCGGCTTTTTTGCGACTTTTAAAGCGCCGGGAATACGCAGGGATAAAGGCCGAGGGCGTCCGGTAACCGAGTACGATTATTTGAAAATGATATGTTTGCATGGAAGAAGTGCGCCAGTAGGCGGCGGAGGCGCGGCCGCTTTAAGTGTTACCATTTCCTTTTTTTAGGTGAGCGAACTTGGCGGATGCGCTCAATGGCGCAAAGCGGGCAGCCTTCGAGGCAAAGCAGTTGTGCAATGGCCGCCATCAGGCCCGAAGATGGGCCGATGGTTAGGCGGGTCGTGCCGCGGTCGTGGCGGAGGGTGAAGCGGAACCATTCCATCCCGTGGGTGTGCTTGACTTGTTTGTTTTTCTGCATAGCGGGTGGATTAACTGGTTAAGAGGGTGTAAGCAGCAATGATCTTTTTGCTCATTTCTTCCGCCTCTGCTGCGCGGTCCGGGTTGCGGTCGGGGTGCCACTGCATCATCAGTTGCCGAAATGCTTTTTTTATGGCCGCGGGGCTGGCGTCTGATGGTATGTTCAGTACTTCGTGGGGTGTTTGCGCTTGGCCCTGAAAAAAGGCGGTGGCATCTTCTTTGCTCATGCGGTCTTTAAATGCCCCTTTCCACTGGTTTGCATCGCCGTAGCCGTCGCCGGTGTCGTAGGTTTGGTAACCGTCTAAAAATGATTTTGCCATGGTGTTAGTGGTTTATAATGTTGACTTCAAAAGGATTTCTTTACCGGGTAAGTTGAGAGCGTCCAGGTGCTTGCAATGGCGGTGCGCCTTCCAGCCGGGGCAGCTACATACCCAATGTCTTTTTTTGATGTTTTGAGCGATTATATAGAGGCGGTTAGAGCTGGCGCTCCTGATGTTGAACCGGTTTTGCCATTGGTCGTTATCCGGTAATTGCAGTTCTGCATTTACATAAATGGTAATCATGGTTTACATTATTTAGTGTGAGAAAATGAGAGGGCGCCGGGGCGCCCCCGGATCTGTTATTGTAAAAAGCCTTGTTGCTTGATGTTGCGCAGCCAGATATTGGCGAAATAGGTTTGGTCGGCTTGTTCACGCGGATAGAAACCGCCAAAGCTGCTGCCGTTAAAGCGCACACTTTCGCGGTAATGGCCGGTAGTATCCTGGCGAAAGGATGCGGGGCAGATAATTACCGTTTTAGGGTTGCAGCCTTTTGCATAGCCCATAACAATAAAATCCATAGCGGGATCGTGCATTGTATCGCCGTATTGTAAGAAGGTGTGCGCGAGCTGGTAAATGTCGGCGGTGTGTGTTTCGCCGTCGCCATGCAGGGGGCCGACTTTGGAAAGAATGAGGGGCATAAACCCCTCGCTTTTAAATTCGTGGAAACTGTTGTTTGCTTTGTCCAGGAGGGTGCAAAACACTTTTGTAGCGGATTGATTCAAATTTTTCATCGTGTATTATTTTGAAGTGAAAAAATGGAAGGGTGTTTTTAATGGGTTAGCAGCGGGCGCGTGTTGCGGGCGATGGTTTGGCTGCCATAGCGGTTTTTAATCTGCTCTAGTGTGAGGTTACCGCCGTGTAAACATTTGTATTCTTCCGGCCGGTAGTACCAGCATTGTTTTTTGGAAGCATAAAAAAGCCCGGCGGCTTTTAGCTCTTTGCGTACGGCGTAGGTGTTGCCGGATACCCAAATCCAAAGGCCCACCAGTTCAATGATGACGCCTTCCAGGTGAATAATTTTTTCGAGCGTTTCGCGGTAACGCTCTGTTTCGGTGATCGCTTCTTCCTGCTCGGCGTCGGAAAGATCAGCGCCCCGGTAAATGGCGGCGCAGGCTTCCGCGTATTCCCTATTAATGGCCTGCATGGTGGCGGTATCTCCGCCCCTGTCGGGGTGGTGCGTTTTTGCCAGTTCCCTGTAAAGGGCTTTTATTTCGTCGATCGTGGAGCAATTTTTAAAGTACTGCATGAGGTGGGCGGTTTATGCGGTGAACAAAGTGAGGTGTTGAGCAGTGCGGGCCGGGTCAATGCCTTTGCGCGAGTGCTTGCGCGCCAGGTGATAAACCATTATATCCGCATTCTGAAAAATGGCCCATGCGCTGGTGAGGGCCTTAGCGCGGGAAACATGTTTCGCGCGCTGGATCTGCCAGCTTGTTTGCATGAGCGCGACGAGTGAAAAAGTGTGTCGTTTCATAATGATGTTTTTAAAGTTTTTTAAAGCCGTAGTGAACGCCTGCCGCCTTCCACATACCCGTAGCGACCAGCCAATTCACGGGGGATGCTGGAGAACGAGGACTTTAAAAAAAATACTACCCGGCGAAGGCGCCGGGCCATCATGAGGTGCGACAACCGCAGTGAAAGAGATGGGAAGAGAGCGAGAGAAAGGGGTGGAGATTTTTTTTAAGACTCCTTGTTCGGAGGCATCCACCGTGCATTAACTTCGCGAAAAGGGTGAGTGAAAGGCCATTTTAGAATATATTGGTACTGGCATCTTCATTTGTGAAATAAAAGGCATAAAAAAAGGGCGCTATCCTTTCGGACGCGCCCTTACTTATCCCTGATTAGGCTGTATTGCTTCACCGGTTGCACTCCTGCAGAGCCGGGGTCCTCTTCGAGCCTAATAGTTTAGTTCAACGTTATACCTTTATTTTCATCTGGCCGTATAAGCCGCACAAACAGGTGTTTCCTAAGTGTTTCAATTTCCTGTTGGATCAGGTCTTTGGTGGTAGTAGCTAAAAATGTTTTTTCATCGCCGTGCAGGTTACGCTCACGGGAAAGATACAGGCCGCTTTTTTTTTCAAAATCCTTTACGCTGATAGCATTTGTATTGATGTTCAGGTAAATTCCTTCCGGCAGGTGGCGCCATTTGTTTTCCGGCATATACAGTTTTGTAGCCAGCAGCTCCTGACGGTGTTTTGCCAGTGCCAGTTCCTGAATAAAAGCGGGCAGTTTAAAGTTGAGTGCAAGTTGCGGCACCAGCATACGCATGTCAATTTTTTCCATCCAGGCAGCCGCATGTTTTAAATTATGAAAGCTGTCTACAATGATGGTTTGTGAAGGCATACCCTTTTCATTATACCACATCTTTTCCAGGTTCCTCACTGAACATACCACATCATATTTCATCACTGGCATTTTAGGGTTTTAAATGCGAATTGCGATCCGACTTTACTTTGCGGGGCGTATGATGATAATGCTTATCAATTATGGAGTGCTGTTTTTTTACCAGCTCCTCTTTGGTATGCAGCAGAAAATGTTCTTCCCGTGGCCCCATTGCCTTATAGGAAGAAAGGGGAAAACGGGAAAGTTTTTCAAAGCTCTCCAGGGAATACATTGAAGGCCGCATGTTCAGGTAGATACCGGGTGGCATCCCGATATTCTCGTACTGGTCAAAATAGCGTACAGTAAGTAGAACGTTGGCACTTTCATCGAGGATGGCAGCCGTTTTTAGTTGCCGCGCAAGGCGTAGTTCCTGGGAAAGTTCAGGAATAAACTCACGCATATCGAAAGCCTGTACGGCGCCCATTGCTTTATGCAGGGAGCGGTATTGTGTGAAGGTTTCCGTTGGCGCCGTGGTTTCCGTAGCCGGGGGCATTTCTGGTTTATGCGGATAGAACTGAATAGCTAAAGTGTACATACAACAAACGGAAAATAGTAAAAAATGTCTGCCCGCCGCAAAACAGCGGGCAGACGATGAACGGAGCGTCGCAACGGGGGCTGAACAGCCAGTAAACGCTGACACCAAAAAAATCAAGCATGTTTTCGCTGGCTTCTACCGGTGTCTGCTTTTACCTCGCGTACCTTTTTGCCGGAACGGCCATTAAGTTCCTTTGCTCCTTTTTGCCCTTCCTGGTGAGGTTGTTCCACGGGTGTCGTTTTTACAGAATTTTCGGCCCCCACCGCTGGCCCTTCCTTCCCTACTGCGGGATTAGCAGTAACATCCGGTTCAGTTTTTTGTGCTGTGCCAGCCGGTTGTTCTCTTTTTTTTTGCAGGGTATTTTCACGCGGTACGGTAACTGACGCTTTGGGCTCAAAATGTTCAGGCGCTTCTTTCTTACCCACTACCACGCTTCCTTCCGCAGTTTGAATTATAACCATTTGGTCTTTACGGTAATCATTATGCGGAAGGATCTTACCGGTTTTCAAAGAGGTTAGTTGAATGCTTCCATTATCAGGATCAGCTTTAATAAGGATTCTTGCATCGCCCGTTTTATTGAGATTGTTCACCACTACGGTGCCGCCCCTACGCAATTCTGTATCCAGGAACTTGAACTTCGCGGCATCCACCACTTCCACCAGGTTCAGGCTCAAAAGTTTCTCGGTAATTGGAAAATCATTTGCCAGTTTCATCTGTGTTACCCCGCTTTCATGCACCTGGTTCAATATGGGCTGTACCCAACCGATGAAGTTCGATGGTTGGCCTTCCGGTGCCTTTTTATACAACCGCTTTTGCACGTAGGAATTTTCCACCGTTAACAGGTTGAACATTTCGTCCGGCTGTAGTTTATAGTATGAGCTAAACGTGGCTGTTACGGTATTATCCTGGATCACCTTTTCAATGCCTGCTGCTCTTTCGGGACTGATTTCAAACGGCGTAATGGGATTGTATTTTGCAACAATTACATCAAAGATTTCCGGCGCCTCGTTGTGCAGCATCTGCATCGTAGAGGCGATCTGTCGGCCATGTTCAGCCGCACGCTCATTGTAGAGCTCCTGCGCGTTTGGTTGTGTCATGTCAACAGACGGCGGGTATTGCAACAAAAATTCCACCTCTTTGAAATGAGTTGAATTAGCGATTTCCGAAGGCACTTTAACATCCGTAATGGACGCTTCCACCGCGGAAAGGCTATGCCGTTCCAATTTTTTATTGTAGTCTACACGGATTTCCATATCCATGTATTTGTCACCGCGCTCAAAGGTTTCATACATGGCAAATTGACCGAGGCCATCGTCAATGGCTGTACGTATATCTTTTTCAAATTTTGCACGGGGAATGCCCATACGGTCAAATTCCTGCAAGAGCTTTTCCACGTTTTCTTCCCTGTTCTGTTCCATAAAGCTATTTTTTTACAGTGATTGTGATTTACCTGTACTCGCAGCCAGAACGGTGCGTTGGCGGTGTGTTTTTCTTAGCGCCAGGCGGTTCTGGTGAGTATTGGTAAAGGATACCTGCGGATTATCTGATCCGGTGATAGGCGTTGACCGTTGATGCTGCGCTGGTGCCGGAGCAGGTAATTCCCTGGGCGCCTGGTCTTGCGTTTGAGCATTGGACGCAGAAGGCGAAGGCGTACCATTGTTACGGCCCTGCGCATAATCTACCTGTGCGGTGTTCAATACATCAGCGGTATTCTTGTTTCTGCGGTTCTCGATAGCACGAACAGCAAGTCCCCAGGCCGCAACAGCAACTTCTTGGGTGCGTTCTACTACCCGTTTTACAAATCGAAGCACGGGATTGGGTGTAAGTTTTCTTTCCAGGTCGCGGGTTTGCGATTTCAGGATGTTACGGTCGTCCTTCTCCTGTTCCGTTAGTTTCAGCCCGCGTGTTTCGCGCAAGGTTCGTTTCCAGGCTTTGAGTTTCACTTTGGCGAAGGCACGGCTGTTTTCAAGACCTTCACCATAGCGTTGTCGGTAATGCTTTTCGCGGTCTTGCCAGGACGCCATAGCAGCATCAATACGGCTCATAATGAATACATTTAAAAATGAGAAAATCGATTTTACCGCAGGGATCGGGCGCGAAGTATATGCTTGCCTTTAATTTTCAGAGCCATGTGGCGGTCGCCGTTCTTCTCGAAGCATTCCATGACAAACAATTTGTTGTCGGCAATCGTAAACTGATCCATCGCTACTACGAAGTGGCCACTGGTGTGCGGGTCTATAACCGGTCGCTGGGCGAAGTAGCGTGGCAATACTTCCTTTTCCATACGCGAAGAACGTTTGGCTTTGGTCTTATCGCGGTGATAGGTACGAAGAAAGGCCAGTGAAAAAGGTATATTGGAATGGTTCGTTAAAGAAAACTGGAAAAACAATACACCGCCTTTTGCATAAATACCATCGAGGCGCATTTCCATCGCATATGATCTTTTAGCCGGATGGCGGGTTATAGGTAGCAAACCGGCGATCAGTTCAGACTGTGCCTGTACTTCCGGGTCGTTGAGCGGCCGTTCTGTAGCTGGCGGCAAATTCAGTGGCGCCTGGGTAAAATTATACGCCAGTTCAAAGGGCGATGGGTTATAGGAAACGCTGACGGTATAAATTTTATCGTCCTCGGTGAATACGGTAAGATTTGTCTGTTGAAAACCATCTTTGACGGCTTTTACCTTTAATACGTGCCGGGCGTTTTTCACCGGCTGGATGATAATATCGGCACTGCCGCGATCAGCATCTTTAATGGCAGTAGGAAATACCAGCATAGTAGTAGTATTTTTTCCCACCTGGATAGATTGCGGATATGCCGGCACTTGCGCCTGCGCGTTAAAAAAACCGGAAACCAGGATCATTAATACAAACAGCACTTTCATCTTTTTCACGTTTAATGATTAATTGTTATTGGAATTCATGAGTAATACGGGATGGTCGGCTTTCACCGTCACCCGCACGAGTTTTGTTTTTTTAGACAAAAAGGATTTTACCGTTTCGATCCCTGCGGATGCCGCCTGTGCGGTGATCGACGGATCTAAAGAGGACATTTGAAGCGTTTGCAAAGCATCGTCGGCACCTTGCTTGGCTGCGTCACGGGAAATGGCCCCCGGAATATGAATACCTTCGATACCATCGAGCGAGAAAACCGTCAAGTCCACCGGGAACACGGCATCCTGGTAGCGGATATGCTCAATATGAATTTGCAGACGTTCGCCGTTCAGGGTAGCTACTCCGGCCACGAATGTGCCCGTGGGAATCAGCTTACCTTGCAGGAACAAGTCTTGCGTCGTGCGCAGTTTTACGTTGGCACCGCTCACAAGAGTTTGGTTTTCGTGGATAACAGCGGTGATGCCGTTATTGGAAAAGTCGGGGGTTGTTTCTTCAAGGCCATAAAACCCGGTAATAGATGCGCTTGCGGCGCTGATACGGGATAGCATTTTTTTACGGGTGGAATCTTCTGCCAGTAAGTCATCGAGCTGGCTTTCTTCCTGGTTCTGTATTGGAAAGACCTTATCCTTGTCTTTGCTGGAATTAGCTTTCAGTTTATCACGCACTCTTTCGGGATGTTGAATATCCAGCACTTTTTCGAGCATACCGTTCAACTGCGCCAATTCAGGATCACTCCCGGCTGTGGCGGTAGAACCGCTAAGGCTTTGCATCATAGCTTCCAGTCGCGCCATATCTTCGTCCTTTTGTTGATAGACGGATTCGGTGGCCGTTGCTGCTGTGGCTACAGGTTTGGGAGGCTCCGTACGTAGCTGCTGTTCCAGTTCTGTGAGCTTCTCGCGCACTTTTCGCTCATTGGCATCATCGCTTTCATACGGAGCGGGTGAAGCGCCGGGCTGACTGGCAAAGGGACTGATTTCCGCCGGGTCATGTTCACTATCCTGACGGAAAGGATCGTTGCGCATCTGTTCTCGCAGTTCCAGGGAATCTTTATCTGCCTGCTGGTATAAGCTCATTTTGTCTGCCGGGCCATCTTTAAGAAGCTGCGCCGACGGCAGGCTGGCATTGATACCTTGCGCATTTGCTACCGGTGCGACTTTTCCTTTGCCTCCACCAAGCGACCAAAAAAGGAAGGCAACAAAAGGAAGTACCAGTACCGGCACTACCATCAAGAATCTCTTTTTTCTTTCCCACTGTTCCATGTTCACATTGTTATTGATGATAAAATATTTTTCTAAGTACAGCGATACTATCAGACAAACCGGGGCGTTGCCGGAAGTACGCATCTAATTGCGCTTTACCTTCCTGGGTCTGGCTCATACTATCAATGGTTTGCAGGTAGCGGCGAATGGTTAGCGTATCCTCCCTAGTGATGGGCGTTTGTACGTTAGCGTTGGTATTCGGTTGAATAGCTGGCATCCTTAAAGGCTGTACTGCTACCGGTGCCGAGAAGCTGTTAATGCCAGGTGTTATTCCCGCCAGGAAAATGAGTACGCAGCCGCTACAGGAGCAAAGCATGAAGATGGCAAGGCTCCATTTTTTTTGAGCCATCGTAAGACGCGCTTCCCGCTGCTGCATCCAGTTCACCCATTTCTTTTGCAACCAGGCAAACATTTGCGAGGTACGGATGGCAAGCACTGATGGAGGTCTGTTTTGTTTCCTTTTCCACATAACCTTATCGTTTGGTGATTTCTAAATCGCGGTTTTCAAGGGTGGACCAGCGTTCGATCAGAAAGCCGTGCGGGTTGTTGTCGCTGCGTTCCTGGAGATCCCGTATATACCCTTCGGTTATAAGGCTACGGGTGACGATGGAGGTTGAACGGACTATGCGTTGCTTGCCGTAGTAGCGGAAATAGTATGGGTAGTTGGTGGTATTGACGGCAATACTATCCGGTGTTACGTCCTGGCTGATATTGGCACTCACCACTTGCATGTAATATCCCTTTTCCAGCAAATTGTCATACTGCGCTTTAGCACTGTTGTCGGCGAGGTAGAGCGCCTTTTTCAAGTTTTCAGTGATGGCCTTATCATCAGGCGATAAACTGAAAAAAAGATGGTGAAATACTTTGATATGGTCGCGGGCTTCTACAGCGATGTTGTCCTTCTTATTACTGGCAAAGGCTTCGATAGCTTTACCATCTGAAATGATATACACGCGCTGTTGGGCTGCGGTGGCAAAATTCATGGCATAGAACAGTGCATAGCAACTGATGATGATGTTTGCCAGGATAAGTACAAGACTGAACAAGCGCACATGCTTGAATGCGGTATCCAGGTTCTTTAATTGATGAAACATATCTTCTTCACTTTATCGGTCACACAATAATTTTCATGTTAAAAAGAAACCTTGCCAGTTGCCACCGCAGTCGGTGCGCCAAAAGCTACACCGCTAAAAGTTTGGGTGGCTTTCTGTTGAAGGGCGCCACCACCTCCCACATGTACGATCTGGTCGGCAATACTGGGTACAGTCGTGTAGGCAATGATGCCGATCAGCATGAATATGATATACCCCAGGTCGTAGGTGCTAAAAAAAGTGGTACCGGTTTCCGCGAGATTTTTCAAATCCATTTTTAGTATGTTTTCCTGAATGGTGCCCAGTACAGCACCCAGGATATTGGCAACCGGTAGCCAGAGGTAGATATTGATGTAGCGTGCCAGGTACATGTTGAGCGTGTGTTGGAAGCCATCAAATACGCTGATGCCGAGCACCAGTGGGCCGAGCATGGCTAAAATTATCAGGTTAAACGTTCGTAGCGTATTTATACAAAGGGCGGCAGCGGCATAGATAATTTGCAGGATGATACTGATGATGCGCTTTATATCATTGGTGAAGTTGTAGGCCATTTTTGCCATTACAAATTCCATCGAGTTACCGATCTTTTCTACCCACCCTTCTTGTTGCACATCAGGGTGTGCATACTCCATCCAGAGTGAACGGTCACCGGTTCCGCTTTCACCGACGAGTGCCTTCCACTGGTCACTTTTACGCATTTCCGCCTCCTTCTTTTTAAATAATTCGGCAATAGCTTTATCGGAATTATCCACCAGTTGCGCAGTGCCGGTAACAATGGGATTCAAAGCCCCGTTGATAACCGCTAGTACCTGGGGAAACAGCGTGATGGCAAGGCCGAGGGCGAACGGTCGAAAAAGCGGATAGAAGTCAATGCTTTCGGCGCGGGCAATATGCCCCCATACGCGGTAAGCAATGTACCATATAGCCGCAAACCCAGCGACAGCGCGCCCTACGTTTATCAGGCTGCCGACTTTGGGCAGCATATCTTTGTACAGTGTTTCCAGGACGGACTGGAAACTTTTAATATCACCCGCCATTCCCTGTGCCTGGGAAAGAAATGGACAGCACACTGCCAGCAGCAATAAGCTGGCGCCCACACAATATTTCATACCCTACGATTGAATTAATTTTTAAAATTGTAAAGGCCGTTGAGGTTATCAACTTCCACTTTCTCCTTGCGCTTTTGCAGATAAAGCATTTTCGCTTCTTCATTGAATTGCCGCAGGAAGGTTCTTTTCTCCTTCATTTCTTTGTAAATCCGGTCTATGGCGCTTAGGCGTTCTTCATCGGACATGCGTAGCTGGTTGGTAGTGATGACCATTGTTAATTCTTCCAGGTTGGCAAGACTTCGCTGGAACAGGTTGTTATACACTGCTTCCAGATAAGCGAGGTTACTTTCGGTAAAAGCACCGGAATTTTTGAAGTGACGAAAAGCAGCTTTGTATTCGTTCAGAATGTCGATTTGATAATTTACAATATCCGGTATGCGTTGGTACTTGCGCACTTCCGGGGATACCAGGTAAAGGCCATCAAGAAATGCCTGGTGCAGTTTGTAATTACCAGAGGCAACGTCTTTGACCTTGTTGTATCCTTCGGTAAGTACTTTATATCCCTTATACATCTGCTCCAGGATCTGTTTAAACTGCGTGAGCTTTTCGATATTGAGCGCCAGTTGCGCCAGTTCTGCCGCTTGTGCGTTGGCACGATAGGGAAAGGATGCCACCAGCAACAAAAGCATTACACTACATATGCGTTTCATGGAAATCATTTTTTCCTGATTAAAATTTATTTACTGCGCAGGAAGGTTGTAGAGTTCCCGCATAGCGCGGTTCTCGGAAAGTTCCTGCAAACGGCTGCGGTCAATGAATCCGACGTGTTGGGAAAGTGTGTAGGCTGTTTTTGCCTGCTGTGTACTGGTGAGGTATAAATTGTCAATGCGCCGCAGGCGTTCGTCATCGCTCATTTCATACTTACCGTTGAGTACAACAGCGGATAACTGATCGATGGTTTTAGCCACTTCACTAAGTAAGGCATCAGTGATTTCAGATACTGCTGCCAGTTCTCCGCTGGCGAAACGGGGGCTGCTTCTGGCCTGGCGGATACTTTGATGGGCTACCTGCACAATGGTGACCTGGTTGGCAATAATATCGGCCACCCGTGCATATTTTTTCACTTTCGGATTGACAGTTTTCAGTCCAGTAAAAAAAGCGGTGTGAAGGGAGAATTCACCGTTCTTAATGGCATGGATGGTATTGTAACCTTGTTTCGCAATCTCATATCCTTTTTTTATTTGGGCAATCTGCGCCTGCAAGGCAACAATTTGCTGGATAAGATATTTGCGTTGCGTGGCCTTTTGCCGTAACCATTCATCTACGCCCTGGGCATACGATGCCGTAGCCATGCAAAGGGCGATCAGAAATAATACACACATTTTCATACTACACTATTTTATTCCGTACAGGGCTTTTAATCCCATTACTTCTGTTTGATCTTTTGCCCGTTGCATGCTTAATAAAGCGTTATTGCGGTTGAATTCCAGCAGGTGGCTAAAATTGCGATCAACACGTTCGCCTGCTGCGGAAATTAGTTCCAGGCGTTTGGCATCTGACATTCTGGTGGACAGCGCATTTACTACGAGCAACAGTTCATCGATGTTCTTCATGCTTTCATCAAAAATGCCCTGGTAGATAAAGCCCATTTGCTCGATCTCTTGCGGGGTGAAATTCTTGTCACGCTTAAACAGTGCATAAGCGCGTTTGTATTCATCTACCAGGTCGATCTGTCGCTGGATGATTGCTTTCACGCGCCGGTAATAGGCAATCGTATTGCGCACTTTTTGCAGTTCATCGTAATACTTTGCATATTGCTCGCGTTGCTTGTCCATCCAATCCCCGATTTCATTGAGTTTGAGTTTGGACAGCGTATTTTCAACGGCACGCTGCGCGTTTTGTAAGCCGATGGTTTTGTTTTGCAAGCGTTGCACCTGTAAGTCAATGGCCTTGATAATTTTCTTTGCTGCGGCTTTTACTACTACCCAAACAATAGCATGGCTGCGTTTCGTGGGCATGATAGTAAACAGGCAGACAATCACGGATAACCAGATACACTTTTTCATTTCGCACACATTTTCATTTGACACAATAGGTACCTTGTTGGCCGCAGTGCGGTCAAATACTAAAAAATAAGAAGGGGGAAATTGATGTAGTGTGGGCTTAGAGGAGGTGGTTAACAAAACAGAAAGGTATCGCTTGATCCATGCACGCATGCAGGATACCTATAGGGGCATTCTACATGCGTACATGGGTTGGGGCAAGCAGATCACTTTAGGGAGCGGTGGCGGTGCTTACTTTTTTAAACACTTCATTGGGTACGGACAGGGTGCTATCCTTTAAATCCACCTTGAAGTCCAGTCCACGCTCTGCTATCGTTAATTTGTTTTCGTTGGGAAAATAAAAGCCCGTAAACTTATCCGTCGTGACATAAGGCGTTTGCATTTGACCGTCTACAATTCTTGTAATGTTGGCAATCTTTTGAATGCTGACCTGTCCTGTTTCTTCATTAAACAGCTTAATAAAATACTGATCTTTTACGACCGACCGTTCCGTTTTGTTGTAACGGACATATTCACCTTCGATGGCTTTCAGATCTCCTTTACCGGCGCATCCAAAAAAAGTGACGGTACATGTGGCAACAAAAACAATAGCTAAAAATGATTTCTTCATAGTATAATTGTTTATCCCTGAATTTAACGAAAATCGCCCGATTTTTTACGCGCTTTTCCTGTCTTTTATCAATTGTTCAATGCCCGCTTCCATGCTACCCATCCGTTCCGCATAATCCAGTACCATAACACGTTCCCTGCCTTCGGTCGTATAGGAGAAATATTCTTCCGGACACAATTCATTTTTATACACTTTCATAATTTGCCCGCCAATGTCGATAAATATTTCCCGGTTATCTTTATTAACGGACAGTAGAATGTTTTTTCCTTTTTCACTCATGCCCAGTACGTCTTGCAGCTTGTCAAATTTGTTTACAAACTTGCGCATGTCCATCAAGATTTTAATGTCGGCGTTGTTGATGATGGCGTCTTTGATAATGGGTGAACTTATCAAGTCATCTAATTCTTGCGTAATCACAATTGGAACACCGTTAAACTTACGGATGGTTTTAAACGCATATTTTAAGAACTCTGCCATACCTGATTTGGCGATGGCTTTCCAGGCTTCATCGATGGTTAGCACCTTGCGTACACCTTTTAGTTTACGCATTTTACTAATAAACAATTCCATGATTATTAATGTAATGACCGGGAAAAGTATAGGATGATCTTTCACATTGTCCAGCTCAAATACAACGAAGGGCTGGTTGAACGCATCGAGCTTTTCTGTGGCATTCAATAGGTAGTCAAATTCCCCACCCTTGTAAAATGGCCGCAGAACATACAGGAAATTGTTGACGTCAAAATCGCGGTCCTTAACATTGAAGGCTTTCAGCTCCTGGGTGTAAATGGTTTCCAGGTATTCATAAAAGCTGTTAAAGCAGGGGAATATTTCAGGGAACTTTTCAAGGTGCAGGTAATAGCCTTGCAAGGCATTGGACAACGCTACATATTCACTGCGGTTAAAGTTTTCATTGTCCTGTTTCCAAAGCGCTACCAGCAGGCTTTTAAGGCTTTCTTTTTTCTCGGTGTCCAGGGTAGCTCCCTCGGAAAGATAAAAGGGGTTGAACTTTATCGGGTTGCTTTCTTCGTAAGTAAAATAATAGCCCTTCAAAAGTTCACACAAACCCTTATAGCTTCCGCCAATGTCCACGGTTACGCAATGTGCGCCCTGGTCGAACAGGGTACGAAGAATGTGGTTTACCGTCATGCTTTTACCGCCTCCGCTGGTACCACATACAAGCGTTCCCATGTTGCTGGTGATCCCGGCTTTACGCGGCCCGTTGTATAGGTCTACAAATACGGGACGACCGGAAAGCCTGTCTGAAAAACGGATGCCGTCTTGGGGGGAAGCAGAACGGTAAGCAGTTTCCATATTCAGGAAGCAAATGGCCTGCTCGGCAAACGTATCGAAGGTATCATTCACGGGGCAGTCTGCTGCGTTGCCCGGCAGGCAAGCCCAAAAAACCTGTGGGGCTCCATGAACTTCCTGCCTGGGTGTACCATCCATCTGTGCGATGGCAGCAGATACCTGGTTACGCAGCTCGCCCAACTGTTCCCTGTCCTCTGTCCAAACAATTAAATTAAAATGCGCTTTTACTGGCTGGCGTTGTTCGCTGACTGCTTCATTGAGAAAGGCATTGGTGGCTTCCATGCTGTAGGTATTTTCCCGGCTGTAAGCGGCTAATGATTGCAGGCGGCGTCTTTTGCTCTCCAGCAATTTTATCGTTTTTTGCGTATCCTCGATAATGATTACCTGGTTGTATATATGGTCGCAGGTAAGCAACTGGCCGATGGGTGCCGCAAATCCAATAGGAAAGCGTGTCTTGTCGGTTGAATACTTATCATACACCATTTTGCTGCCGCACACGGCAGGCATGTCTTCCACGTCGCTCAACGCATACATATTACAATAGCGGTCACCGATTTTCCATTCAGGTTTAAAACCAATATCACGGATCATGGGTTCTTCGGTTTCAGAAAGCAAAAAGCAATACCTTTCCAGTAAACCAGGACTAGCTTCTGTACCCGCGAGTGCATCATCTTTCATGCGTTCGACTTTTATAAAGCCGCCTTCCGAAAGTAACTTTTGAAATTGGCCTGCCTTATCTACAAAATCGCCCAGTGCTTTGAGGTTCGCAGGTTGCGCATGCAGCAAAGGGCGCAGTAGGTTGGAAAACACGGAGCTGGCCGGCTTGCGGTTGGCGGCTTTGCGGGTTAGCATCAGGTAGCAGGAATGAGCCAGGAAGGGCCTTCCCGTGAAATACGCATTGCTTTTTTGCGCCAGAAAAGTTTGGGAAGGCTGATCCTGGGGTGGTTGGTATGCCTGCTTGCAAAACCAATCTTGTTTATGAATAATAGTGCCTGCCGGAAGTACCTTCATCGCTTTTAACCAAATCTGGTGAATGGTATCATACTCGGAATTGGAGAGGGTGAAGATCTCCGGCAGGTCAAGTTTATAGGCACAGGTTACATCACCATGTTTGGAAAGTATAAGGTCACTTTCCACTTTATATACCGGCAGCACTTTTTCAAGTGCCAGCGTTTTTGATTTCTCTTCTTTTAAATGCAAAATAAGGGCGGCAAGCGCCACTAACGCACACGCTACAACTACAATCATCACTTCCTATTTTTCAGTATTTCAAAGAACATTTTTCTAGTTCGGCATGTAATGGCAGGAGTAACCTGGCGGTAGCCAGCTAGCTTCATCAGCCCATGCTGGCCGTATTTATGTGAAAACCGGGATACCCATGAGAAAAGCACAATACCCAACAGCAACACACCCGGAATTAACACATACGTCGGCACTCCTGCCATATAGCACACCGCAAAAACAATCAACAAGCTGATTAACCCAATCAGGAGGTAGGCAAGGTACTGCGCCTTGATGCCCTTGAATTCTAATGCTTTGTTGATGCCTTTGTTGATGGTAAACACTCCCGTCATCACGTTTTCTTTTTCACGTTACCAGTATTCTTTGTCGGTAGCCGGATGTTTCGCGGTTTGAAACGCTTATAACCTAATTTAGCTACCGGAACAATTACAGCTTTATGCTCGCCGCGTTGTTGATATTCGCTTAACCAATCCGGCCAACTGTTGTGATGGAGCTTCATACCTTCGGGATCGAGTACACGCTCATTTGGAATTTTTACAGCGATCACCTGATCTGGCAGACAATGACTGCCTTTTGGCGGATGAAATTGCTCACCGGTTTGTTTGTCGATCAAAAAAATATAGTCCTCATAATTCATTGCATAGTCCATTTGCGTAAACGCTATGGTGTTAAAAGGAGGCGCTACATTTTTTATCTGGTTGTTTGGTATATCAACGGCAAACGTTGCTTTAAAACTTCCTTGCTCAATATGCACTACCGGAATTGTTCGTTCGTTTTGCATACGCACATTTTACGATCGGTGATAGTAACGGTGGCGGTTACACGCCAAAAAATCCTTTCAGCACCGTTGCTACCACAACCAGGAAAATGCAGGACCCGAACCAGGCACTCGCTACTTTTCCGGTATCCTGGTCGCCGGAATTCCATTTGTTGAACACTTTGACGGCCCCCACCAGGCCAACAATAGCGCCTATCGCATACACCAAATTGACGGCGGTGCTGAAATACCCTTTTACCTGTGTTTCAGCGGCGGTGATCCCCGCGTTTCCGTTTCCACCGGCTTGTGCATACACATCAGCACAATTCACTAAAAGAGCCATCACCAGAACAGTTAGGGCAATATTCTCCCTGGAGAAGTTTTTCCTTCTCAAAAATTTTCCAACATCACTTTTCATTCTACACTATTTTTAATTTTCAGAATTTCAATGGGGATCTAGCGGTATCAGTCTTGCTGCCATACAGCCGTGAGGGTATCGGCAGGCAATTCCATGTCGAGATAGTCTTTGACACACTTTTCTGTGTGGGTGATAATGGCTTTGCGATACGGTTCCCCGTGTAACGCAGGATAACTGGCTACCAATTGTTGTAACTGCGGTCGCAGTGCGTGCCAGTCGTTGCGGTTGGCCTGGCTCACCTTATCCTGAATTTCATCGGCCAATTGTTCCAACAGGTCAAAGAGTTCATCCTCTGCGGAAATGACCTGCTTTGTTTGGACGGTGGGTTGCTCTACCGGTAAGGGTTCGGCAGCGGGTTCAGGATTGTCGAGTGGTTGCCATACACGTTTGCGGGTCGATAGAACAGGAAGCTGCCCGGCCGATGAATTGCCCTTCCCCGCTTTCTTGCCAAACACTACAACGAGCAATACATAATAAACGGCTAGGGCAGCTCCTGTAAAAAGTATGAATTGGGACCATGAAATATTTTCCAGCATAACGATCATATTTGATGTAACAATGTTTTGTCTGATTACATCACAAATATGGGGGTGCCGGAGAGGGGGTTTCTTACACCAGAACTGTTAGGTGTAAGATTTAGTTACGCGGGTTTTCATCGGCATCGTCCATTCGCCGTATCAGGTTTTCTTTAAGCGTATCAAGAAACTGTGTACGGTTTTTCTTACGGATACGGATACCCTGGAAAACGCGGTAGTAGTTGCCCAGGTCTATGTTCAGTGTAGTTTCAAGCCAGGTGGCAATCTGGCGCACATCAAGGAATTCATCATTGTTGAACAACCGGGAAGAGTGGAGTGCATACAGCAGCTCGATCAGGTCGGACTTAGAACCTGTCCAGCGCAGCAAGGCTTTGGGCTTGGTGGCATCGGTGCGTACCGGGAAATGGCGCAGCACTGCGATCTTTTGATCGATATACGCATGGGTAAGTTCCAGCGACTGGATTTTTGAAAAGGGATAGCTACCGTAAGTGGTAAAACGAAGATCGAGTACTACCGGGCAAAATACGGTGGGCAGCCCGTTGCTGGTTTGGCGAAGAAAATACCGCTCGTCCTGGTGGGTGGCGCCGCTACGGTAATAAAGTACCCAATCAGCATGCTGCTCAAAATAAAAGGACAGTCGTTTCATTTCTTTTTCCAGAAATTTCAACTGGTTTTCTTTCCCTGGCGGCATGCGGGTTTCAAGCTGGTGGATGCGGGTAAAATGGAGGAATAGCGCATAAAACCGGGGAAGGTCCTCTTTGAAAAACTCGATTTCTTCGGCAGGGTCTTTGAAGCCTGTGGCTAAGACCAGGTTTTTTAATTCAGTGAGGGCGTTTTGTACCAGGTAGAGGCAGCGGTTAATGCGGTTGATGGTTGCCTGTTCGGTGGTCTGTTCATGGTTAAGATTTACTTGGAGGGCATTCCAAATAGGATGGGTCATTTGCATAGCTTTTCTTTTTATGGGTTATGTTTGCTTTATAACCGCAAAAGAAAGTCCTATGCAATGTTACCCGTTGATTACCACCACAGGCAATTACCAGTAATTACCCAAAATAACGTTAAAGCAGTTTTGTTGATCTTAGAGCTTAATATGTCCTGTATTTTTTGCATCCAGTCAATGATGTGCTGGTAGGCTGCCGGGTTAGTACGGGATGTATAGTACTGTGTACGCAAGGAGGCTTCATTCAGTTCCTCCCCATTTTCTGAAATGAAATTGCGCGCCAGGTAACTGATTATATCTACTTTTTTTCCTTCGAGCATACCAGCTTCCTCGCAGGCAGCAGCGAATTGTGCGAGTTCCAGGGAGGATAATTTCAATTTCAGTTTGGTATATTCATTTTCGTAGGGGCGTGAGGGTTTGGCACCCAATAAACTTTCTTGTTCCAGCAGGTACTTATATTCTTCTTCAATCACCCGTAAAATTTGTTCGCTGATAACTGGAAGTCCGGGTTCCAGGGCAACACCTGGCTTGGTATGCTGTCGGCGTTCGGTACTAATGTACCAGTTGACCCGTTCCACCCTTTGGGTGAGTGAAGGCATTACCTCTAGTTTGGCATGCAGTTGCCGGGTGCAAAAGTTGCGGTATTCCAGGTTATTGAAGTTCAGAAAGTGCAATTTGTAGTGCAATTGCCAGTTAAGATCGTCCATTTCAGGCAAGTCGTGACCATTCAAGTGTTCGCCGGTTGTTAGGGAATGTCCGTTTAAAGGCTTGGGGTTCCCGCTGGCTGTTCCCGGAAAACGGGAAGCAATATCCAGCAGGGGCAGCAGTTCAGCTATAAATATTTTAAAGTAATTCCATTGCCGGAAGGTGAATACTAAAGAATGCTGATGAAAAAAGGCTTTCAGGGGCCGGAAAGCAACGTCGAGTAGTTGCTTTTGAATACCGGCATGTTCATAGAGTTGAAGCAACTGCTCAAAATCAGGTAAGAGCTTTGCCTTTTCGTGTTGGGCGTAACGTGCCGGCATAGGGAGCGCATCGTCAATGGCTTTGTTGTAATAACGGGTAAGATGCAGCAGGATCTTTTCCAGATGCAGGTACACGTCCTGGTAGAAAGCCATCAATTCCGGCCCGATGGTGGTTTCGGTTAACTGTAAAAAATCTTCTATTTGGTCAAGTAGTCGCAGTACGCTCATTTGGTTTTTACGGATATAATCCTGAGCATGCCGGATCTTATAATCATGAAAACGCCACTGAAAATCCCCCTTAATGCGGTAACTCTCCGCTCCAAGCCAGGCCAATTCATCTTTCAGCCTTTGCTGATTGGCGGGCAGGGAAATTAGCTGGTCGGGAACTATCGTCGTAAGCCATTTTTCTACATTAGATAACTCGTTCATTATCATGGAATATTCCGTTTTTAGGCTAAACAAACAAACAAAGACTGGTTAAAACTTTTCCCCTGTTTACTAAGGTGGTGAGCTAATATAACGTATTTAGTTCATTTTCGGTATCAGAAATATACAACAGATTTATTATAATTATCTAGTTACCAATTATATACATATATTCATAACAGTATAAGCACTCCTACTTAGGAGCGCAATGGAAACATATAAACTGTTCCGAACTTACCATCTTATCCTGATGGGGTTTTGATGTAGTAGAAAGCAAAAAGGGCGCTTAAAGAAGCAGCCCATTTATATGCCAAAGTGATTTTCAAAGTCTTACAGTAAGTTACCTATTTTAACTGCGGCAATAACGCAGCGGGCGGATGGCCGGTAATGAGGTACTCATTCAAATTTGAAACCAATGCCTATGCCGATCCAGGGTTTACCCTGGTAGTACCAGTTTTTATTGGCCCCAAACATCCAGTCCTGGCCGATGAATACACCAAAGTTGAGTTTATCTGCGAATTCGTAGGTGACGCCGAGTGCATCTGTCAATGCCACTTTATTTGAAGGTTCAAAGGTTTTAGAATCCACTGAATCTTTGGGCATGTACTTTTGGGAGCTGATACCAAAGGATAAAAGGTATCTGATATATCGTTTTTTATAAGGATTGTTATTTACCCGTACTCTATAACCGAAGGCATAAGAAATGTTAGCATCGAAAGTCGGATTATCATCACCTTCATAGACGCCAAAGCGCACTTTAAAGGGAATTGTAACAGGTATTGCCATTAACCTTTCACTTGCCAAATACTTCTTTGCTGGCGTAGTTTCTTCATCCACGATTTTGTAATAAAAATCAGCGGGATCGTCCGTTTGTTGCTGGTTATCCCGCCGGTAAATAATGTGCTTTTCGCCTTCAATAATAGTGTCTTTGACTTGTGGCAATATCCTGATAATGTCTTCGTCATGATCAATCAGCACATATCGAAGAAAGTTTTTCACCCCGCCGTTCGGATTGGGATCAATGGTGTAAACAGTTGTATCTGATACGTTTTCTCTCGTTTGTATTTTATACACTTTTTTTACTTCCAGTTTAGTATTTGTTTTATAAACATTTGCATTACTGGATAGAGCTGTCCAAAAAGACGATTGCGCATTGCCTGAATGTGTGAATAGCAGCATGGCAAGCATGCAAGGAAATAAGGTATAGGTAAATTTCATTGGGGCGTTTTTTTAAAAGTACAGATTTTCCCTAAAATTGAAAATACCTATTAAGTAGTATTTACCTTGCTCACTGCTGCAATGCTGCATCGATACTCGCTGTAAGCCCTTCTTTGGTACGGAGTTCCTGGCCTTTGGCAAATATCTTTCCTCTTTTATCGATCAGCAGTGGGGCCGGATACCCTTGGATTTTGTAATAATTGATGATAGGATGTTCTGTACCCTTTTGCTCTGTAATCAGGTTAATGGCATGTTCGCCGGTAAAATTGCCGGTTTGCAGGGATTTCTTCCAAAGCGCCGCCTGGCGATCAATACTGACAGTAAAAAAAACAATATGCTCATTACCGGCGTATTGGGCTTCGATCTCCTTTAACGTGTTTTTATAGTAGGATATACAGGCGCCGCAGCCGGTGTACCAAAAATCAATGAAAACCACTTTTCCGCGGTAGTCGTCCAGCTTATGGTAAGTATTGGAACTATCCGGTAAGGAAAACACAAAGGCGGATGATCCTTTGGAAAGCTGCACGTAAGGATGCAGAATTTCTTTGAGGAAAGGATTTTGCAGGCGATCCATAAACGTAAGCGCTACCGAATCCAACCTTTTGAATCCACCAGTACCATACATGGTTACAAGGTGATTGGTTGTAAGGTATTCCTGTAGGTCTTTGTCTTGAACGCGTTGCAGTAAAACCGTTAAACTGTCTATTTTAAAGGAAGGGTTTCTTAGCTTTTCATTCTGATAGGTTCGTTCAACCGTATAACTCTGCCATAGTGGCGAAAATGGGAAATACTCTGTTAGCGTACCGGTGATAGTATCCGTCTGGATCATGCGCCGGTATATGCCTTGAAGCGCCGGAAGTAGTGTATCCCTTTGTTGCAAGCGTAAAAGCCATGCTTTGGTAACATATTCCCGCAATTTTGAATAATCAAAATGAGTAATGACATTCAGACTAGTGATTTTAAAAACTTCGTTTGTGGTAGTGTTCTTTAGCGAACGCAAATTTTCCAGTGACAGGTGTTTTAAGGAATCGAGCATTTGCAGTTTTTTTTCAAAATTTCCAAGCTCAGAAAGGGATGTTGTATAGGCAGGGTTGAAGATGGAAGGAACTTCGGCTGCATTATTGGACAACAGCATGCTACCGGTTTGCTTTTCCAGTTGCCACTGGGCGGCTATAACGGCGGCACCGTTTCCTTTTGCAGTAAGCGCGTAGGGTAATTGTTGCATGTAGGTGGGATAATCTTCGCGCCGAAAGGCGGCGCTTTTCGATGCAAAATAGAGGTCAATGTTACTGCCGGGCGTTAATAAATAATAATTCAGCAGGACTGTTTTCTTTTCGGGGGTAAGAATATTCAGCGTAAAATAACGGGGTTTAGAAAAACCGGGAACAGTAAACCGGAAGGCACCGGTTTTAGCAGGAACTGCCTGGCGTACATGAGGGAGGTTGACAGCCTGGCTTATTTCGGGCAGGTATGTCCATAGCAATAGTTCTACTGAATCCGAATCTGCCAGCCCTTCAATGTGACCGGATAATTTTACAGCAGTGGATTGGCCGAAGCTCGCCGTTGCGAGCAGCAACATACAGGAAAAAAGCACAAATTTCATTTAACCGTTTTCCCTATAGTGGGGCAAAGGCATAAAAGTTGGTACACCGGGCGGCAGTTTTTTCGTTAACAATGTAAAATTAATGGTATATTTCCGTTGGTCAACCAATCCTGAATCCCGTGTTCTCCAAAGAAAACGAACTTTTAGCCCGGCTTCAAAAAGGTGAAGATCTGGATGCTGTGTTCAAAGACATATACGATAAGTACTATATTTATTGCTTCCAGTGCGTAAATGCACTCGTTGACGATAGAGATGACGTTGCCGACATTGTGCAGACGGTTTTTATTGCTCTTTTTACAAAAAAGTATTATGAAAATTCAACATCTTTAGTACATTTATTAAAAATGATGTGCCGCCAACGGGCGATAAACTTTCTTCGCCAAAAGAAAACCGAAACCGATAACCTGCTAGAATACACGGCATATCACCGGCAACAGGAGTTACCCCATTTTTCAGACCAGGTGTTTGAAAAGATGGATGAAATTGTACTGCACATGCCGCAAAAATTAAGAAGTGTCACCGAGGCCTATTTTAACCATTTCAAGTACAAACAGATCGCCGCTACGCTTCATATGAATGTGCATTCCGTAAAACAATATATCCAAAAAGCGATTAGCTGTATCAAAACGCAGGTACCCTCCAATGAAACTTACTAGAGAAGTAGTACTGGATCTGCTTATGCAAAAGGCAGCGGGTGTTATCAGTGAAAAAGACGAAGCCATAGTAGATGAATTGATTTCTTCGGATACGGAGGTTGCTGCCTTGTGGGCGGAACAGTTGGAACGGATGCAACGCAACATGTCAAAGGGATACTTCACCCCTAAGTCCCGCGCTGATGGCTGGCAGGAAGTAATTTCTACAGTAAAGAATAGACGCAAGGACCGTAAATTTTTATTAATCATTATACTGATTGCTGCTATTTTAACAGCATTGCTATTTTGTTGGATAATTTGTAAGAATTAAATATCAGCTTATACCCAAATAGTTCTACCCCATTGTACTTAATACCGGGGCGTTAATAGTTGGCCCCACGATCCCAATAACCCATGTTGTAAATTCCAAAAGCATGTTTAAACGCTTTCATCTAATTATCTGTTCCTGCTATGCTCTGTCTGCATTTCTTTTGCCTGCCTGCAAGGCCACAACAGAACAGGCTGCCAAAGTTACCGGTGACCGCGTTAGTGTTGCCGTAGTTAGGCAGCAAAGCGCAGCCGCTACAATAACCTTACCCGGTGAAGTAGAATCACCTTTTACCACCGAGCTTGGATTTACGGTACCAGGTAGAATTCAACATTTGTATGTAGATGAAGGTGCTTTGGTGAAACGTGGACAACGCCTGGCGGAATTGGAACAATCCGTGTCTGCGGCCACCAAGGCAATTGCTGTGAAAGCAACGGATGCAACGAAAGACCGTTTTGCAGCCTCCCGGCAGTTAGATAGTACGGGCAGCATCGCCCGTGCAAAATACCTGGAAGACTTCCACCAACTGGAATCGGCACTTGCATCTGAAAAATTGGCAACGGTGCAACAGGAACAATGTAATTTGTTGGCGCCTGCAGACGGTATTATCATTGCCCGTTATGTAGATATAGGCTCGCTTGTACAACCAGGTGCAAGGGCCTTTATGTTCCTGAAAAAAGCTGCTCCAAAAATAGTTTGCATGGTGCCCAGCGGGTTGCGGCGGCAACTAAAGGAAGGCATGGTGTGCGAAATTATCGCGGCTGGTGACAGTACCCGACTAGCGGGAAAGATCGCCTTCATTAACCCCGTTCCGGACCCTATCGATAAACAATTCCGCATAAAGATCCATATGGATATACCGCAAACTGCATTGCCACCCGCTACCGCCGTTTCGGTTAGTTTTCCCGGACAATTTACGTCGGGACTTACTGTATCCCAAGCCGCCGTGCGAATAGACGACAGTGGACGCCCGTTTGTTTTTGCTATTCGTAAAAACACCTGCAAGAAAACGTTTATTGAGGTAAAAGGTGGCAGCGGCCAAAAAGACGCCCTTATTATTCAGGGCCTCGCCGCAGGTGACAGCGTTGTGGTAGCCGGTGCGGATAACCTGGACAACAAGCCTATCATTCCTATACTTAACCCATATTGAGTATGCGCATACAGAATAACATTCCATTGTGGGCAATACGTCAACGCGGCATCGTCATCAGCATTTTTTCGCTTGTCGTAGCGTATGGTATCTACCAGTTTTTTGTGATGGACCGGCAGGCAGACCCGAATATCCGGGTATTGCAAGGGAGCATTGTTACTACCTATCCCCCAGGTACGGAACAGGAAGTAGAAAAGGAAGTAACCAACCGGATTGAAGATTACCTATTTACGTTTAAGCAAATCAACCGGGAAAAAACGCAGTCCGTATCTGCGCCGGGAGTTTCCTATATAAAAGCCGAATTAACAGCCGATGTTGACAACCCGACAGAGTTTTGGAGCAAGTTACAGCACGGCCTCAATCAATTGCCAGTAAGCGGCGCCACCATTCAAACAGATTGGGCCGAAATTACACAGATAATATTGGTAGTATCTTCTCCAACCCGTTCACCACGGGAAATAAAGATGTTTACTGATTCTGTACGCCATCTGTTGTTAGAGCAGGATGGCGTTGCGGGCGTTCGCCAGATGGGTGAACAGCCGGAGGAAATTGGGATTACGGTGAACCCGCAGCAATTAAAGATGTACCAGCTTGACATAGAAACGGTCATACAGGGCATTACAAGCAACCATCAGGCGTTGGCAGGAGGCACATTAACACAACAAGCATACAGCCTACCTTTCAGTGTAACCGGGAGGTTGCACACGATAGAATCGATTAAAAATATCTCCATTCCAATCAGCCAGGGTAAAAATATTCCTCTTTCGGCTGTGGCATCGGTTAGCAAAGGATACGGAAAGCAAAAAATGGCTATCGGTACGCAGGGAAATGCTATCATGCTTGGTGTCACTTTAAAAAGTCATATCAACGAGGTAGCTGTGGGCAAGCAGCTTACCCGGCAACTGGACGCTCTCCGCAACGATTTACCCAATGATATAATTATTAAAACGGTAGTAAGTGAACCAGCATATGTTGATTATACTATCCGGCAATTCAATGGTGAGTTTTTCGTGGTGTTACTGGTAGTAACATTTGTACTCATAGTAAGCCTTCCTTTTCGTACTGCGATCGTTGCATCGATAGCCGCGCCAATTTCAGTATTTATAGCCATTGCAATTATAAGTATGATCGGGTTACCGCTACAGCAGGTCGTAATTGCCGGGCTGATTCTTTCGCTGGGCCTTGTGGTAGATGATGCTATTGTAGTAGCAGATAATTTCCTGGACCTTCGTGCAAGGGGATACGGTATATCTGCCGCTGCATGGAAATCGGCGTATTTACTTCTCCGTCCCTTGACGCTGGCAACAGTTTGTATTATGGTGATCTTTTTTCCGCTGGCAATGTTCACTGTGGGGCTTGCAAAGGAATTCATGGTTACTTTACCTATTACGGTGGCAATTGCGGTGGGCGCTTCTTTCTTTGTAGCCGTTTTCATTACGCCCATACTTTGCTGGTATATGGGTAAATGGGAGCTGTACCGGCGAAAACCGCTGGCCCCTGAAAAAAAGAAGAACAGGTGGAGTGTGTACCTTCAACAGCGATATGATAAGTTGATCGACTGGTCTTTTGCCAACAAGAAAAAAGTGGTGTTCACCTCTTTTGGAATTACGCTAGTAGGAATTGTACTGCTGGCAATAGCCCCGCAGGTTTTCTTTCCCAATGCAGATATAAATAAATTCAATGTCCTGGTTAATCTACCGGTAAATGCAAGCCTGGCGCAAACCCGCGCAGTGGCGCAGCAATTGGAAGATAGAATAAGGCAGGACGAAGGCGTGCGGGATGTTACAGCATTCTTAGGCGTTTCCGCATTCCGGTTCCATGTTACCTATGCACCACATTATGCGAGTGAAAATTTCGCACAGCTTTTCATTACCACCGATGATGTTGCGAGTACCCGGCGCCTGGCCCGCTTGTATGTAGATAGCCTGGAAGGAAGCATTCCCGGCGTAGATATTCAGGTACGAACACTCAATTTCAACCAAACCGAAGCCCCTATTGAAATTCATATTGCAGGAAGTAACCTGCAAGAACTCAAACACATCGGTGCAGAAATTTGTGATCGAATCAAAAATATCAACGGAATTAATTACGTGCGCACTTCTTTTGGTCGCGATTATACCGGCCTTGACGTAGTGGCGAAAAATTCGGTTACCAGCGATTACCAGGCGCCCAAAGCTGCCATTGGGCGTATTGTTCAGGCTGCGGGTGATGGGATTAACGTAGGAACATTTTATGAAAATGACGAAAAGATCAATCTGGTTGTACATCTGGAAAAAGCAGGCGGCTTTCTGGATGGAATAGGCATGGTTCCCGTACGTTCAATCAATGGAGGTATGACAACCCTAAGCGAAGTCGTGGACTGCCAATTGAAAAATCATACGGCGGCCATTACTCACCGTAACGGTGAAAGAGTGCTCACCGTTCTTGCAGAAGCTCAAAAAGGAGTACCTGCCAGCAAGGTGTTTAAGGAAGTAGACAAAAGAATAAGAGATATGGCATTACCGGCGGGCTACTCTTTGCAATACGGCGGGGAAATTGCCACTGTACTTGAAAATCTACCGGGACTGGTTACGGCTATATTGGCTGGCCTGTTCATTATTTACCTGTTGTCGCTACTGGTGTATAAAAACTTTTCAATGGCTGCACTGGTGATATTGACATTTGTATTGAGTGTTCCCGGTGCGGCCCTGGGACTATATGTTACGGGGTACCCGTTGGGTTTTACAGCAGCAGTTGGTTTACTGGCGCTGACTGCTGTAGTGCAGCGAAATGCCATTACCAAACTGGAATATGCGATACTTTATATGGCAGAAGGCCATAGCGTCGAGGAATCGGCAAAAGAGGCAGCCAAACGCCGGATGCGTCCTGTAGTGCTTACCTCTGTGGTGGCGTCTATGGGATTGATAACAATGATCGCGGGTGGATCATCCATGTGGGGGCCATTGGCTACTGTTATCGCGTTTGGCGTACTGTTTTCTGTTTTTCAGACTTTACTGGTCATTCCGGTGTTATTTGCTATGTGGGTGAAATTGCCTTCCATCCGCTTTAGTCGCCCCCGCTGGTATCCTGCTGTTGCCACCGCCTTGTTCATCCTGTTGGCTGTGGTTCCATCCAAAGCACAAGAGCTGAACCTGGAGGGATGCAAGGAAAAGGCTCTGCAAAACAATATAGGTATTAAAGCAACCAGGGAGCAGATGAAATACAAGACGGAAGCGGTAACAGTTTCCCGGCTTTCAGCCGCTCCCAAAATATCCGGTAATGTTTACGGTTTCGCCACCGGCGCGCCGTTAAAAGATCTACTCGCCCCTTACGGCGGTGTTGCCTCGATTGGCGTGGAACAACTCATTTATGGTGGCGGTTATACGCATATCAAACGACGCGGTGCGGTATTGGGTAAAGAGATAGCAGAGGTAGATTTAGAGGCAAAAATTAATAAGGTATTATTCGCCACAGAAAAGCTGTATTGGGAATATCAAACTGCGTCTGCTTCTGAGGCCGTGGTTTCCCAACATGCAAGAGCAATAGAAAGAAGTCTGTTTGAAACAAAAGAAGCTATCCGGGCCGGTAGCCAGGAGCGTGAAGATTCTTTATTACTCGCTGTTGCATTTATGGAAAATGCAGTACATCAAAAACAAATTGCCACACAACTACGATTATTGAAAGCCAGGATATGCCTTTTGATAGGTACTGATACCGCCACCGTCGTTATCAGTAGGAATGAAAAACCGGTTATGAGCAATGAATTGTTTTCAAAGCAGGAGGATACTACTTCACTGCATCCACTCGTTCGCCAGGCCGGTTTGCGCTCGCAAGAACTGCAAGTAGAAATAGACCTTTTGAAAGCTGCCGGGCGGCCAAAGGTGGCACTTACCGGTGGCCCTTATTACTGGCTTGGACCGGCGGGTAGTGGTGGAATGTTGCCCAAATCATCCTTTGTTAGTGGGTACGGAGCTGTTGGGCTCTCGATCCCTATTTTTGACGGTGGTTCACGCCGTGCGCAGGTAACAGCTTTGAACTATCAGCTATCTGCCACCCGCTACCAGGAGCAGTTGACAAAGGCGGCGCTGGATCTTTCCCGGCAGGAGGTTTCTGCAAAAATTCAAATAGCTGAGGAAACACTTCAAATAGCGGTAGAGAAAGGAAAGGCTATGGAAGCACTATTACGTTTGCGGCAGGCGCAATTTCGTGCCGGCAGGGTGAGCCGAAAAATGTTACTGGAAGCAGAAACCGATAACCAGCAGTATTGTTTGGAAATTTTAAAGGCGGGTTGCGCCCTTCGTATCGAAAAGGCAAGGCAGTTTTACCGGCAGGAACTCCCTGAATAAAAAGTTATTTACCGATCAGTGTCGATAGTTGTTTTTTTCTTGGCGGAACAGGCTGCCGCATGTACTTTTTCAATTCCAGAAATACTTCTTTTTTCAATTCCTGGTAGGTTGTACTGGTGAATGCTTTGTACATTCCTGAACTTAGCAGATGAACAAAGAAACGCTGTACAATGCAATAGCTGGTCGCGGAGGAATGGCCCATCCATAAAACGCAGCGCATGTACACATCCCGATTGCTGACATAAAACATTTCCCAGCTTAGAGCGTCACCTGTTGTTATTTTTTTAATAAAGATCGCCTCTTTTGAAAGGTCCTCTATGGTAAGGTTGGGCATTTGAGGTAAACTTTTAGCCAGGTTAAGATACCGAAATATTTTATTTTTTCCTTTGATAAAGGCGCTGTAAATGGAAGTCACAAACATACATGTGGATCAACGGTAAATGCGGATGGTGTTTTCCTGCTCTTGGTATTTCAGCCCGGAAGTCGTTGCCATCATTTCTAAAAATTCCTTGAGTGGCCTGTGTTTGTTCAAGCGGGTGTTCAGTTTCACGTTGGCTGCATCCCCATCCAATACTACTTTTACGTTATACCAACGCTCCATAACAGGGACGATTTCTTCCAGGGGTATGTCGTTAAAATATTGCACGCCCTGGCGCCAGGCCAACGCTTCTGCTGTATCAACTGATTGGATTTGCCATTTGCCAGCCGTATAAGTTCCCGCCTGCCCAGGAGAAAGCAATGCGTGGACGGAATCTTTTGCAACAAGGTCTACTTTGCCGGAGATTAAAACGGTGACTGGACGCTGCGGCAGATACGTATTAATATTAAAGCTGGTTCCCAATACCCGCACCGTACCGCCGGGATAATGAACAAGAAAGACCCTTTTAGCATCAGGAGTTACTTCAAAATAGGCTTCACCTTCCAGATATACTTCGGGAATATTTTTGAAATCATTAGAGAAGCGCAGCTTTGAATCAGCGTTCATATGCACCGTAGAACCATCGGCCAGAATAAGTTTATATTCATAGGTTGCAGGCACTATAAGTTCGTTCATTCCCGGTTCAGTGGACGGATCTATGATGGTTAGGGAATCCTTCGTTCCCTGCATAAAGCCGTTATTTGCTATCGTGAAATCAACGTTCATTACGTGTGTAGAGCCATTGGCTAGTTTTAGCTGTACCCCGGCAAGCGGGGTGAGGTTATCTTTCCTTACGCCGGGAAGGTGCCGGATTAAAAAGAATAACAGCGAAGCGCCTACTAACACGATAATGCTGGCCGCTACCAACCAAAGGCGTCGATCCGTTTTTTGTACATGGACCTGACTTTCAAATTTTCCAAATTCGGCCAGGATAGCCTGTTGTTCCAGTTTTTCCGGCAGCCGATTGGTTTGCAGGAAATGCGTAAGGTTCTGATTGATTGCCCGTACCTGCGGGTAATTCTGCAATGCGCCGTGCAGTTCTAGTTGCTCCGTCGCTGAAAGTTCGTTATAGTAATTGCGCAGTATTAGTCCTTCGTAATATGCCCGTTGTTCGTTATTCATCGAGATAGTGTTATGAGGCTGAAACATATTTTTTCAACTTTCCAAAAGCACGATAGATGTAAGTATGCAAAGTGCCGGCATTCATGCCATTGATGGCCGCTGCCTCCTTATGCGTTTTCCCCTGGAACACTACAGTTTCCAAGACTTTCATTTCCTGCGGTGATAACTTACCCAATGCTTTATTTAATTCCTTGCCCTTGCAGGCACGGTCTTCCTGGGTAATCTTCTCGGAAATAAAGTCGGTAGGTTGTTCGAGGGTTAGCATGTAGCGGCTCATTTGGGCTTTTTTGCGCCGTTGCTCTTTGATGAACAGAAAACACTGACGACGAATGCTAACCATTAGATACGCCTGCAGAGAGGTATGAACCTGCAGGTATGTTTTTTTCTCATACACTTCCAGGAAGCAGTTTTGAACCAGGTCTTTTGCGATAAACTCATCACCTACAATACTGAATGCCTTTGCATAAAGCATGTTGAAATAGGTGGTATAGAGATTCTTCAAAGCCCCAGGATCTCCTTCCTTCAATTGTTGCAGGAGTGGATCGGTGTTCATATTACAAAATTATGAAATTAACTGCAAACTCTAGCGTAACGGGGATGATTTCTAACCACTTATATCTAATTGGAGAATTGTATTCAAAAGAGCATGGGGATGCCCGGAAGAATACATATAATATACGTCAATTTCTCCGAAATGGTTCAATAAATGCTAACCAGAACCCTTGTAACTAAAGTTAAGTGGAGCTAGGGCCATCCACGACATAGGGAGGGCGCAGGGCTCAATCTTGCAGCGACCCGTGTAGCTTGGCGGCACCGGATACAGCATACAAGCGAGCCTGCGCCCATATGATGGTACGCAGGCATCGCTACTTACTCCCTGGTGCCGCCAAGCTACACAGGTTATAAGAGGATGACAATGCGAAATATTTTAAGATCGCAAAGTAATATTTTTTTAACCTGATTTCATAACACTATTTTATTATATACTAAAATGGGACAGAGAAACTTTTTTTTGTTTCTTTACCCTTTACCAGCAGTAATTTAAGAAATTTCCAGATAAATACATACTATAGTTATGTATTTGTGCAGAAATACCGGATTTGATTGCGGCAAAAAGAAATATGCCGAAGATTTCAGCGATAGATTCGTATGTAACAGGACAAGTAAAGAAACGCAGAGAAGAATTGAAGTTAAGCCAGGAAGATTTATCATTCCGATTAAACAAATCAGAAGGCTATATCAGCCAGTTTGAAAGCCACAAACGCGGGAAGGCTTTCAGCGTGCGGATGATTAATGAATTAGCCAGGGCATTGGAATGTTCCCCGAAGTATTTCATGCCTGACCATTGGTTTGAAGAGCAGGCATAACAATTTCCCCTGCACCGGGATTGCAGCCACCATAAAGTTTTTCGGGCTGGTGTTTGCGCTTTTAAATTTTGTAAATTGTAAAGCGTTTGAACCCGTGCTTAAACGAAAAACAAAACCTTATTCCGTATGGAGCTCATTGTTCAACCCTTTGCCGGTGGCATTGACAATGGAAAGCCCCGGCCATTGCCTGCTGTCTTGAAAAAATTGCTTCCTTGCTGGTTAACCAAAGACTACCGGGAATATCCTGGCGGATGGGCCGCCAAAGCGAAGCTATTTCACCGCGACTTTACGCTTCATTATTACTATCTCCATTTTACAAGTTCTCAACAGGTACATATTGTCGCCAGCAAACCGACGATTGCGTTGCAGTTTACTTTGCGTGGCAACGCTATGGGGGAACTGGCGGGTGGTAACCATATACACATTCTTAAAGAGGGCATGGCAGGAATTTTCTATCTGGTGCCGGGGGCAAATCTGGCAACGATAGGTGCTGTCCCTTTCATCAGTTTTCATGTGGAGTTCACCAGCCACCTGCTGGAAGAACTCTCAAAGGACCTGAAAGATTTCAGCGAAGCATTGGAGTATATCCGGGAAAGCCCGCAGGCAGGCATCCCGCTGGTAACCTTTCCTCTTACCTACGAGATTCGCCAGTTGATAGAGCACCTGGTCGCATCCGATGGATCTACCAGCGTTGCATTACAGTTAAAGACGCAGCTCCTGCAATTGCTGGTGCAGGCAAATTCGTCTATCCTGGAGGACCGGAGTACGGAGGATCTGCCCTATTCTATCTACAAGGAAACATTACTGGAAATAAAACAGGCCATCAGCAACGAGCCAAACATCAAGCTATACTCGCTTGATAACTTGGCAAAGAAATATCACATCGAACCTTCTACCATTTCCAGGCAGTTCCATTTTCTATTTAAAATACACTTTGTCGATTACCTACGGCTACGGGTGATGGAAAAGGCTTTGCTGCTTATCGTGGATAGTGAGAAGCCCATCGCGGAAATAGCGGATGAACTGGGGTACAATTCAAAATCGAATTTCACCCGTGCGTTTGACCGTTATTACCAGGCAACGCCTAGCCAGGTACGAAAAGATAAAGGTCTATCGGGTATGCGGCGAAATATGTAGCGCATGAATACAGCAATCAAGAAATGACAACCAGGCGCAGCAGAAATTAAAGAATTTTGAGTTGGATTTACGACCACGTTATGTTGCCAGCTAATCGTAAGCCCATTGTTGCAAACCTTTATTTACGTTGACCATGAAAAGACGCGACATTGCCCTGGAGGTGATTGTATTCCTCTACATTGCTATGCTTATGTATGCCGGAGTTACAAAGTTGATCCACTACGATAAAACGTATCAGCAAATGTGGAATCAGCCGTTTGATACGATGTTTGCTCCCTTTTTAACCTGGTTCATTCCTTCACTTGAAATAGTACTGTGCATACTGATGGCGGTAGGGCGCACCAGAAAATGGGGTCTTTACGGTGCTACAGCGCTGATGGCTGTATTCACGGTGTATGTCGGCATAATTTGGTTTGGTCGTGAGAATTTCAAGGTGCCGTGTAGTTGCGGCGGGTTTATGGCGGCAATGGACTGGCCGGAACATTTTTGGTTCAACCTGGGATATGTCGCTCTTGGAATCATTGGCATTTTTTTACAAAAAAATCCTACGCTACCGAAGCAAAAGCAGCTAGCTACGTAATAATAAGGTAAGGATGAAAAAAGTAAGAACATTGGTTGTCATTTTTGCTATGGCGTCTGGCATCATTCCAGCATTTGCTTTTGCGGATGATCCTGTATGCGCAATTTCGCCGGTGGGATATATTCAACCTATCGACAATCCTACATATATTATTCCCGGAACTTATGGCATCACATACTTGTGCATTCCAAGCACAACGGAAATATGCAGGTATGTCAAAAAAACGGATGGATATTTCGTTGCATGTTCAGGAAATTTAATTATTCTATATAAATAATGCCTTTCAAAATAGTTATTGCGCGCAAATAACAGGTGTGGTCTACCTTTCAGGCTTACTTGTAATTTCTATTTAATCACCATGTAAATTTTAGTGTTATGAAAAAAATTAAAGTTTTAATGGCATCCGCAGCCTTAGTGTTGGGTACCTTATCAGCATTTGCATTTGCAGATGACCCACTTTGTGCAACCGCTCCCATTGGTTATACTCAACCAATAGACAACCCTAGTTTTCAGATTCCCGGAACCTATCTGGACGACTACGGGTGCAATCCTAATGCTCAGGCAACGTGCCGCTATGTAAAAAAGGCTGACGGTACTTTTGTTCAATGCAGTGGAAACCGCGTTCAATTGTAAAAAAAATACCCGGAAGCAAATGCTTTCGGGTATTTCTTTTATACTATCACCGTTCATTCTGTTCAATACCTCCTAGATCAATTTCATTTTTTGGAATAGGCAAAGCATACTTTTTATCATTTGGTTGTAATGAATATTCTTTATTGTCTAAAATTCTCTTTATAGTAATTTGGTATCCTTCTATATTTAATCTTTTAATGTCTGTCCACCTTATTCCTCGAAATGCAAGTTCTTTCCTCCTTTCAGAGATAATAATAGACAATGCCTCTTTGCTATCTGAGGCATTTTTATCCACATACATTGATTGCCCATTTGCATCAACGTCCCACCTTGATTTCAATAGTATATTTAATGTTTTCATTGCACTATGAAAATCACCTGCCCTTGCAGATGATTCAGCACTTATTAAATACATTTCATCGAGAGCTAACCCAGTAAAACAATAAGAAGTGTTAATATAACTGGCTTTCAAAGAAAGCGAGTTATTTCCAATTGAACGAAAATAAATAGTTTTTCTAAGGTCATTAGGTTCATACAGCTTGATTAAATTGCTATCGACAATTAAAGCAGAATTTGAAGAGGATAAATAGAAATTTCTAACAAATCTGTCATAAAAAATCATTTCTGGATTTATATTTTGTGGCAAAACGGGCCAAGGATTTCTGGCTGTTTTACTAAGTGTTGAAAATTTAATCAAAGTATTTTTCAATGAAATAACTTTGTTAGCATACAGACCAGCCTTTTCATGATTTCCCATTACCAAATACACTCTTGCAAACAAGGAATATACGGTAAGAAGTGTTGGTCTATATGGTTTCTTATCATTAAAATCGCGAAAGATATTTAATTCCGCTTCTTGTAGATCCGAAATTATTTGATTATATGTTTGAAATAAATTTGATCTTTTTACCTTCTTGTTTATATCAGGATCAGTTTTAATTGGAAGTCCTAGATTTTCTTTTGCTGTAGTGGAATCGTAAGCAAGACAAAAAATTTGAGTTAGGTTAAAATACGCATAGGCCCGTAAGAAATGAGCACTACCCTTTATTCCCTTCCACTGATTCCTATTTTCATCAGTTATATTAATATTTGAAAGTACTTTAAAAATATTGTTACAACTAAAAATCTGCTTATAAGGCACATTCCAGTCGTCAATATCAGTAAGCCCTTCATAAATATCAGCATTCCAGACATAACAATTCCTAATTTTTGTATCACCGAATGCTTGCCAACTTGCCAAACTCGGCAAATAGTAATCGTCTGCTGAAAATTCTCCGATTTCTGGACTGAAAGAGAAGGTGGTATTTATATCTTCCAACATCAAATCTAAATCAGACAAACTATTTGGGATAACCAAATCAGTGCTAGGCTTTTCATTAAGGAAATCCTTACTACAGGAAATCATTGCGGAAAGTGCCATTATTGCAATTATATGTATTGAAAATTTCAACATAGTGATTCATTTAAATTTTACACTTATACCTAATGAATACGATCTCGGGGTTGGATAGCTTATAAAGTTTCCTGGTATAAAATCTGGATCAATACTAAACTTATTGGAGCGCCATAATAGACCAACATTATTAATATAGGCGTATAAACGCAGTTCATTTACAAAACGCATTATTCTTTCTGTAGGAAGTAAATAGGATAATTGAATATCTTGCAGCCTTACGTGATCTCCTTTTTCAACGTTTATTTCGGACAATGAGTAAAGGTTACTTCGAGAGGGATTATCAGGATATACAATTGATGGAACGTTTGTTCTCAATTCATCTCCAGGTGCTTTCCAACGTTTTCCATAATCAGGATTGTAGAAATTTAAAGGTACGGCTGGATTTAGGATACTTCCATAGTCCAAAGAATTTCTTCTAAAATAATACCCGAATTTACCTGTTACATTAAAAGAAAGATCAATCTGCTTATAAGTAAACGTATTTCGTATGCTCATATTTGTTGTCGGTACCGCTGAACCATGAAACCGAAGAGTAGCATTGTCATTCGTGCCCGTAATAGCGGAATAGTCTTTACTAGGCTTTCCATCAACAATTCCAATAGGATCACCGTTTAGCGGATCAAGTCCGCCCCACTTATAGCTATAAATTGAATAAACTGGATTCCCTTCGATCGGGTTAATTCCATATAACATATAGCTGCTTACCGATCCAGGCTTCGTTTTAAATTTCGTAACTTCATCGGTAGCATAACTTATAAGCAAATTGGTCACCCATTTTATTGATGCATCCAGGTTAATAGTTGTTAGAGAAAGATCAATTCCACTTCCTTTCATATTTGCGTTATTACCACGGTATTGAGAAATTCCATCTGACGGTGCTAGGGGACTAATCCCTATCATATTTACTCCATGTTTCTTGAAATACTCAATCGATCCTGAAACTACACTGTTAGTCGATGCAAAATCAATAGCGACATTTGCCATTGATATTTTTTCCCAAGTAAGATTAGGGTTTGGCGCACTTGAAATAAAAACACTAGGGTTATTAAATAGATTTATATAAGAGGTAGCGGTTAGGTATGCTGTTGTACGCTTATCAAGATTTCCGTTATAGCCATAGGTAAGTCGTATCTTTAAACTTGGAAGTTCTTTAAAATGATAAAATTCCTCTTTACTTATTGACCACGCAAATCCTGCTGAATAAAGAGGCACACCTTTCTGATTTGTGTTGACACCGAAAATATTTGATTCATCTTTTCTGACACTAATAGAAGCTGTGTAACGGTTATTATAGTTATAACTACCGTTAAAAAAGTACGAAATGTTATTATCAACTTGTTGCTGCCGAAGAATACCGAATGAATTATTGGGGATCGCTGCTGTATTGCCGGTCACTTGCAGATAGGATTTGGTATAATCCATTTGTACATAAGATTCATTTTGTTTATCATATCCATACATCCTTTGATTCGGAGCGAGAAGAATTTTATTTGATCTTTTTTCTGCACCAGCAATTGCATTAATTGAATGTTTCAGAATATTCTTAGAATAAGTTAGATTAACTCTAAAATCATTTGATTCATGTGTGGTTTGTGCAAAATCGAGAATTGCTCCTTTAGGGATCTGATATATTACCTCTCGATTATTGACTTGGGAAAAACTGTTAATTATATTTCGCGCTAAATACGAATTTTCACTAAAGTAATTGCTGTTTTCATTTTCACCTTTTGAATATTGATAAAGCAAATGCAAATTTAAAGTTTTACAAAGCGAATATTTCAAATCTACATTGCCTATAAACTCGTTGATGTTACTATTTAAATCAACTTCGTTAATATCATCTAGTGGTCTATAGTCCCAGTTCATGAGCAGTCCCGATCCTGCTGTATCAGTATATGCGCGTCGAAAATTCCCTGATATTATATCGTTCCTTCCATCGGAATTTTTTAGTTTACCATAGGGTGTCTTATAACTACTTGGGATTGCTGTGCTATGATTTTGTGTTTTTGAGTATATTAAACCTGATGATAGTTCAAGTTTATTTTTTACAAGTACAAACGAATTTCTTCCATTAACAGTAAATCTTTTGGAGTTATTCTTTACGATCTGCCCATTATCGCCGTCATATCCCAAAGAGTAGTAGTATTTGTTCCAATTATTGCCACCGGAAATACCAATGGAATATTGTTGTTGTATTAGTGGTTTATAGATATACTTACTCACATCATTTCTAATATCAGTGTTTGAAATCTCTTTAATCCTCGTCACTGATTCAATATTTGAAATTATTCCGTTCTTTTCTAACCATAAAAAATTGACTACATCTGAACTATATAAATAGGGGATCAACCCTAAATAAATATCGTATGCGCCTTTTGAAAAAAGGAATTTTTCTGCATCTACGTACTCTGAGCTACTCATTTGGGGTGTGTAGAATAGATTCGGCTTTTGAGATACCGTGGCATTGGCATTAAGGCTAATTGTTGGTCGAGAATTTGACACACCTTTTTTGGTTGTAATTACAATTACTCCATTTGCAGCCCTGGTACCCCAAATTGAAGCGGAAGCGGCATCGCGGAGTATCGTCACTGATTCGATGTCATTAGGATTTAATGAATTTATGTCCCCTGAAAATGGAAAATTGTCTAGTACAATAAGAGGCTCGGCATTTCCCAAAATAGTACTCCTACCCCTGATAGATATTGAGGATTGACCTTGCTGAAGATTTCCATTTTTATTAAAAGACACACTACTAGTAATACCCTCTAATCGGTTTAATACATTTGGCCCAACGCTTCGATTATATAATTGGTTACTTACCTGTACGAATGATCCAGTGGCTCTTTCTTTAGGTACCGTTTGATAACCGGTGGAATAAACTGAAACGCCTTCCAGCTCGGTAACCGTTTGCTGTAATGCGACTTGAATACTTTTACTGCCAGATACAGAAAGATGTGCAGGCAAATAACCAGTATAACCAATAAGAAGTATAGTGTTTGGTTTCAGCCCATCCAGCGTAAAATTTCCGCTGGCATCTGTAGCAGTACCGATAGTGCTGCCTTGCACCTGAACGGAGGCTCCCGCAAGGGGGGAGCCGACCGAATCAGTGACCTTTCCGCTTACTGAAAAACGCGGAACGGTATCTTTACCAATAGGTATTTCGGAAGTGGGTGGTTTTTCATTGGTACGGTACAAAGTAATATATTCATCGGATTGTTTCCAGGAGAGCTTGTGGTCTTTTAAAAGTGTGGTCAACACTTCCTGCAACGGAGTAGCAGAAAAGTTTACCTGGACCTTCTTTTTATCGTTGAGTAAGTCGGAAGCATAAGCAACTTGCTTTCCGGTTTGTGAACGTATAATGTCGAATACAGCTTTTAATGTGTATGTTCCACTTATAGTAATTTTGGGCTCCGGTTCCCTACCTGCATCAGATGAATAAGCATGTAGCGCAATACAGAATACCCCGAATAAGAGCATTATTTTCCTCATTGAAGTTAGTTTGATTGATAAAAGATTTCGGCGCGCACATCCTTATAGTGATCGAAACACAAAAATATTGGTACACGGTTGGGGAACTTTTTTGGGAAAAAGTGGAAGAAAATATACGTAAATTTTCGTACATTCAAAAATTGTTAAGTTACAGGGATGTAGAAATATGTGGCAGACCCGGATAAACCCTAAACACCCAAACCTTATCCCAAATGATCCTTCCCATTGAAGCCTCGGACGATTTTTTCGAGCCACCGTTAATAGTTCCTGATGGTTACAGATACTACTTGATACCCGGCGCCCTTGCAAGGTTTACACATGGCGATGATGGTATAATACTGGATCAGAAAATACCCGGCAGGAAATTTACCGGATGGGTTCATAGAATATGGTTGTCGGACCTCACACTTTTATATCCTTTTGCAATAAAAGATACCTGGGCACTTCATTTTTGGTTGGCGCGAAGAATTCCAGCAAGGCTGGAGCAAGGCCAAACTATTATCCTGGATGATTGTACCCTATTCTACCTGCCAGCAGCAGAATATACAGCATGGCCGTTGCCAGGAAATGCTATCAGCTTTCATATTAACTTTATAGATAATACTAACGCCTCTTCTACTAACCCTGACGGATCACACCTATCTAAAATTATCAATGAATTGCCCTATCCGATAAGCCCCGTATCTTTCAGAATAATTAAGAGGGTTTTATCGTGTAAATTTGTCGGTAGGTGCGCTGAATTTTACCAAGAAAGGAATTTTAAAAATCTGCTCGATTGCTACTGGTACCAGAATGGAAATAAAGACCGCAAATATCAACTTATAAAAACAACAAAATCGATTCTTCAACTAATACGGGAGCGAGCGCAAATACAGCCATTATTGTTTACTTCTTATGAGTGGGTCGCAAAAGATTACAGTATATCGGTTCAAACATTGCGCGATGGTTTTGAGAGTTATTTTAATATCGCTCTTCATGACTACATTCACCAGGAAAAGTTAATGACGGCCTTCGGTGGTTGGCCGGGTCCTACAAAAAACTTGACGAGATTGCCCGTAACTTAGGGTATAGAAATCGGGCATTCTTTGAAAGTGATTTTGAGAATTATTTTGAATGTTCAATAGGAGATATTTTGTCCATTTAATTTGAACAAGCAAATCGCTATTATTCAACTCAAACTAATGACCATGAAATCAGTTAAATTATTTGAGGCAAATGAAGAGAATAGGAAAATATACTCTATTATATTGAAGAATAAATTTGATCTGGAAATAATCATTGATAAGGAAGATTTTAAGAATATAAATGCAAAAACAAACCTGATTGTTTTAGGATTTAATACGTTTGACAAACGAGCTTGTGAAATATTGATCGCCATTTCATCACTTAATACAACATCTAAAATTCCGATACTTTTACTTCTCGGATTTGTTGAGATGGGTATCAACTTTCCAACCCTTAATAACCCTTTCAACGTAATATATAAACCTTTCACAGCTTCAAATTTATTGAATGCTATCAGTATGATTCAAGAGAATGATGTCTGTTAAACCATAATGAATGTATGCACGCATATATGCTATACGCACGTCACATACATACATGCTTTTATAACTAAATTATTAAAAGTTGTTTTCATTAACGGTTAATTAGCATTCTTTCCTTTTAAGAAGTTATAAATTTAAATCCCAATTTCTTAATCCGTATGAATGAAACGAAATCACAGGTAGCCAAATACCTGGAACAACTTGAAAAAGACGCTGAACGTGTTAAGAAAAACTCTCAGCAAAACGTAACGCCTGCACCGGCGATAATTAAACTCGATCAGAGCGATCTTATTCATCGGAACACTATTGTTGTAGTGCAAGGACAAACAGGCATACACAAAAGTAGGTTGTCCCAAATTATCTGTTCTGCAATAATGCCGCCACCCAAAAAGAGTGCGGCGGATTTTGATAAATTAGGATTTACAACCAATGAACAGATACCAACTACCGTCTTATACGTAGATACGGAGCGAAATATCCGGGATCAATTCCCATTTGCAGTGCAAGAAGTGCATAAAGTAGCTGGATATAATAAACTGGAAATTTCAGATAATTTTATCCCTGTTTCATTAATCAATATCCCACGGCCCTATAGGATGGAGGTGCTGAAAAAATACGTTGAAAAGCGTCGAAATGGCATCAAAGGACACTTGTTTATCGCGCTCGATGTTATAACGGACTGCATTGCCGAAATAAATTCTGCTTCATCAGCATTTGAGCTGATAGACTGGATCAATGCCATGTGTGATAAACAGAACTGTACTTTCCTGGCAGTTATTCACGAAAACCCCGGTAGCGATAAAGCAAGAGGACACGTAGGTACGGAATTGGAGAATAAAGCAACAACTGCTATAGCTATTCGGAATGTGAAATCAGATGACGATGAAGATATTTTTGAGGTTCGGTTTAAGAAGACGAGGAATCGCAAAAAGCCACCTAGTATCTATGTTACATTTGATGAAAAAGTGCAGACGTTGATTAGATGCGAAAAGCCTGATGGGGAAACTGAATTCAGCCAGTATGAAACAATACTTTCGTCTATTCTTGAAATAGCGGTGCCAGATATGGAAATTTCGCGAGCTGACCTTTGTAACGCGCTAGGATCAAAGTTGAAAATCAGAATGGAAACAATCGGCAGAAAATTACAAACCATCATTAATGATGGTAACACTATCACGACTACACAAGGTAAAACCATGAAGCTAACTTATCATAAGAAAGGGAAAAATGCTTTTTACAAACTGGTGTGTGTTAGTGATAATACGAATGAAGATACCAGCGAAAATTTGGCTTTACAATCTGAACTGCATCAAAATTAATGGGCTGGATTTTGACCTGGTTCGGCAACCTTCATCGTGTAATATAATAACCTGTCGATAAATTTTTCAAGATTGTAGGGTTTCGTGATATATTCAGTAGCTCCTGCTTTTATACCTGCGTCAATATCTTCCTTAAATGCGGATGCGCTTAATACCAGGATAGGAAGATCTTTAAATTTTTCATGTACCCGTATTTGACGTATAAGTTCAATTCCCGAAATGTTCGGCAGGCGAATATCCATTAAGATTAGGTCCGGCTCAATACTTTCCAGCATAACCATAAACTCGTCGCCATCATCGCAAAAGGTAATTTCATAAAACGGATATGGTTCTAGTTGCTTGTTGACGATCATTTGTGCGATATGGTCATCTTCTGCAATCAATAGTTTTACCTTATGTTGATTATCTGGAAATATATTATTTCCGGGGGTTATCGGATTTTCTGACATTGAAAAAAAATTAAGGTAATTCGAGGATACACGATACAGTTAACACCATTTTTTATCAACTATAAAACTTTCCAAAAGATATACGCTGCTGCAATCATGAGCAGCGAAAGAACAAAAACGTCTTTCCAACCTGGCAGAACTATTTCTTCGTTAGTTTCCAGTGAAAGTTGTGCAAGTTCTTTCAGCTCTTTCCATCGCTTTTCAGTCGGTCGTTCACGCAACAACTTCATCATTTCAGGGCTGTGATAAAGCTCGCTAAGTTCATCACACATTCTGCGGATATGCGGAAGCCGGATAGCTTCCGCAAGTGCAATTTCTTCATCGGAAGAAAGCGTAGCACATAGCTGTTGCAAATACAACTGTCTAATGTGTTCGAGATCCATTTCCATCTGTAGTTGTGTTTATCTATGAGTAAACTTTTCGAGATACTACACCAGCAATAACAGTTTTTTACTACAATTCCGCCTGACACTTAAAAATCTTCTAAGAAAATTTAATCGGTGGCAATGTCGGAAGGCCGGGCTTGGTAGAGCTTTGACTGACGGAACACATCAACGATACCAGGCAAAAAACCACTATTAAGTGTGATATCTTTCTAATTTTCTTCATGCTGCATTGAATTTTCTGTCTTGTTTTTTTCTTCTCTAAATTTTTTGAAAAACGTGAAGTATGCGAAGTTGTAATAATGATACTTTTCGATTAATATGTTCAACGTTTCTTTTATCTCGTCGCGGTTGCCATTTGACTTTTGAAGGTCGGTAGTAGTTTTTATCAATTGTTCTAATTCATCTACCAATTTTTCCAGAAGTGGGCCTCGTTGTTCTTTCGGTATGTTTGTGATCGCCATACCAAATGATGTATTTTCCAAATCTTTAAATAGTTCCAAGCTGCTTTCTACACCGAATGATTGCCAATTACATGAAAATTTATTCATTACGGTTATTTGTTTAGGGGGACAGGGGTAAATAACCTGCTGGCGGCTACAGGATCTATCGTTAAGCTAATATAAGGAGTTAAGCAATTATTGGGCTGTGCTTTTTGATGTTATGGGTTTGCCTGTGAATAGCCGTTCAATTACACCAATAAGTTTGTTTGGATTGATCGGTTTAGAAACAAATTCCTGGGCGCCGGTTTTAATAAGTGAATCGACGAGCGCGGCCCTGCTACCGGCCCATTTTTCCTCCGCTAGAATAATCACCAGTAGATTTTTGTATTCCTCGTGCGAACTGCGAAGGCGCGGCAGGTCGGGAGCGAAATCAGCACTCAATACAGCCGCATATGGTTTATGCGCCGTCACCAGTTCAAGACCCCTTTTAGGATCATGGGCTGTGAAACAATCGATTTTGTGTTCTTTGCATACCGCCGTGATCTTATCGAGGGCTGCCTTATCCCTGTCGATAACAATAAGGGATTTACCGGGAAAGTTCCTCTTTTTGAGGAAGAAATTCTTCTTTTTAAATAATAAAAAGCTAAAAATCATAGTTTCAGGTTTTTTGAAGGGTCGAATTGCTGTAACCGGAGTAAAAACAAGCAGTAATTTAGGAATTTTTTTAGAATTATACGAGCGTATAAGGTTGGTGCCAGATTTTGATGCCACTTTTCACAGATGGCAGGCAACAGCGACAGCATAGTACTCTTAGAGCTAGGAAGTAATTTAAGGAAACTCCGTAAAAAACGGAGGTGGAGCCAGGCGCACCTGGCCGACCTTTCGGAAACCACCGAGGCGCAAATATCCCTTATTGAACGAGGACTAAAAGACCCGGCTACCACCACCCTAATAAAAATCATGTGGGCATTGGAAGTTGAACCCAATGAACTATACCCCAAAACCGTGTAATGGTAACATTCACTTGCCCTCTTGTTTCACAAAAATGAGGTGCGCAAGATCGGGATCGTTTTTGATCCGCTCGATTTCTGTTTCTATCAAATCAATTATATCATTTTTTATCTGAATGTAATTATTCTGCACATCGAGGTCCGTCACGTTGCCTGTTGGCAGCGATTTGTACTTTGATTCTTCGGCCCTGATTGCTTCATGGTCATTTTGTATAGCCGTATGAAAGGCTTTATACTTGATTACCTGGTCGGGGTTATCGGCTAAAATTCCGACAAACTCACCTGCAGAGAGCGTAGATATTTTGGAAGCCGGAACAGCAAAATCCAGTTGTGTATTACGGCTTATGCTGGTATCCTGACGGTTGATGGAAATACTTTCCCGTTTTTGGACGATCTTTCCAATAGCTTCACTTACAGATTTGGCGGTATCACCGATGGCCTGGCCGCAAATTATATTACCGGCCAGATTGAAGATAACATCGGCTTGTTCACGACCATAACTTTTGCGAAGCTGCGCAATATTCTGAATTGCCAGGTAACAAAAAATTTTATACCCCCTGGAAATTGCCAGGAAATTTTCGATACCGTTGGCATACAGGCTGGAAAATTCATCAGCAATAATGCAGCACTTTTCCATCCCTTTTTTGGGTAGGATGCGGAAAACACGATTGAGATAAAGAGATATTACAGCTCCATAAATCTGCGTTTTTTCAGGATTGTTTGCCAGCACTACAATTTTAGGATCATCAGGATTATTTATATCAAGCGTGAAATCACTGGCGCCAAGAACGTAGTATAATAATGGAGAAGCCAGACGTGCAAGTGCGATTTTTGCAGATGCAATCTGTCCTTCGAGTTGCTCCATTGCCCGGTTCATGTACGCGGAAATGAAGGGATTGATAAGCACTTCAATTTCTGGTTCGGTAGAGAGAATTGGAAAAAGATCATCGTAATCAGCTTGCATCAATTCTATAGCATGCGGAAGAGTGCAGAACTTACCACCTTTAAACTTTTTTAAAAACCAGATAATAGCAGTCAAGAAATTAATTGGACTCTCCACGAAGAAATCCCCGGTTTTCTGAATCCACTGCATGTTAAGACCGAGCAGGATGGTACGGGCGCTTTCACTGGCATCCGTAATATCTCGCATGGTGGAGGGTTCTAGTGGATTACACCTATCAATAGGATTATCGAAATTGATTATGAGGAAACGGGGCTTTTTTTTATACAGATGTCCCGCTTTTAACCAGGAGTTGTATGCAATAACGGCAAGATCATCATACTTGAAATCATATAACAACATGCCGGGAAAATTCTTCCGTTCGATTTTTTGCTTGATGACATTACGGATAAGAAAGTAAGTCTTACCTGCTCCTGGACCGCCGATAATGAGCACCATCCTTGCCCCATTAATGATATTGAGCCACATCTTACGGACCTGGCCTTTGTATTGATATTTACCAGGAAGATTTACGCTGAATGGGTTTTCCAGCAATCTTTCTTCCTGCGGGAAGGTTTCGTTTTCTTCGTTGAAAATGTCGCCGCCAAGTTTTACTTTAATCAACCGGGAAAGCCGCGCCGCACCGGTGAGGAACAAAACAAACCCAATCGTTGTTACAGAAATGTATGCGATAGCTGTAATATCTACAGCTAACCCGATGGCAAGAAAAAAATAACTTCCAAAAAAAATGGAGATACCTAAAAGAATATAGGTAACCACTTCACCAGGATGGATTGTTTCATCTTTCTTGCCTTTACTGCCAAAAACAGAAAGCAGGAGCAGTAACAAAGAAAAACCTTTGGTAATATGGAGGTCGGAAAAAATGCCGGTCTTTCCTAGATTCAATAGGACATTTTTTACAGGTGTTGCCGTCAATCCCCATAATTCAAAAGCTGCGTAACAAAAAACATAAAAGTGAAGTATCAGCAGGATGATACTCCCTTTGCGCATAAAATCGGTGATGGCTCTAAGCCCTTGTTCATTTTCTCCACTACTCATAACTCACATTTTTAAGGGTGCTATTTTTAGGAAGGGCGGCGCCGCTTCCTCTTTTTCTTACTTTCTCGAAGCCACTGAACGTCCACTGGGTCTTGCTCGACCGGTTGGAACAGGTTGGTAAAGAATTGGGAAATTGCCGCGATGAAAACCGTCGGTACAGGTGTTACCGGAGACATGGAAATATCAAGCGCGAATTTATCGGCATTACTGCGAAGGAACTTTTCTATAGCAACTGCATGTCTTGCGGAGTAAGCATTCGCCCGAAGATAATGTGCGATTTTCGCGGGAACAGGATTGTATGCGCTGTTGGGTAATTGAAAATGGCCCGATTGAAAACCTGCTTTACCATCTGCGGATTGGATTAACAAACCCTTCGCTGACCATTCGGCAAGAACATTCTTATAGCCGTTGCTGAAATCAGTTTCGGCGATTACGGCTTCACTAAACTGCTTATTAAAATGTTGTTCTTTTGCTTGATGTAAATAAGGCCGGTCAAGGCGGTCCAGTATTTTCTTGCAGGAAAATTCCCGGTCAATGTCACTGCCGTTGAATACACATCCGCGCTTGTTATCAATAAAAGTAAGGCCATAGAACCTGCCATCGGCATTGCTCCGAAATACCGCATTGATATGCTTCTGCGATAACACTTGTATAAAATCTGCGCGACTTGCTGACTTTCTTAGTGCCTCTTCAATGTCCATTTTCAGGTCCTGCCTGTGTCGTTTCTTGCCCTGTTCGCCTTTTTCAGCAAGGGTTTCGATGTGGGAAAGTTTGGCCTTGAAATAATATTTGCTTGCCTTAATGGGAACCCCGATTTTCTTGCCTTTTTCATCCAGCATAGAATAAACGAGGCCTTTATGCTTCTCCATTCTGGTACCAGGTGCTCCGGGATCTGCAACGATATTGTATTGTTTTAATATGGCGTTCAGCTCAGCAAACGAGCCAAAATCATAGTTCGCAAGAACTGAATACAGTATGCGCCCGATAGCCGCTTTCGTTTCTTTGAGGCCATATTCAACCTTAGTAATGTCAACCGGTTTAATGGTGTGTAACATTTTGGGCTGCACCTTGTCTGCGGCAATCAGGTTATGCCGACGCTCAATTTCCCGGCAGGCAGCAAACGATTCTTTGCGGCCCAGGTTATGCAAGTTTTTTTGCTTGCCAGTGGGTAATATCGAGGTGGTAACAATGTGAATATGCGGATGCGCAACATCTGAATGACGGTAAACCAGATAAGGCTGCTGTTCCAGCCCGATCAATTCCATGTATTCTGCCGCCAGCTTTAGAAACATTTCATTGGGAATATTCTCCGAGGGATCAAGGTTAATAGAAATGTGTATGCACTTATGCTTCGCGGTACCGTGCAAATCTGCACGGTGTTGCAGCCGGGATATTTTTTCATTGAACGACAACTTATCGGCGTCTTTATGGTATAAACCGGCGCCGATAAGAGTAGCTTTTCCCGCCTTGACTTTATTTTCATTGTAGTTCAGCGCACCACGTATATTTGGGCCACTCTCTATTTTCCCAACCATTTTTCACCGAGTTGATCGATCTGTTTCTGGAAGCTGCCAATTTTTTCTAACAACTCTTTTTGCAGGTTTTCTGCAACAGGTAACCAGGCAAAAAATTCCGGTCCGGGTGGAATACTATTAATCCTTTTTACCACCTGGTTAAAATTATTTCCCAGTGCATTCAGATCATTTCGGTAAAGAATGAGCGCAGTCATTAAGTCATCCAAAGATTGATTCCTTTGCCTGATAGTAACTGGTCTATCGAATAAAACGTTACGCACATACTCGCTGATCTTGCGGCAGGTCGTTGTTTCGAGTTTGCTGTGTAACAATTCAAATTCCTGTTCTGTAAGCCGGATATTACACCAAAACTTACGCTGGTTCGGTTTAACTTCAACACTCTTTTCCATACACACATAACCGTTTTATTGGTGAATTGATAACGCGAGTTCCGAGCGTTATCTACTTTATTGGCAGCCGACTTCGGAGGCGCCAACAAGTTCGTTGTGTAACAACGATACAACTTGCTGGATGCGAATAAAGGCAGCCGGAATTGGAAATAACAGGGAATTGCGAAAGCTGTTATTACTTTTATTTTTCAGGAAAAATTAGCTTACAATTTATTTCCGGGTTGCTTTTCTGTTGGTTTTACACGCATCTTATCATTTTTCTTATGCTCTTTTCGGTAAGTCTTTTTCAGGTCTTCGTAATACTGTTTGGCAATGAAAGCGGATACATGAAGTACAGAAAGGTCGTCGCATTTTCGTAGCCCTTCCTGGTATCTGTTGGCAATGAATTGAACAATATTTCCGGTATCCCAATCACAGTTTTTATTGCGGTAACGCCATTCGCCTTTTGTATTTGCGATCTCAATAAGTTCCGTTCCCTTTTGAAAAGTAGAATCGCTGATGCGCTTATAGTTATCATCCGATAACACTACCGGAAATAAGTTGGTGTGTGAAATATTGGAAATAACTTCGGCCAACCGTTTTAATCCATTAAGGTCTGTTACATATAAACTGCTATCAAACATAACCGCATAGTTTGAATGTTACACATGATTTTTTCACAACTTTCTCCGGGTGGAATCCGTTGTTGGGGGCGATCGGACTATTCTCGTTTTCTGCGAAATTTCACGCTTCACCATTAACGGGATTTGCCCGGAATGTGGTAGTTCTTTATTGGACGCAATGCGTCTTGCCGTTACCATTCCATTGTATTCGAGCGAAAGCTGATCTATAGACAAGTCCCCATTTTCAGGATCAAAGCGATAGGATAATTTAATGTTAACCGGATTTTCAAGTTTACTTTTAAACCATCCTATCGCATCAACAGTAAAATCGGTAGGCTCACCAAAACGCAACGCTTCGTTGACAGCAGTTGATAATTTAGCTTGAAATTCTCGGAAAAGTAGACCTTCAACATTGGGACTACATAAATCCTGCTCCCGGTATCCTTTATCCCGCAGCAAATTCAAGTGGATGTCCAGAATGTGATAGTATTCGCTCATAGTTCATCATTTTCTTGCACCCTTTGTTTTGAAAATTGTCGGGCTGGTAATATCGGCCTGGCGAACATTGTCTTTTAATTCCATCCAGAGCTGAATCATCAAATCAGCTATTTCTATCAGTTCATCTTTTGTAAGTTGATAGATATTAATAACCTTTCCGGAAGAATCTAAAAAGAAAACATTTCTGGAATAATAGTCTGAAAGTTCAAGTGTCCTGGTAATTGAAATAATACCGCCAGGTGCTGTAATTTCCCTGCCGTTGGAAAAAACGATGGTGTCTTTTTTTACGATTGCCATAGCTATAATTTTTTGCGTATGGAAATGATAGGTTTTTGCTGTTGAATTTTTTTGCGAATTAATGGGTAACGCTCGATTACATTTTTTGCCATGTCGAGCAAAGCAAAATGGCTGTACCGTTTACCTTCTCCCTGCTTACTTAACAGCATTTTCATATAATCTTTTGATTGCTGCGCATCAGCAACCGGGTAGTCAATAGTGAATGGTTCACTAAATTTTTTTGATTCTAATTGATAGCGTAAGTACATACTGATTAATTTATGGTGATGAAAGTTAAAGTCGGTTTTTACGTCCGGGTTTATCAGGTTTAATTACGCGAGGAGCCTTCATGGTAAGCTGTTTATGTGAAAGTTTTTCAGTAACAGACGCTGGGAGATTGGTATTGAATAACACATCTCCTTCCTTCATAAGCGGAACAACTTCTGTTTCGAGGGTTCGCTTGAGGAAGTCTTCACCGTTTTGAGTTTTTAGGAAGTGGGAAATCGGCTTCTTAAATTCCAGCCATTGTATGACACCATTTTGACCAAACACGAACCCCTTTAACATCATACGATTCCGCTCCCTGTTGTTGTAATATTCATAGGATAGTTCGGAAATACGATATTCCAGGCTTTGTTCGATCAATAGTAAATTTTCCCCCTGATCGGCAATATTTATTGGTGGGAGGCTTTTAAAGTATGCTTCGGCATCGTGAATTAACTTTTTGCCTTCGGGGGTATATCCTTCATAGGAACAGGAGCCACCATTACCATCATTGCTTGCCTCCCCGGCATGCTTTCCATTAATAAATAGGTCTGCATGAAACTGAATACTGTCCTCATATTGAGGCACACGCATCTTAATATTTTTAAGCTCGACTTTCATAATTCAAGATTTATTTGTTGGATACACTTGAAAATTTGGTATGCTACCTGTGGAACAATGGCATTGCCAAATGCTTTTATTTGTTTTCTAACCAGCGGGAGGGGTACCCCATCAAATAGCCGTATAAATCCGGGTTGGGATAAGAGTAATCCCTCGACTTCGGATATATGGCCAAACGGGAACCATGGATGTAGTTGCGCAAATAGGTCCGTTTCTTCATGGCCCAATCGGTGCTGGTTCCCCGAACGTCGCCCGCCATTGGTGTAGGCCAAAAACCAAACACGATCTCGTCGGTGCCAGGCACCCACGGCGCAAGCTGGAATGATAATCGGGATGACGGAATATCCCACGTGTTCAAAATCCTGGCAGATGGTATCGATAATATATCGTTGTCTGCTGTAGTGGATTTGATCTTCCACCCAAAGAGCTCTTTGGTGCGCCATTCCAGTAGGGTTTTCTGCGTGTACCAGGCTGGTGATACCAGCAACATTTTCACCAACAACCCAAGTGGGTCGGATCTGGTTAATAATTCGGAGCATATGAGGCCAGAGGTAACGGTCATCTGAACTGCCCTGTCTTTTTCCGGCAAGGCTGAAAGGCTGACAGGGAAAGCCGGCGGAAATAACATCAATTGTTCCGTCATACTGTGTTGTATTAAACTGTGTAACGTCTTTAAATCGATTGGTTTCAGGAAACTGAACAGCAAGTACCTGCTGGCAAAAAGGATCAATTTCAACCTGAAAAATATTTTCCCAACCTACCCATCTGGCGGCAAGATCAAAGCCACCGATGCCGCTGAATAAACTTCCATGTCGCATAAACAACTTCACTTTTCATTTCACCAATGCGTACTTATTTATATTATCGCTGTCACGACCAACCTTCGCAGGAGTTGGCACAGCCAGCATCTTCTTTATCAAGTTCGTTTTGAAATAGCTGCATCTGCGAGCAGGAAATTCCTTCCCGGCTTTCATCGGCGGCACGCCGGAAGGGCTGTTGTGATTGTTCAATTAATTGGTGGATGGAGAGGTGGTCACGGTAAAAGCGCAGCGGTGGTTTGATACGGAGATTACACCGGCTACCTTGTGGTACAAAATTTTCATACTTTTTCTCCATATCTACCCACCACGACGCTAGTTGCGGGTTTTCTTGTAAGATGGTGAGTAGCTTCCGTTTGCTTTTCTTCCAGCATAAATCACAATTACCTTCGTAGCTGGAAAGCCGAAGATCAAATTCTTGCTTAGACCAGAAAATATTAATATCCTGGCTCGTGGTCGGAATCATGTTTACCAATGGATAAACTATTCGCTGGCGCTCTGCTTCCTTCCAGTTGATACGTCTGCGTTCGTCGGTACGAATGCCGATGGCGGTCGTATATTTTTTCCAGCCAATCGACCGCGCATACGCACGGATAGCATATGCTTTCAGCTCGCGGGAACATTTAGGTGCTCCCATATTCGGGATACCATGCTTTTTTATGAATGCCTCGAAGGGTTCCCCATTCCTGGAGGCCGTCGCAAAATCAACTATACGCGCTGACACCCCTTTACCCCGCTCATATATTGGTTGGCTCTCTATCCAAACTAGATGAAATTGGAAACGGCTGTCACATTCCTGTATAAAAGAAAGTGTTTCTTCGCGCTCCTTACCAGTGTTGGCAAAAACCACTATCATATCATATTCATCTTGTTTGTTGGTAAGTAACCATCGCGTCATAAAAGCACTCGTCCGGCCACCAGAAAAACTAATCAGCATCTTCTTTTTCATACACACATTGTTTACGTTCTGCACTATCATTGGCTACCGCCAATGGAGTTTTCTTAGCCATTTCCACAGGAATAAGATCTTCCTGACATTGGCTTGGGGGGATCTCATCGATAACAGCGGATGGATTTTTTTAGGAGCGGCCGGGCTTTCTCAAAAGATTTTACCCAGTTGAAGGCCAGCACTTTCCAGTTACGTACAGGTTCCCGCCCGCGCAGCATCCAGTTCCTTTTCTGATATTACAGAAAGAAACACTCCGCATGTAGGGGAGCAAGCCCCATTATTACGAAGTACACGGTGACCGCAGTAAGATCAGGTGGAGATTGTTGCCGGTTTTGCTTTGACATACACCATTGATTTTATTGGTACCAAAGATGGTGTAACAACTATGCGATTTCTTACACCAGAGGATACAGGTTTAAAATTTTGTGATACATGGTGGGCGGAAAGAAGAAATAAAATCAAAATTATTTTTTATATGGCTGGAATAACCCGCGACGATCAAAAATCTGTTAATGAAGTAAAAACAATTGAATATGACCTGTTATGAAATTTGGGAATTAACCAGGGCCACTATTGAACTACCTCAACGTTTTAAGAAAAAAATCCTTAGTGAAACTGGTATATCCGAACCAACATTTTACCGAATAATAAAACCGGATGACAATAGCCCACTATTCTATAAATACTCGATATGGCTTTCTACTACCTTAGTTTTAGAAGTGATAAAACCCTATCAGGACTACTTTGTGGGGATACCAATTATTTCCGTTCCACGTCTTTCCCGTAGACGACCGATTGAATATATTTATTCATTACTGGCTGACCTCTCTAAAACTATGCAGACTGAATTCAGTAAACGGTTAGAGTATCCACTACATTCATATTTTAGGATGGAAAGGAAAGGGTTTACAAAATTGAGTTCATTAGAGCTAAAAGAATTCAGGGTTTTAATAATCGACATTTACACGGATTTACTAGCTCAGATTACTGCTATTGCTAAATTCACAGGTGTTGCAAGTGAACCCGCAAAAATTCAGGTGAAAATATAGTTGGAAATATAATATGACATGATAAGGTCATTAACATTGCTTTAACTTCTTCTGATTTGGCACTTTATTATATTACAACCGGGTTAACAAACAATGGATGAAAAACCAGTTCTTAATTCCTCTTGGACTGGTTTAATTTTAATAACATTATTTCATCATATAAACTTTCTCACTCTTGATGAGTAGAAATTGGAGAAAAAAGGACGGCCGGATCAATTCCGGCTGTTGCCTTTTGGCGTTATTTACGACTATCAAGTAAAATATTGACAATACAACTGCGATAGGCAAAATTATAAGCCGTGCAAAACCGAATTTTTTAATGATTCGTATATAGGCAAAACCTTTTACTAACAAGAACACACATTTGCACGCGGATGTACAACATGAAAACACCCATTGTTTCCAAACGATCTATTGTCCTGGAAAATGAGCCGTTATTGCCCATTTATGATAATAAAGAAGGGCATATACAAATTGCGCAGGCTCGTAGTGAGTTCGGCATGTCGGACGCCTGGTGGAAGTAAACACATAAGTTTGCAAGGCTCGGCCGGCTTATAAGAATTTACAAAATGAATGGAGAAGTTAGGGCCCTTCGTAGGGCTGTACGGAAAAGAAAAGTGGGAGGCCCATCCCTGTAATTCATCCCTGAATTCTTTAAATTCGTAGTAAAATTTACAGTGGAAAAGAACAACAAAGAAAAACCAGAGGAAGAACGTTCATATGTGCCGAAGGATAATGATAGATGTAAATTTATCATGATCGGCGGTACATAATAAATTTTAACCCATTAAACAGCCTTCGCTATTTTCTCCATAATATGGTGGCTGTCTCCAAACTTACAAAGCGCATCACAATGTTGCCGGAGATCAGAGAACATGATGTATTTTATCACCACGTTATTTTGCTTGATGGCGGGCCGGGATAACTGAAGCACAACATCCTTTTCTCGTTTATCCGGTACAATCAGGTAAAAAACCTCATCACCATCTGCGATGGTATAACTTAGGTCTGTTAAACGTAATATACCTGAATAAATACTGGTGCTTTTTTCTACCTCAAAGGCAGCAATAACATTGTTGGTTCCCTTTTTGAACCAAAGGACGTCTATCAATTTTACGGTATTCAAGGTTTCTTTATCCAGGTTTATATCAGGAAACTGAGAAATACTCAGGAAAGAAAAGTTATTTCCGCAATGTGATCTGGATCGGTCATTGGAAGCAGCAATTACATCATACCCCAGCGTTTTGCCTATTTTCAACAAATGATACTGCATTTCAGTGTGAAGATCTTCTTCGTATTTTTCCTTCTCTACCTCCTCCCGTCTTTTCTCTATCATCTTTTCAAGTTTCTTACGCTCCTCCTCAGACAGGTACTGATCACCACCCAATACCAGTTTCTGGGCGCCGACCTCAAACAAAAGGCCGGCGATGGCGCCAAGATCAGACGACAAAAGTGAACGATGTTGGTTGTTCGCATCTATCAGCACCTCCCTGAGCTTCAGATATTCGCTCCAGCTGCCGAGTTTCTTTTTATCCTTGAACAGGGAATTAAATCCATTAATGATGGCGGTGTTGAAAGGAGGGATAATCGTAGGATGTAGAAAATACAAAATACTTGCTACAGCGGGGCCAAGACCTTTAATCTTCAGTCCATCCAGTTTAATGATCTCTTTAATAAGTTGGTCCTCAGTTTTGGCATTCAGGCAGTTTTCCAAAAACTGCCCGAATGACTGTTTATTGGATTCGTTCTCATAAATATCGGGGATACGCAACTTGGGTTTCCAGTAAAAAGGATGGGAGGCGCCTTCAAATACCTGTTTCTGCTCTGTAATACAGGATAAAACAAATTCCAACGATGACCCTTTAAAGTCGTTCGGGAATTGCCTGTTCTTTATATCGTCCACCACCTGCCTCACACCTCTTCGTATAGAGCGGAAGGCTTTTAGGCGTTCCTCATTATTTATAAACCATGTATTATAAACAGATTCTGTATCTGTCTTATACTGCTGAATAATCAGGGTAAGGGAATTGCTCATTTTTAACAGCTCTAATTAATCTTACTGTACCAAAAAGAGTGTTAAAATACTCATTTTCCTCCACATTTGTAAAACCCGCTGCATCAATCATATATGGCAATAATCCAAATACATTTATCCTGGTATTTTGCTCCCCATCAAATCTTCTGAAAATGCCAAAAGCCACTGAGGTGAAAAAGTTATCCGGTTTACCAAAATCTGCTATATGCAATTCCCCACCAGGTTTCAATATCCGATGAATTTCTTTAAGCGCTAGCCGCTTATGTTGGGTAGATAGGTGATGAAATACCAGTGAGGAAACCACCTTATCTACAAAATTATCAGGAACCGGAATTTTGAAGCCATTGTAATTTATTAGTTCAATATGCAACTCTCTTTCAATCCGGATCTTTCGTTCCGCAATTTCAAGAATGTTTTTATCAACATCAATACCAATGATTGTTATTAACGGGTAGCGCTGCTTAATCATCAAAGGAAGGGTGGCAGTGCCAGTTCCAAAATCCAATACATGCTCATTCTCTCTAAATGCGCATTGCGTAATTAACGCTTTTTTTATTCTTTTCTCAGGGAAAGTAACCTGCAGGATAAAATCATAGAACTGAGTAAGCCAGCTAAAGCGGAGAGCTGGAATATATTCTTTTTTCATTAGTTGATCTTTAGTAAATGATGAATTTTTACAGAAGAAAACAGACTATTAAAATGTACCAATCAAGATGTAGTCCAAGTAGTTCAAATAGATCATACATATCAACAATAGACCTGGGCCATGATACTGTTATATCTGTAACCAGATATCATCCGATCATAACCAAAATTTACCATGACCCAGGATTTTAACTAATGGCGATGACCGGAATGCTCGTCTGCGGAACTGGATGCCGCATTAAATTTGGCGGTAGCTGTTTGCCCTTTCGTTTTAAATGTTACAATCGCCTGGGTATAGGTCACCGCTTTCGATTCATTGGCAACAAACCCCTCACTGCCCTCCGATGTTAGTGTAATCGTTTTCATTGAGCCGTCCGAGAACATCAACATTACAGAACCGGTAACCCCGGAATTCGGCAAAGCCCTGGCTTTGTCGTCAAGCAGGTAGAATATTGCCTTACCTTCTTTTATTAGTACTTCTGCATGAAATGATCCGGCTTCTTCTACTTTGCCACCATGTGGGCCTTTGGGATTGCTATGATTGGAGGCGCTATGCTTTTGCTGAGCGTGTGCTTGAGACATCCCAAGGAATAAAGACGCCGTAAGAAATAAAGCAATTGAGATTTTAATTAAAGTTTCCATTTCATTTTGTTTTTTAGTTGAATAGATATTTTTTGAATACTACTTTCTATTGTTGGTTACGAACTGATTTTACGAAAAGAAGTGTGCATGTTAATAATTTTCCAACCCGTCACGGTATGCCGCAACATGACTGTATTAACGCCTCTGTTTTTTACTGTTTTAGCGTCCTTTAGCTCAATTGCATAAGTATAGATTTCGGTAACAAAGGCATAACCACCATTTACCAAAACGTCTTGCGCCACGTCCGTAAACCTGATGGATTTAAACATTTTCAATTCTGGAATCAGGTGATTAGTGAGATAATGCCCGATATGCCCCTCGTCACTCCCTTGTTCATAAATTTTTGCATCCTTTTGAAACAGAAGTATAGCATCGGCAGTGTCTATTTTTTCGATTGCTAATCTATACCTGTTTAATATGTTTTGAATAGCCATTTTCTCATGCGATTGTGCTATTGCAGAACTATGCATAAGCAAGAATATCAGAAAAGGGAAGGCAGATAATACAAGTTTGATCTTCATTTTTTTCCTTTTAATGGATAATTGTTTCCATACATCTACCAATACTGTTGGCTACAATAGATACTTACTTTTGGAAATTACCAACGGGTTATTGGGTTGAGAATGTTTATGGCAGATTTTACCGCTGCCAAAAAACATTCGGCCTGGTAGCATTAATATTTAAAGCAACAAATACGGGAATATTGGCTGCGTTTTACGCAGCCAATATTCAATATATAAACTGTTGCGTAACTTGTTACAGAAATCAAATCTGAAAGGACCGGATAGACACACGTATGTCCTGATTTGGCGGAGGCGCCCATTTTGAAAGGGGATATAGTCTGGTTGAAGGAGAGAATGTAGAAATAATTAAAAGAAGGCGATATAAGCGCAAATATAAAATTGATGCAGGGCTTTCAAGGCTTGTATTTATTGGATAGTGAACCGTCTTGTCAATTCGTTCAAACTTTAACACATTGTCATTACAGCATTTGTCTTTATCATTGTTATTAGCAGATGGTGTTAATGAGAAATGTTGATGATCCGTTTTATTACCATGAAGGTGACCCGCATCATGAGAATGACTGTCTCCATTCTCATGATGGTCGGTTCCAACAATCCCTGCTTCCATCGTACACGCAAATCCTACCAACGTATTCATAGAGAATACGAATAGAAGTAAAAATACTTTAATTTGTATGGATCTGGATATTTTCATTTGATAATAATATTCAGTTGTCAACTTCTTACAACAACCCGTTTTTTACCACGTTTTAGCCAGCGGGCACTTACAGCATAAAGCATAAAACCTGACATTACGGTTACCAGGCCAAATATCGAAAAAGCACGTAACAAAATGTTACCAATATTATCCCTGGATTGATAGTCCATCGTATGTAACATCCATAGAAAATCAAAAATCCGCCACTTGTTATTACGGAATTTCTGTACAGTTCCAAGCTCAGCAGATACATAGACAGTAGTGGCAGATGGGTGATCAAACGTAACCGCATATGCCGGTAAAGCACTTTCCCTGTATTCATGGTGTCCATCGGTTGCAGTTAAATATTCTACCGATGCTACCTTTGGATTGCCATTAAAGCGTATTTTGGCTACATCTACAGCTTCCTGCTGAGAAAGGGCAGGCCGAACCAGGCCAGTGGTGGCATCAATAAGAAATATCCGATGGTGGCCAGAGTGCTCATGTGATGGGCCTTTGCTTACATCCTCCATGCTCCTGATCTGATAATATGGCTTTCCCAGGATTTGTATTAACTGAAGAGAAGACACAGAATCTATGCCAGCAGCCTTCCGGATTGTATTCAGTGCTGCTGTAGGGGATACAAGAGAAAGACTAGCTGATAACAGAGGTTCCGGTTTCTTCTGGAAATCGCCATGCACTTCGTCCATATTGCTCCAACTGAAGTACAGCCCGCCGATAGTCCAGAGTAAAAACTGAATACCCAGGATAAGACCCAGATAACGATGTGATTTACGAATGTAATAATGCTTACTTTTTGCCATGAAAATCTGAAAATATAAAAATTGAAATGATTAAAAACGAACCAGTAAACCGCCGCCCCACTTATACCTGGAATCATAGCCACCGGACAGTGATATCTTCTTAGCAAGCAGGTATTCCAGGTCAAGATGGTATTCCTGATCCGTATTTACACGCCAGTTAAAGAACATCCTGGGCAGTAGCCACTGTTCACCATCCAGTTCAAGCCTTACCCGGCCTTTGGCATTAACGCGGAGGTCAGCATCTATGAAGAACGGTAGTGTATAACGTACCCCCAGTACCGGCAGATCAAAATCCTGCTCGAAGGTTTGCTTGTTGGTAAATACGTTGTAGTATTTCTGCCGGAGTGTGCTGAAACCAATATATGGCCGGAACCAGTCACCTATGTAGCGTTCGTAACTTACATTCGCCTCATATTGGCCGTTATAGTTGGCATTCACCTCTGCCCGGAAGGCATTGCGGGCATTGATATAGTTGGCCTGGAGCTCACTCATATGGCTCTTGGCAGCAATGCTTCCGTATAAAAACCACATTTTTTCCTCTTTGAGTAATTTTTTCAGGGGAAATGGTGCCAAAGCAGTATCCCGCACACTTCCGTCGTAGTGAACAACTCTGGACATACCACTCATCATGTGGTAAAGAATATGGCAGTGGAAAAACCAGTCCTTGTCTTCATCAGCCGCAAACTCGATAGTTACAGTTGCCATTGGAGATATATCTAGTGTATGTTTCAGCGGAGAATAGTCGCCGTTTTTGTTCAGTACCCGGAAATAGTGTCCGTGCAAATGCATAGGGTGGTTCATCATGGTTGTATTTTCAATAACAAACTGCACTACCTCACCTCTTTTGATTAATATTTTGTCTGCCTCTGAAAGCATTTTTTTGTTAATAGACCACACATAACGATACATATTACCGGTAAGTTGCAGGTCCACCTTCCTTGCAGGCCGGCTTTTATCAAATACAGTACTGTTCCTTGCTTTCAACATATCATAGTTAAACATTACAAAACCACTTTTGTCAGCTTCGGGCATGGTATGCCCGCTATGATCCATATTCTCCATGTTATGACTGGTATCCTGCTTCACATCCTTTCGGGGAACTGTATCAGCCGGCATATGCATAGAATTATCTGCTTTATTGTGGTCCATATTCATTCCAGGCCTATCATCCATCTTCATTTCACCATGTTTGCTTTTTACATCCTGTTTTTTCTCCTGATGTTGCACATACATATGATCCATCCCTTTTACCGGCTGCTTTTTCTTCATGCCTTTCTCTTTCATATCCTTTTCCGTATCCATACCGGCATGGTCCATTTCCTTCATATTGGACATTGTATCCGTCGACATGTTCATATGCATGGAAGTATCTTTCTTCATTTTATCCATATCCATTCCGGGCATATCATCCATTTTCATTTCACCGGAATCCTTGTCCATTTTCATATCCCCATGATCTGTATTATCCATCTTCATTCCCTTCATGTTGTGGCTCATCTTGCCGGGAAAGTTCACGGACATATCCATCATCATGGCATCCATTTTCCATACATTGGGACGGGGAACATTTGGAGCATACGTGGTATCACCTTTTCCGATAAACGCCGCGGCATAACCTGCTACATCCTGGGAGGTGGCACGCAGTTCATAAGTACCGGATGCCGGAACCGTTATTAAAAAATCATAGGTTTCTGCAATACCAATCAGGATCCTGTCAATCTTAACTGGCTGAACATCGATGCCATCAGCAGCGATTAGCTCCATTTTTCCACCGGCATACTGTAGATAAAAGTAAGATGCTGCAGATCCATTAATGATCCTCACGCGTAGCTTCTCCCCCGGTTTGTATTGGGAGAGATCCAGGCGTGAACTGCCTGCGAGCAGAAATTTATCATAATAAACGTCTGACATATCCATAGGTGGCATCCGCTTCCATCCCCATTTTACCCGTTCAGCCCAGGAGTGGTGTTGCAACAGCTTGTCAAGGCTTTGCGGGTAACCTTTCTTTATGGCATACCATTCGCTGGCAGGGTCGTTTCTCCTTAATGTTTTCAATACTTCACCAGGCTTTTCGTTTGTCCAATCGGAGAAAAGCAAAACCACATCTTTGTCAACCGGGAAAATCTTTTTACGGGGTTGTATTACAATCGGGCCATAAATGCCAATTTGCTCCTGTAGCATGGTATGCGAATGATACCAGAAGGTACCGCTCTGTTTTAAGGGAAAAGTAAACGTATAGGTAGTGCCAGGCAGGACAGGCGCGGTGGTCAAATAAGGAACACCGTCTTCTTTGTTAGGTAGTAGTAATCCATGCCAGTGAATGGAGGTTTCATGGTGCATGAGGTTATGCACGCGGATTATGGCGGTATCACCTTCCGTAAAATATAAGGTAGGCGCAGGTATCCGGCCGTTGATCGCCATTGCATGCCTGCTCTTATTACCGGAGAAATTTACAATAGTATCGTTTACATACAAGTCATACTCAATCACTCCCTTGCGTGGGTTAGAAGGCATACTATGCATAGTGTGCATAGTATTGCCATGTTGAGCAAATACTGTAAATGGGAAAATAATCATTGCCAGTAATAAGAGGTGTTTCATATAACTGTAGGTTTTAATTTGTTGATCCGGTTTCAGCTGCATTCAAAGTGCTATCTATCCACTTAGTTACCTGTTCCTTTTGATTGGCAGTCAGCTTGGCCTCCCGATGTATCAATGTATATGAAGAAAGAGGCATTTTGTTTTCTTCTATCTGTTCTTTCATGCGCTTCAGCTTATTGTGCTGCCGCTTTGAAGAATAGGTGCCGTATTCATTAAAATTCAACTCCTTCTTACCATTTTTGATATGACCTGCCATAAACCAGCCTATGGGCTGGATATTGACATACCAGGGATATTGCGTGTTATTGCTATGACAATCATAACAAGCATTTTTCAATATGGTTTGCACATCGTTTGGGATAGTATATATTCCGGTAATATCGGCTGTCAATTCCTGGTTGGTACTTTGATTCTTAGCTGGACGGATAAATTGTATCAGAACAAAAACAACCAGCAGGATAAGTAAAACGATTTTGACTTTTCGCATAGCATAATTTTATTGATCACCTGGTAGCGGTTTCTTTATCAACTTTCTGCAAACAGGCAGAAGATACGTGGTATATCCAGCCTGTTTGCAGAAAGCCGAGCTTAATCACATTAATTGATTACCTCTTTAACAGATCCACAGGTTGCCATTTTGCTACCGAAATAAGGATTCTTTACTTCTTTTGTTTCACTCAGCCACAATGCGCCTTTATTATTGTCATACATCGGGCAGTGATCATGATAAAGTGCCTGTCCGCCACCGAAAGCCTTTACAAGGGCATATACATCCTCGCTCATCTGCGCAAAATGTTCACGCTGGTGCTCAATATTACCTTCGTTTTTTCCAATGTGCTCTGCATGTTCTTTCAGATCGTCTTCATTTTCTGTATATAGCTTCTGTTGTTCTGGGGTCAGGGCAGCTTTGTCTACTTTTCCCATTGCTTCTGCCATTGCTTTGCCACCATTTGCGGCTTCGCTGGAGTTATCTCCCGCCAAAGCATTTTTGATATGCAGATAGTGATCCACTACCAGTTTCAAAGATGCTGCTGCTTTCGGATCTACATTTGTAAACTGAGGTTTCACTGCTGCTACTGAATTATCGGTTGGTGCTGCTTCCTGTTTCATGGCTTCGCCGGCCATAGCAGTAGAATCGTGGTTATGGCCTTCATGAGATTGATTACTGCTATTATTGCAAGCAGCAAAGGTAATGGTGGAAATAATTAAAGCGCCGATGATAATCTTTTTCATTTTTCTGTTTTTTTGATGTTTAAAGAAATTGGTATCAGATTGTTTTAAGGTTTATTTTACTCTCAATAACTTAGCGTTGATGGCTACAATGATAGTACTAAGGCTCATTAATACTGCACCCATTGCCGGGCTTAACATAAAGCCGGGATACAGTACGCCGGCTGCAAGTGGGATAGCGATCACGTTATAACCAACCGCCCATGCCAGGTTCTGGATCATTTTCCGATAAGTGGCTTTCCCAAAAGAAATCATCTGTACAACATCTTTTGGATCGCTGTTCACCAGAATGATATCCGCTGTTTCGGCAGCTACATCGGTACCGGAACCAACGGCAATGCCTACATCTGCCATAGCGAGGGCCGGCGCATCATTTACGCCATCGCCAGTCATAGCTACTACTTCCCCTTTATCCTGAAATTCTTTTACCTTGTTTTGTTTTTCATGTGGCAGCACATTCGCTAAATAACCATCCATATTAAGTTTCTTAGCTACTGCGGCAGCTACCTTTTCATTGTCTCCTGTAAGAAGAAATGATTTTATACCCATAGCCCTCAGCTCAGCTATAGCCTCTGCGGCTGTTTCACGGATACTATCCGCTAAGGTGATGATGCCAACTGGAGTATTGTCTATCAGCACAAAATTCACCGTATCAGTAGACTGGTCTACCTCATCAGGAATAGCAGGTGCCGGCTTATTTTCCTGTTTGAAGTAGTTGGGACCGGCAGCTACGACCTGCTTACCATTCACAACACCGGTAACACCGATGCCCTGCATGTAGCTGAAATCAGAAGAAGACCACAGGGGTAGGCCCTTTTCTTTCAGCTTTCTCATTACTCCGTGCGCGATATGGTGTTCGGAGTTTTGTTGAATAGCAGCGGCATACTGTAGTATTTCATCCGCTTTGTACTGCTCCGTCAATGGAATTACCTGCTGTACTTCGTGGGAACCTTTTGTAAGAGTACCTGTCTTATCAAATATGATCGTAGTTAGTTTACGCGCATTTTCAAACGCTGTGCGGTTGCGGATCAACAGACCATGAACAGCAGACAGCGTAGTGGATATGGCTACTACCAACGGAATGGCTACACCCAGCGCATGAGGGCATGAAGTAACCATCACCGTTACCATCCTTTCCAGGGCAAACGACAACTCCTTACCGGCCGACAGCCATATAATGAACGTAATCACCCCCACACTGATCGAAACAATGGTGAGCCATTTAGCCACCTTATTGGCAAGGTTCTGTGTGTTCGATTTGGCTCCCTGTGCGGATTGCACCATAGTAATTACTTTGTTCAGGTAACTATCATTACCTGCGCCGGTCACCTGTACTTTCAATGCGCCATCGCCATTTACGGCGCCACCGATTACCTTTGCATCTTTCCCCTTCTTAACCGGGACGCTTTCACCAGTGAGCATACTTTCGTTAATGTCGGAGCTACCATCTAATATAATACCATCGGCAGGGATCTTTTCACCAGGTTTGACAAGGACCACATCATTATTCTGTAATTCCTGCAAAGGAATATCTGATACCTGCCCATTGCGCTCTACATGTACAACAGACGGCATTAAGGCAACCAGCGATTCCAATGCACGGGAAGCGGCCATCTGAGATTTCATTTCCAGCCAATGCCCCAGTAACATAATATCAATTAAAGTAGCCAGTTCCCAGAAAAAATCCATTCCCTTCAATCCAAAAACTACTGCCACACTATAGATGTAGGCGGTAGTAATGGCTACGGCTACCAGCGTCATCATACCGGGATTTTTCCCCTTCAGTTCCCGCACCAGTCCAACGAGAAAAGGCCAGCCTCCATAGAAAAAAATAAAACTGCTCAGCAGGAGCAGTACATATTTATCGCCGGGGAAAGTGAACTCAATCCCCAGCCATTGCTGTATCATATGAGAAAGCAATAATACAGGAACCGTGACCACCAGGCATATCCAGAAGCGTTTCAAAAAACCTTCTGTATGATGGCCGGCATGTTCATCATGGCCACCGGTACTATCATGTTCTTTGTGATGGGTGGGTCCGCCCATACTCATTGCTGCATGATCATGATTATGCCCTGCTGGCATTTCATTGGCACCAGGTGGCTTATGCTGGTGTTCGTGATGTTCATGATGGCTGTGCTGGTTTTCCATATGTTAGTTTTTTAGGGTGACAGGAAATTCAATGCGTATCTTTTCCCATGCCATAGCGATTTTGCCGGAACCGCCTTTGCCGGATTCAATAAAATATTGTAATCTTTCTGTAGCAGCGTGCTGCTGAGGCTTCACCTTTAATCTTATCACATCATCTTTCTGATCATACTCAGTAGCCAGATGCTGCTGCCATTTCGAGTTGATGATAATTGTCCATTCCTTTTTACCGGGAATGGTAAATAGGGCATATTTACCTGCTGGTATGACTTTCCCAGCCACAGTAAAGGATTTAGCTATTTCAAGGGTAGTGGCATCATGAGCGCCGGTTACCCACACTTCATCGTAGGGCACCAGACCGCCCCATACGATTCGCCCTCTGACACCGGGAGAATGGTAGTTGATCTTTACAGAGTCATTTCCTATTATACTGGCTGCAACAGATTTAATACTACGCTTGCTCGTATCCTTTACCAAATTAGGATTGTAGCATATTTCACCCGTTTGTGCTTTCACATGAAAACTTCCTAAAAGCAGTAGTGACAGGAAGAAAATGCTCAAGATATTTTTCAAAGTAGACATGCAATGATTTTAATTTACAGATTGTACTTCCTTGTTATTGAATAGTTTCTTTTACTTCGCCGCAGGTCATCATCTTTTCGCCGAAATAAGGATTCCGTATGGATTTATCCCCATTGATCCAATAAGCTCCTTTATCATTCATTGCCATAGGGCAGAAATCAACATAAAGCCGGCCATTGTTGACGCCGGATTTTTTTGCCAGGGAGATGAAGTCGTTGCTTAATGCAGCATAGGCTACCCGTTGCGCTTCCAGATCTGCTGTAGCTGTAATCTTTGATGCGTTTAAACCGATAGATTCGCCACCTGATATTTCTTTGGCGCCTGTTGCAATTGCATTGCCCGCAAGGCGGGCTTCTTTTGCATCTCCTTTTACCAGTGCCGCTGTCAGGAGCGCATAGTGCCCATATACTGCGTTCAGCTTATCATCTTTCAGTTGGATACCCGGCGCAGCGACTGTACTTTGCTCCGTTGTTGCTGGCTGGCTTTGACTGATAGAATCGGCAGCATTACTTTCTTTGTTTACCTTGCCATTGCCACATGCTGCGAGGAAGATCAACGCCAATACCGGGGCTACGGCTACTTTCATGAATTGTTTCATTGGTTTTTGATTTTTATGAAATGATTTTGCTCTAATGTTTATGATATTACATTCCCGGCATACCAGCCATTGGATCAGCTCCTTTTTTAAGGATATATTCTGAATACAACAGATAAGCCCCGGTTACTACTACCGTATCGCCAGCCTGCAATCCATCTGTTATTTCGACTACGTCAAAATTCTCCATGCCTGTTTTTACCATGCGAGGTTCAAATTTTCCACGGGCTTTTTCAATCCATACATGGGAGCCTTTTCCATCCCTGATAACCGCATCCACCGGCAAACTCAATACATCTCCTTTGCTTTTGACGGGTAATAATATATTTGCCTGCAAACCCGGCTGCCAACGGTTATCCGGATTAGGAATACTTCCGCGTACCTGCATCAACTGGCTGCCGCTTTGCAAAGCAGGATTAATAAATTGTACCGTCATGGTCTGTGGCTCATTTTCCCATCCTGAAACAACCACCTTTACCGATTGTCCAACACGGATGGCAGATGCTTCCGCCGGATACAGATCCGCTTCCACCCAGAGCTGGTTATATCCTTCCAGACGCATCACGGCTCCTCCTTCTGATACATATTGTCCTTCAGTCGCTGTAAGTTCTGAAACCACCCCACTGACAGTAGCCGGATAGGTGACATAAGGATTCACCTTTTGAGATTGCACTAACTGATTGATCTCCCCATCTGACTGATCATATAACTTCAGCTTTTGACGTGCAGCTTTTTCGATCTGCCCGAAACGGGCATCATCCGGAAACTGTTTTACCTGTGCCACCGCCAGCAGGTATTCCTGTTGAAGGGAAGCCAATTGTTCAGAATATATTTTATATAGCGGCTGCCCTTTATTCACCTTCACACCGGTTTCCTTTACATATAGCACCTCTATCCGTCCCGGTACCCTGCTGGAAATAACTGCAGACCTTTCAGGATCTGTTACCAGTCTGCCGTTTAGCTGTTTGAAGTTGGATAAGGCACCGGTACCCACTACCATAGTGGTAATGTTGGCCAATGCCATCTGGCTTTCTCCCAGGGTGAGAGAAGTTTCTTTATTATTTTTATCAAATGGCACCAGATCCATACCGCATATGGGGCAGGTACCTGGTTTATCCTGCACTATTTGCGGGTGCATCGGGCAGGTATAAGTCTGCTTCTTTTCATCCGCAACTTGTTTTTTACCCGCATCCTTACAGGCTGCCAGTAATACAACCGGCGCCAGCGAAACAAACGCAACTGCTTTTAAAAAACTTTTCCTTTCCATATTGCTATTGTTGCATTTTAATTATTGGTTTTAATGAAGCTCTCACTATCCACCAGGTAAGAAGCGTTGGAAGCTACCTTCCAGTCGCCGATGTTTGTGTTTACCTGTATCATATCTTTAGCCACTACGCCCGTTTCTACTACGACAGGAACGTATACATCCTTTTCTTTTCTGAAAATAACAGATTTATTACCCAGCCTCCATATTGCCTTTTTAGGTAGCCACCAGCCATCAGTATAAACAATAGGAACATTCGCATACAGCAGTTGTCCTACCTGGAAGTGATCATCTTTCAGGTATACCCTTGCCAGTGTGAAGTTTACTCCCTCCCGAAAAACCGGCTCAATCAGACCGATGGCACCTGATTGCATGGCGTTGTCATCGCTTGTCGGAAAAAACAATAATTGCTGCCCAAGTTTTATTCTCGCCGCCAGCTGGGACGGGAAGGCAAATTCAGCCACCAGGGCTTTTGCCTGGTAAATGGTAAAAAGCGACTGCCCGGCGCTTACATACTGACCTTCACGTAAAAGGACAGGGGAGGCTGCCGGTGCTGCGGGCGCAGGTGTAGCCGCAGCGGTTGAGGCGCCAGCTCCCATGCTCCCCATAGCATCACCACCCGCTGCTGATGCCGCTGCCGGTGCCATTGCCCCGGATGCGGCAGCTGCATTAGCCGCCGATTTTTCCAGTATATAACCATCACTGTTGCTATAAACAGGTATACGGTACAGGATATTACCGGTTCTCAGCACCTGGTCTATTTGTGCCGGCTGCATACCCAGTAGCTGTAGCCGTTGCCTGGCGCCGGATAACATATCCGGACTGCTATGTGCTACAAAAAGTAGCTCCCGTTGAGCCGCTGCCAGATCCGGAGAATATACTTCCATGATCAGCTGACCCTTCCTTACGGGTTGATAATTATACTTTATTGTCAATCGTTCTACCCGTCCGCCAACTCTGCTGGAAATACTGGTCTGATTGCGTGTATCATAAGTAATAACACCATTTACCTCGGAAGCATAGATGCGGGTACCAGTTTCCGGGCTGATAGCCGGAATAGTGGCAATGACCTGTGCATTCACCGGTTTGGTGAGCCTGGCAATACTGCTGTCCATTACCAGCTCATTATTGGCATCCTTCAGTACCAGGTCCATACCGCAGATGGGGCACTTTCCCGGCTTATCCTGGATCACCTGCGGATGCATAGGGCAGGTGAAAAGCTGTCCGGCTTTGTGTTCAGCATGAGCCCCCTTGTCTGCTTTATTTTTGCAGGCAACCAGTCCGAATAAAGCCAGGGACGCACCGAACAATATTTTAACGATATAACTGTTTCTCATAATCCACTATCATTTCATAGAGTTTTAATTTCTCATCCAGTACATTAGACTGCATCATGGTGAGTGCTTCCCAGGAGTCGATCACATTGGACAAAGCCAATTTGTTTTCCTGATAATTCAGAAAGTTGGCATCCAGAGTTTGCCGCAAAGCTGGAATGATCTTATCCTCCATTGCTTCAACGCGTTTCTGCATGGATTGTATCTCATACTGCATACCATACAGCATTCCCTGCGTTTCCTGCAACATAGCGGCTCTTTCCTTTTCCATAGCCTGCACATTGTACTGCATCGCTTTGACACCTGATTTATACATTTTGGATGACCATGGCGCTATTGGAATGCTGATCATACCCATAGCACTGAAAGCATTGGGCATCATCGCATCCAGAGGATACATATGATCAAACTTTACTTTAAAATCCGGCTTCTTTTCCCGCTTCATGCTTTCAATGTTCAACTGCATGGAGCGGATGCTTTCATCCATCTTTACAACGTCTTTTCTCGCAGTAGCAAGAGAAGCAGTGTCGTAAGTGGAAGCCATTTCAAATACCGGCTGGTAAGTAGTGTCTATATCAAACACCTGGTTACCGGGGGCATTCATCAGGCTATTGAGCCATGACCTGGCCTTTGCGATGGTACCTTCCTGCATACGGATCATGTTATGGTTATCCTCAATCTTTGCATTGGCTTTAAATACGCCGCTGAGCTGTGATTGATTGTATGGATAGCGCACTTCTTCGATCTTTTTCATGGTTATCATGATCTTCTCATTCTCCTGCAATACTGCAATACGCTGTTTAGCAACGATCCAGTTAAAATACAGGCGTTTAGCCTGGGCTTTCAGGTCATTCAGCGTTATATCCCTGGTGGCTAGTTCAATGTTTCCCTGGGAAGCAATGTATTTTTTCTTTGCATTCAGTTTGGCAGGATTTGGTATGTCCTGTTCCAGCTGAAGCATCAGGCTACCTTTATCCCTGTTGTCCATGATCATCTGACCGGGGTAGGGTGTCATAAACGTACCTACACCAACCATTGGCGCCATCCAGGCCGTGGCCGCATCCGCGCTGTATTTATAACCTTCTGCTTTCAGTCCGTATGATTGTAATAGTATATTGTTTTTATCCACTCTTTGCAGAATGGTATCCAATCGTAATACCGGCGCATGTTGAGCAACCAGTTTCAATGGCGCCCAAAGCGTTATTATCAGTATATATTTAGTGATGTACTTCATGAATCTCTATTTTTCCGTACTTGCGTAATTCATATTCTTTCGACAGTAAAAAAATCAGCGGCGTCACCAGCAAAATATGTGTGGAAGATGTAAGTACACCGCCAATCATAGGTAGTACAATTGGTTTCATCACATCTGTTCCTACGCCGGTAGCCCAAAGGACAGGCACTAATCCAAACAGGGAAACACATACTGTCATGAGTTTAGGTCGCAAGCGCTTCGCTGCCCCGTAGATAACGGCCAACCTCAGATCCTCTTTGGTAATTGTTTCAGAAGAATTCCCCTTCTCCTTTATCAGCTGCTGCATAGCATCGTTGAGATAAATGACCATCACGATCCCCGTTTCCACTGCAATACCAAACAAAGCGATAAAGCCCACCGCCACCGCAACAGACAAGTTTACTCCCCAGAAGTAGATCATATAAGCCCCGCCAATAAGGGCAAAAGGAACGGTGATCAGGCTCAGGAAGGCTTCGCGGATAGAGTTAAAGGCAAAATACAGGGAAAAGAAAATGATCACAAATACGATTGGTGCAATCCACATCAACGTTTGCTGGCCGCGGATCAGGTTTTCATATTGCCCGCTCCACTCCAGGTAATACCCCTGTGGCAGGATACCTTTGGCCTTGCTCATCTTTTCTATGGCTTCGCTCACGGTACCGCCCAAATCACGTCCACGCACATTGAATAAAACAGCCCCGCGCAACATTGCATTTTCAGAGGAGATCATAGGCGGACCATCCACAAACTTCACATCTGCTACCGAGGACAAAGGAACTTCACCAAAAGAAGCGGACATGATTGGTATACGTTTAATACGTTCAACACTATTCCGATAGTCCTGAGCTAACCGCACACTGATAGAAAAACGCTGCCGGCCTTCCACTGTATTACCAATAGGAGCACCTCCCAATGCAGATTCTACGGTTTGGTTTACATCATCTACATTCAGGCCATAGCGAGCCAGGTCCTGCCGGCGAACATCAACATTAAGATACTTGCCGCCAGTAACCGGTTCCACATACAGGTCCATGATACCAGGAGTGCCTTCCAGTGCCTTTTTCACCCGCTCTGATACAGAGGCAATGGTATCCAGGTTCTGTCCATATACCTTTACACCAACATCGGTACGTATACCGGTAGCCAGCATATTGATACGGTTGATGATGGGTTGGGTCCAGCCGTTTACGACACCAGGTATTTGTAACTTGCTGTCCAGTTCATTGATAATATCTTTCTTGGTTTTGCCTTCCCGCCATTGTGATTTAGGTTTCAGCATGATAATGGTTTCAATCATACTGATGGGGGAGTTGTCAGTAGCAGTGCTGGCACGTCCGGCTTTACCGAGTACTTTATCCACTTCCGGAACAGATTTGATGATCTTGTCCTGCACCTGTAAAATACGTTTGGCCTCTCCATTTGAAATATCCGGTAATGTTACCGGCATAAATAATATGCTTTGTTCATCCAGCGGCGGCATAAATTCACTACCCAGGCTTTTCAGCAAAGGAATGGTGATAACCAGTGCGATCACATTAATGGCAATGGTTGTTTTGCGCCATTTCAATACACCTTTAATGATGGGCTCATAAATTTTTTCCAGGATCCTGTTCACCGGGTTATCATGGTCCGGCCTAAACTTACCTTTCATAAAGAAAGATATGAGTACAGGTGCAAGTGTTATCACCAGGAATGCATCCACGATCATGATAAAGGTCTTTGTATAGGCCAGCGGATGAAATAACTTACCTTCCTGACCTGTAAGCATAAATACCGGTAGGAATGAGGTGATGATAATGATGGTCGCAAAAAATACCCCACGGGATACCTGTTTGCTGGACTTCTCAATTATCTGTAACCGCTCTTCTTCAGATATCCATTGCGGCGTTTTTTTAAATATATTCTTCAGCCAGTTCATAGTTACTTAGTTTTTTGTTCATCCTGCCACTGCGCATACCGCTCCGCCAGGTGTTTATAGGCATTTTCGCTCATGATGATGCCGTTGTCTACAATAACCCCGATAGCCAGTGCAATACCGGTTAACGACATGATGTTGGAAGAAATTCCAAATGCGTTCAACAGGATAAAGCTGGCGGCCAAAGTGATAGGTATCTGGATAATGATACTGAGCGCACTTCGCCAGTGGAACAGGAAGATTATCACTACAATAGACACCACGATCATTTCCTCTATGAGCGTGTGTTTGATGGAGTCTACTGATTCCTTAATAAGAGCCCCCCGGTCGTAAACAATATCAAATTTTACTCCCTGTGGAAAGCCTTTGGCTACTTCCTGCATCTTTGCTTTCACCTTATCTATCACGGCTGCGGCATTTTCACCATAGCGCATCACTACAATGCCACCTACACGCTCGCCCTGCCCATCCTGGTCGAAAATGCCTAACCTGGTTTCTCCCGTCATCTGCACCGCCGCCACGTCTGATACCCTGATAGGAATACTGTTCTGTGTTTTAACGGGGATGTTTTCTATTTCAGCAACAGACTTCAGATAACCGGATGTTTTAATAATATAGCCAATGTCACTTAATTCAAATTTTCGCCCGCCGGATTCATTGTTATTGGCACGGATGGCATTGATTACCTCCGCAACGGAAAGTTTATAATAAAGCAGTTTGTTAGGATCTACGGTAATCTGGTATTGTTTCTGAAAACCACCGAAGGAGGCAATTTCGCTCACGCCTTCTACATTTTGCAGGGCAAATTTCACATACCAATCCTGCAAGGCACGCTGTTCGCCCAGGTCCATCCCAGGAGCATCTAATGTATACCAGAGAATATGCCCCACACCGGTACCATCAGGTCCCAGCTGAGGCGTCACCCCAGTTGGCAATGTCCTGGAAATGGTGCTTAGTCTTTCCAGTACTCTTTCCCTGGCCCAGTAAATATCTACGTTATCATTAAAAATGATGTAGATAAAACTCATGCCGAACATGGAAGTACCGCGTACATACTTAATCTTGGGTAATCCCTGGAGGTTAGTCACCAACGGGTAGGTGATCTGGTCTTCGATCAGTTGCGGTCCGCGGCCCATCCATTCTGTAAATACAATTACCTGGTTTTCGGACAAATCCGGGATGGCATCAATGGGGTTTTTCTTTACTGCAAAAACGCCCCAGGCAAACATAGCTGCCGCCATTACCAGTACAATAAACCGGTTGCGCAATGACCATTCTATTATGCGATGTACCATATCTGTTCTTTTCTGTAAACAGATGCAGCAGGTACCTGCTACATCTGCTGTGTGATATTTTAATTGCCTGACGTTTAGTTATGATGAGCCGGAGCCGCTGCGCCGCCCTTACGATCATACTGGCAACAGCCGGGGAGTTTGGCGTAAGTACTATCAGCCGCTTTTGATTTTTCAGTATCATGTCCAGCCGCAGCTATTTTCTGCTGGATAGCATCATTGCTGATCTTTGCAGGATCATAGGAAACCGTCATCACTTTTGAATTTACATTCCAGTCAGCCTTTGTAATACCATCCACAGCTACAGCTTTTTCAATTCTCTTTTTACACATATTGCAATTACCGTATACTTTGAAAGTTTCAGTTTTGGCTGATTGCGCAAATATTTTGGAGACACCGAAAACAGTGATCATTACTATTAAAAGAGATAATATCTTTTTCATTTTTAGAATTTTTAAATTGATTTATTGTTTTATTACAATTCCATTGGGCTTTTTACCCACCGCCACGTCTTTAATTTTAGTGTGGTCAGCAATATTAATAACAGACACGCTCGCAGCCAGCTGATTGGTAACATAGGCTATGTTACCATCAGTGGTGAATGCCACTGCGTGAGCGCCCGCTCCAGTATTGAAAACACCTCCATGTACCCACTGACTAGCACTTGCATCCCAGGTCCAGTAATGAACTTTACCATTTTCAGGATCTGTAACCCATAGTTCTTTACGTGAAGGGTTGTGAGCGGCACTGCCGGGCATAAAGCCAAGCGGGATAGTCTGTACTACTGTATTGGAAGCAACGTCTATAACACTGATACTTTTACCATCCTCATTATCCAGGTACATTTTCCCGTCATATCCCACCCATGCCCCAACAGGATTAACTCCTACAGGAATAGTTTTTATGACAGCTTTAGTTGCCGGATCGATTACTGACAGGGTATTGTCTCCACCGTTGGCTACATATGCCCTGGTGCCATCAGCGGAAAAAGTAACTTCCGCCGGCTCCATGCCAACATTAACAGTGTTTTTTAAAGTGTACGTTTGGGCATCGTAGACGAGCACTTTGCCATTCATTTCCATCTGGGAGGTCCATATCTCCTTACCATTGGGTGAAAAGGCGGCATTATGATTCATGGCCGGCACCTCCATGTCCTTGACAATGGTACCCTTCTGAGCATCCAGCACTATCACTTTCCCTTTCATATCACCCATGTTACCTGAGTGGCCCGCGCTCAGATCTACGCCTGGAACACCAATGGAAATGCGGCTGACATTGAAGATGTTGAAAAGCGAGGCGTGGTGCGGCCACATGGCCATACTACCTCCTGAAGACATTAACTCTATGGTTTCAGTTACTGTATTAGTAGTTAGATTTATAACAGAAACTGTACTGCTCTCTCCATTTACAATGTAAGCAGCCGGATAATCGATGTTTTTTTCAGACATTCCCATATCATCCATCTTATGTTTTCTGCATGAGGTAGCCGTTACTGCAAGAAGCAGTACAGAAGAAGCCATTACAATCGCATAGCGTTGGCTTAATTTCATAAACTGATAAGTTTATTTTCCAAAAAAAATCAGATAATTATTGTGTAATAACGGGAGGGCGTATAAATACTATGAAGATATATAGCGGTTATGGACGCCAGGGGTATCGTGGAATCAGATAAGGAAGGAACAATTCAGGATATGGGGCGGCACTTTGCTACTTCGCGGAGGCGCATTACTGGTTGGGTATTCCACCACTAAGGCAGTAGAATAAACCTGCGGAAGTTCAAAAAAGGAAACAGGAGTTGCTAATGTAGCCATCTGAATAAAGTGGAAGGCATACTCAGCGGCTTTCTGGTCTTTTTCCAGCTTCACTGTTTTATGCTCGTCCTTACAGCATTTTTTTGCACATGCCTGGCTGGGCTTCGCACCGCACTTGCTGCATTTCTTAACTTCCGCATGCCATAACTCCACTTCCACCAGCTTTCCCATGCAGTAATGCATGTGGAATGTGGCGCCGGTAGAGGAGCCTACATAAAGAAAAGCTAATATGAGAGCAAGGGCCTTTTTCATTTCGAAGCAAAAATAGAGGTTATTCCCGAATTAATTGTTATATAATTTTGTGTTTGTTTTATATTTTAATGGGAAAATCGAATTTGTTGTATGCTGATTAACAAGGGATAAGAAAGAATCACATTCTTATCCCTTGCCGCCTAAGCATGAGCCATCTGCGAACATACTTCAGCACATTTCCGGCAGGTTTCGGCACATTCACGACAATGCTCCATGTCTGCGTGTTTTTCACATTCCTCTGCGCAACGATTGCAGATATCTGCGCATAGCTGGCATAATTGTTCCGAAATCTCTCCATCAAGGCTCATTACCTGAACAGACGCATTGCAAATAGCAGCACACTCAAGGTCCAGTTGAATACACCTGGTCATTTTCTGTACGTCCTGTTCATGCAGACAGGAAACAGCACAATGATTGCATACGGTAGCGCATTCATTACATGCGTCTATACATTCCTGATAATGTTGGTGAGGCATAATAAGAGATTTTAATGTTAAGAAATATATTTGATCTATTCTATTTGTTCAATTCTTTCAATTTCGCTTTCATCTGATCAATTTCGGCCTGCTGGCTTGAAATAATAGTCCTGCATAACTCTTTGATCTCCGGGTCAGTTATGGAAGCCTGCTTTGCCATTAAAATTGCGGCGGCATGATGTGGAATCATTGACTTTAGAAATTGCTTATCAGCAACAGCAGCTTGCTGCCGGATGAGTACAAAGAATAGGACTAGTGCAATACCACTGATAGAAATGATCAGCGTGTTTAGTTTCCTGTTCATGTACATTGTGCGCATTAAGATCACTTCAATTATTATCATAGGACTACTCATCAGGCCAGCCATATAAAACTGATTTACGTTAGGAATTACATTAGACAGTTTATCAACCATCGAATACATCAGAATGTACATAGAAATAAAAGAAAGAATAGCCATTAGTAACAGTTTCCTGTAGCTTTTCCCATGACTTACGGAATGTTGCGTTGACATTGCTTCTGTTGTTTTCATATAAATACTATTTATGGTTCATACTCATTTTCATCAATCCAGGATAGAGCCTTAGAAAAACTTCCAGTGCCATAGGGTTCTTGCCGTACAGGTCGTGCAGGGACCTCTCATTAAAGAACACACTGAATTGTCCACCCAAAGCAAGCCGTGTTTTTGAAATATTCAGCAGATCATAGCTGATGCCGGCAGTGAGTGCATTCACCGGGAAAAGTGTTACTTCTCCATATTTTACCGGATCAAGGTCCAATTCTTCCACCGATTTCTGCACCCATTCATACCGGGTGTATACCTCAGCTCTTTTCAAACGTAAAGCACCTTCCAGCAGCGCCGCGTTCTCTCCATCGTGGCTGGCTGTTTTATTCAGCCCCCATAGTGTTGTTACATTGATCCAGCTATCATTTTTCAATGGCAGGCTGAAAATAGCAGAAGCAGTGGTGCGGTTAACGTCTTCATCAGGATGAAGTTCTTCCGGGCTTTTAATGTATCCGTGTGATACCTGGAATGCCCAGTTCCGGGAAGGATTAAAGGAAAGCCTGCCACTCCATGAATCGAACCTCATCTTATCGAAATTGTACCTGTTTTCATCCGGTTCTCTACCAGTAAAAAGTGAGCTTTCGAGTTTAAATTTATCCAAGCGCACACCCAGCGTTGCTACTCCGAAGGTGATATGGGTTCCATCATTCCAATGATGACTTATTGGGGCATCTGGATTAGCCAATGCGGATGGACGGTGCATAAATGCAACGGAGCCCAATGCCGGTTCTCCTGGATATCCGAAGTAAGCGAAAGCATCTATATTTTTTGAAAAGGCGTATGAATAGCTGACTGATAATTCAGAAAACAGATCATGCGGATGCTGCCGGTCCACTAAAGGCTTTCCTTTCCAGCTTTCACCAGACTGAAATAGTAAGGGATATCCCGCACCTCCTTCAGTGAGCCTGTCGAGCGATACCATGACGTTATAATGAAACAGTCCTTTGGCTCCGACTTTGCGCTGCGCCATCAGCATAAACCAGTTGGGAGCGTCAAATTTATCGTTACCCCTGGAGCCTTTATTTCCTATATCCTGATTAGTATATCGCAGAAATAAGTTACCGTGGATCATATACATCCATTTTTTGGAATGCATCATGTAACCGTACATTGGAGATGCGTCCGGCAACCATCCAGTGCCGGAGCCATTTCTGTTCATCGGAAGATTAAGCGAAAAAGCATGGCTCATTGGAATATCCATTGACATATCCATGCTTTCCTTCCCCTGCATGTGCTGCATTTTTCCCATTGCGCTGTCCTGTATTGGTTTCGGGGGGTTGCTTGTATCCTTTTTTTTCATATGATGCTCATGCTGTGCATGCACAACAAAAACAGATAACAACAACATGCTTACAGATAATATTAGTGTCTTCATATTCTCTGGTATTTACTCATTTTCTGTGGTTAAGTAACCATTCCTGCAACTCCTTAATTTCCATTTGCTGATCTACCTTAATTTTAGCAGCCAGGTTCATTGGTGCAGTATCATGACCCGCATGAGCCTCTATTTCAGCCATGTCCATTGCGCTTTGATGATGCGGAATCATCAATGTGGCAAAGTCGTTATCAACGCCTCCTGTGAAAAGTTCCAGGTCTGCCTGTCGTGCCATTTTTTCCATAGACATCATCAGCTGCATATGCTGCTCTCCATTAATATTATGTGGCACCTTCATATGACCGGCAAGAAATACTTGAAACTGGCTGGTTTCCAGAGACTGCATTTCTATTATTTTCTGAGCAATACGTTTTAGGGTTGAGTCTTTGCCACTATTAAGCAGCTCTTTTGCCATATCAATGGCCGTTTGATGGTGCAGGATCATCATCATGGAAAAATCATGGTCTATATCCATTGTCATTTTCATAGTATCCATTTTTTTATCCATTTCATGCATGATCATCATCATTTTATCTTCATCGTGCCTGATCTGGGTTTTATCATCCTTTGAACAGGCGATAATTGAAGACACCAGGATTGCTCCTATAGCAAATTGTACAACGGGTTTCATAACATGAATTTTACGGGTAAAGAATCAAAATAGTGATCAGAAATCTGGGCAGGCAGGCTCCCAATAACAAACGGTAATATTTACCAGCACAGGCTGGCGTACCTTATTGTCCGTGGAAATCAAATACGGAAATTGTCATAGATAAGGAATAGCGGTTGATTCTTTATCAGGGGTGGGCCATGTGGAATATATATGCCCTTTACTGAGTCCTGTAGATACAATACAGATTCATTCACATAAGACTGCAAAGATATAAGCAATACAGGAACATTAAACCCTGTTGAAACCAATGAATAGGTATGAAAGTCACCCGATTTTTCGCTGATTAACGCAACATCTTTACAACATCCATTGTTTGTTGCAGTATGTTTTTTCATTCCGCATTTACTACAAGAGCTCTCCCGGCCGTGAAAAAGACTGACGTTTTCAAGCTCTCCCATACAATAATGCTGGTAAACAGTGACCCCATTGGTAAAACAGAGGTAGAATAAGGCCAGTATGATGGAATTAATGCTTCTCATGATGACAGTTGCATAGTTAACTGATCATAAATACCATACCAGCAAGGGATATTTACACAATATGCCAACAACAGTACCTTTAAATTGACTATAATAGTTTAATTGTCAAAGGTTTAATTAATCTGTTCGATCCGTAAAAAATGATTAAGTGGTTGTTATATTACCGGGGAGGATGTCAAAGAGGGGAATGCCATCTACGAAGTGGGGTTACATGAAAGCTGAGGTTGGTAGGAACAACTTTACTTCTTAAAATAGTACCATAACGATACATAACGTAGTATCAATAGTTCGGTAGTCACGCAATGGTGAATAAAAATATTCTATCCACTTCAACTGTCTCATCTAATCGACTACCGAACTATTTTTAATCTATGAACGTAACGATGCCTGCGCCACGGTTCTTCTTCTTTTTCATGGCTGTGGCGCTTTTTTAATGGCGATTGCCGCCACGATAGTACCTATCAGGCTAACTGCTGCAGCAGCAAGAAATGCCGTTTGAAAGCCTCCGTTCAGGGCTTCCGTATCTGTTTGCCCGCCAATTTTCAGGATGTTTGTTTTCGCCGATGATATCGCTACAATAACGGCAAGACCTAATGCGGAACCAATCTGGTAGCTGGTATTGACCAGACCTGAAGCCAATCCGGATTCTTCTGGTTTTGCACCTGAAATCGATGCAACTGTCCCCGGAATATATGCCAGCGACATACCGACAGCACCAAGTAATGACGCAGGCAATACATGTGCTACAAAACTGCCATCAACAGGTGCCATGCTGAAAAGCAGCAGGGAAACGGTCAGCGCCAACATTCCGGCAACAAGATTACGCTTGATGCCAAACCCCGCCATTAGCTTCACGGTAATGATGACCATAAACAGCATGATAGTAATGGTCATTGGCAATAAAGCCAGCCCACTGTTGAATGCCGGGAAATGAAGGATTTGTTGCAGATACAGGTTCAAGAAAAACCATAATGGTATCCAGGCTGCCGCCATCAGGGCCATCACGATGTTACCTGCCGAAAGATTGAACGCCTTAAAAATCGATAGAGGCATTAAAGGTTCTTTTCTGCCTTTCTGCATAGATACAAAAGCGATCAATAGTACTACTGATAAAAGCAGTAATCCGCAGGTCTGAAGTGATTGCCAGCCCACACTTTCCGCAGCTACGATGGCATATACCATTAGCACGAATGCCGCGGTGGCCAGGATAGCGCCCCCAAGATCAATACTTCCTTTACGGCATTTACCTTTAAATAAAAGAGAAGGGCTGAGGAAAAGTACGACAAGCCCGATGGGAATGTTAATCAGGAATACCCAATGCCAGGAAAGCCATTGAGTAATCGCGCCACCGAGAAACACGCCGGCAGACCCGCCGGCTGCGGCAGAGGCGCCCCAAAAACCAAGAGCTTTATTCAATTCTTTCGGGTCTGTAAACTTAGCCAATAGTAAGGTAAGTGCAGACGGGGCTATCAGGGCTGACCCTAATCCCTGCGATGCCCTGCCAACATTCAATGATGCCTCGGACCAGGCAGTGCCAGCCAGCAGCGAAGCTGCTGAAAGAATGGCAAAACCCCACATAAATATTTTGCGGGCGCCAAATAGGTCGGACAGTCTACCACCCAATAGTAGGAAGCCGCCAAAGAAGATAACATATGCGTTGAAAATCCATTGTAGGCCGGACTGGGTATAGCCCAGGTCATTTTTAATGGCCGGTAGCGCCACCCCAATAATCGAGGTGTCCATAATCACAATAAATTCTGCTGTGCAAAGCAAGATGAGGGCCGCCCATCGTTTTGGATAAGGCGTTGCCTGTATGGGAACGATTATTGTTTCTGAAATCATATTTTCGATAATTTGTGTGAATACATTTATTGAAGTTGTAGCAGGCCCTGTGCCCGTTGGAGCCTGACCTGTATTACCTTATGGTGATAGATGGCTTGCAGGTGATTGAGCTTTGCCTGGGTGAACGCCAGTTCAGCATCTGTTAATTCCAACCTGGTGCTGAGGCCATTTCTGTAACGGTCGTCCATCATGGTGTAGCTGAGTTCTGCAAGCTCAACGGTCTTTTGCTGGATACCCAGTTGCTCATTTGCTTCCTTCCATTGCGAAAGCAGGGATGCCAGTTCTGACCTGACCGACTGTTCAAGGTCTTCCTGTGCGATGACTTCCTGTTTGATCCGGACCGCTGCCTGGCTAACTTTCGCTTTTACCCGGTTGCCGGCAAAGATGGGCATGGAAATCTGTATTCCGACGAAAGAGGTGGGAGGCCAAACATACCCCCCAAGTCTGAAATTATCTGCCTGGGCCTGCAACTGATATTGCCCAATGGCAGCTATTTGCGGCAGCCGTTCTGCTTTTGCCACGGCCAGTTCCAACCCACTCTTTTCGGTTTCCAGTTTCTGCATAGCCATATCATTGCGCCGCTGCTTAGCAGCGGTCATAACGTTCTCCAGCCCGGAAGTGCTTTCTGTAGGCATTTCAGGGATAAGGGTATCAGATAGTTCTACCAGTGTTGTGTTGTCGACCCCCATCAGCCTATTCAGGTGAATGCCTGCTACTTCAAGATTATTGCGCAGGTAAGAGATCGATGATCGAAGGTTTTCCACAGCAATAAAGGCCCTGAGCGTATCCTGTTTCATGCTGCGTCCTTGTGCGAATAAGGAACGTGTGTCTTTCAACGCTTTTTCATTGCGCACCAGGCTTTGTTGCTGAAGGGCGATCTGGGATTGCATGAAAAGCATATCAAAATAGGCAAGGGATATTTCCATACCGAGGCTACCTTCCAGGTCGGCAGTCTTTTCCCGCTGGATTTTTTCGCCATAAACCGCTGCCTTTGTTTGCCTACGCGCACTCTCATTAAGCAATGGCTGACTGGCGGAAACCACCCCATTGAAGGCGTTCTTTCCACCCACGGCTACGTCCTGAACGGGCTTTACCGTGCCAGCAAAGGAGCCGGGAAGAAAGATAATCTGCCGGTCGAAATAACGAAGATAGCTGCCGCCCGCTGCCACGTTAGGCAAGAGTTTGCTCCTTGATTCTTTAGTAACGTCTTTTTGATACACTTCCTCCAACACCTGGATCTGCAACTGCCGGTTGCCTTTGGCAGCCATCGATAGCGCCTCGGAAAGGCTTATCCTTTTTACTGTCTGCGCACTGCCATGAAGGGCAACAAGCAGCAGTGGTATAATGAATTTGCTTCGTTTCATTGTTTTTGTTTTTAGTTGTCAGCCTGCCTATTCTGTTTCTGCTGTATCCAATACCGGATCTGGCTCTTCTTCGGCCACTTTACGGCGCCTGCTACTGGAGAGATAGGAATACACCGCGGGGATAATGAACAGTGTCAGGATGCCGGCAAAGATGAGCCCACCCGCTATGACAATACCCAGCGACTGGCGGCTGTTGTGCGTCATCGCAATTGGCAATGCACCAAATATCATGGCCAATGAAGTCATCAGGATTGGACGGAAACGTTGTTCTGCCGCCTGAATGGCAGCTTCAAATTTGGAAAGCCCCGTATCTTTCAGATGGTTAGCAAATTCCACTATAAGTATCCCATTTTTGGTGATAAGTCCTACCAATGTGATGATACCGATCTGGCTGAATACATTCAGGCTTTGACCGAACCAACTGAGGCTAAGTAGCGCCCCTGTCACTGCCATAGGGACTGTGAGCATAATGATCAGCGGATCGCGGAGGCTTTCAAACTGGGCGGCAAGAATCATATAGATGAGCAGCAATGCCAATAACAGCGTAAAGGCAATATTGCCCTGGCTTTCCTCGTAGTCTCTCGACTGCCCTGCAAGGGACGTCTTGAAATTAACACCGAGTGTTTGTTGCTGGATGCGCTTCATCTCTTCAATCCCTTCTGCAAGGCTTACTCCTGGCGCCAATCCAGCCGAAACCGTGGCGGAAGTGTATTGGTCATAACGGTAGATAGCTGCGGGGCTAATGCTTTCTTTGATGGTTACCAGGTTATCCAGCGAAATCATTTCTCCACCAACGGACCTTACATAAATTGATTTGAGGTCACTGATCTTGCTTCTGTTTTCGCGCTCCAGCTGGCCTATGACCTCATACTGGCGGTCATTACGCAAAAAGTAGCCATAACGCTGGCCAGAAAGCGAAAGCTGAAGTGCCCGGGCAACTTCCTGAATAGATACACCCATGAGGGCCGCTTTCTGGCGGTCGATACTGATTTGCAATTCCGGTTTATTGATTTTCAAGTCTGCATCCACGAACATCAGTTTACTGCTCTGCCGCGCGGCCTGCAGGAATTTGTTCAATGTTGCTGAAACCGTGTCCAGCGTTGGCCCTTGCAATACAAATTGCAACGGCATGCCACCGCCATAACGTGTTCCAATAGTAGGCGGGAGGTAAGGGAATAGCAGTAGCCCCCTGAAGTTGCCGGATGCAGCCGCATATTTATTATATAGGTCCTGTACGGATGCTTTACGTTCCTTCGGTTCTTTCAGATAAATACTCTGTACGGCAAAACTTGTAGGCGCCGGCGCCGGGATGAAAGAAACTGCCACCATACTATAAGTTTGGTAAAGGCCATCAGTGGAATCATTGACGTACTTACCGACTGCTGTCATCTGCTTTTTCATGTAGTCGAAGGATACTCCTTCCGGCGCTATTGCTATCAGGTTCATGTTGGAGCGGTCTTCGATGGGCGCCAACTCAGAAGGCAACTTCTGCCCAACGAAATAGATAAGTACGCCGCCGCCCAACAAGAATACCCATGCCAGCCAGCGGGCTTTCATGAAGCGCTTCAGTAGCTGAGCGTAGGCATTGTTGAGTTGGATAAAGAATGGCTCTGTTTTACGTTGTAACCAGTTGGGCTTTTCTTGTTTTTTTAACAGGTAGGCACTTAGCATTGGCGACAGCGTGAGGGCAACAAAAGCTGATACCAGCACGGAACCAGATACAACGATGGCAAATTCCTTGAATAGCTGTCCACTGATTCCACCCATGAACACGATGGGCAGGAACACGGCTGCCAGCGTAATGGTAGTAGATATAACAGCGAAATAAATCTCTTTCGACCCTTTAAAGGCTGCCTGAACGGGCGTCATGCCTTCCTCTACCTTTTTATAAATGTTTTCCAGCACCACAATGGCATCATCCACTACCAACCCGATGGCCAGCACCAAGCCCAACAGGGTGAGTACATTAATAGAGAAACCGGCAATATACATGATAAAGAATGCAGAGAGAATCGAAACAGGGATCGCTAATACCGGGATGATGGTGGATCGCCAATCTCTTAAAAACAGAAAAATAATCAGAACAACAAGCCCAAAGGCGATGAAAAGCGTTTCTTCTACCTCTTTGATGGATTCCCTCACCGGCTTTGTAAAATCAAAACCGACGATCAGCCGGTAATCTTTCGGTATTTCACTGCGGAGCTGATCCAGGCGCCGGTAAAACTCATCCACCACCTCGATGGCGTTGGCACCGCGTTGGATCTGGATGGCAATACCTATGCCCACACGGTTTGCATTACCCGTTTCGTTGATGATCGCCGTACGCTCGTTATGCTCACCCAGTTCCGCAAACCCGATATCTTTCAATCGGATCACCGAAGCCCCGGATTGTTTGATGATCATCTCGTTGAAGTCTTCAGCCGTTGTAAGCCGTCCCATAGTACGCACGGTCAGTTCCGTATTGTTGCCTTCAATCTTGCCCGAAGGCAGGTCCATGTTTTCCCGGAGGAGCGCCTGGCGGATATCTTCCGGAGTAAGGCGGTATGCGGCCAGCTTCACGGGATCGAAGCGCAGGCGCATGGCATATTTATGTTCGCCGACAACGGCAACACGGTTGATGCCAGGTATGGACTGCATACGATCTTTGATAACGGTAGCCGCCAGGTGGCTGACCTCCTTGATATCTTTTGTATCGCTCTCCACTTCCAGGAAAGCGACCAGGTTATCGGCGGAACTGGCCTTCTCCACTATAGGCGGATCAACGTCCGCAGGCAACTGATTACGCGACTTTGCCACTTTGTCGCGCACATCATTGAGCGCATCCTCCAGGTCCACATCTCTGTTAAATTCCACGGAAATAACACTGGCCTGCTCCCTGGATTCGGAAGATATAGTTCGTACGCCACCCGCTTCAGCCAGCGATTCTTCTATAGGTTTCGTGATCTTCGATGCAATCACATCGGGGCTGGCCCCGGGGTAGAAGGTAACGACGGAGATGACCGGTGCCTCCGTAAGCGGAAATTCCCGGATGCCGAGGTTTTTCCATCCTACCAGTCCCATGATGATGATCAGGACAGAGAATACGCCTCCTAGTACCGGCTTTTTTATGCTTAGTGTGGGTAAATTCATAATCGTAAATAATTTGAAGTCTTATTTTGATGCAACCGCTTGTACCGGCGCACCGTCTCCAAGCCTGAGAATATTAGAGACGATAATGCTATCGCCATCCTGTAAGCCGGAGGTAATGACGGCATGCGATTCAGTCCTGCTTCCGATAGCCACCGGTGACATCTTTGCTATTCCGCCTTTCAGCACAAAAACGGCATATCCTTGACCGCCGGGTATCAGCGCTTCAGTTGGTACAGTAATACCTTTAGCGTCAGGATCTGCTGTTGAAAAGAAAATCCTTGCAGACAATCCTGCTTTGAGCTTGCCACCGGGATTGGCGGCCACCGCCTGCACCAGGATACTCCTGTTGTCCGCATTAACGCCGGGCTCTGTTGCCTTGATGGTGGCAGAATGTTTTTCCTGTGAAAGCCCTGTAGTGAATGCTACCTGGTTGCCTGTTCCGATCAACGGCAGGTACTTCTCCGGTACGGCGAAATTGATCTTGATCTGTCCCAGATCCTGTAGGCTTACCAATTCCGCATTTGGAGTAACATAGGCGCCCGCAACCAGTTGAGATATCCCGATCCTGCCTGCAAACGGTGCGTGGATAGCAGTTTTAGCAAGTTCGGCTTGAAGCAGTTCCTTTTGCGCCTGCAGCATATTCAGTTTGGTAGCTACCTCATCGTACTCCTGCTGTTTCACTGCTTCGGTTTTCAGTAGGTCGGCCAGCCTTCGTTCATTGAGGCCCGCCAGCTCCAGCTCTGCGGAAAGCTGTTTCAACCTGGCTTGCAGTTCGGCATCATTTAATTTGTATAATAACTGTCCTTCAGCAACCTGGGTTCCGTCATGAAAGCCGACTTGAAGGATGCGTTGGGACACTTCACTCCTGATCATCACCTCCCGGAAAGAGACAGTAGTGCCAGTGATGCTCTCCAGCTGGTTCAGGGTTTCCTCCTTTGCAAGCACAATATCAACGGGAAGTGCAGGCGACGGCGCTGCTTCCGCTGCTTTCTTCGATGCAGATTTTCCGTTGCTGCATGCAGCCAAAAGGCTTGCTGAAACAGCCAGTGGTAGCAGGATCGGGTAAATAGATATTCGCAACATAACATTGTGATTAATGTGAATTTTTTTGTTCCTAATTGATCACAAATGTAGATGCGGCTCTAGTCCCGTCTATTATACTATAAGCACAAAGGTTTGTAAGATTTTATACTGGTTGGATGTTCACTCGATAGGAAAGGGAAATTATGACCTGTTAGAAGCCAATTTCTGAACAGTAAAAAGGGAAAAACTGTTTGCAATGACAATAAGTTTATTATTAAAACCCATTCATAACTATGGGTGATGTTCAATCAGTCTGGAATAGTGGACCATATAAAGCACAACATAAGCAACAAGCAGGAGTGCCATAATCACCGTTGCGATGATCATGAAAATATCCTTGTTAGACAGTTTTTTTCTACGGGGCTTGGCACTGCTTTTTTGCCCGGTGGAAGCCTTGTTTTTGTGCATCTGGCTATTGATTAGACTATGATAAAATATTATGGTCATATTGGTATAACCTTATCAAAATCTGATAACCCGGATGGAAAGCCAAACATTAACTACTCCATCCGGGAAACAAATACTGCTTGTAGTATCAGATTATTCCTCTTCCGTATTCTTAACTTTCATTAACAGGGAATAGGCTCCTTTGGTGACAAACTGTTTTTGCAGTAAATTATTAGCACCATCCACTACAATCTCAATAAATCCGTTTTCATGATTGCCTGTTTTTACCGGCGTCATTTCAAAGATGTTTTGCTCTCGTTTGCAGAAAACAAATTCCTTGCTCTCATAGCGTACTACTGCATCTTCCGGCAATGACCAGGTGCTGTCGTTCGCTGCTTCTACTTCACCATTCATAAAAGTCCCTGGAATAAGCACCTTGTCATACTGTTCAAAATGACAATGGACCTGTACACTTCTTTCCGGAGAAAGATCTTTACCGATCAAAATGATTTTACATAGATATTTCTTATCAGGCTCTGCATTGGTATAAGCAGTAACTATTTGGCCAACAGATAGCTTGTTTACATCCTTCTCAAATACCGTTAGCGCCAGATGAATATCAGCCGGATTTACAATCTCAAACAACACATCGGAAGGATTCACGAACTTTCCGATATTCACATTTACCTTCGATACAAAACCGTTTATGGGCGAGTAGATGCTCACGCTTTTAGAAATACTGTTTTCACTGAGATGTGAAGTATTGATGCCGATCAGCTGCAATTTTTCTGATAATGATTTATTCAAAATCCGCTGACTTCTGAATTCCGCCTCCGTTTGCTCAAACATTTTATCGCTGGTAGCTTTGGTTTTATTCAACTCCCGTTGCCGGTTATACTCTTTTTCCAGATAATCCAATTTAGCGGATGATGTCAGATAGTCCTGCTGCAGCTGGATGAATTGCTGATCTTCCATAACCCCGATCACCGCCCCTTTATTCACATGCATGCCGGGTAAAAGATTAGTGGACTTCAGGAAGCCTCCCAATGGAAAACTGATGCTCACCATATTCTGCGGAGGAACATCAATTTGACCGTTCACCTTAATAACCGATGCAATGCGGCGTTTTTCCATACCCGCAATAACAACGCCTGAATTTTTCATCTGGTCCGCGGTTAATTCTACGAGTCCTTCCTTTTTGGAAGACGGAACTTTTTCATCTTGTTTTGGACCACTGCCGCAGGAAACCAGTAACGCGCATATAGCAATAACAAATTGTTTCATGTATCCCAAAAATTTACCTGTTTAATAAAGTATTGATGTCGATAACAGCCTGGTTAAGATTATTCACAGCATCCAGGTATTCATTCTTCAGGGTGAAAGCCTGATTGTTGAGCATTACCCAGTCGAGGTAGTTGATATCCCCGCCGATAAATTGCTGCTGCGCAGTTGTAATAATTGTTTCAGCATTTGGCAAGCCTGTTTGCTCATAATAATCCACCGCCTGTATCGCCTTGTCGATTTGTTTTACGGCTTCCTCGTATTGCAATCTGAGTTGCTGAAGGCCCGACTGATAGTTGTTCTCTGCCAGTTCCTGATTAATCTTTTGTGCACCGATTTTCGCTTTCTGTGCCCCGAAAAAAAGCGGAATACCTACACCCACCTGAGCAGCCTGAAAGCGCGTACTACCGGTATATTCTTTATCGTCAGCACCCATGCCACGCATAGACATATTATTGTAAGTAACAACAAGATCTGGCAGCAGACGTGATTTTTCCAGCTTATACCTCGACTGACTGGTTTGCTGTTGCTGCGCTAACAGCTGTGCATAAGGATGTTTTGAAAGCGCCGTAGAATCAATAGCAGCAGGCATCAACATTTTCAGCGGATCATTAGCTGGTTCAATATCTGAGGTAGTATTCAGCAGTACTTTCAACCTGGCCTGCAAAATGCTGTAATCCTGTTGCAGCAGCTTCAATTGCTGAGCAATCTGACCGCGTTGCGTTTCCGCCGTAGTTTTTTCCAACAGGTTACTTTCCCCCAGCTTAAAACGTTGTGAGGCTTTGTCCAGGAACATGGCATAAATACTATCTGTATACAGAAGCAGTTCCTTTTTACCACGCAGGTATATCATTTGGTAATACACCAATGTCACCTGTTTTTTTAATTCAGTTTGTTTCAGCACCACATTCAGCGCTCCTTCCTTCCATTCGTCCTGTAGGAGGCTTTTCTGTCGGTTATAGATAACCGGGAATTTTATAGTTTGAGAGATACTAAAGCGGTTATCATTGTAAGCACTGTTGATCTTGCCGTATTCCCCGCTTATCATCGTCTGGTTTACGTCCCAGCCTGCTTGTTTTAACTTTTCCAGATAGTTCGCATTCAATTGCTGATTACGCATGGTCAGGTTATTCGCTAATGCTGTATCAATCGCAGCGTTAAGTGTAATGGGTTGTTGGGCGTGCGTATTGGGAGCCAGCAGTAAAAAGACCGGCAACAACAGCATAACAGCGCTCTTCGGTAGTTTTGAAAGGCGACTTTTCTCGAAAATTATGTATAGGGCTGGTAATACAAACAAAGTCAGTAAGGTAGCTACTACTAATCCTCCGATCACTACAGTAGCCAGAGGCCGCTGTACTTCAGCGCCGGCTCCTGTACTCAATGCCATCGGCAGAAAGCCAAGAGAAGCCACAGAAGCTGTCATCAACACAGGCCGGAGGCGTACACTGGAACCCTTTAGCACAATATCCCGGACATCGTTTAGCCCTTCTTTCTGCAGCCTGTTGAATTCCGCGATCAATACAATGCCGTTGAGTACTGCCACGCCAAACAAGGCAATAAAACCAATACCCGCAGAGATACTGAAGGGCAAACCACGGATGGCCAGCGCAAAAATCCCACCTATGGCCGACAATGGTATGGCCGAATAGATCAGTAAACCCTGACGCACGCTGCTGAAAGCAAAATATAGCATAAAAAATATCAGCAACAGTGCCACAGGTACAGCAATACTCAACCGCTTTTTGGCAGCCTCCAGATTTTCAAAAGCACCACCATAGGTCACATAGTAACCTGGCGGTAGCTTGATCTTAGCCCCTACCTTCTGCTGCAATTCTTCTACAATCGACTGTACATCACGGCCACGGACATTAAAACCAACAACAATGCGGCGCTGGGCATCTTCCCGCTGTATCTGGTTGGGACCTTCTTCTATTGATACTTTTGCTACGAGGTACAGGGGGATCTGTTCGCCACGTTGCGTAGGGATCAGTAGGTTTTGCACATCAGACAGCTGCCGGCGTTGTTGCCCACTCAGACGGGCTACCAGATCAAAACGTTTTTCTCCTTCATAAACAAGCCCGCTGCTTTGGCCGGCGAAGGCTGTATTCACAATACGGTTAATTTCTGTGATGTTCAGGCCATACTGTGCAATAGCGTCGCGGTTGTATTCAATCACGATTTGCGGCATGCCGGTTACTGCTTCCACATACAGGTCAGTGGCGCCTTTAACCGAACCCACTACAGCACCGAAACGATTAGCCAAAACAGCAAGACTATCCAGGTTTTCGCCATATATTTTGCAGACTACATCCTGTCGTGCGCCGGTCATTAATTCATTGAAGCGCATCTGTACCGGATACTGAAACCCGAAGGTCACACCTGGCACTGCCTCCAGTTCTTTGGACATCTTTTCTGTCAGTTCATCAAAGGTTTTGGCAGAAGTCCATTCTTTTTTATCTTTCAGAATTACCATCATATCACTGGCATCAATCGGCATAGGGTCAGTAGGAATTTCACTGCTACCGGTTTTGCCGACCACTTTTTCCACTTCCGGGAATTTAGTTAGCAGGATCTTCGCACCCTGTGAAACTGCTGTGATGGATGTATTTAGATTGCTACCGGTAAGTACGCGCGTTTCCACAGCGAAGTCGCCCTCTTCCAGCCGGGGAATAAATTCACCTCCCAGCTGACTGAGTACCACCAGCGCTATCATCAGCAAACCCAACGCAGTGCTGATCAATACTTTTGGGAAGCCTAAAACCTGGTCTAGCAGCTTGCTGTAACGATGTTGCAGTTTTTCCATCATCCTGTCGGACCATGATGGTTTGGAAGGGATCTTTTTACTAAGCACCAAGGCGCTCATCATTGGCACATAGGTCAAAGAAAGAAGGAATGCACCAAAAAGCGCAAAAGCTACCGTTTGCGCCATCGGCTTGAACATTTTCCCTTCCACGCCGGCCAGTGCAAAAATTGGCAGGTAAACGATCAGGATGATTAATTCTCCAAACACCGCTGCATTACGCATTCTTCCAGAAGTTTCCAATACCAGGTCGTCCATTTCCCGCTGCGTGATAAGAGACTTATTATGATGATGCAACCGGAACATACAGGCCTCTACGATGATCAGCGTACCATCAACGATCAGCCCAAAATCCAGCGCACCAAGGCTCATCAGGTTACCACTTACCCCAAAAGTGTTCATCATGATCACGGCTACCAGCATGGCCAGTGGAATAACCGATGCTACCAAAAGGCCGGCCCGGAAATTTCCAAGAAATAGTACCAGCACAAACACCACTATCAGCGCACCTTCCAACAGGTTCCTTTCCACGGTGCCGATAGCATTGTTCACCATTTTTGTCCTATCCAGAAAAGCATCAATCATCACACCTTCCGGCAATGTTTTCTGAATCTGGTCAATCCGGTTCTTAATATTTTTGATCACCTCATTACTATTAGCACCTTTCAGCATCATGACCACGGCGCCAGATACTTCCCGTTCACCGTTGTACGTCATGGCTCCATAACGGGTGGCATATCCAAGCCGCACTTGCCCAACATCCCTGATTAACAGGGGTGTTCCGTTAGCCGTATTTTTTACCACAATTTTTCGGATATCATCATCCGTACCTACCAGTCCTTCACTGCGGATAAAAAGCACGGTAGGCCCTTTTTCAATATAAGCACCTCCCGTATTCTGGTTGTTGGTCTGTAAAGCATTGAATACATCATTGATGGTGATCCCATAGGCTTTGAGCTTGGCCGGCTCAACAGCTATCTCATACTGTTTCAGGAATCCACCAAAGCTGCTGACATCCGCCACGCCTTTTACACCCAGCAACTGCCGCCGTACGATCCAGTCCTGTATTGTACGCAGCTCCATAGCAGAATAGCGCTCCTCATAACCCTTCTTAGGTCTCACCACATACTGGTAGATTTCTCCCAACCCTGTAGTTACAGGAGCCAGTTTGGGTATGCCAAAACCAGTTGGTATCTGGCTTTGCACTTCCTGCAGCCGTTCAGTCACCTGTTGTCGGGCCCAGTAAACGTCTACAATATCATCAAAGACAATTGTAACAACAGACAATCCAAAGCGGGAAAAACTTCTGATCTTATTTAGGCCGGGAATATTGCTGTTGGCCTGTTCTATGGGGAACGATATTAGCCGTTCCACATCAGGAGCGCCTAGTGAAGGCGCTACGGTAATTATCTGTACCTGGTTGTCCGTAATATCAGGTACAGCATCAATGGGCAATTTGGTAACCTCATAAATACCATATCCAATAAGGCCCAATATCAGTAAACCCACAATAAGTTTATTGCGGATCGAAAATTCAATGATCTTATTCAACATATCGAATAATTATAATACCGTTGTACCAGGCAGTGGTAACAGGTATAAAAAAACCATAACAATAAAAAGATAGTAAAATCGCCACCGGAAGCGGTTAGAGACAAGAGGGAAGGTAGAGATGACCTATTAAACCTTCCGTAAGAAGAAATCCGGTGAAATCAGATAATGGAAATTGGGGGTGCTCTTAGCGCAGAAAAAGAAAATTGCTGTCGTGGTGGTGGAAATTCCCGCAACTGTTGGTAGCTTGATTTCAATACCGGGTAGCAGATAATATCTGGCAAGCTAACAAGATGCGGTACTACAACGTAATGCAGATCAGTAAGAGGGGGATCGATATGTCCAACCGGATCGGTGGTAAAGCAGTGATCAATCAGGTTCAACGCAAAGAGGCCATGTTTTTTATGGTTCTCATGGTCTTCTTCATCGTGGTGACTGAATGAATTGCTAGCGAAGTGATCATGATCGTGAAAAACGAGGCTATGCGCAGTAATCACTATTACAGCAATCATCAACCATATTTTACCGATCCTGGAACTCATGGAGTAAAGATAGATATTCTTTTAAGAAATCCTAAAGATGGGCAAAGAATCTGTCCTGACACATCACCCTATCACTAACAATGAAGTATTATTGTATATTTTGATAATATGTTATAAGCATGAGAATATACGATAGTTATATTCTATCGAGCGACTTCCGCCTTTCGCAATCAAGCTGTTTATACATGCTTGGAGGCAATCCCGCAACCTTTTTAAATTGGTTGCTCAGGTAAGACACACTGGAATAGTTAAGACAATTGGCAATTTCGCTTAGGGTAAGTTCATCATAATCCAACAACTCCTTGACCCGCTCTATCTTCTGGGAGATGTAGTACTTTTCGATTGTTTGGCCTGTTATTTCAGAAAATAGGCCGGATAGATAATTGTAAACGCAATTCAGATCGTTGCTTAGGATGTCTGAAAGATTACTATTGATCTCTTCCTGCTGATAATGGACGAGGTTAATTATAATATGCTTTATCCTTTCCGCTATCCGTGTTTTCTCATCATCTATCACTTCAAAGCCAAAGGATATCAGGATTTCTTTTAACTGATTTTTTTGTTCCGCTGTTATTTGGGTTGCAAAAATCAATTCTCCAAGAGAGACTTTTTGTAGCCCCAGATTCAGTTTTTCAACATTTTGCGTAACAATAATAATACAACGGTGGCAGACCATATTTTTTACGCTAACTATTTCCATATTTTCAAAAATAAAAGCCTGGTTATATTGAATAGATAGAAACTAGATTCTGGTTTTATGACCACCTAAATAACGTACTATTGAAATATAATAAAGAAGGCCATACGGACTTTACTTGTCGTATGGCCTTTGATTTGTCTATGCTATTGCTTCCGCTTTATAGCCTGCCTTTTCGATAGCCTGCTGTATTTGCTCTTTTCCTGCCTTATCTGTAGAAACTACTAATAACTTATCCGGGCTCTGAAGATCTACTTCCCAATTATCCTGACCCGCTACCTCATTTAATACAGGAGTAACGGCGGCGATGCAACCTGAGCATTTAATGTTTGTTTTGAACTGTACTGTTTCCATGATTTATTTCTTTAAAAGTTAATTATCTGATTGATGATGTAAAATTAACTGGTTGTGTTAGTATCGTTGTTATACTATAGTTGTTATGTTTTATATAATTATCCGGTTTATCCTATTTCCACGGTGACGTCGGCTGTAAGGGGAAAACTCTGGCATAGCAAAATCATTCCATCATCGATGTCCGACGGTCTTAATGCATAGTTGTTACGCATTTTTACTTTGCCAGCTGTGAGTTTTGCTGTACAAATTCCGCAGGTACCGCCTTTACAGGAATAGGGAAGCGGTATTTTATCTTCCAGCGCAGCTTCCAGGATAGTTTTACCTACACTCACATCTAACAAATTGGATTGTTCATAGAAATGCAGTAATACCTCCTGCGGCGTCTGTGGCAATACTTCATCTTCCTTGATTGGCTCAGGAGAAAACCATTCCATAAAGATATTGCTGGCCGGCACCTGCCAGGTTTCCAGCATCTCATGGTGCATTTTCATCAATCCGGCAGGGCCGCAAATAAAATAATGAACATCCTCTTGGGGTTTTTCAATCCCTTGTTTAATAAGTTTGCGGGTAACCAGTTTATTCAGTCGTCCTTTGATAAAGTTTCCTGCATCCTCACCTTCATGGGCGGAAAACGCATAATGAACATTAATTCTTCCGCGATAATTTTCCTGCCAGGATGCAATGTCCTTTCTAAAGATGCTGTCATTTTGTGTCCGGTTCGCGTAAATCAGCGTAACATTGGTTTCCGGAGAATGGCCAACCACGGATCTTGCAATACTATACAATGGTGTAATGCCACTTCCACCCGCCAGCAGTACGATATGTTTTGCCGAATAGGTTGCTTCAGTGGGAGCAAATGAGCCATAGGGGCCAGAAATCTGCCAATCTTTTATTGCTGCGGCATGCGTAATGATATAATTACTCATAATTCCGCCGGCCACTGCTTTTACAGTGATGGCCGGCTGATGATCTATACCCGGTACAGAACTTAAAGAATAGGACCTGGTGACGGCCTGGTCATTGATAATTAAAGTAAGATTGATAAATTGTCCGGGCTTGTATATAAAAGGCTGACCGTCTGTATTAAACTTAATGGTTACTGCCGATGCAGTTTCCGGAATAATACAGGCTGCTCGCCAGATCTGAACATTGTTCATACTTATTGATTTCTTTTTAATCGGTTTCGTTATAACTTCGCCGCTTTCAAACGCAGACTGTTGCTGACAACGCTTACAGAACTGAGGGCCATAGCGGCGCCTGCGATCATTGGATCCAACAAAAATCCGTTGATGGGAAACAAAATACCTGCAGCAATCGGGATACCGATGATATTGTAGATAAATGCCCAGAAAAGGTTCTGTTTAATGGTGCTGACAGTTTTCCTGGAAAGTTTTAATGCTTTGGGAATACTGTTCAGATCAGAGGTGATCAAAGTCATTTTTGCAACATCCATCGCAATGTCAGAACCTTTGCCCATTGCAATGCTAACATCTGCCTGGGCCAGTGCCTGGGAATCGTTAATACCATCTCCAACCATTGCTACCACTTTGCCGGTCTTCTGTAGCTCTTTTACAAAGTCTGCTTTATGAGATGGAAGGACTTCGGCTTTAAATTGTTTTAAGCCTACTTTTTTGGCTACTGCGGCAGCAGTATGCGCATTATCACCTGTAAGCATATATACTTCGATGCCGTCTTTCTGCAATGCAGTGATGGCTTCGCTGGAGGTTTGTTTTATTTTATCAGCAATCGCGATGACTGCCAGCAGCTGCCGTGATGATGCAAAATAGATCACTGTCTTAGCCTCTTCCTGTAAGTTTTCCGCCTGTGCGGCCAGTTGCGGATCAATAACGATGTGGTTTGTATCCATTAATTTCCTGTTACCAACCAAATACATCTCATGTTCATAGCCCCCCTGGATACCTTGACCAGTAAGGCTCTCAAAGCCAGTCAGTTTTACGGCTCCAGCGCCGCCGTCTTTAAGGTGATTGACTACCGCTTCAGCCAGGGGATGTTCAGATTGCTGTTCAAGGGAATACAATACTGATTCCAGTGTTGCCTGGTTGTCGGTCTGTGCATGCCATACCATATCGGTCACCACTGGTTTACCTTCTGTGATAGTGCCTGTTTTATCGAGGATAATAGCATTTACTTTATGGGCGAGTTCCAGGCTTTCAGCGTCTTTAATAAGGATATTATTTTCGGCACCCTTACCTACGCCCACCATGATAGCTGTAGGCGTTGCCAGTCCCAGGGCACAAGGGCATGCAATCACTAAAACGGTCACCGAAGTAAGCAGTGCATGCGTAAAGGCATTATCACCGCCAAAGACCATCCAGGAAAAGAAGGTGAGGATAGCGATACCAATCACCACCGGTACGAAGATACCGGCAATCTTATCTACCAGTTTTTGCACCGGTGCTTTACTACCTTGTGCTTCCTGCACCATTTTGATGATCTGGGCCAGGAGCGTATTAGCGCCTACTTTTTCTGCTCTGAACCGAAAACTGCCTTTCTGGTTAATAGTACCTGCAAAAACAGCATCCCCATTACTTTTGGCGATAGGTACGGGTTCACCGGTAATCATACTTTCATCTACATAAGAAGTTCCGTCTTCAACAGTTCCATCTACGGGAATCTTTTCTCCCGGTTTTACCAGCAGTAGGTCCTGCACTTTAACCTGGGAGATGGGAATTTCCTGGGTGTTGCCAGATTCGTCTACCAGCAGCACGGTTTTCGGCTGAAGACCGATGAGCTTCTTAATAGCGGAGGACGTATTGGATTTAGCCTTTTCTTCCAGCAGTTTACCTAAAGAGATGAATGCAATCACTACCGCGGCTGCCTCAAAATAAACGTGCGCATGCAATCCGCGCTGATGCCAGAATTCAGGATAGATGGTATTAAAAGCACTGAACAGCCAGGCAATGCCCGTGCTAAGTGCTACCAGGGTATCCATATTGGCCTTGTGGTGTTTTGCCTGCTTCCAGGCATTGATGAAGAAATTCCGGCCCAAGAAAAATACTACAGGAGTGGCCAGCACCATCATAATCCAATTACCGTAAGGCATATTCATGAAAAACATACCAATAATAACAATAGGCAACGATAATACAGATGCCCAAATGGTACGTTGTTTCACTTCCCGGTAGTGCCGTTGCTGGGCTTCTTCCTTTACTTCATCCTGATTTTCTTTATCGATCACCAGGTCGTAACCAACAGAACGGACGCTGCTCTGGAGCATTTCAGGGGTTACCGTAGCATGATTGTATTGTACCCAGGCGGTTTGATTGGCAAAATTAACCCCGGCATCTTCTACGCCGGGAACCGATTTTAACATGGATTCAACGCTAACGGCGCAGGCTGCGCAAGTCATTTCCAATACAGGAAAGGTATCTTTTGTTGAGTTGCTTTTGTGTTTACTGATGGCTGGCGTTTCCTGATGTAATATAGCTGATGACATAAAATACTCATTTTATGCAAAGCTACTCCGTCGTCGGGGCACAGGCGTTACACTATTCACCCTAAATTGTATATAATTTTAAGGCAGGCGCTCTGCTTTATGCGACAGAGCTTCCTTCGACTTTCTGATTTCTTTAAAATGGGAGGTATTGAGACCGGTTTGGTCTTTAAATTGCCGGGAAAGATGGGCGCCGCTGCTATAGCCCAGCTTAAAAGCAATATCCGAAAGGGTTTCATCTGTATATACCAGTAATTCCTTTACTTTTTCGGTACGATATTCCATGATATATTTCTCTAATGTAACACCTTCGGATTCTGAGAAGACACTGCTAACATCATTATAATCTTTATTCAAGGTGGTTGATACAAGGTCCGAGAACCGGAAACCGTCCCCGAAATCATATGATCCCGAATAAACCTTATCAACCAGCGATTTGACATCTCTTACCAGTTTGGTCTTTTTATCTTCTAATAGGGTGAATCCCAGTGGGCTTAGCTTTTTCCGGATGGCTTCAATGTCTGGTTCTGACAAAGCAGAAACAGTGGTAATCTCTCCAAGAGTGATACCGGTTACCGGTATTTGCAGATCATGAAGTGCTTCTCTGACAGTAAGGATACATCTGTCGCAAACCATTCCTTTAATGAATATCTTATAGCTACTTAGCATAATATAGAATTTGGGCTCATGCAAAGTTCAGATATTACATTTTAAACGGCGTTATACAATTCAGGGAAATGTTTATATAATTTTATGCTACTAAACCTTATCCAATGGTTTCCGGTGATTTTCTTCCAACTGCTTAAACTGAGATGCGGTAAGCCCTGTAACTTTCTTAAACTGCTGCGAAAGGTGCTGAACACTGCTATACCCCAGCTTGTCGGAAATTTCGCTTAGGCTCAGTTCATCATACCTCAGCAATTCCTTTACCCGTTCTATCCGCTGAAGAATAATATAAGTTTCAATTGTAATGCCTTCTACAGCAGAAAATAGTCCGGTAAGATAATGATAGTCCAACTTTATTTTATCTGCCAATATTACAGATGCTTTTTGTGTGAGTGAAATAGTATCACCACTATGAATAAGTTGGATAATTAAATTCTTGATTTTTTCTACGATGGTGCTTTTCTTATCATCAAGAAGCTCGAAGCCAAGTGTATTAAGCTGTTCTTTCAATGCTTCTAGTTTCCAGGCAGGAGGTAGTCCTGAAAGTTCTGCTTCTCCAAGTTGAATATTGACGTAAGGTAGATCCAGTTTATCCAGTTGCTGCCGTACAACCAGGATACAACGGTCACAAACCATATTCTTTATATATAAATTCATATTAAGGTCGTTTACAAAGAGATTATCGTGGTCTTGAAATAATAAAATACGGCCTAAATGAAACGGCCTGGATCAGCCAGAACTAAATTTTCTTCCCAGTTAAAAACAATTTCGGCTTCACATCTTATGAATAAGCGATTATTATTTATAGCTTGTTCTCGCGGCATATTAGCTTTATTATTGTTCAAAGTTAAGGGCAACCGACAGGCTTTTGAATTTAATTTCCGATTTTTCTAGCACCTCATGTATGGCATGATGAGCAATTGCACCTTTTTTTGCAAGCTGTTGCAATTCATCTCCATATGTTCTTAGTTCCCTACTTAAAACTTTTATGTTTCCTTTTTGATCCGTTTTAAGTAATAATGATAAATCTTCTATTTGAAGGCAATTATTAGAAATATAGCTTGACAATTTACCCACACGGGCAAAGTCATTTTTCTTCATAGCAATGTGAATACTATCTATGTATAAACTTATTTTTTTCTTACTTTCTGCAATTAGTACGTTAACTTCTGTATAAGGTGCAGAAGGGTTTATAGGCTCCTTTGCTACTGATTCCTGTACTGGCGCAGATTGTTTTGCCGGTGCTTTTTGTTCTTCGCTTTGCAGCGATTTCGAATAAATGGTCTTTAATAATTCCCGGAATTGCATGTGTGCTGCTTTCATGCTGTTAAACGCAGCACCCATCTGTTTGTCGTTATCAAATACGCGTCCTTTATTAGTAAGATTTCCAAAATTATCTACATCATTAATGTAAGTAGAAATAACGCTTGCTATTGCCCCTCGTTCAGGTTCTGCCATTGTATTCAATGTTCTATTGATTGAAACAAGTTCATTTTTCAACCCGGTAGCAAGTTTGCCCATATCTCTATGCTTATCTTTTTTCAAGTCGTTTTCTACCTGTGATATCAGTTTATCGAGCACCCCGGCGTTTTTGTTCATGCTTAGTAATGCGGATCTTAGATTATCCTGGCTATTTGCAATCAAAGAATATGCGATCATCATTACTATAAGTGCTATTTTCTGCATTGTTATTTTTTTAATGTAAAAAAATCGGATTACAATGAGGCCGCTAATTTAAAACTAAGACTAAGAACTAAATACGAGTACATATATCAAATATATCGACCCCAATTTTAAAGCTATGTTAGAAAATAGGAGGCGCGAATTTACCACTTAATACCGGCAAGAATATTCTTGCCGGTTGTACACTTTAATCATGAATTATATTTAGATGCTATGCTTAGGAACGACTTACTATAAGTGGCTTCGATTACTTGTTTGCCTTAACATTTGTTTAATAGCTTAAAGTAATACCAGCGCCTAATCCCATGTCACTATCAAAATGTGTGGAAAGGTTAAAGTATTTAGTTACGATATACCGGAAACCAAACATATATTCCTTATCAGTATTAGCCATAAAATTAAACCGTAAACGCTTAGTGATGCCAATATCCTCTCTTTTCAATTGAAAACGTAATTTTCCTTCACTGTCTATAGATGCATCAGCTATTATTAACATAGGTAGTGTGTATTCAACCCCAGCATGGATTACCTGCCTGAAATTTTTTGTATTGGTTTGACCAAATAGGTTTTTCCTGGGGCCAAGTAATTGCCCAAACATATTTTTTTCAAAGGGGTTGTCTAAAATTCGTTTACGAAAATCCCATCCAATGTAGGGGAACAGCCATTGCATTCTTCCGAAGTATCTTCCGAAATGGCTTTCACTTTCATATCCATGGTGCATATTTAAGCCTACACGCCATTCTGTCTGCAACCGGTAACGGGTATTGCCAAACATTAACTCACCATCACTACCATTGCTTTCAAGGCCGACACGTGCCATTGTGTGTGGCATCCTGTCATCCCAGAATAATTTGCGTTGTGCCAGTTTTGGATTGGGTATTTCAGGGTTTGGAGGCGAATTTTCATAACTGAAAACCCTACCCATGCCACTCATCATGTGATACAAAATATGACAATGGAAAAACCAATCACCGCTTTCAGTGGCTGCAAATTCTATAGTATCCCTCTCCATTGGCATGATGTCTATTACATTTTTCATGGGAGCATATTCACCCTCTCCATTCAGCACCCTGAAATCGTGGCCATGCAAGTGCATAGGGTGCCGCATCATACTATTATTAAAAAGAATAATTCTCAGGTTTTCGCCTTTTTTGATAAGAATCTTATCAGATTCTGAAACGGTTTTATTATCCAATGTCCACACGTAGCGGTTCATATTTCCAGTCAGGTCAAATTTTAATACCCTTAAAGGACCGGCTGGCAAAGTTGTTTTTTCAGGTGAACGCAACATACCATAGTTAAGCGTTACAATATCTGTATTATTATTAGCCATATCCATTCCTGGCATACTCTTGTTGCCTTGATTCATCTGCATTTGTTTGCTGTCACCTATTTTCCTGCTGGTGTCCATCTTCATCTCCGGATTATTGCCCTTTTTAATAGTATCTATTGGATTCTCAGGGCCTGTTATTTCCGGGTACATTACGGTGTTCATATCCATGGTCTGATTGCGCATTTCCATACCTTCCATTTCTATCATATTTCCCTTCATGTCCATCATGTCGTTCATCATTTTCATGCCGGCAAAATATTTCAGCTTTGGCAACCTGGTTGCAGACACTTTTTCTCCGCTACCTAACCATAAAGAGGCTGACTTAGTACGATCTTCAGGGGTAGCCAAAAATTCATAACTCTTATTTTCCGGAATAGTTACAACAACATCGTAAGTTTCTGAAACGGCTATAATCAGTCTGTCAACTTCTACAGGTTCTACATCGTTACCATCGGTAGCAACTACCGTTATTTTACCACCTGAATAGGTGAGCCAAAAATAAGAAGATGCGCCACCATTGGCTATACGTAACCTTACTTTGTCTCCCGCTTTAAATTGAGGTTGCTCATTTTGATTTTTTCCGTTTATCAAAAATTTGTCATAATACACATCGCTTACATCCATAGCCGTCATACGCTTCCATTCATTGGTAACCTTAGTTTTGAAATGCCCTGTTTTTATAGCCTCTGCATAGCTCTGTGTAGTCCCTTTTTTAATGGCAAACCAATCGGTGGCATTATGCAGGTTGCGATTAACCTGTCTGGGCTTCATATCTGTCCAATCGCTTAACACAACAGCAATGGTAGGTATGTCCCATTCTTTCCTTTTATTCATTATAAAAGCACCATACATACCTATTTGTTCCTGCAATTCTGTATGGCTATGGTACCAATGCGTACCATGTTGGATAATGGGAAATTTATATAAATGGGTTGTATGGGCTTTTATAGGCATTTGAGTAAGATTAGGTACGCCATCGTATTGATTAGGCAAAAAGAGGCCATGCCAATGCAATGAAGTTTCTTCGTCTAATTCATTGTGTACCCAAATCTCCGCTGTATCTCCTTCGGTAAAAGTAAGTGTGGGCATGGGAATTTGTCCATTTACCGCAATGGCTCGTTTTGCCTTTTTTCCGAACGTTACAATGGTATCTCTTATATATAAATCATAGCGAACAGTATGCGGGGGTGTATTGTTGACAATCGTTTTTATGGGATCTGATTTTTCTTTTGGCATATCCATATCGTCCATTTGCATTTGCCCCATCTTTTTAGAGGTGTCTTTCATGGGCATTTGCATCTTATGATCGATAATTGTTGGTGCTACAATAGTTTTTGATTTTTCTTTCACCAATTTCATTCCGCATTTTGGACAGTTGCCGGGCTTGTTCATTCGCACCTCTGGGTGCATAACACAAGTATATATTGTGGGTTGCACCTGTTTTCTACTGTCCTGTTGTGCCCAGCCAAACGACCATGCAAAAAACAATAAGGTTGTTACTATTATGTTTTTCATTTTTATATTTTTCTATTGGCAACATTTTTTCTTCCTGACGAAAATAGCTTTCAGAATGCGAACTATTACTTTGCCAATGCGATTAAATATTATTTTAATTTTTGGATGCGAGACTGTCCCTTGTTTTATTTGCCCAATCTATAATTAACGATTTATCATTGTCTGTTAGTCGCGCATTTTTGTGAATGAGAGTATAAGATGATATAGGCATAATGCCGTCCTTAATACTGTTCTGTATTGACCGTAGCTTACTCATCTGCCTTCTTAAAGAATAAGCACCAAACTCGCTGAAGTTGAGATTTTCTTTGCCATTTTTTATATGTCTGGCCAACATCCATCCAACTGGTTGTATGTTTACGTACCATGGATAGTTGGTATTATTGCTATGGCAGTCATAGCAAGCGGTCGTCAAAATATCCCTCACGCTATCAGGAACCGTATAAGTTTTCAAAATATCTGTTGGTAATGCCTGCCCGTTTTGGTTACGGGCAGGCTGTATAAATTGAATAGCGATAAATGCAATAAGTACCCCTATCAATACTTTTTTAATGCGGCTCATGTTGGACGTTTATTTAAGTTCTTCCTTTAGCCTACCACACGTTGTCATTTTTTTTCCTAAATATGGATTCTTGATTTCCTTAGTTTCACTAAGCCATGTTGCACCCTTTCCATCGTTATACATAGGGCAAAAATCCTGGTATAATGGCTGTCCTGCACCAAATGTTTTAACTAGTTCATATAGATCTTTACTTAGCATATCAAAATGTTCCCGTTGGTGCGGAATGTTACTGGCATTTTTGCCAATATGCTCAGCATGTTCCCTGGCGTCATCTTCTACATCTTCATACGCCTTTTTTTGTTCAGTGGTTAATGCAGATTTATTGAATTTTTGAAATGCCTCCACCATTGAATTGCCTGCTACTGCGGCGGCATCACCATTATCATTAGCTAAGGCATTTTTCATACTAAGGTATCCGGCAACAATTCCTTTTATGGAAGGAGTTGCCTTTGCATCAGGGGCGGGTGTTGATACTGCGGCAGTATTTGCCTGACCCGTTCCTTGTGTTGTATCACTGTTATTGTTCGGTGGCTTATTGCCACTATTGCAGGCCGCAAATGAAATTGCAACTAAAGCTATTGCTATTACAATGGTTGTATTTTTCATATAAAATGATTTGTTTTTAAGAGAAATATTCAATACTTCAGAGTTTCAGTTACCTTACCACAGTTTAGCATCTGTTTACCGAAATACGGGTTTTTAATAGCAGATTCACTACTTAACCAATATGCTTTCTTCATTGGGCAATATTCCTGGTAAACCGGGTTGTCCGATAATTTTGCAGCTTTGGCAAGTTTATAGAAGTTATCGGAAAGTGATTTGAAATGTTCTCTTTGGTGGTCGATTTCCTTCGTTTCTGAAATATGTTTTGCATCAAAGACCAGTTTTTCTTGTAAAGGCATAAAAGCGTTCATATCCGCTGATGAAAGGGCTTTCATATCAATGCCATTAATTGCCTTTACAAATTCACTCGCTTTGGCGGCTGCTGTATTGGCATCGCTGTTCACCAAAGCATTTTTAACATCATAATACAGGTTAAGCAATTGTGATAAAGGTGATTGACGAGTGTTATCAATGACTGTTACATTATTAACAGCTTTGCTATAACCCATTTCTACAGAAAAGGTAAGACCAGCAATGATTATTGCTGAAAAAAGTAGCTTTTTCATTTTAATTGATTTAGTGTTTAAACAAATAGAAATAACTTATGTTTTCAATACCTGAAAGGAATTGCATAAGTAATGGAGGCAATTTTTAATTGCTATTTACAAAAAATCAAATTTGGAAGGACCGAATGGACACACGTATGTCCGGAGTTTTTGGAGTGTAGTGTCGAATTACCCGAAATTGCTGGTTGACTATTGCAAAGGGAGAAGAATAAGATAAATAAAAGGTATGTAGGAATACGAATGTAACGGGGAGTTGAATTCCTGTTTCTACAGACTGGATAAGGAGCTTATCTAATTGAGAAAATTTAACCACGTTCTTATTGCAGCAGTCATCATCATCATGGGTTCCTTTTTTATCGGACACTTCATTATGATGATGGTGCTTTATGGATTCATTATGATTATGATTAAATTCCGTACCCACAGCACAGGCAAACCCTACCATAGTATTTAAGATAAATACCAACAGTAAGAAAGCTGCTTTTAATTGTATGGTTCTTTTTCTTTTCATGTAACCTGATACAAAAGTATCGATATTCTATCTAATAACAAATACCTATCCAATTCCAAAGATAGGGTTATTCCAATCTAAGGAGATTATATAATATTGGGAAGGATTTATATAATTATAAGCTATCCTGGCTATTTCTATTATACGACCTTAGTAATCAGTAATCGGAAGGCAACAGAGGGGCTGTCAAATCACGTTATACAAACCATCTGCAGCCATAACAGTAAGGCGAGCTGGAATAGCTTTTTTCCTCTAGCTAATTTAGTGTTAATGTTTTAGAATTGATTTTTAGTAGTTAGGAAACTTTTCATATTTTTACAATGATAGGGAGGAAGATGGAATCGTGAGAAAGCGCCGAAAGAAAAGACTATTTGATTTGACACAAATTTGACACAATTTTCTTGCAACATATTGTAAACCAGAATGTTGAGAATCCAGTTCTGGGCACACAAGAGGCTTGTAAGTAATTGACTTACAAGCCTTTTTTCATTTAGTCAAGTGTCGTTTTTAACGGTTTTTTACCGCTTTTCCTCGCATGTGTAGATACCGTACATGTCATGACTGGCAAGGCATATAGATTGATCGCTGTTTGTTTCACTCGTGAAAATTGTGCTGTATGAATATACTGGAGAGATTGAGCAAGAAAGGCGATAAGATCACTTTCTACTATGACTACGGGCGAAAAAAAGGACCGAGACCCAGTACCGGAATTTATATCTATACCCATCCTAAAAGCCGGGAGGAAAGAATCCATAACAAACAGGCCCGCGCCTTAATAGATGTAAAGAAAAGTGAAAAGACTATTGAGCAACAGTCTATCGGATCAGCATATATCCCACCCCATAAATTCAAACCGAACTTCCTGGATTATTATGAAGATTATGTAGAGCGAAACAAACGAGACGGGAACAGGCATTTGTCCAATAGCTTTACACAGTTTAAGCAGTTTCTGAAAAAAGATTTTATTTCTCCCATCGAGGTTAGAGAGAACTTATGCAAAGAATTTCGGCGGTACTTATTAGATAAATATACCGGAGAGACACCCGGCGACTATTATACCCGCTTCAAATGAGTACTCGATGCAGCTACCAACGATGGATACTATATTAAAAGTCCATCTGAAGACGTTGCTGCAAAATCAAATCCCAGCTCTCAGCTGAAAGAACTCCTGGAAGTGGAAGAATACTTACAGCTTCTGGCAACTCCTTGTCTTAATCAGGAGGTACAAGAAGCGTTTATACTTTCCTGTTACACAGGACTTCGTTGGTGCGATGTAAAAACACTTTCCTGGGAGCAGATAAGGGGTGCTACTTTGGTTACCAGAATAATCCAGGCTAAGACTGGGCAACCCGTCACCCTGACCTTACCCCCTATTGCTCGCGCAATGCTGGAAAAGAGGAAAAAGCTACTCGGCTTACAGCACAATGAGAACACTCTGGTATTTAGCCTCCCAAGTGCCGATGGCGCAAATAAGATACTCCTGCAATGGGTTAAAGCAGCAGGGATTAACAAGCATATTACCTGGTCTTGTGCAAGGTTAAGTTTTTCCATCCTGCTTCAGGATAAACTGGTTGATGATGCTACAGTAGCCTATCTCTTGGGGCATACAACGACTGACCAGGTAAAAAAAACCTACAAACGTCACCGTCCGAAAGACCAGTCGGCAATAATCGGAAATTTACCCAGCCCGGAGTTGCTACCGTATTTTTTTCAACTTTAAACCACCAGCAGCGGCTATATATAGGGCGATAGCTCCCCTGACATCATTTTGTTCAACTGCTCTCGCTCGAAATAGCCGCTTGCATTTTTGTAAACTCCAAACTCCTCGCACCTCTTGGCAAACTGCGTACGACCGAGGTCACAGTAAATAAGCGCCTCTTCCGGTTTGAGAAACGGCTTGAAACAAAGTGCTATAGCCCGCATTACCACATTTTCATCACACTTAATCATAGCAACACATTTTTCTAATAAGATAAAGCCCGCTAGGCGGGCCTTATCATTCATGGAATTATCCCCATCTGCAAACCCTATCGCTGACAGCGGTACTCCTACCAATCTGTTTCCTTTTCAGGCTTGCAATACCATAAATACTACAGATAATTGAAGCCCTGTCCGTGAGAAGTCTCAAAATCCGCCATATAAACAATGCTGCCTAATATCGGATGATAAGAAGCGATGTATTTCACATATCCCTGATCATTTAAATCGCGCATACACCGATGATAGGTAGATCGGCTTATCTTAGCCAGTTCCAATATTTCCGGACGATGTATGGAAATAGGATCTTCAAAATCATTTTGATTCCATAGCTGAAATAAAGCCAGGTATAAACTAAGATGAGTAGACCCTATCCGGTTATCGTTTTTTACCGCTTCAAAAACGGCGGTAAGCCTTTCTCTTGCTTTTTCCATAAGTCACAGATTCAATGTCACAAAGCATTTTTAAAATCAGGGAACAGATTGTCCTCTATTATTTTTAAGCGCCTTATCGTCTTTCGCTACACTCTGATCGGGTGCCTGATCATTATTGTATTTTTGTTGTGCAGCCTCTTTCAACGCCTCTACAGTCGTCTGTTGCAGATTTTCCTTATATACTCGCATCGTATCGTGCTGAGGAAGAGCCGAAATGAAAAACCGGTTTTCATTTACACTAACTATCTGGCGATTCCCGCGTTCCAACGAGGCATGTAGACTCTGTGCATCCTCCGGATTTTTGAGCTGGTCGATGTCATATCTGCCGGTCACAGTTTGAACATCGTATCCTTTAACGGTAACCAACGGGGGATTACCGTGTTTATCAATTTGCTTAAAATCCTGGTAGGCCCATTCGTTTGTATACTTATTGACCAGAAACGAACGACCCTGCATTGCGTTGTAAAGATTTTTTATAGTGAACCGGGCTGAATCTTTATCGATTTCAAATGCTTGTTTTTGAATCTCACCAACTTTGGGTTTAGCCAAGCTCAATCCGATTGAGGAATACCCAATCACTATCGGGCCTATTAGACTTATTATAATGGAAAGACGATACACATAAATCTTCACCAAATTTTTTGGTATGATAAAGTGTACTTTGTTTCTGCCCTTTTTCCAGCATTATTTTTAAGGCATCGTTGAGATCATCCCCAACACCCCGGCTCCTTAAATCGTTCTTATGATATTCATACACCTTTTCATTCATGGCACTTTCATTTTCATGGTGTAAATAAATTGGGGCTACGTCCCTGAAACCTCTTCTAAGGAAACTATAATTATCAAGGTCATTGACAACAATCGGTTTACAGGGGTTAGGGGTGTCGTGTTTGAACATTTCCCGGGATTGGGACAGGATGAGAAAGGCGTGTGGCCGGCTCCGTATGGAATGAGGGTTGCATGGTTCAAGGATCCGGATCAAAATATATTGTCGTTGACCCAATTTAAATGATAGGTTAAATAGAAATTATTAGCAGGGAAACATAGACATATGTTTGTGCAATTTCTTCCCTGCGGGACGCATTTTTGCCGTTAATTTGCAATTAAATTATCTATTTTACAGCCATTGCCGGTATAGCAAACCAGGGACTGATTACATTTCGTTTATCTACAAATTAGAATCTCTTTTTTGGAACCAGTATTAAGAACAGCGGATGATGTTGAGGTATGGCGCCACTTTATAAAAGGTAGCAATCTCCACTTTGAAGAGCTTTACCGTCGTTATATGCCCCTGCTCTATGATTATGGCGTTAAACTGTTCAGGGAACAGCTGAATGTGGAAGATGCGGTGCATGATTTCTTTATCCATCTTTCCCAGCGCAACAGGCGGCTGCAGGTGCCTGTGTCTGTGAGGGCTTATCTGTTGACGGCATTCCGGAATTTCTCGTTAAAGCAGCTACGGCGTAACAGCCGTATGCTGGTGCAGGATCTGGACGCACAACATTTCGAACTTTCATTCCTGTATACGGAAGCCGCAGATGCGGTAATATCGCACAGGGAAGCTTTCACCCAAGTAAACCAGGCCATTGCCGGGCTTCCTCCCAGGCAAAAGGAAATCATCTATCTGAAATTTTTTCACGAATTGTCCAATACGGAAATAGCCGCCGTTATGAAAATTGAGCCCTCCTCCGTATACAAGTTGTTTTACAAGGCAATGGACGGTCTGCGGGCAAAGCTTGATAAACTGCCGGTAGCAGTGTTGCTGGTATTGTTGCAGGGAATGGGGAAATAATTGTTTGTTGATATTTATCTAATTAATCGCTGATTTATTGAAGGTTGACTAAATGTTGTCATTGCGGGGGCAAGGGAGGGATAATTTATCTCCATTATTGGGTCTAGCTGTTAAAAGACAATATGAACCGGGCATTGTCGGATTACAAGGATTTCGGGATAACAGATTTTCTGGCGGATGATTTTTTCATCGCCTCCATGCGCAGGCCTGGTGATAGCACAGCTGAATTCTGGGATGCTTACTGCAGCGTGTATCCCGGGCAACGGGAAACGTTTGAGAAAGCCCGTCACCTGGTACTTTTCATGAAGGTGCAGCCTCATTTCCCGGAACAGGAGCAGGTGAACCGTGTATGGGACAGTATCGCCCGCCGCCGGCGCAGTCAGCGTACAGTGAAGATCCTGAAATTATGGAGTGTCGGCGCGGCCGCGGCCTGTTTGCTGGTATTGCTGCTGTTATCGGGACTGTTCCGGCAGCCCCCCGTAAAAACTTACCTGCTGGTGCAGGCGGGCGCAGGAAAAATCACTTCGCACCTGCTGCCCGATGGCAGCACCGCATTGCTTACCGCCCATTCTTCTATATCGTATGACTCCTCGGACTTCACCCGGCACCGGGTGCTGCAGTCAAACGGAGAAGTGTATTTTGAGGTGCAGCATTCGCACCGCGGAACGCCTTTCACGGTATTGGCCGGCAGGGAAAAAATAGAGGTGCTGGGAACGGCTTTCCTTATCAACAACCGCAGCGATACTATAACGGTGGCGTTGTCGAACGGACGGGTAAGGTTCCATTACGGGCAAAACGGACATATTGATCTTCTTCCGCAGGACGTATATGCTTATGCGCCTGGTGGGGCAAAGCCTGTAAAGCTGACGCTGACGGCAGACGCCCTTACGCAATGGAAAGAAAGGGAATGGGCATTCAATAGCACGCCGTTGAAGGAAATCATGGATATCCTGCACACTTATTACGGATATAAAATAGCAGTAGAGGATACTGCACTGCTGCAGCATCGGTACAACGGCCACGCGGCTACCAGCGATATCAGCGGGCTGATAGAAAAACTGAGACTGATTTATGATCTGAATATAACAACCAAAAATGATAGCTTAATACTAAAAGCAGGAAAGCAGTTTTAAACTTTATTCAACCAGGAGACTAATCTAATCTAATCGTTATGGTAAGTAACCGTTTATTTTCCTCCCGCTTCATCAGGAGCGGAGGCAAGGGAAGCTATTGTCTGTCCCTCTTCCACGTATGCCTTTTAATTTTTCTCATGGGGCCATCCGGTTTACAGGCCCAGGATTACACTTCATCCGGCGCCCGCCTGCACGGCGAGCAACAGAAACGTACAGGCGTCAGCGTTGCCTGGATTTTGTCGGAGCTGGAAAAGCGTTTTAAACTGAAGTTCAATTACAATGCCGATAAGCTTTCGGCCATGCAGGTAAATGAAGCAGACGCGAAACAGCTGTTACACAGCTATAGAACGGAGCGAAGTTTATTCGACAAAAAGCTGGACGTGCTAATGCAACAGCACGGGCTGGAAGTACGACGCTTCCCTGACAGCTCTTACATCGTGGTAGATAAAGTGCCCGGCGGCGCTCAGACTCAGAGGCCTGTGCAGCAGGAAATTATGGTGAGTGGCCGGGTACTGTCTGACGAAAACAGGAGCCCGCTGGTAGGTGTTAATATCGCTGTTGTTGGTACTAGCAGGGGTACGGTAACCGGTACGGATGGCCGCTTTGAGCTGAAGGTGCCGGAACGGGAAGCGTTGCTTCGCTTTTCCTATACCGGGTTTATTCCTTACCAGGTGAAGGCTGGCGATATTGGCGGGGAAAATGTGCTGCTGAAAGCAGATCTTGCAAAACTTAACGAGGTAGTTGTTGTAGGATATGGCACCCAGCAGAAAAGTTCCAGCACCGCTGCTATTTCAACGCTGAAATCAGACAAAATCCGCGACCTGCCCGTACCCAATATCAGCAATACGCTCAACGGCCGCTTGCCAGGTATCATTGCCGCACAGAATAGCGGCGAGCCCGGTAAGGACGGATCTGAGATACATATCAGGGGTATCGCCACTAACGGGAATAGCGCGCCGCTCATCGTTGTCGACGGCGTGCCGAGGGATTTTACACGGTTGGATCCCAGTACCATCGCATCCATTACCGTACTGAAAGATGCTGCCGCTGTAGCGCCTTACGGCATGGCCGGCGCCAACGGTGTAATACTGGTTACCACAAAAAAGGGCCGTGCAGGCAAACCTACGTTGTCTTACAGCGGCTATGCCGGTTTCCAGAATCCTACTACTACCGTGAAAATGGTGAATGCATATGAATATGTTACCCTGCGGAATATTGCCGACAGGAATGCCGGCCAGGCGCCCACTTTTTCCGATGAACAGGTGGAGGGCTTCAGGAAATCTGTGGAACATGCACCGGGAGCGGATTACGACAAATATCCAAACGCGGATGCCATGGCTGCTATCCGTAACCGCAATACCCCTTTAACGGGCCATAACATTTCTCTTTCGGGCGGTTCTGAAAATACCACCTACTACATTGGGCTGGGATACCTTTACCAGCGCGGTTTATGGGCTTCTACCAATGTAAAGCGCTACAATGTGGTGGCCAACCTGGAATCCCGGCCAACAAAAACAACCACGGTGGCACTATCTATCAATGGCCTCAATAACCTGGTGCATCAGCCGGGCGCCAACGGCCTGGATGTGTTTGCGAGTGCCCAGGCATGGTGGCCGATTAATGCTTTGAAATATTCCAACGGGCTCCTTGCCAACAACAATGGCAAACCTTCGCTGCTGTACCTGCTGTCTACCGGCTCCCGGTCGAGCGACGAAACAAGGATCATGGGCCAGCTGTCGGTAGAACAAGAGCTGCCCTTCCTGGAAGGGCTCAGCATTAAAGGCGTGTTCAGCTATGATCCTACCACTTATTTTGAGAAAAATTGGAACGAACCGCAGCCCACTACCTATAACATCAATACCACTACTAACCCTTATGCATATACGCCGGTTGTCAGCGCCGGAAAACCCTCGCTGCTGGAACAGAACCAGCGGTGGAAGGAGTACACCTGGCAGGCTTTCCTGAACTATCATCATGATTTCGGCAAGCATGCAGTAAGCGGCCTCGCCGTAATGGAAGTCCGTCAAACGAAGTATGACCGGCTCTCTGCTTCCAGGGGCAGGTACGATCTGAATATCGACGAAATTGACCTGGGTAGCGCCGACCAGAAGACATGGGGTACGGGGGGCTCATCCAGTGAAACCAGGCAGGTAGGTTATGTATACCGTGCTTCTTACGCTTATGCGGGTAAGTACATGCTGGAAGCGTCCGGCAGGTATGATGGTCATTACTACTTTGCACCCGGACGGCAATATGGCTTTTTCCCAGCTTTTTCCGCTGGCTGGCGGCTGTCGGAGGAACCGTTCATAAAAGACCGGTTCAGTTGGATTGATAACCTGAAGCTGAGAGGATCCTGGGGGCAGTCCGGTAACCTGGCAGGCGGCCCGTTCCAGTATTCCAGCGCCATGGGCGTATACGGGAACGCCTATGTTTTTAAAGGAGAAGTATTACAGGGCGCGCGCGAACGCCTGGAACCCAATCCCTTCATTACCTGGGAGCGCGCAGCGAAAGCGGATGTAGGCGTTGAGCTAACGCTCTGGCAGGGATTGCTCGGACTGGAAGCGGACGTATTCCACGAGAAAAGAAATAACATGCTGGTAAGTCCGGCCAGCGTAGTGCCGGCGGAATATGGCATCGGCATTGCCCAGGTAAACGCAGGCATCATGAGCAACCATGGCATTGACCTCTCCCTTAGCAGCGAGCATCGTTTTCACAATGGCTTGCGTGCGGGCGTTACTGTTAACTTTACCTATGCCCAAAACAAGCTGATACAAACGTTTGAAAACCCCGTAACCATGAATAATCCCAACCGTTCGCGCACCGGCCGGCCGCTGAATTCCCAGTTCGGGCTGAAGGCAGTGGGGCTGTACCAGGAAAGCGATTTCGGTAGCGACGGAAAGCTGAAGGCGGGTATACCAACACCGACTTTTGGCGCGGTAGCGCCGGGAGATATACGCTACGAAGATGTGAATGGCGATAACAGGATAGACGCCAGCGATGAAACCTATATCGGGCGCCCCGTACTGCCGCAGATTATTTATGCTTTCAGCCCCAGCCTGTCATTCAGGGGATTTGATATGAACCTGCTGTTCCAGGGTGCAGCGCAAACAGATGTACAGATACAGAAAGAGCTGGTATGGCCGTTTTTCGTGGGCGCTTCCGCTACAAAAAAATCGCTCGATTACTGGACGCCCGAAAATACCGGTGCGCGTTATCCACGGCTGTTTGGTCAGGGAGGCAACAGCAATAATCAGCAAAGCTCATCCTGGTGGTACTGGAGCGCCGCTTACCTGCGCCTGAAATCGGCGGAGATAGGGTATACTCTGCCTGCGGCAGTGAGCCGCCGCTGCGGGTTCGAATCGCTACGCTGTTATGTTGCCGGGCAGAATCTCCTTACCTGGAGTCCTATCAAAGACTTCATCGATCCCGAAATGGGTGAGAGCGGAAAGGCAGATAGAAATACCAGGGGCTGGTATTATCCACACCAGCAGGTGTTTTCAGTAGGGGTTAATGTTGTTTTCAAAAACTAGTAAAAGAACCGGAATATGTTCATCACAAATAATTTTCGTAATTGGTACAGGCTGCTGCTGTTAACGTTGCTGCTGACCGCCTGTAACCATGATTTCCTGGAGGTTACACCAAGGGACCAGCTGTCTGCGGAATCAATTTTTGCAGACGCTCCGGGCGGCGATATTTTCCTGAACGATATCTATAACAATCTGCCCGACGCCGTTACCACTGCAAGCTGCTGCAATTATGACGCATTTGAAAACTGGAGCGATAACAGCGTATGCAGTTTTCACTGGGCCATGTCGTGGCAGCTGTCTGTAGCCCGGTCTTATGGCCCGGCTAACTATAATCCGGGACTGTATAACCACGATTATCCTGCCATGCCCTTTATGTATGATAAGATGTACAGCTTTATCAGGAAATGCAATCTTTTTATTGCGAGGATAAATGAGACGCCGCAGAAATTCCCGGATGACTGGAAGAAGCTGCGTTTGAGCGAGGCCCGCTTTCTGCGCGTCTATTACTATCATCTCCTGTGGATGGCGTACGGTGGGGTACCCCTCGTAACGGAGCTGCTGAACAGGCAGGAGCAGGGAAACGCTATTTTCAAACCGCGGAGTACGTCTGCAGAAACATATAAGTTTATGACGGATGAACTAGCGGCCATCGCCAACGATTTGCCGGCAGACAATACCAGGGGAAGCGTCAGCGAAGGCCATGCTTCCAAAGGCGCTGCGCTGGCCCTGAAAGGATGGATAGAGCTGTTCAATCATCAGTATGTTGCGGCGGCGGCTACCAACAAGCAACTAATTGATGAACTGGGCAATGGAAAGCCTTACGATCTTTTTCCGGATTATAATGCCCAGTTCATGGCGGAGAATAACAATAACAGGGAAACGGTATTCGCTTACCAGCACCTGTCCGGCGCCAAAAACGCTTACCAGTCCAGCTACTTCGGGCCTAAAGGCACCTTCGGCGGATGGGGAGCTATGCAGCCTACGCAAAACCTGGTGGATGATTACGTGATGGCTAACGGTCGGCCTATTTCGGATCCCGCATCCGGTTACGACCCTGCCCATCCCTATAAAAACAGGGAGACCCGCTTTTATCAATCGATCATCTACGATGGGACTGTGTTTGCAGGCCAGACATTCAACATGAAGCAAGGTGAGGAATTTGGCAGAGATCTCGGCAAAGAGAACAATACAGGCTATTTCAGGCGGAAAGGCATTGATGAAAGGCTGAAAGGCAACCTTGCGCTGGAGGGATCCAATTACAACTTTCTCAGGTATGCGGAAGTGCTGCTGAATTTTGCCGAAGCGCGGATAGAAGCAGGTCAGATAGACCAGGATGTGGTGAATGCAATTGACAAGGTAAGGGTGCGGGGAGGATTACCCACACTGCAGCAGACTTATAACCACATACCAGCGCAGCAGGAACTGCGTGATATTGTACGCCGTGAGCGCCGTGTGGAGCTTGCCTTCGAAAACAAACGCTACTGGGATCTGATCAGGTGGAGAACCGCCGAAACAATTTTAAACCAACCCCTGTACGGAGTTGACATCACTAAGGAGAATGGCGTGTGGGTATATAATACCAGGGGGCTGGTACATACGCAGCAGTTCTTTCCGAAGAACTACTTGTTCCCGTTATACCAGGGTTGGATAGATGCAAATCCCGCTATCAGGCAACAGAACGGCGGAGCCGATAACTGGGCAAACGGGCAGAACGCCGGTTACTAAAACTAAATCACGATGCACATGACTACTCCTATAAAACGCAGTATGACGCTTGCCAGTGTTTGCGTGGCAGGCCTCCTTGCATGCTGTACCGGGCTGTATGCGCAAAGAAATGCAGGCATCTTCTATTCCACATTGTTTGCAAAAACAAAACCTTATAACCGTATATCGGGTTTGGGAAAACAGGCGGCCGGCTTTTTTCTGAAAGATATCAACGGTGATGGCAAAGACGATGCGCTTGCCTACTATTCTACAGGCGACTGGTACGGAGCGCTTTCCAACGGCGCCGCTTTTGTAAATCCGCGCAAGTACCTGGTTTACACATCCGGCACTGCCACGCCTATCGGCAGCTATCACGCGCTGATGGGAGATGTGAACGGAGACGGAAAAACAGACGCGGTTTATTTTGATCCCGGTTTTGGCGGCTGGCATGTGGCGCTGGCCAATGATACAGGTTTTCTGGCGCCGGTGCTATGGAGTAACGGTAACGGGGTAGGTGCCGCCGGACAGCTGCTGGCCGATGTGAACGGAGATGGGAAGGAAGATGCCATTATCTATTTCCAGTCCGGCGGACTGGCGGGCAGTTGGTATGTAGGACTATCAACCGGTACCGGTTTTGGTTCTTTTTCATCATGGACCGGGAGTTTCGGCGCTACTGCTGATCAATGCATGGCGGCAGATGTAAATGGCGATGGCAAGGCGGATGCTGTTTGTTTTAAGAAGAGCGATGGCAGTTGGCAGGTAGCGCTTTCCGGAGGCAGCAGCTTTGCTGCCGGCAGCACCTGGAAAACAGGGTTTGGCACAGGCAAGGAAAAAGGTTTTGTGTATGATGTGGACCGCGACGGCAAGGCGGATATTGTTTATTACGACAGCGGGGAATGGTGGGTCAGTTATTCTTCCGGCAGCGGCTTCGGCGCTTATCATCACCGCTGGGTGGCAGGTAACAGGCCTGCTGTTCCCAAGGGAAATATTCCCGCGCCCGACGCTACATTGCTGGGCGATATGTCGGATACTGCCACAGTTGCCTGCGCAGTATCACTTGGCAACTGGCTTTGCCTGGATAACAATAATAAGGGCGCAACCGCAGACGCCGTGCAAACAGATACATGGTATGCCTGGGGAAACGACTACCAGCCGCAGGTACCGGGGCATCCTGGTACGTACGACTCCGGTGACAGCACCATTAATGATATTCAGCTCCGCATGATCCATGATGCCGGTTTTACCTATATCATGTTCGATATCACTAACGGCCCCAATGCCTGGGTTGATAACAGGGCGCTGCAATTTGCAGCGCGTATTGTGCGATGGAACAGCCAGCTGCAGCCTGGGCAGCATAAAATGTACTTCTGCGTGGCAATGGGAGGAAGCGGAGGGCTTACCGGCGCCGCTGCCGCCACCGTTGTGGAATCGGAGTCTAAAAGAGCCTGGGATAATTTTTATATTCCTTACCAGGATTGTTATTACAAGCAGGATGGGAAACCACTGCTCATTCATTTTGTATGGTGGCCGGCAAACAGCGATGACATAAAGGGCTATGCCGCGGCCAATCCCGGTGCAATGACCTATTTCGGACAGTGTACTGTACGCTGGATGTATAATGAGATAAAGAATGACACTGCGTATAAGAATGCTTACGGCTGGCCGATACTGAACAAATTCGGCAATCCGGTAGGAAATGAAGTAATGGATGTGATGCCCGGCTTTTGGAACGGGGCTTTCGGTACAGGCAGGGAGCAGGGAGAGCTGTACCGCAGCCAGTGGCTGAGAGTGTTGCAATATACCCCGCAGAGCGTATGGCTTAACAGCTTTAATGAAACCTGGGAACATACGTCAGTAGAACCTGCCTGGATACCACCGGACAGCACTATTGACAATCCATCGCTGATATCGGCATGGACAGACTATTACGGTACCCGCATGGATGATTTCTACTGGGTGATGACAAAACAATACACCCGTTTGTATATGTACGGGCAGCTGTTTGAGAACAGTTACATCCAGGAATACGGCAATCCGGATGTATATAAAGTGACTGCCGCGGGCACGTTTCAATACCAGGGCGCAATGCCGCATCTGGCGCCGGTATTGCTGGTGCCGGCGGGTTTCCGCAGCGCATTCGCTGGCAGTATCATCAATGACAGCCTGCAAACCGTGAGCCTGCTTTTTAACAGCAGCGCTATGAAACAAACCGTTGCCGGCACTGCGGTTATATATCCTAACCCGGTTACGAACGGCCAGCTTTTTATACGGTATAACGGCCGCCCCGGCGCAGAAGCCGTGCTTTACAACCAGCTGGGTATTGCAACCATCCGCAAAAAACTATACGGTCAGGTAACTGAGCTGAATATGCAACAGTTGCCCCCCGGCAGCTATTATCTGTGCCTGTACGAACGGAACCGCAGGCATACTTACAAAGTGCTGGTAGCGGCGTCTCCGGATGGGCGTGCCAGTTATTGATCTATTTATATCAACAAACAATATCAAAATGGAAAGACGGACATTTATACGAAATGCAGCCGTTGCAGGCGCCGGCGCGCTCGCAGCACAGGGCACGCCAGCGTTGGGGCGTACGCTGCGCAGGGAGCGTAAAGTAAAGGTGGGAATCATTGGAGTAGGACAGCGGGGAAGGGATTATCTCGCGCTCTGCCTGCGCCGCAGCGATATGCAGATTACGGCAGTTTGCGACCCCGATACGAAATGGGCCATTCCCGCCAGCCGTAAAATGATCGCCGATGCATATGGTAGCAACCATAAAGTAAAGGAATACACGGCAGGAGAATATGATTATGTTCGTATGCTGCAGCAGGAAGATATGGATGCTGTGATTATTGCAACGCCCTGGCAATGGCATGTACCCCAGGCAGTGGCGGCTATGAAGGCCGGGAAAACGCCGGCGGTGGAAGTATGCGGGGCTGCGGATATCAGGGAGTGCTGGGCGTTGGTAGATACCAGTGAAGAAACAGGAATACCCGTATTTGCAATGGAGAATGTTTGTTACAGCCGCAATATTATGGCGGTGTTGAATATGGTGCGCCAGGGATTGTTTGGAGAAATCACACATTTGCAGGGAGGCTACCAGCATGATCTGCGGTCGGTAAAGTTCAATGATGGCGAGCATTTAAAAGGGCATGGTGTGGAATTTGGCGAAAACGCCATCTCCGAAGCCCGCTGGCGTACTATCCACTCCGTTCACCGGAATGGAGACCTGTACCCAACCCACGGACTGGGTCCGGTTGCCAATATCATCAACATTAACCGCGGAAACCGGCTGCTGTCGCTGACATCTGTTGCAACCAAGTCGAGAGGTCTGCATAAATATATAGTAGACAATGGCGGGCCGGGTCATCCCAATGCGAAAGTGAAGTTCAACCTGGGAGATATTGTTACCACGCTGATACGCACGACCAACGGGGAAACCATCCTGCTGTCGCACGATACCAATTCTCCCCGCCCTTATTCACTCAATTTCCGGGTGCAGGGCACGCAGGGAATATGGATGGATGATATGCAGGCGATATACATTGAAGGGCAGAGTAAAACCAGCGATGCATGGGAGAACGCCGCGAGCTGGCTGGAGAAATACGATCACCCCGTTTGGAAAAAATACGGGAATGATGCAGCCGGAGCAGGGCATGGAGGCATTGACTGGTTTACCATGAACGCATTCATCAACTGCATCAGGCAGCGTGCGCCATACCCGCTTGACGTATATGATCTTGCTGCGTGGTACGCCATTACACCGCTGTCGGAAGCTTCTGTTGCAGAAGGAGGAGCAGTACAGTTCATACCTGATTTTACGCGCGGCCAGTGGCAGTTCAGGAAACCGCTTTTCGGGTTGAGCCAGGAGTATTGACGGGATATTGATGATGAATAGTTTTTTTATACGATACATTCCGCTGTTGCTGCTGCTTATCCGGCCGTTATGCCCGGTAGTGGCGCAATCTACCGGGTACAACGTTGCTGGCGTACGGCCATTGCAGGGCGTGCCTTCTCTTTTTATTAACGGGCAGGCATATCCGCCGTTTTTTTACATGTCGTACCTGGGAGAAGAACAGTATTACAGGGAAGCGGCTGCTACGGGCATTCATCTGTACAGCCTTCCCTGTTACCTGGGAGATCGCGGCATTAACACGGAATCGGGTATAGGGCCCTTCCGGAAACCACTCTGGACAGGTGTGAACCAATACGACTTTTCAGCGATCAGGGAGGACTTTGAAAAGCTGCTGCTCGCGGACCCTGCCGCAAAGGTGATTGTACGTCTGCACCTTGATCCGCCGTTGTGGTGGGAGAACGCCCATCCCGATGCCGACTGCCGCTTGCCCGATGGCAGCACGTTTCGTCAATGCTTTGCATCGGAGAAGTGGAAACAGGAAACCGGCCGCGTGTTGAAAGATGTGACGGAATGGCTGCTGTCTTCCCGCTATGCCGCGCAGTTGATAGGCATTCATGTTGCGGCCGGAGGTACGGAAGAGTGGGTATATCACTATCATCAGTATTTCTATGATGAGAACCCTACCAGGACGCAAGCCTTCCGGAGGTGGCTGCAGCGCAGGTATGCAGGCAGCAATGCCGCACTGCGCAAGGCGTGGGGGCAGACAAACGTTTCTTTTCAAACGGCGCAGCCGGCAGACATCAGTGGAAAGAACAGCCATCCTGCCTGGCGCAAACAGGGAGATGAAGAGGATGTGGTAGACACCTATCGTTTTCACGCGGAAACCCTGGCGGATGATATCGCTTATTTTTGCAAGATTGTTAAGGAAACCAGCCATCGCCGCCTGCTTACGGGCGCTTTCTACGGATATCATTACTTTATTACCGATCCCAGGAAGGGGCATGGAGCGCTCGCGAAACTGCTGCGTTGCCCGGATCTGGACTATCTTTCAAGTCCCAATGCCTACAACCGGGTAATGGGTGAAGACTGGCCGCCGATGGCTGCGGTACAAAGTATACAGCTGCATGGAAAGCTGTGGCTGGCGGAGAACGATACCCGCACTTCCATTACCACATTGCTTAAAGACCGCGCTCCCGATGTTAACCCGCCGGGAAAGCGGTATGATGGCGGTGTGTGGCTGGGACCGCCGGATATGGATGCCTCAGTGGCGCTGCTGAAGAAGAACCTGGGGCGCATGCTCACAGGCAGTTATGGGGGGTGGTGGTTTGATATGTGGGGTGGCTGGTTCAGCGATCCCCGTTTGCTGGAAGTATTTGAGCAGGAGCAGGCCTTATGGGAAAAATATCGGCCGGCAGCGGCCCCGGAAATGAATGCACAGGTGTGCGTAATTGCCGACGGGGAGTTTTGTTTCCGCGACGCTTCCAACGGCCAGCTGGCGGCGCAGGTGCTGGGTAATTCTTCCCCACTCGGAAAAACAGGAGCGCCCTATGATCTTTTTTTGAGAGAGGACATGGAAAAATTGCCGGGCAACAGGTATAAGGTAATATGGCTACTGGGGACGTCGGCGCTTACGCCCCGTGAAAAAGCATTCATAAAAAAAAGGCGCGCTGCCGGCGCCCTGATATTGCAGACGGATGGCGCCGGCACATGGGTTGACGGACCGCAGGAACCGCGTAAATACCTGGAAGGCAAATTGCGCTGGGATGCCGCTGTGCTGCGGCAATACTGGAAACAGGCAGGCGTGCATATTTATCTCGATACAGATGAAGTAATTTATGCGGGACATCAATGGATTACGCTGCATACCATACAGGGTGGCAGCCGGACGGTCCGTTTCCCTTACAAGGCGAAAGTAATTGAACCGCTGACAAACCGGGTACTGGAAACGGGCACGGATAGTCTCCGGATAGAACTACCTGCATCGTCAACAACAATTTTGCGAGTAATGCCCGCGGGAAAATAAGTTATCAGAAAGCAGGCCGTATTTCAACATACCCTTCCGTGCCGATATTTGGCATGTAGATTTTAATATTAAAACACCTGTTGATGTTCTTTTTTAAATTCAGCCAAAGACTGATTAGATAATGAAGCTGCTTTCGACATTGAAATCTGGTCTTCAATCAAAGCTCTGAATAAAAGTTGTTCAAAACGATTACTCTCTTCTGCTCCCTGGTATTCTACGGGCTCATCAACTCTCCAATTCATTTGTTTCATAAAGAAGAAGAATTGTTTGGTATAATAATCATTGATAATACCACAAGCTTTTGCCTGCATAACGATAGCTTACATTGAGATACCATATTGTTTCTTGATATTACCCAATTCTAAAGTAGAAAGCTTTCTACGATGTGCCCCTAATTCTGCTTTGATAGTTTCTTCAGGCAGTAACATTGCTCCTGAAAACTGATGACATAAGTTTTCCTTTTCTCTTTCAGCTATATCTCCAAATTTTAATAATAAGTGAGCAAGTTCGTGAAGTAAAGTAAATAGTATTCTATCAAGCTTGCTTGCTTTCCTTACATTGTATGCAACAACTGGAATGCTCCCATTAACGAAAGTTTGTAATCCGTCGAAACCTTCGGCTACATCCTGTTTCACAACTTTAATGTTCTTGTCCTCTAAAAGCTCAACAAGTGCTGTTTCTGGTTAGCTTTTTTGATACTATCGTAGACTGCGTTCTCCAATGCGACAAAATCTCTATCATCTGTGGTAGCTTTAATTGCATCAATATCCTGAACAATACCACCTTACAAAAATTTAACTAAATTTCATAAATTTACCCCTGACAGGGAGAAAGAGCGCATAAACGTTTAAAAACGGAGTTCTTTCAGATTACGACACATTTTTGACACACTTTACTTGTAAGATATTGAAAGCCAGGACATAAAGGATCCAGTTCTGGGCACTAAAGTAGACAAATCGAGATTACTCTTGGTTTGTCCATTTTTATTTTCGGGAAGACCCGCGTCCAGCGTATATATTAGCTTGATGGCTTTACGCTGTCGGACGGTTCGATATTTGACTTTAGTAAAAGTGAATTTTTTGGGAGAAGTCGAACCATATTTGCTTTTACAATTGAATAATTCCCTTACCTCATTAACTTGTAATTAACGCTTATCATTCTTTCTTTACCTAATTTTCATGTTATTCATTCAACATGAAAATTCAACTTCCCAAAACATATATTCATACACTTGAATCATTAAAGCAAACCATACAAAAAGCCAGATTGAAGGCTGTTCTAACCGCCAATGTGCAACTATTGGCAACCTATTGGGAAATAGGTAATGCTATATCGCAGCAAGAGCAGAATCAAGGATGGGGATCTAAAGTGGTAGAACAGTTGGCCAAGGATTTGAGCATAGCATTCCCTGACTTTAAGGGTCTTTCTCCCAGGAATCTTCGCTATATGAGAAACTTTGCGATAGCATGGCCGGAACTGTCAATTTTGAGCAACCACGATCCGGAAGGGAGCATGAATTCAATTTTGCAGCAGGCTGCTGCAAAATTACCATGGTTTCATATCTGTACACTTCTCGATAAAGTGAAAAATCAGCAGGAACGGAATTTCTACGCCGAACAGGCTATAGGAAATGGCTGGAGCAGAAACATTTTGGTACATCAGATTGAGTCAGGATTATTTAACAGGCAAGACAAAGTACAAAATAATTTTGCGGATACATTACCTGCGGTCCAAAGCGAACTCGCAAATGAGCTATTTAAAGATCCCTATAAATTTGATTTCTTCAATCTTACTAATGAGGCCAGAGAAAGAGACCTGGAAAATGCCCTAGTGGATCATATTATGAAATTTATGCTCGAAATGGGCCGGGGATTCTCATTTGTAGGTAAACAAACATTGATAAATGCAGGAGAGAAAGACTATTACATCGACCTATTGCTTTATCATTTAAAGCTACACTGCTATGTTGCTATTGAACTGAAAATTGGTGAGTTTAAGCCCGAATATGCGGGAAAAATGAATTTCTACCTCTCAACAATAGATAATAACTATAAACATCTCAGGATACTTCTTCCATTGGACTTATTCTGTGCAAGAACAAGGATCGGGTAACTGTTGAATACGCCTTGAAAGATGTAAACAAGCCAATGGGCGTAGCCGAGTACCAGCTCAGCCATCTAATACCTAAAGACCTCCAGAGCCAGTTACCTTCAATAGAAGATTTAGAAAAAGAGCTAAAGAAAGAAGTCTCTTATGCAAAATCGAATCAGAAGAAAAGAGAGCACCTGGAAATGCTAGTGTCCAAACTGTCACCTCAAATATTTAAAAAGGAGAAATCATTGCCTGTTATTAAAGAGATATGGAAAGAAGTTACATACAAATTAAAACCTGCATTAGAAAAAGTGCTCGAGCCCGAAAAAGAACTATTTGAATACATTGGCGTAATCAGATGTATTGATGGCGATAATGCAGAAGGTATGATTCTGTATAGGGATCTAAAGCTTTACAACAAGGAAATAGGGTTACATGTAATAATGGAGACTTTTAAAAATGCGGGATCAAAAGCATTTTCCATCTCAAAAGTCCTACGAATAAAATTGAAAGAATCCTCCTATACACTATCGTATAATTCGGCAACCTGGCTCACCAAACAATATCACGAGAGTTTCACAGAAGAAGAATTAGCGGCGATTAGTGCAAGATTATTAAATCTCACTCTGGCTGAAATCAATAAGAAATTAAAGCAAATAGTTGGCTGATCACTTTAATGATAATGTTTATACCCGAATGCGAAGCATGGGGAAAGTCAGGTAGTTTTGGTTTACCAAAACATAGCTGGCATTTGTTGAACTCCGGTTGCTTTTCTTTTCAATAGCAGAGGAACACAGACTCACCTAATGATTGTAAAAGACGGTGCAAGTGAAAAAAAGTCGGCTACCTGGAATCGGTTCAAGAAAAATACACGCCGGTGCACTAAAAAGGAAAGGTCGGAAGAAGTTCCGACCTTTCCTTTTTTAGATACTTCCAAATCCTTTACTGGCAATACTATTAGCTCCAGTATAGGGTTAGGTTCAATGATTCGATAATCGTTTTTATCAAAAATTAGTTTTGAAGGGAACATCGAACCAATAATCTTTTGCCTGGTATCTAAATCACCATTCTCATAGTGCCAGACCGCATTTACAAGGATTATCCTGCCTTTGCTGTTCTCCATAATCAGTTACAAGTTCCATTTTCCTGGATTCCTGTGCTTCAATCTCCGCCTTTAGTGTGTTCTTAATGCCGGTATATTCAGCCGGGGCAATTTCCGCATCCGGTATCAGGGCTTGGGCATAGCTGATTCTTTGTTTCAGTTTATCAATAGCTCCCTGGATTTCGGTAATCGGCTTATCGTTTTGTTGGTTAGCTCTTTGGATAAAATGTTCCTATACAGATTAATCATAACTCATATATCGTATATATCTAATCTTATTTTGTTGTAAAATATCTATTAATTTTTTTTTCACTTTTTTAAAATAAATAACATAAGATTTTAATTAATATTGGATGATTTAGTTATCTTTAATTCCCCAGCAGGTTTTTCTATCCTTAATAAAGATGTGAAATCTGTATAAGAATGTTGTAAAAGATAAACCTCAGAATAAAAGATAAACCTCAGAATAATCACTTAAGGAATAAGTTATGAATGCAGGAATCGGCTAAGTAATGGGTTGCTTGTCATATGGCTTAATAAGCCAGTATCACTATCTCTATAAACCATGTTCCATGAAAGCTGACGATATATCTTCTACATCTGACTATGTAGAAAATGGTCTCCTACAAGTTGTCCCTATTGCTTCAAGATTGCTGGTGCAGTTAAATACACCTACGCTGGATACTTGCTCGGTGTCCATCCCTTTTTATGATGGAGATACCGTAACAGCCAGTTATAAAGGGTTGCCTGGTAATCAGCCACTCACTTACAGGAACTTTGTTGCCATATGGGAAGCATCTATGATCCCCTGGACAGCAAAACCGCTGGCACAAATGTTTATTGAACAGAATTCAGAACAGGGAACAATAGTGATCGATAACCTCGCCATTACCTACAACAGCTATGTAGTAGGTTATGGGGTAGGGCCGGATATTACCAATATTTGCTGCAGCAGTGTAATATCTGCGGGAGGCTTGGTACTGGCACCTACGCAGGTGAGCATCAACCTGGAATACCTGGGTACCAATTCACTCGCGATACATTACCAAACACTTGCCGGTTATCTGCCGCAGCAATATAACAACTGGATTGGCCTGTGGAAAGGATATGCATCACCTTACAATCCTGGACCACTTGTTTCCAAAGTTATGCTGAACAGCAATTCCAGCGAAGGCACTATCGGTATGAATAATGTACCGTTAAGCATTAACTCCAATTACACACTTATATATTTTATGGGAGAGGATCTTTCTACAGCAGCGGCTATCCTCAATTTCAATACATCTACACCCGCCTCGGATTTATAGTATAACCTCTTTTTTCTAATCCTCAAAAAACACTATTCATGGAAACACAAACACTTGTGGAGCTCACAGCTTCCACCCTTTACACTACCACGCTCGTTGTTTCGAATGTGGCTGCTGATTCTATCGATGTTGATTACACAACTATGCCGGGAAACCAGCCAAACACTTACGGCAACTTCCTCGCTATCTGGCAAAACGCTGGTTCTATTCCGTGGAATACAGATCCGTTAAAGACTTTTCCTATCCCCACTAACACGCCTTCTGGTTCCGCTAACTTTGGCGGCCTGGATATCAACAACAGCAGCTATATTATTGGTTACGCCGTAGGCCCAACACTTAACCCTACCGGCAGTGTTCAGAAGTATGGTAATATATGCGGCACTGCTACTATTCCTGAGAAATCTACTGGCGAAAATACCATCTTTACTTCCGGTATTTCTGAGATTAAAGTGGGTACTACTTCTTTTTCCTTCCAGTTTGACCTGCCTGATGGCGTGCTGCCACAATCCAATGGCGCATGGGCCGGCGTATGGAGAGGAGAAAATCCTTCTTATTACAGTACTCCCCCTCAGGCTTCCATCGCTCTTACTCCTAATTTTTCATCCGGCCGCGCTGCATTCAATAATATCAGCATTGGCAGAGGTCAGACCTACACCGTTGCTATCTTTATGAGTGGTCTTCAGACCGGAGGTAGCAATACCCAAAGAGCACTCGCATGTTCTGCAACGTTTAAAAATTAATTTGTAATGCCTGCCTTGCCTGTATTGTTTTACAATACGGGCAAGGCCTTGTTGTTGCAAAAGTATAAAGAAGTATAGCGGACCGGTACACCATATACATCATTAACTGATCTGTTTTTTACGGGCTTGCAGCCCGGTGGGTATTTCATTCCTTTTTTTATCACGTGAAATATAATTGCCATGGCTTTTTTCAACAAACAATTTATCGACCAGTTATATATTGCAGAAACCAGTGCTGCCGACAAAGGCTTCATTGCATTCGTAATACCCAAAGGTATTACACCCGGTGTTGATACAATAGAATTGAAAGAAGCATTGGCCAGCACTACCTACCTGGGTAGTTTTGTATTTGCAGCACTACCTCCTGTTATTAACAGCATTGATAGTGCGATGAAATTTGTAACCAGCATATACAATGTATTGAACAGTTCCGGTGCAGGCCGTGCATTTGTATGGTTACAGGATAATGTGAATATAAACATGAATACTGCACCGGTGATGGGTATCGATAGCAACGGAACATCCGTCAATAGCGGTTTACAGGCCCCCCTCACCACTACCCTCTCACTGAATATTACCAATGGTATGGCGCTGTCCTGGAAAGACGATAGTACCTTGCTGCTCGATGGATCGCAGAATAATTACACCATCTTTTTCTCCGGTCCGTCCACACCAAATATCAAAGCTCCCGTTATTGGTACCATTCCATTCAATGGGCCGCTACGGGGAACCATACAGTTTTCGCTCTCTATACAACGACTTTCTCTTTATAATGAACTGCAATGGGGTTTCCAGTTTTTGTTCCCGGTACAAACCGTCAACCGCAATGCTTTGTCTGAATGGTTGCCACTCGCAGGAGGTGATCCCGGCGCTACTGATTTTATCGGCTTCACTGCAAGTATTGATCCAACAGATGTATTTAACACAGCATTTGACCCCTGCCAAACCGGTAACTGTACCATCAGTGGTAGTTATGTCAGCAGGCGTACCTGGTTTAACTTTACAGGAATCAATTCCGATCAGACCAATACGGTACTAGCCTCTTATTTCAGAACCGTATTCGGTGCTGCCATCAACCTGCTGCCGGATGTTTCCGGCACAAATACATTACCGGCAAGACTGGTATTTGCCGGTGGTGAATATACATCGTCTACCATACAAAGATTTTTACTGACGCCGGAAGGAGATTTTACTATGCAAATGCCATCCGTTATTGATGGCAGCAAGCAATACCTGATAGGAGGAATGCAGGGTACTGAATTTTTTAGCATTACGCCCAAAACAGCTACCACAAACGGAGATAAGATCCGTTTTATATCCTGCCAACCTGCGTTTGCCTCTAAATTTCCGTTTCAGGAAGCTTCTCCGGTAAAGCAGCCGCCTGAAGATCCTAACGCCCCACTACTCAGTAACAATTTCAGTACGGCATGGGCCACGCTGCTTGCAGGCGAAGGCAATGTGATCAGTTATATCGCACAACCCAAAGGGGCTGCATTATTTGGCAGCGATGCCCTCATCACACCACATTACACAGATCTTTTCGGGCACAATATACCTGGCTTTACTTTTATAGCTGACGACAAGGTCAGCTTTCCCATAGTACCCTATAACGGGGTAACAGCGGGCGACGGTATCAACTCTTTTTCAAAGGAACAGATCATCGCTTTTGAAAACCAGGTTGTAAGTCCCGCCCGGAGAAAATATGTTGGCACATTATCTACTTCCCGGTCCCTGATAAAAGGCAACATACGGCTGGCAGAAAATGTAGCCCCGCAAATATCAACAACACCATCGGGATTGCTGGTAACAGTTACCACATCCGGCGGACAAATGCAATGGAACGAAGTATTACTTGGTCAGAATACCGATAGCGGCACTGCGTATTCCCTGAAATTCATGAATCCCGATGAGCAGCTAATAGAAGCGCTGCAAACCGGCGATCTGATGCTGGTGGCTGCCAATGCCAACCATCTCGGTGCACTGAACGGAACGGTGCCCGGAGCGCCTGCATTCTCAAATAAAGTAGGTATCGGCAGTTGGGAGATGACAGCAAATGTAGGCCAGCAGAATAAATACAATGATTACCGGAATGTAATGATCATCAAGGCTAAAAAAGGGAAGCTGTATGATGCGGACGATGCCACCAAAAGCCTTGTTGCCAATCCGTCTAAATGGACACAAAAAGATGTTTTTGCAGCACCTACTATTATTGGTCCGGATGGTAAACTGCTGCCTCCCGATAACGACGAGCTCGTGATACTCTCACAATGGCTGCAAACTTATTTTAAACAGGCCGCGGATAAAAGCGGCAATAAATATTTTGATAAGTTCAATACGATTGTAAAGGATGAAAACTGGACGGGCATTCTTTTCCTTCGCATGGATATCAGCAAACTGCCTGAAAACCTGGTGGGTATTATGGCAGGGGTTACTGATCCGGACGCATTCAATGCACATCACTTTGCCGTAGAGATCAGCCCTGTGAAGAAGGATGGCGCAAACGCAGCCCTACATCAGCCCAGTTCCATGTTTGGGCTTATTTATTATGAAGACCCGTTGTTTGATGACACGTTACAGGAATCAGTAATGCCTGCATCGTCCGCCACCTACGATTTTCGTTTGCTGACACTGAAAGTATTGTTCGAGAATACAGCTGTAAGCAGTTTTGAAAGCCTGGCACAGCTTACTATCACTGAGTTGTTTAAAATGCCCGTGAGTATAATGGGCGACACGTCAAACGTGTACTATAATGTGATGCTGAAGGGAAGTCTTCAAATCACCGACAATCAGACTTTATACAGTCTTTCCAGTCAGGGCGACAATACTTTCTATTTCGATAATAATATTATTCATAAAATACAAATCTCAAACGTACTGCTGAGCACACGGAATGCTGATAAAGTCGGAGATATCTCTTCCTGGTTCGGTATGTCCGGTTTTATTGATTATTACGTGATCGGTGACCCGGTTACCTGCCCCGTATTTGATATTTTTTCCTTCGGTAATAATGAGGGAGAAGACTTTCCTAACAAGGGTTTGCGTTTCAACAATCTGGGCATCAGCATGATATTCCCGGCCTCAGCTCCTTCACAAAAACAAATGGTGATGGATGTAACACAGATCAGTTTTAATACCGCGCACAGTACGCCACGTACCAATAGCCTTTTCCTGAATTTTGCACTCGACATGCAGGAACTGGTGTCCGCAGACGCAGGTACACAGCTATCGGATAAAGGTTATTTACCCGTTATACCAGATGTTGCATTATCCGACATGAGCATTGACAACTGGTACGGATTAAAGTTGAAACTAAACATGGGCACACCGGGAGAACTGGCAGGAAAACTAAGTCTGAACTCTTTCCTGCTATTGGTATGGTCTCCGCAAAGCACAGGTGTCAATACCTACAGGGGTGGCATAGGCATCTCTCTTCCCGGTACCGGTGGCGGCGCGAAACTCATCAGCCTGCAGAATATCATGAAATTATCCATAGGTCAGATAAGGTTAGCTTACAGTGCTTCTCAGTCTTCCTTCCTGCTGATGTTTACAGAAATAGCATTGCAGTTCCTCGGTCTGCTGAAAATACCACCAAACGGTTCCACATTATTTTACCTGTTTGGTAACCCGGATGCCGGAGGTAAAGCCAGCGGGCTCGGATGGTATGCTATGTACCGGAAGAAAAATGCCAGCGGATTACAGGCACAGCAACAGTTAACCACTACATCCACATCACGTTAAAAAAACAAGCCATGTTTGAATCATTATTCACCAAGGTATATACTTACTTCAATCCCAACTGGGATTTCCAGGTAAAGAAATCATTGGATGCATTCAGGGGCTATCTGAATGGGGGAAAGAATCCCGTGATCCGCATGCTTGCAAGTGATACCGCCGGTAGTGGGCATCAGGCTTCTACTGTTGGGATACTCCGGCAATTGGCTAACCCGCTAAGCAGTAAAGGCTTTGCATACCAGGGTACCATAGAGGTATACTACGGGGAAGATTCAACCCGGGATAAGTTATACAACCTGCTGCCGGAACTAAACAGGCAGCCCATAGGCACAGTGGTAAATGCTACTGTTTCCCTGATTAAATCCGACGATAATCCTCCTGGAAATGAGGTAAACCTGGGCTTCACTGGTGGTGCAGATGATGAACATTCCCCATCTCGCGTGATAGTCCCCAATTTTGCCAAAAGGCTCAATACCCTGTATTTCCTACGCCTCCAGCCTTATAAGTGGTATTTGGGCGCCAACCAGATCCAGTTCAATTCCGACAAAAATTTTATCACCCTTACAGATGAAAAAGTATTAGGCTACAAATCTTTTGCCCAACGGGCCTTTTATCTGCCGGTACCCATACCGGTACCGGACTGGAACTATTATACAAATACCCCTGATGCTGAAAAAGCAGCCATTGCCCGATGGATCACGGGCCAGGCGGCATTGGATTTTATACCGGTATATGGCATCAATAACCTCAGCAAGTCCGCGTTCATGAGTCCTGCTGAAGAACGGATGTTTGAAGTGATTGTGGCCATGCTGGCCTCACAAAAAAACAGGAGTCGTCCTTCACCGGGTGCTAAATCCATCATCATACTGAGTCTGGGTAATTTCAGCGATCATACAAACAAAGTATTTGAACTACTGAATGGCGGTAAATGCAATATGGAATTTGCCTCAGAGAATGAAGCCGTCACTTACCAGAACAGGAAAAATTATCTGAAGCAGATAGATGCTGTTAACCGGGTCAAATTTGTATGGGTGGCTACCATGGCAAACATAAATGCACAACTGGCCTGGCTGAACGCAACAACAGACCGTGTATTGCTGGTGCAGGTAGGTGGAGTACCCAAGCCCATTTTTAACTACCTGTTACAAACCACTGCGTTGCCGTTTATATTTGAAGGTCAGGGTACCGCCAATGATGCATTGAATATTGGCAAATATTATATACAGCCTGGCCTTGCTGCAGACGGTTTACAATATCCCACTACTATACTGGGGCTTTCGGAATATATAAGAGCAGATGTAGCGCCGATAACTATTTATTATCCTTCCCTCCCGCTCAATATACAGGCTGTTGCAAACGAGATCAATGCACCGCTCTTCGAATGGCCTGCGTTAAAAGCAGACAACCCGGCAGAAATACTGGGCGGTTTTATTAAAGCATACAGAGAAGAAGGTGCCAACGGCAAACTACATAAATATTTTAAACAGATAGCTGACTTTTACCAGAATGTTGACAATGATAAATTCAGATACTCAGTAAGTTTCCTGAATTATATCGTCAGTAAATCAAGCACCTCATTGAGAGTGTTCCCTAACCGTCATATGGTTGAAGAAGATACAGAAGGAGTACTGGAAGCCGTGCTGGCAGATGTAGAGGAATACAGGGAAGAAGATCGTTCACACCACCTCATTCACGACGGAGGAGACATTGGCGGTATCACCACAGAAGATACCGAAACAGTACTCGAACAATTACTGGCAGATCTGCCGGCAAATACAAATGCCAGCAAAGTGCTGAACCTGATTCCCGGCGTTTTCAGCCTTGGCGCTATTTTCGATTTCTTTACAGGATTATTAGGTGCCAGTTTTTCTATCACCAACAGTGTTATCACTCCTGTATACGAGAGCAGTATACTCACCAGCATCCTCGTAACAGGCGACAATAGTGCATTGGGCAACGCGCAAATGCAGATCTCATTTACCGCACCGCAGGATGTCATTGTTTCCAATACAAGGTTCACGTATAATGAAAGCTGGGCGCCTGCTGAACTCCCCTGGTTCCGGTTTAGCAAACCATTTTTCGAATTTGAGATTATAAATGCAGACACTATTAATTCCGGTGCGGTAGGAGGAATTATCGATTCTGCCGATATCACACTGGCTATTGAGTTGCCGATGAAAGACGGGAAATGGAAGCTGTCCGGTGAATTGGGTAGCCCTTATCCCAGCATTTCCAAATTCTACCAGCTGGCAGGTGGCATAAACCTTACTCAGGCGCTGCCATCACCATTCAATGCCATGTCAGGATTTGGGCTGAAAAATACGCAGCTGGTATATGATAGTGTCAATAATGTAATTGAATATGTGGGGTTTACCTTTGCAACGGATCAAACTTATAAACTGCTTAATAATTTATACCTCGAAGAAATAACTGCCAATGTAAACGTGCAGAATCCAGGTTCTGTACAGGACCGCTTCACTACCTGGTCTGTAAACGGCACATTCAGAATTGGTGAAGGAAAAGATGCCGGCATCGTAGCCCTTGGTGTAATTGGGCCAGACCTCGTATTTAACGGCTTGCTGCAGTCGGGTGTGATCAAACCCACCGACCTGTTCTCGATATTCCTGCCTGGCGTTCAGTTCAATCCGCCCTCACAACCTGTTGTAACGGATTTTCAGTTTACCTACGCCATGCAAAAGATCAATTATACAGTGGAATGCCGGTTGAATATTGACTGGCCTATCAGTATGCTGAATACCACTGTATTTACCATAAAAGATGTAGGCGTTTCCGTTAGTGGGCAAGGCAATCAGCTTATTGGTGGAATAGATGGTAATCTGATACTGCTGCCCGATGACCCGAATGTCAATATCACATTGCACCTGCAGGCTTCCTATACGAGTGCCACCAGCTCATGGCTGTTTGAAGGCGAGCAAACCGACGGTGTACTCTCAATCTCCGGCCTATTGAAGGAATATCTTGGCTGGGACACCGGTATGGTGATGGGGATTAATGGGCTGAAAGTATCCGTATCAACAGATACCAATTACTGGAGCTTTGCAGGTAAAACTGCTGAGCCCTGGGTAATTGACTTCCTGAATCTGACTATTTCCGGTAATGCCCTGATCGGTTATGGTAAAAGAATAGCAACATCAACCGTAGGAAAATACGGTTCTTTGCTGGCCAACATCAACTGGCTGGGCATTGATATGGTCGTATTCTACGATTTCGACCCCGATTACGCATCATACGGTATCCGTTGGGGACTGCTGGAAGGAAAGGTAGTGAAGGACCCCAAAACGGGGCATAATATTGCTACACTTTCCTTTAAAGAATCGGCCAGCATCGGCAGCATTGTAGAAACATTCGTATCATGGGCTACCGGAACAAAGTTCGGACTGGCAGCCCCCTGGAGTGTACTGAATAGTGTTCCACTGAATAATCTCTCCCTCATATATGACTTTACAGATAAAAAGGTAAGCTTTAGTATAGGCATAGGCCCGATAGAACTTGGCTTCGTAACCATTAAAGGCTTCAGCCTATCCTACAATACAGCAGATCCTGATCCTGAAAAGAACGGCGTTATTGTAACGCTGGATGTAACATCCGCCTGGGGTGATGTTCCATCATGGAACGCGGCCAAGCCGGAAACCACACCGGCGCCTCCGGGACAGGGTAATAAATACCTGGACCTACGACTGTTGGCAATGGGCCAGCATGTAACACTGGATTGTTTTAAAACCGCAGATAATGTACAGGCAGCCATTGCCTGTATGTCTAATCTTCCTGATCCGAAGCCGGGAGAGATCCCACCGGTACACTTTGATGCCAACAGCAGCTGGCTTACCGGAATGGACTTTGGAGTACTGAGGCTGGGTGGAGATGATAAAAAGGCCAATGCACTTGTTACTGCTGCAGATGTTGCACAATACTTTCTTACACTGCAAATTGTGTTCAATGATCCTTACCTGTATGCCCTGCGCATAGCGCTGGAAGGTGAGCCAGCCAAAATATTCAAGGGGCTGGATTTCCAGATCATGTACAAGAAGATCAGCGACAGCATCGGCTTGTACCAGGCGGAAATTGTGCTGCCGGATGTAATGCGTAAAATCAATATGGGACAGTTCAATATTACGCTGCCCGTATTTGGCATTGCTATTTACACGAATGGCAATTTCCAGGTAGATATCGGCTTCCCCTGGAAAGAAGATTTTTCACGCTCCTTTACTTTTCAGACACTTATCTGGACACCTATAGGTATACCCATTCCCGTTATGGGATCTGCAGGTGTTTACTTCGGCCATTTATCCAGCGCTACTACCAACAGGGTACCGGCAGCTACTAACGGAACGTTTAACCCCGTACTGGTATTTGGCTTCGGTATGCAATTTGGCTTCGGCTATTCCTTTGATGCAGGTATCCTGAAAGCAGGATTCAGTCTTACTGCAGTTGCCATACTGGAAGGTATACTCGCCAAATGGAATCCCTACCAGATTACCGACGGAAGTGGTAACAACACGCAACTTGAAACCTCGTATTATTTCTGGTTCCGTGGTACCGTCGGCATTATCGGCAAGTTGTACGGCTCTGTCGATTTTGCGATTGTAAAGGCAGAAGTAAATATAGACATACGTCTGCTTGCACAGCTTACTTTTGCACCATATGAACCAATAGAAATATCTCTTACAGCCTCTGTAAGTGTATCCCTTCGCGTTACAATCAACCTCGGGTTGTTTAAAATACATATCAGTTTCAGCTTCTCTGCAAGGATTCAGCAAAGCATTACCATCAATGCCATTGGTGGCACACCACCATGGAAAACGGATCATACCGCATTGTATGCCGCGGGCATTCCAATGCTGAAAAGACGTAGCCGTAGACTCTATTACGACCAAAAAGAACTCATGGCAGTAAGTACTGCTCTGAATCCGCAATGGTCCAACCTCGAAAAGGCTGCTACCCCTGTTCCTCTCACTGCATATGCAGGACTCGGTCTCACCATGGCCGGCGACAATGCACAGCAGGTATCCGCGCAACTGGCCTGTTATATTGCCATGCTGTTTATAGAATCTGTACCGCCACCACAGGACGACAGGAACAATGGTACCCTAAAGGCTTACAGCAACGGTGCAGACACTTCTTTTGAAATACTCAGCAAAGAAGTATTCCGCTGGGCAATAGCCTCCATCCAATCCGGCCCTGTAACCAGCGAACAGGTAGATGCACTGATTATTACAGACCTTCAAATTGCGGCACTGCTGGATTATCTGGACCACTCACCTAATTCCACACCCATACCTGCAGCCGATGTTACAGCATTCCTGGCTAACCAGTTTATATTGACAGTAAATGCGCCGGCATCAGGAGAAGCAAATGCCACCTACTTCCCGGTTCCGCCGGAAATGGTACTAACGCTGCCTGATTACGGAACAGACTATAAAGGCATTTCCTACAACTTCGCCGATTACAATAGTACATCTGCTGCTTATACCGAATACCTCAGGGCCTACTTCAATGAACTGGCAGTACAGGTAGAACAGCAAAAGAATAACCTGAAAGCGTTCAGCCTGGACGATAGCGGTGGCCAGTCTATGGCCAGCTTTATCTTCAGCGATTACTTCCTGTTGCTGTGCAAACAAATGCTGCAGGCGGCGAGGGAATCTCTGAAAGACTTTAAATACTATCTGCAGGATGGCCAGCGTGTAAATGATATTGTTAACTGGGTAAATCAAAAAGCAGGAACGGATCTGTATTCTGTTGAAGCTTTATTTACAGATAATGTTTCAGCCGGATTAAGCAGCGGCAAAAAGCTGCGCATTACAGGCAGTACCTATATTGTGCAGGCATCAGATACTTTTGACAGCATTGCTGCGCAAGCCATATTCTTTAACGGTTTTACCGGTAAAGATCTGGCCGCAGCGAACCAGGATACAGCCAATACATTAGCTCCGGGTATTACAGTTAACTACCCCGGCAAAGATCCTTACAAAACACTGTCGGGGCAATCGCTGACACAGGTGGCACAAGCCATAGGTGTGTCTGTCAGTGATCTGATCAATAACGGAAATATTACCGGACTGGCAGCATTACTATTGCCTGTAGCTACACTTGCGATTCCTTCATTCAGTACTACTACAGGAACCGGAGATACACTCAACAGGATTGCATCCAAATACAATATCACACAGCAACAACTGTCGGCACCGGCAGAAAATGGTACGGTAACAGACCTCTTCGATAAACTGCTGACAGCTTACCTTAATATTGCCAACCTCCAGCAATTCCAGGCAGGAGAGCTGCTGAAAGAGATCCAGGCAACAAACGGTCTTCAACATTTATCCGGTATGACTTCCCGTTACTATATGGCTGGTTTACGCCTGCCAACAAACGGTATCACGCCGGCATACAAGGGAATGTGGGTAACGGGTAGCGGCAGTGCACTAACCCTTCCGCCTTATGCAGGCCTGTACGCATTAACAGGACAGCAGTTCCCGATACCAACCCTGACAGCGAACGACAACTTCAATATTGTATTCTCCAAATCATCCGGCATCAACTGGTTGTCTTTTGCCGGCAGCGATCCAACCAAACTAACGATACCACTGGTGCCTGGCTCATATGATGCGAAGCAGATCAGTGCAGTGGAAACATTTGCCCTTAACAACAGCCTTGACATAGCGCTTTCAACACTGGGAGCGCAGGATGCCTTCATTACGAAAGCAGCTACGTATCCTTTCACTTCGGAAATAAGCTGGAACAGCGCTTCTGCCTTTACTATGCCTTACGGCGGCAATGCAGGCGGAGTACCAGCACTCAGTTTGTGGCAATTACCAGATACGCTGTTGCAATTACCCGATCTGCAGACACGTAAAATAAATCCACGTATGAAAATGCAGATCGGCCGATATGATGAATCCAGCCGTTCCATGATCAATACGCCCGTTACCTGCTATGGTTATGGGTCGCTGGTTGCCTTTACCATTAAAAGGGTGCCTGTAGTAACAGAAAGCCCATCAACACTCACCACCTACGAAATAATGGGTGCCGACGGCAACAACGCTGCCATACTGGAAAAAATGGTAAGTGGTATTGGCGACAACACATCCCTGATCGCCACCCTTACTGTTGCCTACGGTGTGGATACGAACAGTACTACATCAGAAGGGATACAAACAGATGCACTCAACAGTCTCACGATGGGTATCGCACAGGTAAACCTTTCCACCGAAACCCGCCCGGATACTGCTGCTATGGCATTCTTTAAAACAGATGCCGTACAGGAAGAAATGGTATTACTGAATGATGCCCCACAATTTATCCGTTTGCTCTGGCAGGCAAGTATTACACGAGGCGGTGGTTACTACCTGTATTATTTCAATTCGGGTAACAACAGCGGATTACCGGACCGGATATTTAATGATAATAATGAAGCCACATTGTCGCTGCTCGTATTATATACTGCGCCACAGGACGATGCCATACGCAATAACATCACCACATACATGAATGTGCTGGCAACCGGTGAAGCGATCGATACCACACATTCCGTATTATTTGCGGAAGCCGATCCTTACCTGCGCACCCTGGCAGCAGATAATACGCAAACGCTGGCAGCATTGGCCTACGGCTATTATGGAAATGTTGCCGATGTGGCTGCAGACAACGCTAAACGCCTGTTAAGAACCGGTATATCGTTACTGATTAGTGAAGGCGTATACGAAGTAAGGCCTGAAGGCAGCGCTCCGGGAGGCAAATTAGATACCATTGCTGCTTATTTCGGAACTACCACTGATAAAATAAAAGCAGCCAATCCGCTGCAAACCAGCTGGCCTGACCCATTACCACTGTATACCTCAATAAAGCTTCCTGAAATTACAGTAACTGTTGGTACCAGCGCAGGTGGAAACACCCTGCAGGATCTGGCTGCCTATTATGGTGAGGACTTAACAGCATTGGCTGCCAGGAACCAGGCGGTAGCCGGTATCTTTGCGGACAAGGAACTACTCGTTATTAAGGGCGGCCCGGATATACGAACTTCTACTGTACCTCCCGGAGTAGCCGGTATCGCAGCAGAAAGAGCCGTGCCACCGGAAATACCTGATGATCCTTCAACAGCCGACTATGGCAGGATATTCCTGCTCAATACGTACAATATGCTGTCTTACCAGGTTGCTGAAAATAACTATTTTGCAGCCAGCAATCTGGGTCTTCCTGCTTCGCCTTCAGGTGAAACAGACAATGTAAGCAGCAATGATAAAGTAAGCTATCCCAAAACACTGGCTGCAGGGGATAACTGGAAGTACACTCAATCTGTTCCATATAGCCGCTTTGCAAAAAATACAATACAAACCAAAGCCAATATGCCTGACCAGGCGATGAGCCCTTACAGGGGACTTGGTGGTTTGTTGCAGGTAGATTTTGCATGGCAGGATCTTTACGGCAACAGGCTGATCACTACCTTATCCAATCCGTCCGGTAACAGTCAGCTGAATATGCCACCGATGCTAACCGGTTACACAGATCCGATTATCGGGTTAAATCAATGGCCTTCTGTAGCATCGTCATGGGAGGTAAATACAGGTACCGGTAATAGCCCGCAATTACAGCTGAACCTTTCTTTCGGAGATAGCTATTACCAGGGCCTTTTATGGGCCAAAGCTGCCGGCACCAATAGTATCACGGCCTGGTTTACGGAACCGCTGGAAGAGATATCTGCTAAAGATCCTGCAAACTACAGCATAGATCAGGGTATACATATCAACAGTATAACACTGTCAATAGATAAGCAGACAATCACACTTCAGGTAGATAAGATACCGGAAAACCTGTTGATCACTTTGAACATTAACAATATCAGCAATGCAGGTAAAACAGAAACATATACCGGCATGGCGCAGTTCAGCAGTCCGGAAATGCCGGAAGAAACAACATCCACGATCATCGAACAGGCAAAGAAAGACCTACAGGTGTATCAACAGCTGTGGTACCAGCTTACCGATCCTAATGGCATCGCCTACAGCGTGAACACTACGCTTGTCAAAAACAGATACACACTCAGTGCCGGGCAGATTTCCGGTTTGGTAACAGACTGGATAGTATCTATCTATCTTTTCCTTGAAAACAGATCGAAAGGGCTTACAGATGTACCACCTCCGGCGGCAGCACATCTGTTGACGTTTACAATAGATCAGACACAACTGAACGAGGCGCAGATATTCCGTTTGGAATGTAGTTTTACCATAACACGCACCAGGAATGCAGCAGCCGGCGACCTTGAAACTACCGGCGGCATTCTGCAGGCGATAACTGAGGTTTCCCCGCTTTCCGGAACCGAAGGAGGAGACACGCACAGCCTTAATACATTTGCGGCGCGCTTCGAGGCGGCATTGTTACAACCAGGTAAATATGCCATGCGCATTGCCACCGGCAATGATCGCGAAGCTGCCGGCAATTCCAAGGAAACATGGGCTGTAAGACTAGGACTGGATAAAAAAGTGCCCACGCCCATATCTTACGATATCACAGACGTAGCTACACCGGACATTTTTGCACCGCGGCCTATATCCAATAAACTGGAAACACGTCAGCAGGTACCAGTCTATTATTATTCGGAAAAGAACGGTATAAATTTCGATACTCCATCTGCCTATGTTGATTTCACAGGTATAGATATGGATCAGTGGGGTCAGCAGTTTTTCAATAGTATAGACAATGTGCTGTCACCTGAATTTACTGCAGCCATGCAACTGGTAGACAAGAAGAAAAACACTGCCTATCTGAAGGAACTGCTGGGCAGTAAAGAATCACTGGCAGATATTGTAAAAGAATGGATGATACCTGTATTCAGCGGACAAGCAGCAGATGCCACTGCGGTAAAAGAAGCGTTTAAGCAACAACTGCTTGAGAAGCTTACAAATGCCTACACAACACAGGCTGCGGTACAGTATCATGCAGCAGTAAGTGCGGATGCTGCCGCAGGCATCGCCCCTCGTTTGTACGGAAGTATCAGCCGCAATTTTAAATTTACAGCTGCGATGGTGTATGCAGCAGACAAAACGATCGTATACCTGCTCTTCACCAACCCACCAGATCCGGCAGCAGCCGTTATCAGCAACTTTACAGCTAATGGTGGACTTCTCATAACAAATGCCGGAATTGATCCCCATGATACCAGAAGAGTGATACTTAATCTGAACGGAGAGGCAATAGCTGGCAGCACACAAATTACTGTCGATAAAGGTTTTAAAGATATGACCGGGAATATAATTATGCCCCCGCTGATGCAGACAGCACTCCCGGCAGTGAACGAAGGCAACAACAGCGACGTTATCACTTTTACCTCTCCCAAGCTGGGCCTGCAAAAAGATACAGTAGCGCCCCTGCCGTTCCTGATTTCATCACCGCAGATAGTGAGAAGCAGCAGTAATGAACTACTGCCTTATGTAGATCTCAATCTGAGTTTTGCCGGCAGCCAGATTGAACATCAGATAAGTACGCTGCCAAATATTGAAGGCTATGAAGCATCTACCTGGCTAAGCTTTGTTACACCACTCGATAATACGAGCCCGCTGACAGAAGACCTTGGGAAAATACAGGTACCAATGGTATTACGTGCCTTCCCTACAGCGCCTTCTATGGTTAACCAGTCCGGTGAATCCACCGTTCCACCGAATGCATCGAATATAAACCAGCTGCTGAACTGGAATTATAATATCGTGTATTCTTTACAGATACATTATCCACAGGATCAGCTGGATTTCACTATCAACTTCAATGTATCGGACAACAACCATGCTATGCTGATGAAGGGTATTGAAGATGCATTCCCGGAACTGGCAGAGTTCATCACGGTTTCGCCTTCCGTATACAAAGTACTGCAAACACAACTTACAAAAGTAACGGCAGGAACAGCAGATACTGATCCGTTATTGGATACAGTATCCACCGCACTTACCTCTTACGCAGCGCTGGTATCAAATGTAGTGAAGGCATCACAGGACAATAATATGGCCATGGCACGCCGTAATAACAGGTTGGTCAGCACACAGGTATTGCCTTACACTTTCTACATACAGGAAGGATCTGCCACTGTAAATGAAGTGCAGGCGCTTATCATATCCATACATGGCCTGCCGCCTGATGGAGTGGAACAGCCCCTGGTTAATATCGAAGGATACGAACGCCAGGTATATGATCAGGGATGCATCGGGGATTTCTGTTATTTTTATACGCAGAACGGAGTAGTCTTGCCTGCTTCAGTAGGACAAACGATACCGGAAAGAACAGTTGTTATACCGGCGATGAATATACTGGCCCGTCAGGATGCTGCCACCACCACATTAATAAAACGCAATGCGGAACTGGTACCAGGCAAACCATCCAGCGAACCATTTATTTATACAACCGGCACCGTTGAATTTTCAAATCCATATCATCCTACAACAGACTGTGTAACACCAGTGGATATATCGATGATCAATGCCCCATCAGGACAGCACAACTACGCTTCACTAACAACGCAGCTGACTAACCTGTTCGATGCACTGTTAGAGGAAAATTCGCAGGATACACTCAGTTTTCTGATGAGTTGCCAGTACAATTATCAGCTCAATAGTGGCATCGAAGAAGTAATACTGCCGGTAATGATGCAGCCAATGCAAAGTATACAGGTAAAACCAGACAGCGTAACCGGAAACAAAAAACTGGCAGAGATGATCAGCGACTGGGCAAATAGCATTGAACTATGGTATAATACGGTGGCCCCGGATACTACCAACGCTGTGCTATGGTTCGATCTAACGATCTTTTCAAGTCTTACGCAACAGCCATTGCCCCTGGTACGGCTAAGGGCTTTAAACCTGGGCATACAATATATTACCAGCCTGTGAAAAATCAAAGGAGGTGTTTTCGCATAACGCAATACGAAAACACCTCCCCTTGTAATCAACTTATCTATTAATAGTTTGGGTTCTGCTTCAGGTTCTTATTCAAATCTATTTCCTTCTGCGGCAAAAAAAGCATCGGCATAAGTCAATTTTTTAAAAAAAGATACAGGGTAATTGCTGGTCAAGGTATTTATAAATTGATTAGCTAAATACTTCTCCTAAAGGCTTCAGGAGATAGGCCTGCCTGATTCTTGAAAAATTTACAGAAATAGGAATTGTCTTTAAAATTAAAATTGCAGGCAATTTCTGTAACCGTCAGGTCAAGGTAAATCAGCATACGCTTTGCTTCCAGTACAATTCTGTTTCTTATCATGTCACCGGCAGATATGCCTAACAGGTCTTTACAAATACTATTGAGATAGTTAGGCGTGATGCATAAAATTTCAGCGTAATATTTAGGCCGGCGCATTAATGATACCTCCGGCCCAATCAATCCATCTTATTTAATGAGCATTAATTTCACGAACGATCATCATATATACCGTTCTAGTTTTGGCCGTTACAATTTCTCTTCCATTTTGTGCGTGTCGCACTGGTAATTTAGCTATGATATCCTGCGTTCCGATTCCTGAATGGGTACGTCGTTAATGCTGGCATATCGCTTTTGCATAAGACCATTTTCGTCGAACTCCCAGTTTTCATTGCCATATGCCCGGAACCACTGCCCTTTGTCGTCGTGAAATTCATACTCGAAACGAACAGCGATACGGTTGCCGGTGAATGCCCATAGTTCCTTTTTAAGTTTGTAGGCGTGTTCCTTTTCCCATTTGGCAGTTAAGAACTTAACGATCTCCTCGCGGCCATTAACAAAAGATGACCGGTTTCGCCATTCGCTGTTTATAGTATAGGCCAGTGATACTCTTACCGGATCCTGGGTATTCCAAGCGTCTTCTGCCATCTGGACCTTTTGTCTGGCGGTTTCAAAATTGAAAGGGGGCAACGGGTGTCTCTGTTCCATGAGATCAATTATTTAATTGGTTAAGAATTGTACTGATTTACGGGAACAAAGGTAGCGTTAGGTGCAGACAGACCTATGGTGGTTTTTACGGTAAGTACGGTACAAATCGGATTACTTCCGCAATTAGCTTCTACTTCAAACGGATGTTCCGTATTCAGGCTTCGGAAATGCACCAGGAGTTTTGTAACGCGTAGATCTTCCTATATGATACCAGGCTCCCAGTCCTGAAATCATCAAAGCCATATAGTGAACAAAACGTTCGATATTCTTCTGATGTGATCCGAAATCAGGAAGATTATGTTGTAATTCTACATATTCCGCTACATAATCATCGTGGATACGCATGGCTTCGGAACATGCTTCTTCCAATGAAACCTTATATTGATTTTTTATCACAAGGATAATATTGAGCACTTCTGTATCAACGACAGACTCTTTCTCGATTGAGGCAAAATCATTCTGGATGGCCATAATACGGCACATGAGTGTTTTCAACCGTTTGATAATGGGATGTTCTGATATATGGTTTGGAACAATATAATTGATAGAAGGTTCTACAGGATCCCCATAGGGATACATCGAGATAGAGTACTCGCGGATAAGCAACAGATTATTTAATGTAGGAAACTCCTTCTTTAGCTTGTACGGGGTTTCTTCCATAATGCCATACGTTGTATAATTATAAAAATCCTTTGTCCATCGCTGAAACCAATCATCATTAGCATAAGGGAGAAACTCTTCTCTGCTTAGCGCCACCTGTCTTATTAACCCTATATCATCAGGCCTGGGTTGCTGCCCGAGCATTACATCCATAATATGATCTCTGATAGCTGCAAGTTCATTCACCGGGCATACTTCGTGGTAATCGTCATATAATGTAAGCCACACCATGAATCTGGCAATAGGTCTGATCTGTTCCATACTACTTGCTGCAGGAAACATAAACGATGTAGCTTCTGCAAGGCCATGCTTTTTATACTTAGTTCTGGTGGCCTCAGACATAAACCGATAATCTGTATTGATCCAGTCGCTCTCTTCCTTATCAAATGATTGAGAAAAAGGGCCTATTTCATATGGCCATGGATATTGTAAAATGGGAACATCTTTTTGTTTCATGATTGAAATATTTTAAATTAAATACTTAGCCAGGAATCTATATTAAATTGCTCTTGTACTCAGTTGCTCTTTTAGTTCTATAGAACCAGGAAATTCAGTACTGTTATAACGGTCAAGCCTGGTTGAAATATTCTTCCAACCGCTGAGTACCATACTCATATAATGGATCCAATTTACAACGGCATCCTGCCAGTGGCCAAAATCGGGGAGAGAAGACTGCAAACTTACAAACTCATTTAAATCTTCATTATGAAGACGCAGATCTTCCAAACAAGCTTCCTCCAGGGATATTTTACGTTCGTGTTGAATTACCTTTACAATATTGTAATAAATGCTTCCAGTTGCTTCATCTTTTGTCACAGACTGCACTTCGTTGAAGAAAGTTACAAGATGGCAAGCTAATGCCTGCAGACGGCGGATAACTGGATGCTCATGAATCTCAGGAGGAAGGGTGATGCCTGTTTCTATTTCGGTAAGTTGCAGAAAAGGATACAAACAGATGGAATCCTCCCTTAATACAATACATTCATTTATTGTTGGGAATACCTTATTTTCTTTATACCAAAGTTCCGTTTTCAATCCTTCAAAATATCGGCTGATCATCTTGGTAAAACGACTAATGGATTCCTGCGGAATAAATTGTAGCAGCTCCACTCTCAGTGTTGCCAGCATGGATCCCAATGGTATTTTCGATTCCGCAGCGTTTATTTCACCAAGAAGTACTGCAATTGACTGTTGGTGAACGAATTCAATATTGTTCGGCGAGCTTTCTTCATAAAGGTCATCATTATACAACGTCCATAGCATCAATCTGCAGATAGGCCTAAACCGCTCCGGCGATGCAGTGGGAAACCATTGAGCAGCAATATGAGCCGTTTTAGTTCTCTTATACTTTCTACGTATATCTGCATTCTGTTCATAGATCCACAAGTATTCCCCATCGATCCATTGACTTTCGGTAATCTCCTGCAGCTGGTCGGCATTAGGGTTCTTTAACATTGGAAACGGATATCTAAACCGCTTATTAAGTAGTTCAAGGGTGTTCATTGCTTTGCAATTTTGTGTCAGGATAACATTTATCAACAAAATTGTTCAAACTAAGTACCGTTACATCAGATCAGGGTGGGTATGGCTTAATCCGCTGTTTCAAAAGAAATCAGTACTGAAATATGAGGAGTTTGAATGGAATGTTAGCGTCTTTACCAATCGAAAGCGCTGATGTTGTTGTTAGATAGGACTTTCATACTATATAATTTTGAGGGAATAATACTTCGCAATTTCAACCAGTATACTAAAGTTAAAAAAAAATATTAACAAATCAACCTGGATAAATTATTTTCTATCTCATTGATCCAAAGAGCAGAAATCCTTAACTCTAAATCCTGTCCCCATTTTTATTACAGGTTATCATTCCTATTACCAGTAATCATCCGGATATTAAAGATAATTGCATGGCCCCGTATTTTGTAGATTTTCCGGGATTACCAAACAGCTATCTTGAAAAAGATGCCCCCAGGCCTGCTCCCAGGGGCATAGATCTTCATTAGCGTCAAAAGCAATAAACAAGATCTTTATAAATGCTGTTCAAATAATCTTTCATCAGGCGGAAAGTATTACCACTGGTTACAGGTCTGATAATAAAGTCCGGTTTTAATTACATCTAATACCCCGGATTCTGCACCAGTTTATTATTTGCATCAATATCCACCTGAGGAATCGGGAACAGCAGGTATTTCTTGTCGCTGGTATATGGCTTGAATCCAGGCTTAGGCGCCAGAAATTTGCCAAAGCGAATCATGTCCTGTCTTTCCAGCCCTTCCCAGGCCAGTTCAAAACGGCGTTCTTTATAGATGTCGTCCAGCGTAACGGACTTCAGCAGTTTATCCGGATCAGTGAAAGCGCGGGCGCGGATCCTGTTCACCAGTGCGGTAGCGGCGGCGTTATCTCCCCCGCTGCGTACAATAGCTTCGGCTTTCATCAGGTAAATATCCGCCAGTCGAAAGATGTGCATATCATTTTCCATGCTGGTGCTAAGTCCGGGTGTAATATCCCATTTTGAGCAGCGTACGCCTTCTTCCTGGTTTGCCCAGCCCCAGCCATCTGCGTCCACTTCATGCATGGTAATATCAATAGTGTGGATAAGGGGACGGCCGTGAACGGTGATGAGCACATTCCCTGTTTTCGGATCCTTCATAGGTCCCATCAGAAAGGAGCCACGATAGCGCAGGTCTGTTGTATCAAATGCCCGCACGTAATCCGGCATGGCGGCAATGCCGTTCACCGGCGTGATGAGGAGGCCCAGGGCAATATTATCCAGGTAATGCAGCGTATAAGCAGCTACCATGTTCTGCCTGCCGCTGCCACCGGCTTTGAAAGTGGCGGACAGGATAGCCTCCCGCGACACATCATTCTGCGGTACAAAGTTGGTTTTCCAGTTGTTCTCAATGATATAACCCATATTCATTACGGAATCACAGGCGTTTTTACATTCCTCCCATTTAGGCCCTCCATCCGGATTCCAGACCATCGCATTCAGGTACATTTTTGCCAGCAGGGTGTAAGCCGCCCCCCTGGTCATTTTTCCATAACTGGCAGGTGTAGCGACATCGGTTCTTAGTTTATCCTTGATGGAATTGAGTTCATTGATAATGAAATTGAATACTTCCTTCCTGCTTTTGGTAGTGGGCTGCGTTTTGTCCAGGAAGTCGGTTACAACAGGCACATTGCCATAATTATCGCAAAGTATATAATACCAGAAGGCGCGAACGCACCTGATCTCAGCCAGGATCTCTTCTTTTACGCCGGCGGCTATTACAGGATTGTTGCTGATCTGGTAAAAGATCTGGTTGCAGATGGAAATACTGGACATAGCATTGTCGTAGCAATTATTGTAGTAAGTGCTGCCGGCTGTCCATTTGTGCATCGTCATTTCTTTATGCGCACCGCCATCCCACCAGTCGCCGCCCTTGCGTACGGGGATCACAGCCATATCGCTGGATAGTTCCACCATGGCCATATACGAGCCATCATCCAGCGTATAGTTCTTTAGTGTGTTATAGATCGGGCCTACCAGGGCATTCACTTCTGAAGCATTGTTGCCGAAATCAGTGACCGGTACCTGGTTGTACAGTTTTTCATCCAGCCGGGTACAGGCCGTCGCGGCCAGTAAGATCATCAACAGGAGGTATTTACTAGGTTGCATATTTTTCAGTTATCAGTGGTTAAAAACTAGCATTCAGGCCAACTGTAAATGTTTTCGACCTGGGAATAAATGAATCTTCTGCAACGCCGGGCGACAGGCCGCCAACGTTTACTTCCGGATCCGCCCCTTTGTACCGGGTGATCAGGAAAAGATTTTGCGCAGAAACAAATACATTACATTTTTTAAAGCTCCTGCTTTGCTGCAGATCGAAATTATAGCCCAGGCTCACATTATCCAGCCGGAGAAAAGAGCCCTTCTGTATGTAGTAGCTGGAGTATTTGGGAGAATCGTGGATACCGTTTGTCAGTGCTTCCCGTAATACATTCGAGCCGGGTAGCCACTGGATATTACCGTATTGCAGGCTGGGATTGTTAAGCACATCATTGCCGTAAACACCACGGATGAAGACATTGAGCTCAAAGTTACGGTAGACGAGCGTGTTGGATATACCATAGGTCAGTCTGGGCATAGCGTGGCCAATATAAGTACGGTCCAGGTCATTGATCTCACCGTCCTTGTTCCTGTCTTCCATAATATATTTACCATCCTTATCTAATCCCAGGCACTTCCAGCCAAAGAAGGTGCCTACTTCCTGTCCTTCTTCAACGATATGCGTGGTAGTACCACCGGAACCTCTCAGGCTAATGCCGCCGGTTTTGATGCTGGCTGCCTGGTACACATCGTTGGATAACCGTGTTACCGTATTCTTGTTGTGTGCGAAATTAACGGAAACGGACCAACGAAGATCACGCCGCCGGATCACATCTGCATTGATCAGCATTTCAAAACCTTTATTGGACATATCTCCTACGTTGGCCAGTATAGTCGGATACAGGTTGGGCGGAACAGGTACGCTATAGGTGTACAGCAGGTTACTGGTTTTCTTGATGTAATAGTCAAGGGTACCGCTCAGGCGTCCATTAAAGAACCCGAAGTCGATGCCGGGATTGAATGAGGCTGTTTGTTCCCATTTCAGATTCGGATTATCGTTCTGTGCATATTTGTAAGAGTTGTGCCATTGCCCGTTATCCCAGAACTCATCGCTGCGGCCGTACAATGCGATGGAATTGTAAGGCCCTATTCCATCCTGATTCCCTACAACGCCATAGCCTATACGTAATTTCAGATCGCTGAGTATCCGGTTGCTATGCAGGAAGGGTTCTTCTGAAACCCGCCATGCAAAAGACGCAGAGGGAAAGGTGCCCCATTTGTTATTCTTACCGAATACGGAAGAGCCGTCCCGCCTGACGGTGCCGGTAAAAATATATTTATCCCGGAAGCTATAATTCAGCCGGCCAAAAAAGGAGATCAGCCTGTTCATGTTCTTGTCGGAGTTCACATCATTGGGGAAGAGATTCTCACCGGCGCTGAGATTGTTATATCCGAAAATATCAGTGATGAAACCCCTGTTCTGCGCACTGGAGAACTGGTAGTAGTTGTCTTCATAGGAGTACCCAATCAAAGCAGTCAACTGGTGTTTACCAAATTGTCTTTTGTATTTACCAGTCAGTTCCATCAATTGTTTATCCCATACTTTGTTGCCTCTGTAAGCGTATCCATGTACACCTCTTCCCGCCGGACTGGTGATGGAGTTATAAGTACTGTGATCCTCTGTTTTTCTTTGTTTGAACAGGTTTACGCCTGCCGCAAAACCTTTGAAAAGTTCCAGTTCTGCTTTCAGATTACCGTAGAACAGCCCCGTTTTATACAGATCGGTATTTTCTGCCATATTGTGCACGGGGTTACCCTGGTTATATTCCATGGTTTCAAACCAGCTGCCATCGAGGTTTTTGACCGGAAAAACCGGGATCATATTATAGGCAAGCCTGGGATTATCACCATTCGCGGGCGTATAGTCACTTTGCACGGATCCGCCGGTAATGGAAATATCAAGCCGGTCGTTCAATGCTTTCTGGTGCAGGGAGAGAAGCACGTTATAACGGCCCATCCTGTTATCCTTCAAAATGCCCTGCCTGTTCAGGTAGCTGAAAGAAGCGCGATAATCACTATTTTCCCCGCCACCCGAAACGGAAATGCTATGGTTTTGTGAAACACCGGTGCGGATAATCTCCCCGAACCAATCGGTATTGGCGCCTTTATCGAGGCCGCTGATGTCCATCCCCACTTTTTTCGTATAGTCACGCCATTCAGTCGCGTTTAATACCTTGGGTTTATTGGTGATTTTGTCCATCGATGCATATCCGCTATACTGCACCTGCGGATGCCCGGCTTTCCCTTTTTTTGTAGTGATGAGGATTACTCCGCTGGCAGAACGGGAACCATAAATAGCGGCCGCAGAGGCGTCTTTCAAGACACTGATAGATTCTATATCCTGCGGAGAAACGGAGTTCATGTCCATACCGGGTATTCCATCAATCACCACAAAAGGAGAGCTGGAGCCGGTCAGTGACGAGGTACCTCTCAACCGCATACTTTGCTCCACAGTAACGTCGCCGGTTTCTGTTGTTACGGTCAGGCCTGCCACTTTGCCCTGTAACAGATCCGTAGCGGTGCGCGCCATTCCCTTATTAAAATCTTTCTCTGATACAACAGCAATTGCGGTAGAGATGTCTTTTTTAGACTGGGTACCATATCCTACCACTACTACCTCACCCAATGATTTAAGGTCTTCTTTCAGATGTATATCTATTACGCTGCGTGCATTCACGGGCACTTCCTGCGTAACGAAACTGATATAGGTAAATACCAGCACTGCATTATCCGGTACCTGAATACTGTATTTTCCCTCCTGATCGGTGATGGTACCAATGGCACTTCCCTTTATCTTGATACTCACACCAGGCAACGGCTTTCCCCGTTCGTTCGTTACCGTACCCTGTACACGGCCTGGTGGCGCATTGCCCGGCGTATGAACGGGTGCCTTTTCCCTGGGCGTAACCACGATGTTTTTTTCAACAAATGTGTAAGTCAGCGGCTGATCTTTAAAACACTGTTCCAGTACAGCTTCCAGGGAGGCATTCTTTACATCGATGCTGACATTTTTTGTCTGATTCAGCTGTTTGTCATTGTACAAAAAAAGATACTGGCTTTGGCGTGTAATCTCGCTGAAGATCTTTGCCAAAGGCGCATTCTTTTGCTTAATGGAGATCTGTTGTGCCATTCCTTTGGCGCTCAGCTGCATACAGGCAGTGATCAGGAAAATAGCGGACAGCCGTCTGGTCAGACATGTAGGAAAAACGGATAGCCCTTTACAGGAAAGGACCCTGCAGATAACGTGTAGTCTCATCTGTCAAAGGATTAATTAGATAGATTAAATGATTGATAATCAGAATACTGCTTTTTATAAACGAATGGGGATTTTCTCCGGGCACGCATTACCGGGCGGCCCGTTTTTATTTTGGTCAATAATTAATATGAACGATCCTGCTTATTGTGTACTATCGCGTTGTCTGGCATCTGCTGTTATAGAGCGAACTGTCAGCCGTTTCCCGGTGATCTCAAATTGTACCTCCTTTGTAAGCGCAAACATTTTCAATACCTGCGATAAATTATTCTTACGTGATATTTGTCCCGAGAAATAGATGTCTTTCACGTTCCCTTCGTACTGTATTTCTATATCATACCATCTGCTGAGCTGTCGCATGATAGTCAGCATATCAGTATGATCGTAATGAAACAGCCCTTCTTTCCATGCCACCGCTGCAGTGGCATCTACCTGCGCTTTTTGCAAACGTCCGCCTGCCCGGGCCGCTCCGGCTTCCTGTCCGGGTTGCAGCACTACTTTATCGTCACCTTTCATTACCAGAACGGCACCCTGCAATAGTGTTGTTTTAATTAACCTTTCATCTTCATATGCCATTACATTGAAGCGTGTGCCCAATACCTGTATTTGCAATTGTTGTATCTGTACGTAAAAAGGCATGCTGGCATTGGCAGCCACTTCAAAATAGGCCTCGCCTTTAAGTTCTACTACCCTTTCGTTACCGGCGAATGCTGCCGGATAACGCAGGGATGAAGCTGCGTTGAGCCATACACGTGTGCCATCCGGCAGGGTCAGCTGGTATTCCCCGCCGCGGGGTGTAGACAGCATATTATATACAACTCCCTCCTGATGTCCGGTCGTCGGGTTTTTATAAGCCAGCAGACCGGATCCCAGTTTAACGATCTTTGTATTACCTTGTTGTGCAATATTACCATTAGCAGTACTGTCCAGCGTAACCTGCGTGCCATCTGCCAGCGTCAGCACTGCCTTGTTGCCACCGGGTACGGCATCCTGCAGTAATGGACGTGACACAACAGGACGCCCCTTTTCAGGTGTGCGACTGTAACGGTTTCTCCAATAAAGGTTCCCCCCCACAAGTAATAACACTGCCGCGGCGGCGGCAGAAAGCCTGCGTAGCCGGGAAAGCCGTCTCTCTCCCCTGAGATAGGAAGAACCCTTTATTGCATCTTCCTTCATAGCATCAGCCAGACTGCGTCGCAGCACATCTTCAAAAGCCTGCTTTTGCTCCGGTGCCCATTGCCATTCCCGTCTATCAGCAAGCGCACCGTACCATTGTTCTATTATGGCTGCTTCTTCCGCATCGCACAAACCCATGCGGTAACGCCGCAATAATTCCCTCGCCTGCTCCTCATTCATATGATCTGATTTTGAGCCGTATTAGTGTATTATTGTCCGTCTATCTGTAATATTCCGTAAGTCGGATGTTGGTAGTAGATGAAATGCATATTTTTTTTTAATCCAGCAGCAAAGCGAGATATAATATCGCTGTGGAAGACAATCCGCCTATTTCTGTTCTGATAATCTTCAACGCATTGCTGACCTGCTTCTTTACAGTCGTTTCCGCAATACCCAACTGGTGCGCAATTTCCCGGTAAGACAAATTTTCGTGCCGGCTCAGCAGATAAATACGCTGCATTTTGGATGGAAGCCCTGCTATGGCTTTGTCCACCCGTTCTTCCAGCTGCTTCAGTTCTGCGATGCTAGCCGCAGTAGGGGTCTCCAGGTGCCCGAAATGTTCAGAAAGTGTGGCGAGAAATTGATGCCGGGTAATATTACGTTCTATATAACGTATAGAGAGATTGCGTACGCTTTTTAACAGGTAGGCCACCAGGCTTCCCCGGACCTCCAGCTCCTGCCTTCTTTTCCAGATAGATAGCAGCACCTCCTGTACGATATCCCGGGCATCCTCTTCGGAACGGATCACCCTAAGCACATACAGGGACATTTGTTCCCAATAACGGTTGAAGATTTCTGTAAATGCGCCTTCATCATTGCTCCGAAGCAATTGCAGCAACTGATCGTCCGTGAGTGTGGAATAATCGGATTGCATGTGTGGATGTGATATTACTGGTAAAGCGCCCTTAGAATCGATCTAAATATAAATAACTTAAATTAATTAGTGGTAATAAATGTCGTGATTAACTGCAGATAATGTGTAAATGGACGCTGATTGCTACCACTTATATGTAACCCCAAAAGACTGATTGGCGGTAACTATCGGGGATATCGGGTACTGAAAAACTAACGTTGCCGCTATTAAATCCTCCGATTACCTATATATCCATATCAATGGCTATATCTACAATACAGGAACTGATGATTATAATCTTGCTTTATCGGAGAATAGTCGTCAAAAAAGGCTGCAGGCTTTCACTTGCAACCTTTGACCAACAAGCAGAATGTGCTACTTCCTGAAAGGATAAGTTATTACTTCCAGCACATTTTCAGATTTAGGCCATTCACCCTCATTTTCAACGCCCAGCTTTTCCGGATTCTTACCTGGCTTGTAATAAAATGTTCCAAAAACAATATCCCAGATAGCCAGCGTATTGCCATAGTTCTTCGCTTCCTCCACTTTTGCACTGTGATGGTAACGATGGGTTTCTGTTCCAATAAAAATGTAGTTAAAAAACCCTGCTCTTATATTAACGTTGAAATGTGAAACCAGGCTTTGCAGGTCAATTAACAAAGTGGCAATCAGTGCCGCTTCCGGAGGAACACCAAGCAAAATAAGAGGCATTTGAATAATGGTGGCGGTAATAAAAGCATTTACCGGATTAAAAACTGCATGCATAATTACATATACCTTATCAGGTAAATGATGGGCTAAATGTACCCGCCAGAGAAAGTTTCCAAATTTCCCCCCGGAAGTATGACTTAGCCGGTGGTACCAATATTGAAAAAATTCAAACACAAGGAGAAAGCTAATTGTACTTACTACAACCGGTGCGTTCGTGAAAAACCCACTATGATTTTCACTATACCAGATGGCAACTACACCAAACGCACTTTTTGTCAATGCTATAACAGGGGCATCTATAAGGATATATCTCAGATCTCTCAAAAAGCTCCTTTTTGTCATTTTCCAGTCCTTATTCAGTGGAAAAACCGTTTCAGTCACCACTAATGTCAGTACTAAAAACAGTGTGGTTACTACATATACTGTTTTGTAATTCCAATGTAACTGTATTGCCAGGAAAGCAGCCGTTAGCACTATTAGTAACAAAGTCGGGTAAAGATACCAGGTGATTATTTTTTTCATTTCTGAACTATTTGAATTTTATTGAACATATTGTTTTGTTTTGCAAACGTATTGGGTATTTTTGCGACATACAAGGCAGGGAAGCCGCTAAGTGTCTGTTATTGAACTATTGATTAAAAAAGTTCAGCAATGAAAAAAGAAGGTATCGTAGACAGAAGGATCCAAAAAACAAAAAGAAGTCTTACTGAAGCGTTAATTCAGCTAATTCTGGAAAAGAATTATGAGAACGTGACCATCAGGGATATTATTGACAAAGCCAATGTGGGCCGATCGACTTTCTATACGCACTATGAAAGCAAGGAGCAGTTATTGATGGATGGACACAATAACCTTAATGTGCCATTGTTCACTGTGGAGAATGACACAACATTGAATTTTAGCAATATGTTTTCCCATATTTCGGAGAATGTGAACCTTGCAAAGGCCATGATAGGAAAGAAAGGCGGTAATGTGATGATCATGTTCTTCAAAAACAATATTTCTCTTGGTATAAAAAAGAAATATGCTCCTTCTTTTGGAAGGAGCAGGGCAGAGCGATTATTATTATCATATTTATCGGATGCTGCTGCAGCCGCTGTAATGAGTCTTTTAGTATCATGGATAGAAGATGACATGTACTTTAGTATAGCAGACATGTCTGGAAGATGCAGCAAGATAGTTATTGCCACTTTTAAAGGTGAAGGTGCCTGACAAGCTGGTTTTCCCGATCTTTCCAGTGCCCTTGCATGTAAAATGAGGGCTCTTAAAAGTACCGGGAAAAAGCATTTTTATATAATAACTTTCTCGAAATCAACATCCCGTCTACCACCTATATGTAACCCCAAAAGACCAGAAGAACTGATTGCTCAATGGTTCCACCTTCACCGTTGACTCCTTGGTAGACAACGTCGTTAAGGTAAGCACCGCAGGGTGTAACGGAATAGCATAAGTGGGTTCAAAAGAGAAGGTTAGTCGCTTATGAATAGTATAAGATATCGGCAAGCTTAATTCATAATCCAGTATAGTAAAATTGGAGGCACCACTCATATCTGCCACCACAGTTGGTGGTTGACGTTGTTTCTTTTTCCTGCTCACTTTTACTACAGGATTGAGGTGACGGTTGTTATAATAATCATCATAGAAGTGTTGCGTCCCGGCATTTGCTGACACCGTAGGCAGGATGTTCAGCCGATCATTAAACAGGTCGAAACTGTGCTGCAACGCGGCCGTTGCGACATAGTCGGTTTTTGATCCAAAATTCAGGTAGCCATCTACAGAAGCTGCGACAATTTCGTTAAAATCATAGGCAGCACCGGCATGCAGATCACCACTCACTTCTGATCGTATGTTGTCACTCAATTTATTATAGAAAAATTTGGAGGCACTGATTTCTCCATCAAAATTACCCCGCGAAAACAGATAACCTGCTGTAACTATACCCGCATCCACACGAGCGGTATTGTTCATTAGCATAGAAACGATCCCCTCTACATATAACCCCGATTTATGATAATAGCCCATTGTAGCGGACAAATAAGGGATACGGGCAGAGTCTTTTCTGCCAGTATATATGTTGTCACTCAGGTATTGCAGGCCTGTACTAAAATACGATTTGCGTCTTTCGTTGTCAGCCGCTTGGGTTTGCTCGTTACCGGTAGCTGACAATGAATCCCGTTGGTGCAATGCGGCGGTAGTGGTTCTATTATAGTGTTGCTGCGCGAACATAGGTATTGCCGGCAGTAACAGAATGCATAGAGATAGAAGTTTCATGTGCTTTTACAGATTATGCTATATAGTGATTATAGACAGTGTCATAATCTAAAGGTTTAATTTATCAAATTAATGTTGATGTTATTTGTATGTTGAATTAAAATGGCATTAGAAAATAAGAGGCAACTTAAAAGTAGCTTTATCAGGCAAAATGCTATGCTAACAAAAAAATAATAATTTGCGCAAACGCAGGCAATCAGCAAGATGTATGTTTTCTCCTGCACGGACCGGCAAGAAAAATTTTCTATCTGAAAAATACTGATTATACTTGTGGTACAGTGAATGTGAGCAAAGTAACCATCAAACCCATTTGAAAACCATATCAATAATCTTCCTCTAAAGCCCTTAAAAATCATATACAAAAACCATGAATTAATATAAACAACATTAATTTTAATTACTATTCTATGACCCTCAATGACCACTATGGAACCATTCCATGCGTGACTGATAATTATCAGCTCATTATCGACACCCTTACTGACTGGGGAATAACGTTATACACCGGCGTTACCGGCGGTGGTGTTATTCATCTGCTAAAGTACCTCAAACCGCTTGATGATCTGCCTTCGGACGATCCGGCATTTCTGACATTGGGAGAATACAGCGCCGGTTTTGTTCCGTTGGGTTATTACCTGGCCAGTGGAAAAATAGCCGCTGCAGTGGCCACTACCGGAGCTGCCACTAAACTGATCACCTGTGGCCTAAGTGACGCTAAACTGCACGACATCCCTGCCGTTTTTATTGTGCCTGTTTCCGGTAGTAATACCAAAGGCTTCTCACCACTACAGGATACTTCCATACACGGCAGTAATATCGTTGCACAATTACGGGCGGAACTGGGAAATACTGTTTTTGTACTGAATGATCCATTCACGTTAACCGCTCAGTTAGCCGCCGCCAAAGCCGCCCTTGATCGCTCCAAACCGGTGGTATTGGTATTGGATAATGAAGCCGTGGGGCGCCCGGTAATGGAGTATACCATGCCATTACCTGAAGAAGAGTTATCGGAAGAAGACGATGTCCCGGAAGCTTTTGTGGCTGCATTCCGGGAAATAACAGACGACAAGCGGGTAATAGTTTTGGTGGGAGAAGAAATGGCGCGCTACCCCAATGCCAGGCAGCTCACCACACAATTATGCGAACAACTACAGGCAGCCGCCATCTGGAGCATCAATGGCGCCAACGCTGTGAGCCAGGATAATCCCTACGGCTACGGCTATATTTCTTTTGGAGGAAATGATAAGGCAATGTCGCTGTTTAATTCGTTGGGCGAGGAGGATGTACTGGTTGTACTGGGCGCCTGCCCGGATGAATACACTATTAATTTCAGTGGCTTTAAGGCTGCTCATACCTTTTTCCTGGGGAATATTCCGCAGGCATATGGCTTAGTGGAGAACAGCCTGCGCCATGTAGCCACCGGCGGATACGATCATTTCTGCGGCCCGCTGGATGTGTTGTTAAATACACTGATATACGCCGGCCGGCACTATCCCTTCACCAACAAATCTGTTGTGAAAGCGCCGGCAGATTTGAACGACCGACCATTTGCCACTCCGCGGGAAGGATATGTGAATATGGCTACTCTATATCAGCGTCTCAATAAATGGTGGCCTGCACATTCGCTGGGAATAGATGATGTTTGCCTGGCTTATAAAGACCGGCAATATGTAACGCAACGACCTAATGACAATATCGATTTCTACTCCCTCTATCGTGGTTCCGCTATGGGTGGAGCTTTCGGAGCAGCTGTAGGAGCGAAATTATCTGACCCCGATCGCCCGGTTTTTTTGTTTACCGGTGATGGATGCTTCCGCCTCTTTTCCGGATCCTTAGGAGAAGCAAGCCAGCTGGGTATCATTATTTTTCTGTTGAACAATGAATCTTTGTCCATCGTTGAACAAGGACTGGAAAAGGTATTACCCGATATCGCAGTACCACATTACCATGCACGTGTTACTACCATCGATTATTGCGCGATCGCCAGCGCCTGTGGCTGGGAGGTTGTACGGCTACGGCCTGACCTGTGCAATCTGGAGGAGATATTACATCGTATGGAAATGTATGGACAACGTTCCCTGCTCATAGAAGTGCCGGTAGATCACCAACAGGAGCTGGGCCAGAATCCCCGTCTCAAAAATTTATAATTACAGCCATGACATCATCGTATATTTCTTTAATCACACAAATTGATCAAAATTTCCTTCATAGGAATGGCAGGCCACTTCCAGCGCCACCGGATGTTTCGGAACGCGCACAATGGCTGCATGAAAAAGCTCCATATAGCATCCTGGCGCATGGAACTGGTACTGATCCTCATTTCATTTATGCCAATCAGTTTGCGTTGTCTTGTTTTAAATACAGCATAGATGAATTCCTGCAACTTCCCTCCCGGCTAAGTGCAGCACCACAGGACAGGAGTCAAAGAGAGCGGTTGTTACAGGACGTGACGTTCAACGGCATTGCTTATCATTATACCGGCCCTCGTGTTGATAAATACGGGAATACTTTCACGATTTATGATGGTGTGATATGGCGGCTAGTCCATCCGGATGGATCAGCACTCGGGCAAGCAGCACTTTTCTGGTGCAATGAATCGGAAAGGCCTGCGTGGTATGTTTAACAAGTCGGAAACCCGCTAGCTACGGGCGTGGCTATACGGCATTTGAAGAAGATCATGTGGATGGTGGATTCTTACCGGTGAAGCCAGTGAAGGGCTGGCAGCTTTGCTTCCAGCTTTTCATTGGCAATTTTCCTGACTATCCCTCCCTGAACTGCGTCGGCGTAACCCCTGCCTGTGCCTTAAAAAAATTAGAAAAATACGCATGATCCACAAAGCCAAGCTCAAACGCAATTTCCTTTATAGACAGATCCGTTGTCTGCAACAGCCGCTTTGCTTCCAGCAGCACTCGTTGCTGTATCAATTTAGTAGCCGATACATGAAGCTGATTTTTACAAAGAATATTCAAATAGTTGGCAGAGATATGCAACTTTGAAGCATAGAACCCCACCAGTTTTTCCCGCTTGTAAAATTTATCAATCAGCATATTGAATTGTGCAAGCCTCGGATTAGATTGCAATACTTTCAAATCAGTAAAAATATTCTCTGCCTCTTTACTTACAATCGCGGCAATAACGGCGGCGCGCGCGCTGATAATCTCCTGTACGGAGTCAGGCGAACTCAGTTCATCCTTGATCGCATCAAATTCATACTTCAGCAATTTGAAATTATTGTTGGTCAGCGGGATCACCGGATGATTCATGTAATTCGAAAACGAAAAACGGAAGAATGGTGCGAAGCGTTCGAAAAAACGCTGCTGTATCATCAGCTGGTAGCCCGTTGTATTGGGCTTGATACTCCAGGTATGTACCTGTCCGGGAAACAGCACATGAATTTGCTTATTTCCGATTGGATAATCGTGAAAATCGATATTATGAACCCCTTTTGCCGATTCAAACAGATTGATGATAAAAAAATCATGCTTATGCGGCTTTTCGATATGCCGTTCACCATGCAGTTCATTGAAGAGGAATTCTTCCCTGCCAGCCAGCTGGCCCTTCCTGAATTCATGGAGACCTAAAACAGGGATGTAGCTTGTATCATCGTAAATCTTCATATCAACCAATTAAGTTGGAAGTTCAACTTCTAAAATATGAAAATTTATGGCAATAAAAAATGGATTGGCCCTGAAAACAGGCAGAGCCAATCCATCTTAATAATCAGGTTATCCTGCTACTTTTTAGGTTCCGCGTGAGTGGTTGGTGTATGGATAATATCGAAGTATACCGTTTTGTCGTTACTATCAGGATAAATACGGTAGGTAAACTCCTGTTTTGTCAGAACAGTGATGTCAACCACACGGGTGAACAACACGGCGCCTGCATCATTCTTCGCAACGATAGTACGGGTTTTTCCATCAGCGGAAACCGTCCAGTCGCCATGCATTTTCGGTGAATTGTCCAGGTTGTACATGGTGAATGTACCATCTGCCTTGAAATAAGCGAAACCTACAAAGTTAGATACGTTTGCATCGGTCAACACCACGTTTTCTCCTTTGTTATTTTTTGCATTGGTAGTTTCCCAGGGAGTACTGGCAAGCGTTTCAGCTGGTGTGAGTTGTTTCGGCTCAGGGTCTTTATCTTTGCTGCAGCTAAAGAAAAAGATGCTACATACCGCCAATAAAAGAAGGCTGGTTACTTTTTTTACATTCTTCATATAAATGAAATTTTAAGCACAACAAAGGTACCTGCCCCGTATAACTTACCTTTGCGTTTTTCCTCCTGAATCTTGAAAGATTTATAACGGGGCAGATAAACCGGCATTGATCAGAATACAATATTTCCTTTATGCACCAACGATTTAACAGGTGAAACCCTTGCCACTACTTCGGCAGAGCAGGATGCTTCCAGGAATACAAGATCTGCGTCGTTGCCTGCTTTAGGCCATTGCTGGTTGCCTTTATCATCCAATGGAAGCACATACCTTGTAGCAAAGGCCAGCGTTCTTGAAAGTGCCCATTCGGAAGTATAGCCATAAAGACCAGCGATGAGCTTTGCCTTCCGGAGCATGTTGCCTGGTCCGAATGTGCTCCAGTGATCCTGGATATTATCGTTACCCACCAGTACTTCTACGCCATGCTTTCTTAACACGGGAATTGGCATAATGGTATTGCCGAAAGGCACAGAAGAAACAATGCCTACACCAGCTTCAGCCAGTCGTGCCGCCATGCGCTCCGTTTCTACCCCTGAAAGATGACCCAGCGCAAAAGCGTGGCTCACAAAGGTTTTGCCACGAAGCACCGGATTTTCATTTGCCTTGTTAATCAGGTATTCTATCGTCTTCACACCGGATTCACCTGCCTCATGCAAATGAATATCAATTCCCCTGTTGTGATCGATAGCCAGCTGCGTGATCAGGTCCATAGTTTTTTCTATACTTCCATCAATGGAATATGGATCTACTCCGCCGATGAAATCTATGTCCATTTTTGCCACTTCTTTTAACAAAGGAGCCGTGTTGGTGTAAAACACCCCATGCTGGGGAAAAGCGACCAACTCCGCCCCTGCCGTTTTCTGTTTGTTCTTCAGCGCTATCTCCAGGTGTTTTAATGAATCAAAGCCGGAGGTAGGATCGATATTAAAATGAGAACGGATATAGTGTGTACCGTTTGATTGCAGAAACTCAATCAGTTTTTCTGTCCGTTCCACGGAAGTTTTCAGCCATTCAGGGATCATCTTCTGCTCATAGGCTATCTGATCCTTCACGGTTCTCCTTTTCGCCGAAACAGCCTGCCATGGCAAACCATAGAGCATCTTATCCAAATGGGCGTGCATATCCTTAAATGCAGGAAGCATCAGCCAGCCTTTCGCATCAATGGCATCCTTAGCAGGATCGTTGGGTGCGATAGCCTTTATCTTACCGTCTTCTATTTCAACACAGAAAAGCGCGGTTTTTGTCTTTACCACTTCTTCCCCATCATACTCAAACCCCGTTTCCAGCAGTACATTTTTGAATGTATAACGACTGTCGTTTGCTATTTTATCCATTTGTTCCATTTTTTATTCCGGATTATTACAACAAAGTAAGCGGTAAATATCTCCAGAACTTTGTGCTATCTATACGGATACTTGAAAGATTTATAATAACCGGCGAATTATTGATAAATCTTTCAAGGCATATCATGAATCCTTCACAGCATAAACGACTATGAAGATTAATTTTGTGAAAAATGATGGGGACTATGAAGAAAACCGAAATATCCCGAAAGGAATTTATAAGAATGTCTGGATTAGGAATGGCAGGGATGGCTTTTGCTACCGGCTTACTGGCGTCCGCGGAAGCGTTTGCCGGTGATGCGGCAGGCAATGCCGGAAAAAGCTACCTGCTGAAGAACGTGCGGCTTGAAACAGGATTTGTTTATGAAGAAGGAGAGGTAGTTCACACAAATACCGAATTATACTGTGTGGAAATCAAAGACGGGAAAATCAAAAGCATTTCCGCCAATAAACCAAATGCCACCGATGCTATTGATGCGAAGGGCTGGCTGATGCTTCCGGCCTTCAGGGATATGCACATCCACCTCGACAAGACCTTCTACGGCGGCCCATGGCAGGCCACCAGAAGAGGACCGGGCGGTGTTAAGGGCATGATTGCCCTGGAACAGAAGATCCTTCCGGAAATGTTGAAAACTTCCACTTACCGGGCAGAAAAGCTGGTGGAATTGCTGCAGTCTAAAGGTAGCAGCTTCGCCAGAAGTCATGTCAATATTGAACCTACTTCAAAACTGCAATCGCTCAATAACCTGCTCAAAGCATTGGATAACAAAAAGCACTCCTTTGGTGCAGAACTGGTAGCGTTTCCTCAGCATGGCGTATTCTATACGGATTCAGTACCGTATCTCAAGGAAGCTGCAAAGATGGATATCGATTTCATCGGCGGTCTTGATCCTTATACTATTGACGGCGCTATCGAAAAAACAATAGATTTCACCGTACAGCTCGCGTTGGACAACAAAAAGGGAATCGATATACACCTGCATGAATTAGGAGAGTCCGGATTAAAAACAGTAGAATACCTGATTAAGAAGGTAAACGAAAATCAGGCTCTTCGGCACAAAACATTCCTGAGCCACTGCTTTGTACTGGGTAAGATCGATAAAGTGAAACAGGAAGAGATAGCTGAGCAATTGGGCGCTGCAGGCATCGGTATTGTTTCTACGATTCCATTCGGAGGGCTTATTATGCCTATACCTACACTCTACAAGCATAACGTAACTGTGATGACCGGAAACGACAGCATCATTGACCATTGGAGCTCGTTGGGATCAGGAAGTGTTTTGGAAAAAGCCCATACAATGGCTCAGCTGTACGGCTACTCTTCCGAGTTCCTGCTGTCGAGAAGTCTGAAGCTTGCTACCGGCAATGTACTCCCGCTTGATGACAAAGGCGTACAGCAATGGCCCAAAGCCGGCGATGCGGCAAACGTAGTGTTGATAGATGCCAGCTGCTCAGCAGAGGCAGTAGCAAGAATTTCACCGGTAAGATCGCTGATTAATAAAGGACAAATCGTATACTAAATATTCTGTACTGAAGCGTTGTATAAAAGGCCGAAAAATAATCCGGGGCCGGATACAGAAAAGGCTTGTAAGCTTCCGCTTACAAGCCTTTTCTGTATCCGGTATTGTTGCCTGCTCATGCAGCATATTCTTTTAACGCGCCAATTCATCGCTCAAAGCCGCTATCAGCGATCTTCCTTTATCTACATCGCCCGTGATCTTTTCTTCATTAAAATCATGCTCAGTAGTGAATATTTTCAAATGCTGCTCCAACGCCTGCCAGCTGCGCTTCGCCGTTTTATTGCCGGATGCTGCCACCCGTGCTTTTAAGATACGGATCTTCTCATAATCCGCTATTCCTTCCCGTAGCTTCTCAAACCTGATACAACTGTTACCACCGGGATATACCAGGAAACAATCGCCCGCCGGCCAGGAACCGTGGCGGGCATCTCTTGCAGGATCTTCCGCCCAGGCATCATAGGCCCAGCGCAGGAAGCCATCATAGCCGCGTGCAAAGGAATACCAGCTGATCCAGCGTCCCTCAACAGGGGGAGAAAATACAAAGTTGTTAGGCACCGGTGGGTTACAGCAAACGTAAAAAGTAGTGGTAGCTCCTCTGGCACTGCGCTGTTGCTGCTGGCTCTCTGAAGGTTCTTTACCATACAGGTAACAGTAATCATCCAGCAAAGTATCCAGCTCCTGATGCCAGTTGCCGGCATAAGTGATACGCCATTCAGGAGAATGTTCCTTTATCACTTTGATAGCTGCCAGCGTTTGTTCCATCTCGTTTTCATTGATGCCCAGGTAGGTCTTTTTAAACCAGCCTTTCTTTTCCAGATGTGTTTTGAGATCAGTCAGGAAATCATGCCAGCGTGTACGGTATACAGCTGTTGCCGGCGCCCATTCCTCGTACACATAGTTGCCGGTGGCTTCATCTGTATAACGGAAACGGTTACCCCAGGGAACTGGCGTGTAGATAGTGATGGCTTTGTCGATACCCAACTCCATCGCCATTTCCACGTAATCGTCAAATATGCTGTAATCATATTTCCAGGAGCCATTCTTTTGCTTTATCCAGGTGATCATGCCCCCTTCAATCATATAGGAGTTATCTGACCAGGGAGAATGCACCCCATACGTGGTGATGTATTTGCCGCCAGCGTCTGCGTATAACTGCAGGTGCTTTTTCAGCAAAGCCTTGTGTTCTGCTGACCAGGGCTCCAGGTGGTTGTACCACGCCACCACCCAGGGATTCTGCCAGAGATCCAGGCGGTATTGCCAGTTGTGCGGCGGCGGCAACAACTGCTGCTGCACTCTTATTTTTATATACAGGGTATCCGTATAATGTTCCGTATGCACCAGCACTGTACCAGTGTATTGTCCTGCTGCGGCATCTGCGGGGACGTCCACGGAAAGCCATACCGGCCTGGTGGTTCTGCCCGGCAGGTCGAACCGGTCGAAGTCTTCAAACCTGTCCGGCATCAGGAAGCCCTGTTTGTACGGCGTAGCGTCGCATACGGCGTCCTTTGCACCATAGGGATAGTTAGACAGTACATAGCGCACCAGGTGAAGTTTCACCTGCTGGTGGCGGATCACGTTTTTATCTGTACTCACCAGGTCGCTTACTACAAAGCGCACCTGGCGCAGGCTGTCGGGCGACCATACCAGGAGCTGTGCGTTGAGCCTTTCATTCTTCCATCCCGTAGCCTCCCACGTAGTGGCGGTCTTTTGAGAAGGCACCTCTGCCCTGAAATAAGCATGCTCTGTTGAGCCAAAGGCCACATGCAAACCGCCGCGCAGGCCATTCCAGGCGGCAGGATCCACAGGTTCATCAAAAGTATATTCCTGTTGATAGTGTGGTGCCAGCACCGGTAAACGGGCCGTAGCTATTTGTCCTTTTTGTTGTGCGAAAGCTGTTATTGAAGCCAGGCTGAATATACATATCAGTTTCTTCATTGCGGAAAATTTAACGTCGGTCAATGCATGCAACATTGATATTCAAATGCTCAAATGATCCCGGTCGACAAATAAAATTACATACTACAACTCACGCCCATGCAGTTTCTCCATTATAATCAACACATCCCTCATAACCACCGGGCACCGGAACATAATGCAACACCTGTGTTGCACCGGCTTTTGATGTAAAGAAACCTAACAAAGTCAACTGCTTCATCAACGTAAAATAATGTGGCGTTGCCTTTTCCTGCCGGCTTTGCTGCTTCGCTTCTCCATCTATTTCTGTAAGCAACGCTTTCTTTTGTTCCGCAGAGAGCTCAACAAATTTTGTATTAAACTTTTTCTTCGACACCTCATTTAACTGAGTGATCCCCTGCTTCAATACCTGTTGTTGCTTAGTATCATAACAATCCGAAGCATACGCGGCGATGAATTTCCCCACTTCAGCATCTTTTGCGCCCGGCGTATTGGTACGGGGAATAATAGTTTCCGCTACCTCATCCAGGAATGCAATATCGCCGCTACTAAAAACCTGTTCATTATGCTCCTTACACCCGGCAAGGAACAGGTTTCCCCCAACAAATGCAGCACCGGTAAGTACCGCGATTGATTTTATTAACTCCCGACGGTCCATTTACAACGCTCCTTTTTTTAATTGCTCTACTGCATAGTTAGCAGCTCTTGCGGTTAAAGACATATAAAGAATAGACGGGCTCTGGTTGCCGGTACTTGTCATACAGGCGCCATCAGTAACAAATACATTTTTGCAAAGATGTAACTGATTCCATTCATTCAGTAAAGAAGTAGCAGGATCTTTTCCCATACGTACTCCGCCCATTTCATGTATATCCAGGCCTGGTGGCTGACGGTTCTCACTCACGGAGATGTTCTTTGCGCCGGCAGCTGTTAGCATGGCTTTCCCCTGTTCAATAAAATCGTTGACCATCTTATCGTCGTTATCATCATAATCGACAGACGTGATCAGCAAAGGAATGCCCCATTCATCTTTTTTATCTTTACTCAATCTCACATGATTACTTTCTTTGGGAATAGTTTCGCCCTGCATATACATGTAGGCGCCCCATTTCCCGGGCTTGCTGATGGCTTCTTTGAATTCAGTGCCCAGTACCGGCGGGATGTTTTTGTCGTTCAGCTTTTCCCGGTAGGCAGCACTGAAGATCACATATCCACCTACAAAATCCGTGTCTTTCTCATACACGTTCCGGAAGTTAGGGATAATGCATTCCGCAGGTTTAGACACCTTGTAATACTTATCTTCAAAACCATCAAACTCTCCGCTCATCCCCGCCCTGTAATTATGGAAACAGATATACTTACCCAGCAAACCGTTGTCGTTCCCTAATCCATTCGGGAAACGTTTGGAAGTTGAGTTCAGCAAAACGAGATTGGTATTTAAAGCGGAAGCATTGAGGAAAATAATTTTCGCATGAAAGATGATTTCTTCTTTTGTACGGGCATCGATCACCTTTACTCCTGTTGCCTTACCGGAGGCCTCATCATAAATAACGGAATGTACTACAGAGAAAGGCCGTATCGTCAGATTACCTGTTTTTTCCGCCCAGGGCAGCGTAGAGGCATTGGAGCTAAAGTATCCTCCCAGCGGGCAGCCACGCATGCAAAGGTTCCGGCTGAGGCATTGCCGGTGCTGCTCTTTCTGAATATCCTGTGGCTGTGTTACCTGGGCCCATCTGCCGGATACGTAGTGCCGGTTAAACTTAGCTGCCACCACATGTTTCAAATGCTGTTCTACACAATTCAATTCAAATGCAGGCATAAATTCCCCATCCGGCATAGTGTCGATACCTTCCTTATTTCCACAAACACCAATGAATTTCTCAACATGACTATACCAGGGGGCAATATCGTTATATCCGATGGGCCATTCAATGCCATAACCATAGCGGTGCGGAGCGGTGAAATCCATTTCACTCCAACGGGCGCAGGCACGGCCCCATATGAGCGACTTCCCGCCCACCTGGTAGCCACGTATCCATTCGAAAGGCTTTTCCTGGATATAAGGATGATCTGCATCCTTTACAAAAAAATGCGCCGTAGTGGCATCGTAGCCGGCGGCTCTGCTGATATAGGGGTTTGCATCCAACACTGCTTTCGGAAGCGCGCCCCGGTATTTGAACTCCCAAACCGGCGTACTGGCGGTTGGATAATCTTTTATATGTTCCACATTCCTGCCCCGCTCCAGCACCAGCGTTTTCAATCCTTTTTCACACAGTTCCTTTGCCGCCCAGCCACCGCTGATACCGCTGCCAACAACAATGGCATCATAATGCCTGGTAGCATCCGTACTATCTGCCATACGCAAAAATTTATTTGTTGATGATTGAATTTATTTCTGACTTCCTTCAACTACCGGAAGATGCAAAGCTGCTGCACCTAAAATATTACTGTTCACCAGGGCAGATGCTTCTATTTTCAAAGCTGAAACAGTACGCTTGAATTCAAAGCTGCGAACCGTATCCCACATGCTTTTCGCGTAAAAAGAAAAAGCTGCTTTCACAGCACCGCCAATGACAATACATTCCGTGTCCAACGCATAGAGGATCACGTTGATGGCTGCCCCCAAATGCCGGCCGAATGCTTCATACATGGCTATCGCCTCCGGATCTCCTGCCAGTGCGCTTATATAAACAACTTCTCCTGTTGTTTTATAGTGATGTTCAAAAAAACGACCGCTGACATAATACTCAATATTTTTGTCGAGATAGTTGATCATCCCAAACTCCCCTGCCCCTCCGTGTTTCCCGGCAAGTATTTTTCCATTGACTATAATTCCTGTTCCTAATCCGGTTCCTATTGTTAACCCCACCAGCGATTCACAGGCACTCCCGATACCAAAATAAAATTCACCCAGCGCAAAACAGTTGGCGTCATTTTCGATTTTCACCGGCATGTTATAACGTTGCTCCAAAATACTTCGCAGGTTCGTTTCATTGATGGAAGGAATGTTCACTACATCATATAATATCCCGCTAACCGGGTCTACAAGGCCAGGCGCCCCAATACCAATGGCCCCTACGTCGGCATTGATGACGTTATCAATGACACCAAAAACCTGGTTAAGAATTTCTTCTCTTGTTCCCTGCGCGTAGAGGGTTTGGGAGATGACAGACTGCAGGGCTCCTTTATTAACTACGCCAGCGCGGAGATTTGTTCCGCCAAGATCAATGCCTAAGATCTGCGTTCTCTCCATCTATCTCTTTATTTGATAAATCAACAGCAGCATCCGCATCTAAAAAAACTGTTACAGACGGATGATCCAGCAAAAGGCTTGCAGGCAGCTCATTTGTAACAGGTTCCTCTAACAGCTTCCTGACAATGGATGCTTTGTGCTTACCACTCACCATTAAAATAATATGCCTGCTTTCCCTGAGTGTGCCCATTCCTAAAGTAATCCCTCTGTCTAATACCTGGGGCTGATTAAAATACTTTTGTCCCACCTGCTTAGTCACGGCATGCAGCGCCACTACCTGCGCCCTGCCGTCAATGGTGCATAAGGGCTCATTCATGGCAATATGCCCATTCATTCCCAAACCCAGAATTGCCACATCCATTCCGTTTCCTGCGCTGATAAACTGCTCGGCAGTCTCGCACTCTTTTTGTAAATCCTCCGAACGGCCGTCAAAAAAACAGATGTTATTTTCAGCGATGCTGAGCGGACGAAACAACGTTTGGTCGATTGAATACCGGCAGCTTCCCTCATCGGTTCCGTTGAGGCCTACCCATTCATCCAGGCCAACAAAGCTCCAATCGGCAATATTGCACTTTCCCCCCTGGCATCTTTCTGCCAATACTTTATACAAACCCGCGGGCGTGTCGCCGGAGGCCGGACAAAGCAATGGCTTTTCATAGCCCGACATCAGCATAATTACATACTCAGCAACTTTCGCAGAAAGTTCCTCATAAGTTCGACAGATCCTTAATTTCACGATTTCAATATTTAGTGGTGGTGGATGGTTGCAACCATAAGTCAATGGGTTTTTCTACTCTTTGATCAAATGGAAGTGTTATCCTTTTGCCTTGTCCTGCGGATGCATAGGCAGCATAAATAATTTCCAGTACAGCTCTTCCGTCTTTCCCCGTCACCAGCGGTTCGCGGTCATTTTGCACACAGTCGATAAAGTGCTTCAGTTCCTGGGGATATCCCTGGTTAAAGGCTTCTTCAAACATACAAAAACTCCATCCTACGGTAGTATCTGTTTTTTCCATGGCATAGCCGTAACCGTTTTTGCTATAGGCCAGTACAGAATTTCCGGTGAACAGGTCGGCATACGCCACGCCGCCTGTGCCATGAATCTCGCTGCGATCGTCCATGCCGCCATGTTTTGCCCATGAGTTCTCTACTACGCCTGTTACACCATTTTCGAATTCAATGATGACAATAGAATTGTCTTCCCCACGGGTTCTTTCTTTATGAAATACCGTTTTCATGGATGCGGTAACGCTCACGGCTACACTATTTTTCAACATCCATCTGAACCAGGCTATACCATGGCAGCCCATGTCCATCAGCACGCCACCGCCTGATTGCGTAATATCGTAAAACCAGTCGGAATGCGGGCCTGAGTGTTTTTCCGATTGCTTCAGCATGTAAATATCTCCCACTGCTCCTTCTTCCACCAGCTTCCGGGCGCGCTCATACTTGGGCGCAAAGCAAAGCTCTTCTGCATACATCAGTTTCACTCCTGCTTTTTCACAGGCTGCAATCATTTCATCGGCTTCTTCCAGTGTAACAGCTAAAGGTTTTTCAATAATGATGTGCTTACCGGCAGCGGCAGCTTTCAATGTAGCTTCCTTGTGCAGGAAATTAGGCAAACAGATATCCACTACATCAAAGTCGGTATTCCGGATTAAATCGTCTATGGAAGAAAAGTGCTGAGCAATATGATGTTTGGCAGCAAAGGCCGCAGCCTTCTCTGCATTTCTTGTATAAACCGCCACTATTTCCGCTTCCGGAACATATCGCTCATAGCTTTCCATGTGAATATCGGCAATAAATCCGGCTCCTAATATGGCTACTTTTACCCTTCTCATGTTTAAAGAGATTTATTAAAAAATGTTAGTAATCGTTGCTGTCTGTAACCGGATGTCATCAGATGCACTCCCTATCATTATCTGACAGGATATTGGCAACACCACTTTCTCCAGTTTTTCATTATAAGAACTGAGTTCTTCTTTGGTAACGTCAATGGTTACACTTTTGGTTTCTCCTGGCCGAAGAAAAATCTTTGTAAATCCTTTCAGTTCTTTCACCGGGCGCAGCGGCCTGGATACTATATTGTGAATATACAACTGCGGCGTTTCAGTTCCTTCATTATCACCGGTATTTTTTACATTGAAAGAAACAATAATGCGGTTATTGTCTTTCTTCCACTTCAGATCGCTGTAAGCAAAACTGGTATAACTCAATCCATATCCAAAGGCATAACGTGGAGAATTCAGCAAATCGGTATACGCCGATTTATAAAACCTGTCTGTATCGCTTGCCGGAGGCCGGCCGGTGTTGTAGTGATTGTAGTAGATAGGAATTTGTCCTTCCGACCGTGGAAATGTCATGGGCAATTTTGCGGAGGGATTATACTTGCCCAGGAGTACATCTGCCATTGCATTTCCGCCCTGGCTGCCCGGCCACCAGGCATATACAATAGCCGGCACATGATCCGCTGCCCAGTCGAAAACCATCGGCCGGCCGGTCATTAATACGAGTACTACCGGCTTTCCGGTGGCAACAACTGCTTTTATCAGTTCTTCCTGTATGCCCGGAAGATGAATGTTGGAGCGGCTTTTGGCTTCACCGGTCATATCCGGCGCTTCCCCCATTGCCATAACAACAACATCTGACTTAGCGGCAACCGCCATCGCTGCATCAAAACCTGAGCGGGAAGAGTCGGCAATACCGCAGCCTGGAGCATACAACAGTTTTGTATCCGGCAGCTGTGATTGCAATCCCTCCACCAGGGAAGGAATATCTTCATCCCGGTTTACATTCAAAGACCAGAATCCTTTCAATTCCTTTTTCGCTTTTGCCAGCGGCCCTATCAGTCCGATGTTTTTCACCCCGGTAAGCGGTAAAAGGTGATGATCGTTTTTCAACAGCACCATACTTTTGCGCGCTATGTCTCTTGCAATGGCCATATTCTCAGGCCTGTTCAGCATGGTCCGTTCCCGGCCTGCATCAATAAAGCGATATGGGTTTTCAAATAGTCCCAATTCAAATTTCTTTTTGAGTATTCTGCGCACAGCATCGTCTATTAATCCAATATCTACCTTTTTATCTGTTACCAGTTGCTTCAAATGCCTGATGTAGCTGCGGCTTTCCATGTCCATGTCGCTTCCGGCTTTTATGGCTACTTCTGCTGCCTCATAGTTATCTTTCACATATCCATGATTGATCATCTCACCTATTGATCCCCAGTCGCTCACGACAAACCCTTTGAAATCCCACTTGCCCTTGAGAATATCCCGTTGCAGATAACTACTGGCAGAAGCCGGCACTCCATTCAGATCATTGAACGAATTCATAAAAGTAGCTACACCGGCCTGCTGCGCAGCATGAAAAGGCGGCAGATAGGTTTCCCACAGCGAATGCAGGCTCATGTCCACGCTGTTGTAATCCCGGCCTCCTATGGCCGCTCCGTAGGCGGCAAAATGCTTGGCGCAGGCCATGATAGCATCGGGCGTACCCAGGCCTTTCCCCTGAAATCCTTTCACCCTCGCCACTGCAATCTTCGCACCCAGGAAAGGATCTTCCCCGGCACCTTCCATGACCCGTCCCCAGCGGGGATCCCGGGATATATCTACCATGGGAGAGAATGTCCAGTTAATTCCGGACGCTGCCGATTCAGTAGCAGCAATACGCTCTGCCTTTTCGATGATCTCCGGATCCCAGCTGGCGGCCTGTGCCAGCGGTACGGGAAACGTAATGCTATAGCCGTGTATCACATCCTGCCCGAATAGCAGCGGAATTTTCAGCCGTGATTGCATGGCTGCATCCTGGAATGCCTTCACATGTGTGGTACCCATGATGTTCAGCACGGCGCCTACCTGACCGGCTTTGATCTCCGCTATTTTATCGCCTACATCTTTGGTAACCGGGCCGGTTGCTTCCCAATCGCCATTATATTGATTCAACTGACCAATCTTTTCATCCAGCGTCATCTTTGCCAATAAAGCGTTGACGCGCGCATCCGTGTTATTAGTCTGGCTGCTTGCATTGTTAGTTACACACAGCACAACAGGCATAACAATGAATGCAATTCTTCTAAATTGCATGGTTCCCTATATTTAAACTTTTATAACTATTCCACCCACTTGTACATCCGTACATAGTCGACCTGCATGGCTGCAGGGAACACGGTATCGTCTACACCATGTTTTCCGCCCCAGTTACCACCTACTGCTACATTTAACAATAAATAGAATGGTTTATCAAAGGGCCATTCAGCAAAGGTTTTATGTTCATTGAATCCCTGGTAATATACTTTTCCATCTAACAGGAATGTGATATTATCGGGTGTCCATTCCACTCCGTACACATGAAACTTGCTGTATGGATCTTTGATGAATACACCTTTTGTTTTTTGTGTGCCGATGACATGATTATAGGTTTTGCTATGCAGGCTCCCGAAGATGCTATCCTTCATGTAGCCAACATGTTCCATGACATCGATCTCGCCACTTGCCGGCCATCCTCCATAGGAATTCCTGGTTGGCATCATCCATATGGCTGGCCAAAGCCCTCTGCCGGCGGGGAGCTGGGCTCTTACTTCCAGCTTTCCATATTTCCAATCGCCTTTGTTCCTACTGGTCATTCTGGCGGATGTATATTTATTATCGCCGCCACCGGTATTCCTGGCGGTGATATACAGGAACCCATTTTCTACTTTGGCGTTGCTGGTATCAGCAGCGGTGTATAGCTGCAGCTCATTATTTCCCCAGCCTGAACGTCCGGTTTCGTAGCCCCATTTGGTGCTATCGGGCAGTCCTTTGTAGTTAAACTCATCACTCCAGGTCAGCTTCCATTTTGTATGACGCCTGGCAGACGGCGTTTGCGCCTGGCTCCATTGGAAGGAGCCAAGCACAAAACATAAAGAAATTGTATAAACGCTGATTTTTTTCATTTACTATAATTGCGATGCTTAAAAACGATTTGATGTTAAATTACTTGAGCTTCGGATTTACGTCTTCCTGCGCCTGCGGAACAGGAATGTATTCACTTTGTCCCTTTACAAAACCCTTCAGCACAGTGGCTGCCTGATCTGTTCTCAACAGGTCATTGAATCTTTCGCCCCACCATTCGCATATCAGTTCGGCATGGCGTTCGTCCAGTAATTGCGTCAGGGTAACATTGGAGATGGAGGCCAGTTTTGCCCGGTTCCTTACCAGGTTTACCTGGGCGTCTCCATTTTGTCCTTTGCGGATCTTTGCTTCAGCATTCATCAATAATGCTTCGGCATAACGCATTATCCGGATATTGTTATTGGATCCATAAAAATCTATCCTGTCGGGCGTCATTTGCGAGCGGGGGAAATAGGCCTTTCCATTAAAGTATTTCTTTCTTGATGCGTTGCCGGATATGGTATCCCCATCGGGTGTAACAGCATAAGTAGAAGGATCTCCATTGATGCCGCAATACTGAATGGCTGTTTTTAAACGGATACTGTCGTTACGTGATTTCAGGAAATCGACTGCCTTTTGTGTGGGCACCATCCAACCCGGACCGGTAATCACCGGGCTATAGGTGTTTTCAGGACCCTGGAAGAAAAAGAAATTTCCCCATTCTTCGCCTACGCCGCCGGAATTCACCACGTCGCCGGTCGCCTTGCCGAAATCGGAATATTGCAATTCCAAAATGGCCTCATCACATAATTTACCAGGCCTTTTAAACAACTGGTAATAATCGCTGAATAAAGAGAACTGGCCGCTGTTGACAATCTGGTTAGTACAATCCAATACCACATCCCAATATTGACTGCCATTATTGTTACCAGCCAGGTCCATAGCAGCCTTGGCCTTTAACATTAAAGCGGTGTATTTGGTAACGCCTCCCATATGTACGGCTGCATTAGGCCTGGCATCTTCCAGGTTCGCGATGCAGAAATCCATTTCTGAGATAATGTACTTATTTACATCTTCCACACTACTTTTTGTAGCATCACCCAGTTTGGCGGGATCGGTAGTTTCTATACCAAGTATAGGTACGGCCCCGTAACTGCGGCAAAGCCAAAACTGGGCAAGCGCCCTGAAGAAACGAACTTCCGCCTGGTATTGCGCCAGCTGCTTGTTTTTGGCCGCATCGCCGGCAGGAATATTTTTTCCAAATTTTTCCAATTCCACCAGCGCGTTGTTAGCGCCCATCACCACCGCATACATACTGATCCACATATCATTAATGCCCCAGTAACTTTTTACAGTTACATCAGTTTGAAAATTATGGATACCTACCTGGCCAGCGTCATCATTCCCGGGTTCTATATCATCACTTCGCTCCGACCGGATGGCAATACTGATCCATTTCCCAAAAGTACCGCTGGAGGCTGTTCTATAAACGCCTGATACCGGCTGGTACATCTGCGACAAATCGGAATAGTTGACAGTGGCTATCTGAGGCTGGTTTTCCTTTGGACGATCCAGGAACTTGGAGCAGCCGGAAGATAACAGTACTACTGTAATTAATATTGATATATAACTTCTCATGTTTTTCTTTTTTAAATTTCTCTAACAGATATCGATGAACCACCTTTTAGTTTTACCTAAAAAGTAGCTCTGACACCTAAGCTGTAAGATGAAGAAACCGGGTAAACATTTGCATCATAGCCTGAAACCGCGTAACCACGGTCTGTATTTGTACCCACTTCAGGAGTAAATCCATTATACTTTGTGAAAATAAATGGCCTGTCTGCAGTAGCAAATACCCTCATAGCGATAGGTGACTGTTTGCCTACATTGAAATTATATCCCAGTTGAATATTCTGCACGCGTAAATAAGCGCCACTTTCTACAAAGAATGAGTTACTTACTTTAAACCATCCCGATCCTAATGCATAGGCTGAGGGGTATGAATTTGTTGAGCCAGGGCCAGTCCAGAGGTTGCTGGCAAATTTCTCGTCGATGTTAAGGGAGCTGGAAGCTTTGTAAAGCCGTCCACGGTTAAGGTTGAATATCTTATTTCCTGACACACCCTGGAATGCCACACTGAAATCGAAGTTTTTATAAGTAAGCCCTACATTAAAACCGTAAGTAAATTTCGGCAGATAGCTTCCCATATTAACACGGTCCTTATCATCGAGCACGCCATCACCATTCTGATCCTTATACTTGGGGAAACCAGGCACTATAGGGTTAGCGGCTGTTTGATTGTAGTGCCGCGCAACCGGATCGTCATCTATCTCCTTTTGCGTCTGATAAATGCCGGTAAACTGATATCCGTAAAAATAATTGATAGGCTGTCCGACAACTATGCGATTAGGAAACTCCGCTGTCCACTCAGGAAAGCCGCTTGTTGAACTGGGAAGGGATCCCAGGCTGGTAACTTTATTTTTTAAAGTAGATATATTACCCCCAATCTGATATCCTACACTTCCTATTTTATCGTTCCAGTTCAGCACAATATCCCAGCCGGTGTTCTGCATGTCAGCCCAGTTGCCATAAATAGTACCATATGTAAAAGGAATAGGCCTGCTAAGCGCAGCTTTGCTTGTTTGCCTGTTGTAATAGTCGACAGATCCTTTTAACCTTCCTTTTAACATTTCAAAGTCAACACCGCCATCCCATTCGGTTACCACTTCCCAGGTAACAGATGTAAACAATCCGTTCACGGTATAACCGGGTACATATTGCCCGACGGCTCCGGCTGTGCTACCGAAAACAGCAGAATTGTTATTTCCGGATTTTACGACGGCGTATCCGGCATTGGAACTCACACCATCGTTACCCAGCTGCCCCCAGCTACCCCTGAGTTTCAGGTAGTCGAAGATTTTCTGTTGCTTCATAAAGGCTTCCCGGCTGATTACCCATCCAAGACCTACAGAAGGGAAATAACCCCATTTTGTCTGGTACTTCGAACTTCCATCAGCGCGGAAGGTAGCAGTAAGCAGGTATTTATTATCGTAGTCGTAGGTACCACGGGTAAAATAGGAGATACCGGCATTGCGGGTACCATCTTCCCCATAATAGGCTGCATTCAGCGTTCCTATTGCCGGACTGGCATACCAGGATTCTTCTACATTTGGTACATTATCCGCTCCGGTCTTGGTTTGACGCCACCGCTCTTCCCGGGTCGATTGTCCCAGTAATAAGCTCCAGTGATGCAAGCCTTTACTGTCGCGGTAGGTAAGCAGGTTATCCAATATATAATTGGTAGTCCGTTCCTGGATAGAAGTCAGGTGCGATACCGTTAAACCGGCGCCGGGCCCCAGGTTCATCGCAGGGCTGTACTGAGTTCCCAGTAGCGAGCCGTATATCTCGCTCAGCTGGGATCTGAAAGTGAGTTTATTATCCCAGAAATTAGCTTCTGCATATAAAGTCGGCAATATCTGGAATGCTTTAGACCTGTTATAATTATAATAGGCACTGGCAGCCGGGTTTTTATCGTCCGGCCGGCCTATTACGGAAGCCGCGGTAAATTTAACCGGGAAGGCATTCACGTTGGCACTGTCGTATACCGGGAATAAAGGCGAGGCTGTATAGGCATCCAAAAAGGCGCCATTGTTAGGGGTGAACGTAATGGAATTATTGAAAATTGCCGAAAACCCAACCTTAAGCCAGCTCAATGCCCTGGCTTCCAGTTGCAGGCGGCCGTTGTATCTTGTAAAATTGTTCTGGGCGTTCATGATACCATTCTGATAGGTATAGTTCAGGCCCATGGAGTAACTCACCTTGTCGCTTCCGCCCTGGACGTCAATTCCATGATTTGTTATCATGGCACTTTTTCTTAATATAACATCATACCAATCGGTGCTGGTGGTTGGGTTGAGCCCCGAGCCGCCGTACCGTTGAGAAGATAATAAAACGGTACCGGTATCGGCAGCTGATTGCCGCCCGAGAGAAAACGCAGTATATTGTTTCCCGTTAGCCATTTTGAGCACATTGGTTGGCTTCTGGACGCCTACATAACCGTTATAGGTGACGCGGGTCTTCATATTAGTTTTCCCCTTTTTCGTGGTGATCAGCACCACGCCGTTAGCGGCACGTACCCCATAGATAGCGGCGCCGGATGCGTCTTTCAGGATCGACATCTCGGCAATGTCATTAGGGTTGAGGAAACTAATATCGCTTACGAACATTCCATCCACTACATATAGTGGATTTTCGTTATTAAATGATCCCACGCCCCTGATACGAACATTCGGAGCACTGCCCGGTGCGCCGTTGGTAACTACCTGTACGCCTGGCACACTACCCTGCAGGGCTTCCATGGGATTAGTGGTAGTGCGTTTCAGCATTTCATTTGTATTCACGGTTGAAATCGGGGCAGTGAGATCCCCTTTTTTCTGTGTGCCGTACCCTACTACTACTATCTCATCCAATTGGGCCCTGGAGGCCGTCAGTTGGACATGCAGGGTGCCACCGGTGATGGCAACTACCCGGTTCAGAAAGCCTATTGCTGATACAACAACAGAGTCAGCACCCGAGGGTACAGAGAGCGTAAATGCTCCGACTTCATTTGTAGCGGTACCTATAACCGTACCTTTTACACCTATTGAGGCTCCTATGACAGGTGCATTTTTGTCATCTGTCACGGTACCTTTCAATAACTTGTTTTGAGCATTGGTTGTAAAATGGCCGATAATAGTAAGTACAAAGAAGATAAAAATTCTGAAGAACTTTTTTTTCATACGTAAAATTTAGTTTTTGGCTCGTTTCTCGATAAGTGGATTGCAGAAAAACAAATGTAGGGTGGCAGGGCAGAAATTGTTCAGAAAGTACTACTTCAATACTACTTCGTACTACAGAATTCTATATTTTTACTACAAAAACTACTACTACAATACTACTACATCAGCAGGTAGTACCTGAGTTATGAACAAGATTTTACCGATTGTCCTGTTTTTCATTGGGCTATTTTCGATAAGCAGTAATCCTGTGCATGCGCAAAATGGTCCGGGGCTTCCGGCTGTTGTCAACTACTCAAAATTTGATTACCACGCAGGCAGTCAGACCTGGGAAATCGGACAAGATAAGCAGGGAGTGATGTATTTTGCCAATAATGAAGGCTTATTAACTTTCGATGGTAGTCACTGGAAATTATATCCACTGCCCAATAACACCGTTATCTGGTCTCTTGCAGTTGGTGATGATGGGAAAATATATGTAGGCGGTCAGGATGAAATAGGCTATTTCTCTCCCGGGCTTAATGGCATATTGGCATATACCTCTTTAAAAGATAAAATTCCGGAACAACATAAAAGGTTTGCAGATGTATGGCATATTGCCATCCTGGGAAACAGGGTTTTCTTCCAGGCAGAAGAGCGCATTTTTGAGTATAATGGCAACGCAGTTCATGTTCATGTATCCAATTCCCAATGGTTATTCATGGCACGGGCCGGGGATCAGCTTTATGCTTCAGACCGTGTGACGGGGTTACTACAACTTCATGAAAATGAGTGGGTGCCGGTAGCCGATGGTAAAAAGCTGGCGGGAGTGCTCGTTGCTGGTATACTTCCAATGAGTAAAGACAGTATTTTCATCATCTCCAGAACGAATGGTCTTTTTATATTACACAATGGTTCCATCACTCAGCAACATAATAGCTGGCCCAATAACCTCTACATTAATTATGCTGCCAGAATAAGCGATACTGAATTTGTCATGGCCTCTTCCTCCGGCGGTTGCGTGGTCGTTAATATAAAAAACGATGTGTGGCAAAGCTTTTCCGATACCCAGGGACTCCAGAACAACAATGCCCTGAGCGTTTTCCCGGATGCCAGCAAAAACTTATGGACAGGATTGAACAGCGGGATCACCTATATAAGTTACAACTCCGCCATCAGATATCTTCAAATAGGTAAAACAAACAACCTGCCCGGCTATTCAACACGAATTTTTAATAACAGGCTCTATGTAGCTACTTCAAACGGATTGTATGCTGCTCCTTTAGAAAATAATAATGATATCCATATAACGAAAGAAGATTTCTCCCTGGTTAAGAACACCGACAATTGCGAAGCCTGGAACCTTAAAGAAGTAAACGGTCATCTGTTATTGGGCAACGACAGAGGAAGTTATGATATACAGGGAAACGAGGCCAGGATGCTTTCCGGAGGCGCCGGCTGCTGGTACTTCCTGCCCATGTCGTCTGTTTATCCTGCACAGGATATCATAGTAGGTACTTATAGCGGTCTTAAACGGCTTCGGTATGAAGGGAACAGTTTTAAAGATGAAGGAAAAATGGACGGCCTCAAAGATTCATACCGTTTTATGGCATTGGACCATAGTGATGATGTGTGGGCTTCGCATCCGTATCGCGGTATTTATCGCTTTCGTCTTTCACAAGATAAGAACAAATACACTTCACATCTCTATACAGCTAATGACGGATTGCCTTCTACCCTGAATAACTTTATTTTCCAGATAAAAAATCAGATCCTCTTTGCTACCGTCCACGGCATTTACGAATTCAATGCTTCCACCAACAGGTTTGTTCCTTCTAAATTTCTTGCTGATGTTTTTGGGGGCATGAAAGTGCGATACCTGGCGGAAGACGCGGAAAATAATATCTGGTTTTGCAACGAAAAGGGAACAGGCGTTGTGCATCTTCTACCAACAGACTCCGCCAACAAATATACGGTCACATACTTTCCGGAATTAGCCGGTCAGCTGTTACCCGGATTTGAAAATATTTACCCTTATAACCCGGGGAATACTTTTATTGGTTCGGAAAGAGGGGTCATACATCTTGATTATCAAAAATACTTATCTATAAAACCTCCGGTAACCGTTCGGATAAACCTGGTAACCACCACCGGAAAAGCTGATAGCACAATCTTTGGCGGATATCGCAACAGCCAGGAAATACTACAATTACCATCTAACTGCAATGCCTATCATTTTGAATATAGCTCACCGGTATATGAATCTCAGAAGAGTATTGAATATAGTTATCAACTCACAGGCTATGATAGTGATTGGTCGCCCTGGGATGCTAAAACGGCAAAAGACTATACTAACCTGTCAAATGGCACCTACACCTTTAAAATAAAAGCGCGTGACAGCAGACATACCGAATCCGCTGTTGCATCCTACAGCTTTATCATAAAAGCCCCCTGGTATAAAACTACCTGGGCCATGCTCGGCTATATGGCCATTTTCGCCGGGTTGATATTTTTAGTACACAGATACCTGAAGTACCAATTGCGGACCCAGCAGGAAAAATTTGAAGAAGAACAAAAAAGACTGAAGTACATCCATCAATTGGAGCTGGAGAAAAATGAAAAAGAAATCATCAAGCTTCAAAATGAAAAACTGGAACAAGAGGTATTACTCCAGAAAAAGGAATTGGCCAATACCAGTATGCATCTGATGGAAAACACTGATACTTTAACGAAGATAAAAGAAAAGGTATCGCGCCTTAATAATGAGGATGACATTAAAAGTATTACTGACCTGATCAGGGATACGGAAAAGATCAATGCTAACTGGGATGCGTTTGCAGCGCACTTTGATGACCTGAACGACGGATTTCTGAATAAGCTGAAAAAGCAATATCCGCAGCTTACCCAAACGGATTTAAAGATGTGTACTTATATTAAGCTGAATTTAACGACCAAGGAGGTAGCGCAGCTGCTGAATATTACGGTGCGGGGAGTGGAAGTAAGCCGGTACAGGATCAGGAAAAAGATTGGGCTGCAAACGGAGCAGTCGTTGAGTAGTTTTTTGAATCAGATTTAGATAAAAGTGTACTTCAAGGGCGCTTAGCCATATAGTTCTATCGGCAACAATACAAAAATAAATTCAAAATTTCATTGCTCTATTGCCGGTAACGGCATATTTTAGCGAAATATATGAAGTACATCTCAGTAAGTGAATTTGCAAAGAAATAGGGGCTACCTGAAAGAACCGTGCGCCATCATTGTGCCGCTGGTAAAATAAAAGGCGCCTTCCTCACTGGTAAAACCTGGAATATTCCAGCTGATGCATTGTTGCCTGAAAAAGGGAGCAAGAAAAAAATCAGTGGCAATAGGATAAGTATAAAGCTGTTCTTAAGTATTTTGAGATTGGGTTTGCCTGAAGGCCTGTTAACGGCGATGTATTTTTCAGTTGATAGTATTTAAGTGTGGCTGCCACAAAAGGAAGCTTTCTCTTTCGGGGCAGCCACATCGGAAATAGCAATTATTTCAGTTTATCGCGACAGTACAAAATTTACGCGTACAGCTACAGGTGTTGTACCTGCGGTAAATCTGAATGGTTTACCGTAAAGCAGCCAGCCGCTGGCAGCTATTCTATGGCTCTCACAAAATAAGATATAATGGTATTCCCTGTAATCGTTCCACTCTGCGCTTTCAACAATACATTACCATTTCCCACCCCAAACGTCAGCACGTAAGTGGCGCCGCTATTAAATACAATAGTGAAAGCAGTACCGCTTTGGGTGATGGTAACTCCTGCTCCGCCTGCTGCTTTGCAATTGTAAGTGATCCCGTTATCTACACCGGTATATATGGTAAATGCAGTACTGGAACCGGTTCCTGCCGGTGTATTCAGAAAGAAATCTATCATGCCGGCATTCCCCATGCTATTACCATTATTCAGGTTAACACCTGTAGTACTGATATCGGTGAATGATTCGGTGTTGATGAATAACTTTAGTTTATTAAACTTAGCCACGGGCAGGCTTGACCAGAAATTGAAGCTGCCCCCTCCGTTTTGTACATCCAGCGTGGCATTCGGTGTGCCAGTGGCGCCAATTTTTGTTTGCGCACCAAGCACTTGTACGCATAACACGGAAATAATGATTAAAGAGATGTATTTCATGTTACTTGTTTTTAAATAGGCGTAAGGAGAAAGTTTATTGTTTCATGATATTTTTTGTAGTGATAACGTTTCCGGTCTGATCTTCCACACGAACGATGTAACACCCGCCTGACAAGCTTTCCAGCGGCAGAAATAACGTGTTGGACCCTGCCACTCTGTACTGCAGTAAACGGCCTTGCAGATCAAACAGCCTGATCACATGCCCCTTCTTTAATCCGCTTACCTGTATTTCATATTGTGCAGGATTGGGAGCAACTACAATATCCTTGTCAGGCGTTTTATTATGGTTCAGCATTTGCATGATTGGCTGCGCCAGAGGAGCTGCTTCATTGATTTTAGCTATACCCAGAGCTGTGTAAATGCTATCGGGGGAAATAGTTCCCTGCAACGTGCTTCCGGCTGTATTACCGTTGGCAGTAGCAGTAACGCTGAGTGGTATCCATTGTTTTCCGTTCCATCCGGCAAGCCGCAGTGCGGTGGCACTTGCAAAAGTGCTGAGGTCGGGCAGGGAAACGGTAATTGTTAGCGCATTGGTGTTGGCGCGGTTGCTGATCCAATCCCAGCTGCCCCCTGTATACAGGGCCACTATATTTCCGCCCAATGCCGCCCCCTGTACAGGATGTGTGCTACTATCCGACGGATCAATGGTACTGGCAGGATTACCTTCCAGCCAGGCTACGGCTATTTCTGTAGTTGCCGCAGAAGGAGCACTGATTTGCACAGTGCGGAGCGCGGAACCATTGCCCAGCGGAAATGTAAAGGCGCTGCTGCCCTTTTTGCTGACATAGCCGTTTACATGCAGACTATTGCCGGGTGTTGCATTCAGTATTGCATTGCTGCCAAGGCGGATAGCCCCGTATTTATGGCGACTCATCACGGTAGTAGTGATACCGTTGTTCAGCGTCAGTTGCTGCCCCACATCAATTCCACTGGTATTGGAGATGCTGAAAGCAGCGCCGTTGTTCAGCTGCAGCTGTCCAAAAGCTGGCGCTGCGCTTCCGGTAATTTCCTGCACACCGCTCATTCCCGCAGGCCCGGTAAAAATATCGTTCCCTGTTGTTGCATCGTAGGTGCCATTGTTGGTGAATGTTTCAGCGGAGATGCCTGCATATATAGCGGTTCCGGTATTCACCATTATTCCTGTATTGAAAAACCTGTTCTGCCCATTCCCGCTTCCACCGCCTCCACCCGGCCGGCCGCCCGCGTATTCATATACACCATCATCCACTGCTACGCCCTGCTTACGGTTACTTCCATCCATATCTGTTTCGCCGGGAGCCGGGTTGTATCCCGGGTCACACGCGTCAATGCAAACGGATCCTCCCTGAAGATGAAAATCGGGTGCACCTGCATTCACAAACATCGGATCTGTGAAAGATGAATTGTTGTCCATACCACTACCCGAACGGTACGCGTACAGATTGTTGTAAGTGGTACCCTGATAAATAAAGTTGGTCGATGCAGATGCCGCGTAGTAAGCGTTGTATGACATTTGCAAATTGACAGGTGTATCATCTATATATATCACATTAGCGCCGGTGTTGGTGGTGTAAAAAATATTATTCTTCACCACCAGATTTTGGGAATTATAGATTGCCAACTCGCCCTGAGCACGCTTGGCAGCCAATTGCGCATTACCGTAAGTGGTGTTATTGGTGATACTGCAATTACGGATGATCCTGTTCTGTGGCGACCATCCCGCTACTCCTATGCCGTAACCATCGTTTCCGTAGGCAATATTATCCCGTACTATATTGTTCCCCACAGTATTGTTGGCTTGTTCACAGCCAATAGTAATACCACAGGCATTGTGGTGTACAATATTGCGCTCCACCAGCATATTGGAGCTTCCGTCGAGGTAAACACCTGCGCCCCCCTCCACAAGGCTTCTGCAATTGTACACGAGATTACCGCGGATAATACCGTTCCGGGCGAAGTCCGTAGCCGGATTTTTCGACTGCCCCCAATGGCCGGAAGCATCTATACCGATATTACCAGTATTGGTGACAACGTTGTTGGAAACAGTAAATGTATCCACATTGCCGGTGATGCCGATTGCTTCCGTCCAGCCAGTGCGGCAATCGGCGATCAGGTTACTATCAATCAGCAGCTGTGAAATGGCCTTCGCAGAATCATAACCCGCTACGGAAATAGCTCCCGCATATACGTTTGGCGGATACGTGGTGGTATCGGCACTGGCATACAGATTTTTGATACTGTTGCCGATGATGCGTATATGATGGGTAGGGCCACGCCAGCCGCCGGATTGCACTGATATTCCGGCGGAAACAGAACCGAGGCAGTTCCGGAACTGCAACCCTCTTATTTCTACATAGCTCACCCCGTTGATTCTCATCAATACTGCCGGCTGGGCGTTGCCATTAATAACCACCGGATTAGCATCATAATTTCTAAAAACCGTATAGGCGCCGGGGTTACCAGATACATTGATTTCAACCTGCTCTATATAAGTTCCTCCCATGATATAAACGGTACTGCCGGCGGGAGCACTATTGGCTGCCTTCTGGATCGTTTTCCAGGGCTGTGCCTGTGTACCGGGATTGCTGTCGTTTCCCGCAGGCGATACAAACAGGCTCGTTTGCCCCATCGCTGTGGCGGAAAGGATGATCTGCATACACCAGCAAAACCATCCCAGGCAAATACTGCGCATAAGCGTTTTCATTTAGTTGATAAAATAAATCAGTACCCTGGATTTTGTATTATAGCTCCATTGCTTTCTGTGATAGCTTTCCGGGGCAACGGAAACAGCGCAAATTCTTTCCTGGCAAAGGCAGATCCGTCGTCCTGTGCACGCTGCAGGAATTTCCCCCAGCGGATCAGGTCATCGCGCCGGCAGCCTTCCTCCCACAGCTCGAAAAGCCGTTCATCCATAAGACGGTTTCTGAAACCATCTTTTGTCGTTTCCTGAATATCACCCAAGCCAGCGCGATGCCTGACACGATTGAGTAACATATGTGCTTCTGCGTTAGGTCCCGCTGTTTCATTGATAGCTTCTGCTGCCAGCAGCAGTACATCTGCATAACGCCATACAATGATATCTACACCCTGCGATTCTGATGTAGCAGCGGGATCGTTACCATACTTCAGCGGAATGGCGCCAACAGGATCGCGGTAAAAATCGCCCCATATACGGGGATATGCGCCCAACAAAATTTCCAGGCGCTTGTCTGCCTGATCAAATTTGTTGTACATTTTCCACGGCATTTTGTATCCACCCCAGCGCGCCGGTGGTGTTCCTCCATCCGGGGCTTTGTAATCATATGGCGCCGCATGTGCCAGCCACCTGTTACTGTTCACATTGCTGTTATTGATACAGGGAATAGCAAAGATGATCTCTTTGTTACGTTCGTATTCTGCCCGGAAAATATCCTTGTAGTTATCCATCAACCCATAAGTACCTTCAGTTTCCATCTTTATGATCAGGCGCGCAGTGGCAACGGCGTCTGTCCATCTTTTTTCCTGCATATACAATTTCAGCAATCCCATATAGCATGCTCCGCGTGTAAAGCGTCCATAGTCATCTGTACTGTAAGAAGCGGGAAGCAGGGCGGCAGCTTCTTTATAATCCTTCTCAATCTGTGCGGTCATCCATTCGCGGGTAGGCCGTGCTTCGGGTACATATTGCGGATCTACTGCCTTCCGGGGATCAACGATTATTGAGACAGGTCCGTAAAGACTAAAAAGCAATTGTGAAAAATGTGCCCGTAGTGCTTTCACTTCCGCCAGGTAACGATCCCGTAACTGCGCATCCATAGCGATCTTACCTATTTTATCAAGATTATCGGTACTGCGGGTAACAGCACGCATCAGCACACTGTAGTGAAAGGAAATCTCCGTAAAAGCATCGTTGAAATTCAGCATGAACAATTGCGCCCATCTGGGATCACCCCAGGAACTGGTCAGTTCTCCTGCAGTCATGGAGCTCTGTACGGTCCACGATTGTATGGAGGCGCCATAGCCACCACTCCAGGCGGTGGGCTCCATCAGGTTGGCATACAGGGCGGTAACGGCAGCTTTTCCGTCTAACGCGGTTTTATAAAATGTTCCGTCTGCCAGGTCGGAGAATGCCTTAGGCTCCAGCTTTTTCTCACAGGAGGTAGTTAGTATGGAACAGCCGGCGATAATGAAAAGTATTTTTTTGCAGACATGCATAATAAATCAGATTTAGAAATTAACACTGGCGCCAATGGTAAAAGTCCTGGGATTAGGATACACCAGCTGGCCTGTCAGTTCCGGATCAAGTCCTGTGTATTTAGTGATAACAAAGGCATTCTGGATCTCGCCATACACCCTGGCATTCCGGATGATATGCTGCCTCACGAGTATTTTCGAGGGCAGATTATATCCAAGTGCGATGCTCCTGCATCGCAGGAAATCGCCACGCTCTTTGAAGAAATTGCTGGTATACTGTGAGTATGGATTATTCAATCCGCTTGGATTTTTACTTTGTTGATTGTTGTATGCCCAGGCATCCTTTGTGAGTGCAAGCGCATTGGCGCCAACCGTCATATTACCATACAGCGTACCGTATGCATTGGCCTTGTCTTCGTTGTATTTGATCACATGCAGCATGCCATACATGAATATGCTCAGGTCGAAATTGCGGTAGTTGAAAGTGTTATTGAAGCCAAAACTAAAACCGGGATTCGCATCGCCCAGTAATACCTGGTCAGCGGTGTTCAATACGCCATCCGGTTTGCCGGTGAGGTTACCCTGCGCATCATAGCCATTAATATCTTTTACTTTAATCATGCCCGGCTGCAGATTAGGCGTATGCGATGGCGCTTTCTCTCCGGCCTGCATGATACCGTCGGTCAGATACCCATAAATGGCCCTGAACGGATCTTTCACGCCCACGTAGGCCGGTTTCGTTTTCAGAAATTCAGGGCTTCTTTCTACCCAGCGATCCACGTAACGGGAGAAATTCACTTCCGTATTCCATCTGAAATTGCTGTTGGCGATATTGGTTGTTTTCAACGACAGCTCAAAACCCTTGCTGCCGGAAACACCTACGTTTGAAGCAATAGTGGGTACCAGCGACGATTCATACAGGTTCTGAAATTGCAATAGGTTGGATACCCTCTTATTAAAGTATTCCGCTGTAATACTGATCCTGTCTTTCAGCAACCCCAGGTCCAGTCCAAAATTCAATTCTCCCACACTTTCCCAGGTGAGGTTAGGGTTCGCCAGCTGCGCTAACAGTATACCGGTCGACTGGCTATTGCCAAACACATAGGAATAGTTCACCCAGTCAACGGCAGTGCTGTAATAAGAAAAGGCATTCTTACCAATATTGCTGTTACCTGTAGTTCCGTAGCCCGCCCTCAATTTCATGAAAGACACAAAAGGCAGCGCTTCCATAAACGGTTCATTGGATATTTTCCACGCAGCCGACACCGATGGGAACCAGCCATACTTTTTGTTAATGGTGAACCCCGAATAACCGTCGCGCCGGATACTTCCATTCAGGATGTACTTATCCTTATACGTATAAATGGCACGTCCAAAATAGGAAGCCCAGGTACTCTGGCTCTTACTGGAACCAACATCCACGTCCGGTCTGTTGGAAGCGGACCCTGCTCCCAGGTTATTGTAAAGAAAGGCATCTGTAAAGAACTGGCTGTTCATGGCATTGAATCCTTCAGAATTAGATACCTGGTAGGAATAGCCACCCAACAGACTGATGGAATGACTACCAAAAGCTTTCCAATAGTCCAATGTATATTCTATCAGGCCAATATTAGCAGAATAATCAAAGATGGTTCCCTGGCCGCCATGCAGCGCTCCATAGAGGAACGTTTTAGGGTAGTATTGACCACGTTTTACATACGATTGATCATAGCTGAAATTAGCTTTGGCAGTTAATCCATCTATCACACGCAGCGAAAGATTACCACTGGTAAGCAAACGTGTATTCAGCGTATTATCCTCAATAGTCAGGTAGGACAGCGGATTGGAGATGAGTGAATTCTCGGGATTGAGGGCATACCCGCCCGCACTATCATATAACGGAATAACAGGTGAACGATAGATAGAGGCCAGTATGATACCTGCTGTCTGATAATAATTATTGCCCAGTGAAAGATTCTGACTGTTGGAACGACTGCCTGTGATATTCACACTGGCCTTGAGCCGGTCGGTGATGGCCTGGTCGAAATTAAATCTCCCGGAATAACGTTTAAACGAAGATTTGCTGATGATACCCTGCTGATTTAAATAATTACCGGAGAAGTAATACCTGGTCTGTTGCGTCCCCCCGCTAAAAGAGAGGTTGTGCTGTTCCACAAAGGCTTTCTGCCGGATCATGTCAAAAATATTAACACCCGCCCCGGTAGAATCAATTTTCCCCTGGCTATATTTAGGCTTGAAGGGCTGTACTGCAGATGGATCCTTATTTCCATAAGGAGCCAGATTGTTGCTACGCAGGTATTCTTCATAGAAAATTTCATTCCGGCGGGTCATGAAATCCTTTTCATTATACACGTCATAAAACTTTGCAGGCTGCTGAAAAGCTCTGCTGTAGCTGTAATTAAGACTGGGCCTGCCTACCTTCCCCCGCTTGGTCGTGATCAGTACCACTCCTGCTCCGGCGCGTGCTCCATAGATAGAAGCTGCGCTTGCGTCTTTCAATACTTCAATATTCTCTATATCGGCAGGGTTAAGGAAATTAAGCGGCGAGCGGTCCACGCCCTGTCCGAAGAAAGTATTGCTGCCAATCTCGTCGGCGCCACCATTCACCGGTACGCCGTCCAGTACGTAAAGCACACCACTGGAAGCGAAGGATGGATTTCCCCTGATTTGCACGGATACGCCTGCCCCGGGTTGACCGGAGCCCTGTACAGCAGTGAGCCCCGCTGCGCGGCCAGCCAATATCTGCTCTACAGAGGTGCTGGCAGATTTTGGTATATCGGCTACTTTAATAGTGCTGATAGCGCTGGTAAGGTTCTTACGATTTACCGAACCATAGCCGATTACCACCACCGAATCGAGTTGCGAAATACGTGTGGGCGACAGTACAATCTGCATATTGCCTTCCCTGCCCACTGTTATTTCGAAGGGCGCCATGCTTGTAAACGTTATCAACAATACATCACCGGTAACTGCTTCCATCGTAAAGCGGCCCAGCGAATCTGTAGAGATAGCCTGCCCGGTACGGCGCAGCATGACGCCGGCGCCCGGCAACGGTTCTCCTCCGGAATTCCGTACCTGTCCGCTGATGTGTATTTCACCTGTTTGGTCTGAAATACCCGGTGCACGCGATTTACGCCTGATCAGGATGTTTTTTTGCGAGATCTCGTAGGTAATCGGCTGATTTTTTAGTACGAGCTCCAGGAAGTTCGCAACGGGCATGTTACGCACATTTACGGTAACGGGCTGCGTATGCTCCAGGTGTTCTTTATTGAAAAATATCACGAAGTTGGTTTGTTTTTCAATGGCGGAAAACACCTGCCTCACCGGCGCTTTTTGTACATTCAAGGTAATGGTCTGAGACGTGCCCGTTATGCTGACGCCGAGCAACGCGACTGCCAGAAACAGAAAGGTCAGTTTCATGTTCATCTGAATTTTGGTTGTTAAAATTGGTCCTGCATACGCTCTTTTCCCTGAGCATGGGATCTCCTGTCCAGTGTGCTTAGCTGGCTGAAAATGTAAATTGAATCAAACGTGTTTGTTAATGTAACAGATCAAGGCGTAACTACCAGGCGATGGTTGCCTTCCATTCTGAAGTGCACGTCTGCACCTTCGAGGAATCTGAGCAAGTCGGCAAGTGCTATGTCACGTTTTATTTTTCCTTCGAACATTATATTTGGAATCCCCTTTTCATAAACTATGTCGATGTCGTACCAGCGCGACAGCTGGTTCATTACTTCTTCCAGAGAAGCCTCCTGGAAATTGAACAACCCGTTTCTCCAGGCCATCACTTTATCTGTATCGGCTTGCAGAACCTGCAAGGCGCCCTGCTGATCTACGAGTGCCTGCTGTCCGGGCCGCAGTAGTGTTTTTCCGTTGCCGGCAGTTATGCTTATGCTACCCTGTAAAAGTGTAGTTTTCATCACCGGCTCGTTGCCATAAGCATACACGTTAAATCCGGTGCCCAGTACCGTTATTTCTTCTCCGCCGCGCACCTTTACGCGAAAGGGGGCAGCTGCATCCGGCGCCACTTCAAAATAAGCTTCCCCTGCTACCGTTACCACTCTTTCATTGGCAGGGAAAGCAGCGGGATAAATAAGGCTACTTCCGGCATTGAGCCATACCTGGGTACCATCCGGCAGCTTCAGGCTAAACTGGCGCCCCCTGGGTGTGGTCATAGTATTATAAACAGCCGTTCCACCCGCATCTCCTTTCTGCTCATATTGCAACACTCCCTGATGCAGTATAATTGCCGTAGTTTGCTGCTGCGCCACCAGGCCATTATGTATACTATCTAACACAATCTGGCGGCCGTTTGCAAGCGTAAGTACTGCACCCTGCCTGCCTGGCTGTATATCGGTAACCTGTGCCAGGGCCGGCACCCTGGATGATTTTTGCTGATTACGTTGCAGTAACAGCCATGCACCGGCGGTAATCAATACCATCACAACAGCTGCGGCCACCCATCGCCGCCATGATAAATGGCGTACCGGTGTTGCTATGGTTATTTTCTGCTGGAAAATACCGAAGGCTTTTCCGAGGCTCCCCTCATCCATCCGCTCACGGAGATATTCACCCACCATCTGATCCTCTTTCATTTCGGCAAATACAGTTTCATTGGCAGGGTGTAGCCCCAACCACTGATCCAATGCCTGCTGCTCTTCTGCTGTAAGGTACTGGCCCTGCAGCTGTTTATAAAGGATCCCGGCTATGTAGTCTCTGTTACTGTTCATAAAAGATGATCGTTACTGTGCCATTTTCACGCACCGGTAATAATAGAACAAACGAACCTAACGGTGCATCACAAAAAAAATTAAAAAATTTTGACGGCCAGAAGCCAGGTGATCAACAGCCCTTTCTTTAATATGAGTGTCCGTACCTTCTCCAGCGCACGGGCTTTCTGATTACGGACATTGTTCGGCGTAGTGGCCAGACGCTCCGCAATTTCATTCGTTTCAAGTCCTTCTACAAATATCATTCTAATAATGGCCGCCTGAGCAGCAGGCAGCTGCTCCACTTCCTGATAAATGCGATTAAATACGTCTTCCTGGATGAGCCGGGCCTCTACCGTCTCCTCAGCTACAGGTGTTTCAATCAATATCGCAGCATGTTTGCTGGTTTTCATTTTCCGATGCCGGGTGAGGTTAATGCATTTGTTCCGTACTGTCGTAAACAGAAAGGCCTCAGCCTGACGTAGTTCCGCATGCCGGAAATCCTGCCGTCGCTGCCAGAACGCTACCAGCGCTTCCTGCGCAAAGTCCTGCGCCTCCGTTTCTTCCTGCAATAATTTATATGCGAAATAATAAAGACGCGGATAATAGGTATCAAAAAAGGCCTTCATCGCTGCCGGATTCCCGTCTGCGATCTGAAAAAGCATCCCCTTTCCATTATATGACATTGCTTCAGTCAACAGCTGCCAATTGGTTGAATTACTGGTATACGGTATTAACGTGGTAAAATGTTCTGCCCGGGCCTAAGGTAATAAAAAAAGCTACTAACTGCTAGTGACCAGCAATTAGTAGCTAATAGTAATATATCTCCCTTACCTCAGGAGCCGATCAGCTCCAATATCCCCTCGTTACGTATAATCATCATACCCTGACGGTCTTCCGTAATCCCCTCCTGCAACCGGTACGTATACCTCGGCCGGGATCCTTCCATGACTGTAGGCAGAAAAGCAAACTGAATATTCTCCTTCTCCTTCAGCGCTTCACCCACTTCAATGATGTGCGTGGAAACAATGAACAGGCAGTTGGTATATTCCGCGAAGGCGGCTGTTACCGCCAGCGTGCCGTCGTATGCATCTTTTACGTTGGTTCCTTTGAACAACTCGTCGAACATCAGCAGCAGGCGTTTACCGGTAGCTGCCGCCTCTGCGGCGTGTTTCACCCGCACTACTTCTGCATAGAAATGGCTGTAGCCCAGGTGGATATTATCGGCCACGTTGATAGAAGAGTATAGCCCTTCCCGTACAGAGAACTGCATCTCATCAGCCGCAACTGGGAAACCCATATGCGCCAGGTACATGCCGATGCCCACTGCTTTCATCAGCGTGGATTTACCGGCCATGTTGGCGCCGGTCAGGAAAAGCACATTGCTGTGCCCCTGCATGGAAATGTCGTTGCCAATCGCTTTTGCGATGCAGGGATGACGAAGCCCGGTTACGTTGAAAGTATTCTTCTCTGCCGGCAGGGCCTGTGCATAAGTAAATGCTTTTGCACGGGCTACATTGCTCACGGCGATATTTACATCCAGGTCGTATATAAATGCCAGCACTTCCTCCATTTCCCTGCTCAGCTTACCTTTCAGCAGGTTATCATAGTAAGCCAGTGTTTTCACGGGCAGCGCCTGGTAGATGTCCATGTTCAGCAGGCGTTCCAGCTCTTTGCCTGACAATATCTGCCGCATGGCTGTTACACGACCGCCAAAAGGGCCTCTGTCCGCTGCCATACCTTCCACCACGTTATAACACCGCTTCAGCGTTACGATGGTGGCCTGTAAGCCCTGTACTATCTTGCGGTAGCGCTCATCATGGGTCAGACTGGAGAGGATCTTCTTCATGAAAATATCTCCCAACATAAATAAGGTATTCTTCCCGGTATTGGTATCCAGGTATTCCCTCATCAATGTCAGCTGTGGCACATCAAAAGGAAAGCTCAATTGCAGCTGCTGAAAATAGCGGAAAACATCGCTCCGTGCATTGATAGCTGCTGCGTCCTCCAGCGGGTGAAGGAACATATTGTCCAATAACCGCTCCCCTCCTCTTGTTTTCACTTCATTGAACAAGTGGTATACAGAACCGCTGCGGTATTTACCCAACAGGTTCAGCTCATCCATTGTTTGCCTGTCTATGCTAAAACTCATGGTTATTGTATTGTTTTTTACCAATGATATTTTTCACGTCATTCCCGGTACGGGGTTTCTTCCCGTTCTTTAATATATCCAGTATTCCTTCGTTGCGGATGATCAGCATACCATGACGATCGTCCGTGATCCCTTCTTCCAGCGTGTAGGTATATGTTGGTGTATGCCCGTTCATGCGGGTGGGCAGGTACAGGAAGCCAATGCCGGGCTGTTTTTGCAGATCTTCTCCGGCCTCCACGATATGCGAAGAAACAACAAATATGCTGTTCTTTTTCCGGGCAAATGCGGAAGTAACCGCCACAGTGGCTTCATGGGCATCTTTTACATTCGTGCCGCGAAAGAGCTCGTCGAATATCACCAGCAGCGCCTTTCCGCTACTCAGTTCTGCAGCTACCTTTTTCACGCGCAGTACTTCCGCATAGAAGTGGCTGGCGCCGATTCCCAGGTTATCAGGGAGGTTAATGGTTGTGTAGATACCATCAAGCACCGTAAATTCCATCGCCCGCGCTGCCACCGGGAACCCCATGTGCGCGATGTACAATGCGGTACTCAGTGAGCGCAGGAAGGTGGATTTCCCCGCCATATTGGCGCCGGTCAGGAAAATGACATTGCGTGTACCACTCATTGCCACGTTGTTCCCAATGGGATTGTTGAGGGAAGGATGATATACCCCCTCCAGTTTCAGCTGGCAGGGGCCTTTATCGAGTGCTTTCGGAAATATAAATTTCTTGTCTGTGGCCACTTTAGCTACTGAAAGGTATACATCCAGGAAATAGATATGCCCCAGCAGCTGTGCAATCTTATTACGTTCACGGGTTCTGAACAGCAGGTCGTAGGCAGTTACGGCGCCATACGATAACTTACTGATCTGTTTTTCGTTCAGGGCTGGTTCCAGGGCAGGATCGGCCAGCAATGCTGCGATGGCCGTCCGCTCCGGTGTATAGGCTGCAATGGCTGAGATATCGCTGCCTTTTATAAACCGGCTGATCTGCTGTAACAGTTCCAATACTGCTGCAACGCCGTTGCCGATTTCTTTTTCCGTCATTGCCGGCTGATGGCCGGTATTCGCGGTTCCATGAGAAAGATATTTCTCCCCCACATCAAACAATGAAGAGTTGAACGGGAAAGCGGTACGTAGTTGCGCAAAATGCGCGATGATACTGCTTCGCCTGTTAATCTCCTCCTTGTCTGACAATGGATGGCGGAACATGCCTTCCAGTATCTTTTCCCCACCACGGGTGTGCGTATTATTGTAAAGATCATAGATACCTCCGACATCCCTTTTGCCAAATATCCTGAGATCCTCAATTGTTTGCTCGTCTGTATGCAAGATCATATGCGTTGATTTTATTGTCGCTTACGACGGATCAGTAATATAGTACCGAGGAGTGTAATTACCGCCGGCAATATCCACACAAATACAAGTTTTACCGTATTAGCGCCAGTAAGACCCACCTTGAGTATAGTATCCTTAGGCTGGGACCGTGGTGCATAAACCGGGAACTCACCATGACAGAGCCAGCTGAACATTTCCTGTGCGAAAACAACGGCAAGGAATTCCTGGCGTAAGCTACTGAAGAAATCGGCATCACCGCTAACGATAATACGCTGTTCTTTCACGCCTACTTTTCTTGCCAGTGAAATGGCGGTGGCGTAGGAATTAACCTTGCTGTCGCCTAACGCCGGGGTGAATACCGGGGCAGCTGAATCTGTTACCAGTGCGCCTTTCCGCAGCCAGTCGCGGCCCGGCCTGGTAGCGAGTAGTACCGTGCCTTTGAATCCACTGGTGTCGGCATATGTCACGGAAACAGTTCCTGACATCGGAATCAGCTCCAACGTATCGCCACCTGCCTGCATCTCTGCAAACGACTTGGAAATTCCATCATTCGCCAGCCCTAACATTTCCTTTGTAGTATAGGGTTTTATCATGTCAGGTTTCTCATGTTTTGATACCTCTACCAGCGTGCCTTCTTCAAACTGCGCACCTACGTGCCGGAGCACCGGGTTGAGTATCTGCTGCTTCCCTATTTCTCCCATTACCATCATATTGCCACCTTTATTCAGGTACGCGGCAATCTGGTCCTGCGTAGCTGCTGTCAGCTCTGTTTTAGGATCTGCCACTATCAGCGTGGTGATATCCGCAGGAATTTCTGTACCGGCAGAAATAGTATCAGCATCAAATCCCAGGTTAACCAGCGATCCACGGGAACCTTTGTCGCTGACCATCCTCTGGTATTCCCTTTCTCCTTTCTTGAATATACTCCTTTCCAGGTCGCCGGTGAGGAACAACAGCTTAGGCATCTTTGCCTGCTGCAATCTTTTTAAAGCGGGTGCGATGTTGTTATCTTCCGGCCAGAAATTCGGGTCATCATAGGTCCGCAAAAATGTGCGATGCCCATTATACTTCAGTTCCATTACTACGCGATAACCTTCTTCTTTCAGATCGATGATCTTCCTTATTTCTGCCGGTGGCATGAACCTCTCCAACGGCTGATCAAATCCTTTAGCCACCTGTTTGGCTATCTCCGGCAAACTCTTTCCCGGCATAGTTTTATAGAGGGTGCTATCTCCGTCGGCGGTATCGTAGAAATAAACATAATTGAATTTGATATCGGGCTTGAAACGCAGATAACGTTCCCATACCGTCGATAAATATTCGTTACGGTTTTCCGGGAACCCATGGGGCGCTCCTCCTCCTGTCAGGTTAGTATAAAGCGTTATTTCCAGCGGCGACGCATTCATATCTTTCACTATTTTCTGTACATCCGGATGCAGCGTATTTTCCTTGTTGGCAGTAGTATCCCAGTACAACGTAAGTGCAGGCCTTGAAGTAAAGTAACCGACGGCCAATACCACCACTATTATTGAAATATACCTTGCCGCATTTACCAATCGTTGTTTCGATTCCCGGCCGGATTTCAGCTTAATGATCGTAAAGGAAATAAACATGCCGATGATCAACACGAAATAGATCACATCTTTTGATGTAATAAGGCCACCCAGCATTTTGGCGGTCCGGCCATTCAGGGAAAGAAAATAAGTAAGATCCCTGACGAAGTCGTATTTCTGCCATAATCCACCAATGCGGACCAATACCCAGATGACGATAAAGCTGGCAATGGCAGATACGATCTGGTAATTGGTGAGGCTCGACATAAACAACCCAATGGCCGTAAAGGCGCATACCAGCAGGTAAAAGCCCAGTATACCAGATAGTAACAAGCCATAATCTGCATCCTGGATATGCATGATACCCATTATCACGAATACACTTACGATCGCTACCAGCAACACATTATACAGCATGATAGCCAGGTATTTTCCCAGCACAATATCCCTTGTTCTAACAGGGGAAGAATATAAAAGCTTAATAGTGCCATTGTTCACTTCACGGCTGATCAGTCCCATCGTTAGTAATGGTACAAACAGGTACAGGTTCTGCAGCGCATTGGAAAAAATGCTGTCTCCTGCCAGGAATAATCCCTTTGTTAATGGCACACCGAAACCTCTGAATTTCGGCATATTGTCTTTCGCCACATCCATCCATCTGGCTGTACTTACCAATACGCCACAATAAAAAACGGCACATTGTATCAGGAACGCAACTGTCAAAAACCAGGCTACCGGTGAATAGAACAGGTTCCTGAGCTCTGTTTTTGCGATTTTACATATCATCTTCATGTATAGAAATTATTGGAGCGATTGATTAGAAAGTTGCTTGAATATATCGTCGAGCAGGCTCTTATCGAGACTGATTTCCCGTAAGCGCCAGCCTTGTTCAACACTGGTGGTGATGATGCGTTCAGTGATATCCTGGTCGCCTTCGAAGTAGAGGCGCATCTGCCGGTCGCTGAGCTGCTCTACCCGCGTAACACCGCTGATCCGATGCATTTCCGGCACTGGTGGCGGATTCTCCATCATCACCAGTACGCTGTGCGGCTGTACGTAGTTATTGAAAGCATCCATACTATCGGAGAAGATCACCCGACCACCTTCTATCATGATCACTTCCCGGCATAGCAGATGTACTTCTGAAAGCACGTGTGATGATAACAGGATCGTGCGTTCTTTGGCGATTTCACGGATCAGTTTTCTCACCTCGATGATCTGGTTGGGATCAAGTCCGTTGGTAGGCTCGTCCATTACCACCAGCTTCGGTTTGTGGATAATCGCCTGTGCAATACCTACACGCTGGCGGTAACCGCCGGAGAGATTTTTGATGAGCCGGGAGCTGTAGTGGGCGATGCCACAACGTTCTTTTACTTCTTCTACTGCTTTCCGGATCGTATCTTTTTCCATTAACCGCAGTTCCGCGGTATAGGTGAGATATTCATCCACCGTCAGATCGGTATACACCGGAGGGTTCTGCGGGAGGAAGCCAATCTTCCTTTTTGCTGCTTCGGGATTTTCCCTGACATCAATGCCATCGATATAAACATTTCCTTCCGTTTGGTTCAATACGCCACACATGATGTTCATGGTAGTGGATTTACCGGCGCCGTTGGAGCCGAGAAGCCCCACAACGCCCGACTGGTTTATTTCGATATTGACATCGCGAATGGCCCATGACGCGCCATATCTGTGAGAAAGCCGGTCTACTTTTAATATACTGCTCATAAATACATTTTCAGGAGGCTGACCGTACTGGAAAATTCCGACGGGATCAGCATTTAGACATACTTTTTTAAAGGCAAAGAAGCCGGCAAAAAGGGTGAAGCCGCTGCGTTATTTCGTCAGCTTATCCAATGTAGGTTCAAGTTCATTTTTCTGGTAGGCATCCAGCGAAGCGGCAATTTTGCCATCTTTGTTCACGACGATAACATGTGGTATGGAATTGATGCTGAGTAGTTCCTTTACTCCTTTTCCATTTTCAAAAGCGCCATCTGCCAGCATTTGCGTCCATTCCATCCTGAGTTCAGCCAGTGCATCCTGCCATTTCTCCTTGCTCTCATCTACAGATACGCTGATGAATTCAACACCTTTGCCCTTATACTTTTCATAGTGCTCACGTAATGTTGGAATATAAGCCCTGCAGGGAGCACACCAGCTCGCCCAGAAGTCAAGTACTACAATTTTGCCTGCCATGTTTTTAATGCTAAACGGTTTTCCGTTCTTACCGGTAAGTTTTAGATCCGGGAAAACTGTACCTGGGGCGCTTTTTTTGAACACCTCAATTACTGATGCCAGCTCCCTGCCAGGCCATGTTTTCCGGGCGTTTGGGCCCAGTTGATCATAAGCAGCTGTAGACTTGCTATATGAGTGAGCTGATTCAAAGAGTGCCAGAAAGGCGGAGATTTCACTATCGGGATGTGCCTTGATATAATCTGGTCCCGCAGTATGGCTTTCCAGGCACTGCTGGAATTCATCGTTTAATACACTTCCACGGAAAGAAGCGCCTGTCAGGGTATTCAGGTCGCCGGAAACAGTGTAGGCCGTATTTTCCAGGTAGATAGAAAACTCCCTGGTGCTTACTTTCAACGTTACCATCACGGGATGATCTACCTTGCCGGAAAAAACAAATTCACCGTTCTCAATACGCACCTTCGGAGGAAGTACTGGTGCAGGTTCGCCGGCGGGTGATTGATACATCTCTTTTATGGCAACATAACCGCTTATGATTCCGCTTACTTTTCCTTTGATCATAAATCCGGGATCCGCGAAGCAGCAGGCCGGCAACAACAGGAATATGGCTATTCTTAATACGTTTTTCATCGTGGTTGATATTTAACAAAACCGTGCGGCAACCAGGGGTTACCACACGGTTGACCATATAGATTGACAGAAGGAGTTTATTTTAGTACCTCGGAGAGTTTCTTATCCAGGTTTTCGCTATACAGGTCCATTGCTACGATTTTCCCATCAGGGCCAATCAATACATTCGATGGGATGGCAGTAATGCTGTATGCTTTTGCAGCATCATCTTCCCAGCCTTTCAATCCGGAAACGTGCAGCCAGTTCAGCTCATCTTTTTCGATCGCTTTCAGCCATGCGTCTTTCTTGGAATCCAGGGAAGCGCCGAGCATTACGAAATTCTTGTCTTTGTATTTCTCGTGAGCTGCCTTCAGGAAAGGCTCCTGGCCTTTGCAGGGGCCACACCAGCTTGCCCAGAAATCAACCAGTACATATTTTCCTTTAAAATCTGCAAGAGACACCATTTTACCATTCACGTCCGGCAGGCTGATAGCAGGTGCATCTTCACCGATCTTCGGACGGTTAGAGGCCGTATTAGCTATGGTAAACTCAGGTTTGGGCTGCGGATCGATCTTACCCGGGTATTTCCAGCGCATCAGGATCCGCGATGCTTTGGCATGTTCACCGAGCGATTCATAAAGCGCCTGTTTCTCATTATCCGGGATAAATACGGTCAACAGGTATCCTGTTACACCTGAATTCGAATTCTTCTTCATCCAATCCCTGTATAGTTGCAGCTGGCCGGTTTGCAGTGTCATAAATTCCTTGGTATATTTTTCCACAGCATCCTCATCTCCCAGCTGCTTCGCTTCCGTAAATTTAGTTTGCAATGCCATCAGTTTCGCATTAAGCGCTGTATCCGATACCATTTTAAACGCTTCCTGCCATTCTCCCACCCAGGACGGGCCGGAAAAAACAGCATTCTTAAACCCGGTTCCTTTCCCGGTTATGTTTACTTTTCCTTCTTCCAGGTAAATCAGCGTTGCTGCATCTTCCTTTATTTCATGACCTACCTGCAGTATATATATGCTTCCTCCTTTGGGCATAGCATGCCTTAATTCAAAACCATGGTCTTTAACATACGCTGAGTCAACTTCTTTCGAATAAGGTTCGATCAACCATACAATACTATCATTAGGCAGGTGATCTATTTTGGCTGTAATAACAACCTCTTTAGCTCCCTGCGCGGCGGCTGGCTGCTTCTTTTGCTGAGCCGATGCCACAAAGCTGCCGGCACAAAAAAGAAATACAAGAGATTTTTTCATCATAGTTGGACGCGTTTTTTTATATAGTTTAAACAGTTAGTTCTCAGCATTGATTGGTATGATTGTCAACGGGCATTGGATATCATATCCTCTAATACAGATACAGTTTCATCCAGGTAAACATCTTTTCCGAGTTTCTGCAACCATTCCTTCCGGCGTTCATTATCTGTAAATGCAGCCTTCTGGGAAGCGGGACTGATGCTCAGGAAAAATGCCTGTTCTGCATTCAGCACACGGTTTCCTTTCAGCTCCCGGCCATCCCTGACGGCTTTCTCGCAGGCCGATATTTCCCGGTATTTATTGCGGTAGGCATCGATATTTAACGGTGTTGGTTCTTCGTTGAGCGATTTAATCTTTTTCATATTTGCAGCCACCTGAACAAATGATGCATTGTTGCCAATGCGGTTTTTTGCATGCTGCACCACTGCCTGATAATCGTATGTTAAAGGCAGCTTAGGGAAGGAAGGTACCGCCAGTGTATCGTAAGGCAACGCAGACGAAAAATCCTTTTCCCTGATCGACTCCAGCGACATCCGGTCTTGCAATACGATGTCGGACAATACTCCTTTGAATTGAGTTGAAGTGCCGTTAACGCGGTAGAATTTATTCTGTGTAAGTCGCATGGAGCCATAAGCCGTATCCGGGATTCCTTTACTGGCATCTCCCATTTTACCTAATGCGTAGGTCATTTGTGCGGTTCCTTTTCCGAATGTGGAAGTAGTGCCCACAATCATGGCGCGGCCACGGTCCTGCAGGGAAGCTGCAAAGATCTCTGATGCGGAAGCACTGTTTTCATCTACCATCAGTACCAATGGTCCATTGTAAGGGTTATTGAGCGTAACGGAATTATAAACGCGCGAACTGTCTTTTCCCCTAAGCCAGGTAACAGGTCCTGCCGGCATGAAACAAGCATCCATTTTCACTGCTTCATCCAGCGATCCGCCACCATTTCCCCGGAGATCGATGATAATACCTGCTACCTCATTCTCCTGTAGTTTTGCCACTTCATTAATCATATCTGCTCCTGCTCCCTGGAGTCCAAACCCGCTGGCGTCCAGATAAAAGTCTGGCAGGTAGATGTAACCGAATTTCTTCCCATCTTTTTCTATCAGCGCACTTTTTATTTTGCTTTCCGAATCAATGATCTCTCCCCTTTCTATGGTCTCTGTTCTGGGTTGTGCGCCCGGTTGTTGAAGCTTCAACGTTACCGATGTACCTTTTTCTCCTCTCAGCAATGTAGCTACCTGGTATTGCTCCCATCCACTCACATCCTGTAATTCACCTTTGGTATCCACAATGGCAAGGATGTTATCATTCTCCTTTATCTTTCCACTTCTGTAAGCTGTGCCACCTGGTAATAGTCTTTTTACAAAGAAATCAGCATCTTTCTCTCCCAGTTCAATCCCCAGACCATAATACCGTTTAGTGATCATTTCATTGAATGATCTGTCTTCCGGCGCAGTGTAAGCAGTATGCGGATCTATTTCCATTACAGCTACTGCCATGTACAGTGCAAACTTCTGGCTGATAGCGTCTTTAGCATTCGCCTGCCGGAAAAACTGTCCGCACCACTTCTTTACCTTTCCGCGGGCGGCCTGCTCCAGTCTTGCATCAACGCCTTTGCGTGCGTGCGCAGTAACAGGCTCAGCAGCCTCCATATCCATATAACGGCGAAGTGTATATGCTTTCAGTAATTTTCGCCAGAGATCTTCCCGTGCGGCCTTATCAGCAGGAGCCGGCTGGTTTTTCCGGTCAACCATTACAGACTCCTTCCTGCTCAGATCCATCGGAGCGCTCAATATCTTCATACACATCTCTTCTGCTTCTTTTACCCGCTGGCTGTAAATGGCAAATGTGGTATCAAAAAAAGCCGATGATCCTGTATTCACCTCATCATCAATCTGATTTTTAAAAGCAGACAGCCTCTTAATATCTTCCTGTAAAAAAATATTTTTATTACCATCAAGTGCCTGGATAAACTTGTCCCAGACAGCCATCGAGTATTTATCATCAATTGGCCTGGGATCAAAATGATCCTTCTTGATTTTTTTGAATGTTGCATTGATAACGCCACTGCGGTAGGCTTGTTGATTGCTGGTTACAGCCGACTGTGCCATTGCACTGAATCCTGTCAGTGTAAAGGCCATGCAGGAAAGAAGATGTTGCTTTCGCAAGCGTATTTTCATGTTATAGTTGTTAGTGTAAACAATTGAATCAGGCGGTACCTATAAGAGGCAATAAATACGGGGAAAAGGGTGAACTGAATTAAGAAAAAAATAACGCTGCGTGATTGGAATATTCAGTAATAAAAAAACCTCCTGTGAAGGAGGTATATTTCGGGGGCTAATTACGATGGTATTTAAAAAATTTTGGAAGACGTCACCGCTTTTTCCAGGCATTATTACTTCTGTCGGTATCAGGCAATTCATTTCCCGGATCCAGTATCACTTCTTCCAGTGGCGTTGTGGAAGCGTAATGAAAAGTATGAACGGAATCCTGTTGCCATACCTGTGCAGGAAAGCGGACTATCGCCGGTTTACCGCCAGCTTCGCGGATAGCTACATCCACCGGCATCACCATTTTACCGCGGTTAACGATAGTAATATTGGCGCCTTGTGCAGGATCATTATTTACATATACCACATCTGTTATTCCCTGATCCAGCTTCCAGTCGTTCAGGAACCAACTGCGCCAGAACCACTGCAGGTCTTCCCCTGTTTCGTTCTCCATCATCCTGAAAAAATCCTCCGGAGCAGGATGTTTAAAGGTCCATTCGGAAATGAAGCGCCTGAATGCGGGGTCAAATTTTTCTCTGCCAATCACCTTATCCCTCAAAAGCGTGAGTGCCAGGGCTGGCTTGATATACATGACCATGGCCATGATGCCTGTTCGTACAGCCGGCGCCGGCGTATTGAGCGCCGGGATCCCGACATTAACAGCTAAGCGCCTCGTTGCATCGGGCAGGGTAAATGGCGGCTCGCCGCGGAGCGTATCGCAGTTAATAAGATTGATAAAAGTATTCAGCCCTTCGCACATCCAGCCGTATTTACTATCGGCTGGTACCATCATATTGAACCAGCTATGACCTATTTCGTGATTGGTTTTAGTCCAGGTCCTGTTCCAGCGACTGCTTTTCTGATAGTCGATCACTGTAACTCCCGGAGCAGCCACGCCGGTGATGGAGCCTGCGATGTTCACGGCGGTGGTGTAAGCATAGGGCGTCCACCTACCGGAGTAGGTTTCCAGTATGGTTTTCATCTGCCCGGTGATCTGTTTCCATTCGGTGTTGCTTTCGGGTGGATACAGCGCCATTGCCAGTGTGACACGGCCATTCGGCAGATTTGCTCTTACTGCATCCCAAACAAATGATGAAGATATGCCCCATATACCATCACCTGCATTATCGGCGGCGAAGCGCCAGGTACGGGTTCCGCCTTGTGACTGTTTATTACTGTACGCTATGTCGGCGGCTGATCGGATGGTGATAACGGAATCACTTTTCCAGGCTGCGCGGTAGCGTTGCAGTTGCGCCGGCGACAATACTTCTTCCGGATTCTTCAATTCTCCTGTACCCTGCACGATCAAACCGGCGGGCACAGTGATGCTGATGCCGAGGGAGCCTGGCTCCACGAAATAGCCGCTGCCGGCTACGTTCCATCCCTGTATATCATCGTAAACGACAACACGGGGAAACATGGAACCCAGCTGGTAAACAGCGCCATGTGGTGTAGGTTGGATTCCCATATAATCCGAACCATTGTAAGGCAACTGAAAATGGTAAGTCAGCCTGATCAATGTTTTACGGCCGGGAAGTAAAGGTATGGGCAACAGCACTTTGGTGTAGATATCAGTTTCCTGGTAAGCTGCCTGCTGCAAGGTTCGTTTTGTAGCACCCACTTCCAGGCTTTCTATCTTACAACCGGCAGTATACTCCTGTACACCAAACCTGTTTCCCTTTGCGGGCGTCAGCAATGCCGCGCGGGAATCTTTCCTGAACCTGTTCTGCCCCGACACCAGCCAGATGTAGGTCAATGCCTGTGTGCTGTTATTGGTGTAAGTTATTGCTACTGCTCCTTGTATAGTACGTGTGAGGGTATCAAATGATACCTGTACATTATAATCGGCCCGGTTCTGCCAGTATCCTGATCCAGGGCGGCCATCCGCCGCTCGTGTAGCCGTGGCCGGTTGTTTCTCAGCCGGGCTAAAAGCTTCCAGCGGATTATACACGGATTGTGCATCACTGTTGATATATGGCAGAACGATGCATCCTGTGAGCAACAATAGTTTCGCTGAAATATAATTCCGTAGATTCATTACCATAAAAACTGCTCATCACGGATGATCACCGATCGCCTGCAGATCAACGCCATACTGTGTTTTATAATACAATATCAACGCGTCATACTTCTGCTGGATTATTCCATTCACATCCACGGAGGGGCTCAGGATGGTGGCATCCAGTTCGGCCTTCGTGTGGCTGGTAATAGCGTTTATATAGCCGAGGAAGTCCCATGCAAGACTAGCGCCGTTTTCAGGATAGCCCTCTATCATTCCATCCTGTGGCTGATAACCACCAATGGAAGTATAGGATTTCGGCGCCAGTTTTATAAATTCCGTCGGCACTTCCAATGCACCGCTCAGCAAACACTGTTCAAAATAACAACGGTGCATATATCCTTTGATACGACGGAGCTGTTCAGGCGTTTTTTTCAACAGCGTACTGTCTGTCCACCCAATGGCCAGCATATTTATACTGGGTATAAACCCGGTGATGGATCTCAATGTATCTGGCGGATACCCTGCGTACTGCTTGATAGTGTCGATGTAAGATGCCAATATGATCTTAAACGGCATTGTCTGCTTCAAAAAGCTTTCCGGGTAAAAATCCAGGCATTGTGTTCTGAAAAAGTTCAGGGTATTCTGCACATAAGCTTCATTCCCGTTCCCCGCCACTGCCGGGAGATAGCCGGTCAGGTTGTAGGCAAAGTCCTGCCGGGAAAACCTGTATAATATGTAAGTGCCATATTTTTTATTGAAAGCCACGATAGAATCATCATAGGAATGATTCCCCTGTGGCAGGGAATAAAAAGCAGGCGAAGTATCCGGGGTGAGCTTTTTCTCTTTGCTGCAGGATACCACTCCCCATAGTGTCAGCAGCAAAAGGCTGCTTTTTATAGCGCGAACCAGCGAATGATGCATAAAATACGGATTAATAGATAAGAGAATTTAAAATACCTATTGTCCCTGGCGTGGGCCTGTTAACTGCAGGTTTTGCATCAACGCGGTATTTCTGATTAATATTTTGTTCGGAATCGGAATCACGTACTGAGGATCCCTGGCGGCAAGTTTATAAATAACCCTGGTAGTAGGAGTAGGTGCATAAATATGTGTGATGGATGGCATACCATATCTTCTGAGATCAAACCAGCGGTGCGTGCATTCCCGGAAGAGCTCCCGCCTGCGTTCCGTACGGCACATCTGGAGCAGTTCATCCGGCGGACGTACGCCCCAGTTGGCAAAGCTGGCGGGATCGATACGTTTTGCACGGAGCGTGTTAAGGCTTTTCAGCGCTTCGGTTGCAGCGCTCACATCTCCTTTGGTTTTATACAGTTGTATATATGCTTCCGCGCGGTTCAGATAGGCCTCTGAGCTCCTCCAGCTGGAACCCATGTTCGTATGCGTGGCATCGCCGCTGGAGCCCCATGATTTCTGGCTGCCATAATCGCAGGGAGTATATTGCTTCAGAAAAGGCAACGTTTCCTGAAAGTAAACTTTTGTCCGCGCATCGGTGGAATCAAAACAGGCAGCAAGACTTCCGGAAATGTCGTAGGCCGTATTCATTCCCTCGGTGAATCCTTCATCGTTGCTACCATAATACCAGATGGTTTCCACGTTTCCCGCGCCGATGATACGTTTGTTGACCGGATCAGGATCTCCCCAGGTATTCAGATCCATCAATTGGGGATGGTAGGAGAGCACATAATCGGCATGTTCAATAACCTTATTCCATTGTTCCATATGCAGGTATATCCTGCTTGCCAGCAAGTGTGCTGCCACATTGGAAATCCGGTAACTCGGACGATTGATCTTTACCTGATCCAGCAATATCATGGCGCTGTCGAGGTCTTTTACCACACGGTCGTACACTTCTTTCACGGAGTTTCTTGCCGGCAGGGCTTCCGACAGGTTAGCGGAAAGCATCAGGGGCACACCCGGCGATTTATCGGGCGTAGTGCTGGAATCATTATAGGGTTTGCCATATAAATTCACCAGCATAAAATAATAGAATGCCCGCAAGGCATAGGCTTCTCCTTTGTACATATTCTTTTCCGCGGTACTCCCGTCTGATCCGTCCAGGTATTGCAATGCCACATTAGTTCCCAATATCAGCTGGTAATAAACCGTCCAGGAATTAAAACTTTCGGTTGTAGAACTCCCCGCAGCTTTACAAACATCTATAAAATCGGGTTGCCACTGATAAGCGCCGGCATTGTGCGTTACAGCCGGCTGTATATCTATCAGCGAGTTACCGTTATAACTCTGAACATCGTCATCCATGAGCGTAATATAAGGCTGCATCAGCGTGCTTACCGTAGGGTAACCGTTGGAATACAGTATCTCACCGAAATCTTTGGTACTTCTTGGTATTACATCCGACTGCGATCTTTCTGCCAGAAATTTCTTACATGAAACCAAACCCAGCACACAGATAGTTATTATAGCAATTCTTTTCATACAATAATTTTTAAGGTATTGGTTTAAAGATTTACACCTATACTGAGTCCATATTGCCTGGTAACCGGCAGCGCTGTGGTACCAACACCGTCTATTTCCGGATCCTGCCCCTGCAATGCTTTGCTGGCAATAGTGAACGGGTTTCTTACAAAACACCCCAGTCTCAGTCCTCTTATTCCTGCACGGCTGACAAAGGCAGCTGGCACCGAATAATTCAGCCTGACATTCTTGCAACGGAGGAAACTACCATCAACTACCCTTAAACTAGACATATCATACGCCTCATAAGGAATGACAACGGGCGAGAACGACACCATGTTTTCTATATCGGAAATAGGAAGGTGTATCTTGTCGGCCTCGTTATTGTCGCGAATAGATGGGATATTCGTTGTTTTCTCATCTCCCGGTTTACGCCAGCGTTGCGCCAGATCCCGGTTTACATTCTCGAAAGGATTAGGCACGCCGGATCCGCTTGCACTCATATTGAACATAGGATTAAGACGTTTGTGCCCACCCAGTGCATAGAAGAAATCACCGGATATGGAGAAGTTTTTGTAGCTGAATTCTGTCGAAAAGCTGCCGTTCAATTTCGGGTATAACTGCCCTGAATAAACGAGGATATTGGCGGGATCGTTTGTAGTAACTTTAGCATCCACGTTGTTGAACATAGGCAACCCGTTTTCCGGATTGAGGCCTTTGTAGGAATATGAATAGAAGGATGTTCTCGCCCGGCCGGGAATCAACGCGGTACCATTGAGATAGGCCATATAGTCGTTCCTGGAGTAAGTTTTGCTTACCTCGTTCTTGTTCCAGAAATTCATGAACCTGAACGAGAGACGGGTGTTTTTCCGCTGTAACGCCACTACGTTCAGTACCAGCTCCAGTCCACTATTATAGGCTACGCCCGCATTTTCATACATCATATCCATTCCGTATTCATAAGCGATAGGTTTATTGGTGAGCAGGTCAACACTCTTTTTGAGATAATAATCGAGGTTCACTTCTACTCTTTTATCGAACAGTGCGAAGTCGGTTCCGAAATTCCATTGATAGGTTTTTTCCCATCTTAATTCAGGATAGGGTAAACTCTTGATGCCCAGGAACGGAACACCGGTAACAGGATCCGGCTGATCGGACCGATCATAGCTGGCGATCAACTCTGGACCTACCGCCTGCACTACGTTCCCCTGGGTTCCGAAAGAGGCTCTCAGGTCCAGACCTGTAACAAAACGGCTCTTCTGAAGCCAGGGCTCATTTCCTATTACCCATTTACCCGACAGGCCGTAGTTGGGTAAGAACTTGGCATTGGAGTATTGTCCGAAACGATTTGAACCATCAGTACGAATAGTACCAGTCAGTACGTATTTGTTATTCATGCTATATATAGCACTCCCATACATCGACACAACATTATTCACTTTATCGGTGAGCTGATATTTGCTGAGAAGGCTTTTCGATGTTGCGTTGGCAAAGAACTGCTGGCCTCTGTCAGGGAAGTAACCAGGTTGAGTAGATTCAACACCTTTTATCTGCTGGGAAGAGATCACATTTCCGGCAGTTAGTATAAACTGATCCCTTCCTTTAAAAAAATCCTTGTTGTAAGTAATATCAGTACGGGTTTCCACACTCAGGGAATTCATATTTGACAGGGTGGCCATACCGCCGTAAGGTAATCTCGACAATGCCAACTGTCCGTCAGTAGGTAAAAAATCGATATTCCAATTTCTGATACCGGTAACATAAAAACTCTTATCATAAGCGGCAGACATCTGATCTGCGGCATCCATTACTGCACTTGAAGTATTTCTCAGAACCAGTCCTTTTCCGAGTCTGTAATTCAATATTAAACTCGCCATGACCGAGCGGGTGCTGGCATTGTTCTCCGTTTGGTTGATATCATTCAGCATGTTGAATGTCAGCGGAGGAGGTATCGGCAAACCGCCCAGGGCATTTGAAAGTGATTTTGGATAGAAAGCATCTGAAGGGATTGCCCGGTTAGTTTTCAGGGCATATGACAAGGGAGAAATAGAAGGATGATAACCCATGGTTTTGGAATAGTTACCCATCAACTGGAAGTCGACCGATAACCTCGAAGTAGTCTCATTGTGTACCGACAGGTCGGCAGTATATCTTTTTTGTCCATCTTTTTGTGCAGCGCCCCAGTTGTCAGAATAACTAACAGAACCGTAATAAGTAGTTTTTCCGGCTCCACCACTCATGTTAACAGAGTGAGTCATACTGAAGGCATTTCTAAACAGTACTTTGAACCAATCCACATTATTTGTTTCCAGTTTTGCCACGGCAGTTCTGAATTCCGGTTCTGATATTCTTCTGGCATACAGCGCCTGTACGAGACCTTCATAGGAAATATTCTCCCTGAAACCGTTGTAGTTTCCATTGAAGATAGTGCCGTCTTCCACCAGTTGCCTGGAAAGCGTCACTCTTTGGAGGGAATTCATCAGATGGAGGTTATTGTATGATGGTCGTTGCTGGAAAGAAAGATCTGTGTTATAAGACAGTCTCATAGGACCGGCTTTTCCTTTCTTAGTAGTTACCACGATTACTCCGTTGGCAGCCCGTGTCCCATAAATAGCAGTGGCGGCGGCATCTTTCAGAAAAGTAATGCTTTCAATATCATAGGGGTTAAGTCCACTCACCGCACTTCCTATCAGGGAATAATTTCCGTTTTGTCCGTCAGTAATAGCAGTATTTAATTGAGTAGCCGAAATATCCACGGGATCAGGGCGTACAACATTATCGATCACCCACAGGGGGCTGGCGTTCCCCACAAAAGTAGAGGTACCTCTCATACGGATGGTAGGCCGGGCATTCACACCGCCGGATGTATTGATAAGCATCAGCCCGGGCACCTTTCCCTGCAACATCTGATCTATCGAAGCCATACCTGGTTCAATGGCTCTTTCCCCGGAGAGTTTAAAAATGGCTGCAGTGGCCATTTTTGCATCAATCTTCTGATACCCGTTCACCACTACCTCCTGGATAGCCTGGGGTACCGTATCCATTTTGATGATAATCGCATTTCCATCATGCCTCTTTACCGTATAAATTACAGTTTTCATCCCCAGCTGTGAAATACGCAGCTGATCATTCTCTTTCGCCAGCAGGGAAAACATACCATCTTTTGCGGTAACTGTACCAATATTAGTGCTCATTACCTGAATGGTAGCTCCCTGCAGGGGCTCAGCCTTGCCATTCACTACTACCTGTCCGAACACCTGTAGTGCAACGGTATTATCGGTTTGCGGATATCCGCTTGCCGGGTAAATCACAATTCCTCCCATATCCACGTCAAAAGCAAGGTTTGTATTGACCAATACCTGTCTTAGCAGTTCCCCCAGTGTGGCAGCTTTGACGCTCACAGTAACGGCCGGTTGTTTACGAACGATGTCGGCATTGTACGTAAACCGAACATCCGTCAAAGCATGGATCTCTTTCAACACCTTCAGTAAAGGCAGTTTTTCTGCATGATAGGATACCTGCTTGTTCAGCACCTCCCGGTTCTGGGCGGTGACTGCAGATACTATCAACAATAAAAAGAAGAGTCCCGATAAGCGCATGGCAAAGCCCTGCAACATCTTCCTGGTGGAAGAGAAGCCCAACAGTTTTTTCATTTTGGTTTGATATTAAAGTTAAAGCAGCGCATATGGCTGCACATAGCTACTGAAGCATCTGCAGTGTCTTCAGCAGCAACATTTCTACATACGTTATTTTTCTTGTCCCTGTTACCTGTTACCGGCTTATATACACCGTTCTGCCCTGCACGCGGAACGTTATATTTCCTGCTGAGAGGTGGATCTGGTTGAGTACGCCCTGCAAATCGGCTGGTTTTTGCATCATCAGTGTAAAGCTCAGTTTTTCTAACAAAGTATCTTCGAATTTAAAATCATAGTCGAAACTACGGCCAAGGCTATTCGTAATTTCCAGTAGGGGCGTTTCCTCGAAATAGATATTGTTATCCTTCCAGGCGGTAACGATCCCGATATCCGCCTGTTGCTTTCTTAAAGCCCCATTTTGTTCGTTGTAAATCGCCTGCTCCCCGGGAGATAATATAATATCGCTGGTGGTTGCTCCAACGCTTACCTTGCCCGATGCCAGTGTTGTTTGAATATCCGTTGTGTTATAGGTATTTATATTAAATGTTGTACCCAGCACCTTTACATTCATCCCCCCGGCGGTATGCACTATAAATGGCTGGTGCTGATTAGCTGCCACTTCAAAAAAAGCTTCTCCCTGTAACCATACTTCCCGCTTGCTGCCATCGAAAATGGTAGGGTATATCAGTTTTGTTGCAGCATTCACCCATACCCCTGTACCGTCTGCCAATGCAATCCTGATCTTATTTCCCCGGGGCACTACTAATGTATCCAGGGTTTTTACCGACGCTGCTTCATTTTCCTGCTGGTAAACGACGCTGTTGGCATTAGCCTGTACTTTTACACCGTTGCTGTATTGCAGGGTTTGCGGTACGCTGTCCAGCGTAATTACCTTCCCGGCAGATAGCAGCTGTACCTGGTGAGAGGGTTTCAGATCTGCTTTGGCAACTGCCTGCGGCTGATGCGCCGACTGTTTCCGAAGCCAGAAGCCGGCAGTAACTACGATGCCGAGCAATACTGCTGCAGCAACTCCTGTTTTCCAGGCCGACCGCCACCACACTATCTTAGGCCTGCGGGCTTCGCGGGCATCATTGAAACGCTGCCAGCCTTCATCCACAGGAAATCTGTCATATACATTGAGCTTACCCTGTACCTCCTGCGCCATCTCTAACATGGCTTTCTCCTCTGCATTCAACGGCTCTCTGTTAGTGCCATCCAATGCAGCCAGCAGCTTATCCCAGTTTATTTCCTTATCTGATGTGTCCATAATTATCCGTATTAAAGGCAATCAAGTTTTAAAAAAGGGTGAAGGCCGGTGATTATTTTTTTAAAAAAAACAGGATGCAGATAAGTTTTATCATCCATTCGCATTCCTTTCGGAGATATTGGTAAGCCAATTTGATCTGTGTTTTAACAGTGTTTATCGAGATATTTAACTGATCGGCTATATCCTTGTATTTAAACCCATCCCGGTTACTCAGCAGGAATATATGCCGGCGTTGGGCGGGTAAACGCTCAATAGCCGCCCATAAGGCGGCATCCCTGTTGGAAGTCTGTTCCATATCTTCTTCTACTGGTTGTTTCGCGGCGTTCTCCAGTACTTCAGGCTCGTCGAAAGAAGTTTTGCCCGATCTTTTCAGGTAATTAATACAGGCATTCCGGACGGCCCGGATAGCATACCCCTTGAAGTTCTGCGTAATCCGGATCACCTCGCGTTTATCCCAGCAATAAAGAAAAAAGTCCTGCACTACATCTTTGGCAGCCTCCTCATCCTCCAGCATATGGTAGGCAGTGGCGCACAAAAATGTATAGTGAAGCCGGAATAGCCCCTCAAATGAAGCCGGATCAATTGATTCTGGTTGATACATTCACTTCTGCGCCTCTGTGATTAGTAGGCACAAAATAGAGATAAAAATTAAGAATTAGGAATGAAGAAAGAAGAAATAGCGCGAAGACCTTATCGATTTACTATATTTCGATAAGGTCTTCGCGCTATTTCTTCTTTCTTCATTCCCAATTTTTAATTCTTTCTATGGCTCGTTGCTCATGTGCCACCAACCCCTCCATCTCTCCGGCAGGCAGGCCTGAACGCGCAGGTACAAAAAGTACATTTGGATAGTTAAGGATCCGTTCCTGCAATAGCCTCACCCTTTCCATGTGGAAGTCCGATGTAACTATTATGAGCAGATCGGGTTGCGCTTTTTCAATAACGGGCCTGGCTTTTTCAATATCTTCATAAGTATTTGCCGACAACACAAACGGCAGAAAATCCTCTTCCCTGGCCCCTTTTTTCATCAGGGCAGCTTTGGCATAAAAGGCATGTGGCCGGGTAGTGGTATTGAAATGCTCCCCGAAACCACCAGTGCATAATATATTCACATTATCATTGGCTGCATATAAGTGATAAGCACATTCTCCCCGTTCCACAGCAATCTGGCTCAGCCCTCCCCGCTCATCATTAGGGGCGCCCAGCAATAGGATTAGCGTTTTCATGGCCGATATTTTATTAACATCTGTTAAATTTCTGCATTCCGCTGAAATTTAACGTAACTTTTTCTGACTGGTTCAACCGAACTGGCATTAATTTGGCATTCCCTCCATTATAAACCATACTATTATGAAAAAGATCACCTTAGTGGCCATTCTGTTCATTGCCGGTTTATACTACGCTCCGGCTACCACTGCCCAGGTTCGTCTTAATGTGAATGTGAATATTGGCAATCAGCCTTTGTGGGGCCCTGTTGGGTACGACCACGCCGAATACTACTATATGCCCGACATTGATGCTTATTATTCTGTTCCGCAACGTCAGTTTATCTATTACAACGACGACCGTTGGATATTCGCTCCTTCACTGCCTCCCCGCTATAACTACGACCTTTACCGCGGATATAAGGTAGTGATCAACGAATCAAGACCTTACCTGAGAGACGACTACTACCGCAGGGAATATGGCCGGTATAAAGGCTGGTACGGCAAACAGGATCTGATCCGCGACAGCCGCGATGAACGCTATCGCAAATACAACCGTGGCAACGATGATAATCAGGGAAAAGGCCACTGGAAAGAAAACGGGCACGACAATGGTCATGGATATGGCCGTGGTCATAAGCATGGGGAGGATGACTAAGCTGCAGAGGTAATTATCGCTGATGAGATTGGTTAAATTTATAATGCCGGTGTTGCCAACAACACCGGCATATTTTATTTCATTCAGGTAACTGATTCCTATTTCTTATTTTTCTTTCCCACTTCAGCACTATCGGCCTTTTCCCAGGGATACCGGAACCCTGGTTTTATAAACGAAGGATTCGCATCCTGATATCTCACCCCATTGATTGTATAATCTCCCATTACACAACCATAACCTTCGCCCCCCATCGTATACTGCGCCCACATCACCATTTTCATATCTGCGAGCACAAATGGCGGCGCATTTTTTACAACAAACTGGTAAGTATCGTTTACACAAAACCGGGTGTCGGTAGCTTCACTGTAAGTACTTCTGACAGAATCATACCTGTAGCGGGAAAAATGTACGTAAAAGGAATCTGCCTGGCTGCCATTCCTCAGATGCCTGATCAATAAAGGCTCTATCTCTTCATAACTGAAACCCACCATTTGAAAAGTGATATTGTCTGTACTATCCGTTGCGTCACATTTTTCACGGAACTCCCTTCGCTCCTTCTCCGTCCAATGGCTAAAACACCCCATCCAGCAAATGGCTGCTATTATCAGTACCCAGGCTATCGTATACTTCTTTTTTGAGGTCATTATATGGTCGTATTGCCTAAATATAAATAAAATATACCTCTTCCCGATATACACATTTGTGCACTATCTTTGGTGCCGGATACCGGTTTTTTGTTAAACGTTGTTCATAACCCGGTTTCTCCCAACCCATATCATTAATCAGCAAATTCATGAAACAAGCAGTTAACCGGTTATCAGTTTCCATAGCATCGGTCATTATCAGCGGTATCATCTCCACAGCATCTGGTCAAAACAACAACACAGCAAATGCGCTGACGCAATTAACGGAAGGTCATTTCGCGCAGGCACGGGACCTTTCCGCAGCTGCCATCAGTGCCAATAAGAATGACCTGATGGCCTATGCCATCCACGGCAGAGCGCTTCTGGCCGATGCCAAAACTGCGCAGGCCAGCCCGGATTTCGACAAAGCCCTACGGCTGAATCCCAATAGCGGTTTGATTTATGCTTTCAAAGCGTTGGTCGACAAAAACCAGGGCAACGATGCGCAAACGGCCCAATCATTCGATAAAGCCATCGCCTTACTGAGTGCTCCCCAATCCGCCCTCGAGTATTACGCCCGTGGCACCGCATACGACTATCAGAAAAAAAGCGATGCTGCTATGGCCGATTATACCAGGGCACTGGAACTGAATCCACGGTTTGCGCTGGCGTATGCGAAACGGGGTATGATCTATGGAGGAAAGCAGCAGCCCAAAGTGGCCATCGACGAGTATACAAAGGCAATACAGATAAATCCGGATTATGATTACGCCTATTTTCTCCGGGGCAATGCCTATTATGATTTACAACAGTACGACCCCGCCATCACCGACTTCTCCAAAGTAATTCAGCTGAATCCGAAAGATGTGGATGCCTGGTTTGACCGCGGCGTGATGTACAAGAAAAAAGGTCAGTTCGATCTGGCACTGGCCGATTATGCCAAGGTACTTGAGCTCACGCCCAACGACGCCTCCCTTTACGGCAACCGGGGTAATGTATACCTGCTTCAGGGAAAACCCGACCTTGCATTTAAAGACTATAACAAGGCCATTGAACTGGATCCTAAAAAATCGAATTACTACCTTTTCCGGGGAAATATCTATACCCGCTGGGAACAGTTCGAGCCTGCCCTCAACGACTATAACAAAGCCATTGAAGTGGATCCACGGAACGCAGATGCTTATCTCGAACGGGGAAACATTTATCTGAATGCAAAGAAGCAACCTGAAATAGCATTAGCAGATTACCAGAAGGCGGTGGAATTCAATCCTGAGATGTCTAATGGTTATCTGAACATCGGAGTGGTACACCACGATAAACAGCATTTCGCGGAAGCTATTGCCAACTATACAAAAGCGATTGAAAAAGATCCTTCCAACCAGATTGCCTATTATAACCGCGCGGATGCCTATGAGTCGACCGGGCAGAAAAAGCTGGCAAATATTGACCGGAAAAAATATGCCGACTTAGGCGGTAAGTTAACCGCAACGGGAGGAAAAACACGGCAGGAAATTTTTCCGGAAAGTACCTTCGATCCCAAACTGGCTACTGCGGCGTTGAGTCGTGGTACCTCCAGCATTGCGGGAAGAGCCTGTACGAAAAAAGACGGACTTATTTTCAATGCCGCCGGCGTAAAAGTGGTGCTGTTCCCTGTTACGCCCTACCTGGAAGACTGGTATTCGCTGAGAGAGAAAAAAGAAGGCAAAAATACGGGCGTGTATATGTCGGAGGAAGCAAACCAGTATTCGGTGCAAACTACTACCGGCGCCGACGGGCGGTTTATTTTCGAAGGACTGAAGCCCGGCCGGTACTTTATTCAGCTCATTCACAGTTTCAACCAGCGGAAAACCGCCAGGATATTTACCGGTTCCGACGTATGGCAGAATGGGCCGGTACAGCAGGTAACCAATTACTATTATGACCAGGATTATCTGGTAGAGCGTTCGCAGCGACTGGAGAAATTTGTGGAGATTAAAAGCGATGGGGATATGAAAAAGATAACGATGGCGAATGGGTTGATCAAGACATGTGATTTTTGAGTTGTGCTATGAAATCACAGCGACATATACCAGTATTAAATACGATCAGTGATTTTTACAATACCTTCCGTATTGGCACTGCTCAGAATGATTTCTTTACTATTATGCGCATAGAAGACCAGGCGAAGGGCAAATTATTATATATGCCTTTATTCAGGGGCAATTTCTTTCGCCTGGTTTTCTGTAAAACACCCGGTATCCGCTTCCTTCTCCCGGATCAGACAATAGAAACCTCCAAAAACAGCCTGTATTTTACATGGCCCGGAAAAATTGAGAGCTGGCAGCGGGTGGAACTGGTTCATGGATTTCTCTGTTGTTTTACCCCGGCATTCGCCGGCATAGATATGTTGCACCCTTCCTTTGAAAAGGAGTTTCCGTTCCTTACAGCGGAGGCAGACACGATTATCCGTCTTACGGAAAAAGAAGCAGCGGAACTTACCCATACCGCCGAAATTATGCTGGAAGAAATGAACAGCGATCATCCCGATAAATTTGATATACTGCAACACCTGTTACGGGTATACCTGATCCGTATCCGGAGGATGTATTACAGAAAAGTAGCGGCGAAGTCGGCGGTTCAGCTGAATCATGCCACTATCATGAACCGCTTCCGCAGCCGGGTAAATGAATACTTCACACAGTTATCGTCCGGAAAAGCAAAAGCTAAGCCCGGGGTAAGCACCATTGCCCGGATGATGAATATGAATGCCAGCTATCTCAATAGTATTGTCAGGCAATACAGCGGGCGTACGGCTTCTTCCTTTATTCATGAAAAACTGATACTGGAAGCCAAAAGTTACCTGATGCATACTCCTCTGCAGGTAGCGGAAATAGCCTACCTGCTTCAGTTTAACGATGTTCCCTACTTCACCCGTTTTTTTAAACGAATGACAGGCGCCACCCCCGGCGTATTCCGGAATGAAGCATTAAAAAAATTCGATCCCGGCTTTCAGGGAAATAGAGATCTATAAAAAGTACAAGTATCTGTCTGATTAGTATAAGAGAATAACGCCGCTTCGCAGGAATTTTGGGTAGTAAAACAACATACCCGGTCAAACCGGACTTTACTAATTCTTACCTGTCACTTATGGGTTTATCTCAAATGGCCTTTCCCGGCGCAGGCAACCGGGACGGGGATCTGCGTTCCTCCACATTGGTAGTGAGGATCATTTCACTTGCCACCTTCCTTATTTTTTTTCAGGGATTTATGGTAGCGCCGTTGCTACCGCATTTGTCGGCCTACTTCGGTGTTACCGTACAACAAACCAGTTTTATCGAGCCATCCTACCTGCTTGGCTATGGCGCCGTGACGCTGATTTACGCGCCGTTATCGGATCGTTACGGCCGTTTGCCGGTGATTCTGTTTTCATTGGGTTGCTTTATTGTACTAACCATCTGCACCGGGTTTTCGGGCACCGTAAATCAGATGATCCTGTTCAGATTGTTGACCGGATTGGGAGCCGGAGGTATTGCCCCCACCACTATCAGCTGGATAAGTGATACCTTCAGTTATGAAAAGCGCGGGCATGCGCTGGGCATTTTCTTTGGCAGTATGGCCGGGGGCACGGCATTAGGATCATTTGCCGGCGCACTGCTGGAGCCATTGATTGGCTGGAGCTGGCTATTCTTTTCCGTGGCAGCAGTGGGTGCACTGATATTTGTATTATTGCTGCAATACCGCGAGTCATTTAGCAGCGTGCCCGCAGCAGGTGCGCTCAGCTCCGGGGAAATATGGCCGGCCATCCGGGAAATATTAGGCCAGCGACGGGCAGTTGGTACGTATAGCTATGTACTCATCAACGCCATGTTTCATTCGGGCGTATTCACATGGCTGGGATACCTGCTTTTCCGGAATTATCACCTGGGTGAAACAGGTATAGGACTATCGTTACTGGGATATGGAATACCTGGTTTCGTGCTCGGGCCATTCATAGGCAGAATGGCCGACAAATACGGGCGAAACAAAATAATACCCGTTGGCCTGGCTGTTGGGGGCGTATCAGCAATATGCCTGGGGTGCCGGCTGCCTCTGGCAGCTTCTAATATAGTAGTGGCTCTTTTGTCGCTGGGCTTTGATATGACCCATCCCCTGTTTGCTGCCATTGCTACTACCCTTTCGTCCCGGAAAGGGCTTGCAACAGGGCTATTCGCTTTCTTCCTGTTTATAGGTTATGGTTTCGGAAGTTTACTTTTTTCCTTACTGGTGCCATATGGATTGGAAAATACATTTATACTTTTCGGTAGTGCGGCATTGGTGGCTGCATTGATGGCAACGATGGTTTTCAGATCTACCAGATAACGGCATTAAAAACCCGGTTGCAGTAACTGCAACCGGGGATATTACCTTATTTATCAACCTGTGAACGGGGCTCATCACACCCCTTGCGATGGATAGGGATAAATGTATTTACAAGTCGTTTTCACTACTGATCTTATTCCAGCTCACTTCAGATACCTGGTGCTCAATAGTAAGCCTCCCTGCAATTTTTTCCATGGTACCATCTTCATTACTGTTAGCAAGAATTTCGGCAGTGATGATAGCAACGCTGGGATCTCCGTTATCTGTACTCTTGAGAGAACGCAGCAATAATTTATCGTTGTTGTTGGTAGCCTGCAGGAGCAGCACCCTCAGGTGGTTTTCTACATCCTGTTTGCATTTGATAGAAAGCAGATAGCCGATTTGTATAGCTGCATTTTTATCGATCGGCAGATGGCTTAATTTATTGCCCACCGGGCGCATGAGTATATGTGTCAGGATGATAAAACCTGTTCCCACACAGGCTTCCGGGATGAGCTTCATCCCGCACAGTGCACCGATGGCAGCAGAGCACCAGAGTGTAGCGGCGGTGTTCAGGCCACGCACATTGATGCCGTCTTTCATGATCACGCCTGCACCCAGGAAACCAATACCGCTGATTACATAGGAAGTAACTCTTCCGGCTGCATCTCCACCAATCCGCACACCCAGCGCCACAAACATGCTGGCGCCCAATGCCACCAGTATATTGGTACGCAGTCCCGCCATACGTTGCCTCCACTGACGTTCGGTGCCAATAGCCGCGCCAAGCGCAAAGGCTACGGCCAGTCTGATAGTGAAATCATATATCGTGAGCATGATGAATGTCCCTCCGTTTATTTTTCAGCCTGCGATAGCTGCTGCTGCCATAGGCCGGGTTAGTAAATATGCTGTCTTTCAGGCCCAGTGTAATAGTTGGCTTGTTATCCATACCTACCGGGTAATCGTCTTTCTTAGTACGCGACGCGTTTTTCCCAATACTGTACCGGGCAATTCTGCTGATGTTGAAGATGTTGAACATAGCCATGCTTTTTGTGCCTGCTCACCGGCACAGCTTCAGCTACGATAGTGGCGGGCGGTTAAAGAATAAAGGAGAAATAATAAAGGGGATCTCCGTCCATGATATTACTTTTTTAATGCGCTGCAAAGATAGACACGTTCCTCTGAAAAGATGATTATAAACGGAACAGAAATTAATTAGAAAAAAATTAGAGCACTGACAAGCCTGCCTAACCACGGTTTAAAATTTTTTAGTGTCAGACTGACAATTTTAAAAAATATTCCTACATTTACGTAACAAACACTTGAGATGAATTAATCAGAGCACGTTATAGAACATTATCAACCAGATGCCTTCACCAGCAGACAGGCAGTATATTATTTATTGACAATTAGTACTGAGCGCTTTACATATACGGTAAGGCGGGGATTGACACGCCCCTGTATGCAAACGTTTGTATAAAACGTTTGCATAAAAAACAGAGGTGGAAAGCGATAGAGAGGAATACGTTATGAACAGCTGCCATTTTCTCCCGGAAGATACTGCTGCAAAGTACCGGTAACAACCGTCTGCTCTGTCGTACAGGGCAGCTATTACACCACGGCCCGGCCGTGGCAGGGATCCTTATGCCTTTACATGGATTGAATGCTGACTATATACTCTAAAACTAACATGTTATGAAAAAGAGAATTCTTTACATCACGATTTCGTGCCTCCTCCTGGTATGCGCCCTCGCCGGTTCACTGCAGGCGCAACAGGGCACCTATACCGTCAGGGGGAAAGTGATGGACAACACGGGGAATCCTGTACCAGGGGCCACCATCAAGGTGGACAAAGCTTCCCAGGGAACTGTTTCCGACGCCAACGGCAGTTTCTCTATACAACTACACCAACCCGCTTCCCTCATCATCTCGTTTATAGGCCTGTCGTCCAAAACAGTGGCTGTAAACAGCAGCAGCAGTCAACTCAGCGTTATCCTGACCGATAATGGCAAACAGCTCTCCGATGTAGTGGTAGTAGGCTACGGTACCCAGAAACGATCCGACATTACCGGCGCCGTTGTATCTGTACCTAAGCAACGTTTATCCCAACTGCCCGTGACCAACGTATTACAGGCCATGGAAGGCGCCGTGGCAGGTGTGAACATCACTACCACTTCTTCCGTACCGGGGCAACAACCCGCTACCCTTATCCGTGGCCAGAACTCCATCACCGCCTCCACTGGTCCTTATGTGGTAGTGGATGGAGTACCTTTCAGCAAACAGGGCGGTTCCCTCAATGATATCAGTCCGAATGACATCGCCTCCATTGAGATCCTGAAAGATCCTTCTGCGGTGGCCATTTACGGTACCAACGGTTCCAACGGCGTCATCCTCATTACCACCAAGCGTGGCATCACCGGTAAACCGGTGATCAGGTACAACGCCTACGCCGGCCGGGAAGATATTGCGCATATCCTGCGCCCGCGCAACGGCGCTGAATACGTGCAGAAATATGCTGATTACCTGAAACAAACAGGGCAAACACAAACCAGCCCTGTTCCGAACTACGGAGAGCTCGACAACTACAACGCCGGCAAAACAACGAACTGGCTGGATGTTGCCACGCAACCCGGCATCATGCAGGATCATAACCTGACTATTTCAGGAGGTACTAAAGATGTGAAATACTACCTCTCCGGGGAATACATGAACCAGAAAGGTGTCATCAAAGGATATCAGTATAAACGCGTCAGCCTGCGTTCCAATATCGACGCCAACATCACCGATTACCTCACTGTAGGCGTTTCCAGCTTCTTTGCCAACAACAACTACGACGGTGGCCGCGCCAACCTCTTGTTTGCTACTGCTATGAGCCCCTATGGCCAGTTGTACAATACAAACGGCACCTATGCTATTTATCCCATGAATCCGGAACAGCTATACACCAATCCCATGCTGGGATTACTGACCGACCGGATGGACCGTAACACTAATATCACCGGTAACGGCTATGCAGAAATTAAATTCTCCGGTATACTCAGTGGTTTAAAATATCGCCTGAATGCAGGCTACACCTATATCCCCGCCAGCTCCGGCAACTATACCGGCCGCCGCGCGAATGATATGATTGGTACTGCCAGCAAGTACAATGCTGAAACTAACAGCTACACACTGGAAAATATCCTCACCTATAACCGCGACTGGCACCAGCATCATTTCGATTTCACCGGGTTATACAGTGCCCAGGAATACCAGTTCAAATCCACTACGGCAGGAGCCAGTGGCTTTGTAAATGATGAGCTCAGCTTTCATAACCTGGGAGCCGGCGCCACTCAAACGAGTAGCTCCTATGCCAACCGCCGTGCACTGGTATCGCAGATGGCGCGCATCAACTATTCGTACGACAGCCGTTACCTGCTTACCCTCACCGCCCGCCGCGACGGCTCCTCTGTATTCGGCGCCAGCACCAGCAAATACGGCTTGTTCCCGGTAGCAGCCGTGGGCTGGAATATCAGCAACGAACGCTTTATGAAGCCATTGTCTTTCATAGACAATCTGAAACTACGCGCCTCTTATGGTAAATCGGGCAATGAAGCAGTAGGCGTGTATGGTACCATCACTACCGACAATACCGGCCGCTCTCCGTTCAACGGCGTCAGCACCATCGGCGCTTTCCCGGGTAACCTCGGCAACCAGCAGCTGCAATGGGAAACAACTACCGGCGCTAACATCGGCCTCGAATTTTCTTTCCTGAAAAATCGCCTCTACGGAACAATAGATGTGTATAAAACCAATACCTCCGGCTTATTGCTGAACAGAAGTTTGCCTATCATCACCGGCTATGGCAGTGTGCTCGATAATATCGGTAAAACGGCCAACAAAGGATTGGAAGTATCCCTCAATTCCCGCAACCTCGTCAACGGCGATTTCCTCTGGGAAACCGCCCTGGTATACGCCACCAACAAAAATGAGATCGTGGATCTGTACGGCGATAAAAAGAGCGACCTCGGAAACAGATGGTTCATCGGCTCGCCCATCAGTGTGATCTACGACTATGTCATGACCGGCGTATGGCAGACTAATGAAGATGCAAGCAAACAGGATCCCGGCGCCAAACCCGGCGATCTGAAATTTGCAGATCTCACCGGCGATGGTAAGATCACTGCCGACGACCGTAAGATCCTTGGTCAGACTACGCCCAAATGGACCGGTGGTATTACCAATACCTTCCATTATAAAAACTTTAATCTCAGCATTTTCATCCAGACAGTGCAGGGCATTACCAAATACAACCCGGATCTGAACTACGGCGACGAAACCGGCAGAAGAAATACACCAGCTGTGATTGGATACTGGACTCCGGAAAATAACAATAACTCCAGGCCCGCGTTGTCGTACAACAATACGAGAGGTTATGGCTATCCCTCCAACGCCAGCTTCACCCGTATTAAAGATGTAACGCTGAGCTATGTCTTCTCACAAAAATTACTCGATAAACTACACCTGGGTAACCTTACCATTTACGCCAGCGGACGTAACCTGTATACCTTCACCGACTGGATAGGCTGGGATCCCGAGAACAATTATTCAACGAGGGGCTCCGGCGACTGGACCAACAACTACCCGACCGTACGTTCATTTGTTATAGGCGCCAACATCTCTTTACGCTAACCTGAAAATTATCATCATGAAAAAAATATTTAGCAGCATCAGTGCTTTGGTCGCTTTGTCATTGCTCTCAGGTTCCTGCAGCAAGAGCTTCCTCAATGAGAAGCCTTACTCCTCCTATACACCGGCTACACTCAACGATTCGCTGGGTTATGAAGCCTCTCTCGTGGGACTGTACAACCATGTGAGTACCATTTTTTCGTGGTCCAGCCAACAGGGGTGGCCCAGCGTGTGGCAGGTAGGTACCGATGTAGCCAATTCCACCGCCAATCAGCAGGGAATAGAAATCCCGTACTATAATTACGCTACGCTTACTTCCACAGATGGCGCCAGTGCCCGGATGTGGAACCGGCAATACATACTGGTAAATCTTACCAACACGATCATCGACGGGGTAGAATCGCCCTCGCTTACTTCCATCAGTACTGCAGGGAAAACCGCCATCAGTGCGGAAGCTAAATTCTTTCGTGCATATGCTTATAATACACTCGCCACACTGTATGGAAAAGTACCACTGATACTTCATGCGCTCAGCGGGCCCAAAACCGATTTCACCCGTGCGCCGCTGGATGATGTGAACAACGCCATTATCAGCGACCTCACCTTTGCAGCCAGTAACCTGCCGGATATTGAAGCGGTGAAATCCAATACCAAAGGCAAGATGTACGGTCGCGCTAACAAGTATATGGCTATGCAGCTCCTCGCCGAAGTATATCTCCGTACCGGCAAACCCGAGCTGGCGGAGCAACAGGCACAGGCCATCATCAGCAGCAGTAAATTCAGCCTGATCCAGAAACGTTACGGCATCAAGAGTAGCCTGCCGGGCGATTATTATTCGGATATGTTCCAATACGGCAATGAGCGAAGATCCCAGGGCAATACGGAAGCCATCTGGGTATTGGAGCAGGAAAATCCCGCTACGGTTGTAGGTGGCATCACGGATAACCCGCAGCAGCGCCGCGTTTGGGGTGCAGCCTACTACAATGTCAGCGGTATGGTGATCGCCGATTCCCTCGGCGGGCGTGGTATTGCCAGATTACGTCTTAGCAACTGGGTGTTGTACCATCTGTATGACAATGGCGATATTCGTAACTCCAATTACAATATCCGCCGCGTTTATTACTACAATGATGCGAATAAACCGGCGTTGTACGGTAAACAGGTGCCTTATACCGGTCCGGATACCCTCTACAAGATCTGTCCCAGTACCACCAAGTGGGGCGCCTTTGATCCGAACGATACTTTTGGCTATGCTATGATCAAAGACTTCATGCTCATGCGGCTGGGTGAAACCTACCTCCTGCTTGCCGAAGCGCAGGTAAAACAGGGCAAATTGGATGCTGCCGCTGCCACTATTAATATTTTAAGAAGACGTGCACAGGCGCCGGATGCCACTGCGGCACAGATGAATATAGATTTCGTTCTGGACGAAAGAGCCCGCGAACTGGTAGGTGAAGAAAACCGCCGTATGACACTCATGCGCACCGGCACCCTGGTAGACCGCGCCATACGCCTGAACAGCAACGATGTCCAGAAACCGTTGACTGGTCTTACTAAAACCAATTTGCTGCTGCCTATTCCACTGGGTGAGATACAGCTGAATAAGGATGCGGTGCTTGATCAGAATCCGGGATACAATTAGAAGCAATTACGAATATAGAGTGAAGAATTAAGAAACAGCGGGGAGATAGTAGCGAAGATCAACTTCGCTACTATCTCCCCGCTGTTTCTTAATTCTTTATTCCACATTCTTAATTCTAAAAGCCGTTTCTTACTTTGTGAAAGGATCAACCATTTTCTTTAACAACAAATGGCAACTAGCAGCTGGCGGCTGGTAGCTAACGGCTAGCAACAGTTATGAAAAGTCTGGTTTTATGTCATAGCAGCCTGAGGGACGCGGCGCCTGAGCTGCAATATGAGGCAGTCATGTTATTCGGGAAGGAGCTTACCTTCACCTTGATGGAAGCGGATCGCAAGGATCTGGCCTCGCACGCTGATAACGAATATGCAGTGTTGGTGAGGAAGACAGGCTTTTCGCTGAATTTCCGTGATCAGTCGATATTATTACGCATAAATAGTTTATGTGAAGAAAGTGCTGAACAGGGCATTCTTTACTACTCTCCCATCGGCTCCGAATTTGTTGCTGAGGTAGTGTCAACCGGAAAATCGGTGACTACGCTGAAGCCGGGCGACCGGGTAATTCCGGACGGTACCTTTCCTGCAGAGTACAGGGAAATAAGAGGTGGCGTGCCATCAGATTATGCATCGGACCGTTTCGAAATATTCCATGAAAGACAGTTATTGAAAATACCGGATGCTATGCCGGATGAAATCGCCGCCGGCTTTACCATTGGCGCGCAAACGGCTTATGCTATGGTCAGGAAAGCAGGCATCAGGCCAGGGGAAAATGTATTGATCACAGCTGCCTCTTCCAGTACTTCCATCTTTGCGCTGGCGGCACTGCAACATAGTGGAGCCAATATTTACCTGTTATCAGCGTCTCCACGTCCGGCTTCGCCATTTGAGCGTTACCGTTTCACGAAACTATTGCATGCACCGCTCGATGCCGGATCTGCATTTCAGCAGCTCTCAGCGGCCATTGGCGGGTTTGATGTGGTGATAGATCCCTACACCGATATTTATCTTTCCCCTCTTATCTCACATATAAAAATGAACGGGAGATATGTTACCTGCGGGTTTCAGCGGCAGCACAATCTGATGCTGCAAGCCTTTCATGCACAGGAAGGAAAAATTTTTCCCGTAATACTCAGTGCTATTGCCAACAATATCAGCATTATCGGTAACTGCCTGGGCAACAGCGCAGATCTCCGTAATGCGGTAGATGACTATTGCAACGGCAAACTATCGCTGGCAGCGGATAGTATATATACCGGCGATGATTTCAAAGCATTTATTGAACGAAGCTTTAACGACAGGACACGGGTAGGGAAAACGGTATACCTCTACGAGGGAATGAAGAATATGGAATGAAGAATTAAGAATGAAGAGCGAAGATCTTAGCGGGTAATGCTCTATATTATTGTTACCCGCTAAGATCTTCGCTCTTCATTCTTAATTCTTCATTCCATATTCTTCATTCATTCTTAATGTTCATCCGCGCTCGGACCGTAACTTCCGGGAATCGGTACATCGAGCAGGCGCAGATAAACACCCAGTTGAGCCCGGTGGTGAACAGTCTGGCAGTACGACATCCGGATCACTTCATGCTTGGTGGAGATGTTGTGTACCTGATCGCCGCTGCGGAGGGTCCAGAGCTCTTCGAGTTGAGCATCGCTGGCCTTTTTCAGTTGTTCACGGCCGGCCTCGAGCGATTGGTTGAAATATTGAAGCAGTTCTTCGGTGCTGTTGATTTCAGGTTGAGTGTAAGGGTTCTGAGCAAAATCCAGTTCACTGGTGGTAAGTGCCATATCTACCCAGCCCGGGAGCTCCGCCACGTGGCGTGCCAGCCAGATCAGGGTGCCGCTTTTAGGATGGGGTTTCCAGCCGAATTGTTCAACAGGAACGCGTTCCAGCATTTTACGGGTAGTAACAGCTTCTTTTTCTAATTCTTTCAGGAGCATTTCAACATGTGTCATAATAGTGTGTTTTTAGTAGGTTCTTGCTTTGTGTTGTTTGATGATACAAAGTAAAAACCGGGATGTGACAACCCTATGTCAGTAGCCTGGAAAAATATTTTTGGACCCGGTAGTTTTGTTATTGTCTGAATAGAGAGGATAATAGACGGAACAGATATAATATTAAATCTAATTCACATAAATCTGATCAATTTGGCCATAACTTATTAAATTTATACCTTTATGGCCAAATTGAGAAATATGGACAAACTCATTGGCCGTAAAAAAGAACTTGATTTGCTTAACCAATTAAGAGATAAAAAATCTTCTACTTTTGTTGCTGTGTACGGAAGAAGAAGAGTTGGGAAAACTTTTTTAATCAGGCAGGCCTTCGATAATAAATTTGATTTTTATTTGACAGGTATGTCCAATGTCAACCTATCGCAGCAACTATCTAACTTTCATGCTGCATTGACGAAATACGACCCTTCTGCCTATGGGAAAAAACCTGCCGCTGATTGGTTTACCGCATTTCAACAGCTCTCTGTTTTACTGGAATCAAGTAAGCGGAAAAAGAAAATAATTTTCCTGGATGAGCTTCCCTGGCTTGATACAGCACAATCTGATTTTGTCCCTGCACTGGAACATTTCTGGAATTCCTGGGCAAGTATGAGAAATGATGTAGTGTTGATTGCTTGCGGATCAGCGGCAGGATGGATGATCAACAAACTTATTAACAACAAAGGCGGTTTGCATAACCGCGTGACCCACCGGATTAGATTAGAACCTTTTACATTGAAAGAATGTGAGTACTTCCTAAAATATAAAAAGGCAATATTTGACAGGTATCAGATTATACAATTATACATGGTTATGGGGGGAATTCCCTTTTATCTGGAGCAGATAGATGTAAGGCAAAGTGCTGCCCAAAACATTAATAGATTATGTTTTGAGAAGGACGGAATACTTCGCTCGGAATTTGATAACCTGTACCAATCACTATTTGACAATGCAGACAAGCATATTGCGGTAATAGAAGCATTGAGTAAAAAAGCGAAGGGGCTAACGCGCGGAGAACTAATCAAGGGCGCAAAACTTGCCACCGGTGGGAGTGTTACCAGGATTTTAAAGGAGTTGGAAGAAAGTGGTTTTATCCGCAAATATATCTCATACGGAAAAAAGGAGAGGAATAGTCTTTATCAGCTAACTGATTTTTATTCATTGTTCTATTTAAAGTTTATAAGAAAGGCTGGCATATTGGATGAAAATGCCTGGATTAATGGATTGGATAGCCCGGAACAACGTGCGTGGAGTAGCTACGCTTTTGAACAGGTATGCCTTACTCATATAGGGGAAATTAAAAAAGCGCTGGGTATCAGCGGCGTGCAAACAACAACGTCATCCTGGATAAGTACTGCAGGTGCCCAAATTGATCTGGTAATTGACAGGCGTGATCAGGTAATCAATATTTGCGAAATGAAATTCTCTATCAATAATTTCACAATCGATAAAAAATATGCCGAAGAACTGAGAAATAAGGTGGGTATTTTTAGACAGGAAACAAAAACACGTAAAGCCATTTTTTTAACTATGATAACAACTTTTGAATTGAATAAGAATAATTACTCGAATTCGCTTGTGCAAAATAGTTTGAAGATGGATGTTTTGTTCGATTGATAATAAGAAGATAAATCAATACTATTGTAGGCCGGTTTCAATTGCCCATTCTTCATATGATCCTCCTTCATCCGCATAAAGGTGGCATCCGGGGATGATAACTACTGGTCCCACCAGGTTTATACTGTTGCTGCAGTCCACTTATATCAACCTTGTCCAATACTTCGCTAACCGTTCGTACTGGATGGCCTGCCTCTATTAATTCATTTAGATCTGGTGGTAACAATATCCCCTGGTGTTGATGGTTGCTCTTAAATACCACCGATAAGGTTTTACCTCCTGCCATACATATATAACAACAGCTATAACCTTAATGATCTGGCTAGCAGCTACTTTATTTATCCACCACCATTATGAATAAACACCATCTTAAAACTGAAAAATGAAAAAAGGGTGCCTCTTTCTTTTGAGACACCCTCTTCTTGTTTTTGAACGTCTGTAAAAACCCAAACTCTGACTGCATTTTAATTGCCCATGACCTGTCGGAACTGTTCCCCATTTCCTACCGGTTCAACGCACCCTTCTTTTATTCCAACCTCAATATCCCTTATTCTGCACCAGGTTACTATTGATCTGAATCTCCCGGAAAGGAATTGCATAAACAAGCCGGTCCTCATTGATGGCGAAAGCGATCGGTAACAGCCATCCATACAGGGCTTTCAGCCGCTGGCCCTTCGCCTTGATGACATCAATGGCTAAACCATTCCGCACCAAGTCCGTCCAGCGGTGATTCTCGAATGCCAGCTCATGCCGCATCTCATTCGCAACATTCAGCGCCGTAACGGTGCTGAGCTCAGGCAACCCAGCCCGTCTCCGCACCTGGTTGATATACGGCAAAGCTTCGGAATGCTTGCCCTGGGCAACCAGGCCTTCGGCCAGCAAAAGCAGCGCCCCGGCATAACGGAACACCGGCCAGTTGTCATTGGTGTTAAATTCCACCTGGTAAGGCGGGTGCAGGTATTTCCTGATAAAGTAGTAGTAGCCTGCACCGGCCGCAGGCTGGTAGCCCACAGGGCTTTTAACCGCGGTAACAGTCATCACTTCATTGTCAATAGTTCCTTCGGCTACGGCAATTGAAGCAGGTAGCCTCAGATCACCATTTTCATAGGAGTCCACCATTTCCTGCGTGGGCACATTCCACCCGCCGCTGGCCAATCCGCCACGGGCATTGGTGCCGTTCACGCCAAGGATGAAACCAGGGTTGGTTGCTTTCGGGATGAAGCGCCAGATAAAATCACTCTGCTGGCCTTCATTTCCCTGCTTGTACTGTATTTCAAATATAGACTCCCGGTTGTTCTTGTTGCCGGGATCAAAAACATCAGCATAATTACCCAGCAGCGCATAGTTCATTGCTGTGATATTCTGCAGCTCCGATATGGCTTTTTCATATTCTTTGGCTGGCTTGGACATATACGCATAAGCAAGCAACATCTTTGCCGCGCCTTTTGTAGCCCTGCCCGATTGGGGAAAGCTGGCAGCCGTTGGCAGCAACGGGATGGCAGCAGTGAGGTCAGTGATGATCTGGCCATAAACATCATCGACTGTCGATTTGGGGAGGAACGCCTCTCCGGTGCTCTTGATTTCCGCAAGCTGCAGCGGTACTCCGCCATAATGCTGTACAAGGTCATAATAGTAGAAAGCCCGCAGGAATAAGGCTTCGCCACCTATCTTATCTTTTTCTTCGGCAGAGAGTGATGAGCTTTTCAGCTGGGTCAATATCGTGTTGACCTTGGAAATGCCCTGGTACGCATTGCCATAGCGATTGCCGGGTGAGTTGGGCTCCTGGCTGGATGTGCTATTGTCCCTGAACTCAGCAATAGCCTCTGCGCTGGTGGAAGTACCCCTATCAGCCGAATACCGGGTATAAAATGTGTTGTCCGATCTCATCTCGTCCATATAAATGCCCATGAATGCAATCCCCCGGAGGTTGGTGTAAGCGGCAACAACCGCCTGGTCAAACTGCTGGAAATTTTTGTAGAACGAAGCGGAGCTCAGTGAAGTAGGAGGAACCAGGTTCAGGAAATCGTTGCTGCAGGCGGATAACACCACCGTCAAAACGAATAAGTTTATTTTTCTTTTCATCTTTTTCACGTTTAAATAGTTACCGGTTAAAAACCTGCATGGATACCAAAGGAAAATATACGGGGCACCGGGTAGCCGGTGAAATCGCGGCCCTGATTCAGGCCGTTCAATCCGCTGAACCCCGCTTCGGGATTGAGCCCAGGGTAATTGGTGAGAATGAATGCGTTCTGGGCGCTGATATAGGCCCGCAGGCTCTTGAAATAACGGGTGCCCCGCGGCCGCAACGTATAGCCTAACGTGATGTTCTTGGCGGCTATGTATGACCCGTCGAATACCTGCCTGCTTGTAAAATTCCGGAAGCTTTCGGTGGTGCCGCTCCTGGTACGCGGATAGATCCCGTCGCCCGGATTTTCCGGCGAACGCCAACGGCGCGCTACGCCTTTCCGGACGTTGAAAACACCGTCGAGGTTTTCGGTCGACTGGAAAGCATCGTCTGCAATATCATTACCTACAGTACCTGCTAAGACAATGCTCAGATCGAATTTATTATAGGCGAATGTATTGGTGATACCGTACACGAATTTTGGATTGGGATTTCCGATGAATGTCCGGTCGTAACTATCGATCTTGCCATCGGGAACGCCATCCGGCCCGCTCACATCCTTAAACCTGGCTGTGCCAACCATGGAAGTGGCTCCATGCGGCTGGGATTCAAATTCCTCCTGGGTCATATACACCCCGGTATTGATGTACCCATAGAACAGACCGATAGGATGACCAACGGCGGTGCGGTTATCATCCCAATATTCACCATACCCTCCTATGGGGGCGTCATTTGTACCGAGCTTTCTGACCAGGTTGCGATCAAATGAAATATTGAGGTCAGTGCTCCATTTAAATCTGCCCACCAGGTTCTGGGAGGAAACCGTGAATTCATGTCCCCAGAAATCGAAGCGTCCCACATTGGATGTGATACTCGAAAAACCTGATTGTATCGGGATATCGATCCCATATAGCAGACCGTCCGTTTTTTTCCGGTAGTAATCATAGGTGAAGGACAAGCGGCTTTTGAATAGTTCCAGGTCCAACCCCAGGTCATACCCTTCAGTGGTTTCCCATGTGAGGTAGTTGTTGCCGATACCGTTCAGCGATTTCCCCGGGGTTACCTGGCCGTTAAAAGCATAGTCATTGCTGCTTACCGCAGACAGGTAAGTATAGTCGCCAATGTTGTTGTTCCCCAACTTTCCATAGTTTGCCCGCAGCTTCAGGAAGGCAATGCTCCTGATGGCATGCATGAATGGTTCTTCAGACGCCACCCAGCCAACTGAAACGGAAGGGAAATTGCCGAAGCGGGTATTCTGACCGAATTTGGAAGAGCCGTCACTGCGGAAAGCAAATGAAGCCAGGTATTTGCCTTTATAATTGTAATTGAGCCGGCCCAGGTAGGAAAGCAATGACCATTCCGTTGCGCCCACATTGCCAATACGGGTGATCGCCGCGCTTATCCAGGGAATGGCGTCATCCGCAAACTGCCGGCCATCGATGTTGCTGTTTTCACTGGTGAACTTTTGAACTGTATAACCGCCAAGCAGATCGAAGTGATGGTTATTCCTGATAGTTTTCTCATAGGTGACCGTGTTTTCGCTCAGCCATGTCAAAAAGCTACTGGTGTTATATGAGCCGGTAGCCAGTTGTGGCGGGGCGCTTCCCAGCCCACCCTGCGATGTTGAGGGATTGAAGGCCCGCGTAGTGGTGTTATCAGTATTGACATTGATGCTGGTCTTGACCTTCAGTCCTTCTAAGATCTTAAACTCGGCATATCCGTTTGCCAGGAACCGGTTGGCTTTTGCCTTCAGTGTACGTTGGGTTACTACCAGGTACCAATTGGGCTGGGGAAACATCCCCGGCTGTGAAAAGGATATCGGATAGGACCCATCCGGGTTTTTGTAGTTCAGTGAGGGATCCATCAGGTAGGCAAGCTGGATGATATTGCGACCATTGTCCAGTCCAGACACACTGTTGTTGCTTCCGTTGGAAAACTCTAGATTAAGGCCCAGGGTCAGCCTGTCCGATACGGTGTATACATTATTCGTACGTGCTGTGATCCGTTGATCGGAAGTATTGAGTATAACGCCTTCCTGCTTGTTAAAGTTAAGGTTGAAAACTGACTTCAGCTTATCTGTTCCGGAACTGTAGGAGATGTTGTAATTCTGGTTCAGCGCCTCACGGAGCAATACATCAAACCAGTCGGTACCATAATTGCCGGCATACCGGCCGGGATCAGCATATGCCTCAGGCACTCCTCCTGTATAGCCTTCATACTTTGCGGCGTCTTCGTAGTATTCTTTTTTGAACTGCGCGAATTCCTCCGCATTCATCAGGTCGGGCCTTCCCCGTTGGGGCACCCGCTGTATGCCCATATTGACGGAGAGCTCCAGGCTTTGCTGCCCGGCTTTGGCCTGTTTGGTCGTAACCAGGATAACTCCGTTTGCAGCCCGCGATCCATAGAGGGCCGCCGATGACGCATCCTTCAGGACCGTAATGGTTTCAATCTCATCGGGGCTCAGGACCTGGAGCCCGCTCACAGAAGGAAACCCATCAATCACAATCAGCGGGTTGTTGCCGGCGCCAATGGAAGCAGCGCCACGGATGCGGAATGACATCTCTGATCCCGGAGTGCCTGAATTGTGGCTGATCTGCACGCCGGCCAGCTTGCCCTGCAGTTTCTGACCGATATTGGCTACCGGCATATCCTGCAGCTTCAATGCGTCTACCTGGCCCACAGCGCCTGTGAGCTCCCGTTTCTTCTGTTTGCCGTAGCTGACCACAACCACCTCGTTCAGCAATTCCGATTTTGGCGACAATGCAATTTGCAAAGGGCTGCCGTCCACCTTTACCGCTCTCTCTATGTACCCCATATAACGAAATACCAGCACATCGCCTGTTGATGCCCGGATGGTGAACCTGCCCTGTTCATCAGTATGTGTGCCCACCGATGTTCCCCTGATGCCAACCGATGCATTGACGATTGGCGCAGCTGTTGCAGAATCGGTGACCGTCCCCGTCACCGGCGCCTGCGAACGCGCGGGCAGGATGTTCAACAGCATAAATAGTGGCAACAGCGTACCGCAAAGCCACTTTTTGTAGCAGTTCATTTTCATAACTAGAAATTTTTTGGTTTACGCGTTGAGATTGATTTTATATTTGATGGCTCATTAAAACAGTACAAATGACCATTCCCCCGGTTTGACATCAAAATAGAAGTAACCGGCATCTTCCCTTGATGCAGCTGTTAGTTTATTATTCACCTTTATCTTCGACAAATTAGGCCCTATCTTAGGCACGCCTACACAACCCGCCGTATGAGCAGGAACGGACACTGACAGATAAAGCTTATTTTCTTCACACTTCAGGTCCATGATAATATTGCCTTTTACCGTAGGCGCAACGCAGTGTATCTTTTTCAAAACGCCCGGCCGGGGCAGAATGCGGAACGTCTCATAGGCCGGCTTATCCGGCGCAATCCCGGCAACATACTGGCTGAGCAATGTCAATGGGCCGCCGGACCACCCGTGGTTGTAAGATCCTCCGCCATACCCATCCGCGCCAATGCCCCACCCTTCCCAAAGCGTGGTGAGCGGGCTCTGAACCATATTGGCATAGCGCTTCTTCATCCGCGCTAATCCGCCCGCTGCATCTCCCATAATGAAGAACGATTCCAGGATGTACTTCTCCATGTAAGGGCTTGCATGGTATTCGCTTTTCAATACCGCCCTTATTGCGTCATATTTACTGCTGTCCGCTATGCCGGCCACTACGGCCAATGCATTTCCGCGGTCGTCCGTCAAACCCTTATATGTTGGGCTTCTATATGCTGTCCCACTCCAGAACAAGCGGTTGAAATTCTCCTTAATCGACCTCATTGAGGCCTGATACCCGCTTATATCCGAGTGATGCCCCGTAAGCCCGGCCATTTGCACGGCAGCGTCAAGGGCCATGTAATACCATGCGTTCTCTGTCAGCGCCGTGTCTATATTATCGCCCCAATCCATCCAATCCCATCCGCCCGGGCGATGGATAAGCAACCCGTTCTTATCGAAATTCCATAGCTGTAAATATTTTCTGACAGTGGGATATACATAATGGATCATCGCGGTATCCCCTGTATAGCGATAATAATTCCAGAAACCATACCTGCCGGTGGCGGCCAGCATCTGGGCGGGCAACTCCCTGTCCCAGTTGCCCGCAGGAACAGGCGAATACAATACGCTATCCGGCTTTTGCCAATCTACCAGGTTGCGGATGGCCTTCTGGATGGCCAGCTCCCCATTCCTGTCACAGGCATACAGTATCTCTCCCATCAGGATCACCGCATCGCCCCACCACTGCGCACGCTCACGGTCCGGGTCCTGTATAGCATCCCTCAGATTGACATTAAGCGTATAATATGACTTCTCCCAAAGCTTATTGTAAAAGAGGTCATCTGCTATGAAAACGCCTGTTCTTTCAGTTTTATAACGGGTTTCCCGGTATTTCAGATCAAGGATCTTCACTCCTTCCGGAATGGTATAATGCACTTCATGCCCGTTCATATAGCCGAAGGTCTCGAACTCCTGTACCCCTTCTTTAGTGATATACTCGGTTCGCACATTATACTCGCTCCCACCTTTATAGTTATCAGTCCGGATATCTATTTTCAGACCGGCCGGCGCCTCTATTTTCAGGTATGGCGTAATGGTGATGTTCCGGGGCAATCTGGCAATAATGATCCCGCCCTTGCTTTGCTTTGGGATATCAGTGCGGTTATCATATCCTGCCAGGCCTGCATCTTTCCACAGCGGGACAGGCCTTTTCTGCAAGTGATGCCATGGGGCAACAGGCGGCTTCCCGTATGAAACAACATGCGGCCAGGAACGGTCTGAAAAATCCCTCTGTTGCCAGTCCGGCATGTCTTTCCTGGCGTCAAAATGAATATTGAATTCCGGTAAACGGTAATTGGGAAGCGGCGGCGCCGTATTGCCAAAGGCGGCATGCCTTATTGCCCTCCAGCTGGTGTCCGATATGATTGTTTCCCTGCCTGCCATTGCTTCGAATAAAAGCGCTGCTTTACCGCTGCTTTTGTGGCAGAAGCCATCCCGTCCCCAATACCAGGTTAATACGGCAATGGTATTCTTTCCTTTATGCAGGTAGGGCGCCAGATCAACCTGGTCATAATAAGTGTCCTGTGGGTTGGGCCCTCTTTTCAACTGGCCTTCAAATACCACCAGCTTCCCATTTATCCAAAGCCAGTATTTTGAATCCGTGGCTATTTTGGCAGGCACGGTTTCAGGGACTTTTTCAATGAAGCATTCTTTGCGGAAAGCAGTCCATAGGTTAGTATCGCTTGCTACATGGGGCAATCCTATCCATGCTGCCTGCCAGCCTGCAGTCTGCGCAAATCCTGAAAAACTGATCAGCAATACAGCCAGGAATGGAAATGATCTCAATAAATATCTCATTGCTTAATGACTTAGACTATATCAGGCTCAATACAAATGTTGCCGGGCCGGAAACGCCCGTGTTTATGATCAGCATCCCATCTGTTGCCGTCTGCAGTTCCCGCCGCTGCCCGTTTACAGCCAATTGATATTTTGCGCCCGGCCTCAACCCGTAAATGCGGAACCGGTGATTATTGCCGCTTTCTACCGTCCATCGGCAAGCATTGGCCTCCCAGCGATCTACTTCAAGCCGGGTGAAATCATTACGGCCGGCAAGCACTACTAACCTGCAGTGCTCCTTATTTCCAGGGAAAAAGACCAGGTCATTGCCGGATCTCCCAACACCGAAAGCTTCGCTGCTCTTTACGGAAAACCGGGTTGTCTTCATCCGGTAGTCACCAACATGCAACGTAATTTCATAGACCGTATCCCGGAGCGTATACCAGAACCGGGTACCGTTCAATGCCGGGACCATATTCGGCTCCAGCCCCATTCGGTTCCATTTTGGCCGAATGCCGTACACATCGCTGTAAAGCGCCGTAACAGTGGTGCTGATACCCGCCAGGACGTCAGAGCCCTGCCCTGACTGGTCTGCGCGGCTGTAGCGCTGGGACGACAGCCCGTCTTTACGGTACTGTGCAAGGATGTTCCTGATATACTTCAATGCAAGATCTTTGTCGTATTTCACATATGACCGTATGCCCAGGTAACCCCAGGTGGGAAATATATCGCCATTCTCGTACTTTGGAAAGGGCCAGTTACCGGCATCTACTTCTTCCTTCCTAAAGGAATCGAAACAAAGCGGCCAGTGGAAAAGGCCTTCAGCTGCGGTGCGCTGTTCGATGTTGTTAAGGATAATGGCAATGCGTTCACTATCGTCACATATCCCAAAAGCAATAGCGGCGAAATTCACCGGCGTCACCAGGTTATCTCCGTGAACAGCGCCGTCACGATCCCGCCAGTATACATATTGCTTTTTTTCGGGCGACCAAAAACCACCGTCTTCAACGTTCCTGTTGAAAGCCGTTTTCAAGCGGCGCGCCACCTCCGAATAATAGGTCGCTTTCACAGTATCTCCCAGCACCCTGCCGCAATCGCTCCACAGGTTAAGCGCTTCATACAGCTGGGCATTTACAAAAGCATTCTCGAAACTCGCCCATACAATATCTATCCAATCGCTGGCCTTCTGCTCCGAAGTATAATTGTTCATCATCTCGAAAATCCCATTCCCGTTTGAATCCCGCCTGATCAACCAGTCCAGCGCCTTTTCACAGGATCGCTTATGCGAGCGCAGCCAGGCAATGTCTCCGGTTTGCTGGAACTGTTCAGCCGTATTGATCACATAACCGGTTTGGGAATCGATGGTATATCCCCACATAGCTTCATAATACCCGGTGGTTTTGTTGTAAGTGCCGGGTATTTCATCACCAGGCACATTATGCCAGCGCGACAACACGCGGCCATCTTCGCGCATAGCGAGATCCCGCTCCTGGTCAAGCGTTGCGGACAGACTTTTTGTATAGTGCCCGTCATTCAATGCCAGCCCTATCTGCGCAAAGAAAGGCTCGTGCAGGCACTTCCAGTTGGTGAGCCAGCCATTGCCGCCAACAATACGGTTATCCACCACCCCGTACCGGCCCGTTGTATTCAGTAATTCGCGGACAGCCGCCGCATCAATGCCCTGCAGCGTTCCCCGGTCATATTCTTTAAAATAATCAATGTATTCCAGCGTATAACTGACCTTCAGGGTTTCCCTTCTGACCCAGAATGGCGCAAACACATCATGCTTCCCGGCAACAAAGCGGCTAAGCCCGTACCGCTGTCCCAATTCCGTATCTGTGACCAGATGTGCGCAGGTGAACTCGCCGTCTTCATTCCGTGAGTATTTTGCAGCAAGGGGCCGGCTGCAATCCGCTTCCGCAGATATCCTCAGTCCATCGCCGCTACCCCTGTTCCAGAACGTTACCCCGCCGGTATGGACCCCATAGGTATCATAGGGCCTGAAGTATTTACACCAAACCATCCCACCATTGTCCAGTATTCCGCCTTCCCATGTAGAATCACTGGTGAAATTCCACAATGGCATCGCCATGTCCTCCAAGGCCAGGTCACGGCCATAGGTCCTGCTGATGGTCCAGCGGATCTTATCATTCTCCGCGCTGAACTGCCAGGACTCGGTGACATCGCCATAACTTATGCCTGATAACACAAGCCGGTTGCCCTGGCGCATTACTTTTAGGTCCTTCATTTCCCCGCGGGAATCAAAGGTTTCGGCAGCGGTCTGTATGGCCGTGAAAATGCCGGATATTTCAACGGTATTCTTACCATTTACATTCAATGCAGTGATCCTGCAACCCCGGGAATAATCAATCACCAACCCAAGCTTTCCCGTTGCCGTAGCTATTGTAATCTTTTTATCCACCCGGTCATGCACAATCTGACCAGTTACCCTGCGAGAACCGTTTTTCCCGAGAGACAAGATGGGCAATAGCGCCAGGACCAGTATAACAGGTATTGATCTCATATTTGATTGTTAAGCATATCTTGCCGCAAGCAGCTGCTTCATCCAGCAATTGATCTCGTATTGATTTGAAACAGGACGCGTTGTAAACGGAAAACAGGCCATATACGGGTATGGTCCAAACTCGGGGGTGATGGTGGCCCGCTGGTTGCCTGTTTGTTTCATATGGGCTATCCAGCTGTCCCACCATGCAAGATGATGCCGGAGGGCTTCCGCATTTTCCGGCGCACGCGGATCGCTTACCTGCGGGCCTTCCGGGAAACCAACGCGGGCATGCAGATGCCTGCTGTGTTGAATGGCCAGGTTTACGGCTTCCTCCTGGTCTTCCAGGTAACTTTCGGATACGCATACCCAGTGCGACAGATCCAACGCCAGCTCCAAAGACGGGAAAGCCATGAGATAATCCTTTACAATATGTGCGGCAAACGACCATTTGTTCCGGTGGGTTTCATGGATGATCCGCAGGGACGATTCCCGGGCAATCCGGTCGCATAACGCAAAGCAGGCTTCCATTTGCGCCGGGCTGTAATATTCACGCCCGGTCTGGGAAACAATGAACTGCGGTTTTACCTCGCCCGCCTGGTACTCCAGCAGCTCATAAAGATTACGTTCCAATGCGTCAATATAGCGGTCAAAGCTCTTTCCTTCCTGCAATTCCGCATGCTGTAGGACATAAGACAATCCTGTATCCTCCAACGCCCGGACCATGTCCCGATTCCTGTGCCTGTCGCCCAGGGGAAATACTTCTACCCCGGCAAATCCATCGCGTTTTACCTGCCGGGTGAAATCTGGCCAGCTGATCTCTTCAGATCCCCAGCGGGGACAGTAAAAGTCAATTTGCATCACGACTTATAAATGAGTGGTGTTTGTTTGTCATTATTCAAAAGGTCGCCTACTTTCAATGTGCTCACATATTCATCCGGCAGGATGTTGGGTATTCCGTTATAGGTGTTGCCGTCAGGCATGTAGGCGCAGGTCATGGCGCGCCGGAAGCCTGGGGTCATGTTGGCATGCGCGCCGTGGATGGTCAGCCCATTATGGAATGAGCAACTGCCGGCTTTCATCGGGGCTGCATGTGATGGGGCCTGTTTAAATTCCGGGTAAACTTCAAAAATGCCTCCCATATTTTTCCCGATGCCGGCGTTCTCAAAGGTTGTTTTCTTATGCGATCCCGGAATGAAAAACAGGCAGCCGTTTTCCAGCGTGGCGTCATCCAGGGCCACCCAAATGGATAGCGCCCGGCGGTCAGAAAAAGACCAGAAGGGGGTATCCAGGTGCCATGAGGTGGGGTTTGCCCATGGCCGCTTGATCAGGGCCTGGTCATGCCAGATACGGATGCCGTCAACCCCGGCCAGTTCCGCCGCCATCTTACCGATGCGCTCGTCCAGCATTAATTTTCTCACCTCTCCGCTCGTTTGCCAAAGGTTCAGCAGCTGGTCAAAAACATTGTTGAAATAGGCTGCGTCCTCATTGATGCCGTCATCTTCGCCTATATGAATATCCTTTCCCGGCATCTTCAGTCCATTCCTTTCCTTGACGGCCTGGGTAACAGCCTGCCGCCATTGCTCAAGTTCTTCAGCATTCAAAAAATTGTCAATGACAACATAACCGTTCTCCTGGTAAAATCTGGTTTGCCCGCTACTTAACGTGGTGTTCATAATAGGTCCTGATTGGTGAATACTCCTACAAATCTAGGCGCTCAATGCGCGAAAAAAAATGACTAAAGCAAAGCAGTTCTTGCACTTTCTGGCATTTTTCAATAGGTTTGGCCCAACCAATTGGTGCAACACGTCATGGAAAACTACCATAAATACCTGCACATTAGTGAGCTTGAACGTAATTGGGGGTTTTACGTCACCACGGTAGGTTATTGCAAAACAAGTAAGAACGCACGCTACCCGGACACCCGGCAACATCCTACAGATCATGGTTTCTCATGGAACAAGGGACGTATCCTGGACGGTTACTATATTGTATTTATCACCAGCGGCAGTGGTGTAGTTGAATCGGCGGAAACATCCGCGCAGGAGGTCAAAGCTGGTTCCTGTTTCATCCTGTTCCCGGGGGTGTGGCATCGTTACAGGCCAAACCTGCTTGTTGGCTGGGAAGAGTACTGGGTTGGGTTTGACGGGAGCTATCCCCAGCAGGTGATGAATAAATTCTTTAACCCAAAAAAACCATTCATCAATACCGGTCTGAACAAAGAGCTGCTTGCAGCGTTCACACAACTGTTAGGTACAGTGTCCCAGGCGCAGATCGGGTATCCGCAGCTCATTGCCGGGATCACCATGATGATACTGGGTGTGCTGAACAGGACCCAGCTCACGGAAAAAACCGAGAATGATCCCGAATCAGTATGGGTGTCCCAGGCAATCTTCCTCTTGCAGCACCAACTTAACAACAGCGTCAATATTGAAGAACTGGCCGGGCAGTTTCCCATCAGTTATTCCAAGTTCAGGAAAGCCTTTAAACGGCATACCGGGCAATCGCCCAATCAATACCACCTTGGCCTGCGGCTTGATAAAGCGGAGGAGCTACTGAAAAACACTACCCTGAGCATCAAAGAGATCGGCTATCATACCGGCTTTGAATCGCCTTATTATTTCTCCAGATTATTCAAGAAAAAATTCGGGGTATCGCCAAAAGCGTTCCGGGCAAAGTAGCTGGACTTATCCTTATAAGAATATCAGCGGATTATTACCCGTGTTCTCTCCCCTGCAATGATATATTTTATGATTTACATTATCCGGGTGCTGCCGGTTCATAACAAGGTCTGTATTGAAATACCGCATGGTGTAGCCGGTCCTTCTTTTATCGCTTGTATTGGGATTGGCGCCATGGATAATGCGGGAATAATGATTTTGCTTCAGCTCAAACCACACCACCCTGCTTTCGTCAACAGCTGATCTTTTTATCTCTATATTAAATATGCTGTGGTCCGGATCCTATGGCCATTTATGACGCATAAATGTCCTTTACGGATATTTCTTCACTGCTTACTTTTGTATGGAAGATGAAAAAGATTGCATTTATCATACCACCACTCGTAGAGCTGCTGGACCTGGCCGGACCTGCACAGGTTTTCACAGAAGCACGCCTGCAGGGACTAGAGATACAGCTGGATTTCTACACGGTGGAACCAGCGGCTGTCAGCGCAGCTGGGCTACCTTTTGGCAAGCTGGCCATGTACCGGGATGCCCGGCTCCGGGCAGGGGATTTCCTGTTCATTCCGGGCTTCTATTTTGAAGGCCTGAAAAGACGCCATGATATAGAGACACCTTTTTTTCATTGGCTGCAGCATTGTGCGGCGCAACAGGTAAATATCTGCTCGGTTTGTAATGCGGCATTCATCCTCGGCAGCGCCGGGCTGCTGGATAACCGAGAGTGCACCACACACTGGCGGAGCACCGGCCTGTTGCAAACCATGTTCCCTGCTGCCCGCGTACTGACCGATGTCTTATTCGTAAAAAGCGGGAACATCTACACCAGCGCCGGTATCAGCGCAGGGATAGATATGGCCCTGGCTATATTGGAAGAACTGCAGGGACCGTTGTTTGCCTACGAGGTTGCACGGGGCCTGGTGGTGTATCATCGCAGAAGCTCGAGGCACAACCAACAAAGTGTATACCTCAACTACCGGAATCATATCCATCCGAAAATCCACGAGGTGCAGGATTATATGATCGCCCACCTGCACCACGACTTGTCCGTGGAGATGCTGGCCGGCCTGATTAATGTAAGCCCACGGAACCTGACCCGGATATTCAAAGAAGCTACCGGCATCACCATCGTCGGTTACCTGACGCAGCTCCGGCTGGAAAAAGCGCGCACGCTCCGGTATAACCCGGATTACACCGTTAGCTACATCGCGGCCGAATGCGGCTTTAAATCGGCCCGCCAGCTACAGCGAATACTCAAACAATCCAGAGAAAGTGAAAAATAGAAAATTGATCTACGGCACACTGGCGGTTACCGGTCTGCTGGTGGTGTGGCTATTTGAAGCCTGCGCCCCTATTCGTGAATTTATGCATTGGAAACCTTACGAGGGCGCCCATCACTTCAGCTACCCACGACCCGGGTTTGATCCGGCGAAAAAAACAGTAGTATTGGTGGCAGATAACGAAGGCACCGAAATATTCGATCTGATGGCGCCTTATTATCTCTTTCATGCCACCGGGAAAGCCAATGTATACGTAGTAGCAGAAAAAAAGCAACCGGTGATCATGAGAAAAGGCTGCTTCCTGCTTCCCCATTTCTCGTTCGCGGAATTCGACTCCTCCGGCATCCGGGCCGATGTGGTGGTGATCCCCAATCTTTCTGCCATGGATGCCCGGCACCAAAGTCCTGTCATTATCCACTGGATACAACAACATTATACCGATTCAACCGTGGTATTGTCTGTTTGCGATGGCGCGCTCACAGCCGCTGCCACCGGCATCTACGATGGAAAGCCACTTACCACCCACGCATCGGACTATAAAGCCATCCGGCAGCAATACAGCAAGCCTTTATGGGTGAACAACACGCGCATCACCCACAGCGGTAATCTCTTCAGTACTGCCGGCGTTTCCAATGCCACGGATGGAAGTCTTGCTGTAATCAGTGCATTATTCGGATCAGCCACCAAAGCACAGGTCATGGAAAAGATTCACTTCACGCCGGAGCAAACAGCCCACCAGAGCATTCCTGTGGGCTTCTCTCATAAGCTCACTATCGGACGAAAAGTACTTTTCAGCAAAAACAAACATATAGGCGTATTACTGCAAAACGGCGCCAATGAGCTGGAGCTGGCAGCAGTACTCGATACCTATAATAGGACTTTCCCCCGGTCCATCGAAAGTTTTGTATTAACCGGCAACAGTATTACCACCGGCTATGGTCTTGTGCTGCTGCCTACGGCCAGCCTGCATCAAGCTCACCTCAATGAACTGCATGTACTGCGGCCTGCTGATATGAAGGGTTATGCCGGCGATGCGGAAATAGTTTCCTATCCGCAGCCGGGAGAACAATATATCATAGATCAATGTCTTCACCGGATCCATGAACAATACGGTAAAAAATACACCGCTGTCGTAAGGCTTTTATTGGATTATAATTAGCCTGCTTCTTCCCAGGGCCACTGGGCATAGGCTTTTTTTAACAACGCCAATGCGTCGTTATCTGTCTCAAAATAAAAATCATCAATACGGCAAATAGGGTGGGCAGTAGCTATGGAGTTCATCAGGAAAGCAAACTTGTACTGGTGCAGGGCCGATTTATGGATGGGTTTTACCTGGAACGGCACATCGAGGCGTTCCAGACCACCGGTGATCAGCTGCAACATAATTCCATTCAACGCCGGGGCTGCGGGGAAAACGAAAGAATACCCATCGAAGAAACCGATATTCCAGATAGAGCCCTCAGACACTTCACCGGAAGCTGTTGTATACAACACATCATCGAATCCGGCCTGCTGGATCCGGCGTTTGTAATACATCAAACCAGTGGCAATACCGGCGTGTTTTACCTGTGGTAAAAAGCGTTCAAACACAGCAGTGCCGGCCGATACCGGCGGGGCCTGTAGTTCGGCCGGTTTGGTTTTGATAACCAATACCTGCAGATCCGCGGGCCTTATACTGCCGGGGTAGGCGGCGGTAGAAAAGACATGCACCCTGAGGCTGCAGGATTCGCCCGGGAATATCATGTGGCGGATATACCCAAGAATCGTATCATCGTCGACACTACAGCCAAAAAGTAACATAGATGAGGACGACAAACGCCGCAGGTGCAGCCGTTTGCCTTTTATTTTCCCATTCCTGCACTGCATAGCGGTGAAATGTCCTGAATTCAATGCTGCAGTAATGGACAGGTCGGTCAGCTGTATTGGCTGTCCGTTCAATTCCTGCTGATAAGGGGTGATAGGTGCCATATCCTTTCAATTACTTATGCCTTGCGTAATTTTCCCGGCGCTACTCCATACTTTTTCCTGAATGCTTTGCTGAAATGTTGTATGGAAGAATAACCGAGCATATATGCTATCTCGCTTATCGTCTTCTCCCGGTCGAGCAGGTATGTTCTCGCCAGTTCGAAACGCTTCTCTAATTGAAAACCCATATTGCCTTTTTTACAAATCTAACTCCTTTTAGTATAAATCTGATTCCTGATTGTATAACCGGGTTAACACCGGTTTGGAAGAAATTTATGCTATAAAAAACAACACATATGAACACTTATTTGTTAAGCCTGTTTGCACACCTGCTGGGATTCTCCATGCTCGCCGGCACCATTATAGCCATCGTTTTTACCAGCAGGCAATTCTGGAAAACCGCTGCTATCGACAAAATGAAAGCCGCCGCCATGCTGGAGGGAGGCGCTGCATTTCCTATCATCATGGGGGTGGGCATGTTGTTGTTGATACCATCGGGCATGTTGCTGCTCAGGATTAACCATGGTACATTTGCGGAACAAACCTGGTTCAGGATCAAAATGTTGCTGATGGTGCTATTGATAATTAATGGATTTATAGGTAGACGGATAATGGGCAGGGCTGTTCCGCTGGTAATATCACCACAGGCAGATGTGGAAAAACTTGGTGTACTCAAAACCAGGGTGACGTGGCTGAATGTTCTTCAGCTGGCGATATTACTGACCGTGCTTATACTGGCGGTATTTAAATTCAACTGATCTGTTATTCAGATAAACGCGATTGGCTACCCGATTGCAAGCCTGCCCGTAAGATCTAAGTTCAGCTGATCTATTCTTTCGGGGGCGCTTCCTGGGCCATTTCCCGAAGCGAAAGCCAGCCTGTGGGGCTGCTTTCATCTTTGACGTATACCACCATCGAGCGTCCCCGGGAGATAGTAGGAGCGCCCCCGGATTTAGGTGTTACCTTAATTTCAAAAATGGAAGTTTCAATGGCTGTTGTTCCGGTGATAACAGAACTTTCCACTTCATTCCCGATGAATTCCATGGTAGCATTGGCAAACATCTGCCGCAATCCTTTGGTCAGTTCTGTCCGTCCGTTTACGACGTTCTTTCCGCCGAAATACTTGACTACATCCGGGTGATGCAGGGCAGTTATGGCCGCCACATCGCCACGGGCAAAAGCATCGCGTATGGCAGCAGTTGCCTTGTTGAGCGACGCTCTGTCGGCAGCTGTCTGAGCCAACACGGCTGTTCCGAAAAAAAACTGGCAGCATAGCAATGCTGATAAAGCTATTTTCATCATAGCGATCACTTTTTTGTTCGTTGCTTATACGCCTTCACGGCTTCCTCCAGCAATTGCAGCAGCGCCGGTTGCGCCAGGTCGTCTGCGGACCGGATGGCTGCATATGCATGCACCTTACCCGATCCGCTCAGCAGCCCGCCGGGGTCAGGCAATTCGCGGCCTTTGTAGAAACCCAGCTTAATCCCTTTCTTAGAGGGGATAATGGTGCAGATCATCTGCGTATAGCCGGTACCGTAGCCATACCCGACAACACGGGCGGCCGCATCGGGGAACTCGACGATTCCCGGGAGGTGCCGGAGCAGGAAAGCGCGTAATTCCATGCCCAGAGTACCGACGGCATCGTCGTATTGCGCAAGCAGCTGTGTGGCGGTAAAAGTCATTTCCATCAAATGTACGCATTTCCCGTTCTTCCGGCGCACACTTCAGGAAGACTGATTATCAGCAGCTTACATTGCTTCTTTCCATCTCCCGAAAAAAACAATCACCTTTTATACCAAATGGTATATTTTTATCTTCAGAAAAACGGCGGATATGAACAAGGCAGAAAAAACGAGACAGTTTATAGTGGAGAAAACCGCTCCTGTTTTCAATGAAAAAGGGTATTCGGGCACTTCGCTGACAGATATGACAAACGCCACAGGTTTAACCAAAGGCAGTATATACGGCAACTTCGCGAATAAAGACGAAGTAGCGCTGGCCTGCCTGGATCACAACCTGCGGAAAGTGAGCAGCATCGTACGGCAGGAAATGGAACGCAAAACCACGTGCCGGGAAAAGCTAATGGTATACGTACATGTCTACAATAATTTCCTGAAACAGCCCTTTCCGCAGGGTGGCTGCCCTATCCTGAATACGGCAGTGGAGGCCGACGATACACATCCGTTGCTGAAACAAAAAAGTGCAGATGCATTGATGCATTGGAAGAAAACCATTACAGATCTTGTGGAGAAGGGAATTGCTGATGGTGAATTCAGTGCTGATGCTGACGCGGAACAAATTGCGCTGACGATGATTGCCACCATTGAAGGGTGTATTATGATTACGAAACTGACTGGTAAGGCGCATTATCGTAACCAGATCATGCAGTCTGTGGAAAAAATGATAAGGGAATTATAGGTAATTTTTTACGTTGATTCGTGAACGCAAATAGATTGCGTATCTCTCAGATAATTTGCATGAGAATTTGCTACAGCAAACAACTTTTATACGTGATGGTAAAATTGTTTTTTGGAATGGCAGGAAATTCATAAACCAGTAACCATGAAAATGATAGACAATATTCTGGAAGCCAATAAATTACTACAGAACTATAAAGGAGCACACGCAAAAATTTTTATGTTTAGTCCAACTTTTGGAAGGATGGCAGTAAAATTAATCGCTAAAAATGTTTCAAAAGTTGTGTATATAGTTGGAGTTAACTGTGAACATATAGTTGGCAATTTTAGCTTTGATCAGGCCTGCTTCGAAATTGAGCGCAATGGAGAGACTACCGAAATCATCGACAAACAGGCCGGATTTAAATTAACTACATCTGGTGGATTCACTGTTCTGGAGGGAAAAGAAGAAGAGTTTGGAACAACATTCAATGATTTTATAGTTAGCTGGGACAATCTGGAAGAATAAATCATCCACTTTATTCCTGCTTAGTTTGCCGCTGTTGTTACTCGCCGGCAGGAAGAAAGCAGCCCTGGTAATGCTGAATCACTAATTACTTTACAAGCGGTAACCCCCAGGGCCGTAAAAAAGGTATATTGTAAGAAAAAAATGCAACGCCTCCTCTTCTTTACGATACTCATCTTTACCGCCTTCCGCGCCGGAGCGCAAACAACAGAAGATTCTGTCAAAACCGCTGTCAGCAACCTGTTTAATGCCATGCGCCAAGCCGACAGTGCTGCAGCTGCTGCCTGCTTTGCGCCGGGCGCTATGTTACAATCCATTTCAGGCCGCCCCGGCAACGATGCCGTACATAATACCACCGCTGCTGAATTTGCCAACATCGTTGCCAGGTTCCCGTCTCAGGCAGTTGACGAACGGATTGCATTTGCACATATCGTTGTAGACGACCGGCTGGCCAGCGTATGGGCCCCTTACCGCCTCTACTTCAAAGGAACATTTTCTCATTGCGGCGTGGATGCTTTTCAACTGGTGCGGATAGAGGGTGTATGGAAGATCCAGTATATCATTGATACCCGGCGCAAGGATAATTGCGTGGAAGAAGCAGCCGTGAAATAACCCCATTATTTTCTCCCCTTTTGAAAGAATCCGGCAGATAGATTTTTTAATCTATATTTGCACCGTTAAATCCGCCGCCTGCATAAGCCGGGGGACTAGACAAGAAAGTACAATGGTTCGGATTCAATCTCCCTGATTTAATCCGATTAAAAGGGAACACAGGTGCAAATCCTGGACAGTCCCGCTGCTGTAAGTCTCGCTAAATGCCAGGGCCATACACAAGACCACTGTTGAACATTCAATGGGAAGGTCGCCCGAAGCAGAGATAAGTCAGAATACCTGCCACAGTACTCGTTTTTGAGCTTTCGTGGAATGAAGCTTAGGAATAAATTCAACCAACGGGCGAGTCCTGTCAATTGTCTGCTTCCTATATTTTTTTCTTATTGCGAAAGCTGTTGATGAAATATTAACAGGTAACAATATGCGTTTCAATGAACGAACCTGTTCAGGAACAGACCTATGTCTGTACCTGGTACTGGTTATCTGCTGTTTTCCACTGACGCTCAGCGCACAGGAAAACAACAGGCACAATGGTGCAGATACCACCCGCAGCCGAAACCTGCGCGAGGTATCAGTAACAGCGCCCCGCAGTACCGGCGAGGTAAGCCCCGGGCAGAAGATGCAGGCTACTGAGATCTCCCGGCTCGGCACCCACTCCGTAGCGGACGCCATACGCTTCTTCTCCGGCGCGCAGATTAAGGACTACGGCGGCATAGGCGGCCTGAAAACAGTGGATATACGCAGCATGGGCACTAACCAGGTGGGCGTATTCTACGACGGTATACAGCTGGGAAATGCACAAAACGGGCAGGTAGACCTGGGCCGTTTCTCACTCGATAACATGGAGGAAATTGCTTTATACAACGGACAAAAAAGCAATATATTCCAGCCTGCCAAAGACTTCGGCTCTGCCGGTTCCATCTATCTCACTACGCTTAAACCTAAGTTTGCACCCGACGAAACCCGCCACCTGCGCGGAACTATCAAAACAGGATCCTTTGGCCTCTTCAATCCGTCGGCACTCTGGCAACAGAAAATCAACGATAAAGTAGCCGCTACTTTCAGCGAGGAATGGACCCATGCCACCGGCCGCTATAAATTCGTATATCAGAAAGTAGATACTAACCGTCATGTAGCATATGATACCAGTGCCTACCGTACCAATAACGATATCAATGCAGTGCGACTGGAAGCAGGCCTGAATGGCGTAATGAACGGAGGAGAATGGGATGCGAAGGTGTATTATTATCAATCAGAACGGGGACTACCAGGGTTCGTTGTCAACAACAAATTTGGCCATACAGACCGGCTCTGGGACCGGAATTTCTTCGCACAGGGCTCCTACCGGAAGGATATCACGAAACAATACAGCCTGATGCTGAAAGGCAAATACGCCTACGACTATACGCGCTTCCTGGCGCCGGATACCACCCGCTTTTATACAGACAACCACTACTACCAATATGAAACATATTTCTCTATGGCGCATCAGTATGCGCTCACCAATTGGTGGACGGTAGCTCTTTCCGGCGACTTTCAGTGGAATAAACTGAATGCCGACCTGAAAGAATTTACTTATCCTACAAGATATACGACCCTGGCGGCAGCCGCTACGGCAGTGAATTTCAGCCGGCTGAGCGCACAAGCCAGTATCCTCGGTACTTTCGTAAGTGAAAAGGTAAAACAGAATGGCGCTCCTCCCTATCGCCAGGAATTTACACCCGCCATATTTGTTTCCTGGCAGCCCACCGCTTCTCCTGCCTTTAAGCTGCGCGCCTTTTACAAGCGGATCTTCAGGATGCCCACCTTCAATGATCTCTATTATACAGAAATCGGCAACCGCTATCTGAAGCCGGAATTCGCTACCCAATATAACGCCGGCTTTACCTGGACCCGGTCGTTTACAGATAAATGGCTCACCGAAGCTGGTCTCGAAACAGATGCTTACTACAACGAAGTGATAGATAAAATAGTCGCTAATCCCGGAAGCAACCAGGTATTATGGACTATGATGAACCTGGGCAAAGTAAAAATCAGGGGCATCGATGTAAAAGGTAAAGCAGTATGGCAGTTTGGGGAAACGTTACATATTACTTCCCGGCTCACTTATACCTTCCAGCGTGCACAGGATTATTCAGAACCGGATAAGCCTTTTTATAAAAACCAGATCATGTATATCCCGCGCCATAGCGGCTCCCTGATACTGGCGGCCGATTACCATCAGTGGGAAGCCAATTACAGTTTTATTTATACGGGAGAAAGATACAATGGCAAGGAGAATATACCGGCAAACTATGTGCAGCCCTGGTATACACACGACATCTCCCTCGGCAGACAATTCAGTTATAAACATACCCGGTTCCATCTGACAGCACAGGTGAATAACCTCGCCAACCAGTTCTTTGAAGTAGTGATCAGCTACCCGATGCCTGGCAGGAACTACCGGTTCATACTAACAGTAAACATATAAATCAGGCATATGAGATATAAAACATTATGCACACTCGCTATAGTAGCACTGGCCGCCTGCCGCAAGGGCGATCAGGTAGTACCTACCGTGGAAACACCTGTAACAACGCCAACTCCCAATTCCGCTATTGCAGGATTCTATCTGCTGAATGAAGGAAATATGGGTACCAACAAAGCTTCCCTCGATTATTTCGATTACCATACCGGGTTTTATAACAAGAACGTATATACGAAAATAAATCCCGATGTGGTGAAAGAGCTCGGCGATGTAGGAAATGATATTCAGATATATGGCGCCAAAATGTACGCCGTTATCAACACCTCCGATAAGGTGGAAGTAATGGAAGCCACTACTGCCAAACGTCTTGGGCAGATCAATATTCCCAACTGCCGCTATGTTACTTTCGCTAACGGTAAAGCCTATATCAGTTCTTATGCAGGCCCTGTGCAGATCACACCCAACGCACCTATTGGTTACGTAGCAGAAGTAGATACTGCTACATTACAAATCACCCGCAAGGTGATTGTGGGTTATCAACCGGAAGAAATGGCCGCAGTGGGCAACAAGCTTTATGTGGCTAATTCAGGCGGCTACCGCGTTCCGAATTACGACAGTACCGTATCTGTGATAGATCTGACTACTTTTAAAGAGATAAAGAAAATAGATGTGGCCATTAACCTCGACCGGCTAAAGGCTGATCAATATGGCGATATCTATGTCACTTCCCGGGGCGATTACCGGAAAATTCCTTCCAGGCTTTTCCTCATCGACACCCAAACCGATGCCGTGAAACAGCAGTTCCCTATTGCAGCGAGCAACCTCTGGATCTCCGGCGACACAGCCTATGTATACGGATCTGAATACAACTACAATACCTACAAATGGACGATCACCTATAACATGCTCAATGTAAAAACGAACACACTGTTGAATAAAAATTTCATCAGCGATGGTACAGAACAATCCATCCGTATGCCATATGGCGTTGCCGTAAATCCTGTTACGAAGGAGATACTCGTTGCTGATGCCAGCGACTTCGTTTCTTCCGGTACGCTTTACTGCTTTGATCCTTCCGGCAAAAAGAAATGGTCGGTGATCACCGGCCAGATCCCCGGACATATCGTATTCAGGCGCTAATCCAGTCACTATTCCATCTATCATTAATCAATAACACAATCATGAAAAAAAGGTACTTACTTGCTTTTATGTTAACTGCCATTATCGGAGGAAGTTGTTCCAAAGAAGACAGGGTTTCTATCAATACCCCGGACGAAGCGACGGCAGACCGTATGAAATGGCTGAAAATAAGCCCTTCTGTTAACGCGTCCGACAACGCGCAATACACCTGGACCTGGGGAAATGATACCATCGGTACTTCCCGTAACCTGATGTATGCTTTCGATTCCACCGGCAGCTTCTCCATTCAGCTGACAGTTACCAATGGCAACAGCGTAGTGGCCACCAAAAGCATTAAAGTAAATGTAAGCGCCCCGGCTACTGCCTACAAAAATGCAGTCACCAAAGTATTCGACTTCTTCCCTGCTCCCGGCCAGTTTGTGAATAAACTGCCGGAATGGAAAACAGGCGATAAAGATCAACAAATGGCAGATCATGCCCTTGCCGCACTGGCACAGGAAAATATTGTCACCCTTGGCGGCTTCGGCGGCTATGTGGTAATGGGCTTCGATCATACCATTATCAACAAACCAGGTAAAAAAAATCTCCTCATACTTGGCAATGCATTTCCTAACAATGCTGAACCAGGCGTTATCATGGTATCGGCAGATGTAAACGGCAACGGACTGCCGGATGATGAATGGTATGAAATTGCGGGCTCTGAATACAACAACCCCAAAACCATCAAAAACTACCAGATCACCTATTATAAACCGGACGAAAACAAAGCCAAAGTAACAGACCCAAACGATACCTGGTCCAGCGATCTGCAATACATCCGTTGGGAAGATAACCAGGGCAAATCAGGCTACCTGACCAAAAACGTATTTCACGACCAATCCTATTATCCGCTGTGGAAAGGCAACAGCATTACCTTCACCGGTACCCGCCTGCCCGATGATCAGATCAAAAACACTTCCTCTGATCCAAACATGCAGTACTGGGTATCTCCGGCTTTCCCCTGGGGATATGTAGATAACGTTGCCAACGACGATGAAAATGCCAAAATAAAACTCGACTGGGCAGTCGACAAAAACGGCAAACCGGTAAAACTTTACGGTATTGATTTCATCAAAGTGTACTCCAGCATTCGTAAAGAAGCCGGATGGTTAGGTGAGAATTCTACCGAAGTAGGAGGCGTAAGGGATTTGAATCTGAAATAGTTTTTAGTCTTTAGTAAAATGCAGCGGAGATCACAATATAATGTGATCTCCGCTGCATTTTACTAAAGGCTAAAAACTAAAAGCTAAAGACTGTTTCTCATCTCCTTTGCGGCCTGCACCATGTTTTTCAGTGCAACCGCTGTTTCAGGCCACTTGCGGGTTTTCAGGCCACAGTCGGGGTTTACCCAAAGGTTCTTCGCAGGAATTGTTTCCGCTGCCTTCTTCAGTAACAGTATCATTTCTTCTGCAGATGGTTGCCGCGGGGAGTGAATGTCGTATACACCCGGTCCTATTTCGTTGGGGTATTTGAATGCAGAGAAAGCATTCAGCAGCTCCATTTGTGAGCGGGATGTTTCGATGGTAATAACGTCCGCGTCCATGGCAGCGATGTGTTCAATGATATCGTTGAACTCACTGTAGCACATGTGGGTGTGGATTTGTGTTTCGTCTTTCACACCACTGGCGGCGATCCGGAAGGCCTGTACTGCCCATTCCAGGTAGGTGGTCCAGTTTTCTTTTCTCAGCGGTAACCCTTCGCGGATGGCGGGCTCGTCGATCTGAATAACACGTATGCCGGCTTTTTCCAGTGCCACTACTTCATCGCGGATAGCCCAGGCGATCTGGTTGGTAGTAACAGAGCGGGGTTGATCGTCTCTCACAAACGACCATTGCAAAATGGTAACCGGTCCTGTAAGCATCCCTTTCATAAGACGCTGCGTTTGTGCCTGTGCAAAGCTGCTCCAGCGCACCGTCATATCTGCAGGACGGCTCACATCACCGAATATTACCGGTGGCTTCACACAACGGCTGCCGTAGCTTTGTACCCAGCCATGCTGCGTGAACAGGAATCCTTCCAGCTGTTCCCCGAAATATTCTACCATGTCGTTGCGCTCGTATTCTCCATGTACCAGTACATCCAGACCAATTTCTTCCTGCCAGCGTATCACGGATACGGTAGCTGCTTCTATCGCAGCTTCGTATTCACCGATGGTCAGTTCGCCTTTTTTCAGCCGGGCTCTTAACTGGCGTATATCATCCGTTTGCGGGAAAGATCCGATGGTAGTAGTTGGAAACAGCGGTAATCCGAACTTCCGTTGCTGTATTTGCTGACGGGCAGCGAAATCGCTTTTCCGGCGGGCGTCTGCGGCCGTAAAGGCAGCTACTCTTTCTTTCACAGCGTCGCGATGAATCAGGGCAGATACCGCACGCTGGCGGATAGCTTCCTGATTCGCAGCTAACAGCGATTGGTTGCCTTTTACTATCTCCCGTAACTCTCCTAACTCCTGTAATTTCTGTTTGGCAAATGCCATCCAGTTCCGGATTTCCGGCAGTATGTCTGTTTCGTTATCAAGGTCGCAGGGCACGTGCAGCAGCGAGCAGGAAGGAGCCAGCAGCACACGATCTTCACCCAGCGCGGCGATAGCCTTACCTATCAGCTGCAGCGACTTTTCATAATTATTCTTCCAGATATTGCGGCCGTCGATCACGCCTAATGACAACCGGAGATTAGTAGCGGCGATACCGGTTTGCAGGATATCATCGAGCTGCGACGGACAACGTACCAGGTCGAGGTGCAGGGTTTGCACCGGCAAATTCAGCACAGTTGGCAGGTTATCGCCATAGCATTCGAAGTACGACGATAATATAATATGCCGTGCCGGAAACCGTTGATGCAGCTGCTGATATACCTGGCTGAATATATGCCGTACATCGGCGTCCAGGTTCAATGACAAACAAGGCTCATCCAGCTGTATAACGTCTGCCCCTGCTGACGTAAGTTCAGCCAACACCTGAATGTACACTGGCAGTAGCTTGTCGATCAGCGACAACCTGTTGAAGTTTGCCGTCTTTTCCTTACCCAGCAACAGGAACGACACAGGTCCCAGCAATACCGGCTTGGCAGCATAACCTGCAGCCCTGGCTTCGCGGAATTCTTCCACTACTTTGTGGGAATAGTAACTAAAATCCTGACCAGCGCTGAATTCCGGCACGATATAGTGATAATTCGTATCGAACCATTTAGTCATTTCCATGGCGGTGATATCGTGCCCGTTCTGCTGATACCCTCTTGCCATCGCAAATAAAAGGTCTGCTTCATTGATGGATTCATTCCTCAGCACCTCATAACGGGAAGGAATGGCGCCTACCATCAGGGCTGTATCAAGCACCTGGTCGTACAGGGAGAAATCGTTACAGGGGATCAGGTCTATGCCCTGTGCCTGCTGTAGTTTCCAGTTTTCTAAACGGATATGCTTTGCCGTTTCCTGCAGTTCCTGCAGGGTAATTTTTCCGGACCAATAGCGTTCATTGGCCTTCTTCAACTCACGATGGCTACCTATCCTCGGATAGCCCAGATTGTGAATAATCATTACTGTGTGTTTAAAAGTGATACATGCTGTTTAAGTCCTTGTATCTACTACAGTAATACTTTACGGGAGATGTGAAACAGGTGGGAAAAGGTAAAATGCGATCATACCACAGGCTGCCTCGTAGTAACCGGGCACACCTGTTCCGGGTGATGATCACTTACCGAAACCAGACATGCCTCAGTCCACGAAAGCATTGTCAAAGTAAGATAAAGGCAGGTCTCCTGGCTCGCCTGACCGGTAAACGCCTTCCCATTCCGTGGAGGAACAGTGGCATTGTTGTTTACTGGTTGCAGCAAATTTGCTGCTCAGACTTACAGTTGCGGGACAGCCTGTGATTTGCACACAGTTCCCTTTTAATCCCGCCATCCGGCGGGAACCATTATCTGCTTCGATTAGTAATACATAAAGAACAGGCCGCGAAGATAATAAATCCCCGTATCGTTTATCTTTTATTTTAAAAGCAGGCACAACAATTATAGTTCAATAGGAAAAAAGAAAAAAATTCCACTCAATTACTTACTTTAGTGAGTAAATCGAGAATCCAGTGAGCAATGAAGATGTCGTTTTGCTGAGGAAGTTACAGCAGGGAGATACTGGGGCATTTATTACTTTATACAACCAATATCATCCGTCGCTTTACACTTATATTCTCCACTTCATTAATATCCCTGAACTTGCAGAAGATGTACTGCAGGAGGTATTTACCAAGATCTGGGAGATAAGGGAGCGGATCAATCCTGAGCTGTGTTTCAGCGGCTATCTTTACCGTATTACCCGTAACCGTGTATTTAAATTACTGAAGAAGATATCGGCCGACGAGCAACTCCGGACGCAAACGATGCAGGAACTGCACCGGCAAACCGAAGATGCGGATACCCGCCTGCTTTGGAAGCAATACGAATCCCTTTTGCATGAAGCCATTGCCCAGCTTCCCCCTCAGCGCCAGCGTGTTTTCAGGCTGTGCAGGGAGGAAAGTAAAAGTTATGAGGAAGTGGCTACGGAACTGGGGATTTCCAGGAATACTGTGAAAGAGCATATGGTCTTGGCGATGAGGAGTATACAGTTTTTTTTGTATAAGCATACGGATGGGGTGTTTCCCATCCTCTTATTTTCCGCGATGATCTTAAGCTACGAAAAAAATTAAAAAAATTTTTCTTACCGACCCACCCTATTCTCTTCCCCCGGGATAGTATTATATATGCCCGTAGAAAAGAACAGTGAATATTATCAACTATTGCTACAACGCTGGCAGCAGCGCAAATGCAGTCCGGACGAGGCACTGGAACTAATGGACTACCTGCAGCAGAACGGCGCCAACCGGATCCTGCTGAGCGAAATGCAGGCAGCTTTCTACCAGGTGAAACCGGACGGCTCCCCCGACTCAGGCGAATACAGTGCCCGGGTCAGGGAGGAACTGCTGAAACGCATTCAATCGACCCCGGTAAAGCTTATGCCCCCGGGGCACCAGAACAGAGCCCGGTTCAGATACGCGGCCGCGGCGGCAATAGTGATAGGTATATCTCTCCCTACAGCATGGTACATCTGGCAAAAACAAACAAAAGGGCAAAAACCAATAGCGGCCAAAACAGCCACCCCAACGGATGTATTACCCGGCAAAAACAAAGCAGTACTGACGCTGGCCAACGGCGAAAAAGTGGTGCTCGACAGCACGGGTATGCAGCAACTGGCACAACAGGGTAACAATACCACCGTGAATAAAAACGGGCAACTGGTATATATAGCCTCTTCCAATGATTCGCAAAGCCCGGTGTATAACACCCTCACTACGGCCGCGGGCGAAGCCTTTCCACTCGTGCTGGCCGATGGCAGCCGCGTATGGCTGAACGCAGCCTCCTCTATCAGGTTCCCGGTAAGCTTTAGCAGTAATGAGCGGGTAGTGGATCTCAGCGGCGAAGCCTATTTCGAAATCAGGAACGACGCACACCGGCCCTTTCGCGTTAATGTGAATAAAATGTCGGTAGATGTGCTGGGCACCAGCTTCAACATCAACGCCTATCCCGATGAAAACACCATTAATACCACTCTTCTCGAAGGAGCGGTGAAAGTCAACAGCGGTAATAATAACCTGCAACTGGCCCCCGGTGAACAATCACAGGTAAGCATAAACGGAAATATACGGAAGATAACCGGCGTCAACACCGGGGAAATCATCGCCTGGAAAGATGGATACTTCCAGTTCGAGAATACGGATTTAACCAATGTATTAAAGCAATTCTCCCATTGGTATAATGTAGATATAGTGTACGAAGGTCATGTAAAACCAAGAAAATTCTTTGGCATGATCAGCAGAAACAGTTCACTGATGAATGTATTAAAGATGCTGAACGCAAACGACGTAGCCTTCCGGCTGGAAGGCAGGAAACTGATCGTTCAGGGAGAAAAATAAAAACGGGAATTAAGTATTAAGGGGAATTGGCTGCTACCTGTAAGCAAGCCAATAAAGCAACCAAACCATTTATCTAAATCAAAATTCAGCAGAAGTATGTCATTAAGTACTATTGCCTGTACCCGGTATGCAAGGAACCGGCGCTCAACCAAATTACTAAAGATCAGTACACTCCTCGCGTTGTTCTGCATTGCTGCATCGGCGCAGGCAGAACAGACAAAGACACAGGTGGTAAGCCTGTCGCTCAAAAACGCTACCGCCAAAGAGCTGTTCCGTGAAATCAACAAACAAACGGGGCTCAATATCCTGGCGGATGAAGCAGTACTGGAAAAAAGCGGCAAAACATCCCTCACTGTCACCAACATGCCTGTCGGCGAAGCGTTGAATCTTTTTGTACGCAACCAGCCCTTTACCTATTCCATCGAAGGAGGGGCCATTGTGATTAAGGCAAAGCCTGTAACACAGCCCGCCACTACTCCCCCACCACCGGTGGAAATTCATGGGATAGTGACCGGCGACAAAGGACAACCGCTGCCCGGAGCTACTGTGGCCATAAAAGGCACCAGCACCGGTACTATCACCAAAGCGGATGGTAGTTTCGTGATCAACGCCAATCCCGGAGAAACACTGGTGATCAGCATGATGGGATACAAGAACATCTCTGTCAAATTTGATGGTAAGAACACCTCCCTGAAAATAAACCTGGAATCAGATGTTTCTCATCTGAATGATGTGATCGTAGTAGGTTATGGTACCGCAAAGAAAAAAGACCTGACCGGTTCCGTAAGCTCCATCAACAGCGATCAGATGAACACCGGTGGCGTTACCAGCAACGCCGCACAGGCAATACAGGGCCGTGCAGCCGGTGTGCAGGTGAGCCAGTCGAACGCAGCGCCGGGCGGACAAACCATCGTTCGCATCAGAGGCGGTAACTCCATCAAATCCACCAACGAACCGTTATATGTGGTAGACGGATTTCCCTCCGAAACCGGTAAAGATATCAACCCGAATGATATTGATGATATACAGATCCTGAAAGATGCCTCGTCGACCGCCATCTACGGCGCCCGTGGTGCCAACGGGGTGGTAATGATCACCACCAAAAGAGGCCGCTCCGGCAAACCTTCCATACAATACGATGGCTACTACGGTACCCAGCGGATCGTGAAGGAGTATGATAAAATGACCGGCCTGGAAAATATGCAGGTAACCAATGCCAAAGCCAATGAAAAAGGATTACCCAACTACTACTCTGATGCCGATCTGAACAGCGGCCGTAACAACGACTGGTTCAAACTGGCTACCAGACCCGGTATTGTGCAGAGCCATAACATCAGCGTGGCCGGCGGCGCAGGAAACGATCGCGTGGCATTATCTGCCAACTACTTCGATCAGGAAGGCGCCCTGAAAAATACAGACTACAAACGGTACTCCATTCGTCTGAACTACGACAAACAATTCACCGAACGCTTTAAAACAGGCGCCAGCGTATATGCGTCACATGCATATACCAACTTCAAAACCTATGATGGTAACATCGTTCCATCGAACGTAATGTATGGTATCCTCACCGCTTCACCGGCTATCCCGGCATACAATGCGGATGGCTCCTATGCCCGGTTCAAAGGCAGAGACAACCCGCTCGCATGGCTGCTGGCGCCCACGAACGACCGGTTCGAGAATAAGATGAACATCAACGTGTATGGCGACTTTGAGATCTTCCAGGGACTGAACTTCCGTGTGAACGGCGGTACCGAATATTTCACTACGAAAGAAGGTACCTATCTGCCCCGCGACCTGGTAGACGGTGAAAAAGTAGGCGGTAAAGCCAGCGTCAACGACCTGGCCAACTCCCGCAGCCTCGCAGAAGCTTACTTTACCTACAAGAAGATATTCAATACCGTTCACTCATTGAATGTAGTGGCCGGGGTATCTTATCAATACGACAGAAACGACCGCCACTATTCACAGGTACAGCGCTTCAGCACGGATGCTTTCCTGTATAACGCACTGGATGCGGGTACAGAAAGACTGGCCAGCGTGAGCTCCTCTATCGTGACGAAAATGACCTCTGCCTATGGCCGTGTGAACTATGGCTTCAAAGACAAATACCTGGCTACCTTTACTATACGCCGCGATGGTTCGTCACGCTTCGGTCCTAACCGCAGGTTCGGTTATTTCCCTTCCGGATCAGTAGCATGGCGCCTGGGCGATGAAGAGTTTATCAAAAACCTCAACGTATTCTCCAACCTGAAAATCAGGGGAGGTTACGGTATCACGGGTAACGACCGTATCCCTGATTACACCTACCTGGCAACCTTCGGACCTACCAATGTATCCCTGACCGATGGCAGTGGCAGTACCGGTGGCACAGTGGCCACCCGCCTGCCTAATCCGAACCTTCAGTGGGAAAGCACCGCGCAGCTGGATCTGGGTGTGGACATGGGCTTTGCTCACAACCGTATCAACGTTACGCTCGATTACTACCGCAAGAAAACCAATAAACTGATCTTTGATGTACCCATCGGCGATTGGAATGGCTTTTCTTCACAGATCGTAAATACCGGAGAACTGGAAAACAAAGGACTGGAGCTGGCTATCAATACAGAAAACATACGCGACGGCCAGTTCACCTGGAACACTACGCTGAATATCGCCTACAACAAACAGAAAGTGCTTGACCTGGGCGGCAGGCCGTACATCATCACCCAAACAGCCAACCTGTACGGCGGGCGTGGTATGGACTTTACCAGGCTGGAACCCGGGCAGGAGCTGAGTGCCTTCTATGGCTATGTGTACGATGGCGTCATCAAAACGGGGGAAGCGCATCCCGCACAACCACTGTCTAAGCCCGGTGATCCGAAATTCAAGGATATCAGCGGCCCGGATGGTAAACCAGATGGAATCATCAATGCCAACGACCGTACTTACCTCGGCCACGCCAACCCTCATTACATCTATGGTATCAGCAACGATTTCAGCTACAAGAATTTCGATCTGACCATTTTCCTGCAGGGCGCTCTCGACTACAGCCTGTATAATGGTACCCGGCTGGTATTGGAATCCGGCCCCGGTAAAGATGCGCTGCACAGATGGACTACCACCAACGAAAACACTGACATCCCCAGAGATGGCTATGCTATTGCTTACGGCAGTCTGATGAACTCCCGCTTCGTGGAGAATGCATCTTACCTGCGTTGTAAAATGGTGATGCTGGGATACAATATTCCGGTGGCTAAAACTTTCCTGAAAGCGATAAGGGGTATTAAAGTATATGGTTCCGTGCAAAACCTGTTCACCATTACGAAGTACACCGGTTCCGATCCGGAAGTAAACAGTAACCTTAACAGCAGCGGAAGTAACGCCAACCTGTCGTCTGGTCTGGATTACACCGCATTCCCGGCTTACCGGACCTTTACTGCCGGACTTAAAGTAAACTTTTAATCTGCAATTTTCGAACGTATGAAATACGCATATATCACACTGGCTGCTTTACTTATCGGCGCTTCTTCCTGCGAGAAGACAGTAGAGCCCAAGGTATACAGCCTGCTTACCGACCAGAACGCATTTATTACACTGAGCGACGCCAAAGCCGCCGTAACAGGTGTTTACTCCCGGTTGAAACAGCCCAGTGGCAAAAACGACTCCTGGATGTACTATGCAGGGTTCCAGGTAACCATCTCCGACCTGACCACCGATATCGGCCACGCCAGCTCCGGCGGGGATGTGGGCCTGATGTCCGACTGTCAGTGGTCGCCCAACAATACCTATCTGGCATTCGCCTGGACCCATCAGTACAAGCTGGTAACAGATGCCAATATGGCCCTGTACTATATTCCCCGCATGCCGGTGCTGACCGACGCACAGAAAAATCAGTTCACAGCAGAACTGCGCTTCCTGCGTGCGCTCGGTTACGTGGACCTTACAGATGCATTCGGACCAGTAATACTGGTAGATGAAAAAACTGTAGAGCAGAATAAAATCAATCCAAACTACGAAGCCGCTCTTCCGCTCACACCGGTTGCCGACATCAATAAGTTCATCATCAGCGACCTGGAATTTGCTGCGCAAAATCTTCCTACCGACTATAAAAACAACGCGATCTATAACACCAGCATTGATGTAGGTCGTGCTACCAAAGGCGCCGCCCTTTCCCTGTTGTGCAAGCTGTACATGCGCGAACACGAATGGCAGAAAGCACTCGATCTGACCACGCAGGTGATGGCGCTGGGATACGGCCTGTATCCGACTTACGCAGGACTGTTTGCAGAAAAGAACAAATGGTGCCAGGAAAATATCTTCAATGCGCTGGCCGATCCTTTATCCGACGCCGTAGAGATCATGAACCACTTCGGGCCTATCAATAACCCGCAGGTGACCGACAGGTGGCAATATTTTGCCTGTACCTGGTATTTCTGGAATACGTTCGCTGCCAACGACGATCGTAAGCAGATGTTCTACTACGACTACACCGGCACCGACGGTCTTCACTACATGCAGGCGCCCGCCGGCCAAACCAAACCTCCGGCAGGGTTCTATTACATGCCTGACGTAGCGTCCACCAAATTTGCAGACCCTCACGGCTCCACCACCTACTACGATGGCCACGTGTTCCCGATACTCCGTTATGCAGATATCCTCCTTTGCAGAGCTGAGGCGCTGAATGAGCTGAGTGGTCCCAATGCAGAAGCTATCGGTCTGATCAACCAGGTAAAGGCCCGCTCTCATGCCGATCAGCTGGGCGCTCCGGGCACCTTTACCAAAGATGCACTGAGAGATGCCATCCTGCAGGAACGCGGCTGGGAGTTCTTCTTTGAATGTAAACGCCGCCAGGATCTGATCCGCATGAATAAGTATCAGAACGTGGTGAACACTTATCTTTCTACGGTGAAGCTGGTGCCTTCCATCGCCATGCCGAGGGATAAATACTTCCCCTATCCGCAGGCGCAGGCCGACCTGAATAAAAATCTCAGTAACGCCGACCGCCGCCAATAAACCAGAATGCGTATCTTATCAGGAAAGAACTGATCATGCAAATCAACAGATGGAATAAACAACCGTGCAAACTGCCACTGATATCAGTGGCAGCTGCATTGTTGCTGTTATGGCAATCATGCACAAACAGCGGCCAGGGAGATATTACAGAGATCAGGCTTACACCGCAGGGGCAAAACTCCCTGAAGGTAAAAGCCGGTATACAATGTACAGATACACTGGATGCCGCCGTTGAATACTGGCGCAGGGGCCATGAAGAGGAACGGACTATTACTCCCCTGTCTCTCCATCAACTTCATCACGATATTGTGCTGACCAATCTCCGGCCCTCCTGCGAGTACGAATACCGGGTGCTTACCGGCCATGGTAAAAATCTTCATAACAGTAAAGTATATACGTTTAATACCTCCGATCTGCCCATCTGGATGAAGGATATATTCAGTGTGTTTTGTCCGGATAGCAGCCTGGTGCCAGCCAGCTTCCGAAAGGGCTATGTGATGGTTTCCCGCAGGGATGATCCCGGCGTACTGTTTCTCGTGAATGCCAAAGGCGATATTGTATGGTACCACCAGGTGAGCGGTACCGGATTCAAAGTAGCACGCTTTACCGATCAGCATACCTTCCTGGGCTTACTGGGTGGCCCTGCTTACGAAACCAGCTATGGCGATCAGATCCTGGAACTTTCTCTCACCGGCGATACCCTGCTGAATCTCAAAAAAGGACAACAGGATTTCAAACAAACCATCCATCACGAAATATTACTCAATCCGGCTAACCAGCTGGTAACACTTTGTGTGGAGGAAAGAACAGCAGACCTGAGCAGCAAAGGTGGCAGCAAACAGGATACGGTGAAAGGAGATGGCATACTGGTGCTGGACCGTCAGGGAAAGCAGGTCTGGAAATGGACCGTTTTTGATGTACTGGATCCACTAACGGATAAGGATATACTGAAAGACAAAAAAGACTGGATGCATGCCAATTGCGTGGCATTTGATAAGGATGGTAATTACCTGATTTCTTTTTATAACAATGGACAGATTTGGAAGATAGATGCCCGCAGCGGCAAGCGCCTCTGGGCGTTTGGCAAGGGCGGTGATTTTCCGTTACCAGACAGTGTACTGTTTGATCAGGCGCATGCCGTTCATATCAACCAGCTGGGTCAGCTGATGTTCTTCGACAATGGGGTAAGCAAAAAGATTTCCCGCACACTGGCATTCGATCTTGATGAAGATAAAAAGCAGGCGAGGCTGGTCATCGACAGCAAACTGCCGCCTGAAAATTTCAATGAACGCATGGGCAGCAGCTACCTTGTGGGCGACAGCGCGCTGTTGCAATGCGCTACCAAAAGGAACACCGTTATACTAACCAACCAGCAGGGCAGATTTTTCTGGCTGTTAAGAACCGGTATCAGTTCTTACAGGGCCTCTTTTATTCCGGCAGAACAGGTAGCACCTTATGTGGCCCGGCCGGGTTACGAACACTGATGTTCACGTAAAAACAACACGCATGAGAAACTTACTAGTAGTAATGGGGCTGATTGGTATAGGAGGAGCTTTTATTATTTCTTCCTGCGGCTCAAATGTAGAAGGCAAATCAGCGGCGGCTACTCCGGCTGCCGCCGCCGCCAGTGAACCTTACATCACCATCGATACTTCCCTCATTCCGCACGACCAGTTCGGAGAATCTGTCCGCTACGGCCGCGAGCTGATGATCAATACCGCCAGGTACATTGGCCCCGAAGGAAGCGCCGGCAGGTTTGCAGGGAATAAAATGAATTGCAATAACTGTCATCAGGATGCAGGCACCAAGCCTTACTCTTTCAACCTGATGGCCTCCCACGAACATTATCCGCAGTACAGAGCCAGAGAAGGCAGAGTGCTGACCCTCGCAGAGCGGGTGAACAACTGCCTGACCAGGCCGCATAATGGTAAACCACTTCCGCTCGACAGCAAAGAAATGGTGGCCTTTCTTTCCTATCTGAAATGGATCAACACCTTTGTACCAAAGGGCAAACCTTTCAAAGGCGCTAAAAACAGGCAGCTCAACTTCCCGGATGAAGCAGCCAATCCGGAACGTGGCGCTACACTTTTCCAGGATAACTGTTCCCGCTGCCACGGACCAAACGGCGAAGGACAGCTAACGGCCGATAAAGCCACCTATACGTATCCACCGTTATGGGGTAGCCAGTCGTACCAGCCCGGCTCCAGCATGCACCGTGTCATCAAACAGGCCGAATGGCTGAAAAACAATATGCCTTTCGATAAAACTGCCGACGGCAAACCATTCCTCTCTGATAAAGACGCCATGGACATTGCCGCATTTGTGAACAACGACAACATCCACAACCGTCCGAATCCCAAAAGCTTCGATTATCCGCATATATCGGAAAAAGCGATCGATTACGACCACGGACCATTTGCAGATACTTTTTCTATAGCACAGCATAAATTCGGTCCCTATCAGCCGATAATCGATTATTGGACTGCACAGGGGAAGAAAGCGAGTTATTAAAGAATTAAGAATAGGGAATGTGGAATTAAGAAATGAAGCGAAGATATTAGCGGATATGGTTGTTAATCGCTAATATCTTCGCTTCATTTCTTAATTCCACATTCCCTATTCTTAATTCTTCACCACCCCGGATTCTGCACCAGTTTCTTATCCCTGTCTATATCAAATTGCGGGATCGGGAACAGGTAATGTTTCTTTTGAAAAACCCGTGTTTCAAAAACTGTTTTCTGGTAAAAGCTTATATCGGTCAGATTGGTACCGGCATCTACATTCATGCCGTAGAATGGGCCGCCATCGGTTTGCTCGGCAATTTTCCAGCGGCGGGTATCAAAGTAGCGATGACATTCGAATGCCAGCTCCACGCGGCGTTCGCGGCGGATGCGTTCCCGCATATCGGCCTGGGATAAGCCGGATGGCAGGTCCGGGATACCGGCGCGGTTGCGGATAGCGTTTACGTATTTCAGGATGTCCGGATTACCAGGTTGTGATTCGTTCAGTGCTTCTGCATAGTTCAGGTACATTTCACCCAGCCTGAAGAGCACAAAAGGCCGGTATACATAGCGGCCGAGGCGCGGGTAGGTATCAGGATGATAATTCTTACGCACGAGATAGCCGGTACGGGAATAGTCGTAGGAGCCTCTTTTGCCCGTATTGCCGGTATTAAACAATTCCACTTTCTTCTCTCCCTCACTCTTATTAAACCAGGTCATTCCGTTATAGGTGATGCACACATAAAAACGGGGTTCCCTTCCCACATACATGTTGTAAGTACCTGATTTGGTATAACGGGTATCGGCAGTGGAGAAACCGGTGGCCACATAACCGGAGCCTGTTTCATCGATGGTTTTGCCATTCTCCATAAAAAAGGCATCCACTATTTGCTGGGTAGCGCCAATGCCGCTCCAGCCGCCGGCAAAACGGGGAGAGCTGTGTACTTCCCACTGATCTACCGAATTGGCGGCGCGTGCAAAAATCACTTCCTTGTTCCAGGGCGACATCACCGCATCTCTGCAGGAAGTAAACGGATCGTAGCTGCCATCTGATGCGTTTACCCTGTACAGCTGGAACAGATTCAGATCTATCACTGCCTTAGCAGCATCAGCAGCTTTCGCCCATTTAGCCGGATCATAGGTAGTATTGGTCAGTTGTTTGCCATCCTGATTAACAAAGCTGGCATAGTCGGCATTACCGTTGAACAACGGGCTCGCGGCATAGAGGAACATTCTTGCTTTGACCGCCATAGTTACGGGTTTGGTAATGCGGCCGTACTCCAGCTCGTCCGACTGCTGCATGGGCAAATCCTGCCCGGCTTTATCCAACTCCGTGGCAATGAAATTCACACACTCATCGTAGTTAGCACGTGGTATCTGGGTTTGATCGAAAGGCACATCCGGCGCCAGGATAGATTCGCCCAGCAATGGCACGGGGCCATACTGACGTATCAGGCAGAAATAGAAATAAGCGCGGAGGAAGCGTGCTTCCGCTTTATATCGTTTGATAAGGTCTGCTCCGCCGGGCTGGTCCAGGATTTCCTTGCACCTGTTCACGTTTTCCATAAAATAGGTAGCCGAACGGATTCCCTTGTAATAGCTGGTCCAGAAATCGAAAAATCCGGAAGTCGGGTCCCAGCTGCCCAGGTTCATAAAATAAGTATTATAGCCGGCCCTGGCCCAGGTCATGTCGGCTTCGTCGGAACAGCCCTCCCATGGATTATCTGTCCATTGATTACTCTCGTCCCTTACATAGGAATATACGTTAGCAAGATATTGTTCCGTAGTTTTTTTCCTTGTAAAGATCTCATCGATGGTAATGCGGTCATCGGGCACCTGGTCGAGGAAGCCTTTCTTACAGGCACCTGCTATTATGAACACCAGCACCAGCACTATATATTTTGAAATCATTTTTTTCATCCGGGTAGATTTAAATAGCGGTTATTAAAACTGAAACGATGCCCCAACTGTGTAGGTAGTCAACTGAGGATATTTGGTACCGCGGCCTTCGCCCAATTCCACATCCCACAGCTTAAACGGACTGAAAGTAAGCAGGTTGTAGCCCAGCATATATATCCTGGAACGTTGTACACCTATCCGTTTCAGCCAGTGCTGAGGCAGGGTATAGCTGACCTCTGCATTCTTAAGCCGCAGATAGCGGCCATTCTTTATCCACCAGGTACTGGCCTTGTAGTTATCGTTCACTTCACCGAACGACAGCCGCGGGTAAAAGGGGTGTGGATTGGGATTATCGGGTGTCCACCGGTCGGTGACTACATCCATCAGGTTTCCCCTGGTACCACCCTGCTGAAAGGGAACGAAGCCTTCACCATAGGTGTAGATATCTACATTGGAAATTCCCTGGAAGAACATACCAATAGCAAAATTTCTCCAGGCTGCATTGATACCGAAGCCATATACGATTTCAGGAATAGAGCCATAACCGATGGGGGCCTGATCGTATGCATTGATGACACCATCGCCGTTGATGTCTTTGAATTTGATATCGCCGGGTCTTACATTTCCGTTCTGTACCGGGCTTTTCAGAATTTCTGCCGAATCGCTGAATAAACCTTCAGCGATGTATCCGAAGCGCTGGCCGATCTTCCTTCCTTTTCTTTCGAGGTAAGGATAAGCCCATGGTGGTAAGTCGTCATCAATTACCTTATTACGGTTGAAGGTGAAGTTACCTTTCAGGGCCAGCTGCACCTCTCCGATCTTCCTGTTATAGTCCACCGAAATGTCGATGCCTTTGTTCTCCGTTTTACCGAGGTTGCCATAAGGATTGCTACGCAATCCGATGATAGCCGGAATAGACGAACGGCGCAGGAAGATGCCGGTGCGGCTTTCCTTGAACAGGTCTACCTGCAGATTCAGACTGCCTTTCAGGGTGGTAACTTCCATGCCCAGGTTCGTTTTCCGGGCTGTTTCCCAGGTTACGTCCGAAGCATACTCTCCGATATCATACCCGTCGAATTTATTGTTTCTGTCTTTGCCAAAGGTGTAACCATTGGTAGACGCTACTATCGGGATATAAGCGAAGCGGCGCACATTATCGCCGTCCAATATCTCCCCGTTACCCACTAATCCATAAGAAAAGCGGAACTTGAGGAATTGCACCGCATTGGTCAGCGGTTTGAAAAAATTTTCTCCCGACACTACCCAGCCCAAACCGGCGGAAGGAAAGAAGCCATAACGTCTGTTGGGAGAAAAAGTTTCAGAACCGTTGTATCCGAAATTCACTTCTGCCAGGTACCGGTCATCGAACGAATAGGTAGCCCTGCCCGCCAAACCTCGCTGCCTGCGGGGAATAGAGCCGATGAAATCATCTTTGAAGGCATCGATTTTATCGCTCTGGTTGTACAGCAGTAATCCGCCTACGCGATGTTTTCCGAAAGCATTATCGTAGTTGAGGGCGGTTTCTGTATAAAACTGCCGGTTTCCTCCGTTGCTGCGTGAATAAGACAGGTAATTAGTTCCGATACGTGTCTGATCAAAGATGAGCTGTCCGTTGGCATCGCGGCCGGTAGCCAGCCAGTTATCCACTGTTTTCGTACGTGCCATCCGGTGTTCGTTATAGGTATCGAAGGAGAACATGGAGGTAAAGGAGAGCCCTTTTACAATGAAGTCCAGATCCTGACGCAGGCGTATGTTAGAGAAGAGCTGATTCCGGAATTCGGTCACGTAGCCCGACTGTGTCAGCTGATCGTAGGGATTGGCCACCGAGCCGGTGCGCTGGCCGGCGATGCGCCCATCGGAGTACTTAGGCGGATGTACGATAGGCGGCAGGGTGATGGCAGATTCGAATATAGTGTTAGTGCCTGTACCGGGGAAGTTACCGTTGCCAATGTATCCCTGTACACCAAATTCCAGACGGGTAGTTTTAGTTACCCGCATGTTGAGGTTAGAGGTGAAGTTATAGCGGGTGAATTTGATATCGGAATTGTACCTGGCCAGGTCGTCGCGTTTGAACAACCCTACTTCATCGTAGTAGGAAACAGATACATAGTAGTTAGTAATATCGGTACCTCCTCTGAGGTTAACGTTAGCGCGTTTGTTGCTTCCGTGTTTGCGAAAAATTTCATTGATCCAGTTTACATTGGGATACAGCTCAGGATCTTCTCCGGAGGCAGTTTTGCGGATAGCCTCATCGGAATATTGCGCAGTTCCACCCCGGGTAAGATTTGCTTCGTTCGCCATCTTCATATAAGTAACACCATCGGCATACTTCGGCAGGCGGGTGAATTGGGTGATCCCTTTGTTCAGATCTGCATTGATCTGTACCTTCTGTGCCTTACCTGATTTGGTGGTAATCACGATTACGCCGTTGGCGCCTCTTACCCCGTAAACCGCAGTAGCAGAGGCATCTTTGAGGATATTGAAACTTTCAATGTCTTCAGGGTCGATATTGGAGAAAGGCCGTTCTATACCGTCTACCAGCACAAGCGGACGGCTGTTGGTAAATGTGGAGATACCGCGTATCCATACTTCCGCATCATCATAACCGGGCTCCCCGCTGCGCTGTACGCCCACGATGCCCGCCAGGCGGCCTGCAAGCAGGGTACTGAGGTTACGCACCGGTTGCTTCAGCTCTTCTACTTTTACACCTGTTTGTGCACCGATCAAACTTATTTTACGTTGCTTACCAAATCCTACCACCACTACTTCATTCAGGCCGCCTTCCTGCGCTTCCATAATCACATCCATCTCCAGCCTGTTGCGAACGGGCTGCAATTGTTTCTTATAGCCTACAAATGAAAACTCCAGCGTATCTAACGGTTCCGCATCTACGGAGTAACGCCCTACTGTACTCGTGACCATTCCCTTGCCGGTGCGGCTAACCCTCACTGTCACGCCGGGCAATGGATTGCCAATGGCATCCCGCACGGTACCGGAAATAACCACATCTGGCCGGGGTTTAGGCACCTCAATACGTGTTTCGGGTGCTTCCTTTTCGCTGTTGGAAACGATGAGATACTGTTTGCTGCTGATCTTACTGCAACGAAGCTGGCGACTGTTAAGCGCCTTATCAATTGCATGGATCAGCGGATTGGTTTCCAGCGAAAGCGACTGCCGGGAGATCTGAACACCATCGATCTGTTTATCGTTGTAAATAAACAGGATGCCTCTGGTCTTGTAAATCTCCTCCAGTGCCGTTTTCAATGTCAGCTGCGTATCTCGGATGACTTTCGGAGCAGGCGGCGTATAGCCGTTTTCGTTATAGCCACTGCCTGCAAAATTTTGCTGTGTGCCCGCGTCTGCGGCTAGTACGTTGGATACCAGGCATAGCAGTGCCAGGCCCCACGTAAGTGGAAGCAAATTCTTCATAACGGGATTGGATTTAACTGATTTTTATTAAGGTTCTTCTTTCATTGACACTGTTAGCTCATTTTCAACAATGCCATTTACACAGCATTTGATTATTTCAATTTTGGTTGTATAACGATTTGTTGATTATTCTTTATCACATCTACATGCATCATTATGGAGATCACCTTATACAGGCCGGCTTCATCACTGATAGCCACATGGCCACTGATACTGTTTTGTTCGAGTACTTCCGGGTTCCTGACCACTACCTGGTACCCATATACGACTTTTATAATCTCTGCGATTTCGGTAACAGAGGTATTATTAAAATCAAAAAATCCTTCTTTCATCATGCGATAGTAACTGCTATGCACAGTTTGACGGGTGGCAGTACCATTTTCATAGAATACGCCCTCATCCTGCTTCAACACCCATTCTTTTCCCGGCAATACCGCTTTCACCATTCCGTCGCTTACCGCTGCCGAAGCCATAGCCGGACTGCTGTTGACGATAAACGAAGTGCCCAGTACCACTATATTCATCTGTTGCAGATCAACTGTGAAGGGATTTTCCGCTTTCCGGGTTACTTCAAAATAAGCAGTCCCTTTCAATGCTACCTTTCTTGCATTACTTCTCTCATAGCTCAATGTGGCGCCTTTCAGCAGCCATACGCCCGTGCTATCGGGCAGCACGGCATGTAGCGGAGCAGCTTCATTATTCACCAATACCACCGGCGTAGCAGGCGACGACCTCCTGAAAAACCAGGCAGCCACACCAATTACCAGCAATATGGCTGCTGCCGCTGCGATCCGTGGCCACACCGATGCCTTTTTCCGCGTTGCGTGTACCGGCTGTAAGGCTGCCGACACGGCCTGCCAGCGCCGGGCGGTCTGCTCCGGGCTGATTCCTTTTATATATTCATAGTCCAGAATATCTTTTACCTGGAAAAAAAGCTGCTTATGCTGCTCGTTACTATTCACCCATTCCTGTACCAGCACGCGTTCTGCAGCGTCAGCATTCCCTTCTATAAACCTGACAATAAGATTAAAATCGAAGTCTTTTTCTTCCATGATATAATAAAGACGGATAAGTGAATAAAATCTACGTACGTGGACAAAAAAAATTTTTTGGGCGTGTTGCTAAAGGACAAACGACCAGACGAACAATTTTACTTTTCTGATACTGGAACGGAGTAGACGGATGGCTTTATACAGCTGTGTTTCTACAGTACGGGCGGATATCCCCATGATGCCGGATATTTCCCGGGTCTTCAGCCCGTCTTTATAACGCAGCTGGAGGATAGCGCGGCATTTGGGTGGAAGTTGTTCTATAGCATTCCATACCTGATGGTCGTCTCCCGCAAACAACAGGCTCTGTTTACCGTTTTCAGGGTCATACCAGGCTGCTTCGTCGAGGGATAATGAGGTGAGGGTTTTATCTACGTACCGCCGGTGTACCATTTCATGGCGTAAATGGTCTACACAACTGTTATGCACCGCTCTGAACAAGTATCCCTGCATGGTTTGCCTGATATCGCCGGCAATGCCTTTTTGCTGAAGCTGAATAAAAACATCCTGGATGATATCTTCCGCGGTTTCCCTGGTAACGTACTTACAGGCGTATCCGAGCAAACGGGGATAATACAGGAGAAACAGCTCGCCCAGCGCCTCCCTGCTGCCCTTCATCAGGGCTTCCCGGATAGTGATTTCGTTAATTTGTTTATTTTCCAAGGGTGTACCGCTTTGAAGAATAAATAGCGGCCTAACTTACACTTATTTACGGTGAGAACCAATATCCCCATTTGAATTTAATAATACTATGATAGATTAAAGTAATGCGGCACCTGCAGATTATTGTCTTAATTTTACGGTAGAAAAAGCAGCAGAATGGTAACTATTACGAATGCGACAGGCTACAACAGGAAACAGGAGATAGTAAACGGGCTCATACACGGGCTGGGGATCATATTCGGCATCAGCGCCCTGCCCATGCTGGCAGGTATTGCAGCCACACATGGCAATACACCGGGCATCGTAGGCGCCTGTATCTACAGTTTCTGTTTTCTTTTATTATTTACTAATTCCACCGTCTATCATTTATCGCAGGAGACAAGGGTAAAACGGCTCTTCCTCATTTTCGATCATATCAGCATTTACTTCCTGATTGCCGGCACTTACACGCCCTTTCTGCTGGTGTATATGAATAATGCCTTTGGTATCACGCTGCTGTCGATATTATGGGGGCTGACGCTGGTGGGCGTAATATTCAAATCCTGGTTCACGGGGAAATATGATATCATCTCCACGATTATTTACCTGGCCATGGGCTGGATCATGGTAGTAGGTGGCCGCAGGTTCTTCGATAGCCTGCCATTGTCCGTCATCGTTATGCTGGCCACCGGCGGCGGCTTATATACATTGGGCGTGGTTTTCTATATGTGGGATAAATATACGTATACCCATGCCGTATGGCACCTGCTGGTACTGGCAGCCGCCATCTGCCATTATGTGGCAGTGTTGCTGGCCATGTAATGCTTCTTTTTCCGGAACTCAGTAGGGTTAACGCCGGCATATTTCCGGAACGTGCGGTTCAGGTGACTTTCGTCTGTAAACCCAAGCTCCTCCACTATTTCACTCATCCGCATATTGCTGTATTGCAAACGGGTTTCCACCAGGCGTAGTTTGTAGTTGATAATATACCGCTGTATGCTTTCTCCCGTTAGTTTCTTCACATACTCACTAATATAATGTTGGGAGATGTTGAACCGGGCTGCCAGCTTTTCTATTCTGAGTTGCCCGGGAGAGTATATATGCTGATGAATATAGCTGAGTATTTCATTAGCGGTTTCATTGCCGGCTGCTCCTCTGGCAGGTTGCAGTTCGGCAACATTACGGGCCACAATCGTAATAATCGTATTCAGTAACTGCTGTATCACTTCATTACGCATCGTCTGATCCTGACCGTATTCGCGTACCAGCGCTTTTACCAGGGCATTTACCACCGGCTTATCGTCCATGTTACAGAGTATACAGCCCGGGAAATGATGATTATTTAAGAAGATGTATTCCAGCTTCCGGGCCCAATCGCCCATTCCGCCCCGCTCGTTGGCTGTTCGCTGCTGTTCCAGGAAAATACCATTGAACCGGATGAATACAAATGCAGTTCTGGTTTTAACTTTTGTGTAGTGCATATCCTGCGGCATCAGCAGAAACAGGTGCTCCGGTCCGTACTCAAATATATGCTGATTATTATGGAACGTACCCGTTCCACTCAGGATATATACCAGCTCGAAAAAACTATTCCGGTGTTGTCCCATCGGGCAGTGGTCTATATCTTCATACAGTATATCAAATGGCTTAAAAAGATTCAACACTTCCATAACCCTGATTTTTACAAAAGGTACCCCTGTTCGTACAAGAGCTCCCAACAAATTTATTGGAATTTTGACTCATCAGATCACAAAAAATACAACAACATATGAAAGCAATCGTATTAAAACAGGCAGGAGGTATAGAAAATCTCGATATCAGGGAAGTACCCGTTCCGGCTATCGCCGACAACGAAGTACTGGTTCGCAACAGATCGCTCAGCATTAACCCGGTGGATGTGCAGGTCAGGAAGGTAGAAGATTCGCTGAAGAATATCGTGCAGCCCAAAGCAGGGGAAGACATCATTTTAGGCTGGGACCTTTCCGGCGTGGTGGAAGCCACCGGTAAGGCCGTTACCCGATTCAAGGCAGGCGACGAAGTATTTGGTATGGCTAACTTCCCGGGGCACGGTAAAGCTTATGCAGTATACACCGCAGTGCCGGAAAACCACTTGGCGCTTAAACCCGCCAATATCAGCCATGAATCAGCAGCAGCAGCTACCCTGGCGGCGCTCACCGCGTGGCAGGCACTGGTTACATACGGGAAAATAAAGAAAGGCGACAAAGTACTGATCCACTCGGCAGCCGGCGGCGTAGGCCACTATGCTGTTCAGATAGCCAAACATTTTGGCGCCTATGTTATTGGCAGCTCTTCTGCCGCTAAAAAGGATGCAGTACTTGGTTACGGCGCCGATGAACATATCGATTATCATCAGCAGGCGTTTGATGAACTGGTACACGATGCCGATATCGTGGTGGATGCCATTCCCGAGCCGGGTCACCTGGAGCGGTCATTGAAAACGCTGAAAGAAGGCGGTTGCCTCATCAGTTTGAGGAGTTTCCCCGATGAGGAGTTGAAACGCGCTGCGGCAGATAAGCGCGTAGATCTGCAGCGGATGCTTGTGACTTCTAACGGCGAAGATATGGAATCCCTTGCCGCACTGCTGGGTGCGGAGGAACTGAAGTCTGATGTATCAGCTGCTTACCGGTTTGAAGAAATGGGAAAAGCCCATGAGCAGGTCGCAACCGGACGCACAAGGGGAAAAGTGGTAGTGAATGTGAATTAGTTGCCTGTTAGTTCAGCGGTTGGTTTTTGAATTCATTCGGAGTTACTCCTGATACACGCTTAAACAGTCGTGAGAAGTAGGGATGATTTTCAAATCCAAGGCTGTAGGCTATTTCTGAAACAGAAAGACCTGTTCCTTTCAGGAGGTTTTTAGCTTCTGATATCAGAAAGGTATGTATCAGGTCTATCGCTGTTTTTCCGGTTTCCTGCTTGAGTACATCGCTGAGATAACGCGACGACAGGTGCAGTTGATTAGCCATATATTTTACGGATGGCAGCCCAAACTCCGACAACTGTCCGCTTTCATAATAGGCTAGCAACTGCTCATTAAACCGGCTGATTAATTTCCCGGATAATTCAGTGCGATGGAGGAATTGCCGTTTATAAAATCGTTGCGAATATCTCAGGATGGAAGCGATATGCCCAAGGATGATTTCCCTCGAAAATTCGTCCTGGTTATTGAAGTATTCCGTTTCAATCTTGGTATAAAGCTCCTTCATCGTTTGTTCCTCACCGGGAGAAAGGTGAAGGGCTTCATTTACTTCATAATCGAAGTACCGGTACTTTTTAATTTCTGAGTGCAACGGATGTCCGACCAGGTAGTCTTCTTTGAACGATAAATTGAATCCATCCATTCCCCATTCCAGGTTTTCGCCCATAATTGTTTGCCCTGGCTTCATGAAGTACATGCTTCCATTATCGCCATCGTATTTAGTGCGGCCGTACTGGAAAACACCCGATTTATGTTTATTGAGAATAATAGAATAAAAGTTCAGGGTAAATTGCTGGTCTGTACTGCATTTTGTTTTGGGAGTAGATCTGCAGACGGTCAGTAGGGGGTGCTCCTGGGCTACGCAACTGAACTTGTCGGTAAATTCTTCGATATTCATTTGCCGGTTTTTTTGAAGATTAATTCAGCGTTTCAGGTGTATGGTTAAGAGCGAAGCAAAATTAGGCCGGATACCGACCTGGTATTTATACAAAAGTACTGAAAACTGATACAAAATAACGGGTACTTCATCCGCGGTTAAACTTTAAAAAGGCCCCCCTGGAAAGGGGGCGCCCGTACACTGAAATCAACAAAATTATTTGAATTATTTCCAGCCGCCACCAGCGCTCCGGTACAGCTCTACCACCGCTATCAGCGTATTGCTGCGGATGGTAGCCAGGCTCAGATCGGCCTGCAGGGCATTGCTCTGGGCTGTAATAACATCCAGGTAGGTAGCCATATCACTTTTGTACATCAGTAACGAGTGACTGATAGCATCATGAAGTGCAGTTACCTGTACATTGGTGACCTGTTCCTGTTGTTTTAATTTATCTATCTGCACCAGCGCATCCGCCACTTCTCCAACCGCTCCCAGCACGCTCTGGCGAAATGCAATCACCGATTGCTCTCTTTTCAGTTTGGCCACTTCAAAGCGGGTTTTCAGTTGCCGCCGGTTAAAAATGGGCTGTGCAACGGCGCCTGTAACAATCCCGAACAGGGAACCCGGCATAGTAAACCAGTTGCTGAATTTCATAGCCTCTACACCACCACCGGCGGTGATGGTGAGTTGAGGATACATGTTGGCTGCAGCCACCCCTACCTCTGCATTGGCCGCCATTACCGCGGATTCTGCGGACTTCACGTCGGGCCTCCGGCTTACGATGGAAGCAGGCAACCCAACAGGCAAACTGGCCGGAACGGTGATGTTAGTAAGCTGAATGCTTCTGGCTATCTCTCCCGGATATTGACCGGTAAGCAACTGCAGGGCATTTTCCTGTAACTGGATCCCCTGTTCAATCTGCGGGATAAGGTTGGCTACACTTTGCCGTTGAGCCAGCGTCTGATCGATGGACAATTGCGAAGCATTGCCGGCATCCTTTAGCAGCCGGGTAAACCGCAGGGTACTATCGCTCAGCAACAAACTTGTTTTGGCTATACCCAGTTGTTTATCGAGCATGAGCAGGTTATAAAAGCCCTTGGCTATATTCGACACTACCTGCGTTTGTACTGCTTCCTTAGCCTCATATGTCTGAAGATATTGATCGAGTGCCGCTTCTTTCTGCCGCTTTATTTTTCCCCAGATACCTGCTTCCCAGGTAACATTTATTTGGGCAAGATAGTCCTCAAGGTGGTTCTGCGTCAAAAACAACCCATTGAAGGTATTCTTCGAAAACCTGTTATACTGGCCCGACGCCTGTGCATTCACCTGGGGAGTCCACGATACTTTGGCCTGTTTCAGTTGCTGATCGGATATTTCTATATTTTTTATAGCCGTGAGCAGGTCACTGTTATGTTCGATACCTTTTTGTATCAGCGCCTGTAAAGCGGGCTCAGTAAAAAATGTTTTCCATTCAATATCCGCTACAGAAGAGGTGTCGCTGAAAGTGGCACCCCGGTACTGCTCCGGCAGGTTCAGATCCGGCCGTTTATAATCTTTGGTTACTTTACACGCCGCCAATACAATAAGTGCGGACAAGACCAGCGTAAAGTAACCGGTATATTTCTTTGTATTCATCTTAAACAAAATTCATGTGTGTTTATAAAACCTGGTTTACCGGGCCAGCTCCACCTGAGGCTGTCTATTGGCAGCAGCCTTTCTGGCAGACACTTTCTCCTGCAGGTATTGGAAAATGACGAACAATACCGGGATAATGAATATCCCCAATACTACTCCGGACAGCATTCCTCCTATGGTGCTCCATCCAATGGAATGGTTTCCCTTAGCGGATGCTCCCTGCGTGAATATCAGCGGCATCATACCAACTATAAAGGCAAACGAAGTCATGAGTATGGGGCGTAACCTCAGTTGTGCAGCTTCCAGGGCGGATTGTATGAGCGACTGGCCGGCTCTCCGCCGTTGCACAGCAAACTCAATAATCAGGATGGCATTTTTAGCCAGGAGCCCTACCAGCATAATCAATCCGATCTGTACATAGATATTGTTCTGCAACCCTGCGAAACCAATGAAGGCAAACACCCCCAGTATACCTGTGGGAACCGTGAGGATAACGGCGAGTGGCAGGATATAGCTTTCATACTGGGCGGCCAGCAGAAAATAAACAAACAGTACACTTAACAGGAAAATGAAAGTGGTCTGATTACCGGCCTTAATTTCTTCCCGGCTGATGCCGGTAAACTCGTAAGCATATCCTTTGGGCAGTGCTTTTTTAGCAGTTTCCTGTACTGTTCTGATCACATCGCCGGTACTGAATCCTGGTTTGGGAATCACCTGTATTTGAACCGCATTGTATAAGTTATTACGGGTAACGGTTTCAGGGCCGAATACACGGTTAAACTTCGCCACCGTACTTGCAGGTACCATCTGGCCCTGGTTGTTTTTCACATAAATGGCATCCAGAGAGTTTACGTCCTGACGGTAGGGAATATCTGCCTGTGCCATCACGCGGTAGTATTTACCGAACCTGTTAAAGTCGGACACAAAGCTACTGCCATAATAGATTTGCAGGGTATTCATCAGATCGGCGGAGGATATGCCCAGCTGCTCTGCTTTTATATTATCTACCTCGATGTTGTACTGTGGATTATTGGTATTGAAGGTGGTGAATGCGGCGGCTACTGCTTTACTCTGGCTCAATGCGCCAATGAAGCCCCAGGCGTTCATGGCCAGTTGATCGAGCCGGCCGTTGCTCCGGTCCTGCATGGTTACTTCCACCCCGCTCACGTTACCGAACCCCTGTATGGTGGGGAAATTCACAAACGCGGTGAAGGCATCATTCACCTGGCCTGTTTTACCAGTAAGCCGGCCGGCGATAGCTTCCGGATCTTTTACCAGTCCTCTGTCTTTCCGATCTTTCAACCTGATAAAAACAGCCGCATTAGGTGAAGCAAATGCATTCGTTACGAAGTTCATCCCATTGGCATTCCATATTAAATCCGCAGAGCCATCACCTTCTACCACCTTTGCTATTTTGTCGGTAGCGGCAATAGTTCTGTTCAGGGAGCTACCTCCCGGCGTTTGCGTAACAGCGATAACAAAGCCCTGATCTTCATCCGGAATAAACCCGGTGGGCGTTGTTTGTACCAGTACAAAGCTGGCTATGGCCACGATTACCAGTCCGGCTATGGCCACCCATCTGTTGGCGATCAGGAACTTCAGGCTGCGGATATACCGGTTAGTCATCGCATTAAATCCGGCATTAAACGCAGCAAAGAAGCGCTCACCGAATCCCTTTTTCTTTTCCCCTTCTGTATGCGGATTTTTCAGAAAAAGCGCAGTGAGGGCCGGGCTCAGCGTTAACGCGTTGACAGCGGAAATAATAATAGCAATGGCCAGTGTAAATGAAAATTGCTTGTAGAACACACCGGCAGGGCCTTTCATAAAGCTCACCGGTATAAATACAGCCGCCATTACCAGGGTGATAGAAATAATAGCACCCGATATTTCACTCATGGCATGAATAGTAGCTTCCCTGGCCGGCAGGTGTTCCCGCTCCATTTTCGAGTGCACGGCTTCCACTACCACAATAGCATCATCCACCACAATACCAATGGCCAATACCAGGGCAAACAGGGTCAGCAGGTTAATGCTGAAGCCCAATATCTGGAGGAAGAAAAAGGTACCAATAATGGCTACGGGAACGGCTATTACCGGAATCAACGTAGAACGGAGATCCTGCAGGAAAATGAATACCACGAAAGCCACCAGTATGAACGCAATGATGAGGGTTTCCTTTACCTGGGCAATGGAGGCGTCGAGGAAGTTCTTTGAGTTGTAAACTATTTTCAGCTTCATGCCTGCAGGCAGTCCTTGCGAAAACTCGTCCAGCTGACGTTCCAGCTCAGTAAGAATTTCGTTGGCATTGGACTCCGGAGTCTGGGTAACCCCAAATCCGGCGGTAGGTTTGCCATTGAGTTTATTGAGAGAAGTATATGTATAGGCGCCCAATTCCACGCGGGCTACATCTTTCAGACGCAGTACCGAGCCATCGTTATTGGCCTTGATGACCATATTTTCATATTCTTCACTCTGATTCAGCTTGCCCTTGTATTTGATCACGTATTCAAACGACTCCTTACTTCCCTGTCCCAGGCGGCCCGGGGCGGCTTCTATATTCTGTCCTTTGATGGCGTTCAGCACGTCCTGGGGCCCAAGGTTATTGGCCGCAAGCCGGTCGGGTTTCAGCCAGATACGCATGGAATAGTCCTTGTTACTGATCAGCTGTGCCTGCGCAATTCCCGGGATACGTTGTAATTGAGGAATGACATTTATTTTCAGGTAGTTTTCCAGGAACAATTCGTTGTACTTGGTACTGTCTTCCGCATACAAGGCTGCAAACATCAGGAAGCTGTTCTGTACTTTCTGCGTGGAAATACCCGCCTGTATTACTTCCTGGGGAAGCTGGCTGTTGGCTTTGGACACGCGGTTCTGTACGTTCACCGCATCAATATCCGGATCAGTTCCCTGTTTAAAGTAGACGGTCAGGATATAACTACCATCGCTGTTGGAGTTGGAAGTCATATAACTCATATTTTCCACCCCATTCACGGCCTCCTCTATGGGATTGGCCACAGCGCGTGCCACTACCTCGGCATTAGCACCGGGGTAAGCAGCTGTTACCTGCACGCTCGGGGGCGCAATAGGCGGAAACAGGGTAACCGGCAGCGACGACAGGGAGATTCCTCCCAGTAGCAGCAATATCACAGAAACAACCGTTGATAATACCGGCCGTTCGATAAATCTTCTTAACATAAAATGTGATTATGGTATTCTAACGAATATTATTCTCCTGGTGGTGGCATATAATCACCAGGCAAAACCTCCTTCCTTTTTTAAAGGAGGGGCTTGGTTTTCAACAGGCTGTCGGTAGAAATCATCTGTGGCTGGATCACCATACCATCCTTCAGTCCTCCCATGAACAGGGTAGATTGGGAAGACAGCACAATTTTCTCGCCCTGCTTCACACCATCAGAAACGAAATAGTAATTAGGTGTTCTTCCGGAAACAACCAGTGGTTTAGTCACTATTTTGTTACTGTCTGCCACGGTGTATACAAATATTTTATCCTGTAGTTCGAAGGTGGCCTCCTGGGGTACAACCAGTGCAGATGCGTGCACAGTTGGTATCCTTATTTTACCGGTGTTACCGCTTCTGAGTATACCCTGTGCATTTGGAAAAGTTGCCCGGAAATTGATAGCCCCAACAGCTTTATCGAACTGCCCTTTTACCAGCTCTACTTTTCCGGTTTGCGGGTAAATGCTGCCATCAGCCAATACCAGTTGAACCGGAGGTATAGCTTTTACTTTTTCGGTGATGGAATTACCCGGATACTTTTCCTTGAACTCCAGGAAATCAGTTTCACTCAGTGAAAAATACACGTGCATATCCTGGGTTTCTGACAGTGTAGTGAGAGCGCCTGCCATTCCTTTTGTTACCAGGCTTCCGGTTCTGTACGGAATACCACCTATATAGCCATCGTTGGGAGCGGTAATAGTGGTATACCCGAGATTAATACGCGCAGATTCAACAGCGGCCTGGGCCTGAGCCACATTTCCTCTGGCTGCGTTATAGGCCGCCTGTGCGGATTTCAGTTGTACTTCAGAAATCACGTTGTTTTCGATCAGCGGTTTCAGCTTATCGACATTGATCTGAGCATTTTCCAATGCAGCTTTCGCGGAAAGCAAAGTAGCATTGGCATTGTTCAGCGATTCAATGAAAGGCTTTTTGTCGATATGGAACAACACCTGTCCCTTATGAACATAAGCGCCTTCATCCACTACGATATCAGTCAGGTAGCCATCTACCTGTGGTCTTATTTCAATATCCCGTTTTCCCTGAACAGAAGCAGTAAAACTCTGATAGGTAGTAGCAGGCAAAGCGGCGGCAACGATCACTGGCAAAGCGGGCGGTGGCGGAGCATTACGGGCACTCGAAGCAGTGCCGCATCCATACAGGATAGTAACTGTTGATATCAGTAAGCCGGCGAAAATGCCAGGCAGATAAGTACGTTTCATTTTATTTTGGTTTAGAAATTTTTAGAATTGATGAACTTGTTAACTGTATAATAAAACCTAACACCATTAGGTCTTTTTGCAGAAAAAATCAGAGATATCTCAGAAACCCTTCCGTACTTTCTCTCATAACATTCTCATTCATATTACCATCGATATCAGACGTGCGCATCAGCATAATAGAAATAAGGCCATGTAAGAAGCTCCACAGAGAACGTATTTTCACGTCCAGTTCCTGTTGATCTGCATTTCGTTTGTGCTCCATCCGTCTGACAATGGTACAGGCCAGTTCACAGAAGGCGTTCACTTCGGGCTTTAATTTCCCGGTGCCGGAACAGGGCATACCTAATCCGTACATCAGTTTGTAATATTGCCGGTTTCCGAAGGCAAAGCCCCAGTAAGCATACACCAGCTCCCTTAGTTGCACCTCAGGGGTATGCCGGCTGTTAATGGCCGCATCGAGTTTCTTTTTCTGTAGCTTGAAGCCGCAAAGTGAAAGTTCAAACAGGATGGCTTCCTTGTTTTCGAAGTGCTCATATACGACGGGGACGCTATATTCAATGGCATCTGCTATCTTTCTGATAGACAAGGCTTCCCAGCCTTCTGTTTTTACCAGCTGCCTGGCAGCATCCAGGATTCCCTTTCTGACTGCTGCTTTCTGCCTCAGCCTGCGTTCTGCAACTCCCATAACTAATACCCTTATTTTTTAGAACACTGTTAGCAATTAAGCCAATGTTTAACAGTGCAAAACTAGGATGAGGAGGGAGAAGGATATTTATACAAAAGTGGGAAAGACTGATACGGAATTACGGAGGTGGGTGGATATGGGTTTGAGGAGAGAAAGTGGGGACATGACCTTCGCGGGAAATATTACACTGGCGCAAAGCAGCATCCAATAACGTAAAACTTACGCTTCATCGCGCTGGCATTGAAAAACACATAAGCGTTTAACCACCAAATATGAACTTTCCCTGTGTTTTTTTCAAGCTTGACCAAAATGATTTCTCTACTTAAAAACCCTGTGTTATCTTTAAATTGACATAGCAACAGACATCTCCATTTTACGTTTGCTGACGTCATTATATGGAGCGACCGAATATCTTAACCTACCTACTGTGAATCACCTCCAAATAGCGCGTTGCGTTACCTATTAAACCGGGAACACATTGATATCATATCCGGACCGGGTGCATTGTGTCCTGAGGGATAAACGACAACCCTAACTTATCCATTCGCGTAAATCCAACTGGTATTTACCTATTACCCGTCACACATTGATGCGATAGTGGCATCAACACTATAGGCCCTCATTGTACCCGGGAAATAAGCAACTACTCTATATTCCAGCACTACATATAAGTTTTCTCTCCAGCATGGTTGCATGATCAATAAATCGGCGATCTGATGAGTTATAGCCACGTGATGCTATGACAGGGCTACTCATTACCTCAGATTATGGCTATTGGCACAATTCCTATCCTTTCATTAATTCAGTCAAAACCAAAGCTATGAAGCGTAGAATTTTTACGGTGATTTTGCTCTTACTAGGCTCCTCTACCGCTTTCGCACAATTAAAAGTGGGTTCCAACCCTAGTCAGATCAACAAGTCTTCCATACTGGAACTGGAAAGCACTCGCCAGGGTCTTTTACTGCCGAGGATACCGGGTGCTAATCTTACCACTGCTCCTTTAAATGGTGCTCCTGACGGTATGATCATTTATGTTACAGATTCTTCCAGTCTGTTTATCAGGAAGAATGGCTTATGGCAAAAAATGTCGGTAGATAGTGTGGCCAATAATGGTAACTGGAATACAGCAGGTAATGCGGGGCTCGACTCCAATAAAAATTTTATTGGAACTACCGACCAGCAGGCATTGGTATTCAAAACAGGCAATGCAGAAAGAATGCGCTTAACTGCCAATGGTAACATCAAAATGGCGGCAAGTACTATCCCTGCCGGTACCAACCAGGTGCAGGTGCTGGTGATAGATCCTGCCACCGGTATTTTATTGCAGCGTACAATGGCTGCATCTGCATTTAATAACGCCATTGTATCGTTAAACGGACTAAGGGATTCGGTACAAACATTTGTTGCCGATAGTCTTGCCGGTAAAGATTTTACGATCAGCTCCACTAATGGCGTGCATACGTTCAATATTCCCACACAGACTGGTAATGGCGCTACTTCCCGCGGTTTATTATCTTACGGCGACTGGTTACGGTTCGACTCTTCTGCGCGCTTCCAGATACTACACACCTTATTCTCTGCCACCCCCGATGCTAACGGTATCACCATCAACAATGGAACACTTACCCTGCATGCAGCTGACGCTACCAATCCGGGTGCCGTTTCAGCGGCTGACCAGACATTTGGTGGTAACAAAACTTTTCAGAATAATGTACATGTCGTGCAAAACGCTACTATCGACGGTAATGTGATACTGAGCACAATCGGCGCAGCAGCGGCAGCAGACAGCAACAATGTACTCATCCGGCGAGCAGATGGTACTCTGGTAAAAAAGCTGCTGGATAATAACGCATTCAAAACCCTTATCACAGGTAAGAGTCCGGGTGCAGCAAATGATATCAACATCGACAGTAGTTCTGTTTCTCAAACAGTGATTAACATTCCTGACGCTTCTACAACCGTAAGAGGCGTGATAAATCTGGTCAGCGGTCAAACTTTCGCCGGCTACAAAAGTTTCCGTGATTCGCTGGCAGTAGGCGTTGCTGAAGGAACGAAAGGTAATTCCAGCTTCCAGGTAGTAGGATCCATTGCTACCAATCTCACAAAAGTCACCAGCAGTTATACCGCCACCGCAGCCGACAACACCATACTGGCAGATGCCACCAGTGGAGCATTAACTATCACTTTACCGGCGCCCGGTACCATTGCAGGCCGGATGTATACCATCAAGAAAATCGGCACCGGAGGAATTGATAATCAGCTTACCATCACCGCCAGTGGCGGCACCATAGATGGGTCTGCCAATTACATCATTTACAACGACTGGACTTTTGTAACGCTGCAAACAGATGGAACAAATTGGTTTGTGATCAAGAAGTAGCGGTTTCCCCGACTTCTTTCTTCATCATTCAACTAGCTGCTATGAAAAGCACATTTCATTTCCATCTTCCGGTGGCACTGGCATTGTTGCTTCCACTGTTTTCAGTGGCTCAGCTGAAACTGGGCAATAACCCCAGTATCATCAATAAAGCATCCCTGCTGGAACTGGAAAGTACAAGACAGGGCTTATTGCTCACCAGGATAACAGATACCACCCTGGCGCCATTAACGACTGCACAAGACGGCACTATCCTTTTTTACAAAGGGGATAACAGTCTGAGAGTGCGTAGCAATGGCGCCTGGAAAAAAGCGCTGTTTGCGATAGATACCACGGATATAGCAAACTTTGGGGTAAAGGTAAGGAGCCTGTTCTCCGGAACGGCTCCTATCACCTACAGCAACGGCGTGATTGGTATCAGCCAGGCCTCTGCCACTACAAACGGATATTTGAGCAGCACCGACTGGACTACATTCAACAATAAATTATCAACAATAGATACTACCAATATTGCCAATTTCTACGTAAAAGTACGTTCGCTATTGAACGCGGGTAGCGGAATTACCTATAACAACGTTACCGGTACCATTTCTGTATCAGGTTCTGCTGCAGGTGGAAGCTGGTTGCTGGGCGGCAACGGCGTCGCATCCATACAGAATATGGGTACTACTACTAATTTTGATTTGCCAATCATTACCAACAACACTGAAAAAATGCGTATCACCAAAACCGGCAGCGTGGGTATTGGATCCAACACATTCAACGCCACCAACCCGGAGCAGTTGCTGGTAGACGGCACCACTGCAGCTACCACCAATGTGATCCACGGAGTGGGTTTGGTTAATAACAGTCTTCAGGTTAGTATCATCAACAATCACGGCGGCCCGGGTGCGAGATCCGATTTCGTAGCCTATTCCAACAACGGCAACAGTGCTTCCAACTTCATTGATATGGGTATCAACTCCGCCGGAAATAACAACACCACCATTGTAGGCGGCGGTAATGTTGCCTACCTCTATGCAGCCGGCAGAGACATGATCATCGGCAACGCCACCTCCGGCAGAAACCTGATTTTCTTTACCGGCGGAACCGCCACTACCAATGAGGCCATGCGCGTAGATGGAACAGGAAATGTGGGCATCGCCAATACCACACCGGCGGCTAAACTGGACGTAGGCGGCAATTTCAAACTGGGCGCCGGTGGTACAGTGGTGAGCAACATGGTTAAAAGCAATTTTTCATTAACAGATATCACCAGTAATATCACTTCTACTACCAGCTTAACCAAAACAGCACCGGTAACAGGAGCCAATCTGAACGCTTCTGTAATGGTGAATCCCCGGGCAGCACTGCCACAGGGAGTAGCCATCGCATATGCTTTTGTAAGTGCCGCCAATACCATTACCATCAACTTTATCAACACCGGTGGAGGTGTTGGTGGCGTACAGAAACTAGGCACCATCACTTTTGATGTAACCATTATCAATCCCTGATGCGTAGTCATATATTCCATATCGCAACCTGGCTCTTAATGAGTATGCAGTTATGTAGTGCTCAAAACGGGGTGTATGTTCCTCCAGGGGGTAACATCAGCGTACATGCAAGTGACACTGTTGCGATTTTCAGTGATGTGAAAAATGAGGGTCGATTTGGTTCACTGAAAGGAAGCGTGATCAATTTTTATGGCAGCAAGTGGGAAAACAGCAACGGAGCTGCTTTACCGGATGAAAATGAATACAGCAGCAGTCGCCTGCAAAATATGGGGGGTACCTTCCGCTTTCTGCAGGCACGGGGCATTAACATGGGAGCACAGCATATATACGGAGGCTATAGCGCCAGCAGCGGTGCTGGCGCCAGCTTCCCTAACCTGAGCATAGGCAACAGGAATGATATCTATCTCGAGGATTTAAGTGACCTGAAGGTGCGCTATCAGCTTAACTTTGAAACCGGCCACCTCCAGCTCAATGGCTGGAACCTGGTAGTAGGAAACGGCGATCCCGGTAACATTACCGGTTATTCAGACAAAGCCTTTATCGTGACCGGCAGCCAATCTGGCGGCGGTTTCCTGTTCCGCGAACAAATCAGCGCAGCCAACGATCTGGTGGTATATCCTGTAGGCACCACTACCGGCAGCTATTCTCCTATGGCATTAAAAAACAACGGCAGTGTATCCAGAACCATACAAGCCAGGGTATTTGACAGCGTTTATCAATACGCTCTTTCCGGCAGTATGGATGCATCCGGATACGTACTGAAGACCTGGCATATCAAACAGGACACCGGTGTACTGAACAATGTTACCGTACTACTACAACATAGTGCAAACGACGAAGGCGCCGCATTTTCCATTAACCGCGACAGTAGCTATATCACCCGTTATGGCACCGGCCAGGGATGGGATACCGTGGCGCCATCCGGATTGCTGCATCCGGGTAAACTTACTACCGGCGCACTGATTTCCAATACCTATATGAATAGTCGCACGTTTAACGACAACCGGGAAGTGAACACTTATCTGTCGGTAGCGGCCTTCAACAAAATTACCTCCGGCGTTGATCTGTTCTTTGAAGCATATCGCGAAACCATTCAATGGGTAGGTACACACTGGCGTACCACCAAAGAGCTGAATCTTGATCACTATGAACTGCAGCGGCGGCGTGAAAACGAAGACAGCTTCTATACCGTGGCACGGGTGGCGCCACATAGTCTGAGCGGCACCAGCATCGGAGCGCTGGACTATTACTATCGTGATGATGACCTATACGACAACTGGACCTATTACCGGCTGAAAATATTCGGCCGTGACGGCAAGATATATTACAGTGCAATAAAAGCGGTACCGTGGCTGATCCAGGTTACTATAAGTCCCAATCCTAACAATGGTAATTTCACGATCAGCCTGATTGGGATACATCACAAACTGCGTATGGTTATGTATGATGTGCTGGGGCATAAACGGGATGATCGCATACTGAGCAGTCCGCAAACGTTTATTTCCAGACCTGATTTGCCGGCGGGGTTATATATACTGACGTTCTATGACATAGAAGATGGGGATCGGAAGGTAGTTACGGGTAAAGTGGAAATTTTTCATGAATGATAGATGCACAGGTCAGGCGTAGCGCGGAGCCATCGTTCTGACCTGTGTTTTGTGGGTTATCTATAGCGTCGATAACCAGTTGGAGGCCATCACTTTAAACTTGCTTTCCGGATCCAGACTTTTATCCAGTTTTATGATGATGTAGTATGCCTGCCCTTTTTTGTCTCTTTTCAATTCCCATTTTCCTTCTTTGAAGGTAAATAAGGTTAGTTTGTACCAGGTACCCATTTCAGCATTGGTAAGATCTTTAAGTTTTTTGTTTTGAACAGCCAGCTCATTTATATCCTGGATGGTAATTCCACTTTGTATGGATAAGAAATCCAGAAATCCGTCATGATCAAGATCTGCATACTTCATACCGGTGAGGTCGTCATTGTTAATGAAATAGTGTAAGCTGGTATCACGGCGGGAGATTCCAATCACCGGATAGAAATTAATTCTACATGCTCCTCCAATGCAATTTTCATGTGGGCCGCTTTTTAGCATTATAAATGATGATTGTCTATAGATAATCTGGTAGTCTGGTAAAAATTGGAATTGCTGCCAGCACATTAGTGTGTCTTTGTTAAATACCTTCTTACCAATGCCAAGAAAACTATAGCAATTGTTCCAAACACTTCCGCTATTATCATTCACAGTGAAATAAAATTGCTTTAACGGAGCAAGATTCCTTATAATCTTTGAGCCATTTACAAGTCGTATGGTGTCATACTTAGGCGTACGATTATCTATCTTTGGTCCATATTTCAGGGAAGTTGGTTTTATTTGAAAAATAGCATTAATAAACTTTTTGAATGATTTACTTTCCTGTATGTTAGTGGCTGCTGTTTTCGTCATGGATTTGCCGGAAAGATTTATTTCCGTTATTCCTATTGGAACTGCAGCATTCATTACAAGCGATAGGGCAGTTATACAACTTATTGTTATCAACACTTTCATGGCTGTTGCGCGGATTTATTTTGAAACACTTTAGCGCATTGGATCATATTCCCGAAGTCCACCTCTTTCGTAGTTATAATATACTTTAACGTAGCCTTTTATGCTACACCCAATATATAGTTCCTTTATTTCCTTTGGATGAAAGTAAAAAGATGTATCCCGGGCATTGATTTTCACTTTTACATGTACGGAATCTTTATTTAAACATGGTATAGCGAGTCGATCTTTTTTGCTTCTAAAGTGGCCATTATAGTATTCTCCGATCACTTTATCAACAATAAGCTCTTCATCAAAAATAATTCTGATAGAATCGTTCTTATTTGCATAAATAAGGCCTAAAGGTATTTTTTTTCCGGCACAGCCGATATTGCAGGCAGGACTCAAGGATAAAAGGAGCAGACAACCCGCTACCAGTATTCTGTTTTTCATAATCAGTTTTTCAGATTATTAATAGTTATAGCTGTGTTATTCAGCAGAAAAATAAAATAGATCTCCTAATTTTGATGTGCACAAGACATACAATTGTTTCGGAATACCTTCTTTAAAACTAATCTTAGTTATTTCCGTACAATCCTCATATGGGGTAAAAATTAACAGGTTATTTTCTATCTTCTTTGGCAGATCCGAAACAATCACAACATGATAACATCCTAGATATTTATCGTCTTTATTATACACCAGGATTTTACTGGACGCCCTGGGAGTGTCTTTGAATACGCCGAGATTGAGTTTACTATTTTAAAAACCTTTTCCTTTTTTGTTTTAAGAGTTCCAAGATACGTCAGTTTTGTAGTGCTGCCATCCTTCCATTCATGAGAAAATTCTTTTCCTATGTTAGCTTTTTGCAAAACCCATGTAGTAAAAGCATCATTCTGCGCAGGTACTTCATCGTATCCTAAAAAAAAAAGAAAAAATATAAATACTTTAACGTTTCTCATATCATCACATTGGAGCTTGTTTCTTTTGGGGCTAAATGCATAGCTTTTACTTGTATCCGATACTTATAATTACATTACCTGATTTGAAATAAATTTATATTGTATTCTAAAATTACATCCTTAACAAATGTCAAACTATCATTAGCGCTAATTTGTAAATTAGGTTGGTATAAAATCAGCTGCTTCATCACTTTTTGCTTCAGATTGTCTTTTTCACTGTCCCTGACGTCTCCATTGACGACAACTAAGATATCGTTGTACTTATAGTCTCCTTCTTGAAAAAAACAAATATTAATTCGTTCAATTTTGCCGACATAATCATACGTTGATGTATCCGGATATACTGGAGTATACTTACCGCTTTGAACAATTTCCCCGCGATACCCGTAGGCCGCCCATTCGCCATCTGGAATTCCATTCTTAAATCTAATAACATTTGATACTTTACCATTTTCAAATTTGCTTTCTGTTATACCAGTAAAGGGTGCATGGGCGTCTTTCTCAAAAAAAAGATAGTGCTTAAATACCAGATTATCGTATGATGTTCTTCTACTCATCTGAGAACAGCTAAGAATGGTTAACCATAAACAGGAAAATAATATCTTCTTCATATTGCTAGCAGTATTTTGAAGAAAAACTGTGTGTTAAAATAACTCCATGCAATTTCTGTTATCATCTTATCGTATAATGGCCATCAACATTACTATTAAACCCGTTATAAAATCTCATGTATATGACATTAAATATGCTACAAAATAAAGTAAGAGAATCTCAATCAGTGATGCGATAATAAACTTTACTTGCATTACCTTCAAAAGATGAAGTATTAAAAAATTCATCAAAATATGCCCGCAAAAAAAAGCAAGAAATATAAATTCCTCCCTTAAAGATGGGGAATCCGCTGTAGTATAACCTAAGGAAAGAACTACTATGCCCAATGAAAAAATCATGAGCCAAAATAAAATAAAGTTTAATCCTAGTAATATTGTAAGTTTCATTGAATAACATTTACTTTAATACCATATTTACTCATGTTTTGAATAAATGTATTTATCAGTGCTTGTGAATTTCCTTTGCTGTCACTGTAGGCATCAACAAACGCCTTCAGATCTCTTCCAAAAGATTTAATAGAATGTTGTCCCAACAGCCCTGAAACTCTTTCATATGAATGAAAATTTGCTTTCGTCCCTCTCTGCCAAGTGCTCGATAAAGGATCCTCTCCATGAGAGATTGAATAGGCATTCAATCCATCAGGTAAAGTAGCCCCATCCCTGCCAGCTTCATTTGGAGCCATATCAAAGACCAAATCAATAACGTTTTTTGGGTCAGCAAACATGTCCGCGTGCTTTGATATTTCATAGAGTAGTCCTGTAATATACCCAGCCCCAAAAGCAGCCCCTCTGCTGTGAGTATATATCTGTATTTTCTCCACAATCTTTTTTGTATCAGGATCAGTTGCTAATTTCATCAATATTTGAGCAAAATCTGCCCTCGCCTGCAAATAGCCCGCATCATTCCTTGCCTGAGCAGAGTTTCCTTCGGTCATATTACCGCGCGTAACTCCTGCTGTAGAAATATTGTGAGCTTCATCTCTGGGCCAGTCATCCATCTTTGAGAGAGGTGTTCCTCGTAGGTATTGATTTCCATCTACAAACATAATATTTGAACTATTCGGAATACCTGAATTTTTGATTATATTAATAATTTGATTGCCCCAGTAGGAGGCATTTGCTCGTTCACTATTAGAACTAGTCAACCCATTAATTAGTATTGCGAGTTCGCCGTCTGGATCCTTATAAATAATGGGATTATTATAGCAGAATACATATGGTGAAGGCATTTCAAAAAGATCAGCTTTCGGATCAATCACCCTCCATCGTCAGCCCAAACGGATAATAATGAGCCTCATCCAACAACACACTTAGTAAATGCGTTTCATTCTCTTTGAAACTTATACTTCTCGCCGCCGACGTCATCTTTCCAAACAAAAAGATACCAGGGCGGTTTATTCTCGAGGATACCCGTTTGTCCTGAAATTAATAGATAGTAAAGTCCTGCTAACGGGCGGCCATCTATATTCTCAAATTCCAATTGTATTCTCCAGAAGCCATTCTCTTTTTCAAGTTTCCATTTACCTCTGCCATTTACCTTTTTATTCAGGACTTCATTCTCAGAAGTGAAGTAGGTAAAATACTTAGCTGGTAATGACTTTCCAGAAAAACTACCATTTTCATTAAAAAGAAACATACCTCCATCGGAGCTATTCCAGGCCCCAATCATTTCATTTCTCTTAGGCGCCTGGCCAACGCACCCAAATAAGAGAAAAGAGAGCAATAGAGTTAATTTAATGCTATTTAACGCCAACTTATTGTTTCTGTCCATTGGAAGGTCTGTGTTGTTTTTGAAAGTGCGCCGGTTGAAAAAAAGTTATTCACCGGCTTACCTATATTGTTACTCCACCATGTTGTATAACCAATAACCGGAGGATGCGTTGCAGATTCAATTGTTGAAGAATTCCTTTCCTTAAAGAAGCACAGCTTACCAATACTACTAAAAAACTAAAAACATAAAAAAACACGTATAACAACAATCTATTTTCAATAAAATTAATAGGCTACAGGCAATGCCTGTAGCCTATTAATTTTATTGAAACAAAAAAGGTGGCTAAAAGTCCGCTTTTGCTTTTGGGTTGCATTCTATTTCCCAATTATATCATCATCCAACTTTCCAGCCTCAACAGCATGGAGAAGATCCCGTACCTTTAAAACTTTCACATCATTTGGATGATATGACGTCATCGGTTCCGGGTAAAAATATTTTGTGAAATAAAAATTTGTAATGTCTACTTTATAAACCTTCGCAAACTTACAAATCAGCTCCTCTCCATCTTCTCCTGTAATACCAAGATCTTGTTCTATCTCTGTATTTTCCGAGATGACAACTTCATTACTTCGTGTTTCCTTATATAAAAAAGCTATTAAGCTATCTAAAATATTTTCTTTCATCATTATCGATTTAATATTCCGGTGGAACTTGAGCCAGACATCATTTGAGTATTTACAAATCTAAATTGAGCTTCTACTGGCATTTTAGTAAATTTTTCATCATAAAACTGATAAACAGTTCTACTAACATCTATATAAAACATAATAGCAGAAGCCCTTCCCATAATTCTAGACCCCCATCTCCCAAAGAACCTGCCATAAGTACTAGCATATCTTCTGGACCCATTAACAGTATGAGTATATAATCTTTTCTTACCTAAAAAATTAATAGGAGTCTTCCATTTACCTAATAGTCCGGAAAGAGTTGTTGTATACTTTGATGAGTTAGGTAATACAGGACCAAACCAATTCTTAGGCACTGGTAAACTCATCAGCCCTGTACCATATACAGGTCCACGTATCCACCAAAAATTAAACCCGGTGTTCGTATTATTAGTAGTAGGCGCTGTACCTGTTATAGTAACTGGATTCAATTGAACAGGTTTACTCGTATCAAAACCAAAAGGATCAACAAAATTGACTGGATTATTTAACACGTAAGCATAAGGGCTCATGTTATAATGTATTGCTGATTGCTGATTAGACGTGCTAGGCCAAAGTCTAAAAGTATTTTCACTTAACCCACCATCATTTCTAAAATTGTCATTAAAAGAATCAAAATTTAAATCCTGACTTTCGGAGTCTTCATCAACAAGCCCATTACCATCTTCTTCTAACGGATCAGGAACATGCCATATCCCTAACTGCTGATCATACATCCTAGCCCCATAGTCATACCATTCTAGTCCTGAGCCATCCCCGAACTCTTTACTCTGCAACTCTTTCCCGTTATATTTCAGACGGTTTTCGGGATAATTCACACCTTTGAGTGCATTTGAACTTATCCCCGCCATCGCCAACCCAAACGGATAATAATGCGTCTCCTCCAGCAACGGCCCTAAATTAACCCCCAATATCACATTATCAAAATACACCGTCTGCGGGCTCTCATTACTGGTATAAGCATACAGGAACCCTGACTTCTTAACCACCATCCTATCCTGCCCCAGCGTCTGCAATTGATCCGGTTCCGCTTTCACCTGCTTCACCCCACTATTCTCTTCCACTAATTTAAAATCATCATCGAACAATACAAAATTCAAATACGCTTTAGGACGGTCCGCATTTGGTTGATCGGGTTCTTTCTCCTTCAGACGCCGGTAATCATTATTATAGAAGTTACTGTTAAATGGCGTTAGGTTAGCATTATTAGTTGCGCCGTGCGCGCTCTTGTCCGATCCTCCGCCACCATTAAATGCCTGCACCAGGTCCGCCAGCATATTCTCCGCAGTAGGAGCAGCAGAGTTTTTCTGTACCGGCTCTCCTGACTTGTAGAACGCTTTCGCACTGAGTTGTATGGTATCTCCCGCCATTACCCGCAGTACAATAGAGGGGCCTATTTTCTTACCTGATCCTGTAGCAGTGAGCTTAGCTACGGAGGCATTCGGGCCTGCGCTCTCATCTATCGGATAGCCTACCGGTTTAGCCACACGGGTGTTATCAATATTGCTGAACAGGGCTGTTTCCTTAGCTGCCGCCGGCGCTTCCATAGTGGCCGCGTACATGGTGAAGTCCGTCTGTTCAGTGAGTACCATCCGCACATTCCCAAGATGATCCTTTACAAAGTAGTCGTATACATACTGTACCGGTTGGCTTGTTTGAAACACTGCACGCACCCTGCCTTCTTCATGGCCCAGGAACTGCAGTGTGTCATTCTGGTAAACAAAGCCACCAATATAGTCTGTAGTTGTTACCCGGGGTGTACTACCGGTATTATCCGTCACAATTTTCTGAAGCTTTGCTCCAGCGGCATCATACAGGTATTTAATCCGTCCTTTGCCAATGATAATGATACTATCAGGTAAGTTCAGGTGATTATAGGTAATCGCCGAAATGTTCTTATTGAGGTCATATTTCAGGTTACCATTCGCATCATAATCGTAGTCATCCCCGGTATTGGTGCCGTTGATAAAATCACCCAACTTAGCGCTGGCGGTATTAGTAGGATCTGCTACCGCAGCCAGTTTGTTACTACCGGGTTTATAGGTGTAGGTTAACTGATCTATCTGCATTTTGGTAGTTCCAGCCATGCCCATCTGGTTCATCGTCTGGATATTCCCGTTGGCATCAAATGTCAAATTGCTAACGGAAAAGTCTTTCTGATCACTAGTCCAATTAGTACTGCCACTGTTCTGCTGAGAGAAAGGCGCTGAAACAAGCCGGTTAACCTGGTCGTAGCTATAGCCATAGGCCCGGGCAATGCCGTCGCTGCGGCTCTTCCAGGTACTACCTGCTATGTTACCATTGTATTGCAGGGCAGTGAATCCCGAATCATAGGCCAGCGTCTGCCCAAACCAGTTGGAGCTGCTACCTACCGTATTGGCAAAGGGCCGGTTAATGCCGGTCAGCCAGCCGCGGATATTATAATCATAGGTCAGCGTTTCCAGCTGGGTGCTACCAGTTATACCTAAACGCTTTGTTTTTAGTCGGCCGAGTTCATCATAAGAACTTATTGCGACTACCTTATCCTGTGAGGAGGCTGCATCATTCAACCGTTTTTTCACACTTTTCAGCCTGCCTGCTGCATCATAAGCCATCATGGTCAGCACAGTGGTTTGTGGAGCAGAACGGCTACGCAGGTTCTTATGACGCAGGTAGGTACTGAGTACTTTCCCGTTAAAATCGTACAGGCTGGTCATAATATCCAACCCTCCGGACGTGTTTTCTGACAACGTTTGTATCATCCGGCCTTTATCATTATAATAATTGGTAGTGGTTAACCATTGATTAGTTCCCAATACCCGCACTTTAGTACCTGTTATAAGCCCTCTCGTCATCGAACTGGCGCTGGCTGGTAATGGCTCTGCATTGGGACTACCATCAGCCTGAGGTTTGGAGATATCGCCACTGGCATATCCCTGTGCTCCTGTGAAAGTATAATCGCTATAATAAGTATAGGTTAACGGTGTCAGTGAATCCTTCGGAATGCCGGAAAGAGTATTGGATGCGGTTATTGTACTATTACCACTGGTGGCGTTGCCATTAATCTGCAAGGTTGTCTCTGCTCCATCACTGGTGACAAAACCATCCACCATGTCAACAGTATTGGTAGCCTCATAAAGTGGCTTACCATCATAGTTATCCAGGATCAGGTTTGCCTGTGCAGGGAAGTCATAGCTTACACTCTGAGTACTACCGCCGGTGGAGCTGTTAATGGCTGCCTGTAGCGACTCCCTGGTGGCGCTCGAGTTTTGATACAATGCAGTCATGACCGGCCTGTTCAGCCCATCATAAAAAGTAGCCAGCCAGGTTTTCCCTTTCATATTACCATCCTGACTAAAGGCAAGCCTGTCGCGCACATCGTATATCATCACTGTAGAATCGGCCCCTGGAACTTTCTTTACAATCATCCGGTTGCGGCCATCATAACGATACATAAAACATAATTCCGCAGCAACTGCAGGGCTAATCACCCAGCCAGCAGCAAGCGCAGCTTCTATGGCTTTAGGAGGTATTACAAAACGAAGATTCCCAAGATCATCATAGGCATAATAAGTACAGAGCCAGCCCATATGAGCAGAGCCGGGAGCTGCCAACAACTGCACTTTTTTAAGCACCACCCGGTTTTCTTTGTCTTTATATTCTATCACCTGGTTTCCTATCTCATCTATAGTGACATTTTTATACAACTGGCCAGGAGCATAGATACGGCCCGCAGCACTGGCAGGTATTATTTGCGTGCTTGCAAAATCCCATATCCTCACAGAATCGGCTGCAGTATTCACTAAATATTGAGCCTCCACCGGACGGTTACCTCCCTTTTCTACCCCAGAAGGGTCATTTTTAGCCCAACTGGCTCCAGGTCCGTAGGTTTTCAATACCCGGTTTAACGGAGAGGCTTCATAATCTATTCTGTTATAAAACACATTCTCTCCTGGTGTCAACGACTGGTAAAAAGTATTCTGTGCTTTAAATGGATCCGTTTTAAAAATGCCATCACTGGAGGTAGCCACATAAGGCAGGTATTTGGTTTGTTCCCTTCCAAAGGCATCATATACCACCGGGGAGACCAGGTCGTTGCCACCCGGGGTCATTGCTTTCGCCACGGTTTGAAGAGGCCTACCCAATCCATCAAAGTATTGCGTTGTTTGCCTGACCTGATCAACAGTTCGCGCAGGTGCAACAACAAAGGCTGTATCTGTTGTAGCCACTGCCGGTTCCCAGGTACGGACATAGTTGACCGTTGGGATCGTATAGGCCCCCGGTATTGGCGCCGGTGTAGCTGCTGGCCTAACTGTTCCCGCAGGAGTCTGCGCATTGACAATCACCCCTACGCTCAATAAAACCAAAGCTGCTACAAATCTCTTATAGAAAACAGGACTGTTTTTCATACACAAATTCATTAGGGATTACTAACGTAACAAGGATTGATACTGATAATCAAATTCTTTAAGAATGCTCTTGTTCTGATCACGAATTACCTTCAACCTCCCCAGCTCATCATATTCATAATAGGTAGTTTTTCCCGTGGGATCTGTTTCACTGGTCATACCAACAAGGGGAGTATAAGTGAATGTCGTAACCATCGCCTGAGTAAGATTTGCGCGGATACTATTTAAGGCCGCACGTATCTGATCAGGTGTATAATTATCCGTATTTATCAGGATATCCGGGTTGATGTTTTGTATGACAGTCGAATAATCACTGCCGACAATCTTTGCCACGGGGAGCTGCTCATTGTACCCCCAGAGATACACTTCCCGTACATCATTGGCATTGGCTTTCTCCTGTATATTTCCCATGGGCGTATAGCTGATAACGCTTACCTTATCTTCTACAGGATTATTTAATATCTGTTCCTTCAGGTTTTGAAATGCGATGATCTGCTGATCTGGCCTTGTAAACATATAAGACACAGTTTTCTGATCTACCTGACCAGCTCCTATAGTCTTTGTCAATGATAAAACCGGTGCAATCATATTTCTGTTAACCATACTGTCGTATGCGCCTCCCTGCCCTTTACGGTCTAACGGATAAGTATATGCCAGTGCGTTAATCTTCCCGTCGCTTTGATTCTCCGATACATTCCTTATTAATACGTAATTAGAATCACTGATATAGGTATAGTTAACCTTTTTCTCCATCAGGCTATCGGAGTTATCACTGACATATGTTCTCTCCGTTGTTGACGATAGGGATTTCCGCATAAAAATAAGCGGGTATTTTTCTATATCCAGACTCATAAGATCCTGATCATTAGGCTCAGGAGTTGCACACGGCGGAGTAGCCAGCCTTCTGACATTGTAATTAAATACCCTGGATTTGATAAATAAATCATAGGTATTTTCAACTGACTTTATAGGTCGCCGGGAGGAAACACCAGCGGTAGCAACCTGCTTATACATATTTGTCCGGGTTTCTCCTATCATGAAATCTCCGTATGCACAACGTGGAGTTCCCAATATTGTATTACCCCATACTCCGTATGGGTCATAAATATCATTATAAGAGAATATATGCTCAGTTGTCTGCACGTCGCCCGATCCGTCTGTAGTTTCAATAACGGATTTGTGATAAGTACCAGATCCTCCCAGAATTGTAGTAGGCGTTATAATGCTGTTCCCAATATTTACATACCACAACGTAGCCTGTGACCTACATGGAGTTGACCCATTGCAGGTAGGAAAATAGGGAGTCTTTACGCGTTCAAACATATCCCTGCTGGAAGAAATTCCAAATGTAGAAATAGAAGAATCTTTTAGATTCATATACTTAAATGTCCGATTAAGCGCTTTCGCGCCATCCACAGTATAAGAAGAAACGCCGGCAACACTTACACCTCCGATAGCCACAACTATTGGAATAGTATCCGCCACCTGGTTCTCCATAATAAAATCCACCGCTCCATTTGTACAGCCGCCTACCACAGCCAGGCTTAAAATATACTGGCCGGAGTCGAGGGGCGCTGATAATGAGTCTGCCTGGTCAAGACGGGTTACTTTCCTCACTATTTCCTTTGAGGTGACTGCGTCTACAATACGGAATGTAGCCATCTGGTGAATCTGATCGCGGGTACAATCAGGGTTATTACTATCGAAGTTAACACTGGTATACGCATTCACTACCTGATGGAAAGGATTAACTATATTTTGAGTAACAGTTACAATTCCCGTCAGACCAGTACCCTGAGTTCCCAGGTATTCATGCTTTAAATGCTTAACTATCTTAATATCTGGTCCTTTATTATAACTATAACTGATCGAATCATAACCTCCGGTCGGATAGCTTATCTTTTTCAGCAACCCATAAGTCATCAGTGTGGTATCAGGTGTACGATCTCCAAACCTGGGCCATCCGCTAACCAGATTATTATAAATTCCTGGATACTGGTCGCCGACATCAGGCATCAAATACTTATTTGTCAGTTTACCGTTATAATAACCATAATAGTCCTGTGCTCCGGACAGCCGCTGAGGAAGGCTATTACCCAGTATATAATCGAATTTATATTTAAGCACCTTACTTGTATCAGTCAGACTACTGCCGGCAATTTTACATTCTTTCAGGTATAACCGATATCGTAAGGTACTATCCAATATCAACTTCTTTTCTCCCCGGAGAAATGCATCATTAACGTCAGTACTCAAAAAATAATCCTGCACCAGCGACATTTGTCTTACTATTTGCCCCTGATTATTTTTTAAATAGATTCCATTTAAGGCAAGTCCACCTCCATCCATTCTATCCGCATAACTAAAATCAATACTACCATTAGCAAACGTAATGTGACTCAAAGCTTTACCTTCAATCTTATTTGATGTGATACCACATGTATAAGTATTTGACTTCAGCAGTGGAGGCGGACAAAGAGCATTATCGGTAACGCTGATATCCCACAGAATACTAAAGAATTCGTTCAAACTTGCCAGATAGGTATAGGAATAATTTGCGTAGCTCAACTGGATTGTATCCTGATTGGGCTTGATGATCGACGTCAGATACCAGGAGGTAACAACCGGGTCTGGAAACGGCTTTGGCCCCTGATAGCCCCTCTCGATAGTAGCAGAAGTTTCCGCTGCATCAAATGTATACACAATACCATTCTCATCTGTTATCTGAAAGCCACTGGTAAGTATAGCACCCAGTTTCTTTATTCGCAAATTTGTAGTATTCAGGCAGACGGGTTCATTATTCTCATTCATAATAAACTTCGCATCCAGACCATTTACGCTAACAGAAAAAAGGTCCGACTCTTTGTCGGCCAATGTTTGCTCCATGGCAAAATCAAAAACGGGCCTGGTCAATGTACTGAAGTTAGTATTGAAATTAGTTAGTACCTGGCCCCATTCTGCCCTTTTTTCATCAGGCTTTCCCAATACAATTCTCGAAACCGCACCACCACAGTTAAGACTCCACCCCAATCCTACGTTAGATGCCAGGTCGTTTACCCTTATCCCATTGGAGGCATAATTGATAGATATCGGCAGGCTCAGGAACCTGGAGCTGATTGTATAAAAAGGAATGTTTACACTGGGAGTGCCTGTTGCCATGTTTACATTTACATCCCCACCTTTGTTGATTGTAGCCGCATTAGGTGAAGGCTGCAAAATACGATTGGGCTCGAGATTGGGCACGTAACTTGACTGAGCAGGTGCACTAACAGCCTGCCATAGAAAAACGGCAAGAAATAAAACCAATCTCCACATAATCAAAGTGCAGCACAACCTGTTATTGTGCTTTGGATAACTAACCATTGCTTTATTATCTATTGAATTTACAATAGCCATTGACGGCGATTTTGGTTTACGGGGAAACAACGCCTGGCAATTCAGCAGCCTTATCAAGAGCATTCTCCTGCTGAATTACAGTCAACAAACACACAGACGCTTCTAAATACTGATTAACTGTCGAGACTATGTTAAATATTCTATGTAACTTCTCATAGGTACAAAAATTTATTATCGGTTAGGAAATGCTATTATATCTACAGCAGCAAATATCTTCCTCTAACAACTCCGGGTTACTGGTGTAATATACTCAATTTAAAAATCAGTTTTTAATATTTATACTAAAATAACTATCAGCTACGCAGCCTATATACGCGCTCCAAAAGTGCTGTAAATTATCCGTGCAATCTCCTCCATTATTTCTCCCTCTTCATCCTCCCCATCTCCTCCTCCATCCTCCTAATCCTTTCCTCCTGCGCCTCATTCACCTTCCTCTCCTCTATCAGATACAACGTCAACTCCTCCACCTTCTGCAACAACTTCTTATTCATCTCTCCCAAATCAATCCCCTCACGCTCCACCTCCACCGCCGTCGGAATCTCAGGCAAATGCTTATGCTCCTTTACATAACGCTCCAGCTCCTGTAACGACGGCAGCGCATAATTTTCCTCAAACACATAATCCGCCCAGCCAGTTGCTGCTACCTTCACCTTCCTAGCGCCGATAGAGCCTTCCACGGCCAGTTTATGCACCCCTGTAGACGTGGTGCCTATTCCCACATTCCCCTGTATCGTAACAGGGTCAAAGTCTGTAAACGGCTGCACATTGCTGACCTGATCGTGATATGCAATAGCCAGGCTTACATTCTGGGCATACCCTGTAAAGGAAAAACTATACAGGGATGAACTATTCGTTACGCTCACTGCCAGATAACTCATTCCATTATAAGTAAGCGTGACCAATGTAGCCGGTTCATTATAGCAGATAATACTCCCTCTGTTTGCATTATAGGCAGACGAAGTATTCACTTCTACCACCCATTTTCTGTTCCACGCAGCCACTCCTCCTCTTACCGCGGTGATCTTTCCCATGATAAAATTATCGGGCATCAGCGTTCCGCTATATATCCGATGCAATATCAAATAATTAACACCTTTGGAATCTTCAGTCTGACCAGGAATCAGGTAGTTGGTGAAATAATCCCGGGCCTGCGCTATTGCGATATGTACAATTGTACATTGCAACAAAATAACTACAGTCAACAAAACAAAAATTTTCTTCATAGTCTATAGGTTTGAAAAGGGTCCAATTAAATCGTGGTTAACATCAACTAAGATAAACTATTCTTCTTTCCTCAAATGAAATTATTTTCCCCACACCCGTCTAAAAAAAAACTCCACAGGTAACACCTGCAGCGTTTTATATCATCTTTTCCAATAAGTAATCACCCCTCCGGCAATATCGAATCCTTTAACACCACTACCTGCGTGTTAGTCCATTTGTCGTGCCAGGGATAACACGGAGACCCCAACGCGCTGAATGCCTCAAAAGGCACCATCCGCGAAAGCCCCCGCTTAAAACCTGTCATAAAATCAATGGACGTACCATCTTCATTCACCGCTTTAGTACCCGTAATCAGCTTCCCCAACGTTCTGCCTTTGAACAACCCTTCTATAATCCCCATTATAATTCCATAGAACACCATAGAGATCAACCGTAACAGATATTGTTCTCCCTGTGAAGGGTTATCACTAAAAACCCGGGAACCCGGATTCACAATCGCCAATACTGCAAAGAAAAGTATGGCAATAATGTAAAAGATAAAGAGATCAATAAAATAATTAGCCAGCCGCTTTCCATTGCCAGCCATTGCAAAATGATACTCGTCTTTAAGAAAGGATTCGTCTGTTAATTCCATAGGTACAGTTTATAGTTGTAATAAAGATATAAAGCAGTTTAATAATTATCCAATTTCAACCATACTTGATAATTTCAACAGCAAGACCCGCTTACCAAAAACGTATATAGATAGCCGATAGTAATACCAGAATGGTGACGATCAATATGATAGATGATGGCTGCAGCCGGAACATCTCTTTATCCGGCTCAAAAGCTTTCGGGCTTACTGCCGGCCCTGCAAGACTAATACCTGCCATCACCAGTATAGTAGTCAGAAACGACCATCCCAAACTGATAAAGAAAGGAATTTCCATTTCACCTCTTGCATTCGGAAAAGCTGAATACAACATTGTTTCCGGACCAAACAACTTCACCGCCGCCTGGTTAAAAAACAGGGAAGCCGCAAAACCTGTAATGATGCCTGCTACTGCCGCTGCCCCACTGGTACGCTTCCAGAACATGCCCAGTATAAAAGTGGCGAATACACCAGGACTAATAAAACTCGAATACTTCTGCACGAAGGTGTAACCTCCGGCGCCGCCAATGTCCAGCAGATCATTCCAGGTGAATAAAACACCCAGTATAATGGCCACTACAATGGTTAAACGCCCGATCCAAACCAACTGTTTTTCATCAGCACGACTGTTAATATACTTCTTGTAAATATCCAGCGTAAAAATAGTGGAGATGCTGTTCGATTTACCTGCCAGTGAAGCCACAATAGCTGCGGTAAGTGCCGCCACTGCCAGCCCTTTCAGCCCCGATGGCAGCAAGGTGAGGATCGCGGCATATGCACCATCTTTATGCCCGCCTTCCAGCTGCGGAAGATGTCCGTTCTTATACAGCACGAAAGCTACTATCCCCGGCAACATTACAATCACCGGCATCAGTATCTTCAACAGTCCGGCGAAAAGTATACCTGTACGGGCTGTCTTCAGATCCGCTCCCAGCGCACGTTGTGTAATATACTGATTACAGCCCCAATAATTCAGGTTGCTGATCCACTGCCCGGCTACATACATCCCGAAACCAGGAAGAATAAGATATTTATTCACATACTCCTGCGAGGCTCCGGTAGCCGGTTTAGCCAGCATCATATGAAAGTGATCCGGCGCTTCCCGCATCAATATATTGAACCCCGCCAACACATCTTTCCCCATACCAAACTTTTCACTCACTACTGTTAAGGCCATCCAGGTAGTAGCCAAACCACCTATGATCAATACCCCTACCTGAATTACATCGGTATATCCGATCACTTTCATCCCACCCAGGGTAATGATTACCGAGAAGATGGCCAACGCCACCATTACTTCATGAAAGTAAGCCCCGCCCAGTAATCCGTTGATGGCAAGTGCCCCCAGATACAGGATGGATGTCAGGTTCACAAATACATACAGGAATAACCAGAAAACCGACATGATCAGCGCCACCGTTTCGTTGTAACGTGTTTTCAGGAATTGCGGCATGGTGTATATTTTATTCCTGATGTACACCGGCATCAGGAAAACCGCCACAATGATCAATGCTGCGGCTCCTACCCACTCATAAACAGATACCGCTATCCCCACAAAAAAACCATCGCCGCTCATGCCGATGAATTGCTCAGCGGAAATATTGGAAGCAATGATGGAGGCACCTATCGCCCACCAGGTCAGCGAACCTTCGGCAAGGAAAAAATTCCGGGAAGCACTCGCGGCATCCCTTTTCTTTCTTTTATAAATCCAGTAACCATATCCGGCTACTATCACAAAATATAATGCAAATACCAGGTAGTCTTTCTGAACAAGTTGATTACTCATAAGTGGATCTGTTGATCGGCAGTTTTAATAACGTGGTGGAATGGTTAATACGTGGATAGAAGATAATACTTTCCCGGATACTAAAAAAGGATTACCGGATGACGTGCATCGGGTAATCCTTTCAATATTGAACTGGTCAGAATTTCAACGTAGATGGTAAATACTTGGCGACCAGGTCTTCATAATAGGGCCTCAATACTTTCCAATCGGGTGGTACAGGGCTTTTCGAATAAAGATCATATGGGTTGAAAAGATCTACCCATTTGAACATTTCCACATCATGCGCGTTCATGAGGTGGCCGTAAGCGTGCTCCCTGTGCTGTGGGTAAAAAGAATGGTATCGCAGCATGTACAAGGCTGGCTCGGGTAAATGAGGCTTCATCATCTGATAGATATACTCATCATGACCCCAGCTCAGATGTACGTTATCAAGACCGCAATTAGGCTCGTATACGCCATATTTGGTGTTATAATCCGGGTTGTTGATGTCCGGATTATTTTTAAAAAACTCGTGAAAAACGATCTTATCGGAAAAAGCGCAGCCAACGGGGAAGGTATCTCCCACCACTGCCCATTGAGGTTGCCCGAACAGACACAGTACCTTGCCCATATCATGGAACAAACCGGTGAGTACCATCCAGTCGGGGTGCCCATCGGCACGGATGGCCTCTGCTGTTTGCAACAGATGCTGGAACTGGTCCAGGTCCGTATCAGGGTCGGAATCATCTACCAGCTGGTTCAGGAAATCGAAGGCATCCCAAACCGACATTTCTTTTTTATCGAAAGAAAGAAATTCCATTTCTCTTTCTTTTACAAAAGCATACGACTGGTATGTATGATTCAGGCGGTAAAACTCTCTCACGGTATCGCGGGGAGGTGCCTCATAGTTGCGGAATTCGCTGGTGCTCTTCTCTTTGTTGATATTGGCCGGATCAGGATAGCGCTGAAGCAGATCGTCTTCCCATCGATCCAGCGATTGAAGCGGCGCAGGATTTACATTATCCATAATATCAGATTTTAAGTGGTCGTGGAAAATCAGGAAAAATATCCTACTCTAAATATGCGATCTTTTTAAAAATCTTCCATATAATAGAATAACTTTATTTACTTAACCGATTAAGTTGAAAATTAAGAAATTAAGAAGATATATTAAGAATTAATGGAGAATGTAACTATCAGGATGCTTGCTGAGAAGCTGCAGTTATCTACCGCTACCATTTCAAAGGCGTTGAACAACAGCCATGAGATCAGTGAAGAAACAAGGCAGCGGGTGCTGGCGCTGGCCAGGGAGCTGAACTATGTCCCCAACCTCTATGCGGCCAGCCTGAGGAAAAAGTCGAGCCGTACAATTGCCGTAGTGATCCCCGAGGTGGCCGACAGCTTTTTCGCCGAGGCCATTAACGGCATCGAATCGGTAGCCCGGGAAAAGGGATACCACGTACTGATCTATCTTACCCACGAAAGCGCAGATAAAGAAAAAACTATCCTGAAGGATTTCCAGAGCGGCCGTGTCGATGGAGTGCTGATCTCCGTTACTACCGAAACAGCGATGGCGCCTCAGGGGCTGGAACAGCTGTCGCGCGGAATCCCCATCGTTTTCTTCGACCGCATCTGTGAAGGCGTCGCCGCCGCACAGGTCACCACCAACGATACAGCGGCTGCCAGCAAAGCCACTGATCACCTGATTGCAGGCGGCTGCAAAAACATCGCGCTCCTGTCTCCCTCCCGCCATCTCTCTATCAGCAATAAAAGAGCGGAAGGCTTCCGCCAGGCAATGGCCGCCCACAAGTATCCGGTAAAGGAATCTGCTATTATCTATGGTACAAACGATATCGCTGCTACCGTCACCAGGCTGAAAACAGCTCTCCAACGCCACCATTACGACGGACTCATTGCCACTACCGAAAAACTTGTTACCGCTGTATATCAGGCCTGCGACGAGCTTCAGCTACACATCCCCAACGATGTACAGGTCATTGGCTTCTCCAATCTTTCCACCGCCCGCTTTCTCAATCCCTCTCTCACCACCATCACCCAACCGGCCTTCGACATGGGTAAAACAGCTGCTACGCTCCTTTTCAAAGCACTGAAAAGTAACCGCTTCCAGCTCCGCGACCAACAGCAGGAGATCCCTTCTATCCTGATCAAACGAAAATCAACAACAACTGTTAGCCGCTAGCTGACAGCTCCATGTTACCAAACTGTTAACTCTAAAAAACGATTAGGAATACCCCCTACCCTCAAACGTACTCTTATTGTTGATGCCACCAATCAAACATGAAACATCAACGGGAATAAGGTTATCTATGAATATCGATCAACAGTTACTGGAAAAATATTTTAAAGGAAAATGTACTGATGCTGAGCAGGAGCTCGTAGAAGCATATCTTTCCCATCCGGAAACTGAAGCGCTGGATAACTATCTGATGGCCACCTGGCTGGAGGTTGCAACAACTGATGCTGATACTGCACCCGCCCCCAAGAGAAAAACAAAAATAGTAGCGCTGAGATATTGGTATACCGCCGCTGCGGCCATCGTGGGCGTGCTGGGACTGATCGCCTGGCTGTGGCAGCCACATAAGCTGAACAATAAGCTCGCCGCGGCAAACCGGCCCGACACTATGTACAATACCGGTAATAAGGTTCAGCTGTATACCATGCCCGATGGCTCGGAAGTTTGGCTCAACGCCCATTCCTACGCGATATATAATGAGGGCTACAACCAACAGCACCGTGAACTATGGCTCAGCGGAGAAGGCTATTTCAAAGTTGTGAAAAACGATGCCAGCCCATTTATCGTACATGCGGGACCGTTAACCACTACAGTACTTGGTACCGAATTCAATATCGCTACCTCCAACCGGGCCGATGGCAGCATTGAAGTGGGACTGGTGTCCGGTAAAGTGAATGTGAGCATGGTATCCGGCCCGTATCCGTTTACACAGCTGCTCGCACCCGGACAAACGCTTCATTACAAACACAACGAAAAGCCGGTTGTGCAACAACTCAATACCGCCACTACACTCGACTGGATGTCAGGAAAGATCGTATTCGACAATACTAAGCTATCAGATGCATTCGCTGAACTGCAAAGCCGCTGGGGTACCACAATATTGTTGGCCGACTCCGGCCTGGCCGGAAAACGGGTGGCTGGTGAATTTAAAATGAGCCTGCCGTTAGATCAGGTACTGGCAACACTGGGTTACGTACACGACTTTACGTATATACGTACCAGTGATAGCACCTACCTGGTGAAAAGAAAAAATACGCATTAACCTTTCCGGTTCTGCCTGTAGCAAATATTCATACTTCCGGAGCAGAACCGGTATCACGCTAAAAATAAACGCTATTCACAGGAACCCATAGGTATCCGCTAATTCAAAAAACAAAGTGTAACCTTATGCAAAAATCTACAAGCAGATTTTGTACTGGCATGTCACGTCGTATAGTGATCCTGTTAGTTTTTTTATCAGGGCTGTCGCCACAGCTGCTCCGGGCACAGTCTTACCGGTCGCTCAAAGACAAGGTGCAGCTCTTCTCAGGTAATACCAACGTAGCCGCCGTTGTAAAATCATTGCAACAACAAACCAGTTACACTTTCATCTACGATCCGGAATACCTCCGGGAATGCACTTTACAGGAAATTAAATTCCCGGGTACACCTCTTGGTGAAGTACTTAGCTATATAGATAACAATACGCCACTGGATGTGGAACTCACACCGAACAACATCATCGCCCTCCGGAAAGGCACGCAGGAACGGCAAACCGGCAGAAGCAGCGGACGCATTGCGGGCAAGGTTGTTGACGGTAAGAACGAGCCCCTGCCTGGCGTAACCGTGATGGTACCAGGCGGCCAGGGCACTACTACCAGCGTAGATGGTACTTATGAACTCGCACTCGCTCCCGGTACCTACAGCCTTACTTTCAGCTTTATTTCTTTTGAATCCCGTAAGATAACCGACGTCATCGTAAAGGAAAAAGGTATCACACCATTGGATGTGGTGATGAAAAGCAGCGGATCCCGCCTGAAAGAAGTAACCGTAACTGCCAACTACCGCAAAGCTTCCGTGGAAGGCCTCTACGCCCTGCAAAAAAACAACCCATCCATTACCGATGGTATCAGTGCCGAACAGATAGCCCGTACACCGGATAAGAACACCGGTGAAGTATTAAAGCGTGTAAGCGGCCTTGCCACTGTAGATAACAAATATGTAGTTGTACGCGGCCTCAGCGAACGTTATAACCAGGCAGTACTAAACGGACAGGTCATGCCCAGCACAGAGCTGAACAGAAAAAACTTCAGCTTCGATATCATTCCTTCCAACATGATTGAAAACATCACGGTGGTGAAAACAATCACGCCTGATCGCAGCGCCGAATTCGGCGGCGGTCTGGTGGAAGTAAATACCCTCGATATCCCCACGGAGAATTTTTTGAATATCAGTGCAGGCGTCAGCTATAATGATAAAACTACCGGAAAAGACTTCCTGTCGCTCCCGCTCAGTGGAGGCGAGTACTATGGCAAGGTGGCTAAAAACCGTTTCCTGCTGGGTACGCTTGACTGGAAAGACAGATCCGATATTGTTAATAAGTTCAATAACGAAGGTAAAAACGCGCCCGATCAATTCAGCAATAACTGGGGCATTACCAGGTTTAATGCACCGGTATCACCAAACTATCAGGCAGGCTTCGGACATGTATTCCGCCTCGGTGGCGGGCGGCAGCTGGGTGTGATCGCTTCCGCTTCTTATCGTAATACAATGGCCACACAGGATGTGATTCTCGGCCGCGATGGTTTTCACGAACTGGCCGGTAGTGCTACTGACAGCATGATCTTCAAAGGAAGCCGCTATGGCCTCACTACCAACCTCGGCGGAATGATCGGCGTAGGTTACCGGACGGAAAAGAGCAGACTGGCTTTCCAATCTATGTACCTGCGCACACTCGATCAGCAATTCATCCTCGGCGTAGGTGCCAACGACAAAGGCGCTAACACACTCGGGTTATATGATCTTGCCATGCAAACTACATTGTGGCAAAACCAGCTCAGAGGCGAGCATGCTATCGGGCAGAAAGGCATCAAATTGAAATGGATGGGGAGCTACCTGAAGCTCGACCGGCAGAAACCCGATAATCATTTGCTGCTGGCAGAAGAAGTTAAACAGGTAGAGGGCGCACCAAAAAATGAATACAACATCAGAAACGTTACCAGCAACTTTTCGGAAGGAGCAGTACGCTGGTGGAGCAGGGCCCTGGAAAACAATTATAACTGGGATGTTTCCCTGTCGGTTCCTTTCAAATTCAACGCCGGTAATGTATTCCTCAGCAACACGCTGAAAGCCGGATATGCAGGCTGGAGTAAAGACAGGCTCTTTTTTGTAGTGAATGCCACTACGAACTTTGAGAATCACTCACAGAACTATATTCCCCTCGCGCAGGCCTTCACGCCGGAACATAATGTGAGTGTTTCCATCAGTCCGTTCGGTGATAATTTCAAAAAAAGAACAGCTGCACTTCATGCCATGTATGCAATGCTGGATAACAAAATCGGCGATAAATTCAGATTGGTCTGGGGCCTGAGGGCCGAGTTCTACAATCTGAATAAGGTAAATGATAACCTCGATAGTACAGTAGCGCAGTTCAGTCGTAGCGGCCAGGGGCTCGACTTTTCAGACCTGATGAACAGAGAACCCAACTGGCGTTTCTTTCCCTCTGCGAATCTCACCTACTCGCTAACTCCGTCCATGAACCTGCGGCTGGCCTATTCAGAAAGTATCATCCGGCCGGACCTCAGAGACCTTTCTTATTTCAGGGAATATGATTTTGAACTTGGTGGAATGTATCTCGGCAACATCGTACGATCTACTACCATCAGGCATTACGACTTCCGCTATGAGTGGTATCCGGGCCCGGGAGAAATACTTTCTGCTTCCTTTTTTTACAAGCATCTTAATTATCCTATGGAGATATACCAGGAAGCGCTCAACAAACTGTTTGAACTGAAGAATAGTAAATCTGCCAAAAATTATGGTATTGAACTGGAGATGCGAAAATCACTACGCTTCACCAATGTTCCGGTACTGCGCGACATCACCCTATATGCGAACTTTACTTATCTCGACGCCAGTGTAAAGCCCATGCTGACGGAAATCGGACTGGACTCTGTTAATCCCAACAAAGTAGTAATGAAAGAAAAAGTAGAAAAAGAAGAAAAACGTCCACAGATGGGCGCCAGCAACTTCATGTTCAATGCCGGCATATACTACGACAAGCAATACTTATTCGCAAGTCTGTTATATAACAGTGTCACTAACCGTGTTTACCTGCCAAACCTTGTTTATTATCAGTCGCTGATGGAAAAACCCCTGCAATCAATGGATGCGCAGGTCGGGGTAAGATTGTTTAAAAACAAGGCTGAAATAAAATTGAACATTGCCAATATTCTCAATAGCTACGCGGTCATCTACAGGAAATCATTTACAGAAGAAGAATATAATGCTTTCAAAGACGGAAAAACACCAGGTAAATCACAGATGAATTATAAATCCGGAGTAGATCTATTGAATTACAAAGCCTCTCCCGGCCGCACTTACAGTGCTACTGTGAGTTACAGATTCTGACAAACATACAGCAGGGAAGGCTCAACTTTTTTACGCGTAAACAAACATATATCCTGATCAGGTATTGTATCCATTTTTTTATTCTTCCAGATTATTTAAACCTAAAAAAGAATCCCATGAACAAGAAGCCCTTAGCGGTAACCCTCATGTCGGCAGCAGCCATAGGCATGATGTTAGGAACTTCCTGCAAAAAAGAAAATGTTGCTAACGTAGGCGACAACCGTACTGTATTAGCCGGAAAACCTGCCAAAACAGACAGCACTATCAGCGGTGTTATTAACAGCAACCTGACGCTGGATACCGCTAAAAACTATCTGCTTAGCGGACTGGTATACGTTGCCAGCAATGCAACTTTAACCATTAAGCCAGGTGTATGGATCGGCGGTATCAAAAGCGCTACTGCTGGTATACCCGGCGGTGGCCTCGTGATCACACGCGGTTCTAAAATCATTGCTGACGGTACTGCTGCACGTCCTATCGTATTCAGCTCTAATGAAGCCGTTCCTAAATCAGGCGACTGGGCTGGTGTGGTATTGCTCGGTAAAGCACCTACCAACCACCCTACTGCTGTAAGAATTGAAGGTATTGCTGACAATCCTCCTGCTGATGCCACTTACGGCGGACCTGCCAACAACCTCCCCGGCGATAACTCCGGTATCCTCAGATATGTTAAGATCGAATATGCAGGTTTCGAACTGTCTACAGACAACGAACTGAATGGTCTTACACTGGGTGGCGTTGGTAACGGTACTATCCTGGATTATATCGAAGTATACAAATCCAACGATGATGCTTTCGAATTCTTCGGTGGTACTGTTAATGCTTCTCACCTCGTAGCTATCGATCCGCTGGATGATATGTTTGATACTGACAACGGTTATTCCGGTACTATTTCCTATGCGCTGGGTATCTCTGATCTGACCCGTGCCGATAAGAGCCAGTCAAATGGTTTCGAAAGCGACAACAACGCTGATGGTCTTACCTGGACTCCGTACACACATCCTACTTACAACTATATCACCATCATCGGTCAGCCTACTGCTGCAGCTGCTTCCATCACTAACGGACAGCCTTCCGGTACTGGTAAATATGGTCGTGCTGCTCACCTGAGAAGAAATGCTGAGTTTGCCGTTAACAACTCTATCTTCCTGGGCTTCAACTACGGTATCTCTCTGGATACCCAGAAACCAGCTACAGGTGATAACACTAAAACCAAGTACGATAACGGTACTTCAACGCTGACCGGTAACTACGTACATGCTTATGTATGCCCTTACTCAACTGAAGTAAACTTCACTTCATTTGCCTGCTTCACTCCGTTGGGCACTACTAATAAAGCATATACGAATACACTGCCGAATGCTGATATCAAACTGGCGAATCCGTTCGCAGCTACACGTACTATTGCGAACTATAAACCACAGCTGACTTCTCCTGCGAGAACGGCTGGTGCTTTCCCTACAGGAAACACTACCTGGGCTGATGGTTGGGTAACTTTCTAAATCTTTTCCCTGTAACGTATAGAGGATACTTCCTCTATACGTTACCTTTTTTTTCAGACAGCTAATATCTTCAATCCGCTGAATATGCACTTATCTATCAGACAATTTATTTTCTCCGTTCTCGCATTCACAACAATTGCTTCCTGTCGCAAAGGCAGCCTGCCCGAACCACATTACTTCGGCAAGGTAAATGTAACACTGATGGAGCTTCCAGGCACACCAAAGATCCTAATGTATTTCGGGGATAAACGGCTGGACACATTGAAACCCGCTGGCAACAACACCAGCTTCCTCCTGCAGGCCGGACAAAGTGGCCGCCTGAAAGCCTATGATGCAGAAAAAAATGAATTCCTCGCCGATACGCTGATTAACATATTACCCGATTCCGCACTGAACTTACGCTTCGTTTATAGCAAGGAATTCGGATTGAAAACATTCACAGGCCCCAATGGTATGAAAATACCACAGGACTCTATCTACTTCCAGGTATATAATGGGCTTGGAGCAGATTTCTATCCTAAAGAAAAATATACGCTCCAGGTAATCTACCTCGATCCGGCCACCGGCGAAATAGTTACTACACCAACAGAAATAAAAGGTTGGGAACGAGGTAAACTAAACCCTCAGGTACTGAAATTTGCGGTAAAGGATCTGCTGGATAAAGACGGGAACCCGATCTCTTACGCCGGCCACCTCATCGACCCGGAAACAGGCAATGTGGTCACCCAACCCGATGGCTTCGAATTCCTTAATCTGCCATTGTCGCCCGACTATGCAGGCAAGTTCTGGATCATCAACATTGGTTCGAATAACCTCGGGGAATTCACTACTAAACAAACTGAACTCTGATCCATGTATTACTACAGGAAATATATCCATCCATTTTCTTCCCTGCTGCTATGCACGCTGGGTAGCCTTTCCCTGGTCTTTTCCAGTTGCGAAAAACACGAGAAGATCAACCTTGCTGCTTCTCCGGAAACAAAAATGGAAACTATCCCTGTTACTGATACCATCCGTCATATTATCACCTCTAATACGTTGCTGACTGCCACCCATCCCTGGTACATCGATGGATGGGTGTATGTGACCAATGAAGCTACCCTTCGCCTGGAACCAGGCGCTGTACTCAAAGTATTACCTACTTCCCTCAATAACCATCAGCAACTCAGCGGTGGACTTGTGATTACCCGCGGTGCGCGCCTGCATGCCGCAGGCACTTCTTCCCTGCCGGTGCATATCATCGTTGACAGTACCGGTAGGAACGGCGGTAGCGGCGTCATTATATTAGGTAAAGCTCCTGTCGGGAAAAAAGAAAAAACCACTGCGGATCCCGGACCATCTTTATCCGGCTATCTGACTTACGGAGGCGAGCTTCCCAACGATAGTTCCGGGCTTATAACCCATCTTCATATCAGTTACTATCCCGCTACAGGAAGGAGTTTCAGGGGAGGACTACTATTACTCGGAACCGGAAGCAAAACTATTGTTGAACATAACACCGAAAAAATATTACCTGTAAAAAAGACACTATTAAAAACTTCAGGGCTTCATTGATCTTATCTCTTCACATTCGGAATGATCAACATCTTGTTACTACCCGCTTCATAAACCCTTGTTACCTGCTGCCTGCTTTCTGTTCCTGCTCTTCCATTACCACCAATCAGCGCCAATGCTTTAGCAATAAGCGGATCCTTAGGATCTCCTATTGGCAACAATGGCAGACTGCCCATTTCATCAACCAGGTACTGAGGAGTAATACCTTTATCATAATTACCTTCTCCGTTAGCATTGGCAAGCCGGTAAGTGAGTGGCACTATCACCCAGGGTATACGCCGTGGTGTATGCGTATCTTCAATAATCACAGCTCCTTTGTCTTTGCCCGCCGTTACGGCTCCGATCTGTATCACCTGCGTATAGGGTTTAAGGTTATTGATAAGCAGCTCTGCTGCAGATATCGTACGCCTGCCTGTAAGAATATACACCCTGGGCAACATCAGCTGGCTGGGCACAAGATCCGCAAACCGGATCGGGCCACCACTTTCAGGATAGGCAAGTGTAGTCGAAAAATCAAGCATCCGCGTACCCTGGTTGTCATTCCCCGTGTACCTGACATATGGCCCCGATGCTGTTGTACCCGGCGCGGTAATAACAGTGATCATGGCTGCGGCAGCCAGACTTCCGCCTGAATTATAGCGGATATCCATTACCAGATCGCTGATACCTGCCCGTTTAAAATCGTTGAAAGCTGCTAATACATTCCGGTCGTATCGGTCAACAAATGCATTATAAAAAATATAGCCGGCCTTTTTTGTACCGGCGTCAAATACTGTCGACAAATACATCGGGTTCTCATTGACACTTCCTCCCTGTAAGGTGATAGTCATATCTTCTGTAATTGTCCCTCCGTTTATACTCGCTTTTGTAAGACGACTACTGCCAGCCTTTTTCATCTCTTCTGAAAGCTGAACAGCATTTGCGCTGGTAAGCAACGTACCATTGATACGGGTAAAGTAATCTCCCCTTTTGAAACCAGCCTGTTCTGCTCCCGAACCAGGTATAACAATTTGCACTACCCCCATCACACTTCCGGCAGCCTGCGGCCAGCTGATAATGCTGAAGTCCAGCCCGTATTTGTAAAGCAGATCGGTTCCGCCCGCTGAAGAAGCATCATCCGGATTGTAGACGATGGAGTATTTATCCTCCGCATTCCTGATGCTACTAAAGAAAGCCTGTGTTTCTAGCGAATGATCAGGCTTCTCCGGGAGCTGACGATTCCAGAGATAGAACACACGCATACTATCCAGTATCCAGTTGTTGATTTCCTGTTGTGTAACAGGTCCGGTGAGCGGTGGAGGCGTGTCATCCTTCTTACTGCATGCGGCTAACAATGCTATTGTACAGAGAAGTGGTAATGTTACAGTAAATCGCATAAAAGGTCTGTTTTTTGGGCTGTATTAAAACAGATTATTGGGTATCAGTATCATAAAGCGTTGTCAGCTCACGCCGGATGAACTGCAACGCAATGGTTAAGTGGTTCTTTACAGTGGCCGTAGATATCGACATTTGCAACGCAATCTCTTTATGACTATAACCATGATAACGGCTGAGTTCATAAACAAGACGACGTTGTTCAGGCATTTTCTTCACGATATCACTCAGGTGGGCACGGAATTCTTTTTGCATCAGCATGCTTTCTCCACTGTCGTCAGTCTCCGGCCGCTCCGCGGATTTAGCTACCTGCGCCAGCACTTTTTTCTCCCGGTATAATTTCCGTGTTTCATCTATTACCAGGTGCCGGACGTACACAAACAACAATGGAAATACATCCTGCCCCTCTTTTACCAGATGCAGGTTTTCCCAAAGGCGCACAAAGCATCGCTGTGTGATATCCTCTGCCCTGGCTGCGTCTTCTGTGAGCTTATACGCAAACCGGTAGATCTTAGTCTTGTTCGCCTCAAATATTCTTTCAAAAAGGGCCTCAGGGGTATCAGCAGACATAGTTCCTGATGGGTATGTTTTCGCTCTGCAAACATAGGAGGCTAATGTTATATCAATGTTAATAGCTGTTAGCTTTTAGTAAAAATGCAGAGAAGATTACATTGTATTTAATACAATATAATCTTCTCTGCATTTTTACTAAAAACCACCGGCTATTGCCACTTAATCCTCACAATCCTGTTCGCAGTCCGGAAATCGAAACGCGTAAACGCACCTACCACCAGCATGGCGTTTTCACCGGGTTGCTGAACGATCTGGCCAACGTTGAAATTGGAAGAAGAACCATTATAAACAGGGTTGATACCACCAAAGCTGTTATATGTAGGGTGAATAGTTCCATCTGCATTCAATACGATGAAATTATTGCGCTGCAGATTACCGAATTGAGTAAACGCTCCACTGAGAATCACCTGACCTCCCGGCATAATGGCTACGTTGTAAATGTAACCATCCGCTCCGGCTCCTACGTTAAACGTCGGATCTATCACACCATTGGCGTCAATACGGGCTACATGTGCCATTTTTGTTCCACCATAATTATTGAAGGACCCTACTATAATAAATTTACCATCGGGTTGCTGCGCGATATTACTAATAGTCAAATCTGCCCCGGAACCGGCCGTAAAGGTGGGATCCAGCGATCCATCAGGGTTCAGGCGGGCGATGTGATTCGCTGTCTGCCCGTTGTACTTTGTAAATGAGCCTACAATAAGCAGCTTGCCATCCGGCATTAACATGGAACGGGCGATAAAACCGTTTGGCCCTTCTTTCCCCATGTGATTCACGAGGTCATAGTTAAAAGAGCTGTCCAGGCTGCCGTCTTTGTTAAGGCGTAGCAAACCATTCATCTGTATAGAATCCAGATGTACAGAATCCTGCCCTGCTGAACCAGTGAGTTTGAAATTAGGTCGCACGAAAAAACGGAAATATCCTGAGAGCAATATCTTATCATCTGGCTGTACATTCAGATCCCCCACCTGACCGGATACGCCTCCCTGCAGCGCTGATACGGTAACGAGGTTATTCGACGGAGTCTGCGCTTTATCCGCAGCCATAGAACCATTGCTATTCAACATTGCAATGCTGTTTACATAACTAACTCCTTCATAACTGTTAAAGGCGCCGGCAACCAGGTATTTCCCATCTTTCAGCAACACCGCTGTACTCACATATGAATTGGTACCATTCTTCGATCCGGAAGCAAAACTTCCATCGAGTGTGCCATCGTGATTGAGCCTTGCTACGCGGTTTCTGGATGTACCACCATAAGAGGTAAAATCACCGGTGATCAGATATTTGCCGTCTCTTACAGCTATGATGTTCCCGATGGTGCCATTCGCCCCCGTCAGGCTCGGATACAATGTATCCATCTCAAACACGCCAAATACACGAAAAAAAGGGCCGAAAAAATACTGCTGGTCCACCTGCACAGATACGTTACCCGTAGCTGCCTGCAGTGGTATTTTAACACGTACAGTCGTATCCGTTAGTGCAACAACTGTCGCCTTAACGCCATTGAACAATACCGCCATCTTGTCTTTATTCTTATCAAATCCCTTTCCGCTGATCGTTACTTCATCTCCTACTTTTCCACTGGCCGGATTGATACCATTCTTTGTCAGATATATTGCCGGCAACACTGTTTCCTGATAAGGATTCTTCCCGCTCCTGCTTACCTTGTCCTTCGTACAGGCATTCAATACAGCAAGCACCAGGCATAAATAGAAATATCTTTTCATAATAAAATGCTTTACTTGATTACTTATTACGCAATGTTTCTTCTGCCACTCTCAGAAACTCTCCCGGCCTGAATCCAAACTTATGCTTGGTATTCAGTGCATGCATCACACCGTTTGTTGGCTGTATGTCTGAAGAGGCAACCACCGAACTGGGATTATTCAGGAACGTCACCGGATCAAAAGTAATATCGGTCAGCAACAACACACGCGCCCCTACCGCCTCTACGCCGTTATAATCCTGGTAGATCAGCCCTATGTTCAATATGTATCCATTCTTCATCACATAATTGATACCCGGATAGGCATAAAAGTTAACCGGATCTATCCTTGCGAAACGGTCTGCTTTATATTTGCCCGGCAGAATATAACGCTCGAGGAACTTTTTCCATACGCTGCCCGGTATGTCACCCAAACGTACACTGTCTTCTACCATCATATAACGGTAACTATTCAGTTCATTCATAGCAATACCGATACTCTCATCTGTAGGGCTGAAGAAGGTGATAGAATCATTTTGCAGCGTTTCCTTTAATCCTGCTTTTTCTACGATATATGCCACCGTATCAAACAGATATGGATTCTTTACGAGGTAATCATAAATAGTTCCATTATACTTGGGATTGGCAATACCAGTATCTACATAATAATTTTTCTTACAGGCAGATAATAATATGCCGGCTATCAGCAATGTGCCATATATATACAATAGCTTTCGCATAGTGATTAGTTTTGCGGTTATTGAATCCAGTATTGGTTCCTGGTTACTAACGGGTTGTTGGTAACAGCTGATTGTGAAATGGGCCATGTCCAGGCGCCTTTATCCATTTGATCCTGCGTGAGTGGATCTTCTGTTACATTCTTATCCATCACTCTTCCTGTACGTACCAGGTCATACCACAAATGTCCTTCTCCCATCATCTCTTTTTCCCTTTCATAGAAGATGGCATCCTGTAACGCCTTACCACCGCCGCCGTTGTACACCTTCGCACCGGCACGATCGCGGATCATATTCAGCATTGTTATCGCCTCTGCCGTGTTATCAAGGTAAGCCAGCGCTTCTGCTCTCAACAGTATCACATCTGCATAGCGGAAGAAAATGAAGTTGGCGTCATAATCCCTCGATACCGGATCTGTAATAGAGGAAAATTTCAGGAACATGGGCGATTGCGGATCTTTTGCTGCATAAGGATCATCAAACCAGAGATCCATTCTCTTGTCCGACTCCCCTCGCGGATACACTCTGTCCAGATGCTTCACCATTGGTGTAATTTCACTTCTGCCACCCAGCGCATCTATGATATAGGGCGCGTGCAGCGTCCACTGACAAATCAGCGAGTGAAATTTTCCGCCGTAGTTGGCATTCAGCGATAACTCAAATATGCCTTCCTCTGAACGGCCTTTGAAGATCGTCTTGAATGTTTCCGGAGTATAAGGTATTAGCTTATACTCGTTCAGGTCCATCAGTTCCTTTACAAGAGCCGCAGCCTGTGTCCAGTAGTTCTTTTGATTTCCCTTATCAAATCCGGCCGACCACATGTTGATATGTGCCATTAATGCAAGGGCTGCACCACGGGTGCCACGCACTGCCCGGTAGGTAGGATCGTCGTAGGAAATAGGCAGATCATCTTTGCTGGCTGCCAGATCTTTCAAACAAAAATCCAGTACTGTCAGCATCTTCTCTCTCGGCCGCAATGAGATATCGTACGGATCGGTTTGCAAAGGCACATCTCCATACATCCGGCAAATAAAGAAATAAGTGAACGCCCTGACAAACCGGGCTTCCGCCACCAATGATTTCTTTTCCTTCGAACTAAAAGTCGGATCAGGAATACCTCCTATCCTGTCGATACAAAGATTAGCTGCAGCTATGGCTTTATAAAACTGCTGCCAGTCCTGCGGATCATTGGCGCCATCACCGCCGCCAGTCGACAGCATCTGGTTATTACCTATTGCACGAAGATTGGTTTTATTAAACCAGTTCCAGTTTCCCGCCCGGAAATCACCTACGTTATATAACACGCTTCTGGTGAATTTATCGAGCAGGATGGCATAAGCACCACTCACTGCTTTTTGTGCATCTCCCCTGGTTTTCCAGAAATCATTTCCGGAGAGCGTATCTAAAGGTTTTACTTGCAGGAACTTCTTACAGGATCCTGCACCCAGTAACACGCAGATCAGAATTCCTATTCTATACCATTTTTTCATCTGACAATAATTTTGGTGTCATTAAAACTGAGCGCCTATACCGAATGTAAAGCTGGTAGCTGCCGGATATCCATTGATATCGTCTCTTCCGAGCGGCGTAACGGTTTCGGGGTTAGGGCCTGAATATTTGGAAAATATGGCTACGTTATATGCTGTCAGGTAAGCTCTCAGCACGCGCAGTTTCAAACGCTTCATAAAGTTGAAGTCGCGGAACTGGTACGCCAACGTTACCTGGTTGATCTTGAAATAAGAACCATCTTCCATATACAGGCTCTGATCAAGCCTGTTAGGCGCCACTGCCCTGTCATGCAGGAATGATCCTACCAATGCAGGATGCGTGGCATTGTCGCCCGATTTTTTCCAGTAATCGATCAGGCTCACATCATAAAGATTGATCGGGCCAGCTGCTGTACCGGACGACAACGTCAGTACATCAGGATACTGCAACCGCCAGATCCTCGCTGCTACAGCATTGTTGAGAATACTCCGATCGATCAGATAAGAGCAGAATATATTCAGCGAAAAGTTCCGGTAGCTGACTGTGTTGTTGAGACCTCCTGTTACTGACGGCTCCGGGTTGCCCATGATAAAATAATCGGCGGCACCAAGCGCGTAATCCCCGTTCAGATCACGCCAGATAGGATCGCCTCCCTGGAAAAACTGTGTACCTGGGCCAACGAATGCTTTGTAACGTACTCCACGGATCGGATCAACCGGCACATCCGCAGTTGTTCTGTACACCCCATCTGTCTGATACAGGAAGTTGCTTTGCGGATTACGGCCAACTTTCAGCGCTACTGACTGATACGTATTGTTATCGTAGCTCAGGTAAAACTGTGTTCCTCCCGGCAGCGCCGTCAGCACACTCTTATTGTAGGCGCCGTTAACAGAGAATGTCCACTGCAGACCTTTGGGATTCGTATGCACAATCGGTCGCGCAGTGATCGACAATTCATGTCCGTAGTTTACTACCGCTCCTCCATTCACCTGTACCTTGTTATAGCCGATGGAGTTCGGAAGATAGTTATCCCGCACGATGTTGTAGTTATCCTTATAGTAAGTATCGTAGATAATCTCTAACCTGCCTTTGAATAACCCCAGGTCCACACCGAAGTTGAACTGCGACGATTTCTCCGGTTGCATATTGGGATTGGCCAACATGGAGAAATCAGGAATAATGGATACGTTGTTATTGTACGGTGTTGTAGTAGTGTACATCCCAAGCGAGTTAAGGATGGTAGCCGACGGACGGCTGTTAAGTCCGTATGTAACACGCACAGATCCATAGTCCAGCCAGTTCATACGCCGCATCAGATTTTCCTTATTGAAATTCCAGCGGAAACCTACAGATGGGTTTTTCGTATAGGGGTTATTGATACCTGCTGCAGAGTTTCCATCAAGTCTGTAAGCAAGGTCCACGCTATACTTTGTGCGGTAGTTGTACGACAGGAAACCTGCCCATGAAGCGGCATGATATACAAACGATACAGGTGTACCATTCACGTTCACTTCGTCCGCATTATTCCAGGGGTTACCCGGATAGAAACGGGGCGAATATCCACGAGGGCCCCAGTAGTAATCATTAGGGCCATTACGAACATCACGCACATGCTGATCATCCGATTTGATATTAATCTCACTGAAAAAACTGGCGTAAAAGTTATGCCCTTTTTCCAGATTGCTGACATTGCTGCTGTAGCTATAGTTCACACCATTACGGGTATTCAGCTCATCATGTCTTCCTACAAAACCATACAAACCGGTAACGTTATTATTGGCAAATGCCTGGTTAAAACGGTCGCGGGTATCTGTATAATAATCGTAAGAAGTAGTAGAGTTGAGCCGTAATCCCTTTAATATCTCATAATCTACATCCAGGAAGCCACGTATATTCAGGGTGTTGTTGTCGTCAATGTTATTCTCATATCCTGTCAGTTGCGGACTGCCTACGAACTTCGATGGACCAGGCAATAGCGATGATGTAAATGCATTTCCGGCACCATTACCCGTCAACCCTCCCCCGTTGCCTCTTTGTTTTTGCCCCAATGCACTAAACAACTGCGCCCCGATACGCAGCCTGGGTATAGGTTGCATATATAACTGCATATTCAGGCTGTATTTATTAAACCCTGTATTCTTGATTACGCCCTGGTTCTTTTGATAAGCGAAATTGGCCTTGTAGTTCATCTTTATATTACCACCACTGATCTGGATATTGTTATTGGTGTTAACCGTAGTCCGGTAAAACAACCCTTGCCAGTCGGTGGAATTATTGTAAAACGGGTTCAGACTATCTGTGAGGAATTGGGCGTTCGACAGGATATCCCGGGCCTGATGATCATCTACTGAATTGTTCAGGATAGAGTTGATACGGAACAACCGTTCCCCGTTTCCTCCGATAGTAGGCCGCAGACGGGGCGGAAAGTTCACGAAAATACTGCTATTAACGTCTATGATCGGAGTGGGCGAATTACCTCTTTTTGTAGTCACTACTATTACCCCATTGGCGCCACGGGAGCCGTACAGCGCTGTTGCCTGGGCATCCTTCATTACCTCGATCGATTGTACATCCTCAGGAGGTATCAGCGCCAGCGGACCAGTAGCGGCTCCCGGCTGCAGCATAGATTGCGAAATACCGCCGTCAAAATCTACCGGTACGTTATCGATTACCAGCAAGGGGTTGTTGGTAGCAAGGTAAGTCTGATCACCACTACCGCTTACGTTCAGCTGCGAAACGCCTCTAACGGCAATGGTACCACGAAAACCGGGCGCGCCGGTATTATTCTGGATATTCAGACCGGCTACTTTACCCTGCAGCAGTTCCTGTATATTGGACACAGGCACATCCTGCAAATCTTTCCCGGAAATAACGGCCACGGATCCCGATACCGTTTCTTTGGTACGCTTCTGATAACCTACTACTACCGCCTCTTTCAGCGATTTATTTTCCGGCGTTAGCGTCACATTCAATGTAGTTGCTTTGCCGGCTTTCAGCGTTTCAAACCGGTATCCGATATACCTGAACTGTATGGTACGTTCCGGATCTGTAGTAATGGTGAAACGGCCGGAGGCATCTGTTACACCAAGTCCTTTGTTATTTTTTATGTCGATGATGGTCACGCCCGGTATCCCCTCTTTACTGCCCGCATCAGTAACCCTGCCTTTGATGGTGATGGCCTGCTGGGCATATAGTATGTCCGTTCCCGTTAGTAACAACAGCAGCAGGGCCAATATGTTTATGTACCGTTTACTCATGGCACGAATTTTTAAATGTTTCGGAATAAGGTTACCTGGTTAGTCATTAATGAACCTGGGATTCACTTTAAACTTCATGATGATATCCCAGCTACCGGCTTCAAATATGGCAAACGACAGTCCTATGCTCGCCTGTGTGCGTATACCATAGGAAACCCTTTCGTAAGTAAATCCTATCGTAGCCTGTTCATTAATACCTACATCTGCCAGCACCGGATAAGGGTTAGTGATATCCCATGTTACCACTGTGCTGTCCTGAGTCATCTTCCGGTTAAACCCGAAAAACACTTTCTGCTGTATGGTATTGCTGAAGTAACTAAGACTATCCCAACGGGTGATATTAAACGACGACAGCCGGATCGGCAGCGAGTCCTTATCAAAGAATTTAAAGGAAACCGAATTCTTCGCAGTACCTGTTTTCTTAAAATATACGGTTACATTCTCGGGTGCCAGCGGATTGTTCTGCATGTCCTTCACATTAGACAAATTCGGACGAATGATACCGCCATTGTTGGGGTCCTTACGTTTACCAGTGATATCATCGAATTCATAAGGCTCATACGGCTTAGGAAGGCGCAATACCAGCTTCCTCTTTTGAAAAGTTTTCTGCCCGCCGTTATTCTTCACGAAGATGTCGAATGTATAGGTACCAGGTTTGATCTTCGTGGTATCTGTGGCCCAGAATACAAGATCACCGGATGTTTCCCTGATATCCAGTACGGTACGTTTCACCGGTATACGCTTGGCATCTATTTCTGCCACGGATGTTTCCGTTCCGCTGTAATACGCTTTCCACTGCAGGGTATTGATCTGTTCCTGCAATTCCGTAGCGGGCGTACCATCCGGGCGCTGTATATTCTGCAACGTAAAGGTCAGCGGCTGTGTGGAATAGTCGGGATTAAATTTTCCATAAAACACGTTGGTACGTCCGAAATTGGCATTATAGGTATCTCCGTCGAAATTGGCGTTGTTACTGAAATGCTCCTTTTCCTTTGGTACCATCTGTTTGTAACAACTGGTGGTGGCAATGGCCAGTATACCTGTTATTACGTGAACGTATATACGCTTATTCATGATTATGCTTTTTAAAGTTTGGTGAAGATGACGCGGTGCAGGTTGAGGTTAGCTTTCTTGATCATCACTTTCATCAGGTGCTTTCCTGCCGGGAGCTCTGCCGACCCTACTGCACTCTGCCATTTCTGCCATCCGCCGGTACCTTGTATCGGAATGTCGTCGCATACCCTCACATCATCCATCATCAGGTAGATGAGGCCACCTCCGTTACCGGCGATTCTCAGATCTACTTTGTAGGTGCCGGCTACTTTCACATTCACGGTATAACGTACCCAATCTCCATCACTGGTCCATCCGATATTATAGCCCCCTCCTGCACTGACCTGGTTGTCGCCGTCTGAACAGTTTTCTGTTCCCGGAGCATCCGGCCGGTACTGATGATTACCATTCGGGTTACGATAGTGAAAAGCTACTTCTTTCGGTCCTTCATCATAATCAGCTGCGTTCACAATGCCTGGTATATCCAGCGGATACCCCAGGTAAGGCCCCTGTAATGGTTCCAGCGATCTTGGATACGCCTTGCCTACAAAGGAATTGAAACCGAATACATGCCGCTCTTCCAGGATATGCATAAGCCCGTTCTTTGATTTGATATCCACATTCTGTGTAAGCGCTGTAACCCAGTCTTTCGTAAACCTCGAATCATTCATATCACTGTATTGCAATACCTGTGTTCCTCCCCCCACTGCACCAGAAGCATTGGTAGCTGCTGCCTTTCCATTCATCTTATGACCATATAGCGATACCAGCTCTGTTCCATCTGCATAACGCAGCGAATCCGCTGTTACAATTCCTGGTATCATGTACCGGCGCAGGAGGCTGTCCCATACCTTCACCGGAATGCTGTCCAGCGTCCAGTTGGGGGCATCGCCCAGGCGCGCTCTCGCAAAGTTTACGTTGCGGATAGCCGTCTGTATACTATTATCCTGCGGCACAAAAAACGTGACACGGTTGCTTCTTAGCGTATCTGCCAGTCCTGCTCTGTCTATCAGCAGCAGCAAAGTATCGTATAGCCCTCCCTGTTGTTTCAGAAAATCGTAGGTGCTGACTTTCACTTCCGACAAAGGCTTGGCATTGCGATAGTCCTGCATTCCCTTTTTACAGGCAAAACAGGCGATCACCAGCAGTAGCGATAAATATTTTTTCATGGGAGTGTATTATTATTTCCAATAAGAATTTTGAATCAATGCCGGGTTGTTCGCCAGCGCATCCTGCGACAGTGGCCAGTAAGCGGCGCCGGCATTCACATCAGCCTGTGTGAAGCGGCTGTGCTCCGGTATCTTGCTGAAGTGTATCATGTCGTACCAGAACCAGCCCTCTCCCATCAGCTCCCGCCTGCGCTCCAACAAAATCATATCCAGCAGATCCTGTCCGGCCGTGGTAACGGGCACACTCTTCAGGGAACGGTTGTTACGGATCTTGTTCAGATCTGCCTGCGCATCAGCTGTTCTGCCCAGCCTGGCTTTTGCTTCCGCCCTCAGCAGGAAAAGTTCTTCATAACGGAATACGATGATACAGGAGGCATACATCTTCAATACCGGATCCTTCACTGCACTATTAATCTGCTTCATTTTGAAGAAGATCGGGTAAGTGTCCTCCATCTTTGTAAAGAAGTAATTAGGACGCTGCTCATGAGGCTCTCCGTAGATTTTTAATACGCTGTCTTTAGGTACGTATATTTCCGATTCCCGACGGGGTATATAAGGGTCCCGCAGTGTCCAGTCTTCCAGCTGGCCGGTAGAAGATATTTCCGCGTGGTCGAAGTTCATATCTACCTGGAAAATATTAGCATTGATACGGCCACGGAAAGCACCATCCAACCGGGTAAGTTCATCGAGCCCTACAAAATCATATCCTTCGTTCGACTGGTTGTTAATCACGATATCTGCATATTGCAAGGCTTTCGCATGATCGTTCTTCCAGTTGTAAATATGCGCCAGCAACGTATAGGCCATACCTTTAGTGATGGTGATAGACTTGTGGTGCGACTCTCCCTGACCACGGTACAACCCTTGTTGTTCCGGTGATTTTCCGTCATACTTCCACGGAAGCCCGTCAATGCAGGATAGTGCTTCTGATGCGGCATAGTCCAGTACCTTATCCCATTTCTCGCGGGTAATATTCTTGACGGTACCATCTGCTACCGCCGTTACTAATGGTACATCTCCCCAGATTCTTACAATGTAGTAATAAAGAAAGGCCCTGATATAAATCGCCTGTGCGCGGTCGAGCGTCAGATCATTTTTTGAATAGCGATAATCGGTGGTGGTGATCTGTGGTAATTTGGCGATCGTAAGATTACATTGTGCGATGGCTGCATAAAACCTGCGCCAGTCGCGCCATTCATCCATTGTGGAAAAGCTGGCGTTCAGATTGCTTTCCACCACGGCTTTAATATCTCCACGCTTCGTAGCCTGGAAATCTCCGGCCCTGAGTTCTCCGTATATCCAATGTGCATTTTCATTGGCCATAGCAGCTCTCATCAGTGCATAACAGGCCGATAAACCCGCCCGGGCATCACTCTTCGTCTGCCACATATTATCCTCCGTCAGCGACCGGTGCGAGGGCACATCCAGCATTTTCTTACACGACAGCATACCTGTGGCCAGTAGCAGGAACATGCCGGCAACAACTATATTCTTCATAAACATAATTTTTAACATCAGAATTGAAAATTGAAGCCCAGAGTGAATGCTCTCGGGGCGGCCCAGTTATAGTATCCCTCATCATAGCCGAAATAGCTGACTGCTTCGGGATCACCGCCTTTGTACTTCGTCCATGTAAAGAGGTTATTGCCCGTTGCATATACTCTCAGCTGATCTATCCCGGCGCGCTTCATACGTTCTGTCCGAATATTGTACGCCAGTGTCATTGATCGTAGCTTTACATAAGATCCGTTTTCAAGGAATAATGTCTGATCAGGCTGATAAGCATATACTGCGCTCCAGGGATTGTATTGGGGAATTTTGCTGTAATCGCCGGGAACCTTTGACCACCAGGTGATTTCTTTGATCGCTTTCGGGTCATCAATGCCTTCACGGTTGGCAAAATCAAAACGATTGGCTAATACCTGGTTAATGATCTTACGTCCGAATGCATAATTGATCAACACATTCATCTCCCAGTTTTTGTACCGGAATGTATTACTGAATCCTCCCGTGGCTGCAGGCGATATACGGCCAGTCATGATCCTGTCTTTATCGTTGATGTCATAATTACCGTCCAGGTCTTTCCATTTAGGATCTCCTTTACGCATGGTTACTCCCTGGTAAGTCATCTTCCTGCCGGTTCCCGGGTTCACCGGAACTTCAGCATCTGAATTATAAATTCCTTCGTTAATCAGCAGCCAGTATCGGTCTGTTGGCTTGCCTACCAGGAACCGGCGGTTACCGATCACCAGGTCTGTAAGCCCGTCTGGCAATGCCATCAGCTTGTTTTGGTTGGTGTATACGCTGAGGCCGGTCGACCACTGAAATGCTTTATCCTTTACTACATCTGCATCAATCGCCAGTTCATATCCGTAGTTACGTATACTCATTCCATTTTTCACAATACCGGTATAACCTTCTTCTTCCAGTGTAGGTATTTTTACCAGCAGGTTCTTATCTGTTTTAGAGTATACATCCAGTGAAAGCCTTACCCTGTCGTGGAATAAGCCGAGATCTATTCCTCCGTTCATCTGTTCTACTACCGGCCAGGAAGTACCCGGAACAATATAGCCGTTACCGTAGGCGGCGTTAATAACCGGGAAGCCATTATAGGTAGACATATTAGGCACGCCGTTCCAGCCTGCATCTACGTTATAAACAGGGCCGTTTCTGTAAAATTCATCCATTACCAGCCGGCCTACCCGGCCCCAGCTGGCGCGCACATTCAGGTTGCTGAGCCAGTCGGATTCTTTCAGGAAATCTTCCCTGGATACTTTCCAGGAAGCCGACAGTGTGGGCGATATCAGCCAACGCTGACTGTTGCTCAGATAAGAGGTGCCATCTCTTCTGAGATAGAAGTTCACAAAATATTTCTGTTGGAAATTATAACCGATGTTACCATAAAAAGATGCCAGGTTGGAAACAGTAAAATCTTTTGTATTGAACATCAACCGGAAGTTGCCGAAACGGCCTTGTTTCTGATCATCTGTCCCGGGCTGGTATATCTTCACATAATCACTGGATCCTTTATAAGCACGTCCGTAATCATAGCGCCATTTGTCCCACTGACCATAAGCACCGAGGGTAACATCCACATGATGCCCGTTCTTCAGGTCAGTTTCATAACGCAGTGAGTTATCCAGCACCAGGCGTTTGTTCAAACCATCAAAGTTGGAAACATAGCTGTTCCCTTCGCCTAATGCGGTGGGTACGAAGAAGTCGCGGAAGTTCTGTCCGTAGTCGATCGCAAAGCGGGTATTCCACGACCAGTGCGAGAGAAAATTATACTGCGCATTGGCAATGATCCTGGCCGAGTTATTCTTATTGCGATTGATGGTATTATTCAGATCCGTGTAATACTGTTGCAGGTAATCCTTGTTGGGCGACAACGGCGAAGAATAGTTAAAGAGATAGTCTTCATCACCAGCGCGGTCGCGTATGAATTCATTCCTTTTACGGTTCAGGTTCGCTACTGCCACATAGGTAGTTATCCTTAAATTCCTGATCGGCTGAATGTTGAGGCCAAAGTTCACATCATAGCGCTTGATGCCCGTTTTATCGTACACGCTCTGTTGCGACGATTGCCCGACACTAAACCTGAAGTTGGTGAACGGCGTTCCTCCACTGACTGCGGCTTGTATACCATCTGAAAATCCGTTCCTGAAAAAGAGATCGTCCCAGTTTGCAGGGCCGTAATAACGCGCCTGCGACGAATCCGCCAGATAACGGGGGAAGTTGCGCCATTGTGTTTCGTCGGCATACTTCTGGTAAAACGGCAGCCTGAAATCACTCTCGTAACGCCCGTTCACAGCATCTACGGCGGGCTTCAATGAAAGCCCCACATACCCGTTCACTGATACTTTCATAGTGCCTACCCTCGGCGCCCTGGTAGTGATATTCACAACGCCGTTAGCGGCATTCGGTCCGTATTTTGCACTCGCCGCAAAATCCTTCAGTACTTCTATACTTTCAATATCATTTACATCCAGAAAGGCCAGCAGGTTAGTTTCTGTGCCCATCCTGTTAAAGTCGAACCGCTGTATATCATACGCAAAAGCATGATCCAGGATAAGCGGCACTCCATCCACTACGTAGGCCGGCTGAGCGTAAAACAGATCCCGGTTACTGAGTAACAGCGAAGAAGTACCACGTATGAAAACGGAGTTTCGCTTCCCCGGCTCTGCAGTAGGTGTGCGTACATCCACGCCGGTTGCCCGTCCTATCAGCATCTGATCGATACTGATATACGGCAGCTTTCTTACTTCAGACATCTCTACGGAGGAAATAGCGCCATTCCTGCCGGGTCTGAAAATAAGCTCGTTGTTGGGAACATAACCCAAAGTATCCCTGTGTGTGGATACCACTTTGGAAAAAATTGCAGCAGAATCCACGGAAGCCTTGTTCCCCGTGTCCTGCTTACTTTTGTACAAGACATTCTGGGCACTGGCATAGTTACAAACCATACACGCAGCCGCCAACAGATAAACTCCCCTGTACAGGAAAATGTAAATGTGCTTCATACATGAAATTTTAGGAATGAGATCCCCGCAACGCAAAATGATTTGCATTGAAACGTGGAGTATTACAGACATTTGCGGGCATAGCACTCCCGCTTCCTTTTTCAGGAATGTCTCTACGGCGTAAATGATGTACGTTACGGTAACAGGTAGTCAATAACACCGCTGTCTGACGCCGGACATGGCATCAGCAGTGCATTGGAATTGTTCACCTCCAAAAAAAATACGTACCGGAAATACTAAGGGCACCTCGAAACCCTATCAGGTTCTAACGATCGATGAGTCATGGACAAGTTGTTTAACGTGAAATTTAAATCCTGAAACGATGCTCGTTTTTCAATAATTGCTAGTACTAACGACGCTTGTTAACTACAGCTTACACGGGGCTCTACAATCATCAATACTACCAACGCTATTTAAATTCTGGTTGTACTATTAACGCTACTAATTCAAATGTAACTAGCTAAATGGATTTTTCATAGTTTTTCAAGAAATTTTTTTGAAAAATAATGCGGGATTAATAAAAAGACATCCTGTATGATTAGTGTCACAACAAGCTTTGAATAACACTCAATAAGCCCGGTCAGTAGTATAACGTACCAACTCCTCCAATGCAGATCTGGCAGGCGATTCAGGGAATCTGTATAAAATTTCAATAGCTTCGTCCCGGAAAGCCATCATTTTCCCCTCTGCATACTGCAACCCTCCCAAACGCTTTACTTCCCCTATAACGAAATTCACTTTGTCTTTATCGGTATACTCATGCTTCACAATATGAAGTATCTTTCTTCGTAATACCGGGTCTGCTTGCTTCACCGTATAAATTAAGGGAAGCGTCACTTTCTTTTCCTTGATGTCATTACCCGTAGGTTTACCTACATCTGCATTCCCATAATCAAACAGATCATCTTTCAGCTGAAAGGCCATACCTGTTTTTTGTCCGAAGTCATGTATCAACTGCACCATCTCCGGTGTACCCGAAGCGGAAGCAGCTCCTGCTGCGCAGGCTGCGGCAAGGAACGACGCAGTTTTTGCATGAATCAGATCGTAATAGTCTTTTTCTTCAAAGCTCAGCTTATTGGATTTTGTCATCTGCAATAATTCACCCTCTATCATTTGCTGTATGGCGGAAGAATAAATTTTGAGCAGTTCAGGCTCGTTGTTGTCCAATGCCAGTAAAACACCTTTGGTAAATAACTGATCTCCCACGCTAACGGATACCCGGTTTTTCCATAGTGCATTCACGGAAAATGCACTTCTCCGCTTCATGGCATCGTCTATCATATCGTCGTGCACCAACGAAGCGGTATGTAATATTTCTACCAGCAGTGCAGCCCGGTAGCTGGCCTCGCCTATCTCTCCGCATAACCTGGCGCACAACAGCACAAACATAGGTCGCATCTGCTTCCCTTTGTGCGCGATAATATCCGACATAATCCGGTCGAGCAACACGAGGTCGCTCGTCATAGTACTGGCAAACTTTTCTTCGAACAGTTGTAATTCGGCGCCAATGATTTTTCGTGCTAATTGCATACAGGTATAGTCTCAGAACAGCGGCGAAATTAGCACTTCCGGGGGAAAGATGATAAAAAGAATACTACTCGACAGATATATCAATACCGGGGGCGGCGGCGCTTCTTTAATTGAATGAAATAATCCAGACCTATCCTCCCGCTTCCATAAACCAGTAAGGTAAATAACATAATGAGGTAATACAATGGTATCTCAAAGCCATTATCTCCCGCTGCAAAACCATTCTTCCAATGCACGGTAAATATCGCTGCCAACATGCTAACCATCAGCAAGGGGGTTATAAAACGTACAAACAACCCTGTTACCAGCAATATGATCCCTGCCGACTCCGTGATGGCTACTACCCAGGCAGTGATATAAGGTAATGGAATCTGCAACTGCGCGAACCAGTCGCCAATACCATGTATATCTTTCCATTTCATCATAGCCGGCGCATAAAACCCATAGGCTAGCACCAGCCGCATCGCCAATAAAGGCAGGTCTTTCAGGAATGCTCTCATATGCTTATGCTATCTTTGAAACCCCAATACAAATTGTTGCTGCTGCATGTGTTGTAAAAAAGCAAGCGTATCTTTCTCCAATATATCCGTCACCGTTATATTCAGTTGAGGGGCATATTCCAGTATATCCTTTAATGTTAGTCCGTGCACCATTTGCTCTGTTACCAGTGCCAGCCAGGGCGACAAATCCGTGAATTCCACGTTGCCGGTATCCGGATGCCGGTGCAGCAATACAAAGTAGGTTCCCTTGCGGGAAAGCAATGCTTTCTTCTCAGAAGTAAGGTGAACCGGATAAGCAAACTGCAACAGGCGATGCTCCGGATTAAGTACCAGCGGATCGTCTGTCCAGCTGCCGGACATCTGATAAGGCGCCGGCATAATATCTTCCATATTATATACCTCCATTTCTGCCCATTCAAAGGCCAGGAGGTCATTCAGGTAAGGAATAGCATGCACTTCTTCCCAGTTATTTTCTACGGCATAGGTATAAAATTCAAGCGGCAGTTTCCATACCTGGTACGATTTACACGCGTGACGGGCGAAGAACTCCTTCACCATCCTGTTCCATTTCCCGGCAGGAATGCTGCTGAATGTAATGGGAAATGCGCTCTCCATTGTATCGCAGATCACATTAAACACCAACTGCCGGTAATGCTGTATGCGGCCAGGTGTGAGGCCGGGCAGCTTTACAGGCTTTCCGGTACGGCAGTACGCGGAAAAAGTCTGCTGTATTTGACGGGTGTCAGGCAACAAGCTCATTTTTCAGTTTCCATTGTTTTTGACAGATACTTTTCAACCGCACTAACTCTCCCTGCAATTCGCTCATCTCAGGGATATTGAAATCCCGTTCCAGCAATACCGGCACAGGTTGCAGATGCTGAAGCGTCCATTCAAACAAATCATATACAGGATCAATAATAGGTTCTCCGTGTGTATCTATAATCAGATCCGGCGCCACCTGCTCATGGCCGGCCATGTGTATATAAGCTACCTTGTTCAGCGGAAGCTGCTGTATGAATGCTTTGGCATCATACTGATGATTGAAGGCATTCACATAAATATTGTTAACATCCAGCAACAACTGACAACCGGAACGCTCCACCACTTCCCGGATGAATTCAGCTTCACTCATCTCTGCTGCTACCGGCGTATAATACGATACGATCTCCATCGCCATCGGCCGCTGCAGAAAATCCTGTACTTCCTGTATACGCGCTGCAATATGTTTCACCGCATCCATGCGGAAAGGTATCGGTAACAGGTCGTACATATGTGCATTGTCGCATTTGGAATAACTCAGATGCTCCGAATACAACTGCACTTTATATTCGTTGAGAAAAGTTTTCAGATACTGTAGAAATTCCCGGTCAGGTTCCTCGGGACTGCCGATCGACAACGAAAGCCCATGGCACAGCACCGGGTATTTGTCGACCACCTGGTGCAATATCTTCTTCCAATACCCACCTATATTCATCCAGTTCTCGGGAGCAAACTCTACGAAATCCGGCCTGATATGTTCGCCGCTGATCAACTCCTCCGCGAACTCCCTTCGAAAACCAACTCCTACCATGATGATACATTTAGTTTGTTAGGAAAACGGAAAAAAGACCGGCGGCTATATCTACTACCGGTCTTTTCGATGTAAGCTTACCTGCCGGATTTAGATGAATCTGCTTTAGGCTTGGCAGCACCTTTCTTTCCACCACTTTTGTGCCCCTTCTTATCACCACATTTGCCTTCACCACATTTGCCCTGGCCACATTTACCTTCTTTGGATTTTCCAGCCATAGCGCTGTCTTTCTTAGCGCCGCAGGATAATTCAATGGCATTTGCGGCAGCGCCGGAAGCACCAGTCAACGCACCTCTTACTGCAGCACCGGAACCCAGGTTAGTGTAACTTACCGGTTTGGCATTTACCTGCAATGATGCCAGGCCCAGGATAGCACCTGCAACCAGCGAACCTGATAACAAAACTTTTTTGTTGATGGGATTGTTGTTTTTCATCTTTTGAAAATTTAATTGAATGAAAAAATATGTGTTCAATGGAATAGACGTGGTAGTTGGAGTATCCTTACAGGTAACTGAAATTATTTTTTCAGCTTTGAATCAATCAGTATTTCCCATTGCTTTTTCAATTCTTCCGGAAGTGTGGTTGCTTCCTCCAGGGTCAGTGCCTTCAGGTACCTATCGATGGCCTTGCTTTGTTTTTCATATCGTCTGCACAGTACACACATCAGCAAATGCATCTTCAAACCGATCCACTGCATAAAAGGCAATGGATGTTGCAACTGCTTTTCCACCAGCATGGTGGCTTCTTTACAACAGGGCATTAATGTGCGACTTTTTCCCATCCTCAATTACTGAACCAGTTTTTTTCCAGGCAGGCCCTCAGCTGCAGTTTTGCGCGATGGACGATTACCCAGTAATTGGACGTAGTAATAGTCAGTTCCTTACAGATCAGTTCAGATTTTTTTTCTTCGAGGTATTTTTGCCGGAAAACCGTTTTCCCTAATCCGGTCAGTTTATTCATGCAGGCACGTAATATACTGAGAAAATCCATCCGCTCCTGCTTACTGCTGATATCATCTGTCCAGGCTTTTGGGCCGGCTTCCTTTTTCCAGTGCCCTTTCTCATTAAAAAATACCTCCAGAGGATCGCTATCGGTATTCCTGGCCTCTTCAAGGCTGATTGTAAATATGGTTTTCTCTGCTTTCCGGTAATGGTCTGTTATTTTATTTTTAAGTATCGCCGTCAGCCAGGTCTTTTCGCTGCTCTCTCCCCGGAAGCTGTCTGCGGCCTGTAAAGCGCTGAGAAAAGTATCCTGAACAAGGTCTTGCGCCTGCGTGGTATCAGCTATTTTGCTGCAGGCAAATCGGAACAGATCATCAGCGTATAGCCGTACCCATTCTTTTGGATTACAGGTTGCCATGGTTCATCTTCTGGTTAAATAGCCATTCGGGCAGGCCCCTCAATGGAAGCATACGGTAAATTACCGGTTTTAGTTTTCTTTTGAGCCCAAAAAAATGTTAAAGGCGGATAAGTGGGTGATGTGGAATGGTAATTGGTAGTTGACTATTGGTTACTATTCGTCATTTTATACTAATTTTGACCCAGTACCCAATGAAAATGTAACAATTTCGGCCCATGAAAAATGAAATGTCGCCAACAACGGCTGTTTATTTCGTAACATTATTAAAAGCATATCTACATGGTACTAAAACGAGGCCGGAAGTGATTGAAGAGTTACGTAGTGTTACCCCGTTGCAACATAAGGAGGAAGAAAATACGCACACGGAAGTAAGCAGGCTGGTGTTTAAAGTGGCCCGGGATATCAATGAAGATTACTACGGGGAAATTGTCACCACCATTTCCCATGCCGCTGATACTACTCCCACCCGGGAAGGAACGATACATCAGCTGGAAGCGATGCTTACCGGGCATATCACCACCGAACAGCTCTACCAGTGGGCTACCTGGCACAACGAACCTGGCACCGATGAAGAAGGCGCCGGCTTTTTTGATGATATAGCAGTAGACTATTTCTGTACCCAGCTACTCCCGGCCGCCGCCGGCGAGCTCACCCTGGCCCACTACAAACAAGCCCTTAAAATATTCCGGTCCGGCCATCATAACAGCCTGAAAGACAAAGTGGCCCTGGTACTCCTTTCCGAAAAGGAAAAACAAAGATTTCTCTTCTACCTGGGAGATTATATTCAGGGGCATACCTCCCCCGAACAACTGGATGTATACCTGCTGAATAAATTCGGCATGGACCATCACTCCTTTCCGTACATGTCGTCCCTCGCTGCCATCATGCACGAACCAGGCAAATTGCCCGCCCTGCTGAAAATAGCAGCCATGGAAGAAGCCTGATCGCTAACTCACCATCAGGCTACAGCCTCTGAGTGCAGAATTATCCAGCCGGCCCAGTACTTCAAAACTACCATCGGCATGCATACGGCCTATGTCGTCCGTTGCAATGAAGGCACACGAATGGATATTGGCCAGATCGATGATATTCATTACCCCGGCGCCTTTTCCGGTTGTGATCTGGAAAGGGTCGTTTTCATCGCGCAGCAGCACTTTCATCCAGGAAGGCGTTTCAAAGAAACCGTTGCACTTCGAATAAGCCTGCGACAACAACTCCGTCATTCCATATTCCGCATGTATACAGGAAGGGCCCAGCCGCTCCTTCAGGAAAGCATGTACTTCCTCTCTTGTCCATTCCTCCCTCCTTCCTTTCATTCCGCCGGTTTCCATCACAATGGTATGCTCCAGCGAAAGCTCATACTTTTCGGCAAAATCGAGCAATCCGAATGTAACCCCTATCAGCAGCACTTTCTGCCCCCGGTTCTCCAGCTCCTGCAACTGCTGGTATAACTTATCATGTTCATACAAATAAAACCCGCTTTCCCGATGCCGGCTGCGAATGGTCATTTCCTGCACCATCCTCACGAGAGACGAATGTTGTCGCTCCAGGTAAGAGGGAAGTAATCCCAGGATCACGTAATCGCTCACCGGCCCGTAAAACTGCTCGAAGGCCGTCATAAAACTACGGGTATAGATATCCGAATATCTCACCAGGTGCCGGCTATTCACTGTTTGTGTAGTACCGCTGCTCTCAAATACAAGTTCGGGCTCAAATTGCCCGCATGCTACCCGGTGCGATTTGAAGAATTGTATAGGCAGATAGGGTATTTGCGTTATATCCCTCACGGATGCAGGCGCTATCCGCAGAGCATCTGTATAAGCCCGGTAAAGTTCATTTGCCCCGTACTGGTACCTGAACATCTCCAGTGCGGCGGCTTCCAGCTCTCCTTCCTTCAGGGAAAATATATGATCCGGTGAAATGGCAGTCATGTATCTCTGTCTTTAAAACCGCACAAAGTTAGGGAGAAGAATAAAACCAGCCGTGGTAAGTAACAATTGTACCTAAAAAAACGTTTCTATCATGGCAGGGGAGAGATAAGCGATTATTTGTATATTACCTAAATTAATGTAGGTTTGTTTTATGAAGAAAATTCTGTTTTTAGTCCCGTTAGCAATCCTTTTTTACGCCTGTAAGAAAGATGGTGTTGGCAGTAAGCCGGTGGTATCATTTATCAGCTATTCCACCGATTCCATCGGCAAAAATACCGATATGCTGATGATCACCCTGAATGTAAAGGACGGTGACGGAGACATTGAAAATCTTGTAAATCTCGCGCCTATCCGTAACAGCCGCCAGGATACCCCTTACATAAAACGCAAGATGCCAGGCATCGGCGCTAACAAAGGCTCCAATGTAAACGCGGAAGTAAGGGTGCTGCTGCAATCAAATGACTTCGTAGTGGGTACCGTTACACCTCCTAAAGACAGCCTTCGTTTCGGGATCTACATTGTAGATAATGCCGGTAACATCAGCGATACCATTTACACACCCAAGATCCCGTTTAACAGACAATAATTAATATCTTACATTTACATATCACCGGATTCCTTTTCATTAAAGGAATCCTTTTTATTTTTAGCTTTATCACCTTATTTCATGTGTATGGATAAAATAGACGAATTAAAGGGAAAACAAGCCGAAGCCCTGCTGGGTGGAGGCGATGTACGTATTGCCTCCCAGCATAAAAAAGGAAAGCTCACTGCCCGGGAACGCCTGCAACTATTGATGGATGAAGGATCGTTTGAGGAACTGGATATGCTGGTCATGAACCGCAACCGCGGACTGACCTCCGATCAGGAACAATTTCCCGGCGATGGCGTAGTGACCGGTTACGGCACTATCAACGGACGGCTTACTTACGTTTTTTCCCAGGACTTCACCGTCTACGGCGGTAGCCTGTCGGAACCCCATGCACGCAAGATTTGCAAAATCATGGACCTCGCCATGCAGAACGGCGCTCCGGTTATAGGCCTGAACGACAGTGGCGGTGCGCGTATACAGGAAGGGGTGGTAAGCCTGGGCGGCTATGCCGATATCTTCTATCGCAATACCAGGGCCTCCGGCGTAATACCTCAGATTTCTGCCATCATGGGCCCCTGTGCCGGTGGTGCGGTGTATTCTCCGGCTATTACCGACTTTATCCTGATGGTAGAACAAACCTCTTATATGTTCGTAACCGGACCTAACGTGGTTAAAACCGTCACACATGAAGAAGTAACCTCCGAGGAGCTGGGCGGCGCACAAACCCATGCCGCTAAAAGCGGGGTTACCCATTTTGCCTGCGCCAATGAAATTGAATGTATCCAGTATATCAAGCAGCTGCTAAGCTATATACCGCAGAACTGTGAGGAAACAGCGCCGGTATATCCCTACCAGCCGGGCAATGAAACAAGGGAAGCGCTGAATAACATGATACCTGCGCACCCGAACCAGCCCTATGATATGAAGGAGGTGATCGCCGAGATCACAGATCCGGATAGCTTCTTCGAAGTGCATAAGAACTTCGCCGAAAATATGATCGTTGGCTTCGCCCGCATCGCCGGCCGCAGCATCGGCGTAGTGGCTAACCAGCCGGCACATCTGGCCGGAGTACTGGATATCCACGCTTCCGTTAAGGGAGCCCGCTTCACCCGCTTCTGCGACGCATTTAATGTTCCCCTGCTGGTACTGGTAGATGTACCCGGGTTCCTGCCCGGCACCGACCAGGAATGGAACGGCATCATCACTAACGGCGCTAAACTGCTCTATGCGCTCAGTGAAGCCACGGTGCCCAAGCTGACCGTCACCACCCGGAAAGCATACGGCGGAGCCTATTGCGTAATGAACTCCAAACACATCGGCGCCGATATCAACCTCGCCTTCCCCCAGGCTGAAATTGCTGTGATGGGCGCTAAAGGAGCCGTGGAAATTATCTTCAAAAAAGAAATAGATGCCTCTCCCGATCCTGAAACCCGCATGAATGAACTGGTGGCCGATTATACAGAACGGTTCGCCAATCCATACCTGGCAGCGGAAAAAGGCTATATCGATGAGGTTATCCAACCGGACCAGACACGGATCAAACTGATTAAAGCATTTAAAATGCTTGAAAATAAAGTGGTAAATATGCCGAGAAAAAAACACGGCAATATACCTTTGTAATAAGCTACCAGCAGCTAGCTGCTAGCTGCTGGCTGCTCCATACTCACACGATCATGCTTCGTAGCATTTTTAATTTTCTGCTGTTTACATCCATCTACATCACAGGATGTGCTTTGCTAATGATATGGCAAACCAACGAGTTACTGCACCTTCATTACAACCAGCAAAGCTTTTACCTGTTTGTATTTTTCTCTACTATCTGCAGTTATAATTTTCACTGGTATCTTACCCCGGGATCTTATTCATCGTCGGAAAGAATACGCTGGGGCGACAGGCACCGCACGCTGATGCTGTTTCTTTGCGGCATTGGAGTGGTTGGGTCGTTATGGTATTTCTGGCAACTCCGCGAACATTGGTTCGTACTCAGCGGCAGCGCGTTCCTGACCTTTCTCTATTCCGCCCCCAAAGTGCCGCACAAAGCCTTTCGCTGGCTGAGCAGGATTGCGATCGGTAAAACCCTGTTCCTGACCTTCGTATGGACCTACGTTACCACCCCGCTCCCGGCCCTCGTAGCCGGTCAGCCTTTCAACGCTCCGGCCATACTCCTGACTATACATCGTTTCGCGCTGATATACGCTATCTGTATCCTCTTCGATTACCGCGACATTGAATCCGACAGAAAAGAAGGCATTCGCAGCCTGATCACAGCACTGGATCCAAAAAACCTCGACAGGCTCTATTTCCTGTCCCTGCTGGTGGCCGCCATTGCTGCGTTCCTGATGAAACCTTATATCAGCTGGCCAGCCCTCATTTCCCTGATCATCCCCGTGATCGCTACCGCGCTGATCACCCGGAAAGCCCAGCGAACCAAATCCGATTACCTCTTTTATTTCGTACTCGACGGATTCATGGCCCTCTCAGCCGCGCTATATGTGCTCATGAGCCTTTAGCTGGCACATTTTTTATTACCTTTATCAGATCAATCTGTGATCATTATGTCTAAAAAACCAAAAGCACTACTCGGCAAGGAATCAATGGCATTCCTGAAAGACTACCTCAATAACCCATCTCCTACTGGTTTTGAGAAGGAAGGACAAAAACTCTGGCTGAAATATCTTACTCCGTATATTGATGAACATTATGTAGATGCCTACGGCTCTACAGTGGGTATCATCAATCCCAAAGCAGCGTTCAAAGTGGTGATTGAAGCACATGCTGATGAAATATCCTGGTTTGTAAATTATATATCACCGGAAGGACTGATCTACGTTATCCGTAATGGTGGCTCCGATCAGCAGATCGCTCCGTCTAAACGGGTAAATATCCATACAGAAAAAGGAATCGTGAAAGCCGTATTCGGATGGCCCGCTATCCATACCCGCCTCCGCAGCGGCGATGGCAAAGAGCCCCAGCCGAAAGTTGATAATATATTCCTCGACTGTGGCGCCCGCACCCGCAAAGAAGTAGAAGATCTGGGTATCCACGTTGGCTGCGTATGTACCTTCGAAGATGGCTTCGAGGAACTGAGCCACGATTACTTCGTATGCCGCGCCATCGATAACCGAATTGGCGGTTTCATGATCGCTGAAGTTGCGCGCCTGCTGAAGGAAAGGAAACAGCAACTCCCATTCGGCCTGTACATCGTCAATGCCGTTCAGGAAGAAGTAGGCCTCCGGGGCGCTGAAATGATTGCTAAACGCATCAAACCGGATGTGGCGATCATCACCGATGTTACCCACGATACCAGTACCCCGATGATCAACAAAAATATCGAGGGCGAAATAAAATGCGGCGCCGGCCCTTCCATCACTTATGGCCCGGCCGTACATAACATCCTCCGGGACCTCATTATCAAAACAGCTAAGAAAAACGATATCCCCTTCCAACGGCACGCTGTCAGCCGCAGCACCGGCACCGATACCGACGCCTTTGCCTACAGCAACGACGGTACCCCTTCGGCGCTGATCAGCCTCCCCCTTCGCTATATGCACACTACCGTGGAAATGGTGAAGAAAGATGATATCGAAAACACGATAGAACTGATCTATCATGCTTTGCTGAATATTACGCCAAAAACGAACTTCAAATATCTTTAAGAAAGAAATTAAGAATGCCAGCAGAGATATTAGCGAATTTGATCTTCGCGTTTACTATCTCCGCTGGCATTCTTAATTCTTCTTCCTATATTCCTAATTCTTAAAGAAGTCTGCAGCTCTCACTGTCTTCTCCACCCACGCTCCTGAATTGGGCTGCAACACATACTCGCTCATCCCCACCCTGTCTGCTCCGGGAGCCCAATCATAGGTATATCCCATCCTCGTCCACGGATAATGTGCATCGGTAGCGGATGTTAACGGCCTGTAATAGGCAAAGATGATATAGTTGTTAAACCAGTTGGCGTAATTGGTGGAAACTCCGCTCACCAATACCGGTCCCGTTGTTTTGGTATCGATAGCCGGATTACCTGCCGGACGATACAACTGTGAAGCCTTTACCCACATGGTGGCAATATGCGTATTGGTTTTCGGGTTAACCGGCGGCAAACCCAGCAACTGACAGATACGCATAATTGTATCGGATCCTGGTTTGAAAGATGGGCCTATCTTGCTTTTCATCTGTTGGGGAATAAAGAGCCACGACTCTCCCCAGGTATTCGTAATGGAATCTCCCGCAGGATAGCTACTCGGATAACGCATAAATGTAGCCATCAGTACATAATCCTGTCCATTGATATTTTTCCATTGCAGGTTGTTATTACTTTGGGCAATCGGCCACAGATCATTGGAAATCTTGCTGCTGTCGCCAAGCATCGCCTGATCCACTGCCTGGTTATATAACTCAGTCATGTTATACACCGGTGGAGGGGTTTCGTTGTCGTTCTTCTTACAACTGGAAAATGCAACAGCTGCCAGCAGGCACATGAAAGGCAATAATTTGCCAAAGGGGACTCTTTTCATAGAAGTGGTTTTCTGGATGACGGTTATTTTAACGAGTCCCGCAATTAAATGAATTTCAAGGAAATAACAAAGGGGAATTAAGAATTCCCCCCTAAAAGCTCATTCTGAACTGCTCTATCCCCAACCGGTATCCCTTCAGTCCCAATCCATATATCCCTCCTACACATTTGGGTGCTATCAGCGATGTATGCCGGAATTCCTCCCGGGCGTATACATTACTGATATGTATTTCTATCACCGGAGCCCTGATACCGGCAATGGCATCGCGAATAGCTACGGAAGTGTGCGTATAGGCGCCAGCGTTAAGCAGTATACCATCTGCCGTAAATCCTGTTTCATGCAGATAGTTTACCAGTTCCCCTTCTACATTGCTCTGGTAATAGGTAAGGGTGATATCAGGATACTGCTGTTGCAGCTGACCGAAATAATGTTCAAAAGATTCACTGCCATAGATACCTGTTTCCCGCTTGCCCAGCAGATTCAGGTTTGGGCCGTTGATAATTGCTATTTGCATGACGATGATTATGTATAAAAGAATGGGCTAAGATAGCTATTCCTTTGTATTATCACTACCCCAGCGGAAGGTTCGCTGTTCAATACCTGCCAGGTCAATGATGCGATCTACAACGGTAGCTGCCACTTCCTCCATATTGGCAGGCAAACTGTAAAAAGAAGGAGTAGCCGGACAAATAATCCCTCCGGCCAGGGTAACGGCTTCCATATTTTTGATATGAATAAGGTTATACGGCGTTTCCCGTACTACACAGATCAGCTTTCTCCGTTCTTTCAATACCACATCGGCCGCCCGTGTAATCAGGTCGTTCGAAATACCGGTGGCGATACGCCCCAGTGTACCCATGGAACATGGGCAAATGATCATGGTATTAAAACGCCCCGACCCCGACGCAAAAGGCGCGTGGAAATCCTGTTGCGTATAAAAGCGGAAAGGGATTTGCTTATAACCCTCATCTTTTAATTCTGTTTCCCATACGGTTTTGGCATTCTCGGTCATGACCACTGCTACGGTGTCCAGCTGATCCTGCGCCGCCTCAAGCTTCTGCAAGAGCTGACGGGCATAAATCGATCCGCTTGCTCCCGTAACTGCTACTACTATACGATGTTTCATTGGCTGTGCTGTTGTTGGTGCAAAGCTAGCCTATTCTCCGCTATTGAGCACAGCAAATTATACCTGCCGGCAGCAACAGGCACACGTCATAACAGCAACAAAAAACTATAACCCGGCCTGTGTGGCTATTTCGTCCATCAGAATGCCGGTATGGCTCTCATGATAGATGCACTCGCCGTTACGGATGAGAAGTATCTGCGGGGACTCGTGCCCGACCCCATACATGTCAGCAATTTTATCAGATACGGAACGGTATGAGATAAGATCCAGGTAGTAAAACGTTAGCCCTTCCGGTGCACCAGCCCTTTCCAGCCTGGCTTTGGCCATGGAGCTGATAGAGCATCGCGTACTGTGTTTAAAAATAGTTACCGGCTCCTGGGCGGATGCGGTATTGATTTCCTCCAGCTGCTCCTCACTGGTCAACGTTTTCCAATTCATTTAACAGGATTTGTGATGTACTGTCACCGGCGCTTTTGCCATTCCCCTCATTGGACATCCCAATTTCTGATGGCTTGCGCACGATGTTAAAAAGGCAGCAAAGATACAAACCATAAGGGTGCAGCCCAAAATTCTGACATAAGATTGCATACTGGCAGTTTTAATTAATTTATGACTAAAACGGATTTTCACAGGAAATATGATGCGACAACTTTTTTAATCGTCTTTTGTGACGTTATTTTGCAAATATAGAAATTACATTAAAAAAAACAACAATGTAATTTCCGGATTTTTACAGGAAGATATCCGCAGTACTGGAGACCTCCATGCCTGGAACACCTTCCACGTTTTACCCATCCGGAAGATACCTCGGTGTTATGACAAAAGTACATTTTATCGCCATAGGCGGAAGCGTAATGCACCAACTGGCCATCGCTCTCAAAAACAAAGGTTACCAGGTAACCGGCAGCGACGATGAGATCTTTGAACCAGCCTTATCGAACCTTAGGCAGGCAGGAATCTTACCGGATAGCACCGGCTGGAATGCCGGCCGGATAACACCCGACCTGGATGCCGTTATCCTCGGTATGCACGCCCGGGATGATAATCCTGAGCTGATCAGGGCCAGGGAGCTGCGACTGAAGATTTATTCTTTCCCGGAATACATCTACCAGGAAAGCCGCGATAAAACCCGCGTAGCCATCGGTGGCAGCCACGGTAAAACCACCACTACTGCCATGGTCATGCACGCCCTGCAATTCAATCACCTGCAGTTCGATTATCTCGTAGGCGCCAAACTCGAAGGGTTTACCCAGTCCGTGAATATCACCAACGCCCCCATCATCGTTTGTGAGGCGGATGAATACCCCGCTTCTGTGATAGAGAAGAAACCTAAATTCCTCTTCCTCCATCCCAGGATCGCGGTATTGACAGGTATCGCCTGGGACCACATCAACGTATTTCCGACTTACGATATATATAAAGAGCAGTTTGCCATATTTATCAGGCAGATGGAAACTGGCAGTGTACTTATCTATAACAGCACAGATGAGGAGCTTGTTCAACTGGTAACAGCTAACGCCGGCCACCTGAAGCTGCTGCCATATGCGCTGCCCGCTCACGCCATCGAAAACGGCGTAACCCGGGTGTCATTCGGCGATCAGCAGGCCAGCCTGCTCGTATTCGGCGATCACAACCTGCTCAATCTTCACGCGGCGAAACTGGTTTGCAACGAACTCGGACTGTCAGATGCGCAGTTCCTGGCCGCCATCGCCTCTTTCAAGGGAGCCGCAAAACGACTGGAGCTGGTCGCCAAAAACGACCACTGCGTGATCTACCGCGATTTTGCCCATGCCCCTTCCAAAGTGAAAGCCACCATGGAAGCCACCCGCCAGCAATTCCCCGGCCGCCGGCTGATTGCGGTGCTCGAATTGCATACCTACAGCAGCCTCAATGCCGCCTTCCTTGAACAATACAAAGGCGCCATGGACCCGGCTGATGTAGCGGTTGTATTCTACAGCAAACACGCCCTGGAAATCAAACGGATGCCCGATCTGGATCCTGAAATGATCCGGCAGCAGTTTGCCCGGCAGGATCTGCAGATTTTCACCGACCGGGAAAAACTGGAAGCATTCCTCTCCAGCCAGCAATATAACGAAACTAACCTGCTGCTGATGAGCTCCGGAACGTACGATGGTCTTGATTTCGCTGGACTGAAATCTTTGCTGCCCAATAATTAAACTAAAAACTAAATACTGTATAATGCCTTCTTTGCTCCTCAAAAGGCCGCTGGCCGTGATAGATCTGGAAACCACCGGAACCAATGTGGCCACTGACCGTATCATCGAAATTGCTATCATCAAAGTGTTTCCTGATAAAACAACCCAGTCGAAAGTAAAACGTATTAACCCGGGAATGCCCATCCCTGCAGGATCCACAGCAATTCATGGTATCAAGGACGAGGATATAAAAGACGCCCCTACCTTCAAACAGGCTGCCCATGAACTCAAACAATTCCTGGATAACTGCGACCTGGCCGGTTATAATTCCAACCGCTTCGATATTCCCCTGCTCGTAGAGGAATTCCTCCGCGTGGATGTTGACTTCGACGTTTCCAAACGCAGATTCGTAGATGTGCAGCGTATCTTCCACCTCATGGAAAAACGTACCCTCGCTGCCGCTTACAAGTTCTATTGCGATAAACAGCTGGAAAATGCTCACAGCGCCGAAGCGGACGCGCTTGCTACTTACGAGATACTGGAAGCCCAGCTCAGCCGCTACGATAACCTCCAGCAGGATATCGATTCACTGGCCGAATTCACCCGGGAAGAAGACTATATCGACTTTGCCCGCCGCCTCGTTATGCAGGGCGGACAAGAGGTATTCAACTTCGGAAAGTATAAAGGCCGCTCCGTACGCGAGGTACTGAAAGCAGAGCCCCAGTATTACGACTGGATGATGAAAGCTGACTTCCCGCTTAACACGAAAAAGAAACTCACTGAGATCTTCCATAATATGATGTTAAAAAAAATGTAATGTTAACGGGGAAGATTATATCTTGCGGCGGAATTGAATTATTTTCGCAGTCCAAAAATATCATCTGCTGAATTGGAAAAGCTTGTCATCATTCCTACGTACAATGAAAAGGATAATATCCGCAATATCATTGACGCCGTATTTTCCCTACAGGAGAACTTTCACGTCCTCATCATTGACGATGGCTCCCCGGATGGTACCGGCGCTATCGTAAAAGGATTGCAGGAACAACATCCCCGTGAGCTTTTCCTGGAAGAAAGATCAGGTAAACAAGGGCTGGGTACAGCTTATATCCATGGTTTCAAATGGGCCCTTGCAAAAGGCTACCAGTACATCTTTGAGATGGATGCCGACTTTTCGCATAATCCGAAAGATCTCGTTCGCCTCTATGATGCCTGCACCAAAGAAGGAGCAGATGTGGCGGTAGGCTCCCGCTATGTAAAAGGCGGGAAAACTGAAAACTGGCCATGGGACCGGGCGGTGTTATCTTACGGTGCCTCCATTTACGTAGGCATGATCACCTGGATGCCAGTGAAAGACCCCACCGCCGGCTTTGTATGTTATAGCGCTGCTGTACTGGATGCCATCAATCTTGATCAGATCCAGTTTGTAGGCTATGCCTTCCAGATAGAAATGAAATTTACCGCCTGGAAGCTCGGTTTTAACATCAAAGAAGTTCCTATCACCTTTAAAGACAGGAAAGAAGGTTATTCAAAAATGAGTAAAGGCATTGTAAAAGAAGGTATCCTGGGGGTACTGAAGATACAATGGCAAAGCCTTTTCCGGAACTACAAAGTAAGAGTAAAGAATTAAACTGATTGCGATAGCACATTTCAGGGATTTAACCGGATCTGACTAACCCGGTTAAATCCCTGTATACATTAAGCGAGACCATGAAAAAAGCATTTCTCCAGCTGCACCTTTCTGTGTTCCTGGCTGGATTCACCGGTATCTTGGGCAAACTCATCACCCTCAATGAAGGGCTGCTGGTATGGTACCGCCTGATGATTACCTCCATATCCCTGCTGATCCTCTTCCGGTTGCAGGGCACTTTAAAGAAACTTCCCTGGAAAGATATTCTTCCTATCGGTGGCACCGGCGTGGTGATTGCATTGCACTGGCTGTTCTTTTACGGCAGCATTAAGTACTCCAACGTTTCCATCGGGGTGGTCTGCTTTTCGCTGACCAGCCTGTTCACTGCCATCTTTGATCCACTCATCAACCGGCGCCGCTTTGATGCCATCGAAATGCTCCTCAGCTTCATCACGCTGGCCGGGATACTGCTCATCTTCCACTTCGACAGCCAATACCAGACCGGTATCATCCTGGGCGTGATTTCCGCCATGTGCGCCGCCCTGTTCACCGTCTTTAATAAACGGCTGATCAGACGTTTCGATACCTACAGCATCACCTTCTACGAACTTTCTACAGGCTTTATCGTATTAAGTCTGGCACTGCCATTTTACCTCCGCGCATTCCCCGTTGCTTCCATACTCCCTTCCACTATGGATCTTATCTACCTCTTCATCCTGGCATGGTTCTGCACCATCCTGATGTATCTCCTGAGTATGAGCGCATTGAAAAAAATCTCTGCCTTCACCGTCAACCTTTGTTTCAACCTCGAACCTGTTTACAGCATCATCCTGGCATTCGCCCTCTTCCACGAAAATAAATCCCTGAACGGCGCATTCTATGCCGGATTGGGTTGTATCATATTGTCCGTAGGCCTGCAGATGATTAGGGTTGTGCGGGGAAGAATTACGAATTAGGAATTACGAATTCTTTACTTTAGCATTTATGAGAAACATTCTATTCGCGACCTCCCTTTTTCTCGGTGGTGCGCTATCAACCTATGCACAACAACCTGCAAAAAAACCGCTGGATCACAGCGTATATGACAGCTGGCAGAATATCGGCGCCAAAGTGATCAGCAACAACGGACAGTGGGTAGCTTACACCATTACCCCTCAGGAAGGGGATGCAAGCCTGGTGATTTACGACAGGAAAACTAACCAGTATCAAACCATTCCCCGTGGCAGTAACCCGGTGATTACAAATGATTCCCGGTACCTGGTATGCAGTATTAAACCGCTTTTTAAAGATACCCGCGAAGCAAAAATCAAGAAGAAAAAACCGGCGGAAATGCCGAAAGATTCCCTGGCGGTGATCACATTGGGGCAGGCCAACGTCTTGAAATTTCCATCCGTAAAATCATTTAAAACACCGGAAAAAGGCAGCGGCTTAGTGGCTTTCCTACAGGAAGCGCCACCTGCTGATACCACAAAAGGGAAGGGTGCTAAAACACAGAAAGCGCACGATACCGACCGTGCCGATGACGACAAAAGCAACAGCTCCGCCAATGAAAGCGGCCAGCTCATTATCCGGCAATTGCTCACCAACCTCCAGGATACTGTAAAGAACGTGACGGAATATGCTTTCAGCAAGCCGGGAAACCGCCTGCTCATTGAGCTGACGGCCGACAAAAAAGATTCTCTTTCCCGCAATGCAATGCTGCTCTGGCAAACCGATACCCGTAAAGCGGATACCATTAGTAAAGGCAACGCCGACTACAAACAGCTGGCCTTCGACGAAAAAGGAGAACAGGCCGCTTATTTCGGTACCCGCGATTCTGCCAAAGCATTGCAACAATTCTATAAACTTTATTATTACAAACCCGGACAGGATAGTGCATTCGAAGTAGCCGACAAAAACAGTACGGGTATTCCCGCTAAATGGACCGTCAATCCCAATAGCACCATCAGTTTCAGCAAAGATGGTCAGCGCCTGTTCTTTGGTACCAGCCCTGTTCCTCCGGTGAAAGACACCAACATAGTAGAGTTTGAAGTAGCAAAGGTGGATATATGGAATTACAAAGATGACTACCTGCAACCCATGCAGCTGAAAAATGCAGACAAAGAACTGAAGAGAAGCTATGCCGCCGTATACTATCCCGGTAGCAAACGGCTGCTGCAACTGGGCGATCAGCAACTGGAAAACGTCCTTACTGCGGCAGAAGGTAACAGTGCTTATGCACTCGGCTATTCCGATAAAGGGGAACGCATTCCCCTGCAATGGACTGGCCGTACCCTCAAAACTGCCTGGCTCGTGAATGTAAACGACGGATCCCGCAAACAAATCCACGATAAACTGGATGGAGACTACACTATCTCACCCGCCGGAAAATATATCATCTGGTACGACCTGAATGCCCGGGAATGGTTCAGTTACAACAATACTTCAGGCGCTGTAACCAGCATCAGTAAAGGTATTCCGACCAAGGTATATGATGAGGAAGACGATCATCCCGATACGCCCGAACCATATGGCTTCGCCGGCTGGCTGGCCGACGACCGCTATGTGTACCTCTATGACCGCTACGATATCTGGCAAACCGATCCCGCCGGAAAAGCAGCACCTGTCAATATTACCAACGGCGAGGGCCGCAACAACAAGATCCGTTTCCGTAACCTGCGATTGAATCCCGAAGAAAAATTCTTCGCACAGGGGCAGCAGCTGACGCTTTCCGCTTTCCAGGAAAGTACCAGATACAATGGCTTTTATACCCTGGAGCTGCCCCGCAAAGGCAATCATACCAACGCTCCCAAACAGCTCCTGTTAGGCCCGTATGCCTATACAGACCTCCAAAAAGCCAGGACTGCGAATGTATACAGTTATATCCGCAGCAGGTATGAATTATCGCCTGATGTTTTTACGGGAGATGCCATCGCCACGGCCGTGCAAATCAGTCATACCAATCCACAGCAGCAGGATTACAACTGGGGTGCTGCTTCGCTGTATAAATGGACCACTTTCAGCGGCAAGCCCTCCGAAGGCATCCTCTATAAACCGGAGAACTTCGACAGTACCAGACAATACCCGGTTATTTTCTACTTCTACGAAAAATTAACCGACGGATTGTACAGCTACCAGGCACCCGCGCCTACCCCATCCCGACTCAATATTTCTTTCTTTGTTAGTCGCGGTTACCTCGTGTTTGCGCCTGATATCACCTACGAAAACGGGCATCCGGGGAAAAGCGCCTACGATTACATCGTGAGCGCCGCCCAGGATCTGGCCAGACACCCCTGGGCAGATGGCAAACATATGGGCATACAGGGCCAGAGCTGGGGCGGCTACCAGGTGGCCTACCTCGTCACTCAAACAGATCTGTTTAAAGCCGCCTGGGCTGGGGCACCGGTTGCCAACATGACCAGCGCCTATGGCGGTATCCGCTGGGAAAGCGGCATGAACCGGCAATTTCAGTACGAACACTCTCAAAGTCGTATCGGTGCTACCTTATGGGAGAAGCCGGAATTATACATCGAAAATTCTCCGCTCTTCCACCTTCCGCGAGTTACCACGCCACTGGCTATCATGTCGAACGACGCCGACGGTGCAGTACCCTGGTATCAGGGCATCGAATTATTCACTGGTCTCCGTCGTTTAGGCAAACCCGTATGGCTGCTGAATTACAATAACGAAGCCCACAACCTCATACAGCGCCAGAACCGGAAGGATATCCAGCGCAGAGAACAACAGTTTTTCGACCACTTCCTGAAAGGCGAACCAGCTCCCCAATGGCTGGAAAGCGGCATACCAGCAACGGAAAAGGGTGTGAACTGGGGGTTTTAGGAGTTAAGAATAGGGAATAAAGAATTAAGAAAGAAGGCGGAGATAGTAAACGCGAAGATCAAACTTCGTTACTATCTTCGCCTTCTTTCTTAATTCCACATTCCCTATTCTTCATTAATAAGAATTTCGTAATATGAAATAATCTACTTATATTTACAATATCCTAAACTTGTGCCTATGAACTTCCATATCTGTCATCCCGCGGATGCTTTGCGGCCATTTGTTAAGCAATACTATTACTGGAAAGATGATACCAGGGGAATTATCCAGCTGCCACAAAACCTTTTTGCATTAGGAGATCAGTACATGATCTTTATGCTTGAAGGGAAGGCGGAAGTACGGCCGGTAAATCACAAGGCGTTTACATTACCTGCCTGCTCTGTGCTCGGGCATCTGACCTGCGCATTCCAGTTGCAGGTACAGGGGCCGGTTAGGGCAGTGGTGGTACAGCTGAACGCTTATGGCTGCTATCGTTTACTGGGTATGGAAGCCGGCGGCTTCACCAACTATTTCCGTAATCTTTGTGCTGCCGGTCAGCATCACTGGAGCCAGTTGGCAGATGCCCTTGCGCCTGCGGAAGATACGGCTACTGTGGAAGCAGTGCTGGACAAGGCTTGCCTGGAGTCGCTTGCTACTCACTCCGGCGATTTGAAAACAATAGACGATATCGTTGATTATATGCTGATGATGCAGGGGAATATTGCCATGAACGATCTGACTGCCCGCTACGGACTTTCCCGCCCCACGCTGGAAAGGATCTTCAGCACTATTGTAGGATTGCCTCCGCAACTCTATGCCCGGATGATCCGTTACAAAACTGCGCTTAGCGCGTTAAGAAATCTAAACCTGCCTCAATGGCAAACACCTGTTACACCAACTGCTCACTACAACCAGGCCCGTTTCATAAAAGACTACCTGCTGTTCGATCATGAAGCATCCTGGTTTATGCCAAGTGCGGCGGCCACTATAGCGAAGCTACCGGTTACAAATGTAGCGGTAGCAAGTTGATTGGCGCCCTTGTTAGAAATTACGAATCAGGAATGAAGAATTAAGAATTATACGCGAAGATCTAAGTGGATAAACTTTAATACGCCTTATCTTCGCTAAAATCTTCGCGTATAATTCTTAATTCTTCATTCCTGATTCGTAATTTCTTTCTATGCAACATTCCGCCGCCAAATGGAGAGCACATCTCAAACTACAATCCCACGTGGAAGGCGGCGCCTTCCGCGAAACATACCGGGCCAACTGGATGCTGGAAAAATCAGCTCTTCCGGCTGGTATGGCCGGGGATCGCAATGCATCTACCTGCATCTATTTCCTACTGGAATACGGCGAGTTTTCTGCTTTTCACAGGATCGCTGCGGATGAAATCTGGCACTTCTATGATGGCGTTACACTCACCATCTACGAGATCCTGCCCGATGGCGCACTCCGGATCCACCGCCTGGGCCGCGATATCCAAAACAACGAAAGCCTGCAGGCCGTTGTACAGGCCGGCAACTGGTTCGCATCAAGAGTAGAAGTACCGGGCGGCTATGCACTGGCTGGTTGTACAGTAGCCCCAGGATTCGATTTCGCCGACTTTGAGCTGGCCGAAAAAGCCTCCCTGCTGACCGCTTATCCGAAACATGCCGCATTGATCGAAAGTCTTACCAGATAACTGTAACGACTATACGATTCCTGATATACGTTTTTTACTAAATTGCATGCATGAAAAAAATCATCTATCTCATCGCTGCTATATTGCTCGGATGGCTGATCTTCTGGCTTGGCAAAAGGTTTGGCACTACCAACGTAAGCCAGCAGGTGATCTCCAACAGCACAATTGTCAGGGAAATTGCCGAGCTGTCGTCGCTGGATGTACAGGGTTCCGCCAGCATCAAAAGAAGTAATATCGAAAACAGTGGCGACTGGACAGATAACCTGAAGAAGGCATTCCTCGAAAACACGGTATGGGTCACTATTCCATATGAGGCAAAATATGGGGTGAATGTGGATGAAAAATTGTTTAAAGTACAACTGACCGACAAAAAAATCCTGATTCACCTGCCAGCACCCAGCCTGCTCAGCTATGAATTGAAAATGGATCGTATGGAAACTTCCAACCGCAAAGGCTGGTTCCTGTCCCAGGATGATGAAACGTATACGGATGTTCAAAAGTCGCTGTACAAAACGTCGAGGGCACAACTGGAGAATAACCCTGTCTATATACAACAATCAAAAGACAAGATAAAGAAGGTGATGGAGCAGTACTATGCCCCATTTCTGAAAGATCACACCCTGGAGATTGAGTATGAAGGAGATACAAAAGCACCGGCGCTGAAATAATCCGGTCTAGGCCGCCTGTTCAGCAATATACTTCACCAGGCTGCGTTTCGCAATGGGTAATAACGTTTCATCGACCGGCAATACCAGTGAAGTTTCCGCACAATACACCGCCGGGTTTGGCATGTTGTTCCGTTCCCTGATGAGCATGGTTTTGATATGCCCTATGGTATGCGCCAGATCCTTTTTGTAGGCGCTCACATATTGGGTATGGATACCTCTGAATTTTTCGTCGTGCCGTTCGAAAATAGTGAGCCGGTAAGCATACACCAGCGTTTGGGTACAACGGCCATCACACAGCATCAGGTAGCCTTCAGCAGTTTCCAGCGGTATCAAACCTACCGGAAAAATACTCAGATTCTCCGCCACATACTCATAGATCTCCGTCCCCTCTTTAATAGTGCTGTTCAGCTGTGGCAGCGAATACTGGATGATATTTTCCAGTTCTCCCATCAACTCATCGTCTGCTATCAGCTGCTCATACAGCAATTCCAGTTTTTCCAGGTTCACGGCCGTCAGACGGCGGGGAAACTGCTGCTGTAAAAACTGCTTGTTATCGCGGAAAGCCAGCAGGTTATTGTAGTGGAAAATGATGTCAGACAACTGAGGATAAAGCTTACTCTGATTGAAATAATGGTTGATTTCCTGCAGATATGCCAATAGCGTATACTTTTTCAGCTCAAAATCTATGTACCCGTCCGCAAACCAGGTTTCACTTAGCGATCCCATAATAATAAAATTTAATGGATTATATCCTGAATTTACGAAAAAAACCCGGTAAGCGGACTGTCAGCAACCAGGTTTCACACTATTTTACGAAATATTTATTAACGCTGAAATGGCCCACTATAAAGGCCTCGCGCAGTCATGCGTTGGTAAAAAAAACGTCGGATCAAAAAAGATTTCAAAGCTGTCTTATTTATTAGCTTTATTTTCATAACTTCAGTATATTATTTATCATTTTTTTAATTTCAGTTATCATGAACATTTATGTTGCCAACCTGCACTATAGGTTGACTGATGAAGATCTCCATCAGATTTTCAGCGATTTTGGAGAGGTTACCTCTGCCAAAGTTATCAAAGACCACGAAACAGGACGCTCACGCGGTTTTGGCTTTGTGGAGATGCCTAATCAGGAAGAAGGAGCAAAAGCTATGGATAGTTTAAACGGCAGCGAGATCGAAGGCAAGCAACTAATGGTAAACGAAGCAAGACCTAAACAACCGAATAATAATTTCAAAGGTGGCGGTGGCAACCGTGGCGGCGGAGGATATGGCTCCCGCGATCGTCGTTATTAATAATTTCCCCTTTATTTTTCGGCACAAGGAATTGAAAAAAGGCGCTCATTAACTAAGCGCCTTTTTTTATGATTTTGCTGTTTATTACACACTTTTCTTAGGATCAAAGTTCTCCAGTTCCTGTGCCACTGCAGTCAGGAAAGTGGCGCCCAGCGAACCGTCTACGATACGATGGTCATATGACATAGAGAGGTACATCATGTGCCGGATGCCAATAGTATCACCATCGGGCGTTTCAATCACCACCGGACGTTTCTTGATAGCACCTACCGCCAGGATAGCCACCTGTGGCTGGTTGATGATGGGTGTACCCATCAGGCTACCAAAGGTACCCACGTTTGTGAGGGTGAATGTACCGCTTTGCGTGTCTTCCGGCTTCAGCTTATTCTGACGGGCCGCATTGGCCAGGCTGTTTACCTGTCGCGTTAATCCCACCAGATTCAGCATATCTGCATTCTTAATCACCGGTACAATCAGGTTGCCGCTGGGCAGCGCAGTAGCCATACCGATGTTGATATCTTTCTTGATAATGATCTTATCCCCGTCTAAAGAGCAGTTGATCAATGGGAAACGCTTGATGCATTTTACGATTGCCTCTATGAAAAGCGGCGTAAAGGTGAGTTTTTCTCCTTCTCTCTTCTCGAAATCTCCTTTAATGCGTTCGCGCCATTTCACCATGTTGGTCACATCTGCTTCGGCAAAGCTGGTCACATGCGGACTGGTTTGCTTGCTCATCACCATGTGATTAGCAATCAGTTTGCGCATGCGGTCCATTTCAATGATCTCCACATTACCGTTATAGGTAGGGGAAGCCACCGTGGTTACTGCCTGTTGGCGGGCGGCAGGTGCTGCAGCCGGAACCGGTTCCGGTGTTACATCAGGAACAACCTTTCCGGCACGGCGGTCGGCCACATATTGCAGAATGTCTTTTTTGGTAACGCGGCCATCATTGCCGGAACCAGGGATTTTCTCCAGGTCGGCAAAGCTGATGCCTTCCTGTTGTGCGATAGTCAGTACCAGGGGAGAATAAAATCTGGCGCCACCGGAAACAGGAGCTTCCACCACTGGCGTATGAACGGGCGCTGCGGTGAACTTCGGTTCCGGAGCTGCAGGCGCTGCGGCAGGAGCAACAGGTACTTCCACAGTTGGAGCGGCGGTATTGGTATTAATACGGGCAATAACGGTACCTACCGGCACCACGTCATTTTCATTGAAGAGCAGTTCAGTGATTTCTCCCTCCGCAATCGAAGGAACCTCGCTGTCCACCTTGTCTGTGGCAATTTCAAGTACAGTCTCATCTACTTTTACGTGATCGCCTGCCTTTTTATGCCAGCGCAAAATGGTGGCTTCCATGATGCTCTCCCCCATTTTTGGCATTACCAATTCTACAATGGCCATAAGATTTAATAGTGTTTTAGTGCGGAAACAAAAATAAGGGAATTGTATCAATTCAAATTCCTATTCCAGAATGAGTTTCCGCAACTCATTCATGGCATAAACTGCTGTCATCTGCGTATTCCGTTCGCGATCATAACGCAGCTGATATTTAACTGTTACCACTTTCTCCTTTTCTTTAGCTGCCACTGCTATCCACACCGTACCCACCGGCTTTTCCGGTGTGCCGCCATCAGGCCCCATGATCCCCGACACTGCTATGGCATAATCCACATCCAGCAAAGATAAGGCGCCTGCCACCATTTCCCGGACGGTAGCTTCACTGACAGCGCCATGCGCCAGCAGTGTTTCCTGTTTTACACCGAGCATTTTCTCTTTCATCTGATTGGCGTAGGTGACGGCGCTTCCTCTGAAATAAGCGGAACTGCCCGGTACTGCTGTAATCCAGCTGGCTATCAACCCTCCGGTACAGCTTTCCGCAGTACCCACTGTTTCTCCCCGCTCCAGTAACATTTGGCCCAATACCTCGCCGATCGTGATATCCTGATCGGCTACCGTAATATCTGCCAACAGCTCTTTGAGTTGATGAAAATGTGTACTCACCTCTGCTGCTATTGATACCTTATCTTTTCCCTGCCCTGTAAGCCGCAGCTTCAGCAGGCTGTAACTGGGCAGGTAAGCGAGTTTGATATGTGGCGGTAATTTTGCTTCAAATGCAACCAGCCGTTCTGCTACAAAAGATTCTCCCATTCCGGAAGTAATCAGCGTCTGATGCACTACTGCCGGCGTTTTGAAGTGTATTTCCAGCCGGGGTAATACATAGTTTTCCATGATTCCCTTCATTTCATGCGGCACTCCCGGCATGGATACATAGATCTTTCCATCTTTCTCGAACCACATCCCCGGAGCAGTACCCCGTTGGTTTTCAATGATGGTAGCGGCTTCCGGCACCATGCTCTGATCGATATTCCGCTGCAACAACGGCAAACCACGGCTCTCGAAAATATGTATCACATTCCGCAGGGCCGCCTGATCCTGTACCAGTCTTGTATTAAAGTACTCGCACAGCACAGGCTTCGTAATATCATCTGCCGTAGGCCCTAAACCTCCGGTGATTAATACAATATCCGAAACAGCTGATTCTTTGGCGAGTGCCTCCAGTATATCTTCCCTCACATCGCCTATGGCTACACGCCGGTGCACCCAGATGCCCATGGCATTCAACTGCTGCGCGATCCAGGCAGAATTTGTATCGATCGTTTGCCCTATCAGCAACTCATCGCCAATGGTGATGATGCTGGTCGTGATCTTGTCCATAATTGCTTGTTTTTCCCGGCATTAAGCCTGTTCAAAAAACGGTTCCAGCCTTTTTTTCAACTCTGCAGGCAGTCCTGCTTTCTGTTTGGTTTTGGCATCAAGGAACACCAGGGTGGTAACGCCCACATTCAGCAACTCGTTCTTTTCATTATACAACTCGCTGTGAAACTGTATCTTAGAGCTTTTAGGCAATTCTTTGAGTATAGTCTTTACCGTTATGAGGTCATCATAATACGCAGGCCGCAAATACTTTACATGCAACTCCGCCACCGGCATGATAACGCCCTGGTCTTCCAGCTCCTTATAACTGAACCCCAGCTCCCTGATGGCTTCCGCCCTGCCTACTTCGTAATACAGGCCATAATTGCCGTAATAAAGATATCCCATCTGGTCCGTTTCTCCATAACGTACACGAATGGTGGTAGTACTGATAAACATGGCTCCTCTGTTGTTTTTATGCTAAACTGATACTTGAAAATTTTATTTGCCCAGTGCGCCGTCCAGCGAAAACTTACCAGGCCCTGTAAACAACAATGTTATAAATGCTGCAAGGTACAGCAATGGCAGCTCTTTTTCATTGATGGGTTTGTGCGACTGAATGATAAAGATGATCACGCCCATACAAATGCTCAGCGGAATAGCGGCCAGCCTGGTCAGCAGTCCGATGATCAATAGTACGGCACAAAAAACCTCTGCAAACACGGTCATTCCCAGCGAAATTTTATGGCCCACTCCTAACGGGTCGGGAAAAGAATTCATTTTGGCAGTAAAATTGATCAGTTTGGGCCAGCCGTGCAACAGTATCATACCGCCGAATACCACCCGGAGCACCAGCATTGAAAAGCTTACTGCTCCGTTAGTATAGCCGGTAGAGAACAGTTTCCTCATAGTAGGTAAGGTTTTTGTGCTAAAATTATTTTCGCAAGATAAAATAATCGATTATGCCATCTTTCCGGAGTTATCCACATTGTTAGAAACCCGGTCGGAAAAGACAAGATATAACTTTTATATTTGCTGAGATAGGGCCGTAGCGTACCGGAAACCGAAGAGAAAGAGCATTGTGATGCCGGACCATACAACATGAATAACCGGTATTTTCCGCGCCACACCGTTGCTTTCCGGCTATGTTGAAATCTTTCGCAGGAAATATTTTGCCCGATAATCCGTTTTAAACGCATATTCAAAGAGACATAACAGCTTAAGCATGCAATTCATAAGAAAAGTTTTTATTCCCGGACATCTGTACGTATCCATGCTGGCGTTTACCGGCGCAGGTCTGGCAGGACTGCCTCACGCGCAGGCGCAGCAAACCCGCGTTTATACAGATCCGGAAAAAGTATTCAAAGACGCACAACGGTATTTCCAACAGGAGAAATATGCTGTGTCTATGCAGCTTTTCAAACAAACTATCGATAACATCGACTACTTCCATGAAACTAACCGCGATCTGGTAAAAACAGATGCTTTCTACTATTACACCATCTGTGCACTGAAGCTGCAACAGGATGATGCAGAAAAGGAAGCGCTGAAATTCCTGAAACTCGCCAACAACAACGCTCGCGAAGAACTGGTCAGCTATCAGCTGGCTAAGTACTACTTCCGGCAGAATAAACTGAAAGAAGCCATTCCGCTGTACGAGAAAGCCAATATAGAAAACCTCTCCAACGCGGAAATCGCTGAAGCAAAGTTCGAACTGGCTTACTGCTACTTCAACGTGAAAGACTTCCAGAAGGCACAACCGCTGTTCTCTTCCATCAAGGATATTCCCGGTAAATACAATATCCCCGCTAACTATTACTATGGTTTCATCTCCTACTACAACCACCAGTATACAGACGCCCTCAGCAGCTTCCAGAAAGTAGTGGCAGAGCCCAAATACGCCAACGTTGTACCTTACTATATCGCGGAGATTTATTACTTCCAGGGTAAAACAGATCAGCTGATCTCCTACGCAGAGCCCCTGGTTGAGAAAGGCGGCCAATACTATGAAGCAGAGATGAAACAACTGCTGGGTAAAGCCTACTTCGAGAAAAAACAATACAAAAAATCTTTGCCTCTCCTGCAGGATTACCAGGATAATTCCGATGAGGTAAGAAATGAAGATATTTACCAGCTTTCTTACGCTTATTACCAGACGAATAACCTCAGCAAGGCTATCTCAGGATTCAAACGACTGAGTAGTTCTAAAGACTCGCTTGGTCAGAACTCCATGTACCTGCTGGGCGACTGTTACCTGCGTACCGGTCAGAAAGCCAATGCCCGCAACGCTTTCGCGTTCTGCGCCAGCAACAGCTCCAATCCGGAACAACAGGAAATATCCCGCTTCAACTACGGAAAACTGTCGTACGAGCTGGGCTACCCGGATGCTGCGCTTACGGAGCTAACCCAGTTTGTGAAAACCTACCCCCAATCTCCCTACAATAAAGAAGCACGGGAGATCCTCGTAAATCTTTTCATGAACAGCAACAACTACAAAGACGGGCTGGCTACCATTGAAATGATACCTGATAAAAATCCGACTGTACTGAAGGCCTACCAGAAAGTAGCTTTCGGCCGTGCCACTCAGCTGATCAACGATCAGCAACTGGGTGAAGCCGACCGCCTGCTGGATATCGCCATCAGGAATCCATACGATCCACAGATCAAACAACTCGCACATTTCTGGAAAGCGGAGATCGCCCTGCGTCAGAACAAACCTGATGTGGCCATCCCTAACCTCAAAGCATACCTCAGCACTACTGCTCCTGTATCCGGCGAAGCCAATGCGCAAACAGCCAGCTACAATCTGGGATACAGCCTGCTGAAACAGGACAAGTACGCAGATGCATTGCCTTACTTTGAATCTGCCCAGCATGTCAGCGGACCTAATGCCACCCGCCTCGCCTCCGACGCTGCCCTGCGCAGCGCCGACTGCTATTACATGATGCGCCAGTTCCCGAAAGCATTGTCGTTGTACGACCATATCATCAGCAACAACGAACCAGGCGCCGATTACGCCACTTATCAGAAGGCAGTAATTCTGGGATTACAGGGCAAACAGGCCGACAAACTCGCCCTGCTCAAACAACTGAACAACAAATTCCCCTCTTCCGGTTTCAATAATGAAACGGACATAGAGATCGCCAATACTTACCTGGCGCAGGAAAAATATACCGAAGCAATTCCTTTTCTGGAAAACGTGCTGCAGAAACAACCCAATGGCGCCAACGCTCCCAGGGCTTTACTGAAACTCGGTTTGTGCTATTACAACAAAGACAACGACAGTAAAGCATTGGCCTACTACCGTCAGGTGGTAGAAAAATTCCCCGGATCGCCGGAAGCCAACGAGGCGCTGCAAAGCATGAAATCGATCTATGTGAGCCAGGGTAAAACCGACGACTACCTGGCATTCCTGAAAGCCAGCGGCAAAACGGTGACCGCTTCTGCAGAAGATTCACTGGCCTACGCAGCGGCGGAATCGAAGTTTACCAACAACGATTGCAGCGGCGCTACAGTGGCGTTCAACAGCTATATCCAGAAATATCCGAACGGACAATTTATCCTGCCGGCTTATTTCTACAAAGCAGAATGTGCTTATAACAGTAAAGACTATACGAGCGCACTGCCTGCCTACGAATACGTGTTATCGCGCAACAGCAGCCTGTATGCGGAAAGAGCCGCTCTCCAGGCCGCCAATATCAACTTCTACCAGGCTAAGAATTACGAAAAATCCAGAACTTATTACCTGCAGCTGCAGGATCTTGCTACCAGCAAAGAAAACAGTCTTGCTGCCACCAGGGGGCTTCTCCGCAGCAACTATCAGCTGAAACACTGGGACGAAATATCCAACTACGCCGAAATGCTGCTGGCTACCGCCAATATCAGTACCGACGATCAGATCATCGCCCATTTCTACCGTGGTAAATCTTTACAGCATGCCAACGACTATGCTGCCGCTATCGCTGAATTCAAAACTGTTGCGGGAATGACCAAATCCGAAACCGGTGCGGAAGCCCGCTACAGCATTGCCGATTGCTACCTGCAGCAGAATGAGCTGGATGCTGCGGAAAAAGCTGGTTTCGATGTCATCAAAAACACGCCTTCCTACGAATACTGGGTGGCTAAATCATATATTCTGCTGGGTGATGTATATGCCCGTCAGAAGGACTATTTCAACGCCAAAGCTACTTACCAGAGTATTGTTACCAACAGCTCCATTGCTGAGCTGAAACAGGAAGCAAAAGAAAAACTGGCAAAAGCAGAAGCAGATGAAAAAGCTGCCGGTAAAAAACCAAAGAAATAACAGTCATTTCAGGACGCAGGAATTTTGATCTTTAAGCGCAACAGAGCATGAATATTCAAACAGCATATAACAAACGAACTTTCTTCTTTACTGCACTGGGCATGGCCGGACTGATGATTTCGCAGACCGCCGCTGCACAGGAACAGCTGAAACAGGAAACTATTGATATCATTTCCACTAACCAGCCCAAGCTGCGGGATGCGTACAAACTGAATCTCACAGCATCGCTACCGGGAATCGACACCGCGCGCCCTTCACTGAAATATGAAATACCAGCCCTGAACCTGAATTTCATGTACCAGGCAGCTCCCCTGAAGCCCCTGGCATTAGGTAGAGACTCGCTTTCCTATCTCCAGAATAATTTCGTAAAACTGGGATATGGCAATTACAACACGCCATATGTACAAGCCGGATTCGGCAGTGGCAGACAGAATATGTACAACTATGGCCTGTACGTGAACTACACCGGTTCAAAAGGAAAAGATATTCCTGACCAGGATTACAGCAACCTGAATGTACTGGCTTCCGGCTCCTATCTGCTACCGAAACTCAAATTCGACGGAAGTGTAGGATATGACCGTAATACCGTGCATTACTACGGCTATGGCCATGATACCGCCAATTATAAGAAGAAGGATATCGAACAAACCTTCAATCAGCTGACGGCCAGCGTGAGCATGCAAAACCGGCCGCAGAACGACTGGGCATTTACGTTCCAGCCGCAGGTGAAATTCATTCTCTTCCGCGATTCCTACCAGCGTACAGAGAATACGTTCCTCCTGAAAGCGCCTATACGCAAACAGGTATTTGAAGATATCTTCATACAGGCAGAAGGAGTGTTTGACCTGTCGACCTACAAAGAAGCCAGCAATCGCGCTATCAACAATAACATCGTATCCATCCACCCGGCTGTGGATATCATTAAACCCGGATTTGTACTGCATGCGGGTGTGAATCCCACCTGGACCAACAGTAAGTTCTATCTCCTGCCAGATATCGTGAACGAGTCGCACCTGGTGAGGAAAAAACTGATCCTGAGCAGCGGATGGATTTCTTATTTTGAAAAGAACTCCTACCGTAACCTGGCTAACAAAAATCCTTTCCTGAACGGATTACCCGGCGAAATGCTGAATACAAGGGTAGAAGAGAAATACACGGGTATCAAAGGTACACTGGGCAGCCATTTCAACTACAACACGAAATTTGCTTCTGTAACCTGGTACAATATGCCATTGTTCGTGAACGACAGCGCTGATACCAAGAAATTCACCACGCGTAATGAAACGATGCTGCGCGCGTTCCAGCTGCATGCGGAAGTGGGCTATATTGAAGAAGAATTATTCCAGGCCAGGGTGAGTTTCGACTGGTACAACTATAACAAGCAGGAAGCAGAGGTGAAACCCTGGCATCTGCCAGCGTTTCAGGGCGACCTCTTTATGCAGACCACCATCGCGAAAAAGTTGCACCTTAATGCCGATCTGTTTGCGCTGAGCGGCAGCTATTACCTGCTTCCGAACAAAGATTTTGGTAAAACCAAAGGCGCCTGGGATCTGAATGCCGGTGCATCCTATGATATTGGCAAAAACTTCGGCCTCTGGGTAAATGCCAATAACATTTTCAATAGTCATTATCAACGCTATTACCTCTATCCTACCTATGGATTCAATATTGTGGGAGGAGTAATGATTAAGTTTTAACTTTGAGCCGGCTACCGTTTTAAGCTTACTCCGGTGTTTCCGGCGTATCTTTAACCGTAGCCGGCTTACAGCTGCCGGCTGTTTTTAAAAGTGATATCTATGTTCCTTTCGCAGTATATCCAGGAGGTATTATTCAAACAGCATATTTGTGTGGTGCCCGGGCTGGGTACATTTACCATGCAGCATTTCCCGTCGAGGTTCGATGCTGGCGCAAATTCGCTGACCGCCCCCTACGAGGAGGCGTTGTTTTCCCCGAGCTGGGACGACGATGGTTCCTGTGTGGAATGGATTGCGCTGAAAGAAAACCTGGTACCCGCTATTGCCCAGCGCAAACTGGAAAAATACCTGGCAGAACTGAAAACCAGCCTGCAATCTGGTACACCGCTGAACATTCCCGGAATAGGGCAACTTGAGAGCGATGCTGCCGGCAACCTTCATTTCCATCCTGAACAACTGCCCACTGAAAAAACAGCTATCCATATTACCCCGGCCCGCCGGCCAGACAACAACAATGTTGTACCCCCCACCCCAACTGTAGCAACAGCGTCTGTTGCAGCAACACCGGAACCTCCGCTGCCGGCAACTTCGCTGGAGCCGATGATGACGGAAGAAATGGAAGAAACACTCGATGCCGTAACAACAGAAAGTGGGTTCAAATGGTGGTGGGCGGCTATTCCTATAGCCATGATCGTTATAGGGCTTGCTGCCTGGTGGTATATTTCCAGCGTACCCGCTGCAGTAACTGCCGCCAATTCTCTTGGATCCGATACTGCTACTGCCCGGCAAATGGCTGCGGCGGCCGATTCACTGAAAAAAGTAATGGCCGATTCTGCTGCAAAAGCAGCGGTTACTGAGCTAAGCTATTTTGCGGTGATCGAGTCTTATACTGATAGCACCAGAGCGGCTAAAAAACAAAAACAACAGGCCGCGTGGGGCCGTTCCCTCGTTGTTTATAAAAGAGACCAGATATACAGGATTGCACTGGAACTGCATTCCCTTCCGGCAGATACTACCCGTCAGCTGGACAGTATCCGGAATATATACGGTAACAAGGTATTTCTGGAATTTAAATAATCATCAGATTTTAATCTCAGCAGCCACAATTTCCAGCCCTTCTGCAAAAGTACGGGGCCTGTAGCCCAATTCCCGGGCGGCTTTGTCGATTATCAATCCGGTTTTTGCCGGCCTGGCAGCCGGTTGAGCAAGGGTTTTGGAGCTGATCTTTTCCACCAGTGAGGTATCCAGTTTAAAGAATTCAGCTGTTTTTATGGCCATATCATAAGGAGTGAGCACTTCACTGCCGGAGATATTAAAGTACCCCGAAGCTTTCTTATTGGCAATGAGCAAACAGCCCAGCGCCAGGTCATGACACAAGGTAGGCGTGCGCCATTGGTCATCCACCACTTTCACCTTCTTCCCCTGTTGCAGGTTGTTTTTCACCCAGGTGATCATGTTATTCCGGTGTGGATCGGCCACTACGCCATATACCAATACCGTACGAACAATCGCCCACTGCAATTTGCTGTTATGCACCAGCCGCTCCGCAGCTACTTTGCTGGTGCCATAATAATTGATGGGATTTACAACGGCATCTTCGCTATAAGGCCCCTGTAAGCCATCAAAAACGAAATCTGTGGAGAGGAAAATAAAGAAAGCATTGCAGCTTTCAGCAGCATGAACGAGATAACGGGTGGCACCCACGTTAGTGTCCCAGCAGGCATCTTTGTTTTTCTCACAATCATCCACCTGCGACATAGCGCCGCCATGAATGATGATATCCGGCTGATGCTTGTCGACCAGTTGCTTTACACTGGCTGCATCCCGGAGGTTCACGGCCTCATAGGTGTAATTATCCCGTTGCGGGAAACGATTCGGACCTCGGCCTGTAGCGATCACTTCATATTTTCCATCTTGCAGAAAAAGCGGGATCAGATGCTGTCCCAATAATCCGTTACTTCCAGTTATAAGTACCTTCATTTTTTAATTACGCTATCTCTAAAGATAAGAAAAAAAGCAGAAGGCAAAAAAGCGACGGAACATAGATGCGGATGAATGTATTGTTCCAGGCATACCTTTTTGCCTTCCGTTACCGGTTTGCATTATTTGCGCATACCAAGATTATACATGGTAAACGCCCATATATCAGTAGCTTCATCGATCTGTTTGGAGGTAGGTTTACCTGCCCCATGCCCGGCCTGGGTTTCAATACGGATCAGTGCCGGGTTCGGCCCCGCATTATCGGCCTGCAGAGTAGCGGCAAACTTAAACGAGTGTGCCGGCACCACGCGATCGTCGTGATCGGCGGTGGTGATCAGGGTAGCCGGATACGATGTGCCTGGCTTCAGATTATGCAATGGCGAATACTTTAACAGGTATTTGAATTGCTGTTCATTGTCGCTGCTGCCATATTCCACCGCCCAGGCCCAGCCAATGGTAAATTTCTGGAAGCGAAGCATATCCATCACACCTACCGCAGGCAACGCTACCTTAAAAAGATCCGGCCGCTGGGTCATACAGGCTCCTACCAGCAGCCCACCGTTGGAACCGCCACGGATCGCTACTTTACCAGGATTGGTGTATTTAGATTTTATCAGAAACTCTGCTGCCCCGATAAAATCATCGAACACGTTCTGCTTCTTGTCGAGCATCCCCGCTTTATGCCAGGCTTCACCATATTCACTGCCGCCACGAAGTGATACAACAGCGTATATACCGCCCTGCTCCATAAAATACAGGTTCGATACCGCAAAACCAGGAGTTACCGGAATATTGAATCCACCATAGCCGTATAACAATACCGGATTGTTGCCATCCTGTTTGATCCCTTTCTTATATGACAGGAATACAGGTACTTTGGTACCATCTTTACTTTCAAAGAAAACCTGTTTGGTTTCGTAAGCGGTGGGATCAAATTTTGCTTCCGCCTTATTATATAAGGTGGATTTTCCGGTGCTGATATCATATTTGTATATAGACGACGGTACAACAAAGGATGTATAAGTATAGAAAAACTCTTTGTTTTCCCGTTTTGATCCGAAGCCGCTGGCGGTGCCAATGCCAGGGAGTGTTATTTCATGCTCCGGTTTTCCTTTATAGTCGTACTGCATAACACGGGTAGCAGCATCTTTCAGGTACGACAGAAACAGTTTTCCGCCTCCGGTGCCCACACTCATCAGCGCTTCCTTTTGCTCCGGCACTATTACTTTCCAGTTAGCTTCTGCGGGATTAGCGGGATCAATCAATACAATTTTATAATTGGGCGCACCATGATTCGTGCGTACCAGCAATTTATCCCCATCATTATCTATCACATCTGGTTCGTACGCAAATCCCCTGATCAGCAGGGAAAAGCCCTGTTGCGCCGGATTATGCATATCACGGAACCATACTTCCCTGCCGGAAGTGCCTTCCGAAGTATGGAGAATGAGAAAGCGTTCGTCTTCCGTTACTTCAACACCGGCATTCCGTAAAGGATGTTCGTCATCTTTATATATCAGTTCATCTTTTTCCTGCGGGTCTCCCAGGCGGTGATAGTATACTTTATGAAACTCGTTCTTGCCCGACAGGCGGCTTTTCTCATCGGGTTTATCGTAACGGCTATAGTAAAGGCCATTACCTCTCCACGACAGGCCACTAAATTTCACCCATTCCAGTTTATCGGACAGCAGCTGTTTGGTAGCCACATCCATAATGAAGCCTTCCTGCCAGTCGGAACCCGCCTTCGCCAGCATATAAGCAGCGTATTTACCATCTTTGGAGAAAGAAATAGTACCCAGCGCGGTGGTACCATTTGCCGATAATTTATTCGGATCAAGGAATACCTCCGGGGTACCATCCGGGGTTGCACTACGATATAGTACTGCCTGGTTCTGCAAGCCATCGTTTTTATAGAAGTAATAGTAATTACCGTGTTTCACGGGGGCACTTGTTTTTGGGTAATTCCATAATTCTTCCAGGCGTTTGCGGATATCGTTACGGAATGGGATTTTAGCGAGATAATCGTCAGTTATTTTATTCTGTTCAGTAACCCATGCCCTGGTTGCATCGCTATGATCATCTTCCAGCCAGCGATAAGGGTCTGAAATACTGGTTCCATGATAGTTATCTACCGTACCCACTTTTTTCGTTTCCGGATAACGGATAGCAGGTTGTTGTGCTATCGCTTGTCCGGCTAATAAACTCGCACTCATAAAGATCCACCTCCTATTGCTTTTTTTATACATGCGTAATATTTTTTGAAAAATTTCTCTACTTTGTTTGATGGAAATTAAAAATTTAGGTTATTTCATCAGATAACAGTTAGAAAACAATTGCAAAATGTTATTTTTGTGCGCCTTTAAGATATTTTTTTAGCAATTTATATGAAAAAACTCAACAACATTGCAGTCCTTACGTCGGGGGGAGATGCTCCAGGCATGAACGCCGCAGTTCGTGCCGTTGTAAGAACGGGCATTTATCATCAGCTGAATGTGTATGGCATTATGTACGGCTATAGGGGAATGTTGAAAAACGAGATTTTCCCGATGGAGTCCAAGTCGGTCGCCAATATCATCCAGCGCGGCGGCACTATATTGAAGACCGCCCGGTGCAGAGAGTTCTATGAATATGAAGGGCGAAAAATGGCTTATGAGAATCTGAAAAAACACAACATTGACGGGCTGGTAGTGATTGGAGGAGACGGATCGTTCAATGGGGCGCAAAAGTTCAGCCAGGAATTTGATATTCCGTGTATAGGCTTGCCTGGTACTATTGACAAGGACATTGCGGGAACTGATTATACCATTGGATTTGATACAGCAGTAAATACCGCCGTGGAAGCCATAGATAAGATCAGGGATACTGCAGATGCGCACGATCGTTTATTTGTGATAGAAGTAATGGGCCGGGATGCCGGATATATTGCTTTACACAGTGGTATCTCCACAGGCGCCGAGCACATATTGTTGCCTGAACGCAAAACTGAAGTAGAAGACATTATTGAAGAACTGCAGGCAAATGAGCGCCGCAGAAAACTGGTTAACCTGATAGTGGTAGCTGAAGGAGATGAAACCGGAGGCGCGCAGGAAGTTGGACGCATTATTAAAGAAAGATGTCCGCAACTGGATACCCGCGTAAGTATCCTGGGGCACATTCAACGTGGCGGAGCTCCTACCTGCACAGATCGCATTCTGGCGAGCCGCCTGGGTTATGCCGCTGTAGATGCCCTGCTTGAAGGCATTCACAACGTAATGATCGGCGTTGTTAATGACAGGATCCATTACACTCCTCTTGATAAAGCTGTAAAAGCTAAACAGGAAATTGACCCCGAATGGTTTAAGATTGTTAAAATTCTTGCGAGTTAAAAAAAATCAGACTTATGAGTACAAAGGATCTTTCGAAATACTATCACAAGCAGATGGATAACGCTGCTGGTAGGGAGCATTCATCACATAAAACTAAGATCGTGGCCACAGTAGGCCCGGCATGCGATACCTATGAAGGACTGCTTTCCCTTGTAAAAGCCGGCGTGAACGTTTTCCGCCTGAACTTTTCACATGGCTCGCATGAAGACAAACTGAGGATCATCGGATACATCCGTCAGATCAACAAAACAGAACCTTATACCGTAGCCATCCTGGCTGATCTGCAAGGCCCGAAACTGCGCGTGGGTGAAATCGAGAACAACGCACTGCCACTGAAAAAAGGTGATATCCTCACCTTCGTAAACGAGAAAGTGGTAGGCAATATGGAAAAAATCTACGTTTCCTATCCCGACCTGTATAAAGATCTCAAACCAGGCCAGAAAATTCTGCTGGACGACGGTAAAATTGAAACTCAGGTAAGAGAGCTCACTGCTAACGGTGAAATCAAAGCAGAAGTAACCCTGCCTGGTGTGCTTTCCTCCAAAAAAGGTTTCAATCTTCCTGATACCAAGATTTCCCTCCCTGCACTGACTGAAAAAGATATTGTCGACCTCGAGTTCATCATCGATCACGAATGTGACTGGGTAGCCCTCTCATTTGTGAGAAGTGTGAAAGACCTTGCAGACCTGCGTAAACGTCTGGAAGCACGTAATTCCAAGATGAAGGTGATCTCTAAAATCGAGAAACCTGAAGCAATACAGAACCTGAAAGAGATCATCTGGGAAAGCGACGGCGTAATGATTGCCCGTGGCGACCTCGGTGTTGAGCTGCCTGTAGAGCAGATCCCGATGATCCAGAAAGATATTATCCGTAAATGTATCCACCGTGCTAAGCCCGTTATCGTGGCTACACAGATGATGGAAAGCATGATGGACCGTACCCGCCCGAACCGTAGTGAAATCACTGACGTGGCCAACGCCGTACTGGAAGGCGCCGACGCTGTGATGCTCTCCGGTGAAACAGCTACCGGTATGTTCCCTGAACTGGTAATCCAGACCATGAACAAAATCATCCAGGAAGTGGAAAAAGAAGCGATCATCTACAACCGTAACCTGATCCCTCACCGCCACTCTCCAACCTTCCTCAGCGATGCACTCTGCTACAATGCCTGTAAAATTGCGGAAGACCTGGATGCAGATGCCCTCATTGGTATGACTCAAAGCGGCTACACCGGCTTTATGCTCAGCAGCTACCGCCCACGCAGCCCGCTTTATATCTTCACAAAAGAAAAGACCCTGGTGAATCAGCTGAGCCTCAGCTGGGGTGTTCGTGCCTTCTTCTACGAAGAAGAAGAAAGCCTCGATGATATCGTTTTCGATCAGATCAATATCCTGAAAGAAAGAGGTTTCATCAAGAGCGGCGATGTAGTTGTAAATACAGGAAGTACGCCTGTTAAACAGCATCTGCCAACGAATATGCTGAAGATTACGAAAGTAGATTAAGGAAGAATTAAGAATTAGGGATAAAGAATTAAGAAATAGAGCGAAGACCTTAGCGAGTGTTGATAAATCGCTAAGGTCTTCGCTCTATTTCTTAATTCTTTATCCCTAATTCTTAATTCTGTGTGAGCCGAATAAATAAAGTATTCGGCTCATTTTTTGGCTATATTTGAGCCGAATACTTTATTTATTCGGCTCATGAAATACAACTGGCAACAACCAGACTGGACGAATTTTGACTATGATCTGCAAGGAATTGAGGATGCATTATTTGCTTTTGCAGAGGCAACAGGACACATTACCGGCATACTAAAAGGTATGCCAGACGGTGCCCAACAAGAAGCTATCATCGATGCAATGGTGGCTGAGGCCGTCAAAACATCAGCGATAGAAGGTGAATTTATCAGCCGTCAGGACGTTGTTTCTTCCATCCGCAACAAATTAGGTCTGAATAAAAAACACGTGTCAGTAAAGGACAAAAAAGCACGAGGAGCCGCAGAGTTAATGGTCGATGTAAGGAATTCCTATGAGGCCCCCCTCTCCAAAGAAAAGTTATTTGAATGGCATAAAATGCTTTTACGGGAAAGCCGTGGTATCCAAACAGGTGTCTGGCGCAAAGGTTCTGAACCAATGCAAGTGATTTCCGGTACCATTGGCAGGGAGAGAATTCACTTTGAAGCCCCTCCATCAAACAGCGTACAGAAAGAAATGGACCGGTTTATACGCTGGTTTAATGATACGGCACCAGGAGGGAAAAAAGAGATCAAAAAAGCACCCGTTCGTTCTGCAATTGCACACTTATACTTTGAATCTATTCATCCTTTTGAAGATGGAAATGGCCGCATAGGTAGAGCCATAGCCGAAAAAGCATTGTCCCAAACTATAGGTCGGCCAGTACTACTCAGCCTTTCCCGTACCATTGAAACTAATAAAAGAGCTTATTATACCGCACTTGAAACGGCACAACGCAGCAACGAAATCACAGAATGGATCAGCTATTTTGTTAGCGCAATCCGCGACGCTCAGCAACAAACCAGTCAACTTATCGAATTCACACTTGCGAAAACCAAATTCTTAGATCGCTTTAGAGATAAATTAAATGACCGGCAGTTGAAACCCGTTCTGAAAATGTTAGATGCCGGGTTGGAAGGCTTTGAAGGAGGTATGACCGCCAGGAAATATATATCTATTACTAAAACCTCCAAAGCCACAGCCACCAGAGATCTGCAAGCGCTCGTCGATATAGGAGCGTTGACTGAGGTAGGCGGCGGGAGAAGCAGCCACTATTTGTTGAATATCCAATAAAAGATCCAATCTTCAATCTAAAACAGACAGACTTGTCTGTTTGATATATTTTCCCTAATATTGTATCATGAAAGAAAACGGTGCAAAAGAACGGATACTGAACACAGCCTGCGACTTATTCTATGAGCAGGGGTATCAGGCTACCGGCATTAACCAGATCATTGCTGAAGCCGGTATTGCCAAAGCCAGCCTGTATCAGCATTTCCAGTCGAAGGATGCACTGCTTACAGAATACCTCCAACGTACCCGTGTACTCAACCACGAGGAAAGAATGGCGTATATCAACAAACTGGCACCGGGCAAAGACAGGCTGATCGGTTTGTTTGAGTACCGGATGCTTCATATGGAGAAGAAAAACTTCAAAGGCTGCGCTTTCATCCGTATTGCCTACGAATTACCGGAAATCAGTGAAGAATCCATGGAGCAGATTCGTATTCATAATCAAACGCTGAAGACCTTCATCTCTGAACAGTTACAGCTCATCAAACATCCTTTCCGGGAAGAAGACCTCCGGGAAATGACAGATATGATACTGAATCTGTACGAAGGCGCCGGTATGCAGGGATATATGCAGAAGTCAGTGAAACCCGTGGAAATGGCGCTTAAAGTGACGAAGAAATTACTCGCAGGACTTCATAAGTAAACCACAAATATTCCATCATCAATTCGTTTCCGTCGGCTATCAGCTATCGCCGGTAACTAATACTACGTTTCGTTAAAGATCAATATCAACCCTCTCCATTAAAAATTTTATCATGGAAAAAACAGACCAGTCTGTATATTTTCAGACAAGAACAATTAATCCCTGGGTATCTCTGGCCGTTATATTACTGGCGCCGCTGATTACTGTAGTGGATGTTTTTATTGTCAATATCAGCACCCCGGCTATTAAAACCTACTTCGGCAGCTCCGATGCAGCACTGGAACTGGTCATTGCCTCCTATCTGCTGGGTTACGCGGTGTTTCTTATCACCGGCAGCCGTACCGGCGATTACCTTGGTAAAAAGAAAGTATTTATACTCGGACTGGCAGCATTTACTGTTACCTCGGCCATGTGCGGATTTGCGAACTCGATGAACATGCTGATAGCATCCCGTTTCCTGCAGGGCGTTGCTGCGGCATTCACTGTACCACAAACCATTACACTCATACAGTTGAATTTCCAGGCACCTGAAGACCGCGACAAGGCCTACGGCCTCTATGGCATGGCCCTCGGCACAGGAGCCACATTGGGGCAGTTCCTGGGTGGCTACTTCATATCTTCCCACATTATTGCCGACAGCTGGCGGCTTATTTTCCTGGTAAACGTTCCGTTTGGTATCGTGGCCATCCTGCTGACCTGGTTTCTGGTGCAGGAATCCGGGCAAAACAGGTCGACCCGCTTCGATGTGCCGGGCATTATACTGCTGACGCTTACCCTGTCTCTCCTTATTTACCCTATTATACAAGGCACAGAACTGGGCTGGCCGCTATGGACGCGCCTCATGCTGATAAGCGCTATGCTGTTACTGGCAACATTTGTATGGTATCAATTCAAAAGAGAACAACGGGGGCGCGATCCGCTGGTGCCCATGAAACTCTTTACGATACGGAGTTTCACGACCAGCATACTCAGCGTGTTGTTCTTCTTCGGTGTGAATACTTCTTATATTTTTACAGCTGCGATCTACTTTCAGAACGGTTTTCACATCTCCCCGTTTGCCACAGGTAATTACTTTGTGATGCAAACCATTCCCTTTCTGCTGGCTTCTTTGTGGTCGATCAGGTATGCGGCAAGATATGGTATTCGCCTGTTACAGGTGGCCTGTGGATTGATGATATTTTCTTTTATCCTCCAGATAATTTTATTCTATGGAAACATTGCTACCATGTATGATATCCTCCCCTGCCTGATCATTTACGGCGTTGGGTCGGGTATCCTGATGCCTTCGCTGCTGAAGGTAGCCATGAAGGATATGCCCACAGAAAGAGCTGGCGCGGCCAGCGGAGTATATTCCACTGTACAGCAGTTTGCCTCCGCATTGGGCGTAAGCATGTTGGGAGGTATTTTCCTTTATCTGGCACGCCATTCCGGCAATTATTACGTTGCCTATAAAATAGCGCTTTGCTGTATGATAGGCTACCTGCTGGTGGTGATGTTACTACTGACCAGGACTAAGCGCTAATAGCTGTATTGGCTTTTTTGTAAGTGGCCAGGTAGATGATCAACGCAGTAGAGATCAGCGCAATACCGGCGATACAAACGCCACTCCATTGTGCAAACGACCATACCCACAAACCGATACCGGAGCCAAGAGAGGTGCCGATAAAACTGGTGGTCATAAACACCGTGTTCAGGCGGTTCCTGGCTTCGGGCATAAGGGTGTAAATACGCGTCTGGTTGGATACATGAATCCCCTGTAAACCCAGGTCTATCGCTATTATGCCGGCTACAATGCCAACGAGGCTGGTACGGAAGATATAAAACAAAAAGTAACCCAGGAAAAGGAAAATAATGCCGTATCCTATCGCAATGCGCGGGTTCTTTTTATCTGCAATACGTCCTATCAGGGGAGCTCCCAGTGCGCCTGCAGCCGCTGCAAGCCCCATGAAACCAATCTGTTCGCTCGTATACCGGAAAGGTGGGGCCGACAAGAGGAACACCACAGTTGTCCAGAACATACCAAACATCGCAAAGCAGCATGCATTAATAGCAGATGCTTCCCGCAGCACCGGTTGTTCCCGGATCAGTGTCAGCAGGGATTTCATCAGATCGCTGTAGGACCCCGTGAAGGAAGGTTTGCTGTTAGGAAAAGATATCATCATGATTACCGCCAGCAGCGCACTGATGCCGGATGCAATCCAGAACATAGCCTGCCATCCGAAACGATGCCCGATGATTCCGCTTAGGGTCCGGGATAATAATATGCCCACCAATAACCCACTCATAATAGTACCGATCACTTTTCCTCTGCTGGCAGGATCGGATAGATTAGCAGCCAACGGTAATATCAGCTGAGGCACTACTGATGTGAAACCAATCAGTAGTCCTGTTATTTTCAGCATAGTTACATTCGTGGACATGGCTGCAACAGCCAGTACTACAGCAGCTGCCGCTGTCATCACCACTATCTGACGCTTGCGCTCCAGTTTATCTCCCAATGGTACACAAAACAACAATCCAAGTGCATACCCTACCTGTGTGAAAAAAGTGATCTGTCCCGCGTTGCTTTCTGATACCCCTAACTTATCTGCAATCAGCACCAGCAACGGTTGACTGTAATAGATATTCGCTACTATCAATCCTGTGCAAAGCGCCATGATCATAATATTCCATCTGCTGAGCCCCATAAAAAACTATTATATTTTGAGCCGCAAAGATAGCAAATAGCGATCAGATGATCATTTAACGGAAAGCGGTAAATTTGTCGGACTATTTGCTCACGGTTAAAAGCTCAGCTATGTTTACAAGCATTAATCCATTTACGCAGGAGACCATCGCAGTATATACTCCGCATACAGCAAAAGAAATTGAGAAGAAACTGGAATCAGGAAATAAAGCCTATCACGATCTGTTGCAAAGTACCGTGGATCAGCGCAGGCAATGGATGATGGAAGTGGCGGGCTTACTGCGGAAAAATGCAGATGAACATGCCGCCCTGATCACACAGGAGATGGGAAAAACAGGGAAGGAAGCAAAAGCAGAGGTATTGAAATGTGCGCTGTCGGCGGAATACTATGCAGAAAACATCGCCGAAATGCTACAGCCGAAACCCATCATTTCCGACGCTTATAAAAGCTACGTATCCTATGAACCCAAAGGGATCATACTGGCCATTATGCCCTGGAACTTCCCATACTGGCAGGTTTTCCGCTTTGCCATTCCCAATATACTCGCCGGCAACACTGGTTTATTGAAACACGCGAGCAATGTAAGTGGTTGTGCGCTGGCAATAGAAAAAGTATTTTCAGATAGTGGGTTTCCACCCGGTACTTTCCAGTCGGTATTGGTATCCTCTAAAGATATTGAGCCCATCATTGCGGATCCGCGGGTACAGGGCGTTACACTTACCGGCAGCACCCCTGCAGGTAAAAGTGTGGCAGCCCTGGCGGGTAAATACATCAAAAAAACAGTGCTCGAACTGGGTGGCAGCGATCCTTTCATTGTATTGAAAGATGCCAACCTTGAAGCTGCTGCTAAAACTGCCGTGCAGGGCCGTATGCAAAACGCAGGACAGTCGTGCATTGCAGCCAAACGCTGGATAGTAGAAAAGGAAATAGTACCGGCCTTCACCGCAGAAGTGAAACGGATACTAAGCGCGCTACAACAGGGTGATCCCACTCAGGAAAGTACCCAAATGGGACCTATGGCACGCCCGGATCTGGCAGAAGATCTTGCAAGACAGTTGCAGGAAAGCGTCAGGCAAGGCGCCCGGCTGGAGTTGGGCGGAACGTATGAAGGATGTAACTTTGCGCCGACCCTTCTTACCAGGGTTACAAGTGATATGACTGCCTTTAAAGAAGAAACATTCGGTCCACTGGCTGTGATTATTGAAGCAGCCAATGAGGATGAAGCCATTGCACTCGCCAATGCAACGGAATTCGGTCTTGGTGCAGCACTGTGGACCAGCGACCTGGATAAAGCCGCCCGCCTGGCACAGCGGATCGAAAGCGGTAACGTTTTTATCAACGCCATGGTACGCTCAGATGCCCGCCTGCCTTTCGGAGGAGTGAAACAATCCGGCTACGGACGGGAACTCTCACTGGAAGGCGCACACGAATTTCTCAATATTAAAACTGTGTATGTTCAGCAATAAGCGAAACAGGCTTTCAGATCAGTTCAACAAAATTTAAACGACATCTCACAACAAATAAAATAATAGCTGCAGTTGTTCCCACGTCACCGGAAAATGATACACCCGGCGCCGGTAACTAAAGACTAAAAGCTAAAGAATAAAAGCTATGTCCACTTCTTTGAAACGCGACCGCTATACTCCCTATATCAGCTTTACCCGTAAGGAATGGGCGGAGCGAAGCGGCGATGCCATGCTTCAACTGGAGGATTACGACCTGGAAGCATTACATGGAATGAATGAACCGCTCACACTCGAAGAGATCAGGCAGGTATATCTTCCACTGGCACATCTGCTGAACTTATACGTAACTGCATCACAGCATCTGCATACCGCTACCAGCAAATTTCTCAGCAGCCAGGCGCACAAGGTACCCTATATCATTGGTATAGCCGGGAGCGTGGCCGTGGGTAAAAGTACCACTGCCCGTGTGTTGCAGAAATTACTGCAGGCATGGCCCAATCATCCACGGGTGGATCTTGTAACCACCGATGGATTCCTGTATCCGAATAAAATACTGGATGCCAATAATATCATGAACCGGAAAGGATTTCCGGAGAGTTACGATATCAAACGCCTCATCCATTTCCTGGCCGATGTGAAATCCGGCAAACAAAAGGTCGCTGCGCCCCTGTATTCTCATCTTGAATACGATGTACTACCCGGACAGCTACAGTGGATAGAACAGCCTGATATCGTGATTGTAGAGGGGGTAAATGTATTGCAGGTACGTCCCCGTCAGCAACAGAAAGATCCGGCTGTTTTCGTTTCCGATTTTTTCGATTTCAGTATTTATGTAGATGCTGCTGAAAAAGATATCCGTCAATGGTACATCGCCCGTTTCGAATCCCTTCGTAAAACAGCCTTCCAGAATCCGGAGTCCTTCTTCCACCGTTATGCACATCTGTCGGATGCCGCCACTGTAGAGCTGGCTACGCAGATCTGGGAAGATATCAACAAACCCAACCTGGAGCAAAATATCGCTCCTACCCGGTATCGTTCCAGTCTTATCCTGGAAAAAGGGCACCATCATTTTGTACAATCCATCCAACTGCGTAAAACATAATGGCAGGTACTGCAATTATCCGGCAACAGCTGCAGGCATTATTACAGGAGCCGCTAACAAGCTGGGAACAGTTTGAAGCGATGCTACATCCTGTCAGTTTTAAAACAGGCAGCCTGTTGTCGGAAGCAGGAAAAACAGCCAATGCCATTTACTTCCTTGAAACAGGCATCGTAAGAGTGTTTACCATACATGAAGGCAGGGAAATCAGCCTGGATTTTGCCTTTCCGGGTACCTTCAGTACCTCCTATGCCTCTTTTATCACACAACAGCCGGCGGAAGTCAGCTTACAGGCCGTTACACCTGTAGAAGGTTATGTTTGTTACTATCACGATCTGCAAGCGTTATACCGCCATTCTCCACAGTCAGAAAAAATCGGCCGGTTGATAGCAGAACAGCAATACCTGCGCAAATTCAACCGGGAACTTTCCTTTCTACGTTATTCCGCGCAGGAGCGGTATCTCCAATTGCTGAAAGAATATCCGCAGGTAGTGCAACATATTCCTGTCAAGCATATCGCTTCTTATCTGGGCATAGAACCGGAAAGCCTGAGCCGTATCCGCAAAAACATTAACTAACATATGTTAGCTCCGGTCCCGTTCCGGAATCAGAACTTTGAGGTATAAAACTTACCGTTATGGCTTTCTTTGCAGGTTTGTGCAGCTTTGCTTTATTATTTGCCGCCATCGGATATCTGTTCCACATTCCGGCGTTGCAAACATTCACTACCGATATTCGTATATCTGTTAGCGTTATGTTCCTGTTGGTAGGGTTTTCTCATTTCGCTAAACCGCGACAACTGAGTTACATGATTGAAGGCATGCTTCCATGGCCGCTTTTCTGGATATACCTGACCGGAGCAGCAGAAATACTGTTCGGAGCTGGACTGCTGTTTCCATCTACGAGGCTGTATGCAGCCTGGGGCCTGATTATACTATTGGTTGGCATGTTTCCTGCCAACATCCGGGTGGCAGTGAAGAAACTGCCGGCGCCTGGCGGCTTACCATCCAAACCCTGGTATACGTGGAGCAGGTTGCTGTTTCAGCCGGTGTATATAGCGATAATAGCAGCTGTCAGCAATTAAAAAAGGCTGTCTCCGGAGAGACAGCCCTTCCACATAATGTAAGGAGTTATTAAACCCACTCATTAACATGTTTTGCGTTACCCATGGAAATTTCCCGGGCAGAAATGGTGAAAGAGATTACCATTGGATTTTTGTTTTCGTAGTCGAAAGACTCTTCAAACTTAACCAGGTAACCTTCTTTAAATTCCAGCGATTTCAGCTTGGAATCAGTGTCTCTTTTGTAGAAAGTAATGGTACCATCTTTTCTTTCAAAGTTGTTTACCATCCATTCGAAGAGATCAGCTTTACCTGTAGATTCTACGGTCAGCTTAATACGACCACCACGTGTAATGGCTGAAGGGCGACCAGTTGCATCTACTTCTTGTGTGAGATCGTAGGCGACATGTTGTACGTTGTACTTTTGTCCGCCTGATTCAAAGATTGCTTTGAAGGACATGTTGGGTTAATTTTTAAGGTTACAATAAAGAAAAAAACCAAAAATTTATTTAAATAATTATGAAACCAAATATAGGATGAAATTTTCAATATAAAGGAGTCCTATCAAAGTTTTTTTGTTAAAATAGCCTAAACTTAACACTAGTGTGCACGACTGTTCAGCAACATCATTTGCCTGCAGTTATCCAGATCCCTGCTTTTGCTTTCCAGCTTGCTGGTCAGGTCGGCTACCTGCTCTTTCAGCGCAGCAATATTCTGTTGCGCATTCTGTGTTTCGCGAAGCTGTTGCTTCGACTGCTGCAGCGACAGGCAGCTCTGTACAATATTATCGTACAGTCCGTAATGGGATACTGCTTCTTTTGGGATGGAGTTACGCATATCTGCCAGTGATGCGGCAATTACCTGATCCATATAATTAGCGTTCTGATTAGGCAGATTAATGGAATCGAGATTATGCTTCACCTTATCCAGTTTCTGCAAAAATTCGCCCTGAAATGCCTGTTCTTCCCGGAATGTACTGAGCTCTTTACGCAGTGCAGCATTTTCTCTTGCAGGCACTTGATAATTAAAAAATATGGCCAGCACAAACAGGCCAACTGTTATAATAAAAAATAACAGGAACCATATAAAGGAGATACTTCTTTCCTGCCTGTTTAATACTTGCATGTTGCGCGACGATTTATGAGTTTAAAATAGTGTTGGTCAAGAGATAAATGCTATCAGTCTGTGAAGAACCAGCGTTTTGTTTTATGCTTGCGCAGGTATTCTGAATCCTCCTGGGATTCTTCTTTCACAAAGATGTTGCTGTCTTGCTTGCGGCCAATATAATCCAACCTGCTCAGGCTTTCAAACAGTTTATTCACGGCTCTCACAAAGGGTATCATCGGTTGCAGGCATTCCCTTACATCAAGATGTTTATAGCGTATATTGGCGCAATTAATCATCAGTGTTTCCAATTCCCCCTGCCGGAGTTCACACCATTCAGAGAGGTAGTTGAGCAGCTCTTCTTTTCCGGCTCCAGCACGCTGATCGATGGCATTCTTCATGGTACGGGCGAGGCCGGCGATTATTTCCAGCATCTGCGCAGGTGGCTGCTGCAGCGCCAGCCAACGGAACTGTGTGATGCGTGTCCCGAGGTACTGCACCATTTTTTCCGTGATATAAAGTACCACCAGTGCCAGGTCGTTCTGCTGGTTACGTCCGTAGATCTTCTGTACGATATGTACTCCATAAAGCTCCATCTGCCCAAGGAACTGATCCAGTTCGTGAAACAGGTCAATCAATGACGGGTGTGCACTTACAATGCTGCAGGGCGGGATGTATTCGTCGTCCATCTCCGGCCGGCCATCGGTAACGAGTATACGCCCCAGTACCATTTGGTAGCTGCCTATCTGTCCGGATGGTAACTGCGACGCAGGCAGTACGTATAAACTATACTCCGGCGTTGCATAGGGTAATCTTGGCGGATCTTCTTCCAGCAAGGGTTCCCCACTGGGCTGCCGGTTAAATGGATTTACCTGTATTAAAACATAGTAGGTACTTTCGGTATACTGGGGATCCCAGTTATAGGTAGCCTCCGGGAAGGTAGTCGCATATTTCAGGGAATGCACCGTATGCTCAGGAATTTCGATTCTGCCACCACCCGGTGTCACACCTCTGCATTCAGTAAGTTTTATTCGCCACTGATGCTGGTTATCATTTACAAACCAGCAGCGCAGCGATTCCTTGTTCTCTGCTTTCGGAGGTAAAAGGCCATAATTGAGGGCGTGGATGCCAACTGAGAGCGCATCCCGTATCTGATCAAGCATTGCATTTTCCGTCTCTATAAAATGCTGCTTCTTAATCTTCATCCCATCTACCCAGTTAACGGGAAAATGCTTGAGCGGTTCTGCCATAATACTTCGTTTAGGATAACACAATTCTGTTGCAAATGATCACACTGTTTTCCTTTATCCCGTTCATGAATACTGCCTTGTCGGGGTCCAATGTTTTGGCGCCTCCAAACCAACGGGGTTTCAGGTGAAATACCCAGCCATAGGGCTGTCCGTTGGCATCTACAAAATCGATAGGGGTATTGGGATAACGATCATTGTAATCATTGATAAAATGATAAAAGAGATCTCCAAGATCCATTTTGATGGGTGTACGCGCCCGGAAATAGGTGCGGCTGTTGTCCTTAAATCCTTTCTCCATTTCCAGTCCTATCACTATCAGGTCTCTCATCTCATCTTCATTTACTTCGGGTATATCCTGATACATCGGATACTGCCACCACTTGTGTACTTTCACTGGGATCGTCATCATCCGTTCAAAGGTCTTGTACACAAAGGTAGGTAGTACAAAGGAAAACATGCTGGTAAGCATCGGGTAATAAAGGAACGTATCCTTATCAAGAAACCGGTTTACCAATACAAAGCTGGCTCCGCCAAATAACCAGATAGCCAGGATAAATGCCAGTTCTGATACCAGTGTGGTTTCATTTGCCCAAAAGCGGGTATACATAAAATGACAATGCAACACGCCGAGGCCCAGGAACCATACTTCATAAAACAGGTATTGGTTCATCAGGTTCTGATGTGTAAACAGGAAAGGAATGGAGCTGATAACAGCAAACACCAGCATCATACATAGTATGTATAACAGTGCTTTCTTTTTGTATTGGTCAAAGTGCTTGATGTACCTGCTGAGTATAGCCACTATGAACGATCCCAGAGCCATAGCGCCTGCCAGCATGATATAAAACTTAGCCGTGTATCTCATATTTTTTTCGGTATCAAGGTTTTTCAGTTTTGGGTACTAACATATTCCTGGTGTTTCGGGCAGCCGGGTTAATAGCAAAAATAATTCCATCTGCTCATTACTCACTACTTTAAAGAAAAAAATTATATCCCATCAGCCCCTGATCAGGTTGTTTATCGTCCATGACCACTTTCTTTTCGCCCGGAGGTGGTACCAACAGCGTATTGAGCTCGATATCCGCCGGGAAGAAAAATCCGTAACAGGTTTCCAGCAGTTTGCCATAAGGACGCCAGGGCAAATAATCGTATATGCGCTGGTGTTTTACCGGACCTATACTTACATTTACTATCGGCATATCTGTATAGGCCGCCGATCCTACCATCGCGTCTACTCCCAGCCTGCACTCGCCCATCGGAACAAAGCTCCCTGTTTCTACCAGCCGGGGCTCCCGCTGCCAGGAGATCTCTACGCTCTCCTCCAGGACTTCCTCCAGACAAAGTTTTACGAGCGACATATTACCGGCTATACGATGCACATAGGGTAACAATTTCACCAGCCTGTTTGCACCCGCGGCGGGTAATCCGTCCGGAAGCTCCCAGAATTGATGGAACAGCTGATCGGCATCCTTACCGAACACATCAAATAAAAGATGTTTTTCCCGTTGTTCCAAAAACACCCGCTGCAAAAAGAATTCATTTTCCAGGGGCTGGAAAAATTTCCGGGCTCTCTGCTGTTCCTGCTGCTGCCTCTTATACCGGGCCACCATTTCAGTAACACCGTTTACCCGGGAACTTGTTGTTTGCTTGAATTCATGGAACATGCCCTGGGGTAAACGATCGTAAATACCATCTCTGGATAAGGATAAGTTGATAAAGGGCTGATAGGGTTGACTGTCATCCAGCTTCACCTGCGTTATATCTGTGGCAAACGACCTGGTAAATACATTCTGCAACTGTACTACCACCTCATCTTCCCTTACATGATTATCCAACAGCTCACCCACTACCACTTCCGCCCTTACATCGTAGGGCAGCGCACTGACGTGGTCGATCACCTCCTCCAGCACGGCAGCTTTCTGTGCATTGTTTACCATGAAGTTATATTTAGGTTTTTCTTTTCCAGCTCATGCGCTGAATGCTGTTAGCATTACTGTTTCAGTTTATGGTTCCGGGCTAACAACTAAGCAAAAATAGGGGTTTGATTTTATTATTGTAAATTTATTGTGCCTTAATTTTGCCGCTGGAAAAATTTTTCAGGCCTAAATATCTTTAACCGTTTTCTGAAAAAAATACTAAAATTGTAAAAATCTGAAAAACCGATGGCCCCCCGTAAACCCGAAAATGAGCGTAAGGTTACCTCATTCAGACCTTTTGGAAATATCGCCAGTCATGTTGACCCCATGGTGCTGTGGACGTTTCTTGGACTATTTATTATCAGCGCAGCATTACTGGCATTTCAGCTGGATAACCGGGAAGACTGCAGTACTACTGAAATCAAGCTGGTTCATGCACAAAGCAGCAAAAACAGTAAAACCTATGCTGTAGGTGATGTTATTACTTTTAATGCAGATAAAGGAAATAAAAAGAATACAGACTATACGTGGGACTTTGGCGATTCTACTGCCAAAGCTACCGGCCGTCAGGTATATCACTCTTTTAATAAGGCAGGCAGTTATATGGTTACGCTTTCCTGTGGAAAATGTAACTGGACCAGAGAAGTAATGGTGATCATGAATGTTTCGGCAGCTCCTGATACCAAACCGGAATTGTTTCCGCTGATCGAGGGCCCTGACGCCGTTTTCGCAGGCCGTCCGGCTACCTTTACCAATAACAGCTCCGGAGCTTCCAAATGGACCTGGAAACTCATGCAGGATAATGCAGAAGTACACTTCGGCCAGTCGGTAACCTATACTTTCTCCTCTCCCGGTGAAAGAACCCTGTCGCTCATCGTGAACGGCGATACCGCTCACATGGTAATGAAACGTATCAATGTATTCCCTGCCCGCCCGGTAGAACGTAACAATACACCGGATATTCCTTTTGCACCGCCTCCGCCGGTGGATTCCGTGAAGAAGGAGGCCCCGGTAGTGAAAGAAACACCGCGTCCGTCCATCTCTGATGATGAATTCAAATACCTGCTTACCCAGGTTACGGCGAAACAGAAAAATGCGCCCGACTTTGCACAATATCTTTGCAATAACCTTCAGGCCAGGGTAGTATTGAATGGGAAAGATGTGGATAACTTCTCTCACTTCTGCTCCCGCATCTATGGTAAAAAGAAATTCCAGATAGAAAGGGTAAACCTCGCCAAGGATGAGAAAGGTTGTGTGAAAGAGATCCTGATCGTGTATGATAAAAAGAGATTCCTGGGCATATTTTAAACTGTAAACATGAAAGGAAAATATTATCAGTTACCTATAGATTTTTCCCTGCTGCTGCAGAAAAAGGATATGCCATCGATCCCTCTGGAAGATTCCATATTGCAGCATATCCATCTGCTGATCACTACTGTACTCGGGGAAAACAAGGATGATCCCCAGTATGGCTGCCGCTGGTGGGACAGCGATTTCGATATCAAGGCTTCCAATAATGAAGTGAAGGAACAGATTGAAACCGCCGTAAAATTTTCTATTACGAGGTATGAAAAGCGGTTGGCTCAGATAAAGGTAGTAGCAGCCGTTAATCAGGAAGAACTGATGCTGCCGGCCACCCGTAAAATGAAAAAGAAAATCAGGGTAACCGTTACCGGAACAGTGATAAAGAATAATAATCCATTCCAGTACAGCAGTTACTTTTACATCAGCCCGTTATCATACGATTGATCATTTTTGTTTATTAACAGCAGATGAAGGAAAAGAAAGAAAGAATAAAAGACAGGATGCTGAAAACAGCCGCCCGCTTGTGGGGGTATCCCGATGCTGAAGTGGAAACCTCCTTTGATCCTGTTGTGCAATTGCTGCTGGAAGCCTGTGCCAGCGAACTGGAGAAGATTTCCGGAGAAGTGGATGTGTCACATGCCCGGTTGGTGGAACGGCTTGCACAGATCATGATGCCAGAGCCCATCACCAGCAGCCAGCCCTCTTTCGGCATCCTGCATGCCATTGCTACCGAACCGGTAGCCGATATACACGCTGATCATCAATTCTATCATCATGGTAAAAGCGGCAGCCCGACGCGCGATCTGTTCTTTTCACCAGTAGCCAGCCACCGCCTTTTCCGGGGAATGGTACAATACATGGTGATTGGTAACAAACTGTTTGAAACCCGCGACAACTGGTTCAAAGAACAAATCATGCAGGGACGCTCTTTCCCCGGTATGGCACACAATCACCTGTGGATAGGGCTGAATATGGAAGATGTACCTGTGTCCTGGGAGGGCATGTCGTTTTTCTTTGATCTCCGCAATATCCACCAGCAGGAGATGTTTTACCATTACCTGCCGCAGGCCAGGATATTTGCAGACGACCGCGAGCTGATGGTGAAAGGAGGCTACGCACACAGCCGGCAGGTTGCAGAAGAGGAAGCCGACAGCGTCATCCATGTGGCTATTAACAACAATGCCCGTTATAGCCAGCATATACTGCAACGTTACCGCAGGCACTTCCTGACGGTTACGGACACGCATACACCAGGCGGTCCTCATCTCCCCAATACCCTGACCAATATCTTCGGTATAGAGGCCGACAGGCTCAATAAAGATATTTACTGGCTGCGCATTGAGTTCCCCGAAGCGCTACACCACACGCTACTGGAAGATCTTTACTGCAGCATCAACTGCTTTCCTGTTATCAACAAGAAAAATAATGAGCAGTCAATGAAGCTAAACCGGTACCTGAACATCATTCCGTTGCAAACGCCGGATATCTTCTTTGATATCAAACGGGTGTACGACCTGGAAGGTACCGACTATTACCTGCGCAGCTTCTCTACTGCAGGGCAGATGCAGGAAGGAGAAATGGTTATCCGCAGCAGCGGCATCGGGCGGTTCGATACCCGTGAAGCAAAGGAAGTGATTGCCTATCTGATGGAAGTAATCCGCGATGAAAGCTCCCTGTTCGAAGAAGTTAAGAACGACTATGTGACCAACCGCATGCGGGAACTGCATCAGCTGATAGCTTCGCTGGAAGAGCAACTTCAGCCTGGCACCAATAAAGGCAATATTCCTTACATTATGGTGAAACCGAAAGAAGGGGCGGAATATATTTTCATCGAATTCTACTCTACCAATGGTACAGCCGCCAATAATATACGCATGGGCACCCGCCTGCAGGAATATGGCAGTATCCACACGCGGCCCAACAGTATTACGCTGCTGTCTAATACGCAAGGGGGAAAAGACCGGCTGAATATTGATGAGAAGATCAATCTTTACCGTTCCCATTTGTTGTCGCATAACCGGATTGTGACACCAGAAGATATCAAAGCATTGTGTAAAACAATTTTCGGAAAGGATGTAAGGTCTGTCACCATTAACAAGGGCATGTCGCTACAACCGGGCGCTGGCGCGGGTTATAGCCGTACACTGGATATCCGGATCAACCTGTATCAGCAGATAGCCAGTTATCCGGTAGCGAACCTTCATTATATGAAAGAGGAATTGTTATTGCAGCTGGAGGAAAAATCCAGTAATACATTCCCTTACCGGGTGTTTGTAAATGATACACTGAATTTTTGATAGCGCGAAAGCAGCATAAAATATATTCATGATAAAGTCAGTTGCAAAACTGGCTTTTTTATTTCCAGGGGTTTTATAAATAATGACTGATTGGGCGAAGGATGCCTGAAATACTTTTCAGGATAAAGGCGCTTTATTTTCAATGCGCTTTGTTGATCGCATAACTATTGGCGAAATGGGTTTTCACTTCCATGCTAAATTCCCGGTTACTGACACTACGCAACTGCACATCCCCACCGGTTTTCAACAGCTCTGCAGGTACACCTTTTTTGCCATCGGCAGCATACAGTACTACACCGTTACCAAAGCCCAGGTCTACATAAACCCGGTTGCTGACCAACCATCCTTTTCCGGATAAATTGGAATTGCGGCGGATGTAGACTCCCTCTGTCTGTAAATCATCTACCAGTTGTATGTTCACCAGTTCGCCATCAGCAAAGGCTTTCAGCATCTGTAGCTTTGCAGCGCAGGTTACTACGGTAGCTTTATGCACCGGCTTTTTTCCCACGGCAATACGAATGGTATTGAAATCATTATAGCTGGAGGCGGGAGGTGGAGAGGCAAAAACGGATCCGTTGTCGGTGCGTTTGGCAAATACATTGTATCCGAAGCCGGGCATGTAAAGTTCGGGGCTTTCAAACAGTTGCTTTATAGCAACGATCTTGTAAATGTACTGCGCTGTTTCATTATTCAGTACCAGTTGATAGTAGTCGCTGCTCCCCTGCCGTTTCATATTTCGGGCGATGTTACCCGAACCAGCGTTATAAGCGGCTGCGGCCAGCGTCCATGAACGGAGTTGGTTATGCAGTATACGCAGGAGCCGGCAGGCAGCATGCGTGGCTTTGATGATGTGATTTCTTTCATCGTATCCTGAGGTAACCGTCAATCCCAGGTCAGCAGCGGTGCCGGGCATAATCTGCCACACCCCCTGAGCACCTACCGGCGAAGTGGCGTTGGTTAGCCCGCTTTCTACAATCGGCAGGTATTTGAAATCCAGCGGAATCTGGTATTGCTGCAGGATGGGCTCTATCACCGGGAAGTACAATTCGGCTTTCTGTCGCAGTGAAGGCAGATAGCCCTGGTAACGAAGATTACGCTTTATGATATCCATCAAACGGAATGACACGAAGTCTCTTTCCATCGGCACCACTTCGCCGCAGAAATCGACCTGTTGTGCTATACTGAATTGCGTAAGCAACAGGCACAGCACTACCGTCAATGTGAATCTTTTCCTCATTGTTTGGCGATCATATACCTGGGAAGTGCGGTAACGGGTACATACAGCACCAGCTGCTGCTGGCCTTCTGTTGTCTGCAATACTACCACTACCTCGTCTTCCTTCTTAAACATTTTGGAAGGCACCACAAACACTTCGTTCGCTTCCTCTTTACCGGCTATGGTAGCAGGACCTCTCCGATAGAGGATAGGCATGGTATGCAACAGGGAGGTATCTTTCTTTTCCTTGTGCAGCAGGGTAGCTTTCACTATCTCATAAGGTTCCTTCCCTTTGTTGCGGACGCGGAAACAGAAATAGCTCATGTTATTCAGCGTCATAGCCTGTGTATAGCCGATGCTTACACCATCTACCTTTATTTCATACTGGTGGTTGATCTTATGATCTTTACCGAAATCTTCGGCTATTTTACCCACTGTTACAGTATCTACGCTGATCAGGTAGTTGTTGTTTTCTTCCGGCACATTGGCTACAGGCACCGCACCGTTTCTTTCGCCGTTACCCGGGCGGGGAGCCTGTTTCGGTCCATCTGCGGTGGTAAGTGCACCGGTAGTTTTGTTCTTGCCGGATAAAGTGTATTTCAATCTGGCAAGATCTGCTCTGTCGGTGTAGCAAATGATAAGATAGTGAATGTTTTCGCCTTCCCGGACAATCAGGTTAGTAGGCCGTGGATTAGGCGTAATGGGCCGGAGAAAAACCATATTACCTTCCACGATACGGTAATCGTAATCGGTGTTCTTTCCATCTCCGATCTGGAAAGTACTGATGGGCGCCCCCGAGGTGATCAGTGTAACTGCACCTTTCGTTGTGAGAATACTATCTGTACCTGTCTGGGCGTTGGCATATGTGATTAACAAACAAAGCAGAATACTGCACAGCACTTGTTTCATCTCTATCAGCATTTAAATATTTCGTTGGTGTTAAGGGAAATCAGGCAGTCAGCATTCCGGTACATGACATATCCCGGAAGCTGACTGCCGGTAATTTATTTTCCATCCTGTTCGTAGGTGGTTTCCCAATCAGCGGCATCATCTCCTTTCTGCCCTTCCATCTTGATCAGGAAGTTTTTAGCAGGGAAATATGGTTTCAGGTGTATATCGAGGTGAATCCGATCTTTCTGAATCGGATCCTGCTCGAAGCGGCGGATATTGAAATCCTCGATGAGCTTATCCGGGCCTGTAATGCTATCCAGGAAGCGGATGATTTGTTTCATCAGATCCTTGCGGGTATTAGCATTGAAGTTTTCGAAGGCCCTGCGGTTCAGGAAGTCCATGAGCACCTTTGTAACGAAGTCGAATACACGTACTACGGAGTAGGTTTGCAGACCGAGGTTATCGCCGTTGAACAGTGTTTTTGCACTGAAGGCCATCACCTTGCCATATTCCTTCACCATTGGCACCAGGCCCATTTTTTCGAGGCTGGCGATTTCGCTTTTCTTCAGTTCAAATTTAACACCGTCCACTTCGTTCATACCACCGAATTTCTTACCAGCGGTCACCTGCGACATCAGTGTTTTATATATTTTACCAGCCAGGGCGCCAGATGGTGGTACATACAGGTTGTCCTGTTCTCCCACTTCATCAAATTTGCCACGGCCAACCAGCCAGTTACATGACATGATCACATTGGAACGATGAATCTCACCACCGGTGAGGTTTGCCAGTTCAAACATTTCCATTACATCATCCGGTGCATCCAGATGTGCAAAATCGGTGACCAGCATGGCTTTATTTTCATGCGCGATCTTCGCCCATTTTTCTATCACTTTGTTGGAGCCCAGGTAACCCGGTATCACCAGCAGACTGTAGTTATTACGCAGATCGAGCCTGTCGTAATTATTCACCAGTTCAGCGCTGATAGCATCAATAAACCGGGTGTTGTCCAGGTCTTTCAACTGATCCAGTTCCACGTTGATGAAGGAAATGTTCTTCACCTTATCAGACTCTGTATTCTTGTAAAACAGTGCTACGTTTCTGTAAGACTGTTCCAGTTCTCTGGTACTTTCCACTGCTTCACCGAGGTTGGAAGACAACACTTTTTCGGCCTGTTCGGCGTGAGTGGTGCAGTAGTCCACCATTTCCGGCAGTTCGGTAGTTTCAGATAATACTTTTTCCCAAAGGGATAAAACTTTTTTCAGTTTTTCTCTTTCAGCTTTTTTTCCAGCTTCGGTAAGGAAGATATTCCGGCGTGCCTTACGTTCGGGGTTAAGGTTCTGCGCGCCTTCCACGGTGCCTTCGAGCAAATCGAAACCGCCATACTTTGCCAGGGCCTCTATATTTTGTTCGAGGCTTGCTACCTGTTGTTGGGACGACAGGTTTTCATTTTGTAACTCCTGGTTTTTCTGTAATTCTGCCATAGTCATTGAGGTTATGTTCCTGTACAGGGAACCGTGAATTATTTGGTGTTAAGGTCTTTCATCATCCCGCGGATGGCGCCCAGCATGGCTTTGCGAGCCTCAGGATCAGCCAGCGCTGTTTTCAGGATTTTGTTTGTTTTCAGCTGCTTCATAATTTTCAGGTACTGTTCCCTTTCCGTTGAAAGGTCGTTCAGGAATGCACTCTGAGCAGTGATACCTTTTACGCCAAAATCTCCCAGGTTATGGAATTGCAATTTTTCTGGCACTGTTTGTCCTTCTGCATCATGGAAACTTACATTTACTGCCGGTTTGAAGTGTTCAAAAACAGCTTCTACGGAAGTAAGCCCTTCCACAATTTCAGGTTTTACGGGTGCCTGCTGGGTTAACTTTTCAGCAAACAAGGTACGGTTGTGCGAGATCTCCGCAATGGCTTCGTTGGCGTCGAGCTTCACTTCTGTGCCGCCAATTCCGTAGTTGTCATTCATTTGAGATAAATTTAAAATTTTTCAATCTGATACTTATCAAATTATAGTCCAGTCTAACTGTTCATCTTTTATATCCAGTGTTACTGTCATATCCTTTCGCAGGCTGCCGTTGATGATCATTCTGGACAGCGGCTTGCGGAGTTGGCCGCGGATCACTTCCCGCAAAGGTCGTGCCCCGTATTGCGGCGAATAGCCCAGCCGGGCCAGGTATTTCCGTGCTTCTGCCGTTACTTCCAGCCGGATATGCTGTTGTTCCAGCAGCTGCAATAAATGTTTCAGGTGTATGTCGAATATCTTTTCCACATTCGCTGCCTGTATAGGTCCGAAGGGAACGATCTCTGTAAGCCTTCCCAGGAATTCAGGCCTGAAATGGCGTGTCATCAGTTCCATGAGCTGTTGGGAAGCAGGGATCTTTCCTTCCTGGAAAGATCTGGCAATGGCTTCGCTCCCGATATTGGAAGTGAACAGTACCAGGGCATTTGAGAAGTCGCCTGTTTTCCCCAATCTATCATGTAGTTTACCTTCATCCATGATCTGGAGGAAGATATCAAACACGGAAGGATGTGCCTTTTCTATTTCATCGAATAATACTACCGCGTATGGTTGCTGGCGGATTTTGTTTACCAGTAATCCTCCCTCTTCATAGCCGACGTATCCCGGAGGTGCACCATACAGCAGTGCAGCTGCATGTTCTTCCTTGAACTCCGACATATCGAAGCGGATCATCGCATGTTCATCCTGGAACAGGAAATCGGCCAGCGATTTAGCCAGCTCTGTTTTACCGGTACCGGTAGGGCCCAGGAAAAAGAAAGAGCCGATGGGTTGTCCGGGCCGGCTCAGGCCGGATCTTGATTCAAGAATAGCATCAGCTACTGCTTTTAGTGCGTGGTCCTGACCTACTACTCTCTTGCGCAGGTGATCTTCCATGTTTACCAGTCGTTCTCTTTCCTGCGACTGTACCTTTCCGAGTGGGATGCCTGTCATGGCTGCGATCATCGTGGCCAGGTCAACCGGTGTTAAAGATTCCTGCCGGATGGCAGTTACCTGTTCCAGTTGTTCCAGCAGCTGTTGCAGTTGTTGTTTCAGCTCAGCCACATCTGAGATAAGCTGCAGATCCTGTGTGATGTTCAGGCGTGCAGCCAGCAGTGTTCCTGCCTGTTCTTTCAATTGCCTGAAATACCAATGCAGTTCTTCTGCCTGTACGGATTCCTTAGCAGATAATGCATCCAGGGATTCCCTGAGCGATTTCAGCAAGCCTTCGCTGGTATCCTGGCTGGCGCGAATGGCCGCCATGGTTCTGTCTACCAGATTCATCGCACTATCCGGCAACGCCCGTTCTTTCAGATAACGGCCCGACAGGCGGATGGCTTCGTTTATGCTTTCAGGTAGTATTTTCAGTTGATAGAAGCTTTCATATACGGGTGCTACCGCCTGGATCATGTGTCTGGCCAGGGTTTCATCGGGCTCGGACAATGAAATGGTTTCAAAGCGGTGACGCAGGATCGCATCCGGTTCAATCAGTTTGCGGAATCCTTCCGGAGTAGTGGTTCCGACGATAATGATCTCTCCTTTTCCCAAAGCGGCTTTCAACACATTGGCCATGCCGCCTCCGGATTGTTTGTCGAGCAGGCTGTGGAGATTATCAATAAAGAGTATATGCCTTCCCGTTTGTTTCAGTTGCTGAACAATCTGCAGCAAACGGTCTTCCAGTTCATTTTTATAGGCAGCCCCTGCTATGAAAGCGCCATAATCGAGCGCATACATATCAGACTGCTGTAATTGTACAGGCACCTGTTTCTGCGCAATGGCACGGGCCAATCCTTCAGCCAGTGCGGTTTTGCCCACACCGCCTTCTCCTATCAGCAATACGCTGGCACGATCTCTCCGGGTAAGGATTTCAGTGACCGCCCTGATTTCGCCGTCGCGGCCAATAACGGGATGAAACGTTTTCAGCAGCTGCGGATCAGTAATGCGATATACATACTTCAGGGCAGCCGGTTTGATGGCACTGGCAGGAGCGGTAGTTTCTTTTCCGTTCCCTTTCTCCGGTTTCATTACCCCTATCAACTGATCTCTTATAAACGGAAATGTTTTCAGTTGTTCATATGAGAACCCTACCCCCGGTGTACAAAGGGCCAGGAGCAGGCTCCAGGCATCCGCTTCTGCCCGGTCATATTCCTGGGTTATGCTCAATGCTTCGTTCAATACTGCAGCCGCAGCGTCGTCTGGTTCCGGATCGTCCGGCATACGGGAGGCGCGGGGCATTTCATCCAAACGAACTTCCGCCCATTCTTCCAGGTAGTAAACGTCGAGATTCATCTCATGCAGTGTGGGAGCCAATCCGGTTTCCCGGTGCAGGCAGGCGCGTAGCAGGTGCGCGGGAGTATATTGCGGATGACGGTATTCCTTCGCAATGGCAGCCGCTATCCTAATAGCAGATTGCAGTTCAGGGCCAAATATAGTCAACGATGACAGGGTCATGTAGATGATACCAGGTTTTTCAAAATTCAAGTTAACAATTACAATTTCAAAGTTCGCCTTCCCCAAAAGGAGGCGGAGTAAAGATACAGCGAAAATATTTACAGAGAATTCAATCCCCAAAAAAACTCTGCCGCTATTTCAATTTCCGGGCGGCCTCAGACACTATTCGTATATCCATCTCTGTAAATTTCCCTAAAAATCCTTTATGGATAAGCCTTTCGGCGGACGATAAAAAACCTGTATATATTATTTATTTTTTATTCATATAAAGATTTAACATCAAAAAAATGTACTTGATAAAAAAATATGGACAGGATGTCTATCTAATAAATAGGAAACGCGCGGTAAGTTAATGTGTTACCACCACCTTAGGACCGGGAAAAAGCGTTAGTCGTCCAGATGGTGGCATTACTTTTCAGATCGTTCGCCAGTTGCAGTACCGACATAAAATCCAAATAAAAACTTTCCAGCATTTTCCTGTTCTCCAAAGATCTGTTCAGGGTAGTTTCAAAATAGTCCATCCCATGATCTATGGCGGCGTATACCCGGTTGTTGTAAAACGACAACCACAGTTTTGCATTTGTACGTCCGGAAATTTCCCTGATCCGTTCCATCAGCGATGGGGTCAGCAGTTGTTCTGCGTCTTCCGGCAACGGGGAATAGACCATGAACTGTTTGTTGAAGCTGGCATCAGCTGGCAATACTTTTTTGCCGAGGTTCCAGGTTTGGATAAAGCCTTCATCAGCGGCACTTCCTGCAAACCAGCTTTCCAGCCGGCCACTGCGGGAAAGAATATATACCGGCGTGCTGAAATAACGGGGAAACTGCCCGATAAAATAACTTCCGCAGAAAACGGTATCAGGCCCCTGGCCTCTCATGGTGATCAAGGGTGTATGTGTTACCAGCAAATCGCAAAACTGGAAATTCATATCTCCGTTTTTGCCGTATACCTGGTCGTTGCCGGTAATATGGTAATCCTTCTTTATGAACAGCCCGCTTTCCGTAAATTCGTCGTAGCTGGCATGATTGAGTGGCTGATAGGTAAGCCCCGGATCAATAAAACCGATAATCGGCTTCACGACACGGTGTTTGAAGTCTTGCTGGAAATCCGCCGCCGCATCGCTCCCTTTCTGCTTCTTCATAAAGTAACTCATGGCGTAACCTCCTATAGAAAACAATATCACAACGCCCACTATCAGGATGATCTGTGTGCTGCTGGTTCCTGAGGTGGTGCGGGCATCGCCTGAGCTGGCGGCAAACCAGATGATGAACAAAACGAACAATGCAAAGAACAGGATGCTGAAAGCCCACATCCGTCGCATCCAATTGCGGCCGGCAATGCGTTGCTGTTCAACTGCCTTTAGTTCGTTGCTCAGCTGCTGATCAATAAATTGGTTAAATTCTTCCAGTGACTTCATATACCCGTTATTATCAGTTGGAAGACCAGTTAGCTGCATTTCCTCCGATGGTATTGCCCGGCGCAGTTTGCTGCGATTGGCTTACCAAAGCTTTGAATGGCTGTACGTTTTCTTCCGACAACGGCAATTTAAAAAAAGTACGGTTCTGCCCTATTCTGATGTGTGCATATTCCATAGGAAACAGGCGAAGCCTGATAATACGCAGGGGCAATGTCAGCTTGTAATCGGTAAAAGTGTCGAGTGTATTTATCCGTTCACCGGTTTCCAGCCGTTTAACAAAATCTTCGATTTTCTGCGGCCGTTTCTTTGCCTGGGCCAGCATAATAAGATAGGCCACCAGTACGCCTGTTGGCAACAACGCCAGCATAAACAGAATAGCTACCGGAGGCTTTCCGTTGCTGTTGGAGAACAGGGAATATCCGACCAATGCCAATAGCAGCACAGCGAATATTTCTGCAATAATGAGCGCGTTGATGATTTGTTTTTTGTCTTTCTCGTGGATATCCAGTAAGGTGGATTTCAATTCTGAAAGGTTGTTCATGTTGATGTGTGTTTTAAATGTAGGTTATATTTTTTCGGATGAATGATTGCGAAGTATTGTGTACACTCCGTGCCCGGTACCCATGCGCCCGGCATGTACATCCACAAAGGCAGGCGGCTGTCTTGTTCAGGCGGCATGTTCCCGTTACCCGGGGTACTGTTGAAATTTGTTTCATTCATCGGGATATGGCTGTAAATATGTATCGGGAGGTTTCTCCGAGGTTAACCGAATTGAAACCTATCATTCACACCGCTAAAGTAAAAGAAAATGCAACAAATCTCAAAAGCCTTTAAGGCTGGATAACGATCACTTCGGGCGGAAAGGCGAAGTCTTTCCAGGCGGCCTCAGCTTCAGCATCGGTAATATCGCCATCGAACACCATCACGCGGTAATTAAGCTGGTAGCGGGTTCCGTGGTCGAGCTGCCAGGATTTCATCCGGGTTGGGGTGAAGTTGAACATCAGTTCGCCGCCTTCCATATTTTCCGGCCATACCCTTAGAGGCTGAGGATAGTCGAAGTTATCAGGATGGTCCATGATCAGCAATCCTGCCTTTCCCTGGGCGGTGGAGCCTGATATTTTCACCCACCGGGCCCGGGTGCTGTCGGCCTCATTACGGTTTTTACCTTCCGATGTTAATACCCGGCTGGTGCTGGCAGTGAAGGCAGCGGTGGTTCTCAGTCCGAACCCGCCGCCATAACGGTATTGCAGCAACGTAATACCAGCAGGCGTAGCCGGAGTGAAGATGGAAGTAAAATCCCATATGCGCCGTGAGCCGTTGTTGGTGGTGGGATAAACTTTCACCTGCCATGTTTCGTGGAGGGCAGTTTTTTCGCTGCCGTTTTTCAGGAAAGCAATATGATCCTGGTTAGCGGAGAAGCCGCAGATAACATCGCCGGAAAATGTTTCCAGTTTACCTGCGTAACGTACCTTGCCTTCTTTTTTCTGGACGTTCCAGAAATCGGTTTCCCTGCCTTCAAACATCGTGTGGGTCCAGGGGTTCCAGATGCCCATGTGGTGCAAATGACCTGCATTGGGGAAAATATTGGTCAGTACAACGCCGTTGGGAGCCCAGAGCGGATGAATGAAAGCGCTGCGGCTATAAACAGTATCGGCGCCGGCAGGAGCCGGAACTGTATTATAATTATACTGAAGAACAGGCTGGCCGGCCTGTTCCAGTAACAGGTGCCCATTGGTGATAACAGCTTTCATCAGGGTGTCTTTCCGGGGATGACCTTTGCGCAGCTCAAATGTACGTGTTGCATCTCCGGGAGTATCGCCATTCAGCACCCAGTACAGGCGCCCATCCTGCACACTAACGGGAACGGGCATATGCTTTTTTCCGGTTATTTCCTCCAGTACCAGTTCATTTCCGGCACCTTCCGGCAATGATGCGTGAACGGCTGTATTATGCCGGGCGATGCCGGAGGGTTTGACAACAAACCGTGCAATCACCTGAGCAACGGCGGCAGTCTGGTATAAGCAGGCGGATAACAGGAAGAGGATTAATTTTTTCATGTAAAACGTGGATAGATTATCTGAAAAATACGCTTACTTTTTTACTATGCAAATACCCTGCGTAGTGAGTAAATAATATTGTGATGGTGCTGATGGCTTATTATCCTTTAATTCAATACATTTGAAAGCTCAACCGGATAGAAAATGGCAGCTCCGCTAATGAATATGCTGACTACAAAACTCATAATAACCAACAGGACTGCTTTACAGCAGAAATATGGGGATGCTCACCAGCAGATCCTGGATGACCTGACTGCGCTGCAGGCGGCGGATAAGAACAGGCATCTGGATGCGCACGTGATTTTCCTGGATGATGTGGCGCAGATGCAGTCGTGCCAGGCAACGGCAGTAACAGATGTTAATGATGATGCCCAGCATAAAAAAGCGATAGATGACCTGTACCGTTTTTATTCACCAGGCTATATCATGCTGGTGGGATCACAGGATATCATTCCTTTCCAAAGGCTAAAGAACCTGTTGCCGGGAGAGAATGATCCGGATGCTGCTATTCCCAGTGATCTCCCCTATGCCTGCGATGTGCCATATGATGCGGATCCCGGTAAATTCATTTCACCTGTGCGGGTAGTGGGCCGGCTTCCGGATATCCCTGCTGTGGCAGATGCCACCTACCTTCATACACTGATCAATAATATCATAACGGCAGTACCTGCTGCGCAGCAGGACTACCTCCCGTATTTTTCACTGAGTACATTTGACTGGCAGAACTCCACACAGAACAGTTTGCAGCAAATTTTCGGCAACTACGGCAGCCTGCTGGTGTTTCCCGGCAGTGACGAAGCGCTGAACGGCACTAACTGGACAGCGGAACAGCTGCAGGCTAAAACCCACTTTATCAATTGCCACGGCGCTATTAATAATCCCGGTTATTATGGTCAGAAAGCCACTGATTTTCCGCTGGCGCTGAGGTCCGATATATTAACTGCCAAGATATCCAAAGGCACGGTGGTAGCTGCGGAATGTTGTTACGGCGGACAGTTGTTTGATCCGAAAAAGAACAGTGCGAAGCGTATGAGTATGGCTAACAGTTATCTGCAACAGAATGCGCTGGCATTTGTAGGCAGTTCCAATATAGCCTATGGCCCGTCTACCGGGCAGGGGCTGGCCGACCTGCTTACGCAATACTTCGTGATCAATGTGCTGAATGGCGCCTCTACGGGGCGTGCCATGCTGGAGGCGCGACAACGGTTTCTCCATGAAATGGGTCCTACGCTGGATCCTTATGAACTAAAAACTGCGGCACAGTTTTATCTGCTGGGAGATCCATCGTGGCAGCCGGTGGTCAATGACAAGGATCCCAGTAAAACAGCCACTTCTCAGCCTTTTGTTAACACCCTCCAGAATCGCCGTGATAACCTGGAAGCCCGGGGGAAAATGCTGGAAGGGTTTATCGCGGTTCCTCATCCTTCCGATGGCACGCATGCCACGGATCCCGCTTTACACGAAGCCATGCACCAATTGCTGGACGAAAAGCAATTCTCCGCCCAGCGAACTGCAAAGGTGTTTATCAACAGGCACCAATCATCTAAAGATGATATCAGCCATTCCATGCCGTCTGTGAAATTTCACGTATTTTCGGAATCAGGCCACCATGGTGATGGACCTTTGACTAAAGTGATAGTGGTAAAAGAAAAAAACAATCAAATACTGGGCTACCGTGAATATGTCAGCAGATAAAACCAACAGGGATAACGACAGTCCGTTTATTACGCTTACCGGGCGACTGGTACTCCGTACTTTTGGCAAACACAGCAAAAGTGAGCATCTTGGCGTATTCCTGGTCACAGATCAGGGTGATTACCTGATCCGTCCTTCCGGTGCTAATCCTTTCATGCCCAATCCGCTGATGCCGCTTGCCGGAAAATCTATTGTAGCTACCGGCTACATTGAAGATTATGTGTTTCTGGCGCAAACCTGGAAGGAAGAAGAATAACTTTTTTTACTAATTTTAAGCGCAGCCGGCGGAATCACCGCCGGTCAAATGCTTACCTATGAATTTATCTGTGTTTATTAACCACCTTGTGCACGACGGACAAGTAACTGTAGTTGATCAACTGATACCCTTTACACCAACAGAATTAGCGCATGCACAAGAGGCCCTGCTGGCATATTACCAGGAAGATAAGCTGGAAATGCCAGGCCAAGCGCCGGATTTCGACGCAGCAGCAGCCTTATGGGCAGCAGGGTATGTATACCACGCCGCTCAGCTGACAGTTATCAGGGAAGCAGGGATTGCCGCTATTGATCATTGGCTGCCACCTTATGAAGCACCACTCACCAGTGGTAGCATTTACAGTGCGGATCTTTGCCTGCGATATCTCCCGGATCTGCTGAGTTTGAGTAAAGGCTTGTCCCCCGACGATCCACTTGTTACCAGGCTGAAAACTACTGCCATGCAATGGCCTTTTTCATCAACCGGAATGAACCTGTCTGCTACCGGGAATACTGACCTGATTATCGCATGCCCGTCGCTGTTACAGATGTACGCCGACAGGATCATTGCTACGCGGGATGCAGGGCGATGTAATATTGCCGCGGTTGAGGCTACGGTGAATGCTTCACTGGGAAATTACGCCAGTATACTCTGGCCGGAATATAAACCAGGTATTGATAAGTAAAAAGATAGTGATGGCGGAATTAACACCGGCGGAGAAGGATGTGCTCCGGCAAGTCTAATCTGTTTTGTGCTTGCTGTAAATACGGTAATTAAGCCATTTCTGAATACCCATTTATACAGAAAAACAGCCATAAATGCTCAAAACATCTATGGCTTTTGTAATTTAGCTATCAGACAAATTTAAAATGAATACATTCAGTGTATACGACTACGTTTCGGACAGACAAGCACCGAGAAGCAAAATCTTTCTTCCGCAACACCTTGTTTCGTTATTGGAGCAAGGTGAAAAAATAGTGTATTATGCTGACAACAAAACAACCGTTACAGACAACCAATTTGCGATACTTTCTTCGGGAAATTGTTTGATGACGGAAAAAATCCCCATAAATAACAGTTATCGCAGTACGCTATTGTTTTTTGACAATACCGCACTAACGAAATTCTTTGTAAAGTATGCTGCTGTAATTGATAAAATTTCATCAAATCCCCGCAAAACAAATCAGCCATTTGTTGTTTTTGAGAAAGACGAATTTATCAAAACTTACATTACTTCGCTTAAACTCATTCAATCAAAACCTGTATTATTTTCAGACAAGATAATAGAACTTAAATTTGAAGAGTTAATGCTTCATCTTCTTGAAAAATATCCGAATGAAATGCTTTCATTCCAAACAAAAAGCCAGGAAGAGTATTCAGACTTTGAAATCAGAAAAGCGGTTGAACTGAACATCACCAGCAATCTTACATTGGAAGAATTAGCATTTTTATGCCATACAAGCGTTTCTACTTTCAAACGAAAATTCGTAAAACTTTACAATGTTGCACCCAGCCAATATTTCCTGCAACAAAAAATGAAAATAGCAAAATCGCTATTACTGCAAAACGAAAATCCAAGTGAAGTGTTTTACAAAGTTGGCTATGAAAACCATTCAAGTTTCTCACAATCATTTAAACAAGTTTACGGCATCAGCCCCAAAAAATTTCAGCAACAAAATCTGACCGCTTCCCAACAGCTTTTGAACGATTAGCCATAACGCTGCCATATACTTCCATTCTACTTTTGTGTCGAATTTAAAACATACAGTAAAATGGTAAAGACAGCACAAACATTTACATTAAAAAGCAGTGATATTGGCGGACAGTTCACAGAAACACAGTTTGCCAATGAAAACTTTGGTGGCTCAGGCAAAAATATCTCGCCCGAATTGCATTGGGAAAATGCACCAAAAGAAACTAAATCATTTGCCGTAGCAATGCACGATTTAGATGCCCCCACAGGCGGAAGCGGGCTTTGGCATTGGATAACGTACAACATTCCGCCTTCTGCCACATCCCTCCCAACAGATGCAGGAAACTTATCTGCAAACAATTTGCCCGACGGCGCAATTGGCGGACTAAATGATGTTGGCGTTAAAGGTTATGTCGGGCCTTGTCCACCTGCGGGCGAACTTCATCGTTACATTATTACAGTTCATGCCCTCAAAGACACCATTACAGTGAACGAAAATGCAAGTGCAGCATTGATAGGCTTTATGCTTAGCATGAACACGCTGGCAAAGGCTTCGTTACTTGTGTATGGGAAAAATTCCTACTAAATTTTATCACTCAATTATCCGTAGGTTAAAAAAATCTGCGGATAATTTTCAAATAAACCAGTCAGAAAATGAAAAATATATTTTCAGGGAAAACAATTCTTATCACCGGTTCTACCGACGGCTTGGGGAAAGCACTGGCAATAAAGTTAGCCTCAAAAGATACAGAAATATTATTGCACGGCAGAAATAAGGCAAAAGGGGAAATGGTGATCAACGAAATAATGACTAAATACAATAATGCCCGATTAAGTTATTACAACGCAGACTTTTCTTTATTAGATGAAGTCAATTCTTTAAGCAACAAATTATTAGAAGAAAATAAGCACATTGATATTCTTATCAACAATGCAGGTATGGCTACTTATAATTATGTAAAGACTAACATCGGTATGGAAATGACCATGACCGTCAATTACCTGTCACAGGTATTACTGACAGAAAAATTGCTTTCGCTAATTCCGCATGCTACCGGAAAAATTATAAATGTAGCTTCTGCTTCTCAGGCAACCGTAGATTTTTCAGACTTTGCAATGGAAAAATATTTTGAGGGCTATTCAGCATATTCAAAAAGTAAAACAGCCTTGATTATGTACACACTTGATTTAGCAGAAAGATTGAAAAATAGTAATATAGCCGTAAATGCGTTACACCCGGCCACACTGATGAATACAAATATGGTTGGTAAATCATTAGCACTTAACTCAGTAGATAGTGGAGTTTCAGCAATAGAAGCATTGCTTCATAATAACAATTCCGGTAATTATTTTAGCGGAACCAGGCTGTCAGGAGGAATAACTCAAATATATGATAGGGAAAGCAGAAATCTTCTGAATAAAATTACATTAGAAATTTTAAAAAATTATCTATAACCACATAAAGCCAAACAAGCTGCATCAATATCTTTCCGTCTCAACTATTTTCCGTTTTTATCCACAAAGGATATTACAGGGTCTGGCGACCTGAATATTTATCATCTCCTGCAAACACCCTGAAAACTACTCTGATAACAATTCAGCTCCCGTTCCAGGTCTATCTGCATAAATAATCTTCCCATTCTCCATCCTGATACCATCTGCAGTATCTTCCGCCAGTAACAGCGGCCCGTCCATGTCTACATAATCCAGTAACGGGAGCAGGTGCGCCACAGCCGAAGTACCAACCGTACTTTCATTCATGCTGCCAGTCATGACTTTCATACCAGCTTGTTTTGCTGCAGTAATCATCCGGATCGCCGGCGTAATTCCCCCACATTTCGTCAGCTTGATATTGATTCCGTGAAATAGGCCCTGGCAGCGGGCTACATCCTGTTCTACAATACAGCTTTCATCGGCAATCACCGGCAATACCACCTTTTCGTATACCCGCCGCATTCCTTCTGTATCTGCAGCAGCCATAGGCTGTTCAATGAATTCAACACCCAGCTCCTTCAGGGCTATGGCATTGCTCAGGGTTTCATCTACCCCCCAGGCACAATTGGCATCTACCCGGAACACTGCATTGGTATGCGCTCTCAGCGCTTTAATGATCTGGATATCCTCCCGCGTGCCCAGCTTGATTTTATATACCGGCCAGGGAAACTCACGGAGCTTCTTCACCATGTTGTCGACCGTATCAATACCAATCGTATAATCCGTAAGCGGGTTATGGGAGATATCAAGATTCCAGACTTCATACAGCTTTTTTTGCTGCTGTTTGGCATACAGATCCCAGGCCGCTATATCCAGTGCGCACAAGGCGAACATATTATCCCGGAGTAATGGATACATATCCTGCCAGAATACTTCCGGCGTAGTGAGTGTATAGCCTTCAATAAATGACCGGTGTTGTTCAATGGCCTCCATCAGGCGGGGCACCGTCATGTGATAATAGGCATTGTCTGCTGTTTCACCCAGCCCATGATAACCATCCTGGGCCAGTTTTACTACCAGCAAGGGCTGTACATCCTTTGATTTACGCGAGATCGTAAAGGTGTAACGGAATTTAAGTTCAAAAGGGTAAAGAGACAGCTTCATCCCCTGAAATTACGAATTAGCAATTAATTCGTAATCCGTAATTCTTTCCATGAGACGATAACGCCAGTAATGAGCCGCTATTGCAGGAATATTAATCCTTTCTTCATTGTCGGAGCGCTGATGGTGATAACCATTAGCAGCCAGGAGATCCTGGATAGGAAAGATCTTCCACATAGCAGGAGCCTGCATATGGTGTTGCAGGATTTCCCGGATCAGCTCAGGGGTTGCTGTGGCCGGGGCGGAATCAGCGTGCCCCAGTTCTTCTTTGTAATACTGCTGCGACAGATCGGGGGTTTCCTTCCACCATCCTTTCAGCGTACTCATATCGTGGGTTCCGGGCGATAAGACCGACAAATAAGGGACCTCACTAACACGGGTAAACGTTAATCCGGCTGCTTTAGGCATGCGCGGTACTTCCAGGCTTAGCAACCCCATTGCGCGCATAACATCTGGCACACAGGCCGGCACCATTCCCAGATCTTCTCCGCAGATAAGCATGCCGGTTGCCCTTTTAAGCAAGGGGAGTTTATGTATCGCTTCCTTGCGCCAGCGGCTCTCCTGACGAACATAAAAATATTCATGATACAATGCCTGAAGACTGTTACGGCTGGTTTCATCCAGGGCGGCAAAAGAATGGGTGGCGGCCAAGTTATAACGGGGATGATACAACGTAGTACCGGAAACTGATACCCCGATCAACAGTACATCTGCCAGCAGCGGGTAAAGCAGCTGCTTTAACGTTTCCGGCAGGGTGGATTCCTGTATTTTCCGCTGGCTGCTATATGGTGGCAGCAAACGATATCTTCCATCCGGTAAAGACTCCATCAGCTGCTCCTTCATCCGGCAGGCATGATTTCCAAAAATATCTTCCAGTATACTATCTGTAATCCAGGGATTGCAAAAACGATCTTCATCAAATGGAATGCCTCTGCTGAGCAACTCTTCACGACTGACGGGTATAGCCGGGTGAAAATACCCCAATAATCCCTGGATGGCATCGCGGGGAATCTGCCAGATACGGAAAAAACCGAGGATATGATCTATCCGGAAAGCATCGAAATAAGCGGCCATATGACGGAGACGAAGTTGCCACCATTCCAGCCCGTTTTCAGCCATTTTCTTCCAGTTATAGGTAGGAAATCCCCAGTTCTGGCCATCGGTGGTGAACTGATCCGGAGGAGCGCCCGCCTGCATATCGAGGTGATAATACTCCGGATGCATCCAGGTATCTGCACTGTGACGCGCAATACCAATGGGGATATCGCCTTTCAGCGCTATTCCGTGATCATGTACGGCAGCCACAGCGGCCAACAATTGCCGGTGAAGATGGTATTGTACAAAAAAATGGAAACGGACAGCGGCAGCAGCCTCCTGATCTGTTAATAAGAACCGGTCTATTTCCGTATAGTCATATACGTTATAGGCAGGCCATTGTGTAAAATCATTCGTTTGGTATTTCCCCCGCAGATAGCAATAAGCGGCATAAGGCAGGAGCCAGTGTTTATTGGCGGCGACCCACTGATGGTACTCCGGTGTTTGCCATTGCTCACCTGTTCCTTCATACAGGGCGCGCAGGTAAGCCAGTTTGAACGATATCATCGTTTCATAATCCACCATGCCCTGTTCGTTCAGCCATTGCCGTAAGCGGTTGAATTGCTTTTGCAGGGGATGCTGAGCCGGCAACACACCTACTTCCTGTAACCTGATATACTGAGGATGCAGCGCAAAAGATGAAATAGCTGAATAAGGATAGGAATCTCTCCAGGTGTTGGTTTGTATGGTATCATTGACCGGCAGTATCTGAATGAGCTGAAAGTGATGTTTCCTTGCCCAGCCGGCCAGTTCCGGCAGATCCAAAAACTCGCCGGTTCCAAATCCTTCGCTGCTACGCAAACTGAACACCGGTATTGCTACGCCGGTTCCCTGCCAGTATTTACGCGGCACTCTCAGCATCCCGTCATGCAACACCACCAGCCGGCTGTTTATGGCAGTTGTATGCAGCTCCCGGTTATCGCCGGTTTCGTAGCTTTCGAATAATTGTTGCTGCTGATTGTAAATCCCGTATTTATATTCCAGCGGCATAGGCAGATCCCTGAGGTCCAGCGCTGCAGAGAACCAGCCTTCCTTATCGTACTCCAGGAGCAGCGGCTGTTTGGTGTTCCATCCCTCTCCGGGGAAATGGTTGCCGAGCAAACATACGGTCTGATGGGGCTCCAGCAGCGGGGCCTGGATACGGAATATATGCGTAGCCGTTAGGAGATTGCTGATAGCAACCGCAGGGCGTTTAAAAAACACGTTGGTGAAGGGGGCCGTCAGCCAGGTATTTTCGGGAGCATCTGCAACATTCCAGGTATCGGTAAATATCAATTCCCGGTGTTGGCCGGGAGTAAATGTAAATTCCCTTACCCTGCCTTCATAGGTCACTTCTTCGAGTTCCCGCAATATATATTGGTAACGGAAATTCAGGGCCCTGCCGGCAGGCAGCTGTACATCTGCATACCACCAGTTGTTGTTCAGCCATTGCATGCGGAAAGCCTTCCCGGGCACATCATTACCCAGCACCGGGATATTGCCGAGCAGGTATAGATCCTGCCCATAATTGGTATGGTAACGGAGATAGAAACGTAGTCTGTAATTCATCAGTCCCGGCTAAGCCGGAACAAAGTAAGAAAAAATACCTTGTGTTTTGCGGGCATAAAAAAGCGGAGATAAAATAGCTGTCGCCATTTTATTTCCGCTGGTGATATTTTCAGTTTGATTAATCTCTACAGGTTATTTCCCTGCAAAAATCCATCAGCCTTATTTCACTTCTTCAAATTCAGCATCGGTAACACCATCGCCACCTGCGTTAGGCTGTCCCTGTTGCTGACCGGCGTTAGCCTGGGCGCCTGCTTCAGGCTGACCCTGAGAGGCTTTGTACAGCTCTTCGGAGGCAGCAGTCCATGCAGCTTCCAGCTCAGCAGTAGCAGTATCCAGTTGTGCACCATCCTGAGATTTGTGTGCTTCTCTCAGTTTGTTCAGGGCTGTTTCGATAGTAGCTTTCTTATCAGCAGGCAGTTTATCGCCATATTCCTTGATCTGTTTTTCAGTCTGGAAGATGAGGCTGTCGGCTTTATTCAGCTTTTCGATCTTTTCGCGCTGTTCTTTATCGGCAGATTCGTTGGCTTTTGCTTCCGCTTTCATCTTTTCGATTTCATCTTTGCTCAAACCGCTACCTGCTTCGATCTTGATGTTTTGAGTTTTACCAGTACCCTTATCTTTTGCAGTTACATGCAAGATACCATTGGCATCGATATCGAAGATAACTTCGATCTGAGGAACACCACGCGGAGCCGGAGGAATATCCCCGAGGATAAAGCGGCCCAGTGTTCTGTTCTGGTTAGCCATTGGTCTTTCACCCTGCAGTACATTGATTTCCACGCTTGGCTGGTTATCTGCGGCAGTAGAGAAAGTTTCAGATTTCTTGGTAGGAATAGTGGTATTGGCTTCGATCAGTTTGGTCATTACACCACCCATTGTTTCGATACCAAGTGACAGTGGCGTAACGTCCAGTAACAGTACGTCTTTCACATCACCGGTCAGTACACCACCCTGGATAGCAGCACCAACAGCTACTACTTCGTCCGGGTTTACACCTTTGTTAGGTTTTTTACCGAAGAATTTTTCCACTACTTCCTGGATCTTCGGGATACGGGTAGAACCACCTACCAGGATCACTTCGTCGATTTCAGAAGTATTCAGACCTGCGTCTTTCAGTGCTTTGCGGCAAGGCTCCAGTGTTCTTTCCACCAGGGCATCGCTCAGCTGTTCGAATTTAGCGCGGGTCAGTTTTTTCACCAGGTGTTTGGGAACGCCATCCACTGCGGTGATGTAAGGAAGGTTGATTTCAGTTTCCTGGGAAGAAGACAATTCGATCTTAGCTTTCTCAGCAGCTTCTTTCAAACGCTGCCATGACATCGGATCTTTGTGTAAATCTACCGCTTCTTCTTTCTTGAATTCATCAGCCAGCCAGTCCATGATCACTTTATCGAAGTCATCACCACCGAGGTGCGTATCACCATTGGTAGATTTCACTTCAAATACGCCATCACCCAGTTCCAGGATGGAGATATCGAAGGTACCACCACCGAGGTCGAATACAGCGATTTTGCTATCATGATGTTTTTTATCGAGGCCATAAGCCAACGCTGCGGCGGTAGGCTCGTTGATGATACGGCGAACAGTCAGACCGGCAATTTCACCTGCCTCTTTGGTAGCCTGACGCTGAGCATCGTTGAAGTAAGCAGGAACGGTGATAACTGCTTCAGTTACTTCCTGGCCCAGATAATCTTCAGCCGTTTTCTTCATCTTCTGCAGGATCATAGCTGAAATTTCCTGCGGAGTATATAATCTGCCGTCGATATCGACGCGGGTTGTATTATTGTCGCCCCTTACCACTTTATATGTAACGTGACTGATTTCATTGGCTACTTCGTCAAAATGACGGCCCATGAAACGCTTTACTGACATAATTGTGTTAACAGGGTTGGTAATCGCCTGACGTTTTGCGGGGTCACCTACTTTTCTTTCTCCGTTCTTTAAAAAAGCCACTACAGATGGGGTTGTTCTCCTGCCCTCATCATTGGCAATCACTACCGGCTCGTTACCTTCCATAACGGCAACGCATGAGTTGGTAGTTCCTAAGTCAATGCCTATTATTTTTCCCATAGTATTAAAGATTATCCTTTAGTTGTAAGTATTTCGTGTGTCGTTGGTTTGTCAATGATTATGCCAAGCAAAAAAATATGAAATTATGTCAGTCAGGTACCCTATATTTGATGTACCTATTTGTTATTTAGTGTTTTAACCCAGCAAAAAAACCCGGATATGACTAAATAACCCAATAGTAGCAATTGTTCATAATCTTGCCCTTTTCCGCTATTTAATCCCGAACCTGACAAGTTTTTTATTTGAATCACTTAATGTTAATCTTATGAACAAATCCATTATGTGGAAGGTTGCATGTGTGTTGTTAGCAGCCGCCCCCATGCTGAGCCAGGCTCAGAACCAACCGACGGAAACCTCTTCTTCTGTTAAGCCCGCCGTTAGGTTGTTTAGCGGCCCCCGGGATTTCAAAACCTGGTCTATCGGTATTAATGGTGGCCTCATGGCCCCGGTTGTGCCTACTGGTGGCAGCAACGATTTCACCAAGTGGAAAGCATCCTTCGGCTATGGCGCCTATGTGAAATACCAGATCTTCCATTTCCTGGCCCTGCGTGCAGATTATGTAGGGGGTAAACTTCAGGGCGACAACAGTAAGAACCTGGGTAATGGAATGCCTCCTGTAAGTCCCTACAGCTCATTCGACACCAAAGTAAACTGGACTGGTACCCTGAATGCCGTGTTCAATATTACCACCGTTAACTGGCTGTCAAGAGAAAATTTCGTGACCCTGTATGCGTCTGTTGGTGGTGGATTGTCGGGTTACAAACCTACGCTGACCACCACAAGCGGCACTACGTTCGATTACAAAACTGATGGAAAAGCCATCAAAGAACTGGTGATCCCCGTTGGAGCCGGACTAAAATTCAGACTGTCAGAATTCATCAACCTGGATCTGGGTTATACGATGTATTACACAGACGGGGACAACCTCGACGGCTATCCGAAAGGACCCAACAAGGATAAGTTCTCCTATGGTTATGCCGGGCTGGAATTTGCGCTGGGCAAGAAAGGTAAGCCGCAACTGCAGTTCCACAATCCTGCCAAACAGATGTACGACGAACTCGTTGCACAGAAAGCTGCATTGAGCAGCGCATTGGATGCCGCTAATCAGAACAATGCCAGGTTGACTGCCGATGTGGATAAACTGACAAAAGACAGCGATGGTGACGGTGTTTCTGATTTCTTCGATAAATGCCCCGGCACACCGCCTAACACAAAGGTAGATGGCGCTGGTTGCCCGCTGCCCGTTCCTGAAGTGAAGAAAGAAGAAGAAAAGATAGTCATCACTGAAGAAGATAACCGCATCGTAAAAGAAGCCATCCAGAACCTGGAATTCGACTTCGCCAAAGCAACTATCAAGGAACACTCTTATGCAGCACTCGACCGTGTTGCAGACCTGCTGACACGCAAGCACCTGAACCTTAAACTGAGTGGCCATACAGACAATGTTGGCAGCAAAACAAGGAACCTGGCGCTGTCCAGAGAAAGGGCCGAAGCAGTAAAAGCTTACCTCGTAGGTAAAGGCGTAAATGCTTCCAAGATTGAAGCAGTAGGCTATGGCAGCAGCCAGCCAATTGCCAGCAATAAAACTGCTGCCGGACGCCAGAAGAACCGGAGGGTAGAGTTCACGATATTCTAATTAAGAAGATAGAATGAAGAATTAAGAATGCCAGCGGAGATAGTAAACGCGAAGATCAAATTCGCTACTATCTCCGCTGGCATTCTTAATTCTTCATTCTATCTTCTTAATTCTTTCCTAATTTCCATTTATGGAAACAATCTCAATAAGAACCATCACTGCTGCAGACGATGCTGCTGTAGCTCATATCGTGAAAGCTACTTTAACAGAATTCGGGATGAACAGGCCTGGCACTGCATTTTCAGATCCTTCAACAGACCATTTATCAGTGTTGTTTGCCAAGCCCCGGGCTATATATTATGTAGCGGAATCCGATGGCCGGATCATCGGAGGAGCTGGTATACACCCACTGGATGGCGGGGAAACGCATGTTTGCGAGCTTCAGAAAATGTATCTTCTGCCGGAAGCCCGTGGCAAGGGACTGGCAGGTCAACTGATTTCTATGTGCCTGGACTTTGCCCGTCAGCGGGGCTATACGCATTGTTACCTGGAAACCATGCCGGAGCTTATCAGGGCGCGAAAGGTATACGAACAATTCGGATTCCGTTACCTGACAGGCCCCATGGGGAACACCGGCCATTTTGGCTGTGACAGCTGGATGCTAAAGGATCTGTAGCAAAGATCCTCTCTGAAAAATGTCCGTTCTTTCAGGAAAACGGCATATTTATTGACCAAAAGGCCGGTACAAAAATACATATCATGAAAAAATTTATTCTGTCTGGCTTTTTAGTAATCGGATCCATGCTGGCAGTGCAGGCGCAAAGTGTGAAGTTTGGTGTGAAGGGTGGTTTGAATATTTCCAGGATCACCAAAACAGACGGGGTTAAGTCGCTCGCAGGCTTCAATGCAGGTGCACTCGTAAACTTCGCCCTTGATGAGAATTGGGCCATTCAGCCTGAAGTGCTTTATTCTGCACAGGGCACTAAAGCCCGGCAAAGCGCATTCTGGGGACTGGTTAACACCTCCAGCACATTAAAACTGAACTACATCAATATCCCGGTAATGGTACAATACAACATCGTACCTGAATTTTACCTGGAAGCAGGCCCGCAACTGGGTATCCTTGCAGCTGCCAAACTGAAAAGCGGCGACATCTCCGTAAATGTAAAAGACCGCATGAAGAGCGTGGATTTGGGGCTGGGCTTTGGTTTCGGCTATAAGTTCGATATGGGCCTGGGTATCAGCGGACGATATAACTTTGGTCTGACTAACGTATACGACTCGAAGAATGCGGATGGAAAAAATTCCGTGGCGCAGATCGGAGTATTTTATACTTTTTAGCTTTTAGCCTTTAGCAAAATGCAGCGAAGATCACAAGATTTAAGATAATGTGATCTTCGCTGCATTTTGCTAAAGGCTAAAAGCTGAAAGCTAACAGCTGTTTCTTATCTTTGCCGCTCGCATTAACCATTTTCAGCATGAGTGTTGTACAATCTATCAGAACGGCCGCAGTGGCCGCTATTAAGTCCCTTTATGATCAGCAGCTGACGGAAGCAGATATTGCCATTAATGTCACCAAGCCTGAATTCGAAGGAGAGTATACCATGGTTGTTTTCACCTTCACCCGTTTCAGCAGGCAAAAACCGGAAGAAACAGCCCAACGTATAGGGGAATATCTGGTAGCTCATCATCCTGAGCTCATTGCACGGTTCAATGTGGTAAAGGGATTTCTGAACCTGAGCATTCATGATGCTTACTGGACTAAGTTCCTTCAGCAAAATTTCCGGAATAAAAACTTCGGGGTACAACCCGCCAATGGTCAGAAAATCATGGTGGAGTATTCCTCACCCAATACCAACAAGCCACTTCACCTCGGACACCTGAGAAATAATTTTCTGGGGTACTCCATCGCTGAAATCATGAAGGCAAACGGCTTTGAAGTGATCAAGGCCAACCTGGTGAACGACCGGGGTATTCATATCTGTAAATCGATGCTCGCCTGGCAACTGTTCGCTCATGGCGATACCCCCGCCACTACCGGCATCAAGGGCGATCACCTCGTTGGCGACTACTACGTGAAATTCGAATCTGTTGTAAAAGAACAATCCGAAGTGATCATCGACCGGGTCATCCTCGAAAATGACCTGCGCGACTTTGAAGGCGCAGATGCCGAGAAAATAAATAAACTGGTTACCGCCCTGCATAAACCGGAAGTGAAGGCCGATAAGGAAAAAACGGCCAAAATCATGGGCGATATCAAAGAGATGTCCCGTAATAAAACGGAGATTATGCAGCAGGCGAAGATCATGCTGCAACAATGGGAAGCCGGTAAACCCGAAGTACGCGAACTCTGGGCCACCATGAATAGCTGGGTGTATGAAGGTTTCGACGAAACTTATAAACGCCTGGGGATCGATTTCGATAAAATGTATTACGAAAGCGAAACCTATCTGCTGGGTAAAGACCTGGTAGCTGAAGGGTTGGCGAAAGGAGTATTGTTTAAGAAAGAAGACAATTCGGTGTGGATTGACCTGACCGCCGACGGACTTGATGAGAAGCTGCTGCTGCGTGGCGACGGCACTTCTGTATATATGACCCAGGATCTTGGTACAGCGCGACTGAAATACGATGACTACCACATGGAACAAAGCGTGTATGTGGTGGCCGACGAACAGAATTACCATTTCAAAGTATTGCAGTTGATCCTGCAAAAGCTCGGAGAACCATCTGCCCCGGGTATCAAGCACCTGAGCTATGGCATGGTGGAATTGCCTCACGGCCGTATGAAAAGCAGGGAAGGTACCGTGGTGGATGCCGATGACATGATCGATGAAATGGTGAAAACTGCCGAAGAAGAATCTAAAAAAACAGCGAAGAACCTCAATAGTTTTTCGGAAGAAGAATTACGCGAGTTGTATAATACCATTGGCCTTGGCGCCATGAAATTCTTCCTGCTGCGTGTAGATCCCAAGAAGAAAATGATCTTCAATCCGGAAGAATCCATCGAATTGAACGGTTTCACCGCTGTATTTGTGCAATATGCCTACGCCCGTATCAGGTCTATCCTGAGAGAAACAGGAGATATAGCGGGTATCGACAACTACACGTATCAGGGCGATCTGCTGCCACTGGAGAAAGAACTGATTGTACTGATAGAACAGTTCCCGGCTATTCTCGCGGAAGCATACCGTGAGCTTAGTCCGGCAGTAATTGCCAATTACGCCTTCCTGCTGGCGCAAACATTCAATTCTTTCTATGCCGAAAAGTCAGAAGGGGTGCCTACCTATTCCATTCTCAGGGCGGCCAATGAAGATAAGAAGCAGCTGCGTGTACAGATCATCTCCCTTGTTTCTCAAACCATTGCTCTTTCTTTAAAACTGATGGGCATACAGGTACCGGAACGTATGTAATAATATCTTTTGTAAAAAGAAAAGGAAGGCCAATGCCTTCCTTTTCTTTTTCAATAAACGCTGCAAACCTTTCAGACTGCAGCGCTGACAGCTTGCGGCCGCCGTGGCCGAAACTGCCGAAGAAAATACCACAGTTAGCAGCAAAGCAAAAAAGGAGCTTGCCTATCCTTAGTGCGTTGTTTTCAGTTCTTCTACGCTGTGGCAAATATCATTCACGTTGGGTGCCGACATCGAAATTGCCTGGTCGCAAAGCGCCTCTCCCCTCACTGTCTCACCTGCACCTATATACGATTTTCCAAGCATAAACATCGCAAACGCGTTAGCCGGCTGTAGCTTCAGTACCTTTTTCCATTGCACAATGGCTCGTTTGAAGCGTCCCTTGCTGTACAACTCATGTGCCAGATATTGATATTTGTCCACTAATTTCTGCGTATCTTTTCCAGCGTATAGCCTTTCCCGGTAGTATGCCGGGGTATTACTTCCTGTATCAAAGTAACAACTCGCCGGTTCACTATACGCAGCAGTAAACAACAATATAACAGCTGTAAAAAACAAAAGCTGGCAGGGTTTCATGTTGCTAATATACATATTTTATTTAATACGTAGTTAGCAACTTTTAGCTAGAAATTAAAAGCCAGCGGCAGCAGATCGTTCGCGCGCTTAACGATATAAACTTTTCCGGTTAGTCCGCCCAGAATCAGTCTGATGGGGGCATCCTGTTTCGTTTCGTATTCAGATAAGGTCTGGCGGCAGATACCACAGGGTGAAATAGGATGACCGCTACTACCATTGAGGTTGTGATAGCTGATAGCTACAGTATCTATGGCTACATTCGGATATACAGAAGCAGCAGAAGCCAGTGCTACTCTTTCTGCGCAAAGTCCGATCGGAAAAGAGGCATTTTCCTGATTGGTACCAGCAACTATCTCACCGTTCTCCAGCCGGATCACCGCACCAACCTGGAAACGGGAGTAAGGTGCATAAGCCTGTGCGGTTACTTCTCTTGCCTCCTTCAGCAGCCAGGCATCAGCTTCCGGCAAAGCGGCAATATCGCTGTATACCTCGTATTCGAAATGCAACGTTTGTTTTTCCATATGCGTGATTTCGGGTAAAGACAAGTACGGACCGGCTGGCGGCCGATCCGTAATATAATCAAATTAATTCCGTAGTTACTTAATGCCTTTAAACAGACGGCTCCAACGGATACCACCTTCGCCATAGCTCATCCAGATCAGCCAGGCCTTGCCTACCACGTGATCTTCCGGAACAAAGCCCCAGAAGCGGGAATCAAGGGAATTATCCCGGTTATCCCCCATCATCCAATAGTAATTCATTTTGAAAGTATACGAATCAGCAGGCTGACCATTGATCAGGAATTTACCATCCTTTTTCTCCAGTGTATTGCCTTCATAAACGCGGATCACGCGATCGTACAGTGCAATGTTGCTGTCGTCCAGCTTTACAGTAGCACCTTTCTTAGGAATATACAATGGACCGAAGTTCTCATCAGACCATTTGAAGTGCGTAGTATCGTGCGGGAAAACGTTGTTATAGTTGAAATCCGAGAAACTGGATTCTTCATAAACCGTAATATTTTTCACAATCGGGAACTGCTTCAGCGCTGCTACATTGGCCGGGGTAAGGTTGTACAGGAAACGGGTGTTATCGATCTGGTAAAAATCAGGTCCGCTGGTAGCAATGCCCAATTCATCCAGTCTGCTGGGGTTCAGCTGATCCCCGTTCGTTTCTACTACATACTTATGCTGACTTTCCGGCGGAACAGGCGCCTGTTCACCATTTATATACACGGCTCCGTGTATGATCTTAATCGTGTCGCCGGCCTGGGCCATGCAACGCTTGATATAGTTTTCGCGCTTGTCGACCGGACGCTGAATAACCTGGTAAGAGTTATGTACGGCCTGCCAGCCCAGCTGACGCACCATGTTGTAATAACTCGGATCAGGTGAATCGATGGCTACCGAATCACCTTCCGGGAAGTTGAACACCACCACGTCATAACGTTTGATATCGGAGAAACCCGGTAAACGTCTGTATTTCCACTGAATAGCTTCAGAATAGGCTTTTGTAGATTTAGTAAAAGGCAGGGTGTGATGCACGAAAGGCACTGCCAGTGGGGTCATCGGAATACGGGGTCCGTAACTGATCTTACTCACAAACAGGAAGTCGTTCACAAGTAAGGTTTTTTCCATTGAAGGTGTCGGAATCGTATAGGCCTCAAAAATAAATGTGCGGATAAGTGTAGCAGCTATAATTGCAAAAATCGCAGCATCGAACCATTCTCTGACCGCAGATTTCTTTTTCTTAGGCTGACTGTCTTTCTTTTTTTTCCAAAATGCCAGGTTCATTCAGTTACCCTTATTAAATGCTTAAAAAGGCAAATATAATATTCTGTCGTTAGCAAGCCACTTTTAACTCATAAAAGTTTTCTTAAAAATGGATCAACGGAAACTATTAAGATTATTATAGATATTTAAAAAGACAGGTAAACTGACGGAATTCCCGGCTACAGCTCCTGTGCGAGTATCTGGTTGATCACACCGGCGCGGTTCAGGACCATGAAATGGCCGCCATCGGGTATCAGGTGAGTAGGCTTGAGATATTTCAGGGGGAAGGGCATGTCTTTAGCCCCGTGGATATGTACCAAGCCTGGTGGGATATCTTCATTTTCCCAATGCAGAATGGCGTTTACGGCCCATCGCATATAGGTAAAATCCCTTTTGCCGAGGTATTCGTTCACGAGGTTACGTTCTTCGGGCGACTCGATATTAAGGAATTTGCGGACGATAATATTCCGGCGCTGATAGAGCAGCTGGTCGGGGAGTTTGTGGATACCGAGGCGTTTCACCCAATCGTAGTACGGAGGCTTTTCAGCCGTGCGTTTGATGCTGGACACCAGTATAGTTTTTTTCACCGGTATATGTTTGTTGATCTCCAGGCTCATAATACCGCCAAAAGATACGCCCAGCAAGGAAACGGGCCCATCGTCCCTGATACCTTCCGCCATGCGGGCGGCGTATTGGCCGATGGGCTCTTCCCGCTCCGGTGCAATCCAGGGCAGGTAATGCACCTGGTAGCCGGCAGGGAAGCGCAGATTATTGAAAATACGCTCATCTGCGCCCAGACCGCTGATCAGATACAGGTGCTTTTGCATAAACAGATCAGGAACTTACTTTTTTCCGGTCGCGGTTAGGTACCACAAAATCATCCACATCCTCTACTGTAATGGTTTTGCCTGACAGGATGATCAGCCTTTCCACTACGTTCCGCAGCTCGCGGATATTACCGGTCCAGTTATGTTGTTGCAGTGCCTTCATGGCATCTTTATCAATAGCCTTACGGGAGATACCATATTCGTTGCAAACGCTGTCCAGGAAGCTGTCTACCAGTAGCGGCACATCATCTCTCCTGTCGTTCAGCGAGGGTACGTGAATCAGAATCACGCTCAGACGGTGATACAGGTCGAGGCGGAAGTTTTTGCCTTCCACTTCCTGCAGCAGATCCTTGTTGGTAGCAGCTACTACGCGTACATCCACGCTGATTTCTTTATCGCCGCCTACACGGGTGATCTTTCCTTCCTGGAGGGCGCGTAATACCTTAGCTTGCGCGCTGAGGCTCATATCGCCGATTTCATCGAGGAAAAGTGTACCACCACTTGCCTGTTCGAACTTGCCTATACGTTGTTTCACTGCAGAGGTAAAAGAGCCTTTTTCGTGACCAAACAGCTCGCTTTCAATCAGTTCGCTCGGAATGGCTGCGCAGTTCACTTCCACCATAGGTCCGGCAGCGCGGTTACTGCGTTCATGCAGCCAGCGGGCCACCAGCTCCTTACCCACCCCGTTTTCGCCTGTAATCAGCACACGGGCGTCGGTAGGCGCTACTTTTTCTATTGTTTCCCTGATCTTCAGGATGGGACCGGACTGGCCGATCATTTCAGGCACCTTGTTCACCTTACGGCGCAGGGTTTTGGTTTCTGTTACCAGGGTGGTTTTATCCATGGCATTGCGCAGCGTGATCAGCAACCGGTTCAGGTCCGGCGGTTTGGAGATATAATCATATGCTCCTTTCTTCACCGCATCCACAGCCGTATCAATGTTTCCATGACCGGATACCATGATAATAGGCACATCTGCATTCACTTCACGGGCTTTTTCCAGGAACTCCAGTCCATCCATTTTAGGCATCTTAATGTCGCACAGCACAGCGTCATAGGCTTTGGCCTGGAACATCTTAAAACCTTCTATTCCATCCGCCGCTTCGTCGATCTTATAGCCTTCATAGGTTAAAATTTCCGTGAGCGTTTTACGAATACTTTTTTCGTCATCAATTATTAGAATGTTAGCCATAGTCTGGTTTGGGTTTAGCATGATGGAAATTTCCCTGTCATCACACAACGGGCAAAAATAAAGATTAATCAGTTAAAATTGCATTATAATAAGGATCATTTAACATGTCGGAAATAATTGAAATAGTACCTTATAGCTCCCGTTGGCCAGAAGAATTCAGGCAGCTGGAAGAGGAATTGACCAACAGCATTGGCTCGTACGTACTGGCAATCGACCATATTGGCTCCACCAGCGTACCCGGACTGGCAGCAAAAGATGTGATCGACATACAGGTAACCGTTGCATCGCTGGATATTCCGCTGCAACCGATGCTGGAGAAACTGGGATATCAGCGTAAATTGCACCTGAGCGATCATCGCCCGCCGGGCAGGGAAGATCTTCCGGAAGAAGCACTACAGAAGCACTTCTATTTTAAATCGTCCAGGCGGGTGAATCTGCATGTAAGAGTGGCTGGCAGGTTCAATCAGCGATATGCACTGTTGTGCCGGGATTATCTGCGTACACACCCGCATGCAGCAAGGGCCTATGGAGAAATAAAACAACAGCTGGCAAAATATTTCCCTGACAATGCCGACGCTTACTATGATATAAAGGATCCGGTGTTTGATGTGCTGATGGAAGGCGCCTATATCTGGGAAGCGGCAACTACCGGCAAAAACGCCTTACCACACTGAAACAGACGTATTTCTCCATCCGCTGTTAGCCCGTTGCAGTAATGTATCTGAAATTAAAGGTGCTTACATTGCTTGAAATTTACCGCATAGTCCACTAATTTTACAGGGTTAATGCGTAGTTTCAGTATCAATGAAAGTACCAGAACCTGTAACTCAATCCGCATATGAATGATTTTCTTGAAGAGTTGAAGCGGCGGCACCAGATGGCATCCGTCAATGCCTATCCGGCCACCGGTGCAGTAGATGAATTTGTGAGCAACCTGTTAAACTGGTTATTTCCTGAGCATACGGGGCAGGTGATTGCCGACCCGGTACAGCTGGAGCAATATGGACAGCAACTGGAAGTTCAGCTGCGATGTTTGCTGGAATCTATGAAGAACCAGTTGCCGGCGGCCGCAGCGGAATTGAGCCGGTTGTTCATAGACAAGGTACCGGTGATTTATGATGAATTGACAAAAGACGCCAGCGCCATCTATCAGGGCGATCCGGCGGCGTCCTGTACATATGAGGTTATACGGGCTTATCCGGGTTTCTATGCCATTGCATTTTACCGTATCGCACATGCCTTGTACGAGCTGAAGATACCGGTGCTGCCACGTATGATTACGGAGCTGGCGCATTCGCGTACCGGCATAGACATACATCCCGGAGCGGCGATTGCGCCCTGGTGTTGTATAGATCATGGCACGGGCATCGTGATCGGCGAAACCACGGTGATTGGTCCGCATGTGAAGTTGTACCAGGGCGTGACCCTGGGAGCGCTGAGCATCGAGAAAACCATGGCGCGCAGTAAACGTCATCCTACCATAGAAGAACATGTAGTGATCTATGCCGGCGCCACTATCCTTGGCGGAGATACGGTGATCGGGCATCACAGCGTGATTGGTGGTAATGTATGGCTGATCAAGAGTGTAGAGCCTTTTTCGAGGATCTACTATAAAGCGGAACATAAATTTTCAGATACAAACCAGGACTAAACTCATGGCTTCTATTATAGAATTGATCGGTAATACACCGATGGTAGAACTTAAAAAGATATCGGTTAATCCGGCGGTGCAGATCTTTGCAAAGCTGGAAGGTAATAATCCGGCTGGCAGTGTGAAAGACAGGGCTGCCTATGGGATGATCAAGGGAGCGCTCGACCGTGGCGACATTAAGCCCGGTATGAAACTGATTGAGGCCACGAGCGGCAATACAGGCATTGCGCTGGCCATGATCGCAAGCCTGTTTGGGCTGGAGATAGAGCTGGTGATGCCTGCAGACGCCACCCGGGAGCGGGTGCTTACGATGGAGGTATACGGTGCGAAGGTTACCCTTACCCCTAAAGAATTATCCATGGAAGGCTCTATCGATTATGCCAACGACAAGGTGGCGAAAGGCGGCTACTACATGCTGAATCAATTTGCCAACCCCGATAACTATGGCATGCACTATAAAACCACCGGACCTGAGATCTGGCGGGATACCAGGGGGCAGGTTACTCATTTCGTGAGCGCCATGGGAACAACTGGTACCATTATGGGGGTTTCCCGCTACCTGAAAGAGCAAAACCCCGGCGTACAGATCGTTGGCTGCCAACCCACCGAAGGCTCCAGGATCCCGGGCATCCGCAAATGGCCGGAAGCCTATCTGCCCAAAATATTCGAACGCCCGCGGGTAGATCAGATCATGGATATTTCCGAAGAAGAAGCCAGAATTATGTCGAAACGACTAGCCAAAGAAGAAGCTGTTTTCTGCGGCATGAGCAGTGGCGGCGCCGTTGCGGCAGCAGTAAGGCTTTCAAAGGAATTGAGCAGCGGCATCATCGTGACGATTATCTGCGACCGGGGAGACCGTTACCTGTCGAGTGATCTGTTCCAGTAAGCATAAGATGAATACCTGACTCGTTATCCATCTTCCTAAAACAATAAAAAAGAGGATGATCACTCATCCTCTTTTTCTATTTATATCCTCTCTGCTAACTAACAGCTAACAGCTATTTCTTCATATACATTACTTCTTTCACCAGTTTCACGGTACGCTCGATATCGGGCAGGTACAGTTTTACCAGGTTAGGCGCGTAGTGCATAGGCGCGTCTACGGCTGTAATACGGCGGATAGGTGCATCCAGGTAGTCGAAACCTTCTTTCTGAATACGGTAGGAGATTTCGGAAGAAATGCTGGAGAAAGGCCATTGTTCTTCCACGATCACCAGGCGATTGGTTTTCTTCACAGATTCCAGGATGGTGAACCAATCCAGCGGGCGGATGGTACGGAGGTCGATCACTTCGGCTTCGATACCTTCTTTTGCCAGTTCTTCAGCAGCACCCAGGGCCACCTTCATCATTTTGTTGAATGATACGATGGTTACATCCTTACCGGCGCGTTTGATATCTGCTTTACCGATAGGGATGATATATTCTTCTTCAGGAACTTCACCCATATCGCCATACATCACTTCGCTTTCCATGAAAACAACCGGATCTTCATCGCGGATAGCCGCTTTGAGCAGACCTTTTGCATCGTATGGATTGGATACGGATACTACTTTCAGACCGGGGATATTGGCATAGTAGCTCTCGAAAGCAGTAGAGTGCTGAGCTCCCAGCTGACCGGCAGAACCGTTAGGACCGCGGAAAACGATCGGGCAACCCACCTGGCCACCACTCATTGCCAGCATTTTGGAGGCAGTGTTAAGGATCTGGTCCAGTGCCAGTACAGCAAAGTTCCAGGTCATAAATTCAACCACCGGACGCAGGCCGTTCTGTGCAGCACCTACTCCAATGGCAGCAAATCCAAGTTCAGCGATCGGCGTATCAATTACGCGCTTAGGACCAAATTCATCCAGCATTCCCTGGCTCACTTTATAAGCACCATTGTATTCGGCTACTTCCTCCCCCATAAGGAATACCCGTTCATCACGGCGCATTTCCTCCTGCAGGGCTTCTCTTAAGGCTTGTCTGAAAGCTATCTGACGCATGCTATTCTTAATTGAAAGTTAATTGCCTATAAAAAAGGCAGGGCAAAAATATTGTATGTTCACGAAAAAGCAAAGCAAAGACCCGATTAATAATTCTGATTCCGCAATATACATCTCCCTATCCCCCCGATATACCTCCTGTTACTATTAATTAATAAAATTATATATATTTATATTTTAAACTTTATTCTATCCCTGCCAACTGCTATGATCACCATCCCTATCCTGAGCGTCTGCTTCCTGGCGGCCCTGTCGTGCAAGATCAAAAAAGCGAAAGCACCTGTTCTCAGGCTACTCCTCTGGTATTTGCACCTGGTATTTGCCGCATTTGCCCTGTTATGTCTTCTTTTAATGATCAATAACTATGGGTTCAAGGGCACGCAAACCGAAAGGGTTTTCTTCACCCTCTACGCCGGCACCGGGATGCTCCTCTATGGCCTCACAAAGCCGGGAAACGACGCCCGGTATGCTTACCTGCTATGTCTTTTCGGCTTCCCGCTCCTGCTATTCCTGGGGCTGTTACTGCCGCCGCTGCGAATCATTACCCTCGTGGCAGGCATCACCCTGTTATGCGACAGCAACTTTCACCGCTACCCTATCGACGACGATTATGCGCTCCAAACCAAAAGCAACGGGATATTATCCGCCTGGCCGGACTATAGCCTCGTAGAAGATAAATATTTTTTATTTGAGAAGATAACGCCGGATATCATCAAACCCCGGGATGAGGTACATTTCATTCGTATGGCAAAAACGAATGCCGATAGTGTGCGGATACAGGTGAACAGGGTAGATACAACGATTAGAATTGGGAATTAGGAGTGAAGAATTAAGAAACAGCGCGAGGACCTTAGCAAATAATATCCATCGCTAAGGTCTTCGCGCTGTTTCTTAATTCTTCACTCTCAATTCTACATTCTTTCTATGATCATAGCACTCGCTCCGCCTCCACCGTTACAGATCGCAGCTACACCGTAGCGGGCCTGCTGGTCGTGCAGAATGGAATTGAGGGTAATGACAATGCGGGCGCCGCTACAGCCAATCGGATGTCCGATGGCCACTGCTCCGCCCCAGATGTTCACTTTGTCGAGCGATAAGCCCAGGTCTTTTGCATTGGCGATAGGTACGCAGGAAAATGCTTCGTTGACTTCTACAAAATCCATATCACTGATCTTCAGGCCGGCCTTTGCCAGGGCTTTATTCACGGCTTTCACGGGGGTGGTGGTGAACCATTCCGGCGCCTGTGAAGCATCGGCGAAGCTGATAATACGGGCCAGGGGCTTCAGTCCCAGCGCCTTCAGTTTTTCGCCGCTTACCAGTACTACCGCTGCAGCACCATCGTTGATGTTGGAGGCGTTGGCAGCGGTGATGGTACCATCTTTCTGGAAAGTAGGCTTCAGCGTTGGTACCTTGTCGAAGATGACTTTTTTGTAGTCTTCATCTTCAGCAACCGTTACCACCTGTTTGCCGGGTATTTCCACGGGCACTACTTCCGCTTTATAATGTCCTTTTTCCCAGGCAGCTGCGGCACGCTTGTAGCTTTCTATAGCGAATGCGTCCTGGTCTTCCCGGGTAATCTTATATTCTTTGGCGCAAAGCTCTCCGGCATTGCCCATGTGATAATCGTGATAAGGATCCCAAAGGCCATCGCGGATGATGCCATCCAATATATTGCCATGCCCCAGTTTGTAGCCGGAACGGGCTTTATCGAGGTAGTAAGGAGCACCGCTCATGCTTTCCATGCCGCCGGCCACCACCAGGTCGTTATCACCCAGCATAATACTCTGAGCGCCCAGCATAATGGCTTTCATGCCGGAAGCACATACCTTGTTAACGGTAGTACAGGGCACGGTGTTGGGGATACCGGCGCCAAGACTGGCCTGGTTAGCGGGCGCCTGGCCGAGGTTGGCACTGAGCACATTGCCCATATATACTTCATTCACTTCGGATGCAGCCACACCAGCTCTTTCGAGCGCTGCTTTTATAACGATGGAACCAAGCCGGGTAGCCGGAACGCCTGACAATGCACCATTGAGCGAACCTATGGGGGTACGTGCCGTTGCTGCTATAAATACTTCTTTCATCTGATAAATAAGATTGATTTGGCTAATTTATAATCTTCCAAATATAAGGAAAATAATCGCGCAACAGCGGCGGTACGGGCGGTTCAGCGTTCATTTCGCTGCGTCGCAGATTTCCCGTATGTTTGTAGTTGCATCTGATCAGAACGTGATATCGCAAAACTCCATACAACAGATACTCAGCCGCATTGATATTGTGGATATTGTGGGCTCCTTTGTGAAACTAAAAAAAAGGGGGGCCAACTACCTGGGCCTGTGCCCGTTTCACAATGAGAAAACGCCGTCTTTCACCGTATCTCCCGGAAAAGAGATCTATAAATGCTTTGGTTGCGGCGCCAGCGGCAACTCCATCAGCTTTGTCATGGAGCACGAAAAGTACTCCTATGTGGAAGCCCTGCGCTGGTTAGCCCAACGGTACCAGATAGAGCTGGAAGAAACTGAGGTGAGCCCTGAGGTGAAGCAGTTCCAGCAGATGGCGGATAGCCTGTTTATCATCAACAGCTATGCACGGGAGTATTTTACGGATACCCTCTTCAAAAGCGACGAAGGCCAGAATATCGGGCTCAGTTATTTTGAAGAACGTGGTTTCACGGAGGAGACCATCAAAAAATTCCAGCTGGGCTACTGCCTCAATACATTCGATGCCTTTGCAAAATCGGCGCTGGCTAAGGGTTACAACCTGGAATACCTGCAAAAGACCGGTCTTGTTACCATTCGTAACGATCAGCCGGCCGATAATTACCGGGGCCGCGTTATTTTCCCGATCCATAACCAGTCGGGCAAGATACTCGGATTCGGAGCACGTATCCTGGCCAAATCCGACCGGGCACCCAAGTACATCAACTCTCCCGAAAACGAGATATACGTTAAAAGCAGGGTGTTGTATGGTACCTACTTTGCACGCCATGCGATTGATAAGCTGGACGAATGTTTACTGGTAGAAGGCTATACGGACGTTATTTCGCTTCACCAAGCCGGTGTGGAAAACGTGGTAGCATCCAGCGGTACCTCTCTTACACAGGATCAGTTGCGGCTGATAAAGAAATACACCAAGAACCTCACGATCCTCTATGATGGCGACAGTGCCGGTGTGAAGGCCGCGCTGCGCGGACTGGATATGGCCGTGGAAGAAGGGTTGAACGTGAAGCTGGTATTGCTGCCGGATAAAGAAGATCCGGACAGTTATGTGCAGCGGATAGGTGCGGAAGCATTCCGGGAATTCATCAAAGAAAACAAGCAGGACTTTGTACTGTTTAAGCTGCAGCTGAGTATGCAGGATGTTGGCAGCGACAGTACCAAGAAATCGCAGCTGGTGAATGAAATCGCGGAAACGATTTCCAAAATCGACAAAGCCGAGGATTTCACGAGGCAGCAGGACTATATACGCCAGTGCAGCCAGTTACTGCATATTGATGAACAGGGGCTGATACAGCTGGTGAATAAATTCATCCGCGACCGCCTTATCAAACGGGAGCAGGCGCAGGCCCGCAATAACCCTGCACCTTCCGACGACGACCTCAGCGAAGAAGCCATCGCCGCGATGGAAGCTGCGGAAACCGGCATTTCGGTAGATGCGGTACTGAGTATTGGCAGTCACGAAAAACAGGAAAAAGAACTGATAAAGATCCTGCTGCGTTTCGGCGACAAAATGTTCAGCGAGGAAGATAACACTACTGTGGCTGATTATGTCTTCCACCTGCCTTACGATTTCGAAGCGCTGGCCGAGAATGAGCTGGTGAAAAGGATACTCAGGGAATACAAGGCACTGTATGATGCCGGCAACCTGCAGGATAAAAGATGGTTCCTTTATCATGAAGACCAGCAGTTGTCGAAACAGATTGCGAATATCCTCGAAGATAAAGAAGCCGACCTGAGTGTTAACTGGAAGGAACGATTTGAAATTGATACCGTTTATGGCGACAACGCCTATCTGAGAGATACCATTAGCACTACCAACTATCTTATACTCCGCAAGATCAAGAAGCTGATCCTGGAAAACCAGGAAGAAGCGAAAAAGGCCACCAGCATAGAACAGGTATTAAGCTGCCTGGAAATGCAAAAGCACCTGAATGCATTAGAGTACGAGCTGACGCACAGCATGGGCACGGTGGTATTCAGATAGCTGCTAGCTTTTAGCAGCTACGCTATCCCAAACCTGAAAAGTAAAGCCATAGGCGTGCTTTTCGTCGGGTTCATGGTGTTGTTCGCTGACGAGTTTGAATCTGTTTTCATCTATCTCCGGAAAAAAAGCGTCCCCTTCTACCACGGCGTGTACACGGGTGAGGTAGATACGGTTTATTAACGGCCAGGAAGCTTCGAAAATCTGGGATCCGCCGGTGATAAACAATTCATCGCCACCGAAGCTGCGGGCTTTATCGAGGGCAGCATCCAGTGAGCTCACTACAAAAGTATGTTCCGGGTGGTAATCGCCCTGCCGGGTGATGACGATATTCGGTCTTCCAGGCAGCGCTTTTCCCAGTGATTCAAAGGTTTTACGCCCCATGATGACCGGCTTGCCGAGGGTAGTAGTTTTGAAGTATTTCAGATCGGCCGGCAGGCGCCATGGCAGCTCATTATGGATACCAATGACGTTGTTTTCCGAAGCAGCTACAATAATTGATATGCGCATAAGTGAGTTATATGGCTACCGGTGCTTTGATAGCGGGATGAAACTGGTAGTTCACCAGTTCGAAATCTTCATATTTGAATGCAAAAATGTCTTTTACCTCCGGGTTGATCTTCATCTGGGGTAAAGGGAAAGGCTGACGGGTCAGCTGCAGCTGCGCCTGTTCCATATGATTGCTGTAGAGATGTACATCTCCGAAGGTGTGAACGAAATCGCCGGCATCCAGGTCGCATACCTGCGCCATCATCATGGTCAGCAGTGCGTAGGAAGCAATGTTGAAAGGAACACCCAGGAATACGTCGGCACTGCGTTGATAAAGCTGGCAGCTCAGTTTTCCGCGGGTTTCGCCTTTTGCTTTATCTGCCGGTGTTACATAAAACTGGAAGAGGCAGTGGCAGGGGCTCAGCGCCATATCCGGCAGGTCGCCCACGTTCCAGGCATTTACAATAATGCGGCGCGAATCGGGGTTCTTTTTAATGGTATTCACGGCTTCAGTGATCTGATCAATTACTTTACCACCGGGGGTTTCCCAGCTACGCCATTGTTTACCGTACACCGGACCCAGGTCACCGTTTTTATCGGCCCACTCGTCCCATATGCTTACACCATGTTCTTTCAGCCAGCCGATATTGGTATCGCCCCTCAGGAACCACAGTAATTCGTATATAATGGATTTGAGATGTAATTTTTTTGTAGTCACCACCGGAAATCCTTCCTGCAGATCGAAGCGCATCTGGTAACCAAAAACGCTGGTGGTGCCTGTTCCTGTACGGTCTGTTTTTACGGCACCGTCACGGATAATATGTTGTAATAAGGTTAAGTACTGGTCCATGGGTGCAATTTACGAAAGGAATTCTTTAAATCCCTCTTCTCTTCATCTCCTTCCGGATGAGCGCCAGTTCGCGGCCCATTTGTCCGGCTATGGAGGTGTTTTCCTGCGCCCGGCGGATCAGGTAAGGCATCACATCTTTCACGGGGCCGTAAGGCAGGTATTTGGAAACGTTATAGCCGGCATGCGCCAGGTTGAAAGTGATGTTATCGCTCATACCCAGCAATTGGGCAAAGCTGACATGCGGGTGATTATGTGGGAGTTCTTTATCGTCAAGAAGGCGGGCTGCCAGCATGCAGCTGTTTTCGTTGTGGGTACCGATGAATACAGCCAGTTTATCGATGTTATCGATGCAGAATTCCACTGCAGCATCGAAGTCCTTATCCGTAGCAGCTTTGTTGGGCTGTATCGGTGTTGGATAGTTATTTTCGGAGGCACGTTTGTTTTCTTTTTCCATGTATGCACCCCGCACCAGTTTTGCTCCCAGGAGATAGCCTTCCCGTTCGGCTTTTTGTAAAGAAACCTGCAGGAACGGGTAGCGGTCGTGGCAATACATCTGGAAGGTATTATAGATCACTACTTTACCTTTGTTGAAGAGCGACATCATTTCGTCTGTCAGCGCATCCACAGCATCCTGAATCCATGACTCTTCTGCATCTATGAGGATGCCTACATCGTGTTTGGCGCCAGCTTCGGCGATAGCCAGTACGCGTTTGCGTACATGCGCATACTCTTCCTGTTCGGCGGGCGTAAGTGTTTCCTTACTGTGTATCTTTTCCAGCAGTCCGAAACGGGCAAAGCCGGTTATTTTAATCGCAATGAAGGGAATATCCGGGCGGGAGCCGGCATATTGGATAGCGCGGATAAATTCGGGAACAGCAGCATCATAGCTTTCTTCTCCGTCCATGGCTTCCACTCCGTAATCGAGCGTGGCTGCCACATGATAATTACCCAGTTCCAGTGCAGTAGTTGCCGCTTCTTCCAACGATTCACCACCACAAAACTGGGAGAAGATGGTGTTCTTAATGATACCCTTAACCGGCAGGCCCAGTTTAAAGGCAAGGGGCGTCATGACTGCACCTAATTTCACTAACCATGGCTTGCCAATATTACTGAAAAGAAAATTGGCCTTTTTCAGTGCCTTGTCGGTCTTTGCCTCAAATGCAATAGCCGTATCATCAAAAGATAAAGATAGCTGCTTTTCCATGGGCCGCAAAGTTAGGGTACGTGCGCATTCCAGCCAAAAATCATTATAATATCAGCATATATTTTTAACAGCGTTAACGGATATTGTCTATTGCTTCACATAAATTGTTTAAGCATACTTATTTACCGCTGTTTATTTTATTACTTTTAGGCTTTTTGCGACACATAAAATATTCCCGGAATATGCAATTTAAATCAGATACCAGACTGTTATTGATCAGCGGATTTTTATTCTGTAGCTGTCATCATGCTCAGCCTGTAAAAACCGCTGCTGATACCGTGAATCTGAAGGCGCCGGGTATTTCTTATCATACATGGAAAGGGGTTACGGGGAAACGTACCAGCGTAACACTGGCTGATAGTTCAACTGTGATATTGAATTCAGCGTCTGTACTGGAGGTGCCGGATAACTATCCGCAGGGTAACCGCCGCGTGATCCTCAATGGTGAAGCATTTTTTGACGTACGGCCACGAACTGATTCGTTCATTGTTGTTTCAGACAAGCTAACCGCCACGGTACTGGGAACTTCGCCGGATAGCGCCACTGTGTTTAAAATGAGGTCTTTTGGCAGTCAGCATGGTGCTACCGCCTATCTGCTCAGCGGAAAGATCCGCATTGGCAAATCTTACCACTCCCCTACTGATAATCAGCCTGAAATACTGGAACGGGGCCAGATGATCCTTGCCAACAACGATATAGATCTGATGGAAAAGGAAACCTATCATCCGTCGGAGCAGGAAGCGTGGCTATCAGATTCCTTACATATCAGCCATACGAACGTGATGGCCTTTTCGCGTATGCTGGAAGACTGGTTTGGCGTGGATGTGGAGATAAAGGGAGATACCGGCGAGATGCCTGTTATTGAAAACGAAATTTTTTACAAAGCCAGTCTGGAAGATGTGTTGCGCCGTATTGGTGCACAACAGCATTTCAAATACCGGATCAGCGATAATAAAGTAACTATCACTTACGGCCGCTGATCAATATATGGAGGCAGGCTGTAACGACTGGCAACTTCAGCTGCGGCGGCCTGCAACGCCTTGTTATAACGATCGGGCACGCCGGCCTGTGTTAAAAACAGGCGCCGGTAGCTTTCGGCAAATTGCGGATAATACCGCTGCACGGCCTGCATGATCAGCTGCCGGCTGTCGGCCTCTCCATCTCCCCATAATGTAACAGAAGCAGGAAAGACATAGCGGGCGCCGTTTTCCCGGAAGGCAGCATACATCAGCGCCAGTTGTTCCGGTATGTCTGTAATGTAAGGCAACAGCGGCATGAGACTGACGCCTGTCATAAATCCTGCTGTGGCACAGGTTTTCAGGGCTTGCAAGCGTAATACCGGGTCAGGTGCACCGGGTTCAAATTGTTTTCCTATCACCGGATCAATGGTGCTGAATGAAAAGGTAATAAAAGCCTTATGATGGTATCCGGCCATATCAGGCGGTAAAATGGCGTTTTCGCTGATGTTGCGCAGGAGATCCAGGTCGCGCAGCACCAGGGGCGATTTGGTGATGATATGTACCGGGAAACGGTATTCGAGCAGCAGTTCCAGTATGCCCCGCGTCAGCCGTTCTTTTTCTTCTATCGGCAGGTAGGCATCTGTAACGGACGATAGCACCACTACTCCCTGTTCGTGCTTCTTTGCGCGGACTGCAAGCTGCCGGCGAAGAACAGGCAGCGCGTTTTCTTTCACGGATAGTTTTTCCGCCATGTTGATGCCGTATTTACTGCCGCGTATGTAACAATAAAGACAATTGAATGCGCAGCCACTGTAAGGGTTAATGGTATAGTCGTCGAGAAACCAGGGATCCCGTTTTTTGGTTTTGTTCAGCAGCGATGTAACTGTAATATACCTTGGCATACCGGAAGTTATAAGGCTAAGTTCCGGAATTTATTTCATCCCTGGTCTGTTGGTGCTGATTATCATTTTTTTACGGAAGATGTAAAGGCGGTGGTTTTCACAAAGAAAAAATCATGGCAGGTATTCATCTCCCGTAAACAAATTTCGTATATACGTTTCCGTTAAAACAGCCCGATTAAAAAGCCGCCTGAATAATCAAAGCGGCTCTTTCTTTTATACTATTGGGTTAGTATTCTTAGTAAAGTACCCTGAACTGGATGGTGTTATGTATCTTCTTCAGTTCTTTCAGCACCTGTTTATCGTATGCCGTTGCTGTATCTGTAATCACGTAACCGATGTTGTTGTTGGTCATCAGAAACTGCGATACAATATTGATATCATGTTCGGCGAGCACCTGATTTACTTTTGCCATTACGCCAGGTACATTGTGATGAATGTGAATAAAGCGGTGGCCATTTTTTACAGCAGGCAGCTGAATATTTGGAAAGTTACTGCTTTTAAATGAATCTCCATTGTTAATAAATCGGGCCACTCTTTTTGCAATTGATTCTGGTTTTTTAAGATTATCAAACACAGCAATACCCAGTTCCGTGCAAACGTCGTGTGGCACATGTTTCTGGCTGTTTCCCAGATAACCGATTACTTTCAGTTTTCCAGCCTGACGAAGTTTCTGTGCAGAGATGATTTCACCTTCGCTGGCCAGAATGATCACCGCATCTTCGAGGTGTTTTCCATTGTCGGATGCATTCACCTGTTTTATGGTAAAGCCATCTTTCTTCAGGTACTTCACTGCGGATTCCGGCACCTCGCCAGCCACCAGGCAGAGGATGCGGTTCTTGGGATAGGAGATGGCCGACGGCAACTTGTTCAGGAACAGGAACTCATCGAGGCTCGGCGTTACGTGGTCGGCTTTCTCCGTGACAGATTTCCGTTCTATATTTTCGGTGAAAGCATAGAACTTCCGGATCATACCGGATTCCTTCAGCTGGAAATCAGAATAGCCGTCGCCGATACCATGTATTTCACCCTGTAGTTGCAGATCCTTTAGCAGCTTTACTTTTCCGCCTTCATCAGACAAAGGATTAGCGGCATCATAGCCTACTATTTTCCCATCTTTATCAAAAACAAAGGTGTTTGCATAAATATTCTCTTTCCTGATATGAAAAGGAAGCACTACCGGTGTAATAAACTCTTTGAATCCACCTGATACGATGAGTACATCGCCTGCATGCTGTTTAAAGAAATCCTTGTTTCTCTTAAACGAAACAGACACCTGTTTTTTCAGGTGTTTTACCAGTTGTTTGAGATGGTCTTTATTAGCTTCCAGCAATTTAACCCTGCCTGCCAGGCTTTCGCGGAAGGAGAGTTTCCCTTCCATTGCCTGGTTGGTCAGGTGCTCAATTTTCTTATAAATGGCTTCCCTTTCCGGATGGTCTTTGAGAGAGATGCGCGCCAGTTCGTCCAACGCTTCCACCTGTGTGAAGGTACTATCGAAATCGATTATATAATATTTTTTACTCACGGAACAACTGTTGATCAGGGCGTAAAAATATATTGTTCTTTCGATTTTTTATAGTCTAATGACTTTCCGGTTCCCCAAGTATTTCCAGCATGCCATTCAGTACCTTCTGATTACGCATAATTCTGAAGTGGCCTTCGCCCGTGATACGGAATGATTCTATAGTGGGATAAGCCTGCAGGAATTTTTCAATTTCGGACGACAGTGCCAGGGTATCGGTAGTATCGTACGCGAACCATATCCGGCCTGCTTTGATACCATTGATGTACCGGTGCAGGTCCATGTCTGTCAGATCTTCGTTGAGCCGTTGCCGTATGAGGGTTTTCAGTTTGGGCATCACTACGGGATGGATGCGGAATAGCCTGAGCGCATCGTCGAAGAATACCGGTGCGCTGATAGCAGCACTGAGAATGATCAGGCGGGGGATACTTACATTTTTGCGGGCCAGGGTGAGCGCGGCATTGAGTCCGCCCATAGAATGGCCGATTACAGCGTGGAGCGGGCCTTCGCGTTGAATCACCTGTTCCAGTACATGCATCCATTGTACAAGGTTGGTGCGTTTACCATCCGACCTTCCGTGCGCCGGCGCATCGTAGGCGATGACCTGGTAGCCATGCTGCACCAGCAATGAGATCAGCTGTTTGAAATGCAGCGGACTTCCGCCCCAGCCATGCAGCAACAGGATCTTAGGGCCGGCAGCTCCCCAGCGGTACACAGACACCTTCAGCGGCGTATCATCGAAAGGATAACTGCTTACCTGCCAGGCATCCTGCAATGCTTCCCTGCGCAGTTCTTCATGGGGTAGTTTCAGCTTCAGTGCCGGCGGCGTGCAGTAAAGCCGGTAGAACAAACGGGCGGTAACGCCGGGGAAAGGCCGGCTCATGGCGGAAAGTAACATACCCGTCATCCGCAGCGACAACGGCAAAACTTTATGTTGCATATTTTAGACCGATTGGTTTATTTTTTAGCAAATAAAAATTCAGCGCATATTTTGTCTCATTTCTTCTCTCAGGGCATCCACTACCACCAGCATCTGCCTGTTATGCCCCAGTACGCCGCTCACCAAAATAGCGCCTTCCAGCATGGTGAACATCTTCACGGCAAACTTCTTCTCGTCCCAATCCAGCCTGAATTCGCCTTTATCCTTTCCGTATTGTACCATTGCTGCAATACGCGATTCGAAGTACAGTACCAGCTCTCCTACTTTCTTCTTCAGACCGGGATTCGTATCATCCGCCTCTACGCCGAAGTTCAGCATTGGGCAGCCGCCGGGCACCACTTTCTGCGAAGGATAGGCAGCATAGAAATCAAACAACGCTTCAAATTTGCCTGCGGAAGTATTAGCGGTTGCCGTCACCATCCTCAGGCGTTGTTTTTCCTGTTCAGCGATATAATCGAACACCTCCATTACGATCTCCTCTTTGGAGGAAAAATTCCCGTACACCCCACCCTTAGCCAGTTTGGTAGCCTCTAATATATCGTTGATGGAGGTACCCGCCACTCCCTGCCGGTTGAAAATAGGTGCGGCTTTTTCGATGATAAACTGTCGTGTTTTTTCAGCTTTTCCCATGCAAAAGGAAAATTAAACCAATTGGTCGATTTTACAAAAAAATTATGCTTACAAATTAAAGATCCGTTCTATTGCCGGCGCATAGGCAGCTCCGATAGGAATAGGAATATTTCTGATGTAAAGGGAGTTACGATCGGCCCGTTCAATTTTATTATTTGCTACAATATAAGAGCGGTGTACCCTGGTAAACGCGCCGGTTGGCAGCAGGTCAACTGCTTCCTGCATGGAAAGGCGTGAGATCAGTTTACGATCGGCCAGAATGAAGTTCACATAGTTACCCGCGCTTTCCAGGTAGAGAATTTCCTCCAGTACCACGCGGAATTGCTCATAGCCACTTTTCACGAATATATATTCCGGCTGTTCTTTCACCACTACACCGGCTCCTGCATTGTTCTGCTGTTTCAATTGCAGCAGGTTGTTAGCCTTATTACATGCTTTCATGAAACGGATCAGCGAAAAAGGTTTCAGCAGATAATCGATCGCATCCAGCTCGAAGCTTTTAACGGCATGTTCGGAATAGGCGGTGGTAAAAACGGTCATGGGCGGATGCGGCAGGCTCGACAGGAAATCGAGGCCGGAAATATCGGGCATTTTTATATCGAGGAAAAGCAGGTCTACTTTTTCTTTGCTTAAAAAATCGATCGCATCAAAAGCGTTGGTAAAAAAGCCTTTCATTTCAAGAAAAGGTACCTTGGCAGCATGATTTTTAATAACAGCCAGGGCCACCGGTTCATCATCAATCGCAATAGCAGTCATCTTCATTTGGCTATTTTTAGCTATCAGCAAGATAGGGATTAACTTATTTTTCCCAGCAACAATTTCCGGGCCTGTTGCCAGAGATGCTGAAACTGTCCATCTTCGCGGCTGCGCCAGTCTTTTACAAGTGCATCGGCTTGTTCACGGCGTATATCGGCGGTGGTTTCAAAGATATGATCCACCATTTCCTTGTCTGCCTTCAAGCCTGCCGACTGATAATGCTCCAGCAGTTCTTTCCCTGTTTCGGTTTCAAGTTTTGCAGCAGCCACTCCCTGTGCAGTAGCGGCAGCCAGCTTTTCATCGTACTCACCTTTGGGCATCAGTATTTTACTGAGCAGGGGCATTACTTCTATCAGCGTGATGATAAAAACGATGAGCCGGTAACGTTGTTTTACCGGCGGATGGGTTTCTGTCAGTTCATTCAATGCTTCTATCTGGGCGAGGAATCCATTGGTGAGTGTGCCTACATACACCGTTTCCTTCAGGCTGTCGGCGGTATGCATCTGCGCCAGCTTGGCTTCCAGCTCCTGTGCTTTGGGATCCCATTCCCTTTTCATTGCCTGCAGCTCCTCATCGGTTTTGAGGTATTCAGCTTTCTTCACGCGGGCGATGGCCGATTCGCCGATCCTTCCTGAACCGCCGGTACCATCGGTTTCTTTGATGTAGTTGTCTTTATACACTTTGAGATCCGCTTCCTTACGGGCGATCTTTAGTTTTCCTTCATTGAGCGATTGCTGCAAACCATTCACCTGTCCGGCGTTCAGCTTCACCAGCTGGGCACGATAGTTATCCAGCTTTGTTTGTTTGCTAAGTTCCAGCTGGGCATCGATGTCTTTCTTAAACAACATTAATACTACAGGCTGAGAAATAAACAAGCCTATTGTAATGGCCAATACAAGGCGAAAAATCACGGGCATCACTTTCATGTTACCGTTGTTCCTGGACATGGCAGCGATGAGGGTTCTGTCGATCGAGAGGATGGCAAAACCAAAAAAGAGTGCCAGGCCCACTACTATCATATCGTCGTTGATAATAGTAGAGAAAAAATATCCCCAGGCGAGGGTAGCAAACATCCAGGTAACCATCACGGAAATACCGATAATGCGGTATCGTTCCTTTTCGGTGCGGCATTCTTTCAGAATATCTGTATCAGCGGCAGCCAGCCACCATAGAAAGCGGGTCATTCCATCGGGTGCGGCAACGGGTACTTCTTCCTTTTTCATCTTACTATTTATTAACATCAATTGTCAGGTGCACAAAAAACTCGGTAGCGGTTTGCCTGATACTGAGCTCATGACGGTTGGGATACAGGAGGGCAAGGCGTTCTTTTACATTGCTCAAACCGATTCCCATGCCTTCCCGCTCGGGATCGTTCTCCGGGCGGGGATGTACGCTGTTGTATACATCGAAAAAGATCTGATCCGGCGTGCAGCTTAATGAAATCACGATACGGGAACGTTGCCTTAAACTAATACCATGCTTAAATGCATTTTCAACAAAAGGGATAAGCAACATCGGCGCTATTTCATGCTGGCACTGGCTTTCGTCTATATTTATTTCTATCAGTATGTCCGGTGAAGATAATACTCTTAAACGTTGCAGGGCGATATAATTTTGCAGGTATGCTACTTCCTTATCCAGTGGTATTTTTTCGAGATGATTATCATGCAGCATGAACCTCATCATGTCGCCCAGCTTCTGAATACCTTCGCTGGTCCGGGCTGCCTCTTCCTGTAAAGCAGTACCATACAGCGTATTAAGCGCATTGAATAAAAAATGCGGGTTGATCTGTGAGCGTAAAAAATCGAGGTTAGCGGCTGAATGGCCTAATGCCTTTTTCAGGGTAACTACCGTAGCAGTTTGTTTCTGGCGGGATTTGTATAAAAACCAGGAAACCGGTAATACTATCCCTGTTGAAACCACGATCCCGACCATACCGAGCGCTGTTATCCATCCGCCATCCCTGTGCGCTATCGCCCGGCAAATTAAAGCCAACAGGATATTGCAACCCAGGATAGTAAACGCAATATCCCGGATTAATATTGTTTTATTATGATGTGTATTGAAAAAATCAGGGAAAACACGATACCGGAGTATGAAAAACACCCCAATCATGGTTGGGCCGAAAAAGAACACCATTAATCCGAGGTCTCTGGAATCACTAAAGGACAGGCAAAACAATGCTACAAATACCCCTGAAGCCCAGAAGATCTCTGTCATCATTTCCCGGAATGCCATATCGCGGTTAAAGCGGGGGAATATCGAGCTGATCATCGCTTTCCTGACATAGTAATAGACCACGTACAACAGGGATGAAAAAATGGTGGTAAAAAAAGCTGATTTGACAAAATGCATATGTGCCCCTCTAACAGTACTGTATACCCCGAACAGGTATCCGTTGTAATAAGAGGCGGCTACCATCATCATCAGGAAATAAAAGAGCAGTATCGGACATAGTAGTAATACGCCCACTACCCATTTATCTTTCTCCAGGAAAACGGGCACGATTACAAAATTCACCAGCAGAAAAGAAATGTACACCAGTGTAACGCTGCCAGTATAGGGCAATAGAAAATGCAGATAGTAATCGAACACCTGGTTATATTCCGCGAACTTATGCCCATAGATGCGTTGCAGATCAAAAACGTTGTAAGCGATACTGGGGTACACCAGGGAAAACATCAGTAACAGGTAAATACCAGTGACGATGCCAAACTCAATTTTCCTGAATTGATTCATACGAGCGATGTATTTAGGGCAATAATAGGGATTGTAGCGGAGCCAGGGGGGCAAAATGGGATGAAAGTGGGGGAATTTGGGGTAAAAAGGGCAAACAGGGGCACAGGAGGTTACAGCCGGGGACTTAATTCCCCGGCTGTAACGGGTAATTTTTAGAGATAATATTCTTTCATCAGGCTTTTCCGCTCGTTTGTTTCGAGGTTAATATAATCGAACTTCCTGTATTCGCAGAAGGAGCCCATATCTCTATCGCCATTTACAAAAACGGCGCCCACCAGGATAACGTATTTACAGGGATAACTGGTTTGGCTGACCAATACTTCCATCCTTTCGTCGATGGCTTCATACATCACTTCAGTGGCTTCATACACTGTATTTGGGGCTTTCATTATCCGTTCCTTATTATGCAACAGTATCTGTTCGATGATATTCATCTGATAATCGAGCGGAGTAATGTTACTTTCCACGATCTGGTTGCTGAGCAGTTTCCCCAGGGCGCCTTTCAGTGCGCCGCAACAGGCGGAGTTATGATGCTGCCCTATCCGGCTGATTTCTCCGATCACCCCTTCCCGGGTGATGCCGATATGCGGGGCATAGAAAGCCATTACGGCCCCGTCTTCCGGAACATGATGTGCAAAGGCGCTCATCCCTGTCAGGCCAGCGAAAGGGTAGCCATCCAGTCCGCCCATTTTAAACGGGCCAAGCATTTCGTATGCCCGTGGGGGGTACTGGATCGCGTTTACATCGTCGCAACACATGCTGTCGGCATGCATCAGCCGGGCTGGCTTCAGCCCCAGGTATTTTTCGATGGTATCCAACAACCGGTCAATGGTTTCCACTGATGTCAGTGCCTTGGGATACCATTTTCTTACGGCTTCCAGGTGCGTAGTCATAAAGTTTATTTTTTTGCTACATTACAATATCATGGACGGGTTTGATAGCCTCAGGCAGGTCTTTTTCACCCAACATCTCCCGCAGGTCTATTTCTATATTCCTGCTGATCTGTGTGACGGGTATGTCGTTGGCTCCGCCTTCAAAAGGATTTTCCGTGGATTCCCCTATCTGCTCCAGTACCAGGAAAACCCATCCCAGCAGCACACTGAACGGAATGGTCAGCCATACAATATATTCCCCGAATTTGTCGGTCAGTTTAGAAAACTCGCCGATGAAGCCGAGCGGCAGCAAAAAGCAAAGGGCATTTGTAAAATAGAGGTTGATGCTGGAAAACTGCCGCGGGTACGGAAAATTTTTAAGCCGCTCGCACTTTCCCTGTTGATCGTACAGGTCTTTCAGCTGATTTTCCAGTGCCACATAATTGAAATCTGCTATCGCCCCTTCCTGATTCAGCTGCTTCAGCTGAGCCGATTGCGCTGCCAGGATCTGGGTGGCCCTGTTTTTTGTGGATAAGATATACGTCCGTTCCGCTTCGGGCAGAAATGGTAGCAGCTCTTCATCGAGGGAGCTTTCCCATTCCGGTACTTTGTAGTAAACCTGGTATTCCCTGTTATAGCTCTTTGTTTTTACGTTTTCCCAGCTTTTAATTTCCCTCAGCTGAAAACGCAGGGCGGTAAGCCAGGCAAAGTGACGATAGATGATTTGTTGGTGTACGGCTGTTTCGTAGTATTTGTCGTTGCTCCTGATAAAATCCCGGACCATCACGCCAAAACTCCGGCTGCTATTGATAATAGCACCGTATACCTGTCGCGCTTCCCACAGGCGGTTGTACGTTTGCGTATTTTTAAACCCGGAGATGAAAGCAGCTGCAGTGCCGAGGAGCGCCACAGGCACCCAGGGGATGGCCAGCCATTTCCATCCGAAGAAGCTGTACAGCAAGGTAGGCACTACGCTCAGCAGCAACATTTTATAGATCTTCGTTCTCGTCCACGGAATAAAATGATTCAGCTTATAATGCGTAGAGATATTCATATGATCAATCTTTTGATGAAAATTTACTGATCAGGATACCCACCAGGATAACGGTGTAAAACTGGCCAGCGATGCCGATAAAAGAGGTGATGAGTTTGGTGACGTGCGTAGCCGGGGTAATATCTCCAAAGCCGATACTGGTGAAAGTAATGGAACAAAAATAGACCAGGTCGGTAAAGATCGCCGCCGGAGAAGACGCATCCATGCCTTTGAAGGCATCCCGGTGCTGGTACTCGAAGCACTGCAACAGAAACACGGAGATCTCTATCAGCAAAAAGTATCCGCAGGCGGCGGCTGAAATAATATCTGTGTTGATATAGCCAGGTTTCACGAGAAACCGGAGCACCTCCATAAAAATGAAGGAAAAATACACCACATATGCAATATTCAGGAGTTGAAAATAGTTAGGATTCTTTCCAAAAAAAGGAATCCCGATCGGTAATGCCAGCACCATCACAAACAAAGCATTCCGTAACCAGTGTTTCCATTTCAGGCCATCGGAAAAAGCAAAAACGCTGCCCAGTCCCAGCAGCAACATATTCAGTGGCCAGATCACACGGGTATAAAAATCCAGGTCTGTCAGGAAGATACTGATGAATAAGTGCTGTATCAGGGCAAACAGTAATAGCTCATATTTTCTTTGCTCGAATTTTTTCAGGATTCCGTTTCTCAAGGTTAGTTTTTTTAGTTTAATTGTTGGGAAGAGTAACTACCCGAATATACTGAGGTTTTTGGCAATATCCTTACCTGCATATGGCGGAAATACATCCAGCTCCAGGTCGGGGTTTCCTATGAGCATCGCTTTGGTATTGCTGAGGGCATCGAAGCCGGCTTTTCCGTAGTACTTGCCCATGCCGGAATAGCCGACACCGCCGAAAGGGAGGCTATCGATCCAGCAATGCAGGTTGGTTTGGTTGACGCAGCCGCCGCCGAAGGAAACTGCGTTGAGGAAGTAGTCGATGTTTTCCTTTTTCTTGCTGAAGATATAAGCTGCGAGTGATTTAGGTTTACGTTTGATGATGGTGGCAATTTCCTTCAGATCGGTGTACACCATCACCGGCAGTACGGGGCCGAAAATTTCCTGCTGTAATGCCGGATCGTCCCAGGAGCTTGGATACAATACAGTAGGCTCCACATACCGGGCTTTTACATCGTAACGGCCGCCGATCACTACTTTCCCGGGGATGATGTAAGAGGCAACGCGTTCTGCATCGTGTTCACTGATCATTCGGGCCAGATCGGGGCTTTGCTGCGGATCGTCGCCATACATTTTCCGGATAGAGGCCTTTAGCTTTTCGATGAATTCAGCGGCGATGCTTTCGTGTACATACACATAGCCGGGCGCTATGCACCATTGCCCTGAAATGGCGTTGTGGCCCCAGGCGATACGGTCAACAGCAATATCGAGGTTGGCTGTTTCGTCGACCACCGTAGGATTCTGGCCGCCCAGTTCCAGCACCACCGGTGTCAGGTTTTCCGCAGCTGCCCGCATCACCACTTTGCCTACACCGGAGCTGCCGGTAAAGAAGATGAAATCGAACGGCAATTCCAGCAGGGCGGTGATCTGCTCACGCCCTCCTACTACCGCGCTGACGGCCTCGGGCTGGAAATACTGCGGGATCAGTTTTTCAAAAAGACCGGCTACAGCGGGGGTTGTATTGGCCGGTTTCAGGATCACCGTATTCCCCGCTGCCAGTGCTGCAATGGCAGGATCCAGCAACAGCAGCACCGGTGCATTGAAAGGACCAATCACCAGCGTAACACCGTAAGGTTCTTTATAGATAACGCCCCTGTTTCCGGTTTCTTCCAACCCTTTCGGGATCTCCACCGGTTCCGGCGCCATCAGCTTTTCCAGATTTTCTTTATAGTATTTTATCACGCCCAAAGGCACCGTGATTTCAAATAACTGTTCGAAGGGCGGCTTACCAAAATCTGTTTTCAGGGCCTCACAAAATGCATCCTGGTTTTCCTTCAGCAATGCTTCCATGTTATTCAACTGCTGCATCCGCCACTCATATCCTTTGGTGGTATCTGTATAGAAAAACTCTTTTTGTTTATCGAAAACGGGTTGGAATGGATTCATATCATTAAAGTTTAGAATAACTGTTTATGTGTGTATCAACAGCAGGTGTATCTTTAATGCTTACAAGACAGAAAAATGGATAATTGAATTTTATACAAAATCACAATTATCCATTAATCAATCATCTTAAGGACTTCTGCATCATTACAGCCCACATATGTTATCCTACCCAGATACCTGTGTGTATAGTGCTCAGAAATCAGGTTACAAAGATCATAAATGGGTCTTTCTTTCTATGGTGAACTTTTCGGAACTTATATATTTCGTTAAAATTGCCAGTCGTTTATCCTGATTAGCCTTACATAATCCACCATTGCCTGGTTCGTTTCTCCGTTCATATTCATGTCCGCTTCCTGCAATGCCAGGGTGATGATATGTTTTCCTTCAGTCAGGTATATTTCCTGTGAGTTGCTAAATCCCCAGTCAGACCACTCTCCTTTTCCCCGCTGTGGCATTACAATTTTCCCCAGTACCTTGCTGCCTTCCATCAGGGTGCGTATGGCGCATTTATTTTCTGTATTAACCGGGCCGTTTCCGTTGGCATAGCGCAGGTCGAGCAGGTACTTTCCTGTGGCAGGCACCATTACCGGTATTTTCAGGATCCGGTTCAGGTCTGTGCTGATTTCAACAAAACCGCTACCGGAAAATCCCTTGTACGAAAGCAGGGAACAACCGGCCATTGTTTCCGCTTCTGCGAGCAGCACCCTCGCACTGTCTGCCACTAATACCGGCTGTGATGCGAACGATGGTACACCGGCTGCATTTTTCGCTACAATGCAGTATTCCGCGAAACCTTTAGCAGCTACGGCCAGCCCGGTGTCTTTCGTTTGTGCCAGGAGCTTTCCATTTTTCCACACCTGATAGGTATCAACATCTTTTACACGCGGCCATTTCAGCCATCCGTCCTGGTAGCCGGCCTGTGGTGTAGCCGGAGCAATGAGTTCCGGTACTTTATTAACAGCAGCGTTGCCGGTAAAGGTATTTCCCAATACTATCCTCACGTGATGAGCGCCCTGCATCACTGCAGGGATATGATGGGAGGCCGTTTGTTTTCCATCTACATAAAATTCCTTTACAACATTTCCATACCCGTTCATTTCAATATCCAGCACAGCCTGGCGGTATCTGAAACCTGTCAATTGCCGATTACCGCTATAGGCTGCAGGTACAAATGGATGGAACTCCAGTTGCTGTTCGCCAAAATGAATACCGAACAGTACTTTATGCACCAGGCTAATATTGCCTGCAAGGCTCCATAACATATTACTGGAATTGATTTGCGTACCGGTAAAATCTCCATCGGATGCGACAAAATTTTCTTTATTGGTGAGGAACATTGCGGCGGGCCGGTAAATAGCGCTGATGCCTTCCATTACCGCTGCCTCATTACCGGTTTTAGCGCCGGCCCAGGTACAGAAAGAAGCTACAAAAGGCCACACGGCATCGTTATGATAGGGTGGAATATTCGGGATCTGCGGATATATACACGGAATACCGAAATCCATTACAGGGATATTATCCACTACTTCCTGCTGTCTTTGATTATCTGCAATATCAAATAACACACAGAGTGCCTCTCCCAGCGCTTCTGAACGGGGAGATATCATTTTTTGATATCTCCCATAAAGATATTGTGCATAATATTTCTTTTCCGGCAACCAAAAATGCCGGTTGATGGCTTTACGGATCTGTTCCGCCACTGCCTGATACCTGGCGGCGCCCTCCGGTTTGCCCAATAATGCCGCCATGCGGCTCAGTACGCTGTTGGCTTCAGCATGCACCGCATTAGTGCCGAGGTTCAGAGAGCCGTAAATATCGGCGGGTTGCATCCAGCGTGGATAGGTTTGTTCGCGCCAATCGAGGAACGATGATTCACCTCTCACCAGCCCGGTAGCCGGGTCATATGCAGTCTGGTAATCATCTTCCAATGTGTTACGAATAATTGTATAGGCATCACTCAACCATTGCCTGTCGCCCGTTACCTTGTACACTTCCCAGGCTGCCAGGGCCCATACGATACGGTCCGTAGATACCGGCCATGCGCCGCCTGTACCGGTATCCTGTATGATTCGCCGGCGGGCGTTTACTTTTTTCATAAGACTGTAACGTGCTACCTGCGGCTGCAGATAGGCCATTGACAGGATAATGCTGTAACTGATGTCGCGCGTCCATACGCCCGCCCATTCCCTGCCGGTACGGAAAGTACTGTCTTTTTCTACGGCGTTAAGCATTTCCTCGAGCGACAGGTTATACAGTGCATTACTTACCGGAAAGCCGGAATGGTATTGCGGAAAAGCGCTGATATCTTTAGTCAGCTTCCAGTGAGAGGCAGTATGTTTACCGGGATCAAAGCGATTCATGATAAGCGTGGTTTCATAGATCCCATCGCCGTCGGGATCTTTCAACTCCAGTTCAGGATGATTGACCAGGTTATCGAAATCCCATATCAGTGGCGCAGCTCCGCCAGCTACAAAGAGGCCTTTGAAATCATCCTTATAAATTTTCGTGCCATTAAAGGCGGTGTAATATCCCTGATCTTTGAATGCTTTTAGCACTTCGCGCATATCCACCCGGATGAGGAGCTCTGTATTGGGCGCCAGAAATGCACCAGGGGTTTCTTTAGCTGAAAGGAGCGTACCGAATTTGATCAGCGGCGTTATTGCTTTTCCGTTTTCCGTAATACAGTTGAAATGATGATCCATGCCGGAAGGCATTTCATTGTCCTTTCCATTGATGCTGAATTTGAACGATAACAAAGCCGATTGAAAAAGATTGGCGGGGCTCTGATAGTCTGATGTTAATTCATGGTCAGATATTGCCTTTGCCACATACCTGTTTCCTTGTACGATACTATCGGCATAAACGGTGTAAGCGGCAGACCTCCATACCGGCGATTGGGCACAAACCGTTATTGCTGGCAGCAACAAGGCTGCCAGCGTAGCTTTACAAATTCCTTTCATTGATAATTATTTATAAGTGACCACCACCATATCCCAGTATTGCAGAGAGGGTAGTGTAAACGAAACGGTGTTACCGGTTTGCCTGAACGGGAGTGATGTGGCTACTCCGAAACCATTGTCAGGAGAAGCAATCCATACTTTTGCCACAGGTTTATTCACTGTCACATCCAGATCTGCGTTGCTGATGACAGCAGGCGCAGGTTGTGTTCCATCAGCATCTCTCCAGTTAAGAGAATTCGCATTGGTGAAATTCACCAGGTGCAGTACCTGACTGTTGCTGACCTCCCTGCCTATCACCGCCACCTGACCGGAAGCCGGAGGCCAGGCGTTAACGGCCAGTTTACCATTGGTGCAGCTTACCACAGGATTATTGAAGGCACCACCGTCCCGGAGGAGATTCTCGTAGGCAACCAGGAAGTCGTAATACCTTACCATAGCCTGTTTTAGATCATCTTTCATTTCCAGGTTATCGTTGGGGAAGTACTCCTTTCCAAGCATATGTTCTCCCAGTTCGAGGTGTGAAGCGCCAAATGCAAACGTCACTGCATCCATCAACAATACGCCGGGTGTGTTGAAGAAGCCTTTACCATCGGCCACATTATAGTTCATATACGCTGCCAGTACCGTCTTCTTAGTATTATTACTCCAGCGGTCATTATCCTGTATAATTCCTGCCAGATCCTTAAAACTTTCATTCGGTGTCCATACTTCGGAGTACAGGAAATCTACGGGCGATTGTGCAATCGGCTGCCCGCCGTATTGTGTTACAGCGTTCATCACGAGCCGTTTGTCCGGCGCGGCTATTTTCATAGCGTCGATAAATGGTTTGAAGGTACCAGCCATATCAAGATTGTTACCACTGTAATCGTACAGTGTACCGCGATTGCCCAGCTGGTCTATCTGGTAGCCATCAAAAGCGTAGGCAGCGTATACATCCTTATTACGTTTCGCAATGTATTGCTGCCATTGGGTGTTGGCCGGATTGAGGATATAAATATCACTTTTGAACATGGGCCTGGGAAGATTCAGTACGTCCTTCGTTGTATGATTTTTGTCTTTGAAAGCATACCATTCTTCTCCTACCCCATCGGAGCCGCCATCGCTCAGGGCTCCATAGGCCAGGTTATAGAAGATAGCTTTCATGTTATATCCATGAATAGCGTCTATATAATTTTTAATGGTAGATGCATACGTGTCCCTGTTCGCAATGTCCTTGTACAGGCTCAACGGTGCTTCCGGTGTTCCGGCCAGTGGCATGTGATGCTTGTAATGCCAGTCCTGGAATTGTACACCGTTGATATGATGCCTGTTCAGGTTTTTGATGACTTTGCCTATATCGGCAGTGCTCATTTTACCGAAAGAAGCAACAAAGCCATAACGTGGAAAGCGGGACCAATCGGACGATACATCCACAGCAACACTGGTGTGGATCTTTTCCCTGCCGTCCGTGATCTCATATAAATCGATCATATATCCTTTAAAATCCGCAGCGGGGGCTGTCCAACGCCATGTAGTTCCATTGAGGGTTTCCTCCTTAATGGTTTCAGCGCCGTGCCTGTAGCGGATTTTGATATTACCGGCGAGTGGTTGGCTCAGTGTGAAATTTATTTCATCGCCAGGCTTATATACTGCTTTATCAGTATGAATAGTGAGTACATAAGATGCGCCGTATGTTACGGGATCATTTACCGGATTGCTTTTCTCACAGGAAGAAAATGCCAGGAATGCACACAGGAATATACTTGTCATTTTAATTCTTTTCATTTTCGTTACAACTTTTGAATGGAGATGGTTTCGTACAGCTGGTTGATGACGATCTTGTAGTTACCTGCCTGAGTGATTTTCCATTTGAAATCCGGGCTGCCGGATGGTACAAATTTCATTTGTGTACTGCCGGGGCCGGCCCCATTCAGTACTGGCATAAAGTAATCGCAGCCCCAATCGCCGGTCGACAGCGGGAATTTGAATTCGCCGGTGTTCATTGGTCCGCTGTAGGAAAACACATACGGATTGGATGCATCCGGTGTCATTTCCTGCGGGCTGTTGATATTCCAGCCTACCGGTGTAGCATCCCCAACCATCCAGATCTTTTTGTACGGAGTAAAGGGCCTGACGCTGATAGTATTGTTCTGTATATCGAGTTTGATCTTATAAGGTCCCGGATTGGTGATCTGCCACTTGTTATCCGGCGTGCCATTTTTCACCAGCTGCACGCTGGTGGAAGTCAGTGCCGGATGATTGGTGAGCGGCATGTAATAATCTGTTGCAAAGTTGCCGGTAGCCACTGGTATCTTAAATTCGCCGGCTTTCAGCACTTCATTATAGGAGAACACCCACAGATTTGAGGAATCGACCCTCATTGGCGAAGGCGCCCCTATATCCCAGCCAGTGGGTACCGCATCACCCAGCATCCATAGACGGGCGTAAGGCGGAGCATCGGTAATGGAGATACTGATAGTCATATCCAGTAAACTCAGCGAGATAGTATATACACCTGATGCTGTTATTTTGAATTTATCGTCCGGCTGGTTGTCGGCAGTTCTGTAAAACAGGTGTGCATCATCACTACCCTTGTTATAAGAAGGTGCGAATTTACCCGGCGTGGTGATGAATTTCAATTCGCCTGCGGTAAGATTGCCTTTCCAGGTAAAGCGTCCGGCTTCGTTTGGGTCGGCGATAAGCGGAGTTGCTTTATCGGCGCTCCAGCCATTGGGTGCAGCATCGCCGATCAGATACAATGTAGTAGATACTGCTTTGTAGGGTATTAGCTGGATACTCAACACCTGCGTAGTATCGGTCGCATGGTTACTGCCGGATACCGTAGCTATGATTTTAGCTTCCAGGGTGCCGGTGGAATCGGCTGTGAAACCCAATTGCTGCAGCAGCAGGTTATTCAACTCCGCTACTGTGTATTTGCGTGAATAAGCAGCTTTGCCCATATCCTGGGTTACTGCTTTGCTGAAATGATTCCCCTGTTTATCGAGCAGTAATGTATAGGCAATCGCTGCATTGGTGCCTTTATTGGAACCTGCGGTCCAGTTGAAAACGATAGCTTCTGCCCCATCGTTTTTTTGTTGCAGTGTTACCTTGCTTTTAGTAGCAGTGAGTTGCAGCGGGCTATCTCCTTTATTCAGCTCTGTTTCATTATATTTTTTACAGGCGCTGAACAATATTACCAGCAGCAATCCTTGTAGGATAAATTTCATAACGTAGTTTTAAACTGATCAGTAACCGGGATTTTGTGTCAGGTTCGGATTGGCATCCCTTTCCTTCTGGGGAATAGGTAGCAGCAGATGTTTGGAAGTGGCATTTACTTTGCCGATGGCATGGAGGAAATCGAGGCCATACTGCCCCTGCTTCACCCTCACCAGATCGAACCAGCGTTCTCCTTCAAAGGCCAGCTCCATACGTCTTTCATGCAATACTTTTTCACGGAAAGCATCTTTTGGCAAACCATGTACTTCCGGTAAGCCTGCCCGGGCCCTTACAGCATTCAGCGGTGTTTCTGCAGCAGCCGTCTGCCCCAGCTCGTTGAGCGCTTCCGCCTGCATCAGTAATACATCTGCATAACGCAACACCACCCAATTAGCAGGATTGGTATTATAATCAACAGAGACAGATTTCGATACGAGGAATTTCCGCACGTTATATCCTGTAACCGACCAGGTGGCATTGTATTTCATACCGTCGAAATCAGGACATCCGTTGTATAATACTGTTTGATTCTTACGTTTATCGTCCGGTTCATAGGCACTCACAAACTCCTGTGTTGGCTGATTCCAGCCATAGGCGCCTGCTACCATGTTTGAGTTGCGTGGCCCCATAAAGGTACTGACCCAGGAGGCCTGGTTTTCATTATCCCAGAAGCTGTAATTGGTTTTACCATAGTATTGTACTTCGAACAGGGATTCCAGGGAGTTCTTGGTCTGCGGATTGAAATTATCGCTGTAGTTTTTATTCAGCGTATATCCCAGGGTTGTTACCTGCTGGCATAGTTCCGCTGTTTTCTGATAGTTACCCATTGTCAGGTATACTTTCGCCAGAAGGCCGGCCGCAGCGCCTTTTGAAGCCCGGCCAATATCGGCGCCGGTGTAACTTTCGCGGGCAGGCAAAAGCGCAATGGCACTGGTCAGATCCTGTACGATAAGTTCATATACTTTGTCTTTGGAAGTACGTACCGGACGCAGGTCATCCTGCGGAGTCTGCGGCTGTGTGAGCAGTGGCACATCACCAAATAATCTCACCAGGATGAAGTAATAATTGGCCCTCAGAAAATGGGCTTCTCCCAAGACCCTGTTCTTCAGGTTTTCATCCATTTGTATAGCCGGTACCTTCTGTAGTACCATATTGCATCTCAGAATGCCCGGAGCGGGCCCCCGCCAGATATCCAATGCTGCTGCATTATCAGTAGCCGTTACAAAATTGGAGATATCCTGTGTTTCAATACCGTCTGTTCCACCACCTGCACCAGTAATGCTGTTGCCAGCCCATATATCGGTAGTCCACATACGAAGATTATACAACTTGGGCCATTGCAGCGGCTGATAAGCGCCGTTGATACCAGCTACGGCATCGTTGGCGGTTTGCCAGTAATTTTCAGAATTGATTTTGTCCGGCGGTGTTTTATCGAGGTATTTGGAACAACCACTCATCACTGCTACTGCCAGGAACAAACGAAAATATAAGGAGTACTTCATCATCTGTTATTGGATTTTTAGAAAGTAAGATTAACACCGGCGCTCAGCGTTCTGGTAACCGGGTAAACGTTCAGGTCGATACCGTTGGCCGTTACTTCCGGATCGAAGCCGGTGTATTTAGTAAAGGTGGCCAGGTTCTGACAGGATACATAGATCCTTGCAGCTGCAAGTTTTGCTTTTGCTGTCAGCGGTTTCGGCAGGGTATATCCCAGCGTTATATTCTTTATTCTCAAGTAAGATCCGTCTTCCACGTAGCGATCGGACACACGGGTATTTTTATTCGGATCGTTGAAAACGGCGCGGGGCATGGTGTTGCTCGTTCCCGGCCCTGTCCAGCGATCTAATACGGCAATAGTCTGGTTCTGTGCTACGGCCATGCCTTCCTGGTTAATACGGTTGGCGTTGAAGATGCTGTTCCCTGAAACACCCTGCAGGAAGATGCTCAGGTCGATACCTTTGTAGGCAAAGGTGTTATTCATCGCAAATATTACCGTAGGATTGGGATTCCCCAGAAACGTACGGTCGGCATCATCTATTTTTCCATCGTTGTTGAGATCCCTGAACCTGATATCTCCCGGTGAAGTGCGGTTAAACGGATCTGCGCCGGGTACCTGCACAGCGTAAGCATCCACTTCTTTCTGATCCTGGAAAATACCATTGGTCACGAAACCGTAGAAGGAGTTGAGCGGATGTCCCTGCGCATGAATGGCGAGGTTCTGATTTAATCCGATACCACCGGTATACATAGGCACACTGTCATTCAGCCTAACGATTTTATTCTTATTAAACGATACATTGAAATTGGTATTCCATTCAAATACGCCCCTGATATTCTGAGTATTGATATTGAGCTCTATACCTTTGTTCTGCATCTTACCCGCATTGATACTTGGCACCACGATATCGGAATAACCGGTTGAAATGGGCACTGACATTGGCACCAGCATACCGTTGGTATTTTTCAGGTAAGCGTCCACAGTTACGTTAATACGGTTATTCAGCAGGGTTGCATCCAGGCCGATATTGGTTTGTTCCACTTCTTCCCAACGTACAGCCGGATTCGGGATACTTTGTGGCACCACGGCTGTTACCGGTGTGCCGTTGAAATTATATTGGACAGTCTGATATACGGAAGCGAAAGAATAGTTGCCTATATTCTGATTACCGGTTACACCATAGCCTGCACGTAGTTTCAGGTCGTTGATAAAAGTGATGTTTTTGAAGAAGTCTTCATTGGAGATTCTCCATGCTACCGAAGCAGAAGGGAAAGTTCCATATTTATGTGAAGGTCCGAACCTGGAAGAGCCATCGCGCCTTATGGTAGCGGTAAAGAGATATTTATCTTTATATGCATAGTTAGCGCGGCCAATGAACGATAACAATGCCCAATCGCTGCCGTTGCCTCCTATAGCAGGTAGTGTAAGCCCATTATCCAGCTGATTGGTGCGGTCGTCTGCAAATCCCTGGATAGAGCCACTCATATATTCGTAGCTGTTATTCTGCGCGCTGCTGCCGGCCATTATCGTCAGGTGATGATCGTGGCCAAAAAAGTGATCATAGGTAAAGTAGTTATCCCATAAAAGGGTGATGCTTTTATTGAAGCTGCGGGATAATGAAGAATTAGGCACAGCAATGGGTTTCCAGTCGTATTTAGGCGACCAGTTCCTGCTGTCCCACGACATATACTGTATCCCCCCTGTGGATCTGAATTTCAGGTCTTTGAACAATGTTATTTCCCCGTAGATATTGCCGAGTACATTGTATCCTTTGGTGGCGCCAGTATTAATGGTAGCGGTACCGATAGGGTTGCGAATATCGCCTACCCAGGCGGGGCGGCCTGCCGGACCAGACCAGGAGCCGTCTTCATTGTAAATGGGCTGGGTGGGTAAAGCAGCCATGGCAGCCTGGATATTATAGCCGCCACTGTTTTTTACATCAGCGCTGAGGGTAAGATTGTTTCCGAATTTCAGCCAGTCGAATACTTTTGTATCGAGATTAAATTGCATGTTGTAGCGCCTGTAATCGGTATTGATCACGATACCTTTCTGATTGAACACACTACCGGAAACGTAATAGTTGGTAGCTCCATTTCCACCGGAATAAGCCAGGGAGTAATTCTGCATGGGGGCCGTACGGAAGAGTGCATTCAGCCAGTCGGTTCCTTTGCCGAGTGCGAGTGGATCAGCATAATCAGGATTTTGGGCTTGCCCGTTGTTAGCCATCATTTCATTGTGCAGGGAGGCAAACTGGCGGGCATTCAGCATTTTCACCATGTGGGCAGCGTCTTGCATGCCGGTGTAGAATTTGGCTTCCAGCCTGTTCTGGCCGGTGCCTCTTTTGGTGGTGATCAGCACTATGCCATTAGCGCCCCGTGAACCGTAAATGGCGGCGGCAGAAGCATCTTTCAATACCTCGATAGCGGCGATGTCGTCCGGACTGATAGCATTCAGCGGAATATCGGTGGGTACCCCGTCCACCACCAGCAGCGGATCGGCGTTGTTGATCGTACCTACTCCCCTGACACGGATGGTGACGTTGCTTCCGGGAGCACCAGAAGATACAATCTGCACCCCCGAAGCCCGTCCCTGTAAAGCTTCACCTACGTTGGGTACCGGCAGGGAGGAAATATCCCTGCTTTTCACTGAACTGACAGCACCTGTCAGATCACGCTTTCGCTGGGTACCATAGCCCACTACCACCACATCGCTGAGCGAGCGGCTGTCGGGCTTCAGATGAAGCAGGTTGCCAGACATGGTTTTAACAGCATACCGTTCCTGCTGGTAACCGATATAAGAGCACAACAAAGTATCCTGCAGCGCGGCTTGAATAGAAAAGCTGCCATCGGCATTAGAAACAGTACCTACAGGCTTTCCTTTGACCTGTATAGTGACACCCGGAAGCGGTTTATTGTCATTCTCCGACAATACCCTGCCGGAAACGCCACCATTCTGAGCCCGCAAGGCGCCAGGGAGTAGCAACAGTAAAGGGAAATACATTAAAAAGCGGCAATTACTACCAGGCATAAGTGGAATCGTTTAGTTATAATAGATTTGATTGACGGTACCAGTTTGTTGCGAAGGAAGAATTTTTTTAGCGCATACACTGATCGGAGCGTTTCAATTTATGATCAAATTGTTTCAAAATATCGGAGAAGCGCCGCTCTCCCGCTGTATATTGGTGCAACAGCTGTAATTCCGTATCTTGGTCGCGTGCGATGTTCGTTCTTCATATTATACCTTACCTTAATACTGCTGCTCGCCACAGGCACCATTACCGCGCAAACCTGGTACTTTCGTAATTACCAGGTGAATAATGGTATTTCCAGTAATACTATTACCAGTATCACACAGGATAAAAAGGGGTTTATGTGGTTTGGCACCCGCAATGGTTTGAACAGATTCGATGGCAACGCCTTCAACATCTTCCGCAACAACACCGCAGACTCGTTGAGCATAGGCAGCAATTCCATTCTCAGCCTGTTTGAGGACGAACAGGAACAGCTGTGGGTAGGCACTTATAAAGGTATTTACCTTTACGACCCTGTAATGGAGATTTTCCGTCCTTTCCGGAAAATTGTTCCCGGAGAAATCAGATACCTCGGTGGTGATCATCAGCACAACATATGGATGATAGCGGATTTTGTTTTGTACAAATACCATCAGCCCGATGGGAAATTGACCAGTTATCCTTTTGAGAAGACGCAGGCCATTTGCCTGCATGTTACAGAAACCGGCGCTGTTTGGGCAGCTACCAACAACGGCAGTATCAAAAAATATGATCCGGCAACGGACCATTTTACAGCATACGACATTTCAAAAAGTACCAACACAGTGGTGCAGGATCTCTACCCGGTGAACGACAGCATTGTGATAATTGGCACCATGAACCAGGCACTCTGGTATAATCTGCACAACAGCAGCAGCTACGATATATTCCGTGAGCACCGCGATGTCCAGATTCATAAAATACTACGGCAATCAGCAACGGAATTCTGGTTCGGTACAGAAACCGGATTGTATATCTATGATCAACAAAGCGGCCGCATTTCTGTACAGCAAAAAAGTTACAACGATCCCTATGCTGTTTCCGATAACGTGATTTACTCCTTCTATAAGGATCGCGAAGGAAGCACCTGGATAGGCACTTTTTTCGGAGGTATCAATTATTACTCATCTTCCTACAACAGGTTTCATAAATACTTCCCCCAGTCAGGCCCAAACAGTTTAAGCGGCAACCTCATACATGAAATTTGTGCGGATCAGTATCGTCATTTGTGGATAGGTACGGAAGATGCCGGACTGAATAAGCTGGATCTTACAACTAATACAGTAACGCATTTCATGCCGGGACAAGGCGCCGGCAGTATTTCCTACAGCAATATACACGGACTTACCGCTGTCGGGAACGAATTGTGGATAGGCACCTACGAACATGGACTGGATGTCATGGATATACGCAGCGGTAAAATTATCCGTCACTACGATGCACATAAGGATGCCGCTTCTTTCGGCAGCAATTTCATTGTAGCACTCTACCGGACACGTACCAACGACATTCTTGTGGGCACCTGGAGTGGGCTGTTCCGGTATAACCGGGCGGAGAATAATTTTACGCCGTTGTCTTTCTTCCATACCCAAATACAGGCTATTCACGAAGATGAACAAGGCACCATATGGGCCAGTACCTACGGCAATGGCGTATATTACTGGAACCCGCAAACCGGGAAAGGCGGTACACTTAAGGCCAGGAGTGGCGAGAGCAATACATTGATCAACAATTACGTAAACAACTTGTATGAAGATAGTCATCACCAGATGTGGTTTTGTACAGAAGGTGGATTATGTTGTTATGTGCCTGCTACCGGCAGGTTCACCAGTTATACTATGAACGACGGATTACCTGACAACCAGGTGTTCCGGGTGTTGGAAGACAATGCAGGACAACTGTGGGTATCCACTTCTAAAGGCCTGATGCGTTTTAATCCCTCCAACGGCAGGAAAGAAATTTTTACTGCCGCCAATGGCCTGCTGACCGAACAGTTTAACTACAATTCGGCATTCAAGGGGAGCGATGGCACGCTTTACTTCGGTTCCGTAAAAGGTATGATCAGCTTCAACCCGGCGTTGTTTGTAGCACATCCGTTTATTCCGCCGGTATACATTACCGGGCTGCAAGTGAACAATCAGCCCCTTACACCAGGCCATACGAAAGGTTATTCCGGGAAATCTATCACCTATACGAAACAGCTCACACTTACATATGATCACTCCAACGTGGCTATTGATGTGGCGGCACTTTCTTACACTATCCCGGAAATGAACGGGTACCAATACAAAATGGAAGGGTTGGATAAAGATTGGACTCATCTGAAAAGCAACCGCCGGATATATTACACCAAGCTGCCACCTGGAAAATATGTTTTCAAAGTAAAAGGTTCCAGCGGCGAGGACATATGGAACAATCAGGAAACTACATTGGCCATAGAAATACTTCCGCCTTACTGGGCAAGCACATGGGCCTGGCTGTTGTACGTTTTACTGGGAGCAGCTATCGTGTTTGTCATCTTCCGATATTATCATATTGCGCAGGATGAAAAAAACAAACGAAAGATGGAGACATTGGAAAAAGAAAAGGAAAGAGAAATATACAACGCTAAAATAGAGTTTTTTACTAACGTGGCGCATGAGATCAGAACACCATTGACACTGATCAAAATGCCGCTGGACAAGCTATCGAAACAGATACCGCTTAGTGCTGACATAAACGAAAGTCTGAACATGATGAAAAAGAACACCAACCGGCTCATTGACCTCACTAATCAGCTACTTGATTTTCGCAAAGCCGAGGCCAATAATTTTAGTCTTACTTTCATTAAAACAGATATCAACGAATTTCTGCAGGAACTATATAACAGTTTCCGGCCGGCAGCAGAACAAAAAAATATTTCCTATAAACTTGCACTACCCCGGCTGACACTGCATGCCTGGGTAGATGCAGAGGCGTTGAAGAAAATGTGCTCCAACCTGATCAGCAATGCCATCAAATATTCGGAACAATCGGTACTGGTGAAGCTACTGCCATTCGGCAGTGAAGACAATATGTTTCACATTGAAGTACGGAACGATGGTTTTGTTGTTCCGTATGATCAGAAAGATAAAATATTTGAGCCCTTCTACCGGATGAAAGAAACGGAGAAGCAACCGGGCACGGGAATAGGGCTATCGCTTTCCCGGACATTGGCAGAACTGCACAAGGGGATACTGGAACTGAAGCCTTCGGCCGAAGCGTTAAATATTTTTCAACTAACGCTTCCCATTCACCAGGAGCAGGAAATGAGTCTTCCCTCTGATACGACGGCAGAGGCCACGCCCTCTCTGGAAACAAACGAAGTGGCCGATCCCAGCAAGCCGCTATTATTATTAGTAGAAGACAACAAGGAGATATCGGTTTTTATTCAAAAAGAGCTGAGTGCATCCTACCAGGTACTGAGGGCCGGCAATGGGCAGGAAGCGCTGGAAATATTGCAACAGGAGAATGTGCAGGTTGTAGTCAGCGATATCATGATGCCGGTGATGGATGGAATTGAGTTATGCCGGCGTATCAAAACAGACCTGCAGTATAGCCATATCCCGATTATATTGCTAACTGCTAAAAACACCCTGCATTCGAAGATAGAGGGGTTGGAAGTAGGAGCAGATGCCTATATAGAAAAACCTTTTGCCTTTGAGCATCTGATGGCGCAGATTGCCAATCTGATCAGTAACCGGACCATTATCAAAGAATACTTTGCAAGGTCGCCACTGACACATATCAAAGGGATAGCCTGTTCCAATGCAGACAAACAATTTCTGGAACAGCTTAATGCTGTCATCAGTGATCGGATTGCAGACATGGATCTGGATGTGGATCAGCTATCGAAGCTGATGAACCTGAGCCGGCCTACGTTATACAGAAAAATCAATGCGTTATCGAACCTGACACCGAATGAGCTGATTAATTTGTCGCGGTTAAAGAAAGCCGCCGAGCTGCTGGCGGAGGGAAAGTACAAAATAAATGAGGTGGCGCTAATGGTAGGATATAGCGTACAGACTAATTTTTCCAGGGATTTCCATAAACAGTTTGGGGTGACACCATCGGCGTATGTGGGTGGGCTGGAAAAGAGTAAATAAGTGTCAGACAGACAAAGTGGTTATAATAAATCAGCGATCTTTCTTATTTTCATCCACTCAAACAGCCTCATATGAGCCAATCCGACAGACGTAAATTTTTAGGAACCGCAGCAGCGCTGGCCGCTGGCACAGCCGCTGCTGCCGCAATCCCCTCTCAACATATGGAAAAGAAATATCCTGTTGTGCACCATGTATTCTTCTGGTTGAAGCATCCTGAGTCTAAAGAAGACCGCGACAAGCTGATTGCCGGTGTAAAAAACCTGTCAAAAATTGAAACCGTGCGGGAACTTCGTGTAGGCGTGGTAGCCAGTACTGAAAAAAGGGACGTAGTAGACAACAGCTGGGCTGTTTCTGAACTGATCTTCTTCAGTGATCTTGCGGGGCAGGCTACTTATCAGACCCACCCGATACACCTGGAATTTGTAAAAAACTGCAGTCACCTCTGGGAAAAAGTGGTGGTGTACGATGCAATGGAAGTATAAACCAACAATATGGCAACGGAATACTGGATGAGCGGGCCGGTAGAAAACATCCCGGCGCTGCTGCAGCCTGTAGCACATACCCTGTTGCAGGCAAATGCAGAAATACATGAAATGATGCGTAACTTTCCCGTGCAGCAGCTGTGGGAGAAACCTGCGGGAGTGGCCTCTCCGGGGTTTCATCTGCAACACGTCAGTGGCGTGATAGACCGGCTTTTCACGTATGCGCGGGCTGAGCAACTGAGTGAGGCTCAATTTGCAGCGTTGAAAGCCGAAGGAACGCCAACAGGCGGGCTGCAGGAATTACTGGATCATTTCGACGAACAGGTTCACAAGGCACTGGTACAGCTGTCGGCCACCAGGGAAGATACATTGACCGAATTCAGGGGCGTAGGCAGGAAACAGCTGCCATCGACCGTAATGGGGTTATTGTTTCACGCAGCAGAACACACCATGCGGCATACCGGACAACTACTGGTCACCATACGGCAGCTACAGGCTGAGAAGCAATAGCTCCTGATTAACATCCTGACAGTTCCTGTGAGCAGGTGGAAAATATTATTTTCTGCCGGCAGCAAACAACTAAAACCCGTTTTATGTTCCGCATATTACTCTCCCTCTCGCTGTTAGCTGGATTCACGGCTAATGTACAGGCGCAGCAAACACAAAAGCCACCATTGCATGGAAAAAACTGGATGGCGGTAACCGGCAAGCCGCTCGCAGCTACCGCAGGTGCCATGATTTTTCAGCAACATGGCAATGCAGTAGATGCAGCCTGCGCAATGCTGGCAGCCACGTGCACCATGTGGGATGTGTTGAGCTGGGGCGGAGAAACACAGGCACTGATCTATAACCCCAAAACAAAAAAAGTTATTGCCATCAACGCGTTGGGTGTTGCGCCTACGGGCGCCACTGCTGCGTTTTATAAAAGCAAGGGATACGATTTTCCTCCTGAGTATGGTCCATTGGCAGCGGTGACACCAGGTACTCCCGGCGGCCTCTGTTATATGCTGGCGGAATATGGAACCATGAGTTTAAAACAGGTACTGGCTCCGGCTATGGAGATGGCAGCAGGGTACCCGATAGAGGCGCAAACGGCCAACAGTATTGAGCGTGGGAAGAAGTATATTAAACAATGGCCTTACAGTAAAGCCGTTTTTCTGACGCATCCGGGCGAAAAAAGGGAAGCACCTGAAGCAGGCGAAATTTTTATTCAGCGGGATCTGCTGGCTACGCTCTCCAAAATGGTGGAAGCAGAGCAGGAAGCACTGCGGAAGCACAAGACGCGGAAAGAGGCTATCATGGCGGCATACGACCGTTTTTACAAAGGGGATATAGCAACGGAGTTTGTAAGAGGATGCCAGGAACAGGGAGGGTTGATTACGATGGAAGACCTGGCAAAATGGAAACCGGTAGAAGAAGAACCGCTACATATCAATTACAAAGGTATTGAAGTATACAAGCTGCAGGAATGGACACAGGGACCTGTGTTATTGCAAAGCCTGAATATCCTCGAGAACTTTGATCTCAAGGCAATGGGGTACAATTCCCCGGCATATATTCACACCATTTATCAGACGATGAACCTGGCTTTTGCGGACCGTGATTTTTATTATGGCGATCCCGGGTTCAATACTAATCCTGCTATTAAGGGATTGCTCAGCAAGGAATATGCGAAAGCAAGAGCGGGGCAGATCAATCCTGCGAAGAATGATGCTGCTGCCGGGCCTGGGGATCCATATCCCTACATCGGGAAAACAAATCCCTACCTTCATTTTCTGCCGGAGCGGCGGCTGCTTGCCGACACCAGCAGGGAGCACAGGCCGGGAGGGTTTGTGCCAAAGCATGATGCTGCGTTGGTTACACCGGGTGCAGGTGTTCAGCAGCTTTACGCCTCAAACATCCCCGACAGCGCCTATCTCGACCGTTTATGGAGGGGTACTACCAGTGTGGAAGCAGCGGATAAAGACGGCTGGGTAGTATCTGTTACTCCCAGCGGAGGTTGGTTGCCCGCCTGTATCGCAGGGAAAACGGGAGTGGGTATGAGTCAGCGCGCGCAGAGTTTTGTACTCGACTCGGTGCTCTGTCCTTTTAATGTAATTGCCCCCGGCAAAAGGCCCCGGGTAACGCTTACACCTTCCCTGGCATTGAAGGATGGCCTGCCGTTCCTTTGCTTTGGCGTACAGGGTGGCGATACGCAGGATCAGAATCTGTTACAATTCTTCCTGAACATCACCGAATTTGGTATGACCGTGCAGGAAGCGACTGAAGCCGCCAATATCAATACCAATCAGTTGTGGCTGTCGCTGGGCGGCACTGCAATCAAAGACAGAGCTCCCCGCCCGGGAAGTATCCTGATCAATAAAAATACCTCTGAAAAAAACCGGCAAACATTGGAACAGATGGGTTATCATCTTAGCTTCGGAGAGCGCACCAGCGGTCCTATAAATGCCATTTTCATAGATCGTGTTCACGGCACCCTGTGGGGTGGCAGCAGCAATCATGGAGAAGACTATGGCATTGGATGGTAAGGTCAGTTTGTATTCCGGCTCCAGGTTTCGTGTATAGGCGCTCCTTTTGAGCTAAGTCCGCTGTGATCCCAATCGTCGCCGGTCACTTTTCCTTTGAAGTTAAGCACTGCTCCTACGCGTGAGCTGTCTCTTGAAAAGAATTCAATCTTCTCTGTATAAGTTCCATTTTCAAATGTATAGGTTCCGCCGCCTGAGCCGAAGAATTCACCGGACTCTGTATTGATGGCTATCCATTGAAAGCGGGTACCGGTAAGGATCTTCCAGGTTTGTCCGGGACCAGGCTGAATCGGGTTCATTTTTCCATCAGTTTCACGAGCTGTAATACGCCAGTTACCTGCAAGAGGGCCGGCACCGTCATCAATCTGCGTCCACTCCTGTTTTCCGCCGCCCGGGCTACTGGTAATCAGCCGGCCGTTTTCCATTCCAACAGGTACTGTTGCATTTTGTCCAACCTGCGATTTATTTTCCGTATTGAATTGAATGAAGATATCGACCTGACCCTGACTGGCAGATTTCCAGGTGCCACCATAGCTGCTGATAAAATTCTTTTCTCCGTAATCAGTGATGGTAAACCAGGAAGGAGTAACCAGCAGCACACTGGTAACATCGCCTGATACTGATTTCCAGGCGCCCAGCGGCGCAGTTTGTGCAGAGAGTATCCCGGTGAATGAACACAACAATGCGAGGAACATGGATAGTATTTTCATAACGCAGCGTTTTAGCATCAAAAGATAATAAATTTAGATGGTTTCTTCAAGCCTTGCCAGTCCTGCCTTTGCCGCCACGGGAATCTTCAGGCTTGTTCCAGCACCCCGCTTAATATATTCAGATATCCAATATGCTGTTCGGCATAAGACCAGCTTTCGGAAAGTTGTGCCCAGGCAATCTGCCGTTCAATAGCAATCAGCACCAGCGGTTTGATATCCGCATCGATTGTACCTTCATCTACCAGTTGGCCAAATGCCGTGGCGATAATAGAAGTATCCAGCGTAAAAATGCATTGCTCATCATCAAATGCAGGATCTTCTTTCTGGCGAATGAGGAGGTCGCGGTCTGTCAACGCTTCTGTATACTCCGACAACTCTATTTTTCCAACGGATTCAATCACTTCCTTCATGCGCTGCATCATCGGCGCATTCCCATGTGTATTTCTCCAGTCTCTGAATCCAACCAGTGCTGTTTCTCCTGCTTCGGATCCGAAAGGAGCCAATTCATCCATACAGTCCCAAAAGAACTCTTCCGGCAACAGCGCAAGCGCCCTGGGGTGGGCATGCTCCTTATCTATTCCATATATATCGTGGTTCATTTCGTGTTTATTTGATTATTTCTTCGCTCCAGCCAGCAGCATTGGAACAGGATTCAATACAGTGCACGCTATTCCTTTCAAATTCTTCGCCAAATAGTTCTTTGTAAACCATATAACCAATAAATCCAACTATTTCCGCTTCCGCATCACAGGTAGCCCTGGATGGATTTTCATCGATCATTTTATAATATTCCTTTCCCATCCCCACAATAAAACATCTGCAATAGAGAAAACCATCATCAGAACCTTCTGTGTAAACATGCACATCCTTCCTGTCGATCCGGAACAGGATTTCCTCCATCCTGTGATTGAATCCTGTCAGCTCCTCCTTATCAAGCCCCAGCAAAATATCCCGGATATTATTGGTGATGGTACCATATATCTCACCTGTAAGGTCTTCAATCAGAATAGCATCATTGGTTTTCAATACTGTATTCCGCATTTCGAGTAATGACGGGGAAGCGGCCCAGGCATCCTCAATGATCTGCCAGAATCTAACTTCATTCATAATGGTTACTATTAGAAATGAGACTGTAATTTATTTTATACATACGCAATGGACATGCGTAGTGAAAACAAATCTTCTTCAGGAAAAGTTATCTGCATACCAGTCTGAAACTGATAATACGATCACATCAATATCCGCTTGGTAAAATCCTGCGGCATTCATACAACCACATTCTACGATGAATAATTCATCACCACAAAGACAAACATCCATCACAAATACTTCATGTGGCTGGTATTCCCTGCAACGGGCTTCTGCAAATGCTGCTACTTCCGCCGGACATCCCCGTTCCTTCGTCAATCTGAAATCTGTGCGATACTTAGATGCTGTCACCACCCTGCCGGCTACCATCCATAGCCGCCATTCGTATCTGATCTGCCACGGGGAGGAAACCACGATAGGGCTATCCAGCGAAAGGCCGCTGTTTTCGATTGTCTTCAGTTGTTCATACCATTCCGCAATCTCCCCGAAAGATCTGGTTTCACCGGAAAATGATTTACTGTCGTCATCGGGCCTGACAAACAAAAGCTTCTTCGGGTCCTCATCCCTGCTCATCAACTCTTTGAATGTAGTCACCTCAGCACCGTAATTAAGCATATGCCTGCCCCAATGCCTGAAGTAGTTACTTATCGAAAACTTCTCTGAATCAAAAAACAGACCGGATCTCAATTTTTCCTCTTCAGCTATCAGTTTGTTAAACGTAGTTGAACCATAAAAAATACTTTTCCTGCTAACATCAAAATCAGGCAGGGTTGTCGAAAATGGAATAACCTCTATTCCCTGAAAATAAATTCCCCTTGTTTCACAGGATTGTTTCAATTTTTCCAAATCAGTGGAATGGGTAACGTTCCGCTGAACAACCCACTGTATACCGGAATACCTACTCTGCATATAATGAATTTACGTAATAATTTTCTTACAGGAAGATGTAACCGTATCCTTTTTTCCACAGCATAAATTATTTTATTATTAATTCCATGTCACCTAAATTTACTTTGTAGATTGAATTGTAAGGGCCCATAAAACAGCGCCATTGTCGAACACTTCCTTACCAGACGAACGTGAATTGCTCCTCCAGCTTGCCGCTGGTGACGAGTATGCGTACACCATCCTGTTCAGGCACTACAGCCGGCAGATCTTCGATGTGGCCATGCTTTACCTGAAAGACAAAGGCCTCGCAAAAGAAATTGTACAGGAAGTGTTTATGAAGATATGGGTTAAGAGGGCTGATATGTTGCAGGTAAAGCATTTCAAAGACTATCTCTTTATTCTCACAAGGAATCATATTTATGATGGTTTCAGAAAGCAAATGGTGAGGCTGAAAGTCTATGACCTGCATATTCAAAGCCAGCCCGCCATTCAGGACGATACCGATCACAAACTGCTGGAACGGGAATACGATGCTATTCTTGATAAGGCAGTAGCCTGCCTTCCGCCTGAACGCAAAAAAGTTTACCTGGCCCGGAAACAAGGCTGGAGCAATGAGGAAATTTCCCTGCAACTGAATATCTCTGTTAACACCGTAAAAAAGCAAATGAGCCTGGCCCTACACACAGTAAGAGCTTTTGTAAAAGCCCGGCTTCAGAACGACATTATTCCTATCTTATTGTTAATCATTACTTTCCGAAAATAATTTTTCCTGAATTTTTTTTTAAAGAGAATACTCCCTCAACGTCAGTTGTTCGTCTTTACCTATAGTCAACAAGTCCAAAATTTTAACTATGTCCATGACTGAAATACGGGTATTGCTGGAAAAATATAGGAATGACGATATCAGTCAGGATGAGTTATTGCGCCTGAAAAGGCTGGTGACCGGGAACGATTACGAGCCTGAAATCAAGGCGGATATTCTTGCTGCCCTGCACAACCAAACGCCCGATCAGGGCTGGCAGCAGGCAGACGAAGCAGCAATACTGCAGCAAATCCTTTCTACGCCCGGCTCAACGCGATTTATAACCGGCCGGAGGATCTGGTATGCTGCTGCAGCGGTTTTACTGGGAGCAGTGCTCACCGGCGGTGGATGGTATTTTTTTCATCAGCCCAGGAAACAGGTGGTAGTGGTTCAGACCCAGGTACCATTGGCGCCCGGTAGTAACAAGGCGATGCTGATACTGGCTGACGGGAAAGCGATTCCGTTGGACAGTGCCAACATGGGTGCACTTGCTCAACAGGGCAATACCAGTATTGTGAATACCCAGGATGGGCTCAAATATAAAGCAGGAGGAGCTGCTGCGGAAGCGGTATATAATACGGTGTCCACTCCCAAAGGCGGTCAGTATCAGCTGACGCTGGCAGACGGCAGTAAGGTGTGGTTAAATGCTGCGAGCAGTATCCGGTTCCCAACGGCATTCACGGGGAAAGACCGGCAGGTAGAGATCTCCGGGGAAGCCTATTTCCAGGTAGCAGCCAATGCAGGCCAGCCTTTCAAAGTAAAAGTAAAAGGCAGGTCAGAAATGGAAGTGGATGTACTTGGTACCAGCTTTAATATCATGGCGTATCCCGATGAACAGGCCATTACCACTACCCTGGAAGAAGGCGCTGTACAACTGGTACACGGCCAATCTCACAGCCTGTTGAAACCCGGCTATGGGGGCAGCCTGGAAGCCGGAGCAGATGAATTTACCATTGGGCAGGCCGACCTGGAACAGGCCCTGGCCTGGAAAGAAGGGAAGTTCCGGTTTCGCAATACCAATATTCAAACTATCATGCGCCAGATGGCCAGATGGTATAATATAGACGTTACCTATGAGGGTGATCTGTCAGATATACGTTTAACGGGGATCATTTCCCGTAGAGAGAATGCAACAGCGTTATTAAGAATTTTATCAACAACAAAACGGGTTCACTTTGATGTTAACGACAACCGGATATTGGTAAAACCATATGATCCGCAGCAGTAAGACTATTTGTCCACTTATGAATTAATTATTAAAATTTTTTGTTATGAAGACGTGATTCCACTACCGGTTGCAAAAAAAACCGGAAGCACTGCAATGCTCCCGGCTATAGAAGGCAACTCAATTCCCTGAATCGTTTAGAAAATTGAATTATTAAGCCAACAACACAAAAGTATGGAACTACTTGGTACCTGCAAAGTCCCCGGTAACCGGGGGCGTATGCGCAGAAAAATGCTGTTAATTATGAAATTAACTGGATTGCTGACACTTGTCTTTACTCTTAACCTAAGCGCTAAATCGTTTTCCCAATCTGTCACGATCAGGGGAAAACACCTGCCTCTGTACGATGTATTCAGCAGCATCAGCAGGCAAACCGGCTATGAATTCGTCTATGACGAAAAACTCCTGGCAAAGGCGCCACCGGTAAACCTGAACATGAATCAGGCTTCCCTTGCGGAGGTATTGAATGCCTGCCTGAATAATAAACTCTTTGCCTACAACATCGTTGATAAAACGATCGTCATCAGCCCAAAGACGGAAACCACGCCAGCAGCAGCGCAGGCCGCTCCCATTCAGGGAAAGGTGACCGATGCCAACGGTCAGCCACTCATCGGCGTTTCCATCCAGGTGAAGGGAACTACCCGGGGTGCGGTTACCAATGCCAACGGCGGATTCAGTATCACCGCCAATCCCGGCGAAATACTCATCATCAGCTTCATCGGCTATGAAACCAAAAGCATTACAATCGGTAGTGACACGAACCTCCACATCACCCTTGCTACACAGGATGCTCAACTGGGGCCGGTAGTAGTAACCGCACTCGGTGTGAAGCGTAGTGAGAAATCTATTACTTACTCTACTCAGCAACTGGATGGCCTGGAACTGACTAAAGCCAAAGATCCAAACCTGATCAATTCATTGAACGGTAAGGTGGCAGGGTTAACGATTTCCTCCAGCAGCTCCGGTGTAGGTGGTTCTGCTAAAGTAATACTTCGTGGTAGCAAGTCCGGCGCCGGTAGCAACCAGGCCCTGTATGTAATTGACGGAGTTCCCATGAATAACGCTATTACCAACCAACCCGGGAGCATCTTCGGAGGTAGTAACTCTTACGATGGAGGCGACCCGATCTCCAACCTGAACCCGGAAGACATCGAAAGTATTTCTGTGCTGAAAGGAGCTTCTGCAGCAGCTTTATACGGTAGCCAGGGGGCAAACGGCGTGATCATCGTTACCACCAAAAGTGGTAAAGCGGGTAACACAACCGTTAACTTATCTTCTGGCTTTACTTTAAGTCAGGCGGCATACAAACCCTCTTTTCAGAGTAATTACGGCCAGTCAGATGATACCAAGAGCAGAAGCTGGGGCAATAAAATCAATGGCGCCGGTGGTACTGACAACCTCTCCAAATTCTTCCAGAATGGTACGAATTTTACTAATGCTGTCAGCCTTTCTGCTGGTAACGAAAAAGCGCAGACTTATTTTTCATATGCCAATACCTCTGCAAGAGGGCTTGAGCCGGGAAATAAACTGGGACGTCATAACCTGAGTTTCAAGGAAACCGGCCATTTTCTGAATGATAAACTCACTGCCTCCGCGGATGTGAACTATATGACGCAGAAAATTGACAACACGCCAATGGCTGGGTTCTATTTCAATCCACTGACTGGATTATATCTCTTCCCCCGTGGTCTGGATATCACTCCTTACAAGAATCAATTTGAAGTACCTGATCCATCCAGGAACTTCCTGATGGTGCAGAACTGGCCATTCCTGGACGATGTACAACAAAATCCCTGGTGGATTATCAACCGCAATACCAACTCTCTTTCCAGAAACAGAATACTCGCTAATGCCAGCCTTAAATACGATCTGACCAAATGGCTGAACGTACTGGCAAGAGGAAGCATTGATCGTATGAACGACATTTATGATCAGAAGATCTATGCTGGTACACAGTCTACGTTAGCATCTCCTAACGGTGGTTATAATAACACTAACAATACTACTACACAACAATACGGCGACCTGACAGTCAATTTCAATATACCGGCAAAGGATTTCCGCTTCACCGGTCTTGTTGGTACCAGTATCAATGATGCAAAAACAAAAGGTATTTATCTGGTTTCCGGACAAGACGGACTGTATTTGCCAAACATCTTCACGCTTCAGAACTTCAAATCGCTGAATGCCTCCGCCTCTGGTTCTACACAGGAAAAGCACGCCCAAACACAGTCTGTTTTCGGGAGTGTGAATATCTCCTATAAAGATTGGCTTTACCTGGATCTGACCGGGCGTAACGACTGGTCTTCCAACCTGGCATTCACCAATCAGCTCTCTTATTTCTATCCATCTGTTGGTTTGAACGTGATACTGACGCAGCTGCTCAAAATGCCTTCTGCCATTACATTTGCTAAGGTAAGAGGATCATACGCGGAAGTGGGAAATTCCCCGCTGGCCTATCAAAGCCTTGCACCAGACAACTACCTGGGTACAAACGGCGCCATAAAAAGGAATGCTATAGCACCGTTCCGTACTTTAAAACCTGAAAAAACCAAATCACTGGAATTAGGTACAGAATGGCGTTTCTTCGACAGCAGGCTGAGTGTTGATCTTACCTACTATAAAACCAACACCATCAACCAAACGATGCAGATCATGGCATCATGGGCAGCACTGTACGACAGCTATTTCATCAACGCAGGAAATATTCAGAACCAGGGGGTAGAAGCGATGATTCGTTACGACGTGCTGAGGGACAGTAAACTAAAATGGACTACTGGTTTGAATTATGCAGTGAATGATAACAGGATCATTTCTCTGTCGCCACAGGTATCATTCTTTAGCCTTACAGGTAACGGCACCGGTGCTAACTATGCGTCACAATTCAAAGTGGGAGGCTCATTTGGTGATATTTATGGCTTTGATTTAAAACATGATGCCCAGGGCAGAGTAATGTTCAAAGACGGTGCACCACTGCTGGAAAGCGGACAGATGACCTACCTCGGCAATGCCAATACCAAATGGCAATTAGGATGGAACAATAATCTTTCGTTTGATAATTTCAATCTCTCTTTCCTGATCGATGGAAAATTCGGTGGACAGGCCATGTCTATTACCCAATCCATGATGGATGCTTATGGCGTTTCTGCTGCCAGCGGCCAGGCCAGGGATGCAGGTGGTGTGAAAGTAAATGGGGTAGATGAAAATGGTAATGCGGTAACTACAGCGGATGCAAGAAAATGGTACGAAGTAGTAGGCGGCAGAACCGGCGCCTCCGCTCAGTACATGTATAGCGCTACTACTGTACGTCTGAGAGAACTTTCCCTTGGTTACAATATTCCGCTAAAAAGCCAGGTAGTTAAAGCATTGAGGGCAACTTTTTCGGGCCGCAACCTGATCTACTTCTCAAAGAAAGCACCGTTCGACCCTGAGCAAACAATGTCTACCGCCAATGGTCTGGGTGGAATTGATGCATTCATGTTACCCGCTGCGCGCAGTTATGGTTTAACCCTGAATGCTACTTTCTAATTCTCTTACGAAAAAACGAAAACAATGCAACGTCATAATAAATCAACAGGTTACAGATTAGGAATAGTGGCAGCTGCCTTTGGTCTACTTACCGGGATGAGTGCCTGTACCAAGAACTTTGAAAGCTACAACACCGATAACACTGGTGTGTCGAACGGACAGCTGGGGCCTGACTTCAATTCTGTGGGGTTATTCCTCAAAACTGCGGAAATGTCTATCCTTAACTTTTCCGGCGGTGGCGACCCTAACTCCTACCAGGTTCAACAAAACCTGAATGCGGATATCTTTTCCGGTTATTTCATGACACCTAATCCCTTCAGTGCTTCCAATAACTCCAACTACGGGCTGGTTACTGGCTGGAATGGAGAAGCATTCAAAGTAGGTTATCTCAATATAATGGCAGGCATGGTTACCATGCAGAAAAGCGGCATCGACAAAACCTATCCGCAGGTTTGGGCCGTAGCACAGGTGGTACAGGTAGCTGCAATGAGCCGGGTAACCGACATTTACGGGCCTATTCCTTATAGCAAAGTAGGTCAGGGTTTGGTTAATGTTCCGTACGACAGCCAGGAAGATGTATATAAACAATTCTTCCAGCAACTGGATGCTGCCACACAAACCCTGCGTGCCCAGATCCAGGGTGGGAAACCGCTGCCGTTCGACTTCTCCGGATTTGATGTGGTATATGGCGGTAACTTCACTCAATGGTTACGCTTTGCCAATTCACTCCGCCTGCGCCTGGCCATGCACATCAGGTTTGTGTCGTCAGCTGCAGCCCTCGCGAAATCTGAAGCAGAAAAAGCCATGGACCCGGCCAACGGAGGTCTGATCACTGATAATGCCGATAACATGAATGTGAAGGTACTCGGTGCATTCAAAAACCCGCTGGTAGCTATTGCTGTTAACTGGGCTGATATCCGTATCGGTGCATCTATCCAATGTTACCTCTCCGGTTATAAAGATCCCAGGATCACCCGCTATATGGATAAATCAACCGACGGCACCTTCCCTGCCAAATACCAGGGAATCCGCATCGGCAGTATCGTAGATAAAGACAAATACAAAACCTATTCTTCCCTGAATGTAAACGATGGATCATCTCCGGCATTCAGCTTCACCACACCCGTGCAGGTAATGACGGCCGCTGAAGTATACTTCCTGCGGGCAGAAGCAGCCATGATAGGCTGGAATAATGCCGGGGGCAGCGCTCAACAGCTATACGAACAGGGAATCAATACTTCTATGGTACAATGGAACGTAAGTGCGCCTAATTATATCACCGACGCTACCAGTGTACCGGATGGATATACGGATCCAAAAAACAGTGCTAATAACGCCAACAGCCCAAGCAGCATTAAGATCAAATGGGATGAAGGCGCCAGCCCTGCTGAGAAACAGGAGCGCATTTCCACCCAGAAATGGATCGCCATGTTCCCGGAAGGTCAGGAAGCCTGGACTGAATTCCGTAGAACCGGTTACCCGAAAATGTTCACTGTTGTTAATAACAACAGCGGTTCCCAACAGATCAGTACCACTTTGGGTGTAAGGAGATTACCATTCCCGTTAAATGAGTACAGCACTACACCGCAAACTGTTAACGATGCAATCAAACTGCTGAACCCACAAGTAGATTTGGGTAATACCCCCGTTTGGTGGGATACCCGTCAATAAAATCATATAACCCCGGTGACCGGCCTCTGTAGCCGGTTGCCGGGATTTTAACAATTTCATGTTAGCCTGAGCATTTATACAGCAATCTGTTATTTAGATACATTAGCCCGGACCCAATTCAACCAAAAACTGAACCCGATTTACCCATTCAATTAAACATTTCACCATGAAAAAACAATTACATCGCCTGTGGCTACTGGCCACAGGGGTAACGTTTTTCTTTGTTGCCTGTAATAAGGACAACGCCACAAAACTCAACCCGCTAAATGGAGGTAAACCCACAGAAGTTACGCCCGCAGGGGCCCAAACGGTTACCAAAACCGGCGGCATCTCTGTCTGCTACGTGGAGGTAAACAGCAACAGCCTCCTCAACACCGGCAAATACACGCTTACTACCGGTGGCCAGCAGCTCTTTGATATTGCTATCATCTTTGCTGGCAACATCAATTACAATACCACCACGCAGCAGGCTTATCTTTCCAACAACTCACAAGTCACCAATGTGCTGACCAATAAGGCCACTCAGATCGTACCATTACAAAATAAAGGCATGAAAGTACTGCTGTCTATCCTCGGCAACCACCAGGGAGCAGGTATCAGTAATTTCACCAGCAGAGCTGCCGCCCACGCTTTTGCACAACAGTTGAGCGACGCTGTTACCACTTATGGATTAGACGGAATTGATTTTGATGATGAGTATGCAGACTATGGCACTAACAACACGCCACAACCCAACGACAGCTCCTTCGTTATGCTCGTGGATGAACTTAGGAAACTGATGCCTACTAAGATTATTTCCTTCTATTATATCGGTCCGGCTACTTCAAATCTCTCCTACGGCGGTAAAACTGTCGGAGGCCTCGTGAATTACAGCTGGAACGCTTACTATGGCACCTATTCTGTACCTAACGTACCCGGGCTGCCCAAGAGTAACCTTGGCCCGGCTGCTGTTGATATAACGGCTACCAGTCAGAGTACCGCTAATTCGCTAGCCACTCAAACCAAAAACAATGGCTATGGCGTTTACCTCTGGTACAACCTCACCAGTACAGATAGCCACGTTTACTTCTCCGGAGTTTCGAGTATACTGTATGGAAGCAAGGTGACTTACACACCATAGAATTAAGAATATAGAAAGAAGAATGAAGAATGCCAGCGGAGATAATAGCGAAATTGATATTCGCGTTTACTATCTCCGCTGGCATTCTTCATTCTTCTTTCTATATTCTTAATTCTTTACTTCAAACTCTCTTCTCTCGCAGAAAGTCTGAACCAATCCCTTGCATAGGGCTTCAACAGTTCAGTAGCAGCTGAAGGGCCCCAGGTACCGGCCTTATAGAGGTGAAGTTCTTTGGCAGGGTATTTCTGCCAGGTATCGAGGATAGGCATCACTGCTTTCCATGCATTCTCTACCTGATCCGCACGCATAAACAGCGTAGGGTTACCATCCAGCACATCAAGCAATAAAGCTTCATATGCCTCAGGGATTGTTTCTGTATAAGATTCCTGGTAAGTGAAGTCCATTTCCACAGGCTTCAGTTTCATCTTCAGACCAGGCACTTTACTTTCGAACAGCAAACTGATCTCCAGTTCCGGCTGTATACTGATAACGAGTCGGTTCGGGCTCAGATCGTCTTTGAAGATCTTATGCGGTGAGTCTTTGAATTGTATTGTAATTACGGACGATTGTACCGGCATGGATTTGCCCGTACGCAGGAAGAAAGGAACGCCTTTCCACCGCTCGTTATCGATGAATAACCGGGCAGCTACAAAGGTTTCTGTACTGGAGGCAGATTGTACATGCTCTTCTTTGCGGTAAGCCACACGGGGCGTACCATGCACATTGCCGGCGGTATATTGCCCGCGAATCACATTTTTGAATACTTCCTTCGGTGTATACTGACGTATATGCTTGAGCACTTTCACCTTCGCATCGCGTATCAGTTCCGATTCATAAAATTTCGGCCGCTCCATCGCGATGATACACAACAGCTGCAGCAGATGGTTCTGCACCATATCGCGCAGCGCGCCACTGCCATCGTAGTATCCGCCACGCTTACCCACTCCTACTTCTTCCGCAACACTAATCTGGATATGATCAATATACTGACGGTTCCATATTGGCTCAAATACATAATTGGCAAAACGGAATGCCATGATATTCTGCACGGCCTCTTTTCCCAGGTAATGATCAATACGATAGATCTGGCGCTCCGCAAATCGCTTCGTTAAAAACCGGTTGAGTTTTTTGGCACTGTCGAGGTCCGTACCAAAAGGTTTCTCTACCACAATGCGGTCCAGCCCTTCCCGGCCGCAAATGGTATGCTTATATAATGCGTCTGCAATGATCTCAATAAAACGTGGCGCTACTGCAAAATAGAAAATACGTACACACTCTTTTTTATTCTCCTTGTCGAATGCATTCAGTTTTTTTCCGAGTGCATCATATGTTTCCGTTTTCAGGAAATCACCCTGCAGGTAGCCGATGTGCCCGGCAAATTCATTCCATTCTGTTTCATTGGCCTTCCCGTTCCGGCTGAATTCATTGATGCCTTCCAGCAGATCTGCCTTGAATGCGGCTTCATCTTCTGCCAGGAAATCCACACACTGAATGGTGAATACAGGCGGCAGCTGGTTATCAATATACAGGTTGTAAAGTGCCGGAATGAGCTTTCTTTTAGTCAGATCCCCTTTGGCGCCGAAGATAGTGATGGCAGAGGGGTGATTTTTTCCAGGTTTCATCTAAGCATCGGTTTATTCGGTGTAATTTAAGCATCAATTCGCGAAATATGCGATATTTTCTCAGTGACCCGGGCATTGATTTTCTTTAATTTAATGTTATCATTGTATCCTGATCCGACCATACACACAGAACACCCGGTTTGCAAGCGTTATATTACTAATCCTATCCATCATGACGTACAAATTTCCGGCATTATTCATCAGCTTCATTTTCGCTATTTCGCTGGCAAACGGCCAATCGTTTACCGTTGAAGGAGACGTCACGCAGCCATTGAAACTCAGCGCAGCTGATCTCAGTAGCATGAAAAGAACAGACGTATCCGCTACCGACCACGATGGCAAAACCTATCGCTATTCCGGCGTACCCGTTGCCGATATCCTGGCACGGGCAGGTGTTCCGCTGGGCCCGCAGCTGAGGGGCAAAAATTTATCAAAGTACCTGTTGGTAAAAGCCAGCGATGGCTACCAGGTGGTGTTTGCCCTCCCCGAACTGGATACGGTATTTGCCAGCCGGATCATCATCCTGGCCGATCAGGCCGATGGTAAGCCCCTGCCCGCCGGTAAAGGCCCTTTCCGGATTATCGTACCCGGCGAAAAGAAACCCGCCCGGTGGATAAGGGAAGTAACGGCCATGTATGTACGCTCCGCGAAGGAATAAAAATAATATCCCGTTTTTATGTTATATTAGGGATACATCCAACACAGATCTTTCAACATGACGCAAAATAAGGGTTTAAAGAAAACATTAACACCCTTTATGCTGTGGGGACTTGGAGTAGGTTACGTTATTTCAGGTATGTATTTTGGCTGGAATCTTGGCCTCGAAAAAGGGGGCACCTGGGGCATGGCATTGGCTACCCTCGTTATCATGGTGATGTATATAACGTTTTCCTTCAGTTACGCAGAACTGGCTTGTGCAATCCCTAAAGCAGGAGGAGTATTTGACTATGCCAACAGGGCATTGGGAAAAGATATCGGCTTCATTGCCGGCATTGCCCAGGTTATAGAATTTATTCTGGCGCCACCAGCCATTGCATTCGCCATCGGCGCTTATTTCAATGCCTTCTTTCCACAGGTTCCCATCCTCAGCAGCGCTATCGCTATCTATTTTATCTTTACCGCCCTGAACGTCTATGGTGTAAAAGCTGCTGCATCATTTGAAGTAATTATCACCGTATTCGCGGTAGGCGAACTGCTGTTGTTTGCCGGCATCTCCCTACCTAAATTTCAACTCACCAATCTCACCCATAACGCATTGCCCAACGGATGGAGTGGCAGTTTTGCAGCGATTCCTTTTGCCATCTGGTTTTTCCTGGGTATCGAAGGTATTGCCAATGTAGCAGAAGAAACAAAGAATCCACAACGGGATATCAGCAGAGGCTTCGGCTGGGCCATACTAACACTGGCGTTGTTATGTGTGCTGATATTTATTTCCGCTACCGGTATCGCCGGCTGGGAGGCGATCGTGTATAGGAACGGTAGCCATGGCGAAACGTCCGACTCCCCGCTCCCGCTGGCGCTGGCACAGATTACAGGCAGCAACCACCTGATGTACCATCTGCTCATCACCGTCGGTTTATTCGGGCTCGTGGCTTCTTTTCACGGCCTTATCCTCGCTGCCGGACGCTCTACATACGAAATGGGCCGGGTACATAACCTGCCCCCTTTCCTCGGGAAAATTTCCTCCCGCTTCCATACCCCCGCCAATGCATTGATCGGTAATATGCTAATCGGTATACTGGCCCTGATATCCGGTAAAACTGCCGAGATCATTATTGTTTCTGTATTCGGCGCGCTTACATTGTATATCATATCCATGGTGTCTATCATCATCCTCAGGAACAAGGAGCCTACACTGGCACGGCCTTTCAGGGTAGCCTGCTATCCTTTCCTGCCATTGATAGCCCTGCTCATTTCCACCGTCTCTATCATTGCCATGTTTATTTTCAATGTAACACTTGGTCTGATCTATTTTTCCCTCCTCGCTATTACGTTCCTGTTCTACAAACTCTTTAAACCTGCGCACACATGACCACTTCAGAAGTATTAGCATATGTAAAGCAGCATCCTTCCGGTAAAGTAAAGATCGCTATATCGGATATCGATGGCGTATTGAGAGGCAAGTATATATCTGCAGATAAATTCATCTCTGTTACTGAAAGCAAACTCGGTTTCTGCGACGTTACTTTCGGCTGGGATATGGGAGATGTGGTGTATGATAACGTGAAATACACCGGATGGCATACGGGATACCCGGATGCACTTGTGAAAATAGATCTTAACACTTTCCGGCGGATTCCCTGGGAGAACGATCTGCCCTTTTTTTTGGGAGAATTGGTAACCCCGGATGATGCTCCTGTATATACATGCCCCCGGCAGCTACTGCGAAAAGTAATAGCGCATGCCGGGCAGCAGGGCTTTTTCCCTTACTTCTCGCAGGAGTTTGAATGGTTCAATTTCACGGAAACTCCCGATACCGCCAACCAGAAACATTTCCGTGATCTCACGCCACTCAGTCCAGGTATGTTTGGCTACTCCATTCTGCGCAGCACTTTGAAAAACGAATACATGAGCCGCCTGTTTGAGTTGCTCGTAAAATTCGACATTCCCATGGAAGGGCTGCATACGGAAACAGGGCCCGGTGTGTACGAAGCGGCCATCCGCTACGCAGCTGCACTTGAAGCAGCGGATCAGGCAGTATTATTCAAAACAGCGGTGAAAGAAATCGCCTACCAGCACGGTATCATGGCTACATTCATGGCCAAGATCAATGAAAACCTTCCGGGATGCAGCGGGCATGTTCACCAGAGCCTGTGGGAACCCGACCGTCAGCATAATCTTTTTCACGATGAAAAAGATCCTCACAAAATGAGCGGCATCATGAAAAGCTATATAGCCGGACAACTGTATTGCCTGCCACATATACTGCCCATGCTGGCTCCTACCATCAACAGTTATAAACGCCTCGTGGAAGGCGCCTGGGCGCCCACTACGCTTACCTGGGGTATCGATAACCGCACCGTGGCATTACGGGCGCTACCCGGCTCTGCAAAGGCTTCCCGCCTCGAAACCAGGGTAGTTGGCTCCGACACCAATCCTTACCTCGCACTGGCCGCCTGTTTGGCTGCAGGATTATACGGCGTGAAAAATAAAATGCCTCTTGAGAAAAAAATTACCACGGGTAATGGGTACCTCGACACTTCAAATGGTGTATTACCACAGAACCTTCATATTGCCACGCAGCAGATGAAACATTCAGCGCTGGCAAAAGAATTGTTCGGCGAGCAGTTTGTGGAACATTTTACACTCACGAGGGAATGGGAATGGCGACAATATGCCAAAGCCGTTACCGACTGGGAACTTAAAAGATATTTTGAAATCATCTAAGCTTCAGCATTATGACCGCTCAGTTCAATTTTCCTACTACTATCCGCTTCGGCGCAGGCGTCGTTCGGGAACTGCCCGCCTGGTTGCAGAAAAACGGATTATCAAAACCACTGGTGGTGACCGATCCTGTCGTAGCCGGATTGTCTTTTTTCAAAGCTATTATTGCCGATTTGCAGGCACATCATATTGCAGCTGAAGTATTCAGCGATATTCATAAAAATCCGGTGAAGAGCGATGTGTATAAAGGCACGGAACATTGGGATCAAACACAACGGGACTGTATCATCGGCGTTGGTGGTGGCGCAGCACTGGATGTGGCGAGGGCGATCGCGCTGCGTGTACATCACCGGGAAGATCTTTTCAAATACGACGACCTGATCGGCGGCGATATATATGTCACCAACGATGTGCCTCCCTTTATCACTATACCTACTACTGCCGGCACCGGCAGCGAAGTAGGCCGCAGTGCTATCATTGCCGACGATGAAACACATCAGAAGAAGATCCTGTTTTCGCCGAAACTGATGGCCCGGATCGTATTTGCAGATCCTGCGCTCACAATGGAACTGCCCCCCGCTGTCACCGCCGCCACCGGCATGGATGCACTTACGCACAACATGGAAGCATTCCTCGCGAAAAATTATCATCCACTCTGCGATGGCATTGCCCTCGAAGGTATGCGGCTCATCCACCTCTCCCTCGATAAAGCGGTGAACAACCCCGACATGGAAAGCAGAAGCAATATGCTCATGGCTTCCATGATGGGCGCTATCGCTTTTCAGAAAGGACTGGGAGTGGTACATTCCCTGGCTCATCCCCTGTCGTCCTTACTGGATACACATCATGGCCTCGCCAATGCGGTGAACATTCCTTATGGTATGCAATTCAATATCGCAGGATTTGAAGATAAATTCCGGCGTATCGCCAGAACACTGGAGCTGAAGGAAGAAACCGGAGAGGCAGTGGTAAAATACCTGTTCGACCTGAACAGCAGGGTGAATATTCCACATCACCTGCGGGATATCGGTGTTAAACAAGAACATATTGAAACGCTCGCCGACCTTGCCATTGCCGACTTTGCTCATCCTAATAACCCTAAACCCGTGAGCAGAAATGATTTCAGGCAATTATACCAAAATGCATTTTAGTGATGAAGAAACGGATAGGTATCAGTTTTACGGAAACGAACTTCCATAATTATCCACATTGGTTTCAACCGGAAGATTTGGGAGAAGATGTGGAAATTGTTACGCTTTCTTTTGTTGAGCGTAATGAGCAGGATATCTATACCTGCGATGGGTTTGTATTGACCGGAGGCATAGATGTATTGCCATCACTGTATGGAGGTGCAGAACAATACCCGTACAAACCAGAAAGATTTTTACCCGAACGCGATGCTTTCGAAAAAAGGATATATGAATACGCCCAGGAACAACAGATACCTGTATTGGGTATTTGCCGTGGCCTGCAATATATTAATATCCTGGAAGGTGGTAAGGTGTATGAAGATATTGGCGCAACAGCGAATCTTATCCACAAAAAAGACAAGGCCGATAAGATACACGATGTGAACATCCGGAAAGATTCCCTGCTATACGCTATCACAGGCGTTGAAAACGGACAGGTCAACAGCGCACATCATCAGGGTATTGATCCGGAACACCTGGGGCATAACCTGATGATCAGCGCCACTTCGGCCACCGGCGATGCTATCATTGAAGGAATAGAGTTCAGGGATAAAACAGGGAAAGGCTTTATGATAGGCGTGCAGTGGCATCCCGAAAGAATGCCGGAAAAAGAAAGTAATCCCCTGTCTTCCGCTATCAAAAAACAATTTATTCAGGCTGTTAGAAATTATCACAAATGAAAATGATTAATCCATCTACCGGAGCTGTGCTCAGCTATCTGCGGGAAGATACTTCTCCAATACTCATCGATAAAATGCATCTTCTCAGGTATGGCCGGGCACAATGGTCCGCTGTACCACTTGAAGAGAGAATAAAAAAGCTGGAGCGATTCAACATGCTCCTGGAACGGCATACCGAAAGACTTGCAGGCCTGTTGACCAAGGAAGTCGGAAAACCTATGCAACAGTCGCGCAATGAGATCAAAGGCGCCTGTGCACGTGTACAATGGATGACAGATAACGCCCTCAGGTATCTGTCGGACGAATGGGTAACGGATACGCCTGCACTCCGTGAAAAAATATCATATGAACCGCTCGGTATCATCTGCAACATCTCTGCCTGGAATTATCCTTATCTGGTTGGCGTAAATGTTTTTGTACCGGCATTGCTGGCGGGTAATGCTGTGATGTACAAACCTTCGGAATACGCTATTCTCACAGGTTTTGAGATAGAAAAACTGCTGTATCAGGCGGGCGTGAATGAACTTGCATTCAAAGTAGCCGTGGGGGATAAAGCGGTAGGTGAATATCTGCTGACACAGGATTACGATGGTTATTTCTTTACCGGCTCTTACAAAACAGGTAAACACATCTACGAAAAGGTGGCGTCAAAAATGGTTCCCTGCCAGCTGGAACTGGGTGGTAAAGATCCGCTGTACGTGGCAGACGATATCACGGATATTGCTGCTGTAGCTGCCGCCACCGCCGATGGCGCCTTTTATAACAATGGCCAGAGTTGCTGCGCTGTAGAACGGATTTATGTACATGAAAAAGTGTATGATGCGTATATAGATGCTTTTGTAAAAACAGTCAGGTCGTGGAAACTGGGTTTCCCTACAGACGAAGGCGTATACTTCGGTGCAATTACCCGGGCCGACCAGCTCGCAGTGCTGGAGCTACATGTGAATGAGGCCAGGGCAAAGGGCGCAACACTGTTGCTGGGCGGAAAACGCATCAAACACGAAGGAAACTATTTTGAACCCACTATCCTGACCGATGTGGATAACAACATGAAAATAATGCGGGAAGAAAGCTTTGGCCCTGTCATCGGCATCATGAAAGTACAAAACGATGGGGAAGCTATTAAACTGATGAATGATACGGAATACGGCCTCACTGCATCTGTATACTCCAGCGATGGCGACAGGGCACAAAAGATCCTGGCAGCGATTAATTCCGGAACCGGTTATTGGAATTGTTGCGATCGCGTTTCTGCGGGTGTTCCTTGGAGTGGCAGAAAGCATTCCGGCTTTGGAACAACTTTATCCCATCAGGGATTAAGAGCATTTACTAAAACAAAATCATGGCAAATGAAACCCTGACGGATATCAGAGCAATTTCCTGGTAAGTACCACCGTATCAGCAGAAAACCATACCTCGGCATATTTCGCAGGTGCATCGCAGTTATACCAGCGGTAGTATCGGGTATCATGTCCGCCGGGCCGGTATTGATAGTCGTTACGGAAGTTATCGCCATCGGCGCCAAATACATGTTTCACCTGGGCATAGGTCATTCCGTGCTGCACTTTCGGGTAGTTCACCGACAGGTTATAAGCACAAATGTCTCGCGTAAGCGTCATGGCAACCAGGGTTACCTGGCCGTTCTGAAACTGGCATTGCACATATCTCTTCAAACCGCTGCATACATAGTACCACTTGTAGATCTTTGTTACACCATTGTCGCTGAAGAGTTCTCCCTCCTGTTTAAAAATGCTTCTCACATTTTCATAAGTAAGAGATTTTTTCACCTGATCAAAGTTTGCAATGCCAATTTCCGCATTACATCTGAGCGCCTGGGCATCAGACCCATCCCGCCGGCAAGCGGTACAAAAAAGAAGGAGAATTAGGCCCCAATAACGCATAAAGGTGATAAATTGACCCGAATGTATAAAATCCCGTTGATATTTTAACCTGCTGCCCCTATTGTTAGCAGAAATATAGCATTTTGGATTTTAATAATACTTGGCGTACGTTTGCACCCACAATTGGTTCCACCTCCGGGTGGATTAAAAGGGAATCCGGTGCAAAACCGGAGCTATCCCCGTAGCTGTAATCCTGCAATTGTTTTTCCGGATATACTCCATACCACTGTCCGCCTCCGGCGGATGGGAAGGTTCCCGGAAAAGCAGGAGAGCCAGAAGACCTGCCAGCTGTAATTATCATTCAGTGCTTTCGGGTGAAAGGCGGAGAATGTAAGCCTGTCGGCATTATATTCTGTTTTATTTCAATCATTTACCCCTGGGCGTGATATGCCGGGCCATCCCTGGTATACTGACTCTTTCCTTATGCCGCTGCCTGGCCGGGAATAACAGGCCTGTTTTTTTAACCCAAATAATAGTATATGAAAAAAAACCTAGTTTTTTCCCTATTTGCAGCCGTAGCGCTGTTTGTAGCTTCCTGTCAGAAACAGGACCTGGTGCAACCTGCCAGCCTGAAAGAAAAAAGCAGCCTAAGTGCCGTTAATGCCAGTACTGCGCTTGTCAGTGGCACCTATGCCAATGGCTTCTTCATTGCCAATGAAGGCTGGTTCGGTCATGGTACCGGCGACCTTCACTTCTATTCCTATAGCGGCGATAGCCTGGTGTACAACGTTTATTCCCAGGCCAACCCGGGGGGCACCCTGGGCGGGCCATCCAACACACTGCAATATGCTACGGTATTCAATGGCAAACTGTATATCGTAATAAAAGCTGGTGGCCCAATGGTAGTAACGGATGCCGGTAGCCTGGTAGAAACCGGCCGTATCAGCACACTGCCGGGCAACGATGGTCATGCCTTCATTGGAGTGGATGCCAGCAGAGGCCTGCTTAGCGCCAGCGACGGCGTATACCCGGTATCCCTGCCTTCCCTGACAGTAGGCTCAAAAGTCAATGGAGTTAACGGTTATACCGGCGATATGATCCTTGCCGGAAGTTACGTATTCGTGCTCTCCGCCACAGACGGTATCGTAGCCCTAAACAGCAGTAACTATGCGGTTGCTAAAAATTTCGGCGCCGCCTACCTTGCTTTTGCTGCGGGTAAAGACGGAGGTATTTACGCCACCACTGCCGACTCCCTGATCCGCATAGATCCGGTTTCATTGGCCCGTACAGCCATTAAACTGCCGTTCACAGTATCCTCTCCCTGGGGAGCCTGGCGTCATGCATGCATTACTGCCTCCACCCAGGAAAATGCCATTTACATTGTGCGTAACAATGGTTTCGCAGGAGGTACGCAGCTTTATCGCTACGTAATAGGTAATCCTGCTTCTCTTTCTTCTCCGTACATTACCCTGCCCTCCGGCCAGTACTTCTACGGCGCCGGCGCAGCGTATAACAAAGACAGGAATGAACTGGTTGTCACTACCATCAACGGCGCCTTTTCCGGCGACGTAAACCGGGTACTCCTTTACGATGCTCCCACAGCAACGCTGAAAGAAACGCTGACGTATAATGGTTGGTATTTCCCGGCGATGCCCGTATTTCAGAATTAAAAGAATTACGAATTAGGAATTACGAAACAGAGCGAAGACTTTAGCAGATAATGGTTGAAGTGCCCCCAAAAAGTTAGACACTTTATGGGGGCATTTTTATGGATAAGCGAATCAAATACAGTTTAGCGCAAAAGCAAATAGCAGTTAAGTCCGTACTGTCAGGTCATGACACATTTAGCTCAGCTGCCCGCAAGATCGGAGGCACCGATACCACAATTCACCGTTGGGTCAATCTTTATAAGCTTCATGGACAAGCAGGATTACAGCAGCGCCCAGGTAATTATACAGGAACATTTAAATTCCAGGTGCTCCAGTATATGTTTGAAAAGGGGTTATCTTTAATGCAAACAGCCATGATTTTTGGTATTACCCAGGATAATATAGTTGGTCGATGGCTTAAAAAGTATGAACGAGAGGGAGCTGCCGGGTTGTTAAAAGAGACAAGAGGCCGAAAAAGTTCGACGATGACAAAAAAATCGAAAAAGAGTAAAAAACCAGTAACAGATCCAACACAGGCCAAACTAGCGGCTTTAGAGGCAGAGCTGTTGTATTTGCGGGCGGAGAATGCCTACCTAAAAAAGTTGGATGCCTTAATTCAGGAAGAGAAAGCCGCTCAGGATCAAAACAAGCGGCAAGAGCCATCAGAGAATTAAGGCCGCATTATTCATTGGAGTTACTGCTGAAGGTGGCAGGGATGGCTCGAAGTACTTATTATTACTATCTCAAACAAGTGTCAGTACCTGATAAACATGCCATATTAAAAGGAGCAATAACAGCGCTTTATCATCAGCATAAAGGTAGATATGGCTACAGACGCATAACAGCAGCATTGAGGCGATCAGGCAGGGAAATTAATCACAAGACAGTACTGAAAATGATGAGGGCCTGTAATTTGAAAAGCCTGGTCAGGGTAAAAAAATACAGATCTTATAAAGGGCAGCAGGGCAGAATCGCGCCCAATCTGCTAAAGAGGGATTTTAAAGCAGAGAAGCCCTGCCAAAAATGGGTTACAGATGTAACCATGTTTGTGGTAGGAGATCAAAAGCTCTATCTTTCTCCTATAATGGATCTGTACAATGGGGAAATAGTGAGTTATAGTCTATCGGAACGCTCCACCTTTCAGCCAATCATTGATATGCTTCAAAATGCCCTCCCCAGGCTGCCTACCGATAGTAAACTGATATTACACTCTGATCAGGGATGGCAATACCAGATGAAACAATATCAAAAGATGCTGATTGACTGCAATATCGAGCAGAGCATGTCTGGAAAAGGTAATTGTTTGGACAATGCTGCTATGGAGAGTTTCTTTAGTGTCCTAAAAACAGAGTTGTTCTATCTTGAAAAATTTGACTCTATTACAGTCTTAAAACAGCAGATTGAAGAATATATTGGCTACTACAATAACGATAGAATCAAACTAAAATTAAATGGCCTGAGCCCTGTAAATTACCGAACTCAGGCCATTTAACTTAATCTCTTTATTTTTAAAAAACGTCTAACCTTTTGGGTTCACTCCAGGTATTATCAATCGCTAAAGTCTTCGCTCTGTTTCGTAATTCTTTTACTGGTAATTGTAATTATCCCAATAAGGATTCTTTGCTCTTGCATCTGCAGGTACCCAGAAAATAGGGGTAGTAGCATTATTGTCAGCCGCCACTTTCGCAAAATTATCCGGGTTGCCGGTTAGCTCTGCGGTAGGATAGTGCACTCTTTCCGGCATCGGCTTCCACACTGAACTATGCCATGTAAACGGCTCCAGCTTGGGATGACGCGTCCTGCGTAACTCCGCCCATAGCTCGTATGGTTGCAGCAGGTTCAGGTGAATATATTTCTGCTGCATCAGTATCTCCATCTTATCATCAAGCGTTGGCGCTGCTACGAAATTCGCGGCTATCTTGTCGCCCCAGGCGCTGATCACTCCTGCACCAGGCTTTGCAGGATATACCAGGGCCGCCTGCGCCTGTGTAAGCTGGGTTTTAGCATAGGTGCTCAACTGGTTGACCCAGTACCAAAAGTTAACGGAGTGAATCACCGCATCTTTCATATGTTGCTCCGGCGCTTTTCCGGTGTTACCCAGGCCCTTGAGAGATATTTCAGCTAGGAGCAGATCCAGTTCCGCAAGGGTAGTCATATACACCGGCATATTCGCATTGCGGTGGAACGTAGCGTTGTTGTAGGTCGATTTGGTAGTTTGTGCAAAAGTAGCTACCACATTATCTGCAAATGGATAATATTTCTGTCCGCTGTTATACAAAGCATCCTGCGCTTCTATATTCGACGACACGCCACGGTAATCCATATACCTGGTAGGCATTGCCAGTACCGGTAAACGGGGATCATCAATGCCTTCGTTGTAGGTAGAGTCACCGTAGTTCATCCGCTTCATGATGATGTTCGGGATAAAGGAAGCATAGTTGTTTTCGAACAACCCACGCTGCCAGGTTCCTCCGCTGTAAACATCCACAGCAAACCAGAGCTGCCAGGTAAGATCTGTTGCAGGCAAGGGTTTCGACAAAGCATCCTGTATCAACGGTTTGGCATAAGCCTGCTCCACTCCGGCAATCCGCACCAGCATTTTGAGGCGGGTAAAATTGATGAAACTGATCCATTTGTTGATATCTCCCGCAAATGCCAGATCCTGCTGATTGAAGGCACTCTTTGCCTGAATAGACATATTCGCATATGTACCCGGTAATTCATCGATCAGCGTGCCTAACTCTTTGATAATTGACTGATAAACCGTTTTAGGATCATCATACTTTGGGAAGAGGTATTGCGCTCCTCCTTTTGCTCCCTGAAAGGCATCAGAAAAAGGAATGGAATTGAAAAAATCAACCAGTTTGGCGCATTGATAATCCTTGATAAAAGTAGCCAGCTTCACATACAAATCTCCATCGGCCTTGTACTGTCCCGTACGGAGGGCCACCGTATCAAGAATGATTTCATAATTTTTCAGCTTCGTATAGCTGTTCTGGAAATAAGATTGTCCGGAAATGGCAAAGTCGTTGAACCCGTTGCCACTCGTCAAATCATTGTACCCCGAAAACCAGGCATAGCGATAGGAAATATAACGTTGCGCGAGTTGTGCGTAACCGGTGATTCCCAATCCATCGTTGAGCAAATAAAACCATTCTCCATAATCCTGTACAAAGATCTTGTTGTTGGTGACCATTGCCGTAAATAACCCAGGCACAACATCCACCCCATTTCCGGTGATTTTGTCCTGGTTATAAAACCTGTTCTCCAGGTCTTTTTTACAGGCGCCCAGCGAGCAGACTGCCAGCAAGATGATATATAAATATGCTTTTTTCATTTTTTTAGATTTATACGTTAGAAAGCCACATTTAATCCCAGGGAATAAGTACGTTGTGAAGGATAGATCGTGTTCTCAACGTAAACATCGGCTCCCAGCGCTCCTTCCGGATCTATGTTCGGAATGGATTTATAGATATAGAAAAGATTCCGCGCAGCAGCTGTGATGGTGGCCCGCTGCAGGCGCAACATCTTTGTAATTCTCGCCGGCAGCGTATAACCCAGCGCCAGCTCTCTCAACTTGATATAGTTGTTCTTCTCTACTCTATCCGGCGGGAAAGAGGTAGCCAGGTCGTTGACATAACTTTCATAATAAGCAGTGGCACTGGTGATGATATCATTCTGTTTATAAGCACTGCCATCTGCTTTAACACCCGGCAGTATCAAACCGTCGTGATATACCTTTCCATCTCTCGATTGTGCAGGTGCCGGCTGTGAATGTTGCCAGGGCACTTTATTTCCACTGGCATCTATATAATAAGCCAGCCCCCCGTTAGCTTCATCACGATATTTGAGCGTGCTTGCCAGTTGTCCGGTTCCTGTCAGTCGGTTATTAGTGTAAGAGAAAATAGTACCGCCAAATTTATAGTCGAAGCCAATGCGGAAACTCAGATCCTTATAACGGAAGTCAGAAATAAATCCACCATACACCTTAGGCATAACATTACCGGCCACTACTGTTTTTTTGTCGTCCAATACATAAAGGCCATCGCCGTTAACCACCTTGTTACCAGACGGATCGCGCTGAAAATCCTGCATTACGATTTCACCATACGGACGGCCTTCATCTGAATGAATAGCCGCGGCTGAACCATTTATCAGATCACTTACTTTATTCAGTTTAACACCCGGATAAAGCTTTTCTACCCTTGAACCCTGACTGGCAGCATTCCAGGTCAGTGTCCAGCGGAAATTCTTTGTCACTACCGGGCTTCCGGTTAATGCCAGCTCAAAGCCCCAGGCTTTCACATCCCCCACGTTGATAGTAAGACCTGTGGAGCTGGAAGCAGAAGAAATAGGCAATCCTATGATCTGGTTATACCGATGATTGGTATAGAAAGAAAAATCGAGCGTGATCCTGTCCTGTGGCAGAAAGCTATTATTGATACCTACCTCAAACTCCCTTTTACGCTCAGGCTTCAACGCGCCAGGCAACAGCTTATCCGGCGGAGATACGGTGCTGGCATTGGTATTGGGCAAGTGCGTATAGTCGTACAGGTTATTGGCATAATAACGGACGGTCCCGTTTCCTACATCGGCCCAGGATAATCTTAACTGTCCGCTGTTCACTCCGGGGATCGGAAAGCGTTCTGTATAGTTCCAGGTCAGGGCCGTTCCCGGATAAAAATATTTGTTGTTTTCCGGAGGCAGTGTGGAGTTCCAGTCCTGCCGTCCCTGCAGTTCCAATGTCAACTCATTTTTCCACGACAGGGCTGCAGATGCCAGCATACTGTATAGCACATCATTGCCGCGGCTGTAGTTCCGGAGCAGATAAGCGTTATCGGCGTTGGGTGTTCCGAGCTGATTGGAAAAGGAATACCAGTTAGGGAAGTTGAGCCCGCCTACTGTTGCTGTTCCGAGATAGTCCACTGTGCGGAGCCGGTAGGACCCGCCCGCAAACGCATACAAACGCAGATCGTTGTTGAGGAACGACTTGTTATAATGCAATAACGCCTGATAAGTTTGTGTAGTGGCATTTTCTTTGGCTACGCCGAAGCTTCCTCCGTTTACGGTAGGCAATACCCTCGTAACGGAAATCCTGGTATCATAATTTGTGTTATCGTAATCCAGGCCTGCCTGCCCTACCAGCGAGATATTATCCGTGAAATTCAGGGTTACTTTTGCAGATGTGATCATGTGGATCTTATCGTCCTTATATGCATTCTTACTCCTGTCCCATAGGTAGCTGCCCAGCTGCGAGAAAGCCTCGGATACGCCTGCATTGGTAAGATCCCGTTTATATCCGGTGGCATCTGTATAATACGGGAATATCTTGCCATAGTCGAAATCAACCGGGTATCCCCAGGCAACCGGACCGTCATTTCTTCCCCGGCGATTTTGTGTGGTGATATTGTAGATGTTTGAAACCAGTTCGAATGAAGCCAATTTGGATGCCCTGATGTTTCCGTTGAAGCTAAAGGTATTTCTGCGCTGCCAGGCGTTATTGGTAGTAATATCGGTATAGTTGTAATTGGTATAAGATGCCCTGATGCTGCCTTTTTCGTTGCTGCCGGCGATGGCTACGTTAGCGGAAGTAGATTGACCGGTTTGGAACATCGACATAAAATTACCGGGATGCGGGGAATTTTTCACTACAGAGCTGTCGTAGAACATTACGTTAGCGCCGTCGAATGCAGGCCCGAAGCTGAAACGCTTATTAGGCAGCAACCTTGTTCGTACACCATTGATAGTAGCATAAGAAGTATCATAAAGATTGTCTCCAAGGCCGTATTTGTCCTGCAGCTTCAGGTAAGAAACAGGTTGTTCCCAGGTGTGCTGCAGATTGGCCGTCATACCGAAGCCGCTTGCATTTTTACCAGTTTTTGTAGTAATCAGTACCACGCCGTTTGCAGCGTCACTACCGTACAATACAGTAGCTTTAGCGCCCTTCAGGATGTCCATGCTTTCTATATCATCCGGGTTGATGTCATTGATACCGGCGCCATAGTCAAACCCCTGGCCAATATCGCCACCTATCTGCGTTTTTCGGTCGTTCAGTATCACTCCATCCACCACAAAAAGCGGTCTCACATTCTGTTGGGCGTTCATGCTGGCGGCGCCACGGATATTGATCCTGATACCTCCGGCCGGGCCGGCGGCGCCCACATTCACCCCTACTCCTGCTGCCTTTCCATACAAGGCCAGGAAGGGGTTCATAGTGGTGCCGGCCTTTGTAAGTTCATCTCCCTTGATGGTACTGATGGCATAGCCGAGTGTACCCCTGGGGCGTTTAATACCGAGTGCTGTCACCACCATCTCATTCAAACCGCTGGAAGCGGGGTTCATCACCACGCTGATATTGTTGGTTCCAGCAGCTACCGTCACTGTTTTGGGTTCGAAACCGATAGAGCTGAACACCAGCACTACCGGACCATCCGGCACTTCGATGCTGAAGCGGCCATCCACATTGGTGGCGCCGCCTGTCTTAGTACCTTTGATAGCATATGAAACGCCAGGAACGGGTGCTCCGCTGCTGTCTTTCACAATACCGGTGATACGACGGTTAACTACCGTCGCCACCACCATGAGTGGTGGCGCATTTTCCAGCGTTACATCTTTGTCCTTTACGGCGATTATCTTCCCGATAATTTCGTAGCTAAACGGCTGATTTCTGAAGAGCAGCGTCAATACTTCTTCCAGGGAAGCATTCCTCACAGAGATGTCTACAGGTTTACTCTTCTGCAGTACGGCGTCTTCATACCAGAATCTGTAACCCGATTGTTTCTTTATTTCTTCAAACACCTTTTGAATCGGTGCATTCCTTTGATTCAGTGTTATTTGCTGCGAGAGAGTTTTTGCGCTGATCTGCATACATAGCACTGTCATCAGAACAGTTGTTATTTTTAGCTGCATGATCAGTTGTTTTTTAAATGCTACGGTTTTCTTGAAAGCCAGCAGCCGGCTGAAGAGTTGCGGTACTTTTTTACGCATGCGAAAAGTACCTGCATGACAATTGGATTGCATACATTTGCAATGTTTGGATGTGGATAAATCTTGGTTAGCGCCAGAAATCAGATCCGGACATCAACCAGGGGTGGGTGAGATCACCTCTGGTTTTATTTACCGGTGATATCTCCTGGTCATGGGCTGTTATTCATAAACAAGTGAATTTGATTGACCTAATAAATTGTTAATCTCATAAGCTCATATAGTCATCAGGGCATTACAGTAAGACGACGTCCTTCCAGTTTGAATTTTATCCGGCTTACTTCGAGTATTTTCAGTAATTCAGAGAGATGCGCATCCCGCGGAATGTCGCCCGTGAAGCTGCGTGCCGGTACATCTCCACTATATACCACCTCTACATCATACCACCTTTCTACCTGCCTCATGATGGTGCGGATATCCGCGCCTTTAAAAGACGTGAATCCATTTTTCCAGGCGATGGCCTGCTCTGTATCGGCATGATGATTTATCCGGATCTTTTCTCCTTCTTTCATTAATAATTGTTCTCCGGGCTTCAATATGCCGGATTCGTTATCCCGGCTTACTTTCACAGCACCTTCCAGCAAGGTGGTGGCCATAGTTATTTCGTTCCTGTAGGCCATGACGTTAAAGCTGGTGCCTAATACAGCTATATCTGCGTTATTGACCGTCACAAAAAAGGGCTGCGCACTGTTTGCTGCTATTTCAAAATAAGCTTCACCGGTTAGTACAACACGTCTTTCTTTGCCGGTAAATGCGGTAGGGTATTTCAACGAGGAGGCTGCATTCAGCCATACTTTCGAACCATCCGGAAGCTGTAGTTGATACTGCCCTCCTTTGGGGGTGGTGAGCGTGTTGTAGATAACAGTGCCAGCTGCACCAGCTGTATTATTGCTATAGCTCAACACTCCCGGACGGGCACTCAATTGTACATTCCCCTGCATTGCCAGCCTGCCTTTCAGGCTGCTGTCAAGCGTTATGCTCGCACCGTCTCCCAGAGTGAGCACTGCTTTATTGCTTCCCGGCTCCGGGTCATTCATTTTGTTCTTGTCGTCGTGCAGCTGTTGCCTGTTTATCAGCATCCATGTGGTGCCTGCAGCTATCAGCAATAATACGGCAGCTGCCCAACGGAGAAAATACATCCGCCTTACCGGCCCTTTATGTACCTCCCCCGGCACCGGTGGTTGCAGACCAGATTCACCGAATACAGCATCGTCGCTTTCACTGGAACGTATCCAGGCTTCTTCTATTAATAACTCCAGATGGGCATCCTGTTCCGGATCGTTCAGAAAATGACTCAACTCAGCCTGTTCTTCAGGTATCAGCGTTTTATCAAAATGCCGGCTTAAAAGATAACGTAACCTGTTGTTGTCCATCAGCGTAAAGCGTTCTGTATAATAAGACAGCCAGGAGGTATGAAAAGAGGTAATGCGGGAAAATTTTTTTTCAGAAGCGACTGCGGGTACTTAATAAAATGATAAGCATATGAATTTCAGGATGTGCCATGGCGTAAGTACGGATAGAACGCAATGCCAGTACCATATGTTTCTTAACAGTTTCCAGAGAGATGGCCAGCCGCTCAGCGATTTCCGCCTGTCTGAGCCCTTCATCCCGACTGAGCAGGTAAACCCGCTGCCGCTGTTCAGGAAGTGCCGAAACAGCCTGTTCTATGATCTGACGGTAGGCATTCACCTGCTCTTCTTCTTCCGTCAATACCCTTCGCTCCCATTCCTTTTTCTGTGCCAGCTCACGGCCCATTTTTTTCAGAAATGAAAAGGTATAGTTCTTGGCAATGGTATACAGATAAGAATGAAAATGCTCCACATGATCCAGTTTATCCCGTTTTTCCCAGACCCGGATAAACACTTCCTGCACAATTTCTTCCGCCAGTGGAAGAGACCCTGTCAGCTGTATTACGAAGGCCCCTAATCTATTATAATAAGTGTGAAATAGCTCCGCAAAGGCGGCTTCGTCGCCCTGAGATGTCCTTAAAAGTAAATCATGTTCATTACTTCTTAGCACGGTACACAAAAATAAAATAACAAGTAAAGATGCTTGTGAAAAGCTTTTGGTTGATATGATATAAAGGTAGTGATTCCTTTGTTGATAAAAAAAGGCATTATTTAATTTTCAGGCACTTTGATTAGATAGCATTGATCAGGCTAACTCCTGCTTTTTCCAGTGCCCGTTTCTGCTGTTTTGAAATTCCCTTATCCGTAATCAGATGGTCAAACATCGATAATGGCGCAAACTTCAGGTAGCTGTCCTTCCCTATTTTGGAGGCATCGCAAAGCAGGTACACCCTGTTGGCATTGCTGCTCATAGCCCTGCTGATACTGGCTTCCTTCTCACTGTAAGCTGTAAGTCCCTTGTTGACGGAAAGACCATCAACCCCTATAAACGCCTTATCTGCATGATAACTTTCAATATGTTGTATGGCCTTTAAGCCATGCATGGCTTTCCGTTCACGGTCTACCTCCCCTCCCACAAGATTCACCTCTACGCCTGCTACTTCCATCAATGCTGCCAATACCGGCAATGAGTTGGTGATGATCCGCAGCCCGGGCACCTGCTTCAGGTGTGCACACATACAAAACACAGTGCTCCCGCAGTCCATAAAAATAGTGTCGCCGGGTTTCACCAGCGATGCTGCCAGTTCACCGATATACTGCTTTTCTGCCGATGCTGCTCCTGCCTTCTCCACAAAACCAGGAAACGCCGGCCCGCTCTCCATTTTCATGGCCCCTCCGTGAGTTCTCACCAGCAATCCTTCCTCCGCAAGCTGCTGCAGATCCCGGCGAATGGTAACTGCAGATATTCCCAGCTGCCCTGATAAAGCCTGCACCTCCATATCTCCTGCATCTTCCAATGCCTGCAGGATCTTTTTCTTTCTTTCCGGAAATCCCATAACAAATACTATATTTGATCAAAAATAATCAATTTCGATCAAATACAATCATTTTTATGAATCCATCCATTCAGATAAAGGAAGAAAAACTGCTTTCAGATAACTGGTATCTTTTAAGGAAGATCACCTATCATTACCAGCGTTCTTCCGGCCAACCGAAAATACAAACCCGGGAAGTGTACGACAGAGGTAATGGCGCCGCCATTCTGCTATACGATAGCATCCGGCGAACTGTGATCCTCACCCGGCAGTTCCGGCTCCCCACTTACGTGAATGGCAATACCAGCGGGATGCTGATTGAAGTATGTGCCGGCCTGTTGGATAATGATCATCCGGAAGACGCTATCCGCAGAGAAGCGGAAGAAGAAACCGGATACCAGGTGAAAGAAGTGCGGAAGGTATATGAGGCGTATATGTCGCCCGGATCAGTAACGGAGATCCTTTATTTCTTTATCGCCGAATATACGAAAGACATGCAGGTGCACGACGGAGGCGGGCTGGAAGCAGAGCAGGAAGATATTGAAGTGATGGAGATAACATTTGAAGATGCATGGCGCATGATGAAACAGGGCACAATCAGGGATGGAAAAACCATCATGCTGCTGCAACATCTGCGGCTGGAAGGTATCCTGTAATCACTGCTGCAAAAAAACAGCCTGCTGCGATATCAACAGCAGGCTGGCTCATCTCACGGTTTCTGCCGGAGAATGTTCATCAGCGCTGCGAGGCGACTGTTACCCCAGCCACCGGCCACACCCCGGTTATAAAGCGCCAGCTCAAACGATGGTATATCGTGGCTGATCCCTGCTTCTTTCGCATGCCTGATCAGCAATTCAAATACATGCGCACAAATTGCCAGGGAGCTTTCCGGATCGCTGTAATGCCCAATCTGTATATCATCGCCGGTGCTCTTCACCATCTGCCCCAGTACCGGTGCTATCTGGCCAATGACAGTGCCCAGTTCATCCACTCTCAGTCCTTCTGCTTCCATCATCAGCGCCCCATGCAGGAAGCCTGTCAGCATACCAAATATCGTAGATAATGTTGCCAGATCCCATGCAGATGCTTTACCTGCTCCTTCTCCCAGGTACAGCAGGGTTCCGGCCAATGCTTTCAGCGCCGGCCCACTCTCTTTAAAGCCGGCTTCAGATCCTGAAAAGAAAATAGGACTATCCGGCTGGCCCATCTGCCGGGGAGTAGCCATGATGGCTCCATCCAGGTAAATGGCTCCTTTTTCCTTCGCCCATATTTCGGTTTCTTTTGCATCCTGAGGGGTGCCTGAACTCAGCTGCACCAGTACTTTGTTATTCAACGATACCCCATCGAGCAACTCCCTCGTTGCAACGTAGTTAGTAATACATACTATCACTATCCTGCTGGCGTCCACTGCTTTGGCCACATCGCTGTGCCAGGCCGCCCCCCTTGCGGTGAATGGTGTTGCTTTTTCCTCGCTGCGATTCCAGACGGTGAGCCCGAAATTGTTATCGAGCAACAGATTTCCCAGTACGGATCCCATGGCCCCCAGTCCAATCAGCGTTACTTTTTCTTTCGTTGTTTGAATAGCTGTCATTTTATTACTTTTTTCTGGCACAAAGTGAAGGATATCCGGGAAAGCTGACAATAAGGGAAATTATGTTCCTATAGGGAAAATTTTTTCCCTATGCCCCTGAAAACGTACATATGGCTATTTTTGTACCACCAAAACAAAAAACGATGTACGAGAAAAAGATGATCAAGGACTTTAACTGCGGGCTGGCTGTTCTCATGGAAATTTTAGGTGGTAAATGGAAAGCTTACCTGGTATACCTCATCAACCAGGGCACGCGCAGGCCAAGCGATCTGCAGCGGGCAATACCAACGGCCAGCCGGCGGGTACTGAATCTTCAACTGAGAGAACTGGAATTCCACGGCATCATCAGAAGAGAGATCTATCCCCAGCTTCCCCCAAAAGTGGAATACTACCTGACACCGTTTGGAGAAACCGTTCTGCCGGTAATTTCAGTCATGGAAAACTGGGGCTATGGTTACCTGGACACGTTCAGGCAATTAATGGAACAGAAAGAAGAATGGTTCGCCGGCGTCGAAGCCAGGTAAGCCCTCGGGCGGAAAATGTTTCGATAAATGAAATAAATACTTACCTTTGCCCCATCATGAAAATATAACATCCACATATCCGCAGCTCCCGCTGCTATCTGAGCAAACCAAACGGTATTGCTGTTAATACATCACCCGATTCAATCATTTAAATTTTACTGACATGAAACTTACATCCTTCCCACAGGCTACTTCATTCTATTTCCCATCAACAACAGCTATCACATGTATATCATCGCACAACATATCAATTTTCATACATCCAATCACCAGTTGCTCTTCAACGACATTAGTTTCACGCTCAGAAAAAATGAGAAAACAGCTATTGTAGGTAATAACGGAGCAGGTAAAAGTACGCTGCTAAAAATGATCGCCGGTCATTTGAAAAATTATACCGGCGAGCTGCACGTCAACGGACGCCTGCACTATGTGCCACAGCATTATGGTCAGTTCGATCAGCTGACCGTTGCTGAAGCGCTGGGAATAGCGCCACTCCTGGCTGCATTGCAGGCCATAGAACAGGGTTCTACAGATCAGCACTACTACGATCTGCTCGAGCATCACTGGGATATTACTGCCCGATGTGAAGCTGCATTTGCGGCATGGCATATCAGCGGCATTGCGCTGGATCAACCACTCCGCCAGCTAAGCGGAGGCATGCGCACCAAATTGTTTCTCTCCGGTATCGACATCTTCGAACCGGATATTGTGCTGCTGGATGAGCCTACCAACCACCTCGATCGTGTGGCACGTAAACGGCTATACGAATGGATGGATAACACCAACGCGGGAGTGATGCTTACCAGCCATGACCGGGAACTGCTTCGCAAATGCACGCCCATACTGGAGTTACAATCAGGCAATATCAAAACCTATGGAGGTAACTATGATTTCTATGCCGAACAGAAGGCAATCGAAACAGCAGCATCTGCCCACAAGCTGGCATGGCACGAAAAAGCATTGAAAGAGGCAAAGCTGAAACAGCAGCAAACCCTGGAAAGGAAACAGCATGCTGATGCGGTGTCCAGGAAAAAGACGATGCATAGCAGCGAGCCTAAGGGCCTCCTGAATGCCAGGAGAAATGCTGCTGAAGGAAGCACAGCACGACTGAAGGATGTACACAGCAATAAGGTAACCGAACTTCGGAACGATCTGCAGGAAGCAGCCTCCATGGTACAAATAGAACAGATCATGAAAGGCTATTTCGATAATCCGGTATTACCACCCGGCAAAATACTCATAGAAGTAAATGGCCTCAATTATGCGTATGAAAGCGGGCAATCACTCTGGCCTGCGCCGTTGGACTTCATTATACGCAGTGGCGACAGGCTGTCTGTTTCCGGCGCAAATGGCAGTGGGAAAAGCACCTTGCTGAAACTATTACTCGGCCAATTACATCCCACTTCCGGAAACATCAGAATGGCTCCCTGTACAAGTTTGTTGCTGGATCAGGATTATAGCCTGGTTAACCGGCAAAAAACAGTACTGGAACAAGCGCTGGATTTCAATGCAACCGGACTGGAGCCGGCTAAAGTACATACACTGCTGGCTAATTTCCTGTTCAAACCAGAGAGCTGGGATAAATCATGTGCAGTGTTAAGTGGCGGCGAAATGCTGCGCCTGACATTATGTTGTATGATACTGCAAAACCAGACACCGGATATTATTTTCCTTGATGAACCGGTGAATAACCTCGATCTGGCGAATATCCGTATGCTGGCAAAGATATTTGCAGGATACAAGGGAACGCTGGTGGTTATTTCGCATGACAATGTTTTTCTGGAAGATATTGGAATAAAGAAAGAAGTATATTTGTAGGAGGAAGGCAGAGAGTGGGTTGACTGATACAGCCCACTCTTCCAAAAGTGATCTTCTGCAATTTTTCCATTGCAAACGGTCAATTATCGGGGAATCAATCTGCTGTTACCTTTGATGCTACTGAGGGATTGTTCAATGAAGATAGCAAATGCTACGTCATACAGGAAGTAAAAGAAACTATAAGCAGAATTTACGGCTGGCAGTCTTATTATGCTCAACAGCCGGAATGGTAAACGCAGCCGGGCTTTTTGCCTTTTCAGTATTAACCACCAACGTCACCGGCCACGCAGCATTGTTAGCACATAAACTGGCAACAGGCGATCTTCGCTCCACCAGGATGGTTGGTTTATGGCTGTTACTTTTTCTCGCCGGGGCCTACTTTTCCAGCTATTGTATTGGGAAAGTAGGGGAACATAAAAGACTGGTATACACAATTCCAATCGTAATTGAAATAATAATACTGGTATTGATAGGAAGCTTTGGCTATACTTTCGATCATTCCATTGTCAAAACGGAATATTTCGCCGGCAGCCTGCTTTTCGCTATGGGCATGCAGAATGCACTGGTATCCACCATTTCAGGATCAGTTGTCAGAACAACCCATTTAACCGGAATGTTTACCGACCTGGGTATCGATTTGCATACCTTAATATCGGGTACCAGCAAAAACACAGTGGCAGTAAAAAGAAAAATTATACTGAGACTGGTGATTATTATATTTTTCCTGATTGGTGGAATAATAGGGGGTTATGCCTATCTGCAAATGAAGTATTATACATTTTATCTTCCTGCAGCTATATTGGTAATTGCGTTGTTCTATGATGCGTTTCGCATAAGATTCACTAAGATGGTGCATCGCATCAGGGCGCGTGAGAATTAAAATGAGGTGTAAATCCCTATTGATAATTCGCTATCTCAATTAATTTCTTTACATCCCGGATAATAATTTTCCTCCCCTTTGTGGTCAAAATTCCCGCCTCTTTAAATTCGGCAAGCACCCTCACTACGTTTTCCCTGGCCGTGCCTACCAGGCTGGCAAGATCTTCCCGGCTGACATTTATTTCTATCGGCATTCCATCAGCGAAATTGGCCTTGTATTTTTCCCGGACAATAATCAACTGGAGAGCCAGCCGCTCTCTCACTGTTTTTTGAGCAAACATTGTCACGCTGTTAACTAACACAGCAAATTCATGACTTAACGCTTTCAGTAATCTGCCGTTCAATACAGCGGAATGTTCTATGGCATTTAAAAAATCTTCCTTCGGAATAAAAGCTATCGTGCTTTCCTCCATAGCTGCGGCCGAATCCGGGTATGGATCTCCCGAAAGAATAGCGTGATACCCAAGCAGCTGGCCTGTATTGGCAATGTAGACAATCTGCTCTTTGCCGTCGCGGTCGGCTTTATATTTTTTAACTTTTCCCTTGCTAATATAGAAAATTCCGGAAGGATAGGCACCCTCCCGGAAAATCATTTCATTCTTTTTATATATCTGCTCGCTTTTGTGTATAGTCAATAGTTCATAATCTGCGGGAGGCAGGTCCGCAAAAATAGATTCGCTTTTAAAATCCCACTTATCTATTGGGAAAATCCCCTTGATACTCATAGTTACCAAAATTAACTTTTTTTTAAAATTGAAAAAAGTCACTTCCTGAGTTGCTAAAGTTCACCTCCGGTAGATTAATTCAGAAATATCTTTGCAGAACGAATGAAGCAGCATAGCTGAAGCAGGAGTATCTTGTGCAGCAAAGCTTTTTGTGGGTTAAACAAGTATACATGTCAGCAGAAACATCCTCTTTATCGGGTCATCTGAACAAATGGTTTGATTCAGATACTGATTTCCATCATCTTTACCCTCTTTATATACAGATTCTGGCGCAAAAGCACTGGACGCCGCTCGAAGTGATTAAAAAAGCGGCGGACTTTCTGGCCATCACACCGGGTGCAAAGATTCTGGATATTGGCAGCGGACCTGGTAAATTCTGCCTGGGGGCTGCTTATTATAAGCCGGAATGCGCTTATTATGGCATTGAACAACGCTACGACCTGGTACGGTATGCAACAGTTGCGAAAGAAATACTGGGTTTTGGCAATGTCAATTTCATCCACAACAATATCGTCTACATTGATTTCACACAGTATGATCACTTTTATCTCTTCAACTCCTTCTATGAGAACCTTCCCGGCACCTATAAAATAGACGACAAACTAACCTATTCAAAATACCTGTACAATAAATATAGCTGGTATGTATACGGGCAGCTGGAGAAGATGCCTGTTGGTACCAGGATAGCTACTTTTCATTGTTCAGACGATGAGATGCCAAACGGATATTACCTGGTAGGTGCCGATGTTAATCAACTCCTGAAATTCTGGATTAAGGTGTAGCGGATAATTATTTTATGTAGATATTATCCAATCGGCCATTATTCAATAAAGCGCTAAATGCCAGGAAAATTACGATTTTGTGCCGATGCGATTATATTATTTCAAATCTGCTTTTACATTCTTATCTGCCAGTATTTTTTCGCTCCTCTCAATTGCCCGGATAAAAGTGCTGACCACATTAGCTTTTCCAATACTAAAAAGCAAGCGTGAATTTTTCAATTCGTCGTATACATTTCCTTCCTGTACCTCCGATAAGATCAGTTTTGTTCCCCGGTGTTTCATATCATTATTGACATCTTTGAGCGTTTGAATGCCCGTTGCATCTATGATAGGCACCTGTCTCATCCTGATAATCAATACCTGTGGCCTGCTCTCAATAAACTTACTGGCATCTTTAAATTTATAGGCAGCACCAAAAAACAGCGGGCCGGTGATTTCAAATACCTCTACTCCGGCAGGTACGGAAAAATTTTTGATGGACAATGGGTCTCCATTCCTTTTACCTCCATTGGCCTGTTTCGTTAGAATATTGACATTACTAAGTTGTGCCATTTTTCTCATAAACAGGAATACAGATAGTATCATTCCAATTTCAATGGCTACGGTGAGGTCTACAATCACCGTGAGCAGAAAAGTGACCACTAATACAACTGCATCACCTCTCGGGCCTTTTGCAATGGCAACGAAATTTTCCCATTCACTCATATTGTAGGTCACTACTACGAGAATACCGGCTAATGTAGCCATGGGGATCAGCGCTGCCCATTTGCCAACAAAAAGTATGATCAGCAACAATGTTAAAGCATGAACAATCCCGGCAACAGGTGTGCGGCCGCCGTTCTTAATATTAGTGGCTGTTCTTGCAATAGCGCCGGTGGCCGGTATACCGCCAAAAACAGCCGAGCTGATATTAGCAACTCCCTGAGCAACCAGTTCCATATTACTCTTGTGTTTACCGCCAATCATACCATCAGCTACGACAGCGGAAAGCAACGACTCGATTCCTCCCAATAATGCAATGGTAAATGCAGGCTGTATTAATTGCTTGATAGTGCTGAAATCAAGATGAGGGAAAACAGGAACTGGCAGGGAGGTAGGAATACTGCCAAATCTGCTGCCAATTGTTTCCACAGGGAGTTGTAGTAGTGTTGTTGCCAGGGTTGAAAGTATAATGGCCACTAGTGAGCCCGGAATTTTGTGCGTAACTTTTGGCCAGAGAAAAGTCACCAATACAGTAAAAACAGCAATCGCCAATGCATAGTAATTCAGCGACGAAATATTTCTGCCATATATAACCCATTTCTCAATAAAATCAGCAGGAATAGCCCCTATCCTTAGTCCGAGAAAGTCTTTGATCTGCGAGGAAAAAATAACCAGCGCGATGCCACTGGTAAAGCCAACGATCAAAGGATAAGGGATAAATTGTATGACAGACCCCAGGCGTGCTATTCCCATGATAATGAGAATTCCTCCTGCAATAAACGTAGCTATAATAAGACCATTAACACCGTGCTGCTGAACAATTCCATATACGATTACAATGAAGGCACCTGTAGGCCCTCCAATTTGCACCTTACTACCTCCCAGCGCGGAAATGATGAAACCAGCTATAACTGCTGTATAAAGACCTTTTTCCGGAGATACACCGGAGGCGATAGCAAACGCAATGGCCAGTGGCAGTGCTACAACGCCAACAATCAAACCAGCCAGCAAATCCCTTACAAATTGTACGCGGGTATACCCCTTTAACGTCTCTATTAATTTAGGAATAAACATACAAGGTGTTTAAATACTGATTGCAGCGGCCTTCATAAACAGCGTATACCTTATATCATGATGTCAGTTGCTTGTTCAGGTTTTCAGGCGCACTCAAAGCTTCGGGATCATGATAAACGTAAAAATTCAGGTATACGGTCCGGGATAAACGCATCAAAATGGGCATGCCCACGGTGAGTAAAATACCGTTTACAATAAGCCAATGATAAATACTATTATCTTTCCAGGTGATACCAAAGATCAGCCAGTACCAGGTCAGGTTAAACAACGATATAAGTACTGCCAGCACATAACTTACATACCCTGTTCCATACCAGAAACCAATTTCCAGTTCAGTCTTCTGATTACACGCAGGACAATGGTCGTGCATATCCAGGATTTTTGTGAGCTGATAGGGATTATCGTTTTTGAATAATTTTCCTTTTCTGCACCGGGGGCACTTATTCTTTAAAATGCTGGTAATAAAATTAGACTGTTTCATTAAAGTACTTTTCAACTGTCCGGCATGTTGATATAGGGGAAAAATCGCGACAAACCAACAGATACCGTAGCTTCCGCGCTGAATGGTCAGACGGTTACTATCGTTTGCGTGAATTTCTTATATGCTTCCGGTGAAAGCAGCAACTCCTGGGTTCCAAACTTCACTGGAGATACAAAAAACACCCACCCATTATCCTGCGGGCTTTCTATAATGAGGTTGGGATTTTGTTTAAGCTGCTGATTTTGTCCCAAAAACTTGCAGGCAACAGGAGCAAGTACCGGGATAATTTCTTCAGCCGTATGAATTTCAGCTATTAATGTTCCCCTTTCAACAGTACTTTTTGAGGGAAAGTATTTTATATCTGTAATCTTTTTAACCTCTTTAAGCCTGTATGCAGAAACCCCGACAAATCCAACACTTCCATTCCATGCAATCCATTCGTGACTTTGGGTGAAATTGATTCTCGGGCGAGAAATAGTTGATAGTTTCATACCGCAAAGGTACCTTTGAAGCGATTTGGTTTAACTGATACTTTTCAATTTAAAAACTGCAAAAAATCACTTTTTGATAGCTTTATGAGTCTGGCTGGTCTGTTTCCCATCGACAAATGGAATTTCAAATCAGAGTCCATTTTGAACAATCTTCCAGGAGATGAGTATGCCTCTCTTTGTTCCAACATGCTGGAACAACGGTACAGTAAAGGGGAGGTTATCTTCAGAGAAGGAGGAGCAGCCACCGGTGTTTTCCTGATAAAAAAGGGAAAGATAAAAAAGTATAAAGTTGACAAACTCGGGAAAGAGCATATAATATACGTGGCCAATTCAGGCCTAATCGGCTATCATGCCATTCTCGCAGAAGAGCGCTACCCCGACTCCGCTGCGACTTTAGAGGAAAGTGTTATCGCATTTATTCCTAAAGAGGATTTTCTAACTGCACTGGAAACATCGAAGGTCCTGTCCTACAGGTTACTTAAAACACTAAGTCATGAATTTACAGTGCTGACCAATAGCATTTCTGTTTTTGCCCGGCGGTCGGTCAGGGAACGACTGGCGATTGCCCTGATTGTATTGCGGGAGCGGTTTAAAGCCGAAACCCTGCCTGAAGAAGATATTATCATCAATGTATCCCGGGGAGATCTGGCCAATATGGTGGGAACTGGTAACGAGAACATTGTCAGGCTTTTAACGGAATTTAAGGCTGCCGGTATTTTAACTACTTCCGGGAGAAAGATTTGCATTAGTGATATCAGGGAACTTGTCAGGATGTCTGGCAGTGGTAATGAGAAGTAATATAACCCTTCCGGTGATCTTATAAAGTTGTTGTTATTGTGTTTTTCGGAGATAGTTTTGGCTGCATATCGATTTTGATAGCCAGCCAAAACTATGTATTTTTGAGTAGTTTTGGCTGCGTATCGATTTTGATAGCCAGCCAAAACTATCTTCGAAAAACATACGACTATGGAAAAACTAATTGGCAGAGAAGATGAAAAAAAAATATTACAGGAAGCACTTTCCTCTTCCGGAGCCGAGTTGATAGCCATATACGGGCGGAGAAGAGTTGGCAAAACCTTTCTGGTTCGCCAGGTTTACCAGGATCGGATACTCTATGAATTCTCTGGCGTGCATAATGCTTCAGTCAAAGAACAACTCGAAAATTTTCGAAATGCGATTGCCATTACGTTAAATACGCCAATACTGCCAGCGATACCCAAAAACTGGACTGAAGCGTTTCTATTACTGACTCAGTTAGTTGCTCCCAGGCTCAAAAAACAAAAAACAGCCATCTTCTTTGATGAATTTCCCTGGCTGAGTTCCCCCAAGTCTGGCTTCCTGCCTGCATTTGAATACTTCTGGAATTCCTGGGGATCCAGGCAGGCAGGTTTGGTAATAGTCATTTGTGGCTCAGCAGCTTCCTGGATGATCCAGCGCGTAGTAAACAATAAGGGAGGGCTTCATAACCGAATCACCAGGAGAATACGCCTTCTGCCCTTCAACCTGCAGGAGACATCTTCCTACCTGAAAAGCCTTTTCGTGAATCTGGACCATTACCAGATGCTCCAGATCTACATGGCACTGGGCGGCATCCCCCATTATTTAAAGGAAATCAGAAAAGGAGAAAGCGCCACCCAGGTCATTGACCGGCTGTGCTTTACCAAAGATGGTCTGCTTACTACTGAATTTATGAACCTGTATAATTCCTTATTCGAAATGGCAGAACGCCACGTTTCGGTTGTAAAGGCATTGGCGACGAAGGCAGCCGGCCTTACACGCAATGAGATTATACAAGAAGCTGGTCTGCAAAGTGGCGGCACCACTACCAGACTATTAGAAGAGCTTGTCCAGTCAGGCTTCGTGGGAACTTATCTGCCGTTTGGAAAAAATTCAAAAGATCTCATCTATAAACTGGTTGACGAATACAGCCTGTTCTACCTTAGGTTCATTGAACATTCGAGGGCAACCGGCCCGGGCACCTGGATCAGGCGATCTTCTTCTCCATCCTGGAGGAGCTGGAGTGGGATGGCGTTTGAAGGCATTTGCCAGAAACACTCTCTGCAAATCAAACAGGCGCTGGGCATTTCCGGCATCTATACGGAAGCATCCGCCTGGCGATCCAATACTGCGCAGATAGATTTGTTACTCGACCGGCAGGACGGTTGTATTAACATCTGTGAAATGAAATTTTCAAACACGACATTTACGGTCGATAAATCTTATGCTGCAGAACTACAGCGTAAACTCACCAATTTTCGGGATAAAACCAACACCTCCAAAACCTTATTTTTAACCATGGTAACGACCTATGGAGTAAAGGATAATCAGTATAAGACGGCATTAGTTCAGCAGGAAGTGACGATGGAAGATTTGTTTAAACGGACATTTCCTGTAGCGATATTTTGAAGCCTTTGCCGGATTTCATTGAAGCTCAATTTGCAATAATAAGGCAATGAAAACCTCTTTGCTATCAACAAAAAAGCCGCTATTACAGCGGCTTTAAGATAATACACCCGTGCATCAGACAGGAAACTTTTCGAACCAATTTTTGGAAGATTTGAAATTTCTTTCTGAGTTAATCTGTTGATATAAATAATATGCTTTTTTGTCATTTTCTTTCGATTTAAATTTTATTAAAAACACTACTGTACTGGTATTGCAGTTTGATGCAGTATTTTCGGGTATACCTCTTCCTGGTACTAAAATCCCAATACAGACTTGTTGAAGGAGGTATTTCCGCTTGATTCTGTTTATCTATAATAAATAAATGACCCAATATGAAACAATCTGAAGTTCCCGTTCCGCAGTACCCATGGCCAACGCTTACTTCTCCGTTTGCAGAAAGCGATTTCCCCGAAGAGAAAGAGTGGTATGATTCAGAGTATACATTTTTATCGAAGGAGACAAGAGAAAAATATAAAGGACACATACTGGCAAAGTGCTCAGCCTGGATGGTGCCTGCTCTCAGTGATCGAAAGAGTCTTCTAATGGTTAGCCGGTATCTGAATTACCATACTGTGTTCGATGATTACTTTGAACTTTGCCCTGTAGACAAGGCCAAAGCCTATAGAGATCATTTGGTAGAGATCGTATTGGGCAAACAACCCAATCCTGATGATATCGGCTTGTTTCACCAGGCGGCCAAAAGCATGAGTGAGGTCAGAGATACAGGAATGCCTGCTTTCTGGTTTGAGCGGATGGCCCAGGAATTTTATGACTATACAACCTATGGGCTGATAGAAGAAACGCCCTATAAACTGGCCGGTGGCAAAATTTTCCCTCCCCTGCAGCATGTGTTGTCCCTGCGTGAGTATGCCATTGGCATGGGTCCTTATTTTTGCATGATAGAACCGGCTTTCAGGATCAGCGTCCCGGTAGATATTTTCAGACATCCGATGATCCAGAACATCCGCAGAAATATCTATCGTGCGTTTGGACTTCAGAATGATCTGGTATCATTAGAAAGAGAGCTGAGTAGGGGAATTGAAGTCATTAATGCCATATTAGTATTACGGCATTACAATAAGATATCCCTGGAAGAATCCTGTGCGGAAGTGCTGCGCATGCATGATGCATATGTAGCAGAAGTTGTGGCAATAGAGGCCAATCTTCCGGAATTTGGTATTCACAATGATGTGGCACACCAATATATTTTCCATATGAAGCAGATGCTATCTGGTTTGGGTAATTGGTACCAGAAAAGTGGTACGATACGCTACATACCCAGCGGTTATCCGGAACCAGAGTATGGCAAATAGCCCTTTTCCCTGGTAACTATTCTATATCCATACACTATATACGCTGGCCGAGGCTTTCAGCCAAAATAAAACAGGACAAACTGAAGATGATTTCAATTTGTCCTGTTGGGTGGAGGGAAGCGGGAAAATATCGAACTTTTTGGAGGATTTTGAGGCAATCTGCCATTCATTGAATGTTCTTGTCAATGGATAGATCTGTCTTTTTAAGACAAAAATCGCTTTATTAGTTTTAATACCGTGACTAATATGTGGTTTATATTTGTTAAATTCGAATTATGAAAACATCAGATTCCCTTAATAAGCGTGTAGTTATAGTTTACTGGAAAAACAGGCCTGAAAATCCATTTGAAGTTTTTTCCAGCCTTAAAAACTTTTGTATCAGTTACAGTGAGTACAATTACAATACTCTTAGTAATTACCTAAGCAAGGACAAAATTGCTTATGAAAATGCAATAGTGCGGGTAGAAAGAAAAGAGGTGTATTTAAGGCCTAAGGCAGATATGGCATCTGCAAGAAAAATAATACCAGTTGTACGTAGGGTTGCTCTTAAAGAAGCAGAAGATTATGTTCATGATGTAAATTATTGGTTGTCCAAAACTCCTTTTGAGAGATTATCTGCTGCCGCTTTCATAGTAAGGCAATCGCTGGGTAAAGGAAGGGTGTTGGATAAAACCAAAATGGTTAGAAAAAAACTAAAGGCATGATATTAGAGAAGGATTTTGAAGATTTTATAAAATTGTTGAATAAGCATGAAGTGAAATATATGGTGGTGGGGGGGTATGCACTTGCCCTGCATGGTAAGCCACGTCATACTGGAGATCTTGATATCTGGATTAAAGTTTCAGAAGAAAATGCCGAGCGGCTTTTGATAGTTATCAGGGAATTCGGTTTGTCATCATTAGGCTTGCAAAAGGGTGATTTTCTGGAAGCTGGTTATATCACTCAAATAGGTTATCCTCCTCTGCGAATAGATATCTTGAATAGTATTGATGGAGTGACATTTGATGAAGCTGCTATTCATATGCAAAGCCTTCAGGCAGAAGATGATTTAGTGATCTGTTATATAGGGCTATCCGATTTTTTGAAGAATAAGAAAGCGTCTGGCAGAAAACAGGATTTGGCTGACATTAAAGAGATTAAAAAGTTACATTCAACAAAATCTGCGAAAAACAAGAAGTAGTGGAGTAATAAAGGAGTGTAGCTTGTAGAGTAGAGCTAAATAGAGAAACAAAAAAGAAAATGTTTTTTCAGAAAAATACAAATAATAAGGGGAGGGATTTCGAAGATTATGTTCATCGTATCTACGATATGATGCTTAACATGGATATTGCCTATACGGATGAAATTGTAGTTACAAAGAATGCTAAAATTCGGGTAGGTAGTTATACGAATGAATTTGATATCTATTACGAGTTTACAAAAGCTGGAGTTCGGCATAGGGTTGCTATTGAATGCAAAAATACAAATGCTCCGGTTGATAAAGGTAGAGTGCATGAGTTTGAATCAAAAATAAGAAAGGTGAACAATCTTATCGGAGTGATTGTTTCCGTGTCAGGTTTTCAAAAAGGAGCCGCTGCATTAGCAAAGGAAAGTGGAATAATTACTCTGCACATTGATGAGCTACCAAATTTTTTTCAGCTGATAGCTTTGCAATTAAAGAAAACGTTTTTACCTGACTCTAAACAAAGAGGAGAGCCATTTTATATTCTTATGGAAGTTAATTTACATGGTGAATTAACCGGAAGTTATGAGATAAATAATCATAATAATAGAAATATTATCTTCTTGTTTATTTCAAGAAAGCATGCAGATGAGTACATTAGGCGTAAAAATATAAAAGATTTGCAGCCCCGTGCTCTAAAACAAGAATCATTTGAATATGTGATATTGATGGCTAATCGTCAACACGCCAATTTTGGGGTAATTATTATTCCGGCAGATGCTAATGCGAATTATATGTGTATGGAGATATCACCCGATGTGTTAAGAGAAGAGTACTATTATATAACATAGACTTGATCCGAACTCTGGGCGCAAGTTCTAGCTAAAAATAACAAAGCCTCAACATTCGTTGAGGCTTTCTCTCGTGGAGCTGGCGGGAATCGAACCCGCGTCCAAACATAATCGCCGAAAGCTTTCTACATGCTTATTTACGCATTGAAATGTCGGAACTCAGCAGGGGCGCAACAAACCAACCTCGTTCTTATCCGTTTGCGTTTCAATAATCACTCACAGAAACCATGATTACCTATCCCTATGGGTTTGATGATTCAGCGGCGGGAGTCGCATAAGGCGACAACTCCGGGCGGCTATAATGGATGTCTAATCTCTGATTAGGCAGCCATGGCGTAGTTAGATTCGCCATTTGAAGTTTGAATATTCAGATTAACGTGCTAATTATCCAACGCACGGCATGCTTACACTTTCAAAGATCTATGCTGTCAAAACCAGGCAACCCCGGTAACTGTTAGCTTACAAAGATAGGAAAAAAAACTGGCATTTGATAATCAAATGCCAGTGAACGTTTTAGAAGAATTTCTTGAGCAGGTTTCGCCATAGATCCAGGCCATTGGCAAACAGCAACAAACTGAGCAGGATCAGCATCCCGGCAATCTGGGCATATTCCATGAACTTTTCGTTAGGCTTACGGCCGGTAACGATCTCGTACAGCAGGAACAATACGTGCCCGCCATCAAGCCCCGGAATGGGGAGTATATTCATAAATGCCAGTACGATCGATAAAAATGCGGTCATCTCCCAGAACACCCGCCAGTCCCACATTTCGGGGAACAGGTTGCCTATAGTCATAAAGCCGCCAACAGATTCAGTTACTTTAACTTCTTTGGAAACAAAGATCAGGCGCAGCTGTTGCACGTAGGATACCAGCTTGTCAACGCTTTCACTTACCCCGGCCGGAAGTGCCTGTAAAAAGGTATACTTCGTAGTATCCAGATTCAGCATCAGGCGCGGATATACGCCAAACTCGCCTTTTTCACTGAGCTTAGCGGCCAGGTTAAGGGTATCTTTTCCCCTGACTACACTCACAATTACATCTTCACTCTTATGTTTCTTGATTTCTTTGGCAAACTGGTCGTAAAAAGGTACGTCCATCCCATTGATAGCAATCAGCCGGTCGCCGGACTGCACGCCTACTTTAGCAGCGGCACTGCCAGCACGGGTGCTGTCGGCGATATAAGGCATACGCGGCATCACAAATGCGCCTCTCTGCTTCAGCAGGGCGTTACCAAAACCTTCTGGCACCGTCAGGTTCAGCTCTTTTCCTTCACGGTTCACCTGTATACTCTTTGCCTCATGCAACAGTATATTCTTTGCTATAGATTCAAACTTCTCAACCGGACGGTGATCAATCGCCACAATCTTATCTCCATCCTGCATACCAATACTGCGGGCCAGCGAATCTGTTACCACACCGTATTTCACGGAAGCATTGGGAAGGTAGGTATCTCCCCAAACCCACAATGTCATGGCGTAAATAAAAAATGCCAGCAGAATATTCACCGTTACGCCCCCAATCATAATGATCAGTCGCTGCCAGGTGGGTTTAGACCGGAACTCCCAGGGCTGGGGAGGCTTGGCCATCTGTTCCCGGTCCATGCTTTCATCTATCATGCCGGATATCTTCACATAGCCGCCTAATGGCAACCAGCCAACTCCATACTCCGTTTCGCCTTTTTTGAATTTGAAGAGGGAAAACCATGGATCAAAGAATAAATAAAATTTCTCCACCCTGGTCTTAAACAGCTTGGCCGGGATAAAGTGGCCTAACTCATGCAACACTACCAAAATAGAAAGAGACAGTATTAACTGCGCGGCTTTCACCAATATAACCTCTGTTGTCATTTAATTGTTTCTGCTTTAATCTGCCCAATATATCTGTTTTAATACATATTCCGGCAAAACTCTTTGTTAATTTTTAATGGCAATTTATATAACTATCGCATTGATAAGGGATGCAGCATGTTCACGTGCAGCATTATCGCACTCGTAATAATCATGCAATGTCGGGGCAGCTATAAACGGCACTTTTACCAGCGTTTCTTCTATCACCTCAGTCATTTGCAGGAAGCCAATCCTGTTTTTCAGGAATGCGTTCACCACTTCTTCATTGGCGGCATTCATCACACAGGCGGCGTTTCCTCCTTTGTGCATCGACTCCATCGCAATAGCCAGGTTCCGGAATGTTTTGGTATCGGGCTGCTCGAAGGTTAGGGTCGGATAATTACGGAACGATAATCTCGGAAAATCGTTCTGAATACGATCGGGATATCCCAAAGCATATTGTATGGGCAGCTTCATATCGGGCAGGCCCATCTGCGCTTTCAGGGAGCCATCCACAAACTGCACCATGGAATGAATGACGGATTGCGGATGCACCACCACTTCTATACTTTCCGGAGCCAGGCCAAACAACCACCGGGCTTCGATCATCTCCAGCCCTTTGTTCATCAGGGTGGCAGAATCGATCGTTATTTTAGCACCCATGCTCCAGTTAGGATGCTGCAGGGCATGATCTTTCTTTACGTTAATGAGGAAATTGGGCTTTTTACCGAGGAACGGCCCGCCTGAAGCGGTGAGGATCACTTTTTCCACCTTGCTGAAAGGCTCTCCCTGCAGGCATTGAAAAATGGCCGAATGCTCAGAATCCACCGGCACAACGGACACATTTTTCCTGCGGGCGGTAGCCATTACAATATCTCCCGCTACTACCAGCGTTTCTTTGTTAGCCAGGGCCACTGGGGTTCCCTGTTCTATTGCTGCCAAGGTGGGCGCCAGGCCGGCAAATCCCATGATGGCAGCCAGCATCATATCAATGGAGCTCCAGGTAGCCACTTCCACCATCGCTTTAGGGCCCGCAAAAACCTTGATGCCTTTATCAAATAAGATGTCTTTTACCTCCTTATACTTCTCTTCATTTCCAATCACTACCGCATTCGGCTTGAACTTCAGGGCCTGTTCTATCAGCAGGTCCGCATTCTGCTGTGCAGTCAGTACTTCCACACTGAATAAATCAGGATGGGCGGCAATCACGTCCAGCGCCTGTATTCCAATGGATCCGGTAGATCCGAAGATAGCAATCTTTCGTTTGTTCATCACAATGATTTACTTTTAAAAGTTAACAAAAAAGGAAGAATCAGTTGTCTGAAACCATCGGTACAACTGTGTATAAAATCAAGGGCTGATGGTTATTTCAGCAGATAGGCTGCCAGCTCGTCGGCCAGCTTTCTGTCATTGCTTAAACGAGGCACTTTGTTTTGCCCGCCGAGTTTTCCAATAGCTTTCATATAGTCAATAAAGCCCTGTTTTCTTACCGGTCGTATTTTTAGGGGTTGTAAAATATTTCCTGTCAGCAAATCATTATAGTAAATGTTCTTTTCCCTCATCAGCTTATCCACCTTTTCGGCAAAAGCAGCCAGGTTCCCCGGCATGTTTTCAAATTCCACAAACCATTCGTGGTAAGGCAGTTCGCCATTGGTTTGTACCATTGGTGCTACTGTAAACTCTGTGATCTGCACATTTTCCTCAGCAGCCGCCTTCATCAGGCTGTACTCAACTTCCTCGCCGATCACATGTTCGCCGAAAGCAGATATAAAATGCTTAATACGGCCTGTCACCAGCAACCGGTAAGGGTTTACGGATACAAATTTCACCGTATCCCCCAGGTTATAGCCCCACAATCCTGCATTGCTGTTGATGATCATAGCGTAATTTACGCCTGTTTGCACGTCTTTTAGCGACAGTCGGGTAGGATTTTCGTTAAAAATCTCATTGGCCGGAATAAATTCATAAAAGATCCCGGAATTAGTGTTCAGCAGCAGTCCTTCCTGATCCTGGGTATCCTGGAAAGCAAAGAAACCTTCTGATGCCGGAAAGGTTTCAATGGTATGTATCGGTGCACCGATCGACGCCATCAGCTTAGCCCGGTAGGGCTCAAAGTTCACACCGCCATATACCAGCACATCAAAATTCTTGAATATCTCTTTGATCCGCTTCCCGTCCGTACGCTCCATCAGCCGGTCGAAATACATCTGTACCCATGGTGGTATCCCGCTGATCAAGGTCATATCCTGATTGAGCGTTTCGTCTACTATCTTGTCCAGCTTCGTTTCCCAGTCATCAATACAATTGGTTTCATAAGATGGCAGCTGATTCGTACGCAAATACCGCGGAATATGATGATTCACAATTCCACTAAGCCTGCCGGTAGGGATTCCGCCCACCCGCTCCAGTTCAGGGGAACCGGAAAGAAAGATCATCTTCCCGTCTGCAAAAGCAGTATTGCCGGTTTCTCCCATGTAATTCAACAGTGCATTACGGGCAGTATCTATGTGATTACTGACAGAATCCTTCGAAATGGGTATATATTTAATGCCACTGGTGGTGCCGGAGGTCTTAGCCAGATAAATAGGCTGCCCTTTCCACAGTACGTTCTGCTTGCCCTCTTTAATCCTTTCTATATAAGGCTTAAACTGTTCATAGTCTCTTAATGGCACAGCCTGCCTGAACTCTTCATAGTTCTGCACACCGTTAAACTTATGATCTGCCCCGAATTCCGTCTTTCTGCCTGTCTTTATCAGCTCCTGCAGGATAGCCTCCTGATCTTCTACCGCCCTGGTCATTTCCTTCTTTATCTTATTATGGACAATGGAAGCAAATGGTTTGGCCAGCAGTGATTTAAACTTCATGCCTGTTATTTTATGATTGATAGATTAAAGATGGGGATTATTTTTATTAACTCCCATCCTATCTGTTTTTAGTTCCGTAAACGACAAAAGTATACAAATTTGCTTTGGTTTGCACCGCAAAATAGGGGATTTTGACAGACGGAGAAATAACATGAAGATGTGGATGTTGCAGCCCGCAGCTACATAGGGAATTTGTTAAAATTATTTAAATTTCAGGAAAGTATGTATCTTTGAAAAGATTAAGCTTTACCCGGTCTCCCACATGTGTTTATACATTGTGGATTAAAAAAGACCGAAAAACTTTGTCTATTAGAAAACAAAAGGTTACTTTTGCGGAAATTATATTTTGGATAATTATGTTTGCAGTTGTAAAAATAGCAGGACAGCAGTTCAAAGTACAAAAAGACCAGGAAATTTTTGTACAGCAGTTACAGGGAAATATTGGAGATAAAGTTGAATTCTCCGAAGTACTGTTAACTGATAACGGTGGTAAGCTGTCAGTAGGCACTGATGTAAAATCAGTAGTAAAAGCAGAGATTCTGGCTCATGTTCAGGGTGATAAAGTTATCGCTTTCAAAATGAAGAGAAGAAAAGGCTTCAGGAAGAAAGTTGGTCACCGTACCCACTTTACAAGAATCAAAATCAATGAAATAGCTTAATTTATATTGAGCTGTATTTTTTAGACAAAGTTTAAAGTAATCATACAATGGCACATAAAAAAGGTGAAGGTAGTGTAAAGAACGGCCGCGACTCCCAAAGTAAAAGACTGGGAGTGAAAATCTTCGGTGGTCAGTCAGCTATCTCTGGTAACATTATTGTTCGTCAAAGAGGTACTGTTTACCATCCTGGTAAAAATGTAGGTATTGGTAGAGATTTTACCATTTTCGCAGTTGCAGATGGCGTGGTTGAATTCAGAAAAGGTCGCGAAAACAAAACTTACATTTCTGTTAGAGCATTTGATACCACTGCTCAGGCGGAAGCCTAATCAGTGTTAGCCATAAAGTTTTTTTTTATACCCAATTATTTTACTAACCCAAATTCAAAAAACAATGGCAACAATTAAAAAAGCGGCTGCTAAGAAAGCTGCTCCTAAAAAGAAAGCTGCTCCTAAAAAAGCCGCCGCTAAGAAAGCTGCTCCTAAAAAAGCTGCTGCTAAGAAAGCTGCTCCTAAAAAAGCTGCTGCTAAGAAAAAAGCTGCTCCTAAAAAAGCTGCTGCTAAGAAAGCCGCTCCGAAGAAAGCTGCTGCTAAGAAAGCTGCTCCTAAAAAAGCTGCTGCTAAGAAAGCCGCTCCGAAGAAAAAAGCTGCTCCGAAGAAAGCTGCTGCTAAGAAAGCTGCTCCTAAAAAAGCCGCTGCTAAGAAAGCTGCTCCTAAGAAGAAAGCTCCTGCTAAGAAAGCAGCTGCTGCTCCTTCAACTCCTCCAGCTCCGGCTAATTAAGATCGGAATTACAAAATGTAGTTATAAAGATCCTGGCTTATACGCCGGGATCTTTTTTTTAATTAAGGATCAGAAATGAAGAATTAAGAAACGGCGGGAAGAAATTGACGGTCGACAATACAATGCATCAATGTCTTCCCGCCGTTTCTTAATTCTTCATTCCTAATCCTTAATTTTATTTCATGGATAACAGCTTAATCTCCGACAACCTCTCCCTGCTGTCTAAACTTATGGACATCCACGGGGAAAATAGCTTTAAGGCTAAATCTTTTGCCAGCGCGGCATTTACGATAGATAAACTACCCAATCAACTGAAAGATACACCCAGGGAAGAGATCTTCCGGATCAAAGGGATCGGGGAATCTACAGGCAAAAGTATCCTGGAAATGCTGGATACACGCCAGTTTACGCTCCTCAACCACTATGTGGAAATCACCCCGCCCGGCATACTCGAGATCATGAAAATCAAAGGCCTGGGCCCTAAAAAAATTGCCACTATCTGGAAAGAACTCGAAATCGAATCCATGGGAGAACTGCTGTATGCCTGTAACGAAAACAGGCTCACACTCCTGAAGGGCTTCGGGGCGAAAACCCAGGAAAGCGTACGGCAGAATATAGAATTCTACCTGTCGAACCGCCACCGGTTCCTGTATGCTGAAGTGGCTGCAACCGGGCAAAACCTGGAAAAACAGCTGCTGGAACTATTGGCACCAGCACAGGTGGCACTCACCGGCGCCTTCCGCCGCCATAGCCCTATCATCGATGAAATAGAGCTCCTCATTGCGGCACCGGCCAATACTATTCAGGAACAACTCTCCCTGCTGCCAGACTTTACGCTCTCTGAAAGCAATGCCGATAACCTGGTATGGTTGCTCAATGAAAAGCTGAAAATCGTTACCCATAGTTGCGAACCGGCTGCTTTCTATAGCAAACTATTCACCACTACCGGTTCCAGCGCTTTTATAGATAAGTTTCATAGCAGTCATGCCATCCCTCATGATGCCGCCTCTGAAGAAGCTATCTTCAGCGCTGCCGGTCTGGACTATATCCCGCCCTTCCTGAGAGAAGGCGTAAACGAAATAGCACTGGCAGCTCAGCATAAATTGCCTGTTGTGATTGTTCCGGAAGACATCAAAGGCATTATCCACTCCCATAGCAATTGGAGCGACGGTGAATCTTCCCTCGAAGAAATGGCCCTCGCTGCAAAAGCCAAAGGCCTGGAATACCTCGTTATCAGCGACCACTCCCGCTCTGCATTCTATGCAAACGGCCTGCAGATCGAACGGGTATTGGAACAACATGCTGTCATCGATGAACTCAATAAAAAACTGGCTCCTTTCCGCATTTTCAAGAGCATAGAAGCCGATATTCTCAACGATGGCTCATTGGATTATCCGGATGAAATACTGGCTAAATTCGACCTGGTAATCGCATCTGTGCATTCCAATCTTAAAATGACAGAAGAAAAAGCGATGGACCGGCTCCTGAAAGCCATCCAAAACCCACATACTACGATACTTGGCCACATGACGGGCCGGCTCCTGCTAAGCCGGAACGGCTACCCGGTGAACCACAAGGCCATCATAGATGCCTGCGCTGCCAGCCATGTAGTAATTGAGCTCAATGCTCATCCCCGCCGCCTGGACATCGACTGGACCTGGCTTCCGTACGCACTGGAAAAAAACGTGATGATCTCCATCGACCCGGATGCCCACAGTATAAAAGGATTCGGTGATGTGTACTATGGGACCCTCGCTGCACAAAAAGGCGGTGTCACCAAAAACAATAACCTCAGCAGCTATAGCGCTGATATGCTGGATAACTATCTCCTGCAACGTAAACAAGCTAAAAATATCCTCCCATGATGCTACTGGCTCTGGCCGTTGCCCCCGGATTCGCGATATGTCTTTTTATCTACCTGCTCGACAAATACGACCGGGAACCAACCGGCCTGTTGGTAAAAAGCTTCCTGCTGGGAATGGCCTGCGTGGTGCTTCCTCTTGCCATACAAGCCTTCGCAGTGGCTGCCGGTATGCGGGAAAACAATGGTACCATTATCGGCACCGCTGCTTTCGCATACGGAATTGTGGGCATTTCGGAAGAATTGGCCAAATTCCTCGTGCTGGTGCTGTTCGCCTACCCCAAAAAGGCCTTCAATGAACCACTGGATGGAATCGTGTACGCCGTTATGATCGGGATGGGATTTGCCACCCTGGAAAATATCTCCTACGTGGCCAAATATGGCTTCGGTACAGGGGTAGCCCGTATGTTCCTTTCAGTACCGGCACATGCCACCTTCGCCATTCTGATGGGATATTATACCGGCCTCGCCAAATTCATTCCGCAAAAAGCTACCAGCCTGCTCTATAAAGGACTCTTCATTGCCGTTTTCTTTCACGGAACATTCGATTTTTTCCTTTTCCTGGGCAATAATATCCTTTTGATGGGCGCTTCTATCATCACACTTATCTTCGCGATCCGCCTATCCATAAAGGCTATACGAAAAGATACTGCTCTGTCGAAGAAGCTGTATGAAGAACATTATTTCGACAGCAACCAGGAACAGGAATAAACGCTGCTAACCGGGCTGGGAACCACCAACGGTTCTCACCCGGGTTTTATTTACCTTTGGGTCAAAACCCATGCGCTTCATCTATATATACGACCCGTTGTGTGGCTGGTGCTACGGCTTTACACCTGTTGTTCAACAACTGCAGGAACGCAGTAATGGCGATATGGAATTCAATATCCTCTCAGGAGGGATGATTATCGGGGATAACCGGCATCCGTTCTCTGCCATGAATACTTACATTCAACGCGAACATGTGAATGTGGAAAACCTGACCGGCGCCAAATTCGGCGCGGGTTTCCTGGAGAAACTATTACCTTCGGAAGAGATCATGGATTCGGAAAAGCCCTCCATTGCGCTGACAGTGTTTAAAGAGTACCAACCCCAGCACGCCATCAGTTTTGCGCACGATATGCAGGTAGCACTCAACTTCCACGGCCATAGCCTCAATCACGATACCACTTACCGCTCGCTGATAAGGAAATTTAGTTTGCCGGAAGACGAGTTCATCAGTCGTTTGCATGACGAACATTACCGCTACGAAACGCACCAGGAGTTCCAGTTGATCCAGAACTGGGGTATTACCGGGTTCCCGGCAGCTATCCTCGATACCGGCAAACAGCTTTACCTCTGCGCCAGGGGCTATACACCGATCGACCGCCTCGAACAAACTATAGAAAATATTCTTCGCGAAAACAATAGCTTATCATCATGACATACCAGATCAAAGCAGCTACCGTAAGCGATATTCCCGTCATACAGGACCTTACCGAAAAAATATGGCGCCCTACGTACCAGTCGATTCTGACTCCGGAACAAATCGAGTATATGATCGATATGATGTACAGTACCGAGGCGCTACAACGCCAGATCAGCGAGCTGAAACACCAGTTCCTCATCCTGCTGGACAACGAAAAGCCCATCGGCTTTGCTTCTTACAGCACTACCGATGCCAGCAATATTTTCAAGCTGCATAAGATCTATCTCGATCTTTCCTATCAGGGCAAAGGCGTAGGGAAATTCCTGCTCTTGCAGGTGGCAGAACAGGTCAAAAACCGGGGCGCCGATATCCTGGAGCTGGATGTCAACCGCTTCAATAAAGCCCGACTGTTCTACGAAAAGCAGGGATTCAGCGTTTATAAAGAAAAAAATACAGACATCGGTAACGGCTACCTCATGGAAGATTATGTGATGCGAAAACCTTTATAAAAAAAGCCCGGTAAGGACATACCAGGCTATTCCCAAGTTAACCATTAAAAGACACAACTCTTTTTACATTCAATATCTTTATTAAAGTAATGTACGAGAAGAGCTGAAACGCGGATTTATCCCGGAAAAAAAATACGAATTACCAATTAGGAATTCCTATCTGGTAATTCGTATTTTTTTTATGCACAAGCCGCTGATTATAAGCAGCCTTATAACGATTTAAGAAATTGTATCAGATGTTCCCTTTGAAAAGCCGACAGTTTCACATATTGTTCCCGGCTGGAGGCAGCTTCCCCATCGTGCCAAAGGATGGCCTCCGGCAAACTTCTGGCCCTGCCATCGTGAAGGTAGTAGGGGATCCCATTTGTTTTTTCAAACAGGCCAATGCCCCAAAGTGCCGGTGTTTTCCATTCGCTTCCGTTGGCGAGGAAGTCGGGGCGACCATCAGCCAGCCCAACGCCCATATCGTGCAGCAACAAATCCGTGTAAGGATGTATACGCTGATTACTGAGCGCCTTAAATCGTACATCCGTTCCCGTTTGTACGGTGGGGATATGACAGCTGGCGCAACCTATCTGAGCGAACAATACTTCTCCCTGTTGTACCGCCGGATCGATTACATTCCGGCGTGCAGGTACAGCGAGCGTTTTGATATAGAACACCGTTGCATCCAGTATGGTATCCTGCAGCAACGGGTCGGTAGGCCGGCCTTCATTCTGGGGTTGTCCGAAGGCACTTTCCACCGGAAACACCCGGTTGGTAATGCCCATATCCTGCTGATATGCGGCTGCTACCTGGGTAAGCAATGTAGCGGTATTGGCTTTCATACCGTAACGTCCCAGCATCATCCGGCCGGTAACAGGATCGTATACATAGTTGGGCCTGCCGCTGATGCCCTGGTTTTCGCTGGCCTGTCGGGCAGCAAAACCAGTGATGGTGGATTCAGGAATAAGATCCAGTAATCCCAGTCCAAAAAAAGGCGGCGCCATCCTGGGGGAAGTCTGTACGTTAGCCGGCAACGGGATATAAGCATTGATTAACTGATAACCAGGTTTATGCATCACCGTTATAGTACCATCCGGATAGATAAAATGCTGATCGGTATAGGTGATCGATACTTTGGCTTCCGGTTGCTTGCCAAATATGGCCAGATCCTGCAGCTGCAGTCCGAAACCCGGCACCGGCAGCGGACCGCCATGTTCATCGGCGCCGGGAAGGCTCAGTCTTACCAGCATCGAAGAAGTATTCAGACCGGTAGTTGGGTTGCCTTTACCATCGTTATGATGACAGCTCTTGCAGCTCACATTGTTGTAGATAGGCCCCAGTCCTGCGTTCACAGGAGCTGGTGCGGTAACGAAAGTCTGATCGGATTGTTCGTCGCCCAAATCGTGTACATGCTGATCCAGGCTATTTAAACCGGGAATACTGTGTCCGAACGCTTTACTTGTAACATCGAATACTGTTGACTCTCCACCGGTAAGGCGAGGGTCATAGTCTGCTTCCCTGAATGCATCCGGCTTTTTGCACATCATCAGCAACACGGGTGATGCCAGCAGCAGTGCGGCCATATAAATTCTTCTTATCTGCATGGCTGTTACTAGTCGGTGATATTATTTATCACAAATGTTTTCAGATCTTTACTCAGTACGTCCTGCAGCGCATTGATAGCATTCATGGTATTCTGGCATTGCACACGTTGTCCGTTGTCGAGTATCGCTTTTTCATACGGCAGCGTGATAGCATCGAAGGAAGCGATAGCAGCCTGGAATTTTTCCTGGATTGTTTTATTCAGGGCAGCATTTCTGGCGGCTACCACCTGACTGAGCCCTGTACTTTGACTACCGAGGAAGGTGCCTGTGTAGACAGCATAAGCACCGGCAATGTTATTGCGAAAATCAGTTACAGAGTTTCCACTGAAAGGAGATTCCACCTTAGTGCCATCTTTCTGATCAAATGGTTGTTTCATCTTGTTATTACCTACTTCTTCGCAGATACCGGCCATTCCGCTTACTACTGCTATAAATACATCCTGGCGTTTGGGATACAGGGTGTTTCCACTGTTCCCGGCAGTGAGTAATTTGTTGCTGTAATTACCACCGGAAGCGATCCAGCTATTGGCCAGCTGATCGCAGATCTGTTTAAGATCTGTAGTCAGGCTGCTGATGTATTTCATTTCCCGGGCGTTGATGCCGGCCGCTTTGCGGCTTCCATCTGCGCCCCATAATATATATTCAATCGGGTGATATCCCCGCAACGAGTAAGGCAGTTTCTGAATATCACTTACCTCCAGGGCATTACTGCTGTTGATGACAGCATCCAGTTCTCCTTTATCCACCGGCCAGGTATCCATACTGGGATCCAGGTTATCATCTTCCACGGGGCCGAATAAGAATCCTTCACATTGTTCCCAGGTGGCACGCATATCCCGCCATGCCTGCTTCGCTGTAGCAAGATTGGTTTCAGTGGGTGCTCCTTTCAGGATTGTTACTTTATCATTGAAGGCTGATGCCCTCTGTGCCAGGTCGTTATATCCCGGAATAGCTGTTTTGCCTGTAAAATCAGTGATAAAGCCTGTTTTCAGTGTATTGAAATCTGTTGTATTGCCGGTGTTGGGCTTATCGCTTTTTGAGCAGGAAATCAGGCAGGTCATGAAAGCGCCTGCCAGCGCATATTGTATTAATTTCATCGCTTAGTTATTAAACATGAATGATAAGATTCGCGTCCCGCACTTCTGTTCTTAATTGTGGCAAACGGGTGGCCGCAGGGCCTTTCTTTACCTTTCCATCTTTGTCGAACTGACTGCCGTGCACCGTACATACGTAACCGTTACCAGTGGGCGTAAGTGGGTTATGCTGGTGTGTACAACGCAACAGCAATGCCTCATAATTATTGTCGGGCTGCTTTTTCACGGCAATCTCATACGCGTAGTTACGCGGACTTATCACCTGTAGCGTGGCCTTATCGAACAATGTGAGTGGTACCTCCACCTGGTTGCCAGCCATAGTGGCTTTGTAGCTTTTTATAGTGCTGCACGATTCCAGTAAATCAACTACTGAAAGGCTCATGGCGCCAACAAGACAGGCCTTACAGGTGTCTTTGAGGAAATTCCTCCGGTTAAGATGGCTCATGGTATTAAGCTTTAATTGTTTAAAAAGAATACCCTATTCCGATGTTGAAAAACGTGTTGTTGTTCTTATATGGAACGCGGGTGGGGCTTGGATTGATGACCAGATCAGGGTTTTCATCGCCGGTATGCATAAGTCGTACATCTGCTTTGATCACCACATTTGGAATTGGCAGATAACTGAATCCGGCAATGAGATGCTGTTGTTGCTGGGTTCCGTCGTAGATAGCATTGGCAGGTGTAGCATTGTTAAGGTCAAACATCTCATAGCGGGCAAAGAGGTTCAGTTGCTGTCTCTGCAGCCTGTGGCTTTTTTCAAACAGGTTATACGCTCCTTCCAGGTAAGCGCCATACATTCCTTTGGCGGTATTGCTGGCGTAAGCATTATTAACATCCTTAGCATCCGGGAAAGAAATTGAAGTAGCCAGCAGTTTAAAGGCGAATCCATTCCGTGCATATTGCACATCTGCTTCTCCGAGGTATAGCGGCAATGCAGCCATGCCATAGTTCAGTGAAAGGCTGTCGGATTTCCGCTTGTTCAAACCGTTTGTTCCTCCTGCATAACCGGATACCTGGAATTTGAAATCTTTCCAGAAATACTGTAAGGAAGCAGTAATAGCAAGGTTGTTGGCAAATGCCCCCTGGCCTTCTGCCCTGCCTTCCTTAATACCCGTACCATGTGCAAACTTCGAAGCATCCAATCCGTTTACCACAGCAATGCTATAATTCAGCGGCAGATTTTTCAGTCGCCCGTAAAAGCCTACTCCCAGCTCGCGCCAGGTGGCCGGTATCACTACCTGTTCTACCAACGGACGTTCAACGCCGTTGAAATTTACGGGCAGGTGATTCTCGTTCAGCAATCCTATCCTCGGTGTAAATAACCCTGCTACCAGGTACTGGCGTGGATTCAGGTTAAAGCGAAGATAAGCCTGCTCAAATGCCAGTTCTCCGGTAAATCCATTGTTCTCCTGTCCTATTCCTGCTTTCGCATTCTCTAATTCCATCTCACTGAAAAACGCGATCTTTTCGTTGAACTGATGCCCCACAAATAATACGGCTCTCTCAAGTGTGGCAAACGACATCTGCTCGTTGAAGTTCCTTTGATAGTACGCCGATCCGTAACCGGAAATAACTGTTTTGTTTTTGGCTACCCCCGCGTTAAGCGAGTCTTCGTTGGTTGATAACACTAATCTCTGGGCTGCTGTTATTTGCTGGGCATTAGCAAAACACACTGTTAACAAACATCCCAGGAGTGCTGATATGCGCTTTTTCATCACGCAAATTTTGCTCTTTACGTATGATAAAGCTGTATCATAAACGGAATTTTTCGATAGAACTATCTAGTATGGCATCTTCATAAGGTTAACTAACTAAAAATCAACATATTGATATTTTATCACTTTATTATAAGACAATTAATTTGGAAATGCTGATCCAAAACGGAAATTTTTATCATTTACTGCACAAAGCTACCATCTCCCCTGCGCGTTCCCGTCGCCGATTTGCTACGCGTAAACCGCTGTGGGAACCACGACAGCTGACATAAAAAATACCGGCTTTTAGTGCCCGTCAAAGCGTTGGAATAGCCGGTGACAGTTTGGGTAATGATGTTGTTGTTATTCTGTTGAAATGCATCCATCACTACAAAGCTGATGATAGCATCCTTTTTCTTCAGGAAGCGCTTTTCAATGTTGGCATTGAGCACAAAAGGATGTTGACTGATCTGTAAGCTGCTGGCCCGGGTAATGTTTTGTCTTGCACTGAAGTTAACTTTAATATCTGCCGGCAAAAATACCCCTCCTTTTATCTGCGCATTAAATTCGTTATTATATAAAGGGCGACCCGGTTGCAGCGAGTTCCTGTTATCATTCGTGCTGTATGCCAGACCCGGTGCAATGTCCAGCCATTTTAAAGGCGTGAACGAAGCATACAGGGAATGATTCGCATTCCGTGCCACGGTGGTTTCCAGGTTGCCATCAGCAAAATAAAGCTGTTTGCCCCACGCTATCCTGCTGTCCAGCTTTAGGGTAACATTCATGTGGCGGAAATTTCTCGATAGCGAGTAATTGATATCTGTTTTATTTCCTCCACTTACATTCAGGTAGTGAGTTTCGGTACGTATTGTGTTGGTGGCCGTATCTACCCTGACTAACCTGTTTGCGGCAATGTCGTTATGTGTAGTACTATAACTAAAGCCGGCTATTGTTTGTATCCTGATTCCCGGAATTAAATAGCTGCCATCCAAACGCCACCTGTCTACCAGGCCATTCCCCAAATCTTTATTACCAATCACCACATCAAATGGAGTAAGATAGTAGGGTTTCATATTTAACTGCAATAGAGACGGCAGGTTGATATCCCTATTGTAGCTTGCATTGAAATTTTCAAACCCTTTGCCCATGTATTTAATCATCACCTCTGGTAAAAATACACTTGTGCGGGTAGACAGGTCCAGCTCCTTTAAATTTAAGCGGGTATGCTGCCAGTTGATCTCATAACTACCCTTTAGATCTACTGACCATCTTTCGTTATAATTGTAGGTCATTGTTAAACTGGCAGGCAGCTTGTAATTCATCAGCAAATTATCATTGCTAAGGTCATTCAAACGTATTGTTTGCCCAGACGTTACCTGATCCCTGTAATTAAGATCGGTATTTTTATTAAGCGCGGGAGTTGTTCTCAGTACAAATGAAAGCTTAGTTCGCCACGAATACCTCAGGGCCACATCTATGTTATGAAAAGAGCTGATAGTTTTCTGTTGCTGTAACAGATACAGGGAACTATCGGGTTTTGTAGCATCGGCGCCAAAAATATCAGTATTATCATGCCCCCGGCTTTTTGTGCTGCCGCTGTTGCTACTGAGGCTCAGGTTCAATTGTACTTTACGGTTGCCGAAAAATGTTGTCATCACACTCAGGTTAAATGAGGGGACATCTGAGCGCTGCCCGATTGATGCCCTTTGCACATTTTCCAATAAACCCGACTGACGGATTTCACTATAATTTTCACTCTCCCGATGCACTATGGCTGCACCGGCCAGGAGCCTCATTGAAAAATTATTCTTAATTAAGTCAGCATTCAGCGATGCAATGTGTTCTGAGCTGGTATTATCTGCTGTTCTCCTGGAATTTTTCTTCAAACTGCCTTCTTTAAAAAACTCTTCTGAAACATCTTCCATTTCGCTTAAACTATGCGTTCGCCTGAAAAGATAATTTACTCCAAAACTCAGCTTGCCAATCTTGTTGCCATAGAATGCCTCTGCCAGCGAACTTTTTGACATCCCTCCGGAACCGCCCCCGGAGCCTGCTCCCAGGCCTCGCACAGCCATATTACTAATTGTACCAATAGGTTCACTAAACATCACGCCCAGTGGCTCCTGATTACTGGCAACTGTAATACTTCTTTGGTTACTGCCATCAATTGTGCGGGCAGATGCAGACCCTTTGTAACGGTCCTGCGTTCCTCCTTCAGCATTTACCTGGTACATCCGGCCGGCCGATTTATCCGGTTTGGTAACAATATTCAGGGTTTGGGAAGATGGTTCGGATGCAGTTAATCTGGGTCCGGTTCCTGCTTCATTATCCTGTATAATCTGGATACGCTCCACAATATCTGCGGGTAATTCCTTAATGGCAGCTGCTACGTCTCCCCCAAAATATTTAGTGCCGTTAAAAAGTGCTTTGTTAATTGGTTTTCCTTTATAACTCAGCCTGCCATCAGCATCTGAGCTAAAACCCTCCATCCGCTTCAACATATCCTCCAGCCGGGCAAAATCCCTGACAATATAATCGCCTGCCCAGAACTCCGTGGTATCTCCTCTTTCCTGCGGCCCCCGGACAGTTTTTACTTCTACGCCTTTCAGCTGTACCAGGCCCGATTTCATCACCACCGGCGGCAATACCAGTATAGACTTGGTGTCGTTCAGGAAATATTTTTTATAGTAAGGCCGGTAACTCATGACCTGCACCTCGATAATAAAGTTTTCACTATGCACTACCGGGAAATTAAATACTCCATATTCAGATGTAACCACCTGCAGCGTATCCTTTGGAGAAACCAACCGCACAGCGGCGGAGGGAATGCTTTTCCCCAGGCTGTCCCTGACTACTCCGTTTACCCGTCTTGCCGGCAAGGCTTTGGATACAGGCTTTGCTGGTATCTGCGCCAGAAGCCTGGCGCCAGTTGCTAACAGCAGGAATATGGCAAGTGATAAAATCTTATGCAAGTGATTTATTTTAGGAGATAGGTAATGGATAATTTTGAACCGATGGAGAGCGCATGAACATCATCCTCCGTACCACCCGACATGTCAAAGCCTCCCAGATATCCTACAGCATTCAGGGCGTCTACGAGGTCTTTCTCGCCCGATATATTGATCCTGATATAACAGGTTCCTGTTGTAACCGGTAACAATTTCATAGGAATAGCCAACTCGCAATCAGCACCGTCAATGTTGATGATACCAGGTGTACCATCTACTCCAACAGGCGCCCCGCCAGTGTTATCGTCCGCCAGTCTCCTGCCCGGCAGTTTCTTCCTCCAGAATTTACCGGCAGCCTGGATTCCATAATCGTTATAGACAGTAACGGTATCGACTACACGACTTCCTGCTTTCTTCACTTCCAGGAAGTTCCACATTTCGTCTTTATTTAAACTGAAATGGCCGGGATAGAAAATCTTCATTCCATCTTTATCCTCCTTTCCTGCACTGATCTCAAAGGAGATACGCCCTGAAAGCATTATATTCCATGCATGTTTGGGCCGTTTTAAAGCGATGTATAAAAAATCATGATCATTATACACATCGTAACAGAGCAGCGCAGCTTTATCGTAGTAACGCAACGAATCTCCCCACTCGGACAGATTACCGTCAACGATTACATTTTCAGGTCCCGGTTTCTGCGCTGAAAGAATAAGCGGGAAGCTGCACAATAAAACACAAAGACCTCTATACAGCAATGTGTCAAATATCATTCTCATGATGTTCAGTCAGGTGTTAAAAGGTTATCCGCGTTTTTATTTTTCCAATATTGATTTAACCATCTGATCAATTTCAGCATTCAGTATCGCGACGCTGCGTATCAATATTTTACCATCCCTGTCAAGAAGGATTTTTGTCGGGTATCTGCTGATATGGTAGGCCTTTACAATATCCATTGCCCCTGTACCTTCGTCGTTCAATACATGTACCCAGTTCACATCGTCTTTTTTAATGGCTGCCAGCCAGGCGGCTTTACTTTTGTCTAACGGCGTCTTCTCCCCATGTACATTTTCATTTGCTATAGCAATAATTTCCAGCCCCTTGTCTTTATACTCCTCATAGACCTCTTTTAAATGAGGATGACTCTGCCGGCAGGCCCCACACCAGCTACCCCAGAAGTCCAGGATGACCAATTTACCTCTGTAATCACTCAGTTTGATAGTCTTACCATACTGGTTTTTCCGGGTAAAGTTGGGCGCCTGTATGCCTGTGAGAGCGAGTTTCTTCCATTCTGCAATCCTGTTGCGGATTTTCCCGGCAGCATGTGTCTGTTTAAGCCGTTCGGAAAGTTTTTCATAAGCCAGGGCATAACTGTCAGCCGTATACATATCACAGTTCTCCTCCAGCTCATACAGACTTAAATAGGAATCCGGATGTTCCCCGGTAAATTGCTTTTTAATTAATAACTTCTTTTTATAAAGAGCAGCAGGCTTTGTTGTAACTAAATTATAGAAGGCAATACTATCCTTTATCCTATCCAATGCGCCTAATTCTTTCATCAAAGCCGCTTCTCCAATATCTTTTCTCAGTATGGCATTCAGAGCATTAAAGTCCTCCAATACATCGGCTTGCTTTATACTATCCTTTGAGAAGAAGGCCATTACGGCATCCATCTTCAGATCAAACATACCTTCCGTTTCCGGTTGCTGACAAATTCCCACTGCCGGAATCAGCAGCATCATCCAGAACATTATTCTTTTCATGTCAATAGCTATATATGATGGTGGTTGATCTATATAGGCAATAATCCCGTCAAAAAGGGTGAAGACAGCGCTGGAATATTTTGAGAAGGGGAATCTCAATAAGCGGTGATATATAAAACGTAAGAGGGCGTCTCAAAATAATTGAGACGCCCTCTTCAACAAATGTGCCCGAAGCGCGTATATCGGTTATTGATCCAGGCCAGATTATTTGGCGGTCAGCACAGTGCCTTCATCATTATCATCGTCATGAATAATGGCCACAGCCTTGTGCAGCTTCAATTCAGGAGAGATCTTCAACATCCCTGCATTAGCTGCAGCTGTTGCATCACGGAGTTTCACCACTACCAAAGCATCTGGTTCTTTAATACGATCGTTCACCAATGCCACCTGTATATCGGTTTCACTGAAAGCACAATCGCCGGTGATCTTCACCATATCACCATTCATGATCACGTAATCTTTACCATACGTTGCCGTACTGGAAGAATCTACGCCAAAGTAGATATTGATATCACTGCCGGTACAGTTGGTTTGTACCGATTGATCTGCTGCTTTTACAAGAATACATTTAAACATGCTTACCGGTGCTGTAGCGGATTCGTTTGCATCTGTCAGTTTTACCAGCGTAATGTAAGCCGGCTGATCTTGTATATACTGAGAGGATGATATAGAAGTAACATCTCCGTTGTATCCTACTACAGCTTCATTCTCCGCCTTGATTTCACTTAACACTAATACTACTGTTTCTGCCAGTTCGAAACGGTTATCATCTTTCACCTTTACATTCAGGCTGGCTGTAGTAGCGCCACTGTCGATAGCAAAAGGCGCTTTAATACTGTTCACAAAATCGGCTCCCGGCAATGCCGTACCATTACCGAACTTATAGGTCAAACGCACGGGTTTGGAGGTAGCATTAACAAGCGGCGTATTATCGCGCTTAAATAAGCCTGCTGAAAACACCACATCGGTATTAGGCTCCGCACCATTGCTGCCACCTACAAATTTCACAATCGCCGGCTGATCCAGGATGGTCACTTCCCCTTTAGATTTTGTAAGATGCAGATCGGAAGCATCCAGGATCTCTACATGAAACGTTTCTTTTCCTTCCAGCAGATTGTCGCTTTTAATTGGGATCTGGATCGTCTTGGAAATAATAGCACCGGCAGCAAATTCAGATGGCACAAAAGAAATGGTTCCTTCTGTTACGTCAAAGTCTGCAGCCCCTGCTCCTCCTTTATGCGGAATAGTTTTGTAATGAACGTTAACGGGCGTACGAACACCATTACTTCTTAAAAAGCCTGATAATGTGATCGTAAGACTTGCATTCGATAATCCGTTCAGCGGCTCAGAAACAGCGATATCATTGATAGAAACCCCGTGGCTGATTTTGATGATGCGGTTACCATCCTCATCACCACCGCCTGCTGCAAGAATTTCTCCGGAAGGGCTCATCAGCAACGAAACCAGCGATGTTTTAGCATCGTATTTGCCCAGCTCTTTATCGAACATCATTTCTCCGTCCGGGCTCAGTTTAATCAGGCGGTAACCATCTTTTGCCACCACACAGATCTCATCATCTTCTGTCAGCAACAGGTGCTGGAATACCGATCCCACTGTTTTATTAATCACAGCTGTTCCATCCGGCTGTAACTTTACAATTTTACCGGTATTGCTGCCTACATTACCACCGGCCGCTACTACTTTTCCATTCTTACCCACTTCCAGTGAATACAATGCTGCATCTACCTCTTTGTTAAAAAGCTCGGTACCATCGGGGCGCAATTTCACAATACGGCCTTTGTCTTTTTCTTCTGCACAGGCAAAGATCTGTCCCAGATCATTTACCTTCATCGCATTGAATTTTCCATCAGCAGTGCTATACTCTTTATCGAACACCACCTGTCCTTCAGCATTTACTTTAGATATACGGCTCGCGTTACCCGTGCCATAAGCGCCACCGCCCATAGCCAGTACAGATCCGTCTTCCAGCAACAACATCTTCTCGAAAATGGCGCCCGGTTTGCCGAACGACAGCTCAAACTGTTTATCACCTTTTCCATTTACCTTCACCATATACGCTTTACCCTGTCCATCACCTACATCTCCTCCCACAGCTATAATATTCTCATCTTCATCAATCAGCACATTGGTAAATACATTATGCGCTCCGAATCCTTTATCAAATTCTATCTTTCCATCGGGTGTCATTTTAGTAATACGTGCCTGTGCAGGTTTACTACCATCTACACCCACCGTGATATAGTTACCATGACGGTCGGTGATGATACGGGTAAAGTAGCCTCCCTGGCCATTACCAATACTTTTGTCGAACACTACCTCACCAGATGCTGTTAACCTGGTAATACGTGCGTTACCGTAGGCAATAGTACCGCCTCCTACTGCCACCAGCTCATTCTTAGGCAGTAAGAGTAAGTCCTGGTACGCTACCAGTCCTCCTTTGTTCAGTTTTGCATTGTAAATAAGATTTCCCGTAGCAGATAACTTGGTAATGCAACCATTATCTGATCCTCCTCCGATAGCAACAATAGAGTTATTGTCCGCAATGGCCAGTTTCTTATACTGGTTCTTGGGGCCGCTGAAACTCTTGTTAAACACAACCGGCATTTCCTGTGCGAAGGCTTGCGCGCCTATCGTCAGTAAAAGCATGAATGAAGAAATTTTTTTCATTTGTGTTAGTTTGATATACGCTAAAAAATAACCGATAACAAATTATTGGATGCTGATCTCGCATCGCCTGTTCACGCCCTGCAGCCGGATAAAAATATCCCTGTCTGTTTGCAGATTATACTGTTTGGCTACCCAAACCGGGCGTGTAGAGCCGAAGTAATAGATCTGCACTTTACCAGGCTCCACTCCCCTGCTCAACAGGCATTCCCGTATGTAGGCAGCACGATTCTTCGACAGCGAAAGGTTATAGCGCTCCGTACCAATGATATCCGTATGCCCGTTCACTATAATGATCCTCCGCGGATAGGCCTTCCATATCCGGAATATCGAATCCAGCTTACGCCATTCCTGATCCTGCGGTACATAGGAATTCAGATCATAATAGATCACTCCGGGCACTCTCCATAATGATTCCAGTACCCTCACGGCGCTGTCTTTCTTTAGCGTGTAGCCCACCCCGTTATTTACCGATGCCAATGGGGATATAGTATTGGCATCCGGCAATAGCGCCGGTTGAGTTCCCTGCCAGGGGATCATCTCTGGTGAACTGTCTCTTATATCATTTGTATAATCAGTGGCTGCTCGTTCGTCTGTAACGTTAACGGCTATAGGATCGGGTTTTGCAACAGGATTTCCGGGTACCTTCTTTCCAGATGGCAGGTTATCATATTGTTTATCTCCTACTAAAGTCAGCTGTCGACGGCTATCCGTCTGATTCATGGTATAAGGCACAGTGTCGTCTTCTTTCACTGGCCTGCCGGGATAAGGCAGATCCAGTTGTTTCAAAGGATTTTTCTTCAGGTTCAGCACATAGATATGATCATTATCATGCACTCCTGAACGATCTGATGTAAAATACAGCAAAAGCTTGTTCTCGTCCAGCACAGGGTTCAGATCATCAAACTGCGTATTCACAGGATAGGGCAAATGTACGGTTCCTTCTTCTGGTTTTTTTATATTGATGACAAAAATATCCAGCCCTCCGAATCCACGCAGTCCATTGGAAGCAAAGAACAATTTGTCGCCAACAACAAAAGGATATAACTCATTCCCATTGGTATTTACCTGAGGACCCATATTTACCGGCGCTTTCCACCGCTTTGCCTCTTTATCCCAGTCGGCGTAATAGATGTCAGTTCCACCCATTCCCCCCGGCATATCGGACGCAAAGTACAACCGTTTCCCATTCGGTGCAACACAGGGATGCAGGAAAGAATAGTTTTCCGTGTTTTTCCCCAGCTTTACCGGTACCGGCTTGCTCCACGTATCATGATCCGCCTGATAAACAGCCGATAACAACTGTGTACCATTGTTATAATTGATGTAGGAATTCTTGTCGTTCCGGACGTTGCCAAACCTGTTAGAAGTATAGATCACTTTCTTTCCATCGTCATAAAATGAGGCCGGTCCCACCTGCAATACGCCTCTCAAGCTGTTGCTGAACGGCTCTATCCCATCTTCCGAAATCTGGTAAAGACGGGAGTTTGTATAGAATGATTGTTGCTCATTTTTCCTGATATCATTCGATAGAAACACTATATTATTCTTATACAATGCCAGTCCGTACTGATAACCGGGCAGGTTTAGCCGCAGGCTGTCTACCCTCACATTCACCATAGAATCGCGGTTAAAAAAGTGATAGTAATCTGCCAGCGACTCCTGCAGATTGCTGAAACGGGCATTATTCTTATAATTACTGGCATACACCGCGCTTACTTCCTGTGCTCTGGCTACTCTGCCTGTACGTTTAAGCAGGTCTATATAATTGGTAACGTCTGTTACCTGTATATCGGTTCCCGGTTTGTACAACAACTCGTCATAAAGACTGATTGTTTTTTCAAACTGTCTGGTTTCAAAATAAACCCTGGCCAGCTGTATCTTGGCCTTTCTGACGCTTTCTTCATTGCCACCATTGTTGATGACACTATTACATAGGGAGATGGCACCGCCATAGTCCTGTCGCTTGTAAAGCCGCTCCGCACGTCTTACTTTAGCCATACTACCTGCCTGCAAATGGTCTTTGGTAAAACTGCAGGAAACAAACAGGGGAACAATGTATAGGAAAAGTATGAGTGAAGAGGATCTGTATTTTCGCATACTATTCTTGTTTTTTCATTTTTAGAAATAACGGGGTGCCACCACTTTCCACTTCGACCAGGAGAACCGGTAATTGATCATCAGCTCGTGAGATACTGTTTGTGCCCCTTTGAGGTTTGATTGCATCGGCGTATCATACGAATAACCAATCTGCAGATTCTTGGTAACCTGCACCTGTATCAAACCTGTCATCGTCTTCTCCGATCGCCAGGAAGCCCCCAGCCACACTACATTCTTCAACAGAATATTGGCATTCAGATCATATTGAAATCCTGCCCCTTTTACCTGCCGTAACAATATGTTGGGTTTCATCTTCACATCGTCATTAAGACTGATCAGGTAGCCGGTTTGCAGGTAGTAGTGCGACTCTACCGCCACCTTATTGGCACTATTGCCCAAATCAAAACTTTTAAATGTGGGCGATGATAACCCTATAGAGAAATGATCCGTAAAAAGCATGAAGCCGAAACCTACATCCGTTTTCCAATAACTCTGGTTATGTGCAAATACAGGATCGGTGGTACCCAATGAGGCATTATCTTCCCGGTATTGCGACATACCTCCCTTTATTCCCAGCGCCAGGTATACTTTCTCATTCAGTTTCACACGCTGTGACACGTTAAAACTCACCGCTGTATGCGAATTCACTGTGATCTTTTCATTCATCAAAGAAAAACCCAAACTGGTGTTGGTTGCCTTCACAGGCGTGTAAAAGGATGCTGTAGCCGTTTTGGGAGCACCATCCACGCCCACCCATTGGTTACGGCCAACCGCAGTCAGGCTGGACGATTCGTCCATTGAGGGATAAGCAGGGTTGATCACCATACCATTGAACATATACTGCGAGTACAGCGGTTCCTGCTGCGCCATCGCCCGCAGACAAAAGCACCAGCACAAAACGGAGATCCCTAAAGCTTTCATAAGTCGCTCTTTCATAGGTATCAGCTTAAATAGGTTCGTATACACGTTAACGTTTGATGACAATAAAGCCGGTATAGCGTTCCTTCCTGCCATCGATCATAGCTTCAATACTATAGAAATAAGACCCATCCGGCACATCGTTACCCGCACTGCTGCCGGTATTGGCCTTACCACGGAAGGTATTCATCCTATTATTATAGTGTTGCAGCCTGAACACAGTGCCACCCCAGCGGTTAAATATGATCACCTCGTTATTCGGATACTTGTCAATATTCTCTACGTACATCTGATCATTACCCAACCCGTCGTTGTTCGGCGAAATAGCCGGATGCACCCTGAGCTTGCCACTGTTATTATCGATATAACGTTTATCGGTAGTGAATTTTTCAACAGAATCAGGCACTCCGTCACCATCTGAATCCAGATCCAGGAAGTTCGGTATACCATCGCCATCGGTATCATCATCAAACGGATCACCGTTTCCGTTGATATCTTCCTGCTGGTCGGTCAGCCCGTCACCGTCTGTATCACAACTATTGCACATCGGATCATCGTTCAGAATCACGCCGGTAGCCTTGTGCGGATCACCCATCACCGGCGGGTTCTGACCCGACGGCACTGTAGCATTGATCATATTCACTACAAAGAGCTCGTTCAGTTCGAACAGGTCGTCACCGATGATATTCACTGTCAGCTCTCCGGTCGTTTGCATAGGCGCTATCACTGTTTGCCTGATGGTAGTGTCAAAATCCACCCCTGGTGTGGCCTTATAATCCATGAACGGATAAATTCTGGGCTCTTTCGTTTCTTCGAAGTCGTAGTTCACAGTTATCCTGCGGGAGCTTGGCCTGTTCATCTGTATACTGAATTTCATCGGCGTGTTCTCTCCCTTATTACCTTCTTTTACCTTCACCCTATCGGCCGCAAACGTGAGCACCAGCGGATCATTGTCTGTGATATCCACCCTTGCTGTATCCGGCGTACCAGGCCTGTAAACAAGTGTACCGTTTCCTGCTGTATAAGGCAGCAGCGCCACTTTCAGGAATCCGTTATCGTCATTAATTTCATTATCCGTTACTGTGATGGTAAACGTATGTTCCTTCACCATAGCCGGCATATTCAGTGTAAGTATATTGCCACTCACGGTGCCTTCTCCTGCCGTGAAAGTCCGTGCTGCATCCTGTGTTAGCTGTATCCTGATGGGCGCATCATGTGCAGCCATAACATCTGACTTCAATGTAAACTGCACCGGTTTACCTTCTTCGGCAGTGGTAACGTTAGTGCTTATCTGTACTACCAGTGTGTCGTTATCATGTATCGTCAAACTGGCTGCAGCATTGGCAGCTAATGGCCAGGTAATACCAGTCATGCTGCTGGTAACAGTTTCCAGTTGTATTTTCACCTGCTCGTCTCCCTCTGCAATATTGTTGTCAATCGGGTCTACCTTTATATCAGCACTACTACTGCCCGCTGGTATCGTTACAATACCACTCAGCTTTTTATAGCGGCTATCAGCAACTGCGTTACCAGATACAGCATAGTAAATATTCACATCCTTTACAGCCGACATCTGCGTGTTTGCAAAGTGTACATGAAAATACCCCGGGGTAGCAGGTTCTGATGCATCGGCTGTTTTTTCTATTGCCATCGCCCGCCCCGGATCAGTAGCTTCATCATCGTGTACAGTCAATGTTACCGTATCCTTATCATTAACATCAAAAGCGATATTCCTGTTAAAGCGTTTCATCTGTGCCAGCATCAACGCCATCCTCACTGTTTCATCTCCTTCAATTACCTTGTTATCGATCACTGTTACCGGAACGGATGCACTGTTGGCGCCTGCAGGTATCACTGCAGATGTTGGTATCGGAGCAATATTTGTAGTTCCTGCAATGCTGCTTACATAGAAAACTACCTTAACATCTGCTGCTGCTGTGGCATTGCCCGGAAATTTGATGGTGTAGGCCCCATTCGTTGCCGGCTCTGCTGCATCTGCTGCTTTTATTAACAGCACACGCATGTCGCCTGTCTCCGGTATCAACACGGCGGCTGGCTGTACCAGTGTATATCCGGGAGTACCTAACGTTGCAGTAAACTGCAGTTGCTCATCTCCTTCCAGAATCTGATCGTCGGTAATCTTCAGCTGGTACGCCATACTATGGGTATTGGCAGCCAGCGTTGTCTGTAACGGCATACCGCTATAATCCGTCGCATCTGCTGTGGATGCTGCATTCAATGCTATATTGATCTGCACATCCTCCGATGAGGTGATCTGGCTGTTCACAAATCCTACTGTCACTTTACTGCTACTACCCTCGTGAATAACGGTAGAGTCTATACGTACTTCCAGTTTCAGGTTTTCAGGATTCAGGCGGGTGGCATCATCTATAGTAACAGACAGCTTGTCGCCCTTCATTCCCGGATAATCAGGTGTTGCCGTAATCCACAGCAGCTCTGGTTTTTCCAGTATGAAATCATTCTTTGCCATAAAGCTGAAATCAACGCCTGTAGCTCCAACCGGAATGGTGACATTTGCCGGCAGGTTATCGATATCAGTAGAATCTGCTATTGATCCCGCACCAATGCCAAGAGTTACCACTATCGGCTTCGACGATGTTACACCCGGCGCCAGGCTTACATGCATGGTATAGCTATTCCCTTCCAGCACATGCGTTGCGCCACCTGGCGCTGTCAGATGAATGAAGCCGGTGGCCGGGTCATCATGTGTTCTGTCTTTGATGATAATGGTAGTATCTTTTACTACCGACGCGGCGAATACCGGATCTGTAATATTTCCTTTAAACACCACTGTTTCATCATCTTCCAGTATCAGGTCTTTCAGCGCCAGCAGAACAAACGGATGCAGACCAATATTATCGTTCTTTTTGATTACAATGTCGTAGGGAGATGGCAACACGTTATGGTCCGATGCTATTGCTGTGCTCAATGTGGCATCCTTGCTGATATGCACTACTATATCCCTTCCCGCCTGCAGACCTTTCGGTAACTGCACGCTGAGCGATGTACCGGCCCCTCCTTCGTCGATCGCCGCTAATGTACTGTTAATGGCAACCGGACCAGGAAGCGGATATTGGGAAGGATCATCCAGGATGGTAACATCCAGCGGTGCAATACTGAAGGTGCTGATCCCATCAGTAGCAGACGGTGTGAGCACAAAGTTCTCCGGCCCTTCCGTGAGATTGTCGTGGTTGATTGTTAACACTGTAGCAGCATTTCCACCACTGGCAATTGTAACAGACGGCGCTAAAATATAATCCAGCGTAGCTTCTGCCGAGCCGCCTGTTTGCGGCAGCTGAACGGTGATGGGAACAGCGGTGGTCACGCCTGCGGGCAGACTAACCGTCAGCGGGCCGCTATCCCCTTCCGTCAATGGCGATTTGAACAGGCTGGTCGTTAATTTCAGATTAGCAGGATTTGTACGTGTCATATCCTGTATAGCGAGCGACAGGTTATTCACCGTATATCCGTTAACGGTAGCATTTACTTTAATGGTTTCATCTGTTTCCAGTACGAGGTCTGTTTTTGTTTGCAACAACTCAAACGTGCCGGAAGTTTGTCCGTGTGGCAGTACAAAAGATGTTGCCGAGAGCGTATAATCGTCGGGGTTAGTAGCTGTAGTGCCCGCCGGATCTACTACAAATTTGATGGTCACATCTTTAGTGGAAGCAAAAGGTGTGCTTACAGTCACCATCACTTTGTTCCCCTCTGGTATCAGCGTGGCATCAGGAGTTAGTGTTATCTTCCTGGCCCCGGGCAATGTTTGCGTATTATCTTTGATATATACCACACCATTGCTGGCCGGCATGGCAGTATTTCCCTGGTTGCCTTTCACCACCAGTATGCCGTCGTCATCGAGCATGTTGTTAGTAGTGGCCGCTACCGGAGCTGTAGTACCGCTCGCTGCATTGTTCGGAATGGTAACGCTGACTGGCAACGCGGTATGCCGGCTGTTATCTACAGAAACTGCCACATCTTTGGTCAGGCTGATCACCCAATCTTTGCCGGCTTTCCAGCCATGAGGGAAAGTAGCCTTTATCATAGCTCCGGCTCCGCCTTCATAGAGCGTATCAGCCGAAAACGTTAATCCTACGGAATCGCCTGCCGGGAAAGGATACTGCGCATCCTTGATATTCAGATTAATGGCCGCGGGGGTAAAAGTATAAGCAGTTCCCAGTTCATCGCTTACAGCAGGATTGACCTGAATGGTTTCCACATCTTCCACCAGTATATCTGCCAGTACATTCAGCGTAGCAATACCTGATGCACCGGTAAAAGACGTGTCGGTCGGCAGGTAGTAATCAGCTCCACGTGTAGCCGTTCCCGTTGAGGGCAGCGATACTTTGATCGGGATCTCCGTAGTAACGCCAGTGGGCAAACTAAATTTGAGCTGCTGTGTACTATTCTCCGGCATTGGTGTTGACGGCGCAATGAATGTCAGCTTTGTATTCAGCGGATTCCGGCGGGTAGCATCATTGATCATCAATGTGGCATCGCTCACCTGGTATCCTGCTGCTGTGCCGGATATCACCAGCTGCTTATCTTTTTCTATGACATTGTCAGGAACAGCTGTCAGTGTGGTGCCTGCAGTGGTGAAGCTGCCTACTGTGTTGGCGGGGAATACTACGGGCGACTGCAACTGAACATCGCCGTCCACAGCTACTGAGCCCACCGGGTTACGCGACAGCGCAATTGAAATATTCTTTGCTGAGGAATATCCCGCAGGCAGGGAAATCGTAAATGCAGTACTGTTTCCTTCTGCCAGCGGTGTGGTCACCGGTGTCAGGGTCAGTTTCCTTTTCGTAGGATCTGTTCCGTCTGCCACATTTACAATTCCGCTGGTAGCCGGCATATTCGTATTACCGGCATTGGCGTTTATCTTTATATATCCTCCGTCATCAAATACATTATTAGTCTGGGTGGTAATATCCGTATAGGCATTTCCGTTGCCATTTGTTATCGTAATGGTGCCGGGTATTGCACTATGCCGGGCGTCCGCTATGGTCGACGACGCATCTTTTACCAGCGTAACAGGCCAGTCTTTACCCGCCAGCCAGCCATGCGGAAAGGTGGCGGTTACACGGGCGGTAGCTCCTTCTGTTACCGGATCAGGAGTGCTTGTCAGTAATACAGAATCGCCTGCCGGGAAAGGATACTGCGCATCCTTGATATTCAGATTAATGGCCGCGGGGGTAAAAGTATAAGCAGTTCCCAGTTCATCGCTTACAGCAGGATTGACCTGAATGGTTTCCACATCTTCCACCAGTATATCCGCCAGTACATTCAGCGTAGCAATACCTGATGCACCGATAAAAGACGTGTCGGTCGGCAGGTAGTAATCAGCTCCACGTGTAGCCGTTCCCGTTGAGGGCAGCGATACTTTGATCGGGATCTCCGTAGTAACGCCAGCGGGCAAACTAAATTTGAGCTGCTGTGTACTATTCTCCGGCATTGGTGTTGACGGCGCAATGAATGTCAGTTTTGTATTCAGCGGATTCCGGCGGGTAGCATCATTGATCATCAATGTGGCATCGCTCACCTGGTATCCTGCTGCTGTGCCGGATATCACCAGCTGCTTATCTTTTTCTATGACATTGTCAGGAACAGCTGTCAGTGTGGTGCCTGCAGTGGTGAAGCTGCCTACTGTGTTGGCGGGGAATAATACGGGCGACTGCAACTGAACATCGCCGTCCACAGCTACTGAGCCCACCGGGTTACGCGACAGCGCAATTGAAATATTCTTTGCTGAGGAATATCCCGCAGGCAGGGAAATCGTAAATGCAGTACTGCTTCCTTCTGCCAGCGGTGTGGTCACCGGTGTCAGGGTCAGTTTCCTTTTCGTAGGATCTGTTCCGTCTGTCACATTTACAATCCCGCTGGTAGCTGGCATATTCGTATTACCGGCATTGGCGTTTATCTTTATATATCCTCCGTCATCAAATACATTATTAATCTGGGTGGTAATATCCGTATAGGCATTTCCGTTGCCATTTGTTATCGTAATGGTGCCGGGTATTGCACTATGCCGGGCGTCTGCTATGGTCGACGACGCATCTTTTACCAGCGTAACAGGCCAGTCTTTACCCGCCAGCCAGCCATGCGGAAAGGTGGCGGTTACACGGGCGGTAGCTCCTTCTGTTACAGGATCGGGAGTGCTTGTCAGTAATACAGAATCACCTGCCGGGAAAGGATATTGCGCATCCTTGATTGTCATATCCAGCGTTGCAGGTGTATACGTATAGGCGGTACCGTAATCATCGCTCACAGCAGGCTGGATATGGATTGCTTCCACATCTTCCACCAGTATATCCGCTAATACATTCAGTGTTGCTATACCTGATGCGCCGGTAAAAGACGTGTCGGTCGGCAGGTAGTAATCAGCTCCACGTGTAGCCGTCCCCGTTGAGGGCAGCGATACTTTGATCGGTATTTGAGTGGTAATACCCGCGGGTAAACTGAAGGTGATCTGCTGCGTACTGTTCTCTGGCATCGGCGTTGACGGCGCAGCGAACGTCAGCTTTGTATTCAGCGGATTGCGGCGGTTGGCATCATCAATGATAATGGCAGTATCTGTCACCTTGTATCCGGTAAGTGTACTAACAGTACCCGAAAGATTTAACCGCTCATCTTTCTCGATGATCTGATCTCCGACGGCGTAAATAATATTACCGGGAGTGGTAAAAGGCGATGTAGTGTTGGCTGGCAATACCACATCCTGACTGATATATCCGAAATCCGTGTCGCTGGCTTCCGTACCTGCCACCTTCTTCGATAACCTTACACTGATAGCTTTCGCGGAAGTGTATCCCGCCGGTAATGCTATACTAAACTGCGTACTGTCGCCCTCTTTCAGATGATAGGTAACCGGCGCCAGTGTCAGCACCTTCTTCGTAGGATCGGTATTATCATTGATCGTCAACTGCAGACTGTCTTTCACCAGTATGCCAGGATCGGGCGTACCGCCCACCAGTACCAGGTTTCTCGTATCATCAAATACCAGGTTAGCGGTAGTGTTTACATTGATAGTATCCGACAATACATGGTCCGGCTGAATCGTTACCGTTGTTACCGGAAAGCCATAAGTTGCCGGAAGCGCGGTAGAAGAAGCGCCAGGCACAAATTTCAGGTGAATAGGTATTTGAGTGGAAAGGCCGGCAGGTAACTCTGCCCATATCCCCGGAGCCGGCAATGTTCCCTCGCTGATTGAATTAGTGGAAAGATGAAGTATTATCGGCGCCGTCATCGGGAGGTCTGCATCAATAATATTGATAGTTGCCGGCGTATACGTATAGGCGGTACCGGTAACATGATCCGTTCCGGCCAGCGCCAGATCAATTGTTTCCGTTCCTTCAATACGATGATCTGTCTTAATATCCAGGGTCACCACGACGCTGCCGGCTCCCTGCGGAATCTGCGCGGTTCCCGGTAAAACATAATCCACCCCTTCGGTGGCGGTGGAGCTGGGTTGCTTCGTTATTGTTATATCAATGGGTAGCTCGGTAGTAACATTTTTAGGCAATGTGACAGTGACCGGCCCTGTATAAGGTTCTTTCAGCAAAGCCGGATCTTCCGTTTTAACCGATAGCCGGGTCAATGTAGGATCAAGATGAGTAGAGTCCGCGATCTTCAGCGAAAAAGAAGCGGTCTGCGGTTGACCAAGCACCACAGCATCTGCTTTGAAATTCACGAGCTTGTCCTTTTCGATGATGCTGTCCATTACACCACGCACAGGGATGCTCACCCCATTGGCGCCTATCTCTATCCAGGCCGACTGATCATAGGTAAAATCAGTAGGGCTCACCGCTTCTGTACCTGGTTGCAGGGAGAGCTGTACCTGCGTTCTTTCATTGATCAGTACACCGGGCGGTAATGCTACCCGGATCGAATCTATTTTTCCTTCCTTTACGCTAACCGGCCCTGTTACCGTAAGATTCCGTGGCTCATCATCAATGATGGTATATGTACAATTGGAGATGCTGCCAATAGTCACCATCTGATCGTCGGTCACCTGCTCCAGCGCAAAGCTCATATGTCGGTTATACTCCAGTGTATTATTCCCTATAACCTGCACTTTCTGAAGTGGGATAAGATCTCCCACCTGGTAGTTCTTTGGCGGAATCATATACCCTTCCTGGAAATTGTAATCCACGCCCTGTACCGCTACATGTTGCTCTCCGGGGGCAGCGGGTACCTGCTTGATCTTCACATACAACGGAGCCGTTACATTCGCCGCCTTCTCTACTTTGAGGTTGAATCCATATGCGCCATGTATGTTCCCAAGCGCGCCCTCCAGGCCTGAAGGATCCGTTCTTTCAAACGACAGAACGATTGGTTCACTGTTGGTGCTGACCGGATTCGTGGTCAGCGGCAACGAAGCGGGAGGCATTGTAGTATTACCATAGGCAATCCCCACCCTGCTCCCCACCGCGCGGTTCAGATAATCTTTCGATCCCAGTGAAATGTCGATAGCGGCCGCCTTCCGGCTTGGACTATATACCGCAGCCAGGCTGATGGTATTATAAAGATTATAACTATCCTGTGGATTCCCATCCCGCCGGTTAGGGGCAGAAGCCAGCGCATAGGAATTAAATTTATCATAGGCATGGTAGGTATGATAGTAAGTACCGGTGGTTACCCCTCCGGTGGTGGCATTGGCATCCCTGAGAAACCCCAGTATGGTGGCCTTCCCTGTAGCATCCTGCAACCTGTAATTATACTGCTGTTTGTTATTCTCAGGATTGGGGGTAATCGGATCGTCCTGTATAGTAGTGTATTCATCTACATATATATGCGGAACGTTACCATAGTTGGTGTTATAAACGGTATAGTCAAGCGTGTAATAATCATTGGGCACTACATAAGAGAGTGTCATGATCACCGTTGTAGGATAAGTGGAGGTAGATCCGTTCTCTGTTTCCGTGTTGATCACTTTGCCTATAAAACACACCTGGTAAGGATCTGCAGTGGTTCCCGTGCCCATCACCTGAGAGATGGCCGAATAAGTTACCAATTGCCTGGTGTCAACAGAAAAAACACGCGTAGGATCTTCTACCTTAAAGTCGATGTAAGTTTGTACTCCCGTTAAGTTTGGGCTGTAGTAGTCTTTCGCTGTTTCTGTTTTTCCATTCCGGAATACCTGTACAGAGGCATCTGCATTAACCTGTAATTTCAGCCCTGTATTCGGTGTAGTTCCTCCTCCGGCAGGATTAATGATACGGGGAAACTGTGCGTTTACTCCCATAGTGAAGAGGATGAGCCCCACAGCCAGACAGACGCCACGCAATAATCTGCGGACGGATACGGACATACCTTGCTCTCTTAATTTCATAGGATAGGAACGGAGTAACATATAAGCAGTAAATTTCTATTTATACATATAGATTTTTAATCAAACATGAAAAACAGTCCTTTGTAAAACCCTATATGCGCAAATCTCTGTGTTGGCTCTCCCGGCGTAAATTGTTTCTTCTACTCTTCTGATGAAACTGAAAAACCAGCCGCCGCAATCAAAAATGTCATTTTGAGGTGTTGAGGTATAAGATATATTAATGGTATTTTTATGATTCGTATAATTATTTCATACCCTTACACCTGTTGCAGACCAGCAAACAATTTATTAATATAAAATATATATTAATTAGCAAATTTATAATAATATTTATATTAAATCAAATTAATTTATAAAAAGGGAGATGGGATACCAGGGCGGACTTTCCTTGACAAAAAATTTAGGGGATCTGCTGCGAAGGACAAACAGTATCATTATGTTAAAAGTTAAAATAACCCTAGATTTGCACAAAACGAAAAAGAATGTCAACTATAGCAAAATCAAACATTGACTTTAGCCTCGAATACAAGGTAAAAGAGATGTCTCTTGCTGCCTGGGGCCGCAAGGAGATAGAACTGGCAGAAGCAGAGATGCCAGGCCTGATGTCATTGAGAGAAGAATATGGTAACAGCAAGCCACTACAGGGTGCACGCATTGCCGGTTGTTTACATATGACTATTCAGACTGCTGTACTGATTGAAACCCTGGTTCATCTTGGAGCTGAGGTTCGTTGGAGCTCTTGCAATATATTTTCTACTCAGGACCATGCTGCTGCTGCTATTGCTGCTGCCGGCGTACCTGTTTTTGCCTGGAAGGGCCTGAATGAGCAGGAATTCGACTGGTGCATTGAACAGACCCTGTTCTTTGGTAGCCCTGACCGTCCGCTGAATATGATCCTCGACGATGGTGGCGACCTCACCAACATGGTACTGGATAAATATCCTGAACTGATCCAGCATGTAAAAGGATTGAGTGAAGAAACCACTACCGGCGTTCACCGTTTATACGAACGCATGAAAAATGGTACTTTACCCCTTCCTGCTATCAACATCAATGATTCCGTTACCAAGTCTAAATTCGACAATAAATATGGCTGCCGCGAATCCTGCGTAGATGCGATCCGCCGCGCAACCGACGTAATGATTGCCGGTAAAGTAGCTGTGGTTGCAGGTTTTGGCGATGTGGGTAAAGGTTCTGCCGAATCACTGAGAGGTGCCGGTGCCCGCGTAATCGTTACCGAAATTGATCCTATCTGCGCGCTGCAGGCTGCTATGGAAGGTTATGAAGTGAAGAAGATGAACGACGCTGTGAAAGAAGCTGATATCATTGTTACCACCACCGGTTGCCGCGATATCATCGCTGGCGAACACTTCAAGCTGATGAAAGATAAATGTATCGTTTCCAATATCGGTCACTTTGATATTGAAATCGATGTTGCCTGGTTAAACAAAAACTATGGTAATACCAAAGTGGAAATCAAACCTCAGGTAGATAAATACACCATCGATGGTAAGGATATCATCCTGCTGGCTGAAGGCCGCCTCGTAAACCTGGGTTGTGCAACCGGTCACCCTTCTTTCGTAATGAGTAACTCCTTCACCAATCAGGTGCTTGCTCAGCTCGAACTGTGGCTGCATTCAGATAAATACGAAAACAAAGTATATGTGCTGCCTAAACACCTGGATGAAAAAGTAGCCCGCTTACACCTGAAAAAAATCGGTGTTGAGCTGGATGTACTGACCCATACACAGTCTGAATACCTCGGTATTCCAGTAGAAGGTCCTTTCAAACCAGATTATTACCGGTACTAATCTTTTAAGTCTCTTAGCTTTTTATATTTAGCCTTTAGTGAACTGTTTTAATGGTTTACTAAAGGCTAAATGTTAATAGCTAAAGCTAATTCTTGTATTTTTGCCACATGACAAAGCTGAGTGTAAACATCAACAAGATTGCCACACTGCGGAATGCACGTGGTGGCAACCTGCCGGATATTTTAAAGGTGGCACAGGATTGTGAACGCTTCGGTGCAGAAGGTATCACTGTTCACCCCCGCCCCGATGAACGCCATATCCGCTACCAGGACGTTAGAGATCTGAAACCATTGGTGAAAACTGAATTCAATATCGAAGGCTATCCTTCAAAAGAATTCATGGACCTGGTACTTGAAGTAAAACCTCATCAATGTACCCTTGTTCCTGATCCGCCAGATGCTATTACGTCCAATACAGGTTGGGATACTGAGAAATACCAGTCACAGCTGAAAGACGTGATCTCTACCCTGAAAAACGCAGGCATCCGTGTTTCTATCTTCCTCAATCCCGAAGTAAGTAAAGTGGCTGGCGCTAAAACAGCCGGCGCCGACCGCATCGAATTGTATACCGGTCCTTACGCAGAAGAATATATGAAGGCCCGTACGCAGCCGCAAAACCTGCAGTTGTTCAACGACTACAAAAACACTGCCCGCGAAGCCACTGCCATCGGCCTTGATATCAACGCCGGTCATGATCTCAACCTCGATAATCTCCGCTTCTTCAAACTTCACATTCCACAGTTAAAAGAAGTATCCATTGGTCATGCCCTCATCGCCGATGCCCTGTATTACGGCCTCGAAAACACAATACAGCTCTATAAGCGCCAGCTTATAGATTAAAATAAAAAGCCGTTCTGCCTGTTTCGCAGAACGGCTTTATCAACCCTTAAAACAATCAACATGGTTCACACCGGAGTCACAACTAAACCGGTACGAACGTATATAAATTGCCGCCAGGACTGACAGCAATATTACGCGTGTTTACTTCTTTAATAACGCTATTTCCAATACTTGGTTCATTTCACGCACATAATGAAATTTCATGCCTTTGATGTAAGACGGATTGATATCCTTGATATCTTTCTCATTTTGCCAGCAAAGGATGATTTCCTTGATGCCTGCCCTTTTGGCGGCCAGGATTTTTTCCTTAATACCTCCCACCGGTAATACCTGTCCACGTAAAGTAATTTCTCCCGTCATGGCCAGATAGGATCTTACCTTTCGCCCGGTAAAGATGGAAGTAAGCGCGGTGAGCATGGTGATACCTGCACTGGGACCGTCTTTCGGTACGGCTCCTTCAGGAATATGTACATGCACACTTTTCTGTGTGAATAACTTAGGATCAAGTTTCAGCTCAACAGCGTGCGACTGCAAATAAGTAAGCGCAGTAACAGCGGATTCCTTCATCACATTACCCAGGTTACCAGTCAGCTTCATCTCTCCTTTTCCTTCGCTCAAACTGGCTTCAATAAACAGGATATCGCCTCCTACATACGTCCACGCCAGACCTACAGCCACTCCCGGAGGATTCCCCACTTTATAGATCTCATTGGAATAACGGGGCTTGCCTAATATGCGCTGCAAATCGTCACCTGTCAGTGAATCCGGTAATTTTTCCTCCATTGCCACATGCTTGGCCAGGTTACGCATAATTGCAGCAAACTGCCTGTCGAGCTCACGTACGCCACTCTCACGGGTATAATCCGAAATCAATTGCTCGATCACTGCATTGGGCATGCGCACTTTCGTATCCTTCAAACCATGCGCATCCTTTTGCTTGGGCAGCAGGTGCCTTTTGGCGATCTCCACTTTCTCTTCTATAGAATATCCGCTCAGGTCAATGATCTCCAGCCTGTCGCGTAACGCCGGATGAATCGCATTGATATTATTGGCTGTGGCAATGAACAATACCTTGCTCAGGTCATATTCCAGCTCCAGGTAGTTATCGTAAAAGGTGCCGTTCTGCTCCGGATCCAGCACTTCCAGCAACGCGGAGCTCGGATCGCCTCTCAGATCGTTACCTATCTTGTCTATCTCATCGAGGATCATCACGGGATTGGATGATTTGATCTTGCGGATCGACTGCACCACTCTTCCCGGCATTGCACCGATGTAGGTTTTACGGTGGCCCCTGATCTCACTTTCATCATGCAGTCCTCCCAGGCTCAGACGTACATACTTGCGGCCTATCGCATTTGCAATGGAACGACCCAATGAAGTTTTACCGATACCCGGAGGGCCTACGAAGCACAGAATCGGCGATTTCATATCTCCTTTCAGCTTCAATACAGCGAGGTACTCCAGTATACGTTCTTTGATCCTGTCCATGCCATAGTGGTCATGGTCCAGTATTTTCTTTGCCTTTTTCAGGTCGTAGCTATCGGTGGTATAATCGCCCCAGGGCAGGTCCAGCAGCAGATCCAGGTGATTGTACACAACGCTGTAATCGGGTGTGCTCGGATGCATGCGCTCCAGTTTCTCAATACCCTTGGAAAAAGCTTCCGCAGCAGCAGCAGGCCATTTCTTCTCTTCTGCCTTACGTTTCATCTCCTTCAGCTCCCTGTCGTTGCTATCGCCGCCCAGTTCTTCACGGATCGATTTCATCTGCTGTTGCAGAAAGTAATCGCGCTGTTGTTTGTCGAGATCTGCTTTGGTTTTGTTGGTAATCTTGTTCTTCAGTTCAGCCAGCTGTAATTCTGTCTGCAGCAATTTCATCAGCAATTCCGCACGGGTACGCAGGTTGTTGATCTCCAGCAATTGTTGCTTATCCTTCACATCTGAATTGAGGTTGGAAGACACAAAATGCACGAGGAACGACGCATTTTCAATATTCTTGAGGATAATGCTGGCTTCTGAAGGCAGGTTCGGCGACAGCTGAATAATCTGTCCTGCCAGGTCCTTAATGGAAGAAATATAGGCTTCAAACTCTGAATCATCCTCCGCCACTTCGTCCTGCAATATGTTCACTCTTGCTTTGAAGTAGGGATCTTCTGAAACAATCTCCTCTATCTTAAAACGCTTACGCCCCTGGATAATAATTGTGGTACCGCCGTCCGGCATCTTGATCAGCTTCACAATACGGGCCACAGTTCCTACATCACTGAGATCGGCTACTCCCGGATCTTCTATTGTACTGTCTTTCTGTGCTACAACACCTATCGCTTTGTCAGTTTTATAAGCGTCGTTTACTGCTTTTATGGATTTATCGCGGCCTACGGTAATCGGCAATACAACTCCCGGAAATAATACCGTATTCCGTAATGGTAATAATGCCAGTTCGTCGGGGATCTTTTCCTCCTCCTGTCCCTCTCCATCTTCATTCAAAGGGATAATAGGCATGAATTCCATTTCTTCTTCCGAATTTCCTAAGTAAAATCTATTCATCTGAGATATTTGACGCCTTGTTAGGGACATTCTGTCACATCATCCCTTTAATAGTGGCTGTTTTTTGTGTATGGCGATATAGTCAAGTTTAATGCCAAGTGACGCAGTGGCAGTTGTTAATGATTGGTAAATATGCTTAAGATCTATTGAAAAAAGTACGGTAAAAAATTCAATAAAAAAAGCAGCGGGAATACCAATCGATGATTGGTATTCCCACTGCAGGCAAATAGCTATAGTTAGCAGCTAATAATTAAAAGGTTACACCCACGCCCAGCTGAATGGTCTGGCTTTTCCAGTTGCTGGTGTTTGCATAGCTGCTCACACTTTTGTCTTTCATGTCGTTAAATCCGATAACATAACGGGCACTTACGTTAATAATAGGTAGCTGCAACCATAAGCCGGCAACACCTGAAATTTCTCCACCTTTGAAAGCCTGATTAGCAGCACCTAATACTTTCCTGTCGCTTACCATCGCGCCAAACTGAGGTCCTACCTGCAGTTTCAGACGGGGAGTTCCCAGGTCAATATTGGCCAGTAATGGAATACTCAGATAATTCAAATTGATTTTTTTTCGGTTATCTGAAGTGCTTACTCCCTGGTAAATCTGATCAAAATTGTCGGTAGTTTCAGTTTTAGTGGATGAAAATATTACCTCACCCTGAACGCCAAAACCTTTAACAAGATTAAGCTGTGCAAAACCACCAAGATGGTAGCCTAATTTGAATCCATCCTGAAAACCGGTTCCGTCAAGTTTACCGAGATTTGCACCTCCTTTGATACCGAAGCGAAGCAGCTTTGTGGACTGAGCATTAACAGTTGAAACAGCAGCCATCGTCAGTACTGCTACGGCGAAAAACAGTTTTTTCATAAAATCAATTGTAGTTAATAATGGTTAAAATATAGACGTCCGAAGTAAACGTTACCCCTATTTGTAATTACGATTGCGGTAATCACAAATTCCGTGCTATTTGTTAATGAATCCTAAAAACTGTAGAGAACGCGAGCAGTGAAGTAACTCATAATACCTTGATCGTCACCGGTTAATGGCTTGAATACGGTATAGGTGGGAGCAAGGTTGACCCTGCCTATGAAATAGGAAAGATTGAGGGTCAGATCCAATGCGCGGGGTTGGAAATTAGTATGATCCTGAAAATTCAGCTCTTTTCCGGGATGTACTTTTACCTGCTTCAGCTTGGGTGAACGGGTGATATACTGGAATGCTTTCAGATTGCTGTAATAGTTTGCGGTTCCCATTGTGAGATTAACAGAAGGTGTTAACATCAGGATATCGAACCTGCCCAGTAACCCGGAAAAAACAAAGGGATGCCTTACTGCAACGATGGAGTTGAAATCGTTACCCCGCAGCGTTTCCCTGGAGTGCTCTCCTTCAGAAATATCTTTCCCCCAGCCGTAATCCAGGCTGATCCCCGGTTCCAGCCACCATTTGCGGTAATAGAAATAAGCAAACAGCTCGTTCTTGATAGGTGTTTTCGGCACATCAGTAGAATCTGCAAAAACATAACGTGTATAAGATATACCCGTGATGAAATTTTTATTCTTTGTAAAATCATAACCTGCAGTCAGGTCCCACTCAAACCAGGGCTGCCGGTCTGAGTTAAACAGGTAATAAGCGCTAACTCCTCCATAGAAGCCGCTTTTATGATAGTAGCTGAGAGACGGTGCAACAAAGGTTTTCAGAACAATGGGCAATTCGAAGTTGGTCACTTTACTGCCGTAAGCAGGATTATTTCCATACCCCACGCCAATCACAACTTCGCTCTTTTGCTGTTTCTGCAACAACGAGTCCAGCTGCTTTTCCAGCTCTGCTAAAGTTTGTCCCGCTGCTATACGGCTACATAATAACAGAAAAGTTAAGAAGTATAGGCGCATGTGTTTACTTAGTACATAGCCGCAAGATAAGTGTAATTCATCATTTAACGTCAAATATCCCGTGAATCGGGCGAATGAGGAGTTAAACAAAGCTTTTCTGTCGGTAGCCAGGTAAATTATACCAGATCAATCACGGTGATCTCTGGTAATATCCCTACCCTTCCCGGATATCCGAGGAAACCAAATCCCCGGTTCACATACAGAAATTGCTCCCCTTTCTTATACAACCCAGCCCACTCTTTATAGAAATACTGGGCCGGGCTCCATTTCAGACCGGGAATCTCCACACCAAACTGCATTCCGTGGGTATGCCCCGCCAGCATCAGGGAAATATCCGGGTATTCCGGCCTTACCTGTGCATTCCAGTGAGTGGGGTCGTGCGATAAAAGGATCTTGAAAGGTATATGCTCTACTCCTTCGCTGGCCCGCTTGAGATCGCCATAACGAGGGAAACGTTTAATAGCGCTCCAGTTCTCTACTCCCAGCAGGGCAATCTGCTCTCCATTACGCTCCAGTACTTTATTTTCGTTCATCAGCAACTTCCAGCCCAGCTCTCCGTGCAACGCCTTGAGCCGTTCCAGGTTCTCGTGCTGCAGCGCACTATACCCGTTAGGCGTTTTGTCCGGCCAGGCATAGTAATCGCCATAGTCGTGGTTCCCAAGGGTAGAATATACGCCCATAGGTGCTTTTATCTGACTGAAGACATCCATCCACTGGGCCATCTCCACGGCACGGTCGTTCACCAGATCCCCGGTGAACAGTATCAGGTCTGCTTTCTGATCATTAATCATTTTGATACCTTTCAGCACCGCCTCCCTGTTAACAAAGCTTCCGGAATGGATATCGGAGATCTGCACGATGCGCATCCCTTTAAAAGATGCCGGCAGATTTTTGAATGCCAGCTTCAGCTTATGTACCCGGTAGTTGTATTTGTTAGAGAAGCCGTACATCATGGTGGCGAAGAAGGCGCCTCCGGTCAGCAATCCAAGCCTGTTCAGGAACTGAGAGCGGGAAATGCCACTGGTAACTGATTCCACCGACGGACTCGGATTCCCCGCAAATTTCCTGATTACCCATACAACCCCTCTGCGCACGTCATCGATCAACAGGAATAAGGTCACGAATAGTTTGGCTATCACGAGTGTCAGGAAAATGGCCATCAGGTACGATTTCACCGGTGCAGGCCAGTTCTGCCAGTTTATATAAGGCAGCAATGCCACCATCATTATACAGATAAAAGAGATCGCCCAGTAAATACTATAACTGATGTTCCTCAGTCGTGGGGCCGACATATAAAACATGGCCCTGACCGCCTGAAAAACATAAATATCCAGTATCAGCAGAAAAACAATAAGAATAACGGAATTGATCCCCGGTCGCATTACAAATATTTAATATAAAAAATAATAAGGGGGCAATTTACTGTAACTTATCTGGTCAGAAAAGTTAAAACAAACTATCGCCAACAAATATACGGACGAATTAACCGGGCGGAAATTGTATTTTAGTTATCAACAGTCATCTGCTGACAACCGGCAATAATTTTAATATTTTAATAATATATTATACTCCCGGCTATTGAAACCGGCTAGGAATTAATGGGTTAATCTCGTAACAGGCCTGTTTTGCGGACAGTTTGTGTATAAATAAATATACCGCCGCACCTGAATTTTGGGTAATCGTTGTATTTTTGTCCGAATACAAGAAGAAACAATTAAGAATCAGGAATTAAGAATTAAGAAACAGAGCGGAGACAATAGCGAATTATTTTCTCCTGATTTATCTCCGCTCCGTTTCTTAATTCTTAATTCCTAATTCGTAATTTCATAGAAAACAGCCCAATTTATGAAGTACACCTGCTATGGTCATTCGTGTTTTGCAGTGGAGGTAAATGGCAAAAAAATATTGTTTGATCCGTTTATCAGTCATAATGAACTGGCAAAGAAGGTTGATATCCAGTTAATTGCAGCTGACTATATTTTTGTATCTCATGGTCATGAAGATCATATAGCAGACCTGGTAGATCTGGCAAAACGCACCAATGCCACGGTGGTATCGAATTTTGAGATTGTGACCTGGGCAGGCAGGCAGGGTATTGAAAAGCTTCACCCGATGAATACGGGGGGAAAGTGGAAATTCGATTTCGGCACCGTGAAATGTGTGGTAGCCCACCATTCGAGCAGCCTGCCGGATGGCACCTACGCCGGTAATCCGATGGGCTTTGTGTTCATGACAGACGAAGGTAACTTCTACTACTCAGGAGATACGGCACTCACCCTGGATATGGAGCTGATTCCTGCTATTGCGTCCCTCGACTTTGCCATATTACCCATAGGAGATAACTTTACCATGGGTGTGGAAGATGCGATCGCCGCTGCAGATATGATTGAATGCGACCGGATCATAGGTGTACACTATAACACCTTTGGTTACGTTAAGATAGATACGGAAGAAGCCATCGTACAGTTCATCGATGCGGGGCTGGAACTGATACTCCCTGAAATAGGCAGTACCATTGAGGTTTGAGGAAGAAGCGATCAGTACTGATTTATCCTTTATCCTATAAATAACCTTAGAATTTTAAATTTAACAATGGCTAGAATAATCGCAATCGCTAACCAGAAAGGTGGCGTAGGAAAAACTACAAGTGCAATAAACCTGGCAAGCAGTCTGGCTGTGCTGGAATACAAGACACTGCTGGTAGATGCTGACCCGCAGGCGAATAGCACTACAGGTTTAGGGTTCGACCTGCGCAATGTGCAGCAGAGCTTATATGATTGTATGGTGAACGATGTGCAGGCCAAAGATGTGGTGCTTGAATCTGATACCCCCAATCTGAAAGTACTTCCCTCCCATATCGACCTCGTTGGTGCTGAACTGGAGCTGATCAACCACCCTAACCGCGAGCGGGTGATGAAGCAGGTGATTGATTCTGTAGAGGGCGACTATGATTTTGTGATCGTTGATTGTTCCCCCTCACTAGGCCTGATCACTGTAAATGCACTGGTGGCATCCAACTCCGTGATCATCCCCGTACAATGTGAATTCTTTGCCCTCGAAGGCCTGGGAAAATTATTAAATACCATTAAGATCGTACAGAGCAGGCTGAATACTGACCTGGAAATTGAAGGCATCCTGATGACCATGTACGATGGTCGTCTGCGCCTGAGCAACCAGGTTGTGGATGAAGTGAAACAACATTTCGAAGAAAGTGTTTTCAATACCATCATTCACCGTAATACCAAACTGGGTGAAGCTCCCAGCTTTGGTAAATCTGTAATTATGTACGATGCAGCCAGCACAGGTGCTATCAACTATCTGAACCTGGCCAAAGAAATATTGCAGAAACACGATTTCACGAAAATTAAATCCAAAGATAAAATCCTAGCTACAAAACGATGACTAATCCAAGTAAGAAAGAGGCGTTGGGTAAAGGCATCCGCTCACTGCTTCAAAACATAGATACAGATCTGAAGCATACTGCCAGTACCCTGGGCGATAAGGTGGTAGCCGCTGCTACCGGCATTGAACGCATACCGGTAGACCAGATTGTAACTAACCCGAAACAGCCGCGCCGTGACTTTGATGAGGTGGCCTTACAGGAATTAAGCCAGTCGATCAAGTTGCACGATATCATTCAACCCATCACCGTAGCCAGGATCAGCGTGAAAAAATACCAGCTGATTGCCGGCGAACGACGCCTGAGAGCCAGTAAACTGGCCGGTTTGAAAGACGTGCCAGCCTATATCCGCCAGGTAAACGACCAGGAGCTGCTGGAGCTGGCCCTGCTCGAAAACCTGCAACGCGAAAACCTCAATGCCATTGAGGTTGGTCTGAGTTACAAACGACTGATGGAAGAATGTAGTCTTACCCAGGAACAGGTGGCCGATCGCATGGGCAAAGAAAGAAGTACCGTCACTAACTATATCCGCCTGCTGAAACTACCCCCTGATATCCAGGTTGCAGTCCGCAACGGCCAGCTTAGTATGGGACATGCCCGCGTACTTACCGGCGTGGAAAATGTGGAAAATCAATTGTTCCTGTATAATGAAATACTGAAAAATGGTTTGTCTGTAAGGCAAACCGAAGACCTGGCCCGCAGAATTAATCAGGACAACAAAACCAATCCGCAGAAAGCGGCTAAATTGAAATTACCTCCTGCTTTTCAGAAAATCGAGGATAAACTGGCTTCTCATTTCTCTACCAAAGTGAAACTGGACAGAACCAGAAACGGAAAGGGCAGTATTTTAATTGAATTCTATTCGGATGACGAGCTGGATAGTATCCTGGAAAAAATAGATTTATACGGTGGCTAAAAAGATGGGATATACATTCCGATCACTTCGATATTTTTTACTGATCATACTACTGGCAGCTGTCTGTCGGCCGCTCAGGGCACAGGATACCGTACGTACCGGGGTCAGAGCTGCAGATACCGCAGCCCGGCACCTGCAGGATACCTCCAAAGCAGGTAAAGCTATACTGGCTGCAGGTACCGACACAACGCTCGCCCATAAAAGTACAGCCCGGGACACTTCCTATATTCCGAATTCCAGGCTGCCTCACAGTCCGCGTAAAGCGGCCCTGTATTCAGCCGTATTACCCGGTCTCGGACAGGCCTACAATCGTGAATACTGGAAAATACCACTGGTGTACGCTGCCATAGGCACCTGTACCTATTTCTTCGTCACCAATATGGACACTTACAAGCGGCTAAGAAATTCCTACCGCATAAGGATGAGTGGCAATCCTGATCTGGTCGACAACGATAACTTAACCAAACACCTGGACAACCAGTCCGTAAAGTATAACAGGGATCAATACAGGCAATATGTGGATTATTCGGTACTGTTCTTTATTCTGTCGTACGGACTGAACATCATTGATGCTACTGTATTTGCGCACCTGCGAAACTTCGACATGTCGGACGATCTGAGTATGCGTATATCTCCGACACTAATTAACAACCGTACACTGGGCATTGGTATCAATATCTCCCTGGGAGGCAAAAAAGCCAGGGGCGCCGGGTACTTCGCCGGCCGTTGATCCACTGCTTTTATCAATCAATACTAAATATATCTAATCTAAGGGTCATGAAAATTGCGCTTATCGGTTATGGTAAAATGGGACAGGCAATAGATGCCATTGCCACTGCCAAAGGTCACGAAGTGGTGCTCCGGATAGACATGAACAGTCAGCATCTGCTGGAAAAGGAACACTTGTCAAAGGCAGATGTGGCGATTGAGTTTACCACCCCTGAAACAGCCTATCACAATATTCTGAAATGCTTTGAGGCCAATGTACCGGTTGTAAGTGGTACCACTGGCTGGCTGGAAAAACTGCCTGAGATCAAAGCACTTGCCGTGGAAAAAAACCAGGGCTTTCTCCACGCCACCAATTTCAGTATCGGTGTAAATATTTTCTTTGAGGTTAACAAACGGCTTGCTTCACTGATGGCCGGACAGCCTCAGTATAATGTGCAGATGGAAGAAATCCATCATACCCAGAAGAAAGACGCTCCCAGTGGTACTGCTATTACCCTGGCAGAACAGGTGCTGGCCAGCGTAACCCGTAAAACCGGCTGGGTGAATGAAGAAACTTCCAAACCGGAAAATCTGGCTATCATCTCCAAAAGGATAGACCCGGCGCCGGGTACCCACACGATCACTTACACTTCCGCCATCGATGATATCTCCATTACCCATACCGCCCATTCCCGGGAAGGCTTTGCTGCAGGCGCAGTAGTAGCCGCAGAATGGCTGAAAGGTAAAACCGGCGTTTTTTCCATGAAAGAAGTGCTTGGCATCGGAGACTAGCTGCCAGCAGCTGGTTGCTATTAAAATCTTATCTTTGCAGGAATAAAAAGTGCACACGTACTAAAAGTTCATCCGGGAGGGATGCAAATCAGTGAGTATGTTATCGAAAAAAACACAATACGCTTTTCACGCATTAGTTCACCTGGCTGAGAATGTAGATAAGGGCCCCATCCTTATATCAGAAATTGCCCAGGAGAAAAATATCTCTATCAAGTTCCTGGAAAACATCTTACTGGAGTTGAAGAACGCTGGTATTTTGGGTAGCAAGAAAGGAAAGGGAGGCGGTTATTACCTGATGCGCCCCCCGAAAGAGATAGCCCTGGCAAAGATTATCCGTCTGCTGGATGGTCCTATTGCCTTGTTGCCTTGTGTTAGCCTCAATTACTATGAGCGCTGTGAAAATTGCAGGGATGAGGCCACTTGCGGCCTGAATGAGGTAATGAGCAAAGTGAGAGATTCTGCGCTGAAAATTCTGGAGAATAAGACGCTGAAAGATATTCTGACACGAGGATAGGATAATTACGAATTACGAAATAGCTCGAAGACCTTAGCGGATAATAGTATTATCAATCGCTAAGGTCTTCGAGCTATTTCGTAATTCGTAATTCTTTCTTTTTAAGCAACTTAGAACAATAAAATAATTTTCGCACAAATAGTCTATCTTTTTTATAGGTTTTATGTATTTTTGTACATAGAGTGACCGTAATCACTCGCTGGCACTAGACATATCAATCAATAAGGAAGATCTACATGACAGACATTACCACCCAGCTGGTTAACAAATCAGTAGAGGAGGCCATACAGTTTCTGCTGGATCAGTATCCCGGAGCCGTGGCATTCTCCACTTCGTTTGGCCAGGAAGACCAGGTAATATCAGATATTATCTGGCGTAACCAATTGCCGGTTAGAGTTTTCACCCTGGATACAGGTCGTCTTTTCCAGGAAACCTACGATGTAATGGATCTTACCATGGCCCGTTACAAACAGCCTGTTGAAGTTTATTACCCCGATACAGCAGCCGTAGAGAAGCTTGTTACCACTAAAGGTCCTAATAGCTTTTATGAATCTGTGGAGAACCGCAAAGAGTGTTGTGGTATCCGTAAAATAATTCCCCTCAACCGGGCACTGGAGGGCGTGAAAGTATGGATCACGGGGCTTAGGGCAGAACAGTCCGAGAACCGCCAGAATATGGAAACCCTGGAATGGGATTCCCAACGACATCTCTATAAATATAACCCACTTATCCACTGGGGCTATGACGAAGTAGTGGCCTACCTGGAAAAGTATAACGTTCCGTACAACAAACTGCACGACAAAGGCTTTGTGAGCATAGGCTGTGCGCCTTGTACACGCGCCATCGAGGCTGGAGAACATCCCCGCGCAGGCCGCTGGTGGTGGGAACAGTCGAAGAAAGAGTGCGGATTGCACGGATAACTGCTTTTAGTTTTTGATTACAGATAATAACAGGATTCATGACCAGCAAAATAAATTGGGAATTCCCACAGGCCCTGGAAGATGAGGCGATATATATACTTCGTGAAACAGTAGCACAGTTCGAAAAGCCAGTGCTGCTTTTCTCCGGCGGTAAAGATTCTATCACCCTGGTAAGGCTCGCCCAGAAAGCGTTTTACCCGGGTAAAATACCATTCTCATTATTACATGTGGATACCGGACACAATTTCCCTGAAACCATTCAGTTCCGCGACTGGCTGGTGAATACCCTGGGACTGGATATCATTGTAAGAAATGTACAGGACAGTATCGATCAGGGTAAGGTACAGGAAGAAACCGGCAAATACGCCAGCAGGAATGCACTGCAAACAGTGACCCTGCTCGATGCCATCGAAGAAGGTAAATTTGATGCCTGCATCGGCGGCGCGCGCCGCGACGAAGAAAAGGCACGTGCCAAGGAAAGAATCTTCTCCGTACGCGACGAATTCGGCCAATGGAACGCCAAAATGCAACGTCCTGAGCTATTTGATATCCTCAATGGTAAAATTAATATAGGCGAAAACGTTAGGGTGTTTCCTATTTCCAACTGGACAGAGCTGGATGTATGGAATTACATCGTACGCGAAAAACTGGAAATTCCGTCTATTTACTTCTCACACGAAAGAGAGATCATAGAAAGAGATGGACTTTACTGGCCATATTCTTCCTTCCTCAATACTACCGCCGACGAAGTACCTTTCCGTCAGAAAGTGCGCTTCCGCACCGTTGGCGACATGACATGTACCGCTGCCGTACTGTCTGAAGCAGACAAACTGGAAGATATCATTGCTGAAATCATGGAAGCAAAGATATCTGAACGTGGCGCACGTATAGACGACAAACGCTCTGAAGCCGCCATGGAAAAGAGAAAGCAGGCAGGATACTTTTAACCGCCTTCATTACTGGAATAAATTAACTGATCACCAGGGGCTAAAAGCTTATCGCTGACAGCTGACCTTTAAACGAAGAAAATATATGGAAGTTTTACGTATAGCCACTTCCGGTAGTGTGGATGATGGTAAAAGTACCTTGATCGGCCGTTTACTATATGACACCAATTCAATTCCGCAGGATAAAATGGAAGCACTCCATTCGGCCAGCAAACGTAAAGGACTTGATTTCACGGATCTGTCGCTGCTCACCGATGGGCTGGTAGCTGAACGCGAACAAGGGATCACCATTGATGTGGCACACATCTACTTCTCCACTCCTACCCGCAAATATATTATCGCTGATACACCGGGGCATATCGAATATACCCGTAACATGGTGACCGGCGCTTCCAATGCGCAGGTATCACTCATCCTGATCGATGCGCGCAAAGGAATTGTAGAGCAAACCCATCGTCACTTCTTTATCGCCAACCTCCTGCGTATTCCTTACCTGGCAGTGTGCGTGAATAAGATGGACCTGGTGGAATACAATGAAGCGCGGTTCAATCAGATAGTGGAAGACTTCCAGCAGGTATTGAACAACGCCGGCTTCAAGGGGCAGGAAGTGAAATTTATTCCGATATCTTCCCTGTATGGGGAAAACGTGGCTACACGCACCGGCACTATCAGCTGGTATGAAGGTCCGACCTTACTGGAATACCTGGAGCAGATTTCTTTTGATCATGAAGATAACAATCATCCTTCCCGTTTCCCTATCCAGAGCGTGATTCGTCCGAGAACCACTGAGTTCCACGATTTCCGCGGATTTGCGGGCAAAGTGGCCAGCGGCCATTTCAGTGTAGGCGACGAAGTGATTTCATTGCCTTCCAACCAGAAAAGCCGTATAAAAACCATCGAACAATTCGAAAAGCAACTAACGGTAGCGCATGCACGTGAAAGTGTGGTGATCACACTGGAAGATGAAATAGACAGCAGCAGAGGTAATATGCTGGTAAAAACCACAGAAGTACCTGCACAGCTGAAAGAAATAAGCGCCAGCGTATGCTGGATGGATCAACAAAAACTCACTGCCGGTAAAACCTATTTACTGCAGCACGGCGTAAACCGGGTGAAAGCCAAAGTACAACAGATCAACTACATCACAGATGTAACGAATCATGTACAGCTTACTGATAAAACAGAAATGGGATTAAATGATATAGGAAGAATTACATTGAAAACAGCTGCACCTGTATTTGCAGATCCTTATCAAAGTAACCCTGCCAACGGCGCATTTATTCTCATCGACGAGTTTAACAATACAACCGTAGCGGTTGGCTTCATAGAGTAGAATTAGAAATTACTAAATAAAAGGGGAGATAGTAAACACGAAGATTGACTTCGCTACTATCTCCCCCTTTATTTTGTAATTCCTAATTACATTATATGTTCTTCAACATGTCCGTTGTCATCGTTGTCAGATCATATTCAGGCTTCCAGTTCCAGTCGTGGCGCGCCTGTTGATCATCTATACTATCCGGCCAGCCATCTGCAATCTGCTGGCGATAATCCGGTTCATACGACATTACAAAATCCGGTATATGCTTTTTGATCTCTGCGCCGATCTCTTTTGGAGAGAAGCTCATAGCGGAAAGGTTATAGGCCGAACGAACGCTGATGCGGGAAGCATCTGCTTCCATCAGCTCTATGGTAGCTCTGATGGCATCGGGCATATACATCATAGGCAGATAGGTATCCTCAGAGAGGAAGCTGGTATATTGCTTATGCTCCTTAGCTTCATGGAATATTTCTACTGCATAATCGGTAGTACCGCCACCTGGCGCTGATTTATAGCTGATCAGGCCCGGATATCTGAGGCTGCGTACATCCACCCCGAAGCGGTGATTGTAGTATTCGCACCAGCGTTCACCGGCGAATTTACTGATGCCATAGATGGTGGTAGGTTCGATAATGGTATGCTGTGGCGTTGAACTGGCGGGGGAATCTGGTCCGAATACGGCGATAGAGCTGGGCCAGTATACCTTATCGAGGTGCTCTTCTTTCGCAATGTCCAGCACATTCAGCAGGCTTTGCATATTGATATGCCAGGCCAGCAGCGGATTCTTTTCACCGGTAGCCGATAAAATAGCCGCCAGCAGGTAGATCTGGGTTATATTATGACGGATCACCAGCACGTGCAACATCTCCTTATTCATTACATCCAGCGATACATATGGCCCGGTACCCTTCAGTAACTCATGTTCTTCCCGCAGGTCGGATGCCACTACGTTCGCATCCCCGTACATCTTCCTCAGGGCCAGGGTCAGTTCCACACCGATTTGTCCACAGGCGCCAATAACCAGAATCTTATCTCTCTTCATATAATAAAAATAAAATTATAAGCTGTTCAAATTGACCGTAATATTAATGGGTTCCCCTCTATTTCCGCTCATCCGGGTTCAGTGGATGACAATGTTATAACAATTAAAACTGCTTCGGGTCTTGTGTCTGGTTTTTGAATTACAATATTATGACAATTAGGCAAATTGCCCCCACGTAGCAAGGCCCTTTGCGGCGGATTGCCTATCTTTGCAGCTTCAATTCAATGACCCAATTTATTCAAGATATGAAGCATTTGAAATCTCTGTTTAAAGAACAATACAACCCGGAGAACTTTTTCCTGATCGCTGGCCCTTGTGTGGTAGAAGATGAGGATCTGCTGATGACGGTGGCGGAAAAGGTGACTAAGATCTGTAAAAGGCTGGCCATCCCTTACATCTTCAAAGCCTCCTACCGGAAAGCCAATCGTACCAGTGTGCATTCCTTTACAGGCATCGGGGATGTAGAAGGACTGGACCTGTTGCAAAAAATAGGGCAGACCTTCAACGTTCCGGTTACTTCCGATATCCATTCTGCAGCGGAAGCGGCCATGGCAGCAGCCTATGTGGACGTGTTACAAATTCCGGCCTTCCTTTGCCGTCAAACTGATATCCTGCTGGCAGCTGCAGAAACCGGAAAAGTAGTGAATGTGAAAAAGGGACAGTTCCTGAGTGGGGAAGCCATGAAATTTGCGGTGGAAAAGATCAAGGGTACCGGCAATGAACATATTATGCTTACTGAAAGAGGTACCACTTTCGGTTACCAGGATCTGGTAGTGGATTATCGCAATATTCCCATCATGAAGCACCTGGGCCAGCCTGTAGTAATGGATTGTACGCATTCCCTGCAGCAGCCGAACCAAACGAGTGGTGTTACAGGCGGTAATCCGCAAATGATCAGCACTATCGCCAAAGCGGCTATTGCTACCGGCGCCGATGGTTTGTTTATAGAAACTCATCCTGATCCTTCCAAAGCCAAATCCGACGGTGCTAATATGCTTCGCCTTGAGTTGCTGGAGGAACTACTCGAAAAACTGGTCGAAATCAGGAAAGTAGTGAAGTAAGCATTTTTTTCTGTAAATTCATTTTACACAAAAAACTCTGCTCACTATGATTAACATCCATGATTTAAAATCAGGTGATACCGTTATCACCAACTACGGAGGAACGGAAAGAGAAGGAAAAATTCTGCAGGTAGATCATGAGGATAAAAAAGTGTTGGTGGCTACTGGTGACAATGAACTCTGGTACGACCTGGACAATCTTGTACCCATCCATCTGACGGAAGACACGCTGTTGAAGCTGCAATTCCACAAAGATGAAGCAGCATCTTCAGCTGCAGGGGGTACATTGTATGTGAGAGGCCCATTTTCGGTGCGTTGGTTTGAAAACGGCCACAACCCGTTATTGCAGCTTCATTATCGCGATGAAACCCGTAGTCTGACTGAGCCTATCACCCTGAATGAGCTCCAAAACCACTACCATGGTATGACCAATTTTCATCTTGAATAAAAGCCGCCGACCATAAAGCAGATGGTGGCTACTAAAGAACGAGAAGTTAATGGCGGCTGGCTACTGGTAGTCAGCTGCCTTTTTTTATAGATATCTCAGTGGGTTTCGCCTTGCGTTCAGGATATAATGCTTCATGTTAACCCAGAAAGCAAGTATCATATAGACGATGAGTGGGGATCCCATAGTCAGAAAGGTAGCATAGATGAAGAAGATGCGTATACGTGACGTGGCTATGCCTAACTTATCTCCAATAGCAGCACATACACCGAACGCCTTCCATTCCACAAAATCTTTTATCCGGTTCATATTCCAAATGTATCAAATTCCACCCGGAAAAACAAGTAAAAATCCTTGTAAATGGCCGCCTGTAGTCACTGCCGAATGGCTGCAGTACCTGCATTCAGGATGGCAGACAGCCGGTTTTATGCCAGTTCGATGGCTGCGTTTAAAAAACTGTTAAAGTACAGGAAGTTTAGCCGGGCATCCTTTTATCTTTGGTATTTAATTTAAAAACTTGTTGTTTTTAGTTAATTTTGCGAGCAATTTTTAACCGCTCTTAAATTATTTTTTTCCCATGGTGTTTGATATTGACATGATTAAAAGAGTGTATGCGGCACTCCCGGGTAAAGTGGAAGCAACCCGTAAAATGTTAGGTCGCCCGCTGACACTTGCTGAGAAGATTTTGTACGCTCACCTGTTTGCACCGACTACCACGCCCTTTGAAAGAGGCAATTCCTATGTTGAATTTGCTCCGGATCGCGTAGCTATGCAGGATGCAACTGCCCAGATGGCTTTGCTCCAGTTTATGACCTGTGGCCGTGATAAAGTAGCGGTTCCGTCGACAGTTCACTGCGATCACCTGATCCAGGCTAAAGTAGGCGCAGTGCAGGATCTGGCGACTGCTATTGACACCAACAAAGAAGTTTACGATTTCCTTTCTTCTATTTCTGATAAATATGGTATTGGCTTCTGGAAACCCGGTGCTGGTATCATCCACCAGGTAGTACTGGAAAACTATGCGTTTCCGGGCGGAATGCTGATCGGTACCGACTCCCATACTCCCAATGCCGGCGGTTTAGGCATGGTAGCTATCGGTGTGGGCGGCGCCGATGCAGTAGACGTAATGGCTGGCTTACCCTGGGAATTGAAAATGCCGAAACTGATCGGTGTGAAACTGACCGGTAAGATGAGCGGATGGACTTCTGCTAAAGATATCATCCTGAAAGTAGCTGGTATCCTCACTGTAAAAGGTGGTACAGGCGCTATCGTGGAATACTTTGGTGAAGGTGCCGACAGCTTCAGCGCTACCGGTAAAGCCACTATCTGTAACATGGGTGCAGAGATCGGTGCTACCTGCTCCATCTTTGCATACGACACCAAGATGGCCGACTACCTGAAAGTTACCGGCAGAACCGATGTGGCTAACCTGGCTGATGGCGTGAGAGAACACCTCCGTCCGGATGCTGAAGTATATGCAGATCCTGCCAAATACTACGATCAACTGATCGAAATTAACCTCGACGAGTTGGAACCATACGTGAATGGTCCGTTTACACCGGATCTGGCATGGCCTATCTCCAAATTTGCGCAGGCAGTAAAAGAAAACAACTGGCCTGAGAAACTGGAAGTAGCCCTGATCGGTTCCTGCACCAACTCTTCCTATGAAGATATTTCCCGCTCTGCGTCCCTGGCCCAGCAGGCTATCGACAAGCAGCTGGATATGAAATCTGAATATACTATCACTCCGGGTTCTGAACTGGTTCGCTACACCATCGAAAGAGATGGCCTGTTGAATACCTTTAATCAGGTAGGCGGTGTGGTACTGGCTAACGCCTGTGGTCCATGTATTGGTCAGTGGGCCCGTCATATCGACGATCCGAACCGTAAGAACTCTATCATCACTTCCTTCAACCGTAACTTCGCGAAAAGGAACGATGGTAACGCTTCTACCCACGCTTTCGTAGCTTCTCCTGAAATTGTTACAGCGCTTGCTATTGCCGGTGACCTCACCTTCAATCCGCTGAAAGACAAACTGAAAAACAAGAACGGAGAGGAAGTAATGCTGGATGAGCCGGTAGGTTTTGAGCTTCCTGTAAAGGGTTTTGCTGTGGAAGATGCCGGATACCAGGCTCCTGCTGAAGATGGTAGCGGTGTACAGGTGATCGTGTCTCCGACATCCGATCGCCTGCAGCTGCTGGCACCATTTGCAGCATGGGAAGGTACAGATCTGAAAGGACTGAAGCTGCTTATCAAAGCGAAAGGCAAATGTACTACTGACCACATTTCTATGGCTGGTCCATGGCTGAAATACCGTGGCCACCTGGATAATATCTCCAATAACATGCTGATCGGTGCGGTGAACGCATTTAACGATAAAACTGATACCGTTAAAAACGAATTAACCGGCCAATACGGTCCTGTTCCTGCCACCATGCGCGCTTACAAAGCTGCCGGTTTCGGTGCGGTTGTAGTGGGTGATGAAAACTATGGTGAAGGATCCAGCCGTGAGCACGCTGCCATGGAGCCCCGTCACCTCGGCGTTCGTGCCATCCTGGTGAAATCTTTCGCCCGTATCCACGAAACCAACCTGAAAAAGCAGGGTATGCTGGGTCTGACTTTCGCTAACAAGGAAGACTATGATAAGATCCAGGAAGATGATACTATCGATATCCTGGGCCTCACTACCTTTGCTCCCGGTAAACAACTGACTGTTGCCCTGCATCATAAAGACGGCAGCTCAGACCAGTTCCCTGTAAACCACACTTATAACGAACAACAGATCGAGTGGTTTAAGGCAGGTGGTGCGCTGAACGTGATCCGTGCAGAAGCAGCCAAAGCTAAAGCTTAATAATACACACCTGTATAACGAAAGAGGTATCGCTTATAAACGGTACCTCTTTTTATTTTTCCACATTTAACCATACAACAACCCTGGTTTGTAGCCCGGTAGCTGTTTTATTTTTAACTTGAAACCCGAAAATACGGCGTATGTCAGCACAGGATTTACCCATCATCTGGTCTTCTCTCCACCAGGCGTATACTACCGATGTTAATCTGATCAATCCGGCCTGGATGGCACTGGAAGAGGCGTACAACAGCAAGGAACGTCATTACCATAATCTCCGGCATATTGCCAGCCTTATTTCCCTGCAACAGGAATATGCGGACAATATCACGGATAACGACATCGTACTTTTTTCCATCTTTTTTCATGACCTGGTGTACAACGTTCCCGGGTCTGATAACGAAGCCCAAAGCGCAGCAGCAGCGGTTACCCATCTGCATGCTATCGGTTATCCGGCTGAACGGGCCAGGCTGGTGGAAACATTCATCAATGCCACCCTGACGCATGTCAATGAGTTACAGCATCCAGACCTGGACTATTTCCTGGATTTCGATCTGCAGATCCTCGGGGCATCGCCGGAGGCATATCAGGCCTATACGAAGCAGATCCGGCATGAATTCAGCCTGTATCCCGACCTGGTTTACCGGCCCGGACGGAAAAAGGTACTGCAACACTTCCTGGACATGCCTGCCATTTTCCGGACCCAGGCCTTCCTGGAGCGTTATGAGCAGCAGGCCCGGGAAAACCTGATCACTGAATTAAACACCTTATAAACAGATAAAAGATATGAATCGAATTGTTGTTTTTTGTGGCTCCAGCAGCGGATCTGATCCAATTTATGTGCAACAGGCTACCGGGCTGGGTGCAGCGCTTGCCCAACGTAATCTGACGCTGGTGTATGGAGGCGCCCATGTTGGCCTGATGGGTGCAGTTGCCGACGGCGCGCTGCAGGCAGGAGGAAAGGTCATCGGCGTGCTGCCTCATTTTCTGCAAAAGAAGGAGCTCGCGCACCATGGGCTGACGGAACTGATCCTTGTGGATACTATGCACGAGCGCAAAACTAAAATGAATGAACTGAGTGATGGCGTGGTCGCACTGCCGGGTGGGTTTGGTACGATGGAAGAGCTCTTCGAAATGCTTACCTGGGGCCAGTTGGGACTGCACAGGAAACCTATCGGGCTCCTGAATACAAACGGCTTCTACGATTCCCTGATCGCATTGGCGCAAAACATGACTGACAAAGGTTTTCTTTCTGAAGAAAATAAAAATATGTTACTGTGCAGCGATAATATCACGGACCTGCTGGCGCAAATGGAAAGTTACCAGCCGCCTGTTAAATCCAAATGGATTACACCTGCGCAGAGTTAAATAGTATGCCTGGAATGCCATACCGGCTTTTTCAATGCAAACCTCCTTACCACACTTACCCGCAGGTTGCCGGTACCAAACGTCTGGTAAGTATGGGGGATCGACATGCCGCTGCGGGTGTTCATTCCTACGTAATGCACGCCTGCAAAATACCTGCTGGAGTTATATCCCAGCGAAGCCCTGATGGTACTGCTGAATGTTAATCCCACCCGACGGGTAATATCTCCGTTTTCCATGAACAGGCTGGTCACGTTCCCTCCCAGTCCCCCGGTCAGTGACAGGGAAAGAAAGAAGTGTTGCTTCAGTACAAACGTATAAGCGTAACCGATATTAGCCGCCAGGGAAGATATGCCTGTTTTGTAATAATGCTGATCGTGCAGGAACAGCGTGTCGGCCATATTGTACGGGATCAGTGAAGAGTCGCCTTTGATTCTGCCGAGGAACATTTCGCCGCCAACAATCAGTGAACCGGCGCTTTTCTTCTGGTATTCGTTCTGCAGGTTAGGTGCCCTGTAGGAAAACCTTTTATCGTTGAAAATATACTGCACATTCAGTCCGAAATCGATGTTCCGGAGGTCCGGCCGCTGTGGATAAGGATTTTGAGCAGCGTACTCCTTGCCAAACACCCCGGCAGGATTGGCGATGTAATAACCTTTGTAATACTGACCGTAAAAATCAACCACTATTTTACGCAGATACACATGCGATTGCAGATCGATGTATTTGGTTTTACCGTATTTATCATTTTTCTGATTAATCATCGGCAGATTAAAACCGATATTCAGGCCTATAAACCGGTAATTCGCGCCAAATCCAATATTAAAAGGAGTATTAGGCCGATACAGGATATGCGTATTTTGCTTCCTGTCGGTAATGTCGTACCGGGTGAATTTACGGGAGCCATACAGCCGGGCGGTAATATCTTCCGTATGTTCATCAATATAATTGGTATCATTCTCCGTCTTCAACCACTTCAGGAACCGGCCCTGAGCCAGCCCTTGTATTGTTACTCCACTCAGGATACACAGCCAAACTAATATTCGCAGGTTCATAATCGTTGCAGGTTATAAGCTCCCGGGATGGTTACGGCAGCTCAATTACTTCCAGTTGCTGAATGTTGCCACTTTCCAGCTGAAAGCGCAACAGCGTTTTAACTTTATGCCATCCCTGTTGCCCGCAGGCTCCCGGGTTCATGTGTAATAGCTGCAATGCCGGATCCGGCATTACTTTGAGAATATGCGAGTGACCGCAAATAAAGAGTTTAGGGCGGTACTGCTTCAGTTGCTCTTTCACCCCGGGTGCGTACCTGCCCGGATACCCGCCAATATGCGTCATCATTACCTCCACCCCTTCGAGGTTGAAACGGAGCGTTTCCGGATAACGGATACGGATATCCGCTCCATCGATGTTTCCGTAAACTGCCCTGAAGGGTTTGAATGCCTCTATTTTATCGGCCAGCTCCCTGTTTCCGATATCTCCCGCGTGCCAGACCTCATCCACTTCCTCAAAATACCTGAAAACCTGTGGATGCAGATAGCTATGGGTATCTGACATTAATCCTATCTTTTTCACCCGAAAATTATATTAGAATTTTACAGTTACTGTGTTTAACAATCGTCATGGTATCCGCCAATGGCAGGGTAAAATGTTGTGTCTCCACCCAAACAGGCCTTTAGTTTCGTAACATTCCTGCGAATTTCCTGAAATTCTGCTGCATTCACAAGGGCGTTCCTTCTTTTCTTTGCCAGCATCTGTTTTTTATATACTTTGCCGCCGGTTAATGATGGAAAACATCATTTGCATATTGTTTGTGATCCTCCCCATTGATCCATTTTCTTCTTTTTAATATTAACCATAGATGATGGAACCAGTTTTTCAGACGAAAAAATTTTCGGAAATCAAACACCTGTTGCCGGAAGATTCATGGGCAATACAAAGAGATAAATACAAGCCGGGAGAAATTAATGACGATATCGTCGCTTTTTATGAGGGCAATACAGCCACGGGTAATCTCCGGCTCGACTTCATCAACACCCATATCCGGCTTAGCGATGAAACTCACCGGGATAATATTTTCATGATACTGATCACAGGAAATCTGAAAGCGCAGCATATCATGAACGATGAAACTGATGGCGCTATTGGTCTTACTGTGCTGGGTGACCTCGAAGCCGATAACATCATGGCTGGTGGGCAGGAAATCTACGTTGCCGGTAATCTCCTTGTTCATGGCCTCTTTTGGGGCGATTACAATCACGGTGATTTAAAAGTCCGGGGCCATATTACAATAAAGGTATTCCTGGCTACTGATCAATATCATTTCGACTACCAGCGTTTTTTTAACAAGGAAAGAACAGATATACCTTTCCTCATCGTTGATGAGGAGTATGACGATTATCCAAGGGAAGTGCTTGCCAGCATATTTGACGACGCTTGTTTATTGAATGAAGCAGAAACAGACGGAGAAATATACAGTTTCAAAGACTGGCTGAGCACCATGGAGATATCGAAGCGGCTTGAAGAAGGTGCTCCCCTACTGAAAGATGAAGCGGCGCCCATTGCCGGGGAGCAGATCCCTTTTATTTTTGAGAGCGAATACCTGACTGATAATAACATGGAACGATTCCGGACTTCCCCGCTCTTCGCACTGTTCGGAAGTTCGCCGGAAGAAGCGAAGCAGCTTAAGTTCTGGCGTGGTTCGCGGTATACCAGGGTAATGGTAACACAGCAGCAGGCATTTTCCACCAATGTATATTTCCAACATCTTGAGGAGTATGCGGCGATGATCTTTTATTTCGATTATCAATCCAAACGCCATCGCTCTATAGTCTGCAAATCCCTTACCGGTGAGGATAAGGAATGGCATACACTTGATGTACAGCAAACACCGGAATATTACAAGACATTGATAGAGGAAGGCTGGATCAGTCTTCAGCAAGAGTTTTCTGCGATGGAATACTATCAGCAGCAGTTCCGGGAAAAGATCACGGTTGAAAAAGTAACTGCTATGTTGTCGCTCCCGCTCGTAAAAGAAAAATACAGCGACTATTACGACGACGATAGCGATCCGCTATACATCGGCTCTCTGATGTGCAGTTTCAGGCAACCGGAAGATGGCAGGGCCGGCAGAGTTACCATCATTAAAAGCTATCCTTATAAGGAAGAAGAGGAACAATATGATTTCTACCATTTTGATATAAAACCCGCTGCGGATGGTGGCCAGATGGTCAGGTTAAGGGCACAGGACGAAGATGGCTATGAGAGTGAAACATATAATGTTTCCGTCACCAATACTGAGAAATTCAAAAATGCGCTGGAGTATTTCGGGATGCTGGAAAGGAAAATAGAGAAGATAATTTCTTAATTTACCATCACTATGTCGAAACAAACCACTCAGCAGACAACAGCCTGTTTACTCATTTGTTGTCCGGACCGGCCTGGAATTGTAGCCGGCGTATCCCAATTCCTATACCGGCTGGGCGCTAATATATTGGATGCCAGCCAGCACAGTACTGATCCCAGGGAAGGTTTATTCTTCATGCGTATGGAATTCCAGCTCGATCATCTTAACAAATCCGCTCTGGAAGCCGACTTTCAGCGGGAAGTAGCACAACCGCTGAAGATGGAATGGAAAATTGAGTACGGGGATCAGCGTAAACGTATGGCGATTCTGGTATCTGCCTATGATCATTGTTTACTGGAACTGTTATGGAGATGGAAAAGCGGGGAATTGCCTGTAGACATTCCATTGGTGATATCCAACCACCCGCTGCTGGAAAAGGAATGTACCGCTATGGATATACCATTCCATTATCTGCCTGTGACCAGCGGCACCAAGGAGCAGCAGGAACGCGCCGCTATTGACTTATTGGAAGAACATGCCATAGATTTCACCGTGCTGGCGCGTTACATGCAAATTCTCTCCCCTCAGTTTGTAGGACGTTATCCGCAACGTATCATCAACATACACCACTCATTCCTGCCGGCTTTTGCGGGTGCACGCCCTTATCTGAATGCCTATACAAGAGGCGTAAAACTGATAGGAGCCACCGCGCATTACGTTACCAATGAACTAGATGAAGGCCCTATCATCGAACAGGATGTAACCAGGGTCAGCCATCGTCATACGGTAGAAGACCTGGTAATGCTGGGCCGCGACATAGAGCGCCAGGTGCTTACCCGTGCAGTGAAAGCGCATGTGGAGAACAGGGTCATTTTGCATGGGAATAAGACGATTGTGTTTTAGAGAGAATTATGAATTATGAAATAACGGGGAGATAGTAGCGAAGTGGATCTTCGCGTTTACTATCTCCCCGTTATTTCGTAATTCGTAATTCTTATCTCGCTATAAATCTCGCCAGCTTCTTTCCTGCTACCGCATACGATTCCATTATGCGCATACCGGTATCGAAATCGAAGCCCATCATACGTCCGGGGGCGTTGTCGATGGATACTTTTGCGATGGTTTTATTGTGGTCTGCTGTTTCTACGATCTGAACTTCCGCATCGATGTAGGAGTTCTTACGGGCAACGCCCACGTTGAAGCCGGGCTCAATGTAGGTGGTGTGGAAGATGAGGGTGTATTTGGCGTTGGGATATTTGCCCACCTTCATATCACCGTTGTCGTTGAAGAGCTCATCGAATTTTGGCTCGTAACGATCAGTCCGGTCTGCTTTCCAGGCTTTGGCCCAGGTATCGCCTTTACCGGCTTCTTTGTTGTTGTATTCGGCCGTTTTCTTGCGGATGTAGTCTTCTTCGCTATCTTTTCCCACCGTCAGGTGATCGTAGGTAAATTCAGCATTGATTTCCTTCTGATCTTTCAATGGCGACAAATCGCCTTCTACAAGTTTGATTTTTTGAGCAACAGCAGGCATACTGCATAGCGTTAGCAACAAGGCTGTTGCCATTTTGGGGATTATCTGCATAACATAACAATTTGAAGCAAATGTATCAAAATTATCCTGATAAGGCGATTCCCAGGGAATTTTATTTTAACTTTAAGTACCATGTTGCAAACGGCTTTATACCACTATCTCCGAAAGGAGTGCGACACTGTTGCGGATGCTTATGATAGGCTACAGCAATCGCCTGCAGATGCAGATGCCGTTCATGTGTTGCGCGTAGGTGTTAAAAAACTCCGGGCATTTTTTTCGCTGGCTCAACAACTTCCCGGCTACGCTTTCGGTGCAGGAAAGCATCTGCATGAAGTTCGATTGATACAGGGTATCAGCGGAGCTTCCAGAGATGCTTATCTCCAGGAAAAACGGCTACAGCAGTATGAGAAAAAAGTGGACTGGCGCTTTTCCGCAGCGCATCTGTTATTACACAGCAGAAGGGATACCGCGAAAGACATGCTGGAGATAACATTAAAACACTGCTCACTTAAAAAGTTAGGAAACCTACCTGAAAAATTCAGGAAAGCCATTGAAGACATTGATCCTGATGCTGCCACAACTGCATTATCGGATTACCTTCAACAACAACATCAGCACATACAGTTACCCGCCAGTAAAGCCCACCATACTGTATGGCATGGGGTACGAAAAGAAGTAAAAAGCCTGTATTACCAGGTTTCCATGTTAGATCAACTGCTGCCGGCCGTATATACCGATCATCTTGCAGATCATGCCAGGAAAGCCGGAGAGTTGCTGGGCCAGTGGCACGACACCAGCGAGTTGTTGCTGTTTGTGAGGAATACCGCCACGCAGGTAAGAAAAGCCAAAATGTCTCTGCCTGTCAATGTAAAACAGATGATATCGCTTTTACAGAAGGACATGAAAGAAGAGCTGGCGCTTTGTGCAGACCAGGTCAGAAAGCTGCAGAACATTTTTCTTTAATACAGCAGCAATCATTCGGCATATGCCATCACCGTTTCAAAAACCAATGCAGCCCCCAGTTTGGCAGTGCGATTGTCTATATCCAGCGAAGGGTTGAGCTCTGCCACATCCACACCGGCCACCTTTCCACTTTGCAGTATTTTACGGTAGCATTGCAGAAAGAGGCCTGATGGCACAATGCCGTTAAATGCCGTGGCACTTACACCGGGAGCGTAAGCAGCCGCAAATACATCGAGGCAGGTAGTCAGATAAATCTGATCAGCCTGGCTGAGGAAATGCTGTACAGCCGCAAACAGCGTGTCTTTGTCGTGCAGATGAAAGGCATCGGCGCTTACATAGGTAGCCCCTTCTTCGCCGGCGATGTTAAAGAGCTGCCGGGTGTTCCCATTTTGCTGGATACCTAATGCCAGGTAATGAAATGGCTGCCCTGATTGCTTGCAATCCTGCGCCAGTTGCCAGAAGCCGGTGCCTGAGCTGGGACCTTCTTCTCCGGGTATGCGTATATCGAAATGCGCATCGAAATTCACAAAGCCCGTACGTGCCTGTGGTGCAAATTCACGGATACCACGGGCATGCCCATACGTAATTTCGTGTCCACCGCCCAGGAGTAATGGCAGGTAACCTGCTGCCAGTATAACTTTCACTGCTTCGCTGAGTTGTTGCTGTGCGTTTTCGAGCTGACCGTTCATGCAAACGATATCGCCTGCATCCAGCAACAGCAGCTGTTCTTCAAAATGAACAGGAAAACCGGCCATTGCTTTACGCAAGGCGGCTGGTCCGGCTGCCGCTCCGGTTCTGCCTTTATTACGGCGCACTCCTTCATCGGAAGCAAATCCGAGCAGCACAATTCCTTTTTGCCCGGGATGCAGTGCAGGCAGTGGGCCTTGCAACAAATCGGTTAGCATCACTACCTGGTGCCATCGGAGCAAATCCGGCTCAGTGCCATCTGTACGGCCACCCCATGCCTGTTTATCTGCCTGACGGTAATATTCCTTTGTAATCATGTTCAGCATACTGGTTCTCCTTTTTTCCAGACCATAACAGGTTTCATTTTCCCCTGATAGTAGAGTATATCCCTGTAATCGGCGGTAGGATAGGCTTGCATGTCGGCTGCATATCCTAGTGTGAGCCTGCCGGTACCTTTCAGTTGCAGCGCTGGTGCAGCCCTGATTGTCAACGCAGCCAGCACTTCCGCGGTGGATAACTTCTCTGCAGCACTCATTACTGCTGCCTGCATCAGCAGGTCACCCATAGGTGCCGATCCCGGGTTCCAGTCGCTCGCTATGGCAACGCAAGCCCCCGCATTCAGTAACTTCCGCGCCGGGGCGTATTGCATGCCCAGGCCCAGGGAGGCTCCTGGCAAAACTACGGCAACGGTAGCAGATTCCGCCAGTAAGGCGATCTCCTTATCAGAACTGGCTTCCAGATGATCCGCGGAAACAGCGCCTGTTTTCACGGCCACTTCTGCCCCACCGGCAGTAAACTGATCGGCATGCACCGTAGCTGCAAAACCCTGTCTCATGGCTGCTTCCAGGAACCTGGTAGCTGCCGGGACAGAGAAAGCTGTTTCCTCAATGAAAATATCCACCCGGTTGCCGAGCTGCTCTTCCTGCAATGCAGGTAACAGCGTATCTAAGATCCATTGCAGGTAAGCCTCTTCTGTACCGGTATAGTCGCGCGGTTTCATATGCGCTGCCAGACAGGTAGGTATCAGTGAAGCCCTGGTATGCAAACCTGCTTGTTGAATAGCCCGCAGCATTTTCAATTCATCTTCCAGATTAAGCCCGTAACCACTTTTCACCTCTATGGTGGTAACTCCTTCCAACAGATGACGGTTAGCCCGCGCAACCGTATTTTCTGTAAGCGTTACCAGGTCGGCTTCGCGTGTTTTAGTAACAGAGTCCCATATCCCGCCACCGGCACGCGCTATTTCCAGGTATGTTTTGCCCGCAATGCGCATAGCATAATCCCGGTTGCGGGTACCTCCATAGCAGATATGTGTATGACAATCGATAAACCCCGGCAGCAGCACCAGTGGCGTATCCTGGAAAGCGATCTCACAATCGGGATACTGCTGCAGCAAAGTGCGGTAATCGCCCATCGACACAATTTCCCCGTTCTCCACTACAACGCCCGCCTTCTCTATCACAGTAAGCTGCTCATCATGCAGGGCGCCCTTCAGGGGCAGATCTGTCATCGGCAATATTTGTGCAAAAGGACCATGTAAAGTTTTCATAATGCGGTTGAATAGAAGTTGAGAAAAGGTGTTAGTTTTTAGTCTTTGGCCTTGGGTTATCCGCTTCGGTCACTAAAGGCCAAAGACTAAAAGCTAAAGATTAGATGCTTATATCAAACTTCCGGCCCCATTCCTGCGCTTTTTCGTAGCCGGCATCGGCATGACGGAAAATGCCCAGGGCAGGATCGTTGAAGAGAACGCGGCTAAGGCATGCAGCAGCGCGATCAGTACCATCGGCCAGTACTACCATACCGGCATGTTGCGAGTAACCCATGCCCACTCCGCCGCCGTGATGAAATGATACCCAGGTAGCGCCGCCACCGGTGTTAGCCATCAGGTTAAGGAGGGTCCAGTCGCTCACCGCATCGGAGCCATCTTTCATGGCTTCAGTTTCCCGGTTCGGAGATGCCACGGAACCACAATCCAGGTGATCGCGGCCAATCACAATTGGTGCTTTCACTTTTCCGGTTCTTACCAGCTCGTTGAAAATAAGTCCGGCTTTCTCGCGCTCGCCCAGTCCCAGCCAGCAAATACGTGCTGGTAAGCCCTGGAATGCCACTCTTTCCTGTGCCTGCTTCAGCCAGTTAATCAAATGGGTGTTTTCCGGGAATGCTTCCATCAGCGCACGATCTGTCGTATAAATATCTTCCGGGTCGCCAGAAAGAGCTACCCAACGGAATGGGCCTTTCCCTTCGCAGAAAAGCGGGCGTATATAAGCAGGAGTGAATCCGGGGAAATTGAAGGCATTGGCCTCTCCGCCCTGTTTGGCGAATTCACGGAGATTATTGCCATAGTCGAAAGTAACGGCGCCTTTCTGCTGCATCTGCAACATAAAGCCAACATGGCGGGCCATACTTTTGAGAGACAGCTCCCGGTATTGCTCCGGATTGTTCCTGCGCAAATCCAGGGCAGCAGCAAGGGTCAGGCCATTGGGCACATAACCATTCAGCGGATCATGGGCAGAGGTCTGATCGGTCAGGATATCGGGGATGATGTTGTCTTGCAACATTCTTTCCAACATATCACCAGCATCACTCACCAGGCCGATAGACAGGGCCTGCCCTTTAGCCTGCGCTTCTTGTGCCCATTGTATGGCTTCTTCATAAGAATGTGTCATACGGTCGATGTACCGGGTATCCAGTCGTTTCTGAATACGTGACGGATCTACATCTGCGCCGATGAACACGGCGCCGGACATAGTGGCGGCCAGTGGCTGGGCTCCGCCCATACCGCCGATACCGGCTGTCACCAGCAGTTTCCCTGCGAGGTTACCATTGAAATGCTGACGGCCGCATTCCATAAAGGTTTCATAGGTTCCCTGCAGGATGCCCTGTGTACCGATATAGATCCAGCTGCCGGCAGTCATCTGTCCGAACATCATCAGACCTTTTGAACGCAGTTCATTGAAATGCTCCCAGGTAGCCCATTTCGGCACGAGGTTGCTGTTGGCCAGCATCACGCGGGGAGCCTGTGGATGCGTACGTACGATACCTACCGGTTTTCCTGATTGTACCAACAGAGAATGTTCTTCATCCAGTGTCAGCAATATTTCAATAATCTTCTGCAATGCTTCGCGGTTGCGGGCTGCCTGTCCGATGCCACCATATACCACCAGCTCTTCCGGGTTCTCTGCGACGGCAGCATCAAGATTGTTGAGCAACATGCGCAGGGGCGCTTCTGTTTGCCATGATCTGGCGTGCAGCTGTGATCCATGAGGTGCTTTATAGTGCGGGTGAGCTGCAAATGTTTTAATAAAGTCCAAACTGGTCATTGTAAATTCCGTTTAAGTTAAGTTGATGTTGAGCGGCTGCTTCGTTGGCAACACGCACGAGTGATTGATCGGTGATGATTTTATGCAGGGCGGCAATGTCGTTCGAAAAGATGCGGTCCTTATCTGCAAAGGCCACCTGCTTCCGGGTATACTGATGTACCGCTTCGAGTACAGGACCTGATTTCAGCGGTCGTCTGAAATCCACTGCCTGCGCAGCATACAGCAGTTCGATAGCGAGAATATATTCCAGGTTGCCGATCACCTGGTTCAGTTTGCGGCCGCTGATAGATCCCATGGAAACGTGATCTTCCTGTCCGAGTGAAGTGGGCACACTATCCGCGCTGGCGGGGAAACACAGTGTTTTATTCTCCGTTACCAGGGCGGCGGTAGTATATTGAGGTATCATGAAACCAGAATTCAGTCCGGCGTCCTGTATAAGTAATTTAGGCAGTCCATATCTTCCTTCAATCATCATATAACAGCGTCTGTCGGATATGTTACCCAGTTCGGCAGCGGCTACTGTGGCGTAATCCAGGGGCAGGGCCATGGGCTGGCCGTGGAAATTACCACCGCTGATGGTATCTTCCGAACTAAAAATAACAGGGTTATCAGTTACTGCATTCAGTTCAATGGTGGTAAGCTCCTGCAGGTGCTGCCAGGCTGTACGACTGGCGCCATGTACCTGTGGCATACAACGCAGGGAGTAGGGATCCTGCACACGGCCGCAATCTACATGCGATGCCATGATTTCGGAATCGTCCAGCATCGTCTTCAACCGGTGTGCTACCAGCTGATTGCCGGGGAAAGGCCGGATCACGTGCAGGCGCGGATCGAAAGGTTTGGAAGTACCCATCAGTCCTTCGAGCGATAGCGCTCCGATAACATCTGCCGCTTCCAGCGCGTTGTGTAATCGTTGTACTGCTTTCACCGCAAAAGCGAGGATGAACTGTGTACCATTGATCAGCGCCAGGCCTTCTTTGGGGCCCAGCACCACCGGTTGTATACTTTCCTGCTGCATCATGGAAGCGGTATCCGTTACCTGTCCTTTGTACCATACCTTGCCCAGCCCTATCAGCGGCAGGAACAGGTGCGATAAAGGAGCGAGGTCGCCCGAAGCGCCAACAGAGCCTTTTTCAGGTACCAGTGGCGTAACGCGGTGATCGATATGCCAGATAATCCGCTCCAGCGTGGCTAATGCGGCTCCGGAATAACCCTGGGCAAGCGCATGCACTTTGGTGATGAGCATGATGCGGGCAATTTCTTCCGGTATACTCTCTCCTACTCCTACACTATGGCTCTGCAGGATATTATACTGCAATGCGCGGGTATCTGCTTCTGAGATCTTGGTATCGCAAAGTGGTCCAAACCCTGTATTGACGCCATAAACAGTAGTATGATGCGATACGATGGCCTGTACATATCCGGCGCTTGTTTGCACGCGGGTAACGACGTCGGGCACGAGTACGCCCTTTACCCTGCCGGCAGCAATATTGATGGCGGTGGCTACCGTGAGCTGGTCGATACCGTACTTAAAAATATCACTCATGATTTAGCTTTTAGCTACTAGCGGCTAGTAGTTTTGGTGTATGATTTATAATTGTCGTTTGATCCTTTCTGACAGCGGCTGTTGTTCTACAGACTGTTCAATCTGGGCGATGGCAGTCAGTATCTGCTGGCTTTGTTTATTCTCATCTACCAGCTGTTCCATAGCTGTTGTAATAGCTTTCCATACCGGCTGCACCTGTTGCAGCAGTTCTTCTCCTTTTTTGGAAAATGTTACCAGCTGACGGCGTCCGTCTTCTTTACAGGGAGCTGTTTTCAGCAATCCTTTCTTTTTCAGGTTCGTTACCATCTGGCTTACGGCCGAATGCGAGATCTCCAGTTGCCCGGCGATATCGATCATGGGCATGGACTCGTGTTTCGATAACAGGTAAAATACCGGAAACCAGCTGGCGTCGAAAGTGATGCCTGCCTGCTCGTATACCTTGTTTACTTCCATCAGGAAATATTCACTGAGTCTGCGCAGGCGGGTGCCGAAGATGAGATAGCCGAGTGATGGATAGAACATAGAAAGAATGAAGAATTAGGATGGAAGAATTAAGAATTATAGCGCCGTGGCGGTTGTTCTTGTTCAGTCTGATATTATCATTTATGCTAATTATATAAGCACTTATACAATATTACGAAAGAAAACTGAAATACGTGCAGACCAGGCAAAATTATCTTTGCGGCTGCGTATTAATTTTTAGTTATTTTTTCCTGATATCAAACCAAAGTGGAGAGGTATCAGTTACTTCACCGTTATAGTTAATAAAGAGTTCTTCTCCTTTCTTAATATCCCGGATGGTAATGATGCTCATGGTATCGGCGTCGAAATCCATCTCATACACACAATTGGGAGCATAATCGTGGTTATAGATGGAGCAATAGCCCAGTGCCAGGCAGGACCGGGTTTCTCTAGCGCCCCAGAGAAAGATATAGTTATGGAGTTTGGTTTTGTCAACGACCTCAGTGTCATCGTAGGAAAGCACCAGTACAGGCGATATTTCAATCATAGTTCCAGCCGGAATCTTTTCCCTGGTGAATACTCCCCTGCCTCTTCCTTTCGACTTATCAATATACAAGTACGACTTAATCATAGCGCTAATTCAAAATAAAACAAGACGTAAAGTAAAGTTAAACCGAGAAGTTATCAAAATCATGCGTAAAAAATTTAGGTTTGCGGCCCGGAAAATATTTTTTTTGCCTTTCATCAAGCAACAGGTATGATCAATTATAACCCGAAAGACTGGTTTACGTTCATTTTCCGTATCCATAAGGCAGATACGGTAAGAAAGCTATTTCCGATGTTTATAGCCCTCTCCATCTATTCAGCGATAGTGGCCTGGTTGGAGCTGGAGGTATGGAAGCTGTCGGAGAAGAGTGAGATCAGTAAGATATCCCTGATGCATGGCCTGCTGGGCTTTGTAATATCCCTGTTGCTGGTATTTCGTACCAACACGGCGTACGACCGTTGGTGGGAAGGCCGGCGGCAATGGGGCGCCCTGGTGAATTGCAGCCGTAACCTGGCCATCAAGCTGCAGGCCATATTGCCGGCAGCAGATAGTGCCAGCCGGGATTTTTTCAAAACGATGATCCCCAATTTTGCGTTTGGTCTGAAAAGTCATCTGCGTAAGACTTTCCTGCCTGAGGAGATGGCGCATTTGCCGGGGCATCATGATCTGCAGGTAGATCCGGCCCGGCATGTACCGAACCAGGTAGCCGCCCTGCTAACCGGCAGAATTATGGAGTTGTACAGGAATGGCCAGATCAGTGGCGACCAGCTGATTGTTCTCAATACCGAATTACAATCGTTAACGGATGTGTGCGGGGCCTGCGAGCGTATCCGCAATACTCCCATCCCTTTCTCCTACAGTGTATTTATTAAAAAATTTATATTCTTTTATGTGATGTCCATGCCATTTGGATATGTGTTCAGTCTGGGTTATCTTATCATCCCGATGATCGTATTCATATTCTTTGTGCTGGCAAGTTTGGAGCTGATTGCAGAGGAAATAGAGGATCCGTTCGGCCATGATGCCAACGACCTTCCCCTCGACAATATCTGCAGCAATATCCGCCTGCATGTATCAGAATTATTATAACCGCTGTTCCGGCAGCATGGCTATTTTAACTTAATTTCGCAGACAGAGTCAAATTGTACATGGAAAACGAAGCTTTACTGGAAAAATTCCAGACACTGACAGATGAAAGAAATTACCGTGAACTGTCGGTTTATCTGGACGACCAGCTGATTACCGACATCGCGGAGTTGATACACGAAGACCCTGAACAGACAGGTATGATCTTCAATAACCTGTCGATCAGCAGAGCGGCGGCGGCTTTCCGTATCCTGGACTTTCCTTTGCAGGAAGATGTGATCCGCAACCTGTCGGCTGCGAAGATCGCTGAGCTGATGAACGAGCTCCCTGCAGATGACCGTACGGCCTTCCTGGAAGAGCTTCCCAGCGAAGCCGTTAAGGAGCTGATCAAGTTGCTTGATCCGGAAGAAAGGCGCATTACCCTTTCCCTGCTTGGCTATAAAGAGAACAGCGTTGGCCGTATCATGACTCCCGACTATATCGCAGTGCGGGAAGAGTGGACGGTAAGGGAAGTACTCAATTATATCCGGGAACATGGAAAGGACAGTGAAACCATTGACGTGATCTATGTGATTGACGAAAAAGGACATTTGCTCGACGACTTCCGTATCCGTGAATTCCTGCTGGTATCGCCGGATACAGTGGTGCATACCCTGATGGATGACCGCTTTGTATCGCTCCATGCCAACGACGATCAGGAAGAAGCCATACAGGTGTTCCGGATGGAAAACAGGGTGGCGCTTCCGGTTGTAGACGATCAGGGCGTATTGCTTGGCATTGTGACCATCGACGATATGTTGTGGATCGCCAATGAAGAACATACGGAAGATATCCAGAAAATAGGTGGTACCGAAGCCCTCGATGAGCCTTACCTTGATATGCCGCTCCTCAAACTGGTAAAGAAAAGGGTAGGCTGGCTTGTTGTTTTATTTATCGGGGAAATGTTGACAGCAACTGCGATGGGATTTTTTGAAGATGAAATTGCCAAAGCGGTTGTGCTGGCGCTCTTTGTACCATTGATCATATCCAGCGGGGGAAACAGCGGTTCCCAGGCTTCCACCCTGATCATCCAGGCCATGGCCCTCGGAGAAATCACAGTAACTGACTGGTGGAGAGTAATGCGCCGGGAAATCCTTTCAGGGCTGCTCCTCGGCAGTGTGCTGGGCTCCATCGGGTTCATACGTATTCTCCTGTGGAACACCCTGTTCCATACCTACGGCGAACATACCGTACTGATTGGCTCTACAGTGGGTGTTTCCCTCATCGGCGTGGTACTATGGGGTACCCTCTCCGGTTCTATGCTGCCGCTTGTCCTGAAAAAATGCGGTGCTGACCCTGCTACCTCCTCTGCCCCCTTTGTAGCCACCCTCGTAGACGTAACCGGCTTGCTCATTTACTTTACGGTGGCGTATACGTTCATGAAAGGAATACTGCTTTAAGAATTAAGAATAGGGAATGTGGAATGAAGAATGAAAGCGGAGATAGTAAACGCGAATATCAAATTCGCTACTATCTCCGCTTTCATTCTTCATTCCACATTCCCTATTCTTAATTCCTTCAACTCCGTTCCTGCGCTTGTTTTCCGCACAATAAACAGCATATTCCCGATACTGTCTTTTGCAGTTTTTACGCTGCCGAGTAAATCATCATTCGTCATTCGTATTTCAGCACGGAGGCTATGTAGTATGGGAAGAATGGTATATCGGTGTGCTACCACGAATATTCGTTTGCCCCAGTCTTCCCGGCGTGACAGCTGGTAAATAAAGGATTCTCCAACAGTATCGGCCTGGTAAATGCAGGTATCGAGATGACGATAGATCCGGAAGCTGTCGGCCGTTTCAATGGAACGGATATACGGAGTAGTGTAAATTTTGCTGATACCGGAGTCTTTCAGGAGGCGGTAAAGGGCCCCGGCCCGCTTATGCCCTTCAGGTGTGAGGGAAGAATCTTCCCCGGGATAGCTTTCGCCATGGCAGGCTATATAGAAGGTACCGGTCAGAAACGTGGTATCTTCCGCTACCGGTGTAGTAGGCCGGGCAGATCGCCTTTGCTTGCAGGCAGCGAATACCAGGAGGGAAAATAATATTGGCAGTATACGCATAAAGCGGGTTTAGTGAAATGATGACCGCAGTACGTCCATCCAAAAGTTACGGCAATTTATGATTAAACCGTTACATTTATTTCCCAACAAAATAATGAACCACTATGAGAAAATGGGTACTCCCCGTTATGATAATTATCTCCGCGATCCGTGTAAGTGCCCAGCAGGGCGGATCGCTGACGGTAGAAAAGATCATGCGCGACCCCAAATGGATAGGAACTTCTCCTGATAATGTATTCTGGGGTACTGATAACCAAACCGTCTACTTCAGTTGGAATCCGGATAAACAGCTGTCTGATTCCCTGTACTTCATCCAGGTAAAAAATACCTCTCCGGGGAAAACTGCTGCGGCAGACCGTGCACTGATCAGCGCCAGAGCCAATGGTACGTACAATACCGACAGATCCCTGCTGACGTATAGCTATCAGGGTGATGTGTATATACTGGAGATAAAAACCGGGAAAACCATCCGGGTTACCAATACTGCTACAGCAGCTGTGCAGCCTGTATTCAGCTTTAACGGCAGGCAGGTGGTGTTTCGTCAACATAACGACCTTTATGCCTGGGACAGGGCCTCCGGCCTTATCAGCCAGCTGACAGCCTTCACAGACGGCGCTCAGCCTGCAGAAAAGAAAGACAACCAGGATGGTAATGCGGAAGAGAAATACCTGAAAAATCAGCAACTGGAGCTGCTGGATATTATCCGCGACAAAAAAAACCGTAAAGATGCCGCCACGGCCTTCAATAAGGCCTATGCCCCGAAAAAGCTCCGCCCTCTTTATCTACAGGGAAAACAACTCCGCGAGCTGCAGATCAGCCCGGATGGCCGCTTTGTTACTTATACCCTCTTTACCACGCCAACGGATACACGTAATACTGTTGTTCCGGAATTTGTTACGGCTGCCGGATATACTACCGATATCGTTTCGAGAGATAAAGTGGGCGCGCCACAGGGCAGCTATGAAAGCTTTGTCTACGACCGCCAACAGGATACCCTGCTACGCATAAAAACGACAGACCTGCCTGGTATAAAAGACCTCCCTGACTACGTCAAAGATTATACGAAAAAAGATACACCGCATATCAGAGATGTGATAGTGAACGGTCCGTACTGGACAGACCAGGGCACACGTGCCATCGTGGATATCCGGTCGCTCGATAACAAAGACCGCTGGATCGCGCTCCTGGATGCGGCTACCGGTACCCTCAAACCCCTGAACCGGCAACGCGATGAAGCCTGGGTAGCCGGCCCCGGCATAGGCTGGACAGAAGGCGGTGGCAACCTCGGCTGGATTGATGAAAACACCTGCTGGTTCCAATCGGAAGCCAGTGGCTATTCCCACTTATACACCGCACATGCCGATAATGGCAACGTTCAGCAGCTTACCAGCGGCAACTATGAAGTGCAAACAGCCCAGCTATCGCCCGACAAGCAGCATTTCTACATCACTACCAACGAAGTACATCCCGGAGAAAAGCAATTTTATCGTATAGGCGTTAAAGGTGGCAAGGCCGAAAGGATCACCACTATGGAAGGCGCCAATGATGTGAGCGTATCTCCCGATGGCAAGTGGATCGCATTCCGGTATTCTTATTCCAATAAACCCTGGGAGCTGTACCTGCAGCCCAATACGCCGGGAGCCAAAGCGGTTCAGGTAACAAGCCAGGCGCAATCGGACGAGTTCAGGGCATATCCCTGGCGTGATCCCAGGGTGATCACTTTCCAGGCCCGGGACCAGCAGCCGGTATATGCCCGTCTCTATACACCAGATCCTGCAAAAAATAACGGGGCAGCGGTTATCTTTGTGCACGGCGCCGGCTACCTGCAGAATGCACATAAATGGTGGAGCAGCTATTTCCGGGAGTATATGTTCCACAATCTTCTCACCGATAAAGGCTTTACCGTTATGGATATCGATTACCGTGGCAGCGCAGGCTATGGCCGTAACTGGCGTACAGGCATCTATCGCTACATGGGAGGCAAAGATCTGGACGATGAAGTGGACGCTGCAAGATATCTGGCAGAAAAATTGCAGGTGGACGCCGGACGTATCGGAATTTACGGTGGCAGCTACGGTGGCTTTATGACACTGATGGCGATGTTCACCAAACCAGGCGTGTTTGCATCGGGAGCTGCATTGCGCTCTGTGACTGACTGGGCGCATTATAATCATGGTTATACGAGCAATATACTGAACGAACCTTTTACAGACAGTATCGCTTACCGCCGGTCGTCGCCCATCTGGTTTGCAGACGGATTGAAAGGACATCTCCTGATGTGCCATGGCATGGTGGATACCAACGTACATTTCCAGGATATAGTAAGACTGTCGCAACGACTGATAGAATTAGGAAAGAATAACTGGGAGCTGGCAGTATATCCTGTAGAAGATCATGGATTTACTACCCCCGGTAGCTGGACGGATGAATATAAAAGAATACTTTTGCTGTTTGAGCGGACGCTCCTGAAGAAATAAGCATGATTTTAAATTTTTTTATTTAGTAGATCTAAATAAAAAAGTATCAAAAGGGAACACGGTGAATGATGTGGGTAAATGTTAAGGAATCTTAACCTTTTACCAAAATCCTTCCCCGTGTTCCCTTTTTCATTTTACTTTAAACTCTTATAACATGCATGCGAACCATATCTTAACTTAAACAATATTCACATTTCCTGATGTGATTTTAACATTTTACGCGATATTGCAATGATAAAACCTAGTTCAAATCCAAAAACCTTATGTGTGGAATAGTTGCTTATATCGGGCAGAGAGAAGCCTACCCGGTAGTATTAAAGGGCCTCAAAAGACTGGAATACCGCGGATATGACAGCGCGGGCGTAGCCATTATTAACGGTGGTTTAAAAGTATACAAGCGAAAAGACAAAGTTGCCGCTTTGGAGGAATTCGTGGCCGGGAAGGATATGCACAGTCATATCTCCATTGGTCATACCCGCTGGGCCACTCATGGGGAGCCATGCGACCGGAATGCCCACCCTCACTTATCCGGTGATGGCAAACTGGCCATGATTCATAATGGCATCATCGAAAACTACGTACAGTTAAAGCAGGAACTGATTAATCAGGGACACGTTTTTCATAGTGATACCGATACGGAAGTGTTGCTTCACTTCATTGAAGAAATTAAAAAACAAAACCAGTGCTCCCTCGAAGAAGCACTGCGTATTGCTTTAAAAAGGGTAGTAGGCGCGTATGTGATTGTATTGATAGACGAAGACAATCCGGATACACTTATCGCCGCCCGCAAGGGAAGTCCGCTGGTAATTGGCGTTGGTAAGGGAGAGCATTTCCTTGCTTCTGATGCGTCGCCTATTATTGAGTATACAAAAGAGGTCGTATATGTGAACGACTATGAAATTGCCATCATCAAGGCAGATGAACTGATTCTGAAAAACATCTCCAACGAAAGGCAAACACCTTACATCCAGAAGCTGGATATGGAGCTGGCTGCCATTGAAAAAGGCGGGTATGACCATTTCATGCTGAAGGAAATATTTGAACAGCCTCAAACCATCTTCGATAGTTTGCGTGGCCGCCTGGATGCGAAGAAAGGTACCCTCACCATGGGAGGCATGCGCGAGTATGCAGATATATTGAGCAATGCCAAACGTATCATCATCGTAGCCTGCGGTACCTCCTGGCATGCCGGGCTGGTAGCAGAATACATGATAGAGGAATTATGCCGCATACCGGTAGAAGTGGAATATGCTTCGGAATTCCGTTATCGCAACCCGGTAGTGGGTGAAGGCGATGTTATCATTGCCGTATCTCAATCCGGAGAAACAGCAGATACGCTGGTAGCCATTGAAAGCGCCAAAGAAAAAGGCGCGATCATACTCGGCGTTTGTAACGTGGTAGGTTCTTCTATTGCACGTTTATCACATGCAGGTGCTTATACCCACGCAGGGCCGGAAATCGGCGTTGCCAGCACCAAAGCATTCACTGCGCAGCTGGCGGTACTTTGCCTCGTAGGTCTCAAACTGGCGGCCGATAAAGGCACTATCGCACCTCAGCGCTTTCAGCACCTGCTGGACGAACTGGATCAGATACCGGAAAAAGTAGCCATAGCCCTGAAACTTGACGAGCAAATCAAACAGGTGGCTGATAAATATAAAGATGCACGCGACTTCCTGTACCTCGGCCGTGGGTATAACTTCCCGGTTGCACTGGAAGGCGCACTTAAACTGAAAGAAATTTCGTATATCCATGCAGAAGGATACCCTGCTGCGGAAATGAAACACGGTCCTATAGCCCTGGTAGATGAGCACCTGCCAGTGGTGATAGTAGCCACCAAAGACAGTTACTACGAAAAAGTTGTATCAAACATACAGGAGATCAAAGCCCGCAAGGGTAAAGTGATCGCTGTAGTCACCGAAGGAGATACCACCATCCCACCCATGGCAGACGATGTGATATTCGTACCCGCTGCCGACGAGCTGGTTGCTCCTATCATTTCGGTGATCCCTCTTCAGCTGCTCGCATACCATATCGGCGTTCTGAAAGGTCTGGATGTAGATAAACCCAGGAATCTGGCGAAGTCTGTAACCGTTGAATAAAAAGAATTACGAATCAGGAATTACGAATTACGAAATAAGCGGAGATAATAGCGAAAATAATATTCGCGTTTACTATCTCCCCGCTATGCCGTAATTCGTAATTCGTAATTCCTAATTCGTAATTCCTTAAAACGAATTCTTCTTATGAACAAAATCCAAAAACGCCCCCTCTCCGAACTGGGGTATAACTTCATTGAAACCACGTTACCGAAAGGCAAGGACGAATACTATCTGCGGAATGAGCAATGGAGCCGGCAGGATCAGTACAGAAGGCTTACTGCGTATGAGATAGAAGCCCTGGTACGTAACGACAATACCTCCGACGACTGGAATATCATATTTGTATCCAACGAATTTAATCCGCAACTGGTACAGCACTGCCACTTCTTTGGCATGGTGCGCATTGGTAAGCTGGAGCCATATTACCTCGAGTTCCATAATCTGCGGATGCCCGTAGGCTTGTACAACAGCACCATCTGCGCGTGCGATTTCGGCGACAACGTAGTAGTACACAACGTGAATTATCTTTCCCACTATATACTCGGCAATGAAGTAATGGTAGCCAACGTAAATGAGATGGCTACTACCGATTATGCCAAATTTGGTAATGGGATTTTGAAAGATGGAGAAAACGAAAGTGGCCGCATATGGATGGAGCTGTGTAACGAAAACGGTGGCAGAAGCGTGATGCCTTTCGATGGCATGCTTCCCGGAGATGCTTACCTGTGGACCCGCTACCGGGATGATGAGCAACTGCAGCAACAGTTTAAATCCTTCACTGAAAAGCAATTCGACAAACGACGTGGTTATTATGGCATGGTGGGTGATCGTACCGTGATCAAGAACTGTAAGATGATCAAAGATGTAACCATTGGTACGGATGCCTACCTGAAAGGGGCAAATAAACTAAAGAACCTGACTATTAACAGCAGTGCAGATGCTTCCTCCCAGATTGGAGAAGGCTGCGAACTGGTGAATGGTGTTGTAGGCTACGGCTGCCGCGTGTTCTACGGTGTTAAAGCCGTACGCTTTGTAATGGCTTCGCACTCTCAGCTGAAATACGGTGCCCGGCTGATCAACTCCTATCTTGGCAATAACGCTACTATTTCCTGCTGCGAAGTATTGAACTCATTGATATTTCCGGCACATGAACAGCACCATAACAACTCCTTCCTTTGTGCCGCACTGATCATGGGGCAAAGCAATATGGCGGCAGGCGCCACCATTGGCTCCAATCATAACTCCCGGGGCGCCGATGGGGAGATCATTGCCGGCAGGGGCTTCTGGCCAGGGCTATGCGTTAGCCTTAAACACAATTCCCGTTTCGCCTGCTTCACGCTGATCTCGAAAGGTAACTATATGTCGGAACTGAATATCCCCATCCCTTTCAGCCTTGTTGTGAATGATGAACACGACAACCGCCTGAAAATAATGCCCGGATACTGGTTCCTGTATAACATGTATGCTATTGCGCGCAACTCCTGGAAGTATGTGGACCGCGATAAACGGACCGACAAAGTACAGCTGATCGAATACGATTACCTGGCGCCTGATTCCGTGGAAGAACTATTCGATACCCTGGAAATCATGGAAACAGCTACTGGTAAAGCATGGTATGCCCTCCCCGAAAACACTGTTAAAAAAGAACTAACTGAGAAGGATATACGAAAGAAAGGGAAAGAATTATTACTGCATCATCCGGAAGAAGTAGCTAAGCTGACCATTCTCGTTAAAGGCTTCGAGAACAGCTCCCGGGAAGTGCAATTGTTAAAAGTTCACCGGGCCTATCCATTGTTCCGGGAAATGATCGTACTTTATGGTATTAAAAATATCATGGCAGTGGATATGCCCTCTTTCGCCGCATTACAAACAGCTGTTAAAACGGCGAAGCGGGAGGCCTGGCATAATATCGGCGGACAATTGATGAAAGCAGCAACAGTAGAGCAACTCAAATCCAGGATCAAAAAGAACAAGATCAATGGATGGCCTCAACTGCATGCCGCCTATGAAGAAACAGGCCGTAACTATGCTGCTGATAAGCTGGGACACGCTGTAGCTGCTTTGCTGGAAATCAAAGAGGCAGGCAGTCTGAGTGCGGGGCAGCTGGCAGCCTGGATGAAGGAATCCGTTGCCACACAGGAATGGATCACCGGCCAGATCAGGCGCAGTCGCGAGAAAGATTATAAAAATCCTTTCCGGCGCATGACCTACCAGAATGAAAATGAAATGAATATCGTGGTAGGCAGCCTGGAAAACAATAGCTTTATCAATCAGACTGCCACCGAGCTGGAGGCCTACAAGACTAAAGTGAACAAAATTATCAGAGAATGGGAACTAAAGAAAAAGTAAGATGTAGCTGGTCAGAGAAAGATAAACTCTATCAGGATTATCACGACCATGAATGGGGTACTCCCAATCATGACGATAAACATCTCTTTGAAATGCTGTGCCTGGAAGGCGCACAGGCCGGCCTTAGCTGGTATACCGTGCTCACCAAACGGGAGAACTACCGCAAAGCATTCGATAACTGGGATGCAAAAAAAATTGCGAAGTACGACGAGAAAAAAATAGAAGCATTAATGCAGAATGAAGGCATTATCCGTAATCGCCTGAAGATAAATGCGACGATAGGTAATGCCAAAGCATTTCTCGCTGTGCAGAAAGAGTTCGGTTCGTTCGACCAATACATCTGGTCGTTCGTACAGCATAGGCCCATTATTAATCATTACAAAGATATGAAGCAGGTTCCTGCCAAAACAGCGATCTCCGATGCCATGAGCAAAGACCTGCTCAAACGCGGGTTTAAGTTCGTTGGCTCCACTATCTGTTACGCTTATATGCAGGCTACCGGCATGGTGGATGATCATATGGAAGGATGCTGGAAGAAGTAGCCTGAGAATAGCTGCTGGCGGCTAACCGCTAGTAGCTGGCAGCTATTCTCACCTCACTAAGTTGTTTGTTGCCCAGAAAAGAATAATCCGTTAAAGTGTTCAGGAAAAAATATAATCTCCTTTTTTCTGTTTCTGATAAACGAATGCCATTTCGCACCAGCGGATCAGTGGTAGGAGTTACCTGTATGCCGTGATCATAGAAATCAAATACCTGAAAAATATCAAAGAAACGGCCGTCGTGCATATACGGAGAGCTCTTCAGGATATTGCGGAGCGACGGTACTTTAAACCGCAAATTATCATCGGTATTGCCGGTGATTTTCATTCTTCCTATATCATTTAAAGCAGACAGATAAGGTAATCCGTTACTTCTGTAACTCAGGTCTGTGAACAAAGGTTCTTTATGACAGGCAGCACATTTTTCCCTGAATATAGCATAGCCAGCTTCCTCTTCGGCTGTAAAAGCGGCCCCCGGCAGCTTCAGCATCACACTATCATATTTTGATCCGGCCGATATCATGGTGGCTATAAACTGCGCAAAAGCCTTGAACATACGCTCGCTGGTGACTTCGGGTGTTCCGAAAGCAGCTTTAAACATGCGCTGGTAGCGGGCATCCGCCTGCATATTCCGGAGCAGTGTTTTCAGGTCCATTCCCATTTCACGGGGATCTGTTAATGGTGTAAGTGGTTGTATCTCCAGGTGATTCACTCCTCCATCCCACATGAAGCTCCTTTGCCAAATCATGTTGAACAGTACAGGCACCGAACGGTTGCCCTGGTTCCCTTCCACGCCATGCGCCAGCGGATGATCGAAATGCCCGAATGCAGCAAACTGCTGATGGCAAAATCCACAGGATACGGTGCTGTCTTTCGACAACCGGTAATCATAGAACATAAACCGCCCCAGTTCCACTCCCTGTTTAGTAAGCGGATTTTTCGAGAAATCATACACTGGTTTGGGAAAATGCGGCGGCAGCTGTAACGCAAGCGGCTCAGGGCCTCTCTCCACTATCTTGCTGGCGCCGGCCTGTACCAGCAACAGCAACAGGCAGAAAGTACCTACAATATATATGGCCTTGTATTGCATGTATTAATGATCAATACCGGTGATAGAAAACATATGCTGATAATTTGCGGCAACCTTTTTTGCATAAATGCCCGGAGCCATGATCACCGATACCTCTTTAAAACTAATGGTATCCGGCAGGAACCACTTTTCCACATCTGCTGCCATGTTTATCTGTGGCTGCTTTCCGGCGCTTATCGTCAGCGGCTGTGAAAACTGCAGTGTGATATATCTGAGTACCTGATCTTTCTGACGGTATCCGCCCACATGAAATACAAACTCTTTCAGCAGCGATTTAGCGGCTGCTGCATGTCCCTCCAGCTGCGCCATGATATAACCACTGTTCCAGGTCCAGAACATGCCTGATTCCACCGCAAGCGCCCCGGATTGAACACCACTCGTGTTCCTTGCACTATCTACCCCCAGCAGAAAACGGATACTCCGGTACTGCCCCTCCGGAATGCTGTCGAGCCTGATCCGCTTTGAATCAGGCACCGCCTCATCTACCAGAAAATAAGCTGCTGGCAGCGCAACACTCGTTCCGTTGACAGTTTCCAGTGAAAAATTGCTGAGGAAATAACGGAAACGGCTAATCGTAAACTCTTCTCCCGAAGGATTCGTATAGGTCAACTGGTTCCTTACCAACGGCTGATGCCCAACCTGGTGCTTTACGGACAACAACAGGGAGGAAAAGGGTTTACCGGCATACTCCTGGGCAGAGAGGGTGTTGATAACCAGGAACCAGCAGGCACAGGAAATAAAAATCCGCAAAATCATGGTATCCTCATTTGTGTAAGGAAGTTACAATGATTTTGCGGATAAAAGTATTAAAAGAACGTGTTCAGCCTCAGGAAGCCGCATCCAGCTTATATCCCTTCGCGCCGAACCAAACCACTACGGCAAAGCATATCAGCGGAATAACATACGCCATCTGAATATTGGAAGCGTCGGAGATCAGGCCCATTAAAGGCGGGCAAACAGCCCCTCCTACGATAGACATGATCAGCAGGGAAGAACCAAACTTAGTATCTTTTCCAAGCCCGCGTATACCGAGTGAGAAGATAGTCGGGAACATGATCGACATAAAGAAGGGCACCAGCAATACTGCGCCGATAGCCACATAGCCTTTCGTTACCATAGCAATCAGTATCAATGCCACATTGATAATGCCGTAGATAGTCAGCAATACCTGCGGTTTTACCCTGCTCATCAGGAAGGTACCGAAGAAGCGGCCTATCATAAAGCCTAATCCGGCAACTGCTCCCAAAAGATTAGCTGCCTCTTTCTCAGGAATACCTGCTGAAAACCTGGCGAACCGGATAAAGAAGGCGTTTACCCCCACCTGCGCACCGATGTAAAAGAACTGGGCCACTACCGCCGCGATCAGGTGTTTATGCCTGAAAATACTACCGTTGCTTTTACTGGTATCGATGGATTTATCTTCCACTTCCTGCACATCCGGCATCCTGGTGAATACAAACAGCAGGGCAATGAACAACACCACTAACCCAATGATGATATAAGGCACTTTCACGGTTCCCGCTTCAGCAGAAAGGTATTGCTGCATCTGTGCGGGCGACATCGCGTCCATCTGGGCTTTGGTGAGCTCAGTACCGGAAAGGATGAACTTCGCACCAAGTACGGGGCCCAGCACGGCTCCGATCCCGTTAAATGATTGAGCCAGGTTAAGACGCGTGGTAGCTGTTTCCGGCGCCCCAAGTATAGTCACATACGGGTTGGCCGCTGTCTCCAAAAATGTTAATCCACTCGCTATCACAAACAGCGCTCCGAGGAACGCAATATATTCCCGGCTGTTGGCTGCCGGTATAAACAGGAAAGCCCCTATTGCATAAAGGCACAACCCGAAGATGATACCCGTCTTATACCCAAACTTGCGCATCACGGCGCCGGCAGGCAATGCCATCAGGAAATAGGCGGCAAATACCGCCGAATCAATCAATGAAGATTGCAAATCCGTAAGCTGGCAGGCCTTTTTCAGGTGCGGAATCAATACAGGACTCAGATTGTGGATAAGTGCCCAGAGAAAAAACAAACTGGTCACCAGGATAAACGGGAACAGGTAGCTACCTGGTTTGGCCCCTGTATCCTTACTACTGGTATAGGTAGAACTGCTTATTGCGCCTCCAGCCATAACGATGAAATTAATGTTTCAGGTAAAATGAATATTAAGTAACTAGTGCTTAGCTGATGGATCTGTCCAGATGTGTATAACCACCGTCTACGTACAGGATTTGCCCTGTAGTATGTGAGGAACGGGCCGACAGCAGGAACACCGTTGTATTGGCGATTTCTGCTGAAGTGGTCATCCTTTTTTCAAAAGGAATTTTCGAAGTGATGGAAGCCAGTTTCTCCTGTGGGTTAGGCAGTGAATTGATCCATGTTTCGTACAGTGGTGTCCATACTTCAGCGGGAATTACAGTATTCACACGGATGGAGTAAGGCAGCATTTCCACAGCCCATTCACGGGTGAGCGCATTGATAGCGCCTTTCGACGCTGCATAGCCACTGGTGTTTCCCTGACCGGTAGTAGCCACTTTGGAGCCGATATTCACAATATTTCCTTTCGTTGTTTTCAGGTAAGGCAGGGCAAAATGAGCCAGGTTGTAGTAGTGCGACAGGTTATGCTGCAGTGATTGCATAAACCTTTCGGGGCTGCCATTTTCCAGTCCAACGCCATCGTTGGCGCCGGCATTGTTCACCAATCCGTCTATTTTACCATATTTTGCTACGGTTTCGGTAATTACTTTCCTGCAATCCTCTACGTGTCCCAGTTCAGCGGTTATAGCCATTGCTTTTCCACCAGCCGCAATAATTTCGTTTACTGTTTTTTCGTTGTCGGCTGTACTTCTGCCTGCAATCACTGCAATGCCACCTTCGGCTGCCACCAGTTTTGAAATGGCTTCACCGATGCCCTTGGCTCCTCCGGTAACAATAATCACTTTCTCCTGTAATCCTAAATCCATAGTTTGTATGATGTTGATTTTTTATAGATGATAGAATGAGCGGGCATTCCCTCCCATTATTTGTTCCTGTTCTGTTATCGATAAATGGCTGATAAAATCTGTTATCAATCCTTTGACTTCGTTGTATTCAGCGGCCAGCAGGCATACCGGCCAGTCGGATCCGTATACGAGGCGGCCAGGGCCAAAGGCCTCCAGCGCTACTTCCAGGTAAGGCTGAAAATATGCCGGCTCCCATTGTTGCCAGTCGGCTTCCGTTACCAGGCCACTCAGCTTGCAATACACATGCGGCGCCTGGGCAATACGACGCATATGCGCTGCCCATTCGTTCAGCTCCCCTGCTTTGATCAGTGGTTTGGCCAGGTGATCAATGATCAGTGCCTGATCGGGAAACTTTTGTACAAACTCCTCTACAGCTGCTAACTGTTTCGGATATACGAGAATATCATAAGTAAATCCATGTTTCGACAACTCCCCAATACCTCTGCAAAAGTTGCTTCCCAACAGGAACCGGTTATCCGGTTCTGCCTGTACAATATGCCGGAATCCTTTCAGTTTCGGATGCCCCACATACTGCTCCAGTTGCCGGCTGATATCATCAGCCCGGAAATCGATCCATCCTACCACTCCCCTGATGAAGCTATGCTGCTCAGCGAGCGACAGCAGGAAAGCTGTTTCTTCTGCTGATTGATCTGCCTGCACTGCCACGCAGCCATGTACACCATTTGCCTCCAGTACGGGCGCAAGATCTTCCGGGTAAAAGTCGCGCCGGATCACCTGCATGGATTCATCTATCCATGCATCGCGTACCGGCTGATACTGCCAGAAATGTTGGTGTGCGTCAATAACCATGTGTATTTTTTAAAAAGGATACCGCTGCCGCAGCAACGGTATCCCATTATCTTATAATCCGAAGATCTGATCCATCATGATCCACTTCTCCCCTTCTTTGGCTACCGGCAATGCCTGCTGGTATTTCCACATCAGCCCTTCCCAAACCTGTACGGCCGGGTTAGCTGCATCCATAGCCGCTTTACGTTCAAATGAAAAAGTATCGTCTACTTCCATGATCATAAACAAGCGGTTACCGGCACGGTAAATATCCATTACCGTAATGCCACTATCGGTAATGCTTTTCTTTATCTCAGCAGATACGGTGCGATGATGTGCTTCGTATTCGCTGATCAGTTGCGGATCATCCACCAGATCGAGCGCCAGACAATATCTTTTCATAATCCTTTATTTGCTGGCTACAGCTTTTTGTTTAGAAGTACCCAGGCCATCGATGCCCAGTTCAATTACATCGCCCGGTTTCAGGAATACCTGCGGGTTCATGCCCAGTCCTACTCCGGCTGGTGTACCAGTGGAGATCACATCGCCCGGGAGCAATGTCATGAACTGGCTCAGGTAAGACACCACAAACGGTACGTTGAAAATGAAGTTGGAAGTATTTCCATCCTGCATTTTCTGGCCATTAACGGTGAGCCATAAACGAAGATTATTCACATCGGCGATTTCATCTTTGGTAGCCAGCCAGGGACCCAGCGGTGCAAATGTGTCACAGCTCTTTCCTTTCACCCACTGTCCGCCCCTTTCGATCTGGAATGCCCGCTCGCTGTAGTCGTTGTGCAAACAGTAACCGGCTACATAATCCAGCGCGTCTTTTTCTTCCACATAAGTTGTTTTCTTGCCGATTACAACCACCAGTTCCACTTCCCAGTCTGTTTTCTGACTGTTACGCGGAATCACTAAATCGTCGTTCGGACCAACGAGTGCAGAGGTGCTTTTGAAAAACACGATAGGTTCTACCGGAATTGCTGCATTGGTTTCACGGGCGTGATCGGCATAGTTAAGACCGATGCAGATAATTTTAGAAGGACGCTGAATAGGAGATCCCAGGCGGGTTCCGGCAGGTACCTGCGGACAGGAAGCAGCATTGGCTGTGTACCAGGCAGATAAACGTGCGAGGCCATCTGTCTCAAAAAATTTCTCTCCAAAATCTTCTCCGAATGCACTTACGTCAAACATCCCTGCATCTGTTACAACGCCCGGTTTTTCTTCGCCCGGTAATCCGAACCTTATCAGTTTCATATCAATATTTTTTGTGTTCTTTATTGAATTTGTTTTAATGTTTTGATCTGCAGCCTTCCGTTTTCTACTTCAAGATCTATCATGGGTTCTGCCTTGTTATCTTTTATAAAGGAGAAATACACATGATCATCCTTGCCGGTGGGCTGGATCGTTGCCCTGGTATCTTTCGGCAACGCCATGAACATACTTTTCCTCAATCCTCCAAACTCCACATACAATTCGAGGCTGTCGGCCGACGTCAGCGGGCGTATCTCTGCGATGAAATCGGCAATGATCTTACCTGACTGGATGTTCTTCTTATATTTCCCTACAATATTTCCGGCAGCAGACACCCGGCCCAGGCCCATGGTGTTTTCCATATATTGCCAGATAGTCGCAGGCGGTGTGGAAGCCCATAATATTTGCAGATCATTTTTTTCATTCACCGAAGCGTGGTAATAACGTGGCTGGTGATTGGCTTTCATGATCCCGATATAACAACTGTTGGGCGCATTCCACAACACCTTGTAGAGATCAGATTCAGGCACATCTTTCAACAACGACTGCTCAAACGTTTTTTCTTTTTTCTGGTCTTTTAACTGGAAAGTGATGGTCACTTTTCCGGTATCTTTTTCGCGACCTGATACCGCTACTCCGATGGACCCTGCTGGTGTGGCAGGTTTTACGGCCACCAGGGAGTCTTTGCCGTTCTGCTGCTGCTGGCTCCCTGAACCACAGGCGGCCAGAACGGTCAGGGCAACGATGAGCCCTATTCGAAAATGTTGCATGGGATAATTAAAGATTAATGAGTGAATATCCGAAAGATACGGGTAATCGCCCGCACTTCGTGCCCTCATGTCATTAATTATTCAACCTGATAAAACCACCATCAATAGGATAATCCGTACCCGTAATAAAACCTGCTTCATCAGAGCAGAGATACAGGGCCAGGTTACCTATTTCCACCGGCTTAGCCATGCGGCCGATCGGCTGTGTTTTACTAAGTTTCTCGAACATTTCTGCTTCTTTGCCGGGATAATTCTTAGCCAGGAATCCATCTACGAACGGTGTATGCACCCTTGCAGGAGATATACAGTTGCAGCGGATATTGGCGCCGAGGTAATCCTTCGCCACGGATAATGTCATGGTCAGTACCGCTCCCTTGCTCATAGAGTAAGCAAGACGGTCAGGAATACCTACCGTGGCCGCTATGGATGCTACGTTCAGGATCACGCCTCCTCCCTGCGCCTTCATTTGTTTGATCACTGCATACATGCAGTTATAGCTGCCTTTTACATTTACCTGGTAGATCCTGTCGAAATCCTGCTCAGTAGTATTTTCCAGGTTACCCACATGGGCAATGCCAGCACAGTTCACCAGGATATCCAGTTTACCGGCTGTTTTTACAATACCATCCATCACTTTGATCACTGCTGCCTGGTCGGCCACATTACACGCATGCACGGTTGCCTGCCCACCCGCAGCCTTGATCTCTTCCACCGTTGCTTTACCACCGTCTTCGTTCAGTTCCAGGATATGTACCTGAGCGCCACGGTCGCCAAATGTTTTCGCTATTGCCTGTCCTATTCCGCTACCACCTCCGGTGATAACTGCCACCTTATTGTCTAATCTGAACAGTTCCATACATTAAAAAATTTAAGGGTTCTAAAATACCTATTAATATAAGGCGATTGCTATTGTATTTTGACTGTATTCTATACTTTCTTGACTAATTTTGGAAAAATTCAATAATTACGCACAAATCCGGGGCATTTTGCGCAACTTTAGACATATGAGACGCTTTATTTTATCAGCTGTACTGTGGGCCGTTTCCTATGGCGTTTCCGCCCAGCAAATACCGGTTAACCAATATGGACTGGCAGTTATTACCAACCCCGGGCAATATCAGCAACTCGTGAAAAAAGACAGCAGCCAGCTGCTTGTAAACCTGGAACATTACATACCGGGTATAAAGAAAGATATACGATACGCGACCACCAATAACTTCACCAAACAGCGCCTCTATAAACGAACGGACATTTACCTGCGGCTACCGGCTGCCAAAGCCCTGAAAGCCGTGCAGGAAGCCCTTCGCAAAAAAGGATATGGCCTCCTCATTTACGATGCCTATCGCCCTTACCACATTACAGAAGCAATGTTCAAAATAGTGCCGAACGACCTGTATGCCGCCGATCCCCGGAAAGGATCCGGCCATAACCGCGGCGTAGCAGTAGACCTGAGTATGGTGGATCTGAAAACAAACAAACCGGTGCCCATGCCCACCGACTTCGACGACTTTACCTTTAAAGCACATGAAAACTATCAACCCGCCGACCCTGCGATAGCTGCTAACCGCAAACTACTACGCGATACCATGAAGCAATTCGGCTTCAAGGGCAGCTCCACAGAATGGTGGCATTACTATTTACCTCAATATAAAAGATACCCCCTCATGGATATAGACAATTTCTAAGAAGCATTATGGCACATACACCGTATCAGTCCTGTTCGGAAGACCTCCCCATTTGAAGTAATAAATACCAGGGGTTTGTGCCTTGAACGCAAATGTTTTGCTTTGTGGAGTAATGGCGCTGGAATTAGACTGACAGGGGGTTATAATTGCCTGGGCCCTGACAAAAACGGTATCGTTATTTACAGCTATCATAAATTGATTGATCAGGAAGGCAGTAGTAGGGAAATTACAACTCACATCAAAATATACGGCGTTTTGCGACCGGTCCGGCCCGTTAGTGGAGCCGAGGAACCGTACATTCGAAATATCTGCTGCACTAAAGCTGCTACAGTCATCGCTTTTATGGCAGGCAGCAATTAAGAATAAAAATGGCAGAAGTAAAAAGATTCGCATCAGGGATATATTTGTCCCCTGTAGAACGCAAATCAGCAGGAAAAAGTTACTGGCAGCAACCAGCTTTTAGCTACTGGTGGTTAGCAGCTAAAAGCCAGTGGCCAGCAGCTATTTTAATATATTTTATTCAACGCATCCACATAAGCATGTACAGATGCGTTCACGATATCAGTGGAAATACCGAAACCGTAGTAGGATTGTCCATTATGCTTTACGCGCATATTTACCTTGCTCACATCATCGCTACCACCGCGCATGGATTGAATATTGAATTCATCCAGCTGGATATCATCCTTGATAATATCGTGGATAGCATTGATGGTGGCATTTACCGGACCATTGCCGGCTGCACTGGCTTCTTTCTCTTCGCCGTTAACACGCAGTTTCACAGTCGCCATCGGGCGCAGCGGGTCGCCGCAAACTACCTGTAACAGGGTTACCTTGATAGCGTTATCGTCGTAAGTTTTGGCATCACCATCGCCCATCAGCTCCAGCAGATCGGCGTCGTTGATTTCTTTTTTGCTGTCGGCCATCACCAGGAAGCGCTGGTAAACTTCGTCGATATTGATCCTTTCCAGGTTGTAGCCCAGACGCTGCAGGTGGTGCTTCAGTGCATGACGACCGCTGCGGGCGGTGAGGATAATAGCATTGGAGTTGATACCCACATCTTCCGGATTCAGGATCTCGTAATTTTCCCTGTGTTTCAACACTCCGTCCTGGTGGATACCGGAACTATGTGCAAATGCATTGCGGCCCACAATCGCCTTGTTAGGCTGTACCGGCATATGCATCATGGTTTCCACGAGGTTGCTCAGCTCATAAATTCCTTTCGAGTTGATATTGGTATGATAACCCAGTGCATGATGCGTTTTGAGGATCATAGCCACTTCTTCCAGTGATGTATTACCGGCACGCTCTCCGATACCATTGATCGTACATTCTACCTGACGGGCACCATTCATAACACCAGCAATGGTATTGGCAGTAGCCAGTCCGAGGTCGTTGTGGCAGTGAACAGAGATAATGGCTTTATCGATATTGGAAACATGGTCTACCAGGTATTTGATCTTCGCACCGTACTGATCGGGCAGGCAATAACCATTGGTATCCGGGATATTCACAGTGGTAGCACCGGCGCCAATCACAGCTTCTATCAGGCGGGCCAGGTATTCATTGTCGGCACGGCCGGCATCTTCTGCGTAGAATTCTATATCATCCACGAATTTGCGGGCGTATTTCACTGCTGCTACTGCACGCTCCAATATTTCTTCACGGGTGCTGTTGAACTTATGTTTGATATGTATATCGGAAGATCCGATGCCGGTGTGGATACGCTTGCGCTTCGCAAAACGCAGCGCTTCCGCCGCAGCATCAATGTCTTTGTTGTTTGCACGGGTCAGGGCACAAATCACCGGTTCGGTGATGGCTTTGGAGATTTCCACCACGCTTTGGAAGTCGCCCGGACTGGAGATAGGGAAACCTGCTTCAATAATATCTACGCCCAGTGCTTCGAGCTTTCTGGCGATTTCAATTTTTTCTACAGTAGTCAGCTGACAGCCGGGAACCTGTTCCCCGTCACGTAAGGTGGTATCAAAGACGTATACACGATTTTTATCCATGATAAAGTAAATAATTTTATAGAATGATTAATTCAGATTCTCTAATACTTTGGCGCCCATTGCGTCGGTGCCCATAATAAAATCGTTAACGGTATGTTTGTTGGCAATATCCATTGTTCTGAACCCCTGTCTGAGCGTAGCTTCTACAGCTTTGATCACCCGTTGCGATTCTGTTTTCAGGCCGAAGGAGATATCGAGCATCAGCGCCGCTGAGAGGATCGATGCCAGCGGGTTGGCGATGCCTTTACCGGCAATATCATGCGCCGACCCATGTATTGGTTCGTAGAAACCAGTGCTGTCGCCTACAGAAGCGGAAGCCAGCATGCCCATAGATCCTGCGATCTGGGAAGCTTCATCCGTCAGGATATCCCCAAACAGGTTACCCGTCAATACTACATCGAAACGCTTGGGATCCTTGATCAGCTGCATGGCTGCATTGTCAATGAACATATGCTCTGTTTCCACATCCGGGTATTCCTTGGCCACTTCCTGCACTACTTCCCTCCAAAGACGGCTGGCTTCCAGCACGTTGGCTTTGTCTACAGAGCAAAGCCTTTTGCGGCGGGTCCGCGCTGCTTCATAAGCCTTGCGCGCAATGCGCTCCACTTCATAACGATGATAAATCATCAGGTCGGAAGCGGTATTACGGTCGGCAGTCCTGATCTTTTCGCCGAAATATACATCCCCGGTGAGCTCACGGAAAAAGAGGATATCCGCGCCACGCAGGATTTCCGGCTTGATACTGGACGCTTCCAGTAATTCATCAAACAGCTTGATGGGTCTGAGATTTGCATACAATCCGAGTTCTTTCCTGATCTTCAGGAGACCTTGCTCCGGTCTTACTTTCAACGTCGGATCATTGTCGTACTTCGCGTGTCCGATTGCACCGAACAGGATAGCATCCGATTCTTTTGCCTTCTGCAATGTTTCGTCCGGCAGCGGGTTTCCGGTTGCTTCGATTGCGGTATGCCCCATAATACCCTCCTCAAACGTGAAGGTATGATGGTAGTTCTTCGCAATGCATGTCAGCACCTTTTGTCCCCATGCCGTCACTTCCTGCCCGATTCCATCGCCGGGAATTACCAGTATTTTCTTCTCGATACCCATAGTTTGCTTTTAGCTGCTAGCTGCTGATTATTTAATAGTTAGTAGAAAGTATTTATCAGAAATTAAATGGACGTGTGGTTTCGTATTGCTCGATATCCTTACGGAGACTGAGTAAATAGTCGATATCATCGTAACCGTTCATCAGACAGGTTTTCTTATACTCATTGATATCGAAATGTTCCTTTTCGCCGGTGGCGGCGATCCTGATAAACTGGTTTTCCAGATCCACTTCCAGTGTGGCTTTCGGATCGGCTTCTATGGCTTTGAAAATCTTATCGAGGAAGGCATCACTTACCTGAACAGGCAGGATAAAGTTGTTGAGGGCATTGTTCTTGAAGATATCTGCAAAAAAACTGCTGACTACTACTTTAAACCCGGCGTCGGCAATAGCCCAGGCGGCATGTTCACGGGACGAACCGCAACCAAAGTTCTTGCCTGCAACGAGCACCTCTCCACCGTAAATCGGATTATTCAGAATGAATTCCGCCTTAAGTGTATTATCTGCATTAAAGCGCCAGTCGCGGAACAGGTTTTCCCCGAAGCCTTCCCGTGTAGTTGCTTTCAGGAAGCGCGCCGGAATGATCTGATCTGTATCTATGTTCTCAATGGGTACAGGTACCGCAGAAGAAACGAGATGTTTAAATATTTTACTCATGTTGAACTTTACAGTTTAAATTTTGGTGGCTGCTACTCTCAGGCGAACATAATCTGCATACAGCACGCCGTTTTTTGTAAGCTGAGGCCCCACCTCCTGCTGCACCTGGCGGATGATGGCATCTTTATCTGCCGCCGGCACTGTACTGAAAAAATGTGGACCAAACATTTCCAGCCAGTCGATGATCCCGTTTTCCGGGTCGGCCAGTTTGGAAGGACGGTCAAAGAAATGTACCCTGTCTATTCTGAATCCTGCGCTTTCCAATAATGTACAATATTCTGCGGGAGAAGGGAAATACCAGAATGGCTCATAACTATATCCATACTGTGCCATGGCTTTTTCCAGACCGGCAAGAATATGCTGCACATTGCCTTTCCCTCCCATTTCAATAGTCAGCCTTCCGCCTGTTTTCAGTTGTGCGTACATCCGGCCGATGGCCTTTTCCTTTTCTCTTACCCAGTGCAGGGTGGCATTGGAGAAGATGCCATCAAACTGTTGTGGCAAAGAAAACGTGGTGGCATCGGCTATTTCAAATTCAATGCCCGGAAAATGTTTGCGTGCGCTTTCGATCATGGCTGCAGAGGCATCGATCCCGGTGATCTGAGCTCCGCTCTCCGCCAGTTGTGCGGTGAGCTCGCCGGTGCCACAACCCAGGTCCAGTATATTTTCACCGGCTTTGGGCTGTAGCCAGTCGATAAGACTGTTGCCGTACTCAAAAACAAACGCATGCTTTTCTTTATATAAATCTGCATTCCATTGATCCATCACCCTAACTATTTTTTATGTCCTTTTATTATATCCAACTACCGGCCAACGGCTAACAATTCCCGTACATCGGTTACTTTTCCGGTGATCGCTGCAGCAGCTGCTGTCAGCGGGCTTGCCAGGAAAGTACGCGCATTGGGACCCTGACGGCCCTCGAAATTGCGGTTGGAGGTAGAGATGCAATACATGCCAGCCGGCACTTTATCTTCGTTCATACCCAGGCATGCTGAACATCCCGGTTCGCGCAGCTGGAAACCTGCTGCAGCAAATATTTGATCGATACCTTCTTCTTTCGCCTGGGCTTCCACCTGCTTGGACCCCGGAACAATCCATACCACTACATCATCTGCCTTATGCTTCCCTTTTACAAAATCAGCCACCAGACGCAGGTCTTCTATACGGGAGTTAGTGCAGCTGCCGATGAATACGTAGTCTACTTTTTTGCCCAGCAGCCCGGCGCCTGGTTTCAGATCCATATATTCGAGCGACTTGGAGAAAGAAGGTCTTTCTTTTTCCTCCAGCTGCTCCAATGCCGGAATATGGCCGGTGATACCCATGCCCATACCAGGGTTGGTACCATAGGTGATCTGCGGTTCTATATCTGCTGCATCAAAGCTGAGCACTTTATCAAACGCCGCATCGGCATCGCTGTAGAGCGTCTGCCAGTAAGCGAGGGCTTTGTCCCAGTCGGCGCCCTGAGGGGCGAACTCCCTTCCTTTAATATAATCGAACGTGGTTTCGTCCGGTGCAATCAGTCCTCCACGCGCTCCCATCTCAATACTCATATTACAAATGGTCATACGCGCTTCCATACTGAGGTTCCGGATAGCATCGCCGGTATATTCCACAAAATAGCCGGTAGCCCCGGAGGCGGATATTTTGGAGATGATATAAAGAATAATGTCTTTCGACAATACACCTCCGCCCAGCCTGCCATTCACTTCGATCTTCATTCTTTTAGGCTTATACTGCAGGATACACTGGGTGGCCAGCACCTGTTCCACTTCTGAAGTACCTATGCCAAAGGCTACCGCCCCAAAAGCACCATGGGTGCTGGTGTGGCTGTCGCCGCATACAATCGTCATTCCCGGCAGGGTAATTCCCAACTCCGGACCTATCACGTGCACAATCCCCTGATAACGGTGTCCGAGTCCATATAACTCCACTCCAAACTCACTGGTGTTTTTTGTCAGCATTTCCACCTGGTGGCGGCTCAATGCTTCTTTAATGGGCTGATCCTGATGTAGGGTAGGTACGTTGTGATCCGCTGTTGCCCTGGTTTTGCCCGGGCGGAATACCGGAATGCCACGCTTGCGCAAACCGTCAAATGCCTGCGGACTCGTCACTTCGTGAATAAAATGGGTGTTGATATACACCGCATCCGGATGACCCGGTTTGTTTGCCACGACATGACTGTCCCAGATTTTATCAAATAACGTTTTTCCCATCCTGTATCTTCCTTTTAAATTTGTTTTTATACCTTCAAATCTAATGGTCATTAATTAATCATCATATTGCTAAATTTGCTTTAATTACGACCTTTAAACGCCCTCGACATACATCAAGTTATTGTTTATCAATTACTTACAAGATTTTAATAACGATGCCCAACAGTCAAAGTGATGCTTTATTCATATTAATAAAAACTTTAACAAAAGCAGAAAAACGCAATTTTCAGCTGGCGTTCAACAAAAACAATACGAAAGAAGATGTACTGTTCATCCAGCTTTTCAACACACTCGACAAAATGAAGGAGTATGATGAGGAGCTGATCCTGAAAAAAATCACGGATATCAAGAAACAGCAGCTTTCCAACGTAAAAGCACACCTGTACAAGCACCTGTTATCGAGTTTACGTCAATTATACAAGCAAAAAGATCCGCTGATCGACCTCCGGGAGCAACTGGATCATGCCCGGGTACTTTATAATAAGGGACTGTACAACCAGAGCCTGAAAATACTGGCCAAAGCCAAAGTGGCGGCCATGGAGCAGGAAGAGGTGATGCTGACCTACGAAATTGTGGAGTTCGAAAAGCTGATCGAGTCCCGCCATATCACCCGTAGCCTGGAAAACCGCGCAGAGGTGCTTAGCTGTGAATCGAGGGAAATAGAGCAGCAGCTGACCAATATCAGCAGGCTCTCTACCCTGTCGCTCCGTATGTATGGTCTCTACCTGAAACTGGGCCATGCGCGCAACGAACGGGACGCCGAAATGGTAAAATCTTTCTTTGAAAGCCAGCTGCCTCCGCTGCAGCACGTACATATGAGCTTTTATGAGAAGGTGTATATGTACCAGGCATCCAGCTGGTATTACTATATACTGCAGGACTTTGTCATGTATTATCGCTATACCCAGAAATGGGTGGACCTGTTCCGGATGTATCCGTCGTTGCAGCAGACGGATATGGATCTGTACATCAAGGCGCAGCACAACCTGCTGACCGCGCATTTTTATACTTCCAATTTCGAGAAGTTCAAAGCAGCGTTGCTGGATCTGGAAGATTTCATCAGGGAGAACCAGGAGAATTTCCATGAAAATACCCGTACGTCTGCATTTGTATACCTGTATACGGCCAAGATTAACAGCTACTTCCTGGAAGGAACCTTTACAGAAGGGCTGGCAATGGTGCCGGAGCTGGAAACGGAGATCAGCAGGCATACCCTGAAAATCGACCAGCACCGGGTGCTGGTATTCTATTATAAGATTGCCTGTCTTTATTTTGGTAGTGGGGATAACTCCAAAGCCATTACCTATCTCAATAAAATCATTAACCTGAAAATAGGCAATCTGCGGGCAGATATACAGTGTTTCGCCCGGATCCTGCACCTCATAGCACATTATGAGCTGGAAAACTACAGCCTCGTGGAATATCTGATCAAATCGGTTTACCACTTTATCTCCAAACACAAGGATCTTGGATTGGTGATGGAAGAGATCATGAAATTTCTGCGCAGGTACATTTATGCCAACCCCAAGGCACTCCGCAGCGCCTTCATTGACCTGAAAGACAGGCTGGAACAGATCTCCCAGGATCCTTATGAGCGCAGGTCTTTCCTCTATCTCGATATCATATCCTGGCTGGAAAGCAAAATAGAAGGCATCCCGGTACAGGAAGTGATTCACCGGAAGTTTATCAACAAGGAAAAACGTATTTAGTTATTGTCTTTACTGGCCTGCTTCTTCTATATAAGGCTCATAGCTGCGGTACTTTCTGAAGAAAATAACCGCGGCCGCTATCTGTAGCAGCAGGATAGCCAGCCATTCGTAATGCCCGAGGATCATGAACAACACGATGAAGGAAGTAAGCATGGTATAACGCACATGCACCTCCGGATTCATCCGTGGGAAATACAGCAGGCAGCGGAACAGCAGCAACAGCGACAAAGCAATGCAGAAAACGGTGATCAGGCCGGGGAAAGATGTTTTCGTATAGGCATTTACGGTGATGATAACCATTTCCGGCAGGAACAGGATCAGGTATACCCCAAATTGCCGCAGATAATGTACCGGCAGGGATATGGGGAGGTTTTCCATGAAATTGAGATAGGTATCATCAAAAGCGCGGTGGTGTATCATCAGCTGCAGGTGCGTTAATACACATACGAGCACGCCCAGCTGCAATCCTCTCAGATCGAAATAACCGCCCTGCGCCATGATGGTGAAAGTCAGCCACAGCACTGCCGCGGAAAGCAGCTTGATGCTCACGATCCGGCGGGGGAAATTCGTAAACAGCTCATACAGGAAATACAGCACCGGGGGTTTGGTGAAGCGCCTGTTGAGCCAGCGTTGCAGGTGGCCTGTGAAGAAGATGATATCCGGTTGTTCCAGCTTCCGTTCGTATAACGCCAACGGCCATATGCAATTAGCGATATTCACCAGTACAATCAATACCGCCGGGATATAATAATGATGCAGGATGGCCATCAGTAGGGCAACGGCGGCATACACCAGTACCGGCATATAAATACCGGTATGCAGCCGGAACCAGATCACTCTCCGTTCCCGTTTCGGAATGCTGCCCATAGTGGAAAATAAAAACTCAAAGCCCTGCAGTTGAAAAGTTTTCAACATAAAGCCTGCACATTTCAGGGCGTAGGAAGTCCACAGTAATAACACGAGGAAAAGAAAACTGTAGCTTTCCAGGAACCCCATGATAAGCGAGCGGTGGTAACTGATGAGGTTAGACCCGTTCACGACGCCGAATAGCAGGTAGAACAATACCAGGAAAAATCCGGTATTCTGTATATAGAACCTTCTTGTGAATATCTTATTGAGTATCGCTGTTGTTGAACGCATAAGAAGTAAGCGTAATATTTTTATGATCCACCCTGAGTGTACCCGTTACTGTTATTTCTCCTTCATCCAGCGGCTGGTGGGAGGTAATGCAGAAAGACACGCCTTTGGCGCTGAACTGGCGGATCAGGTTGTACAGTACAGTCAGCGCGCGGGTGTCGATCGTGATCAGTGGCTCATCGAGCAGAATGAGGGCCGGGTTGCCGGTGAATGCCAGGATCAGCGAAAGCTTCTTGAGCATGCCGCTGGAGTAGCTGCTTACCGGGTTATTCACATAGATATCCACACCCATTTGATCACAGATATCGAGGATCTCCTCCCGGTTTCCTCCTTTTGTATTGATATAAAGCTCCAGCAGATCGCGTCCGGTAAGGAAAGAAGGAAACAGTGGTTCAGCTTCCGCGTAGTTGATCAGTCGCCGGAAGGCCACCGGATCCTGTCGGCTGTTCACATTTCCACGTATGATAATTTCTCCTTTAAACGGGATGAGGCCCGCCATCACCTTCATACAGGTGGTTTTGCCAGCCCCGTTCTCGCCCTGCAGCCAGTAGATCCCTTCCGGTAATTCGAGATGGGCGATCTCCAGGATGGGCACATCCTGGTAATTTTTCCTGACAGCTTGAAGTGTAATAACCGGTTCGGGCATAAGAAAATTTAAGGCTGTAAATATGAAAAAGTTAACGCATATATATGTGCAAAATACCTTCTTTTTAACAAAAATTTTTTAGGGAGATATTTTTTTGCTGAGGGTCATTTGTTTATCCGTAGTAGTGAAAAAATCATCATATAAAAACCCTGTTTTTCATATATACATCATCTTATATACGGCGGTGGTACTACCGTGTATAATTCCCCTTCCCTTTGAAGTGGGAAATCCGTGAAACATGCGGCGCCACTGCAACCTGATAATGTTCGATATCTTTTTCCACATCTGTTGAAAACTATTAGGTGTATGGCTTAACCGGATGCTTACATTTGTATTCCTGAGCGTTTGTATTCCTGGGCGTTTGGAAAAAGCAGAAGAGATTTTGAAATACTATTACCTGAGGGGAGAGAGTTGAGGACAGGTTAGTAGCTAACCCCGGACAGAAAAACCAAAAACCTTCGACAGTACCCATAAAATAATTAACGATGAGTAATGAGAATGAAATTCTTTTAAAAGAGAACAAGGAGCGTTTTGTGTTATTGCCGATCAAATTCCCTAAGATCTGGGAGCAATACAAGAAGCATGAAGCAAGTTTCTGGACAGCAGAAGAAATAGATTTAAGTAGCGATATGAAGGACTGGGCAAATCTGAATGATGGGGAACGTCATTTTATTTCTCATGTACTCGCCTTCTTTGCGGCCAGCGATGGTATTGTGAATGAAAATCTGGCCGTGAACTTCATGAGCGAAGTTCAGATCCCGGAAGCCCGTTGTTTTTATGGTTTCCAGATCATGATGGAAAATATCCACTCTGAAACATACGCCTTACTGATTGATACTTATGTTAAAGATCCGGTAGAAAAAGACCGGCTGTTCCATGCTATTGATACAGTTCCTGCTGTTAAGAAAAAAGCGGAATGGGCCCTGCGCTGGATCGAGAACGGCACCTTCGCGGAGCGCCTTGTAGCCTTCGCCGCCGTAGAAGGTATTTTCTTCAGTGGCAGTTTCTGCTCTATATTCTGGCTGAAGAAAAGAGGCCTCATGCCCGGACTGACCTTCTCCAACGAGCTTATCAGTCGCGATGAAGGACTCCACTGCGAATTTGCCTGCCTGCTTTACAGCATGCTGGAAAACAAACTGAGTGAAGAACAGGTACACACCATCATCCGTGATGCCGTGTCTTATGAAAAAGAATTCATTACTGAAGCCCTGCCGGTTGCCCTGATCGGTATGAATGCTGAGCTGATGTCGCAATACATCGAATTTGTTGCCGACAGATGGATCAGCGAATTAGGCTATCGCAAGATATTCAACGCGTCGAATCCCTTTGACTTCATGGAAATGATCTCACTCCAGGGTAAGACTAACTTCTTTGAGAAACGTGTGGGTGATTACCAGAAATCGGGTGTAATGGGCGGCACAAAAGAAGCCCAGACTTTCAGCCTGGAAGAAGATTTTTAATCGCAGCGGTTTAAACCTGCAAAGACGAACAAATACTATTTACTAACCTCTTTTGGCCGGCGGGGCTAACGTTCCGCCTGCTAAACATTAAACTTTCCAATCCATGTTCGTAATTAAAAGAGATGGAAGAAAAGAAGCAGTGAAATTCGACAAGATCACTGCCCGTATTGAGAAGCTGTGCTACGGCTTCAATACTGAATATGTTGACGCCATTGATGTAGCGAAGAAAGTGATCCTGGGCTTATATGACGGGGTAACTACCAGTGAGCTCGACAACCTGGCTGCTGAAACAGCTGCCTCCCTTACGACTAAACATCCGGATTATGCCCTGCTGGCGTCCCGCATCGCAGTGAGCAATCTGCATAAAAATACAATCAAGTCGTTTTCCAAAACGATGAAGAAACTGTATGAATATATCGATCCTAAAACCGGTAAGTCAGCAGCACTGCTGTCTGACGACGTGTATGAGATCATCCGTAAGAATGCTGAGATCCTGGATTCCAGCATTATCTACGACCGCGACTTTGCATTCGACTATTTCGGTTTCAAAACACTGGAACGTTCTTACCTGCTGAAAACAGACGGTAAAGTACAGGAACGCCCTCAGCATATGCTCATGCGCGTATCTGTAGGTATCCATAAAGAAGATATTGAATCTGCGATCAAAACATATAACCTCATGAGCGAGCGCTGGTTTACACACGCTACACCAACGCTGTTCAATGCAGGTACACCTAAACCGCAGATGTCATCCTGCTTCCTGCTCACCATGCAGGACGATAGCATCGAAGGTATTTACGATACCCTGAAACAAACAGCGAAAATTTCCCAGAGCGCAGGTGGTATTGGTTTGAGCATCCACAATATCCGCGCTACGGGTTCTTATATCAGCGGCACCAACGGTACTTCCAATGGTATCATCCCGATGCTGCGCGTATTTAACGATACTGCCCGCTATGTGGATCAGGGCGGTGGCAAACGCAAAGGCGCTTTTGCCATCTACCTCGAACCATGGCATGCCGATATCTTCGAATTCCTGGATCTGCGCAAGAACCACGGTAAAGAGGAAATGCGCGCACGCGATCTGTTTTATGCACTCTGGGTACCGGATCTGTTCATGAAACGCGTGGAATCAAACGGCGACTGGTCGCTGTTCTGTCCGCATGAAGCACCCGGACTGCACGAATGCTGGGGTGAAGAGTTCGAGCAAAAGTTCATCCAGTACGAACAGGAAGGCCGTGCCCGCAAAACCGTGAAGGCGCAGGATCTTTGGTTCGCCATCCTCGATGCACAGATCGAAACCGGTAACCCTTACCTGCTGTATAAAGATTCTGCCAACCGCAAATCTAATCAGCAGAACCTCGGTACTATCAAGAGCTCCAACCTCTGCACAGAAATCATCGAGTATACCGATTCAAATGAAGTAGCGGTATGTAACCTTGCTTCCCTCGCGCTGCCCAGGTTTGTAATTGATGGTAAATTCGACCACCAGAAATTATTTGATGTCACCTACCAGGTGACACTGAATCTGAACAAGATCATTGATAATAACTACTATCCGGTAGAAGAAGCAAGACGCAGCAATATGCGCCACCGTCCTGTTGGACTGGGCGTTCAGGGCCTTGCAGATGCGTTTATCCTTATGCGTTACCCTTTCGAAAGCGATGAGGCTAAACAGCTGAACAAGGAAATATTTGAAACCATTTATTTCGCAGGCCTTTCTGCTTCCAACGCTTTGGCAAAAGCTGAGGGCGCCTACGAAACATTCCCGGGCTCTCCTGCTTCCAAAGGTATCCTTCAGTTCGATATGTGGGATGTAACACCTTCTTCCCGCTGGGATTGGGATACACTGAAGCAATCCATCATCGAAGGCGGCCTCCGCAACTCACTGCTGCTGGCGCCAATGCCTACTGCTTCTACCTCTCAGATCCTCGGTAATAACGAGTGCTTTGAACCATATACTTCCAACATCTACACCCGCCGTGTGCTGAGTGGTGAATTTGTGGTAGTGAACAAACACCTCCTGAAAGATCTGGTGGAACTAGGCCTGTGGGATAATGATATGAAAACAAAGATCATTTCTCATAATGGTTCTATCCAGAACATTAACGAAATCCCTGCTAATATCAAAGAATTGTATAAAACAGTATGGGAGATCAAACAACGTAACCTGATAGATATGGCTGCCGACCGCGGTGCATTTATCTGCCAGTCACAATCACTCAACCTGTTTGTAGATACGCCTACTACCGGTAAGCTGACCTCCATGCATTTCTACGCCTGGAAGAAAGGTCTGAAAACAGGCATGTACTATCTGCGTACGCAGGCTGCTACCCAGGCGGTACAGTTCACCGTGGAAAAACAAGCCGGTCATCAGATCCAGCCAGTGGTTGGCCAAAGCGGCAATAGTGTTGTGGAAGAAGAAATTGTGGTGGGCGCGGTATGTACAATGGAAGAAGGTTGCGTTACCTGCAGTGCATAAGGGCTATGTAAGTATAATACTAAAAATCCCTGGCGGAACCGCCAGGGATTTTTTATTTGTAATAATGAGATAAGTACCTTTATATGGTATAACATAACACTACATTTATGATCACGGTAAAGAAGATAAGCAATGCGCCCGAATTATTGCAACCCCGCCGTGTGATGAAATATGTCCTGGTATATTGCAAGACAGGGAGCCTGACAATGGATATTGATAACCGGCCTTTCGTGCTAAACAGCGGAGATGTGGTTACCATTACTTCGGGGCAAATACACCATATTGTTGAAAACAGCAAAGCAGCAGGTGATGTGCTGGAGTTTACCCTGAGTTTCTTTTGTAAAGATGACAAGGATATTGAGCTGATATTTCACAACGGGCTTTTTTGTCATTTTGCCATGAATGAAGTAATCCCTGTTAATAAAAATATTATCGAAGAACAACTTCATTTAATTGGCGAAGAATTAATACACAAGCCTTATCAGTATCTGATATCCCTGCATAGCCGTGTTGAATTAATTTTGGTGGCCATTAACCGGGCAAAAGTGGAAAGGGGCGATGAAATCTGGAAGCCGGATGCTTTGTTTCTGAAATTTTTAGAAGCGGTACGCAACAACTTTGAAAAAAATTATACCGTGGTGCAATTTGCCGGTATATTGGGCACTACGGAGGCTAAGCTGAACGAGCTGGCAAAACTGCATGCCGGTAAAACTGCACAGAACGTCATATACGGGCTTGTGGCATCCGAGGCCAAGCGGCTGCTTACGTATGAAAACCTTTCCGTAAAAGAAGTGGCATACAGGCTGGGCTTTAACGATCCGTTTTACTTTTCCAATTTCTTCAAAAAGCAGGCAAACGTTTCTCCCAAGCAGTATAAAGAGATGCTGCACACACCCAACGATTGATGTATTATAAACCAGGCGGGAATACTGCCAGGTAAATATTACATGCTTTTCCGGACATTGTCTATTCCCTGAGCGAGCCTGTAAACTGATCTTTGTAGTATAAAAAACAAGGCAATGAATCAGGAAATCGCATCTCTGTTTTTAAGACTATCACTGGCGGGTGGCTTTTTATCGGCTGTGGCCAGCCGCCTGGGCTTGTGGGGCAAAAAATCATCCGGATGGAACAGTTTCTTAGACTATACGGCGCAGGTAAATTCGTTCGCACCTAAAAGTATCATCCCCACACTTGCCGTTGCAAGCACCCTCCTGGAAATTACACTGGCTATTCTTTTGCTCATCGGATTTAAAACAAAATATGCAGCATCAGGTACTGGTGTGCTGACCCTGCTGTTTGCTATAGCCATGAGCTATTCTTTTGGAATAAAGGAACCGCTGGATTATTCGGTATTTGCTGTTAGTGCAGCCGCTTTCTTACTAGCCACCCTGCCTGCTTCCAAATGGAGCATCGATTTAATTCTTAACCACTAAAATTATATATATGCAACCATCCACCAACATCAACGATTATATTGTTCGAAATGGAGAAAAACAATGGCAACCCTTGATTGAAAAAGGTATTCACTACGAAGGTATATCTGTGATTTCACTTTTGTATGACAACGAAAAGGGCAGGTCCACTACTATTTTACTCAGGTTTGAACCTGGGGCGGCTTATCCTTATCACAATCATCCTGCCGGAGAACAAATTTATGTATTGAGTGGAGATGTGATAGTAGAAGGAGCCAGCTTGTCTGCAGGTGATTATTTATACACGCCGCCAGGTTTTAAACATTCGGTTACAACAAAAACGGGTTGTACTTTATTTTTTATAATTCCGGAAGAAGTAGAAATATTAAACGTATAAAAGATGTAGAAACAGATTATTTTATCTGCGGTACTCATTATCCCGCAGATAAAATAATTGTTATAAATCCTCCTCCCGGAATCCCCATTCTTCCAACAAGCTGTTGTATTGCGCTTCCGGCAAACCGGTTTTTTCGTAATGCCCGGCATTCATTTTCTGCCGCATAGCTTCGTAGATACTCACAGCACAGGCCACAGAAATATTCAGGGAACGGATAATTCCCATCTGGGGAATAATAAAGTTGCCATCTGCCAGGTTCCGGATCTCTTCACTCACCCCCTCCTGCTCATTACCAAACACAAGTGCCACAGAACCACTGAAATCTATATCATATAAAGCTCTGGCATCGGACGACAGATGTGTAGTCAGGATCTTGTTGTATTGCTTACGCAGCACCGCTACACATTCGGCCACATTATCGAATTGATGTACCGTTAGCCAGCGTTCCGCACTGCTACTGCTACGATGACCCCATTTTTTCTTCCGGGGCGCCTTGGTGGTAATAATATAAATATCCTGTATACCCACTGCATCGCAGGTACGCATGACAGCTGCTACGTTATGGGGATCCTGCACATCTTCCATCACAACCGTTAAATTGGCCTGTCTCTTGCTCAGTACAGCGAGTAGCCTTTCCCTTCTTTCTGGTGTCATAATCTGAATATTGCGGCAAAAGTACAAAATAGTCCAGAGTTGGTTCTGAGGGGGATCGCTAGCTTGTAATAAACAATATGCTTATCTTCACTTTAAAATTAATAATAACGTATGCTCAAAAAGCTCCTGAAATTTGTGGGCATTGCTTTGTTAGTACTGATACTGGCAGCATTTGCTATACCCTATTTCTTCAAAGACAAAATAATGGCAAAGGTTAAAACGGAACTGAACAACCGTTTACTGGCTAAAGTTGATTTTAAAGATGTGGATATCAGCCTGTTTCGTCACTTTCCTCGCCTTGCAGTGGGCCTGGAAGACCTGCAGGTAACTGGTACCGGTGCATTTGAAGCTGATACCCTGATTGCTGTAAAACAGATTGATGTGGCCCTTAACCTGATGAGTGTTATAAAGGGAGGTAAGATAGACATCTACAACATAGCGCTATCACATCCACGGATACACGCCATAGTGAATAAAGATGGCGCAGCTAACTGGAATATCATGAAACCGGATACTGCAGCAGCTAAGCCTGCAGATACCAGTAAAACCACCTTTGCACTCAGCCTGCAACAATATAAAATTGAGGATGCCTGGATCAGCTACGACGATCGTCAGGGTAATATGGCATTGCAGATCAGCGGCCTGGATCATGAAGGAAAAGGTGATTTCACACAGGATCAGTTCCTGTTACAAACCAGCACCAACGCGGAAGGCATTACTTTCCGCTATGGCCTGGTCCCCTACCTCTCACAGGTAAAAGCCAAACTCGATGCCGGCATACAAATCGATAATAACAGTAAAACCTATACGATAAAAGACGCCAAAGCTGTACTTAACAACCTGCAACTGGCATTACAGGGATCTTTCAAACTGATCAACGATTCTACCTACGGAATGGACCTGGGCTTCAAAGCTCCGTCTACTAATTTCAAGGATCTGCTTTCACTGGTTCCAACTGTGTATAAAACTGATTTCGATAAAATAAAAACCAGTGGCACCGCTGCTTTCAGCGGATTCGTCAAAGGCAATTACTCTCCCAAACAGATGCCTTCGTTCGGATTGGATCTTTCTGTAAAAGATGGTTTCTTCCAATACCCCGATCTGCCGAAACCAGTTAAAAATATCCAGATTGCAATGAAAATCAGTAACCCCGATGGCGTACCCGATCATACAGTGGTGGATATCCCCACCGGTCATCTCGAAATGGATAATACTCCGCTGGATTTGCGACTGCTGATAAAGACGCCTGTTTCTGATATGTACCTCGATGGTGCTGCAAAAGGAAAACTCGATTTGTCGAAGATCACCCAGTTCGTGAAACTGACATCCGGTACCAACCTGACAGGCTTGCTGGATGCCGATATCAGCGCGAAGGGTAATATGAGTGCCATCGAAAAGCAACAGTACGATAAATTCTACGCAGCAGGTACATTACAGCTGAGCAACATGCTTTATAAAAGCAAAGACTATCCCGACGGCGTAAAAGTGAATAATCTCGCTCTGCAGTTCAATCCAAAGAATGTAACCGTAAAAGATCTTAACGGCCAGTATCTCGGTACCAACTTCCAGGCTAACGGAGAGGTGAATAACCTGCTCGCCTATACGTTTAAAAATGCGCCGCTGGATGGGCACATGACTGTTAAAGCTGATAACATCGACCTCGACAAGTGGATGGGCACCAATACCAGCAACACCGGTACAACACCTGAAAAAGCGAAGACAGACTCGGCTGCCGCCATACCGTTTGCAGTACCTGCTAACCTGAATCTTGGCCTGCAGGCGAATGTAGACAAGGTACACTATGCCAAAGCTGATCTTACCAATGTTTCCGGTAACCTGGCCATCAAAGATGAAACTGTTACCATGCAACAGCTGAAAGCCAACGCGCTGCAGGGTACCATGGAAATTAACGGCAGCTACAGCACCAAAGCCAGCAAAATAAATCCCGACATCAACCTGACTTACAATGTGCAGAACCTGGATGTACAACAAACATTCAATACATTCAACACAGTACAAAAGCTGATGCCGATCGGTAAATTCCTTTCCGGAAAAATCACCTCGCAGTTGAGCATGCATGGCAAGCTGGGTAAGGATATGTCGCCCGAACTGAATACCCTGACCGGTGAAGGGAATCTCCTCCTCATCCAGGGCTTCCTGAAGGAGTTCGCGCCGGTAGATCAACTGGCCAACTCACTTAATATCGCTCAGTTGAAAGATATATCCCTGCGCGATATCAAGAACTATTTCGCCTTTGAAAACGGACGCGTAAAAGTAAATCCATTCAAGGTAACCGTAAACGGTGTACGCATGGATATTGCAGGCTCTCACGGCTTCGATCAATCGCTCGATTACACGCTGCAACTGGCCCTGCCCCGCAGCATGATGGGCAGCGCAGGTAACAACCTCGTCAATAACCTCGCCTCTCAGGCGCAGGCCAAAGGCATCCCGGTCAACATCGGCGACAGTGTGCATCTGCAGGTATTACTGGGTGGAAACATCCTGAAACCTAACCTGAAAACAGATCTGCGTGAAAGCGCCAATAACCTGAAAACACAAGCCACAGAGCTGGTGAAAAACAAAATAGATACGGTAAAACACACTGTAAAAGACAGTCTGAACCAACTTAAAAACAACGCCGTTAACCAACTGACAAACGAACTGAAAAACCAGCTCGCCGGTAAAAAAGACTCCGCGGCTACTGGTAAACCACTGGAGAATGTTGGCAAACAAGCCGGAGAAACGATGAAGAATACACTGAATAGTTTGTTCGGGAAGAAGAAGGCAGTGGATTCTACGAAACATTAAAGTTAAAAGCCACTACTTTCCCGGCAAGTATGGCCAGAAAGAAATGATTTCATCTTACAAAAATGACTTTATTCCGTTCGTAGACTCTTCACCGGATTGACCATCGCCGTCCTGATCGAGTGGAAACTGATCGTACAAAGCGTGATCAATAAAACGATCAGGCCGGCTGCCGGAAATATCCACCAGGAAATATTGATCCGGAAAGCATAGGAATCCAACCATTTATTCATACCATACCATGCCAGAGGAGTAGCAATGACAGCAGCAAGTAATACCAACCACAAAAAGTTCTTACTCACCAGGAAAAGGATACCGCTAACAGACGCCCCCAGTACTTTTCGGATACCCACTTCCTTTGTACGCTGTTCCGCAATGAAAGCGGCGAGTCCGATAAGGCCAAGACAGGAGATGAAAATAGCCAGGAGCGCCGAAAAATTGAAGATCATTTCCAGACGTTGTTCGGCATCATATCGTTTAGCAAGATCCTGATCAATAAATCCATATTCAAAATCGTAGGAGGCATTGTATTGCATCCATAACCTTTTCATGTTGTCGATGACTCCCGCAATCGCACCGGGCTTCGCCCTCGTCACCAAATAGCCTATACGCGTATTCGAGCCGAGCATCACTAAAGGCTCGATAGGCTGTTGCAAGGGCTTGAAGTTAAAATCTTTCACTATACCGATGATGGTCCCCTTATGTCCCCATACCGATAAGGGCTGCCCGATTGCCGTCCCTGCATCAAACCCCATCAGATGCAGGGCCTTTTCATTGATGACATAATTGAGTGAATCGGTACCATATGTTGAAGAGAACCATCTTCCGGAAAGCAGATGAACCTTAAAAACATTAAGAAAGTTCTCATCCACTCCTATTGCGGAGAACATGGGCCAGGCATCTGACGACTTGCCGTCCCATACTACACCAACGGTGCCCGAAAGAGGTTCAATCGGTAATTCCGAAACGAACGTGGAATTACCGGGTTGACCATTATCCTTCACCACAGCGCGCAAGGATGGAATCTTTTGACTCAACACTCCCTTCAGCGGCATATATACCAGGTTTTCCTTGTCATAACCAAGATCCCTGTGCCGCATGTAATGCAACTGATTATAAATAATAGTCGTTGCAACGATCAGTAGAACGGAAACTGTAAACTGCACGACAACCAGCATATTGCGTAACAAAATGCTGTTCTTCCCTTGTTTCACCGGCCCTCCCTTCAATACCTTAACAGGCTTGAAGGAAGAAAGGAAAAGAGCGGGATAGGAGCCCGAAACCAGGCTTGTAAGAAGGAACAGGCATACGAGTCCGGTCAGGAGCCTGCCGTACCCAAATCCAATGTTCAGATGCTTTCCGAAAAGACTGTCGGAAACCGGCAGGACAAGCAGTACGATCCCAATGGCCAGGAGAATGGCAAAAAAAGTAATGAGGATGGATTCCGTGAGGAATTGCCAGACTAATTGCATCCGCAGCGCTCCGATCACTTTCCGGAGGCCTATTTCCTTCGCTCTTCGGGTTGAGCGGGCGGTAGCAAGATTTATGAAATTGATACAGGCCACCAGTAAGATGAAAATTGCGATCACCGTAAAAATATTCACATATTGCATGTTTCCATGGCCCTCCATATCAAGGATAAGGTCGGAAGAATGCAAATGCACATCCAGTAATGGCTGGAGACGAAACGTTGCAAGGAAGTCCGGTGCAGCCTTCTTATAAATATCGTTGATAAATCCGTCGATCTTTCCGATCGATGCAGCAGTTCGCCGCACATCTTTTTTCAGCAGCACATAAGTGTAAAAACCGAGACTCTGCCATTCTCCTTTGATCATGTTCGAATCCCGGCCCGGCATTGGCATAAGGACATCGAATTGCAAATGGGAGTTGGCAGGTATGTCCTGCAACACTCCCGAGACGGTGAAATTTTGTTTGTCGTTCATCCGCAGAGTCTTCCCAAGCACATCCACCGAACCGAAATATTTCCTTGCCGTTCGCTCGGTCAAAAGTAATCCGTCCGGCCGGTTGAGCGCCGTTGCTGTATCGCCCGCAAGAAGAGGAAAAGAAAATACCCGGAAAAAGGTTGGGTCAGCAAAATATGCCGCCCTTTCTTCGAATTTCCGGTTCCCCGCTTCGAACAGGGCAGACGAATTAGGCTTTAATCGGACAGTCGTTTGGATGGAAGGAATCTGCGCCTCCATTGCAGCTGCCAGGCGTGCGCCGGAAAGAGGATATTTCTGGCCACGGTCATCTGCGATCACCCTGTAAATTTCGGAGGCATGTTCGTGAAAACGGTCATAACTGCGTTCGTTCTGTACCCACAGCAGGATCAACAGGCTGCAAGCAATGCCCAGGGCAAGTCCTGAGATATTGATCAGAAAAAGCCCTTTGTTTTTCAAAAGGTTGCGAATCGCAACTTTGAAATGATTTTTGAACATGACCCGCGAATTTATTGTCTATTTTTTGAGCTAACACAATGCCACTGTTATTTGTGTTTGATAACCAATTAATTAAGAAATTGTATAAAGTTAAAATTGTTCGTTATTGGTACAAATTGTGTTCGATTTCGGAGCGCTTTGTCTCATCCTGAAATAGCTGTACATTGCTCATAAGTAAGTAGCATTGTGGTAAACGCTAACTTACTCAAAAAGGAGCTTTCAGGCTCCTTTTTTGATCATCCGGGCTCTATTTTATCCGGACACCATAGATTCCTAATTCGTAATTTTTTCTTTAACTTATAGCAACCAAATCCCCGAATCATGTTATTACGTTTTCTCCACTCCACCTACTGTAATGCATCGATATTCGTGGGTCTTTTATTCTGCATCATGGGCTTCTTCATTCATCGCTTTCCTCCCAAAAGCATGAAATCATGGTATGGCTACCGCACATTCCTGTCTACCAAAAATATAGAAATGTGGAAGGCCGCCAATGAATATGCTGCTCATATTTCCAAACGGGTGGGCATAGTATTGCTGGCAGTTGGGGCGGCATGTGCGCTGCTTTTTCCGGCACAAACCGATTGGTTCTGGTATATCACCGTTGGGGCTGTGGTAGCCGGAGCCATGTACCTGGTGGGAGATACTGAATGGGAGTTGAATAAACATTTTGATGAAGAGGGAAATAGAAACAGCCTTTAGTAAAATACAACGGAGATCACAACACCAGCATGTTATGTGATCTCCGCTATGACTAAAGGCTGCTTCTATACTCGTCCCTGCACATCGTGCTCAGGTACGGATTGATATTGTTCTTTCATTCTGCGCAGTTTCTCTTTACCATAAGCCAGCCTGGTGATTACCACGTACAATACCGGCACAATGAATATTGCCAGGAAGGTAGCGGTAAACATACCACCTAATACAGTCCAGCCCATGGTTTTACGCGCCTCTGCACCAGCGCCGGAAGAAAATACCAGCGGCAGGATCCCCAGCAGGAAGGCCATGGATGTCATGATAATCGGGCGTAAACGCAGCTTAGCGGCTTCCACGGCAGCAGTAATGAGATCCATTCCCCTGTCGACACGCTCTTTGGCGAATTCTACGATCAGGATCGCATTCTTGGCCGACAAACCGATCAGCGTAATCAGACCAATCTGTGCATATACGTTATTGCTCAGCTTAGGCAGGAAGGTCAATACCGTGATAGCGCCGAAAGCGCCGATGGGTACTGCCAGCAGCACGGAGAATGGCACTGACCAGCTTTCGTATAATGCGGCGAGGAACAGGAATACAAAGATGATAGATAGCGCGAAGATGTATACCGTCTTGGAACCTGATAATATTTCCTCACGGCTCAGGCCGGAAAATTCATAACCATAGCCTTCCGGCAGCGTTTGTGCGGCTACTTCGCGCAATGCTTTGATAGCATCACCGCTACTGTAACCCGGCGCCGGGTTTCCGTTCACCTCCGCAGAGCGGAACAGGTTATAGTGTGCAATTACCGGTGCCGTTTCTATCACATGGTGCGAAGTAAGTGCGCTCAATGGCACCATAGAACCGGTGCTGTTACGAACAAACAACTGGTTCAGGTTCCTGATATCGCCACGGTAAGTAGAATCCGCCTGGGTTACCACACGGAAGTTACGGCCGTAGATGGTGAAGTCGTTGATATAAGCACTACCCATGTAAGTTTGCAGGGCAGAGGCAATATCAGAGATCTTCACGCCCATCTTCTTCGCTTTCTCACGGTCTATATCCAGCTGGTAGCCAGGCGTACGGGCTGTGAAGAAGGAGAATGCCTTTGCGATTTCAGGGCGTTTGTTGGCGGCTGCGAGGAAGTTCTGCAACACGCCTTCGAATGCTTTGATCTCGCCTGCACCTTTCTGTTGCAGTACAAAAGAGAAACCGGCTGTTTGCCCCAGACCCGGAATGGCCGGAGGCGGAATTACCACCACATTTGCTTCTTTGTACTTACTCAGCTTTTTCGTTACCGCCGCTACCATACCAAAGATCTGAAGGGAATCGGGCTTACGCTCATCCCAGGGCTTCAGTGAACAGAAGATGGTGGCACTGTTGGATTTGGTGGCAAAGTTCACTGCATTCAATCCGCCAAGTGCAGCATAGTGATTGATACCCGGCATACTGTCGAGATCCTTCATCATCCTGGACATCACCTCCACCGTACGCTCAGTGGAAGAAGATTCCGGCAGGTCGAACGTAATGATCAAACGGCCTTCATCTTCTGTAGGGATGAAGCCTGTTGGCTTCCCCTTGAACAACATGATGGTACCTACGAAAACGCAGAGCAGCAGCACGATCACGAAACGTGAAAAGCGGATACTCTTCTTTACGCCTACGGAATAACGGGAAGTGGTATGTCCGAACCAACGGTTGAATTTATAGAAGAATTTATTCAGTCCTTTGGAGTCTTTATCGAGGTGCATCGGACGCAGCAGCAGTATACACAGGGCCGGCGTCAGCGACAGTGCCACGAAAGCGGAGATCATCACGGAGATGGCAATGGTGATCGCAAACTGCTGATACAAGCGTCCTACGATACCGGGGATAAAACCTACCGGCACAAATACCGCTGCCAGAATCAGCGCGATGGCAATTACCGGACCGGATATTTCTTTCATCGCCTGTGCGGTGGCATCCCGTGGTGTCATCTTCTCGTGGTCGATGTTATGCTGCACCGCTTCCACCACCACAATGGCATCATCCACTACTATACCAATGGCCAGTACGAAACCGAACAGGGTCAGGGTATTGATGGTGAACCCAAGTGGAATGAAGAAAATGAATGTGGCGATGATCGATACAGGAATAGCCAGTACCGGAATCAGGGTGGCCCTCCAGCTTTGCAGGAAGAGGAACACCACTATCACCACCAGGATCAGGGCTTCCACCAGCGTGTGTACCACTTCTTCGATCGATACCTTTACTACTGATACAGATTCGAATGGTACAACGTATTCCACATCTTTCGGGAACTGCTTTTTCAGCTCCTCCATGGCAGCTGTTACATTGGCAGCTGTTTCCAGTGCATTACTACCCGGAGCCTGGTACACCAGCAGGTAAGCAGCACGTTTACCATCTACATAGTTGTTACCGGCGTAGTTGAATTTGCCAAGCTGCACGCGGGCTACATCCTTCAGATATACCAATGATCCATCAGATGGACGGGTTTTCACCACTACATTGCCGAATTCTTCGGGTGTGGATAAACGGCCTTTGGTGAAGATGTTGTATTCAAAAGTTTGTCCGGTTTGCTGAGGGGGCGCACCCACGGTACCCGCTGTGATCTGGGCATTCTGCTCTGCAAGCGCGGCGCGTATATCGTCGGCAGTTACGCCCATTTCAGCAAGTTTATCCGGTTTGAGCCAGATACGCATACTGAAATCATCCGCACGGGTGAATATATCTCCCACACCTTTCGCACGTAACAAGGCATCTTTTACGAATACGTTGGTGTAGTTATCGAGAAAGGTAATGTCGTGTGTGCCTTTGGGTGAGTACAGTGCCACCAGCATGAGGATACTGGGGTTACGCTTTCTAACGGTAAGGCCTAAACGCTGTACTTCCTGCGGCAATGTAGGTTGTGCAATACCTACGCGGTTCTGTACGTCCAGCGCAGCGATGTTGATGTCGGTACCTACTTCAAAGTTCACCGTCATACTCATCTGACCGCTGCTGGTATTGTTGGTATTGATATATGTCATACCGGGCGTACCATTCACCTGCACTTCCACCGGCGTAGCTACTGTTTGCTCTACCGTTTGTGCATCTGCACCAATATAAGTACCGGTTACCTGTACGGTGGGGGGCGAGATCTCCGGATACTGGCCTACTGCCAGGTTCATCATCGCCAGTATTCCCACCAGTACCAGCACGATAGAAATTACTATCGCTGTTACGGGTCGTTTTATAAAAGTATCTGCAATCATGATCTTGTGCTGTTGATTCTACTGATAAACTATTACTTCGCAGGCGCGCCCTGAGGAGCGGCTGGTATTCCTATCTTTATCTTGCCTCCGTCGCGCAGGCGCTGGAAGCCTTCAGTAATCACCTTGTCGCCGGCCTGTATGCCGTCCATGATCACTATCTTATCGCCCAGTTTAGGGCCGAGATGTACTTTCTGCTGAGCTGCTACGGAGTCTTTCGCTACAAATACGAAGTATTCGCCCATCTGCTCAGATACTGCTTTGTAAGGAATAATAAGGCGCTCGCCTGATTGTGCATTGAGTACACGTAATACGCAGCTCATCCCCGCTTTCAGTTTATCGTTCGGATTGCTGAATTCAATACGCACGCGGATGGTAGCTGTCTGGTTATCCACACCACGGTCTATCGCCAGGATCTTTCCGGTATGTACATACTCCGTACCATCCGACAACTGAAGCCGGAACGTAGGGTCGTTTCCGTTAGTTTTCCCCTGCATGTCGGCATAGCGGGATATTTCATTTTCATTGATCACAAAATCCACTCCTATCGGATCTTCGCTGGAGATGGTATTCAGCAGGGTGGTTCCGGGGCTTACCTGTGCACCCAGTTTTACCTGGGAGATACCGATGCGGCCTGTAAACGGCGCTTTGATAAGGGAGTAATCCAGATCGGTGCGTACAGAAGCGAGACTGGCTTCCGCTGCAGCCAGCTGTCCACGGGATGTTTCGAGGGTAGCTTTAGCATTGTCCAGTATCTGGCGCGCCACCGCATCCTGCTCGGCCAGACGCTGGTAACGGTCGTCGTCTTTCTTTGCTCTTTCATAGGAAGCTTTCGCGCTGGCTACATTTGCCTGCGCCTGCAGATAGGCCGCTTCATATTTACGACGGTCTATCTCGTACAGGGGTTTGCCTTTCTGCACCACTTCACCTTCTTTAAAGAAAATTCCGGTGATAAAACCAGACACCTGGGAACGCAGTTCCACCTGGTTCAACGCCACTACCGTTGCAGGATATTTATCATAATAAACGGCCGGTGCTACGCCTGCCTCCGTAATGTTTACCGGTGTAGGGGGCATAACAGGCGGACCTTGTTTACCCGGACCCTTACAGGCAGTGAAGCCCAGTATGCTGGCAGCGCTGATTAAGACAATGTTGTTCATTTTTTTCATATCCGTTCCGGTTACCATTTAATAATTAACTGTTAAGGTTCCTAATGCTTTTTGCAGGTCTATCTTGCTGGAGAGTACCTGGTACATTGAATTGTAGAAGTTGAGCTGTGCTGCACGCAGATCTGTTTCGGAGATCAGCACATCCAGGTATGTTTTGATGCCTTCTTTATACTGTAATTGCAACATATCATATACATCCTTTGCCATCTGCAGGTTATCCTTTAGCGTCAGATAGTCGTTGAAGTTACTTTTATAGGTGGCCAACGCCTGCACGTACTGTGTATTAATCCGGCTTCTCAGGGCAGCGAAATCCCATTGTGAGCGCTGCAGCTGCATTTCTGCTATCCTGATGTTGTGAATACGCTTACCTCCCTGGAAAATGGGCAGCGACAGTTTTATACCCAGCAATGAGTTCGGATAATCGGTGCTGTACAATTTGCTGAACTGTTCGTTCTGCCATGCAAATGAGTAGTTGACAAATGCAGATACAATGGGCAGGAAGCTCCACTTATTGTATTGCAGATTGGCACGCAGCAGCTGTTGCTGAGTTTCGAGCAACTGGTATTCAATACGGTTTTTATAATCAGCTGTCATCAGTGTATCTTCCCCGGTTACCTGGGCCGCAACACTGGCGGAATCCTGCACCAGCGGTACATCTCCGCTGCTGGTGGGGTATCCCATCAATTGCTTCAGATAAGCCTGTTTAGCCGTGAGCAACTCCCGCGCTGATTTCTGCTGGGCACGTGCATTGTTCAGAGAAATAGCGGCGCGCTTGGCATCTATTTTATCTACCACTCCGCTGTTATACTGGGCATTAGCATCTTTCAGGCTACGCTCCAGTCGTACAATATCTTCATTCAATACTTTAATCTGCTCAGTAGTCAGCAATACATCGTAGTACGCTTTACTCACATTGGCTACCAGATCGATCTGATTACTCTGCGTGGTTTGCTTACTTTGTTTTCGTACTTCCTTTGCCGTATTGGAAGCCAGCAGCAAATCGCGGGTGAAGATGTTCTGGTTAAGCCCGAACTGCGCTGCAGAAGTGTTAGATACGCCTACTTTGGTAGGGTTGCCACCAAATATAGAAGTAGGTAATTCCATGTAATGCTGGAGGTTATAATCCAGGTTGATCTGCGGATACCAGTCGGCCAGCTTACTTTTCACTGTTCTGTCGGTAACGGCTTCATCAATCAGCGATTGCCTGATCACCGGCTGGTGTGTCATTGCATACCGGATACAATCCTGCAACGAAGCGCTGTTTAAAAGGGAATCCACAGATTGCTGTGCAGATACTCCCGGGGCATTCATTACCCCGCATACCACAGCTACAAAATAAAATGCTCTTTTCATAAAAGGCTTTTGACATTCAGTTCATCATTATACCAATCGTAAGAAGAATAATGCGCATAAAACAACAGGTCATTATCATTCTTTATAGGTTATACAGGCATAGCTATATAACATTGTTCATTGCCACAAAAACAGGTCAAGGCTGTGTTAGCAGGCCAAAGACAGGTAGGTCGGTAGAGAGTTGCCATTCAGAAGAGTGCTGAAACGTTGGCGCACGGTTTCCATGATTATTGTTTCAGGCATCTGAATTCAGCAGCGAACAGTGAAGTAGGTATACAACAATACATATGTTGTTTAGGTAAAACAAATTCGGGCGCTAAGATAATGTTATGAAAACAAAAATCCACCCTTTCAGGTGGATTTTAACATTTAGATGAAAATCGTTTCCGGTCATCCTTTATTTCGACCGCTGAAAATATGTTTTTCGGCGTGATAGGAAGATCTTACTAACGGACCCGACTCTACGTAGTCGAGGCCAATGTTGTATCCTATTTCACGCAGCTCTGCAAATTCATCGGGATGTACGAAGCGTGCCACGGGGAGATGCTTCGGAGTAGGCTGCAGGTACTGACCCAGGGTCACTACATCACAACCGTTATCGTACAGGTCCTGCATGGCCTGTACTACTTCTTCCCTGGTTTCACCGAGGCCCAGCATAATACCACTCTTAGTACGCATGCCTCCATCTTTAAGCCGGCGGATTACTTCGAGGCTTCTATGGTATTTGGCCTGTATCCTTACCTGTTTGGTAAGGCGCTCTACTGTTTCCAGGTTATGAGAAACTATTTCAGGCGCCACATCAATGATCCGTTGCAGGTTTTCCCAGATACCACGGAAATCCGGGATCAGGGTTTCCATGGTGGTTTCCGGGTTCAGTGCTCTTACGGCCTTGATGGTATTGGCCCAGATGATGGAACCGCCATCTTTCAGCTCATCCCTGTCTACAGAAGTGATCACCGCATGCTTTACCTTCATCAGGTAAATAGCTTCAGCTACACGCTGTGGCTCATCGAAATCCACCGCTTCCGGCCGACCGGTGGCCACGGCACAAAAACCGCAGCTACGGGTACAGATATTTCCCAGGATCATGAAAGTAGCGGTACCGGCTCCCCAGCACTCACCCATGTTGGGGCAATTGCCACTTTCGCAGATCGTATGTAATTTATGGGTATCTACCAGGTTCCTGACCTGTTTGTAGTTTTCGCCTATAGGTAACTTAACGCGCAGCCAGTCAGGCTTTTTTACTCTTGTGGTAGCCGGTTCAGCGGCTATTACGGGTAGTTCTTGCATCGCTCATTCCTTTCTTTAGAAAAGCAAAGTTAATACTTATCTGTTATTCCGGCGCTTTCCTAAAAGCTACCAGTTCGCCTTTACTTCCTGTTCCAGCGTTTTCCGAACTGGATGCTCACATAAGCATTGAAAAAGAACTGTTTATTGGGGTCGTAGCCGTTAAGCGGTACCATAATAGGTATCTTCTTGGTATAATATTCTCCGTTTATACCCACCTCCAGGGCACTCACCACTTCATTGAAATGGGCCCAGTCGAAGCGCATTCCCAGCTTACCATGCAATCCGGGCACTACTGTCAGGTTGTCCCAGCCTTTACCAAAGCCGGCTGCGCTGTTGATATTTCCCCTGTTAAGAAAGATATCAGGATTAGCAGGATCATATTTTATATCCGTACTAGTGTTACCTGTCTGCTGCACATTCAGGTAGTACGGTTTCAGCAGCCCCAGGGAAACACCACCGTAATAAATAGCATCTACTTCCACGCCGTTTTTATTCGCTTTCCCTCCTATCAGGTAACGCTGGCCTATACCCAGTTTAACAGGGTAGAAATTGTTCTGCTTACCGTATATAAAGGGGCGGGCAAAAGCGTATCCGTTCGTCTGCTTATATTCTTTATGGTCTTTCTTTTCGGAAACCTCGAACTGGTAATAGGTCACCTTCTTCCTGCTGTTTCTATAACCCATCTCCACAAAACCTGACCATCCATCCGTATTCAGACGGGCGCCTGCTGAGAAATCGCGCTGGAACAAATTTTCCCCTTCCTCCTGTTCACGGAAGATAGCAATCCTTTTCAGTTTGCGCTGTTCCTTTTCACTTTTCTTTTTCTGCTTACTGTTGCTGGTATTCTGCGCAAACAAGGCACCGGATAATGTTGTTAAAAACAGGATTAAGTATATTTTTTTCACAGTGGGCAATTATTATATATAAATAAACGCTTGAACAAAGGTATTGTTATGTATATATTACAAACGTAGTTAATTTTTTTTTAGTTTGCCAGGACCGGGGTTGCTCATTCATCAGTTATTATAAAAATACATTTAATTTTACGGTTTGACTATTAAAAATAATATCATGCAAACAGCATCTATCATCTATACAGGCGAGCTTCGTACAACTGCCGCCCATCTCCAGTCAGGTACTGTGATTGAAACTGACGCTCCTGTTGATAACAATGGTAAAGGCGAACGCTTTTCCCCTACCGATCTGGTAGCTACTGCACTGGGTTCCTGCATGCTCACCATTATGGGCATTAAGGCAAGAGATAACAACTGGAATATTGATGGTACTAAAGTAAGTATCCAGAAGATTATGGGCACAGAACCCCGCAGGATCACAGGCGTAAATGTAGTTTTCGACTTTCCTGCCGGCCATCAGCTGGGTGAAAAAGAAAGGACCATCCTGGAAAGAGCTGCCCTTGCCTGTCCGGTAGCTAAGAGCCTGAATACTGAGATTAAGCAGGATGTGGTTTTCAACTGGTAACCCGTATTAAGAATGAAGAAATAGCAAGATGACCTTAGCCAATAATACTCATCGCTAAACTCTTCCTGCTATTTCTTCATTACTAATGCTTACCTGCAGGCCTGCAGAATCTTCGCTCCTATCGCGCATTGCAGGCACTTTCGCTCATCGCAGTAGTACTCTTTCAATTGTAACAGCGCCTGTGACTCCAGGGCACTTTCCTGTTCTACGCCCAGCTGATGCCAGCTCCGGGTGATTTTGTTTTGTTCCGGCGGGAGTTGCTGCAGGAGATGCAGCGCCTTCTCCTGGTAGTAACGATGATTTCTTTCCTGCCCGTACAAAAAGAGTAAAGGCAATATAGTATTGATCAGGATACCGTGTACCGCCTGTTTCCCCGGAAGCTGCGTGGCCTCCACCAGATGCCCGAACCGGTAATGTTGCAGCCAGTACGCCGACGGGCGTACGAAAAACAGCGATTCCAGCCCGGCAACATCTGCAGCTTCCAGTACCCGGGAAAATAACCGTACCTGTTGCTGTAACAAGGCTGCAAAAGCCGCTATACGGATGGTAGGGAATGCAGAAGGCCGCATTCTTAGCCAGTGCCACTGATGGGGCTGTAAAGGCCGAAGCCGGTGTTTATGCCGCAGATGCTGGTAGATCTCCCGCAGGTGCAGTGCATACGGATCGCTGAAATCTTCTTCCAGCATCCCCGCCTGCCCGAACAACAGGGCTTCCAGCTGCAGCATGCCGGAGCGGTAGCGCATCAGGGCACGGAACGACAACGACTGTGCCAGCTGCAGAAAGGTAAGGCTGTTTACCGGCGTGCCATAGCTCTGTGCCACGGCCCAGTAACAAACTTCCTCCCAGTTATAACGGCTGCTTTGCAGCCAGGCCCGCAAAATGCCCGTCTTCCGCTCCCAGCGCTCCGCCAGCAAACGTTCCTTCCAACTCAGCCACGTAAGTTGCGGTACCGTTGCCGCCTGCGACCCACAGGGCACAAAAGGCGTTGTACGCTTCAATTGCTGATAACGATCCAGCAACAGCTTGGGAATATGCTGCTGTAATTCCAGGCAGGGCGCCGCAGGCCCGCGGGCATCGTCGCAATCGTGCTCAAATACCACATGCAGGATAATCCGCCCGTACTGCGGGTTGTACTGATGCCGGTGCCGGGCCCAGTCGGAACTGCGCAAATGCAACTCCACCTGCCCCGACCAAAGCACGTCGCCTATCCTAATCCTCGCAGCCGAAAAATCAGGACCACTATGATGATTATGTAATCCGGGATATATGATCCGTACCGGCAGGCCACAAGTCGTAAAAAGATGATCCTGCCTGAATAGCCGGCACGCCCAGATGTGCTGGAACAGCTCTTCCGTGAGCAACGGGTTAACAAACATAAGATATGGTTGGGTATAAAAATAATATCATCTAAAGGTAATAAAACATCACCTGATAAAATAAATTTCCTGTACAATTTGGAAATCTGCTGAAACTGATATTAACTTTGCGCCAGTTCTTACACATCACTTATCCAGAAAGGCGGAGGGACTTGGCCCTGCGATGCCTTAGCAACCTTTCCTGATCAGATGATCCGGAAAAAGGTGCTAATTCCTGCCCTGGTGCGAACCAGGGAAAGATAAGTTGGCAGAGATAATACTTCACTGATATATAATTTTTTGAAAGAGCTCTTCCAACCCGGGAAGAGCTTTTTTTTTGCTCTTCCACCCCCTTTATGGATTTGTTGTTGTTTAAGTTAATCTTTAATGATAAAGTTGCAGTAGATAACTAGTGACATTGCATATCATTAAAAATAATTTATACATGAAAACAGCTACACAACTGATTCATAGCATTCCGGTAGATGAACTGACAGGCGCCATTTCAGTGCCTATCTATCAAACGTCCACCTTTGTGCAGGAATCACCGGGCATCAATAAGGGCTTTGAGTTCTCCAGGGCAAACAACCCCACGAGGAAAGTGCTGGAAGACCTGATCTGCACCCTGGAAGAAGGGTTCGCCGGATTTGCGTTTGCCAGCGGCATGTCCGCCATTGATGCTGTACTGAAGCTGTTAAAAACCGGCGATGAGATCATGGCGGTGGAAGATACCTATGGCGGCATCTTCCAGATATTCAACCACATGTTCGAACGCTTCGGTATCAAAGTGAACTTTGTAGATACCAGTAACATCGATAAGGTATTGACTTCGATTACGCCCAATACCCGGATCATCTGGCTGGAATCCCCTACTAATCCAACATTGCGTATTTCTGATATAAAATCTATCAGCAAAATTGCCAAACAACATAACATTCTGCTGGTGGTCGACAATACCTTCAGCACCCCGTTGCTGCAACAACCTATTCCGCTGGGCGCCGATATTGTTATCCACAGCGCTTCCAAATACCTCGCCGGTCACTGTGATGTGATCGCCGGCCTGGTAGTGGTAAACAGCAAAAGCCTCGCCGATCAGATCAGGTATAACCAGAATATTTCCGGTAGTATTCTCAGTCCGTTCGAAGCCTGGCTCACTATCCGCGGTATAGAAACCCTCTACCTGCGGCTGGAGAAACAATGCAGCAACGCCAGTGCAATTGCCAACTGGCTGGCGGCACATCCCGCTGTAGATAAAGTATTCTACCCGGGCCTCGCCACACATAAGAATCATCATATCGCCCGTAAACAACAAAAGAACTACGGCGCACTGGTGAGCTTTTCCCTGAAAAGCGACAACATCAAAAATGCCATCCGCATCGTCAACGCTACCAAACTGTTTAAACTGGCAGAAAGCTTCGGCGGTGTGAAAAGTATGCTGGCCCATCCGGCCACTATGACACATAAAAACATACCGGAAGAATTCCGGCGGAAAACAGGACTACAGGACTCCTGCATACGGTTATCCATAGGCATCGAAGATGCAGAGGACCTCATCAACGACCTGAAACAAGCGCTGGATAAACTTAATCTTCCGGCAGGAAAACAAATTACGGTTTTACAATAAAGCAGCTTCTTTCAAAAGGGAATAGCTGCTCAAATAAGAATTATGGAAAATAAGATCATCAACTTAGGCATTTTCGGATTCGGCGTCGTAGGACAAGGACTGTACGAAGTATTGAACAGAACCAAAGGTATCAATGCACGTATCAAAAAGATCTGTATTAAAGATCCTAACAAGTCAAGACCCATCGACAGCAGCTATTTCACTACTGATAAAAATGAAATTCTTGAAGATCCCACCATTGATGTAGTGGTGGAGCTGATTAACGACACAGAGGCCGCCTTTGAAATAGTAAGCACGGCGCTGCGCAATGGTAAAGCAGTAGTAAGTGCCAGCAAACGTATGATTGCTGAAAACCTGCCTGCCCTTTACCAGCTTCAGGCCGAGAACAAAGTGCCATTCCTCTACGAAGCATCCAGCTGCGCCAGTATTCCCATCATCCGCAACCTGGAGGAATACTACGATAACGATCTGCTCAACGCTGTGGAAGGTATCTGTAACGGCTCTACGAATTATATTCTCACTAAAATATTCGAAGAAAACCTCAGCTTCGAAACTGCCCTGCAACAGGCACAACACCTGGGCTTCGCCGAAACTGATCCCTCACTGGATATAGAAGGCTATGATCCGAAATTCAAGATCGTGATCCTCCTCCTCCACGCATTCGGTACCTTCGTAAAACCGGAAGAAGTATTCAACTTCGGGATTCATCACCTGAATGATTTCGATATTCAGTTTGCCAGACAACGGAGCTGTACCATCAAACTGATTGCGCAATGCCGCCGCCAGAATGGTCATGTATTCTCTTATGTACTGCCGCACCTGGTGAAGGAACACAATCTCCTTTACGATGTATACAATGAATACAACGGTATCCTGCTGGAGAGCGCATTCACCGACAAGCAGTTCTTCGTAGGTAAAGGCGCCGGTGGTACCGCTACCGGTAGTGCTGTACTGTCTGATATTTCTGCCCTGTTATACAACTATCGCTACGAGTATAAAAAGATCAAACAAAATAATCAGCCGAGCTTTACCAACGACGTAAAACTGAAAGTTTACCTGCGCTACAAAACACCCGATCAGGTAGATCTGGCCGAGTTCTTCAATATCTCCGAAAAATATGAATCAGCTGAATGGCGCTATGTGGTGGGAGTTATCAATCTGCAGAAACTGAAAGAAGCAGGATGGCTGAAAAATAAAGACGTGAACGTACTGGTACTGGAATAACTCATTATATAAAGCAAAAACCAAACAAACGAAACGGTGCAGTTCCCTGCACCGTTTCGTTTTTAAGCTACGCTCCGAAAGCCGACAGTGCTTCCACTACCATGCTTACCGGCAGCCCCATTACGTTATAGAAGCATCCGTTGATAGCATCAATGCCTACCGCTCCGATCCACTCCTGTATAGCATATGCACCCGCCTTATCAAATGGCTTGTACTGATCTACATAATACATGATCTGTTCCTGCGTCAGGGATTTGAAATGCACAGCGGTGGTTTTCGAAAATGCCTTCTCCTTTCCATTCTGCCGGATCACCACCCCTGTTATGACCTGGTGGGTACGACCGCTAAGCCTCGATAAAATCCGGATAGCATCCTCACGGTCCTTAGGTTTGCCTATAATATCATCATCCAATACCACTACGGTATCCGCAGCAATGATAATGTTCTCCGGAACACACAGCTGCTGTACAGCCACCGCCTTCTGACGAGCAATATGCACGGGTATATCCGGCACAGCCATTGATTCCGGCCAGGTTTCAGCCGTTTCCACCACCTTTACTTCAAATGGGATACCCACCTGCTCCAGCAGCTGCTTTCTTCGCGGCGACTGTGAAGCGAGGATAACTGTTTGCGAATACATCTCTATAAATAAATTTTAAAAAATATCATGGATAAAATACCTGTGAGCATTAACAGCTTCACCAGGGAACTCACTTTGTGATAGTGCGGCGGCAGACTGGCCTTCTTCAGTAACAAATAAACGTATATGGCTGGCAGTTGTACAAACAATAGCAGGTAAACAACCGCGAAATACCAACCCAGGATCCATACCCTTATTTCTACCAATAAAATAATTACTACCAGTGCCAGTAACAGTGCATTACATAGGCGTTTGGCGGCCAGCACGCCCCAGGCAATGGGCAGCGTACGGCATCCGTCTTTGCTGTCGCCTATCATATCTTCCAGGTCTTTCACAACTTCCCTGATCATGGAAATGACAAACGCAAACAATGCATATACCCCGATAATTTGTATCAGCTTTCTTCCAACAGCCGACATAATCGCTTCAAAGCTGTGATAGATCTGCTTTTCGTAAAATCCAACTACTACCACGGCTAATGCTGTCAGCAATGAAATAACGATGTTACCAATCAGCACCTGGCGCTTGAAAGAAGTAGAATAAAACCATAACAACAGGGAACAGATCACCTGCGTAAATCCAAGATAGAACTGGCCGGTTTGCCAGGCCACCATGAATCCCAGCGAAACACCAGTCAGGTTAAGCATGGTATGCCAGGCCATCGCCCAGCGACGGCTGATGATCTTGTCGAGCACCATTTTATCCGGCTTGTTGATGATATCGATGTTGATATCGAAATAGTCATTGATGATATACCCTGCAGCTGCCACCAATACCGTACTCAGGTTCAGGAGGATGAACTGTTGTATTGTCAGCGAAGGCTCGTCACCTGAACTGCGCAATACCGGTGCAACAACACAATACTGCAGTAAAAACTGGGTAAGACTTATATATATCAGGTTAGGGTACCGGATCAACTTAAAAAATGCAGCCCAGAGCTTCATAAATCGTTCGTTTATTATTTCGATGCAATTCCTTCATCTATTAACCAATGTCCGTTCAGTTTCAAGACTTTTTCCATTACTTCCCTTACGCATCCCTGTCCACCGCCCAATGGCGAAATATACCGGGAAATGCTTTTTATCTCTGGTGCCGCATCTGCAGGGCAGGTAGCCAGCCCCACCAGCTGCATCGGCCTGTAATCGGGAATATCGTCGCCCATGTACAATATCTCCTCCCAGCGCAGATCGTTTTCAAATACGTAATCCTGTAGCTTCTCCTGCTTTTCCTGCACGCCAGTGTAGATATCTTTTATGCCAAGTCCCTGTAACCTGCTCACCACGCTTTCTGATTTTCCGCCTGAAATGATCACCACCCGGTATCCTTTCTTAACAGCCAGTTGCATAGCATAGCCGTCTTTGATATTCATCTTCCTCGACATTTCTCCTCCGGGTAATAATTGCAAAGTACCGTCTGTAAGCACCCCGTCTACGTCTAATACAAAAGTGGTGATGGGTTTGAATAAGGCCAATATGTTCATAGGCCAAAAGTAAAGAATTAAGAATTACGCAGTCCGTAATTCTTAATTCGCAATTCCTTTATGAAATTGATAAATCGCATCCGACACCACCCGATACACCAGCTGCAAATATTCGTTATCTGCAAGCAGCGCGCGGTGAAGGCTCATCGTAGTCTCGTCCTGGCGCAGGGCGGGGCCGGTCTGGACGGATTCGGGCGGATATTTCTCCAGGCGTTCGAAGGTTTCTTTTATAATGGGTTGTAAGAGGCTGAAATCCAATTGCTCCTTTTCGCAGAAGGCTTTAGCCTGGGCGATCAGGTGATTCGTGAAATTATTACAAAGCACGGCGGTGAGATGATATTTCAGCCGCTGTTCAGAATTGGTAATCGTTACGCTGCCGGATATACTCTGGGCCAGTGCCTGTAAACGCCTCAGCACTTCATCGTTGCTGGCTTCCAGCATTACCGGGATGGGCGGATAGCTTTTCATCTCCTTCCGGATCGATTGCAGCGGATACAGCACGCCCGTATTGGAAGATATCCGGGAGATAGACTGCAGCGGTACTGCGCCTGCCGTATGCGCCACAATGCGCTTACCCAGCCGGAGCTGGTCGTTCAGATCCGGAATGGCGGCATCGCTTACTGCCAGCAGGTAAATATCTGCGTCCATCTGAATATCCTGCAAATCGTCCGTATAATCCGCATTCAGCATCTCTCCCATCTCCCTGGCGTGCTCTTTCTGCCGGCTGATGACCTGTTTAATCTGATGACCATGAATTTTCAGAAGATGCCCGAAGCAATGAGCAACATTACCTGTGCCAATGATAACTACATCCATTACATTTTTTTTTAAGATTATAGACCGCGGTAACCGGCGATTTCTAATATACGTGTTTTAACGGGTCAATGTTTTATTTCATTGTGTTCATTTATTACAAAGCAATCCATCCTTATCTTATCATGTCTGATAGATATTTTTGTTAATATAACAGGATGCCGGGATTTACTATCTTTAACCGGGTTAGCATGAGGCCGCTATGAAGTATGACGTATTTCCGGAATTAAATATAAATTAAAGATTAATATCTGCGGGTCCGGGATCTGTCTCCGGAAGCCTGCAAACGGTGCACTGGTACGTAATATATATAATAAGGTATAGTGATTGGAAAGAAGGTAAATAGCAACATAATTTTGGGGGGTCTGACCAATATCATTATAATTTTATATTATTGCGGAATTCATTGAAGTAATTATTTTACAGAATTTTGCGTATTTAGCAGGATATTAAAGAAGCATACATGGCAAAAAATTTAGTTATAGTTGAGTCCCCGGCGAAAGCCAAGACCATAGAAAAAATACTCGGCAAAGACTTCGAGGTCAAGTCCTGTTTCGGTCACATCCGTGACCTGGAGAAGGACGACATGGGGATAGACATTGAAAATAACTTTAAGCCTAAGTATGTGATTCCGGACGACAAGGAGAAGGTGGTCAAGGAACTCAAGAAGCTGGCGAAGGATACCGATGAGGTATGGTTAGCAACGGATGAGGACCGTGAAGGGGAAGCCATTTCATGGCATTTATGTGAGGTATTACGCCTGGATCCGTCAACTACCAAGCGTATCGTTTTCCATGAAATCACCAAACCGGCTATTGAGAATGCGATAAAACATCCGCGGTACCTGGATATGGACCGGGTAAACGCCCAGCAGGCACGTCGTATCCTGGACCGTATTGTGGGTTTTGAGATTTCGCCGGTGCTCTGGCGTAAAATGAGCATGCGTAATTCCCTGTCTGCCGGCCGTGTGCAGTCAGTGGCCGTACGCCTGATCGTAGAACGTGAAAGAGAAATCAATGCCTTCCAGACTGTCAGCACCTTTAAGGTAGAAGCCTGGTTCACCGGGAAGGATATCAATGGCAAAAACATTTCATTCAAAGCGGAAGGCCCGTCTAAGCTGAAAACAGCGGAAGATGCTGAAAAATTCCTGCAGCAGTGTATTGGCGCCGGCTATACCGTAAAGGATATACAGGTTAAGCCGGGCAAGAAATCGCCGGCTGCACCATTCACCACTTCCACCCTGCAACAGGAAGCCAGCCGCAAACTCGGCTACAGCGTTTCCAAAACCATGTTGCTGGCTCAGAAACTGTATGAAAGCGGGTTTATCACCTACATGCGTACGGACTCCGTAAACCTGTCGGATACTGCCATCACAGACATCGAAAAATCTATCCGCAATAGTTTCGGTGACAAATACTACCAGCATCGCAAATTCAAGAATAAAAACGAATCGGCTCAGGAAGCGCACGAGGCTATCCGTCCTACCTACATGGAAAATGCCACGGTAGACGACAGCGATACCCGTAAACTCTATGAGCTTATCTGGAAACGTACCATCGCCAGCCAGATGGCTGATGCGGAACTGGAGAAAACCACCGCTAAAATCGATATTTCCACCAACCACGAAGAGCTGACTGCCAGCGGAGAAGTGCTGAAATTCGATGGCTTCCTGAAAGTATACATGGAAAGCCACGACGAGGAAGACGAAACAGAAGAACAGGAAGGCTCATTACCACCACTGGCCGTGAAACAATCACTGGACCTGAAGGAAATGAAAGCCACTGAAAGATTCTCCCGCCCGGCTCCCCGTTATACGGAAGCCAGCCTGGTAAAGAAACTGGAAGAACTGGGCATCGGCCGCCCATCTACCTATGCGCCTACCATCACCACCATACAGAAGCGTAACTATGTGGAAAAGAGGGATAAAGAAGGGGTGAAAAGAGAGTTCCGCATCCTGGTGCTCAAGGCAGATCAAATCAACAAAGTAACGGACGCTGAAAATACAGGCGCTGAAAAAGCCAAACTGTTCCCAACAGACCTCGGCATGATCGTGACTGATTTTCTGAACCAGTATTTCAATAATGTAATGGACTATGGCTTCACCGCGAAGATCGAAGAAGAATTCGATGAAATCGCAAATGGTAAGAAGCAATGGGCCAAAATGCTGAAAGAGTTCTACTCACCGTTCCATAAAGATGTGGAAAACACCCTCGAAAATGCGGAACGTGTGAAAGGGGAACGCCCGCTTGGAACAGATGCCGCCACCGGCAAACCTATCGTGGCCCGCATGGGACGTTACGGCCCGATGATCCAGATAGGCAGCGTGGAAGATGAAGAAAAACCACGCTTCGCCAAGCTGAAAGCTACACAAAGTATTGAAACCATCTCGCTGGAAGAAGCGATGGAGTTGTTTAAACTGCCCCGTAACCTGGGCCAGTTTGAAGACCAGGATGTGATTGTGAATATCGGCCGTTTTGGTCCGTATGCGCAACACGACAAAAAGTTCTATTCCCTGAAAAAGGAAATGGATCCGTACACCGTGGAGCTGGACGAAGTAGCGCCGCTGATCGCTGAAAAGCGCGCTGCGAAAGACGAACGTACGATCAAGATATTTGAAAAGGAAAAGATCCAGGTATTAAGAGGCCCATACGGACCTTATATTAAACAAGGACTGAAGAATTATAAGATACCAAAAGAAAGAATAGATGCAGCTGCCGAGATCACGGTAGAAGAAGCCAAAGCCATTATAGAAGATGCCAAGGCCAATCCTCCGAAGAAAAAGGCACCGCCGCGGAAGAAGAAAACTGAATAACGCAGTGGTAACATCTGATGAAAAATCGGGGCAATGACAATAACTGCAGTGTGAGTGATACGCCGATTATTTAATTTGCCAGCAGGATCACATCATTTGAAGATTACCACATGATCATGATAATGGTATGAATGAAAACAGAGAAATACACGCTTTGTTCCACCTGTTGGATGATCCGGATCTGGAGGTATTTGATACTGTTGCCAGTAAGATACTGTTATATGGCAAAGACATAATCCCCAATCTGGAGAATTTGTGGGAGAATACAATTGACGAATCCATACAGGAAAGGATTGAGTTGCTGATACACAGGGTGCATTACCAGGACCTGCAGGCTGCTGTTCGCACATGGGCCCAGGCTGATATACCTCACCTGTTACAGGGCGCTATCCTGACAGCCAGATATCAGTTCCCCGACCTGGCTGAATCCCAGATCATCACTGAAGTAGATCGTATTAAACGCAATATCTGGCTCGAATTAAATAATTATCTCACCCCGCTGGAGCAGATCAATGTACTGAACAGCATGGTGTATAATTATTTCGGCCTCAAGGGAGAAGAAGTTTCTTACCAGCGTAAGAATCAGTTTTTCATTAACCAGGTAATTGAATCAAGGAAAGGAAATCCTATCACCAACGGGATCATCTATCAAAGCCTCTGTGCCATGCTGGATCTTCCGGTGTATGCTGTGAATATCCCCCGGCAGTTTATCCTCGCGTATTTCGACAGCTTTATTGATTTCAACGCTCCTGCCGACACTGGCAACCATCATATCCTGTTTTTCATAGATCCCATTCAGGGGCAGATCTATACACAACAGGATGTAGATACCTATCTTAAACGTGTTTCCGTGCCGCCCGTTCCCTCCTATTTCAGGCCTCAGTCTAACAAACGCATTATACAGTTCCTGTTGGAAGAACTGGCTAAATGTTTCCGTGACGATAAAGAAGCCTACAAACAGGATGAACTGATGAACCTTGCCAGTATTATAGAATAAGAAGTATAGGAAGATATAAATCAAAAGTCCCATCGCATATACATGCAATGGGACTTTTAATTTCTTGCAAGAAAGATATATTATACAAATAATATCTTACTTAGCCTTAGTTGCAGCAGCTGAATCAGCAGCAGGTGCAGCAGCAGCAGTAGTGTCTACATGAGCAGCAGAATCAGCAGCAGGTGCAACTGGAGCAGCGTTCATGGTGTCAGCAGCAGGAGCTGCAGCAGAGTCAGCAGCAGGTTTGCTACCACCGTTACAAGCAACGAAGAACATACCAGCAGCAACTGCGAATACAAATAATTTTTTCATTTTTAGTTCGTTTTTTTTGTTTTTAAAAACCGGCGCAAAGTTATGCAAAATATATTAAATACAAAATCTTACCTACTTATTTCACCCACCCTTACTTTTTACGGAAGAAGATCTTAATCGGAACTCCCGTGAAATTGAACTTCGTGCGCAGCTGATTCTCCAGGTAGTTACGGTATGGCGCCTTCACATCATCCGGCAGATTACAGAAAAAGGCAAATGCCGGTGTATGCGTTGGTAACTGCGTTACATACTTGATGCGGATAGGAATACCTCTCACTACCGGTGGATGATATGCTTCAATTGCTTTCAGCATCACCTCATTCAGGGTAGACGTCTGAATGCGGCGCAAACGGTTCTCATATACTTCCAGCGCAGTTTCTACCGCTTTGAAGATACGCTGCTTTTCCGTTACAGATGTAAAGATCACCGGCACATCAGAGAAAGGAGCAAGACGCTGTTTCAGTTCTTTCTCGTAATCTCTTGCTGTGTTAGTGGCTTTTTCCACCAGGTCCCATTTATTGACCAGTATCACCACGCCTTTTCCCTTACGGGCAGCAAGACTGAAGATGCTGAGATCCTGTGCAGTGATGCCTTTTTCGGCGTCGAGCAGCAACATCACTACATCTGCTTCATCCAGCGCTTTGATGGCACGGATGACAGAATAAAATTCCAGGTCTTCATGCACTTTGGTTTTACGCCTGACACCGGCAGTATCAATGAGCATGAAATCTTTCTGGAACATATTATAACGCGTGTGAATGGTATCGCGGGTAGTTCCTGCAATATCGGAAACGATATTGCGTTCTTCTCCGATCAGTGCATTCAGCAGCGAAGATTTTCCCACATTAGGCTGGCCTATGATGGCTATTTTAGGAAGATCGCTTTCTTCATTGGCGTCTCCCATATCCGGAGTAATGTGCGTTACCATCTCATCCAGCAACTCCCCTGTGCCACTACCGGTCATGGAGCTGAGGAAATATATATGTTCAAAACCAAGACTGTAAAATTCCGTAGCTTCCAGCTGGCGCTGGGCGTTATCTACTTTATTTACCACGAGGTAAACGGGTTTGGAGGTGCGGCGGAGAATATCGGCCACATCTGCATCCAGGTCTGTAATCCCGGTAGTCACATCACACATGAAAATAATCAGGTTCGCCTCTTGTACAGCTATTTTCACCTGTTTACGGATCTCACGTTCAAACACATCATCGCTGTTGGTTACAAATCCACCGGTATCGATCACGTTGAATGTTTTTCCGTTCCAGTCGGCGATGCCGTACTGGCGGTCGCGGGTAACACCGCTCTGGTCGTCTACGATGGCTTTGCGCTGTTCCAGTAAACGGTTGAACAAGGTCGACTTGCCAACGTTCGGACGCCCAACTATCGCAACTGTAAATCCTGCCATTGCTTATTATATTATATAGTTTCGTACTAACCTGGATAATGCACCCAGGAATTTCTATAATCAATATCCGTATTCCTTCAGGAACGTATCATTATCGCGCCATTTGTTGCGCACCTTAACGAATAGTTCGAGGAATACTTTACGTTCAATGAATTGCTCTATTTCTTTACGCGCCTGGGTTCCCAGTTCGCGGATCGACTGTCCTCTTTCACCCAGTATGATACCTTTCTGGGTATCGCGTGTTACGATGATTTCAGCACTTATTTTGGTGAGTGTTTCCTTTTCCTGGAATTGTGTAACAATTACCGTAGTGTGGTAGGGAATCTCTTCCTCGTATAATTTGAATATTTTCTCACGGATCATTTCTGCCACAAAAAAACGTGTAGACTTATCCGTTAGTGTATCTTCCGGGTAGAAGGGATTGGCTTCGGGTAATAGGGCTACAATCTCTGCCAGCAGTTCTTTTATTCCTTTTTTCTGCATAGCAGATATCGGAACAATGGCTTTGGCTTTACCCCAGGCCTTCACTTTTTCCACCAGCGCAGCCATGTCATCCTTCTGCACATTATCCATTTTATTCAAGATAAGGATCACCGGCACTTTCAGCTTCAGGGAGTCAAACAATTCCAGGTTTTCTTCCAGGGAATCTTTGGCGTCCATGATCAGCAACGCTACGTCAGCATCTTCCAGGGCCGATTTTACCGCACCCATCATTTTCTCATGCAGCTTATATTTCGGATCGATGATACCCGGAGTATCGGAGAAAACGATCTGGTATCCGGGCTCAGTCAGCACGCCGGTGATGCGATGACGTGTGGTTTGCACCTTAGGAGAAATAATGGCCAGCTTCTCACCGATCAGTGCGTTGAGCAGCGTGCTTTTTCCCGCGTTGGGCTTACCGAAAATATTTACAAAACCAGCTTTGTGCATGAATGATCTTTAAACAGTTCTCTCAAACTTACAGAAATAAAAAAAGCCGAATTTCTTCGGCTCTTTAATTTTTTTCTGACGCCTTTGCAACGTCTTTTTGTAGCGAGGAGCGGATTCGAACCACTGACCTTCGGGTTATGAGCCCGACGAGCTACCTCTGCTCTACCTCGCAATGAGGGTGCAAAGATATAACTATTTTACTTAGCGCCAAAACTTTTTTAAAAAATAGCAAAAAGCCAACCATAACTGGTTGGCTTTCATATTGGAATGCTTCATACACTTTAAAATGGAAGATCGTCAGCAGGTTGTTCCTGTACGGGTTCAGCCTCCGGAACAGCGACCTCGGCAAGCGTGGCTTTTCTTTTGTCGTCATCCCTGCGGCTGAGCAACTGCAAAGCAAACACCCTTACCCTCATGGCACATGCTAACACGCCGGTATTGGTATTTACATAGGCTTCCGCTTTCAGACTGCCCTCTACATATACCATGGTGCCCTGTACCAGATAAGGCGCTACACCGCCTCTTTCCCATAGTGAACAATCCATCCAGGTGGTTCTTTCTTCCAGCACTCCCTGTGCATTTTTAAAACGCTCATTAACAGCTACCGGAAAGTTGAACACGGATGCTCCGTTGACTTCTTTCTTAACAACATCGCGGCCGAGATGCCCGATGAATTGAATTTTCATCATCAGAAATAAAGATTTAATGGTTAAAAACTTATATCAGATGATTGAGAGAAGTATCCATGAAAATTAAGCAAATTTCCGGCCTCTGAAAAATAAATTCGCATTTTTATTAAATACCGTCCTAACTTTGCGTTAACACAAACATGGGGTGCCTTACTTTCAGGCTGAGATCACACCCAATGAACCTGGACCAGGTAATGCTGGTTAGGAAACGAGCAAAACGCAAAAGATACATACGTAGAAATGAAACAGCTAATGTTATTAGTGCTGCTATCCGTAGCAGGCACTTTACATGCACAATCGCTGCTGACCGGTACTGTTACCAGCAAAACCGACGGCCAGCCACTGGAGGGTGTTACCATTACGATTAATCAGACAGGGGCCGTAACAGACGGTAAAGGCCATTACAGTATCCATCTCCCTAAAAAAGGAAGCCATACCTTAACTGCCAGTTTTATCGGCTACAAATCCTTTGAGGTTACGATAACGACTACTAACAGCCATCAATTGCAGGATATTGTGCTGGAATCAGCCAGTCTCTTCGTAAAACCGGTGGAGATCAGCAGCCTGCGAGCTGGTAAGAACTCGCCTTTTGTGCATACTACCCTGTCGGCAGCCGATATTAAAAAAGAGAACCTGGGCCAGGATCTGCCTATACTGCTGGATCAGCAACCCGCTGTGGTAACCAATTCCGACGCAGGTACCGGTATCGGCTATACGGGCATACGTGTGCGGGGCTCCGACATCACCCGTATCAATGTTACAGTAAACGGTATTCCTGTGAACGATGCTGAATCCCAAGGTACTTTCTTCGTGAATATGCCCGACTTTGCCTCATCTGTCAGCAGTATACAGCTGCAACGCGGCGTAGGTACCTCCACCAATGGCGCCGGCGCATTTGGTGCCACCCTCAATCTCAGTACCAATGAATTCAGGGAAAAGGCCTACGGCGAGATCAGCAGCAGTTACGGCTCCTTCAACAGCTGGAAGAATACGGTTAAAGCAGGCTCCGGACTGATCGGCGATCACTTTACCATCGATGCACGCCTCTCTAAGATCAGCTCCGACGGCTATATCGACAGGGCCACGTCCGATCTCCGCTCCTTCTATACTTCCGCCGCGTATATCTCCGCAAAAACGGCTATACGGCTGAATGTTTTCTCTGGAAAGGAAAAAACCTACCAGGCCTGGAACGGCGTGCCTAAAGCACTCCTGGAAACTGACCGCACTTACAACTCAGCCGGCACAGAAAAACCCGGCACGCCATACAACAACGAAACCGACAATTACCAGCAGGATCACTACCAGCTGTTTCTTAACCAGGAAGTCAACGCTCATCTGAACTTCAACGTGGCGTTGCATTTCACCCGCGGCCGCGGCTACTATGAACAATACAAAGCAGCCCAGCAATTCGGTCAATATGGGTTGAGCAAACCTATTATCAACGGGCTGCCGGTAGATAGTACCGACCTGATTCGTCAGCTTTGGCTGGACAATTACTTCTACGGCTCGGTCTTTTCCGTAAACCGTACCGGCAACAAATTCAACTGGAGCCTGGGCGGAGGCTGGAACCGCTACACCGGTGATCATTATGGAAAAGTCATCTGGGCGCAAACCGGCATCGATAAAGATTATAAGTACTACACTTATCCCGCAGCAAAGAATGACTTCAATATCTACTGGAAAGGAGAATACAAGCTCACTCCTGCATTCAGCCTCTTTGCAGATATGCAGTACCGCAACATCATGTACAACATGGATGGCTTCGAATCTGTTCCTGCTTATATCGCGCATGTGAACTACAATTTCTTCAATCCCAAAGCAGGTATTTCCTATAGCATCAATCCATCCAGCCGGGTGTTTGCCTCTGTTGCCATCGCGCATAAAGAGCCCAACCGCGTTGACTTTGAAAGCAACTATGGGGCAGCGATGCCTAAGCCGGAGATACTCCGCGACGTGGAAGCAGGCTACTCATGGCATAACAATATCGCAGCTATTGATGCGAACGTTTATTACATGAACTACAAGAATCAGCTCGTGCAAACCGGCATGCTCAACGATGTTGGTGCCTACATGCGCACCAATATTCCGAAAAGCTATCGTGCGGGTATCGAGGTGAATGGTAATGTGAAGCTGTCGCCCGTATTCAGCATTGCTGCCAACGCGGCCCTGAGCAGCAACAAAGTACTTGACTATCGCGCAGTTACATATGATTCCAGCAATACAGCGCATACACAAACCTTCAAAAAAACAGATATCTCCTTCTCGCCTTCTTTCGTAGGTGGGTTAACGTTATCTGCGAAACCAATAAAGAACCTCAACATCGATCTGCTCGGCAAATACGTAAGCCGCCAGTATATGGATAATACCTCCAATACCGAAGCCAGTCTGGATCCTTATTTTGTGAGTAACCTGCGCATTAACTACGTAGTGCCGCAAACGTTATTCCGCGAACTGGGTATTCAGTTTATGCTGAACAATATTTTCAATGCAAAATATACTCCCAACGGAAGCACTTACAGTAGTTACGATCTCCAATCCAACCGGGTGGCGTATGATAGCTACTACTATCCTATGGCAGGGATTAATTTCTTTGCAGGAGTGACGGTAGGATTTTAATCCAACAGCTGTGCTATCGCCTTATCCACAGCCTCGAACGGAAATCCTTTCACTACCTGCTCCATCTGTTCTGCGATCTGGGAGGTGCAGAGGTTGCCTATACTTCCGGCGTGCGTATGCTTTACTTCTTTTTCAGGTGAGAAGGTGCCATTTTCGATATCCATTCCAACTTTTTTGTAGGCCTCACGGAAAGGCATACCCTGTAATACGAGGTTGTTTACTACTTCCACGCTGAACAGGTATTGGTATTTTTCGTCGTCCAGGATATTCTCTTTGATGCGGATATTTTCCAGCATCAGGCGGCTCATCCGAATACAGTCTTTGAGTGTTTGGAAGGCGGGGAACAGGTTCTCCTTCAGCAGCTGCAGATCACGATGGTAGCCGGATGGCAGGTTGGTGATCATCATAGCTATTTCGTTAGGCAGTGCCTGCAGTTTGTTTCCGTGCGAACGGATCAGTTCCCAAACATCCGGGTTCTTTTTATGCGGCATAATGCTGGAGCCGGTAGTCAACTCATCAGGGAAGCTGATGAAGCCGAAGTTCTGATTCATGAACAAACAGGCATCCATGGCCATTTTAGCGATGGTGGCAGCAATGCCGGCCAAAGCGAAGGCTACGATTTTTTCCGTTTTACCGCGGCCCATCTGGGCGTATACAACATTGTAATTCAGTGTTTCGAATCCCAGCAGTGAGGTGGTTAACTCACGGTTAAGGGGGAACGAAGAACCATAACCGGCAGCAGAGCCGAGCGGGTTTTTATTTACTACTTTGTAAGCACCCTGCAGCATGGTGAGATCGTCGACCAGGCTCTCTGCATAAGCGCCAAACCACAATCCGAAGGAAGAGGGCATGGCAATCTGCAGGTGTGTATAGCCCGGGATCAGGTGTTGTTTGTATTCTTCACTTTTATGTTGCAGCAGGTGGAAGAGTGTCAGCACTTCTTCCGTGAGCGTCTGCAATTCATGGCGCAGGAACAGTTTCAGATCTACCAGCACCTGGTCGTTCCTGGAACGGCCGCTATGGATCTTTTTACCTACTTCCCCCAAACGGCGGGTCAGCAATAGTTCTACCTGGGAGTGGATATCTTCTACTCCATCTTCCAGTTTAAAAGTACCTGCCTGGATCTCCTGGTATATATTTTTCAGTTCCTGCTTTAAAACAGTCAGTTCTGCTGCTTCCAGCAAACCGATTTGCTGCAGCATAGTGATGTGCGCCATAGAGCCCAGTACATCAAAAGGCGCCAGGTAGGCATCCATTTCACGGTCTTTTCCAACGGTAAATTGCTCTACCGCTTCCAGTGCAACCTTATCTTTTTGCCACAATTTCATAATAGTATATTTTCCTGCCTGAATGGCAACTAAAAATCGTATTTACCAAAAATGCGTTCCTTCACCTCCGGCCATTCTTCCTTCAGGATACTGAAGTACACGGTATCTCTCACTCTGCCTGAATTGGTGATCATATGACGGCGGAATATACCTTCTTCCTTACAACCAATACTCAGGATAGCGTTGCGCGACTGTGTATTGAGTGCATCTGTTTTCAGTTCTACCCTGTTCACGTCCATTACCTCGAAGGCATATTGCAACATCGCATATTTCATGGCCTTATTCAGTCCTGTTCCCTGAAACTCCGGTGCAATCCACGTAGAGCCTATTTCCGTACGCTTGTGCGGTATTAGCAGATTCATGTAACGGGTGGAACCAGCCACCTTGTTTTCCTTTTTATCGGTAATGACAAATGGGATAGACACGCCGGCTTCCCGGTCGGCCAAACCAGTGCGGATGTATTTCTCCAGGTCCGCTACTGTTGTGATCTGCTGTAGTTGCACTTCCCAAAGGGAAGGTATTAATGCAACAGGTGCTAGCACCTCCAGGTGCGTTAATTGCAGCGGTTCCAGCAAAACGCGTTTATTTTCGAGTACTGGCTGATAATCCATATTACTGTATCATTTCAAGTAAGCGAATATAACTATCGATACCATCTTTAATTTCATGTAGATGGATAAATTCATCTGCAGTATGAGAACGGGCGGAATCACCAGGTCCCATCTTAACGGAAGTAGCCGGAATCAATGCCTGGTCAGACGTGGTTGGCGAGCCATAGCAGGTTTTACCAATGCTGATGCCAGCCTGCACAAACGGATGGTTCATCGGAATGAAAGATGGCCGCATGCGGATCGACCGTGGCTTGATTTCGCACGACACATTTGCCTGAATAGTCTCCAGCAGTTCTTCCAGTGTGTATTGATCAGTAGCCCTTACATCTACTACAAATGAGCAGTCAGCAGGCACTACATTATGCGCTTTATTAGAAGTATTAATTACGGTAACGCTCATCTTTACCGGTCCCAATGTATCTGAAACCTTGGGGAAACGATAATCGCGGAACCAGGCCAGATCGGGCAATGCTTTGTATAACGCATTCTCTCCTTCTTCGCGGGCGGCGTGGCCGGCTTTACCATGACTGATGCAATCCAGCACCATCAGGCCTTTCTCGGCTACCGCCAGTTGTGTTTGCGTGGGCTCACCCACGATGGCAAACTCAATAGCCGGTAACATCGGCAGTATGCTCTCTACTCCGTTCGGTCCGCTGATTTCTTCTTCAGCAGTGGCAGTGAGAATGATATTATAGCTCAGATCAGTCCGATGATAGAAATGCAGGAAAGTAGCGATCAGGCTTACCAAACAGCCGCCTGCGTCGTTGCTGCCCAGGCCGTAAAGTTTTCCATCCACCACATCCGGACTGAAAGGATCGCGGGTGTATTGTGGATTAGGCTTTACCGTATCATGGTGGGAATTCAGCAGTATATTGGGTTTGGCAGCGTCGAAATGTTTGTTATATGCCCAGATATTGTTGAGATGCCGCTCATGCGGAATATCCATGGCTGCCAGGAAATCACCGATCAGTTTCGCTGTGCCGTCTTCTTCGCGACTTATTGACGGGGTGGCAATCATTTGCTTCAGCAAGGCCACTGCCACATCATATAATTTTTCGTTCCACATAGGTTAGCATATTAAAGTGCCTGCCACTGTTGCAGTGGTATTGCTCAAAACATCATCCGCATGCCCGATCAGCACCTCTTTTACACCATTATCGATAGCGCTGAATGCATTCTGCAATTTCGGCAATATTCCTTCTGTTAATACCTTTTCTGCCAGCAGCTGCTGATATATTTCCTTGTTGATCAGGTTAATCACCGCATTATCATCTGCCGGGTCGCGTAATACGCCTTTCTTTTCGAAGCAGTAAATCAGCCGCACGCTGTAGTAGGCCGACAGTGCAATGGCCAGGGAAGATGCAATCGTATCCGCATTGGTGTTGAGGATCTGTCCTTTTCCATCGTGTGTAAGCGGCGCAAACACAGGTGTAGTACCGGCTTCCAGCAACGCCCGCAGTGGTGCAGTATTCAGTTTGTCTGTATATACATCTCCCACAAAACCATAATCGATCTCCTTTACCGGTCTCTTCACCGCAGGAATGATGTTGGCATCCGCACCGGTTAACCCGATAGCGTTACAGCCATTTGCCTGCAATTGAGCCACCAGCTGCTTGTTCACAAGACCGCCATATACCATGGTCACTACGTCAATGGTATCTGCATCCGTGATACGCCGGCCATCCACGTACTTCGATTCAATACCCAGTTTATCGCCGATACGGGTGGCAATCTTGCCGCCACCATGTATCAGGATCTTTTTACCGGGTATTGCTGCAAACTTCCCGAGGAAGCTTTGCAGCAATACCGGATTATCAATTACGTTTCCGCCTACTTTAATGATAAATAAGTCGATCATAATTATCCTTTCAGTATTTCGCTCAACACCGCTTGTGCTGCCCATACACGGTTACCCGCTTCAGGAATAACGATGGATTGAGGCCCGTCCAGTACTTCATCTGCAATTACCACATTCCGTCTTACCGGCAGGCAATGCATGACTTTCGCAGCATTGGTCAGGTTGAGTTTTTGATTGGTAAACATCCAGGAAGGATCTGTGCAGGTGATCTTGCCATAGTCGCGGTAAGACGACCAGTTCTTCACATACACGAAATCAGCGTCCTGCAGAGCTTTATCCTGGTTATATTCGATGGTTGCATTTCCTGAAAATTTCTCATCCAGTTCATATCCCTGTGGGTGCGTAATCACAAAATCCACTTCTCCCCAGGCGTTCATCCACTGTGCAAACGAGTTAGGAACCGCCTGTGGCAACGCTTTCACATGCGGCGCCCAGGTCATCACCACTTTAGGTTTACGGGTCTGCTGCCAGTTTTCCTTAATGGTAATAACATCTGTCAGGCTCTGCAAAGGGTGCAGGGTGGCGCTTTCCAGGCTTACCACCGGTACGCCCGCGTATTTAATGAACTGATTGATATATTTCTCTGTATAATCTTCTTCTTTATTCTTCAACCCCGGGAAGGTACGGATGGCAAGGATATCGAAATACTGTCCCATTACGGCAGCCGCTTCCTTTACGTGTTCTGTAGTGTTACCATTCATGATAGCACCATCATTCATTTCCAGCGCCCATCCTTCCTTATCAATATTGAACACGACTGCTTCCATGCCCAGGTTTTTAGCTGCTACCTGTGTACTCAGGCGTGTTCGCAAACTGGGATTCAGGAATATCATTCCTACTGTTTTGTTCTTACCTAATTCCTTGTCCCTGAAAGGATCTTTCTTGTAGTTCAACGCAATGTCCACCAACCGCGGGACACTGGGAACATCTGCTGTAGAAATAAATTGTTTCATTTCGCTATTAAGCTTTAAACAGGCAGTGGAAAGATGCTAAGGCACACTGCCTGCCATATATGGTTATTGGTCTTGCTACTTGTTTAATTCCTTTCTGAATGCTTCCAGGAACTGATCTGCATGAGCTTTCTGCAGCGCCAGGGAAGGCAGTAACCTGATTACATTAGGCTTGGCTTCTCCGGTGAAGATCTTATGCGTAAACAGCAGTTCTTTTCTCACATGCGCCAGTTCAGCAGGCAGTTCAATACCGATCATCAATCCCCGGCCTCTTACTTCCTTCACTTTGTCGAATGTCCGCAGTTGTTCAATCAGGTAGTTTCCGATGCTGGCTGCATTTTCAATCAGTTTTTCTTCCTGTATCACTTCCAGTACCGCCAGTGCTGCCGCGCAGGCCAGGTGATTACCACCAAAAGTGGTGCCCAGCATGCCATAAGCCGGCTGAATCTTGGGAGCAATACTGATGGCCCCTATCGGGAACCCGTTGCCCATGCCTTTCGCCATGCTATAGATATCTGCATTTACACCAGCAAAATCGTGGGAATAGAATTTACCGCTTCTGCCGTAACCACATTGCACGCTATCTGCAATAAATACCGCATTATGTGCATCGCAAAGGCTCCGGATCTTCTTCAGGAAAGATTCGCTGGCTACGTTAATACCGCCAACACCCTGTATACCTTCAATGATCACAGAAGAAACTTCGTGGTCCCTGAAAGCCTGTTCCAGCGCAGCTTCATCTTCCCAGGGAAGAAACACTACATTATCTGTTTCGTTCACCGGTGCTACTATCTTGGGATTATCAGTAGCAGCTACTGCCAAGGAAGTCCTTCCGTGGAAGGATTTCCTGAAAGCGATGATTGTTTTCTTTCCGTTATAAAAAGACGCCAGCTTCAGTGCGTTTTCATTAGCTTCTGCACCAGAGTTGCAAAGGAACAACTGATAGTCTTCCTTACCGGAAACCTTTCCCAGCATAGTAGCCAGTTGCTCCTGCAAAGGCATCTTCACGGAATTGGAATAGAAGCCTACTTTATGCAGCTGATCGGTAAGCCGTTTCACATAATGAGGATGCGTGTGGCCAATGGAGATCACAGCATGACCGCCATACAGATCAAGGTATTGCGTGCCCTTATCGTCCCAAACATTAGAACCCTGGGCTTTTTCTATGATAATATCATTGATGGGATATACGTCGAACAGTTTCATTGCTGACTAAAAAATTTGAAATGAAAAAAATACTTAGAACACGATGGACTTCAGTTTCAGTCCGGCCGTTTCATCCAGTCCGCACATGATGTTCATATTCTGTATCGCCTGTCCTGAAGCACCTTTCACAAGGTTATCTTCAATAGAGTGGATCACCAGTTTGCTGCCTGTTTTTTCCAGTTGTATCAGCACTTTATTGGTATTCACCACCTGTTTCAGGTCGATCTGTTTGTCGCTTACATGTGTAAAAGGATGACCGGCATAATAATCTTTATACAGCTTCACAGCCTCTTCCAGCGATAAGTCAGATTGCAGGTAAGAAGTGATCCAGATTCCTCTCGGGAAATCGCCTCTTACCGGTACAAAGTTCACGTCTTCGTTAAAGCCTGGCTGCAACAGCTGCAGACTTCGTCGTATTTCTTTCAGATGCTGGTGTGTCAGCACTTTATAGGTAGAAACATTATTGGCTCTCCAGGTAAAATGGGAAGTAGCCTGCAGGCTCTGTCCTGCTCCGGTTGAGCCGGTAATACCCGTGGTATGTACTTCTTTCAGCAATCCTGCTTTCGCCAAAGGAAGCAATCCTAACTGAATAGCAGTAGCAAAACAACCGGGATTGGCGATGTTCTGCGCCTTGCTGATGAGATCGCGCTGCAGCTCCGGTAAGCCATATACGAAAGTGCGTTCTTTAACGGTTTCGCCTAAACGAAAATCCTGGCTCAGGTCAATCACTTTCACATGCGGCGCTACATCCGTAGCTTCCAGGAACTTCCTGGATTCGCCATGTCCCAGGCAAAGGAACATAACATCTATATCGTTGCTCAGTTCACTGGTGAACAACAGCTCCGTTTCACCCAGCAGGTCGGCATGCACAGCGTACAACGGGTTACCTGCATTACTCCGGCTGTGTACGAATGAGATCGTCACATCCGGATGGTTTAACAAAAGCCGGATCATTTCACCGCCTGTATAGCCCGCTCCGCCTATGATCCCAGCCCTTATTTTTTTATTGTCTGCCATTACCTGCCTGTTTAGATAGAATTTTTAACCTGATGCCAGATCATTGTCTGGTTACCGAATATTTTGCTGAACCCTCTCACATCGTCTCCGCTCCAGCCATTATTCATTTCTCCGTACTTGCCGAATTTGCTGCTCATCAGATCGTACGGTGAGCTGATACCAGTAACCTGGAAGCGGTAAGGCATCAGTGTTACAAATACATCGCCGGTTACATTTTCCTGGGTATGCTGGAGGAAAGCTTCAATATCGCGCATCACAGGGTCCATGATCTGACCTTCGTGCATGTAGTTGCCATAGAACTGCGACAGCTGGTCTTTCCAGGTCAGTTGCCATTTGGTGAGTACATGTTTCTCCAGCGCATGGTGTGCTTTGATGATCACCATCGGAGCAGCAGCCTCGAAGCCTACGCGGCCTTTAATACCAATGATGGTATCTCCCACGTGGATATCGCGTCCGATCGCAAACGGACCGGCAACAGTTTGCAGGTATTGAATCGCTTCAGCAGGGTGTTGAAATTGTTGATCATTCACTGCTTTGAGCTCGCCTTTTTCGAAAGTTAATTTCAGCTGTTCTTCTCCCTGTTTGGTCAGCTGGGTAGGCCATGCAGATTCGGGCAACATACCGTTGGAGCTAAGTGTTTCCTTACCGCCAACTGAAGTACCCCACAGGCCTTTGTTGATAGAGTAAACCGCTTTTTCGAAGTTCATATCCACGCCTTTGGATTTCAGGTAGGAGATTTCTTCTTCGCGGCTCAGTTTCAGGTCACGGATCGGTGTGATGATCTCTACACCGGGGATCATGATATGGAATACCATATCAAACCGTACCTGGTCGTTACCTGCACCGGTACTACCGTGTGCTACCGCATCAGCGCCTACTTCCTTCACATATTCAGCGATAGCCAGCGCCTGGCTCATACGCTCTGCACTTACGCTCAGCGGGTAGGTATTGTTCTTCAGCACATTACCGAAGATGAGATACCTGATCACGCCATCATAATAAGAATGTACTGCATTAACAGTTTTGTGACTCTTAACGCCCAGGTTATAAGCGCGTCTTTCAATTTCCTGCAGTTCCTCTTCAGAAAAACCACCAGTGTTAACGATCACTGAATGCACTTCATATCCTTTTTCGTTCGTCAGATATTTAACGCAATAGGAAGTATCCAGCCCTCCGCTAAATCCCAGTACTACTTTTTTCATTATGACATCTTTTTTAAAAATTCAGATAAGTATGTTTACAATCCTGTGGTCAGAACAGGAAAAATTTCTTTTTAGACCCGGTGGCACCACCTTCTTTTCTGCTATTCAGCAAAACAAATCTTTTAAATCTTAACCAGCGCTCGTAGAGTTTTATATTTCCTTTAAATCTCCGGTGCCGCTTCTTGTGCTGCATGTGTCCGCTGGCATTGACAGACATCTGTGGCTGTTGCTTCTCGGCCTCCTGCGCTGCTTTTTCCGCCATCGCCTTTTCCTCTGCTTCCTTCAGCTTTTCAACAGGGTCGTATAACATGGCCGTGCACAGGCAGTTCTTACGCTCCTTGCTGGTAAGGATATCGAAGTTCACACAACTGCGGCAGCCTTTCCAGAACTCTTCGTCGTTGGTCAGTTGAGAATAGGTAACCGGCTCGTAGCCCAGCTCGGAATTGATCTTCATTACAGCCAGCCCGGTAGTCAGGCCAAAGATCTTGGCATCCGGATACTTCTTCCGGGAAAGCTCGAATATCTTCTTCTTGATCGATTTAGCAACACCATGGCCACGGAATGCAGGGTTAACAATCAAACCGGAGTTCGCCACAAATTCTTCATGGCCCCAGGCTTCTATGTAACAGAAACCCACCCATTCTCCCTTATCGGTAACGGCTATAACTGCTTTGCCTTCCTGCATTTTCAGCTCCACATAAGCAGGTGAACGTTTGGCAATACCAGTTCCACGCGCTTTTGCAGACGCTTCCATCTCGTCGGTGATGGTATTTGAATAGTGAATATCGTCAGGAGTGGCTACCCTAACGATGATATGTTGATTTTCCAACTTTTTAAATTGAAATTGTGAATCAATAAACTAACATTGAAAATCCATTACTGGATGGGTCACCGGAGGATTGGGGAATCACGGTGCGATAGCGGTCATAATATGTAAACAAGCGCTATCAAATTCTAGGTCGTCGGGAAAGGAATCTAAAGACATTGAACCCAACAGAATATACCCCCTTCTCAAGAGCGGGATGATATGCGGAGATGTTGGTATGAGTTGCGATTTTTTCCAACTTCAGTTCAGCGTTAAATTGTTATAAATATTGTCTTTAGTTTAGATTATCCGCAAAGTTATAACAATATCTTTTTAAAAAGTCGATTTTTTTTTGAATGCGCGAGAATTTTAACAATGTGCAGACGATTCATTTCTGCCAGCACCGTCAGCACCGGTTATATATTATATTTCCCTTCATATAATCTCCTAAAAAAAGCGGAGATGAGCGCCCTTTCTATCTGGTGCTCATCTCCGCTAATCAATTCATTTACAGTATATTACCTGGTAACCACTCCCAGTTCGGCAATACCGGCCCAGGGCTGCTTTTCGTCTGCCGGCGCAGTAGCCACCAACCTGATGTAACGCGCATTCACTTTATTGAAGGGAATCTGTTGCAGTACAGGGTTATTTTTGATGTTCGCAAACTGTCCGCTGGCCACCGGGCGGCCCCAGTTTTTACCGTCGGTGCTCACATAAAACTCGTAGCCATAAATCACGCCTCCGGCTTCTCCCACCGGCGGCACATACGTAAACCCTTTCAGTGTCAGGGTTTTGCCCAGGTCTACCTGGAACTCATGTGGGTACCGGGCTTCATTGCGACTACTTATATATATGGTCTGGTTATTTCCGTCGATGGCATTGGCGGCCTCGTGGCCTTTTTCTGCCGGATCTGTATGGAGAACTGTCCAGCTGCCGGGCGCCACATCGAATTTAGCTGTAGCAACGGCTCCGGAGGTTTTCCCCTTAGGCAGGAAGGCCCTGGCTTTTACCACGCCTCCATCCGGAAGGGCAATGCTGGTATTCTTTTCACCTTTGTATACGGGAGATGATAAACCGGGCTCGGTTCCATCGAGGGTGTAATGCACTTCCACATCTGCTCCATCGCAGCTGATGGTTACCTTCCCATCGGCAGCACGGGTAATCCGTGGTGTGGCCACCACATCCGGCGCCTTATACAGCTGCACCTCGCTGATCACCGGAGCAGCCTTGGCTTCCAGGATGTTGATACGTACGGCATTGGTGGTATAGTCCGGCAGCCGCAGCATGCGTTTGTGGCCGATGGTGGTTTCATTCGCTATTTCTTTCCAGTTGCCATTCTCTTTTATCTCTACGCTGAAACGCTGCACCCGTTGCCCGAGCGCGATGTATTCCTGCAGCACCACCCGGTTAAAGGTAACCGGCTTTGCGTAGGTGAGGGTGATGGCAGCCGTGGTGGCATCGTCTGTTGTGGCCCAATAGGTGGTATTAGTACCATCAGTCAGATACGATACTTTCACAGCAGCATTATTCTTTCGTGTATTCGTTGCCGTTACTACGGCTTTCTTCGCCAGATTATCTTTGAAAGTAGCATCCAATACACGGCGCAGCTCCATCAGACGCGTAGAATCGTTGGGATGAATGAGGCCATCGCGATCTACCGGCACGTTGAGGATCAGGTTACCATTGCGGCCTACGGAACCATAATAGATATCCAGCAGCGTAGTTAATGATTTCACCTTATCGTTTGTTTCAGGGCTGTAGAACCATCCCGGGCGTATAGACACATCACATTCCGCCGGGATCCATTTTTCACCGCCTTCGTTGCCTTCGTTCAGCGATTTCTGTGGCGGGCCGCCGGCTCCGGGACTGAAGCCTTTGACGTTCAGCGTGCTCCAGTTGGTAGTACCGGCAATACCGTTCTCATTACCTACCCAGCGGCAGCCCGGGCCTACGTCACTGAAGATAACGGCGTTGGGCTGATTCTTATATACTACGCTGTGAAACAGGTTCCAGTCGTACGGCTGCTTGATATTACCTCCATTGGCGCCATCGAACCACTGTTCGAATACCGGTCCGTAGCCAGAGAGTACTTCGTTCAGTGTATTAGCGAACACCTGATTATAACCGGGTTTTCCGTATTCCGGATGGTTCCTGTCCCACGGAGAAAGATACACACCGAACTTCAGGCCATACTCCTTACAGGCAGCGGAGAGTTCCGCCAGCACGTCGCCTTTGCCATCTTTCCACGCGCTTTCCCTCACGGTATGGGTACTGTACTTACTGGGCCAGAGACAGAAACCATCGTGGTGTTTGGCGGTGATCACAATTCCCTTCATCCCTGCCAGTTTCGCCGTGCGGGCCCATTGGCGGGCATCCAGATGAGTGGGATTGAATACTTTCGGATCTTCATCACCATGCCCCCATTCCTTGTTGGTGAAGGTGTTAGGACCGAAGTGAATGAACATGTAATATTCCATGTCGTTCCACGCCACCTGTGCGTTAGATGGCAGCGCCCCGTAAGGCTTGATCTCCTGAGCGGTAGCGAAATGAAAGCCCAGTAAACCGGCTAGTAGTAGTTTATATCTTTTCAAGATTTTTGATTTTGTAATTACGAATTACGGGTTAAAGCGAAGATATAGCAGGTTGTTGAACGGGAGCTATTCCATCTTCACTATTCTTGATTGAATATTCACCTTATTTATTCGCTTCAATCTCCTGCGCATTTCATATTTCTTCTTCCTTGCCGTTTATCACAAAAATGTAAGATTATTAAGCATTGGGTTGGTTTAGATTGATCAAATTTTATAAATTTAATGCCTTCATACATGTATAACAGTTTACGCTGAATAAACTTTGAACAATGAACAAACAACCACTGCATCGCAGAAGTTTTCTGAAAAACACAGCGGCAGCGGGCATAGGTCTTTCTATGCTGGGCTCCTCTGCCAAACTATTTGCAAACGAAAAAAAACCTAAAGTACGGGTAGGCCTGATCGGCGTGGGTGCCCGCGGACTGGGACATCTCAACTTTTGTCTTCACCGTGAGGATGCGGAAGTAATTGCATTTGCGGATCCGGATACCGCTTACACTGTTCCCAAAGCCAAGGCCATGATTGAAAAAGCCTATGGCGGCAAGCGGAAAGTAGCCGAATATACCAACGGCCCGGAAGATTACCGCAACATGCTAAAACGTGATGATATTGATGCGGTGATCATTGCTACTCCCTGGGAACTGCATTCCATTATGGCCATTGCCTGCATGAAAGCGGGCAAAACACCAGCGGTGGAAGTATGTGGCGCTTCTGATATCCAGGAGTGCTGGGAATTTGTAAACGTGAGTGAAGAAACAGGTATTCCTGTTTTTGGTATGGAAAACGTGTGCTATCGCAGAGATGTGATGGCGGTATTGAATATGGTGCGCCAGGGATTGTTCGGAGAGCTGATCCATCTGCAGGGTGGTTACCAGCACGATCTGCGCGGAGTGAAATTCAACAATGGCAAGCAGTATTACGGCGGTGGTGTGGAATTCGGCGACAAAGCCCTTTCCGAAGCGAAATGGAGAACTAATCACTCTGTACACCGTAACGGCGATCTGTATCCTTCTCACGGCCTCGGCCCCATTAACAACATGATCAATATCAACCGCGGTAACCGCCTGCTGTCCCTGACTTCTGTGGCTACCAAATCCCGCGGTCTGCATAAATATATTGTCGACAACGGTGGTGAAAGTCATCCAAATGCCAAAGTAGAGTTCAAACTGGGCGATATCGTTTCTACACTGATCAGAACCAACAACGGAGAAACGATTATGTTGTCGCATGATACCAACTCTCCACGCCCCTATTCCCTGAACTTCCGGGTACAGGGTACCAACGGGCTCTGGATGGATGACCAGCAATCTGTTTACGTAGAAAAGAAAAGCAAGTACGACGAATGGGAAAAAACCGGTGATTTCAAGGATCCTGAAAGCTACTTCGGCAAATACGACCACCCGCTGTGGAAGAAATATGCCAACGATGCAGCAGGCGCCGGACATGGTGGAATGGACTGGTTTGTACTGAACTCTTTCTTTGAATGTATCAAACGTGGTGCGCCATATCCGCTGGATGTATACGATATGGCTACCTGGTATGCCATCACTCCGCTGAGTGAACATTCTGTTGCTGAAGGCGGCAGTGTACAGTTTATCCCCGACTTCACCCGTGGTCGCTGGATGAACAGGAAGCCGATCTTCGCACTGGACGACCAGTACTAATTATTAGCGTTTTAGTTTTTTGGGAAATAAAGCGGAAACAGCAGCTATCTGTTGTTTCCGCTTATTTTTTTATCCCGGAAAAGATACGCCCTCCTCTATTACAGTCACATATACTTCGGGAATCTTATTATATTGTTGCTGGTAAGATGCTTTGATAAATTCCACATATTCATCTACCTTATCAGTTTTTACCAGATTAATTGTACAGCCACCGAAGCCGCCTCCCATTACCCTGGCGCCGGCTACTTCTTCCCGTTTCCGGGCAAGAGATACCAGGAAATCCAGTTCCGGGCAACTTACTTCATACAGCGTGCTCAATCCTTCATGGGTGGCATACATCAGCTCACCGAACTTTTTCAGGTTGCCTTCCTTCAGCAGTGCTGTAGCGTCTTTTACCCGCTGGATCTCAGCAATCACGTATGCGCAGCGGTCGTAGACCTTTGCAGGCAGATTGGCCTTCACCTCGTTGAGCATAGCCATGGTAGCGTCTCTGAGGGATTTCACTTCCGGATGCAGCGCCTGTATGGCTTTCACGCCTTCCTCGCATTGCTGGCGACGTACATTGTATTCAGACGATGCGAGGGAATGATGCACCATGGAGTTACACAGTACGATCTTGTAGTCAGGGAAACGGAACGGGAAATATTCAAACTCCAGACTGCGGCAATCCAGTCGCATTACCTGATCTTTCTTTCCATGCAGATTCGCAAACTGATCCATGATACCGCATTTCACGCCGGGGAAGGTATGTTCCGCCTTCTGCCCGATCAGCGCCATCTCCATGCGGCTCAGGCCATAACCGAATATTTTATCCAGTCCGGCTACCAATCCGCCTTCCACTGCTGCCGACGACGACATGCCCGCGCCCACGGGTATATCTCCGGCTACCACGCAGTCGAAACCTTTCACGGGTAATCCCCGCTGCTGCAGCTGGTAAACCACGCCCATCAGGTAATTGATCCAGCCTGGTGTTGGCTTTACATCATCCAGCCCGAATGAAACCGTTTCATTGGTAAAAACAGCATGCGCATTGCACTGGTCTGTGCCATTAAGTGCTATGGCGTATACAATCTTCTTATCAACTGCCGCCGGCAGTACAAATCCATCATTGTAGTCAGTATGTTCACCGATCAGATTGATCCTTCCCGGGGAAACAACCATTAATGGCTCTTTTTCAAATAAGTGGATAAACTTCTCCCTGGTTTTTTGTACCATAAACTATTAAACGTAAAATTTACACCTAAAGTAGAAAAAAAATTACGAATTAGGAATTACGAATTACGAAATAAGAGCGAAGACCTAAGCGGATAATGTTGTTTTTGCCATTATCCGCTTAGGTCTTCGCTCTTATTTCGTAATTCGTAATTCCTAATTCGTAATTTTTTATTTCTTCCCGAGTCTGTCCCCTACAATAGAATAAAACAATATGTAGAGGTAACATGGTACCATGCAATACAGGAATGCATGTTTGAAGTCGATGTTAGCGCTGTACAGGAAGTTGAAGATGCTGTGTTTATCGAACATACCGCTGTAGATCTGCGGAATCACCCCACCACCGGCGATACCCATGATGAGGAGGGCAGAACCGATTTTGGTAAAACGGCCCAGGCCATCAATAGCCATCGGGAAGATAGCAGGCCACATCAGTGCGTTCGCAAGGCCGAGCAAAGCAATGAAAGTAACAGAAGAGAAACCGGAGGTGGCATAAGCCGCGATGGTAAATAATACCCCCAGCACCGCTGATATCTGCAAACCTTTTTTACCGGTGATCAATTTCGGGATGGTTGCAATACCTATCACATAACCGACCAGCATTGCGATCAGGGTGAAGGTGGTGAAGTATTTGGTATCATCCACACTCATACCCAGTGCCTTTCCATACTGACCAATTACATCGCCGGCCATCACTTCCACACCCACGTAAACGAAGATGCAGAGTACGCCCAGTGTCAGCTGAGGAAACTGGAATACGCTCGTTTTACCATTGGTAGCCTTTGAAGTGGTTTCATCTTCTGTATTTGTATCAATTTCAGGAAGTGTGGAACGTTTCAGCAGAAATGCGAGAATAGCCAGCACAATAGCGATGGCCACATACGGACCAATTACGCGGGATGCCAGGCTATCGAGCAGCGCATTCTTCTGTGCCACATCCACTGCCGCATTGATGTCCTTTTCCAGCTGTTCTGCACCTTTCAGTACAATAGAGCTAAGGATCAGCGGCGCCAGCGCACCAGCACTCTTGTTACAGATACCCAGGATACTGATACGTTTAGCTGCACTTTCCTTAGGACCAATGATACTGGCGTAAGGATTGGAAGCTGTTTGCAGCAGCGATAAACCCGCACCCTGTATAAACAGGCCAGTGAGGAACATAGCGAAACTGCGCGCGTTGGCTGCAGGAATAAATACCAGCGAGCCAACGGCTATGATCAGGAGTCCTAAAGCCATTCCGTTCTTGAAACCTGTTTTGCTCAGAATAAAGGAGGAAGGAATGGAGAGGAAAAAGTAGGCCATGTAAAAGGCCATCGTCACCAGCAATGCCTGCGATACGTTCAGCTGACACACAATCTGAAAAAACTGGATCAGCGTACCGTTAAGCCAGGTAACAAAACCGAATACGAAAAACAAAATGCCAATAATGGCCATTGATTGCGCATATCCGGCCTGTTTGGTCGGGACGTTCATTGTTACTGTTTGGTTGGACATAATACTGTCAGAATTATTTTTGCTAAACACGAACATAATCAAACTTCTCCTATATTTCTTGTATATTTCGCAAATATTTTTGCTAAATCGTTTAACCGGATCATTAAATTGCAAGAATTATTTTACTTTTTAAAAAATTTTAAAAAAATAATTATACATTTATCCGGCAAAATTTCACAGTAACATAACACGTTTATGACTCAGCAATCAAAGCAAAGCGCACAAAGTACACATCCTTCGTTCTTTGTGCTTATTCTGGTTTTCTTTTTCTGGGGATTTCTGGCTGCGTCCAACAGTATTTTTATCCCTTTCTGTAAATCACACTTCAACCTTACCCAACTGGAGTCACAGCTGATTGACTTCTCTTTTTACAGCGCCTATTTCATCGGATCCCTGATCCTGTATCTGGCTTCTGCAGCAAGAAAAGTAGATATCCTTAACAAGATCGGCTACCGGAAAGGTATTATCTATGGCCTGCTGATCTCTGTGCTGGGTTCTGCCATCATGATTCCATGTGTGAATAAAGAAAAGATCGTTCCGATCAAAGAAACCGTAAAAGACATCAGTAATTTCCAGGTAGAGCAACAGCTGCAGACTTCCGACAGGCAGGTGAAAATACGCCGCGAGAAAGAAGCAGATACTTACGCACTCCTGATTGCCAACAACGATGCGGCCCAGAAGTACATTGCTGAGCCTCAGCTGGTTTCTCTGGTTTCCGGCGGTTTTACAAAAGATGATGAACATCATCAATATACCGGCAACTTCAAAAAGGCCGACATCGGGAAAGTAGTTACTGTGCTGGACACTGATTTTAAACAAACAGTTACGTTTGGTTATTTTGCCCTTATTCTCATGGCGTTATTTATTGTTGCACTAGGCTTCTCGCTGCAGCAAACTGCCGCCAATCCGTTTGCCATCCTGCTGGGTGATCCTGCAAAAGGCGCTCACCGCCTGAATCTCGCAGGTGGTGTGAACTCCTTCGGTACTACCATCGGTCCTATTATCGTGAGTATGTTACTATTCGGTAATATTAAAGGTGGTGAAGTAAGTACAGATATTAGCAAGATTAATACGCTGTACTTCCTCCTGATTGCGCTCTTCCTGGTAGCTGCCGCTATTTTTGCTTTTGTAAAAATGCCGGAAAGCGCAGATTCATCTGAAGTATTCGAATCTTCGCCAAAGGCTACACGGTCGCTGCTCGGTATTACATTTATGTTTATCCTGATCCTCGCAGGACTGGTACTGAAATTTGAACTGCCACTCTTTATTGCTGGTATCGTTGGTATCATCGGTATCCTTTTCAACGCCAGGATGTCTTCTTCAGGCAGTGCCGAAGGCTGGGGCGCGATGAAGTATCCGCAGCTCATCCTGGGTATGCTCGCCATTTTCATTTATGTGGGTGTGGAAGTAACCATCGCCAGCAACCTCGGCGCATTGCTGAAACATCCGGGATTCTTAACCACTAAAGGTTTGGCAGAATCAGAACTGGATCCATATGTATCCCTGTTCTGGGGAAGTATGATGATTGGCCGATGGACAGGCGCCATCAGCGTATTCAATGTTTCCAAGTCTGTACGTAATATCCTTTGCGTGGTGGTTCCGTTCGTCGCCTATGGCGTTGTACTGGGAGCCAACAGCATCAAAGGCAACGATATCAGTCAATTATATCCATACGCCATCTGCATCGTTATCCAGATCATCGGTTTCTTCGCCGGTCAGGATAAACCAGCCAAAACCCTTATGATATTCGGTTTGCTGGGCATTGGTTCTGTGATTGTCGGATTGTTATCTTCCGGTCAGCTGGCAACTTTTGCATTCATCAGCGGCGGTTTATACTGCTCCGTGATGTGGCCTAGTATTTTCGCATTATCTATTGCCGGCCTGGGTAAATACACTGGTCAGGGATCCGCATTCCTGATCATGATGATCCTCGGTGGTTCACTTATACCTCCTGTTCAGGGTGGTCTGGCAGATATTCCAAGCATCGGTATTCACGCCTCTTACATTATCCCGGCGTTGTGCTTTGCTTATCTCGCATTCTTCGCATTTAGAGTTAAAAACATTTTAAAATCTCAAGGAATTGATTATGAGTCAGCAGTTAGCGGTGGGCATTGATATCGGAGGCACTAATACGAAATTCGGTATTGTAGACAGAAGAGGTAATATTTTATGTGATGGTCGGATGTTGACCAACCAGCATGAAGACGTGAATGGCTTTCTGGATGAGCTTCACGGACATATGTCGAAACTGATCGAAGAAGTAGGTGGTATTGAACAGATTAAAGGTATTGGGGTAGGGGCGCCTAACGGCAACTACTATACCGGTAACATCGAATATGCTCCGAATCTGCGCTGGAAAGGGGTGGTGCCACTGGCCAGCCTGCTGGAACAGAAATTCGGTTTGCCAACCGTTTTAACCAACGACGCTAATGCGGCGGCATTGGGTGAACTGATCTACGGCGCCGCCAGAGGGATGAAAGATTTCATTGTGATCACCCTCGGCACCGGCGTAGGCAGCGGTATCGTTGCTAATGGTCAGCTCATATACGGGCACGACGGTTTTGCAGGCGAGCTCGGTCACTGTATCGTACTTCCCGGAGGCCGTTACCATCCTGGTACCGGTGCGCATGGCTCACTGGAAGCATATGCTTCTGCTACCGGCGTTACCAACACCGCACTGGAATTCCTGGCCAACCGCCCGGATACGCTCAGCAGCATGCGTAGTCACAGCAAGGAGGAAATCAACTCCAAACTGATCTATGAAGCAGCTATGGAAGGCGATCCGCTGGCAATGGAGGTATACGAGTTCACCGGTAAGATACTCGGTGAAGCACTCGCCAACTTCGTGATGTTCTCCAGCCCTGAAGCAATTATCCTCTTCGGTGGTCTTACCAAAGCCGGCGACCTCATCATGAAACCGGTAAGGGAACACATGGAAAAGAACCTGCTCCCCATATTCCAGAATAAAGTTAAATTGCTGTTCTCCGAACTGAAAGAAAGCGATGCCGCTATCCTTGGAGCAAGCGCATTGGCCTGGGAGATGAAGGACTAGCAGCTTGCTGCTGGCAGCTAACTTAAAAGCTATTTTATGACTAATAACAGAAGAAGATTCCTGAAAACAGCGGCCCTTAGTGCCGCTGTTTTCTCTTTGGACGGAGTAACGGGAACGGTTGCACGCTCCCAGGGAAAAGGCAAACCTGTAAAAGGTAAGCCGATTGTGGTATCTACATGGGATTTCGGACGCGCTGCCAACGCTGCGGCCTGGGAAATTCTGAAAAAGGGCGGTCGCGCGCTGGACGCTGTGGAAGCGGGTGTCAGAGTGCCGGAAGCCGATCCCAATAACCATACCGTTGGTTTCGCCGGTTTTCCGGACCGCGACGGCCGTGTTACGCTCGATGCCTGCATCATGGATGAACATGGCAACTGCGGATCCGTAGGTGCCCTGGAACATGTAACACATGCTATTTCTGTTGCACGCATGGTAATGGAGAAAACACCGCATGTAATGCTGGTAGGTGACGGCGCACTGCAGTTTGCACTCGCCAACGGATTCCAGAAAGAGAACCTCCTTACACCGGAATCGGAAAAAGCCTGGAAGGAATGGCTCAAAACTTCCGAATACAAGCCAATTATCAACATTGAAAACAAATCGTACACACCCACCAACGGCGCTACCGCATTCAATCCGCTGATGCTCCCCGGGAATGTGTACAACCACGATACCATAGGCATGGTGGCCATGGACGCCGACGGTAACCTGTCCGGCGCCTGCACTACCAGCGGTATGGCGTTTAAGATGCATGGCCGTGTAGGTGATTCGCCTATCATCGGCGCCGGCCTGTATGTCGACAATGAAGTAGGCGCCGCCACCAGCACCGGTGTAGGCGAAGAAGTGATCAAAATAGTAGGCAGTCACCTCGTAGTAGAGCTGATGCGCCAGGGATATCCGCCGGAAAAAGCCTGCAAAGAAGCTGTGGAAAGGATCGTAAAAAGAAGCCCCTCCAAAGCGAAAGAAATACAGGTAGGCTTCCTTGCCCTGAATAAAAAAGGAGAACACGGTGCTTATTGCCTGCAGAAAGGCTTCAATTATGCCGCCTGCACCAGCGATACCAGCAATGTGCTGATAGACGGAAAACATTATTTTTAGCTGGCAGCTACTAGCAGCCAGCTGCTGGTAGCTCTCATAAAGCTGTTTCTTATGTTCACCCTTGAAATATGTGCTGCGTCTGTTGCTTCCTGTATAGCTGCGGAAGATGGAGGAGCCAACCGGATTGAATTATGCGACAACCTGCTGGAAGGTGGTACCACGCCTTCCCATGGTACCATTGCTGTAGCGAGAGACAAAGTTAAAATAGATCTCTACCCTATCATTCGCCCCCGCGGCGGAGATTTCCTCTATACTGATCTGGAGTTTGAGGTAATGATAAAAGATATCGAAAGATGTAAACAGCTCGGCTGCAACGGCGTGGTGATCGGGATACTGACACCTGACGGCCGGATAGATAAGCAACGCTGCAAACTGCTGACAGAACTGGCATGGCCCATGGGCGTTACTTTTCACCGGGCATTTGATATGACAGATAATCCTTTTGAAGCATTGGAAGATATCATCAGTATCGGTTGCGAACGTATCCTTACTTCCGGTTCCCGCAATACTGCCGTGGAAGGAGCTCCGCTGCTGAAAGATCTGCTGGAAAGGGCTAACGACAGAATTGCCATCATGGCTGGTTCCGGCGTACGATCCGGCAACATTGCCCAGCTGATCAAAGCAACCGGCATCATGGAATATCATACCACTGCTAAAGCTTACGAAGAAAGCAAAATGATATACCGCAATCCCAATGTAAGCATGGGAGGCATTCCCGGCGTTCCGGAATATGGCATTTCCGTTTCGCAGAAAAAAGAAGTGGCGCTGATCCGTGAAATAGCCGAGAAAACATTATTATCTTAGCCTCCAGCTATAGTCATATCCTGTAAGAAACCCATTAATTATATAATAAGCGGACGGCAGCAGGCCGTCGCCTAAAGTGAACAACGAAATGAAAAAATTGATCATTGCAACAGGCTTGTTGCTTGGCAGTTTCTTTGCGCAGGCACAGGTCAAAGGGGTGAAGCACGTGATCCTCATCGGCATGGATGGTTTCGGTGCTCACCGCCGCCACGCTCGCATGGATCTTCGGTCTGAAAACCCCGCAGGTTTGGACCGGCAGACCCGTGAAAGAAGCATTTAACTGATTTTGAACCGGGATTCCCGTATTCAAATCCCTAAATACACGATGCTATGAAAAAAATGCTGCTTATTGCTGTTGTATGTACTACAGGCTTTTCACTTTTAGCACAGGCGCAAAAAGTAAAGATCCTTACTTACAACATCCATCATGGGGAAAACATGAAACAGGTGCTCGACCTCCAGGGAATTGCCAACGTGATACTGGCCACCAATCCGGATCTGGTAGCACTACAGGAAGTAGACAGCGTTACCTCCCGTACCGGCCAGTCTGACCAGCTCAAAGAACTGGCAGCATCTACCGGCATGTACACCTATTTCGTGAAATCCATGGATTTCGACGGTGGTGGTTACGGTACCGGCATTCTTTCCCGTTTTCCCATCAGCAACACTACTACCCTGCCACTGCCTTCTACCAAAGGCAATGAGCCCAGGGCCGCAGGCATCGTTACCATACAATTCCCGGGCGACACGCTGCAGTTTGTCACCACGCACCTCGATGCAGGCCACAAAGCTACTGACCGCATCGACCAGGCTAATGCCCTTGCCGAATATTTCCGCACAGCCGCCACACCTGTTATTCTTGCCGGCGACTTCAACGCGCTGCCAGCTTCCAAAGAAGTAGGCATCCTGAAAACAGTTTTTACCGATGCAACCAGTCAGATGGGGCCTACCTTCCCATCCGATTCTCCTAAAGTAAAACTGGATTACATCATGGTAGCACCCAAACACCGCTGGAGCATTACCGCCGCCCGGATCATCGAAGAAACCGTGGCGTCCGATCACCGGCCCGTGTTGTGCGAAATAGAACTGGTAGGAGCCAGCCACTAATTCTTAAAATAATTTCCAACAAAACGCCAGCTAACAGCTAAAAGCTAAAGGCTGGCAGCTAAAAAACACATATGTCTCTAAAAACCTTTCTTCACCTCTGCCTGCTTTCCGGCCTTGCGCTGACTACAGCCGGCCTCTGGAGCTGCAATACCGGCGAAAAAGCCGGCGCACCGAAAGGACGGGTAAGTATCATTCCTTTACCAGCCAGCATCAGCGAAACCGCCGACTCATTCCTGCTGGATAAAAAAACAGTGATCATTGCTACGAATGAAAGCGACAAAAAAACTGCTGCCCTGTTTAATACCTGGCTCAGAGAGCTGACCGGATACGAACTCGCTATCCAGGATAAGGGCGATAAGAATGCGATTATATTGCATTCAGGAAGTGATTCTACTAACGGAGAAGGTTATACGCTAATTGCAGATCATCAACATGTTGCCATCAACGGTAACAGCAGCAGCGGTACTTTCTACGGTATACAAACCCTGATACAGCTGCTGCCGGTTGAGAAAACAGCCGCATTATATATTCCAGGCGTCAATATCACCGATGCGCCCCGCTTTCCCTATCGCGGTATGCATCTCGATGTAGGCAGGCACTTCTTCTCCGTTGAATTCGTCAAGAAGTATATCGACCTGCTGGCCATGCATAAGTTCAACACCTTCCACTGGCATCTGACCGAAGACCAGGGCTGGCGCATTGAAATCAAGAAATATCCGCGCCTGCAGGAAATTTCTTCTAAAAGGAAAGAAACCATGGCCGGCAAATATGCAGATAACAAATTCGATGGCAAACCTTATGGTGGCTATTATACACAAGACCAGATCAAAGATGTGGTAAAGTATGCAGCCGACCGTTTCGTTACCATCATCCCTGAAATTGAAATGCCTGGCCACTCCCTCGCCGTACTGGCAGCGTATCCTAACCTGGGTTGCACCGGTGGCCCATATGAAGTAGGCACACGCTGGGGCGTATATGACGATGTGTACTGCGCCGGTAACGACAGCGTTTACCTCTTCCTGCAGGATGTGCTGGATGAAGTAATGGCATTGTTCCCCAGCAAGTATATTCACATCGGTGGCGATGAATGCCCGAAAGTGCGTTGGGAGAAATGCCCGAAATGCCAGGCCCGCATGAAGCAGGAAGGCCTCAAAGATGCGCATGCACTGCAGAGCTACTTCATTCAGCGCATGGAAAAATACCTGAACAGCAAAGGACGCCAGATCATAGGCTGGGATGAAATCCTGGAAGGCGGCCTCGCTCCTAATGCCAGCGTAATGAGCTGGAGAGGCGTAGAAGGCGGCATCGCCGCGGCGAAGCAACATCACAATGTGATCATGACACCAGGCGATTATTGCTACTTCGATCATTACCAGTCAAGATCTGCCAATGAACCATTGGCCATCGGCGGATTCCTACCTGTGAGCCAGGTCTATTCCTACGAACCAGTGCCGGCTGAACTGAACAAAGATGAAGCCCAATACATCAAAGGCGCACAGGCCAACCTGTGGACCGAATATATCGGCAACACCGACTACCTGGAGTATATGGCCTATCCACGTGCAGCAGCGCTGGCCGAAGTGGTTTGGTCTCCCAAAGACAAACGCAATTACGACAACTTCGCCGGGCGCCTTAAATGGCATGTGAAACGCCTCGACCTGAAGAAAGTAAATTACGCCAAGCATGTATTTGAAGTAAAAGGAAAGATAGCCGGCAACGGCAAAGGTGCTGTAACACTCACGCTCAGCAGCATTCTCGACAACGCCAGGATATTTTTCTCTACCGATAGTACCGCTCCTACCCCTCAGTCGACTCCTTATACCCAACCCATTCAGATCGCTAAAACAGGCACTGTAAGGGCGCAGGTATTCCTCGATGGCAAACCATTCGGCAATGAATACAATCAGACTTTCCGCTTTCACAAAGGACTGGCCAAAAAAGTTACCATGACACCGGAAGCGGATAAAAGCCATCATCCGGAAAGCACCTTTGTGCTGGTAAATGGCATAGAAGGCAACGCTTCCTATAGCGACAACGAATGGTTTGGCTTCAAAGGCACCGGTATGGAAGCAGTAGTGGAACTGGACAGCGTGCAGGATATTCATGGCGTTGGCATCAATATTATCAATGCAAAAGGCGATTGGATCTATCCTCCGAAGGAAGTAGTATTTGCTGTTTCTGAAGATGGCAAAACTTACAAAGAGGTATATAAACAAACAACTTTTACCCAGAATGGCATTAACCGCATCAGAGGAACCTTACAACAGGTAAGAGGAAAATTTGTGAAAGTAAAAATGCAGAATTTCGGTACCATCCCCGCAGGTGCTGCGGGCGCCGGAAGTCCTGCCTGGTTGTTTGCAGATGAGTTCATTATTGATTAAGATAAGAAAACCGTTCCGGCTTGTACCGGAACGGTTTTCTTGAGATGACTTCTTTATAGCATTCAACCGCTGAGTACTAAACATAGTTACAGGATTATATATTAAATGGTTCATGAAGGATAAAGGAAATATCATTTAAATTTTGCTAAATAATAACACGCATTAGCAGTAATTTCTTTAATTTTCCGGCTCGTTTTTAAACCGCATCTAATCAAAAACGTTTACAAATGACGATTAATCATCAGGAAATCGAACTGATCGACAGCTTTGAACAAATTGCTGTGGAAATACACCCTTCTGCCAAAGAGGGTTCCAAAGCAGTAGCACAGGAAATTGCTGCACTGATCCGCGAAAAGGAAGCTGCAGGCCAAAAAGCCATACTGGGATTGGCCACTGGCTCTACTCCCAAGTACTTGTATGCAGAACTGGTTCGTCTTCATAAAGAAGAAGGACTGAGCTTCAAAAATGTAATCACATTTAACCTGGATGAATATTATCCTATAGAACAAGACGCTTTACAGAGCTACAACCGCTTTATGAGAGAGCATCTGTTCAATCATGTTGATATCCCCGAAGGACAGTTTTTTATTCCTGACGGAACAATTCCGAAAGACCAGATAAAAAAATACTGCGAAGAATACGACAAACGCATAGATAGCTTAGGTGGCATCGATATACAGGTACTGGGCATTGGTAACAACGGCCATATCGGCTTCAACGAGCCGGGCGCCAACATCAACTCCCATACCCGTCTGGTTACACTGGACAACAGCACCCGTCTTGCTAATGCCTACGAGTTCCCGAATATGAGCCAGGTACCACGCCTCGCCATCACCATGGGTCTCAGCAGCATCTTCAAAGCAAAACGCATATTGCTGATGGCCTGGGGTTCCCACAAATCAAAGATTGTACGCCGCTCTGTAGAAGGCCACAGCACCGACCAGGTACCTGCATCGCTGCTGCAACAGCACCCTAACTGCCAGTTTATTATCGATGAGCAGGCGGCTGCTGACCTCACCCGCTTCAAAGAGCCCTGGCTCACAGGCGACTGCGAATGGACGCCGAAACTGATCCGTAAAGCAGTGACCGGGCTGGCACTGAAGCTGAACAAGCCCATTCTGATGCTCACTGATAAGGACTATAATGAAAATGGTCTCAACGACCTGATCGTTCAATATGGTTCTGCATACGAACTTAATATCAAGGAATTCAACGGTATCCGTGATACCATCACCGGCTGGCCCGGCGGAAAACCTGGTCCACAGCTGCCTAAACATCCGGAGCGTTCCGAGCCTGCCAAAAAACGCGCACTGATCTTCTCTCCGCACCCGGACGATGATATCATTTCCATGGGCGGTACCTTTATCCGCCTGCATGAACAGGGGCACGACGTACACGTAGCTTATCAGACTTCCGGCAACATTGCTGTTACTGACGAGTTCGTGCTGCGCTTCATCGACTTTGCCGTAGGTTTCGAAGGCATGTTCGATATCGATAAAAGCAAAAGCTCGCTGATCCTGGATGAAGCAAAAGCCTTTATCCGGACCAAGAAACCAAGCCAGAAAGATACCCAGGAGATCCGCGCTATCAAAGGCCTGATCCGTCGTTGCGAAGCAAAAGCTACCTGCCGTTATGTAGGTATCCCGGAAGAAAACGCACACTTCATGAACCTGCCTTTCTATGAAACCGGACTGGTAGAAAAGAAACCAATGGGTCCTGAAGACGTTGCACTCACCGTGGAACTGCTCCGTAAACTGAAACCACAACAGATCTTCTGCGCCGGCGACCTCGCAGATCCGCACGGTACACACAAGGTTTGCCTCGACATCATTTTCGCTGCGCTCGACATCGTGAAAAATGAAGACTGGGCTAAAGACTGTTGGGTATGGCTCTACAAAGGCGCATGGCAGGAATGGGATATCCATGAAATCGAAATGGCAGTGCCTATGAGTCCTGACCAGGTGATGCAGAAACGCCTCGGTATCTTCATCCACCAGAGCCAGAAAGACGTAGTTCCGTTCCAGGGAACAGATCTGCGCGAATTCTGGCAACGCGCGGAAGACCGCAACGCTAACACTGCTGATCTGTACGACAAACTGGGCTTACAGAAGTACGCAGCAATGGAAGCATTCGTGCGTTACCACTTTATGTAATCACCGGTGACCACCCATATGTGATCACGATCCCTGATAAGCAAAAATTCCGGCAGGAAAAGATAACAAATTGAGAGATCGATTTTTTTAATTTGTTATAAATTACAAATCAACATAATTTGCCGGAATTCCACTTGTCAGGGATCTTTATTTTCAGACAGGGTGGTATGAACAAAACATTAAGCATTATATTACAGCGAAAACAGAATAACCATCAATGGAAAGCGACATCCTCATTGATTTCAGGTTTGCTGCTAAGGACAAGCCCAGATTTGGTGAACTATTTCTGATCACCGGTGAAGAGCATCCTAAGTTCCCTGCCAGAAATAAAGCTTTTGCACAATTAGCGCCACTGGGCTTTGAGCAGCTCGACGACTTCTTCGGTATCCTTAACAGCGAGGAAACCGGCGACGACGTACTTGTATGGCTTTTTCCTATGCTCAACGGCGAGGAAGTGTTTCACAACAGCGGTCCCTTCGACGCTATCCGCCTTTCGTATAGCGCACTCCGTAACGATCCCTCCAATATCACCCTCCTCCAGGATTGCTTCAACTCCATCAAAGCAATGCCAGGCGTCGAGATTGAATTCGAAGGCAGTACTATCAGCGACTTTCAGCCGGTGCAGCAAAAAGCCGGTGAAATCGTGGCTTACTGGCGCGATAATAATATCGAACCGGGATCTGAACAAAGTCTCCTTGTAGAAGAGGACGAAGACTGGGATGATGACGACGATGACTGGGATGACAGTGAAGATTGGGAAGATGATGAAAAGATTGATGGCAAAAAAAAGTGAGCCACTCCGGAAGATATTCCTCCTTCATATAGCCGATACCTTTATCCATACTGAATTCCAGGCCCAATCTTTGTACAGCTGCGGAGTGGATGAAAGACCGCCTTTCATCCATAAATCCGTAACTTTAGCGTATGCATTTCAATAAAATACTACCTGGCCTGTTGCTGGCAGCATTGCTGGCATCGTGTAATCTGAAAAACCAATCCGGTCATTACGATAACGAAGAAAATATTGCAGCTGCTGTATCTAAAGTCAACAATAATCACGCTCATAAATCAAACACCGTCAAAAATACCAGCTCGTCTGCCGCACCTGTGGTGGGCGAAAGGATTAATGGTACCGCCACCGTATATACCCGCCCGGGAGGTGATCCGTTGGTAACGCTGCAGGATTACATCCCGCTTCGTTGTGCGCCTGCACAGAAAGATTGGTACCCGGTAAGTATTGATTTTGATATTACGAAAGATGAATACATCAAACCGGTTTTTCGCAAAGGCCGTAAGATCCAGGTGAATGGCGTAGCTGCAGGAACACTGCAGCGCGACATCAAGCTGCCTGTAGCTACAAACGGAGAAAAAATGTGGGCTACCATCAGTGGTTATACCGGGAAGAAAAACATCCGCAACGGTTCCATCATTGAGCCGGCCCTTTGCAGCTTCATGAAACAACACGGTGGCCGCAGTTTTGCTGATATGGAGCCCTTCATTCAAAACTTTCGCCTGGAAGAAGAAACCACGCTCAAACCCTATGTCATGTACTTCAACTACGAAAGTGGTATTGATGATCCCAGTCCGCTGTACCGGGTAGCGTTAATCTTTCAGTCGAAACAGCTGATTGGCATCCTGCATGCACGCCCGCTGGCATTGGAAGGAGGCAGCTCACGCCGCCTGCAGCGTGGCTTTACCGTGAATTACATGGACGGTATTGATAAAAGCCTGAAAGAAGATTTTGCCACCAAGTTCAACAAGTTCATAGTTTCTGTTGATTAAACCCATAACCTCTGGTTATCACCTATTACATATAAGCATTTGACTCCGGCGGCAGGAGAACGGAACTTTGTGCCCATCATCAATCGTTTCGTTATGCAACAAGAAAAAACAGCACCCACGTGGTTGCCGCAACATACACAAAAGCTTATCTTCCTCGGTGCAGGAGCCATTACCCTGCTGCCGGTAGTTCCTGCGCCGGTAGCGCTGCTGCTGGGGATCGCGATCGCGCAGACTACCGGTAATCCATTCACTGCCGTTACACCACGCCTTACCCACTGGCTGCTGCAGTTTGCTATCATTGGGATGGGATTTGGCATGGACGTGCATAGTGCGCTGCGTGCAGGAAAGGAAGGTTTCTGGTTCACGATAGCCGCGATTGCCGGTACCTTACTCACCGGCGCTGTGATGGGCCGCCTGTTGGGGATAGATAAAAAAACGGCTCATCTTATTTCCTGCGGCACCGCTATCTGCGGTGGTAGCGCTATTGCAGCAATAGCACCGGTGATGAAAGCCGAAGAGAAACAGGTGTCCGTAGCCCTGGGCATCATCTTTCTGCTGAATGCCCTGGCCCTGTTTATATTCCCGTTTGCCGGACATCTGCTGCATCTCAGCCAGCAACAATTCGGACTATGGAGCGCCATCGCCATTCACGATACCAGTTCTGTAATAGGCGCCGCCGGCAAATACGGCGATGAAGCCCTGCAAATCGCCACCACAGTGAAACTGTCACGCGCATTATGGATCATCCCGGTGGCCTTCATTACCACACTGCTTTTCAAAACCGACGGTGGGAAAATCAGGATTCCCTGGTTTATAGGCTTGTTTGTAGTCGTACTGCTGGTACATCCACATATTCCGCTGCTAACGCAGGCCGGTCCTTTCCTCGTAAAAAGCGCCAAAACAGGTTTATCCCTTACCCTGTTCCTGATAGGTACCAATCTCAGTAGAAGTGCACTCCGGGGTATAGGTCGCAAACCATTGATACACGGTGTGTTACTCTGGGTGATGATCAGTGCCGGTACCCTGCTGGCCATCTGTTGTCTGGTATAGCTTACCGGGGAAAATCCCATGATAACCCTATTATCATTTTTGCATAAATTTGATTGTATTAAGAGTCTTGTCAACAGCCAGCATTGTCACAGTGTAGTATCTGCTAACTTACATGACTATACGTAATTCATGAGTCGTTTACCCGCCACGAAATCCGGTACCTATATGGCTGCTTTTCGCGCCATTGAAAGTACCAGGCCACCTGCAGAGCGCCTGCTTTATGATCCATTTGCAGCAGCTTTTCTGCCGGCCCTTTATCAGGCCATCATTGCCTGTTGCAGCATTCGGCTGATCCGTAATATTGTGACTGCCTGTATACAATTCCGCTGGCCTGGTTCGTTTACTGCCGGTATTGCCGGAACGAGGATGATAGACGACATGATCATACATGCAGTTCAAACACAAGGCATCAATCAGGTTATTATTCTCAATGCCACCTTTGATACCAGGGCTCACCGGCTGAACATCGGTGTACCGGTGCATTTCGTGGAGATGGATCATCCGGCACTACAGATGACGAAACGTAAAATACTGGCATCCCTCAGCGGCCTGCCGGTTGTTCATGTAGATTATGTGCAGTTCGATATGAATACGCAGCTGATCTCAGATGTAATACCACAGCTGTTTTACCAGGAACATTACAAAACGTTATTTCTTTGGGAGGGAGTAACTACCTGGCAGGAAGCCAAAGTGGGAGAAGCGATATTCCATCATATCAGAACTTTCCGGCCGGGTACACAATTCATCTTTACCTATGCAGAAAAAGCGGTACTCGACAATCCGGAAGCGTTCTATGGCTTTACCAGTATAGACCGCCGGCTGCGCCGCCACGGTGAAAACTGGGACTTCGGAATCGTTCCGGAAACATTGCATGCCTACCTCAACGCCCACAACATACAACTGCACTATGATGGCGGAGCCTCCGCCTACCGCGCACGGTACTTCGGTGAAAAGAGCAAACACATGAAGGGCTATGAATATTTCAGAATTGCAAGAGCAGAAATAAAATAGCAGCCGTATCTTCGGTACATTATTTCGACCGTACCGCTTATGCATATTCATTGCTTTCAACATGTACCTTTCGAAGGATTAGGCTGCATAGCCAACTGGGCAACCACCAAAGGGCACAACGTGACCTTTACCCGCTGGTACGAAAGTACTGATACGGCTTCCCTGGAAGCGGCCGACTGGCTTATTGTGATGGGTGGCCCTATGGGCGTGTATGAGCAGGCGAAATACCCCTGGCTGACCACTGAAATAACACTCATCCGGGAAGCCATCCTGCAGGGGAAAAAAGTACTGGGCATCTGCCTCGGCGCGCAGCTCACTGCTGCGGCGCTGGATGCCAATGTATACCCGCATACACAACCGGAAATAGGCTGGTTTCCGCTGGATGTCAGTTTCCAGGGTGGTGCTGCCCCGCTGCAACAGGTATTGCCCAATCATTTCAATACTTTTCATTTTCATGGCGATACTTTCGATATACCCGCGGGCGCTACACGCTTCGCTGCATCGGCCGCATGCAGCCACCAGGCCTTTGTCTGGAAAGATCGCGTAATCGCACTGCAGTTCCATATGGAACTGACTGCCGAAGGCCTGTTGGAAATGATCGCCCATTGTGCCGGCAGTATTGCCGCCGGCGGCCCTTTTGTACAAACGGAAGAAAAGATACGTCAGCATATAAACCTGCTGGCTCAGAATAATGAAACCATGTACCGCCTGCTGGATTATATGGCAGCGCTGTAAAAAAAGATGATCGTATGAACGCTGCATTTGATGTACTGATCGTAGGTGGAGGCCCCATCGGGCTTGCCTGCGGTCTGGAAGCCCAGAGAGCCGGGCTAACCTATGTGATTGTGGAAAAAGGCTGTGTGGTAAATTCTCTTTATAACTACCCGCTGTATATGACCTTCTTTTCCACTTCCGAACGACTGGAAATAGGCAATGTTCCGTTTGTTTCCATCAATCCCAAGCCTACCAGGCCGGAAGCACTGGAATATTACCGTAGGGTAGCTACCTCCAACCTGCTCAGTATAAAACTGTTTGAAACAGTAGAACAGATCACTCCCAACGCCGGTGAATACAAGATTACGACCAACAAGGGATTATATCATGCCAGGCATGTAGTGATTGCCACCGGCTTTTATGATATTCCCAACATGCTCAATATCCCCGGGGAGCATCTCCCGAAAGTGACGCATTATTACAAAGATCCACACTTCTACTCCACACAGGATGTAGTGGTAGTGGGCGCCCATAACTCTGCTGTAGACGCAGCACTGGAAACCTACCGCAAAGGCGCCAGGGTCACAATGGTCATTCGCCAGGAAGGTATCGGATCGAGAGTGAAATACTGGGTAAAACCGGATATAGAAAACAGGATCAAAGAAGGCTCCATCAGAGCATACTTTCATTCTTCCCTGCAAGCCATCCGCGAAAAAGAAGTTGATATCGCTACTCCTGAAGGAATAGTCACCATTCCAAACAATTTCGTCATTGCCATGACAGGTTACCAGCCCAATTTCGGACTACTGGAAAAAACAGGGATCGCCCTCTCTGCCGATGACCTGAAGTTGCCGGCTTACAACCCGGCTACAATGGAAACCAACATGCCCCGTATTTATCTGGCGGGCGTTGTGTGCGGCGGGATGAACACCCATGTATGGTTTATAGAAAACTCGCGCGATCATGCGCAGAAAATAATTGCGCATATCAGGAACAGTGGTTAGTAGCTATGCTATATTCACCTCTCTTTCCAGGTCTACTCCGAATTTCTCTTTTACACTTTCCAGTATTTCCTGGGAGAGTGCATATATTTCATTGCCATGGGCGTGGCCGTAATTTACCAGCACTAATGCCTGGCGGGCATGTACACCTGCATCTCCGCGGCGGAAGCCCTTCCAGCCGCATTGTTCTATCAGCCAGCCGGCAGCCAGCTTGAAATGATCGTCTGCTACCGGGTAGGCAACGATCTGCGGGAAGGTGGCGCGCAGCGCTTCATATTGTGCTTTACCAATGGTCGGATTCTTGAAGAAACTGCCGGCATTGCCAATCTTTGCCGGGTCGGGCAACTTAGAGCTCCGGATATTGATCACCGCCTGGCTGATAGCCTGGATCGACAGCTCCTGCACATTCATGCGCTGCAGCTCTTCGTTGATAGCGCCATAGCTGGTATTGAAGTGCGGCTGCCTGCTGAGCCGGTAGGTGACCGACAGTATCGCAAACTGATTACGGTATGCTCTTTTAAATACACTTTCGCGGTAGCCAAAGTGGCAATCGCTGTTCCGGAAAGTTACTACCTGCTTGTCGTGCAGGTGCAGGGCTGTTAGTTCATGAAACACATCTTTGATCTCTACTCCATATGCCCCTATATTCTGCATGGGGCTGGCGCCCACATTGCCGGGGATCAGCGACAAATTTTCGAGACCGGCCAGCTGCTGCCCAATGCAATATTGTACAAAGCCATGCCAGTTCTCCCCTGCGCCGGCTTTCACATATACGTAGTCGTTATCTTCTCCGATGATACTGATCCCTTTGATCTCATTCTTTAATACCCAGCCGTTGAAATCCTTGGTGAAAAGGATATTGCTCCCTCCTCCCAGTATCATGTGGGGCAGGCCGGAAGCCTGCTGTTCTGCTGTCAGTGCCAGCAACTCGTCTGCATCGGAAAACGGTGCAAAATAGCGTGCCACAGCCTCTATACCGAAAGTATTATATGATTTGAGCAGAACATTTTCTGATACCTGCATAATAGCGTAATTTTATGGTTAGCAAAGATAGCCGCAAATCATTTAGAAATTCCATAATCCATTTACATGAGTAAAACTGCGATTGTTATTGGTGCTACCGGACTAACAGGCACCCACCTGGTGGCGGCTTTGCTTCAGGATCCGGCATTCAGTAAGGTAAAAGTACTGGTTCGGCAACCCTGGGCCCACGCCCGTCCTAAGCTGGAAAGCATTATCGTGGATTTTGATGATGAAGCAGCCCTTGCCTCAGTGCTCCAGGGAGATATACTGTTTTGCTGTATCGGCACTACTATCAAAAAAGCTGGCTCCCAGGAAAATTTCCGGGCGGTGGATTATGCCATCCCCGTAAGATGCGCCACCATTGCCTATACACAGGGCGTTTCCCAGTTCCTCGTGATCTCCTCCATCGGAGCCAATGAACGATCCCGCAATTTTTACCTGCGCACCAAAGGAGAAATGGAAGTGGCTGTTCAGGATATAAAATTCCAAAGCTTAGCTATTTTCAGACCATCTTTCCTCCTCGGACAACGGCAGGAATTCAGACCTGGCGAATGGATCAGTAAATACCTGATCCTCCTTTTCTATTTCCTGCTGCAGGGCAAATGGAAAAAATACAGGGGCATAAAGGCAGCCACCGTTGCCAATGCCATGATGATTGCCGCCAAAGAAGCCATTGGCGGAGTGAGCATCTATGAATCAGACGCCATCCAGCTGATGGGCGCCTCGTGAAAATCCGGTTTTGCGTCTTATCTTTAACCCATATGAAAAATTGGATCCTCCTTCTGGCTGTTGCAGGTATTGCAATACTTCCGTTATCTATGCTGGCGCAAGGTAACAGCCATCTTCCGGAATCCCGGAACGGACAACCACACCCGCAAACACTCCCTTCTTCCAACGAACCATATACCATACTGGATTACAGGATATCAAGGGATTTCAATATCAGCAAAGGCGATAAGAATCCGCAAATGGGCTGGTCGCACTACCGGACGATATACAAGAAAATCCGGATCAATACCAAAGCCGGGGCCGACAGTCTCACCCGGCTCGTCATGGGATTCGATGCCAATGAAGGCCTCCGGGGCCTCCGCATACGTGTGATCAAACCGGGCGGCGAAACAGTTGACCTCAATAACGAGGTAAGAATGATAGACCTGAATGATGATAATAAAGCCATCATTGTGAATAACCTCGCGCTGGAACAAGGCAGCCAGGTGGAATATGAACTGAGCCTCAAAGTCAGATACGATTACTCCGGCAACGACTTCCTCCAGTCGGAAATCCCCTGCAACCAGGTAAGCTTCACCCTGATTGCGCCCAAAACACTGACATTCAGATTCAAAAGCAGCCATGGCGTACCGCCGCTGAAAGACAGCACCGCCGGCGAAATCCGCTACTACCAGCTGCATATGAACCATCTTCCGGCCTATCCCAACAACAGCCTGTATTATGTACTGCCTCAGCTTAAACGAATCGATTTCGCATTGCAACAGGCTGTAGAAGGCAAAGATACTACCCGCATGAACTGGCAACAGTTCGCTGAAAATAATTATATACCGCTGGTAGCTGTCTCCAAAGCAGAATACAAACAACTGGAAAAGGAAATACAAAAATGGCCGTTTGTAAAGTATCGCCTCCCGGTTCCCCAGATGATTTACCTGGTGGAACAATATATAAAATCCAACTACCAGCTGGTACCTTCCATGGAAACCGGAGAAACCGCTGACATCAGCACTATCCTGCGTTCCGGAAGGGCCGATAAGATTGGTATGACCCGGTTGCTGAATGCTGCTTACTATATACTGAATATACCAACGCAGGTACTCTTCACTTCCTCACGCGATAACCTTCCGATCGACAGCCAGCTGATTAATTACCAGCTGCCTAAACATACCCTGCTGTACTTTCCGACAGTACAACAGTCGTTGGCACCAACGGATATGGATACACGCTTTCCGTGTTATCCGCCGTTATGGTCTGGTTTGACCGCCATACGTTGCCGCGATACGCTTGTAAATGAACAAAGCCGTGTGTTGACCGATTTCATTGAAACACCGGTTCCTGCGTATACGCTCAGTAACATTACACTGGATGCTACACTTAAATCAGTCAGCGACCCTGTATGGGACGTGAAACAATCGTTCGGAGGTTTTCCGGCCTGTAATGTAAAGGATGCCTTTGGCAAGGCTGGAGGTGCTACTGAGGCGAAATTCAGGATATACAATTCCCTGTTGCCTTTTGAGCCTGCAATGAGAAAGCCTGTAAACGTTACTACACAAAATGAAGTGTTTAATAACCAGACGCTCGATAAGCCCGTGATCCTGAACAGCACGCTGAATACTCCATCTCTCGTTGAAAATAAAAACAACAGTATGGTCTTCCACCTCGGTCAGCTATTGGGAGGCACCATGCCTGTAGACATACCGCTTCCTCCAGCGGATCTGCCAGTACAGATCACTTTCCCGTACTACCAGGAAAAACGGATACACATCACCATTCCCGACGGTTATAAAGTAGCGAATAAAGAGGATTTTTCGGCAGATATCACCGACGGTAATTCTCCATCCATTGGATTCAAAATAAGGTGTGAGCAAAATGGGAATCAGCTGACTATTTTTACGCTCGAATGGTATCGTCAGGAAAACTATACAGGCAGCGCCAAGGCTACTTTCGGTAAGATGCTTAAAAGGCTGCAGGTACTTCAGTTACAGGATCTGATATTGGTAAAACAATAACGCCTATACGCCGTCTACATCCGGAATGATTGCTACAGTGCGGAAGCGTTTCTCCGCTCTCAGCTGTATAATAAACTCCTGCAATACCTGTTTGATATGTGCAATGAGCTTCGCTTCCCGGGGCAATTTGATCAGCATTTCCTGCAGGTAATTGTTGCGCACCCTCGCCACCAGCGGCGCCGCAGGCCCAACCAATTGTGCACCAATATGCGGTTGCAGCCAGCTGGCCAGTATCCGGGCGGCCTGTTCGGCTACCATCTGATCTTTATGACGGATAGTTAATTTCAGCAACCGGAAAAAAGGCGGGTAACCAAATTCCTTACGCTCCGCGATCTCCGCCTCATACATGGCTTTATAGTCGTGCGCCATTACATAATGCAATATCGGATGCCGCGTATTGTTTGCCTGTATTAATACTTTACCCGTGCCGTGTTTGCGCCCGGCACGACCGCTTACCTGCTCCATCATCTGGAACGCGCGCTCGTTTACGCGGAAATCCGGAAACCCCAGGAGGTTATCAGCACTGAGAATACCTACCAGGTTCACATTCTCAAAATCCAATCCCTTCACTACCATCTGGGTTCCTACGAGAATATCAATGCTGCGGTCTTCCAGCAACTGAATCAGTTTATTATGGCTGTCTTTATTCCTTACCGTATCCACATCCATCCGGGCAATGCGTGCCTCGGGAAATATTACCTGCAGATCGTCTTCTATTTTCTCGGTACCGAAGCTCTTAGGTTCTATCGTCTGAGAGCCACAGGCAGCGCAGGTATGCACATACGGATAACGGGTGCCGCAATAATGACAATGCAGCTTATCCTGATGCCGGTGATACGTGAGTGAAACATCACATTGCTTGCAATGTGGGATCCAGCCACAGGTGGTACACAACAGAAACGGAGCATAACCGCGGCGGTTCTGGAAAAGGATTACCTGCTTGCCATCTGCGATGTTCTGACTAATGGCATCCTTTAATGCAGTGGTGAAATGGCCGTCCATTGTTTTTTCCGCCATTTCCTTCCTGATGTCCACGATCTCGATGGCGGGCATTTCGATACCACCGAAGCGTTCTTTCAACTCAACAAGGCCATATTTTCCCTGTTGGGCATTAAAATACGATTCCAGCGAAGGCGTGGCGGAACCCAGCAATACCCTGGCCTTGAACAGGCCGGCATAATAAATGGCAGCATCCCGCGCATGATAACGGGGAGCAGGATCCTGCTGTTTATAAGAAGTATCGTGTTCTTCGTCGAGTATAATAAGCCCAAGATCCCGGAAAGGAAGCAACAGGCTGGAACGTGCGCCCAGTATGATCCTGATCTCGCCAGACTTCACCTTGTTCCATATTTCCACCCGTTCGTTGTTATTGAAGCGGGAATGATAAATACCAATGCTGCTGCCAAAATGCTTTTGCAGGCGACGGATTACCTGGGCCGTAAGTCCTATTTCCGGCAGCAGATACAATACCTGCTTGCCTGTAGCCAGGCATTCCTCCATCAGTTTCACATACACCTGTGTTTTACCGGATGAGGTAACCCCATGCAGCAGTGTCACCTGCTTTTCGGTAAAATGCCGGCGTACTTCCGCCAGGGCTGTTTCCTGCGCCGGGCTGAGGCTGAAATCGATCTGCGCATCTACCTTACCGGTAGGAATGCGATCAACAGTACGTTTCTCAATCCAGAGAATTCCTTTGTCGACCAGTCCTTTCAGCTGTGCAGTAGTTGCGCCTGATTTCTTCAGCAACTCTTGCTGCAACACTGTTCCCTGTGTTTTCAGCAGATGCAGATAGGCCAGCAGCAGCTCCATTTGCTTAGGCGCTCTGCCCAGCTCATTGAAAAGCGCTTCCAGCTGTTCATCCTGCTGGTATTCGGCGTGGAGCTGCACATAGCTTTCTTTCTTCTCTTTATATACTTCTTTCAGCTCCTCATATACCAGCAATACTTTCTTCTCAATCAGTTTCTTGATAACGGAATATACTTCCGATTTGTCGAGGATCAGTTGTACTTCCTCGATACGCAGTTCCTTTCGTATATGCAATGCTTCTGCGATGAGATATTCATCATCGTCCAGTGAAGTAAAATCATCTCCAAAGGCATCGTTGAATAACAGCAGGGTTTCACTGGAAAGCTTGAGATGCGCCGGGAGTGCGGCATTCAGCACTTCTCCCTCTGTGCACATGTAATAGGAAGCTATCCAGTTCCAGAAGGCTAACTGTGTAGGATATACGATAGGGTTGGCATCCAGCATATCCAGCAGTGGCTTTGTTTTATACAAAGGCGCCTGCTCATGGATAGCTTTTACGATACCTGCATACTTTTTCTGCTTACCCAGCTGCACTGCTACACGGCTGCCCACCTGCAGGGTGGCGGCCATGTTTTCAGGCACAGCGTAAGTATAATTTTTAGGTAACGCCAATGGCAATATTACATCTGCGTACTTCATCCTATTGGTTGCAGGGCTGGATATTTTTTGTATTTGCGTAACTCAGTATCCATGATATCATGCACCTGTTGTTTCAGGGTATTGATATCATCGAGGGTCATTCCTTTCACCGACACTGGCGGCAGGAACACAACCCGGCATTTCCCGGGGGAAATGTGCATAGGGCCTTTATGCGGTAGCCGTTCTCCCGCATCGAGATATAATACGGGTTTTATAGGCATCTGCAGCTCTATGGCCATACGGAATGCGCCATTATGAAAGGGGCGCAGCGGTTGATCGCTTTCATTGGTAGTACCTTCCGGGAACACGAGTATGGAGATACCGGCCTTTAACGCCGTCATCATCTCCCTCACACTGCGCGCACGGGCAGCCGCATTGGAGCGGTCTACTGCTACTACCGAATTTTTATAAATGAAACCGAAGAATGGAATCTTCGACATTTCTATCTTACCAAGCGGACGGAACGGAAGCCTCATCACCTTTACTGCAATGGCAGCATCCAGGTAAGAACGATGGTTTACTACATAAATACAAGGCTCTTTATCCCGCTCACACAAATACTTGCGGCTTACCCACATGCCCACCAGCGGAAACCAAGCATGCGCCCAGAAACGCAGAAAATAGAATATAATATTTCCCCCTTTCTGCCTGCCTAGTAAAGAGGCCAGAAATATAGGTGGTAATATGAGAAACATAATGCCAAGAAAGGTTACAGCGGCGTATATCACATAAATAACACGCAACGGTTTCAGTAAAAAATTCATAAACGCCTCTGGTGATTAATTAAGGCGGAAAACTACGAAGAAAATTACTAATTGTGCGGATTTTGTGGGTATGGTACATGCCTATTCACAATGACAGGTCCAGTCCTTGTCGAGATCTATACAGGTGATTACTTTGGCATTTTCCCGGTCACATGGTGCAAAAACAATCCGCAGGTGCTGCCCCTCGCTGGAGTACCCTTCGAGGGCGTAAGTAGGACAAGGCTGATCGTTGGGATTCGACTTTTCCGGGTTAATGGCGCCTTTGGCAAGAATTTCCTGCACCTCAGCCTCCGTCACATGACGGCACCCCATGCGACAAATAGCATGCTTTGTATACTCCAGGTGGGCGTGCCTGTTGATGACCTCGTCTTTCCCGGAAGGATTTGCGGAGTTAACATTGTTGCCGGTAACAACCGGGCTCCCGCCGGGAGTCGGAGAAGTGGAATTGCTTTTCCACCATTTTTGCTGCCAGCCAGCAAGCAGCAGCAGGGCAAGTAGTAAAACCGGCAGGTATTTTTGTACGGACTTCATATAGCGACACAATGGGGCGCAAATTAGTTAAAATTCCTTACCGAACTATGACATAAAAAGTTCCTAACTTTGCCTCCCTTTATGGAACAGGTAAAAACAGTAGCATTTCATACACTCGGCTGTAAGCTGAATTTTTCAGAGACCTCCTCGCTGAGCAGGTTACTGGAACAGGATGGTTTTGTTAAAACGGATTTCGAAGGCCGGGCGGATGTATATGTTATCAACACCTGCTCTGTTACCGACAACGCCGATAAGGAATGCCGTATGCTGGTAAGGCGCATACAACGCCGCGCCCCGGAAAGTATGGTCGTGATTACCGGTTGTTATGCCCAGCTGAAACCACAGGAAATTGCCTCCATTGAAGGAGTGGATCTCGTGCTGGGGGCTGCTGAAAAATTCAATATCACCGAACATTTGAAAACCCTGACCAAGGGCAATAATGCAAAGATCTGTTCCTGTGATATCGAAGAAGTTAATACTTTCCATGCCTCCCATTCAGCTAACGATCGCACCCGTACCTTCCTGAAGGTACAGGACGGATGTGATTATACCTGTTCATTCTGTACTATCCCGATGGCCAGAGGCAAAAGCCGCAGCGACAGTGTTGCCAATGTGGTAGAAAAAGCCCATCAGCTGGCCGCTGCAGGCGTAAAGGAAATTGTGCTGACGGGCATCAACCTGGGCGACTTTGGTAAAGGCTTTGAAGGTGGCAAGAAAAAAGAAGAAACCTTTTTCGAACTGGCACAGGCACTGGACCAGGTAGCAGGTATTTCCCGCTATCGCATCTCTTCTATAGAACCCAATCTGCTCAGCAACGAGATCATTGAGTTTGTGGCTGCCAGCCAGCGATTCATGCCGCACTTCCATATTCCGCTGCAAAGCGGCAGTAATGAAATACTGGGCCTCATGCGGCGCAGGTACCGTCGTGAACTGTATGCCGAAAAAGTAGCGCTCATTAAGGAAAAGATGCCTCATTGCGCTATCGGCGTAGACGTTATTGTGGGCTTTCCTTCCGAGAGCGATGCCCACTTTCACGAAACCTACGATTTCCTGCATGGCCTCGATGTTACCTATCTCCACGTGTTTACCTACTCCGAGCGTGCTAATACCACCGCACTGGATATAAAACCAGTAGTACCCGTTCATATCCGCAACGAACGGAATAAGATATTACGCAATCTTAGTCATAAGAAACAACAATATTTCAATGAACAACACCTTAACGAAACCCGCGAGGTGCTGTTCGAATCTCTCGGTAAAGATGGTATGATGGAGGGCTACACTGATAATTATATCAAGGTAACCACTCCTTACCGCCAGGAGTGGCATAATCAGCTGATCGATTGGGAACTGCGCTGATACTGATTATTGCTTCGGAAATCCCGGAGCGGCCATTACTTCCTCCAGCTGCTGCGTATGCCTGTTCGTGTGCGCTGCATCCAGCAACAACAACTGATAAGCATCTATTGGCCCAAGAATAGGATGATCCGTGATATGGTCGCGCAGGTTGTCGTTTGTATTGGTAACATATTCAATCAGCTTATCCCGCTGTGTGGTAAAATTCTTAATGCATTCCGCGTTGGAAGCATAATTATGCCTGGGTATTCCGAATTCAGGAGCCTTTACCTTATGGCTTCTGTCTTCCACATTCTTCAGGATTTGCTCGTCAGTTGTTTTAATATCCTTTTTTCTTTCAGGATTAGGCGCCACTTGTACCAATTGCTGCTCACCATCTGTGATGGCTTTTTCGATGAGGGTAATGTGCTCCACACATTCGATAACAGACCAGCGATCAGGAGCTGTTTTGTATTCCAGCTGAGCATCAGACAACCCGCTCACATCTTTAAGGAGCCTGTCCTTTGTTTGTTGCAGCTGTTCAACTAAAAACGACCTGTCATCTCTTGCAATTTTGTCTGTGAAAGCCGACAATGCAAGAACCGAGAAGAAAAACAATAGCTTTTTCATGGTTTAAATTTTTGTGCCAGTATTGGAGTTATTATATAAAAGAGACAGAAACGACGAGAAGTTACGAAAAACCGATGATCTCCAGAAATTCTTCTCTACTGATAAAAGTAGCTCCCAGAGAAGCCAGATGCAGTGTATGTACCTGGCAATCGATCATTTTCAGTTCATGCCCATAGGTTTGCACGAAGGTGATAAAAGCAGCTTTGGAGGCATTGCTGACTTCAGCAAACATCGACTCGCCAAAAAAGATATGATCTTTTTTAACACCATACAGGCCACCCACCAATTGCTCACCCAGCCAGCATTCTACCGACATGGCATAACCGGCTTTATGCAAACGTATATAAGCTTCCTGCATTTCTGCTGTGATCCAGGTACCGGTTTGACCACCCCTTGGAATACTGCCGCAACGGGCAATTACACCGGCAAAATCTTCGTTGAAGGATATACGAAATTGTTTTTTTCTGAGTACCTGTTTCATACTGGCAGATACTTTCAGTTCATCGGGAAATAGCACAAAGCGGGGATCAGGGCTCCACCACAGAATAGGAGGTTCGTCGTACCAGGGAAATATACCTGAGCTGTAAGCCAGCAGTAACCGCTCTACTGACAGATCGCCGCCAACTGCCAGCAATCCGTCCGGCTCCGAGAATTCTACAGGAGGGAAAATCAGTTTTTTATTAAGTCGGAACACTGTCATAACCAATGATCAGCTGCCAGCCATTTCTTCAATGGTAGCGCTCAGTCCTCTTTCCAGCAGGGCCTCACATTGGGGCCTTAGTTTGATATACTCACCCTGTTTCACTGCATACTTACCATTAAAATGAATAATGAGTGCACACTGTTCAGCCTGCTCATGAGTGTGCCCACATACTTCCATCAGAGAGGATATAACCCAATCGAACGTATTTACATCATCATTCCAGACTACCAGGCTGAACGGAAATTGCTCATCTTCAGCCACCAGCACATCTTCCTCTTCCTCCGGTAATCCTTTGGTATGGGTATGATCAGTCATGTTTAATAAAAGCTTTTCACAAAATTACATGGATTATTCGTTAATTTATCCATATTTAAGTTAGGAGTTACTGATTTTGGAGCATATCCAATCACACTAAAATGGTTATAATGAAAGGACTGGTTTTATTAATGGATATTAACCTGCCACTGAAAGATCCCGTACCGATCTTCTCGCTGGTATTATTTATAATATTACTGGCGCCTATTCTGTTACGTAAATTGAGGATACCGAGTATTATCGGGCTGATCATTGCGGGCATGCTCATAGGTGATCATGGTTTTAAGATCATAGAAAAAGGGAGCATCGATCTGTTTGCAAAGGCTGGTTTATTGTACATTATGTTCCTGGCCGGGTTGGAGCTGGATATGACTGAATTTCTGAAGAACCGGTACCGGAGTATGGTATTCGGCGCCTTCACATTTTTTATACCGCTGGGAATGGGCTTTGTGGTATGCACCTATGTGCTGCACTTTAATTTTATGGCTACCCTGCTGGTTTCCAGCATGTTTGCTACCCATACACTCGTAGCCTACCCGCTGGCAAGCCGCCTGGGCATTACCAAAAATGAAGCAGTGACGGTGGCCGTGGGGGGTACTATTATCACAGATACCGCTGTGTTGCTGATTCTGGCCATTATTACCGGTGCGCAGGCCGGTAACCTGAACACCTATTTCTGGGTGCGGCTGGGTATTTCCATGGTTATTTTTGCCACTATTATCCTTTGGCTGATGCCCATGTTGGGCAGATGGTTTTTCAAGAAGATAAAAGACGACAAAACCTCCCACTTCATATTTGTACTGGCGCTGGTGTTTGCATCCGCCTTCCTCGCCGAACTGGCGGGAGTAGAAGGCATTATTGGCGCCTTCCTGGCGGGATTGGCGCTCAATCAGCTGATACCACATACATCACCGTTGATGAACAGGATCGAATTTGTAGGCAATGCCATATTCATTCCTTTTTTCCTGATTAGTGTGGGCATGCTGGTAGATCTGCGGGTGCTGCTCAAAGGTCCCGATGCGCTGATCATAGCCGGCGCGCTGACCCTGATGGCACTCAGCAGCAAATGGCTGGCCGCCTTCTTTACCCAGCTCAGCTTCCGCTACAGTGCCACACAACGAAACGTCATTTTCGGCCTTAGCAGCGCTCATGCGGCCGCTACTATCGCCGTAATCCTCATCGGATACAACATGGGCATCGTAGATGAGCATGTGCTTAACGGCACAGTGATCCTCATCCTCATCACCTGCCTCGTTGGCTCTTTCGTTACCCAGAGCGCCGGCCGCCGCCTGGCTATACAGGAAGCAGAGAACAAACCGGAAGTACCGGACCAGCCCGAACGCATACTGGTACCGGTTTCCAACCCGGAAAAAATAGAAGCACTGCTCGATTTCGCGGTAATGATCAAAGATACCAATGCCGCCACTCCTATTTACCCGCTGGCGGTAGTGCAGGACAATGAAGAAGCTAAGGAGAAGATCCATCTTACCGGAAAAATGATGGAGAAAGCAGTCATCCATGCTGCAGCCACTGAAAGCGATGTACAGGTGGTTACCCGCATAGACCTGAACGTTTCTGACGGCATCACCCGGGCAACCAAAGAACTGCTGGTCAGCGATGTAATCCTCGGCTGGACCGACAAAACCAGCGCCACCGATCGTTGGCTGGGCAGCATCTTCGGTACCACACTCGAAAACGTACTGCAAAGGGTATGGGAAACCATCTATGTATGTAATTTTCATTTCCCGCTTAGCGCCACCAAGAAAATGGTACTGGTAATGCCACCCAACGCCGAATACGAACTTGGGTTCCTTCATTACCTGCAAAAAATGTTCATGCTGGCCAAACAGGCAGGCGCCCGTATGGTCGTATATTGTAACCGGAAAACACAGGTGATTACAGCGGCCTTCGCCGAAAAATCGAAGATGAGCGTGGATCTCACCTTCCGCCAGTTCGATACCATTGAGGATTTCCTCATCCTGTCGAGAGAGATCACCCGCGACGACCTGCTGGTAGTAGTTACCGCGCGGAAGAGCACTCTCTCCTACAACGCTTACCTCGATAACATACCGGCCAAGCTGGAACGTCATTTCAAACAAAATAATGTCATACTCCTCTACCCTGAACAACGTGAATTTGAAGCGCTCGAAGCTGGCGTACAACCGGAAGATCTTACCCTTGCACCTATCCAGGAACAGATTGCCAACCTGGCGAAATTGGGTAAAGCTGTGAGGAAACTATTCAGGAAATAATTTCTAATTGGTATAAATAAAAAAGGCTCGCGAAAACGCGAGCCTTTTTTATTCCTGTGGGAGTTGACGGATTCGAACCATCGACCCTCTGCTTGTAAGGCAGATGCTCTGAACCAGCTGAGCTAAACTCCCTAAAGATCTTTAAACGTTATTTTCAAGTGTGGGAGTTGACGGATTCGAACCATCGACCCTCTGCTTGTAAGGCAGATGCTCTGAACCAGCTGAGCTAAACTCCCTTAAAGATCTTTAAAATATTTCAAACTTTCCTGATGTGGGAGTTGACGGATTCGAACCATCGACCCTCTGCTTGTAAGGCAGATGCTCTGAACCAGCTGAGCTAAACTCCCTCTCTTGTTTTACCTATCGTTCCTTTCGTTCGATTGGATCGCAAAGGTATAAACTATTTTTATTCTACCAAATATTTTTTAAAAAAAGCAATCAGGAAGATGATAAACAACTCCAGGGCATGCCACTCAAACGGTTGACTGTAGCAGCTTTTCAATGAATGCAAAATTACCTTCGAAACCAGTTTCGGGCTTATTGCTTTTTGCAATTATATATATTCTTCCTTAATAATGTACAGAAAAGTTACCGCCCCAAAATACAACAAGCCGGCTGAACACCGGCTTGTTGATAACTATTTTTAGGATGCCTATTTCTTTTTCTTCTTTTCAGCTTTCTTCTCTGCTTTCTTCACAAAACCACCTTCAAAGAAACACTTAACACCACGGTAAGCACCACAGCCGCCTATCTCATGAATGCTCACTTTGCCGGCCGAAAACTGAAAACTGATACCGCAGGAAGATTCTTTGTCTTTGTACTCTCCCCTGTTACCAGCCAGGAAATGCCCCTTGCCGCTCAGTTCTCCTTTGCAGCTGCCGTTATCTTTGGAGAAGGAGATGAAAAAGAGGAAGGATTTAGGATCATCTTTATCGCCATCCCGCACAGAAACAATGCTCATATCTCCGGAAGTATAATCACCCGAAAACTTATTCTTACGCGGCAACGTGTCTATGGGATTGAATATCTGATTAGCATTCGTAGGGCCGTTGCTGTTAGTCATGATCAGTGTTACCGTTCCATCAGGATTAACACCATAAAAATCCTCCTTCAACGCACTGCGACTGGCTGTCAGTTTGCGCTCGTTTGTTACTTTCACCACATTTTTATTATCTATCTGCAACGATGTCTGCTCTCCATCATCTCCAACGGTACTGGCTACACGAATACGGTTCAGGTACTTACCTTTTTTATTCATCATACAGAGATAACCAACTGTTTGGTCCCTCCCCACTGCTTTCACCAGCATATAATTCACCGTACTGCCGGGAATACGCTGTAAAGGGAAAATCTTCACCCGCTCGCTTCTGCTGAAGTCGTGCTTTGTTAACGTATCCGTTAAAAACCGCATAGCCCCGGTATCCAGCGCCAGCGAATCGGCCAGTTTGAGTTGCAGGGTATCTGGTGTCAGCTTATAAGGCAGGGAACCAGGTGTAAATAATGCCTGAAATTCTTCAAGGGTCATCGGTTCTTCACTACCGTGGCCATGCTTTTTCTTTGATTTACAGGCTGCTAAGACACCAATTGACAGTAAAACTAAAAGGAGACGCTTCATTCGACAAATTAATTCTGGGCGAAAATTATATATAATTTTTATATGGGCGCGCTAAAAATCAAAAAACATACCGGAGCGGTGAAAAGTTCAGATAAATTATTTAGATTTGTCTAAATAATATTTTAGATAACATGAATTTATCAGTTGCGGAAGAGAATTATATAAAGGCTATTTATAAGTTACAGGAAGGCGATGCAGCGGTAACTACCAATGCGCTGGCATATGAACTGGATACAAAACCTGCTTCGGTAACCGACATGGCCAAAAAGTTGAAGGAAAAGAAACTGATCGAATACGAGAAATACCAGGGCATTACCCTATCTCCCGAAGGCAGGAAAACCGCCTTACAGGTAGTCAGGCGTCACCGTCTATGGGAATGCTTCCTGGTCGATAAGCTATCGTTCAGCTGGGAAGAGGTACACGAGCTGGCAGAGGAACTGGAACATGTGCGCAGTGAAAAACTGATCAACCGCCTGAGTGATTATCTCGGTAACCCGCTGATCGATCCGCATGGCGACCCTATTCCGGATGCCAACGGCAAACTGGCAAAACCCCGGCCTCAGACATCGTTAGATCAGGCCAACGCAAAGCGTCTGGTGGTCACGGCTGTCACCGACCAGTCCACCACTCTGCTGGCCTTTCTCAATGCCAAGCATATCAAACTGGGCACTCAGCTGGAGATCATCGCCCACTACGAATACGACAACTCTATTGAGATCAAAGTCAGGCAACAGCCTCCTATTACCATCAGTGAACAGGTAGCGAAACACATTATGGTAAGGCCGGTGCAATGATATTTATGAATAAGGAATTGGTACGATCATCATGAGTATGGAACATATACAAGCTGCATCATTAAGTGAGGTACATCAGAGCGTTGAGACCCACGGAAAATCGAAATGGAAGAAAATATTTGCCTTCCTGGGGCCGGCCTACCTGGTGAGTGTGGGTTATATGGATCCGGGCAACTGGGCTACAGACCTCGCCGGGGGCAGCCAATACGGCTACAAACTGATCTGGGTGCTGCTGATGAGCAACCTGATGGCCCTGTTGCTGCAAAGCCTCAGCGCACGCCTCGGCATTGTCAGGGGGCGCGACCTGGCACAGGCCAACCGCGAAACCTACCCCGCCGGCATCAACTTCATACTGTACATACTGGCCGAAATAGCCATTGCTGCTACCGACCTGGCCGAAGTACTGGGTATGGCTATTGGTATACAACTGCTCACCGGACTACCGCTCATATGGGGCGTTAGCCTCACCGTGCTGGACACCCTCCTGCTGCTGGTGCTGCAACGCTACGGCATCCGTAAAATGGAAGGCTTCATCATCGCACTGGTGGCAGTGATAGGCGCCTCATTCCTGATAGAACTGTTACTGGTAAAGCCACAGGTGAGCGAAGTGGCAAAAGGACTTATTCCTACTATCCCCGATAATAACGCCCTCTATATCGCGATTGGCATTATTGGCGCCACTGTGATGCCGCATAACCTGTACCTGCATTCTGCTCTGGTTCAAACCCGCAAGATCAGGCGCGACGATGCCGGCATTCGCCAGGCTATCAAAATGAATTTCCTCGATAGCACCATCGCCCTGAACCTGGCATTTCTTGTAAACGCCGCTATCCTGATACTGGCCGCAGCCGTGTTCTTCAAAAGCGGACGCACCGATGTGGCCGAGATCCAGGATGCACATAAACTGCTGGATCAGCTGCTGGGCAGCAAACTGGCGCCATTCCTGTTCGCCATTGCACTGATCGCGGCCGGACAAAGCTCTACGGTTACCGGTACACTCGCCGGCCAGATCGTTATGGAAGGATACCTGCGTCTCCGCATCAATCCCTGGTTGCGCCGCCTGCTGACAAGGCTGCTGGCTATTGTGCCGGCCCTGCTGACTATCCTCATTGCGGGCGACAAAGAAGTAGGTGCCCTGCTCGTATTCAGCCAGGTGCTATTGAGCCTGCAACTGGGCTTCGCTATTATTCCGCTGATCCATTTTGTAAGCGATAAGAAAACCATGGGTAGCTTTGCTATCGGTACCATCACTAAAATATTCAGCTGGGCAGTGACTATTTTGCTGGTGTATCTTAACTTGCGTATGGTATTCTCTGAAGCCTTCGAATATATGTCCGGTACAGGAAATATCTGGGTAGATGGCCTTATCATTGCCGGTTGCGCCGGCTTCGTCATCCTGCTGCTCATCACTATCATATACCCGCTTCGCCGCCGCTACCGGGAAGATGCCGCTGCCGGCATACACACCGCACAGGTGTCATTGGGAGAAATGGAAAAACCAGTTTACCGCTGCATAGCCATGGCACTCGATTTCAGCCATAAAGACAAAGAGATTATCACCAACGCCATCGCTCACGGTAACGAACACACGCAATACATCCTGATACATATCGTGGAAAGCGCCTCGGCAAAATACTTCGGTAAAGATTCCGATGACCTGGAGACACGCAGGGATCAGGCCCAGCTGGATACTTACATTGCATTGCTGAAGAGCCGCAACATCCACGCAAAAGGAGTACTCGGTTTCCGCAGGAGATCAAAGGAAATAGCCAGGATTGTGCAGGAGGAAAAAGCTGACTTCCTGGTACTTGGCGGCCACGGGCACAAAGGATTCAAAGACTGGCTGTACGGCGAAACAGCCAACCAGGTAAGACACCAGGTCAAAATTCCGGTACTGGTTGTACAATAAGTAACACATCGTTCATTCATCACCGGCAAACCAATTGTTATGTTAGACAATGTACATCCCGGCAACACCAGGCAATTCAGCCGCATTGTGCGGCAGGAAGATTGCGCCACTTTCGATAACGGCAACGTACATCCGGTGTATGCCACTTTTGCGCTGGCAAGGGATGCGGAATGGTGCTGCCGGCTGTTTGTACTGGATATGAAGGAAGCTTCGGAAGAGGGCATCGGCATCAGGCTTACAGTGGATCATGTTTCTCCGGCGGTGGCAGGCAGCCAGGTCGATTTCATTGCAACGGTAACGGAGATACGAAAAAATGAGATCACCTGTGAATACGAAGCAAAGTGTGGGAATCGTATAGTCGCTACCGGTATACAGGTGCAGAAGATACTTAAAAAAGAAAAGCTGGAACAGCTGTTCCAGCTCTAATATATGATGAGTGATTGTATTATAGTCCCAGTGCGGCTTTCAGCTTAGGATAGCCGGTTTTGCTAACCAGCACACGCGCACCGCTGCGCAAAATAGCCAGGTGGTTTTCCTTTTCGTAAGGATCTATACGCGTTACCTGGTTCACATTGAGCATATACGAACGGTGTACCCGCGCAAACTGTTGCGGATCGAGCGTTTGCTCGAAAAAAGACATGGTTTTATTTTTCAGGAAACTGCCTTCCTGGGTAACGATCTTCACATAATCATCTGCTGCCTCGAGGTAATGAATATCCTGTACCGGGATGATCTTGATTTTTCCGTTTAGTTTTATCACCACCCGATTGCTTTGAACCGGTGTACTGGAAGCAGTTTCCAGCAAAGCAGCGGTAGCAGCAACAGCAGTGCGTGTCTGAAATTCATCCAGCCATTTCTGCACCGCTTTATTAAACCTGTCGGCAGAAAAAGGCTTCAGCAGATAATCCACTGCGTGCACTTCAAAAGCCCGGATGGCGTGCTCTTCAAAAGCGGTTGTAAAGATAACAGCAGGCATGCTTTCCACCAGCTCCAGCATTTCAAAACCAGTGATCTTTGGCATCTGTATATCCAGAAAAATGATATCCGGCTGATGCTGTTGAATAGCTTTCAGTCCATCGAATCCATCATTGCATTCCTGTACTACCTGGATTTGCGGAAAGTTCAGCAGGTACTCCTTCACTACTTCCCGGGCTAATGGTTCGTCATCAATTATTACTGCTTTTATCATGCGTTTGTGGTACTTTAATAATAGTTGTAAATATATTTTCACTGACACTGGTTTCCAGCAGATCCTGCCGTGCGAAAAGCAGGTAAAGCCTGCGCTGTATGGAGTTTAATCCAAAACCGGTACCTTTATTGGGCTGTTGCTGTAACGCTGTATCAAACGGGTTTTGTATAGAAATAAACAGCATGTTGTCTTTTTCCCAGGCCTTTATGCCGATGGTAATATCACCGGTAGTATCGTACAACCCGAACTTGATAGCGTTTTCCACAACCGGCTGCAGCAGCATAGGCGGCATCATCAGTTTTCCGGTGCCCTCTTCAGGTATAACGTCGGTGGTTAAACGATGTCCAAAACGAACCTTCTCTATATCCAGGTATAACTGCAGGTAATTCAGTTCTTCATCGAGCGTGATCCATTGCTCATCTTCCCGCTTCAGTGATCCTCTCAGAAAATCAGAAAGTTTCAGAACCATTTCCCTGGCTTCTTTCGGACGCAACACAATCAGCGCATTGATAGAGTTCAGGCTGTTGAACAGAAAATGTGGCTGCAGCTGTTGCCTTAATTTAAAGAGCTCGGCTTCCCGCGCAATCTTCTCAGTAGCTTCTTTCCTCGCGCGACTGGCCTGTTGTTCTTCCGCATCATACCACATCTGGCTTCTGAATCCTATTCCTGCAATCAGGATCCAGCCCACGAAGGCGTGAATCGGGATGGCATTGTTTAACCAATGGATATATGCCGGATCATCGGTAACAGCACTCATCAGTATCCAGCGGCTCAAACAAACCCAGAAAATGGATAACGCAAAACTCACCGCTACCACATACCCATACTTCATGGATCCATCCGCAGGCCGGTAATATGCTACGTTCCGGCTGATCACAATCCCGGCGGCTCCCAGCAACACCGCATGTACGGTACTATCCAGCAGCGCTTTCCACAGCGAAATATCGAACCAGTACCAGAGCAGGCCGCCATACAATAACATCCAGAAGGCAACACTTGCAAGAAAAATCAACCAGACGGTACCTGTAATTATTTGTTTCACCAGTGGCGCTGTTTATCTGTTATACGTTAAGTTCTATGTATTGCTGTCCCTGCAGCTGCGCAGATTTCATTTGCAACCACGCAATATAAGAGTTGGGATCTCCGGGCTCTTCTATGCGGGAATAAAGCTCCATACCATCTGTCAGCTGATCGAGGGTATATATTTCAGGTACATTGATGAACTTCCATTGTACCAGTTCCTGCTGTTGATTCCTGAAGGCATACTGTTCCTGCATACCTATCTCACGGGCTTTCTCACAAGCATCTTTTTTGGAAACGGCGCTAATCAGTCTTAATTGTTCATCAAACTGCGGGGTATGATTACCCTGGCCACAGATGATCTGATAAACTACTTTCGCAACAAACCAATGCATAAAATATGATTTAAAATAGTTGGAATAAGATAAAGTCGAATCTTCTTAATAAGGGTTTATAATCAATAGCTTTTTACTTCTACACCGCCCATCACACAGGCGCCGGTTATTTTCAGGATCTTTTCCGGACCGGTGGGCTGTGCTTCCATAAAGCGTTTATCTTCCACACCACCCATGATGGTGGTTAAATCCATCTGCACTTTCCAGTTGGCCGGCACAATCAGTTCACAACCGCCCATAACGGCTGTTACATCCAATATGGCCATGCCGTCAATATCTGCTTTCATGAAATTCAGGGTGGAGCCACCAAATATGGAAGTCACCGCGCCTCCTTTGAAATTCTTTGACACAATCACTTTGTTGACGCTGCCAAAAATGGCGGTTGCATCCAGCACATCTTCTCCTGTGGCATAATCCATCATAGAACCATATGGAATATTTTTACTGGCATAGTCTTTCCAGTCTTTGTTCTTCCAATCTTTTTTCCAGCCGTCCATGTGAAAACTTCTCTTAAAGATCATCATGATACCCACCATGATCATCACCACCGGCCATATAAATTGCGCGGTGTTATATGGCAGTTTAAAAGCCTCGGCTGCCAGAAAAATACCACCCACCAGCACCATTACCAGCCATGCACCAAAACGGAAGTTAGACTTAATACCTACCACCAGACCAATGGCAATCAGCAACGTCTGCCAGGAGAAATAATAATCAGGCACCCCAAGGTTAATACGTCTTAACAAAAGACCCAAACCAATGATCACAAGAATAATCCCTCCTATACCGTGGTGCTTTCTTTTTGGCGTATCCTCTTTTGAAGCCTCATTTTTTGAAATATCAATATCGTCGTTTCTCATTTGTTTTAATGTTTATGATACAAATGTAGAACGGGTTTGGCTGCCGGGAAACAGCCTTTAGGCTAAAAAAGCAGCACTACCGGTAAAACACATGAAAATGCCGGTGAAAATGGTGCGTCAGAGTTCTACCGTCACCAACTCGTCATTCCCGGTCAGTTTTTCCAGTGTCATCTTCAGTTGTTGTACCATAAGATCGGGACCGCAGATATAGAAATGTTGGCTGAAATCGTGTATTTTTTCCCTTAAATAGGCTTCATCGATGGTGTGATGGTCATATGCCGCTACTTCCTGGGCGGTAAGCGTATTTATAAAGCGCTTGCCCAGCATCATTTCAAATTCATCTTTCAGGATAATATCCCCTAATGTTTTGTTGGAGCAGATAAGCTGGTTATTCCCCAGCATTCCATTTTGCTGGAGGTCCCGGAAGATGGCAATAAAAGGGGTTACTCCTGCACCGCCGGCAATAAACACGCCTTCTCCCTTATACCGGATGGCTCCCCATACATCGTGCAGGATAAGCTCATCTCCGGCCTCTAACTGACCTAACTGACGGGTCACGCCGTCGTGATCGTTGTAGCTCTTAATCGTGAATTCCAGGTCTCTCCAACTGTTCAGGCCTGTAAAGGTAAAGGGGCGCCTTTCCTCTTCCCAGCCGGGTTTATTGATGGCCACTTCTGTAGCCTGGCCAGGGATAAAGGTATACCCATGGGGTTTCTCTACGGTATATTGCCGCACGTTGTGCGTAACGGGATTTACTGCCAGAATTTTAACGATATGGCGCTCCATGGTCCGGGTTTTCTTTTAAGATATGAAAGTAGGGTATTTTTCATCGTGGTGCAACGCGTGTTGCAACAGGTTTAATGTTGTTTCAGTGCCTTTTCCAGCAAGGGAACCAGCGCCAGGGCCCAGCGATGATAATCCTTACCGGAAGGATGTAATCCATCGGGCGCTACTAACGTATTATCGTGAGCCGCTTCCCGTGTGAATGGCGTGATATCCAGGTAGGATACCTTCAACTCCCCGGCTACGGCCTTGTTAGCCGCATTATAAGCATCTATTTCGGTGGCAATCTGCTCCCGGTCGCGACCGGTCGCAAAGGGTGTTACTCCCCAGTCCGGGATAGACAGTACCACCACACGGTCTGGTCTGTTCCCCGCAAATGCAATGGCCTGCTGTAAAAGCCCGGTAAATTCCGGTATATATTCCGCTACGGTACGGCCCCGGTATTGATTGTTAACTCCTATGAGCAGGGTTACTACATCATAAATAGCTGTAATATGAGCAGTCTCAATACCAGCCGCCAGTTCATCGGTAGTCCACCCGGTGGTGGCAATGATGCGGGGCGTTGCTATATCGAATCCATGTTGCCTGAGCAACGTTGCCGCCTGTACGGGAAAGCGATCAGATTCCGGAACCATTTCTCCAATGGTATAACTGTCGCCCAAAGCGAGATATTTGAGGGGACTCATACTGGTGTCAGAAGATTTTGTTGCTGTAAAAAGTAAGCAGCAAAATAACATTAATCCTAACATAAGCAAAAAGTTATATACAGATGGTATTTTCACCTTAAAACAACACAAACTTCCCCCTGCTTTCAACTGAAATGCGTTACCTTTGCACGCGATTACAACAATTACGTAACGCATAAAGAAACCGTTTTATGCCGGCAGAAAAAATATCGATGAACAATGGCCTGTTACAGGTCCCTGCACAACCCATCATCCCATTTATAGAAGGCGACGGAATTGGTCCCGACATCTGGAGAGCCAGTGTTCGTGTATTCGACGCAGCTGTGGAAAAAGCCTATGGTGGTGATCGGAAAATTGAATGGAAAGAAGTACTGGCAGGTGAAAAAGCCTTCCAGCAAACAGGCGAATGGCTGCCGAAGGAAACGCTGGATGCACTGAAAGAGTACCTGGTATCCATCAAAGGCCCGCTGTCTACCCCCGTTGGAGGTGGTATCCGTTCTCTTAATGTGGCCATGCGCCAGGAACTGGACCTGTACGCCTGCGTAAGACCTGTACGTTGGTTCAACAAGGTACCTTCTCCTGTGAAACATCCGGAGAAAGTAGACATGGTGATTTTCCGCGAAAATACGGAAGACATCTATGCGGGTATAGAGTACATGACTGGTACACCGGAAGCAAAAAAACTGCTCGATTTCCTCCAGAATGAAATGGGCGTTAAGCAGATCAGGTTCCCTGAAACTACTTCTCTGGGCATCAAACCGGTATCCATCGAAGGTACTGAGCGGCTGGTACGCGCAGCTATCCTTTATGCGCTCGAACATAAACGCCCTTCTGTTACCCTCGTTCACAAAGGTAACATCATGAAGTTCACCGAAGGTGGTTTCAAAAACTGGGGCTATACACTCGCTGAAAGAGAGTTTGGTGACAAAGTATATACCTGGGAGCATTGGGAAAAAACCAAGAAGGCACTGGGTGAAGAAGAAGCCAATAAAGAACTGAAAGTAGCAACAGCACACGGCAAACTGCTGATCAAGGATGTTATCGCTGATAACTTCCTGCAACAGATATTGCTCGCGCCGCAAGACTACTCCGTAGTAGCCACGCTGAACCTGAATGGCGATTATATCTCCGATGCATTGGCTGCTGCCGTAGGCGGTATTGGTATTGCCCCTGGCGCCAACATCAACTACAAAACCGGTCATGCTGTTTTCGAAGCTACGCACGGTACTGCTCCCCGTTTCGCAAACACCAACACCATGAACCCTTCATCAGTGATCCTCAGTGGTGTCATGATGCTGGAATACATGGGCTGGAAAGAAGCGGCTGCAATCATTACCCACGGCCTCAGCACAGCTATCATGCGCAAACGTGTCACCATCGATTTCTACAACCTGATGGATGATGCTACCCTGGTAAAAACCAGCGAATTTGCGGATGAAGTGATAAAACAAATGGTAACTGCCAGCCACTAACTGCCAGCTTTTAGTAAATGCAGCGAAGATTATATAGTATTAAAACAATATATAATCTTCGCTGTATTTTGTTTGGTCAAAACCTATTTTGTTTTTTTCACAGCTATTTGTATTTTTCATGATTATCCCGAAACGGATATAGCCCAATAATAGCTAACAGCTATTTGTGCTTTTAATCTAATTTTTAAAAAACCCGAAATGGCAGAAAAAATTAAAGTTGCTAATCCGGTGGTAGAACTGGATGGTGATGAGATGACACGGATCATCTGGAAATTCATCAAGGACAAACTGATACTTCCATACCTGGATGTTAATATCAAATATTTTGATCTGGGCATGGAGCATCGCGATGCGACCAACGACCAGGTGACTATCGATGCAGCCAATGCTATCAAAGAAGTTGGTGTTGGTATCAAATGCGCTACCATTACTCCGGATGAAGCACGTGTAAAGGAATTCAACCTGAAACAAATGTGGAAGTCTCCGAACGGAACTATCCGTAATATTCTGGATGGTACTGTATTCCGCGAGCCTATCGTTATGAGTAATGTGCCCCGTCTCGTTCCTAACTGGACTGCCCCCATCTGCATAGGCCGTCATGCTTTCGGCGATCAGTACCGCGCTACTGACTTCGTTACCAAAGGCAAAGGCAAACTGACTATTAAATTCGAAGGAGAGAATGGTGAAGTGATCGAACATGAAGTATATAACTTCAAAGGAGATGGTGTTGCCCTCGCGATGTACAATACCGACGAATCTATCAAAGGCTTTGCACGTGCCTGCTTCAACCAGGCGCTGATGAAAAAATGGCCACTGTACCTGAGCACCAAAAACACCATCCTGAAAAAATACGATGGTCGTTTTAAAGATATTTTTGAAGAAATCTATCAGCAGGAATTCAAAGCACAGTTCGATGCTAACGGCTTAACCTACGAGCACCGCCTCATCGATGACATGGTTGCCAGCGCACTGAAATGGCACGGAAACTTCGTATGGGCTTGTAAAAACTACGACGGCGACGTACAGTCCGACACTGTTGCACAAGGTTTCGGTTCCCTCGGCCTGATGACTTCTACCCTCATTACTCCCGATGGTAAAACAATGGAGGCCGAAGCTGCACACGGTACTGTAACCCGCCACTATCGCGATCACCAGGCTGGTAAGCCTACTTCCACCAACCCTATCGCTTCTATTTTCGCATGGACCCGCGGTCTGGAATTCCGTGGTAAGCTGGATAGCAACCAGGCACTGATCGACTTCTGCCACGCACTGGAGCAGGTTTGTATCGAAACTGTTGAAAGCGGCAAAATGACCAAAGATCTCGCGGTTTGTATCCACGGAAACAAAGTAGAACACGGTAAACATTACCTGTATACAGAAGAGTTCCTCGATGCACTGGATGCTGCGCTGAAAGCAAAGCTGCAGAAGTAAGAATTGGTAATTAAGCATTAAGAAATAAAGCGAAGACCCTGGCGACTTGTAATTGGAGTGAACCCAAAAGGTTAGACGTTTTTTAAAATTAAAGAGATTAAGTTAAATGGCCTGAGTTCGGTAATTTACAGGGCTCAGGCCATTTAATTTTAGTTTGATTCTATCGTTATTGTAGTAGCCAATATATTCTTCAATCTGCTGTTTTAAGACTGTAATAGAGTCAAATTTTTCAAGATAGAACAACTCTGTTTTTAGGACACTAAAGAAACTCTCCATAGCAGCATTGTCCAAACAATTACCTTTTCCAGACATGCTCTGCTCGATATTGCAGTCAATCAGCATCTTTTGATATTGTTTCATCTGGTATTGCCATCCCTGATCAGAGTGTAATATCAGTTTGCTATCGGTAGGCAGCCTGGGGAAGGCATTTTGAAGCATATCAATGATTGGCTGAAAGGTGGAGCGTTCCGATAGACTATAACTTACTATTTCCCCATTGTACAGATCCATTATAGGAGAAAGATAGAGCTTTTGATCTCCTACCATAAACATGGTTACATCTGTAACCCATTTTTGGCAGGGCTTCTCTGCTTTAAAATCCCTCTTTAGCAGATTGGGCGCGATTCTGCCCTGCTGCCCTTTATAAGATCTGTATTTTTTTACCCTGACCAGGCTTTTCAAATTACAGGCCCTCATCATTTTCAGTACTGTCTTGTGATTAATTTCCCTGCCTGATCGCCTCAATGCTGCTGTTATGCGTCTGTAGCCATATCTACCTTTATGCTGATGGTAAAGCGCTGTTATTGCTCCTTTTAATATGGCATGTTTATCAGGTACTGACACTTGTTTGAGATAGTAATAATAAGTACTTCGAGCCATCCCTGCCACCTTCAGCAGTAACTCCAATGAATAATGCGGCCTTAATTCTCTGATGGCTCTTGCCGCTTGTTTTGATCCTGAGCGGCTTTTTCTTCCTGAATTAAGGCATCCAACTTTTTTAGGTAGGCATTCTCCGCCCGCAAATACAACAGCTCTGCCTCTAAAGCCGCTAGTTTGGCCTGTGTTGGATCTGTTACTGGTTTTTTACTCTTTTTCGATTTTTTTGTCATCGTCGAACTTTTTCGGCCTCTTGTCTCTTTTAACAACCCGGCAGCTCCCTCTCGTTCATACTTTTTAAGCCATCGACCAACTATATTATCCTGGGTAATACCAAAAATCATGGCTGTTTGCATTAAAGATAACCCCTTTTCAAACATATACTGGAGCACCTGGAATTTAAATGTTCCTGTATAATTACCTGGGCGCTGCTGTAATCCTGCTTGTCCATGAAGCTTATAAAGATTGACCCAACGGTGAATTGTGGTATCGGTGCCTCCGATCTTGCGGGCAGCTGAGCTAAATGTGTCATGACCTGACAGTACGGACTTAACTGCTATTTGCTTTTGTGCTAAACTGTATTTGATTCGCTTATCCATAAAAATGCCCCCATAAAGTGTCTAACTTTTTGGGGGCACTTCATAATTATTTCGCCAGGGTCTTCGCTTTATTTCTTAATGCTTAATTACCAATTCCTAATTTCTTCCTGATCACTTTATCTTCTCCATAAATATCATCAAAGAACACCAGGTTGCCCTTCTGCCCTTCTGCTGTGAAATAGCGAAGATAAATGGGGATATGCCTGGGCAAATCCACCTGTCGTTTCTCTTCTCTGGCCAGCCATACCGGGATACTATCGGCTTTATGGCCAATGGAATCTGCGGATACAAGGAACTTCGCAAGGCTGTCCCATTGCTGTACTCTTACGCAACCATGACTCATGGCACGCATAGAGTTCTTAAACAGGCCACGGTTGTTGGTATCGTGCAGATATACGCTGTATTTATTCCGGAAGTTGAATTTCATTACGCCCAATGAATTATCCTCTCCATCCATCTGCCGCAATACGTACGGAAAATGGCCTTTGCTAAGCTTGTGCCAGTCGATCGTATGCGGATCTACCACTTCTCCGTTCCGGTCTATTACCTCCAGGTTTTTAGACGCGAGGTAGCCCACATTCTTTTGGATTGCCGGCAACATCTCTTTAAATACGATGCTGTACGGTACTCTCCAATAAGGGAACAGGAGGAAATTCGTCATATAGGAATTCAGCAATGGCGTACGTGTACGTGGCGCTCCCACAATCACCTTCGATTCCAACCTTACTTCTCCACTATCGATTACCCGCAGGGTATAACCCGGCAGGTTTACCATGATATAACGTACCGGCATGGAGTCAGGCAGTTTGCGCCACCTGTCGAGGTTAATGCCTGCCTGCATAATCCAGTCGTGCATAGACCGGTTCAATGCTATTACTGTTCTCTTTACGGCAACACCATCGGGATAGATATTGAACTCCTTCTGGAATGCTTTGATGCTGCTCTTTATCAGCGCAGTATCTATTGCCCTTCCGGCGGTGTCCAGATGCCCGCTTTGTACCAGGCGGTTTACTACCAATTGCCTGAAAACCGCAGTATCCGTATAATTCAGCGGTAGTGTATCCCAGCGATAATCCCGGTATTTCTCTTTAAACGATTGTATACCTTCTTTCAATGCAAGGTATCCTGCATGTGTAGGCTCCAGTGAATGCAACATACCGGTAACATTCTTTTCATTCAGGGCCTGCTGCAGTTTTGCAACCAGTTGCGCGTCGGTAAATACAGAATCTTTTCGAAGGGTTACGCTGTCTCTGGGAGCAATGCCATAGTGCAGATCAGAAGCCATTTTCATAAAGCCATCTGTCAGCAGTACATCTACCTTTGCCCAAAGTGCAGCATCTTTTTTTGCATTGGCATCGCTATTCATCTGTTGCCATGCAGCAGTCAGTGCCGGCTCATGATAACGGTTAGCTGGTAGCCCGGCATCATCCGCATGTTGTATCAGATACAACATGGAATCCGCCACTTCACTGGCCACACCATTTTTAGACCAATGACTTACCGGCTTTTCTTTTCCATAAAATTCCTGGATGGCTGAAGGCCTGAAGGCGGGAATGCTATCTTCCATCTCTCCTTCATTGTCTTTCAATACTGATAGTCTTTCAGTGATACTTTCGGTTACCACTTCATCCAGTTGCCTGATGTTGGTTACAATCTGTTTTTGTTTTGGGGCGGTATGCTTCTTTTTACTATTGGTACAGGCTAACAATAAGCATACTCCAGATCCGCACAACAAACTAATAGTTAAAATTCTTTTCTTCATCTAAAGTAAATCGCTATGGTAAAGATAGGGATTTACAAATACTGTGCAGAAATTATTTAACTGTGAAAATACGCAGCATCAGCGACAGCAGTCTTTCTTCATAAACAACGATTGCAAAAATTTCAATATACCTGTTAGCACTTTTTTCATGATCATCTGTTTTTGGAAAAAGAGGCTACGGTGTGCAGCAGCCTCTTTTTAAAACTAAAACTAAAACAACTAACTTTTGCTGGCAAGGTGTACTACAGCTTGTCTATAGATATACGCCCGGGAGCTTTTAATTGTTTAAACTGACTGGGTGTAAGACCGGTAACTTTTTTGAATTGTGCAGAAAGATGCGCTACACTGCTGTATCCCAGCTTATAGCTAATCTCACTTAAACTCAGCTCGTTATATACCAGTAATTCTTTTACTTTCTCTATTTTCTGCTGAATAATATATTGCTCGATGGTAGTGCCTTCCGATTCTGAAAACAGGTTGCTGAGGTAGTGATAGTCTTTCTGTAGTTTTCCGGACAGTAAGGTAGAAAAATTTTCCCTCATTTCATCCAGCTCAGAATGATGAACTGTTTGCACAATGATGCTCTTGATACCGTTGATCAATTGCTGTTTTTTATCATCTATCAGTGTAAACCCTTCCTTTTGCAGGGCTTGTGCCAGCTGTTGTATTTGGGTGTCATCCACCGTTCCTTCCACGGTTGCTTTACCCAGCTGTATATCCTTTACCTGCAGGTGCTGCGCTTCTATAGCTTCAGTTACTACTTTGATACAGCGGGGGCATACCATGTTTTTTATATACAGATCCGTTACAGGCATTTGTTATTTTTTGATATTAAAAATATTATGTTCCACTCTGATCAGAAAAGAATTGAACGTATTCCTCGGCATATCGCCTGCCAGTTGGGCGCGGTACGACAAATCCAGCCTGGTGGTGCTGTTAAAGATCAGCTGCAGCGCAGGAGCAATATCCAGGTAGGATCCTTTTCCGGCCGCATCAGTATTCGTTTTTCCCAATAGTTCCACATACAGGTTCAGGTTGGTTTGCTGAAAGCTCTTATACTTTACCGGTAGCAGCAAATACCCTGCAGAAAGACTATAATTAACCGAATTTCGGGAGAAGTCGTCCGGGATATTATCTTTCACATTATTCATATAACGGTTATACCCTAACGTAGTGGAAAGGGCCAGCTTATGTAACAATTGAGTAGCAATGATTCCTCCGTTTACCCCGGATGTGCTGCCATCCAGATCCAGTTCCCGGTTGTTATAAGGCCGCCTGGGATGTGTTCCTGCCGGCATAACCGGGTAATACGGATTATCGATCAGCGCGCCCTTTATATAGGCAGCCATCCTGAAATGGGCATGTTGCTGATCCAGGGAAAGGAAGCGGTATTTGGCATACACACTGGCGCCTTCGGCACGGAACGTGGGCTGCATCATATTGGAAGCATATCCCGCCAGGTGTATCATCAGCTTTTTATTGACACCCCACATTACTTCCGGCTCAAACCGGACGCCGTTCTCCCCGGAATGCTCCATGTTGAAAAACCTGTTGGTAAGCCTGAATCCCATTGAATGAGCCGGCATGTTACTGGCCGGTTCGGTGTTAACGTACAGTTCCTGGGCCGATGCCAAACCACTGATGGTACAGCAAACCGCTGCTATCATTAAAATTCTCTTCATCACGGCTGGCTTTAAATAGTAACGTGATAAATCCTTTTAGAGGTAACAGCGCCGTCGGTTTTGCAGCAGTCGCCCATCATGCCGGTTTTATAGCAGGGCATGGCGGTTTCAGTACTATATTTTTTGAACTGCTTAGCGGATACGAAGTCTTTATCGATAACGGTGATATCCCTATCGCCCGATAATTGCTGCTGCTTTACATGCATAAAATGCAGTGTATTTCCCGCAAAAGCCACGTGTGCATCATTCTTCACCTCCACGCTGTTAAAGCTGGCAGTCATTACAAGTTTACCGACGGAAAAGCCCGCATCTTCCACTTTCTTCTTAATATCATCAATTACCACTGGCACGCCTTGTTTAAACGTCAGTACAAAAGTGGTGTTATCCAGGTCGGTTTCTATTTTTTCAACAAATGGCAGCGACTGCAGGGATTCATAGGTAGCTTTGGAACACATGGCGCAGGTCAGGCCGGTTGCCTGTACGCTGGCTTTCTTAAACTGGGCCTGGGCGCCAAAAGTAAGCCCCAATGCCAATATGATAATGGATATCGTTTTCATGATCTGTAATATTAAATAATAATATAATTAAAAAGACAACATAAAGTAAGGTGCTTCATGGTAAAAGCACGCCTATGTTGCATCAGATCAGGAATGTACAGTTCTTGAGGAAAATAGGGGTATCTGAAATATCCGGAGGGTCATGTGGATAACCACCAATGGGGGCATCTGTTACTGCGATAACCGGGGTGGGCAATTCTCTGACGGGCAGCTGCAAATCAGCCTGGTACAGTGAAAAGTTTGGCTGCAGCGTTTTAGCCGCCTGATGCGACTCGGTTACCTTACAGAACTTAAATTCATTTTTGCAGCAGTCCATCCCTTTTGCCGGCTTTTTGCATTTCTGACAAAAGCCATCAGGTGTTTCCTGCCACTCAATGCCTGCCAGCTTTCCCATGCAATAATGCACGTTCACCGCTACACCACTTGTTAAAGTAGTGTATAGCAAGGCGAAAAATATGGCAAGGATTCTTTTCATGGTTGCTACAAAGATAAGAAATTAAGAATTGGGAATGTAGAATTAAGAATGAAAGCGAAGATAGCAGCGAATTTGTTCTTCGCGTTTACTATCTCCGCTTTCATTCTTAATTCTACATTCCCGATTCTTAATTAGTTAATAAACCACCACCTCAGCCCCACCCTGAACGCAAAGTTGTTATACGGGTACAGCGGAGCGCCGTAATTATTTTTAGCCAGGAAAGTATTCAGATTTTCTGCCCTGATGTAGGCTGAAAAAGATTTGATACGGAAATCGGCAAAAGCAGCGATATCAGGTAATGGATTGTTAATTTTTTTGGCGTTCTGGTATATGAACTGCCCCATCAGCGGGGAGTAATCATCTGCGTAGTAGCTGGTATTATACCTCATTTCCAGACCTGTTACCAGGTTAAGATTGGTATACAGCCGTTTCTCAAAGGCAAAACGGTTGCGGGTCCAGAAGGCGGGCACATTCAGTGGCCCGTTGCCGTGTACCTGCTGGAACGCAAGATCTACATACCATGCAAACGGCGCTATTGAGAATTTCTTACTGAAGGTGATCTGCAACAAGTTGAAGAGCGAAGTATACTGGGCGCTGTGGTAATAGTCTTTCAGATAAGTGAAATTGGTAAAGATGAAGTAATTCACTGCCAGTGTATACTTCAGCTTTTTATTATCGGTCGCAAACTGGAGCTGCGTAGTATTTTCTTTAGCCAGGCTGGTATTGTACCAGGCATCGTGGTTGCTGTTGAAATACTTGTAAACGTACGATGGTTCGCGGTTTACGTTATTAACAGACAGACGTACATCTCCCAACAGATCATTAATATATCTTTTTAACATACCCTGTACGCTATAGTCACCGATATTCTGGCCTACGAGGTAAAACTCACCTTTGGCAGAGAAATCCCATTTCTTATCGCGGGTTTTATTGCGGTACTCCCCGTGTAATACGAGGTTGGAAAAATGTACATTCGCATCGAGGAAAGTACCGGTCATGCTTTCAAACCTGGCTCCTGCACTGATAAAGTGGCCCAGGTTACCACGCACCGGAAACTGTATCAGCGAAAGGTCGTTGGAGATAATCTTCCATTTATGTTTCGCCATTACAGTATCGACTGTATTGGTGCCAAAGTTGTAATGACTGGGATAAAAAGCAGATGTATCGGCCTGTGTATCGATGAACTGATAGGTGTCACTTTCGTAGTTAAACGTGTATTGCACCCGGAAAAAAGGATCATACTGGTAATAATCCGTGGTATCATTCACGTGAATGGTTTTTCCGTTTCCCCAGTCGTACTGCTGCTGAATAAGGAAGCCTGTTTCCCCGTAACTCGTTTTTACCGGGATGGTGCCTCCAAAGAAATTATACACCGTGGAAATATTGCCGCCAAGATTTACCGGAATATTTTTCCGCTGCTTGTAATCGTTGTCAGACATATAGGATTCATTCTTTATACCACCATTCTCTCCGCCATTGATCTTATTGTAATAAAAGCTCATGTAAGTATTGGCGCGCTTGTTCTTGCTCTGATAGCGGGCCGTTACACGGTAGATATCGTGGTTGGTATTCTGACTGCGATAGTACCCCGGCGAATTGATCTTTCGATAATCCAGGGCAAAATTGAACCGCTCCGTGCGATTCTGGGTATGAGAAACGCCGATTATCTGTTCCTGCTTACTGCCAACGAGGTATTGCAACTCTGTATACGGGCGACTGCTGTGATAAAAGCGGGCATCCTTATGGGAATTGGAATAAATATCGTAAGCATGGAAACCTGCGTCGAAGCCGGCTTTCATGATGGGCGTATATACCATGTTATAAGCGGCGCTACCTACGTTACCTAATGTAGCATAAGTAGGTGGCACCCTCAGGTAGTTTGTCTGGAAATCGTTTACAGACGAATCCAGGCGGTAGTCGGTAGGTTCACCGAGTACCCTGTAAGAAACGGTAATGGTATCCGGCTCATGCACATGTTTACCCGTATCGCGCTGCATTTTGCTGCTGCCCCCGCCGCCTCCGCCCATACCGGATAAGCGCCCTGTATTAAATTGGGCCATCAATTGATTCCCGCCCAGTAACAGGAGGGTTATGAAAATAAAAAGTTGTCTCATCCGAAAGAAACAAAAGCGTGTTATAGTTGCCGGATTAATTCGCTAAAGATCAATGTCAGTTTGGGTTCCGCCGCCTTGGCAGCTGCCAGTACTTCATCATGTGTGATCACATTCTCTTCCTCACGGATACCAATATCCGTAATCACACTCATGGCAAACACCTTCAAACCGGCATGTATGGCTACAATTACTTCAGGTACAGTGCTCATACCCACCGCATCGCCGCCGATAATATGCATGTATTTATACTCAGCCCTGGTTTCGAAAGTCGGGCCCTGAACGCCTACATATACGCCCGTATGCAGGGAAATATTGTTATCCGCTGCTATTTTCTGCGCTACCCGGATCAGAGATCTGGCATAAGGCTCACTCATGTCGGGGAAGCGCGGGCCCAGTGTATCTTCATTTTTACCACGCAGCGGATGTTCCGGCTGCAGGTTGATATGGTCCCGTATAATCATCAGATCTCCTACGTGGAAGGCCGGATTCATTCCTCCTGCCGCGTTGGAAATGAACAACGTATGAATGCCAAGGGCCTTCATCACCCGGATGGGGAAGGTTACCTGCTGCATCGAAAATCCTTCGTAATAATGAAAGCGCCCTGCCATGGCCACTACAGGCTTACCCTGCATCCGGCCGAGGATCAGCTTTCCGGAATGCCCTTCTACTGTGGATTCCGGGAAATGCGGTATCTGGTTGTATGGAATCTCAATCCTGTCTTCGATATCTCCGGCCAGGTTCCCAAGACCGCTGCCCAGGATAATACCAGCCACCGGCTTCTCCTGCCAGTGTTTACTGATATATTCACCTGCCGCTGCAATCTTTGCTGTTAGTTCGCTCATCTGTTTATACATTAATTAAATGTCGGATTTAAAAAACAAACCCGCGCAAAGTTATTTTTTAATTCACAAATGACTGCAGTTTTATATTTAAAACATAATGACCTATTTTAGCGGCAAATTTTATTCCGATGAACTTACACGAGTACCAGGCTAAAGAACTGTTGAAAAAATATAATGTACCGGTACAGGAAGGTATCCCGGTGGACACCCCTGAAGCGGCTGCCGAAGCATACAAGCAGCTGAAAGTGCAATTTGGTAATGAGTTTGCCGTTGTAAAGGCGCAGATACATGCGGGTGGACGCGGAAAAGGTAAGATCCGTGGTACAGAACAGAGAGGTGTGGCCGTAGGAAAAAATGCTGAAGAAATTAAAACCATCGCTGGTAATATACTGGGCGGCACCCTGGTGACCATCCAAACCGGAGAAGCAGGAAAACTGGTGAATAAAGTACTGGTGGCACAGGATGTATACTATCCGGGTGCTAATCCTGTAAAGGAGTTTTACCTGTCTATTCTGCTCGACCGCTCCAAAGGTCAGAACGTTATCATGTACTCCACTGAAGGAGGTATGGATATCGAAGAAGTAGCACATAGCACGCCTGAAAAAATATTTAAAGAGTGGGTGAAGCCTAACATGATGCTCCAGCCTTTCCAGGCGCGTAACATCGCGTTCAACCTGGGACTGAGCGGTGAAGCATTCAAAAACATGGTGAAGTTTGTTACCAACCTGTATAATGCATATGTAGGCCTGGATTGCAGTATGCTTGAAATCAACCCACTGTTCAAAACCAGCGACGATAAAGTAATTGCTGTTGATGCCAAGGTTAACCTGGACGACAACTCCCTGATGCGTCATCCTGATCTGGAAGCACTCCGCGATATCTCTGAAGAAGATCCTACAGAAGTAGAAGCTGGTAAATACAACCTGAACTTCGTAAAACTGGATGGTAACGTAGGTTGTATGGTAAATGGAGCCGGCCTTGCCATGGCTACTATGGATATGATCAAACTGAGCGGCGGTGAACCTGCTAACTTCCTGGACGTAGGCGGTACTGCCAACGCACAAACTGTGGAAGCTGGTTTCCGTATCATCCTGAAAGATCCTAAAGTAAAAGCAATCCTCATCAATATCTTCGGTGGTATCGTACGTTGCGACAGGGTTGCACAGGGTGTTATCGATGCCTATAAATCTATTGGCAACATCACTGTTCCGATCATTGTACGCTTACAGGGAACCAACGCTGCTGAAGCCAAAGCCCTGATCGAAGAAAGCGGTCTGAAAGTACAGTCTGCGATTCTCCTGAGTGAAGCAGCTGCACTGGTAAACAAAGCAGTGAGTGCATAAGTATTAAGGATATAGTATTAAGAAATAGCGAGAAGGCCTTAGCAATTAGTAATTAATTGCTAAGGCCTTCTCGCTATTTCTTAATACTATATCCTTAATTTTCTTTCTTCACTGGCGGTGGCATGGTAGCCTTAGGAGCAGGCTTCGGTTCTTCCTTGTCCTTTTCTTTATTTTCCTTTGGCTTCTGTGCAGGAGCTGGTTGTTCCTGCTTATCGGTACCCGGAGTGGCGTAATCACTGGCGTTTCCGGAGCCGTAGTCATCAGCAGAACCGTTACCTACGTTATCAGATTGTGCGTCGGGCGTTAAGTTGGAATCGTAGTTCAGGTAAATATCGTCGCTGTTCATATTGGGCGGCGTCAGGAAATGGTCGCTGGAGTTGATTTTCAGCGTAGGATCTGCATATACCTTCTGCATAAAATAAGCCCAGATCGGGAGGCCTGTGTTAGCACCCTGACCCAGCGCCGTAGTACTGAAGTGAATGAAGTTGTTTTCACATCCCACCCAGGCACCAGCCAGCAGCTTGGGCGTATATCCCATAAACCAGCCATCCGTATTATCATTGGTGGTACCTGTTTTACCGGCTATCTCTCCCGGAATATTAAAACGGGAACGCATACGCGCTCCGGTACCTCCCGGGGCAACCACACCTTCCATCATTTTTACCATAGTATATGCCTCCCGTTCGCTGATCACTTCACGTTTCACTGGCGCAAATGTTTCCAGTATATTTCCGTTCCTGTCTTCTATACGTGTAATGTAGATTGGCTTAGTGTTGATTCCTCTGCCCGGGAACATGGTATAGCCCTGCATCAGCTCATACAGCGAAAGCTCTACGGCTCCCAGCGCAATGGCAGGGTAAGCCGGGATATCGCTCGTAAAACCTACTTTATTTTTCGCAAAATCTGCAAATGGCTTCGCCCCTATCTGCTTGATCAGGTAAGCTGCCACCAGGTTCAACGACTTGGCCAGCGCTCCGGCCATCGTGATAGTTCCACCAGTAGTACCTTCAGAGTTATGAGGCGTCCACCCGTTGATGGAAATCGGTTCATTCGGTAATACTGTATTAGGCGACATACCATTCATGATGGCAAAGCAATACAGGAAAGGCTTGAATGTAGAACCCACCTGACGACGCGTCTTGGCTACGTGGTCGTTTTTGAAATATCGGAAATCCGGTCCGCCTACCCAGGCTTTTACCTCACCACTTTCCGGATCCATGGCCATAAACCCTGCCTGTAAGATGGCGCGGGTGTATTTAATGGAATCCAGCGGGGTCATTACCGTGTCTATTTCGTTCAGATCCGGTTCTGTAGCGCTTTTCCAGCCAAATACTTTCATACGCACCGGCGTGTTGAAAACCAGCGCGATCGTAGAATCTGAAGCATCATCGTCTTTCAGCGCTTTATACCTGTCTGATTCCTTCATATACTGGTCCAGGAATTTCGGCCATTTCTTCCATACGTTCCCGGTTTTCACATCGCCCTGCGCCGACAATGACTTCTGTAATACCGCCAGGTGCTTCGCCACTGCTTCTTCTGCATACAGCTGCATACGGGGATTGATGGTGGTATAAATTTTCAGGCCATCGCGATAAAGATTGTATTCTGAACCATCGGATTTCTTGTGGTCCTTACACCAGGACTTCAACTCATCTCTCAACACTTCCCTGAAGTAAGGCGCCAATCCCTTGTTGTGGTCTATCTTATTATAATGCAGTACAATAGGTTTACTTTTAGCCATTGCAGCTTCTCCGGCAGTAATAAAATTAGCCGCCTGCATATTATCTATCACCGTATTACGGCGGTTCAGCGCATTTTGCGGGTTACGGCGAGGGTTGTAAATGGTATTACCTTTCAGCATCCCCACCAGTACTGCTGCCTCTTCTATCGATAAATGGCCGGCATCTTTACTGAAAAAAGTTCTGGCACCATTCTCAATGCCATACACGTTATCTCCGAAAGCAACGGTGTTTAAATACAGCGTCAGGATTTCCTGTTTGGTAAAGTTCCGTTCCAGTTTAACGGCAATGATCCATTCCTGTATTTTCTGAAAGGCCCTTGAGACGGGATTATTAGCACGTTGTTTACCCTGTGCGTCGGACTGAAGGTTCAATGCCAGCTGCTGGGTGATGGTACTGGATCCCCTCTTTTTGCCCACCAGCAGGTAAAAAGGAATAGCGAAGGTTGCCTTGGGATCGATACCTGAGTTATAGTAGAATCTCGTTTCTTCTGTAGCAATCAGCGCATTGATCACATTTTTGGAGATCTCATTGAAATCACTGCTGGAACGGTCTACCTGGTAGTATTTACCCAGTATGGTACCGTCATCGGCGATTACTTCTGCTGCCAGTGCTGCACGCGGGTTTTCCAGCTCCTCCATGGAAGGCATACTGCCGATTATCCGGAAATTGATGAGTAAAACAAAGACAACAAGTAACCCCAGTATCCCGAAAGCCACACTCCACAATAGTTTCACCGATTTTTTCATGCGCTATATAATTTGTTTTGCCGGTCCTTTACGGACAGCAATATATTACTATCTGTTGGCGATATATATATTTTTTTCAATAAAGTTAACAGCAATAAACAAGCCTGTTTATAACAGTTTGACCGACAAAGCTATTTAAAATTCCAAAAAAACGGCTATTGTGTCACATAATTATCTGTGAAAAATTTACGATAACCGTTCAGATCTTTAGTGCTGTTTAAGAGGATAAAATTATCCCTTGAGATAACAAAGAAATTATATTCGCTGGGCCTGATGCGGGGTATAATATTCGTTGCCGCCTCGTCCCGTATTTCATCAAAATAAGACAGGGCCTTATCTTCATTCGGGAAAAGCCTGAAAATCAGCATCACATCATTAGGCGTCAGCACAAAACTGCCCACTTCAATTTTTTCCGTAGCGTGTTTAGCGGCATTATATCTGGCAAACTGGTTCAGGCCCTCATCCATCAGTTCTTTCGATACCCGCTGGAAAGAGAGCACCACGAAATACGGATTATCAGCAGAAATCTTATACGGGGTTACCGGCTTGGGCGGAGGCGCAATGGTAGCAATCGGGCCTGGCAGTGATCCATTTACACCAGTAGCAATCTTTGTTGAATCCACCTTTGTTTTAGCAGTACCAAGCCTGTCAGCCAGCACCGGCTGCGGGTTCTGCCAGGGATAGCGCATAGACACATCTTCATCTACCAGGGCATTGTTTACATCTCGTTTGCTGATCTCCAGCTTCGCCAGGTACGCCGACAATTCCTTCCGGTGATTGAGTGCTTCCATCAGGGACTGAGCCTTGGCCAGCACCCCTTCATCAGCTGCATATTTGGAAATGACGTGTTGTACGGCTTTGCGCGATAATTGCAAGGTATCATTTTCCTTATCAAACATCGTATCGGCCTTGATGATCAGCATAGCCTCCAGCAGATCGAATTTCGGCTGCAGGAAATTGATACCGAAAGTGCTGTCGGCCTGCTTTTTCAGCGCCATAGCCTCATCGTAACGGCCGTCGTGATAAGCGGTATAAGCGGCATCATACGCCTGGCTGATACTTTTCTTCTTGTCTGCGCCCACATCTTTCAGGCCGCCGGAGCGTATGATATCTGCAAAATTGGTATTGCCATACTGGTTCAACACCAGGTTTTTATACTGGTTTGCCTGTTGAAGGTGATTCAGTTTGCTATGCCAGACATAAAGAGAATACAGTACTTCCGGCTTGCGCGGATGATCCGGGAAAAGGATCAGCAAAGAGTCGTATGTTTCTATTGCCAGCGGATAATTGTCGAGTTTATCGTGATAAAGCTTACCCAGATCAAACCACGCTTCCTTCAGCGCCTGCTGGGAAGCAGTCAGTTTTTCGGGAGCCAGTGGAAGTCCTGCTGCGAGCGACTCAGCGGTAACACTATCCGGCGGTACATGTACCAGGGGGCCTCCGCCTGCGGTACGACCAGCTTCCTGGGGTATTTCAACCGGTGTGTTGTTAGTGGCATTTACCACACCATTCTGGCTGCGGCGCCAATTATCTGCTACCGGGCGATTTCCCCAGCGCCGTTTGAATTCGGAAAAACCTGCTGATTTGCTGGCCGGGTTATAGAAATACCACTCCCCTTTTTCTTCCTGTGGAGCATAAGAGCCGGAGCCACTCATAGAAAGGCCGTTGCCACTGTATCCGGCTAAATTATCAGCCTCTCTCTTTTCTTTCTTTTTCTTTTCAGCAGCTTCATTGCGGATATTTGCCGCCATTTTAGACAGGAAGATGTTTCTGTCTGATGGAGCCATGGCCACGATCTTCTGGAGGCTGTCTTCCCGGTGAATGATTTCCAGCCGGGCTACCACTTCGGTCAACACCGTCTTGCGGGTATTCACTGTGGCGAAGTCCTCGAAGTCTTTTGTCATGATACCGGCGGTGCTGTCGTAATATTTCTTGGCATCAGGATAATTCCGCTGATCATAGTAAATATCAGCCAATCCTTTATAGGTCAGCGTACGCTGCATAAGGTTATTGCTGGGCACCTTCAGCGACTGTTTCATGTAGTTCACAGCAGTTTCCGGATCCTTGGGGTACATCAGAGCGCCCATGGTAAACAGGATACCATCCCGGAATTTGAAGAATTTTTCTTTCTTCAGCATATGCTTCAAACCGGCTATGCTGGCGGTAGGATCGCCGGTCACCTTTGCATTGGTTCTGGCAATCTGCAATCTCGCCTGGAAATCCATCATGGGATCAGGCTTCATGCTGATCACCCGGCGGAATTCATCCAGGGCGGAATCGGGATGCTGTTGCTGCAGGTACAACTGTCCGAGTATATAAGCCATCCTGGTGCGGGCAATTTTGCTGTTGCTTTTTTCGATGGCCAGCTTTAACGGTTCAATCGTTTCGGGATATCTTTTCTGGGAATAGTTGCTGTAAGCGCGTACTTCTGCAAGGTCGCCGTCGAGGCGGTGCGGGAAATTAGGATCCGTATTCAGCACAGCGAGGAGTGATTGTACCTCATCATATTCCTTCAATTCAAGCAATGTTCTGGCCCGCCACAGGAAGGCGTCGTTACGTGCTCTCGTGTGCTTCAGGCGGCCGAAGAATCCTTTTCTTTTTTCAGGAGTAGCTATGGAAATCTGGTCGTTGGTGCGTGCACCTACTACCGTTTTATATTCAGATTTTTGTTTCGGAGCGAAGTGGATATTAACATATTGAAAAGTCTTGTTGGCGTTATCCAGATCGCCCTCATAGAAGTATGCCCTTCCCATGAGCAGGAAGCAGTCGTCGATCCACTTGCCGCGCGGATCGTGCAGCTGAATGGCCATATTGGTTTTATCTATCACTGAATCCAGCTCTCCTTTGCTGAAGCCCTGACTCTGTAAACTGAAAGGATAAAATGGCAACAGGGTATTGTAGTTATCCTGCCCGTCGCGGTTAGCTGTTCTTACTACCCGATCGAGTTTCACTTTTGCGTGATAGTAGTAGTTGAACCGGGTGGCCATGTTCTGGAAGAATTTCCGTTTCCAGGTCCATTTCTTTTTTTCGAGCATCACCTCAGAAGGAGGACGGCGGTCCTGTATACGTGGTTCTTTTGGTTTAAACAGCGGCTTGGCAACAGGTCTTTGTTGCTGATTCGGGGTCTGAGCCTGAGAATTTGTCTGTTGTTGCTGCTGATTTCGTGGCCTTATCTGCGCACGGACGGTTGTTAACCCCAGGCAAAATGACAATACAATAATTCCCAGATATTTATGTAGCAGTTTGATGCAATTCATGGATGCCAGGGTGTATAGGCTAAATATATATAACTTATTGTTTGAAAAAATATTTTAAAGTTAGGATAAAATAATTGATCTCCTACCGGCGGTAACGCCTGCATGAGGCTTTTTCCTGTTTCACAGAGATTTTAAAATATTGGTTTTCAGATTAAAAATACATATTCTGGCGGCAAACAGCAAAACCCGTTTTTCAATTTTGCAATATTGATTAACTTTAGCCCGCCTTAAAAGAACCAATCTTTTAAGAAGCACTCTAAACATGGCCAAGAAGGGGAACAAAAACAGAAAGCGAAACCTGGAAAAGCTCAGTCATAAATACCGGTTGGTAATTATGAATGACGACACCTACGAAGAAGTCACCTCATTCAAACTCTCCCGGATGAGTGTGTATATCGCTTTCAGTACCCTTTTTGTATTATTGGTGGCTATCACCGTGGCAACGGTAGTATTTACGCCCTTACGTTATTATATACCCGGCTATGGCGACCTGAAGCAACGTAAGGAATTCATACATCTCAAAATGCGGGCGGATTCACTGGAAACAGCCATCAATGCCCGGGATCAGTACCTGAATAACATCAAGCAGGTAATCAACGGCGATTTCACGGGAAAACTTGACACAACGAAGCTGAAAGTTCCTGCCGTAGACAACAGTACCTATTAACAAACACCATTAATTTAATTAACTATTAAAAGAGACAAGTGGACGTGTGTGTAGTTGGATAAGGTAATATCTCGACAAATCTTAAAATATTTAATATTTTATTTATATTACATCACTAAACTTGAAAAACCTTACTCCCTATGTTTAATAGCAGTCACAAATCCAAAGGCGACAAACAGACCATGCTGCCAACTTCTACCGTTAATATTATCGGCAATGGTACTACTATCCAGGGTGATATTGTGTGTGAAGGCGATATCCGTATCGACGGGCAGGTAACTGGCCTGGTATCTACAAAAGCCAAAATTGTGGTAGGTCCTGAAGGTGAAATTGTTGGCGACCTGGTGTGCCAGAGTGCCGACGTACTGGGTAAAGTAACCGGTATTATTAAAGTAGACGACCTGTTGTTCCTGAAGGGTAATGCCCTGGTAAAAGGCGATGTATACACCGCTCATTTTGAAATGGAGCCGACAGCGAAATTCAATGGCCGTTGCTATATGGATGAGCAGTCTGCAGACAATCAGAAACATGGAAAATCAGTCCTCCAGGAAGCCGAATAACCGTAACAACCTGTTGGTGCGTTACGCCGGGCTGGCCTTCCAGATGATGGTCACGCTTGGGTTAGGTGTATTTGCCGGCTATAAACTGGACCAGCGTATTGGCTGGCGGTTTCCGGTATTCCTGATCATTTTTTCTTTAATTGCATTAGCCATACTTTTGTGGCAAATTATTAAAGACACCCGACGTAATGAGTGACAGATTTTTTATACGATTATTTGCTGTATTCGGCATCTTAAACGGACTTATTATCATATTCAAACCCAGGTTACTGGACCTCGGCACGCATGTATATGTGCTGATGGCCGGTAACCTGATTATGGCTATTATTTCCCTGGTATCTTACCTGATGAGCCGCAAGGGCCTGGCATCCGCTAACCACAATGCCTTTATCCGGTCGGTTTACGGCTCAACCCTCAGTAAACTCTTTCTTTGTGTCATCGGTATTGCCACCTATGTGCTTATTTATAAACCCAATGTGAGCAAGCTGACCATTTTCCTTTTATTATCATTATACCTGGTGTATACGATATTTGAAACGATCAGCCTGTTCCGGCTGACGAGGCTAAAAAAATAAACGGATTGAAAAAAGAGGCGCCATTAAATGCATTAGCGTCCTATTTACCCGAGGGCACATTTGATCAGGTAATGGAATACCTGACCACTTTCAAAGTGCACCTCACCATCACAAGGGAGCGTTCCAGTATCTTAGGCGATTACCGTCACCCCGACGGGCATGGCAAGGGACATCGTATCAGCGTGAATGGCTCCCTTAACAAGTACGCGTTCCTGCTTACGCTGCTGCATGAATTTGCGCACCTGACTACCTTCAACAAGTACGCTAACCAGGTGCCCTCACACGGAAAGGAATGGAAACAGGAATTCTCCTGGATACTACGTGCCTTTGTAGGTAACCAGCTGCTGCCGCCCGATGTGGAAACGGCTATCAGGCAAAGCATGGCCAATCCGGCCGCCAGCTCCTGTGCCGATGAAAATCTCATGCGTGTGCTGAAAAGATATGACCGGCAAAAGGAAAATCACTTCTTTGTAGAACAGATCCCGCAGGATGGCCTCTTCAGAACGAAAGACGGCCGTATATTCCGCCGCGGAGAAAAAATCAGGAAGCGGTACCGGTGTGAGGAGGTTTCGTCGAAACGGATGTATTTGTTTAGCCCGGTTTATGAAGTAGAGCAAATAATGAATTAAGAATAGAGAAAGAAGAATTAAGAAATAGCGTGAAGGCCTTAGCAGATATATCAATCGCTAAGGCCTTCACGCTATTTCTTAATTCTTCTTTCTCTATTCTTAATTCTCTCCCCTGTATTTCAACACCGGATACGCCATCGCCTTATTCACCAGTTGTATTTCAAGCTGTAATATTTCAGCTTCGGCTTTCGCCTGCAGCTTGGGCGCATCATCGGTGGGTTTATGGTAATCATCGTGGCCACCGGTATGAAAGAACAAAACGGGCACACCGCTCACATAAAAGTTGTGATGATCGGAGGCGCCTTTCCCGGCGGCATCTGTGAAGAATTTGATGCCAGGCTGTTGTACGTCTTTAAAAACAACAGGCCATTCTTCCGCGCTGCCGTAACCGCCGATGCCAATACCACGTTCGGGATTATAACGGCCAATCATATCCATGTTCAGCATGAAATGGATCTTGCTGAGCGGAATCAGTGGATGGGCGGTGTAATATTTAGAACCCTGCAGGCCCAGCTCTTCTCCCCCAAAAGCGATAAAGAGAAAATTAAACGGTTCCTTTTGTTTGTTCTTCACATAATGACGGGCCAGTTCCAGCAGGCCGGCTACGCCGGAAGCGTTGTCGTCGGCCCCGTTGTGGATTTCTCCTATGGGGTATTTGCCGTCGAATAAAGCGGCAGTACCCAGGTGATCATAATGCGCGCCGATAATGATTGTACGGGCGGCTCCGTTATCCAGAAAGCCGATCACATTCCGGCTGGGAATATTCCGATGCTCTTTCCTGTCGAATGTAAAATCCTGGAAATAGCTGTTGTCATTCAATTTCCGGAGCCCCAGCTTTTTAAATTGTTTTGCCACATAGCGACTGGCCAGTGTTCCTCCTTTTTCTGCGGTACCTCTTCCTTTCAGCTTGTCGGATGCCAGGTAATTCACTATTCCCTGTATCCTCGCTGCATCAGGAATGGTATCCTGTGCCTGTGCAGCTGTGATGGTAACCGCTGCACCCACCAATAATATCCATCTTTTCATATCCGCCCAAAAATAGAGAAGGCTTCCCTTCAGGGAAACCTTCTGCTAAAAAATATGATTGAATTGTTCAGATTGTATTAATCCTACTTTCTTTTTTGCTGTTGCATGTCTTGTTGCCGCTTCTGAACTTCCTCCAGCTTTTCCTGCCATTTGGATTTAGTCTTAGGCTTTTTCTTATTCTCCTGGATCTGTGCGTGGATCTTGTCGTGGTTGATGATAAATTTCTGAATCACCCACTGCAACAGGATACTGATCACGTTGGACAGGAAGTAGTAGAAAGTCAACGCAGCAGCAAGGCGGTTGAAGATACCCAGCAGCATGATAGGCATCATGTAAGGCATATACTTCATTACCGGATTACTCTGATCAGTCATGCCACGGTTGTAGAATGCCAGAATCAGGCTGGTGATGGTCATCAGGATGGTGAAAAGGCTCACGTGATTGCCATAGAATGGAATGTTGAATGGCAGGTTGAAGATGGAATCGTAAGTCGACAGATCTTTTGCCCACAAGAAGCTTTCCTGACGCAGCTCGATGGAAGACGGGAAGAAACTATACATCGCTACCAGGATAGGCAGCTGCAGCAACGCAGGTAAACAGCCTCCCAGCGGGTTTACACCGGCGCTCTTGAATAATTTCATCTGTTCCATACCAAATCCCTGCTGATCATCGCCGTATTTAGCTTTCAGCTCATCGATCTCAGGTTTCAGTACTTTCATCTTAGCCTGGGAAACGTAGCTCTGGTAAGTGAAAGGAGCTATCAGCAGGCGAATGAAGATGGTGAGCAGGATGATGATGATACCGTAGTTGTGGATAAATCCGCTCAGGAAGTTGAACACCGGGATAATGATGAAGATATTCACATACTTCACAAATGCGAAGATACCAGTACCCAGCGGGATGATCTTCTGCAGACCTATATCGAAGGATTTAAGCGTTTTATAGTGGTTAGGGCCGTAATAGATTTCAACCGGGAAGGAGAAATCGTTGGTGCGGTTGTACGGAACCTGGATGGTGCTGAAAGTCTGTCCTACGATATTCGGGCTTTCAGGCACTTTGGTATTTACATCTGCGTTGATGAAAGGCTCCTTCTTAGCAATCAGCGTGGTATTGAAGAACTGTTGCTTTACGCTCAGCCATTTCAGTTTATTATCCAGTTTTTCGTGGCTGGTACGGTTCAGGGTAAAGTAATCATGTTTGCCACCTTCGTACATATAGTGCACCTGGTTGTTCATGCGCTCGTTCTGCATGTCGTGCTCCTGCTTATCTTCCTGGCTGTTCCAGGAAAGGTTCAGGTAAGTCTGATTACCGGGCAGGATATTCTGCAGACCAACGGCATGAATGTTATAATCCACCACATAGCTGCCGGGTTTCAGGGAATAGACAAATTCCAGGTAAACAGCCGGGTTATTGGAATTAAGACGGTAAGTGATTGATTTTACGCCACCGGCCAGTTCCTGGGGTTGGGCAGCGGAAAAGAACAGGTCGGAGCTGTTCAGCACTTTAGTAACGCTGGCAGGCACTTCTATCGACAGGCGGTTGAAAGAACCTGCTGTCAGCATAAGTGGAGCGCCATCATATGTTTTATATTGTTTCAGTTGCACTGTGGCAGGCTGGCCACCTTTATTGGTAAAGGTGATCTTTACCACGTCGTTTTCCAGTACCGTATTTTGTACGTTGCCGGTGGCAGCTGCAGCAAATACACCAAATTCTCCGTTCAGCAATGCCTGGTGAGCTGAATCCAGCGTGGCCCCAGGCGTGGTGCCTGTAAGGCTCGCAGTGTCCATTACCGGGGTTTTAGGCTTATTCAGTTCTGCGATGGAATCTTGCCTGGCTTTTTCTCTTGCGGCTTGTGCCTGTTGTTTCTGGTTAAAGAATATATATCCTACCAGTAGTACACCCAACAGTAAAAACCCAATGACCGAATTTCTATCCATGAAATGCAATTAAAATTTAGGCAGCAAAGGTAAGCATGATTTTATGAATTGACCATGCTTTTTAGGTGAAACCACTGTTAAATGCGGTTAAAGTGATAGTTTGGCAATGAATATATATACCAACTTGATAATCAGAATGGATTTTTCAAATGATCAAGGGAGAAGCAAGCAATGTGATATGCTTTCATCTCCCCTGATATCATACAAAAATAAAATATATAACTTACTGCGCAATTTTCTCTTCCACTTTCGCCTTACCGTTTTTGCTTTCAGCATATTGCTTGGCGGCTTTCACGAAGGACACGAATACCGGTGCAGGGCTTTCCACTGTGCTTTTCAGCTCGGGGTGGAATTGAACACCTACAAAGAAAGGATGCCCTGGCAGCTCGATGATTTCCACCAGCCCGCTTTCCGGGTTCTTACCCGAAAGTACCAGGCCGGCTTCTTCAAACTGGCGGATATAATCGTTGTTAAACTCGTAGCGGTGGCGGTGCCTTTCGCTGATAGACGTATTACCGTAGATTTCCGCTGCTTTTGATCCCGGAGTAAGTTCGCAGGCATAAGCCCCCAGACGCATGGTACCTCCTTTGGCAGTTATTTTCTTCTGCTCTTCCATCAGGTTGATCACCGGATGAGAGGTATCAGGATTCATTTCCACGGAGTGGGCATCTTTCCATCCCAGCACATTACGGGCATATTCCACAACGCTCATCTGCATACCCAGGCAGATTCCGAAGAATGGCAGCTGATTTTCACGGGCATACCGGATAGATACAATCTTTCCTTCAATACCACGGTGGCCGAAGCCCGGAGCAACGAGCAGGCCATCCAGATTCTTCAGTTTTTCCGCCACATTTTCAGGAGTAATATGTTCAGAGTGGATATTCTGCACCACTACTTTGCATTCATTTTGTGCGCCTGCATGGATGAAAGATTCCAGGATTGATTTATAAGCATCCTGCAATTCCACATATTTACCGATAAGACCGATCGTCACCTTGGATTTCGGGTACTTCAGTTTATCGAGGAATTCGCGCCATTTTATCAGCTCCGGTTCTTTTTCCACCGGCAGGTTCAGTCTTTTCAACACGGAAACATCCAGTTTCTCGCGCATCATTTCCAGCGGCACTTCGTAGATGGTAGGCACATCATTCGCTTCAATCACTGCATCCACCTGTACATTACAGAAAAGTGCAATCTTTCTCTTTAGATCGCGGTACAACGGTTCTTCTGTACGGCAAACGATGATATCCGGATGTACACCGTATTCGCTCAGCAGGCGCACAGAGTGTTGAGTAGGCTTGGTTTTCAGCTCCTTGGCTGCGCGCAGGTACGGGATCAGTGTCAGGTGTACCACGAGGCAATCTTCCTCTCCCAGCTCCCATTGCAGCTGACGAACTGCTTCAATGTAAGGAAGCGACTCAATATCACCCACAGTACCACCCAGCTCAGTGATCACGATATCGAACTTACCGTCTTTACCCAGCAACAGGATACGGCGTTTGATTTCATCGGTGATGTGCGGGATTACCTGCACGGTTTTACCCAGGTAGGCCCCTTCTCTTTCCTTGTTGATGACAGTTTGATAAATACGGCCGGTAGTCACATTATTGGCCTGGGATGTAGGCGTATTAAGGAAACGCTCATAGTGCCCGAGATCCAGATCTGTTTCAGCACCATCTTCCGTTACATAACATTCACCATGTTCATAAGGGTTTAATGTACCCGGATCCACATTGATATATGGATCAAATTTCTGAATAGTCACTCTAAAGCCGCGTGCCTGCAAAAGTTTTGCAAGAGAAGCAGCTATAATTCCTTTACCCAAAGAGGAAGTAACACCTCCCGTAACGAAGATATATTTTGCCATAAAACTAAAATTCAGCTAAATGTACTTGACCTATAAACGGGGAAGTGCCGGACTGCGTTTGGTGTAATACCGATCAAGTAAACTACTTCCGAAGGTCATGCAAAGTTACACAAATTTGCGTCGCACCCAAGTTTTTTAAGCAGGGGCTTTATTTGTTTGTTAATTTTTCGAAGAATCTCTTCAGCTCTGATCACTGATCTGCAGCGGGTTTTAAAGATTTTTCAATCACCTGAAATTATTTATTGAAAACCTTTATACCATGCATACATCCATTCCGCAACTATAATATATAAACCATAAATTTGCGTCCGAAATACATTAATAATGACATTAACGCCAAAGAGAGCGCAAGATTCGCTGATACAGATGACCGAGCTGGTTTTACCGAACGACACCAATACTTTCGGAAACCTGATGGGAGGACGCCTGATGTACTGGATGGATATAGCTGCTGCCCTGGCCTGCATGAAACACTGCAGCGCGCCCGTGGTAACAGCTTCCGTAGATAATATATCTTTCGAAAATCCCATTAAGCTGGGCAACGTTGTACACATTGAATCCAAAGTAAGCCGCGCCTTCAACACTTCTATGGAAGTGCATATCCGGGTATGGGGTGAAGACCCGGTGCAACAATACCGCTATAAATCCAATGAGGCTTTCATGACATTTGTAGCACTGGATCCCAACGGCAATTCCAGACCCGTGCCAGGTATCCTCACCGATACAGAAGAAGAAAAAAGATTATATGATGGCGCCCTTCGCCGCCGCCAGCTGCGTCTTATCCTCGGCGGAAAGATGAAACCGGAAGATGCCGATGAGTTGAAAGCGTTGTTCGAAATTAAGAATTAAGAATATGGAATTAAGAAGTAGCCCGAAGATCTTAGCGATTGATGATGTTATCCGCTGAGATCTTCGGGCTACTTCTTAATTCTCTCCGTTCCATTCCCTGTAAAACTGCTCCAGGAACTGCTCCATAAATGCATGCCTTTCTACGGCCAGTGCTTTCCCCGTTTCCGTATTCATCCTGTCTTTCAGCAATAACAGCTTTTCATAAAAATGTGTAATCGTGGGAGCGGTACTTTTCTTATAAGCTTCTTTTGTCATATTTAAATCGGGCTTCACCCCGGGATCATAGATCTGACGATTTTTGAATCCTCCATAGTTGAAGGCCCTGGCTATACCTATGGCCCCGATAGCATCGAGTCGGTCGGCATCCTGCACTACGCCCAGCTCAATGGAATAGAAGATGCGCTCATTGTTGCCTCCCTTGAAGGAGATGTGCCGGATAATGTTTATCACATGCTCCGTTACCATACCCGGTACCTGCAGGGATTGCAGGAAAGCAGCTGCTTTCTCCGGACCAATGTTTTCGTCGCCGTTGTGAAATTTAGAGTCAGCGATATCGTGTAATAACGCCCCGAGCTCCACCACCAGGAGATCTACTTTTTCTTTTTCCGCTATACTGCGCGACTGTTTCCATACCCTTTCTATATGCCACCAGTCGTGGCCTCCTTCAGCTCCCTGCAATGTTGTCTTCACAAAATCTACAGTAGCTGCTATTATTTCATCGTGATGCATCATGGTCGCAATAATATTTAATTTTCCGGAACACAAAAAGCGGAAAGAACATTTCTACAGCCTACTTTGTTACAGGTAACATGATACAGATAAAAAGAGTTTATGAGGAGTACGCTCCGTCAGATGGATACCGCATCCTGGTAGACCGGCTCTGGCCCAGAGGGCTTACAAAAGATCGGGCACATGTGGATGAGTGGGCAAAAGACATTGCGCCCAGCAATGAGTTGCGTCAATGGTTTCACCATGAGCAAAGCAACTTTGCCGAATTCAAAACAAAATATCTGCAGGAATTACAGGGGAAAAAAGATTTGCTGACAGCTATTAAAAAGAAAGCACAACATCAGCGGGTCACGTTGGTATACGGGGCAAAAGACGAAACAAACAATCAGGCACAGGTATTACTGGAGCTGTTGAAAAAATAATCAGGCTCCTTCGCGCTCATGGTTAACCAATACATCAGTAATACTGTTCAGCTTCTTCACTTTACTGGCAAAATCGCCGGTGAGCCTGTCGCGGATCTGGGATAACTTGTTGAGCACCTCATCCAGGCTGTCGGGGATAGCTTCCTGCAATACCTGTTTCAGGCGTTTGGCAATGGTCGGGGATTTACCGTTGGTGGAGATAGCAATCTTGAGATTACCTTTCCTTACAACAGAACCCAGGTAGAAGTCGCACAGATCCGGCGTATCAGCCACATTGATCAGTACTTTGCTGCCTTTGGCTTTCTCCCATACACAAAAATTGAGTGCTTTGTCGTTCGTAGCCGCAATCACCAGGTCTTTCCCCAACAGATCTCCGCAGGAAAATGCTTTCTGAACAAGGGTAATGTTGGGATACTGATGTGTGAGAGCTTCCAAAGCAGGTAAAAACTCCAATGCCACCACTGTAATATTTGCCTGTGGGCAATTTTCCAGCATGGCATTGGCTTTCTCCAGTCCGATGTTGCCACCGCCCACTACGAGTACCTGCAGGCGGTGTAACTTGAAAAACACCGGGAATAACTGATTTTCCATTTATACTGCAATTTTAAGTTCCGCTGAAACCTTGCGCTGCAGTTCCTGGAAGGCTTCATGGAAACGTACCACTTCGCCTATTACCAGAACGGCCGGGTTACGCAGGTCATTGGTAGCAGCTATTTCTACCAGGTCGGCCACATGGCCCAGCCCCATTTTCTGGGTGGGCAGGGTACCGTTCTGGATGATAGCAGCAGGGGTATTGCCTCTGCCGGCTGCACTGTAGATGGCTGCTATTTCGGCCAGCTTGCTCATGCCCATCAGCACTACTACCGTAGTATTGGCATTGATGGCATGATCCAGATCGCGCGACAGGTCGCCGTGTTGCGTATTACCGGTAATCACCCAAAAACCTTCGCTGATATTGCGGGCTGTTACCGGAATCTTATTGATCCCCGGCACCGCTATAGCGCTGGAAATCCCGGGAATTACCTCTGCAGTGATGCCAAACTGCTGCGCAAAGGCAATTTCTTCCTGTCCTCTGCCAAACACAAAGGAGTCGCCTCCTTTCAGTCGCACTACACTTCCATAAGTTAAGGCATATTTTACTATCATGCGGTTTATTTCATCCTGTGAATAAACATGCATACCGGCGCGTTTACCCACAAAGCGGCGAAGGCAGTTAGCAGGCGCATAATCGAGCAGTTCGTTGCTCGACAAGGCGTCGTAAAGAATTACCCTGGCGTTCTGAATGGCTTTTAACCCTTTTACGGTGATCAGTTCCGGATCGCCCGGACCAGCGCCTATTAATGTGAGTTTGGGTTGTATATGCTGCATGATGATATTATTTAGGAAGATGAAAATAATTACGCCTGCACCAGTTCACTGGCCGCTTTGCGATATGCCTGCGCGTTGTTATAAAATGCCTGTGCCTGACTGAAGTAGTTTTTTGCAAAGCTCTCCGTAGGTTCGTTAGCGTTAATCTGCAATACCACTGATTTGAAATCAGGTTCGAAGCTGAATTTACCGGTAGCAACGAAATGTTTATCGAAATCGTTGATAATACCGATCTGTGTATTTCCGCTGATGGCTTCACTGAGCAACAGGGCTTTAGCTCCCTGTACGAAGGAAGAATAAGTATGATAGATACCATCTGCATAAGCGCCTTTGAGAATCGCTGCACTGGCCAATTCTATCTTTTCTTCTGCTTCCAGCAACAGTGTTGCTACCAGGTCTATGATCACGCCGGCACACTCACCTACGCCAATAGCTGTAGCGTAATCCTGTGCCTGCCCCCAATCGATGAAGTCGTTCGCTGTTAATGCGCTCAGATCAGCCAGGGGTTTCAGCAATTCGTAGAAATACTTTTCACCCTGACGGTCGTAGTACTCGTTGAACAATTCCTGTTCTCCACCGTTGGTTTCGAAATCGTGCAGCAGGCTGCGGAGAACATCCGGACCGCGGCGGCTGGGCACTTTGATTACTTTATCAGCCACACGGCCTGCACCATCGCCTACGATACCACCGCCAAGCAGTACCTGCAATGCAGGCAATACCTTACCGCCGCTCTTCATGGAAGAACCGTGGAAGCCAATGCTGGCAATACCGTGCTGACCGCAGGAGTTCATACAGCCGCTGATTTTTATCTTGATATCCTTATTATAAATCAGGTCAGGAAACTCATCAGTGATCACTTCTTCCAATACTTTGGCAATACCGGTACTGCTGGAAATACCCAGGTTACAGGTATCTGTACCAGGGCAGGCAGTGATGTCCGCCACACTGTCGAAACCCGGATTAGCAAAACCGGCTTCTTCCAGCGCACTGTACACATAAGGCAGATGTTCAGGAAGAATATATTTGAGTAGCAGTCCCTGGTTGGCTGTAACCCTTACATCGTCTGCTACTACCGGGCGCAGCGCTTCAATCAGCTGACGGCTGATAGCTGATCCGATATTTCCGAGGGTGATTTTCACATAGGCGGCATAGTAACCACGCTGCTTCTGTTCGAAAGTATTGGTTGTTTTCCAGGCCTCGTATGCGGCAGGGTTCTTAATGGTATATGCCGGAATAGATGCGGGCACCGGCGGAGGTGCAGTCTGGATCCATGCGTCGGCATCCACAGGTACACTCTTCACCTTAACGGCTTTATACTCTTCGTTAATCAGGCGCTCAAATTCTTCCATACCGATTTTCTGGATCAGGAATTTCATGCGTGCTTTGTTTCTGCTGGTTCTTTCACCATAACGGTCAAATACACGGAGCACGTTTTCAATGTAAGGTATCAGGAGGTCTGTTTCCAGGAACTCATATACCGTTTTGGCCAGGAAAGGCTGAGCACCGAGGCCGCCGCCCACGAGTACCTTAAAGCCCCTTACTTCCTTACCATCAATGATCCTGATCTTGGGGATCATCCCGAAATCGTGCATGAACGACCAGGCAGTGTCTTTATCAGAAGAAGAAAAAGCAATTTTGATTTTACGTCCCATTTCCTGGCTGACAGGGTTACGCAGGAAGTAGCGGAAAGTAGCGTCGGCATAAGGCGTTACATCGAACGGCTCTTCCGGATCGATGCCGGCGCGGTCGGATGCAGTAACGTTGCGGACTGTATTACCACAGGCTTCACGGATGGTGATACCATCCTGCTCCAGCTTCGACCACAGTTCCGGCGTTCTGTCGAGGCTCACATAGTGAATCTGCACATCCTGACGGGTAGTAAGGTGAAGGTTGCTGGTAGCATATTCATCAGAAATATCAGTAATTCTTTTCCACTGTTGCAGGGTCATTTTACCGTAAGGCAGCTTGATGCGTATCATCTGCACTCCAGGCTGGCGCTGGCCGTATATACCTCTTGCCAGACGAAGGCTGCGGAATTTTTCATCTGAAACAGCGCCCTCGCGGAACAGGCGGATCTTCTTCTCGAGATCAATGATATCCTGTTCTACAACCGGATTTTCTATTTCTGTTCTGAAGCTTTGCATAAAAAGTATTTTCTGGTGGTAAATTTTATGTGGATGCCGGTCGCTCCCTCATAGTGCTATGCCTGGCGGCCGGCGAAATTGTTTAAGTTGAAATCAAAAAGCCTCCGTGTATCATGCGGAGGCCTTCGTATAATGATAATTTACAGTAAGTTGATCACTGATATTACACGCGCCCTGCGGTTGCTGATAAACAACGACTATTACAACACATTTTCCATTTATTACCCATATTCCCTATCGTTTTAGTAGAGTAATACAAAGATTAAAAAAGCCCTCCATCTTTCCAAAACTTTTTTGAAGGGTAAAAAGGCACCAAAAAGGAGGGGAATTAGGCAGATATGGGAACTGCAGTGGCAAATTCCCGGCAAATGAGCCATAGAAGGGTTATTACAGGTATGGAGGCCGTATTTATTCCACCACGGCCGATAACCAGATTTTATCCGGTATAACTTATTGTTATGACTACGAGCCGCTGACTACTATTATCTATCTTTGCGCTTCACAAACGAAGAAGATTCATGCTTAACACGGTAATATTCGACATGGACGGGCTATTGGTGGATTCTGAGCCCCTTTGGGGCATTGCGTTGAGAGAAGTATTTGCAACGGTAGGCGTACAACTTTCTCCTGAACTGACGCATCTGACAACGGGTTTAAGGACCAAGGAAGTGGTCAGCTACTGGCATCGCTATTTTAAATGGGAGGGTAAAAGCCCGGAGCAGGTAACTGAGGAGATTATTGATAATGTTATCGGGAAGATTATAGCAGAAGGCAGGCCGATGGAGGACGTGGAGTACATCCTGGGGTTCTTCCGGGAAAAAGGGTTCAAACTTGGACTGGCGTCTTCTTCTCCCCTGCGCCTGATCAGGGCGGTATTAGTGCACCTGGGACTGACAGATCATTTCCAGGCGGTGTATTCGGCAGAGTTTGAGGATTATGGCAAGCCTCACCCTGCGGTATACCTGGCCTGTGCAAAAGCATTGGGCAGCGATCCGCTGGAATGCATGGCCTTTGAGGATTCCGTTACCGGCATGATAGCCGGCAAAGCCGCCCGTATGACGGTAGTAGTGGTACCAGAGGCACATAACCGTAAAGATATCCGTTATTCAGTAGCCAATATGCAGCTGGATTCCCTGCTGGAGTTCAAAGAAACGCAACTGCAACAGCTGATGAAGTAACTGCAGCAGTGCTACAGTTGTGGCAGTTTTGGTCATCTTACCAATAAAAAAATCCCGCTCCGTTGTTACACGAAGCGGGATTTATTATTTAATGAAACTGTTCTTACTGTGCGCTTTTTTCTTCGCCGCCTTCAGACTGTTTCAGTTTTTCTCTCAGTTCAGCCAGTGCACCCAGATCACCTAAAGTAGCTTTTTCAACTTTACCCTGGATGTTTTTCACAGCCTTACGGGTTTTGTCAGCTTCTTCTTTCTTCTCTCTCACGACAGCCTGTTTTTCTTCAGCCTGTGCTTTTTCCCAAACCCTTGTATGAGAAACCAGGATACGTTTTTCGCTGCGATCGAATTCGATGATCATGAATTCTTTCACATCTTCAACGTTGATTGGTTTGTCATCTTCAGTTTTCAGGTGACGTGCAGGAGCATATGCTTCCAGACCGTACTGCAGCTGAACGGTAGCACCTTTTTCATCTTTCTTCACAACAGTACCTTCGTGTACAGAGTTGATCGGGAAGATAGTTTCGAAGGTGTTCCAAGGATCTTCTTCGATCTGTTTGTGACCGAGGCTCAGCTTGCGGTTTTCCTTATCGATACCCAGGATCACTACATCTATTTCGTTGCCTACTTTAGTGTATTCAGATGGGTGGTTGAAACGTTTGATCCAGCTCAGGTCAGAGATGTGGATCATACCGCCGATACCGGTTTCCAGTTCAACGAATACGCCATAAGGAGTGATGTTTTTCACGATTCCTTTGTGACGGCTGTCAACAGGGAATTTGGTTTCGATAGTAGACCATGGATCTTCTGTCAGTTGTTTGATAGACAGGCTCATCTTACGTTCTTCCTTGCTCAGGGTAACTACCACTGCTTCGTATTCTTCGCCTAATTTGAAGAATTCTTTAGCGTTGATAGGAGTAGAAGCCCAGGAGATTTCAGATACGTGAACCAGACCTTCAACACCTGGCATGATTTCCAGGAATGCACCGTAATCTTCGATGTTAACTACTTTACCTTTTACTTTAGCACCTTCGGTGATAGTAGCTGGTAAAGTATCCCACGGATGCGGAGTCAGTTGTTTGTAACCGAGGCTTATGCGACGTTTTTCGTCGTCGAAGTCAAGCACAACAACGTTGATCTTCTGATCCATCTGGAGCACTTCGCTCGGATGGGAGATACGGCCCCAGCTGATATCGGTGATATACAGCAGACCGTCCAGACCACCCAGGTCGATGAACGCACCAAAGTCGGTGATATTTTTGATAGTACCTTCCAGCACCTGGCCTTTCTCCAGTTTGCTGATGATATCCACTCTCTGTTGTTCGATATCGCTTTCGATGAGGGCTTTGTGAGAAACAACGGCGTTGCGGATGGTTTCGTTTACCTTCACCACCTTGAACTCCATAGTTTTTCCTACAAACTGGTCGTAGTCTGTAACTGGTTTCACATCGATCTGAGAACCTGGCAGGAATGTTTCCATACCGTATACATCTACGATCAAGCCGCCTTTGGTTTTGCTGGTAACAGTACCAGTAACCACTTCGCCTGTTTTGTAAACTTCCACGATTTTTTCCCATGCACGTTTCTGGCGAGCCTGTTTACGGCTCAGGTGCAGGTTACCATCGCGGTCTTCTTTTTCAACAACCAGCACTTCCACTTCGTCTCCGATCTTCAGACCTTGTAAGTCGCGGAATTCGTTCAGGGAAATCAAACCGTCGGATTTGAAACCGATGTTGATCACCACGTCGGTGTTGGTTAAACCTACTACAGTACCAGTCAGCAGACTGTTTTCTTCAAACACTTTGAAAGTACCTTCGTAAGTCTGATCGTACTTTTCTTTTTCTTCTTTGCTGTAAGAAGATACGTTGCGTTTGTCAACGCTCCAGTCGAAATCGTCGTGTGCAGTTTCAACTTTTGCTACAGGTGCCTTTGTTGTCGCTGTTTCAGCCGCAGCAGCCTGCGGTGCCTGTTGTTCAGCGTTTTGTTCGTTAATAATGTTGTTTTCGCTCATAATAAAAATTGATAATTTAAACCCGGGATATCCGGGCTCCCTTTTTATGGGACTGCAAAAATACGAAAAAATACCGGGAAGGAGAGAAATAATGCGGTGTTTTTACTGGTGAGTCTGCTATCTTCTTGTGAAATTACGAATCAGGAATTACGAATTACGGACTGGCGCGAAGATTTAAGCAACTGCCCCCCTTTTTGTCTGTCTTCTCCTTTATCATAAACCCTTCTCCGAAACAGGGCTGTTAAAGATTACCGGTTTACCGGTGAATGGTGGGCTGCTATGGTATTACAGGTTATTGCCCTAAAGAAAATTTTGTGTGTTCTTCATTCGCAATTCGTAATTCCTAATTCGTAATTTTATATTAATTTGTGTATATGAACGGGACCTCATTTCAATCGGATATTCGCTACTGGCTCAGGCAAGGAAACACAGTAAATCATTTGCTTTTCTGGAATATAGTTGTCTTCCTGGGGTTGAATATCCTGCGCCTCATCGCATTTCTGACCAAGCAACCCGCTCCTTTTATCTGGACGTACGACCAGCTGGCCATGCACATGCCGCCAGCCGCTTTTATATTGAAGCCCTGGGGGCTGATCACCTACATGTTCACGCACGTAGCGGTGTTTCATGTATTATACAACATGATCAACCTTTACTGGTTCGGTAACCTTTTCCGGGATTTCCTGGGCAATAAAAGGGTACTTCCCCTGTATTTGCTGGGAGGTATTGCCGGAGGGCTGTTATACCTGCTATGCGGGGTTATTTTCCCGGGATATGCCGGTTCTACGATGGTGGGCGCCTCCGCCTCCATCATGTGTATCCTGATGGCGGCAGCTACCCTGATGCCCAATTATGAGATCGGGCTGTTGTTCATCGGCGGCGTAAAGCTGAAATGGCTGGCAATAGCGTTGATTGTACTGGGGCTTATTTCCATCCCCGATGGTAATATAGGTGGCATTGTTTCCCATCTGGGCGGGGTCTTACTGGGATTTCTCTATGTACGCACCCTACAGGCAGGCACCGACCTCTGCCAACCGCTGATATGGTTGTTTGATGCCTCCAACTGGCGCCGGCCCAAACAAAGCAACCGTAAGTTTAAACCCAAAAAGTCGCCACTGAAAGTGGTAAAGAAAGCAGACGACAGCAACCCTTCCAGGTTAGACCAACTGCTCGACAAAATCAATGAAAAGGGCTATAATAGCCTGAGTGCAGAAGAAAAAGCCTGGTTAGACAAGGTGAGCAAAGAAAACTAATTAATTTTGCCCTCATGAAAACATTTAATGTACCGGTGATTTACCGCAGTCCGCTCATCAGCGCTATTAAAAACAGGCGTAAAGAGCAGGACCGCATGAAAAAAGACTTCACGCCAACTGAACTCAATTTCGGCCCGCTGAAAATATTACTTGCCCGGCATTTCGGCTTCTGTTACGGAGTGGAAAACGCCATCGAAATAGCTTTCAAAACGGTAGACGAAAATCCCGGCAAAAGAATATTCCTTTTAAGTGAAATGATCCATAATCCTCACGTGAACAACGATCTGCTCGACAGAGGCGTTCAGTTCATCATGGATACAGCCGGCAGGCAACTGGTACCCTGGTCAGCACTCATGACGGATGATATCGTGATCATCCCTGCTTTTGGTACCACCCTGGAAACAGAACAGCAGCTTGCCTCCCTCGGGATTGAACCACTGAAATATAATACCACCTGCCCATTTGTAGAAAGAGTCTGGAACAAGGCCGAACAAATCGGGAAGAAGCACTATACGGTAATCGTGCACGGAAAACCCAAACACGAAGAAACCCGGGCCACCTTCTCCCACAGCCAGTCCGGTACTCCTACTGTGGTTGTAAAAGATATACATGAGGCTGAATTGCTGGCAGGATTCATTACCGGCCAACAACCGGCAGCTACTTTCTACGAACTATTCAAAGGACAATACTCTGAAGGTTTCGATCCGGAGAAAGACCTGCAGCGTGTGGGCGTGGTGAACCAAACCACTATGCTGGCCACGGAAACCCAGGCCATTGCGGACTATATCCGCCAGGTAATGATTGATACCTTCGGACTCACCGCCGCTACTATTGGTGAACGATTTGCCGACACCCGCGATACCCTCTGCTACGCGACAAACGACAACCAGTCTGCCGTTATTGGGATGCTTGAACAGCCGGCCGATCTGGCGATCGTGGTTGGTGGCTACAACAGCTCCAATACCTCACACCTGGTAGAGCTTTGTGAAGAAAAACTGCCCACTTATTTTATCTCATCTCCCGAACATATTATTTCTACCAATGCCATCAATCACTGGGACTTCCATCATAAAGAAGAGATCAACAGTCAGCGTTTCCTGCCATCAAAGGAACAGGTGACCATTCTGCTGACCAGTGGCGCTTCCTGTCCGGATGCCCTCGTTGAAGGCGTAATCCGTAAACTGCTGTCGTTTTACGATCTGGAGTATAAAGCAGATGAAATGGCAGAAAACAATTAAGTGTAAGAATATACTTAACAACACGATAATCAAAAAAGACACCACTAAGGTGTCTTTTTTCTTTGGGGCTAATCACGCTAGTAATGCAGAGTATAAAATCTTTATATTGCGTTTATATTGAAATCGTACCCAAATCTATGTTATCTCTGATACGACTGCAATAGCCATTTATTAGATGGTAGAGAATTAATCATAACTGGCATAAAATAGAAAAAAATCGGAGTCGTTGGTAGTCGAAATCCCTGTAAATCACTATTTAGAACTGCATCGCCTTCTTCAGGAATTCTGCTTTCCGCCGCCGTGAAACCTCCACCTGGGTGCCGTCGCTCATCAGTGCAAAGCCGCCTTCTCCCTGGATATACGATTGCATCTGCTGCATATTGATGAGGTGGGAATTGTGTACCCGAAAGAAGTCGACATCAGAAAGTAGTTCTTCAAACTCCTTCAGTGGACGGGAAACCATCAGGTTTTTCTTATCTGTAAAAAATATACGGGTATAATTTCCGGTAGATTCACATCGCACAATATTCTGCACCGGCATAAACACCAGGCCATTGATAGTAGGCAGCGCAATTTTTTTGTGTACCTGCTGGAGTGTTTTCATATTCTGCAGAAAAACCTCCATCGGCGTTGCGCCCTGCTCTTTCGGCCGTTGGGTTTTTCTTTCCCTGCACTTATCCAATGCTTCCTGTAATTCCTTTACACTAAAGGGTTTCAGCAGGTAATCCAAGGCATTGAATTTGATTGCCTTCAGGGCATATTGTTCATATGCAGTTGTAAAAATAACATCGAAATACACCTTATCGAAAAGTTTGAGTAGCTCAAACCCGTTCTGATAAGGCATTTCCACATCCAGGAATACGAGGTCGGGCTGTAATTCATCCACGATCTCTTTTGCTTCCTTTACACTTTTAGCCCACCCCACTACCTGTACTCCAGGGCATTTCTTTTGCAGCATGGTGTACAGGGCATCGATACAGTGTTGCTCATCATCCACGATGATAGCTTTGATTTCGCTCATACAAAGTAGCTTTTGACTTTCAGCGGTTAGCTTTGGCTGTTTTTACGATTTAAATGCTAAAATATAAACTCTGCCGGCAATACGATTGTTACCCGGGTACCGGTGGCCTGCCCATTTTCATCTTCCAGATCTGTGATCGTTACGGTAGCTTCTTTATTATTAATCTTCCGGATAAGATCTATCCGGCCCTCCGTCATCTTCATACCAACGGAATTATGTACCCGGCCTTTCTTGTCTTTGATCTCCATTGCTTTTTTCCGGCCAATGCCGTTGTCAGTAACTGTACATATCAGGCTGCGGTTCTTCAACAGGATCTCTATCTCCAACAGACCTTTCTCATCGGGATTTTTATGTACCAGTCCATGCCAGATAGCGTTTTCCACGTATGGTTGCAATATCATAGGAGGAATCAGTACTTCTTCATCGTTGATTCCCGGGTCCAGGCAAAAACGGTAGTCAAATATACCATTACAGCGTAAAGATTCCAGATCCAGGTATAACTTCAGCGATTCCAGTTCCTTATTCAATGTTACAAAGGTATGTTGCGTATTGTCGAGAATCAGGCGCATGAGCCGGGAAAATTTAGTCAGGTAATCTGACGCTTCTTCCTGATTATTACTCCAGATATAACGATGAATGGAGCTGAGTGAATTGAAGATGAAATGAGGATTCATCTGTGAGCGGAGCGACCGGAGCTCCAGCTGTAATGTTTGCTTATTAGTCGCCAGATTGCGATGGCGGATATAGAAAAAACCTCCCACAACGGCCATCAGGAGAAATGCTGCCAGAAAGAAAGTAATCACTACATTCCGCTTGGTACGCAACTGCGTCAGCATTTTCTCATGTTCCAGGGAACGGATCTGGTTATCCTTTCGGTCGACCTCGTAAATGGTATGCATCTGCGCCAGCGCCAGCGCCGACTTTTCGTCAAGTATACTGTCTTTATACAACAACGATTTATCTGTTGCTTCCAACGATTTCCTGAAATCGCCACTCTCTTTAAAATCTTCTGCCAGGGCTTTATATGCGTCCATGAGCATAGATTTGAATCCCCAGAATGTACTGACATCTACCGACTGCATCATATATTTCCGGGCTTCGTCATGCTTTCCTTCTGCGCCCAGCAGCTTGCCGATATTCAGATAGCTTTCTGCCACATGCACTTTATCTTCCACTTTATCGTTCACTTCCAGGGCTTTCTTCAGATAGTCCATTGCGGTAGCATAGTCTTTCTTTTCCTTGTATGCAGCCCCGAGCGCATTATAGCATATAGCCATGCCCGTAGGATTGTCCAACTTCTGGTTCACGGCCAGCGAGCGTTTATAGAAGGAGATGGCAAGATCCAGCTTATGCAGTCCCTGGTAGGCATAACCGAGGTTACCGAGATTGATGGCAACGCCGAGATCGTTGTGACTCTGTTCTTCCAGGGCGAGGGCGCGGTTGAAATGCGTGATGGCATCGGCATACTTTTCTGTGGACAGCTGAATATTCCCAATGCTGTTGGTAGCGATGCAAATATTCCTGACATCATTAACATCCTCCGCCAGCAGCAGGGCTTTCATATGGTAATCGAATCCCTTCTGCAGTTTATCCTGCCGGCGGCAGTCGACACCCGCATTGTTCAGCGACAAAATGATCAGCGACGTATCTCTGGCTTCCTCTGCTGCTTTGAGGGCTTTTTCGTGGTAATCTTCCGCAACAATATACAACGACTTATTCCGCTTACTGGAGCCCATTTCATTGTAGCATAGGGATGCCCCTTTAAAATACCGGAGATGTTGCGATACTGCCAGACCTTCCAGCCAGAAAGGATTTTCGACCTTCCGGGCATCAAAGAAACGGCTCATACTTCTGCCATTTTTCAGTAACAGCGACACCTTTGCCGTATCAGATGGTAACTGACGGATAGAATCCAGTAACTGGTATATACGCAGGGAATCCTGGGCTGCCACCCTTAAACCGGACCATAGCAGGAGCCAGCACAAAAGACATACACCTTTAATAGACATTGGCAGGGACTGTGTGACTACACAAGTTAAAAAAGAATTACGATAAAAGGACGGTTTCAAAAAAAGCGAAAGGGCGAAAGAATTCGCCCCTTCTTCCTATTAACCGAATACACCTACTGAAAATATGGGATAGTCATGGCATTGCATGCCACCCCACATTAATCTTTAATATCTGGCGGCAGCAGGTGAACACCGCATCAGCATGAGTTTATATTTTATTACCGTATTTAATATCGGTTAATAGCAAAGGATCATTGTGGATATAGCTAGGATAAAACCTTTCTTCCATGGCATGATAAAAGACACCGCACCTTCTCTGAACACAATACCTGTCTTATTCAGAACCGGACACACCTAACAACAGCACGACTTCTGTCCAAACAAAAAATACCTAAGCAGATTTTCTCAGGGAGGATAAGGTTGGTTATAATGCACAGCCATTCAGCAAACAAGTGCTTAAGGCATACCAATTAAATAATGCTGGAAATTTCGGAGGATGTGGGAAAAATTATCGGGTTTATGGCAACAGGGCCACATTACAAATGTATAAAACTGTTTTAACAAAAGAAAAAATATTTTGTCAGGAATGGGCCATAATAGCGTCTTCCACCCACTGCATCGCTAACTGCAGTTGCTCATCGAGGTTTAAATAGCTGTTATCCAGGATAATAGCGTCTTCCGCTTTCCGCAATGGGCTGATTTCGCGGTTAGCGTCTATATAATCTCTTAATTCAAGGTTTTCTTTCACTTCTTCCAGAGTAATGTTCCTGTTCTTTTCATAAAGCTCTTTAAAACGGCGCTGCACACGAATAGCGATATCGGCTGTCATAAAGATTTTCAGCTCAGCATGGGGGAATACAACGGTACCTATGTCGCGGCCATCCATGACAATGCCTTTACGGGTACCCATTTTCTTTTGCTGTGCCACCGCGAAGTCGCGCACTTCTTTCACAGCTGCTACCTCGCTTACCTTCTCCGCCACAATCATTTCGCGGATCAGGTGTTCCACATTCTCTTCATTCAGGTACATTTCGCAAAGCCCTGTCAGGCTGTTGGGGATAAAGTCGAGATGGATGTCCTTCAACGCAGCTACTACGGCTTCGGGAGAGAGCCAATCGATACGGTTTTGAATAAAATAAAGCGTAATAGCACGATACATGGCCCCACTGTCGATATAGGTATAATTCAGCTTTTTGGCCAATTGCTTAGCCAGGGTGCTTTTACCACATGAGGAATAGCCATCTATCGTGATGATTATTTTTTTCAAAACTATCTTTTTAATGAATTCAATTATAGGGAAGAACGATACAAAATTGAGGCAATTCTTCGAGAAAAGCAAAACTAAAAGGAGGCAGTCTCCCGAATTCCGGGAGACTGACAGTTAGTTGACAACTATCACTTTGCAGGTATAAGCCACTTTCATGGTTTCTTTATGATAGAGTACGAGGAAATAAGTACCTGACGGTAAGTTACTGATATTCACATCTATATCTTTCATTACCTGGTACCGGCGCATTACCTGGCTCCAGGTATCGTGTAATTGCAGCAGCATTTCGCCCCTTATGCCCCGGATGCTCACTTTGAAGTTTCCATTGTTAGGGTTCGGGTACACCTTGATCTGTACGAACGGCGGAACGGCACGGATTTCAGAGTAGGCCACTTTGCCGTTTCTACCTATCGCCTTAATGCGATAGTAGGTCCAGTCATCGTTATTATTCAGGTCCATCCGGGCGTAATCCAGTGGCACATTACTGTTGCCATTGGGTGCTTTAGTAGGTACCGCGTCTATCTTTGTAAATTGTGTTTCCTGTTCATAGCGGCGTTCTATTTCGAACCGGGCATTGTTCACTTCACGGCTGGTAGTCCAGTTCAACTGCACCATTGCAGGCAATACCCTGAATGCCTCAAAACTGAGGAACATGGCGGGTTTGGCGTTGGAGGCCAGGGTTGTTTTCGTGAAATATTCATTACTGCCCAGTTCACTGAAATGCCGCAAGTGCATGGTAGCAGGCTCCGTCAGCGTTGTGGTAGACAAAGTGCCGGGCAATGGTTTATTGGGAATAAAAGGCAGCTGATCCCATACGCCGCTCACAAAACGGGAGATGAAACTGCTATCGCGCGAGCCTGCATAGGCGGGCATTTCATGGGTATCCATATGTTGCAGGATCACATCCACTTCTCCCCCGCTGTTGTCGACCCGGCGAATATTCCAGGTTTTATTCACAAAGCTGTCCTGGTAAGCAGCACCCCCACCTGCCGCACTGAATACGCTGTCGTATACACGGGCGCCGATCATATCCCTGGCACCGGTAATGAGTACTGCTGCAGGTGCATAGCTGTCATCGGCAGTACCAACAGGAAACACCACCTTGCCGGCAGCATTATTGATACCGGCTCTGAACAGAGCACCACCGGCAGCATCTTTTCCCGTAACCACGAAACGGCGGTCGTTGTAACCAGTGATAGTACCGGGCGTTTGTTCGCCCACCTGAAGGTTCCAGCCATTGAGATACACATGGCCACTGGCAAAATGAAGATTATTGCGGACCTTCAGATCGCTCAAATCGTCGAGCAGCAGGCCCTGAGGGTTATTCACCTGGAGATTGGGAAATGAAGTACCTGTTTTGGTAATGAGGCTGTAGCCGCCAAATACTTTCTGACGGGTAGTGCCATTGAAAAGAAAAGTACCGCCGGTGCCGGAGATACCATCTGCGCTTTCATCAGGTAGCGTAGATCCGTTTCCGTTAGTCCATAGCTGGCTGAGAAAATACAAGGTGCTGTTGGGATTTGATCCGAGTATGCCATAGTTGGTAATATCGGAGAAGATGCCAACGGTAGTATTACCGGAGACCCATACCGTAGCGCCTGCAGGTATATATACGCCCTGCTGGGCGGCTGCGACAAAGCAGCTACAGCTGAATAATATGGATGTGATAAATCTCCTCATATTTGGTGTTGACCGGTATGGTAGTTTTAGTTGGCAACAAGCGTAACCCATTCGGTTGTGCTCAGGCATTGTACCATTGCGTAATTGGTGATAGTGATGGAAGCGTTACTATCAATCGTATAACCTCCGCTGGCAGAGAGCGTGACAGTGGGGGCTCCAAACGTACTGGAAAGCTTTCTGATAATATAGATCCTTCCTACCATGTTTGTTTCGGCCGGCAGCGTAACATTGACGGATTTGGAGTTGCTACTCGTTCTCCTCACCACTGCTGAATACATATTAGCATTCAGATTAAAAGTGATCGTTCCACCGCCGGTACCTGAAACAGGTACATAATTCACCGGCAAACTAAACGAGCCATTCACCTGCAATGCCGAGTTGGGGCTATTAGTCCGGATACCCAGATCTTTCGAACCCTTGTCCCAGAACAGGTTAGCAGCATCCTGGTTTACTTCGGAAGTAGCATCAATTGACTTCGAGGCATAGATCAGGCCTCCATCTGTGAAGTTGAGAGAACCAGGTGTAGTTACTACTTTATACCAGGGATTTCCGTTATCCGTTAAAGTGGGGCCGCCCGACCATTCCTTTAGCGCCAGCGTATTTTTGTCGAAGTACATCTGTGTGGTATAGTCAGCGCCTGCTGTATTCTGAAACGACAGTACGCTCCATGCAGCAGCGCCGGTGGGGCCGGTATCCGGCCCGTTGGTTACTTTCTCGCCATTACCTTTCCATATCCTCAGCCTGTACATAGGATCCGTGGAAATAGCGCCCTTGATATCACTGCTGGTTAGCGTACCATATGAAGTACCCCCGGTGATATCATCGGCCGGCAGGAAAGAGGAAGAAGCAACATTCCATTTCAGTACCTGGCCATCACCGGGAGTGGTAGTGGCTACGTTCATGCCCTGTATCTGCGAAGCATTCCAGAGCGCTGTGGTACTGTTGGCGGATAGTACGCCGGCAGTCATTTTCAGTGTAGCATCAATACCCACATTTCCAACATCTCCATTGGCATCACGGCCCAGCATGCCGGTAGGCGTGCCTGCGCTTCCAACGAGGCGCATATCCCCGTTGACATGGAATGTTCTGGCGGGCATACCGGTTAGCCCTATCCCTACTTTGCCACTCTGTATTCTCATCATCTCTGCAATATTGGGCGTAGCGTTAAAGGTGTACGATTTAAAGATGATTGGTTCATTTCCATCATCTCCTATGATGAAATCAAAACCACCGTTGTTATTGGTGCCGGTGGCACCAAATTCAAAGAGATCCGTACCGGCGGAGCTGCCTTTCATCCTGAAGTTGCCGTTGGCATCCACGAAGAACATGGGCTTATAAAAGCTGGCGCCCGGGGCTTCGAACTGGAGTGCGGACCGGAGATAAGTTACCTTCTGGTCTTTATTCGTATAGTCGGGATAGTTATCTGTCAGTCCCAGCAGGTCGCGCCTGCCGAATTCAAGATAGGAAAGGTTTTTAGACTTAATCACCATGGGCACATCGTCGATATTACCCAGGAATGAACCGGTAGCGCCGGTATTACCGGAAAGCAGCCAGTTGTTCAATGCAGCGCCGGAACCATAGTCTGCCACTTTCACCCATACACCATTTTTTTTCAGGTACAGGCAGGCTTCATCTCTGACAAACACAAACATCCCGTCCTGTGCAGTTTCCAGGGTACCACCTGCCAGTAACTGCGATTTCAGTACACGGGGTAACAGGAAGCCTTGTTTTTCACTATTCAGTTCAAGGAGCGCATTTTTATCCAATTGGGTAGGACTTTTACCCAGTTTAAGCTGCTGAGCGGTTAACCTGCCAGCGAAAATACAACATACAGCAAGGACAGCTCCTGCTTTCCAGGATTGCAACTTCATACATTTTCAGCTTTAAAAGATCACCGATAGCCGATAAATACCAGGAGCGGTGATAGACTTATCACCGTTCCCGATATCTTCAGCCGATTATTTCTTGATGATATACCAACCGGATTTACCGTCTGATTGCACGGTGATAAAAGTCCAGTCGTTAGTGATCTTATAAGCATTTCCTCCCTCGATATTATCGCCAGCCACTACACCGATAGAGACTGCGTTATCCAGGTTATCGTCTGTAGCAACGTTTACAGGGATCTTTTTGATGGTGATGATCCGGCCTTCTCTTTTATCGGCCTTAGGCAGGGAGAGATTTATCGGGTTGTTGGATTTTACCAGCACTGTATATGCATCGTCCAGAGAAACGGTGGAAGCGTTAGCATCGTTGACAGTGAGGATAGGCATAGATACCGTACCAGAACCGGCGGAGCCTACCTGCAATGTTGAATTAGCGGCATTGGAAGAATCGCCCACATGCAGTGCCTTAGCGGTGTACAGGGAATCGCCGAATTTCTTCACACCGGCAAAGCTTTGCGCGGTATTGGTTACAAGCCCTCTCTGGACAGATACTGCAGCGTTGGGAATATTCAGTGTTATTTCGTTAACAGTTTTGGTTCCATCTGTAACGATGTTGAAGTCGTTGCCCGCATTGCCTGTCAGCAGCTTAACTTCCGGCCCGGTGAGACTATTGATTTTGGTGATGGCGCCGGTGAACGCTGCATCTGTCAGCGTGCGGGTCATAATTTCACCAGTAACCGGTACCTGTATCAGCACAGTTTTATCAGTAGTGCTGGCAGCGAGGCCCTTGGCAAAGATCTTTCCGTTAACAGTGCTGTTCAGTTCAGTAATGGTGTTGCCTTTGAAGTTCGCATCGCCGGTAGATACTGTCAGCCCGCTGGCGATGGTAGCGCCGTTTGATACATCGAGGCCGCCGGTGCCGATGATCTTGCCTTTGAAGGTTTTATCACCTCCGAAGGTTTGGGCGGTAGTTGAAACGCCACCTGGATTTACGTCATCCGCGGGGTGCAGCTGCAGTTTGGCCTGAGTACCGGTGTTATCGATCGTAAGACCGTTTGGTGCGCTGGCCGTGGCGAAAGCATCAACTACGATTTGTTTCTGCGTTGCCTGCAGGCGGCTCCAGTCGGCCTGGCTCAGGAAACCATATTGCTGTGTAGTAGTGCTCATTATCGGCACTGTAACATTCAGCTTTTTATTCGCCGGATTTGTTACATCCGTAGTGTTGGTAATTGCCGTGGTGGCTGCGTCGCCAGTCAGATTGAGGGTTACGGAGCCATCGAGTCCATTCAGGGTGCTTACCACTTTCCCGAAAGCGTTGGCATCGAGTTTTCTCTGGGAGATAGTACCATCAGTTGCCAGCACGAGTACATTCAGTTCTGTATTAGCGGCAACGGGCACCACGTTGGATCCGGCCTGCAGATTACCGGCAGCGGTAATGGTCAGGCGGGGCAGGTTATTGGTCCTGAGTTCAACCGGAAAGTTGTCTTTCGTTCCGAGGAAATCGCCTGCTTTGCCGTTGTTACCGCTGAGCGACCAATTATTGGCGGCATCAGAGGCGCTGGCAATCAGTATCCAGGCGCCGGCGCGGCGGATATACAAACCCGCAGCTCCATCAGCGGCCTGGTTTTTATACACCATCATTCCATCGGGGATAGTTACGCCAAGGCCGTTGATGGCGTTAAAATCATCGAGGCGAGGCAATAGTAACCCCTGTTTTTTGCTTTCCAGTTCGAGGATAGCAGACTTCTGAATGTTAGTTGGATTAGAACCCACTTTCAGCTGGGCATTTGCCTGAGCGGCAATCAAGCCGATACCGGCCAATAAGATAAAGCGCGCTACAATACGTAGAGATTTTCTCATAGACAAAGGGATAAATAGTTACATATCTCTGGTATTAAATTACCAGGTTAAATTTGAATAAGACCAAAAGTGAAATCGTCAGGGTATATAGTAAAGCAACGTCTCCGGAAATGATATACAGAATATATTTTATTAAGATGTTTATCTATATAAAATAATATTTTATATAAACCACATTTAGCACATGCCACAAAATTGAAATATTCCTGCCTTTTAAAAATGACATGATCATACCATTTTTTAAACACTAGAATAGTTTACTCATGACCACCAGGTGAGAATGCAATCGTTTTACATTAACCATTTTTTCTATTTTATTAAGAGAGAGTATGTAACTAAACCGGGCCTCCCCATAGTTGGTTAACATCTTTATGTGATGGCACAAAAAAACCGGCCGGTATGATACCGGCCGGTTTGTGTAGTATGTTCCTGCGTATGATTACGCTTCTGATTTCTCGGACTTACTCTTAGAGGAGTTGTTTTTCAATGTGAAAACCAGTTTTTGGTTTTCTTTATCGAGATCAGCCACCAGGATGTCTCCATCATGAATATTCATATTGAGTATTTCTTCTGCCAGGGGATCTTCCAGGTATTTCTGGATGGCCCTGTGCAGGGGCCGGGCGCCGAACTGCTGGTCATAGCCTTTATCGGCCAGGAAGCCTTTGGCTTCTTCTGTCAATTCGAGGCTGAAGCCCAGTGTATTCAGGCGTTTCAGTACACTCTTCATCGTGATATCGATGATGGTGTAGATATGTTCTTTTGCCAGGGAGTTGAAGATGATCACATCATCGATCCTGTTGAGGAACTCAGGAGAGAAAGTGCGTTTGAGCGCTTTTTCGATCACTGATTTTGTGTTTTCTTCTTCGTTACTTGTCCTTGCATTGGTAGAGAAACCTACGCCGGCACCGAAGTCTTTCAGCTGACGGGCTCCGATATTGGAGGTCATGATGATGAGGGTATTTTTGAAATCCACCTTACGGCCGAGACCATCGGTGAGGATACCATCGTCCAGTACCTGCAACAGGAGGTTATAAATATCCGGATGCGCTTTCTCGATTTCATCGAGGAGGATTACGGAGTAAGGTTTGCGGCGAACCTTTTCGGTCAGCTGACCACCTTCTTCATAACCGACATATCCCGGAGGAGCACCGATAAGGCGGCTTACAGAGAATTTCTCCATGTATTCGCTCATATCGATACGGATCAGTGCTTCATCGGAGTCGAACATATAGCGGGCCAGTGCTTTGGCGAGCTCAGTTTTACCCACCCCGGTAGGACCGAGGAAGATGAAGCTACCAATTGGTTTCTTTGGATCTTTCAGACCTACGCGGTTACGCTGGATGGCTTTGGTGACTTTGCTGATAGCATCGTCCTGTCCAACCACGGCGCCTTTGAGGTCTTCACCCATGCGACGGAGTTTTTCAGTTTCGGCCTGTACCATCCTTTTCACAGGGATACCGGTCATCATGCTCACCACTTCAGCGATAGCTTCTTCATCGATCGGGTAGCGTTTATGCTTCACTTCTTCTTCCCACATTGCTTTGGCGCGCTCCAGGTCTTCACCCAGTTTCTTTTCAGTATCGCGCAGCGCAGCGGCTTCTTCGAAGCGTTGGCTTTTCACTACCTTATTTTTTTCCTGTTTGATATCTTCGATCTGTTTTTCCAGGTCGAGGATATTCTGAGGAACATTGATGTTTTTGAGGTGAACGCGGGCGCCTACTTCATCGAGTACATCGATTGCCTTATCGGGCAGGAGACGGTCGGTCATGTAGCGGTCGCTCAGTTTCACGCAGGCATCAATGGCAGCGTCGGTATAGCTAACGTTATGGTATTCTTCATAACGAGGCTTGATGTTATTCAGGATCTGAATGGTTTCGTCGACAGTAGGTGGTTCCACCATTACTTTCTGGAAACGGCGGTCGAGTGCTCCATCTTTCTCGATATACATGCGGTATTCATCGAGAGTGGAAGCGCCGATGCATTGGAGTTCACCTCTGGCGAGGGCAGGTTTGAAGATATTGGAAGCATCCAGGGATCCGGAAGCGCCGCCGGCGCCAACGATAGTGTGAATTTCATCGATAAACAGGATAACATCCCTGTTTTTCTCGAGTTCATTCATGATGGCTTTCATTCTTTCTTCAAACTGGCCACGGTATTTGGTACCTGCCACGAGCGCAGCGAGGTCGAGGCTTACCACGCGTTTGTCGAACAATACGCGGGAAACTTTCCGTTGCACAATGCGGAGGGCGAGGCCTTCCACGATGGCGGTTTTACCCACACCGGGTTCACCGATGAGGATCGGATTATTCTTTTTGCGGCGGGAAAGTATCTGGGAAACCCTTTCAATTTCCTGCTCACGGCCCACGATGGGATCGAGGCTGCCGCTTTCGGCCAACTTGGTGATGTCTCTACCAAAATTATCCAGCACGGGCGTTTTGGATTTAGTGTTGGTCTGTTTGGCTTTGGATGCGTAACTCTTTCTTTCGTCTTCGAATTCTTCTTCGCCCGGATCGTCGAATTCAGATTTAGGGTCCGCAGATTTTACAAAGCCCAGTTCGTTTTTAAAAGTATCGTAGTCCACGTCAAATTGTTGTAAGATTTGTGTACAAACGTTTTCTTTATTCTTGAGTATGGAAAGCATGAGGTGTTCGGTTTCCACTGTGGCACTTTTGAGTGCTTTAGCTTCCAACACGGTTACCCGTATTACTTTCTCGGCTTGTCTGGTAAGCGGGAGGCTATTAATGTTCGCAATATTCTTTCCTGTCTTATCTTTTACAGCCAGTTCTACTTCCTTGCGTAATTCGTACAGATCTACGTTCAAAGCCTGCAGAATCTTTACTGCCGTACCCTCGCCTTCCCGGATGATACCCAGCAGCAGGTGTTCTGTACCGATGAAGTCATTTCCCAGTCGTAAAGCTTCCTCTCTGCTGAACGAAATGATCTCCTTAACTTGCGGTGAAAAATTCTGGTCCATTGTGAGATTATTAAATTATCAAAAACCCTTACGGGGGCTTGCTTATACAATAATAACGAATAATTCTGACTTACGATTATTACGCTTTGTTCTGAAATGAAGTTATTCTTTTTTTACGCTTAAACAACTTACACTTTAATAATATTAAGATTTATTTTTGCGTTGGTGCGGGTACGTTCGTTTAAAAATATTTACGAAGAAAAGGAGGTTTTTGTTTCGATCTCTTGCGGTTATATTTTATAGGCGGGTTCCCCTTATCAAAATTTATTTTTACTAAATGTATAAAACAACGTCCAACGCATGAAATTCAAAATTGATACCAAAGAGAAAATAGTTGTTTTTTGTCCGGATATCTCCAGGTTGGATGCTAATTTGTCAGAAGATTTCATTTCCACAGTGACCACCCTGCCTGGTTTGTCCGGGCGCAATCTCATACTGGACATGGCATTGGTGCAGGAAATTGATGAGAAGGGAGTGGAAGCCATTTTAACAGTTTACCGGTGTATGTATGACAATAAATTTTCCTGTGCGATCACAGGAGTTAACAACACTTTAACAGCAGCGCTGAAGGCTGCCGGCGACGATCAGCTAAATCTGGCCCCTACTATGGCGGAGGCGATAGACCTGGTGATGATGGAGGAGCTGGAGCGGGAGTTGCTGGATGGACTGGAATAGGGAAAGGCACCATGCCGGCCTGCGGACTGCCGGCGGTACCAAATGCAAAGAATAAAGTTATAATTTGATGTTTGCTGTAACGATATTAGGTAACAACTCGGCCATCCCCACCCTGGACAGGCACCCCACTGCCCAGATAGTTACCTGCAACGACCAGTTGCTGCTGGTAGACTGCGGCGAAGGAACGCAGATACAGATAGCCCGGTACCGGATCAGGCGTAGTAAATTGAGGTACATTTTTATCAGCCACCTGCATGGCGATCATTATTTCGGGCTGATAGGGTTATTGAACACACTGAGTCTGATGGGGCGAACCGATCCGCTCAGCGTGTATGCGCCACCGGAGCTGGAGGCTATCATACAGTTGCAGCTTGATTGTTCGGGCACGGCTTTGAAATTTGAGTTGTCATTTGTGCCACTTCAGCCTGGGTATAGTGGTATTATACTGGAAGACAAGGAGTTACGGGTAAGCTGTTTCCCTACACAGCACCGGATCTCCTGTTTCGGGTTTTCGATTGAGATGCAGAAGCGGAAGCGCCGGCTGATACCGGAACAGGCCCGTGCCTATGAAATTCCGGCTGCATACTTCCCGAAGTTGCAGGACGGGGCTGATTATGAGCGAAAAGACGGCACCATAGTGAAAAACGACTGGGTTACGCTGCCACCGCATCCTGGTAAACGCTACGTGTATTGTGCTGATACGATATATGATGAAAATCTGCTACCCTGGCTGAAAGGAGCGGATATGATGTATCATGAAACCACCTACCTGCATGATTTACAGGAAAGAGCTGCGGAAAGGTATCATAGCACATCGGTACAGGCCGCTACTTTGGCATCTGCTGCCGGAGTTAAAAAACTGCTGATAGGTCACTTCTCTTCTAAATACACTGATTTACAGCCATTTCTGGACGAGACACACCCAATTTTTGAAGCAACCGAGATTGCGGAAGAAGGGGTAAGCTACCTGGTGTAGTCTTTAGTTTTTAGCGGTTAGCCTTTAGTGATTGAAGCGGATAAAACAGGCATGTTATCTGTCTATTCGTTTCGATCACTAAAGACTAAGCGCTAAAGGCTAGTAGCTTTTTAAGTACTCCCCGATCTTTTTGTAGAGGCCATCGCTGACAGGGAGGACGGGGAGGCGGAAAGTATTTTCAACAAGGCCGGCATGATGCAGGAAAGCCTTGATTCCAGCAGGATTGTTCTCTGCGAACATCAGGTCGAATCCCTGGAGCATTTTATTGTTGAGTATGCGAGCAGCCGGATAATCGTTGATAAGGGCAGCATGCACCATGCTGGAAAAATCGGTAGCGAAATAGTTTGCAGCTACAGAGATCACACCATCCATACCACAGGCCAGCTGAGCCAGCGCCAGTGCATCGTCGCCGCTGAGCACGAGGAAATCCTCAGGTTTATCGCGGATAATCTGCATGCATTGCAACATATCGCCGGAAGCTTCCTTCATGGCAATGATGTTTTCGACTTCATGAGCCAGGCGGAGCGTGGTTTCAGCAGTCATGTTACGGCCGGTACGGCCAGGCACATTATACAGGATAATGGGCTTGGGAGAGGCTGCAGCAATGGTTTTATAATGCTGAATGATGCCTTCCTGGGTAGGCTTGCTATAATAAGGGGCTACGCTGAGTACGGCGGCAGCCTCATCCAGCGGGCATTTTTCCAATCTTTTTACAACATCTCTGGTGTTATAATCACCAATGCCAACAACTACGGGCACCCGCTTCGACACCTTTTCGAAAGTGAATTTCATCAAATCCAGCTTTTCTTCTGCAGAAAGAGTAGGTGTTTCACCAGTGGTGCCAAGAGACACTACATAGTTTACACCACCATCGATCACGTGGTTGATCAATTTTTCCAAAGCATTCCAATCGATGCTTTCATCTGCTTTAAAGGGTGTTACCAATGCCACCCCGGTGCCTTTTAGTTGTTCCATGATTGTGTTTACGGGAATAAAAATTTAGAATTCCGAAGGCCGAAATTCTAAATTTTTATTGTGATCTCTAAATATTTTTTATTTCTCTTCAAAGAAACCCATACGGGAGAACTTGTCGATGCGTTGTTCGATGCGGGTATCCGGATCGATTTTCTTCAGTTCCGCCAGTGTTTCCTTTATGCGGGTCTTGAGGATGACAGCCATTTCATCGGGATTTACGTGAGCGCCACCGAGGGGTTCACGTACGATACCGTCTACCAGGCCAAATTGACTCATATAATCAGAAGTCAGTTTCAGTTCTTCTGCAGCTTTTTCCTTGAAATTCCAGCTACGCCAGAGGATTGTAGAGCAATTTTCAGGAGAGATAACGGTGTACCAGCTGTTTTCCAGCATAAATACCCTGTCGCCGATACCGATGCCCAGTGCGCCACCGGAGGCACCTTCACCGATCACGATGCAGATAACGGGGACGCGGAGTTTCACCATTTCAAAGAGATTCCGGGCGATAGCTTCTGCCTGGCCTCTTTCTTCAGCTTCGAGGCCGGGATAAGCGCCGGGTGTATCTATGAGCGTAACGATAGGTTTATTGAATCTTTCGGCGAGTTTCATGAGGCGGAGGGCTTTACGGTAGCCTTCCGGGTTGGCCATACCGAAGTTTCTCAGCTGGCGCATTTTGGTGTTTACGCCTTTCTGTTGACCGATGAACATGACAGTTTCTCCATCCAGGTCAGCAAAGCCACCGACCATCGCCTTATCGTCTTTTACATTCCGGTCGCCATGCAGTTCCATAAAGTTGGTGCACATTTTTTCGATATACGCCAAAGTATAGGGCCTATCAGGATGACGGCTCAGCTGAACGCGCTGAAAAGCGGTGAGGTGGTCATAGATCTGCTGGCGGGTAGCGGCTATTTTCTGTTCGTATTCACTCACAGTAGCAGATACATCTACGCCTGATTTCTGGCCATTTTCCTTCAGTTTCTCGAGCTGTTCATATAAGTCAGCGATAGGTTTCTCGAAATCCAGGAATTGCATAAATTGATTAAATTGGTTAAAGAACAGGTGTAAAGATAACGCTGAAAATATTTTTTAAAAAAGATTTGCTTAATTGGGAAGTTTGTTGCTATCTTTGCAATCCCAAAACGGAAGACCCAAATAGTTGGGTAACAGGTTTTTAGGAAACGGATCGGTAGTTCAGTTGGTTAGAATGCCGCCCTGTCACGGCGGAGGTCGCGGGTTCGAGTCCCGTCCGGTCCGCAGAAATTTAAAAAGCCTTCAGATGTGGAATCTGGAGGCTTTTTGTTTTTGATATGCTATCTTTCCTAAAAAGATCGGATCAAGTTGAAATCCTGGGGCAGGTAACCTGCAATAGTTTGCCATCCAACTTTTCGAAATCTTCTTACACCCGTGTAATCAGTACTGAACAATTCCCTCTTCCGGGGTACTTCCCGTTGAATATACGCTAACACCCAGGCCAGACACATTTGATAATTGCTAAAGAAGTCTCGGGAGCTGATCCCCCCGGTTGGCATAACTTTAAGAAAAACGTAAGTAACATGGCAACACAAACAGGCCCATTCCTCTTTACCGGCAAACTGGATAACGTAATTGGCTACGAACGCAATGGAGTTCACTTCCTGCGTAGTATGCCTGCCCGCGTAAAACAAACAACGGCCACCCGGCAGGCTGCCCGCAATTTTGGTATTGCCAGCCGTAAAGGCCGCCTCATACGCAAAGCATTCGCCCCCCACCTGGATCTTCGTTGCGACGACGCTTTCGTAAACCGGCTGAACAAAGTGCTGATACAATCCGGTGTACAGGGCATAAAAGGATACCGGTTCAACCGGCACACCGGCCTGGAAAAATTCTTCTCTCACTCCCCCATATTCACACCCGATGGCATACTGCTGATTCCTGCACAGGAATTATCACGATTGTCCGGATTCACCCATTTTGAGATAAAAGCCATCGCTGTGCGGGCTCATTTTGCCCACCGGCGGATTACAGGCGCAGTCTCCATCACAAAGAGGATTGATCTCAGTAAACCGTTCGAAGGCATGGAACTGAACATGACCGTTCCGGGAAAAGGAACAGGGATCGTCGTATTACAGGTACGCGCTTTCAAGGGGAGCCTGGTTATGGACAACAGCAAATACATGACTGCAGAGGTGATCGCTGTAACTACAGCTGCATCTCCAGCCCCACAAGCCCGTAAAAAACACAGCAAGCCACTATTGAAACGATGGCCATTGTACCAGGACGTACTGCTACTTAAGGGTTCTGTTATTGGCTACTCTTCATTAGCCTTACAACGGGAATGAACAGGTATAGCTTTTTCCTGACCGGAGATTGTTATCAGCTGCTCTTATATTATTTCCAGGAAATTGGTTCATGGATACCTATGTCCGGATGTATGAATACCGGCCTTTTTTACAGGTATATGCCTGATTGTTGCTTAGAAAAATACCCGATACCTTACTGCATTTTTGCCATGTGCTATTATACCCCAGGTAAAACTATCATCCATCCATCTTCAGATCAACTCCACCTTACCTGCATCATTCTCCCATTAATCCTCCCGCTTTCTCCTATCACTCCTTCATGCTGCCGCACTGGCTTGTATGGATGTAAGTAATTGTTCTTCATCCATACCAGGAGAACAGAACTGTTAAACATGGATGATATTATCTGGGATGTTTCCTGTCTTAATGAAGCTTTTGGATATAGCAGAAGATGCAACAAAAGACTGGCCAGAATCGTAAATTCCGTTTCAATACCCTTTGCGACTTCGGAGCAAAGGGAAAAGCTCGCTGTAGCATCCCAAATACTAAACAGCCCTTTCTCTTGTAAAAAGGAAAGGGCTAACTTTTACCAATAGTGATCACTGTAATAAGAAATGCTATTAGACATTAACGTTAACTTCGGCCCCAATTTTAGGAACTATTGTATCATTATAAAGTTCGACTAAAATCCGTCCAGCTGCCTTACCTACTATTGTTACATCGAAGTAAACGGCAGAACGCCCGCTGCCGCCATTTACTGTAAGCAATTCCTGTTCATTAAGTGGTGTACATTCATACATGTTTAACATCTTCATAAGTATGTTTTTTGAAATTAACAATGAAATTTCCCAGGGTAAAGTATTACATTCTGTGGCATTTACCTAAAACATACATGGATAAATTTTTGAGCATCACAGTTCTTGACAACAATGGTTAAACCTATCCAAGGTTAGCAATAAGGTTAACAACCTTGCTCACTTCCAGAAAGTACTGATTTTACAAGGATTTCAGAAGATATACAGCGGTCCCGTCCGGTCCGCAGAATTTGGAGCAACCCGCTCAGTGAGCGGGTTGCTTTTGTCTTCCATAATCGTTGGCAAATAAGCGAAATTCTTTACTACGAATTAATGAAAATAAAATATTATCCCCGGGAAAATGGCGTTTGTTTATTTTTATCTTACTGATATCCATTTAACAAACGGCTTAATTATAGATTGTATGTGTTCATTCTGTCCAGGAAAATCACCAGGTGTTCGTTTATCTGTTTTATTGATCGGCATTGCAGCTATGTACACGCAGGCGTTGCAGGCACAGGTTGCAGCGGGTGCAAAGAAAGCGGCAAATCCTTATGGGGCGGCTTACGACAATAGTACGCTGGCCAAAAATGAGCTACCGGTATTAATGCCTTACAACCGCATCATTCACCCGGCAGGATCGATACTGCGCTATGGAGATCCCAACCTGGAAAACCACAGCCTCGACCTGAAACAGATCCCGGGTACCGGATTGATAGCCGTTGAAGACCGCTACGGTATTTCTATTGTTGATTACCAGAAAAAGAAACAACTGGCTGCCTGTACGTTTGCAGGTTCGGCCTATAAAGGGTTTATGAGCACCTATTCCGGCATTGAAGTATGGCAAAGCGGTAGCGACACGCATATTTTCTGGGGTGCTGCGCAAAGCGGGCAGTCCAAATCGGCGGTGTTTGAAGCCATATGGAACGGTACCGACCTACATATTACCGACACCATCGACCTGCCGCCAATAGCCCCGGCTCCACTGGCATTGCCTAACGAAGTGGCGGTGCATATTGAAAATGGTACTCCTTACCTCTATGTGGTGCTGAATGGTAACAATACACTGGAAAAAATCAATCTTACCAACAAACAACGCATCTGGAGCGCGCCTACAGGGGTAGCACCTTACGGTATTGCTATTGTAAACCAACAGCTATTTGTGACCAACTGGGGCGGCAGAATGCCTGATAACGCAGCATCCGGAGAAACGGCAGGCGTACCCTATGGAAGAATGTTTATTGATCCCGCTACCGGCTCCGCTTCCGAAGGGTCGGTATCAGTATTTGATATGAACGGTTCTTTAGTGAAGGAAATACCGACAGGCTTGCATCCTAACGACCTCGCGCGCAGTGCCGACGGAAGGTTTGTATACATTGCCAACGGTAATTCAGATGATATTACGGTGATCAACACCGCTACCTTATCGGTAACCGCTACCATATCTGTGAAGATAGATGATAAAAACAGTGGCTTTATCGGCGATTCGCCCAATGCGCTGGATATATCTGCCGATGGTAAAACCCTGTATGTAGCCAATGGTATGGACAACGCACTGGCGGTAATCGAACTGGGTGCCGACGCTTCTGCCAATGGCAGCCGTGCGTCTTTTGTAAAAGGCTATATTCCTACAGAAGCTTATCCGGGTGGTGTGCGTGTTATTGGTAACCAGCTTATCGTCAGCAACCTGGAAGGCGAAGGTTCCCGCATTAGCAGTAAAGAAACCAAACGTAACGAAGCGGGCGCTTATCCCGGCGCTGCCTACAATTCTCATTACGAAAAAGCGACGCTCTCTTTTATCACTGCCCCCAACCGACAGCAGCTAAAAAAATATACTGCCGATGTAAAAAAGCTGATGCTTTTGTTTCGTACTGAGTTGAGCAGGCAAAGTCCGCGCCCAAAACAACCTGCCCGGCCAATGCCCGAACGTATTGGCGAGCCTTCCGTGTTTAAGCATGTACTATATGTTATCAAGGAAAACCGGACTTACGACCAGGTATTGGGCGATTTACCTAAAGGAAATGGCGCTAAAGAACTTTGCCTCTATGGCGACAGCATCACTCCCAATCAACATAAGTTTGCCCACGATTATGTGCTGTTGGACAATTACCATGCTTCGGGTAAATGCTCTGCCGAAGGGCATCAATGGACAGATGCTGCCATGGTAACAGACTACATTGAAAAAAATGTGCGCGCCTGGTTCCGTAGTTATCCTCATGTACAAACTGATGCCATGGTGTACAACCAGAAAGGATTTATATGGAACAATGCCGCAGATCACGGGAAAAAAGTTCGTATATACGGTGAAGCTGCCCTGCCCGAAATGGATGAAAAACTAAGCTGGACAGATATCTATACAAAGTATAAAAATGGGGAGCCACTGGAGTTTAAAAACGTCACCACTATATCGAGAGTACAACCGTGGCTCTCTCAGAACTACCCTGCTTCAGATGAACTGAAAATTACGGACCAGTATCGCGCCGATGCCTTTATAAAAGAGCTAAAGGAATATGAAGCTTTGCCGGGAGATTCGTTGCCTGAATTAATGGTAATGGCTTTGTCTACCGACCATACTGCCGGTACCCGCCCTGGTATGCCTACGCCCCGTGCAATGGTGGCCGATAATGACCTGGCGCTGGGCCGTATTGTTGAAGCGCTGAGCAAAAGCCGCTTTTGGGAAAGCACGGTTATATTTGTAACGGAAGATGATTCTCAGGCCGGGTGGGACCATGTATCCGCTTACCGCACCACTGGTTTTGTGATCAGCCCGTATAACCGCACAGGCAAAACCGTTTCTGTGAATTATAATCAAACCAACATGGTGCGCTCTATTGAACAGATACTAGGCATTCCGCCTATGAACCTGCTGGATGCAACCGCCCGTCCTATGTTTGAGTGTTTTGAAAATATGCCGTCCCCTACTCCTTTCATGGCAAGAACCAACCTGATTCCCCTGGATGAAATGAATGCTTCTCTGACTGCCTTAAAAGGCAAAGCCTTAGAATATGCAAAGCAATCAATGCGCAAGGAATATGACCGTATTGATGGTGGCAATGACGATGTACTGAACCGCATACTTTGGTTTGCCGCCAAAGGCGAGCAGCAGTACCCGGCGCACCTGGCAGGGAAACAGGTTGACGATGATGATGATTGATGTTTTATCGCTTACCAGTATAGCCTCAATTAAACGCCTGTCTGAATTCCAACGGCGACTGCCTGGTTTTAGTTTTAAAAAGCTTGCTGAATGACTGCGGATGTTCAAAGCCAAGCTCGTAAGCAATTTCACTTACTGACAAATTTGTTGTACTTAAACGTTCTTTGGCGTAATCGATCAGCTTATTTTGAATATGCTGTTGCGTGTTCTGTTTGGTGTGTATACGAAGCAGCGTCCCTAAATAATTGGGGGAAATGTTCATTTGTTCAGCAATCATAGTAACGGTTGGTACTCCATTTTCCGGCAGCTTCTTATTATCGAAATATTGAGAAAGGATCTGCTCGAAGCGGACTATTAATCCGTGATTTGATTTTCTCCGGGTGATAAATTGTCGTTCGTAAAACCGCTCGGAGTAGATCAGCAACAACTCCATGTGTGCGACAATAAGTTCCTGGCTGAATTTATCGATGTTAGACTGGTATTCCTGCTGTATGCGTTGCAGGATGTCGACAATAATTCCTTCTTCTTTATCTGAAAGAAAAAGTGCTTCGTTGACGGCATACTGAAAGAAATCGTATGTCTTTATTTTCTTTGCCAATGAAGTGTTCCAAAAAAAATCAGGGTGGATCAGTAAGAGCCAGCCAGTTGGCTCTATCTCTACATTCTGGTTAACCTCCACTTTAAGAAACTGAAGGGGAGATATAAAGGTAAGCACCCCCGAGTCAAAATCATATTCCTGCTGGCCGTAGTTGAATTTGGCATTAACATTCCGCTTTAATCCGACAGAATAAAAATTCTGTATCCATTTCAGGTCACTTCCATCTATTGGATAGGAAACCTTGCTATAATCTACCAGGCTGATCAGCGGATGTTCAGGCCTGGGCAGATTACAGAAAGTATGAAATTCAGCTATTGAATTAAAGCGAAATGTCTTTCCCATAAACACAAATTTACTACCTATTTATCTTGCAAAAATGATCTATATAGCAGTGGATAAAGTAAGCGCTTTCCATTGTTCTGCATCCCCGGTAATGATATCGATTTTGCTCCTGAGACCGTTATACGCATCGTTGCCTAACAGCAGGTGTACGGGCGGATTATCTACCCTGCTTACAGCAATCAGCACATCCGCCGCCTTAGCCGGATCATTAGCCTGGTTACCGTTAATGTCATTGACATGAGTCTGTTCAGATTGCCTTGCTGCCTTGTAGGCCTGAATGGCCTGCTTTGGTCTCTTCAAAGAACCTTGTGTCAGAAAGTCGGTACGGAAATAGCCAGGATATACAACGGTTGCCTTTACGCCAAACTCCCTGATTTCCTCCACCAGCGCTTCTGTAAAGCCTGCCATTGCAAATTTGGTGGCACAATAAATCCCCCATCCAGCAAAGCTGCCAAAATAACCACCTACTGAAGAAATGTTAAAGATATGCCCGCTTTTTTGCGCTCTCAAGTAGGGCATTACATTTCTGATAACGTTAAGAGCGCCAAAAACGTTGACATCAAAATTAGCTCTGGCTTCCTCGTCTGTAAGCTCTTCCAGGGTTCCGAGCTGTCCGTAGCCAGCATTATTCACAACGATATCCAGTTGTCCAAAATGGCCGATGCTTTTTTTGACTGCGTTTTTTACGTCGTTATCATCATCTAAATTCACCTCAAGTGGTAAAAAAAATTCCGTGGGCTCCCCTGTTTCTTTAATAAGTGATTGAACATTGCGTGTAGTTGCAGCAACACGAAATCCTTCTTTCAATAGTTTTTTCACTAATGCCAGCCCCAGTCCTTTTGAAGCACCTGTGACTAACCATACTTTTGAATTTTCCATTTTTTTAAATTTTCTTTTTAAAAATGATGGTACAAAGATGGTGTAGCACAAATTGGCCGGTGTAGTCAGATAATGAAATGATGTAGTTAAATCGTGAATTTAGTTATTCAACAACCAATTCCTGTTGATATTGCAAAGCAGCCCTATCCATGAACTTAAGCCGGATATTCTTTCCCAGCAGCTTCGGATCAACCGAATTATGCTGAATGCTCACATTCTTACAGCCGGAAAGTGAAAAGGTTACTTTATTTTCATGATATGGTTGGAAGTCGTAGCTCCTGAGCAGTTTATTATTTTCAAATTTCAGCCCGTTTACCGATCGGGCAAATAATACAGGATAATCGAAGGCCTGAAAAACATTATCTACGATCCGTATATTCTTATGATACGGTGGCGTAGCGGCATTCATAATCGGTATTTCGGGGTAGATGCTGATCACTGCTTCGGTAAACTGATAATCCGAGGTATTACATGGCGCCAGGAACCTGTTGTTTTTTATCAGTACATCTCTGACGGCACCGGATTCATACCATGAATTCACATCTCCGGCAATGAGTATCGCGGAACCGCTTGATGAAAAGTTGTTGCCGGTTACGATCACTTTACCTGGTGTACTCACGAGCAACCCTCTTGCGCGGCAGCTTTCAAAAGATGAATTACGGACAGTGACATTGGGCGTCCAGGTGGTATTTTCGAGCCCATCGCTTTCTGCCACCCGTACCGGAATGGTATCAGAAAGCGTCAGTTCAAAGTCGGTGGGGCTATTCACCTTAAAGGCAGTTACCTTGCTGTTACCAATAGTTTGAAGAGAATGATGATTAATGAATGCCACTTTCTCGTTTGTTCTTGCCCACTCCATCCCAATGCTCATAGACTCCATAAAGCGGCACAGGAGGCGATTGCTGCCGAGCTTCCGGATGATCTTTACGTAGGTACCATGAACATTAATAGGGTCGTCCATCAAACCGGCGAAGCGGCAACTGTCGACCACTATATTGCCACTACAATTGGAAAAATGCAGCCCATCGTCGTGGCCGCTGAAATAACGTCCCTTTGTGCTATCCGGAACGATATTCACATGACTGAACGTAAGGTCTGAAGCGTATTGCGACAGGATGCCCAGTCCGGCGCAATGATATCCATTGATATGCTGAAACTGTATATGCTTACTATCTGTTACAAATATCATGGCGTGATCCCTTGCATTGTGCCGTAGCACAAGCACATTACCTGGCGCTGGTTTGCGCAGAAACCTGTGATGCAAACGAACCACTCCATTACCGCGGATCTCTGCGCTGTATGAAGACCAGTTATTTCCCAATGCCGGCTGATCGCCCGTTCTGTAGGCAATGAGGTGAGTTTTGGCGTCGTATTCCATAACGCCGGTTATTTTGCCACTCCATCCCTCAGCAGCAAAAACAAGTTGCTGATTGTTCAGCCGGTAAGGATACTGCGCCGTATCGATGCTTACATCAATATGATCGGCAGCGGTGTCCAGTACGGTGGCTTGCGCTGTCAGCGGAAAATCCCAGTTGACAGCAAGATCCCGGATGGTGACATTACTGCTATGGTCGATGGTGAAAGGCTGAATACGGCCATGATAAATAAAAGAAGAGCCGTTGCCACTAACCGTGAGTTGCCGGAAATTATCTATCAGGATGGCGTTGTATCTTGGATTGTCGACGGTGGTATTAGACTCATAATATGCTTTCTGCCGGGCTTTCGTTGGCCAGAAATCGTAGCGGCCTGCCGGGAAGAAAAGCAGTGGATTACGCTTTTTTCTGCAAACCTCCAGTGCCGCCTGCACCGCAGGTACAGCATCGTTGCGGCTATCGGGGGTTGCACCATAGACGGTTACATATACAGTATCGTAATACGGCTGCTTAACAGCCGTATTACGTTGAGCGGTAAGATGCTGCCAGCAACACAATATTACTGTCAGCAGGAGCAAGCTGCCGGGATATTTGTTTATAGACATGAATATTACTTTCAATAACCTGGATTTAGTGTCAGTTTAGGATTAAGGTCCATCTCTCCTTGCGGAATTAGCCAAAGATAAAGTGCATCTACAAAACTTCCTGCTTCCACCTGCTGACCTGCTATAGTTCGTATAACAGCGCCGTTTCCCCAACGGCGTATATCAGAATAGTAGATACCTTCAAATGCCAGCCCTACTCTGCGCTCATGATATTCCCCGGTTGACTGCTGGAATAAATGTAATAAAAAAAGATAATTCCAACTGTTCAATTTCAACGGAAGAAGTGACAGTAAGTTTAATCTGACTGTAGAAACAGTCGAATTGTTCACCTCGTACCGAAGCGGGCTAATAGCCCACAGTATTATGAATGCTTACTGCATTCAATTGGTTGTTGCAGTGTATTTTCCTGTAGATACAAGTGATACAATAAAAATCGTGTCGGGAAACTAACGGATTATGTAATAAATGTCTTTTCCAGTTTAATGTATATCCGGCCAGTATTCAGAGGGAACACAGTGAGACCCTGAGCGAAGAGCCCCACTATGTTCTGCTCATTCATCTGTCCGTAAACACGGATAATGACTGTTACTTGTCAACAATTATTATTTTCTGATTTAACTGTAAAAAAACCGGCACCTTAAATAATGCACCAGGATTCGAAAAACTCTAAAACTATTGTACGCAATTACTAATTCAGGTATTATTTAACTGCAAATAAAATACTTATGGGAGTAAAACAGGTGGTGATTTTATTAGAAAAACTATGACAAATTATAACTATCAACATAATTACGGCTGTTGATAACTTAATGGGGATAGTGCTAGTATCGTTAACTGTATTGCTGTTATAATTTACCAGCTATTCCGAGCGGAGAAAAAACTACAAATAAGGCCACCATTGCCAGCAGCAATAGTATTGTATACAGGTGTCTTCTTTTCCAGGGTTGCAGATCTACCACATTATTCCATTGCTGTACAAATGGTTCCTTTCGCGGATAAAATGCTGCTGTTATCATCATCAGTAATACTGTTACTATAAAAAGGATGGCCAGCACATGAAGGAAATGCAAGCCGGTATCTACCAGTAGTTGCGATACAGCATAAGTAACGATAAAGAAAGTAAGCCCGATCTTTGCGGCGATGGCAGGCATACGTTTATGTAAAAGTCCCATCACCAGTATCGTGAAAATGGGAACGCTGAAAAAGCCGCTCACCATTTGCAGATAAGTGTATAAGCCATGCCGTGCAAAAGCAATGAAAGGTGCAATGCACATGGCCAGCAGACAAACGATGATTTCAAACATCTTCCCCGCTCTTACCATCGTTCGCTCACTGACCGGCTGCTGGCGGCGTTCCATGAGTGGTTTGTATAAATTCAGTACAAACAGGGTGCTGGAGCTGTTAAGTCCGGCGTTAAAAGTAGTAAAGGCTGCACCAAAGGTAATGGCTGCCATATAGCCGGTAAGTACCGGTGGACATATATCGCTGACGATCTTCGGAAATACTTCAGCAGTGTTTGACAAATGCGTGTATAAGTGTACGGCAATCAGACCGGGGATGTTTAGCAGCAGGGGCGATATAATCTTTCCCACACAAGCTACCGCAATGCCTTTCTGGCTCTCTGCCAGGTTACGTGAAGCGAGCGCCTGCTGCACGATATATTGCTCCGTTCCCCAATAATAAAGGTTCACCAGCAGCATCCCTGTGAAAATGGTGGAAAACGGCACTGAATCACCTTTTGCACCGATGGAATTCAAATGCTCCCTATGCGACGCCAGCAGCGTATCCAACCCGGCCCGCACAGATCCGTGGCCTAAATACCTGAGTGCAACGTAGGGCAGCAATACTCCGCCAGCGAACATACCAATCCCCAGCACAGTGTCTGAAATAGCAACAGCCTTTAAACCGCCCAGCACCGTATAGAGGCAGCCAATCAGCCCGATGAGCCAGACGAGGAGCCAGACGGTTATCCAATGACTAATATGAAATGTTTCCGATATCCGGAACAGTCCATTGAACGACAGTGCCCCGCTGTACAGCACGGAGGGCAACATGTTCACGATATAACTGACAAGGAAAATTACAGATACAAAACGTTTGGTGCCGGTATCGTAACGCTCTTCGAGGAAATCCGGTGTTGTGGAGATACCACTGCGGAGGTATACAGGCATAATAAATTCCGACACCACCAGCATGGCAAATACAGAGGATAGCCCCCATGCCATCACGCTCATGTTGTTGGTATATACCAGCTCGTTTTCTCCTATGAATTGTACTGCGCTGATATTGGTAAAGAACAAGGCGCCTCCTACGACCAGGAAGCCCAGGTTGCGGTTGGCGAAAAAAAGGCCGGAAGAAGTCTGAAGATTCTCTTTCCTGGTTTTATACCAGGAAATCAGCGCCACTAAAACAGTGATCAACAAAAAACTTAGCAGGGATACTGCATTCATAATATCATAAAGAGTTACGCCTGATCAGCTCCGTAGGCAGCACCAATTGTACAGGCTCCCGGTCCAGCACTGCACGGGCCACACGCCTGCCCATATTGCTGAAACTAACGGAATAGGTGGTGATACCATTGCCCACAATTTCCTTTACCGGTTCATCATTGTGGGAAAGAATACCGATATCTTTACCTGGTTTTATCTTCTTTGCGTTACAATCTCTCAGTAAATTCCACAATTCGGCATTCTCATTCACGTAATATACTACTCCTTTTTCAACTGAACCCGGTTCATATTCCCGCAGTATTTTACCTTTTATATGATGCTTCTGGATAAACTTCTGAAAGGAACGTACGATTTCCGGCGGGAACAGGGAATCCGGATTATGATAAAAAATCATTTTATCGAATTTCCGGATTACGTCGCTCAGCTGTTCAAAAATGGCATAGGACGATTTTTCGAACTCCTGCACTACATAATTGAAATCGCCTTCCAGTGGCTCGTAACGGTCGAACATTACCAGTTTATGGCGAGGAATGGTATTCAGTAATTCCTTTGTGCGGGGATGATGAATAGGGGAAATCACATACATACCGTATCTGTTCTTTACCAGCGAAAACATCGTTTCGAATACTTCGATATTGCCGTGGTGAAAAAATACATCGAGATGAACATTGGCACCTAACTCATTACGGAAACTGCGATAGAATTGTTCCTGGAAGGTATCGATGGTATACATGAACAGCGCTACCTTGAGCGACTGCTGTGTATTATCGTCGGCCACGAAATATCCAAGCCTGTTTTTTGACTCAATCAGGCCACGGCCCTGTAATTCGCGATACCCTTTGATCACGGTTTCACGGGCATATCCCAGACCGGCGATCATGGCATTAACAGAAGGCAGGGAGTCCCCTACCCCGATGATTTTCTCATTAATAGCGTTAATAATGCCTTCTACAAACCGTTCGTGTTTGGAGTATGCCGGCATATCTTCCAGCTCCCGTATTTTTTCAAAAACTGTTTTCATCCATTCAGATTCGTGGTTGTTCAAAGGTCGGAGCTATGAAGCTCCATATCAGTTGATCGCCTCCAGCTCCAGCACCCTGCTGTGCAGCTTTCTGGCGGTAAATACATCCAGACCTACTTTCATCAGATAGTCTCCTGAATAGACCTTATCGTTGAAAGCATCTCCTGGCCGGGATCCTTCCATGAGATTAATTTCCCTGACGCGATACTTCTTTGCCGGATCAAGGCCCTGACACAATACAGGCAGGGAACTTTCGCCAAAGCGCGGGTAGATATCATATGCGTATACAAGTGCCTGCTGCCGGGAGCTGCTCACATACATGACAGCTGTATGGTTGCCCTCATACGGGGAAACAAGCCTGTACTGGTCGCCTTCGAAGTTAATATTTTTCACACGATTGTAGGTGGCTACGGCCGACTTACAAAATGTCTGATCGCGGGCCGACAGTTCTTTCAGATTAATATCGAAACCCAACTTGCATTGCATGGCCACATCCACGCGGAATTTTATACCTGCTTCATGATTCCAGCTGGTCACGTGAGCCGCCATTGCTTTGGCCGGGAAGAACTGGGAATATCCCCACTGAATGAATAACCGCTCTACAGGATCGGTATTATCGCTGCACCAGAATTCGGTGAAATAGCGAAGTCCTTCATAGTCAGTGCGACCGCCACCACCGGAGCAAAGCATCATCGGCAGCCGGGGATATTTATCGCGGATACGATCCAATACTTTGTATAAGCCACGTACATAATCTACGTACAAATTATTCTGCCTGTCTTTCAGATAAGGTGAGTAAATATTTGTAACGGGGCTGTTGCAATCCCACTTCATGTACGCCAGCTCCGGGTTTTCCGTCATCAGGTGATCCACTACGTTGAACACATGTTCCTGAACAGCCGGGTTGCTTAAATCCAGCACCAACTGGTTACGATAATAGTAGCGCTCGCGGTTGGGCAGCATGATCACCCAATCAGGATGCTTCTCAAAAAGTTCGCTTTTGGGGTTCACCATTTCGGGTTCTATCCATATGCCAAATTTTACTCCAGCACGGTTAGCATCCTTCACGAGGGATGGTACTCCGTTTGGCAGCTTGTTGCCGGTCACCTGCCAGTCGCCCAGTCCCTGCGTATCACTATGGCGGGGATACTTATTACCAAACCAGCCATCGTCCAGCAGAAACATATCCACACCCAGGTATTTCGCCTGTTGCATCAGGGAATCCAGCTTAGGCTCGTTAAAATCGAAGCCGGTAGACTCCCAGTTATTGAGCAATGTCAGGCGGCCACCCTGGCCGTCTTTCAGCTGATAGTTGCGGGCCCATCGCTGTAAATCACGGCTACCTTTACCAGTACCATGGTTACTTAATGTGAAGATAAAAGCAGGCGTTGTGAATACTTTTCCAGGATCCAGCGTATAGTCGGAAGCGTAAGGATTGATGCCGGATATCACACGCAGGTTTTGTTCATTGTCCACTTCAAATGTAAAGCGGAAGTTGCCCGTCCATGCCAGTGTTCCCATCAATACCTGTCCTTCATTTTCCGCCGGTGCGGCGCCGAGGCCCACTGTAAAAAAAGGAGATACGTGTAAATCCGCCCTGGTACCCAGTTTGGAGTCGATGATCTTTTTACCGAAATTAAGTGGCGCGGTGCTCATATTCACTTCCTTTGCCCAGTCGCCACTGAACTCTGTCAGAAAATACCGGGCGCATTTCCAGTACAACATGGAAGAAGCGTACTGGCCGATGTTTACCGGCTTCTTTTCATTGTGACTAATTTCAGTCCATGCCTGAATCACGTTATCCTTTGCATAACTACGATAGAACAGTTTCACCTGCACAGGGTATAAAGCATCTTTCAGCTGAATTACTGTTTCAGTAACATCGCCGGATATGACGTTTACCTTGTGGGACACATACTGTAACACGGAGGTCATGTTACCATCATTATGCCTGATGGCGAATGCCGGTTCAAAAAACGTTTCTGTTCCGGATACAGGATATGCTTCCCATCCCTGGCCGTCGGCATGAGATTTCACCCTGCCAGCCAACAGCGTGTATTCGTCCTGGTTAGCCAGCCGTGCTCCGAGGTACAACTGGTACAGGCGTCCATTTTCCGCTGTTTGTAAAACCAGCTCTGTTTCGTTAGTGGATATGCGAATAGTTTCCGACTTAACTGCTGTATGGGTCACAACAATCAGGAAAAACAAGATAACGGATAATTTTTTCCTCATGGATTGAATTTATTATATCACTTATTTATTGCTGATCTTCAAAAATCTCACATCCTTTGCCGGAATGCTGAGGGTTTGGGTGGCGCTGATGTTGGCGTGCGACCAGAGATCCCTGATGTTATAACGTCCATGGGGATCCAGGCCCAGTCTTTCCATTGGCAGCAGTATAGTGCGATCTGCATCTGTATAATTGAACACTGCATAATATACATTTCCATCCGCATCCTGAAGTGTAAACTGATCTTCCGAACGCCGACCGTTTCCTTCCACCGGGCGGAAACTCCGGCCCATCGCCGCTGCATTCACTTCTGCATTGGTCAGATAATTGCGTGCTTTGGTTTTCCCTTCTTCACTTCCACCTTTACTAAAATCATCACCAGTAATGAACAACCCGGTAATAACGGCAGATGTTACTCTTGCGCGGTTCTCTCCTTCTGATGCCTGCTGTAACACCACATGATCAGCATCATTAAAGCGGTATATATTGGTAATCCACCAACCATATGATACTGCGTTCAGCGTATATTCCGTATCCCTGATCTTATTCCAGGCATCACAGGCAATACGACGCGATTGCGCATATTGGGCCGGGAAGATGGGGGCTATGGAAAGATTAATATACATATCCCCGAAGTATTTATCCAGTAACTGCATCCCATAGTTATAGGCTTCAATCCCTGACTTTATATGGGGATTATACCATTTGTCGGCATTAATTGCTCCATGCGCCATGAAATCCATTTTCACATACTGGAAACCGCAACGGTGGAAAAGCTCAGCTATTTTCTGCATACGCTGTTCTATCGCGGGGTGAGTAGGGTCTATCGCATAGGCGCCGTCCAGATCCTGCGGTTTGCCATTGGCATAAAGATAAACATCCCTGAATTTATATTGCGGTGCTTCTTTTATTGCGGCGTCGGGATGCTTGCCCCAATCGGTGAAAGGCGTCCAGTAGATGCCGGCCATCTGGCCGTTGGCTTTACAATGTTTTACGAAATTTTTCAGTTGTTCTTCTGTGAAACTATCCCAGCCGGAATCCAGTCCTATCACTACTTCCCCATTGCTGTTTACAAAATGTTGCGGCTGCAGGTTTTCTTTAAAGAAGTCTGATACTTCCAGCGCTTTCTGATAGTTGATTCCGAACTGTAACACGCCCCAGCTGTTCCAGCCAAAGGGCACTGCTTTCTTCCAGGGCCGGCGGGGAGCGATGGTTCCATTAGCCTGTCCGTATGCGTCCATACCATTGCGCCAATCGTCGAAAACACCCAGCATTACTTTCGGGGATTTGATAACGTGTCCTTCGCGGGCGCCATGAGGCAGCAGATCGCGGGTAGTGGAATCGGCCACGCCGCCGTAACAGGTAAGCGTATAGGCTTTTCCGTTATCAGTTCGGTTCATGATCACGGCCGATTTCCAAAAGTCGTGTTCTACGGATCCGACTACCAGTCCTTTACGGCTACCTGCATCGAAAACAGCTGTAGCTTCGTAACTGGTGAGGGAATTGAAATCCAGTGGATGGGATTGAAAACGGATCCATTTATCGTTATCGAAAGGGATGAACAGTGCGCGGATATCGCCGGCATTCAGCATCTGCGTCATATTGCTGAGATTCACCGGAGCCATATAACCGGAGGAGATATTACCGGAGGAAGCTTCCAGCGAGAAGTCGGTGAGCAGGTAATCTTTTCCGGGGTATTGGTAGAACGACTGCACCAGGGTTGGCAGCTGCTCATCCCGGTAGGTAACCTGCAGGATCGTTCCATTGCCAAAGGCGTCGTGCCGCGGTTTTACAGTTTGAGTAACCTGGCGGTAGTCTTTAGTGGTGATCAGCCGTCCGTTCCATTTCCAGGAGGCATACAGCTGAAGGTCTGCCTTCCCGGCCGATCTTGTCAGGTGCAGGGACCTGGTGGACTTATCGTACACAATTTTCCAGCCGGCGGGTGTTACCGCACGGACTGTATTGAATAATAAGAACATGGCCACTGTCATCAACATATGAGAGGCCCCTTGTAATATCATCTTCTTCATAAAAAATCAGGAAGCAGGCCGTGTAAGATACAACGGCCTGCTTTATTTATTTCGACTAATTATAACCGGGGTTTTGATCGGATGGTTTGATATCTCCGTTTAGCTTCATTTCGGTATCCGGAATCGGGAATATCGTATTGAAATCCTGTAGGGTACCTGACTGTTTTGTCCATTTATTGCGTGCCTTCACCAGCTGCAGAAACTTACCTGTCCGGATCAGGTCGATGCGGCGCCAGTCTTCGGCGAACAGCTCGCGGATACGTTCATCCATGATGGCCGTACGGAAAGCATCCTGCGTCATGGTCGTCCAACGTTTATCACTGGGTAGCGAGCCACCCCAGGCCCGTGTACGTACTTCGTTGACTACACTCACGGCATCGGCTGTACGATTTAGCTCATTCAGACATTCGGCGTAGCATAATTTGATGTCTCCGAGGCGTAACACGGGTATGTTTTTGCCGGAGTTCCACATGTTATTGATCTTAAAGTCGGTGTGCTTGTCCGTGCGGAAATCTTCATATTTCTTCACATGTGGCTTCAGTTCATCATAGTCATTTCCGAGGTCTTCCCAGTTGATGGGATCCAGCGTGGGGGTTGTACCATAATAAGTAAAATCATAGCGAATGCTTTCAGTCCTGCGCAGATCGCCCGGTTCCCAGACGCCGCCACTATCAACAGCCGAATATGCATATTGAGTTGGTACAATTTTATCGTAACCGGAGTAGTAACATCCATCTCCGAAGAATGCCTGTACAGCGCGTGAGCCTATCTGGAACTGCAGTTTATTGTTATTCGGATAAACCTGGGTGAACTGAAATTCCAGGATGGATTCGGGTGTATTAATTTTGGTATAGTCCCAAAGATCTTTGTAAGGAACGAGGGAATAATCGCCCATCATTTTTTCGAAGCAGGCAGCGGCTTTGGAGAAGTCGCGCAGGCCGGTGGATACCGGGGCCGACATATACGCTTTCCCCAGCATCGCCCACGCGGCGCCGGAAGTAGCTCTGCCAGGTTCATTTGTTTTCGGGCAGTTGTCGGCTGCGCGCTGAAGATCTGCTATGATAAAAGTCCAGACATCTTTCAGTGGCTGACGCCGGAAGCCCAGTTCAGCTTCGCGGTCCAGATCACGGATAGGTATTTCTCCCCAGTACATTGCCAGCTGGAAATCGACGAAGCCGCGTACAAAGGAAGCTTCGCCCAGCAACTTAGCTTCACGGGAACCAGCTGCGGCATTCTTTTTCTCAAGTCCGCGAACAATTTTAGCGGCTTCATTCACCAGCGGCCAGCGGATGTTCCACTGATTGGCTATATGATTCAGGGTAGCGTTCAGGTTTGCATCGTAGCGGTCCAGTCCTCCTTTTGCAGGATCGCTCTTCATCTGAAAGGCGCCCTGTTGTGTTTCATCGGTCCCCATCATCATGATCAGGCCTTGTTCATCGGTCCGAACAGCTTTCCAGTTTGCATAAATACCTTTAAGACTTGATTCTACCAGGTCCAAATCGGAGTATACTTTATTTTCATCGAGCTTAGTCATGCTCGTTTCGTCCAGGAATTTTTTGCAGGAAGCAGAGAGCGTCACCAATCCGGCTACCAGCATCCATGATATAGTACGTTTCATAATTTTTACAATTGATGTTTAAAAACCTACATTCACTCCAAATACAAACATTTTCACCGGCGGATAACCATAGTCGCCTGTTTCAGGGTCAAATCCTTTGTACGGTGTAATGCAGAACAGGTTAGAACCGGTTACATACAAACGCAGGTTATTGAACTTCCAGGCACTCAATGTTTTTTCCGGCAGGGTATAGGAAAGTGTGAGTGAGGCCAGCCTGAGGAAAGATGCATCCTGAATGGAATAATCCAGGTCAGAAGGATTATAGCGGTTGTAGCTGGTATTAGCAATCACACGCGGAATGTTGGTGTTGGTATGCTGCGGTGTCCAGCGGTTGAGCAGATCAGTGGATGCCATACTTTCGCCAATGCTGTTGATCAGACCTTCGTAGTAGCTGCTGATTTTTTTCGCACCATAGGAATAGGTAAACATCGCGCTCAGCGAAAAAGCTTTGTAAGAGAAATTAGTAGAGAATCCGCCATAGAATTTGGGATCTTCCTTAGCTACAATAACCTTGTCGTTCTGATCTACAACGCCATCGGGTTTGCCATTGGGGCCGGAGATATCTTTTGCGAACAGATCGCCCAGGTTTACGGTTTTCCCGTTGTATGTCAGGTGCTCCCATTCAGCGCGGTTCGACTCCTGTGCAATTCCACCGGAGCGAAGTGTATAAATGGTGTGTAACGATTGGCCAAGGAAAATATTCCCTTCACGCTGGATCACATTCTCATTGACATTGTATAACGCGGTGGCGTTGCCATACAGCTTTTTCACCGTGTTCTTATCGAATGAAATGTTCCCGGAAACAGACCAGTTGAAATCTTTCTTCTGTATGATCTCGCCGGTTACGGAGAATTCCATTCCCTTGTTGTTCACGCGGCCGATGTTTTCCCATTCCTGTGTATATCCGCTCGTAGTAGCCAGGGAGCGGTTCAGCAGGAGGTTATCATTATTGATATAAAAGAAGTCGGCAGTAACATTAAGTCTTGACCTGAAGAAACCCATATCCAGCCCGATGTTGCTTTGCTTCTGCTTTTCCCAGGTGATATCCGGGTTTCCGCGACGACCATCATTTGCGATAAGTGCATTACCGTTATTAACCTTAGAGCCGTAGAGTGTCTGATAGGCGTAGTTGCTAATATCCTGATTACCCACAACGCCATAGCCTACACGAAGTTTCAACTGACTGAACAGATCAGTATTCTTCATAAAATCTTCATTGGTAATATTCCAGGCGGCAGATACAGAAGGGAACACTCCCCAACGATGGCCCTGTGCGAAGCGGGACGACCCATCGTAACGCGCCGTGGCAGTGAGGAAGTATTTGTCTTTGTAACTGTAGTTCACACGGCCCAGAAAAGAAAGTAGTGAATACGCGTAGAAATCAGATCCCAACACTGATTTCTCCACAGCAGCAGCGCCGCCCAGATCATAGTAAGACAGATCGTCGCTGGCGAAACGATCGCCCTGGGCCAATGTGTAATTCGATCTGCGTTTGCTGGAGCTGGAACCAACGAGTGCAGTGAGTTTATGATCGCTGGCAATAGTGGTATTGTAAGTAATGGTGTTATCCCACTGCCAGTAAGTATCGCTCCATCTTTCGTGTTTAGCGCGTGCATCGCCGTTGTAATGGCGGATCGCTTCCTGTATGTTATGAGGAGTAAACTCAAACCATTCCTGTGCGCCGTAATCCAGTGAATAGCTCGAACGGAAATCCAGTCCTTTTATAGGAGTAATGTCGAGGTAGTTGGAAGACGTGACGCGGTTACGGGTACGGTTGCGTTGGATCAGCAGTGAGTTGAACGGGTTGAAGTCGTTGTTGTTCTGTTCCCCGTGCGACCGGTAATAGATCGTGAGATAGTCGTACGTATAGCGGGTTGCAGGATCTTTATACGGCGCATAATCCAGTAGTGGATTGGCGTTAAGTGCTTTGCCATACACATCGTCGGAAGGCATGTTATCATTCGTACGGGTAAAACCGGTGTTGGTACCTACTTTGAGCCATTTCTTCACGTTGTAGTCGGCATTGAAGCGGCCGGTGTATTTATCCTGTCTTGTTTTTTCCACCACACCTTTGATACCTGCATAACCTGCGCTCAGGTAAAATGTTCCTCTGTCGGATCCGCCGGAGAAGCTCAACGCGTGGTTTTGCTGGAAACCTGTGCGGGTTACCTGATCCAGCCAGTTGAAGCTTTTCTTTTTATTGTACGTATCAAATTCCTGGTTAGAGAAAGCCACATTTGTTTTCATTAGTCCGGTGTCGATGTAAGTCTGACGATCAGCGTTCGGATGATCTTTCATATAGCCGTTAGCGTAAGCATCTATACGCATGGCGAACAGCTGTTCGGCATTCATGGTTTTCGGCATTTGCGTGATGCTTGAAAAACCGGCCCAGCTGTCGTAGGTAACTAGGCCATCGCCGCCTCTGCGCTGCCCTTTTTTGGTGGTGATCACCACCACGCCGTTGGCGCCGCGGGAACCGTACAAAGCAGTGGCAGAAGCATCTTTGAGCACCTGCACAGAAGCAACGTCGTTTACGTTCACCGCGTTGAATCCGCCCTGGTTGTTTTCCATCACCACGCCGTCTACTACATAGATGGGGGAAGAGCCTGCGTTGATGGTATTGATACCACGAATTCTGATGCTGGCATCGTCGCTCGGGCGGGTTGGGTTGCTGACGAAAACACCGGCAGCATTGCCTTGCAGGGCCTGATTCATGTTAGTTACCGGCCGTTGCAGCAGTGCTTTTGAATCCACGTTGGTGACCGCACCCGTGAGATCGGATTTCTTCATACGTGCGCCCACCACCACTACTTCATCTACGTTAGCAGTAGCGCTTTGCAGTTTGATGTTGAGCGGAGCTGCTCCCGAGAAGGGAACCGATTGTGTTTCAAATCCCAGGAAACTGAATTCCAGCATACCTTCCCGGGTAGTGGTGTTTAATACAAATGTACCGCGACTGTCGGTTACAGTTCCGGTTTTAGTACCGGTGAGCTTCACCGACACACCGGGGAGAGGTTCCCCTTTCATATCAGTGACAGTACCGGAGATCCTGCCGTTGCCCTGGGCAAAACCATTGGAGGCACTGGTCAGGATAGCTGCAAAGAACAGGAGCAGCCATAACATCCTGGAAACAATTCTTACATGCATAACGTGTAGCATAAAGTGGTTATAAAGGTTCTTTTTAATGATAGGTATAAACTGGTTGATCGTTCCTAAAGAAGCATGTTATCAGTATCGGCTTGTGCGCTGACTGATCTGTCTGGTATTTGTTGCCATAACGTGGAATTTTAGCAATACTTCCACTTATTCCAAAGCAATCCCGATCGGCATATACTGCTGATATTCAATTCAAAATGAAAACTTATAATTGGTTTGTTCTATTCTGTTCTACTAAACAAATATAGGGTTAGTTTGGAATATTCTTATTTATTTTTTGAAGCTAGAATAATTATTGCCTGTTTTTTCAGATTCCCGATCATCCGTAATGATCATGATTCAGATCAGCGAAAAAATTGACGGATGTCATTATCCAGCCTTTTGCGTATCACTAATTTTAACATGTATACAGATCTTAATAACCTTATAAAATAGCTTATTATGGATACCGGTATTTCTTCCAATGCCTATCTGATAGCCAACGTAGTTGGGCTGCTGGTATTTGCAGCATCCATTTTTTACCCACGCATTGCGCGGCTGGCTATCTTTCTTCTTTTCACTACAGCAGGAATCGTGAATCTGGTTACCGTACTCAGGCATCCCGGCTCATTTGGGGATAATAGTTATTCACGTTTCTATGTGTACGGTGTTCAGTTTATCTATGGAGCTTTCCGCGATAGTATTTCCCTGTTGTTATTATTTGTGGCGTTTTACCAGCTGGTAACCGGTTTATTGATTGCGGGCAGGGGATGGGTATTGAGCGCGGGACTTGTTGCAGCAGCGATTTTCCTGGCATTGATTCCTTTTGGCGACAGTAAAGGGCTGATTATCCCGGCAATGGGAATGCAGATAGCATCCTGCATTATACTGTTATTCAAAGTAAAAAAATTGTCTGACGCCCCTATGCTGCATCTATTTCATCATCAATTCAACAAAATTTTATGAAAAAGATCCTTGCCACCATCGATGGTCTCAGGTATTCCTCTTCCACTGTTGAATACGCGCTTTCTATTGTTAGAGAGGAAAGTGCTCATCTCGTGGGTGTATTTTTGAATGATATCACCTACAGAAGTTATAAACTTTCTGAGTTGGTTGATGAGGCTAAAGTTTCTAATGAAAGAATAAGGAGATTTTCAGAGAAAGACAGGAAAACCAGGGCAGATGGCGCGCTGCGGTTTGAAACAGCATGTCAGCAGGCTAAGGTAAATTATTCCCTGCATGAAGATAAGGATATTGCTATTGATGCGCTTATACATGAGAGCATATTTGCGGATCTGGTAATCATCGACAGTCACGAATCATTTAACCGCATTGAAAAGAAATCTCCGTCTCCTTTTATACAACAATTGCTGACCAAAGCGGCATGCCCCATGATGCTGGTTCCATCCGTATTTCGTCCGATCAATAAAGTGATCATTCTTTATGACGGTTCTCCAGCATCCGTACATGCAATAAGAATGCTCGAATATGTTCTTCCATCTTTCAAAAGTTTACCAATAGAAGTGATAACAGTGAAAAGCCCTGTAGGCTCACTTCACGTGCCCGACGGAAAACTGATGAAGGAATTTATGAGGCGTCATTATCCTCATGCTGCTTTTACTGTTCTAAAGGGTCTTGCACCTACAGATATCCCGGAACGCCTGAGAGAAGAAAAACCAGGCGCGATGGTGGTCACCGGCTCTCATAGCCGCAGCAGGCTTTCCCATTGGTTCTATCCCGGAATGGCAGACATACTGCTTGAAGAACTGGAGATACCTCTTTTTGTGGCGCGTTATGCCTGATGTAACGATTATTTATATCATAATAACTCAGATTATGCTACTTACTATCAATGGTTACTGATATTGTATGTAGATGGGTTCCGGATATAACTGCAATACTTCAGCGGGAGTCATCATATGCCCCCCCGTAGCCACATCATTTCTGAAGAACAGTTTAAATCCTGTGAATTGTACCGGTTGCCCTTCAATCCAGCTTCTGTATGAATCTCTCTTTTTAGCCACCCCTCCAAATCCATCCATATTCATTACCAGCTGTACTTCAGGACGCAACTCTATATTCCTGTAGTTGGTTACCATTGCCTGTGTAAACCGGTGTACCACCAGTATTTTAGGGGAGAGATGATAATGCCGGACAATTCCTGCGAGCCAGGATGAAGCGTAGTTAATATCCGTTGCATCAAATGTGCCGATGACAGTACAGGGAACTTCTCCGTTTTTCATAGCGTATTCAGGATCAATCCCCAGGTAAACATCCGGACGGCTCAGGTATTTTTCCAGCCGGGGAAGTTCTTCCTGTAAAGTACTATGACCCACCTGTATATCCAGGAATACTACTGCATGTATACCGGCCGCCATCTGTAATATTTTATCAATTTCCGTATCCGGCATCCTGAGTCTGTATTTACTGTCTCTACCGGGTTGTTTTTGGGCAGTAACTGCTATATAATGCAGTGCAGGTATAACCGGAATGGATGAATCTGCCGCCGCCCATTCCTTAGCAGTAACCTGTAGCTGCGCAAGCATATCTTCGGGAGGCAGCGCCCCGAGGATGCCCATTTGACTGGAATACAGGTTACCATAATAAGCGACGATCCTGTTAAAAGGCAGTAGCGCCCCCGACGCCGGATATCCTGCTTTTACGGGCCATTTTTCCGAAGGGCTGTTATGTACAAGGTGAAGTATTAATTGACTGTATTTGCTCCTATATGCCATCATACTATCATCTCCCTGGTTGACAATCTCCGCTGGCTTAACAGGAATGGTATCTTTTCTCTCCATTCCCAGTGAATACCGCTCTTTCTTTACCCGTAAAACCTGGTGAACAAAAGGTGCACCTAACGGCACAAGCAGATTTATTATTATCAGCAATCCTATCAACCAGGCGAATTGCCCGGGCATTCTGGAAACAGGCTTCATAACCAGGTATTTAGTATGTTACTAAGATAGTTCCCAATAGAACCACCATCAATGATCATGCTCATTTCTGATGCTGATTATGGTCAATTCAGATAACTGACAACTATCATAGTCCCGTCTAACAGATATCATTTATCTCCCTGGTCCGGTAGTCTAATTTCAATTAATAAACTATTGAAATATGGCCAACAGACAACCACATCTCGATGTCATTAAATCAGATGGCAAAACAGCTCCATTCTCAAGCAGTAAAGTCAGGAAATCGCTTTTGAGATCCGGTGCTGCTCCGGAAACTGTGGAAATGATATTGGATGAGCTGTACAAAGAAGTGTATCCAGGTATGTCCACCAGCGCGATTTACGAAATCGTATCCCGATTACTGAAAAAACATTCATACACCGTTGCCGGAAAATATCATCTGAAACAGGCCATTTTTGAACTCGGGCCTTCTGGCTTTCCATTTGAACAGTACGTTGCTGAGTTGTTCCGGCATACAGGATTTACAGCCAGTACCAATAGCCTTATGGATGGTCATTGTGTGCGGCATGAAGTAGATATTCTGGCGACAAGAGAGAGAACAGCCTATATAATAGAGTGTAAATACCACCAATTACAAGGCACACATTGTGATGTGAAAATCCCCCTCTACGTGCAGTCCAGATTTAAGGATATAGCATTGAAGTGGAATGAAAAGGGAACCTATCAATGCAGCGGATGGATCGTTACCAATACCCGGTTCAGCACCGATGCAGCCCAATATGCGCATTGCATGGGGCTTAAAACAATGTCGTGGGATTCTCCGGCAGGCAAAGGTCTGAAAGACGTTATTGATCAGTCAGGTCTTTATCCTGTTACCTGTCTCACTACACTTAGTTATCACGAAAAGTACCAGCTACTCAACAACGGAATCATTTTATGTAAAACACTGAATGAAAATCCGGACAGGATGGCTCAAGCTGGTATCAATGGGATTCATAAGTCTATTGTACTTGAAGAAAGTCATCAACTTTGCCAACGGATAAAAGTGAATGAATGGATATAAATGTATTATGAAATTCAAAATTGCTTTTTATGAAAACACATGAAAATACAACAGCGAAAATTCCGGTAGGCCTGGCTGCACTACTTGATATCAGGGGAATAACCCCTTCTGTTGTCAATGCATTGCACCAGGAACTGAATATAAATGACCTGGCAACACTTACCAGGGCAATAAATAGTGGACGGTTAAAGGAAGTAAAAAGTCTTACAGACGAACAGATTGAAGATATAAAGCATGCTTTAAAACTTCACAAGACAGCAGGCAGCAGAATTTCGCTCTGGGATGCCACCCTTATTGGTACAGAAATAGTCAAGGCCATAGAGCAGTTTCCTGAAACAGAAAAAGTTTCTTTTGCCGGTAGTCTCCGGAGAAAGGATGATACCATTGGTGATATCGACATGGTCGTACAGGTGAGTAACAACAACAAAAAAAAGCTTATCAGTAAAATAAATGCCCTCCCCCAGGTTAGCCATGTAGTAGCTGTTGGCAACAGCAGGATTTGTTTGTTATTACAAAATCATCTTCAGGCCGATATACGTCTGACAAACAAAGAACAATACGGAGCTACCATGCTACATTACACAGGTCCTGTTGCTCACAACGACCAATTGATGAAACTGGCAGAGAAAAACGGGTATCATCTTGGCGAAGCTGGTTTATCCAATTCCGATAATGGAACCTACATAGGAGGCACTACTGAAGAAGAGATATACCGGTTGTTGCACCTGTCGTACCCAGAGCCGGAATTAAGGGGAAATGCAGAAGTGGTAGCATCGGCTGCGGCCCATCAGCTTCCGGCGCTCATCAGTTTCAACCAGATCCGTGGCGATATGCAGATCCACAGCAACTATTGCGATGGCGCTGCCGGTATTATAGAAATAGCCCGGTATGTTATCCATGCTTTTCCTCATTATCAATATATGGTTATAACAGACCATAGCATTCCTGGTAAAGATAAAGCCCAAATGAACTACCTGGATTATCTGAGGCAATTTGAAGAGATAGATAATATTAACAAAATCCTGGGATTAAATTTTGTAAAGAAAGGAGTAGAAGCAATTATTCAGGAGAACATGGAACTTAATCAGCCCAGAGAGCTGTTACAACAGGCAGACTGGGTTATTGCTACGATACAGGACGGTCTAAACCGGGATAATACGCAGCGGCTGATCAGCGCCTGTGAAAATCCTTTTGTAAACTGTATTGCGCATCCCGGAGGGCGGATCATCAGCTTACAGAACGGGTATCCGGTTGACTGGGATGCTGTATTCCGGAAAGCGGCAGCAACGGGTACCGCATTGGAAATAAATTCCAGGCCTGATCGTCTTGATCTGAGTGCAGATCTGGCTCGCCAGGCCATTAAACATGGAGTAAAACTGGCGATAGATGCTGATGCTTATACATTACCGCATTTTGATTTCATCCACCTTGGCATCGCCACTGCAAGAAAAGCGGGCTGCAGCAAATCAGATATTCTGAATGCGCAACCCTGGGATGTTATCAGCAAAATAAGAAGAAATAAAATAGATACAATAACGGGTAAGCAAAAATAGGTTAAGATGCAACAGCTGTTTTAATCTGGATGTTCACGGCATTAACCAGAGCATCCAGATTTTCTCTTTTTACATGGTTATAATCTTCGAGATGAATTTCTTCTCCTCTGCTTCGGGCCAGTTTGGCACCAATGGTTAGCAGTAACTTATCAATAAAAGATAGTTTCTTAAATTCAAGTTTACCAGGATAGAAATAACAGTCACAACGTATTCTGATCTCAGCAGGAACGTTTGCCGTAATGTACCCCTGCAATTTTTCTGTTTCATCCACAGGTGTTCCACATACCAGGAACAGGTATAGTTTCTTTTTCTGCAACAACAGCTGATGTTTCTCTATCCAGTTTTTCAGCTGTAGTTTTCCTATGTATATGCTGGTACCGAGGATAACATAATCTGCTTCTTTCAGTTGTTCTGTTGTTTCGGTACCAGCTACAAGAGCCTTTATATTAAGTATGGCGCTAAGCCAGGAAGCATACTGATGGGTAGCGCCATACTTTCCTTTAAAAATGATAATACCTTTCATAAGATACCCTTTTAAGGATGTGTGATGAATACGGGGATATTGGTAGTACGCAGTACACTTTCCGCATCGCTTCTGTGAAAGAAACGGGACACTGCACTTCTTCCGTAAGCACCATAAGTGACTACACAATCTGTCCGGCGGTGTAGCAGTGCCAGAAATTCTGTTGCAGGTTCGCCGTTCAACACTATATATTCGATATGTTGGTAGTGTTGCTCAAGATATTCTTTCAATTTATCTTTCCAGGGTATTGCAGGTTCGCCTTTCTCCGCTACATATACCACCTCTACGGGAAGGTGCGAAAATCCGGGGAAAAGCTGCGTAAATTGCTTAATGGCGTACATGGAAGAAAAAGTTCCATTATAAGAAAAAACAATCTCCCTGATTGTTCCGAGCACATCTGGCATTACTAAAACCGGGCACTCCGCTTTCGCCAATACTTCCTTCACGAAAACAGTGGGGTTACTGTCTTGCAGTACGGCAAACGAGGTACCGTTGCTGATAAGCAGCAAATCGGCAAACCGGCTGTCGAGGATGGTTTCGTATTCCGGGAATCCTCTGGCTTCCCGTATCTCCGCTTTTAAATGAACGTTGCCACATATTTCCTTCACCCGGGCAATATTCTTTTTACGTTCCCATTCCAGGGCAGCACGGGTTTCAGCAATAATACGCTCATCACTATAAGCATAGGCTTCCGTGCGGCCATATTGCGGAACTACTTCCGCTGTCAGGTTATCCAGGCAGACAATAGATAAATCACTATCTGCCAATCCTTCAAAATACTTAAACCCCGCAATCTGGCTTTCTGAAAAATTAAGCGGGTCTATTGCAGCAATAATCCTTGTCATAGTATTTGGTGTTTAATAATGTGAAATAAAAATCGGTTGTGTTACCAGCTTTACTACCGGGATGGCGGGATTAGGAATAAATAACTCTGCCAGGCTGCTTCGGCCGAAAGCACCCATGACAATGAAAGTGCTATCGTTTCCGAACAGCTTCTCCAACAAGCCGGCCTTCATATTATCGTCTTTAGATATAGTAACTGATACCTTTTCATAATGGCAATCCAACCATTCTTTTAATTTCTCTTCATCGCCTCTGACTGTTTTTCTTTCTTCTATAATACTCAACAACTTTACCCGGTGCCCGCGGAATTGAGGAAACAGGTAAGTGAATTGTTTAATAGCAAACATGGAAGCGCGGCTTCCATTGTATGCAAATACAATCTCATCTATGCCATCAAAACTTTCGGGAGCCAATACTACCGGGCATTCTGCCTGCCTTAATACACTTCTTACAAAAGAAGACGGAATAGCTTCGGTTTTCCATGAGAAGGAGCTGGAGGCATCTATCACTATAAGATCAGCATAACGGCTTTCCTTTATTACTTCAACAGAAGGTAATCCCGGCATCGTATGCGTGATATTATTAACACCATTCACCTCACAGATATTCCGGAACCGGCAGATACTATCGTCTCTGTAAAGCTCCTTCTGACCAGCCAGTTCGGCGCCGGGCACTTCCGGGATCTCTGCCATCTCTCTGATGTATTCTCCTGAACGGAGCTCAAGTTCTTTATTTTCGAGAAAGACGCCGGTCAGTTTTGAATGTGTCAGATTGCAGAGATAGCACGCAAATTCAAGCGCTACCCGGTTCAGTTTAACAGCATCTGTTACATACAATATCTTTTCCATAAAATAGTTTTGCATTTTTCAACCCTGCCGATATACCGGCGGGGTTGAAAAAAGTTTGATTGGATCAATCAACGGAGATCTGGACGATTTTCCCGTTCTTCACAGCTTCTTCGCTTTTTGGCAACTTCACTTTAAGAACACCATCTTCATATTTAGCTTCTATCTTATCTTTCCTGACCCCATCCGGTAAATTGAAACTCCTCGAAAAGCTGTTGTAGTTGGGTTTGAAAAAGTCGTCGGAAGACGGAAATAACGCTGTTCGTTTGGTTAATGCCTGAAACATAATTACCTCCTTTTTCCTGCTAAACTATTCAGGAAAGCTTCTATATAAAATGATTTCCCTCATCCTGAAAACTGATCTTAGTCAGTAGCGTTGCAGCTATCCAGTATCATGATATCAGCTGACGATAATCATGGCAATCCCCTGCTTACATTTCTATCTTTAGAAAAAAAACTATGGAAAAGATATTGCTCATGGCAGGTGGTTCCAATCCCACTATACATGCTATAAACTTCGCCTGTTACCTCTCAGGCATTACCCGTTCAAAACTTACAGGTTACTTCTTTGAGAAAGAGCTGCATGCAGACAAGCCGGAAATGAAAACCATGCTGGGGTTTCCCTATGTAGAGAGCATTACCAACAAGGATTATCCTGAGTATACTGAAAAGCAATCAGATCTGAAGAGTCATATCAGGACGTTCGAAGAAACCTGCGAAAAAAAAGGCATTCATGCTACTTCAAAATACCTGGAAGAACCTACACTCCAGCAATTGATCAAAGAGAGCAAATTTGCAGATCTTATTATTGCAGACGCCACCGTATCCCATATTCCGGTGGCACAGGACGCTCCCTCTACCCTACTGCAGGAATTGCTGGCATCTGCACAGTGCCCGGTAGTAATTGCGCCGTCTGCGTTTACACCGGTGAATGAAGTTATTTTCTGTTACGACGGTAGTGCATCTTCCATCTTTGCTATGAAACAGTTCTCCTATATACTTCCGGAATTCGATAATGCAAGGGCTACAGTATTACAAATTGGTAAAGAGGAAATCTCTATAGATGATAAAAAAAGAATTAGCAAATGGCTGAGCAGGCATTTTGAATATACAGATATCATTACCCTGAAGGGCGACGCAGAGCAGCAGCTTTTTGATTATTTGCTCAAAAAGAAACATGCTATGGTTGTAATGGGAGCATATGGGCGTAGTACCTTGTCCCGGTTGTTCAGGCATAGTTATGCAGACCTTTTAATTAAGACGCTTGCGTATCCTGTTTTCATCACACATTACTAATTTTAAATGTCATGATATGAAACAAGCAATTTTATCATCACATTGCGGGGCATCCTTCAGGCATGAAGCCTGGCTATAATAGCCAGGCTTCATGCATTTAAATCTATTTGTAATATTATTCTGAATCTGCTTCATCAGGTAAACTGAATACCTCCGGATTATCCGGTTTACCGGCCGCATTCAACTTTTCAAGCGTCCAATCGCTGGTTCCTGTCACCTCCAGCCACAAATCGCCGGATCTTCTCAATATCTGAACACTTAACCCGAATAAATGGCGAAAATCATGTTCAATGGCAAGCGCAGTACGATAGTTGCCAACATCCAGCCATCCGAAGCTATGCTGTATCCTGATTTTTTCAATGGGCGTATCTGCCGGCACAGCGTTCTCCTGGGGAGAACATTTTCTATCGGCGTGAGGTTCGCGGAAAAACTCCAGTTTCAGGTAAGGGTAAAGTTCGTGGAATTTATCTTGTATATCCGCCACAACAGCTTCTTCGCTTATATATATTTTCATAGCACTACTTTTTTCTTTTACAATAATAGCACGCTGTCTTTCGTAGAAAAATGAGTAACATCAGATATTATTATGATCCAGGTCATAACCCAGACGGGAAAACGGGTGGAAATTGACAATGCAAATTATTAGTCATGGAACCGTTATACACTTCCCCGGGCAAATCGGAGAACGTAAAAAAACTGGTCTTACAGGAAGAAGAAAAGCATTTCCTAGAGGGGCCAGGCTCAAGGTTGAAGGAACTGAAATTTACCTTAAGAATGCTCACCGAATTTATCCGGGGATTCCGGGTATTCCATTTTGCAGGGCCCTGTATCGCTATTTTTGGCTCTGCCAGGGTAAAACCGGAATCCGAATACTACGAGATGGCCCGTCAGATGGGGGCGGGCATAGCCGGTATTGGCTTTTCCGTAATGACAGGAGGCGGACCGGGTATCATGGAAGCGGCCAACCGGGGCGCACGGGAAGCTAACGGCAAGTCTGTTGGTTGTAATATACAGCTCCCGGCAGAGCAACAACCGAATCAGTGGATGGACCGGCATTTCGACTGCCACTATCTTTTTGTCAGGAAGGTGCTGATGTTTAAATATTCCTACGGATTTGTTATCATGCCAGGCGGGATAGGCACGCTGGACGAATTTTCTGAGGCATTAACTTTGATTCAGACGCATAAAATTCTTAACTTTCCGATCGTTCTGATGAGCAAAGGGTACTGGGAGCCATTAATGCCGCTGTTTCATAAGATGATTGACAGTTACATGCTGGAACCGGACATCATGAAGTATATATTGCTTACTGATTCGGTAACAGAGGCATTGGAACATCTGCAACAGTTTGTGGTAACCAAATACAGGCTGATGCAGCATAAAGAACTCAGGCCGATTGCCCTGCTGGGAGAATCAGCTCCACAATAAAAACGACCTATGAGCATTTCCGTTAACGACTTAGACATAAACTTCCAGCTCAGCATATTTGCTGCAATCATGGAACGGATACCCGGACTGGTTGCAGTAAAAGAACTTGGCCAGGATCAACTGATGTATATCAATGAAACCGGAATATCCCTGCTGGGAACGGATGATTACGCTGCTCTTGAACTGTTGATAACACAGAATGGACTTGGAACCGGCAATAGTGTAAAGGACGGTATAGGAAAACCTCCCCAGGAAGGTAAGTGGAAAAATATCAGGAATGAGGTTTTCACCGGCATTTATGAAGAAATACTACTGAAGCATCAACAAAAAAAATATTGTTTTTTCCGTATTACAGATGTCGTTTCGACACGCAACTACCGGCAACAGCTGCAAGAGGAGTTACAACGCTTCGGCGCGCTGTTCGACTATGCCAGCATAGGAATCCTGGTTACCAATCAACAGGGAGAGATCACTATGATCAACAGTTTTGCGCTGGAACAATTTGGGTATAAGCGGGAAGAACTGGTCGGCAAAAAAATAGAGATACTGATTCCTCAACGGGTTCATCAACGCCATTTAAAACATCGCGAACATTACAACGCTCATCCTCAAAGCAGGCCTATGGGTATAGGTCTGGACCTTTTTGCTATTGATAAAAACGGAGCAGAATTCCCTGTGGAAATCAGTCTTAGCCATTATTCAAATGAGGAAGGTAATTTTGTTATTGCCTATATCAACAATATCACTGAAAGAAAGAAAGCCGAAGAAAAGATTGCCCAACTCAACAGCGAACTGGAAAACATGGTGGAGGAAAGAACACAGCAGCTCCGTCAGGCGCTGGCTGACCTGGAACACTCCAAAGAAGAACTGACCGTTGCACTTGGCCGGGAAAAAGAACTGGGCGATCTGAAGTCGCGCTTCGTATCTATGGCCTCCCATGAATTCAGAACGCCGCTCAGTACTATACTCTCTTCTGCATTCCTGGTGAAGCACTACGGCGAAGACCAGGATCAGCCTATACGCAACAAGCATATCCAGCGGATCGTAAATTCTGTCAGCCTTCTTACTGACACTTTAAATGATTTTCTTTCCGTAGGAAAAATAGAGGAAGGTAAGATACAGGTCCGCTATTCGGAATTTGGTGTAGAGGAACATTTTAATACTATTATACAGGAAATGCAGGGCATGGTCAAAGAAGGCCAGACAGTCGAGTACAAACATGACGGTGATCTTATTGTGTCGTTAGATGCCTCCCTCCTGAAACATATAGTTATGAACCTGCTGGGAAATGCCATTAAATTTTCTAAAGCAGACAGTCATATCACTTTACACACAGCTACCGCCAACGGCGAATTTCTTTTTACCATTAAAGATAATGGCATCGGTATGTCGCAGGAAGATCAGCAACATCTTTTTGAAAGATTTTACCGCGGCACTAATGTAAGTAACATACAAGGTACCGGACTGGGACTGCATATTGTTCAAAAATACACCGAGTTAATGCTTGGGAGTATCTCCTGTGAAAGCAAACTGGGTGAAGGCACCACTTTTAATATCACATTCCCTCAGGAAAACAAAAAGCCCTGATCATGAAAACGATTCTTCTCATCGAAGACAATGATGAATTACGTGAGAACACAGCCGATATCCTGTCGATAGCCGGCTACGAGGTTATCACCGCCGAGAATGGCAAAACAGGTATTGAAACAATCCTCAAACAGAAACCAGACCTGGTTGTATGCGATATCATGATGCCCGAGCTCGACGGATTTGGTGTATTGCACCTGATGCATCAGCTTGAAAATGTAAAAAACACCCCGTTTATTTTCCTCACTGCCAAAACAGAACGGGCGGATATAAGAAAAGGTATGGGTATGGGAGCAGATGACTATATCACGAAACCATTTACCAGCACCGAGTTGTGGGATGCCGTGGCGAGCAGATTAAAGAAGGCTGCCATCCGTGAACAGGAATTCTCGCCTAACCTGCAGGGACTGAACAAACTGATGTACGAGGCTACAGGCAGAGAAACGCTGAAAAACCTGGCTGACGGAAGGAACATCGATAAGTACAAAAAGAAACAAACCATTTACCTCGAAGGTAACCGCCCTACCCGTCTTTATTATGTTCAGAAAGGTAAAGTGAAAGCTTATAAGAGTAACGACTTTGGCAAAGAACTCGTCATAGATCTCTATAGCGAAGGCGATTTCTTTGGATACACCGCTTTATTGGAAAACAGTCCGTATAAAGAAAGTACCACCACTCTTGAAGACAGCGAAATAGCGGTTATCCCGCTAAGCGATTTTGAAGAGTTGATCAACAATAATCATGAAGTGGCCATTCAGCTAATACGTATGCTGGCAAAAAATATTACAACGAAGGAACAGCAATTGCTTGGACTTGCCTATAATTCACTCAGGAAAAAAGTAGCGGAAGCTATTATCAATCTTCATAAAAAATACAACGAAGGGAAAGAACCTCCCTTTACAATCGGCGTGAGCAGGGAAAATCTCGCTTCTATTGCCGGCACAGCAACCGAATCGCTCATTCGCACATTAGGCGACTTCAGAGACGAAAATCTCATTGAGATAAGGGGAAGCCAGGTAATTATCCTCGATGAAAAGAAACTGACTAACATGCTGGGCTAAGCATTAGGAAATCTGCCATCAAGATAGTTACTGAAATCTGAATTCAACCTGTCAAATATATCCCAGGTAAGTGTGATACGCCCTGCTATGCCACGTTGCATATTGCTTATTACTTTTACCTGGGACGCAGAATCTGCGTCCCCTATCATTGTTCGTAACTCATTGACTTCATGCCTTAAAAGACCAATCTGTTCATCCTGTTTCAGGAACCTGTTATGAAATGCCTCCAGTGTGTCCAATTCCTCCCGCCGTAAACGCGAAGCCAGCACATCAGCCAACCTGGTTTTAAAATAAATATTCCGCTCTTCCATTTCTTTCAAAACAAGTTTCCAATCTTCATTTTGGATCAACAGTTTTTTCAGATCATCCGTCATCTTCGTTATTAGTTTTGACATTTCCGGGTCAATTTAACACAGCAAAATAAACCTATACATGATCATGGTCAGGATTTATGCTGATCATGATCACATCAATATATTTTCCATTTATTGACTCAAAGTTAGACAATAGCTCTCCCGGGAAATATGATCCTGATTCTTACAAATAATGATCTTTGTCAGATAGTGGCCAGCTTCTGGCTATTCCTGGCTCGTAATGCTATATCTTTATCTGTATTATTTATTAAATGTGTCAAAAACGAAACACAATCAATTTTTTCCGTAAATTCACTGTAGAAAACCAGTAGCTATCGTCGTCAGTTTTTAAAATGTATATTAACCTTCTGTAAGCTCGAACACCCTAAATAAACACACTCTATGAAAAAAGTAACCTTATGCCTCGAGTTCCGTGGTGGGAAAGGACATGCCTACGTAAACGTAGTACCCTCCAATTATGGTATTGAAAAAGTTGCTGCCTCCGGTTGTATTGAATATGAACTTGCCAGCCCGGGTACTTATACCATTATGTTTGAAGGCAATTCTCCTGCAGGAGGTACTACTGCCACCCTGTACATAGATGATGCAGTTTTCGCCACCAGAACTATCAGCAGCGAGGGTTATTATTCCCGGTATTTCAAAATCACAATTTAACATTTATGCGTAAACCCCTGTTATTTATTGCTGTTAACCTGCTATGTTTTTTGCCGGTGTTGCTACAGGCCCAGACAAAAGCCGATTCTGTAAAGCGTACTATCAGAACTGCTGCTGATCTTAAATCAGGGAACAGTCAGGATGTACTGATCAGTTTTTTCCAGCTGGCGTTTAATGATCTCACAGGCCCTCAGAAAAGCCTGAAATTTCAATCGTCTATTTTTGCTATCAAAGTAAAAACAGACGATAAACTTTGGGTAGACACTAACTATATCCGCCAGAAATTTGCGAGAAATTTTGTCTTCTCCGTTGCCCCTCAACTGGATACCAATTTCCGGTTTAAAGGCAATACAATCGGGCTGAAATATGCCCTGATCAATAACCGGGATAAGACAGTATTTGATTTTGCCACCGACTTCGGAGAAGAACATGCAGCATTAAAAAATGCTATATTGAACGAATATCTGGGCACTCATCCCAGCGATGCGGACTACGACAAGGCGTTGAATTTCTTTGTTGATGCCAATGATCCGGACACACCACAAACGCCCGTTCAGGAGCTGCCAGCCGCATTTGTAGCCGTTATGCAGCAACATATGCGTACCAGCCGGCACTTTAAAGATCTTACACCCGAGGCTTTCCGGGGTATTATGGAGAAGAATTATGCGTTGATGGCCAACTATGTGGAGAACCGCGGATTATGGACCCTTGAAGGAAATTTTTCCAGTGATAATAAAGGTAAATTATTCTCAGCCATCAATATCAACACCGAATACCTGAAGGGCATGCTAAGGCATAACAGTAAGATGAATATCGAACTTAACCTGAAAGCATCCATGATCTTTGGAGATGATACTGCCATCATTCATAAACCTGATGTAGGGCAGCGTCAGTTATTCTCTTTTGCCGGCGGATTCAACTGGATCATCCTGAAAAACAAAAACAGGAAATCCATTATTGAGTTGAAAGGCGCCATTGCCTACAATAATGTATTGCAGGGAAAATATGATAATGAAGACAGGAGTAAATTTACCGGACAAGGCAGCCTGCGGGTGCGGATCACGAACGACATCTGGATACCGGTGGATATAAAATACGATCCAAAGAACGGCAATGTGCTCGGATTCCTGAGTATCCGTTCAAATTTCGACTGGCTGAAGAAAACGTGATGATTACTTCTTCACTATCTTCGATGCAACGAAAGCAAACAATCCGAGTACCAGGCCCGATACGATGCCCACCACAGGTCCTGTCATCGCCATCATCAGTCGCGGGCTGTCGGGCATCGGCATCTTTGCCATCATTTCCGCTTCCTTCTGGTGATTGGCGATATAGGTGCCGAACAACAAGATATGCGCAGTAGTAATCCACACACAGTTGAAGATGCTCACCATAAAGCCGTGCTGGAAATACCGGGCCTCACATTTCTTCGCAATAATATATGCGCAGATGATAAAGATAACCAGCCAGCAAACCGGCTCGATGTTCGATGGGATAAAATAAACCGTCCCGAGTGCCATTGCCAGGCCGAAAAGGGAAAGCTTGAAGATTAAACTCCAGTTCATATTGTAACAGTTTAGGTATACAGATATTGCTTATCAATAACAGTGCTCACGTGTTATTATAAAGATACATATTTAAATGGTGCTTTCATTCATACGACGCTGCTTTCCCTTGTATCTGATTCTCATTAATCCGGGCAATACAATCAGCAACAACGGCAGCGCAATAATAAAGCCTCCGATTACAGCTATAGCCAGCGGCTGGTGCAGCTGGGCACCTGTGCCAATGCCCAATGCAATAGGCATCAACGCCACTATCGCTCCCAGCGCCGTCATCAGCTTGGGCCTTAACCTCGTAGAGATGGAATATACAATGGCATCATCTACACTCTGTGAATGCGTCAGCGATTCCCTGAACTGAAGGAAGGTAAATATACCGTTCTCCCCGATGATACCTACTATCATAATCAGACCGGTATAACTGCCTACGTTCAGTGGCGTATGCGTGATATATAATGCCACATAACTACCTGCAATTCCCAATACCGCTACCAGTAATATGATCAGGGCATCCATAAAATCGCGGTAAAGGAAAAGGATCACGCCAAACACCAGCAGGCTTGCTGTAATAAGTATGATCAACAATTCACGGAACGATTGCTGCTGATCAGCATATGCGCCACCGTAACTGATACTGTATCCCTGAGGCAGGGTTATTTCCGTGCTTACCTTTTGGGAAATCTCTTTCATAACGGAGCCAAGATCACGGTTATCCAGCCGGGCAGTAACGATACCCATCGACTGAAGGTTTTCTCTTTGCATCTCGGCCTCTCCACTATTGATTTTCACACTGGCAAGGTCTGTTACCGGTCTCAATTTACCATCGGGCATAAATATCTGCAAATGTCCTATATCCGTTACCGTTAGCTTTGTATTACCGGGGTATACAAGCCGTATATTAGACAGTTGTTCTTTTTCAAACACCGCACCTGCCACATTTCCTTCCAATGCTGTTTGCAGCTGAAACTGCAGGCTGGCAGGAGTAATACCATATTGAGCCAGCAACCGGCTATTGGGCTCCATGCTCACAGAAGGACCTGCTATCACCACACCATCGAACACATCTGCAGTGCCATGTACTTCGCTGATAACGGCCGCCACTCTGTGGGAAAGGTCGTGCAGGGTTTGCTGGTCGTTGCCGAATATTTTGACTTCCACCGGTTGTACCGACGTCATCAGATCGCCCAGCATATCGCCGATCACCTGCCCGAAATCAATACGCAGAGAGGGTTGTGTAGCTTCTATCTGTTTACGGATCTTATCAATCACCTCATTGGTAGATGCTGACCTGTTTTTTTTCAGTTGTATCAGGTAATCCCCTTTGTTAGGTTCCGTAATAAAGAACCCCATCTGTGTGCCGGTGCGCCTGGAATAAGCAGCTACCTCAGGAGTGCTGGTAATGATTTTTTCCACCTGCTGCAAAATGCGGTCTGTTTCTTCCAGCGAAGTACCAGGCGGCGAGCTATAGTCCAATACAATGCTACCTTCGTCCATTTCAGGCAGGAAGCCTGTTTCCAACTGCGGACCAATAAAAACGATGAGCCCCATGGTAATCAGTATCAGGGCCAAACTCACCCAGGGCCTGGTAATAAACCAGGTAACCCAGCGCTGTCGCTTTACATCATGTCCTTGTCTCAAATGTGCAGCAATGGACTTTCTTTCTTTTTTATTATTTGTTAGCAGGAGATAAATAACGGGAAGCCCTATCCATGTTACAAGGAATGAACACACCAGCGTAATGATCATGGTGTTGGTCATTACTTTGAAATAAGCGCCTGCTACTCCTGTCATCAGCAAAAACGGCAGGAAGATAACGATGGTGCTGAGGGAAGAGCCCAGCATAGCGGGGAACAGGTAGTTGATCGCTTTTTGTATGAGCATTAACGTTGGTTCATCCGGATGCTCTTCATGCGTGCGGTGTATTTGTTCTACTACCACTATGGCATCATCGATGATCAACCCTATTGCTGCGGCCATTGCACCCAGCGTCATGATGTTGAACGTTTGTCCGGTGGCGTACAGCACTATCAGTGTCAGCAGCAGCGTAACAGGTATAGTAATCAGTATAGTGCTGCTGGCCTTCAGAGAACGAAGGAAGATGATGGCCACAGCAATAGCGAGGAGCAGCCCGATCCATAAGCTGTCTGTTACACTTCTGATGGCATCCTTCACGAAATCGGCCTGTATGTAATACGGTGATATTTTCACATCTGCCGGCAATGTCTTCCTGAGGGCTTCAATCTTCGCCTGCATCTTATCGGAAAGATCCACCAGGTTAGCATTCGGCTGTTTGATTACCGCTATGAGTATAGCATCTTTACCGTTTGCATTGATCTTGATATATTCCTTTGCTTCTTTTATTTCTACCGCAGCTATATCGGCAAGGGTAACAATACGTTTACCATTGTTGCTGACCACCAGCTTTTCGAGTTTGTCTTTGGTGTCCACTACAGCATCAGTAACGGTAAGGTACAACAGCCGGTAGTCCGACAGGTATCCGTTCGAGCGGATGAAGTTGGTTTGACTGAGCGCGGTATTGATCAGATCAGGAGTGATACCAAATGTATTCATCTTCTGCATATCGAGTTGCACCCAGTATTCCTTGTTCTTTCCTCCTATGATCCTCACCTCGGAAACGCCTTCCACCTGCGACAGAAAAGGTTTAATCGTATAGGTAGCCAGGTATTTCAGATCGATAGGCGACCGGTTATGGCTTTCCAGCGTATAGCCGCTAACCGGTAGTATGGAAGGATTCATTCGTTCTACGGTGATCTGTATATCCGGAGGCAGGTTATTCTTTATTTCGGCAATTTTGGATTCAATGCGTTGCTGACTGATGTTGATATCGGCATTCCAGTCCATAAACGCTGATATCTCACAACTTCCTCTGCTGGTAGTACTGCGTATCAGCTTCAGATCAGGTACCTGCTTGATAGCAAGCTCCAGTGGCCGGGTTACAGTGATCGCCATTTTATTGACAGGTTGCTGCCCCGCATCGGCAATGATCTTGATTTTAGGGAAGGTGATTTCCGGGAACAGGGCCGACTGCATTCTGCTGTAAGCAAACAATCCGCCTGCTATGATGATCACCAGCAGTACGGCGACCGGGTTTTTATATGCCGTGAAAAAGTTCTTCATGCCGCTCATTTATTAATGATGGAAACGGTAGCAGTGTCTGGCAGCCCGTAATTGCCGCTGGTCAATACTTTATCCTGTGCAGTCAACGCAGGTGAGAGGATTTCTACCTTTCCGTCTGTTTCCATTCCTTTCGTGACTGGTATTTTCACTGCCGTTGTACTATCGGTCATCTTCATGATCCAATATTCGTTCTGTACTTCATCAGAAAGTACAGCCGCCTTGGGTACAAATACAGTATTTGTTTTTACACTTTTGAGCAATCGCACTTTGGCGATAAGATTTTCCGGGATCACCTTTGCAGAAACAACTCTGATCACATAGTTCTGCGTTTGCGAAACAGAATCGACTGTGGGTAATGGCTCGTTCATGATGCCAGGCAGCCGTTGGCCATCGGGCAGTACCACTGTTACCTGCCGGTTGGCGGGGATCAGCGACGTATACTCATATGGCAAACTAAGGATAAAGGCGAAACTGTTGTCATCCGATATGGTAGCCAGCTGCTCTCCGTCCTGTACGTAGCTGCCGGCCTGCATAGACAGCTGTGTAATATAGCCGTTACCGGTAGCCCTGATGGGGATGAGGCCGGTGAAATGAAAAGAAGTATCGAGCCGGTTGATGGTATTACCCAGGTTTTCTGCTTCTTTTGTTTTGAGCATGAACAACACCTGTCCTTTTGAAACATGCTGCCCCTGTTTTATATTCGATACCTGCAGGTAGCCGTTGGCAACGGCTTTGACATTTGTTTTAAGCAGAAAAGCAGCTGTTGCGTTCAATTCCACAGAATCGCCCATCATACCCGTTTCCGGCGACACCACCGTTACAGGCGTACCAGGAACGGATGCTTTGTCGCCCGCCTCAGGGGCTTTACTGTTGCAGGCTGTAGCGATCATAAGCCACGCGGCCGGTAGCAATGGAAATAGTTTCATAGCTTATCAGTTAGTGCTATTCCAGTAGTTAATCTGGTTAATCAGCTGGTATTTATTGACGATATTCTGGGTGATCACATTCTTTGCGTTCAGGTAATTGTTGATCGCTATCACGTAGTCCGCAATTCTTACATCACCATGTACGAGCAGGAGCTTATTTGCCTGCATCAGGCCATCAGCGTAGGTGATCTGTGTGCGGGCATCATCAATCAGTTGTTGTGCAGCCGTCAACTGCTGCAACAACTGTTGCACCTGTTGATTGTATTGGCGGGAAAAGAAATCCTGATAATTCTTCCTTGTCTCTTCCGAGATGGCTATTTTATCGTGCTGCATTTTTCTTTGCCTTCCGTCATATATCGGTACCACCAGGCTAAGCCCAGCACTTACACCTACATTCTTGTAAGGATCTATGGCCAGGGTGGAGTTAAATCCGCCATCCCCGAACAGGTTTATTTTCGGACGGTAAGCCAGGTTAACTGCAGCATCTGCATTCCGCAGCTGGAGGCTATCGACGATAAACTGACGATAGAACACGGTATTCTCGAGCCCGGGCAGGTGCTCTATCCGCAGCGCGGGGTCGGGTAATGGCGTAAATGAAGTATCGGTAAGGCCGGAAAGATAATTCAGCTGTGCATAATTGTTGGCATACTGTGCGCGGAGCTGTTTCAGTAATAATTCCTGCTGCCGCAGCGTTACGAGAAAAGTCAGGTAATCAATTTGTTTATAAGTACCCGTTTGCGTTAGTTTCTTCAATATCACCTCCTCTTCCCTTAGCAGGCTCAGCACTTCATTATTGAAACTATACTGCGCCCAGTCGCCATACGCGATAATATACTGGGCAATGATACTCTTCTTCAGGTCCTGTTCGGAGATCTTTGCGGTGTTGCGGGTTCCCTGGTTCTGGATATCAATTCCCTGCAACTGATTACGCAGGTTCTTCTTTCCATTCAGTTCTTTGGATGCAGATACCAGTGCATTCACCTGTGCGCCGTTTGTGATAGCATTATCATATCCATAGCCGTGTATCAGCGGGGCGTATGTGCTGGTGCTTACACCATTCACCTGTGGTCCGTACGCAGCCCTTAAACGAAGGCTATCTATCCCGGCCGACCTGATCTGGTTTTGATAATCTTTAAGTAGCGGGCTATTCTGTTTAGCCTTTTCCACGTAAAAACCAAGATCTTTTTCCTGACATATGGCCCGGACAGAAAGGAAAACAATCAGTAATAAAAGTCCTACTTGTTTCATCTTGTCAGATCTTTAATTGCTGCTAACGAATTATTTAACAATTGCAGGCAAACTCTTCTTTTAAGATATAACAAATGTAGGAGGTAATTCTGTTTAAGTTCTGAAGTAAAAAGAATCAGGAATTTTGGGTTAAATTCCTGATTCACGCAATCTGTTAGGATAGTCGTATATACTATACCGTTATCATTTTATTTTCATTCGTATTGAGCAGATAACGTTTAGCCGTGGCCGTAAAAATCTGCAGCTGTGTCTGTTTCCAGTAGCTGGAGATACCTTTGGCAAAGTCGGCCTGCTCCAGCAACAGTGTGCTGTAATTCCTGGAAGCAGCGTCCAGTGCGATTCCCAACCTTGTAGCACCACCACCGATAATGACCACATCCCAGGGCTTGTCTCCGGCAGCTTTCAGTTTTTTTACTGATTCAATTCTTTTCATTTTATTATCACAATCCTTTTGACTTCTTTCATTTATTTCATTTTACACACAAATAGAAATAAAAAGAAACTATTTGAAAATAAATTAGAAAATAAAATGAAATTTCAAAAGAATGAATGCTGAATGATAAGGAAATGATCTAAATATATCTATATAGTTGATAATATTAAATTTATAAATTCAATATAAACATCAGTAATTTCATATTATTTCATTTAAAGGAAATGAAAGGATAAATATTGTATATTCTTTCGGCAGTAAAACAACATCCTATAATAATATGAAACCAAATTACCTGATATTTGTGTGGGTGCGATGTTTGACAAGCGGATACAGGCAGACTTATAATGAGTTATTTTTATAGTATATGTCTATGATTAATATTGCAGAACGCCATAAATTTATCCTCAGCAGATTGCATGAGAAGGGATATGTGAATGTACTTGAACTGTGCAAGGAGCTGGATGTATCTGGCGTGACTATACGAAAAGATCTGAAGTTACTGGAAGATAAATCGCTGTTGTTCCGGTCGCATGGCGGCGCTACTATTCATAACCCTTACACCATCGATAAACCGGTCAATGAAAAGGAAAGTATCCGTCGTGATGAAAAGACGTTAATCGGTCAAACAGCTGCCGCACAGATTGTTCCCAACGACGCTATCATTATTGCCTCAGGCACCTCTGTACTGGCGTTGGCAAAGCATATACAACCCAAAGGCCACCTGACGGTGATTACCGGTGCACTAAACGTTGCGCTGGAATTATTAAGAAGACCGGATATAGAAGTTATACAACTCGGAGGATATCTTCGTAAAACATCTACGTCGGTAACCGGCATTTATGCAGAAAAGATACTGGATGATTTTTCCTGCAGCAAGTTATTCCTGGGAGTAGATGGCATAGACCTGGAATTTGGGCTCACCACTACCAACATCATGGAGGCACATCTGAATCAGAAGATGATGGCCACCGCTCAGAAAACCATTGTGCTGGCCGATTCCAGTAAATTCGGCAAACGTGGGTTTGGAAGAATCTGCAGTGTGGAAGATATCGACGAAGTGATCACCGACAGCAGTATTTCCCAACATACTGTCAGGCTAATGGAAGATATGGGTGTAAAAGTAACGGTGGTGTAAATTATCCGGCTGCGAGACGGATTTTCCATTGCCTGTATTTATCAGGCATACAGCGTCCACAAGGCCGGTACCCTTCCTGCAACGCTTCTGCTTCATCTTTAAAGAATACCCTGTTTATGATATTCATCCGTTTACCAGCGCTGCAGTGCAATGTTCCATAGATTTTTCCTTTGCTATAGCCGCCCAAAGCTATTTCACCGCTGTGTATAAGGCGGCTCAGCTGTTGCCTGATCGCGCCGGGAGAGTTGCCCAGTTTATGATGATAGAACATAACCTCAAAACTAATACATCGCTTGTAGCTGATCAACCCGGATATTGCGATGTTTAATTACCTTCACTTACTACAAATCAGCTTTTATGGAAAATACCGCTACTATACGTCTTGCCTGGCTGCTGGAAAACATTCCAACTGTGCTGGGCCAGCTGAACGAAGAAGAATGGCGCTTTAAACCCAGCCCTGAAAAATGGAGCAAACAAGAGATCCTCGGCCATCTGATAGATAGCGCCGCTAATAATCATCAACGTTTTGTAAGGATACAGGTGGAAGACGAACCCGTTATACGCTATAATCAGAACGACTGGAATAAATACAGCCGGCATCAGTTGCAACCGGCAACGTTGCTGCTGGATACGTGGACTACGTATAACCGCTTCCTGTTATCTCTGATAAAACACATTCCGGAAGCAGCGTTGACGCAGACTGGAATTGGCGGAGAAGGAAAGCCTTTTACACTGGCGTTTATTATCGACGACTATGTAGCACATATGGAACATCATTTGCGTCAGATCATCAACTATTAAAACATTGTGCAATAGCCCAAAGTGCCATCCGATAAGCACTTTGGGCTACTGCACAATGCTATTTATTCAACGTAGCTTTCAATTGCTTTATTTCACTATGCTGCTGTTGCATTTCTTTCTTTAGTTCAATAATATACAACGTCAGTTCTTCTATCTTCTGCAACAGTTGTTTATTCATATCTCCCAAATCAATCCCATCTTTTGTTACCTCGGCAGCGGAAGGAATCCCCGGCAAATGCTGATGTGCATTGATATATGCTTCTACCTCACCTAATGATGGCAGCTGATAGCCGGGCTGGAAAACAAAATCAGCCCAACCGGACTGGGTTACCCTGATTTTTCTCGCGGTGATATCTCCATTTACGGCCAGTTTGCTTTGCGGAGCGGCGGTGCCGATGCCAACATTACCATCGCCTCGTACGAAAAAAAGTTGCTTGCGACCTCCTGCCCGTGCACTTGCGTCAGCGTATGAATTGCCAAAAACCGAAAAGGCATAGCGGGCAGAAGTGGTATCGAGTGTGCCGATTGCAGTGCCGTAATTTTCGCCCCAGATGTAGGCAGCCGCGGCAGAGGGATTGGCGGGAGAAGACACATGTAATTGATACGTTGGCGTCAGCCCAATACCCATTTTCCCTGAAATAATTTCGTCGCCACCTGAGCTGGTTGCCGGTAGTTTATAAAATACATTGTTAACAAAATCGCATTTCAAACCCGAAAAATCCGCCGTTGCTATATACCCGGCAGGCGCTGTTATAGTTTGCCCGAAGGGCGTTGGTACAAGCGGAGAATTATAAGCCTGGCTGATATTTCGGTATTGTATTACACCCCAGCCATAATTGGCCCGGACCCACAATGCATTATTATATACATAGAAAGTAGCAACGCCAGGGTTTCCTCCAATACATTTTATTTCCATGCCATTAAAGCGATCCGTTAACCCTTCATATTTACTCACCATAATCCGATAGATTCCCTGTTGATTATAATAGTTAGGGTTGGCCTGTACATTTAATTCTATCACAGACGCATATCGATCCGTTGTTGCATTCATCTGCAGAATTTTATAATAGCATAGCTCATAGGGGGGCAGCGGCGCGTTAATTGAGCCCAACAAAACCCATCCCGGATCCTGAGCGGCAGCAACTGTGCTTTTGAGACAAGCTAAACCAACCAACATTAATGTAAGCAGAAAATTAAAAGTCGTTTTCATTTCAATTAGGTTTAAGGATTAAAAAAACTACAGCACCCTCTGAAAATTATTATTAGTTCACATGATAACTTACCAGGTATAGGTAGTCAAACAATATTTACAGAATGGTTAACAAGACATGAAGATACAATGTGTTACCCGTAAAAAAAAGACCGGGGAAGAATCCCCGGTCGTTCGTAACAGTAGTATTTATGATCCATTATAACAATTCAAAAGTTTCCCGCAACCTGATATCTGCAGAAGATGCTCCTATCATCAGATCAAACATTCCCGGTTCGGCTACCCATTGTAGCTGACTGTTAAAAAAAGACAGTTTTTCTTTACTGATTACAAACTGCACTGTTTTACTTTCCCCTGGTTGCAGGCTAATTTTCTGAAAATCCTTCAACTCCTTCACCGGCCGGGTTACGGATGCAACGCGGTCGTGCAGATACAACTGTACTACTTCCTCTCCTGCATAATTGCCGGTATTAGTGAGTGTAAAAGAGACATTAATTGTTTGTTCCTTATTTATTTTCGAAGTACTGAGTTTAAGTCCTTCGTATTTGAATGTAGTATAACTCAACCCATAGCCGAACGGGAACAGCGGATCGTTAGATACATCCAGATAGTTAGACCTGAACTTTTGCGCTGGTTTTCCTTCAGGCTGCGGGCGACCGGTATTCTTATGATTGTAGTAAACAGGTATTTGCCCTGCGTTACGCGGGAAACTCATCGTGAGTTTTCCGGAAGGATTATAATTACCGAACAGCACATCCGCAATGGCATTACCCGCTTCATGCCCCTGGAACCAAACCTGCAGGAGTGCAGTAGCTTCTTCATTCTCTGCTGTCAGCGTCAGTGGCCGGCCGCTCATCAGCACCACTACAAGGGGTTTACCTGTTTTGGCCAGTTCCGCCAGTAATTTGCGCTGGCTTTCCGGAATGCTGATATCAGATCTGCTGGCCGCTTCTCCACTCATTTCTGATGCCTCTCCTACTACCGCCACTATCACATCTGCTTTAGCTGCAGTAGCGGTTGCTTCGTCGAGCATCTGAGCCGGAGTTCTTTTATCAATATCAATCCTTTCTCCGAATACATTCACCTTTTGGGCAAAGCTGCTGTCGTCGCTGATATTAGCGCCTTTAGCATAGAGAACATTCACTCCGCTGCCACCTGCCTGCTTCATTCCCTGTAATACTGGTACTGAAGTCTGGATATCTCCGCTTACCGCCCAGGTACCCAGCATATTATTCCGGTTATCTGCCAACGGCCCTATCAGCGCGATTGTACCCGATTTTTTCAGTGGCAGTACCTGACGATCGTTCTTCAACAACACGCATGCTTTTGTACCAAACTCTCTGGCCGCCTGCCTCTTACCGGCACTACCTACTTCTTTCGAAGCAGCCGATGCATCACAGTAGCGATAAGGATCTTCAAATAATCCGAGCTTATACTTTGCTTCCAGTACTCTCCGGCAGGCATCATCTATTTCCTGTTGTGTAACCTTATGCTCTTTGAGAGATTGTTTCAGGGTCCCTACAAAACCTTCTCCAACCATATCCATATCCACACCGGCTTTCAATGCCAGTGCCGATACCGTTTGCAGATCTCCCAAACCGTGATCTATCATTTCATTGATGGAGGTATAATCTGTTACTACCATGCCTTTGAAGCCCCACTGTTTCCTCAGCAGATCTGTTAGCAGCCACCTGTTAGCCGATGCAGGCACGCCGTCTATTTCATTGAATGAGGTCATCACACTGCCTGCTCCTGCGTCAACTGCCGCTTTATAAGGGGGCAGGTAATATTCATACATTTTAATGCGGCTCATGTCGGTAGTGTTGTAATCCCTCCCGCCTTCAGCTGCGCCGTAAAGTGCGAAGTGTTTCACACAGGCCATCACACTGTATTTATCGCCCAGATGATTTCCCTGGTATCCTTTTACCATAGCAGCTGCAATCCTGGAGCCAAGATAAGTATCTTCTCCGGAGCCCTCTGCAACACGGCCCCAACGGGGATCGCGCGCAATATCCACCATAGGTGAAAACACCCAGTTCAGGCCATCCGAGCTGGCCTCAACAGCTGCCACACGGGCGCTCTTTTCAATCAGGCTCATATCCCAGCTACAGGAAAGTCCCAGTGGGATGGGGAAGGTTGTTTTATATCCGTGAATAACGTCCGACCCGAACAACAGCGGAATCTTAAGGCGACTTTTAGTTACCGCCAGTTCCTGGGCCTGACGGATCTTATCCACTCCTATCACCCCAAACAATCCGCCTACATTTCCTTTACTGATTTTTGCCTCTACGTCAGTACTTACTACCGCTCCGGTGGCCACTCCACCACCCGGGGTTAACAGGTTCAACTGTCCGATCTTTTCTTCCAGCGTCATCTTACCCATTAATCCGGTTACGAAAGTATTCATCTTTGCGTCTGTTTTCTGCGCGGCTACCTGCCCGTAAACACCCAGCAGGAGCGCTGTTAAAGAGAAAACTACTTTCTTCATAATGCTTTATTTATCGTTAATACTTTATTCTGATTTAATTACCTGTGTGCGAACAGATACGCCGTTTTCGTTGATCGCTTCTATACAGAAATAATAAGGCAGTTCTTTATCCATTCCCTTGAAATAATAATCGTTGTTATTATGTACCATGATGCAGTTGTATAACTTATCCGGCGCTATACCTGTGTAGATGTTGTAAGCATAGGCATTATCCACGGGCGACCATTTTATCCATGCGCTTCGTTTATCCTTCTCCGTTCGAAGCACTACAAAATCTTTTACGGTATCAGGTATAGCACCGTTGCCATTGCCGAAGACCCGGAAACCGCTCAGTGCAAATTTTCCACCGGGCATGTGAATATTCTCCATCTTCACATACCGCGCCTGTACAGGTGCGGGCAATTCAATGTAATCATGCGGCACATCTTTTCGCTGCTTACTCTTATCCGCTAATATCTTCCAATGCTTTCCATCAACGGAATACCAAAGCATATACTGATGAAAGATATCCGTTTGTTTTCCCATGAAAGGTGCATCCTGATCCGCGTAGTTTATCTGTACAGCGCGTACGGTGCTTACGGTCCCGAGGTCCGACTGTATCCACTCTCCCTTGTTACGGGTAGCTGCACTCCAATAAGTTTTGATACTTTCATCCACTGCATTGTTAGGTAAGTATCCTCCCAGTGTGGAAGATACTGTTACCGGTTTGTTGTAGTTCAGCAACATCCAACCAGTGAAGCCGGAGGCTTTATACCCGGCAGTACCTGCCGAATCGGCCGGGCCACGATGAGTATAATGTGGATAATCTCCGAAGGTAGTATTACAATACATCACATCATCGCCATCGAATCCTGCAGGCCAGAAGCCCAGGCGGCGTTCAAAACTGTTCTTAACGGCAACAACCATAGTAGATACATGCCACCAGTATCCGTTATTATCCTGGAAGGTGCTGCCATGGCCTGCTCCACGGGCATAACCTCCAGGCTTATACGAAACGGGGTTATGCGGCTGTGGCTTAAAGGGCCCGAGAGGATGATCACTTACTACAACGCCATCTGCATAGCCGCTGAATTCCGTTCCCGGTGCGCCATATTGCAGATAGTACTTACCGTTATGTTTGGTCATCCAGGCGCCTTCTATGAAAGGATCGAGGAAAGTATTGTCCATATTTTCACCAAATCGCTGCCAGCCATACCGTTCCGGCTCCAGGAGGTACATTTCTTTCCGGGTACCTTTGGGTTGTAAGGTTTTCCGGTCCATTTCCACACCATACAACGGATAACGGTTGCTGCTGCCGTTATACATGTACAACCGGCCATCATCATCTGTAAAAAAATCGGGATCCCAGCCTCCTATCTGCAGTGAATCTATTGCCTCCTTCCATTCATTGGCTTTGGGATTGGTGCTCATCCAGATAGGAAAATCACTCGTATAGGTAGATCCGAAAACGAGTAATGTATCTCCCATTACCCAGGCGGCAGGTGCACATAACTCGTCGTATACATGATGATATGGTTTCAGAAATTTCCTTGAAACAAAATGCCAGTTCAACAGATCCGGGCTCCACCAATAGCCCCATTGATTAGTGGAAAAAAGGTAATAGTCGCCCTTATAGTTCACAATCACCGGATCGGCTGTAGCCCTATGTTTTCCCCAGGTAGTGAAATTAGGAATAGGACAATAACCATAGTCTATATTCACCGGATTGCAATAAGTAGTTTGTGCCTCCGCCTGAATCCGGAAACAGACGATGCACCATAACATCAATATAAAAACATATAACCTTTTCATCTTTATTTTTTTTCCGGGAAGCCAAGCCGCTGCAGCCCCTGCTGTACTTCGGGACAACTCATAAATAATTTCCACATCAGACCGGTACGGTAGTTCTCTATCATCACTATAATCGGCCCCTGATCAATAGCCAGATGGGAAGTAGCATACCATTGTTTTGTTTCGTTAAACGCATCCGTAAATCCGTAATCGCTCCAGATCTTATCGCCCAGTTTGTAGTAGAAATATTTCAGCGCCTGCATAGAATATTCCGGCGTGTACGGAAAAGCAGATAGCGCCGCAGTGGGAGTGATAGTGCCCCAATCATTCTCCGGTGAATGTGCGTTATAACCGTTGTAAGTATCACTGGCTGTAAGTCCCCAGCAGTCGGCTCCGTATCCCTTAAAGCCCTTAGGATTCTGCATACAATACTCGCGGTTTATCAGGGTATGATTCCGGTTCTGCTCCCAGTAATCAGCATAACGATCTTTCAGGCCGCGGGGATCCAGTCCCATAAAAGAATAGTGAGAGAAAAACAGCGGGCCGCCATAGTCAAATCCCAGCGGAAGTTTGATGCCGTAAAAACTGCGATCGTTCCTGAAGTAGATATTATTCACCCAGCCTTTATGATATACATCCGGACTGATGGCATAACGGGGAGAAGATGCGGCGAGTACATAAGTGATCAGGCATTCGTTCCATCCCCTGATTTCGTGGTTCATGCTCCAACCCTGATTAGGGCTCCAATGCCAATACAGTACATCTCTTCCTCCTTGTGTATACCAGTTCCATTCTGTTTCATTCCAGGTCCAGTTGATTTTATTCCGGAGCTCTTTTTCCTCAGGTGTATCCCGGTTGAAATACTGCCGGGCACATAACAGGCCTTCAAAGAGGAAAGAAGTTTCTACAAGGTCGCCGCCATCGTCTTTACGGCTGAATGGAATAGTTTTTCCTGTTGCCCCGTTGAGCCAGTGCGGGAATACGCCATGATAGTTGTCGGCCTTGCGAAGGAAGTTGATCATTTTCAGCATGCGTTCCACTGCTGCCTCTCTGGTGATCCATCCTCTTTCCGTGGCAACAATAATCGCCATCACGCCAAAGCCGGTGCCACCGGTAGTTACTACTTCATCTCCGTAATCGAATGATTTGTTACTACGTTCTCTGGCCATCCCTGATACCGGATGTCCGAAATCCCAGAAGTAGCGGAACGTCTGTTTCTGCACCAGCTCCAATAACTGTTCATCTGTCAGTTGCTGTGGCCGTACCGTCTTTTTCTGTTGCGCCGTCAGTGGCTGCATGATAAAGAACAGGCATATAAATGCGATATATCTCATGATTATTATTTTAAAGATTCGGGCTGCTAAAGCCCAGGTTATGCATACCGGTTTTTACTTCCGGGCAGCTCATAAATAATTTCCACAATAACCCTGACCGATAATTTTCGATCATAACGATAACCGGCCCCTGGTCTATGGCCAGGAAAGAGTCTGCAAACCATTTGCGTTGCAGTGAAAAAGCATCTGTGAATCCATCCTCTTTCCAGATCTTATCTCCCAGTTTGTAATAAAAGAATTTCAGTGCCTGCATGGATTCCACAGGTGTATAAGGGAAACTGGCCAGTGCTGCTGTTGGAGCAATCACGCCCACGTCATTACCCGGCGAGCTTGCCGTATAGCCGTTAGGGATATCGCTTGCTGTAAGTCCCCAGCAATCGGCCCCATAGCCATAATTGCGGGCCGGATTAGCCACACAATAAGCATAGTTGGCGCGGGCATGGTTCTTCACCTGTTGCTCATAGTCTGCATACTGATCTTTCAATCCTATCGGGTTAATACCCAGGAAAGAGTAGTGCGAGAAAAACATCGGTCCACCGGAAGGCTGCCCCAATGGAATAGTAACGCCATAAAACGACGCAGTATTCCGTATGGCGCCGTTTCCTGCCCATCCGTTGTTATATACCACGTTGGGAACAGGATTAGGTGCACTGGCTGCGAGTACGTAGGTAATAAGACATTCGTTCCATCCTCTTATCGGCAGGTTCATGTCCCACTGGTACTTTTCACTCCAGTGCCAGTACAACACATCTTCATTATTTTTCCGGAACCAGTTCCATTCGACAGCGTTATAAATATTGGTGATGTTGTTTCGTAGCTGCGTTTCCGTTATATCTGCTTTATTAAAATACTGCCGGGCTGTTAGCAGGCCCTGTATCAGGAAAGAGGTTTCTACCAGGTCCGCTCCATCGTCTTTGGCGCTGAAGGGAATGACTGCTCCTGTGCTGCCGTTGATCCAGTGCGGAAATGCGCCGTGGTAGCGGGCTGCTTTGGTGGTCAGGAAACCGGTAATTTTTGTGAGCATGGCCAGCCCTTCACTGCGACTAATAAAATTGCGCTCCGTTGCGGCGACGATTGCCATGATACCGAATCCGGTTCCGCCTGTAGTAACGGTTTCTCCGCTGGTGTTGCGTTCTCTGGCCATACCGCTAACCGGATGGGCCAGCTCCCGGAAGTATCTGAATGTTTGCTGCTGCACAAGTGTGAGCAGGGCATCATCGTTGATGCGTGGAAATTTATCTGTTGTATCAATGGCGGTGGTCAGCGACACCGTAATTGCCGACAGGAGGCGGGCATTTTTCACAGACGTAAGTCCCGTACCGGCGGTAATCGTATAGTCGCTGAGGTTAGTTAGCGCAGATACCGGTTGCAGCACAATAGTACTATCGCCTTGTTCCCAGCCGACATTAAATGGTACAGCTGCCCCGCCGGCGGCATTGAAGGAACAGGCCACCGTTGCAGAATTGCGCGAGATGGCGTCTGTAAATGTAATTTTAATCACTGGCCTGGTACCAGTACCAACATAGCTAAACCCGGAAGATTGGCCGTCTACATTCAGGGATGTAAAACTCAGTGCCACCGGTGTAACAGGCGGAGGCGACGCCTTGTCGCCTCCGCTTTTGCCGCATGCTGCTGTCAGCAGCAGCAGCAGGTGATATAATAATATTCGTTTCATAGCGTCTGCTATTTACCTCGTCCTTCCAGTTTCACAAGTGCGCTGATATCATTTTCTTCCAACGCCTTGTTATAAATCCTTACTTCATCGAGTGCTCCTGTCAGATAGCTGGCCCAGTCCTGCGCAGTGGAGGCAGAAGTCAGGCTTGGCACTGTCTGGAACTGCGAAGTACCGAATACAATCTTACCCGGATTAGTAAACTGGAGCTGACCGTAGCCTGTGATAACCTTTGTATCTATTTTAGAGCCATTCACATATACTTTAAAAGTATCCGCACCGTTGTAAGACACCGCAATACTTGCCCATTTATTCCAGATGTTCATCACTTCGTAGTTTCCCAGCCATGCGTCTTTATTGTTGTTGCTGGCGTGTATTTTGAGGACGGCTTTCGTATCAGTACTTCCATTTTCAAAGAAGATATCCAGGTTCCCCCAGAAGGATTTAGTGTTGCTGATAGTAAAGAGGCCCACGATGCCTTTAGTATTCTGCGGATTATTCACCCACATGGTCACCGTAAAAGCTTTGAGGCTGGTGATAGATGTGCCGGGAGTAAACAAGGCATAAGACTGATCGGCGCCCTTTAGCGCGCTGCCTTTGATGCCTGCGGTGAAAGAAGTGCCACTGGCTTCTCCTGTAGTTTTGGAGATGCTGTCTGTAAGACTGCCTTCAAATCCCCAGTAAGCTACCAGATTGCCCGGGGCAATAGCGTTGCTACTGGAATAGCCGCCGATGGACAGTGCCGGGGCATAGCTGGCAGCATCGAATTTTTTATAGCAGGCCGACAGCAGCAAGGCGCCGGCAGCTAATATTGCGTATGATTGAAGTTTGAATTTCATGATGAAGATTGTTGAAGATTAATAACCAGGATTCTGAGTCAGTTTGCCGGAACTGATGTCGATTTCATTCTGTGGAACGGGCCACAGCTCATTCCTTCCGGCTTTAAATCCTTTAGGACCAAATACGGCGGCGCCTCTGCCCTGACGGATCACATCGAAGAAACGATCGTTTTCCATGGCCAGTTCTACCCTTCTTTCGTGCCAGATGGCATTTCTCAACGCTGCTTTATCAGTCGCCGTTACATCCGGGAGAATGTTAGGATTACCCTGGCGGGCGCGTGCTCTCACCGCGTTAAGGGATTGAAGCGCCTGAGCGGAGTTACCCAGCTCATTTGCTGCTTCAGCATTCATCAACAATACTTCTGAATAACGTATTACCCGTATATTCTGATCAGCACCTTCGGTGTAACCGGTAACAAACAACCTGAAAGGCACATACGATTTTTTGTTGTACATCGGGTTATCGCCCACTACAGGGATAAAATCACCTTCAGCAGTAGTTTCTCCACGGAAGATAATAGTTCCGCCAAGACGCGGATCATTGGGTTCAAATTCCTTTACCAGATCCTGGGTAGGTACATTGAAACCCCAGCCACCTCCAACTACGCCTCTTACACCCTGTATCTGGGAGTATTGTGAGTTGGAAGCATCTTTACTATCGAGGATAAGCTTACACTGAATCTCAAATACGGATTCTTTTGAATTTTCATTAGGGATGCGGAACAGCTGTTCAAAGTTGGGGAACAGGGTGTAGCCCAATCCCATAGCCTGATTGGTGTAGTTCAGTACATCCGCCCATTTATTCTGGTACATCGCCACCTTTGCGTGCAGCGACAACGCAGCGCCTTTTGTAGCCCGGCCCAGGTCTGCAGCTCCATAGGATGGCGGCAGTACAGCTGCTGCATCTGTCAGATCTTTTTCAATGGCAGCCCATACTTCGGCTTTGGGTGTGCGGGCCATGTTATAGTCTTCTGCACCAACCGGAAGCTTCAACCTCAGGGGCACATCTCCAAAGGCACGCACCAGGCGGAAATAGGCATATGCCCTGACAAATTTTGCTTCCGCAAGATAACGGGTTTTCAGTGCATCATCCATCTTGATACCCGGAACATTGTCCAGCACCTGATTACAGAAGTTGATCTCCTGGTACTGCGCCTTCCAGAAATCCTGGATCTGGCCTTCTGTAGCCGTCACTGTGAAATCGTCGTATTTATTGAGGAAGGTGGCATCTGACGCACTACTACCTTTTTCGGTATCATCGGAGCCCAGGCTTTCCACAGCAATTGATGCGAAACCTACCTGCTTCCATTCGCGCAGATTGGCATAGATGGCATTCACAGCTTTTGTTGCATCTCCTTCATTCTTCCAGAATTGCTCACTGGGCTGTTGCCCCTGCGGAGGAACATCCAGAAAACTTTTACCACAGGCGGAGATGAGCAATACAGCCGGCAATATAACGCCACCGGCTAAACGTTGTATATGAAGATTAATATTTCGTTTCATGGTCATTCAGCTTTTAATCAGAAAGTAACGTTTACACCGAAGTTGTAGGTAGCGAAGAGCGGATATACATTGTTATCGATACCTATGTTTCTCACAGTTCCACCAATCTCCGGAGAGAAGCCTCTATAGTGGAAGAAGTTAAATGCGTTCTGCGCGTTTACATAGAGACGCAGGTTCTTCATTCTCCATCTTTCAGCAAGTGCTGAAGGAATATTATATCCCAGCTGCAGGTTTCTTACCCTGAAGTAGCTACCGTTTTCCACGAAGAAAGAGTTAGGAAGATAGTTGTCGCGGCCACCGATATTCGCTGACGGATAGGTATTGGAAGTACCCTGCCCATGCCAGCGGTTGTTATAGAAATCCTTTGTAAAATTCTCGTTTCCGAAACGCGCACCCAGATTGGCGTTATACACTTCCATACCTGAAACCCCCTGCAGATCGATTGTCAGATCAAATTGTTTATAAGAGAAGAAGGTATTGATACCATAGGTATATCTTGGATTCGGATTACCTAACGGCACACGGTCGTTAAAGTCGATCACGCCATCCGGGCTACCTTTCGGACCGCTCACATCACGGTATTTAAAGTCGCCGGCTTTAGCGGTAGGCTGTGCGGAAGCCGCTGCTTCTGCATCTGTCTGGAAAATACCATCTACGATATATCCATAAAATTCACCGATGGGGCGGCCAACAATCGTACGGGTACTCCTGGCGCCACCAGTCAATCCGCCGCCACCGTCGTAAATCGGTGTCCTGGAAATTACATCCAGTACTTTATTGGCATTATAACCAACATTACCGCCTACGGAATACGTGAAATCCTTTCCTATCTTATCTTTCCAGGAAAGTGATATTTCCACACCACGATTCTGGAAAGTTGCCTGGTTAGCAACAATGTTGCCGGAAGTAGTACCTACAGAGCCTGGAATGGCCACATCAAAAATGGCGTCCTGGGTTTTCCTGTTGTAGTACCCCGCTTCCAGGTACAGTCTGTTCTTCAGCATAGCTGCTTCCAGTCCTACATCTGTTCCCACACCTTTTTCCCAGAAAGTGGTGGGAGGAACCACCATCGTGATACTGGCTCCGGTATAAGGCACATCTCCGAAAATAGCCGTCAGATAAGGATCCTGAGACACTCTCAATATAGAGATATCAGCAAGCACAGAAGCATTTCCTATTTGTCCCCAACTACCGCGGAGTTTCAGGTTACTGAAGAAATCCTGATTCTTCATGAATTTTTCCTCGCTGATTACCCAACCCACGCCAACAGAAGGCAGATAAGCCCAACGATGGTTACCGAAGAACTTGGAAGATCCGTCGGCGCGCAGAGAAGCCGTGAGCAGGTATCTGTCTTTGTAGGAGTAGTTCACGCGGCCAAAATAAGACGCCACCGTAGATTTCGCCCCCGCATCTTTCACTTCTCTGCCGGCTGTACTACCCAGTTTCAGGTACATATCACCTTCGCTGTTATTAGGCACATTTGGTGCGGTGGCTGTCAGTTTATAAAACTGTAACCCTTGTGCTCCCTGTCCTATCATCACTTTCAGGTTATGATCGCCAAATTTATTGTCGTAAGTCAGTGTGTTTTCCAATATCCAGTTGCGGATGTTTGTGCCATCGCGTGTAAGTTTACTGTTGGTGCTGCGCTGTGACAGTGTGGCAGCATAAACCGGTACATAATTGCGCATCAGGCTGTCGGTATATTCACCACCCAGGCTGGAATGGAATACAAAATGTTTCGCGATCCTCAGGTCTGCATAGACGCTACCAGTTACGGTTTGCCTTTTTGTGTATTGGTTAAAGAAATCCAGGGTAACCTGAGGGTTGAAGTTTGCACCATCACCCAGGTTAAAGTCATTAGGATCGCCATAAGCGCCATCCTTGTAACGAACCGGCACAACAGGACTGGCAGCAAACAGCTGGTGCCAGATACCATCGGGGATATCATTTGATTTACCGGAAGAAGCGGTCACGGTATATCCGATTTTCAAAGGTTCAAATACCTGGAAATCATTCTGCAAACGGGCGGTAAAACGTGTGAAGTCATTGGATCTTACCAGGCCCTGCTGATTAAAATATCCTACGGAGAAATTATACGTTGATTTATCAGAGCCACCGCTGACAGACAGCTGATGGTTAGTTACCATAGCGTTTCTCAGCACCTGATGATACCAATCGGTTCCTTTTCCGAACTGGGAAGGATCCAGTAATGGCGGCTTGCCTACCTGTCCCATCAATTCATTCGTCAGTATGGCGTACTCGTTGGCATTCGCCATTTTCACATCGTTGGTAGGTTTCTGATAACCGATGTAGCCGTTGTAGTTCACGGTAGCAACACCGGCCTTACCTCTTCTGGTGGTGATCAGTACCACGCCGTTAGCCGCACGCACACCATAAATAGCCTCACTGGAGGCATCTTTCAGGATGCTCATGTTATCGATATCGGCAGGGTTCAGGAAGGAGATATCATCGTACCAGACTCCATCTACCACATACAACGGGCTATTGCTGCCATAAACGGAACCAACACCACGGATTCTTATTTCAGGTGCGGCGCCGGGTTTTCCGTTATTAGTGATCTGCACACCTGGTACTTTTCCCTGCAATGCGCTAATAGGGTTGGAAACCGGTTGTTTATTGATTTCTTCCGCTTTTATCTGGCCGATAGCACCGGTTACATCCACTTTACGTTGTACACCATACCCTACTACCACTACCTGTTCTACCTGGCTGATGGCTTCTTTGAGGGCAATGTTGATAACTGATTTACTGTTTACCGGAATTTCCTGCGAACTGAATCCGATAAATGAAACCACGAGGGTGGCGTTTTCAGGAACGGTCATGGTATAAGTACCATCCGCCCCGGTAACAGCGCCGCGGGAGGTTCCTTTTACGCTGATGGTTACGCCGGGCAGCGGAGAATTATCCGTTGCGCTGGTAACTTTACCAGTAATGCGTATATCCTGTAATTCCGGGGTGTTTGCCATGATCACCACCAGGTTATTCTCTATGATCTTGTACTTGAGATCTGTATCGCTCAGAATAGTGCTCATGAGATCTGCCAGACGTGTGTTGGCCACATCCACATTTACTTTTTTCCGGATATCTTTCAGCGCGTTGTTATACAGAAAACGATATTCGCCTTGTTTTTCTATCGTACTTAATACCTTGGCTATTTCAGCTTCTTTCAGACGGAGTGTTACGTTTCCTTGTCCCTTTGCGCTGGCGGATACCTGGAGCACACCTGCCAGCAGCAGTACGGCGGTCCAATTCATAATTAATAGTGCTTTGGTGAAGGCATGGGAAGGTCGTTTCGCAGTAATTAGCGATTTTTTCATACATTTAGATCTAGAGGTAATAAAATGGAAGCCGCCCGGTTTCTGGATTTGGTCAGCTTCCTGTTCTACTTCTTGAGGGAAATGTTGGCGCATTTCCCTTTTTTATTACCAGTGTGTTCAGGAAGAGTTGAGTTTGATCTCCTTTTTCATAACGGAAATAATTACTGGTTAATAATAATTTCAGTACCGTGGATACTAAAGTTAAACGCGGCAGTCATCTGTAATGCCTGCAAGGCTTGTTGTATGTTTTCCTGGGCAAATACGCCGGTAAAACGAAGTGTCTTTTTATGTTCATCGGCAAACTTAATAGAGACGCCATACCAGCGTTCCATTTGTTCGGCGAGGTTGGCAAAATTTTCGTCTCTGAAAACCAGTTTATTGTCCATCCAGGAGGTTTCTACAATTGCATCTGCCGTTTCTGCGTAATAGGTCAGATGCCCCACTGCCATCGTCGGGTTGGCGCCCGGGCTGGTTTGATGCAGGGAACTGGTTTCCTCTGTGACCTGTATCTTTTCTGTTGGCTTTAATATAATTTTCTCACCCGGTCTGCTGTTCAGGGAGGCTTCAATACTGCCCTGTATCAGGGCTGCTTCGGTATATTCATCCTCCGGGTATGCTTTCAGATTGAACCTGGTTCCCAATACTTTTACGTCCATTCTGTTGGTATGGATAATAAAGGGTGATCCTGCATTTTTGGCTACATCAAAAAAGGCTTCTCCGCTGAGGGTTACTTCCCTGCTGCCATTACCGAAGTCTTTTCCGTAAATGAGTTTACTTCCTGCATTCAGCCATACCTGAGATCCATCCGGGAGGCGGATGGAGGTACGGGAACCATTCCTGGTGCTCACTTCGCTCAGTGCGGCGAGTGATTGTGGCTTGCCTGCCGGCATGCGCTTCCATACTCCGGCCAGTACCAAAGCACCGGTTACGACGGCTGCTGCCAGCCAGGGCCATATTCTTCTGCGGGGTGGATCATTCAGCTGAAAAACAGCTGCCTGTTGCTCTTCGGAAGGTAATCCTATATTGATGCCGCGCTCCTGCATACGGCTGATCAGGCGCTGATGGGCTTCTTCAGCTGCAGCCCTGTCCGTATAACCGGGAGCGGTTTTCCAGATATCTGAAATAGCTTCTGCGGGGAAATGCAAATCGGGCTGGGCACGCAGTGCTGCGTCGAGCTCCTGCAGTTCTTCCGCAGAGGCTTCGCCGGCAAGTTTTCGTCCCATCAATTCCCAGATACGCTTATTGTTCATAACGTTTTTTAGTACAGCTGCTTATTTAGAGGTACCTGTTCCGGGGAAAATCTACTAAAGGGAAATAAAAAAAATTTTGAAGCTGGTTCAGCGGGGCGTTTTTTTCAATTGGATATTCAGCGCTCTTCCGATCCTGGCAATGGCCACAGCCAGCTGATTATCAATGGTTTTAACGGAAATATTCAGAATTTCCGCAATCTCTTTATACCGGAGTTTATCTTCTCTGATCAACTTAAAAATTATTTTGCATCGGGGTGGCAGGCCTTCGATGGCTGCTTCCACACGAGAGAGCATTTCAGCGGTCAGCAATAACTGTTCAGGATTCTGGAGAGGACTTTCCAGCTCTACCGCCAGATCGTCGATGGTAATGGAAGCTTGTTTTTGTTGTTTTAGCAGATATTTGAGCGCGGTATTTTTTACGGCTACATAGAGATACACCTGGAGATTCTCCACTTTCTCCAGCTGCTGCCGGCGCTCCCAGAAGCTGATAAACACGTCAGACACCACTTCTTCTGCGACTTCCGGTAGTTTCACAAAGGAGACAGCAAACTTCAGGAGGGGTTTGTACAGATGAATAAATAAATCCCTGTAGGCCACCTCATCATCGTATAAGCATATACGACGCTGCAATTCTCTGATCTCATTAGCGTGGAGCATAAAGTACTGCTTACCGGATCAAAGTAAAGAAAAAAATTTCTTATCCTCACTGTCAACCTTCATGACATTATCATAGCGACCTCATTATCAGTAGTCTGTCATCATCGATTAGTAGCCAGTAGAAATACGGCGCTGAAGTAGGCCCACAACAGTGAAAAAACAATGTGCACGGCTGTTTCCATCCGCTTGCCTCTCCATAATTCCGGAGAGTATACAAAAAACTGAAACAACAGGCGGCAACCCCAGAAAATAAATAGTCCTATCGCAAACATATGCCCCAGCTTTGTGTGCAATATATCATCGGGGGCATAGATGCAGCAGATGCCCATCAGAAATACGATCAGGCCAATAAAAAATGTATGCACATACATGATCTGCCTGCTGAGGAGGCTGACTTTCGAGAACTCCTTTTTCCAGTTGAAGTACTTGGGAAATACCAGGTGAACAAAAGACAATATCACTAAAAGATATCCTGTAATCTTAATATGCAGTTCCATTTTTTTGTAATATAAAGGCCGATAAAAAAGGGGTTATTTTCTGTTCTGCTGTTACCCTGAGACCTGAAGCCTCAAAGGTCTGCTGCCATTGTTCACGGGAGAAGAAATGCAGAAAACCGATATTATATGCGATAAAATTCCGGGTATCTCTCAAGTGCTCCAGCACTATTATTTTCCCCTGTTCATGCAGCCCGCGGGCTAATTCAGTGAAAAAACCGGACCGTTCCCCGTGATCCCGGATCTCATGAGCGGCCAGCAACAGGAATATCACATCTGCAGATGCTGTATCGAGTGGAATTCCATCCGTACGCATCTGCTGCGTGCCGGGATAAGCTGCATAAGCTTTTCTGGCCCGCCTGATGGATACTTCCGTATGTTTTTCCGGATCATAAAAATCGAACACCTTCCACCTGGCATCCGGGTATTTTCCGGCCAGTAAATGACTGGTTTCGTCGAACCCTGCGTTGATGTTCACCATGAGTAACCGGGCGCCGTTTTCCGGAATATCCAGCCATTGCAGATCATACAGCCCGGACGCATCGTATATGTACCACGACACGGTCAAAGACAACAGCAAACTGACTATCAGCAACCATAACAACAAAAGTACAGGAAAGTACTGCCGGAAACAGACACCTGCTGCCAGCAACAACAACGCTATCACATAGAAGTGCCAGTTAAAACGAATGATATTCCAGATTCCCTGAAATGGTTTCCTGTTCATTGCTTCCATATGTCCACTTTCCCTTTTTTCCAATAATAAGGAATATTCCGGATGATAAATGCATTTGCCAGCTTTGCCTGCTTCCACTCCGGTCTGTTCAGGAACCCGGCCTTACTGCCGATCACTTCTACCGGATGGGGTGTCCAGTTTTCACGTACGCCTTCAATGATTAATACTTTACGGGATCCGGGATCACAGGTAAAGGTAAACGGCAGGGGGCCTGCGAAACGCCGTGCCTCTTTCCAGCTGGCAAAGGGAGAACCTGCCGGTAATGCTGCATCAGGGTTAGCCATATTTACAGAGATATCCAGATCTGATTGCTTCGATAACACCTGCAGCGTATTCCCATCTTCCGTTACCCTGATATCTGTGGTCTGATAATTATAATGTGTAAAAATATTACCCAGCACGGCCATTTTCTTTTTATCTGTTTCCGACCGGAGTATGTACAATCCTCTCAGGCGCCGGCCATCGCTGTTTGTATAACGAACAAATATCCGGTATCCCGTCAACACAAAATCATTTCCCATAAAAGCCGGAAAACCCTTTGGTCGCAGGTTTCTTGTCTGCACTATTGCCACTGCCAGGAAAGCCTGGTCCATAAAAGTATCCGGCTCCAGCTGTGGCGGCACCAATGGTCTCAACACGTCAACCGGCAGCGCATAGGTAAGCACCAGCGAACTTTCAAAGAAAGCCTCCACAGCAAAAGGATGATTTTTCAGAAAGGTCAGCATATGTTCATTTTACGAATTCCTGTATTCATTCCAATAAATCAGACTAATAAACGCCGCTGCCACAATGATATTAATCCTGCCAAACAATAACAGGTCCGGCGCCCATATAAATTCGATCACATTCATAACAGCCACCAGCAATATTTGCAGCACTGCGCACCAACGCGATCGTATACCGGATATTATCCATACCGCCATTAAAATTTCCAGAAAGCCAATGATCCGGGTTAACAATGGCGCCGATTCCGGCCCAAGTATACGCGCTACTATCAATTCATGCCGCGGTACTCCGTTCAACAATTTACAATATAAGCCGTTTATCAGCCAAACCAGGGCGATGAAAAATTTCAACATGCAGTGAAATTACGAATTACGAAGCATACAAATAAAATGGCTAAAGACTAATCTCGTTTAAAAATTCGGTCATGGATTTCTCTGTGGGCAGGTTTAGTTTCTTGCGTAGCCGGTAACGCTTGATTTCTACGCCCCGTACGGAAATGGCCATCAGCTGAGCGATTTCTTTTGTGGATAACTTCAACTGCAGATAGGCGCAAAGCTTCAGATCTGTATTGGTCAACGCGGGATACCGGCTTTTCAGTTTCCGGAGAAAGTTGTTATTGAGCTCGTCGAAATGCGCGGCAAACTGGTCCCAGTTATCGCTGTTTTTCTCTGCATCGTTAAGCAGGAGCAATGCATTTTTTATTTCCGGATTATTGCCATTTTTTTTGTAGATGGAGGCCAGTATTTCTTTTACTTTGCCCAGGGCATCGCCGCGTTCTACCAGATGCATAGACGCATCAGCGAGTTCATTGTTTTTGAAATGAATTTCGCTGGCGAGTTTTTCATTCTGCAGCTTGATGATTTCCTTTTCATTTTTCTCCAGTTCCAGCTGATGAATATATTTCAGGCGTTGCTGCTCTTCTTCGAAGCGGCGTTGTTGTATACGCAATACCCGCTGCTGCCATCGGTTTAGCAGATATAGTATTCCGAGGAAGAGCAGTACGTAGAGAATATAAGACCAGATGGTTTTATACCAGGGCGGTCTTACTGTAAATGCATAAGCCACCGCATCTGATTCATGGCCAAGATTATCGTGCGCTTTTATTCTGAATGTATACCGTCCGGCGGGGAGGTTAGTATATTCTTTTTCAGATTTGGATGACCAGGCCGACCAGCGGCTGTCGTATCCTTCTAACTGGTAACTGTACTCAATAGTATTCTGCAAGCCGTAAGCGGGAGAGCTATATTCAAAATGAAAAGAGTTATAACTATCGGGCAGTGAAATAATTTCTTCTGCACTTTGCAGGTATCCTGTGGCGTTACGCTGGTGGAAGTAGCCGCCGAAAATAATGCTGTCGGGCCGGCCGAAAGCCTTTACCTGACCGAGTAATACCGTCACTGTTTGCTTATTGGCGGTATATTTTTCATAATTCAGATGAATGGTTCCCTTTTCTGAGCCAATGAAAATATTTTCTCTGTTATAGGGATAGATGTTCTCGAAGCCAAGTAATATCTTGCCTGTAAGCTCAGGAATCCAGGTAATGGTAAATGGCTTATTGCCAGAGGGCCGATGGAAATTTACGACCCCGGCAGATTTTCCGCTACAGAACCAAATATTCCCATCGGCATCTTCATTCAGATAACGGATCTCCATATTTCCGAAAACCGGTGCAAGAAAAGCGGAAGGAACGAAACGGCGGCTGGCAGCATCAAATTCATATATCCCTTTACTGGTGGCAAATACTACCCGGTTCTTCACCCTGAAAACATAGTTGCTCAAAGCAGATGGCAGCCCTGCACTGTCGGCATACAGATGGGAACTCAGTTTGCTGCCGTCGGCAGAGAGCTCGAACCGGTATATGCCACGGTAAGGGTGAGATGCCCAGATCACATTGTTGTTATCGATTTCGAGAAACCGCAACGATTCATTCACTCCTTCCAACCGGCCTTTATCGTGGAATGTATGCTGCGCAAATTCCAGCTTACGGATGCCGGTATAAGTACCCACCAGCACTTCGCTGGCCGGAAACACTGCGGCCATTGGCTTATATAGCCAGGCGCCCGTTTCCGAAAACAATGGTACGCTGCTGTGGTTTTCTAAAACGGCAGCGCCGGTATGTTGTCCAAACAACAGCTGATTGTTCACCACATCCATCCTCCAGATTTCCGCGCGGGTGTTCTTCACGCGGGTGAATTCTCCCTTACAAAAACTCAGATCGCCGGTAGTACTGCTCAGGGGCACATACCAGGCCCCATCAGAGGTGGCAACATACAATTCGTTATTATAAATGCGGGTAGAGTTGCCAGGCAACTCATTACTTTTACTGGGAGTAATATATTTAATCGCGGCGTTGTAGGCGATAAAGCTGATACCGTTATTGAGTCCTGCCCACAGGTTCCTGTTCCTGTCGAGGTACAATGCAATCACATCGTTATTCTGCAGTCCCTCTGCACGTGATATCTTCTGCACCACTTTACCATTGAAATCAACCACCATACAGCCTTCCGCCGAGGTAGCCAATACCATTTCACCAGCGTTAATACGGGCGGAAGTATTCACACTACCGCCGGTGAAGGGCGATTGCCGGGCTGTTACCAGTCCGTCTTTCAACAGGAAAGCACCGCTGGTTTGGGTATTAATCATGAGGCTGTCGTGCCCGATTTCTGCCATACCAGTAATCAGCATATTATTCAGCTTCAGTCCTGTATTCACCGGTACCCATTCGTTATTCCGGAAAAGTAGCAAGCCATTCTGCTTGTCCTGTGCATACAGTTTATTCCCGGCGAGTTTCATGTACATCCATTCATTGGGATATACCTTGATGCTGTTGTTGCGATATTCGAAGATCCTGTCGGTAGCCTGAAAGAAGACAGACTCTTTGTATATTTCTATCTTCCAGATATCAGCAAACTTATTATGGGCTTCAGGCACCAGTGTTTTCAGGGAAGTATAAACGAGGTTACCATTAGCGTCCGGGGAGAAAAATCCCAGTTCTCCCTGTCCACCGGCATATACCTTATCATGATCATCAAGGGCCAGTGCGCGTACAATAGTACGGTTAGGCAGTGGGTATATCTTCCAATGACTACCATCGTAAGTAAGCATCCCTTCGTTGTTGGCGAAATACATCATCCCCCGGCTATCCTGCTTAATATCCCATGTTTGGGTGCCAGCCTGGTAGTCACTTTTATTATAATTGATGATCTGGGGCAAGCCGATAGTGTTTTGCCCGGCCAGGATCTGACAGCATCCCATCAGTAAAAAGATCAGCCACAAATTTTTCATAGCAAGTAAATTCCCTGGTTGATGTAGTTTAAATTTATCATTAATCAGCCAATTGAAAAAAAAGGATGCGGGCTCCGGCGGAATAAACAAAGACCCGAGTTGTCAGTTCATCTCCTGTGAATATTGTTCCAGGCGTTCCCGTTCTGCTTTAGATAAGCTGTTAATTCCTTTAGTGTGAATTTTTTCCAGGAGCATATCTAATTCTTTCTGTTTGTTGGCACGCTCAAAATTATAGCGGTGATCTATATTGGCGAAGTTGTGATGTTTCCTGTAGAAGAGGTTATCAACCAGTAACAGGTAAGGCCGGGTAATGATAATGTAGATGAAAAACAGGCAGGGAATGCTGATAGCAAGAATAGTGGTGAAATTCTGCCAGATAGCGTGGGGTTCAAAGAAGAGCGCAATCAGCATTCCGGCGAGCGCACCACCCAGGTGTGCATCGTGGCCGATATTGTCCTGCCGGGATTTGATGCCATATACAGATATCAGTACAAAGAACAAACCATATAGCCAGCCGGGTATAGCCAGCAACCCCATTATACTGATGCTGATGCCAGGGTATATGGCAATGGTAGCAAAGATTACCCCGCAGATGGCTCCTGAAGCTCCTACAGAGCTGTAGTCGCTATCGTGCCGATGGATCAGCAGCGATAACAGATTTCCTGTGAGCAGGCTGCCGAAGTAAATGCTACAGAATTGTATACTGCCCAGGCCTTTTTCCAGCAGGAAACAGAATGCCAGCAGGGATATCATATTGAAAAGAAAATGACTCCAGCTGACATGGAGGAAACCTGAAGTAATCAATCGGCGGTATTCCCGGAAAACCAATACCCGTTCTATTTCAAAAGAATACCGTTCAAAGAAGGCCCGGTTAGCGAAGCCTTTATAGGAAAAGATGAAGTTCGCAAGGAGTATAATCAGGCTGATGGTTCCGGTATGGTTCATTGATCAGGACTTTGATTTACGGGCCAATTTTCAAACAGATCTACAATATGTAGAATAGTTTAAATATATTAAAAATATCCGGAAAAAAGCAAGTGGGTCAGCTGTACAATAACGGGGAAGGCTGTACGTCATATTCGGAATGTTGCGGTAACTTGCTGGTGGCTGTTCCTGGGCGAAATTTTAATTTTCTGAAAAAAAATTTGGAGGTTTGAATATAATGTTGCTACATTTGCAATCCCAAACGGGGATATGGATTGGCTGAAAAGCGCGTCTGTATTAAGGATCGGTAGTTCAGTTGGTTAGAATGCCGCCCTGTCACGGCGGAGGTCGCGGGTTCGAGTCCCGTCCGGTCCGCAAAAAGCGATACAAAATTCATCATCGGATTTTGTATCGCTTTTTCGTTTTTAGCAATCGCTGACTATTTTTGCTTATAATGTTCTTCTCTTTGTTCCCTCTCATTATCCATCTCCGGCCCTTTTTCTATTTTGCGCCAATCAATACTCCGGTCATAACGCTCCATAGCTTTCTGCGCATCAAAGATTCTCTTATCAGGAAAGGTTAGTGTATAAGGCGTATAGTCTGGTTGTTCTGTAAAGAAATCCTGCAATAACGATGCTGTAACATCATACTGATTTACATAGGGAATACCAAGTACGTTATAGATTACTTTGAGAATAGCACCAAAATTTGCGTGGGTATTTGATACGTAGTTTCTTTTTACATAAGGGCCTGCCATCATCAGTACAGAGCGATGTGCATCCACATGATCTACTCCACCCTGCGGGTCATCTTCGGTAATAATAACCAGCATATTTTTCCAATAAGGGGTGCGGCTAAGAAAATGTAAAATTCTTCCTACTGCCAGATCGTTGTCAGCCATATATGAATGTACATACGGATAACCATGCTCTGGTCTTGTCCCGGCACCATGATCATTGGGTATCATCACTGTTAACAATTGCGGCATCTTCTCTTTGCCGGTCAGCCATTTCTCCGTAAAATTTCTTTCAAATTGTTCCATTCTGAACTGATCGGGGATATTAGTATTAAAGCCAGCATAGTCATGGCTGGTACGTGGCCACAACGCCTTCTGCATAGGAACCATTACACCATGTGCAGCTCCTGTAGCTGTATCGCGCCAGGCTTCCCTGACGTGTGCTGTTTCATTTCCCTGCCCGAAATTGTAGAAGGAAATATTATTCCTGTCTAATGCTTCCCACAGTCCGCCAATTTCTGCATAGTCTTCAGGATCCATACTACCGGTGCTTCCAGGAAACCTGCGTCCGGGAGCTTTAGAAAAATATTTAGCTGTCTTGCCTGCATTCGAATTAGTTTCTACCCACTCATTGGGTATCACTCCCATCATCCAGTGATGCCCGTGGATAGATGCATCACTATCGCAATAAAAGTTATCAGAAAAGGAAAACTGTTTTGCAGATTTATGGTGATTCGGCATAATATCCGCATTGAGAATAGTATCAGTTTTCGTTATAACGTTTACGCCTACCCCATAACGCGCAAGAGTAGCATCCCCTTTAGCCTGGCTAAGCTGCCCAAACACTTCATCATATGTCCTGTTTTCCTTTGTAATGTAAACAATATGTTTTATCGGGCTTTCGTAGGCTTTAGGATAAGGAGGTAGTGGATTTTTTTCCTTCAGATTGGCTGGTATTTCCTGAAATGTATTACTTATCACTTGTTTGGTGTATTGCTGCAAGATGTCAGGCGAGGGGTTTTTTATTTTCTGAAAAGTCGCTAACTGAATATCTCCAATATAAACACCCTGCACAGGGCGCACGAAATGTTTTCCTCCGTTTGGTCCTGCTCCATAACCCCGGCAACTGCTTACATACAACTCCTGCTCATCATTGCTGAGCAACACCCTTGCCGGCCCCCAGCCAGTTGGGATCAACCCTTTGGTAGTACGGGTTGGCACATCAATTACAGCTACCGCATTAAACCCTAAAAGGGCCACGTACAGTGTTTTTTCATCTTTGCTCAGGGTAATACCAAAAGGAAGCAGACCGCGATATTTATCAATTCGCTTGTCTGTAGTGATGGGTATATGGCCAACGAGTTTTCTTTTCTTGTAATCAATGATGGAAATGTTATCGTTAGTGGCATTGGTGACATAGGAATAGCGACTGCCGGTGGCAATAGAGTTGGGGCTGGCACCGCCTACTACTTCGATATCGTCAATGAAATGGCCGATCTGATGGCCTGTTTTGAATTTATCTATTACTTTATTTGTTTTCAGGTCGATGGTGAACACGCTCATTGCCTCGGAAGATTGACGGCTACCCACACCGGGAATTTCTTTACCATCTATTATGGTTCCGTTTATAGACTCCGGTGTATTATCTCCATACGGATGATATGGGATCAATAAGGAATCATAATTCTTTTTTGTAAGCCCTTTAATGAGTGGGTACTCGTATGCACCTACGTTGGCTATAAAGGCTGTTTGTTTATCAGGACTTAATGCAATACCAAAAGGCAGGCGACCGGCATTTACCATACTCTTGATTTTATGAGTGCTGGCATCGATCCTCACCATTCTGAAATTACCTTTGTCTAACACCAGTAACTCGTTTCCTTTTTCATTATACACCAAATCGGAAGTAAAGCTGTCGTCATACTCAACGCCATTAACAGGGCCATTCAGCGAGATAGAATCTATACGTTTAAAATGCTCAATATCATAAACAATGATAGATCCGTTATCTCCACCGCTTAAATAGATAGTCTTTGAATCTGGCGCAAATGCCACACCCAGAAACGATCCATCTGCCAGCGTTGATGGAATACTTCGATCGTAAGAAGGTACCCTGGTATGCTTCATTGTTGGCACATCTATAATGGTGAACACGTCATCATGCAGCGTCACTATCTTTTTCCCGTCCGGGGAAAGTGCCATGCCAAACGGATCATTTGTAATGCGTATGGTTTCACCGACAGGTGTTATAAATCTGCCACTTGGCAATACAGATTTCCCGGCAGTATCAATAATGCAGTACTGATTTTGCCCCGGAACAACAAGGATAGTAGCCGGTTGGTGAGTATCACGCTTCTGCTGGCCCCAGGCCTGGGAACCAGTCAAAATAATAGTTAAGAAAAAATAGGTGACTCTTTTTATATTCATAATTCGAGTGGTTGATATATTGACAAGGATCATCGGATCTCTATGCAAAAAGAAAATATTTAATAGCTAACTCCTGTAATTCCCCATTATCTAATTGTTATGTGTTTCGGCAAGTTTCCATCAACACCATTAAACCCTCCCCATTCCAATCCATCTATACAAATAAAACATGCAGAAAAGCGCGTTTTCCTACATCCTGTTGCTACCCCTGTTGTGGCTGCTATCTGCCAGCTGCAGGAAAAGTACTACTTCCATTATTGTACCGCCGCCACTGACCGGAACACCAGTGAACATAACACTTCACCCCGACCAGCCCGGATCTGCAATACCCGCCACCTTTACCGGCTTCAGCTACGAAACCGGAGCTGTTACTGACAGTAATTTTCTTACTCCGTCCAACAGTGTTTTAATCCGGTTAATACAAAATCTGGGGAAAGGATATCTGCGTATAGGAGGCAACAGCAGCGACAACCTGGTGTGGACCGGCGCGCCACGCAACAACAATACCGGCAAAGACTCTCTCACTACCACCGATGTGAACCGCCTCAGTGCTTTTATCAATGCTACCGGATGGCCCGTGATCTTTGGGCTTAATATGGGTGTATTTGATATCAATCGTGCTGCCGCTGAAGTGAACTACCTGAATAACCAAACCGGCGCCCATATCTCCTACTGGCAAAGTGGCAATGAGCCTGATCTGTTCTCCCGCAACGGTCACCGGCCTGCTACCTATCAATACGGCGATTACCAGTTGCAGTGGGAACTGTACTACAAAGCTGTTAAAACTGTTTGCCCATCCTGCGCATTTGCAGGCCCCGATGTTGCCTACAATACCAAATGGGTGGCCAATTTTTCGGCAGCCGAAAGCCAGCATATCAGTCTGCTGGATGGACATTATTACCGAACCGGCCCCGCCAGTGATTCAAATATCACGTATAAAACTATACTGGCTGCTGATACCAAATTACCCGGCTACCTCGATGCGCTGAATAACAGTGCGAAAGCCCATCAGCTTACCTACCGGATTTCAGAATGTAACAGTGTATACTCCGGCGGCAGAAAAGGTGTCAGCGATGTATTTGCGGCGGCATTATGGACATTGGATTTTATGTGGACGGCCGCCGGGCATAATTGCCAGGGCGTTAACTTCCACGGCGGGCAGGGAGGCGCATATACACCTATTGCCATGACCAATGGCGTTCCGGTAGCACGTCCTGAATATTATGCATTGCTGGCATTCCACAGCGGTGCTGTGGGTAACCTGATACCGGCAGATGTAAATACCGGACAGCTGAATGCAAGCGTTTATGCCTGTAAAGATGGCGGCACTGAATATGTTACATTGATCAATAAGGAGGAGCAGCAATCAATAGCAATTACCATACAACCCGGCATGAAGGCTCAATCGGCACAGGTGCTGCCACTCAGCGCCCCTGGGTTAACCTCATCGTCTGGTGTAACGTTTGCCGGCAGCCAGCCGGATGCAACTGGAAATTTCACACCCGGACCGGGCACGTCCTATACTCCTTCAAACGGTAACTTCGTGATCAATATTCCTGCCGGCAGCGCTGCTGTGGTCATTATCCGATAAAGTATCAATATCGGAAAATGCAATAATGCCTTCCAAATCTCCGGATATACGTATATTAGACGCGTAAAAACTTTATATCATCCTGTATTCATCTGGCGATGAACCATTGTTGCAGCATAGTATTTGTTACCCTCGCCCGTACCGGCGTCGATCCAAACTCCGGCAATAAGGCCACCCCTCGCGCAGCTATACAGCATGATAGATCGGACACCATACGTCTATAACTAACCGGTATGAACATGAAAGAAATTGAAAGTCTGTACGAAAACCAGGAGTTTGAAGCCGCATTGGACGCAGCCAATGCCTCCCTGGCGCAGGAACCGGCAAACAAGGATTTGTTGTATATCAAAGCCCGTTGCTTGTTTGAATTGTCATTAAGAACCGAGGATCAGGAACAGTCCACAGCGCAGATAAAAGAGGCATATGCACTGTGTAGCGAGGTACTTGCTATAGACCCCGCACATAACGGCGCCTTGTCTTACAGAGCTTATATCGGTGTATACTGCTACTACATAGAAGGTCAGGAAGAGCAAACCATCAGTGATTGTACCGCGCTGATTAACCAGGCGAAAGATGTGTCGGTGACCAGGTACCTGGAATGGCGCAGTCAGGCTTATATCCGGCAGCAGCATCCCGCAGCCGCGCTGGAAGACCTGCAGCGGATTATCTCCGAAGCCGGTAATTTCTATCCCAACGATCAGCCACAACGCAATGAATTACTGTCGGCTACTTATTTTTCTATGGCAAGGATACTGGAAACTGTTACGGGAGATATTCCGGCAGCACTGGAACAATATCGCCAGTCTTTTTCGCACTCCCCCTATCAGTCGAGGTTTCTGCCGGTGGCAAAACTGGCGCTGGATCACGGCGATTATGATCTGGCGGCCTCTATACTGGACATACTGCCTACTTCCCTCGAAGAAGTCAGTGATGAATTTGTAGAATTGCTGGAAGCCATCAAACAACTGTATCATAGCAGTAACCCGGTTCCGCCAAAGGTGGCGCTTATGTACTGCACATCTACAGCTGCTTTCCCGGATATCGTATTAACAGCGGAAGATGAAACAGATGTTACCCTGCAACAGGTTTCATTTGGAAAAAAACTGATGCAGCAATTTCCGGATGAAGCGTATTACTGCAATTATACCGGCCGCGCGCTTTTCCGTGCCGGACAATATGCAGATGCGCTGCCTTATACAGAAAAAGGAATCGCCATCAGGCCTTACCCTATGACTGTTGCCCGCTGGGCTTACGCGAAGTATAAGACTACCGGCTCATTTCCGGAAACATATCCACCTGCGATACACGATACACCGTACGACTGGTACGAAGCGGGCGTGGCATTCGGCGAATGGGAAGTAAAGGGCAAGCAGGCCGCTAAGCAGTGGGAACTAATGCTGGATTATCTCTACGGCAACGCCATTAAACTATATAAAGCTTATTGGTTCGAAAACAGCGGGTCTGCCAAGGCCCATCATCCGCATCATTTTGCGATGTGCTGCAACAACTACGGCATTAACCTTTCCCGGCTGGGCCGGTATGAAGAAGCGGTTGAAATACATACCATCGGCTACAATATGTCCCCTTTCTGGGAGCAGCTCGACTCCAGAGCCTATGCCTGCCGGGACGCCGGGAAATACGATCAGGCAGCGGAAGATTGGGCCGCACTGCTGGAATACAGTAACATGCTGGAACCGGTGAAACTGGCCGCCACCTACAATCTGCTGATAGATCTGTGGATGAGTAATCTGAGCAACCACGAGAAAGCAGCTTACTGGTACGACCAATTCATGGAAGTGTACGACGGCGGACTGTCGGACGAAATTGCGCAGCTCCCCGCCGACGAACAGGAAGCCGCACAGCAACAGGTGAATGAGATCACCACTTCCCGTGGACTGATACAGGGAAGCCCGGGCGATCTGCCCCAACGGATACGACTGTTGGAAAAACACCTGGAACAATATCCGGACGACAGCAACGGATATTTCAATCTGATGCAGCTGTATTACGAGAACAAACAATACGAGCACTGCATAGGTTGCGCCACCAGCCGGCTATCACTGGGAGGACTGGAAGAGATCCCCGTATATTCGCAGGCCCGGATCTACTATTTCCGGGGAAGAGCGTATATCCATACCCGTAACTTCGAAAAGGGCATGCAGGATATGCTGCTGGTACAGCAACTAACCGCCGGCGATTCCCAAACTGTAGATTCTGACCTGTTCAATATTTACGGCTACCTGGCGGAAGCAGCACTTGGGCTGGGGGATTATAAAGCTGCTGCCAGTTATGCAGCTAAGAGCCTGGAAATAAACGACAGTAACACCTGGAAATGGGATCAGGTTACGGCGAATATTGCCCTCGTCCGGGCCACTGCATTGAAGAACGACGGCCAGCAAAAAGAGGCAGTACGGATACTGAAGGAAATACTTGAGCAAGTGCCAGACCACCAGGAAGCAGCACAAAAACTGAAAGAATGGAAGTCGAGATGGAGCTTCTTTTAAACAATATAAAAAGGGGGCGCTAAGCCCCCTTTCGTTTTCCTCTTGATTTCACGTTATAGCTTATTTCTCGTTTACCTAAATGCTTCTTTTTATACTAATCCTTATGGGCTCGCCTGCCTTGACCATTACTTTCTGCCACCGCAGGAAAGCACCGGGTTGTAATGGTTTTGCAGCCTCGCGGCTATTCTCCGCCATTACTGTTACACTCGCATCATAAGCGGTGGGGTTTCTGATTTCCAATACCAACGCTCCCTTATCTTTTTTCACTATCTCCGCCTGAACATGATCAAATACATATACTATTGCTTTATCCTTTGCTATGTATATGCCCGGTAATTCAAGTGCCATCAGCATACCGGCAGTTTCCGTCCAGGAGTTGCGGGTGTAAATAAAGTTGCCAACAGCAGCCTTACCTTCAGCATCACTTGGCTGGATGCGCTCCATCGTAGCGCCGGTGAGATGGTTATTAGTGATGTGGCCCGGCCTGTTTACCGCTTCTGCATGTGCGTGTTGTATATCCCTGATCAGATCCGCATACAGCGCGTTTCCTGTTGCCCGGAAAAGTTTGAAGAGACCATCGCCCGATGAAGTACAAATGCCGGGTGCTGCATGTTTGTTTTGAATACTTGCCCAAACTGCTCCTGTCATGTTACACTGCAATTTACCGATGGTACTCTCCGGCGGGAAAACGGGCGCATACGACAAAGTCCATGTGGCACAAAGCGCCGCCTGTGTTTCCGCCATTTTCAGCCATTTCTGTTCACCGGTATTACTGTATAATGTCATCAGCGATTCCAGTAATCCGAAGGCCGACTCGGAATTCGCATCCTGCGATATGTCGCCGCAGTCGCCACCGGTTAAGCCTTGCCCGGCCACATCCCGTTTATAGTAAAATGCTGCCGCTTCAGCCGCCGTTTTTAACCAGTCGGGCCGGTTAAAATATCGGGCCGCCAGTGCTAGTCCTGCTGGCACCACGGCTCCTGCAGTAGAATTAAACACTGCAATCTCCCCGGTTTCCGGGGCTATATACTGTCCGAACTCCCCATGTTGCTGCCAGGTTCCTGCAAAGGCGGTCGCCAGCTTTTGAGCTGCTGCTTCCCATTCTTTACTGACCTGATCCCCATGCCCCTGATCTTTTAAAAGCAGTAAATGCTTCATCAACCAGAATAATGCATCTCCGTTCTTCCTCACCATTGCCTGTACTTTCGGAAAATCAGGATGCATTTTTTCTCCTTCTATCTCACCATTCGTTCTGATTCCACCAAAAAAATAGCCACTTTTTCCCTGTAGTTTATGTACCACAAAATTCAGCTCGTCCATCACTCTTTTCCGTTCGGCAGCATCATTCAACGCCAGCATCGGATAGGTGTTGATCATGCCACTGACCCAGCCCAGCTGGAAATCGTTACTATTCTCCGGCCGGTAGTAACTCCCAATCGACCCGCTGTAAAAGTTGCGGCTGCAGATATCCCTGTCCCAATCCAGGAGCTGGCTCATTGGCAACATATTCCTCAGCTCACGCGGGGAGGCTACGTTCTTCCGCACTTTCATAAAGGCAGTTAGTAAATCGGGAATGCTTCCGGCATTGAATACGTATATGCGTAACCGTATTTTAACTTCATCGCCCTGCTTCCAGTCAGGAGCTTTGTCGCCGCTAACATGAAAATCCCCGAAACCAGGTGCCAGCTTGCGCACAGCAGGTGCCGAAATATCAAATGATAAATTTTCTTTCCCCGCATCCTCCTTTATGGAGATACCGCTATTTCCCCATTTCGTCTGTTGTTCGGTTAATACGATAACACCTTTCCCTGTCTTCTTCGAAAAAAAACAAACGGCAGGTGTGGCCATATTACCTGTTTGCAGTTCCACCAAAGAAGATTTATTCTTCTCCCGCTGCAGGCGCGGATTGTTAGAAATCGTCAGTGGCACAGCAGGATTATAATACATTTCACGCGGGTATGATGGACTATATCCGTCGCCAATAGACCTATACCGGTTTCCGTTGTATATGGATGCAGGCACCAGCAGATAATTATCTTCACTCCACCCGCTGAAATTGAACCCAATAGCCACAGTAGCCTCGCTTACCTGTTCCTTCACTAACCGGAAGGTGGCTGTAATATCCAGCGCATTTTTATTATCCTTCACAGGTGAGGTGGCTATACTTAGCCGCCACAAGCCGGTATCCGCCTGAAGTACAGGTTGTAATACCTGCTCAGATATCTGATCTGTTGTATGATAACGTCGTTGCAGGAAAACGATGGATCCATTCACCGGTTTCAGCAGTTTGCTGATTTCCTGTTGCGGCAATTGCGCTGTGGAAATAATCGGAACCGATATTACTGCCAATAAAAAAAATATAACATTCCTGATAGCTGCCATAAATCTATCCGTTTATCACTTAACCCTGGTGTTGATAATTTCCGTTGATTTCTCTACTACTGTCACCAGCTCCATTTTAATCTGTTCTGTTGCTGCATGCAGCGGAAGCAGTGTTACTGATGCCACGTTATTGTTGCTTATCAAACCATTTACCGGCAGTAGTTCCAGCTTATTTCTATTCTTATCTGCTACATAGCATTCATTATTCCTCCAGATAATAAATTGTCCGCCAGACAACTGATTTTTAACAACTATCTCTTTCCCATCTGCCAGCCTGATCCTCATTCCATCTGCCATTGCTTTTTCCGGAGCTTGTATCCTGATGGTGAGCTCCAGCAGTTTTTCATTTGGCAGCATACCTGTTGTTACTGCCTGTGCATTGTTATGATACGGCAGATCTGCGAAACGGCTTTCTTTCAGCGTATGTAATGTAAACGTGCGATTGTTACTTTTTGTAAGATGAAATTTGTAATGCAGGTCTTTCAGTTTTTCTTTCTGCGCTTTGGTAAATATCCCCGCCGCGCGGGCATCCTGCCAGTTACGGTAAGCTTTGAATATAGCCTGTTTTTCGCCGCTCTTCTCTACCGTCTGTTGACTGAGCCCCAGCATATAGGTGGTGTTCCAGCCGATGGACTTCGCCTGGAGATTCTCTGCATCATACAGGCTCCACGCGCCTGAATAATTGATGATACCAAAAGTTGCCGGGAAATAGTTGCTCTCAAAAACATAACGCATGTCCTTTCCTTCTATCCCCCATTTATTGTGCACGGGATCAAACATATGATCTCCTCCGCCAACATTGCACACACTCATATAATGCCAGTTGCCTTCATACACACAGGAGCCCATTACGCGGAGATATTTCCCGCCTGTTTGTTTGTAGGTATTAAACAATTTTCTGAAGAATTGTTTGAATGAGTATTGGCCATGTCCCTGATAGATACAGCTTTCCAGGCCATCGAAGTCGATATAATCCATGCCGCCATCTGTCAGCCATCTTCCATAATAATCTGCATAAACGGGCTGCAGCTTCATATCAGGCGCAAAGCCGCGATAGCAGTTTGGCTGCAGCTTCACAATGGTGGTGCCTGCCGGATAGCTGCCACGCATGGTACCCTGCCATCCACGCTTCACATGTAAAAACGTATATGGTTTACCGGTAGTGATACCATTATACTCGATCAGTTCTTTTCCAATCTTCAACACATTGGTGTGATTGCCTTCCCATCCGCCGAATTCATTGAAGTAACAGGTATCGGCCACAGTGATAATGGTATCATTTATACCAATATTGTTAGTGATAGTGGTGCGTTGCATGATAGCCAGACTATCACTCGGTACCGGAGCTACATCGCTGTTATTGTCCGGCTGCAGGAATTCGCAAAGGGTATGAAGCCCGTAACGAATACCTGCTGTTTGCATTTGTTTTCCCCATGCAGGAATTTCCATCGGCGCGTTATTCAGATTCACTTTCTTGTGGCCCCATTTGTTTGCAGGATTAGGATAATACTCTCCCAGCCCTTCGTCCTGTACTCCCTTAAGTCCGAGCTGGGATGCATAAGACGCGAGGCTGTCGTGAGCGCCCCACCAGGCGATATCAGGCCGGTAAGCACGCGGATCTTTCACCCATATACCATCTATCTCCGGATGAGGTAATCCTTCATTCAGCACGATCTTTTCAATGGTATTCAGACCGAGGTTGTCCGGGCATCCATATAATGCAATAGCAGAACCGTTAAAATCCACATCCACGGGCGCTACCAACTGATAACGGGCGGAGTTGAATCCTCCGTCGAGGTTATCCGGCAGCACCGGAAAACGTATCATCTGTTCCTTTCGCCGGTCGCGCGAGTGCAGGCTGATGGTAGAGCCGAAAGCCGGTTCCAGCCGGGCTCCGTCGCCATAACACATTCTGAAATACTCTTCCGGCTGGGAATAAAAAGCAATATCACTGATACCATCGCCGCCTATCTTAAACGTTTGTCCTTCTTTCAGATGTGGAGGCAGCGGGTATTTTACGGGATCGGGAGAGTGAATATAGTAGTACATAAAACTCATGTCTCCATCGGAAGGAGGACCACTGATGGTATTATCATTCAACGCCATCATTCCGATGGCGAAATGATCGTCACGTACTACCGAAATAATATCACCGATCGTTTTGGAAATGCTGGTTTTATAAGGTCCCCAGACGATATTATCAGCGCCGCTTTTGTTATTGACCGATTGTAACTGTAGTCGGAGATAATGTTGTTTTTCATTTATTTTCACAACAGCCTCGGAGCCGTCGGTATAAGAAAGCGTAATAGTATGCAGCGGATCACTGAAAACAGCTTTAACAGGCAGGATATAAGTCTTGCGGCTGTAAAGGCTTAGCAATGGAGAGCTTAAACCCGCAGGGCAATATTCTTTTCCAGTGTGTTTATCTTTAATAGAAGTGATATAGCCGGCGTTATTGATTTTAAAAGTTGCATAGTTTGTCTGGTAGATATGTTCCTGTGCATTTGCGCCATTATACATGGCATGCAGTAAAAGCATCATAATGATTGTTGTGGCAACAACCAGTTGTTTTCTTATTTTTTTCATTGATCCTGTTTATTCAAAGTATATACCGCGCGAGTTTCCCGGTATACAATGGATGTGGGCGTAAGTGTAGTGCGCTGTTTTCCATAACACTTGCCATCAAAGGTAAAGATCGGGCGAAGCCAGCCAGGGCACCACCTCTAATTTGACTTTTATAAATGCTATTTTTACATGAGTGGTATGGCTCTGACGGCCCATTTAGCATAGTTTTGTCTATATTTGAGCCGCTTGGTCGCCTAAAAGTCTTATACGTACAATGCAATATATATACGAGAATTTTACATTTCCGCCGGACCAGTCTTTTACTGTCAGATCGGATGTACTTGAAATAAAGAAGTATACTGCATTGAGATCGCATGTCAACTTTGAGATAGCATTGCTGGAGAACTGCAGTGGCAGACGATTTATAGGAGATCACATCCATGATTTTGAGGGGCCGGAGCTGGTGTTGATGGGCAGCTACCTGCCTCATTGCTGGCAGTATTATAAAACTATAGATCCGTTGTTGCCGCCGCAGGCCATCGTAGTACATTTTTTTCCGGATTTTATGGGGAAAGATTTTCTCGAAAAACCGGAGGCCAGGCCTTTGCATCAACTTTTTGAAAGGGCTGCCAAAGGGGTATTGTTTACGGACGGTACGTTGCAGGAAGCCAGGATGATACTACATCAGATGTTGTTTTCATCCGGGCTGGTGAGGGTATCGCTGATGATACGCCTGCTCGATGTATTGGGACAGTCTGAGTCCTGTCAGGTGTTATCATCGCCCTATTACAATGCCGTAGAAAATTCCGGTGAGGCTAAAAAAATCAACAAGGTATTTGATTATATCTTCCAGCATTTCAGAGAGGAGATCCTGCTACAGGACGTGGCGGATCTTATTCCCATGTCGTCCGCAGCATTCTGTCGTTTTTTCAAACGTAATACCAACCGTACACTGATCGATTTTGTGAAGGAAGTGCGTATCGGTCATGCTGCCAAACTATTGCTGGAAGGGCATCACAATGTGTCTGAAGCTTGCTATAACAGTGGGTATAATAATATCTCCAACTTCAACAAACACTTCAGGGAAATCAAAGGACTTTCTCCCCGGGAGTTTTTAAAGCAGTATGAAGATGCCGGCAATAAAGCTGCTTCCGGACATATCATACCATCCTGAATTGTCTCCTGCAATTACAATTTACCCTGGCTGCAAAGCAGTACTTCTTCCAGCACCTGCTCCGGTAAAGGGCCTGCAGCAAAATCGGTCAGGCTGTCCTCTAATTCAGTTTTATTTTCGGGGCCAATAACGATATTAAACTGATAGGGAAGTGAAATGAGAAAGCGGTGTGCCAGGGTTCGTAGCAACATACCATTACTGGCAGCAAGTTCTTCCAGCTTACCTGCTGTGCCCAGCGCTGCTGCCGGAAGCCATGCCGGCTTCATTTGTCTGAAAGCATCGAGACTTTTACCCAACAGCCCCATATTAAGCGGGCTCGCCGCATAATAACGGATATGCCGATCCCTGCAAAAAGGCAGCGAGTCCTGCATTGCTGCTACGTTTGCAGCGTTCAGCCGGTTGAACTCCATCATGACATCGAAGACGCCGGCGTTTAAATAATCAGTCATCCATGCAGGACGGTTACCTCCGGTACCCAGGTATTTTGCAAGCCCCTGCTCCCGGCACCTGATCAGGGTTTCCATTATCTTACCGGCATCTTCTTTCCTGATAACTTCAGGATCATGTAAAAACAGGATATCAAGGGCGGTAATATTCAGTGTACGCAGGGTGTTTTCCACACCGGTCAGCATTCCCTTTTCCGTAAAATCGTATTTGCCATCATGCGCTGCAAATGTCTGTAATCTGCCTGTTTTGGAGCTGATAATGGGCCGCTGGCCCTTCCACTGACGCAATGCTGTTCCCAGGAATAATTCCGCATCGCCATAAGCAGGCGCCGTGTCAATAGCCGGTATTCCCGATTCCAGTGCCGTAAGGATCGCTGCTACAGAGTGATCCGGGTTTATTTTGCCCCAAACGCCCCCCAATGCTGCTGTGCCAAGTACCAGTCGTTCGTCGATCATAATAAAGATTATATACTGCAAATATAAAAGAGATGCTATTTCCTGTCCCCCTTCTTCTTCTTCCCTCGTTATTCATTCAAAACTATAAAACATTACTATTATGAAAGAGTTCGTATTAATTTTCAGACACAGCAACAACACACATGCAGCCCCTTCTCCGGAACAGATGCAGGAAAGGATGAACTGGATGGCCGGTATTGCGGCACAGAATAAGCTGGCCGACAAGGGTAACCGTCTTTCTGCCACTAACTCCAAAACCGTACGCCCGAATAACGTCATTACCGACGGGCCCTACACAGAGATCAAGGAATTTGTGGCAGGGTACATGATCGTCAAAGCAGCCAGCATAGACGAAGCCGTACTGCTGGCAATGGAAAACCCCATTCTTAAAATGGGCGGTAACGTGGAAGTGAGAGCGGTACTGACTCCTGAAGATAAACACTAACTGCGGCCGGCGAGGATACCGGCTATTACCAGCACCAAAGCAACAATGGCAGCCGCTGTACGAACAGTATTCAGGCGGTTCCAGGGCTTTTCAAACGCCAGCCGGTACCGGGTCTGCTCTTCTTTTGTAGCAGCGCTGAGATCTGCTTTATCCAGCGCATTATTCAACGGTACGTTGCCGGCGACAGTTACACCAAACACGCCGGCAACGTATATCACCGTGGCAGCCAGCATACTCCAGCCACTCCAGGTTACAGAATAGCTGAAATGCGCCCAGGTAGCCAGTGGCAGCAGGATCAACGAGCCCATGAAAGACGCGAAAAATGCCGGGTTAAGGATAGCCCTGTTAATGGATTGCATGGCAGATAAATAGACATTGTCGGCCAGGCGCCCCAGTCCGGGAGTTACAGAACAGGAATAAGCGTAAATCAGGCCCGCAATCAATGCAGTGGATACAGCGGTAACGCCTGAAATGATTGGTAGGATAGCTGGTGTCATACATGTAATATTGAAGTATGAAGATAGAATATGCAGTCAAATGTTTGACTAACGGAAATCCCTGATTGCTTCCTATATTGCCGGTAATTTATTTTTCTACACCATGCAACCCGAAAAAACTTCCGGCTGGGATTTCAGCTATCTCACCAATACCGGCAGAATGATGGAAAGCCCACTGCCCTGGAATTATTATATGCAAATATGCCAACGGCTCAGGCCCGGATGCACCCTGCTCGACCTCGGTACCGGTGGAGGCGAATTCCTCAGCCTACTGCCGGATAAAGATCTCCTCCACATCCATGCAACAGAGGGATACGCTCCCAATGTAGCAGTAGCGGCAGCACGACTCCGGACCTTCAATGGCACCCTGATTTCAACATACACTGATGAAGAACTGCCCTTCCCGGATAATTATTTCGACCTTATAACCGACCGGCACGAAAGCTACGACATCGACGAAATATACCGTATCCTGAAACCCGGTGGCTACTTCATTACCCAACAGGTCGATGGCAAAAGCGACCTCTCCATAGCCGACGTTATACAGGCAAAACCCAATACGGAATACCTTGATTTCAATCTCAGCTACGTATTAGATGAACTCAACTCCAGCCCTTTCCATATACTGCTACAAATGGAAGATGCAGGTTTTATGCGTTTCTACGATACAGAGGCTTTGTTATTCTATATTCGTTCGATGCCGTATATATTTGAGAACTATGAGGAGTTCGATTTCAATCATATCACTCAACTGCTGAACAGCTACTTTCAAACTAATCCGTACCTCGATGTAAGAAAGGACAGGTTTATTGTTGTTGCGCAGAAGTAAATATGGCGAAATGCCCATCTGCCGGTATTATTGATTCAGCGATTCTGCATATTTCTTAAAATTATCCAGGATTGCCTGCCAGCCAGCGCGTTGCATTTCCGCGGGATTGGTGCCTTCTGCGTCAAAGGTTTCCGCGATTTTAGTGGTATTACCATTACCGGCAAAATCAATCACTACCGTACGGCCATCTTCCATAGTATATGCGATGTATTCATGTACTCTGACCTCATCATAAACACCACCGAAATCGAATCCAAAACTGCCGTCTTTGGCTTCCATGCGGGAAGAGAATTTACCGCCGGTGCGCAGGTCGTTCTCTGCGCGGGGAGTGTGCCAGTCGGGAGATGCGCTGTTCCATTTTTTTATATGTTCGGGTTCCGACCATGCCTCCCATACTTTAGCTACAGGCGCATTAACAGTAGCACTAACGGTGATTTTTTCTGCTGTACTCATTTGTTTAAATTTTAAGCGTGATGAATGTTGTTGATGCAAACTTAAAACGAGTCGGCAAATTTGAGGCAGGCCAAATACGACAAAATAGTGGATTAAATACGACAGCCACTGTCGTTAAAAATCTATTGCTGTAAATACAATCGAGGAATACTGGTCTTTTTCATATAACAGGCCTATCTTCCGCCGGCCCAGCTGCACCATGTCCGAATAGGCAGCATAGGCATAGCCAGGCTTTCTTCCATTTCCTTTATATATCTGTATACGTTTAGTCCAGGTACGACCACCGTTTTTACTGATACTCACTGTAAGATTATTCCTGGCCGTTGTATCGGCAGCATTGGAAAAGGCCAGCATACCTTTGTCCAGGCTCAGCAGACTCCCCTCGCATACAGGGTCCGGCAGCCGGGTATCCAGGTAGCTGGTGTCCCAGGTGGCGCCTCCGTCGCTGCTCACGGATACGATCCGGGCCTTGATATTTCCGCGCTGATTACGACTGTTCATCATCAGTTTTCCATCTGGCAGTTCTGCAGCAGTCGATTCATTACTACCGGGAACGGATATACTATTTCCCAGCTTAAATGTTTTTCCATGATCATCCGTATAGTAGCCATGCGCAAAGTTATTGCCGCTTCCCGGTAAAGGGTTCCCAACAGTATGATTAGCGGCTACAAAGATCCGTCCTTTATACGGGCCCTTTTTGAACTGCATCGCATGACCAGGTGTATTAGCGTAATAGCGCCAGTCTTCTTCGAAATTAAAGGCGGGATCTATAACCGGCTGTTTAGGCCGGTGTACCTCCAGGGTAATATCCACAGCAGGCGCCCAGGTAGCGCCTCCATCAGCAGAGGTTTTATACAAACAATGTTTTACGCCTTTGCCACGGAGAACATCCGCTTCCCGGGAGTTGCCGGGATTATAAAACAGAAATAGCCGCCCACCGGGAAATGCAGGATCAGTGAGATCCAGCACCGGGGCAGGGTTGCTTAGCTGCGGCTGCCCGTCGTTGACTACCACCTGTAAGGCAGACCATGTTTTACCGTCATCCTGACTTCTTTTCATCACAATATCAATTTTCCCGAAATCAGCGGGGCCGTCTACCCTGCCTTCGCAAAATGCCAACAGATCATTGTTGGGTAAACGTATAAAAGCAGGTATCCGGAATGTTTTATACCCCTCTGTACCCGATACAAATACAGGTACTTCCCGCTGTTGTGCAGTCACCCTAATCAGGTTGATAAACAGCAGTATCAACGATAAAAACATCTCTTTTCTCATGTTCATTATTTTGGTATCCTATTCCACCTGCTGTTGTTGCTGCGTACAGCAACAGCAGCAGGGCCGGAGCATTAATCATCAGGCTAATATAATTAACCCGGTTTAACTCCCCTGCTTTATTTACATGAATGAACAGCTGGCTATTATTCGTTTCTGGTTTTCATACTGATATAAACCGGGCTCTCACCTACCGCGAGGCTAATGGAAGCATTACCGGCCTCCTTCCATTGCACCTGCGGAGCAGCTCCGTCGGCAGTAACCATGGCAGTTATATGTTGGGGCCGGGCTGGCAGGTTCTCCAATACTGCCTGGGTAACATGCGGCTGATAGCCGTCTTTTTTATTGGTACTGGTTCCTGTTGGCGACCAGGCCACCCATATCAATGTATGCGGATCATTATTTTTTTCAAACTCCAGTACATATAGTTCGCCAGCTTGTTTTTTAACGGTACGTCTGAGCCGGTAATCGCCCAGCGTCTGATACAGTTGCCTTACCGCCCAGAACGACATCTTAGGCTCAAAATGCCTGGTAAGACCCGATGCAGCATGAAAGGATGCTTCATCATCATCATTGTAGAAATAAAGGTAGGCCCGCTGAATATCCTTTGTAGCCAGCATCAGGAAAGAACGTACAAGATACTGTGCCTGCTGCAGATCAGTAGCCCCCTGCCAATTAAGTTTCAGGGCCCAGTCTTTACGACGTGTCATAGCTTCCGGTGTGCAGGCGTCGTAACCAAATTCCGTTACCCAGATCTCCTTTTCCTTTGCATATTGATTTCGCCATTGTACCGCATCATCAACCTCTTTCAGAAACCGCAGGCTATTATCTTCCGGAAAACTTCTGTTCCAGCTGTTTTCATTGGTGGCAGACTGCTCCATCGTAGGGTACGTGTGCAGATTGATGACATCATATAACGGCAGGATATCGCTGTTGGCATACATCCCGTTCAGCGCCTGCAGATAAGGATCAGGCTTCCCGGCGGTAACCGCCGGCGTAACAATTTTCATGCGGCTATCGCCTGCCCGGATTCCCCGCGTCATATTCACGAACAGGGTTTTAAAAAGTGCCGTGTCGAACCGGCTGCCTGGCTCATTATCAATTTCAAGGGAGGTAGCCAGTTGTTGCGATCCCGACGGACCGTAAAAAGCAGCCATTGCTTTCCCGTAATCATAAGCCCATTGCTGATGTCCATCCCACAGGTTCTTATAACCAGGATTGCCAACACCAAATGAAAGAAACTGCATACAGATATCCGTTTCAAAGCCGGTAGTCTTCCAGGGGCCATATATATCTTTCTGCCAGTTAATATTATTGTTGGTCAGCGGGATAGTCAGGGAATCACCGGGAGCATTCACATCCCAGTCGATATTATGATAGTTCCTCACAAGCCTGCATACCTGCCCGTACAGTGCCGGTTTGAAAGTAACATGTCCATTGATACCCATAAAATCTTTAAAGAGGGGTTTCCCGACCACAACAGCCGTATCTGTTTGAGTGGACTTATTTAGCCCCGGACGGGTTGTACAGCCGGCAAGCAGGAGGAACAGGAAGGGAATGTAGCTACGCATAGGAGAATTACGAATTAAAAATTACGAATTACGAATTAATTACAGGCGGGGGTATTCGCTAATAGTGATCAAAAGTTACAATTTATTTCTCTAATAAACCACAAAAGCGAAGGCAGTAGCAAAGATCAACTCTGCCACTGCCTCTGCTTTTATTCTTAATACTTAATTCTTAATTCTTAATTCCACCCTGGTACCTGCTTGTAAGCACCTGCACTTTTTGCTACTTCATCCGGATTCATTGGCCATGCCATATGTTTGTTCGGATCGAAATGGCGGGCAGGCCATACTTCCTTAAGCACATACGGTGATGCCGGATCCTGCTTATTGGAATGGATACGGCCATGCAGTGGCGCATTGATTTTGTCGTAATCACCCCAGCGTTTCAGATCCTGGAACCGGTCTGTCCATTCACATGCAAGCTCCACGCGGCGCTCATGCTTCAGGTCGGCCATAGTGGGTGCAGCTACCGGAGCAAGTCCTACGCGGGCTCGCACTTCATTCAGCGGACCAGCAGCTTCTCCGCCTCTGCCGAGTTTGATCAGCGCTTCTGCTTTGAACAGGAGGATCTCAGCGTAACGCATGAGTGGCAGGTTGAGTGTGGTAGTAGGATAGTCGCCGTTCTGGTTGATGTTTGGATTGGTAGTTCTATCTCCATTCTTACCGTAGCTATATGGTTCCATGTATTTATTGATCTGGAATCCGGATTGGCTGTTGGTAGAGAAATATGATTTGTCTAATCCGAAGTAAGTGAATTTATCACCAAAGTTCAGGATGGTAACATCACGACGAGGATCATTGACTTCATATTCTTCAAATAACTCTTCTGTAGGCTGGAAATATCCCCAACCGTTGTAAAGGCTCCAACCGCCGTTTTCCAATATTACACCCGGAAATTCAGATCCACCTTGTACCCCTGAGGTAACAGACCAGATGTATTCTGAGCTCCAGTTATTAGCGATGGTGAAAACAGCCTTGTAATTCGCCTTGGCATTTTCTTTTCCGGTGATAAGCGCACGATGACCATCATTTTTGATTTTATCACAGATAGGCAGTATCAAAGCCCATTTGGAGGCATCATACTGTGCCCAGTAAGCATAAGCCTTTACCATATATCCCCAGGCAGCCACTTTATGGGCACGTCCCTGGTTGTCGGAAGAATATGTTTCAAATAATGGCAGCAGGTCAGCTGCTTTTTGCAGATCTGCTACGATCTGAGCGTAGTTATCCGTAACAGAAGGCAATTGAGGTGGAATACGTTTCCCGAATTCCGGATTCTCCGGACCGTCGAAAGGAACGCCCTGGTCTTTATGCCCCCAGAGATAAGCAATCCAGAAATGTACAAAGCCTCTCATGAAATAAGCTTCGCCGAGCGCCTGGTTGCGTGCGGCTTCGCTGGTGTTTTTTGAGGTGGGTACACCCTGTATCACCTGGTTGGCACGGTTGAGTGCCGCGTATAATTTATCCCAGCCGCTCGACAAATAACCTTCCCGGCCACTCGGAACAAAATTCTTGATGTTTTCTGCAGAAGCTTTCGCACGGCCAACGATCAAATCATCGCTAGCGTCCTGCATGTAAAACAGGTCTCTTCCCCAGGTTTCCTCCAGTTTCATGGCAGTATACATATCCGCGGTAGCCTTCTTCAGATCGTTGTCACTCTGCCAGAATATAGCCGTAGAAGGCGCACCATAAGGTTTGGTATCTACCCATTTGGAACAACTGCTGGCGCCTGTTATCAGGGAAGCCAACATAATTATTTTATAGCTAGTCTTTTTCATAATACTGTTAGCTTAGATCAGAATTTAACATTAGCACCTATTGAGAAAACACGCGAAATAGGGAACTGGCCGCCATCGAGACCAATACCACCTACTTCCGGATCCATACCGGTATATTTGGTGAAAGTAAGCAGGTTATCGCCGCTGAAGTAAACACGCAGCCCCTGGTTCCATCTCATTTTATTAAATGTGTACCCAATAAGGATGTTCTTTAATCTCAGGTAATTACCGTTTTCCAGATACCAGTCGGAGTTAGTCTGGAAGTTTTTATTCGGATCGTTTGCGGAAATACGCGGAATATTGGAACCCTTATTGGTTGGAGACCACGCATCCAGGATTTTATCCCAGCGGTTATATCCCTGTTCAGATCCACTCAGGGTAGTTAATTTGAACGCATTGAAAAGTTTCACGCCTCCTACTCCCTGGAAAAACAGGCTCAGGTCGAAATTCTTCCAGGTAATGCCTGCATTGAAACCGTAAGTCAGGCTAGGGAAAGCGTTCCCCATATAAACACGGTCCTGATCATCAATCTTACCGTCGCCATTGACGTCTACAAATTTCAGATCACCTGCTTTAGCGTTAGGCTGGATCATCTGACCATTGTGTTGATAGGCTTTCACCTCGTCGTCCGACTGGAAGATGCCCGCAGTTTTGATCAGCCAGTAAGAATTAAAAGGCTCTCCTACTTTAGAACGGAAAGGAGTTAATACACCTCTGAAATTATCTGAAGTCTGCCAGTAGCTGTCTTTATTCTCATCTATGTATGCCACCCTATTCTTCAGTGTCGCAATGTTACCACCAATGGAGTAACCAACAGATCCGATATGATCATTCCAGGAAGCCGCTAGCTCAAAACCTTTGTTGCTGATCTTACCCTGGTTGATATAAGGAGCGTCATATCCGTAAGTACTGGTCCATTTGGAGTCTTGTTGCTTAATAAGGTCATAGGTCAGTTTATCAAAGTAATCAGCAGTAATATTCAACCGCTGTTTCAGCAATGCGATGTCGATACCAACATCTGTTTGCCTGGAGCTTTCCCATGAAAGTGTTGGATTGAAAGCAGCTCCAACAGCCAGTGAATTGCTGCGGGGGGCGCCATTTCCGATCTGATAAGTATAGTCAGCTCTCAATGTAGGATATCCATAGTTTACCCAGATGGAATTGATATTCCCAATCCGGCCCCAGCTACCTCTTACCTTCAGGAGGTCTATCCATTTTACATCATGCATAAATGGCTCTGAGCTGATCTTCCAGGCGGCAGTTACACCCGGCAGGCCTTTGCTGCGATATCCATTAGCCAGGCGGCCGGCGATATCATAACGGTAGCTACCAGTCAGGAAGTAACGATCGGCCCAGCTATAGGAAACCCTTCCAACATAAGAAACTGCACGGTCGAGCCATTGTTCATCTGATGGCTGCGTCTGATCAAAAACGCTGGCATTTACGAAGAACTGTGCCCAATCTGCTTCATTCTCAAATCCTTTAGCTGCAGCTGTGAATTTGCGGTGTGATGCTTCCTGTGCGGTGATAGAAGCCATAGCTCCTATGCTATGTCTGTTAAATACGCGGTTATAATTGAGCGTATTTTCCCAGATCCAGTTATAGTTTTTTGTGCTGGCATAGGTCAGCGTATTCTGGTCATTCGGTTTACCCGGTTCTGTTCTTCTCGGCTCAAAATTTTTCCATAAACCGTTGGTTGAACGGTAGGAAAAACGTGAAGTAAAATTCAGACCATGAATAATATCTGATGCAGAAAACTCACTGATAGATTGCAGATCATTGGTTTTATTATACGGCTGATTTCTCAGCAAAGTTGCCACCGGGTTGATCGCATCTCCGTAAATACCGTTGTAAGCACCATCTCTCGGGCCCACACCACCAAAAGTTCCGTCTGCATAATAAGGAGTAGCTGAACGTGGCATGTATATAGCGGAAAGTATAACACCGCTATAACCACTGGCTGTTTCAGCATCCCTGTTATCGTTATTGTTCCAGAAGAGATCCTGGTGGAATTTCAGTTTTTTGGTGAACTCGTAGGTCGAATTAAATCTCAGCGAGATATTCTTATTATAAGTATTCAACAGTGTTCCTTCCTCATCTTCATAGCGGCCCTGGATAAGCGTAGAAAACTTCTCAGTCCCCGCATTGATGCTGATGTTATGTCTATGCATCATACCAGTACGGAAAATTTCCTTCATCCAGTCGGTGCGTGTAACTAATCCATACGGGTTCTTGGCAGGGTCCCAACCATCCAGTGGAGGCTGACCGGCATTGGTTTGTGCGAGATTGGATACTTTCGCTTCATCTTCCGCTGAAAGCGATTCCAATGTTCGCCAGGCTTTTTTAGCACCAACGAATCCAGTATACTGAACACTGGGCTGACCTTTGGTTGCCTGCCGTGTAGTGATCAGGATAACACCTGCAGCACCCGTGAAGGCACCGTAAATAGCAGCAGATGCCGCATCTTTCAACACTGTGATCGATTCCACATCCGCCGGATTAAAGGGGGCGCCCGGTACACCGTCTACTACATATAATACGCTTTCATTCTGCCGTGAACCTGCTCCGCGAATCACTACTTTATTGGCATCGCTCATATGCCCTCCATTACTCACCACCGTTACACCAGCCGCTTTACCCTGGATCATGTTATTCACATCCATCACCGGGCGTTCCTTGATCTGCTTCATATCCGGTACAACGGATACCGCGGCAGACAAATCACCTTTTTTAGCGGTACCATAACCCAACACCACTACTTCATTCAGCGCGTTGTTGCTCGGCTTCATATTGATGTTCAGCGTTTCCCCGTTCCCGGCTGCTTTCTCCACGGTTTCATATCCCACAAAACTAAAGCTCAATACTGCTTTCTCATTTTCAACAGTAATTTCATAACGACCATCAGCATCAGAAACAGTACGGGTTTTAGTTCCTTTTACCCAAACAGAAACACCGGGAATTGGCTCATTACTTTCGTTGGTAATCTTTCCGGTAATTTTCCGGGTAACTACCTGAGCACCTGCTTCTACCGGATCTTTCTCTGCTTTTCTCAACAGGATGGAATTATCGCTTACACTGAATTCTATTCCCGATTTATTTTTCAGCATATTCAGGGCTTCATTCAACGTGATATTATCCGGCTTGAAGTCGCGGATGATGATCTTGTCGAAGTCCTGCTTTACGTAGTTGAAAGTACAGCTGCTCTGATTACCCAGCGCTGTCAGCACCTGGGTGAGCGAGGCTTTTGAAATATCCAGCTTCACCTTTTCATTTAAACAGGTTTGCCTTGCAAAACCGATAGTGGCGGGCAGCAGGGCGCATCCCATTAAAAGGAACCGCTTGAGACTGGACATAGTGCCTGTTCCCTTATGGGCACAGTGGTCCGACACAGTAAATTTAATTTTCATGTGTGAGTTTTTTCGGGAATGTTCTTGTGTTGTTAAAAAATGGTCACCTCTTTATTGGTGATCCGGTAGTGCTTACGATTGATGTAGCATAAGTTGTCGATCATTTTCGCAAAGCTCTCTTTTCTGAACATGACGGAAATGTTTTTGTCGATGCCCTGTACTGTTTTCCAGGTAACAGTGTAGCCATGACTGTTACACAGGCGTGTTACGGCATCTTTAAAAGGCAGGTCAGTAGCGCTGAAGGCGCCGTTTTTCCAGGCAGCCACCTTTCCTGCTTCCGTTTCAGTAATGTTTAGTTCTTTATCGCCATTATTATATGCTGCAGCATATCCTGGTTTAAGAATGGTGGTGAGGTCAGCATCTTTCACGGCACGTACCTTTACCTTACCCTGTACCAGCGATACGCGCGTGAGACCTTCACTGGCGTATGCTTCTACGTTGAACCGGGTTCCCAGCACCTGTATGGCCAGATCCCTGGTGTGGATAACGAAAGGTTTGCCTGTACTTCCTTGTACATCAAAAAAGCCTTCTCCCGTCAGCTGTACAATGCGGGACTTCTGATTAAAATCCTCCTTCCAGCGTATGGAGGCGGTGGCGTTCAGCCACACTTTAGAGCTATCCGGCAGTGTTACCAGTTTTATATTACTGGTTTCATTGGTCACTGTATAGATTTTGTTCTGGGCAATGGACGATGATGAACGATGTAAGTGGGGCCACAGCATCCAGCCGGTTCCGGCCAGTATCAGGAAACTGGCGGCGGCAGACCATTTCAGAGCTCGTCGCCTCCACCAGGGCTGTACCGGGCGGGGCAAACTGTCGCGGAAATTGGTCAGAAACTGCTGATGGTATCCGGCCGACTGGGCTGATGTCAATTCTTCTGTTGCATCTTCTCCCAATGAGCCATACCAGCTATCCAGCAGCTCCAGTTCTTCCGGAGTGCATTTCCCTGCGAGAAATTTTTCTATCAGGGCCTGTGCCCTTGGATACTTTTGCGGTGCCATCTATAAGTGAATACCCGCAACACAAAAAATGTTAACTCGGTCCAAGATTAAGAAATTGTAAACAACATTAATGCGGAAACAAGACTCGCAGATAAGGCCGGATTGTCTTTTATATGAGCCTTTACCTGTTTCAGTGCGCGACTGTACAAAACGCGTGCAGATCCCGGGTCTATACCCAGCAGCTGTGCAATTTTCTGGTAAGAATAATGGTGGTTCACTCTAAGTATAAACAGTTGGCGCTGACTGGGCGACAAAACCCCAAGCGCTTCATTGACAATGGTTTCCTTTACTCCATGCAACTCTTCCTGAGCCAGTGCTCCCGGCGTTTCCAGGGTATCGTTCAGCAACAGCTCCAGTCTTTTAAGGTGTGCCTGGTAGCGGCCACTGGTACGATAATATTTTAATATCCGGAATTTCAAAGCATTGAGCAGGTAAAACTCCAGCGTCTCATCTTTCGGCACTTCTTCCCATTTCACCCATAAAGAAAGCAATACATCCTGCACAATGTCAAATGCATCATGAGGATTGGTTTTAGCCGCAGCTATCCCCAGTAACTTATCCCAATAAGCAGCTACCGACGCTTCAAAGTCCTCCTGGCGCGAAGTACAGGACAAAGGCTGATTAGTTATTGATTTAAGTTCAGACATATTTGGAATATAACGGTGTGCACAAAAATAACAGCTTAATATTACGTGGATATTAACTCTGGCGATTCCTGGTTGATCCCTCTGTCTTCCGGTTGAAAATCGATTTAGCTTCGATGGATGAGTAAAGGCAAAGCGCTCTTATTCTATCTTTTACTAAATAATATAATTAAAAATATGATTGAAAAAATCTGTTCGTTTGATACCAGCATTCTCAGCTAAGCCGTTTGTACAGGCAATATAAATTTACTTTTTCAAAAGGTAAAGCTTTTGGACAGAATATTTATTAGCCTGGAATAACGGGTAAATCATACACTAAATATCCTGTCTTTCATTGTTTTAAATAATTATTTATGTTGACGGAAGATGCCGCGGTAGCCGGACCTTTCTCATTCCGGGAAATGCCACCATTGCCGGAAGCATATCAACAACTGCCGTTGCAGCCCGACCTCTTCATCTGTGATGGTCAGGGCTGGCACACCATTACTGGAGCATAAAAAACATTTGGAGGATTAAATTGAATATTTATATATTTGCAGCCCTTCAAAGGCCAGCCATGGCCTGATAGGAGGATCAGTAGTTCAGTTGGTTAGAATGCCGCCCTGTCACGGCGGAGGTCGCGGGTTCGAGTCCCGTCTGGTCCGCAAAACGACAAAATCCGCTACAGTAGCGGATTTTGTCGTTTTTATACAATTGTCTGTCTGCTGCCTCAAAGCTGCTATTTCTATAGCACCTCAAATAATGTTGTAATGCTATGAAAACGGTAGTCAGGTACTCCACGAATTCCATCATTCCCATTTTTACATTAATTATCACTACTACGACTTAAAGGGAATGAATCTTAGCGATTTTGAGATTGTGTTCTTTTTTCTTAAATTTTATCCGTTGTTGATACCTGCTCTAAAATAAATGTTCAATGACTGATTTTGAAAAATTATCTTTTGCTGTCCGACAGTTCGCTGATCTCACTGAAGAGGACCTTTCACTGTCAAAAAACATGTGGCAGCCTCAGGCTTATAACAAAAATGACTTTTACAACAAGCAAAAAACAGTTTGCAGATACCTGGGATTTATTATCGAAGGTGTTTTTCGCGCGTATGTTATCGATGAAAAAACGTGCACAGAAAAAAATGTTTTTTTGTTTTCTGCCAATCAGTTTGTGGTAACTTTTAAAAGCTTTATCAACCAGGTTCCTTGCGACTATCATACACAGGCGATAGCAGACGCAAATGTTTTATGCATCAGTATCGATGATTTATTATCTCTATATAAAAAGTCTCATTCGTGGGAAAGATTTGGACGGCTTTTAGCACAGCAGGCATTTAATGTAGTAAATGAACGGATTGAAGGTTTTTTATTCAAGACACCGGAAGAAAGGTATCTTGACTTAGTAAATAACCATCCAGATATTTTCAATAACGTTCCACTATATCATATTTCATCTTATTTAGGTATTCAGGGGCCTTCATTAAGCCGGATTAGGAAAAGAATTTCAGCCAGGTAATACGATTTTAACCTGGGTTAAAGTTTTTTTTGCAACTGATTTATACTTTCACATAAAATTTTAATATGAAATCAAAAACTATAGTATTTGCACACGGACTGTTTGTGACAGCTAAAAGCTGGGATAATTGGGTAGCTTTTTTTGAAGATAAAGGCTATACATGTCATGCTCCCGCCAATCCATACCACGAAGCTACACCGAAAGAAATGTGGGAGAATACGCCGGAAGAATTGGGAGATGTAACTTTTGAAGATGTGATAAACAAACTCTCTGCCTTTATTGATACATTGCCGGAAAAACCCATTCTCATCGGCCATTCTTTAGGCGGACTTTCCGTTCAAAAACTGGTAGAGTTAGATAAAGCTGCTGCCGGTGTTTGTATAGACGGCGCAGCGCCTGCGGGAATAATACCCACTCAATGGAGTTTCCTTGAAGCCAATTTACCTGTACTGAATCCTTTGAAAGGTAATTCAGTTTTTCATCCTACTAAGAAATGGTGGTACTATTCTTTTGGTAACACGCTAACCAGAGAAGAATCGGACAAAGCGTTTGATGAATTTGCAGTACCTGAAAGCAGAAATATCCCAAGGGGAACTACCAAAAAATTTGCGAAAATAGATTTTGCAAAACCACATGTTCCTTTGCTATTTATTGCAGGTGAAAAAGATCACATCATCCCACATGAACTAAACAAGAAAAACTTCGCTGCTTATAAAGATGCAAGCGGAGTAAAGGAATTTAAAGTTTTTGAGAACCGGGGACATTTTATCTGCGGAGACAAGAATTGGAAGGAGGTGGCTACTTATATCTATAATTGGATAAATTCAGACACTATATAATTCCTATGGTTCGACACTTGTCCTGCGCTGGTAAGAACTACAAAATCTTGCCTAAATCTGTTGCAAGAAGTGTCGAAAGTCGTAACCCAGCTCCCCGCAAACGCTAACGCGAGGGCACTTTTTATTCCCCGCCCGGGTCCCTGGCAATTCAACACTTATTTTGCCTGATCTGTCTGATTCATGTAACTTTATTTGGGTATCCTTAAACATAAACCCGCATAGCATGAAACAGCCGCTATTATTTTTTTCGACAGGGTACTTTATGTATATAGGCCGTGCTATCGATACAGTTGTTCACAAACATCACGCCCTGCAGATTGCCATAAGTTTTGAAGATAACATAGAGATCATCTCATCGGGTTCAACTATTAAACATAAGGCTGTTATCATTGATTCCGATGAACCGCATGAATGCAGAACCCGCAACAATACATTTCTACTGATCAATATCGATCCGGAGTGTAAAATAGGGACAGGCCTTAAGAAGACTTGTCTATCCGGCAAAAAACTGGCAGCATTACCGGAAGCAATCGTGGAAGACTTATTGGAAGGAATAAAACCGCTACTATCGGGTAACACAACTGTCGACAGTATTTTTAATATTACACTCCAATTTCTCAGGGAACTTTCAAATACCGGTGAAAATGCGGAGATGGATGACCGGATCACCAGGGTCCTGGAAGTCCTTAAACAGCCGGGACATGTACCGATAAAGATCAAAAATTTATCAGCTATCGTCTATCTTTCTCCGAGTCGGCTCATTCACTTATTTACGACACAGGTGGGTATTCCCATCAGGAAATATATCCTATGGGTCAGGCTTTTAACTGCGCTGCGGTATATAATTGACGCCAAAGACATCACAGATGCTGCCCTCGAAGCTGGTTTCTCCGATGCCCCGCACTTCAACCGGACGTTCAAACGAATGTTTGGACTGGCCCCTTCATTTTTATTGAAGAATAGCCAATTCATTCAAGCCTATGTAAAGTAACCCCGGGATCTTTGCATAAAATAAATCCAAACTTTATTTTATGTACGCAATTAATCATGCTGCAACAGCTTTGTTGTTAAGAAAAAAAGAATCAAAACTACCATTGCTCCCACTGCTGATCTCCGTGCAATTGGTGGAAATACTATGGGTGCTTTTCAACTACCTGGGTTGGGAACATTTTTCAGCTTCCGGCGGCAGCATTCATCTCGACTACCTGCCTTATTCACATTCAATTTTTTCAGGAATTGTAGCAGCAGCGCTTTCATTTTGTGTGATTAACTGGGGCTATAACAATAGGAAGCTCGCGGTGGCCTTTGCTATCGGGGTTTTGTCGCATGTTATAATTGATATGATCTTCCATGAAAAAGATATTCAGTTGTCGCCATTCTCCGCCAACCCGGTTTTGGGATTTGGTATTATCGATTACCCTATCCTGAATTTCATCATTGAATTTGCATATGGAATATTCTGCTGGTGGTACTTTAAGGGGAGCAAGGCATTGCTTTGGGTCATCATTGTGTTCAATGTAATTGATCTGCCGATCATGTTAGCACATGGCGATACGCTGACTCCTTTTATACGTTATCCATTTCTTTTGCCATCGGTAATATTATTTCAGATACTTATTACCTGGTACTTCGTTTACCGTTATGCAAATTCGAAAGGTGATCAACATCAACCTGTCAATAATGAAATTTAATCACCATTACAGATGAAATTTTAGTGGATTCTTCATTTCATGTCGGGTATTTAGTCGGATTCCGATGACCCCAGGTCATAGAAGTAAAATTCATTCGAATCTATAAAATCAAACAAAGAAAGTTCCTGCTTGTCTATTGTATGGGATGATCCCGAATCCTTCTTTCTATAATCAAATGTTATACGTTATATTAGTATCAAAATGGATAAGGAGCCCCTCATTATATTTATCCGGGATACGCTTTTGTCTTCTCGTCTTTCCGCTTCAAGACAGGTTCTTGAAGACATAGCTGGTTATTTCGAACCTCAACATTTCGACAAATACGAATTGTTTGTCAAGGAAGGGCAGGTAAGTACAGGAAACTTTTTTATGACGGAAGGATTTATGCGGGCCTATACACACAATACTGAAGGAGAAGAAGTAACCACTTATTTTTTCACCAAAAACAACCATGTTTCCGAGATAACCTCACTTTTTACCGGAACCAGGTCAATGGAAAATATCCAGGCTATTACTGCATGTGATGGCTTTCTTCTTTCAATCGAAAAACTAAATATATTATTCCATTCGGTGCCCGAGTTTCGCGAATTTGGGCGGGCGATGCTGGTCAAAGAATTTACCGCATATAAGAAGCGAACCCTGTCGCTTATTAATCAAACTGCTGAAGAAAGATATAGTCATCTGATCAATACCAATAAAGAAATATTTCAGTACGCACAGCTCAAACACATTGCCTCCTATTTGGGCATCACCGATTCTTCCCTAAGCCGTATCCGCAAAGAGTTCTCTAAAAAACAGCCGGGCAACCATTAGTTGTCATTTGACAAGCGGATTGTTGCCGCTATAGCCGTTCTTTGCAGGGAAGAATAAACCTCAGATCCATGCAAACTTTGCCGTTCTACGTTTATGCAATTTTTGACCTCACCGTTATTGCAGCCATCGGGTTGTTTTATAAAGCCGCTAATTATTCAAAACCGTTTCTGATGATTATTTCCCTTTGGATTATCTTTCAATCCATTTTGGGATTAAATGATTTTTATAAGATCAATACCGCACCACCCAGGTTTTTATTACTTACATTACCACCGTTACTGTTTTTACTGATTAGTTTAATCATACCGGTAGGCAGAAGGTTTATAGACAACCTGAACATCAGGACCTTAACCGTTTTACACACAGTAAGAATACCAGTAGAGATAGTCCTGTACTGGTTGTTCCTAAACAAAGCTATTCCGGGAGAGATGACTTTTGAAGGCAGGAATTTCGATATATTATCCGGTTTATCGGCACCGCTTGTATGGTATGTTGGATTTGTGAAAGGCCGGCTGAATAAGCCACTCCTCCTGATCTGGAACCTGATCTGTCTGGGTTTGTTAATGAATATAGTAATGATTGTTATGCTGTCGGTAGTAACGAAATTGGTGCCACTTGCCCCCGAACAGCCTAAGATAGCGTTCGTCTATTTCCCTTTCCTGCTGCTTCCATCCTGTCTGGTACCATTGGTGCTGTATGCTCATGTAGCGGCAATCAGGCGGCTGTTAAAAAGAAACCAATTGGAATAGTCGCTACATGGATACACCGGCTACAACGGAGGCGCCTCAAAATACCACCAATTTCACCCCGGTCAAACCTCTCCTGATCATTATATGTATTTAAATTATTATCAATACCTATCATAGCAAACAGATTGCCTTTTTGCAATTTCGGTATTATCAGATAATTTTACATACTACAATGAAATTAACATGAGAATAGCTATTAATGGTTTCGGGCGTATTGGCAGGGTATCCTTACGTATGTTACTGCAAAAGGCCGGCGTAGAAGTAATTGCAATAAATGATCTGGCAGATACGGCTACATTGGCGCACCTATACTGTTACGATTCTGTGCATGGTCCGTATAAAGGAGAAGTTGAAGTGGCCACCGATTCACTGATTATCGACGGAAAATCAATCCGCGTTTTAGCGGAACGCGATCCGCTGAAGCTCCCCTGGGCGGATCTGGATATTGACTTAGTGATTGAATCCACCGGCAAATTTACCACCAGGGCTCATGCCGCTCTGCATTTGCAGGCCGGCGCCAGGCAGGTGATTGTTTCAGCCCCTTCACCGGATAAAGATATTCCCACGGTAGTACTGGGAGTGAACGATCATTTGATAGATCTTAGCTCTCCCATATTATCCAATGCCTCATGTACCACTAATAATGTTGCCCCTATGGTAAAAGTGTTAGACGATAACTGGGGAATCATAGACGGCTATATTACTACAGTCCATTCCATGACCGGAGATCAGAACCTGCATGATGCCCCGCACCGGGATCTTCGCAGAGCACGGGCCGCATCAGCATCTATCATTCCTACATCCACAGGTGCTGCCAAAGCTATAACCTCCATATTCCCGCATCTGGAAGGCCGGATGGGTGGCGCAGGTATACGTGTGCCGGTTTTAAACGGATCACTGACTGATTTTACCTGCATCCTGAAAAAGCAACCGGAAAGTGTTGCTGAAATCAATGCCCGGTTCAAAGAAGCCGCTGCTACTTCAATGAAAGGCGTACTGAAATATACAGAAGCGCCAATCGTATCCATCGACATCATTGACAATCCTTATTCCTGCACCTTCGATGCTTTACTAACCTCTATTGTAGGCGATCTGGTAAAAGTTGTAGGCTGGTATGATAATGAATTTGGCTACTCTAACCGGCTGGCAGATTTAGTGGTGCGCATTGCAGCGCTCAAACATCAACACGTTACTATAGATAAATAATAATTGGATTCATGCCTGGTAAACTACAATGCCCCAAAGCCAGATGCTTTGGGGCATTGTAGTTTACCATTTATCGTTACGTATACTGGTATCTGTCTCTGCATAGTGCAACTGCAGCACTGACCCACTCATTTGCCAATAATCTTCTTCCGGTGCAGCAGGCCCCACCTATGCAGCTCTTCCATCAAACCTTCCAGCGATTTTCCGTGGGAAGTGATCGAATACTCCACTGTTGGAGGAAAAGTATCGTACTCTTCCCGGCTTATCAGTTTGTTGGCTTCCAGACTCTTCAGCTCTTTCGACAATGTCTTATCTGTTATCCCATTTACTTCCTTTGCAATCTGTTTAAAGCGCTTGTTACCCGATGCCAGTGCAAATAAAATAAGCAGCTTCCATTTTCCTTCAAGCGCTTCAAGGGCGTCTTTGATAGAACGGGCATTCGATGGGCATCCATCTTTTGTTAACATTGATCCTGTTTTCTCCGGTAAAAAATGTTTGCGATACTATCCATTGGGAAAGCGCTATCCGAATGGATAGTGCTTTCAATTATAAAGTTAATGTAAATAGCTTTGTGACCTCATTAAAACAATACAGATCAAATGAAAACTCAGCAGCCATCAAAGTCCTGGCATATTTCCCTATGGGTCGCACAAATTTTGCTCGCACTCTTTTTCTTAACCGGTGCTATTCTCAAATTCATGCCAGCAGCCACTGCTGCCGGATTCGCTCCCTGGATAGGACAGGTACCTCTATGGCAGGTGCGGCTGCTTGCTGTGATAGATCTGGCGGGTTCTCTTGGATTGATATTACCAACTTTGTTACGCATCAAACCCATACTCACTACATGGACAGCCGGCTGTGCTATCGTACTCATGCTGTGCGCCATCATTTTTCATATATCAAGGAATGAAGCCAACGTAATAGGAGCCAATATAGTAGCTATTTTTATGGCAGCTTTTATTGCCTGGGGCCGGAGCAATAAGCATTAAAAAAACTCCCTAATTACCTGATAACAATAACATTTTTACGCCGAGCTCGTTCATACTTGTTTTTAATACATTCAGTGCATCCAGCTGCACACATGCCAGCAGGTAGTTGTTGATTCCCACTTCAAGGGATGCAATACCAACACCGTAAGATGCCAGCTGTCCATTGATCCAGATCAGGTAAGCCTCGTCTACCGGAGCATCAACATAGGCTTCCGGAATATTGAAACTGGTATTCCAGTATTTGGTCGCGATACTGTTAAGCTGGTCTATTCCGCCCGATAAGGATGCGGAACCCGACAGTTCAGCGATCAGGCCATGATGCAACAATCCATCCAGCAATGCTACGGCCGGCAACCGGCCCGGATGTTCTTCAAGTCCCCGTTTCATACTATCTGCCTTATAACGGGCATGTACATACGCAAAGGGGAATGAAGCGGCATAGACCACCCTGTTCAGAATATCGGAAGCTATCGGATGAAATGCTGCCTGATCGCCTGATGGATTGAGCTGCCATATCAGGTGCCACAGCTGTTCCTGGCTAACCTCTTTTCTGTATTGCTCGTTCCATTGTTCCTTTTCTCTTAATACCGCCAGGGTTTTCGTAACGTAACGGAGCAACAGTTTCCACTCCGGCGAGTCTTTGCTCACAATCTCTTCCCATTCTTCATCCGGTGTTTCATAGAGCAATATCACTCCTCCGTCTGTATTCACCGACATATAAAAAGAATGCCGCTCTGCTGTGTTTATCAACAGTATCTTATGTGGCGTTTCCCCGCTGCCCCTGGATATAGAAATCGTCCACCCGTTATGCCGTATCACAATCTTTTCCAGTTCAGGTCCCAGAAGAGGCGTATTCAGATACTTCGAAAGATCTTCGACGGTGATCCCCGTTCTTGCCAGATCGTCCCTGAATATCGGCCATCCATTCTTCACCTTTTCGATCAGCTTCTTATCACCGGCAAACAGGTGATCTCCTTCCAGCAATTCTTCGGCTGCTGACGGCATCAGTATATCCCGCCAAACCGAATAATCAGGGGAAGGTATATGCCAGCTTTTGCAGAAGGTAACCGCTTCTACTTCTCCCTTTACGGTTGTCTGATGATCGTCTTCTATCCATAAACCTGCATGCAGATTTCCATTGACGAGCACCCGGCCATGATTGTAGTAACCGATAAAGGTCTGCCGTACATGCACATCTCCTTTCACCACTATCTCTGTACAACCTGCTACCAGGTTATCACAGACCAGGTTACCATTGACCAGCAGGAACGCAGAATAGGTGTCCGACTCATAGTCAACAATAGCATTATTAACGATCAGATTTCCGTTCACGATCCAGCCGGCTATATGCTGTTCTGCATATATATCATAAAGATCCAGCAGGGCGCTCCGGACAACATCTTCTTCAAACACCAGCACCTGCAGATCCGGTACATTGCTGTCAATAAACGTAAGGTTCGTTTCCAGTTCATTCACAAGTCCGCTCTGGATGGCCTCTTTCAGCGATATGGATTTCATAAACTGCTCTGTTTTCTGGTCATATAAAGTCAGGCATAACAAACAGGTACTGACAATAAGTTATAAATATACTGATAAAGATAACGGTTTTACCAGTATTAACAGCCCTGCCCCGTACTGCCTCTATTCAAAATAATGCTTACTTTCGGAACTTAATAATACTAAAACTATATTCACTCATGGAAGACGTTAAAGCGCTCAATAAAGTCGCCGAGTTTCATAGCACCTTCAAACACCCGATTGAACAACATCCTGTAGTACCCAGCCCACAACGATGCGACCTGAGAGTATCTCTTATACAGGAAGAATTGAATGAATTGAAACAGGCCATTGCGGATAATGATATAGTGGAGATTGCCGATGCCTTATGCGATCTGCAATACGTGCTGGCCGGTGCTATCCTTGAGTTTGGACTGGGAGAAAAATTCAATACCCTCTTCAACGAAGTACACAGATCTAATATGAGCAAGGCCTGTAAATCGCTGGAAGAAGCGGAAAAAACCGTTGCACATTACAGCAACGCCGAAAACACGCCCTGCTATTATACCAAAGTGGATGACCTCTACCTGGTGTACAGACAATCCGATAACAAAACCCTCAAATCAGTCAACTACTCTGCCGCAGCATTGAAGCCCATATTGCCCTGATTGTATATCAGGCTTACCGAAAACGACCGTCGGCCGGTGGATAGCCGGCAGTCGTTTCTTACGGACCTCCCTGGGGTTAATATTCTGTTAAAGTACTTTTCTTCATAAAGGGCTGCTCCCCCCGCCCGCGTCATTACACCAGGAACCTTCTGCTATAGCTATCAACTATTCTGTACTCATGCTTATGTGGTCCGCCAATGTGAACTTCAAGATCATACTATTCATCCTGTGTGTTACCCCTTTCGGTCACAGGAAAACAGGTTGTTACAATACCAGCAATACCGCTGCCGATAAACTTCCTGTAATTGACCTGATCAAAAATCATAAGTGGCGGCATTTTGCCGGTACAACTCTGAGAAATGGTGGTATCCTGATAAGCGGATCACCCCGCAATGCCGCCAGTGATGGTGAAGCAAGTCCGGCATATAATCCGAAAGACCCGTACCTGAATGTCATCGGCGATTTTGTATTGTCTGCTACCATTACAGTAAAGTCAACGAAGAGTGCCCTTGTTTATTTCTATGGTCATCCTCCTGGCAAATCATTCGAAAAATCTATCGCCATAGGTATTAAAGATGAAATGCTGCAATTAATTGTACACGACGGCGATATTTCCCTCGAAAAAAAACCGGTGGATATCGGTGACCTGAAAACAGTTCAGTTCTCCATCAGGCGCAACGGACATAAATTAGAATATTACGTAAACCAGGTTTGGGCCGGCGCCCTCAATAACATGGGTAACCTTTTTTCAGGTGGCAGCATCTACCTGGGTGCCGCAGCTGAAACCGGCAGCCATTTTATTCTCAATAAGCTAGTGGTGTGGCCGGTGAATCCCGGCGGCAGAATAAATGTGATAACAGACAGTCTTCCAGCGACCTCTGCCAATATATAAGTAAATTTCTTCTTTTATATCTCCCTACTCCTGTTAAATGTAAGTCTCAGAAAATAAACCTTTTATAAAAGCAACCCCTGCATTTAACCCCGCGCAGAAAATTTCTGTTAACTTTTATTTAACTTAAAATAAACCCTGAGCCAAATGATCCGTCTAACCCTTGTTATGGTCTGCTTGATTGGGCCCCCGTATATTGATACAACAAATAAATAAGTTACAACTCCTGAATATACCCGGGCTTATGAGAAGTTGCCATAAAGCAAAATCTAAACGCTATAAACAGTTTTGGCTTATGAAAGTACCTGCTTTTATTACGCACACAATTACCTAAAGAAAAAAATAATACCTCCAATGGCTTGCACTTCAACCAAAATCCGGCGAAGGTGTTATTATTAATCAAAAGTATGGACTCCTAACCTATCAGAAACGGAGCTGATCCTTCTGAAAGGTATATCCTGGCAATCGCAAGTTGCCGGGAGGCTTTGTATTGCTTCAAATTGGAGAAAACCTCCGCTGAAACAATAGCTAAATACCGGTTAGGATGGCCCCGGGCAGTTGCGAACTGAATAATATGACCATTGTGTTTAAACACTCAAACCAGCAATGGTGTTTTGCTTATGTAAGAGTCTTTTGCTTATGTTAAATATCTGTCAGGGTAATCAATGCGGCTGCCGCCCGGTAGGTGCTGTTGAATAAGCCCGGGACTAATGGATCGCTGAAATACTGAAATGGAATTACTGGATACAGCAAAAATCGTAACTCGATGATATCAAATGATGGCACTATTTCACCCTCTAATGGCCCCCCGCCTATTGGCTGAATACGCAACAAACAAGAAAAAAAGTATACAACAACCAAAACCTTATTTATGAGGAAAAAAACAACTCAACTTATTCCCTTTATCCCCGGCCTAAGCAATGCTTTGCCCAAAGCCTGCTTCATGCTGCTTATGCTGGTTATGCCGCTGTTCACTTTTGCCCAGCATAAAGTATCTGGTAGAGTAACAGCACAGGAAGATGGCTCTGTCCTGCCCGGCGTAAGTGTCAGGATCAAAAACACTAATAACGGTACCGCCACCGATGCAAAAGGAAACTACTCCCTCAACGCTTCTTCCGGCGACATCCTCGTTTTCTCCTTTATCGGGTACAACGACAGGGAAGTGCCCGTTACCGGCAGCATCACGTACAATGTTGTACTGCAGGCAACCCGTACAGCGCTCACTGAAATAGTAGTAACCGGCCAGGGTGTAAAAAGAGAGAAACGAAGCCTGGGCTATGCAGTGGCTACGATCGACAAAGGAGATATCGGTGACAATACCAGCCCGATTAACGCACTGACTGGTAAAGTAGCAGGTCTGAATATCACCTCCGGTAACGGTCCGGGTACTTCTTCCAGGATCACCCTGAGAGGCCCCACGTCTTTCAGTGGTAACAACCAGCCGGTTTTCGTTATCGATGGAATACCGGTAAGTAATGATAACATAAAGAACACCGACTTCCTGAACGATCAGGTCGATTACGGTAACAGGGGTAATGATATCAACCCTAATGATATCGAAAGCATCACGGTACTGAAAGGACCCGCCGCTGCTGCATTGTATGGTAGTATCGCTTCCAACGGAGCAATCCTTATCACTACTAAAAAAGGTAAGAAAGGTAGTGCCGCACAGATCAATTTCAGCACCAGTTATCAATTGTCCAATATCCTGAAGTATCCTACTTTCCAGAACGAATTCGGAGAAGGTAATATGGATGCAATTCCGAACGACAGAAGGGAAAACTTTAGCTGGGGCGAACCTTTCGACGGCAAGTTGCGCCCCTTTGGTCAGATAGTAAACGGACAACAACGATTGAAGGAATATAAAGCCATTCCCAATAACGTAAAAGATTTCTTCGATCCCGGACAAACATTCAATAATAACGTAACCGTTTCCGGTGGTAGCGAGAAATCTACTTACTTCCTGTCGCTCGGTGCTTTAAATAATAAAGGAGTTATTCCCGGTACCAAGTACAACAAATACAGCGTGAGGTTCAGCGGATCTTCTGATTTCTCTGAGAAATTCTCCAGTTCTGTATCTATCGGGTATACCAATATATCCGGTATCTTACCTCTCGGCGGACAAAGCAACTCGTCCTATTCTTCTATCTACCAGCAACCCAGGGATATTCCCATTGTTGATCTGAAAGATCTCAGCAATCCGTTTAATGGTACTTTTACGGGCTCTGACGGAGTACAATATTATGGCTACTATGGCGCCTATACGAAAAACCCGTATTTCCTGCTGCAGAACTACCATAATACAAATAGTGTAGACCGTGTGAACGGAACTTTCTCCCTGTCGTACAAACCAGTAGCCGGCCTCGACATCACGGAACGTATAGGTGCGGATGTTTACAGCGACCGCAGGTATGAAAAAGGTGCTAAATACTTCTTCCAACCAATGGATCCGTTCTATGCAGGTAACAACTGGTCCGACAACGGTAAATACTCCCAGGATCTTATTAACTACAGCCAGATTAACCATGACCTCATCATTACTTATACAAGGGCGCTGGCGAAAGATTTCAACATGAAATTACTGGGCGGTAACAACGTGAGAATGACGACCAGTAATGAACTTTTTTCCGCAACAAATACCAACGGAGGTCTTGTAGTACCGGGTTTCTATAATCTCGACAACTCAAATGGACCTATTAACTCTACCAACACCATCAGCGAAAGAAGGTTATATGGCTTTTACGGGGAAGCAGATTTTGACTATAAAAATATGCTGTTCCTGGGTGGTACCATCCGTAACGATATATCCTCTACACTGCCCACGAATCATAACTCTTACGTATATCCCAGTGTAAATGCTGCTTTTGTATTCTCCGAATTATTTAAAGACAACAAATTCAACGATATATTAAACTTCGGAAAATTAAGGATCAGCTACGCTAAAGTAGGGGCCGATGCTCCGGCCTACCGGTTAGCCACTACTTATAAGAAAACAGATATCAGCGGTGATTTCGGAGAAATCCTGTTCCCCATCTCTGCTAATAATGCTACCGTACCAGGTTTCAACCGTCGTAACCTTATCGGTAACCCGGATCTGAAACCAGAGTTCACCTCTTCTTTTGAAGTAGGAACCGAGCTCTCCTTCTTAAAGAATATCATCAACCTGGATGTTACCTACTACAAAACCAAGTCTACCAACCAGATCGTAGACGTTCCGGTTCCTAACAGTTCCGGGTTTTCAGCTATCACCATGAACGTGGGTGAAATGACTAACCAGGGTATAGAAATCGGTCTCAAAACCACTCCGGTCAATACCAAATATGGACTGAAGATTGATGTTTTTGGAACCTTTAGCTGGCTCGACAATAAGGTGGTGGATATCTTTGGAGGCGCCAATGGTATAAAGCAAATTGCCATCGCACCCGGGGTTAGCGGTACCACAGCAATGGCACAGGTAGCTGCCATCGGAAAAAAATATGGAACATTCTACGGTACAGGTCTGGCACTCGATTCTGCTACCGGAAAAGTGATCATAGATCCAAGCACCGGCCTGCCCCGTGCCAACGCTACCCGCTATTTCGGATCATATTTGCCTGATTACATCGCCTCTCTGGGAACAAATATCTCTTACAAGGGATTCATGCTTAAAGTGCTGTTCGATACCAAACAGGGCGGCGTATTCTACTCCAATACCAAAGGGCTGCTCGACTTCGCCGGTACCGCAGCAGAAACTGATATTAATCACCGGGCAGATTTTATTTTCCCGAATTCAGGCTATACAGATCCTAACACCGGCAAATTCGTGAACAACACGACCATTAAAACGCATCCGTATAACTACTGGACCAATGTTGTTCCTGCAGGCGAAAACGTCGTAGATGGGTCCTATGTGAAACTGCGGGAAGCTTCCATCGGATATTCCTTCAGCCAGTCGATGTTAAAACATACGCCATTTACCAGACTCACCGTGTTGCTGTATGGTAATAACCTTTTCCTTTGGGTGCCTAAATCCAACCAGTTTGCTGATCCGGAAATTAACTCCCAGGGTGCCAGCAACGTGCAGGGATACGAATTCCAGTCTAACCCTTCACTCAGGAACTATGGTCTCAAAGTGGACGTATCATTCTAATTTTAATCGGGCCTAAAAACTAAAATTGATGAAAACGAATATAAAATCACTGCTACTTTTGTCGACCTTCCTGCTTACTTCAGCTGGTTGCAAAAAGTTTCTCGATGTGAACAAAGACCCAAACAACGCAGCTGACGTAACGGTAAATGTGCTGCTCCCTTCAGCAGAATCGGGCCTGACCTTCGCATTAGGCAATACCCTGACTATAGATGGTGGTATCTGGGCCCAGTATTGGACACAGAACCCTTCTTCATCACAGTATAAAACGCTCGACCAGTATGCCCCTACCGAAGGCGACTTCGGTAATGTCTGGTTCAGCATGAACGTTGACGCATTGGAAAATATGCAGAAGGTCATCGACAAAGGCAACGCCGCCAAACTTAAACAATATGTGGCTATCGGTATGCTCCTTAAAGCATACACTTTCCAGCTGCTTACAGATCTCTGGGGTGATGTACCTTTCAGTCAGACTATGCAGGGCGATGTCATGACCGCTCAGGTACTCTATCCTAAATTCGACACACAAACCAGCATCTACGATGGATTGGTGAAAATGGTCAACGATGCCACCGCCCTGATAGATCCCAACGATGCTACCGCTCCCGGTACCGACGACCTGATCTATGCTGGTGACATGAACAAGTGGTTACGCTTTGCCAATACCCTGAAACTGAAGATAGGCATGCGTCTCGCTAAAAAAGATCCAACCCGTGCACAGGCTATCATCAGCACGCTCCAGGGAGCAACCTTTATCCAGCCTGGTGAGTCAGCCTTACAGAACTTCAACTCCACTGGCGGGCAAACCAACCCCTTATACGGAGCTATTGCAGGTTCTGTGCTGAGCAAAACTACCAACCTGGTGGCCAGCTCAACTACCGTTAGTTTCATGAGAGCGCTGAGCGATCCGCGGTTGCAGGCTTTCTATGCTCCTGTTGCCAGTGGCGCTATTGTTGGTATTCCGCAGGGAAGCTTCGCGAATCCTCCAACCACTATTGTATCCAATCCTTCAGCCGCTACCGGAGCAAATGCAGTAGACGTTAACTCTGCACTGGCCCCTGTAAAATTAATGACCGACTATGAAGCCAATTTCCTGCAGGCAGAAGCAATTGCCAGAGGATGGCTTCCCGGAAGCGCCCAGGCGTTGTACAACCAGGGTATCACCAATAACTTCCAGGCATATGGTATAGATACCACTACTGCTCCTGCTTACTATACGCAGCCGGATGTGGCTTATCCTACAGGTACTGCCGTGGAAACTCAGGTGCAGGCTATCATTACCCAGAAATGGGCGGCTATGTGCGGTAACGAAACCATTGAAGCATGGACAGAATGGAGAAGAACAGGCTATCCATCTTTCTTCACCATTTCACAGGCATCTGTTATCGGCGCCGGAAGATGGCCGGGAATATTCCTGTATCCTTCTTCCGAGCTGACCAGGAATCCCAACGCACCCAAAACCAATCACCTGGTATATGAGAAAGTATGGTGGGCTAATTAAGAAGCACTGCTCTTGTAATGAACTATTCTTTAACAAACAATTACTCTACATGAAAGCATTATATTTCTTACTGGCGGGCTGCATCATATTCTCCTCCTGTACAAAAAACTCAGAAGGTGTAATTAAGCAAACTGTTACGCCCGTTTACCCGGTCATCACCCTGAAAGGTGATCCCGCGCTGGCCATTTCTATCGGGAGTACGTATACTGATCCTGGTGCAACGGCCTTCGACAGCCTGGCTAACAGCACTACTACCCTGACGCCGCTCGTTAATCCCGTAGATCCCAAAACTCCCGGAGTGTACTTTGTAAACTTCCAGGCGATCAATAAATGGGGCTACAGAACGCAGGCAACAAGGCTGGTGCTGGTTACGAGTACACCAGCCAGCGATGATATCAGCGGAACGTATAAAAGGACTTCCAACAGCGCCGTTGTTCACATTACTAAACTGGCCACTGGTTTATACTCAGTCGACAATCTGGGTGGTGTGGCTGCTGGCAACAACCCGGTGTTCTTTTTCCCTTATGTGATCGGATTAACTGATCTCAACACACTGGTAGGCCCCAATCAGCCTACGCCATTGGGAGGGATATTCCTTGATAAGACGTCTATAGACCGTTCCGGCGGCACTGTTACATTGAAATGGGCCATCGAAGCGCCCCAGGGCTTCGGTAACAGTGTACGTACCTTTGTAAAACAATAACTATCACTATAACTATCACACTGGAAAAAGGCGCCTCATGAGGCGCCTTTTTAATATCGTAATAAATCCCAAAAACTAGAACTGTAACCTGAAACTGCCAAACAGACCAAAATTACCAGTATGTCCCATAGGCGTTTTCTTGGGGTAAATACGCCATACCGCATCTATTCGGAAGTATTTAAAAATATTATCAAAACCGGTTCCTACTTCTGTATAAACATTCCCCCGCAACGACCGCATGCCGTAACTGCCGAATTCCATGTTGTTAAACACCCTGTTTTTATACGACAGGTTACCGGTTACGGTCTTAACATTCCAGAACTGTCTTACCCCCGTCTTCCTCATAAACGGAAGCAGGTTCAATAACTTCCCGTTGAAGTTGTGCTCAATATTCACGCCTACATATTCATCACTGAAGAATTCATATTTATTCATCAGACTGAACGCTTCTTTGTTGTAGTAATAGGTTTCGTTACCCGGATGTACCTGCAATAACATAAAAGGAAGTTTGTCTGCAAAAATCTTCCCTGCATACACCATGTAATTCACACGGCCCCAGCGGGGAATCTGGAACTGCTGATTCACATTCAGGCTCAGCTTCTGGTAATTGTATTTACTATCGAGTACACCGGAGGGCGCAAACGACCAGCTCAGTTCCGTTACCGGCAGATCGCTGCGCAGGCGCCTTACTTTCCGGAAAGTTTTGATTTCCCGCTCCCCTGGCGCATACCGGAATTTCAACTGAAACTCCGTGTTCACAATATGGCTGTTATGTGCTCCTTCCGGAAAAAACATTTTGTGCGACGGAAGTGGATCAAATGTGTTGTATACATTCCTCGATACTGTTCCCTGCAGGGAATACTGCTGCGGAAACTGTTTCAGCACCGACAATTTCACTTCATCCTCCCGGATAAACTTTTGCGGAATACCATGCCTTCGTACCACCTGTCCGAAAATATTATCCAACGACACTTCTTCGCCATTAAACCCACGTTGATTATTATCGAGATCATTTTTGTAAGAGGAGAATATGCTCCAGCCATTATCTCCTGGCAGGCTGTAAGACACTGCCATCTTACCCTTCAGCGATTTATCTTTCATACCATACGCCAGGTACCCGAACAGGCGCAGATTACGATTGAACTGCGGAGTAGTTCCCAGATCAAACCGGAAGCGCATCCCCTCCACCCGGTTACGGCTTATCCATTTGTACCAGGGCCCGATCTCTACTTTGCCCAGCTTGATATGCCCATCTACCAGGAACGTGACGGTGTTACTAAGCCGCCTGAACTCAGGCATGGATTTCAGCGTATCTATCAGCGTGATGGCACGCAGCTCATTAGCAGTGAGGGATTCAGGCCGGTGCTGTTCCATGTAACGCTTGCCGTTAACTACTGCACTATCTGCTATCACCACTTCCTCCTTCCGCCGGTTAGCGCCCAGCCTACCGTTGATATGCTGCTGATTAACCGCTATGTTGCGGTATAAAGTGGTTTTTCTTCCGATGAAAGAAGTTTTCTCTTTGCCCAACGGCGACAGCTCCACAATACATTTATCTTTCGTAACCACCCATTCCCGCTCATTCAGCTGATTGAACTCCTGAATAATATCCAGCCGTTTTACAAAGTTGATGCTGACTACTTTGGAAATAGAAAGACTGATCTTCTGCAAAGCCCAGGTATTGCTTTGTATCCAGCAATCGCCGGCAAAAAGATTCTCGCCCTCCCGCTTTGGCGTAAAGGCAAGATGATAGTATTCCTGACCGTTTCTTGTAATAGTATCCAGGCCTTTGTAGTTGTAATACCTGTCGCCCGTACTGCTGACAGGGCTCACAAACTCACGGCCGAATATGTACATGTAATTATTGTAAGTATTTACTTTCTGGTTGATGCCACCGAGGTACTCCATCACCGACTCATTTTTAATGCCGCTGGTGTTCAGTGCACGTATTTCTTCCCGCACCTTCGGAGGCGCTCCGGCTATATAATAATCCGACACGGATTCGCTGAGAAATACAGGCAGGAAGGGTGTTTGCTCAGAGGTGGTATCCATCTGCCGGGTGATAAAGGAGTAAGGCTTCAGTATCCTGGAATGTTCAAATCGTTTTCTGTTGATATTGGCAATATCTATTTCCAGTTTGTTGTACAGATCAGCGTAATAACTTTCATAATGCCCGGGTTCATTCGCCTGCTTATGTGCCACTATTTGTCGCCACCACACCAGGCCACGGTCCAGTTTTGCCTTTACTTCCACCCCAATGTTCACGGTAGCCTCCAACGGTATCACCAGATCCGCCGCCATAGCATGTTGTAGTGGAATATGTTTGGGCACATACCCAACATACCGCACTACCAGCGTATCCGCCGGCCGGAAACTTTTTTTAATCGTAAATGAACCGGCACTATCAGTCATCACACCAAAATCAGCCGCCTTCCAGTAAACGGTCGCAAAAGGTAAAGGCTCCTCCGTGAATTTGTTCACCACCTTCCCTGTTATTGATGCAGTACCTTGCGCATATGTCATCTGCATAAACACTAGCAGACAAAAAAGCAGGACTGATCGTTCCAAAATCCAGTTGTAGGTCACCCGCATCAACATCAAATTTCAAAGTATAGTACACCAGTACAGTCATTTATAAGACGGCGATTCCGGTTCATCCCTCCATTCGGTATTCAACAAGATAATTATCAAGTTCTTATGCCTGTCGAATCTTTATATACTCCCTGTTTTTCCGCTTATGAACAGTTTTTTTCCCGATCCGATCAGCTTGTTTATACCTCCGGCAATACCTTCGCGGAGATTTATTTTCATCCTCCCCTGTACAACTGAGCATTATAATTTTTTCCTGATGAGGCAATTTCACCGGCAGGCAGGCATATGTCTGGCATTACTACTATTGACTGTTCTTGGCAAGGCACAAACCATTTTAAAGGGTATTATAACGGATGAGCTTAATCAGCCGATACCCGGCGTCAGCATACGGCTCGGCGAACAGGTGACACTGAGCGACTCTTCAGGGCGTTACACTTTTACCGGCATTAAGCCCGGTCAACACCAGGTTGTTTTTTCTCATGTAGGCTATGAAACATTCCAGGAAAAATTCATGCTGCGCAGCAATACGCAGGAAAAGCTCCTGCATGTTCATCTTCTCAATACCTCTACAGCACTACAGGCGGTAGAAGTAACAGGAAGAAAAGAAAAAGGCTACACGAATACAGAAAGCTACGCCGGCAGCAAAACCGCTATGCCCATTAAAGATGTGCCACAGTCGATCCAGTATGTTACCAAAGAAGTGATGCAGGATCAGGGCGCCGTACGTATGTCCGACATCGTCAAAAACATGAGCGGTGTGAACCAGCATACTTTCTATGATGATGTTACCATCCGTGGATTCCGCAACCAGGGCGGCGTAGGCACCAACAGCTCTACGCAGTTGTTCAACGGCCTCAGAACTTTCAATGGCTTCTGGCGGCAGAACCTGCTCAATTATCTCGAGCGTGTGGAAGTGATAAAAGGCCCTGCCGCAGCCCTTTACGGCAATGCAAACCCCGGAGGCACCATCAACAAAGTGACTAAAAAACCGCTGCAGGAAGATCGTAAATCCGTGAATCTTCAACTCGGCAGCTGGAATACCATGCGTATCAATACCGACTTTACCGGTCCGCTGAATAAAGATAAAACCGTATTATACCGTCTCAATCTCGGCTACGAAAACGCCAACTCCTTCCGCGACCTGATGTTCGATAAGAACATCGTCATTGCCCCTTCCATCTCTTATCTTCCTTCTGAAAAAACCAGGATCAACCTGGATGTGGTGTACAACAAATCAGACAGCCGGCTCGACAGAGGCCAGTCTGTTTTCGGTTCCAGCGATCTGTACTCCACGCCCATTTCTATGAATGTGGCAGACATCAACGACTATCTCAAAGAAGAAACGTACCTCGTTACTGCTTCACTCAGCCATCGCGTGGCTGAGCACATCACCTTCAACACGTCTTTTCTCAGAACAGGCTACCGCCAGGATCTCTTTGAACACAGAAGCACCGCATTCGCCGTCGACAAACAGGGTAAACAGATTCAGGAACTGGCCTTCAGAAGAGCCAGCATGCGGCATAACGAACAATACGCCAACAGCCTTAGCAGCTATCTGAACTTCGATTTCAAAACCGGAATGCCGGAACATAAAGTAGTGGTGGGATACGACTTCAACGACAGCCGCATTCCTGTTGGATCTTCTCAGTCCGATGCCACCGGTTACCGCCTGAAAGATGGCACCATCGCCACCAAATACGCAGTGAAGGATTCTGCGAAATATGAGTTCTATCAGTACAAGGGCAGGATGATTCCCAAACCTAATGTGCCATCATTCGACCTCTCTGCTAATCAGCATTCCTTACTGGATGTAAACGGTTATGTTTACCAGCCTAACAATACAGATGTGGTAGTACCCTACTATGCACAACAGCATAGCATATACGTACAGGACCAGATTACTGTTAACCGGCTGAAACTCCTGGCAGGACTGCGTTACAACTACTACATCGATCACCTCGGCTACGCCACCGGCAACGTAAATAAAGTGAAGCAACACTCCGTACTGCCCCGCATCGGCGCTACCTATGAAGTGAATGCGCACATCAACGCCTATGCAACATACGCGGCCGGATACAATCCGCAGTCGGCCGCCAGCCAGAACCCGCTGAACGGCGGGCCTTTCGACCCATTGAAAAGTATACTCCTCGAAGCCGGCTTAAAAACCTCCTGGTTCAACAACCGGCTCAGCGCTACAATGTCTGTTTACTCCATCGAGCAACGCAATTCCCTGTACAACGCCCTGGATCCGGACAACCCGGATAAGCTGATCCAAATCGGTAAAGAAAAATCTAAAGGCGTGGAACTGGATATTGTAGGCAGCATACTTCCCAATCTTTATATCATCGCTACCTACGCCCACAACGATGCCGTGGTGGAAGGCGCCAAAGGCATGACAGACACGCTTTACAACCATCAGCAAAAACCCAATGCCCCCAAAGACCAGGGTAGCATCTGGGCGAAATACGAATGCTTAAACGGACCGCTGAAAGGCTTTGGAATAGGCGCCGGCGCAAACTATGTGGGAAAACGCACCTTTGGTTTCCTCGGTACTAACGGCATCATTCCCTCTTCAGGCCCTGAATACCTGCTGGTTAATAGCGCCCTGTACTATCGTATGAACAAGCTATTGATACAACTCAATTTCAATAATATCACGAATAAAACACATTGGGTAGGCGGATACGACAGCTCCCGGCTCTATCCCGGAGCACCGCGAAACTGGCTGACATCTGTATCTTATATCTTCTAACCGCTAAACCACTACAACATGAAAAAGATTATATACTTCCTGCTGGCAGCTATGTTATACCTGCCTGTTAATTCCCAGGCTCAATCTGCCAAAGGAAAGATCATCTATGTGCTGCGTACAAATTATAAAGACAGGGAAACTGATGAAAAAGTAAAACAGCATATCGAGTCACTGGGCTACACGGTTAGCTTCGCAGATGAAAGCGAACCTGCATCCAAAGCAGATGGATACGATCTTGTGATAATCTCCTCTACTGTCAGCTCACAACAGCTCGCCGGAAAATATGCCGATGTAAAAATTCCTGTGCTGATGTGGGAGAATGATATACTCGACGATATGCGCTATACCGGAAAACATAAAAATGTGGATTTCGGAGAGGTGGAAAAGGAACATTACATCTGGATGGTTAATGCCCCGCATCCCTTGTCAGGAGGCATTGCAGCAGGCATGATAGCTGTTTACCCGAAAGATCAGACCATGGGCTGGGGCAAACCAGGTCTCGGTGCAACCATCATTGCTACTTTACCAGGACAGCCGGATAAAGCTGTCATCTTCGGTTATGAAAAAGGCGCCACCATGGATTACGATTTCCTCGCGCCTGCCAGAAGAGTAATGATATTCCTCGACAATACCACTTTCACTGCACTCAACAAAAACGGGCTCACGCTTTTTGATGCTGCAATAAAATGGGCAATTGAAAGAAAAGGAGTAAATTAGCTAACAGCTTTTTCTCCATGTACTACCAGGAAATTATACCAGGCGAAAGGCTCAGGCCATATATCAGGTGTTACTACATTTTCGAATCAGAAAATAACGTACCGCTGGAAGATATTGTATTTCCCGGCGGGCACATGGAAATCATTTTCAATCTTGGTGAAGGCTTCTGGCAATCCGCTGTCAACAATGTTTTCTGCACCACTCCCCCCGTTGAGCTATGGGGCAAGATCACGCAGCCACTTGCAGTAAGATCTTTCGGGAAAAACAGGATGCTGGGCATCCGTTTCCATGCACACTCAGCTGCCTTCTTCCTGCACGATGATATATCGCGCTTCAACGACCAGGTATCCGACCTGCAGGCGGTGTTGGGCAACGGTGTAAAAGCCCTGCATAACAGGTTGCTGGAAACACCTGAATTACACAAAAGAATAACACTGATTGAAGCGTTCCTGCTGAACCGGCTTGCCGGCAAAGAAAAGCAGGCAGCCGGTATTGCAATAGTCGGCAGGGTCATTGAAGAAATGAACGAAAATACTACACTGGCCGATCAGGTAGAAACCATCGCTACCCGCCATCGCATCTCTTCCCGCTACCTGCGCAGGTTATTCCTGCAGCATACCGGTGTCTCTCCGAAATTATACAATAAGATCAACCGCTTCCAGCTAAGCCTGCAACTGGTCACAGAAAAACATGCTTCGCTGACTGCCATTACTTATGATTGTGGCTATTTTGATCAGTCACATTTTATCCGCGATTTCAAATCCTTCACTGGTTTTACCCCGTCTGATTATACCCCTGCTGATTATCCCGTTTCCCAGGCAATAGCCGGAAAATAATTTGTTCCGTTTTATACAATTCTGCCTACTCCCCTCATTCTACCTTTACTGCACAACAAAAATAATATGCTATGTCTGCTCATTTTGAACAATTCAAAACATTGCATCACTCCGGGAACCTGTTTATACTGCCCAATGCCTGGGATGCGAAGAGCGCACAGGTGCTACAGGCCAATACCTTTCCGGCGGTTGCCACCTCCAGTATGGCGGTTGCCGGCAGCCTCGGGTATAACGACGGAGAAGATATGCCGTTCAGTGATTATCTCTTCGTCATCAATCGTATCCTGTCTGCTATTAATATTCCGCTATCGGTAGATATGGAAATGGGCTATGGTTCGTCCGATGAAAAAATCCTGGAAAATGTGCTCCGCGTTGCCCGGCTGGGAGTTGCGGGTATCAACATCGAAGACTCCACGATCGTTCAATCAAAACGTGTACTGAAGGATGCTGTTTTTGCACGTACCATTGAATATATCAGGAAAGGTCTTTCATCGGAAAAACTGGAGCTGTTCATCAACGTCCGTTGCGATACTTATATAGCGGATATAGAAGACAGACAAACCGAAACTGCCCGCAGGCTGAAGCTATATGAAGACAGTGGCGCTGATGGAATATTTCTTCCCTTTATTACTTTACCGGAAGATATTGCAGCAGCTGTTGACAATACCCGTCTGCCGCTTAACGTCATGAGCTTTCCCGGCCTGCCGGATCTCGACAGGTTACATCAATTGGGTGTAAAACGTGTAAGCATGGGCCCCTGGCTCTTCACTAAAACTTACACTTCCGCAGATACTATTTCCCAGGCGATCATCACACAACAAAGTCTCGCACCACTTCTTTAATCATCATAAATCATTTAGCAATGAAATTACCTAAAACTCCGCGTGAAGCACACGCCACCCTTGCCGCTGCATTTAACTCCGGCGATGTAGCCACCGTCATGAATATGTACGATACCTCCGGCATCATTGTTCCGGAGCCTGGTGTAGCGGTTTCCGGCAAAGAGAAATTTGAAGAAGCCATCAAAGCCATTTTAGCTGTTAAAGGAAAGATGGAAATCAGAACTGTTTACTGCCTGCAAACAGGCAATATTGCTGTAGGCAGATCTGAATGGAACATCACCGATGGCCACGATGTAAAAATAAATGCCAAAGGCATTGAAGTAATGAAACAACAGGATGATGGTACCTGGAAGATCCTTATTGATCACGCCTTTGGAGCAGAAGTTAACCTGGTACCATAAACCAGGTTTGGTTGAAAAAGAAAGAACCTGGTTGTCCAGCCAGGTTGCTTTAACTCCGCTTCACCGCAGGTAAAAGATGTTAACCTCCTCCCGCCTAAATTTAGTAACTTACTATCCTTAGGCCGCACTGCCTGTACAAAACAACGTTATGAAGCGAGTGTCTCTGATGGTCGTTTGCCTGCTGCAATGCTTTTTTACCTGTATGCCAACCGTTAAAGCGGACCATGGCACGCCCTATGTATTGCAGCAACTCGATAACCGCAACGGCCTTTCCAACAGCGCTGTCAACTCGCTTTTCCTCGACTCCGATAAACTCCTTTGGGCAGGTACCTGGGATGGCCTGAATCTGTACGACGGCACTGCCTTTCATGTATTCAACTATAGCAAAGACAATTCCATTCGCAGTATCGGAAATAACGTGGTGCTCCAGGTGACGGAAGACGGTCAGCGCAGGATCTGGATAAGTACTATAGAGGGAGTTTCCCGCTACGATAAACAAACCGGCCGGTTCTATAATTATTTCTACGGACGGCAGCAACGTCGCCGGATCAGCGAACAGGAATACAATCTTGTAACCGATACCGCCGGGCAGCTCTATTGCCTGATCCGCCAGGAAATGCTGACCCGCTACGATCCTGCTGCTGATTCATTTGTAAACTGTTCCCTGCCCGCTTCCGGAAGCCGCATTAACCGGGCATTATTCGATACCGACAACCGCCTCTGGATACTGCGTTCCAACGGCCACCTGGAAGTATATACGCACTGGCAGGAGCAATGGCAACTGATGCGGAAATATGAAGACGTGCAGGATTTGTATGCACCTGAAAGAAAAATTTTCTTCACGAACGCCAGCCACGAGCTGATGGCAGTGAATACACCATCCCTGCAGCCTCAGCTGCAAACTACATTGCCACATGCGGTAAATGCTATGATCCGCTATCGCGATCATTACCTGCTCGCCTGGAATACGCAAGGGTTCGGGGCCTACAACACCCGATTCCAGCCCGATTCCCTCAACAGCACTGCCATCAGGCAAATCCAGGATATGAAAATCATCAGCTGGGCTACCGGCAGTGAAGATGTGCTCTGGTGCGGCACCGACGGCAACGGCATTATCAGGGTGGCGCCGCAGTCGATGTTCTTCAACGCCATCACCCGCGCCAACGGCGGCCCCGCATGGAATAAACCCATCCGGGCCTTCTGCGCCAACGGAAACGATCTCTGGGTCGGCACTAAAGGCAACGGCATCATCTGCCTGCCCGGATTTAACGCTCCTGCTGCCGGTATCAGACAGCAACAGTTATTTGCCGGCCAGCTGGAGAATAACGCGGTATTTGCACTCAGCCCCGGCCGCGACAGCCTTATATATATCGGCACCGATGGGAAAGGTATTAATATCTACGATCAGCTGCATAAACAGTTCATCAAATGGACCATGATGGATGGCTATAACCGCGTAGCTCCTTTCGGATCCGTATACGCCGTTCTTCCTGATGCAGATGGCAGTGTATGGCTGGGCACCAGCGGATACGGACTGATACATCTTCATATAAAAAAACAAACAACCGGATTAGCCATTGCCAGCTTCGAACAATTTACCTTCAACGGTACTGATACCGGTCCGGCTAACGATATCATCTACTCCCTCGCACCCGGCCCCGGTAATAGTATCTGGATAGGTTGCCGCTACGGAGGCCTCAATCTGTTCGATAAAACAACCCGCCAGTTCAGGAGCTTTAAAGCATTCAGCTACGACAGCAGCTTGTCGCACAACGATGTGCTGGCCCTGTACCGCGACCGGCAACAACGGCTGTGGATAGGCACCAGCTACGGTTTAAACAGCACTCCCGAATCGGCTGTACTCGATGCACGGCCTGCCTTTACCCGGTTCAATACCAGCAACGGGCTGCCCAACAATACCATACACGCTATTACACAGGATAATAACGGCATGATATGGGTCAGCACCAACAAAGGCCTGGCACGTATTAATCCCGTTAACAATGAAATCTCGCACTTCCAGGAAGCCGACGGTCTGCAAAGCAACGAATTCAGCGATGGCGCTGTGTGGAAAGATACGGGCGGCCGCCTGTATTTCGGAGGTATCTATGGCTTCAATTATTTTCTGCCGGCAGATATCCGCGAAAAAACAGCCTGCCCCAACCTCCTGATCTCCGGATTACAACTGGCAGGCGTTTCAAAGGAAAATGGCCTGTTGGTACTGCAACCGGGAGGGTATAACCCCCTCGCCTATACGTTGGCACGCCGCGATAATTTTTTCGAGCTGCAGGCCAAAGCCGTGAGCTTTCTTCACTCAGAGAAATGCGAATATGCCTGGATGCTGGAAGGATACGATAAAGACTGGCAATACACCGGCGGTAATGCCCGCATTGTTTACAGCAACATATTGCCAGGCACTTATCAGCTGAAAGTGAAATGGAGCAACGGCGAAGGCGTATGGACGCCTCCCGGCACCCTGCTCACACTCACCGTGAAACCCTACTTCTGGCTCACCTGGCCCGCTTATCTGCTCTACCTCCTGCTGATCGGCGGCGCAGGCACTTCCTTCTGGCTGTACAGGAGAAACAAACTGGAAATGAAGCATCAGCTGGAAATGGAACACCTGCTCCGCAAAAAAGAGGAAGAAGTCCATAAAGAACAGTTGCAGTTTTTCACCAACATTGCCCATGAATTACAAACACCGCTGACCCTGATTGTGGGAGCCGCGGAACGCGGCAGGGAACAACCCGCTGATAGCTACAACCAGTCGCTCGTGCATCAGCAGGCTTCCCGCCTGACCTACCTGGTACAGCAACTGCTCGAGTTCCGGCGCGTAGAAGCCGGCTTCCCCGAAAATCATTATTCATTGCTCAATATATCCGCGCTATTGGAAAACGTAGCCGGATTGTTCGCGCATCTCTGCCGGCAGAAATCCCTGCATTATGAAGTGAATATCGCAGCTGGTATGGTGGCCCCGATGGACAAAGACAAGCTGGAGAAGATCCTGTTTAACCTGCTGAGCAATGCTTTTAAGCATACCGGCCGAAACCAGCAGGTCATCTTCCGGGCTTCCCGGCAACGCAACGCACTGGAAATATATATGTATAATTCCGGCAGCCATATCCCGGACGAACAGCTGGAAAATATTTTCACGCGCTTTTTCACCACGGGAAACCACACCCAGGGCCGCTTTGGCACCGGTATAGGATTGGCTTTCACACAACAACTTGTACAGCTGTTGAAAGGAAATATTACCGCCGCCAATGAAAACAACGGCGTTGCTTTCCGGGTAACTATCCCGCTGCAGGAAGCCACCGGCACTACACTGGCGCAGGCTGATGCTGATCCGTCTTACCTGCTCCGCTCTGTTACGGCCGACATCTCCCGGGAAGAGCCCTCCGTGGATCCTAATAAACTTACCCGCATACAAAGTCTGCAGGAGGAGTACAAGAAAAGTATATTGGTAGTGGAAGATGAATACGCCATCCGGCAGCTGCTGAAGGATCTGTTGACAGACCAATATATTATATACGAGGCCTCCGACGGTACAGATGCGCTGGAACTTATCCGCCAGCTGACCCCTGATCTGATCATCAGCGATATTATGATGCCCGATATGAACGGACTGGAATTGTGTAATAAAGTTAAAAATGCCGCCAGTACCTGTCATATTCCTTTCATTATCCTCTCTGCCAGAGGTACTATCGATCAGCAAACAGAAGGCTATGAAGCCGGCGCCGATGCCTACCTGCCCAAACCCTTTCATGCCGCACATCTGCTGGTAAGGGTCCGCAAACTGCTGGAATACCGCCAAAGGCTGCACGAAATTTTCAGCAGAAATAATCCTATTGCACAACTGGAAGAAACGGAGATGGAAGATGAAGACAAAAAATTCCTGCAGGAGCTCGTGCGTATCATAGAGGAAAAAATTGACGATGAAACCCTCAATGCCGAAGTACTGGAAAAACAAATGCACCTTAGTAAGATGCAACTATATCGTAAGTTGAAAACTATTTCCAATATGACACCCGGAGAATTTATCCGGTACATCCGCCTGAAAAATGCCGCCCGCCTCCTCGAAAAAACCCAGCTGACAGTTGCCGAAATCTTTTATAAAACCGGATTCAATAACCAATCTTATTTCTTCCGCGAGTTTAAAAAGCTCTTTAACTGCTCCCCAAATGAATATCGCGAAAAACAGACAACTGTTTAAAAAACCAGGCATGATCATCCCGCAGTTTTTATCACATCTTGATAAATAAAATTATTATTTATTAATAATCAATTAGTTAGATAGACACCATTGAACGTATTGTACACTTATTTGTAACTATAGTACAGCTCTTTCCATCTGCTTACCGCTAATTTTAACCCACGAAGCAATCAAAATCCAACGTGTGAAAAAACAAGCATTGTAATTCCACCGATTCAGATCTATTCATTATTCAATTTTTTTAAAAACCGGTTCCATCCTGATCTGTGCAACCGGGAAAATGGAACCATTAAATTTCTACGAATGAAAAACTGGACACATCTGATGACAGTTATGTTGCTGTTACTGCTCGGACAAACTGCCATGGCGCAGGTAAAGGTAACCGGCAGGATCAGCGATGAACAAGGCACCCCTCTTCCAGGCGTGACTGTTGTACAAGCCAATTCAAAAAATGGCGTCGTTTCCGGCCCCGATGGCACCTATGCTATTACACTCGCTGGTAGTGGCAGCTCCATCCTGCAGTTCTCTTTTATAGGCTATATTCCGCGGACTATTACCTATAGCGGCAGCGGGCCCCTGGATGTAACGATGAAGAAAGATGAAGTGGCGCTGAAAGATTTTGTGGTAATCGGGTATGGCACCCAGAAACGTACGCAGGTAACGGGGGCCATTTCTTCCATCGACGGAAAAGCACTTACCAAAACTCAGGCGGTAGATATTACCACAGCCCTGCAGGGTCAGGCGCCGGGTGTAACTGTTACCTCTCCTACCGGCGCGCCAGGTACCGAAGCAGTGGTACGTATCCGCGGTATTGGTTCGCTCAGCCAGAGCAGCAACCCGCTCTATGTAATAGACGGCGTACCCATGAATAGCGGTCTCAATTCTATTTCTCCCAACGACATTGCATCTATTGAAGTATTGAAAGATGCTGCCGCAGCAGCTATCTATGGTTCCAGGGCCGCCAATGGGGTGATCCTCGTTACCACCAAAACAGGCCAGGCCGGGAAAAGTGAAATAGGACTGGATGTAGCCTATGGCATCGCTCACGCCAGCGGGTTGCCCAAAATGCTCAACACCAGCCAGTTTATCGAGCTACAGAACGAAGCTTTTAAAAACGATGGCTCCACCACCCGCAACCTCGACGATCCTTCCAAATTGCCGAATACCAACTGGCTGGATGCCGTTTTCCGCCAGGCAGTCACCCAGCGTTATAACCTGAATTTCTCCGGCGGAAACGACAAAACCCGCTACTACCTTTCCGGAAACGTAGTGAACCAGGATGGTACCATTATCAATTCCAACTTTAAAAGATACGGTCTGCGTTCCAATGTCAGCAGCGACGTAAAAAGCTGGCTGCGCGTAGGCGAAAACCTCAACCTTAGCTTCGATAAAACGCAGGAGATCGGCGCTTCCGGCGATGGCGCACGCCCCGGCAGCCTTCCGGGTGTAGTACGCTATGCACTCATCAGGCCCAACGCCATCCCGGTATACGACTCAAAAACCGGTCTGCTGACCGATCTTCCGCCAGCATATCTGTATAACAGCGCCCTGCTGTACGGAGACGGCAAGAACCCGCTGGCCATTGCCGATTACCGCACCCGCACCGAAAACCGATACCGCCTGCTGGGCAATGTGTTTGCCGAAGCCCGGTTTGCGAAGGATTTTAAACTTCGTACCGACCTCGGCACGGATGTCTACTTCGCAGAACAACAACAATACAGCGGTCAGATACCCGGCGATCGTACTATCCTGCAGGATAAGGATAAAAGTCTGGATAAATACCGGAACCGCTACACCACCATCAACTGGACCAATGTGCTCAACTATAACCACAACTTCAATGGTCATCACGACGTAGGCGTAACATTGGGATCAGAATACATCACCGCCAAAGTGGATTACCTCTCTGCCTCCCGCAACGGCTACGACAATCGGGCGGACCTCACTCCCAGCCTGCAATACCTGACCTATGGCTCCGGACAGCAATTCAACGATGGTATCCTGGAAGAATGGGCGTTGATGTCGTACTTCGGCAGAGTCACCTACGCCTACGACAATAAATACCTCCTCAATGTGAACATGCGCGCCGATGCTTCATCACGCTTCAGTGCCGCCAACCGCTGGGGCTATTTCCCCTCCTTCTCAGCAGGTTGGAACATTGCGAGAGAAAACTTCATGAAAGATCTGACGTGGCTGAGTGACCTGAAAATCCGCGGTGGCTGGGGCCAGCTCGGCAACCAGGACATAGGACTATATCCTTTTGCTACTATCTATTCCACCACCAATAATCTGTTGCAGGTAGTCAGCAGAGGCAACCCCGATGTAAAATGGGAAACCACCACACAATCTAATATCGGTGTGGATGCAGGATTCCTCAAAGGGGCGCTCACACTCAGCGTAGATTATTTCAGCAAACTTTCCAGCGATATTCTCATCCAGCTGCCTTCTTCCTATACTAACGGAGACGCAGCCCCCGCCTACGTTAACGGCGCTAAGATGAGCAATAAGGGTGTGGAAATTACGGCAGGCTATAAACAGGCCATTGGCAAAGATCTGAATTTTAATATAGGCGCTAACGTTACTACGCTCCGCAATAAAGTTGTATCCCTCTACAAAGGGAAAGAACAGATATTCAGTGCCGGATCAGGCCGCGTCATTCTCCGGGAAGGCCAGCCCATCAGCTCTTTCTACGGATATAAAACCAATGGCATCTTCCAGAACGACCAGGAAATACAGAACTATAAGAACAGCAAAAACGAACTCTATCAACCCAACGCCAAGCCCGGCGACATCCGTTTCGTAGATGTCAACAACGATGGTAAAATAGATGATGCCGATCGCACCATCATCGGTAATCCCAACCCTAAACTGTTGTACAGCCTGAGCGCCGGCGTTAACTACAAACAATTCGACCTCACGTTGTTCTTCAATGGCGTACAGGGTAATCAGATCTATAATGAAGTAGATAATATCATTAACAGCTTCGACGGACGCGGATTCAATAACAAGGAAGATTTTTATAAAAACCGCTGGCACGGGGAAGGCACCAGCAATACCACGCCACGGGCTACTTTCCTCGATCCTAATAATAATCGCCGCACGTCCGACAGGTATATACAGAATGGCAGCTATCTCAGATTGAAAAACATTATGCTCGGGTATACCCTGCCGGCGGCAACGCTGAAACGCATCGGCTTTACCAACGCCCGCATTTATGCGAGTGCGCAAAACCTGTTCACCATCACCAAATACGGCGGCATGGACCCGGAATTATATACGAATGAAAACCTGGCCAACTATGCAGATATGGCCGTGGGCATCGACATGGGTACTTATCCTCCGTCAAAAACCTTTACGTTCGGCCTCCAGCTGGGATTCTAAAAGATTGCTGCATTTAAAACTGATCATCATGAAAAAACTACTCACTATATTAACACTCTCCGCTGTTTTCACAGGCTGCAGCAAACAGCTTGAAAAATATCCGCAGGGAAAACTAACCGGTGATAACGTGTTCACACAACCAAATGATTTCCTCATGGCTACTGATGCCGCGTATCTTCCGCTCACCAATCGCTTCCGTGGCGACTGGGACTGGGATAACGGCAGTAGTATTCCCCGCGATTGGGTGGTGGGCGATGTCATGAGCGACGACGCTGTAAAAGGCGGCGGCAGCCTGGGAGATCAGGAAGACATGCGCCGCCTGCAAACCTTCAGTATCTTCCCCGAAAACAACAATGTGCTGGGGATCTGGCGCTTCAATTATAAAGGCATCGATGCCGCCAATACCCTGCTCTCACAGGATGGCAGTAAAGTCAGTGGCCTGGACCCCGCCGTATGGAAACGCCTGCAGGGAGAGGCACTGTTCCTGCGTGCATTCTACTATTTTCGTTTAGTCGTTAACTTTGGTGATATTCCATTGCTGATTCCGGAAAAGAAACTAACGGATAACACTATACGTACTCCGGCAACGCAGGTATACGAACAGATTGAAAGCGATCTGAATCAGGCCATCAGCGTGTTACCCGCGTCGTATGATGCCGATAATTATCAGCGAGCCACCAGCGGTGCAGCCCACGCATTGCTGGCCAAAACCCTGCTGTATCGCCAGCGCTGGCAGGACTGCCTCACACAGATCGCCGAGGTGGAAAAGAATAATTATATACTACTGGATCATTTCGAAGATAACTTCAACGGCAACGGGGAGAAAGCCGGCGAAATCATTTTCGCTGCCCGGCACGATGCAGGTAAAACACCTTCACAAGGCTCTGTACTCAATGCAGTATTTGCCCCTCAGGGTAAAGGATGGGGATTCGAAATTCCTACGCAGGATCTGGTGAATGCCTTCGAGCCCGGCGATCCGCGCCGCGCTGCCACGCTGTTCCAGGCAGGCGATAAATACCTCGATGGCAGCAATTACGATCCCGCATGGTCGCCCGTTACCGGCTATAATGTGCGCAAATTCATGAGTAATGTAAGCCCTATCGACGATGGCGGCGTTGACTTTGTATATATCCGCTTAGGCGATGTATTGCTATGGAAAGCAGAATGCCATGCCAACCTCGGTCAACTCGCAGAAGCACGCGCCGATCTGGAACGGGTACGCGCCAGAGCACGTAAATATGCAGCACATCCGGCCACAGATCTTCCACCAGTTACCACCAACGATAAGAATGCTCTCCTTGCCGCCATTCAGCATGAAAGAAGAGTGGAGCTGGCAATGGAAGGACATCGCTACTACGATCTGGTACGCTGGAATCTTGCCCAGTCGGTGCTTGCCAAATTCCCTGACGCCGATCCGCTGAAAGGTATACACGACTATGGCAATGGCTGGCAGCCGTTCAACAAGCTGCTGCCCATTCCGCAGCGCGAAGCAGATCTGTTAGGACTGCACCAGAACACAGGTTATTAAATCATCCTGGCAGGGGCCTGATTTTCGTATAGTCACGCTCCTGCCGGAAACCATGCAAAAAAAACGACCATGACGATAAAGGTTAACAGATTTCTGCAGAACCCGTTGCTTCGCCCATCGAATGTAAAGCCCAGCAGACCCGGGCTGGAAGTGGCCTGCCTGCTGAATCCCGGAGTGTTTGAATTCGACAATAAAACCTGGCTCATCATCAGGGTAGCTGAACGCCCGCAGCAAAAAGAAGATACTATTTCTTTTCCCGTGCTGAAAGACGGCGGTATCGAGATCATTGAGATAGCCAAAAGCGATCCGCAGCTGGACGCAACCGATCCCCGCGTAATCCGCTACAAAGGCGTGGATTACCTGACTACGCTATCGCACCTACGACTTTTTCACAGCAGCAACGGAATCGATTTTCAGGAAGCAGCCGATTATCCGCAGCTGCATGGAGAAGGGCCACTGGAAACCTTTGGCGTGGAGGATTGCCGGGTAACACAGATCAACGACACTTACTATCTTACTTTTACTTCAGTATCGCCCAATGGCGTTGCCGTTGGTATGCGCACCACCCGCAACTGGAAACACTTCACTCATCATGGCCTGATATTGCCACCACATAATAAAGACTGCGCCCTGTTTACCGAACCGGTGAATGGATATTATTATGCGCTGCACCGCCCCAGCAGTGTAGATCTGGGCGGCAATTACATATGGCTGGCGCAGTCTCCTGATACGCAGCATTGGGGGAATCATCAGTGCCTCGCGCGAACAAGACCGGGCCGCTGGGACAGTGTGCGCATTGGCGCCGGCGCAGCGCCTGTTAAAACAGCTGCTGGCTGGCTGGAGATATATCACGGCGCCGATGAAAATCACAGGTACGGCCTTGGTGCACTGCTGTTGGACCTTCATAATCCCGCTGTGGTATTGGCTCGTAGCGAAGAGCCCATCATGATCCCCGAAGCACCCTACGAACTTACCGGCTTCTTCGGGCATGTGGTATTTACCAACGGGCACACCGTGAAGGATGATCAACTCACCCTCTACTACGGTGCGGCCGACGAAGTAGTATGTGCTGCGTCTTTTTCCATCAGGGAAATACTTTCATCACTAAACCGCTAACCCATTATGCTTCGTAATCTGTCATCAGAAATAAAACATTTCAACGAACAGCCGCACGACTTCCGCATCCTCGTGCTTACCAATATGATATACGCATTGGTACTACCGGTGATCGATATCTTTGTAGCGGCCTATGTCATGCGCAACTCCAACGATCCCGTAAAAGTGGTGATATATCAATTGACCATCTATACAGGTATTCCGCTCACGTTTCTGCTAAACGGATTTCTGCTGAACCGTTTCAGTATTAAAACACTCTACTCTGCCGGCATGATGCTGAGTGGCGTTTCCATGATGGTGATGATGTCGCTCAAAACACTCGACCTCACCGGGATAGGCATTGCCGGTATGATCATGGGCATGTCGTTCGGATTCTACTGGGCCAACCGCGATTACCTTGCACTGGCCATCACCAACGATAGTAACCGTAATTATTACTACGGACTGGAAACTTTTTTTTATACCATCATTGCAGTAGTAGTACCTATTTGCATAGGATGGTTTATAGAGTATGGTGGTCGTACGGGAGATGTGAATAATGCTTATCGTATCATCACCGGGATCGTATTCCTGGTCACTATCCTGGCTTCCGTAGTTTGTTTCAGGGGCCATTTCCGGAATCCCGAACAAAAGAAATTCCTGTATTTTAAATTCCATCCCTACTGGCGCAAACTCTTGTTGCTGGCATCTCTCAAAGGGCTTGCCCAGGGCTACCTGGTAACTGCGCCTGCTATGCTGATTATGCTGTTGCTGGGGAAAGAAGGTGCATTGGGAACGGCCCAATCAGTGGGTGCCATCATTGCTGCGTTTTTGATGTATGCTATTGGTCGCGCTGCAAAGCCTGAACACCGCCTGTATATCTTCGCGGCCGGACTGATTGGCTTTGCGCTGGCGGCTATTTCCAACGGGATACTGTTCAATGCCACCGGGGTATTGTTATTCATGCTCTTCCTGCTGGTAGCCAAGCCCCTGCTGGATATAGCATACTTCCCCATACAATTCAGCGTAATCGATATCCTCTCTAAAAAAGAGCATCGCAACGAATTTGCATACATACTCAATCACGAAATAGGCCTGTATGCAGGTCGTTTTCTGGGCGCCGGCACCTTTATTTTCCTGGCCTGGTATTTCTCTAATGAAGTAGCCCTGCGTTATGCCATTGTTATCATAGCACTGCTGCAACTGTTATCCATAGCAGTGGCGAAGGTGATCATCAAAGAAGGTCGGGAACTCTCGCAAAAAACAAACGAAACTTCAACAGCTATTGTTTAAATTATAAAGCATGGTAAAACTAATAACAACCGTTCTTTTGTGTGTACTCATCTGCCTGGCGTGTAAGCAACAGGCTGCAGATCCCGTGCCTCAGCAACGACTGGCCCGGATAGATTCCATGGCCGACGTACCACAACCGCTGCAGGTGATCGACTGGTATGCAATGGCCCGGCAGTTCGACAGCACAGTGTATAACTTTCGGGCCACCGGTCCACACTGGCCGGTAGTGTGGTGGGACAGCAGCAAGCATAATTTTCCGCAGGCGGTAGTAGGATTGTACACGGCTATGGACGACCAGCGTCAGGGGCCTTCCCACAACAAGGGCATGTTCCATGAATCGCTCGCTACAATGGGAGCTACGTTGGGCGCTACACTCGTAGGCATCGATAAGAGCAACCAGGATGGACTTAACTACGTATCGATGCTCAAAAATTACTTCAACCGTGAAACCGGCTGGAATATCATGATGAATAATACATGCCCCGAAGTAGCGCAACTGGGAGGTGGTTATGGGCGCGACTGGTGGTACGATGTATACCCCAACCTGCTATTCTACGCCATTTACGACAAGTATCCGGCGATGGCAGGTTTCGATACACTGGCCCTTAGCATAGCTGAAAAATTTCGTTTAGCCGACTCCGTATTAAACGGTAACTACGATCACACATTTTTTGATTACGCAAAACTTCAACCTGAAAGTAATCAGATCTGTCATCAGCAGGACGCCGCCGCAGGCCATGCCTGGGTACTGTATGCTGCATGGAAAAAGTTCGGCGATCCACGCTACCTGCAGGCCGCCATACATGCCATGCAAATCCTGGAAAAGCAGCCGCATAACACGTTCTACGAAATATTCATGCCGTTTGGTGCCTACCTGGCAGCCAGGATGAATGCAGAACAGGGGCAACACCTCGATGTACAACGCTTCCTGGAATGGACATTCAACGGAGATCCGCAATGCCGCCTGGGCTGGGGCGTGCTGAAAGGCAACTGGGGCGGTATGGATATTTCCGGCATAGTAGGCAGTACTACCGACCGCGGTGGTTATGGCTTCCTGATGAATACCTTCGATGCAGCCTGGCCCCTCATTCCGCTCGTACGTTATGATCCATCTTATGCGGCAGCCATTGGCAAGTGGATGCTGAATGCCTCCAACGCTGCCCGCTTTTTCTATACGCAATATATGCCCGATGATCATGAAACTATTCCTGAAAAAGCCGGCATCGCCAAAGGCGTCATCGGCTACGAAGGGATTATTCACACTTCTTCCTATCCGGAATACGCGCATCTCAAAGCACCGGTAGCGCAGGGCGATGGCCCCCAATGGGCGAAAGGAAACCCGGATGTTTCCCAATTCAGCATATACGGCAGCGGCCATGCAGGCATCTTCGGCAGCATCATCCGCAGCACTGATGTACCGGGAATACTTCAGCTGAATCTGCTGGCGACCGACTTCTTCAGCGACAAAGCCTGGCCAACCTATCTTTATTATAATCCTTACAACGAAACAAAAACAGTGACCGTACCTGTTGGTGAACAACCAATAGATATCTATGACACCGTAAGCCGTAGTTTCGTTACTAAAAATGCCACCGGCAATTTCTCTCTTCGCCTGAATGGCCAGACTCCCGCCGTACTTGTGTTTGCGCCCGCTAATGGAAAATTGCAACGCGACGGCAGGAAGCTGTTGATAAATGATGTGGTGGTAAGTTGGAAATAACTGCCAGCCCCTGGCAAAATGCATCGAAGATTATCTGGAAAACAAAACCGCCCTCAGATCGCGAATCTGAGGGCGGTCACTTATTATAGCAAGTGGTTAGTAAGCATTTTTTATTGTCAGGTCATACGTTCCTTTCGCATCTGCAATACCGCCACCAACAACTATTTTCTTCGTCAACGTAACAGGTGTTGATACCGTTACGTGAAACTTGCCATTGCTGTCTTTTGTTACATCCGCAGTAACACCACTGCTGGCAGCAAGGGAATATAACACGGCACCTGTATTAACAGCCGTACCAATGGTACAGTCGATATTGATAAAACGCGCACCCGGGTTGGCTACTACTACCTCAGTAGGCGCCAGCGTATACTTACCTTCACCAAGATTACTGTAAAAGGTCATCGTAAGCGCACTTCCGGAAAACGCGCCGTAGTTACCTCCGGACCCTACGGTAGTAGTGGCGATGGCGGTAATAATGCCTCCATTGGTATTGGCCTGAGACGATTGAGAAGATGCACCGCGTGCATAAACATAAGTTCCCATCGACCAGGTGGCATCTCCCTGGTTATTAGGCGATGCGCCATCGTCTTTCTTACCGCAGGAAAATAAAAGTGTAGCTGTCAGGAATAAAGATAAAAACTGTAATGCTTTTCTCATGTTGTGAACAGTTAGTTAAAATTTATGATCCCCCAAATACCAATAAATATGCCAGAGACAGGAAACTATTGTTCCTTCACAACAAACAGCACCTTAGATTTATTTTTTGACTTCCCTTGATTTTTTCACATCCGCTACGGTAACGGCAGACGCTTTATTGCCAAAGCTGCTACGCACAAATGTCAATACATCTGCAATCTCCTGGTCTTTCAGAAAATTATGCGGCGGCATATTGTTGGAATAATACTCATCGTCGATAGGCACCGACGCCTGCATACCATTCAGAATCACTTGTATCAACGCATGTTTATCACCCAACACATAAGAGGTTTTAATAAGTGGCGGATTCATGTGAGGCACTCCTCCTCCATCCACCTGATGACAAGTGAGACAATACTGCTGATAAACCTTCTTGCCCCGCTGCGCCGGACTCTGGCCGGCAGGCTTCTTTGTCTGTGCTGATAAAAAAGAAAGTGTTGCACAGAGTGCAACACCGGTTAAAAGCAATTTCTTCATACTATCTTTTTATTTACCGTAGGTAATTTTATACACTGTTCCTTTTACGTCATCCGTTACATAAAGAGAGCCGTCGGGCCCTTGTGCAAGGCCACAGGGGCGATGTTTTGCCTGACCAGGTGATTGTATATTCTCTACGCCGGCGAAGTTATCTGCAAATATTTCCCATTTACCGGAAGGTTTACCATCTTTAAACGGAACAAATGCCACGAGGTAACCCTTCTGCCCTTTCTGGCGATTCCAGGAACCGTGGAATGCAATAAATGCACCATTTTTATACCTGGCCGGGAACTGATTACCTGTATAAAACAACAACCCGTTAGGCGCCATATGAGCCGGGAAAGCGGCTATAGGATCTATTGCCTTTTCGCCACCGGTTTTCTTTCCGTCGCCGCCATATTCAGGCGATACCATCTTCTTATGCTGCAAACCATCATAGTAGATGAAGGGCCAGCCGGCATCATCCCCTTTCTTCAACGCATACATACACTCAGCCGGTAATTCATTTCCCTGCTGCAGTGTATAATATTCAGGGAACATATCAAACAAACCGTCCCTTCCATGTTGCATCACGAACAGCTGATTCGCCTGATTGTTCCAGTCGAGCCCCACTACGTTGCGCAAGCCGTAAGCATAATGCACGCCGTTACCATATGTCTGGTTCTCCTTGTCGGCCCTGAATTGCCAGATACCACCCGCTGAATCCCTGATCGGGCATCCAGGAATACCCTTGGAACCTTTTGCGCGGTCCTGCACCTGGCAGGAGTTGGAATAGGCGCCGATATTCACGTAAATGTTACCCTCATTGTCGAGGGCGAGCGACTTCGATTCATGCTGATGGCGGTTAATCAGCCCGGTTACTATTTTTTCCGGATGCTCCGGATTAACAACTTCATATTTATCATTCAGCTGGTACCGGTAAACTTCTTCATCTGAAGAAGCATAAAGGTATTTGCCTTTTATCACCATGCCCGTACCACGGTAGGTACCGAAGCTTTTCACCTCATCGGCAATTCCGTCGCCATTGGTGTCGTGTAGCTCTGCAATAGCCTTACCGGGTTTTGGTGTAGCAACTTTTACATAGATGACACCTGTCGGTGCTACCGCAATATGGCGGGCAGCGCCCAGGTTTTCTGCCACGGCAATAGCTTTGAAACCGGCAGGCAGTTTAAGACCGGCATTGGCCGCATCAGTAGAGGTATTCCGGCGTAGCGCACTGCTATCGCCATTGTTTGCAAAAGAAAATGCCGGCAACAGCATCATTACAGACAAACAGCTCAGCAAAACAGTTTTTGTTTTCATGCGAATTTATTTACAACGATTTATGAGAGGGATTTCATACTTACCCTGTAAAAATAACAGGTTTTTTATGGATTCCGTAAATATTAAGATGAATGGTAATTTAAGTCCTGCTCCTCGCCTCAGCCGATGTATAATATTTCATCAGGTAATGATAAATCACCAGCTCCTGGAGGCGTGCATTGGCACTGAACATCCGGTTCAGGAACATATGAAGATAATGCGGCGCCAGCTCTCCTGCCACCGCCTGGGGCAGCTCCGATGCTATATGCCGGCCGGCAGCCAGGCGGTTGGCCAGTACCTCCTGTACTTTCTCTGAAAACGTATATGCGTTATCGTTATTCCCAAGTACCGCGTCTATCAGTCGCGATTGTGCCCGGTATTTATTATTTAGCTGCAGCTGCAACGAGGCATCGCCCTCATATTCTGCAAAGAACTGCTGTTGCAGATGACGAAGCAGTTGCAGTTTCATCGCAGCTGTATATCCGAATACGTTCAACAAATCATCGGCTCCTTTCAGCGCCAACAGCCAGCGCTCCCTGATTTCTGCGCCGGATATGGCCGACAGCAGCTCCGCCACCGCTTCACTATCCTGGAAAAAGAAAGTTTCGCTATGCGTCATAAATTCACTTCCATACCGCTCCAGTTCACGGATATACGTATCGAACTGTATCTTTTGTACCACTCCGTCTTCCAGATAAGGCAACAACGCCTGTTTCAATTCCTGCATAACCGTTCCGCTGTTCTTTTGATGATCAGGCATATGGAAACGTATCCTCAGGTGATGATCAGGATCCTGGTAACGGATAAAAAACCATTTGTCTGCCAGCCCGGTATGACGCAACCGTTTTGCTAATGGCGCCAACTCCCGTATCAGCAGTTTATCGACCCACTTAATGCCGGTATAAATCTTCATATACAACCACTCACTTCCGGGTGGAAAATTCCGCTGCTGTTCTGTCACTACCCGCCGGTTCGCCACTGGCAATGGCTTCCAATTTCGGTTACGGAATGGAATGATCACTTCATTACACCAGCTGCCGGCATTGTTGGCTGCCAGCCGGCTGTTTACATCATACAGCTGCTCGTGCAGCAATACGTCATACTTCTTTAATTTATCTGCTACTATGCCGCGGGCAAACACATTGTTCATGTCAATGAACAGGTCGTTATCTCCTTCCGACAACAACACCTGTGCAGGAATATCATACTGCTGCTGTAAAAGCAGCAGTGCCTCGTCCGGCGTACGGCCGGGCAGCAACTGGTTAAAGGCATGGCTATTGAGCTGCCAGCGGGCTCTTTCAAGTACAATATTCCGATAGGTAACACGTGGCAGAAACGGCTGCTCCCGCAGAAACCCCCAATTCCATAAAACAGAACAGGCATCCTGCTGTTGCAGATCGCACAGAAATTTATACACTGCCAGGCCGTGAGCGTAATTATGCGCACTCGAAAGCCTGGGGAGTATTTCTTTGTTCAGCCGGGCAGAGCGCAGTACCACGCGGTTATTTCTCACCGCAACATACAGATCGCTTACCGGCAGTCTGAATTCCGGCGCCACGCTGCTGCTGCCAAGAAAAGGTATTTCATAGTCGTATAAGGTGGGCCGGAGCAATATATTCCCGGTACGCCCTTCCGGCAAATGCACAATCTCCGCAATGATCCTGTCTTCCTCCAACTGTTGGTCCTCCCGGGCAAAGGCCTTCAACGCACTTTCCAGCTGCTCATCCCCCACGGCAAAACGGGCAGGCAAAGCCATTGCATTAGGCCCATTGCAGGCCCGCAACAGGAAAGTGAATGTACCATTGTCCGCCGCGGGTGCATCAGTGGCTATCAGGGTGCCCATCAGGGAAAGCGAGGCGGGTAAAGCCGGCGGCGCTGCTACAGTTGCCAGTTCTGCCAATGCTTCATCCGTCAATACAATTTCCCGGGCGCCTGTTTTCTGCGCTGCAAGAAAATGACGGAATACAAATTTCATGTACCCGTTCCAGTTAGTTGTTCCGTTTTGTTTGCGTGCAGGCATCAGCAGGTCATCTATCAGTGGCGTGTAGCTGGCATTGTCGCCGCTGGCAACGCCGTAACCAATACCCGATTCACTGTCGAGTGCCTGCATCAATGGTATTTCCCGTTGGTCATACTGTTCGGTGAATTTATCCCGGAATGCCTGCAGATCCCGATGGGTGGCATTCACCGCCAATACCGACAACCGCTCCAGCTGCTCCGCCAGCGTGTTCGTTACCTGCGCAGAAAGTGCGGATACCTCCGGCGGAAAGAACAGGTCTACCTGTACCGGGTCTTTGGCAGAGATTCCCGGAAAGTGATCCGACAGCAATTGCAGGATCTCCAGGTACCTGTCTACACCGTTAGTCTGCTGCTCCAGCAACCGGCCTATCTGTTGCAAAGCTGGAAGCACGGGGGTTTCCGGCGCCTGCCTGGCCAGTTGTGCAATAAGCTCCTGCAGGTTATCGCGCCCGGTGATTTCCGGCGTCAGTCCTGCCACCAGCACCTGGTTTTCCACAAGGGAGTGAATATATGCTGTAGCCTCATCTGCCGGAATGCCCATTTCCACCAGTGTTGTGCTCAGCAGGATAATATCTGCTCCGTTCCGGGCAGCGGCCAGCACCGCTGAAAGGTATTCATTCCCGGCTACGGCACTGAGGTAATAACGCCGTTTTCCATCTTGCAGTTGGTATTCAAAATATCGCCAGGATCCGCCAGCGCTGTATAAACTGTTGTTGGGATAGAATAAGGTGGTATTATAAATATCTTTGTGCTGCAACAATCCGTCGATAAGACCGGTAAGATATTCCATATCAAGCCGGGCTGTTTTCCGCAGGCTGTCGTTTGCCGGCGGCATCAGGGAAGTATGGGATTGCCCGGTTGCACCAATGGTACAGCCTGCGAACAGGCCATAGGGCGTGCTCCTGGCGCTCATCCGCAGCAGGTAACGGTACAGCGACAACGGCAGTTTGAGCCGGTCGTCAGGCTGCTCCAGCCATTTGAGCATTTCCTGGTATAAAGCAGGACTGGCAAGGAAAACAGCTTCCTGCAATAAAGGATTGGAAAATAACTTCCTGAGGGTTTGAATAAAAGCATACTGATCGTTGCCGGCAGACTCATGTAGTTGCACTATCTCTCCAAAGGGTAGAAGAGGCATTCTCAGCAGGAAAAAATCACCGACAATCAGTGAAGACATAAATATCAGGGCATACCTGCTTTAAGCGGAGCGATATTCCCGTCCGGTACGCCTGAATAAAGATAAAAGGTTTTTTTTATGATCTCAGGTCACAGCTAATTTAACGCTTGGAAATACCCGTTCCATTTCATCTACAAACTTTTTGTAGCTGGCAGGTTTTCCCAGGTAGCCCTGCTGTTCTTTACGGCAAAGGCTTTGTACTTCGCGGCTGGAGTAGGCGGTCACAAGAATAAAAACGCAGTCCTTTTTAAGGAACTGCGCTATAATATCTCTTGTATTACCTCTTAAATTAACATCCAGAAAAACAACATCCACTTTTCTTTCCGTAATCAGGTTCTCAACGGTATGCAGTTCTGAAGCTTTCTTCACAAGCTGCAGATAGGAAGTTCGTTGGATATAGCTTTCCAGAATATCTAATGCCAGCGGCTCGTCATCTACTATGGCACATCTGTATTGCATTTCTGACCAGGGGGTTAATCATTGAGGAATAGTAAACTAATCGGGTTAAGACTCGGGTATAAACACGGATCCAAAAGTAGTAGGCGTGGTAGGAACACTGGAATGCACCATTTCCACAACTCCTGCAGCTCTCATATTTTCAATTGCCAAAGTATCCGCCTTGGAAATAATTTCTTTTTCCAGTTTTAATATAGGGCGGCTATTTAGTGTAATATTCTTTTCTGGCATAAAATATATTTTTGGATGAGTGATGCTTTTATCACCATCTAAACTCGTCCAATACCGGGAGATCGCATATTTTATTAGACGTAATTACCTTTTCCTTCGACCAAAAAACCGGGTTACGCTATTTAACAAACTATTCATCGTCCTCCTCATAGTTAGCGATGCCAAGCAAACGCTTCAACTCCTGGCGGAGGGGTTTGGAGATGATAACAGACTGGCCATTAACTACTTCCACCGTATTGCCCATGATCGATTTAATGGCCTGCAGCCGTACGATGTAAGATTTATGAATACGCATGAACTGATCGGCCGGAAGCATATCTTCTATCGTTTTCATACGCATGTAGGTAATAACATTCTTATCTCTGCATACAATTTTAATATAATCCTTCATTCCCTCTACATAATAGATATCATCGAAGAGGATTTTTGTCAGTTTATTATTCTCCTTAACAAAAAGATAATTATTAGGCTGGGTTTTGGCCTTCACGGGCTCAGCCGGCGGCTTACGCTGACCAATATGGGTGCGGGCTTTGTTAACTGCTTTCAGAAAACGTTCGAAGGAAATAGGTTTTACCAGATAATCTACGGCATCCAGCTCAAACCCCGCAATAGCGTGTTCCCTCGATGCTGTTGTAAATATGACAAAAGGTGGATTATTCAGGGACCGGATCATTTCAATACCATTGATATTGGGCATCTGTATATCAGAAAAAAGCAGATCTACCGTTTGCCGTTGCAGTTCATTGATGGCATCAAAAGCATTTTCGCAGAAAGCTACAGGCTGCAGATAGGGTACCCTCTTAATGTAATTTTCCATCAGATCCCGGGCAAATGGCTCGTCATCTACCACGAGACAGGTAATTACTTGATCCATATTTTGTTTAGTTCAACGTTAGTGTCAAGACAACTTTGTAATATTCGGGATTATTTTCAATAAATAACATGTGCTGATCCGGATAAAGCAGAATTAATCGTTTCCGGGTGTTGCTAAGCCCGATTCCTCCTGCCGGTTTTCTTCCCTCCGGGATTTCACCTTTACTGTTTGACATTTCAAACCGCAACTGGTTTCCTGTTACTTCCAAAGATCCCTGTATCCAGCATTTGCTGGCAGTAGTACTATGCGAATATTTAAAAGCATTTTCCACAAAAGGAAACATCAGCAACGGCGCAATCACCTGATCCCCGATCTTTTCTGTGTCGCAGTCGAAATGAATACTCGCATTCTGCCCATACCTCACACTTTCCAGTTCCACGTAATTCTTCAGAAAATCAGCCTCCATGACCAGCGACACCTTATCCGTATTGGAATCGTATAAGGTATAGCGCATCATTTCAGACAGGTGCATAATCAGATCGGCAGCCAGGGCATCATTCCGGATCGACAGGGAATAAATATTATTCAACGTGTTGAACAGGAAATGAGGGTTCAGCTGCGAACGGAGAAAACTTACTTCCAGGTTGAGATTATCCCTTTCCAGCCTCAGCGTCCGGGTAGTAGCCCGGATAATATCCAGTATCAGCTTCAGCAACATCGGAGGGGCCACTGTCATCGCCACAGGAATAAAGATCCGCAACAAATGCTGAGGTGAAAAGGTATCCCACCAACCTGCATCAATCACCCTGCTGAGGATACTTTTCAGCTCCCCGTCATGAATCTCCAGAAAATTAACAGCATACAAAGAGCATAGGTAGTTAATAACCGACCAGAACAAAAAAGGTACGCAAAAACACAATAACGCGAGTAAAAAATTTCCCTTTAATAAAATTTTCGGAATGATAAAATAAAAAACGGAATAGAAAAAGAACATAGCTCCCAGGATGTTCCGCACAACAAATATGATGCTCACACTAACGGATACTATAAAACTTGAGCTCATCATAAAAGCATACAATAATGCGAAACATCCCCACATAATTACATGAGCCCATATCCTCATGCTGGTCCCGTAATACCTGTCCGACAAAAAGGTTGAAAACCATTCCGTAAGCTTCCTGCTGATATCAGGTGGCTCTCCATCGGTTTTATTGCTGAATAAAGCTAGCATCTGTACCCCCTATATGAATTTACACTAAGCTAAAAAACAAATAATACAAAAATACTTTACCATTCTGAAATTTTTCATATCATATAATAAATAACACCTATGTAAATAGTATTTTTTGTCTATAACTTACACATTATGAATTGCTTTAAGCAAAAACCGGGTTGTTTGATGTTGGTCACAACGATATTTTCATCGCGTTTATTGGTCAATTCATCTAATAAGTTTAATAGGCTGCTACATTATTAAGACTTTTGAGCTATCGCTTTAAACAAGCAAATAAGTCAGAGCTCTTTGCAGAAAAATATTATAAACAAGGATGAAGTTGCAATGCAACTACAGGTTATTGAACTTTCATCCATTGTTGTTACCATTGTCACTTTAAAGCATTTGAAAACCCATCAAAGTCAATAATATTACACCAATCTGGTCAGAAAACCTAGCGTAGGATATTTTGTCCGTCGTTTGCTCCAAAAACACTACTAAAAGAAAATAGTTAGAGGGTTGGTATATCTGCCTGCTTAAACTATTCTATTCTATGGAAACACTATGAATTCCCCTTACAGTGCTAAAGAGATAGACGTCTGTCTGTCTCTTTTTCTTTAAAATCACATTAAACAAAACATCCCCGGTTTTACAGCAACAAATACCCGGTTAACCATCCGTCCATCCTGCTTTTGGCAGTTAAATGGCGGGGGTTGGAAAGAGATGGGAATATAACAGCTTACCCGGCATCAACTGAATGACTGTTGTACCCAGGGACTATCAGCTGCCGTAAGGAGCAACTCCATATTGGCTGCCAATGATTCAAAACTGCCCGCTTCCGCCCCATTCCAGATACAACGCGCAAATTGATATGACACCGAAAGGTGCTTCCATGAAGTATAGGTTCTCTTTATTGATGGTACGCAGCCTGTAATGTAGGCAGCTGCCTCCTCTGCTGTAATATAGCCGGCATCATACCCCAGGCGGCTCAGGTTAATGATACGGGCAAAATCCCAGATCAGCATCTCCGGCTGCAGGTGCTCACCCGTCAGCTGCTTCTCTCTGAATAACTCCAGCGCCTCCCGGGTATTACGCCAGCGCTCCATAACCACCACCTCCTCCAACTCGTTGTTCACTATATACTCTTTCAAAAAAGCTTTGCTCTCCCTCACCGATACCAGGTTGATCGCCTGCCATATAACGTCGAACTCTATACGATGACCGCATTCCTTCAGCCAATGCAGCATATCCAGCAACTCCTCGCGGTGGTGTATTTCCCACCATTCCGCCAGCAGCTGCCTGCTTTCAGCCGCATCCTTCCCGGTTGCCAGCTGATTCAGGTAATGCCTGTTCACCAAAGCCGTATCTGCCCCGCAGGCAATTCCCCACTGTAAAAGGGTATCCAGTGGTTCCCCCTGGTGCAGCAACAACGCGGGTGTTCCATCTTCCCAATCATTCACATCTGCATCATCTCCCGAAAATAAGTGCCTGAGCTGTTTACTGTTAGCGCTCAACTGCCTGCTACTGGCAAACCAGGCACTCCCGGCTTCTTCTTCCGGTTTCAGGGTTTCTTTGTACATGGCTATCTCTTCTTCGCTCAATCCCATGCTGCGTAACTTATTCCAGTACTGTTCCATGTAGTCCTGCTGATCCATAAGGTCAGGTTAAGGTTAGGGTATATGGTTGTTTGTAGTAATCTGTGTTATTTACGGGCAAGGCCACAGAATAGTTTTCAGATCTGCTTTATATTTCAGTTAATGATGCCTTCCGGCCATTGCTACCCATCCACGGTAACGGCTAAACGGCATCGCTCTTTTCACTGGCAGCCCGCTATATACAAGATCTTTATTAGACATCACTGTTCATTCATTTAGCACCAGCACGCCTCAAAAATAACATATAAAAACGGAAGCAAAAGCTTTTCACCCCGTAAAATTGCCGTCTGGTCACATATTTCAGCCCCAACATCCCATATTAGATAGCCACTCCGTACTTTAATTTACCTTTCTATAAAATATTCCGCACATGAAACTAACCATAACGGCTATACTTTTGTTCGCTGTCCTGATGGTTAATGCTCAACATCTGGTCCAGTTCGGCCAGCCCGACAGCGTTTATTCCGCCATCCTCAAAGAAAACCGGCCTCTCTGGATCTACACTCCGCCACAGGATACCCCGTATTTTTCCAAACAGGTGTTTCCTGTAATATACATGCTGGATGGCGATGGCTACTTCGCCACCCTTCAGTCGATGATATTTCAGCTAAGCACCGTGAATGATAATACCGCGCTGCCGCAAATGATCATAGTTGGGATCCCGAATACCCGGAACCACCGCCTCCGCGACCTGACCCCTTCGGCCGATTCCGCCGTGCCCGGCTCCGGCGGAGGCGAGGCTTTCACTTCCTTCCTGGAAAAAGAACTGATCCCCTATATCGAAAAAAAATATGCTACTGCTCCATTCCGCATCCTCGCCGGCCATTCCCTCGGTGGCCTCATGGCAGTCAATACCCTGATTAATCACCCTTCGTTGTTCAATGCCGTTATCGCCGGTGACCCCAGTATTTTCTGGAATCACAGCTACCTGCTGAAACAAACCGGCCAGCGATTGAAAGAGGCCGATCTGCAGCATAAAGCATGCTATATAGCTATCGCCCATACCATGCAACCCGGACTGGATACCATCGCAATCAGAACAGATAGTAGTTTGGGCGCTGTTCATACCAACGCAATTTTCAGTCTGGCCAATGATCTGAGGGCACATCCGGGCAATGGATTAAGATGGGGATATAAATATTATGAAGATGACGATCACCAGTCTGTTCCCGTCATCGCCCTGTATGATGGCCTCAGGTTTATCTTTCATCACAACAGGTTTCCTGGCTTCCTGTATCAGGATAACAGCCCCGCCGATTCAGTTGCAAAGGTGGTGACCAGCTACTATAAAATGCTCACCCGGGAACTAGGCTATACCGTCCGCCCCAGGGAGAGCCAATATAACTTTCTTGGATACCGCCTGCTAAACGACAAAAACTTCGAAAAAGCCCGGATGATATTTCAGCTGAACATTTACTTCTACCCGGAACGCTTCAACCCTTACGATAGTATGGGGGATTATTACATGGCGACGAAAGATCCCGCGCAGGCGGCATCTTACTGGAAAAAAGCATTATCGATACAGTATAACAAGGAAACCCGCGACAAGCTGGATAAGTTACAACAACCTTCATCACATTAAGTATCATTAACCCCAAGCTCCTATCACACTACAAGAAGAAGGCCGCCTCAATAATGAGGTGGCCCTGCCGTTTCCGACATTGGAAAACGATTAGTTTTTTAACAGCCGGAAAACAATTAGCCCCTTCCGGCGTTACACTAATCAATATCCAACATATGACCACTGTTTCTATTCCCGAGAATCCGGGCAAAAAGATCCGCGATTCCGTACCCCGTACATCACAGGGCAATTTTAAGCTGTCAGACAATCGCCCCTCCATACTCGAGGCGATCAAAGCTTCCAATAGCGGCCGGGTGAAAGAACTGATCCCCATCCGTGTTGCAAGAATGAGCGTTTCTCCCTTTACTTTTTATCGGGGCACGGCAGATATCATGGCACGCGACCTGGCGCTTATGCCTCATACAGAGACAAAGGTGCAGGCGATGGGCGACTGCCACCTCATGAATTTCGGTGGCTTTGCTACCCCGGAACGCAACCTGATATTCGATGCAAACGACTTCGATGAAACGCTCCCCGCTCCCTGGGAATGGGATGTAAAGCGACTGGCCACCAGCTTCGTGCTGGCTGCCCGGAATAACAAGATGAAGGAAGCCGATGCCAGGCAAATGGCTATAGATGTTGCCACCTCCTACCGGAATGCCATCACGGAATATTCACAAATGAATACGCTCGACCTGTGGTATATGAAGTTCGAGATGCACGACCTGCTTAACAAGGCCCGCAGCGAAAAGGTTAGGGAGATGCTCAGAGCCGCCATGGACAAAGCAGAGAAAAGCACCCTGCAAAAAGAGTTCTATAAAACCACTCAAAAGGTACTCGGCACCTACGAGATCACCGATCAGCCGCCGCTGGTATATCATACCAGCGAGCTTACCAAACGAAAGGATTTGATGCAGAACTTCCTGAACGACTATATCAAAACCCTGCAGGACGACCGGAAATTTCTCATGCACCAATACCATTTGGTGGATATTGCCCTGAAAGTAGTGGGCGTGGGCAGTGTGGGTACCCGTTGTATGGTGGCGTTGTTCATGAATGACAAAAACAATCCGCTATTCCTCCAGATAAAGGAAGCCCGCGCAAGTGTGCTGGAAGCTTATACCAATAAATGTAAATACAAACATAACGGAGAACGGGTGGTGCAGGGCCAGCGCCTTGTACAGGCCGCCAGCGATATTTTCCTCGGCTGGAGCGCCGATGACGAAGGACATCATTACTATATCCGCCAGCTGAGAGACCGTAAAATAGCGCCTGATGTAGAACATTTCGATAAAGAAATACTGGCCGCTTACGCCGGCCTGTGCGGAAAAGTACTGGCACGGGCACACGCTAAAACCGGTCCGGGCGCCCTGATCAGCGGCTACCTCGGTAAAGCCGATGTGATGGACGAAGCCATCGGCAAATTTGCCGTCGCCTACGCCGATCAAACCGAAAAAGATTACGAGGATTTTATGAAAGCAATCAAGGCAGGGAAACTGCCAATAGAGAAAACAAAGAATGGGGAATGAAAAATGAAGAAAATGCAGCGGAGATAGTAGCGAATTTAGACATCGGCATTTACTATCTCCGCTGCATTTTCCTCATTCTTCATTCCATATTCTTAATTACTTTGCTGCTTCCGGCGCAACATCCGGCTTCGTCTTCGGCTCCTCATTTCCATGGTGGCAGGTGTAGCAGGTCACAGCCATAGTCTGGCTTTCCTTGAAGAATTTCCTGTTAATCCGCTTGGTCATTCTCATCATTTCCCTCGCAGTTCCTTTGTGCGGATTGGCGTCACTAGGGAAGTCCAGCTTCTTGGGATCGTCCTTGCCGGGCTCATGACAGAAGTTACATTTCACTCCCAGCGCGGCATTAAAACTGCGCATAACGCCGATCAGCTCATCATGACTGATATCTTTCGGCAATACTTTCAGATTCTTAGCCTTCTCCGGCTGCTGGGGCAACGCGAGTGAGCACAGGGTACCGGTAGCAACCAGTGCTGCCACTACCATAAAGCTTTTCCTGATTTTCATGACCATGGGTTTAAATAAGTATAAGTATGTAAATGCTTCCTTATAGATTGAAATCTACAAAAAAGAGCACTAAGTTGTTGGCCTGTGGCCCGTTTTTTTTCTGCTGCCACCCCTTAATGGAATAAGAAAGGGCTGCCCGCTTGTGAAGGACAGCCCCGTTTTTTGCTTATGAAAAAAGGACTAGCACTGGAGAGTGCCTGCCGGTTAAACGTAGGAAAAATGATTTTTACCTGGTTTGACTGGATACAATGACATATATAGCATCACGCTCAGCACGGATGTTGTTCATCAGGTAGATTCAGCGCCGATTTGCGGAAACAAATATCATTCGTCGATTTAGTTAGTTTAGTTAGTGCCGGCAAATTTGCTGTTCAGATTTGGTTGCTATATACGCATTAGTAACTCAGACTAATGCCAGATTACCTTAAAAGTAAAAAATTATTTCACATTTCGTATATAATTCTCCTGTTTTCTTGGAATAACAAGCCCACCCCTTAGTATCAGTCTCTTATATATGCTAATAACTGTCTTTTTCCTGTCTTCCTATAAAAAATGAGCATCGGAAATACATCAGCAGAACTAAGACAATCCCAGGGTTGGGAGATGGGAATCCGCCTCAGTTTTCCCACCATTGCATTTCACAACAGGTAGCTGAAGGATGCTGCGGGGCGTGAACAAATGAAAACCTTATGGAAAGAGGTACTAAGGCGGGTAAACGACAATATTCAAGATGTATAATTGTTAGTATTGCCCTTCTCTTTATATAACGGGAACGTATACACGATATATATTGAAAACATTCTCATTGTCAGTCTGAAACAGCCTTTCAGCGGGCTGTTGATGCCCCCCTCCAACAGTAACAACTAAACTGTTGGTAAACAGATTATAAGGAATTTTTATGAAATAACCTATTATTTTTAAGCCTATTATAAGCGATTTGTACGATTCTTACCAGTACATTTGCGGTAGCAAACACCAATGTCCTACGGGAAAGCGAATTTATGAATGTTTATAGTATAGTTAAGGGGCCCCATCTACCGGACTTGCTCCATCATGAAACGCTGGCGGATATTTTTTCTCAGGTGGTGAAAGAACACAGTCACCACACCGCGATCATCTTCCAGCATCAGACATTGACCTACAAACAACTGGACCACTGGAGTGATGCTGTAGCAGCTTTCCTTCAATCCAACGGAATTGGCGCGGGTAGCGTAGTAGGGGTATGGTGGCCCAGGGGTGTGGAACTGCATGTTGCCATCCTGGGTATTGTGAAGGCAGGAGCCGCCTATGTACCACTCGACCGGGAAATGCCTGCTGAGCGGGTGGAAGGGGTACTCACCGAATGTAAGGCTGCGGCCTGTTTCAGCGAATTGCCCCTGCAGCTCGATGCTGCGGTATTGAAAGTACCTACGCAGCCAGACAGTACTGAAATCTTCCAGCTAAAGCCTGGTCCGCAGCCGGAAAATTTTGCTTACGTGCTGTATACTTCCGGCAGTACCGGTAAGCCCAAAGGCATTCCTATCAGCCACCGGCAGATCTGCCACCTGGTACGGGCAGAACAAACAGTGCTCAATATCAAATCATCTGATAAAGTATACCAGGGCTTCTCCGTATCGTTCGATATGTGGTGCGAAGAAACATGGCTAAGCTATTTCGCCGGCGCCACGCTCTGGATAGCCGATGCCACTACTGCCAAGGCCATCGACGAACTGGGCGACGTGTTACGCCGCGAAAAAATCACCGTCCTTCATGCTGTTCCCAGCCTGCTGGCGGTGATGGATGATAACATTCCTTCCCTCCGGCTGATCAACGCCGGCGGCGAAGCCTGTACCCCGCAGGTACTGGCCCGCTGGGCTGCTCCCCCACGTCACTTCTATAACAGCTACGGACCTACGGAAACTACCGTGAGTGCCACCTTTGCTGCATTGAAACCAGGCGATTATATCACCATAGGTCAACCACTCCCCAACTACAACATGGCGGTGGTGAACGAAAAACTGGAAATACTTCCTGTAGGCGAACGCGGGGAACTGGTGATCAGCGGCCCCGGCGTAGGCGCAGGATACATCGACCGGCCGGAGCTCACCCACGAAAAATTCGTGGACAAACCAGTTGACATGACCGACCTGCCTGGCGACCGGTTATACCGTACCGGAGATGCCGCCATCATTTTACCGGATGGCGGCATCGATTTCCAGGGCCGCCTCGACGATCAGATAAAACTCAGAGGATACCGCATTGAGCTGGGTGAAATTGAAAACCAGCTGAATGCTGCTGAAGGAATAGCCGCCGCCGCCGTAGCCGTTAAAAAAGATGGCAACGAACAGGACCAGCTGGTTGGTTATGTGGTCATGGAAGATCATCAGACTTTCGATGAGCATTCCCTCCGGAATAAACTCTCTAAAGTACTGCCTACATACATGGTGCCGGGCATCATCGTGGAACTGGACGATATGCCACGCCTGCCCAGTGGTAAAATAAACCGCAAAGCCCTGCCTGTTCCTGCTGCTTTTGCACAGGTAAGCTCCGGCGAAGCAATTGATGTGAACGCGCCTGTACAGGACAGGATCATGGCGGTATTGTCGAAAGTATTCCCGGATCGTAATATAGATCCCGAACAGGATTTCTTCACCGACCTCGGAGGTCACTCCCTGCTGGCCGCGGCATTCGTTTCCCGCCTGCGCCGGGAAGCAAATGTGCAACAGGCATCTCTCAAGGATATCTATATACACCGCCCGCTGAAGGAACTGGTAAATGTATGGTCCAAACAACCACAGGCCACCACCCAAAAAGAAAGGGTCTTTCATAAAGTACCCTGGTGGCGCCACCTTTCCTGCTGGATAGCACAAACTGCTGCCGTGTTGGTGATCTTCGGCCTCTTCGCCATGCAGATCTACCTGCCTTACCTCGGCTACTACTACGTAGAACAGGCTACCAGCAGTCTCGGTTACGCTATCCTGACGGCCCTGGCCATGTTCTGCCTCCTGCCTCCTGCCTTCTCCATACTCATTATCAGCACCAAATGGCTGGTAATCGGTAAAATGAAAGCAGGCGATTATCCGGTTTGGGGGACCTACTACTTCCGCTGGTGGCTGGTGAAAACAGTACAACGTCTCATGCCTTCACAGTTCCTGAACGGTACACCGCTATACCCCGCTTACCTGCGGCTGCTCGGCGTAAAAATTGCACCGGATGCCCAGATGGCAGCTGTTACCATAGGTGCGGAAGACCTCCTCACCATCGGCAGTGATGTAAGTATCAGCTCCCAGGTAGTGATCAATAACGCCTTCATTGAAGACGGCCTCCTGAAGCTCCGTAAAGTACACCTCGGCGATCATGCCTATGTTGGCAGCAGTGCCATCATTGGCGGCGACACTGTGATGGAGCCCTGGAGCGAATTGCAGGACCTCAGCTTCCTGTCGGCCGGTAAAACCATCAAATCAGGCGAAGTATGGCAGGGAAGTCCTGCTGAATTGAAAGTAACCAGGAACATCAGCGAGCTGCCGCAACCACTCCCTGTTTCCGCAGCTACCCGCAGGAAATACAGTCTTATATTTTCACTGTTCCTGCTGATATTTCCGTTCACCGTATTGCTGCCGTTACTGCCTACCGTCATTACCCTGAACCAGATGGATAATGCCGCACCGGATTATAACTTCAATTACATGGTTATTACCCCCGCACTGGCATTGAGTTATATCATCCTGTTCACCGGGCAGACGGTATTGCTGACCCGGCTCCTGCAATGGGATATCAAACCGGGTACTTATCCCATCTATAGCCTTTTCTATGCCCGCAAATGGTTTGCTGATCAGCTGATGTCGTTGTCGCTGATCGTTATACATCCCATTTTCGCCACCGTTTATATCTCTTCCTTATTCCGGGCGCTGGGCGCTAAAATTGGCCGTAATACGGAAGTATCTACTGCCAGCAGCGTTACCCATCCATTGCTGGAAATCGGCGATGGCGCTTTCATTGCAGATGCTGTAACATTGGGCGAATCGGATGTTCGCGGCCAGCAGCTGATACTGGAAAAAACCATCATCCACGATACCAGCTTTGTGGGTAACAGTGCGTTGATCCCACAGGGTTATGTGCTGCCTGGAAATATGCTGATTGGGGTACTGTCTACACCACCCTCGAAAGATCAGATGGCCTCCAATAATGCCCGCGACTGGTTTGGTTCTCCGGCCATCGCGCTTCCAAGACGCCAGGAAAGTCACTTCTTTCCACCCGAGCTGACCACTACTCCTTCCCCACAACGCAGGCTCGCCCGCGCACTGGTGGAATTTGTACGTATCCTCATCCCGGAAACAGTGGTGATCTGCTGCAGCATTCTGTTCATCGCCTATGCACACGATCTGGTTACCGATAAGCCCTGGTGGAAGATCCTGCTGCAGATGCCATTCTATTACCTGTTCTTCCTTGGTATTCCCGCTTTCCTGTTTACCGTGGTGATGAAGTGGGTGTTTACCGGCGTGTATAAACCCATTCAAAGCCCGATGTGGACATCTAAAGTATGGCGGAGCGAAGCCATTACGTCTACCTACGAGGCCCTCTCCGTACCATTCCTGCTGGAATACCTTAAAGGTACTCCCTGGCTGCCCGTACTGTTACGATTGCTGGGTGTTAAAACAGGATACCGCGTGGTACTGAATACAGCGGATATTACAGAGTTTGATATGGTGGAAATTGGTACTGATAGTGTGTTGAATGAAGACAGTGGCCCGCAGACACACCTGTTCGAAGACAGGGTTATGAAGATCGGGCCCATCAAAATAGGCCGCAGAAGCAGCATTGGCGCCAGATCCATCATCCTGTACGACAGCGAAGTGGGCGACGATGTAAACATTGCACCACTGTCGCTCGTGATGAAAGGAGAAAAATTACAACCAGGTACCAGCTGGAATGGTAGTCCGGTGCGGCCTGAAAATAATTAACAGAGATGCTAACGATAACGGCCATACGAATTTCGGATCATGTTGAGGTAATCAGCCAAATGCTGGAAGAGCTGCACTTGTCAGAAAAATCTTTCTTTCTGAAAACGGCCAGCTGGAGCAGTATTGCCGGTAACTATATGCAACATGTGATAGAAATGCAGGAAACCTGCAATGGTACCTGCCTGCTGGCCCGCGTCGATGACACTCCCATTGGCTTCATTTTCGCCTATGTGGAAGAACCTGACGAAAGCCGTATTGAAGATTATACCGGAGACACCCTGTATGTATCCGACGGTTATGTGCTGAAGGAATTCCGCCGCCAGGGGATCTACCGGCAGATGAATGATGCACTGGAAAAAATATATATTGAAAAGGGTATACGCAGAATTGTGCGCTATACCCTTTCCAATAACTATCGTATGCAGGAATTTCTTGCTTCTGAAGGCTATGAAGCAGTGAGATGGGTATATGAAAAATGGCTTACGGAAGATGGCAAACAACCTCAGCAGCTCTTTCCTGAAACCGGAAAGCTTTCCTAGTTCCCCTACACGCCCTTAATAATCTATTGCATGGTCTTTCATGACCATAGCTCCATCCCACGCTTTCTTTGCTGTCCATGGTTTTGCAGGGTCTTTCCAGAAAGGATGTACCGCTGGTAATCCCAGTGCCAGGAATCCCGTAGTGCATAAATATAAACTTCCGGTAGAGGTATACACATCAGCAATTTCAGGCTGATGCCCGCAGAAACCCACTTGTAACCAGCCTTTACTGTCGAAGGTACCAGGTGCTTCGAAGATGCGCTTATTTACGGCAGCCAGCGCACAACGTACCTGTGCCGGCGCTATTTCCGGAGGCAGCTTATCCATCAGCGCTACCTGTGCGAGCGCCTGAAACGCCGCATTACGATAAGGCATCGAGCGGCCCACAACCGGAAACGTACCCTCCGGCGAGATCTGCCGCTCAAGGATTGCTGCGTACCGTTGCATGCGCTTCAACGCCAGCTCATACTGCTCCCTGCTTCCTTCCCCCTTCTCTGCCAGTACCTTCAGCACGTCTACCAACATCGGCTGTATCACGAATGAATTGTAATAATCGTAGTGAAAATTCGCACCGTCACCGTACATACTGTCGCCTTTGTACCATTCCATGATCTTCTGCACGGCTGTATCCACCGGCTTCCGGTCCCAGGCTGCGCCAAATTTCAGCAACATTGCTTCAATGATGGCAGCAAACAACAACCAGTTATTATTACCTGGTTTGATGCTGCGCAAACTCGTCAGTGCGGTTATCACCTGTTGCTGTGTTTTGGGCTTCAGTTGTTCCCAAAGCCGCTCCGGCGCGCGTAACAGGCCATGCGCCATGAAAGCCCCATCTACCAGCGGTTGCCCATCAAATTTCCCGGTGAAATTCATATAGTCAGGCGATGCAGGATCTACCGCCATTGCAATAGCTTCGCGGGTGATCTCCAGCATTTCGAAGCGCCCGCTGCCTTCCAGGGTATTGTCGGGCCCCAGCTCCAGCCAGGGTGCAATACCAGCCAGCGTACGCCCAAATGCTTCGAGATAGGTCACTTTTTCAACCGGCTTGGCATATGCCGGAGCTGTTTCCTTTGGCATGACTGCTTTCAGGCGGCCCTGACTCAATGCGGAAAGCACCGGCTTACTGATCTTTAATAACAACGCCACCTGCTCCGACCGGTCGTTTACCGGATCCGATCCTGTAGCCATGGCTTTCAGCATGCCTTTGTCACTGCCTATAGTTCCGGCAACACCTGCCATAGGAACTGCTTTGAGAAAAAAACGTCTGTCCATTTACTGGTTATTTAGCCCATTGCTTATAACGAAGCAATGCCTCTACAAAATAATAATCTGCATAGGTTAATGGTACATCTACTTCCGATTTCCCGGGTAATGACCCAACGCTGTGCATCAGGATAAAATCATTATTCTCTCCTTCTTTAGCCAGGTAAGCAGGACTGCACAAACTATTCAGCATTTTCTCTGCCGCATTCCAGTAGCGCTTACCATCTGCCTTATCGGTATACCGGCTTAACTCCAGTAAGGCCGAGGCGGCAACAGCTGCCGCCGATGCATCGCGCGGAGCATCCGGGATTCCAGGAGCGTCATAATCCCAATACGGCACCAGATCGGATGGCATATTAGGATTCCTAAGTATAAAATCAGCAATATGACGCGCCTGATTCATATAGGCTTTATCTTTTGTATCGCGGTACATCATGGTATAGCCATACAACGCCCAGGCCTGCCCACGCGACCAGGCAGAGCTATCGGCCGCTCCCTGGTGCGTTTGCCGTTTAACCACCGCCCCGTTGGCCGGGTCATACGCCACCACATGATAGGAGCTGTAATCCGGGCGGAAATGATGCTGCATGGTAGTGTTGGCATGTGTACGGGCAATCGCGGCAAATTGTTTATCGCCACTCTCACGGGTAGCCCAGTTCAGCAATTCCAGGTTCATCATATTATCTATAATCACCGGAAATTTCCAATCGCCATGATCCCATGATTTGATACAACCTACTGTTGGGTTAAAGCGGGTAATCAGCGACTTTGCACTGGTGAGCAATACCACTTTATAAGCGGTGTCTTTCGTGATCCTCCAGGCATTTCCAAACGGGCAATACATCATAAAACCCAGATCGTGGGTATGAGTATTGTATTGCTCCTTTTTCACCAGCGCCATACGTTTCAGTGCCTCTTCTTTAAAGGCAGGATCTTTCGTGTATTCGTACAGGTACCAGTTGGTACCGGGATAAAAACCGGATGTCCACCAGCTGCTGCCGGATGTTAACAGGCTACCGTCTTTACTATTGGTGGAACGTGGCAATACGGTATCAGGTACATGTTTCATCATCAGCTTATACTGCCGTGCTGCAAATTTCAAAGTAGCATCCGCTTTCTCCAGCAGGGTCTTATTTGCCTTACCGGATTGTGCATACGATTGCATAAACAACACCGGCAGAAACAAAAAAACAAGTGTCAATTTCTTTTTCATATAACGCAGATTATAGGTTTATTACTTTTTCTTCGCAGGAGCTTTAACCGTGCCGGCGGTGGATTCGCGGGCAACCAGCTGGATAGGTATTATTTCCTGTGAATAACGTGGTGCTGTCGAAGGCGCGGTGTTGATCAGCTCCATCAATACGGCTACTACTCTTTCTCCCATCATTGCAGGATATTGATCTATGCTGGTGACGGGCGGAGTAACGATCTCCGTACGCGGATCATTGGAATATCCAACCACTTTCAGATCTTCCGGTACACGCAAATTGATTTTACGGCAATACTCCATTACGGTGATGGCTGTTGTGTCGTTCGCTGCAAACACGGCATCCGGATAAGGTTGCTGCGAAAATATTTTCTCACAGGTCTGCCAGGCATTATCGCGGGTCAATTCCTGGTAAAATACCCGGTTCTTGCGGAAGGCTAGCTTATTATCCTGTAATGCATTCTTATAGCCGGCTACCCTTTCTACATAAAGGTTGCAGCTCAGCGGTCCTGAGATATGAACAATATCCTTACAGCCTTTTTCTACCAGGTGCGTAGTAGCGGTATACCCTCCAAGGTAATCATCTCCCTTAATCACTTTTACATTGTAATCTTTAGGCACCCTGTCAAAAAAAATAAGCGGAATCTGATTATCCCTGAATACATCGAAATGCGAAAAATCAGTAGTGTACAAAGTAGTTGAAACCACCAGCCCATCCACTCTGGCGGAATACAGGGTATTTGCCAGGGTTACTTCCTGTTCGTATGAGTCGTTCGACTGGCAAATGATAAGATTATAGCCGTGCTCCTGTAGTTTGTTCTGGATGATAGTACTGATAGTGGCAGGAAAGAACATGGAAATGCGGGGCACTATCAGTCCTATGATTTTACTTTTGTTATTGCGCAATCCGGCAGCCAGCGCATTAGGCCGGTAGCCTAACTTGCGGGCCATTTTCTTTACCTTATCCTTCGTACGTGCGCTGATGTTAGGATTATCATTCAGCGCACGTGATACGGTAGACACTGAAAGTTTCAGTTCTTCTGCAATATCAACAATCGTTTTTTCGGTACGTTTGCTCATCTGTATGGCAATTAAGCAGTAAATATTCTGTTATCTTCCCATCCAGCCACCATCCACGGTCAGTATGGTTCCATGTACATAATCCGCTGCTTTGGAAGCGAGGAAGATCACAGGCCCTGCAAAGTCGGCAGGCTCGCCCCAGCGCGCCGCCGGAATGCGATCCAGAATAGAAGTGCTGCGCTGTTGATCGGCTCTCAACGCCGCTGTATTATCCGTGGCGATATATCCCGGCGCAATCGCGTTGACATTCACTCCTTTTGATGCCCATTCATTCGCAAATGCTTTCACCAGCGAGCCTACGGCTCCTTTGCTGGCAGCATATCCGGGAACATTGATTCCTCCCTGGAAAGTGAGCAGGGATGCTGTAAAGATAATCTTTCCGGATCCACGCGCAATCATTCCTTTGCCGATCTCCCGGGTCATGATAAATTGAGCATTGAGGTTGGTATTGATCACGTTGTCCCAATATTCATCCGGATGCTCTGCTGCCGGCTTCCTGAGTATGGTTCCTGCATTATTCACGAGTATATCCACTACCGGTACCTCCTGCTCCAGTTGCCGGATAAAGCTATATAGCGCCTCCCTGTTGGAGAAGTCGCACTGGTACGCTTTAAAATTGCGGCCCAGCGCCTTTACTTCTTTCTCTACCTCACTCCCATTCAGTTCCAGCGATGCCGATACCCCAATGATGTCCGCACCGGCCGATGCCAGCGCTACGGCCATTGCTTTTCCTATTCCCCTTTTACAACCCGTTACCAGGGCTGTTTTACCACTTAATTGAAATAATTCCATTACAAATATTTTGAAACGCTCCAGTTGTCAGGAGGCAGTTATTGAATAGTGATTGTTAACGGTTGTCTGATTTTTTGCGAGAAATTTTCCAGATAGCTGAACCAGGCCTCCGCCGATGGGATATGCCCGCCTTTACTCCAGGCTGCACCGAAATAATACGTATATGGCTTCCCGTTATCAGCAATACTTTCCCTCAGTAAATGTACCCGGTTTGTCTGAAGACCTGAGGCTTCATCCGGGAAAACACAGGCTGTTCCAATGGTTCCGTCTTCTCCATGCATCGGCTCCCAATATCCCATTACACCATTTTTTTCATCCAGTAATACCGCACCGGGTTCTTTTCGTTTAACGATTCCCGTTACTACCGGCAGCGTACTGCCTTTGAATTTATACTCCATATCCATCCGGTTCAGCTGAGAGCCTGCATCCAGTGTAATGGTTTTGGTAACGGCAACGGCTATATTACCCACCTGCCAGCTATCGTATGTCAACGCGAAAGATGTACGCAGCGGGCCATTGTCGAGCGTTTTCCACTGGCGGTAGTTCTTTGGATAATAAATAGTATCCTTCCCATAAGGAGCCGTATCCCCTGCTCCCAGCGTCAGTCCTACGCTATAGAAATCAAGGCCCTGGCCATTATCGTGATGGTAATTATCCAGTTTATACCAGGTATCTATCACCATCTCTGTGGTGCGCTTCGCCCATACATCAATGCCATAGGCCATTTCCTTCGGCACCTGCTCCAATGCCTTTCCGTACATCCGGTAAGCCATCCTGTTATTTTCCCAGGCATAATCATCTTTACGTTCGGGCACATAACGGCCGTATGCCTGCGTTTTTACCGGTGCAGGAGTACCTTCTTCCACTCCCGCTCTGATGGCAGATGCTGCCGGTAACGTCACCTGCAATAATATCTTCTTCGGCTCCTTAGTTCCTTCATAGGTAACCTGGTAGGGAATTTCTGTGCCTTTTACCACATCTATCACCTTAAATGCTTTCTTCAGTTGTTTACCAAATCTGCCGGCAAACTGTGCATAGGGGATTTCTATCACTTCTTCCTCTCTGCTGATACCTGTATTGTTGGAAATGATTACAGCTGGTACAGTATGTTTGTGCAAGTCGTATTTGATCATCTCCGATCCGGCTAACAGGAACGCACCTACGCCATATACCTCTGTATCATCGGTTGTAGTTTTTCCCGGGGCTGCGCCTATTTCCTGTACAAAGCCCAGTTTCCCGTTAGGGTGCACACAACCGGTGAGCGCTTCCCATCCTTTCTGTATTACCGGCAGAAACTCTTTCTCCGGCAGCAGGCCATTATTCACTCCCCACATCAACGCATATACGTAGAAACCGGTGCCGCTTGTTTCTTTCGCCGGATAGCTGGCAGGATCCAATAAACTTGCATGCCAGGTGCCATCTGGCGTTTGCAACGCTGCTATCTTGTATGCCATCTGTTTATACAATTCCACGAAACGGGCCTTTCCGGCATATCCCTGCGGCATGTTCTCCATTACACGCACCAGACCGCCCATTACCCAGCCATTTCCCCTGCTCCAGTATACGTTGGCGCCATTCTTTTCTTTCTTCCCTATATAACTGCCATCACGGTAATACAGACTATCCTGCTTATTGTACAGGTAATCGGTGGTTTTCCACCAGAGTTTATCCGCTGTTTCCAGATAGCGGGCATCACCTGTGGATGTGCTCAGGTAGGCCAATGCAGGAGGGCCCATGAATAAGGCATCGCACCACGCCCACTCCCGGTGATGAATACCGTTCTTCCATTCCAGAGATTCGCTATGCGGCTGTGCTGCAATACTATCTGCCAGTTTGCGGAACCTGTCCGTCATCACCGGATCTTTGAACACCGTGTTGAGCTGCGCATACAATTGACCAACACAATATTCATCGGCGAAAAACCGGTCGGGCCCCGTATTCCAGTCGTTCTCTTTTCCTACCTGTACCAGACGATTGATGAAAAACGGATTACTGGTTACTTTAGCGAGCGACATCATCCCGGCATACATCGCACCATTTGTCCAGTCGGTAGGTGCATGATTCCAGCCTCTTTCCCTGATATAACGCCATTGCCAGGACGCCACTTTTTCCATCTGCCCCAGCACGGTTCCTGCGCTGAAGTCGTTCGCAGCTACTGCTGTATGCTTCCCTGTAAACGGTCCGTTGGCTTTCGCCGGAAGACCGGCATGCAGGAGAAACAAGCCCAGCAAGCTTCCTGCGAGAAAATGTTTTATCATGATAGCAGCAATTATCAGTTTTAACGTAAATCGGTGATCTTGCAATGATCCATATCACCATAGTCCAGGTTTTCTCCCGCCATTCCCCAGATAAAAGTATAGTTACTGGTACCTGCTCCGGAATGTACCGACCAGGGCGGAGAAATCACTGCCTGTTCATTCTGCATCCAGATATGGCGTGTTTCCTGCGGCTGTCCCATAAAGTGGCAAACTGATTGTGCTTCCGGTACTTCGAAATAAAAATACACCTCCATTCTTCTGTCGTGCGTATGCGCGGGCATCGTGTTCCATACACTGCCTGCCTGTAGTTCTGTCATTCCCATCTGCAGTTGGCAGGTTTCCAGCACGCTGTTTACCAGCAACTTGTTAATCGTACGGTGATTGGATGTTTCCAGCGTCCCCAGCGTTACCACTTCTGCGTCTTTTTCAGACACCCTGCGCGTGGGATAGGTATGATGTGCAGGCGTGGAATTCAGATAAAATTTGGCCGGTGTTTGCGCATTCCTGCTATGAAATACCACCTTCTGTTTCCCCTTACCGATGTACAGTGCTTCTTTATATGCAAGTTCAAATTGCTCTCCATCTACTTCCACTATCCCATCTCCTCCTACATTGATCATTCCCAGTTCCCTGCGCTCCAGGAAGTAGCCGGCTTTCAGCAGGTCTATTGTTTCCAGCTCCACCGGACCTTTCACTGGCATAGCGCCACCGGTAAGATAACGGTCGTAGTGAGTATGCGTCCAGTGAATATGATCTGCTTCAAATATCCGGTCGATTAAAAAAGCCCGCCTTAACCCGGCAGTATCCATTTGTTTCACTTCAGCAGGACTGCTGGCATATCTTGATTCGAATGTGGCCATATAAATATCTGTTGCGTTTTTATGATTGTAACAATTAAACAGGTAACGTGATAATCGTTGTTGCTCTTATACCGGAACAACGGAAGGTGAAAATACTAATTTAATGCAAACGTTTGCAAAAATCATTTATTTTCTCTTAAAAACACGCTGCTTATCCCTACCGGCGCTTCATCGTAAAAATCAGCTTATGATTGCCCGACAAGGCCTGGGTACGGGCTTTCAGACTAACCCGCGTCACATGATCGCCCCATACAGGGCTCAGCCGGCCATCGTTTACTTCCTGTCGTTCCACCACCACTTCAAACAAAGCCGGATCATAACTCAGCTCCATATTAGCAGCGGGTCCCTGCAGCACTACTTTACCGGGCGTACTATTGTCCGCCGGCAGGCAGGTCACAAAATGCAGCAGGAACGGGGTTTTCCATTCCTTCAGCTGGTATTCTTCCTGTAAGGTAAGTGTAGTAGCAGCAGGACTAAATGTAAAGGTTCGTTTCCATTGCTGTACCATGGCTGCTTCCGGATAAGCGGCAGCTATATCCATGCTTAGTTTATTCCTGCCGTACTGTACATTATTTGCCTGAAAGCGGCGGCCATCCTGTTGCTGCACTCCATTGATAGTAGGACAGTTGTGCCACTGCGATTGCATATACCAGAGCTTGTACCGGTCGGCACTGAATGTTTGTTTGGTATACGTGCCTACACCCACATCAATCAATGCCGGCTTACCATCCATATACAGCACAAAATTTCCTACATCGTTGTGATTGTGACTTTCTGCATTATGACCACCCTGCGCGGCAAAAAACAGCCCCTGTGGCTGACCTGCTTTGGAACGAAGCGATAATACCTGCAGATCCGGCAGCCAGTTCTCGGCTGCATAAGGAGCTGCTGCCTTTGCATTCAGCATATCATCACGGCATTCGAGGTTGTAAATAAAAAATGCCAGCGACGGTGCTTTTATATGAGTAGGATCAGGATTCTCCAATCGCCATAGATAAGCGGAGAAGTTTGTCAGCAGCGGATCTTTAAATGCTTTACCATAAAGGTACACCGTATGTGGTGGCGGGATGGTAATCGCGGACGCATCGGCAAAGTTCACGAACCGGCTGCTGTCGACATGCATTTTGTAAATATAAGCGCCGATGCTATGTATCAGCTCATTGTTCCCCCAGCTGAGCCGCCGGCCGGAAGCGCTGTTCAGCAGGTCAACAAACTCTATCAGTTTTCCTCCGGCATGCCCCCAGTAGCTGGGGCCTTCATCGCAGCCGCCATCGTTGGGATAACCATTCACAAAATTGTCGGCGCTCTGTATTGTTTTCTCGATTACTTTATTTCGTATATCCGCATCATTTACGCTCAGCAATGCAGTAATAAGCACATTCGTATTGATCCAGATATTCCAGTTATTCACACTGCGGCCTCCCCAGCCCATCCACCAGAAATCCCGGCGCTGCAGGAAGGGAGTTACAATGCGGTGTTGCAGTTCGTAACTGATCCGTTTGTTGACCATCGGGGAAAGTTTATCCAGCTTGTCGTGTAGCAGAAACTGCGCCCAGCTGAGCGTAGCAGCCGTTTCCCCTGCGAAAAGATCCACCACCGGTTCTTCAGGATCTGGCAGGTCTGTGCCGGCTTTCTGAACCCCCACATGAGCCGGTAACACCCAGGTACTCTCTTCCAGTATCAACCATAACCCATTCACTATCTGCGGCATATATTTTCCGTTGCCGCCAGCCAGCTCTCCCGCTACCAGCGAGGCCAATACCCGCCGCCGTTCGAACTGGGCATTCTCAAAATTCACCCGGTTCCCGTTATCACGGAATTGCAGGTAAAGCGTAGCCGGCAAAGAAGGCCAGCTGAACTGCATCGCCTTGTCGGCATCCTTCAGCAACATATTCCGGCTCTCCCCGGGCAGCGCTTTCATCTTCTCCGCTATGCCCTGCAGACGCTGCCGGCGCCAGCTGAGTATATCCGCGAATGCCGCGCTCCCCCCATTCCGCTGGTACTCATTGTACAGGTAATTTCTTTTCTGTCCCTGCTCCTGGGCTAAACAGGTACATGTTATCATAAACATCAACAGAAAAGCGGCAAGGGCATGTTTAATGTACATTTGACATTTATTTATTTATGAAAGATAGAGAATCCGGGCGGTAACTAAAAGTAGCGTTCTAATGATCGTATTCTTAAAAATACAAACGTTTGCATAAAAATTACAAAAAAATAACCGGATTGCTAAGTTTGCAGCCACCACCGTGGCTGATAGCCATTTAACATTTTATAATTCTTTCCTGACATGGATTCCAGGCAGGCATTCAAATTGTCAAAATCTCATCATGGATTAACATTATAATATCACCAGCCCGAGTAGTTATTTACTACTTTAGCTGTTATGAACGCGTATTTACAAATCCATCCCGATGATAATGTGCTGGTAGCTTTGCAGGATCTGCCAGCGGGAACCGATATATCATTTAACGGACATCAGATTAAACTTCAGCAAAACATATCTGCCAAACATAAATTCCTGATCAGCGATATAACAGCCGGCCACCCGATTACCATGTATGGCGTACTGGTAGGTAAAGCCAGCAAGGCGATACGGCAGGGAGAGGCTATTACGACCGATAATGTGGTGCATGACGCCAGTGCCTTCCATGAAAAAGACAGCTCACTCGACTGGCAGGCGCCAGACATCAGCAAGTGGCAGGGCCGCTCTTTTATGGGCTATCACCGCGCCGACGGCCAGGTGGGTACCCGCAACTACTGGCTGGTCATTCCGCTGGTTTTTTGTGAAAACAGGAACGTAGGCGTCATCAAAACGGCATTTGAAAAAGGACTGGGCTTTGCACCGGCGGAAGTATATAACGAACAGGTGACCGACCTGGTTTCTCTTTACAAAAGCGGAAACCTCGAAGCTGTTAAAAATTACGAAGCAGGCAGTATAACGGAAACGGGCAAACGTAATGTTGTATTCCCTAATATCGATGGTATCAAGTTCCTCACCCATGAAGGTGGTTGCGGCGGTACCCGCCAGGATTCAGACGCCCTGTGCGCCCTGCTGGCAGGATATATCCATCATTCCAACGTGGCAGGAGCTACAGTGCTGAGCCTGGGTTGCCAGCATGCACAGGTATCTATTCTGCAGGAATCGCTGAAAAAACTGAATCCGGCTTTCAACAAACCGGTACTGGTATATGAGCAGCAGAAAAGCGCTTCTGAATATGCGATGCTTTCTGCCGCTATCAAAGATACCTTCCTTGCCCTGGTTGAGGCCAATAAACAGGACCGCCAGCCGGCGCCGCTGTCGAAGCTCGTCATCGGCCTGGAATGTGGTGGCTCCGACGGATTTTCCGGTATCTCCGCCAACCCTGCAGTTGGTCATACGTCCGATCTGCTGGTGGCTCTGGGAGGCACTTCTATCCTCTCCGAATTCCCTGAATTATGCGGCGTGGAACAGGAGCTGATCAACCGTTGCCAGAATGATGAAATTTCAGGAAAATTCATCCGAATTATGCGTGCTTATGAAAGCCAGGCGCAATCTGTAGGATCAGGATTTTATATGAACCCGTCGCCAGGCAATATCAAAGACGGCCTCGTTACCGATGCCATCAAATCGGCCGGCGCGGCGAAGAAAGGAGGTACTTCACCGGTTACTGATGTACTGGACTACACCGAATACGTTACCAAACCAGGCCTGAACCTGTTATGTACTCCCGGCAACGACGTGGAATCCACCTCTGCTGAAGTAGGATCAGGTGCTAACGTGGTATTGTTTACTACCGGCCTCGGTACCCCTACCGGCAACCCCATTGCCCCGGTGGTAAAGCTGGCTACCAATACCAGACTGGCTACCCGCATGAAAGATATTATCGACATCAATACAGGTACCATTATCAGCGGCGAACACAGCATCGCTGAAATGGGGGAAGAAATTCTCGAGTATGTTATCAAAACCGCCAGCGGTGAGGTACATACCAAAGCTGAGGAATTGAATCAGGATGATTTCATTCCGTGGAAACGAGGTGTTTCCCTATAATCACTGGTAAGTCAAAAACCAATTCATGGCATAAACAACAAACGTCCGGGCAGAAGTCCGGACGTTGTATTTGTGCTTTATGAGTATCAAAAAATCCCTGTTTAATCCAGCTTCACCTGTTCCATTTTCGGTGCAAACAAGTGCATCACTCCCCACGCAAGCAGATAAGCGACGCCGCATATGGTAAACAGGATGTTATACCCGATACCAATATTGCCGATCAGTTTGTAGTGATCCAGCATCGTGCCTATCACCATCGGGAACAACGTACCACCAATAGATCCTGCCATTCCGCCGATACCTACTACTGAGCTGACAGCCCGTTTCGGGAACATATCGGAAGCGGTGGTAAAAATGGTGGCAGACCATGCCTGATGTGCTGCCGTAGCCAGACTGATCAAACCGATAGCCAGCCACAGGTTATTGGAATACTGGATCAGCATGATAGGCACTACACAAAGTGCAAAAATCAGCATAGATACTTTACGCGCCCTGAATACCGGCCAGCCAATTTTAATAAGGTGGGAAGACAGCCATCCGCCACCGATACTGCCGAAGCTTGTAATCGAATAGATGATGATGATCGGCAAGCCGAGGTTCGATTTCATGTTCACATGGAAGATCGACTCCAGGTAGCCCGGCAGCCAGAAAAGGAAAAACCACCACACCGGATCTGTCAGTAATTTACCAAACACAAAAGCCCAGGTTTGACGAATACCCAGCAATTTTGCCCATTTAACAGGCCTGGGTTTCTCGGTTTCTATTTCCTGATCGGAATGGATATAATCAAATTCTTCTTTTGATAATTTCTTATGCCGGCTTGGCACTTCATAATAAAACCACCATAATATCAGCCAGATAAATCCTATTGCTCCCGTCCATACAAATGCACTTCTCCAGCCGTGATTCTTCGCGAGCCAGTATACCATCAGCGGGCCCACCACTGCTGCGATATTGGAGCCGGAATTGAAAATCCCGGTTGCCAGTGCCCGCTCCTTTTTCGGAAACCATTCCGCGGTAGCTTTGATGGCTGCAGGAAAGTTGCCTGCTTCACTGATCCCCAATATAGACCGTACCACGCCAAATCCCAGCGTCGTACGCACCAGTCCGTGCGCCATGGCCGACAAACTCCATACGACGATAGACACACTGTACCCTACCTTCGATCCGATCTTGTCGACCAGCGCGCCAAAAAACAGCAGACCTATGGAATAGGCTGCAGAAAAGGCCATGACAAGATTACTGAAGTCTTTCTCCGTCCAGTTAAAATCGGCCGAAAGGTCTGTTTTCAGCAAACCAAGCACCTGCCTGTCAATATAGTTGATGGTAGTAGCAACGAACAACAGCGCACATACCCGCCAGCGATACTTACCTAAAGTTGTGGAATTCATTATGGTTTATTTGGAATTGATAAAGTGTATAAGTTACTTCAACGCTTTGAAAACTGCAAACGTTTGCATTATTTTCTCTTTCAGCGGTCCCCATTGCCTGCTATCGATGACTGATTTTGCCAGCAGATTAGAGCCCATTCCCACGCAAACCACGCCTGCATCAAACCAGGCGTCCATACTAATCTGCGTAGGTTCTACCCCACCGGTAGGCATGAATTTCAGGTGAGGGAAAAGCGGTTTGATGGCTCTTACATATGCTGGTCCCAATACATTGCCAGGGAAGAGTTTCACGAGTTTCGCCCCGTTCTTTTCTGCCACGGAAATCTCTGTGGGCGACATGCAGCCCGGTATCCACATGATATTGGCGGAATGACAATAAGCAGCCGTTTCCGGATCAGTGATCGGGCAAACGATAAAGTCGGCTCCCAATTCAGTATAAGCCGCTGCATCCGCTGCATTTTTAATCGTACCTATTCCCAGAAAAAGATCAGGCATGGTTGCCATCTTCTTTTCCTTCAACAGGGCAAAATTCTTACGCGCATTTTCACCCCGGCTGGTAAACTCAAATACCCGTAACCCTCCCTGATAGCATGCCTGCAACACTTCCAGGCATACTTCCGGATCATCGTGATAGAAAACAGGAATGATCCCGCTTTGCTCAAATGCTGCTATAATTGTCTCGGCTGCTGGTGCCATATCTATATAAGTTTAATAATGTCTTCTGCTGATGTGGTATTGAAATCTCCTTTTACAAAGAACTTGGAATAAGCGGCGGCCGCTGCAAAATCAATGATCTGCTGATCATTCTTTTCCTGCAACTGCCCGTGGATAAGCCCGGCCATGAAACAATCGCCACTACCCACACGATCTACTACGTTTCCTACCTCATATTCCTTTGATATGGATACCTGTCCGTTATGATAATAAAACGTGTAGTAGACGTGGCTGAAGCGAAAAGTAAATGCTATTCGTTTACAGCGTTTATACGTTGCCGTTATATCTGCTGCAATTTTCTCTGCTGCCCTGATATAAGAGGCCTTTGTATCCTCTGCCAGCGCATCGGTGTCCAGCGCTATATCCAGCATGTTATTCACCGCCCAGATATTTCCCATTACCACGTCGCAGTATTGCACCAGCTCAGGCATTACCTGTGCCGGCTTTTTACCGTACTGCCACAGTTTACTGCGGAAATTCAGATCGGTGGAAATGGTCATGCCTCTGCGGGAAGCTGCCTGCAACACTTCCTGGCAAACATCGGCTGCATCCTGGTTTAACGCCGGTGTAATGGCACTCCAGTGAAACCAGTTCGCACCCTCCAGCAACTCATCCCAGTTAACTGTTCCGGGTACTATGCCGCTAAAAGAAGAACCGGCCCTGTCGTATATCACTTCTGCATGTTTCAGGTCACTGCCCTGCGCCAGGTAATACAACCCGATCCGGTTTCCTCCACGGAGCACCCGGTCCGTATGTACGCCAATATTGCTCAACTGCTGCAATACATCGGTCGACAACCCATTTTCAGGTACTTTGCTAATATAGGCTACTGGCGTGCCCCAGCGGGCTAATGCGGCTGCTACATTGGCTTCTGCGCCACCTACATAAACAGCGGCGGTTTGCTGTGCCAGTTGCGGCGACACGCGCAATAATATTTCCCCAAATGTGATAACTTTTACCGGCTTCATTAAAATCCAAAGTATGCTTTTGCGTTATTGTAACATATGTCCTGTACCATCTTTCCCAACCAGGCAATATCATTCGGCAATTCTCCCTGTTCTACATCATTACCGATGAGATTACACAAAATACGGCGAAAATATTCATGCCGGGAATAAGAAAGGAAACTTCTGGAATCAGTTAACATACCTACAAAACGGCTCAGCAAGCCCATGTTGCTAAGTGCGTTCATCTGCTTTTCCATGCCGTCTTTCTGATCAAGGAACCACCAGCCGGATCCAAACTGCATTTTACCTGCAACAGATCCATCCTGGAAATTACCCGCCATCGTGGCAAAGACTTCGTTATAAGCGGGATTCAGATTATACACAATCGTTTTGGCCAGCTGATCGTTCTTATCCAGCGCATCGAAGAAACGGCTCATGGCTTCAGCCACCTGCCAGTCGCCAATGGAATCTACGCCGGCATCTGCTCCGAGTCGGCGCAACAAACGGGAGTTATTGTTACGGATCGCGCCCACATGAAACTGCTGCGCCCAGCCCCGCTCATGATTCCACTTGCAAATTTCCAGCAATACGGCTGTCTTGAACTGCGCATTCTCATGCGATGTAACCGCCTCACGGCTGCGGGCATTACGGAAAATGGTTTCCAGTTCCCGCTGGCTCGCCGGCGTAAAATAAAAAGTATTCAATCCATGATCGCTTAACCGGCCTCCTGTTTCATGGAAATAGGTATGCCTGCTTTTCAGCGCAGCTAACAGATCATCGTATTGCCTGATCTCTGTATTGGTTACCTCTGCCAGTTTATCCACAAAGCTGTTGAAAGCATCCGGGTTATCCACGGCCATGGCCCTGTCGGGCCGGAATGTTGGTAACACCCGCGTGCCAAAAGGATGTTGTGCGATCGCTTTATGATGTTCCAGGGAATCCACAGGATCATCTGTTGTACACAGGCAATCCACTTTATAATGCTTCAACAGGGCCTGTGTGCTAAGCCCGGGCAGTTGCGCGTTACATTCCTGGTAAATTTTTTCTGCTGTTTGTTCATTGAGCAAATCAGTAATGCCGAATGGGTTCTTCAGCTCCATATGCGTCCAGTGATAAAGCGGATTACGCATAGTATAGGGCGTTGTAGCTGCCCAATGACGGAACTTGGCGAAATCGTCAGTTGCCCCCGTGATGAATTCTTCCGGCACTCCGTTAGCCCGCATGGCCCCCCACTTGTAATGATCTCCCTTCAGCCAGATTTCGTAAAGACTGGCGAACGTTTTATTCGCGGCAATGTCGTCCGGTGGCAGATGATTATGATAATCTATCACGGGCATAGATGCCGCATAGTCGAAATATAATCGTTTAGCCGTTGCAGTTTGTAGCAAAAAATCTTCTGATAAGAACTCCTTCATAACATGATTAATTTTTCTGAAGCTGCGATTGAATAAATGCTGGTACACCTTTCTCTTTCAGGGCTGCAAGCAGGTGCGTCACCTGCGCCGCGAATCCGGGAATAGTAGTCAGGTCTGTTTCCCAAAGCCGGCTATCGGAACAGATGCCGGTTACCATTCCGGCCAGATCAGCACCCCGCTCGTTCCACCAATTGGCAAACAGTGGGGCATTATCGTCGGTGATCTGGTATTCTTCCCCGTTCCGGCTGCCATAATATTTCCCGTCCGCTACTCTTTCCGGTCGCAGGAACAACAGCATAGCGGCAAATCCCAGGCACAGATGCGGTGGTAATGTGTTGAATTTATCGTGGTAGCGTACCAGCGTACGTACATTACGGGCGTTCATTTTAGAGCTCTCCTGGAATGTAATGCTGATCAGCTTGTGGGCGATGAACGGATTAGCGAAGCGGTCCAGCACATCCCGCGCAAAAGCCGGGGCGGTCGGACACGTTTCTTCAATGGTTGGCAGTATCTCCCTCAGCACTGCTTCGCGGAAGAAATGGCTCATATAATCGTCCTGCATGCATTCATATACTGTATTGAGCCCGCCAAGAAATCCCAGCGGTACAGCTGCAGTATGGCTGCCATTCAGCAACCGGAGCTTCTGCTCGCGGTAAGGGGTGATACTCGGCGCTATGAGCATGCGCTCATCTGCCTGATGAAAAGATAATACCCGTTTCACCCGCTCATCTCCCTCTATTGCCCATAACAGGTAAGGTTCTACTTCTATCCATAACCTATCCGAATAACCCGCTTTTTGCTCAATTTCCGGAAGATTTCGGGGTTTTCCTGGTACGATTCTATCCACCAGCGAGTTACAAAAATGATTTTCACTATGCAACCAGCTGATAAAATCTGCCGGCAGCCCGTTGAAATCAGCCAGCTGTAGTACGATGTCTTTCAATAACCTTCCGTTATCCACCACCAGCTCGGTAGGTACAATTACAAAACCGGTATCTGGCGCGCCTTTGAAGAACGAAAAACGCTCCCATAGCAAGGCCAGCAGCTTCCCGGGAAAGGATGCCGGCACCCCGGCGGCAATTTTTTCAGGAACATATTGAATCCCTACTTCTGTGGTGTTGGAAACGATCGTCTGTATTTCAGGCTGGTGCACCGTTTCAAGAATTTCCCGCCAACTTGCATTCGATTGCAAAACCCGGCTAATAGCAGCATTTACCAGTACATTATCCACCAGCTCTCCCTGGGCAATGCCTTTGATATGCGTGGTATACAGGTTATCCTGGCTGGAAAACTCGGTAGTTTCGCCATCTGTAGACTTGATCACCACGATCCTTCCTTCGTAGATGCCCTGTTTATTAGCCTTATCTACCAGGTAATCCACCAGTCCGCGTAACAATACGCCGGTACCGAATTGGAGTATTTTTTCCGGAAAAGTGAAAATTTTCTCATTAACGCCGGAATCTCTATGCTTTAATACAAAATCTTTATTCAATATAGGTAGCATCATGATGAATTTATACCAATAACGTGGCTAAAACTAATAAATATATTATTCACATTTAAGAAATTATAGCGTCTGGTCAAATATTCCTGAAAGATGGCAAAATGATATTACTGATATAGGCTGCCTCAATCATTATATTGTCAGTATCAATAGGTGCCGGATGCCTGTTGGCTTAAATTTCAGTAATTTTGCCTTCTTAAATTTTTCAAAAATGAGCAAGCATGGAAAGGTACTGGTAGCCATGAGTGGTGGTATAGACAGTACTGTTACGGCGCTGATGCTGAATGAACAGGGGTATGAAGTGGTGGGTATCACCATGAAAACCTGGGATTATGCGTCTGCCGGCTCCAGTAAAAAGGAAACCGGCTGCTGTAATCTGGATTCTTTTAACGACGCCCGCGCTGCAGCGGTGCACCACGGATTTCCGCACTTTGTGCTGGATATCCGCGATGAATTCGGTGATTTTGTAGTGAATAACTTTGTCGAGGAATATATTGCTGGTCGCACTCCCAACCCTTGCGTACTCTGCAATACCCATATAAAATGGCGTGCCCTGATGAAGCGGGCTGATGCAATGGACTGCCAGTTTATTGCTACCGGCCACTACGCTAATATCCGCCAGCATGAGAACGGCCGTTACGTGATCAGTAAAGGACTCGATGACACCAAAGACCAGAGCTACGTACTCTGGGGCATACAACAGGATGTACTCGCCCGCACTATACTCCCTTTGGGCCAATACCGTAAAACTGAAATCCGCCAGATGGCGTTCGATTTCGGCTACCCGGAACTGGCTAAAAAGGCAGAAAGCTATGAAATATGCTTTGTGCCCGACAACGACTACCGTGGTTTTCTGAAGAGAAAAGTAGATGGACTGGAAGAAAGGGTAAACGGCGGCAATTTCGTACTGACAGACGGTACAATCGTAGGCCAGCATAAAGGATATCCCTTCTACACGGTTGGTCAGCGTAAAGGGCTGGATATTGCCCTGGGCCGGCCGGTGTTTGTGACCGAGATCATCCCTGAAACCAATACCGTAGTATTAGGCAGCGAAAATGACCTGCAAAGGAACCGTATGTTTGTAGGCGGCATCAATATGGGCAAATACGATTTCATTCCTGAAGGAATGGAAGCCGTCACCAAAATCCGTTACAAAGACAAAGGCGCATTGAGCAACCTGTATAATGAAAACGGCCTGGTAAAAGTAGATTTCTACGAAAACGTAAAAGGAATAGCTCCCGGTCAGTCAGCAGTTTTCTATGAAGGCGATGATGTGATTGGAGGAGGGATTATACAGAGAGGAAATTGAGAATTACGAATTACGAATAATAGCGAAGACCTAAGCGGATACTATTGTAGGTAGATATTATCCGCTTAGGTCTTCGCTATTATTCGTAATTCTTACTGTTGTTTTACTTCTTCGTTCCAGACCTCATAAAGCTTCGTCAGTTTTTTCACGATATCAGGATGTTGCTTTGCAATATTTTTCTTTTCTGATGGATCTTCACTAAGATTTACCAGGAAAAAGCCGTTTTCATCCAGTTCCTGTTTGGCCGCCTGTGCAGGGTTATGCAGCAACTTCCATTCGCCGTCGCGTACTGCCCATTGAGGATTGTCGGCGGTTCCGCCGCTTTTCCAGTAAAAGGTATTATTATGGGGAGACGGACGATTGCCGTGTTTAATAACGTCTGCTAAGCTCCTGCCGTCTATTTTTCTGTTGGGCAATGTAATGCCGCAAAGTTCAGCCAGTGTAGGGAACCAGTCGATATTCGCTGCCAGCTGGTCGCGTACTTCGTTGCGGGGGATGTTGCCGGTCCAGCTGATCAATGCGGGCACCCGGGTACCGCCTTCAAAAAGGCTGTATTTGGACCCTCTGTATATACCGGCGGAACCACCTCCTCCAAACGTACGGTCTTCAGTAGAAAAGCCCTGATCCGGCTGAAAAATAACGATCGTATTATCTGCCAGCCCCAATGCTTTCAGCTTAGCCATCAGCGCCCCGATCTTCTCATCCATGGTGGATACAAAGGCGGCATATTGATCCCTGGGCGAAGCTACGCCCTTGTTCCGGTAATAATCCAGCCATTTTTTCTCTCCCTGTAACGGATAATGCGGGATGTTAATCGCGAAGTACAAAAAGAAGGGTTTGTTCCGGTTATTTTCCATGAACTGGCCGGCCTCTCTGACCATCAGATCAGGAAAGAAGGAACCCGATTCATATACTTCCTGGCCGTTGCGCCAGAGGTCATGGCGGTTAGGACCGTTCCAGTAAAAATAATGCGAGTAGTTATCAATACAACCTCCCATAAAGCCAAAGGAGTAGTTGAATCCCTGTGCATTCGGCATCGTTTCGGGAGTATATCCCACATGCCATTTGCCGATATGTGCTGTCTGATAGCCGGCATCACGGAACAGCTCCCCCATTGTATACTGCGCGCCGGGCATCCCTTCTACTCCCTTTTGAGAGGAGGCCATCTCCGGCAATCCGGCCCGCTGCGGATACCTGCCCGTGAGCAGTGATGCCCTCGATGGAGAACATATGGGAGATGCTGCGTAGAATTGCGTGAACCTTACCCCGCTGTGAGCAAGACTGTCGAGCACAGGTGTATACAGGTCTTTGGAGCCATATGCGCCCATGTCGGCCCATCCCTGGTCATCGGAGTAAATCAGAATTACATTGGGTTTTTGCTTTGCTGACTGTGCATGTACGTTGGATCCGAATAACGCAAGCATACCCAATAACATAGGTATTGATCTGTTCACTTTCATAAATTAAGTTTATGTTTAACGAATTGCACAGCGCCCTCGTTGGCGATATGGTTGATACACGGTATTTACATCTTCCGGATATCCATTGCTCCGCCTAAAACTAATAAAGACCTCTGACTTATGAAAGCCTCACCGCATACATCGTATCCGCACCGTGATCGTAGCCGCGAATTACACCACCTTCCTGTCTTCTTAAATCACTATTTTCTTCAATAAAGCTAACCACTTCTTCATTCTCCTGCCGGAATACCGAACAGGTAATATAAATAAGACTTCCTCCTTTCTTCACGAAAGGTATAACGCTATCGGATATACGCTTTTGTAACTGCTGATATTTTGTTATTTCATTTTTATGAAAGAAAGAGATGCTTTCGGGAGTGCGGCCCCAGGTACCTGAACCACTGCAGGGCGCATCGAGGATAATACCGTCGAATTGCCGGCCACGCATGGTTTCAGAGAGATTAACAGAGGTAAGATCTGCTACACGGGCGTCGTAATTTTTTATACCTGCTGTTGCAAAACGTTGCTGCAGGTTTTCAATAATCGATCTTCTTACATCAGATACCAACAGCTGTATATCGGGTTGTTGGTCTTTCAACAGAATGGATTTCCCTCCACTGGCAGCACAGCAGTCCCACCAGCGCTGATGGCTGGCCGGGTGAAACAGCATACCTGTTTGCTGACTGGAAGCATCCTGTATTTCATACCAGCTTCTCTCTGTAATAATCGTTTCTATTTTAGTGCCGTTGGGAAGCGCCACCGTAGCCCGATTGTCGTCCACCTCATAGGATATTCCGGCCTGATCGAGTAACAACCGTACTTTGTCGAGCTTATTATTCCGTACGCGAATAAACAGGTGTGGCTGTTTCAGCACAGCACCTGCAAATGCCTCCCCATCAATATTTTCAGAGAGCTCATCCTGCCAGGGGAAAAGGTCGGCAGCCTGCAACGATACAGGCAGTAATGCTTTCTTTTCTGAAAGTGGTTGCCCGATCTGCTGATTCCATTCGGGTTTAACAGCAGCCAGGAAATCGCTGGAAACGGCTTCACACAGGAATGTTCCGGCTATCACTCTTTCTCTCACCGGCAATGCTTGTCCCCACTGCCCTAAACGGAAATAATGATACACCAGCTGCGAAATCCAGCGACGGTCGCGCCCTCCCATGTACGGATGTTCCTTGAAAAATGATTTCAGGAAATGATGTAATGGAAGACCGCCTTTATAGGCGTTTATTATTTTCTCTGCAGATGCCAGATAATTTTCCCAACGAGACATAAATTGTTTTTAGCTGGTAGCTAATTAAAAAGCCGGCCTGCTACAGACCGGCTTCAAATTTTATTTCACTACAATAAGATTAAAGTTTCAGTAATGCCTTCAGCGGATCTTTACCGAACAGCAGTTGTTCGGGGCTTTCCAGCATTTCTTTTACTCTTACCAGGAAGCTTACAGATTCGCGGCCGTCGATGATGCGGTGATCATAGCTCAGTGCAATGTACATCATCGGGCGAATTACAACCTGGCCATTTATGGCCATCGGGCGTTCCTGGATTTTGTGCATACCCAGGATCGCTGATTGCGGAATGTTAATGATAGGAGTGCTCATCAGTGAACCGAATACGCCACCATTAGTAATGGTGAAAGTACCACCTGTCATTTCCGGCATGGTCAGTTTGTTCTCACGCGCTTTGGTAGCGAGTTCCAATACTGCCTTTTCAATACCCGCCATATCCAGGCTTTCAGCGTTGCGGATCACCGGTACCACCAGTCCTTTCGGAGCCGACACCGCGATGGAGATATCGCAGTAATCGTGGTACACCAGTTCTTCTCCGTCGATGTAAGCATTTACAGAAGGGAATTCCTGCAGTGCAAAACAACAGGCTTTGGTGAAGAAGCTCATGAAGCCCAGGTTCACTTCGTGTTGTTTTTTGAACAGGTCTTTATACTTCGCGCGCAGCGCCATGATTTCTGTCATATCCACCTCGTTGAAGGTGGTGAGCATAGCGGTGGTATTTTTAGCTTCTACCAGGCGGCGGGAAACTGTTTTACGCAGGTTGCTCATTTTTTCACGACGTTCCTGACGGCTGAACATTTCCTGACCGATGGCCACACCCGGATTTTTCAGGGCAGCATACACATCATCTTTCATGATCTTACCATGAGCGCCGGAGCCTTTGATGCTGGACGGATCCACATGTTTGTCTGCGATTACGGCAGCAGCTACCGGTGTAGCCTTCACATCGTTCGGGATGCTGGTTACAGGCGCCTGCTGTGCTGCAGGGGTGGCAGCAGCCGGTTGCGGAGCGGCGGCAGCCGGAGCAGCTTTACCTGCCGGACGCGGTACGCTGGTATCTATTTTGCAGGCTACATCGCCTATTTTTAATGTTTCGCCTTCTTTAGCTACTGTGATGAGTGCACCAGCTTCTTCGGCATTCAGCTCAAAGGTTGCTTTCTCTGACTCCAGTTCACAAACCACTTCATCGCGTTCAACATAGTCACCATCTTTCCTGATCCATTTCACCAGCGTAACCTCACTGATAGATTCGCCCACAGTAGGTACTTTCATCTCAATGGTCCCTTTGTTTACAGCTGGCGCTGGCGCTGCTGCCGGAGCAGGAGCGGGTTCAGCTGCCGGAGCCGCAGGAGCTGCTGCCACCGGTGCGGCTGCACCTTGTGCAGGAGCGGCTGCATCTGTATCGATTGTGCAGGTTACATCACCAATCTTCAAAGTAGCGCCTTCCTGAGCCGCCGCTGCAATCTTCAAAACGCCTGCTTTTTCCGCATTCAGTTCAAAAGTTGCCTTCTCTGATTCCATTTCGCACAACACCTCGTCCTGCTGCACATAATCTCCGTCTTTCTTCAACCACTTTGCAATTGTTACCTCGCTAATAGATTCTCCTACCGTAGGGACTTTGATTTCGATAACCATATTTATATCAGTTGATGGTGATACCAGCTTTTAGCCGTTGCTGTAAAGCCGAAAGCTGGTTATTCTGTTTATTCGTTAGTTTTTTAGATGTTAAAGGCAGTGTCAATAATTTGCTGTTGTTCACGCGCATGTACTTTCGCATAACCGGTAGCGGTTGATGCACTTGGGTTGCGGCTGATAACACCATAATTGATTTGCTTCAGGTTCATTTGCAGATAAGATGCAGCGCCCATATTCAGCGGCTCTTCCTGCACCCAGAAGAAAGTAGCCCCTTTATACTTCTGTGCAATGGTTTCCAGCTGTTTTACCGGCAGCGGGTATAATTGCTCCAGACGCACAATCGCCACATCTCTGCGATCATCTTTCATCTGTTTATCGCTCAGATCGAAGTACATTTTACCGGTACAGAGCAATACTTTCTTCACTACTGCTGTATCGGTAATAAACGGATCGTCGAGCACTTCCTTGAATCCGCCCTGAGTGAATTCTTCTGTGGAAGAATAAGCACCGGTATGACGGAGGTTTGCTTTAGGTGAAAAGTTAATCAGCGGCTTGCGGAACGGCCAGGCCAGCTGGCGGCGCAGTGCATGGAAGAAGTTAGCGGCAGTAGTGATATTGGTGATCACCATATTTTCTTCTGCACATTGCTGCAGGAAACGCTCCGGACGGGCGTTGGAGTGATCCGGTCCACCACCTTCATAACCATGCGGCAGCAACATTACCAGGCCATTCTGCGTTGTCCATTTCTGTTCAGCGCTGCTGATATACTGGTCAATTACAGTTTGCGCACCGTTTACAAAGTCGCCGTATTGTGCTTCCCAAAGCACCAGGTTATTAGGGTTGGCCATGGCATAACCATATTCAAAGCCCAATACACCATATTCGCTCAACAGGGAGTTATAGATCCTGAATTTACCCTGGTTCTCCTGGAAGAAATTCAGGCGGTTATAGGTATCGTTGGTATTTTCGTCGAACAGCACTGCATGACGATGAGAGAAGGTTCCGCGTTTCACGTCTTCTCCGCTCATTCTCACGTCTTTGCCTTCTATCAGCAAACTGGCATATGCCAGCAGTTCACCGGTAGCCCAGTCTACTTTACCTTCTTCCTGGTATAATTTGATTTTATCCTGCAGCAGCTTACTCACTTTACGCAGCGGCACAAAGTTTTCCGGCCATTTCATCAGTCCATCGAACAGACGTTTGAAATCCTCTTCTTTGATGGCTGTAACCGGGGAAGCTTCAAAATCCTGCGGGGTAGCCTTACGCAAAGCCTGCCACCACTGTTCGGGGATCTGGTTAGCATAGGGCAGCGGATGTTGTTTTACTTCATCGAGGCGTGCCTGCAGCTCATCCCAGAATACCTTTTCCATTTCTTTGGCTAGTGCCTGTGCATCCTGCTCTCCGTTTTTCAGGAGGAACTGAGTATATACTTCACGCGGATTCGGATGTTTCTCGATCAGCGCATATAAGCTCGGTTGAGTAAATTTAGGTTCATCCCCTTCGTTATGACCATGTTTGCGGTAGCAAACCATGTCGATGAACACATCTTCATTAAACTCCTGACGGTAACGGGCAGCCAGCTGTGATACTTTCACCACGGCTTCTGCATCATCACCATTCACGTGAAATACCGGCGCCTGTACGATAGAAGCAACGCTGGTGCAGTAATCTGAAGATCTTGCATCATCAAAGTCGGTGGTAAAACCAATCTGGTTATTGATCACAAAATGAATGGAACCACCTACGTAGTATCCTTTCAGTTTGCTCATCTGTTCTACTTCGTAAACGATGCCCTGCCCTGCCACAGCCGCATCCCCATGGATGAGGATAGGCAGTATTTTATCATAGTCGCTGTTGTAGATCACATCAGCCTTACTACGTGCAAAACCAACTACAATCGGGTCTACCACTTCCAGGTGGGAAGGGTTAGGCATCAGCTGCAGGTTCACGGCTTTGCCGGAAGGAGTGGATACCTGGGAACGGAAGCCGAGGTGATATTTCACGTCGCCGCTACCCATGGTCATATCAGGTACGGCCAGGCCTTCAAACTCATTGAAGATCTGCTCGTAGGTTTTGCCGAGTATATTGGCGAGTACATTCAGGCGGCCACGGTGCGCCATACCGATCACAGATTCCTGTACACCGTACTCCGCAGCAACGTTAAGAATGGCATCCAGTGCAGGGATGGTAGATTCGCCGCCTTCCAGGCCAAAGCGTTTCTGACCGATATATTTGGTATGCAGGAATTTTTCGAAAATAACGCCCTGGTTCAGTTTCTGCAGGATGCGTTTGCGCTGTTCGAGCGACAGCGGCTCCACCATGATCTTCTCAAACTCTTTCTCCAGCCATTTAGCTTTATCCCTGGCATTGATATAAGTGTATTGCAACCCTACTGAACTGGCGTAGATCTGGTTCAGATAGGCCACTATTTTTTCCAGTGTGGCTTTACCCACGCCGATAGTGCTTCCTGCAAAAAATTCTGTTTTGAGATCAGCATCCCCTAATCCGAAGCTCACAAGGTCCAGGTTGGCTTTTCTGTCTTTTCTTTCACGGATGGGGTTGGTTTTAGCAATAAGGTGGCCTTTTTTGCGATACGCCTGTATCAGGCGGTATACGCCCAGCTCTTTTGCCAACTGGTCGTCGCTCACAGGCAGCGAAGTGCTGCCTCCTGCTACTGGCGCGGCTGCGGTGGCTGCCTTGCCGTTTACATTGGATACTGCAAAATCAAATCCTTCGAAAAATTTAACCCAATCCGGGTCTACAGAGTTGGGATCTTTGCGGAAATCCTGGTATAATGATTCAATGTAAGCAGGATGTGAGTTGGTGACGAATGAGAAGTCCTTCATTTACAACGAGTTTTGCTGATCTTCTGTTCAAATTCTTTTCTATCGGTCCCAATATATTAATATATGGGATTGCAAATATCGCTCGTTTTTCGATACGCCGCTTGGAAAAAATCAGAAAAAATCAGCTCGTTATCTGTGATAAAAGCTGCTTATATTTGCCTTCTGACGGAAAAACTACATTTAGTTTGTTTTGTAATTCGAATATAGTTACCTTTGCCGTCCGAAACTTGAAATTTGAAAAATGGCAAACCATAAAGCAACGAAAAAAGACGTACGTCAAAGCAGAAAGCGTAATGAGCGTAACCGTTACTACGGTAAAACTACCCGTAATGCTATCCGTGATCTGAAAGCGGTAACTGACAAGGCTACAGCGCAGAAAGATTTAGCTGAGGTAGCTTCCATGATCGACAAGCTGGCTAAACGTAACGTTATTCACAAAAACAAAGCAGCAAACCTGAAAAGCAAGCTGGCTAAGAGAATTCTGACTCTGGCCTAATTGCTTCAGTAACAAATATTTATAGCTCTTCCTCACAAAGGAAGGGCTTTTTGTTTTTCTGGTTACTTTTGTATTAATGAAAAAACTATTTATACTGTTTGCCGCTATCCTGCCCCTGTTTCTTGAGGCCCAGGATCTCAGCACCCGATACGAGCGCACCAACGGCAGGGAAACTGCTACTTACGACGAAGTAATCCGGTATTATCAGCTGCTCACCAAACGCTTCCCGCAGATTCATATGCAGGCTATCGGCCTCACGGATGCCGGGTTCCCGCTTCACCTCGTCACCTGGTCGCCCGGGAAGGATTTCGATTTTAAAAGTCTCCATAAGAAAAATAAACGCATCATCCTTATCAATAACGGGATCCACCCCGGCGAACCCGATGGCATAGATGCCAGCATGCTACTGCTGCGCGACCTCGCCACCGGAAAAATCAAAGCTCCCGATAACATCGTGCTGGCCATCATCCCGGTCTACAATATCGGTGGCATGCTGAACCGTTCCGCCTGGTATCGCGTGGATCAAAACGGTCCTGATGAGTTCGGCTCCAGAGGCAATGCTCAAAACCTCGACCTGAACCGTGATTTCATTAAAACCGATTCCAGGAATGCGCTGGCTTTTCAGCAGATCTATCACCTGACAGATCCGGATGTATTTGTGGATAACCATGTCAGCAACGGAGCGGACTACCAGCATATCATGACGCTGCTCTCCACCCAGCACAACAAACTGGGCGGACCTATGGGCGAATTCCTCAATAAAACCTTTGAACCCGGCCTCTATACGCTGATGAAAGAGAAAGGATATGACCTGGTTCCTTATGTGAACCATTTCGGCAATACTCCCGACAGCGGCTGGGTGGAATTCCAGGACGGACCACGCTACTCTTCCGGTTACACTACCTTGTTTCATACCTTCGGATTTGTTCCCGAAACACATATGCTGAAGCCCTATCCACAGCGTGTTAAAGCCACTTATGCCCTGATGCAGTGCTTCATGCAGTTCACGGCTGATCACAGTGAAGAGATCCGGCAGCTAAGGGCACAAACCAAAAGCGCCTGCATGACCCAGGAGCGATTCCCGCTTGCATGGCGGTTCGATATGAACAAATACTCCCTGATCACTTTCCGGGGCTTTACCTCAGGATATAAGCCCAGCACCATCTCCGGGCTACCCCGCCTCTTCTATGATCGTACAAAACCTTTTGTACGCCAGGTGAAATTTTATAACACCGCCGTTGCAGAAAACTTTGTGGAAAAGCCCAAAGCTTATATCATTCCCCAAGGCTGGTGGACGGTTATCAATCTCCTGAAAAACAACCAGGTGGAAATGCAGCCACTCCCCCGCGATACAGCCATGCCGGTGGAAGTATATCACATCGCAGATTTTAAAACCTACTCCAAACCGTTCGAAAAACATTATCTCCACTATGCTACCCGGGTAACTGCCAGCAAAGACACCATCCGGTTCCGTAAAGGCGATATGTACATTCCCATGAACCAGGCTGCCAACCGCTTTCTCACGGAAACACTGGAGCCTGCCGGAGATGACTCTTACTTTGCCTGGAATTTCTTTGATGCTATACTGGGTCAGAAGGAAGGCTATTCGGATTATGTTTTTGAAGATACCGGCGCGGAATATCTTGCCCAACACCCCGAACTCCGGGACATGCTCAGCCAAAAGAAAGCTGCCGACAGCTCATTTGCCAACAACGCGGATGCACAGCTGAACTTCATCTACAAGCATTCCCCGTATGCTGAACCAGAATATATGAGGTACCCGGTGTATAGAATTACGAATTAGGAATTCTTTCGAGCGTCAACACTACATGTTGTTCTCCGTAAAATTGGTTGTATAATAATATTTTATTGAGATGAGCAGGCAAAGCGATTACTCCGGGAAACCACTGATGAGGGATGTGTTGTGATTTCAGCAGCTTTGCCGACAACCACATGCCGAAAGCAGTGGCAGTATCGTATTCACCGCAGAGATGCTTGAACGGAAGTTGTGGAACGCCCGGGAAAACGCGGCCTGGCTCGTCGTAGTAATAATCGAAGTTACTGTCTGCATTGCGACCGGTAACGATCAGATCAGGGGTGAACTGAAAGTTTTCCAGGCTTGCCCGCAGTTTTTCAGGAGTGGGTTTGTACAGTGTCTTGAAACCGGTAATTGCTGCATAGCTCTGCGCTGATGGCGCGGAGGTAAGCGAGAAAAAAGCGGCGCCTTCACCCGCAATAGTGCCGGGCGATAAATGTGCATATAATTCCCGGTTGTCAGTAGGCTGTGTTTTCCAGAACCCGATGCGGCTTTTGATATAGAAATGTTCAGCGGTGATTTCCTCAAAGGCGCCTGTAAGCGTATGCTGAGCGCCCTCCTGCAATAACATGATGCTGTCGAGCAAAGCGTTTTCGAAGGAGAATCCGCGGTGTACGAATGTATTGCTATAGTCAGTACATTTCTGTTGCAGCGCTATCAGCCCGTTCACGGAGTTATAGGTAGATTGGATGAACGGTGTAGGGTTTAGTGCTGTTTCTTTGTATTCTACGATCTCTTTGATAAACTTCTCTGTATCCTGCAAACTACCTTTACCGGTTCCGGTTACAATAGGGCCGGGAGTAGTGATACCACTATCCTGCATACATTTCAAAGCCGCAGTCAGGCCCATTTTCAGCACACGGCTCATGCGGCGCAGGCTGTTGGCGGGAATAAACGGTTTGTAATCCGGTTCCACACAGGGAAGCAGATTATTGCTGTTATGCAGTAGCGGGGCAGAAAAAATATCTCCCTCAAAAGTTGGCTGTGGGGAAATAGCCGCCATTCCTTGTATGTAACACTTACCCTTCATATTTGCTGATCACCAGGGAAGCATTGTTGCCTCCAAAACCGAATGAGTTTGAAATAACATGATTAACGGGATATCCTTCCATCAGCTCTGTTACAGGACTGATGTTGAGTTCTTCCATTCTCTCGGAAAAATTGAGATTAGGGAATATCAACCCGTTTTGTATAGCCAGTATAGAATAAATGGCTTCTATTGCGCCGGCTGCCGCCAGTGTATGCCCGGTAAATGGTTTGGTAGAGCTGAATAAGGGAACTTTATCCCCGAACAGCCGCTCCAGTGCTTTACCTTCTGAAATATCGTTGTTGAGTGTGGCAGTGCCATGTACATTGATATAGGATACGTCACTGAGCGACCGGCCACTCATGGCGAGGGCCGTTTTCATCGCCTCATAGGCGCCATCGCCATCAGGCGAAGGTGAGGTAGGATGAAACGCTTCGTTGGTATTGCAATAACCGCTGAGCTCTGCAAGAATACGGCTGTTATTGGCACGGGCAAAGGATTCGCCTTCCAGCACCAGGTAAGCGGCCCCCTCCCCCAGATTAAGACCAGTACGTTGCTGGTCGAAAGGCCGGCAGAAACGCTTGTCTACATTCTTCAGGGAGTTGAAACCATTCAGCGTGAAACGTGTCAGCGCTTCTGTACCACCGCAAACCACCCGCGGCATCATGCCCTGCCTGATCATACGGGCGCCGAACATCAGCGCGTTTGCGGAAGAAGAGCAGGCGGTGCTGATGGTGGCGATGTGTTCACAGAATCCAACGGTATCGGCTATACGTTGTGTACAGTCCGCACAATCCAGGGTATCTATATATTGCAGGAAAACCCCGGTCTTTTCCGGGTCAATGATATCGAAATAAACTTTTTCAGTATCGCACATCCCTCCTACCGTGCTGGCATTGATAAAGCCGGTAGGAACCGCCGGCACGTCGCTGATACCGGCATGCTGCAATGCTTCCCGCATAGCAGTCAGCCCCAGCAGGGTGGTTCGCGTAAACCCATTCTTTTCGGAGATGCCTGCCAGCTCGAATAAAGAACCGGTGGGATGCTTTACCTCTCCAACCGGCAGCACGTCTTTATAGATAGTATCAAGGTGCCTGCTGTATCCGAGGCCGCTCCTGAGCGACCGCAAATGCTGTAAGTTACCGGCTACATTATCACCAATGGCGGTGATCATCCCTATCCCTGTTATAAACACTCTTTCCGCCATGGAATCAGATACTTATGCCGGTTGTTTGGATTCGATGAATGCTGCCATTGATTCAACAGACTGCAGGATCTTACGACCTTCGCGGGGATCTTCTACTTTAATGTGATATTGTCTTTCCAGCAACACCATCAGTTCCAGTGAATCGATACTGTCGAGGCCCAGTCCCTCTCCGAATAATGGGGCATTGTCGTCAATATCCTCAGGCTTGGTGTCCTGAAGATTGAGTGCTTCAATGATCTGTTCTTTCAGTTTCTTTTTTAACTCTTCCATAATGTTGTAGGTTTATCACCCGTTGTTCATACAGGCGAATGCCCTTGTGGGGGGTAAAAATACAGTTTTAGTATTGTTTTGAAAATATTTATCAGTTCATTCGTTTTTTTTCCACACGGCCGGCTATCGCCAGCATAGCCAATCCAGTGAGTATGAGATACAAAACATTCTTCCACACCAATCGGATATCTCCATTGCGAAGATAAATATCATTCACAGCATCCAGTCCCCAGCTCAGCGGCGATAAATGCCCGATCATCTGCATCTTCTCCGGCATGATCTCCAGCGGTATCCAGATTCCTCCGATAGCCGAAAGGATTACGATGGAAATAGCGCCGAAGTTAAGCGCCTGATTGGGCGTTTTAAATACCGTGCCCACCAGTATACCATATGCAGTAGCTGTTAACCCGATAGATGCCGCCACCAGCAATGTTGTGCCAGGATGCACGCCCATCGATAACCTCGGCAGGTTCAGCAAAGGCATCGCATAAATACCCATCAGCATCATCAGGTAAAACTGCAATACACATATCCCAACAAAAAACAACATCTTTCCTGCCAGGATTTCCAGGTATGATCCGGGAATCAGTTTCATCCGTAGCAGGCTCCCGTCTTCCCTTTCCCTGATCATATTTCCGGCAATAGGGATCACGATGAAAAACATGGCGAAAATACTCCAGGCCGGCACATTATGCTGTACAGAGTTGGAAATTACATCCAGCTGTTTCCCGCTTCCGGTGGCCTGTTCTTTCAGGCCTACTGCCTGCAGGCGAATCGTCAATGTATCCACATCGCTGACGGTAGAATCCTTTCCTTTCAGCTGGTGTTTGATCCGGTCCAGCAACATGTCGGTTTCTACCTGTGTCAGGAAATTGTCCAACGCCTGGTGAATAGCTCCTTTGAACGCTTTCTTGGCAGCCGGATCAAAGTAAATGGTCACATTCAGTGAATCAGCGCCCTTTTTCACCGGAAGTGAAACCGACATGCCCATACGCCGGGTGATATCGTTCACTATCCTGTTGGCATTGCTGACGATAGAGGCGGTAGCTCCTTCCGGTACAACGATGCTGATTTTATATTTTCCTTCATTTACCAGTTGCTTTGCCTGTTCGGCTGTAACCGGCCGGCCATCAAGGCTGTCGATGATATTGAATTGCCCGCCCGACTCCAGTCCTTCCCGCACATAACGGCCTAAGCGGCCATGATCATTATCTACCGTTAAGATATCAAAACGGATATCCTGGTAATCCTTAAACGGAGCATCCTGGATGAGCGCCATCACGGTAATCAGTACCACCGGCATCACAAACAGGAGAATAATCCCCGTTTTATCCCTTAACAGCAATTGCCATTCTTTTCTTATAGTAGCCAGTAGCCGGAGCATGTAACGAAATGGTGCTAGCTGTTAGCTGCTAGCCGTTAGCTTTTAATAATTGTTTAATAGACCTAATCTCTTACAGCATGGCCGGTATAATGTAGGAAGATGTCTTCCAGATTACGGCATGCTGCATGTTGTCCGATCAATGCCTGCGGATTCCCCTGAACGATCATTCTGCCTCCGTCCATAATCACAACTTCTTCACAGATCGACTGGGCTTCTTCCAACAGGTGGGAGGTATAGAGCACAGTGGCTCCCTGTTTATTGTAATCGCGCAGAAACTGGAGAATCATGCTGCGCGACTGTACATCCACACCGGCAGTAGGTTCGTCCAGGATCAGTAGTTTCGGATCGTGCAGGATAGCAGCAATGATATTTGCACGGCGTTTCATGCCACCCGAATACTTATGGATCTCTTTATGTGCGCTTTTCTCCAGCCCGAACCATTCGAGATACTGCATGATTTTCTGTTCCAGCGGTTTCCCTTTAAAGCCGTACAGATTGCCGAAATAAGTAAGGTTTTCCACAGCAGATAACTGTGGATACAAGGCAATCTGCTGGGGCACCACTCCAATCATCTTCTTAATGGCTTCCCGCTGGGCTGCCTGCTGGCGGATTCCGTGTATAGCCACATCTCCGCTATCTCCCTTCACAATGCCACACAGGATAGCGATAGTAGTGGTTTTCCCGGCGCCATTGGGGCCCAGCAACCCGGCTATCTTCCCTTTGCTGAACTGAAATGTCAATCCTTTCAGTGTAGGCTCCAGGCTTCCTTTATAGGTTTTGTGCAGATCTTTTACGGATATACCAGACATCATCAATGCTATATTGGTTTACAAATTCACCCTGGCCAGCTTTCTGAAGAAAGCTTCTTCAGCAGCGGCGCACTGCAGCAACATTTCACCGAGTTCTTTATAAGACACATCATTCGCGGAACGGCTCTTACAAACCCTGCCTGCTGCGAATGCGAAATTACGCCATAGGTCTCCCGTTTGCGTCAGTTCACCTGCCAGTTTGCTCAGCTCGCTCTTATTCAGCAACACTGCTGCTTCCTGCAGGAAAGCGGCATACAGAAAACGGAAACCTGCTCCGCCTGTACCAATTTCTTCCTGCATACGGATCACATTACCCAGGTAAAGCGCGGCCTTGCGGTCTCCCGGATTTTCAGCATAGTTGCTTACTTTCTTCGCCAGGTAACGAATACCTTTCACCCCAAACAGCGGTATAGGTATTTTCAGCATATAGTGGCATGCCTGTTCGATTCCTGCTTTGATCGGCTTCTCTAAAGAGCCGGCCGGTGGTACATGTACCGGATAGTACATCTTTCCCCTGGGAGCAGGAAATCCTTTGGCAAAGCGCGCCTGTATCAGGCTTTCCGGGTCGATAGTGGTAACGGTATCCATCACCGGATCACTTACCAGGTAATGCCCATCGCCCTGTTTGCCATATACTACCAGGTTATGTGCATTAAAATGGAACCGGTAAGATGGCGGGAAATACGGCAGGTAATAAACGCTGGAAAGCAATCCCACCGGGATACCCGCTTCGATTACCTTGTCCAGTTCTTTCATTCCTTTTTCCGGAGAAGAAAACTTTTCCACTTCCATTCTCACTCCCAACTGCTTGCACACCCGCTGGAAAATGGCTCCAGGCCAGATCCGGTAGGTAGTACCCGGCACTCCGTTCACTTTAACAAACGGAAGATGTCCGAAAAAAATGCCTGCGCCAATGCCAAATGCCATAGGCTCACTGATCTTTAACCCATAATGCCCTAGCAGGTTTGATATCACTCCACTCTCACAATGTGCAGTTTGTGTGTGCTGGAAAAAAGTATTGTTCATACGAGAGAATAAAGAATTACGAATTACGAATTACGAATGATGAGCGGAGATTTTAGCGGATGATGTCAGTAATTAAAATCATTCGTTAAAATCTCCGCTCATCATTCGTAATTCGTAATTCCTAATTCGTAATTATTTAATCTGTTGTAAATCTTCAATGCTGATCTTAAATGCTTCGGCGTAGCGTTGTAACATTTTAGGGCTGAGTGTTTTAAAAACATCCGGCTTCATATGCCGTTTAACCTGCCATTGGAATTTCCCTACATAGCTGGCCAGCAATGGCAGATCCATCAGGTTTTTTTCCATGTAATAAACAACGGGGCTTATTTCTCCGGCTTCTACCCGTGCCCGGGCCTGTTTTACCCTTTCATTCACTTCTTCCCAGGCCTGACCAAGTGCAATGTTCTCAGGCTCCCAGCCTGCACTCTGCACCTGTACATAATTACCGGAATTATCCACCGCATACATAATCTGCTTGAATGTACCCTGATGCAGATTATCGCCATCCTGAGGTACTTCTTCTTTTTTCATGACTGCAGTTTTTAGAAGTTATCGCCTGCTTTACACCACCGTGATGTGAGCGTAAGCATATGAGAAACGTGCGCTTTCCGGCACCATCATCACTACTTTCTGTCCTTTTTTAAAGCGGCCGGTATTCATCAGTTCTTCCAGCATCAGATAAGGAGAGGCTGTTCCTACGTTACCCACATTAGCCAGGTTGGTAAACCATCTTTCCAATGGGATAGGCACACCCAGACGGGTAATCTCTTCATCTATTTTCAGTCGGAAGAATTCTGACGACAGGTGAGGCAGGAAGAAATCAATTTCATCGAGGTTGATCTGATGTCTTTCTACAAGCTCTTTCCACATCTGAGCGCCGGAGGGAACTATATTTTTACCCAGCAGGCGGGTATCCTGTTTGAAGGAAAATACGCTGTGCTGTGCCCACTCATCCGGTGTCATATCAATCCAGCCTTTGGTGGTACCATCCGGGTTCTTGATGGAACCGGCATACATACAGGTTTCCAGCTCGTTCGCATAAGAGAGGATTTCTACCCAGTCGACCCGGAGGGAAAGCCCTTCTTCATTAGGTTTATCCTGGAATAATGCTGCACTGGCGCCATCAGAAAGCATCCAGCGGAGGAAGTCTTTTTCAAAAGCAATGATAGGATTCTCATCCAGGCTCTTCAGATTTTCTGCTTCAGGCTGGAATTTCTCTGCCAGCATCCAGGCGGAGAATTTCTCAGAACCGGTGCTTACCGCGTTGGAAGAATTACCGCAACGGATCGACATCCAGGCATATTTAAATGCCTGCATCCCCGCTGCACAGGCGCCAGTGGCTGCAATCAGCTCTACCGGCTGACATTTCAGCAAGCCATGCACCATTGCTGCGTGATTGGGCAACAACTGATCGGGAGAGGTAGTTCCGCAGGCCAGTAACTCTAATTTGCTGATAGGAAACTTTTCATCAAATAATTGTTCAACTGCATTTGCCGTCATTTCCGCGTTGGAATGAGTGGAATTTCCTTCCTTGTCTAAAGAGTAGTAACGAGTTTTTATTTTATTGTTACCCAGAATCTTCAAACGCGCACGGGAAGCTTTGCCATCAACCATGCCGAGAATGCTCTCCATTTCATCATTTTCAACAGGCTTGTTCGGTAAAAATTTAGACAGCCTGGTAATATAAACTTCCTTCATTTGCTTTTATTCATCTTAGTAAGGCTACAAGTAAAATCTGGTCAGAGCTTACCTGCCTTTCGGTCAGCTCTCCGCGTTAAATATATTTATTTAAAATATGTTTTATACAGCCGTAAATATAGAATTCTAAATGGAAATACAACTATCACGCCACCTGCTTAAAATACAATCCTCGTTCGCAGGATTTCTAACGCAGGGAGATACCCTTGTAATATTCAACCTCACGGAGCAGCTCATTCTTCTTCAGGTTTAGCTGTATAAGAGATGTGATCAGGGATATGGGGCTGAGTACAAAAATGCCGACCAGCAGCAATCCCCTGTACATGCTCACCCTGCCCTGACGGGAGGGGGCACCGGGGCCACCTTTGGCGCTGATAAACTTCGCCCAGAAACGGAAGGCTTTGATTCCTTTGGCTTCCAGCACTACCAGGTTGGGTAACAGCTCTACCGAATCCAGTGCCAGCAGCTGCGGATGCAGGTCATCCCACTGCCTGTTGTTCAGCACACTGCCGATAGGTCCGGCGAAACGGTTGGAAGCAAGGATTTCCTTTTCCTGTACTCCTGCCTGTGGTAAAAAACGGGTAGCCTCTTTCTTTCCCTTGAAGGCCCAGCGGAGAATGGTGATCAGCGATACCAGATTAGGAGATTTATCTACCAGTACAATGTTCCCTACTAAAGTAGCCCCTGCCTGTTGCAGGTAGTTTTTCACTTTTTCCTGGGCATTCAGCCACATATTGCGGCTGCCCAACAGTGTCATTACTTTTTTGCCTTTCAGTAACTGACGGCCCTGCTCACTCTGCAGGAAAGCAGCGGTTGGCTGGGAGGGCGACAGGAACCAGGGCTGGTAGGCCAGTATCACAAGGTCGAAAGATGCATTCACATCCACTTTCAACGGCTGAATAGCCCGTGGAGTTCCCTGAACGGTTTCCGGCATAGTATCATAAAACTGTTGTTTTCCCCACGGAAAAGGGAAGGGCGTTACTGGTACGAGTTGCTCGAACGTTATATCGGCCTTGCCTTCCAAAGGGGCCAGCACATGATCAATAATCCTCTTCAATTGCCCTGTTTGTGTAAAATATACTACCAGGATCCTCGGTCTTTCGTTCATAAAAGGAATAGGAGTTCAACAATTCAAAACGGTAAATCAACAACTCAAACGGTAACATCTACAATTCAAGCTGTAAACATACAAAAAAAGAGACATCATTCATGTGATTTAATGATAATTTGACGTGATTGTGGAAAGATGGGGTATTGATGCGGGGTTATTGTCTTGTGCCCCAGCCAAGGTACAGCATCAACCCCTATAATAGCGAATGCTGTACCTGGGCTCAAGGACTTTTGGTTGTGCAGTTTAAAACTTTTCTATAAACACAGAACCAGGTGCAAATATGATACAGAAAATGTTAAAAATTTGTAAATATTGGGGGCTATCTTTTATTAACAGAACCGGAACCGGCTACAGAAGAAGATACCGACGGACTACCTTTATAGTTAACATCTCCGGAACCGGCAATTTTTGCGGTCAGTTTCACACTGGCATAAACATTTGCGTTACCGCTGCCGGCGATACTGACGTTTACATTCTCAGACATGAGCTGATCTCCTCCAAAATTCCCACTGCCTGCTATCGACAGGTTCACATCTTTGGTTTCACCCTGCAGGTCGATATCTCCTGAACCGGCAATGGCGGCTTTAACGGCAGGCGCGTTGACATCTCCCTTCAGGTTGCCCGAACCGGATACGCTGAATTTCATGTCGGACTTAGCGTTGAACTTACCGGAAAAATTGAGGTTGCCCGAACCAGCCAAACTGGCCTCGTCAATTTCGGGCGTTGTCAGGTAAACATTAATCGGGTTGTGGGAACTTACGTCATAGCCTCTTTTCAGGCGCACCACCAGGCGGTCTCCATCCTGCACTAGTTCTACCAGCGGCACAATATTATCATCCGCCTCTATTACCGCCGATTTAGCCTGGCCCTGGGTAACATATATATCCATGGAGCCTTCAGACTTTATTTTATGAAAACCGCCTACCTGCCTGTCTTCTTTTACAACATGGCCGTTTCCTTTTACGCGGTTCTGGCCTATAACATGACAGGCATTGAAAAGCAGGGCTACTGTGAAGACCACCAGGGTCTGACATAGGGGAGATTTTGTTGATATCATGGGTTCAGATTATATGCAGAAAGGTACGCCAGATTTCTTAATTCTGAATTTCAAAATCTGAATTTGACAGAAGGGCTATATCTTTGCACCACCATGACAGAAAAGATACTTATCCTCGATTTCGGTTCCCAGTATACACAGCTGATCGCACGCAGCATCCGTGAACTGAATGTTTATTGCGAAATTAAGCCTTGTCTCCAGCCGATCAGCTGGGACGAAACCATCAAAGGTGTAATCTTATCCGGCAGTCCTTTTTCCGTAAATGATGAAAAGGCGCCCAATATCGACATTGCTGCCATTGCGGCGAAAGTACCGGTACTGGGTATCTGCTATGGCGCACAACTGATGGCCAAAAACTTCGGCGGCGAAGTAGCTAAAAGCAACATCCGTGAATATGGCCGCGCTTTTATGGAGCATGCCAACAGAGAGGAGAAATTATTATATGATATCTCTGGCAGCAGCCAGGTGTGGATGAGCCACTCTGATACTATTAAACGTATCCCCGAAAGCTTTGAAATTATTGCCACTACTGAAAATATTCCCGTAGCTGCCTTCAAAAGCAATACTGTAGCCGCTAATCCGGTGTTTGGCCTGCAGTTCCATCCGGAAGTAACCCACTCCCTGGAAGGCAAACAGATCCTGCGTAACTTCCTGGTTCATATCTGTCAGTGTAAACAAGACTGGACTCCGGCCGCATTTGTTCATGAAACCGTTGAACGGATCAAGGCACAGGTGGGCGACAAACGGGTGGTAATGGCACTGAGCGGCGGGGTAGATTCCACTGTTGCGGCAGAACTTATCCACAAAGCCATCGGTAAAAACCTGTTTTGCATATTTGTGGATAACGGACTGTTGAGAAAAGATGAATTCGAAACCGTGCTGGAATCCTATAAACATATGGGTCTGAACGTGAAAGGAGTAAATGCAAAAGATCTCTTCTATGGTCAGCTGAAAGACGTATCTGACCCCGAGCAGAAACGTAAGATCATCGGTCGCCTGTTCATCGAGGTTTTCCAGCAGGAAGCCCACCAGCTCACCGATATCTCCTTCCTCGGCCAGGGTACCATCTACCCCGATGTAATCGAATCCGTTTCTGTAAATGGCCCTTCTGTTACCATCAAATCCCATCACAACGTTGGCGGGCTGCCCGAAAAAATGAACATGCAGCTGGTAGAGCCACTGCGTTTCCTGTTTAAAGATGAAGTACGCCGCGTAGGCCGCGAAATAGGCATCAGCGATATTTTCCTAGGCCGTCATCCATTCCCCGGACCAGGTCTGGCTATCCGTATCCTCGGCGCCATCACCCCGGAAAAAGTGAATATGCTGCAGGAAGCAGATCACGTGTATATCGAAGGACTGAGAGAAGCCGGCCTGTACGATAAGGTATGGCAGGCGGGTACCATCCTGCTGCCGGTGCAAAGCGTAGGCGTAATGGGCGACGAACGTACCTATGAGTTTACCGTGGCGCTGCGCGCTGTGACCTCAGTAGACGGTATGACCGCCGATTGGGCGCATCTTCCGTATGAATTCCTCGCGAAAATGTCGAACGATATTATCAATAAAGTGAAAGGCATTAACCGCGTAGTATACGATATCAGCTCCAAGCCGCCTGCTACCATAGAATGGGAATAATCCTCCCGGAAGCAAAAGGCTAAAGCATACCGCGAAAAGCTATTGAAGCGGACGATGAAAGCGAACCAGACAAACATTTCATCCTCCTCCTTAATAGCTTTTCGCATTCCGTTCCGCCTTTCAACGTTCGCGGAACGATTTTTGTAAATTAGCGCCAATTATGAACACACCAGTTTCAATGAAGCACCTGTTATCCGCGCTGGCACTGATGGTAGCGATCAGCTCCTGCTCTTCGTCCAGAAAAGCCGCCGGCAAGGTAGACGGTCCCCCGCCATCTTTAAGCAAACCTGCCCCGGCCAAAAAACCGGATGAGAAAAAACCTGAAGCTAAAGCACCGTTTAACGTAGCGGCATTCGGAAAAGAAGTGAAGAAAGCTTCCTATAACATTGCTTTCTTTGCCCCGCTGTATCTGGATTCTGCTTTCGCAGGCGGATCGGATATACCCGGCCGCACTATGCCGAGGTACGTATTACCGGGCCTCGAATTCTATGAAGGCGCACAACTGGCCCTGGATACACTCCAGCAACAAGGCTATAACCTAAGGGTAACTGTATACGACAGCAAAGCAAGACAAAGCGTAGCTTCATTGATCCGTAGCAAGGCGCTGGACGAAACCGACCTCATCATCGGTTCAGTAGGCAACCCGGAACTGAAAGAACTCAGTGATTTCGCAAAAAACAAAGAGATCAACTTTGTGTCCGGTACCTTCCCTAATGATGCCGGTATCAACGACAACCCGTTCCTTTATATCTCCAACAGCACCCTGAAAGCGCATTGCGAAGCCATACAGAATTATGTACAGAATGCTTTCAGCAATAAAAATATCGTACTCTTCCGCAGAAACACCGCCTTCGAAGGCCGGCTGGCAGCGGATTTCAAATCTTCGTATGATAAGATGGAGAACTCTAAAAAATCACGGATCCGGGAAGTAATCTGGCAGGAAGGTACTACTCCGGAAGAGATCTCCAAGTATTTGCTGACAGACCGCCCGAATGTGATCATCGTTACTGCACTGGATGAAGCCGGCGCCAAATCCCTGCTGCGCAAGCTGAGCGTTTCAGCACCTACTTACCCGCTGCAGATATTCGGTATGCCTACCTGGGATGTGCTCAAATTAAAAGAACCCGAGTTGAAAGGCCTGCAGGTATATTATTCCTCTCCTTACTTTAATGATAAATCAGACGCGTACAGCAAATACATCAACGATTATTTCAGAAGAGTGTATAAATCCAGACCTTCTGATATGGCATTCAAGGGATTTGATCTCACCTATTATTTTGTCAGGCTGCTCCATAACAACGGCGTGTACTTCAATAGTATGGTAAGTGAGGCGCCCAGAGCGATCACCAGCTATAATTTCCAGCCAGTGTATCTGAAAGAAGGAGAAAATACACCTTCCTATTTTGAAAATAAGAATATCTATATTATCCAGAAAGGTGATAACTCAGATACTAAAATGAACAGGTAAATCCTGCTTCAACATATTAAAGAGGATATTAAAGAGGACTACGGCCTGTTGCTGTGGTCCTCTTTTTACGTATAGCCGGTACTGTTATGAACGGGCTAAGGCTGCATGTGAATAACTGCGACGACTGAACAACACTAATTGCCCGATAGCCGCCAGGGCTAATATCGCCAACACCATCAGACCAGCCCCATAAACATCCCATCCCTCGCTTTGCGCCACCTGCATTACCAGGCCGGATAGCGACAATCCCAATCCGCCTCCCAGCGAATTAGCAGTACCATTGATTCCGGAGGCAAGCCCCTGCTGGGGTTCCGGCACCGATTGCACCGCAAGGATGGTTACACAGGGAAATGTGATGGCCATACCAAATGAATTGATACAACCAACTGCGCACAGGATCAGCCACAATGAATGCCCCGAAAAGTAACTGCCCAGGAAAAACAGGATTCCTGCCAACATGAAAGCATTGCCAACGATACCGGTTTTTACAACGCCCAGCCGGCTGAACAAATGCGGCAACATATACCTGGAAATGATACCTGACAGAATGCTGAATGGAAATAACAACAGCCCTGCGGAAGCAGGAGTGAACTGCAAATCCTGCTGCAGATAAAGCGTGAGCAGGAATATATAACTAAGGAAAACACTGCCTAACAGCGCAGCCCCGGCATTTCCCGTGATCACGCCATGCAGCCTGAACAAACGGAAATCTACCAACGGTGAATCATGTGAACGTTCGCGGCGCACAAAGAACCAGCCGGTTCCGATGAACAACAGCAACAACAACAAATAATTCGTATAGTGATCACCGATATTCCCCAGGTCATGGATCAGCCAGGCTGCCAGCATCATCAAACCTGTAATCAGCAGGGCACTGAAGGCATTGTTCACCGGTTTCCCTGTACGTGCTGTATCAGCAGGAATATAAATCCCTGCCAGCATCACCGCCATACCAATCACCGGTACGTTGATGAAAAACACCCATTGCCAGCCGAGGTAATTACTGATCAACCCGCCGATAGCTAATCCCGTTGCGAAACCAATACCTGCAGTAGCGCCGAAAATTCCGAAGGCACGATGCCTTTCTTCAGGCTCCGTGAATGTATTGGTGATGATGGCCATCGCCGCCGGAATAGCCATCGCTACACCCGCTCCCTGTAATGCTCTGCAGATTAGCAGCCAGACAAAGGTCTGAGAAAAACCCGCCGCCAATGATGCCAGCACAAAGCATATCGCCCCGGTAATGAATACTTTCTTCCGTCCTGCCGTGTCTGCAAGCCGCCCGCCAAGCAGTACCAGCCCTGCATAAAATAACACGTATACTGTTTGCACCCATTGAATGGCGTCGGCACCGAAGTGAAAGAACTGCTCCATCTTAGGGATTGCCATGTTCAACACCGATACATCGAGCGCTTCAAAGAAAATGGCCATGCAGGCCACTGTTAATATGATTCTTTTCTGTTTCACGGCACAAACCTAAAGAAACATATCAATGATAATGTATTTTCTAAAAATTTAGAATAAACTACTAAATAATTATCATAAATAGGATATTTGTTCCAAACTCATCTCCATATGATTCATAAAAAAGAAAATGATACCCTCCCTCCTCTTTCGCTCGATGAAAAAGATATGGGCATACTCCGGCTGTTGCAGAAAGATGCCAAAATGACGATCAGGGATATTGCCCGGCAGCTGAATCTTAGCACCACACCCGTTTATGAGCGGATCAGGAAGATGGAACAGGCTGGCGTGATCAAACAATACGCGGCCATCGTAGATCCCAGGAAGATTAATAAAAGCCTTACTGTATTGTGCTACATTACGCTGAAAGAACATAACAAGAAGTATGGGAAGAAGTTTATCCAGGAAATACTCAGCTTCACAGAAATCACAGAATGCCTGAACATCTCCGGCGAATTCGATTTCATGATCAAGGTACAGGTAAAAGATATGGATGAATACCGCGAATTCTATGTAAATAAATTGGGAGAACTCGACAACCTGAGTCATACACAAAGCATCTTTGTCATCTCAGTTATTAAAACCACTCACCAGGTTGTGTTCTGATGCCCTGTATTCTCCGGCCTTTTGCCAAATTATGTTTATTTTAACTGTATGAACCGCAAGCATTTTTTATCCACCCTGATTACCGCCGGCGCCGGACTGCCGGCTATGCAAACATTGGGTAGCATAGGACTAATCACTCCTTCAGATAAGAAAGAGCCGCTGGTGCCGCCCTATCTTAAACCAGGCGATATTATCGGCATCACCTGCCCCGCAGGATATATCACGCGCGAAGAGATCCAGCCAGCCATACGCATTATGGAAAGCTGGGGGTTTAATATTCGTATAGGCAAAACCGTTGGTGCGCGCGATTACAGCTTTGGCGGCACAGACGCAGAGCGGCTTGCCGACTTACAAGCCATGCTGAACGACGACGATGTGAAAGCAATTATGTGCGGACGAGGCGGATATGGAAGTGCGCGCATCATTGACAAGGTGGACTTCAGCAAGTTTCAGCGGAAACCTAAATGGGTCATCGGTTTTAGCGATGTCACCGTGTTGCATTGCCATATCAGCCGGCACTTCGGAATCGCTTCCCTTCATTCCAAAATGTGCAACAGCTTCCCCGATGATTTTCGCAAGGCCGAATCAGTGGTGCAGGATACCATCATGTCTATCTACCAGGCGCTCACGGGTAAAAAAATGCAATACAGTACAACTCCCGATGCCCGCAACCGCAAAGGCAAAGCACGTGGTGTACTCACCGGCGGCAACCTGTCGATCATACAAAGCATGTCGGCCACAGATTCAGAAATAGATACCAATGGCAAAATTCTTTTCCTCGAAGAAGTAGGTGAATACCTCTACAGCCTCGACCGGATGCTCGGTACGCTGCAGCGATCTCACAAACTCGACAACCTCGCGGGCCTGATCATTGGCGGCTTTAACCGCATCAAACCAGACGATCCGGGCGAAGAATTTGGCCGGACGGTGTATGATATTGTAATGGAAAAAGTAAAAGATTTCAGCTATCCGGTCTGTTTCAATTTTCCGGTAGGCCATCAGAAAAATAACTATGCACTCAAGTGCGGCATGATGCACACCCTGCAGGTAGGCGATGATGCCGTGACCCTGAAAGAATAATTACCTGACGAGGAAGGTAATGATGAACAATACAGCAAGTACATACATCACCGGACTGATAGATTTATATTGACCTGTCAGTACTTTCAGCAGTACGTACGATAACATCCCAAATACAATTCCCTCGGCAATGCTGTAGCTGTATGGCATCATTACGATAGCGAGGAAAGCAGGTATCGCTTCAGTAACATCATTGAAATTTATTTTGGTCACTGCGCCCATCATCAGCATTCCCACAATAATCAACGCAGGCGCTGTTGCTGCCTGAGGGATCATTGCAAATACCGGCGCAAAGAAAAGCGACAGCAGGAACATCACTGCCACTGTTAGTGAAGTGAGTCCTGTTTTACCTCCTGCGGCGATGCCACTGGCACTTTCCACATAAGCGGTTACCACGCTGGTTCCCAACAGTCCGGCGGCCGTAGTACCTACCGCATCTGCCATTAACGCCTGTTTGGCCCTCGGTAACCGGCCCTGCTCATCCAGTAAGCCAGCTTTATTACATAAACCTATCAGTGTGCCCACCGTATCAAAGAGATTGACCATCAGCAACGTGAACAGAATCATCACCATATCGACGGAGAATATCTTGTCGAACTCCAGTTTAAATGCCACCGGAGCCAGCGAAGGAGGCAGGCTTACCAGTTGCCCGTTTTCCGGGAGATGGGTAATGCCGAGGGGAATTCCCACTACAGTAGCCGCCAGTATACCTATCAGCAGCGCTGCGTTCACATTTCTGTACATCAGTACCGCGCTCACAATGAGCCCGATCAATGCAATCAAAGGTCCTATGCTGGTAATGTTCCCCATTTTCAGGATCACACCATCCAGCTTCCCTTCGCCTACATGCCGCATACCGGTTTCAATGATACCGGCATTGGCCATCCCGATCAATGCGATCAGCAGTCCTATACCCACAGATATAGCATGCTTCAGGTTTTCAGGGATGCTGTTGATAATGGCTTCCCGTATCCTGAACATCGACAGGAAGATAAAAATAATCCCTTCCAGGAAAACGGCCGTCAGCGCAAACTGCCAGCTATATCCCATAGACGATACGATGGTGTATGCAAAGAAGGCATTGAGTCCCATCCCCGGCGCCACGCCTATAGGCAACCGCGCATACAGTGCCATTACAAGCGTACCGATAGCTGCAGCCAGGGCGGTGGCCGTGATCAGCGCATGAAAATCCATCCCGGTGCGGGATAATATACTGGGGTTCACCGCCAATATGTAAGCCATAGTGGAAAAGGTGGTGAGACCCGCCAATACTTCTTTCTTAACAGTGGTATGATGTTCGGAAAGCCGGAAAAATTTTGCGAGCATGCCGCAAAAATAAGCGTTTCATGATTTATCATTTTATCCTAATTTCATTTCCATGCAACAACGTTCGGGTGGATGGAAAGTGGTCACTTCATGGCTGGCAGCAAAAGAGCTGAAGCCGTTCAAATTTCAGGAAGATGCCTGGAAAGCTTACCTGCAGGGAAAATCAGGCATTGTTAACGCACCTACCGGGTTCGGAAAAACCTTTTCTCTTTTTCTGGGCACTGTTATACACTGGATAGATACGCATCCGAAAGATTATCGTACCAAAACAAAAAACGGCCTGTTGCTGCTATGGGTCACCCCATTGCGGGCACTGGCAAAGGATCTGGGCAGGGCTATGGAAAGCGCCCTGCAGGAACTGGATATTCCCTGGCAGGTGGGCATCCGCAGTGGCGACACTTCTGTCACTACCCGGGCTGCCCAAAAGAAGCAGATGCCCGAAGTGCTGATCATTACGCCGGAAAGCCTGCACCTGCTGCTGGCACAGAAAGAATACGCCACTGTATTCAAACACCTGCATACCATCGTGGTAGATGAATGGCATGAACTGATTGGCAGCAAACGGGGAGTGATGGTGGAACTGGGACTAAGCCGCCTGCGGGGCCTGCGAAAGGAACTCAGGATATGGGGGATCTCCGCCACCATCGGCAACCTCGATGAAGCGCTGGAAGTATTACTGGGCCCTGATCATAACAATGGCCTGATCATCCGTGCCAAACTAAAGAAAAATATTGCGCTCAAAAGTGTGATCCCGGAGGAGATAGAAAATTATCCCTGGGCGGGGCATCTGGGCATCAGGATGCTGCCCCAGGCCTTACCGGTGATCCACGATAGCCAAACCACCCTTGTCTTCACCAATACCCGTTCTCAATCAGAAATATGGTACCAGGCCCTGCTCAAATACGATCCTATGCTGGCAGGAGCCCTTGCACTGCACCACGGTTCTATCGACATGGAATTGCGCATCTGGGTGGAAGAGGCGCTGCATAATGGTATTCTCAAGGCAGTGGTGTGCACCGCCAGTCTTGACCTGGGCGTGGATTTCCGCCCGGTCGACAGTGTGATACAGGTAGGCAGCCCCAAGGGAGTGGCCCGTTTCCTGCAAAGGGCGGGGCGTAGCGGGCATCAGCCCGGTGCTGTCAGCAAGATATTTTTCCTGCCTACCCATGCACTGGAGCTTGTAGAAGCCGCAGCCTTGAAGGCCGCCATGGAAGAAGACCTGATTGAAAGCAGGATGCCGGTGTTGCTGGCGTACGATGTTTTATTGCAGTACCTGATGACGCTGGCCGTATCTGATGGTTTCCATGCACAGGAGACATTGGAAGAAGTGAAGCAGACCTTTTGTTATCAACATATTACGGAAGATGACTGGCTATGGCTGTTATCTTTCCTCACCACCGGCGGAGATGCCCTGGGTAGTTACGATGAATTCAAAAAAGTGGAGCGGGAGGGCGACTTCTACATCTGCCGCAGCCGTATGATGGCCATGCGTCACCGGCTTCATATAGGCACTATCGTTAGTGATGCCATGCTGAAAGTTAAATTTCTCAGTGGTGGCTACATAGGCGTGATTGAAGAAGGCTTCATTTCCCGGTTACAGGCCGGCGATTCATTCACCCTCGCCGGGCGTAACCTCGAATTTGTGATGATCAGGGACATGACAGTGCTGGTGCGGAAATCAAGCTCCAAGAGATCCATTGTGCCCAGTTACCAGGGCGGGCGGATTCCGCTTTCATCGAACCTCGGCCGGATGCTGCGGGCCAAATTCAACGAAGCACTTTCGGGGAAAGCACAGGATCCGGAGCTGATAGCACTGCAACCGCTGTTTAACCTGCAGGCAGAATTGTCGCATATCCCGAAAGACAATGAACTGCTGATTGAAAAGATACAAACAAAGGACGGGTACCATCTGTTCGTCTATCCCTTTGAAGGAAGACTGGTACATGAAGTAATGGCCGCGCTGCTGGCCTATCGCATCAGCCGTATACAACCTATTACCTTCTCTATGGCAATGAACGACTATGGGTTTGAATTACTATCGGACCAGCCTATTCCGCTTACAACGGAAAATGCCCACCAGCTTTTCTCAACCGAGAACCTGCTGACTGAGCTGCAAACAAGTGTGAATGCCACAGAAATGGCAAGGAGAAAGTTCCGCGACATTGCAGTTATTGCGGGTCTCATCTTCCAGGGATATCCCGGCAAACACAAAGCCAACAGGCATTTACAGTCATCTGCCTCCTTGTTATTTAATGTATTCAGAGATTATGATGCACAAAACCTGCTGCTAAAACAGGCCTTTAACGAAGCATTCTTCTACCAGATGGAAGAAGCCCGCTTGCGGGAAACACTGGACAGGATTGCCGTTAGCCGGATTGTGATCACCGAGCCGCAAAAGCTCACTCCCTTCTGCTTCCCGATCAAAGTAGATAGTTTACGTGATACCATGACCAGTGAAAAACTGGAAGACCGCATCAAAAAATTGATCGCCGTGAACGAATAATAAATTTCTAATTTGCACCCTTAAAGTAACCAGATAAGTGGTAGGGGAAATATTTCATTTTCAGGAACAACATTGGCATTTGTTACCGCAGCGGGCTGTTTTCTGGGCGGAAGAAAAGGCCCTGATCCTCTCGGATCTGCATCTGGGCAAGACAGCTCATTTCCGCAAATCGGGCATAGCGGTACCGGCAGGTATTATGCAGGAAGACCTGTTCAGGTTGCAGCGGCTGATCACTCATTATATGCCGGAAAGGCTCATTATTGTCGGAGACATGTTTCACAGCGTTGAAAACAATGAAGTACAGTTCTTCCGAGTATGGCGGCAACAGTTTTCCAATGTCTCTTTTGACCTGGTAAGAGGGAACCACGATATCATGGCAGATGAGGTATATGAGCAGCTGCAGATCAATGTTCACAATACCTTTTCACTCCGGGATATCCACTTCGTACATGAACCGGATGGCAGTCGCAACGGTTTCCGTTATACTTTTTCAGGCCATCTGCACCCGGCATTTGTCATGCAGGGGGCCGGTAAACAGCGGCTGCGTTTACCCTGTTTTTATTTTGGGCCGCATTGTGGCATTTTACCCGCTTTTGGCGACTTTACCGGCTCCGCCAGCCTGGACCCCGGCGAGTCGGATCCGGTGTTTGTAATAGCCGGAAAATCGATTATAAGGGCACAATGAGAGATCAGACATCATGAAGATCGCTTTTCACGAGATATATACCCATCCACTTCCGGCAGATCACCGGTTTCCGATGGTCAAATACGACCTGATTCCTGCACAGCTGCTGAGGGAAGGCGTGATAGTACCCGCGCAGTTATTCAGTCCGGAGCCGGCAACGGAGCCGGACATATTGCTGACACATACCGCAGCATACTGGGAAAAGCTGAAAAACCAGACCCTTTCACCCGGAGAACAGCGTAAAATAGGCTTTCCCCAATCTCCTGCACTTACCATGCGGGAAGTAGTGATCGCCCAGGGCACCATCGATATCGCCCTGCATGCGCTGGAACACGGCCTGGGATTTAATGTGGCAGGGGGCACCCATCATGCCTTTGCCGATCGCGGGGAGGGCTTTTGTTTGCTGAACGACTTTGGCGTGGCAGCCAACTACCTGTTGTACCACCGGCGTATCAAACAGGCACTGGTGATTGATCTGGATGTACATCAGGGCAATGGTACAGCAGCATTATTTACCGGTAAACCGGAGGTATATACGTTCAGCATGCACGGCGCACATAACTACCCCTTTCATAAAGAAACCTCCGATTGGGACATCCCGTTACCTGACGGCACGGATACCGGTACCTACCTTGAATTGCTGGAAGATGCCCTGCCCGCGCTGATCAACAGGGCAAAGCCGGATATTGTTTTTTATCTGTCCGGTGTCGACATTCTGGCCACTGATAAGTTTGGGAAGTTAAAAGTAACGCCGGAGGGCTGTGCTGAAAGGGATGAAATGGTATTCACCTGTCTCAAAAAACATAATATTCCCTGTGCAGTAGCGATGGGTGGCGGATATTCCACCCATGTGAGGGATATTGTAAATGCACATTGCAATACTTTTAAGGCAGGACTCCGTATTTACGGCTACTGATGTTTACAGTTTTGATCCGGCAGTCAGCAACGCATCTTACTGGCCCGCCAGGCCCTGTATAATACGCCCGTCTTTCATCACCAGCTGCCTGTCGCTCAGCGGCGCCAGTTCCTCATTATGCGTAACGATGATGAAAGTCTGCTGCAGCTTATCTCTAAGCTCCATGAAAAGCTGATGAAGTTCTCTGGCATTGCGGGAATCCAGGTTACCGGTGGGTTCATCGGCCATTACCACAGCGGGATCATTGATAAGCGCCCGGGCTACCGCTACTCTTTGTTGCTCACCGCCCGACAGTGCATTAGGTTTGTGATCGAGCCGGTCTTTCAGCCCCAGTGTTTCCAGCAGGAAGCGGGCTTTTTCCTTTACCTGGCTTTTCTTTCGGTGAGCAATATACCCTGGAATACATACATTCTCAAAAGCAGTGAATTCCGGCAACAGGTGATGAAATTGAAAGATAAAGCCAATCTGGCGGTTCCGGAAGTCGGCCAGGATATCGCCTTTTAGTTCGGTCAGATTGACATTGTTCAACCAGATCTCACCTGTAGTAGGTGCATCCAGTGTACCCAGTATATGTAGCAGTGTACTTTTCCCTGCCCCGGAGGAGCCAACAATAGTAACAATTTCCCCTTTGCTGACAGTGATATCTACCCCTTTCAGAATGGGTAAATTGGAATAATTTTTGGTAACATTGCGAGCGGTTAGCATAACCCAAAGAAAAGTAATTAACCGATAAAATAGTAAAAGTTGTTTATTTCAAATTAAATAATACTTTTGCGGAAAATTAAAAAGTAAAAATTTTAATACGATGTACTGGACATTAGAATTAGCTTCATACCTGGAGGATGCTCCATGGCCAGCTACAAAAGACGAACTTATCGACTACGCCATTCGTTCCGGTGCACCGATCGAGGTAATCGAAAACCTTCAAGAGCTGGAGGATGAGGGGGAAATTTATGAGGGGATTGAGGATATCTGGTCTGATTATCCGTCGCAAGACGACTTCTTCTTTAATGAGGATGAGTATTAATCAGTTTAGCAGACAGTACTCCCATTCGAACTATGACAAATAATTTTTAAGCCGCTTCTGATGAGGAAGCGGCTTTTTATTTTGATGGTCCTCAGCAACGGGATTGAACTATTCCTGTACTGATATTTGTTTACAGCACCGGAATGGTTCAATCCATGATGTGTTCCGAAGTTCCGGTAATTATTTGGATTCGCCGGACTCAGCGAGGCCTTCCATCTGGTCGGCAACAGCCTGGGATACGCCAGTGTAAGAGAAACCACCGTCGTGAAACAGGTTCTGCATAGTTACCATCCTGGTCAGATCAGAGAACATCGCTACTGCATAGTTAGCACATTCATCAGCGGTAGCATTACCCAGGGGGCTCATTTTGTCGGCATACAGTACGAAGCCATCAAATCCTTTTACGCCGCTACCAGCGGTGGTTTTAACCGGGGACTGAGAGATGGTGTTCACGCGTACTTTCTTGTGGATACCATAGTGGTAACCAAAGCTGCGGGCGATAGATTCCAGCAATGCTTTAGCATCGGCCATTTCACCATAATCAGGGAATACCCGCTGTGAAGCGATATAGGTCAATGCGATAACTGAGGCCCATTCGTTCAGGGCATCCAGCTTATAGGCTGTTTGCAGTACACGGTGCAGGGACATCGCAGAGATATCAAAGGTTTTGTGGTTGAAATCGTAATCCAGGTCAGTATATGTTCTGCCTTTACGAATATTCATACCCATTGCTACAGAATGCAGGACGAAGTCGATCTTACCTCCAAAGTGCTCCATAGATTTAGTGAACAGGTTGGCCAGATCATCCATGTTGGTAACATCTGCGGGAATAACAGGTGCATTGCAGGTTTCTGCCAGCTTTTTGATCTCACCCATACGAAGGGCAATAGGAGCATTGGTAAGCACAATTTCAGCGCCTTCTTCCACGCAACGCAGTGCTGTTCTCCAGGCGATAGACTTTTCATCCAGTGCGCCAAAGATGATACCTTTCTTCCCTTTTAATAAGTTATGAGCCATTTGGTCAAAAATTAATTTCGGCAAAAATAGCAGATATAGTTGAAAAAAAAAGCTACCAGCTATCAGCAGCCGGCGACCGGCGGTCAGTAGCTAGTTTCCTACCATTTCCCGGGCATTTTCCAGTGCGGCGGCTGTGGGCTTTTCGCCACTAAGCATCTGCGCGATCTTGTTGATCCGCTCTTCATCATTCAACAGGCGTACGCTGGTTGTTACCTTGTCGGCTTTGGCATTTTTATATACAAAATAGTGGGCATCCGCCTTCCCGGCGATCTGTGGCTGGTGGGTGATGCAGATGATCTGATGAGATTTGGCCAATCCTTTCAGGATAATTCCTACCTGACGGGCGGCTTCCCCGGAGATACCGGTGTCAATTTCATCGAATATAAGGGTGGGAAGGGCCACCGATTTAGCTACCAGCGACTTAATGCACAGCATCAGGCGGCTCAGCTCTCCCCCGGAGGCTACTTTCCCTACAGGCGCAAAATGGTTGCTTTTATTGGCATCAAACAGGAATTCAATCGTATCCTGTCCATACGGGTTCAATTCGCCTTCTATGATGTCTGCTCTCAGCCGGGCGTTGGGCATCCCTACCTGCGCCAGTAATGCATTTACCTGTTTGCAGAAGGGTTCGGCCTGTTCCTTGCGCCGGGCCGTGATCACCGCGGCGGCGGCGAGGAGGGCGCTTTTTAGCCGTAGTTGCTCCTGCTCCAGTTCCGCCAGTTGCCCATCCAGGTTTAATACATCAGCTACTTTTACGCTCAGGGCGTCTTTGATGGCAAGCAGCTCCGCAGTGGTTTGTACGCTATGTTTTTTGAAAAGCCTGTATCCCAGCGTCATTCGTTCATTCACTATTTCAATCCGCTGAGGGTCGTATTGTACCTGATCACTGATATGCTCCACTTCACCGGCCAGATCCTGTAATTCCAGATAGGTCGATAACAGGCGTTCAGACAAACCGGGAATGTCTTTATGAAAAGCAGACAGGGATTGCAGGGATGACTGCATCTGTTTCAATTGCTGGAGTATCGGTTGTTCATCTTCTTTCAACTGAAAATAAACCCGGTTCAGGGTATTCCTGATTTCTTCAGCATGGCTGAGGGTTTGCAGCTCCGCGTCCAGTTCTTCGATCTCATTGGGACTAAAACCAGCCTCCGTCAGCTCGTCCAGCAGGAAACGGTTATAGTCCAGCTCTTTATTGGCGTTATCTCTGCTATCCAGCAGTTGCTTATATTTCTTCTGTATCTGAGTATACTGAACAAACTCCTGGTGATACTGTTGCAGTTCAGTGGGTTTATTCACCAGTGCATCTATCACTTCCCGCTGAAAATCCGCATTGGCCAGCGCGAGGGTATCGAACTGCTGGTGAAGATCTACCAGGTAACTGCTTAGTTCCGCCAGTTGCGAGATATTCACCGGCGTATCATTCACAAAGGCTCTCGATTTGCCCGTAGCGCTGATTTCCCTTCTAATGATCAGCTGATCTTCCAGGTCGAGTTCATGTTCCTGGAAAAAGGCGGCAACCTGGGATTTCTTTACTTTAAAAAAACCTTCTATGATACACTTACCTGTTTTATCGAACAAAACACCGGGATCCGCACGTTCTCCCAGGATAAGGGACAGGGCTCCCAGCAGGATGGATTTACCCGCTCCGGTTTCTCCGGTAATTACGTTCAGGTTTCCGGAAAAATCAACCTCCAGTTGATCAATAATAGCGTAATTCTTAATGGTTAATCGCTGTAACATAAGTAAGGTAATTCCTTGGTGATGTTAAAAGCTCAGGTTCCGTTCACCCGCTGTATGCCCGCTTTGGCACGCTGGTCAAGGGAATTCTTATAATCATGGCCTTTCATACTCAGACAGCGCTGATAGCATTCCAGTGCCTTTGCTTTATCATGTCTTTTTTCATAAATATAGCCCATTTGCAGAGATGCTCTGGCAGCATAATACTCCGGCCGGTTAGTCCCTACCTTGATCGTTACCTCGTACATGGCAATCGCCTGATCATCCTGCCCACTTTCGTCATATACGCGCCCCAGCCGGTAGGCGTATTCCAGCTTATCTTCCATTGCCGGAAAATCAGCGGCCTTCTTTGTCTGTAACAGGGAAAGCGCCTTGCTGACATATCCTCCATCACTGAGTAATCTTGCCCTCAGCAGGAAGGGGTTAGGCCATTTACCCGCCTTGGCTTCTTTTAATGCCTGTTTGTCGGCATCTGTTTCCACTCCTCCTTTAGTAAGGATCATAGCCCTGTACTTGTCAGCTGCAGCCTGGTTTCCCTCCAGATAGTAATACCAGCTTAATCGTTGCAGACATTCCTTTACATAGAACTTACCCTTAAACTCATTGACAAACCGCTCCAGGTATACATGTGCATCCGTATCCAGCCGGGTTAGCTTCAGTAAGCCCATTACGTAGTTGTAATACTGAATGTCAGCATATTCTCCGGTATCATTTCTTTCCGTAAGCACCTTCAGGCCAACCGCTGCTTTCTGATTATTAAGTGCCAGGTTAGCCACCATCAAGGCAAAGAGGTAGTTATTCTTTGTGTCGAGCTGTTTACGTTGCAGGAACTCCCAGGTTTCTTCGGGCTTATTCACGATGAACAGCATCAGGTAGCAATAGTAGTAGTAAGACTCCTCTCTAAAAAATCTGGCTTCCGGTGCATTGCTCTCAATGAACTTGTTTACATTGGCCATTCCATCTTTCAGACTACCTTTAAGCCCGAGTATGTTTGTGATCCACCTGAATCCCTCCGGTATGGTTCCAAAAACTGTTTGCATGGCCCCCAATAACAGGTTATTGGGTACAAAATCGGGGAACCTCCGCTGGTTTTCCTTTAATATCATATAAGCCTTACGTATCTCCCAGGTAGCGTCCCACTTCTCATCAAACTTTATTTTGATCAATGCCCACTGGAATTTAATAGCGGCTTGTGTGTACAGGTAATATGGAGAATCCGGCGATCCCTCTTCCATTTTACTAAGCCTGAAGGACCTAAGGCCCCTTTTCTTCGAATATTCGGCAGGGTCTTCATTGAAAAAGAGCGGGAAAAAATCCGCATAGTTTTCAAGGAAATAAGGCACCAGGTTATCCGGATTATCCTTTTTCTCTGCCTCCAGCAAAGCCCGTCCAGTATTCAGCCTCAACTGCATGATGGCATCATAAGCCTGTTCACAGCGGGTATTAAAATCATAAACTTTCTGCCTGGCACTAACGTTAAAACCTATACTCAACAATAACAGCAAAGAAAAAATAATACGCATACGGGGAAAAATTCCAGAATTAAAGGCCAAATCTCTCATAACATCTTTCAATTCCCAAATAACAATTCACATTTTTTAAAGTTGCGTTATTGCATCCAATTCCCTGCCACAAAATAAATGCCTTACTACGCAAAGTACCTGCGCACCGGCAATGGACACAAAACTAATATATTTAGTAAATCAAAACTAAATTCATTAGTATATTTTTTTATGCACATATGGTAATAAAAAAGGGCATCTGGTAAGACGCCCTTTTAATTTCTTATGATCTGTTTAGAATCAGATAGTCACTGTTGCTTCCAGGTCGTTATCTACCAGGATACGGCCGCAGTGCTCACAAACGATGATCTTTTTGTGCTGACGGATCTCTGCCTGACGCTGAGGAGGGATAGCATTGAAACATCCGCCGCAGGAGTCACGCTCCACTGTTACCACAGCCAGACCGTTACGGTAGTTCTTACGGATTTTCTCGTAAGCCTGCAGTAAACGGGGATCTACCTTGGTTTTTGCCTCTTCACTCTCTTTGCGGTAAGCTTTTTCTTCCTTGTCAGTTTCCGCTATAATCTTCTCCAGTTCTCCTTTTTTATGCTTCAGGTTTGCTTCTTTGTCACCTATCGCCTTTCTGGCCATTTCCACAACACGGCTCTTCTCCTTAATCTCGTCGTTAGCGTCCCTGATATGCTTCTCAGCCAGCTTGATCTCCAGGTTCTGCATTTCCACCTCTTTGGTGATGGCTTCAAACTCGCGGTTATTCTTCACATTGTCCTGCTGCTTCTCGTACTTCTTGATCAGCGCTTCCGCCTCTTTAATGGCGTTTTTCTTGCTGGCAACGAAGTCCTGTATACCTTTCACCTCATTCTCAATGTGAGCCTGCCGTGTATTTAACCCTTCGATCTCATCTTCCAGGTCTTTTACCTCCATCGGCAACTCCCCCTTCAACACCTGGATTCCATCCAGTTTGGAATCAATCTTTTGCAATCTGAGTACAGATGCTAATTTTTCTTCAACAGAGAATTCTTTTACGGTTGCCATGTATTATAAATAATTTACCGGGTTTGTTTTAATCGTAGATTTAAGAGGCGCAAAATTACGGAATTTTTCAGTCAATATATGATAAAATAATTCCACTGTAAACTGCTCACTCTCAAAATGTCCTATATCTGCAATAATCAATTGATTATCAGCATCAAAAAATTCATGATATTTAAAATCTGAGGAAATATACGCATCTGCTCCGGCTGCTATCGCCTGCTTCAGCAGGAAACTACCTGCCCCTCCACACAGGGCCACTTTTTTCACCGGCCGCCCTCTCAGTGCCGTATATTTCACACAACCCGCCTTGAACTGCTGCTTCACATGCTGTAAGAACTGCATCTCGTCCATCTCTTCCGGTAACATCCCTACCAGCCCCGAACCTACCTGCTGCCAGGCATTGTCCAGGCTTATCACATCATAGGCCACCTCTTCATAAGGATGGCTACCCAGCAGCGCCTGTAAAATTTTGCCTTCCAAATATACCGGAAAAATCACTTCCAACTTTATTTCTCCCTCAAAATGTCGTTCTCCGGGGGTACCTACATACGGGTCCGTTCCTGCTCCCCCTTTAAATGTGCCTTCCCCTGCCGCATTGAAGCTGCATTCACTGTAATTCCCGATATGCCCTGCACCGGCCGCAAACAGCGCTGATCTTACCTTTTCTGCGTCGGCCACCGGCACAAATGTATATAACTTCTTCAGCAGGCCGCGCTTGGGCTGCAATACCCTGGACTGCTCCAGTCCCAGACGGACCGCCATTTCGGCACATACCCCGTTCTGAACGTTATCCAGGTTGGTATGGGCTGCATATACTGCTATATCATGCCTGATCGCCTTGATCGCCACCCTTTCCACATAATTATTCCCATTAATCTTCTTCAGCCCGCCGAAAACGATCGGATGATGCGCTATTACCAGGTTACAACCCTTGGCTATCGCCTCATCAATCACTTCCTCTGTCGCATCCAGCGTAATCAGCGCGTTGGTTACTTCCTGGTCTGCACGGCCAAATATAAGCCCCGCATTATCATAGCTTTCCTGGAATTGTAACGGAGCATACTGCTCAATGACCTGTATGATCTCTTTTACTTTCATAAGTGCAAAAATTAAGGGCAACAGCTAAATTTGCAAAAAAAATTTTTTATGCCCGAAAGTAAATCCACCGAACTATATGATGATTACAGATCCCGGATGCAGAAAATTGCAGATGTGAGGAACGCCCTGGCTGTTCTGGGCTGGGATCAGGAAACTTATCTTCCGGAAAAGGGCGCCAGGTTCAGGGGCCAGCAAATCACCACCCTCAGCACGATCGCCCATGAACTGTTCACGGCACCTGAGCTCGATAATGTGCTCCAGGCACTCAAAGGTAGTAAAGAGCTGACTCCAACCGAACTGAAAAATATTGAGCTTTCTGCGGAAGATGTGGAAAAGAATAAAAAATATCCCGCTTCTTTCGTTGCAGAAATGTCGACTGTTACCAACGAATGCTATCATGCCTGGATAAAGGCACGTAAAGCCAACGACTATACGCTTTTTGCTCCCGCACTGTCAAAAATGATTTCGTTGAAGAAACAGGAGGCTGCACTGCTCGGTTACGAGGGGCATCCTTACAATGCCCTCCTGAATGAATACGAGAAAGGTGCCACCACCTCCATGCTGGATACAATTTTCAACGAAGTAAAGACTGCGTTGTCGCCGCTGCTGGCAAAAATCGAGGCCCGGCCCGAAGTGAATAAAGAATTCCTGCATCACTTCTACAACCGCGACACGCAATGGAACTTCGGCATTTCTCTCCTGAAAAATATGGGCTATGATATGCAGGCAGGCCGACAAGACGTTTCCGAACATCCTTTTACAACCAGCTTCAATCCGTTCGATGTCAGGGTAACTACCCGCATCGATGAAAACGACTTCGGCAATATGACTTGGAGTTGTATTCACGAAGGCGGCCACGCCCTCTATGAGCAGGGCCTCCCACCAGATCAGTACGGCCTTCCCTGCGGCGAAGCTACCAGCCTTGGTATACATGAATCACAATCACGTTTATGGGAAAATAATGTAGGAAGAAGTCTCGCTTTCTGGCAGCATCACTATCCCCGTCTTCAGCAACTGTTTCCTGAGAACCTGAATACTGTTTCCCTGAACGACTTTTACCTGGCTATCAACAAGGTGCAACCGTCTCTCATCCGTACCGAAGCGGATGAACTGACCTATCACTTCCATATCATGATCCGGTATGAAATTGAAAAGGGACTGATCGACGGCAGCATCGATGTAAAAGACCTGAAACATACCTGGAACGACTACTACCGTCAATACCTGCACGTAACGGTACCTGACGACGTACAGGGTGTGTTACAGGATATCCACTGGTCGCATGGCAGCTTCGGCTATTTCCCCACTTATTCCCTGGGTAGTTTCTATGCAGCTCAGTTCTTTGCCGCTGCACAACAACAAATTCCCGATCTCGATAAAAGCATAGCGAGCGGCAACTATCAGTCGCTCCTGGAATGGTTACGCACTAATATACATCCGTATGGCAGGTTCTATACCTCTAACGAGCTGTGTAAAAAAGTAACCGGTCAACCGCTGGCATTCGGAAATTTTCTGGCGTATGCCGAGAAGAAATATAACGTGTAGAATGAGAATTAAGAAATAACAGGAAGACCTTAGCAATTGATGATACCAATCGCTAAGGTCTTCCTGTTATTTCTTAATTATTTATTATTAATTCCTGACTCCAATGGCTTTCTCCAACTCTTCCTGCTTCATTACACCCTGCTTTCTCCCTATCTCTTTTCCATTTTTATAAAAGATGAACGTAGGCAATTTTTCAGCTTTGATGGATTTCATGACATCCTGATCCTTTCCGCCATCTACAAATACTTTCTTTACTTCCTGGTGTTTCTTAAAGAAACTTTCCAGTACCGGTTCCATCTGACGGCAGGGCGGGCACCATACAGCACCTACATCTACCAGTACCAATTCCTTTACATTCACAGATTGATTAAAATCAGCCACACTCATTTGCGAACCGGATACAACGGCACCTTCTACCGGTTTACCTGCCTGTTTCCAGGCGTTAATTCCACCCTGCAATTCCACTACATCCCCGAAGCCATTTTCCCTCATCCATTTGGCGGCAGCACTGCTACGGCCTCCACTCAGACAGTAGATATACACCGTTTTCTTTTTGTCGAGATACTGCACCCGGTCCATGAACTCTTCTTTCTTTGTATAATCCGCCTGCAAAGCATGTGGTAAATGCCCTGTTTTAAATTCTCCGGCGGTACGTACATCAAATACCTGTACACCGGGTTGACGGATATCTGCATCAAATTCCGGTGCATCTACTGCCTGTTTCTGCTGTGCCATCAACGAAGATCCGGATAACAACAAAGCCAGCGCTAAAAAAAGTCGTTGCATATTTTTTTCATTTTCGGTATAAAATTAATAAACAACTCGCTTCCCTGTCTTGCAGGGTGCGAATTATAACAGGGCTGTAATGTTTTAAATTCAAAATCATCTTCAAACAATTTCCTGTACTCCTCCTCTGTTCCTCCATAGGGAGGCCCGGCGTGAGAAAAATTACGATCGAACAATACCCCCACCAGATGCCCTCCGGGCCTGATCAGCGAATACATATGTTTTACATAATCAGTTCTTAATGAAGGATCTATTGCACAAAAGAAAGTTTGTTCCAATATCAGGTCATAGACACCCGTATGTGCAAAAAAATCTTCCTCTAATATTTTCACACGGGTACGGCTAAACGTTTCCCTCAGGCGCTCCACCAACGTAGGAGCAATATCCAACACTGTTACATCACTGAAAGCATGACCGGCCAGGTACATTGCCTCGTAACTGTTTCCGCCACCGGGTATGAGTATCCGGATATCACGGTTATATAGCTGGTCGATATACGCCTTTAATGGCGGCGACACCTGCCCCATATCCCAACCGGTTTCTCCTTTTATATATCTGTTGTTCCAGTACTGCGTGTTCATTTTTGGGTTGCCTTTTTATGCTAAGGTACAGCCATTCAGCCACATAGATAAAAGCATCTCTTTTCCAAACATTATTGTTATTTTTATATCCGGAATACCTATGAATCGACTTTACAGTCTACTTATGCCATGAAAAGCCTGTTTAAATATCCCGGGAATGTTGTCCGACATATCTTTTGCTGCCTGATGCCTCTGCTGGCAACAGTTTTCACTGCCGCTGCACAATCAGTGTCGGTGAAAGCCGACAAAACAGCAGGTTGTCCTCCTTTTCTGGTCAATTTCACCGCCAGTCTCGATCCCGGTTATCAACAGGTGGAATGGGACTTCGGACTGGGCGCCAATGTTCTCAACGACCTTACTCCTTCCAAAACATTTCAGAATCCGGGTATTTATCACGTAAAGCTAACTGCTACCTACGCTGCCAATAACGTCATCGTTAAACAGGTGGATATACAGGTTTACAATAAACCTGTTGTGGCATTTAAGGCATCGGCCACCGGAGGATGCGCACCATTTATGGCAACATTCACGGATCAATCTACGCCTGGCGATGGCACCATCAGCAGTATTACCTGGGACTTTGGCGATGGAGGCGGAGCCAGTGGTGCCAACGCTACCCATACATTTACACAACCGGGAACTTTCAATGTGATCAGTATTGTCACTAATTCCATGAAATGCTCCAGCTCTGGCGAACCGATGCCGGTTAAAGTACAAAGCGCGCCGGTTCCGGCTTTTACCGCCGATAAAACACAAAGTTGCAGCGTGCCGCTTACGGTCAATTTCTACAATACTACGGTGAATCCTTCTTCCGATCCGGTGACCTATACCTGGGATTATGGCGACGGCAGTACCGGCCAGCTCCCGCAGCATACCTACACAAAAGAAGGCCGGTATACGGTAAAACTCACCGCCGCCACCAGCGGAGGTTGCGCTAATCCGCTTATCAAAACCGATTATATCGTTATAGAACAGGTGAAGCCATCCTTTACTTTTTCAAACCCCTGCGCCGGGCAGAACGTGACCTTTACCAGTACCACTACGCCGGCACCGGATCAGGTAATATGGGCCTTCCCGGATGGCAGCGTACTGAACGGCGCCACTGCGGTGAAACAGTTCAGCCAGCCTGGTGATTACATCGTCAAAATGCAGGCAATTCTGGGCAGCTGCACGGAAGAAATACAGCAAACCGTTCACATTAACCCTACTCCGCAGGCCGCTCCTGTGGCTTCACCGGTGAATGCCTGTAATGTTCCTTTCACTACACAGTTCAGTGCACAATCGTCTGCTGCCAATTCATGGTCGTGGACCTTTGGCGATGGCAGCAGCTCCACCCTGGAAAACCCATCCCATACTTATGTCAAAGAAGGCAGCTATACTATTGGTCTTACGGTAACGAATACACTCGGTTGCAGCCAAACCGTCAGCAGAGCAGGTTATATCAATATCGTGAAACCCAATCTGAGTATCTACCGCAGCACAATGGAAGGATGTGTACCACTACCGGTCGATTTCTACGCAACACTCGATATTACCGATCCGATTGTCAGCTATGCCTGGAACTTCGGTGATGGAACTACTTCCACAGCAGCCAGACCAGGTCATACTTTTACACAGCAGGGTACCTTTATCGTGAGCCTGACGGTTACAACTGCTTCAGGCTGCACTGCCAGCGGCAATACGCTTATAAATGCAGGTATACCACCAGTGGTAGATTTCACGGCCACGCCGTTGAAATCCTGTGCCAAAGATCCTATACAATTCACCAACCTGTCTAAGCCGCCTGGCACTTCCTGGATATGGACTTTTGTACAGGACCAGAGTAACAGCACGGAAGAGAATCCCAAACACACTTTCCATCAAACAGGCAGCCATGATGTAATACTGGAAGTAAATAACAACGGTTGCCGCGTACAGCTGATCAAGAGAAATTATATTCAGATTATTCCTCCCATCGCGAATTTCACTACCACGCCGGACTGCACCAATCCCTATCATCGTAAGTTTACGGACAATTCCGATTTTGGCGCCGCCAGCGTAACGGTAAAAAAATGGTTCTGGGAATTCGGTGAAAACGGCGCCACTTCTACAGATCAGCATCCGGATTTCACCTATACGACTACAGGTATCAAACAGGTAAAACTGACCATCGATAATGGCGTCTGCACATCTGTATATGATCTGTCTGTCAATATCATCGACGAAAAACCGGTGACCGTGCCTGATAAACCCCGTATATGCAAGGGCGAGAATATCCACATTTCCCTACAGCCATTGAATAACAATAACGTCAATGAATACCGGTGGGATTGGGGAGATGGGGGAGCCATACAAAGTATTCCGGCATACAATTTTGACCCGGCCCAGGGGATTACACATCAGTACAATCAGGCAGGCACTTACACCATCGGGCTTTCCATTATCGATAAAAATGGCTGTACAAAAAATGCGCCGGCCATCAGCATCGATGTAAACGGACCTTCACCTGATTTTGATTTTTCTGGCAAGAGATGTAAAAATGAAGTATTCACCTTTAATGATAAATCCAGTGCCAATACCGGCAACCAACTGGTGAACTGGAAATGGGATTTTGGTGATCAAAGTGCTGTAGAAACCTATAACACTTCTCCGGTTGGAATTAAACACACTTATACCAACGCAAACGACTATACGGTTTCATTGACGGTTACAGATAAATTTACCTGCACTGCTACGGCTAAAAAAGTCATCAGCCTCGAAAAAGTAAAAGCAGGGTTTATGGTACCGTCGCCATATGCCTGTTTAAACAAATCATTCACATTCGTAGACCAATCGCAGGGTACGATTCAGGATTACGCCTGGGATTTCGGGGACAACATCACCGGTTCAGGGGCAAGGCCTGTAAAGATTTATACGGCGGCCGGGCAGTATAGTGTAAAGTTGAAAGTAACAACTCCGGCAGGATGCACCGATGAAATCATACAATCTAATGTTATCACGGTGCCTGATCCTAAAGCATCCTTTACTATTCCTACGGATCTTGATTTATGTCCGCCGGTAAAAGTATTATTTACCAATACCTCTACAGGCTTCACCAGTGCCAGCTGGGATTTCGGCGACAATGGCACCTCTTCCAAGATAAACCCGGATGTGCATATCTATGCACGCGCCAGAACGTATAATGTGATGCTCACGGTATATGCTGATGGAGGTTGTTCAAACACCACTACGTTACCTATCACCATTAAAGGGCCCGACGGTTCTATGAAGAGCACACCTACGGAAGGATGTGCCCCAATGAATATCAGCATTACGGCCACGTCTGTTAAAACAGACAGCTATATGTGGGATTTCGATGACGGTACAGTATTGGTAACTACTACGCCGGTTTCGCCTGCACATACCTATGCAAGAGCAGGGATCTATTATCCGCGTGTATCCCTGCAGGATAATCAGGGCTGCGTTGTAAAAGCACAGGGTAACGACAAGATCATTGTAGATAAAGCCACGGCGGATTTTTCCTCTAACGATTTCCAGGTATGTGGCGGAGGACTGGTTACCTTTACCAACAAGAGTAAGACACTTACCAAAGACTCGCTGGCATTGGATTTCACCAATGCCTGGAATTTCGGTATGCCCGGCAACCCTGCCAATACAGCTGCTACACTGAATGGCGCATTCAACTATCCGCAGCCCGGGAACACCAATGTTACCCTCGCCGTCACGAGCGCCTATGGCTGCAAGGATGAAAAAACGCTGCCGGTGGTGATTCCGTATCAGGCTGCTCCTGAAATACAACCGGTAACACCATTCTGTGTATCCGGAACCGTGCAACTGGTTGGGCGCGACAAGAATAATGTACCTGCCGCCAAATGGCAATGGCAGGTAGGTACTGACAAAACTTTTGATCAGCAGGTACCTCCTTCCATTACATTAAACAATCCTGGTTCTATTCCGGCCACCTTGCGGATCACCAATGCCGATGGCTCCTGCCCGGCCACTGCCAACACAAATATTGTCGTGAATCCATCCCCGGTTTTAAATCCATCGCCAGTATCTGCCGCTATATGCCGCGGCGCTACACTGCAGTTGCAGGCCAATACGACTGCCAACGTTAAAGTTGCCTGGACTAACTACAACATCTCGGATCCCTCAGCCACATCACCCCAGGTAAAGCCCGACGTTGACACCGTGTATCATGTACTGGCAACTAACGAGTACGGGTGTACGAATAATGGAGAGATCCCCGTCAGCGTGGCACAACCGTTCAGGATATATGCCCTAGATGCTGAAATGTGTGCAGGAGAAAGTGTTCAGCTGCTGGCAGGCGGCGCACTGCGTTATCAGTGGATCCCCGCCCGTGGCCTCAACAAGTCCGATATACCTGATCCTATAGCCTCTCCGGATGGTAATATTACTTACCAGGTGGTCGGATATAACAACAGTACCTGTTTTACAGATACGGTGCTGGCGCGGGTTTACGTCAGAGATGCGCCTACGGTGAACGCCGGCCCGGATATCGTTACCGCCACCGGGTCTGTTATTCCGCTGCCGGTAAAAGGTAGTGATGATATTATAAATGTGCAATGGACGCCGGTGACAGGGCTTAGCTGTATTTCCTGCCTGGCCCCTACAGCAACGCCTACTGACGATATCACTTACCACGTAAAGGTTGTCAACCGTTTTGGCTGTTCTGCTACCAGCGCAGTGTCGATCAAACTGGTATGCAGCAACGAAAACCTTTTTATCCCTAATAGTTTCTCTCCTAACGGCGACGGGCAAAACGATATATTCTATGTCCGCGGCCAGGGACGGCAAACCATCCGGGTATTTAGGGTCTTCAATCGCTGGGGGCAGCTGGTATTTGAACGGGCCGGAGCCAGCACCAACGATCCCTCCGCCGGCTGGGATGGCCGTTTCAAGGGCGAGCTCCTTAATCCGGACGTGTTTGTCTATTATGTAGAGGTCGTCTGCGACAAAGGCGGTGTAAATCTATTAAAAGGAAATATCACATTGATCAGGTAACAGCAAGACAAGAGTCCAGAAAATCAAAAAAATTATATATGTATTTTTTATTAATTTGTGGAACTTTTCTATTAAAGGAAAACCTGTGCACCCTATGAAATACCTACAGGCAAAATGTTTACGGACATTACTGCTATTTATATCCCTTTTACAGGCAGCTGGTCTCTTCGCTCAGAAGGCGGAGTTTACCTACACCACATCACCGGGAACGCTTTGCACGCCAGTAATACTATCATTGAAAAATACCAGCACAGGTACTCCACTCTCCATTAAGTGGGATTTTGGAGATGGAAGAACCTCCACTGATCCCAATCCCCAGGTCACCTACACCAACGGCGGCCCCGTGAAAATTACACTGACAGCCACTTTCAATGTGAACGGTGGCATCATGACCAGTACCTACTGGCGCGATCTGGTAATAGGCAGCATCCCATCCGTGAGCTTCTCTGCCGATATCACCAAAAGCTGTAAGCCATACACTGCTAATTTCACAGACGCCACTCCCGGTGCAACCACGCGCACCTGGGATTTCGGCGATGGCACCGTAGTCACCACCAGCAATGCCTATATACAACATAATTATACCCGGGCCGGGCAATTCGACGTTACACTAACCGTTACTAACAGCAACGGTTGCACGGGGCTATTAAAGAAACCAGCCTACATCGATATTTCCCTGCCGGACATTACCCTCACCTCGCCTCTCTCCGGCTGTGTTCCTTATACGGCCAGCTTTTCCGCTTCTTCAGGCAACAACCTCAATGATCCGGTAACTTCATGGACATGGAATTTCGGCGACGGTAACTCACAGACAACCAATAGTGGCATTGTGAATCACCTTTACACTCAAACAGGCACCTATAGTGTAGGCGTAACAGTTACCACACAGGGACAGTGTACGTTCACAAAAAATTTCGATCGTTACGTGCATACGGGAAATCCGCCTTCCAACGTCAGCTTCAGCGTTTCTCCACCTACTGCCTGCACAGGAGACCCGGTACGCCTGCTGGCCAATGCCTCCTATGCCGATACCTACAACTGGGACTTTGGTGATGGTACTGCCGCAGAAGGGAGCAGTAATGATATCACCCACGCCTTCAATGCTAACGGCACGCTGACGATAAAAATGAAAGCAGGCAGCAATGGCTGCTATACCAATGCGCCGCCGGCTACCGTAACTGTAACCGGACCTGTATCTAAGTTCAGTCTGCAACGGGATTGTACGAATAAAAGTAAATTCACTTTTACGAACCAATCCACCGGAATCAGCGCCAACTCCACTTTTCAATGGGATTTCGGCGATAATTCTCCTGTAGTAAGCACGCGGGATGCAGTGCATAACTACACCGTTCCCGGTAATTATACCGTTCGGCTTACTATCGGGGAAACCGGCAACAACTGCAGCCACAGCAGCTTTCAAACCGTTTACTACTTTGTGGCAGATTTCACCACCGGCGTAAGTGCTATCTGCCGCGGCAGCAAGGCAACCTATGAAGTTCTCAATGTACCTCTCGGGCTGGTGGCTGGCTACACCTGGCAACTGGGCGACGGAACCGTGTACAATACCACCGATCAAACCTATGTAAAAACGTGGACTACCACCGGCACTTTTAACGATCAACTCACCGTACATTATAAAGATCCCGCTTATTGCGACGATGTGGTGTTTAAACGGGCTGATATCAGTATACTCGCGCCGCAGGCCGGGTTCGCCACCAATGGATCTACCTGCGCCGGACAACCGGTCAGCTTTGTCAACAATACCATCACGTCTCCAAATATACCTGTCACCAACTGGTATTGGGATCTGGGTAATGGCCAGAGTACTGCCTCTCAAACACCTCCGGGCATTAGCTACAGTACTTCCGGACCTCAACAGGTAAAACTCGTTGTTACCGACGCCCGCAATTGCAGCGATTCCATTACCCAAACAATTACCATCAATCCAACTCCATTCATAAAAGCCTCCACTCAACAAGCGAAGATCTGCGAAGGCAACAATACAATGTTGCATGCGCTCTCCGATGGAAACGTGCAGTGGCTGACCAGTTCACAGCTCAGCTGCATCTTCTGTAACGATCCGGTAGCTTCACCCGTTGCCAGTACACGCTATTTTGTACAGGCTTCTAACGTATACGGATGTACGGTAAATGATTCTGCCGACATTGCCGTAGTGCCCAAAGTACAGCTCGCTGTTGGCAATGACACGGCAATTTGCGCCGGCTCTTCCGTGCAGCTGAAAGCGAGTGGAGCCGCCATGTACAACTGGACGCCTGCTACCACGCTGAACAACAATACAGCTGCCAATCCTGTTGCTGCACCACCGCAGGATATCACTTACCAGGTTACCGGTACGAATGATGCCATCTGCCCGATGAGTGCCCCTCTTGCCGTTAAAGTATCCATTAAACCAGTGCCGGTGGTAAGTGCCGGAAAAGATCAGACGGTGACAGTAGGAGACTTAGTGCAGCTGACAGCCAGCGGCAGCCCTGATATCACCAGGTGGAAATGGAGTCCGGACGATTATCTCAACAATACCAACTCTCCTTATGCGACTGCTGCCATCCGCCGGCCAATGACATACAGTATCACTGCTACTAACCAATACGGATGTACGAAAACTGCGTTAGTAAATATCGGGCTTGTCTGCAATACTGATGTACTATTTCTACCTAATACCTTCAGCCCTAATGGCGACGGGCAAAATGACATCTTCTATCCCAGGGGCCGTGGTATCAGACAGATCAAGTCTTTCAGGATCTTCAACCGCTGGGGACAGGAAGTATTTCACCGGGAGGGTATCAATATCGATGACATAAGTGCAGGATGGAACGGCAACTTCAATGGTAAACCGCAAAATGCGGATGTGTATATCTATTTCATCGAAGCATATTGCGATACCAACGAATTTTTTCAGCTGAAAGGCAATGTAACATTACTCAGATAATTCTTTAACCTGGCTAACATGAACACCTTATACCGCATATTACTCGTGCTGATCTGCACAACAGGCGCAGAACAACTGTTTGCCCAGGATATACACCTGTCGCAGTTCTACGAAACACCCATCCTCCGGAATCCTGCACTGATAGGAATTTTTAACGGAGATGTACGCGTACAGGCTGTATATCGCAACCAATGGAACAGTGTAACGATTCCGTATCAGACCGGTACCCTCAGTGGTGAAATAAAGTTTCCTGTCGGACGAAGTAATGATTACATCACTACCGGCCTGCAGCTGACATATGACAGGGCGGGTACCTCCAAATTACAATCGACGCAGATATTTCCTGCGATCAACTATCATAAATCTCTTAATGAAGACAAAACCAGTTTTCTTTCCATGGGCTTCATGGGTGGCCTTGTACAGCGTCAGTTTGATCCGACCAACATGACGTTCAATAACCAGTATACAAACGGGCGTTTTGATCCGACAGCAGCTACGGGCGAAGAGGGGAAACTGGCACTGAAAGGATATAGCTATCTGGATGCCGGTGTAGGCCTGAGTTACAACAGTGTGATAGGAGAAGAAGTGAATTACTTCATTGGCGCGGGATATTTTCATTTCAACCGGCCCAAAATCTCCTTTTACAACGATAAGAATATAGAACTCCAGCCCAAGCTCACTTTCAACGCTGGTATTACTATTCCTCTCGAAGAACGTGTAAAGCTGATCGCCCATTACAATCAGCTTCACCAGGGCTCTTACTCCGAATATATTGGCGGAGCCATGATCGGTTACGGCCTGCTCGACCGGGGACTGGAATCTACCAGGGCTATTTATGGCGGCCTTTTCCTGAGATGGAATGATGCAATTATACCTACCGTGAAGATCGATATGGATAAATACGAGATAGGTATGAGTTATGATGCTAATATTTCCAGTCTGCGGACAGCCAGCCAAACATTCGGAGGCTTTGAGATCTCATTGGTTTTCAAAGGGTTTCTCAATAGCAGAAACTCTACGCTGGAGAGCGTTAACTGCCCAAGATTTTAACTAATTGAAAATCAATTAATTAACACCTTCCTACTAAAGCGTTAAAATTTAGATAAAAAATGGAGAAATGCTAACAAAATGACTATTCGTTTGTTATTTTTATGTAGAAGTGTCGGCCTGAACAGCCGTATTAACAAACAAAAATTAGGAAATATTTGAAAAAAATTCTATTTTTATAATACTATGTGGAAAACCTCTACCCTGATTCTCATATTGGTTTTTAGCCTGCTATCTCACATAAGTATGGCTCAAAGCGAAAAATCCCAACCTAATACGGAAGGGGGTAGCAAAATTGTGAAGCTATATCCCAATCCCGCTACTACCACCATTAACTTTGAAATTCAACAACATAATAATAACGATCGCTTATACGATCTTATTGTGTACAATTTCCTGGGAAAAAAAATTGACCAGCTTAAAGGCATCGGTCCGCGTACAACCGTAAATCTCGACAACTACTATAATGGCCTTTATATCTTCCAACTGAGAGATCAGCGGGGGAATCTGATAGAGTCGGGAAAATTTAATGTCGTCCGCTAAGCAATGTCTGGCATCAAAATAAAAAGAAAAGTCACGATGTATGTCGTGACTTTTTCTTTTTTATGACTGTCTTTATCAGGATACTTCTACAATGAGGAACTTGAGATAGGTAGTATTCTCAATATTCCTGAGAATCGGATGATCCTGTGCCTGAGTCTGGAAAGTTACCTGACGTAATCTTTTTTTGGCGTCTCTTGCGGCTGCATCTATCGTTTGCAGGAACAGATCGGGTGAAACGAGGTTGGTACAGGAGGCCGTAACGAGGAAACCTCCTGGTTTCAGGAGTTTCATCCCTCTCAGGTTGATCTCCTTGTAGCCGGTAACTGCCTTCTGGATATTTTCGCGGCTTTTGGTAAATGCCGGCGGGTCTAATATCACCACATCGAATTTCTTTTCCTCCCGCGTCCATTGTTTCAGCTGATCAAAAGCGTTCACTGCCTGGAATTTGCAGATATCCTGCAGGTTATTCAGCTCAGCATTGCGTCTGGCTGTGTTCACCGCCGTTTCAGAAATGTCAAGGCCCAATACGCTTTTAGCGCCATAAAAGCCGGCATGGCAGGAGAATGTACCAGTGTAGCAGAACGATTCCATCACGTCTGCTCCTTTCACAATATTCCGGATCTCGCGGCGATTATCCTGCTGATCGAGGAAATAGCCGGTTTTCTGGCCGTTTACGATATCCACATGGAACTTCAGGCCGTTTTCATTGATAATAATATCAGTATCAAAAGGCTGACTTAAAAAACCTTTCTGCTGGGTCATACCCTCCAGCTCTCTGACCGGCACATCATTCCGTTCATAGATACCTTTGGGGGAAAAGATGCGGTTAATCGCGCTCACAATAGCATCCTTCCACTTTTCCATGCCCAGTGCCAGGGTTTGCAGCACAAAATAGTCGTTGAATTTATCTATCACCAGTGCTGGCATATCATCTGCTTCACCGAATACTAGGCGGCAGTTTTCCACATAGCCCAGCTTCTGGCGGTATTGCCAGCATTTCAGCAGCCGGCGGTAAAAGAATTCTGCATTGATTTCTTCTGATTTGTCGCGAGTCAGCAGGCGGACCAGTATCTGGGATTGCGGGTTGATATACCCACGGCCCAGGAAGAGGCCTTTATGCGTAAATACATCCACGATATCTCCCGGAATCACTTCTCCCTTTATTTCAGCCACCTCATTACCAAAAACCCAGGGATGCCCTACTAATACCCTGTTTTGTATCTGTTTCTTTAAAAAAACTTTTGTCATTTATTGTATTTCGAGCGGCAAAGATAGACAATGACAGCCAGCTTTTGGCCGCCGAAGGAGAAGATCGCTGCATAAATGTGACGAGGTTAGCGGGCAATGAAACGGTTTTCTGTCTTTTTGTCGCCCGGAGCCCTGTTGGCAAAGAAATTGACTGCTTATCAGCGCGGACAATTATTACTTATTATGACAGAAAACGAAAAAGACATGCAGACAAACGGACAGGCTAACGCTGGTAGCGAAAACGAAAAAAGCATGCCAGAGGAAAATATAAGCAATAGTTCAAATACGAATAATACGTCAGATGAAGCTGCAGAAACAGCGCAAGGTGCAGAGTTGGCGAAGAAAGACCAGGAGATTAGCGAGATAAAAGACAAATATCTCAGGTTGCAGGCGGAATTTGACAATTATCGCAAACGTACTGCTAAGGAGCGTTTAGAACTGATGCAAACAGCTGGTAAAGAAGTTATTACATCTTTGCTGGATGTATTGGATGATACTGACAGGGCAGTAAAACAGTTAGAAAACGTTGCTGATGCGCAAGCTGTTAAAGATGGCGTAATGCTGGTTTTCAATAAGCTGAGAAATACCCTGCAAACAAAGGGCCTGAAGCCTATGGAGAGTTTACATGCCTCGTTCGACCCGGATCTGCATGATGCCATTACTGAGATTCCTGCTCCTACCCCGGAATTGGAAGGTAAAGTGGTGGATGTATTGCAACCTGGTTATTACCTGAATGACAAATTGATACGTCATGCTAAGGTAATTGTGGGTAAGTAAGATGACGATGTGGCATAATCACTAATGATTGCCTATGCTAAAAGCTGACGCAAAGCAATATTTTTTACCGAACAAAGGCCGGTGCGTATGCACCGGCATTAAGTGATTTATATAATGTCTACCAAGAGAGATTATTACGAAATACTGGTTGTAACCAAATCGGCCTCCCAGGATGAGATTAAAAAGGCTTACCGCAAGGTAGCGATGCAATATCACCCTGACCGCAACCCGAATAACAAGGAGGCAGAAGAAAAATTCAAAGAGGCAGCTGAAGCCTATGAAGTGTTGAGTGATCCTGATAAAAGGGCGCAATACGACCGTTTCGGACATGCCGGTGTGAATGGCAACCGTGGTGGATTTGGCGGTGGTGGCGGAATGAATATGGACGACATCTTCTCCAACTTCGGTGACATTTTTGGTAACGAAGATATTTTCGGCAGCTTCTTCGGCGGTGGTGGCCGTGGTGGTGGTGGCCGTCGCGGACGTGGTACCCGTGGCTCCAATCTCCGGGTTAAGATCAGGCTCACCTATGAAGAAATAGCCAAAGGTGCCAATAAGAAGATCAAGGTTAAAAAGTATGTGTCCTGCCAGCACTGTGGTGGCCTCGGCGCTAAAGATAAAAACTCATTCCAGTCATGTAATACCTGTGGTGGATCAGGCCAGGTAAGGAAAGTAACGCAAACTTTCCTCGGCCAGATGCAAACAGTTACTACCTGCCCCACCTGTAACGGAGAAGGCCAGATCATCACCAGCAAATGTGGCCACTGTAAAGGAGAAGGCCGCATGTATGGCGAAGAAACTGTCAGCATCGATATCCCGGCAGGCGTACAGGAAGGTATGCAGTTGAGCATGAGTGGCAAGGGCAACGCCGGAGAAAGAGGCGGCGCACCTGGCGACCTGCTCATCCTGATCGAGGAAGAACCGCATCCGGAACTGCAGCGGGATGGCCTCAATGTGGCATATGACCTGTATATCTCCTTCCCGGACGCTGTTTATGGCACTTCGCTGGAAGTACCTACCATCGACGGTAAAGCGAAAATCAAGATCCCGGCCGGAACCCAGAGTGGTAAGATCTTCCGCCTGAAGGGCAAAGGATTCCCGTCTGTTAATTCATATGAAAAAGGCGATCAGCTTATTCAGGTGAATGTATGGACGCCTCAAACACTTAGCCCGGAAGAAAAAGCGATGCTGGATAAATTACAATCTTCCGAAAACTTCAAACCTAATCCTGAGAAATCCGAAAAAGGATTCTTTGAGAAAGTAAGAGATATATTTAGCTAAGCTGAAAGCGTAGCACCCAAAGCTATCGGGGCGATTGAAGAAATGATCATCAGTGGATCCTGCTTTCCTCAATCGCCCCGATAGCTTTTTGTATTATAACTTGTCCCCCGTTTTAAATAAATCATGGATCAGAAATTACAGATGTTCGAAAACCGGTTGACGAAAGTATTCCGGCATATTTCCAAACTGGCCCGGCGGCAGCAGGTTACCTGTTACCGTGTGTATGATGATGATATTCCCGAATTTCCCTTTAGTATAGAGATATATGAAGAATATGTGTATATCGCTGAATACAATCGCCGGCATGGTATGGACGATGAAGCCCATGAAGCCTGGCTGGATAGCTGCCTGGAGCTGATCAGCAGGGTACTGAATGTAGCACCTGATAAGATCTGGGTGAAGCAGCGGCAGCGCAAGGAAAACCGGCAGGGACAGTATGAAAAATTAAGTGCGGAAAGCCATATTATTACCGCGCATGAAGCCGGACTTCAGTTCAAAGTGAACCTCTCGGATTACCTGGATACAGGGCTATTCCTGGATCATCGCATCACACGCAGCATGGTAAGAGAAGAAGCGAAAGATAAAAAGGTATTGAACCTTTTCTGTTACACCGGTTCCTTTTCTGTGTATGCTGCGGCAGGCGGAGCTACTGAAATCACGTCTGTGGACCTCTCAAAAACCTATCTGACATGGGCGGAAGAAAACATGCGGCTGAACGGCTTCGATAATCCGGCCCATACTTTTGTACATGCTGATGTATTGCAGTTCCTCGACACACTGAAGCTGAACACTTACGACCTTGTGATCATGGACCCGCCTACATTTTCCAACAGCAAGCGGATGAAAGAGTTCCTGGATATACAGCGGGATCACGTGACTTTACTCAACAAGGTGCTGCTGGCTACCAAAAAAGATGGGGTGGTATACTTCAGCAATAATTACCGCAGGTTTGTACTGGAAGAAGATAAAATAACGGCAACGTCTATACGGGATATCACTAATCAGACCCTGCCCTTTGATTTCCAACAGAAGATGATCAGAAAGTGTTATCGCCTTACCAAATAGCTTATTTCAGCTGCTTCGATTTACGCACCATCTTTACCATTTTCAGGAATTCCCGGCGATAGCCGCCATTATCGTTGCCCAGGGCATTATGTGCAATTTCCAATACCATATCCACATTGCCCTTGCCACAGTAAGACGATTTTCGCAATAACATGCCGAACAACGCCACTGATGCCGCAAAACGGCAATCAGCCGAGGCTTCATCGAATGGCTGCAGGGTAGTGTTTACCTGGCCTGGCAGTATCTTTATAACGGTATCTTCCGGATCACGGTAAAATACTTTTACCGTTGCCAGCAGAGAATCAGGAAGATGACCTGCCGGCACTATTTCGTATAAAGCCACAGCACAATGTCCGCTGCCTATAATACCGCCGGCATACTCATTCTTCACAGTACTGTCGATCGGTATCACTTTGTTCTCATAACCTATAAGTCTATACGATTTTACATGCCCCGGATTGAATTGTATTTCCGGCTGTACATCGCGGGCTACAGTAAACAGGGTACTGCCGAATTCCCGGGCAAATATCTTGTTAGCTTCTTCCAGATTATCGATATAGGCAAAGTTACCATCGCCTCTGGACGACATAGACTGGAGTTTGGAATCTTTATAATTCTTCATTCCAAACCCAAGACAGGTCAGCAATACGCCGCCTTTCTTCTGTTCCAGGATCAGCTTCTCCATTTCTTCGTCGCTGCTCATGCCTACGTTGAAATCTCCATCCGTAGCCAGTATCACCCGGTTATTTCCGCCAGGAATGAGCTGTTCGCCAGCAATACGGTAAGCCATTTTAATGGCCGCTTCTCCGGCAGTAGGCCCGCCAGCATTGAGGTTATCGATGGCATTGAGAATCGTTTCTTTCTGGTTGCCGGACGTAGCAGGCAATGCCAGCACAGGCTCGCCGGCGTAAGCCACTATGGCTACTTTATCGATCGGGCGCAGGTTATTGACCAGTATTCGAAAAGCAGCCTGTAACAGCGGTAATTTGTTTGAAGCACCCATAGAGCCGGAAACATCTGTCAGGAAAACCAGGTTACTCGGAGGAAAACTGTCTGTTTCCAACGCACGTGCCTTCACAGCGAGTTGCAACAGCCGATGGGAGGTATCCCAGGGGCAGGTCATGTAGTAGCTATATAAGGCAAGCGTATTACCCGGAGGGGGTAAAGGAAAATCATAGTGAAAGTAGTTCACCATTTCTTCTATGCGAACAGCGTCTACGGGCACTTTCTCTTTCAGGCGCAGAAAGCGGCGGATATTGCTATATGCGGCCCTGTCTACATCAATCGCAAACGTAGAAACAGGATGACTTCCGGCACGCACGAATTTATTTTCGTAAGTAGCGCCATAAGTTTCATTATAGAAAGAATGCGTGCCCATGCTTACATTACCGTAGTTGGGATTGCTACTATGCAGCATCTTGGCTCTGGCCTTGGCCAGGACAACAGGATCAATATCAGTACGTATAGGCGATAGCGTTATTACCAGTCTCTCATTCTTATTCACCGCAAGCTGTTTTGGCTGATAACCGTTGCGGGAAAACAACAGCGTGGCCGTGGCCTTGGGGATTTCTACTTTAAAAAGACCGAAAGCGTTTGTGACTACATTGGTTGTGTCATCCATCACCTTCACTGTCACTCCGGAAACGGGATGGTGAGTAATGCTGTCTTCCACTGCTCCCGATACCTGGATTGTTTGCGCCTGCAGCCCTCCACCCCAGCAAATTAAGAGTAAAAGGTACTTGAGCATGGAAGTAAATTACACAATTTCGGGGACAATTCTAACAAGTTGTCCTGTAACAGGAAAGACGCAAAGGGCTCTATCATCCACCCTTTGCGTCTTTCACAATTATTTACCGACCGTGTACTACTCCACCAGTTGATATATTTCCGGAAGATTGCGGCCAAGCCCATCATAATCGAGGCCATAACCCAACAGAAATTTATCGGGTACAGAAAAGCCCAGATAATCTATCCTGATGGGGAATACCATTGCATCGGGCTTGGTAAGCAGGGATGCTACCAGCAATTTCTTTGGTTGCTGATGCTCCAGTTGTGGCAGGAACTGGCTGAGGGTCTTGCCGGTATCCACAATATCTTCCAGGATCACCACTGTACGCCCGAACAGGTCTTCATCCAGGCCGATTGCCTGTACCACATTGCCGGTTGACTTAGTTCCCTTATAGGAAGCCAGTTTAATGAATGAGATCTCTGCGTCGATATTGAGATGTTTAAAAATATCTGCGGCAAACATAAAGGAGCCATTCAGGATGGCGATAAACAGCGGGCGTTCGTTTTTCAAATCGCTGCTGATTTGTTCTGCCATCTCTTTAATACGTTGCTGCAATTCAACGGCACCGATATAGGGCTGAAACTGCTTGTCGTGTACCTTGATCACTGACATAATACTACTACATTTCCATATTTAACAATCATAAGCGAAAAAAGATCGCTTATTTATTCACGAGCAGCCGCTGACCGATTTTGATATCAGCGCTCTGCAAATTATTCCATTCCTGTAATTGCGAAACTGTCTGATTGTACATTTTAGCAATACCGTAAAGCGTTTCTTTGGGCTGCACATTGTGGTATACAACGCCGGATTTCTGTGTAGCAGCGGGTTTAGGCGGTGCAGGCACTGATTGGGTAGCAGGCATGGAGGCTTTAGGGGCCGGGCTGGTGGTTACCTGCCCGTTCTTTTTCAGATCCTCGATCATGGCCACGGGTACGCCGCCCTGCTGCGCCGGAGCGGGATTAGTATTGGGAGCCGGTATTGCAGCACCACCGCCGGTATTTTTTGCCACTTCTTCTTTGATCCCATCCAGGGCCTTCCGCGGAGAAAAGTCTTCCGGTGGTTCCTGGTCTTCTTCCTTCAGTACGCGGGTATTTTTTGCCAGGCGGGGCGCAGCATTGGCAAAGCCGTCGAGCGTGAGGCGCTGACCTGCAGCGGGTTCCTCTCCTTCATTCATCTTGTTGCGGCGGCGGAGCCATCTGAGCTGTATTCCTTCTGCCTGGGCGATATCGTGCATAGACTCGCCGCTGGCCACACTATGAAACTGCTTCCCACCGCGTTTTCCTTTCTTCTGCAGGAAGAGAACGATGTCTTTAGCAGGGGGATTATCATTTTCCAGGTCGTTGAAGCGTACCAGTTTACGCAGGCGCATACGCTGTTGGTCGGCCAGTTGTATCAGTGAGGTACCAGCCTTCACATACACCGCTTTGCGGCCGTTGATCTCAAATACCCCTTTAGGATAATTTACTGCCGTCTGCCGGAGATTGTTGTGGTGATTCCTTCTTTCATTAACCGGGCGGGGTGTCTCTCTTTCTGTTACTTCGGCATATAGTGTTTTATCCGTACCTGCACCATGATCGGAAGGATCTTTTCCCATAGCGATCATCGTATATTGCTGCAGGTTATAGTCTTCAATCACTTTGATCAGCTGCTGCGAATAAGTTCTGTTAGTAGCATATCCGGCCTGTTTCAATCCAAATGCCCAGGATTTATAGTCGTCTCCATCGAACCTGAAGAGAAAAGCATAACGGGGGTTCGCACGCAGAAAATCTGAGTGATCCCGGTAGGAATCGCGGGCATTTTCATATACCCGGAAGCATTCCTGTGCTGCATCATCATCATATTTGATGGTTTTACCATTCCAATTGTTTTTACATTTAATACCGAAATGGTTATTGGATTGTAAACACAGTGTTCCGTTGCCGGACTGCGTCTCCACGATGCCCTGCGCCAGTTTGATAGCGGCAGGCACGCCGGTACGGCGCATTTCCTCAATGGCTAAGTTTTTATAGGTGTCGATGTATTGCTGCGTGGTCATGTTCTGAGCGCGCAATACGGTAACGAAGCCAATAAGAAAACTAACTATCACTAAGAATTTTCTTACTTGCATGTATGTTAGGATTTAATGGGCAATTTTATTTCTTCCTGATGATCAGCAAACCATCACGGATAGTGAGCAATACCTGTTCCCCCCTGTCGTCGGCCAGTACTTTTTCGCAGAAGCTGACCATCGCCTTTGCCTGCCGGCCCTGTTCATTTGCAGGTGCCAGCACCTGGCCATGATACAACACATTATCAGCGAGGATAATTCCACCAGGGCGAAGTTTCTCCCAAACCAGGTCGTAGTAATGTTCGTAACCGGTTTTATCAGCGTCGATAAATACCAGGTCAAATGTTTCATCAAGTTGTTGGATGATATCCGCGGCCTTGCCGATATGCATGTGGATTTTATCTGCATTTCCGCTTGCCTGGAAATACTGCAGACAACTTGTTTCGAGCTCTTCGTTGATGTCGATGGTATGTAAGATGCCATCTGCGGCGAGTCCTTCAGCGAGGCAAATAGCGGAATATCCTGTATAGGTGCCCAGTTCCAGGATGCGGCGAGGCCGGATCATATGACTCACCATGCTCAGGAACCGTCCCTGCACCTGTCCGCTCAGCATATGCGGTAATTCCACTTTCAAATGCGTCTCCCTGTTCAGTTTATACAGCAGATCGCTCTCCCTGCTGGTATATTTCTCTGAATAGGCTTCCACTGCTGCCGGTATGAGCTCCATCATATTAAAATTTCTGCAAAGCTAAGGAAAAAGCATTTAGCTTTTAGCCTTCAGCCACCGGGTATCCTAAGGTTCCGGCTGCTGACGACTAAAAGCCAAAGCGCTATATCATATATTCTTAAACGTTATCCCGGGGGATTTATTCTCTCAGTAACGGATAGCTGATGATTAGAAATTCGGTCTGAGTTTATTTGTTGTATAGAATACGCGGAAGTATTCCACCACTTCATCGGCAGTATCGAAGAGTTGCAGGAGATCGAGATCCTGCGGGTTAATATTATGTTCCTTTTCCATCATTACAGTACGGAGCCAGTTCAGGAGGCCACTCCAGTATTCGCGTCCCACAAGTACCATCGGGGTTTCTTCCATTTTACGGGTCTGGATCAGAGTAGCCACTTCAAAAAACTCATCCATGGTACCAAAACCGCCGGGCATCATGATGAAGCCCTGTGAATATTTGGTGAACATTACTTTACGAACGAAGAAGTAATCGAAGTTCAGGCTGTTTTCCTGGTCGATATAGTTATTGGGCCGTTGTTCGTGGGGCAGGGTAATATTGGCGCCTACAGATTTTCCATGCGCTGCCTGGGCGCCTTTGTTGGCTGCTTCCATGACTCCGGGGCCGCCACCGGTGATGATACCAAATCCTTCTTCCGCAAGTTTGGAAGCGATTTCCTGGGCCAGGTCGTAGTAACGGTTACCCGGCTTTGTACGGGCGGAACCAAAAATAGAAATACAGGGGCCGATTTTTGCCAGCTTTTCAAACCCGTCAACGAACTCAGCCATGATTTTGAATATCTGCCAGCTGGAATGTGCTCTTGTCTCTGTCCAATCTCTTTCTTTAAGATTCTTTATACTACTGTTCATGCGATTACTTTTTTATTGCTCCGTTTACCCGGAACACTCTAATTTATGTAATAATTGGTTTACAGGAACAGCTTTGGGCACAAAAAAGCAGGTGACTATAAAGAAACCTGCTTTACATTTAACACGTTATGAACGTGCAGCGTTGTCAAAGACATCGCTGCAGAAACGTTGCTAATGCTGGCCAAAAAACGTAAATCATGTTGAAAACTGTTCTAAATAGAATTGGAATATTCGTTAACAGGTTTTCTCATAACGCTTAACTGGCAATTAATTTATCAATAATTTGAGCAATAACCTAATTTAAATTTATCGAGGTTACGCAAAGGTAGCCGGGTTGTTCACCACTTCTTCTGCGAGGCCGAAAGACAATGTCATTCCAGCTCCACCGAGGCCATTCACGATAGTTACTCCTTTCTCCGGTGAAAATACGAGGTCGGTTTTACCGTTGGTAAGCTTGGGATAAATGCCATGCCATTGCTCCTGTATGGTGTATTCCGGTGCCTGCAGGAAGGTGTGCATGTATTTCAAAATAAGGTTGTTGATGAAGGTTTTATCAAACGGTTCGAAGTCCGGACCATATTCATGCGAGTCACCAATAGTCAGCTCTCCCACTCCATTCTGCGACACCAGCAGGTGTATGCCCCATTTCACATATTCCGGCATTTCAGCGGCAAAGCGCTCTTTCAGTGGCTCCAACGTTTTACAGCTCTCAAAAGCGGCATAGTGACCGAGCGTAAGACCGGCGCAAAGAGCGGGGCCCAACTGCCAGTTACCCGGCTGTGGGATGGTACGCATCATCTGCAGTTTGCACTTTTTCAGCGGAGCAGCTGCAAACTCAGCAGGGTAAAGCGTTTCAAAGTCAGCGCCACTGCATACATATACCTCATCCACTTTCCATTTTTCATCTTTGGTTTCTATGTAAGGCATGCTAATGCCATTTACAGCAGTACCAAAACGCACTGTTACATTCATTTTCTCTTCGAGGTGCTTTGCAATAACGGCGCTGGCTACACGTGGATTCACGGTCATTTCAGTAGGGCTCCACAAGGCGCCTTGTAACCCGGCAGTTTTCACTGCCTGTGTGTATTTACCCAGCTGTCCGGGCGTCAGCAGATCACATGCATACCCGTTTCCCGCAGCAGCAGCTGCAAATTCTTCCAGTACGGCCATTTCATCTGCGTGATAAGCAAGATGGATAGAACCTGTTTCCTGACATTGCAAGCCTGTAAGTGCTGCAAGTTCTTTCCAGGTGCGACGGCTACGCATGGCTCGGTCATACATTTTCCCTGCAGTTTGCCCGATCGGCCATACCAGTCCGAAATTGCGGATAGAAGCGCTGATAGCTTTGCTGTTGCGCTCAAATAAAACGACTTTCCTTCCTTTGGATGCCAGGTGCCACGACATGGCCAACCCAACGATACCGGCTCCAATCACCGCTACCTCTGCCTGTTGCTGTTGCATGATATGTAAAGTAAAATGTGATTAAATGATTGAAAGTATTTCTTCCAGAGAGGCTACCAGATGTGTATAGGGACCTTTTTCCAACTCTTCCCTGGAATAAGCGCCTGTGGTAACCCCAATCACATACCGGCAACCCGCATTGGTACCTTCTTCCAGATCGGAAATGGTATCACCGGTTTTGGCCACCGACTGTATACCGCGTATTTCCAGTTCTTCCATAATGCGATAGATCATATACGGGTAAGGACGTCCGAAAGCCACTACATCGCTGGTGGCCACCGCATCAATCAACCCTTTCTGTCTCCAGCCTACCCTCTCAAGAATCACATCTGTAATATCTTTATCAAAACCGGTATCCAGTGCCACTTTGATACCTCTTTCCTTCAATTGAGCAAATACACGGGATACGCCTTCTTTCTCCCTGACTGCCGGATGCGTAGCATAATGCGCTTTCATATCTTCCACAAAACGGGTATGCAACTTATTGATAAAAGTTTCATCACTATATCTGCTATCGCCCTGCTGTTCCAGCAGATAACGGATCGCATACGGTTTCGCATATCCCATTACCTCGTTCACCTGTTCCAGCGTAACAGACACTCCTGCCAGCCGGATAGCTTCCTGCAGTACCTTTGCAACATTGGATTCATCATGCAAAGTAGTACCTGCAATGTCAAAAACAACTAACTGTATTCCCATCTTTTCCGGTTATTATTAATTCGCAGCAAAGATAGAGAGTATGTAAAACAATGTTTAGCATTTATAAACATTTAACAAGAGGATAATATAGAGATGAATGAAGAACAGGGAATAAAAAATTAAGAATGAAAGCGGAGATAGTAGCGAATTTGATATTCGCGTTTACTATCTCCGCTTTCATTCTTAATTTTTTATTCCCTGTTCTTCATTTCCCCCGCTCAGGAGAAATTATTGCTTAGAACCCCAGTCCTGCTCCTACACGATATATCAGATTATTCCGGTAAGGGGAACGGTTATCCTGAAGTACATCATACATAATAGAAATACCGATTCCCACGCGGCCGCCAACACCCTGGGTATAACCTGCTCCAACAAGAAGGCTGGGCACACCGTAGTTGGTTTTATAGGTTTGCTTATCGCTGGTTTGATAGTAAGTGGTAGACTGGTTAACGAAGTTATACTCAGGCTGGATGTGAACAAAAAGAACTGGTATCGGATACACCCGGCCCCAGACACCGCCACCGAAGATGGTGTATTTATCGCGCTGAAGGGTGTTACCATTATAGTCCCTGGAGCGGAACTGGCCATATTGGGCGTTGACGTTGATACCGGCCGCCAGGTAATCGTTGAAGCGATAACCTATCAGCGGAGAAACCTCTACATTGGTATAGTCTCCAAACACCATCCCCAGGGAGCCGCCCAACACCAGCCGGGAACGGTCGAATCCTTTATGGGAAAGCGTGTCCGTTTTATAATACTGGGCCTGCGTCAGTTGCGCAGCGGCCAGGAAGAAAATACATATCAGTAAACGTTTCATGATCACATTTATTAATTAATGTTTAACTAAACACCAGGATAAAAGTTTAACAATCAAATATCTTACTCCTGTTTAAGATATTTTTCCGGATCAAATATCCGCTTTATTTGCTTTATAAGTTGCATGAATGTGCGATTGAAGATGATATCCATACGGCTCTTCTGCACCAACCCAATACCATACGCTCCGGAGATAGTGCCGCTCAGGGTTTCCATCAGCTGAAATATTTCATGTATACCTTTCGTGAGGGTACCGTTTAACTATAGCTATATACTCCCGGTTAAAAAGACGGGCAGATGGTAGACCTCTTAGCGTTATTGAATGTACGGTTGCTATAGAGGCCGGTGTAAACTATTCCGATTTCATAGGCGCCCCTACGGCCATTGAAAGTAGATAAACTGGAGGTAGTTACGTCATAGTTAAACATCATCTTGATATTGCTGATCTGGTAACCTACCAGGAAAATAGCAGCATCATTAGCCCTGTAATAGAGTCCTCCAAAAAGCTGTTGCGCACCGTCGCCCGACAAATTATAGGCGGCATTAGCTCCCAGCATCAGTTCTCTTGCACCCACCTGTGTAGAATAGTAAGCGGACGGATTAAGGATGACCTTATCGCTCATTTTGATACTGGCATTCAGGAATCCTATGTAACGGCGGGGTACCACATTATTCCCTGTATAAAAGGTTTCGCGGGGAGTGTTGATATGCTGTACAGAAAATCCAACATTCACGTAGATATTTTCAGTAGGAAAATAGGCGTAGTTAAGTCCTGCCTGCAGATCAAAGTAGTTAATACTCGTTTGCGTAATAGGTTCTCCGGTAGGGATCTGAGCGTCAAAAAACTTTCCATTCCATTGATCCCCGAAAGTAAGTTTGGTAATATCCACCCGTTTGCCGGCAGATCCGATATTAAAACCGGCCGACAGCAAGCTGCTGAAGCCCAGCAACTGGTGATAGGCTATAGACGCATATCCTTTGGTGGAAGTAAGGTTGCCGGCACCAGCCACATCACGGAGTATCACGCCTCCAATACCCACCCAGCCATATTCCAGCTTGTCGCGGAACAGCTGAAAATCTCCGTAAGCCGACATGGTCTTATAAGGCACCGGAATACTGGCCCATTGATCGCGGAAGTTAATACCAAGACGGTAATTCCCGTCGGGAATAAAGCCTGTATTGGCAGGGTTAGTGGTTAACGGCGAATTGAAGAACTGCGAAAAGTGAAGGTCCTGACCGTAACTTCCCACTGCCACCATCAGCATTATTGCCAAACATACCGGTAATTTAACGATCTGATTCATAGTTCATCATCTTAACAAGGTTACACTTCCTGATCTGCTGCCCTTGGTACCATCTGTAAATTCAAGGTTCACAATATAAGCATACGCATCCATCGGCTGGAGATTACCTTTAAATCTGCCATCCCATCCTACAAGCGGATCCGAACTTTCGAAGACCAGCTGGCCCCAGCGATTAAATATTTTAAGGTTGAATTTAACTGCACCAAATGCTTTAACATAAAAAACATTATTCTTTCCACTGGGTGCAAAAGCATTGGGCACATCAAACAAAGGCACCACAATAGAGCTCACCTGTTTACATTCCGTTGACGAACATCCTTCTTTATTAAAGGATGTCAGACATACGTTATAGGTACCGGTTCTCAGGTACTGGTGAACGGGATTCACTGCGGAGGTGGTATCGCCATCCCCGAAGTTCCAGAGATAATGATCCGCATACAGGGTATTATTGGTGAACGTCACCGGTACGTTTTCTATCGGCTTAAGTGGCTGGTAAGAAAAGTCGGTCTTAGGCGGATCCACTACTGTTACCTGTTTGATGATAGAATCTTTTTTGTTACAGGTATTAGGATCAAGCGCCAGCAATTTAATATCAAAAGTTCCGGACTTCTGGAATGTATGCACCGGGTAAGGGTCTGATGAAGTAGTGCCATCGTCGCCGAACTTCCAGGTAAACGATTCGCCGCCCAGGGTAGTGTTATCCATTTGCACCTGCGTACCAACACACAACGGGCTTGGCACATTAAAAGATGCTACCACATTGATGGCTACACGCAAAGGTTTGGTAAGCGTTTGTGGCGCGTTACAATAATTAGTATCTATCAATGTAAGCGTGGCGTTATATACACCAGCGTTTTTGTAATAGTGATAAAGTGGGAATTGTTTGACTCCCACATAAACCGGAGGCGTACCATCACCGAAGTCTAATATAAACGAACTATCGCGGAACGGATCAGTGGCAGTAGAAGCATTGGTAAATTGATACTTCAGGCTGTCGCAGGGATCTACTCTCTTTGCATCAAAGTCAAGGGTAGCTCTGTTATCTCCCAGCTTCAGGGTGATATAAGCGGTATCTGAATAGTTACAGCTGGCAGGATCTATTTTAACCAACCGTACTTTAAAGAGCCCTGTTTTTTTGTAGGTGTGCTTTACCGTGTCGAGTTCCGGTCCACCTTTCAGTGTAGTATTATCGTCTTCGAAATACCACTCGTATGTTTTACCAGGCACCAGCGTAGTATCCACAAATGTCACCTCATCCGGAACGCAATAGTTGTTACGGCGGTCGAGGGTTTTAATTCCAGCCTTGATACCATCCAGGTTAAAAGCAATTTTCAGTGCACCAAAATTACAGCCCGGAGGTGGTGTACTTGAATAGGCGCCGGGAGTAGTGGGATAAGTAGGCTTAAATCCACTGGCACTTACATCGCACCAGGCACATATGCCCTGGTAGATGATGCCATTTCTATCGAAGCGGCTGGTACCTCCATCCACGTGCTCATACAATCCACGCCCACCGAAGTAACTGGCATAGAGCGGTCCCTGTGAAGGACTTACCCGGATAGCATCTCTCTGTAACACGTAAAAATAAAAGTCCATCCCGTCGGTAGTACGCTGCAGGGCGTCGGGTGTGGTAGTCAGGCCGTAGGTATCGGAGTTGGGATAGTGCAGCTGTACGTTAATACCGCCGCCCCAGCCAGACACATATACATTCTCACACCGGTCTACCAGGAATGCCGTAGGTGAAAGATTGGGGACACTTGTAAGATTCCTTGATCTGCCAAAGGTGGTAGAATAGACGAATTTCGTGAGGTCGGGTGTCAGCTTGGAGATGAACTGCAATCCATTTTCGTTATAAAAATCGGCGCCGGTTGAAACAATGGGCCAGGCGCCTTCTGTAGTTCCCATTACATAAACGAACCCGTTTTTATCGAGTTGTATACCATAAATCTGATCTGCCGCCGCGTTGTCGGAACCCAGGTAAGTGCTTTGAATAATCTTTGTGCCGTCATTTGAAAGATGTGCAATAAACCCATCACAGATCCCGCCTCTGTAAGCGCTATAGAGACCGCCGGCTACGCCGGGGAAATCGGAGCTGCCGGTACCTCCTGCTACATAGAGCGTATTCATTCCATTCAGCGCAATTACATAAGCAGCATCGTCGCCGCTTCCACCGAGATAGGAAGCCCATACCAATGCGGAGCATTGGGGATTGATTTTCATAATAACGCCATCCTGCCCATCTTTCTTAGCCCCCTGAAACACGCCCGGAGTAACCGGAAAATCAGTTGAGCGGGTACAGCTGGCCACATAAATATAACCAGCCCCATCTATAACCACTTCACTTCGCGCATCGTCGCCATAGTTACGCAGCAGGGAGTTACCACCTGCACGCCTGTCGGCCGTAATATTTACGCCATCATCGGCCGTTCCGGCAATGATCATGGAGCCGATAAAAGCAGAACCGGTAGGATTTAATTTGGTGATGGCAATATCCCATCCGCCTCGTTTTCCGACCACTGTTGTAGCCGGATAGTTATTGGAAGTAGTTCTGCCGGATATGATCAGATCGCCGGCCGGATCAACGAACAGGCTATGTGGCTGCTCCAGTCCGTTGCCTCCGATATAGGTAGCATAGATCAGTTTTGTTCCGGAGGGATTGAATTTTGAAATACCTATGTCAAAGTCGGAGCCACCTACGGTACCACCGAAAGAGCTTTGTACCACACCTGGTGTGGTAGGATAACCCGGACCAAATACGATACCACCGCCATAGAAGTTGCCCGCTGCATCATAGGTGGCTGTAAAGCCCCAGTTGTCGGCGCGGGAACCGGAAACAGTGGAGAAAACATAAATAGGATCGATCACCAGCGGGTAAGCGGGATCGTATTTTCCTGAAACATTAAAGCCGAGTTTAGTGCCATTCAGCCGGTAAGTCACTTTTACGGATACACGTTCGTTGTTGATATACTGGTAGGCATACGGCAGCTGTTCAATTACATCATCCACGCTGGTGTGGATATACAGCTGTCCTTTCTTCAGTTCCATGCCGGTAGTGCCGTTATACTGCATCTGTATCTGACCGGGATCGGCGCCGGGATGAATGATCAGATCGTATTTCAGGCGGGATGCTTCAGAATAAACATGTGCATCTATACCCGGATAGATGTTGCTATAATTGATGCCCTGAAATGATTTTACGTTAGATGCCCACTTGCTGGGATCGTTCCCTATCAGGTAGTTCGCCACAGCTTCCTGCGCTTTTTCAGGTGCAATTTCCGCATTAGGATTGGCTCCCAGGAAATCAACGGTATATGCATGGCCCTTTACAGGAGGAGGGGTGCCCGGCCTGGTTGGAGGGGTGGTGCCACTGCCACCACCATCACTGCCGCCGCCCGGTACCGGTTCTTCAGCTTTAAACCCTTTTATCGGAACCACGTGAGAGGAAGAATCAGTGGCATGTGCGTGACCATGAACAAAATCATTCAGTTGGTAAAGATCTTTTGTATTATAAACCAGGAAGGTAAATCCTGTTTTTCTGAGAAAAACTGTTGCAGCATCCATACTTGCCCGGTATACAATATCCTGGTTCCACTGTCCTTTGTTTTCAGTAAAGTTCAACGGTGTATAATTTACACGTTGCTGTGCCCGGGCTGAAAGTCCTGGTAGTAAAAAGAAAACAATCAATCCAATAATGCCGGTCGGGAAGGTAAATTTCAACGGGATTAGATTTATTTTAAACTGAATAACTAATATAATACTATAAACGCAGAAGCCTGGCAATTTGTTACGGTCGGGAGCAGCAGAAAAAACGCTGAATCGGAAATAAGGGTAAATAGATTCAAGGGATTCTCCACTCAGGTATTTCCTTTTCTTTATCTCATTTATTCAATTAATAAACGTCAAAAGTGTCAGGAAATTTTGCTCCAGAGCGATTTACTTCGCTGACTGGCCAGAAAATCCTTTAATGACTGATTTTCAGGCAGCAGCAGATCGGGATCTTCGTTGAGGATCTTTTCCGCGCTGGCACGGGCGGCATCAAGGATGGGTTTGTCCGCTATAATATCCGCCAGTTTGAAATCGAGCACGCCGCTTTGCCGGGTGCCTTCAATGTCGCCGGGGCCTCTGAGTTCCATGTCTTTTTCTGAAATAAGGAAACCATCATTGGTTTGTACCATTACATTGATACGCTCTTTTGAATCCTGACTGACCTTGTTGCCGGTCATCAGAATGCAGAACGATTGTTCTGCTCCCCGGCCAACGCGACCGCGAAGCTGATGTAACTGGGAAAGCCCGAAGCGTTCCGTACTTTCGATCACCATGACAGAGGCGTTGGGTACATTCACGCCCACTTCTATTACCGTAGTAGCCACCATGATATTGGTATCGCCGGTGATGAACCGGTGCATATTGGCCTGCCGCTGTTCTGCAGGCTGCCTGCCGTGAACCATGCTGATGTAGAACTTTGGTTCGGGAAAAAATGCTTTTACTTCCTCGTACCCTTTCATCAGGTTTTCATAGTCCAGTTTTTCGGAGTCTTCGATAAGTGGGTAAACAATATACGCCTGGCGCCCTTTGTTGATTTCTTCTTTTATAAAGTTCATCACCTGTGGCCGCTGGAACTCGGTACGATGCACGGTGGTAATAGGTTTTCTGCCCGGTGGCAATTCGTCGATCACCGATACGTCGAGATCCCCGTAGATGGTCATTGCCAGCGTTCGTGGTATAGGCGTTGCCGTCATAACGAGTATGTGCGGCGGAATATCATTTTTTTCCCATAGGCGTGCCCGTTGGGCTACGCCGAAGCGATGCTGTTCATCAACGATGGCCATGCCCAGGTTCCTGAACTGCACTTCTTTCTCCAGCAGGGCATGGGTTCCTACGAGTATATCGATACTGCCATCAAGTGCCCCTTCCAGGATTTGTTTGCGGGCCTTTCCTTTTATACTGCCGGTGAGTAGCGCCACCTTTACATCCATCGGTTCCAACATGGCAGCGATGCTTTTGAAATGCTGCTGCGACAGGATTTCCGTAGGCGCCATCATACATGCCTGGAATCCGTTGTCTTTGGCGAGTAGCATGGCAAGCAGGGCAACCATTGTTTTGCCGCTTCCCACATCGCCCTGTACCAGGCGGTTCATCTGCCGGCCATGAACGGTATCGGTCCGGATTTCTTTCAGTACTCTTTTCTGTGCACCTGTCAATGAAAAGGGCAGGTGCTGATTGTAGAATTCGTTGAACGACTGCCCGACGGTATTGAATATATACCCGTGCGATTGCTGATGCCGCTTGAGTTTCAGCCGGCATATGCGGATCTGCGCGATGAATAGTTCTTCAAACTTCAGCCTGCGTTGTGCCTGTCGCGCTTCCTCCTCACCGGCAGGCAGATGTATTTTGAAGTAAGCCAGTGAACGGGGCATGAGCCGGTATTGCTGCAGCACCTCCAAAGGAATATTTTCTCTTACCTCTGATGGAGATAGCTGTTCCAGCAGATTCTTTGTCAGTTTTCCTATAGCCTTTGCCGTTAGGCCACGGGCTTTCAGTTTTTCGGTAGTATAATATACCGGTTCCAGGAATTGTTTACCAGTAGCAATTTCCTCTGTCAGCAGATCCATTTCCGGATGGGCTAACTGAGTCACCCCATTGAATACAGAGATACGGCCATAAACCAGGTAGCCTGCATTTTCGCGCAGAGATTTCTGCATCCATTGCCAGCCCTGAAACCATACCAGATCAATGGTGCCCGTTTCGTCCTTAAACGTAGCCACCAGCCGCTTCGACCTGTTCTCTCCCATCACCACCATATTGATGATCTTCCCCCTGATCTGAACGAAATCCTCAAAACCATTCAGGGTAGCTATTTTGTCGATACGGGTACGATCCACATACCGGAACGGAAAATATTGTAACAAATCACCGAAGGTGTGTATGCTGATTTCCTTACGCAATAATTCTCCTTTTTGCGGGCCTACACCTTTCAGGTACTCAATCGGGTTGGACAATATGGCTGTAAAAGTAGAAATGGCTATGCTGTTTTGATGAAAAACAAAAATAAAAAAGGCAAATGGTAAAAATTCACCACTTGCCCTTTTTAGCAAAAAACAATTATAACTATTCGGCTATTGCATCCACTTTTCCTTCAACAAACTGTTTCATCCACTCGGTGGTAACAGATTTCGGTCTTTCCAGGGAAAGTCCGAGTGCTCTGTCCCAGCAGAGGGAAGCCAGTACGCCCAGTGCGCGGGAAACGCCGAACAATACGGTGTAGAATTCATATTCTACCAATCCATAGTGTACCAGCAATGCTCCGGAGTGAGCATCCACATTAGGCCATGGGTTTTTCACCTTACCGAGATCCTGCAAAATCGGCGGAACTGTTTCATACACGTTCCACACAATTTTCACCAGTTCATCATCCGGCAGATGTTTCTTTGCAAACTCCATCTGAGCAGTAAAGCGGGGGTCGGTCTTGCGCAATACAGCGTGGCCATAACCAGGCACTACTTTACCTTCAGCCAGGGTTTTACGTACGTAGGCTTCAATTTGTTCTTTTGTTGGTGTGCCGCCACCCAGTTCTTCACGCATCTGAAGAATCCATTTGATCACTTCCTGGTTAGCCAGGCCGTGCAGCGGACCAGCCAGACCGTTCATACCGGCAGCAAATGAAAGATAAGCATCGCTCAGTGCAGAACCTACCAGGTGGGTAGTGTGTGCACTCACGTTACCGCCTTCATGATCCGCGTGGATCACCATGTAAAGGCGCATGAGTTCTTTAAATCCTTCGTCGGAGTAACCCAGCATGTGTGCGAAGTTACCGGCCCAGTCGAGCATGCCATTAGGCTGTATATGCTGACCGTTCTTATATTTACGACGGTAAATGTAAGCGGCAATCCTTGGCAGGCGGGCAATGAGGTTCATGGTGTCCTCATAAGTATAACTCCAGTAGTCTTTTTTATTAATACCTTCCGCGTAAGCGTGAGCGAAGGAAGATTCTGTCTGTAAGGCCATGATAGCAACCGTAAACATGGTCATCGGGTGGGTAGTAATAGGCAGTGCCTCGATCGCAGCAAAAACGTGGTTAGGTACATGAGAACGGCGGCCCCACATGCTGGAAAGGTATTGAACATCCGCTTCACCCGGTAATTCACCAATCAGCATCAGATAAAATAAGCCTTCCGGTAAAGGTTCTGCACCACCCGGAGCTTTCGGTAAATTTTCCCTCAGTTCAGGAATGGAATAACCCCGGAAACGGATACCTTCATTGGCGTCCAGCAGGGAGGTTTCTGTTACCAGGCCGGTGATACCGCGCATACCCTGATAAACCTGAGCCAGCGTCACGTCTTCAATTTTCTTGGTGCCGTGATTTTTTACCAGTTCTTTTACTTCAACGTTAAGTTCGTCCGATTTAACCTTGAATTTCTCTTTTATATACCCCATTTTACTGCTATTGTGTATTTATAAAAACAAAATCGATCAATAGTCAAAAGTAATGATTTGTTAACGAAGTTACCACCATTTAGTGGTATTTAATGGCAAATTAACAACGGTTTCGGAAGGAAAACATGCAGGGATATAGCAGGGCTAAATGCTTCTATAATGTTATAAATAAATTATTTACAAATAATTTATAGTATAAATATATAAAGACGTTAAAGAAATGTAAAATTTTCAGAATGAATTGAAAATTTTGAAAGAAATATTCAGACAGCTATCAGGTTTTTGCTGTCATTTTTAAAAATTCTAAATAACTAAAAGCTAAAGACTGTTCCTCATTTCGGCGCCCGGCGATAGAGATAAAATGCCAGGGCTCCAAATATGATATTGGGTATCCATACGGCTATCAGTGGATTGAGGTCGGCCTTAACAGAAAATACTGTGGCAAATTGCAGGAAGATGATATAACTGGCACTGATGACAATACCCAGGGCCAGATGTAGTCCGCTACCACCCCTTACTTTTTTGGCAGCAATAATACCTCCGATGAGGGTAAGCACCACCACCGCAAATGCGGCGGCTGTTCGCCTGTAGTATTCCACCCAATAGGTGTTCAGGCCTTCAGAACCGCGAATGGCTTCGCGCTTTATATAACGTCTCAGATCGGGGGTTGTCATGGCCTCCTGCAGGTTCTTTTCATCTACCAGGTCTTTCGGCACCAGCGCCAGCTTCAGCATGGTGTCCTGCTTGTTACTCCAGCGCTCGTGCAGGCCATCCATCGTACGTATGGTTACATAATCGAGACGCCATTTGCGGGAAGTCGAATCCCAGGTAATACGGTCGGCCTTCATTTTGAAGGTCATGGATTGCCTGTTGACCGTAGTGAGTACAAAGTTGCTTCCGCTCCTGTAGTTCGGATCATAAGTACCGAAGGTGACATAGGTAAAGCTATCGATACGGGTGGTGCGGTCGTATTGCGACTTCTCATCTTCGTGGTTATGGAGGTACTTATTTTCAAACCCGGTACGGATACGGTTAGCGTTGGGTACCACCCAGTAGTTTGCCAGCCAGAGGATGCCGCCGAACAGGAAGGCCCCTACCCAGTAAGGACGCAGAAACCGGCGGAAGCTGACACCGGCAGCCAGGATCGCGATGATCTCGGAGCGGTAAGCCATCTTGGAAGTAAAAAATATTACAGACAGAAATATAAATAATGGGAACAGCAATGCAAGGATATGCGGGATGAACCCGAAGTAATAATCCACCACAATTTCACGCAGCGACAAATGATGCTTCATAAAGTCGTCTACCTTTTCCGTGACATCAATCACCACAGAAATCAATAGGAATATCATCAGGGAATAAATGAAAGTACCTATGAGCTTGCGTAAAATGTACCAGTCAATTTTAGTCATATGACCCCAAAGATATTAGTTTATTTTATTGTCCGTGTTTTTTACAGGCGTGTTTTCAGCTGTGCTGTCATCTGGTTTTTCCAGGCGGTAAAAGTACCTGCCAGGATCTGTTTCCTGGCTTCTTTTACCAGTTCAAGATAAAATGCCAGGTTGTGGATACTTGCCAAAGTCATGCCCAGGATTTCCCCGGAAACGAACAGGTGACGCAGGTAAGCCCTGGAATACCAGTTGGTAGCGAAACAGGGGCTATTTTCATCGATGGGCCTGAAATCGGTAGCCCATTTTTTGTTACGGATGTTCATGACTCCGTTCCAGGTAAAAAGCATGCCGTTACGGCCGTTGCGGGTAGGCATTACACAATCGAACATATCTACGCCCAGCGCTATATTTTCCAGGATATTCCACGGTGTGCCCACCCCCATCAGGTACCGGGGCTTGTCGGCCGGCAGGATCTCACATACCAGGCCACACATTTCGTACATTTCCTGCTCCGGCTCTCCTACGCTAAGTCCGCCGATTGCATTGCCCAGGGCTCCCCTGGAAGCAATGAATTCCGCTGAGGCCTTACGCAGATCTTTATAGGTACTCCCCTGAACAATGGGGAACAACGTTTGTTCGTGACCGTAAGCCGGCTGAGTATCGGCCAGTCGTTTGATACAACGGTCGAGCCAGCGGTGTGTCAACTCCATCGATTTACGCGCATAGCGGTATTCTGAAGGATAAGGCGGGCATTCATCAAAGGCCATGATGATATCGGCCCCGATGGTACGCTGGATATCCATTACATTTTCCGGAGTAAACAGGTGGCGGGATCCGTCGATATGCGACTGAAATACCACTCCTTCTTCCTTGATCTTCCTGTTGGCAGCTAGGGAAAACACCTGGTAGCCTCCGCTATCGGTCAGGATGGGACGGTCCCACCCATTGAATTTATGCAGTCCGCCGGCCAGCGATAACACTTCCAGCCCGGGGCGCAGGTATAAATGGTAGGTATTGCCCAGTATAATCTGTGCCTGTACATCCTGCCGCAGCTGTTCCTGCGTAACAGCCTTTACGCTGCCGGCAGTACCAACGGGCATAAAAATAGGGGTTTCTATTTCCCCATGAGCCGTACTGATCTTCCCGGCCCTGGCATTGCTGCCGCTATCTGTAGTTATCAGTTCAAAATTCACGTATCTGTGTTTCAGCCCGCAAAGATCAGGAAAGAAATTAAGAATTGAGAATGAAGAATGAAGAATACCAACGCCTGGCATTCTTAATTCTTCATTCCCAATTCTTAATTCTTAATTCTTTCTTTTCATAGATAATAAAAATATTATATTTTTGCGAGCATTATGCAGGACCATCTGGGTGAAATTGCCTTATACTTTTTTGCTACAATAGCCGGGATACAGATCATATATTTCTTATTTATCTTCTCCCGGGTAGCCTTTTACAAGAGAAAATTTGACCTGGACCATACACCGGACGGGCATTTTTCAGTCATCATCTGCGCAAAAGATGAGGAGTTAAACTTGCAGAAAAATCTGCCGGGGGTATTGCAGCAGCGTTACCACCAGCATATGAAGCCAGAGTATGAAGTAATTGTGGTCAATGATAACTCCGAAGACGATACAAAGTATTACCTGCGCTCCATAGAGCCGGGTTATCCTCACTACCGCCATATTGAGATCAAGCAGGCGGCGAAATTTATTCCAGGGAAAAAGTACCCGTTATCTATCGGACTGAAAGGAGCGCAGTTCGACAGGGTATTGCTTACCGATGCTGATTGCAAGCCGGGAAGTACCTATTGGCTGTCGATCATGAGCCAGGGCTTTACAGATGAAAAAGAAATTGTGCTGGGTTACGGCGCTTACCACAAAAAGCCAGGGTTCCTGAATAAAATTGTCCGTTACGAAACCTTCTTCAGCGCCATGCAGTTCCTGTCGTTCGCGATGAGCGGCATGCCTTATATGGGCGTAGGCAGGAATCTGGCATACGATAAAGAGCTGTTTTTCCGTCATAAAGGGTTTACCAGCCATCAGCACCTGGCCAGCGGCGATGATGATCTGTTCGTAAATACGGCAGCTACAAATAAAAACGTGGGCGTGGTGATCGACAAACAGGCGTTCACCTACTCTGAGCCCAAGCAAACCTGGAGAAGCTGGTTCCGTCAGAAAACCAGGCATATGTCTACCGGCAAACATTACCGCTTTGGCCACAAGTTTGTTCTGGGGCTGTTTTCTCTCACTCATTTTCTTTTTTACCCTGCATTTATTGCGGGCTTATTCTTTCCTCCTCCTATCCTCTGGTATGTGTTAGGCATATTCGGCCTAAAGGTGCTTGTACAATCCATCATTACCTATTGCGCTATGCGTAAGCTGGATGAGAGCGACCTGTTCAAGATCAGCTGGCTGATGGATATCTTCATGTTCCTTTACTACATCATTTTCACTCCTGCGTTGTTTTTCAAATCGAAGAACAAATGGTAAGAAGAAAGAATTACGAATTAAGAATCAGGAATGAAGAATGCCGGGCATCGTTATTCTTAATTCTTCATTCCTAATTCTTAATTCTTTTACTTTGCACTATGGAAATTATTTTAAAGTACTTCAGCGACTTCACACCAGAGCAGCTGGCGCAGTTCGGGGCATTACAGGGGTTATATCAGGAATGGAATGAGAAGATCAATGTTATTTCCCGTAAGGATATAGATGCTCTATATGAAAAGCATGTTTTACATTCTCTCAGTATAGCAGCACTTGCAGATTTTCAACCGGGTACGCAGATTCTGGATTTGGGTACAGGCGGAGGTTTTCCGGGAATTCCCCTGGCTATTTTCTTTCCTGAGGTACAATTTCATCTTGTAGATTCAATTGGTAAAAAAATCAAGGTGGTACAGGGAGTTGCAGAGGCCCTGCAGTTGAAGAATGTTACCACAGCACATAGCCGGGTGGAAGATATAAAGAACCGTAAGTTCGATATTGTTGTATCCCGTGCGGTAGCACCGCTGGGCGATCTTTGGCGCTGGAGCAAACCGTTGCTGAAGAAATCGGCTATACCTGGCAAGCAGTTCGAAAAGGGGCTGATATGCCTGAAAGGAGGCGACCTTGCACAGGAAATCTCGGAAAGTCATGTAAAACCCCGGATGGTAAGTGTGTATGATATATTTCCGGAGGAGAGTTTTAAAGAGAAGTATGTAGTATTGGCTAAAAGCTGATCCTCAGTTATTAGCGGAGGCGCCGGGCGGAAAAGAGGCTATCGGCGCCGGGTATCCCAGGCATTTTCCCATCTGTTGCAGGTTTCATATCTTTATATAACCCCCTGCCTGCTTAAAAAATTTTTCTGCAGTTTTAAAATATCCGTTTTGCTGTTTCGTCATCCTTATTAAGATGAAACAGCTGGTCCTTTCAAATAGCATTATGGCCATAGAGCAAAACGAACGCATACAGGCAACCGTAAAGCAGGAACGCAAGCGATTGCTTCACTTTATCCGTCAGCGGGTAAGTAATACGTCGGATGCGGAGGACATTTTGCAGGACGTTTTCTATCAATTCACTGAATACCTGAAGCTGGGCAGCCAGATAGATTCTATAACAGGCTGGTTGTTTGCAGTGACACGCAATAAGATCACCGACTGGTTCCGGAAGAAAAAAGAGTCTCCCTTTGCAGATCACACGCGCGAAATTGAAGGAGAGGAGGTATTATTTCTCCCGGAGCTGTTGTCGGACAAAAACCTGGAAGCTGATACCCCATTGGTAAAGAAGATCATGTATGAGGCGATCATGGAGGCGATTGACGAGTTACCCCCAGACCAGCGGCAGGTGTTCCTGCAGCACGAAGTGGAAGGAAAATCCTTTAAGGAAATCAGTGAAGAAACCGGGGTGGGCGTAAATACGCTGTTGTCGCGCAAACGCTATGCTGTACTGTACCTGCGGGATCGTCTTACTGAACTGTACCAGGAATTATTAAACGACTGATTTAAATTAATTAATAAAGATATGAGACACACATATGGAAGAAGGAACAAAGGCCTTCATGTGATGAAGTTTTTAGTATTGGGAATCGTGTTTATCACGGCTGTGGGGTTTGCTACCATGTTATTATGGAACAACCTGATACCCGATCTTTTCCATGGCCCGATCATCACATTCTGGCAGGCACTTGGCCTGTTGCTGCTCGGAAAATTGCTCTTCGGATGGCACAATCATCACGGTAGCAAATGGGAACGTGGACGCGAATGGAAAGCCCGCATGCGGGAGAAAATGGCGAATATGACGCCGGAAGAACAGGAAAGGATGAAGGAACATTTCCGCAACCGTTGCCGGGGTTTCGGCGGCTGGCGCCACGATCAGTGGGAGGAACGCCGTGATGACCTTAAAAACGAAGAAAAAGAATCACATTAAAAATCTCCGACTATGATAGGCATATTCAAAACCAATATACACAGCCCGGAAGAGCGACAATACGTGATCCGGGCTATTTCCGACAGTTTTCCGGTAGGATCCTGCCATGTAGACCTGGACGATTGTGACAAGGTGCTGCGTATTGCTGACCTCGAAGTAGATGAAGATATTATCATCAAATTTGTACAAAAACAGGGTTTTGAATGCGCCGCACTAGAATAATTTAACTTTTTTCTAGCTGTACGCGCTTATTTTCCGTCCAATCGAATATTTTTTTGCACATAAAATAATTTTATATGTAATTTCCAGTTGGCCGGTTCACAAATCTGATGTAACTTCAAAGAGAATGCAGAGGCCAGGGTATTTCAGTATACGGCGCCAGGTAATGTGTTTTTGAATCCGCTAAAATCATTTCCTATGTACCTGAACAAACATGAGATAATTAAGTTACTTAACACCAGCTTCGACAACTTCATTGACTTTGTCAATACGCTGCCGGATATACGTTTTACAGCTTCTCCTTATGGCAAATGGTCTGCCGGCCAACAGCTGGATCATCTTATAAAATCCATACGGCCTGTGAGCAGCGCCCTGGGATTTCCCAAAATTACCCTGCGCTATTTTGGTACCAACCAGTTACCTGTTCGTTCATATGAGCAGCTGGCCGGGCAATTCAGCAAGGTAGTTGCCGCTGGTGCGGTAGCGGGCCGGGCCTACCATCCGGGAGTAGTGTACCCTGCTCAGCGTCCGGCTTTGATACAGGGCTTCCTGTTGCAAAAGGCCAGGCTAAATGAGAAGCTTGCCTCATGGTCGGAAAAAGACCTCGACAAATACCGTTTGCCTCATCCGTTGCTGGGGAAAATTACGATTCGTGAAATGCTCTACAGCATTGTGTATCATAATGAACATCACCTCGATAAATTGCGGGACCAGGAACTACTAGGGCATACCTGGGAAAACCAGCTTCAGCAACTGATATTCTGATTTTTTAATTAATTTGTTGTCACCTAATAAATCTCCATGGCGACAACAGCATTAGTCATCAGCGGAGGCGGCTCCAGAGCTGCTTTTGCTGTGGGTGTTCTCAAATATATTTTCTCTCACCGGCCGGATATTAACTTCGATTTTTTTTGTGGAACTGGCACCAGTGCATTGATTACACCACTGGCCGCTCTGGGAGAAATCCTGTTGCTGGAAAAGCTCTTTACCAGCAACAGGACCGCCGATCTTTTCAATACCAGCACGATGATGCAGCGGTTTCCGCAGCACAATTCACTCTACAACTCAACCCCTTTTACTCAGAAAATCACCAATATCTTCACTGATGCGCGATTTGCAGCCTTGCAGGAATTGAATAAACAGGTGTTCATTGCGGCGCACTGCCTGCAATCCAATCGAACTACCTATTTCACACCCGGTATTGCAGACGGGTCGCTGCACGATTTTGAAATCGTTTCACTGCACGACAACTTTACTTTCCGCGAAGCCGTGCAGGCAGCCTGCAGCATTCCGGTGTTCATGCCACCTGTGTCAGTAGCCTCTCTTCCTGATCATGTACAGCAATTCACCAGTGCGGGAGGCATACATTATGATCCGGTAAAACTGGCGATCGATAAAGGAGCCGATAATATATACGCCATCCTCCTTACGCCGGAAAATGATGAAGAAGACAACAGGCTGTTTAAAACCATCCTCGAGATACTGGAAAAGCAAATGGATAGCAGTACTAACAGTATAGCCGCCAATGGCATCAACAGTACCCGGCTCACTAACGACGCCATTGCCTATCTCAACGAAGTAAGATCCAACCTTGCTCAGGCAGGTGTACCGGCGGCCGACATCGACCGCTGTTTCAGCGACGTCGCGCACAATCCTTTTGAGGATAAGCGAAAAATAAATCTGCATGTTATCCGGCCGGAAATCCCACTGGACGCAGATATGGGAGGACTAGGATTTGAACCGATGGCAATGCAGGAGATGCTGAGGGAAGGAGAAAGAATTGCAGAAAAAGCCTTCGGCTTTTAATTAAGCATAGAGAAAGGAGAATGAAGAATGCCAGCGAAAATGGTAGCGAATGTGATCTTCGCGTTTACTATCTTCGCTGGCATTCTTCATTCTCCTTTCTCTATTCTTAATTAAAAGCTAATAGCTCATTCTGTTATTTCTTCTGTCAATATCCGCCATACGTTGACTGGGATCTATTTCCAGCTCCTGTACTTCAGATAAGGGAGTATCTATTTCTACTTCGTAGTTGGTATTGGTCCAATACCAGGGATCTTTTACGATGCGTTTTATGCCGGCATAATCATTGGGCTTTTCGCCGAACATCAGCGACAGCGGAATGTAGTACAGCACTTTATTTCCGTTTTTATCTGTAACCATAAAATCGATCGGCATAGGCATGAGCCCGATCCGGCGCAGGCGAACTACTGTTTTATTGCCTTTCGGGTATACGCTGTCGATGCCGTAATCAATATGCTTTACGGAATTGATGAAATATTGCCTGTACCAATCCAGCTGAATATTGCTTTCTTTTTCCATTACCCGGATAAAGTCGTTCGCATTCGGGTGTTTGAAGCGCCATTCCCTGTAATAGCGCAGCAGTCCGCTATCGCGGTTTTGTGTTCCGATCACATAGCTAAGTTGCTCGAGGAATACTGCACCTTTAGAATAGGCAGAAAGGCTGTAGCCATAGTTGGTGTTGTAATGGTCTGAATGCGTGGATGCAGGTTCTTCGTATGGACTTCTTACCAGCGCAAAATAGCCGGCGTAAGCATCTTCCAGTGGATTCCGGCCTTTCAGTGAATCGATGGTATTGTACTGTATATTATTTTCTGCGAAAGTGGTGAAGCCTTCATCCATCCATGGATACAGGCTTTCGTTGGTACCCAGCATACCCTGGTACCAGCTATGCATCCATTCGTGCATGGCCAGGCCATACAAGCCATCCATTTTTCCGTTACCCATAATCAGCGTAGCCATTGGATATTCCATACCGCCGTCGCCTCCCTGAATAAAGGAATATTGTTCGTATGGATAAGGGCCATAATGCGCCTTGACATAAGCATATGCAACAGGAACCATCTTCGCCAGCTGAGGCCAGGTTTCGTGTGTATGCTCGTTATCGATGTAAAGGAAATGTGCAGTGAATCCATCTACCTTCTGGGTAATATGCTTGTAATCGGGATCTGCAGCCCACACAAAGTCGTGCACATTGGGGGCGATGAAATGCCAGGTGAGTGTATTACCTGCGGGCCTGTTTACTTTGGTTCCCGGCGCTTCATAACCGTAGCCAATCTGCTGGGGATTCTGCAGGTAACCGGTGCCTCCCAACACGTATTTTTTATCGATGGTTATTTTCACATCGTAGTCGCCCCATACGCCGTAAAATTCACGGGCAATATAGGGAGTAGGATGCCAGCCTTCGTAATCATATTCGCACATTTTAGGATACCACTGCGACATAGAAAAGTCGATCCCTTCGGAGTTATTGCGGCCGCTACGGCGGATCTGCACTGGTACCTGGGCCTCAAATTCCATATCAAAAACAGTTTTTGAATGAGGCAGGACAGGCTTATCCAGCGGTACTTCCAATATGGTTTCCACTACTTTGAATGCCTGCGGCTTACCATCTCTCTTCAGCGATATTATTTTCTGATAGCCTATTTCGTTAGGTTGAAGTTTAGAGATCCTGTCACGCACACGAGGGTCCCAGTCGCGGCGTTCATTGCCGTTTTTGTCTCTTCCCAGAACAACTTTACCTAATTCACGGCTACGGACATCCATCATGCTGCCTGGCTGAAATGCGTTCCAGTAGAGGTGATAAAAGACTTTTTTCAGTGTATCAGGTGAGTTATTGTAATATTCCAGATGTTGCTGCCCTTTAAATTGATTAGCAGGTGCATCCATCTTTATATCCATCGAATACTTCACCCGCTGCTGCCAGCGATCAGATTGTGCACTCGCCTGAAAACAGCTGCCTGCCAGCAGTCCGATGGCCAGGCATCTGCCCGTTGTAACCCTAAACTTCATTCCTTATCTTTTTATTTAGCAGCTAAAATAAACATCCTGGTAATGGGGCCAAAATAAAATATATAAACGGGATCAGCCGCGGAAAAGCAGGTCTGTGTTCTTTATTTCTTTAAAATCATCCCGGCCTGCATCACATACAGAACAGGTGTAAATAGCAGGTACTTCACTGAAGGGAGTTCCTGGCTGAACAGCATGGGCGGGGTCGCCGGCAACGGGGTCATAAACGGTGTAACAATTAGTGCATTGATGCAGGATATACTCCTTATGATCGGGCTGGGCCAATGTTCGCTGTTCATTAACAAAATTCATCAGCGTATCGGTCTTACTGCTTTGTTCATAAAACAACCGGCATAATGAAGACACATAAGGGCCCAGATGTTCTTTTGATACATTTTCCCGGTAGGGTATCAGTGAGCCGGTATTGGCGTTAAAATCGGCAGTATACAAAATATCATATCGCTGCATATACTTAAGGCGGCTACCCTGCGGGTTTTCCCGTTTCCTGATTACAATGTTTCCAAATAAACTGGCCGGCCGGAACACTCTCACACTAAAGCAAAGGCCATAGGTACGCACATCCGCAATATCGAAATACCGGATAATGTGCCGTTTAAGGATCAGACCATCTTCGCAGTTATCTTCCACCTGCCAGTTCAGCTCATTTGCCGCATGCCGCACATTGATGCCATGCTTACCTAAAATAAAATCCCAGAGCCTGCGATGAGCAGTGTCGATATTCCTGATCACAAGCGATTTCCAGGGAGTTGCATATAACTGACCAATGCGGGTTTCCATACACAGGATACAGATTTCTTTTAAAAAAGCAGTGGAAAAATCCTCGTCTCTTTTATAAATCCCCAGCCAGTAACTGTTGTGATGTTTATTGAACCCTTCATAATAAGGCAGATGAAAAGGCAGAAAATCAGGTTCTTTGTCTTTTTCTTTTGAGATATAAGTCGATGTATTTTTTATATCCTGATAAGCAATATCAGGCGAAACGCCTTGCAACAACAACAATTCTGCCTTCCGGCTAACTGTTGCAATGTCGTTTGTATACACGAGTTCCGGCCATGGAAAAAGTTCCTGGCTGCCGGGGGGCCTCAGATATAAATACCAGTAATGCAGGGAGCCGGAAGTGATCCAGTTGATATGTCCGGTGAACAAGGGCACAAACGTCTGCCGGCTATCGCAGATGTTCACTTTAAGTGCAGGCTGATAATCCAGCTGATTAAACACATCCTTGTAAACACCTTCTGTCAGCCAGGTATTACTGGTAAAAATATCTGCAGCAGGATATGAACTGAGTATATTGGGAGTATCGGAAAACCTGATCTGCCGCGCATTGCACGATGCAATAAAGTTTGCCAGGGATTTATCAGGCACATCCAACAGCAGCTGCTGCCTCAATCCAAAGCGTACATGCGTTACCGTAGCATCGTCCAGCAGTTCCAGCAATTCGAGCAGCTTACCGGGTGATATGATGCCGCCGGTAAAATTAAACTGTAACGTATGTGTATGCTTCGCCATTATAAAACGGGTACTGGTTGATTTTTATGCAGATGTTTTTCCAACAGCGCCTTCACTTCTGATTTACAACTTCCACATCCCATACCGGCGCCGGAAGCCTGACACAGCTGCTGCAGAGTGCTGCAGCCTTCATTTATTTTCTCCCGGATATTTCCTTCGCCCACGTTACCGCAGGAGCAAACCAGTTTGCCAATCACCGGTGTTCCTTTCTTACCGGAACGCAACAATTCCAGTCGCTTATCCGACAGCTCAATACGTTGCTCAATCAGATCGCGGAATTCCTGGAACTCCGTTTTATCCCCTATCAATATAGCGCCTACCAGCCTGTCCTGATGGATGATACATTTTTTATAATAACGTTTGGCTTTATCAATAAACAGGATTTCTTCGTAAGCCGGATCTGCCGGCGTTTCTACCATACCCAGCGAACAAAGGTCGGTGCCGTGCATCTTGAGGATATTCATCATCAGCGATCCCTGATAGTAGCAGCTGATATCTCCATTCAGGAAACGGGCCACCACTGCGGCCTGTTGTTCCGCAGCCGCTGTGATACCGTAAAGGGTGCCATTAAACGCGGCTATTTCCCCGATGGCAAAAACATCGGGATCGCTTGTTTGCAGGTATTCATTCACTACTACGCCCCTGCTGCAATTTAAGCGGGCTTCGCGAGCCAGTTCTATATTAGGTACGGTGCCTATCGACATCACCACCGCCTGACAGGCGATATACCGGCCGCTTTTCATATAGATGCCTTCCAGTTTCTCATGCCCGGCGAAGCGATCTATTTCATCGTTATAGCAGATCTCAATGCCTTTGTCGGTCAGCTCTTCATACAGCAACTGGCCGCCCAGTGCGTCCAGTTGCCTGTCCATCAGCCGGGAGCTGCGCTGTATAACGCTAACGTCTATACGCATTTCACGCAGGGAAGCGGCCAGTTCTATACCAAGCAGTCCGCCACCAACGATCATCACTTTACCGTTGCGGGGATCTATATGTTCACTGAAGGCATCTGCATCCAGTTTTGTGCGCATGGTAAAAATGCCCGGCAGATCCGGAACATCTTTCAAACTGGCCGCCCGGCTGCCGGTAGCCAATAACAGTATATCGTACGTATGTACGTCGCCGTTACTATCAGTTATTTCTTTCGCAGTACGGTTGATATGTACCACACTAACTCCCCTGTGCAGGGTGATATTATATTCCTTTTCTTCTGCCCGCGTCATTTTCACCAGCTGCTTCCATTGCTGGGTTCCGCTGATATAATCGGGCAGCATTACGCGGTTATAGAAAGGAAGATCCTCTTTGCTGAACACTACAATTTCATCGGTGGTATTCAGCTCTCTGTACGACTTCACAAACCCGCAAGCTCCGGCTCCGGCCCCGATCACAACGATCTTCTGCACGGGCTTACGATAGCGGGCCACTTCCACCGCAGCGTATTTGAAATCAGGTTGCTTTGATACCGGGTCCAGCAGCTTGTTGGTAAGATTGTTTGCACGATGCAGATCACTGTTCAGCATCTTTCCCCAGTGCATAGGCAGAAATACTACTCCAGGCTTGATGGCATCGCTGAGTTGGGCCTTCACCCGTACATTCCCCCGTTCGTTGGTTACTGTTACAATATCGCCGGTATTGATACCGCGTTTCCGTGCATCTGCCGGGTGGATTTCCAGGAAAGCATTGGCAATATGCTGCTTCAGTTTATTGACTTTCCCTGTTTTACTCATGGTATGCCACTGATCACGGATACGTCCGGTAGTAAGGATCAGGGGCAGATCGGGCGTCAGTGGTTCAGAGCCATTCGTATCTCCGAAACTGTGTATGAGAGCACGGCCGGTAGAGGTATAGAAATAGCTGTCAGTAAACAGGCGGGCGGTTCCTTTCCCTTTATTGAAGGGCCATTGTACGCTTCGCTGTTTCTTCAGTATGGTGTAATCAAGGCCGCTGATATCGATGTTGGTGCCAGCCGTGAGGCGCACATGTTCTTTATAGATCTCCTCCATGCTCGTATAGCCGAATCCGTTATATCCCATTTTCCGGGCAAACCGGCAAATGATCTCTGCGTCCGGCAATGCTTCTCCGGGCGCATCGGCAATTCTGCCGAGATAGCTGATGCGGCGCTCGGCATTGGTCATGGTACCCTCTTTCTCCGTCCAGGCAGCAGCCGGCAGCACTACATCAGCATATCGCAGGGTTTCCGGTTTCGATGATATTTCCTGTACTACCACAAACTTTGCCTTTTGCAATGCAGCTTCCGCCACACGTACATCCGGGAGGCTCACCAGCGGGTTGGTACACATGATCCAGATGGCTTTCAGGCGGCCATCATTCAGGGCATCGAACATTTCGGTAGCGGTAAGCCCGGGTTTATCCGATAGTGTTGTTCCGCCCCAGAATTCCTGCACCTGCCGGCGATGCTCAGGGTCACTCAATACCCGGTGCGCAGGCAAAAGGTTGGATAGTCCGCCTACTTCCCGGCCTCCCATGGCATTAGGCTGACCTGTAAGCGAAAAGGGGCCGCTGCCTGGCTTTCCGATATGACCAGTGATCAGGTGCAGATTAATAAGGCTAAGATTCTTATTCACACCCACAACACTTTGATTCAGTCCCATTGTCCATAAGGTCATGAACCCCTCTGCCGCTCCGATATATGTAGCAGCGGTGTTGATGGCGTCTTCGGCTATACCACAAATAGCAGCCGCCTCGCTGATGCTGCGTTGCATCACACATTCGCGATACTGCGTAAATCCCTCGGTATGTGCTGTTATAAATGAATGGTCCGTTTTTCCCTGCTCTATCAACAACCGGCCTATAGCATGATGGAGTACTATATCGGTACCGGGATTAATCTGCAGATGCAGATCGGCGATACTGCAACTCTGCGTTACCCTGGGGTCGCTCACAATGATCTTTAGCTGTGGATTCGCCGCCCTGGCAGCTTCCACCCGGCGCCACAGAATAGGATGGCACCAGGCGGGGTTGGCGCCGGCCACAAAAATACAGCTGGTTTGCTCTATATCGTCGTAAGTGCCCGGTACTGCGTCTTCTCCCAATGCCATCTTGTAAGCGGCTACAGCGCTGCTCATACAAAGCCGGGAATTTGTATCGATATTATTGCTGCCGATGAATCCTTTTATCAGTTTATTGACTACATAATACTCTTCCGTCAGGCACTGACCGGAGGCATAAAATGCCACGGCATCCGGCCCATACTTCCTGATGATGGAAGAAAACACTGCAGCAGTACGTTCCAATGCCTGATCCCATGTTACCCGCTGCCTCGGTAATTCCCGATGGTAGCGCATTTCAGGATAAAGTAACCGGTCGGTTGTATCCATTACCGTATAATGCAGGTTCATTCCTTTTGAACAAAGCATTCCCTTATTCACGGGGTGCGAAGGATCTCCTTCCACATACAGTTTTCCCTGCCGGTCTTTATGTACCAGTATGCCGCAACCAACACCGCAATAACAACAGGTAGTTTTAAGAGTCGACCGCATAATTCATCTTTTAACGCTTTCAGGACATCGCCACCGGAGCATTGACTACCTGCTCTTCATCGGTTTCCTGTCTTGGTGTAAATCGTGTCAGCAGTACAATACATCCTATGGTGATCACTGTTAGCCCAATGTACGTAAATGCCTGTACGTAGGTGATGTGCTCTGACTTAAACAGAAAACCAAACATCATTCCACCCAGATTACCGCCGGCTCCTACCACTCCGCTCACCAGGCCGGTATTTTTTTCACTGATAAATGGTACTATACCGTAAGTAGCGCCGTTGGCCATTTTCAGGAACAGGGCAAAGCCAAGCATTGAAATAATTGCCAGCACAAGTGAGCCCGACTGAGCAAAAAGTATCAGCCCTGCGCCTTCCATCAGCAACATAAAAGCCAGCAACAGGCCCTTCCCTTTCATCCCTGATACAGCACCTACTTTATCAGACACAATGCCTCCCAATGCACGGGCAAAAAGGTTCATGAAACCAAATACCCCGGCCCAGAAGCCAGCACTGCTCTGCGACAGGTGAAAAGTGTCCACGAAGTGTAAAGAAGCCACATTATCAAAAGTGATTTCCATACCGAAACACATGCCATAGGCCAATGTCAACGCCCAGATGCGCCAGTCGCGCAATACAGACCAATCTGTTTTGGCCTGCCGGCTATTGCGACCAATCTCATCGAAGTTACCTTCCGGCGTATCCTTCGTATAGCGGTAATACAACCACGCCACTATCAGCATCATCAAACCCGGCAGAATCATGGCATAACGCCAGGCTTCCCCTTTAGTAAACCCCATTCCTACAATGGCAGCGAAGATCAGCGGCATCACCATATTAGTTACACCGCCGCCCAGATTACCCCAACCACCGGTAATGGCATTAGCCGTACCTTTGATAGCCGGCGCAAACATCAGAGAAGTATGGAACTGTGTAATTACGAAAGAACCACCTATAACACTGATGGCTAAACGAAAAACAAGGAAAGAGGTATAATCTCTTGATAATCCTACCAGGAATACCGGTACAGATCCCAGCAATAAGAGGCGTATCGCTGTTTTACGCGGTCCCCATGTATCGCAGAGCCTGCCTATCACAAGGCGGGCTATAATGGTGCCGGATACAGATGCAATGATGATGTTACCTACCTGCGCTTTCGTAAGCCCAAGATCGGTTCTGATCGTTGGCATCAGCGGAGCAAGACCGAACCAGCCAAAGAAACAGACGAAAAACATCAGCCAGGTAATATGAAAAGTACGCATCTGGATGGTATCCAGACTAAATATTTTTATTTTATCGAGAGCGGGCATTGTACTGTTATTTGTTGTTATTTAAATTTCCATTCGGGATGGATATTGATCGTTACATATGCCCAGTTGCTATTGGCAGCCGGGTCTTTAACATTCTTTACAGCGGCCAGTGAAGCAGTGCTCCAGAAGTGGCTATAGCCGGCTTCAAATCCTATCATCTTTGTAAGTGCGTAGGTAGCAACGATATCCGCCTCTGTTCCGAATTTTTTGCTCATTTCAGCGCTATAGAATTCGTGTACATCAGCGCCTATTGTGCAGCGGGAACCGGCTGTCAGCTTTGTTCTGAGATAATAGTCCTGCAGCCCTTTGTTTCCAAACGGACTGGCAACGTAGAAATAATCCATATATCCCCAGAACTTATGTGGAGTACCATACAACGGATCGAAATCAGGAGTTGTATAATCCACTCCGAGGCCTGCGCCGAAATTGCTGCAAACGGCATATTGCAAATACCCGGAGAGCAGCGTTGCATTAATCGTTTGCCCGTTTGCGTTAGTACCTCCCTGGTAGTAAGCGGATGCCGTACCGGATAAATGAGTACCCTCCACGGTATAGAACAGACCGGTTGTAATGCGGCTATATGCAGGCCCTTCCCAGGTTTTCGCTACACTGTCGACACGATATTTCGAAAACTGATCGGAAAGAAAAAGAAAGGAAAGATGACCTTTATCGAACTTCCTGGAAACATACAGGTATTCCAGGCTTTTATAAGCACTTCCCCCGTTGGTATTAGCGGTATAATTGCCCGGAGGAACGGGATTATAAATGGTGCCTGAGGCATTTTCCTTATTCTGATTGAAAGCAAATCCTGCGTGCATTGTCCAGGAGCTGCTTTCATACTTCACCACCGCCGCATCGTGCCGGCGTCCCTGCTGTAGCCAGTCGAGGTTACCTAACAACCGGCTGTCGTCATACACCAGTTCCTGACGGCCGATTTTAACGGACAGGCTTTTGTTTTTTACCACCGTATCCGTAAGCAGGATTTCCGCCCAGGCTTCATGCAGCATAAAGCCGTTGTTATCGGGCGTAGTAGTGCGGTTTATGGTAGAAACATCCTGCCCCCATACACGTACATCCTGTACCGTCAGGCCCAGTTTAATGCGGTATGCGCTGAAACCGGCCATCAGCCGGGTGCGCTGAGAGGTGAAGAAAGCCGGGGCCGCGCCCTGGGGTTGGGGAGCGCCTTGTCCGTTGCGAAGCTCAGAGCGGGTGCGCAGCTGAGCTCCGAGGGTGAACTGGGCATAGCTGTAATGCGACAGTAACAGCCCAGGCAACATGAGTCCTATGCTGCCATGAAACCATTTTTTCATGTACCTTTGGTTGATTTTAAGTGAGTCAATCCATTTTGAAATCAGAAGCCCGGCCAGCCTGCCCGCTGCCGGGTTTCCTATTTATGCTTCTGCCATTTCTGTTCCTTCACTCACGCCGATGTATACAAGGTCGTCGATGATACGCACCGGGTAAACCGTCAGTGCACATTCGGCCTCATCAGATAAACAGCGACCATCGAGCAGCGAAAATGTTTTCTTATGAAAGGGACATGCTACCTTGGGTTCGTCTTTGGTGGTGCCAGTCATACCGCGACTCAGCGCCATCTGTTGCCTATGCGGACAAAGATTCTGGGTAGCATACCATTCATCTCTCCGGGCAAAATAAAACAATGCAATCTGCTCCTCTTTGTACTTTACGCAAACACCGCCATTGGTGGGTACATCCGATGTTCTGCAGGCAAAAAACCAGTGAATGGTTGTTGAAGAAATAGACATAGCAGTAAATTTTTTATGAAGAAAATTATTTCCAGTCAGCAGCTTTTTTCTGCTGGCGAAGCGTTTCGAATTTCACTGTAGGATCTTTGTCTTCCGGTGCATTGATAAAGTGGGTGAACCGCTTACGCAATTCCGGGTTTTCCACGACCTCTTTCCACTCACATTTGTAGCTGTCGACCAGCAGCTGCATTTCAACTTCCAGCTGCGCGGCAATACCAAGACTATCATTCACCACTACATTGCGGAGATAATCTATTCCGCCGTCGAGCTTATTCAGCCAGGTAGCAGTACGTGTAAGCGGATCCGCGGTTCTTATATAGAACATCAGGAACCGGTCGATGTATTTGATGCAGGTTTCGCTGTCGAGGTCGGCTCCCAGTAACATGGCGTGTTGCGGCTTGGAGCCTCCGTTTCCGCATACATACAGGTTCCAGCCTTTTTCGGTAGCGATGATGCCAAAATCTTTCGACTGCGCTTCTGCGCATTCCCTGATGCAGCCTGATACAGCAGATTTGATTTTATGTGGGGCACGAAGGCCCCGATAACGCTCTTCGATGCGGATAGCATAGCTGACGCTGTCGTGCAGTCCGAAACGGCACCAGGTAGAGCCTACGCAGCTTTTCACGGTACGCAGTGCTTTCCCGTATGCGTGGCCACTTTCGAAGCCGGCAGCAATCAGTTCTTCCCATATCTTCGGCAGGTCTACGAGGTGCGCACCAAAAAGATCGATACGTTGTCCGCCGGTGATTTTTGTATAGAGATGATATTTCCTGGCGATCTCTCCGATAGTAATCAATTTCTCAGGTGTTATCTCTCCGCCCGGAATACGCGGTACTACAGAGTAAGTGCCTCCTTTCTGAATATTAGCCAGGTATCTGTCGTTCGAGTCCTGCGCCGTGTCATTTCCTTTACCCAGGATCATATCATTCCACAAACTGGCGAGGATAGAAGCAATGACGGGTTTGCATATTTCACAGCCTTCGCCATCACCGTAATGATCCAGTACCTCGTCGAATGAGCGTAGTGATTTGATTTTTACGAGATCTATCATTTCCTGCCGGGAGTAGGCAAAGTGTTCGCAGATAACGTTGCGGATGTACCTGCCCTGGGCTTTCATCGTAGCGGTGATGATATCTTTTACCATGGGAGTACATCCGCCGCAGCAGGTACCGGCCTTTGTACATTTCTTCACCTCATCGAGGGTTTCATGCCCGTCTGTCACCGCCTGACATATCGCGCCTTTGCTGACGCTTTCGCAGCTGCAGATCAGGGCCTCATCGGGTAAGGCATCCAGTCCGGTGCTACCGGTAGTGCTTTCCCGGGCCGGGCCCAGCAACAGGGATTCGGGATCCGCAGGCAGTACCAGTTTATTCTTTGCTGTTTGTAACAACAGATTATAGGCTTCAGCTTCACCAATGAGAATACCTCCCAGCAATTGGCGGCCATCCGGCGTAATATCGATGCGTTTATAAACGCCTTTGTATTTGTCTTCAAAAACAATACTACGGCAGTTTTCAGGAGCGGTAAAAGGATCTCCGAAGCTGGCAACATCCACCCCGATGAGTTTCAGTTTGGTGCTCATATCAAAGCCGGTGAATGCTTTCAGCTCACCGGAAATATGTGCGGCCACCACTTCTGCCATTTCGTATCCCGGCGCCACCAGTCCGTATATCATATTATTATAAAGTGCGCATTCCCCGATGGCATAGATAGATGGATCGGAGGTCTGTAGTTGTTCATTTACCACAATGCCGCCACGGGCCCCAGTTTCCAGGCCCGCTGCTATTGCCAGTTCATCCCTGGGCCTGATGCCCGCTGAAATCACGAGCATATCCGCCTGCAGGAAAGTATCGTCTGTAAACTGCAATCCGGTGATATATTCATCGCCGGTGATCACTTTCGTATTTCTGTTGGTCAGTACTTTAAGCCCCAGTTCCTCCAGCTTTCCCTGTAACAATACCGATCCCTTTTCATCGATCTGGCGAGGCATCAGCCTGGAGGAGAATTCTATCACATGGGCATCTCTGATCCCAAGATCCAGTAAAGCTTTGGCAGCTTCCAGCCCGAGCAGTCCCCCACCAATCACCGCCCCGGTTTTGGCCCGCTGTGCATGGGCTTTCATCATTTCCAGATCTTCGATTGTGCGGTAAATGAATACGCCTTTCTTATCAATTCCCGGCACCGGCGGCACAAAGGCAGCCGAACCGGTGGCCATAATAAGATAGTCGTAGGCCTCGGCGGCACCTTTAGCAGCATAAATCATTTTGTGTTCCCGGTCGATGCGGATAACCGGGTCGCCCAGATGCAGGCGTATGCCTTTTTGCGTATACCATTCCGGTGTGGCCAGCAGGAGCTCTTCAGCTGTTTTACCATCAAACCAGGACGTGAGATGTACCCGGTCGTATGCAGGTCGGGGTTCTTCTCCGAAAACCACCAGGTCCACCGCTCCGGGGGTGATCCTGGCACATAGCTTCTCACAGAATTTGTATCCCACCATGCCATTTCCAATAACAACTATTTTCATTGGAGTAGATTTAAGACCTGAATAAATTATATTATAATTAATTCTATATAATATTATTTATTGTTTTGGTGAAGATTTTAAATCTAGGTGCATGATGTTAGTTATAAAATTAATAGTTTTATATTAATTTCATCTTGAAAAATTGAAATTATATCACATTATTTATTTTATAATATAAAATTATGAACCGGCCTTTTTTATCATTAGTAGGTGCAGGCCCCGGTGATCCGGAGCTGATCACCCTGAAAGCGATTCGTACGATACGTCAGGCCAATGTTATATTATATGATGCCCTGGTAGACATTTCTTTACTGGAATATGCATCTCCAGGAGCGATCATACGGTTCACCGGCAAACGCTATGGCTGCCATACCCTGTCGCAGCAGGAGATCAACCAGCTGATCGTAGAAATGGCACTCGCACATGGTCATGTAGTCCGGTTAAAAGGCGGCGATCCGTTTGTTTTCGGCAGAGCGGTGGAAGAAATCACTTATGCCAGGGAACACGGGGTAGCCGTAGCTGTTATTCCCGGCATCAGCAGTGCCATAGCGGTACCGGCTTCTCAAATGGTGCCGCTCACCAACCGCGGAATGGCGGAGAGCTTCTGGGTTACAACAGGCACTACCCGGTCGGGCGACATCTCCGGAGATGTAGAACTGGCGGCACGTTCCACTGCTACTGTAGTCATATTGATGGCCATGAACAAACTGGAACAGATCATGGATATTTTTATGAATAGCGGGAAGAAAGAAACGCCTGCCGCTGTTATCCAGGAAGGCACTACTACCAGCGCCAAAATGGTAACTGGTACTGTAAAGGATATTGCACTACGGGCCCGGGCTGAAAACATCGGTAACCCCGCCATTATTATTGTCGGGGAAGTAGTATCCCTGCAATCATTGTTATCGGATCCATTTCCTTTTATATCCTCCCGGCATTTTACACATGAAGAAAGATAAACAGGGTTGCGACGGAAAAACCTGCCTGCTTTGCAGGTTATCAATGAGTGAATGGGGCACTGCTATTGCGCTCCATCGGAAGAATTTTGTGTTACGCAAGAACGAGGTATTGTTCCGTGAAGGCGAGCGGGTAACGGGCATTTATTTTATCTACGAAGGTGTTGTAAAGGTCCATAAACACTGGGGAAGCGACAAAGAGCTGATTGTTCGTTTTGCGGGTCCGGGCGACATTGTCGGGCACCGGGGAATTGGGGGCACTGAACCAATCTTTCCGGTATCGGCTACCACGTTGAGTTCCGTCAGGGTATGCTTCTTTGAAATGGATTTTTTCCAGTCGTCATTACGCGTAAACCAGGAACTGCTTTATGCCCTGATGCTCTTTTATGCGCAGGAACTGCAAACTTCAGAAAAGCAGATACGTAACCTGGCCCATATGCCGGTAAAAGGAAGGTGCGCCACGGCCCTGCTGCTACTGGAAAAGTTGTTTGGGCGTTCGGATGACGGCTTCATTCATCTTTCTCTCAGCAAGCAGGATCTGGCTTCCTATATCGGCACTACCTATGAAACCATCTTCCGCATACTGAATGAATTTATATCGGAAAACCTGATCATTATCTCGGGAAAAAGTATCCGGATAGTAAATGAGAAAGGTCTTCTCAGCTACACGGAGGCATGAATACTCATTATTTGAATTCCTGCAGGGTGAAGCCCAGAAAGGCCGCATACCTCAATGCAGCCGGCTCAAAGTCTTTTAATTCAGCCTTCTTCATTGACCGGAAAGGTGCAGTTACAATGCTAACGGTATCTTTCTTAATCGTACGCTTCCAGGCGCCTATTACCTGCCCGTCACGTACCATCAGGGGATTGAAAATACCGTTCAGGGTCATCACTTTACTGGCATGCCGCATATCAATCACGGTGCTACGGTCTTTGTAGCCAACGAAATATTCATCGAAAGCGGGCAACAGCAACGCAGATGTAGTAACGGGCCTGGTTCTGCCGGGCGCCATCCACCAGGTAACATCCCCGGCCTGCTTTGCCACCAGGGCAGAGCGGGCGCTTTCCAATCCTTCCCGTGCTTCCTTCATCGGGAAACCTGACCATTGTGCAAAATCAGCCACAGTAGCTGGCCCGTGACTGGTAAAAAATCGCCGGGCCAGGGTTTGCAGTGCTGTCTCTTTATCAAGCATATCCGAGGCAGGCAGCCATTCGTCGAGCAGCGTGTAGGTAAACTGTTTTTCCCGCAGGGCGCCGTTACAGGTAATCCCTGAGATAGCGGCTTCGTACAGGATATGATTCATCCTGTTTTCGTCGGTATTGATTCCGTTTGCCTGTAAATAAGCGGTGATTTCTTTACGGGTAAGCTGTTTACCGCCTTCCAGCAATTTTATCAGCAGTTGTTTAATCCGATCGAACAAGGGTTCATCCAAGCCGAGTTTACGTTGCATGCTTCTTCCGCGGGTTCTTACGGACGGTGCGGCCAGCTGCAGCATCCAACGTACATCGGCAGCTGCCACCAGGTGCAGGGTGCCACGGAATACGGTAGTACGGATAATCTTCTTTTGCCGGATGGCGTTTTCTACATCCGCATGGGTACACCCCGGGAGGCGGGCGCCTATGCCCCATTTGCTGCTGGCGTAGTCCTGTGCCTGCATTGCTCCGAAAAAAGACACCATGCTGTCGGGTGTTTTCAGAGCAGTTTTCTGTAATTGTTGGTGTTGTAGTCGCCGGGATGCAATATCAGTGATAGACATGGTAAAAGTTTCTGGTTACAAAACAACAACCCCGGTATGACAACCCTATGTCAGTTGGGAAAAAAATTATTCGCAGCCCTGTACCACCACTACAATTTCTCCCTTCACCCCTTTCTCCGCATAGTAATCATGTACTTCCTGCAGGGTACCGCGTTTATTTTCCTCAAACATCTTGGTCAGTTCCCGGCTCACAGAGCAGGGGCGGTCGGGGCCAAAATACTGGATCAGATCCGCGAGGGTTCTTACCAGCCGCATGGGGGATTCATAGAAAACGATGGTACGTTCTTCTGTGGCCAGCCGGGTAAACAGTGTGTGGCGTCCTTTCTTGAGTGGCAGGAAACCTTCAAATGCAAACCGGTTCATAGGAATACCGCTGTTAACAAGCGCCGGAACAAACGCTGTGGCGCCCGGAAGGCATTCTACCGGGATGCCGGCGCGGGTACATTCCCTCACCAGCAGGAAACCAGGGTCCGATATGCCTGGCGTACCGGCATCGGTCAGCAGCGCCATTGTTTTGCCTTCCTGCAGCTGTTGCAACAGATGCTGCACTATTTTATGCTCGTTATGCTGATGATAGGGGGTTACGGGCTTATTGATCTGGTAATGCCGCAGCAGTACACCGGAAGTGCGTGTATCTTCCGCCAGTATCAGATCAGCCTCTTCCAGCACTTTCACAGCCCTGTAGGTAATATCTGCAAGATTACCAATGGGAGATGGAACGAGATATAGTTTCATAATTCAATTCCCTTATATAAGTACGTAAAACAGGGAAGTTCGCAGAGGTGGGAGATCCGCCCGGTTAGGTTCCTGCGCTATCTCCACTCCTTTGCGAACTTCCTGTACTGTGCCGTTACAGCACGCAATCAGTTATTGTATATGTACTTCGAAAGATTCCATTACCTGGTTTGCCAACAGCTTCTGGCAGGCATTCTCCGCGATCTGTTTTGCCTCTTCCTGGCTGGCAGCTTCGATCTGCAGGGTAATGTGCTTACCAATACGTACATCCTGTACCTGGCCTAAACCCAGGTTCTTGAGACCACCCATTACCGCTTTTCCTTGCGGATCCAATAATTCCTTCAGTGGCATCACATTGATATGTGCAGTAAAAGTCATTGTGCTAGAAATTTTGCCGCAAACGTACGATAAAAATTACGAATTAAGAATTACGAATTACGAAATGCATAGCAGATATAAGCGGATAACATATCACTCGCTTATATCTGCTATGCATTTCGTAATTCGTAATTCTTAATTCGTAATTATCTTCGGAGGCACCACCACCGACAGCACCACATAACACACGAAAACAAACGGTACTGCAGCAAATTTCAGCACCGGAATGCTCAGTATAGTGAGGATAATCAGCAGGAAGCGTGGCCAGTTGGCAGCAATGCTCTTATTCTTGAACTTCAGGCTGATCATGGGAATTTCGGCTACCATCAGGTAACAGAGCAAGCCGATAACGACGTATAATACCCAGATGTTCTGGAACCAATGCGCCAGGTTGAACGGATTGAAAAGCACGATCAGGGGAAAAGATGCCACCAGCAGGGCTACTGCAGGAGTAGGTACTCCGATGAAACTTTCGGATTGCCTTACATCTATATTGAATTTGGCAAGGCGGTAAGCCGCAAAACAAGGTACCAGCAAGGCCGGAGCCAGATTGATGATAGATACGTCAAATACATCGGGTTGCTGAAAATAAGCACTGCGCAGCAAACGGAACAGCATCATACCGGGCACTACACCGAAAGTCACCACATCTGCCAGTGAATCGAGTTCCTTTCCCATAGGACCGCTCACACGAAGCAGCCGGGCTACCATTCCATCAAAAAAATCAAAAATTCCGGCTATTACTACCAGGGCGGACGCCCAATAAACAGGTTCGGGGCTGATAATCGTATAGTCGGCACCGTTAATTTCAGCACGATACTCCGGCGCATATAGTATACATATAATCGCCAGGGCGCCGCAAAAAAGGTTACATAGGGTAAGTATGTTGGGTAGTTGTTTCATGAAACCACTGATTAATTATGACGTTTTTGACACTCCTGATGAACAGAGGCAGCAGCGAAGATATAATTTTGATGATTATCTTTTGTTTTACCTTTTCAATTCATCAGGAGCGTCAAAAAAATCAAACTGATCAGCGGGCCATCAGTGCTTCAATTTCATCCGCTGTAATCGGCATATTTTTCATCAGGTCCACATTACCTTCGGCTGTCAGCCAGATATTGTTTTCAATGCGGACACCCATTTTTTCTTCTTCAATATAAATTCCCGGCTCAATTGTCATTACCGCTCCTTCAGGAATCGGTTTATGGAAAGAAGGTCCGAGATCGTGTACATCCACGCCAAGATGGTGAGATATGCCATGATACAGGTACTTGCGATAGGCCGGATTTTCCGGATCCTGGTTCTTCACCTGTTCTTCCGTAAGTAATTTCAGTTTTATAAATTCTCTGGTGGCTTCCTCTCCTACCATTTCGTGGTACTTCGCGATGGTGATACCCGGGCGCAGGATAGATTTAGCATAGTTATGAAGATGTAAACAGGCATTGTATACCTCACGCTGGCGGGCGGTGAATTTACCATTTACCGGTACGGTACGGGTAAGGTCGGCGTTATAGCCACCGTATTCTGCGCCAAAATCCATCAGGATCAGCTCTCCGTCTTTACACTCATCGTTATTAGATACATAATGCAGCGTACGGGCGCGGTCGCCTGATGCGATAATAGAGCCATACGCTTCTCCGCCGGAACGGTTTCGCAGGAACTCATGCAGGATCTCTGCATGGATCTCATGTTCCCATACATCTGGTTTAATGAATGTCAACAGCCGGCGGAAAGCCTTTTCAGTGATATCGATCGCCTGCTGTATTACCCTGATCTCTTCCGGTGTTTTTACGGCACGCAGTTCCTTGAATATAACGGCTGCACGCAGGTAGTGATGTAACGGATAACGCACTTTCATTTCCTGGGCATAGCGGTAATCTCTTACCGGCACCAGATTAGACTTACGGTTATTTTCGTTGGAATTCAGGTAGATGTTAGCCGCATCATTAATCCATTGCTGTAAAAACGCGTCCAGGCTATCCAGCCACACTACGGTAGCGATGCCGGAAATGGCGAGTGCTTCGTCTTTACGCAGCCGGTGACCATCCCATTTTTCCTTCAGCTCGTTAGGCCGCACCAATACCAGCACTTCGCGGTATTTGGGATCAGGATTATCCGGGAACAACACTATCATGGTATCTTCCTGATCGATTCCGGTCAGCCAGTACAGGTCGGAATTCTGTTTGAACTTATACAAGGCATCGCCGTTAGTAGGCAATTCATCATTGGAATTAATTATAGCTATGGACTGTGGCTGCATTTTTGCCACAAAACGCTGACGGTTCTTCACGAACAGCTGCGGATCTAAGGGCAGATTCTTCATATCTCTTATTTTCAAATGAGGCTCCAAACCTAGCTAAAATTTCGGACCTGCGAACGGCGATTGCCGCTGAATTACCAAATCGGTCAATATCTGCATCATTAAATGACAAAATCGTACTAATATTTCCTTACTGGTATTTAATGTTATATTAACCCTTTTTTAGTTTGACAATCCTGCAAGGAAACACAGACATACTGAAGATATCGCAATGATCCCCCGATACTCGTAAGTATTTTCTAAATTTTAATGGTATAACACCTATAAAATTTGACAATATCAAAAAAACCCTAGTTTTGCTATTACACCAAAACAATCTTGCTTTTATGCAAATGAGTAGCGTAAGGAATCCTATTGCTGACTTACGGGGACTTGGCATAGAGAACGTAGCTAACGTTTATTACCAACTATCTCCTGAAGAGCTGGCGGAACAAACCGTCGCCCGCAAGCAAGGGGAATATGCAGACACCGGAGCCCTGGCCGTTAATACCGGCGAATATACCGGCCGCTCGCCTAAGGACAAATTCATTGTAAGAGACAACATCACTGCCAACACTGTTAACTGGAACGATTTCAATATTCCTATCTCCGAAGAACACTTTGATCGTTTATATAACAGGATCACCCGTTATTTCAGCGGAAAAGAAGTATGGATGCGCGATGGCTATGCATGCGCTAACCAGGACTACCGCGTGAATATACGTATGATTACAGAGCTGCCCTGGTCGAGTTTGTTTGCGTACAATATGTTCCTGCGGCCTTCAGAAGAGGAATTGGATTACATGCAAACCGACTGGACAGTGATACAGGCGCCGGGATGCCTCGCAGATCCTGCTACGGATGGTACCCGCCAGGGAAACTTCTCGGTAGTGAATTTCAGGAAGAAGATGATCCTTATCGGGGGCAGTGCCTATACCGGAGAAATTAAGAAAGGTATTTTCACCATTCTCAATTTCGAACTGCCGCATCACCATAAAGTGCTGAGTATGCACTGTTCTGCCAACCTGGGCAAAGACGGGGATACGGCCATCTTTTTCGGCTTGAGCGGAACGGGTAAAACCACGCTGAGTGCTGATCCGCAGCGCAAGCTGATCGGCGACGACGAGCACGGCTGGACGCCAAATGGTGTGTTCAACTTCGAAGGTGGTTGTTATGCAAAATGTATTGATCTTTCGGAAGAAAAGGAACCACAGATATTTCATGCCGTACGTGAGGGCGCACTGCTGGAGAATATTAAGTTCTTCCCTGGCACCCACACGGTAAACTACGCGGATAAATCCATTACCGAAAATACCCGCGTATCCTACCCGCTGCATTACATCGATAACGCGCAGGAGCCCGCAGAAGGCGGAATTCCTAAAAATATATTCTTCCTTACCTGCGATGCCTACGGTGTATTACCGCCCATATCACGGTTGTCGCCCGAACAGGCGATGTACCAGTTTATCTCCGGTTATACCGCCAAGGTAGCAGGTACAGAAGCAGGAATAACAGAGCCGAAATCCACCTTCAGTGCGTGTTTCGGAGCACCTTTCATGCCTTTGCATCCGGCGCAGTATGCGCAGATGCTGGGAGAAAAGATGCGTAACCACAACGTTAAAGTCTGGCTGATCAATACCGGCTGGACCGGCGGTGCATACGGTACCGGCAACCGCATCAGGCTGGCTTATACCCGTGCGATGATTTCATCAGTGCTGAATGGCGAACTGGACAAGGCCAACTTCCACCCGCATCCGGTATTCGGTGTTGCGATCCCAGACAGTTGCCCGGGTGTACCGGCCGACATACTGGATCCGCGCAATACCTGGGCCGATAAAGCCGCTTACGATGTGCAAGTGAGAGACCTGGCGGCGCAATTTATCCGCAACTTCGAAAAATATGCAGCCGGGGCCACACCAGAGATGCTGGCTGCAGCACCTAAAATTTAATACCTACTGTGATCTGATCCTTCCGTCGGATATATGTCCGACGGAAGGTTACATGTTGTTTTGCCTTATAATTTCCACTAAAGACAACCCAGACCCCTAAGTGTAAAAGCTACTACAGCCATTGACGGACGCAAGCCGGCATCCTGCGGGCGTTTGCATTCAAATGTTGTGGTAGCTTTTTGCTTTCAGCTTTTTCCTTACCTTTGCACATGCAAATTTTAGACGGTAAACTCGTTTCCGAGACCATAAAAACTCAATTGGCCGCTAAGGTGGCTGAATTAAAAGCTGCAGGCAAAAAAGTCCCTCATCTGGCAGCCATCCTGGTAGGTAACAACCCAGCAAGTGAAACCTACGTTGCATCCAAAGTTAAATCATGTGCAGAATGCGGTTATAATTCAACGCTTCTCCGTTTTGATGCGCAGATCTCTGAAAAGCATTTGCTTGATCAGATTATTCTGCTGAATGAAAATCCGGACGTAGATGGTATACTGGTACAGCTGCCATTACCCAAACACATCAACGAAGAACTGGTAATCAACACCATTGATCCCAGCAAGGATGTGGATGGATTTCACCCGATGAATGTGGGTAAAATGGTGAGTGGCTTGCCCGCTTTCATTCCTGCTACTCCTTATGGGATTATGCTGATGCTGGAACATTACAATATTCCTACTAAAGGTAAACATGCCGTAGTAATAGGTCGCAGCCACATCGTGGGTACTCCCATCAGTATACTGCTCAGCCGCAATACCAATCCAGGTAACTGCACGGTAACCCTTACCCATTCGCACACACACAATCTGGCTGAAATATGCCGCCAGGCCGACATCATTGTTGCTGCTATCGGCAGGCCTGATTTTGTTACTGCCGACATGGTAAAAGAAGGAGCTATCATAGTGGATGTGGGTATCAACCGTGTGGAAGATGCCAGCAAGAAAAGTGGTTTCCGCCTGAAAGGAGATGTTAAATTTGATGAAGTGGCGCCCAAATGCAGCTATATCACTCCGGTTCCCGGAGGCGTAGGTCCCATGACCATTGCCGCTTTGCTGAAGAACACTTATCATGCCGCAGTTGGGTTAAAAGGAAGTATGAACTAATAACGGATGGTTGGAAAAAATCCGACCTTTGTGAAGTAAGAATATGTCTGTAGTAAGTACTAATATCAAAACAAGCACACTACCGGTAATGGAGCGCTTCTACACCATTCAGGGAGAAGGCTATTACCAGGGAAAAGCAGCTTATTTCATCCGGCTTGGTGGCTGTGATGTAGGATGCGTATGGTGTGATGTAAAAGAAAGCTGGGATGCCGACAAACATCCGCAACTGGAAATATCCGACATCGTAGGAGAAGCCGCCCGTTATCCGGGGCGTATTGCAGTGATCACTGGCGGAGAACCATTGATGCATCAGCTGGATGGGCTTACCAGAGCGTTACACAAGGAAGGTTTCCGCACGCATATAGAAACTTCCGGCTCTTCTCCACTGAGCGGTAGCTGGGACTGGATCACACTTTCTCCTAAAAAATTCAAGGCGCCGTTACCGGAGATCTGCCGGCTGGCACATGAACTGAAAGTGGTGATCTTTAACAAGACAGATTTTGCGTGGGCGGAAAAATATGCCGCACTGGCCGGCAAACATTGTAAGCTGTATTTACAGCCGGAGTGGGATCGCAGTACAGAGATGACACCGCTGATCACAGCATATATCAAGGATAATCCGCAATGGACGATGTCGTTGCAAATCCACAAATACATCAATGTTCCCTGAGCGGGAATTCAGCAACATACTTAAACCGGGCGGAAACAGGTGCAATTATCCACTTGTTTCCGCCCGGTTGTTTATGATATCTCTAATTTCCCGGCACTATTTTTCGTAGTATTTTCGTTAATTACACAGCTACTATTATATACTATGAAAAAAACCTGCCTGTTGATACTATTGGGCTGCCTGTGCAGCATCTCCCTGCTGGCACAGTCCCAGATAGTTTCCTATGAAAACGCACCTAAAAAAGCCAAAGCCAGTTTTGATAAAGCAATAGAAGCTTTCAGGAATTATCAGAGCGCTGCCGCGATTGGTTACCTGGAAGAGGCCTTAAAATCAGCCCCAAATTTCACGGATGCATATGGTCAGATGGGGCTTTGTTATCTGGAAATGAAAAACTATAAAGCGTCCAATACAGCTTTTGAAAAACTGAAACAGCTCGACAGCAGCGGCCTGAAACCTGTGATGATAGCTTATTCCAAAGCGATGGCAGGCACCGGAAACTTTACAGGCGCTCTCCAATTGATTAACCAGTACCTGGCAGTAGCCAAAGCTAAAAGCCCAATCGCGGAAAACCTGAAAGCAAATTATGAATTTGCGGTACATAACGGAAAAACAGTGCCTTTTCATCCGGAGAACCTGGGAGCCAATGTAAACAGCAAGGATCCGGAGTATTTCCCATCGCTGACCATCGACAGCAAAACACTGATCTATACGCGGCGCGTCAATAACCGCAATGAAGATTTTTATATAACCCATCGCGATAACAATAATAAGTGGTCACCTGCTGAAAACATGGGTGAACCGGTAAACTCTAATTTCAATGAAGGCGCACAAAACATTTCACAAGATGGTACCATGCTGGTATTTACGGGCTGCGACTTTCCGGAAGGTAAAGGCAGCTGCGATCTGTACTACTCAGAAAAGACAGAAAAGGGCTGGACTGCTCCCAAAAATTTCGGTGCTCCCATCAACACCCGCGACTGGGAGTCGCAACCCTGCCTCAGCGCAGACAAACAAACGCTTTATTTTGCACGTCAAACACCAGATAACGGTTCAGATATATTTGTAAGCAATCTGCAGCCTAATGGGCACTGGAGCACACCGGAACGCCTCGGGCCCAATATTAACACCAAAGGCAATGAAAGCACTCCTTTTATACATGCCGATGGCCAGACACTTTATTTTGCCTCTAACGGTCATCCCGGTTATGGCGGAATGGATATCTTTTACTCCCGCCGTCAGCCTGATGGCAGCTGGGGCCCTGCCATCAATCTGGGTTATCCTATCAACACCATAGATGAAGATGCCTCGCTGGTAGTAGATGCCAACGGCACCACTGCCTATTTTGCATCAGACAGGGCTGAAGGGTTTGGCAGTCTGGATATCTACAGCTTCGAACTATACCCGGAAGCACGGCCCTTGCAAACATTATACGTAAAAGGATTCGTGTATGATACCGCCACCCATGCCCGGCTTGCAGCGGATATCGAAATAACTGATCTGCAGGGAGGCTACCACATCGCAAAGGTAAAAGCAAATGACAACGGCGACTACCTTGCACCACTGCCGGTGGGCAAGGACTACGCTATGCACGTGAACAAACAGGGATACCTGTTTTATTCAGATCATTTCTCACTGAAAGATCATAATCCGGGTACTCCTTTTGAAAAGAATATCCCGCTGCAACCGCTGACGGCTAATGCGAGCATTGTACTGCACAATATCTTCTTTGATACCAAACAATACAGTCTTAAACCTGCATCCATTACAGAACTCGATAAACTCGTACAGTTGTTAAAGGAGAATCCTGCTATCAAAATTGAAATTTCCGGCTATACTGACAATGTGGGCACTGATAAAGACAATCAGATCCTTTCTGAAAACCGTGCAAAAGCGGTAGTACAATACCTGACCGAAAAAGGTATTTCGGCCGCACGGCTCACCTCAAAAGGCTATGGAAAAACACAGCCGGTAGCGGATAATGATACAGAGGAGGGAAGGGCGCAGAACCGACGCACGGTGATGACAATTAAGAATTGAGAAAGAAGAATTAAGAAGAAGAGCGGAGATAGTAAACGCGAATACAAATATCGCGACTATCTCCGCTCTTCTTCTTAATTCTTCTTTCTCAATTCTTAATTGTTCTGAGTTTGCTTTTCATAATTGAATCCTTCTCCTGCGTAGAAAGCTTATACTGAAAATTGTACAAAGCGCCTTCCCAGTCGCCATACATAGGATTGGGGAGAACGATGAATTTACTGCCGAAGTTCGGCGCAGCTCCGAGAGCGGCAGCATTCCTTTCTTCAAAAGGTTTCCCATCGAAGATAGCGGAGAAATCGCTCAGGTTGTCGCCGAAGAGCATCACGATATCGTATTGCTGTAATACCTGCAGGCGGCGGGGCTCTTTGCCTGAAGTCGTTGTTTTCAGCAGGAGGTGCTGATTATCTGCATCCGGGAAGTTATACTGTTGCAGATTTTTCAGGGTGGCAGCACGTTCGCTTTCAGCACGGTTGGTGATATAAAATACTTTTACTCCTTTAGATGCGGCATATTTAAAAAAGGCAGGTGCGCCAGGAACCGTGTCTGCAACGGCTTTGGCGGTCCATTCCATCCAGCTTTTATCATCGTATCCTTTTCCGGCCAGGGCTTGCTGAACGGAATAAGGACTGTTATCCAGTACGGTTTCATCGATATCTGTTACTACTGCCAGCGGCTTATTGCCTTTGGCAGTAAGGTATTGATCGAGCCGCAAAGCAGCCAGCTGATAGGCCTGCAGGCATAGGGCTTTATATTCGCCGGATTGTTGTTGCCACAATGCAGCCCATGCCGGGCCTTCCGGAATCAGTTGTGTATGAACTGTTTTCTTTTCCGCTACCGGAGCCGTGGTTTTACAAGCGAAGGCACTGGTGATCAGCAAACCGGTTAACAACCATTTCATCTTCATAGAAAAAAAATTAGTACGCACAAAAATAATTCATGTTGCAAACATAAAGAGCCGCAGAAAATTGTAAATTCCACAAAATAATTGTTTGTTATGCCCGAGGAATTAATGTACCAGATTGCATTAACCCGCGTTCCCATGGTTGGCGATGTAATTATCAAAAAACTAATTGAACATTTTGGTTGCGCCACCGATGTATTTAAAGCCGGTAAATATGAATTAACAAGAATTGAGACAGTAGGCGCCATAAGGGCCAGTGCCCTGCTTAGCTTCCGCGATTTCGATACCATTGGGCGTGAAATAGCCTTCATGGAAAAATACGGCATACAGCCTGTTTTTTGTACGGATCCGGCTTATCCAAGGCGCCTGCTCCATTGCCCCGACAATCCGGCGATGCTTTACTTTAAGGGCAATACGGATCTGAATCCTGCGAGAATAGTGAATATTGTGGGGACCAGATTTCCCACGGCTTACGGCAGGTCTGTTTGCGAAGCATTGGTTAATGCCCTGGCGGAGGCCGGAGTAACGATTGTCAGCGGCCTGGCTTACGGCATCGATATACTTGCCCATAAAGCTGCGCTGAAGGCGAATACGCCCACTATAGGTGTATTGGCGCACGGGTTAGACAGAATCTATCCGCCCGGGCACCGTCAGATAGCAGCCGACATGCTGGAACAGGGCGGGCTATTGACAGATTATCCCAGCCAAACCCAGCCCGACAGGCAGAATTTTCCCCGCCGGAACCGCATTGTGGCTGGTATCAGCGATGTAACGATCGTTATTGAAAGCGGGATTCGGGGCGGCTCACTCATCACTGCCGACCTGGCCAACGGCTATAACCGGGAAGTATGCTGTATTCCCGGCCGTATACAGGATACACAGTCGGCCGGTTGCAATGAACTGATCCGGCAAAATAAAGCAGTGCTTACTACCAGTGCAAACGACATACTGGATTTGATGGGCTGGCAGGAGAAGCCAGTGGATCTGAAAAAGGATGCATTGGCTCAACCACCACTCTTCCCTGAGTTTTCGGCAGATGAGCAACTGATCCTAGCCTTATTCCGTGAAAAATCGCCTATGCACCTGGAGGAGCTTTATTTGCGGTCCCGTTTATCGGGGAGCCAGGTAGCAGTAGCAGTCTTTAACCTGGAAATGCACCAGGTGGTGAAGAGTCTTCCGGGGCAACAGTACGAACTAACAGCCGGTTGGTGAATGCTGCCAAAGCGGGTTTATGATTAATGACCTGCGGATGACTTATCCGCGGATTCTCGCTGGTGGCTGTAAAGCAGGCGCCAACCTTCGTTCTGTTAATATTTAATTAACAAATCCCCCTGCCGGCTTCGCTATGCAGCGAGGTGAATATTTTATTTATTGTCTAAAAAGATGTACATTTGCGTGCAATTATTTTTATAACTGATTAATAATTGCATCATGCCTGCGGGAAAATCTAAACCCAAATTCGTAGCTGACGGACTTACATTTGATGATGTGCTCCTTGTACCGGCCTACTCAGAAGTTCTGCCTAAAGAAGTCAATCTCTCTACGCAATTAACAAAAAACATACGCCTTAATATACCAATGGTATCTGCCGCAATGGATACTGTTACTGAGGCTACACTGGCCATTGCGCTGGCGAGAGAAGGCGGTATAGGTATTCTGCACAAAAACATGAGCATTGAACGCCAGGCTGAAATGGTAAGGCGTGTAAAACGTAGCGAAAGCGGGATGATCATGGATCCGGTTACACTGAAAGGCGACGCTACTATCGGTGAAGCATTGCGGCTGATGAAGGAAAACGGCATTGGCGGTATTCCTATAATCGACGACAACACCAAACTGGTAGGAATCCTTACTAATAGAGATCTGAGATTCGAAAAAAATAAAAAGCGCCTCGTAAAGGATGTAATGACCAGCGAAAACCTGATCACTGCTCCGGAAGGCACTGACCTGAGAAAGGCGGAAAAGATCCTGCAACAATATAAAATTGAAAAGCTGCCTGTAGTTACCAAACAGGGCAAACTGGCAGGATTGATCACTTACCGTGATATACTGCAGCTGACCAGCTATCCTAATGCTGTAAAGGACGAATTCGGCCGTTTACTCGTAGGAGCTGCACTGGGTATTACCCCCGATTTGCTGGATCGTGCACAGGCACTGATCAACGTAGGCGTGGATGTAGTTTGCCTGGATAGTTCTCACGGACATTCCATCGCTGTACTCAACAGCCTGAAGAAATTAAAGAAAACCTTCCCGAAACTGCAGGTAATTGCTGGTAACATTGCCACTGCTGATGGCGCCCTGGCGCTTGCACAGGCAGGAGCAGATGCGGTGAAAGTAGGTGTGGGCCCTGGTTCTATCTGTACCACCCGTATTGTAACCGGTGCCGGTTTCCCTCAGCTTTCCGCAGTGATGGAAGCCTCAGACGCATTGAAAAAACTGGGTATCCCGGTAATTGCAGATGGAGGTATCCGTTATACCGGCGATATGGTGAAAGCACTGGCAGCAGGAGCTTCTACCATCATGGCCGGATCTATTTTCGCCGGAGTGGAAGAAAGTCCCGGAGAAACCATCATCTACGAAGGACGTAAATTCAAATCCTACCGTGGTATGGGCTCTATCGAAGCGATGCAGGAAGGTAGTAAAGACCGTTACTTCCAGGACGAAGATGATATCAAGAAACTGGTTCCGGAAGGTATCGTAGGCCGTGTCCCTTACAAAGGCATGCTGTCTGAAATCGTACAACAGTTTGTTGGCGGCCTGAGAGCAGGTATGGGCCTCACTGGTTCAAAAGATATCAAGGCATTACAGGGAGCGCAATTCGTTAAGATCACCGCTGCTACTGTAAAAGAAAACCACCCGCATGATGTGGTGATCACTAAGGAAGCGCCGAATTACAGCAGATAATATGGAGAATAGAGAATGACGAGTGAAGAATTAAGAATGGTATAGATCAGTAATAAACGTACTTTTCCCAAGAGTATAAATAAAAACGTCCGGTATAACTGCCGGACGTTTTGCTTTTCATTATTTCTTCATTGTCCTTATCATCTCAATTCGTAATTCTTATTTTCCGCACTTATCTTCGCTTTAATTCTTCATTCCTAATTTCTAATTCTTGAAAAAGCCTTTTATACTACTTAGTATTCTCTCTGGTTTGCTCTTCTGGCTGGCCTGGCCTACCATGCCTTTGACACCGCTGATATTTGTAGCATTTACTCCGTTGTTGTATATCAGTGAGAAAGTACATAACAGGTGGAAGTATTTCGGGCTTATTTATCTGGCGTTTCTGATATGGAATGTGGCCTCTACCTGGTGGGTAGGAAATACAACGGTTCCTGCCAGCGGAGTATTTGCCAATACCTTCAATGCCCTGCTGATGAGCATTCCCTGGCTGGCTTACCGGAATACACGGAAAAGATTGTCTGAAGCAGCCGCCTGGTTTGCATTAATTGTATACTGGCTTACCTTTGAATACATCCATCAAACCTGGGAACTCAGCTGGCCGTGGCTGGTGCTGGGCCACGCATTTGCCATCCGGCCGGGATGGATACAGTGGTACGAGATAACGGGTACCAGCGGTGGCTCGTTGTGGGTTTTACTGACTAACATCCTTATTTACAGCATCTGGAAACGGGCCCGTATACACGAATTTTCATGGAAACAGGTATTAACCCGGGAGCTCTGGAAACCGGCGTTACTGATCGGACTACCACTGCTCTTTTCTGCTATGATGGTCCCTACGGTCAGCAAAGGCAGGAAAACAGAGGTAGTGGTGGTACAACCCAACATAGATCCTTACGACGAGAAATTTGCTACCGGCACCGTGATGGATCAGCTGCAAATATTTCTGAGGCTGACAGCCGAAAAAGCCGACAGCAATACCCGGTATATCATCTGGCCCGAAACAGCCTTGTTTCCGACCGGAGCCTGGGAGCATGAACTGAATTATCAGCCGGAAATAACTGCGATCAGAGAACTGCTCCGCCACTATCCCAAAGCCAAACTGATCACCGGTGCAGCCACCCTCAAGCACTACAACAACACCGACGATATTCCCGCTACCGCGCGGCAAATGAACGACGGCTCCCGCTGGGATGCCTATAACAGTGCACTTCAAATAGATACTACTCCCGGCATACAGATTTATCATAAATATGAACTTGTGCCCGGAGCAGAACTGGTTCCCTATGTGCGCTATTTTTCTTTTCTGAAAAGCGTGGCACTTGATTTTGGCGGCATCACCGGCAGTTATGGCCGGGTACCGGGCGTAGAAATGTTCACCAACCCGGCCGACAGTGCGAATGTTTTCCCGGTTATCTGCTATGAATCTGTTTTCAGTAATTATGTTGCCTCCCGCATCAAACAGGGAGCTAATCTGTTGGTTATTATCACCAACGACGGATGGTGGGGAAATACAGAAGGCCATCGTCAGCATTTGCAGTATGCACGTATCCGTGCCATAGAAACACGGAAATGGGTGGTTCGCAGTGCCAACACCGGTATATCAGCAGTCATAAGCCCGGCAGGAGAAATCTTTCAGCCGCAGCCTTACTGGCAACAAAGAGTTTTCAAAGCAACTGTAACCCTGAACGGGGGAAATACGTTCTATGTCCGGAATGGCGATTTGGTGTCGAAAGCAGCTTTAATATTTTGTATCTTGTTACTGATACATGCTTTTATTTCACGATTTATTCCCGGGTTAAAAAATGCGGAAATCAATCAATGACGGAAACATCACCTGGCTGGATGAAGGTGAAGGCGTTGCAGTAGTACTCATACACGGTTTTTCGGAGAATTCGGCTCTATGGAACAAACAAATAACTACGTTAAAAAACCATTGCCACCTTATTATTCCTGATTTACCTGGAACGGCCGCTGCGCCTCTCACAACTCCCCTGTCTATCGAATCTATGGCGGAGTATGTTTATTCCATCCTGCTGGCAGAAAATATTAAAGAAGCTATCCTCATTGGCCATTCTATGGGTGGCTATGTTGCATTGGCGCTGGCTGAAAAATATCCCTCACTGGTAAAAGGCCTGGGACTTTTTCATTCCACCGCTAAACCCGACAGTGAAGAGAAAAAAGAAGGCCGGCGCAAATCCATTAAGATGATGGAAGAATATGGTGCTGAAACTTTTTTACGGCAAATACTGCCTAATATGTTCAGTCCATACAGCAAAAATGAGCATCCCGGGCTGGTAGACGATTATGTAAAGATGTGCCTCGAATGCCAGTTACCGGCGCTAATTGCCTGGTATGAAGCAATGGCAGCCCGACCAGACAGAACCAGTGTGCTCAGCAGTTTGCGGAAACCGGTTTTGTTTATCATAGGAAGTGATGATAATGCTGTGCCGCTCGACAATATTTTACCGCAGATCACACTACCTTCTACCAGTAGTGTACATATTTTTAATAACGTGGGCCACATGGGTATGTGGGAGATCACTACAGAAAGCAATGTGATCCTGGAACAGTTTATAGCCTTTTGTCAACTATAATCTTAAACTCAGCTTGTTGTGAGAAAACTGACTGTCATCCTGCTATGCATGGTGTGCGCCCTCAGCGCACATGCCAGTCATATCATTGGAGGTCAGGTATATTACAGATATATCGGAGGTAATCAGTATAGTGTTACACTGAAGCTATACCGCATCTGTGGTATCGGAAGTGAAAATACTGCGGCAATGCCTACCCAGGTTATATTGACTGCATTTAATAAAGACGATAACAGCCAGGTAGGACAGAGCACTGTAGACCGCAGTGATTTTATAGAGAAACAACTGGGGCAGGTAGATCCCTGTATCGTCAACCCTCCCCAGATCTGTTACCAGATAGGTACTTTCACCACTACATTCACTTTACCTTCCAACAATCAGGGCTACACCGTTGCCTTCCAGAGTTGCTGCCGCAGTACTGACCTTGTCAATATCGTTAATGAACCCATTCCCGGCGACCGGTTGGGTAACCTCGGCACAGGCGCCACCTATTTTGTGGATATTCCTGGCGCCGCCAGTGGCGTTACCGGGAATTCCAGCCCGCAGTTTAACAAAGAAGAGGCTACCCTCGTTTGCTCAGGAAAGAAATTCACCTACGATTTTTCAGCTTCAGACCCGGATGGAGATCAACTGCAATATGAATTCTGCGATGCCTATAAAGGAGGCAAAACCACCGAGCCAAACAAACCGCCTCCACCAGCGGTAGCGCCACCCTATAGTTTCGTTTCTTATATCAGCCCGTTTTCCGGATCACAGCCCCTGGGAAAAGATGTGGTGATAGATCCTAAAACGGGGATTATTTCCGGAATTGCCCCTCCACCCGGTAAATATGTGGTGACTGTTTGTGTGAATGAATACCGCAACGGAAAACAGATTGGCACGGTGCGAAAGGATTTTCATATTACCGTGACCACCTGCGTTAAACAGGTAACCGCTGCGATGCCGGATAAATATTCGGATTGCAGCAGCTTAACCGTCACGTTCCTCAATAACAGCACATTAGGTAAGCCCTATTTTTGGGATTTTGGAGATGGCACTACGCAGGAGACCACCAGTGCGGCGCCACTGCAACATACTTATGCGCAGGAGGGTATTTATCCTGTAAAGCTCTATGTAGATAAAAACAGTAATTGTGGCGACAGTGCTACCGCAACAGTGTATGCGTTCCCCGTATTCAAAACAGACTTCACTGCCGCAGGGCTCTGTGCCAATAAAGGCACCCAGTTTAACTCTTCCCCTACCCGTTCGGATGCCGGTGCTATTGCCTATTACAAATGGGATTTTGGCACCGGAGATACCTCCAACCTGGCCAATCCCAACTATCTGTATAAAACGCCGGGTACCTATGTAGTATCCCTGTATGCCCGCAATGTGAAGGGCTGCGAACAAACGGTAACAGATACGCTGATTGTATACGATAAACCACCGTTTAACGCTATTTCTGATACACTGCTTTGTGCCAAAGACAGCCTGCAGATGTGGGCCAATAGTCCCATGCAGGGATCGTTCGCCTGGACGCCCGACAACTATTTTATCCTGTATCCGAATACTGCTAACCCGATCGTTTTTCCACGCAAGACAGTCACCTACCGCGTGACTTTTACCGACATGCAGCAATGTGTTAATACCAGGGATATAAAGGTAGATGTGAGAGATACCATCTATGTAACCAGTACTCCCGACAGCACTGTTTGTACCAACGATGAAATCCATTTACATGCTGTTGCAGATGGCAAATATGCTTTCCGGTGGAAGGAACTTCCGCAGAACAGGGTAGTATCGCAAACCGCAGATGCCGTGGTGACGCCTGCGCCACCCCGGCAGAGTTATGAAATAGAAGTATCCCTCGGCAAATGCCATAGTGCTGATACGATGGCGCTTAAAGTAGTAGATCCCCCCAAAGCTACCGCAGCTCCCGATACCACGGTTTGTTTCGGCGTTCCGGTAACACTCCGAGCCAGTGGAGGCGCCTACTACCGGTGGTCGCCCCCCTTCTACGTGGATAAATCCACCTCCGCTGTAACCATTGGCCGGCCGGTTGATACTACCCTGTACACAGTAACGGTAACGGATACACTGGGATGCCCCAAACCTGTTACTGCTACTGTCAAAGTAAATGTGGTGCCGAAAGTGCGCGCTTTTGCCGGCAACGACACCATCATCATGCTCAATACGCCTTTCCAGCTCAACGCCAGCGGAGGTGTAAGATATACCTGGTCGCCCCCGGATGGATTGAACAACAGCAATATTTATAATCCGGTAACTACGTATAACCGCGACATTACATATACCGTTACCGCCTATACGCAGGAAGGTTGTTCGGGTACAGCTGATATTTTTGTTCGTTTTATCAAAGGGCCGGAACTCTATATACCTAATGCATTCTCTCCCAATGGCGACGGCGTAAATGATATTTTCCGGCCACTTCCGGTGGGGATTGTGAAACTGGAATATTTCAGGGTGTACGATCGCTGGGGAAAATTGATGTACTCCACCACTGAGTACATGAAAGGTTGGGATGGCACTGTAAACGGGCAACCGGCCGCAATAGGGACATACGTATGGATAGTGCAGGGGAAGGATGTTAGCAATAACACTATTCAGCGCAAAGGCACCGTAACCCTCGTAAGATAAAGTTGCAGGAATTGAACCGGATCTGCTGTTTTTTTGTTAAATTAAGATAGCAGTAATCCCCATCATGAAGAAAGCAGTTTTTCTGATATTGAGCTGCTGCTTCTTTCCTGTTCTTGCAGCTGGATATCATATCATAGGTGGCGAGATTTATTATAAGACGTTAGGAAGAAATGGAGATAATACCCGCTACCGTTATCTCATCACCCTCAAGCTATATCGCGACGCAGACTTTACCTGTGGCGACCGTCAAGGTTGTATCGACAGATTTGAGAATCCCGTTACAGCAAATGTATATACCGCTTCCGGTGGCAAAGTTTTATCTGCCTACCTCTACATTGACCATACCCTTCCGCTGATTGATACGCTGAAAAATCCATGTCTCGCCCCGCAGGCGCAACACCTGGAGGTAGCATTCTACAATGCTTCTATTGAACTTCCGCCTATTCCCGGCGGATACTATATTTCCTCGCAACGTTGCTGTCGTGGCGAAAAGCTGAGTAACATCTACGATTCAGAACATGAAGGTTCCACCTACTACACCACCATACCAGGCACGGAAAGCAGGCCTAATAACAACAGTGCGTACTTCAATAAAGACACCGCCATTGTTATATGCAACAGCGTACCATTCCGGCTCAATTATGCCGCCTATGATGAAGATGGCGATAGCCTTGTCTATCATCTGTGCAACGCATTAACAGACGGTAGTGGCCGGGCCAATGAAAATAATTCTGCCACTCCCCCGCCCTATAATACCACCGTACGCTATATTCCGCCTTATAATGGCAGTAATCCAATGGCGGGCAATCCCGGGCTTTCCATTTCTGCCAGCGGCATCATCACATGTACTCCAACAGCAGCAGGTAAATACGTGATTACTGTTTGTGTGGATGAATATGATCCTGTCAGCAAAACTTTCCTGGGCACACATAGTAAAGACATACTGCTGACTGTATTCAACTGCCAGACAAACATTACCGCCATTTTCCCACCGGTGCTGAATAATTGCACACAGGATCCTTCGCTGCAGATCCCTGTCAGCAATTCCAGCATGGCGGGTTTTACATCTACCTACTACTGGACCTTCGGAGATGGTACAGATACGCTGACCAAAGACAAAACACTGTTCTATCATCAATATCCTGATACCGGTGTATATCACGTTAAGATGGTAGTAAATCCCGGACTGAGCTGTAGCGACAGTGCTACCGGCATTGTCCGCAATTATCCGGGATTGAAAGCAGGATTCACTATCAGCGGCCTCTGTAAAGGCGATCCGATACAGTTTACGGATACCTCTTCTTATCTGTACGGACATATTACCAGTCATGTATGGAGCTTTGATCTGGCCGACAGCCTGATTACTGCCGGCACGCAAAAAACGCTGGAGCATGTATTTACTAAAGGAGACGTATATACGATTTCCATGAAACTGCTGACTGATAAACAATGCGAAAAAACGATCGTTGAAAATGTAAGGATCTATGAAGTGAATCCTTTTGCCGGACACGACACCATTCTGGCCCGAGGGCAGCAGCTGGTCATGCAGGGCAGCGGAGGCGAATTTTATAGCTGGACGCCATCTGCCGGCCTGAGCAATCCGATGATCGCCAATCCTGTCCTGAACTACAACCAGGATATATCGTATACATTGCGTGTATCCAATCAGCAGGGATGCTTCGGCTATGCCACTGTGAATGTAAAATACTATACTGGCCCGGAGTTGTATATTCCCAATGCGTTTACTCCAAATGGCGACGGACTGAATGATCGCTTCCGGTTTATACCGGTAGGTATTACCCAATACAAATACTTCCGCATTTACAACCGCTGGGGCGTTGAAGTATATTCATCCACAGATTTCCGCACAGGCTGGGATGGCACTTACAAAGGCAGGCCTGCACCTGTAGACACCTACATCTGGATCTTAAAAGGTACGGACTTCAACGGGAAAGACATCACAAAACAGGGAACCGTTACCCTTATCCGCTGAACCTTAGTAAATTTGCACCAAAAAACTGCATATCATGGGAATTGTTCTTATCACCGGTGCTACTGCCGGATTTGGTCAGGCTTGCGCAACTACGTTTGCTGGTAAAGGTTACGACGTGATAATAACCGGCAGACGCAAAGAAAGACTGGAAGCATTGCAGACCCAGCTTATCCAGGAATTTGGTATCAATGTGCTGGCATTAAATTTCGATGTAAGAAAAGAAGAAGAAGTCAATAGCGTATTGGGGAACATTCCGGAAGAATGGAGGAAAATCGATGTGCTTGTGAACAATGCCGGGCTTGCAGCAGGGCTTGGCACCATTGATGAAGGCGATACAGCAGATTGGGATGCCATGATCGACACCAATGTGAAAGGGCTTTTATATGTATCCCGCGTGGTAATTCCATGGATGCGTTCCCGTACTAAAGGTCATATCATCAATATCGGTTCTACCGCTGCCAAAGTGGTATATGCCAAAGGAAACGTTTACTGCGCTACCAAAGCTGCCGTGGATGCTATTACCCAGGGAATGCGGATAGACCTGTTGCCTTACCGGATCAAGGTAACGGCGGTACATCCGGGCGCTGCAGAAACTGAATTCTCTCTCGTAAGGTTCAAGGGTGATGAAGACAAAGCTAAAGATGTATACAAAGGATTTATTCCGTTAACGGCCCAGGATGTAGCGGATGTGGTATACTACTGTAGCAGTCTTCCTCCGCATGTTTGTATTAACGACCTGGTAGTGACGCCTTTACAGCAGGCGAACGCTTACTACTTCGATAAAAAATAGCACATTGATGTGATTTCAAAGGTAAGTGATAGTTTTTATATTTGAAAAAATCAACATATTTTTTACATCTGAGCAATTGTATGTAAAAGATTGGTGCCAACTGAACTAAGACTATCCTGAACTTGAAACCATATCCCTATGCTTACATTTATCACTATGTACTTGCTGCGTCTGTACTATCCCAGATGGAAGGACGAATGGCGTTTCTACTTTGGCAATTCCCGCAAAGGCCATTATGGACGATGGGCTGCGGCGCAGGGATTGTACCTGGAGAGAGCCTAAGACTGAATTAAGAATTGAAAAAGAAGAATTAAGAATAAAGGCAGAGATAGTAGCAACGTTTGCATTCGTGTTTACTATCTCTGCCTTTATTCTTAATTCTTCTTTTTCAATTCTTAATTCAGTCTCAACATCCTTACTACCACTTCACTGCCCTTGGGTGTTCTTTTCTTATACGCCACCAGCACAGCTTCAGGGTTTAGGGCATTTACTACAGGGAAATTGGCGTAAGTGCTGTCAGCTGTCAGGTAACCGGTGTTGATTGTTTTGCCTTCGGCTGATTTATACTGAAAGCCAATACGGCTGTTGAAATCATTTTTCCATTTTACTGGTTCATCCCACGTTATCATTACTTCGTCGCCTGTGGTAGTCATTTGCGGATGCCTGGCCATAGGCGATTTTCCGAGTGATTCTTTCTGCGTATAGGTTTTACCGTTATCTGTTGAGCGGCAATAGAAAGCTCCCTGTCCGCCTCCCATCGTGAACCAGGCGAAATGCAGTCCTTTGCTGTTGGCGGTCATGGCAGGACCCGTGTGAGGACATCCGTTCACCACCCAGTTATCGGCGCTGATGCGCACAGGCGCAGAAAATGTTTTGCCCTCATCCGTTGACACCTGATGTACCATATCACGAATGGAGTCGTTGATGATATCCCGGTATGCCAGATGAACGTTCCCATCGGCCGACACGTACAGTTTGGTGCGGCAACACTGGCAAGTGGTAGCAGCCACCGGGCGTGCCTCCCGGAAGCCGCTTCCACTCCGGGTAGTACTGAAATAAAGCGTAGAGCCTTCTGCGTTAGTATCTTTTCGGTTATCGAGCCATATAGCGGCGGCCTCTCCTCCCGGCAGCAACGCCAGATCGAAATAACGCTGATCGTAACCGGCTGTATCGGTAACAAGTGATACGGCGGGCTGCCAGGTTTTCCCATTGTCGCCAGACAGGGTATACATCACTTTACCGGCGTACTTATTCCGCGGATCATTTGCTTCTATACCAAACATAGCCACCACACGGCCTCCCGGCATAAACAGCATCTTCGGCAGATTTTCATCATGCGGATATACTCCCGCTGAAGCGGCAATCTGAACGGGATCAGAAAACGTATATCCATTATCGTTAGATACTGAATAGTATACATACCCTGTGTTCCCATTCTTTGCTTTTTCCACCCAGCAGACCACAGGTTTTCCTGAAGTATCTTTAGTAAGATAAGGACAGGAGGCTTCCATCTCAGCGTGAGATAGTACCAATTCATTGCCCATCTCCACACGTCCTTTACCACAGGCACTTATCAACACTAATAATATAAACGGTATCCATTTCATGTTGCTACTTTTTTCCGGTGAACGTATAAGCTACTCCGAAGTTGAATGTCTGTCGCGGGCCTATTCTATAGGTTTTTCCATAAGCAGATTTCTCTGCAGTAGTGGCATATAACTGATCACCGATATTCATACAATTCAGCCAGCATTCAAATCCTTTCCAGGCATATCCTGCCCGGGCATTGAAGAGATCGTAACCGTTGTAAACAGCAGTGTTTGCGGGGTCCATATAGTACTTCCCGATATGCTGCCATTCGGCACCTATCCTGAACCCTTTCAGCAACAAAGGTTTCCAGGTAACTTCTGTATTGGTGATCCAGCGTGGCGCACCATTCATCTGGTTATTATTATATACTTTACTACCATCTGCATATGCCTTGAACAGATGTTCTGCGTATGTACCGCTGGTGCGGATAAATAAACTACGTATAGGCGTATACTTTATATTCCATTCCACACCGCTATGGGTAGTAGCTCCTGTGTTCCGGTTTTCATACATGCCATCTGCATTTCTCACACTTATTATCTCATTGCTGCCATTCATCCGGTATATGCTGAGATCTGCATACCCTTTCTTTCCTGCAAACGCAAACCATCCACCAGCTTCGTAGTTCTGATAAGTGGCTGATTTCAGCACCGGAACTTTTACACCGGTATATAATTCCGAGATATTAGGCGGCGCAAATCCTACACTATAGTTAGCATATAATCCTCTGCCATTGCCGAGGTCGTATGTCAATCCCAGCTTAGGTGTTAGTGCATTAAAGTTATTGCGTTCGCTGGGAGCGCCTGTATAAGCTGATGGAGTAAGATGATTGACAAAGTTATAGTCCATCCGGTCGTAACGCAATGCGGCCACCACTTTCATATGCTGCAGGGGTGAAAACTCGAACTGTGTATACACGGCACTATTCAGTAGTCCTACCTTGTAATCTGTCAGCAGCGAATCGGTATTGCGGTAGCTAACATAGTAACCGGCGGGATCTTTCGTAATATCTATATAGTTAGCGACATAGGTAGCCGGACTAAAATCGGCGCTGACACCTGTTATCAGGGCTGCGTCTTTCCATGCAAACTGTTGTCTGTGCTGAGCAATTACGCCGTAACTATTGAAACCGTCGCTGTTGATCTGGCCATTGGCTTTCAGGGTTCCACGGATATCTTTTATTGAGTAAAAAGGATTCTGACCAATAGTATTGTTACGGAAAAATAAAGTAACGCTGGTGTGGCTGTTGCTGTTCCATTCATGTTCCAGCGTACTACGCACCCGCAACGCTTTTACCTCGCGGTAGGTAAATGTCTGGAAGTTCTTATAATCCCTGGCAAAGAAGTGCGTACTATCAAGCCCTCCGGTCTGATCAGTTTTGTAATTGATCAGTGTAACTGCGTTCGTCCATTTATCTTTTGTATCGACCTGGTATTCCAGTTTACCTGTCAGCGCCAGTTTATGAAAGTTGCTGTGATCCATATATCCATTCTGTTGATCAGCGTAATAACCACTTACATTAAAGCCAACCTTACTAACGGTATTGGATATACTAAAATCTGTTCTTTTATATCCCCAGTTACTTGCTTCGAGCTGAATTCTGGCAGTAGGCACCAGCGTGGGCGAAGCAGTAATGAAATTCACAGCCCCGCCTACTGCCTCGGAGCCATACAAAGAAGAAGCAGGTCCGCGGATCACTTCAATGTTTTTCAGCGCAGCCATATTGATTTCAATGAGTGCATTATGATTAAAATCGCCGATGGTGCGGATCGGAATGCCATCTTCCAGATAGAGGAACAGACTTTTATAACCAATAGGCTGACGGATAGCCATGGTGTGCTGTTCATTTCCCAGGTCTACCATATATACGCCACTTACTTTATTCAGTACTCTGTCGAGGGTAGTGGCTTTGGTTTCATTCAGCGTTTGGGCAGAAATGGTACTGATAGCCACCGGAGCGTCTGAACGTCGCTGCTTATCCCGGGAGGTGGATACCACCAATTCATTCAGGCTGGTAGTACTTGCCGGCAGATAGATTACCGGCAAAGCTGCTGCCTCTGCTGCGGTCAGCCGCCTGGTGAGATAGCCTACATATGATATTTCTATTGAATCAGCGGCGGCGGCTGGCAGCACGAATTTTCCCTGCGCATTGGTATTACATCCTGTGGCAGTATGCAGCAGGTGTATATTCACGCCGGGCAATGCCTCTTTAGTCAGGGCATCAGCCACACGCCCATGCAATTGCTGTGCATAACTATTACAAACAGCCATACACGCAATGATGAGTAAACAACATTGTTTCATGTAAATAAATCATTAGCTATTCGCGTAAAAGCGAACAGGATTAATCAGGTAGTATAAGGTCCATTATCAGGCTACTACCAGCTGCGGCGGGTGAAATATTGATGAGGAGCGCTTGCTCAGGCGGGGAGCCTTGTAATAAGAGATAAAGGAGAGTTGATTATCGGGAGATGAAATACTGAATGATTGTATCGGATCTACAAACATTACTTCATATTTATCTTTCCCGTTATTGTTATTTTTTTCCGGCTGTGTGTCCTTGTCCAATTCTTTCTTCAGATGACAATGCCCGTTACAATGCATCTGCGGCTTGTCTCTGTTCACACATAATTCTTTGGCAATATATGTTTGATTCACCTTAAACTGCATGACAATCAGGCTCTTGCTGAAGTTTTGCAACAGCAGGCCGAAGAGAATGCATATGAGAGAAAGGTGCTTCACGGGTGCGAAGTTAGGAAAGAATTAGGAATTGGGAATCAAGATTTAAGAATAAAAAATAAAAAGGGAGGGCGCCAGGATCACGGTTGTTGTTCCTGGTTACAACGTTGTTTTTGTATCCTCTTAAAAAAATTAGGCGGCTAATAATTATTAATTGTATATTAGACAATTAATAATAACAGCGTATAGCACAGGTGTAAAAATCAATCTGCAGCAGGTGATTTTTTTCCGGGGATAGGGCAGGTTTCACGTTTATGTTAATTTTCCACTTATGAATGGTGTGCATTTTCAACAATATGCAGACGATGTTCTATTAAACTTGCTTATAGAAGGCAACAGGGAAGCTTTTGATGTGATATACCTGCGCTATTGGGAACAACTTTACTTTTACCTGGTAAAAGCCATCAAAGACACCAAAGAGGCGGAAGATATTCTACAGGAAGTATTTGTGTCGTTATGGAAACGGCGCCATAACCTGGGTAACATCACATCGTTGTATACTTATCTCTTTTCCTGTGTGCGATATGGAGGTTTCCGTTATATCCGGCAGCAAATGAAAAAGGACTCCTTCCGGAAGTCGTGGGGACTCCTGTTTTCAGAAGCAGACGATGTGTTTGAACGGCAGCTGGATGCCAATGAATTATCGCACATGGTGAACCAGGAAATTGACAAACTCCCCCTGAAGATGCGGGAAGTATTTATCCTGAGCAGGAAAGAAGATCTTTCCAACAAAGAAATTGCCCACAAACTCAACATCTCCGATAAAACAGTGAAGAAACAAATTAACAATGCCCTGAAATACCTGCACCTGAAACTCAATGTGTAATCACTGTTGCGACGAATAAAAAAATATCCAAAAAAAAACTTCCCTTCTCCTACTACCAAAGTTTCTTTTCAGACACTACTTTATTGACCACGTGTTATGATGATTCCCAAATTTTTTCTGATGAAAGAAAAAGCGACAGAACGTTTGCTGGACCGTTATTTAAAAGGGGAATGTACACCGGAAGAACAAAGACGCCTGGAACAGTGGCTGGACAATCGTTCAGCTGCAGGAGAGCATGATATGGTGAACTTTGACCAGAACGAAGTGAGGCGGCGCCTCAAAGCGAAAATAGACCGGCAACTGGCAGTACATCCTCTGGTACGCATGTCTCATTCATTTCGTATAGCCGCAGCAGTTATAGTTATACTGATAGGTAGTTTTATTTTTTTTAAAAGTACGGAAACAGGCAACGCGGCGTATGCTACCACCAGGGCGGGTAAAGGGCAGCGCCTGCGATTCACGCTGAGCGATGGCTCTGTTGTTACGCTCAATGCCGGATCCAGTCTTCGCTATCCCAGGGTTTTCAAGGGCAACAGCAGAAGTGTAACATTATTGGAAGGAGAAGCCTTTTTTGAGATACAATCGCAGGAACGATGCCCTTTTACAGTAGCCACCGCCGGTACACAAACAACGGTATTGGGCACCTCTTTCAATGTACAGGCTTATACTGTGGCCAGAGAAGTGAAGATAACCGTAGTGACAGGAAAAGTAGCAGTAAAGGACCGCTATGGACCCAACGCTATGATATTGCTGCCTGATGAGCAAGCGGCCTTCTCGCCTGCAGGGATACAGAAAAAAAAGGTCAGCGCTGCCGACAACACCGGGTGGTTAAATGGAAAACTGCAATTCAGAAATGAAACGTTGGAAAAGGTAGCCCTGATACTGGAAAACAACTATAATGTAACCTTTACCTTCAGCAAGGATGCAACACGGCATATTCGTTTTACCGCCACCTTCAGTACCAACGACCCGCTGGATAAAATTCTTTTCGCCATTACCAAAGCCAACAAACTTAATTATTCCATGAAAGATAAAGTTATATCACTGTAAATCATCTGGTTCTTTCGTAAAAGAGCAATTACAGATTAGATTAAATCGCTTTGTACATGTACTGACAAACATCAAAAAATAACCAGTATGATCTGTGAAATCATAGCTGGCTATCAGGCAGCCTATGGCCGCCCTGTTTAGAAAAATAAACGACCATTTATTTAACCAAAACGTTCAAATGTATGAAAAAATTCATTTGGTGCCATCTTCATGCCCTGCTGAGAATAGGGTGCATACTATTCCTCCTCAGCGTCACTGCCACCAGTTTGTGGGCAGGGCCGCAAATCAGGCCCAGTGCAAGTTCGGTCAAGATTGATCTGCAGCTGTCCGATAAACCACTACCGGAAATACTAACCCTGATAGAAAAGAAAAGTGGGCTTGGTGTAGTATATAACGATCAGCTGGTAGCCGGTTATAACCATATATCCATTGCAGCTAACCAACAGCCCGTAACAGTTGTACTGGATAAGATCCTGAAAGATACACGGCTCAACTACCTGCAGAAAGATAACCTGGTGATCATCGTAGAAAAGGAAAGCAAACAAAACCCAGCACCCGTTAATACCGGTGATCATCTCAATACGCAGGAACCTGTAAAAGGTAAGGTAACAGACGATAAAGGCGAAGCACTACCCGGTGTAAACGTGAAAATAAAGAATAGTGCTACCGGTACCACCACAGACGTTGGCGGCTACTATACGCTACATACAAACAGTACCGACGCTATACTTGTATTTTCCTATCTCGGCTTCCAGGACCAGGAAATACCAGTATCCGGTCGTACCACTATTGATGTGGTGCTGAAATCCACCGTGGCCAATCTGCAGGAAGCCGTAGTGATTGGCTATGGTACCCAGCGCCGCGGAGATGTGACCAGCGCCGTGGCTACCGTTAAATCGGCCAACTTCGTGAAAGGCCCTGTGCAGGACGCAGGACAACTCATACAGGGAAAAGTAGCCGGTATGACGATTGGTACGCCCAGCGGTAATCCTACCGCTGGTTCTCAGATATTACTGCGCGGCAACACCACCCTGTATGGCGCCAATGCCAATCCTCTCGTGATTATCGACGGCGTACCGGGCGATCTTAAAACAGTAGCGCCGGAGGATATTGAATCTGTGGATGTGCTCAAAGATGGCTCTTCTGCTGCTATCTACGGAGTAAGAGGTTCTAATGGCGTGATCATCATCACCACAAAAAGAGCCCGCGGCAGTTTCTCCAACACGGTCGACTATAGCGGCTATGCTACCACGCAAGTGATTTCCCGGAAACTGGATATGCTCACCGCCCAGGATTACCGCGACCAAATCAAAGCGGGCACCAGGCTCGCATCCTGGGATGCCGGCAGTTCCACTAACTGGCTGATGGAAGCTACCCGCACTCCACTTTCACATGTACATAACCTTACCATCCGCGGGGGCAACGCCACCACCAACTACCTTGTATCCGGTAACTACCGCGCATTACAAGGCATTTTTAAAAAGAGCGACAATAATACCTTTTCCGGAAGAATTGATGTCAACCACAGTATGTTTAACGATAAAGTAAAACTAAATGTGGGCATCCTCAATCAAACCAACAACTATAACCGTAACAATAATGGCATCAATAGTTTCAATGGATGGATATACCGGCAAACGGTGATCCGCAATCCTACTGAACCGGTACGTAAAGCCAACGGCGACTTCTATGAGCAAACAGGCAACTTCGACTACGAAAATCCACTGGCGCTGCTGTATGAAAGCGACGGCCAGGCGAAGAATGTAAACTCCCGTATGAATGCAACGGTAACGTATACCCCTATAGATAATTTAAAGCTGTCGGCATTGTTTTCCTATGCCCGGTTTAATTCCAACAAAGGATACGCAGAGTCCAAGAAGCATATCTCCAACATCAAAAGTGGCGTGAATGGCTTTGCCTCCGTGGCTTCCGACTTATCGATCGACCGCCTGACGGAGTGGACTGCGGAGTATAACCGGCACTTTGGAGAACATCACTTTACCCTATTGGGTGGATACGGTTACCAGGAAAACGAATCATCCGGCAACTATACAGATAACCAGGATTTTCCTACCGACCTGTTTGGCTATAATAACCTGGGGCTGGGAGAAGGCATAAAAAACAAGCTGGCTAATATCAGCAGCTATAAAACAGAAACAAACCTCATTAGTTTTTTCGGCAGGCTCAATTATAACTATGCCGACAAATACCTGTTACTGGCAAGTTTGAGAAGAGAGGGCGCCAGCCAGCTGTATGGAGCCAATAATCCCTGGGGAAATTTCTGGGCGGTATCCGGTGGATGGAGAATTTCCAATGAAGGGTTTATGAGGCAGCAACACCTGTTCGATGATTTGAAACTGCGCGCCGGTTATGGTATCACCGGAAATCCGCCTAATGCAGGCTTTCTCAGCAAACCATTGATCGGTTATGGCGACTATGTGTATACTAACGGTAAATGGTCCAAGATCCTGGTGCCTGCTACCAATCCCAATCCATTTATCCGCTGGGAAGAAAAATCCGAAGCCAATATCGGGTTGGATTTTAGCCTGCTCAAGGGCCGTATCAGTGGTAATATCGATGTATACAACCGTCGCATCAAAGGATTGCTGTATAACTATGCGGTGCCCAGTCCACCGAATCTATACCCGCTTACTACCGCCAACGTAGGTAAGATGGAAAACAAGGGAATAGAAATCATGCTGAACTTTGTGCCGGTTAAGACGAATGACTTTGTATGGAACACCAGCGTTAATTACTCTACCAATACCAACAAATTAATCAGCTTATCCAACGAATTATACCAGACTACCACACCTTACTTCACCACCGGTGCAGCGGGCATACCTATCCAAACCTTTACCAATATTGTAACTGTTGGGAAAGGCATAGGCGATTTTTATGGTTATAAAGTAATTGATATTGATGATAAGGGGAAATGGATATACGAAGGAAGAGATGGTAAACCGGTTAAGTACGACGATTTCCCTCACGCTTTTGAGGATAAGAAAGTTATTGGAAATGGGCTGCCTAAATATTATGCCGGCTGGAATAACAATTTCTCTTATAAGCGTTTCGACCTGGGTATTACCATGCGCGGGGCTTTCGGTTACCAGATCATCAACTCCCAGCGTATGTACATGGAGAATCCCACCATACAGAATTATAATATCCTGAGATCTGCCTATGACAAGGTATTTGGGAAAACCGAACTAAAAGTAAATGCGCTGGAATTTAACAGCTACTATGTAGAAAACGGAGATTTCTGGAAGATAGATAACATTACGTTGGGCTATACATTTGCCGGTCTGAAAAACAAGTACCTGAAGGGAGCCAGGGTATATGTTTCTTCCCTGAATACATTCATTATTACCGGTTACAAAGGGTTAGACCCTGAAGTAAACAGGATGGGACTGAACCCCGGTATGGACGACCGTGATAAATATCCTACTACCCGTTCTTTTACAATTGGTGTGAATCTGAATTTTTAACCACTAAAATTACCGCACATGAAAATGCGCTTTAACATATATGCGTTACCGTTAGTTATGCTGATGATTGTAACGGGCGTGGCCTGTACCAAATTAAAAGATAAACCGTATACTACTATTATCTCCACGGAATTTAATCCTACTAAGGATGATATAGCCGCACTGGTAGGCGCCGGTTATTCCCAGTGGCGGTTTATATTGCTCGACTGGAATGGTTTGTGGCGTGCGCAGGAAGTGACAGCTGATCAGCTGGTGATACCCAAACGTCCATGGGGCTGGTTCGATGATGGGGTGTACCAGCGTTTACACCGCCACACCTGGACTACAGACGACGACGTAGTGAATCAAACCTGGTCAAGAACTTATGCAGGGATTACCAACTGCAACCGTATTATTTACCAGATAGAATCCGGCCTGATACCCGTAGGCGATGCAAAACCCGCTACACTGGCCGAACTCAAAGTACTGAGAGCGTCCTACTATGCCGTGTTATGTGATTTTTATGGGAATGTTCCCCTGGTGACCAGGTTCGATCTGCCGATGGGATATTTACCCAAACAGAACACCCGGAAAGAAGTATATGATTTCATAGTAAAGGAAATCACAGACAATATTGGGTTGCTCCGCAGTGCCAATGATGTGAGTACTTATGGCAAGTATAATAAGTGGGCAGCTTTTACCCTGCTGGCTAAAATGTACCTGAATGCCGGTGTGTATACCGGTACCCCTGAGTGGACTAAATGCATCAGTGCCTGCGACAGTGTTATTAACTCCAATGCCTATATCCTGGAGGCAGCGCAGAAGAATGTTTTTGTGACAGAAAACCAGAACTCCAAAGAAATAGTGTTGGCGATTCCTATGGATGAAGACTATACCAATAACTGGAACGCCTTTGACCTGCACATGCAAACACTGCAACAGGAAAACCAGGCTACCTACAACCTAAAAAATACGCCCTGGGGCGGCATTTGCGCCATTCCACAGTTTATCAACACCTTTGACCAGACTGATGCCCGCTACCAACGCAACTGGATCAAGGGACAGCAGTACACCTCATCAGGACAAATGCTATATGTAGCGCAGGGTGACTTTGCCGGTAAGCCCCTGATATTCGTAAATGAACTACCAGGGCTGGAGAAAGGCGAATCTGTACATGGGTTCAGGTTAGGTAAATTTGAGATAAAAATGGGGGCCTCTAACCGCCTTAGTAACGACTTCCCGGTATTTCGTTATGCAGAGGTGCTGATGATGAAAGCAGAAAGTTTGTTACGCACCGGGAAAGCTGATGAAGCGGCCGCGATAGTGACGCAGGTAAGGCAGCGCAATTTTCTCAACGACCCGGCCAAAGCTTTGGTGACCGGCGCGCAGCTGAAAGCCGGCAGTGTGTATGCTTATGGCATGAAAGACCAGGTAAATAACCAGTTTACGAACGAAGGCGGCGCGGATATTGAATATGGCCGTTTTCTTGATGAACTGGGCTGGGAATTCGACCAGGAAGGACATCGGCGTACAGATATGATCCGGTTTGGAGTATTTACTAAAAAGTCGTGGTTATCGCATGCAGCTACCAACAATATCAACAGGACCCTATTCCCCATTCCCAGGACCGAAATACAAAAGAATGGCAACCTGGCCCAGAATCCAGGATATTAGGCATAAGTAGTATAAAAATAAAAACCGTTCCAGGTACCTGGAACGGTTTTTTTATGCGGATCAAACATATCTATATATTCTTCCCTATTGAGAAAGGATAAACCTGAACGTTAACCCTCCACTCGTGCTCGTGATCGGATACGACGTAGATATAACAGGAATGGTTTGTCTGCGATCATAGAAGAAACGCAGGTTCAACCTGTTATTGACGATATAGTCGATCGATGGTGAGATACCAATTACTTTCTGTCCGCTCGTTGGAATCGACAGATCGGCATCCAAACGATTATTAGCCGTTTTATCATCGCGGAAGCTCAGATCCAGTTTAAAGTTGATATCATTCTGCAGCCGCTTGCCACCGTTTTTGTTGAAGGAAAATGGCAGCTGCATACCACGTACGCGATAACCGGCGCCAATGATGATTTCACTGGAACGAACTTCCGTCAGCTGATAATCGATCAGGCTCAGACTGAGCGACCGGCTCTTTCTGAATTCCAACCGTGCACTGAGGCTGTTGATAAAGGTCATATCTACTCCCAGCAATGGAGAAAACGCTTCTGTGATTGTCAGGTTAGGCACGAGGAAATACGGGTAATAATTACCGGACACCGTGTCTCTGAAGGCAGGGAAACCGGAGAGCCTTGGATCTTCAAAATACATGGAAGTATTATAAGAATTCATGGCCAGCTTGCCGGTATATGCATGCCGGAGTGTAAAATTGGTCAGGAAGCTGCGGAATGGTTCCAGCTTGGTAAGACCGTTGTATGTCACGCTCCAGTTAAGTTTCGGAATATAATTCGAGAATGGATTACTCTTCACATTATCATTTCCCTGTTTCAGCAGCGACACCTTATCAGGTGTAGTACCTGTATAGGCTGCGAGGAAAGCCGGGATCAGCACATCCTGTGCATAACGGGTATAACCATACGCATATGACGGATCTTTCGGATCGTTCACTGGCACGCCGGGATCTTTGTTATAAGGATTGGCTGCTCCCAATCGGCGCGAGATGGCATTACGATAACCCTCGAAATTCCGGAACGTTTGCGACACACCATCAGCAGTATTGATCTTACCGAACATCGTTTTGATGGCGATATAAGTGATCTCGAAACCACCGGCGTCATATGGGCTCAAATGTTGATAGTTGGGTGGATCTGTGAGGTTCTTGAATAATTCTGTATGCGTTTTTGTGAACGATTTGGTCATGTTCAAATCAATCCGCAGATCATTGAACGGCTCCAGTTGTGCCTGTAGATCCCATCGTTGGGTATACTGCTGCTGCGCCTGTATGTTGAACAACGTATCGGGCGTAATGAGCCCTTTCTGTGCAAACTGATCCAGCCATTTCCTGTCGGGCTGATAACCGAATACAAACTTCAATCCAGGGGCCATTGATGCCCAATTCATACCCAGGATCTTGGTACTATCAATATAGCCTGGCAAACGCGTACCTGCATTTTCGTTATAGTTGAAGCCAACACGCTTCAGCATCATCAATGGCTTCAGCATCGCTTTCACCCAGGGCGATATTTCGTCGGAAGCGACTTGTTGATTTTGCTGATTTTGTTGGTTTTGTTGATTATTGTTTGACTTGCTATTTTGATTATTCGACGGCATTATTTGTTTACGGGCATTGACCTTACGCAGGAACTTTGATTTGTTATAGAGTTCCACGAATTTAAATTCTGCCGTCAGTGTTTTCTGCATGGAGTTTTCGATGGCGTTACCGAGGTAAAGTGCCAGCTGCGACGCGCCTGTCCAGCGGTATTCCGTGCTGTAACCAAACGATATGTTCGTCCAGTTCAGTGCAGGGAACTTGCTTGTAGGCAGGTTATACGTGAAATTAGCGTTGTGCATGTAGTTCACGTTACGTCCTCCGCGGAAGAAATTCCTCCACACCGTATCTTTTTTGGATGAGGAATTCAACCGGCCGTATGGTTCGTCGATACGTGCGTTATTCACAGCGTTGAACTCGAAGTTAATGCTCCGTGTCAGATCCCATTTAACGGTGTAGTAACGATCGAACGTAAAGTACTTGTTATACGTTTCGGGCAGTTGATACTTGACATCTCCCCCCACGTTACGCACACGGGTAGCCCCGAATTGCCTGGATACATCGGCCCGGAAACTGAGGATCGACGGCACATAGTTCACATTAAAGTCTTTTATCAGATCCAGCCAGTGAGTTTTTGTCTTGAAAAGCTTTTTAAACGGTTCCAGGTAATGTGGCTGCCCCGCGAAATTGTAGCCCAAACCGGCCCTGTGCTTTGTCAGCAAATCGGTTTGAATAAGCGGATTATGGCGATATATCTGCGAGAAGGAATAACTGATATCAAAGTTCTCCAGATCCCATAATCGTCGCCGTTTTCCATTCAAACTAAGTTTACGGACGTTGGTAAAGTTGAGGCTCTTAATAGAGGTAAAGTCCTGCGCATCCCGTCTGATCGAATCCCTTTCCCTTCGGTTTCTCGCCAGGGCCATCTTATCTTTCAGCTTAATGTCGAGGTCGTACGGATCATATTCCGGGTTGCTGGTTGCCTGAGAATAACCGGCATACACAGGGATGGAGATACCGGCTTTCTTGGGCAGCAACTTACCCAAATCCAGGTTGGCAGCCGCATCGTATTGCAGGAAATTATCTCTGAACCTTTCATTCACGCGCTGATCAATATTACCGAACCCGGCTGTGTGCATATTACCCGACACGGAAACAGTACCCAGATCAGAGAGTTGTACATCCACCCGGGCCAGTGCAGCGTAACCACCTTTTTCATCGAAGTCGGTCAGGCGAAGTTCATCCAGCCACACTTCTCCGCATCGGGGTATACCGTCGTCTTTCGGATTCAGGATACCAATCATCATGGTGCGGGCATCGCCCAGGCTGGGGTTACCTACTACCTGCATAAAGTTACCATACTGGTCCGCTACCGGATTAGCAGGATAAGGCAGCAGCGGAGAGCAGGAATCACACATATTACGTTTCTGCTTCAGGGCACTCAGTTGCGATAATACCAGGTCGAGGTTATTTCTTTCAGGCCAGATGTCCAGCGCTGTTTTAGGTCCGTTCCAGTCTGTTACTTTCAACGGAATACGGTATTCGTAATAGTTGCTGACAAAATCGCTTCCTATACGGATAACTGCCTGTATCTGTCCATCTTTCAGTGCACCTGCGCTACCGGTAGCTTCCGCGTGAATATACATCTGCATCCGTTTATACTGACGCATATCCATGTTCAGGTTCTTATATACTGAACGGATTTCACCGTCTTTCAGGTTACATACCTGCAGCGACAACGACTGTTCGTTCAACTGCAAAGTTGTATTGTTGGCGCTGATGGTATTCTGACGTACCACTCCCGGAGGCAGTACATAGGGAATCGGTGTACGGGAAGAGTTTTCTTCAATATTAACCGCAGAAGAATTGAAGGTGGTTGAATTGTCGACCGGGATCGGATCTCCGGGCCGCAGTTCGTACATATAACGGCGCCATTGGTTGCGCACCAGTTCCAGTTTACCAAAGCGCACCACTACTGAGTCGCTGAAGTTGGTAAGGAACATACGCATGAACCGGATGGATTTGAAGTCTGGTATGCTGCCCACTTTGGCATTATACTGGTTCAACGGTACCTTAAACTGGTACCAGGCTTCTGTTGTTTTCTGTCCATTCGGTAATGTTACATCTGCATCGATTCTGTCTACAATGAAATTCGTACCCACCTGCATGTTAGGTTTGAGATCAACCCGGTACTGGAAGTATTCTTCCGTTTCATTCATGGTATTATCCTTGTTCAGATCTTCCGATTCAGGGATATTGGTAGCTGCAGAGGAGAACTGCGCGTTCGGGCTGGATACCGGTGAGTTGCCTTCCGGATTGCTATATGCCTTGTAACGTTGCAATATAGGCATCCCGTTGTACGATGGATCACGATAATGCTTATAGTCATCGTTAGATGCATCTTTGAGGGCCTGGTTATATACCGGGGAGCCGGCAAAGTTCATCGCCAGCGTATCCATGTATGTTTTATAAAAAGCTGCTTCGTCCTGAGATCTCAAACCATCGTAACCTACGTCCTGATAAGCACGGATAGCAGGGTCGTTATCGAACGCCTGCGTGATCTGTTGCTGGAATTTAGGCTGACGGCCCCATTTGGAAGAATCTATCTTGTTAGGATCCTGACTGGGGTTAGGCATACCATTCTCAAAGAATTTCTTTGAGTCCTTGAGGATGTCTTCAGATACGTTACCCAGGTTGAAATACAGGGCGCCGCCCTTGCTGTTAGGCTGTTTTATAAACGGATCCTGTATCCAGAATTCGATGTATTCGATATTCGCTGTTTCAAAGTCGCTGTTGTCGATCGCCCTCATAACCCCACCCCATCTGGTTTGCGGGCGGGTAAGACGGCCATTGCGATCCATCCCCATCAGGTCACTGGTAAAGTTATACGGGCCTCTTTCGGTAGGATAATAGGCCAGATCGAGGGTGCTTAACTGACTTTGACCAAAGTCGGTAGACCTGTTTTTAAATACTTCTTTCTGATAAACCAATCGTACGCGGGGATCCGATTGATCATCGGTAGTGATACCCTGCGGCAGGTTGGGCGACCTCGGTAATTGCAGGGTAGGTTCGATGATATACCAGGCCAGTTTTGCCCTGTTTTTTCCGTAATCCAGCACATTATTCAGTGCGGCTTCCGGGAACATTTCCCGTCCATTGGCATCGGTGGCGCCTTTGGGGGTGGAAGCCAGGGCCCAGCTGGTAGCCGGAAATTTAAGATCGTACCCGCTTTTCGTACCTTCAAAATCATCTATATACGCAGTACCTGAGCGGCTGCCTGGTTCGTTCACCAGCTTACTATGCCCCGGGAACAACCGGGCTACCTCACCGGTAAACAGGATGTGTGAAGGAGTAGTGCTTGTATAGTTGGGCAATTTATCGAGCAGGCGGTTGAGGCCTTTCCATTCGGAAGCGTAGTTTACATCAAGTCCTACCATGGTATTTTTGATAGGATCTTCGCCGTAGTTCACCTTCTGGTAATACGGGCGCTCACTCATACGTACGATGGTACCTCCCAGACTTAATTTATCATTGACGATATAATCGAGCCGGGTTCCAAAGTAGTTTCTTACCTGTTGCCCAAATAGTGCGTTGTTCTCGAACTGAACGTTGATGGGCAGACCAGAGCTGAGGATACCGCCATTGATGATTTTCAACCGGCCCAGGTTATAGTCGATGATATAGTCCACGTTTTCCCTGAGCATCTGGCCACCGGCTGTCACAGTTACAGATCCAGGGGGAATAGTACCTGCGCCAAGACTGATTTCCGACGAACTGGCCGATTTATAGGACCCTCTGATCACATAGCGGTTCAGTTGCGGAAATTGCTGTGCCACCACCTTGATGGAGTCGTACAGGACATTATAGAGATATTGTTTTTCCAACGCAGCATCCCCGCCGAATGCCTTTTTCAGGCCGCCGGCAAAGGGTTCCAGTACGGGGAACATGATTTTTCCTGTCAGTGAGTTGATGGTGTAGCCTTCCACATAGTCGAACACCCCATCGGGCTGAGGATCCAGCTGGTTATTCAGTCGATCGAGGTTCAGGATGGTGATGATCGGCGCGCCGGCAAATTCTCCTTTAGCGTCGGGTATGTAGCGTTTATCGCTGGGTGGGCGTCCTTCAGCACCCGGATCTTTATAATAAACATCCATCCGGAAATCCTCTTTATTTACCTGGAATGCACCGGTAGCATAGATGTTTTTCATCATCAGGTGCCAGATAGGTAAAGTAGGACGGGCAGATGTAGCTTTCAGGAGTTTCAGGAACAACATAGGCGAATTAGCGCTGTTGTTCTGATCCGGTGGTACATCCTGGGAAAATTCACCCACCTGGTATACGCGGCCGTTGTAGGTATACTGGTAGGCTACCGCCAGTACTTCATCCGGCTGCAGCTGCTGATTCAGGGAAATGAAGCCCAGTTGCTTGTTATAGGTATATTCTGTAGAATCAAGTTTACGGGCGAAGGTTTTTTCAAACTCCGAAACCGGCTGCAGACCAAGGCCCAACAGTCGGCTGACTACCGTACTCGTATTACGGCTGGCAGGATCCCTGATCAGGTTTGCATACAGATCGTTAGTTCCCCTGTCTGGTAGCTTGGAAGAAGTCAGGACGTGGATATTAGGGTTGTAGGGTTTATACTCCCCGAGATCCATTAAACCCACGATATCGCGCGTTTGTGTAGTGGCACCGGTTTTATTGGTCACCCATACTTCCAGTCTTGTGATATTGGTCATGGACCTTATCACAGGAAGGTTAGCCATGGCGTAGTTGAAAGTATCCCGGTAGTATTGGGCCAGCAGGAAGTGACGGTTATCCTCATATTCGTCGGCCCGCAGGTTATAGTCCTGTACCTGGGTACCTCCTTTCAACATCAGGTTCTGCTTTTGTGATTTCTGATTGGAAAGCACGCTGGTAACGGTCAACCGGCCGAACTGCAGTTGGGTTTTAACCCCAAAGAGCGACTGTATACCTGATATCAGGGTACTGCGCAGGGGGAAGCTGACGTTACCAGCTTCGATTTTCTTGATAATCTCATCTGCGTAGCCGGTATATTCCAGTTTCACCTGGTTTTCAAAATCGAACTGGGCCTGGGTGTTATAGTTGGTAATCAGTTTGAGTTTATCGCCGATCTTGCCTACCACGTTCATATTGATCCCCATGTCGAAGTTGAAGCCCCCATTTTTCCGGGCCTGTTCTACAAGCACGGGGTTTTTGATGTTCTGGCCCTGGTATCCGAAAGTGAGGTCGAGACTCCCCTGAGGGCGGATATCTACCTTGCTGCCTCCGAAAATGCGGTCAAAGAGGTTATTGCCATTGTATAAGGCGGGGCCATTGGCGCGCTGGTTAAGATTTCCCAGCATGCTGGCTCTTTTCTGCCAGTAATCCTGTTCACTTTGCTTTGCCTGGAGTTTATAAAACTCGTCAAAGCTCATATAGGTGGGATTACGGTAATATTGATTCCCTATTTTTTCGGTGACGGTATATTGTTTGGTAACAGGGTCGTATTCTACTGTTTTGTTGATGTTTGCCGGGTCCTTCAGATCAATAGCGTTTCCCTGCCCCTGATCTGTTATTCTGGGGCCGCGTCTGTCCTGAAGGGGGTATTTCAAGGTATCTTTTTTTCCGGTAGTATCGATTTTGGTTTGACCATTAATGGCGGTATCCGACTTCCAGCTCCAATTCTTCAATGACTTCAGATTCCCAGAACGATCCCTAGCGGCAGTATCAACAATGATAAAGGATACAATTGTCACGACAACAAAAGCACCATAGTATGTTTTTCTTGCCAAGAAAAATAGGTTTTATAGAGGATGTTTTTTTAATTGATTATAGGCTTCTCAGCGCTTTCTTAATCAGCTCTTCGAGATTTTGCAACAACGGTTCATTTTTCATAACTCTCTGAATTGCCGATTCTGCCATGTTCCGGGCTATCCCCAGAGTTACCAGAGCATTTAACGCATCTTCGTGCATTGTATTGTTCGCAACAGAAGATAAATGTACTGCACCAGTATCTTTCTGTTTCGTCACTTTATCTTTCAATTCCAGGATAATCCTTTTGGCTGTTTTTGCCCCGATGCCTTTTACACTTTCGAGCATTTTTTCATTTTCCATCATGATAGCCCGTTGGACATCTTCCGGCTGAAGGGAAGAAAGCATCATGCGGGCGGTACTTGCTCCAACGCCCGAAACACTGATCAGCAGCAGAAAAAGGCTTCTTTCTGCTTCTTCAAAAAAGCCATACAGGGTATGTGCATCTTCCTTAACCTGCAGAAAGGTTAACAGCTTACAACTCTCCATATCCTGTATCCGGGAATATGTATTGAGGCTGATCTGTACTTCGTACCCAACTCCATTCACATCCACATGCACAAGAGCAGGTGACTTATAAGACAATTTTCCGTTCAGATAAGCGATCATACAGGTAAAGGTTCAGTAATTTAGTTAAACTTTTGGAAATTAATCAATAATGTACTCCTGGAAACCGGGGCAAAGATGCTAACTTTTGGCGGATTGTCAATCCTTTATATTGATCATATGCTAGTTTTTTAGGAAATATTCGTTTATATCGTATTTTTACGCCTCGTTTTAAACACATATTTAGTTTATATGAATAAAATAACGGCCGCCATTACAGCGGTGGGTGGGTATGTTCCCGACTACGTGCTAACCAACCAGGAGTTAGAAAAATTAGTAGATACGACCGACGAATGGATACTCACCCGGACGGGGATTTCGGAGAGAAGAATACTGAAGGGAGAAGGGAGAGGAACGTCCGACCTATGTGTACCGGTTGCGTTAGAGATCTGCAGGAAGAGAGGTATCTCTCCTGAAGAAATTGATCTGCTCATCGTGGCCACTGTAACTCCGGACATGACATTTCCGGCTACTGCCAATGTGGTAACCGATAAAATCGGCGCCAAAAATGCCTTTGGATTCGATATCAGCGCTGCCTGCTCTGGTTTCTTATATGCACTTGACACGGGCGCCCGCTTTATTGAAAGTGGCCGTTACAAGAAAGTAATGGTAATAGGCGCGGATAAAATGAGCTCTATTATTGATTATACCGACAGAACCACCTGTATTATCTTCGGAGATGGTGGCGCCGGCGTACTGCTGGAACCTAATACAGAAGGATACGGGCTGCTGGACAGCATCCTGAAAAGTGACGGACATGGCCGTGAGTACCTGCACATGAAAGCCGGTGGCTCTGTAAAACCAGCCAGCATTGAAACCGTGAATGCCCGTGAACATTACGTTTACCAGGAAGGCAAGATGGTATTCAAATACGCTGTTTCCAACATGGCACAAGCCGCGAAGGATGTGTTGACACGCAATAATCTTGTTGCTAATGATATTGCCTGGCTGGTACCTCACCAGGCCAACAAACGTATCATTGCTGCCACTTCCCAATATATCAACCTGCCGGACGAAAAAGTAATGATGAATATTCAACGGTATGGTAATACCACTGCCGGTACTATTCCATTATGCCTCTGGGATTATGAAAAGCAACTCAAAAAAGGCGATAACCTGCTGATGGCTGCCTTTGGTGGTGGTTTCACCTGGGGCGCAAGCTATATCCGCTGGGCTTACGACGGTGATAAAGTAGGAAAATAAGCCCCTGGCTTAAAATATATAGCAAGGCTATCTGATATTCCCTCTTATGGGGGATATATCTGATAGCTTTTTTTATGCAACAGACGTGGGCATACCGGGAAAATCGATGGTAAAAACCAGGTATTTCCCGGCTGATTCGGTCACCGTGGTGGTGCCATTCATCTTTTCCACAAAATCCCTGACAATAGCCAGTGTCAGGGCATGCATATCGTCCTGCCATCTCGATAATGATTTCAGGATTGTTGTTAAGTTATCTCCTGTATCTGCCGTGATCCGTATGAAAGTTCTTTCCCCTGTCACCCACGAGGTAATGACCAACAACGTTGCCGGCTGCGTAAACCCTATTGAAAGACGTACCAGGTGCAACACCACCATTTTCAACATCTCCCGGTCGCTACAAACAACAATATTTTCCGGCGCCTGATTCACTATCGTCAGCATTTTCTCTGCTGCCACCGGGGTTAGTGCTTTTGTCACTTCCCGGAGAATGTCGTTTAGCTTACAGCTGACCGGCTGATATTTAAAACCCGAGAGCTGCAGAGCAATCCATTTCAGGATATTATCGAATACCGACAGCGTATTTCCTGAAACAATAGCAATTTTCCTGATCAGGGCCGCCATGGATGGCTGATCTATATCCTTCGAGCCAAGCTGCAGGGCAGCATCGGAAATATAATGCAAAGGTGCTCTGAACTCATTGGCGATAACTGCTATCAGCTTATTCTTAAATTCGTCGTTCGCCTTTAATGTTACATTCCTGAGGGAGATGGCAGCATATCCGGCCGCCATCATTTTTTCATGGGCCTGTGAAACCCGGTATTGGCGATGCCTGACGAAAAGCAGTATTAACAGGAGGATCACTATCACAATCAACCCCGCTGCTATTTGCAGCTTATATATCTTCTCTGATCTTGCCCGCTCCAGCTCTTTCTGCTGTTGTTGTATTCTTGTCGCAAGCTTATGGAGTGATTGCTGTTTGAGGAAGAAATTAATGTAATTCACATTATCACGTTTCTGCTGAAACCGGGGCTTCACGGCCATTTTCATAATCTCTCCGCTATAATAATTTTCCTTTTCCCGGTTTCCCTGTTGATGGTAATAATCTACTAAACCTACAAGTGCCGGCAATACCAGTTCCGGACAACCGGCCTTTCTTGCAAGCCCGAAAGTAAGTTCCCTGTAATAAGTGGAATCAGCCTCGTATCCCATTTGACGGTACTCCTCTACATGGCTGTAAATCTCCATGGCCACAAACGGCATTCCTCTCTGCAGCGCCTCATCGCCCAGTTCATTGATTCTGGCTTCCGCCTCGTTACCACGGCCCTGTTTCACCAGGGTATCGGCCTGGTAGGTATCTACATACAACGATACCCTATTGTAAGGATATTTCCGGCTTATAACACCAGCCTGCCGCAGCGCCCATTGTACGGAATCCTTACGGGTTGTATCTGCATGAAAGCGTATGGCATAGTTTATCAACAATATGGAGTATACAGAATCATTCTCCGGCGGCAGGCGCGACGCCATATGAAACGCTTCATAAAAGTAATTATTTGCTTCTTCAGGCCGGCCCTGGTTAAGGTAAGATATATAGATGTCGTTTAACGTAAGAACAATGCGGGCACTGTCGGCCAGACTCTTATGTAATTGCAATGCTTTATAACAATAGAAACCCCCAATGTTGAAATCCGTTCGCAATATATAACAACAGCTCATGAGGTCGTAAGCATCCGCCAAACCTCTTTTATCCTGTAAGCGGCTGGCCATTTCATATTCCTTCACCGCATAAAAGAAGCTGCTGTCGATATTCGTCGTCATGTAAAACGTACCCACCTTCCCCAGCATTAGCACATACTTCCCGCTATCCTGCGTGGATGCCAGCTCCTTTAATAATACAGGTAACTGAGATTGCTGGCAGCGAGCCTTCTGGCAACCACAGCAGCATCCACCGGCAATCAGCACAATGATCACCAGTATTCTGTAACCCGCACGCTTATAGGGTGCCAAACCACTCATGCTATCCCTTTTTTGGTACTTCAGGCAGCTGATAATAAAAGGTGCTGCCTTCTTCCCGGTTGTTTTCTGCATTTATCCTCCCATTCATCTTATCTATAAAATCTTTACAGATAATGAGGGCCACGCCAGCCCCTTTGCCGGTACGCTCCTGCTCATACGCACTGCTGCTCCAATTAAAGAGAGAAGGTAATACACCGGCATCAATGCCGGCACCCTCGTCGGTAACTGACACTGTAAGCCAGCCTGCTTCACGTGTGGCTTTGATGGTGATCAGTCCGCTGTCTGGTGAGAACTTGATTGCATTATGCAAAAAATTCCGATGAATGAATTGCAGCATCTCATAGTCCCCCCAAATGATGGTATCTTCCGGAATGTCGGTAACAATGCTGATATCTTTTGCAGCAACCAGGTGTTGCAGATTATAAATAGTGGTTTTCATCATATCCATCAGCAGGAACCGCTGCGGGTAATAGATAAAACCAGACAGCTGTGTCCTTATCCATCTTAATATTTCCTCAAATACATTAAGACTTGATGCCGCCGTACGCTCCACCTCCAGTATCATATTAGCCGCATCGGTAACGGAAAGCGCCTGTTCGTCAATGAATCCGGTGATATTGACGATATTATACAACGGCGTCCGGAAATCATGCGCGATCATGGAAATAAGCTTGTTCTTGAAATCATCATTGTCTTGCAATGCCTGGTTACCTTTAGCGATTTCTGCCTGCAGATCGGCCATCCGTGCGGCATTCTTATGAGAAAGCCGGTAGGCACGGATAAAATAAGCCAGCATTACCGTTAACAACACCGCGATAGCGGTAATAATGAGTATCTGGAAAAACCAGAACCGGTTAATACTCTTGCTTTTCGTTAGTTGCTGGTGTTGGGTCTGTTGCTGAATTCGCATCGAATCCATCCATTCATCCCCAAAGGCGTACGACAGGTAATCCGCTTCTCCGGCCACCATGTCGTCCTGTTGCTGTACCATTACTCTCAGTGCAAGACGGCTGTATTTTGCAGCTTCCTTTGTATCTCCGATATGCTGATAGTGGTGATACAAGGCATTGATCACTGGTAATACCAACCCGGTATATCCACCGGCTGCTGCATAGTCTACAGCCTTCCGTTGATATACCAGCGAATCTGCCTGCCGCAATGCTACCTGGTAATACGCCACCAGGGTACTGGCATACATCGCAACATAGTTCAACCCGATGCTGTCGGCCTGCAGTGTTATTGCTTTCAAATCGCTGATAGCTTTATCCATGCGTCCTGCCCGCTGTTCTTCATGATCCCGGAACAGGCGCGTATATATCAGTCCAAGTTGGTCGGCGTACTTTTGCGTAAGTACTTCTGCCTGCTGTAACGCCTGTTGTGCAGACGGCAGTGTGGCCGAATCTGATTCATTGACTGTGTAATAATTCACCAGTACCCAGGCCCGCAGGGAATCCAGATGGAGGTCTGTAACGATATTCAGGGAACGGGTCAGGAAATCCTTTGCTTCCCGCAATTTTCCTTCATACTGAAAGTAAAGGCCGATGTTCATCAGCACGGAAGCAACACCTGCTGAGTCTCCGGCGGCCCGGCAGGCATTCAGGGCATTGTCGTAAAAAAGGTAGGATAAATAACGATGTGGCCTTAGCGCATAATAGCGTCCTACAGATCGTAAGGATTCACGCTGCCCCTTGTCGTACCCGATGCGTTCCGCGATATTCTTCGCCATCCGGGCATATTGCCCGCTGCTGTCGAGCTGACAGGGAAGATACCATAGCGAAAGCCGGTTCAGGGCGTCCACATAAGCTGTACTGTCCGTTATATGTGATAACGCATTCTTCGTTGCAGTAATATTGCTATTATACTGGGCACATAAAGAATGTGAAATCAAAAAAAGGCTATAGAGGCCTGCGTAACGCAAACACAACATAAAGGGGATTAAACAACCTGTAAAATAATTTTATTTACAGTTCCCGCTTTCATCCATTTTATTCATTTTAGAACTCAGATCTCGAATACCAGCCCTTTACGTTTCAGGGCATCATACTTTTCCGGGTCAAATCTGTATAAGTGGGCTCCTTTCTTGGAGGAAGTCTTATCTTTTTCCTCCAGTTTTTCCATTACATCCAATGATAGAATCTTCTTGCGGAAATTGCGTTTATCAAGTGTTTTTCGGTAAATTTCTTCATAGAGGCTACGGAGTTGGGAGAGGGTAAATTTCTCCGGCAAGAGCTCGAAGCCGATGGGGTGGAATTGTGCGTTGTTACGCAGCGCTTCCAGTGCGTCTTCGATCATTTTCCGGTGATCGAAGATTAGTTCGGGAATTTCATGCAGTTCCAGCCAGTGTGCGCCATGTTCCCTGGCCAGCGGCTTATCGTGATTCGGAATACGTATAAGCGCATAATAAGCCACTGAAATAACCCTGGCGCCGGAATCACGTTTTACTTCGCCATAACAGCGCAGCTGGTTCATATAAATATCATTCAGCCCGGTAGTGAGCTCCAACACCCGCGCGGCCGCTTCATCGGTACTTTCCTCCTCCTGAACAAATCCTCCCACTAACGACCATTCCCCCTCCATTGGAGCTACTTTCCTTTGCATGATCAGTAACTTCAGGCGTCCTTCATCAAAACCAAAGATGATACAATCTACTGCCACCAGGTGTTTCGGGGCTTTTGCATAAAAAGATGCAGCATTCATATAGGAACTTTAACGCAGAAAATCAGATAAAAATAATAAAATCCACCTATTTTTTGGGCTTAAACCGGCCGAACGATATCACAGGGATCCTGCTGACTCCTAATTGTTCCAACATATATACAAGTTGCCCCCGGTAGAAAGTACTATTATTACACATCTCCATAATAACATCCTGTACCGGCATTTTATAATGCTCACTCTTTTTCTGAGTAAAAGCGATGGTGTGATCCAGTTTCACGAGGGTAGCTTTTTCCACCCATTTCTCCAACAGCAACGATTGTTTCAGCCATTCGGCGCAGGCGTCGGCCAAAGTACCTTCAAAGCCTTCCGACGGATCTGCTGCTTTCTCCGTCAGCTGCAACCGCTCATACCAGCAGTACTCCGCCGACCAGAGATAATATACCCCTGCCCTCAGTGTAGACAAGCCCCCGCCGAGGTCCCTGTCGAGCTGCTCTTCCTTCAGTTTCAGCAATACTTTCACCAGCTGCTGGTTTGCCCAGTGGTTATAAGCAGCATAATGCAGCAACAAATTTTTCATGTACCGAAAGTTAAAACTGTTTTACCCTAAACATCCTACAAATTACAATATTGTTTTTCATTTTGGCATACGATATTTATCATGACTTCCCACGCCGATAGTGCCCCGGGGCTGAGCCGGCAAACAGATTAGGACAATTTTGATTATTTTGCACCGGATACAGACGGGCAATTCATTACACTTGTCCCTGCAAACAAATATTCATTACTATGGCAGATATAACAGTAAGGGTTGCACGAAAAGAAGATTGCCCGCGATTAATGGAGCTCATCAGGGAACTGGCTGAATATGAAAATGCCGTTGAAGAAGTAACAGTAACACCGGACCACTTCGAAAATGCGGGCTTCGGCCCATCCCCTGTATGGAAAGGATTTGTAGCTACCACGCAGGAGAACGGGCAGGAAAAGATACAGGGAGCTGCACTGTATTATGTACGCTATTCCACCTGGAAAGGCTGCCGTATGTACCTCGAAGATATCATTGTTACTGAACAATGGAGGGGAAAAGGGATCGGTAAGTTATTGTTTGAGGCATTGCTGGAAGAAGCCAGGGAAAAAGCATTCAGCGGCATTGTTTTTCAGGTGCTGGAATGGAATACTCCTGCCATTAACTTCTATAAAAAATATACTGATAAATTCGATCCGGAATGGATCAATGTCAGCATAGATTTAAAATAACTTTCCGTTCATAACATTCCCGGAGGGCATGTCACTAATCATCATTAATATTGGTAACATACCATTAGATTATGATTTTCATACAGGACTTCCGCACGCTCGAACATGTGACTACCCTGGAGCTTTGTAATACATTCAACGCTGCCTTCAGTGACTATATAGTGCCGCTGCACCTGACTCCTTCCATACTGGAACAAAAGATACAGGGAGAAAACCTGCAACGCAATTATTCCATCGGAGCCTATGCCGGAGATAAACTGGGGGGCTTTATACTGCATGCAGTCGATAATAAAGAAAGGCCTGCAGTACTATATAACGGGGGAACCGGTGTAATATCGGACTACCGCGGCCAGCACCTCGTGCAAAAAATGTACGATCGTTTCATACCGGTATACCAGCAAAATGGCATACGCAGGATCATACTGGAGGTGATCAGCACCAACCTGCCCGCCATCAAGGCATATACCAATACCGGCTTTGAAAAGATACGCACAATCCACTCATTTAAAGGTACTGTAGGAAAACTGCCATCCAATAAAGACGCGGGTATCAGCATCCAACCCAACAACGCACCCGACTGGGGCACCCTGGCCGCATTTATGGATATGACACCTACCTGGTCGAACACCATAAGCAGTATCAGGAGGGAAGCGCCTTACACAGCTACCTGGGAGGCCGCTATTGAGGGACAAACGGTGGGTTTCATCAGTGTTCATAAAGACACCCGGCGAATCAGGAATATTGCTGTACACCCCGGTTTCCGCAGAAAAGGTATAGGTACTGCGCTGCTGCAATATGCTGCCGACAAGGTCAACGGCCCGATGACGATCATCAATATCGATGAAAATTTCCCTGAAATTAGCCAGTTCCTTCAGTCCGCAGGACTGGAACAATATCTTTCGCAGTATGAAATGGAGCTGAAGCTTTGAATAATTAAGGATTAGGAATATAGAAAGAAGAATGCCAGCAGAGATAGTAAACGCGAAAATCATATCGGTGCTATCTCTGCTGGCATTCTTCTTTCTATATTCCTAATCCTTAATTGCTTTAGTTTATTCCATTCACCGCCGCAGTCTTATCTATCTTCTGCACCAGTCCCTGTAATACTTTTCCCGGGCCTACTTCGGTGAATTCACCGGCGCCGTCGGCAATCATTGCCTGAACGGACTGCGTCCATTTTACGGCACCCGTAAGCTGATTGATCAGGTTTTCCCGGATCTGTGCAGGTTCCGTAACAGCAGCTGCTACTACGTTCTGGTATACCGGGCAGGATGGCGTGTTGAAAGTGGTTGCATTAATCGCGGCCTGCAGTTCTTCTCTGGCAGGGGCCATCAACGGAGAGTGGAAAGCACCGCCAACAGGGAGTATCAATGCCCTCTTGGCACCAGCAGCTTTCATTCTTTCACAAGCGATCTCCACACCTTTGACAGAACCGGAAATCACCAGCTGTCCGGGACAATTATAATTTGCAGGCACTACAATCTCACCGATTTCCGCAGTAACAGCGGCACAAATTTCTTCCACTTTTGCATCATCCAGCGCCAATACAGCTGCCATGGTGGATGGCTGTACTTCGCACGCTTTCTGCATAGCATTGGCACGGATAGCCACCAGCTTTAAAGCATCTTCGAATGATAATACACCGTTTGCTACCAGGCCCGAAAATTCGCCCAGTGAATGCCCTGCTACCATATCCGGCCGGGAATGCTCTGTGCACAGGAAAGCAATGACTGCATGCAGAAATACTGCAGGCTGTGTTACCTTTGTCTGCTTCAGATCTTCCTCAGTACCATTGAACATAATATCAGAAATACGAAAGCCTAAAATATCATTTGCCTGCTCGAACAGGGCTTTAGCTTTTTCATTTGTCTCATACAGATTTTTACCCATACCCGGGAACTGGGAACCCTGACCCGGAAATACGTAAGCATGCTTCATAGTGGTGATGGTTGTTTTCAGATTAATTTTTTCAAATATACGAAAGAGCGTTGGCTTTTAGCTTTTAGCAAAATGCAGCGAAGATAACATTCGCTGCATTTTGCTAAAAGCTAAAAGCTAACACTTATTTGTTGATCAACTTCATGAACTCCGACCTGGTAGTACCATGGGCGAATTGTCCGCTGAAAGCGGAAGTTGTAGTAACAGAGTTTTGTTTCTGCACTCCGCGCATCATCATACACAGGTGCTGCGCTTCAATCACCACTGCTACTCCCTGAGGTTGCAGCGTTTCCTGGATAGCACCCAGAATCTCATGGGTCAGCCGCTCCTGTACCTGCAAACGGCGGGCATATACATCTACTACCCTTGCGATTTTACTCAGACCTGTAATATATCCATTCGGAATATAGGCTACATGGGCTTTCCCAAAGAAGGGCAGCATATGGTGTTCACACATAGAATATAATTCTATATCTTTTACAATCACCATCTCGCTATAGGCTTCTGTAAATTTCGCTCCGTTCAGAATTTCACGGGCATCCTGCTGATACCCCTGTGTGAGGAACTGCATTGCTTTAGCCACGCGCTCAGGAGTTTTTAACAAACCCTCCCGTTCGGGGTCTTCCCCCAGTAAGTGCAGGCATTCTTTATAGTTCTCTACAAGACCGGACGTGATCTTTTCATCATAACTTTCATTCTTATTATACGCCATTCTTATATGATTTAAACAAATTCCAAAGGTCAGGCATATACTATCTTCCTGCACTATTTTCCTCCGTAATACTCTACGTATATGCGTGGGGTCTCAAATAATTTAATACAATGCAGCTGAACTTCGGCAGGCAGGTGTTTTGCCAGCTGATCCCAGATGGCAATGGCCAGGTTTTCGGCAGAAGTGAATTTGCCTTTCATGAAATCAACATCCATATTGAGATTCCGGTGATCTATCTTCTCTATAACAGCATCTCTGATAATTACTCCCAATGTTTTGGCATTGAATACAAAACCAGTTTCGGGGTCAGGATTGCCCTTTATCGTAACATGTAACTCATAGTTATGACCATGCCAGTTCTCGTTGGCGCATTTTCCAAAAACTTCTTCGTTCTTCTCTTTGCTCCAGGCCGGGTTAGACAACTTATGCGCCGCATTGAAGTTCTCTACTCGCGTTAAGTAAATCATTTTTGCAAAAAATTTTCGCAAAAATACCACTATTAACTGAGTACTGCCAATTTATCCTAATTCCTGTCAATTGTTTTACACAGGAAAGCGCCTTTTTTGACTTACTTTTATCCCATGAAAATTTTGGTAACAGCGGCTACCACACTGGAAATAAAGCCTTTTTTACAGTACGTGGACCAGCATAACCGGTCCCTGAAAGCAGCCAACTGCGATGTAGATGTCCTGATTGCCGGGATAGGAATGATGCATACTGCCTTTCACCTGGGCCGGCATCTGCTGATCCATAAGCCGGATCTGGCTATACAGGCCGGTATTGGCGGAAGTTTCCGCCGCGACTGGGAACTGGGACAGGTAGTGCTCGTGAAACAGGAATACCTGGCCGACCTTGGAGCGGAAGATAATGATCAATTTAAAGATTTATTTGATATCCAGCTCTGGCAGCCTTCTCAGCCTCCTTTTACCGGTAATTGCCTTGTGAATACCTTTACCGGTGTTCCGGAGCTCCCCTTCCTCCCTACTGCTACCGGGGTTACCGTCAACCTTGTCAGTGGCAGCGCTCCTACCATCCGGAAACTAACAGAAAAATACCACCCCGACGTGGAAAGCATGGAAGGCGCTGCATTTCACTACGCCTGCCTGCTGGAAGAAGTGCCCTTTCTGCAGCTACGCAGTATTTCTAACTACGTGGAAATCAGAGATAAAAGCAAATGGAATATACCATTGGCCGTAAAAGCACTAAATGAAGAATTAATAAAGACCGTACACGCTGTGGCCGGCCTGTCAGCAGCAACAATAAAATTCTGATAGTATATGCATTTATCTTTAGGATTCTCACCTTGCCCGAATGATACCTTCATTTTTGACGCACTGGTTAATAAGAAGATCGACACGAAAGACTTTACATTCGACACCCATCTGGAAGATGTGGAAACGCTGAACAACTGGGCATTGCAGGGAAAACTGGCCATAACAAAGCTGAGTTTTGCCGTGTACCTCAAGGTAAAAGACCAATATTCCCTGCTCAACTCCGGCAGCGCCCTGGGGCGCGGCTGCGGCCCCTTGCTGATTGCCCGGGAAAATATTCCGCTGGAAAAGGTCAAAGATCTTACCATCGCCATCCCCGGAGAAAACACCACCGCCAATCTGCTGTTCTCCATTGCTTTCCCGGAAGCTAAAAAGAAAAAAATAATGGTATTCTCCGAGATCGAAAATGCAGTGCTGAACGGAGATGTAGACGCCGGAGTAATCATTCACGAAAACAGATTTACCTACCAGCTCAAAGGCCTCGTTAAATTAATGGATATGGGAGAGTACTGGGAACAAACTACCGGTAATCCAATCCCTTTGGGCGGTATATTCATCCGCAAAGACGTGCCGGCAGAGACCCGCGAACAACTGGATGCGCTGATAAATCAAAGCCTGCAGAATAGCTATACTACTTATCCACAACTGTCGGATTATGTGAAATCACACGCCCAGGAAATGGATGAACAGGTAATGCGGCAGCATATCGATCTTTATGTCAACGATTTTAGTCTTGACCTCGGCAACGAAGGCAAAGCTGCTGTGGATGCTTTGATGGATGCTGCAGAGAAAATCCGGCGCTAAAGAGCGCTTTTTTTTTCGTTCTTTTGTTGCAGTATGATAGATAACAAGGATACTGACCTTTGGAACAGATTCCGGCAGGGAGAGGAACAGGCGCTGTATGCATTGTATGATAAATACTATCACCTGCTCCTCTTCCTTGGCCTTAAAATATGCGCCAGAAGCGAACCGGTAAAAGACTGTATCCAGCAGGTATTTCTTTATTTCTGGGAAAAAAGGGAAGGACTGGAGGCTGCCAGTAATGTGCGCAGCTATATTATCACCTCCTTCAAACGAAGACTGCTGGGCCAGCTCCAGCAGGAAAAAAAAGATCATGGGTTATTGTCAGTATGGATGGAGACCAACACCAGCGACACTACTCCTTCTTCAGAGCAACTGATGGTACAGCATCAACAACATGCCGCCACCATCGCCCGCATTCAGGAAGCCATCGGCCTACTGAGCCCCCGGCAAAAAGAACTGATCAATCTGCGTTTTTACGAGAACCGCAGCTATGAAGAGATCACCACAATAACCGGACTTACTCACCGTACTGTTTACAACCACCTGTACGAAGCACTTAAAACCCTCAAAGGATCATTGGAACAGGATCTTAGATCCGGCAAACTGCATTTGAGAACACTGTTGCTGTTACTACCATTTTAACCTGCAATAATTAGATAGTTTTTAACAAGACGTCTTTAAAATAGATTATTTCAAAATCTGGATCTTTTTGAGAGCAATACCTGGTAAAAGAAAGCATGCCGTCGCTCTACTTTAAAAATGATTGATAATGCGGCCTGATGAATTGACTGAATTAGATCTGTTACTGGATGATTCCTTTCTGCAATATATCCGGCGGAATAACGACGCTGCCATTGCAAAATGGGAAAACTATATCGCGCTGCATCCGGAAATAAAAGAAACCGCAGCGGCGGCAGTATCTCTCTATTATAACATTAATATCAGTGAAGCCGAAAGCGACAAAGCCACGCAACTGGCCAGGTTGCGGGCAAGCATAGAAGCCGGCAATCCTGTAAACATACGCCCTGTCAGGCGCTTCAGTTCATGGTGGCGCGTTGCCGCTTCCATATTGCTGCTGGCAGGCATCACATGGCTATGGTCCAGGCAACGGCAGTCACCGGCAACCAGGCCCACTGATAGCTATCTCGTATATTCCAGCGAATGGGGTCAACGTAAAATACTGACGCTGCCGGACGGATCTGAAGTACTACTGAATGCCAACACAACAGTTCGGATTCCTACCGGATACGGAAATAAAGAACGACTCGTGGAACTGATAAAAGGAGCCGCATTGTTTGATGTAAAAGGCGGAACCGATAATCCATTCATCGTGCGCAGCAACGACCTGCAGACAACCGTACTGGGAACATCATTCATGGTTAAATCCTCTCCCACCGCACTGTCGACCGTTTCTTTACTTAGTGGTAAAGTCAGGGTGAACGGGCAATCTCCACAAACAACACCGGTAATTCTTTCTCCGGGAGAACAGGCAGGATGGGATCGCCATACGCAACAGTTACATAAACAGTGCTTCGATACAGTGGCCCTCCGCACCTGGAAAACCGGGAAACTGGTATTCGGACAGGCAAGCGCCACCGATGTGATCCACCGGCTGGAAGACTGGTACGGCATACCATTCGAAATCAACGGCCATGTAAAAAACAATATTCGCTTCTCTGGCTCTTTCGACAACGATAAACTGGAAAAAGTATTAAATGTATTCTGCTTTACAGCAGGATGTAAGTTCGAGATGCAACCAAATAAAGTATTGATTCAATTTTAAATACGGCGTTTCCACCAAAATCGCTAAATCGGGTATTTGCACTGGTAGTCAACACCTGTGCATATCTAATCAACCATTACATTAAAAACTGACGCATGAATTTTAGTTATGCGCGCACGCACGCGCCGTTACGCATTGCCTGCAAATGGCAAGTCCCTTTTCTGATGTTCCTGATGCTGATAACCGGAATAAGTGTCTATGGTCAACAGCGAAAGACAATTACACTGGATAATGTTGCAGTACAAACAGCCTTCCGGAAAATAGAGAATGCCTACCAGGTAAAATTCTTCTATACCCAGGACGTACTTCCTGCTATCTATGTAACATTGCCCGCACAACAACGGAATATCCGTGAAATACTGAACGACCTGGAACAGGCCACCGGTCTTAGATTCAAACAGAGCGGTAACATGATCGGGGTGCGGAAGGCTTTCGATCCTGCTCATGTCACCAAACCAACTCCGATAATAAAAGGCAGAGTGACCGATCGTAAGGGGCAACCTCTACCTGGAACGACTATACGTAATATCATTTCCGGCAAGGGAGGCGTAACAGATGCAAATGGTTACTTCAGCATTGAAAGTTTTGAAAGAGAACCACTCCTCATCAGCAGCATCGGCTATCGCCAGCAAACAGTGCCGGCATCAGGCGCTAATATGCAGATAAATATGGAGGAGGATGCTACCAGTCTTGGTGGTGTGGTAGTCATGGGATACACCACTAAACAAGTCAAAGAACTGACAGGCGCAGTACAAAAGATCACTGGCGAGCAGCTGCGCAGCTCGGTTTCCTCTTCCAACATCCTTTCTATGTTAAAGGCTAAAACCACCGGCATGTACATCGTTGAGCCACTGGCCACAGCCGGAGCTAAAGGGCAGGTGCTGCTAAGGGGTGAATCATCATTACCCTCCGGAAGCAGTTACTTCGGGCCACTCCTCGTGGTGGATGGTGTCATATCCACTGCTCAAAACTTACAGGATGTGGTGAACCCGACTGATGTAGAAAGTATCACTATTTTGAAAGATGCCGCCTCCACAGCTATCTACGGCTCACGGGCGGCACAGGGAGTTATCGTGGTAAGCACAAAGAAAGCCGCAGCCGGTAGTGGTGTGAACGTGACAGTAGATACCCGGTACGGCATTATTAAACCCAATCGTGCTATACGCATGATGAATACCAGCGAAGCCATTGCCACCATGGACAAAGTGATGCTGCGCAAATGGCAGGAAACGCCCACATTACAGCAGCAATTTGCCACGCCGGAAGAGTTTATCCGTCAACGTAAGATCTACAGCGATGACGATAGAACTAAGAACTTCGATTGGGAAAAAGCAATGTTCAATGATGGGCACTTCTCCGATATCTCCCTCGGTATTAACAGCGGCAGCGAGCGCACCATGGTCTATGCCGGGCTCGACTGGTACAAAGAACAGGGGATCAATTACGGTAATACATTCGATCGCCGCAACCTACGTGTGAATATTGTTCAGAACTTCAGCAGGAATATCTCCGGTGGAGTGAATCTGAGTGCAATTATCGACAGAGGCATTACCCGGAACGGGGTTCCGGAGCTCTACATGACGCAACCGTTTGGTACACCATACAACAACGGCACACTGGTCGACAGCATCCCGGTTAAACAATCCGGCAACTTCGGCGTTCCATATACTACCTGGAAGCAGAATTTTCTGGCCGAAAAAAAATATGATAACACTTCCGTCACCAATAACCAGCATTATACAGGAACAGGATGGCTGAGTTACCGTATGCTCCCCTGGCTGACCGTAAAAACAGTCAACACTATCGACTACATCAATGCACACACAAACTCCTATCTCGATCCGCGGAGTTATTCAGGTAAATATGGTGGATTTCCTTACCTCTTTTCCTCTTCATCTCCTCTGCTTCCAAATGGTACGCTGACCATCGGAGACACAAGATCTTTCAACTTCACGTCTACCAACACCTTAAACATCGACAGGCAATTTGGCGACCACAGGTTCAATTTCCTCGCCGGAACAGAATGGGCTAAACGCACCGCTGAATCGAACAGTATTAATATGTACAACCTGCTGCCTGGGGAAAGAAACGCCGGAGCTGCCCGGAACTTTGGTGGTCCTATTGAGGTAGCGTACAACCTCCCTTACCGCCCCGGCGGAAGTTATGCTGAAAGAGCCAGTTTTTCGGCATTCGGTGAGCTGAACTATAACTATCAGGCAAAATATTATGCCGCAACATCAGTGCGCACAGATGCGTTTACAAATTTTGGTCGCAACAAAAGATATGGTACTTTCTATTCCGTCAGTGCCGGATGGGCCATCAACAAGGAAGCATTCCTTGCTGATGTAAAGAGTATCGACCAACTAAAGCTGCGGGTAGTACATGGTACCTCTGGTCGTGATGTGGGCGATTCATACCTGAATCAAACCCTTTACGCCATCAACGGAAACCAATATACCTACAATGATGTGAATACCATCGGTGCTGCCATTTCACAGCTTGAAAACCCCAATATCAGCTGGGAAACAACTGTAAACAATACAGCCGGTATAGACCTGGGTTTATGGAAACGTATTGAACTCTCCGTGGATGTTTATTCCAAACTCAGTAAAAAACTATTGCAACAGGTGTATGTCAGTTCTGGTCAGGGTTCTTTCCAGCAATATCAGAATGTGGGTGAGGTAGAAAACAAAGGGCTGGAAATAATGCTGAATACAAGGAATATAGACGCCCGCAACTTCAGCTGGACAACTAACCTCAACATCAGTTTCAACAAAAACCAAATCCGTAAACTATACGGCGATTCACTGCTCGACAATTACAGCCGTGCTTTTTACCGGTACGTGGGTGAAGATATAAATGTGATCAAAGCTATTAAATACGTTGGCGTAAATCCCGACAATGGTGCGCCACTATTCCAGAACTATGATGCTTCCGGCAAATTACAGGTGGTGGAAGGTGCCGGCAATATATCCGACATCCGCAATTACCAGACCGTTGGATCTGCCACGCCAAAATTCTTCGGCGGATTCACCAATACCTTTACCTACAAACAGTTCTCTTTAAGTGCCGAGATATGGTTCCAGGTAGGCAACTACACCGCCATGAACGTGATCAATAACTTCCAGGATCCTACCGCTCCGTTCCTCGGACGGAATAATGTGAACTGGCAACCCGCCCAGAAAATATGGCAACAACCCGGCGATAAGAACGCCAATTACCCTGATGCATACAGCAGTAATATGAATAAATGGCAGGTTTTCAGCAGCCGCTCTTCCCTTATGTTCGGCAACGCCAGCCATCTGCGTATGCGGAATATCCGCCTGGGTTACGATCTTTCACCTAAGACGCTGGCGAAACTACATCTGCAACGTGCAGGCGTTTTCGTTAGTGCTGACAATGTTTTTGTCATCAAGCGGAAAGATTATATAGGAGCCGATCCGGAAGGCGCTTCTATCGGCAACTCCACCGCTTATTCCGGCGTTGGCATTGGTAACGCCAATCCCCGCCGTATCACCGCCGGCTTTAATGTAACCTTCTAAACTACTACTATCATGAAGCATAAAATATTATCTGCAGCTTTGGGCATACTCATACTGAGTGCATGCAATAAACAATTGGATGAGCTGCGGCCACACAACGTTACCACAGAAGATGCACAGTTCAGCACACCTGATGGCTTTTCTCAGGCAGCATTGGGATTGTATCCAATGGTCACTACGGGCGTAAGTATGGAAAGCAGTTTCTTCGGATACGGCGATATTACCATGTTCCTGGGTGAAGTACACGGCAACAATATCAAATCCAATGATCTGCTTCCCGGCAAGTACACGGATTCCTTCGACTTCCTGAACTCCCCTGACAAAGATCATACATGGAGCTACTATCTTTGGAGAGGCAGTTATTTTACCATTCTCCACTGCAACAAGCTGTTGGATCATGTTACATCTACAGAGCAGAATACAGCTAAATTACAGGCAAAAGCAGAGGCCCTTTTTATCAGGGCATTTGTGTACTTCAACCTGGTTCGTTTTTACGGCAAACCCTACTACCAGGATGCTGCCGGCTCACCGGGGGTAATGCTGATTACCACTGCCAGCAACAGTGCCGGCAACAACCCTCCCAGGGCTACTGCTAAAGCCATATACGACCAGATCATCGCTGATCTTGAAACAGCGATGCCGTTATTCAACCAGGAAAAGGGAAACAGTTTTGCCGGTAAACAAGCGGCGGCGGCCCTGTTATCGCGCGTGTACCTGTATATGGGTGGCACTATGCAACAACCTAACGCTACCTTCAACCAGAAAGCAGCGGCCTATGCCGATCAGGTGATCGGCAGCAATAAATACAGCCTCTTAAAAAACGCCGACTATCAGGCCTATTATAACAGTAGTAATAAAAATAATAAGGAAGATATTTTTGCCGCCAATATGGATTTCGGTAATGCGTCCATCAGCCAGCAATACGCGTTTCCGCCGCAGATCAATTATACAGGAGGAAGCTACCGGCCCTCTCCGGATCTGCTGTCGTTGCTGCAACCAGGCGATTTACGGCGTGCTCATTACATCCTGAATGTAACTCCCGGATATCCGAACGACAGTATCGCTACTACCAAGTACATGTACCTGTACAAGGCTATTTACAGTAAATCTCCATTCCGCTATATACGGTTGGCAGAAGTATATCTGAACCGTGCAGAAGCCAACGTAAAGCTGGGTAATGATGTTGCTGCACTGAATGATCTCAATGCTATCCGTAACCGGGCCGGGCTGGCGTCCGTGAGCCTCAGCGGCCAGGCATTATTTAACGAAATACTGCTCCAACGGCGCATTGAGTTAGCTTTCGAAGGCCATAACAGCTTCGATTACTTCCGTAACGGGCTGCCAATGATCAGGAATTATACATCGGCTCAAAGCGGGGCAATGAACGTCGCGGCCACCAGTCCAAAGATATTATTGCGCGTACCAATGGAAGAAATCATACTCAATCCTCATCTCACCCAAAACGATCAATAACACATGAAAAAAATTATCTGCGTACTACCGTTTACGTTATTATGTGCCAGTGTTCTTCACGCTCAGCGGCAATTCAGCATAGCTGGCGCCGTGAGTGGAAAGGGCGCACAAAAATATTATCTGTTGTATAACAACGGCAATAAGCGTGTTACAGACAGTGCTGAAGTAGTGAACGGAAAATTCAAATTTGCCGGCGCACTTCCTGAAACCACACGGGGCTATATGACTGCTACAGTCACCGGCAGACCGGCTGAAAATGACCAGCTGAGTGTTTTCCTGGAGCCTGCTCAAATGACACTTTATATCCCGGATGGAAATCTTAGTAAAGGAATCCTGAAAGGCTCTGTTACCAACGACGAAAACCAACAACTCGAAAAACAAAAAGCAGCTGCCACTGTGCAATATCAGCCACTACTGGAAGCGTTGCGCAAAGAAAAAGATCACGATAAAGCCGCTGCGATCCGCGAGCAGCTGACCCCTTATTTCAACACCAATAGTCAGCTGTCGCGAAAATTTATCCTCTCACATCACAACTCCTACCTCAGCCTCTTCCTGATGCGTTTCGAAGTAGGCAGCATGACGCTCGATTCTGCGAAATACTATTTCAACAGCCTGAACAAAAAGTTGCAGGAAAGCAGTGATGGAAAAGAAATGGCGGCGGAAATAAAACAATTGGAAGCAGGATCTCCTGGCGGCACAGCCTATAATTTCAGTAAACCCGATATCAACGGCCAGCCACTTAGCTTAGCTGATTTCAGAGGAAAGTATGTGCTGGTTGATTTCTGGGCAAGCTGGTGTGTGCCTTGCCGCCAGGGCAATCCGCATCTGCTGGAACTGTACAAACAATACAGGGAAAAAGGCTTCGAAATCATCAGCGTTTCAGACGATGACCGCAACCACGATGCATGGAAAAAAGCAGTAGAAAAAGATGGCATCGGCGTTTGGAAACACGTGTTACGTGGACTGGATATGGATAAACGGATGAAGAATATTTCCAACCCGGAAGACATCAGTGAACATTTTGGCATTCATTCACTGCCTACTCAGATATTGATAGATCCTAAAGGGATAATCGTTGCCCGTTATGGTGGCGGTGGAGAAGAACATGAAGCGCTCGACAGCAAACTGACACAGATATTCAGCAAAACCAACCAACACAACTAAGCCCCAATGCTGCGGCCCGGTATTCACACCGGCCGCAGCACCTTTGTTACTTTATATCGCTAACGCATATACGAAAATGGATTCGAGCGGGAAAATACATGGCTGCGCTACTGACTCTTTCGATTACAGCATATTTTCATGTAGCAGCTCATGCAGTATTGCGGCGGTGGCGTTGCCATAACTACTATCGCGGAACCGGCCTACCCAGCGGATCCCATAGATGGCATTCGTCAGAAATATTTCATCTGCATTCTCCAGATCCTCTATCTCCAATGGCTTCTCTATTACCTTGAAAGGAAGTTCTGCTTTCAGCAGGTGTTTTCGCATCACGCCGCACACGCCACCCTCCGACAACGGAGGGGTATAAAGCGTTTTGTTATGTACAGCGAAAACATTGGCGATAGTACTATCAGCCACCCGGCCATATGGATTGAGTAATACTACCTCGTTGAGGTGGTGTTGTTTGGCGTAAAGCGCTGCCATCACGTATGGCAGACAGTTATTGGATTTGACAGAAGAAAGCTTGTCACAACTCTTTCTGACATCCGGGAAAATATCTATCACCAATCCTGTCTGATTCAGTTCCAGTACTGTCCTATTCAGTTCCCAGCATTGGATAATATAATTGGGAAGATTATTAACAGGATCATATAATCCTCCATCTGAACGAAATATAGCGATCCTTACCCTGGCCATCTGCGATACATTGTTTCTATGGCAGAGCTCCAGCACCTGTTTAACAAAAAACGCCTTGGAATAATGAGTAGGAATATCGAAATGAAGCAAATGTAAACTAGCCAGCAAACGTTCATAATGCAGGTCAGCGAGTAATACTTTTCCCTGGTATACTTTCAGGGTTTCAAAGAATCCATCGCCATATCTGAAAGATCGATTGTCAGCAGTAAGAATCGGGTCCGCCGCAGGAATATATTTACCATTATAACAAAGAAAACCAACTTGCACCTCGAGCTATTTTTCATTGTGAAAGGTACCACTTATTTAGGTATTTCTGAATTTTTGCATATCCGGATTTTGTTTCAGTCAGGTATGTATACTTTAATGAAATATCTGATAAAATTCTTACAAAAGAATCACCGCTCCCTGAACAAAATCAGGTGTTACCATGTCACCGCCGATCATACAAAAATTCTTCATATTAAAAAGATCATTCAAACAAAATGCCCTGTTGACTGATGTAGTCAGCAGGGCACGGTATCGGTTATACGAAAATCTGTGATTACAATTTCATCTCGGGAATTTCCCCCTCTATAATAAGTTTACCGGCAGTTTTGGCGCGGATCTCTTCTACACTCACTCCCGGCGCACGCTCCAGCAATTTAAATCCTTCCGGCGTTACATCCAGCACTGCAAGCTCCGTCACAATTTTCTTCACACAGTTAACACCCGTCAGCGGCAGCGTACACTGAGGCAGCAGCTTACTTTCTCCTTTCGGATTCGTATGCATCATGGCCACTATGATATTCCTTGCAGAAGCCACCAGGTCCATCGCGCCACCCATTCCTTTCACCATCTTCCCCGGTATCTTCCAGTTGGCAATATCACCGCTGTCGGATACTTCCATAGCGCCCAACACCGTAAGATCTACTTTGCCCGCCCGGATCATCCCAAAGCTTTCAGCTGAATCAAAAAAGCTACCACCTGGCAGCAGTGTTACTGTTTCTTTCCCTGCATTGATCAGATCTGCATCAATCTCTTCCGCTACGGGATAAGGGCCCATACCCAATATGCCGTTCTCTGATTGTAACATAATGGAAACCCCTTCCGGGATATAGTTGGAAACAAGCGTAGGGATGCCAATTCCAAGATTGACATACATTCCGTCGCGCAGTTCCTGTGCAATTCTTTTGGCAATGCCATATTTATCGAGAGGCATAAATGTCAGATTGAATGGTGGAGAGATCAGATCTTAACGGTTCTGCGTTCGATCCTTTTTTCATATTGACTGCCCTGGAAAATGCGGTGTACATAGATACCGGGCACATGTATCTGGTCGGGGTCCAGTTCTCCGGGCTGCACAAGGTGTTCTACCTCTGCGATGGTAATGTTACCTGCACGGGCCATGGAAGTGCTGAAATTACGCGTGGTTTTTCTGAATACGAGGTTCCCCATCGTATCTCCCTTCCAGGCTTTCACAATGGCAAAATCGGCATGCAGGGCCAATTCCATCAGGTGGGGCTTCCCGTTGAATTCACGTACTTCCTTGCCTTCAGCGATCTCCGTACCATAACCTGCCGGGGTAAAAAAAGCGGGGATCCCCATACCGGCCATCTGGATGCGGGTGGCCAGGGTGCCTTGCGGAATCAGGTCTACTTCCAGTTCTCCTGCCAGCAACTGCCTTTCAAACTCCGCGTTTTCTCCTACATACGACGACATCATCTTCCTGATTTGCCTGGTTTTCAGCAGCAGGCCCAGTCCGAAGTCGTCTACCCCGGCATTGTTGGAAATACAGGTTAGTTCTTTCACGCCTTTCTTCACAAGGGCACTGATACAATTCTCCGGAATACCACACAATCCAAAGCCTCCCAGCATCAGCACCGAGCCATCGCGGATATCCTGTATGGCTTCATCGGCATTAGCTACTACTTTCTTCATGTTTTGGTGTTTTATTATTGATTAGTGGCTGCGCTTCACGAAAGGCCGGGTTGTATCGACCTTGGGCAGCAGTAATACACTGTCTGCATACGGAAAAATTGTTTTGACACGATAACGTACCGGCAAACTTACATCAACAGGCTCTCCCAGTTTTTGCTTCCTGACAGCCAGGTCGCTCTGCACCATCTGCAGCACTTCTTTCAGGCGGGAAGGATGCCCTTCGTAATACCGGTAGCTGTCCATAAACTGTTTCACGCCGACCTTATGGAGGTCCAATATCTGCTTATAATAAACTTTTATCCGCTGCTGCCTCAGCGAATCTGAATTAGGCAGAAAACCGGTCTGCATCTGCTGCTCATTGCCATAGGAATCGGCAATAGCCATATCTCTCAGAAGGTCCTTCATTTCCTCCCGCGATAAATACTGACCCGGTATCTTGTCCCCGTCGCCACAGGCAAACAACATCATCGATAACAAAACCACGGGGATATATTTTCTGATAAATAACATTCTTTTTTTGCTTTAAAATCATTGGACTTCAGCTTCCGTCAGCTAAAGACTCTTCATCTGTTGGTATTTCTGGGCATTCGGAACATCCATCTGCGACAACAGCTCCGCGGCCCTGCTTTTCTCGGGAGGTGTAGCCCGGGAGAACAATTTCAATAACTCTTCATGCTTTGCGCTGAAAAAAGCCTGCAGAAGCATGGAGTTGGGAATATCCTGGTGTATGGAATACAGCATGTTCAGGCAGTTCAATATGGCAGCCCGGCCTTTGTTCGCATCATCATACATTGCATCTAGCCCCTGGCGGTGGTATTGATACATGACATCATGGAACTGCAGGAATTTGGCATTCAGCAGGTTATCCTGCAGCCAGTAGCGGTTACGGTTTCCTTCAAACGCTTTCCAGCCGGTGATATCCTTTCCGTCGGGCGCATTATTCACGATGTTCATCGCCTTTTTGAAATACAGATCACCTCCGCGGGGAGAAAATGAATCATAATCCAGGCCAAGTATGATGTTCACATAATACGCCAGGATAGCTGTCAGATTGGAGACCATGGGATCGTTTCCCACCACCCGGCTGTCGGCGAACTCCAATTGCTGAAATTCCACATAACGGAATATGATATTGTTATCCTGGAGATTGAGCAGGCTGGTAACATAACTACTGTTATATACCGGTCTGGTGGCCTGTATGGTGAGCGTAGCCCTGTAAGCATCGGCTCCGGCCAAACCTGTTACATTCAGCAGGAAATTACATTCGATCCTTTCAGCAGGGGTAAAGGCGTCGGCCGACCAGTGGCGGTTGTTCAGGAATTCGCGGACAGAGTTCTGCAGTGTGGTGAATATTTTCTTGTCAACACCCTGTACCTGTGCAGCAACTACCGACACATTGGCTCTGATTTCCTGGGCGCGGACAATGCCACTGCAACTTAACAGAAGGGCTGCACACAGCAGCAGGATAAACGGGAAGCGATTATGCATGTTTCAATTCAATTATGGCGGAAACAATATCCTGAGCGACCGCCTGTTTGGATTTCAGCGGCAGGCTGCGTTCATTCCCGCTTTTATCAAACAGGGTTACTTTATTGGTATCATAGTTGAATCCCGCGCCGGCATCCGCCAGGGAGTTCATTACAATCAGGTCCAGGTGCTTATCGTGCAGTTTTTTCAGCGCATATTCCCTTTCGTTATTAGTCTCCAGGGAGAATCCAACAAGAAACTGCCCCTCTGCTTTGTTCTCACCCAGTGAGCGCAGGATATCCGGCGTCTTCTCCAGATCGATATGCAGCTGGGCTTCGCCCTTCTTTATTTTCCTGTCGGCAATATTCGCCGGGCGGTAATCCGCCACAGCAGCGGCGGCCACCACAATATCCGCATGTGGATAGCGGGCAGTTACCTGCTCAAACATTTCCTGGGCGGTTTGTATACGGGTAGTCGTAATTCCCGGGTGAGTGGTCTGCTGCGAAGTAGGGCCCAGCATCAGCTCCACGGCGGCGCCGGCATTGGCGAGGGCTTCAGCAATAGCGATTCCCATTTTTCCGCTGGAATGATTGCTGATATAACGAACAGGATCAATATGCTCGATGGTTGGCCCGGCGGTAACGATAGCGCGCTGTCCCTGAAGCGGGCGGGATTGCGGCGCTTTTTCCAGGAGGAAGTGTTCCAGCCATTCCACGATCTGTTCAGGTTCTGCCATCCGGCCTTCTCCGAACAGGCCGCTGGCCAGTTCCCCGGAAGCAACGGGTATCTGCCGGTGACCATAGGAAAGAAGCTTTTCCACATTACTGCGGGTGGCAGGATGATGCCACATGTCTTCATCCATCGCAGCGGCAAATACAACCGGACAGGTGGCAGAAAGGTACACTGCCAGCAGGAGATTATCGCAAAGACCCAGGGCCATTTTAGCGAGAGTGTTGGCCGAAGCCGGGGCAATCAGCATCACGTCGGCCCATCGGCCCAGCATCACATGGTTATTCCAGCTGCTATGATCACTGATCTCCAGGGGCACCTCATTTTTGGAAAGGGTAGCCAGGGTCAGGGGAGTAATGAAGCCGGCAGCTGCCTGGGTCATGATCACTTTTACCTCCGCACCGGCTTTTACCAGCAGGCGGGTCAGCGTGGCAGCTTTGTATGCAGCGATACTGCCGGAAACACCCAGCAGGATCTTTTTTCCCTGAAGCATCTTGTTAGTGTTGTCCATGGACATATAAAAAACAAAAGCGGCAGAAATCCTTCTGCCGCCATGAAATTAATATTTTTATTTTTCGCAATCACGCCCCTCACAAAATATTGTGCGCCAGATCAGCTAAACAGATCATCGTCGTTCTTACGGAAATAAATCTTGTTGTCCAGGAATTCCTGGGTAGCCTGAATAGCCGGGTTAGCCATTCTTTCATAAAACCGTGAAATCTCAATCTGCTCCTTGTTTTCATGCACTTCTTCGAGATTGTCAGTATGGCTGGCAAACTCTTCCAGTTTGGAATGGAGCTCCTCTTTCACGGAAATATTGATCTGATTGGCGCGTTTGGCTATCACGGCAATAGACTCATATAAATTGCCAGTCCTGTTCTTAATGTCGGTAGTATTTTTGGTTTCTACCCAGGGATTAAGACTACTGGTCAGACTTCGCTTTAATTTGCTCATTTTCCAGAGATTTTATATTGTTTTGCGCTAAGGTATACAATTTTTCGGCATCAGCCTTCAATTTGCTGTTCGGATAGTGATCCGCAAAGTCCAGGTATTCGTCGAGTACAGTAGCATACCGCTCCTTTTGTTTCTCGGGAACACTGTTCTTAGCATAATTATAATAAGATCTGATTGCCATTACTTTGTAACCATCACTTTTATCGGAATCCGGGTAGGAACGCATCAGGTTTTTGAATGCGATCCCTGCAGCCCTGTAAAAGCCCAGGTTGTAATACAGCTCTGCGCTGTTAAATTCTTTCTTCTCCAGCTTACGGCGGCAAAGCTCAATAACAAGGTTGGCTTCTGCCACTTTTTCAGCAGTAGGGTAGTTATTAATGAAAGTTTGCATAGCAGCAATGGCCTTCATGGTATTGGTCTGATCCAGGGATACCTTGGGCGACTGCTTATAATAGCAATATGCCTGCATATAATCTATCTCTACAGCTCTCGGGCTATTGGGGAACAGGTCCAGATAGTTTTTGAACTGGAACGCAGCCTGTACATAGTCCTTAACGTAATAAGAGCAGTATGCGAAATTATAATACATGGGCTCGAACTTGTCCGTACCCTTATACACCTGTACCAGATCGGTATAAAGCGTAATTGCCGTGTTGTATTTCTTCTTCTTAAACAACATGTTCGCGTAATCCAACTTCTTCTCAAAGTTGTTGCTCTTTTCTATTCTCCGTAACTGGTTGTTACAGGAAACAGACACGATAGCAATGGCAAGAACACTGATGTACAATAAAAATTTCCGCATAAAAGAGTGGCAAAATTAAGAATTAAATGTAAATGTAAGGCAGACAGATTTTCATTGCTGTTAAAATTTTGCAAAAGGGGGAATTAAATCGCTGAAACAGTGCTTATTTGACCTTGGTTGAGATTGCTGATTCCTTTTTGCCGGATGGGGAAAATAATATTTTCCTGCGAAAAAAATAAACAGTGATAATCAGATTAGGAAAAAAGGACAGGTGTAAAAATTTCGACAGGTGATTTTCAGACAGTTTTTCCTGGTATATACCGGTGTCAGGAATTGCAATACAGACAAGCAATTCACATACAATTCACATGAATTAACATGTTATGAACACATTTTCCACATGCATTATTATTTTTTCATGGATATACCCTGAAAATAACCCGCTAAGTGCCTGCTGTCATAGCTCTCCCACCTGTGGAAAAAATTTATAAAGTATTTTTTCGTTAAAAAGTGGGAAAAAGTGTTATTTTGTGTTAGAAAATGGATTTTCAAGGACTTTGCCCCATGGTATGACAGGATTTCTCGGTGAATATGAATCGACGCTGGACGCAAAAGGACGCTTTCTGTTACCTGCCGGATTTAAAAAGCAGTTAACGGACGGGGCCGGAGCCCAGTTTGTGATTAACCGAGGGTTTGAAAAATGCTTGTCCCTGTATCCCATGAACGAATGGCAGCCCATTTTCGAACGTATCAGCAAGTTGAATGACTTTGATCCAAAAGTAAGGGAATTCAGGCGGTACTTTCTGAACGGGGCTACTATTCTGGAGTTAGACAGTGCAGGTCGGTTACTTGTACCCAAAAACCTGATGTCTTACGCCAATCTGGAAAAAGATATTGTGCTGGCAGCAGCTACAAATAAAATCGAGATCTGGGATAAAGCTAAATACCAGGAGTTCTTTGAAAATTTCTCACCAGCAGCGTTCAGTGATCTGGCACAGCAGGTAATGGGAGGTGATAACAATATTTCAATTTAAAGGAGAGCATATGGGCGAACAACAATACCATTTACCCGTTCTCCTGCAGGAAACAACGGAGCTCTTGGATATTAATCCCGATGGGATATACGTAGATGCTACGTTTGGTGGTGGTGGACATTCACGGGCCATTCTGGAGAAACTGGGTGAAAAAGGACGGTTGATAGTATTTGATCAGGATGAAGATGCTTATCGTAACAGGATCATAGACGAACGCGTAACTTTTGTACAACAAAATTTCCGGCACCTGCAACGCTTTCTGAAGCTACATAAGGCGGAACAGGTAGACGGGATTCTGGCAGATCTGGGCGTTTCATCGCACCAGTTTGATACAGCCGAACGGGGATTCAGTACCCGGTTTGAGGGAGATCTGGATATGCGGATGGATACAAGAACTGATTTTACCGCCGCACAATTGCTCAACACTTGGGGTGAAGCCCGGTTACAACTAATCTTCCAGGAATACGGAGAAGTGACCAATGCAAAAACCCTTGCACAGACGATTGTAAAGCTGCGCAAAACCCACCCCCTGCATACCATCACTGAATTTAAATCCGTGATTCAACCCATCGTAAAAGGTAATCCGCAGAAATACTTTGCACAGGTCTTTCAGGCATTGCGTATAGCCGTCAACGATGAACTGGGGGCGCTTAAAGATCTGCTGGAGCAGGCCGCAAAGATGCTTAAACCGGGAGGAAGGCTCGCCGTCATTACATTCCACTCGCTGGAAGACAGGATGGTGAAAAATTTTATGAAGACAGGAAGTTTTGAAGAAGCACCGGATGATCCGTTTGCGAAGGAAACACCCCCTAAATTGTTCAGATTAATCACAAAAAAACCGGTTACCGCCAGTGATGCAGAGCTGAAGCGCAATGGAAGATCCAGAAGTGCAAAACTGCGGGTAGCTGAAAAAAAACAGGACGAAGCCTAATCCGCCAGTCCTTTCCTACCCTATCCTATACACATCCGTTTTATTTGCGATCAGGTTTATATTGTCCATTTTTAAAAAGGCATAGAGCGTGTTGCAGGAAGAGAACATAGAAACAATCCAGGAAAATCCGGCGGCAGCTGTCAATACTCCCCCGGAACCTAAAAAAGAATGGCGTTTACGCATCAACTACAAAGCATTGGTGCAAAACATGCCCTTCATTGGTTTCCTTTCCCTCCTGGGCCTCATCTACATCGCCAACAGCCATCTCGCCGAAAAAAAAATCAGACGCATAAACAAACTCGGTAAAGAAATTAAAGAGCTTAAATGGGAGTATATCAATGTGAAGAGTGAGCTCATGTTCCGAAGCAAAATGAGTGAAGTCAGCAAATCTGTAGAGCCGCTGGGACTTAAACAACTCAGCTCACCTCCGCAAAAGATTGAGCTGGCTAAGGATACACAAAAATGATTTTAATACTGATGCCTGACGCTGCCCGCCTGACCCAGAAATCAGGTCGGGGATGCTGGTAAATCAATTCAAATGGCAAGCATCTCAATTATAAATGCAGCCAGTGTCAGGCGTCATTTTAGGTACTGGCCATTAGTCTTTAGCTTTTAGCGACCAAAGCGAATATTTCATCTCGCTAAGCTCACTAAAAGCTAACTGCTAAAAGCTAAAAGCTGTTTTAATACTTTGCTTCGTGGATGTAAAAAGGGACATATTGTGGAGAGTGTATCTGTGCCTGATAGGCATGGCGCTGTTTGGCATAGCCATACTGGCAAAAGTGTTCTATATCCAGAATGTAAAAGGTGAGTACTGGAGAAGCATGGCCGATAGCCTTCACACAAGCTATGTGGCACTGGATGCCGAAAGAGGCACCATCTACTCTGAAGAAGGTCGCATGCTCTCTACTTCGATCCCTTATTTCGATATCAGGATCGACTTCGCCGCCGACGGCATACGCGATAAAAACGGGAAAATATTCGAAGAGAACCTCGACTCCCTTTCTTATCGCCTTTCTGTTATGTTTAACGACCGTACCAAAGTTTCCTGGAAACAGATGCTGCGGGAAGGCTATAAATCAAAGGACCGTTACTTTTTGCTGAAAAGAGACGTTCCTTTCAATCAATATCAGGAGCTGCGTACGTTCCCGATGTTCCGCCTCGGCAAAAACAAGGGCGGTATGATTGCTGAATCCAAAAGCAAGCGTATCAACCCCTTTAAACTGCTGGCTAACCGGACTATCGGCCTCGCCCGCGAAAACTCTCAAAGCGTGGGCCTCGAAAGAACCTACGACGATTACCTCAAAGGCGTCACTGGTAAAAGACTGATGCGCCGTATTGCCGGTGGTACCTACGTTCCCGTGGATGGTTACGATATTGAACCTGAAAACGGCCACGATGTGGTTACTACCATCGATGTGAATATGCAGGATATCGTGGAAACTGCTCTCATGAATATGATGACAGGCAACGAAGCGGAACACGGTACCTGTATACTGATGGAAGTAAAAACCGGCAAAATAAAAGCCATCGCAAACCTTGGCAGGCAGCCCGATGGCAATTACTGGGAAGATATGAACTATGCACTGCAGGTAGCTGAACCAGGTTCCACTTTTAAACTGGCAACTGTTATCTCTGTGCTGGAAGATAAATACGTTACCATGAACTCCATGGTCAACATGGACGGCGGTCGCTGGCAGGTTGGGCGCAGAACGGTTTTCGACTCCGAACCCCACCCAGGTCCGCAACTGGTAACTGTCAAACACGCATTTGAGCTGAGCTCCAATGTAGGTATGGCCAAGCTGGCTTATCAATACTATAACCGGCAACCGAACAACTTCGTAGCCCATCTGAAAAAACTGCGGCTCGATCAGTCTACCGGTATAGATCTTATGGGTGAAGGAAGACCGGTGATCAAAACCACTGCTTCCAAAACCTGGAGCGCCACCACACTACCCTGGATGGCATTCGGGTACGAAGTACTGATAAGCCCCCTGCAAACGTGCATGCTGTACAATGCAGTGGCTAATAATGGTAAAATGATGAAGCCCTACCTCGTCAACTCTATACAGGAGTATGGCCAGGTAGCTAAACAGTTTGAACCGACTGTACTGTTGGATAGCATTTGTTCCCACAGCACTTTAAAACAGGTTCAGGCCATGCTGGAAGGTGTTCCTATTGATGGTACTGCTAAGAAACTACGTACCCCTTATTACACCTTCGCCGGTAAAACAGGTACTGCCCTTGTTGCCAATGGCAGCCGCGGATACGCCGATAAGATTTACCAGTCGTCTTTTGCCGGATACTTTCCTGCAAAAGATCCACAGTATACCTGCGTGGTAGTAATAAAAAACAAACCGCATGCTTTGCACTTCTATGGCGCAAACGTTGCGGGGCCAGTGTTTAGAGAGGTGGCTGATAAGCTGTATGCCATCGCTGTTGAAAAACAGCAGCCCATGCAGGCCACCATGCAACTCGATACACTGCTCGCTCTTAAAAATGGGAAAAGCAGCGAATGGAAACAGATCCTCGGTACGCTGCAACTACCCTTTAACACTACCCCGGCCAGTAACAGCTGGGTAAGTGCCAGGGTAACGGATCATAAGATCGCCTTTGAGCAAATGGAACAGCCTAAAGGCGCTGTGCCGGACGTTACCGGCATGGGCCTGAAAGATGCACTATACCTGCTCGAAAACGCAGGATTGAGAGTAGTGGTGAAAGGCGCTGGTAAAGTGAAAACACAATCACTCCCCGGCGGTACTAAAATCGGAAACGAACAAACTATAGTAATAGAACTGAGCTAGATGAAGACGCTGCGCGACATACTGTATAATGTAAGCATCCAGGCGGTACACGGTAATACCGATATTACTGTCCGTAAACTGGATACTGACTCCCGGTCCATAGGATCCGGAGATGCTTTCATTGCAGTAAAGGGAGTACATACCGATGGACACGGATATATCGATAAAGCTATTTCACAGGGAGCTGCCGCCATTATCTGTGAAACACTGCCTGCTGAACTCAACAGCCAGGTTTGTTACATACAGGTAAGCAACAGCGCCACTGCCAGTGGTATCATGGCGGGTAACTTCTATGATAATCCATCCCATAAGTTACAATTGGTGGGCGTTACCGGTACCAATGGTAAAACAACCATCGCTACCCTCCTGTTTCGCCTGTTCACCAAACTGGGATATCACTGTGGCCTTTTGTCTACTGTTCAAAATCAAATAGGCGATACCGTTGTTCCTGCTACTCATACTACCCCGGACCCTATCAGTCTGAATGCACTGCTGGCCCGGATGGTAGATGAAGGCTGCCTGTATGTGTTCATGGAAGTGAGCTCACATGCTATTCATCAGCAACGTATAGCCGGATTGAAATTCGCGGGCGGGATATTCAGCAATATCACCCACGATCACCTCGACTATCATAAAACCTTTGATGAATACATCCGTGTAAAAAAATCATTCTTTGACAATCTGCCTGCTACTGCATTCGCACTGACCAACCTCGATGATAAAAGAGGGGCTGTGATGCTGCAAAACACCAAAGCCCGCAAGGCCACCTATAGCCTGCGTACGATGGCGGACTTCAAAGGAAAAATACTCGAAAACAACCTCACCGGCCTGATCATGCTGGTAGGTGAAACGGAAGTACATTTTCGCCTGATCGGTGAATTCAATGCCTATAACCTGCTGGCTGTTTTTGGTGCTGCCGTACTACTGGGTGAGGATAAAGCCAAAGCTTTACAGGCGCTCAGCGATGTACAGGGTGCGGAAGGTCGCTTCGATTATATCGTTTCCGAAAAGGAACAGATCATTGCTATCGTTGACTATGCGCATACGCCCGATGCACTGAAAAATGTACTCGCTACCATCAAAAACCTCCGCAAAGGTCACGAACAGGTGATCACCGTAGTGGGTTGCGGCGGCGACAGAGACACTACCAAACGCCCTATCATGGGGGATGTGGCAGTAGAAAACAGCGATCGGGTAATCCTTACTTCAGATAATCCCCGCTCGGAAGATCCTGCTGCGATCATCCGGGAAATGGAAGCGGGTATCCCCGTACATCTGAAGAAAAAAACCATCTCCATTACCGACAGGAAAGAAGCTATTAAAACAGCTCTTTCTCTCGCAAACCGGGAAGACATTGTACTGGTAGCAGGTAAAGGACATGAAAAATACCAGGAGATCCAGGGAGTGAAACATCACTTCGATGATAAAGAAGTGCTGCTGGAACTGATGAAAGTACTGGAGAAATAACTGAACTGAGTAGAGAATATTTAATAATCCAATGACTTACGCTTGTCGCGGCCGATGGCCGGGACAGGTGATGACTAAAACATATGTTATATTATTTTTTAAATTACCTGAAAACAGAATTTAAAATCAGCGTCATCGGCGGTGGTATGTTCCAGTACATCACTTTCCGTGTTACGATGGCTTTGTTGCTATCGCTGGTGATATCTTTGCTTTTCGGGAAAAGGATTATTAAATTCCTGCAACGTCAGCAGATCGGCGAAACCATCCGTGAGCTGGGCCTCCAGGGCGAAAACTCCAAAAAGGGTACTCCTACCATGGGCGGCCTCATTATCCTGTCTGCCATCGTCATTCCTACTTTATTATTTGCACAGGTAGCGAATGTATACATCTGGCTGATATTATTATCCACTGTATGGCTCGGATTAATTGGCTTCCTGGACGACTATATCAAAGTATTTAAAAAGAATAAAGAAGGACTGGCAGGCCGTTTCAAGGTAATGGGCCAGGTGGGCCTCGGACTGATAGTGGGATGCACTCTTTACTTCAATACAGATGTAGTGGTATCCAGGGAATTGATAGGCTCCAGGAAACTGGCGCCTTATGAAAGGCAGATCACTTCCCATCCGGAAAGGGTTACCCGCGAAGGCCAGCGTTTTGTGGATGTGAAAACGCCCATCACTACTATTCCTTTTGTGAAAAATCACGAATTCAACTATGCGCGACTGATCTCCTGGATCCCCGGCGCAGAGAAATATACATTCGTCATCTATATACTGATTGTGATCTTTATTATCACAGCAGTATCTAATGGTGCCAACCTGACCGATGGGCTGGATGGGCTGGCTACCGGCGTTTCAGGTATCATTGGCGTGGGTCTCGGGATCTTTGCCTATGTATCCGGTAACATACAATTCGCGGAATACCTCAATATTATGTACATCCCCAACCTGGGAGAACTGTCCATATTTATTGCTGCCTTTGTAGGAGCCTGTGTTGGTTTCCTCTGGTATAATGCTTACCCGGCGCAGGTATTCATGGGAGATACGGGAAGCCTTGCCCTGGGCGGTATTATAGCATCCCTGGCAATTATTGTGAGAAAAGAACTACTGATACCCATCTTCTGCGGTGTATTCCTGGTAGAATCCCTGTCTGTAATGATACAGGTATCCTACTTCAAATACACCAAAAAGAAATATGGAGAAGGCCGGCGTCTGCTGAAAATGGCGCCCCTGCATCACCATTATCAGAAAATCGGTTATCACGAAAGTAAAATATCAGTGCGCTTCTGGATTGTTACCATCATGTGTGTGGTAGTAGCCATAGCCACCCTGAAGATGAGATAATTAAAAAGTAACTAAGAAGAATATACGAAATGGAGCACAAACTCGTCATATTAGGAGCCGGAGAAAGCGGAATAGGTGCAGCCTTGCTGGGTAAGCGGCAGGGGTATGATGTATTTGTATCCGATGGCAGCACAATCAAAGACAATTATAAACAGGAACTCGCGGTAAACCAGATTCCATTCGAAGAAGGTCATCATTCCTGGGACATCATACTGGGAGCTAACGAAATCGTCAAAAGTCCTGGTATCCCGGAAAAATCAGAACTGATGAAAAAGGTGCGCGAAAGAGGCGTACCCGTTATTTCAGAGATTGAACTGGCCTACCGTTTCTCAAAAGGTAAAAAGATTATTGCCATCACCGGCAGCAACGGCAAAAGTACCACTACTGCCCTCACCTACCACATCTTCAAAACCGCAGGTTTGGATGTAGCCATGGTAGGCAATATTGGTATCAGCTATGCCAGGCAGGTGGCAACCGCACCAGCGGAGTATTATGTGATTGAAGTCAGCAGCTTCCAGTTGGATGACATCAGGGAATTCAAGCCTGATGTAGCTATCCTGCTGAACATTACGCCTGATCACCTGGACCGTTACGACTACAAAATGGAAAATTATGTAGCGTCGAAGTTCAGGATCGCCATGAATCAGACAGCAGAAGACTACTTCATCTACTGTATGGACGATCCGGAGATCATGCGGCATTTAGCGCAGCAACCCATTTATTCAGCATTAATACCTTTTACCATCATGAAACCACTGAAAGAAGGAGGCTTTATTGCCAACGACCAGTTGAACGTTGATGTCAACGGAGAGCCGGTTATCATGTCAATGTATGACCTGTCATTAAAGGGAAAACACAATCTATATAATTCAATGGCAGCGGCAATTGCAGGCAGAACCATGGATATACGTAACGAAAAAATCCGTGAAAGCCTCACGTCATTTGAAAGCCTCGAGCACAGAATGGAATACGTTACCTCTGTGAGAGGCATAGATTTTATTAACGATAGCAAGGCTACCAACGTCAACTCCGTATGGTTTGCCCTGGAAAGCTTTGATAAGCCTATCGTACTGATCATGGGTGGTGTGGATAAAGGCAACGACTACGATGCCATCCGCGATCTGGTAAAGGAAAAGGTAAAAGCAATCATCTGCCTGGGTGTGGATAATACCCCCATCTTCGCGGCTTTGTCGAACGATACTCCGGTGATGATCAATACCACCAGTATGCACGACGCCGTACAGGAAGCATTCAAACAGGCTGTCAAAGGGGATATTGTGCTGCTTTCGCCAGCCTGCGCCAGCTTTGATCTGTTTAAGAATTACGAAGACAGGGGAAAGAAATTCAAGGAAGAGGTAAAGAATCTGTAAAGCACCGGGTAACTGGTAATGATGCTTTCAGGAATAAATGGGAAAAAGGATAAAACTATTTACTAACAAAACATAAGCAGGCTAATAGCTAAAACCTAAAAGATGCTGTACAGAACGAAAGGTGATAAAGTGATCTGGGCGATAGTGCTTTTTCTGTCGCTGGTGAGTCTGATGGCGGTATATAGCGCCACCGGTTCCCTGGCTTACAGGGAAAGAGGTGGCCATACGGAGTATTACCTGCTGAAACAGCTGATTGTGTTGGGAATGGGATTGGCCATCATCTATTTTGCCCATCGTGTGAATTATACTATTTATTCGCGTGTGGCACAGATAGGTTTTCTGATCTCCATCCCGTTGTTAATATATACACTGGCATTTGGCCGGCATTTGAACGATGCCAGCCGGTGGATCAGTTTACCGATCATCAACCTGACCTTTCAGACATCCGATGTTGCGAAACTGGCCATCTTCATGTATGTGAGCCGGCAGTTATCGAGGCGGCAGAATATGATCGGCGATTTCAAAAAAGGATTTCTGCCTATCATTATTCCGGTAGGCATTATCTGTATACTGATTATGCCCGCCAATATGAGTACTGCTCTATTGCTGGGCGCCAGTTGTATGCTGCTCTGTTTTATCGGCAGGGTACCGGTAAGATACCTTGCATCGATGGTGGCAGCCGGCGCATTCCTGGTAGTGATGTTATTTATGGTGGCCAAGCTGACACCTATGGAGATGCGTACCAAAACATGGGAAAAACGTATTGATAACTTCATGCATGGCGATCATACGGAAACACCCTACCAGGTACAGCAGGCCAATATTGCCATTGCAGGTGGCGGCATCCTGGGAAAAGGCCCTGGTAACAGCACCCAGCGGAACTTTTTACCACATGCGTATTCCGATTATATCTACGCAACGATCATTGAGGAATATGGTATGATGGGCGCATTCCTGATACTGGCGGCTTATATGATATTACTGCTGAGAAGCATCAGGATCTATAAACGCTGTCCGTATGCCTTTGGAGCTTTCCTTGCCGTAGGCCTCAGTGTCACGCTGGTCATACAGGCATTGACTAATATGGCCGTAAACGTGCAGCTGTTCCCGGTTACCGGTGTTACGCTGCCAATGGTCAGCATGGGAGGATCATCTGTATTGTTCACCAGTATGGCCATCGGAATTATCCTCAGTGTTTCCCGGAATGTGGAAGATTTGGAAGGTAAGCAGGCGGAAAAAGAACGGTTAGAAAGAGTAATGGCGAATTCAGAAAACGCTGCAGTCGCTTAATACGTATTTATTGAACATTAAATGTAATTGAAAGATATATGCAACGCAAAGTGATCATAGCAGGTGGTGGTACCGGGGGACATATATTCCCCGCGATCGCGATTGCAAATGCGTTGAAGAAACTGGAACCTGATACCAACATCCTGTTTGTAGGGGCTGTTGGTAAGATGGAAATGGAAAAGGTTCCTCAGGCAGGCTATCCGATAGAAGGACTGGAAATAGCAGGTTTTAACCGGAGCAATATTTTCAAAAATATCCTGCTGCCGTTCAAAATGTGGAAAAGCCTGCGCAGGGCCAAAGCCATCCTGCAGGAATTCCAGCCGGATGCGGTAGTGGGTGTGGGCGGTTTTGCCAGCTACCCCATTCTGAACAGAGCCCAGAAAAATGGCACGCCTACCCTGATCCAGGAACAGAACTCCTTTGCAGGGAAAGCGAATAAGATGCTGGGCAAAAAAGCCCGGAAAATATGTGTGGCCTACGATGGTATGGAGAAGTTTTTTCCCGCCGATAAACTGGTAATGACGGGCAACCCGGTGAGGAGTAATATTTCACAATCAGCCGTAACCAGGGAAGATGCCCTGCAGTATTTCGGTCTGAGTAAACTTAAACAAACCATTTTTGCCGTAGGTGGCAGCCTGGGCGCCAAATCCATCAATGAAGGATTACAGCCTCTGTTGAAATCTATAGCAGACAAAGACATACAGCTGATATGGCAAACGGGTAAGCCTTACTACGAAACAGCCAGGGCAGCCGCCGCACCATATGAATCGCATATCAAAGTATTCGATTTCATCAACGTGATGGACTTTGCCTATAAAGCTGCCGACGTAGTATTATCAAGAGCCGGCGCATTGGCTATCGCAGAATTGTGTGTGGTGAAAAAACCGGTAATATTTGTGCCTTATCCTTTTGCAGCGGAAGATCACCAAACTTCCAATGCCATGAACCTCGTAAATAAGAAAGCGGGGCTGATCATTAAAGATGATGAAGTGCAGGCACAATTAGGTAATACGATGTTCAGCCTGTTACAAAACAAAGCGCTGATGGAACAGCTGGAAGGCAATATCGGAAAGCTCGGCAATCCGAATGCAGATATGGTCATAGCAAAACAAGTATTGGAATTAATATAGCGACGAAAAAATTATATGGATCTGAATAATATACAACGGGTTTATTTCATCGGTATCGGTGGCATCGGCATGAGTGCTATCGCACGTTTCTTCAATGAAAAAAACGTGCAGGTAAGCGGTTATGACCGTACCGCAACAGCGCTCACCAGGCAGCTGGAGGCCGAAGGTATGCAGATCCATTATACCGACGATGTCAACCTCGCCGATCAGCAGGCTAACCTCGTCGTATATACGCCGGCAATACCGGCAACACATACAGAACTGCAATGGTTCCGTGAACACGGATTTGAAGTGGTGAAACGCAGCGATGTATTACAGGAAATTACCCGTTCACTGTTTGCTATTACAGTGGCTGGCACGCATGGAAAAACCACGGTTTCTACCATGATCGCCCACCTGCTTACCGACAGTGGCTATGGCTGCAATGCCTTCCTCGGCGGTATCAGCGTGAACTATGATAAAAATTTCTGGAGCAGCAACAGGCAGGTAGCCGTGATCGAAGCAGATGAGTACGACCGCTCTTTTCTGAAATTAAGTCCGGATATAGCCGTGCTCACTGCCATGGATGCAGATCACCTGGATATTTACGGCACACCGGAAGTAATGGAAGATGCTTTTATTCAATATACGCATAACATCAAGCCCGGTGGCACGCTGATTGCTAAGTTCGGGCTGCACCGGAATGCAGAACTGAATGCCACCAATAAATTGTTGTATAGCCTGCAGAACAACGCAGCTTATGCACATGCCGCCAACATCCGCATGGTGAACGGTGGATATGAGTTTGATGTGATGCAACAGAACTGGATGATCGATAACATATCACTGAACATAGGTGGTATGCATAATGTGGAAAACGCTGTGGCGGCCATTAGCGTGGCACATCAGCTGGGAATAGATGCAGGGAAGATCCGCAGTGCCATGGCAGGTTTTAAAGGAATCCGCCGGAGGTTTGAATATGTGGTAAAGACAGATGATCAGGTATATATCGATGATTACGCACATCATCCGGAAGAATTGCGTGCATTGATCAGCAGTGCCAAAGCATTGTTCCCGGGTAAAAAATGTACCGTGATCTTTCAGCCCCATTTGTTTTCCCGCACCAGGGACCTCGCAGATGGATTCGCCGAAAGCCTGTCGCTCGCAGATGAAGTACTGCTGCTCCCCATATACCCGGCAAGAGAATTGCCTATAGAAGGAGTCAGCAGCGAAATGATCGCAAAAAAAATAACAGTACCAGTAAAAATAATTCCGAAAGATGAAGTAACGGCTTACCTCAGCAAAACAACAACACCATTGCTGATTACCGCCGGAGCAGGAGATATAGATCAGTTAAAAGAACCGATTGCTCAGCTTCTAAAAAAATAAAAAACAGCATTGGCTAAATCTACTACCATATTAAAACGACTGGGTGCCGTAGTTCTCTGGGGACTGGCACTGACAGGCTTTGTGGTATTGCTGGTAGCTGCCATTCAGGATAAGGATGCTGTTAAATGCAAAGGAATTCAGGTAAAGTTTGAAGGAAAGGATGATAACTTTTTTATTGAATCAAAAGATATCAAGTCCCTGCTTACAAAAGATAAAAACCTGAATCCTGTAGGTAAAAAGATCAGTGACATCGACATAGCAGCACTGGAAGCGCTGGTAAACCAGGACCCCTGGGTAAAAAATGCGGAGATCTACATCGATAACCGCCACCAGCTGAACATCAAAGTAGCACAGCGCGAGCCGGTAGCAAGGGTGTTCACATTTTCAGGTAATAGTTTTTACCTCGATTCTGCAGGTGAACATATCCCGGTATCGAACCGTTATGCAGCCAGAGTGCCGGTATTCACAGGCTTTCCTACAGATGCAGAAAAGCTGCAGAAAGCGGACAGCCTGCTAACCATGCAGATCGTGGATATGGGTACTTACATTGGTGACAACTCTTTCTGGATGGCCCAGGTAGAACAGCTGATGATTACCAGCGATCACAAATTTGAATTCATCCCCAAACTGGGAGATCAGGTGATCGCCTTCGGAGATGGAACTGACATAGAGAAAAAATTCAACAAACTGCTGGCTTTTTACAAAGAAGGATTGAATAAAGTTGGCTGGAACAACTATACACGCATCAACATTGCATTTGACAACGAAGTGGTGTGTACACGTAAAGACGGTGTATTACCTTTGCAACCGGTGATCAAATCAGATAGTCTGAAATTGGGCGGACCAGATGAACAACCAATATCAGAAGAAGATGTTGCCACAGCGGAAACAGTAAAACCAGTCAAACCAGTAGCACCTGCTAAACCAGCAGCCAGTAAACCGGTCACAAGAGAAAAGCCTAAAGCGCAGAAACCGAAACCAGTGAAGAAAGAACATGCAGCTGCGCCGGCACGACAACCCAAAGCAGTGTATAAGCCAGGGAATAAATCTGTTAACACATCAAAAAAACACAAAACGCCATGAATCAGGAAGCTCCCATCATTGTAGGACTTGACATCGGTACTACGAAGATTGCTGCCATAGCAGGACGGAAGAATGAATACGGGAAACTGGAAATCCTGGGATTCGGAAAAGCTACATCGTTTGGTGTACAGCACGGAATGGTGCTGAACATAGATCAGACTATCAAAGCTATCAGGCAAGCACTCGAAAACTGTTACGCATCCAACCCTAACCTGGAAATTAACGAGGTATATGTTGGCATAGCAGGTCATCATATTAAAAGTTTGCAAACCCGCGGCGATATTGTACGCAACGACACTGATGCGGAAATATCCCAGAAAGACATTGATCAGCTGATCAACGATCAGTACAAAACAGTTATTCCCGCGAGCGACCAGATCATTGATGTGATTCCCCAGCAATATATTGTTGACAGCCTCCAGAACATCACCTATCCTATCGGGATGTCAGGTGTGAAGGTGGGTGCCAATTTCCATATCATCACCGGCGATAAAAACGCAATCCGGAATATTAACCGTAGTGTGGAAAAATCCGGCCTGAAGATCCGCGACCTCGTACTGCAGCCACTGGCTTCTGCTGCTGCTGTCATGTGCGACATGGACTTTGAAGCTGGTGTTGCCATCGTGGATATCGGTGGTGGTACCACTGACCTGGCCGTATTTTACGAAGGTATTCTGAAACATACTGCAGTAATTCCTTACGGTGGTGAAAATATCACCAACGATATCAAAAACGGACTCGGTGTATTGAAAACACAGGCCGAACAGATGAAGGTACAGTTTGGTTATGCACTGGCCGATGAAGCCAAGAGCAACGCCTACATTACTATACCTGGTCTGAGAGGTCAGAGCCCGAAAGAAATATCCGTAAAAAATCTGGCACATATCATCCAGGCGCGCATGAGTGAGATACTCGATTTTGTAGTATATCATCTCAAACAGATCGGCATGGATAATAAAATGCTAAATGGTGGTATCATCCTTACTGGTGGTGGTTCACAGCTGAAACACCTGATTCAGCTGACTGAATACACAACAGGCGCAAGCGCCCGCATCGGCTTCCCCAACGAACACCTCGCAAGCGGCCACATAGATGAATTGACCAAACCTATGTATGCTACCTGCGTGGGCCTTATCCTGAAAGGATATAACGATTATGAGAATGATCGTAAATCACTGGAGGAAAACTATGTAAAAATAAATACCAGCTATCTGGCGAAGGAACAGGCTGCACAAGCTGCTGCGGCCGCAACACCCGATGAAGATTGGATGGAGGATACTCCCAGCAGCCAGGAAATACAGGACCGTAAGGCAAAAGAAAGGAACGCATCGCTGAAGAACTTCCTCGATAAAATGAAGACAAAGATCATCGATATGTTCACTGAAGAAGAGGATGCAAAACTTTAACAGTTAATGGCGCAATTGTTGCGAAAAAGAAACGTTTTAAATAGATAAGAATTAAGCACGATAATTAATAATAACAGGACAAATGAACCATAGTAACACTAATGAATACACGCACTTAATTCTTAATAGTTCATTATTAATTATTCGTACTAACCCAATAAAAGTATAGAGTCATGATACATTTTGATCTTCCTAAGGAAAAATCTTCTATCATCAAAGTCATCGGTATTGGTGGCGGTGGAAGTAATGCGGTGAATCATATGTATAGCCAGCGCATTGACGGGGTAAATTTCATTATTTGCAATACCGATGCTCAAGCTATTGCTAATAGCCCAGTTCCAAATAAAATCCAGTTGGGACCTCACCTTACTCAAGGGCTCGGAGCCGGTGCAAATCCTGAAATCGGGAAACAGGCGACAGAAGAATCCTTTGAGGAAATCAAAAAAATACTGGAGGTAAATACCAAAATGGCCTTCATTACTGCAGGCATGGGTGGTGGTACCGGTACCGGTGGCGCTCCTATCATTGCACGCATATGTAAGGAACTCGGCATTCTGACCGTTGGTATTGTTACCACTCCGTTCTCATATGAAGGTAAAAAGAGAATGCTGCAGGCAGATGAAGGTATACAAAGGCTGAAAGACTATGTAGATACCCTGCTGATCATCTCTAACGATAAATTGCGTCAGAAATTCGGTGACCTGAAATTCAAGGCCGCTTTCGAAAAAGCTGATAACGTACTGGCTACCGCTGCAAAATGTATCACTGACGTGATCAATTCTACCGGTCAGATCAACGTCGACTTTGCCGATGTTTGCACCGTTATGCGTAACGGTGGTGTAGCCATACTCGGTGCTGCGTTAGCAGAAGGTGAAAACCGTGCCCAGAGAGCTATCGAAGAAGCACTGACTTCTCCGCTGCTGAACGACAACGACATCCACGGCGCTAAATGGATCCTTATCAATATCTCTTCTTCTGAAGGTGAATTCGAACACACCCTCGATGAAATGGATATTATCCAGGCTTATGTACAAAGCCAGGCTGGTGAGGATTGCGATGTGATCCTCGGTGTGGGCTACGATCAGTCGCTCGACAGGCAACTGGGCGTAACCATTATCGCTACTGGTTTTGAACAGAAACCTATTACACAGCAAAAAATGGCAGCTCCTGTAGAGGAACAACGGGCAGAGCCTAAAATTGTGATGCAGCTGGGCAAAGATGGCGATGAGAAAAAAATGAATCAGGCACAATCACAGGGTACGCTGTTCCAGGAACCGCAAGACCTGATGGCGCCACGCCTGATGGAACCGGTGGTTACACATCCTGAACCGGTAACCGCCTATACACCACCGCAACAGCAGGCGCCTATTGCTCCTGCACGTCAGAACTATGTGCTGAATGTTCAACAGGTATCTCCTGCGCCACAGCCACAGCAGCCCGACTATCAGCAGCCGGTACAACAACAGTATCATCAGCCGCAACCACAGCAATATGTGCAGCATCAACCAGTGCAGCAACAAGCTCCATCTGTTCCTTCCCAGCAGCCGAATGTAAATGTCATTCAGCCACAGCAGGGCAATGCAGCCGGCGGATATCTGAACAGACCCGCTCATATATATGTTGAGCCTGGAAACGCACCTGCACCGGAAATGAAAATGGTGTACAAGGAAGAAGACGAAGCGCCTCTCAATACACCACCTGCTCCACCTGAAGTGCCCATGCAACAGTCTTACGAAGACCTTGAAGAGCAAAAGCGCAAACAGGCTGAAAGAGTGGCTAAATTACGCAGCATCAGCTTTAATGTGAAGAACATGGATAACAACGCTGAGCTGGAAAATGTACCTGCTTATCTGCGCAGAAATGTAAACCTGGACAATGGAGCCGGCTCCGCTGAACACTTTTACTCCAACTACACAGTAAGTAATGATCAGGGACAGAATAATCATACTGAAATCAATACGATCAATACCTTTTTAGATGGGAAAAAGCCCGATTGATGAACACATTTGATTGTTTTTTAGTTGTGTTAAAAAAAATCCTCCGGTTCCCCGGAGGATTTTTTTTGATCTGTCTACATCACTGATCAAAGTTCGTTCAATCCCTGCTTGGCGGCCTGCAGAATAGTAGCGGCCGGAGTTATTTTCAGCTGGCTCACTTCAAAAGGGCGAAGCAGCGCTTCCAGCTGCTGTAAGGCCACTGTGTTATTGGTTCGCGTAAATTCTTCTTTCAATATCCTTATCTTCTCAAAATCCTGTACACCTTCCAGCAGCCGCTCGAAACGAATAGAGGATCTCGGTCCCGGATATACGAAATAAGTGTCTCCTGCCGCCCAGGACCGGAAACGTGAATCGAGCAACGGGGCTGCTACCCAACTGTTGTAAGCCCAGCGTAAATAGCCACTGTAGCCTTTATTAGCGGCATACCATCCCATAAAAGTAGCTTCAGCCGGTGGTGAAAAAGTAAATGTATTAGGATATCCTTCTGCACAATAAGTATAAAAAGTAGTCGGCAATCCCCTGCGGATACGTTCTTTCATCACTTCTGCAGGAAACACCTCTTTGGATGCGACACAATAATCATAGATCTCGTCTTTCAACGGCGCATGATAGCTACCCGCCAACGATACTTTGAAATCCTTGTCGGCCTTGCGGATAATAGCAAGCGCCTGTTGCATATCTTCCATTGTACGCTCATCCATGGCAATAGCAGTAATATTGAACCAGCCTTTAGCTTTCAGATGCTTTACAAAATCGTTCAACATAGGCTGCCAGTGCGCAGTATATTCGGGAGATCCTGGTTTGGCAACAATAAAAGTATCCTTACCCGCTGCTTCATCATAATAATAGAACTTCAGGTTCCAGGGAATCATGCTATAGCAGTTTATTTCCTTCCTGATACCCAGATCCATCATAAACTGCACCCACTTATCGAAAACGGAATAATCATATTCCCAGCCGCCATTTTTCTTTTTGGTCCATTTCACCATGCTGCCATAAATGTCTTCCGTTTGCCCACTCCAGGGATCATAGATAATAGATGTGGTGATCACTTTCTGACCTGCATCTGCCAACATCTGCATATAAGGTTTCATTGCCTTGAAATGTGCACTACTCCAGGGTTTCACACCATATACACGGGCAACTGCATTGGGGCTCTGCCAGAGATCCAGGTGAAACTGCCAGTCTTTCGGAGCCGGCAACGTATGGTTAAGCACTGTTATCTCATATGGCAGGCTCACCGTGGTACTACCGGATTTCACGCTAACACTGCCTTTATAGGTGCCGGCTGCCGTTCCGGCAGGCACCTGTACACTCAGCCAAACAGGCTGGGTAGTACGCGCTACCAGGTCTCTTTTATTGATTATATCAATCCCGTCTGCCACCAGAGAGGAATCGAAATCTACTGATTTGCGGTAACCACAACCTGTACCATCTTTATTCAGCTCATCTGTCATCACATATCTTACAAAACCGGTAGTAATCGCCGAGGCAGAAATTTTACGGCCATTGCCACCTTCCAGGGAAGACGCTTCAATGGTCATTGCCGGTTGCGCAGCAGTGCTCCAAATAACAAGCTGGGTGTGAACCCGCTCTCCTTTCCACGCCTTCGCACTCCAATCGGGTGTCAGGCCATTTATTGCAGGCGCATTTCTTTTATCATAACGGGTATCTGCGTTGCCAAATGCTGCATGTAATCTGGTATCATTCACCACATCCCAGGAAGCGCTGTTAACCGGCTTAGGATCGGGCATTTCCCGGTAATCGCCTGAGGGAGACGATTGTGCCCATACGTTTTGTTGCAGCGCCAGGATCACCAGCACGCCAAAAAATTTGTTCACCATACTATGTTTTAGATTTTCGTATATGGATGTACGAAACTGGTCTCCGTCATCCCTGAAATGATAAATATCCGGAAAAAAAACGGGATTTTCTTTACCTGCCGGAGAGAAGGAAAGGAAAGATGATCACCGGGAAAATATCCTCCGGGATTGCTCCCCGCGACAGCTTTTCCCAGACTATATCTCCCTGATAATACTATAGCAAAAAACAAAATGCCTGCTTTTCCGGAAAAAGCAGGCATTTTTATGTAATAATTCTTTCTTAATGGGAAACCCGCTTCAGCTGCAGGTTGGTCACCGGCGCTACCACCAACGGGTATTTCTCGATGGTCACATAGCTGGAATCCAGGCCAAATCCTCGTTCTTCCGACAAGCTGATCTTCTTCAGGAAGAAGTACATCTTCATAACCATCCTTTCATACAACGGCAAATCATTATCATGCGACAGGAATTTCTCCATCACAATGAACTGGAAATCGCCTACTACATTGTTCTTACTCAGCGACTCATAGCGACTGGTGATGTTCACTTCCTTATTTCTCACCATATCTTCTACTACCATTCTGAACATCAGGTTGATACGCTGCTCTACCTTAAATCCAAGACGGAATTCCACGCGGATGACTTCATTCGGAATGATTGTTTGCACGGAATATTCACTCAGGTAAGGTTCATCCACCACATCCACATGCACAAACCAGTATATATCAGCCCGTTTCGGTTTTTTATTAAGGATAGAATAGATAATCTTATGTTCTATTTCCTTAGGGTTATCGGCGCTGCTCATATATACCAGGTGAGTCGCATATTTGGGAATGGAGGTATCATTACTCAGTTCCTGAATAATTGGCAGGTAATCTTCCAATCGAACAAATTCCACATAACGGTTCTTGATCTTGCGGGATTTAAACCAGACAATCATTACAAGGAAGAGGGCACCCGCAACAATTACAGTGACATAACCACCATGTGCGAACTTCACGATATTGGCGAACAGGAAAGAGAATTCAATGGTGAAATATACCACCAGGTATAACAATATCCACCCGACCCATACCCGCCTTGTATACAGGTAAAATGCAAAAAGACAGGAGGTCATGAGCATACATATGGTGATAGACAACCCGTAAGCTGCTTCCATATTGGAGGATTCCCGGAAAAACAGTACAATGGCTGTACAGCCTACGAACAACATGGTATTGATCCCCGGAATATATAACTGCCCCCTCATTTCAGTGGGGTAATTCACTTTCATCTTAGGCCAGAGGTTCAATCTCATTGCCTCCGCGATCAGCGTAAATGACCCTGATATCAAGGCCTGACTGGCAATTACAGAGGCCATTGTGGCTATCAGTACACCGAAAATCACAAACCATTCTGGCATAATGGTAAAGAATGGGTTCTGATCCTTTGGCAGGATCAGACCTTTTTGTGTCAGCAACCAGGCGCCCTGCCCAAGGTAGTTGAGGATCAGGCACGATTTAACAAAGATCCAGGATACACGGATATTCCCCCTGCCACAGTGCCCGAGGTCGGAATACAGGGCTTCGGCCCCTGTGGTACACAGGAATACTGCACCCAATATCAGAAATCCTTTTGGGTAGGTGGTGAGTAATTCGATAGCATAGTGAGGGCTGAAAGCCTTCAGGATGCTCAGATCGTCCGCAACATGCGAGATTCCCAGGATACCCAGCATGGAAAACCAAAGCACCATGATGGGCCCAAACATCCGCCCGATAGACACAGTACCAAACTGCTGCATTACAAACAGACCTGTAATAATGGTCAGTACTATTTTTACGATAGTTATCTGGCCCAGGTCTTTAAATACTTCCAGGGTTCTTAAACCTTCAATGGCAGACGTAACAGTGATAGGTGGGGTAATAATACCATCGGCAAGCAGGGCAGCACCTCCGATCATACCGAAGATAACCGTCCACCTGGCGTGCCGCCGTACCAGGGCGTAGAGCGAGAAGATACCGCCTTCCCCTTTATTATCGGCCCGGAGGGTCAGAATAACGTATTTAACAGTGGTTTGAAGGGTTAACGTCCATATTATACAGGAGATCCCACCAATCACCAGCAAATCGCTGATGGGGTTATCTCCTACTATGGCTTTAAAAACATAAAGTGGAGAGGTTCCAATGTCGCCGTAGATAATACCAAGTGCTACTACCAGACCAGCCAGGGTAACCCTGTTAATGTTTATTCCCACGTCAATAATAAATTAATTAAAAAAGCCCTCAAAATTAGGGGTAAATATTGACACTATATAATAATTTCCAGAGAAGCGGGGCATAAAAAAGATCCTCTTCCGACTGAACGGAAGAGGACCCTTTAAGTTATCTCATCTTAGTGAGTGATGCTGATTAGTTAGCAGGAGCTAAGTCAACAGTACCAGATTCACCAGGAGTGTTTTGTTTGATGAAGCGACCGCGATCGATGCCTTGTTTGTCAGCCAGGTAGTCGATAACTGAATCAACACGACGGCTGCTCAGATCAACACCACCTTTTTTACCTTTAGCACCTGCGTGACCGGTAACCAGTACGTTGCAGGAAGGATTAGCTTTCAGAGAAGAGGCAACAGATGCCAGGATAGCTTCCTGATCTTTACCAACTTTGGTAGAGCTACCTTTGAAGGAAACGCTAGGCAGAACCAGAGAAGAGCAAGTGTTAGCTGGTCTGTTTTTGCAGCACTCAGGATCTGGGCATTTACCAACACCATCAGCATCAACTGGCTGGCAGTAAGTTGGAGTGATCAGCTGTTTGTCTTTGTAGTCAGGAACACCATCACCATCAGTATCTTTAGCAACACCGTGAGAATCAACAGGTGCGCCAGCTGGAGTGTTAGGTTCGCGATCGAACTGATCAGTTACGCCATCACCGTCAGCATCAGGCAGAATCGGTGCTGGGATCTTCATGTGACGAGGATTGCTCAGCTCGCTGTAAGCGTATTCCAGCGGGTTGATCCACCACAGAGGCTGAACTCTTTTGGAAGAGTTACCCAGGTTGAAGTTCAGACGTACACTGGTGTAAGAATAGAAATCTTTGGTAGAACCACCGGGACCAGGATAACCATCCAGGTATGCATCAAATGGCATGGTGAGTTTTTCTTCAACACCCAGGTTGAAACGTTTGGTGATTTTGAATGCAACGCCAGTACCGAGGTCCAGAGCATGACGTAACAGTTGGTTGCCATCGTGACGACCAATTGCGATTCTGTTACCCTGAGAAGGAGCGTTCTGCTCGTATTTCTTATCTCTCAGGTTATTCAGTTGTTTTCTGATATCGCTGCGTTTAGCACCGAAATTGATACCGGAATAGTCGTAACCATTACCATTAGCATCCAGCGCATCTACGTCAACGTCAGCAACTACGAGAGAGTAACCAGCCAGTAAGTACCAGTTAACTTTAGGTTCTGCTCTGTAGAACAGGATGTTGCTCAGAGAAGCCAGAACGTCCAGGGACAGCTGATGGTTTTGAGACTTGTAGTTCGGAACGATCATACCACCATTTTTGGCAGCAGTTTTAGCCCAAGGATCGATTCCACCAGCAGGCATGTTAGGACGTAATTTGTAGTCCTGGCCTTTATCGATAGATCCAATATACTCAGCTCTTAAAGAGAAAGTATGACCCAGTGCTTTTCTCAGGGAGATACCGCCACCGAAACCGGGTTGAGGAGGAACTGTTCCGTCAATCAGGTGCAGACCACCGCTCAGACCAAGTTCCCACATGTCTCTTGGTTTAGCAGGGAAATTCGATTGGTGGTTCGTGAAGTTATTTTGCTGTACCATCCTCTTGCTAGACACCTTGGTAGAGTCCAAAGCATCATAGCCGGTTGGTTGAACCTGTGCAAAACTAGTAGATGCTGAAAGTAGACCCACAGCGCCTGCCAGTAATAAGTACTTTTTGCTTGCCATAATTGTTTTTTTTATTAAAAACTGTTAAAAATTTACTAATAACCCGTTTTTTACCTAGCAAAGGTAAATATCATAAATGAATATACAAATTTTTCTTGCAATATTATTTTCATTGATAAGTCCTTCAATACTAGAGGTTAAATGAAAGTATTTATATACCTTAAATCTAGTTAAGTTAAGGATATGCTTAGCTCTTGTTAAAGGAAACCTTAGTTCTTGTTAAAAGAATGTTATACTCCTTATACAAATAAAAGGCCAAAATGTTAAAATGTGACTTATAAAACCTAGCTTAGCAATCCTTTTTATTAATAGATGGACGAGATTAAACACCTGATAGGTAAAGAATTACAGGATTTTGAAAGCAAGTTTGCCGACTCGGTAAAAAGCCATGTACCGCTGCTGGACAGGATCATGCATTATATTGTAAAGCGTAAAGGGAAGCAGATCAGACCCATGTTCGTTTTACTATCTGCCAAACTCTTTGAAGCCAATATCGGGGAAAGCACCTATCGCGCGGCAGCATTGGTAGAATTACTGCATACTGCCACTCTGGTGCACGATGATGTGGTAGACGATGCCAACGAACGCCGCGGGCTGTTTTCCATCAACGCCCTCTGGAAAAACAAAATTGCTGTACTGGTGGGCGACTACCTCCTGTCAAAGGGTTTACTGCTGTCTCTTAATAACAACGACTTCCGGACCCTGCAGATCCTCTCCGACGCAGTGAGGGAAATGAGTGAAGGCGAATTACTGCAAATCGAAAAAACCCGTAAGCTAAATATTAAGGAAGATATCTACTTTGAAATAATCCGCCGCAAAACTGCTTCATTGCTGGCCTCCGCCTGCGCTGCCGGCGCATGGAGCGTTACCGGCAACGAACACACCACTGAACAAATGCGGCTCTTCGGCGAAAAAGTAGGGATCGCATTCCAGATTAAGGATGATCTGTTCGACTATGGCTCTGCTAAAATAGGCAAACCTACCGGCATCGATATCCGTGAAAAGAAAATGACACTCCCGCTGATTTATACACTGGAACATGCCGACAAGGATACCCGGAGAAAAATTATCAATATTGTAAAAAACCATAATACCGAGAAAGAAAGGGTGGATGAAGTCATCCGAATCGTGAAATCGTCAGGAGGTATCGACTATACCCGGCAAAAAATGTTCGAATACCGCGATGAAGCACTGACCATCCTTAACCAATTTCCTGAAAATGAGGTAAGAAAGGGACTCGAATCCCTCGTTAGATTTACTACAGACAGAACATTTTAGGATGAACAAAAATTAATGTAATATGCAGATAGCGCTGCTTCACAAAATATAATAATGCAAAAACGCTGGACAGTAAAAGCATATCAACCAAATCAGGAACAATTACTTCAGTCGTCGTTACGCATACACCCGCTGTTATGCCGGCTGCTGGTACAACGCCAGGTAACGAACTTTGAGGCTGCCCGGCAGTTTTTCCGTCCTTCCCTGGACGATCTCCATGATCCCTGGACCATGAAAGATATGGATAAAGCCATCTCAAGAATTGAACTGGCTTTCTTCCAACACGAGAAAATACTGATTTACGGGGATTATGATGTAGATGGCACCACTGCGGTCGCAACCGTGTACGCTTTTCTACAGAAACTCTACAATAACATCGAATTCTATATCCCACACCGGTACCGCGAAGGATACGGCATTTCCCTGCAGGGTATTGAATACGCCAGAGATAACGATTTCAGTCTTATTATAGCACTCGACTGCGGTATTAAATCCATTGAACACATTACTACCGCCAAAGAATGGGGCATCGATTTTATTATCTGTGACCACCATCTTCCTGATGCAATACTGCCACCGGCTGTAGCCATTCTGAATCCTAAACAGGCCGACTGCCCCTACCCTTACAAAGAACTGAGCGGTTGTGGCATAGGCTATAAGCTAATCAGTGCTTTTGCTCAAAAACGCGGACTCCCCACGGAGGCAGCCAACAGGTACCTCGACCTGGTGGCGACCAGCATTGCCGCTGATATTGTACCGATGACCGGCGAAAACAGGATTCTCGCCTTCCACGGTCTTATTAAAGTGAACGAACATCCGCTGCCTGGCATTAAAGCGCTCATCAATCTCAGCGCACTGAAAGAAAAACTCACCATCGCCAACCTCGTATTCGTCATTGCGCCACGTGTGAACGCCGCAGGCAGAATGGACGATGCCCGGAAAGCAGTGAATCTTTTTATTGAGAATGATGAAGAAAAGGCCGCTGCTATTGCCACTGCACTGCATGCCGATAATTTCGACAGAAAAGAAATTGACAATACCATCACCCAGGAGGCCATTGTATTATTGCAGAACGATGCCAACATCGCCCATCGCAAATCCACCGTCCTTTACCAGGCTCACTGGCACAAGGGAGTAGTGGGTATTGTGGCATCCAGGCTGATCGATAAATACTATTACCGCCCTACTGTTATACTGACCCAGTCGAATGACAAGGTAGCCGGGTCCGCCCGCTCTGTAAATGGTTTCAACGTTTATGAGGCTATTCACCAATGCAAGGATCTGCTGGAAAACTACGGAGGGCACTTTTATGCTGCCGGTATGACGTTGAAAGCGGAAAATGTAAAAGCATTCCAGGAACGGTTCGAAGAAGTGGTGGCCAGTACGATACAACCGGATCAGCTTATCCCGGAGACTATCATTGATACTGAAATCAGTTTCCAGGATATTACACCTGCTTTCTACAATATTCTTAAACAGTTTGAACCACTCGGCCCCGATAACCTGCGCCCGGTGTTCCTCGCCAGGAACGTTACCGACAACGGTTACTCAAAGATTGTAAAAGACGAGCATATCCGGTTTTCCGTGAAACAAGGCAGGCATGGCACTACCATACAGGGCATCGGTTTTTATATGGCAGATAAATTTCCACTGATGGCCGACAAAAAACCATTTGATATGGTGTTTACGCTCGATGAAAATGAATGGAATGGGCAAACTTCCATCCAACTGAAAGTTATTGATATCAGAAGCAAAGTATCTTAAATAAAAAAGCCCTGGCTTCCGACGGAAGCCAGGGCGCTATATCTTCATCACATCTACCTATTTCTTCTCTCCCATCAGTTCCACACTTCTGTTTACAAATGCTGTAAGATCCGCCCCTGTCAATAGATTCTGTGATAACAACGCCAGATCTGCCAGATTCCTGATCTGCTTCTCCTGTAAAGTATTATTGGATTCTTTCAGGATCTGTGAATATACCGGGTGATTGGCATTTACAGTCATATTGATCTCATCAGGCATATTTGCATACCAGCTCATTCCGCCTCCGCCCATAGCCGCCATATCTTTCATACGACGCATAAACTCAGGCCGGGTAACTATTACAGGCTGTGCTTCCGCACTCAACCCTTTCAGTTCTACTTTGATATTAGATTGCGTCACCTGTGCTCCAAACAAATCCTTCAGTTTACCTTCCTGTTCCTGGGATAAAACGGTAGTGGTATTTTCTTCCTTATTAATCAGGTTTTCGGCGATATCGGCATCCACACGGGTGAAGGAAATATTCTCCCATTTCATCTCCATGTTATTGATGAATGCTGCATCCACCAGTGTTTCCATCTTTACTACCTTGTATCCCTTGCTTCTGGCAGCCTGTACATAACTATCCTGCTGCACGGGATTGGTAGCATAAAGCACCACCAGCTTGTTATCCTTATTGGTCTGCAACGCTGCTGCCTCGTTGCGGTACTCTTCCTGTGTGTAGAATTTACCACCCTCAACATCTTCCAGGATCAGAAATTTATTCGCCTTTTCCAGGAATTTGTCGTCGGTCATCATACCATACTTCGCAAACAAACCGATGGAATCCCATTTCTCTTCAAAAGATTTACGGTCGTGACGGAAAATTTCATCCAGCTTATCTGCTACCTTTTTGGTGATATGCGCATTGATCTTCTTTACATTCGGATCTCCCTGCAGATAGCTGCGGCTTACGTTCAGCGGAATATCCGGGCTATCGATCACCCCATGCAACAGCATCAGGAACTCAGGTACAATATCCTTTACTTCATCTGTAACATATACCTGATTGGAGTACAGGTTGATCTTGTCTTTCTGTAACTCGTAGCTCTTGTTGATCTTCGGGAAATAGAGGATACCAGTGAGGTTGAAAGGGTAATCCACATTGAGATGAATCCAGAATAAAGGCGGCTCAGCAAACGGATACAGCTCTTTATAGAAATTCTGATAGTCCTCATCTGTCAGCTCACTCGGCTTCTTCGTCCATGCGGGTGTGGTATTATTGATCTGTGTGCCTTCAAATGTAACAGGCACCGGCAGGAACTTACAAAATTTCTCGAGGATGGAACGGATCCGGCCATCTTCCAGAAATTCTTCGCTTTCCTCGTTAATGTGCATCACTATTTCAGTACCACGGTCTTCTTTTGTAATTTCTTCCAGCTCAAATTCAGGGCTGCCATCGCACTCCCAACGTACGGCTGCTGCATCCTGCTTCCAGGATTTAGTGAAAATTTCCACCTTGCTGCTCACCATAAAAGAAGAGTAGAACCCGAGACCAAAATGCCCGATGATATTGGTACCATTCTCCTGCCCTTTGTATTTTTTCAGGAACTCTTCTGCTCCCGAAAAAGCTACCTGGTTGATATATTTATCCACTTCTTCTGCAGTCATACCTATACCATGATCCGCAATCGTAATGGTTTTATTTTCCTTATCTACTTTTACATTGATAGCCAGGTCTCCCAGCTCTCCTTTAAATTCGCCTACACTGGCCAGTGTCTTCAATTTTTGGGTAGCATCCACCGCATTACTCACCAGCTCACGGATGAAAATTTCATGATCCGAATACAGGAATTTCTTGATAATGGGGAAAATATTCTCTGTTTGGACACGTATTGCTCCTTTTTGCATTGGTTTATTTGTTTTGAAGATCGATTTTCAAAGTGTATGCCATCAGCTAGTCAGCTGACAAGATGTCAAAAATCATATTATTTATTAAAATAATATACATTGAAATTGTAGATGATATAGCAAGATGTAACTATGCTGACATCCATTCATATAAAAATATGTATTATGATTTTTTCCTGCCAATTAACAAAAAAATCATATGCAGATAGCCGGTATTTCAGTAGATTTAAATAACCATCATCTGATTCCCCAAAACCTTAAAATCTGTCTATGGTAAAACCTCTATTCTCGTTACTGTTTACTATTCTCATTTTTCCCTGCATTTCCAGATCGCAGACCCAACCGGCACCCCGGCTGCTGCCTTATATGCAGGATTTCGATGATATGCCGATGGCATCCACGGTTTACCCGCCCGGATGGCAGGGATGGCTGCTCAGCGGTGCTCCCTCCGGCAATTACAACACTGGCACACCGGCATCCGATAAAGCATTATTGGCCAATGGTACTGCCTCGTCTACCGCAAACGGCGTTTACAATTATGCCGGAAAACTTGGATTTCTCAACAGCGGGAGCGCTGATAACAGCCTCACGTTGGCGATTGACACAAGAGGTCAGCAGAATATTACACTCAGCTACGACGCCATGACAATCAGGAATCCTTACGATGTAACAACCAACACCCGGATCAATGAAATGGCTGTTCAATATCGTATAGGCGATACCGGTAGCTTCACCAGTATTACCGAAACTGCTTACCAGAACGATACCCTGCAACAAACCGGGGCCGGCATCACCTTGCCACAACATCTGCAAAACAGAATGGTACTGCTGCCACCCACCTGCAATAATCAGCCACTGGTGCAATTAAGATGGGTGAACAGGCAGATTTCCGGAGGCGGCTCCAGACCTGGCTTTGCGATCGACAACATCGCTGTCAACGGCACTGGCAGAGATACCGTACCTCCTGTTATCAGCACCCTGACACCTGTCAATGCCGCTACAGATGCGTCTCCCGTAATATCGCCTAAGATTACTTTCAGTGAACAGATACAGGCCGGTAACGGATTCATTTTATTGCACAATCTCCGCAACCATCATACGGACAGTCTTTCCATCCATGGTGCTGATATTGTCATCAACGCGCAAACGCTGACTATTTATAAAATGCTGGCGCCGCATAGTGAATATTACATCACTGCCGACAGTGGCGTGGTTACAGACCTTTCCGGCAATGCGTTCAGTGGTATAGCCGACAGCACACAATGGAGCTTCACTACCGGGAGCCAGGAACTCAGCTTCCACTTTGATGATTGCATTCCTGGTTCCGGTGGCCGTCTGAGCAGTGGCTTCACACAGTATAGCGTAAGTGGTCCGCAGGTATGGGAATGCACTACCTATGGCCAGCAAAACAGCAATGGCATACAGATCAACGGCTACAGCGGAGGTCCGGTGGAGAACGAAGACTGGCTGATTTCACCATCATTCGACCTGACAGATATGCACTTTCCGTTGCTGCAGTTTGCAAGTCGCACTGCCTTCAACGGTCCTTCGCTCAGCCTGCGCGTATCCACCAACTACAGCGGCAGCGGAGATCCCCGCCTTGCCGGCTGGACTACCATCAACGGCCGCTTCCCTGATGCAGGCAGCGATACCTGGAAAACATCTTCCGGTATCAATCTCGCCAGGTTCAAACAGGCTAAAGTTTACGTGGCATTCGTATATACATCCGGCCCTGCTGTTCAGGCGGCACGATGGACGATCGACGATTTCATCATCGCCGACACCAGTGCCGCACCGGCTACGAGTCTTGACAGCAACCCCGCTGCGATGGATTTCGATTACGTAAAAGCCGGACAAACATCCACGCCCCAGCAGCTGCATTTCTGGGCGAATGATGTAAGAGATAAGCTGGTCATCAGTGTTCCTACGGGTTTCAGGGTATCGCGCGACAGTATCACTTACAGCAATGAAACCACCTTTACGGCCGCAGAAACCAACGAGGGCCCGCTGGATGTGTGGGTGACATTTGCGCCGGGCATTGCAGACCAGGCATATACCGGGAATGTACGTTTCAATGCTACCGGTTTCACTGACCAGCACACTTTGCTGAGTGGTACCTCGTTACGTTCTCTGAAAGTAGTGAACTGGAATATAGAATGGTTTGGCAGTCCGGTGCAGAAACCGGACAACGACAGCCTGCAGCAGGCCAATGTTACCACGATCCTGAAAAAGCTGGATGCCGATGTTTTTGCTTTGGCAGAAGTAGTGGATACCGCACGTTTCAGGGCGGTGGTAAGCCAGATGCCGGGATATGATTACGTATTGTCTGATTTCGGTTCCTATGCCGATAGCATTGCCGACCCTGATTACGTGGGAGCGCAGAAACTGGCATTCCTTTACAAAACGTCTGTAATCCGTCAGATTCGCACCTATGGCGTATTAAGGCGGGGCGGCAGCAGTACGGCGTACTACAACTGGTCATCGGGCCGTTTCCCTTACCTCATGGAAGCAACTGCAAAGATCAATAACGACTCCGCGCGGATGCATTTTATCCTGATCCATGCAAAAGCCAACACCGGTACCAAAGCAGAAAAGATCACGTCGTGGCACCGGCGTAAAGATGGGTTGAAAGAGCTGAAAGATACGCTGGACCTGCAGTATCCTTACAATAATATTGTTATGTTGGGAGATTTTAATGATGATCTGTACAGAACTATTACTACGGAACTGCTGCCAGATACCACCAGTTCGTATGTCGACTTCCTGAGCGACAGTATAAATTATGTTCCGCTTACGCGGGCGCTAAGCGTTGCCGGTCAGCGGTCAACGGTGAGTTACCCGTCAGTGATCGATAACGTGATGGCTTCCAATGAAACAGGGGTCGCCTATGTGCCTGCCTCCGCCCGGATACAAACCCAGGTAGCAAAACTGGTGTCCAATTATGGCACCACCACCACAGATCACTACCCGGTAGTGAGCAGGTACAACCTGCATGTACTGGCAAACCCGGTTCCGGCAGAAGGTTTCGACGCCAAACCGGATGGAGCCAAAATACTGGTGAGCTGGCGGACACCTTACGAAATAAACAGCCAGTCCTTTGTTATTGAGCGGTCCAGGAATTTACGGACCTTCGAACCGGTGGATACCGTAGTGGCGCTGGGCACTTCCAGTCTGCCCTACTCTTACATCAGCTATGACGAAAAACCCTGGCAGGGATTTTCAGAGTACCGGTTGAAAATAAACAGTCTGGATGGCACTGTCCGTTATACACAACCCAGGCTGGTATTTATGGTAGATAAAGACTTCTGGAAGAAGTTATTATGGTGTATATTTGGTCATCAGCTACAGTACTGGCTGGATTGGCCTTACGCGGGGCAGGCAAATGTGCAGCTGATAGATATAAATGGTCGTGCCCGCTACTATGGTCAGACTATGCTTATCAAAGGAAAGAATTACAGAACACTGGATATCAGTGAATTGCCTTCGGGCATTTATTTCCTGCGGATACAAATGGGTAACCAGGTACAGGTTAGTAAAATTGCTGTAAGCCACTAATCTTTTTTGAAAAAGCTACATTTTCCCAAGGCCGTCCCTCCCCGGGGCGGCCTTTCATATCCACTGATTATCAAATCTCTATACATTATTATGTATAAAAGGCAAGATATTTCAGGAAATAGCCTTCGGATACGTGGAAATACCGAATAGTTCTGTATCTTTGCGGTCCTAATTTTTTTAATTAAACGTTTAAAACAGGGAAACATGAACTACGAATTGATGGTGATCTTTACCCCTGTGCTTTCTGAGGATGAATACAAAGCAGCCCAGAAAAAATTCGCTGATCTGATTAAAGAAAACGGCGGAGAAATCGAGCACGAAAATCCCTGGGGATTAAGATCACTGGCGTATCCTATCCGGAAAAAGACTACAGGAATGTATGTGGTTCTGGAATACAATGCGCCATCCGACCTCAATGAGAAGCTGAAAATCCAGCTGAATCGCGATGAAAATGTATTACGCCACATGATTACTGCACTGGACAAGCACGCAGTTGCTTACAACGGTCGCAAAAGACATGGTGTGAATGCAGAGTCTAAAACCACTGAAGCTTAAAATTATGGCAGTTAAACCTAAACAAGAAATCAAGTACTTAACAGCCGTAAAAACCGAGAAACGCCAGAAGAAATACTGCCGTTTCAAGAAAATGGGCATCAGGTACGTAGATTACAAAGACGCGGAATTTTTGAAGAAATTTTTGAACGACCAGGGCAAGATGTTGCCTCGCCGTATTACGGGTAACTCCCTGAAATTTCAGCGTAAAGTAGCCCAGGCTATTAAGAAAGCTCGTCAAATGGCTTTATTGCCTTATGTTACTGACCTTTTAAAGTAAGAAGTTATGCAAATTATCTTAATACAAGACGTAGATAACCTGGGTCAGAAGAATGAACTGGTTAACGTAAAAAATGGTTACGCCAGAAACTTCCTGATTCCCCAGAAATTTGCGGTAGAAGCTAGCCCTTCTAACATGAAGCAACTGCAGGAGCGTCTGAAAGTGCAGAAAGTGAAAGAAGAGAAACTGCTGGCTGAGATCGCGAAAGTGGTGGAAGTATTGAAAGCTTCTCCGATTAAAATTGGCGCTAAAACCGGTACTTCCGGTAAGATCTTCGGTAGCGTAACCGGTGTTCAGATTGCACGTGCAATTAAAGAACAGAAAGGCTACGAAATCGACCGTCGCCGCATCCACATCCTCGATGATGTTAAAGAACTGGGTACTTATAAAGCACGCCTCGATTTCGGTAAAGGCAACGAAACCGAACTGGAGTTTGAAGTAGTAGCTGAGTAGTATTCTGTTTTACAGGATAAAGAGAAAGTCCCGGGTTGAACAACCCGGGATTTTTTATGCCTGCTGGTCAAATCTTATTAGTATATTCCATGGTAATGAAACATATTCTTTATTTTCTGCTGATTGTAACTGCCATTGCTTCCTGCAGATCCAACAGGTCACACGCGGATACTCTCCGTTTAACAACCATCACTATACGTGGTGAGGATATCCCTCAATACAGCTTTCAGTATGATCTTAAAGGGAACCTGGTAGAGCTGGTCCGTCATGATAAGGCCAATGATACCAATGTCAGTTCGTTTACCTATGACAGTTCACAGCGGATTACCGGCATGGTAGTGACTGCCCGCAATGAGGATACCAACCATATAAAAGAGTCGGCCCGCGTGACAGGTTGGGATGAAAACGGCAATATTACCACCGTACAATATTTTGATGCTGCCCGGCGCCCCTTACGCTCTGCCCGCATCCACTGGAAAAATGGATTGCCGGCTACCATGAAGTTTTCAGATTCCACGCAAGCCATTAGCTGGAACTATGAAACAGGATATCCCAATCGTAAAGATATCTGCATCGATCCTGCCGCTCCGGGCGATACGCTTGTTACACTAAGAACGGCCCGCTACGAATGGGATGATTCTATCAATCCGCTGCGGCCGCTATTGAATCAGCTGTTGCTGAGTCATGCTGTTTCAGGAACAACACAACTCTCTCCCCTTGGTGATCTGGCAGGTGCATTTTTGCATGTCAGCAATAACAATCCTTACCTGATCAAAATCACGGAAAAAGAACGGCTCATGTGCCGCAGACGGCTGCAGGATTACGAACGGTATACCACCCTGCAGTACGACTATTCCTACGATCCATCGAACCGGAAATACCCCACCGGAGCCTGGGTACATCTGCACTGCGAAGGGTATACGGGACTGGGCGCAGATACACAATTTGCACTGGAGTACCGCTATGAATAATGTGTAATTCGTGAATTTTCATTACCTTATGGTAGGATGAAAATCACAGAGCGTCTTAAGGCTATACCGGTTACTCTGGTAATCATCGGGCTCAATGCACTGGCATTCCTGTATACATTAACGAAGGGAATGAATCCCTGGTGGGGAGATGGAGATATACTGATACACTGCGGCGCCAACTACTGGCCAGCCACGGTAGAACAACATCAGTACTGGCGCCTGCTCAGCAGCATGTTCCTTCATGCCGGGCTCTGGCACCTCTTCACCAATATGCTGGGATTATTCATAGGCGGTATTTTCCTGGAACCGGTTTTACGAAGTATCAGATATGGATTGGCTTATATCGTAACAGGACTGATTTCAGACATGGCGAGCATATGGCTGCACCGGAGCACAGTAGGTGTGGGAGCCTCCGGCGCCATCTTCGGGATTTATGGGGTATTTCTGGCACTGCTTACCACCAATCTTTTCCCTGCTAATGTCCGCAAAGCATTTCTGGCGTATATAGGCTTATTTATCGCTTTAAATGTGATCGCTGCACTGGCCGGCGAAGGAGTTGATAACGCCGCACACCTGGCCGGTTTTTTGAGCGGCGCTACAATGGGTTACATATACTTCTTTACACTGACCAAAACCGATGGAGAGAGACTATACCGTTAATACTAACTCCCAAACCACGAAATACTTACATTTGTACACTTAAATGCGACAAAAGATGATGAATAAATTATGGTTCCTGCTTGGCGCCTGCGTAATGTTGATATTGAGTTGCAAGAACAAGCCATCAGGAAATACTGCCGCAGGCAATGATTCCACTCCTCCTGCCATCCACAATACCCCTGATGATACGGTACAACTTGGAGACAAAACCTTTTTCGTTTACTTTATTGAGAAAAAAGACTTCGATAAATTTCCGCTTCCTCCAACTGATTCCAGCGAAGCGCAGGTACTTGCAAAAGATACCAGCGTAAAACGAACAGGTACTAAACTGGTGATACAGCTCAAGAATGGAAAACAAAGAATCATGGCAAATAATAGTGGTGATGGAGATAATTACATCGACTATACCTACGCTGCAAATTATCCTGCCATCAACAGGAAAGGCTTCTTTGTTACCTATTATGAAGGTACCGGATATGAACTGGTAAATACCCTGAATGGAGATTCAATGATGACATGGTCCGCGCCGTTTGTATCTCCCGATAAAAAATATATACTCACTGCCTCTATGGATATGGTGGCAGCATTTGATCCCAACGGATTTCAACTGTTTGCCATTGGCAACAACAATGAAATAAAACCTGTTGGAGAAGCCAACCTCGATGATTGGGGCCCGGGAATGATACATTGGATAAACAACAAAACTGTATTGTCTGAATATATCACTATTAGCGAAGAAGGTAATACACAGATCCAGTACGTAAAGATGGTGATGCAATAAAGCACTGGCCCTGAAGTAATTTACAAGGGAGGTAAATCTTTAATTCTTAATCTTTGTCTATGAAAAAAATATTCGCACTGGGACTATGGCTGCTATTCATTTGTTTTCGTGTAGCAGCCACTCATTTGCCTGATCATATAACGTTTCAGGCACCTGCCATGAATATTGAAGGCACGGCTAATTCCATTGTAAGTAAAGTAGACAAAGCATTACAGCTAACTGATGTTCAGAAGCCAAAGCTGTTGAATATCGTTACCACCTTTCTCAGGCAAAAAGCAGACTTGCAACCGGTGAAGCAAAACAACGAAAAGGCCTACAACTCCAAATTAAACAGTATGCAGAATGGTTTGCATACACGTTTAAAAGCATTGCTCACTGCAGATCAATACAAAGCATTTCAAGAGCTAAAACCCAAATCGATTGATGATACGAATGTGATGACACACTTGTTCTATTAAAACGGCGACGCTACGGCATTACGCATTAATCCTTCTGTTTCTTGCCACAATCTTCCAGGTTCCGGTAACCGTATTGTTCTCTGCCACATAGGCGCTTTCGTAAAGGGCAACAGTGGGGCAGATATGACGGGGAACACCATAAAACACAGTGCCCACCGGAAAATCAGCACTGCCGGACACTCTTAATACCAGGTGTTCTTCGCTTTGCGATACAGGTGTGGCATCGGGTGCGTTCAGGAAGAAAACCCTGGGTTGAGGGTTTTCAGCCGCCACGGATTTATGTCCAAGATCGAGGCATATATGGTGCTCATCGATAACAGATATTACCCTGCTGACTACGAGTGCTGCCCAGAGAAATTTTTGCTCGGGCAAGTTGCCTGCGTATCCCCAGTCCCAGAAAACAAAAGTACCAGGGCTGCATTGAATGTTTTTGCGGGATGCATGGATAGGGAAGGTGGGTGAGCCTCCTGCAACGATCACTGGTGCAGCTAACCCGTCTTTTACGATTTCAGCAGCGAGTGTCTCTACTGGTGCATAAGCAGCATCGCAGCTTTTTTTTCGTATATCCATGTCCGTGTCGTGAAGATGCCCGTCGTAAGCGTGCAGTCCAACGGGTGTGAGCCCGGGTAAAGAATGCAGAAAATGATATAGCTCCAGTGCTTCTTTGCCGGGTTTGATACCTGTACGATTCATCCCGATGTTCAGATCGAGGTATACGGGAACACGAAGGCCGGCGTCCGCAAATACATCGCTGATAGCCTGTGCCGCAGCTTTGTTATCAGTAATGCAGGAATAATGCGTTTGAGGATATTTACGAACCAATTCCAGCAATCTTTTGATCTTTGGCCCTACTGGTTGGTATGCCATCATCGCATCTGCTGCATTCACCATTCCCAGCATCTCTCCTTCCGCAATAGTAGCAAATTTAAATCGCTGTATGCCGCTCTCCTGCATTAATTGCACCACTTCGGCAATTTTGTTTGTTTTAACGTGTGGGCGTAACCGTTGTATATCATCAATCATTGTTTTCAGCAGATCAATGTTCTCCCTGATCCGCTCTTTGTAAACAACAATTGCCGGAGAATCTACCTGATCGGTATTTATGAGCTGATACCATTCCATTGCAAATAATTTTTCTTTCTATAAAATACGTATATCCGTTAACGTTATAACAACAAATTCAGGATCAGACATCCCACCAGACCTGTTATTGAAACAATGGTTTCCATTACCGACCAGGTTTTGATGGTGTCTTTTACCGACAAGTTAAAATATTCCTTGAACATCCAGAAACCTCCATCATTCACATGAGAGAACATCAGGCTGCCGGCACCGGTAGCCAGTACCATGAGGTTGGGATCTACTCCGGAAGAAGCTATCATGGGCGCCACGATGCCTGCGGTGGTGAGGCCTGCTACCGTTGCTGACCCTATGCATACGCGGATAATGGCAGCTATGCCCCATGCCAGTAGCAGCGGATGCAAATGCATATTCTGCAGGGTTACGGCAATGTAATCACTTACCTTGCTGTCGTGCAGCAATTGCGTTAATGCACCGGAGCCGCCTATGATCAGGATAATCACCGCTACATCTCTTACTGCATCATCCATGATGCCCATTACTTTCTTCGCTGGCATTCCTCTCCTGAGTCCGAGCAATATCATGCCGTTCAATACAGCGAGCAACATCACTATCAATGGCTCTCCCAGCCAGGTGGCCACTTCATATAAAAGGTCGCCCGGTTTTGTGCACATCCTTACCACTGCTGTAACTGCCAGCAGGAAAACCGGTAACAATGCCGCAAACAAACTGACAAACATTCCGGGCAGTTCTTCTTCCGGTAAAGGAGCGGCTACAAACATTTTTCCCGGAGAACTGGTGTAATGTTTCAGGAAGCGGGAGAACACAGGTCCTGCAAGGATAATGGCCGGAACAGCCACCATAATGCCGTATAGGAGGGTCATGCCCATATTTGCATGAAACTGCTGTATCAACGCGGTGGGTGACGGATGCGGCGGCAAATATCCATGTGTGACTGATAAAGAAGCCAGCATTGGAATTCCCAGGTATACCACCGGTAACTTCGTTCTTGCTGCTACGGTGAATATCAACGGCACCATCAATACAAACCCGATATTATAAAAGAGGGGAATTCCGACAATAAAACCGGTGAGCATCAGCGACCATTGCACATATTTTGGTCCGAACAGGTTCATCAGTCCGCCAGCTATCTTCTGACCGGCGCCGCTTTCCGCTACCAGCTTTCCCAGCATACTTCCAAATACGATAATCACAATCAGTGATCCCAGGGTTTTGCCAATCCCTGTCTGGATAGATTGGGTAATATCGGTGACCTTCATGTGCAAGGCCAATCCCATCAGTAACGATACAATCAGGAAAGACAGGAACGTATTCAGCCGCCACCAGGTTACCAGTACCACCAATAGGATAATAGCGGCAATAACAATTAATAAGGGCATGCAGGAGTTGTTTTACATGAACATGGAAAACAACAAGATAATAAAATATTATTCGTATCTCAAGGCAATAATAGGATCTAATTTCGACGCCTTGTACGCAGGATAAAGCCCTGAAATAAGCCCCACCATCGCACAGAGGCTTACGCCTATAGTTATCCAGAGCCAGGGTACAATGAAAGGGGTTTTCAGTAATATGGAAACAATATTCCCCAGCAGCATTCCTGCCACTACGCCGATAAATCCACCCATCAGGCTGATAATAATGGCTTCATACAGGAACTGTGTGCGTATTACTTTCCGTGTGGCACCAAGCGCCTTGGTAACACCAATTTCGCGGGTACGTTCGGCCACCGCCACCAGCATGATATTCATAAGGCCTATCGCCGATCCTACCAGCGTAATGGCTGCAATGGCAATAGCAAATAAATTCACTTTACTTAAACTGGCGAACAACATTTCTGCAATGCTATCGCTGCCGGTTATCTGGAAGTTGTCTTCCTCATTCAGTGCCAGTCCGCGAATGACCCGGAAAAGCCCCGTTGCCTCCCCTTTAGCGGCATCCATTTGTTTGATATCCTTTACTGCCACCGAGATCTGATAACTGGCACTGGGCCTGTTAAATATTCTTCTCGTATTATTTACGGTAGTGATCACTACGTTATCTGCGCTCATCATCTTGCTACTGCCCTTGGACGCCAGCACGCCAATTACCCGGTAACGGATATCCCCAACCCTGATAGTATTATTAACGACATTCTTCAGCTGTTTCCCGAATACTTTGTGCGCCACATCTTGTCCAAGTATAGCCACATTCCGCCCCGATTCCACATCCAGCTGATTGAAATTCCTGCCTTGTGCGACCTCATAGTTGGAAATCTCCAGGTAATTTTCATCTCCCCCTATCACCTGCACATTGGGATTTGTTTTCTTATCATCTTTATACACGGTTGCAATACCCGATGCCTGAAAAGAAATACCCACAATAGCCGGAAACTGATAGCGCTCTTTAAAGGCCATTGCTTCCTGGTAACGGATTACTTTATTACTATTGGATTTCTTTACTTTTTTAATATTCTTGTTTCCCTTGGAGGCCTTGTCATTATCTTCTCCAATATGTATCTGCATTCCCCTGTTCCTGATAGAAAAACTATTGGTACCCATACTGGCAAAACTGCTGTATATACTGTTTCTCATACTGTCGATAGCAGTAAGAATCCCTACCAGTACAGTAATCCCCAGTGCGATGATAGCCACAGTAAGACCCGTACGGAGTTTATTGCCGGTTACAGAACGATAAGCCAGGGAAAAAATATCGGATGATTGCATAATAGAGGCTGGCTTTTAGCATTTCACTTTTTAATAGCAGGTGAACCAGCTTGCTTATAAAGTTAGTGGAATATAGGTATTAAAACTATTCATTTTGGGATGAACGGAAGAAATAAAGCGAAGACCTTAGCAGATTTGCTAAGGTCTTCGCTTTATTTCTTAATGCTATATTCCTAATTCTTTCTTAGAACCAGTTAAGCAGCAGATTGGGAAACACGCCCAATACAAGTACCAGCACAATCGCCAGCGCCAGAGCTGCTTTAAAGCCTCCAGTCACATTTTCTACTTCCGGATCGCCCTGTTTGAAGTACATAGCAATGATCACCCGGAAGTAATAGTAAACACTGATAGCAGCACACAAAACCGCCAGCACCACCAGCCACAACAGATGACCATTCAGAATGGCGGCAGAAAGCACAAAGTATTTAGCGAAAAATCCTGCTGTTATAGGTATTCCCGCCAGTGAAAACAGGAAGATGGCGGTGGCAAGCGCCAATAAAGGCTGCTTACGGGCCAATCCGTTAAACCCTTCGAAAGTATAGTCTTTCAGCTTCATGAGCACGGCAAACACGCCAATGGTAGCAATGCTATAGGCTGCAGCATACAGGATGATACCCTGTGCTCCCATCTTGTTTAGTGCTACTACTGCAAAGAGCATGAACCCTGCCTGCGCAATACTGGAGTATGCCAGCATACGTTTCACGCTCTGTTGGAATACTGCGCTGAAGTTACCGAGTATAAGCGTTACTGCTGTGATGATAGACAGAATGAGCGTCCAGTGGCCACTAATAGTACCTCCGGCAAAACCGGAATGAAACATCCTGACAAATGCTACGAAAGCACCGGCTTTCACTACAGTAGACATAAAAGAAGTGAATACGGTAGGAGAACCATCATATACGTCCGGTGTCCAGAAGTGGAATGGTACTGCCGATACTTTGAAAGCCAATGCAAATACCATCAGGATGATACCACAAAGTGCCAGCGGGTGCATTGTTTCAGCGCCCAGGTTCAGTCCTGCAATATCAAACGTACCAGCAGATCCGTAGATCAGGGTGATACCCATCAGCAGTATACCTGTGGAAAAAGATCCCATCAGGAAATACTTCAGGGATGCTTCATTACTTTTCAGGCTTTTCTTATCTGCCCCTGCCAGGATATACTGAGGAATAGACATAATTTCTATTGACAGGAACAACATCAGCAGGTTGCTGAAAGTGGCTGCCAGGGAGATACCAGCCAGAATAAAGAATATCAGCGCAAAATAATCAGCCACATGTTCGCCTACTTTCTCGAACTCACTGCCCGACAACAGGAAGTATAACAACGTGGCCCCCAATGCTACAGCATTGAATAACACCCCGAATTTGGTTACTTCAATCATGCCAAACATCGTGTATCCGCCCAGTTCAACGGAGGGATACTGCGCCAGGTTAGCAATAAATGCTACAATGATAGCCGCGATGGCAAAGAATTTAATATGCTGCTTATTGCGTACAAATAAACCAACAAACATCAGTACAACGCCCGATAAAGCAGTAGAAATTAGTGCATTCATATTTTTGCGTTACAAAACCCCGTTACAAATTTTTCCATTCTGAAATTCCGTTTTCATACCACCGAATTTCAAAATACTTTATTGACTACTTCAGTGGTGCTGCTCACCAGGTCCAGCATTGGCTTGGGATATACACCCATCACAAGGATTATTATCACGATCAGGCTCAGCGCCAGCGCTTCTCCTGGTTGCAGGTCTGTAGTAGTTTCAGTTAAGGTATTACTCTGGCCGAATATCACTTTCTGGATCATACCCAGGGTATATACTGCAGAAAGAATGATTCCCAATCCGGCAAATGCCATGAACCAATGATTATACTGGAACAATCCGCTGAACATCAGGAACTCACCGATGAAACCGTTGGTAAGTGGCAAACCGATGTTAGCAAGACTGATAATGACGAGGAAGATAGCCATACGTGGTGCTTTCCGGGCCATGCCGCCCAGCTGATCCATATTCTTTACCCCAAGACGCTGCTGAATCACATCTACGATTATCCACAGGCCGATGATATTGATGCCGTGGTTGAACATCTGTATAAGCATACCCTGCAGGCTCTGCTCATTATTTGCGAATATAGCTGCGCACATTAAACCAATATGCGCAATAGAAGAATAAGCAATCAAACGTTTGAGATCATTCTGCACCATCGCAATAGCAGATGCGTAAATGATACCAATAATACATAACACGATCACAACATCCGCCCACATGCCAACTCCCTGAGGAACCAGCAGGAGGCACCAGCGGAGCAGGCCGAACAATCCCATTTTCACCATCAAACCAGACAGGATCATGGTTACCGGGGTAGGAGATTGTTCATAAGTATCCGGCTGCCATGTATGAAAAGGAAATACCGGCATCTTGATGGCAAATGCTACAAAAAACAGCCAGAACAACCATTTCTGCTTTTCCGGAGCCAGCGCCAGGCTGCTGAAGGCTGTCCAGCTGAAGGAATGGTCTGGTGTCTGGAAATAAAGGTAGATAATACCTACCATCATCAACAGAGAACCCACGAAGGTATATACAAAGAATTTGAAGGTAACAGCGATACGTTTCTCTCCTCCCCACAGTGAGCACAGAAAATATACTGGTATCAATGCCAGCTCCCAGAATACGTAGAACAGCAAGGCATCATAAGCGGTAAACACTCCCATCAGGCCCGCCTGTGCCAATAACATCAGGCCATAAAAGGAACCAGGCTTTTCATAGTTACGACTGTAAATGGTAATGAAAACCAACAGAAAAGCTACTGCTGTAAGTAAGCAAAGCATTACTCCCATTCCATCCAGGCCCACCCGGAACTCGCTTCCAAGTTGCGGGATCCATTCTGCAACAAAGTTCAGACTATCCGGAGCAGTACGAAAACGGCACCATGTTCCGATTGCCAGCACCACTGTTGCCAGTGATGAGATCATACTCAGCACCTTCGGTCCGGATCCCTTCAGGCCAAATGCAATAAGGCCGGCTATGAGAGGAATCAATATTAATAAAACTGTCAACATAATTTATCTGCGCTTGTAACTTCTGCTATTGGTTTATAATAAGAATCCGATCACAAATAATACAATCATACCGATCACCATGGCAAAGATGTAGAAACCAACCTGACCACTCTGAACGAGGCGGATCTGCTGGCTTCCCCATTGAACACCACGGCCTACTCCATTCACTAACCGGTCAATTCCGGATTTTTCCACTGTATCACGGAAGAAACGGGCTAATTCGTAAAGCGGTTTTACAATGATTGTATCATATAATTCATCCACATACCATTTGTTTTCCAGCATTTTCGCAAGACCGGTGTTTTCTGTACCTGCATCTTCATAATTCGCAAACTTCTTACGCGCCAGCAGAATAAATATGATGACCAGCACACTGCTCAGTCCCATCAGCAGCCATTCGGTACCGTGCGACAGGTGATGTTCTACTGCAAATGGTGCAGAAGGTGCAAATACCGGAGCCAGGTACTCTTCCAGCAGGTTCTTTGTTCCAAATACTTCCGGCAGGCCAACATAACCGCCGAAAATGGAAAGAACAGCCAGTATGATCAAAGGAATAGTAATAGCTGAAGGACTTTCATGCAGATGGTGTTCCTGTTCATGCGTACCCCTGAAGGATCCGCTGAATGTAATGTAGTACAGGCGGAACATATAGAAAGCCGTCATCAGTGCGCCTGCCAGGCCCAGTACATACAATACGGGGTTGTTGGCATATGCCTGTGCGAGAATCTCATCTTTGGAGAAGAATCCGGAGAAACCTGGGATACCGGCAATAGCCAGGCAGCCCACGAGGAATGTCCAGCTGGTAGTAGGCATGAATTTCTTCAAACCACCCATTTTGCGGATATCCTGTTCGCCTCCCATGGCATGAATAACAGAACCGGAACCGAGGAACAGCAAGGCTTTGAAGAAGGCATGTGTCATTACGTGGAAGACCGCCGCTCCATAAGCACCTACGCCCAGGGCCAGGAACATATAACCCAGCTGGCTCACTGTAGAATAAGCCAGTACTTTTTTGATATCATTTTGTTTGAGTGCGATAGAAGCAGCAAACAGCGCTGTAGCCAGGCCCACAATAGCTACTACAGTCTGGATATGAGGCGCCAGCGTATAAAGTACGTTGCTGCGTGCAATCATATAAATACCGGCTGTTACCATCGTAGCAGCGTGGATCAGGGCCGACACCGGTGTTGGACCCGCCATCGCATCAGGCAACCAGGTATACAACGGGATCTGAGCCGATTTACCCATGGCACCTACAAACAACAACATCGCTATCGCAGTGATGATGCCGTTGTTCATCCCCATCGGCGCTGCCTTTGCAAATACTTCAGGGAAAGTAACTGTGCCAAACTGCGTGATCATGAAGAAGATGGCAATCAGGAAACCCAGATCACCAATACGGTTCATAACAAATGCTTTCTTAGCCGCGTTGTTGTAATTCGTATTGTTAAACCAGAAACCGATCAGGAGATAAGAACAAAGTCCTACACCTTCCCAACCAATGAACATCATTACATAGTTGGCGCCCAGCACCAGGATCAGCATGGAGAAAACGAAGAGGTTCAGATAAGCAAAGTATCTCGCGAAACTTTCGCTGCTTTCTTCATGCATATAGGAAGTAGAGTAGATATGAATCAGGGTACCTACACCAGTGATCACCAGCAGGAACAAGGCACTCAGCTGATCTACCTGGAATGCAAAAGGGATATGCAGAGCGCCCACATTGATAAAATCGAACAGGTGAACTGTCTGTGCAGAAAATCCCGGGGCTTTTACTTCAAAAAATATCAGCAAGCTAATCACAAAGGACGCCAGTACTGCGCCACTTCCAACAATTCCAACGAGAGACTTGGATAAAAATCTGCGTCCCAATCCATTTACCAGGAAACCTAATAACGGTAAAAATGGTACCAGCCAAACTAGATTAATCATTTATCAATTCTATTTACGACGTCGAAAAATTTAATAATTACTGCAAGCGGAATTATTAATTTTTCAGCCTGTTAAGAATGTTAATATCTACTGAGTGTGTATTTCTGTAGACCATTGTAATAATAGCCAGTCCCACTGCTACTTCTGCAGCTGCCACCACCATAATGAAGAACACAAAAAGCTGTGCAGATCCTGCATCCACCCTTCCTGCATCCGCCCACATCTTGGAGAAAGATACCATCAGGAGATTAACGGCATTCAGCATCAGCTCTATGCACATAAAAATAATGATCGCATTTCTGCGCATCAGCACACCCATCACACCTATACAAAACAGGGCGATACTCAGGAATATGTAATATTGAACAGGCATAAAAAAATTGCGGATTAGGAATTAAGATTTAAGAATTACCAGTCAGCTGCCCGCATAGCGGAACAGACAGATTGGCTGCTATTTTCTACCGATTACTACGGCTCCCACCATTGCACTCAGGAACAGGATGCTGCTTACTTCAAATGGTACCACATACTGTTTGAACAGGGTCTGCCCCAGGTTCCTGATCAATCCGATGTCAGTTGCCTGAGCGCTCAGTGCCGGCATACTTGCATCCCGCAGTGCTGCTACCAGCACCACCAGCAAAGCTCCTCCGCTAATAGCTCCGGCATATTTCAGCCAGTTACGTTTCTGCGGTTCCAGCTCGGCATTCAGATTCATGAGCATCATCACGTACAGGAACAATACCATGATAGCGCCTGCATATACAATGATATGCACAACAGCCAGGAACTGGGCATTCATCATAATATAATGCCCCGCTATGGTAAAGAATGTTACGATCAGGCACAACACGCTCGTCACAGGATTTTTACTCAATACCACGCCTAACGCTGATACCAACGCCACGACCGACAGCACCATGAAAATTATTTGTTGTATACTCATTCCCATCTCTGCTATGTTTGACTATTATATTTTTAGCTTATGTGCGCTGTGAAAAATATTATTTACCTGTTTTCGGATCAGGGATCAGCAGGTCATTTTTGCCATAGATGAAGCCTTTACGCTGATAGTTAGCCGGAGCAAAGGTTTCAGACAGGTAAATGGCATCCTTAGGACAAGCTTCTTCACAAAAACCACAGAAGATGCAACGCAGCATATTGATCTCATATTTTGCCGCATATTTTTCTTCCCGGTACAGATTTTCCTCACCTGGCTTACGCTCTGCTGCTTCCATGGTAATAGCCTCAGCAGGACATGCCACCGCGCACAACCCACAGGCTGTACATCTTTCACGTCCTTCTTCATCCCTGTTCAGAATGTGCAGTCCACGGAATACCGGGCTGAATTCACGCTGTTTTTCAGGAAAGCTCACAGTTGCCTTACGCTGGAAAATATGTTTAAACGTGATGCCCATACCTCTGGCAATAGCAGGAATGTAGGCCTTCTCGAGGAAGGTCATCGGACGGCGGTCCACCTGTTTTGCCCTGTTTGTTAATGCTTGCATAATGCTTTATTTAATCCACACTATCGTGTGTATTTAATTAGATGAATTAATGTTGACGCGCCAGTATCACCGCTCCTGTAACCAGCATATTCGCCAGCGCCAGTGGTATCATTACTCTCCAGCCCAAACGCATCAGTTGGTCGTACCTGAACCTTGGAAGCGTCCATCTTACCCACATAAAGAAGAATATAAAGCCCAGTATTTTAATGAACAGCGCCAAAAAGCCTAATAACGTAATGATGTTAGGATCCAGCTGCAGCCTGTCCATGCCCGGGAAATGATAACCTCCGAAGTACATGGTAGCCATCAGTGCTGAACTGACAAACATGTTGATATATTCCGCAAAAAGGAAGAAACCCAGTTTCATGGAAGAATATTCCAGGTGATAACCACCATTCAGCTCATTCTCTGCTTCCGGTAAATCGAACGGAGCACGATTACATTCAGCAAAAGCACAAACCAGGAAGATGAAGAAGCCCAGCGGTTGTACGACGACGTTCCACAATCCATGACGCTGTTGCTCCACAATATCTTTCAGGCTGAGAGAGCCTGTATACATGAGCAATGCGATCAAAGCCAGCCCCATCGGCAGTTCATAGGAGATGATCTGGGAAGCTGCACGGATAGATGCCAGCAGGGAGTATTTGTTATTGGAAGACCAGCCACCAAGCATAATTCCATATACGCCCATACTCACTACACCGAATATAAACAAGATACCGATGTTCACATCCGCAACCTGCAGTGAGATAGTACGACCGGCAATGGTCAGCGTATCTCCCCAGGGAATTACCGCACTGGTCATACAGGCTACCAGCATAGCGATAGACGGACCCAGTACGAAGAGGAAACGGTTGGAATTGGTAGGAATGATCTCTTCTTTGAAGAAGAGTTTTCCCCCATCCGCCAGCGGTTGCAATAGCCCCAGCGGACCGGCACGGTTCGGGCCTAAACGGTCCTGTATCCAGGCCGCAATCTTTCTTTCGCCCCAGGTAGAGTACATCGCTACTACCAGTGACAACACCAGCACTCCCGAAATCAGGAGCACTTTTTCAATAATAAAAAACCAATCTATGCTTAATAAGGTCATACTTACACGTAATTACGATTGTTACTTCTTAAAATCATCAGAGTGAGCCGGGCCGTTGATCTTCGACAGGTCTATTTCCGGCCTGTTTACCTGGCTTTCAGAGTGAATATCAAACAACAGCCTTGGCTGTCTTCCATCCAGTACTTCCACCAGCGGATCCTTAGGTTTTACGGTATTCACGTAATGACCTTGTGAAATAACGCTGTTACGCTCTACTTTACGCGGGCCTTCAATCACCCAGTCTTTAATATCTTTCTTATCGAAACGGCAGGTATCGCAGATGAAGTCTTCTACTTCGCCATATTTATCCTTGCGGGCAGTTACGCGGAACACTTCGTTACCACGCATCCACAGCACAGTTTTACCACAGCACTTCGGATTTTCACAGTCGCGGTGAGCATCTACCGGCTTCAGGAACCAAACGCGGTTTTTAAAGCGGAAGGTCTGATCTGTCAATGCACCTACGGGACAAACATCAATTACGTTTCCGATAAAATCGTTGTCGAGTGACTGGGAGATATAAGTACCTATTTCGGAGGCATCTCCACGACCCAGCACGCCGTGTTCGCGTTTATTAGTGAGCTGGTCAGCAGTGAACACACAACGGTAGCAAAGGATGCAACGTGTCATGTGCAGCTTGATCTTATCGCCCAGGTCCACTTTATCGAAAGTTCTGCGTTTGAATTCGTAGCGTGTAGCATCTGCGCCATGCTCATAGCTCAGATCCTGCAGGTGGCATTCACCAGCCTGGTCGCAGATAGGGCAATCCAGCGGGTGATTCAGCAGCAGGAATTCCACGATGCCTTTGCGGGCATCCTGTACTTCCGGGGAAGTAATATTTGCCACTTCCATACCATCCATTACAGTAGTACGGCAGCTGGCAACCAGTTTAGGCATAGGACGCGGATCCGCATCGGAGCCTTTGGTAACTTTTACGAGGCAGGTACGGCATTTACCACCGCTGCCCTGTAGTTTAGAGTAGTAACACATGGCCGGCGGTACTACGTCTCGTCCTATCTGTCTGGCCGCATTCAATATGGTTGTACCGGGTTCCACCTCTACAGAGATGTTATCGATCTTAACCTTAAATAATTTTTTTTCGTCCGCCATTTTATTATTTTTTTTGCCCGTAACGCCACCGGGGGGGCCAGGGAGCAAAGTTTATATTTTTATATGCGTTTATTTTTCAGAGCTATATCACACGGCAGCAGGCACTGGCAGCGGATCTGCATAATGTGCCAGACCGAAGTTACGGGTCTGGGATTCCTGCGGATTAGCCACATGCCATTCGAACTCGTCACGGAAATGACGGATAGCTGCGGCAACAGGCCAGGCAGCAGCATCGCCCAGCGGGCAGATGGTATTTCCTTCTATCTTGCGTTGAATATCCCACAACAGGTCAATATCGCTCATCTTACCTTTACCGTACTCGATGTTGTGCAATACTTTCTTCATCCAACCGGTACCTTCACGGCAAGGGCTGCACTGACCACAGCTTTCGTGATGGTAGAAGCGGGCAAAAGTAAGGGTATTACGTACGATACACTGGTCCTCATCCATTACGATAAAGCCTCCTGAACCCAACATGGATCCGGTCGCAAAACCGCCATCAGCCAGGCTTTCGTAGGTCATCATACGGGTTTCGCCTTTGGCTGTTTTCAGCAACAGGTTAGACGGCAGTACCGGAACAGAAGATCCGCCGGGAATGCAGGCTTTCAGGCGCTTGCCATTTTTGATACCACCACAATATTCGTCAGAGAAAATGAATTCTTCTACAGAGATGTTCATCTCGATCTCATATACACCCGGCTTGTTGATATTACCACAGGCAGAGATCAGTTTTGTACCGGTAGATTTACCGGTACCGATTTTTACGTATTCGTCGCCGCCGATGTTGATAATAGGAACTACGGCAGATAATGTCTCTACGTTATTCACTACTGTCGGGCATTGCCATAATCCTTTCACAGCCGGGAACGGCGGCTTAATGCGGGGATTACCGCGCTTTCCTTCCAGTGATTCTATCAGGGCAGTTTCTTCACCGCAGATATAGGCGCCTGCACCGCGTTGTACATATATTTCCAGGTCGTAGCCGGTACCGAGGATATTTTTACCCAGCCAGCCCTTGTTCTTAGCTTCTGCAATAGCCTGTTCCAGGATATCGGGGATCCAGGCATATTCACCACGAATGTAGATGTAACAACTATTGGCGCCGAGAGCGAAACTGGAGATGAGAAGTCCTTCGATAAGCAGGTGGGGGATGTATTCCATGAGGTAGCGGTCCTTGAAGGTACCTGGTTCCGATTCATCGGCGTTGCAGACCAGGTAACGGGGAACTCCTTCCGGCTTGGCGATGAAACTCCATTTCAGACCGGTTGGAAACCCTGCACCACCGCGACCTCTCAGGCCACTCTTCTTCACTTCATCCAGTACGCCGTCAGGCCCCAGGGTTTTCAGTGCTTTTTCAGCTGCTGCATAACCACCATTGCTCCGGTAGGTGTCGTAGTACCGGATGCCTTCAATATGTGCTTTATCTAACAATAATTTGCGTCCCATTGTCTTCCTTATGGTGAAATGTTACCGGCTCACCCGGCTCCATTCAGATTTTGTATATCACTATTATGCTTTACGTATACCATGCTGCGAGATGCGGTTAGCCAGTCTGAAGAACAGCAGGCCGGCACCTCCGCCGCAAATAAATGAAACCAGCGAGTCGTCGACCCGCCATAATGCTGTCAGTAATCCTACCAGCAACAGTGCTTCCACAGCCTGAAGTCTGTGGCGCAGGTACATTTCTCTTACGCGTATGAACATATAGCTTTTCAGTTACGTTAGTTTGCGTTTGCTTTAGCCCGGCATTCTGCAATGATTTCATCCACCTTTGCAGGAGTCAGGTGTTCACGGTAATGTTTGCCCAGCTGCATCATGGGTGCATATCCACAGGCTCCGAGGCACTCTACTGTTTTGAGCGTAAACAGCCCGTCCGGTGTAGTTTCGCCCACACCTATACCCAGTTTATTTTTTATATAACCAATGATCTGATCGGAACCGCTTACCATGCAGGGGCCTGTCTGGCACACCTCAAACAGAAAAGCGCCTACCGGTTTCAGGTTAAACATGCTATAGAAGGTGGCCACCTCATATACCTCGATCGGTTCCAGTTGCAGCAGGCCTGCAACGTAGTCCATCGTTTCTGCACTCAGCCATCCCCCAAATGTTTCCTGGGCCAGATGAAGCACCGGTATCAGCGCACTTTTCTGCTTCCCTTCCGGGTAGCGTGCGATGATCTCTTTTACTTTATTCAGTTTCTCTTCAGAAAATTGAACCACAGCCATTATTTTAATCAGCTTAAATCTTCTTAAATATTCTTACCGTTCTCAACACTGTTATGCATCCAGCTCACCCGCAATCAGGTTCAGGCTACTCATCACGATGATAGCATCGCTGAGCATAGTACCTTTCACCAGTTCAGGATAGGCCTGGTAGTAGATGAAGCACGGACGACGGAAGTGCAAACGGTAAGGGCTGCGGCCTCCATCACTGATCAGGTAAAAGCCCAGTTCGCCGTTAGCGCCTTCTACCGAGTTGTATACTTCACCCGGCAGTATCTCCGCTTCTCCCATCACTATTTTAAAGTGATAGATCAGCGCTTCCATTTTTGTATAAACATCTTTTTTCTCCGGAAGATAGTAGGCAGGAACATCTGCATGATACACATCATCAGGCAGGCTTTTCAGTTTTTCCATAGCCTGACGGATAATGCTGATACTTTCCCACATTTCGGCGTTACGCACCTGGAAACGGTCGTAGCAATCGCCCGTGGTACCAACCGGTATAGAAAAGTCGAAATCCTGGTAGGAACTATAAGGATTGGCTACACGTACATCATAATCCACACCGGCAGCACGCAGATTGGGTCCTGTAAAACCATAGCTGAGCGCCCTTTCCGCACTGATGCCACCAATACCCTGCGTACGTTCCATAAAGATACGGTTGCGGGTCAGCAGCGTTTCAAACTCCTTCAGCACAGCAGGATATTCATCGAGGAAACGCTGGATCTTTGCAAATGCTGCATCAGAGAAATTCCGCTCAAACCCTCCGATCCGGCCAATGTTGGTAGTCAGACGGGAACCACATATTTCCTCGTATATTTCATATATCAGTTCGCGATAGGTCATTACATACACAAAACCAGTGAGTGCGCCGGTATCAACGCCCATTACCGAACTACAGATCAGGTGATCTGCAATACGGGCCAGTTCCATGATGATCACACGTAAGTAATCCACCCGCTTAGGCGTTTCAATGCCCAGCAGCTTCTCTACTGTCAGCAACCAACCCATGTTATTAATAGGAGCAGAACAGTAGTTCAGACGGTCTGTCAGTGGCGTAATCTGGTAATAAGGGCGACGTTCCGCTATCTTCTCAAAAGCACGGTGGATATACCCTACGGTAGATACCGCGCTCACAATCTTTTCGCCATCGATTTCCAGAATGTTCTGAAAAACCCCATGGGTAGCCGGGTGAGTAGGACCGAGGTTAAGCGTCGTCGTATCCTTTTCAATAGAGCCTTCCGGCAGTTTTATATGTTGTTTCTGATCTAACATAACCTGGTAGTATTAAAAATTTCCTCCCCTTCCAAACATTTCATCATCCTTATCGATACGCATGGCATCTTCCAGCGGATATTCCTTTCTCATTGGGAAATAGGTCATTTCGTCCACATTCAGCACACGTATCAGGTTAGGATGCCCAACGAAATTGATTCCGAAAAAATCATAGGTTTCGCGTTCCATCCAGTTGGCAGATTCATACAGGGCGGTAGCGGTGAATACATCTGGTTTGGCTACCGGAGCAAACACCTTCAGGCGAAGCCTGATATTATCCTGCAGGTTGTGCAGATGATAAACTACTGCCAGCTCCTCATTTTTCCGCTCCGGATAATGGACACCAGTGATGTCCGTTAAAAAGCGAAAACGCAATTCCTCATCATCAAACAGGAATTGCATTACTTTCAGGTTATAATCTTTCTGAGCGGTGAGGGTAAGCATCCCAAACGGCTCCTCGAAGCCGGTTAGCACATCTCCAAACTTCTCCGTAAGGCGTTGCTGTATGCGTTCGTTTGTTAAAGACATTAACAATTTGAAATTTACGTTTTACAAATAACCGTTCACCTTCTTACTTGATACCGTAAGATTCCATCAGTTCTTTATACCTGTCGGAGTTACGGCGGCGAAGACTTTCCTGGCCAACCAGGGCCTGAATTTTCATGAATCCGTCTATGATACCTTCCGGTCTTGGCGGGCATCCGGGTACATACACATCTACCGGGATCACCTGATCAATACCCTGTAATACGGAATAAGTATCAAAAATTCCACCGCTGGATGCACAGGCTCCAACAGCCATTACCCAGCGGGGCTCAGCCATCTGCAGGTATACCTGACGCACAATGGGGCCCATTTTTTTGGAGATAGTTCCCATTACCATCAGCAGGTCGCACTGGCGCGGCGTAAAAGCCATACGCTCTGCCCCGAAACGGGCCAGGTCGTAAGTAGCCGCCATAGTGGCCATAAACTCGATACCACAGCAGGAAGTGGCGAATGGTAAAGGCCAGATGGAGTTTTTACGCGCCAGACCTATTACCTTATCAAAAGAGGTGGCATAAAATCCCTCCCCGGAATATCCCTCAGGGATCTCCACCATCTTCACTTTGTTGTTATATTGAACCGGACGAGCCATTTTGATTTAATTTAATGATTTACAATTAGTCTTCCCATTTCAAAGCGCCCTTCTTCACAATATAGATAAACCCACACAGGAAGAACCCAACAAACATCAGCACGGCAGTGAAGCCTTCCCAACCCAATTCCCTGAAATTAACAGCGTAAGGGTAGAAAAAGATCACCTCAACATCAAATAACACGAAAAGAATAGCCACCAGGAAGTACTTAATAGCTACCGGCTGACGGGCATTCCCTTTCTGTTCAATTCCACTTTCAAAGTTAATAAGCTTATCGCTGGTTTTACGCTTGGGGCCTAAAAAGTGAGTAGCTAGCATTGTGATCCCAACGAAACCTAGAGCAGCAAGTAATTGCAATACTATAGGGAAATAGCTGATTGGAGTAGTCGTTGCTGACAAAAATACAGTTTCTGTATACATAAGCTTCCCGATAAAAACATTGTCCGAATGCGCAAAAATACTGTAACTAAACCAAATATCAAATCTATTAGGAGTTAAAATATTATCTTTTTTCACCAAACGGAAACTAAAAAACCTCCTGTGAGTACAGGAGGTTTTTTTGAGATATATCGGGTATTTTATCCCTTATTTCTTGTTCTGGCCTTTAGCAGCTGGCTTTGCAGCAGGTCTGTTAGACGCCTTTTCACGGGCAGCCATGTTTTCGTTGATCTCTTTCAATGTAATGTTATTAGGATCCACGGAACCCAGCTTTTCAGCATATACTTTTACATTTGCTTTATCCTCTTTAAAATAGTAGTAAAGCAGTTCGTAAGTATAGGCAGTGGTCAGCGTGCTTTTGTTCTTTGCAGGATCGCCCTGTGACATTTCAATGTACTTATCGAAGTATGGCTTAGCTGCACCGGATTGCGCCTGACGGTCTCTCGCGAAATTGCTCTGACCTCTCCAGAAATAACCGGTACCCAGGTCTGGCTTTACTTCGATTACTTTCTGGAAGGCAGCATCCGCTTTGCTCAGCTGAACAGTATCCGCCGGATTTGAAGACACAGCTCCATAGTAGTAGTTAATACCTACGTTAAAGTAATCGATCGCCTGTGGCTGTTCTTTGTTAGCCACGTATAATTCGTTAGCTTTTTCGTAGTATTCAGCTGCAGCAGTATATTTTCTGGCAGCTTTCAGGTTTTCTGCAATCTGGATAAAGGTTTCCGGCTCCTTGGAAGTGATAGAGTTGGAATATTTCTGCAGGTAACCCAGCGCCTTATCAGTATACTGATTCTGAGTAGCAGAATCGCTGGATTTCAGACGCATGTAAATAGTACTCAGCAATTTGTAGTCGTTAGAGTCCAGTTTTGCATCTCCAGCTTTTGCTGCGTAGGCATCCATTACCTTCTGCGCGTTCAGAGAATCACCTTTCTGCAGGTAAGCATCCCCAACGAGGAGGCTCAGCTTGTTCTGGTAGAATTCGTTGGCACTGGGCAGGATAGCCTGGCCTTTGCTGATCGCTGCATCATAATCTTTTTTGAAGAAGGAAATGTAGGCAGACAGATATTGTGTTTTGGTTTTATCTGCCGGGTCAGCTACCGCCATGTATTTTTCCAGGTAGGTAGCAGCGTTATCCCATGACAGCTGATCTTTCTTCGGAGTGATATAGAAGTTAAAGAGCTCGTAGTAAGCCGGACCATAGTTAGGATCCAGTTCAGCGGCACGGGCGAAATCAGCAACAGCATCCTTTTTCAGGCGGGCATTGTAGTTTACAAGACCTTCTTTGGTTACAGCTTCTGCATTCTTAGGATCCAGCTCCAGGGCTTTCTCGTAAGAACTAATAGCTTTACCACCGTTTTCACCACCCAGGTAGCGGTAAGCATCTCCCAGCTCAATATAATCGGCTGCAGTTGGAGTATACGCCTCTTTTTTCTTACGGCCTTCATTGTTCATGAGTTTCTCCATAACAGTGAGGGCGTATGCGCGATCGCCACCTTTTATTTCTGAGTTAGCATCGGCAATAGCACGGGCAACATCTCCATCACGGCCCTGTGTAGCAGTGCTGGCACCATCAAATTTCGTTTTGGCGGCTGCAGCATTTCCCTTCAGCAGGTCAATACGGCCCATACCGGCCTGTAGTAAAGCAGAAGTAGGCACTGCCTGCAGTCCTTTCTGGAAGGTAGCAGCGGCACCGGCAACATCATCTTCTCCAAGCTGAGCTATACCAAGGTAATAATAGGCTTTGTCATCCGTAGGCTTTGCCGCAATCGCTTTCTCGAGATTTTGCCTGGCAGACTGATACTTTTGATAATAAAGATCTTTCAGTCCATCTTCCACAGATTGGGCCATCACACCGCTGGAGGCGGCGCAAAGCAATGCTACGATTAAACTTTTCCGTTTGTTCATGCAATCTGGTTTTTTAGTTTTAGTTGTGTTTTTTTTCTACTTAAGGCTGGCTTCCCTGAATACCACATTTAACCTGGCAGGGAATAGACGGAACTGTTTCATCACCAGCTGTCCTTCATAACTACCGAGAAATGTTGCAAATCCGCTACCGAGGCCATGATGAGGCTCTTTAAGGCAGAAGAAGAAGCCACGTTTTAACGGATAGGTGCCGATACCGATATATGCCTGGTATGGCTTAACGAAATCAGATCCATTGTCGGCCCGCAGTCTTACTACAGAAGCTTTCTGAGTAAATGCCATAGACAATGAATCATTCGGATCTGAGATCCAGCTGACGCCTATCACACCAATCGCGTCTTTACTTTTCGACACGTAATCCACTACATCCGGGTTAGTTTTAGCAGCCATTGTATTGGTCGGCAAAGGTTTACCCTTGTTGATGGAATCCATGATATATCGCACTGTGCTTGAGTTGGCATTATCAAACACCAGTTGCCATTTACGGTCTGTTCCGGCGTTGGTGCCATTCATGATGCCACGCACCTGATCCATGGACAGAATAGAATCCGGGTTACTTTTGTTCACTACCAGAGCAAGCGCATCCCAAGCCAGCAAAAGGCTCTGAGGCGTAATTCTGATTTGCTTGAAGTAATCTCGTTCCTGCTGGTTGAAATCGCGGGTAACGAGTATCATCCGGGCGCTGTCATTTAAAAGATCTTTAAAGCAATCAGCCTCTGGTTTATAAACAGGGATGATATGAGCTTTGGGATACAGTGATTCAAAAACTTTTATTTCAGAATCTATCAGCGGTTTATACGTTTCATCTACACTGATGTGTATGGTACCTTCCGTGGCTGTATCTAATTTTTTCGCATTTGGATTTGGTCCGCAGGAGACCATTACTATAGTTGCCAGTGCCGTTAAATATACAGCATTCATCTTACTAAACCTGAAAAACATATCTTACCTCTTTAGTTCCTGTTAAAAAAAAGTTTCCTTGAACCGTTGTAAACCCTAAAGAGGCCGTAGATAATTAACACAGCACCTACTATCTTCATGCCTGTGGGAGGTAACCGAAATTGTGCCAATCCCATTTGTTGTGCAAAAATTGCAAACAAACCAAAAAGAATAAAAAAAATTCCCCTGATCAGCTCCCCCATTGGCCGATACCTGTTTTCCAGTCTTCTGCCGGTTTGTTCTTCGTGTGTTTCCATGATGCGAGTTACAATTATACAAAAAAAAATTTTTTAATCGGGTAAAGAGAATTTTAGAAGAAAACTAAAAAATGGCCTTAAAACTACACTCTGTTGCTTATCCAGCCGCAATTTGAGCTATTTTCTCAACATGTTGCAATTTTTTCATTCGAAACCCAATCATTTTCCGCAATTTATGATTTGCCGTCATTTCGGGCATTTTCTGGAAAAAAAGTAACATTTTAACATCTCTTTACTTCCCTAAAAAGATGCAAATAGATGCAGATTTCCACAATATCTTGTAGGTTTGCGGCCTGAAATTTAACTTTTTGAGATGAAGATATTGATGGTTTGCCTGGGTAACATTTGTCGTTCCCCACTGGCAGAAGGCATAATGAGGCATCTGGCTGCAGAAAAAGGACTGCAATGGGAAATAGACTCCGCCGGCACCGGTAACTGGCATGTGGGCCATGCGCCGGACCATCGCTCCATCCGAGAAGCCCGGAAACATGGTGTGGATATTTCCGGACTGCGTGGCAGGCAATTTCAAACGGCAGACTTCGATCAGTTCGATCATATATACGTGATGGACCGGAACAATTACGCCGATGTACTGCGTAAAGCCCGCAACGAAGCCGATAAAGCGAAGGTGGAATTCCTGCTGGCAGGTAATAAAGATGTTCCTGACCCCTGGTATGATGATGCACTGTTTGCACCTGTTTATAAAATGATCTACGAGGCCTGCGATACCATCACAGACCGTCAACTATAAAACTTTAATTCTTTTGAAATGATAAAGCCTGGTATTCCAAAAGGCACCCGCGATTTCGGCCCGGTAGTAGTACGCAAACGCAATTACATTTTCCAGACCATCCGCGAAACTTTTGAATTATTTGGTTTCCAGCCACTGGAAACCCCTGCAATGGAGAATTTATCGACACTTACCGGGAAATATGGTGAGGAAGGGGATAAACTGATGTTCAAAGTGCTGAACAACGGCGATATCTTCAACGATGCCCAACAAGCTACAGATAATAAAGAACTGATATCCGCCATTACGGAAAAAGCTCTCAGGTATGATCTTACCATTCCGTTTGCCCGCTATGTGGTAATGAATCAACATGAACTGGCCTTGCCTTTCAAGCGATATCAGATGCAACCGGTATGGCGTGCCGATAAGCCCCAGAAAGGCCGCTATCGCGAATTCTATCAATGTGATGCAGATGTGGTAGGCAGCAATTCCCTCTTAAATGAAGTGGAATTATTGTTGATTTATGATACTGTACTTACCAGACTTGGTATGCAGGGCTATGAGCTCCGGATCAATAACCGCAAGATCCTGTTTGGTCTTGCAGAGGTTATTGGCAAACCGGAATTATTAATGGATATCACCATTTCGATCGATAAATTGGATAAGATCGGCGCAGAAGGAGTGAGAAAAGAACTGCAATCCAGAGGCCTGACAGACGATGAAATCAACATCATCGAAAAATTCCTCGGCATTACCGGTAGCAGCGAAGAAAAACTCGCGCAACTGGGCCAGCTGCTGCAATCATCAGCCACCGCGCTTAAAGGAATTGAAGAATTATCATTTGTTATTAATTCCGGATATGCCAGCTTTAATACCGAACCTGTCATCGATGTTACACTCGCACGTGGCCTGAACTACTACACCGGCCTGATTGTAGAAGTAAAAGCCCCTGCCTCCGTGAAAATGGGTAGCATCGGCGGTGGCGGCCGGTACGATGATCTCACCGGCCTTTTCGGCCTTCCGGGCATCTCCGGCGTGGGCATCTCCTTTGGTGTGGATCGTATATATGATGTACTGGAAGAACTCAACCTCTTCCCCCCTACTGCTCAGCAATCTACCAGAGTGCTGTTCCTGAATCTTGGTGAAACCAGTGCCAGAAAAGCTTTTGAATACATGATGGCGCTGAGGGGGAAAGGTATCGCTGCAGAAATATTCCATGAAAACGCCAAGATGGACAAACAAATGAAATATGCCAACAAGCGGAATATTCCTTTTGTAGTCATCCTCGGAGAATCTGAACTGCAGGAGAATATGATGAGCATTAAGAACCTCGAAAGCGGAAAGCAGGAGAAGATCGGGGCTGAACAAATTCTTTCGTACCAGTTTTAAGATATAACACGTAATAAGCCGAAGGCCTTAGCAGACGACTATTATCTGCTAAGGCCTTCGGCTTATTGCTTAATGTTATATGCTTAATTCTTAGTTCTCTTCTGAAACTCAGCTTTTGCTGCTTCCAGGTATTTCACAAATTCATCCACATCTTCTTTCGGATCATAACCATATCCCTTATTTACCAGCGGCTTGCCTTCCAGATCCACCGGAATGTAATATGGCTGCGAGTTCCGGTTGAAATGAGTGGCTTCCAGATCCAGGTTCTTCTGACCTACGTTGGTGATCTTGCTGCCATCGAACTTCGATACAAAACGCTCTGCTTCCGGTAGCGAAGATTTCTCATCGGTATACAGAGAAGCTACGATAAAGTCGTTACGCAGGATCTTCATCACAGCCGGATTAGAAAGCACTGATTTCTCGAACTTACGGCAGTTTACGCAGGTATGCCCTGTGAAGTCGAGCATCAGCGGCTTATTGGCCGCTTTGGCTGCTGCCTGCGCTTCTTCGTAATCAAAGAATACATTTTCAACGCCCGGGATCTCAGAATGAAGTATGCCTGCCAGCTTCACCGGTTTGATGGTATTAGCATGACTGCCACCACCCGAACCACTGCCAGCACCGCTTTCCAGCGATGCCTGAATATCCACCAGTGATTTATTCAGGTTAAAGTCCTGAGAACCTTCATGCGGCAGGAATCCGCTGATACCTCGCAATGGTGCACCCCACATTCCCGGAATCATATAGATCACGAAGGTGAAGGTAGCAATAGCGAAGCAAAGCCTTGTTACAGTGAGGAAAGGCACATCACTGTCGTGGCTGAATTTCAGCTTCCCTATGAGATACAGGGTCAGCAATCCGAAGATAGCGATCCACAGCGCCAGGAATATTTCCCTGTCGAGCAGATTCCAGTGATAAGCCATATCCACATTCGACAGGAATTTCAATGCCAGCGCCAGTTCCAGGAAACCCAGGGTTACTTTCACTGCATTCAGCCATCCGCCTGATTTGCCGATCTTGTTCAGCAGACTTGGGAATAATGCAAACAGGGAGAAAGGTATAGCCAGGGCCAGTGAGAAACCAAACATTCCCACCAGCGGACCGGAGTTACCTCCTTTTGCTGCCAGCACCAGCAGGTTACCGAGGATCGGACCAGTGCAGGAGAATGATACGATGGCAAGCGTAAGCGCCATGAAAAAGATCCCTAACATGCTGCCCATTCCGGCCTTGGAATCAGATACATTCGCCCAGGAACTGGGTAAACTGATCTCGAATGCCCCAAGGAAAGAAAATGCGAACAACAGGAAAATCACAAAGAAAATCATGTTCGCAATACCGTTGCTGGCCAGTGAGTTCAGCGCGCTGGCTCCGAACAGTTTCGTGATAATGAATCCCAGCAGCGTATAAATGATGATAATCGACAACGAATAAGTAAAGGCATTTTTGATGCCCTGTGCCCTGGTGCCGCTACGCTTGGTGAAGAAGCTAACCGTAATGGGGATCATCGAAAACACACAGGGTGTGATCAATGCAATAAATCCACCACCAAAGCTGGCGATGAATATCCACCATAACGATTTGTTGGAGGCATCATCTTCTGCCACGTCATCTTTCAAAGGAGTAGTGACCGGAGTGCCAGCAGTAGCGGCTTTAGCTGCGGTCCCATCTCCGACGGACACACTGAATGCTTCTTCTTCCGGTACAGCATCCTGCCCCTTCAATGCCATGTAAGTGATGGTACCAGCCAGTTGAGGAATAGCGGCTTTAACTTTTACGCTGGCCACCAACTCTACCTCATTTTCAAAATATTTGATATCCAGGTTGTCGAACAGCGGCTCCTTGCGGTTTTCCAGCTTACCATTTTCGGTAATACCGGCAATAGCCCCATTAACGCTGCTATCCAGCACTATCCTTGTGTTCGGGTCGTCGTTCCCCATGGTAGTGGAGAAAATCAGCCAACCCTTTTCTATCTTGCCCTTCAGATGCAAAACATATTCCTGATCACCTTTCTTCTCCGCGGAAACCTCCCACTTCACAGGTTTTGGGCTTGTTGCGTCCTGTGCTTTTGCACTTAATGAGAACAGTGCAAGAACAGGTATTAAAAATGAAAGCAGTTGCTTCATAAAGTCAATAGGCTTTAAATAATATTGATAAAAGAAAACAAGAAACGAGTTCCCGGTGAGAGGAACTCGTTTTGCGAATATTGTTATCTGTTAACGGATTCAATTTATTTTCCTCCCACACTTACCGCAAACTCTACTTCCTTAGGCGGCAGACACTGGTGATCGTCGCACACCATGAATTCTACAGAGCCTTTTACTTTAGTAGCGGCTTTCCCTTTAACAGCCACCTTTTGTACGAAGTCAACAGTGTTTTCGTAGTATTTCAGTTCGGTGTTAAAGTTCTTATCGAAAGATTTATGCAGTTTACCCACTTCTTCTACTTTACCGGTAGTAGCTGCCAGCGGATTCTTGGTAAACTTGAAAGACGTAGGTACTGGTCCTTCTCCTGATTCCTGTGCATATAAATGCCATCCGGCCTGAATAGATGCAGTGGCATGCACCTCGTAAGTAGTAGCGTTTACCTTCTTGGCGGTAAAGCTCCATTTCACTGGATTCTCTATCTGGGCGCTGGCCAGGATAGGCAAGGCAAATAAAGCCAGTACTGTTAATAATTTTTTCATGCTTTTCTTTTTAATTGGTTGGTTGGTTTGATCTATTAATTGTTATTAATAAGACTTTGTAATATCAGCTGTCCGTCTGTATTGCCCAGAACAGTGCTGGTAGCTCTTTCCGGATGAGGCATCATACCAAATACATTCCTTTCACTGTTACAGATACCTGCAATATTGCGGAGCGCTCCATTCGGGTTAGCAGTGTCAACAATATTGCCAAATTCGTCGCAGTAACGGAACAATACCTGGTTGTTCTTAAACAGCTCGTCCAGTGTAGCCTCATTTGCGTGATAACGACCCTCTCCGTGAGCAACAGGAATCATCAGCGGACGGCCGGTCACGTCTTTCGTAATAGATGCTACATTATTTTCGCTTTTCAGATATACATTCTTACAAACAAACTGCTGGTGCTGATTCAGCAACAATACACCCGGTAACAGGCCAGCTTCGCATAATACCTGGAAACCATTACAAACACCCACTACCCGGCCACCTTTATTGGCAAACTCGATCACACTCTGCATCATCGGACTGAATCTGGCAATAGCACCGCAACGCAGGTAGTCGCCATAAGAGAATCCTCCCGGTAATACAATGCAATCTGCTGTGCTGAATGCGCTCAGGTCCTTATCCTTATGCCACAGTTCTATAACTTCCTGTCCCAGGTCATTACGCAGGGAATCTATCATATCGTGATCGCAGTTAGAGCCGGGAAAGGTGACAACGCCAAATTTCATCTGAAAATGTTTTGTGTTTATATGTAAATAATGCTTTAAAAACTGTTTTTCCCTGTCATTACCCCCATTTTATGCGGATAACAAAACTAAAAGGAAAGGACAAAATTACTTCGCCGTTCGCAATTTTCCATTGCCGTTTGTCCTGTTTTAACAAAAAACTGGTAATCAGCTCATTAAAGATTGCTATCAGCTGAAATATTGCATGACGATTACGTATGCCAGTGTAATAAGGTGGATAATGTTGGCAAAAGTATCGTTAGTAATCGACCAGAATACGTTACCTGCGAACATTGATACCGGTAGTACCGCCAGCACCCAGTAAGCAGCAGAAAAGTGAACATTGAAGAATGGTACCAGCATGGCTACCAGTACGTATATGATAAGAGCGGCCCATATTTTACGGCCCTGTATCAACATTTTTTTCAAAGGACGCTGCAACAGCAGCCAGCCTATCACGAAAAACAGCACACAGGCCACCATAGCGCCCCATACTTTGTAATCAGTGATCAACGGAAGTGATAACCCGATATTCGGAATCTTCCACAACAATGTCATCCGGCTGGTCAGAAACAGGTAAGTACCCATCAGGTACAGCGGACAGAGCAGTCCCAGCAAGGCAATGATCCATTCTGCCAGCCTGAATGCCCTCATGATCAGCATACTGGCAAGTAGTAACAGGCAGAAAATCACTGCCGGGAAATAGAATAACCCGCATATCCCCAATGCAAATCCGATATTGAATACCACATCTCTCGCCGAAGTACGTGTATACAGCTCTGTTATACTGGCAAACACCCACAGCATGATCAGGTTGACGATCAGCGCCGGAGAAAAAACATTCCAGCTTTGCAGCATCGAAGTAAACAACAGGTAACACATTGCCGGCAGGTACGTAGCCCTGGCAAATAACCGGTGATGGTTAATGATCCTGGTAAATAACAGCGATTGCAGGAAGAGCAGCAGTATGGCCAGTGATGTAAATGCCAGCGGGCTGTTACCCAAAATGGTTTGCATCCACTTTACCAGCAAATGGTACAATAATCCCTCCGACCCATCCGCCAGAAAAGACGATGGATGCAGCAGATAATAGAATTTAACAACCAGTGTGTATATTAACAGCAGCAATACCGTCAGAGGATTGCCGGAACGGAAAAATTTTATCACAGTGCAAAGGTGTGATTAAAAGTCAATTTTAGCAAAGCAAATATAATTCCTGTAAACACAGGGTATCACCACTGTCCGTGCACCAATCTGTTTTCCGTAACGGGGCATCCACGTGAATCCTTTGTCGAGGTTGCGCAGGGTTGGCATGCGGTTCACCTTCCCGCCCGGCGCCAGGCTAACATCGGTCAACATAAAGTTCCTTCTTTCCAGCTCATTATACAGGAAACGAAGCTCGCTGCCCACATTTACCATCAGGTAAGACAGATACAGATCAGCATTATCATCGAACTGGCTCTTATGAACGAAATTAGACCATTGCATATTGCCTTCCTCATCAAACGACATTACCGCTACATTATCATAGTGATAACGCAGTCCCTGGGAGTTGTTCCAGTAGTAAGGGTTATAATACATGGAAGAGAACGGAGAATAATAGTACGGAGAATACCAGCCTCCATAGGGGCCATAAAAGCTGCCATAAGGCCCGTACATATAGTTCCAGCGGTTCCAGGGCTGGTACCGGGAAGAAGTAGAAAATGATTCCGCAGTAAGCAGAAATCCTCCGTTGGCAGTATTGATGACTTTCCGGATAAAATAGTCATTAAACGCAGCGTTGGTGCTGGATTCTCCACGGGCATTGGATTTCAGATCATCCGGGAATAGCTGGGAACGCTCATACAGCAGTTTATGCTCGCCATAATCGTACTTATAGAGGTAAAGCCCCTCCACATTGCCGCGCTTCTGCTTATAGTAAAACGCGGTGACCAATGCCGTATGTTTACTGTTATCCAGCTTCATTTTAATTTCATCGAGCAGCTGAGCTTTGAATGCCATGGGTTCTATTTCAAAACTGTCGACCAGCGAGCGTTTTATCACCATACTGCCATTAACCACATAATCCCTGTTAGACGTGCGTTCCAGCTTAGTGAATACAAAATCGCCGGAGTTGGTGAGATTGAAATTGCTGAGGAACTGTCTTTTCTGCATGGGCAGGGCAAGGCGGCTGTTATTCACGAGGCTCATGGTACTGTCGTACAGGAAAGTATAGAACACGTTATTGTCTTCCTTATCCTGGTTGATTTTATACACCATGATGCGGTTCTTATCTTCCGAGATCTCTGTAGAATATACTTTATTGTCTTTGGAATACATGCCGATACGGGTAGAATCCAGCACTACAGGCGCATCCGCAAACTTCGCATCCGGCGACATGGTGGCACATATACTGTAAACTGCATCTTTACGCTGGAACTGGTAGATCATCAACACTTTGTTCGGATAGGCCACGAAATCCATACTGATGATCTTGCGGGGCAGGAAATCGAGCTTTACTCTGTCTTTCAGCTGCATTTCATTATCGTATACAGATACCACATAATCGCCGCGGTCCGCCTTATACACCAGGATGTTACCGGCCACCCGGCCGATAATTTCGAACTCGGTGCTTTTATAGTCATCCTTCTCCGGTTCAGAATAGGTTATTTTCTGCGCCATTGCTGCTGTGCTGATAAAGATCAACAGCAATACTAGTTGTAGACGGTATAGCGTATGCATGCGGTAAAATAGATTTCAGATGTTGTTAGGATAATGCAGATGGCACAATGTATGTACCATTTTCAAACTTACACTAAAAATTCAGAAATTACTGCTGGTAAGCCCTGCTTTTACATAAATTCCAAAAGGGCAGATTTATTGTGTATTTTTAATAAATTATTTTAAAACGTAGCTATACTTGAATGGATACCGTTATCATCACCGGTGGAACTGGACTGATAGGCACGGCATTGACTAAACTGTTGCTGGAGCGCGGTTACCGGGTAATTATCCTGACCAGGCGGCCCGAAAAGGGGAATAACAGTGAGGTTACCTATGCCCGCTGGAACATAGACGAGCAAACTATCGACAAAACAGCTATAGAACAGGCCGATTATATCATTCACCTGGCGGGAGCCAACGTTGGAGAAAAACGATGGACATCCTCCCGCAAAAGGGAAATCATAGACAGCCGTACAAAAAGCAGTGAGTTGCTTTTCAATACCCTGAAAACAACTCCTAACAAAGTAAGGAAAGTAATCAGTGCCTCGGCAACCGGCTACTACGGCGAATATACGGATCATGTTTTTACAGAATCCGATCCGGCAGCTACCGATTACCTCGGTACTACCACGGAGGCCTGGGAAAAAAGCATATCCCAGATAACCACCCTGGGAAAAAAACTGGTTATTTTCCGTTCCGGGCTCGTGCTGAGCCGGGATGGTGGTGCCATGAAGGAGTTTTACAAGCCCCTGCGATTCGGGTTTGCGACCGTACTTGGTTCGGGTGATCAGTATATTTCATGGATACATATACACGATATCGTCAGGTTATTTTTCAATGCTATAGTGAACGACAAACTAACGGGTATCTACAACGCCGTTGGTCCTAATCCGGTCACCAATAAGGAGTTGATCCTTACCATGGCAAGGATCGCAAAAGGACGCAGCTTTATGACAGTTTATGTACCTGCATTTGTATTGAAACTGGCATTGGGAGAAATGAGTGTGGAGGTACTGAAAAGTATGCGGGCCTCTGCATCAGCTATTCAGCAAACGGGATTCCAGTTCTCCTATCCTACCATCAAGGAGGCCATGGAGCAATTATTCAGCCAGTGATGGCCTTTTCCATTGCCGCAGCTTTCAACAGGCATTCTTCCCATTCCTTTGCAGGATCGCTGTAAAAGGTGATCGCAGAACCGGTCTGGAACGACAGGTATTGATTTTCTGCATTGTAAAGGATACTGCGGATCACTACGTTGAAATCAAAATCGCCATCGGGTGTAATATATCCCAAGGCTCCGGAATAAAGCCCGCGGCGGGTTTGCTCGTATTGTTCTATCAGCTGCATTACCCTGATCTTGGGCGCCCCTGTCATGGATCCCATTGGAAAAGCAGTCCGCAGCACTTCCGTAAAATGCACATCCGGCGCCAGTTTGGCGGAAATAGTAGAAATCATGTGATGCACCTGCGCAAACGAATAGATACCGAAAAGCTCTGTCACTTTCACACTTCCCTGAACAGCAGTATGGGAAAGATCATTCCGCACCAGGTCTACCACCATTACATTTTCAGCCCTTTCTTTTGCGCTGTCCGATAGTTGTTGCTTCAGCTGCTGATCCCTGACCGGATCAGGATCTTTCCGGCTGGTACCCTTGATTGGCTGGGAAATCACGGTATCCCCTTTTTTCTGCATGAAACGTTCGGGGCTGGAACAGGCCAGGTAACGGCGCCCCAGGCGGTAATAGGCCGCAAAAGGCGCCGGCGATAAGGCATTCAGGTGTTCAAACAACATAAGCGGATGAACGTTTACCTGTTCCATAAAATTTTCACGGCAGAAATTCACTTCATAACAATCGCCATGAAGGATATGTTGCTGCAGGTGTTTTACAGCAGCAATATAGTGGTCGTGATGCAAACGGCTCTGTAGCGGCGACTGGAATTTATCTTGCGCAGCAACTGTAGTAGCAGCTGTTCTCTGGCAATCGTTAAATATTTCGGCAGCAGCAGTTGCAGTAAGCGCTTCGCCACCTATGCGCACACTCCCATCGCGTTGCAGTTGGATGAGGATGCGGGGCACGAAAAAACACATATCGGGGAAACCGATACCATCGTGATGCTGCGAGTACAACCCGGGGGCTGTTTCATTTTTGAGATCGTAAGCGAGGTGTCCGAAGAGCCAGTCGTGATGTGCCTGATGAAAATTTTTCAATACCCCGAAAGCGTTGCCAGGGCCTGTTTCAATGGTATAGAGCGCATCTGCGGCCAACATGGCCTCAAATTGACCTGAGGGCGACTGATAGTTATTATTGTCCAAAAAACAACAAATGTTGAACTGGTTGCCCCAATTCAACATTTGTTGTTTGAATATCTTCAGATCCTCAACCTGGAAGGTGTGAAATATCCTGATAACAATCGTGTTTTAATGCTTAAAAATCATCGTCGTCATCATCGAAGCGATCGTTGAACAGATCCATGTCTTTGAATTCATCATCAATGCCGAGGTCATCGTCATCGTCCTGTTTCTTAGTACCAGGGCGACCGCGTTTACCTTTGGATTTAGGCATATCAAATTCTTCGAAGTCAGGATCATAATCCTCATCTTCTCCTTTTTCCCAGGCGTCATCCATATCGTCTATCTCATCATCGTCATCATCCTCCTCATCGTCATCTTTACGTTTGGATTTTGATGCAGACTTATCTGATTTTTTGGAAGTAGATTTAGAAGTTTTTGCATCTTCATCATCTTCCTCCTCATCGTCATCATCATCCACCTCTTTCTTAGGCTTTTCCGCAGCTTTGGGAGCGTCTTTTGCAGTCTTAGGAGAAGTAGTTTTTTTAGTCTCTTTCTCTTTATCAGATTTTGATTTCATAATAGGTTACCTTATTTCTTTGCCGTAAAGTTTTAATAGTTTTTTTTATTCGCCAAATTTTTTTTGCCGTTTTTTTTCCTTACTTTTTTCCTTCTACTTTTCAAGGATCTGATCGCGTCCGGGGCCATTGGAAACGTATTTCACGGGAACGCCCAGATAATTATCTATCGTCGAAACCAATGCTTTCATCTCAGCCGGTAACTCATTGAATTGCTTGCATGTAGATGTTTTGTCGCTCCATCCTTTGAAGGATTCCCACACTGGTTTAATGTCCAGACCGTTTAGCTGGAAAGGCAGTTCTTTCGTTTGCTTTCCATTTATTTCATATGCGGTGCAGGCGCGGATTTCGTCGAATTCGTCGAGTACATCGCTTTTTGTTATCACCAGTTGAGTAACACCACTCAGCATGCAGGTATAATTCAGCGCAACGAGGTCAATCCAGCCACAGCGGCGGGGGCGGCCGGTAACGGCGCCGAATTCGTGACCTGCGGAACGCAGTCTTTCACCGGTAGTATCGTGGAGCTCAGTCGGGAAAGGGCCACTACCCACGCGGGTGCAGTAGGCTTTGGTAACACCGATCACATCTTTGATCCAGCGGGGTGCAATACCCAGTCCGGTGCATACACCAGCTGAAATGGTATTGGAAGAAGTGACAAACGGGTAAGTGCCGAAATCCACATCCAGCATGCTTCCCTGAGCACCTTCCGCGAGTATTTTCTTACCGGCTTTCAGTTTTTCGTTGATGAAATATTCACCACTAACAACATTCATTTTCTTCAGGAAAGGGATGGCTTCGAAGAACTCAGCTTCCCAGTTGGCAATATCTTCAGCGAATTCTGATATATCAAAATGAGACAACAGTTGCAGATGTTTCTGTTTCAGTTTCTCATACAGGTTCTTAAAATCAGGAGATAAAACGTCGCCCACACGTAAGCCATTTCTGCCGGTTTTATCCATATAGGCAGGTCCGATGCCTTTAAGGGTAGAGCCGATCTTCTCATTGCCTTTAGCTATCTCAGACGCTTTATCCAGCGCACGGTGCGTAGGTACAATGATATGCGTTTTTTCTGCAATAAACAGGTTTTTTGTCAGATCTACACCCAATGCTGCAATATCTTCGCTCTCCTTTTTGAAAGCGACAGGATCCAGCACTACGCCATTACCGATAAGATTGATGGTCTTATCATGGAATACACCTGAAGGGATGGTGCGCAATACTACTTTCTGTCCGTTTACATACAAAGTATGACCAGCATTCGGGCCACCCTGGAAACGGGCAATCACGTCGTACCTGCCGGCAAAATAGTCCACAATTTTACCTTTGCCTTCGTCGCCCCATTGCAGGCCTAACAAAACGTCTACCATAATGATTTAATTAATTATCGGAGGTTGTTGCTTTAAAAGAAGACGCAAAATTAAGGCGAATATTAACAAATACAAATTTTAGCTACTGGCAACCAGTAGCTATCCATCAGTATCCGGGAACTATTCTTCCAATCGCTGTATCGACTGTATCCCGTCCAGTTTTTTAAGGCGTTCCACGAGCTCGTCCAGTTCTTCCTTATCATGTACGTAGACCTTAATCAGGCCTTCGAATAAGCCTTCTTTGGATTCAATACTGAGGGCAGAGATATTGATTTTCAATTCACCGGAGATGATATTGGTAATCTTGTGAATCACACCCACATCGTCCATACCTATAATGCGCAAACCTGTCAGGAAAGAGATCTCCCGGTTCTTCACCCATTTCGTTTTCACCACCCTGTGACCATAATTTGCCAACAGTTGGGCGGCGTTCGGGCAGTTGGTACGATGTATTTTCAGCCCTTCGCTGGCAGTAATAAAGCCAAATACGTCGTCGCCAGGAATAGGACGGCAGCAGTTAGCCAGCTTATAGGCAATCTTATCGGAGCTTTCCCCGAAAATGATCAGCTCTGCGTCTTTTTTAGAGGGCAGCTGATGCTTCACATGATCTTCTGGCAGATGTTCCGGCACCTTCACAGGTTTGGGCGGTTCCAGTTTGTCGCCCAGCACCGTGAACTGCTTCAGTTCCTTCAGATCGATGTTCTTTACCGCTACCTGGTAATACAGGTCAAGCGGAGATGGTTGTTTATAGAATTGTACCAGTTCGTTGATGTTATGTTGACTGGTACTGATGTTCATATGCGACAATTTCCGCTCCAGTGCAGCTTTCCCATCCATGGCCACTTTCCTTTTCTCTTCTTTCAGTGCATCCTTGATCTTGGATTTGGCCTTGGCAGTCAGTACAAAATTCAGCCAGTCTTCCGACGGCTTTTGTTTACTGGAGGTAATGATTTCCACCTGATCTCCACTACGCAATTTATGGCTAAGCGGTACCAGTTTATAATTCACCTTAGCGCCTATACACTTATTTCCCACCGCACTGTGTATAGAATAGGCAAAATCCAGCGCAGTTGAGTTTACCGGCAGGATTTTCAGATCGCCTTTCGGCGTGTAAACATATATTTCCTCTGTAAAGAGGTTGCTCTTGAAATCAGCCAGGAAGTCGAGCGTATTTGAATCGGGGTTGCTGAGTATTTCCCGGATCTGTGTAAACCACTGATCAAATTTCGACTCCTGTTGTGGATTGGCGCTTCCTTCTTTGTAACGCCAGTGAGCGGCTACGCCTTTTTCAGCATAGTCGTTCATTCTTTTGGAACGGATTTGTACTTCCACCCATTTTCCCTGCGGCCCCATTACTGTTACGTGTAAAGCTTCGTACCCATTGGATTTAGGGTTGCTGAGCCAGTCGCGGGTTCTTTCTGGGCTGGGATGATAGAAATCGGTGATGATCGAATACACCTTCCAGCAGTCCGCTTTTTCCCTTTCCAGTGGGGAATCCAGGATAATACGGATGGCAAAAAGATCATATACTTCCTCAAAGGCAACACCCTTGGTTTTGATCTTGTTGTGAATGGAGTGAATGGATTTGGGTCTTCCGAAAATATCAAAATTAAATCCTTCCTCCTGCAACACTTCCTTGATAGGTTTAATAAACTCGTTGATATAGCGGGTGCGCTCACGTTTGGTTTCCTTGAGGCGCTTCGCTATTTCGCGGTAGGTTTGTTGCTCGGTGTATTTCATGGCCAGGTCTTCCATCTCTGATTTGATATTATACAAACCAAGACGGTGGGCCAATGGCGCGTAAATAAATACGGTTTCTGAAGCTATTTTCAGCTGTTTTTCACGGCTCATGCTGTCCAGTGTACGCATATTATGCAGCCTGTCTGCCAGCTTGATAAGGATAACCCGCGGATCATCGGCCAGTGTAAGCAGTATTTTCTTGAAATTTTCCGCCTGAGCGGTGCTGGTGCTGGAATCTATCACGGTAGATATCTTGGTAAGACCATCTACTATGTGCGCGATCTCGTTACCAAATTCCCTGGATACATCTTCCAGCGTTACTTCTGTATCTTCCACAGTATCATGTAACAAAGCACAGATGGCAGAGCGTACGCCCAACCCGATCTCTTCCACACAAATCTGTGCCACTGCCAGCGGATGAAGGATATAGGGCTCTCCTGATTTACGCCGCATTTCCTTATGTGCATCTGCTGCCATTTCAAAAGCAGTACGTACCAACTCCCTGTCACCTTTTTTCAAACGCGGTTTTAACGCCCTCAATAAAGCCCGGTAATGTCGAACGATTTCTTTCTTTTCCTGCTCTTCGTCTAAGTTATATTTTTGTACAGCCACTGTTTCCATTGGTATAAAGTTACGATTTAATATATTCTGAAAGAAAAGCGGCCGGAAAATGCGGGGCGACTGTAAAAATAATTCCCCCTCCGGGCCACAGGGCCAGGAAGGGGAATCTGGTCGTTTTCAAAGGGAAAAAGTAGTGACTAACTGTTAAGTGGTACGCTGATCCTGACTGGTAGTAAGGTATCGGGGACATTCAACCGCAGTCCTACATTATACACTGTTTCCAGCTCCACCCTAGGCTCCAGCTTCAGCTGTTTCCGGATACGGCCGATAAAAACATCCATGCTGCGGCTGGCATAAAAATCCTCCTTGCCCCAAACCCGCAACAGTACTTCATCTTTCTGTACGATAATGTTGGGACGGCTCAGGAAATAACGCAACATCTTAGCTTCTATGGGTGAAAGTTTACATTTCACCTGTTTGCTCTCGGTTTCGAAGATCCTCAGTTTGTGGTAGTGGTAGGTGTACATCCCCAGCGAATGGCCGATGGTAAGCTCCGTCCGCGGCGGCCGGGTCCATTTCAGGATTACCTGCATCCTTCTCAGCAACTCTTCAAAACTGAAAGGCTTAATCAGGTATCCATCTCCTCCCAGGCTGAATCCCTCAAGGCGGTCTTCTTCCTGTACTCTTTCAGAAGTGAGAAAGAAAATAGGCGTCAGCATAGTGCTGTTCCTGATTTCCTTTGCCAGCTCAAAACCGTTCCTGCCGGGCAGTACAATATCCAACAGGCAAATATCATAACGAACGCTGTCATATAAGCTCCAGGCCTCATTTCCATCGTAACAATGATCTACGTTATACCCAGCCTCTTCCAGGCGCTGCTTAACAATGGCCCCGAAAACCTTGTCGTCCTCGACAAGTAAAACTTTTGGGTTTCTGTTCATATAGCTATCAATTGTGAGAATATCAACTATAAAACAGAAAAGAGGCGGCACCGGGGTAGGCACCACCTCTTTTTTAATTATCAACATTAACTCACATTAATTCACACACGAATCACATCTTATTAACAGCAGGTATTTTGATAGCCACCGCATGTTGTAAGCCCTTATTACGGGCAGATTCAGGAATCTGAATGGTCACCCCTTCTGCCGAGGTTTTCCACACCAGCCGGTCTGAAGTTCCTAACATCTGCAACCGGGCACCGCGAGCCGGGGTAATTCCTTTAAAGGAGATCTCTGCCGGCAGCTTTTCATTTTCGTCCAACAGGTATATTGCGTATACGCTTCCGTCCTTTTTACGGGTAAAGCACACTTTTCCATCTTTGTAAGGAGCCACAGCCCGGGTTCCATAGATAGCATCACCATTGATATGCATCCATTCACCGATATGTTTCATGGTAGTATAGGCTGCTTCGTGCAGCTCGCCATCCGGACCAGGACCTACGTTCAGCAGGTAGTTACCCCCTTTGGCTACGATATCCACCAGGTTGTGGATCAATACATTTACTGATTTGTATTTATCGTCCGGTACATACGACCATGATCCGCCCATTGTCATACAGGTTTCCCAGGGATAATCCAGGGGCTTGTTGGGGATCTCCTGTTCCGGCGTGCGGTAATTCTCGTATGGTCCGTGTACACTGCGGTCCACTACAATCAGACCCGGCTGATGACTGCGGGCCATACCGGCAATTCTGCCCATATCAATATCCTGATCCTGCTCTACCATCTGGCCCCAGGCCTGCGGAGCCGGTGATTTTTCCTTATGAGGCCTAACCCAGCCTCCATCCAGCCACAGGATTTCCAGCTTTCCATAACCGGTCATCAATTCCTCTATCTGGTTATAGGTATACTGTTTGAATTTCTCCCATCTTTCGGGATATTTCTTCAGATCATAGTTAACATTCCTGTCTTTCGGCGGAAAGTAGCTCCACCAGTAATATTCTGTATGCCAGTCTGGTTTGGAGAAGTAAGCACCCGCATGGATACCTTCTTTGCGGAAAGCTTCAAACACTTCTTTGGCAATATTCGACCGGGGATCTTTGCTAAACGCACCATCCGGGGCGGTTACCTTATAATCTGTTTGTTTGGTATCAAACATACAAAAGCCATCGTGATGCTTGGTGGTAAACACCAGGTATTTCATTCCGGCATCTTTTGCTGCCTTCGCCCATTTTTCCGGGTTAAATTTCACCGGATTGAAAGTTTTGCCGAGCGCCTCGTATTTCTTCAGGTAGTCGTAATACGGGATGCCTGCAGGCTTACGCTGTGTCCAGCCTTCATCTTCCGGACAAATACTCCACGACTCCACAACACCCCATTGGGAATATGGCCCCCAGTGCATGAGTAAGCCAAACTTCCAGTCTTCCCATTCATCCAGCTTTTTCACAACCGCCTGGTCTTTTTCAGGCACATAAGCCGGTTCCTGCGCGTGAGCGGCGCTGATGCCCAGCCAGGCCAGGCCCAATGCCATACAGATTTTTTTCATAGTCAGTTTTTATAAGACTCAATTAAAGTGGTCACTTTCAGTGCCTGGTGAATCAGCTCAGGCATCTGCCGGGTACGCAACCTGATGGTCTTGCTCTCTCCGGGCAGCAGGTCGAAGTAATTTTCCTCAAAACGGTCTGCCGGCGCAGGTTTATCGAGTGATAGATAAACGTTTCTTGCCAGCTTATCTGTTTTCACCCTGATCAACACCACCCCTTCGTCGTTAGGTGCCTTACTGGTAGCCACATCCAGGTGGGGCGTTTCCAATGGCATTTCCTTCGCCGGAGCAAAGTAAAAGATATTCCTGCCTGCAAACTTATTGTGGATTCGCAGTTGCGCATAGAATATTACCCTTGCCGGATTATTTCCCTGCAGCATAGCTGCTGTATCGAGGGTGTGTACTTTTTCACTGGTGTTACTTTTCAGCTCCAGCCCCTTCAGCTCCTTGTGCCAGATTACTTTGCCGGTAATGTCGATCGCCGTCATTTCCAGATCCGCCGGCCCCAGCACATTGTCTGTTACTACATAGGTAGCCAGTTGATTGTTTTCTATAACACTGGATACCAGTTGCGGGTTGAAAGCTTCCTTTACATAGTATTGCAGGGCCTTCCAGCGGCCATCGTAGTCGCGGCCCGACCAGGAAGCTCCCGGCCAGCAATCATTCAGCTGCCAGTACAACGTGCCCATACAATAAGGCATTGCCCTGCGATGTGCTTCTATGGCTATTTTCATTCCTTCGGCCTGTAATACCTGGCTGAGATAAACAAAGGAGGGGAAATCTTTTGGCTCCCGGTAGTAATGCAGCATATAAGTGCGAATGGCGGTATTGCCTTTAGCCGGGCTTTTCTGATGCGCCTGCATGACATTGGAGAAAATATCGTAGTCGTCTTTGGTGGCGAATGTGCGGATGGTTTCCATCGACGGGAACGACTGAAAGCCATATTCACTCATAAAGCGCGGGATGTGCGTGTTAAATGCTTCAAACCATTCCATGCCGTGCCACACGCCCCAATAGTGGTTGTCGCCTTTCGTAAAGTCTTCTTTCCGGCCCCAGTTGCTGATGGGAGAGGATGGGAAATAAAAAGTTCCCGGCTGCAGGGAGGCTACCTGTTCCGGTAGTATTTCCAGGAACAGTTTATCGTATCCTTTCTGCATGTTTTCCCATTGGGCGTTCGTATAGGCGTAACCGGACTGCCAGCCCCAGTTTTTAATGGCTACTGCAATCTCATTGTTTCCACACCACAGTGCAAGACTGGGATGATTACGGAGACGTCTGATATTATCAGCAGCTTCCTGTTTTACGTTCTCCAGGAAGGTTGCATCCCAGGGATACAGTGTGCAGGCGAACATAAAATCCTGCCACACGAGGATACCTGCCTGATCGGCCAGTTCGTAGAAGTTGTCATCTTCGTATATACCGCCGCCCCAAACACGCACCATATTGAAGTGGCATTCTGTCATATCACGGAACAGCTGTTGTTGTTTTGCCGGCGTAACCCGGGTCAGGAAATTATCCTGTGGTATATAGTTAGCGCCTTTCATGAAAACCGGGCGGCCATTCACTTTTACAAAGAACGATTCGCCCTGTTCATCCGGTTTGTTCACCACTTCCACGGTGCGCAACCCAATCCTGTTCTTCGTAGTAGCCACGGTTTTACCTTTGCTGACTACCGCTACCTGAAAAGTATATCTGTACTGATCGCCCTCACCTGCCGGCCACCATAACTTAGGCTGTTTAATAGCGAATGGTACTTTTACCGTATTCACACCAGCCTGTAAAGTAACGGGCACGGAAGCCAGGTTCCGTGCGGATGCAGCATCCTGTACTTTTATCGTATAATCGCCAGGCACTGCTGCATCAATGGTAACAGCAGCTTCCAGGCTGGCCTCTGCTGAATCCAGTTTCAGTTGTTGCCAATACACATCACGTATCCCGGCTTTATTCCAGCTGTGCAGGTATATCGGGCGCCAGATGCCGGATGTTACCAGGCGGGGGCCCCAGTCCCAGCCATAGTGATAAGGAGCTTTGCGGGCATACACACTCAGCGGGATATCGCTGGCGTCGTTGCCTGCAGGATAGATGATGCTGTCTTGCAGGAATTTGGGCATATCGTTTTTAACCGGACTGCGGAAAAGTATGCGCAGTTCATTATTACCGGCCACCAGCCATTCCTTAACATTCATCGTGTGGGCAACAAACATGTTGCCGGACTGTAGAATGAGGTGGTCGTTGAGGTATACATCTGCATAAGTATCTAATCCTTTAAACTCCAGTTCAATTACATCAAAATTCAGATCCTGTTTTTTTACCACCCATCTCCTGCGGTATTGCCAGTCTTTTTTATCTACCCATTGTACTGCTTTTTCATTGGCCCCCACAAACGGATCGGGGATTAATTTCTGGGCGAGCAGGTCGGTATGTACAGTGCCCGGAACAGTGGCCGGACGCCAGATGCCTTCGTCGGCGCGTGCAAATTCCCATCCTTTCGACATGGGATTTTCCTGTGCAGATAATCGAAAGAAAGCGGTTAAAAACAAACATGCGGATAACAGTAGATATTTCATGTCTTAATTTTTCAGAAGGGCCAAAAATAGTACTGATTTACGATCTTTGAGATATGAAAAGTATCTGGCAACAAATATTGCGGTATTTCTATATAGGCAGGAAAGATCCCAATGCACCAAAAACACGTTATGTGGCCATGATGCATGGGATGAACAGGATATCCCTGCTACTGTTCGTCATAGCAGTGATTATTATGATCATCAGGCTGATCAAAAAGCATTAGCTGATGGCATATTCATAAATTACCTGGGCGGCGCGGCGGGATGCATCTTTTTCCCCGAGCTGATGCCAGAGGGCAGCATAATCTTTTTTTACCTGTTGAATAGTAATCTCATCGTTCAATAATGCGTTCAGTGCTTTCAGCAGGTTGGCTTCTGTCAGATCGTGCTGGATCAGTTCCTTCACTACCAGTTTATCCATTACAAGATTTACCAGAGAGATGTATTTTACTTTGATAAGTTTTTTTGCCAGTATATAGGAGATGGGATTCCCTTTATAGCAAACCACTTCCGGTACGCCAAATAAAGCTGTTTCCAGGGTAGCTGTGCCGGAAGTCACCAGTGCAGCTTTAGCCTGCCGGAGCAGTTTATAGGTTTGTCCTTTTACCATCGACACATTGGGATGCTGACCGGTGAGGCTTTCCAGAAAATGGTCATCTAAACTGGGCGCCTGGGCCACTACAAACTGATAGTCCGGAAAATGCTTTGCCATCGTGAGCATGATGGGCAGCTTTACACTCACTTCCTGCCTGCGGCTGCCTGGCAATACAGCGATGATGGGTTTATCAGACAACGGCGGATCTGCAGGTGCTTCTTTGGCCGCTTTGATTACTTCCACCAACGGATGGCCTACATATTCAGTGTCGTAATTCCATCTGTGATAAAATGCCGGTTCAAACGGAAGGATACAAAGCATTTTATCCACGCTTTTCTTCAGCCTGGTCACCCTGTTTTCTTTCCAGGCCCAAACCTGCGGAGAAATATAATATACGATTTTAAGTCCCTGTAATTTGGCCCACTCAGCTATTCTCATGTTGAACCCCGGATAGTCGATCAGCACAAGTACATCCGGTTTAAACGCTGTGATATCTTTCTTACAATTATCTATATTTTTCAGGATAGTGCGCAGGTTCATCAACACTTCCACAAAACCCATAAAAGCCAGTTCCTTGTAATGCTTCACCACTTTGGCTCCGGCTGCCTCCATCATATCGCCGCCCCAGCTGCGTATATCCGCGGCCGTATCCAGCTGCCTGATCTGTTTTACAAGATTACTGCCATGCAGATCACCTGAGGCCTCTCCTGCAATAATGTAATATTTCAATATTATACTGATTAAAAATTATCTGATGAGTTTGAGTAACAGGATAGCAATGGCGTACAGCATGGTCATCAGAAAGATCCCTTTTGCAGTAATATCCAGTCTTACCCTGGTATACAGGAAAAACACCAGTCCGTTCAATAACAGGCAAATACTGGTTAGTTTAGGAATCATCTGGCGGTTATCTTTCAGGATACCCAGAAACTGTCCGAAGCTCACATTATTATGCGGCCTGATCACGAAGAAATAGTATAGAAAAAAGGCTACCACCGGGGTCAGAAACCCCAGTAAAATTCCTAACGGGAGATTGTCTTTCTTTAACATACTTGTTTGCGTTTAGCGGTAGGCATAGCTTAGCGCCATTCCTCTTCCAGCTTTTTTTTCAGCGAATAGTTGGTCAGGTCAAATTGCACCGGCACTACGGATGCGTAGTTATTTTCCAATGCCCATACATCTGTGTCCTCGCCAAAATCGCGGTTTTGGAATTCACCGGTGAGCCAGTAGTATTTTTTCCCGTGCGGGTCGCGGCGTTCATCAAATGCTTCCACCCACTTGGCATCCGCCTGGCGACTGATCTTCAGTCCTTTGAAATCTTTTTCCCCTACTATCGGTATATTCACATTCAACAGGGAACCAGCAGGCAATTTACCCTCCAGCATCTTCCTGGTTACTTCATGGGCTACTTTCCGGGGCAGGGAGAAATCAGCATCATAACTGTATTCGAGGAAAGAGAAACCAACAGAAGGGATCCCCTCAATAGCAGCTTCCATGGCGGCCGACATCGTCCCGGAATAGATCACGTTGATAGAATGATTAGCCCCGTGATTGATACCACTCACACAGATATCCGGTTTCTGACCATTCAGTATTTTGTCCCTCGCCAGTTTCACACAATCCACCGGCGTACCGGAACATTGCCAGGCTTCAATACCTTCGAAAATATCTACCTGATTTAACCGGAGCGGCACACCAATCGTAATGGCATGTCCCTTTCCGGATTGCGGACTGTCCGGCGCCACTACCACCACTTTTCCCAAAGGCTTCACCGCTTCAATCAAAGCCCTTATTCCGGGCGCTGTAACTCCATCATCGTTCGTTACAAGAATAACACGCTCTTTTTTAGCCATAATTCGTTCTTTTAGCTTGGCTTAACAAATTTAAGCTCTCTCTCACACATTTCGCTTTAAAAGAATGTGAAATATATAGATAATTCTACAGATCCGACTTAAGCATTTTCCGGAAAACCAGCCAGATCCCTAACGCGATGTAAGCGAACATTGCGATTACATATACCTGGGTATCGTACTGGTCGTCCACTGCTATCATTTTACCTACCAGCGGAAAAGGCAGCAGTTCATCACCGCTTTGCAGCGGCAGCAGGCCGCCTATCTTCCCGGCGCTTTTCTTGATTAAAAAAGACAACACCTGATCCAGCATCATATTGTAGGCCAGGAACAGTACAATGCTCAGCCCTGCTCTTTTCAACAATATTCCCAATAGCAGTGCAATTGTCAGCATCACCAGCACCTGCATGAAATAATAAAGCATGTATTGGTAGCCCTCCAGACTGAATGATGTATTGCCGTATATCCAGCCGATAGCGGCTCCGCTGAGCGTAGCTACCACTAATGTCAGCACGGCAACAGATACCAGCCAGAACAACTTGGCCAGTACAAAATCTTTCCGGTCCCAGCCGTCTATGATATTCTGCCGATGCGTGCGGTAGGTAAATTCATTTGTTACCAGGATAATGAGCAACAAACCACCCATGATGGAGATATAACTGCTGGTAACAGCCGTTGTCAGCCACACATCCGGGAAACTGAAAGGATTGCCCAGAAGCTTACTCAACTCTTTGGGGCTTTCATTGAACTTGCTGGCAACGATGAAATTACCACCTGGTATCACGGCCAGCGCCAATATCAGCATTACCCAAAAGGTACGGTACTGCTTTACTTTCAGCCATTCGATATAGATGATCTGTTTCATGAAGCCGGGGGAATATTAGTGATTTCCAGGAATGCAGTTTCAAGGCTTTTCTTCCGTACCTGCAGATGTTGCAGCCAGACGCCCTGCCGGGCACAGAAACTGTTGATGGCAGCGGCATCGGGAGCAGCCGCAAACATTGCTCTCACCACCGGGCCTTGAATGGCAGCACCGGTACAACCCGGGTACTGCTGTATTACAGCAAGTAACTGCTGATTATCGGCGGCTCCTGCTTCCACATAATCATTCCGGCTGATTACCTCACTTACCGCGCCTGATACCAGCAGTTTTCCGGAACGCAGGATGGCCACATGTGTGCATACTTTCTCTACTTCATCGAGCAGGTGGCTGGCCAGCAGTATGGTTTTCCCCGTTTGCGCCAGGTGTTGTACCAGTTCACGCACTTCAGCAATCCCGGAAGGATCAAGGCCGTTGGTGGGCTCATCCAGGATCAGCACATCAGGATTGCCCAACAGTACCGATGCCAGCGCCAGCCGCTGTTTCATGCCCAGGGAATAGGTTTTGAACGCCGCATGCTGTCGGTGGGTTAGCCCGCACAACTCCAGTACACGGGGAATATCCTCTTTTCCCCGCTCTTTTATGGCAGCTGCAATTTCAAGATTCTTATATCCGCTGAGGTAATGATAAAAATTTGGTGTTTCCAGTAACGTGCCGATCTGGCGCCGTACCCCACCATCAGGAGTTTTCCCCAACAGGGTGAAGTGGCCGGTATCCGCTTTCAACACATCGGTTACAATGCCGAGCAAAGTGGTTTTTCCGCTACCATTTGGCCCCAGTATTCCGAATACACTTCCGGGAGGCACCTCGAAAGATACATCCGCCAGGGCCTGTACGGCGCCGAAGCGTTTGGAAATATTATGTAAGGATAAGACTGACACTACCGAAAAAAAAGGAAATGCAGCGAATGATCTTATGGCTAATCTTCACTACATTTCCAGCGTTTAAAAATGAGTTCTATTAATTTCGTACAGGCTTGCCCGTTTTAATCACGCTTTGCAGGCGTTCCAGGGTTTTCCTTTCTCCACAAAGGCTCAGGAAAGCTTCCCTTTCGAGGTCAAGCAGGTATTGCTCGCTCACCAGTGATGTTTCAGTAAGATCACCTCCGCACATCACATAGGCGAGCTTGTTGGCCACCTTCTGATCATGTTCGGAAATATAGTTACCAAACTTCATGGCGTAAATGCCAGACAACAGCGCTCCCAACGCACCACGACCCAGTACTTTGATAGCTGTTTTTTCAACCGGACGGGTATACCCTTCATCTGCCAGCGCTATCACACTGCGTTTCGCGTCGGCAATCAGGCGACTGCTATTCATGGTGATTTCATCGTGCCCTTTGCGCAGCACCCCCATATCAAATCCTTCAAAACCGGAAGTAGCTACTTTCGCGGTAGCTACCGTCATGAAGTAATCTTTCAGCGGCTCTTCTTCAATGCGTCCCTCTTTAAACTCCAGGCTGGCACGCAGGGTCATTTCCTTGGTACCGCCACCGCCCGGGATCAGGCCTACGCCCAATTCCACCAGTCCGATATAGGTTTCAGCCGCTGCCTGCACTTTATCGGCGTGCAAACACATCTCGCAGCCGCCGCCCAGGGTGAGCGCATGAGGCGCCACTACCACGGGAACAGATGAGTACCTCAGTCGCATCGTGCTGCGCTGGAACAGGCGTACTGCCATATCCAGCTCATCATATTCCTGCTCTGCTGCCAGCATGAAAATCATTCCTACATTAGCGCCGGCAGAGAAATTAGTTCCTTCATTACCAACCACAAGGCCACGGAAATCTTTCTCCGCGCGGTCTACCGCCTTATTCAAACCGTCGAGCACTTCCCCACCGATTGTATTCATTTTGGTTTTCCAGTCAAAGCAAACTACTCCATCACCAATATCGATCAGGCTACAGGCACTGTTTTTCCACACCACGTTTTTGGAGAAGTTTTCCAGAATAATGAACTGTCCTTCCCCAGGCAATGGTTTGTAAGCCTGTGTAGCCACGTCGTAATACAGCTTTTTCCCATTCTCGATTTTATAAAAACTGCTGATACCCTTTGCCAGCATATCTTTTACCCATTGTGCCACTGTCAGCCCTTTCTGTTCGATCAGGCTTACATACTCGCCTGTACCCAGCAGATCCCAGGATTCGAACGGACCTATTTCCCAGCCGAAACCGGCCTTCATGGCATCATCCACTTTATAGAGGTCGTCTGCTATTTCAGGTATGCGGTGCGAAACATACGAAAACAGGAAGGCATGGAATTGCTTATAGAATTCACCGGCCTTATCGGAAGCTGCTGTCAGCATTTTAATACGCTGTTTCAGGTCTTCCACCGGCTTAGCGGCATCTATACTGGCGAACTTCGCTTTTTGTTTTGGCCCATACTCCATGGTCTGCAGGTCCAGCGTAAGGATCTCTTTACTACCGCCCTCGCCCTTGGTTTTCTTATAAAATCCCTGTCCTGTTTTGTCGCCCAGCCAATTGTTCTCCACTACTTTCTGCAGGAAGGGAGGTATTTTAAAAATAGTAATTGCTTCATCCTCGGGGCAGTTGTCCATCACGCCTTTGGCTACTTTCACCAGCGTGTCTATACCTACTACATCTGCAGTGCGGAAGGTGGCGGATTTAGGCCTGCCGATAACGGGGCCTGTCAGCGCATCTATTTCATCGATGCCCAGCCCCATTTCCTGCATAATATGGAAAATGGCCATGATAGAGAAAACGCCTACCCTGTTAGCTATAAATGCCGGTGTATCTTTACATAATACGGTGGTTTTACCGAGATACAAATCGCCGTAGTGCATCAGGAAATCGATCACTGCCGGATCTGTATGCGGAGTAGGGATAATTTCCAGCAGACGCAGATAGCGGGGAGGGTTGAAGAAGTGAGTACCGCAGAAATGCTTCTTAAAATCATCACTACGGCCTTCTGTCATCAGGTGAATAGGAATCCCGGAGGTATTGGAAGTGATCAGGGTGCCCGGTTTGCGGAATTTTTCCACCTGATCAAATACGGATTTTTTTATATCAAGGTTTTCCACCACTACTTCGATGATCCAGTCCATGTCGGCCAGGCGCTTCATATCATCCGTGAAATTGCCCGTTTTTATATTCCTGAGCACATCTTTGGTAAAGAGCGGCGATGGATTTGATTTAACGGCAGCCTGCAACGCATCATTTACAATCCGGTTCTTCACAACGGGACTATCCAGCGTCAGGTTCTTCTTTTTTTCTGCATCATTTAATTCCTTTGGAGCGATATCCAGCAATAACACCTGTACTCCAATGCCTGCAAAGTGGCAGGCAATTCTTGATCCCATTACACCCGAGCCTAGAACGGCAACCTTGTTAATATGAAGCATAGTAGTAGCTTTTTAGCTGTTGACCAGCGCTTTTAGTAAGGACACAGCGGTTTTAAGTTTACTGATCATTGAATTTAGCATTTTTTGTATTTCGATCAGCAACAGAGGGATGATTTCTGTAATAGTTTTTTGAATAAAAAAGAGAGAAGAAATGAAATACTGCATTCATCTCTTCTCTCCTGCCAGCTATCAGCTGATATGAACTACTAGCTTACCGAACTACCCGATGCAACGTTTTCATTCGGATTTACAAACACCAGTTTGCCATTATCTTCCGCCATCAGGATCATGCCCTGGCTTTCGATACCGCGCATCTTGCGTGGAGCAAGATTTGCTACAAGCGTAACCTGTTTGCCGATAATATCTTCCGGTTTGAAGTGCATAGCAATACCAGAAACAACAGTACGTTTTTCTGTACCTATATCAACGAGCAATTTGAGCAATTTGTCTGCTTTTTCCACTTTTTCAGCATTAACGATGGTGCCTACGCGCAGATCCAGCTTCACGAAATCTTCGTATTGTATTTCCGGTTTGGCAGGAGCTGCTTCCACAACAGGAGCCACGGTTCCGGCTGCTGCGGCCGCAGCGGCTTCCGCTTCACGGCGGCGTGCATGCAGTTTTTCCACTTCTGCCTGTACCTGTGCGTCTTCCACTTTCTTGAAGAGCAGTTCAGGTGCACGCAGCGAATAGCCCACGTTCAATAACTTCTCGCTACCGGCATTTTCCCATTCCAGCATACGGTCTACCACTTTCAGCTGATGACAGATCTTACGGGCGGTATAAGGCAGGAACGGATGAGAGAAGATCGCCAGGTTAGCCGCCATCTGCAAACAAATATGCAGACAGTTGTCGATACGTGCCTGCAACGCCGGGATATCCTTTTCGGTGTAATCAGGATATTTCGGATGCTGTTCTCCGGCATTCAACTTCTCAAGTATGCTTACCAGTATCCAGGGCTCGCATTTCTGCAGGTAGCCATTACCTTTTCGGGCAAACTCTATCACTTCCGCGAGTGCTTCCCGGAAACGGTAATTTTCCAGGCTGGTTTCAATCTTTTCTTTTGCCGGAATGAATTCTGCCAGCATTGCCCGATCGTCTTCACTCTTGAATTCTTCATGCAAACGAGGCACTTTTCCTCCGCAGAGTTTGTGCATCAATACCATTGCACGATTGATGAAGTTGCCGAAAACGGCTACCAGTTCGCTGTTATTGCGCTCCTGGAAATCTTTCCAGCTGAAGTCGTTATCTTTTGTTTCCGGCGCGGTAGCACAAAGTACATAACGCAATACATCCTGCTGATCCGGGAAATCCTGAATATAATCGTTCACCCATACAGCCCAGTTACGGGAAGTAGAAATTTTCTCCCCTTCCAGGTTCAGGAATTCGTTCGCAGGTACATTGTCCGGTAGTACAAAGCCCCCGTGAGCTTTCATCATAGCCGGGAAAATGATACAGTGGAAAACGATATTGTCTTTACCGATGAAGTGTACCAGTTTGGTATCGTCTTTACACCAGTAGTCAGCCCAGTTTTCTGTCAGTTCCTTAGTGGCGGAAATGTAGCCAATAGGCGCATCGAACCAAACGTACAGCACTTTTCCCTCTGCATCGGGCAACGGCACTTTAACGCCCCAGCTGCTGTCGCGGGTCATAGCACGACTTTGCAATCCGCTTTCCAGCCAGCTTTTGCATTGTCCGTATACGTTATTTTTCCACTCTTTATGTTCTTCCAGTACCCACTGTTTCAGCCACGGTTCATAATTCTGCAGCGGCATGTACCAGTGTTTGGTTTTCTTCTTCACCGGTACTGCATTACTGAGGGTAGAATGCGGGTTGATCAGGTCATCAGGGCTGAGCGAGCTTCCACAGCGCTCGCACTGATCGCCGTAAGCCTTGTCGTTACCACATTTGGGGCAGGTACCCATGATATATCTGTCGGCCAGGAAAATATTCTTCTCCGGGTCGTAATACTGTTCCGATTCCTTCTCTTCGAACAGCCCGTCGTTATACATCTTCAGAAAAAATTCCTGGGATGTTTTATGATGAATTTCGTTACTGGTACGGGAAAATATATCGAAAGAAATACCCATGGCAGCGAAACTGTCGCCAATGATCTTATGATATCTGTCTACCACATCCTGCGGGCTCACGCCTTCCTTCATGGCTTTGATAGTGATAGGCACCCCATGTTCGTCAGTTCCGCATACGAATTTTACATCTGCCTTTTTAGCGCGCAGATAACGTACATAAATATCTGCAGGCAGGTAACAACCGGCCAGGTGCCCTATGTGCACAGGGCCGTTGGCATAGGGTAATGCCGCAGTTATTAAATATCTATTAAATTTTCCCATATTCTCTTAAAGAATGCTTAAATAAAATTTAAATCGTCGATAGTTTTTGGAATCACCATAACAATTTATCACCTTAGTCCGCGAATAAAACAATTTACGCTAACTAATCCGCAAAGGTAAACAAAAGGTACAATGGTAAAAATTCCGCCATATTTGAAAAAAGGTGATCTGATCGGAATTACCTGTTCCAGCAGTAAAATGGATCTGCAGGCTGCGGAGTACGCCCGCGGCGTGCTGAGCTCCTGGGGTTACCGTGTACATATGGGCATTACAGTGGGTACCAGTTTCCATAATTTTTCAGCCCCTGATGAACTCCGGCTGGAGGAACTACAGGATATGCTGGACGACCCTGAAATTAAAGCGATTGTTTTCGGCCGTGGCGGCTACGGAATGGTATGTATCATCGACAAGCTGGATTTCACCCGTTTTCGTAAACACCCCAAATGGCTCTGTGGCTACAGCGACATCACCACGTTGCATGCGCATGTGCAACGACAGTTGGGTATTGCCACTATTCACTCCATGAACTGCAGTGGTATTACACCAACCACTATCGATAATGAATATGTGGAAAGCCTGGCGAACGTGCTGAAAGGAAAACCTTACCGTTATTCCGCCCCCTCACATCCGCTGAACAAAGAAGGTAAAACCTCCGGAATACTGGTAGGTGGTAACCTCTCGATGCTGGCAAATGTTTCCGGTACCCGTTCGCAGATTAATACCAGGGATAAAATACTCCTGCTGGAAGATATCGGAGAATACCGGTATCATGTAGACCGTATGATGTATAACCTGAAAAGGGCCGGCTGGCTCGATAAGCTCGCCGGATTGGTAGTAGGCGCTTTTACAGACGGTAAAGATACCGATACCCCGTTTGGACAAACCGAATACGAAATTATCAGCAACCTGGTGCAGGAATACGATTATCCTGTTTGCTTCGGCTTCTCCAGCGGACATCAGGATGCCAACTACTCCCTGAAACTCGGAATGAAACATGATCTGAAGATCGGTTCCAAGACGGTGCTGGCGGTGAATGCCTAATCCTCCACGTCCGGCACTATTTCCAGTCCATATGCTTCGGCGGTCAGTATGCCCGCAGCACGCACGGCTTCAATAGCCGCAGTATCCGGCTGCAGTTCATGCACCTGCGTATTGTTGTGCAGAAAATCGATACCATACAGTTTTCCGGCGATCCCGGCCGGAACGCCAATCAGATATTTCAATGCCTCACCCATCATATGCATGCCCAGGATACCGTGGGTAGCACCGATGGCGCCTGCGTCGAAATTGCGGTATTCTTCCGTGAGCGGTAAAGCGCAACGGTAAGAAGCTGTATAAGAGCCATCCGGTTGCGGCATATTGAAGCCACCGAACCAGCCCAGCCAGTTATGCACTTCTCCGGTGATGTAAGGTTTATTATGTACCAGGCAGGCATCGTTAATAACCAGGTGAGTGGGGGGATGCTGCGAACAGTCGATGACCATATCAAATCCCACCAGCATCATAGCGATGGTTTCAGGCTTTACCTGCATCAGGATGGGATAGTGCTTCGTGTAGGGATTCACTGCCCACAGCCTGCTGGCGGCCATTTTCGCCTTATGTTTACGGATATCCTGCATCTGGTAAACCGGCTGCCGGTGCATATCTTCGTCGTTGATCACGCCATAATCAGCAATTCCCAGTACGCCTACTCCGCTTGCACTGAGATATTGAATCACCGGGCTTCCCAGTCCACCTGCACCCACCACCAGCACGCGGGATTCCTTCAGTTTCTCCTGCATGTCCAGTCCCAGTCCGGGAACAGCGATCGGATTTTTAAAATGCTGTATCTCTTTTTCACTCAGTATCATATAGCTGCCCTTTATACTTTATCCAATTCCTGGGGAAATTCGAGCGTAAACTTGCTGCCTTTACCCAGTGTACTATCTACTTTGATCTTTCCTTTATGAGCATCCACTATCGCCTTTACATAGGTAAGTCCCAGGCCGAAGCCCTTTACATTGTGGACATTCCCGGTATGTGCGCGATAGAATTTTTCAAAGATACGTGAAATAGTATCGCGGCTCATCCCAATACCATTGTCTGATATAATGATGAACAGGCTTTTGCGGGTGTTATAGGTTTGAATCCTGACCTCCAGGTTATCGTTGGAATACTTGATGGCATTATCTATCAGGTTGAAGACCACATTGGAGAAATGTACATCATCGGCCATGATGATCGGATTAATAGCATCCAGTTCCAGGTCCACCACGCCATTTTTGGCAGCGAGCTGCAGTTGCAGATTGTCGGCCGTATTCTGAATGACCTGGTGTACATCCGTTGCCTGCAGTTTAAGCCCGATCTCGTCTTTTTCCAGGAGAGCTGATTGCAGAATGCTCTCCACCTGTTTATTCATGCGTTTATTCTCTTCCTTGATGATACCGGAGAAATACTGGATCTTTTCCGGTTTCGACATTACCTTTTCGTTCCGGATAGCGTCTATTGCGAGTGAAATAGTTGCCAGCGGCGTTTTCAGCTCGTGCGTCATGTTGTTGATGAAGTCTGACTTGATTTCCGAGAGCTTTTTCTGGTTCAGCATCGTTCGGATGGTCAGGGCAAAGGCGGTGATAATGATCATGGTAAAGAGTACCCCACCGGTGATCATGATTCCCAGCTGCCTGGCCACGGTATCGTCTGTTGCCATGATGATATACAGGCTTTCTGTTCTCGGGTTATAGGGGTCTGATGGTGATGCCAGCGGGATTACCTGTACTTTATATTTCTCCTGTGCCCGGGCGCTGTCGATGCTGTTGATATGGAACAGCTTTTCAAATCCGGCCGACTGCAGCCTGATCGCAGCAAGGTTAGGAGCATCGGGAATATTGCGAACGATAGCGAACTCAAAGTTGGACGTATCGAGGCGGTTTTTCCTCATACTGTTCAGGATATAACGCCTCAATTCATTTACATTAAGGATATCGCTAGGCGACGGGCTTATTTTAGTGTTAATATCGAAGGGCAGACCTTTGTTCACGGGATTATCCAGCCGAAACACAACACCAGCCTGAGTACGGGCTATGATCTCATTATAGACATCCGTTGTCATGTTGACGGCCCGTTGAAACTGCTGATCCTGTTTGATAAGCATGGCGCTGCGGATCCAGCTTACCTGTATATAGATGATTCCGAAGAGGGAGAGTGTGATCAGTATTACAATTACGGGGAAGATCTTTTTGAGTGGTATCATGCAAATTTTTTGTCAGACTTTAGTTCTTTCAAAGATAAGGTTAGGGAAATATTAAATAATGTTAAAAAATATTCTTGCTATAGCAACTATGATACAAAATTCTGGGCGGAATACTGCATCCATACTGAATTCCAGCAATCGACCATCACTTTAACGTAATTTTAACTGGGCGACGCTGATTTTCTTATTGCATCTTTCCTTACCTTTGCTTCAGCATCTTGGTACTAAATTTGATTAGTTCAAGATCATAACAAAGTAATTAAACTTTCTACATACATCGATGTGGATTCGTTCCATAAGCGATTTAGATTTTGGTTGATAAAATGGTAAGGAGGTTTTCTAGCCTCCTTTTTTATTTTCCTTACTTTTTTCCCACTCGTTTTTTATCACTACAATTCAATCATTTATTAGCTAAATTTGGTTAGCTATAAAATTGTATGACTATGGTTAGTTTGTCGCCCGGCATTTTGCTGATAGCTGATCCGTTTCTGAAAGATCCGAACTTTGCCCGTACAGTGGTGCTTCTTTGTGAATACCAGGAAAAAGGCAGTTTTGGCTTTGTTATCAATAAGTTATTTGACCAGACATTGGGAGATCTTGTTCCTGAAGTGTTGATTTCCAATATACCAGTATACTATGGTGGGCCTGTGCAGATGGATACCGTTCATTTTATTCACTGTTATCCGGAGATTATTACCGGAGGCATGGAAGTGTTGCCAGGCGTGTTTTGGGGCGGTAAATTTGAACAGGTGGTGGATGCCCTGAACAAGGGGCTGCTGGAGCCGGATAAGGTTAAATTTTTTATAGGATATTCCGGGTGGACGGAAGGACAACTGGAAGAGGAGGTAAAGGAAAAATCCTGGATATTGTCGCAAACTGATGCCTCTCTTGTATTTAATCCGCAGGAACAGCAAATATGGCAGCAAGCGTTGAAAAACCTTGGCAGCACCTTTGCCATGATGGCAAATTATCCGATAGATCCCTCGCTTAATTAGCACTAATAATCTGAAACAGAAGCACATCGGCTGTGTTCGTTTTTTGTAACAAAAAATGAACAACATGAATGCCGTTTATTTAAAACAAATTAGATATATTGCTAAAGTAATTGCTAAACAACGGGCAATTACCTAACCCGTTCAGGTAATTAAATACAGATAAGAATACACCTATGAAGGCCAAAACCTATGAGAAATATTTTGCCCCTTCTATAGACCGGAACCAGAGTTTTACCTGATCAGCAGCGTTATTATCAAGGAATATTCATTAGGTATATATACAGTCGTACAGTCGGCTGTTTATTGATGTACATATAGTTACAGCGGCTATTCCGTATAGCCGTGGGAGTAATTTATTGTGCATAATGAATAACGAGGAAATCCCGGTGGATAGTCTTGTCGGGGGCCGGGTCTTCTAAGATTGGAATAGTTAGGACAAAAACAAAGGCCGGGTATTCCTACCCGGCCCCTGGTCATTATTTTTGCTGGTATGCTTATTTTTCCACTGCTACAGCGCCTTCTACGAGTACGGTAGCCTTATTACGCAACACTTCCACAAACCCGCCACTGATAGTATAAAATTCAGCACGGCTTTTATCGGTCATCACTTTCATTTTACCATTTCCGAGAGCTGCGATCAATGGCGCATGTTTATCCAGTATTTCAAAAGAACCATCAATACCTGGCAATTGTACTCCGTACACTTCGCCGGTATATAATTTTCTTTCTGGTGTTAATACTTCTAATAGCATGTTATAATCGTAAATGGTGAAGGGTAAATGATCCCGGGGTTGCCGGGATCACTGACTTAATTAGTTATTCGCTGCTTCCAGTAATTTCTTACCTTTTTCGATAGCCTGTTCGATATTACCTACCAGGTTGAAAGCTGCTTCCGGATATTCGTCTACTTCACCGTCCATGATCATGTTAAAACCGCGGATAGTTTCTTCGATCGGTACCAATACACCTTTCAGACCGGTAAACTGCTCTGCTACGTGGAAAGGCTGTGACAGGAAACGTTGTACACGACGTGCACGGGATACTGTCAGCTTATCTTCGTCGCTCAGCTCATCCAGACCAAGGATCGCGATGATATCCTGCAGTTCTTTATAACGCTGGAGGATCATTTTCACACGCTGTGCGCAGTTATAGTGAGCTTCACCAACGATGACAGGAGTCAGGATACGGGAAGTGGAATCCAGCGGGCTCACAGCAGGATAGATACCAAGATCGGAAATCTTACGATCCAATACAGTAGTAGCATCCAGGTGAGAGAAGGTAGTAGCCGGAGCAGGGTCAGTCAAGTCATCCGCAGGTACATAAACCGCCTGTACGGAAGTGATTGAGCCATTTTTGGTAGAAGTAATACGCTCCTGCATCAGACCCATTTCAGTAGCCAGTGTAGGCTGATAACCTACCGCAGAAGGCATACGTCCCAGCAGCGCCGATACTTCAGAACCAGCCTGGGTGAAACGGAAAATGTTATCTACGAAGAACAGGATATCACGACCACCACCTGCAGAACCATCTCCATCACGGAAGTATTCTGCCAGTGTCAGACCGGACAATGCTACACGGGCACGGGCTCCGGGCGGTTCGTTCATCTGACCGAACACGAAGGTAGCCTGCGACTGTTTCAGCAGTTCTTTATCTACAGCGGTAACGTTCCAGTCACCGTGCTCCATGGATTCTTTAAATTCATCACCGTATTTCACGATGTTTGCCTCGATCATTTCGCGCATCAGATCGTTCCCTTCACGGGTACGCTCACCCACACCGGCGAATACAGACAACCCTTCGTAACCTTTTGCGATGTTGTTGATCAGCTCCTGGATCAATACTGTTTTACCCACACCGGCACCACCAAACAAACCAATCTTACCACCTTTTGCATATGGCTCGATCAGGTCAATTACCTTGATACCTGTGAACAGTACTTCTGTTTCAGTTGCGAGATCTTCAAATTTAGGCGGCTCACGGTGGATAGGATAACCATTTGAAGTATCAATGTCTCCCAGACCATCGATCGCCTCACCTACCACATTGAACAAACGTCCTTTAACCTGGTCGCCAACGGGCATTTTAATAGGCGTGCCTTTATCAACTACGGGCATACCACGAACCATACCGTCAGTGGAGTCCATTGCCACAGTACGTACACTGTCTTCACCCAGGTGCTGCTGAACTTCCAGGATTACCTTCTGGCCATTTTCGCGGGTAATTTCCAATGCGCTGTAGATTTCGGGCAACTTGTCATCAAAATGCACGTCCACCACGGGACCGATAATTTGTTTGATCTTACCTGTGTTAGGCATATTTTTAAAGCAGTTTATAAAAAATACTAAAATGTTAGTTGAACAGAAACCTCAGCATAGGCATACAGTTCCTGAAATTTGCCGCAAAGGTAATAGTTAATAGATGAATATCAAAACAGTAACGACGAAAAAAAACCTTTTCCCACAGCAATATCTACCCGCCTTCCTGTTATAAAACTTTTACTCCCCTGCAATCTATAGCACAGCCTGTCAAATTATTAATATTCTTTATCTATAATTTTATTCCGGCCATTCATATAAAAATAGTCTCTTTTTCCTTATTGCTTTGCTATTTTTAATCCCACTCACCTATTGCACAATATACACATATGAAAAAATCAAACAGTGAACAATCCCGCCGCTCCTTCATCGGCACCCTGTCGAAAGCAGGATTGCTGGGCATGACAGGGCTGGCACCTGTTGCCGCCAGCGCAGGCATTACCCGGCCAGCTGCAACCGCACATTCTTTCCTCTGCAAACCATACCTCCAATATCCCGGTCCCGACGCCATTTCCGTGATGTGGCTCACCAGCCGCCCCTGTTACAGCTGGGTGGAATATGGCACCGACGGCCAACTGAATAATAAAGCCCACAGCGTCACCAACGGACTTGTAGATGCCAACAATCGGCTGCACCGCATTCTGCTGGATAACCTGCAACCCGGTAAACAGTACAGCTACAAAGTGTTTTCAAAGGATATCGTGGAGTTTGAACCTTATAAGCTCACCTATGGCGATACCATCTCCAGTGATACTTATACTTTTACTGCGCCGGATCCGCAGGCAAAAGAGGTGTCGTGGCTTATTCTCAACGATATACACGACCGGCCAGCCTCTATTCCGCACCTGATAGGGCTGAACGGTCAGCATCCTTATAACTTCGTTTTCCTGAACGGTGATATGTTCGACTATCAATCCGACGAACAACAAATCATCGATCACCTGCTATCGCCCTGTGGTGAAACGTTTTCCACGCATACGCCATTCATGTATGTCAGAGGTAACCATGAAACCCGCGGTAAATACGCACGCGAATGGCACCAGTACTTCGATAATCCAGGGCATCATAACTACTTTACCTTTACGATCGGGCCGGTATCCGCGATTGTACTGGATACGGGAGAAGACAAAGAAGACAACCACCCGGTATATGCCGGCATCGTTGATTTCGACGCCTACCGCGAACAGCAGGCACATTGGCTGGAACAGCAATTGCAAAGTCCGGCTTTCAGAAAAGCGAAACATAAGGTAGTGATGATGCACATTCCACACTACCACTCCGGCGAATGGCATGGTGTGAAGCATTGCCGGGAAATGTTCGGCGACCTGTTCAACAGACATAAGATCGATATCCTGATCTGTGGCCATACTCACCAGTACGGCGTATATGCCCCTGTAAAAGGACAGCATGAATATCCGCTGATCATTGGTGGTGGCCCGAAAGAAGGCTATCGTACCCTGATCAGCATCAAGGCCGACCAGCACCGGCTGGTACTGACGATGCTGAAAGACGATGGCACTAAAGTGGGTGAATATACCGTGTAAGTACAAACGCCGGAGCAGTAACTCCGGCGTTTTCATTTTCTGTCGTTCCCCCCGCTTTCTTCAGCTACTGCCGGGTTTTACAAATTGGAATCATTTTTGTCTTACTGTTTATAACGCTGGACTGCAGCATAAAGCGTTATAAAAATTTTAACAATATCCTTTAACATTTAAAAATCATACGACCTTCGAAATCTTTCTTACGACCATCAAAAAAATGCTTGTTGAAATAAACTGAACTTTACTAAACAACATTCATTTCTTCCAGGGTGTCTGATATTAATTTCAAAAGACAAAAAATCAGGAGTTATGAACACATTATTGAAACATACAGGAATATCTCTCTTACTTATACCATTATTCCTCGCAGGTTGTGCCTCTACCTACTACGCCCCGGCTTATGATGGCACCTATGATCAGGGGTATAACCAGGGCTACAATCAGGGCCCGCAGGTACAGGTAAACGCTTCCGTTTCATTTTACGACGAATTAAGTCCGTATGGCCGATGGACCTCCTATCCTGGTTACGACCGGGTTTGGATACCTAATGCAGGCCCCGGATTCCGTCCGTATGCAACTAATGGTCACTGGGTATATACTGATTACGGCTGGACCTGGGCGTCTGATTATGCCTGGGGTTGGGCCGCATTCCACTATGGCCGCTGGTTATTCGATGATTACCAGGGTTGGATGTGGGTACCGGGTTATGACTGGGGTCCGGCATGGGTAAGCTGGAGATCAGGTGGCGATTGTTATGGTTGGGCACCAATGGGGCCGCAGTATGGATATGGATATAGTTCCCCTGCCTCTTACTGGACATTCGTACCCCGACAGTACATCAACAGTCCGCAGATCAACAATTACTATATCAACAACAGTCGTAACGTTACCATCATCAATAACACCACTGTTATCAACAACTCCTCCAGGTACGGAAGCGGAAGGGTATACACTGGCCCGAGTGCCAATGAAGTATCCAATTATTCCGGAATGGCAGTAAGGCCGGTGAGAGTGGAAAACACCAACAGACCGAATGTTGGCGGCGGTGGCAGAGTGGAAAACAACCAGCTGCGCATTTATCGGCCGGATGCTGCCGCTATCCAGCGTGGCCGTGAAGCTGACCGCACAAGACCGGTGCAGTCTGTCGATAACAGCCGTCCGGGACGTGTAAATCCTGGTACCGGCGTGCAGCCCGATAACGGCAACAACGGTAATTTTAACAACCGTCCGGGCAGGGTTACCCCGGGTGGTAACACTGGTGTACAACCGGTAGATAACAATAATAACGGCAGCTACAATCGTCCGGGCAGGGTAACTCCGGGCAATAATGGCAATCAGCCGATAAACAACGGAAGGTTCCCGGGCAATACGGATAATAGCAACAACAACAATGGACGGGTGCGCCCCGGTCAGGTAATGGATAACAACCAGGGTAACAATAACGGCTATAGCAGGCCTTCCAGGGTAGATAATTCCGACCAGATACGCCAGCAGCAGATGCAGCAGCAACAGCAAAGGATACAACAGCAACAACAACAGCAACAGATAGAACAGCAAAGGGTACAACAGCAGCAAATACAGCAACAGCAACGCATGCAGCAGCAACAGGCGGAACGGGTACAAAGAGACCAACAGATGCAGCAACAGCAGCAAAGGATACAACAACAGCAGATGCAGCAACAGCAACAACAGCAACAACAGGCAGAAAGGGTACAACGTCAGCAACAGCAGGAACAGCAAAGAGCACAACAGCAGCAAATGCAGCAACAGCAGCAACAGCAGCGTATGCAGGAACAACAGCAAAGGGCACAGGAACAGCAGCAGAGAGCGCAGGAGCAACAACAACGGCAGTCCCAGCAACAACAGGGAGGTGATAACCGCCCCAGCCGCGAAGGATAAGCCATCATGATATAGTACGAATGATGTCCGGAGATTACAGTGTTTTGTGAGATGATATTGTGAGGGCCCGGATCATCATTCGTACTTTTTATTTGTGATAAACCAGCTCATAGAGCTGATCCCGGACAAAAGCAAAATTCACGGTGGCAGGCAGGTTCTTATGCATCAGCCGCAGATCCAGCGGAGGGTGCGGCGGATAATAGGATGGCTGCTGATAGGGTTCGGGGAATGTATGATACCCCAGCCGCTCGTAAAAATGTATTCTTCGTATAGCCTGTTCCGTGTCGGGCGGTTCTACTTCCAGGATAATTGTTCCCAATAACGTCTCCATCTCCTTCATCACCTGCGTACCGGTACCTCCGCCCCTGGAAGCCGGATCAACAGCGAAATGCTCTATAAAGCTGAAAGCAGGTAATTTCCAGAAGAAAACAAAACCGGCAAACCGGTCTTCTTTAGTAATACGCAGGATATGTATCCTGCCGGCAGCTATCAGTTGCTCCTGCAGCGGCCATGGCCTTCTTTCCTGCAAAGGAAATGCTTCTTCATATAGCGCTTTTATCCTGTCGTCTGCAGATGTTTCCTGAATCAGTCTGATCATGAAAGTAGTTTTAGCATTGCTTTTCAGTATCGCTAAATTACTGATTAGTTTTCGCCGACGGCACGCATTCGAATGGATCGGGGTTATTGGGGGGTACAGGCTTATTGACGGACCAGCAGAAGTTCATTGGCTGGCTGGTAACGCTGAGCAGTTTTACTTCTACTTTGCTGCCTTTACGGCTGTTGGAGGCAGGAATGCTTCTGCTGCCCTTTTCCGGAATATTGGTAATCGTGTATTCTTCTGTCTTGAAAACATCATTATTATTGCGAAGATAGGTTACCTGCACTACCACATTATCCAGCGGATATTCCGTCTGGTTTTTCACATTAATCTGGAGATCCCTGATGCCGCCAAGAAAACCTGTGCGGTAATCGCCGGCAGTTACTGCAATAAACTGCTGCCAGTTCCGGCGGTAATAGGCCCTGCGTTCCACAAACTGTCCGGCAGTGCGTTGCTGCATTTCCTGGCGGCCGGTGATCTGGCTGGTGACAGCCGAGGATTGTTCCAGGCTTTTACGCAGATCCCGATTTTCGTTCCAAAGACGTTGATTTTCAACCAGCACCCTCCGGACCGTTTGCTGCTGCCGGCAGTATCCAAGGCTAAAAACCGCCACCAGCACTACTATAACGAGGGGATAAACATAGTTTCTTTTCATAAAGTGAGCGACAGAAAAAATAGTGCCAATGAAGCTTTTTATTACATTTGCGCAAATGGTCACGAATGGAACTGATAATTGTACAAGATGAAAAAACAGCCAGGCAGTTTCTAGAGGTGCATATCGTAATAAACAAAGATGTACCAGGTTGGATAAGGCCGCTGGATAAGGACATCAACAGCGTATTTGATCGGGAGCACAACAAGGCATTCCGTCATGGTGAATGCAGCAGATGGATTTTGAAAGATGACAATGGCCGCCTTATTGGCCGCATTGCAGCATTTGTAAATAAGAAGTACAGGTCGAAAGACGACCCCGGACCTGTGGGCGGGGTTGGGTTCTTTGACTGTATCGACGACCAGGCGGCAGCCAATCTTCTTTTCGATACCGGTAAACAATGGCTGGCGGAAAGGGGAATGATCGCCATGGACGGCCCTATCAATTTCGGTGAACGGAACAACTGGTGGGGGTTGCTCACAAAGGGATTTCATGAGCCTTTGTACAGCATGAACTTCAACCCTCCTTACTATATCCGTTTATTTGAGGAATATGGGTTCAGGCTCTTCTTTAACCAGCTTTGCTATGGCATGAAAGTAAGCGAGCAGCTGCCAAAACGGTTCTACGACCGGCATAAGGCCATCGCTGCCGATCCTGCGTTTAAAGCAATGCATATCCGGAAAAACGAACTGGAAAAATTCGCAGATGCTTTCTGTACGGTATACAACAAGGCATGGGCAAAGCATGCCGGAGGAAAAGATATGGGGAAAGCGCAGGCGCTGGCCCTGTTCAAACAAATGAAACCTTTGCTGGATGAAAAAATCGCCTGGTTTGTCTATTACAATGACGAACCGGTAGCCATCTGGCTGAACCTGCCGGACCTGAATCAGTATATCAAACACATGAATGGTCAGTTCGGCCTGTTACAAAAACTGAAGTTCCTCTGGCTCAAAAAAACCGGCTATTGCAAGAAAATGACCGGGATCATTTTCGGCGTTGTACCGGAATTCCAGGCCAAAGGCGTGGATTCTTTCATCATAGTGGAGGGATCTAAAGTTATCCAGGGCGACAAACTCGGTTACCAGGAATACGAAATGCAGTGGATTGGCGATTTCAATCCCAAGATGATCAATGTGGTGGAGAACCTGGGTGCCGACATCTCCCGACAACTGACTACCTATCGCTACCTGTTTGACCGAACAGCTCCTTATGAAAGGCACCCTTTTATAGGGTAATACAAGATAATTATAAGAAAAGCAGGCAAATGCCCGCTTTTCTTATTCCGTCCGGAAAACACCCCATAGCAGCTGCTATTCCCATTTACCATATATTCATATGGTAACACAAAGTCAGCTTATTAGTTGCTGAATATTGGCTACATTTAAACTCCTTTGTTTGGATTGATTGTATCTAACCAGAGATTATTATGACCAGCTTGTATCCTGAATGCCCTGAAAATGCGGATCTGGCATTCGCAGCACCCACGTTATTGTTTAGGCAACAAATAGTGAAAGCGCTCGGTTATGTTGTGTTGTTCTTCATTCTTTACGTGGTTTTACTGCTTGCAGCCCTTGCCCTGGCTGTTGTATTGATTTCAGGGGGTATATGGTTATTTCATACCAATCCTGCCTGGACTACGGGCGTACTGGGGCTTTGCCTTACTTTGCCCGGGGTGATGGTATTATTTTTTCTCGCAAAATTTCTTTTTAACAGGCATCAGCAGGCCAATCCCTACCGCATTGAGATATTCGCGGATAATCAGCCCGGCGTATTCGACTTTGTAGCCAGGCTGGTGAAAGACATGCGTATTCGTTTCCCGGAGAAGATATTCATTGTTCCGGATATGAACGCCAACGTGTTTTACCAATCCGGGTTGCGGAGTTTATTCCGGCCGGGGCACAGAAACCTGGAAATTGGTTTGGGGCTGATCAACAGCGTTAATATCAGCGAATTCAAGATGCTGCTGGCTTTTGAGTTTGCGCATTTTTCGCAGCGGAGTATGAAACTGGGCAGTTACATCTATTCGGTGAACAAGATATTGTACAACATGCTGTATGAGAACGACCGGTGGCAGGAAGCAGAGCACCGGTGGCGGTATGGCGGTGGCCTGTTCGGGTTCTTTGCGCGTATCACCACGAGGATACTTAATATGATGCAATATGTACTGAGGAAGATCTATGCGATGATCAACCGGCAGTACCTGGAATTGAGCCGTGAGATGGAGTTTTATGCAGATACCATTGCAGTTGGCCTCAGCAGTTCCGCGATCGCCACCAGCAGCCTGCGTAGGGTGGAGATGGCAGGATACTGCCTGGATCATTGTTTTCATAAATTATCTGAACTGTCAGACCAGACACTCCGGTTCTCCAATATTTTCACGGTACAACGCGCGCTGGTTCAATATTATGCAGCACAATACCACCTGGAACCTGATGCCGCCGGCCTGCCGGTTATCACAGACAATTATTTCCACAACTTCCTGAAAAGCCGCGTACAACTGCGTGAGCAGTGGACCTCCCATCTGTCGAGGGAAGCCAGGGAAGCGCATTATATACAGGCAGATATCAGCTGCCGTATTAATACCGACAGCGCCTGGCGCCTGTTCAATATCCCGGAGAAATTGCAGGAACAGATGACGGCGCGGGTATATCGTCTGACCCCGCAGCCACAGGCAATTCAGTTTGCAGCCATAGCGCCGGCAGCGTATATCTCAGAGCTGGCCCGGCGGCATCAGCAATATGAATATCCCAGGATGTTCAATGATTACTACGACAACCGGCCATTCAGTGACCTGTACTCCAGGCAACCATTGCAGCTCCCCCCGGAAGAGATGCAGGAACGGAACCTTCAAACGCTCTATCATCCGGATGTAGTGTGGCGGATGCGTTCATTCTTCCGGGACCGGCAGGATGCGGAAACCTTACAGGCTATCAGTAGTGGTCAGTTTCAGACAAATTATTTTGAATTCGACGGGCAAAAATACAGTATGCCCAGGGCCCGGCAGCTGGCCAGGATGCTGTCAGAAAAAGTAACTTCAGAAATGACATGGCTTGAAGAACATGACCAGGATGCATTCCGTTATCATTATACCAAAGCTGCACAGCTAAATCAGGATACTGCCGCACTGGTGAAAGAAAAATATGCAGAAGTGCTCCGTTACCAGGAAATGGGGCTGCAGCTGAATGAGCAGGTATTCCGTATCATACATTGCATTAGCCAGGTATTTAACAATGGAGAGCAGGACTCTCCTTCCGTGCCGGTACTCTTCGGGGAACTGTCGACAGAAACCCGGAAATTCCAGGAAATGGTGGAAAAGCTGTCCGCTGCCGGCCTGCTGAAAGATTTTCCGCCGGAAATGGCCGTGAAGCTCGCCTGGTTCAGAGAACAGAACAATACCTTCCTGCACGGAATGGATATGGTGCCTGATTATCCGGCCATACAGGAGTTACATGAGATCTGTTCGGCCATCATGGAACATTTTAATAACAGTGTCATCTTGTTAAAAAAGTCGTACCTGGAATTTGTATTAACTTTGGAGCCAGCGAATAACAATCCGGGATAAGCGTTCTTAAAGCCGTGCATTTTTCTCTTACTGAATTTGTGCGTATTTTCGACGCTCCCGAAAGCGTAGCAGTTATATGGAGAATTTTATCGTTTCAGCCCGTAAATACCGTCCACAGAACTTTTCAACAGTAGTAGGACAGGCACATATTACCACCACTTTAAAAAATGCCATCCGCAATAACCAGCTGGCACACGCCTTTTTATTTTGCGGTCCGCGCGGAGTAGGGAAAACCACGTGTGCCCGTATCCTGGCCAAAACCATTAACTGTGAAAATCTGCAGCCGGATGGGGAGGCATGTAACGAGTGTCATTCCTGTAAATCGTTTAATGAAGGAAGTTCCTTCAATATCCACGAGCTGGATGCCGCATCCAACAACTCAGTAGATGATATCCGTACGCTGGTGGAGCAGGTCAGGTTTGCCCCGCAGGCCGGAAAGTACAAGATCTATATCATAGATGAGGTACACATGTTGAGTTCTTCTGCCTTCAACGCATTTTTGAAAACACTGGAAGAGCCTCCATCTTACGCTATCTTCATTCTGGCTACCACAGAAAAGCACAAGATATTACCGACTATTCTGAGCCGATGCCAGATTTTCGATTTCAAACGGATCACTATTCAGGACACGGTAGATCACCTGCAGGAGATCTGCACGAAAGAACACATACAGGCCGAACCTGATGCGCTTCACCTGGTGGCGCAGAAAACAGACGGCTGTATGCGCGACTCGCTGAGCACATTGGATAAGATAGTCAGCTTCACCGGCGGCCATCTTACCTATCAGAATACCCTGGAGCATTTGAACATACTCGATTACGATTACTTCTTCCGGGTAATGGGAGCAGTATTACAGGAGGATATAGCCAATGCCCTGCTTTTATTTGATGAAATTTTACAGAAAGGATTTGAAGGAGATAATTTCCTGAACGGGTGGGCTGAGTTTTTACGTAACCTGTTGTTATGTAAAGAAGATAAAGCCCTGCACCTGGTAGAAGTATCGGGAAATCTGAAAGACCGGTACAAGCAGCTTTCCGGGCAGATCAGTCCGGCGTGGCTGATTACCGCACTGCACCTGCTGAACGATACCGAGATCAATTACCGTATGGCCCGCAATAAGCGGCTGCACGTAGAAATGGCGCTGATCAAGCTCTGTTATCTGCAACAGGCCGTGACCCTGGTGAGCGACGATGGTAATGGAGAAATAGCAAAAAAAAAACTGGTAGCTGACGGAGCTCCTCCTCAGAAGCTGCGGGCGGCCCAACCTGTTACCGCCCGTACCATCGCAGAAAAGCCCGCCACTACGGAAAGCATACCAGTCGCCCGGCTGACGGTGGAAACACCGCCCAGTCAGCCTACGGCTCAGCAACCCGCGCCAGCTGTGGCGAATGGGACAACTGCCGGCAACCCGGCAGCAACGGCAGTTACAGCTCCCCCTGCATCTGATAACCGGGCACCTCAGGCACCCGTTACCAGTGCTCCGGCCGCAAACATACCGCAAACAGCTCCCGTAAACACTCCGCCGGCACAAACGGCATCCGGGGCTGCTGCCACCAGGCCCGCTCCGCCTCCCGCCGGCAATCAGCAGGCAGCTGCAGCAGGCAAACTGACAGGCCTTGCAGCGATGAAAGAAGCCATGGCTGCCAAACAAACGAACACCACACAGCTACAGACCATCCCTCTTACCCTGGGCGCACTCCATGTGTACTGGGATGAATTTATAGATCTGTACCGGCAGGCCAATAAAATGACTGTAGTAAGTAATCTGCAGCTGGCACAGCTAAAATTGCTGGGAGCGGCGGAAATAGGCATCGTAAGCCGGAATATCGTACAGTTCCGGTTTATGGAGGAAGAAAAGCTGGTAATAGCTGACTTCCTGAAGAAAAAATTTAACAATCCCACCATCGTGCTGACCCTGCAGCTGGATGAATCGCAGCAGACACAGGATATTGGTCCGGCTCCTCTTTCCAGCCGGGAACAATTCCAGCAAATGGCTGAGAAATATCCGCTGGTAAAAGAGCTGAAAGACAGACTTAATATGGAGCTGGATTTCTAATGGTGGTGGCGCTGATTAAATATTAACGAGGTATAGATATTTTTAAACGGTTTACAATTCCTTCTTTGCGTTTTTGCGCAAAAACTTGTAGGTTTGAGCAAAATTTTGAATAAAACACTATGGCAGAAGTTATCAGAATGCCCCTTTTAAGCGATACGATGACGGAAGGGGTGATTGCGGAATGGCATAAAAAGGTGGGCGATACAGTTAAGGCAGACGACGTTATAGCTGAAGTGGAAACGGATAAAGCAACAATGGAAGTGATGGGGTACGTTGAAGGAACCCTCCTCTATATAGGTGTTGAAAAAGGAAAAGCAGCTAAGGTTAATGAGATTATTGCCATTGTAGGTAAACCGGGAGAAGATTACGCTTCTCTGCTTGAAGGTAAAAAAGATGCTCCTGCTCCGGCGGCTGCTGCTCCGGCACCAGCACCACAGGCAGCTCCTGCTGTTGCTGCACCGGCTGATGACGCTGCCCTCAAAGAAGCGCTGAAAAATGCTACTGTTATCCGTATGCCGCTCCTGAGCGACACCATGACAGAAGGTAAAATAGTTGCCTGGAACAAGAAGCTAGGCGACACAGTAAAAAGTGATGATGTACTGGCGGAAGTGGAAACTGATAAGGCAACCATGGAAGTAATCGGTTATGCCGACGGTACTTTATTATATATCGGTGTAAAAGAAGGAGATGCTGCTAAAGTGAATGGCATCATCGCCATCGTAGGCAAGCAAGGCACCAATGTAGACGCTATACTGGCTGCCGAAAATGGCGCTCCTGCTGCATCGGCAACTGCCGCACCTGCTCAGGCTGCCGCACCTGCTACCACTGCAGCTGCTGCCCCGGTAGCATCCGGTAATACCGATGGCCGTATCAAAGCCTCTCCGCTGGCTAAAAAGCTGGCTGAGGAGAAAGGCATCGATCTGAGCCAGGTTCCTGGTTCCGGCGACAATGGCCGCATTGTTAAGAAAGATATAGACACCTTCGTTCCTGCGGCTAAAGTAGCAGCTCCTGCTGCATCCAGTGCTGCTCCTGCAGTTGCTGCGTTTGTACCTGCCGGTCAGGAAGGCTTTACAGATATTCCGTTGAGCAAAATGCGTCAGACTATTGCACGACGCCTCAGCGAAAGCAAATTCTCTGCACCTCACTTCTATCTGAAAATAGATGTAGCCATGGATAAGGCCATGGAGGCGCGCAAAGTCATTAATGAAATTTCTCCGGTTAAGATCTCCTTCAACGACATGGTGATCAAAGCCGCAGCGATGGCTCTTCGCCAGCATCCGGCGGTGAACAGCAGCTGGATGGGCGATTTCATCCGTGAGAACCAGCATATTCACATCGGTTCTGCGGTAGCGATCGAAGATGGCCTGATTGTACCTGTTATCCGTTTCGCGGACCAGAAAACATTGAGCCAGATTGCTACAGAAGCTAAAGGCCTGTACGATAAAGCCAAGAACAAAAAACTGCAGCCACCCGAATTCAGTGGTAACACTTTCAGCATTTCCAACCTGGGTATGCTGGGTATCGACGAATTCACTGCCATTATCAATCCACCGGATTCTGCTATCCTCGCTGTAGGTGGTATTAAAGAAACTGCTGTGATTGAAAAAGGCCAGATGAAGGTCGTTAATATCATGAAGCTGACCCTGAGCTGTGATCACAGAGCTATCGATGGTGCGGTAGGCGCACGTTTCCTGGCTACGCTGAAAGGCTTCCTGGAAAATCCGGTAACAATGCTGGTATAAAAGAATTATAATAGCTATATGAAAGGCGGAGTGAGTACTCCGCCTTTTTTTATGTAAAACCCTGCCGTATCCCTCGCCCGCTACGTCATTCTGCCGTAAAATGTTTCATTAACTTTTGAAAGTTCAAAAACTTGGCATACATTTGATGCAGTATCTTGTCAACGCTATAATAAATTAGACCTACATGAATTTAGTGGAAGCAAAAGCACAGTTTATTCAAACATGGGGCTCACTTGGCGCCCAATGGGGCATTAACCGTACGATGGCCCAGATTCACGCGCTGTTGCTGGTGATGCCTGATCCTCTGAGCGCAGACGATATCATGGAAGAATTGAACATTTCCCGCGGTAACACCAATATGAACGTCCGGGAACTGATCAACTGGGGACTGGTGGAACGTATCCTTATTCCTGGCGAAAGAAAGGAGTTTTTCGTAGCAGAAAAAGATATCTGGAAAGTAGCCACCTATATTGCCCGTGAAAGGAAAAAACGCGAGCTGGATCCGATCATGAAAGTACTGCTGCAACTGCAACAGGCGGAAGGCAATCCGAAAGACAAAGAGATGAAAGCCTTCAAAGATTCCATCTCCAATATTACCAAGTTTGCCCAGCAGACTGATAAAACCATCAGTGCATTCATAAAATCAGAAGAAAGCTGGTTCTATAGCAGTTTGCTCAAACTCATTAAGTAATTTTTTTTGCATCAAATTTTCATTTTTTTCTGAAAATTCTGAATATAAAAAACAAAAATGAAAAACAAACATATTGTGATTGCTGCGGGAACCGGATTTCTGGGCAGCAGTCTGGCCAGCTACTTCAGTCGGCATAATCACATCACCATACTCACCCGGCAATTGCTTCCGGATACAAACCGGATACGCCATGTACAATGGGATGCCGTACATCCCGGAAGCTGGGCCAGCTGCCTGGAAAAAGCCGACATGCTGATCAATCTTGCCGGGAGGAGTGTAAACTGCCGGTATACGGCTGCCAATAAAGCGCTGATTATGGATAGCAGGGTTAATGCTACCAGAGCGCTGGGCGCTGCTATTCAGCAACTGAAATACCCACCGGCATTATGGATCAATGCGGGAAGCGCCACCATTTACCGTCATGCGGAAGACAGGGCCATGAACGAATATAATGGAGAAATGGTGGATGATTTCTCCACACAGGTGTGCAAACAATGGGAAGCAGCATTTGATGCCTATGATTTGCCGCATACCCGCAAAATAGTACTGCGTATTGCCATTGCGCTCGGATGGCAGCCGGGTGGCGCCATGCATCCATACCTCCGGCTTGCTAAATGTGGACTGGGAGGCTATCAGGGGCATGGCCGGCAAATGTGCTCCTGGGTGCATATAACGGATGTGTGCAGGATGGTGGAATGGTTATATGATAATGAACAGCCCTCCAGAGTTTTTAATTGCGCCGCGCCAGGCCCGGTACCGAACAAGGTTTTCATGCAGGCAGTCAGACAGGCCGTGGGCGCGCCATTCGGGCTACCGGCACCAACACCGTTGCTGAAAATGGGCGCTGCATTGATTGGCACCGAAACAGAACTGGTACTGAAAAGCAGATGGGTGCTTCCGGAGAAAGCGTTGCGGGCGGGCTTTGCATTCCGGTTTCCGGCTATTCAGGAGGCCCTCAGCGATATTGTAGCTCATTTACAACTGCGGTCTGGTCATACAGATTTTGTAAATTAGCGATATGGAAACTAGCAATGAAAAGAAATTCACTGTGGTGCTGGGAGCTTCTCCCAACCCTGAAAGATACAGTAACATGGCGGTGAACAGGCTTACTGCCAAGGGACATCCGGTAGTAGCCATTGGTAATCGCGCTGCAGCTATCGGCGACATACCTGTTATTACTGAACATCCTCCTTTGGAAAAAGTGGATACGGTAACGATGTATCTCAATCCGATTGTTCAAAGGGAGTATTACGATTATATACTGCAGTTGCAACCGCGACGTATTATTTTCAATCCCGGTGCAGAAAATCCGGAACTGGAAGAAATTGCCAGGGAGCACAATATTCAGCCTGTAGAAGCCTGCACGCTCGTTTTACTCAGTACTGGCCAGTTTTAGGCTATATACTTATAAAACGTTAATTGATTTTTAATATTAAGCTGTTAGTTACAACTAACAGCTTTTTCGTATATTCGTGAATATTGTTGTTATACCCAATGAACTGATTCCATCTTGTTGACCCTTGATCGCATGGCATTACTTCATCAGACAGGCATTGCAACGTAACCCATTACGCATGTTCACCCTTTAACTATACATTTTATGCAATGGAGAAGATTTAATGGAGAGGTCATCCACCTTCCGGTGAAGGAAGAAGTGAGGCAGGCTATTGTGCGCGAAACCGCTAACGGTTATAAGCTCAAAGTTTGCATCGGCACTGACTCACAGGTAAAAGGACTGGATACGGAGTTCGCAACCGTGATTGTTTTCCTCAGGGAGGGCCACGGCGGATTTATGTTTATCCATAATGAGAAGACCAAAGACCGCTACTCTATCAAGGAACGTATGCTGATAGAAGTAGCTAAAAGTATCGAGATCGCTTATGAATTGTGTGATCTCTTTACTGAGTATGATGTAGACATGGAAGTTCATGCCGACATCAATACTAACCCACAGTTCAAAAGTAATCTGGCGTTGCGTGAAGCAATGGGCTATATCCTGGGTATGGGCTTTGCGTTTAAAGCCAAACCAGAAGCTTTCGCCAGCAGCAGCTGCGCCAATAAGGTAGTGAATTAAGGCGCCTGTTTTGTACCTCTCTCAAATATCTGACTGACGTGTTTTCACGTCACATGGCATTTTCTCCCCTTATCCCACTCTATATCCTGCCTGATTACTGTAACTTTTACCTCGTCTGCCACGCTATAACATCAATTAAACAGATCAAATCATGGGCTTGCCAAAATCTATCCTTGCGGCTGCCATTGTATTGTTCCTTGCTTCCGCCTGTAAAACGACTTTCCCGATGGTATGAATTCTCTTTATATCAGAGAGAACTGATACAAAGAGCCCCGGGAGCATATCCCGGGGCGCACTCACATCTCGCTTAATCTTTCAACAGCCACATCACGCTGTTCACATTATCGCTGCCTCCAAACTGCCGCTGGATAGCAGCATCCAGGTTGGCATTGTTATAACTCAATTCATTGGAGGGATACAACCAACGAACCGGGAAACTGGTAGTAGGGATATTCAGGTTGGTACTGCTGTTCAGCACGAATACGGGATATCCTGTACGGCGCTGTTCATACCAGGCGTTATAGTTACACCCCTGCAGGAAACCCGCCAGGTATTTTTGCGTAATGATCTGCGACAGCTGTTGCTGGAAACTGCCTGCCAGTGCAACACTCGTGACATACGACTGAATATAGCTGTCATCTATTTTCATGTTGTGATGGTAGTCTTCTACATCGGGTGTATAAGCTGCTGTAAATTTCATTGCGCTGGTAATACCGGCTGTATAGTAGCTTTGTGCAGGTGTACCGGAAATCCAGCCACGCAGGGTAGCTTCTGCCAGAATGAACTGCAGCTCCTGGTAGCTGAATACACTTACCGGTTCAGCATTCACGAGGTTTACATACCTGTTATTCAGATCTGAATAATCTTTGGAAACCCTCATTGTCTGCAAAGCCGGAAAAGGATCCGATGGTTCCGCACCAACGTAGGCATCCCAGTCGGTCATCGATTTGCCTGCTGCAATTTTTACCGGAGATGGCTTCGCATAATAGAACAGGCGTTTGTCTTGTAGCGCTTTCAGGGGATTGATCAGGGTAGCTGAAAGCATTGTGTAATTTGATTTAACAAAGGAGTTGCCGGAGCCTGCAGGCACGTCGGACCAGGGATAGTTTTGCCCGGCAGTGGCCTTGTAAGTAAGCGCCAGGTTATCCTGGTAATTACGCATCAGTGGCCTGTTAGCAACAATATCCGCAAATCGGCTCACTACTTTCAGATCAGGATCAGCTGTTTTCCGGTACAGGTTCATCAGCACATGCAGTTCGAAGCTATTTGTAAGACGACGCCAGTTATCTGCTTTTCCATTGTAGATAGGATCTCCGTCGAAGTTTGCTCCACCTGCGAACAGTATATTGGCGCTATCCAATTCATTGAGTATTCCCATGAATACATCTTTCTGCTTATCATATACCGGCTGTATGATATTATCTGATTCGCCTTTCACTGCCTGCGAATAAGGGATATCCCCTACCTGCATGGTTGTCTGGAAGAACTGCCAGGCGCGGATAAAGTGCCCCAGTGCCCGGTAAGAGGTTCGTTGTCCTTCGTCCTGCGCGTAACCGATCATGGGTGGCACATTTTTCAGCAGGGTCATTCGTCCGAAGCCGGAGCGGCCTAATTTATTATACTGGAAACCCTCCTGTCCTTCTCCCCAGGTAAGATATTTACTTAGCAGAAAAGGCTGCATAAAACTTTTGGCAGAGCTGATATCCGACTTTGTGATCGACAGGATCATGTTGGTGGCCAGCATCCCGGACGTTACCTGTGTTGTCTGGTTGGGGTTCGTATTGATTTTCTCAAATTTGGAACAGCCACCGGCAAAAACTGCCGCCAGCGGTATTGCCCATATATATTTCAGTGATTTATTTTTCATATGCATTTACTTTGATCGTGAGTGATATCAGAAGCCTACTCTGAAGTTAACGCCTATCATGCGCTGAGATGGGGAATTCAGGTTTTCATCGTCCACATCAGGATCGGAGAATTTAAACTTCGTAAAGAGGAAAAGGTTCTGTGCGGTCAGGGAAACTGCAGCATTCTTAATACCACTCTTTCCTAACATGGTAGCAGGGAAACGATAGCCCACCGATACTTCACGTACTTTTACGAACGATTTTTTCTGCACACCATAGTCGCCGCCGCGGAAGTTTTGTGCATAGTTCTGATAAGATACTTTCACATCATTTTCTGCATACTTGCGGGTATCGCTGGTAATGTTTCCATAGTTATCGTAAGTAACATCGCCTGCAGTTACTTTCACGCCTTTTCCTACATAATTGGTCAATCCTTTTACCACTTCGTCGTAACGGAATTGGTTATCCGTTTCCGGGTTGGTACCGGTATCAAACATCTTATCATATACATAATTGTACATCAGTCCACCGATACGACCATCGATATTGATGTTAGCTGTGAAATTCCGGTAGGAGAAGGTATTCACGAATCCAAAACTAAAACGGGGATCTGTGTATCCGTATACCTTTTGATAGTCGCTTCTCATCGGAAGGCCGCTATTGTGAATCACGTTGCCATTGGGATCTCTCAGCCAATAGTTATCAGTATACACATCGAGGCGTTCTCCTTTTGCCACCCAGGGTTGCTTGGCGGAATAAACAGGATCGAGGTTTACGTAGTAGCGATGTTGGTTAGACCAGTTGATGGTGGATTGCCATTGGAAGTCTTTCCGCTGGATTACAGTACCACTCAGTGTTACTTCCATTCCTTTTCTCACGTAGGTTTCCTGTGTATTTACCAGTGTGGTTTCAAAGCCGGAAGAATTGGGAATAGCCACTTCTATCTGGCGGTTGTAATAATATTTATTAAAGTATGCCACATCGAAGCTGAGTCGTTTTTTGAACAGATACGCAGCGGTTCCTATCTCCCAGGTACGTTGAGCACTTGGCAGTACATCGGCTCTCAGCAGGCGGCTGGGATACCTCGCGGAGTTTAAGTTATCCCAGGCTGCAGTAGTAGTGCTATACAGGCGGTTGATATCATACACATCTGCCGGGGTTTTAAAAGTAGCCCATGAACCACGTACTTTCCACATATCTGTAAACTCCGGCATCCTGAATAATTCTGACAATACTACGCTGGATCCGATAGATGGATAGAAGTAGTCGCGCTGTGATTTAGGCTGTGCGGAGTTCCAGTCGTTACGGCCGGTTGCATCAATAAACACCGCATTCTTCCAGCTGATAGCGGCTCTTCCGTACAGGCTGTTCACCTGTCTGCTTCTATAGGCCGGACTAAAGGTCGGAGGTTCTACAGAGCCATTGAGCGAAAAGAATGTGGGGGAAGTCAACCCATTTTTGGTAGATGCTTTTAACCCTTCATCGACCCAGTAATAAATGGTTCCGCCGGCCATTCCTTCGAAGGTCCAGCTACCGGCTTTCTTATTATAGTTCAGCATCACATCGTCGTTGGTGCTCCAGCCCCAGGTGTTATTAATACTATAAAGACCTTTGGCATTCCAGCCTCCGCGTGTGGAAAAGATATTGGCAGTTGGGTTGGTGAATGTTTCTTTATTGCTGTACACATCATAGCCAATACGTACCAACAGGTTGAGGTCCGGGGTGAATTTATAGTTGGCGGTCAGACTTGCATTGGTGGTATTCTGCTGGATAGCGTCCAGTTTTTCGTATGCGATCAGGTAGGGATTGTCGTACCAGTTAGTGTACATCCAGTTCTGGGTTTTATTAGGCACCTTCCAGTAATCGCGGTACTGGCGGATATCATATTCGGGGCCTGTCCACATGGTGAGCTGATAAATATATCCCTGGTTGCCGTAGCCAGTACCCCAGACTTGCGGCGCCATGCGTTTGCTAAGTCCCATATGTCCTTCGAGGGTGAATTTCTCTGTTGCCTTCAATTCTCCGCCCAGTGTGAAGTTGTACATATTCAGTTTAGCGTTGGGGAACTGTCCTTTGTTGTAAATATGATTCAGTGATGCCCTGAAACTTCCGTATTTACCACTTTGGGAAACGTTGATATTATTGTTGGTGATTACACCCAGCTCGAGGAAATTTTTCAGGTTGTTCTTACCCACGGAGTTTAATGGTCTGTTAGGTTCAAACTGCTTGGTGTCGGGGTTCCAGTCGGTAGCTGTATTACCGGCATCCAGTTTTGGCCCCCATACATAGTCGTTGTCGATTTTACCATTTTGTCCGCGGCCGTACGACGACTGTGTTTTAGGAATCGCCAGGAAGCCGGTCTGGATCATGGTATTGCTATTGATATTTACAGCCAATCCTTCTTTACCATTTCCTTTTTTTGTGGTGATCAGTATCACTCCGCCGGCGGCGCGGGAACCATACAAAGCAGACGCAGTGGGGCCTTTCAGCACATCGATGCTTTCAATATCATCCGGTGGTACATCGCGCAATTGGGTGTTTCCGTAAGGCACTCCATCCACTACCAGCAATGCCCCTTCTCCTCTCAACTCGATAGTGGGCCTGGCAAAGAACTCGGTAGAGTTTTTTATCACGAGGCCGGATACCTGTCCGGTGAGAGAGGTAGCCATATCCACACCTTTCACAGTTTGTACTGCGTCGCCTTTTACTTTCTGCACGGCATATCCCAGTGCCTTCTCCTGCCGTTTGATGCCTAATGCAGTTACCACCACCTGGTCTATATTCACTGCCTGGTCGGCCAGTACGATCGCGATATTTCCCTGTCCGCTGACGGTGTACTCCTTTGGAGCAAAGCCAATCAGGCTGAACACCAGTATATCGCCATCGTTCACATTATCCAGCGAAAAATTACCTTTTGCATCGGTCATCGCGCCTTTGGCGGCGCCTTTCACCTGAACGGTCACACCGGGAAGCGGATTACCCTGAGCGTCGTGCACGACGCCTTTCACTGTTTGCTTCGCCACAAAAGAGGCATCAGCAGCCAGTAATTTTTCTGCGGGGTTTTCGCCGGCTTTCAATACATAGAGTTTGTTATTTATTTTTTTGCATACCAGTCCGAGTGGAGCGATATATTTATTCAGGCTTGTTTCAATATTCTCTGCCTGAAATGCATTTATATTCTCTACAACAATGTTCTTTCCTTTAAGGAGGTTGGTATTATAGCTGAAGCGAATATCAAATTTTGCTTCCAGTTCATTGATCACTGATATCAATGGCGTAGCGCTGATGTTTCCACGCGGGGTGGCCTGTAGTACCTGTGCTTTTGACCATTCTAAAGAGCATAGCACAACAGTAACCATTATCAGTTGGTAACTGATTGATTTAATTCTGTTCATAAAAGTATTTTGGTTGTCTCTAAAGGATTCTTTTATTCACGTAAATCGTTTGGTTGTGTAAATAGATTTTTAGATTAAATGACTGATCGATCATAAAAACTGCCTGCTGCAGGTTATCAGCCGGCAGGTAACCTGTAAAAAGAAGATCTTCCGTTTCTTTATTCTCAAATACTATATGGTAGCCATATTGTTCTCCGAGCTGTTGCAGCACTACCTTTAATGGTTGAGCTTTAAAGGCCATCAGGTTGTACTTCCAGGAAGTCTGAAACAGTGTGTCGACATAGCTTTTGGACAGGATACCTGTTTTGCTGTTGAAACCGGCCATCTCACCAGGTTTCAGGAGCAGTGGTTTTTCAGTTCCCACCTGTACATTCACACTTCCTTCATTCAATACCACGTTGGCGATTCCTTCCCGGGTATTGACATTAAAAGCAGTACCGAGTACATTCACATCCAACAGGTTGCCGGCATGCAATGTGAGCGGCTGTGTAGCGCTGTGTGTGACATGAAAGAATGCTTCTCCGTTCAGCCACAGCTCGCGGCGTTTTCCTTTGCCATTCAGCCCAATGGCTTTCAGGGTAGTATTGCGGTTGAGCTGTACGGTAGTCCCGTCGTCCAGCAGCACAGTTTTCACGGCCCGCGTATTATTCACAAATACCTGCGGCGTTTCCATCTTCCGGAACAACAACAAAATGGTGGTCAGCCCCAGCAATGGTACTAATGCAGCAGCCACCCTGATGCCCGGGCGTTTCCAAAACAACCGTTTTGGTTGCCGCGCGTCATGACCCGCTATAACAGCAAACACTGCATCGGCGGTATCGGCAGGCATTACCGGCAGGTTGTTACCGGCTAACAGTTCTTCCACTTCCGGCAGCTGTTCCGGCGATGGGTTATTCTGCAGCCATTGAATAATCTGTAAACGCTCATCCCGTGTACCTTTCCCTTTGGCCAGGTTTATAAAAAGGGTTTTGATACGATCATTATTTTCTTCCATTGTTCAGCGTTGACATGGTACTAATACGATCGGAGGAAGAGAAAAGACGATTGGTTGAAAAAATTTTTTTCAGAGTCTGTTGATATGAAAGAAAACGGCCATCAGCACAGTGATATCAGCATGCTGATACAGGAAATGTCTGACAAAGCGGGAAGCCTTCACCAGCTGGTCTCTGACGGTATTTACAGAGATGCCCAGGTGATCGGCTATTTCCTGATTTGAAAGCCCCTGCATTTTACTCATCTTGAAAATAAGCTGTCGTTGTGCGGGCAGGCGTGCAATTGCATCCATTTTAATCTGCTCCAGCTGCCGGGTGTAGAGCAGGTCATCCATAGCGCCGATATCTTCCGTATACATCCGGAGAAAATACTCCCGGAAGTTTCTATCGTGTACGGCTCTTCTCAGATAATCAAATACATAATTACGTGTGCAGCTATAGAGATATGCTTTGATCGACAGGGATGGGTCGAGGGTATCTTTCTTGGCCCAAACTTTCATGAACACCTCCTGAACGGCATCGGAAGCTATCTCCGGCAGTCCGCAAAGTTTCAGGGTATAGCCATAAATGGGATCCCTGTATTTTTCATACAGTTGCCGGAAGGCATCTTCATCTCTCTCCATTATCTGCCTGCACAATATTTCATCGGTTACTTCCAACATACCAACAGCTATTTGTGTACAAGATAAAAGTAAATTGAATAAAAAGATAGTGTTCAGAAAATGGAGAGAAGATGGGCAGCACTTAACTTTTTCAGGCGATGGCCCTGAACTGTGCGTTCAGCTCTTCAATGTATCCAAGAATAGCGTCCCTGCCTGTTTTTTTCACGGTAGAGGTGACGAAATGGGGAGGCAGGAACTGCCAGGTTTCCTTCATTTTATTGAGAAATGTTTTCACATTGCGGCTTACTTCCGCCTGCGTGCTTTTATCGGCCTTGGTAAACACCAGGCTGAAAGGGATTTCCCATTCGCCCAGCTGGTTGACAAAGTCGATATCTATTTTCTGTGGCTGGTGACGGCTATCGATCAGCACAAATACATTGACGAGGTTCTGGCGTTTACGCAGATAGTTTTCAATCATTTTCTCCCATTGGCGGCGCTGGGTCAGACTTCTTTTAGCAAATCCATAGCCGGGCAGATCCACGAGGTACCAGGAATCGTTGATGGCGAAATGGTTGATCAGCTGCGTTTTTCCCGGGGTTCCGGAAGTTTTGGCTAATTTCTCATTATTGGCCAGTACATTGATCAAAGAAGACTTACCTACATTAGAACGGCCGATAAACGCATATTCCGGCCAGACGGGTTTAGGACATTTTTCCCAATCCGGGCTGCTGATAAGATATTCCGCCGATTTAATAACCATAATGATAATACTTTATTCCATTAAAAATTTGGGGATCTCTGCTTTTTACATACTGTCACATGACTACATTTCTTTAACTTTGCGCACTATGTCAGAAAATGCAAATGTTCAGAAGATTGTTCCCTTTGAAGGGTCAAAATTAAGCAAGAAGGAGCAGATAGCGACCATGTTCGATGATATTGCCTTCCGGTACGACTTTCTCAACCATTTTATGTCGCTCGGAATCGATATTATCTGGCGTAAGAAAGCCCTGGGGTATCTAAAGTCGCTGCAGCCCAAGCTGATGCTGGATGTGGCTACCGGAACCGGTGATTTTGCCATCATGGCTGAAAAGCGCCTGCGCCCGGAAAAGATAGTGGGCATCGATATTTCTGACGGCATGCTGGCAAATGGCCGGGAAAAGATCCGGAAACTGGGTCTGAGTGATAAAATTACCCTTCAGAACGGTGACAGTGAAACAATAAGTTTTCCTGACCAGACGTTTGATGCGATAACTGTGGCTTTTGGCGTAAGGAATTTTGAGCACCTGGAAAAGGGATTATCCGAGATGTTGCGCGTATTAAAGCCGGGGGGTAAACTGGTGATCCTGGAGTTTTCCAATCCAACAGTTTTTCCCATTAAACAATTATATAATTCGTATTTTCGTTATATAGTACCCCTGATTGGAAAATTTATAGCCAAAAGCCAGGCGGCTTACAGCTATCTACCTGAATCTGTGAAAGCGTTTCCGCAGGGTGAAGCAATGAGAACCATTTTAACTAACGTAGGTTTCCAGGCCGTTACATGCAAAACGCTTACATTCGGCATATGTTCCATTTATTGCGCTACGCGCTGATTTTCATATTATTAGCTGGTTCGCTCCCGATTATGGCGCAGCGTACCAACCTGAATATGGAGGAACATGATGCAAAGCCCTATTATTTTGGTATTACGCTGGCAGCCAACCAGTCGTATTTTAAACTGGAGCATTCGCCGGCCTTCCTGGCTACTGATTCCATTATGATAGCCGAGCCCCTTAAAACAATGGGGTTCAACCTGGGGTTACTGGCTAATGCCAGGCTCAGTGAGCATTTCGACCTTCGCTTTAATCCTCAGCTGATCTTTGCTTCCAAGAACCTGTATTACCGGGACACCTATCCCAAGCCACAGGATACTGATAAGAAGATAGAATCCATACTGCTGAGTTTCCCATTACAGGTCAAATTCAAATCGGACCGCATCGGCAATATGCGGGTGTATACCATTGCCGGTCTTAAATACGACTACGACCTTGCCTCCAACGCGCGCCTGCGCCGGGCGGAAGATCTGGTAAAGATCCGCAAAAGCGACTACGGCTATGAAGTGGGCGCCGGCTTCGAATTCTACTTTGAAAGCTTCATTTTTGCCCCTGAATTCAAGATCAGCAACGGGTTTGGCAATGTACACGTAAAAGATCCCAACCTGCGGTATTCAAATGTGATAGATAAGTTACAGTCGAGGATGTTTGTGTTTTCGATACACCTCGAAGGGTAATTAAGAATATGGAATGAAGAATTAAGAAACAGCGCGAAGGCCTTAGCGGATGCACTATTTGCCGAGGTCTTCGCGCTGTTTCTTAATTCTTCATTCCATATTCTTAATTCTTTATTCTTTATTTTCGCAACATGCAGAACTACCTTATCAAAAATATATCCGTGGTAAACGAAGGGCGCACCACGGTTCAGGATGTATGGATCAAAGACAGCCGGATTGAAAAAATAGCACCTAATATCACTGTCAGCGGCAATTACACGGAAATAAACGGAGAAGGTAAGCACCTGCTTCCGGGGGTTATAGATGACCAGGTACATTTCCGGGAGCCGGGCCTGACGCATAAGGCCACTATTTACTCAGAGTCGAGGGCTGCTGTAGCTGGCGGCACCACCAGTTTTATGGAAATGCCGAATACCAAGCCGGCAGCGCTTACGCAGGAGTTGCTGGAAGACAAATATACCATTGCATCTCAACACTCATTGGCCAACTACTCCTTTTTCATGGGAGCAGCCAATGATAATGTGGAAGAAATACTGAAAACAAATACAAAAAAGGAAACGGTGTGCGGGGTGAAGATCTTCATGGGATCTTCTACCGGCAATATGCTGGTAGATAACTACCTCACACTGGAAACCGTTTTCGCTAACAGTGAGCTGCTGATTGCTACTCACTGCGAGGATGAGAAAATTATAAGGGCCAATATGGAAGCTTTCCAGCGGGAAAAGGGGGATCGGCTCACAGCGGCCGATCATCCCCTGATACGAAGTGTGGAAGCCTGTTTTGAGTCATCGCTGGTAGCCATCCAGTTTGCGCAGAAACATGATGCCCGTTTGCATATCCTGCACATCTCCACAGCAAAGGAGCTGCAGCTGTTCGGGAATATGTTGCCACTGGCGGAAAAACGGATCACTGCAGAAGTTTGCGTGCATCATCTCCATTTCACAGCCGACGATTATGCGCAATATGGCAACCTGATCAAATGTAATCCTGCTATCAAAGCAGCAGAAAATAAAACAGCATTATGGCAGGGCCTACTCGACGACCGGCTGGATATCATTGCGACCGACCATGCGCCTCATACCCGGGAAGAAAAGCAACTCCCCTATATGCAGGCTCCATCAGGGGTTCCGCTTGTACAACACAGCCTGCTGCTGATGCTGGAACATGTGAAACAAGGCGATATCAGTCTCGAAAAAGTAGTAGAAAAGATGAGCCATGCTCCCGCTATCTGCTTCCAGATAAAAGAAAGAGGATTCCTGCGGGAAGGCTATTACGCTGATTGTGTAATTGCCGACCTCCGCGGACAAACGCAGGTAGATAAACAAAATATCTACTATCAATGCGGCTGGAGCCCATTTGAAGGCCATACTTTCCCTGCGGCCATCACGCATACATTTGTAAGTGGTCATCTGGCTTACGAAAACGGCGTTTTCAATGAGAATGAGAAGGGGAAAAGATTACTGTTCAGCAGATAGTCTTGTTGAAAAGAATTACGAATTAGGAATTACGAATTACGAAAATGCCGGGGAGATAGTAAACACGAAGATTCACTTCGCTACTATCTCCCCGGCATTTTCGTAATTCGTAATTCCTAATTCGTAATTCTCTTCTTTATGGATTTTTCCAATCTTAGCATCTTCACCGTATATTCACAAAAAACGATGCTGCATGCAACTGGACAAAACATCCTATTACGACCTGTCGATCTTCAACCGGGAGGAAGAATTTTCGCTTTTTCACCGGCTTGATTGCACTACTACAGCCGGCGGCCGGGAGTTCCTTCGCCATCTGTTCAGCAATCCGTTACAGGACATCAATGCCATCTCCAACCGGCAAAAAATGCTGCAGTATATTCTGGAAATGGAAAGCAGCTGGCCTACTGTTATTACCAACGGCACTATTGTAGTAGTAGAAAACTACATGGAAGCCCAGATAGAACCTATATCCAATACCGATGGGCTGGGACTGTATATAGAAGGCACCATCAAAAAAACACTGTACGCGCCGGATTTTGGCTTTATCAAATTCTCCTTCACTCAACTTGTTCTGTTACTGAAAGGATTTCGTTTACTCATCAACGGGTTTAATTCGGATCATGCGCCGAAAGTGCTGAAAACGCTACTGGACAGGGCGCAACACCTGCTTACGCGAAAGGATTTCTACGATATTCTGAAAGCAGACGAGGATGGAAAGCTGGGCTTCCTGGATATATTGCGATACGATAACTACATCCGGAAAAGGCACCGGAAAGTAATCCAGGAGCTGGTGGAGCTGTATCAGCAACTGGACGCATATTACGCCATGGCCCAGGCTATTAAAAAATTCGGCCTGCATTTTCCTTCGTTCGCTGCTACCAACCGGCCGATGATCAAGGCTACGCAGCTGTATCATATCATTCTTTCTTCGCCTGTTGCCTATGATGTAACGCTGGACGAAAACAGCCATTTCATGTTTCTTACAGGCGCCAACATGGCTGGAAAAACTACCTTTATCAAAGCCGTGGGGGTAGCTGTATTCCTGGCACATCTCGGAATGGGCGTGCCGGCAGCACAAATGGAACTCAGTTTCTTCGATGGTATCTTCAGTAACATACAGGTACAGGATAACATATTCAAAGGTGAAAGTTATTTCTACAGCGAAGTACTGCGTATTAAAAACACTATTCTGCAGATCAATAACGGAAAGAACTGGCTGGTACTGATAGATGAGATGTTTAAAGGTACCAATGTGGAAGATGCCAGAAACTGCTCACTGGCCGTTATCCGCGGCCTGTTACAGAGTACTAACTGCCTGTTTATACTTTCTACTCACCTCTATGAAATTGCCGAAGACCTCAGCAGCGAAAAAAGAATACAGTTCAAATATTTTGAATCCAACGTAATAGATGATGACCTGCATTTTACCTATATTTTGAGAGATGGGATAGCGAAAGAGAAAATCGGATACCTCATTCTGAAGCGGGAGAAAGTGCTGGATCTGCTCAAAGAGATCCGATAAACAACCAGGACATTGCGCCGGTACAATTTAACAGGAATGTACCGGCGCTTTTTTGTCTTATCTTTGTACGAGTTAACCCAATATCCATATGATTGTTAAAACCTTCGGCAGCGCCATTCTCGGCGTAAATGCCATTAGCATCACCATAGAAGTAAATGTATCAGCAAGAGGCAACAAACTGTTTATTGTTGGTTTGCCTGACAATGCCGTAAAAGAAAGCGAACGGCGTATCGAATCCACCATACAATGTATGGGGCTGAGAATGCCCCGTACCAGAACGGTGGTAAACATGGCTCCTGCCGATATCCGCAAGGCCGGGGCTGCATACGACCTTCCTATTGCCATTGGCATCATGGCTGCATCTGCACAAGTTCCGGCCCTGCACCTGGAACATTACCTGATGATGGGCGAGCTGTCGCTCGACGGTACCATCCAACCTATCAAAGGGGCGTTGCCCATGGCCATGCAGGCGTTGAAAGATGGCTTCCGCGGCTTTGTACTGCCCAGGCAGAACGCGCTGGAAGCAGCGATGGTAAAAGGGCTGGATGTGTATGGTATTTCTCATATTGCAGATGCAGTGAAATTCTTCACTACCCCGGAAAGTCTTGCTGTTACCCGTTCTGCCGGGAATGATTTTTATCTCGCCCCTCATGAATCCGACCTGGATTTCAGTGAGGTAAAAGGACAGCACCACATAAAACGCGCGCTGGAAATTGCCGCAGCAGGCGGACATAATGCGATACTAATAGGACCGCCGGGGGCCGGTAAAACCATGCTGGCCAGGCGTTTGCCCAGTATACTACCTCCGCTTACGTTGCAGGAGGCACTGGAAACCACCAAAATACATTCCGTGGCAGGGAAGCTGCCCGGCCACACCTCACTGATCTCGCGGCGACCATTCCGTTCTCCGCATCATACCATCAGTGATGCAGCCCTTGTTGGCGGAGGCAGTATTCCACAACCCGGCGAGATATCCCTTGCTCATCATGGCGTACTTTTCCTCGATGAGCTGCCTGAATTTAAGCGTAAAGTACTGGAGGTAATGCGCCAGCCGGTGGAGGAGAGGAAGGTTACGATATCACGCGCACGTACAGCGATTGATTTTCCTGCCAGCTTCATGTTGCTGGCTTCCATGAATCCATGCCCCTGCGGCTATTTCAACCATCCGGAAAAGGGATGCAGCTGTGCACCCGGACAGGTACAGGCTTACCTGAACAAGGTATCCGGTCCGCTGCTTGACAGGATAGACCTGCATGTACAGGTAACGCCGGTTAAATTTGCAGATCTTGCGTCCAACTCAGAGGCAGAAAAAAGTTCGTGTATCCGTGAACGTGTGATAGCCGCGCGGGATATACAGGCGCAACGGTTTCGCAGTTACCCGGGGATTTACAGCAATGCTCAGATGCATACGAGGTTGCTGACAAAGGTTTGTGCCGTGAGCGACAGCTGCCGGGAGCAGCTCGGACAGGCCATGCATAAGTTGAAACTATCTGCCAGGGCGTACGACAGGATACTGAAAGTAAGTCGTACGATCGCCGACCTGGCTGGCAGCGATACCGTGGAGCCTGTGCATATGGCCGAAGCCATACAATACCGGAGCCTCGACAGAGAGAACTGGGGCAACTGATTCAGATGTTGAGATCTTCCTTATAACTATCGCTGAGCTTCTTTTGCAACTCAGTGGGAACAGGTGCATACTCTGCAAAATGCGATGTAAGTTTGGCTTTACCCTGCGTAACATTCCGGAGTGCGGCAAACAGTTTGTCTATTTCCGCCTGCGGCGTGCGGGCCTTGATCACCTGGTATCCATTCAGTGTATCCATTCCCGTTATGATACTACGGTGGCTTTGCAATTCGCTCATGATATCGCCCATCATTACATCCGGGGCTACGGCTTCGAGGTCGAAAACCGGCTCCAGCAGCTGGGGGGCGGCGTGATGGAAAGCCTCGCGGAAAGCCATCATGCCGGCTATTTTGAAGGAGATATCGTTACTGTCGACCGGGTGCATTTTCCCGTCATATACGCTGACGCGAATATCCCGTACATACGAACCCGTTAGTGGTCCTTCCTGCATTTTTTCCATTACACCTTTGAGTATGGAAGGCAGGAAGCGGCTGTCGATGGCCCCACCTACGATACAGTTATTGAATATCAGCTTACCGCCCCAGCTGAGATTGATTTCTTCGGTTTCGCGGACGGTATGCTCTTTATAGGGTGGTATCCCCTCGTACCAGGGCTCTATTTTCATGAATACCTCTCCGAACTGCCCTGCTCCACCGGATTGTTTCTTATGACGGTAGGAAGCCTGGGCCGGCTTTTGAATGGTTTCTCTGTAAGGTATTTTTGCGACGTTATAGGCCACCTGCATTTTGTAGATATTCTCCAGCCGCCATTTGGTGACGAGGAGGTGCAGTTCTCCCTGGCCATGCAGGATCACCTGTTTCAGCTCCCGGTTAAATTCCACCAGTAAGGTGGGATCTTCCATGTGGATCTCGGCGAGCACTTCACTGAGTTTTTCATCATCTGCCTTATTTTTAGCTTCAATAGCCACCCTTACTTTGGGAGATGGAAAATCGATGGGGGCTATCTGACCGGGGAAGGTCTTTTCCGCGAGTGTATGATTAGTAAGCGTATTTTTCAGTTTAACGGTGCAGCCAATGTCGCCCGCCTGCAGCCGGTCTACATTATTGCGGTTCTTTCCGTCGGCAATAAACAGCTGCCCGATACGCTCGGTAGTGTTTCCCTGCTCGTTGATCAGTTCCATCCCCGTTTTCACTTCTCCCGACATTACCTTAAAAAAAGTAAGCCGGCCGATATGAGGTTCCTGCAGCGTCTTAAAAACAAATAATCCTGCCGGGCCGGCAGGATCACAGGGAACAGGTTTACCACTGTCAGTTACTTCAGCGGGCATTTCCACAGCAGAGGGAGCTACATTATCGATGAACCCCATCAGGCGCCCGCTGCCCATATTATTGCGGGCCGACAGGCAGAAAACAGGAAATACTTCATGTTTCATCATTCCGATTTTTATTCCCTGCCTCAGTTCATCTTCATCGAGGCTGCCTTTCTCGAAATACAGCTCCATCAGGGAGTCATCATTTTCAGCAGCTTTTTCCACCAGTTCATTATGGAGTTGATCGGCCTTTTCCTTCTCATTGTCAGGGATCGGTAATTTTTCCGGTTTTCCTCCTTTCTCCGGAAACCGGTACATCGTCATTTTCAGCAGGTCGATGATAGCATTGAATCCGGTTCCCTGGTTAACGGGATATTGCATCACCGTTACCTGGTGGCCGAATGCTTTTTTCGCGTCATCAACGGTCTTATTAAAATTCGCCAGCTCTGTATCCAGCTGATTGACTGCGATGATGGTTGGTCGCCGGTACTTATCCACATAATCCCAGATCAGTTCAGTTCCTACTTCTACTCCATACTGAGCATTCAGGAGCATAACGGCGGTATCAGATACTCGGATGGCAGCGATGACCTCGCCTATGAAATCTTCCAGTCCGGGTGTATCTATGATATTTATCTTATAGTCTTTCCATTCGGTGTGCATCAGGGTCGCATATACGGAATTACCGCGTTCCTGCTCAATATCATGATAGTCGGAAACAGTATTGTTTTCTTCAATCGTTCCTCTTTTACTGATGATGCCGGCTTCGAACAGCATGGTTTCGGAGAGGGTTGTTTTGCCGCTTTTGGGTGCACCTAACAGTACGATGTTTTTAATATGTTTTTCATCATACGTTTTCATATGTGGAGATTTATGTGGAAAAAGCTGTGCCTTAAAGAACGTTACTATTAAGTTAACGTTTTTTGGTCAAAATAGCCAGTACTTTTCACAGGGAATATGTGACAACATACAGTAACTTTGCACCTCAGGAAAACGGACATATGAAACTATTACTGCATTATTTGAAGAGATATAAATGGTTGGTTGTATTAGCCATGGCTTTAGCCAGTATTAACCAGCTTTTTTCATTGCTGGATCCGATGATATTCGGATGGATGATTGACAGATTTGCCTCACATCCCAGGGCTACCCAGAAAGGAGGTAGCATATTCAGGCCGGAGAACCAGTACCTTACAGGTGTACTGCTGCTTATCGGCGCCGCCATTGGAGTAGCTATGGTGTCGAGGATTGCCAAGGCATTCCAGGACTATTTTGTAAACGTGATCGTACAGAAGTTCGGGGCCCAGGTTTACCAGGATGGCCTCAAACATTCTCTCCGCCTGCCTTATCAGCAATTTGAAGATCAGCGCAGCGGAGAAACGCTGGCAATACTGCAGAAAGTAAGAACAGACTGCGAGAAATTCATTACATCTTTTGTGAATGTATTATTCGTTTCATTGATTGGTGTAGTATTCGTGATGTTTTATGCAACTGCGGTACACTGGACGTTACCTTTTGTATACTTCACCGGCTGTATTCTGCTGACAGTACTCATGAGTGTATTAAGCCGTAAGATTAAGGTAATACAAAAAACCATCGTGAAAGAAACCACGGCGCTGGCAGGTTCTACCACTGAGTCGCTGAGAAATATTGAGCTGGTGAAAAGTCTTGGTTTGACCCACCAGGAAATCAGGCGGCTGAACAGTACCACGCTGAAGATCCTGACGCTGGAGCTGACAAAAGTACGGAGTATCCGTATGATCAGCTTTGTGCAGGGCACCTTCGTGAACCTGATGCGATCTTCCATCCTGTTCCTGCTGTTATTCTACATTTACCGCGATGTGGTGAGTATCGGTCAGCTGATGACGCTGCAGCTGTATTCCTTCTTCATCTTCGGACCGTTGCAGGAGCTGGGCAACATCATTCTTAACTACCGCGAAGCGCAGGTATCGCTGCTGAATTTTCAGAGCATCCTGAACACGCCAGTGGAGGAAATGCCGGCTAATCCGGTGAAAGTATCGCATATCGATGAACTGTTGTTCAGGCAGGTGGGGTTCAAGCACCTGACAGCCGCGACAAAGGCGCTCGACAAAGTAAGCTTCAATGTAAAAGTTGGCGAAACCATTGCCTTCGTAGGACCATCCGGATCAGGAAAAACCACGCTGGTAAAACTACTGGTGGGACTTTATAAACCTAACGAGGGGCATATTTACTACAACGGTGTAGATGCCAATGAAGTAGACATGGAAGACCTGCGTCACCAGGTAGGTTTTGTAACACAGGATACGCAACTATTTGCGGGTACGATCAAGGAGAACCTGTTGTTCGTAAATCCTGGTGCAAGCGATGCCGAAGTCATGGAAGCGCTGGACAAAGCCTCCTGTTACTCGTTGCTGGCAAGGGCCGACAAGGGTATTGAGACCGTGATCGGAGAAGGCGGTATCAAAATCTCCGGCGGAGAAAAGCAAAGGCTGTCCATTGCGCGGGCGTTGTTGCGCAGGCCACGGCTGCTGGTATTTGATGAAGCAACATCGGCGCTTGATTCTATCACGGAAGAAGAAATCACTAAAACAGTGCGCGAGGTAACCGAGAGCAAACAGCATATTACGGTGATGATTGCACACCGGCTTAGTACCATCATGCACGCCGATCGCATATATGTGCTGGAGAAAGGACAGATTGTGGAAATGGGTAAGCATGCAGACCTGGTGGCGGAAAAAGGCCTGTACTACGCGATGTGGCGCCAGCAGATTGGCGAACGTAAGACTGAATTGGTGTAAGGATCTGGGATACTCCAGATATATTGGTTATTTTTGCAGTATGAGTACACAACAGCCCAAGCGCCCGAACTACTTTGTCAGCATACTGACGATGAAGTGCCCAAGATGCCGGAAAGGACATATGTTCAAGGATCAGAATCCTTTTCACGTAAGATTTTCGAAGATCTTCGCCATGTACGACAACTGCCCGGTGTGCGGCCAGAAATATGAACTGGAAACTGGTTTCTGGTTTGGGACTGGCTACGTGAGTTACGCGTTATCTGTTGCGTTCAGTGTATTTAACCTGATCTGGTTCTGGTTTTTCTTTGGCCTGACCTGGCGCGATAACAGCATCTTCATCTGGCTGGCAGTGAATGGTGTTTTGCTGGTGCTGATTCAGCCCTGGCTGATGAGATTATCGAGAGTGATTTATTTGTACTTCTTTGTTTATTACGACGAGGATACTGCAAATCTGGAGGAGCACGAACACAAACATGAACATGAACATCATCACAATAACTAATAAAAGTATGGGGCTGTAAAAACAGCCCCTTTCTTTTTCAACCAAAATCTGAACCAATGGTGGTCAGAAAAAACTTAGCACAAAAACCAATTTTCGAAAATGAGGGAAACTGTTCATTCACATTGGCAGGACGCTCAATAATTTTCGTATAACGAGCCACTAAACTACAAAATCCCCCTTTATTTCAAATAAATATTTACATCAATGGTAAATAAACGTCGCATTTATACTGAAAAAACAAATGTACTTATCAAGCCCACCGGTACTGGATTTAACGACGCTGGCGCAAAGTTATATAAATTATAAAAACACATAATTTTAAATTTGAAAATAATATATAAAGAAGCGTTATATCATAGGATGTAATCATGATCAGTTCAGTAAAAATTGATAGCTTTATCCTTCAAATATTTTAGTATCCGTGTATAGATTTTTAATACTTATCCCATTTCTGATGGCTGGTTGTCAATCTTCTGCCGATAAAAAAGCGGGGGATCATGTTACAACGCCTACCTCATCAGATAAGATAAACAACCAACCCTTTAGGCTGATAAGCGGTAATACTGCGGGCGACAGTGCAGTATTTGAAGCGGCAGATATAGTTACCACCATTGCGAATACCGGATCAGGCATGCAAACCATTCACATTATGCGCCAGGGGAAACGGCTGATCAATTATATGCGGGCTGTTGATACGGGCAACAATGTTATCCCTACTCCTCAATTGCATATAGCGGGTACAGATACTGCTGTGGTGCTAAACGTCCAACGAAAGGACTCATCAGGCCCTATTATCTTCAAAATAAAGAACAACAAAGCGACACACAACCGGTCTGAAAAAGCTACAAAAAAAGCCCCTGCAGATGCAGGAGCTTTTTAATGTAACACAATCTGATCTTCATTCTCACTTATTTGAAATCGATTGGAATAGCCAGCTTCACGCTGAAATTCCGGCCGACATTATATACTCCGACTCTGCCGGTTACCAGATTCTCCGGCGCATATTTCAGCCTGCTGAGGTGGTTTTGATAAGCCACGTCTGTCAGGTTATTCACTGCGAAGTGCAGAGAGAACAACGTTTTATTCTTTCTGTTAACGAAATCAGTACCCAAACCAGCATTCAGCAAGGTGTAACCATCAGTGACTGTTTCTGTGCGATAGGCTGAGAACACATCATTTTGTGCAAAGTTCAGGTCCATCTGTACGCCTACATAAGCATTCTTCAGGGGGCTTTTTCCTATCTTTTTAAATTTCCCTTTTAATTCAGACAGCCAGCGGGAAGCCGGAATATTGGGCAGATACTTTGTAGAGTCGGTTCCATTGGCAGCCGTTCCGCGCACATAAGAGAAGGTATTTTCGAAATGCAGCCAATCGATCGGATGCGGGTGGATATCCAGCATTAACTCACCTCCATAGAGATTCGCATTTGTTTGCTGATATTTGAATGCAGCAAAGCCGTCCGCATTATCGTTTACAGGAATCGAATCTGCTCCGGCATCATTGAACAACTTACGGGAGAAAATAAAGTTATTAATGTGATTATAAAACACATTCGCTGTTAGTGACACGTGTTGGGTATTGAAATCGATTCCAGCATCTATCTGTGAACTTACTTCCGGCTTCAGATCCTGGTTACCATATTCATATTTGATGGTACCTTCATGTACACCATTTGCGGAAAGCTCGGCGATATTCGGTGCGCGGAAACCGCGGGCAACATTTAGTTTCAGCACTACACGGTCGCTTGCCTCATAGCTGAGCCCCGCACTACCAGACACATTGCTGAAGTTGCGTTTGAAAGGATCGAATTTTGCATCGCCACCGGAAGCAGGTTTGCCGTTGGCATCCAGGAACAGCGCTTTGGAATTGAGGGAACGGTTATCGAAACGTAAACCGCCGCTGAGCGTGAGTTTATTGAATGTTTTGCTGGTTACGGCAAAAGCGCCGAGATCGAACAGGTCGTACGCCGGTATCAGGAAGTCACTTCCTTTATTCTGATTTTGCTGCCACATACCATTCACACCAACGGTTGTTTGCCAGCCATTCATTTCAGGCAGGTAGTATTTCAGGCCGTAGTTAAAGGTTTGGAGATAGAGGTATAATCCGGGTGTATTGGGCTCCAGCACATTTCCGAATTCCCGGCGCTGGTTAAGCTGATAACCGAGCGTAAGACCGAAACGCCCTCCATTGTGCAGGTACAGGCTGTTGTCCCATACTATTTTCTGGTGGTTGATCTGTTGCTTAGGCACCATCATACTATACGACTTGTCATCGTGTGAGGTAACGGGTGCCTTATCGGCATTACCATCTAAGATGACCTGTTTCACAAAACCGCCGGTGCTGTCGCGATTTCCCTCTACCAGTCCAAGATGCTGATTAAAGGAGCTAAAGCTCAGATGAGAATATCCCCATTGTTTATTCACACCGATATCAGCACCAAAGTTGGTGTTGTTAAAGCGGGAATTGAAAACATAGTTGTCATATTTGTTTTTGTAATCGTGTGCCTGTTTCTGGGTAACATACGCTCCCCAGCTAAAGCCGTTGTTATTACCGGCGATATCGGCATGATACGCCATCAGTCCGTTGTTGGTCTGGTAGTTAGCCTCCACGTTACCTTTTATTCTTCCTTCCGGTAACGTTGCAGGGGGTACGATATTTACCACACCGGCCAAGGCATCGGATCCATAGATCAGGGAGGCAGGGCCTTTCAGTATTTCGATACGCCCTACATTATAGTCATCCACCTCAATACCATGTTCATCGCCCCATTGCTGGCCTTCCTGACGAATACCGTCGCCCACCACTACTACGCGGTTGTAGCCAAGTCCACGGATAAATGGCTTGGAAATAGCGGGACCGGTCGATAATTGTGTTACCCCAGGCACTTTCGCGATTGCATCAATGATATTGGTAGAAATGCTCTGATCCAGATAGTCGCGGCGGATAATGCTGATGGGAGTAGGTGTTTTCTTCACAGAGGTAGCCAGGTTGACGCCGGTGATCACTATTTCATTTTTTTCGATCAGTGTTTCGGAGAGTTCGAAATCCTGGGTAGTAGCCCCAGTGATGGCAACAGACGCGGTATAAGCCGCATAGCCTACATAGTGTACTTCTACCGCATATTTTCCTTTTGGAAGGTTTTTGATAGCATAGTTCCCCTGTGCATCTGCCGCGGCACCTACATGGAGGTCGGGCAGGTAAACGGTAGCGCCGGGCAGCGGCGTGTGGGATAACTTATCTACCACCTTACCGGATAAAGAGTTGGAAAAATCTCCATCGTTGGGATTATTGCCCGCATAGGCAGCTGGTAGCGCAAATAGCATGGCGCTCCACAGTCCGAGTATAAATACACGCAGATGATACATATTCATGTTAATATAAAATCAATGAAATACTGGCTTTTGCCAGCAATAATAATGAACGTATTCTTTTTATTCACGTTAAAGAAAAATGAAGCTTATACAATAACATGTGGAGGTGCCCTGGGGCTAAGGTTGTAATAAATTTCCCCGGCAAGTGCTGTCAGGGGAAGGGGATAAAATACCCAGCTCACTTTAAGAGCCGGGGCTATATATGAAGTAACAAATACCTCGTAAGGTTCCACACCGATCTGCAGAAAATCGCAGTGGCGGTGTTCTGTTGAAATGGTGAGTCCATCGTGGTAATGGATGGCATCCTCCGTATCGTGGTGCCCGGCGAAAGTGTGTATAAATTCCCTTGGGATGGTATTAATAGTAAATACCCCCAACAGCATAACTGCTAATATTTTATGCAGACAGTTTTTATACACAACTGCAAAGGTAGCAAAATTCAATTATTTGCAACAGCGTTGCAGCATTATTAATCGAATTATAAGCTTAATCCACTTTAAGCATGGGTCTCACCTGTTGTACCGGTCCGTTCTGGAACCTGGCGTAATAGATCCCTGGTGCCAACAAATGGGCATCAAATGTAAACGAATAGGTGCCCGGCGTATGTGTTTTATTCACGGGCACACTAATCAATCGGCCAGTAGTATCAAATATCTGGATCATGGTGTTACCGCTGCCGGTGATGTAAGTGATGGTGGTATACCCGGTAAAAGGATTAGGAGCGTTAGTGATCAGTTTCTTCCCATCAGTATTCAGGTCAGGCAGACCGGTGATGGTACCGCAGGCAACACCGCTGATGATAGGCAGGCGTTGATAATCTTTCTGCAGAATGTTCTGCAGCGTTGTCTGATCCACGCAGAACCATTGTTCCAGTATAGACGCGTATATAGACCTGAAATCGTACTGCATGGGGATATTGTCGATGACCGTGCTGTTATCGGGCAATGCAGGCGAATTACCCAGTACACCCTGGTTCACATAATCGCCGAAGATGATCATGGGAGCAGCAGCGCCGTGGTCGGTACCCATGCTAAAGTTAGATTTGATACGGCGCCCGAATTCGGAGAAGGTCATGCCAACGATGCGGCGGGAAACATGCAGGCCTTTCAGGTCATCCATGAAGGCCTTGATAGCGTCGGAGATACCTCCCAGCAGCGCAGCGTGGCCGCCTTTGCTGGTATCACCTCCTTCGGTTTGGTTGGCATGTGTATCGAAACCACCTGTGCTTACCATGTAGAGCCTGGTTTTCAGGCCACCAGCCACCAGGCGTGCAACAATTTTCAATTGCTCTGCCAATCCGTTGTTTGCCGGATACGGGCCCTGGGCCGTTACTTTGGTAGCAGCATTCTTGATGGCCTGTTCGTAGCTGTTGGTTTGTTTGGCGATGAGGCGAATATACTGGAGTTCCTTCCCCCATTTCGTATTAGGAACGGGATCTGTTACCCCATCTATCAAATTATAAAAATTGGTAGCACTGGTAATGGCAATTCCCATACTGGCATTAGGGCCCTGAAAAGCAGGCGAAACGATAGAACCTATCTGGATAGCAAGCGGGTCGGGGTTATCCGAGTTCGGGTAACCATCGGGAAAGCCCTGGTATTGGGTATCCAGGTAGCGGCCTGCCCAACCGGTAGTTAGTACCTGGTTGGAATCAGAGCCGGTGAGCCAGATATCAGTGGCACGGAAATGCGAATAGTTAGGCGACGGATAGCCAACGCTTTGAACGATACACACTTTTCCATCGGAATATAATTGCTGGATTCCTTTCATCGCCGGATGCAGTCCCGATTTCAGGTAGCTATCCAGACGCAGTACCTTGCCTTCCTGTATGGCGATGTTACTACGTGCAGCCTGGTATTTGCTGTATATATCCAGCGGAATGATCATATTGAGCCCGTCGTTTCCGCCCGTCAGCTGAATCATGACCAACACGTGATCATTGTCGGCCGCAGCCGCGAGTGCATTCAGCATAGGGGATGCACCAAAGGCTTTAACGGCGAAGCCATTGATAAGCGTTGGCAACAGGGCAGCCGGTGCAGTATACTTGATGAAGTCTCTTCTTTTCATAAAAAGGTATTTCAGGCGAGTTGGTATTCCGACAGATCCATAATGTATTTATACAGTGCCTGCAGGCGTGTTTCCACATTTTCTTTCAGCGTGGCATCACCGGGCGACGCCTTCCAGGCGTTCCAGGCCTGCGTCCAATAGTAGTTACTGTCGGGGTTTTGCCCGCTGAGCAGGATAGTATTTTTCAGAAAAGCTTTTACATTATCGGAAACGCCTACACGATATAATATATCCAAGGAATCGCTGACCAATGCAGCAGGGTCCTCGGGGTGGGGCAGCTGACTGGCAAAGGCGAGCGAATCGATATGCAGATTACTGAATCCGGCGGTGCTGATGAATGCATCAGAGAGCCGGTTGCGTTTAGGCAGCGTATCTGTATTTATCCACAATTCATGAAAGGACGGAGCCTGGTAATAGGCCTCCCAACCGGCCACCAGCGGCGGATCTCCAAAGTCCTGCAGCATGGAAGCGGCACGGTCGTGGATAGCTCCCCAGGCCGCGTATCTGGTGGGATAATCTGCAGGGAACTGTACATTATATTCCCGGCAGAGGCCAATGCAGAAATCAGCGGGGCTTTTAATCAGGCAGGCCATGTTAGCGGGATCGAAGAAGTGTTCGCTGGTGAAGAGGGCGTTGAGCGCCACTTTGATATCATATCCGCTGCTGCGGAAGATATCGGCCAGCGGACCTATCACATTGGTTTCGGTAGCCTGATCGATATCATAGTAAACAAAGAAGCGGTATAATTTCCGGCAGATAAATTTCGCCACTTCCGGTTGCGCGAAGATGATATTCAGCAGATCATCGACCTCAGTAGCGCCATCCGGGCCGGTTTTACCGGATATGGTTTTGTTGCCATAAAAGCTGGAAAAATCTTTATTGGTGATGTCGTGCTTAGTGGTATCGAAGTAGCTGGAGATGTTTACACGATCTACTCTAAAACCGGTGAGCACGCGTGCAGTGGCCCTTACATCATCTTCCGTATAATGAGAATCAGGGCCTTTACCAACGGTAAAAAGCTCATGTAATTCCCGGGCATAGTTTTCATCGGCAGCTCCTTTGGAGTTCAGATATCCGTTGAGATATACCAACATAGCGGGATCCAGGGTGATTGCCTTGGTAAGCGCCTTGAAATTACCGAGTGCATTTTGGCGCAGGGTAAGGTTATACTGGTAGATGAAACGGCTATCGTTCACCGTCGTTGTTTCGGTCACGAAATGATTATGCCAGAAGAGCACCATTTTTTCGTGTATGCTTTGCTGTTGGTTAATCATTTGGCCTGTCCACCAGGCTTTATAGGAAGCCATCCTTTTTCTCTCCAGCATATCATCACCGAGGGCGGCTCTGACCCAGACGGCGCCGGGAGCAACGCCGGTGCTATCCACCCCATAGTTATTGATGAGAGGCTGGGGATCGGGCTGGGTGGACAGGAGTTTATCGACTGCCTGTTGCATGCCCAATCCTTTAAAGGCATTGAGATCGGCGGGTGAAACGCCGAACATGGTGCGTTTAAGGAGATGAATAATTTGTAGGGTGCTCCAGGCGCCGGCGTACGGGGCCATGCCAGTAGCGGCGCGGGCAAAAGGGGCCTGAGCCCGCGTGTGGGAGCGATCTGGCGATAAGGTTAGGAATTGTCTGCGATCCATAAAGCGATATGGTAATGACCGGGGAATACCGATTTACAACTCCAAATTAACAAAAAGTTTAATCTAATTAGCAGAAGGGGGATATTATCTTATAAAGAAGATATTTCCTGTCGTGAGAATGAGGGCACTGATCATGAGAATCGTCATGCAATTATGATATTAATCGCTGACAAAACAGGGGGTAATTTATCAAAATGATAGTTTTAATTACATAATAATCAATAATTTACGAAAAATAAAAAATTGACAACTAATATAAAATAACCTAACTTTGATGCCTGTATGCAAAAGGTGTACAACCAAAAGTGGGCTGCCTGCCCTCGCAAAGCGTAGCAGCCCCTTTGGTTTTTGTCTTACAACAAAACATATCTCACCATGCGTGATCTACTGTTTTCAAGGAGTTCCTCAACGGGTTACCCCGTGGTTCTCCGGTTTGAATTTTCTTCAATTCTCCTTTTTTACCATTCTCCAGGCCCCTGATCATCTATAGTACCAAAAAGCAGATACATTTTTTATGATTTTACCGGTCCGCCGGTAACGGATATTTATTGCTCATTATGCAATTCCGTTTATCATAGATGTGTCGTTCATGTCAATTTGAATCTATTTAGTACCAATCACTTACATATTATACACAAATATAGTTATTAAATATGATAGTGACACAATTTTGAGAACTTTTAACAAGACTAAATATGAACGCATATAATAAACGATTTCTGAAAAAGATCAGGAAAGCCCTTCGGCTTTCGCAGCAGGAAATGAGCGGTCGACTTGGCGTACAGCGTGCCTGCTATGCCAGCTATGAACTGGGGCGGCGAAATGGCGGTGATTTCTTTTTTGAGCGAATGCTGGAGGTATTTGGAATTGATATGAGGCAACCGGCAGAGATGCACAGAATTGTATTTGATGATCCGGGAAAGGTGCGTCTTGATGTGTATAGATATCTGAGTAAGCTGGAGATATATGATAATGGTTAAATAAAAAAAGTGGCCTATAGCCACTTTTTTTATTTTTTTGGTGACCCCCCTGGGGCTCGAACCCAGGACCTACTGATTAAGAGTCAGTAGCTCTAACCAACTGAGCTAGGGAGTCTTTTTTCCGTTATCTTCTTCTGAAGCGGGACGCAAATTTAATGGATCTTCTGAATATTTGTGTACTTTATTTAATTAAATTTGGAAACAACCGCAAAATGTGGATAAATACCCATTATGTTGATAATCTAACCGATAGCTCATTATAAAATTTTTTTTTCATGCAAGAAGCGTATATAGTTGCCGGATACCGCACCGCGGTAGGAAAGTCCAAAAGAGGGGGATTTCGCTTTTACAGATCCGATGACCTGGCAGTGGATGTTATTACCGGATTACTCAAATCTCTGCCACAGCTGGATCCTAAAAGGGTTGATGATCTGATCGTCGGAAACGCCGTGCCGGAAGCAGAGCAGGGCCTGCAGATCGGTCGCATGATCTCGGTAAGAGCTTTGGGAATTGATGTGCCGGGAATGACGGTAAACCGGTATTGTGCATCCGGACTGGAAACTATCGCCATCGCTACGGCTAAGATACAATCCGGTATGGCCGACTGTATCATTGCCGGTGGGACGGAAAGTATGAGCCTGGTGCCGGTTGCAGGTTGGAAAACAGTACCTAACTATACCGTTGCAAGTACAAATCCCGATTATTATATCGGTATGGGACTCACCGCTGAAGCAGTGGCTAATGAATTCAAAGTAAGCCGCCAGGACCAGGATGAGTTCTCATATAATTCGCACCAGAAAGCCCTGAATGCCATTAAAAACGGCTATTTTAAGGAAGGAATACTCCCCATTTCTGTGGAGGAAGTATATGTAGATGAGAAAGGGAAGAAACAAAAACGATCGTTTACAGTTGATACCGATGAAGGGCCTCGCGCAGATACTTCTTTAGACGCTCTGGCCAAACTTAAACCTGTGTTTGCTGCCGGCGGTTCTGTTACAGCAGGCAACTCCTCCCAAACATCCGATGGTGCAGCCTTTGTGGTGGTAATGAGTGAGCGTATGGTAAATGAACTGGGACTGCAACCTATTGGTCGCCTCGTTGGCTGCGTTTCCGCCGGCGTTCACCCGCGTATCATGGGAATAGGCCCTGTGGCAGCGGTTCCTAAAGTGCTGCAGCGTACCGGAAAAAAGCTACAGGATATTGATCTGGTGGAATTGAATGAAGCATTTGCTTCGCAGTCGATCGCAGTAATACGCGAACTGGGAATAGATCCCAATATCGTCAATATCAACGGTGGGGCGATTGCACTGGGCCACCCGCTGGGTTGTACCGGCGCTAAACTGACGGTGCAGATGCTTGGCGATTTGAAAAGATTGAATAAAAAATACGGTATTGTTACAGCCTGCGTAGGCGGTGGGCAGGGAATTGCCGGTATTATTGAAAGACTTTGATTTAACTGTTAATAACGCCTTTAACTGTTAGCTGGCAGCTGATGGTTAAAGGCTTTTTCTATTTTATTATTGTCGTTTTATTCCAGCAATTTATTTATACTTACTCAGGCATCCTGATACCAATAATCAAGCATCCTTTTGGCAATATCTAAATTATTGAGTTTATTATTATACTCTGTTACATATGCCTCCACCATTTCTCGTGCTTCAAATAAGGGGAAAAAATTCTCATATTTAATCCCATCAATTTCCATTATAAGTTCATTTGAAATTGATTCCGCATCAAAAAGCATTATTTCGGAATCTAAAGCCACCCTTTCTCGCATATAAATCTCAATAAGTCCAAGATCAACGCCCGGTAACTCTTGGGCAATAAATTGCTCTGTAAGTGCAACACTTTTCAATTGGTCAATAAAGCTAACAATATTCATGTTATTTAGTTTTTAAACCCTTATTTCTTTCCCAAGAGTGACATACCTCCATTTCCATTGGGATTCATAATCCTCCAAAATGTCCCTCTAGGAATATCAGGATGTTGAGGTTGGGGGACTAATTACATTATTCCCGCTCAGTATGATGCTGCCACACCCATCCCCTGGTGGTTCTCGTAATATAGTGCCTCTGCTTAATTTACCTAAATCTTTCACAGGATTTAAGATTTTTTGATGTTACTACAAATACGGACACGCTATCTACCAATGCGGATGGGAACATAGGTATTGGGACTACACTTCCTGGCAGTTATAAACTTACAGTGGAAGGTACTGTTGGCGTACGCAAAGTTAAAGTGAAAAAAGTAGCTAGTCCTATTTTGTTTTTCATGCTGATTATATTTTACCGACACTTCAGCATGTTGAAAATTATATTAAAACCCATCAACATCTTCCTGACATTCCATCTCAGAAAGAAGTAAAAGAACAAGATATGGATCTCGGGGAAATAAAAGTCTTAACCAGCTACAACAAGATATGGATCAAATGAAACCTCAAATGCTCAGTTTAAAAAATCAACTTCTCAATCAGAAATAAGAGGATAAAAAAACTGATATAGGTATTTGGAGACACTAACCTTGTGCTATCCATCCTCCTTCATTCTCTTCACCGCCCTCTTCTCCCCCAGCTGCGCTGCCTTCCTATATAACCCCATCGCCTTCTCCCCATCCCCATACCCATCCACCGTTTCATACAACCGCCCCAAATCCGTCATCGCTTCAAAACAATGCCCCGCCGCCGACTGCTCCAATTTCCGCACCGCCTCTTCGTACCTGCCCTCACTGAATGCTTCCATTCCCTCATGATATAGCCCTATCGCTTTCTTTGCTGCCCGCCTGGCTTTGAGCCATACATCTATCCCGGGATTAATGGCACCTGCTGAATTGAAATGCTCCATCTCATCCAATACTTCCTGCGCCGACATAGGCCGTGCACTTCCATCTTCCCGAACCTTTAAAATTTCATTCTCTTTGATTCCAATGGCAACCGCATCGGGAATCCATCCCATTTTCCCGTTCAGAGAATTATATATAGGCTCGGTAACGATCGTTCCATCTGCCCCGGCCACTCCCCAGTTTGCAGACGAAGTACTATAACCCCAAAAACCTTTTTTCAGGTAGCTGAAATTAAAATATGCTACCGGAAACACCCAATGAGATTTTTCACCAATAGCGAAAAGTCCTGCTTTCTCCCGATTGTTGATAACAGCATAATGCTCCCTGTGCTCTTCTTCTTCTGGTATATGCAGGGAGGATATATTACTATATAAAGGCTCCACCAGCCAGCCACTTCCCGGCAAATAAAGGCCCTTGCCTTTATTGATCGCTATCATGAATACGGACAACTCCGCCATCCAGAAGAATTGCTGCGTTGCAAAGGGCAACAGTTCTTCGCCTGTTACATCCAGCAACGCTGTTTTATCTCCACGGGTAATGACATAATATCCTCCGGCAACAGCTATCTTATCATCCGGCTGTACAGATAAGGGTTTGAACCGGTGTGTAAAAAACAGACTATCTCCGGCTGGTGTTTCTACCCGGAAATAGACATGACTGCCACCCTCTATCGGAGTGATACTTTCCGCGGGTTGAAATGGCAGCATCACTGCGCCGGAAGCAACAACAATTCCCCATTCGTTTTCCTTTTTAACAGCAAATACGCCCCCATCAAGTACACTGGCATCTTCATAAATAGCTGGTATAACAATTTCGCCATCCTCATCAATCGCACCAAACTTTCCATTGATTACAACGCGTGCATAGCCTCCGAAAAACTCGAACGCCTCATCATAGCTGCAGGGGATTACCAGTTTAGCACGACGGTTGATATAACCGTATTTTCCATCTTTAGAAACTACTGCGAGCTCTCCATAAAAAGGGTACTCATATATCGCATCATATTCGGCTGGCAGTAAGATATCCCCCAGCGAATCTTTTATCCCCAATAGTTCATTCTCCTCAAACAGCATGTTCTGTGAAGGATGTGCAGAAGATCTGATCAGCGCCCAGCCATAGTCGTACAATGCCATATTCAGATATTGCCGGAACGATTGTATGCTGCCTGCTGCTGATGAGAACAAACATTTATCCAGCAACAAAGGATCATCGGCTGCAATGGCTTCGCGGATTAGTGTATTATTTTTCTCTATACCACCTTTCAACACTTCTACAAACTGTATATAGCTTTCATCATCCTCTCCAATGGTGTATATGTCTGTAGAAAACAAACGAAAATAGTTCTGCTTAATTTTCTCGTCAAAATATTGAAACAGTTTCTTTTTAGCCTGAAGAAAAGCACCCACGTCATCTAACAACACGGCCTGATGTGCTTCAATAAAATCATAAAACTCACGGAGAGCCGCAATTCCTTTTTCCGACAGCGCATACAAGCCGCCTTCGGTGCCACCGTTCTCCTTTGGCAACGCTGTGATGCCATGGATAAACAATGGATGGAAGAACAAAGGAAATTCCTCCTCCCAATCCATCAACATGGTAAAAAAATAGTTGGTCTCACGATCGGCTTCAGCGGGCAACAACTCCTGATGTTTCTCTTTTACTATCGCCGGAACATCCGCCAGGTTATATAAATGCATATTGTGGGTCATAATCAACAATGTTCAATCCTGCAAATATACGAAAATGCAAGCGGCGGAAAAGCCCGGCCCACCTGATTCCACAAAAAAGCCGCGGGGTTCCGCGGCTTTTCCTTTTCCTCAAAAATCCGGATCCGGTGGTGTATTCGGATTATCATTCCTCTCCACAAACGGATACGGGAAATAATTCCTCTTCCGTTCCGCTACCGGCCGTCCAAACCGGCGGCTATCTTCCAGCTCCTGACCATTCATAAATAATTCTATCCTTCTCTGCTGATAAATAAGTGTCAGCAATGCTGCTTCTGTGGTTGCTGTTACCGGCGGCAGCTCCGCTCCCACGCCAAAAGCATCATCCGCAATTCTCTTTGTCACTACTTTATTCAGCTCTGCCAGCCCGTTGGCTATATCATGCATACGTGTATAACACTCTGCTTTGATCAATGTCATTTCCCCCGGAAGATAAATGGGCACCGAAATTACGTTGGACCGGAAAAAGCCGTTGATAATGAACCGTGGCTTTTTGGTTTGCTGTGTTAGTATGTAAAACGGTACCCGCTTGTCAGCCAGATTGGGTTGTAATCCAACTGGCAGCCCCATGGAAGAATCTACTACGTTGTAGATATTGTTCGTTGCTGTTACCAGTGTAAAGATCGGGTTTGTGATCTGCGCATTGAATGCAAACGGAGATCTGTCCTGCAATGGCACCTTGCCTGCTGCTGCCAGCGCGCCTGCATAATCACCGGCGCATAGCGCGTACCTGGCTTTCAATGCATAAAGTGTACTCACCATTTTTATCGTATCGGTAGAGTAGGCACTAAAACCACCACCTATCGGCGTTGTTGTTACTGTATTGATGGCATTGTCCAATGCTGCCACTGCCAGCGCATATCCCTGTTTACCGGGAATGAATGTTACATCCGTTGTAATGGTGTCCGGCTTACCGGTGTTAGCTGGTATCTGCTCCCAGAAATTAGCCTGTACACCTATTGCCAGCGCTTTGAATATAGAGGCATAAGCGATAAGTCCACTCGCAAACGCTTTATCAGAAACGATTACGTTAGTGTGGCGCAGAATACTATCCGCCTCATAACGTATCTTGTTCGACACTGCCCACATGCCGGTCACTACAGCGTTCGTAGTCAGAATTTTACTGCCCCCTGCGCCAATCTGCGCCTCGTCGGTATTTCCGGGGTTTGTCACAAAGGTTTCTCCCGTAAGCAAACTTCCGGATGCTACTGTTGTATAAAGTAACCCTGTTCTGTCTTTCGAATACCAGGCCTGCAGCCCTACGGCTGTATTAGCCAATGCCGCCGGTGTGCTGTACGCTTCCTGGGATGATGGACCCGATGGATCCCTGTAATCCTTCTTACAGGAAAATAAAACTATCAATAATAAGCCAAATGAAATATATCGTTTCATAGTTGATCTTTTAAAGTATTAGAATCTTGCACGAACTGTCAGGTTATAACTTCTGGGAATAGGCACTGCTCCGAAATCAATTCCACGCAATACTGTGCTTTGTCCTGCTGCGTTGATCTCCGGATCATAGCCTTTGTAATGATCCCAGGAAACCAGGTTGCGCCCTCCCAGGCTGACAGCCAGATCGCTGAACGGCTTTAGCTTACCGAAATCATAGCTTAATGATACTTCTCTTAGCTTAACAAATGAACCATTGTCGACTCTCCACTCCTGGATATTATAAACCCCTGAGATGTAGCCTCGCGGCAGCTGCCCTCTGTCTTCCATTTCTGCCACCTTACCGTTATCAACTCCCTGACGGGTTCTGAAGTCGGCATTAAATACATCCACTCCCTGTACCGCATCCAGCTGCACATGCAGCCCCAGTTGCTTATACTGAAAATCGTTTGTCAATGTTCCTGTATACATCGGATTCGGATCTCCGATCTTTCTATTTAGCGCCGTTGCTTTTGCAGGGGGTAACCCTGTTGCCGGATCACGTGCAACCGTATACGTTAGTGGGGTATTCTGAGTACCTGCTTCTGTAACAGGTATACCTGCCGGTGTTTTCAGCATATTGCCGCTGGCATCCCGCGCAAAGAAGGTTCCGTAGAAAAAACCTATCGGCTCGCCATTAGCAATGCCTACCGGCGCTCCTCCCACCGTATTGTACAGGATGAGCGACTGGCCAATATCCACGGCTTTATTGCGGTTACGGTTATAGATTGCTGTCAGGTTCCAGGAAAAATCCTTTGTTTTAACCGGAGTAGCACTCAGCATTACTTCCACACCGGTATTCTGCAGCGTGCCTATATTGTTGAGATAAAAAGAATAACCATTGGTTGGTGCAATCGCTCTGCTGATCAGCAAATCTTCCACACGCTTATGATAGTAGTTAACGGAAACGGATATACGATTATTTAAGAATGCCAGATCGGTTCCCACTTCCAGTTCTTTTTGTTTTTCTGGTTTCACATTAGGATTGGTATAGGTACCGGGCGACTGAAACGCTGCGGCACCGATAAAGGCGGTGGCATTATAAGTATTATACCGGCCATACGCCGGTATACCAGTCAGGTTGCCGGATTCGCCATAGGCGGCCCTAATCTTCAGCAGGTTCCACCATTTATTAACCGCTGATTTTTCCCAAAAATCCGTTCCTGATAATACATAAGAGCCGCTCAACTTTGCATATAGCTGATTACGCTGATCTACCCCAAATACCGAAGATCCATCCATACGTAACGCACCTGTCACAAACAGTTGATTGCGATATTTAAAATTTTGCTGGATGTACTCTCCGGAAACAGATAATTCAGTACGCTGATCGGCGCCAGGAATGATGGTAGTAGCCTTGTCTGCTGTTTGTACAAACGGCGGCATACCTCTTCCCTGCTCCAGCGTAAAATGCATCCGCTGGTATTGTACGGAATAACCAACCTGTGTTACAGAAGTCAGTTTGCTGTTGATATCCCAGTTATAGGTAGCGTTGAGATCGTGGTTAAGCATGAAGGAATTATTGTTTCCCGCACTGGCGTAACCATTCTGCGACGGATCAAGCGAGGGGCCGCCGCCATAAAAGGCGGGGCTCACATTATATGCAAATGCCGGCATAAACGTGGTTCCTTCCTGATTGTAGTTATCGATACCCAGCCTGTAATCTACTGTCAGATTTTTGATCGGACGCAGCTTGATTCCCGCTCCCGCAATGATCCTGCCTACATGTTCCTGTTGCTTAAAATCTTCTATCACTGAAACAGGATTCACTCTTCCGCGTTCACCAACTTTCATCAGCTGGCCCAGCGCGTTGCGCCGTTGTATATCGTAATAATTACCAATGATGGTAACTGCATTCATAGGTGAATAAAATGTGTTCCCATCCGGCTTTTCATCAGAACTGCTATATACATAGTTCATGCTGGCATTCATACTGATCCAGTCGTTAATCTCCTGGTCGAGATTGAGGCGGAAGCTGTAACGGCTGAAGTCTGTATTCCTGATAATACCCTGGTTATAAAAATAACTGGCAGATGCATAATACTTCGTTTTGTTCTGACCTCCGGCCACCGACACGTTGTTATCTGTACCCACGCCAGTACGGAAAATATAGTCCTGGTAGTTATGCCTGTTTACCGGCGTGGTGCTCACTACTGCAGGCGTGAGTATATTCTGTGTAGAGTCGTCAGGTGAACCACCGAACTTTGTTGGAGATTGATTCACATCCAGTTTTTTCCGGAGCTGGTTAATAGAAAGACTGGTAGAAAAACTCACCACCGGAGCACCGGAGCTGCCGCGTTTAGTGAAAATTTGTACCACGCCCGCATTAGCCCGTGATCCGTATATGGCGGCGGCAGCAGCGCCATTAAGCACTTCCACCCTTTCGATATCCGCCGGGTTTATATCCGCCAACCGGTTCTGGCCCACACTTCCTACAAAATTATCACCGGCGTAGTTTGGATCTGCGTTGGTAACACGAGTGGTTGAGTTATCTATGATCACACCATCAATAATATACAGCGGCTCTGTAGATCCGGATATAGTACTGATACCTCGCAGCTTTACAGAGATGGCACCTGAAGGATCTCCGGAATTCTGCGTAATCTGTGCACCGGCTGTTTTTCCCTGCAATGCCGCCAGCACGTTGCCCGTTCCTCCCTTATTCAATTCATCAGCTTTCACGGTGCTGATGTAGTTTCCTAACTGGCGGCGGGTTGTTCCTTCTGATGTACCGGTTACGACAATTTCATCCAGCCTGGATACAGCGGACGATAATTGTTCATTTTGTACATACACCGAAGTACCAGCTGCGATCACCAGCACAGCTTCCTTTGGCGCAAAACCAATACCGGAAAAGGAAAGCGTGTAATTCCCAGGCTGTAGCTGCGCGTTGATCGTGTAACGCCCATCGGGATCCGTCATTGCTCCCGACCTGGTATTCTTAATAACCACCGTTATCCCCGGAACAGGCGCCTGTTGTTCATCTGTAACGCGGCCGGAAATTTTCACCTGCGAATATGCAGCAACCGCTGCAAAATTCAGGAATAGTAATAGCGCAAAGGCCCTGCCTCTGGCTATTCTCATAAACAAAAACAGCTTCATAGAAATGTTTTAATTGCGTTTAAATTCTGGTACTATGCAGACTTCTGATTAGTTAGATGGCATGACAAGTGACGATTGATTTTGGTTGACAGGCTAATTTTGGTTATTTGTTGTAAACTTTATCCGAATCGCTTATTTGATGACACCCCTTACTTCAGCGTCTGCTCAATTGTGCTAAACTGATAACCCCTTGCTTTAAGAACAGTTATCAGAGAAGAAAGTTTAGAATATAATTTATCTGTTCTGCGGGGATCTGTGCCGATGTGCATCAGCAGCAGAAACCCGTTCAATCCGCCCGGATGCGTGGCTTCATACTGCAACACTGACTCGTAGATCTCTGCGGCCGACTTATACCGTTTTCCCATTTCCGGAAATGTGTAATCCGCATTGGAGCGGGTACCAGGCGTAAAATTCACCAGCCGCGTTCCCGCAGCTGCAGCCCAGCTGGCGATACTGTCGTTATACCACTCATAAGCCGGTAAAAACCACGGTGCACTTTTTTTTGTAAGATGTCCGCTGGCGTACCCCGCATCCAGATCAGCCAGGAACTGCTCACGGGTTACCAGCAGGCTGTCGCGGTTATTCCAGTCGCAATACAGCAGGTGCTGATCGCCGTGCGAACCCAGGTAATGACCGTCTGCTTTCAGCTGTTTAACCAACCGCCGATGGGCAGGATTCCTGTAAAACTTCCCCGTAAAAAAGAAAGCCGCCGGCACCCGCTGTACATGCAGCACATTCCGTATTACAGCGCCGCCGTCTGCAAATTCATCTCCCGTAAAAACCAGCGTAAGCCGCCGGTGGGTACTATCTCCCCTCGCAATTCCACCATGATCATAAGTTCGTCCGCCGGTTCCCTCGTGCGCTTTGGCTGCCAGCAGGTATACCAGTGATGCTGTTCCATCCATCGTTGGTTCATTGGTGCTGTAATCGCCGGCATCATCATGATACACCGCCAGGTTACTTTGAAATGTTTCATATTCGTCCGGGGCCGACAAATGTATCCCAATGAGGTTCTTATAGATATTCGTATACACAGGTCCATCTACCAGCCCTCCATCCACCGGATAATGGCCGATCACGGAGAACGCTGAATGCGGGTCCGACGGCGCATCTCCGTTTCCTGGCAGACCGCATACCATACTGGTTCCCCAGGGATTGCAACCAAAAAGCCAGTCGATATTGGATTGCTCTAAGACGGCGTAGGTATCTTTACCTGTTAATTGCCGGTACCAATAGCATTGAATGGCAAATGCCGCTGTCAGGTTATTACTACACCATATAAATGGTATTCCCCTGTAAAAAGCATTGTGTTGCGCTTTTGACCATACTCTTTCAATTCCTTCCCGGTAATAACCGGTCAGTGCTGCTTTTTCAGCGCCGGTAGTTTGCTTCGCTAACGCGTAGTGGCCAAGATTAATAAACGGATACCACTGGTAATGATTAGCCGTATCAGCACCCAACCAGGGTGTAACTTTTTCCTGTTCTGCATAGCGGAACGCAGCGTTGCGGTAAGTAACATCGCTGGTCATATGGTACATCGCGGCGGCCGCCAGTTCCATGTCATCTGTCCAATTATCTTCCGCATAAATGTAGGGCGACAATACCGACGCCGTCTGGCAAACACCTGGCTGAGCCACTCCCATTTTCCAGGCAGACAATGCCCTTTCTGCCAGCTTCTTCGAGTAGTCGCTATCCGTTAGTGCAAATAAACCGGCCCCCAATGCAAAGGCGCTGGAAAATTTACCAGCAGTAGATGCTACACCGGTAGTTTTATTCTTGTATTTCCCCAGTCCCTGTGGCTTTCCGGTACAGAAATATACAGGCCGTTCAAACCCTTTTCCATAGAAGTTATCCTCTCCCGGCAGGCGCATTCCGTGATGATCTCTGTCGTCTGCAATCTGGTTAAACATCAGGTTTTCACCCGGATGCATTTTCAACAGCCAGTCGAGCCCCCATCGTGCTTCATCCAGCACATCCCTGATATGATTGGCGCCAGGTAACCCGTTAGCGGCATACTTATCTGCAAATACTTCCGGAAAATCGCGGCAGGCAGCCAGTAAATGAAAAGTGGCATTGGCAGAGGTGGTCACATATTGCAGATAATCGCTGGCATCATGCCAGCCACCAACCACATCAATATGCGTACTGTCGGGCATTGGTCCATACATCGTATAGCCGTCACGGGTATGACATGAATCTTTCAGGAATGGATTAAAACCGCTTCTTTGCTGACGCAGATAACGTAACAGGAAATCCGGCGTACCTGCATAAACGTTATCGCCTATACGAAATTCCGGAGAAACGGTATTGCCTGCTTTCAGGTAATATTTTCCGGTAGATTTAAACACGCTGAAGTCCAGCCGGCAGCTCTGACTGAACGGACCATATGCACCGAAATGCTTACCTGTGCCGGTAATGAAAACAGTTTTTCCGGTGGTGGCGTCCACTAATTCGAAAGAGGCCGGTTGTTGAATGTCTTTTCCTCCCCATACCGCTACTTTTATTCCTTCGGGCAGATATCCCAGCTGATTAACACGTATCCAGGCAGACTGAGCATGGGTATTCAGGCATAGCAACAATGAACAAAACAGGTATACAGTAAACAAACAGGTTTTTCTCATATTTACTATCCAGGTTGAGATGAATAGAGCAATGAATAAAAATACCTTAAAAAAACGATTTAGGAAATTATTTAGTGGTAGCATATGAATATGATGCATATGCTTATGGATAGGTTATGCCCGGAAATAAGCGCGGTCAGGCCTGTTGCTGTACTACTACTGATACATTTTCTCTATCCAGCAGTGCAAACTCGTGCCAGCCCCAGGGTTGCAGCCTGACCTCGGGTAAATTAGGATGCAGTAATTCAGGATGACTTCCCTTCACCATCGCATGTACCGCTGCTATATCATCTGTTTCCAGCCTTATTTCCGGCCGGTCTTTTACAGCCCATTCCGGGCTCTCGACGAGGTGTATCGTGAGTGTGTCGTGCTTGATGATACAAAATGGCTGCTCTCCTTTATCATCCCGGTAGGCGATTGTAAAACCGAGTGTATCCACAAATAACTGCAAAGCTACCTCCATATCAGCGTAGAAAATAGTCGGGATCAGTTTGGTGAATTGCATACGCTCAAATTTTACAGGAAAGTAACTAATAATTCGCCAATTCAGTAGCTTTGGCCGCATGAAAGATTATAAAAAACACTTTATCCTGAACGCTGCTCCTGAAGAAGTTTATGCAGCGCTTACCAACCCGGCCACTATACAGCTGTGGACGGGAGATGTAGCTGAAATGTCGACCGTACCCGGTTCTGAATTCTCTCTTTGGGAAGATAGTATCGTTGGCAGGAACCTGGAATTTGAAACGGGGAAGAAAATTGTACAGCAATGGTATTTTGGAGATGACGAAGATGAAACCCCTTCCATCGTTACTATTATTTTACACGCCTCCCCTAAAGGCACCGATGTAGAACTAAGGCATACCAATATACCTGATGAAGCTTATGAAGATATGGTAGCAGGATGGAACAATCAATATTTCGGGTCGCTGATCGATTTCTACAAAGACTAAACTTCATCAAATTACCACTGCTTCGCAAGTGAACAACAGCTGTATTAAAAGCGGACACATAAGTAAATAAATAATATTTATTATACTGGCTGACAGAGATGGAATGTGGTGGCATCGCCTTTGTCGCCCTGGCAACAATACCTTTACTATGTTTCGGAGTTATTGCTACACTGCCTGGCGTAATCTGATGAAAGACCGCCGCTTCACTTTCCTCAACCTGATTGGTTTATCTACAGGGCTGGCCTGCGCATTACTGATTTACTTATGGGTAAATGATGAATTGCACATTGATAAGTTCCATAAAAATGATGCGCAGCTTTACCAGGTGATGGAGAACCGTGTGCAGGCCAGCGGCATCTGGACATCCCCATCTTCTCCTATTCCGATGGCCGATGCACTGGCGAAGGATATGCCGGAAGTGGAATATGCCGTTAACACAACAGCAGAAGGTGATGTTACCCTCTCTTTTAATAACGAAAAAAATATAAGGGCCGAGGGCCGGTATGCCAGCAGGGATTTTTTCAAAATCTTCTCCTACCGCCTGATCCTCGGAAATGCCGACCAGGTGCTGACCGGCAGCAAAACCATTGTACTGACAGATGAGCTGGCCATAAAATTATTCGGCAGTACCAGTAATGCGATGGGCAAAACAGTGATGATGATGCATAAGCAGCCATACACAGTTGCTGGTGTGTTTGAAGCACCGGGGACCAATTCATCCAACCGGTTCGATTTCGTAGCTCCTATAATGGATTATTCAGAAGCCCGGAACAACACCGATAACTGGGGAGCCACGTTTTGCCGTACTTACCTGCTGCTGAAACCAGGTACCAACATCAACAGGTTCAATGCCAGGATAGCCAACTATATCAAGCTCAAAACAAAAGATGAGATCGCTTATCGTACCCCATTTATAACACATTATTCTGACCGGTACCTGTATGGCCGCTATAGCAATGGCGTTCAGGTAGGCGGAAGGATAGATTATGTACATCTGTTTTCACTCATTGCACTTTTTATTCTGGCGGTAGCCTGTATTAATTTCATGAACCTGTCGACCGCAAAAGCTGGCAGCCGGGCGAAAGAAGTGGGTATCAAAAAAGCAATAGGCGCCGGCCGCGGCATGCTTATTCTGCAGTACCTGAGTGAGTCGGTCATGATGGCTTTCATCTCTCTCCTGTTTGCCGTGATATTAGTAGCGTTGTTCCTGCCTGCTTTTAATGCAATCACCAGTAAGCAACTTAGCTTACAAATCGCCAGCGGTATTATTGTACCGGTTCTCCTCATCACCCTGTTAACCGGATTACTAGCGGGTAGTTATCCCGCCTTGTACCTATCTGGCTTCAAACCGATAACTGCATTAAAAGGCAGGCTCACCGGATCTTTGGGCGAGCTGCTGGCTCGGAAAGGATTAGTAATTTTTCAATTTACGGTATCTATTGTACTGATTGTTGCAGTGCTGGTCATACAGAAACAGATCAACTTCATACAACAAAAAAACCTGGGCTATACCAGGGATCAGATTATTACATTTTATAAAGAAGGGGCGCTGGAGGATCAGCAACAGCAGGAAGCTTTCCTCACACAGGTACGAAATATACCCGGAGTGAAAAGTGCATCTGATATTGCGCACAGTCTTACCGGGCATAGCAGCGGTACCAGTGGCGTTTACTGGGAAGGTAAGGCACCTGGTGACAGAACAGAATTTGAGCAGGTACCGGTAGATTTTGATATGCTGGAAACCCTCGATGTGAAGCTGAAAGATGGCAGATCCTTCTCGCGCAGCTATGGTGCAGATAGTTCAAAGGTGATCTTCAATGAAGCGGCGATCCGCTTTATGGGTTTGAAAGATCCCATTGGGAAAAGAGTACAGGTACAAGGAGCCAATATGGAGATAGTGGGGGTTGTCAGGGACTTCAACTTTCAATCGCTCTATGAAAAGGTAAAGCCCCTGTTCTTCGTACTGGCCCCCGATCGCACTTATCGGTTTATGATCAAAACTGAAGTGGGTATGGAGCGACGAGTCGTTGCTCAATTGCGGTTGCTGTATCAGCAGCTGAATCCGGGATTCTCTTTCGACTATCAATTCCTTGATGACAATTACCGGGAATCATATACAGCAGAAAATCAGATCTCCGCATTATCACGGTATTTTGCCGGCCTGGCAATCCTGATATCCTGCCTGGGGCTATTCGGCCTGGCCACCTTTACGGCTCAACGAAGAAATAAAGAGATCGGCATAAGGAAAGTACTGGGGGCTACCGTAGGCACTATTGTCATCATGCTTACAAAAGACTTCATTAAACTGGTAATAGCGGCTATTGCCATTTCAATACCGCTGGCGTGGTGGGCAACCGTGCAGTGGCTCAAAGGTTTTGCGTATAGTGCACAGGTAGGCGTAGGAATTTATATCATCGCCGGGGCCTCCACTGTCCTGCTCGCCCTGCTCACTATCAGTTTCCAGTCAGTCAAAGCTGCACTGACCAACCCTGTGAAGAGTTTGAAAGCAGAATAGAGAATTACGAATTCGTAATTCTCTCAAAGGTTCTTTCATCCTGTTTACTCAATGGATTCATGATATAAGAAAGTAAACTGCCATCGTCTTTGAGCTCCACCACTCTGAATCCGTGGTAGCCCACGCCCCAGCTGCCACCGGCGTGGCCATCGAAAAGGAAGGGTATTTTGGAATTTTCCATCATTTTCACCCCGTCCTGGTCATGGTCATGACCGTTAAATACTGCTCTGATATTAGGATACTTCCTGATCAGTTCCTGGAATGATGCGCAATCCAGTCCGTTATCGGTCCATTTAACGGGTGTTATATGAAGGAAAATGAAAATATTTTTGGCATTCCTGTATTGTTCCAGTTTGGCGGCGAACCATTCCACATCCGGGCAGATATATTTTCCTTTGTCGTCGGCCGTATTGCCAAGGAGGATAACATGATCTCCGATCACTACATCGTGGTTCAGCGGCATGCCCCAGGCCTGTTCCCAGGTAGCGGCGTTTACCATATCGTGGTTACCGTGGGTCACCAGCAGTTTCGGGTGCAGCGTTTTCAGCTTAGCCGCAGCTGTGGGCAGCAGTGCCGGGTCGTTATGAAAGATATCGCCGTTGAATACAAAGAACTCGCAGGGATGCTGCCGCTCAAACTGGTGAAAGGCCGACTGCAGATCCTGGAAAAACTGATCATACTGGGTTTTAGGTTCTCCGTAGTGCAGGTCGGATCCAACAGCAAAACGGAATACGGTTTTGCGGCTAAAGTGCCGGGGAGTAACGGCGGTGGCTATTTTTCCGGCGGCGGAAATTGCCACTGCTGCAGACACTCCTCTCAGGAAAGTTCTTCTGTTCATCATAGGAGTAAAAGTACATTTTCAAGGCTGTCAATTATTTCAGTGCCAGATGCTTAACTAAAAGATAAAATTATATATAAGAATCCATGAATTCAAAACTTTCAATCCGTTCAGAAAGAATTGTAATAATATTGTTAATTGTGTCCCAAAGGACCATTTTCTCCTACCTGCATAAATGTTTTGATTGTAACTTTGCACCTCGAATAAAAATGGGGTTATGTTTAGAAGCAAAAGTACGGCTGGAACAGGTCCGGATGTGGTTTTAATCGGCGCCGGGATTATGAGCGCCACTCTTGGAATGCTTTTGAAAGAGCTGGAGCCTGAGTTAACCATAGCAATATATGAACGACTGGATGTGGCTGCTGCTGAGAGTTCCGACGCATGGAACAATGCAGGTACCGGCCACTCCGCATTTTGCGAATTGAATTATACACCACAAAAACCTGATGGGTCAGTAGATATCAAGAAAGCGGTGAACATTGCAGAGCAATTTGAAGTATCCCGCCAATTCTGGGCCTATCTGGTAGACAATAACATCATTTCGGATCCTGAGCGCTTCATTCAAAGCATTCCTCATATGAGTTTTGTTTGGGGAGAAGACAATGTGGATTATCTGAAAAAGCGCTACAAGGCATTGCAACAGTGCCATCTTTTCAAATCCATGGAGTATTCCGAAGACCATGCACAACTGGAAAACTGGATACCATTGGTGATGAAAGGCCGCGAAGCTTCCCAGAAAGTAGCTGCAACCCGCATGGAACTGGGTACCGACGTGAATTTCGGTGCACTGACCCGCGCGCTGTTCAACCATCTTCAGAAACTGGATGGCGTATCCATGCACTTCAATTATGATGTACGTGATCTCAAGAAACAGGACGACGGTACCTGGTTGTTGAAGGTAAAGAACCGCGACACCCGCGAAAAGGAAAACATTAACGCCAGCTTTGTATTTATAGGCGCAGGCGGTGGTTCCCTGCCATTACTCGAAAAATCAGACATTCCTGAAGGAAAAGGTTTCGGTGGTTTCCCGGTAAGCGGCCAATGGCTGCGTTGCACCAATCCCGAAATCATTGCACAACATCAGGCCAAAGTATACGGAAAAGCCTCTGTGGGCGCTCCTCCCATGTCGGTGCCCCACCTGGATACCCGCATGATCGACGGACAACGTGCGTTGCTTTTTGGGCCATATGCCGGTTTTTCTACCAAGTTCCTGAAAAACGGTTCCTTCATGGATCTGCCGCTGTCTATTAAAGTGAACAACATCCGGCCAATGGTTTCTGCCGGTCTTGATAATATTCCCCTGACGAAATACCTGATTGCCCAGGTACGTCAAAAACCGGAAGATCGCCTGGAAGCATTGAGAGAATATTTCCCTGAAGCCCGGATGGAAGACTGGGAACTGGAAATAGCAGGCCAACGGGTACAGGTGATTAAGAAAGATCCCGAGCACGGAGGTATACTCGAGTTCGGCACTGAAGTGGTAAGTGCTGCTGATGGCTCTATTGCTGCCCTGTTGGGCGCTTCGCCCGGAGCGTCTACCGCAGTTTCCATTATGCTCAATCTGCTGAAACGCTGCTTCAAAGAAGATGTGGAAACCGAGGCCTGGCAGATCAAATTGAAAAAAATGATCCCTTCTTATGGTCAGTCACTGCTCAACAATCCGGCCCTCTGCGATGAACTTCGCAACTGGACCACAGCCGTGCTGGGATTGAGCGAAAAAGAAAAAATCGCGGAAAATTAAGCACAAAATACCAGGAAATAAAGCGGAGATAGTAAACGCGAACACCAATCCACTACTATCTCCGCTTTATTTCTTAATTCCACATTCTCAATTGATAAAAAACTATCTTTCTCTGATAAAATCAATTCACCTTTTCTTGTTTTTTTAGCGGATATTAGAGTATGTCTTTCATATAAATGGCGTTATACGCCTATTTTTTACGCAAAGAATGCAATCGTTTGCATAAATACAAAATATCCACTTTATGAATGCTAAAAACCTAAAGCGCTTACTATTATCAATGGTCTTGCTGGCGCCAGCGATATGGCTACCGGCTCAGAGTAACCAGTCCCGCGACCAGCGGATGCAGTGGTGGCGGGAAGCCCGGTTCGGGATGTTCATTCATTGGGGCGATTATGCTGTACTGGCAGGTAACTACAAAGGGCATCAGGTAGGACGCGGAGGAGAATGGATCATGAATCGGGCTAAAATACCGGTTGCTGAATATCAGCAATATGCCCGGGAGTTTAACCCTGTGAAATACGACCCGGATGCCTGGGTAAGAGCTGCCCGTGATGCCGGCATGAAATATATTGTTATTACCGCCAAACACCACGATGGTTTTGCGATGTTCAAATCAGCCGCCAGCAAATGGAATATCGTAGATGCCACTCCTTACGGTAAAGATGTGTTGAAACCGCTCGCTGCAGCGTGTAAGAAATATGGTATTAAACTAGGCTTCTATTACTCCCAGGCGCAGGACTGGAATAATCCAGGTGGCGCTGCTGCCCGCAAGATAGCTGCTGAAGGCTGGCCCAATCCCGATTCCACCAGGATAGACGAATACACCCAGGCACATTCCGGGCATTGGGATCCCGTGCAAACATCTGTCTCCATGTCGGAATACATCAACAAAGTAGCGGTTCCACAGGTAAAAGAACTCCTCACCAATTACGGCGAAGTAGCTGTACTCTGGTGGGATACTCCTACCAACATGACAGATGAATATGCCCAAAAGCTACAGGAGGTGCTGACTTTGCAACCCAATATCATTACCAACGACCGGCTGAAGCGCCCCAATTTCCCGGGCGACTATAAAACCCCTGAACAAAAGATCCCGAACGCCGCGGAACTGGATGGCAGCGACTGGGAAACGTGTATGACCATGAATGGCACCTGGGGATATAAAAGTTATGATGTTAAATGGAAAAGCACGGAAACGCTTATACGAAATCTTGTTGACATCGCGTCCAAGAATGGGAATTACCTGCTGAACGTAGGGCCGGATGCATTGGGTCAGATCCCTGAGGGTAGTCTTACTGCCCTGAAAGGCATCGGGCAGTGGATGAAGATAAACGGCGCATCCATCTATGGCACCAAAGGCAGCCCGCTTCCCACACAGGACTGGGGCCGGTGCACAGCAAAAGAAGAAAACGGCAAAACCATCATCTACCTGCATGTATTTAACTGGCCTGCCAATGGCCAGCTCCATGTACCAGGCATAAAAGGCACTGTAACCCAGGCCCGCCTGCTGGCGAATAACAAACAATTACCTACCTCCGTCAGCAACAACGAACTGGTAGTAAGTTTGCCGGATAAAGCACCGGATAATATAGATTCGGTAATAGCTGTGAGTCTTTAGCGCTGAGTCATTAACAAATGCAGCGAAGATCATATGTTAATCTCCGCTGCATTTGCTAAAGACTATCCAGCTATCCCTCCCAGCATACTGTATGCAATAACCCCCAGCACTACAAGCGTAAGCCCCACATAGAGATAATCTTTTTCCAACAGGAATGCAATAACAGAGAAAGCAATACGAATGATCGGAGTGGCAATCAGCAACACAACCCCCAGTTGAATAATGTTCATGCCTTTGTTCTCTAACACGCCCTGCCATATCCCCTGCAGGTTATTCAGCCCTTCTCTTACCCCTGTAAACGTAGAATAAGAAGGCTGCTCGTGGCCATGACGGATCAGATATATCACGCCACCTATAAAAACAACAATGCTGGAAACGATAACGCCTACACGCAGTTGCAGTCCGATGAACTGCTCAATATCCTGATCACGGAGAAATTTTGAAAATAACTTCTTCATAGGATTATAATTTTCCGGTTATACCATTGTAGATCATCTGCAGTGCCAGAAAGCTGATCACTACGCTAAAGACTATACGTAACCATTTCACATTAGCCCGGGTAAGCATCCGCGATCCTGCCAACGCACCTGCCAGTACGCCCAATACTACCGGCATACACAAACCAGGCGCTATGTAACCCCGCTGCAGATATACAACTGCACTGGCTGCCGCCGTAACGCCGATCATAAAATTGCTGGTAGTAGTGGATACTTTAAAGGGTATACGCATGATGCCATCCATCGCCAATACTTTTAAAGCCCCGGAACCTATACCTAGTAAGCCCGACATGATACCTGCGAATGTCATCATGAAATATCCTCCCGGCACATGGTGCACTTTGTAATCCACTTCTTTCCCATCTTCCCCAGGATAATTATTATTAAGACGTAAACGGGCAGCCAGCTGGCTCTTGCCGTCATCTGTTGTTTGCTCCATCTTCCTGCGGAACGACATCAGCGATGAAAAAATCAGCACGAGTCCGAAAATAATCGTCACTACATTGGTAGGCATATATACCGCAATGAAGGCACCGACGACCGCACCCGTAGTGGTGGCTATTTCGAGGAACATTCCCAACCGTATATTGGTAATCCCTTCCCGCACATAAGCAGAAGCTGAACCGGAAGAAGTTGCAATAGATGCCACCAGGGCTGTTCCAATGGCATAACGGATGTCGACGTGAAATAGTAAGGTAAGCAGGGGAATGATGACAACACCTCCGCCTAAACCGGTCAGCGATCCCAACAGACCAGCAATGAAAGCCCCGCATAAAAGGACCAGGGTGAATGATAGAATAGTCATAAGGTGTCAGGTTGGTTTTTATACAGCATCGGGAATTACAGGAGCCGAAAGCTGGTTCTTACAAAAGTAAGTAGAATATGATTCCGGTAATCCGCAATCTATAAGTAACTTGCAGCCATATATAACTAAGTTTTATGATAAAGGTGGGTGAATACAACCTGTTGAGGGTTAAAAAAGAAGCAGATTTTGGCGTATACCTGGAAGGAGTAGACCAGGAAATATTGCTCCCGTCGAGGTTTGTACCTAAAGGAACCAAAATCGGTGACGAGCTGGAAGTGTTTCTGTACCACGACTCTGAAAACCGGCTTATTGCCACCACCCAGCGTCCTTACGGTATAGCCGGAGATATTGTAATGCTCAAAGTAGTCAGCGCCACCCGGCAGGGAGCGTTCCTCGACTGGGGCCTGATGAAAGACCTTTTCGTGCCACAGTCGCAACAACTGACCCGCATGGCTCCCGGCCAGGAATACCTCGTAAAAATATACATCGATGAACTGACCGGCCGGCTTGCCGCTACCGAAAAAATCGACCGGTACCTCAGCAACGAAAACCTCACTATAAAAGAAAAAGACCAGGTAGATCTGGTCGCGTACCGCCGCACAGATATCGGCTATGTGGTGATCATCAACAACCAGCATACCGGGATATTACATCATAATGAGATATTCCGTGCCGTTGATATCGGCGATAAATTCACTGGATTCATCCGCCAGATCCGTGATGGTAAAATAGATGTCATAGCTGGTAAACCAGGATTTGATAAAGTAGAAGATGAGGGTGAAAAAATCCTGCGTCTGCTGGAGGAAAACAATGGCTACCTACCTTATTACGACAAATCCACCCCGGAAGAAATACAGGAATTCTTTGGCATGAGCAAGAAAACCTTCAAGATGACCATCGGTAGCCTGTATAAGCAACGTAAAATAGAACTTACGCAGGGAGGCATCCGCAAAGCGGACCACTAATCATTATCCGCAATCGGGAAACTGATAATAAAGGTACTGCCTTTTCCCAGCTCGCTGTCAACTGCTATCGTGCCTTTATGCTGTAGGATGATGTTTTGAGTAGCTGTAAGTCCAAGCCCTGTGCCTTTGGTTTTGCTGGTAAAAAATGGTTCAAATAATTTGGGTACATTCTGCTGAGAGATTCCACTACCGTTATCGGATATACGAACAAATGCACGGTCGGAGTCCTGCCAGGATTGCAGGCTAAGCTGACCTTCGCCCGCCTTCATGGCCTCAATGCCGTTAATAATGATATTCAGGAAAGCGATCAGCAATTTGTCTTCATCGGCTAATATCATACAATCCGGATCACACCAGACCTGGCTGACTGTAATATTATTCAGCTGCAACCTGTCGGCGGCCAGCAGCAATGCTTTTTCCAATAATACATTCAGTCCCTGCGGCAGCATATTCAATTCCGTCATCCTTGTAGACTGCAGCAATTCTGTTACCAGGTGATTGATACGGTGGCAGTTCCGCTCCATGATATCCAGGTACAGTTGTGCATCTTCGGTAGCGCCTGCAGGTTCAATTTTAAGCTGCGATACTGCCAGCAGTATATTAGTAAGCGGATTACGTACTTCATGTGCAATCAGCCTGGCTATACGCCCGGTAATGGCGAATTTCTCCTGCTGTTGCTTCTCCCGTTCCTTACGCTTACGGGCGGTAATATCCTGGATGATGATGAGGTATAATTGTTTCTTCTCATCCAATAGAGAAGCGTTGATCATGACATCCAGTTGCTGCCGTAATTTACTTTTGAAGATGTATTCCTTCTGCACAACTCCTTCATTGGTTTGAAGCTGTTCCTGGAATTCCTTCACCAGGCTTTCATCTGCAAAAAGATGATGCAGGTGGCAGCTATACAATTCTTCTTCCTCGTATTTCAGGATGTTCAGTGCAGCGGGATTAGCGGCCACAATCCGGAGGCCTGCATCTGCCAGCAGAATCAGGTCGTTCGATTTTTCGAAGATGCTGAAGTAGCGTTTCTCACTTTTCTCAATTGCCAGCAGGTGGCCGAACTTATCGAGGGTATAACGTATCGCCCTTTCCAGCAGGGCAGCAGTGATTTCACTCTTCACCAGATAATCGGCCGCACCGGCCTGCATAGCTTCCTTATCGATCAGGTAATCGCCTTTCCCGGTAAACAATATAACCGGGGCTTTATAGCCCAGATTGCGGAAATGATGCAACACGTCGATTCCCGTGTGAGCTCCCAACCGATAGTCTACCAGGTACAGATCATGTGCCCGGGATTCAATTGCCAGCAGCCCTTCTTTATAGGACGATACCCACTGCAAAACATACTGATCTGGCGAAATATCCTGCAACAAAGCGTTTACGAGGAAAAAATCATCTTCGTCATCATCGATCATCAGAATATGTTTCTTGCTACTTAAGGGCATAACCGGGAAAATATTATCGTATAACTACCAATAATCATGCTGGTCAGGTGTCGATATGAGCATCCGCATCTTTCAACGCCACATTCCTCCGTGGCAGAAACCAGGCTGGTACAATAGACACCAGCAGTATGGCCAGCGAGATAAGAAATCCCTCCCGGAGCGCCATATGATGCGCAGTGAGGTTAGCAATACCTTCCAGCACATGCCGGTTATATGCAGCCTGTGTAATAATTGCCAGCACTGCTATGCCGATGGCGCCGCCCACCTGTTGCATCAGGGTACTGATAGAAGAAGCCATTGTTACTTCACTGGGCTTCACAGAGCTAAGTATTGCCGCATTCAATGGCGCCACCAGTAACCCCATTCCTATTCCCCTGACCACCATCGCGGCGATAACTCCATGGATGCTGCTTCCCCTGTCGAGCCATGAGAAAAGATACATCGACACGGCCAGCAGAAAGAGTCCCATAATAGATACTTCCCTTGAGCCATGCTTATCCGACCATTTTCCGGCGAACGGCATCAGCGCCGCCATAAACACGGAGTTAGGCAATATAAGCAGCCCTGAAATTCCTTCTGAAAAACCCATCTGTTCCTGCAGCAGGAAAGGCATCAGGAACAGGCCGCCGTAAAGGGCGGCCGACCGGGATATGGTCACCAGTATACAACTTACAAATGAGTAGTTGGAAAAGAGATCGAGATTAATAATCGGCTCGCTTTTCTGTCTGTCTACCCATATAAAAAAAGCAAAAGCCACCAGCGCCACTCCCAGCGTAACGAGTATTTCCGGGGAATTGATTCCTGTTACCTCTGCCCGTGCCACGCCATATTGCAGGCATACCAGGAAAATAGTCAATGCGATGAAACCGGTAAGGTCAAATGGAAGTTTAAGCTTAGGCTGTTTGCGGAGTACATTCAGAAAGCGGAAGGCCAGCAGTACCGTTACCAGCCCAACAGGGAGGTTAATATAGAAGATAGACGGCCATCCAAACTTCTCCGTCAATACACCCCCCAGCGTAGGTCCGATCGCTGGCCCTACAAGGTTTCCCAATCCCCACCATCCCAACACGGAGCCTCTCACCCGGGCGGGAAATATGTAAGAAATGATGGCCATGGAAACCGGCGCCATGGCGCCTCCTCCCAATGCCTGTATGACCCTTGCTACGAGCAGCGATCCCAGGCTGGTAGATAATGCACACATCAGTGAGCCCAATGTAAAAAGGGACACAGCGCCAACATACAGATTGAAAAAACCTATTCTGTTCTTCAGCCAGTTCGTCAATGGCATCAGCACTGAAAAACTCAGCATATAGGCCGTGATCACCCATTCTATCTCGTCGAGCGTACAGTTAAACTGCTTGCTCATAACGGGAAGGGATATATTAACAATGCTCGAATCTATGCCGGCCATGGTAGTGCCCATGATCACCACTACCAGAACGCCTGTCCGGTTGACGTCTCTCATACTTTGCCTTTCTTCAGGTAGTCAAAATGTTTAAGCATGGCCATTCTTATTTAATTGTGAAAGTTGCTGAAACAATTCTTTTTCTTTATCGGAAAGGTTTGCCGGAATATGCACAATTGCCTTTATATACAAGTCGCCTGCGGTTCCTTTATTATCAAAAGCAGGCATCCCCTTTCCCTTGAGGCGGAATATTTTCCCGCTATCAGTTCCGGCCGGTATATTCATACTAAGGGAAGGCCCCGGTGTGTTGATGGTTAGTTTACCTCCAAGTATCGCCGTGTACAAAGGTATTGCCAGTTCTGTGTGGATATCCAGACCTTTCAGCTCAAATTGCGGATGTGGAGCTATTTTTATGGTGATCAGCAAATCCCCGTTTTCGCCGCTTTTACGGCCGGCGCCACCTTTCCCTTTCAGCCTGATCACCTGGCCTTCGTGCAAGCCGGGCTTCAGTTTAATATTAAGCTTACTGCCCCCTACTTCCACTTGTCGCGTTGCGCCTGAATAGGCATCTTCGAGAGATACGTCCATCGTTGCCTGTACATCCCGGCCACGGCCCGGGCCCTGCTGCTGCCGCCGGCCTCCTGAGAAACTGCTGCCAAAGAGCTGTTCAAAAAAATCGGAGAAACTGCCTTCTCCACTACCGAAGATATCTTCCATGTTGCCGCTGCCGTAGTTATATGTACGGCTGCGCCCGCCACCTCCGCCAAACTGTGACCAGTCAAAGTCTTCCGGCCGGCCTCCATGTTGTTCGTAATGTTTATAGTTTTCTCCGAACTGATCGTATTTCTTGCGTTTCTCCTCGTCGCTCAGTACTTCATACGCTTCGTTGATCTCTTTGAATTTATCCTCAGCAGCCTTATCATTGGGGTTCTTATCAGGATGATACTTCACGGCCAGTTTCCGGTAGGCTTTCTTAATCTGCTCTGCTGTCGCGGTTTTCTCTACTCCCAGTATCTTATAATAATCCTTTACATCCATAGCACTAAAACATGTTAAAGTGATAACTTGTTTTATGAATTTACGAATTAACCGGGAAAGCTATTAGCTAAAAGCTCCTATAGATATTTGCATTCAAGCGGTCAGAAATATATTGAATGGCCCGTTGCGCCCGCACGCTGTTTCCGGCTTTATCCAATGGAGGTGAAAACACTGCGATCGCGTATTTCCCGGGTACCACTGAAATAATACCGCCACCAACACCGCTCTTGCTGGGCAATCCCACCTTAAACATCCACTCGCCTGTATTTTCGTATAGCCCTGTAGTTCCCATTATAGCCAGCACTTTAGCAACATTTGCCTCCTGCATCACTCTTTCCCGGGTCAGCGGGTTTACGCCACCATTTGCCAGGGTAGCCGCCATAACAGCCAGGTCACGGGTAGTAACGCCGTAAGAGCATTGTTTGGTGTAGAAATCACAGGCAAACAACGGGTCGTCGTACATATAGCCATACGATTTCAATAACATGGCTATTGCCTGATTATGAGCATTGGTAGCAGCTTCCGATTTGTACAACTCATCAATTACTTTCAGCCGGCGGCCAGCGAACCTGGCGAAATAGTTGTCCATTTTATTCCAGGCATCAGCATGTCCGAAATAACCAGTCAACATACTGGCGGTAGTCAATGCACCTGCATTCACCAGGGGATTGGATGGCTGCTGGCCTTCGCTTTCAATGGCTGCTACTGCGTTGAAAGGCATGCCGGTCTGATTGGCGCCTACTTTGCGGAGAATAGCGGTATCTCCAAAAAGATCCATTGCCACACAAAGCGTGAAAACCTTCTCAATAGATTCAATACCGAATTCGAATTTATTTTCGCCCGCCTGGTATATTTTCCCATCTCTGGTTACAATTACAATACCATACAGATCTGGTTTAACATCGGCCAGGTAAGGGATATAGTCTGCGTTCTTTCCTGACTTTTCATCTTTGAAGAAGCTATAGGCTTCGTTGACGACGGTCTTAAAATCAGCGGGTTTATTATGTTTCTGGGCATAAAGGGTCGACACTCCCAGAACAAGAAGGAGCAATGGCGCTACGAATTTCATATTTTTTGATTTTTGCAGATAGTCAGAATTAAAAAATGCACTAAGCAGCTCCTGATATCATCTCCGGATTTATTGTTGATGTTTCCTGGGGCCGGTATATGGTTTCAGCTGCAATTTCAAAAAAAGAAATAAAATAACAATGAGTTGTATAGAATGTTTCTTTAAAATGCCGTCGGATATTCAGATCTGGTGTATCCGGTTTACCGGCAGGTGGCCTGCCGGGCTTTAAAATTAAAATAGGGTGATCACAGGTTTATATCGGGAGCCGCTGGCACTAACGCCCTGGCAATTTCTCAAGGATTTCGTAAGTATCGAGCAAGGCCTGAACTTCCGACGTCATGCCGGCCAATTCCACCACCTCCGCCGGTGTCAGCAACATCATTACATGATCGGCCGGTAAAGGCACACACACTATCTTTTCATGATCGGATAGATAATGATGATCATTGGCCATATGAATGGTCATTTTTCTGAAGTACTCAAATTCGTTTGCATCAAGGTTAACAACAGTAGTACCGAATGCAATCTGGATACTTTTGCAATGCGGACAGCGGATAACGTATCCTGACTTTCCGTGATACAATGTCTGGTAATTACACATCTGCGTTGGGTTTGTTGTGCCTCCGGCGGCCATTGGATGGCCGCCGTCAGGACTTAATTCATCACTCTTATTAATCTGGCAGTTTCAAACAACGGACTTATTTTATGTACAGCTAAATACTCCGGGCATCGTTACAGGTACAAATGTAGATAAGAGGCGCTGCGTGTAATGATCAGATCAGGAAAAGGAATTACGCAAAGGGGAAAATTAAGGAATACTAACGGTTCACTGCTATGTCCAGGTTCTTTGTTCCATCCATTTGAATGGCAAATCTGAAGGAAAGATAGCCGGTTTTATCGTCGCGGCTGGGGCTTTGCGGGCTGTTTTTATAGACACTGGTAATCTGGAGCTTCGCGTATTTCCCTTTTGCTGTTTTAACGATAATAGTGCGCGGCAGCGTGTATACGATATGTGCTTTCTTCTTATCGTTCGGAAAGAAGGCTCCATAGAAATCATAGTAGGCGTAGCCGTATCCTGTTCCCATAAAATGATCGATGCCGATAAAATCGTTTGCCACAAAATCCGCATCTGATATGGTAACGGATTTCACGGCGTTGAAGGAAGTATTGAACAGGTTTTGATCAATGGGAATACTCAGCGGTTTGAAGGTATTATTATCAAAGGATGCCGCTTCTACTCCATCGTTTCTGTAAAGATATAAGCCCCCCTGCCCAGGGCCTCCGAATCCGGGGCTATTGGGTGCCTTTCCATTATTAACCGCAATACTGCTATTGTATATTCCCGTAAAAGCTACGTCCCAGCTGCTGGTTTGTGCAAGCGATGCGGGTACTATTTTATTCTGTTCAAGACTATAGTAAATGGTGGTAGCATTTACAGCTGAAGTTGCCGAAGTATCAGCTGCCATATTGCTGATCACATATACGCCTGTTTTCACATCGTCGCCAGCAGGTGGCTGAGGCGTGGTTTTATCGTCATTACTTTTGGAGCAGGCTGCCAGTAGTGAAATAACGGCAACGGCTATTGGAAAATAGTATCTCATATTTATTTGTTTTTTATTTAGTTGGAGTATTCAGGTTCCGGCTTCCATCTTCCTGCAGAAAATACCTGATCGTGAAATAAGGTGCCGGCCATAACAGGTCTGTTACAGCCGGAGGGTTGCCCTTGTACATACTGATCAATTCCAGCTTTGCATATTTACCTTCAGCGGTGCGCAATACAAAGGTGCGATTGGGAATGGCCCTGGCCAGGTGGGTAGTAAGACTGTAAAAATACCAGCCTTTATTTGTCGGCTGGGGATATCCATCCCAGCCTATACTTACCAGGTCGTTGGTGCTGAAGTATTCATCGTCCGGAGCAACGGTGACGCTGGCATATGGTTTATCCACCAATACAATAGCACCTTGTCCGTTTCCGCCGCGACCCGGGCTTTTGGTCTTAGTGCCATTGTTAACGATTAAAAGCGAGTTATAGAGATCAGTAAATGCCAGATCCCAACTATTGCTACGAAGATTCGCAGCAGTAGTATCCCACGATTGCCTGCCGGTTTTCAGACTGAACAAAAAGGTGGCAAAGGGGCGCTTTTCTTTACCATCGATGCCATCTCCTACTGACGCCCGGGTATCGCCGGCCATATCATAAATAACTGTGCTTTTGCCGTCTTCATAAGAACGACCCGGCGCGCTGTTATCATCTTTCTTACAGGAAACCATTCCTGCCACCAGCGCCAGTAAAACAATACATTTCATTTTCATGGTGATAATGATTAATCCCTGAAAAACCGCCAGGAAAACCCGGCCATCATAATACGTCCGGGCTGCGCTGGCATCAACATATCCGTATAGTCGAATACGTTATCAGCTGTCAGTTGTATAGATAAATGTTTATTAAAAAGTTTCTTTTCCACAGAGGCAAACAGCAGGCAATAGCCTTTTACATAAGTATCATACCGGTCGATATAACGGTTGCCGTTAGCATCATCAAAACCATAGCGGCTGCGGTAATTAGCCCTGACAGAAGCAGTGATGCTCCAGGGAGCATATTCGTAAAATATGCGCAGGTTCAGCATATGGCGCGATCTGTTCTCCAGACCGAAATAATCCGATACCTTCGCCTGTCTTGATTCTCCCGTATTATTATTCCTGATGTTCTTATATGGCCATACACCGGCACGAATAGAATCCATTACGCCTCTGTCTTTCGCATAAAGTAACTGGTACCCTGCTGATACTTCCAGGCCCTCCAGCGGCTTCCACAGGGCACTGGCTTCCAGCCCTGTCATATAAGTCCGGTTCAGGTTCATGTAAGAAAACACCTGCTGGTAATTGGTTTTAGTTGCTACCTGAATCGTATTAATCAGGTTATGTACGTTATGATAGAAGCCGTTGACTTCTATCTTCACTGCTCCCGGAAGACTAACAGCCACACCTGCATTATAAGACACAGAAGTTTCCGCCTTCAGTTCTCTGGCTATGCGATCGGCAACAAGCCTTATTTCGCTGATCTGTCCGGCATCCTTCATTTCCTTTAAAGTGGCATCCAATACCGCGGCACCCAATACTGTATATCCCTGTTGGGGATTGGTAAAAACCTGGTAACGTTCTTTAAAATCGGGTGTTTTAAAACCAGTGCCGACGGATGCCTTTAATGTAATAAATGAAGCTGGTGTATATCTCAACCCGAAACTGGGATTCAATCGTCCGCCAAAATTGTTATGATAATCATACCTGGCACCAGCCAAGGCATTGAATTTTTCCAATGGCTTCCAGTCGGCCTGTACATATCCGAATACGCTGTTCATATTACCGGTGCCTTTATAGTTTTCACTATTCATGGTTTCCAGCGTACCTCCAGCTCCTGCAGTAACATTCCACGCATCGTCGAATTTCCTGGAGCCCTGCACTTCCAGCCGGTGCAGGTATTGCGTAAAAATATTCCGGGCATTCACCACACCCGATTCCATCATGGTAGTGGTCTGATTTGAAGCATAGCGTGTCAGGTAGTATTGCGTTTTCAAATGCATACCATGCCTGAAACTATTATTCATCATCAGAGAAGCATTCATATCGCCTTCATCCAATGCGTCTCTGCTGGTATGTTGTTCCTCTTTACCATAGCTGTTCACCGCTACAGATTTCCTGTTGGCAAATCTGCCGGCGAAACTCAGTGATGTTGCGGAACTCAGCGAATATCTTGCTCTCCCCTGCAGTGTAAAACTATTATAGGGAGGAACAGTTGCTCCCTTTGTGAGATAGGGATTCACACTGAATCCATCAGTATGATAGTAGTTGCCTGAAAGGTAAGCTGCCCCTTTCCCTTTACGGATGGGCGTTTCTCCCTCCAGTGTAGCATCGGCATTATTCAGCGAGCCATAACGAACTGCTGCCAGCGCCTGCGCGCGGGTAATATGCTGCCGGGTAACAATGTTGATCACGCCTGCCAGCGCCTCGCTTCCAAACAGGCTGGAAGAAGCTCCTTTAATGATTTCAATCCGCTCTATATCGGAAACGGTTATACGTGACAGATCAAAGTCGCCGGCATTTCGCCCGATCATAGGCTGACCATCTATCAATATCATCGTATAGGCAGCGCTGAATCCCTGCATCTGCAAACCAACTGCCCGCGCGCCTCCTTTAATATCATTGACGACCGCCAATCCTGTTTGCTCCCGCAATACCTCATCCAGGCGGCGGCTGCCCATCATATCCAATGTTTTACGGGAGATAATGGTAACGGGCATAGCAGCCTTGCTCACCAAACTTTCGGTGGCAGGTTTTAAGGCAGTAACCTCTACTCCTCTCAAACTACGAACAGCACCGGAATCTGACTGACCCCGGCAGACTGTTGTGCTGAGCAACAAAACGCATAGGCTAAAGAGTCGACAGTAGCGCATCAAATTTTATTCAGTTATGGTGACAGGCACATCTAATCCAAAATCATCTGTTATGTTGTAATAAGTATTGGTGAGTAACATCCCACCCTGACAGGTACCTACCGGGAAGTTCTGCGGAATCCGCAGGGTGATGGTAGTGGCTGTATTACCTACTACTTCTATCGGAAGGCTCCTGCTGAAATCCAGGTACAACACAGCTTTCGTTACTGCTGATATATAATTTCCGTTTACTGTAAAAGTTTGTCCACGCTTTACCGTCAGCTGGCCGTAATCATATAGCTCCGGATTCCCAAGCCGGTAGAGAAATATCTTTTTTACGATCGTTGTATAGTTTCCGGAAGTGATTTGGAGATTATATCTTCCGGTATCCAGCTTTGCAGGAAACTGAAAGGCGAGCCTGTCGCGGGTAATTTCTTTTATGGTACAGGGAAGCTGCTCACCGCTTTTTGATATCAGCGATATCTTATTACGGGATTTATCCTGCAATAAATAAAGATGCCCGGTGTACAGCGTTCCACCTGGTCCTATCTGCTCTGAACCTCCATCCATACCTCGTATGACAGGAACAGGCTGATTGGAAACAATCTTTAAACGATAGGTAGCTGTAGCACCGCTTTCAGCGGTTACTGTGTAAATAGCATCGCCGTTGAAGGATATTTTTTCACCAGATGCAGGTTTAACAGTAGCTTTCTCAGTGACCGTAATCTGCGGACTGACCTCTGCGGGCTGCGCTTGTCCGAATGGCCAGTACACAATGATATCCTGGCCGCTGACCGCCGCCTCCAGTGACTTTCCATCTGCATCTGGAATCACGAAAGACGTGATCTGGTTATAAGGCAACCTGGCCGTTTCCTTTTTACAAGCGCATAGCATGAAAACACAACCAGCCAGAAAATATTTATTCAAAGTGTTCATTTTATAATAATTTTATCCAAAATGCCTGTACCGGCCTTTATTACATCACACTTCCCAGGGTGTTCTGTTTTAAACGGGCCGGTATTTTTTTATTGCAAACGCTGGTAATCAAACGACAGGTAAGGAATAGGTTCAGTACCTGTAGGATTAGCCGGCATATCTTTGTAAATACTCAGCATCTTTATTTTGTAGATCTCTGTTACAGTACCGCCGGATTGCTTGTAAGCAATAAGCGTTCTGCCGGCAACTGGCAGTACTTTGTGATTATCGTTAAAATAGTAGTTATACCATCCGGGATTAACATTGTTATATCCCATCTTATTTCCGGTTGCAGCCGTCATGCTGCTGATGGCATTGGAAGCAGTAATGCCGGCATATGAAACAGCATCAATGAATCCGAGCTGAAAGCCGTTCACGCCACTGATATCTGCGTTAAAGTAGCCATCGAACAATACAGCTCTTGCACTGCTCACCGCGGTCACCTTCGACTCTGTACTCAGGCTGTAATAGAAGGGTGCAGGGGTAGATGGCGGAATAACGCTGTCGCTTTTCAGGTTACGTATCTGCGCGGTATCTCCGACGTCAATAGTGCGTGCCAGCAAGGCAACGCTACCTGAAGCCTGCTTCGATGCAAGGGTTTCCTGTGTATTGCCTCTCAGCGGCTGTACAGAATTTTCCCGCTGACAAGAGGCAACTACGAATGCAACCACTGCTACGGCTGCTATTTTTTTCAACAAATTTGTCATTGTTTTCAAGGATTTATTTATGATAAAATGCTGTTACGAAAAGCCGTTACAGGCATACTTGGATTACTATGGCAACTGTTTAATAATAACCGGGTTTTTGAGTTTTGCTGTCTTGCTAAAACAGGTAACCCTGATATAATATTTGCCGGAAGGCAGTGCATTAGAGTCAGGCGGAATGGAACCGGTAAAATACTTATACCCTATTACGCTATTAGGTTTCGTTTCCAGCGTATATCCACGGCCCGATTCGCTCACCAGCGTAATGAAATTAGTTTTCGTATTAGGTACCAGGTTATCGCCACTGATTCCCATCATGTCGCTTTCAGATTTGTGACGATGTGTGATCACTACCGGATTAGCGGCATCAGTAGAAAATTCATTCACTATCATATCAGGTTGTTGCCCGTCTACTTTCAGCCGATACGCCGCAGTGTTACCATTACCGGCTTTTACTGTGTAGATGATAGGAGTATCCATGGCCTGCTTCACCATCCAGTTCTGCAGCAGGGTATTACTCGCAGGTGTAACAGTGGCGCCGGTGGGCAGTTTGATATCCGGGAGTATGGTAATCAGTGCTGTGTAGTAAGGGATATACAATACTATCGAGGTGTCGTTATTATTGATCACTCCTTGTATAGGCCCATCTGCAGCATTGGTTACAGTAAACTGAAGAATACGGTTCTCCGGCAACAGCGGCGCATCAGTCACTTTCTTGCAGGCATAGAGTATCATGCCCGTTGCTATCAGCAACAGTAATGGAACAGAAGTACGTAATTTCATTTCCGTATAGTCGTTATAGTTATATATCAGCAATAGCTATCCACACCTGTTTTCAGGCGTTACTATCAGTCATCGGTCAGTTAAACAAATGTTTTTCCGGGTTGTGTTTACGGGCGGAGTAAATAAAAATGCAATGCAAAAATAATTGGTTGGATCTTATCCATTTGATCGGATCGGGAAAATTTATTGCGCAACCCGTAAATTACAACTGCGCCAGCAAAGCCCGCCATTCAGGCAGTTCCGGTATTCCGGGCTTACGTTTTCCGAAAAACTGTATGATCATTTCACCAGCTTTATCGAACACTTCCACAGAAGTAACGCCGCCCTCCGCTGGTTTGTCTACTACCCAGCAGGAAGCGATATCAGTTGTTTTAACATGCAGGTTGAAATCTGCATCCATGACGTTGATCCATTCCGGTATCTCCAATACCCTGTGAACCTGGCCGGTATGAATTTCTATATTCCCATGATTTCCCACAAACACCATAATTTCCAGACCACCTGAAGCTGCGTTTTGCAAAATGGTTTTTACACTACCGGAAGAAATACGGCGGGAAAAACGACCTTCGGCCAGCTCCAATGCATGTAATCTGTCGATACGATATTTCATCAACATAGGATAAAAATCATGTGTATCTTTTAATATTGCCCAATCGCTCAGGAATGCTTCCCGATCTACATTTCCGGTCATGCCCCGTTGTTGTGGTACCCGGGCGGTTACCTGTATTGTATCAGACTGGGCTGCTGCCGTAAATTCCTGTACCAACCCGTTCCATTGTTGCATATCCGTTTCCGGCTGTGCATATATTTTCATGATGGCATCGCCTGCGCTGTCAAATATCTGTATGGATGTTTTAAAACCCGTAGCAGTATCATTCTCCAATGCAAAGGCCATTGTCCACTTATTGATAAACATGCGCAGGTCAATATCTTTTCCTACTGCCAATGCCACATGTTTACTTTCTGTATTGACGTTTTCGAATGTGCCTTTTCGTTCTATCACACAGCTCTCATTTCTCGTTAACACCATTACGCGGCCAAGCGCCGGCAATTTATGCAGCAAGGCAGGGAAGTCTGTTTTCATATGCCTGACCAGGTCTCCGGTACACGCTGCTATTATCCGGGCTTCTGTTACGTTCAATGCTTTTGCAGCGTCACGGATGCGTACTTTCGGATGTTGTTGCTGGTAAGCCAGCCATTGCGCTTTAAGCGGAGTGATAATTGTTTCCATCTGGTAATATTTTTTTTTGAGATGAGTGTTAAAAGAAGTTATAATAATAGGATGATCGTAATCAGGATGCTCCAGCACTTTTACATCTGTTCCGAAGCATTGTCTGATATTGTTTTCGGTTAATACAGCAGCTACATCTCCAACAGCCATCAAACGTCCGTGATGTAGCATAACAACACGATCGGCATAGGCTGCTGCCAGCTGAAAGTCGTGTAATACAGCCACTACCAGTACACCGTTATTGCTTAGCTCCCTGGCCAGCTGTAAAGCGATATGCTGATGGCGTATATCCATTCCCGTTACCGGCTCATCAAGCAGCAGCATCTTTCCGCCGGAGCGGTGTTTCAATTCGGGAGCATCCAGCAACTGGGCCAATACCCTCGCCATCTGCACCCGCTGCTGTTGCCCTCCGGAAAGATGCAGCCAGCTGCGATCGCTTAAATCACTGACCTGCAGCCGCTGCATGGCATAGGTAATAATAGCATCATTCAATACCGGGTCGGGCGGATGAATATATCTGCCCATAGCAACTACTTCGCGTACAGTAAAAGGCAGCGTCAACCCGGTACGTTGCGATAATACGGCCCTGCAGGCCGCCTGTTCTGCCGGTGATTGTTCACGTAGCTGTTGTTCGTTCAGCCATACTTTCCCTGAATAGTTGGTATACTCGCCGGCAAGTACCTTCAACAACGATGATTTTCCTGCACCATTGGCGCCCATCAACACACACAGCTCGCCGCCTGCAGCCTGAAGGGTGATCCGGTCCAATACCAGCCGGCCCGATAGCTTCAGGGAAATATGTTCTATATCTAACATCATATCATCAATGTGCGTTTTTCTTTCAGAATCAACCATATAAAAAACGGAGCACCCAATATAGCTGTCACTACCCCTACCGGCAGTTCTGCCGGAGCTACAATTGTTCTGCTGATAAGATCCGCCAAGGTCAGTAATATAGCACCGGCCAGTGCTGCACAGGGAAACAATAATTTGTAGGATGGTCCGGTGAATTGCCTGACAATATGTGGCACAACCAGGCCTACAAAGCCAATTACGCCTGCCACTGCTACGCTGGCAGCAATCACCATCGTAGATAATAACAGCAGCTGCATTTTCAGACGTTGAATATTCACGCCTATATGCCTGGCTTCCTGCTCTCCCAAAGAAAAAATATCCAGCGCCGCGCCTGTGCGGGGCAGTAGTATCAAAGGCAGCAGCAGAAAGGGAAATACGGCCGTCACCGTTTCCCAGGTAGCGCCGCCCAGGCTGCCCATTGTCCAGAATATGATACTCCTCATCTGTTCGTTGGTCGACAAATACGCCATCAGCCATGTAAATGCCATACACAGCGCGTTAATAGCGATGCCCCCCAGCAACATCAGCATCACCATCGAACCACTACCGGTACCGGCTATACGAATAATTAACCAGGCGGCTATAAATGCCCCGGCAAAAGCAGCGATGTTCATTGCATAGTAATGTACCCAGCCCGTATTGAGCCAGAGCGGCAGGCTGGCTTGAAAAACGATGATCAATACAGCCCCTGCTGACGCTCCGGAGCTGATCCCGATAAGACCGGGATCAGCCATCGGGTTCCTGAACAACCCCTGCAACGCGGCGCCGGCGGTAGCTAAACCGGCACCTGTTAATACGCCCAATATTACCCGCGGCAGGCGTATGATCATCAACACGGCCTCCATACTATTATCGTAATGCACAGGAATATCAATATGTATCCTGTGCAACAGGATAGCCAGTATCTGTGCGGGAGAGATATGCATAGCGCCACTGCCTGTAGCCAGAAACACAGCGGCAATCAGTACTATTACAAGTATGCCTGGTATGCTGTAATTCTTTGATAATTGCATCAACACGTTTTCTTTATCCACTGATCTTTTGCGATAATTCTTTAATGGCTGTAATCACACGCGGACTGAATCCTGTCAGTAGTTGCCCATCCATCACTATCACTTTCCGGTTCTTTCCGGCATTGGTCTGTGCAACGCCAGGCACTTTCAGTAACCCATCTATCCCACCCAAACTTTGCAGGCCGGAATCGAAAAGGAGTATTACATCAGGATTGGCTGCCACCATGGCCTCGGCTGTCAACGGTTTGAAATCATTAAATCCTGTGGCAGCATTTTCTGCACCGGCAAGCGTAATCATTTTATCCATTGGAGTTGCCGCACCGGCCACCATCATAGTGCCCGCGCCACGCGCGTAGATAAACAGTACTTTCTTGTGTTGTGGCACTACTTTCAGCACCTGCTGCTGTTGTTCCAGTTGTTTACACAAGGCGGCCCCTTTTTCCGGAACATGCAGCGCCGCCGCAATTTGTGTAATCAGTTTCTTTGTTCCCGCTACCGAGTATTCCTGCTCTACCATCACATGATGTACACCCACCTGTTTAAACTGGGCTACCACAGCCGGACTGAGAAAATTAGTGGTAGATATAATAAGATCCGGCTGCAACGCTAATACCGGCTCTGCGGTAATATTCCGGTTATGGCCAACCTTCGGCACTTTCGCTATTTCCGATGGGAAAGTACTCGTTACATCCACTCCCACTATCTGTTGACAAAAACCCAGCTCACAAAGAATCTCGGTTACTGTACCATTCAGGGATACGATTTTTTTATACGCAGTTGACTGCGCACTAACGTGCACGCTTACACTAAAGCATAGCAGGAGCAATACGGCGCTCCACCGTAACAACAATTTCATGTTCGGTTTATGTTTTAATTATGTAGTATGAATTGGTTTGCGATGATAAAAGGAAAAAAGATTGCCCTACCCGGGATAGGGCAACCATGGCCCGCAGGAACAATCTTTACTCCGCCATGTTCCTACAGGTTAAAGTAACAGGGACAAAATATCCCCTTCCGGAAACGCCCGTTTAAAAGCGCCGGTCAATTTCTTTTGTGAATATTTATTCTAACTGTGATGAAAACACCGACTGCTTCACGGGTGATGAAGCATCCGGATTTATTTGTAGCGGAGTAAATTATGCTGGAACAAACTTACGTCATAAAATTGTAACCAGATGATCAAATCGGGAAATTTTATGACAAATCGGGAAATTCCGGTTCCCGCTCCGGGAACAGTAACTACTGTATATTGAATGTCATCCTTTTAGTATTAATTCCTCCAACAATGCCATAGCCATTGGTAATATTGGAGTACACGCGGATAGGGTATGGCACCACTCCCCTGCCTGATTCCTTTTGTGCCTGCAGGCTGTTGAAGTACTGGTAGGAACTAAACGTCAGCGCACTTACTTCCACTGTTATTTTAGCCGGACCAGTAAGCAGGTTCTCCGTCTGTAACACAAAATTTACGCGCTTGCCGTCAAAGCGCTCGTCGTCCATGATCAGCATACTGTAGTCGCCCTTCGTAAAAAAATCGACGAGATTATTATTAAAAGCAGGATCCAGCCGGAAATTCAGGAAACTTCCGTTATTACCGGAAGTATCTGTTTTATAAAGCCGGATTTTGTAGTAGTCTTTCGACAGCGGATTATCCTTCAACGTAAACTGAATACGACTGCTGTTACTCTGTCCGGCTGCATTACCTGCCTGAGGAGCAGCGGGCAGCGTATCAGTACCTGCTACGGGTGAGAGTCCTGGTGCGGCTACCTGTATTGTGTACTTTCTTCCCAATGCAGCCGTTTGTGCTGACACATAATAGTAACGACCATTTATCTGCTGAGCAGTAAGAGGCGCCACCGGTACTCCATCGGCCGAAAGAGAAACTGTTGCTTCCTTAATATCAGCATAACCGGCATCATCAAATTTGTTAGAAGGTATGCTGCGCGTTACCCGGATGTATATTACACTATCTGGCTGAATCAATGAGTTCACTACTATTTTATCTCCTTCATAGGGCATCTTAATATCTTCATTCCGTTCACATGCTATCAGAAAAACACCTAACAGTAACGCTACTACGAAAATATATTTCATACACATCTATTTAGAATTTAACTGAATAGGTAACACTTGGTAAAATCGGCAACAGCGTTACTCTTGTAAGGTAACGCTTGTTGTTTGCCGTATTTTCTCCTATATAATAGTAAAAAGGATTCTTCCGGTTATATACATTGAACACGCTAACGTTCCAGCTACGGCTCCATCCTTTATGCTGTTTGGTATTGGTGATGCCTATGTCCAGCCGGTGTACATCAGCACCACGATAGTTGTTCCATTTATCATAACGGTCGATGCGAACAATACCTCCTCCCGGTTCAAAAGGCGAAGCGGTACCGGAACCGCCATAACTGGCCACCGGCAACGTAAACGGCGTTGCTGAATTATAATGCCACGAAGCCGAAATTTCCCAGCGCCTGCCCAGTTGCTGTACCAGCACTACTTCTATATCGTGCCGGTGATCATATTTGTCAGGAAAGATATCTCCGTTGTTGATCCCCGGGAATCGCCGCGATGACCACGACAATGTATAGCCGATCCACCCGGAAACAGGTCCCTTCTTCTTTTGCAGCATCAGCTCGGCCCCGTAACTCCATCCTTTCCCTACAGTTACCTTCTCGTCCCACCGGGCTACCTGAGGCCCAACGATATTGTTACCTTCCATGTTCTCAATCATGTTGTTCATGGATTTGAAATAACCTTCCAGCGAAAATTCATACTTCAGGTTAGTGGAAGTTTTAGCGATTCCTAATGCAACCTGTCTGGAAAACATCGGCGCCACACGCTGAGTGGAGGGCACCCATATATCAGTGGGGAGCGCGGTGCCGTTACTCGACAACAGGTGAATATACTGATTCATATGTGTATAGGCCGCCTTCATTGCCCAATTACGAGGCAGCATATAACGCAGTCCCAGCCTGGGTTGTACCGAATAATAAAAACGGCCTTCCACCAGGAAAGCAGAAACATGTACCCCTAAATTCGCAAACAGATCAGGCCTCAGCTGCCAGTCATCTTCTCCATAAACCGACAGTTCAGCACCAGTAATCCGGTTGGCATTTCCAGACGTATCCAGCGGAGTCACCGGGCTGTCTTTGTCCTGAAAAGAGGAGCTACCCGGCTTGAATGTATGCAGGGTAGTAACAACGCCGAAGCGCACGGAATGACGAGGGTTGGGCCGGTAATCAAAATCAACCCGGCCTCCGCTATTCTCCATACGTGACTTGTAATAGCCAGATACATCCGATTTTTCGTCTGTATTCGGCAGCACATATTTGTGCTCATAGTCGGTAGAAAAAGCGTACTGCGAATAATTCAGGGTGATATTGGAAAACAATTTCGGACTGTAGATATGATTCCATCTCAATGCTGCAATTGTATTACCCCATGTCATCCTGAATTTGGTACTTTCCCCGATATATTTCTGGGAACTGCCGATCTGTGTACTGTCGTCGATGGTTTGTTTAATGAGCAGATTATCTTCGCCCTTGTAAAAACTGAGAAAAACACGGTCCTTAGGCGAAAAGATGTGATTGATTTTAGCATTAACATCATAAAAATATGCCTGAAAATCCCCTCCTTTTCCGAGTGTATGATCCTGTTTCATCAGGGCATTCAGAATAAGATCAGGATAGGAACGGCGCGCTGAAAACATGAATGAGGTTTTGTCTTTCACAATTGGCCCCTCCGTATTGAACTTCGTGGATATCAGACCAATGGAAGCATCTCCATGCCAGGATTTCATATCGCCCTCTTTCATGGCAATATCCACCACCGACGAAAGGCGGCCGCCAAAACGGGCCGGGAAAGCGCCTTTATAAAGGTCCGTTGTTTTAACCACGTTGGCATTTAACAGGGAATAGACGCCAAAAAAATGGGAGAAGTTGAACACCGGTGTACCATCTATCAGCACCAGGTTCTGATCGGGGCCACCGCCTCTTACATACAGACCGCCGGCGCCATCCATACCACCGCTTACACCGGGCAGCGACTGTAATGTGCGCATTACATCCACCTCCCCCAGCAGCCGGGGCATCGCCTGCAATTCAGTCGTGCTGAGGTTTAGTTTGCTCATCTGCGTCTGCTCCTGTAGTTTGGTATGTTCCTTTCCGCTGACTACCACCACCTCTTTCAGGCTGCCTAACGACGACAACTCAACGTTGATCAGTTTGTCGCCTCTGCCAGGTATGCTTTTCACCATGGGTTGGTATCCGATATAGGAAAATACAAGCCGGCCGCTATCCTTTGCCGTGGTAAGACTGAAAAAGCCATATTGATTGGTAACAGTACCCTGCCTGAGCCCGGGAGAATAGATAGTAGCGCCGATAAGGTTTTCACCGCTGGCGGAGTCTCTTACATAGCCACTGATGGTACGGATATTCCGTTGAACAGGCAACAATACTACCTGCTCTCCCACACGGGTATACCGGATATCGTCCGGATCAAATAAGTCGTCCAGGAATTTTTTCAGACGTTGTTGGCGAACATTCAGTGTTACCCTTCTTGATAAACTGACCAGTTCTTTACTATAGGAAAAGTGAATGCCATATTCTTTCTCCAGCATTCCGCAAACCACTTCAACAGGCTGGTTGCTCACCACTATGGTAATTCTTGTCTGCCAATCCCACCCAAATACCTTAAGGGGAAAACCTAGTAATAATATTCCCGTCAGCAGTTTTACGGCTAACGACATAGCTATCTGTTATATTAAAAGTGTGAATTTGGCAGCCGGGCATTACGGCGCCGGTAGCCTATTTTAATTTATACTGACGATCATTTACTTTCTCATAGCCGGCATTCAGCATCAATGCAAGCGACCTGATTACATCTTCAGCAGATTCACCTGTAAAGTCGGCCTTTACAGGAAGTTTTAACAGGTCCATATTTGCAACTTCCACTTTGATATCATACACTTCGGTAACTGTATGCAGCACTTCTTCCAATGGAACGTCTTTAAACGATAACGATCTTTTAGTGATGTCACTAACATGAGCGGCTACACGAAAAACCGGCCTGTCGCCTTCTTTCTGCAACAACATGCCATCTGTCAGTAACACACTATCCGCCTTATCATGATCGATCACCATCACCTTCCCGCTACTTACATGTACTTTCAATGCAGCAGTAGCCGGCCTGTAATTAATGCTGAACTGTGTGCCGAGTACTTTTACTTCCGTACGCCCCAGTACAATCACGAACGGATTTTCGGCACTTCCTCTAACATCAAATGTAGCATTGCCGGTCAGGCTCACTTTCCGGTTCTTTTCATTAAATCCCCTGGCTATTTCCAGCCGGGCGGAATCCGACAACTGTACCCGGCTCCCATCCTGCAGACTGGCCATTACCGGGCCATCAAAAATCTGCTGCGGCTTTCTTCCCACCAGCAGCCACCAACCGGCACTGATCACCACCAGCAGCACTGCAGCCACTTTCAGCCACAGGAAGCGCGACCTGGGCCTGAGCGCCACCAAAACGGGCTGTTCACCGATCTTCTCTCTCAGCTGCTGCCAGGAATGCTCCGTATCTGCAGCCACCCTGGTTTCATTGGTGACAGCCGTTTCGAGCACCTTACCAAGAGAAGCCAGCAAAGCGGCATTACCCGGATCCAGCTCCTTCCATTCTTCCACCCATGCATGCTCCGTAGCATCTGCTTCATTCAGCAGGTACTTGCAGAGCAAGGTATACAGTGCCTCATCAGGCATTGCCTCTTTGGGTAAAGATAGTGTCATTAGTTCAGTTGTTGTAAATTTTACAGTCGCCACCCTTCCGGGTGGTTATTTATAAGACGCATAGAAAACCCCAACGCCCCCATGCGCCGGAAAATATTTTCAAAATAGCAACCCTGTCAGCAAAGGCAGGTATTCTTTCAGCTCCTGATGCAGGATCTTCAAGGCCTTACCCATTTGATTTTCAACCGTTTTCACGGAAATATTCATGGCTGCAGCAATTTCTGCATATTTCATGTGCTGTTGCCGGCTCAGGATAAACACCTCCCGGCAGCGCTCCGGTAGCCGCTCCAACGCCTGCCGGTACAATCGCTCCAGTTCCTTTACTTCTTCCCCGGCTCTGGTGGTTGTTTCCATTCCTTTTCCGTATCCATTCTCCTTTTCTGAACGCACCACGTCCTTCCGCCATTGACTGATGGCAGTATTACGTATAGCAGAAAACAAATATGCTTTTACCGGGCCTGTAATGGTAATAGTTTCCCTCTTTTCCCATATCCGGAGAAATACCTGTTGAACTATTTCCTCCGCTACATGAGGATCCCCCGTATAATGGGTGGCAAAGGCCAGGCAATGAGCATGGTTTTCCCTGAATAATACTTCAAATGTTCGGAGCTCCAGCATGAGGAGCAAAGATATGTAGAGAATTAAGAATATAGAAAGAAGAATTAAGAAACAGTGCGAAGACTTTAGTTGATTCGCTTAAATCTCCGCACTGTTTCTTAATTCTTCTTTCTATATTCTTAATTCTCTACATATCTTTGCGTCCAATGTATAATCTGATCAAAAATTTCCTTTTCCGCTTTCCGCCGGAAAACATCCACCATAGCGTGATGCGTGGTGTCAAAACAATTTACTCGCTGCCGCTTGGTAAAACTATGTTAAAAGCTTTTTGCGGCGTCAAAACAAAAGAACTGGAACGGGAAGTATTTGGACTGAAATTCTCGAACCCGGTTGGATTAGCTGCGGGATTCGACAAGGATGCCAAATACATTGATGAACTATCCTGCCTGGGATTCGGATTTGTTGAGATTGGTACAGTGACGCCACTGGCGCAGCCAGGCAACGAGCAGCCACGGTTGTTCCGCCTGCCGGACGACAAGGCCCTTATCAACAGAATGGGCTTCAACAATGAAGGCGCTGCTGCTGCTGCCAAAAGACTGCAACGGAAAAAATCCGGTATCATCGTAGGCGGTAATATCGGGAAGAATAAAGTAACACCCAATGAAGAAGCTGTAAGCGACTACGAAAAATGTTTCCACGCGCTTTATGAAGTTGTAGATTATTTCGTGGTCAATGTCAGCTCACCCAATACCCCCAACCTGCGCGCATTACAGGAAAAAGAGCCGCTGAAACAGCTGCTGCATCACCTGCAGGTGCTCAATACCCAAAAACCGCAGCAAAAACCTATACTGCTGAAAATTGCACCGGACCTCACTACCGGGCAGCTCGACGATATCATTGAAATTGTGAAAGAAACCAGGCTGGCTGGTATTGTGGCTACGAACACCACCATCAGCCGGGATGGCCTGAAAACTCCCGCCAAAGAAGTGAACGACATTGGCGCCGGAGGCCTGAGTGGATTGCCTGTAAAGAAAAAAGCTACAGAAGTGATCCGGTACATTCATACCAAAAGCCAGGGCAGCATTCCTATTATTGCTGTAGGTGGTATCTTCACTGCAGCAGACGCCCGGGAAAAACTCGATGCAGGCGCTGCTCTCGTACAGGTTTATACAGGATTTATTTACGAAGGGCCCACCATTGCGAAAAAGATCTGCAAAGGATTGAGTTAAGCATTCATTAACACCACGGCTACCAACCCGGCAGTTTCGGTGCGTAAACGCGTATTGCCCAAAGACACAGACGTAAAACCCTGCGCCAGGGCCAGATCTATTTCTTCACGGGTAAAATCTCCTTCCGGACCAATCAGGATAATAGTATCCTTGTTCGCCTGCATGACCTGCTGTAATTCCATCTTTTGATCGGGCAGACAGTGGGCGATCAGGCGCTGCGGATCGTTGCTGCGCTTCACCAGATCATCGAATTGCTGCGGCTCCTGCAGGTCAGGCAGATAAAACTGCTGCGATTGCAGCATAGCCGATACCAGAATATTCTGCAGACGTTCTGCCTTGATCTTCTCCTTTTCCGTACGCCGGGTCACCAGGGGAATAATGGTTTGAATGCCTATTTCCGTTGCTTTCTCAAGGAACCACTCTATGCGCGAGATATTTTTTGTGAATGAAATAGCTACCCGCAAAGCGCGCGCAGGGGGAGGTACCGTTTCACTCCCGGTTATCTTTACCACACACTTCTTCCTGTTATCATCCGTTATCTCCGTGGTAAACTTCTGCCCCCTGCCGTCGGCCAGCAGTACCTGATCTCCCTTCTGATGCCGCAATACCTGTATACAATACTTGGATGTATCCTCGTTCATCGTATATATTTCCTGATCCGGCCGGATATCAGGCGCATAAAAAACCGGCAACTCCATACGTTGATTTTATAATTCCCGGCAAAACTACTCTTTTAACATTAAAGCTGCTCGCCGGCAAGTTTCTTTGTTTTGTTATGAAAGCGCGCAAATAACAGCAACGATGCAGCCAGCAGCCCCAGTAACAACGCCCACCAGACGCCTTCCACACCATAGCCCATTTTGATACCCAGCAAATACCCCAGCGGAATACCCAATACCCAGTAAGCCAGCAGTGTGATGGCGGTAGGAATGCGTACATCTCCCAGCCCTCGCAATATCCCGAGCCCGACCACCTGCATACCATCAAACAACTGGAAAAAGGCAGCTATGATCAGCAAGCGGGAAGCGATATCTATTACCTGTGGGTCTTGTATGTAGAAAGACGGAAGGATATGTTTGCCAACTGTAAAAATCAGCGCCGCAATTCCCATCAGCAACAGCACCATGTGATAACTGGCAATAGCCGATAGCCTTAGTTCTTTAAAATCTCTCCTGCCAAAATTATTACCGCTCTTAATACCGGCAGCAGCAGAAATACCACTTGCCATCATGTAGGTCATAGCAGCGAGACTCAGCGCAATCTGATGCGCAGCCAGCTCCGCGGCACCCATCCAGCCCACCATTACAGCAGCGCCGCTGAATGCGCTTACTTCAAAGAGATACTGTAACGCTACCGGTGTGCCTATTCCTAATATTTTTTTTATAGATGCCCACTGCAGATGTTTGAACCCAAATGTATGCAGATATGGTTTGAAACGGGGCGCCTTCAGCACGTAAAACGCCATGGTAATTCCCATGATCAGCCGGTCGGTAAAGGTGGCTATCCCCACACCGATAACTCCCATTTTAGGCATGCCAAACAACCCGTAAACCAGGGTTATGCCAATTATGATATTCAGCACATTCCCGATAATACTGATGTTCATCGCCTGACGGGTAAATCCCAGCCCTTCCGCAAACTGCTTAAAGGAAAGGAACAACATCAGGGGAATAAAGGAAAAGCCCAGGAAACGCAGGAAAGGCCTGGCCTGTTCCGCCACATCTCCTTCCTGGTGCAACACTCCCAGATGCGCACTGCCGATATAGATCACTGCCGATAACAGTACGCCTACTATCATGTTAATGATCAGGCTATGACTCAGTAAGTGGCCGATGGCTCCCTTGTTGCCCCGCCCGTTCTCCTGCGCGATCAACGGGGTTAAGCCATACGACATACCAATCCCTGCTACCATAAATACGTTGAACAATCCGTTGCCCAACGATACCGCCGCCAATGGCACTTTACCTGTATGCCCGATAATAATACTGTCTGATAACGCCACCAGGGTATGTCCTAATTGTGAAATAACTACCGGATAGGCCAGACTGAAATTGTCTTTGTAATGACATTTGTACTTTGCTAACAGTTGTTTCATAGATCGATCTGTTGTTTTTAAACCACCGGCTACTGTATATCAGTAGCTGCTACCATAAGTCAATGGCTATAGGTTAAACCTAAAGAGCCGGCATCTGATATCGATGCCGGCTCTTTAGCAATATCTTTTTCATGTTACCTGCTAAAAGGGAGCATCTTCAAATCCCTCATCGAAATTCATGTCGTTCATGCGGGATCCTTTCTGGATATACAACTTCGCTTCGTCATTGCCACCGCCATGTTGCGGGCGACTCATGCCAGCGAAAGGACTGCCGCCACCACCCGGGTTTTCAAGGCTGCCATCATCTTCGAAACGCTGGAATTCCAGTACTGCCCTCAGTTTGATGGTATCCAGCTGACCGTTACGGTGTTTCGCTATACGAACGTGGGTTTCACCTTTATTGGATTCGCCCATTTCATTGGCGTTGATTTCGTAATACTCAGGACGGTAAAGGAACATTACCATGTCCGCATCCTGCTCGATCGCTCCGGATTCACGAAGGTCACTCAACTGCGGCATCTTGTTCCCATCCTTACGTTTTTCCACATCACGACTCAACTGCGACAGTGCAATTACCGGTACCTGCAACTCCTTCGCCAGACCTTTCAGATCCCTGGAAATCTTACTAATTTCCTGTTCACGGTTAGTGCCCTTTCCATCGCCGCTACCACTCATCAGCTGCAGGTAGTCGATGATAATAACCCCCACTCCATGATTGTGTACCAGCCTCCGGCATTTAGCCCTTAATTCGAAGATGTTAAGCGCAGGCGTATCATCAATGAAAATGGGCGCCTTGGCCAGCCGTTCGATACCGTGGGTCATCAGCTTCTTCATCTCATACTCTTCCAGCTTACCACGGGAAATCTTTTCCAGCTTTATTTCAGACTCGGCCGAGAGAATACGTTGTACAATCTGGCCGGACGACATTTCCAACGAAAATACCGCTGCCCCTTTCGGGAAACGCGGATGTAGCGCCGCATTACGCGCCAGGTTCAGTGCAAAGGCCGTCTTACCCACAGAAGGACGGGCCGCAATAATGATCAGATCCGTAGACTGCCAGCCATAAGTCACCTTGTCGAGCGACGGAAATCCGGAAGGTACTCCCGTAATATCATCTCCCTTATTACGTAAGTCCTCGATACGCTTCATGGTATTCACCAATACCCGGTCGATCGAATCATAGTTCTTACGAAGGTGGTTATTGGTTACCTCAAACAGCTTCGACTCCGCACTATCCAACAGATCAAACACATCAGCTGTATCTTCATAAGACTCTGTCAGGATCTCTCCCGAAATACGGATCAGTTCCCGCTGAATGAACTTCTGCAGAATGATACGGGCATGTGCTTCGATATTGGCGGACGATACCACCATGTTCGTAAGCTTCATGACCGTAAACGGACCACCAATCTGTTCAAGTGATCCCATAGACCTCAGCTCTTCCGTGACAGTAAGGATATCCACCGGCATCGATTTTCCCGCCAGGCGGGTCATCGCATTGAAAATAATCTGGTGAGCTTCTACATAAAAACACTCTCCTTTCAATATCTCTACAACGGTGTCAAATGCACCTTTCTCCAGCATTACGGCTCCCAAAACAGCTTCTTCCAATTCTTTTGCCTGTGGTGGTATCTTGCCATACACCAAGGACGACACATCAATGGACGGTTTTCTACGCACATTGCGGTCTTTCTTAAGATTGAGATCCATTTATGGTTAGTGTATTAAAAAAAGTTAATAAAAGGGTACTGTCGATGGGCCTTTCCAGTTGTTTTTACAATCGATATCTGCATTTTCCCGCATTCAATAGGGGTAAGCTACTTTAAGAAATTGTAAACTTTTTCAAGCCGTACAAACTAAGGTAATGGCATTTTTTTAATTTAATCCCCCTTGGTTTGTACTAAATTTATTAAGCCTGGTACACAGCTTATCCACAAGCAAAATGTCAGTTATCCACTGACACCACCCGGGTTATCCACGAAAATACCGGAAATTCCTACGCTAAGGTCCGATTATTCACACACATTGTGTAAAAAGATTTTCCACATCACCTGAAATGCCTTCCCAGCAGCGGTTTGAAGGCAATTAGCCCCTTTAGCCCATGTTATTAACCGCTATGTTAAAAGAATAAACAATATCTAAAAAGATAATATATCAAAAAGACCTGCACCCGGGCATTCCGCGCTGTTACCGGCTTCAACAGCTTTTTGTATTAGGCTTTCCGCTTTACGCGCTTTACACTAACTTTACGCCACTTATAATAAACCGAGCAGATAAATGACGATTTCATACAACTGGCTATGTGATTATTTACCGGTAAAGCCAACACCGGAGGAACTGTCTACCATATTAACCAGCATCGGACTGGAGGTAGAAAGTCTTGAAAAATTTGAAGCTGTAAAGGGAAGTCTGGCCGGATTGGTGATTGGAGAAGTGCTGACAGCAGAAAAACACCCCAACGCAGACAAGCTCAGGATAACCACTGTGAACACCGGTAACGGCGAACCGCTGAATATTGTTTGCGGTGCGCCCAATGTGGCAGTTGGACAAAAAGTAGTAGTAGCTCCTATCGGCGCCACGATCTACCCTGTTGGCGGAGAACCCGTTACCATGAAAAAGGCGAAGATCCGCGGCGAAGAAAGCCAGGGAATGATTTGTGCGGAAGATGAAGTAGGACTCGGCCACAGCCATGACGGGATCATGGTACTGGACGCTTCCCTGCAGCCAGGTACACCTGCCAGCGAAGTATTTAAACCTGCACAGGACTATATCTACGAAATCGGGCTGACGCCCAACCGTATGGACGCCATGAGCCATATCGGCGTGGCAAAAGATGTTTGCGCGTATCTGAACAACCGCGAAAACACACTGCAATACCAGGTTAAAGTTCCGGAAATTGGAACCTTGCCAAAGGCAGATGCTACACTGCCCATCAGCGTAACCATCGAAAATACGGATGCCTGTCCACGTTACACCGGGATATCCATCACCGGCATACAAGTGACCACCTCCCCTGAATGGCTGAAATCCAGGCTCAGCGCTATCGGCGTAAGACCTATCAACAACATCGTGGATATTACCAATTTCGTGCTCCACGAAACCGGGCAACCACTGCATGCCTTCGATGCTACTGCTATCAAAGGCAATGCGGTGATCGTAAAAAACCTGCCCCAGGGCACGCCTTTCGTTACACTCGATGAAAAAGAAAGGAAACTGGATGCTTCCGACCTGATGATCTGTAACGGCGCCGGTGAAGGGATGTGCATTGCAGGTGTATTCGGAGGCCTGCATTCGGGCGTGAGCGATACTACCCAAAACCTATTCCTGGAAAGCGCTTTCTTCAGCGCCGGTGGTATCCGTACCACTTCCTTCCGGCATGGCCTGCGTACCGATGCTGCCACCCGCTTCGAAAAAGGTGTGGATATTTCCAATGTAACATACGCCCTGCAACGCGCAGCAGCATTGATCTGCGAGATCGCCGGCGGCAAAACCGCGTCGGATATCATCGATGTATATCCTTCCGTTAAAATAAAAACCCAGGTAGAAACCAGCTACAGCTACATCCGCAAGCTTAGTGGCAGTAACTACCCGGAAGCGAAGATCAAAAATATCCTGCGCAGTCTTGGCTTCGAAATATTGCATGAAACCACTGAAGGACTGAAAGTATCTGTTCCTTTCAGCAAACCGGATATCAGTCTGCCAGCCGACCTGGTGGAGGAAATCATGCGGATTGATGGTCTCGATAACATCGAGATCCCTAAAAAGATCAGCATTTCACCGGCACTTTCCGCACAGCCGGACGGTGAACGGGTGAAGGAAAAAATAGCAGATTACCTTGCTGGTAACGGTTTCAATGAAATCTTTACCAACTCCATCACTAACAGTCAATACTATACGCCGGAAGTACTGGAACATGCTGTTAAAATGATGAACAGCCTCACAGTAGAGCTGGATATCATGCGCCCCTCCATGCTGGAAACCGGCCTGGAAAGCATTGCGCACAATCTGAACCGGAAAAACGAAGACCTGTTGTTCTTCGAATTCGGTAAAACCTACCGGGTGCTCGAAAAAGGATTTGCGGAAAATAATCACCTGGTATTATATCTTACGGGGAAGAAAACAGCTGAAACATGGATGCATAAATCCAGTCCGGTTGATTTCTACTTCCTGAAAGGCTTTGTGATCAATATCCTGCAGCAGCTGGGTTACAACCAGCTTACCTGGGCAGAGAGTGCAGAACCGGCGCTGCAGCCATCCTGGGATATCAAGGTAAAAAATCAGGTAGTGGTAACTCTGGGTGGTGTTACACCTGCCAAACTGAAACAGTTCGATATCAAACAACCGGTTTGGTATGCCACCTTTAACTGGGATAAGATAGTGGGGCTCTTACAAAAAAGTGATAATTTTTACAGGGAAATCCCACGGTTCCCGGCCGTTCGCAGGGATCTGGCGCTGGTACTGGGCAAACAGGTTAAGTTTGCCGCGGTGGAAGCAGCCGCCCGCAGCGTGAAATCCGGCCTGTTACAACAGGTCAACCTGTTTGATGTATTCGAGAGCGAAAAACTGGGTGCAGATAAAAAATCTTATGCTGTAAGTTTCACATTCCTGGACCCCCAGAAAACGCTTACTGATAAAGAGATCGACAGTGTAATGGATAAGCTTGTCAAAACTTTTGAAACACAATTACAGGCAGAAATAAGGAAATAAGGTAAGAAATCCGTTAATTGTAACTTTAAATATGATTCTGGAGCAATACATTCAACGCATAGAAGAAAAATTACATTTGCTGGTAAAGAAGTTACAGCAGGTGCAGGCGGAGAATGTATTGCTGAAGGAAGAAGTAAAAACACAGCAACAGGAACTGCAACAGCAGCAGGAGGCACTACAAAACCTGGAGGAAAGACTGCAACTGATGAAAATTGCATCTACCGCCCAGGGAGGCACCCATATAGCAGCAGAAGATGATGCGTTCAGAAAGGAAATACGCGGCAAAATCAATGATTACATCAAGGAAATTGACCGTTGTATCGCACTGCTGAACAGCTGATAAAACTTATACGCGATGGAACAACTCATTCCCGTTAATATAGTAGTATCTGACCGCTCTTACCGCATTAAGATCAAGCCGGAAGAAGAGGAAGAAGTACGCCGTATTATGAAGGAAGTAAACGAGAAGATTGTCGAGTTCAAAACGGCTTATGCCGGAAAAGACCTGCAGGACTATATAGCTATGGCCCTTATTATGTACGCCACGCACCCTGTAACCAGCGGTGGTAAAGCCCAGGCCAGCACAACTCCGTTTTTACAGGAGAAACTGGAAAAGCTGGAAGAAGTTATCAACCAGGCATTGGGTTGACCACGTTACCCGTTGCTAAACAGCCAATTGCTGATTTCTGTTACAATTAGCTAGTTACCACGTACCAAAGACGCTTTAACTGCTATTTTTTTGTATTTTCGCGGGTCAGTTCTCGCCCCTGTTGTGTTTTAGCATCGGACTGGGGATGAGGATACTACATAAATAAAGTATAAATAATTCATATGGATGTTACACTAATCACGACAATAGCTGCAATTGTGGCATTGATTATTGGGATTTTGCTGGGGAAGGTGATCTTTGCCAAAAATACACAGCATAAACTGGAAGAAGCCGAGCAGCAGGCAAAAAAGATCGTTGCAGACGCACAGGTGAGTGCGGAAAATCTCAAGAAGGACAAAATGCTGGAAGCAAAGGAGAAATATCTCCAGTTAAAAAGCGAGTACGACAAAGACGTATTGCAACGCAACCAGAAACTGGCGGAATCTGAAAACCGCATCAAACAGAAAGAGCAGGCATTAAATCAGAAAAATGAGCAGGTACAGAAACAAATAAATGAAAACGACGCGATCAAGGAAACCCTGAACCGTCAGATGGAACTGGTTACCATCAAACGTACCGAACTCGAGAAGCACCAGGAAGAGCATATCCGCCGTCTTGAAAAAGTAGCCGGCTTAACAGCTGAAGAAGCCAAACACCAGCTGGTAGAGAGCTTAAAAGAAGAAGCACGCACACAGGCCCTGTCTCATATCCAGGAGATCATTGAGGACGCCAAATCCAAAGCCAACAAGGAAGCCAAAAAGATCATCATACAATCTATCCAGCGTACTGCGGCTGAGCAAACCATCGAGAATACCATCACTGTATTTACCCTTGAAAGCGATGAAATCAAAGGTCAGATTATTGGTCGTGAAGGCCGTAATATCCGCGCCATTGAAGCTGCTACCGGTGTGGATCTGATTGTGGATGATACTCCTGAGGCTATTGTACTGTCTTCTTTCGATCCACTGCGCCGCGAAATCGCCCGATTGTCGCTCCAGCGCCTGGTACAGGATGGCCGTATCCACCCTGCCCGTATTGAGGAAGTAGTGGAAAAAACCAAGAAACAACTGGAAGAACAGGTGATGGATATCGGTGAAAGAACCGTTATTGAATTGGGTATCCACGGCCTGCATAAAGAGCTGGTGCGCCTGGTTGGTAAGATGCGCTTCCGTTCATCTTATGGTCAGAACCTGCTGATGCACTCTAAAGAAACAGCTAATCTCTGTGCCATTATGGCTGCAGAACTGGGCTTAAACCCGAAACTTGCCAAACGTGCTGGTCTTCTGCACGATATTGGCAAAGTACCTGATGAAGAAACAGAACTGAGCCACGCCCTGCTGGGTGCGAAGCTCGCTGAAAAATATGGTGAACATGCAGCAGTAGTGAACGCCATTGGCGCCCACCACGATGAAATGGAAATGCAGTATGTTATTTCTCCGATCGTTCAGGCATGTGATGCCATCAGCGGTGCCCGTCCAGGTGCCCGCCGCGAGATCATGCAGAGCTACCTGCAACGTATCAAGGACCTGGAAAACCTGGCCCTGGCACACGATGGCGTGGAAAAAGCATATGCCATCCAGGCGGGCAGGGAACTTCGTATCATTGTAGAAAGTGATAAAGTTTCCGATAGTGATGCCGACCGTTTATCTTTTGAAGTAGCCAATAAGATACAGACAGAAATGCAGTATCCTGGCCAGATTAAAGTAACTGTCATCCGTGAAAAGAGAGCAGTGAATATAGCAAGATAAGCACCCGATTTAGAAATTCAGAAATTAGACCTTATATTGGAGTCCTCCGGCTAAGCCCGGAGGACTCCTTTTTTATAGTTCATTTACAAAATGTTAGCAGTGTTATGAAAAAAACCTTATTCAAATGCTTATTGGGCGTTGCCCTGTTAGCAGGTACGGGCAGCGCTTACGCCCAGAAGGCTCAATCATTATTTAATGGGAAAAACCTGGATGGCTGGAAAATCTATGGAACTGAAAAATGGTATGTAGATAAAGGAGAACTGGTTTGCGAAAGTGGCCCGGATAAGGAATATGGCTACCTGGGCACAGACGGCCAGTATAAAAACTTCGAGCTCACCCTGCAGTTCAAACAGGAAGCTGACGGCAACAGCGGCGTATTTTTCCATTCATCCCTTGAAGGTACCAAGATCACCGGCTGGCAGGCAGAAGTAGCGCCTCCTGGCTTACATACCGGCGGTATCTACGAATCTTACGGCCGTGGATGGCTCATACAGCCCGACAAGGAAAAAGAACAATACCTGAAGATGGGAGAATGGAATACCATGAAGGTTCGTGTACAGGGCGATCAGGTAACTACCTGGCTGAATGGCCATGAAATGATTACATTGAAAGATGAGAAAATAGGAAGCGTCAATGGCCAGATCGCATTACAGATCCACTCTGGCGGAGGTATTAAAGTAAGATGGAAAAACATCAGACTGGTACCATTGAAGTCTTAATCAATCGTCCTTTACTGATAAGGTAATGCTGATCACTGGCACCAGCTCCGGCATAGGCCGTGAGCTGGTGCTTTTGCTGGCAAAGGAAAAGGTCAGTGCTTCTTTTTCAACGCTTCAATTTCCTTCTTCATCTCAATAATATACAACGTCAGCTCTTCTACTTTCCGTAACAGTTTATTATTCATTTCTCCCAGATCTATGCCGTTTGCCATTACTTCCTTCTCGGAAGGGATATCCGGTAAGTGTTTATTTTCTTTAATGTAACTTTCGACAAATTGGAGAGTGGGCAATTGATAATCATGATTAAATACAAAGTCAGACCATGCACCTTGTTGTACTCTGATCTTCCGTGCACCAATAGTGCCTTCCACTGCAAGTTTGTAACTACCTGGCGATGCACCGATTCCTACGTTTCCATTATCCATTAATATCAGCCTGGCCTGACACAGCAACCCTCCATCACAGACCTTATTATCATAGGCCCAGAATTGAAGACTGTTGCCGTATGTACTTCCGGTCATGTTAAATATTTTCCAGCTGCTGGCTGCTCCCAATGCTGTTTTGTTGGGGTTATCGATTGATATAACACCACCGATGTCGTTTCCTCCAATCGTACTGGTAAGCGCCCCGATTGCTTTGAGGCCTCCCATAATGTTCCCTGAAGTATCTTCTGTAATAATCCTCCGCCAGGGCTCCCATCTGGGGCTATAGCCGGAGCGGATAAAAATAAAGTTGTCATCCGTAAAAGCCAGTTCATGAGACTTACCTCCACTATCATCTCCGGCAAGCCAGCCTCTCATTCCCATTAATGTTACAAAACTCGGCCTGAGCTTGCCTGTCAAACCAATCGTCTCACTCCATTTAAAATTAAGTCCAAATAATTTTGAATAACTGATTGGCGTAGTGGCCACATCTCTGGTGTCAGGAATACTGAGCGTACTCTGGGCATTGACCAGGGAGTTAACTGCTAATAGTACAGTAAAGGACAAAAGGATTCTTTTCATAAGTATAATATCACTGGTTTAATAATCTTTTCTTGAAAATAGCAGCGGGATTACTTAAAAAGAAAAAATACTTTTCTATCGAGGGGTGCTTATAACAAACATCTCATTCTAAGTTTTTCGATAACAATATACTAATTAATTTTAGTATTAAATACTAAAATAATTAGCTTTTCAAACAATATAGATATAGTCAGTATTAATAAAGGGTTTACTTACTTTTATAGAAATGGTTGGTAAAATGCCCAGGACAGCATAGCAGTTTTACACTCCCGAATAGCATTTATAATGCTATCGTAGCATCATCTTCATCTCTCATTGACGGCTTCTTTCTTTGGCTACATTAATCCTCTAAGTTTTCTATTTAGTCGCATTATATCTATATAAAAAAACAAAAATTCCAGAACTCATATTTTATCAATTTTTAATTACCGATAAACACATACATCAATTCTAGCCAGCTATTCAGTCGTAACACTAAGTGCCTGATAGTCTCTTCAAACTACTTCTTGTGATCAGCATCATCGGTTTCATTATCTCCATCTTCTTCCCCATCATCATCTTCCTCATCATCTTCCTCTTCTTCACTATCAATTGCATCTTCCATTATCCCATCTCCATCCTCATCTTCCTCCTCATCATCATCTTCTTCTTCGTCCTCTTCCTCCACTTCTCCTTTAATCGCATCTTCCACCACATCATCTCCATCTTCATCAGCTTCAGCATCGGAGGTATCAGTATTTTTTCCATCCAGTGCATCTTCTATGATGTCATCCACATTTTCTTTATCTGCATAATTCTCAAAACGCACGATTTCATCATCTGGTTCTACCTCTTCATCTTCTGAAGCAGGAGTTTCTTCGGCTTCATCGGGGGAGGAAGTGATCTGATCCAACTGATGATCCGGATCCAGCAATTCCCCATCTTCCGACACCATCAGCGAATGTGCTGTTTCTGTATGACCTCCATGCTCCCCGCGTCCGAGGGTAGCTGTTTCATCGTTGATCAGGGTTGGCTGTACGCTCTCTTCATCGAAGATTTCCTTCAGTTTGGGAAGATCGGCTGCAGAAGCGATCCCGAAATAGTCCATGAAGGAGCGGGAAATCCCATATAGCAAAGGCTTTCCGGGCAGATCCTCACTTCGTCCGGTGATGACGATCAATTCTTTTTCCAGGAGTTTCTGGATGGAATAATCAGTGCTCACACCACGTATGTATTCTATTTCCCCTTTGGAAATAGGCTGACGGTAGGCAATAATGGCGAGTGTTTCCAGTGCGGCGGTCGACAATCGTTTCAGGAATTTATCTCCGTTCAGCTGAGCTACTGTCTGGTAATAGTCTTTCTTGGTAAGGAACTGGTATCCACCACCGCTGTTGCGTATTTCGAAAGCATAGAATTCCGAGCTGTATTTCTCCCGGATGGCCTCCATAGCGGCTTCTACCTGGTCAAGATTGGTACGGTCTTCCAGGAAAGCCAGGGCATTATTAAGCAAATCCACTATTTCCAGCAAAGGCAATGGCCTGTCGGCGGCAAAAATTAATGCTTCCACGTGCGGAATGATCTGTGATATTTCCATACAATAACAGAAGTAGTAGATTTACAAAAAAGGTCAAAGACCGAAAATACAGTCTTTGACCCTAATCTGAAAATATTTAATTCAGTTGTTGATTTTGAATAAATCCTAGTGATTTTATCAACCAGCCAATGCCGCAGCGCCACTCACGATTTCTGTCAACTCGGTAGTAATAGCAGCCTGACGGGCGCGGTTGTAAGAGATCTTCAGGTTACGAAGTAATTCGCTCGCATTCTCTGTTGCCTTATCCATCGCAGTCATACGGGCGCCATGCTCAGAAGCATGAGAGTCCAGTACAGCCTTGAAGAACTGTGTATTCAGGATCTTAGGCATCAGCTCTGCAATCAGTGTATCCTTCTCTGGTTCAAAGATAAAGTCGGCCTTCAGACCACCTTTATCCTGGTTTTCTACTTTTGCGATAGGCAGGAACTGTTCTGTAACATATACCTGAGTAGCCGCATTTTTGAATTCGCTGTATACGATATCCACTGCGTCGTACGTACCACTGATAAACCCATTCAACGCTATGGCTGCCGCTTCTTTCACATGTTCGAAAGTCAGATTGCCAAACAGCTGCCAGAATTTATCATTCACTTTATAGCCGTTCTGTGCAAAGTTTTCGTAACCTTTTTTACCAATAGGCAGTATTTCTACATTGCCCTGTTCGAATTGATCCTGGTACTTTTCACGGATAAGACGTTTGGCTGTTTTAATCAGGTTAGAGTTAAAAGCACCACACAAACCTCTGTCGGACGTAATTACCACGATCAACACTTTTTCAATCTGACGTTGTGCTGCCAGCGGTGTATCGATATTGCCTTCGCTGTTGGAAACAATATTCTGTAACATTTCCTGGAGCTTCACCGCGTAAGGACGCATCTGCAGGATAGCATCCTGGGCACGTCTTAATTTCGCAGCACTCACCATTTTCATGGCTTTGGTAATCTGCTGACCAGATTGAATGGATTTGATTCGGTTACGAACTTCTTTAAGCTGTCCGGACATAAATATTAATACGAGTTACGAATTAAAAATTATGAATGATCTACCCGGATTTTCCCGGGGTCATAATTAAATACAGGGATAGCCTCCTGAATTTGGCTGCAAAGGTAAGCAAAGGCCACTTAATTTGAAAATCCCAATAAAGATAATTTCAAGTTTCGCTATCCAGCTCGTAATTAATTATTTATATAGATTATCATAATATGATATTAGTACCCAATACCTGCAGAAACGCAGCGATCCACTGCGGATGAGCTGGCCAGGCCGGAGCTGTTACCAGGTTGCCATCGGTCACCGCTTCATAAACGTTTACGGATACATAGGTGCCGCCGGAGGCAGTTACTTCGGGGCCTACCGCCGGATAAGCCGTCAGTTTTCTGCCTTTCACCACATCTGCTGCGGTAAGAATCTGAATACCATGACAAACAGCTGCCACTGGCTTATTTTCAGCAAAAAAATGCTTTACCAGTTCAATTACATTTTTATTCAGCCGCAGATACTCCGGCGCACGACCACCGGCAATTACCAGTGCGTCATAATCTTTTCCTGAAATATCATTGAAAGTGGCATTGAGTACAAAACCATGTCCGGGTTTCTCGGTATAAGTCTGATCTCCCTCAAAATCATGGATAGCCGTCTTCACCTTATCGCCAGCCGCCTTATCGGGGCAAACAGCGTGTACATCGTGGCCCACCATCTGCAACATCTGGAAAGGAACCATGGTTTCATAATCTTCTGCAAAATCGCCGGTCAGCAGGAGAATTTTCTTTTGTGCCATAAAAGGTAGTTTTTGGGTTCAAGGATCCGAATTTAAGAAATTACGAATTAGGAATTACGAAAATGCCGGAGAGATAGTAAATGCGAAGATCAACTTCGCTACTATCTCCCCGGCATTTTCGTAATTCCTAATTCGTAATTCTATTAATACCCCGGATTCTGTGGGAACCCATTCACAGATCTGTCAATCTGATCCTGCGGAATAGGGCGTAGTACATGTGTAGGCTTGATGTTGGCGCGGGCTTCATCATTATGCAGGCGTACCCTTTCAAGGAGTTTGTTAGTTCTGACAAGATCAAACCAGCGCATTTCCTCTCCCACCAGCTCACGGCCTCTTTCATCCAGGAGGAAGTCGATCGTCATGTCGGCAGGGCCAACTTTCATGGCAGTGCGGTTTGCCTGCGTTTCAGCATCAGTGGCGCCCACGCGTGCCGCTCTTAACCGCACTACGTTTACCAGATCGGCTGCTGCCTGGGCATTGCCCTGCATCAGCATCGCCTCCGACTCTATCAGGTATGTTTCCGCCAGGCGGAAGGAGATAAACGGCCGTACACCGGATGCCTGGTTATCAGGCCGCAAGGCGTCTGCAAATTTGTTCAGAGACGGATACAGCTTTTCGGTATATAATCTCGGTGGTACCAGCATGTATTTTTTGCTGGCAATAACGGATGCCGGTACATCGTATCCCGGCAGGTAAACAGCTGTATCGCCCAGGTTCAGCGTAGAAGTAGGCGCGTTGGTGAACCATACGGTAGTGAAGAATTTTTCATAACGCGTATCGTGCACACGGTCTTTGTACAGTGTGTCCAGCAAAAAACGCGTTGGCCTGAAACGCTTCCATGGCGTACCATTGGGCAGATCGCGCTTCATGCCGGGCAACACATCGTATTGCATCAGGAAAAAGCGGCAGGCATTATTATCACTGGAATTATAAAGCGGATCGGTAGTGTACTGCGCAGCCCAGATGGTTTCATTATTGTTTTCCTTACCCTGCGCCCATACCTGGCCCGGATCGTCCAACAGTTTGAAGCCGTAATTTTTGATCACCATATCGGCGTATTTGGCCGCATTCGCATAGTCTGTTGCCTGTGCCTGTGATGAAGAGGCCCTGGTGAGATATACCCTGGCCAACAGGTGCTCTGCGGCCGGTTTCGTTGCACGCCCCCATTCTGATTGCGTTACGGGCAGATCCTTTTCTGCATCCAGCAGATCGTTGATTACGGCGTTATACACAGCTGATACGGAGTCGCGATGCGCGTCCCGCAATATCTGGGTATTTTCCTTCAGACTTAAAGGAATAGCACCAAACATCTCCATCAGCACAAAATGATAATGCGCACGGCAGAATTTAGCTTCTGCTACTCCTTTCTTTTTGGAAGCATCGTCGAGGTCCGTGATCTTATCTGCACGGGTGATCGCCACGTTACAGGTATTGAGGGTCTGATAAAAGCTGTTCCACACCTCTCTTACGTGATCGTAACGCGAATCCAGCTGCGAGGTATATTGACTGGTAAATTTGTAGTTACCATCGGATCCGTTGGTGACGATATCGGTACCTGTTTCCGTCAGCGTGATGCCTCTTTCTGTGCTATAAAAGTTGCGCATAGATACATACGAACCATTTACGGCTGTCAGGAAACCAGCTTTGGTATTGAAAAAATCGTCTGTTGCATTGGTCACTACCTTTTCATCCAGCATCTTATTACAGGAGGCTGTGGCCAGCGACAGCAGCAACATGGCGGGAATTATATATTTCATAACGTTTTTCTTTTAGAGATTTAAAACTTCGCATTTATACCGAATTGCAGCATCCAGGTGGCAGGTGCATCGATACCGATCACATTCACATCTTCCGGATCAATTCCTTTCCATTTCTGACGATAAGGCGCCAGGATCAATGGCTGCTTCACACCTACGGTAAAGCGCAGATCCCGCATCGACCAGTTGCGAACCACTTTATCCGGCAAGGAATAAGCCAGGGTGATGTTACGGATCTTGAAGAATGAACCATCAAAATAGCTGAGCGATTGATAGTTGCTCGGCCTTTCCTGATTGGCATTCGGCCGCGGGAAATCGTTGGAAGGATTGGATGGTGTGTTATAATTAACATCCAGGTTATTATAACGACCAAACAGGGTGTTGTAGTTGGAGTAGAAATCGCTCTTAATCATACTTCCCCAACGTGCAAACGCCACCACCGATAATTCAAAACCTTTATAGGAAAAACGCTGTGTAGTTCCTGCCTGCCATTTCGCTTCAGGAGCACCCAGGATCTGGCGATCGTTCTTGGCATCGATTACGGTATCCTTATTCACATCTTCCAATCTTATCTCCCCTGGCTTCACCCCATATTTGGCGGCCAGTGCAGCATCTTTATCCTGCCAGATACCGATCTTTTTAAAGTCGTAGTATACATAGGTAGGTTGACCAACAAACCAGGCATTACCAATATCCGCTGATCTTCCATCGCCGAGCGACAAAATCCTGGACCGGTTGCGGGAATAGTTAACATCCATTTTCCAGGAGAATCCATTGGGATTATCGATCACGGTAGCAGAGATGCCAATTTCCAGGCCCCTGTTCCGGCTGGTACCCAGGTTCATCAGTACCTGGTTGAAACCATTGCTGTAAGGCAGCGTTTGCGGCATCAACAGATCAGTAGTACGCTGATTATACCATTCTATCACACCACTGATACGGCCATTGAAAAAGCCGAAATCGAGCCCAATGTCTGCAGAAGTAGTTGTTTCCCAGGTAAGGGAAGGATTACGCAGGTCGGAGGGCACATAGCCCAGTACGCCTTTATTTCCGAATGAATACGGAATCCTTTGCAGGGCGCCCTGTGTAGCATATGGATTAATACCGGTGTTGCCTATACGGCCGTAGCTGGCACGGAGTTTCAGGTTATCCATCACATGTTGACCTTTGAAAGGCGCTTCATTCATGATGTTCCAGCCCACTGCCACGGAAGGGAAATACCCCCATTTCTTTCCGGGTGCAAAACGGGAAGAACCATCGGCACGTAACGTCAGTGTTAACAGGTAACGATCGTCGTAACCATAGTTCACGCGGCCCATGTAAGAGAGGATCGTCCATGTACTAAGACTGCTGTTCAATCCGGTCACATTGAGTGCCTGTCCGAGGTTATAGTATTGCTGGGATTCAATGGGGATACCTCTTACGTTGGCGCCTGAAATATCGGTAGTCTGGCGCTGTACGCTATACAGGCCGGTTACCCCGATATTATGTTTCTTCACCAGTTTATTATAATTAAGGAGATTTTCAATCGTGTAGGCAATTACGGAGGCATTGCTTTTGGTAGCAGTTGCATCGCCGCCGCCGATCAGGAGGTTGGTATTATTTTTCCCCTGGAACAGGCCATAGTTATAGGATTGAATATCCGGCCCCACATTGAGGCGATATTTCAATCCGTCGATAATTTCCACTTCTCCGTATAAACTGGTGAATACACGCAAACGTTTCATCAGTTCAACACGGTTACCATCTACATAGTCGAGCAGCGGGTTGGGCTGCTGGTTATCGCCGGTCGGGTAGGTGATCAGTTTACCGTTATCGTCATATGGCGCCGCAATAGGCAGCATTTTCAGCGCGTTGTCGATACCGTTGTAAGTTTCACCATTGCGAAGACTGTATGAACCCAGCAAGGTGGCTCCCACTCTAACCCTGTCGCCTATACGCTGATCCAGGGACATATTAAAATTGTAACGTTCGTAACTCTGCAGCTTCAATACACCCTGGTCTTTAAAGTATCCCAGGCCGATGTTATACCTGGTATTATCAGAGCCGCCGGAAACGTTTACGCCGTGGTTAGTCTGGTATCCCTGTGAAATCATGAGTTTCTGCCAGTCTACATCCACACCTTTCTTGATATTGGCATATTCCGTTGAGTTGAAGATTTTCTGATCGGAAGCATCCGGATTACTATTATCATATTTCCCGATAGTGCGGTAAGCTTCGCGGCGCATTTCAATGAAGCGGGAAGCATGCATCATATCCGTTTCGCCCAGCTGATGAACGATGCCATAGGATCCGCTGTACGACACCATGGGTTTTCCTTCTTTGCCACGTTGGGTAGTTACGAGGATCACGCCATTGGCGCCCCTGGATCCATAAATGGCAGTGGCGGAGGCGTCTTTCAAAATATCCATCGATTGTATTACTCCCGTGCCGATATCATTGAGGCTGCCGGCGTAAGGAATTCCGTCTACTACATAGAGGGGATCGTTTCCGGCGTTGAGGGAGCGGGAGCCGCGGATACGTACCTGTGGCTCATCTCCAGGCTTGGAGCTGTTATTAATAACTTCCACACCGGGTGCGCGGCCTTGTAAAGCCTGCTGGGGGTTGGTTACAGGTACATCCTGTATCGACTTTGCGCTTACGGTAGAGATGGCGCCGGTTACATCTTTCTTCCGCTGTTGACCATATCCGACTACTACAATTTCGTCGAGTTTTTTATGATCCTCTCCCATTACTATGGAAACGATTGCACGACCATTAACAGGTTCTTCATGTGCTGCGTAACCGATAAAAGTGAATACCAGTACGGCATTGGCGGGATCGGCTATCTGGAGCCGGTAATGGCCTTTGGGGTCCGACTGGGTACCGCTATTTTTGCCTTTAATAGCAATAGTTACCCCTACCAATGGCATTTTCTGGGCATCGAGTACATTGCCTTCAACGGTAATGGGCTTCCCCTGTCCGGGGGAAAATTGATAAAATAGCAAGCATGCTATCATACATAGAAGACGTGAACAAGTTTTTTTCATAACGTTGTTTATGTAATTGTGGATTAAAGGGCTGGATTAAAATCAGATTTTGGATCCAAGTTAGATTTTGGCAATTCGCTACTTAGTTCTTCGGGTAACAAAATAATACAATTTTGGAATTTTGCAATCGTTTGCATGAATATTTTTATTTATAGTACGTCTAAAAGGCGACCTTGTGGGGAGTAGCTTCTTTTTTTAAAAAAATAAAAAGATCAATTCTTTGCAATCGGTTGTAAAAATCATTTTCATTGTTTATTTTGGTCACCTCATTCCTTTTTTTTTATGAAAAAGACGATTCTCTTATGTGGCTCCCTGCTGTGTATGTACGGAGGCCTTTTTGCGCAGAAAGCGCAGTGGAAGCAGCTTTTCAATGGTAAGGACCTGAAAGGCTGGAAACAGCTGGGAGGTGAAGCGAAGTACCATGTAGAAGATGGTGAAATTGTGGGCACCACGGTGATGAATACGCCTAATTCCTTCCTGGCCACAGACAAGGAGTATGGCAACTTTATCCTGGAGCTGGAATTTAAGCTGGGTAAGGAATTCAATTCCGGTATCCAGTTCCGCAGCCAAAGCCGGTCCGACTACCAGAATGGCCGTGTGTTTGGCTACCAGATGGAAATTGATCCATCCGACCGCAAATGGAGCGGGGGTATTTATGAAGAAGGCCGCAGGGGCTGGCAGTATCCGCTGGAGCTGAACCCGACTGCGAAAGAAGCCTTTAAGAAAGATGGCTGGAACAAGTACCGTATCGAGTGCCGGGGCAATGAGATGCGCACCTGGGTGAACGGCGTGCCTGCCGCCCACTTGGTGGATACCGCGCTGCCCAAAGGCTTTATTGCCCTCCAGGTACATGGTATCGGGAAAAATGCAGCTGATGATAACAAGAACATCTACTGGAAAAACCTCCGTATCATCGAAAACCCTGCTGCCTCACAATATTCTCCCTACGACAATATTTTCGTAGTGAATAATGTGGATAACGATGTTTCTGGTCAGGAAAAGAAAAACGGCTACCAGCTGCTTTGGGATGGAAAATCCAGCAAAGGCTGGAGAGGCGTGTATAAAAAGGATTTCCCGACCGCCGGATGGGTGATGAAGGATGGTATACTTACCATTGAGCATTCCAATGGAAATGAAGAAGGCAGTGGTGGCGATATCATCACTGATAAACAATACAGCGCTTTCGAGCTGGAATTTACGTTCAAACTCACGCCGGGCGCTAACAGCGGTGTCAAATACTTCGTTAGCGAAACATATGAAACCGGTGGCAAGTCGGCGATAGGCCTGGAATACCAGATTCTGGATGATGAAAAACATCCGGATGCGAAGCTGGGACGCGATGGAAACCGCACATTAGCAAGTCTTTACGACCTCATGACAAGAAAACAGGAAAAACGGGCTATTAATCCCATTGGAGAATGGAACAAAGGTCGTATTATTGTGTATCCAAATAACCACGTAGAGCACTGGTTAAACGGATTCAAAGTACTTGAATATGAGCGTGGCTCCCAGGCTTTCAAGGATCTGATAGCTATCAGCAAGTACAAAAACTGGAAGAATTTTGGCCTGTGGCCTGAAGGGCACATCCTTTTACAGGACCATGGTAACGAAGTCTCTTTCAAAAGCATCAAGATAAAAGTCCTTAAATAATATTTTTTATCTTTTTTTTCATTGTTCACTGTTCTAAATAAGCATTCCGATTCTTCGGAATGCTTTTTTTCTTCCGGAAAGCGGTAATTTACTAAGGATACACAACCCTTCTATATGAACATGTTACAACAAAAAGGCTACTTCTGGCTACTGGGAGCTATGTTGGCGGGTGCTTGTCAGCAGCCCGGCCACGGCGGTTCCGGCGCTACCCAGGATTCACTGCACCACCTGGCCGCCCGTTACTACGACGAAAACATGGCACTCAATCCCGTGCAGGCCACCCAAAACGGGGAAAATCAATACAACGATCAGCTGCCGGCTGATATCAGCGACAGCTACCGGGCCAGACTGGATTCTTTTTATGCCCGCTATCAGCAGGCTATCAAGACAGTTGATACAGCGGCACTTTCCGGCAACGACCGTATCACCTACGATATGCTGAGGCGGGAATTTGATATCAACCGGGAAGCCCTTTCGTTCCACGACAACCTGATGCCGGTACAACAATTCACCTGCCTGCCGCTGACACTGGCCCAGTATGGCTCCGGCACCTCTGCCCAGCCGTTCAAAACAGTGAAGGATTACCACAACTTCATCAGTCGCATGAAAGGCTTCGCTGCCTGGACCGATACCGCCATCGCTAATATGCGCCGTGGTATGGCAACCGGATATGTACTGCCAGGAAGCCTGGTGGTGAAAACCCTGCCGCAGCTGGCCGATCTGGCAAAAAAAGATACCGCCGCCAACGTGTATTATTCTCCGTTGAAAGCCATACCAGCGGCTATCAGCGGAACCGACAAAGCCGGTCTGGTAAAGGATTACACCAATGCTATTGAAACATATATACTGCCTTCCTACGCGAAGCTGCACCAGTTCATGCAAGACGAATACCTGGCTAAAGCCCGCACCAGCAGCGGAATAGAGGGCATCCCGGATGGAAAGCCTTACTATGCGTTTCTGATCAAAAGCTGGACAACCACCAATCTTAGCCCGGAAGAAATATTTTCCCTCGGCGAAAAAGAGGTGGCGCGTATTCGCGGGGAAATGGAAACGGTTAAAAGCGATGCCGGCTTTAAAGGAGACCTGCCAGCTTTTTTTGCTTTTGTAAGAAGTGATAAAAAACTACGCATCTTCAAAACCCCGGCAGCCATCCTGGATTCTTTCAAAGCCATTGAAAACAAGATCATGCCCGGCGTGAAAAAAATGTATGGACATCTGCCTAAAACGCCTTTCGAGATACGCCAGACAGAGGCCTACCGGGCTGCATCTGCTTCCGCGGAATACATACAGGGCAGTGCAGATGGTACCCGTCCAGGTGTATTCTACGTACCGATCCTGAATGCAGCGGAATTCCCCTATAGCGGTATGGAATGCCTGTTCCTGCACGAAGCCATTCCCGGCCATCATTTCCAGATCTCGCTGCAGCAGGAAAACGATTCCCTGCCTAAATTCCGTCGCTTCTCCTGGATCGGGGCCTATGGCGAAGGGTATGCCCTTTATTGTGAAAGCCTGGGCAAGGAACTGGGTCTTTATACAGATCCTTACATGTACTTCGGCCGGCTGACGGATGAAATACACCGCGCCATCCGCCTGGTAGTAGACGTGGGTATGCATGCCAAAGGCTGGACCCGGGAGCAGGCCATCAAATACATGATGGATAACGAACCCCTCTCCGAACAGGAAGCTACCGCCGAAATAGAGCGCTATATGGCTATTCCGGCGCAGGCATTATCGTACAAGATCGGAGAACTGAAGATCCGTGAACTACGGAATAAGTATACTACGGAGCTGGGCAACAAATTTCACCTCTCGTCTTTCCACGACGAGTTGCTGAAAGATGGCTGTGTGCCGCTTTCAGTACTGGAACAAAAAATGGCCCGCTGGGCTGCCCGGCAATAACCCTCCGCTTACCCGGAATTAAATTATGATTAACAAACTTCCTACAGATCTAATACAGTTCCGGGTAAGCTTTTTTTGAAAAAAAGCTTCGCTTCTTTTTAACATTCAGTATTGCTTTTTATTTCCTACTTTTATAGAGCAGTTTCATTCACTATTTACAGCTCAGCATTGCGTTAACCACACATACTTCATATTTAAATATGTTAGTCTGTGCAAGTAAACTTTTGACACAAGCCGTCGTAAAAAAACGGCATCTGATAATATTCTTAAAAACCTGCTGCTATGTTTGATCACACCCTTGAAATGTGCCGTTCGCTACCGGCTGTCATCACTGAACAAAAGTGGGACAATGAGCTGCGCTTTTACGTAGGCGAAAAGCTGTTTTGTATGATTTCCATGGATCCCCCACACCGGGTTTCCTTCAAGTGCAATCAGCGCCAGTTTCATGAATTGATTTCCCGGCCTGGCATAGTACCGGCTCCTCATCTGGCCCGCTATCACTGGGTACAGCTAAAACAGGAAGATATGTTGCCTTCGCAGGAACTGGAAACATTTCTGCAGAACGCCTATGAAATCATCGTGAGCACCCTGCCTCCTTATGAGCAGGAAGTCATTCATAAGATGAAAGCGCACGCATAAGCGCTGATTATTTCCAGATAGTAAAGAAGATATCGTATAAGCCGAATACGATCAGGGTAAGTGCAAACAGTTTTTCCAGGGCAGGTGTTTTCATTTTTACGGCTGTCTTTGCTCCCAGCCAGGAAGCCGGAAACGCCGTAAGCGCCAGCAGCAGCGCAATGTTCCAATCAATGTGCCCCAACCACCAATGTGTCAGCGCCCCGGGAACCGACAGCAATGCCGATAACACCACTGCACAGGCCAAAGCCTGCTTAATGGGCATTTTCAATTTTTTTATGAAGAAAGAGCTGAAGAGCACACCGCCTGCATTAGCCAGCAACCCCGACAAAAAGCCTATAAACAAAGAAGCGGCTATCAGTTTTCCCATGGGCACTTCATCACAGCTAACCGGGTTTTCGGTCAATGTTTTAGCCCTGAGAAAAGAATACATCAGGGTTCCACCAACAGACACAATGAAAAGGGCGGTCATGATCATCAGGGATTTCCCCGGCAGGTAGCTGCTGAGCACGGAGCCTATTATCGTTGCCGGTATGCCGCAACCGGCTCCTATCAGTATCACACGCTTATTGAATAGTTTTTCCCGGCTGTAAACCGCGGTAGCAGACAATGTACTCGTAATAGATGCAGGCAGGGGAGATGCCAGTGCATAAAACGGGTTTACGCCCGCGAAGATCTGCAGCGCAGGAGTGCTGATGGCGCTGCCGCCTTTGCCCAATAAACCGGACAAATATCCTACGATTAAACCTATCAGTAATACCGACAGGTGTTCAGGTTGGTGTATAAATTCCATTCTTTCATTCCTCCGGAACGTAAAATTGCTGGTGGGTGTGGTTGGTTACGAAAAATTACAGTTGGCCAAAAGTAGGGGAACATTATTAATAATACAGATAACTAAAAGTTATGGGGCATAACAAGTTATTATATTTATTTAAAGTCTATAAACCTAATAGGAGAAGGGGTTTCAAGGCAGGCAAAGTTAATAATTCCGGTGGATAATCTCCAATCATTTTTGAAAAAATCCACCGGAATGAGGCCGGTCGTCAGACCTTAGGTGCCCAACCTTTTTCGTATTCCCGCTCCCACAGCTTCATGGCGTCTTTATCGTTCAGGATATGACCATTGGAGGGATCTGTATGAAGGATATGACCGGTACGTTGTGCGATATTTCCGAGCAGGCAAAGGAGGCTGCTGCGGTAGCCGATATTGATTTCTGAATTCAGCTTAGCGTTACCCCGTATACTTTCCAGGAAGTTGTTGATGTGAACGGCATCGTAAAATTCGCCGGCAGGACTAACGGTATTGGTTACACTCTGATTAGGATTAGCGGCCTGTTTTACTTCTTTGATAACCTTTCCTTTTGTATCAATCAGTTTATAGCTATCGCCACCTGAGTTATAGAGGCTGCCATGTTCGCCGAAAAGGGCGAATCCGCGGCCGCTGTTTTCCAGTTCAAACGGGCTGCAGCTGCGGCCTTCCCAGGCGATGGCCTTTCCTCCTTCGAACTCGAAGTTGAGGGTTTGCGTATCCGGCGTTTCCCAGTCGTCCTGAGGATAGGCATAGCGTCCGCCCGCGGAAGTAACTTTGGTCGGGAATTCAACATCCATGAACCAGCGGAGGCAGTCCAGCTCATGAGTGGCGTTGTTACAGGTTTCGGAAGTGCCCCAATTCCAGCGCCAGTGCCAGTTGTAATGCACGATATTATCGAGGTAATCGCGGCGCGGAGCAGGTCCCTGCCAGAGATCCCAATTCAGGGTATTCGGCACCGGTATTTTTTTCCCGATACCGATAGGAGCCCGGTTGTTCACATACCATCCCCGCCCGTAATATACCTTACCCAATACCTGTTGTTCCTTGACTTCTTTGACGGCCTGTTGCAGATTAGGCCAGGAGCGGCGCTGGTTCCCCATTTGTACGAGGCGGTTGTATTTTTTTGCGGCAGCTAACAGCAGTTCGCCTTCATGTGGATTATGGGCACATGGTTTTTCTACATACACATGCTTACCAGCAGCAGTAGCCATGATGGCTGCAGGCGCATGCCAGTGATCCGGCGTAGCCACAAACAGGGCATCGAAATCCTTGCGTTCCAGCAGTTTACGGATGTCCCGAATCACCTCCGGTTTGCGGTCCTGGGCGCCGGCTATAGCTTTGAGACCTTTGGCAATAGCGCCTTCTTCCACATCACATACATAGCCGATTTCCGCTCCGGGAAGCTTCGCTGCACATTGTGCCAGCCAGTTACCACGGGAATTTACTCCCATTACACCCAGCACCAGTTTGTTACTGGGCGCATTTTTCCCGAAAACAGGAAAATTGAGGATCGTCAGTCCGGCTCCTAAACCGGCCATACCACCGGTTTTCAGAAAGTCTCTTCTTTTCATAACAACATTATTGATTTACTCGTTTTATAGTTGGTTGGACAAAAAAGCAATCGGTTGCATGAAAGTAGAAAAATAAATCAGGGAAGGGGAAAATTTTTTATGAACTGCTTATTATCAGAAGCGGACGGCAATCTTTCCCAGCCCCAGCTGCATATTATCAAAGCGATGGTATAATTTTTTTCCGTGCCGATGATGAACGCTCAGATTAACGATATCGTAGAGCAGCAGGAAACCTCCCTGGAAAATGATGGAAGTACCATATCCCTTCCAGCGGTCCTGCTCTTTGCCCGACTGGTTTTTGCCGTATTCCCGGGCGTAGAGGCCGCCCATTATATACGCGATATCGAGCGCACCATTAATCAGGTATATTTTCTCGATCTTATTTTGTTCGTGGATGCTTTGCTGCATATTATATCCGGAGGGATCGAGCCTGCGGTTGCCGAAGTAACCGGCAATAGCGATGCCCAGGTTCACCCCATTCCAGATGGCGTTCATCTGATGAAAATATTTCGCTTCTCCACTTGTGTTGCCCATCGCCGTGAGCCCGACTGCTATATTGGCAACTGACCAGCCTCCCAGCACCAGCATGGCATTGCGGGTGGTTTGCAGGCGTTCCTGATTAAAGGAACGGAGAAAGGCGGTATCCTGTGCCCGCAGGCTGAGCGCCAGCAATAATACTGTAAACAGGGTCAGGCTATATTTATACATACCATTTATTTACCAGTGAGCTGGTTCCATATCACTTCATATACGTCAACTGCATCCAGACTGGTTTTGGAAAGCGCGCGGGGGCTGATCACGACCGGGTGGTAAATCGGGTTTTCTTCCAAACGGCCATGCGATCCTTTAATGAGGGTAGCATCCAGCGGGATCACGTTCATCAGGTAGCGGAAACCCAGTTTTTTCTTCAGCAGCTTAAAACCAGCCTTCAGTTTAACAAATGGATCTGCCGGATTCATGAACATCTCAACCGGATCATATCCGGGTTTACGGAAAATGTCGACGATTCGGGCAAAGTCCGGCGCTTTTTTGTCGTCCAGCCAGTAGTAATAAGTAAACCAGCTGTTGGAATCGGCCACCGCAATGAGATCCCCCGCACGCGGATGATGCAGCTGATGTTGCCTCTTCCCTTCCCGGTCGAGCACCAGTTGTACACCGGGAACATTTTCCAGTATGGTGCGCACTTTCTTATAGCAGGAAGGATCGTTGATATAGATATGCGCCAGCTGGTGGTCGGCCACTGCAAAGGCTTTGGATGCCCCTGCATCCAATAGTTCCAATCCGTTTTCCTCACGGAGCGCCAGCAGGCCTTCCTGCCGGAGGATCCGGTTAAGATGAACCGGGTTATTCACATTGGTGATACCGTATTCAGAGAGAACGATGGGCTCACAGTTCTTTTGCTGGTAATAAGAGATGAGTTGTTTACAGAGATCATCGATTTCCTTCAGCTCCTTTGCATTTCGTACCGGATCCTGACCAAATTTCTGCAGGCAGTAGTCGAGGTGGGGAAGATATACAAACGTGAGTGTAGGATCGTACATTTTATCGGTGATGATAGTAGCATCTACTATCCATTGGGAAGATTTGATGTTGGCGGTAGGCCCCCAGTAATTGAACAGTGGAAAGCGTCCCAGCTGTTCTGTCAGGTGATCTCTCAGTGAGGATGGAGTAGTATAACAATCCGGCACTTTACGACCATCAGAGAGGTAGTTGGGTCGGGGAGTCAGCGAGTAATCCACATTGGCGTACATATTATACCACCAGCACATTTGCGCGCAGGTAAAGGAGGGATCCAGTTTCCGTGCGCGGTCCCAGATTTTTGGAGCATCCACCAGTTTGTTGGATTGCTTCCAGAATTTAATTTCCGCATCTGTTCTGTCGTACCAGCCATTGCCTACAATACCATGCTCACTGGGCCATTGCCCGGTAAGATAGGTACTCTGTACTGCAGTGGTTACTGCAGGCAGCATAGGATTCACCGTTGCCAGGTGCCGTTGTTGTGTATAAGCCTTTAAAAAAGGCAGGTGCTCCAACAATGAAGAAGAGAGCCCTACAACGTCAATTACTACTGTTTTTTTCATAGATTCTATGGCCATTCAATTCCGGCGTAAAGCTAAAATTCAGCCCGGGAAAAAACAAGCTGGTTTATGCTATTGCACAGTCTGATGCTATTTCCGGCTGCTCAGGCGTTGAGCGTTTCCTTACACCACAATAGTTCCCTGGAAACCGACGCCGCCATTTCCTGTTTCAATGCAGGAGGTAATACATCCCAGGTATACGTTTCCACTTCCATATGTGCTGTAAACGGCTGTTGCTGCTGTAAGGCAAGCACCTGCCTGATGTCTTCCTGCGTGGATTGCAACACATCGAACCGGTCGAGGAAAACGGGTACATGAAAGTGTGAGCGCCATTCTGTAACATCCGGATTTTCTTCATCGGCCAATGCTTCGGGCAGATCGGGATAATGAAGAAAGGTTCCATCATTGCGGCGGGCGATCACCTGGTGCAGGTACACGGGCTCGTTAAACTGCCTGAAGGCGGCGGTTACTTTATGCCGTGCGTCCTGATCAGCGGGCATATCAGCTTTCAGCGCAGCGCTGATTTGCAGTTTACCTATTTTCAGACCATAATGCCTGATGCGGTCGAGTACCCTGTGGGGGGCTTCGTATACCAGTGCAAAATGGCATACATCATAGCACAGGCAGATGTGCGATTTGATGAGATCAGCTGCTGCCTGGTCGTCTACATTAAATTTCTCCTTTAAAAAAGGGATGCCGGCAGGCAGCAGACTTTCGAAATACCAGCTGATAAACTCGCTGGTATTTTCCATCATACCATCTGGTTCCGGCTCTATATCGAGGTGCATCAGCGGGCCGCCATTTCTGTGTATGCGTACCAGTTGTTCCAGTACCAGCAACATGTTCAGGGTTGCGCTTTCTGTGTAGGAGTTTTTTTCTTCTTCACAGCGGTTGCACCAATATTTGTATCCCAGGGGATTGGTGGAAATTCCGCCTTCCATCCCTTCCGGGAGCAGTGCTGCCAGTATCCTGAACAGGCGGATGGTGTAAGCAACACGGTCGGCGCTGGTCCAGTCGGGTGCATGCACCTGATCTTTCACTACTACATTATGAAAGCCCCCGTAAGGAAATCCGTTCATAGTGAAAACATAGCAGTCTTCTTCTTTCAGCCATTGCCGGAATGCGGTCAGGTTATGTTCCTTGCTCAGCTCAAGGCTGGCGGTGTTAGCGAGGCGCAAGCCTATACCGAAGGGCTGATCCGGCGATACCTGTTGTTTTACAGCCGGTATATATTTCTTCAGCTGAGCGAAATGATCGTCCCAGTTTTCACCGGGATGAATATTTGTACAATAGCTAAGATGCCCGAATGCTGTTTTCATTACTGATTATTTTTACAGATTTCTACTGCTTTATACAGTAGCTCCAGGTTCATTTCATGGACTTCCTCTCCTTTCCCTACTGCCCTCAGCAGTGAGATGGTTAACCGCCCGCCGAGATGCTCACGGAATTCTTCCAGTCCGGCTATCACGGGAGATGGCTTGCCATCCTGCATTTCCATTAATGGATGCCAGATGGGCAGCTGCATTTGTTTCAGCACTGTCAGAATCCGCTGCATATCTTTCTCCGGCAGCCAGCCTAACAGGAACGAGTACACGCTATCAACAGCAATACCAATCGCTACTGCTTCACCGTGGCGTAGTTCAAAGTTGGTGAGTTGTTCCAGCTTATGGGCGCTCCAGTGGCCAAAATCGAGTGGACGGGAAGATCCGCTTTCAAACGGATCACCGGCGCCGCCGATATGCTGTACATGCAAGGCTGCACAGTGGTAGATCAGTTCTTTCATAGCAGGCATATCGCCGGCAGTAAGTATTACCGCATTTTCCTCGATACGACGGAAAAATACGGCATCTTTAATAAGCGCCACCTTCACCGCTTCCACCATACCGGAGCGCCAGTCGCGCGAGTCGAGTGTAGTGAGGAATACCTCATCATTGAACACCGCAGCGGGTGGGGCAAAGGAACCGAGGAAATTTTTCTTGCCTTTATAGTTCACCCCATTTTTCACGCCCACACCGGAATCGTTCTGCGACAGCACAGTGGTAGGAATCCTGATATGTTTCACACCACGGTGAGAAATCGCAGCGGCAAAGCCCACGAGATCGAGCAGAGAGCCACCTCCGACACCGATCACATAGGAGTGGCGGTCGATTCCATATTTATCGATCGCATCTACCACCTCAAAGAGATGGGCAAGGTCGTTCTTCACGCTTTCGCCACCGCTGAGGGTAACGATTTCCGGTGCCAGTTGAAATCCGCGCACATTGCGGAAATACGTGTTCATCTGTTGGATCAGGTCCGGGTGGTGAGCGGCTACTCCGCCATCCAGGACAACAAGCAATTTCTTAACAAAGGCATCTTCTGCTTTAGACTCCAGGAAAGAAGCTAAGCAGTTATTGGCAGGATCAAATAAGTGGCTGCTAAAAAATACCCCGTAAGAAAAGTTAACATCGAAATTTTGTTGAATATATTCCATGGCTAATTCCGCATCATCTGACAAAAAAACTATAGCTTCTAAAAGTACGCAGAAAATTGAGATTTTTCATAAAGAATAAGCTGCTATAAAGAATAAAGCTCCGAAGAATCGGAGCTTATTTTTGGGGTTAGACTATAGAAACTTTATCGGTATACAAAGGAATTTAATTTATGGGATAGTGGCAACAGTAGAAACCACGAATTTTAAGATTGCGTAGTTCTACGATAGGCGCGCTGTTTTTATGTTATCGCGAACAATTTTCCCAGCAACAGGGAAACCGGCAATAACAGGATTACGGCGATGGCAAAGGGTTGGGTGGCAAAAGCAGCTACCCAGGCGGCGTTCATGGCAATCAGGGCTACGATACCACCTTTTACGGCTTTGCCGATGTTTGGTCCGGAAGGATCTTTCATAGCCCGGAACAAAGGCTTGTTGATCATTACTGCGAACAGAAAGATAAAAGGCAATGCAGCCAGGAGTTTGCCATGTAAGATCGCGAGTATGGTCATGGTGATGTAAACACCGGCATAGCAGCATGCGGTAAGGCGCAGGCTCCGGATGCTACCACCATGTACTTCCCCCCTGCTGATATTGGTTACAGCGGCTATGTAAATGACTGGGATCAGGCCCATCCACCAGTATGTTGCGAGGGCTTCGTGTACTATGCTGATCCCGAGCAGCAGGTTGAGGCCCCTGCAGAGTCCCATGTTGAATGGCCCGAGGAAGTTGTGATGTTTTCCCCATTTGTCGTATACCAGTGCGCTTGCGGCTACGCCTATAGCCAGCCATCCGGCCCAGCCGGTGAGGCGGCCAACAGAAAATGCGGCGAGGATTCCCACGAGCAGGAGGTAAGCGCCCAGGATCACGGCTTGCGTTTTGGAAATAACACCGCTGGGGATAGGCCTTTCCGGCCTCTCTACCTTATCGAGTGCAGCATCAAATACATCATTGAACACCACACCGCCTCCATACAAACCAATCGTAGCCAGGCAAAGGCAAACTACGGGGAGTGTAAGATCGAGTGTAACAGTACTGAATGTAACATTTACGAAATAGCCGGAAATTGCCACGCCGGCCAATATATCCGCGATGGCGGTAACAATATTGGCTGGCCTCATCAGGCGCAGATATCCTATCAATTTGCTAACAATATAACTCACCGCGTAAACAGGTTTTCAAGATTTATTGCCAGCAGAAATGATACTGTCTGGCTGTTACCGGATAATGGTCGTATTTTTATTGATCCGGGGCTGTTGTCCTCCCCGAAGTATAGAGCTTCCGTTAAATTTCTCACTTTGATCGATATTTCCTGCTAAGTCAAAATCCGCTTCGTTAATCTGGCCGCTCTGTGCAAAAGCTTTTACAGCGTTGGCGTAAGTTACCAAATGAATGTCATTCATGTCAATACCACTTTCGTGCATGAGGGCAGCTGTTTTCGGTACGGCAAGCGGATCGCTGATACCCCAATCGGCAGCGGAATTGACCATGATCCGTTCGCTTCCATACTGTTTCACTACCGCTACCATGCGTTCGTTCCCCATTTTAGTGAACGGATAGATGGTAAACGCAGCCCAGAAGCCACGATCCAGTACTTCCTTCACTGTTTCTTCATTGTTATGATCTACAATGATCATGTGAGGCGCTAAACCATGTTCCAGGGCGATATCCATACTACGCTGGGTTCCTTTCTTTTTATCGCGGTGAGGGGTATGTATTTGCACGGGCAGGCCGGCTTCTTTGGCCAGCTCCAATTGTGCGCGGTAATATTTTTCTTCCAGTGCAGTCTGATCATCGAAACCAATTTCTCCCACACCCACTACTCCTTCTTTATAGATGAATTGTGGCAGGATTTCCATTACTGCTTCGGCCAGCTTTTCATTATTGGCTTCTTTGGAATTCAATCCTATGGTAGCGTAATGTTTAATACCAAATTGGGAAGCGCGGAAACGCTCCCAACCCAACAGGCTGCTGAAATAATCGCGGAAGGTATCTACCCCGGTTCTTGGCTGTCCGAGCCAGAATGCGGGCTCAATGAGTGCTACCACTCCGGCATCGGCCATTGCCTGATAATCGTCGGTAGTACGGGAGGTCATATGCACATGCGGATCAAAGAAACGCATGCCTTTTATTTTATTAAGATAATCGGGTGTATAAGTTAACGGTTGAAGATCTTTCTCTGTTAAATCATGAATTCCACACATATCTGATCAGTTTTAAATGAGTTGTTTTGATGTTTTCTTTGCAATAGTATTCCAGGTAAGACGGCCGGATTGTATCTCCTCAAGTAAAGCAGGCGCCTGAGCTAACAACTCTTTTGCAGGCTGGTAATTGCTTTGCATACAAACCAATGCGGCCGCTTCTTTTTCCACACTATGTTCGGAATCCCACACACGTTTGATGGCGAAAAAATTCTCTGCATTCACATAATCTCCCAACAGGCGCCACTGCATCGGATCGAGGGTGCGGCCTGCAGCCCAGCGTTCCCGGGCAAAATCTACCAGAATCGCAGCCAGGTTGGCGTTAGCCCTTTCATCCAGTCCGGTTATCAGGTGCAACGGTTTGTCAGTGAATATTGCTTTCATTACCAGCTGATTCCAGGCAAGCTCTGAAAGATACCTGGCAGGGTAAGGATTATTCAACATGATTGCTTCCTGCACGATGCCGATATTTGAGCGGATGCCTTCTGATGTGCGGGCAGTCCATTCTTCCGGCCATGGAAAAAGCGCCAATGCGCTATACAAGGCAGCCAATTCATTCATTTCAGCTGCATTGAACAATTGCTCTATTGTATCTATATATAATCTTTTATCTGTTGTTGGTAATTGTAACAACCACCAAACCCTTGTGAGACGATCTAACGTCCAGCCATGTACGAAAAAAGAAGGCAACAGCTGTTGCAGCAGTTCATCTTCTTCCCGGGTAATTGCAATGATGGCTTTACCTGTGAAACGTGGAATTGCCGTAAAAGTCTGGTTGAAGGGAGAAATGGCACCGGTTTCCTGTTGCAGCTGTAACCTTTGTTGCAGCCAGGTGTTGGCTTTTTCGTTACCATTATTCCTGATGATCGTACCAAGCAGCGTGCTCACCTTAATCTGATCGAATGCATATTCAGCCACTGAGATATCCTTTTAAGATAATAATGCTTATTTCAGACTAAAATTAATCCGTAATAACCGGATTTTCAGAATTCTGCGCTTTTTTTATGATAGAAGGTAAAAAAGAATATCTAACCGTGCACATCAGCTGTTGAATGACAATATTATATAAAATAAAAGAGAGGCATTACTGCCTCTCCTTCCGCCATTCTAAAACCTGATTATACATCAGGATATCTTTATGTCACCCCCTGCTGTAGCAGCGGACGCCAGAAAATAAGGTATATATCGGGAAAACGCTGAACAAGAACGATGTACTTTAAAAGATCATTAACATATTAGTGCTCTGTTCTCTATAAGCCAAGACTCGCTAAAAGTATCCTTTGTGCGTAGCAAAGAAAATACGGCCGTAAGATACATATTTCTACCTTTATTCCAAATAAACAATCGATTTTTACGTTGCATTTAACTCTGCATTTATCGCTTCGAATTATTCTGTAGTACTATAAACGGCTGATACTCTTTCCAGTCTGGCTTATAATGATCGAGTATCATAAATCCCTGCGCATAGTTTCCAAGTACAATATCCGGATCTCCATCTCCATCAACATCATTTACATCCATACAAAGCCAGCGGCCTTCGTGCTCCAGTGGCGGCGAGTGTGGTGTAAATTGCAGCGGCTTGCTGCCTCCCTCAAAGTAAATGAACTTTTCCCCGGAACGGTCGCGGAAATCTGCGAAGAATGCGATAGAAACAATATCCAGTCTGCCATCGCCATTAAAATCCATCGCTACAGCTTTAGTACAACCATTGACCGGATAATGCCAGGCCTGGCTGTATTTGTTATTTCCTTCATTCAGATAGACATATAATCCATGGTAAGGTTTAAGGATCATGGAAAAATCTGCATTATCACCACAGGTATAAAGTATGTCTGGTTTACCATCTCCGTTAAAATCGGCCAGCTGGAAACTTGTAGATCCATATAGCGGCGGAAATCGCAGCAGATTTGTGGATATAAAACCACCTTTTTTATCATTTTCAAACAACCATATTCCTTCATTTCCTGCGGCAAACAGCACCATAAAGTCCGTATAGCCGTCATTGTTAAAATCTCTCAGTTCTGCGTGAATTGCTCCGGGTACTTCCCATATCGGCATCTGCCTGTAATGATGGCCGGGCAGTTGTTTCAGCCAGTATAATCCACCCTGGTTATGACCGAAAGCACATACCAGCAGATCTGTAAGTCCGTCTTTATCAAAATCCGCAGCCAGCGTCTGCACCGGGCGTTTCAGGAATGGCATGAGGTCTGTCTGGCTAACATCCGGTTTGTCAAGATCAATCCTGGTGACAATTCCAGCGGGCACATCCAGTGCGCGCAGGTGACCAATTTCCGTCAGCACTGCCTGGGATTGGCCAGTGCTATCAGGTGTATAAATGACACTTACAGCCGGGGAATGCAATTTCCGGATATATACCGGTTGCAGCTCTTTATTCCAGCGGGTAAGTGTATTATTTCCATCGCTGCTGAGTATCCCGTTTCCATCGGGCAGGAAGGCCACCATCGTAGTAGCCGCTACTGTCTGCGTATCCTTTACTACCGGCTTTTTCAGGGAGAAACAGGCCCAGTCGCGCTGCAACGGCACCGACGGCCGGGCAGGTATGAGCTTCTCAGGAGCACAGCGTTGGAAATACGCCACCAACTCTGTCCATTCCGTAATGGAAAGCTGTGCCGGCGCTTCTCCGGGCATAGGAGGATAATATTTGTTACCACTCCACACCCTGATCCCCAACCGCGGCGCCATAGCAGGCAGCACATGGTTTGTCCAGGTTTCTTTGTCCAGCATATCCGGTGATACCGCCAAATGACAGCCGGAACAATATTTCTCTACCAATGCTTTTCCTTTTGCATCCGGCGAAGTCTGATGACATCCAAATAAAAAAGGTAGTAAAGAGAGGAGGAAGATACGCATAGAGAAAATCAGGAATTGGGAATGAGGAATTAAGCAACAGAGCGAAGATAAAAGAATTAGGAAACAGCACGAAGACCTTAGCAATTATTACTATTCACTGAGGCCTTCGCGTTGTTTCTTAATTCTTCATTACCAATTCTTAACTAGTATCCTGTATTCTGCTTCAGTACAGGTTTTCCTGCCTGTAATGTAAGGTCAATCTGACGTTGCGGAATCGGGAAGTATTCATTTTTACCTTTGGTAAATATCGCTCCATTCAGGTCAGTGAATCCCGCTTTTTTCTCGGAAGCATAATAGGCATTCAGTACCTGATCAGCAATACCCCATCTGGAGAGATCGAAGAAGCGATGCCCTTCAGTTGCCAGCTCCAGTTTACGCTCGAAGTAAATTGCTTTCAATGCGTAGGCTTTATCCGGGAATACCGGATAATCTCCGATCAGGTAGTTGGCTGCCATTACGGTGGGACTGAACTGCTGGGTAGCATCATTGAACTGATGCAGCCACTGAGTGGGATTATTCTTCATTCTGTCTCTCACTGTATTTACGGCCTGCAGTGCTACCGGCAGGTTGCCTATCTGGGCGGCAGCTTCGGCATACATGAGTAATACGTCTGCAAAACGAATCAGATGAACGTTAATCGCGGAACCTGGTGCCCAGGAGTGTGCATCGTGGTATTTATCCTGATCTTTTTTCCAGTATACCATTTTCTTCGGTGAATAGGGGCCACCGTACGACTGATCACGCTGCCATAATGCGCCGGGGTGATTTCCCCAGTCGTGGTACGGCACACCACGACGCCCAACTGTCCAATCGAGGCGGGGATCAAGCAAACCGTCATCAGGCGTAAAGGACTGAGAACTGTTGATACCTTTATCAGATTTCACCGAATGATCGTTGTAATCATCCAGGTAAGGCAATCCGCTTGCATCTACGCGGAAAGAATTCACGAGATCCTGTGAAGGCTGATAGAAGCCACAGCAGCCAAAGGGACTGGGATCATAAGGAAAGTTCAGCATTTCGCCGGAATTGGCATTGGCTATGGTATTGGTACCATCATTCGCTGTCATCTCTATATAAAATACCGCTTCCGGGTTCCCCATTTTTTTGGCAGCATCGAAATTGTCTTCATAACGTGCAGGCAGGCCATACTTCACACCTGCGCTGGTAACGCCTGTATTTACTACTGTCTGGAACAGGGTAAATGCGTCCTGGTATTTTTTCTCATAGAGATATGTTTTTGCCAGGTAAGCCTGTGCGGCTGATTTATTCGCCCTGCTTACTTCTCCACTGGCAGCATAATCGGCAGGAAGATTATCGGCAGCGAACTTGAAATCGGCCTCAATGTATGGCCAGATATCTTTGTCGTTAGCCACCCTGGGATCCGCTGTAGTATCGGATACATACGGCACGTTGTTGAAGAATTTCTTCAGTTCAAAATAATAGTGCGCGCGGAGAAAACGGGCCTGGGCTTCTACTGATTTTTTTTCATCGGCCGACATGTCAGTTGCCTGATGCATTTTGGTCAATGTAAGATTACAGCGGCTTACACCTTCATAAACAGCCTTCCATTTACTGTTGAAGAAGTTATTGGCAGATGTGTAAGTGCTTTTAGCGATTTCATTGATAGGCTCCTGGTCGCCGGCATTGCTGCCTTTATGGGCATCGCCTCCCACTACGCTTCCATAGATCCAGTTGGTAGGCGAAGCTTCCCAGGGGTTTCCACCGCCTACGGCAGCGCCGTTACCTTGTCCGTCGAGCACAGCATATGCGCCTATCAGCAGGTAATTCACGCCGGCTTTGTTGGCTACGATTTCTTCTGTTAAAGTGCCTTTAGGCGTACGTTCCAGGAAACTCTTCGAGCAGGCGGCAAACAGGCCGGCCAGCATAATTGCAGCAAGACTTGTATATCGTAATGTTTTCATTTCTTTCTTTTTTAACAGTTCAATAAAAGGATCAGAATACAACATTCACACCCACCAGGTACTGACGCTGGCTGGGATAGGCACCTTCGTCCAATCCGAATGACTGTGTATTTCCAGCTACTTCAGGATCTATACCAGTGTATTTGGTGATAGTAAACAGGTTAGCCGCCTGCACGTACACCCTGAACTTTTCTATGCCAATGCGTTTCAGCATATAAGACGGCAGCGTATAGCCGAGGAGAATATTCTTGGCACGCAGATAGGATCCATTTTCCACATAATAGGAATTGGGGGCACCTGAAGTGCTGGTGTAAGAGCTGATTTCCTGAATGGGAGCTTTTGCATTTTTATGATCTGGTGTCCAGGAATCATACAATGCTGTTTTGCTTTTGGCACTTACGAAAGAAGGATAGAAATCAGTCCACCATTTTACCTGATTCCAGATCTTGTTACCCTGTACGCCATAGAAGAAAGCGCTGAAATCAAAGTTCTTGTAAGTAAGCCCGATGTTCAGACCATAAGAAAATTTAGGATTAGGATTACCCAGGAAAGTACGGTCACTCGCATCCACCTTACCATCACCGTTCACGTCCGCATATTTAAAGCGGCCCATTCCGGCGCCGGCCTGGTATTCTTTCAGGTCGGGGAATTTAGCTTTGGCAGATGCGTTAGCGGCATCTACTTCTGCCTGACTGTCCCAGAAACCGATGATCTTATATCCGTAGAATTCGCTGATAGAATGTCCGATAGCATTACGTATGATAGGAGATCCGAAGCGTCGGCTTTCGAGATCGAAATATGGAGCAGATTCGGAAATGGCCAGGATCGTATTGTTATACGTTGTCAGTGTTCCTGTGGCAGTCAATTTCAGATCTTTGGTGAGATCGATATTACCGGTTATGTTGATATCCCATCCTTTGTTTCTCATTTTGGCTACGTTGGAATAAGGCACTGTAGCTGCGCCGTATACACCAGGCAGTTCGGGGTTGTACAACAGATCACGTACTATCTTACGGTAGTAGTCTACTGTAAATTCCAGTTTCCCTTTAAAGAGGGTTGCATCCACACCGATATTGGAGTTCTCGTTGCTTTCCCATTTTGCGTTGGGGTTGCCGATCTGTCGTCTGATAAAACCCTTGCTGGTGGTGGGTGCTCCATTGATGCTATAGAAAGAAGATGTTCTGTCGAAGCCGTAGGCGATAAACTGGTTAGCAGGCGACACGTTGATCTGGTTACCCATGATACCGTATCCACCGCGCAACTTCAGGTCAGAGATCCAGGGGATATTCCTCATGAACTCTTCCTGTGAAATACGCCATGCAGCGCTCACCGCCGGGAAATTACCGTAGCGGTTGGAAGGGCCGAATCTGCTGGAGCCATCACGACGGATCAGGGCGCCCAGTAGATAGCGGTCTTTATAGGAATAGTCGGCCCGGGCAAAGAGAGAAAACAAACCATCGGAGCCGAAGCTGCTTCCGTTAGTAGGCGTACCAGTACCGGTGCTGAGGTTGGCAAAGTCAGGATCGAAAGTAAAATAATCGGTAGTAGTACCGGTTAAAGTACGGAAGTAATTATCATACGCTTCTGTACCAATCATAACTTTCAGATCATGTGTTGCACTAAAGTTCTTGTGATAAGTAAGTGTATTGGTCCAGGTCCAGTCGTAACCATTACCGGTTGTTTCTGTATAGGAGTTTACGGTATTATTCTCTGCATTCTCATATTCGGGTAGTGTAAAGCTATTATTATCGAATGAATATACTTCACCACCGAAACTTGTTCTGACAGTGAAATTTTTCAGGAAGTCGGCTTCTGCGTAAACGTTACCCAGCAGCCTGTTTGCCACTGCTTTTGTTCTGCCAAAGCGGTCTTGTATAGCTACTGGGTTACGGGCGTTGCCAAGGTCTTTACCGCTGGAGCCGGCATAGTTTCCTTTGATATCCCGAACCGGTATGATAGACAGTTCGCGGAATGCCATACCTATACCACTACCTTCCACCAGGGTACCGATCTGGGGGTTATTGATAATGGAATATTCCATATTCTCACCCACTCTGATGTGATCAGTTATATTAAAGTTGCTGTTAGCGCGAACGGCATAACGTTTATTATAGGTATTGGTGAGCGTTCCCTGTTGATTGAAGTAATAGAAAGAGAAGAAATAGTTACCGATATCGCCGCCACCGGAAGCAGAAATATTATGGCTGGTGATGGGAGCAGGTTTGAATATTTCGTGAAACCAGTCTGTGCCCTGTTTGTTAGCTTTAGAGATACGATAGAATGTTTTCAATACAGCAGGGTCTTTATAGTTGGGATCCACGTAATACAAATCCGGGTTCACGCCTGGATCGCCTTCTTTCAAGCCGGCGGGCGCAATATAATCAGGCAGCACCGGCGTAGCGCCGCTACCGTACTGAGCATCCTGGAATGGTGTTCCCGGGGAGTTCTTAATAGCCATCCATTTAAGGTTAGCCTGTTCCTGTGGATTGAGGATATGCCATACATTTCCTCCTTTGGGCACCTGGCGGCCGTAGTAACCATCGTAGGTTACTTTAACTTTTCCGTTGCCTCTTTTGGTAGTGATCACGATCACCCCATTAGCAGCACGGGCGCCATAAATAGAAGCAGCACCAGCATCTTTCAGTACCTGCATGGTTTGCACATCATTGGGATTTACATCAGTAAGATTGGAAACCGGTACACCATCTATAATATAGAGCGGTGTATTATTTCCGAATGTATTGATACCCCTGATCTTCACCTGCGGTTCCTGTCCGGGTTGTCCGCCACCCAACACAGTTACCCCTGATACCTGGCCTTGCAGCTGGCTGGCAATCTGGGAGGTGGGCTGTTTGGTGAGGTTTTCCACTTTTACGATAGAAACGGCACCAGTAAGATCTTTTTTCTTCTGGCTGGCATAACCGGTTACTACTACTTCTTCGAGCGAGCCTACTTTTTCGTGGAGCGCCACATTGAGTCCCGGTGCGGCCGGCACTTCCTGTGGATCGTAGCCTACGAAGGAGAAAACAAGTATTTCTCCCTGCTTAGCCTGCAAAGAAAAATTCCCGGAGGGATCGGAGGCGGTACCTCTGTTAGTACCTTTTACGTAAATGGTAACGCCTGGCAGCGGATTTCCTGAAGCCTTGTCGGTTACCTTTCCCGCAATTTTTGTTTGAGCGTAGACGCTGTTACCGGCCAGCAGCAACAGTATGCCGCATAGCACGGCCTGCATCTGTTTAAGAAACTTTTTCATAACGTGAATAAGGGAAACGTTTAAGAAAAATGGTTAAAAAATAAGGATTCCTATCTATTTGATTCATCAAAAACGCTTTGTGTAAGCACACAGATCTCCCTACCCGCCGCCGGATTTATGGCAACAGGCTATCATTTCTGCATAGCAAAAAAATAACAATTCATCACGCCAGCATGATGCGCTGCATGGGTGTGAAAAGGGTAATCAAAATCGATTCAGCAGCCGATTGCTACAGAATCGGACATAAACTGTGTTTCATGGATAATACATCATCCGGGTTTTGTTTTATTAAGTTAGACTTGTGTATTTAAGGCATAAAAAAGTGAGAAACATTCAGCTTTGGTACAAACTTTATTTGTTCAGATTTTGGTTCTCACGTGGAATTATTTATCAATCCGAATATAGAACATTATTTTAGCCCATACAAATGCTCTTTTAACATTTTTTTCAAAAGTGCCAAATTTGCAGACCATCATTCCACAATTCCGCACTCAACGGATAAAATAATACAAGAATAAATGCATTTGAAATTGTATGTTTAAGGCTTAATCCTTTTTTGTCATGAAAGTTTTGAATATTGTTCTATGCCTGATGTTCATTCTTTTTGCAGGCTTACAATACAACGATCCGGATCCATATGTGTGGATGCCTATTTATCTTTATTCGGCGGTTCTCTGCTGGCTTGCCGCGCGCGACCGCTTTTATCCCAAATGGTATCTTGCCGGCATCCTGGTTTATCTTGTATATGCCACCTATAAATTTTTTGATCAGAACGGCGTCATCGACTGGGTTACCCAACACAACGCGGAGAACCTGGCAGAAACGATGAAGGCCACAAAGCCCTGGATTGAAGAAACCAGAGAGTTTTTTGGGCTGTTTATTTGTATAGCGGCGCTTGGTATGAATTGGATTGTAGGGAAGAGGAGAATTACGAATTAGGAATTAGGAATTACGAAATAGCGGGGAGATAGTAGCGAGATTAATTTTTGCGTTTACTATCTCCCCGCTATTTCGTAATTCCTAATTCTTCTTATCTTCCTTGCCTTAAACCACCCGATATGAAAAAGGAAGCTATCCACCCGGATTCAGGTTATTATAATCGCTATATCAGCCAGGTTCCCGACGTAGACCTCAACACTGCACTGGATCAGTCATTAGCGGCATTGCAATCGCTTGACATAGCAGCGCTTGAACCGCTGTCTGATTATGCCTATGCACCAGGCAAATGGACGGTGAAGATGGTATTGCAACATATCGTTGATACGGAACGTGTATTCAGTTTCAGGGCGATGTTGTTTTCCCGGCATGACCGGCAGTTACCGCCATCGATGGACGAGAATGAGTATGCCGCCAATGCTCCCGTGGAGCATCGCCAGATAAAGGAGATCCTGGATGAATTGAAAGCACTTCGTATGGCGACGATTGCTCAGTACAACAGTTTTACACCAGCTATATTACTTACCACCGGTATGAGCTGGAAAACGGAAATGTCGGTGCTGGCGATGGGATTTACTATTGTCGGGCACCAGATACATCATCTGAATATATTGCAGGAAAGGTACCTCCAGCCTTATACTAACAAGGATGTTAGTATTTAACAATTAGCACCGCTCTTCTTTAAACCAGGCTACCAGCCTAGCTTTGCTGTCATAAAATCTATTTTTATGAAAAGACTGGAAAACAAAATAGCCCTGGTTACAGGAGGAAGCAGAGGTATGGGCGCTGCCATTGTAAGGCGACTGGCAGGAGAAGGAGCCAAAGTTGTATTCACCTATGTAAAAGGGGTCAGGCAGGCTACCGAGCTGGTAGAGGAGCTGAATGGAAAAGGTCAGCATGCGGAAGCAATAGCGGCCGACAGTGCGGATGCACAGGCAGTAACAAACGCTGTAGATCATACCGTGAAAACATATGGTGGCATAGATATCCTTGTCAACAATGCCGGCATTGCAGTCATGAAGGAATTCGCAGCTTATACACTGGAAGATTATGAACAAACCATGGCAATTAATACACGGGCGGTGTTTGTGGCAACACAGACAGCCACGCGGCATATGGGCACCGGCGGGCGTATTATCACTATCGGCAGCTGCATGGCCGACCGGGTAGTGGGGCCCTATGGTACCTTGTATAGTATGAGTAAGTCGGCGCTCATCGCCTTCAACAAAGGACTGGCGCGTGATCTGGGCAGCAGGGGTATTACCACTAATCTCGTACAGCCGGGACCGGTAGATACAGACATGAATCCAGCCGACGGTGCTCATGCAGATCAGCAGCGACAACATATTGCCCTGGGGCATTTCGGCAAAGCCGACGACGTTGCGGACCTGGTAAGCTTCCTGGCAGGCCCTGAAAGCGGCTACATCAATGGATCAGCCCTGACTATTGATGGCGGGTTGAATAGCTGAGAAAGTCTTAGTAAAATGCAGCGGAGATCACCATATTAAAAACCATGTGATCTTCGCTGCATTTTACTAAAGGCTAAAGACTCAAAAAAAATTTGGCAAATATAAAAATACACCTACCTTTGTTGTATAGACAACAGTTGTAATTGTAATTATGAAACTGGAGGAAGAACTGAAACAGGCGAAATTTAAGGATGAATTTCAACGGGCCCAGCTGAATATCATATTCACGGGGATTTGGCTGGAAGTGATTACCAATCAGACGTTGAAGCAATACGACTTGTCCAGCCAGCAGTTCAATGTGCTGAGGATATTGAGAGGAAGCCGTCCTAATCCGCTAAATCTGTTGGATATACAGGAACGGATGATGGACAGGATGAGTAATGCCACCCGGCTGGTGGAAAAACTGCGGCAAAAGGGGTTATTAACCCGCCGGCAGTGTCCCAGCAATCGTAGAAAGGTGGAAATTGAAATTACAGAGAAGGGGCTGGAATTATTGAAAAAGCTGGATCCTGTGATGGAAGAGCAACATTTAAAACTTGCTAAGAAGATCACGAAACAGGAGGCTGATCTTATCAATGACCTGCTGGACCGGCTGCGTGATTAAATTTTTTTTGCCACAATAGTTGTATATACAATAGACGTACTAACTACAATAGCTTAATAAATAAACCATTATGTTTAAACGCTTACTTAAAACCGACGACAGTCTTACTTCATTTATAGTACGCATCACTACAGCGCTGGTAATGCTTCCTCACGGCCTTCAGAAATTGCTGGGCGCGTTTGGCGGGCATGGCTTCAAGGGCACTATGAATTTCTTTACCTCCAATGGTACCCCTGCTATCCTGGCATTCCTGGTGATCATCACTGAAAGCATTGGCTCATTATTGATCCTGTTTGGGTTTACCACCCGGCTTTGGGCAGGTATGTTAACCGTAATCATGCTGGTTGCCATGAATATGCACGCCGCCAACGGGTTCTTTATGAACTGGACTGGCCAGCAGGCAGGTGAAGGGTTTGAATATCATTTACTGGTGATAGGTATAAACGTAGCCTTGTTAATCAAAGGTGCCGGTCGCTGGTCTGTAGATCGTCAGTTAACTAAATAATTAAATTATAATCAATACAAAATGAAAAAAGGTTTCTTCTTTACATCCCTCCTGGTTTTAGCCAGTATTGTATCTTTTGCGCAGGTAAAATGGAATGCGGATCCTGCACACACCAGCATCATCTTTGGTGTCAAGCACCTGGGTCTGAGCTATGTACAGGGCCACTTTACCAAATTCAGCGGCACCATTGAAACTGCCGACAGCACTAATTTTCAGAATGCAAAGGTAGATTTCACTGTAGATGCAGCAAGCATTTCTACCGGTGTGGATCAGCGCGATAATCACCTGAAGTCAGATGATTTCTTCAACGCAGCTGAATATCCTGCCCTGACGCTGAAAAGCATCTCCATGAAAAAGGTTGCTGGCGACAAATACGTATTGCTGGCTGACCTTACTATCAGGAATACCACTAAACGTGTAGCCTTTGACGTTACTTACAATGGCGTGATTAAAGATCCATGGGGATTGAGAAGAGCAGGTTTCACTGCTAAAGCCACCATCAACCGTCTTGATTTCGGCGTGAAATACGCAGATAAATTACCTTCCGGTGTATATGCGGTAGCTCCTACTGTTGATATTACCGTGAACGTGGAGGCGGTAAAACAATAACGACAGTTTATAGATTTAATAGTGTTAGGATCAGGGTTCCGGTATTCTACCGGAACCCTTTTATTTATTTCTTTTTGGATTTCTTCTTACGCTTCAGATTTTCCATTTCCTTGTTATGCTGATCCAGCAATAGCTGCCAGTTATCGTTAGGAATATCTTCAGAGAAACTGATTGTTTCACGATAGTCGTCTTTATCGATCTTCATTTCAGTGATCTCTTTGCCGAGGAAATGCTGTATCTGTTCCAGGATGGGCTTTTCCTCTGTGCTGCAGAAGGAAACAGCCTGACCTTTCTGTACGCCGCGTCCGGTACGGCCTACACGGTGCACGTAATTTTCAGGCACATCCGGCAGATCGTAGTTTACTACATAATCTACATTGGGAATGTCGATACCGCGGGCATTTACATCCGTAGTGATCAATACTTTAATATCGCCTTTTTTGAATTCGCTCATGATATCCAGCCGGTCGTCCTGCTCTTTGCCTCCGTGCATGGTAAGACTTTTAATCCCTACCCGTTCCATGGCGGCCATCACCCGTTCGGCCCGTACTTTGGTGCGAACAAACACCAATATCTTGCTATCGGGAAACTCTTTCACTAATCTTTCCAGGAAAAAACGTTTATCATCCATTTCCACATAGGCTACGGCATGGCTTACATTTTTGGAAACCGGGTCTTTGGGAGAGATCTGTATACGGATCGGGTTATTCACTACGGAATAAGCCAGGTCTTTGATGTCTTTATTAAGCGTTGCTGAGAAGAAAAGGGTCTGATGCTGCCGGGGGATATGTTTGATCACGTCGCGGATATCGCGGATGAATCCCAGATCGAGCATGTGATCGGCTTCATCGAGTACCAGTATTTGTACCTGGCTCAGATCGAGGTGGCCCTGGTTAATCTGATCAAACATCCGGCCCGGAGTAGCGATCAGCACATCCACACCTTTTTCGAGTATTTTGATCTGGGGTTCCTGATCTACTCCACCTACCAGCGCCATGATGGTCAGTTCTGTATGTTGAGCGATTGATTGAAAAACTTCTGCAATTTGTATGGCGAGCTCCCGGGTAGGCACCATTACGAGGCACTTTACCTCATAGCGGTCTTTCCGGGATTTGCGGTCCTGCTGCTGCAGGCGGTGCAGGATAGGGATAGCAAAAGCGGCTGTCTTGCCAGTACCCGTCTGGGCAATGGCCATGACATCGTCTCCTGCAAGAATGGAGGGGATTGCTTTAAATTGTATATCTGTAGGCTTCTTAAAGCCCATTTCCGCCAAACTTTCCTTTATCTCTGGGGAAATCCTGTATTGCTCGAATTTCATGGCACAAAGATAGGGACTAGCAGCTAGCTTTTAGCCAACAGCTACCCAGGCGAATAAATAATCCGTCTCGATAGCTGTTGGCAGGTAGCAGGAAGCTAGTGACTATCCTTCACCACCTGTATCTCCATGTTGAGTTTTACTTCGTCGCTGAGTACGATGCCGCCGGCTTCGGTGGTGGCATTCCAACGCAGGCCGTAGTCGGCACGATGCAAACGGCCTTTGAGGGCAAAACCGGCTTTGGTCTGACCGTAAGGATCTACGGTGATACCGCCATGCACAACGTCCAGCTCTATCGGGTGGGTTTCGCCTTTGATAGTAAGGTCACCGAGTAGTTTATATTTTTCGTCATCTATTTTCTTTACTTTTTTTGAGACGAAATGAATGGTGGGGAAATTTGTTGAATCAAAGAAATCGCCATTCCTCAGGTGCTCGTCTCTTTGTTTGTTCTGCGTGTCTATACTGTCTGCTGCTGCTTCAAATGTAATCGTCGCATCATGAAAGTCGTCGCTGTTGGTTTCCACCTTCCCGGTAAAACGGGTAAAATATCCACTCACGTTTGTTATCATGAGATGTTTAACTTTGAATCCTATTTCGCTGTGTGATTCATCGATTTTCCAGTTTGCCATAACACATTGTTTTTATGTTTTCAAAGACTATATAAAAGTAAGGCTTATCAACAAAAACATGCTTGGACAAATCATCGGAATTGATGGACGATTTTAACATTAACATTTCTTTAAAAGAAGATTTATTTTATGATGATTAAATTAAATTTGTAGATAATAACCATAAAAAGATGCCATTCACGATATCACATGCGGCTGTAGTTGTACCCTTTACCCAAACCTCCCGTAACTATCTTTCACTTACCGGCCTGATCATAGGCAGTATGGTACCTGATTTTTTATATTTTATTTTTCTCAATCCATACTTCAATTCCGGTCATCAGTGGTGGGGAATTTTCGTATATGACATACCGTTATCCATTCTGCTTGCCTACATATATCATATGCTGGTAAAGCCGATACTGGTTTCCTTCCTGCCCCGATGGGCTGGCAACAGGTTATTGCGCTACCGCTGGTTCAACTGGAACAGTTATTTCCGGCAACACTATGTGGTGGTACTGATATCTGTTGTGTCAGGGATACTGACTCATTTCTTCCTGGATGCCTTTACTCATGAAGAGGGATACTTTGTGCTACTCAGCAGCTTTCTCCGCAGGAATATTACGATATGGCAGCACCCCATGAAAATGTGGTACCTGATGCAATACCTGAGCTCTGTGGCCGGGTTGCTGTTGCTATTTTATTTTTTCCTGAAAACACCCACAGTGAACAACGCCAGGAAGCTTCCCATTGCCCGGAAAGCCGGATTCTGGAGCATCGTGATTGTTGTCAGCGGTATTATACTACTGATCAATGAACAGCTTCATCATATCAACTGCAGAGGGCTAGACTACCTGGCAACTATGCTGGGTGGGCTATTTTACGGGTTGTTGATAACGGTACTGGGTTACCGGATTTACACGTCGCGGTCAGACCGGTAACTCCACTCCATATCGAGTTGGTGAATAACCTCTTTGTATCTGTCTTCCTTATTAGTACCAAAATAAATGGCATTCACCTGGGCCTCCTCGTCGATGGTAAAAACGATTATTTCAGCATAATCATTGGTAAAAAAACGGAGTAACTGATTAGATACGCCTGCCTGTTCCTTCCAGTGTGTGGTAACCAGGCTAAGTTTCTCCGGCGCCAAATCTTCCTCCAGATCAGTGAAGGCAGTATAGTTTAATCCACCTAATGCACCATTCCACCAGGCCATCGACAACAGGAAATGCTCCATGGTATCCGAATCCATAAACCATTCTGCGCGGTTGCTGTCGTACGTACCGTATACCGGAGGGTTAGCAGCAGCAATATCTTCCGGTGCTATTCCCCAAAGTACAACAGCCTGGTTTTCTTCATAAAACACCAGGTGCCCGTCTTCAGAAAAGCCGATCTCCCCCAGGGAGGTTAACCGGTTAAAGCTATCGTTCACGTGGCCGTTTCTGCCCAGGGTTTTATAATAGCGCCGGAGGACGTCTGGTATAGTTATCTTCAGACGCAGTTCCAACGCCGATAATTCTTCTTCCGTATAACCGGCATTGGCATCTTCCGGTAAGTTGTATAATTTGTGAATGATTTCGAGGTAGTGCATAAAAACAAACTTACAAAGTAAAGCTGAAAACCATATGGCGAAGTATGTTGCTTTTTTAAGAGCCGTAAACGTTGGAAAGAGAATTGTGAAAATGGAAGAGCTCCGACAGTTGCTCACCACAGCCGGGTTAAAGAACGTGCAAACCTATATACAGAGCGGCAATGTGATGTTTGAATCGGGCAGTACCAGCGCGGCAGCGTTATCAAAAAAAATAGAACAGCTGTTATTCAAGACTTACGGATTTGAGGTTCCTACTATTATTCGTTCTGTTGCAGAACTGGAACGCGTTGTTGCACAGACGCCTTTTCCTGACGTGATTCCGGACAAACAGGTGCAGATATACATCTCCTTCCTGGCAACAGCTGCCGGCGAACATGCAGCAACAGTCATCGCATCGCTGCAGTCCAGGGCGGAAACGCTACATATGACAGCCCTGGAAGTGTATACCATGATAAAAAAGGATCTGGAAGCCAAGCCCCTGGATGTGATCATCCAGCTGGAGAAAAAGCTGGGCGTGCCCTGTACTACCCGCAACTGGGCGACGGTCAATAAAGTAATCTGGTAAAAAAATTATAGCCCCTGTAAGTTTTTGCCTCTGGCTGCAACTAACCTGTTAAATTTCTTTCAATGGACAAACAGGCATTCCTCGATACTATTCAGCAGCACCAGGGCATCCTGTTTAAGCTATGTCGCCTGTACAGGGATCATCGGGAAGACAGGGAGGATCTTTTCCAGGACATGATATACCAGCTATGGAAATCGTGGCCATCGTTCGATGGCCGGGCGAAGCTCAGTACCTGGATTTATAAAATAGCTCTCAATACAGCGTTGGCCGACTTCCGGAAACGGAAACCCGGCATTACCTACACGGATCATTTGCCTGAAACAGCTGATCTGGCGGGGCCTGTTATGTCCGAACAAACGGAGCAACTCTTTATCGCGCTCCGGCAGCTGAACGATGCAGAAAAAGCTATCATGGCCCTTTATCTTGATGATATGAGCTACCAGGAGATGTCAGGCATACTTGGTATAAACGAGAATCACATCGGCGTAAAGCTGAACAGAATCAGAAATAAGATCAAAAACATTTTAAATCTCTGAGAATATGGATCCTTTAAAGCAACTATGGGACAGCGTTCCCGTTCCCGGCAAGCCTGAAAATCAGCTCCGGCAAATTATTCAACAACATGCCTCTCCGGTACTGAAAGGTATCAGGAAGCAGCTCATTTTTGAAACAGTATGTTATGCGCTGTTCCTGACAGTATACTATGATTTTTTTGATGGAGATAAAAGACCGTGGGTATTGAACCTGTTGCTTGTAGCGGCCGTGATATGCCAGCTGGCGGGCAATGTTACCGGCTATATCCTGGCAGGCAGCAGGGCTGGTAACGACAGCCTGTTAGCAACCATGCGCAGGAAGATTATACAGATCAGGAAATATGCGGTGGCCGTCATTACGCTGAGAACCCTGGCCATTGCCGCCTTGTCTACATTTTTGTTATCCGGCATTCAGTGGAACAATACCAGGTATATGTCACTCGGAGCGATTGTGCTGGCGGTTATTGTTTTTGACTACCTGCATTGGAGAGTATGGGCACAGCGTCTGGCCCGACTTCAGGGAGTGGAGGCAGCATTAATTAATGAGATATAACTCCTGTTCATAAAATACTGTCTTTTTTAATAGCTTTATAGCAGTTAAAAAAGAGCTATGCGCTTTGTAAAGAAAGTTTACTTTGCTTTATCACTGATACAGATCATTATTGTTCCACTCTTTGCCACAGAATACCCTGTCAGATATCTGGGTATCGAAGACGGGTTATCCAACAATGCAGTGACCAGTGTTTACCAGGATCATAAAGGGTTTATGTGGTTCGGCACTTACGATGGCCTGAACCGTTACGATGGTTATAAATTCAGGATATTCAGAAATAAGTTCGGCGACAGTACTACATTGGTAGATAATGGTGTTTACACCCTTGCGGACGATCCTCATCATCAGTTGTGGGTAGGTGCCCGCAGGGGTGTTTGCGTTTTCAATCCTGCTACCGAAAAATTTTCCATCCCGCGCTATCAGCCGGCAAACGGCGAATCTGCGCAGCCCATCAATGATAATACACATATTATCCGGTCGAACGAAAACGGGATTATACTCATTGGTACGGAGAACAAAGGCTTACTGCAATTCACCGGCAGCAACACCACCGGCGTGCAAATCCCGCTGGCCGGCAGACAAACGGCCTATGAAGTAACTGCCATTAAGTTTGTAGAGAAAGGAAACATCGCCTGGGTATTTGTGCAGCATACAGGATTGTGTAAATATGACGTTACCACCCGGCGGCTCACCGTGATCAACCGGGAAATCACCAGGGGTAATTGTCTTACCGCCGACGATGCCGGGAACATCTGGCTGGGTACAGATACCGGGGTGTTCCGCTACCTTCCGTCGGCCGGGAAATATGCTCCCAATGCGCTTCCCCTGAACAGTAAAGTGGTGAACCTCTATGTGGATAAGGCAGGAGTGGTATGGTGTGGTTCAGATGGCAATGGCATTTACCTGATCGTTTCTCCGGACAAGCCCGGCGAGCCATTTACCACACCCGGCAGCCCGCAGCAACTTAGTAGTAATGCGGTGTATTCTCTCTATGAAGACCGGCAGGGCAGGAAATGGGTAGGTACCCTGAGAGGAGGTATTAACATCATAGAACCCAAGCGCAACCCGTTTACGCTGGTGACGTTCAATAATAGCCAGTCGACCGGCGCAATAGATAATTTTATTTTTTCATTTTGTGAAGACAGCCATCAGCATATCTGGATTGGTACAGATGGCGGGGGGTTAAAGAACTGGAACCGCGCCAGCAATACCTGGACTTCGTTCAAACAAACCGCCGGCAATAAACAGGGCATCAGCAGCAATTTTGTGACGTCCATCATCAACGATGGCGATAAAGGGCTATGGCTATCCACCTGGTTTGGTGGTGTCAATCACTATACAGCCGCCACCGGCACGTTTGAGCATTATGTCTGTTTTAATCCGTATACCCGGGCAGCAGAAAATAATGTATGGCTGGTGTATGAAGACAGACAGGCAACACTCTGGGCCAGCACTACGAACAATGGAACGATGTACCGGTTTAACCGGCAGCAGCAAAGGTTTGAGTTGTTCGACAGCAGTCTTGTAAATATGCAATGCCTCGAGGAAGACCGGAGAGGGAATCTCTGGGGCGGTAATTATTCTTCCGTTATACTTATCGACAGAGCACACCTGCAGCATAAGCGGTTCGATGTTGGTTATACCGTTCGTTCCGTGCATGAAGACGGGAAAAACCGGTTCTGGGTGGGAACCGACGGTGGAGGATTACTTTTATTTAACCGGCAAACCGGGCAATACAGCAGGTTTACAACGTCGGAGGGATTGCCGAGTAATTCCATACTCCGCATCCTGGAAGACGGCCATGGTAACCTTTGGCTGAGCACATTTAACGGTATTTGCAGGTTTGATCCGGAGAAAAAAAGTTTCCGGAACTTCTCTGCCTCAGATGGTCTGCAAAGCAATCAATTCAGCTTTAATGCAGCATTAAAGCTGCCATCGGGCGAGTTCCTGTTCGGTGGCATCAAAGGGTTTAATCTATTTTTCCCCGACAGTGTGATCACGCAAAGTCCGGTGCCTCCGGTATGGCTCACGGCAGTTAAAGTGAATAATACTTCCATTACAGAGCTGGATAAATACATTACCAGCCGAAGCCGCGAAGAAGTAGAAGAAATTACCGTTCCTTACGATAAGGCAACTATCTCCGTTGATTTTGTGGCCCTGGAATATACCTCACCGGACAAGATCAATTATGCTTACCGCCTCAAAGGCTGGGACAACAACTGGGTCAATGCCGGGCAAACCAGGACTGCCAATTACACGCATCTGCGCGAGGGGCATTATGTATTTGAAGTCCGTGCCAGTAACGCAGACGGAATCTGGGGGCCCGATCAGCGAACGATCAGCGTTACCGTACTGCCACCCTGGTACCGGACATGGTGGGCTTATCTGCTTTATATAGGGAGTACCATAGGCGCCATTTACCTGTATGTAAGCTACAGAGCGAGGGAAGAAAAACTGAAATATGAGATCCGGCTTGCCCACCTGGAAAACGAAAAAGAAAAAGAACTGAGTGAAAAGAAACTGGCCTTTTTCACCAATGTATCTCATGAATTCAGAACGCCGCTGACACTGATCATCAATCCGCTGAAGGAACTGATACAACGGCAGGAAATTGATGGCCTGGGCATCGTGTACCGGAATGCCCGGCGCCTGCTCAGCCTGGTAGATCAGCTCCTGCTATTCCGTAAAGCCGATCAGGAGGGCGATCAACTGAACATCTCCCGGCTCAACCTGGTGCATCTTGGTCAGGAAGTGTTCCAGTGTTTCTCTCAACAAGCTCAAAGCAAGCATATCGATTTTCAATTTAAATGTCAAATCGACACTATATGGTTATATGGTGATAGCGAAAAGCTGGAGATCGTATTATTCAATTTGCTATCCAATGCGTTCAAATTCACGCCCGACAATGGGAGTATTATCCTGGAGGTGACAGAAGCGGAAGAAACCGCGACCATCATCATCAAAGACAGTGGACGGGGGATATCCGGCAATGCAGGTAACAGGATCTTTGAGAAATTCAGCCGGGCCCGGGATCAGAAAGATTCCCTGCAGACCGGTTTTGGAATAGGTCTTTACCTGGTGAAGCATTTCACCGAGAAACATCATGGTCATATTTCCTATCAAAGTGAAGTGAACCAGGGCACTGCGTTCATGATAACGCTGAAAAAAGGGTCGGCTCATTTTACGGGTATGGAGCTTCGTGAAGAGGCCCCGCAAAAATCGGCCTTCCTGGAGGAACTGGCTCCTCCGGTGGAAAACCCGGTGGCAACAGCCTCTGGCAAAGACGCCGAATTGCCTACGACCACCATTACGGAGAAAAAATCCATCCTGCTGATCGACGATCATGATGAGATCAGGCAATACCTGCAGCAGCTCTTCCGCGATAAATTCATTGTATATGAGGCCAGCGATGGCATTACCGGTTTCGCCGCTGTGCAGAAATTCATGCCCGACCTGGTGATCAGCGATATCCAAATGGATGGTATGGATGGGATGGAGCTCTGTAACCGGATCAAACAAACTGATACCGTCAGCCATATCCCGGTGATCCTTCTAACCGGATCGTCTGCCCCGGATACCCGTATCAAGGGTTTGGAAGGCGGTGCGGATGATTATATCACCAAACCATTCGATAAGGATTTTCTGATGGCCAAGGTGAATAATATTATCAAAAACAGGAATCTGTTACAGCAATACTTCTTTGATAACATCACCCTGAAGAACAGCAATATTAAGGTACCGGCAGAATACCAGGATTTTCTGAAAAGGTGTATAGAGATTATTGAAAATAACCTGGACGACGAAACTTTTTCCATCAAGAAGTTTACGCTGGAGATAGGCATGAGTCATTCCAGTTTGTATAAAAAGGTAAAATCCATATCCGGGCAAACCATTAATTCCTTTATCCGGAGTATCCGTTTGAGGAAAGCAGCCGTTTTGCTCCTGAAGGAAAATTATACCATTACCCAGGCAGCTATGCAGGTGGGCATAGGCGACATTAAATACTTCCGGGAGCAATTTGTAAAGTTATTCGGAATGAATCCTTCGGATTATGTGAAAAAATACCGCCATTCGTTCAATCGGGATTTCAATGTAACAGAAAACTAGAAAAGCCCACAGGCTGGTTTGGCTAACCAGCCATAGCAGGGAGTTTTATGACACATATCCGCAAAATACCCCCCTGCTTCATTTTACGATTTTACCCCCCTTTTTAAATGATTTACCCCCTCTATGGAGTCTGGGGGGCATAGTACATTGCAGTTGTACAAGATTGAAGAACGGCTGTTCACGCAACCAAAATTGTATTCTACCATTCCAACTCACCAAATCTAATGCGTTATGAAAAGAACTCTATCCGGAAAGGACAGTTTATTGTTTGTCCTGTTACGGAGTACCTCTCTGATGCTTTCCATCCTATTACTGCTGACCGGATCCAGGGCCTGGGCCCAGCAGGGAACTATTACCGGAACTGTATCCGCCGGGGCGGATCATATTCCCGGGGTAACTGTAAGGATTAAAAACAAGACAGCAGGCACCCTGACCAACGCCAACGGAAACTTTTCGATTGCTGCTGCGCCGGGCGACACGCTGGTGTTCAGCCATATGTCGTACCAGGAACAGCTTTATGTAATTAAGAACCTGTCGCCCATACGGGTATCCCTCGATGCACTGAGTAAAAGCGTGAACGAGGTAGTGGTAGTGGGCTATGGTACCCAGAAAAAGGCCACCCTCACCGGGTCTATTTCGGTGGTAAAGGGTGCAGAGCTGGTACAAAGCCCTCAGCCCAACGTATCCAACTCGCTGACCGGGCGTTTTCCGGGTATTATTGCCAATAACCGCTCCGGTGAACCTGGTTACGACGGTTCCCGGATCACCATCAGGGGGCTGGCGACTACCGGTAATAATGATGTACTGATGGTAGTAGACGGGGTACCTGGTCAGATTGGAGGGCTGGAACGTCTGGACCCGAACGACATTGAAAGTATATCCATCCTGAAAGACGCTTCTGCGGCCATTTACGGAAGCAGGGCGGCAAATGGAGTAATGCTGATCACTACCAAACAGGGACAACCCGGCAAACCGGTCATCAACTATTTCTTCAACCAGGGATTTTCTTCCCCTACCCGGCTGCCCAAAATGGCGGATGCTGCTACCTACGCTCAGATCATGAACGAGATCCAGTATTATAATAACCCGGCAGGAGGAATGAACCAGTTCTATACCGCAGATCAGTTACAGAAGTTCAGAGATGGATCGGATCCGGTCAATTACCCTAATACTGATTGGCAGAAAGCAGCACTGAAGAAAACAGCGACTCAAACTCAGCACAACCTATCTGTAAGAGGTGGAAGTGAAAATATAAAATATTACCTGTCGATTGGCATGATCAGCCAGAATGGCCTGTACAAAAACGGGGCGACCCAATATAACCAGTACAACTTCAGATCCAACATCACCGCAGATATCACCAGCCGTCTAAAGGTGGGATTATATCTTTCGGGGCGCGAAGAAGACCGCCGGTTCCCTACTGTTGGTGCAGGCACTATTTTCCGGGGAATTTACAGGGCCTATCCAACCGTATTGGACAGATACCCCAATGGGCTGCCAACTACCGGCATTGAAAACAATAACCCCATCATGCAGGGCACAGATGCCGGGGGGATCAACAGAAACCCTACACAGGTGTTCAATGGTATCCTGAAGGGCAGTTATGCGATACCAGGGGTAGAGGGACTGTCGCTCGACGGTTACCTTTCTGCCGATAAGAGCTGGAACTTTGACAAGAATTTCAGTACTCCCTATAAAGTATACACACTTAACAAAACAACAGGGGCATATGATCCCACATTGGTTGGTGGATCCAATGGATTGCCCACGTTGAGCGAGTCGCAGGAAAATATGACCATGATCACTTCCAATATCAAGCTGAATTACGCGCGCCATTTCGGAGCGCATAATGTCAATGCGTTTATCGGATATGAACAAAGCAAAACTTCCGACGAGTTGTTTGGCGCATCCCGCCGTAACTTCCCGACACCGCAGGCTCCTGAATTATCGCAGGGAGGTGCCGCCGCTACCGACAAAGACAACTCCGGCTCCAGTTATAGTTTTACGAGAAGAAGTATCCTCGGCAGATTAGCTTACGACTATCAGGAGAAATACCTGTTGGAAGTGCAGGCCCGCCGCGACGGATCCTCTACTTTCCCTGAAGGCAGGCAATGGGGCTTCTTCCCTTCTGTTTCTGCCGGATGGCGTATCAGCAACGAGCCGTGGTTCAAACCGGTTACATTTATCAACGACCTGAAGCTGAGAGGTTCTTATGGATCGCTGGGTAACGATAACGTAGGCATGTTCCAGTACTTCAACAACTACTCTTTTGTAAACCAGTATGTGCTGAACGGTGTGATACAAACAGGTATAAACCTGACAAAGCTTGCCAATCCTAATATTACCTGGGAGGTTGCCAGGAAGATGGATCTGGGTATAAATATGACCTTCCTGAACGATTTCTACATGGAGTTCATCTACTTCGAGCAGAAAAGGTCTAAAATCCTTACCCAGCGTAATTCTTCTGTACCACAGGTATCCGGTATCGTAAATCCGTACGGTTCGGACCCGCTGGTGCCAGCCGAAAATATCGGGAAGGTAAACAGTGGCGGTATCGAGGCAATGCTGGGCTATGGTCATACCACCAGCAGTGGCTTTCGTTATGACATCTCCGGTAACATGACTTATGCCAAAAACAAGATCATTTTTATAGACGAAGCCGCAGGTGTACTGCCTTATCAGCGTCAAACCGGACGTCCGTTGAATACCTACCTGCTTTATAATGCCATCGGCATCTTCAGAACACAGGCAGATCTGGATAAATATCCTCACTTGCCGGGCGCCAAACTGGGAGATCTGATTTATGAAGATTACAATGGCGATAAACAGATCACAGCTGATGACCAGGTAAGATCTAAATATGGCAATATACCAGAAATCACCTACGGCCTTTCTCTGAACGGCAGCTACAAAGGTTTTGATCTCTTTATATTATTTGCCGGTCAGACACATGTAAGTCAGTATGTGCTGCCTGAATCAGGTACCATTGGTAACTATTACAGCAGCTGGGCAGATAACCGCTGGAGCCCCACTAATACCAATGGCAGTTATCCGCGTGTGGATGAGCGGGCATCATCTTCCGTTAATGGCGGACGGTATCCAAGTACCTTCTGGATGAATAATGCTTCGTTCCTCCGTTTGAAGAACGTATCCCTCGGTTATACCATCCATTCAGATCTTTTGACACGCTGGAAAGTATCCAGTCTGCGGGTATATGCCAATGCTTTCAACCTGTTGACTTTCACCAGGGTGAAAGACTATGATCCGGAAGGCGACAGCGGCAGCGGCCAGTTTTATCCGCAACAGCGCATCATGAACATTGGCGTAAACCTGAAGTTCTAAACCAACAAAAAAGACTACAATGAAAACTAGCAATATAATATGCAGTCTTGCTCTGGCAGCAGCCGGATTGATATCCTCCTGCAAGAAAGACTATCTGAATATCGTGCCTACCGACCGTATCCTGGGCAGCGCCGTGCTGGCCGATTCCATGTTATTCCAGGATTATGTCATCAACCGGTATATGAGCATCCGGCTACAGGACAAGGAAGGAGAAGGTACCAATCCAGGTTTTGGCCGTGGCTTTGAATATGGCTTATGGAGCTCCATTACCGACGAGTCCATTTATAATAACGACGATAATACCTGGGTAATACAACAGGGACAAATGGCGCCGGAAAATACCGGGATCGCCGGTACCATCTGGGGCAGGAGCTACCGGAGCATCCGGGAATGTAACTTCGGGCTGAATAATATCGACAGTGTTACCATGAGCGACGGACTGCGGAAAAAACTGAGAGCAGAGTTACGTTTTATCCGGGCATATCGCTACCAGGATCTTATCCGCAACTACGGCGGGATAGTATTGATGGGTAATAAAGAGTACAGCCTGAGCGATAATCTCACCAATCCGGATCTGTTCAAACGGACCAGTATCAAGGAGTCCATCGACTATGCAGTATCTGAGCTGACTGCTGCTGCAGCGGATCTTCCGCTTACCAATGATGGCAGCTGGTTACTGGGACGTGCCACCAAAGGAGCGGCGCTGGCCCTGAAAGCCAGATTGCAGTTGTATGCAGCCAGTCCGCTCTACAATGCCGGCACCTGGCAGGATGCGGCAGATGCGGCAAAGGCAGTCATGAATCTTTCGCAATACAGCATTGATGCAGACTACTCAAAATTATTCCTGAACCCCAACAGCAACGAGATCATCTTCGAACGCGTTTACGCTGTTGGTGCCCGCCACGTATGTCTTGAAATATCCAACGGACCTAACGGCTACAATGGATGGGCAGGTAACACACCGTTGCAGAACGTAGTAGATGCATATGAAATGAAAAACGGCAAACCTATCTCTGATCCAGCTTCCGGCTACGATCCTCAAAACCCTTACGCCAACAGGGATGCCCGCTTATACGCCTCCATTTTATACAACGGCGCTACTTACCGGAATTCTACTGTACAGATATATACTCCAGGTGGTAAAGATAGTAAGGATGGGCCATCGAACTGGAACACTACCAAAACCGGTTACTACCTGCGCAAGTTCCTGGACGAGAAGAATCCCATCGACAATCCCTGGGATGTAGCAGGGCTGCAACCCTGGATCTATATGCGTTATGCAGAAGTGCTGCTGAACTATGCAGAAGCTGAGAACGAAGCCGCAGGTCCTGATGCCAGCGTATATGCCGCCATCAACCAGATCAGACAACGTGCCAGTGTACAACAACCGCTGCTCACTCCGGGCCTCAGCCAGAGCCAGATGCGGGATGCGATAAGAAGGGAGCGTCAGGTGGAACTCGCCTTTGAAGAACATCGCTTCTATGATGTACGCCGTTGGAAAATAGCCGATGTAACAGAAAACACACCTGCATACGGTATAGACGTTACCGTTAGTAGCGGAGTTTACAAGTATACACGAAAAGTAGCGCTGGCCAACCGTGCATTCAGTGCAAAGCATTACTGGCTGCCTATTCCGCGTGCTGAAATACAGGCATCCAATAACCAGCTGGCGCAGAATCCGGGCTATTAAAAAGGATTCGAAAATATTTAACGCCTGTTTTGCTACCTTACTGAGCCTCTGAGGAGGCGGTTAACTGTTATTGATTTTATGAAGAAGATCATTTGTTGCTTACCACTATGGCTGGTGCTGCAAAAGGCAGCCTCCCAGTCGCTGGAAGTAAATATAGACCCGGGGAAAACTGTACAAACCATTCGTAACTTCGCCGCCTCCGATGCATGGTCCTGCCAGTTTGTTGGCAACTGGCAGGACAGTAAGCGTAACCAGATGGCCGACTGGCTGTTCAGTACGGATACTACTGTCAGTGGGCAGCCCCGCGGAATAGGCTTATCGATGTGGCGGTTCAATATAGGCGCAGGAAGCGCTGAACAGGGCGACAGCAGCGGCATCCGCGACGAATGGCGGAGAGCGGAGTCGTTCTTCAGCGCCAATCAGGGCTATGACTGGAGCAAACAGGCCGGGCAACGATGGTTCCTGCAAGCCGCCAGAGAGCGGGGCGTGAAGCAGTTCCTGGGATTTCTGAACAGTCCGCCGGTGGCGTTTACCAGCAATGGTAAAGCCTTTGCTAATCATGGTAAATGCAACCTGGCGCCAGACCGGTACCAGGCTGCGGCTGAATATGTTACTGCAGTAGTACAGGGAATACGCCGTACTATGGGCATTACATTCAACTTTCTCAGCCCGGTGAACGAGCCACAGTGGGACTGGAGCGATGGCGGTCAGGAAGGATGCCCTTATGACAACGATGAAATCTATGGGTTCACCAAAGCTATTGCCGCATCTTTTCATAAAGCCAGGCTGCCAACACAGTTGCTGCTCACGGAAGCGGGGCAGCTGAACTACCTGTATGCTCCCAATGGCAAACCGGCCAGTGGACAACAGATTGAAACATTTTTCCGTAAGGGAAATCCTGATAGGATTTATAAAGGCATTGCAGCACACAGTTATTTCACCACATCGCCGGAAGATACGGCCATAGCTATACGAAAACGTGTAGCGGCGGCATTGAACGGCATTGAGTTCTGGCAATCGGAGTATTGCATACTTGGCGATAATGCGGGCGAAATGAATGGCGCCGGGGTAGATCTGGGAATGGATGCGGCCCTTTATATGGCGCGCGTGATACATACGGATCTTACAGTGGCCAATGCTTCGGCCTGGCAATGGTGGCTGGCAGTGTCGCCTTATAATTATAAAGACGGCCTGATTTACGTGGATAAGCATAAAACGGATGGTGAGATCCACGACACCAAAATGATGTGGGTGTTGGGTAACTACAGCCGGTTCATCCGGCCGGGAGCAAAACGGGTGTTGGTAAGTGAGGCAGGGGATACGGGGAAGGCTATACGCATTTCAGCATTCAGCAATATTAATCATCAGATTTGTATTGTGATCATCAACAGCGGAAACAGTCAGGCTACCGTTGACATTCATTGCAAGGGCATGCAGAAAGGTAATATGCGGAGCTATACCACCAACAGCAAAGGAAGCCTGCAGCCAGGCTTCACTTCCGGTACTGTGGCAGTTATTCCTCCGCGTGCCGTGGTAACCTTAACAGGAAATATTCAATAATAAACAGTAACGCAATGAAAAAACTAAGTGTCGCCATTCTGATGATGTTATGTGCCTTTCAGTTGAAGGCCCAGCATACATTCCAGCTGGGAGACTCCGCATTCCTGCTGGATGGGAAACCATTCCAGATGATATCCGGTGAAATACATTACCAGCGCGTGCCACGCGAATGCTGGCGCGACCGGCTGAAGATGGCCAAAGCGATGGGCCTGAACACAATAGGCACCTATGTATTCTGGAATATGCATGAGCCAGAGAAAGGACATTACGATTTTACCGGCAACGGAGATGTAGCTGCATTTGTAAAAATTGCACATGAAGAAGGGCTGTGGGTGATTTTGCGGCCTAGTCCGTATGCCTGTGCAGAATGGGAATTCGGAGGTTATCCTTACTGGTTGCAGAACGAAAAAGGACTGGAAGTAAGGAGTAAAGAACCTCAGTACCTGAATGCCTACCGGAATTATATCAGGGCAGTGGGCCGCCAGCTGTCAGGACTGCAAATCAACCATGGAGGGAATATACTCATGGTGCAAATTGAAAATGAGTATGGCTCTTATGGCAGCGATAAAGAATACCTGGAGATCAACCGCAAGATGTTTGTGGATGCAGGTTTCGATGGATTACTCTATACCTGTGATCCTGCAGCAGATGTAGCAAAAGGGCATCTACCCGGATTGCTGCCGGCAGTAAACGGGGTAGATGATCCGGAGAAGGTAAAAAAGCTGGTGAATGAAAATCACAACGGGAAAGGCCCTTACTATATAGCAGAATGGTATCCGGCCTGGTTCGACTCCTGGGGTCAGAAACACCACACTGTACCCTACGAGCAGTTTCTGAACAGACTGGACCGGGTGCTGGCAGCCGGCATTTCCATCAACATGTATATGTATCATGGTGGCACTACCCGCGGCTATATGAACGGCGCCAACTATAACGATCAGAGTCCGTATGAACCGCAAATCAGCAGCTACGACTATGATGCGCCACTGGATGAAGCAGGAAATGCCACTCCTAAGTTCATGCATTTCCGGGAAGTGATTGCCAGGCATCTGCCAGCAGGCACAAAGCTTCCGGATGTACCTGCAAAGAAACCGTCTATACAAACACCAGCCATCACTTTTACCCGCAGTGGCAGTGTATTCGCAAATTTACCACAGGCAGTAAAAAGCGTAGCGCCGTTGACGTTTGAAGACCTTCATCAGGCATATGGTTTTGTGTTATACCGAACTACAGTTAAGGGAGGATATGATGCGTTGCTCAAACTCAAAGACCTGAGGGACTACGGAATCGTTTTTGTAAACGGTAAGCGGGTAGCTATACTCGACAGGCGGTTGAAACAGGACAGCGTGCAATTGACATTGCCAGCCGGAACAGTAACGCTCGATCTGCTTGTCGAAAATCTGGGGCGCATTAACTTCGGCCCTTATCTTCTTAAAAACAAAAAAGGAATTACGGAAGCAGTACTGCTGAATAACAAGCCGGTACAGGGCTGGCAGCAATTCAAACTTCCATTCGACAAACAGCCTGCTGTGAAAACAGGGCAATTAACAGCAGATGCACCTGTATTGAAGGAAGGCAGCTTTACGCTTAGCACCATTGGCGATACTTACCTCGACATGAGTAAATGGGGGAAAGGTGCTGTCTGGATCAACGGCCATCATCTGGGCAGATACTGGCAGGTTGGGCCACAGCAAACGCTGTATGTGCCCGCCGAGTGGTTGCACAAAGGCAGCAACAAAATTACTGTGCTGGAACTGATAAAACCAGCTGTTACTACCCTGCAGGGCATCGATCATCCTATCCTGGATCAGCTGCAGGCACAATAATACTCAGCGCAGGAGGGTCACTTCCACGCTCCATTCGCCGCCGCTGCCAATTTGGTGAGCGGCGGCGAAATTTCCCTGGTTCAGGGCAAACGACAACTGCATCAGACTGTTCAGATAAGCCAGCGGTTTTCCTATCTCCACTGCCCCGAAGGTTTCACTATAAGGAGCATCTGTTTCATATACCTTTTTATTTCCGTTCAAAAATACCACGTGGAATTTATCGCCATACTTAGGTTGCAGGCGGTTTAGCAGCTCTCCCGGAATATTCGTCCACACGTTGCCATACTGCACATCAAGTGCAGGAATATTTCCTTTCAGCGTATAGCCGTTCAGGGTAGCAGGCTGATATGAAATATTAACCACTTCGCGGGGCAGCAAACGTCCTACCTGTTCGTAACTGATTACGCCTGCAGCGAGCCGGGCGGCAGTATAGGAGTATACATCCCGGCCATGAAAGGTGTAGGATTGCTGAGAGTTTTTCCGGCGGTTTACCGCTTCATCTATTTCACGCACTTCTGCGATCCCCTGCGAAGCGGCCACCAGGGTAAGTGTACCGTTATCCGGCGTAACAATAAAATGCCCGCTGTTGGTTTTCAGTACTACCGATTTCCGGCTGGTTCCTACTCCGGGATCTACTACAGAAACGAACACCGTTCCTGCGGGCCAGTATGGAACAGTTTGTTCCAGCCGGTAGGCAGCTTCCCATATGTTGTACGCAGGTATTTCGTGAGTAAGATCATATAATTTCAGATCGGGCGACACGCTTACAGCCACTCCTTTCATGGCAGATACGGCGCCGTCTTTCAACCCGAAATCAGACTGGTATACTACTATTTTGTTTTGTGCAGTAACCGTGCAGGTGAGGAAAAAAACAGCCAGACAAACAGCCATATGTTGTAACGCTTTCTTCATAAAGAACCTGATTAGGTCCTAAATTTAGGGGCTTCATTTCAAATCATTAAAAAATCTTACCTTAACATCTCATTATCTGAAGATGAAATATCAGGAAATTCTTCCACCGGCTTACCTGAAAAACCATGTTCGTTACTTCTGGACACTTGAGAATAACGAAACAGATCATGAGCCCAGGATATTCGGGCCTGTGGCCGACGGCTGTCCAGGACTGATCTTCCAATTATCGGCCAGTTGCACATTTTACCAGGATGATAAACAGTTACCCGATCTGATGGTATATGGCCAGTCGACCCGCTATACAGAACTGAGTTTGACCGGTACTATATGTACCATTGGTGTTTGCTGTTATCCTAACGCGCTCCGGTCAGTTTTTGGTATCAATGCCAATGAGCTGACAGATGGTTGTATGGACCTCAACCTGATGTCGGCCTCCGGTAAATACCGGCTGACAGAAAAACTGGCAGATGCACTTTCATTGACAGAAAAGATACAGGTGATAGCTGCTTTTCTTTTCGACGAGATCAGTAAAAACAGCGGTGCTTCAGATGAGATTACGCAATTTGCGCTGGCGCAGATAATGGATTCCAGGGGTAGTATTTCTCTGAAAGATCTTCAACAACAATTGCAACTGACTGAGCGGAGTTTTGAGCGGCGGTTTAAACAGGGCGTAGGCATCTCTCCGAAATTATTTTCCCGCATCTGCCGTTTTCAGTATTCACTTGAGCAACTGAAAAAGAATAACTACAGCAAACTTTCCGATATCGCTTTTGAAAACGATTATGCCGATCAATCCCACTACATCCGGGTATTCAAAGAATTTGCCGGATTCTCTCCCAACCAGTTTCAGAAGAAAACCAGCGATGGCGCCAGCAATTTCCTGCTGATGAAGAAATAATCATGGTACATGAAAAGCAGGAAAAAAACATCCCGTGTTTCCTGTGGTAAATACAGATAGTTCCGTTAAATTGGGCAGAATTGAAATGAAAAGCGAGTATGGAGATATTTATATCAACGCCCCGGCTGATTTTGAGAGAGCTGATACCATCAGATGCCGCGGGAATGTTTGAACTGGATTCCGACAAAGACGTACACCTGTACCTGGGAAATCAACCACTGACACATATTGACCAGTCCAAAGAAGTGATCCGTCTTATCCGCCAGCAATATGAGGAAAATGGTATAGGAAGATGGGCAGTAATAGAGAAATCGACTAACAGGTTCATTGGCTGGGCTGGCCTTAAATTGGTTACCACACCTGTTAATGGTCATGTGAACTATTATGATCTTGGCTACCGGTTCATCAAACAGTACTGGGGTAAAGGCTATGCTACAGAATGCACCAAAGCCTTATTGGAATATGGTTTCATCAAATTACAACAGGAAGTTATCTATGCCATGACGGATGCTGAGAATATGGCTTCTGCACGGGTACTGGAAAAAAACGGATTCCGGCAAACGGGCGTTTTCGATGATGAAGGCGTACCTCATAAATGGTTTGAGATCAGCAAAGCAACCTGGCAGCCACCACTACCAACAGGAGATCGCCATTAGTGATGAGGTCTTTTTTCAGGAGACGTATAGCTTTACTCATATGTTTTTCTACCATACTAACGGAAACGGACATACGAAGAGATATTTCGCGGTAAGAGAGGCCTTCTTCGCGGTGCATAATATAAACCTGCCGGCAGTTGTCCGGCAGCTGACTGATGGCCACATCCAGTGCCTGTAGTGGTTTCCGGGGGCTTTCTGCCGGCAACGTTACCAGCTGTTCCACTTCTTCTTTCACGGTTTCGAGCCAGGTAGTATCTTCCTTCATGCGGCGACGGATCACATCTATCAGCAGGTTGCGCGCGATCGTTTTCAGCAGCGGGAGTGCATGCTCCAGGTCCTGCACTTCTTCCATCCTCTCCCATATTTTCAGGTAACATTGCTGCATGAGATCCTGCAGCAGGTGATCGTCGTGTGAATAGTTACGCAGATAATGATACAGCCTGTCGCGCGAGGCCTGGTACAGGCCTGTAAACGCCCTTTCCTTATCATACGTAGCAGCGAGGCTCATAGTGCTACAAATATAGGAAGCGCATCTCCGTAGTACAACATTACCAAATTGTTAATTCAACCCTATCCGCCGTTTTTGCGTTGAGGTGAACAAGCGATTTCACGTGCTAGTAGTAGCACAAATAAATCATTGGCAGTGATGAATCCGCAAATGCTACAACGATATTTTGATAATACCTGTACCGAAGAAGAGCGCAGGATCATATGGCTGTATCTGCAACAACATAGCGTTGATGCGCTGGAGCACTTGCTTGATGAAGGCTGGAATGACAGCGCACCACCTATGCCCGCGCGGATGGCAGCCGAACTGGACGAGCGGTTGTCGCCATTCCTGGTACAGCGCCGCCCGCGCCGGTTATTTTATCGGTGGATGGCGGCTGCCTCTGTACTGCTGCTGGCTGCTGGCGGGCTGTGGCTTTCAAGACCGGTGGTAAAGCACAAGGCACCCGCTCCTCTTACTATCCGCGAGATCAACAACGTCACTACCATCGTAAAAAGACTTACCCTTCCCGATGGCAGCCATATCTGGCTTACGCCGGGTGCGCGCATACAGCTCAACGACAGCTTCAACATTCTCAACCGCCGGATCAATTTATCAGGAGAAGCTTATTTTGAAGTGGCGCCGGCGGCAATACCATTTACCGTTGATGGTGGCGGCTTACAGACCATTGTATTGGGCACGCATTTCAATATGGAGGCATGGCCGGGAGAGCACAGCACCAGCGTATCTCTGTCGGCCGGAAAGGTAGCCATAAAGCAAGCCGACAGCACCATGGTATTACAGCCGGGCTTCAGGCTTATCTACCGCAAGGAACAGCGAACCTTCGTTACACAGCATTTTTCCACAGACAATGAAACCAACTGGAAGCGCGGTGTTATCGTGATGGACGATATCCCGCTGGAAGCGGCACTTCACAGGCTGGAAGCCCGCTATCACAAAAAGATCATCTGGCCGGAGGGCGCTTTCCGCCATGCGCGCTTCACGGCCACCTTTGAGCAAACACCACTGGAGGTCATCTTACACAACATGGCCTTTATTCATGGTTTCAGCTTCCAGGCAAAAGGCGATACCATTCTGATTCACTAATTATAAAAATGCCCCCGCTGGCAGGCGGAGGCACAAAAACAATTGTTTTTAAAGTTTACGTATGAACAAATTTAGACAAACCAGCGCAATCCATCCAAAAAGAAAATGGAGGAAGCTACTATGCCTGCTATGGCTGTTCTTCGCAACTTATGCGCAGGCACAAACACCGTCGATGGAGCAACCGGTCACCATCGCAATGCAACACACACATCTCGCCGCCGTGATGGCTGAGATAGACCGGCAAAGCGATTACAGCTTTTCCTACGATCGTGCTTCACTAAGCAGCATCAGGGTGGAACATGCCAACTGGAAACAGGTGCCACTCAAACAATTACTTACAGAGCTGGTACAAACCTATGGCATCCTCTACCAGGTTGAGGCACATACCATTGCCGTAAAACTTGGGCCCAAGGCGCATCCCGGAGCTGGCAGCGGTACGATTCGCGGGCGCGTGGTAGATTTTGAAACATCCAGTCCTCTTCCCGGCGCCACTGTACAACTCGACGGTACCAGCATCGGCGCCATCACCGACAACAAGGGATATTACCAGCTGCCGGAAGTACCGGTCAACACCTATACACTGGTAGTTACCTATATCGGCTATCAGCGCGCCGTGCTGTCTAAAGTACAGGCAGAGAGCGGACGTGCCACATCCTATGACGTAAAAATGCAGAGCGGCGGTTCCCTGAAAGAGGTGACTGTAGGCAGCGGTCCCCGTAAAGTGAGGGCCGTCACGCACAGCACCGAGCAACAGCTGGTACAGGAGATCAAAGGCGCTACGGGCGTGGTTTCAGGCATCTCCAGCGAGCTCATCTCCAAAACAGCCGATCGCAACGCTGCAGAAATTGTGAAGCGCATTTCAGGCGTAACAGTAGTAGATGACCGCTTCATCGTAGTACGCGGGATGAATGAGCGATATAACCTCACCTATCTCAACAGCAATCTGGCGCCATCCACGGAATTATTCAACAAGGCCTTTGCCTACGATCTGCTGCCGAGCAGCATCATCGACAAAATACTGGTGTATAAATCGCCCGTGGCAGACCTTGTAGCTGATTATGCCGGTGCGGCCATCAGGGTATATACAAAAAACGCCATGCCTGTTAAACATTTTGATATTGGTGTGCAGCTGGCTGCACGCGATGGGTCAAATTTTACAAACATCAATAGTTATACCGGCGGTAAATACGATTTCCTGGGTTTCGATGATGGCGGCCGTAAGCTGCCAAAATTCTCTCCGGGCGTATTCGAAAGTAACCGCCGTGTACATGGCGTATCAAACGAAGATTACCTGAAAGGCTTCAATACTACCTTATCGCCAGGCAAGCGTTATAGCCTGCCCGATCTGCAGCTGTTTGTTAACTATTACAACAGCTGGAAGCTGGGCAGGGCAAGGTTATACGATCTCACCTCTATTACCTATACCAAAGAAACCACTGCCTTCGATATCTACCGCCAGCGTGGTAATACCAACGCAGAATATGTTACGCTTACTGACGGCGGACAGGCATACGGTGATAAAAACCGCATCACCAACAGCCAGCAAACTACAGAAACCGGCAAGATCAATGTGTTGGAAAACCTCACCCTGAAGCTGAATGACAGGAACAGCATCTCCTTCCGCAATTTTTATGTGAACGACGGGAAAAGGCAAACCAACATCGACAATAGCCGGCCCAATGCTTTGCCGGAATATTATCTCAATGACATTTTCAAACAGGACTATTTCCTGTCTTTCCAGCAACGCATGCTGTATTCCGGTAACCTGAACGGCGTACATCAGTTGAAAGATGAGCGGCAGCAGCTGGCATGGAATATCGGCTATACACACGACCTGCAGAGTATTCCCGATATGCGCATCAGCCACTTCGGGAAGCGTTATCCCATCACGGTGGATAGTGTAGCCTGGCTCGCACTCGGCTCCAATGGCGGCGCCGATGACATCCATTCCGGTATGATATCCCGTCTTTTCATCAGGAATCTGGAACAGGTGTACAATGCCTCCGTTGACTATACTTTCCATCTCACGCCGTCATTTACGCTGAAAGCAGGTGGCTATGAGCTTTTCAAGACCCGGCAGGTAGGACGTCGCTTCTTTCGCGTGAACAGGGCGGGCCTGTCGACCGACGAATACTACGGTCCTAACGGCGACCTCAACTGGAATACCGGCTACGGGTATACGAATTTACCACTGGTGCAGTTCCGTCCGGAAGACCTGTCGAAAGTCTGGTCCACGCATTATTTTCCCACAGATGGTACCGGTCTTGCTATCTACGATGCAACCTCTCCTACTGACGCCTATACTGCCAGTGAGCAATACAATGCGTTCTATCTGATGGGCGACTGGAAGGCCGGCAGGCATTTCACTTTTAACGTAGGTGTGCGCGGAGAATATGACCGGCAGCGACTTTCCGGAGCGAAGCCCGGTGCAGAAGGCGGCAGCTCAGTGGAAGAAGTGAATATTGATAAAAAGAAGACGATCATACTGCCTTCATTCAATGCCAGTTATCAGCCCGACAGCACCATCGTGATACGCGGCAGCTATGGCCGTACCGTGAATCGCCCCGATTTCCGCGAGCTCACCCCTTATGGCGATTTTGATTTCCAGAACAACGAACAGATCACGGGTAATGCCCATGTGGTGACTGCCGTGATCGACAACTACGATATCCGCGCAGAATTATATCCGCGCAACAATCGCAGCGAGATGTTCAACATCGGCGCGTTTTACAAGTACCTCGATCATCCTATCGAAAAGATGCGCCAGGAAGTTACCAGCAGCACAGTGGCGGATGTTTTCAGCTTTACGAACATTACGTTCGACAATTCGGTGAGCGGCCGTCTGTGGGGCCTTGAGGCAGAAGTTAAAAAGAGCCTCTCCTTTATTCCGGGTAATTTCTTCCGGCATCTGTCGTTCGTATTCAATGGCTCTTTGATCAAAAGTGAAACAGTACGTCGCAAATCCAACAACGATTATGCTACCGATACTTTACACAAACCCGGAGGTCCGTTACAGGGGCAGTCGCCCTACATCCTGAATACAGGTATCTTTTACGAGAACGTTGCCAGTGGCACCAAGATAGGGTTGGTGTATAACGTGAATGGGCCACGTATCTACGCCAAAAGCGTGCGTACCCCTTCCGACACCAGCACTACCGATGTATACAACCGTCCGGATCTGTTACAGCTGCCCATGCACCTGCTGGATCTCTCCATCACGCAAAGACTTGTAAAGTCGTTGCAGGTGAAAATCAGTATTCAAAACCTGCTGAACCAGGAATACCGCATCATTGAAGATCATAACTACAATCAGCGCTACGACAAGGAGTATCCTCTGATCGGATCGGGTAATAAGACCTATTTCGCTGGCGATAATATCTACACAAAATATAAACCGGGCAGATACCTGCTTTTACAATTCACTTATGCATTCTAATCAACATCATATGCGTTTTTTTCAAATAGCCGGATGGTGCTGTCTGCTACTATTGCCTGGCGCCTGTAAAAAGGAAGTGGATATGAGCTGGGAACAGCAAACGGCTGCAGCGCAGATCAATTTCTATAATGCCTCGTATTCGCTGATCGGGCAGTCTACTGCCAACCAGCGTGGCAATATGATATTAATCGATAGCCGCGATACTACCTACACGCCGCGGATAGATATGCGGGATGCAAAGTACCCGTACTTTCAGAATCCTGTCAACTTCGGAAATTCATACCCTTACACACAGCGTACACAATGGATCAGCTATATGCGCTTCACCGCCGGCACACATCGTTTATACCTGCTGGATACCTCCAAAACGATCCTCGACAGTAGTGCTGTGCAGCTGTACAACGATCGCGCCGCCACGGTATTTTACGCCGACAGCCTCGGCAGTTACCGCATGTTGATCGTGAATGATGCTTTCACTCCTGCTGATGGTAAAATAGGTTTGCGTATTGTGAATCTGAATCCTACCGACGGCAATGTATTTATTACCATCAACAAGGCGATACCGGCTGCACTACCCGCCTCCACACACTATGGCGATCATACGCCTTTTATTCCGCTGGATATAACGCGAATGGACACACTGAAAATAAAAGTTTATCAACCGGGAGATACCTCTCGCTTTCTGGCACGTACGTCCGTGGAAGTTGTTCCCGGTCACGCCTATACGTTGCTGATCAGTGGATATGGCAACCAGGCGCCCGGGAATTATAAAGACCGTGCGAGTGGCCGTACCGTAGGCATCTCCTTTAATTTTTCCATCGTTCCGATCAAAAATTTCTAGCCATGATGAAACATCTGTTATCATACATTCTATTACTACTGCTCCTTGCGCCCGCCTGTAGAAAGGTGGATGATCATACAGCCCTGGTAGATAATCAGCCCTGGCTGGCCAATAATTTCAGCAGCCGGCGTCTGAACTGGTCGTATCCCGGCACGCTGGCGGTGGGTGATACCGCCACCTTTGTAGGCCGCCTGTTTCCTTACCGGCCGGGCACAGAAATCAAGATAGGTGGGGTATCAGTGAAGATCATTGACACCATGAAGATTGCGCCGATATACACCACCTACAATAAACAACCAGAGGCAGATGTAATCCGTTTCCAGATTACGAAAGATATGGGCGTAGGCGCGCACAGGCCTGTTACCGTAACAGCCAACGGCATCACCATTGACGGGCCTCCATTGAACATCACTTATTTCCAGGCCGGCAACGCGCGTACCGACACTACTTTGTGGGTCGACTCTCTGGTGAACTGGATACCGGAAAACGTGGCAGCATTGTCGCAAAAAAACTTCACACTGGTGCGTTCCATACATAGCGATGGCGCTGGTAACATCTGGTTCGACAATCCCTACGGCGTTTACGAAATGACCAGTGCGCAGGTAAAAAAAGTGATAAAGCCCGACGATGCCATAACTGATGACAGCAACATTGCGTTCAAAATAAAGACCATACTGGGAAGCACTATTTCCTACGATGGCAACTCGCTATACTTTTCTGCTGAAACTTCCGAAAACAGTACAGACACGGCTAACAACTATATTTTCCGGTTGTGCAGGATGGATGTCAACACCAAAAAAGTAAATACCGTCAGCCGTACACTCGTTTTGAAACAGCTGAGCAGCGTGGCGGAAAGTGGCCTTCATTATGAAGGCACGGTAGCACAGGTGAAGATAGTGGCGCGTAACCTCGCGACGGATATCAATAACAACCTCTATTTCACGAATTACTATGCACCGGCCACCAATTCATCCAGTCATCTTTATTGGCACAACAACGTTATCAGTGGCGCAATGGGCTTTGACATCATCCAATCGTCCTGTTACAACTATGTCTGCAAGCTGGATGCCGGCAATCGAATCACCGGGATCATTTCTGCACAAAGCGACTATCTCACGCCGGGGGCGCCGGTTTTCCTGGGATATTTCTTCACTGATTTTACAGGACAATACCTCTACGGCTATACGCTTCCTGACTTCATCAACTTCCGGCTTGGCCAGTTTGATATTGAAGAGGGGGTGATGGTAAGTGAGCACAAGAATGGCTACGCGCAGAAAAGCTTTGTGTTTCAGTCTTTCGAAACAGATCCAAAGTACAAGCGAACCAGTAACATCGGTATACCGCCGCTTGACCCCGAGAGATACTTTAATAACATGATGTGCCTGAACGACGGTACAATGCTGGGGGTTAACCCTTCGCTTACGGCTTATGATTTTGCGCACAACAGTGCTTATTGTTATGCCGGCACTGAAACGGGCGCCAGTCCGGGCGCTCCGGCAGCGTTGCAAAACAAACAAACCGGGTTGGCTAAATGGGTGAATTTCACAGGTGCGGGGCTGATTGGGCAGGACAAATCCGGCGCTGTGTATTTCTGCCGTGGTATGCATGATTATACCCATGGTGTTACCTTTTACAAGCTGTATTCAAAGAAACAATAGCATAATAAACCTGTACACTCCCCCGTGGCCCGGCTGCGGGGGAGTTTTATTTTAATGGAATACATACGGCGGGGTCCGGTTTATTTCAACAATAAAAAATAATTTTGCGTAACCTAAAAGTTACATATATTTGTGTAACTTTTAAGTTACTCATTATGCAGAAAGATATCAAACAAACCTGGGAGCTTTCCCACGATGCCGCCACGGTCTGGGAGTTTCTGACCCGGCAGGAGCTGATACAGGAGTGGCTGATGGAAAACAATTTTCAACCGGTAGTAGGCCATAAATTCCAGTTCCACACCAGGCCTAAAATAAAGATGGGGTTCGACGGGCATATCTACTGCGAAGTATTGGAGGTATTGCCTATGCAACGCCTTTCATATTCGTGGCGGGGCGGGCCTGGTAACGGGAAAATTACGCTGGATTCTGTGGTTACCTGGACGCTCACTCCCAGTGCCAATGGCACCACGCTTATACTTGAGCACAAAGGCTTCAAAGGACTGAGGAATTATCTCCCTTACATTTTCATGAATGAAGGCTGGAGAAGTAAAATAAGAAAGAGGTTTACCACTTTACTGAACAATGCGGCTATGGGCCCTCAAACAAGCCACTGATGAAAACATCCGTAACAGATCCGTTTCAGGCCATAGGAGACCCGAGCAGGCGGCAGATATTAATGTTGCTTTCCAGCAACAGTCTTACTATCAATGAACTGGCAGTGAATTTTGACATGAGCCGGCCTGCAGTTTCCAAACATATTAAGATATTACAATCCGCTGGTTTCATCTCCATTGAGGACATAGGCCGGGAGCGTTACTGCATATTAAACCAACAGGGGTTCCATGATCTGCAGGAATGGATAGATCATTTCGACCGGTTCTGGACTCATAAGATGAGAAAGCTCTCTCAACTACTGGATGAAAAGGCTAAAAAACGCTGATTATCAATCAATTGAAATAATTTAAAAAAATTTCCGGGAGGATGTCCAATTCCTGTCTGTTCAGTCATTATTGTTATGTAAACCGAAACATAACACACTTAAAACTTATAATGATGGAACAGAGAATTAATTTTCTTGAAAAAGGTGCCAAAGGATTAAAAGCATTAAACAGCCTGGGAATGTATATCAATTCATGCTCTATTGAAAGGCCTTTGCAGCATCTGATTCATTTTCGTGTATCACAGATCAATGGTTGTGCTTTTTGTCTGGATATGCATGCAAAAGATCTTCGCCATGAGGGAGAAACAGAACAACGTCTTTATATGCTAAATGCCTGGAGAGAGTCACCTTGCTACACTGATCGCGAACGGGCTGCGCTGGCATGGGCAGAAGCTGTTACAAGGCTCAGCAATCAGCAGGTGCCTGATGATGTATATGAACAGGCGCGGCAACAATTTTCAGAAGAGGAACTGCTTGATCTTACGTTCTCAGTGATTGCCATTAACAACTATAACAGGCTTAATATTGCGTTTAAAACAAAAGCAGGGAATTATCAGCCAGGCCAGTTTGCCAATGCGTAGAGCGCTGTATTTTTTATTCATTCAGTTACCAGAAAAAGAGATAAAATGAAGGATTTCGCATTATTATTCCGCCAGCCGGATTACGATTACAGCAATTATTCCCCTGCTGAATTTCAGGCGCTTACCAGGAAATGGCAGGATTGGATAGGTAACCTGGTAGGCCAGGGAAGACTTGAAGAGCATGGAGTACGTCTGGCACAGGAGGGTAAGGTACTCAGGGCAGGCGGCGTCATTACCGATGGTCCATTTGTAGAGATCCGTGAACGTTTGGGAAGCTTCGTCATTGTGAAAGCAGAGAACCTGGAGGAAGCCACCACCCTGGCTCATGGGTGCCCCGTACTGGATAAGGGCGGCAGCGTAGAAATCAGGCCTGTTATGGGGTAATTATAACAACAAATTAAGACCCACTTTCTCCGGGAAGTGGGTTTCATCATCAGATATGGAAGAGGAACAGGATTCATTAAAAGAGTTATTTAAACAGGAGTTCTCGAAAATGGTAGCTGTCATCAGCAAACTTTTCGGGCTGGAACATATTGAAAATGCAGAAGACATCGTCAGCGAAACTTTTCTGCTGGCGTCGGAAACCTGGGGAGTCAAAGGTGTTCCGGCGAATCCTACTGCCTGGCTTTATGCGGTAGCCAAGCAGAAAATCCTGTATCTCTTCAGGCGTAGCAAAATCTTTGACCGTAAAGTAAAGCCGGGTCTGGCCGCCATGCAGGAAACGCAGGAAGAAAATGAAGAAATGATCTTCTCTCCTGAAAATATCCAGGACAGCCAGCTGCAAATGCTGTTTGCAGTTTGTAACCCTGCTATTGCCAGTGAAGCACAGATAGGGCTGGCACTGCGTATCCTCTGCGGTTTCGGGATCGATGAAATAGCAGAGGCGTTTCTTTCCAATAAAGAAACTATTAACAAGCGTTTGTTTCGCGCAAAAGAAAAACTGAGAACAGAACAGGTGAAGATGGAAATGCCTTCAGGCAATGAGGTCAGTAAACGATTGGATAACGTATTGCATGTTATCTATCTGCTGTTCAGCGAAGGATATTACTCACAGACACAGCATAAGATCCTCCGGCACGAGCTGTGTGAAGAAGCTATGCGCCTCGGATTGCTGCTTACCGGAAGCGAGCGCACCAACCTACCCAAGACCAATGCACTGATGGCGCTCATGTGTTTTCACGCATCGCGGTTCAATGCACGCCAGGCGGCAGATGATCACCTGGTATTGTATGAAGAACAGGATGAATCGTTGTGGAATCTTGCACTGATACGGCAGGGGATCTATTATCTGCAGCAATCCGCTGCCGGAGAGGAAATCACCTCTTATCACCTGGAAGCAAGAATTGCCTACTGGCATTGTATCAAACATGATGTTCCCGGTAAATGGGAAGATATACTATTCTTATACGATCAGCTGCTACAGATTAATTTCTCGCCGGTAGTAGCGCTCAACAGGATATTTGCGTTGTATAAGGTTAAAGGGGCAGCCGTTGCCTTAACAGCTGCACTGGAAGTACCGATGGAACAAAATCATTTCTATCATTTATTACTGGGCGAGCTATACCAGTCATCAGATAAACACAAAGCAATAACACATCTTGAAAAAGCATTTGTGCTCGCTAAAACAGCAACAGAAAAACAGGGCATACGGAAAAAAATTGATCAGCTCACCGGCTGCTGAATCGTTATTCTACTGGACGTTTTACCCCTCCCTATTGTTTGATCAAAATTTTATTCTATATTAGTAACCGCCATTGTTACTTTTCAAAGGCTGCGTTGATGTAAGGCAATGCCGGATTAACGATGAACCTGAATCGCCATCTTCCTTCTCCCGGAGGAAGTGCTGTATGCCAGTATCCAGGCACGTGTACCCGATGATATTAAGAGATTATTAATTGACTTCCGGCGATATCGCACGGGGGATAGTCTATCGTATTTTTAATCTATAAACAAGTACACTATGAAACCAAAAGCCCTTTTTCTTGCACTCGTGGCATGTTCTCTTTTTAGTTGTAAAAAAGATATGCTAACTCCTTCCGGCATTACAGACACCAAACTGCAAACTCAGACCCAGGCGGGAGTAACGTTAGCCACATCTCTCAACGCCTGGTTAGGTGTTATTGCCGACAACACCAGTCTGAACAACATTTCCATCCCCGGCACGCACGATAGCGGTGCGAGGTTTGAACCTATAGGCGGCACTGCCAAATGCCAGAACCTGACTATCCGGGAGCAGCTGGATGCAGGTACCCGTTTCCTCGATATCAGGTGCCGGCATATCGGCGATGCGTTTGCCATTCATCATGGTTCTATTTACCAGAACATGAATTTTACAGACGTATTAAATGCGGTGTATGATTTTCTTGCAGCCAATCCTACTGAAACAGTAGTGATGAGCGTGAAGGAAGAATATGATCCTACCAACAACACCAGGTCGTTTGAACAAACATTCGACAGCTATTCACAACTGAATCCGTCGAAATGGTACCTCAGCGCAACAGTGCCAACGCTCGGCAGCGTAAGAGGAAAGATTGTGCTGTTAAGAAGATTCGGAGCATCCGCAACACCGAAAGGAATAGACGCTACCAACTGGGCCGACAATACGACCTTTTCTATCAACAATGGCGATGCCAACCTGCGTGTACAGGATCAATATGTAGTGCCTGACAACAACGGTAAATGGACCAGCATCACCAATCTGCTTACGGAAGCAAAAAATGGCGACCAGTCTGTGCTTTACGTCAACTTCACCAGCGGTTACAAATCATTGATCTTTGGTATCCCCAGCATTACTACAGTATCCAATGCTATCAATCCGCAGATAAACACTTATTTCACCAATAATACCCATGGAAGATATGGCATTATACCTATGGATTTTGCTGCCTCCGACAGAAATACACTGATTATAAATACCAATTTTTAGTTTTTTAGCAGCTGGTGGTTGTCCACCAGCTGCTAAAAAGTTTGTATGTTCGTTTCATGAGAAAAGAATCCTCTACCAATTTCCATAACGAACAGCATCTCCGGCAAAACTGCAGTATGGCGTTGAGTATATCCCTGGTAAGCGGCCGGTGGAAGCCTACTATACTCTGGTATCTGCAGCAGGGAGCCTTACGGTATATGGATCTGCGTGATAGTATTCCTGATAGTACAGAGCGGATGCTGATAAAGCATTTGCAGGAGCTTGAGAAAGACGGTCTGATTATCCGGCAGAAACAGCCGGGGGTGAAAGGGAAAGTGGTGGTTTATAGTCTTTCGGAGATGGGGATGAGTATGATTCCTATTCTTGCACAATTGGAAAAATGGGGGAGTAATTACAGGGCTTTGAAGGAGGTGATTTAAGGGGTTAGCGGGGTATGTGTTCTTCGGGGATGGTGTGTATCCATTTGGGTTACGCAAATACATTTCGTAGTGCACGGATAAATTCATATCTCACAAAACCTCAAAGCCATGATAACAACAATTCTTTCGTTGAGGGCGAGTACCGGTACGCCTTTAGAACTACGTAATGCAGCAGGATATTACACCCCGGGGGATGGCGGGGGTGGTGATTTTTACTGGGATGATCAGAGTCAGTTGCCTGACAACGGCGGCACCATCATACAGGCAGGTACTGCACCAGGGCGCTGGAGAAGAATTTACGATGGCCCTGTTCATGTAAAATGGTTTGGTGCCATAGGAGATGGTAATACAGATGATACTACCGCTATCAGAAATTGTTTGACATTTTCTGATGATATTTATATCGATCCGGGAGATTACAAAATCACCAGCCAGCTCAACATCAATAGTAAACGTCTCAGTATCAGCTCTTCCCCCCTGGCATATCTGAACAAGCGCTTTTCCAGCGGAGATCTCATAAAGTTTCAAAGCTGCCCGGCGGTAACATTGCAGGTGAATGTCAGAAATAGTTTACCTGATGTACTCAGGTTCAATGACAACGGGAAAATGGGCAACATTCCCCAATTTCGTGTAGAAGGCTTTGCCGACAATATTTTCTCATTCAGGCAATGTGGTAGTATTGATATTCATCGCTGCGAAATCACAACTGTTTATGGATATTCTATCTTCTCGTTTACCGATGGGTTTATTAATTTTTCCGGTAATTATATACACGACAATTGCTATGTAGATAGCTGCGTACAAACATGGGGACATGAAACACTTAACGTAGAAAACAACAAGTTTTTCAATATTGCATTGTTACCCGATAATTTTATTGTTGTTAAGGACGGGATAGATACTCCGCAATCATTTCCTGGCACTGCCTATGCATGGCAATTCGGACAGGCCTTGTCCATTCTGGGCAATAATATGTATGTTTCGGGAAATGTTTTTGAGAATATCAGCGGCCTGTCTGTCGGGGCTGATCACTCAAGTGGCACTCAATTAGAAGCAAGTAGAATTGTTATCCTCAATAACATCTTCATCGCCGATTCTGATCATATAAGGGGAGCAAACCCTCCAGGATTTATCTGGATAGAAAATCATCAGGCTGCCCGGGTAACAGGCAATAGATTCTCCTTCAGAAGAAGGGCTGTCGGCGATGGGCAATTCCAATTATGTCGCTTTGCAGTAGGCAGGTTTAATACGGAGAAACCTTGCTTTGAATATTCTATGAATACGTACATTGCCGCAGACAATGCAAATGATACAACCGCCACTATCAATATTCTGACGGAGAACGATGATGCTATAGTTAACATTGAAAACAACAAGCACCATGCACCTTTAAGCAATTTCGTTTTTATAGGCACCAAAAATGCCACCCGACCCTGTGAATATCTGAATGTAACCGGGAATGATGTTGTCTGCAACGAATTTGTTATGGGATATAATGAGGAAGTATTTACCGGAAGCAATTTTTTTAAACTTCCCAAACAGATTAACATCACCAATAACCCGAAGGTAATTTGCTCCGGCGATTTTTTCAACCAAAGGGGGGAATACGGGAACAGTGATTTCAAACTGGTCATTTCCGGTAACAATATTCTGAATTCCGGAAATATCTACCTTATCAATGGTACCATAAATGCCTTCGTCTCCCAAAATAATGCGCCCAATACCGGAATATTATGGAACTGGGCGCCTACTGCTACTCAGGGCAGCAGGGTATCCGTTGCAGGCAATACAGCATTGGGCAAGATAAATCTGCAAAGTGCCACCAATTTAGGCTGTACCCTGACAGATAATATTTTTACAGGAGAAGTGATATTGAGGGATATGTTGCAGGAATCGTATGTCAAAGGCAATACGTTCCTGGCCAGTGTAACGGTAATGGGCACTGTCAACTATGCGCACATCGTTGAAAACCTGTTCAGGAGCAGACTGTTGCTCATAAATGCAATTGTGGTGAGGTCTGATATTTCGCACAATGTTTTTGAAGGTAACGGCCTGGGTATCTATGGGTATGATCCTTCATCATCCTCATTAAAGCTGGATCATAGCCATATTGTCAGAAACACGTTCTTCTCCGATCTTACCTTCAATGCAATAGAATTTCCTGATTTCTCGGTCTTCATCGGCCTGAATTTCATTACAGATAACAATATCACCAATCGGAATGATCAGCCACCAATGCGCATCTGCAATAAAATTGGTAGCGCCAATCTAATCGTCAGTCCGGTTAGCGGTACAACTGCAGAAAGGCCCACCGGGCAACCTGTTGGGCTGGAGTACCTTGATACTACACTTCAGAAAAAAATAATCTACTGGGGGAGCTCCTGGAAGGACATGGCTGGAAATGTAGTCTGATATTTGGTTATAATGGTATAATCAGACTAAAAAACAGCCCCCACATTTTATAACCTGTAACACGGCCGGGCGATCCCTCTCATCGCCCGGCAACCACCTCTCCACTCAGTATATCCCTCACCGTTACTCCAGGCAAAATCCGGTATACCGGTATTTTCAACGCATACTTGTGGTAAAGCTCCCTGATCCTTGCATCAATCTGCTCCGGAGTATACCTGGAAGAAAAATGCCCCAGGATCAGTTTATTAACACGTATCCGGCTCACCATCTCCAACACCTCTTCCAGTCTGCTATGCTTGTTTTTGTACGGAACAACTTTTATGTCTTCCTCTTTATCGAGGAAAGTAGCCTCATGGATCAGGATATTTGTTCCATCCCATCGCTCCGGATCCGCCACCGGCGTATCTCCGGAATAGCCCACCAGACTTTCTCTCACCTCCATTGTTGTACTTTCTTTACCCCTCTCCATGATAATACGCCTGATCTCTTCCGGCGGCAATACCGCCAACTCAGGCTTCACTTTCTGCTTCACCCTCATCACCTGATAACTCAGGCTTCTGATAACATCGGGTGCAGCATCTACATGCTCGTTGCGCACAGGTATTACCACCACATCGTCTTTTATCCATATTTCCTCACCCGGAACTACGCCCCGCCATTGGGTACCGGCAACATGAGGATCAAATTTTTTAGAGAATGATTCCATTGCCGGAAATGACTTACTGTCGCGTGGATAGTAAATAACGGGAAACCCCACCCGAGCATTCAGCTGGTTCAGTTGTAACAATCCGGTAAGATGATCTCTATCGGCATGCGATATAAACACATGGTTAATCTTCCTGCTCTTCTGCAGTAACGCCGCCGTTAGCCCATCGCCTGCATCCATTAAAACGCCCAGCTCTTCCAGCAGGTACCAGGTAGCAAATAAAGCGGTAGAATAACCTGATATGGTCAGTTTCATCTCCTAAAGATAGTTTTATTCCTACACAATACAGTAAGGATTTACAGAACATCTGATATGGTTAATATTCATAAAACTGAATCTGTTTTAATAAAAATTTATGTCTCAATTTTGTCCTCATAAAATCATTATTATGGAAATCATTAACAGCGTACCAGCAGATATCGATGTAATATTCCACTTGTATGACGCCGGTACAGCGTATCAGAAAAAAATGAACGGCCGGCACTGGCTGGGATTCGACAGGGCTTTGATTGAAACAGATATTGAAGAAAAAAGACTGTGGAAGATCGTTGAAAACGATCAGCTGGTATGTGTATTCACTATTACTTTCCAGGACCCGTTTATCTGGCAGGAAAAAGACAAAGATCCTTCGATCTATATTCATCGTATTTCCGTACATCCCGATTTCAGGGGCAAGGGCTATGTAAAAAATATCGTTGACTGGGCAAAGGATTATGCCGCCAGTCTGCATCTGAAATTCATCAGGATGGATACCGGCAGCGGCAATGATAAACTCAACAACTATTATGTCAGCTGCGGATTTAATTACCTCGGGGTAGTAAGCTCTCTACCTTCGGAAGAACTGCCCGCACACTATAAAGTGGGAGGTTCCAGCTTGTTTGAAATAGCGCTGTAATGCGTCATCAGGCCTTCGGGACGCACGTCAGACAGCATAAATGCCACGGTGTTCCAATGATTTGTCGCCTGCCGGCTGTTATTGCCATACTTGTTTTGGAAGATAAGGTTACGACAAAACTGTTGTAATTTTATCTCGTCGAAAATCATGATAATGACAGCCATACATACCCACCTCATTGAAACCTTCCAATATTTCATTCATATGGATGAAGAAGAGAAAATATTCATTTCCTCTTTGTTCGTACGTAAGCAGTTTAAAAAAAACGATTACTTTCTTCGCGAAGGACAGGTATGCCGCGAAGTAGGCTTCATTGAAAAAGGACTTATCCGCTACTACAGCATCCGCGATTCCGGTGAGGAACTGACATTCGACTTCGGGAAGGAAAATGATTTCACCTGCAACTACGAAAGCTTTCTCGATCATTCGCCCTCACTACGCAGCATTCAGTGCCTCGAAGATACCATCATGCTGATTATTTCCTATGAAAACCTGCAACTGATCTATGAGAAAGTAAAAGAAGGTCAGAAGTTCGGCCGGCTGATTTGCGAACAATTGTATTTACATGCGATCAGGAAAGTCAATTCTTTATACAGCGACCAGCCAGAGCAGCGTTATCTTCATTTCGTGGACAGCTATCCCGATCTGCAGCAACGCATCCCTCAATATCACATATCCTCCTTTGTGGGCGTAAAACCGCCCTCATTAAGCCGGATAAGGAAACGGTTGTCGCTGTAGCATTTATTAACCTGGGTGAACGGCCGGGCGGAAAACTGTTTTTAATTTTGTTGCATCATCATAAAACAACGCAACATATGACTTCTATCATTCGAAAAACAGCCTTCATTGCCACATTGCTTACCGGGGCCTTACTGGTATTCATCGGCACCCGCTTCTTCATCGATCCCCGGAATGCCGAAACCGGCTTTGGGATTCATGTATCCACGACCAACGATTTTTCTTTTCACTATATCAAAGGTATACGGGATCTTTTCTCCGGGCTGATTATACTGATACTACTGTTCGCAAAGGAATGGAGAGCGCTGGGGCTGCTGCTGCTCACTGCCACTATTGTACCTTCAGTTGATTACGCGATTGTCTGGAATACACCCGGTCATCTGACAGTAAGCCTGTTTGCCCACCTGACAGCCATTATACTGGCACTGGTATTAGGCAGCTACTATACCTTCTTCTCATCTTCCAAAACTACGGCTCATGCTCTTTAATATCATACTGTTAGTGCATTTCCTGTGTTTTTCCGGCTATTTATGGACATTAGCGTCACTTTGGAAAAATTACGATACCCAGGCCCGGGATCACAAAGGACTGATATTAGGTATCCTGCTGCTGGTGACCGGTTGCCTCCTTGTAACACTCAAATATCCCCACGTCAATTATTACAAAGTGGCACCGAAAACCGGTATGTTCCTGGCCGTAACCCTGATAAATATCAGGTTCGGCAACAAGCCCTATACCCGGCAGGCCTACTATGCACTGATCGCCCTGACCGTGGCAGCAGCCTGTATTGCAGTCGTAAAATGGTGACCTTCAATCCTGAAATGCAATTTTTGTTGTAATATGCAGACAGTTTTGTTAACTGATAACGCATGACACATCAACAGGTACTTGACAAACTTGGCCATCAGGCGTTAATTCAGGCTATCGACGACGATCTTGCACGATTAACTCAGCAGGCTATGGCCGAAGAAAAACATGGGCATATCAACAATCAGCTTTCCTATGTACTTCCACCACTGCTGACACGCTGGAACTGTGTACTGAATGCCGGTACAGCACTCAAAGATCACTACAAACAGCTGACAACCCTTGTGCTGGCTACATTGTTGCACAAATATGGTTTTGCAGATGCAAAAATCACCGCTAACGCCAACCAGGCCATCGATGAGCTAAACAGGCATGTTATACTGAGTGATGATTTTTACAGGAAATCAACGGATATCAAACAATTGCTTGCTACTGCCCCCAGCCCTTTGAAGAAACGCCCTTCTGTTTCAGCTGCTGTCACCTTTTACAGGGCGCAGGATGTAGTGTCTGTACAGGTTGGCAACAGGTTTTACGCAGCGTATGTTTATTCGATTATAGGTATCAATGAAAGTCCGGTTATCGGATTTTATAATGGCGTATTCCATAAGCAGCCATCCATGAAGGACCTGGCTTCCCTGACGGCAAAGGGAATGGTGTACAACGACGGGCAGGAGCGGATTTCACACTTCTCCGTTTATGGCATGAAATTTATGCCTGATCCGGCTAACCAGATTCATCTTGTGGAAGCAGGTGTAAAAAATCCACCATCAGATGCTCATCTTGGCGAACCGGTAGGACTGTACACAGTATATGACCTGTTCAGATTACAGGATACCACTGAAAAAATGTTTATTAACCAGCATAAAAAATGAAAATAAAAAAACTATTCACTGGCTGCCTGTCGGCCTTGCTGCTCGGTACAGCCGCGCAGGCACAGCAAAAATCCGCACATGACTACCTCAATGTGCCCGGCCCCATTAACTTCAATAAAACGGCCTGGCATCTGGGCTGGTCTTCCCACCCTTCCGCGAACTACTACAAACAGGAATATATCACCGCAGGAGATAATGTGGAGAAATTCAGGAAGATGATCACCATCGACTACCTCATCGGGCCGGCCAGTACAAAAGATATTGTGGGCGCCAAAATAGCTGAATTAAAGAAACAGAAGGAAAGTAATCCGATTGTTCAATACCAGGTATTCGAAAATAAAGGTGAATATATGATCGACTTTCTCCTCAGTGCCAATAGTGCCGATGGGAAAAAGCTAGAGATCGTGGAAAGAAATGTTTACCGGTATTTGTTGCAGAAAGATAAATCAGGCCAACCGGCTGTTGTGTTGTTCGCACTTAGCGAGAGAGCTTATGGAGATGATATTCAGAAATTCCTTTCCGGGCTGAAAACCAACCTGCAGACCGCTCAAACAGCTGTTGCTACTTTCAGCATACCTGCTGTTACGGCAACAGAAAAATAATTTACGATGAGTATGCCTGCCGGATTATGCACGACAGGCATACATTTACCCCAATACTATTAACCCGATACAAAATAGATCATTTATGATTCCTGATAGTCTGGCATTACTACTGTTGGCAATTGGCGGTTTACTGCTGGTCATACTTATTGTTGGCCTGGTGTTAAGTATCGTTATCTTCAATAATAAAAGCAAAACTGCGGAAGTATTCAGCTGGCTCTGTTCAGGATTATGGTTTATATTTTATCTGTATATCATCACCCGGTCCGATCTGTTTGGGGATTGGGATAACGCCTTCCAATACCTGATCATTCCGGTTTTCGTTACGTTCTTTCTATTGCTGCAATACCGGTCCATTACAGCCACCGGCCGTAACCTGGATATACTTTTTATTGCAAAAACGGTCTGCCTGATTGGAGCCGTGGGTGATGCAACAAGCAGCTTCTCGTCATTTTTATACAGAATGATCGACGTTCAGAACAGCATGCTGGTATTTGCAGTCAGTATTCCTACTATATTGATACTTTGGGGAGTACTAACTTTCTCTGCGCTGCAATATCTCAGAAAAACCCAGCCTGTATTAAAAGGCAAAAGCATATTCCTGTCGGCCATCATATTTACCGCCAGTGTCTATTTCCTCAACTTCATAGTTAGTGAAGGGATGCTGGTGCTACGTTTTCTACGTACCGAGTCTGTACTTACACAGTTTTATAGCAGCCAAAGACTAATGATGCTGCTTGCTTATTTTGTACTGGGGAGCACGCTGCCTGCATTAATCGCTGCATTGGTTTACCAGAAGGAAGCGCAGGTACCATCGAAAGAAATCCAGGAAAAGATATAATCGGGATTCATTATTCCTCCTTACTATAATTAAGACGCTTTCCGGTGATCATGACAAGAATCAATGAAATACAAGCAGCGAGGCTATTGCAACTGTAATCTTTTTTATATCTTGATGACCCCAAAGCAATTGTCATCTCAGTAATTTAAGCTATACCAATTACCTTAAAGCGACTAACCACCATGCACTACGAGTTACCGTATTTCGGGGAGATTAACCTCGATAATCTGAAAGAAGATTACCGCACTAAGGCCCGGATTGCTGAACTTCAAATAAGTCTGGATCTCAATTTTGAAAATAAATCAATCATTGCGGAGAAGGCCGAAAAAATTAAACAATTTCTTGAAAACATCAGCCAGATGGATAAGCAGCACCATCCGGCCATCGACAAGGATTTTAAAGAACAAAAAGGCGAAACTGCTGACTATATCCGGTTTTATCTCGAAGAATTGGACGAAGAAGAACTCCGGAATATTGCGGGCGACTATAAAAATAAATCTGATCTGGAATCCCGACTACTGAATAAATTGAAGCTGGTTCGTGTAGGTTTGTACCCCGACGGCAAATACGGCACCACACATTTTGGGATCTTCGATTATTCCATCGATATCGATGGCGAGCCCTGCAATCAACTATTGGTACTCTGCACTGATGACGACGGAAATATCAATAAAATAACCTGGGAAAGTTAATATTGGCGTGACTATTCTCTTAACAACGGTTTTGTATATTTGGGAAAGAAACTTTTAACCGGAATAAGATGACAGTTACAAAAAGGGTATTATCAAATTATAACAACATACTCCAGGCCAAAGTATACTTCTTCCTCAAAAAGAGCATGTGGATGTACCTTGCGGCTATGCTTCTTTTAGGTTATGCCGTCCCGTTAACTTCATTCGGAACAATTCTTTCTGCGTTATTCTACTTCTTCATATTCATCCTCGTTATTCTTGTGCCCTTATATCATTTCAGTTCAAAGGCACTGGCAGCAAAAAATCTGTTTGATGCTGATATAGAATTTGGAGAACAGCAAATTATTATCAGGCACAGGAATAAAGATTTAACAGAAACGAAAGACTGGAGTTGGGTAAGGCAGATGGATATCAACAGGAATGCAGTTTTGCTGGTAGTGAACATATCCTATCGCTTTTTAATACAGCTGAATAAGGATCGGCTAACAGAAAGCGAATGGCAGTTTTTCCAGGGAATTAAATCGAAAAAATTCCGCTAATGATTTAAAGCGCCAACAATCCCTCAGTAAAAGCTTCCCATTATTATGGTTAAGATTAACGTTTATGAAGACTGCGGCAATGCGCCAAAGAAGTTATTCCTGAAAGATTTTATCGTTTCGATTGTTACAAACGACCATACAGCTATTACCCGTAACACCACCGACGATATTAGCTGGAACCTGGTTGGTGACCGGCGTATAGAGGGTAAAGAACACGTGCTCAACGAACTCCGGCAATTGCGGCATGATAAAGCTGTGGAACTAACTATCCATACAATCGTTACACACGGATACAATGGCGTTGTTAACGGAATACTGAAGTTTAAAGGAGGAAAGAGCATTGCATTCTGTGATGTTTATCAGTTTCGGTCATCAACGAATAATGCACCGGTCAAAGCAATCACCACCTATGCAATTGGAGTGTGAGTTTTTTCCATACATCATTGCGCCAGCGGACTTTCCTGCTGCGGTATACTGTTATTACCGGTCGTTATTTATTTTTTGCAACGTCACTTTAATGGAATCATTCCCCAACATTCCGGTCAGTGTTAAATTTCCTGTTGCATTAACCGGAGAAATAACACCTTTGAAGAGAGGCATTTCTTTCGGAGCATGCCATTTTATTTCCAGATCATTATTCTTTTTGTTATAATTTCCATACCATCTTCTGGCTACCGCATTGAATTCAAAAACACATCCGTTTTTTATATCAAAGTATACCGCTGTAAGTACACTATCTGCACAGCCGGCAGGGCTATGGATCTGCTGATTAACCGCTACCTGCGTCACTTTGTACTTCCCCTTGAGCGCCGGATCTTTATCCGGTTTGCCATGCAGGGTAATTAACAGTATAGGGATATAAATAATAGAAAGACGTAGTACTGTTTTTAAATATTTTGGAAGACGAAGTGTGGGCAGCTTATCTTTTGCGACAAAGAAGAATTCTTTTAGCCGGTCAAATTCTATGAACAGAAAATACAGACAGCCCAACATCATGATGGTGGCATGTATGACCACACTGGTGCCGATTTGATAAATAATATCCATCAGTAAGATGTTTGCCAGTATGGGTAACAGGATAAAAACGCCCGCCAGTCTTGTTCTGTGAAATAATAGTAATGCAGCTCCTATTATCTGAGATGTTGCAATAATACAGCCCAAAGGATAAGAGTAACTGAAAAAATACCAGAACAGATCCTGCGATGAAAAACTGCTGTAAGGGAGATCCAGCTTGCTTCCCTGTACTGCAAATTGTGAATGAAAGATCTTTTCCCATCCAAATGTTGCCAGGTCATATGCTACACCATAGCGTATAATGCCTTGCCAGAAGGCAAGGGTAGCAGGATTATTTGTTTTCCGGATTTGCCATATTACTGCGTAAATAATAGCAGTAACCAGCATAACCGTTGGAACGTCAACAATAATCGGGAGAGGCAATATTGTACGGAAGAAGGTAAACCCTGTGCGTAACGTGGTGGCCCCAATTACCAACCCAGCGAGGGTACAGGTAATGAGTTTTTGGGAGAACGGGATTTTCTGCATTTAACACCAAATTGGTTGATAAGTAAAATATACGAAATAGGATGCATGAAAATAAATTTTCCATAAGTATGGGCAAAATTAAGTACCTCTGGCTGCCATCAGACTGATAATCCCTGGGCTGAAAAGAGAAATGCATGCTTAATCAATAATTATTAATTTAGTATGGAAATTAAGGTACGATGAGCCATACACAATTTTTTCAGCAGGTTCGCAGGTACTACCCGATTACCGCGGCATCGGAACAGGCCTGGGCGAGCTTGCTAACGGAAAAAATGTACCGCAGGGGCGAACTACTGGTGAGAGAAGGCCAGGTGCCACGCAAATTTGCCTTTATCTGCCGTGGATTGACCTTTCAATCTTATTTCCCGCAGGAAGGTGAAATGATCATTAAATACTTTTTCCCTGAAAACCGCCTGGCTGCATCTGTCACTGCAACAATGACCGGCGCTCCGAGTGAATTCACTATCACCGCCATTGAGGATACTTTGGTGCTGGAATATGATTTCAGTGCCTTTAGAAAACTCGTGGATACGCACCAGGATATTGCCTTGTTTTATATCAATTACCTGGAAAAGCATTGGGTAGTTGAAAAAGAACCATTGGAAATCTCTTTTCGCTCAGACACAGCCTCTACACGTTATCAGCAATTCCTGCTGTCGCATGGTCACATTCTTCCCCGTCTGAAAAAATACCATATCGCAGCCTACCTTGGAATTACGACCACCCAGTTGAGCCGTATCATCAACGGTAAATAATTTTTTGCCCTTCTCAACATTTGTAAATTTTTTTTTGCCCTGGCCTTACGAATTTCGTTTCGTCAAAGCCGGTACGATGCAGTGCGAACAATATGTTTGCGCCGGTAGGTCTGCAAGGTCCGGCCGTTACGAACCCTGTAAAAAAAGAAAAATGAGTTCAAAAAAAGTAGATGAGTTCCTGGCAAAATTGGATTACCCGTTAAAAAAAGAGCTGGCAGCATTGCGGAATTCGATTATGAAAATACACCCTGAAATTATAGAAGATGTGAAATGGGGTGGACCCAGTTTCTATTACAAAGGAGACATTGCCACTTTCAGCCTGCGTGTGAAGGAAACAGTGACGCTTATCTTCCACCAGGCAGAAGGCTTGCCCATAGGCACGGTGCTGGAAGCAGCACCCAAAGGTAAAGCCTATGCCAAATTCAAAAGTATGGCTGAAATAGAAGCAAAAAGTAAAGATCTCCAGAACATCATTAAGCAATGGATTAAACTCAAGGACAAATCATAGCATGAAATTCTCACGGGTAATTCCATCTGACTAAAATGTATAACCTAAAAAATACAAATGAAAAATTATAACATTGAATTTAAATGGGCGCTCGTTTTTGCCGGGACAATACTGCTATGGAACACTATCGAAGAAATAGCCGGGTTTCATAATAAGTATATTGCAAGCCAGCCCATATTTGGAGCTATTATTCTTATTCCCGCAGTTATCATCTATGTCTTTGCCTTAAAAGAAAAACGCACAAAGTGGTATGGGGGAATAATGAATTACAAACAAGGGGTATTGAGTGGTGTTATCTTAAGTTTAATGATTGGTGCACTCAGTATATTGACAAGCAACATTAATCTAAGATTCATTGCACCACAATATTTAAGTAATGCAGCAGATTATGCCGTGTCAAAAGGAACGATGACAGCCGAAGCGGCGAAACAACAGTTTAATTTGTCTGGTTACATAGTAACCGGGGCCATAGGAGCAGTAATTACGGGAGCTATCATTACAGCTGTTGTGATGCTCTTTTTAAGGCGTAATAAACATACAACGGCAGCATCTTCTATTAATGCATGATGTATAATCATTTCAAAAACATGAAAGTATCCAATTTTTATTTGTTGTTAATGATGGCCACGGCAATTTCAGGTTGCACGATTAGCCGGAAAACATATAATCCTACCGGAGCTGCTTTTTCTCAGGCATTTGGCATCAAAAACCATAAGCAACTGGTATTTGTAAGCGGTCAGGTTCCTGAAGATGAAAAAGAAAATATACCATCCGGTTTTCGTTCACAAGCTGAATTAGCCTGGAAAAATGTTGAAGCACAACTAAAAGCTGCCAACATGGAATTGAAGGACATTGTTAAATACACCATTTATCTCTCCGACAGAAAATACCGCAAGGAAAACTATGAGGTTAGGCATAAAATACTCGGAGACCATCAACCTGCTATGTCAATTATTATTACAGGGATATATGATGAAAAGTGGTTACTGGAAATTGAGGCAATAGCGGCCAGGTGATATGTACCCCAACTCTATGAACAGTAGTCCGGGAAATCCGGGGCCAATCTTACTGCATCACATTTTTAAGGTGCTTCGTCACATTTTATCTGACCTTTTCTGTCATTTCTGCTAAACTTGTTTAAAGTCTGGAAGCGATGACAATTAAATGGAGAAAATATGAACTGCTGTTAATCACAGTTATTTTTGCCGGCTTTTGTCTGATATGCGCCTGGCGTTACTTTAACCCGCAAGGGCAACAGGAGGATTGGGATACGATCAGATTGTTCAAAGATCATGGCTTGCAATATAACCCCTTCCTCAACCATATGGTGCCAGACATGGGGATAGCGCTGCTCTGCTTCCTGGTTTATTTAGGACTTACCCTGGCAATCGTTCCCCTCCTTTGGCCCCAGGGCAATCGCCCACATAACCACGCCAAAAAGATATTGTCACTGGGTACGGTATTCATGCTGCTCATTGCTGTATTTACAGCGGCATTTATAACGTCGGTCTATCTAAAAGAAGAATGGCGTTATCACTATTCCGGATTTACTGTTTTTTATAACGTGCATAACGGACACGATAATATCGACCTGAACTGTATCTGGCCTATCGCTTTCCTGGTAGCCGGAGTGTTGGCGTATATATCTCTTCGTGAAGAACTGATCAGCTTTTTAGAGAGGCCTGGCCCCAACCGGAATTACCGGGTGATGATCACCAATCAGGCAACCATATTCCTTGGTGCCTACCTGCTATTTTTAATGCTGCTGCAATATTTACTCAAAATACCCTGGTCCGACCTTTTCACGCGATTATACCTATTACCTGTGCCGGCTATAGCGATGGGGCTTCTGGCCATGTACTATCTTTTCCCGGCTTATACGGAGCGATCATGGCTTCATAGAGGTTTGTCGCAACGCCTCATTTTGTGGAGTGCTGCCTTGAGTGTACCTGTTCCGCTTCTAATGCCCGGCAGTCCGGTGATCGTGTTTTTCTTTGCCTGGGCCTTTCAGCTAATGATCGTTATCCCAGTTTCATGGCTTTTATACCAGCAGCAGAAGGATCATATTCTGGCTTTTCGCGGGCTGGAAAAAGATCTTTCCCAATCCCGGGCTAACCTGGGTTTTCTACGCTCACAGATCAATCCGCATTTTTTGTTCAATACGCTCAATACCATCTATGCATCAGCCATAGAGGAGCAGGCAGCAAGGACTGCCCGTTGCCTGCAGCAGTTGGGCGATATGATGCGTTTTATGCTGGAAGAAAATCATGCTGATCGTATCCCCGTTGAAAAGGAGATCAATTATTTAAAAAATTATATCGCCCTGCAGCAACTGCGTTTACCTGTATCGGAAAAGATAAGCATCGACGTAGCTATCGATACAGATGAGCAAGCCGAAGAGATCGTGCCAATGCTGCTGATCCCCCTTATCGAAAACGCCTTTAAGCACGGTGTGAGTTTGCAGGAGAACACGGCTATCCGCATCCGGCTTAGATTAATCAAAGGCAGGCTTCAACTGGATATACAAAACACCATACATGCCAAAGTAACTGAGGGTGAATCTGACAGCCCGGGCACCGGTTTAGCTAATGTTCGGGAACGGCTGAAACTAATCTATCCCGGCCGTCACTGGTTTAAAGCCGGGCCATCAGAAGATCTATACATCTCACAACTAATAATCCAGCTGTAATAACTAAAAAGATATGAAAAAGACAACAACATTATTATTAAGCCTCTGCCTGATGATGCAATTCTCGCAGGCGCAACAAAAAGCACAACAGATCGATGAATTGGTACAGCGCTATGCTGATTTCAACAAATTCAACGGCTCGATATTAGTGGCCGTTAAAGGAAAAATCCTGCTGCAAAAAGGTTACGGATACCGGAACGTTGCCGCTAAATTGCCCAATACACCGCAAACCATTTTTCAGATCGGCTCCATTACCAAAGAATTTACTGCAACTATGGTTTTGAAACTGGCTGAGGCAGGCGCATTGGCACTGACCGACCAGGTGAGCAAATACTATCCTGATTTTCCTAAAGGAGACAGCATTACCATTCAAAACCTGCTCACACACACATCGGGTATATTCAATTATACCAGTGTAAACGATTTCTGGCACCAATCATCCCAGCCTACCACCGAACAAACTGTTGTTGATTTCCTGAAAAGTAAGCCGCTGGGGTTCAGGCCGGGCACACAGTTCAGCTACAGTAATTCTAATTATATGCTGCTGGCTTACATCATCCAAAAAGTAACCGGCAAAAGCTATGAAAACCTGATGAGCGATAAAATACTTAAGCCCCTGCATATGACCAGGAGCGGCTTTTACTTTACTGCACTTAAGGATAATGATAAAGCCACAGGGTACTGGACCTTTTCACCAGACGGCTATCAGGAAGGACCGCCTACTAACCCAACGCAGTTTATTGGCGGCGGGGAGATGTATGCTACCGTCGGCGATCTCTATCGCTGGCACATAGCGTTGCAGGAAGGCAGGATACTAAGCAGGGCACTGCAGCAACAGGCCTATCATCCATTCAAAAAAGAATATGGTTATGGCTGGGAATTGGCGGATTCAGTAGCCGGCAGGCAGGTATTGGGGCACGCAGGCCGTATGTTAAATGGATTTGAAGCGAAGATGGTCCGGGTGCCGGAAGATGATATCTTCATTGTGCTGTTGAAAAATGATGCAGACGGCTCATTTCTCGCAACGATTAGTCGGAGCATACTGGATATACTGGATGGGCAGCCTTACACCTTACCCGAAAAACCACTGGAACTAAGTGCCACACAATTGCAGGCCTACGCGGGAAAATATGGTGAAAGCAAAGACCGCTATATAGAAATAAAGGTGATCAATGGTCATTTATTTGCCTTTCAGGGAGAAAACAGAATGGAACTAATCCCGCTTAAAAATAATTATTTTAGAATGATGGAACATGAAGGAGAGCAGGTAGATTTTACATTTGAGAAAGACGCTGACGGCGTAGTCAGAAGTATTATAGCACCGGGTAGAAATGGGAAACTCAACACTGTAAAAAGATTAGAAGAATAAATGCTGGAAACAATTGCAATAGACGATGAACCAATGGCTTTAGGCCTGATACGTAATTTTTCCGCTTTGGTGCCGGAGATACGGCTTTGGGCCTGTTTTACCAACGCCTTTGAAGCGATCGATTTTTTGCGACGGACGCGGGTTGGCTTGATCTTCCTGGATATACGAATGCCAGACGTCGGTGGTATTGACCTGCTCAACGGGCTAACAAAGCCGCCGCTCGTTATTTTCACGACCGCCTATAGCGAACATGCAGTACAAAGTTTTGAACTTAATGCCGTTGATTACCTGCTGAAGCCTTTTTCGGAAGAAAGGTTTCAACAGGCTTGTCAAAAGGCGCTCAACCTCCATCGATGGCGGGAAAATGAACAGGCAGTACCTGCAACACATTTCTTTCTAAAGAGTGGATATGAACGTTTGAGGATAGCTTATGACGAAGTATTGTATGCGGAAAGTACAGGCAATTATATACAGTTCGTGCTAATCAATGGAAAACACATTACTTCCCGGTTGACAATGGCTGATGCAGAAAATCTGCTGATGCCCCCCGCCTTTATCCGGATACATCGCCGCTTTATCGCAGCCAGGAAACACATCACGCTGGCAGATCAAAAGAAGATAGTTCTTGCCGGTATGAAATTACCGGTCAGTGAAACGTATGCGGGTATCATCAAAAAATCATTTGGTAAATAGCTCGTTTACTACACCAATAACCTCTTTTTACCTGGCTCTCAATAGCACGTTTAATGTTCCAGGCTCTGGCCAGCATGCCAGGTTTCATGGCAGATCAGTTATAGACCAACTGATGTCAGATTGCAGTGGAAGCAATTATCTTCATGTTACTCTATTGGACGCAACAACCACATGATAGTCATAACAGGACCGCTTATTTCATAATATTTAATAACGGAAAATTACATCTATGCGTAAATGTTTGATGTAGCCCAACTATCCTATCTCCGGACATTGATTTATTCACCCTCAATCAGAATAACCATGGACGCTAAAATGCTTTCTTTATTCAGTTACCCTTTCCCCACTCTCAAAAACCCTTTTGCTGATACGCTGCAGGAGATTACCGACAATCAATGGATCGATGGCGAGTACCTTTGGTTATACAAAGATGATCCTGTGACCCGTCAGAAGTACAAGAAAACAAAGACAGCCCATATTGCTTCACAGTGGTTTCCTACAACTAACCAGGAGCGGCTAAAGCCCATCTGCCGCTTTATGCTCTGGACGCTGTTTAACGACGACAAATATGAAGAAGGATCCCCGGAGCAGATCAGCTTCATTCACCAACAATCTATTGCGGTACTGAAAGGCGAAATTAGTGCAGCCGGATCGAACATTCCCCTGGGCGGGTTGTTAGCGTCCCTGCGGGAAGAGCTGTTGCAATTCATTTCAGAGGAATCGTTGCAACGTTTTATTATGGGGCTCAGCAGATATTTCAGAGGACTGGAGCTTGAGCTTGAATATAAGATGAAAAGAACTTTTCCCAGTGTGGAAGAATGTATTGCTATCCGCGAGGACTCCCTTTGTTTGTATCCTTTCCTGGAGCTGACAGACCTGGAAACAGGTATCCCATTGCCAGCGGGGATCAACGAGCACCCTGTGCTGCAACGGTTACGGGCGCTGGCGGTGCGGATGATGGTTTATTTTAACGAAGTACAGTCTGTAGTAAAAGATGAAGCTACAGACAGCATCTATTACAATGTAGTAAAGGCAATCCAGTATAACAAGAACCTTTCTCTCGAAGAAGCATGCCTGGAAGACCTCCGCATTCACAACGAAGAACTGCAGGAATTTCTCCGTTTGCAGCACTCGCTGCCTGATTTTGGTGAATGGCAGGATGCCGTAGTAAATCGGGTGCATTACATCAGCATGACACTGAGCGGGTGGAAATCGGTGTCATCCCGGCTGGAACGATACAATTCGCTACAGGGGTTTCCTTCAGCCCAGGTAATGAAAAAGACGGTGTAGCCCGATCATTACCTTCTAAAACTATCAAACCTGAGAGCTGGCTAAACATATTAATATCAAACTTAAGTATTTCAATTATGAAACAAAAAGACGTTCCTGTATTACAGTACCCCTGGCCATATGAAATTGGCCCCTTTTCGCAATCATTTGATGAAGAACAGAATGATTGGATTAATACAGATTATCAGTTCATGTCCGAAGCCACAAGAACTAAATACAAAAAGCATGGCCTGGCAGAAGCGACATCGTATATGTTTCCAGCGGCAAGCAGTATGGAACAGATAAGACCTATTGCCAGATTTATGGTATGGCTTACTTTATATGACGACTTCCACGAGGTGTGTCCGGTTGATGAACTTGCCGGTATCAGGGATCATATTATGGATGTAATGATGGGTCAGAAGCCCAGACCGGATGATATCGGGTTAATAAGGCAGGTTGCTTTGAGCCGGGAGGAATTTCTTCCCTATGCTAATGACGATTGGTTTCAACGCTGGACAAAGTCATTTTATAACTATACTACATATGGGATTATGGAAGAAACGCCTTACAAGCTAAAAAAACAATTCCCTACCCTAAACAATCTGTTGCTTATCCGCGAGTACTCTATTTCTATGTATCCTTATGGAGATCCGGTTGAGCCTTCTATCAATTTTATTGTTCCGAATCATATATCGGATCACCCCATTATCAAACGGTTGAAGATGCTCATGTGCCGTATCATGGCAATCCAAAACGATTTTGCTTCAATAGAAAAAGAATTAGCTGTTGATACAGAAGTTCTCAACATTATACTTGTAATAAGAAATCAGTATAAAGTTTCTGTAGAAGAGGCCTGTGCTGAAGCAATGCACATCCACGATAACTATGTGAAGGAATTCGTAGAATTACAAAATAACCTTCCCGACTTCGGTTTACACCAAAAAGATATGGAGCGTTTTGTTCATTATATGGCATTGATGATTTCAGGATTGGGAGCATGGTATCATATAGGAAGATCTACACGCTATAAAACCCCGGGAGAATTTCCAAAGCCTGAATATGGAAGATCGGTATAATGGTCCCAGGTTTCATTAAAACGCGCGGGGCCAGGATGTGCTGTCAACAAACAAAAAAGCGACCTGATTTTCAGGTCGCTTTTTGTCTCAGTCGGGGCGGCAAGATTCGAACTTGCGACCTCCTGCTCCCAAAGCAGGCGCGATAACCGGGCTACGCTACGCCCCGAATCCCTTCTGAATCCGCATCTCTGCTTTAACGGTGGCGCTTTCTGCCTGCCTTTGCTTCAATTGCGGAGTGCAAATGTAGGGAATTGTTTGACATAAAAACAAATTTTTTTTATCGTTAAAAAATAAAATTTCTAACAACACGCTACCACAAAGGGTTTCGCCCTATAATAATTTATTATAAGCAGGCTTTCGGGAAGCCTGCTTATTGGTTTCTTTTATACAAAAGCAGTATTTCTTATGGCTACTACCGCATAATATTTCTTTCTGCCCGATAACTGCCAGGTGAAGCTTTCGCCTTCCCGGAGCCCCATCAGCGCCAATCCGAACAACGATAACGCAGAGATACAACCACTGTATTCATCTGCTTCATCCGGAGGCATCAGCTTGTATTCAAGGTTGATCCTGTTAACCGTATCACGGATCACAACAGTTGAATACAAACGGGAAACACTATTGGGAAAATTTGCTGCTTCCAGTACCTGAGCGGTTTTGATCCTGCCCAGCTGGGTTTCCCGCAGGTGCTGATCATACATCAGCGTGGGCCTGTCTTCTTTCAGATGTTGAAGTAACAGTTCATAATCATTCTTCAGTAACAATAAAGGTGCTTTATTTACAGTAATCATCTTTCAAATCAATTAACAGACAATAATATGCCTCCTGCTGCCTGATACAGGCGCATGGCAATAGTTATCCGGTTGCCGCTATACATAGGGCAACACGCAAATCTGCACCGGTAATAGCGCCGATGCGTATCAATAATCCCCGTTCCGCACAAATGCAGCGGAGCGGGGATTACTTATTGAAGTCTTTATAATTTGAAAAGAAGTATAACCTGCCACCCGTAAATGGCGTAACACCTGCCAGTTGAAAGAGACTGGCCGGAGAGCAAAAAATGAATATCGAGAATAAGCTTTTCACTATTTGTGAAGATACGGAAAATATCCTGTGCAGCTGAGTAACAAGAAAAAAGCCCTGCTGTCAATGAAGACAACAAGGCTTTAAAGCTTGCGGTGAGGGAGGGATTCGAACCCTCGGTACAGTTTAACCCGTACGACGGTTTAGCAAACCGTTCCTTTCGGCCACTCAGGCACCTCACCAAGCCCCTGAAGGGGTTGCAAAAATAAACAAAGTTTTATATTCTCCAAAACATTTACATCTTTTTATAAAAAAAGTTGGAAAAGCCTGTACACACAGGTTACAGGGGAATATACCAAGTAAAAGCGCCATGCAGATCTGCATAGCGCTTAAAATAGGTTCTCAGGGCTAAGGCTGGC